>OZ220225.1:422500-424205 GCA_964291485.2 uncultured Kistimonas sp. | reverse complement strand
AAGCCGCACGAGTCATTAGTACTGGTTAGCTCAACGCCTCACAACGCTTACACACCCAGCCTATCAACGTCCTGGTCTTGGACGGCTCTTCAGGGACCTCGAAGGTCCAGGGAAGTCTCATCTTGAAGGGGGCTTCCCGCTTAGATGCTTTCAGCGGTTATCCCGTCCGAACGTAGCTACCGGGCAATGCTTCTGGCGAAACAACCCGAACACCAGTGGTTCGTCCACTCCGGTCCTCTCGTACTAGGAGCAGCTCTTCTCAAACTTCCAACGTCCACGGCAGATAGGGACCGAACTGTCTCACGACGTTCTAAACCCAGCTCGCGTACCACTTTAAATGGCGAACAGCCATACCCTTGGGACCGGCTTCAGCCCCAGGATGTGATGAGCCGACATCGATGGTGCCAAACACCGCCGTCGATGTGAACTCTTGGGCGGTATCAGCCTGTTATCCCCCGGAGTACCTTTTATCCGTTGAGCGATGGCCCTTCCATACAGAACCACCGGATCACTAAGACCTACTTTCGTACCTGCTCGAGATGTACCTCTCGCAGTCAAGCGCGCTTGTGCCTTTACACTAACCGTACGATGTCCGACCGTACTTAGCGCACCTTCGTGCTCCTCCGTTACTCTTTGGGAGGAGACCGCCCCAGTCAAACTACCCACCACACAATGTCCCCACGCCAGGTAATGGCGCCAGGTTAGAACCCCAACATGACCAGGCTGGTATTTCAAGATTGGCTCCACCCAGACTGGCGTCCGGGTTTCATAGCCTCCCAGCTTATCCTACACAAGTCATATCAAGGTCCACTGTGAAGCTGTAGTAAAGGTTCACGGGGTCTTTCCGTCTAGCCGCGGATACACTGCATCTTAACAGCGATTTCAATTTCACTGAGTCTCGGGTGGAGACAGCGTGGCCATCGTTACGCCATTCGTGCAGGTCGGAACTTACCCGACAAGGAATTTCGCTACTTAGGACCGTTATAGTTACGGCCGCCGTTTACCCGGGGCTTCGATCAAGAGCTTCGCCTAAGCTAACCCCATCAATTAACCTCCGGCACCGGCAGGCGTCACACCGTATACGTCCACTTTCGTGTTAGCACAGTGCTGTGTTTTTAATAAACAGTCGCAGCCACCTGGTATCTTCGACCGCCGACAGCTTAAGGAGCAAGTCCCATCACCATCAGCGGCGCACCTTCTCCCGAAGTTACGGTGCCATTTTGCCTAGTTCCTTCACCCGAGTTCTCTCAAGCGCCTTGGTATTCTCTACCTGACCACCTGTGTCGGTTTGGGGTACGGTCGTTTGTAACCTGACGCTTAGAAGGTTTTCCTGGAAGCATGGGATCAACCACTTCAGTCACCTTAGTGACCTCGTCATCAGCTCTCAGCATTATGAAACCGATTTGCCTGGTCCCACTGCCTACTGCCTTAAACCTGGACAACCATCGCCAGGCCGGCCTACCCTTCTCCGTCACTCCATCGCAGTTACAACCGGTACGGAATATTAACCCGTTTCCCATCGATTACGTCTTTCGACCTCACCTTAGGGGCCGACTCACCCTGCGCCGATTAGCGTTGCGCAGGAACCCTTGGTCTTCCGGCGAGGGGGCTTCTCACCCCCTTTATCGTTACTCATGTCAGCATTCGCACTTCTGATACCTCCAGCCTGCCTTCCAGCTTGACCTTCATCGGCTTACAGAACGCT
>OZ220225.1:410000-412500 GCA_964291485.2 uncultured Kistimonas sp. | reverse complement strand
CTCTTGGGCGGTATCAGCCTGTTATCCCCGGAGTACCTTTTATCCGTTGAGCGATGGCCCTTCCATACAGAACCACCGGATCACTAAGACCTACTTTCGTACCTGCTCGAGATGTACCTCTCGCAGTCAAGCGCGCTTGTGCCTTTACACTAACCGTACGATGTCCGACCGTACTTAGCGCACCTTCGTGCTCCTCCGTTACTCTTTGGGAGGAGACCGCCCCAGTCAAACTACCCACCACACAATGTCCCCACGCCAGGTAATGGCGCCAGGTTAGAACCCCAACATGACCAGGCTGGTATTTCAAGATTGGCTCCACCCAGACTGGCGTCCGGGTTTCATAGCCTCCCAGCTATCCTACACAAGTCATATCAAGGTCCACTGTGAAGCTGTAGTAAAGGTTCACGGGGTCTTTCCGTCTAGCCGCGGATACACTGCATCTTAACAGCGATTTCAATTTCACTGAGTCTCGGGTGGAGACAGCGTGGCCATCGTTACGCCATTCGTGCAGGTCGGAACTTACCCGACAAGGAATTTCGCTACCTTAGGACCGTTATAGTTACGGCCGCCGTTTACCGGGGCTTCGATCAAGAGCTTCGCCTAAGCTAACCCCATCAATTAACCTTCCGGCACCGGGCAGGCGTCACACCGTATACGTCCACTTTCGTGTTAGCACAGTGCTGTGTTTTTAATAAACAGTCGCAGCCACCTGGTATCTTCGACCGCCGACAGCTTAAGGAGCAAGTCCCATCACCATCAGCGGCGCACCTTCTCCCGAAGTTACGGTGCCATTTTGCCTAGTTCCTTCACCCGAGTTCTCTCAAGCGCCTTGGTATTCTCTACCTGACCACCTGTGTCGGTTTGGGGTACGGTCGTTTGTAACCTGACGCTTAGAAGGTTTTCCTGGAAGCATGGGATCAACCACTTCAGTCACCTTAGTGACCTCGTCATCAGCTCTCAGCATTATGAAACCGGATTTGCCTGGTCCCACTGCCTACTGCCTTAAACCTGGACAACCATCGCCAGGCCGGCCTACCCTTCTCCGTCACTCCATCGCAGTTACAACCGGTACGGGAATATTAACCCGTTTCCCATCGATTACGTCTTTCGACCTCACCTTAGGGGCCGACTCACCCTGCGCCGATTAGCGTTGCGCAGGAACCCTTGGTCTTCCGGCGAGGGGGCTTCTCACCCCCTTTATCGTTACTCATGTCAGCATTCGCACTTCTGATACCTCCAGCCTGCCTTTCAGCTTGACCTTCATCGGCTTACAGAACGCTCCTCTACCACCCAGCACAGTAAACTGTACTGAATCCGCAGCTTCGGTGTATGGTTTGAGCCCCGTTACATCTTCCGCGCAGACCGACTCGACCAGTGAGCTATTACGCTTTCTTTAAAGGGTGGCTGCTTCTAAGCCAACCTCCTGGCTGTCTGGGCCTTTCCACATCGTTTCCCACTTAACCATACTTTGGGACCTTAGCTGGCGGTCTGGGTTGTTGCCCTCTTGACGACGGACGTTAGCACCCGCCGTCTGTCTCCCGTAATTGCACTCCACGGTATTCGGAGTTTGCATCGGTTTGGTAACCCGGGATGGGCCCCTAGCCGACACAGTGCTCTACCCCCGTGGGTGAGATACGAGGCGCTACCTAAATAGCTTTCGAGGAGAACCAGCTATCTCCGGGCTTGATTAGCCTTTCACTCCGATCCACAGGTCATCCGCTAACTTTTCAACGGTAGTCGGTTCGGTCCTCCAGTTGATGTTACTCAACCTTCAACCTGCCCATGGATAGATCGCCCGGTTTCGGGTCTACTCCCAGCGACTATGACGCCCTATTAAGACTCGGTTTCCCTACGCCTCCCCTATGCGGTTAAGCTTGCCACTGAAAGTAAGTCGCTGACCCATTATACAAAAGGTACGCAGTCACCGTCCGAAAACGGCTCCCACTGCTTGTACGTACACGGTTTCAGGGTCTATTTCACTCCCCTCAACGGGGTTCTTTTCGCCTTTCCCTCACGGTACTGGTTCACTATCGGTCAGTCAGGAGTATTTAGCCTTGGAGGATGGTCCCCCCATGTTCAGACAGGATAACACGTGTCCCGTCCTACTCGTTTTCACACTATCAGGCCTTTCGCATACGGGGCTATCACCCACTATGGCCATGCTTCCCAGCATGTTCTGCTAAACCTGAAAGTGCTTAAGGGCTAATCCGCGTTCGCTCGCCGCTACTGACGGAATCTCGGTTGATTTCTTTTCCTCCGGGTACTTAGATGTTTCAGTTCCCCGGGTTCGCCTCCCAATCCCTATGTATTCAGGAAAGGGATACCTGCCTTACGACAGGTGGGTTTCCCCATTCGGACATCATCGGATCAAAGCTCGTTTACCAGCTCCCCGATGCATTTCGCAGGTTACAACGTCCTTCATCGCCTCTGACTGCCAAGGCATCCACCGTGCACGCTTAGTCACTTGACCATATAACCCAAAACAATTTCTGAATTAATT
>OZ220225.1:0-407500 GCA_964291485.2 uncultured Kistimonas sp. | reverse complement strand
TTCGAGACTGCACGCCTTCTTTTAAACCCATGTGCTTTATCTTATTGTTCGCCGCCTTCGTAACTTTCCAAGCCGTTTTTCCCTGCACAAGGAATCTGACATGACCCGTTTGTTCATTGATCAAATGAAGAATCCTGTGAATGTCTGCGATGAACCGTCACGGATCATATCGCTTGTCCCTTCCCTGACAGAACTGCTCATTGATCTTGGACTGGAAGATCGGGTCGTGGGCGTCACCCGTTACTGTGTACACCCGGAACATATCCGCAAGGATAAAGCCATCATTGGCGGCCCGAAGACTTTTGATTTCGACGCCATTGATACCTTGCAGCCGGATTTGATCCTGGGAAACAAGGAAGAAAACTACAAAGAGGGTATCGTTGAACTTCAGCAGAAATACCCCACCTGGCTTTGTGATATCCAAACCCTTGATGACGCACTTGCCATGATCACGGCCGTCGGCCAGCTGACCAACCGGGAAGAGAAAGCCAATCAACTGGTCGATGAGATTCGCGCCAAAATGGACCGCCTTGCTTCCTATCGTCCACTTCGTGTCGCCTATTTTATCTGGCGGAAACCTTATCGTGTTGCTGCAGGAAACACCTTTATTGATGAAATGCTGAAACGCTGCGGCATGGTGAATGTGTTTGCCGATCTGGATCGTTATCCGGAAGTGACGATTGAGCATGTGCGCGAAGCGAATCCAGATATCCTGTTACTGTCTTCCGATCCTTATCCATTTCGCGACAGGCACTGTCAGGAATTTTCGGAAGCGGGCATAAACACTCCCTGCAAACTGGTAGACGGTGAAATGTTCTGCTGGACCGGCAGCCGACTGCGTTTGGCCGCCGATTACTTCGCGACTTTGCGTGAGGCTGTTGATCACAACTGAAATAAAAGAATAAAAGGCAGCGCGAACAGGAAGATACTTCCCATTCACGCTGCCTTTGAACATGATAGATTCAGGCGATTCCGAGAAACACTGGAATCAGCAACGGTGCGGATAAACTCAAAATAAAACCGCTCGCCACCGCAACCGGGACACAATGTACACCGCCCGTTCTTTCAATCACCGGCAAGGTGTAATCCATTGACGTTGCGCCACCATACCCTATCGCCATGGGTGCATTGCGGCGAATGACAAAAGGTATTAGCAAAAGCGCCACCAGCTCCCGGCACAGATCAACCAAAAATGCCACGCTGCCATATACCGGCCCCAGCTGATCACCGATCATAATGCCACTGAGCGAATACCAGCCAAAACCAGACGACAATGCCAGTGAAACATTGACCGGCACACCTGCAATCCATCCGGCCAGCAATCCACCCAGCAATGCTGTGATCACAACCGTCGCGGCAATCCGTATACCGGTTTTATTCAACAAAACATCTCTGATCGCAATATCACTGCTGCGAAGCTGCACGCCGATTAAAAGTAACATCAGGTACAGCAAACCATTTGCAACAGTATCAAGTAGTGCAAAAGGCTTGTTAACAAGGATACCTACAACCATGCCCACGACAACGATGCCGGCAAACATAAGGGATTCCAGCGCCATACCAATAAGCGACGGGCGCCCACCCGATGCTTCACCGGTAATCATTCGAATGGTAGGCAACAACCCCAGCAGGTTTGCGAGTGTGATACAGACCAGAAACAGTAGCGCCATTTCCAGCGCCAGCATGAGATTTTCCGTCATATTCTCAAGGGTTCCCAAGCCGTACCCCATGAGAAATAAAATACCCAGCGTGATGGCAAGCAACGATTGGCTAATTCGTTTCAGTGCTGACGATTGGCGTACTCTTATTCCATAACCGGCAAACAAGGCGACAAAGAACAACGCAGTCCCGAAGCTCATGACATCTCACCCAGAGTAATGTTTACATCAGCCCTATAAACGACAATGAATTAGTAGCTGGCAGATTTATTAATAATATGCCGCTTAATTAGCGGTATTTAAGGGAATTGTCCAGAGAAGAATGATAGAAGCTTGAGATGGAGCGGGTAGCGGGAATCGAACCCGCCTCACGAGCTTGGGAAGCTCGGGTAATAACCACTATACGATACCCGCAAGCAGAGACCTCATTCTAACGATCTGCACTGAAACGAACAACTGATGAATATCAATTCAGACGACTACTGACGCTCAGCATGACCTGAAGCCTTGTGCTGTTCCTGATGTTTCAGGTAAGCAATGATCTGATCCAACGCTTTACCGCCAAGATCCTCGTTATCCGGCATTTTCGAATACCGGAAATCCGATGGTTTCCTGATATACGCCTTAAGAAACGCATCATCCCGGTAAGTGACGATGCCTTTCGGCATAAGCAAATCCGGCCCCAGCCATCCACCTTCTCTATCCATTGCATGACAAGTCAGGCAACGCTGCCTGAACAGCCTGAATCCCTGCCAGACATCAGATGTCTCTTTTACTTTCTTTGGATAAACCGCCGGGTAACGATTCTGAAAACGGAGCAAGACAATTTTCACTACCTGGTTCGGCCAGGGATAACCGGTTGTAAATCGCTGATGATCGCCGGTCCAAACCAGGTAATACGGACTGAAATCAATCTTTTTTTCGCCAAATGGCTCAAACCCCGATCCATGATCCACATCTCGAAAAGCCAGCCAAGCTTCAGGCTTTTCCCCTACGCGTTCCAGGTCCATCACGGGCTGATAACCATCCAACGCAACAAAGGCTACATCAGAAAACTCCGGTGCTTGCCAACGTTCAGCCAGCCCCCGCATCATCACATCAGTGAGCCGGAACGCTTCATACCGCTTTGTCTTATTAAAATAAGGGTCATAGAGTTCGACGATCTGGCTTTTCAGCCCGGAATCCGGTGCAGTGAGATCGACACTTGCCACTTCATCCTGCTCAACAAAGAAGCGGACAATGCTGCCGAAGCTCATCAGCGGATTCAGACCCCAGAGCACCATCAGTAATACAAATGACGTGAAATGCCTCACCGACAAACCCTTGTCCGATAGCTTTTTAAGATATGAAATACGGCGAGTATAGCGGCTGACACAAAAAGCACCCTGACTCTTTTTGAAAATCAGCCAGCCGCTTTTTCTTTATTCTATCGCTTCAATATTCACAATAATTGGATTATTGACACCCGAATCCAGTTCCAGCGGGATCTGGCTGGTATTGATATAAGCCAGCCGCCCTTCTTCCATCACCCTGACGGAGAGGCTGTAACGATGATTATCCTTCACCAGCGAGGGCGCATAAACCACGGAAAACGGGATGGGTGACTGTTCAGTCTGCTTAAGTTGCATCTCATTCATGCCGATGGTGAATGACCGAACATCCTGTCGGCTGACATCCTCTATCGACACTATAACCACGGCATTTTCGGGCAGCGGTCCGGCCTCGGCGATAATCCTGCCATTGACCTGTCCGCTTTCAGCTTCAAACGTCAAAGATTTGTCGCCGGATTCATCCGTCAGCACCAATGACGAACCATCCTGCTCCAGGAGCGTTACCTTCTCCAGATCCGATAAAAAAGCCTGCTCCTGTTTCATCATGGGATCCGGGCACGCCATCAGGGTCGAAGCCAACTGGCCGATTTCGACACGGTTCTGGTCAATGGCATAGATACCAAAGTAACGGTTGCAGGATGCATCACCGAAAATACGACCTTTACCCTCTTCCGGCGACTCCAGTCTCATAGTGACCCGGGACTGTTCCACTGGCACCTTGCCATCCATCGTGACAAGCACCCAGTCATGCTCATAAAGTGATGTTGATTCATTCATTGCTGCATTCTGAAAAGTACTGCATGCCGTCAACAGCAAACTTGCCATTACCAGACACTTTTTCTTCACGTTTCCCAACTCCAGAGGAACAAATGGTTAGCAGGTTAGTTCATCACCCGTGGTTTAAACATCTTTCAGGCCCATCGCGTATTTCATGACCTGCCTTTGACCCGGCGTGAACCGTCCCGCGACCGTCAAACCAATATTACGAAGCAGTTTGAGCGGTGCATGATCATTACTGAATGTGTAATAAAACGCATCCATGGCCCACTGCATCTTACGATTGGCCGGCCGGCGAATACGCTCATACTCATTCAAGACAGCAAGGCTGGCGAAAGGTTCGTTTTTTTTGTGGGCTTTGCTCAGGAGTTCCACCAGGGTCGCGGCATCCTGGAAGCCTAAATTGACGCCCTGTCCTGCCAGCGGATTAATCGTATGCGCGGCATCACCCACCAGAACCACTCCGGGTTTCACATAATGCCGGGCATGCCGTTTGGTTAACGGGAAACTGCCCCTTTCCAGCAATCGTTTAATAACGGGTAATTCCACCGGGTAGGTCTGAACCATTTCGTTGAGGAAATCTTCATCTGACAACGCCTTTAAACGCTGCACGTCTTCCGGAAGGTTATACCAGACCATGGATGCATAACTACGGCCGTCTATATCAGGTAATGGCAACAGGGCCAACGGGCCTGTCGGCGTGAACGCCTGCCAAGTGATATCCAACTGACCTGACTCAATCTCAACCGTCGCCACCAATGCCTGTTGTTCATAGTCTTCGCTGTTGAGACCAATACCTGCCAGCTTACGTACCTGCGAGTTGGCACCATCAGCACCCACTACCAGAGAGGCTTCAAAGCTGGCACCATCCTTTAATCTCAGAGTGACTTTTTCATTTTCCCAGAAAATGACGTCTATCGCCGATGGACAGAAAAGATCCACCGTATCCTGCTGTTCCAATACTTTATGAATAGAAAGCTGAGTAACACGGTTTTCCACAATAAAGCCGAGCTGATCCACGGACAGGTCACGACAATCAAAAAGCGTTTGATTCGGTCGCTGCTGAATCTCTTTGCCTGTTAGCGGTTCACGTAATTTCTCCCAAACCGCCATACGACGATAAGGGCACATCCGCATCGTTTTCATATGCGGCCAGGCCCCGATATCCTGCAGCACACGTTCCGTCGCAGGACTCAGGGCAGATACCCGCAAATCCGGCAGCTGCTCGGGAGAAAATGCCGACGGTAACGCATGATCAAACAGCGCCACCTTCATTCCCTGTTGCCCCAATGCGCAGCCTACGGCAGCGCCCACCATGCCGGCACCCACCACAAGCACGTCATACCGCCTTGTCATGCCCTCTCCTGTTGCTTGCCTGTTAACAGTCATTGGATGGGATTGTACTCATCCTTAAAGGCATAGCTACAACCGAAAGGTCCTGAGCTCACTTGTCAGTGATTCTGTCTCCCCCATGGAACATTCACAGACAAGATCAGTCTCATGGTTATTAAGAACTCATGCACCAGGAAGCATATGCCATGAATAACCTTTCCCCCGGAGCACAAGGTGTAAGTGCAGGTCAGCAGTACGAACAAGATTCTCCGGAAAGAGCAGCACAACCAACCAGCGCAACACGACCTCCCCTCTGGCGTCCCCATATCAGGACTTTTGCCAAAGCTGATACAGGAGATAGCGCACAATCGACTCAGTTGGAACAATGCCTAGAGCATATATGCCACGATTGGCTGGATTTCCAAGAACGAAGTATCCGCAAAACTACCCCGAGAAGATCGCTAACTATTTCGCTGATCGGCAAAGGGAGTTTTTCCTGTATTTATGCTCACAATAATTACCCGACTATCGCGTGGAAAATCTCCAAAGGCTCCTACGATACAGATTACAAAAATGTCGCCAGATACATGGAATTAGCGTCACATGAAGCAGAGCAATACAAACTGGTCGGCCCCCATGAAAATATTGCCAAACTGCTTTGTGTAGCTGAACTGGAACTCAGTCCTGGTGAGCATCAGCTGGGGCTTGGCATGGAACGATACACGATGAATTTACATGAATATTTACAAGAAAAGGATGCAGTCAGCCGATTCAATCTCTCTTCAGAATATGTCATACGGAAATGTTTATACGATGTATCAAAGGGTATCTCATATCTCCACCAGCAAAACATAATTCACCGCGATATCAAGACCAATAATATTTTGCTGTTATTCCGAAATAACGATGTCTGTGGAAAAATTGCAGACTTTGGCTTTGTCACAAAAACCACAACACAGAAACCAGAACTCGTTGGAACATGGTGTATATTGGCTCCGGAGATAATGAAATATCAACTTGATCACGTCTACCGAAAATATACTAAAAAGACTGATATATGGGCATTCGGTATCTTACTGATGGAAACGGCTCTTTATCCCAAAGCGCTGCTTTACCTTGCGGATACTGTCGTTGAAGAAAATAAGCGGTTTCTCAAGACGTTAACAGTAACTCAATTTCATCAGGCTTTGGCTGACTATAAAACGGAAGGTGATGATTTATCACTCAAATTTACGATTTCATCCTTATTCAGCAGTTTCAACAATTTCATGAACCAAAAACTCTATCCCAGTCGTATAAAGCTAAAAAAATTCTCATGGAAAATGCAGTTACTGGTATGTGCTGCTGCTTGTATGAGGAAGCATCCCCGCCTGAGGCTGCCATTGGGTTACTTTCAATTTTTACAGGATGACTGGCTTAAGAATAACAAAAAAACAAATCGATAAATTCATCAACACAACACTTAATAAATAGTGAAATTGTTATTCAACTAATAAAACTACACACTGATTAATTCATGTTATTGATATCAAGGAAAATCTAGTATGAAACCATCGGACAATATGACAGGAAATCGAATACACTATCAGCAATCTGAACATCGTATTCTTGAAAATCCAAGACAAGACCGAGAATCAGTAATTTGTTTTGCCAGAAGAAAACTATCTAAGTCAGATAGTAAAATAAAGTATTCTCCAGTATCAGGGCATAGCTGGACGCCACATATCGCTTGTTTAGAAGCCATTAATGAAAAAACATTCACACGATTAAGAACAGCTGTAAAAGACTATTGCAAAGCCTGGACAGAATTACGAAGACGTCATGAGTATCCGCTACTCGACTTAATCGCAGAGGGGGCCGGTAGATTTGTTAAAATCGAGTCGGCCGGTAAAGGTCGATACGCATGTGTTAACCTGCACACAGATCACCCGACAATAGCCTTTAAAACTTCATTGAACCGTTCTGAGCTGGAAAACAATCGGGACAGTATGTCACCAGAAGAAGCATTCGATTCCCTAGTAGCAGAAAAATACTACTACTCAGCCATAGGTCCACATCCAAACATTGCCAAGCATCTTGGCTTTGCCGAAGTATTCCTTAATCCTTTCGAGGATTCTCAAAGCATTCTGTGCATGCAGCTTTACGATATGTCTCTGAACGGTTTTCTCAAGGGAGAGCGCCTTCTGCAAAACCCCAACATACCTTACGAATATGTTGTCAGGAAAAGCCTTCGCGACGCCGCCAATGGCATAACCTACATGCATAAAAAAAATATTATTCATCGTGACATGAAAACCGGCAATATTCTTTTGCAATACTTTTCAAATGCAACCTGCGTCAAGGCTGTCATCGCAGATCTTGGCGTTGCCCTTCATATGGACAGGCAAGATGAGTTACAACCAATTGCGACAAGAGAAGCTCCGGAGATACTGAAATATTACATTGACGGCATACACCGTAATCACACTAAATGGACAGATACATGGTCGTTTGGCGTCATGCTTATGGATATCCTTTTCGGGTATAGCCGTGACACCCCCTATTTTGCCCACTTGGACGAAAAGAAAGGCAAGAAAGTACTTTGCTCATATGACGATCATACGTTACGTTGCACTGATGATGATCACAGGCATTGGCGGAATCATTTAAAAGGCTGTACCACAGATTCAGGGCCAAGTGATCTCACGCTAGAAAAGGCAGTTTCAGCCAGCTTTATCAGCGTTAGTGATTTTGATTTTTTCATGACACACGCCATCCATCCCAGTCAGATAAAACTCAATCAATTTACATTCAGTATGCAGTTACTCATATGTAGTGTTGCTTTCATGAAAGGAATTCCCACAAAAAGAATGCCTCTATCTCATTTCAAGTATTTACAGGATGAATGGCTAAAACGAAACAGACACATGACAATTATCTGAACAGACTGCGCCAGCACATCTTGAGACCTGCCTGTAATCACCCGTAACAGAAAATTGCAGGCAGGCTTAAACATAGCAAGGAATTATTAACCTTCCTTACGGAATACCTGCCGATAACGGAAATCATTCACACCCAGTACCGCAGTAATTTCCTCTGTCTGCTTTCGCTGGCTGACTGTTGCCTGATGCTCCACCAAAACGATTTCAGTAATACGCCGAGAGGTATTCAGGCTGGCAAAACGCAATTGGGACAAGGCAGAGATTATAGCTGTCAGGCTGGGATTAAACGCTGCATTCTCAGCATAGCGCCCCATGAACAAGGCATCATCATCGGTCCGCAGTGCCACACCGGCATAACCACCAGTGTAAGGTGCATAACTGGCACAGGCTGCCTGCAATGCCTGATCGGCCAGTGCATCACCCGTTGTGGATAACTGCAGTGGCCTATGTGATTCATCCATCAGCAAAGCATCCACTGCCAGGTTCCTGGGACCAAAGGCGAACGGCAGCAATTGTGTCAGCTGACAGTGCTGAACCTCTGCGCTATTCATATCGCCAATCATGATATCCAGTGTTTCTGCCGAGGCCGTTTCAAACATAAACTGTCGGCAGTGGCCACAGGGAGCCGCATTGACGGCCAGCCGGTCCAGCCCCTTTTCACCGTGCAGCCAGGCATTATTGATGACAGCCTGTTCAGCATGCAGTGCGATGGCCATACTGCCGCCTGCAAGTTCCATATTCGCGCCCAGGTACACGGACCCCGACAGACCACGGGCAACTGCTCCGACATAAAAGGATGAAACCGGCGCCCAGGCACAGGCCGCCGCAAGTGGCAGCAGACGAACCAACAGGTCATTCGCGGAGCAATCCAGTATCAGGCTTAATGTCTCTGACTGATCAGGCGAAATGACACCCGCCTGTTTGAACAGGATATCCTTCAAAAGTGGGTGACTGTCAGCAGGAAATTGATCAAAGACATCAGCGCGGAAACAACTGGAAAACATGTGCGTCACTTCATACAGGTGGTAGACAGGCCGTAAAGCAACCTGCCATGGCGGGACAGTGTAATACCCCAACGTCGGCGATACCAGAATCGGATATACCGCCTAATATCGGTGTATTCCACTTTCTTCACGAATCTATCATGCCCTTGGTGCTCGTCCATTCCAGTCGCTTTTTCATGATTTTGCTCTCCTTGCGTATTACCATGACCCAAAGAGATATACAGTAATGCTATCGACAGGGTTCAGACCTTTTCACCCAAATGACAGCATTCTCCGAAAACACTTAAAAACCCAATCAATCATGAGGTTACTTGCATTTATCTATGGATGAACTGACTCAGGAACAACTGGAAGAATTAACTCAGAACCTGCAATCACTCCGTGACACACTGCAACAGCAACTGGCTCAGAGCAGCGAATCAGCCCAGGCGGTCACGCTGGATCAGCAAGCGTTTGGCCGGGTTTCCCGTATCGACGCGATCCAGCAACAGAGCATGGCCAAAGCTGGCAAGGCACAATGTGAACAACAGCTGCGACAAGTGTTTCGGGCACTGGCAGATGTGGACAGCGGCGACTATGGTTTCTGCCGGAGCTGCGACAACCCGATTGGCTACAAACGGCTGAAAATCCGGCCGGAGACGCCCCTTTGCCTGATCTGCCAGACAAAAGCCGAGCAGGCCTGAACGGCTATTTACTTATTTGGACAATGACTGTCGCGCTCTACAATGAGGGCACAATGCACGCCCTGGTGCAGCATAACGGACGTGCCGAATGAACAACCATGAGATGTAACCAGACCCGTGTCACCTATTGTCATTTTTGATTCCGGGGTCGGTGGACTCAGCATATTCGACGAGGTTCGCCAGCAATTACCCTGGCTGCCTGTTGTGTACTGTTCCGATAACGCCGGCTTTCCCTATGGCCCGAAAAGTGAGGCCGAGGTTGTAGCCCGCGTCAGCGCGTGTCTCCGCCGCCTGCAGGATACCTATCAGCCCCAGCTGATGGTGATTGCCTGCAATACTGCCAGTACCGTTGCACTTCCGCGTGTTCGCCAGGAACTCTCTGTGCCGGTGGTGGGTGTCGTACCGGCCATTAAAACCGCGGCCAGCCTGTCACAAAATCGCTGTATTGGTCTGCTGGCAACCCCCGGTACCGTAAACCGCCCATATACGGATCAACTGATCCGGGAATTTGCCAGTGACTGTGACGTTATTCGGGTGGGTTCATCAGAACTGGTTTTCCTGGCCGAACAACAGTTACGCGGCCAAACCACCGACCAGTTACAACTTACAGCCATCCTGGCACCGTTTCTGGACAGGCCGATAACCCCCGATCAGATTGTGCTGGGCTGCACCCATTTCCCGTTAATGAAGGATGCGTTGTCTGTCTGTGCTCCCGGTGTCAACTGGATTGATTCCGGTAACGCCATTGCCCGTCGTGTCAGCAGCCTGATTTCGCAGGAACGTTCAACCACAGGGAAAGCTTCTCATATCGCCGTATTTACACAGCCCTGTGACACGATTGAAGCTTTGTCACCGGCACTCTACGCACGGGATATTGGCGATATGCACATACTGTGATGAATCGATGAAAGAGAAGTGGTCTCTCCCGTCAGGCACATTTTCTTGCAAACCTGTCATTAAGAGCCTGTCGCCCGCCGGGAGAGTATTTCTTTGGAAAGGCCAGAACTACGAAAGTTCCCCTACACACTGTACGACTATGGTCAGAAAAGTTAGCCTCAGGGTTACTCTCGGGTGATGGTTTTTGTATACGCCAACTGCCACTGCCCGGTATTTGGATCAACGGTATAGGCTTCTCCCGTCAACTGGTCACCATCAATCTGAATCCTGAAAAAACCCAGGGTATCAGCAACCTGCCACCAAACAGTATTCCTGTCTTTGACTAACAATGGGTGTGTTTTTCCTCCCGCACCGGATACGATGAATCCCGTTTTGCCACAGGCCTCAACCGGCGTTAACCATTGCAGGTTATGATCATGTCCGGAAAAATAAACATCCACCTGATCACACAGCGTGTCTTCCATCAGTGATAACCAATCCTTACCTGAACCGGTTACACCATCATACTCTCCGGCATTGCCATGCTTGCCATTAGACACATAGGGATGATGAGCAAACGCGATTTTCCATGGCGCATGAGAATCTAAGAGCATTTGTTCTAACCATATTTTTTGCTCTGCCAGATACGTTTCCCGCCAAGGCAAACGATCCCAGTGCAGTTTGCCACCACCGATCGGGTTTGAATCCAGTGCAAAAAAATCGATTAAAGGATCATCAGAGGCAACAGGGGCAGCAAAATGATAATAGCGTGCTGGCAAATACCATTTATCACTCAGGCGGTCTTTCCGGTAATGATAATCTACCTGAAATTTTCCCTTGAAATCATCCAGTCCATTCAGCGGAAAATGGGGAGAATCATCATGATTTCCCAGTGTCATATAGAATGTAAAATCCAGTTTGGCATAAGGGCTTTCGAACTTGCTTTCAAACGTCTTGTCACGGCTGCTTTCAACACCTGAAGGATAAATGTTATCGCCTAATCCGATAGCAAAATCACACGTTTTTCTGTCACACACTTCTGCGATAGCATGAGCTACGGCATATTGGTTTTCATTACCTGTACCCATATCGCCAACAGCAATAAAGCTAACACTCTCAGATAATGCATAAACAGAAGTCTGCGTAAAATACAGAAACAGAAGTAAATAAATTCGTTTCATGGAACAGCTCTCCCATCAAAAGGGCTATAAATTATTCAGTCTTTTATTGAATAACCAATGACCAACCACAGCGGTGTTTATATAGCAGAAGTAAGCTGCCATACCGGCCCTGAATATCCTTATGACTTAATGGTAAGAAAAAAAGGGCACATAAAAGTTCCCACATTTTTCATAGCCGTGCTGACTTCAAGCATAAAACTCACATTCAAGGTTTTCTGACAGTGTTGCTATACGTTAATTCCCACTGGTCTGATTCCGCATCCACTACGTAGGCTTCCCCGGTCAACTGATTGACTTCAATCTGGATTCTGAAAAAGCCCAGCGTGTCACCAACCTGCCACCAGGCAGGATTGGTCATGCTGCACGTTTTACCGCCAGCACCGGATATAATGAAGAATGTATTACCACATTCCTTGTTAGGTTTTAACCATTGCAGATCATGGTCATGCCCCGTGATTAGCACATCAATCTTGTCGCATGCCGTTTTTTTCAACAGGTTTTGCCAGTCTTTGCCTGAACCCACCAGGCCATCATAAAAACCGGCGTTGCCATGTCGACCATTGGAGCGAAGCGGATGATGTGCAAAGGCGACTTTCCATGGTGCGGTGGTATTCGACAAAGTCGTGTTGATCCACGCCTTATGCTTTGCAGTATAGGGTTTTCGTCAATACTGGTAGTCCCAGTCAAGACCACCGGCAATCGGATTGGAATCCAGCGCGAGGAAATCGACCAGAGGCTGTTTACTCTCCAACGGTGCAGTAAAATGATAATGCGGTTAGGCATACGCCATTTGTCACTGCTGCAGTCATCGCGATAGTGGTAGGCGACCTGATACTCGTCCTTGAAATTATCCAGTCCGCCACCGCTGGAAAAATGGGAGTTATCATGATTGCCTAGCGACATGAAAAAGGGGAAGGTCAGTCCTGCATAAGGTTGCTCGAATTTGCTCTGGAAACTGTCGTCACGACTACTGTCGACACTTGCCTCATAAATATTATCACCCAGACCTATGGCGAAATCGCAGGCTTTTTGCTGACAAAGGTTTTCTATTGCATTGGCTACCTTATACTGCTTATCGCCACCAAGCTGGTTGCAAGCAAGAGTTGTCTAACTCGGTTCATATCCCTGATTCCTGTTTTGCTCATTATTATTTGAGGTCTTTAGGACATATGAATGGCGAAATCATGACAAGTAAAAAGATTATTTCCTATTCAAACACTTACCTTTATAGGCCTTTAAAAGATACCAATAGATACGATACAGAACTATTACACACTATATACTTATTAAAACCTGATAATTAACAATAAATTTAACTGACATGTAAGCATTAACATACAAAATTGTTAGTGACATTATGAAAGCGAATAATAAAATTAATGCTCAAAATTGCATCTGAGATAAGGATAAATGTTTTCAGGATCGCCATCTTCGAACAGGCCAAATACCACAAATAGTAGCCCTACTACTCAGCAAGATGTTTGCACTGCACCTCAAAGATTAATACCTCCACCATTATTATTAGAGGGTACGCATCCACAAACAGCTTCTAGCTTAGGCATTAGTCCCATAGAAGGAACATCATTCTTCGATACGCTCTCCCCAACTATGGCTAATCAGAGAACACTATCAGAATATGGAAATATCGACCTAGTCAATATAGAACCGTCCATTTTTCCTGAACTTAACGTGTTATCGGAGTCTGATTCCGTTATTCATCCATCACTTGGCGAAATACCTGCCAGCTCTCAGCTAACCGATGTTTCAGGAGTCACTACTCAAACAACATCGGGGTCTCAAATACCTCAATATGCGCCGCTGGAAGCAGCGACCTTTACACAACCATCGATATCTCAGGTCATGGCTACAACACTACAACGTCGCTATGTGCCGATCTTACCAGCCATCAAAACCGAACCTGCTGATTGTACAAAACAACCATCTGCCAGCACGATACTCCCACATGTACATTTTGCAGCATTTTCAGCAGCATCAGAGCAACTAGGTAAAGGTGTAGCTTTGATAATAAAACCAGAAACTAACCCTTTATACGAACAACCAAAGAATGTTACAGAAACCTCCGATAACACATCGTTCACTGATGATAAACGCATAGAAACCGGAGCGAAAACTTCTCTAATTCCTGATGTACTCAATCCTGAAAAAACGAAAAATATAGATATCCTTATAGCACACATTGAAAATGCTTTATTATCTGAAGAATTGAAACAATTTGTATTTTTTCTACCTTCCAACCAAAATGCATTATCAGTTTTCGAAGAAGCCGCACAAAAAATATCAGATCCTATAAAGTCCAGGAAGTTTATGGAGGCAATTAAAAATCAGATCAAAAAAGAAACTAGAAAACGTAAAAATAGAGAAGCAGCACAGAATTCCAGAGATAGGAAAAAAGCCTATAGGGAACATCTGGAAGATCAAATTGCTCACTTACATAATGGGCTTGGTGAAATATCTCAAAAAACTAAACAACTCGAAGAAGCACTTAAAGGTGCAGCGATCACAGAAGAAGCCAAATTAAAACTCAATGAATTAAAGCAGATAACCCAATCACTGCATCACCAAGCCTGATTATCAGTATGCTTAAGTTTACTGCATAGTTCCAGATATTAAGCAAAACTGGATCTCAATATTTAACACCATAGCGCTTACAAAAAATCTTTCTTAAGCAGGGTGCCACACCGTTGATATCCTTGTTTTTCCAAACGAGTAACAGTCTTTTTCTCATCAATTTCCGTGGTAATGGAACAATAGGTATACCGACATCCATTGCCTTTTGCCCACTGCTCATAAATCGTAAATAACTGCCTGGCAATACCCTGACACCGGTAGCCAGGATGAACAAAAAAGCCATTTTCAAACGCGACCCTGTCATCCGAGAACTGGCTGATGTGATTGTATTGCGCTAAAAAACCTGCTACCAGATTTCCATCCACTTCTACGACCCATCCAGCGTAGGCTGGATCAGTCAAATGGAGATCAAAAAACTGCTTAACCCGTTGTTCACTAAACGACAAATTACGGTATTCAGATTCTCGATGCATAATTGTTGACAATGCAAGGAACGCTTTAAAATCTTTTTCCTCCAGGGAACGAATGACAATATCGTCAACGGGTTGCTGCTTCAATACACTATTCATAACAGCCTCCTGATGTTCTTGCAGATAACGATATGACTATCAGTCACAACGCCACAACAGTACTCATCTGAAATATTGGCTATCTGAATTGAAAGCGTTTATCTGAGTTGATGACACTATCAATTCAGATAGCGTAATGATTACAACAGTGAATTTTCATTTTCCGTGAAACATCTTATCTCGTACTCACAGATTTATTTCACTCAATATCATACTCACCGGCTTTTACCGCAGTAATAAAGTGCTGCCATTCACCCTTGTCAAAGATCAGGGTTGCTTTGCTGTCATCTTTGGTATCACGAATACCAACCAAACCGCCTTCCTTGTCAACCGCAACAGCAACGCAATATCCAACAGTACCGCCACCACAGGCTTTGACAAAATCATTGTCATTGGCAAAGAACATACTCATGATAATTACCTCTTTAACCGATGTTTAAAAACGCTCCTTTGCAGACTTTCTGTTGTCTGTTTTCCCTTTCGACATGTTGAGATTAGATGAGCCTGAAACACTTTGTGTTAATGAAAAGTAAATTGCGTGGAAAGATAATGTAATCACGGGCAATAACATTATTATTATAAAGTTGTCGTTTATTTAGACTTGGTAATAATCTGACTGAGGTGATAAAAATGGGGCATCCTTGCCCCGGTTTCCTCCCTGGAACTTTTGCTAAGACCCCATACTACTGCCACCGGCGATCAATGACAGACATCATAAAAACGGTCATCCATGACAGGCTCTCGTACCTGAGACCTCCTTCCCCGTCCCTTACCCGAATAGTTACAGGGTTCATGCCAACATAATGCGTTTCCAGCACTGACAGGGGCTACAGCAGAATTCTCATTCTTCCAAATAACGGTTTGCCGTGTAGTCAGCAGAATTTCAAAACGAGCGTGCGATACAATCTGAAACAGGTCGTAACGCCAGCATTATTTTGATCATGCCTTATCACGAATTACACCCTATATGCCTTTCTACCCACCACAGCCTTTAAGTAAGCTGATAACAGCTGAGGTTAGCGACATTCGTTTCAGACAATGCATTCAGCATTCCGTTATGAAGTACTGTTGAGGTAAAGCCTGTGGATATTTTCGACCATCTCACACACCTGAAGATCGACTTTCAGCGTGTTGACCACGCTCCAGTCTATACCTGTGAAGAAGCGAATCGTGAAACCCCCAATTTGCCGGGAGCCAGAACCAAGAACCTGTTCGTCAAGGATCGCAAGGGTAAACAACACTTTCTCGTTGTTGTTGCAGACCACAAGGCCACCGACCTCAATCAGCTGGGGAGCGTTTTGGACGTGGGCAAACTTCAGCTTGCCTCGCCTGAACGGCTAAAAAAATACCTCAACCTGGAACCTGGTGCCGTCACACTGCTCGGTATCGTGAATGACCCGGAACAGCATGTTACCGTTGTGATTGATGAAGATGTCTGGCAACAGGATGCCATTCAGTGTCATCCGCTGGTCAATACCAGCACACTGGTAATCAGCAAGCCCGGTGTTGAGCAATTCCTGGAAAGCACCGGACATACGCCATACGTCGTAAAAATACCGGAGCGGAACTTATCCGTATCCTAAGTGTGACGCGATGATCTGGCCCGCTGTAGTACCGGACATGACTTAGCGATACGCTAAGCTAGTGCAAGGAAGACAGTATTAGCTGATCAATAATACTGCGGGTCAGCGTCAGGGAAGCCAGTTATGCCTCATGGAATAAACTATGGTCGTCGTATTTCTTTTACATTATTCATCGGTGCACTGGTTGCAGCACCCTTTTATATTCCGGGACCGAACGGGAAACCACTGGCAACCCTCGACGATATCCTGCCAGATGCCAATACATTCAGCTCACTCCTAAGCCAAGGTAAGCAAATCACCAAAAAGCTTGAAACCTATATACCGGGCGATACAAATGCCTCACAGCAGAAAACCGTTAACGGCTGGCAGGATGCCAACGGTGTCTGGCACTTTTCCGATACAAAACCAGCTGACGATCCCAACGTTAAAACACGTAAGATTCACATCGATACCAGTCGCATAACACCGCTACCTGATATGCCAGAACCGGTCAAAAAGAAACATAACGCTGAAAAGAAAGATGAAGAGGTATTACCGAATCGCTCAAACCCGAGCGAGATAATTAAGGAAGCACAGAAAGCGCGTGATCAGATGAATGAGCGCCACTCAAATCAGAAGAAGATTCTCGATAGTCTCTGAGTGGCGCTTGGTCGTAAGCTTACAGAAGACGGGCGTCGTAATATGCCATTTCTGACACTTTATGATACTCCGTTACCTGCCTGGTAAAGCGTTTGAACGACTCATAAATGGCCTTGGACTGCTCATTGGTCGCAGCAACCTCCTGTGTCACCTGCTCCGCAACCTCTTTCAGGTTTTTCAATACATCGTCCGGTAATTTCAGTACCTGTACACCGTGATCATTGATCAGCTGGTTCAGGGCCACGTTATTGCGTGCAGTATATTCGTCGAGCATGGATTGATGTGCTGCCTGGGTTGCCGTTTGCACAATAGCTTTCAAGTCTGCCGGAAGTTCTTTCCAGGCATCCAGGTTAACAGTGAATTCCAGGGTTGAACCTGGCTCATGCCAGCCTGGGTAGTAGTAATATTTCGCCGCTTTGTAGAGTCCGAACGCCATATCGTTATAAGGACCGACCCATTCTGTGGCATCAATACGACCGGTTTGCAATGCAGTGAAAAGTTCACCACCCGGCACATTGACCGGAGAACCACCAAGACGCTTCAGCACCTCACCACCGAGGCCGGGGATACGCATATTCAGACCTTTCAGGTCTTCCAGCGATTCAATCTTGCGATTGAACCAACCCGCCATCTGCACACCGGTACTGCCACCCGCAAACGGCTTAAGGTTGAAAGGTTCGTAGAGTTTTTCCCATAACGCCATACCGCCACCATAATGGAGCCAGCTGCTCATTTCCTGGGCATTCAGACCATACGGCACTGCGGTGAAAAACTGTGTGGCGGGTTCCTTACCTTTCCAGTAGTAAGCACCACTGTGGCTCATTTCTGCGGTTCCGGTACGAACGGCATCGAAGACTTCCAGCGCCGGCACCAGTTCACCAGCACCGTACACTTTTATCTCAAGACGGCCGCCGCTCATCTGGTTGACCATCTCGGCAAAACGCTCCGGCGCCGTGCCCAGACCCGGGAAGTTTTTCGGCCAGGATGTCACCAGTTTCCAGCGGTACTTTTTCTTCTCGACGGTACCCTGTCCGGCGACCTGCGGCGCCGGGGCATTGTCATTACAACCCGCCAGCATTGCACCGGCGGCGCCTACACCCAGAGCAGTCAGCATCTGACGGCGTTTCATACGTCTCCCCCTTGTGTTGGTATCCAACTTTCTTATTATCAGCAGCCCTGCTTTACCCCTATAGCGTGGTAAAGCAGACTGGTATTACCTACCGGTAAGCCATGCTTACTTCGAGCCCATACTAGCGACAGTAGCCGTTATTTCACAAGGGCATCAGTTTGGCATAAGCGACCATCAGCCACTTGCTGCCTTCGTCATCAAAATTAATTTGTACCCGTGCCTGGCCACCCTGCCCTTCAAAATTCAGCACCGTACCATCACCAAACACTTCGTGTGCGACTCGCTGACCAAGATGCAGGCCGGTATCTGGCACTTCCGCATTGATGGTGGCGCCGCCAGCGGTAACGGGTCGGCTGATCGTGGCGTTCAGGCGGACTTCTTCCATCAGGTCACCGGGAATTTCACGCAGGAACCGTGATGGACGGTTGTAATTTTCCTGTCCGTGAAGACGACGACTTTCCGCATAAGTCAGGTACAGTTTTTCCATCGCACGGGTAATACCGACATAGCAAAGACGACGTTCCTCGTCTAAACCACCGGAATCATCCAGGGACATTTTGTGTGGGAACAGCCCGTCTTCCATACCGCACATAAAGACCAACGGGAACTCCAGACCTTTGGCAGAATGCAGTGTCATCATCTGCACACTGTCAGCAAACTGATCTGCCTGGGTTTCACCGGCTTCCAGCGCCGCATGGGCCAGGAAAGCATCCAGTGGCGACAGATTCTGCTGCATCTCGTCATCGAAGACATCTTCCGGATCAAACTCCTTACAGGCGGAAACCAGTTCCTCAAGGTTCTCGATCCGTGCCCGGCCTTTTTCACCTTTCTCTTTCTGGTGATGCTCGATCAAACCCGTGACATTGATGATGTGATCCGCCAATTCAGCCAGTGGGAGATCATTGGCCGATGATGACAACCCTTCCACCAGTTCAATAAAGGAAGATACCGCGTTCGCGGCCCGGGCCGTCAGCCCCTTACCCTTGACCATTTCACGGGCTGCGCGCCACATGGAGACACCGCCGCTCCGGGCGACATCCCGAATCTGCTGAACGGTTTTTTCACCAATGCCCCGCGCCGGGACATTAATCACACGCTCCAGCGACGGATCATCATCCTGGTTGCTGGCCAGCCGCAGATACGCCAGGGCGTTCTTGATCTCCGCCCGCTCGAAGAACCGCTGTCCACCATAAATACGGTAAGGAATACCGCTGCGCAGCATGGACTCCTCAAGCACACGAGACTGTGCGTTGGAACGATAAAGAATTGCGATGTCGCTGCGGGCCATGCCGCCATTTGCCGCATCCTGAATCCGGTCAGCAATAAAACGGGCTTCATCAACTTCATTGAATCCGGCATAGACCTGGATCGGTTCACCTTCGTTACCTTCCGTCCAGAGTTCTTTACCTAAACGATCCGGGTTGTTGGCAATCAGGGTATTCGCCGCTTTCAGGATGGTACCGGTGGAACGGTAATTCTGTTCCAGGCGGATAGTCAGCGCCTTGGGGAAATCACGGGTGAACTGTCGGATATTCTCAATACGCGCGCCACGCCAACCATAAATTGACTGGTCATCGTCGCCTACTGCCATCAGGTTTCCTTTGTCACCCGCCAGCATACGCAGCCAGGCATACTGTACGGCGTTGGTGTCCTGAAACTCGTCCACCATGATCTGCTGGAAGCGCTCCCGGTAATGCGCCAGCAGTTCCGGATGCTCTAGCCAGAGTTCGTGAGATCGCAGAAGAAGCTCCGCAAAATCAACAACACCGAGAAGACGACAGTTCTCTTCGTAGGCGGTGTAGACCTGGTGCATATTCTTCTCGAACGGGTCATAACCCGGCTCGATATGCTGCGGCCGCAGACCTTCATCTTTCTTACCGTTGATGTACCACTGCGCCTGTCGGGGTGGCCATTTGGCTTCATCCATGCCCAATGCCCGCATCAGGCGCTTGATGATTCGCAGCTGGTCATCACTGTCCAGAATCTGGAAATTTTCCGGCAATCCTGCCTCTTTCCAGTGCGCCCGCAACAGACGGTGCGCCAAACCGTGGAACGTACCGACCCACATGCCGCGTACTGGCATTTCCAGCATCTGCTCAATACGCCCACGCATCTCGGCCGCAGCTTTGTTGGTAAAGGTCACCGCCATGATGGACCAGGGGGACACACCTTCTGTCTGGATTAACCAGGCAATACGGTGAACCAGCACCCGTGTCTTGCCGCTGCCCGCACCGGCGAGAATCAGGCTGGAACCCAGAGGCTGGGCTACCGCTTCGCGCTGGGCATCATTTAGAGAGTCGAGAATTGCAGTGACATCCATTATTGCAGCCGGAAGGAAATTGAAAACCTCAAGTGTAACCGAGAGCGATGGCTCCCATAAACCGGGAATGAGGGAAACTGGTACCCGAGATGTTAGATTCAACCTCACTACACGGGACAATTGTGTGGATCATTGCCAGACCTCTCATGAGGTTTGGCACTATCTGTGCAATAAGTGTCGTATGTCGAACATAAATATTGGCCTGTGTGTTGCAGCCATACAACGGATTGCGATTTAATAATCAAGCACACTTAAGATGTACCATCGTGCATAAAGAATCCCTTTTATGGCGATGGGTCGAGAGATCACATAATGTCGTAGCCTGTCTCTCTGACACTGTCTGTACCCTTGGCATGGATGCACCTGACAAAAACAACAACGACGGCACTACCGGCAACGGTTCCAGGAACGGAACGTTAACGAAGATGCCCGGACGCAAATGCTGAGATCATGCAGGAACACAACCTGTTATCCACACCCCAGATAACGCATGACCGACAGGCGAAGCTTTCCTATTCCTGGCTCAACGCGCGTATCAGTACCGAACAGCTGAAACTGCTGCACCAGGGATCACTGCGCATGATCATCATCCTGGGAATCAGCTTATCTGGCGTCATTCTGCTGCTGTGGAATTCGATTAATACCAGTCTGGTGTTGCCTATTGCTACCTGGCTCGCAACGCTCGGATTATTGCGTCAGGCACTGGCGTCAGGTTTCCTGCGAGAAGCGCAGGATACGAAACAGGACGGTCATCAGAAGTGGCTGCTTTATTTCTGCATGAGCACCGCCCTGAGCGGCGCGTCGTTTGCGGCAGCCATTCTCCTGTTAATGCCGTTCTCCACCTTCACAGACCTCGCCGCAACACAACTTTTGCTGACCATTGCCCTGCTTTCCAGTGCGGTACTGTTTTCCTGTTATCTACCAGCCTTTATCTGTTTCAGCCTGCCCAGCCTGTTGCCTGTTTCACTCTCCCTGTGGATGAATCCGGTGCCCCAAACCGATATCTGGGCCTTTATCCAGGTTATTCTGTTGGGCGTTGTCTTGTATTGCGCGCTTTATGCGCACCGTTTTTCCATCAAGTCTCTGGAACGTCGCTTTCGTAACCAGGCACTCAGTGATCTGCTGTCCGATGAAAACCGCAAAGTCCGGGACACCCAGAAAGAACTGGAGGAAACCCATGCTGGGCTGGAACAAATGGTCACTGAGCGAACACGGGAACTCTCAGAAACCACAGAGGCATTAAAAAACAGCGAGCATCGACTTAGTCAGGCCCTGGACGCCAGTCGCCTTGGCTTCTGGGACTGGGACATGGAAAACGAGCAAATCTATCACAGCCATTTCAAGGAACTGTTTGGCTATGACACGGAAAAGCTCAGTGGATTCAAAGGCCACCTCGAACCCCTGATTCATACCTCGGATGCGCCCCGTGTCCGCAAAGCCATCATCGCCCACCTTCGACATAAAACTGATCAGTATCTAGCTCGCTATCGAATACTCCATGCCAATGGCTCCTGGGTCTGGGTAGAAGACAGTGGACAAGTCGTTGAATGGAACGACAAGGGACGTGCAAGCCGTATGCTCGGCACCCGTCGGGATATCTCGCTGGAAATGGAACATGAACGACAGACTCGTCTGGCACTCACCCTGTTTCAGAGCACCAGCGAAGCCATCTTTGTGCTAAATGCTCGTTTCCGCTTTGTAGCGATTAACAAGGCATTCAAGGAACTGACCGGCTACAGCAACGATGAGATCATCAATAAAACCATTGCCGATTTCCAGACGGATGATGGTAACGAAGAGCTCTATAACAAGATCGGAAGCGCTCTGATTGAGCAGGGACGTTATGAAGGGGAGCTGATTGAACGACGCAAGGATGGTGATACCTATCCGATCTGGATTCAGATCAGTTCCGTTCGCGATCAAAGTGGCCGGATTACACATTATGTCGGCCTGTTCCGTGATCTGACAGAGTATAAACAAACAGAAGAACGTCTGACGTATCTAGCCAATTTTGACCCACTGACCGGCTTGGCTAATCGTAACCGATTCCGTGAACGTCTGTATGAAGCCATCGCTTATGCCGATGCAAAGCAGCAGTCCTTTGCGCTGATCACGATTGATCTGGATCGTTTCAAACAGATTAATGACAGCCTCGGCCACGAAGTTGGCGATAACCTGTTACAGCAGGTTTCCCGACGCCTCACGCAACATACCTCACATGCACACAGTGTGGCGCGACTGGCAGCAGACGAATTCAGCCTTATTATTGATAACAACCCAACTCAGGACGCCATTTCTGCATTGGGCGAAACCATTGTGCAGGCCGTTTCCAAACCTTACCGGATACACGACCACGAACTCATCATAGGCGCCAGCATCGGTGTCGCAATGTTTCCGGAGAATGCCCGCGAATTGCAGACCCTGATCAGCCAGGCGGATATGGCCATGGCGCAGGCCAAATACCTCGGCGGCAATAATCTGCAGTTCTATAACCGAAACCTGCAGTCTGCATCCAGGGAACGGGTTGCACTGGAGACGAGCCTGCGTAAGGCGATCAGCAATGGGGAACTGGAAACCTATTATCAGCCTAAGATGACGCTGGCCGGCGACACCATCACCAAAGCAGAAGCATTGGTTCGCTGGAATCATCCGGAAGAAGGGCTGATAACACCGGGCCGATTTATCAGCATTGCCGAGGAAAGCAGCCTGATCAACGATATTGGCGAGTTTGTTATGCGTCAGGCCTGCCAGCAGGCAAGAACCTGGCTGGATCAGGGCTGGGAGATTCGGGTTTCCGTCAATCTCTCAGTCAGCCAACTCCGTCAGGCACAACTGATTGAGCTTATCCGTACTGTTCTTGAAGAAACCCGTCTGCCACCTCATCTTCTGGAACTGGAACTCACAGAAAGTCTTATCATGGACGATATAGAACGAACCATTGAGGCACTGCATGCCATCCGGCAACTGGGCGTCACAATCAGTATTGATGATTTCGGTACCGGCTATTCATCCCTCAGCTACCTGAAGCGTTTTCCTGTGGATGCACTGAAAATCGATCGCTCCTTTATCAGCAGTCTGGATACCAGCGAGGATGATTCCGCCATTACCCGCGCCATTATTGTCATGGCCCACAGCCTGGATCTGAAGGTAGTCGCTGAAGGTGTGGAAAAACCATCACACCTTCAGTTCCTGCGTGACAATGCCTGCGATGAAGTTCAGGGATATTTCATCAGCAAGCCACTGCCCGCAGCGGAATTCAGTCAGTTTCTTGCCAGTCGCGCCTGAGGATTATCCGGTCAACACTAGCTGTTTTCACAGACCGTGTTCATTCGGTTCATGTAGGTATTCCAGTCCTGCTCCAGATAGTCCTCCAACTCTCTGACCCGCTTTCGGGCAGAGTCCAGTAGATTCGCCGGGGCACGAGGATAACGGGGCTTCAGACGGTCATCATCAATATGGTATTTACGGAGTCCCATGCTGATATGGCAGTCACCGATAAAACGTCCATGCAAATTATTATGGTCATCCACTTCCATGCAACCAGCCAGTACAACATCCAGATAAGAACGGGTGATCTTTTTGTTTATATGATCATGCCCATTGTTCCCCAGATAGTTCCCCCCATCAGTAATATCATGCTTGAGCGCCACATACATGTAGACTTCTACCTCATCAGAGTGCTCAAGAAACCACTGACTCTCCAGTGGGTTATAAAACTCAACTGCACTGAGTGGTAAACGAATACGCCGATAGTGACGGTGGCCTTCACGGGCATCAAAACGCCAGAGGTCATGTGGATTTACACGGTACAGCAGTCCGTTTACAAATCGTCCTGCTTTCTCTTCAGCCGCCAGCATGCGCATATCATACTGCTCCAACCAAAGGTTCCAGGTACGTTCATAACCATTGATGCGCACAGGCATAAGTGTCTGCTCCGCAACATCCGGCGCTGTCACTGTGCGGGTTAGAGACAGCATCAAACTACCATAGCCAACAATATAAACGGAAACAGACTTATCCTCGGAAGAAGCCATGACACTGTTTGTTAGCAGGGAAAATAAAATCACTATTGCAAAAATGTTGTTTAACATCCTTCCATCCTTGTCATCAGTCTTAAAAACAAAAAATGAAGGAAGGCTGCCTGATACATAACAATATTTGTCTGATTAACACCATGGGCTATCAAAGTGACTATTCGTTGAAGATTCGAATAACACTACAGGCTTGCTGATTATGTACACAGCCAGAGTCATACCATTAATTCTGATCAACAACCAAGACCGCGTATTTGATACCCTGTAATGAGAGAGTCATCTTGCCTCCTTCCTGACAATGAAAATAGACCTTGAACAGACCTGAAAATTCCCCATGCCCATTATCTACGCCTTCATTTGTCTGACATGCTGATGAGATGGTTATCCCCTGCTACCAACCATTGCATCCTCTACCTATTTCAGCAGAACCGCATTAATAAAAATGACAGTCGCACAAAATCAAATGCCAGAATGACTGTAGTTTTACTACACAGAGATCACCGGCCCGACGGTTGATTTTACTAACAATTACGGCTCCCCTAACAAACCCAATAGGTACTTTCCACTACCATCCGCGTCACCCATGTTGTATAACTACAGCCCAAAAATGAACCGGTCATCCAATGCCTCCAACGAACCTGCTGCAACATATTGATGAAAACCGGCATCTCCTCAGGAAGTCGGAGCATAAAGTGGCTGACTATGTGGCGGCGCATCCCGCTAATGTAATTCACATCAGCATTGCCGATCTGGCCACCCAATGTGGCGTCAGTGAGCCCACTGTGCTTCGTTTCTGCCGGGCTATTGGCTGTCACGGTTTTCAGGATTTCAAATTACAACTGGCCCAGAGTCTGGCTAGTGGCGCCAGTTTTGGTCAGTTTGAGGTGACCGGGGAAGAATCCACCGGCGATTTCAAGCAGATGGTCTTCAATACCACCATTAGCAACCTGATTGATATTCGTGACCAGCTGGATTCGGAGCAACTGGAACAGGCCATTTCCCTGTTGAGTCAGGCGCAACGGATTGAATTTTATGGTTATGGTGCTTCAGGCATTGTCGCTACGGATGCCCAACACAAATTTTTCCGCCTTCAGGTCACAACGGCTGCCTATTCCGATCCCCACATGCAATCCATGTCTGCGGCAACGCTGACACAGGATGATGTTGTGATCGCTATTTCACAGACCGGGCGCACCAAGGAATTACTGCACGTCATCCAGCTGGTGCAAAAACAATCCGCCAAAGTCATTGCCCTGTGCCCTTCAAACACGCCAATGGCCAATGCCGGTGATATCCATGTGCCCATCAATGTGCCGGAAAACACTGACATCTATACCCCGCTGACATCTCGCATCGCCCACCTTGTCGTGATTGATGTGCTGGCCATGGGTGTTGCCATGTCACGGGGGCCTGAACTGGCGCAGCAATTGCAAACGGTTAAGAAAAATCTTCGTTCACTGAGGCTTACACAAAAGTAGCAAAGCGCCATGAACCGTTACCGGAAATTTAAACGACAATGGCATATTTCCTACAGGCGACCGGTATAATTTCGCTTGAGTTCAAACCTGTCGCTTTATACAAATGGCTATAGCGAAATAAGGTCATAAAACGGCAACAGACTCCGGTCACCATTCGCATAACAAGTAATAACAAGAAGGGAGTGGCACAATGACTGAACCACGCACCAGCACCACGGAAGAGATAATACGCCCATTGATCCAGGATAAGGACAAGGCTAACGATCCTCTGCCGGAAAAAGCATCCGAACGTTCACTCTATATCCGCCGCGCCATAGAAGATCACTTTGAGGAAAAACGGTTGAAGGCGTTAAGTGATGATGGTTGGTGGGACAACATATAAACCCACAACCAACTTCCATACCAGTCACCTAAAGGGTATTCGGACTCTGGCGTCCAGCCAGGAACGGAGAACGTACTACTGACGAGCTGATACGGTTGGTTAACCGATGCAGACAACAAAAAATCTTTGATACGTAGCATCTGCCCTGTGCAGAGGTAGCAGTAGATAAGCCCGCATCGATCCAGAGAGGCGTTGCAAAAATCCCCGTAGCGGACACTCAGGTTGTCCTGTCCGCTCAATACCTTTCTCAGGTAAGCGACAAGCCACGGAATCGGTGAATTCTCCCAAGTGACAACCGAATTATTCGGATACTTCCTGGCCAGATACAGGGCGATTCCCCCCCAGCCACAACCGAACTCCATAATCACACCATCGATTGCCTCGGGTAACAGATTATCCAGTGCGTCTGTCGTACGACGACAGGAAGGTGTGGGGCCGATACCATTTTTCAGGGTGAAGCCGACAATCAGCGCGACCACCAGGAACAGACAAATCAGTGCAGTAATTTCCAATGCCGCCATCGTTTATCCCAGAATGCGTCCTGTGGATAACATCGGCGAGCAACAGAATCGGATGAATATTCTGTCTAACGCTAAAACCACACGTTAAATGATGAACTCAACAAACCACCTTACTTGCTGTGTTTTTTCAGCAACAAGAGGTCATACCCGTTCATCAGAAAATGCACACACCCAGCCACCAGCATGGCAGCCATGACCGCACCCATCCCCCGCCATTCCAACAGGTAAAACCCCATTGAGCAGAATAAAAACAGGGGATAGAAAAGGGTACGCTTCAGAATAAGGGACAATTTTTCCACAATCAGTCCTTATGGTGGTTTATCAGGAGATTACCGGTCATTTCCTGCCCCGGCAGTGATGCCTCGCCGGCATCGGTTTCATCTTTCAGGTATACGCCGGAGAGCTGCCGACGACCCGCTTCCTGCATGAGGTACATCAGCTTATGTGTCGCTTCCTCATAACTGAGCCCTTCATGACGAATATTGGAGATGCAATTACGCTGGGCATCCGTCTTGCCGGACTGCGGCTGCCAGGTGAAATAAATTCCCAGTGAATCCGGTGAACTGAGTCCCGGTCGTTCTCCAATCATCATTACCAGCAGGCGGGCATTCAGCAGTTCGCCGATCGGATCACCTACCGCGACCCGCCCCTGAGTAACCAGGCAAATCGGCGCGCAGCGATAATCCAGTGGAGCAACCGCTGACAGCAAATGTTCCAGCATCGGCGGCGCATGGCGCAGGACAGCGGTCGATGAAAGCCCATCGGCAATCACTATGGCGATATCAAAACCCTCTGTCGGGCTGTGCTGGCGAAGAAACTGTTCAGATTCCCGGCTAAGCAAACGCCCCTGATCCGGTCTCTGAAGATAAGCGGCCCGATCACTAGCCCGACTTTTCAGTGACCAGGTATCCACAGGAGAAAAAGCACGAATCGCTTTCTCCAGCTGATCATTATCCAGTGGAATATGCACGGCATCGCGAGCTCGGGCATGGGCTAGCTGGAAAGAGAGGTGTACATCGGTGGGCAGGCTGACACCACTACGACCCAAACCAATGCGTGCATCAGTATAACGTCGTAGAGACTGCCAGGGGTTATCGATAAGAAAGTCTTGTTTCGTCGGAGGTTCAGTACTCATGATGTTATTGTTGTTGTCCCTGATTCGTTGACTATCACATGCTGAAACGCTGGAGGCAAACCTTGCTCATGGCGCATCAGTCGGCTGTCCTGATCAACGATTCCCATCGTCTGCAGCCAATGTTCGAATTCCGGGGCGGCTCGAAGCCCTAACAGTTCTCTGGCATAAAGCGCATCATGGAACGAGGTGGTCTGGTAATTCAGCATGATGTCATCGGAACCGGGGATGCCCATAATGAACGTACCGCCAGCCGCGGCAAATTGGGTCAGCAGCATATCCATATCATCCTGATCCGCCTCAGCATGGTTGGTGTAACAGATGTCACACCCCATCGGTAAACCCAGCAGCTTGCCGCAGAAGTGATCTTCCAGCCCTGCACGAATAATTTGCTTGCCGTTGTAGAGGTATTCCGGCCCGATGAAACCCACCACGGTATTCACCAGCAACGGATCAAACTGTCGAGCAACCGCATAAGCACGTGCTTCACAGGTCTGCTGATCAACACCATGATGGGCATTGGCAGACAGCGCGCTACCCTGACCGGTCTCAAAATACATACACTGCTGTCCGACACTTCCCCGCTGTAATGCCAACGCCGCCTCATGGGCTTCCTGCAGCACGGACAAGCTGACACCAAAGCTCTCATTCGCGCCCTGGGTTCCGGCAATGGACTGAAACACCAAGTCAACCGGCGCTCCGCGGTTCATCGCTTCAATATGGGTGGTGACGTGCGTCAGGACACAGCTTTGTGTCGGGATGGCATAATGCTGGATCACTTCATCCAGCAGATGCATTAACCGGATAACAGCTTCCAGGTTATCCGTCGCAGGATTAATCCCGATCACCGCATCGCCATTGCCATACAACAGACCGTCCAGCACTGACGCTGCCACACCGGCGGGGTCATCGGTCGGATGATTCGGTTGCAGCCGTGTCGACAGCCGCTCCGGCAAACCAATGGTATTGCGGAACCGGGTAGTGACCTGGCACTTCTTCGCCACCAGGATCAGATCCTGAATACGCATGATCTTGCTGACAGCCGCCGCCATCTCCGGCGTAATACCCGCCCGGATGCTGGTGAGTGTTTCCGTATCGGCCAGATCACTCAATAACCAGTTACGGAAATCACCGACCGTTAAATGACTGACCGGTGCAAATCCCTCAAGATCATGGGTATCCAGAATCAGACGCGTGACATCATCGGATTCATAAGGAATCAGCGCTTCATTCAGGAAGGTTTTCAGGGGCACATCCGACAGTGTTAGCTGGGCTGCCACCCGCTCCTGCTCATCAACCGTGGCGATCCCCGCCAGGCAATCCCCGGAACGTAGCGGCGATGCTTTTGCCATCAGTGTCTTCAGGTCAGCGAACTGGTATTTCTGTGTACCGAGTACTATTCCGTAACCCATGCGCGAGCATTACTCCTGTTACTCATAGTTTTGTTTTATTGATTCATCCTGACGATTTGTTCTTTCCGCCCATTACCGCTCAACACTCCAGACTTCCCTGCGCTTTCTGACGGTGAAAGCTTTGCTGCAACCGGCGATAAAGCGCTGTGCATAAATAATGGCTTCTACTCAGGGCAGAATCGGTACAAGCCTCCCCGGCACACTGCTTACACTCCGGCTGACGACAGGGCAGATAGCGGCAACGACGTTGTCCCAATACATTCCTGTAGCTCATGGCTTCCTCCCGGATGTCAGTGACGGGAAAGCGCTTGCCTTCCCGCTCTCCCTTAATCGTTATGGGGATCAAAGGCACTGGCTTCGTGATGGATGATGGTGCCGATCAAACCGGCAAACACACCTAGCGCCGCCACAAAACAGAGACCGATGACAAAAGGGTTATCGGCATAAGTGAAATAAGCGCTAACCCCTTCCCAGCTGGTAATCGGTGATGCATTCATAATGGTGTTCTCCTGTTGGGTTAAACGAGCGGGAGTGAAACCTCCCGCCGTTGAATAAATCAGGCTTTGTTAGCCGGCATATCAGGTGTCAGCGTTGAGGCGACGATATCCTGTGCCGGTACTGTTTCCGGATAAGGACGAGCAGGGATTTCCACCAGGTCCAGCCCCAAGGCTTCGACCTTCTCGGGCACCCGCAGCATGTTGAACTGCTTCATGCCAAACGAGATGACATAACCGGGGATAAAGCCGAGAAGACACATGATGACGGCTGCCAGCAGCTGGCCGGTGAATGAGATTTCCGGTGCATCGCCCACGTTCGGATAACCCGCCGCAAAGAGGCCCACGAAAACCACACCGAGGAAACCGCACCAGCCATGCACGGCCACCGCGCCGACCGCATCATCAATCCCACGCTTTTCAAGGAAGCGCCCAAACAGTGGCATGGTGAGTCCGCCGATTGCTGCCAGAACAAACGCCAGACCGGGGTAATAAAGATCAAGACCCGCCGCAACCGTAATGATGCCGGCCAGACCACCGGACATGGTCATGAAAGGCTCACGGGAGGTCAGGTAGGCACCCACAACGCCACCGGCAAAACCCATCAGGGTATTGAAGGCAAAAGCGGAAAGGTTGGTGGGTGTGTTGTAGATAGTCGTCCAGCCGGTATCGCCACCGTTAAAGATGATGCAGCCGCCAAGGAATCCGAAGAAACCGACAATGATCATCATCAAACCAATCAGCGCCATCGGCATGTTGTGCGGCACAATCGCCATCGGCTTACCATCAACATATTTGCCAATACGCGGTCCAAGATTGATCAACACGCCGAGCGAGAAGAAACCGGCCACGGCATGTACAACACCGGATGCGCCGACATCGTGGTATCCAAGATCCAGCAGCAGCCAGCCTTCCGGATGCCAGCCCCAGGCGCCAGCCAGAATCCAGACCACGGAGCCGACAACAACTGCCAGAATCAGATAAGCACTCAGGCGAATCCGCTCAATCACCGCGCCCGACATAATGGAACCGGTCGTTGCACCAAACATGGCGAACGCTGCCCAGAAGATACCGGTGCCCAGATCCGCCGCATCCGGTCCCATACTGGTCGACCAGGGCAGAGCCGCAGCAGCTTCAATCGGAACGAATCCTCCGGGAAAAGCGTTATAGATCCACCAGCCGAAGAAATAGAACGTAGGAATAATCACGGCGAGCGTCAGGATATTTTTCATGCCCGACGCCAGGGCATTCTTCACCCGCGACGCGCCGATCTCATAGGCCAGGAACCCGGCGTGGATCATGAACATGATCGCAGTACACCACCAGTAGAACACCTCAATGTTCATCGCCTGGTGCATTTCAAAAGCCGCTTTCAGGGCTTCCATTTCGGTTGGGCTCATACTCACTCCCCCAGTTAACCTGCTGTCTGTTTTTGTGCATATGTTCAGCTTTGTGGAATGGGCCTTTGCATTGGCAATGCCAACTTTGCCAACCAGACAGTAATTGGGGTTCTCTTCAGAGAAAGTGAATCAGATGGCAGATCTTATGGGTGCAAATAGGCACACAATCAAAGGACATCAAACGCCACCCGGCACTGTTAAGAGACAGCCTGCTTATCCTGCGCACCGTTATGCACCAAAGGAAAGTGTCACTCATGACCGGCTCTTTGCTACTATGTCAGGCAGCCTGATCATCCAGTCATCCGGCAACATCAACAAGCGAAAGAAAAACAAAAATGACGATCATGAAACGTGCGCTTACCCTGATACTGCTGGTGATTTGCCTGACGGCTATCGCGGCCAGTATTCGCTTCCATACGGAAATCAACCGTTTCTACCATGTGCTGACGCTGTTTGATCCGGAGGTGATCCAGCACAACTTCAGGAACATGGGCACTATCTTCGCTTCACGGGATGTGCCTCGCTCTGGTGACGTTTATACCTTGCCTGAACAGCCTCAACCGCTGCCCGAACGTTATCAGTGGAATAACGAACAACGAGACCTGGAAGACTGGCTGGATCGCACCGAAACCACGGGAATGATTGCGCTGAAAGACGGCCAGATGGTTTTCCAGGAATACTATCGCGGCAATGATGAGAACAGCCGAACGATCTCCTGGTCGGTCGCCAAATCCTTCGTATCAGCGCTGACCGGATTTGCCCTGCTGGATGGCGCGATCAAAAATGTGGAAGATCCGGTCACCGACTACGTGCCGGAACTGAAAGCCAGCGGCTATAACAATGTACGCCTCAAGGATGTCCTGCAAATGTCATCCGGTGTCGGGTTCAATGAGGATTACGGCGACTTCCATTCCGACATCAACCGCATGGGTCGCACCATGGCGCTGGGCACCAGTATTGATGACTTTGTTATCTCGCTGAAAAATGCCCGGGAACCCGGCACCTACAATCATTACGTCAGCATGGATACCCAGGTGGTCGCCATGGTGATCATGCGGGCCACCGGGAAGAACCTCTCCGACTATATGGAAGAAAAACTCTGGTCACGACTGGGTGCTGAGTCTGATGTCTACTGGTTAACGGATGACGATGGCGTCGAACTGGCCTTCGGCGGCCTCAACAGTACATTGCGCGATTATGCCCGTTTCGGACAGTTGTACCTGAACAAGGGCAAGAACTGGCAAGACGAGCAATTATTGCCAGAAAGCTGGATTAAAGCATCGGTGACACCTGACGCACCACATTTAATGCCCGGCGATAACCCTGCTTCCGGTTCACGCTTCGGCTACGCCTATCAGTGGTGGCTGCCGGAAGAGACGACCGATGAAGGGGACTATCTGGCAGTAGGTATCTATGGTCAGTTTATTTACGTTAACCCCAAACATCGGGTGGTTATCGCCAAGTCCTCCGCCTACAGCGACTACAATAACTCCTCAGAAGCGATGGAGACCGAAAGTATTGCCGTATTCCGGCATATTGCTCGCAACCTGAAGTAAAAGGCATTAGGTCTGCTCTGACACGTAAAGCGTTGCCAGAGTAGTCCTTACTTTCCTTCCTGTTATACCTAGTTTTATCTATAGTCGTTTTCCCAACACAGCAAATGTTATAACATAACACTCCGACCATTATTCCTGACGATTCGTGAAGTATCCTTTTATGCCGCCATTCCGAGTCCTGCTGTTGCTTTTCTGTCTGATTCCCACCACCCTGCCAGTATCGGCGACTGCGGCTGTGAATAAAACGCCACCGGTGAACGTCATCACCAGTATCAAGCCCATTCAACTGATTGCTGCCGCCATTACCGACGGCGTCAGTGAACCCGATGTTCTGCTGGATCCGGGCGTCTCGCCTCACAGCTACAGCATGAAACCTTCAGACATTCGCCGACTGTCTGATACACCGGTCATATTCTGGCTGGGGCCAGAGCTTGAAACCTTCCTGGAAAAACCACTGGGACAGGTAGCAGAAAGCAACGCCGGACAACGCGTTGTCTCCTTGATGGATGCACCAGGGATGCACCTGAGAGAATGGAGCGGAGAAGAGCATCACCATGACCACCACGATGATCATGACCACCGCGGCTCTGTCGATTCCCACGTTTGGCTGTCACCGGGTAATGCCATTGCCATGGGCAAAGCCATGACTGACGCGTTGGTCGCCGTCGATCCCCAGAATGCCGCCCGTTACCGTGAAAACCTGGCGGTCTTTATTGATCAGGTGAAAGCCACTGATCTTGCCAACAGCGAAAGTCTGGCCACCGTCCGTCAGCACGGTTTCTTTGTCTTCCATGATGCCTGGGGCTACTTTGCTGACCACTACCGTCTGACCGTCAAAGATGTCTTTGCACTGAGTCCGGATCGCCAACCGGGTGCACGCCACCTGATGAAATTGAAGGATTCTCTCAAGAACGCCGGTCATACCTGCATCTTTCGCGAACCCCAGTTCAAGCCCGCCTATATCAGCCGTCTGACAGATGGGCTGGATGTGGGAGACGCCGTGCTTGATCCCATGGCGGGTGATATTCCGTTGTCGGCGAACGGCTATCCCGCCTACCTTCGCCAGATTGGCAGTACCATTACCACCTGCCTGGCTGACTAACCCTTCCCGTCCCGGCCACCAGAGCCGGGACAAATCGGCTTGTACTCCCCGCCGATCCGGATACTATTCGACAGTGTTCATATAAATCACAAGCCATCTCTTGGCGGTGGATTCCCGCTCATCCGATGGCAATTAAATGTCGGGGAATCAGGTCATGAATCAAACCGGTCTGGAACAGGAGCTGCAACAGCTTCAGAACGTCTATACGCTGATCACCGAATTCCTGGTGAAGTACAGCTTCCAACTCGTTGGCGCCCTGATCATTTTCTGCATCGGGCTATGGGTGGCCAGCAAGGTCTCCCGCCTGCTAATGGCGTTGTTCAAGAAACACAATATCGATATTACCCTGGCGACCTTTGTGGCCAGCGCCGTACGCATTCTTATTATTATCCTGATCGGTATTATTGCCCTGGGTAAGCTTGGTATCAGTGTCACACCACTGGTGGCGGCTATTGGTGCGATATCTCTCGGTGCCGGACTCGCGTTGCAGGGCATGCTATCCAACTATGCGGCCGGCGTCACCATCATTGTTACCCGCCCCTTCGTCGTCACAAACACAATTTCCGTGCTCGGTGTGACTGGCCAGGTGAAAGCCATCAGTCTGGGTAAGACCACGCTGACCAATGAGGAAGGCGAAGAAATCAGCATCCCGAACAAGCACATCCTGGGCGAGGTGCTGCACAATTCGTTCGGCAACATGCTGGTCGAGACAAAAATCGGCATCAGTTATCAGGCTGATCCGGAGCAGGCAATTGCGGTGCTGGAAAAAGCCGCTGCAACACAGCCAGATATTGATCAGAAACAGGGCATACAAATTGGTATTGATGCCTTTGGTGACAGCGCCATTGAACTGGGAATCCGTTACTGGGCACCCACACAACAGTATTACCGGGTGAAATACCAGACTAATCTTGCACTCTACAAGGCCCTGCAAGACGCCGGTATTGTCATTCCATTCCCGCAAAGGGAAGTGCGTATAGTCAACGAGAGATTGCCGGAAATAGGTTAATCCGTCGAAGCATGATGGTAGCTATTTATCAGCCACCATCATGCCATTATCGTTTTCCGTAGTCACAAAGTTTCGGGTATTCAGCCCGTAAAACAACGCATTCCCTGCCACACTGCTGGTAAAAATATTCAGCAGAATCACAAGAATATTCACATAGTCATCAATCATGGCAGGATCGGCCAATAGCCGTTGCAGACCGGACATTTCCATCACCGCAAGATCCGCAATAATCGCTTCCTTGGACATCACAATATCCAGCGAGGCAATAGTGCCAAAAGAATCAACGTGATACTCACTACGATGTAATGCCATTTCACCCAGGCGTTAGCCATGGCAGAAAGTAGCAACACCAGCACAACGGAATACCCTATGAAACCAAAAGCTGGAAACCAGCGATAAATAGCCAGAGAGAGTGATGCCGTACCCAATACCACAAACAGAAGTAATGAGCTGATCCACAAATAAAAGAAACGATGATGCTGCGGCGCAGGCATAACGAATGATTCCTCCCTGAATCGGCTTGCTTGAGGTCTCCCCCATCATTTACTGAGTATAGAAGTCGCACTATACCCTATACACAGGCCTCCATTTAGGTATATCGATACAACAATCCATTCCATCCCCGCCCGTTATTTTTGCCAACACTATGTGTCGCCCTTTTTATCACTGCGGATGAATTGCATGACTCAACAGGCTTCGATGCTGGATCTGATCGGTAATACACCTCTCATTCAACTCCATCATTTCGATACCGGCTGCTGCCGTCTTTTGATCAAGCTGGAATGCAATAACCCCAACGGTTCCATCAAAGACCGGACCGCCCTGAGCATCATTAATGCGGCAGAAAGAAACGGTGAATTACATCCCGGACAAGGCATCATTGAAGCCACTGCAGGTAATACTGGTATCAGTCTGGCAGCCATAGCACGAATGAAAGGCTATCCGCTTACGACGGTAGTGCCTGACAAAATGAGCCGGGAAAAAATTGACCTGTTAAACATCATGGGCGTTCACGTTGTTATCACCCGGTCGGATGTAAGCCGGGGACACCCTGATTACTATCTGGACTTTGCCGAAACCATCAGTCGGGAGAAAGACCTGTTCTATACCAACCAGTTCGCCAATACTGCCAATATTGACGCCCATTACCGTACAACCGGACCCGAACTCTGGCAACAAACCGAGGGACAGATTGATGCTTTTGTCTGCGGTGTGGGTACCGGCGGCACCCTGACCGGCGCGGGGCGTTACCTGAAAGAACACAACCCGGAGATAGATATCGTACTGGCCGACCCGGAAGGGTCGCTCCTCGCTCCCAAGGTGAACGGGGTATCCGATACGGAAGCAGGCAGTTGGCTGGTAGAAGGCATCGGCGAAGACTTTGTGCCGGATAACTGTGATCTCTCCTTGGTCGACCAAGCCTTCAGCATCACTGACCAGAATGCCTTTCAACACACCCGCGCGCTGTTCAGTCGTGAGCTGATTCTGGCTGGAACATCAAGCGGCGTTCTCCTGGCTGCAGCATTGCGGTATTGCCGACAACAAACGCAACCCAAAACCGTTGTCACCCTTGCCTGTGATACGGGCTATCGTTACCTCTCCAAGGCGTTCAATGCCGACTGGCTTGAACAGCACCACCTTGCCGGAGACAGCGAAACACTATGACCAGCCAACCCATGCGCTTCGCCACCCGTACCATTCATGGCGGGCAGGAGAATGATCCTGTGACAGGCGCCGTGATGCCTGCCATCGTCACTGCATCCACCTACGCCCAGCAGGCACCGGGTCACCATACCGGTTTTGAATATTCCCGAAGTCAGAACCCGACCCGGTTTGCCTGTGAACGTTTATTAGCAAGCCTGGAAGGCGGTCAGCATGGCTTCGCGTTTGCATCAGGCTTAGCGGCTATCGCAACGGTGTTGGAACTGCTGAGTCATGGTGACCACGTCATTGCCATGAACGACCTGTATGGTGGTACCTTCCGCCTGTTTGATCAGGTACGACGACGCAGCGCCGGATTGGCATTCAGTTTTATCGACATGTCGGAACCAGAGGCTTGCCAGCAGGCGATACAGGCCAACACCCGTATGATCTGGATCGAAACACCGACTAATCCGCTGCTCAAACTGGTGGATATAGAAGCTATCTGCTCACTGGCAAAAGCGCGGGATATTCTGGTGGTTGTGGATAACACCTTTGCCACTCCCTGCAACCAACAACCGTTGTCGCTGGGTGCTGATATTGTGGTGCACTCCACCACGAAATACCTGAATGGTCATTCGGATACCGTGGGTGGCGCAGTGATTGTAGGCAACAACACCCACCTGAGTGACAACCTGACATTCCTGCAAAATGCCATTGGCAGCGTGGCCGGTCCTTTCGACAGTTACCTGACCCTGCGCGGCATCAAGACACTGGCGTTACGCATGCGCGCGCACAATGAGAATGCACAGCAACTGGCGGAGTGGCTCACACAGCACCGACAGGTTGAAAGCGTTATTTACCCGGGGTTGGCCAGTCATCCACAACACTCGCTGGCTACACACCAAATGACGGGGTTCAGTGGTGTGGTCTCCATTCAGATAAAAGGCGGCATACAGGAAACGAGCCGTTTCTTCTCACGGCTCCAGATATTTACCCTCGCAGAAAGCCTGGGCGGCGTGGAAAGTCTGGCGGAACAACCCGCAATCATGACCCACGCCAGTATCCCACCCGAAACCCGGAAAACCATTGGTATTCATGACAACCTGATCCGGCTCTCTGTAGGTATAGAAGATATTGAAGACTTAAAAGCCGATCTCGACATCGCACTGCAGGCTGCCTGATTACTCCAAAGGTATGAACAGACATCACACGATAACCTGTTCATACCTTACTTAAGCGTCTCCTGCAGACGAGGGCTTAGCAGGGTTTCTAGTAACAATCATCTGTGGTTCATCTTCTGGCTGGCGTCGCCACCATTTCGCCGCAGCTACACCCAGCAGATTCTGGCTGATGGAAAATAATACCCCCGGCACCGCCGCCAGTGCCGAGAAATGTTTTAATGCCAACGCCATGGCCAGACCGGTATTTTGGGTACCCACCTCAATGGCAATGGTTCGCGCATTCGTCACGGATTGCCCGCAAGCCAGTGCCAGCAGATAACCGGCTACCAGCCCTGCAACATTATGAATTACCACCCCCAAAACCAGCAGTCCGGTCAGCTGGTTAAGACTATCGGCATTCATGGCGACCAGCGACGCAATGGCCACGATGATAAACAGCAATGCCAGATCCGGCAGCCAGCGTCGGACACGGTGAATACGAGATTCACCCAATAGATGCACGCACAGCAATCCCAGCATGACCGGAACCACAACAATCTGCGCAATACTGAACAACATACCCAACCGGTTCACCTCAACCACCGTGGTCAGATACCAGCCGGTCAGCAGTGGCATCATGACAACTGCCAGTGTGGTAGAGACCAGCGTCATGCTGATTGATAACGCGACATTGCCCCTGGCCAGATAGGTGAGCGCATTGGATGCTGTCCCCCCAGGTGCTGTCCCCACCAGCATCATGCCCAACAGCCATTCCGGAGAAAATCCAAGCGCCTTACTGACCAGCCAGGCTAACGCTGGCATCAGCAGAAATTGCAAGGTTATCCCCAGGCAGACAGCACCGGGATGCCGGAGAAGATCGCGAAAATCCTGCCAGCGAAGGGTTAACCCCATCAGAAACATGATCGCGGCCAGCAACCAGACAAAATAAGGCTGTAGCCCTAACCACGGTGAAGGCCATAACCAAGCTGCCAGTGCAAACAGGAGCATCCACAGGGAGTAATAACGAAACAACATAATATTCCTATTCGTTTTATTCCAAGTTACTCAATCAATGTATGTGGAACTTTCTTCAGTCAGCTGCTGTCTTATCTACACCATGTCCCAATTCGCGCTTACGTTAATAAACAGGGAGTAGTTTTCATGGCGAACAGTGTTTTCGGTGGTTCAACTATCTCAGCCTCATCCTTACCCGTTCGGCCATATGACAGAGAAACGACGCCAGAGCACACAGGTGCACCTGTTACCCGGCCGACCAGCCCACAGCAAAGTTCTCGCACACCGGTTGGGAAACGCCGTGTATCACACACGTCAAGAGCAACTAATCTGCTCAATAACGCAAATCGAGCGCTTTACAACCTGTGGCTGCATAAAGTGTTAACCGAGGTCAATAAACTACAGCAGGGCGATAATGACTATGACAGGTCAATCATTAAGACCGTTTCAATACAACTGGATAATGGCTTAACCATAACAGAATTATCAGAACTTACAGCTCGTAGCGACAGTACGGATAGGCCCGGTTTCGATGATCTTATATCCAGAATTGAGGAAGAGTTTACTACTAAAAATGCCACTGAAGCCGGCTTATTGGATAATGCCAAAAATGCTCTGGCAGATTATAGAAGACAGTTAAGAAAAGGAATGTCCGCCAATGAGGCTAATACAGCAATATCCGGCCTTATAACCCAAGAATTTCATTTCCCATCCAGTTTACCCGATGAAGAGTCCGCACATGATTCTTCGTCACAGACATCGCATGCACATGTTTCTCAACCATCAGACACTGAAACTCAGCCTGCAAGGAGCCATCGCACAACATCGTCTACTCACTATGCAGATGACACTGGAAATCCTGAAACGGGCAAACGCCCACAAAGAGCACAATCCTTGCCGGAAGGGGGGCACCGAACAACACCTTCAGTTCATCACTCAGGTGACACCGGGCATCCTGAAACGAGCGAAAGCCCACCAAGAGCACAATCATGGCCCGAAGGACTTGGACTTGACCGTGCCTGTGCAAATGCACGTACTCAAGAATGGATCGACAACCTAACCGTAAACTTCGACACGCCGGCACAGTCTGTCACTCAGGATGAACCAGTATCTATTCAAACTGACGAGCAGTCACAATTACCGCGATCAAGCACATCTCATCACACAGATAGCTACCGTGCTCGACACAATAGTGATGTCCAAACCGACCAACGAAACACACCTGATACACCAGTGGCTGGATCAACACTACGTCGTACGCGATCTGCCGATGATGTTACGTTATATCCCCGTAGCCATACACAATCAGGCACATCAAGACAGCAGCCCAATAGAGAGCGCGAATCTTACTTGCCCGGATTCAGGCACTCTTTAGAACGCACCTCGACCCATACTCCAAGCACTCTTTCTCAGATTGGCAGCAGATATAGGCTCGATGGCACACTGGATGATCAATCCGCCTCAGTTATCAATCTGCCATTCTCTATGGATACCGTAGATGGTGTAGAAAACAGAGACAGCGAAGATGCATCGCCGGGTGATAATCTGATGGCTGGGGGATTACCCTTCTTCGATGACGAAACGACTGCTGATGACGCATCATCCATTCAGCCGGACAGTCCAGAGGCCATCCCATCAGCTAATCAGGTCAATGACAGTGATCAGCCCATCATTATACCTGTCGACTCAAGCAGCAACTCTGGCGAGAGTTCGTCCGAAACGTCTGGTGCCAGATATCCCTTTACAAGTACAACCAGCACGACAGAAGAGCAAAGTTCCCACGGGACATCGGATAGGACCACGCCATCCGGTTCAATAGATTCAATATCCGATTCATTCCGGGATAGTGGCAGACATCAACGACTCCAGCATGTCGATATAACAGGATCATTAGGCCGGAACTGCGGCCTGCTAGATAGGTTTTCTTGTGGTAGTAGTTCCGCCGACGATAACCCCGAAGAAGACAGTCACTACGGGACATCCGACACGATCATGCCGTCTGCTTTAGTAGACTCAATATCCAGCTCATTCCGAGATAGTGACAGAAGTCGACGGATCCAGCATGTCGATATAACAGGATCATTAGACCTGAACTGCGGCCTGATCGATGGGTATTCTTGTGGTAATAGTTCCGACGAGGATAACTCTGAAGAAGACGATACCTCCAGAACTGAGTCGACATCCTTGGTCTGGGATCATGAGCCACCACCTACGTCCAAAGAGTCTCTTATATTTTCTCAGGAGGAGGAGCAGAAACCGTCAGATAACAGTGCAAATGGGATATGCGATCAACAACAACCTACTTTCTCACTACGCAAATTTTGCTCGCACATGGAATCCAAAGATAGACTTAGCCATGAGGCGAAGCAGCTTAACAAAGGAATTATTAGTGCTGAGGAGGAGCAGCTGGACAAAAGAATTCACCGTTCCTTGGAGAGTATCGAGGCAATGGCAAAAAGGCGACCGGTCAGTACGCCCAGTACAGTAAAAATGGTTGATAACAGCGGTTATGAAACGCCTAATAAACATGAAGCCACTTCCCGCAGCCAACCTTAATTGACAATACTAAAGCAAGAAAAGACTTGAATGTAGCAATTGGCGCCAAACTCAAATAAACGAATATCACGCAGTACATCTTCTATTGCCTCGGGCACCATTATCACAGAGTACGGCGATCCTCACCTGTATTCTGAACGGATGGGTAAATAGATAAGGCCAATAAACAACGGATCAAGATAGACCGCGTTAACAACCATTCCTAATGGTCAACACAATATGGAATATTAAACCATTGATAGTCGGCATAATTGGTTCTCAGACTTTTTTATTCCACTTAGTCCTATCAACGGACAATCCCTTGATGAATGCAAAACCCATCGTCCAAAAGCGCTAAAATAAGGCAATAAGCAAGGAGGCTTTATGGAAGGTCCAAAAGGGAAAGGCTCTCTCACTGCACACAGTTATTCTGGTACGCCGCAAGAGCAAAGAAACGAAGAACTGCCCAATGAGGCTGTCAGCAAGGCCGATGGAGAGTCAATCATCTCCCAAAACGTCAGCGAAGGCACTGCTCCGCTGCCTAATGAAACAACACATTCCCGAACAATTGCCACTACCGAAATGCCTGCACCTGATACTAAGGCCATCAAAAAGCAGGTCGATGAAAATATCCAGGCACTCTGGCTGGGAAAAGTAGCTAAAGCTATCCCGCTTCTGAAAGACCCAAACACCAAGCCGGAATGTATCAGTCACCTCACCATCAGCATTAACGATGAGATTGTGTACAAATATCCCGATCCAGAACGACGAACCGGACTGGATGACAGCCTTCTGGAACAGCTTCTAGAAGTCTTACCCAGTACTAATGAAGAAACAGCATTGTCCGAAACCAAAAATAGTCTTGCACTTTATCGACAAGCTTTACTTGATGAAAAACATCAAGAACAAGATGCAGTCAAGTCAACCAATAACGCCCTGCTCACCCTCGTTCAGGGAACACAGCATTGGTATGGCACCACGCATAAAACCGACTATGAAATCACAGGACAATTACCTGACCCATTTATCCGCGCATTGCATGAGCATCGGATATTTCAAGAAAAGCGGAAAGAATATGCGTCTGAAAGCGATGAGGAATCAGTAATCACATCATACCCGGCTTCTGAGTCTTCTTCAGAAAACGAGTCCTTACCTGATGAATTCAACAGGAAAGACTTTGATCAAAATACGGCCCCATACAAAGCTTCAGAGCCAGCACAAGACCCACAAGATCCACCACCGCCCCCTCCTCCTCCCCCTCCTCCTCCTCCTCCTCCTCCTCCTCCGCCACCACCTTGGTCCAGTAAGAGGTGATAATCCTTACCTGGCCCACACGGTGAATGCCAGATGTTTTCATAGTCCATGAATCGAGCAATCTATAAACTTGAAAACAGCTTTGCCCATACCGAAGTCATGACACAAGAATGTCCTCTACGTATACTGACTCCGCCTGTTGGCCACCCAGATTAAGACAACAAAGCGGTGTACATGATGAGTGTTTTCAAATCCCATATTGCTGCCATGAGCGCCTACGCCCCTCCGCTGGAAGGTCGTGATCCGGTGCAGCATTTACTGCTGGATTTCAATGAACGCACCCTGCCGGTCAGCCCGCAGGTTCGTCAGGCATTGCTGGATTACCTCAACAATGACCGGCTGCAGATGTACCCCAATTATGGCGAACTGACGGAGCGTATTGCCGAATACAACGGTATCAGCAGCAACCAGGTCATAATCACCAACGGTTCCGACCAGGGCATCGACCTGATCATCCGCGCCAGCTGTCGGGAGGGGGATGAAGCCATTATTCCAGGCCCGTCCTTCGCAATGTATTACCAGTGCGCGAAAGTGGAAAACCTCAACATTATTGAGCCGCAATATACCCGTGAGAAAGGATTTCCCGCCAAGTCCATCATGGATGCCATCACACCGGCTACCCGCCTGATTGTGATTGCCAGCCCTAACAATCCATCCGGTACCGCTGTCAGTCGTGAAACCATCGTCGAGATCGCCCAAACAGCACCGGAAGCTGCCATTCTGGTGGATGAATGCTACTTCGAATATACCCAAAGCACGGTCACCGACCTGGTAAATGACTATCCCAACCTGCTGGTCACCCGCACATTTTCAAAAACCTGGGGGTTACCGTCCATCCGGCTGGGTTATGTGATCAGTTCTCCAGAGAACATCAATGCCCTGCTCAATGTCCGGGGTCCTTACGACGTCAACCAGTTTGCCGTTGTCGCTGCAATGGCGGCGCTGGCGCATCCGGAATACACGGAAAACTACGTCAGGGAAGTCATGACCGTTTCCAAACCATTGTTTGAAGCGTTTCTTGTGGATAAGCAGGTTGAGTTCTGGCCAAGCGCCGCCAACTACCTCTGGACGTTCCCGGAGGAGCCCGACAGGGTTAACCGTCACCTGCAGGCGCATAACATCCTCGTGCGTCCGAAGGCCGATCAGCAGGGCCGTATGGGCTTGCGTATCACACTGGGTAACCAAGAACAGACAGAACACCTCATCCGGGTGCTTGATGAGATAATCCCCACGCCTTAACGGTGTTCGGCCAGCAGCATTTCCAGCTTTTGCATCAACTTGTTGTTACCGGGTACCGGATTATCCGGAAACACCGCAGCCTGATGGCCACGACGGTTCATCAGGCAGACTGACATACTGGCAGGACCAGCCAGGCCGGTGAGTGTCTGAAAATGCTCATGGGCACTGCCGGTGGGCAGCTTCAGCAATGGAAACGAAACCGCTGTAGCTACCGGAACTGTTTCCGGATGGAAACCCAATACCGTGAAGTGACGCAGGCGATACCGCAGGAACATCTTCTCCAAGGCTTCCAGCTGTTCCTGAGCAGTCTCAGGTTCCAGCAACGTCATCAGGATGACATGGCCTTTGAATTGGTCCCGTAGAGAGAAAAGTTCATCGTTCGAAGAGAGCCTGAAAGCATGGTCCAGAATAGGCGCCTGACCACTGCCCGCATGTGTGATCACCATAACAATCCCTGTTACTGCACGGAGACAACGCCGGTTTCGTCCTGAACCGGCACACCTTCTGGGAAGTATAATCAGCACAGTGGCAGGCGGTTATAACCATTCTCAATCACGCCTGCGGGTATACAGCGGTTAGCGATGAAAAATCCGGTCCAGCCAGGAACGCTTCTCGTAGCTGGCTTTTACACCCCGTGACAGGAAGAACGGTACATAATCCCGGTCATCTTCGAGGATATGGCGAGTCAGCCAGGATTTCAGGAAATGGAGTAATTCGAAGCTGATATGTTTGCCGTTACCGACTTTGCCCCGGAGTTCATACACCTGTTCGATCAGTTGCTCATGGTGTTGCTTGTGTTCTTCATAGCCGGGGTAATCCAGCACCCGCATGAGGCTTTCTTCGACGGAAAAATGAATCCGGGTATATTCCACCAGTCGATCAAGGATACCAATGGCGGCTTCACTGCCATGATGCTCGGTAATGGCCCGGTGCAGCTCGTTGAGCAAATCCACCAGCACCTTGTGCTGTTCATCGATCTCCTGGATGCCGACGCTGAGAGAGTCATTCCAGGGTATCAGCACATTGCCCCCTTTATTCTCTGTCCGATGACCGTCTGCAACGGCGTTGTCCATGGCTAACCTCGCTATTATGCCGAACGTGTCGCTTTTAAAGGCATGTGACTACGCGACCATTCGGTGTGTTGTGTTTATTGGCAAGTAACCGGTACTTTAGAGACAAACCCGCCGGACAAACATTGATCCAGATCAACACTCAGAGAAAGACAACATAACCCTGCCATAATATGTCGCGATCATACGCGAACAGACGATAACTGGATTACGGAGACCCTATGCAATACGATTCCACTATTGAAGCCAGCTTGCTGAAGTTATTGGGAAATCACCGCTCCATCCGAAAGTTTACAGACCAGCCGATGACTGAGCCGCAGTTGCAGGCAATCATTCATGCGGGACAGGCCGCTGCCACCTCTAGCTTTGTTCAGGCCCGTAGTGTGATTCGTGTACGTAATCCCGAATCACGGGAACAACTGGTGACCTTTTCCGGCAATCAGCTCTATGTGGCTTCTGCCGCCGAATTCCTGGTGTTCTGTGCCGATCTCCGCCGGGCAGAACAATGTTGTGAACGACATAATATGACGATGCCGGCAGGCATGACCGAACCTTTTATCATCGCAACCGTGGATGTCGCCCTGATGGCACAGAACTGTGTGGTCGCTGCCGAGGCCATGGGACTGGGTGTCTGTTACATCGGCGGTATTCGCAATAACCCGCGCGAGGTCAGCGACCTGCTGCAACTGCCGCAACAGGTCTACCCTGTCTTCGGGCTCTGCCTGGGTTATCCGGATCAGCATCCCGAAATAAAACCCCGTCTGCCTGCTGACGTTGTTTTAAAAGAGGACGTCTGGTCCGATGATGATCCCGGGATACTGGAAGCCTATGACGACACCATCCGCGACTATTACCAGACCCGAACCGGCGGAAACAAAACGATCAGCTGGAGTGAGCAGGTCAGTGGATTGATGTCCGAGAAAACCCGCCCTCATATGCGAGGATTTCTGAAAGAGCAGGGCTTTGAAATGAAGTAGAGGTTGGCCTCAGGAAAATCCGCTGTTCAGGCCCAGCAGCATACCGATCACGAATCCGATGACTGCCAGGAACGCACTGCCGATGGTCAGACTGAGCAACACCATTTTCAGGTGATCTTCCCGCTCCCGGCGGTTCCATTGCTTGAGGCATAGCATGCGGTCATCATCCAGCTCGGTAGATAAACCACAACGACGGCAGGTTACCTGCCATAACAGGCTGCCGGATACCGGAACATCCACAAACTCGGCTTCAGACTGACAGCAGGGGCACTTACGCAGTATTTCCATGTGACACCGACCTACCGATACCCAGAGACGCCAACCAGACGCATCAGGAAGACAAAGACCTGTCTTGTTTTATCGGCAGCCGATGACTGAATTGGAGTGAGAAACGGGGGTCAGGCGGTACGGATATTTGACGATTCCCGGGAAGAATCATCACCGTTTTCCGGCTTGTTGGCTGAACGTCTTCTCAAGCCGCTGAAAGAGAAGAAGTGGGCGTTTTTTTTATCCTGCTTTGAGCTATCGTCTTGTTCAACGTGTTTCGTATCGTTTCTTTTCATTACTTAACCTCATGGTACCTGATCACAATCATTCGCTAGTTATATGACAGTTATACGTCAGTCAAAGTTCCCGTGACTGGATAACCCCATCATTTTCAAGCGAAATAGTGATATCGGCAGAGGTCGATCATTATTGAGGACAAATAGAATAACCGCCCGAATTTCTGGGCGGTTATTTGAAACGTTCAATAACTTAAAACAACGTCTCAATCATTAAGGCTGCTGACGGGTTGCAGCGATAACAACTTCACGTACACACACGTTTTGTGGTTGGTTATAGGCATAGCTGATAGCGCCCGCAATATCTTCCGGTGCAATAGCGCCGCCGATGCTGTGTTTCCAGGATTCATAGCCCGCCTTGATGTCATCACTGGTGGTATGACCCAGCAGTTCGGTTTCCACCGCACCGGGGGCAATGGTGATCACACGAACATTGTCGTCAGCCACTTCTTCCCGGATATTTTCGCCCATCGCGTGTACGGCAAACTTGGTGCCGCAGTAAGCCGCATGATTGGGGAATGTCTTACGACCCGCAATGGAGCTGATGTTGATCACCGTGCCGGACTTGCGCTCCCGCATGCCGGCCAGTACCAGGTGGACACCATTCAAAAGACCGAGCACGTTCACATCGAACATGCGCTGCCATTCTACTGGGTCCTGGGTATCCACATGGCCCAGCAACATCACACCCGCATTGTTGACCAGGCAGTCCGCCGGGCCAAACATGCCTTCTGCTTCTTCCAGTGCATGGCGGAAGCTTTCCCGATCAGTGACATCCACCTGACGACACAGGGTGTTAGGCAGTTCAAGACGCTCCAGTCGCTCAATTCTGCGCGCCAGCAGTAACAGCGAATAGCCTTCTGCTGAGAGTTTACGTGCGGTTGCTTCGCCAATACCGGAACTGGCGCCGGTGATCACTACCAGTGGTTTTGTCATGGTGATGCCTATTCAATAAAGAGTGTGCACACGTTTTACGCCGTGCAATAACAGGCGGCACTATAGGCACTCAAACCCAGAAGATAAAATTGTCATTTCTGAGGCTTACCATAAGCCAGACCTATGGATAAGCAGACAACACGTTCCCCACTACCAGCCTTACGCGTTTTTTTAGTGCTGTCGGGTCGGTGCAAGCACCACTTCCCGAATACAGACATTCTGCGGTTGCTGATAGGCATACCAGATCGCTTCTGCGGTATCCTCTGAACGAATGCCGCCACCAATATCCTTTTTCCAGTCCTTATATTCCTGTCGGATAGCATCACTGGTTGTGTGATCCAGAATTTCCGTTTCCACGATACCCGGCGCAATGGTCACTACCCGGACATTATCATCCGCCACCTCTTCACGAATGCCTTCGCTGATGGCGTGTACCGCAAACTTGGTGCCGCAATACCCTGCATGATTCACAAATGTCTTGCGCCCCGCCACTGAACTGATGTTAATCAACGTCCCCGATTGCCTGCGCCGCATGCCAGCTAACACAAGGTGTATACCGTTCAGCAACCCCTGCACATTGATATCGAACATCCGCTGCCACTCCTGCGGATCCTGTGTATCCATCCGCCCCAGACGCAGAATGCCGGCATTATTGATCAGGCAATCTGTCGGCCCGTATTGGCCTTCCGCCTCCTCAAGCGCAGCCCTGAAAGCCATCAGGTTAGTGACATCCACTTGCCTGCAAAGGGTATCAGGCAATCCCAGCGCCTCCATACGCTCCAGGCGACGTGCCAGCAATAGCAGGGGATAGCCTTCCTGTGAGAATTTACGCGCCGCAGCTTCTCCAATACCGGAACTGGCACCCGTGATAACCACCAGGGGTTTTGTCATGGATTCACCTCTGAAGACCCAATCAAGTTACAGGAAGCACGTGTTTTGGCCGTAGAACTATAGACGTCCAACCTATAATCGCTACTCTATGCAGCCTTATTCACTGACACCTTGTTGAACCTATGGATCTTCGCCTGTTGCGCTGCTTTGTTGCGGTGTATGAAGAAAAGTCCATTACCGCTGCGGCCGGACGCCTGTTTCATTCCCAACCAGCCATTTCCAGCGCCATCAAATCGCTGGAGGAAACGTTGGGCACGGCGTTATTCCTGCGCCACAAGAAAGGTGTGGACCTGACCGATGAAGCGCACTACCTCTATCCACTGGCGCTGCGCCTGTTGTCAGACGCTGACCGTCTACCGGGTCTGTTCCAGCAACGGAAACAACAACTGCCTTTCAAACTGGCCACCTATCCTGACCTGAGCCAGTTATCACTGGCCCGGGTATTGGCCACGCTGCAGGACGAAAATCCTGAGTTAATGCTGGAGCTGGTCGATCCTGCCGGCATACCGGATGCCAGCATCACGCTGGACTGTCAGAAAGGGGAAGATGAGATATTCCTGCCGCTGTGGGAGGAAGATTATGTCCTGTGTATGCGGCCTGAACATCCGCTGGCCAAGAGGCAATCCATTGAGCCCCGCGAACTACATCAATACCGCTTTATAGAGTGTCCGCCCTGTGAAGCCCACCAGCAAACCCTGGGACTGCTGGCCTGCAATGGATTAAGCGTGAACCTGGTCGCCAAGGCGGAATGCAAGACACAGGTCATGCATCTGGCCCAGGCGGGCCTTGGGATCTCCTTCCTGCCGACCGGTGTGCTGGAATCAGCAAAGGAGCTAGTGACACGCCCGCTTGTCGGCCCCAGGATGTTCCGACGCATAGGATTATGTTATCCGGCCAGTAAAAGCCTGAAACCGGCGCTGAGTGCCGCAATTGCAACACTTGGCCGGTATCAACAGGATCGCTCAGAAGCCACCATGGACACCCAGACCAATGTTTAATCCCGGGCCGCTGGAGGCCGGACGCAACGCTTCGAGTGTCAGCCCTGCTGAGCCGTAAGCGTTACCTTCATAGATCAGGTAATTCCCCTGCCAGAGGAAAGACAGGGTTTCCCCCTGATCCAGGGTCAGGTCAATGTAGCTGCCGGAGCGTATCCAGTGACCGGCACGTACCGACTTGTCCTTGGGGTGGTTCAGGTAGGCTTCCACGAACAGGGCGTCACTGTCCGGAAACAGCATCAGTTCGATAAAACGGCCGGAGCCTGAGGCGCTGGGTAAGGCGGCAGCATACACATGGGTGGCAGGCACCGATGCACCGCTGATCCCGTTACCGGCACAACCGGTCAGTACTGCCAACACCATCAAAATACCGAGCCAACGCATGGCGGATGCTCCTGTGCTTCCTGTTCTGTAATGCAAAAGGTCTGTGATTATTGACCGGAACTGGCCAGGTTATCCAGAATGGGACAATCCGGCCGTTCATCCCCGTGGCAACAGTCTGACAGTGCCATCAGGCTGTCCCGCATGGTTTCGAGTGCACGGATTTTATGGTTGATGTCATCGATCTTTTCCCGGGTCAGGGCTTTGACATCGGCACTCCGGCGCGATGTGTCGCGGTAAAGACCCAGCAATTCGCGACACTCTTCCAGGGTAAACCCCATATCCCGGGCATGGGCGACAAACCGCAATTCCCGCAGATGCTTTTCGCCATAATTCCGGTAACCATTTGCCTGCCGACTGGCCGGCTGAATCAAACCGATGGATTCGTAATAACGGATCGTCTTGCTGGTCAGCCCGGTTTTCTGTGCAGCCTGGGAGATATTCATGGGGTCGCCTGGGGTAGCAGCGGCTTGTCGTATCATTCTAACGACCATAGCCGTATTTGAATATGACCACTGCCCGGTTTCAGGGCGTATTTGAGTGGCGCTTTTGCTTTTTACGCTGCTGTCGCTCAATCTGTTTTTTTCATATAGGCTTCCGCCTGTTCCATACCGCCGGGAAACCGTTTGGTCAGACGCTGCTTTGCCTTTTTCCTGACATGCAACATCCGGCCCGTTCTCTATAAAGCGCGAATCAGCACTACAGCCAGTGCCATCGATAAAAGCACACCGGCAACACCCAGGCAGATAAAGCTGCGCAGCTGATAGGAACGGATCAACATTCCCTGGGGTATCGTCGAAAGAATAAACGGCTGCTTCCTGATATTCGGGTTACACATGACATTCAACTGCCGCAGGCCGTGCTTGTGGCGATATTCGCCTAGCACCGCACGATCAATGCGTTTCTCAAGATCATGATAATCGCCATCATCCAGTATCCCGTCACCATCATGGTCAAACTGATTCAACATCTCGGGATCCTGCTGAGCCATCTGCATTTTGACAACGCTACCAATCACACCTCCAAAATCCAGCCGACGCAGCACTTTTCCGGCTTCATCCAAAGCCTCTTCCGTTGCCTTTCCTCAGCGCTCCTTATTGGCCAGCAGTTTTTCTTTCATCTCCGGGTCATAAGGCAATTCGCTGGCATCCAGGCAATTGAACTGCCCTAACGCATATAAGGCATCATCTTCCTGGATGATTTCTTCGGTATACCGATCCCTTGGAACAAACGGCACACTCGAACAGAACAGTTGTTTTAAACCTGTCAAAATATCAGAGCGGGTATTGCCTTTGGGCGTATCCGTACCTCGGCCCGTAAATGTATGTTTGATTTTGAAAAGCAGTTGATCAATCAGCAGCCCTTCATGTCATTTTTTTCAAATCTTTCAGGTCGACCGATTAATTCAACATAACCGTTCGGGGCTGCTCCCACTCTGGATGTCGGTATTTTATTGACTGCGTGGCATTCCCCGAAAAAATAACCCCGAAAAAATAAAAAATAGAAGCAATAGCAATAAACCCTATCAAGAGGCCAGCGCTATTTTTATCTACCCCCTGAAGTAACTGAATAAACTTTTGGACCTATACATCATTATTATTGCCCTGAAACGTCACAAGAATATATTAAAAAACAGCAATTACTGCCTTCATCTATATCTCACAAAATTTATCCCAATCACTGACATTTAAAATATAAATGAGTACATTCATCAGAAATAAAAAAACCCCATACAAAGATGGGATTTTTTAAGCTTCGCCTTGTTTTCAAGAAATAGCTTTTCCGATTTTGGCTGTAGCCACCTGTGCCACTCCGCCTACCCTATCTTTCACATTAGCACAAAGGTTTTTTGCTGCTCCTGCAACGTCGCCGCTTCTCGCTATCTCATAAACAGGCCTATTCGGCTTCATGATTTTTTCTTTCCCATTACGCTCAAGTATATCGTTTTTTAGCGTAGCAATATCAAGATCAAGCTTATCAATAGCATCTTGATCATTTGTAAAACTGATATAACAACTTCTTACCAACTTCAGAAAACCAATATGAATCCAATCCGCACCATTTTCACAACGCATGCAAAACCTTTTGAATAAAGATTTATCTGACGTTTTCTTAGCCGGTTCAATGGATGCCATGGCGGCATCATTTACTCGTTTATCAGAAACTTTTCTCCTCTGAGAGAAACACGGTTTCTTTTTTTTCGCTTTATTCGATCTGGTATTTGTATGAATCCCATTGCCACTAACTAAACGTCTGCTTACTTTACCCATGGGGCATTCTCCTCTATGAATCTGCTATTTATTGTCTGCATCTACCGCTGCAATTTGCAAAACAAAGCAGTTTTCTCCACAACAACAATATAAATAAATCAACACACAAAAGACATTAGACTTTGGTTTAAATAAACTCATATTTAAACCAAAGTCTATGACTCTAAAATCAGTCTTAGAATGAGAAAACAATTAACCAGAGAATACATTCGCAGGGGCGTTTCAGGAGAAAAACAGGGTACAGCATAATCTGCGCTGGACCCTGACTCAGATTATCTGTTATTTAGTCCCGGGCTTGAATAAACGTAAACGGTTGGCATTGCTGACCACCGTTACGGAAGAAAAAGCCATGGCAGTCCCTGCGACCACCGGACTCAACAACAAGCCCGTCAGTGGATAGAGAACCCCTGCCGCAATCGGTATCCCCAGCGTGTTATAAATAAACGCACCAAAAAGATTCTGTTTTATATTCTTTAGTGTCGCCCGGGACAGCTCGACCGCATCCGCGACACTATGGAGCGATGAGCGCATCAACGTAATGTCTGCGGCTTCAATGGCAACATCGGTACCGGCTCCAATGGCCAGTCCCACATCCGCGCGGGCCAATGCCGGCGCATCATTGATACCATCCCCGGTCATGGCTGTGACCTCTCCCTGCTCCTGTAAACGACGGATATGCGCCTCCTTGTCTTCCGGCAATACTTCTGCGTGAAAAGCACCAATGCCAACCTGCAGCGCTACCGCTTCGGCAGTGACGCGATTATCCCCCGTCAGCATCATGACTTTGATACCCAGGGCATGCAGTCGTTGAATCGCTGCGGCAGAATCCTTACGAATCGGATCCGCTACCGAGACGATACCCGCCAGCTGGTTATCCACCGCCAGGTACATAGGTGTCTGTGCTTTGGCTGCCAGATCCGCTGCAGTATCAGACAAGGCTGCAATATCAACGCCATACCCCTGCATCAATCGGGCATTCCCCAGCAGGATCGAGCGATTATCCAGCACACCTTTAACACCCGATCCAGTGACCGCTTCAAATTGTTCACAGGAAGCAACTGGCAATCCCTTTTCCCTGGCAGCTATGACAATTGCTTCGGCCAGGGGATGCTCTGAGGCCTGCTCCAGACCGGCAGCCAGCTCAAGCACCCGGGATTCCGTGAACGAAGCGTGGGGTACGACCATGGTGACCTTCGGGCGCCCTTCTGTAATCGTGCCGGTCTTGTCGAGCACCACTGTAGTCAGTCGGCTGGCTTTCTGGAGAGCTTCTCCGCTGCGCACCAGCATGCCGTATTCTGCCGCCTTACCGACTGCCACCATCACCGACATGGGTGTTGCCAGCCCCAGTGCACAGGGGCAGGCAATAATCAGAACGGTAACAGCAACCACCAGTGCATGGGCTACCGCCGGTTCAGGCCCCATAAAATACCAGACCATGGCAGCAAGCAAGGCAACGACCATCACGACCGGTACAAATACAGAAGCAATGCGATCAGCCAGGCGTGCCACCGGCATTTTGGTGCTTTGTGCATGGCGCACCATGGCAATGATCCGGGCCAACGCTGTATCACGGCCAACATGTTCCGCCCGGAACAGGAGCGCGCCATTCCCGTTCATGGTACCGGCTGACACCGTATCGCCTGAGGCTTTCATGACGGGTACCGGTTCACCGGTCAACATAGACTCATCCACCCGACTGCTTCCTTCGGTGACCACTCCATCAACCGCAATAACCTCGCCGGGCCGCACACGAATAATGTCCCCGACCTGTACCTGTTCAACGGGTATGTCCACCTCGCCACTGTCCCTGACAACCCGTGCTGTTTTGACCTGCAAACCCAGCAGCCTCTGGATCGCCGCAGAGGTTTTTCCCCGGGCACGAATTTCGAGGGCCTGTCCGAGATTAATCATACCGATGATCATGGCACTGGCTTCAAAGTACACATGCCGGGCTGCGGCGGGCAGTAATTCCGGAAACAGCACCACCAGCATTGAGTAAAACCAGGCTGCACCGGTACCCAGGGCGACCAGTGAATCCATGGTGGCTGTCCGGTGTTTCAGTGCCTGCCAGGCGCCCCGGAAAAAGTGGCCGCCGGAGAACCAGAGAACAAGGAAGGTCAAGCCACCGACAATTCCCCAACCCCATTGCTGGGCGCTGTTATTCACACCCATCTCACCGGTCACCAGGCCCCAGATCATGAGCGGTACCCCTAACCCAAGGGCAATGGCCATATGCTTAAGCATATGGCCATACTGCTGTTGTTCCTGAAGCTCACGTTTTTTGCGTGCCTGCTCTTCAGAATCAATGACTTCGCCGGGATAACCGATTTCCGACAGCCTTGCCAGCAACGGCGCGATTTCAGCGCTGCCAGTGATTGTAATCTCACGTTCGCCCAAGTTGGCCGCAACGGTCTGCACCCCTGAAACGCGACTCAGCGCCTTTTCAATTTTTCCGACACAACCCGCGCAGCTCATACCCGGTACAGAGAACTGAAGCGTTTCAACAGTGACAGGGCTAGCGCCATAACCCGCTGCTTCCACGGCAGCCACCAACACTGTACTGCGCACCTCACCGCAAACGTGTACCGTCCGATCAGCAAGGTTAACCACTACATCTTCAACGCCTGGAACAGCCAAAAGCGCCTTCTCAATTCTGCCCACACAGCCCGCACAGGAAACCCCTGTCAAAGCCAGCAGTTGCTCTTTTTTCGGCATAATTGCCTCCTGAAACCTGCATTTAAGGCAAGCATAAGCGTTCTACTTACGGGAAGGTCAAACTCGCATTACGTTTCATGCTCTTTATCTATGTCTACATGGCATGCTATCGACAGAATCAAACCTTGATCAGTCATACTCCTCCCAATGAACCAATAGATAGACCTGCTGTCATAAAGGGCAGGCACTTCATACAAGAAATTGCTGTCAACCGGAAAATAGCCATTACAGCAAGGAGGAAATAAACGGATGGATAGAACACAATTTTATGCAGTCAATAACCAGCATCCATACCCACAGAGCAATCATAACCAGAGACAGTCCAGGGTGGTTGGCCACATAGGCACCCCACACTCAGTAGCAAATCATACACAACTCTCTTCCACCCACGAGCCAGATCTCACCCCATGCCAAGAAAAGTTGTTATATGCGCGTCGGATTCTGTCAATATTCATAACAATCCCTCTCTGTGCATTATTTGAATGTGTTTCAGGAATTGCCGTTGGTCTCATTGCAGGGGCTTGTAAGATTGCCAGAATGTATGACAGTAATGGCTTACTACCCACCACATTACCGCTTGCCATCCCTGGAATGGCTGCCAGTCTATTTTTTGGTTTTGGTCTCGCTATCATTGGGATTTTTTATGGGACATATGATGGTTTCAAGGTAGGGTGGAATCAAGATCTATCGGTACTACGTAATAGAGTCAGAGTTATTGAAAGACTGTTAAATGAGCATCAACTATCAAATTATCGCCCAACCAATAGACTCGGGGGCGCATAAGGATTCATTCCATATTTGGTTTTGGCTTGATTGAAAAGAAACTGGGCATAATGTAGGGAACCTGCGAGCAAGTGACGTTAAAGAAACACAGTGAATGAAAAGTCATTAATTCACTATTATCCAGCCTGAAAATTACTCAGTTTCTTACCATTGAAGCCGGTTGTCCGGCTTTCGGATACATTAACCCTGTGCCCGGATCATTTGGTCCAGTCTAACCATGTTTGCCAGAGCGAATAACATCGCCAGTTTGCCATCATTTTTCCGAAGTCCCCGATAACGGGCTTTGATAAATCCAAACTGGCATTTGATGATTCTGAAGGGATGTTCCACCTTGGCTCGAATGCTGGCTTTCAGGTATTCCGTTTTCAAAATGACTTTATTGATTCGAGGGTGTTTCCTGAGTCTCTTTAACTTGCCTGGTTGTTCGGCTATATGCCACTGTACAGCGTCTGTATTGAGCGCTTTTCGCTTCTCGGCTCCTCTGTAGCCGGCATCGGCAAAGACAAACTGTTCATCACCGTGCAACAGGTTACTGGCTTGATTAAGGTCATGTTCATTGGCGGCTGTTGTCGCCAGACTATGAGTCAAACCTGTACGGGCATCGACACCAATATGCGCCTTCATTCCGAAATACCACTGGTTACCCTTTCTGGTCTGGTGCATTTGGGGATCTCGCTGCCCCGTCTGATTCTTTGTGGATGTCGGAGCTTCGATGATCGTGGCATCGACCAGAGAGCCTTCTTTCAAAACGATACCAGACTCTGTCAGCCATTGGTTTACGTCCGTGAAAATAGCCCGAGCCAGATTGTGAGCCTCCAACAGGTGTCGAAAGTTCATAATGGTTGTGCGATCAGGAATTGCTTTATCCAGAGACAATCCGGCAAATAATCGCATGGACGCAATTTCATAAAGGGCATCTTCCATGGCCGGATCACTGAGGCTGTACCATTGTTGAAGGCAGTGTATCCGGAGCATGGTGGATAACGGGTACGGTCTACGCCCATTACCGGGTTTGGGGTAATGAGGTTCAATAATTGTCTCAAGACGATGCCAGGGAATCAGTTTATCCATACGGGCAAGGAATATTTCTTTGCGGGTCTGGCGACGCTTTTGAGTGAATTCAGCGTCAGAAAAGCTGAGCTGTTGGTCCATGACTGATCTCCGGCAAAGGCTGAGTGGAGATTAGCTTATTATTGGGGACTTAATCGCAGGTTCCCTAGATTGACCGCGACTTCACTGTTATTCGGTAAATAGCGTTGCAGTGAACGGGTAACGCCCAGAGCTTTGATGTAGTGGTTGCTGGCATAAAGGTATTTCAGATGATTGATGGGGGTTGAGCATCCTCAGACGACGCATAGCAGATGACCTTCTGGAAATAACTGGAAGCATCGGGGAACAGTCCCAGCTGGTAACAGACCATGGTTTTTTGACGAAGATAGTGCATGATGAGTCTGTGCTGGCTCAATGTAATCTGGTTATTTGGCCTGTCGCAGGCATCCTTCAATCATCCTGATTTGCCGGTTTCATGACGTTTTCAATCAATATCCGTCCAGAAAAATGAAGCTCTGCACTGAAATCAACACTGTCTTTCACTGCATTAAAGATATTCCCCATTCGGACGAAAGTTTCATTTGTAGGATAACGCTGTGCATTAAAGGAGTGGTGCCATGCTGTCGCAGAAAGTTCTGCCGCGGTTAACGATTCTGGCAGTTCTGCTTGCCCCGGTTGTATCTGCTGCGCCCATGGGCGTCAGTCTGAGTCGGGATCTCGTCAAACAGATCATTGCTGATAACCCCGGTCATACGTCTACCGCTTCCCAGGAAGTGGCTCAATCTTCCCCAAAATCTGATTCCATCGAGGCCAATCACCAGGTCGCGCAGTTCAATGCCCTGCGTCAGGCCACAGTGATTGTCAGTGAGATGGTGCAACAAGCGCCGGACAAGGCAGTGGATGCCACGCCGGTCAGCGTTGAAACCACAACTGTCGCGGAGGTACAGCAGGCAGCAGTGGATACCGAGCAGCTGATCGCCGAAGCCAAGTCTAAAGTCGATACGCTCATTGACACCACTGAGCCAACCGCTGCAGGCACAGAACAAGCCTCTGGACTGGACTTTGCGGCACTGCTGGCTGCCAATGATTTCAACGAATCCCCCAAGTATCAGTCCTATGAAGGGCTGGCTTTCGGCGATACCCGTCATCGGGTCAGAAACGGGTTCTGGACCAACTTCAAGGCCTTCTCAGCCGAGCGTCGGGATACGGATACCATGTCCGGCTTTGATGCCAGCGGAGAGTCATTCACAGCTGGTCTGGAAACGGACAGCTTCATGTCTGGCGCCCTGTTCGGCGCAGCAATGACCCTTGCCAAGAGCCGGATTGATGATGAGCCGAACCAGGAGCGTAACGACATTCGCTCATTCACCGGCTCGCTCTACAGCTCCTGGAAATTTGATAGCGCTTTCCTGGAGGCCGGTTTCTCGTTTGGTCGCGCGCGTAACGAAACCCGTCGCTGGGCGACGGTTGGTGGCGGCACCGGACATCTGGAAAGCAAGTTCTACGCGAGCACAACCCATGCCCGCCTGTTAGTCGGTAATGTCTACAACCTGTCCCCCAACTGGACACTGACGCCACTGGCTGAACTGAACTACAACCGGATCTCGTTCGACAGTTATACCGAGGAATGGGACAGAGACTGTACGGGCACCTGTACGGATCCAACCACGAAATACCAGCCAGATTCACAAAGTTCAATGGAAGGTGGTCTGGGCTTTAATTTGGCGGGTAACCTGGGTAATGGCAGAGCGCGACTGGTGCCGTTTGTCAGCATCATGGGGTACCACAACTTCCGTCGTGATACGTCATCACATCGAGCCGTCTATACCACGGGTATCGATCAGGTTGTCATAACAGCGCCTGAGCGCAACCGCGGCCGTGCTCGTTTCAGCTTCGGGCTCAGTCTGATTCTGGATCAGAACTTCAGGCTTGACCTTGGCGTGATTCGTAACCAGATGAAAGGTTACAAAAACGACAGCGCCAACCTGAAGATCCGTTATTCCTTCTAAACCGGTTTCATCACCCTTCTAAGGCGGCTGTATAGCCGCCATTTTTTTATCCGTCAGTGTGCATTCAGCAGTTTTACTCTACCTTTGTGCTGCCGTTCGTGTCGCATAATGACCGGGTACATGACAACACTCAAAGCAAAGGCGGTATAAAATGAATAACCAATACCCTGCTCAGGAATCATCAACACGGTTAACAGCCCCACGCCTGCACTGACCAAAAGGGTCGACATCGCCGGTAGTCTCCACGCGGCCTGTTTCTCCTCATCGTACAGCGCTTCAATATCGATCGTACGACGCCGGACCAGATAGTAATCGGCCAGCATGATCCCGATAATTGGCCCAAGTAAAACTGAACAGGCCACCTGAAAGGGAATCAATTTGTCTGCAAACAACCACGGGCAAATAAGTAGCCCAATGATTGCAGAAATCACGGTTGCACGCCGGAAGGTCAATTTTGAATGCAATGCCATGACAATATACGTCGCCGGCATAAGATTAGCGGTAGTGTTTGTAGACCACTGGGCAAAGACAATGGTCAGCAAGGCGGCTGCCATAATCGCAGGGCTGGTGTCGTGAAATGTCTTGATGATGACATCAACGGGATTCCACTCCCCTGTCAGGATTCCTGACACCATCCCCACCATGATCACCAGTGAACCGACCAGGATCAGCCCAAGAAACTGGCCGCCGATCGTCAGCTTCTGCCGATGCCAGAAGTGTTTCTTTTCAAAGCCGGCCGGGCGCCGGATCATTCGCCCCAGATCCGCACTGTTGAGTGCCATGGTAATCCACACACCGGCAATACCGGCAACCGCAAAAGGAAAACTGTAAGTATTCTGCGCAGGCGCTGACAGGATATCTGCCATCGATGAATCATGGGTTTTCAGCAACCACATGATGGTAGTGGAAAAGAAAATCACCATCAGGGGAATCGCCAGCCAGGCAAACCGTGCCATTGATTTGAGGCCGCCCACCGCATTCCAGACCTGAAGTATCGCAAACAGACCAATCAGCAGATACAGGTTGACGGTAAATTCCGTACCAAACCAGATCACCATCAACTTCTGAACCGCCAGCGCCCCAATCCAGGTCTGGAAACCGAACCAGAAAAAGCAGGGAATGGCACGAATCACACTGGGAATGATCGCGCCCTTGATACCAAAACAGGCGCGCAGGTAAATGACGAAAGGTACACCATACTTCAACCCCATATCGCCATTAAGCACGAGAAGGGCCGAGACAATCGAATAAGCAACAATCACAGCCAGAATAATCGCCACCGGGCTGAGACCGGGATAGAGCTGCCCTCCTACAGCAAAGCCCCCAATGTTGATGGTCATTCCCGCCCAGAGCAGGGTGTAATCCCAGAAGGACAGGTTTCGTTGGACATCCGTCGTCGGTCGTAACGCATCATTGCACAAGGTGTTACATGACATGGCTTTCCCCCTCGGATTGCCAGATTCTGTAATCTTGCGAGGTTCGGTCGTCAGCCAACAGATCACTGATCCTCGGATGCGGCCAAACAAAATCTGTTCAGCAGGCAGGTATTAACCTGACCCATCCGGATGTAACCAGTCAGCGTCGATGCAATACCCGGGGATATCACTGTCATCCCTGTTATCAGTCATGCAATGCACTCTGGTGCGCAGGATCATTACCACGTCCTATGCAGCGATAATGGCAGTGGCGACACTATTCACGATGTTGGGGGAGGAAACCTTGTGGTAGATCAATACACCGCCATGATTGCTAACAATTTACAATGCTGACTTGGTCTTGAATCAAGCCAATACCTCGATATATCGCTTGAATTACGAGAAATCAGGACAAAACTACAGTTAGCCTTGTAATACGCTGGCTGTTTCTATGAAAAGAATTGTTAACAGGATGATGTATCCCCCTTCGAATTTGAAATACCCAGGAAATGCCCACTACACTTTGCGCCAGCCTTTTATCCAATAGACGTCATTCATAGCATCATTGTGATTGACAGCCATACCTGTCTGCCTACACGGTAGATTGACTAACCACCCGATGTAAAAAGGGCGAACATTGGCAGGAACACATAAATATACCCTGGCAGGCTGTCTGGCCATTCTGTGCTGGAGCACCATCGTCGCCTTTGTGCGCAATGTCACCGAGCAGCTGGGTCCGGTTGGCGGTGCAGCCATGATTTATACCGTCAGTTCCCTCTTTCTTGCCGTGTTTATTGGTTTGCCTCACCCGAAGTTATTCAAAATCCGATACCTGGTGATAGGTGGTTCACTGTTTGTGAGTTATGAGATATTTCTGGTACTAGCGCTGGGACTCGCCAATGACCGCCTGCAGGCCATAGAGATAGGGCTGATCAATTACCTGTGGCCATGCCTGACGGTATTACTCACTGTGATCGTTAATCGGCAACATGTGAGCCTCTGGCTGTACCCTGCGCTGATCCTCGCCTTTCTGGGTGTCGCCTGGACGGTCAGTGGCGATGAAGGGTTATCCCTGCGCCAACTCGCCGCCAATATCGCAACCAACCCTGCGAGCTATTCCATGGCTTTTATCGGCGCCTTTATCTGGGCTGTTTATTGCAATGTCACCAAACGCCTTTCTGGCGGCCACAATGCCATTACCTGGTTTTTTATGGCCACGGCATCGGCGCTGTGGATAAAGTACTTTATCAGTGATGCACCAGCCATGGTATTTTCCACAGGTGTTGTGATTGACCTTCTACTGGCAGCGGCAGCCATGGGCATGGGTTATGCCCTGTGGAATATCGGCATCATCGGCGGCAATATGGTTTTACTGGCGGTGCTGTCCTATTTCACCCCTCTGCTTTCCACACTGTTTGCCGCGATACTGTTGGATGTGACACTCAGCGCGACGTTTTGGCAGGGTGTTATTATGGTCACTGTCGCTTCATTGATCTGTTGGTGTTTAACAAGGAATAATTCCACTTAAAAAGTCTGGGCATTATAAAATAACCACCGTTGCAATATGCACTGGAAAAACACCATAACCATGTAAAAAATTGATTACATCTGCTTGTTAGTTATACTAAGCACTTGATTATATAAACCCATCATTTAATTTGGATAATATCCTGTTTGGAACAAACAACAGGATAATAGACATGGAAGCACCTGCTAAACACACTAGACAATACTACAGATCATATTACACGGCGTCTGATAGCCCAAAAAGCAAGGCGAGTGTTGATATAAGAAGATCCAGATTCTCCTCAGAAAGCACACAGTTTCATTCCACATCCATTGCTTCGGGAAGTACATCATCCCTACGATCAATACCGAAATACAGTGCTCAAACAAAAACCAGCGAACGTGAAGCAAAGGAAAGCCCTACAGAACCAACATTCAGTAATTTTCAAGCACGGTATAAAGAGCTTGCAGATATTATCGATAGCCAACATAACCCGTGTTTTGTCTGGCTTAAAAGAAAGCTAGGGATATCAGGACTAAAAAAACATTTAATAGGTCAAGTCCAAAGTCAATTCAATGAAGGAATAGGTATGCCTATCACAATGGCAAATGATATTGAAAGGCTAAGAAACTTCATACAAATAATACTGCTTATATATTGCAAACATAAAGAATTATGTATGAATACCGAAAGAGAAACACTACCTCAATTTAGTTCAACAATTCAAGACATAGATGAATTACACATAAAATTATTTAGAAAAATATTTTCAATAACCACCAAAAGAGGCCATGAAAAACTAATCACAAAAACAATAAAAACTGAGGTAATATCCACTGATTCATTAAATAAACACTTCCCTACGATTCATCAATTCTATCATCATAACATGATAGAAGAAGCAAATCGTTATAGGGAAAATTATCAATCCTACTACCCACCTTTTTTGATTCATTTAATGAAGGATGCCAAATCTGAGAATTCGGTATTTACCAGGTTGAGATTACAATCAAGTAATGAAAGCTCTGGTAGTTCTGTACATAGCGGTAAAATTGTTTGTGAAGTTAAGAGCGCAGAAGATACCGTATTCGAGGAAGAACAATAATGAAAACCAAGGTCTCCCACACTGAGAGACCTTGATTACTCTACTACAATGCAGGATCTCGAAGATTCAAATGCCCACTACCCGGTTTCGCCAATATTTCCCCATGACGATAAACCGTGTTACCCCGCACCAATGTTTCTACCACTTTCCCTTTTAATGTTTTCCCTTCATACGGGCTGTGGGTACATTTAGCCTTGGCATAGGAGTTGACCCAGGTATAGGTCCACTCGGCATCCAGATCGACCAGTACAATATCTGCATCATTACCCAGATTCAGTGCCCCTTTGTGCGGCAAATCAAACCGTCGGGCTGGCTGTGTGGCCATCAATTTCGCCAGTTGTTCCAAGCTCACGCCCCGTTTGTGATAACCCTCATCCAGCATCAGGGGCAGCATCAGATCCATTCCGCCAATCCCCGGTGGCATTTTCCAGATATTGTCACCATGCTTCAGTCGATCGTCATCGGTATAGGGGGTGTGGTCGGTGCCGATCATGTCGAACTCTCCGGCCTTGAGCATCTCCCACAATAACTCACGGTTTTCCGGACTTCTGAGCGGAGGGTTGCACTTGGCAAAACCCCCGTGTTTTTCCAGATCCATGGTATCCAGCACCAGGTAGTGTGGACAGGTTTCCACCGTCACATCCACGCCTCTTGCTCGTGCCTGCTTAATCAATTCTCTCGCTTTCACTGTGGATAAGTGACAGATATGCAGACGACATCCGGTGTGTTCAGCAAACAGGATGACACGACTGATTGCTTCTACTTCGGCAATCTCCGGTCGCGCCTGTTCATGGGCTGCACCATTGAAAATGCCTTTTTCTTCGAATTCTTTCTGACGGTTAAACAGGATATCCGCATTCTCGGCATGCACGCCGACCAGGCCGCCAAAACGACTGATTTCTTCCATTGATTTCAGCAGGGCGTAATCCGGCGTATGTGGATAATCCGGGCTCGCGTAAGGAATAAAAACTTTATAGGCAACACATCCACAGTCGTTCAACTCATCGTAGTGTCCTGTGGATTTCTCCGTCAGAGCCCCCCAGAACGCCACATCAACCACTGTCTTCTTTTCAACAATCTCACGCTTGTATTCAAAGGCTTCCCTATTCGTAACCGGCGGAACAGACAGCGGCATTTCGATGAGCGTGGTGATCCCGCCTGATGCTGCCGCCTGGGTGCCGGTGAGATAATCTTCCCGCTCAGGATAGTGCGTGGGTTCCCAGATATGGGCATGGGGATCCACCATGCCGGGCATCACCACCAACCCTTTTGCATCAATTTTACGACGAGCGTCTGGTGCTGACGCATTGGTGGTAATGGCGACAATTTTTCCGTCTTGCAGGGCAATTGCCCCATCGACGACACCGGTTTCCAATACCAGTCGACCATTTTTGATGACTGTGTCTACCTGCTGACTCATAACGGATTCCTGTCACTGTCTTTTATGGACAGCGCAGATCAAGTCCGCCCTGCCCTTCTTATACCGGATGGATAATGTGCGCCCCGTCAGAAAACGGGCTTGATCAACTGGCCGGAACCCGGTTCCGCCGTTACTTCACCGTCGCAAAATACGGTACTTCCCCGAACCAGGGTTCGAACCACCTGTCCCCGGATTTCTCTCCCCTCCCAAGGGGTGAGTGCACTCTTCTGCTTGCCTACAGAACGTGCGCCGTCATACGTCCAGACATGGTCAGGATCGGCCAGCACAATATCGGCATCGAGCCCGACACACAGGGCGCCTTTCCGGTGCCCCAGCCCAAACCGGCGGGCCGGCGCGCTGCTCATCAAGCGGGCCAGTGTTTCAGGCGACATGCCACGCTTGTTCAGACCTGCATCCAGCATCAACGGCAACATAAGCTCTATACCCGGTAATCCTGGCGGCACAGCCCAGATATCGCCGTTATGTTTCAGACGATCGTCGTCGGTATAAGGGCAATGATCCGAACCGAGCATGTTGATCTCACCCTTGATCAGCATGTCCCATAGAATCGCCTGATTTTCCCTGTTGCGAATGGGCGGATTACATTTGGCAAAGACACCCCAGCGATCCAGGTCACTGTCGTCCAATACCAGGTAACTGGGCAGGGTTTCCACGGTCATGCTGACGCCCCGGGAGCGGGCATGACGAATCACGTCCCGGGCACGGCCACTGGAGAGATGGCAGATATGCACATCGCAGCCAGTTTCTTCTGCGAACAGGGCAATCCGCGATATTGCTTCCATCTCGGCAATATCCGGACGGGACTGCAAGTGCGCCAGCCCACCGTTGATACCCGCTTTTTCCATGGCTTCAGCCGTGGAATCGATGATGTCCGGGTTTTCTGCATGGAAGCCAATGAAACGATTGAAACGCTTCATCACTTTCATGGCTTCGAGCAGTTTGTAGTCGGTCAGTTTTGGCGCATCGGGGTCTGTGGATAAAAACGTCTTGAATGCCACACAACCGATATCCACCAGCTCTTCAATCCGATCCAGGTCATCAGCCGGTAACAGCCCCCAGAGCGCGTAATCGGTGACGACCTTATTGCTGGCAGTCTCGTGCTTCAGCAAAAAGACGTCACGTGTCGTGACTAACGGAATACTCAGGGGCATTTCCACAGTTGTCGTGACACCGCCGGCAGCCGCCTGACAGGTTCCGCTGTGGAAATCTTCACGTATGTGCCCGGGCCCCGGCTCCTTGAAATGCACATGGGGATCGACAACACCGGGAAACACCATCAGGTTTCTGGCATCAACGGTTTCACTTGCCGGCAAGACAACATCTGTCGCGGTAATCGCGGCAATACGCCCATCTTTGATCGCGATATTGCCTTCTATGCAGCCGGACTCCAGCACCAGGGTGCCGCCGGTAATGGCTACGTCCATTAACTCTGTGTGCAAAGACATAACAGGATTCTCCCCACAGCAACCGTGTTCACAACCGGCATCGGTACGACGCCGGTTATCCACAAGACATCAGAGGCCGAGCCCGATACTCAGGCTCTGCTGCAACACCAGTGCAATGCTGGAGATAATCCCGAGCACCATCATCAGCGGGAAGTAGAAGCGAATCCATTTCGCGTATTCCACCTTGGCCAAAACCAGGGTGGCGACAAAGAAGCCGGAAGTCGGGAAAAAGATATCAGTCAGCTGGCCGCCCCAGGCATTGGCGGAAACAATCACCTGCTGGGGAATATCCAGCAATGACGCGAGCGGTGACAACACCGGCATGGTGAGTACGGTCAGCGCTGTCGCACCCGGCACCAGGAAGTTGAACAGGGACTGGGTCCAGAACACGCCCACAGCAGACAACGCCGGTGGTGTATTGCGCAGGACATATTCGAGGTAGTACACCAGTGTGTCGGTGATCACGCCACGGTCCATCACCACCGCAATGGCACTGGCCACACCACACAGCAAGGCGGCGACCATCATGTCGCGCATACTGGCGTTCAGGTCATCACAAATCTGCTGGGGACCTTTACCGGCAATGGCTGCGGCCGCCAGACCAATGAACAGGAACAGACCACCAATCGCCTCAAAGCCCAGGTTATTAATCAGGATGGCGGCGATGGCTGCCGGGAACATGATGAAACACGCGTAACCGGCCAGAACCTGACGACGTGTCACGTTGATTTCACCTTCCGGTTCCATCTCTGCCAGCTTCTGGCGCATGACGGTATCGGAATCCCGTGTCAGGCTCAGGTGCGGATTCGTTTTGACCTTCATGGCGTAACGCATGGTGTAGAGCACCGCCACCACGATCACGATCAGCAGCACCAGCGCCCGGAATCCGGAACCGGAGAACATCTCCAGCTGAGCAATCTGCTGTCCGACACCGACAGAACCGGGAATAGTCAGACCATAGGTAAAGCCCATACAGGGCCCCAGCAGGGAGACTGCCATAGCGGTCATGCCGTCATAACCCAGCCGGTAAAACAGTGGCAGCAATATCGGGAGATAGGCCAGCGAGAGTTCCGGCACCCCGATAAACGCCCCCAGGATACCGAATAACGCCATAAGGATCGGAATGATCATAATCGCCTTGTCACCCACGCTGTCAGCCAGCTTGTGGACACCCAGATCGATCAGGCCAGCACGCTTGATCAGCCCCATGCCGCCACCGACCATGAAGGTCAGGAACACAATGGAGGCGGCCCGCTTGAGTCCGTCCGGTACGGCGGTCACCAGGTCCATGAAGCTGACCGGGCTCTGCTCGACCCGGTGATAGGAGTCCGCCACCACGAACTCCTTGACGCCGTGGGCTGTCTCCACCGTTTCCCGCTCATACATCCCGGCAGGGATGATGTAGGTCAGTGCCGCCATTACAAGGATGAAGATTGCCAGGACAATGTAGATGTCCGGCATTTTGAAGGATTTCCTAGGTTTCAACTCAGACATGGGACGCCCCTCGTATTGCTAACAATAAATTTTATAATTGCTAGCAAATATACGCCTGATGCCGTTCTGAACCTTGAGATAGATCAAACAAAACGACGGATAGCATTTGGGGTAATGAAAAACACCAACAATCGATGATCTGCACAGAAAGCAGCAGGCATCTGACGGCGTGTAAAATCGACAATGGAAGGCAATCAACGCTATTCAGGACGCTACGGGTTTCACAGGACTGGAAACCCGTATACCGAAAAATATCAGAAGGGACCCAGCTCAATCATCTGGGCAATCACCAGACCCATCGTAGCGGTAACTAGAATCGCGAGGAATAACGGAAAATAGAACTTGAGCCATTTTGCCAGGCTCACGCGACCAATCACCAGGATGGCAACGAAATAGCCTGACGTCGGGAACAGGATATTGGTTATCCCATCTCCCCAATGGGTTGCAAGCACCACGACCTGCCGGGTCAGCCCGACCAGGTCAGCCAGGGGAATCAGGATCGGCAGGGTAATCAATGACTGACCACTGCCTGAAGGAACCAGAAAGTTAAAGGTCGTCTGGACAAACAATATGCCAACGGCCGTGAACGCCTGTGGCAGATTCCCCACCAGTTCCGCCAGATAGAAGACAATGGTATCCATGATATTCCCGGCTTCCAGAATCACTGAAACACCACGGGCAATACCGCAGATCATCGCACCTACCAGGATTTCCCGGAACGCTTCATTAAAATTCGCGCAGATTTTGTTGGGCGAAAAACCCACCAGCAATGATGTAATGACGGCCATCGCCACGAACAGCCCCGAGATCTCATCAAAGCCCAGGGCAAACTTCAGGATGGAAGCGATGACACCCACAAACATGATTAAAGTGGCAATGCCTGCGAAACGCTGACGGGACGTAAACGTCTCTTCAGTGTCATCTGTTGTCATTGACTGGCGCAGCTCCTGATCCACTTCAAAATTGCTGCCAGAGGCTGGGTTCGCCTTGACCCGGGCGGCATAACGCATGATGTACCAGGCACACATAAACTGAATAAGGAAATAGAAAATCGCCCGGTACCAGGCACCGGAGAACATTGGTAAATCCGACAGCATATGACCAATGCCGACTGTGGCAGGCGGAGTAATGCCGAAAGCAAACCCTAATGTCGTGGCGCACAACACCAGTCCTGTGGCTGTGATGGTGTCGTAACCCAGTTTCAACATCAGTGGCAGGACAATGGGCAGATAGGCGATACCCAGTTCCGGTGTGCCGATGAAGGCGGCAATCAGGGAGAAAATACCCATCAGTACCGGTATCAGCAATTCTGTTCGTCGACCCAGCACCCGCATCATGGCGTTGATGCCCATGCTGATCACACCGGTTTTACGGATGACGCCCACAGCGCCACCCACCAGCAGGGTCAGAAACACGACGCTGGACGCTTCTCGTAAACCTACGGGAATGGCGGTCACCACATCCATGATACCGACCGGTGTCTGCTCCATAACCTGGTAAGAACCGGGCACGACAGACTCCCTGCCATTCGGCAACACCTGTCTTTCATAGGTACCCGCCGGGACAATCCAGGTGAGAAAGGCCACCAGGACAATAAAGCTGAACAAAATGACGTAAATATCCGGGAATTCGAAACGCTTTTTTTGAGGCGAGGTCGTTTTCTGAGCAGGAACGGTGGACGAAATGATCGGCATAGTTATCTCCGTCTACGGCTAGTTTTGGTTAGATACCGCTACCCTTCCCGGCAGTTGTCCGTGGTTTCCATTCCGCTTCCGGTATCCAGCGAAACCCATGTCAGGCATATCCCCATTACGTGCCCATGACGTCAGCGCACCGTAGTCACAAGTCCAGCATTGCTTCGGCCTGTCATTGGCACAGGAAGGCCTACAACCCTTCATGTTCTTCAACACGCGCCCAAACCTGCTAACAACTAATTTATCTTTTGTTAGCATTCTGATAAGCGAGTCGGCAGCAAACCATGAGACAGATCAAGAAAATTCCACCTTGTTTCTTGCCAGAATCCAGTGATGGCACAACATAGAAAAAACACACACTTCAACAAAGCCACTAAAAACAGTGTGTTAAGCAGACCAGGATTATTGTTAGCAATTGATAAAGGCACTCCCGTAAGCCACTTTTAATGCCGCAATTGCCAACAGCTCCAAAAACAGGCAGATGCAATCAATTAACCGCTCAAACCGCTTAAGGGCAGACAGGAAGACCACCACCATGGCAGTACCGATAATCAATCCCGAGCGTTTCCTGACGGATCTCCAGACCCTGCGTCAGTTCGGCAGACAAGGGAATGGCGTGGTCAGGCAAGCCTTCTCTGAGGAAGACATGGCCTCACGTCGCTGGCTGCAGGAACGAATGGCCGAGGCAGGCTTGAGGTCGAAGATTGATGGTGTCGGCAATGTCATCGGCTACGCCCGTAAACCGGGGCGAGCCCTGTTGATGGGATCTCACACCGATACCCAGCCGGAAGGTGGCTGGCTGGACGGCGCCTACGGTGTGATCGCCGCCCTGGAGGTGGCCAGAGCACTGGATGAATGTCCGGAAACCCGGCACCTGGCGCTGGATATCGCGTCCTGGGCGGACGAAGAACACACTTACCATGGTTTCCTGGGCAGCCAGGGTTTCCTCGGCCAGCTGGCTCCATCCGTGTTCTCTACGGCCACACGCAATGATGGTCATCCCTTATCCCGGGCGCTGGCCGATGCCGGCCTGAATGGTCAGCCGGATCACTACGATCCGGCGCGTTATATCGGTTACCTGGAAGCGCACATTGAACAGGGTCCCCGGCTGGAACTGGCCGCGAAACAGGTGGGTATCGTGACAGGCATCGTCGGCTGCCGAACCCTGGACATCACGTTTCATGGAGAAGCGAACCATGCTGGCAGTACCCCAATGGACAGACGTCGGGATGCTGGTAAAGCCCTGTTTCGTTTCGCCAATCAGATGGATATGGTGATGGCAGCCATGGCAGCAGAATTCACTGTCTGGACCGTTGGCCGGGTACAGTTCTACCCCGGCTCTGCCAGCGTGATTCCCGGCAAAGCCTGTATGCGGCTGCAATATCGGGATACCTGCAGGGATTTACTGGTATCCATGGAAACGGCCGTAAGGGATCTGGCGTCACAAATGGCCCCCGAACTCGGCGTAGACATTCATGTCGAACGACAGCCGGAAACGGAGCCAGTACTGATGAACGAAGTGATGCAGGAACAGTTAACCGAAGCGGCTGAACAACACCTTGGTCAACGCTGGATGAAGCTGCCCAGCGCCGCCCTGCATGATGCCAACATGTTCGGGCTGGTCATGCCCAGCGCCATGTTGTTTGTGCCCAGCATTGATGGCATCAGTCACAACTTTGCCGAGAACACCAAGCCGGAAGATCTGGTCGCAGGTTGCCAGGTACTGGCCACTACAGCCGCACGTATGATTGCTGCAGGACAATAATCCACAAACCAGCCATTCGCCAGAAAAAGGCGATTAATGGCTGGTACGCGATTCTTCCCCGCCATTGTTCATGGCTTCGACTTTAGCCGCATTCTTTTTCATTTTCGCAATGGCAGATGCTTCGTGGCTGAAACGGACCTGCAGGCGACGCTTCTGCTGCTGCAGCTTGTAACATTCCAAGGCCATGCGTAGCAGTTCGCTTTTGCTGACGCCTTCCTCTTTAGCCAGTGCACTGACCTGGTCGATGAATTTCTGATTCGCGTTAATCGTGATTACTGCCATGTCGTTATTCTCCGTGAGTGGGTTTAAGTCCCATTGATATCACGGTATGAAAGGGGAATGCATAACCCCATTGTCAGTATGACTAACTACGACGTTGGTCTAACCCTCCAGACGACTTATCCACAACAAAAAACCCGTGCAACCAGCACGGGCAATTCACACCAACGGGACACTGACAAACGTCAGCTTTTACACAACATCAAATCGATATCGCCCCTTCCTGTTCCAGCGCTAACCACTCTTCCGGGGTATGGCCGATGGGAATCATCACGTGTTCACGATAAGCCGGGCGATTGCACAGGTTGTCATACCAGCGGCTAACATGGGGCAGGTCAGGGTGCAGGATATCGAGGTAGAAATACCGGAATGCGGCTACACCTAGCGGAATATCTCCCATAGTGAATTGATCACCAGCCACGTACTGATTATCCGCTAAATGCTTATCCAGAATTTTGAAGCTTTCACTTAATTGGCGGGCCAGATGGCTGATCAGGTCAGGATCACGGGCATAGGGTTCGGTTTTGACCGTTGCCATGAACAGAGGACCCAGCTGACGATCAATCGTGCTTAACTGCCAGTCCATCCAGAGATCAGCCTGTGAGCGGATCTTCAAATCACCGGGAAACAGGTCACCATAGCCGTATGCGCTGGCGAGATAACGTACGACCGTGTTGGACTCATACAGACAGTGCCCATCATCCTGAATCACCGGCACCTTGCTATTGGGGTTCATCGTTCGGAATTCCGGGGTATCCAGCTGGCCGAAGGAACCACCCACGTCCCGGCGCTCATATGCCAGACCGAGTTCTCCTATGGCCCACATCACTTTCTGGACATTGCCGGAATTACGGCGTCCCCACACGGTCAGCATTGTTTCATTCTCCCTTTGCGATCACGACACACTTCATCAGGCTCGACGGATACTAACAACGATAGTGATGCGTTAGATGGGCATTCCAATGGCAAAAAATGACAACGGGGAGGCCCTTGACCTCCCCGTTTCAGGTCAGGCTGGATTAATTCACACCCACCACAGAGGCCAGCAGCGCCATCCGTACAGCAACGGAGAACTCGATAGCCTTGAAGTAGATTTCGTGGGCAGTCTGGTCGATCACATCATCGAACTCGCCCGGGTTACGTGGCAGGGAGTGGTGGATACCCACAGTCTTGCCGGTCTTGCGCTTGACGTTTTCCAGCATCTCCAGGGAGATGTAGTGATTGTTCAGCTTGCGCATGAAGTCTTCACGGTTCGGGTCGTCTTTCTTCACGGAACAGCCGGGCAGGTAGACCAGGTCGGCATTCACATCGGCGAACAGTTCTTCGTGCTGTTTGCGATCCAAATCGAAGTGCTCTTCCCAGCGTGCGCCCATGGCGTTCAACTTACGACGAATGACTTCTGGTGTGCGCAGCTCGCTGGTGCCAGTATAAACAATCTTCGCACCCATATTCGCCAGCGCCAGGGCAAAGGACTGACCGGAACGGGCACGGGACAGGTCCGGTGAGGAAATCACAACGGTCATATCTTCAAAGTTACCGTCAAACGCACGGTAGCAGGTGTAGCTGTCCAGCAGGCCTTGGGTTGGATGGGTTACATGGCCGTAACCACCGGAGATAATCGGAGAAGAATCACTGCCCAGGCGTTCCAGCGTTGGCAACACTTCACTGTCGTCTGGATGACGCATGACGATGACATCAGCGTACTTGGAAGTTACACGTAAACTGTCGTACAGACTTTCATTCTTGGCAGCAGACGAGTTGTGCAGCGGATCAGCTTCGGTGATGACCTTACCACCGAGACGGATCATCGCATCTTCATGGCTGCAACGGGTACGGGTGGAAGGTTGGAAGAACAAGGTATACAGCGCCTTACCTTCCAACAGGTTCAGGCCGGTGCGCATGAAAGGTTCCAGCATTTCCGCCGCCTTGAACAGATGGGTGATCTGCTCACGGCTGAAATCGTCAAGGAACGTGATATTGCGGCCTTTCATGCCGGTGGCGTCGAGGTGGTCACGGATATCCCGGGCTTTGAAATCTGCAGTAATGGCCATGATGAAAACTCCTGAATGGTCAGAATAAATTTGGCGTTATGTGTATTACTGGACTTGCTTCAGCCCGGCGGCCGGCTCCCCACCGGCGCCGGGCGGGAAATCAAATATCGACGTCGCGGTTACAGTCCTTGGAGTAGATATACGTCAGTCGTCCACGACCAGTGGCATAAACCGCCTGCTGGGTAAAGGGACCGAACCACATGAAGTCTTCCGCCTGCACCTGCACCCAGTCTTCACCGAGCAGGTAAATGCCTTCACCTTCGAGCAGGTAAGCACCATGTTCCTGAACATGGGTTTCAACGAATGGATGGCTGCCGGAAGGCTCAAAGCTGAGGATGTGCATGTTCATATCGAAGCCCATTTCAATGGGCAGCAGGTCACGGATGAACACGTTTTCCATGTCGTCGTAGAAGACTTCTTCAATGTCATTGACGTTGCCAAAGACTGTGCGGGCACTGTGTCCTTTCAACGGAATGTAGCGCTGCTTATAGAGCAGAACACGAAGCGGCTTATCGCCGATATTCTGGAATGACAGCGCCTTGTCTGCGGGTGCGAAGGCATAGCCGCCCTGGGTCAGGGTCTGTTCTTCATCACCGACGCTGACTTTCAGGGAACCCTCACCGTCCATGAAGTAGACAAAACTTTCGATCATTTCTTCACTGGCAAAAGGCTGGGTGGTGCCACCATCGGGCTGCACACTACCGACATACTGTACAAAGCTGGCGCCCATTTTCGGGGAAGCCACAATGGTCAGTGCGCAACCGTCAAAACCAGGGATGGAATTTATGACACGTCCTTCCGGGGCAACCACCGCATAGACACCGTGCTTGATCACTGAGCGGTTTTTTAACAGACCGTCTGGGTATCCCATGACACTTCTCCACTACTTTGATTTTCATTGATACACACAGAAGTCTGTAGCGCCCCTCCAGATTGCTAACAATCCTGCGTGCTTTTGTTAGCGACTATACGCCGGAATGACAGCTAAACCTTGAGACAGGTCAAAACAATGACCGGGGCCTGCGTAAATTTACGGTAAGCAACGTAAAAGAAGCCTGACAGTGCGGGTGTCTGTCAGGCTTCTAATGGTGAGGAGAAAAGTCGGTAAGATGAAAAACGTGTGGCGTCGTCGGTGTCAGCAGGCAGCCAGCATCTCAGCCAGATCCCGATGTTTGGCCGGCTTTTCTTCCAGGTGCAGACGGTTACGGATCTCATCCAGATGACGCCCCATAAAATCAGCGGCGGCATCATGCTGACGTTCACTGATCAATCGAATCAGTTCATGGTGATCATCCGCAGAACAGGAAGCATCGGCAATGGCTTCATACAGGCCGATAATGAGGGAGCTTCTTGCCACCAGCTCATCCAACAACTTCAGCAGAGTAGCGTTATCAGCAATACGGGCAATTTCCAGATGGAATTCACCGGAAAGGCGCACCATGTCAGGCCGGGATACCTTGCGGATGGCGTCATCCTCTTTGGCACTGATTTTTTCCAGCCGCTTAAGCCCCTTGCTATCGATCCGGTCAATGGCCTGACGTACCAGTCCTGTTTCTATAATACGACGGGCGTCAAATACCTCGCGGGCTTCCTGTTTCCCTGGTTGGGCGACACAGGCTCCTTTATTGGTCTGAATGACCACCACATTGCGGTATGACAACTCCACCAGCGCATCGCGCACATGGTTGCGGTTGGCGTTCAGGGTTTCGGCCAGCCGGGTTTCCACCAGGCGTGTACCTGCCGGCAGGCGCTGTTCGATAATCGCTTTGTATATGGTGTTGACGATGCGGCTGACTTCACGCGCTTTGAACGTAGGCATGACTTACTCGTGAACAAGTGAACCAAGGGCTGATCAGGATCGACCAGCTACCGCGCATTGTAGAAAATTGTTAGCAAAAAGTGGAGTGATTCCGCCAAAGTAACACGGATTACCCTGGCGGCAATGTATTAATGCACTCGAACTCAGTAGGTCAGGAAATAGTTCTGAATGGTTTCCCGATCCGTGGTCCTGGTCAGCGCCAGTTGTAACAGTACACGGGCCTTCTGCGGATTCAGGTGCAATGACGCAATAAAGCCATACTGCTCATCATTCACTTCACCAGCCATCGTCGTAGAACCACTGCCGGCACGGGAGGAACGCACCACACGAACGCCGTCACGGCTCGCGTTGGCCAGAGCATCCAGCACATCACAGTGAATATTACCGTTACCCAACCCCGCATGAACAATGCCCTGGTAACCGGCACCAACATACGCATTCACTGGCAGAGGGGAACAGTTGGAGTAACCGTAAACAATACCGACCTGCGGCAGTTTATCGAGGTTGGATACATCAAACTCAGAGGTGGCGGTGTGAAGCATTTCCGGACGACGCTGGAAGGTCACGACGCCATCATGCACATAACCCAGGGGACCGAAGTTCGGCGCCTGGAAAGTATCCACGCCGGAGGTGTGCATCTTGGTGACATCGCGGGCACCAAAAACGGTGTCATTCATGACCACCATCACACCGCGGTCAACCGCTTCGGGTGATGCCGCTGTTACCGCTGCGTTATACAGGTTCAGGGGACCATCGGCACTGCGGGCCGTCGCCGGACGCATGGCGCCTGTCAGCACCACCGGCTTGGTGGAGTGTACGGTCAGATGCAGGAACCAGGCGGTCTCTTCCATGGTGTCGGTACCATGGGTGATGACGACACCGTCAATATCATCCTGAGCCAGCACTGCGTTGATACGCTTGGCCAGGGTCAGCCAGACCTCGTCGGACATATCCTGGGAGCCGATGCTGACCACTTCCTCGCCGGTGATATCCGCCACATCGTGCAGTTCCGGCACGGCCTCCAGCAACTGCTGAACACCAAGTTTGGCTGACGTATAGGCGCCGCCGGTCTGGGACTGACCTTCACCGGCAATGGTACCGCCGGTGGTCAGGATGGCGATCCGGGATCTCTCTGTTTTTTGCATTCCTGGAACCTGAATAACGAATGAATCCTGAAACCTCTGGGCCTGTGTCATTCGGGATGACGGGGTAATCAGGCCGGGTTCCCCCCAATATGCCCCGATCATAGGTCAGGAAAACAGCTATTCCTATACGTGCTGACTACCCGAATCGCCCCGAAACTCCAGCTGCTAACTAAGTGATAGCAGATCAGACCCGGTGCTGTGTATTTACGATTAAAAGCCGGGGCGATTGTTTAAATAGCTATAAAACCCCAGAGTTTCGCTATCTAGAATTATAAGAAGACTGACATCAAGCACATGATCGTTAAATGTTAAAAACCACACGCAAAACACCGTCATCACGATCCATTATTGATGCGCTTTTATCAATACCGCGCAGTTTGTTCAATCACGGTCAGCCTTGCACTAACAAGCCTTTAACAAAGAGCGATATAACACCAGCAGACTCAAATCTGCCCTCCCCAACGGATCGCTTTCAGTTCATAAAAACCATTGACCAGGGCCAGTTCGGTACGGTTTGGGAAGTGCAGGACATCCTCACTGGATGCCATCTTGCAGCCAAGTCTGTACTTGCCATGCCTGATGAAAATCACGCGGAAATAATACAAGAACAGAACATCATGCAGACATTGAGCAACCCTGGACACCCAAACATTATTTCACTGCATTACACCTACCCAACTGTCGATTGCCATTACCTGATCATGGATCTGGGTGGCCCCTCATTACGCTCGATACTTCAGACAGGAAAACGATTCAGTGCTAAGGAAGTCGCCTGCCTGATGAGGCAACTAATTTCCGGTATCGCCTATATGCAGAGACATGCAATACAGCACTATGACATCACACCCGACAACCTGCTTTGGGATGGCCACTGCCTGAAAATATGTGACTTTGGACGTGCAACCGCCCAGGGAACACGTCAGGAAGAAGTTCTGTTTGAATACATGCCGCCTGAAATACTGTCAGGCGATAACAGCCACAATGTGGATTGTTGGTCAGTGGCCTGCGTCATGGTAGAGCTTCTGTTGGGTAAAAAATTAATAACCCGCCAGCAGCTTAATCGCAGCAACAGTCATATCCCCCTGAGCAGACACGACAGAAACCGGATGATGTTGAAACAAGTCAAAACTGCCTATCGGGACATAGAGCACTGTGCCGGAAAAGAGGCAGCCCAACTGTTTCGCTGTATAATCCGCCCCCTGAAATCCCGCGTGACGCCGGAAGCGGCATTAGCGCATCCCTTTCTCGCCGCCACGTCACCAGGGCCAATGATCAATTAGGCGATTTCTGCCGCCGAATCCGCAATGCGGTTCCAGTCGATTTCACCGGAATACAAACGCTGCCCCGCCATAAAGTAGAGAATCTGCCCGGGCGTGACCGGGTAATCCGCGTCCGGGTTCAATACCAAATCATCCCCTGTTGTGCTGTTGGCGACACCAAAGAGCAACGCATCATGCTGTTGCTTGAACCACTGCAGCAGCGTACTGAAGCGGCAGACAACAAACGACGCTGGTACCGTCATGCTGTATTGAGTCGGCCCGGAGAGGGTATTGAGCAACTGGTTCTGAACCCGTGAAGAGCCGGGATCTTGAGAAGAGCGCACCAGCATCTCAATGGAAATGTTGGCATGGGTTTCCACCTGAGGCGCATGTACAGATAGCAGGTTGGCCATTTCCCGGCTTTCAAAATGGCTGACAACATGGGCCCGGGTACCATAGCCAGTGACAGCTAACGACACTGTTAACGTATTATCATCATTCATTCCGTAGATAATGACGCGATCTGCATCACGCAGTGCCGAGCGGGTAAAACAATCCTCAGAGGTCAGGCTCTCGGAACGAACAAAATGTACCTGACCCGGCATCGGGTTTTCCATATCATCGGACGCACACAGCACCACATCGCGCTTCTGACGTTTACGATCGCCGAAAATCAGCTCCAACATGCGCCGGGTACGTTCCTGGTGCCAGCCAAGAATCACAATATGTCCCTTCAGCTGATCACTGAAATCGGCTCTGCCCTTCACATTTTTTCTCCAGTAATTAACGACTACCGACGTCAGCTTACCGATAAAGCCGGCAAACAGTACTACACCTCCAGGCACCAGCAGGATACTGGCCAAAAGGCGCCCCGTGAAGGTCACCGGCGAAAAATCCCCATAACCGACCGTGCTGGCCGTTACCAGGTAGAAGTAATAAAACACATCCGGCTGTACCAGTTCATGCTCACCGGCCAGCGCCAGTAACCCCCAGGACAGAAAAAAGTGCAACAGCAATACGATGACCAACGCCAGCCAGCTTAGCTTGAGCAGCTGCAGGTTGAGAAAACGCATCATGCGACCAACAGTGTGCATAGGTGCCGAGTCCCCTGATAATAAATCACAGAATCGGTGCTACTATCTAGAAATAATCGGGTGATGACAATAAAAATGAATCATATCCTTTAGAGATACTCGTACAGGCTATAAAATAGTCACCATAATTAACAACGACATGCAAATATAAACTGCGTCAATCAATATAATAAAATGCAACACATGTTCCCTTTTTTACCCCCATAAAAAACAGCCTCTCACTAACAAACACTGATATTACTTCAGCAATAGAAACTTATTAAGTAAAACAATGTCACTATCAATGAAACACTCGACCTCAGCGGAGTGTTTACGTGTTAGCAAGCAATGGTTTTATTGATTGTTATGGTAGTAGGTATTGAAAAATGCTTGATTTAAATACTCCCCAAACCGCACAACATATAGCTTCCTTAAACCTTCCGCAAGAGGAACATCAGGAAAACGCTTCAGACACAGAAAGCTCCATTGGTATTATGACCGGAAGGACTGTTATCCCAACAAATGGAATAGTGTATCATCACGTTCCTGATGATAGTGATTTCAAAAAAATATGTCTCTGGTCATCCAGAACTTTATTAACCCTGCCAACAATTGTTATTGGAACAGCATGCTTTTTTCTTCATGGTTTTTTCTGCGCCCTACTACTTTCGTTTGAAGTTATCTGTTTTCATTGTTGCAATTGCTGCATCGACACTATTACCGAACCCTTACTGTGTTCACCATGCTTACGCGGTCCTTGTGAAATTGCTCACTGCTGTTGTTATTCCATGATTGATACCTGTCTAATCATGACCTATCTACCTCTGGGTGGTTTCATTTATGGTGGTTATAAAGCTTTTCGTACTTTATGGGGATGTGAAAACCTTTTTGACGGTATACAGCATGAAAGAAGCATATTTAATCTAACACTGCTGGACACCCCATTTTCTGAGGGGATTATCCTCAGATTCAATTCATTGATCGATTCAACCCAAGCAGGCGACCGGGCAGAAATTTAACACCCATTTGGAAAAAAATGCCGTTCAATATCCATAAAGCCTGCACCTGAAATGGTCAAATAGAGCGACATGAAAGATAAAAAAACGCCTCCGGGCAGAGGCGTGAAGGGGGTTTACAATGCCTGTCGGGGGACATGTCGCATTTGCCGCTTCATATTATCAGGCATAACCTGAACTCACCCTGAACAGGATGCCGATTTACCAGAGTAACGGATCACCATTGGCATGGCGGAAACAGCCGCTGCTTTCAAGCGTCAGTTCCTCTATACGTTGAGCCAACCCGGCTGCAGCCTGTTCCGGTGTAACGTCACCTGAGAACTTCACCATGCGGGTCTGAACAAAGCCAGGATGCAGCAAGGCAACAGAAATACCCTGTGGCGCCAGATCGTGGGCCAGGGACACCCCGATAGCATTCAACGCCGCCTTGGATGCACGGTAACCGTAATATCCACCTGAACCGTTGTCTCCCATGGAACCCATCCGGCTGGTAATCATGATCACCTTACTGCCTGACGTCAGGTTACCCAATAACTGCCAGGTGACCCGTAACGGCCCCAGGGTGTTGACGCTGAATTGCCGCTGTACCTCGCCAAAATCCATATTCTCAAGGGATTCCGACGTGAATATCCCCGCGTTATTGATCAGGATATCAATCGGCTGATCACCCATTTCATCTGCCAGTCGGGAGACATCAGCCGCCTCGGCAACATCAATCCCGCTGATAACCCGATGAGCAATCGATTCCAGTTCGGCAGAACTGCGCCGGCAAACACAAATAACCTGGTCGCCCTGCGCCACATAGTGGCGAGTCAATTCAAGACCAATTCCCCGGTTTGCGCCGGTGATGACAACCGTTCTGTTCATGAATCCAATCCTCTTAGATCTGTATCCTGATCGTGTGCGTACCTGATGATGGGAAACGGATAGACTGTCCGCGCAAACATAAACCACACAAAATACTCACCCCAGACTATCAGAAATACTAAGCAGTTGGTTACCGGCACTAACCGGAAATCACAAACTGTTTTCACCCTGACCGGTCTTATGGCTTATGCGCAGAATAGTGTGGATCAAGAAAGAAGTGTTATGGAAAAACAACCTGATAAAATTGGACAATCCAGCCCTCCCAGAGCTGGCATACCTGGCGAACCTCAACCCCATCCAACCGCTGTATTCCAAGGGAGAACACTTCAGAGTCCCAATCCGCCACCCCCTATACTCGTCAAGACTCACCCTCGCAAAAAATCCCAGGAATCTGAACGTTACAGGTATTTCCTGTCAAAGGAAGATATCCGCTTTGTACCTGATGATAACGGCGACAGCCCTCTCACAAGAGAGCTTTATAAGCAGATTAAAGCTCGAACCTATCAAAGAGTCGACGAGATTAAGCGGAATATCAATGTAGCCATGTCGGATCTGTATACGCTGCATCAAAAAAACCCAGTTGCAGCACAAGTTGTTGTTAATCAAGCGGATAATTATGGTGACACGGCGCTAATTTATGCCGCAGTTTTAGGTATGGATGATATGTTCGAACCACTCTTCAAGCTCGGTGCAAATCCGTGCTTTGAAACGAAACGACGGTCTTTGTTCGAGCTATTTAACACATCCTACAAGCTGCCAGGCACTAATCTGGCTGCAAGCGCCTTAACTTATCTGTCTGCCATGAAAAACAATGGTCAGTTTGAGATTGCCGCTGAGCTGAACAGAATGAAAGTCACACGGTATCCCTACTCAGATAACCAATACGACTGTATTCTGCACAGAGTCATGACATGCACCCCACCAATAGCCGGTATTGGCCACGTTATTAATCGATTGTTAGAGTATGGTGCAGATCCAAACCTGATCAATACGAAAGGACAGATACCTTTATATCTGGCAGAGCATTTAGATCAACCAGAATGGCATATTTTTTTAAAAACCCTGATCACTAAAACAAAGCAGGAAAGAATTACTCATTTTCTTAAATCGAGATCTAAAGAATATAAACCCATCTATGAAAGACTACGTACTTTATATAACGAAATATACCCGCCAGCAGCAAGACATCACACGCAACAGAGTACAAAGGTATTCAGCCCACCCATCCCACTGAAACCTGCAACGCTATCCCCTGGTGATAGAGAACGTTCTATACAAACAATCACTACAACAGGGATGACACCCAGGCAATTGCCCTCGCAAGTCTTTTTCCAACCTATACACCCAAAAATGGAAGGTTCCCCCCCACAACCAACGGATACGTTAACACCTTCCAGACAACAACCATCTTCATCATCATTTCCTGCCAGCATGCACCTTCAATACCTGAGCGGTCTGGCAACTCAAATCCGCATGCCTTCCCCTGTTGAACATTATTCACACATTTTAACAACAACGGCCAGAGAGCCCACTATGGCTGATCCTGTTATCAGACTTCCTACCTACGAGACTTCAGAAAGGCAGCCTTTACGATTAAGTCACCGGACAGCATCAGCAACGGCCGTCAGAGAATCTGATATTGCAGGACCGGTGAGTGTGCCGTTGAGGCAGCAACGTTCAGCCAGAGAACTGGCTCCCCCGATAGGCCCCTTTATTGCGTCCTATCGCACTTCACAGGAAACACAGCCCCCCCGTATGGACGAGCCTGATGTTACGACTTTACTTGATGAACCTATGCACTTACCGACCATCACAGCACCACCTCTGCCATATCCTCCTCGGCCACCCTCCCCGGAGATTCCCTTCTATCTCCAACCAGGAAGAGATAAATCAACCCCATTGATTGATGCCATCGTTTATTATCATGATCCTGTGGCCCCCACGGATCCACCAGCGTTAAAACAGTTCAAAAAAAATATCATCCCTATGCTGGAAAAAGCCATATCGCATCTGGCGCAATTTGCCGAGACATATCCTGAAAAAGCAAAAGAGTTAATAAATCATACCGATGCCGACGGTGATACCGCATTACATTGTGCAGCCTCAACCCGCTTAACCGATTTGTTTAAACCGCTTCTTCATGCTGGCGCATATATCAGCCTTGAAAGTTCCTCAACCGCATTTCATTACGCATTAGCCGTCACAAAAGAACAATATGGCGTTAGCAACTATGAATGCCTGAAATTATTAATAGAGGCCATCAATGCATCAGGAAAATTTACACAGCAAGAATTAAGAGACCAGATCAATAAAAAATCCAATAGCCTAAAGTCTGGCCGACTGATCCAACAAACAGCCCTCCATAAAGCGCTCTCCTGGTCATACAAGTACCATTGGGAGATAGTCACCCTTTTATTGGAACACGGTGCTGACCCCAATGTAACGGATCAGGATAATCAAACCACCCTTGACCTCGCAATCAAACTACCATTTACCGAAGAAAACCACGACATTCTCTCGATGATTGCCAGCAAGACATCCACTCCCAATATCAAGAAATGCATCGCACAGACAGACAATGCCAACCAAAAACAGCTGCTAGAAAAACTGCTGAAAATCAGGGAACACCAACAATTTCTGGCATCCACAGAGCAACCGATCGTTTTCGCAGAAACAGAAGAAGCAGAGCCTACGCTGGATTGGGATTTTATATTATCAGCCACCCAACCAACCTTAGAACCTGCTCAGCCATTTACAGTCGACATAACCTGTTTGACCGAACCAGAACACATCCAGATAACTGAAAGCCCTGGAGAAAACGCTAGCACCACGCCTGAAACCTCATCAGCACCGGTCCAGATATCTGTGCCCCCACCTGCTGCAGAAATGCAAAAAGAAACTGTCAGCTATTCAGAACAGACGGAAAGGGGAGATGATCTTCATACAGCGGTCGAAGCATCAATGTGTGTACCTCCCGTTGAAATAACACAGGCATCTGCTTCACCAGAACCGCCAACACCAGTTGATACAGAGACAAAAAATGCAACGACTTCTGGTAGTGAAACAGCACCTCCTGCAAAGATGGGTTTTGATAGTCAAAAATACCAGCAAACAGAACGACGATCGACACGATTAGTGGCATTACAAACGAAAGAACCGGAGATCTCACAACCTGCCATTCAGAAAAGCAGGAAGAGGAAGGCAAGTACGAAGGCACCGGCCTCCAAAGCCAAGAAACAAGCAGAATAAACGAGGTAATGACAAAGGCTGGATGTTGTCATACCCAGCCTTTGTCATTTTTGGTCAGATCACTCAGAAGCTGTAGTTGTACTGCAGGCTCAGGATGTGAACATCGGCAGATTTGACTTCAGCCTTTAGATTATATTTTTCTTCATTGATATCTACCTTTTTTCCCTGCAAATAGGCATAACCGAAATCAACGCTTTGTGCTTGGTCAATCTTGTAACTACCGCCAAGACTTACCCAGATACGGTCAGCGTCCGGAATTCGGAACGTCCGGTGCTCGTTACGCACTGGGCTATTATCTTTGGCAATACCCGTGCGCCAGGTCCACTGGTCGTTGTATTGGTACGTCATACCTACTGCATAACGCCAGCTCTCTTTCCACTCTTCTGGCACTGGATCGAATGGTGTCCCATTATCAAGGTCAGTTGCCAGCTCATCAAAGCTTGACCAACCGGTATGGACTGCACTGGCATGAATAGACAACTGGTCATTAATTTGATGCAGGAAAGATAACTCTGTGATTGAGGGCAGCGTCAGATCAACAGCGCCACCGGTATTCCAACCCGCATTAATTTCTGATGATACTTTGCCTTCCAGTGTTAATTTGACCTGAGAACGGTAACTTAATCCAATGCGTGTCGCGTCAGTTGCCTGCCACAAAACACCAGCGTTCCAACCATACCCCCAATCATCACCTTTTAAGGTGAATGCTTCTTTAGATCCCATCGCAGGAGGCAGGGTTGATGACAATGTTGCATCAGCATAAACAAAATTCACACCAAAACCGACACTCAGGTCATTATTCACCCGATAGGCAACAGACGGATTCAGGTTAAACGTTGTCAGCTCGGTCTCATCCGATGCCAGTGTAATACCGGAAGCACTGCCATAGTGGGTTGCCAGACCGAAGTTACTGAAACCACCGATACCGACTGTCCAGCGCTCATCAATAGGGCGGACATAATAGAAAGTGGGAACAATGGCTTCATCGGCGACGTTCTTCGCCGTGCCATGGCCTTCCAGCTCAACATCCACTTCAGGCTTGATATAGCTGACAGCTGCCGTAAACATCTGACTGTCCAGCAGGGACATGCCGGCAGCATTACGTGCAATCACAGAGGCGTCGTCAGCAATAGCTGCTTCACCGGCAAACGCACGGCCCAAACCTGCAGCACTGTGCTCATTCACCTGGAAACCGGCCGCATTGGCTACCACGGGGAGGGCCGCCAGTACCGCGACGGACAATGATGTACGGGTAAAACGGGGTGTGCGTGACATAGAGAAGTGGTCTTTGGAATGTGTTGGTGTGCCCCTGCTCGGTCTTGGTGCCGATGACAGGATACTTACAAAATGCAGGCACTTTACCCAGACAACGGTTTGCTTCCTATTGATTTATCCGACTACCAGATTTGCGTTTTATGCATATCAAAAACAAAAACAACTCAGCCTATACTTTCGCTCCCACGTACAACTGACTGCTCCATGGATATTGAAGAACTCAGACGTTACGATCTGAACCTGCTGGTTCACCTGCATGTGTTGCTCGAAGAACGCAGTGTCAGTCGTGCAGCCAGACATCTGAATCTCAGTCAGTCTGCCATCAGTCGCTCGCTTCAGCGCCTGCGCGATCACTTTCAGGATGAGCTCTTCATCCGTCGTCCCCATGGTTTACAGCCCACCGCCCGAGCGCTGGCATTACAGAGTGACCTGGCGACCCTGTTAAAGCAGCTTTCCCTGCTGGTGCGTCCGGCAGCCTTCGATCCGGCTCTGTGCAAACGACACTTCACTCTCAGTGCCATGGATCATATAGCAGTCCAGCTGATCCCGGATCTACTGGCATGGCTTGGGCGGGTAGCGCCAAAAGTGCGACTGGGCTTGCATCCATGGAATAACGACAGCATTCGTGACATGGCCTCCGGCCGGCTAGACTTGGCAATCAACTTTGTTGCTCAGGACCGACCGGATCTGTATCAACGAACCCTTTGTCCGGCAACCCCCGTCGGCATGGTCAGCCGCGATCACCCGCTAGCCAGCAAAACAGTACTGACCATGGCTGAACTACTTTCAGTGCCCCATGTAAAGGTCGATATTGCCGAGTTTTCTGAAATGGGGCGTTTTGATCGTGAGCTGGCGCGCAAAGGGCTATCGAGAACCGTCATTCTGGAAACCAGTGATATCCAGCTGGGCCTTGAGGTGGCTGCCAGTAATCAGGCACTGATGATTGGCACCCGTGAAATGTCAAAGGTGCTGACCAGACGCCACAACCTGGTATTACTGGAGTTACCGGAGGGAGTCACGTTCATGGAACTGAACTACCTGCTGACATGGCATCGTCTTCAACACAAAGATCCGGCACAGTGCTGGTTTCGGCAGGTTGTATACGATCAATGCCTTTTATTGCGTTAAGGTCTGGGAAGATCCACTACACTGTACAGATAAAATAACTGCCTCATAAATGACTATGAGATGAACGTCCAACTTAAGACTACTTCCTGACTGAACAGAATAAACTAACGTTTAATGACGTTTATTTACCATCACTGTCTATACTTCCTCCCGGGCAAATCGCCCGGAATTAAGCATAGTTATTCTGAGGAATAAAAGACATGAGACGCTTGTTATATGTCGTAAGTATGTTTTTTTTAATTAACAGTATCCCAGTTTTTGCCTCTAAGGATCCTGATCTTATACGTCTAGAGTCATTTAATGATTTTCTTTCGGCAATTATTCATCAAGCCGGTGACAGAACAGTTTTAATGAGGGGAGACATTGAACCCTGGCCTGAATCGTTACCTGCACCAGAGCGCCCATGGTACGATGACGGCGTTATGCATATCCATTACAAATATGTCTTTACTCCCAGTATTACGGGCATTACTGGCGTACCTAAAATCTTACTGTATAGCCGGGATATCATTAATTACAAAAATATCGACGTCTATGGAAAACTACAGCTATTTAGTCCAATACAGGACAGCAGTAATACCGGTATGATTTTACTCAGAGCTGAAAGTATTACTGAAACGACTTCTGATGATGACGTGAATGCGATATCGCTTCAGGATATGTCTTCTCATCTCAGACAACAGGGCTGGTAGACATCCTGTTAATAATCTTCACTCTCCCCCTAAGCTGGCAGGCAATCCTCAACGCCTGTCAGTTTCAGTCCGGCCCAGTTTATCACCTCACGAAAAACTTTATCCTGAAAACAGAAACCGCTAAGGTTACGCCCCGACTGACGACTCTCCTCCGGCTGTATTCAGGAATCTGCCGTCTCCATGAAAAGCAATGAACAACGCGTCCTGGATCTCATCCAACAAAACCCGGCTATCTCCCAGAAGGAGCTGGCAGAAAAACTGGAACTGTCCCGCTCTGCCGTCGCCGGCTACATTTCCCAGCTAACCCGTAAAGGGCAGATTCTTGGCCGTGCCTATGTCTTACCTGTTCAGAAGCGCATCACCGGTATTGGTGCGCTGACGCTGAACCGTACACTGTCCATTTTCGGCGCGATGGATAATGAGCATACAGCCAATGCCAGAACCTCGTATACCGCCGATGGTATGGCACGGTTGGTCGTTGAACATCTGGTTAACCTGGGCAACCAGACATCCCTGATTGCCTGGGTCGGCGACGACTACAAGGGTGACTGGCTGCTGGAAGATGCCCGGAAAATCGGTATTCAGGCAGACCAGTGCATCCTGTTGAAACAGATGCAAAGTGGCTCCCGCACCCGGATTATTGAACGCGGTGGGAAACGACTCATGACACTGAATGACATGGATATCTACAACCATGTCACCTTTGGCCACCTGAAAAGCCGCTGGCCCCATATTGCCAACTCCCGCCTGGTCTTCATGGACAGCGACCTGCCGGAAGAAGCCATCAGTTACATTATTCGCCACTGCCGGGAAGAACATATCGATTTATTTATGGCGCCGTCCTCTGTCTCTAAAACACGACGACTACCATACGATTTACAGGGCATCAAACTGCTGTTCCTGACCCTGCCGCAGCTGGAAGAGTTGATCGCGGAACCCGTCACAATGGATACGATGATACCTGCGGCAAAGACAGTTCTTACCCGCGGCTGTGGCGCGGTCTGCCTCATTCGGCCAGATGCCACACCACTGCTGGTTGATACCAGGAGTGACAGACCGCTAACGATTCAATTACAACATTCACAGCATCAGGCGGGCGACAGCACCGGATTGATTGCCGCCACCATCCATCAGTACCTTGAGATGGGCGAAACCCTCTTTACGGGGTAACGGGTAGTATCCCACTTCTTCACTCCCTGATTTTGAAATCAGGGAGTCCAGCCGTCAGAAACAGACAAATTCCCGCCGTACCCAACAAATGTTTTCAACATCAGGAAACGCGTTTGTCAAAACAGTAAATTCAGTCAGAGGTGGAAATAGAAGTTGACCAGGAATACCGCCACGATCGTGGTGATCAGACCACCAAAGGTAATCAGGTATTGTCGGTTCATACTGGCCATATCTGTTCTTATACCAGCCATTTCTGTCCTGATGCTGGCAAACTCACTGTGCATTTCTGATTTAACGGCCTCTATCTTGTTATTCAATTCGTGGTAGCGGTTATCTGTTCTCATTTGAACCTGCATGATGGTTTCCTGCACTTTCATGATTGCCTCCTGCATCATCAGGATATCTTTCTTATTGGCGTTATAGTCCGGATCCAGGGACGCACTGACCTTAGCAGCCAGTTCCTCATCAATACCGATGCGTTTCAACTCGTTGAACAGACTCTTTGCCATAACCACACCCCAGCAGATCAGGCACCAAGCCTAGGCCATACCCTCCGAACATCAAGTCGCTACGGATAACACGCCCTCCAGGCCAGGAATGACTGATTTTGAAACACACTGACTTATTTCTTAAAAATCACTTATTTTTCATAACTTTGCCAAATCATTGACTAGCCAGAAGCCTCATAACCGGTCTTTTTATCCACAACAAAAATGCAATACACGTGATTTTTCCAGCCACACCAATATCCCTTATCAATCAATGGTCTTTGTTGATAAGCATCAATAAGCCCGGAACCGGTTATCACTAGCATACGCGCCACCAACAAAAGTTTGTCGCGAAAACATTTGTTTACTCTTTTGAAGACCAACGCCGACTGACGGGGGAACGGAAGTCGGCCCAGGGAGTGAATGCAATGACCGTTAATGCTGCTGTAGCTGCTCCGGCGACGGGGACAGGGGTAAAGGCAGGCCAGAAAGTGGCCTTTGGCCAGCTCGACTGGGGCTGGGTTGTGATGAGTATCGGCATGGCCATCGGCGCCGGTATTGTTTTCCTGCCGGTACAGGTGGGGATGATGGGAATCTGGGTATTCCTGCTGTCATCCCTGATCGGCTATCCGGCCATGTACATGTTCCAGAAGCTGTTTATCAACACACTGGCGGAATCCGACAGCTGTAAGGATTACACCAGCATCATCACCGAATACCTGGGCAAGAACTGGGGTATGGCGCTGGGCATCCTGTATTTCATCATGCTGGTGATCTGGGTGTTTGTTTACAGCCTGGCCATCACTAACGACAGTGCTTCTTATCTGCGTACCTTTGGTATTACTGACACACTGCTGTCTGAAAATCCGCTGTACAGCCTGTGCCTGATCTCCGGCATGGTGTTCATCGCGTCCTACAGCGAAAAGATCCTGTTCCGGATTTCCGGTTTCATGGCGGTCTCCGTACTGGCCATCGTACTGGTGCTGGGCCTGTTCATGGTGCCGCACTGGGACATGTCCAACATCAGCGCCGTGCCACCGTCCGGTGAGCTGTTCAAGAACGCCATCATCACGCTGCCGTTCACCCTGACCTCCATCCTGTTCATCCAGTCCCTGAGCCCGATGACCATCGCGTTCCGGGAACACAGCCAGAACGTGGAAGAAGCCCGGTACCGCTCTCAGCGCGCCATGAAAGTCGCTTTCGCCCTGCTGTTCTGCATCGTGTTCTTCTACGCCGTCTCCTTCACCCTGACCATCAGCCAGGCGCAGGCGGTGGATGCGTTCAACCAGAATATTTCTTCGCTGGCGATCATTGCACAATATATGTCCGGCTCCGTGACTACCGGCCTCGGCATCATGATCAACATTTTTGCGGTCGCCACTTCGTTCCTGGCGATCTTCCTGGCCTTCCGTGAAGCCTGCACCGGCATCGTGATGAACAGCCTGCGCCGCCGCTACAGCGACGACCAGATCAATCACGACAAGATCAAGAAAGGGGTGACGGCGTTCATCATCCTGATCTCCTGGGCCGCCGTGGTGACCAATGTACCGATCCTGTACTTCACCTCGCTGTGCAGCCCGATCTTCGGCCTGGTGGGCTGCCTGATCCCGGCATACCTGGTGTACAAGATTCCGCGCCTGGCCAAGTACCGTGGCCTGGCCACCAACATCATCATCGTCGTGGGCATACTGCTGGTGATCTCTCCGCTGCTGGCCTTCATCGGCTGAGCGACAGTAACCACGACCTAAGACTGAACAAAACAAAGGGCAGCCCACGGGCTGCCCGGCAGATTGACGAGGAATTTACCTATGTGGCGTCCTGAGTGGGAACAATACATCCGCATCATCAATGACAAAGTTGTGCCATCCCTGGGCTGCACCGAACCCATCTCCACCGCCTATGCCACCGCGCTGGCCGTAGAACTGCTGAACCGCACACCGGAACAGATCACCGTACTGGTCAGCGGCAACCTGATGAAGAATGGCATGGGTGTAGGCGTACCGGGTACCGGTATGGTTGGCCTGCCAATCGCGGCAGCTGTCGGAGCTATCGGTGGTGACCCCGAAGCGGGTCTGGAAGTATTGAAGGACATCACCAGCGAACACGTCAGCAAGGCCAAGCAGATGGTGGAAACCGGCCATGTGTCCGTTGCCATCAAGGATGTGCCCAACGTTCTCTACACCGAAGTACTGGTCAGCGCCGGTGATGACAACGCCCGTGTCATCATCAAGGATCATCACACCCAGGTGGTGCTGAAGGAACTGAACGGCAAGCCGGTTTTCGAAGCGAAAAGCGATACCGTTGCCACCGAAGAAGCCGCCGCACCGGTTCAGCTGACGGTTGCCGATATCTACGAATTCGCCACCCAGACACCGTTCGACCGCATCCGTTTCATCCTCGAATCAGCCCGCCTGAACAAGTCCATTTCCGCCGAAGGACTGGAAGGCGAGTACGGCCTGAAAGTCGGCAAAACCCTGAAGAAAAACATCACCCGTGGCTATCTGTCTGAAGATCTGGCCGTGCTGGCAATGATGCGTTCTTCTGCAGCCTCCGACGCCCGTATGGACGGCGTCATGCTGCCCGCCATGAGTAACTCCGGCAGTGGCAACCAGGGCATCGCAGCCACCATGCCGGTCGTTGCTGTGGCCGAGCGTCTCAACGTGAGCGAAGAGACCCTGGCGCGTGCGCTGATCCTCAGCCACCTGACCGCCATCCACATCAAGAGCCACCTGGATACCCTGTCCGCCCTGTGCGGCGCTACCACTGCTGGCACCGGCGCCAGTGCGGCCATCACCTGGCTACTGGGCGGTGACCGGGAGCAGATCCAGTGCGCCATCTTCAACATGGTGGGCGATATCACCGGTATTTTCTGTGACGGCGCCAAGACCAGCTGTTCCCTGAAAGTTTCGACCGCCGCCAACGCCGCCGTGAAGTCTGCCATGCTGGCCATGGACAACATCCGGGTTACCCGCCACGAAGGCATCATCGAGGAAGATGTGGAAAAGACCATCGCTAACCTCGGCATGCTGGGCAACCAGGGCATGAAGGAAACTGACCGCATGATCCTGAAGATCATGACGGCAAAGTAATTCCACGCCGTCTGTTCATACGGCAGCCGGGACCATCCTCGCTGCCGTGATCTATTTCTGAAAGGAGAGCGATTATGTCAGAAGCCATCAACACTACAGCCGCTCCTGCTGCCATCGGGCCTTACGTTCAGGCTGTGGATACCGGCGCCATGGTCTTCACGTCCGGTCAGCTGCCCATTGACCCGGCAACCGGTGAAATGCCCGCCGATGTCGCGGCCCAGGCCCTGCAATCCCTGAACAACGTGAAAGCCATCGTTGAAGCGGCCGGCCTTTCTGTCAGCAACATTTTCAAGATGACCGTATTCGTAAAAGACCTGAACACCTTCGCTACCGTGAACGAGGTTTACCAGAAATTCTTTGAAGAGAATGACGCGCCCTTCCCGGCCCGTTCTTGCGTAGAAGTCGCGCGTCTGCCTAAAGATGCCCTGGTGGAAATTGAAGCCATTGCTTCACACAATTAACCATAAAAAAATAGCCGCATCCCAAAAGATGCGGCTATGTAATGATTTATTCTCATTTATTGGCTAAATATAATTTAGCCTGATACACACCGTATTTTTAGACAACGGACTCCTCTTCATCAACGGGAGCTGCTGATAGCCTTACCTCACTGATTGTTGCTCGACGCGCACCAAGACTAGTCAAATGACGCCTTATTACTGATGGTTGCCGAGTTACACTGCCGGATGATGTTGAAGGCATGTCCGGAACCGTCTGCTTTTTATGTGGATTCAGTATGTCATCACTGAATCGTTGTATGCGTTCTTGAACACTCTCCGCTGCCGGTAAAACATGGAAAGGCCTGAGAATATGCTTCTCAATATAGGCATTGATAACATCTTCAGGTAAGTCCTTTGCCATCCCGAACAACAGTTGCAACGCATCTGATGCTTTCGAAATATCAATACCACGATTCCCTTCCCGTACATCCTCCAGTATTTTTTCAAGTTCTGTCAGCTTTTTACGGTCTTCAGAACTTAACTGTTTACCATGGAAAACTGAAACGCGTTTGAGCTGTTCCAATAAGCTTATTCTCAGCTGCTCAAGTGGTCTGGGCTTCATTACAACATCAGGCCTGCCAGCAAACCCTGCGGTATTTACAGCTAAGCGTTGACCTCGCAATGCTTCCTGATGTGCATCAGCCCACGGAAGCACGTCTTCCTGCATGGTTTTCTGAATCACATCCTCTTCAACTTTCGTTGCATGGAGAATGGACTGAAGTCCTCTTGAATCTACATGCTTAGCTAAGTCAGCAAGTGATTGATGCAATTTATTGAGGTCACCATTATGGAACTGATAGCGCTCACGAATAACAGGCTCCACCAAATTCATAAGATGCTGGGAAACAACCAACCCAAAACTACCAATTTTGTGATGGAACCATTCAGCAAAGGGCGAATCGAGTTTATCTGCCAAACTGAACAATGTTCTCAATTCCTCCTGTTCAAACAGCATAGCGACTCGTGCAAACATGCCTGTTGAGTCTTTTACCAGATAGGCGATCACAAGCCCAAACAGGTTCCAGTTCAGGCTGCTGATACCCAGACTACGCTCGGCCGCTGTACCATTAAGATACATTGAGATATTAATAATCTCTTTAAGTCCCCAATGTAAGAACGAAGAAGTCGTTTTTTCCAGACTCCTGCCCGCACTCAAATAATGAACCAACAAGTCCTCGTCACTGAGAGCTGATGGATCAATTTCCTTCCTAATGGTTTTTTTAGCTTTATCAAGCAATTTCTGGTAGGCCTTTTCTGCAGATGAATTCAGAGGTCGTTCCTCTGACATAAACTCAACTGCTTTTTTAGCCATAGTATACGGTGAATAGGTATACAGGTATTTATTTGCCACTTCACCAGCAACCGTTAAGCCGACAAAGGCAGTACCTGAGATTTGACGAATCCACCTGCTCGCTTCTATCATTGCCTGCCCTTTTACCGCTTCAAGGTCTACATTTTCTCCAAACAGTGCATCAATAAAGTCCTTACCGTAGATAGCATCCAAATGCGCCTTCTGGTAAGAATTAAAGTTTTGCCCGTCTGCAATTACTTGCAAACACTCAAGCAATTTTTCATGCTGAACCTTGATGCGTTCATAGTTGCAGATGTTTGCTTTCTCATTAAAGGCAACAGGTATGTCTACCTCTTTCAAGACAATGAGATAGACCAGTGTTCCACCGACTGTTTTTATGACATCCATGAACTCTTTAGAGAAGTTATAGGGTACCATACGTATTCTTGTTCCCCACTTCCGCATCGTTGCAGCCCTAAGTAAACGACCTCTCATTTCCTCCAAGGAATGAACCCGTGGTGAAACAGCCATAGAGCATCCCTGCATCATCGAGAAATAACGAAGCGTATCTACCAAACTATTGGTAATAGAATTACATGGCCCCCATGGTGTGCAGGAAACTTCCTTGTGGAAACAAGTATCCATACCATCAAGCAAGCTATCCAGAGGCGTAGCCGGTGCGTACATTGACGCACGTTCACTGACGCCTTGAGCTGAAACATACTTTTTAGCTTCAGCCATCAAACCTTCCACCACATCCGGAGAAAAGCCATGTGCCGCAGCAGGTAGTGATCGATAAGTCAGCGCTTCTCTGTTGAACGTATCAACCGCAGAGCTCCATCCTCTCATGGTGAAAATCCCTGTAGTAATACTTGCCAATGTCAGCAAAAAATTACCAGGGTTCATGATCATACCTGGGATAAACGAATCATACCCGCCCTTGGGGCAATCATTAACAAGATAAAACAATCCACTGAACAGGCTAACAAAGGTCATTTCCATCTGCCCAAATGCCTCGCTCATGGTGGCATTTAAGCTGGATCCCCTTTGGCGATATATATCAGCATAACAGGATGCATTATCTGCCAAACGATCCACAGCTACGCTGGCAGGAAGCGAGCGCAGGGTTGTAGTCGCATTGCCTAATTCCGGACAGGTACCAACCATTTGGTCAAAAATAGAGCGGATTGCACCTGTAATACTGAGTAGCTTTTCGCTTGCTTTCTGATTGCCACTCATTACCTCAGTCGCTTCAACCTGATAGATGAAAATTATCATCACACCAAGAACAAATCCCCCTGTAACGAATTCGTCATGCTTGATGCACAAATCAACCAGCCCGTGATAAAACTTCATCATTTGTGCTTGCAATGGCTTTAGGCATTTATTGTAAATACCAGAATTCTCAAGATCTTGAGCAGCCTTATGCAAACTCATAAGCAAATCCCTGCCTTCTTTATGCTCGCTCAATACTTGAATCGCATCACCCAGTTTTTGTAATGCATCATCCCGAGCCATAACCATGCCTGCATGGTATGCTTTATCCAAAGCCTGACCATGCTCACTCTTTTCCGGATGATTCGTTCTATTAAACAAATGAGCATAATGTTCAGCAACTGATTTTACATGAAGGTTGTGCTTTCTCACGATCGTTTCAAACTGATTATAATAACCATCGTCTGTATTACGAGCAGAATTGCGAGTACTCATACTCAAGGAAAACACTCTCTGTTGCATCAAGACCGTTTCCAGAGAAGGAGGCAGAGTATCGGCTAGAGAAGTTTGATAGACTGCATTCATATTTTCAGCAAATACTTCAATAGCACGACAAATAAAATCGCCCGTCTGATCAGGATCAGGCAATTCAGCCTTCACAAGATCCCTGAATGTTTTTAGCTCTTGATGACAATCCTTCGCACGTTTTTGCCATGTAATACCATCTTTCCCATAATAGTTTTCTTCAAAATAAGCAGCACAACGCGTCAGGTTTTTCTCATGCAGTCTTTCTATTTTTGCAATCAATTCGGATTGTTTTTGTTGACACGCTTCTTTTAAAGAATTACAAAACCATATGAAAGGGTCTAGCACTTTCAAATCAGCAACATTATCAACATTATTAATATTGAAGTCCATTTGCGCGATAAATCTATCTTTATCTACACCGCTAAAATCATCCAATGCCAACTTTGTTTTCTGCATAGCAGCCTGACAGAGGAACTTTAAATTACTTTTAGCTTCATTGGTCATTTGAATGAGGTCTTTTCTTTGAATTTTTTCAACAGGCACCAATGTATCTCTTGTAACATTAACACCAAGAAGAAATTCTTTAATTGTGCTACCTAAACGGCGCATCTTCGTACCTTTGAGTTTTGCATCAACCTGAGCGGCTGTCATCTCAGACATATTTGGCTTGAAATACGGGCTTTCAGGTGATTCTTTTTCTTCAGACAGACGTAGCATGTCAGAAAGTGTATTCTTTCCAGCCAGTATTGTTTTATTGCCATTTGTGGATAGCATGACGTCCAGCATATCCTTGCATTTCTGAACCCGCTCAAAAGTCACCTTTTCAAGCCCCGGTTGCTCCTGGCAAGCCTTAAAGAACGTCTGAACCATCTGCAGCGTTTCTTGCTCCGTCCTCTCGCTTCCATGATGTTCTGCACTGGCTGATCCTGTGGAGCCAATTAACAATTGGTATTCAGACTCGGCTGTTTCTCCTTGAGCTGTAGCTTCCTGAGCAGCTGGAGTATCTGATATACCCTTAACCAGTCGCTTGCCTGTCAGCTGCTGAAACGAAGCAATAAAGGCAAGCCCAAACTCATCTTTAACCGCCGGAATAAAACTGCCAATGCAGTGTTTACAGGTACGAAAAACTTTAAGCAAATGCTCATTATTATCCGTTTCCTCAGGCGTAATCATGTCAGTAACAACAGCAATGTCTTGTCTCATTTTATCCATAAGCTTCAAAACAAGAGGCTGATAAAAAATGTTTTGCTGAATCTCTGAAACTTTTTGCGAGGCGTCCTGAAGTAACTCGAGGGTTTCTTTAATCAGTATTGTTCTAACATTCACTCTTGCTTCAAACTGATTGGATGCTTCACCCTTAAATTGCTTATCACGCCCACTTAAATAGGTTTTTAAGGTATTAACCCACTCTGTATTTTTTTCTTCAGCTTGTACGACCGGTGTACCTAATAACGTAACCGTCTGGAAATGACCACCAACGTTATACAAGACCTGGTCATACAGCTCAATAGCTTTAGTGTAAAGCTTTTCATTAAACGCCTTATAAACAGCGTCCAATCTATCTTTTTCATTACCTATATGCTGAGTTTTTTGGAGCTCCGCTTCCAAATCATCAGGTAACTCGTTCAGATAGCAAAGCATTTGATCAGCAATCAGCTGTTTATGAGATTTATTTTCTACAGAACTAGAAAATCTATTGATAAAATCACCAAAAACCCCATCAAACTGCTCAAGAACAAGCTTGAAGTTTGAGTCATTCAGCAACAATCCAGCATCAGAAATACTGTTAGTCATTCTGACTGAAATTCGCTTAACATTCTCAAAGATTACGGCTGGGATTTTAGCCATGCTATCATAATCTTCCGATTGCATTACCGCATAGAATTGCTTATGACAATCCATCATTTTTTGAACAAATTTGTCAAAGCGCCTTACCTGCTTTCTGACCGCATGAGCACGTCCTGAAACATCGATATCCAAACAATGCAACATACAGGCTGTATTTGGAAAACCATATGTGTATCTGTAGTCACTATTCTCTTTCCATAGCTTTAAGGCCGCATTTAATGGTGCAGCAAAAGCGGCATCGCTATTATTTACAAGTACTAAATTCTGCAGCTGTTTAAAAACATTATCAAATTGATGTTGTTTTTCTAATCCTGCATTTTTTCCTAATTTTAAAAAGCTCTCCAGAATAATTGCATCTCCTGCTTCCGGAGTGACATAAAGAACCAAGGTTTTCACCTTTAAACAATGTACAATTTCTGCTTTGCCAGGGGCAGAAAAACCTTTAACAGCAGTAATGGCTTTATTCAGCAGCTCAATACCCTTCGCTGGTTTCTCTGTATAGTACGTTAACTTCCTGGATAAGATATCTAAAAACTCATTAAAACAGACTACGCTTGCTTGATTTGTAAAAGCACCATTCCTATAGCATGTTTGATTATATGCACTTTCCAATTGTTCAAAGAGATGGATTCCATGCGCTGTTTGTAGATAGGCAGGAATCTGTATTTTTTGCTCTCCAAACGAAGCAAATGTTTTAGCAGGAAAGTCTGTGCGACCAACCGGACTCTTAACCTCTCTATCTTTACCAAGAGGTGTTAAGCGTTGATGTTTTCTCGTTACATCATGTACTTTATCTTCTGGTTTTTGCCCAACCCTGAAAAAGTCCGTTAACGATGAACTTGAACCAATTCTTGAATGTTCCATTTTAAACTCCTAAACATAGATTATTAACAACTAGATGAATGAAAAAATTTAAAAAAATTAAAAACTCACAGACCGCGCATTTATACAGAAAGGTAATTTCCTTATCACTTGCCAATTACGTACAATATTACTCACAAAATATAAATTCATATTCGGCTTTCCATTCAAAACTATTATTTAGTTAAATCTGTATAACACTGTGTTATAGCCGCCCTAACATTAATCAATTGCCGTTACTCACACTCAAATCTAATAATCATTACGCATCAGCAATACACGGCAATAGACGATTATTATGGATTGGTTCCTGCTTTTACTGACCACGTTCTGCGCAGCCACACTTCAAGCTGCCACCGGCTTTGGCTTCGGCCTGATCGGGGTAACCATGTTTGTTATCCTGCTGCAATCCACCTCGGCCGTGCAGATTGTCATTATTGTGACCTTCGCCATGTCCGTGCTGCACTGGCTGAAGATTCGCTCCCAGGCACCGGGCGAACTGGTGAAGAAGATCATGATCGGCTGTGCGGCCGGTTACCCCATCGGCATCGCCATCTTCAGTTACTTTGACCTGACGGCACTGAAAATCTCCGTTGCTGGCCTGATCCTGTTTGTCAGTGCCCAGAACCTGCTGGAACTGCTCAAAACTCGTCGCGGTTATGCCTCCAGCTTTTATCCCATGGGTTCACGCCACTGTGCCGGTGTCGGTACTGCCTCCGGCATCATGGCCAGTGCGCTCGCCATGCCCGGGCCGGCCGTTATCGCCTACCTGACCCGCTGCCCCATCGACAAAGACCAGATTCGCGCCACCGTGGTGACCTGCTCCACCTTCTCCTATGGCGTGGCCCTGGTACTGCAGGCTGCCTTCGTCGGGATTGAACCGGCCACCATGAAGATGTCCATGATGCTGATCCCGGCCGCATTCGTAGGCGCATTCTTCGGGGATTACATCGCCAGGTTCATCAACCCGACTCTGTTTAAAAACATCACCCTGCTGGTTCTTCTGGGCAGCGGTTTGAACATGCTCATCAACATTTAATTGCACTGAATAGAAATACCAGGAAAGGAATTGACCATGTTGACCAATAAGTTCCCCAAGGCAAATCTGGCACACCTGCCAACCCCCCTGGAGTTCATGCCGAACCTGACCAAGCACTTGAATGGCCCGAAGCTGTGGATCAAGCGTGACGACGCCACCGGCCTGGCCATGGGCGGTAACAAGGTTCGTCAGCTGGAGTACTACGTCGGCAAGGCACAGGCTGATGGCTGCGACGCCCTGCTGACCACCGGTGCCGTACAGTCCAACCACGTTCGTCAAACCATCGCCGCGGCACGCAAGATGGGCTGGCACGTGGAAGCCCAGCTGGAACACCGCGTCGACGGCCGTATGCCGGAATACGACAACAGCGGCAACCCCTTCCTGGACAAGCTGATGGGCGCCAAGCTGCACTACTACCCGGTAGGCGAAGATGAAAGCGGTGCCGACCAGGCCATGTATGACCGCGCCGAAGCACTGAAAAAAGACGGCTATAACCCGTTTGTTATTCCACTGGGCGCAGTCGGCAAAACCCCCTGGGGTGCACTGGGTTACGTGGAATGTATTGAAGAAATGATGCTGCAGGCTACTGCCACTGGCATGAAGATCGACGCGATCGTTGTGCCAACCGGCTCCGCTAATACCCACGCCGGTGTACTGGGTGGTGTCATCGGCCTGGGTCTGGATATTCCGGTTTACGGCTTCTGCGTACGTCGCGACCAGTACGCCCAGCACGAACGTGTACTGACCAAAACCCGAAAAGTTCTCAAGTTGCTTGATATCGATGAAAACGCGGTGACCGGCGATATGGTCAAATGCAACGACTGGGTGTTGGGTCCTGGCTACGGCCAGCTGACCGAAGAAGTTGAGGAAGCAATCGCCATGCTGGGCCGTGAGGAAGGTATCCTGCTGGATCCTACCTACACCGCCAAGAGTATGGCCGGGATGATCCGCATGATCCGCGAAGGTGAATTCACCAGGGATCAGAACATCGTTTATCTGCACACAGGCGGCACACCGGCCCTGTTCGGCTACCCCGAACTGGTTGCCGGTAAGTAATTCTTTTTCATCCCATCGCAGGGGAGCCTTAAGGCTCCCCACGCACCGGAGTATTTCCGATGTCGCAGTCTCATAAGCTTGAGTTTTATGTGGGTAAGATCGGCGGGATCGTGCCGCTGGTAACCATGATCGGCCTGATGCTGTTACTGACCTTCAACGGCATGGGCGGCCCCAAAGCCTCCTGGGCGCCCGGCTTCATCGCCATTATTTTCGGTTTGCTGTTAGTCAAGAATAAGCGGGAATACTGCCAGTCCATCCTGGACGGTATTTCAGACAAGACCGGCGTTGTTGTTATCACCGCCTGGGTCTTCGCCGCGGTCCTCGGGGCCCTGATGAAAGCGGGCGGCCTGGTCGACGGCATCCTCTGGTTTGGCATGTCCACCGGTATCCAGGGCAGCCTGTTCCTGGTGATTATTTTCATGTCCACCGCCCTGTTTGCCATGGGCACCGGTTCTTCCAACGGCGCGAACCTGGCGCTGGCGCCGATCATGTTCCCGGCGGGTGTCTATCTGGGCGCGGACCCGGCCTTTGTCGCACTCGCCCTGCTCTCCGGCGCCGTGTTTGGTGACAACGTCGCACCGATCTCTGACACCACCATCGTGGGCTGCACAACACAGGAAGCCGACCTCGGCCAGACCGTGCGGGAACGTTTCCCGATCTCCCTGACCGCCGGTATGCTCGCGCTGGTAGCGCTGGTCATCTTCGGTGGCGGCGCCGGTGTCAGCAGCATGGCCGCTATTGATACCGCGTCCCTGCAACCGCAAAACCTGCTGATGCTGCTGGCCGTAGCAGCGGTAGTCGGTTCAGCCCTGGCAGGTCGCCACCTGATTGAAGCGCTGAGTTATGGCATCGTGACCGCTGCCGTAGTGGGTATCGGGATCGGTACCTTCTCTCCGATGGATCTGTTCCATGTACCTGCAGAACGTGGCCTGGCAAACGGTATCATTGAGAATGCCATTGCCGGTGTGACGGGCGCCGTGGTGTTCGTCATCCTGATCCTGGGGGTTATCAAGATCTTCATGAACAGTGGCCTGATGGACAGCATTTTGGCCTTCATCATGAAGCGGGTTTCCAAGAGCATCCGCAACACCGAACTGCTGATGTTCTTCTCCACCTCAGCCTCTTCCCTGATCGTAAGCTCCAACGCACCGTCACAACTGCTGGTCGGCCCGACACTGGTGCGTCCGCTGGGTGAAGGCAATGACATTTCCCCGGAACGCCGTGCAAACCTGATGAGTGCCGCGGTCTGCTCTATCTTCTACATGATGCCCTGGTGTCTTGCCGTCATGGTCTGGTACACGTCCATCGAAGCGGCAGCGATCTCTTCCGGACTGGCCATTCCCAGCGCCGCCATCAGCTTTATGGCGCCGTATCCCTGGGCACTGCTGGGCGTGATGATGTTCTCCATCTTTACCGGCTGGAAGCGTTCGGCCAAAGCGCCTCGCGCCATGGTCAGTGAACCCCAGCTGTCTTGATCAACAGTAAAGAATCAATCCTGGCGGCAAATAGGCCGCCAGCATGAAATAACAGGAAAAAACGATGTCAGCTACTATCGCGACTGAACAAGCCCCCGCCGCCATTGGCCCTTATGTGCAGGGCGTTGATCTGGGTAACCTGGTCTTCACCTCCGGCCAGCTGCCGATTGATCCTGCCACCGGTGAAATGCCGGCAGACGTTGCAGCACAGGCGCTGCAATCCCTGAAGAACGTGCAGGTGATTGTTGAAGCATCCGGCCTGTCCGTACGTAACATCTTCAAGATGACCGTTTTTGTTAAAGATCTGAACACTTTCGGTACCGTGAACGAGGTTTACCAGAAGTTCTTTGAAGAGAATGACGCGCCTTTCCCGGCCCGTTCCTGCGTCGAAGTTGCACGCCTGCCGAAAGATGCGCTGGTTGAAATTGAAGCGATTGCACTGCGTAAATAACCGAAAAACGTCTTTTATTTTTCGGATGATCTGACCGTTTTACCTGTCATTGCCAGTGATAAGGTGACAGGTAAAACAGTCAATTAGCCTGAGCGTTCTTTAACAAGAAACTATCTGCCGAAACGTGTGTTTATCCACAACACTAATGAAGCACTTTTTCTCCAGTGGGTTCCGGTATGGTATCTACCACGGTTTCTTTGACTGGCTTTACTGTTTCCTTGGACTGCGGGCGAATCTTGATTTCCACCACCATGCCCATCAGCGTGGCCGCGCGGGACATGGTTCTGAGATCCAGTTCATAAGGACGATCCATATCCATGAGATCCGACAGTTGCTCGTCCGTAAAGCCCAACCGTGCAGCGAATTCCGAAGGGGTCTGCTTGCTTTTTTCCAGGTAATTGGCGATATGGGTCACCAGCAGGTAACGCAGGGGATATAAGTCGTCAGCCATGACATCCTGTTTTTATTGTCTGTTATTGTGCCCCCAGAGTATCCCCCCTCACGCCGGATTACCAGTGAGTGTCAGTCATCAAAGTGATCAAACAGCAGGTGATTGAACGCCTCAACGACCGCCGGTTGCTGCACGTCCTTGGCCTGAACAACGAAATAGTCCCATTCGGTCACGGGCTCAAACGGCCGTATCACAACACCCGCTTCCCTCTGGTGCACGATAAAGGGATCCAGTACAGCAATGCCCACACCTTTGCGAACCAGCTTGAACAAGGTGTTCTGCTCTCGGGCTTCCAGCACAATATGCCGCTTGATACGCTGCCGGAGAAACACTTCTTCCACCCGGGTTCGAAACGGGCTGCCATAGCCCAGGGTCATGAAGCGTTCTTTGGCCAGATCTTTCGGCCCTAGTGAAGATTTCTCTGCTAGCGGATGCCCTTCCGGTAATACCACCACCGCACGGTTTCTGCACAAGAGACGACTGCTGAACTCGGTATCTTTCAGATCAATGTCCGTCACAATGGCACTGTCGACCTGACGGGCCCTTACCATATCCAGCAACTGAAGCCGAGGCGCAGATTCCAATTCGATTTCCACATCCGGATGTTGCTGGCAGAACTCTGCTATGACATCGACCAGAAAGCTGTCGGAACAGATCGGCATGACGCCCAGACGCAAACGGCCTTTGTTATTCCGGGCAATGGCGTCGGCGGCCTTGGCCAGACTGTTCATTCCGACGAAGACCCGTTCCACATCCCGGTAAAACAGATAGGCTTCCGGCGTCGCTTCAATCTTGTTATGGGTGCGAATAAAGAGGGAAAAGCCGAGACGATATTCGAGGTCTGAGAGCAACCGGCTGACGGCGGGTTGGGAAATGCAAAGCAGTTCCGCCGCCCCGGTCACCGAACCGGACAGCATGAAGCTGCGAAACGCCTCGATCTGCCGGATCTTGATCTTTGAATCCGCGGTCATACCATGCACACTCGTACTGCAAATTATTACCCCTGCAATGTACTGGTTATCCGGGATGGGTTATTGACGCACATCAGCCGGCAGATTCAGGCTTCGATTAACGTCGTTGTTTACGTATTAACCTCCCCAGGGAGCATCTGTCCGTTATTCTGTTAACGGCGTCCAACGTGAGAAACACCATGTCACTGACTGCATTTCCCAAGGTTTCCCTGGGGCACTTTCCCACCCCGATCGAACCTATGACACGCCTGGGAGACAAACTGGGCGGTTATCAGCTGTTTATCAAACGGGATGACTGCACCGGTCTGGCTACCGGCGGCAACAAAACCCGCAAGCTGGAATACCTGCTGGGTGAAGCGCAGGCCAAAGGCGCCACTGTTTTACTGACAGCCGGTGGCCTCCAATCCAACCATGCGCGCCAAACTGCGGCTGCGGCGGCACAGACGGGCCTGAAATGTGAGCTGTTTCTGGAAGAGGTGCCCGGCACACCGGAAGAAAACTACCATGACAACGGCAATATCCTGCTCGATAACCTGCTGGGCGCAACCCTCCATCGCCATGAAGCCGATGCGCCGTTATTGCGTAACATGCTCGCCCGTGCCGCGACCTTAAAAGAACAAGGGGAAGTGCCCTATATCATTCCCGTAGGCGGTTCCAACGGCATTGGCGCACTGGGTTACGTGGCCTGTGCACTGGAAATCGTCCAGCAGGCCTGTGATATGAATCTGCATTTTGATGCAGTTGTGGTCGGTTCAGGCAGTGCCGGCACTCAAGCAGGACTTCTGGCGGGCTTCTCGCTGGCGGAGGTGAATATTCCTGTTATCGGGATCAACGTCAGTACCGATGAACAAACGCAGAAGCAGAAAGTAAAAGCCGTGCTGGAAGAATGCTATCCGCTGCTGAACATGGAACCGCTTCCTGATAGCAGCATTCAATGTCTGGATAGTTACTTCTATCCCTCCTACGGCGTGCCAAATGATAAAACGCTGGAAGCCATCAGACTGCTTGCTCAAACTGAAGGGCTGCTGCTGGATCCGGTTTATACCGGCAAAGCAATGGCGGGACTGCTGGATCTCGCCTCGTGTGAGAAAATACACAAAGAACAAAATATTCTTTTTATACATACTGGTGGACAAACTGGTTTGTTTGCATATGCATCAATACTGAAGTCGCAATCAAAAGGTACCTATTAATAGGAATGGTAATGTCACCATAATAAACCTATGGTGACATTACCTTGGTGATAGTTTCAGACGTTTGACGGGGGGGGCTGCCTCTTCTGACGCAGTATCAGCCCCATGCTCTGATGATAGTGCCACTTCAGTAGTTTCTGATAAGGGTGCCCGCACTGGCTGTCTAACCTCTTCCTGCTGCACATGTAGATCCTGAAGTAACTGACATTGTTCCGCTAACTGCTGCCAGGATATCTTTTCTCCCCATTTGATCAAACCATTAATAAAATTAACCTTTTCTTCATCGGTTTTATGGGAAAAATAGATAATTTCACCAATACTGTTTATACATTTCTCTGCATATTCTAACTTCACTAATCTATCAAAACGCTGATAATCCACCTTAAAATCTTCGAGTCCGCATTCTTTACAATCATAAGTTTCATAACTGCTCGTCCTGTAAACACCGTAATTTGCCACGGTTACCGACCATGACTTTGGAACAGTTAGCACGCAACCTGAACATTCATCATTTTCAGAACAATACGACTGATGCTCATATATTAATTTAGCGACCGGTTGATAATCTTCTAAAGATAAACAAGATAGTTCCACTAGAAAATTACACTCTCCTTCCTGATCATACCAATCAAATGTACCTGGATGTTTTTTCTTTACTTCTTCAATCACAAAAGGTGCCAAATCTCCATCACATTGACCAGCATTCAGAAAATAAAAATCTCTTTCATCATCGTCTGAATACCTGTCCAAATCATCAGAACAAAAAAGAGACTCACCAGCTCTCTCTGCCAGACCTTCAACATCATTAAGATCAATAGAAAGATCCGCATAGCAGGTATCCAAGCTAGCAACCAATGTTTGCCAACACGCCTCCCTATTTTGAACTAATACATTCTTGACCCCATTAATTTTAACGTCATACTTTATAGAACCATTCATTATTGCAAAAAACTTCCCAAAAAAATTTTCTGCATACTGTAACTCTAAACACTCTCTATAACACTCATCTTCAATATAGGTTTTCTCATAATTACACCCTTCACAATGAAACTTATACCAGCATCTTGTTCGATGTATTCCATAATGGGTTTTGGTGACATCCCAATAGTCATGGCTAGTCATCACACAACAGCTATCAGCCTGGGCCTTTACACAATCTTCTCTATGATTAAAAAGCAGTTCTGCGATAGGCTGATAAGCTTGCACATCTTCCGGAAAATCAGCGGAGAGCAAATCACAAAAATGATTATATCCGTGGTTTTCACACAGCTTATAATCAATCTCACAGATTGTTTCAATCGCCCAAGGATTAAACTCTCCTTCTCTATCTTTTCCACGAGCGACAAAATAAAAAATATCTTCATCTCTATCTTCGGGGCTTTTCTGAGTAACGTCTAACTCTTGTGGTGATACTATTCTTATCTTTCTGAACGTACCTGCGCCGAGTGCAGCTTCCGATTTTAATTGTCTACCGGATTCACTAGGAGAACTGAGTTCACTCGTTGATGAATCAACTAGACTTCCTGCCGGCCTACATGATGTTGAGGGGTAAATAAAATGTGGTTCCATACTGATAATTCCTTTTGTGCTTCAGTTGGTATACGAAGTTCAGACTTTCATATAGAGGATAATGTTCAATTCTGTAAGCAGAAAAAACCATAATGTTATGTCACACGTAAATATTATTTATAACTATCAGACTACATAAAACGTCCTGATGACACCCCTTCATCGGCAACGGTTGAGACAAATGCCTTCAATCTCTTGATGGACAGATGAGGAGCGAATGATTCAATTTTAAGGTATCAAGGTGAAAATACCTGTGCGTCCTCCGCGAAGAACCTCTAAGTCTTATAAAACAGCTGAGAAATAGTGGTAATCAGGTAAATCTTTATAGATTTTTGTCACTTACAAAAAAACGGGGCTTTCGCCCCGTTTTTTTATTCAACAGTAACAGATTTCGCCAGATTCCTCGGCTGGTCTACATCTGTGCCTTTAATGATGGCCACGTAGTAGGACAACAGCTGCAGCGGGATGGTGTACAGGATCGGTGCCACGATATCGTGTACCTTCTCCAGCGGAATCACCTGGATACCGTCACCGGCCACCAGCCGGGCATGGCGATCCGCAAACACATACAGCTGGCCGCCACGGGCACGAACCTCTTCCATGTTGGACTTCAGTTTTTCCAGCAGCTCGTTGTTAGGTGCAACCACAACCACCGGCATATCGCTGTCGATCAGCGCCAGCGGGCCGTGCTTGAGTTCACCGGCTGCATAGGCTTCCGCGTGAATGTAGGAAATTTCCTTCAGCTTCAGCGCCCCTTCCATAGCGATGGGGTACATGGTGCCGCGCCCCAGGAACAGGCTGTGATGCTTGTCGGCAAATGCTTCTGAGAGTTGCTGGATAGAGTCATCCAGTGTCAGCACATTGCGGATCATGTGGGGCAGTTCGCGCAGCTCGCGCACAATTTCCGATTCCTGCGCCGCATCAATCCGACCGGTGGCCCGTGCGGTTGCGGTTACCAGCATCAGCAGTGCTGTCAGCTGGGTAGAGAACGCCTTGGTGGATGCGACACCAATTTCAGCGCCGGCCCGGGTCATGAACGCCATGTCTGATTCGCGGACCAGGGAAGAGCCCGGCACGTTGCAGATAGTCATGCTGCTCATGAAGCCCTGCTCCTTGGCCATGCGTAATGCCGCCAGGGTATCTGCGGTTTCGCCAGACTGGGAAATGGTCAGGAACAGGCAGTCATCAGGAACAAACGCCTTGCGATAGCGGAATTCAGAGGCGATCTCTACCCGGCAGGCGATGCCATAGGTTTCGAACCAGTAACGGGCGACCATCGCCGCATGATAGCTGGTGCCACAGGCAATAATCTGTACTGCTCGCACCCGGCGAAGGGTTTCTGTGGCACGGTGTCCGAAGGACTCAGGCACAATCGTATCCGCCGTAATACGATCTTCCAACGTGCTGGCAATCGCATCAGGTTGCTCGAAGATTTCCTTCAACATGAAGTGACGGTAAGGCCCCTTGTCACCGGCTTCGTGGTCCAGATCACTGTCCACCACGGCGCGCTCAACCGGCAGGCCGGCACTATCGAAGATACTGACACCTTCGCGGGTAATTTCCGCAACATCACCTTCCTCCAGGAAGATGAAACGATGCGTGACAGGCAACAATGCCAGCTGGTCAGATGCCACAAAGTATTCGCCAATACCCACACCAATGACCAGTGGGCTGCCGGAACGGGCCACCACCAGCCGCTCCGGATCATTCCGATCCATTACGACCGTGCCGTAAGCGCCTTCCAGCTGATGTACCGCTTTCTGCAGTGCTTCCAGCAGCGAAAGCCCCTGCTTCTGCTCATGGTGCACCAGGTGGGCAATCACCTCGGTATCGGTTTCAGACACAAAGGTATAACCCTGCTCCTGCAGATAATTCCGCAGCAGCTCATGGTTCTCGATAATGCCGTTGTGCACCAGCGCGATATTGTCGCCGGAGATATGGGGATGGGCATTCGCCTCACTGGGCGCGCCATGGGTCGCCCAGCGGGTGTGGGCAATACCGGTGCCGCCACGGGCCGGCTCTTCGGCCAGCGCGTCTGCCAGTGCCTGAACCTTGCCAAGACGACGCAGACGAGCCAATTCGCCGTTTGCATCAATCACCGCCAGACCAGCGGAGTCATAACCCCGGTATTCCAGCCGCTTCAACCCTTCCACAAGGATCTGAGCCACGTCCCTTTGCGCTACTGCGCCCACGATGCCGCACATAATTCTGTTCCTGTACTCTAAACGACAGTATTCGTTTGTTGACTGAAAGAAGAAATCTGTCGTTTTCTTTCAGTCCCATCGGTTAGTTGGCCTTCAGGCCTTTTTTTCCGGGCGTTTCCAGCCCTCTATGTTTTTCTGCCGTCCCCGGGCCACACTGAGGTTTTGCCCCGGAATATCGCGGGTAATGGTGGAACCGGCGCCAACCGTCGCACCTTCACCCACGGTGACCGGCGCCACCAGCGAGGAATTGGAACCAATAAAGGCGCCATCACCAATCACCGTGCGGAATTTGTTCACGCCGTCGTAATTGCAGGTAATGGTGCCCGCACCAACATTCACGCCCGCGCCGACGTCCGCATCACCAACATAGCTCAGATGGTTTACTTTGCTACCGGCGCCAATCACCGCCTTCTTGGTTTCAACAAAGTTGCCAACCTTGGCGTGCTCCTCAAGATGGGTGCCGGGACGGAGACGGGCAAACGGTCCGATATCACAATTGGATGCCACCACGGACTCTTCAATGATGCTGTTAGCCTTGATACGGGTTCCTGCGCCGATCATGGCATTACTGATCACACAACCGGGGCCGATTTCCACGCCATCTTCCAGCACGACAGCCCCTTCAAACACACAGTTAATGTCGATCACGACATCATTGCCTGCCTGCAGGGTTCCGCGAATATCCAGACGACTTGGGTCGAGCAGGGTGACGCCATCCGCCATCAGCTTTTCCGCCTGCTGGCGCTGCAGCTGACGTTCCAGTGTGGCCTGTTGGGCACGGTTATTCACACCCTGAACCTCTGTCGCGCTCTGCGGCTGGGCATGCACCACGGCCGTGCCTTCGGCGACAGCCATGGCGACGATATCCGTCAGGTAATACTCACCCTGTGAATTCTCGCAGGAGAGCTTGTCCAGCCAAGCATTCAGGTGCTTGCCTGGAATCGCCATGATACCGGTATTGATTTCGGTGATGGCGTGCTGCTCCGGCGAGGCATCCTTGTCTTCCACAATGGCCTGGATGGCGCCGGTGGCATCCCGGACAATACGCCCATAACCACTGGGGTTAGGCAGGTTAATGGTCAGCAGTGCCAGCCGGTCGCCGTTGCAGGCCGCCGCCAGGGATTCCAGTGTGGCGGACTGAATCAGGGGTACATCACCGTACAACACCAGCACAATATCTGCCTCGCCACAGGCCGGCGCGGCTTGCATGACCGCATGGCCGGTACCCAGCTGCTCGGTCTGTTCCACCCAGTTGACGGCATAGTTGCCCAGCCGGTCACGCACCTGATCCGCGCCGTGGCCAATTACGACATGCAGGCCGCCTTTTGCATCAGCCTTCTTCGCCTGCAGTTTCTGGGCAGACAAAATCACATGCTCCAGCATGGGACGACCCGCAATGGGATGAAGGACTTTGGGTAGCGCGGATTTCATCCGGCTGCCCTGGCCGGCGGCCAGAATAATGGTTTCGATTTTCATGACAATTCACATAATCCGGTGATGGCATCCAGCCAGTCCGGACAACGTTTACCGGAAACCACTGGACGCACAGTCGCTGTACCACAGCAAAGAGCCCGCCACGCAGGCAGGCCCCAGAAATTCGATCAATCTGTCAATGTTTCATTGACAGTAATACTAGCTTAAAGCCATATTATTCGGTTTGAGCTTCCAGACAATAGGTTTTGTCATACATTTTTTGACAAATGAATCTCGACACCCTTAAACAGCTTGACCTGGATGACCGCGAGATCAGCATCTATATGACGCTGTTTCGCCTGGGACCCGCTTCCATCCGCGACATTGCCGGACAAACCGGCGTTAACCGGGGTACCACCTACGAGACCCTGAAGCGGCTTGCCGCCCGGGGTATTGTCAGTTATTTCCCGAAAGGGAAACGCCGGGTATTCCGTGCAGAAGATCCCGAACGGCTGTTACAACTGGCGGAAGAAAAACAGAACGCCCTGAAACACACCATTGAACAGCTGAAAACGGACATTATTCCCGGACTCCACCACCTGAAACCCGATTTCAGCAGCGGCAATGTGAGCTTTTATGAAGGGGATGACGGCATTGAACTGGTGTTGAAAGACATCCTCGCGACGGTTGCCGCTCAACCCGAAAAAACCTATTCCGTCTTTTCCTCCAAGTCCCTGCGCCAGCACCTGTACCGCCCGTTTCCCAACTACACAACACAACGTATACGGCAGAAAATCAGCGTTAAGGTGATCGCGCTGGGAGAAGGTGGCGAAGACGCAGAATATTCCGAACGGAAATGGATTCGTACCCAGGGTCAACCCGATGCCAGCTATATCGCTATATATCCCCCAAAAGTGGCGATGATCTCCCTGGCTTCAGAGAACTACCCAGTGGCGACGGTTATTGATTCTGTCGAAATTGCCACAGCCCAGAAAGTGATCTTCGATACACTCTGGCAACTGCTGTAACCGTAAAAACAGATCTGACAAAAAGAAAATGAAACCACCGATTTGAAGCCTTAAGACCAACGTCTAATTCGATAGAAGATGAACTATTCCTGATTCAAATAATCAAATATAGAGTGAATAAAAAAACCTATTTCAGGAATATGAACCATGGATACTAATCATTCAACAAATGGAAAAATTAAGCTTTATGGCATTGATGCCGCATCTTACATTTTTCATACTAAAAAAGGACTGGCAAAACTGCGCAGTATTTTTTATTTATTCTGTTGCTGCATTAGTATTTCTGCAGATATATCCAAAATAACAGGACTGATTCAAGAAAAAAGAGATGCCAGATTCGTTAAATCATATCTATTACAAGAGAGAAAAATAGCGCACGCTACAGTGCCCCGACAATTCCCAACCTTCGAACAACAACAATATAACTACAGCTGCTCTGCTCAAGCATTAAGGCAGGCTGCGCGTGAGTTAGGTATCAAGAATTTTCCTGACAACAATATACACCTATTTGATGGACAGTCGATTTTCAGCAGTTCTGCAGAAGAAGCTATATACGGAGTAACAGGAAACCTATTGAATGAATCAAAAGAATCCAGGTTAATAGAGCCTCATCAAGGAGGCGGCGCATATCCGGCCAACATACTTAAATGTGCACGCCTGCTTGGTTTAAATGGCAGATTCTATTGTTCCTCCCTTATGACCCGAATCTACATGAATATAAAATACAAAAAAGAATGGAATGAGGCCAAAACATGCTCCTCAGTCAATTATTATTCTCCTCCCGAGTTGCATAACTGTGAAAGACTAATCATCTTACTTAGAAAAGGCAGTGATTATCATTTTATTATGCAACGCCCTGACAAAACGTGTTATGACCCCGGCACGGGTAATAGCTATATAACGCTGAAAGAGTACAGCACGGCAGAAAAATGGAAACCTACTGGCGTATCCATTTTAGTCTTCAATCCAGAAGGTTACCCAACACCCGATTCTTCAACAACGACCTCACCTCTGGAAGCCTCAACCTATCAAGCGGGATCTCAGGGAGCCTGATATTATGGTATTCAAGCGAATCATACGGTACTCCATTGAGACATTAAGTGATAAATAACCGGTTATCGATACCTTCTGACAACGCTTTAAATGTTTTATCTAGCTGACAAGGGTTTCTGCCAACCTTTGAATATTAGATAGAATTGCCTACATTAGGTCGTGACATACGACACTCTCTCCCTTCCGCAACCTGGCCAAGCCACTATGCTTTTCCCAATGATAAGTGCATTGACTCGACACCTTATACGTCGATGGGGTTCAGCTGTCATTTTCATGGTGACAATGAGTCTGACCGGCACGCTCTATGGCCAGGATAAACCGATTCCAGCCGAAGAATACCAGCAGATGATAGGAGCCGGTTTTGCCACCAGCTGGTTCAAAACACCTCTCCTACAAACGGTAGAACTTCCCGATAGCAAGCTGATTAAAACCATGACGGATCTTCGTAAGGCCGGATTTAGTAATCTCCGGTTAAGAGCCAGGGCTGATATTTACGGTTTTCCTGACATCACTACAGAGACAGGCTTTGAACCTGCGAAGCATCTTGATAACGCCTCCATGGATCGCTTCCTGAATGAGCTTGAGCGTGTCGTCACCATTGCCAATGATCACGGCATTATCCCCATCCTGTCATGGATTCATCACGAAGCGGAAAGCCGGGCCAGCACACAAGATTGTGAAAACTATGTCGCCTGGTGGGCAGCAGTCGCGGAACATTTCAGGGCGTTTCCACACGCACTGAGTTTTAACCTGATGACCGAAATAGGCATTCAGGGCTTTGGTGGTCTGCGTATTGATCCCTCCCTTTCCAATGACTGGATGCACCAGGCGATGCTCGCCATCCGTGCAACCGGCGACAATAACTCAACACGAAACCTTATCCTGACCTCACCCCTGAAAACCGAAAGAGGGCTTACAAAGCTCAAGACCGACGCTTTCAAAGGGCCCTATCTTCTGGCTGAGTGGCATCGCTATGCCTCTGGACCGAACCAGCAGGGTGGCGGTAAAGACTGGCATAATGACGGGGCACCGAAAGAGCGTCGCATACTGCTGGATGCGGTGGATACCGCTCTCCAGTTCCAACAGAGCAGGGGCATACCCACCTGGTTAGGCGCCTGGATGCCGTGGGACAACGCCAACGCTTCGCTTGAGCAGGCAGAAATTGAAGCTTTTGCCACATTCTTTGCCATGACACTAGCCAGCCATCGCATTCCGTGGACCATGAATGAGCTGAATGCGGTTTATAGCATCAGGGAAAACCAATGGCATAAAACCGTCAGAACCGGGCGGGAGCAATCACGCCAGATCAATATGCAAGATGTACTGCAAGCTATCAAAAAAGGCCAAAAAAAAGGGGAAAAAATGGTCTCAGGTGACACCTCTGCTGCAGAGGAATCGATTGACTGTTTCGGTTGTTACGACTGATGTCGTTTATAGGGATCATGACACTATAAACGACAAATGACATATTAATACGTACTTTCGGGAGCACCGAATGAACATGACACGCCTTGGCCTCACCGCCACCCTACTCACAACATTGACGGCCTGTAGCAGCCTGCCTGAAGGTCGCTGGCAGGAAAGTACACCTGTGGCCGGCACCAAGGCCATGACCCTGGATATCCAGAAAGACCGCCTGTCCGCCTATGCCGGCTGCAACCGCATGATGGGCAAGGTACAGATGGAAGGTGACCACCTGGTAGTCGACAATATGGCCAGCACCCTGATGATGTGCCATGGCAAAAATGCCAACCGTGAAGAAGCCCTGAAGCAGCTGCTGGCCAGCAAGCCTGTCGTTGAGCAACACGGTGATCAGCTGACCCTGTCCTCAGGGGATGAGAGCTATACCTTCACCAAACAACCCGCCATGGAAGAAGGGAAAACCCGTTTCGTTTACGTCGCACCGGAAAAAGCCCCCTGTGTCGGTGTAGCGCCCATGCAGTGCCTGCAGATTAGAGAAGACAAAAATCAGCCCTGGACACTCTATTACGGCACCATCGAAGGATTTGCGCCGGAGCCCGGCATTGCCTATCGCCTGCGAATCAAGGAATTCGATGTCCCCAATCCACCTGCTGACGCCTCCAGCAAACGCTGGATTCTCGACATGATTGTTGAGCAGGAAGTCGTCACGCCTTGATGCAAAGCTCTGCAGGGAATTAACCTTCCGGATTGCCTGCAGAGCGTCTTGTCGGTGTTAAACTTTTCTCAAAATAAAAAAACAATACAAACTGACCTGTTAGTTCATAAATATAACCAACACCAATGACTCTAAATACCGCCAAAACGAATAACCGGTATTTTTTGTGGCAATGACACTCTGCCCATCACCCGTAAATCTGACTTTCTCATCATCCTACCCATAAAAGCAGATTCTGTTGATTCTTCAGATAAGGAATTTTTCATCAAACTGTTGTCTTACACATTAGAAAGAGTATTTCCTAACGGTATCATTGGATGGCTACCCCACCAGTAACAAGATCTTCGGCAGTGGCTCATCAAGACGAAGCAGGATCACAGCCTGAAACTGTTTCGGCTGACCGCTTCACCGTATCTGCAGTACAGTCATCACAGCCGCTAGTGACAGGAACAGATATCAGTGCCTGCGATCCAGAAGATACCGACACCAAGGATCTGAATGTTGAGCGGATCTCAATTAGCCGCTTCGTTAATACCGAAGGGCAAACACTGCTCCATGAGGCTGCTCGTCTTAACCGGACAACGTTCCTTAAGTATCTGTTAGACGATAAGAACTTTTTCGAGATTGATATTAATTATCAGGATGTCCACAGAAAAACTGCACTGCATGTGGCAGCTTCAGAAAATCATGCCGTAATCGCCCATGAGCTAGTCAACGCTGGTGCCAGACTGGACATCTATGACGACAATGAGTTCATACCTTTACATTGTGCCATCACTGCAGGTCATGTCCGTGTTACCAGGCTATTGATACAAGCCGAAAGAAACCTTCACAAAGACGGAAGCGAGTACGAGAAAACCTTACTACACACGGCTACTGACAGCCATTCGCCAGACATGCTCTGCCTGTTGCTGGATCTCTTGCCGAGTTACATCAATGAAAAAGACGCAACAATGCGAACGCCATTGCACATTGCAGCAGGTAATATGCAGTGGGGTGCCGTATTTTGTTCTCAGCTACTCGAGGCAGGAGCTGGGTGTAACGCTGTAGCTAATGGTGAGGGCCAGACCCCTTTGCATTATGCCGTCCAGTTTTGTGATGGAAAGTCCGCAAGCGTACTGCTGAATGCTGGTGCGCACATCAATGCCATCGACAGGCGCGGGAAGACGCCCTTACATTATGCCGCCGAGACCAATAATGAAAACACTGCAAAGGTATTGTTGGAGACTGGTGCAGATGTGGATATAACCGATGAACAGGGACAAACCTCACTACATTATTTAGGAAAGAACATAATCAATACCTTGTCTTTCACATACACATTATTAGAACACGGCATCAATCTGGAAGTGAAAGACTATAATCAGCGTACACCTTTACATTGTCATGCATTACAAAGCGCCGCACATGTCCGTTTATTGGTTCAATATGGTGCCAACCTAGACGTATTGGACAGTGAAAAACATACCCCTTTATATAACGTACTGGACAGGGGAATTAATGATCAAAACCATGCTACCTCAGCCATAGATACCATATGGGAACTGCTCCGGGCGGATGCCGACCCAGATATACAGGTGGCATTACCAACTCAAATTAACAGTACCGTTCGCGACATGCTGACCATAGAAACTAACGTAAGTGTCTGCCCTTACTTTGACCAGTTAGCCATGAGAGGACAGATTGTCCAAGACACATGGCATGACATCAGAGTATATCTGAAGCTTCGTCTTCTTCCCTTGAAAAATCTTTGCCGCCGCATGATCAGAAGCTTTCTCAGAGCCGGTGCTGGAGGTAACAGTAAGCTGTTGATAAAAAACAGTTTTTCTTTGCCTGTCCCCAATACAATGATCCTCTTTATTTTATCCCGCCCTGATAAAGATCAAGCCGATAAGGATCAAGGAGACAGCACTCATTCCCACCAATACAGATGATCTCGTTGGGTATCATCCCGACTGAAGACACAGCATTCAGATACTACTCGTTACCCCATGATGCAAAGGCATAACCCATGTGATTCATGACACCATACAAAAGCCATGAAAACCTGGGGATTCAGCAAAATCAGCGAGATACCGAGTTTCCCCCTCAAAGGTCAGATCTTGTGCCGGTCATGCTATGGGAAAGCGTCTGCTGCTTCCAGACAGCAATACTAACATTCCTTGCTGATTGGTTAGTTATTCTAACTTGCATCATACAAAGTTATTGATAAGTGGAACTTAAGCAGTCAAAGAAAATCTTTACTGACTAGTCGGTGAAGATTTAACAAGGAAAGTACACATATGAATACCCAACCGCTAACGAGTGCATCATCAAGCCTGCCACAACGTAGGGAGGAATATCGGGCCATTACCTCTGGGGCATCAATGCCAAAGAGTGTTCAACCTACGCAATCAATACAGGGAGAGTCACCCTTCAGTGGTCCGGAATACGACAATCAAAAAACCTTTACTGTCAGCCCTATAGACCTTGATAAATGTAAAAACTGCTCGCTGCTATATGAGGCTGTGGATGCTAACAATGCATCTTTCGTTAGTTATCTGCTGGAGCACTCTGATGATTTTACGTTTGATATTAATAAAAAGCATACTCTATTGTATAGATGGACGGCATTGCATCTAGCAGCCAAGAAAGGCAATGCCACTATAGTCCGAATGTTTTTGCTATATGGTTCCGCACTTAAGCTTGATATCAATCAACTGGATAATTTTGGAAGGACTGCATTGCATATCGCGGCATCTGAAGGCCATGATCCAATAGTCCGAATGTTAGTGCAACAAACTGGCATAAAATTAAATATAAAAGATAAATTTTCGGAGAGTACGCCTTTACTCTGCACCTTTGGAGAAGGCAAAACACATCTTTCAACCATGAAAATACTTTTGGAAGCAGGCTGTTGTATTGAAGAAGGAAATAATAAGGCTGTAACACCCTTACATTTAGCCTCAAGAATGAATCGCACCTCTTCGGTGGGGTTATTACTAGGGAACCTGCGATTAAGTCCCCAATAATAAGCTAATCTCCACTCAGCCTTTGCCGGAGATCAGTCATGGACCAACAGCTCAGCTTTTCTGACGCTGAATTCACTCAAAAGCGTCGCCAGACCCGCAAAGAAATATTCCTTGCCCGTATGGATAAACTGATTCCCTGGCATCGTCTTGAGACAATTATTGAACCTCATTACCCCAAACCCGGTAATGGGCGTAGACCGTACCCGTTATCCACCATGCTCCGGATACACTGCCTTCAACAATGGTACAGCCTCAGTGATCCGGCCATGGAAGATGCCCTTTATGAAATTGCGTCCATGCGATTATTTGCCGGATTGTCTCTGGATAAAGCAATTCCTGATCGCACAACCATTATGAACTTTCGACACCTGTTGGAGGCTCACAATCTGGCTCGGGCTATTTTCACGGACGTAAACCAATGGCTGACAGAGTCTGGTATCGTTTTGAAAGAAGGCTCTCTGGTCGATGCCACGATCATCGAAGCTCCGACATCCACAAAGAATCAGACGGGGCAGCGAGATCCCCAAATGCACCAGACCAGAAAGGGTAACCAGTGGTATTTCGGAATGAAGGCGCATATTGGTGTCGATGCCCGTACAGGTTTGACTCATAGTCTGGCGACAACAGCCGCCAATGAACATGACCTTAATCAAGCCAGTAACCTGTTGCACGGTGATGAACAGTTTGTCTTTGCCGATGCCGGCTACAGAGGAGCCGAGAAGCGAAAAGCGCTCAATACAGACGCTGTACAGTGGCATATAGCCGAACAACCAGGCAAGTTAAAGAGACTCAGGAAACACCCTCGAATCAATAAAGTCATTTTGAAAACGGAATACCTGAAAGCCAGCATTCGAGCCAAGGTGGAACATCCCTTCAGAATCATCAAATGCCAGTTTGGATTTATCAAAGCCCGTTATCGGGGACTTCGGAAAAATGATGGCAAACTGGCGATGTTATTCGCTCTGGCAAACATGGTTAGACTGGACCAAATGATCCGGGCACAGGGTTAATGTATCCGAAAGCCGGACAACCGGCTTCAATGGTAAGAAACTGAGTAATTTTCAGGCTGGATAATAGTGAATTAATGACTTTTCATTCACTGTGTTTCTTTAACGTCACTTGCTCGCAGGTTCCTTAGACAACCTCCAGTAACCACATCAGCAAACTTGTCACAGGGTGGTGCTTCGGCCATTACGTCTGGGGGGACCAACCCTGCCGTTGTAGAGCCAACACAATCAGTTCAGGCAGGATTAATATCCAGAGCCCCGGAACAGACTGAGCAAAAAATGTATTCTGTCAGTCGTATAGACCTTGATAAATGTAAACATTGCTCGCTGTTACACGATGCGGTGAATGCTAATCAGTTAGAATTCGTCGAGTATTTGTTAGCAAAACCCGATATATTTAAATTTGACATTAACAGGCAGGATGAAGAGGGAAATACAGCACTACATTTTGCGGCTTCTAATGGACATGATCTTATGGTCCAAATGCTGATCAAATGCGGCGCTGAATTAAACACAAAAGATCATCGTTTGGGTCATACACCTTTACACAAAACGATGAGGACAAACGAAACACATCCTTCGACCATGAAGATTCTATTGGATGCTGGTTGTCGTATAAATGCGCCGGATGCTGCCGCTCTCACTCCCTTGCATATTGCTTCATCTGTCCATTGTACAGCTTCCGTGCAGTTATTATTTCAGCATGGTGTCAACCGGGAAATGAAAGATGAGTGTAATAATACACCACTGCTCAGTTGTACTTTAACTTATTACTTACCTTTTTTTGATAAAAGAGGCACCCTTCAACTGCTCTTAGATGCAGGTGTCAATGTTGAGGCAGAAAATCTGGATGGATGTAGACCGCTGCTCGCGCTGATACTCAATAGGGGAAATGGAGATGATATTCGTTTGATGCTCAAATATGGCGCTAATATGGATGCATTGAATACAAGCAAGGAACCGCCACTATATAATGCGATTAATGCAATAACATCATTTGGTGTTCGGGAAGGTGGAAATACCTTTTATAATTTGTTGGATGCTGTTTTATCGCTCCTCTATGCGGGTCCTAACCTTGATGTCAAGGTGCCATTACGTAATCAAGAGGGTGAGAACTCAATACGATATATTCTCCGCATGGAAAATATCGAAGAGAAACTGCAACCAACCATTAGTCAGGGGCAGTATTCTGAAAAAACATCAGAGAAACTGGCAGAGTTTATCAACTATATAAAGGCTATTGAGGATGTCCCATCACCTTTGGTAATGCTGTGTCGTCGCCCTATTCGGTCTTCTGTCAGCCTGGCTGCAAACGGAATGAGTAAGGAATTTTTAGACCGTACTCAAAGACTTCCGTTACCTGCCAAGTTGAGAGCATTTCTTCAGTGCCAGCCAGACAAGGCGCCTTTATTGAGAGAGCATGAGAGTCCATCTCAAACATTTCACGGTAATGAATAATACTGACCAGCATTGGCGTCTGGTCAGTATTATTTTGAATCCAGTTAGCTTGAGGGTTTAATCATCCATCCCTGCAGCAAGATAATCACGTCCCTTGCGGATGTAATTACGCATTTCTTCCATCGGCACCATGTTACCGCCGGTGGCCCAGGCAATGTGAGTCGCATTGTTTAGCTGTTTGCCACTGAATGCCATGCGTACCTTGTAACCCTGTTCTTCACCCATTACCCGGGCGATACCGGGCACGCCTGCCAGGGCTGACGGCTCAAGCCGGATATTCTCGTGGCGGTTCATCAGGGCCAGCAGGCAGTACATTTCTTCGTCGGTCACGGTGAAGTAGCCATCCAGCAGGCGCTCCATGGCTTTGCCAACAAAGCCTGAGGCACGCCCTACGGCGAGACCATCTGCCGCGGTGATGTTGTCGATGCCGAAATCCTGAACGGAGATTTCATCGTGCAGGCCGGTGTAGACGCCCAGCATCATGCAGGGGGAATGGGTCGGTTCGGCAAAGATACAGTGCACGTTATCACCGAATGCCATCTTCAGGCCGAAGGCGACACCGCCGGGGCCACCGCCAACGCCGCAGGGCAGGTAGACAAACAGAGGGTGGTCCTTATCCACCACTACATCCATGTCATCCAGCTGCTTTTTCAGACGTTCTGCAGCAACAGCATAACCGAGAAACAGGTTGGTGGAGTTCTCATCATCCACGAAGTAGCAGGTCGGATCGGATTCCGCCTGACGACGACCTTCTTCGACGGCAATGCTGTAGTCGGATTCATACTCCACCACCTCAACACCGTGGGCGCGCAGCATATCTTTCTTCCACTGGCGGGCATCGGCAGACATATGCACAGACGCCTTGAAGCCCAGCCGGGCACTCATGATACCGATGGAAAGCCCCAGGTTGCCGGTAGAGCCGACGGCAACGGAATACTGACTGAAGAACTGGCGAAATTCATTACTGGTCAGCTGGGCGTAATCATCCTGCTCAGTCAGCAGACCGGCGTTGATGGCCAGATCTTCCGCATGCTTGAGCACTTCATAAATACCACCGCGGGCCTTGATAGATCCGGAGATGGGCAGCTGGCTGTCGAGCTTCAACAGCAGCAGGCCTGGGAGTTTAACGCCGTAACGATTTTCAATGACGGACTGCATCGCTGGAATAGCGCATACCGGTGACTCAATGATGCCGTTGGCGGATTCTGTTTCCGGAAACATTGTCTTGATGAACGGCGCAAAGCGATCAAGCCGTGCACCGGCATCACGGATATCGTCCTGATCCAGGCCCACGAAAGGCAGGGCTTCTTCCAGCGTAGTGGCACTGGGGTTGAACCACTGGGTTTCCTTCAGTTCAACCATGTCCTGAATCAGCGGATGTCCAGTGATCCATTGCTCGACGATTTGGGTCATGCAGCGCCTCGTTGTTCCGTTCGGTCTTAAGTGCCGTGTTGGCAGTAAATGCAGTAAAGTGACGGAACCTATCGGCACAGCACTACCGATAACCCGCCGGACTGGCATAACCGCCAGTTGTATAAGGTCCACCCCTGTTTCCAATACCAACGACATCAGTCTGGCTATGGGGGACCAGGTGGCAATCTAAGGAAAGGGAGCCATCGTGACAATCGATATATTTGCAGCGTGAGGATGAAAGAAATGCATCCACTGTTGTTGAGGGGGAGTGGGCAAGACAGTCCTATCGCAGTGGTCAGTGACATTACGCGTACAGAAGCGTTAGGCTGACTGGCGTAAACGGATTTGCAGAGGTGCCCAGCATGAACTGGTGGAAACCATGGCGTCACGCCCGCAACTATCGGCTGATGCCGCTTATTTCATTGATCTGGATACTCAGTGGCTGTTCTCCCGACACGATTGAGCATTCACCGGTGCATAGTGGGAAAAAGGTCGTTATTCCCGACAGCAGCCTTGAAATTGCCACTTTTTTCTATGAGAACGAGCAGGGGCCCAATGAGTTATTTATTAAGGACCTGGCATCAGGCAAGAAGGTGCAGATAACCCACCAGAAACAAAGGATTTCTGATTTTATCTATAACAAACACCGAGATGTCATTTATTTTGCCCAGTCTGAGCGGGATGCAGACCAAAATCCATTAGAGTGGCTCGGAAGGCGTATAGCCGTTAATTCGCCAGACAGGTTCTCAGGGTTCAGGATTTACGCTATTGATCTGAAGACCACACCGTATCAAGCCAAAGAGATTCCTAACCGGTATGAAATCTTCGCATCACTGCAATTTCTGACGTCAGGTCATGAGAATGGGGTGTACCGGTTTGAGGAAATCTATGATGACCTGTATGACATTTTGCCTGACCAGACGATAAAAAAGGTCCGGCGTATTGATGAGTTGTACCCGCCTTCCCACCAGACGGCGAGCGCGTTTGGTGAGGGCAGCTATGTCATTATGAATGCAGCCTCTCAAACCTGTTTGGCAAAGGACACCCGCCGCATGAGTGACACGGAGGATTTTGTCACAATCGATGCGTGTGTTGAGAACGACAGTAAGCAACAGTGGCGTTTTGAAAAAGTCGACAACCGTTTTTACAAGATGGTCAATCGCGCCACTCAGCGGTGTCTGGCCGTGAATGAATGGCCGATGATTTATCTCTGGCCTTGTGATGAGTCGCAATACGTTGAACTGCCTGAAAGCGATATATGCTCTTCTTTCCTTTGCAAGAAAAGAGAGAGTCTGTACTGGAGTATTGAGCCTGAAGAGGATGCTTACCGGATGATTGATGCTTTTGATGCGCGGTGTTTACAGCAGGATGAGGGAAAACTTTCCAACTGGAAGAGAGAATGTTCCGGTAACAACGGGTTATGGTATATAAAAAAGCAGTGACACGAATCAGCCTCAATGGGGCCTTGAATGTGTGATAAGCCTGCTGGATAGTTTAATCATTGGAAGCCGCAAACAATATTGCGAGATATCATTTACAGTTAATCTAATGATATCTCGCAACCGGTTATCTTTTTTGTTATTACAAAACCAGCCTCGCACGGAATAGCTTCGAAATAGAAGAAGGAACACTCAACCCATGGTTAAAACCAACATCAAATATTTTCAGAGAAATCTTTTCAATAGACCTATCATTTTCAGGATTCTGTATTTCTCGAATAATACCATTTCTTAAACTATCCCAATCAATATCTTCTCTGGTACGAATACCAAACTGACGCATTGCATCCAGTATTGCATTGGCATGTGCATGAACAGTATGAGCTCTTAATGTCGCGCTTTCTATCGCGGCAATGACAGTATAGACCGAATTAACCGTATTCCTGCTTTCCAATATATAGTTACCAAAATCTATGAGGTGAATAACAAGTCTTCCCTCTACGACAGAGACCATAATATTACCATTATGTATGTCTCCGCTACATTCACCGGAAGCAAAGAAACCATGCTCCCAGGCTCTAAAGGCGTGACGTCGAACCTCGGCTCTAAACCCATCTATCCATGCAGCAGGTATGGGCTCCTCATCAGAGATCCCTCTAGCCCTTAGCAAGGGGCGTACTAATGGCTCAATCACATTGCTTAAGAGCTTCTCGTTGCTACAACTCAGTGTCTCACCATGAATTTCCTCCATAACCATCATGTTGCGCGATGATAAGGTGGCATCAATCTCGGGAGTTTTATACTCAATCGGTACATTTACATCGAGGAAACACATCAAAATTTGTCGTACTTGAGGGTTTTCTAATAATGACCGCAACTCAACTTGGGTTAACTGAGTGACGTGCCTGTATAAACCCAAATCAAATTGGTGTTCCGGGCGATTTGGCCTTATTGCGAGATAACGACGGCATTCATCTGCACCTTCACCATGAGCAACAGCATCACAACGGCAGTCTTCAGCCTCTGTAATATTATAAGGATCTTCATCTATGGCATCGAAACGTGCGCGCTGAATAGCGGTATAGCTTTTCTCATAACGTAGATCAAATTCACGGGGTATCGTATTAATAAAACTCATCATCGCTTCTTTACTACCACTCCCTACGTAGTTGGTAAGGCGTGTTAAGATTGATAGAATTGTCCCCAGAATGGATATATCTGCAAGAAACCGTCTTTCAACATCACTATTTACTACCTTGACAACTATTGAAGTGCCATTCTGCATGGGTACCTTAGCAACCTGACCAACCGTACCTACACCCAGATTACACTCATCACTTCGATAATACTCTTCATTTAATTGATCCTGATTGTACTGCAGATTATTTTCATCCAGAATCTCTTTAAATTTTGACAGAGACATTTGCTGATTGTCATGCATGGCCCTACATAATTCACGCTTAACCTCTGGATAGTTGGGATCTGTGCTATGTATACCGAGGAAGTTATAAATCAAGACATCACTCGAACCTATAGCCTGAAGAAGTTTCGAAATGATACCACCTTGGCTGTTGAGTTGTTTGATTGTTTCGGCAGTAATATTATTTCTTGACTTGAAGAACTGAATAAAATTATGTATCCATAAAACCGTTCTATATACTACGGTCAGGCAAAGCCTGAAATTGAATAATATCCACTGATGGTAGAGCAGGCCTTTTATTTGTCTTTCACTGAGAGGCACACCCTGATCATTTCGTTCAAAACTTGTATCCAGACCATGCAACACTTCCTGACTCGTGGTTTCCCGAGTGTTGACTACGTTCTGATTTTCCCTGACTATTTGTGATGACGGCATTGATGTAATAATCATACCTTATACTCCAATTAAGCAAAAAACCTTGTAATTTGGACATAAACCTGATGGCAAAGTTCATTATTTAAAGCAAGTAGAACAAATTTAATTTTTATAAATTACATCTCACTTAATTTGAAAACCTGTTTAAAATATTAAATCGCCAATTATTCTTTATAGTTATATAGAAAGGTGAAAATTTATTTTAAAGAACAATCTTATAAAGCCAATAAATCAGTATTTCCTAGCAAGATACGTTTATTGATGGTGGTCCAATAAAGTTGGCATTAAACCAGGCCAGCTGGTAACCAATCAAAATTCGAATTTTTCCCCGCCGAAACCGCCTCATCATAGTTGGCTCCAGATCCTCAGCCAAGTCTTTGAGGCGGTGGTTTCAAGACATGACGTGATTAATCTGCAGTGGCAACATTGGCCATTAGATCAGTCCTCAACAGACCAAATCCATCAAAACCTACCTTCAAGCTGAGCATCAGGGTCAGTACTGTAGAGATGACGGTGCTGATGGCAATCCCCGTCATAATCATGACCTGATAGGCCACTGCGGTGATAGGATCCGTACCTCCCAGAATCTGCCCGGTCATCATACCGGGCAGGTAGACAATGCCCAGGGTGGCAGTGGTGGCAATCATCGGATTCAGCGCCGCTTTCAGTGCTTCACGGATGAATGGTAAAGATGCTTCCCACTGGCTGGCGCCCAGCAGCAAGTCGTTCATGTAACGGTCGTATTGGTTGTCTATGGACTGATAGAAACGCTCCAGCGTGAGGATGTTAGCCGTAAGACAGTTACCCAGCAGCATACCGGCCAGCGGCACCAGGTAGCGGGCATCATACCAGGGGGTGGGTTTGACCAGCAGAAGCATTGCTGTCAGCACAATGGATGATGCGATAAACAGTGCAATGAATGAAACAGAAAACAGGTGCCGTCTTGATAAACCGGCCTGTTTCACAATCAGGCTGCTGGCGACAACCAGCATGACAAACAGCCAGCCCAGGTTTATCCACAGATGATTGAAACGGAACAGAAACTCCAGGTAGAGAGCGATCAACCCTAACTGGAACGTCATTCGTAACAGACTGACGGCAAATTTTCGCACGGTATCGCACAGCTTCAGTTGCCAGAGCATGGCAAACGGAATCACCAGCAGGCCGTAAAAGGCGATCAAGTGGGTAAGCGGCAGCGTGGCTGCGTTATTCATGGTCAGTTACCGCCGTGGTTTCGTTGGTGGTAAGGTCGGTCATGCCATCCTGCAGTGTGCCTTCTTTGACCGTGAGTCTGCGTGAGCACTGCTGAATCCAGGCTGGATCATGGGAGGCAGAAATAATGGTATAACGGCCTGACAGCAGGACATTCCTGACGGCCTGGCTGGCCTCGGGATCGAGTGCCGAGGTGGGTTCATCCGCCACCAGGATGTGACGTCCGGTCATCAGCGCACGAATGATGGCGATGCGTTGCCGTTGTCCACCGGATAGCCGTGAGCAGGGTTGCTGAAGTAAGGTGTTATCCAGTGCGAATTGCTCAAACCAGTTCAGGAGTGTTGTTCGACAAAAAGGCAGGCCTCGATAGCTGCGCCAGCTGAATGGCTGCTGAAGGCTGCTGAGAACAGACTCATTACCGAGGTCTGGCTGTTGCGGGATATAGGCGATAGCGGCCCGAACCCGGGCGATGGTCTGCTCCGTTACCGGTTCTCCCTCAAGGATATAATCACCGTTTGACCACGGGTAACCGCCCAACAGGGTTTTCAGCAGGGTACTTTTTCCTCCGCCTGATGGCCCTCGCAGGACAATGGTGTCCCCGGGCCGGACGATCAGGGAGAGTTCCCGAAGCAGGGGTTTCTCCGGTGATCCGACAGACAGGCCCCGAAGCTGGATTGTGGCAGCGGGTTGTGCCATGTATCATTCCATATTATCAATCTACGATATCGAAATACGATATTAGAAAAGCCCATGAAAGAAAAGATCCTTCGCAAACTGTTTTTGGGGTTCATCCAGATTCATATCCTGCGCCATGCCAGTCAGGAACCGTTCTTTGGTTCCTGGCTGATCGAGCACCTGCAGGACCATGGCTACAAAATCAGCCCCGGCACGCTGTACCCGTTGCTGCACAAGATGGAAGAAGATGGATTGATCGTGAAAGAGACCCGGGTAACGGAAGGACGTCAGCGCAAGTTTTACGGCATTACTGAGCTGGGGCTGGAGGTATTGGAAGAAGCCAACAGCAAGATCGGTGAACTGGCCAGGAAGCTGAATGACTGATCTGTCCACCGGTATGGGTGGTCATGCTCACCGGAAACAGGGTAAGGTTCACCTCACGAGCCGCCATAAATAACAGGAAATCATAAGGTGTCCGCTCAGATACAGGCAGAAGAACAGCGGTATAACCGCCAGCACATTCGGGATTTGGCAACGGAGTTGTTGATCAATGTGGGGGTGCGCGAACAGTTCCCGACACCGCTGGAGGACATCATCCATTACCTCGGTTATACCATCGAGGAGTTCGAGCCGGATGAAGATACGGACCGGGTCTCGGGCGCGGTGAACCATCGCCATCAGACCATCTATATCAATCATCAGGATTCCCCGCGTAGGCAGATGTTTACCCTGGCCCACGAGATTGGCCATATTTTCCTGCATCGGGAGCTGGAAGGCAGCCATATCGATTACCGGGATGGTGCCATGACGCCCCGGGAGCAGGAAGCCAACCATTTTGCGGCGGAGCTGCTGATGCCGGAGAACCATTTCCGGCACACGTGGATCACCTGGGAAGGGGAGCCTGAGCTGGTGGCCGCCACTTACGGTGTCAGCGCAGAGGCGGTACGGGTAAGAGCGGATATCCTGCAGCTGCCCTGAACCTCAGTCATGGACGATTAAAAAGAATAATAAGAGGCAACCGACGTGGCGAATGATGAAGCATTACTGGAGCGTATCGCATCCCGGAGCCAGAAACGCCCGGAACGGGCCGGTACCGTCAGTGAACAGGCGCTGCGAGAAACCAACCATCAACTGCTGCTGGAGCGGATGCAGGAGATTCGTGCTCGCCGGAAGCATCGCAAGCAGTTTGACAGTAAGACCTTCATTCTCTTGCGCATTCAGGTGGTTTTCCTTGCAGGGATTATCCTTCTGCAGGGCTTCAAACCGTATGGGTTTCACCTGGATGAGTGGGTATTCGGTATCTTCGTCAACGGCAGTCTGATCTATACCTACGCCATCATTCGCTATATTGCTTCGGATTTGTTCAATGGACGGCATGATTTGCTGAAAATCCATCAGGACAAAAATCTCTTAGAAAAACAATGAATGCTGGATTGTTTGGGCGATCAATATCTTTGTTCAGAAAATCAGACCAGATCGTTATTCAGAAATAGTTAATATTCGAATAGCATTTTTCATTTTTTTATAGAATTCCATATCCTCATAAGGATATCAGGAGTAACAATGAGAGCAAACGAAAATATTGTAACAACGTATAAAGGATTTGAGTTGCGAAGAATCAAGTCTGATACAAATATTTCTGCTAAATCCTTATCAAAGTTACGGACTGTACGGTCTGAAGATAATATTGCGTATACTACCCTTAATAGCCTTGATAATATTCAGCCATTAAACCGTTCAGAAAAAGCTGTACATTTAAGAGATGTATTCTATTTGGGTCGTTTTTGCAAATTTATGTTGCACATGAAAAATGATATGTCCCCTGAAAGTATTAATATTTTAATTGATGATTTTCTTGGCGACTGCCAATTTCTATATAAGCAATCTCTAGGTGTTTCAAGAAGTTCTGACTCTTCTAAAAGTGAAAATCTCCAAAGATCTCGTAAGCGGTCGTATCCTGACAGTCCCAAAACTTCAGCGGTACCCAAAAAAATCATCAAACTTGAACGTTCCTCTGCTGGTGAAAGCAGCTCCGTGTCTGGTGGTGAATACGATGATGCTGTTGAAAATGAATTCATGCATAAATACGTTTTTAGGTTTATTGATTTTTTGTCAGAACAAATAAAAGATGAGGATATAACGCTATGTGAGAATATTTGTTATTTTGTCGTTTTTCTTGGTTTTCGCAAGCAATCAATATTGACGAACCAAAATAAAATAAGGGATCTGACTAAATCTGCTGTTCATTTTGTTTTTAAATATAATTTCGACAAAGAAATAAATAGGCTAATCAATAACAGTGATATGAAATGTAGAGTTAACAGGCTTTATCTCAGTGTTAATTTTCAGCCATATTTAGATAGTGATGCTTTAGCGTTTCTATCAAATTGGAATCCGAAATTCTTATGTGAGTTTTTTACTATCGAATTCAATAGTAATTATAGGCAGGTTGATTTAGAGGATGTTTTTTATGATCGTCAGCCTTATGATCTGGCTAGATACTATTTGTTATTTGTTTTACCGAAAAAAATTGCGGTATTACTTCATGATTTTTATTGCAGCAAAGTGAGTCGTTTAGTGACTGATTTATTGCATGCTTCATCGCTAGAAACATTGATAGTGTTTTGTCAAAGAATGAATATACCCGTTCCTGTAAATGAATATGATTTTCAGACATTGGTAGGCTTTTCTGGGAGTGAAAATTGTCGACAGGTATTACGAAGAGCTGATCTCTCATGTACGGGTGAATTCCGACAATTACTTAATATTCGTGAAAGAATGAGGCAAGAGGCTGAAGACACGTTAAGGAGCCGAACTCTGGAATTGTTACCTGATTTTTTATCATCATGGTTACCAGAAAACTTAGAAAAAGCTGTATTCCAGAGTCTAAGACGACGTGTTGGTTGTGATGAAATGGTTGGAGAAATAGGACACATTGGAAGTATGAATGAATTAGTACATGAAGCGATTCAGCGAATGGATCAGGCAATTTATAGTTACATCCAGACCGGACCCGAAGAGACGGAATAATCAATCAGCAATACAAATTTGACCGTACGACAGAAATGCAGCCCACTGAGAAGAGGGGCATGCATTTCCGGCAATCTGCCACGATGGCACTCCGATGATCTATTTGCGGTGATAGGATTTTAGCGGTGCTTTACTCCATCGCTCTAAGCTGTAAATCCAGTGCCGCACCGGAAATACGGATCTCCAGCGCACAAACAACCAGCGACGCCAGAAGAAACAGCAGACACAACCCGAAAACCACCATCGCCGCGGCTTCCATATTCAGGAACAGCAGGAACATATCCACCACACACAAAATGAAGCTGATGATGCCAAGTTGCTGCATCTGCTTGATATAGTTCATCCGTATTCGCAGGTTGTCGATCTGACCTGACAGGGATTTGCGCTGTGGGTTTTCCCGAAACGACTGGTGCAGGTTTCGGACCAGCGCCGCCAGTGACAGATATTTGTTGGTATAGGCAAGAAACAGCAGGGATATCGCAGGGAAAAACAGGGCTGGGGTAGTAAGCGTCAATTCCACGGTAAATGCCTGGGCTGGATGGTACACCGGCTGCCGAAAGACCCTGCAGCCGATATGTAATTTACCATGGAATTGTATGGTGCATCACTAACAGAAATGGACGTGATGCACGATGTTCAGGTTAGTGGCCGACAGGGAGTTCAACCGGCACATCATTGATGCTGAAAATACCCTCTTCCAGACGGAACATCAGTTTTCTCTCTTCCACCCAGGGTTTGCGGACGTCTTCCATTGCCGTCAGGCAGAGCTGCTTGCGCGCTATGTCCACTTCCGTGTCGCAGGCCATCAACAGGAAATCGCCAGAAGTTGCCATGTCCTGACACAGGGCGGCCATTCGCTTGGCGTGGCTTGGCGGGTTACCGTCGGCCATGGCAGCAGCACTACCAAAATGCTCACAACCCCAGTTGATCATGGAGTCCGTTGCTGAGAAAGAAACGGTGCTGTTAATGGCATTCAGAGCCTGCTTGCTAATGGCCTGACTGTCTGCCTCGGTGACAGGCGGTTCGTTAAGATATTTGGTCAGAAGTTCGCCTGTATGCTGGTTGCCCTGCAGGCTGAACCCGAGAGACACATCACCATGAACAGTTTTCAGGTCAATGTTGTCGATGGCGAAGCGAGGCAGGTGCCGGGTGAATTCAACCGCCACATCCAGTAGCTCTTCTCGTCCTTTTTCGGCTTCCAGGGAATCCATGGACTGGCCAATACTGATCAGTTTTTTCAGGGCCGATACGCTGAGATTCTCCGCCGATAGCTGAATGTCCAGGTTTTGGATAAAGTTCTGGCCAGTGGGAACCGGCACCATGGGAATGAGGATTTCCCCGGTTTTCACCTGTACTGTGGATGACAGCAGGTCTTCTTCCAGCTGCTCATTGCTGCTGATGTTCAGGTCAGTCACCTTGAGCAGGGTCTGTAAACCGATGGGGGTGACGCCACTGAGGGTCATCTCAGGCATCACCATGTGCCACTGATTAAAGCCATTTTGAAGGGTGAGCACGCCGTCGGAGAAACTGATACCTCCGGCCACTTCACCGTTTTCCACAATCTTCCAGTCTGCAGGCGTCAGGTTAAGGATGATGTCTGTTCCCTGCTGGGTGCTGCTGTCATACGTTGCACGGGTGCCGTCCAGTTGCAGTTGCAGATCACTATCAGGATCCAGTGGGATACTGTATTCGGACGCTTCAACCGTTACCGAAGTGTGTCCGCCCCACCCCTGGGAAAGTTCAATCTTGCCCGGGACATCAAGCTCCATACCCACCTGGTCCATGGCGTAGTGCATGTCCAGTGCTGCAGATGCCATCGTTGGCAGGGAAAGCAGCGTACCGTGGTGGACGACACCCTCAAGGGTGATGCTTTCACCATTGAGTTCACGTAGCCCCGTCCCTTCCAGGCGAGCTGTGAGATGGGTCCGGGTATAGCCCTTATCCAATTCCAGCAGGCTGACAGTATAGTGGTTCGTCTCAGCGATAGTCTGGATCTGGCGGCTGAGTTGGTCATTGATGATCTGTCCGCTGATCGCGGGTAACAGTAAGGCAGTCGCACCGGTGACACCGGCAATCAGTCCCAGTGACAGGACGAGTTTTTTTCTCTGGCTCATTGCTGCGTGTTTTCCCTGAGCATGGATGAAGTCCTGAAGCACAGCGGCCGGTCACGGTGGTGGAGCGGTTTTCAGGCATTAGTTATAAATACTATACAGAAGGTCGCTGGTTGTTCCACTGCAGGTGTGTGGGGATGTGTCATCACGATCTTCATGCTAACGTGTTGCATCGTAATCGTGAGCGCTATTTCATCGTTCCTGATTCAAAAAATAAAAATATGTAAGGATGCGGATAGACCATGTTGAAGCTACGCACCGGTAAACATACCCAACGGCTGGCGACCCTTGATCCTGCAAAAGACCACCATGAAATGGTGCGGATCATGGCCGAACATGAGTTCCCGCTGGATACGTTGATAGCCGGTGAGCTGGCCCAGCTGAAAACCTTCGGCATTCCGGGGATTGCCCGGTTACTGCACCAAACCGGACGCTACGAAAAAGAGGGTACCAAACGGCTGGATGATACCAAGGCGATTTTGCGTGAAATCATGCAACCGGGACCCAACAGCGCGGAAGGCCGGGAGATGGCAGAGCATCTGAACCAGATCCATGGTTTCTATAAAATCCCCAACCATGAGTTTCTGTATACCCTTTCCCTGTTTGTCTTTGAATCTGTGCGATGGAATGACGCCTTTGGCTGGCGTGACATGACCAGAAATGAAAAGGAAGCGTTTTACCGGGAGTTTTGTGGCCTGGGTGAGGCCATGAATATTAAGGATATCCCATCCTCCTACGAGGCGTTTGAGCAATGGAAAACCGCGTATGAACAAGCGCATCAGGCGTATACGCCGGAAGCTGAGAAAGTCACAGCCGGTATATTGAAAGGCCTTGCCGCCTTACTGCCAACCTGGCTCAGGCCATTTACCCCAACACTGGTAGCAACCCTCATTAATGATGATCAATTACTTGAAGCCTTGGGACTGAAAGCACCGAAGGTATGGCAGAAACGCGGCATTATTGGGCTGATGAAAACCAGAGCATGGTGTGGCCGTTATTTAAACCCCTGGGAAAAGCAGTCTTTTGCAGATAGTCACATTGTTAATCACTATATCCACTACCCGGATGGCTACCAGCGGATGCGGCTCGGTCCCAAGGTTCTGGTAGACCGGATTTATGCACGTAATCAATCAAGTGAAGTGACCTGAAACCTTATTCAGCCGTTTCAGTTCTTCTCCGAAGTGTGAACTAACTACATTCACTGAGGTCACAAAACAGCAGAGTACCTAGGATTTGATACAGGATGGAAAGCTCTGCAGATGCCGATGCTGCACGGTCCAGAGCCAGACCGCAGTCAATATCATCACAAAATTCAAAGAGACCTTCAGCATTGAGTATTTCTGCTTTTTAGAGAGAGGAGCAATGTGCCTGTCCTCTACCGGAGCTGGATACATTAGGGAACCTGCGAGCAAGTGACGTTAAAGAAACACAGTGAATGAAAAGTCATTAATTCACTATTATCCAGCCTGAAAATTACTCAGTTTCTTACCATTGAAGCCGGTTGTCCGGCTTTCGGATACATTAACCCTGTGCCCGGATCATTTGGTCCAGTCTAACCATGTTTGCCAGAGCGAATAACATCGCCAGTTTGCCATCATTTTTCCGAAGTCCCCGATAACGGGCTTTGATAAATCCAAACTGGCATTTGATGATTCTGAAGGGATGTTCCACCTTGGCTCGAATGCTGGCTTTCAGGTATTCCGTTTTCAAAATGACTTTATTGATTCGAGGGTGTTTCCTGAGTCTCTTTAACTTGCCTGGTTGTTCGGCTATATGCCACTGTACAGCGTCTGTATTGAGCGCTTTTCGCTTCTCGGCTCCTCTGTAGCCGGCATCGGCAAAGACAAACTGTTCATCACCGTGCAACAGGTTACTGGCTTGATTAAGGTCATGTTCATTGGCGGCTGTTGTCGCCAGACTATGAGTCAAACCTGTACGGGCATCGACACCAATATGCGCCTTCATTCCGAAATACCACTGGTTACCCTTTCTGGTCTGGTGCATTTGGGGATCTCGCTGCCCCGTCTGATTCTTTGTGGATGTCGGAGCTTCGATGATCGTGGCATCGACCAGAGAGCCTTCTTTCAAAACGATACCAGACTCTGTCAGCCATTGGTTTACGTCCGTGAAAATAGCCCGAGCCAGATTGTGAGCCTCCAGCAGGTGTCGAAAGTTCATAATGGTTGTGCGATCAGGAATTGCTTTATCCAGAGATAATCCGGCAAATAATCGCATGGACGCAATTTCATAAAGGGCATCTTCCATGGCCGGATCACTGAGGCTGTACCATTGCTGAAGGCAGTGTATCCGGAGCATGGTGGATAACGGGTACGGTCTACGCCCATTACCGGGTTTGGGGTAATGAGGTTCAATAATTGTCTCAAGACGATGCCAGGGAATCAGTTTATCCATACGGGCAAGGAATATTTCTTTGCGGGTCTGGCGACGCTTTTGAGTGAATTCAGCGTCAGAAAAGCTGAGCTGTTGGTCCATGACTGATCTCCGGCAAAGGCTGAGTGGAGATTAGCTTATTATTGGGGACTTAATCGCAGGTTCCTTAGACGCTGATTCAGATGTTTACTGGTTCAGTAATGAGGTTCCTTTTAAAAAAAAAGGATTTTAATATTAAAAATACAATCAGCAAGTTAGCCAGGATGCCAACAGATATCAAGGAAAGCCATAGTGAGGAAAAATATCAAATTGCTTCATCCGAAAAATGCTAAAAAAGATAAAGTATTCATAGCAAGAACTAGAAACGGTCTTTCATTGATTATTCTCTGTTCGTTAAATAAAAGTTGATTCAAGCACTTCTTATAAGCGCAAAAAATCCAAATAGTTAAGCATTTCACCGTTAGCTAATTTAACGAATAGGTTACTTTAAAATATTGTCATGGATTTAATCATTACTCAGTAGTCAATATACATATTATCTTGATGATACGTGAATGTAAACGAAATGGATACGCTCGACCCAAATCTGGATTTAATTTTCTTTAAATCAGGAAAACAAACATTTGTTGATTTAATAATACTCTGCTTACAGTTGTTATTTTTTCAAAAACTATAGAGTGACACCACTTGCTAAGGGTTTTCAGATGTCAAAGAGTCGCCAAACCGAAAATACTGTACAGGTAGCTGCTCTGAACCATGATCTGCAACTACTTGATCACTATAATCCCCAAACTGATCGGTTAAGTGTCACTCGCAAACGATTTAACGGGAGATGTCTAACTGTATTAAAGCGAACGACAAGTTACTTTAAAAAATTATGGGATGCTTTAGTAGAGAAGATTCGCCATTTTTTTTGTAGTTATAATTATGAATCAGACTATATAAACAATATTCTCCAGCACAGAGGTATGCAACAAGAATTAATTGACAGAATTCATAATCTAGAAGGTGTCGATACTTCAAACAATGCCTTTATTTATATACAAAACCATTTACCACGCTTTATCATCCCTAACATTGCTCCATCACGCCCCTTAAGACCCCTTCGAATAAGACAAGAACTCCCGGAGCATCTTCTTCAGGCACCGCACACCCTTTTCTTATCAGGAGATAATGATGGCCGGTCCTCCTCCACCGGAAACAGAAGCAATTTGGAGGAACACGATGCTACGCCGCATGCTTCAGTCAGACCAGAAGATGAGGATATCTATGAAGAAGACTTCGTGTCATATAGAGGCTCAATTATTAGCGAAACATCGGATGATCACATTCCGGTGATTTCATTGGATACTCTCAGTGATCTGTCGGCAAGCGATGAAATGTTTATTGCTTTTATGAATGGTGATGGAGAGATGTATGGCCATACAAGAGCCAGTGTCAAAGGAAGCAGTCATGATCAACTGATAGCGTCATATGGCTCACTTCGTCATCTTATATTACCTAATCCCGTACACATGGAGATATCAGGCGGGGAAGTGATTCCAATGACACCCTCTCTCATTAGGGTATTAAGTGACCCTGTTAATAAAACAGCCGTTGATTGTTACATCATTGATATGATATTTGAAACGATGCTTCCAACATGGGGAATCACGGTAATATCGTTAGATAATTACAATCATCTTAGTGAATTCAAATTTTATTTACATGATAGGGAAAAAGCAGCGCATCTTCTGCTCAACGCAGGACCCCAAGCTAATACAATCAATCAAATATTGGCTTTTCTCAACTCAATTAACTATTTTGATCTGGCAAAATCTATACATCGATTAATACAGTCATATCGGAAATCCCAAGGAGTGGATGTTAATTTTCTATGGGTAATGGCCGTTTTTCAGGGTGGTCCTCAAGAACAGAGAGCAGACAGAATGAAAGAGATGGCTCAGTGGCTAGCCTTCAGGCCTGATAGAAAAGGCGTTGCCAGCCAAGCTCAGTCAACAGATAGTGCTGCTCCTTTCAGGAGAAGGCAGCGATTAAGGAAAATATACCCTGAAGTTAGTGATTTTCAGCGCCCATCAACATCTTTCCGTCGTATGTCTACACGGGCTTGGGTAGATAGTTTGCAAACCAGCACCTATATTGAGACTGCCGTTCAGAGCGAGGAGCAACGAGCATCTTCAATGCTGGACGGATTCGGGCTTGAACTCATTCCCACAAGGCGCAATGGGAACTGTTGCTTTGAAGCGATCTCTAAACAATCAGACAATATTCCAATCCAAAACCTCAGGCAGGAATTACTACAAGGTGCATTAGAGCTAGCACAGATGCTCGATTGTCATTATGGGCATAACACCATTACAACCCTATCCGAAGAAGAACAGCAATATGTCAACTCATGGTTAAGTGATGATGTCGGAGGATCTGGAGTAGCCTACCTTCGTGCGCGTAGAGAACCAGACCACGATATGTGTTATACAAAGGATGGGGCTTATGCTTATGCCGACGACATTTACATTTTTGCGAGACGACTGAATAGACCTTTTGTGATAGGTGATATGAGAGGAAACCTGCTTGGACTGTCAGACAATAATGGGCATGTCTTACCGTATTCGAACAAAAGCCTTAATGATGACGTAGTGACTGGGTTGCCGAACCTTATCTATCTCATTTTTAATGGTCATAATCATTTTATGGGAGCAAGGCATAAAATCAACGAAGATGGAGATAGAGCTGAAACGACGACCAGCTAGTGCTGAATGTTGATTCATCGATTTATAAAAGCCTGAGACTTATATCTCAATAAATCATTATGGGTTGATCAGCTAATCCTTCGTGAACCCAATCTTTATGTATTGACAGCAGTTTTCAATGTTTTTCTCTTACCAGCATTATTCAGGTGTATTCTCTCGATTTATCACACAAGACAAACCACTAACTGACAACTGCGCCACGGTTCCCTGCCTGCCTTAATAGCCAATGCGTAAAGGCCCGAATTTTAGGTTGATTAACTCGCCATGGCTGTGACAGTGCGTAGTATTGATGAAGTGACTTTACCTGCATCCCATCGAAAGGCGCCACCAGCTCACCACGATCCAACCGTTTCTATACCAGCTGACGCTGCCCCATGGCGATACCACCACTCAGAGCTGTTGTCACAGCAATGTCTGAACCGTCAGCGGTGAAACCCGGTATCTCGCTGATATCGCCAAATCCACTGGCATGTATCCATAATCCCCATTCGGAATGATGGAGGGAGGCGCATTCGAAGGTGTGCAGCTACCCGAGCAGGTTGCCATCCATCTGCTGACCTCCAGACAAACTCTCCGTACAGTTATAAACCGTGGCACGAAACCGGTAAAACACCCATCAGATGGGCATAATTCTGCGGTTATACATACTGCCCTGCACAATGCCCGGATGCCCAGGCCCACTGAAAATTAAACCCACCCAGGTGCCCCGTCACATCCAGTACTTCGCCGATAAAAAACAGACCCGGCTGACGCTGACTTTCCAGGGTTTTAGAAGAGACTTCATCGGTCGCCACACCTCCAAGCGTGACTTCCGCTTTTTTGTAGCCTTCTGTGCCAGAGGGGGTTAATGCCCAGTTTTCCAGGCTATCAGCCAGTACACTTAATTCTGCATCCGTATACTGGTTGATCGGCTTATGTCCTTTATCCGTCAAACGGGCCAGGTTCCCGTTTTCGCACAGTGCTAGCGCCAGACGGCGTGTCAGGTATTCTGATAATACCGTTCGCGTCTCAGCCTTCGGACGCTCCTGCTGCATTGTGCGCAACCAGGATTCAATCTCAACCCCGGGCAACCAGTTGATTGAAACCGTCTCACCTTCATGCCAATAAGAAGAAATCTGCAGAATCGCAGGGCCGCTCACGCCCCGGTGGGTAAACAGCAATTTTTCCCTGAAGGATTGATTGCCACAGCTCGCCACCACTTCAGTGCTAACGCCTGCCAGTTCACCAAACTGACGCAACCATGCAGCCGGCATGGTAAAGGGCACCAGCCCCGGACGCCGAACAATCAACTGGTGTCCGAACTGGCAACCAATATCGTATCCAAGGCCGCTCGCACCCATCGTGGGAAACGACAATCCACCTGTCGCAATGACCAGAGACTGAGAGCTGAACTCTCCGAGTGAACTGGTAATACGATAACGACAGACTTCACCATTGGCGATCGACTTAATCTTCTCTATCTGCGCTTTCAGTCGAATGGTAACACCGGCATCCCGGCATTCTTCCACCAGCATATTCACAATGTCACCGGAACGGTTATCACAAAAGAGCTGGCCGAGGGTTTTCTCATGCCAGGCGATACCGTATTTATTCACCAGTGCCTGGAAATCCCACTGGGTATAGCGCCGTAAAGCAGAAATACAGAAATGCCGGTTTTCAGACAGATAATTAGCAGGCTCTGTATAAAGATTGGTGAAGTTACAGCGACCACCACCGGAAATCAGGATTTTCTTACCGATCTTATTGGCGTGGTCAAGGATCAGCACCTTGCGCCCCCGTTGTCCGGCGGTCAATGCACACATCAAACCTGCTGCACCGGCTCCGATAATAATAACGTCATAATCCGGCGACAGGGGATGGGAAAGCGGCATAGAGCAAGAAGTCCTGAGCAGTCGTGTATTCAAAGTGGCGGATGGTTTCGCGCACTATAAACCACGGACTCCCACTGAACCAATGCGTAGTTCACCGCCTGTAAGCTGTCTTTTTGATAGTGGCTTTTCGTATTTGACTGGATTGTTATCAACTGCCCGGTTGGATCTGGCATTTTTCAAGTACAGCATTCGCCAGTTCGGGAAAGGTTGTTTTACGTTTACCCCCGCCGCCAAAATGATTTTCATCAGTGTATTCATGGTATTCCGTCTTCAGCTGCTCATGCACATGACGCGCTTCAGCTATCGGGATAAACGGATCATCAACAGAGGCATACTGAATGATCCATTGCTGATTGCGACGAATCGCTCCCCAGTCCCAAGGGGCATCAAACCAACCGCCTTCCCGTTCATCAGGCATACCCAGGTCGGTATGGTAACCCGCCACAATTACCGAGCCGATAATGGGAAACTGTTCCGCAAAACGCATGGTGGCGATGGCGCCGGAGGAATGGCCGATGAGAATGCTGTCCTCACCGGCCTGCAGGTCATTACGAAGGAAGGGCAACCAGATTGCCTGATGGGCAATGTCATTATCAGGGAATGTCGTTCGCACCACGTCTATACCTTGCTGTACAAACGTTTCTGCCACCCGCGGATACCAGTGCATATCCGCCGTACAGCCGCCATTACCATGTATGAAAATGATCTTCACAGTACCACTCCTGCATTAGCAGCAAACACCGCCACCAGACAAGGAACCACATTACGGCAGCGGGCACTCACCTATCGTATAGCTGACAACTTCATGGTCTGAACAGGCGGAGCACGCGTTACTTTCTGTTCTCTGACTTTTATTCTTTGTCTGCGCACAGACAGGATCATATTGAAATGTACACACTTCAGGACGTGTCTGCTCACACCTCTGCTGCCCAACACTGGCACAGCCACTTACCATGAGACTTACCAAAGCAACCATTGATAAGGATTTCAACATCGCTACGACTCTTTTTTGTTGGCCTGTTGTCGACCATGATTCTGTTACAGAGCGCATGAGAAAAAAAGGAAATCCTCAGGGCGCGCAATAAATAAATTTGCCAAGAAGACTGCTGTATTGAGCCCACCCAGCGGGACATAGCCCTAACTCTACACTGATTGACTAAAGACGATTGATCTCATGCCTGAAACAGGCAGGTTTGCGACTGAAAATCGCTCAATTATGGCCAGGCTCCATACGAAACATATTGGGGCTCTCTCTTCGCTGATAAGCTCATAAGCCTGAAGTATCTACCGTTAAGCAAACAGACAATTGAGTTATATAAACAAGACAAATCAACCTTCTTCATTCAAGTATGGCTACTGGCTACAAGACTCTATAGGAACTATAGAGCCATCTAAACATTCTGCGTTGTACCTGAAATCTGAATTTAAGGAACTTCTATTTAAAACAACAATCAAACATTCACCAAATGGATTAATAAGTGAGGTTTTATATGTTATTAATGCCAATCCAACCCCAATCACTGGCAACGATAGGAATTCCAAATAAACCTCTAACACCTGCTGGTTCAATAACGGCAGTCACTCCAACCATGACAATAGTATCTGTCACACCAATAGACCCTTCTATTCCAAAAAGTCCAGATAGACGGTTCATTCAAGCAGTTATCAAATGTGATCGCGTAGTCACTCACTTCATTGTCTCCGTTTGCAAAAAAGCACCTTATATATTTAGATCAATATATGATTGGGCCACAAATGAAAATGCCAGAGATCAGTATACAAAAGAGCTTCACGAAAGATTGATAGGCATACATCCTGACGTTGTTGGAGATGAGTATCAAACGGATAAGATAAACTCAAAAGAGCACACTCACATATTAATTGAACTTTTACGGAATGGTGCAAATGTCAATCAACAACTGTGCTATGCAAAATACAACTCATGGGGAGACCGTCTGCATGACAGCGCAACATTGCCTCATGCGTTTCATCGTAAAATCTCTGATTGGGAAGCAGAGGATACTCATAGATTTCGTTATGTGTTGAAAAGATATGAAACTCTCAACAAAATTTGGCCTATGAACATAGCTACTATATTAGATAACCGAGAATTTGCTGAAGCTCTTATTAAGCATAAATCTGAAGTCAACATGCTTATGTTTGGTGATTATTCGCCCTTGTATGCTGCTGTTAAAAACAATAACGCTAAATTGGCAGAGTTACTGCTAATCCATGGAGCAGATGTCAATGGTGTAGGTAAAAGATCAAGTAACGCTCCTTTACATATGGCTATAATCAATAACAATTTTGCTATTGTTAAGCTTCTTCTAAGCTTCGGTGCGGATACAACACTCCGCAGTTTACGACAAAGCAAAACCCCCTTAGCCTATGCAATATCAAAGAAAAATATTGAAATTATAAATTACCTTGTCCGTATGACTGGTGATGATGAGGATAGGGATTGGGAAACAGTAAAAAATAGAACATCATCATTACACCTTGCAATAAAATACGATTGTAAGAGTTTGGTTGAATATCTTATTAATGCCGGTGCAAATATCAACGCTGCAAGATTTACAAAATATCCATTGCATCTTGCTCTGGAAAGAGGGCTGACAGAAATTGCACATATGCTTATTGATCACGGTGCAAACGTCAACGTTGTGGACTCAAACGGGCACTCACCTTTAAACTATGCTGCTGAATATTTAGATAAATGCAAGTCATTAAGATCTGAAAACAGAAAGAAAAATCCATTACCTGAATCGCTCCTGTACTACAACCCTGACGGTATTCCTTCTGAATACCCCAATGTAAAAGAATACACAACACCTGACTACAACTCATTCGAAGTCCAAACAGTGATGATAGCCTATATCCTACGGGTTGGAGCAAGCCCTGAATCTATACTTCATAGCGAAAAGTTTAATGAAACTTTAAATATTCTTTATCGTAAACGTATTTGGAATAGGATTGCCATAGAATTACTTCGACATCCTGAAGATGCAACCAATTTTAACATTCTATACCGCTTACAAAACCTGTGTCGAAGAGTAATAAGAAGGTCTTTAAAACATCATTCTTCAGTCGATGTAGCAGTGGATTGTTTAAAAATACCTGTAGGGTCATATCAGGACAAACAACTTTTGGATACTCCAAAAAAAATCAAAGACTTTTTAAAATTCAAAACGAATTAATGGTGTTTTTCATCTCACACAAATCATGAGTTTTCTGTACTAAGAATACTTGGGATAGCACTAAATTATTGTATCCAAACAAAAAACCTCGCCATAGTGCGAGGTTTTTTACGACGATTGAGTATTACTTCTTACCAAGCTTCTTGCGGATCGCCTGCAGCGTACGCAGCTGAGCCGCCGCTTCCGCGAGCTGGGTCGCCGCACGGGAGTAGTCGAACTCGCCCTGCTGGTTGGCCAGCGCCTGCTCCGCCTGCTTCTGGGCTTCCAGCGCAGCCGCTTCGTCCATATCGCCAGCGCGCATGGCGGTATCCGCCAATACTTTCACCTGGCTCGGCTGCACTTCCAGAAAGCCGCCGGAGATGTAATACACTTCTTCTTCCCCGTCCTGTTTCAGGACACGGATCGGGCCGGGCTTGAGCGCCGTCAGCAATGGCGCGTGCCCCGGCGAGATGCCAAGATCACCCTCCGAACCGGTCGCAACAATCTGCTCTACCAGTCCTGAGAAAATCTCTTCTTCGGCACTAACGATGTCACAGTGCACGGTTATCGCCATATTCTGCCTCACAGACATTCCAGTTTAGGCCAGTTTCCTCAGGTGGTACGGTACTGTTTAAACAGCACCGGCCACCTGTCGATTGACCTGCTGATTACAGGCTCTTCGCTTTTTCGACGGCTTCGTCGATGGAACCCACCATGTAGAACGCCTGCTCCGGCAGGGCATCGTATTCACCGTCCAGGATGCCCTTGAAGCCACGGATAGTGTCTTTCAGGGAAACATACTTGCCCGGTGCACCGGTGAAGACTTCCGCCACGAAGAAGGGCTGGGACAGGAAACGCTCAATCTTACGGGCACGGCTGACTGTCTGCTTATCTTCTTCGGACAGTTCGTCCATACCCAGGATGGCGATGATGTCCTTCAGTTCCTTGTAACGCTGCAGAACAGTCTGAACGCCACGGGCCACATCGTAATGCTCCTGACCGATCACCAGCGGATCCAGCTGACGGGAGGTGGAATCCAGCGGATCGATCGCCGGGTAAATACCCTTGGCGGCGATGTCACGGCTCAGTACCACGGTCGCGTCCAGGTGGGAGAAGGTGGTGGCTGGCGACGGGTCGGTCAAGTCATCCGCAGGGACGTATACGGCCTGGATGGATGTGATGGATCCGGTCTTGGTGGAGGTAATCCGCTCCTGCAGAACACCCATCTCTTCCGCCAGGGTCGGCTGGTAACCTACCGCGGACGGCATCCGGCCCAGCAGTGCCGATACCTCGGTGCCCGCCAGGGTGTAACGGTAGATGTTGTCGATGAACAACAGTACGTCACGGCCTTCGTCACGAAACTTCTCGGCCATGGTCAGGCCGGTCAGTGCCACACGCAGACGGTTGCCCGGCGGCTCGTTCATCTGGCCGTAGACCAGCGATACCTTGCCCAGTACGTCGGACTCCATCATCTCGTGATAGAAGTCGTTACCTTCCCGGGTCCGCTCACCCACGCCGGCGAATACGGAGAAGCCGGAGTGCTCGATGGCGATGTTACGGATCAGCTCCATCATGTTAACGGTCTTGCCCACGCCGGCGCCGCCGAACAGGCCGACCTTACCGCCTTTCGCGAACGGGCAGACCAGATCGATGACCTTGATGCCGGTTTCCAGCAGCTCGTTGGTGGCTGCCTGGTCCGCATAGCTGGGCGCCTCACGGTGGATGGGAGAACGCTCTTCCTCACCGATGGGGCCTTTCTCGTCGATGGGGTTACCCAGGACGTCCATGATCCGGCCGAGGGTCTTGGTGCCCACGGGAACCATGACCGGGTTGCCGGTGTTGTTTACAGTCAGTCCACGGGCCACACCTTCGGTGGATCCCATGGCGATGGTACGGACTACCCCGTCGCCCAGCTGCTGCTGGACCTCGAGGGTCAGATCCTTGCCGTCGACGGTCAGCGCGTCGTATACCTGGGGTACGTTTTCGCGCGGAAATTCTACGTCGATAACGGCGCCGATGATTTGTGCGATACGACCGCTACTCATAGATTCATCCTCACCCTGAAATAATGTCTTGGCTACGGTCATACCGCAGCAGCGCCACTTACGATCTCGGAGATTTCCTGCGTAATCGCCGCCTGACGCGCCTTGTTGTAAACCAGCTGCAGTTCGTTGATCAGCTCACCGGCGTTGTCGGTCGCGCTCTTCATCGCGATCATCCGGGCCGCCTGTTCACAGGCGTTGTTCTCAACCACCGCCTGATACACCTGGGACTCGATATAGCGCACCAGGAGTCCATCAAGCAGCGCCTTGGCGTCCGGCTCGTAGATGTAGTCCCAGTGGTGCTTGAGTTCGGTGTCTTCATCCGGCTTCAGTGGAAGCAGCTGAATGTTGATCGGCTTCTGGGTCATGGTGTTCACAAAGCGGTTGTACACCACGAACAGTCGATCAATCCGTCCTTCGTCGTAAGCATCCAGCATGACCTTGATACCACCGATCAGGTCAGCAATGTTCGGCTCATCACCCAGCTGGCTGATGGCTGCGGAAACATTCCCCCCGAAACTGCGGAAGAAAGACGCCGCCTTGCTGCCGATCAGGCAGAGGTCGATGTCGATCTCCTGGTCATGCCACTCCTTCATGGACTGCACAGTGGACTTGAACAGGTTGGTGTTCAGACCACCACAGAGTCCGCGATCACTGGCCACCACGATGAAACCGACCCGCTTCACATCACGTTCCAGCATGTAGGCGTGACGGTACTCCGGGTTGGCGTTGGCGACATGGCCAACCACCTGGCGAATGCGGTCCGCGTAGGGGCGGGAATGCTCCATACGCTGCTGCGCCTTGCGCATCTTGGACGCCGCCACCATCTCCATGGCACTGGTGATCTTTTGCGTGCTGTTAATGCTCGCAATTTGCGTGCGTATTTCTTTTGCGCCTGCCATATGCGTTCCTCAGCGTCGGGCTGCAGGCAAGCCTGCAACCCTGCCGCTATTTACCAGGTCTGGGTGGCCTTGAACTTCTCGATGGCCTCTTTGATGCCGGCCTCGATCTCACCGTTGAAATCACCGGATTCGTTCACCTTGGCCATCAGATCGGCGTACTCGGCATTGGCGAAGGACAGCAGGGCCGCTTCAAATGCGCCGATCTTCTTCAGTTCGACATCATCCAGGAAGCCCTTGTCTGCGGCATACAGAACGATACCCATCTCAGCGACAGACATCGGTGCATACTGCTTCTGCTTCATCAGTTCGGTAACACGCTGACCGTGTTCAAGCTGCTTACGGGTCGCATCATCCAGGTCCGAAGCGAACTGGGCGAATGCCGCCAGTTCACGGTACTGGGCCAGTGCCAGACGGACACCACCACCCAGCTTCTTGATGATCTTGGTCTGTGCAGCACCACCCACCCGGGATACCGAGATACCGGCGTTCATTGCAGGACGGATACCCGCGTTGAACAGGTCAGTTTCCAGGAAGATCTGACCGTCGGTAATGGAGATAACGTTGGTCGGTACGAACGCGGAAACGTCACCGGCCTGGGTTTCGATGATCGGCAGGGCCGTCAGGGAACCGGTCTGGCCTTTCACTTCACCGTTGGTCAGCTTCTCAACGTGGTCAGCGTTAACACGTGCCGCACGCTCCAGCAGACGGGAGTGGAGGTAGAAAACGTCACCTGGGTAAGCTTCACGACCCGGCGGACGACGCAGCAGCAGGGAGATCTGGCGGTATGCCCAGGCCTGCTTGGTCAGATCGTCATAAATGATCAGGGCGTCTTCACCGATATCACGGAAGTATTCACCCATGGAGCAACCGGAGAACGGCGCCAGGAACTGCATGGAGGCCGGATCAGCGGCGGCAGCGGCCACGATGATGGTGTGATCCATCGCACCGTGTTCTTCCAGCTTGCGTACTACGTTGGCGATAGACGACTGCTTCTGGCCGATCGCAACGTAGACACACTTAATGCCGGTGCCTTTCTGGTTGATGATGGCGTCGATGGCCAGGGCGGTCTTACCGGTCTGACGGTCACCGATGATCAGCTCACGCTGGCCACGGCCAACGGGAACCATGGCGTCAACGGCCTTATAGCCAGTCTGTACTGGCTGGTCGACCGATTGACGGGCAATAACACCGGGTGCCACTTTCTCTACCGGAGAAGACAGCTCGGTCTCAATTGAACCCTTGCCGTCAATGGGGTTACCCAGAGCGTCAACCACGCGACCCAGCAGCTGCGGGCCGACCGGAACTTCAAGGATACGACCGGTACACTGCACGGTCTGGCCTTCCGCCAGGTGCTTGTAGTCCCCCAGTACAACCGCACCGACAGAGTCCTGCTCCAGGTTCAGGGCCATGCCGAAGACACCGCCCTGGAATTCGATCATCTCACCGTACATGACGTCGGCGAGACCATGGATACGTACGATACCGTCAGAAACGCTGACGATAGTGCCCTCGTTGCGGGCTTCGCTGGACACCTCAAGGCTGTCGATACGGCTCTTGATGATGTCGCTGATTTCAGATGGATTCAGTTGCTGCATGTCCTGCCTCTTAACCGTCAGCTTTTATAAGCTAGGAATTCATCGCGTCTGCCAGCTTCGCCAGCCTGGCGCGGACACTGCCGTCGATGACCATGTCGTCCGCCCGGATAACCACGCCGCCGATCAGGCTTTTATCCACAAGCACACGCAGCTTCACCTCGCGGCCAAGCCGGTTGTGCAGTTTTTCCGCCAGACGATCCAGCTGTTCCTGGCTCAGCGCGAAAGCCGAAATGACTTCCACATCAGCAGTGCGCTCCTGCTCGGCCTTGAACCGGTCAAAGAGGTCAGCAATCTGTGGCAGCAGGGTGATTCGCTTGTTGTCCGCCAGGGTACGGATGAAGTTCTGCCCCTTCTCGTCCAGGCTGTCGCCACACACGCGGATAAACTCATCCGCCTGCTCACGGCTGGTCAGCACCGGCGAGGAAAGCACCCGGCGAATCTTGTCATTTTCACTTACGGCTGCGCTTGTCCGCAGCATGTCTGACCATGACTGCAGGGCGCTGTTTTCGCTGGCCACTTCATACGCCGCTTTTGCGTAAGGCCGGGCACAGGTGGTCAGTTCCATAACACGCCCCCCTGTCAGAGTTCAGCGACCAGCTGGTCAACCAGCTTGTCGTTTGCACCGTTATCGATATGCGAACCCAGAATTTTCTCGGCGCCGGCTACTGCCAGGGTCGCCACTTCGGCTCGCAGTACTTCGCGGGCACGATTCACTTCCTGTTCGATATCTGCCTGGGCCGCTACTTTCAGACGTTCGCCTTCGGCGCGGGCCTGTTCTTTCGATTCATCGATAAGCTGGGTGGCACGCTTGGTGGCCTGCTCGATGATGGCCTGGGCCTGTTCCTTCGCTTCACGCAGGTTGTCGGTGGCCTTTTGCTGGGCCAGTTCGAGATCCTGGGATGCGCGGGTCGCAGCCTCCAGCCCTTCGGCTATCTTCTTCTGCCGCTCAGACAGCGCCTGCATGATCGGTGGCCACACGTACTTCATGCAAAACCACACGAAGACGAGGAAGGCTATCGATTGGCCGATTATTGTCGCATTGATGTTCACGCCAATACCTCTCGCTTCAGTTAATGTCCTGGTCGCTGAGTCGCTTGCGTGACCCCGGAGTGCCGGGGCCGGCGCGCACTCACACAATCATTAACTGCAGCTTATTGCAGAACGGCAGCCGCCTGACCGATGAAGGGGTTGGCGAAGGTGAAGAACAACGCGATACCAACACCGATCATGGTAACGGCGTCCAGCAGACCTGCCACGATGAACATTTTGACCTGCAGCATCGGCACCATCTCGGGCTGACGAGCAGCACCTTCGAGGAACTTGCCGCCCAGCAGACCGAAACCGATAGCGGTGCCCAGGGCGCCGAGGCCGATCAGCAGTGCAACTGCGATAGCGGTCATACCTACTACTAATGCCATTAGATTTTCTCCCGACTGTGTCGTTGTGTGTGAGTAAAGTTAGAACAACGGTTTTTAATTAAATCCCTGAGTGACCATGCAGGGCGCACCCCCTTCGCCCTGCTCTCCCATGGAGACGAATCAGTGATCCTCATGGGCCATGCTGAGATAAACAATCGTCAGCATCATGAAGATAAACGCCTGCAGCGTAATAACCAGAATATGGAATACCGCCCAGAGGAAGTGCATGGGCAGCTGGAACCAGCCGACCAGCGCGATCAGTATGAACAGCAGTTCACCGGCATACAGGTTACCGAACAACCGCAGCGCCAGAGAGATGGGCTTGGCGATCAGGGTGACGGATTCCAGCAGGAAGTTCACCGGTATAAACAGTGCCTGTACCGCTTTGTTCGGGCTGTTGAATGGGTGAAGCGTCAGTTCACCGATAAAGCCGCCTATGCCTTTCACCTTGATGGAATAGAAGATTATCAGGGCAAACACACTGAGAGAGAGTCCCAAGGTGATGTTCGGGTCAGTGGATGGCACGATCTTCATATACGGGATGCCAACCAGCATCGCCAGACCCGGTATCCAGTCCACCGGCACCAGGTCCATGAGGTTCATCAGGAACACCCAGACAAAGATGGTCAACGCCAGCGGAGCGATCACCTTGCTCTTGCCGTGGAAGGTATCCTTCACGCTGCCGTCAACGAACTCAACAATGGTTTCCACCAGGTTCTGCAACCCGCCGGGAACCCCGCTGGTTGCTTTTTTAGCAACGTAACGGAACAGGCCGATAAAGATCAGACCAAGAAAGACAGACCAGAACAGACTGTCCACATGAAACGCCCAGAAACCCATGGCCTGTGCTTCTTCGGCGCCATGGGCGATGGTCCAGGTGGCTTCGCTCAAGACGCTGCCGTCGTAACGCTCAAAGCCTGCGGGGAGCTGACCATAGGTCAGGTTCTGCAGGTGATGAACGATGTATTCCGATGATGTTTGTCCACTACTCGCCATAATCGTGCTCTCGTCAACTCACCCTGCTTTTAAGAATGACCGGGGTAAACCAGTTTACCGCCTGTACTACCGCAAAAGCCCCCAACAGCGCCAGCGGATGCAGGGGACGAACCCAGGCAAACACCAGAGCAAAACCGCAAACGGTTAACAGGAATTTTCCGGCTTCACCTTTATAGAAACTGTTGACTATGCGCCGGGCGGAACGTGCGCCGCTGTGGGCGAAAGCCTTGCGCACCAACCAGGCATTGGGAAGCAGACAGATGAGACCACCCAGCAGGGCTGAGAGCGCCATCACCGGGTCAACTGCCAGCAGCGCCAGCGTCAGAGCCGCTGTTACCAGAGTCTGGACGATGATCACCCGGTAAACCGGTGGCCGGGGCATACCCGCTGCACCTTTACCGCGTCTGGAACCGTGCCTGTACGTCGCCTGCATGTATCGAGAGAATCCCCAGCCTGTTGATCATGTACTGCATCGTCGAATGTCTCGCTGCGATGCAATAACCGGCCGCTTCCCAGCATTATTATCCGTACACTTCCTGGTCATTACTGTGCTTATGCCGTAATGACGCTAAGGCGGCTGCGATTATATGGGTATTAATACTTAGGTTCAACCACGTGCGCACCAGAACGGAGCGACCTGCCTGATCCTACCCGTCGCGACAGAAAAATCGTCTGGAATGCCGGTTTCCAGCAGATGCTTTCGCTTGCAAGGTCGTCCCATAAACAATCAGGGACTGAATATATTTTGACCGTTTATTGATGCTGTTCTGGCTATAAATTCATCACCTTATAGCTCTGTGTATTTCGTTCGTCTGTCACACAAATTGGGCATGGCAAGTTTTGTTTTACGGATGCAGGATTGCCTGTTTTTATGAGAAGGCGCTCCGTGAATAAGACCTACCGATGTTAAGAGACTCGCCATCCACTTCGGGATGCTTATTTATTCCTGTACTCATCCAGTGCATCACGATACTCAAGCTCGTCGACCACCTTGATACCAGCCTTCTTTAAAATAGCGGTAGTCGTACCGTCACCTTGTATAAGCGACTCAAAATCTTGCGTAAATATCTTTCCGCAGCCACATGAAGGGCTATTGCTTTTCAAAATAGCCAGACCAGCGCCGGAGGCTTCAGCGACTTTCAACGTACGCTCTCCCCCTTTGAGATATTCGCTGGTTACATCTTTGCCTTCATGGGTCAGGACTTTGGCGTCACCCTTTAACACGTCATGACCATCTGCATCTTCCTGCTCACCCACAATTCTGGCTCTTGGCCTTGGCGTATTCAAACCACCCATTTCTTCAGGGCAAACAGGAATCAATTCAACCGGATCAAGGTCATTAATCAAGTCATCATTGGTACACGAACACCCATCAAACCGACACGTCTCACCCAGCAGGCATGCACTGACCAATATCTTTTTCTTAGGCACGTTTATCTCCAAAACAATCAGATAACACGGTATTAAAGAATTATTGAGTCAGTATAAGGAGTATTATTACTTCACAATGCGTAATAGCTTTCTTCCCGATGTTTCAGTCAGGAAAACAAACCGATTTAGAAAGCATCATTAACACCTTTCGTCTGCTGCTCAAATTGGGCATATCTATTTAAATCGTTCGCCATACCTGTCTCGAAAAAAACTCTAATCATCGTCACGTTGTTCAATGACCAAGTGAAACCAGACCGTAATGGGTAAATGCCCGGCTTGCCATCGACCAACACCTTGATCCAAAAGGCAGGACGAGTATATGGAATATTCCTGACAGATAAGAAATAGCGATGATTTAAATGACCTATCAATATCACTTATGGGCATAAGCCAGCCGTGAACTGGCTACCCGAAAATGCCTTGATATTAATCCTGACAGGCCTGGATGTAATCAATAAAGCGCTGGAGCATTCGCCCCCTGAACTTCTTCCTGTGGATAGCAATATAGAAATAACGTTCCAGCACCAGGTCACTCACCGGCAACACCACCAGATCGCCACGCCTCAGGTCAATTTCTGCCGCCAGACGGGACAAACAAGCCACGCCAAGCCCTGCGCGCACCGCTTGCTTCAACGCTTCCGAGCGATTCAATGACATACCTATACGGGGTGAACCCAGCCGGCTGGCAATCAATTCATCAAACAGGGAACGGGTACCTGAACCTTCTTCCCGCAGAATCCAGGATTCATTTTCAAGATCCCGGAGTTGCAATTCCTCTCGACCAGCAAGGGGATGATTGGCGCTAGCGATAATTAACAACTCATCCTTACGCCACTCAATGGTTTCAATATCAGGGTGAAGACATATCCCCTCGACAAACCCAATATCAATCTCAAAACTCAGCAGCCGATCAGCGATGATGCCGGTGTTATCAATAGACAGGGAAATCTGAATCCCGGGAAAGTCCCGGTTGAAGTGGCCGATCAGGGAAGGCATCAGGTTATTGCCGATGGTCGAGCTGGCGTTCACCTTCAACGTGCCTTCGATGTAATCTGTCTTGCCGGTGAAATGCTGCTCAATCTCCGCTGACCGCGTCAGCACCTCATTCGCCATAGGCAACAGAACACGGCCCCGTTCATTCAGCACCATACGATGCCCCTGCTGCCGGTCGAACAGGAAACCCAGCTGTTTTTCCAGCTCGCCCAGCGCCATGCTGGCCGCCGGCTGGGAGATATGCAGGCGCTCGGCGGCGGCGGTGACGTTGCGATTAAGCGCTACAGCCCGGAATATCTCAAGCTGTCGTAGGGTGATATGCATGGTGGGTTTGGCCGATCAGAGATTGGGTATTGAGGAAAAGTGGCGCAGATCATAGGTCAACCATCCTCACATTACTATGAACGAGGACTTATAGGAAACACTATGGAGAAACGACTGACAGGCGTAGTCAAAATACATCTCGTCCTTTAGATAGGAAATTAAACATCCTTGTTATTCCAAAAATACATCAATGTGCTAAAAAGCACTATTTGAATTGAGAAATTATTATGGAAAGCAGTATTCCTAAAGGATCTTCAGTACCATCGCCCTTAGCCCAAACAAAAGCGGGTGAAAACTCCAGCCTATCAGAGACACAAAAAACCGCTGATACTTCAGAAAAAGAAAGCCTTAAAAATAAAAACTATGCGTCTATATTTAAAAACGTAGATAATTGGGAAATAGAATCGTCCCAAATTGCCACTAAGGATAAGTTTGCCCTGTATGAATGGGCATCTGAACCAACAGAACAGAAAGCTATAAAAGATCGCTGTGTTTGTATTACATGGATAGATGAATGTTTTTTAGAAAAAGAGAAAATGATATCTCTTTCTGGGTATTTTAGCTTTAGCATACCTCCTGTTCTACATACTATTACTTGGCTTAGAAAGTTATCATTACGATCATGCCAGCTCACAACCATACCAGACGAAATATTTAACTTAAAAAAACTCAGATTCTTTGATCTCACAAATAACAAAATTCAATCACTATCTGATTTAGTTATAGGTCTTACAAAAGCAACCATATACCTAGATGACAACCCTATTGATGAAGTATGGAGAGATAGTATTGAAACAACGCTAACAGTTTTAGAAGAAAAGCCTACTCTTGAGTTTGAGACTGATCCTTTAGACTTAACTGATGAAGATAGCTGGGAGAGTGAATACGAGGAAGAGATAGATTTACCGATTGAGAGACCGAATAGATCAACTCAAAACCCAGCGAAAACTATTACCACTCAAGCCTCAGAGGAACAACTCGAACTGGATATACAAGCATTAACGGGCCCAAGGCTCTATTTTCCACCCCAAAAATTATCTCCACACACTCTCAGCAGGGAAGTACCATCAACATCCCATGCAGCTTCCTGTCAGGCTGAATGTGAACCGCTTTTAGCAGCGCTCCTACAGGGAACAGGCGAGACTTTATCGCCAGAACTTAAGGTGTGTTTAAAACACATGAAGAGTAAAGATCTATTACAAGTCACTAATTTGTGCAGGTTAATAAATGAATTTTTAGCCGGAAGAGAATCAGCAAACATCCTCAATTTTAAGATGATTATTTTCGAAATTATTGGTAGATCTTTACTCACCTATAAAGGGTTTTACCACGAGTATCACTCACTGTCTTTGGAACATAAATCTCCATTTGAAGCAATAATGGCTATCACAAGACTTTCGTATAGTCTTGAACAACGTCGAATTTTAAGAAGCAGCCATCATCATACAGTTTTTATACATAGAAAACTCGCAGACAAAAGACTTCATGTGTTAGAAGAATTATCAGCTAACCTATCAAAAAGTAAGGCTAAAAAAACGGAGAAATCAAAAGAGGAAGAACATCAGCGTTTTTTATCCATAAAAAAAGAAATACAGGAAGCATTCTCTTTTTCCTCACATATATCAGAGTTACTATTTTCTACTTATGACACAAGAGGCATTGACCTTAACCCAATAATAAATGAATTAAACGAAACAAAATTATATAGCGAAGACATTTTTCAGCTGGATGAATGGAAAGTCATCATTAATTCAATACCTGAAGTTAAGTTGTCCGGAAATCCACCTTTTAATGAAAACATTTACTATGAATTAGCTGAGAATAGTATTGCATCATATTACAGTCAACTAAACCAACGTGATTCAAGTGCTCCTTCAACATCCACCCATCAAACCATATCAGAGACAGTCGAAGAATATGGTTTACAACATACCGCCCCACCCCCAGCTAAAAAAAGTCGATGGGATGTGAAATCAAAAACATCTCCATAACTATATAAAACAACTTGGATAACCTTCATGTTATTTAATCAAACTTTTAAAGTTATATAATTATTGATTTTGCTTTGAGACTCCTAACGTGGAAATTAATCGCCCAACATGCATGCCACAATCATCACAGGAAGCTACCCAAGAAACAGATGAGAGTAGTGAAGAAAACCAATTACACCATAGGTATAAGGCATCTAAAAGCGCATTCAGAAAGGTAACAAACCTCAAAATCAATACCACGGAAATACCTAAAAAGGATAGACTCGCACTCTATGAATGGGCGCTGGAAGCAAACGATCAACATTTAATTAAAGATCGTGGTTTTTGTGTAGACTTTATCGACGTATGTTACTTAGAAAGAATAAAAACGTTGAATATATCAGGCTATTTTTTCGTTAACATACCTCCAGTTATTCATACTATATGGTGGCTGAAAAAATTAGTATTACGATCCTGTAAAATAAAGACAATACCTGACAATATATTTGATTTAAAAAATCTTAAAATGCTTGACCTTGTTGATAACAACATTGAAAAACTACCTGATTCATTGATAAAAATTCACAATGCCACCATTTACCTGGATGATAACCCTATTGATGCTCAGTGGAAGGTAGATATAAAAAACAAACTAGCAACATTAGTCAAAAAGCCTCATATAGACTTTGATACAGACCTTTTACTTTCAGATTCATCATCAGATTCTGATGATGAAGAATACTACGACACAGAAGAAGCTACTAATACCCAAAGTATTGACCTACCCACTGACAGACATATTCTGCCTGAACAAGCATCCACTGTAGATACAGCTACAACCTATTTAGCAAAGTATGATCCATTAGCCGTAACAGGTAAAAAATCTTATGTCTCAGAAGAATTATTAAAACTCTTAACGACAGATGATCAGCTTCAACCAACAACGAGTCACGAACCTTATAGATTAGAATGTGAATCCCATTTATCTTCTCTAACTGATGAAAGTAACCATCAACTATCTGAAGATTGTAAACAGGCACTAAAAAAAATGGCTACTACTGACCTTTTAAAAATAAGTAACCTATGTATCCAAATCAATGATTTTTTCAATTCAAGAACTCTAAAAAACAGTAAACTATTTAAAGGCCAAACAAAGTTGATAATTGAAACCTGCTTAATGGAATACCATGGAACTCGAAATTATTTTATACAATTATTGTCCAATCAAAAATCATCTTTTGATGCTGTCATAACAGTTACTAACATTGAATTTGACCTTAACCATTATTACCGACTAAAAACGAGTCAACGTTTTTCAGACTTCATAAAAAGGCAATTAGCTTACAAGAAAATGAAAGAACTAGAAAAAATCATAGCTCAGCTTCCAAAAAGCAAGAAACAAATAACAGAGAAGTTCAGAGAAGATCAACATTTAAAAATGTTGCTATGTAAAAAAATATTGAAGAGAGAACATAAACTTGAACCTTTATTAACAGAGCAACTCTATGACCTTTCCAAAACTAAGGCCAGGGTATTGCAATGTGAACTGGATCAGTTAGAAAAAGAACTGAATCAAGTAAAACTGCATGAACAGGAATTATACCAATTACCAGAATGGAGACATTTTGTGAACGCCAATTCTGGCATGGACTCTCTAACTGACGAGATGTATTACAAGTATGCCGAGTTACATTTAAACCCACATTATGTAGAAGGTGAACTGTATAACTGGGTAGGAAGCCTCAAGTCGGTTGATGACTCAAGCCCCCTCCAATGCACCAGTGAACCCAGTATACCCTCTGACAAAGAACCTTCGGCTAAAAAAATCCGGTTATCTGAAGAGGCCTCAATGCCGTAACAATCAACTTGCCATCTATGGCACAGCCACCCGACTGTGCCGGAGATATTCTCATTAGCCTTTATCCAAACCCGTCATAACCGGCTTATAGGCAGCCTCTATAATCTCAACCTCTCTGACATCAATGTCGGTCGGCTCGGTTCTGTGATAATCTACTTCGCCGGTTATACGCACCGTCATTTCCGGGGTGACCGGCTCACGGATCGCCCCCCAGTCATCACCGTCAATCTCGACACTGATCTCACCGGTATCATCCCTGAACAGGTAATCTTCCCGGTTGATCTGGCGGACGATGTGACCCGTCAGCACAACCTCTACGTCATCCGAGGATTTTCTGGCTTCTTCCACGGTCTTGATCGCTTCACTGCCCGGCCCTGCATACTGGGCCCACAGCGGGGACGATGCACCCAATACTGCAATAAACGCCATGCCACGAATCATCTGATGCTTCATTGTCTGTCTCATTGCTCTCCACCTCTGTCATTGTTGTCTTTGGAAGCCACCGCTTCCTGATCGCTGTTGAGACACAATGTACAGGAGGCACTGTGAACAGGGAGTGGAGGCATCATGAACATTTGTTAATAAAAAGTGGCAGGGAAATACGCCTATCTGAATTCACTCAATACGTAGCCAAACCTTGAAAATCAACACATTCATCACATTTCACTGACAATGAAAAAAGATTCAACCCTGAAATAGCGACCCTATAAATAAGGCTTATACCCCTCCCAAATTTTAATGATTTCACGGTCATAATAGACATTCCTATACTCGCACCACTCCTCCCTGGATTGTTTCGTGGAACAGGTTTCCCCTTTATTAAACCTGCTCTGGTGAATATTTATTGTCTTCAATAATGGGACACAATAGATATTCATTCATGGCGACCTGTTCCACGCTTTTTTCTTCAAACCGGATTGATTGCCATGAATACGATGTCTGATGCAAAACGCTGGATTGAACTGAAGCAGAACACCCATATCTTTACCGACATCATGAATGCCCGTAAGACCCTGAAGCGTTCGACCTCCTGGGATGACATGACCAAGTTCTTCCGTGAAGCTGATAAGCACCTCAAAATCTGAGTATTAATACCTATCTCATTTGACTCTCACCTTGATAGGTATCAACAATTCAGCAGCCTGATGTTCTATGATGGTGCGCCTAACGATTCAAGAGGGGCGCTCCGTGAGTATCAGGCTGGTTAATCGCGCAGAAAAAGAAACCTATACCTTCTTCGACAAGCGCTTTGTGCAGCCCGAGCCTGAACTCTATTACCGCAGTGATTTCTCGATGCTGTTTATTGAGAAAGGCGAAGGCGTCATCCAGGTTAACAGCCAGACCAGCGAATTCTCTGAACAGAATATCATCGTCATCGGTCCCTACATTCCCCATCGTGTTGTCTCCGCCACTGACTGCAAAATCACCGCCATTGTGTTCCGTATGAAAGCCATGGGGGAAGATTTCATCAACTGCTGCCAGCTCGCCCATGTGCGCTCTTTTCTGGAACGGAGCAGCTATGGCCTGAAATACAGTGGCTCTGTCTACAAAAAAGCCTTCCGGATTGCCGACCGCATTGAAAACACCTTCGGCTTCCGGGAAGTGCTCAGCCTGTTTGAAATCCTGGATATTCTGTCGTTATCTGGTAACCACAAGATACTGACGACGGAACCGGTATCTACCCCGATTATCGATAAGAACAAACAACAGATTGATCGTATAAAGCATTACATCGAACAGCACTCACAGGATGTGATCTACGTGGAAGCGCTAGCCCAGCAGTTCAACATGGCGGAAAGCACGTTTATTCGCTTTTTCAAAAGTAATGCGGGCGTATCGTTCACCAAGTTCCTCAACCGGGTTCGGATTGATAAAGCCTGCCATCTGCTGACGACCAGCAGCGATACCATTGCCAGCATCAGTGCCACGGTGGGGTATTCAAGCCTGTCCAACTTTAACCGGCAATTCCGCAGCATTATCGGGACAACACCTCGGCAGTACCGATGCTCACTTTGCGCATAGAAATCCTGAACAACGCATTAAAATCAGAAAAATATAGGCATAAAACTCAGGAAAAATTGAACAATTCTGTCGTGGTAATACTGAAACAGGCAGGTGTAACGTGTTTGCATGAAAAATGAGCAGTCGAAGGATGGTCATCATGCATCAGCTGTTTGTCTCTCTGACTGGCATGATGCCGAACAATAAGGGTTCGGCCAGACCCGTCTTTACGCCTGCCTGTCCAACATTCCCCTCACTGATAACCAGAAAGTCCCTGTACGCATCATTCGGTACAACCCTGCACTCTGACCATTATCAGGAGAAAGCCTATGCTTACCGGCTCGTGGACGCTTGACTGGTTCTTTGTACTGGCCGCCATCCAGATCGGCCTACCCATCATGCTGTGGATAAAACGTGAATCCACCGGCGTCAAGGGAATAGGAGAAGCCTGACCCAATACCCGTTTTACCGCGTGAATCACACCTATACAGACCTATCAAAACAACAGTGATCACGACGCTCCTCGGAAAATTCCAATAACTGATCCGGCTCAGTCTGGCGGCTGTGGCTATGCATGCCCCGTCACGCGACCCGGGAGGAGAGATCCTGTTATGTCTGAAATTAACTGGACGAACTGGCTGATTCTGATGGCATCGATCGTGGTGCTGATCGGCATGGGTTATTACACCAACAAGAAAATTGTACACGGCTCCGACGGCGAAGGCGGCTTCCTGCTGGCAGGGCGATCCCTTGGCCCCATCATTGGCGGCGGCACCATCGTCGCGACCGGTTTCAGCGGCTGGGGCTTCATGGGATCACCCGGCGCGGCCTATGCCTTCGGTACCACAGAACTACTCGGTAACTTCTTTTTTGGTTTCTCACTGGTTATCGGTGTGCTGTTCTTTGCCCGGTTTCTTTATCGCCGTGGCGTCAAAATGGGCGCGCTGACCATTCCCGAATTTATCGCAAAAAACCATCCCGGCGATGAGCGCATGCAACGGATTCTGCAGGGAACCGCGTCCATCATCACCGCCGTGCTGCTGAGTGTTTTCCTGGTCGGCCAGATCAAGGCGCTAGGTATGCTGGGCGGCAGCTGGTTGGGTATCCCGCTCGAATATGCCGCCGCATTAATGGTGCTGGTTATTGTGATTTACACCAGTATGGGCGGACTTGCCGCAGTCGCCTGGACAGACACCTTCATGGTGATCTGCATGACCATCTCGGCCATCTATATCTGCTTCCAGATGTTTACCGATATCAGCCTGTTCGAGATGATCGAGCAGCTGAATGTTATCGACGCCAACCTGGTGAACCCTGCCACCGCCAATCCTTACGGCAGCGCCCCCTTCCAGATCTTCTACCTGCTGCCCTACACCATCCTGTTTGCCTGTGTGCTGCCTTACCAGTCTATCCGGCTGATGTCGTTCCGCCCGGATGTGAAGGCGCACCATGCCGCCATGGTGGTCGCACCCATCGGTCTGCTGCTCAGCATGATTCCCTTCGTTGGCCTGTATATGCGGATCAAGTTCCCTGAACTTGCCGTGGCCGATGAAGCCATGCCCCTGTACCTCAAGCATTTCATGCCGCCGATCGCGTCCGGCCTGATCACCCTGTTCATCCTGTTTGCGATGCAGTCTACCGCCAACTCCGTGCTGCTGGTCGTGTCTTCTTCGCTTTCCCATGACCTGCGCAAAGCCATCAAGCCGGACTCAAAAATCTCCGACAAGCAGGCCATCACACTGAACCAGACCATGGTCGTCATCATCGGTCTGATCACCATGGCCATGATGCTGTTCGCCCCACCGTTCATGCTGAATATGATCGCCATCATGGGCACCGGTACCTTAATGGCATCGTTTGTCGGCCCGGTGCTGGTCAGTGTGTTCTGGAAAGGCACCGCCAAGGGCGCCCTGGCGGCCATTCTTACCGGTTTCTGCATCAGTGCCGGACTGCTGGTCTTCAGTGACCTGGGCTGGATTGAGCCTCCCATCTACGCCGCGGTCTGTTCCAGCATTGTTTATGTCGTTGTCAGCCGTTTCACCCGGACTGATCCGGTAAGGAGCCAGGACACCGAAAGCGCTTCGCACCATCACAACGCCAGACCGCTGGCGCATTAATTGGCGGTCAAACCCAGTTTCCGGGCGGAATGCCCGTCCGGATTGCTAATGATTGAGGTATTGGAGTCGGCTTTATGAAGCTTCAGATTGAGGATATTCATGTTCGTCAACTGGCGTTCGGCTCTCCCGGACGGGTTGAAGATGGCACAGTTTACATTGACCGGGAGGCGGTGCTCACGTTTATCCGGGAACTCGATACGCATATCACCGAGGTTCGTCTGGATATTGCCCAGCCCGGTGACAGCATCCGGATCATGCCTGTCAAAGATGTGATCGAGCCACGGGTGAAGATGGACGGCAAAGGCGTGATGTTCCCCGGCATCCACGCTGATGAAAACGAGATGGTCGGCGAAGGCGTCACCCGGGTGCTGAAGGGCATGGCGGTCGTTACCACCGGCAAGGTGGTGGGCTTCCAGGAAGGTGTGATCGACATGAGCGGCACCGGCGCGGATTACACCCCGTTCTCCAAAACCCGGAACCTGGTCATCACCTGTGAAATGGATGACGCCTGCACCGCCCACGAGAAAGAGGCCATCCTGCGCAAGGTGGGTCTGGAAACCGCCCTGCAGGTCGGCAAGCTGGCGCTGGAAGGCGTGCCGGATGAAGCCAGTGTCTACGAGTGCAAGTCTCTCGCCGAGCAGGTGCTGGAGCACCCGGAACTGCCCCGGGTCGGCTACATCTACATGCTGCAGAGCCAGGGTCTGATGCATGACACCTACCTCTACGGTGTTGATGCCAAGAAGATCCTGCCCACCCTGCTCTCTCCCACAGAGGTAATGGATGGTGCGCTGATCAGCGGCAACTGTGTGGCGGCGTCCGACAAGGTCACCACCTACATGCACCAGAACAACCCGGTCATCCATCAGCTGCTGAAATACCACGGCACCCGCTACAACTTTGTGGGCGCCATTGTCACCAATGAAAACGTCACCCTGCAGGACAAGGAACGTTCCTCCGCCTTTACCTGCAAGCTGGCGCGCCAGCTGGGGCTGGATGCGGTCATCATCACCGAGGAAGGCTACGGCAACCCGGATACCGACCTGGTCATGAACTGCAGCCGCCTGGAAGATGCCGGCATTGAAACCGTCCTGATCACCGACGAATTCGCCGGCCGTGACGGAGAAAGCCAGGCACTGGCGGACGCCACCGACAAAGCCGACGCACTGGTTTCCTGCGGCAACGGCAACCCCACTGTGGTCCTGCCGCCCATGGACACCATCCTCGGCCACCTGGACTGTGCTGATACCATCGTCGGCGGTTTCACTGGCAGCCTGCGGGAAGACGGCAGCATCCGCATGGAGATACAGGGCATCATCGGCGCCACCAGTGCGGTGGGTTTCCACAACCTGGCAGCCCGCGAAGGCTGATCGTTTCCGGAGAACATGCAATGAAAGTACTGCACTACATCAACCAGTTCTTCGGCCAGAAAGGCGGCGAAGAAATGGCCCATATCGGCATGGAGCTGGTCGAAGGACCGGTGGGCCCCGGCGTTATACTCGCCAACCTGCTCAAGGACAAGGCCGAGTTGACCCATACCGTGATCTGCGGGGATTCCTGGTTCAATGAAAACCAGGCGGTTGCCTGCCAGGGCATCACCGAAATTCTGGAACAGGTGAAGCCAGACCTCGTGATTGCCGGCCCCGCCTTCAACGCCGGCCGTTACGGCATGGCCTGCGGTGCCGTGGCAAAAACCGCGAAAGCGCTGGGCATTCCTACCGTGACCGGCATGTACCCTGAAAACCCCGGTTTCGATGTGTTCAAGACCTCGGTTTATTGCGTGGAAACCGGCAACAGCGCCGCTGCCATGCGTACTGCCCTGCCCGCCATGGCAGAACTGGCGAAGCAATATCTCGACACCGGTGACTTCGGTTACCCGGAAGAAAGCGGCTATATGCCCCGCGGCGTTCGTGTGAATTATTTCGCCGAACGCAATGGCGCCGAGCGAGCTGTGGATATCCTGCTGGCCAAGCTGGAAAAACGGCCGTTCACCAGCGAATTTCAGATGCCGGTCTATGACAAGGTGGCGCCGCAACCGCCCGTTGTTGATCTGACCAAGGCGACCATCGCGGTGATTTCTTCCGGCGGAGTGATCCCGAAAGGCAACCCGGACCGGCTGGAATCCTCCAGCGCCTCCAAGTTCGGCACTTATGACATTGCCGGTCTGGAACGTCTGGATGCGGAACACTGGGAATCCATCCACGGCGGTTATGACCCGGTCTACGCCAACGATGACCCCAACCGCGTCACACCACTGGATGTCATGCGTGACCTGGAACGGGAAGGCAAGATCGGCAAGCTGTACGAGAAGATCTTTGTCACCGTCGGTACCGGCACACCGGTGTCCAACTCGGAAGGTTTCGGGCGCGATATCGCCATGCTGCTGCAGAAGGCCGGGGTGACCGCCGCCATCCTGACTTCCACCTGAGGCACCTGCACGCGTTGCGGTGCAACGATCGTCAAGCAGATTGAGAAGGTGATGCCTGTCGTCCATATCGCGACAGTGACGCCGATTTCCCAGACCGTAGGCGCCAACCGGATCGTCAAGGCGAAGGCTATTCCTCATCCTCTCGGTGACCCGACCCTGGCGCCGGCGGATGAGAAAGCCATGCGTCGGAACATGGTTGAGAAAGCGCTAACAGCCCTGACCACGGAGATCACGGAGCAAACTCTGTTTTAATGTAAATTGCTCACCGTAGTACATTCAATCAGTACTACGGTGAGCAATACCATATTTTTATTTCACAGAAATGTCGTACGAAAATTTTCACCTATATTGGCAAAGTCACGGTACCTGACTCATATGAGCTTGATTCATCCGCTGAATAAGCCAGCTCTGGCTCTTCGACAATCGTCTGTAAGCCGCTTGGACCGGGCTGTGGTGATGATGATTCTGAACGGGCTGCTTCTACCGCTTGGAGATTCGCATTTTGCTCATTAAGAAGAATCCGCTCAGCTCTTACCTTTAGCTTTCGCTTCAGTGAGTTGTCCACTGTACGCAACAATGTATGGTTAGTGGGTGTGTCTGATGGATATTTAATGCCACGTTGAATCAATTCATCCTTAACATCTGCAAAATAATTGGGTGCTGGATAGCCATAAGGATGATTGGCTTCAAGTGACGTTCTGTGATGAATATCGTTCCAGACTATAACATTCACCGTATGATTTGTTCGTGATTGACCCACTGTGAACGTTTCTCTATAAACAAAAGCTTCTTGTAACATTTGAGCAGTTTTTTTACCTTCGTCATTGTTTGGAAGATAAGCCGGCTGGCGCCTTCCTGGATATGGAACACCACATCTAAGGTGTTTTTCAGACTGAATACCGGGAAATAGCATATAGTCTATTTTCAATGTGTGGCAGTCAGCATGTCCAGGTAATGATACAAATTCCCCTGCATTATTTTTGAGTTCACTGATAGTCATAAAACCATCCGGACAAGGACCTTCATCACGATAGATAACTCTATTTGTCACTGGACACGTTAAGTATCCCTTTGCATTGATAGTTCCACTTATATACTCTTCCGTCATATAAATTTTTTTATTGCCATCAAAGAACATATAGCAGACAACATCTTCCGGTAAGTTAGATATAGCCTCCCTACGAATATAATCATAATGTTGTTCAGGGAGAGCTTTTTTTTCATTCTCTGAAAGTTTAACCAATAGACCTTTTTCTATCATTTCATGAAAAACATTTTGTTGGCTATTTATATCACCTTTTATCTCTTCCTCTTTAATTTCACATTCATCAACAAACAACTTAAAAGCTAGTCTTCCTGATTTAGCCTCATCTTGTAATTCCTCTATATTCTTTTTTTGTATAGCTGTTAGTTTAGGAAACCTCGACTTATCTACAGGAGAATCAGCCATTTCAAAAACAGGATCTGTAAAAACATGAAACTCTTCAACAGCCTCACAGACAGGTAAAGAAGCATATATAAGCGTTTCAAGGTATCGATCTACTCTTAAACCATATTTATTCAAGATATAGTCACTTTCCTGCTCCGGATAGAAAACATCATTTATGAGATTCTCAAGAAGATCCTCATTATCACTAGTCATAAGATAAATAAGCAATCCCTCCAAATCATTCCAACAAAAAGATTCAGGAGATTTTTTAACAAAAACCTGACCAGGCACAACTGAAATGAAAGATTTATATGTGTCCTTAATAACGTAATAATGCACTCCGTATAACGGCGCACCTCCATGCCGAGCACCTTTATAATCAATAGCACCATATACGGGACGAGTAATCGGTGTTGCTTTATATAGTAGGGGTACATCTATATTTTCAGGATTATCTCTACTTGTCACACCGGAATGATCAATAAACTTTTTCTCCATATCCTTTCTGTTTTTAGCATATCCGCGCCCTCTTTTTTTTACACCTCTAGCCCACATATTGGGTATGAATTTATTTTTCACATCAACAACGCTTGTATTGATAGTAACTCTGGATGAATCCAATACTGTTTTTATTTTTTTAAGCACTATATCTAATAACATAGCGCAGCAATCTCTTCTCTCCTCAGAAGTTAACGATGATTCAAACATAGCTCTTTTAAGATCAATCAACTGCTGCTCTTGATCACTCCCACGTAAAACCTCTGGAATATCATTCAGAATTTTCAAAAGTCCTCTTCTAAGAATTTTAGTGATATTCCTTTCATCGTCTGCTGGTTTTTTCAAAACAGAATCTACAATTATATATTTTCTATTCTGAATATCCTCAGGTGTTAGGGTTTGAGCTTTTAGAGAAAGAGTATCAACAAAGAACTGCGCTGCCATAGTTTGTTTTTCAATATCTCTGTTTTTTACCCCTAAGTTGTTTTTAGCAAATAAAACCGCCACATTCTGTAAATTTCTACGCTGCCGTTTTTTTCTTTTCCAACAATAAAAAGAAACAGCCCCTCCAGCAACTAATAATGTTCCTAAAAAAATAGGAACGCCATATATAGCCCCTTCTGTATTTTCGCGAGAATTATGCTCGTTATTCATGGAAGGTTTGTTTGTTGTTGATGGACGCTGTATCCATGGAGGGTTTTCTGTCACTAATGGAGGCAATGTTTGCCGTGGCTTTTCTGTCGTTGATGGGCGAAGTGTTATTGCTGGCTTTTCTGTTACCGGTGGCAAAATAGTCTCTACATCAAGTTGAAGGTCCAATGTCAATAACTCGGATCGTCTATGCACCATGGTAAGGCTGATATCATATTGCGTTAAACTACTGTTTGCAGACAAAACAATTTCGCACTGATTATCTTGAAACGTATAATTCGGAGCCACAGCAGTATCTGATAGTACCTGGCATGTCGTCGTTTTTCTGCGATCCTCTCTCCGCGGCCCCTGGATATAAGCGAGCATATGAGCTGTAGCATTGTGTGTTAGCGATAAGGTTCGCTTTCTTTTTACCACTTTTTTATTATCCGGAGAAACTAAAAACCTATAATTAAAAGCATTATCTGGTTCTGTAACATCTGGAATCATCTTGATTCTAAATATATAAAAGTTCTCACTATCAATTGTAAAACTGACACCAAACTTAACACTGGGATCTTCTTGAGGAACAATCTGTACATGATATGTATTATTCCCATGCTTTGGGTGTATTCTGGCTCTACATTTAATTTCATCAACAATCTTGGTTTTAACTTTCCAAGCTTCACGGTATAAATCACAAGACTTCATAGTTAATACGCCATCCTCATCCAACCTCAACGGATCCATAATCCAAAAGGAAAGCGTTGGCCTAACATCTGAAAGATCGTTGTATATTCCAAAAGGCTCTTCATCGATCAATGTATCATTGGCAGTAATATTATAACGGTATTCATACTCATTAGACCACGAATCTTCAACTTCAATATCAACAATATATTTATTATCATTATCCAATCGACTTAGCATCACTGGCATAGCCGTTGTGTCATTCATTTTTCTCGCAAAAGCACCTAGAAACAATGTTGGAAACATCATCATTGACATCATCCAAAACATATAATTATCACTGCTGCCTTTACGTCTTTTAGATTTAACATTCTTTAGTGCAATATTTGGTATTTTTTCCATTAGATCCATATTTCTGAAAGCGACTGCATCGTCTATGAGTTGACTTATTTTTAAAACATTATCCTTAGTTTCACCAGGCAGAAGATAGCTCTCTACAAGCTCTGCTGTCGTTAATTCTCTTCTGAAGGAATTAGCTAACCCCGTTTGCACTGCTGAATACAGTGAAGAGACCTTTCTCGAGAGAAAAGCTATGTTTCGGGTAAAACAGCCACCGACACCACTCAATAAACCAGTCGCCAAGCCTGAAATTCGGCGAATATCCCTTTCTCGTTGAATCTTGACAGAGTCCGGTTGCAGTACGGAAAATGAATATTGATTTCTGTATCTGAAGTCACTTGCCATAAAACTATAAACATCCATATCAATACTCCACGGTGAATGTAAAACTGCGAATTCAATAGCAATAAATACCAACACTATGGCAATCATTAACAGATAATGTTCCAGTCTTTATCAGCAAAAATAACTTATTTGACGCTATCTATATCAATAATCCTTATCACATTAACCTGCTGAATCAAAGCGAAACAGGCCTATTCCGACCAGTCTCACCTTACAGCTTTTAAGGTTAATGGCTTATCCTTTCGTCAATTTTAAAGGCGGTTCCACTACTTTTTTCTTTCAAACTCTGTTTCAATCAATGGCTCCCTATAACCTATCGATTACCACGTATGAAAGCAGTAATAACAGGTTTGGTTAGATGAAACCTATCGGGTTAATCAAGTTCTAGTAGACCTGAATACGCGATATGAACATCACGCCATCTATCAACTACATCATCACAACAGGGCGCCGTGATTGTTAACTTATTTACCCTCATCATTAGACGTGCTTCTGAAATATTTCTGGTTTAGATGGTAAATAGAGAAATAAACACACTAAGCCAAGGAGAGCACCCATGTTTGAGATTTCATATATTACGTCAATAGCTTGTCCAGATACTAAGACAGGGAAATGCCAGATTGATCAATAGGAAGATCAGAACCAGCTATTCCATCTGCAAACCGGAAATAGTTATTTTTCCGTAAAGGGTAAAACCGCTTCCCCTGATAGGCGCATCATCGACCATGTCGATATCTCTAAAACACCTGATACAAAACTGGAAGAGCGCTGGTGCTCGGCCACCTTTTACCATGATTCCCTACATACTTTGCTGCATCTTCAAAGCCAGGAAACAAAGAGATCTTCAAACCAGGATCAACACTTCTAGTTCTGGCAGCCGGTTTACCCTCCCCATTAGGTTATTTACTGGGATTGCACAGGAAACCACTTGGGCTTCACAACAGAAAATCCGGATAAAATATGATTGGATAATGTAGCTTCAAGCCTTCGTGTCATTACATCAATCATCGACAGTTATAGTTATAAGTCTGGACACACAGTGACAAAAGAACGCTAAAACAGACAAAACTAATCCAATATATGAATAGCTGGATATTTGTATTCCATCACTCAGCTATTGCTAATCAATAAAAGTCTTTTATTGCGTCAGTATTCCCTTCACATCGACCCACTTTCCAGATGACATGATCGTCTTATCTACAAAGATTTCCAACTGAGCCAACTTTTCAGCAACAGTCTCGGTCAGCGTAATGTTTTCAATGACAAAACAACCATGCTTCTCACAGCGTTTATCGAACATCTGGTGCTCTCCACCATGACCGCCGATGCCATAACTGTCGATCATAATGAAAGCTGGCGACCTCGCAAGAATCTGGTCCAACACCAGGCTGTCGAGTACTGTACGGGTTTTCGCGTAGATATCATTGCCGTAGCCATTGTTTTCCAGATTCCCGGTATAAAGAACCAGCGCCTTGCCAGAGAGATTTAACGGAGTAATGGTATCCATAGTGGGCATACCTCTGCGGCAATCCAGAACCACTGCCTCAACCCGGTAGAACGCTTCCTCAGGTTCACGGGTATAACAATCAATATGGGTACCAATATGTCCCATGGCGCTAACGGAATCCGACTGGCGTTTGGCCCACTGATATGCCGGATGATCTTCAGTGAGTTCAAGGGAAAGGGTGACAGGTTGCATGGTTACATCCGCTCTCTATCGGTAGTGTCTTTAATGCGGCATAGTGTAGGTTTCGTTGTGCTGGCAGATTACAAACATCCGGACAAAAACCATCGCAAATAGGACATCCTCTTCCTGCGGCTATTCATATAAACGACAAGAAAGACGTGTATCTCAGCCAAACTGCAGATATACACACCTATCATCACCAAAAGGCATAAAAAGCTCCCTGCAAAAGCGTCTTTTTCATCACTGAAAACCCTGTTTAGACTCTGAAAACAGCGGCTCAAATTCGATCAAGTATCGATTTTTGACTCAAGTCAATGTTCATAGAACAAACAGCTTTTCCCTGATATTCGTGAGCATTAAACAGGTAAACCCTGGCAGTTTTTTTGTAGTTTACCGCGCCCGAAGGCGTAGGATAGCAACCAACCCCGGGCACTGATGGTTACACCGGAACCGGGAAGAGAAAAACTGCCGGACCGTCGTTGCATGATAAATAACCGGCAGTCGTGAACAAATGCGCAGCATGGATTCCATTTTTCATCGATTTTTATCGGTTAAAAATGCGGGAGAGTTTTGCCCAGAGAATCCGGGCCATAAACGACACGGCTTCATTTTTTACCCGAGGGTAAACCGTCCAGCCGCGGGCTATGGCGACAGCGCACAGGGTGTTGATTTGATCGGGCAGCCCGGCTGCCGGATCTGATAACTGACGCTAGCTAATGTGTTAATTGAGGAGTATTTCCTGTGACTCAAGATACTATTGTCAGCTCCTGGAACGACTTTGACCCTCTCCGCCACGTGATCGTCGGCCGCGCCGATCATTGCTGTGTGCCTCCTTCAGAACCTGCTGTAGACGACAAAGTTCCTGTAGACAGCAAGATGAAAGGCATGTGGGGTCCCCGTCCGCTGGAGACCGTTGAAGCCGCTAACGAACAGCTCGACGGCTTTGCCAAACTGCTCGAATCCCGTGGCATCCGTGTTGACCGTCCTACTCCGATCCAGTGGAACCAGGCAGTATCCACCCCTGACTTCCGCACCTTCTCCATGTTCGGCTGCATGCCCCCACGGGATGTTCTGCTGACTGTGGGTAACGAAATCCTCTCCGCAGCGATGTCCTTCCGCTGCCGTTACTTCGAATACCTGGCCTACTGGCCGCTGATGAACCAGTACTTCCACGAAGACCCCAACTTCCGTTGGGAACAGGCGCCACGTCCTCGCCTGACTGATGACTCCTACCGTCCGAACTATGGCATGGGCAAACACGCCATGACCATCGAAGAACGTCTGGAAAAAGTAGCCGCCAAGGAGTTCGTGACTACTGAAGTAGAACCAATGTTCGACGCCGCTGACGTCATGCGTATGGGTAAGGACCTGTTCGTACAGCACGGTCTGACCACCAACCGTACGGCGATGGAATGGATGCAGCGCCACTTCCCGAACCACCGGGTACACGCGGTCAACTTCCCCGGCGACCCCTACCCGATCCACATCGACGCCACCTTCGTTCCGCTGCGTCCCGGTCTGTGCATCAACAACCCGCATCGTAAGATGCCGGAAGAACAGCGCAAGATCTTCGCGAAGAACGACTGGGAAATCGTCGATGCAGCGATGCCTGCCCACGACAACCCACCGCCGCTGTGCTACTCCAGCACATGGCTGTCCATGAACTGCCTGGTGCTGGATCACAAGACCGTCTGCGTCGAAGCCAGCGAAGTTCACCAGATGGAACAGATGGACAAACTGGGCATGGAAGTCATCCCTGTACCTCTGCGCGACGCCTACGCCTTCGGCGGCGGCATCCACTGCTGCACCGCGGACGTCTACCGCGAAGGTACCTGCGAAGACTACTTCCCGGTTCAGGTGCCCGGCACCCAAATCCGTCCGGTCGAGTAAGTGTAATTACAGGAAAGCGCTTCGGCGCTTTCCTGGTTTGTTCAGGTGTTATTCAGTATCAGGCAAGGATAATCAGCACCATTGCGCGGAGGATACTCACAATGTTCACCAGTTCATGGACCGCTGCCAGTTTTGTTGTGCTCAACCTTGCGCTGTTAGGTTTTGTGACAGCTGTCTACTGCTACCGGGAAGCGAAAGGCGCCAAAGGTATTGCGGAACAGTGATCGCTGAGCCTCCACCGCCAGCCATTTCTCACTGTTTTCCCCACATCCCTCACGTCCGGACTTCCAGACAGTTCTATCAAGAAATTTGATACCAGGGAGTTCACCGTGTCCACAACCAATACCAAAGCCCTGGGCTATACCACGATGCTGATATCAGCGACGCTGATGGGCTGCGTGGGACTGTTTGCCCGCCATATCAATACCTCCGGTGATGTCATTGCCTTTACCCGTTTCCTCGTGGGCGCCATCGGCACCCTCGCCATCATCCTTGCCAGCGGCAAACTGATCTATCTGCGCGGTACACGACTTTCACCCGCCATTGTCTGCGGTGGTGTATCACTGGGTCTCTGTTTAGCTGCCTATGTGTCGTCGACTCAACATACGACACTCGCCAACGCTGTATTCCTGATTTATACCGGCCCGCTGTTTTCCAGCATTTTGGCCGCCATTTTCCTGAAAGAGAAAGTGGACAAAATTACAGGCTGCCTGCTGTTCCTGGTATTCATCGGGACGCTGATGATCCTCGGTTTGATCAACTACGACGCCGCTACCGGCTTTACCATGAGCCTCAGCTTCAAAGCGGAAAACATGCTGGGTGATATGCTCGGTCTGGTCTCCGGTTTCGGTTATGGTCTGTATCTTTTCCTTAGCCGCTACCGCACCGATGTTTCCTCTGAAATCCGCTCTTTCTATAACTTCCTGTTTGGCGGACTGGGGATTGCGGCTTACCTGATCCTCAACCCACCCTCACTGGCAATGATGGACGGCAGCTCCTGGCTCTGGTTGATCGCCATGGCTTTCTTCACCGGTTTTGCCGCCCTGGGTCTGCTGGCCGTGGCCGCCCGCCACCTGAAAGCCGCGGAACTGGCCTGTGTCGCTTACTTTGAATGCGCGGTCGGCGCCGGTATCGGCATCCTGGTCTTTGGTGAAACCATGACCGCCTTCCAGGCCTTCGGTGGCGCCATGATCATTATTGGAGGTGTCGGCCAGGTGGTGGCCAGCACCGTAGTCGATCACTTCAGCAAATTCCGACAGCCAGTCCCGGTTCCAGAAACAGTTCGTCACACGCACTAACCGCTCTACAGGTTAACTGTTTCACGGCGCAGCGATACAACACGCTGCGCCCGCCAAGAGAGAGGATTCACTGATGACCTCGAACTGGATTAACTGGGTTGTATTGGGTATTTCCGTTTTTATCCTGGTGGCCATGGGACTGATTTCCAGCCGCCGAGTCTGTAACAGCAAGGGAGAAGGCGGGTTTCTCCTGGCGGGACGCAGCCTGGGGCCAGTGGTCGGCGCCGCCAGTATTGTCGCTACCGGTTACAGTGGCTGGGGCTTTATGGGTTCTCCGGGTGTTGCCTACAAATACGGCACTATCGAAGTGCTGGGCAACTTTCTCTATGCGCCTGCCATGTGTCTTGCTGTTTTATTCTTTGCGTCTTTCCTTTACCGCCGCGCCCTGAAGATGGGCAGTCTGACCATCCCCGAATATATTTCCCGCAGCCATCCCGGCTCTCCTGCCATGACGCGCTTTATCCACGGTTTTGCTGCACTGGCAACCGCACTGTTATTGCTGGTGTTCCTGGTCGGTCAGCTCCGTGCCATGGGCATGCTGGGCGGCAGCTGGCTGGGGATTTCCGTCAACCATGCCATTGTGCTGATGATTGGAATTATCATCCTTTACACGACATTGGGAGGAATGGCCGCCGTGGCCTGGACGGATACTCTGATGGTGGCAGGTATGACCGCGGCAGCCGTCTTTATTGCGCACCGTATTTTCAGTGATGTCTCACCGACAGAACTGCTGACCCAACTGGAAACCATTGAGCCTACACTGGTAGCACCGGATACCTCAGCCCCCTACGGCGATTCCCGTTTCCAGGTCTTCATGATTTTCCCCTATGCCTTCCTTTTCAGCGCCATTCTTCCTTATATGTCCGTGCGGTTTCTGGCGTTCCGGAAGGATGTGAAAATCCATCAGGTCGCGCTGATTATGGCGCCGATCGCCTGCCTGCTCAGCCTGGTGCCAATCGTCGGGCTGTATGTACGTATCCGCCATCCGGAGCTGGGCAATGCGGATAACGCCATGCCGTATTTCCTGGCGAATTTTGTTTCTCCACTGGCATCCGGCCTAATCACACTGTTCATCATTTTTGCGATGAAATCCACGGCCAGTTCAGTGCTTCAGGTGTCCTCTTCTGCCCTTTCCCATGATCTGCGCGTTGCACTTTTCCCGAACCGTCACCTGTCCCAAAAACATGCCCTACGTTTTAACCGCTTCATACTGGCCTGCCTGGGTGGCGTGACCCTGGTGATGACCCTCTACGCACCGCCCGTCATGCTGTCATTGTTCGCCATTACCGCCACCGGCACGCTGATGGCCACCCTGATTGGCCCGGTACTGATCAGCAGTTTCCTGCCCGGCAATGCCCACGGCGCACTGGCCAGTATGGTGACCGGTTTCTGCCTCTGTGGCGGCCTGCTGATGTTTACCCATACCGGCTGGGTGGAAGCGCCACTGATTGGCTGCCTGGTATCCAGCGTTGTCTACGTGGTGGTGAGCCGTTTAAGCCGGATGGAAACCCTGATGGTGGGTAAGCCCCGGTTACTGACCCTGGCGGAGTCTGGGTCACACTGATGTCGAGGAGCCGTTATCAGTGAATACTGATAACATTTTTAACCCCGCAATAGCGGGGTTTTTTTTCACTCTATGCCCTTCAGACAGTCTGCCTGAACCTTTAGTTATCCCTACTGACAAGACGGGCTACAACATTAAGAAAATCTATCAAACCTATAATTTTAATTAATTTTAAACATCTAACAGCTGACCTTATAGTTATCACAACGAAGCGTTACCCACGAACGAACAAACCGAGGAACATGACCATGACTCAGTCTCTGATCAACACCAAAATCAAGCCTTTCAAAGCCACTGCATTCCACAACGGCGATTTCGTTGAAGTTACCGAACAGGACCTGATGGGCAAGTGGTCCATCGTCTTCTTCTACCCGGCTGACTTCACCTTTGTCTGCCCCACCGAGCTGGGCGACATGGCGGATCATTACGAGCAACTGCAAGCCATGGGCGTTGAAGTGTACTCCGTGTCCACCGACACCCACTTCACCCACAAAGCATGGCACGATGCCTCTGACACCATTAACAAGATCCGTTTCCCGATGATCGGCGATCCGACCGGCGTTATCAGCCGCAACTTCGGAGTAATGATCGAGGAAGAAGGTCTGGCCCTGCGCGGCAGCTTCCTGATCAACCCGGAAGGTGAGATCAAGGTCACTGAAGTTCACGACCTCGGCATCGGCCGCTCCGCCAAGGACATGGTCCGTAAGACTCAGGCAGCCCAGTACATCGCTGAGCACGATGGCGAAGTCTGCCCGGCGGCATGGCAGCCCGGTGAAGACACCCTGGCGCCTTCCCTAGACCTGGTCGGCAAGATCTAAGTAAGAAAGCAGGAATCACAGGCTGTCGTCCTCTCCATCAGCGATAGCCGTGAGCCGCCCCGTCCCTGGCGGGGCGTTTTCTGAACGCTTTTGTTTGCAGTACTTCATAAAGGACGGAAGCAGCCATGCTGGACGCCAAGATCAAATCGCAGTTACAGAGCTATCTGCAAAACCTGAAAACCCCGGTAGAACTCGTGGCGTCGGTTGATGACAGCGCAAAATCCGGGGAACTGAGCCAGCTGGTTCAGGAAATTGCCACAATGTCTCCGCTGGTCACTGCAACAGAAAGCCGTGACAACAACGAACGCAAACCTTCCATGTTGGTACGCTCCGCGGCCACCGGCAGTGAAATCCGGTTTGCCGGCCTGCCCATGGGCCACGAATTCACCTCATTGGTGCTGGCATTGCTGCACAGCGGCGGTCATCCGATGAAACTGGATGAGGCGATGATCGAGCAGATCAAGGGCCTGTCCGGCGAATACCATTTCGAGACCTACGTCTCCCTGAGCTGCCAGAACTGCCCGGATGTAGTCCAGGCCATGAACATGATGGCAGCGATTAATCCGAAGATTACCAACGTCATGATCGACGGCGCCCTGTTCCAGGAAGAGGTCGACAGCCGCAAGATCATGGCCGTACCGTCGGTTTACCTGAACGGTGAACTGTTCGCGCAGGGTCGTATTGCCCTAGCGGAAATCCTGAACAAGATGGACAGCAAGGCCGCCGAGCGCCAGGCTGAAGCCATCAGTGAGAAAGAGCCTTTTGACGTACTCGTTGTCGGTGGTGGCCCTGCGGGTGCTTCTGCGGCGATTTACGCGGCCCGTAAAGGTATTCGCACCGGTATCGTGGCGGATCGCTTTGGCGGACAGGTCATGGATACCATGGCCATCGAAAACTTCATTTCCGTAAAAGCAACGGAAGGCCCGAAACTGGTTTCCGGCCTGGAAGAACACGTTCGCGATTACGATGTGGATATCATGAGTAGCCAGCGCGCCAGCAAGATCATTGGTGCAGAATCCGTTGGCGGCCTGATTGAGGTGGAGCTGGAAAGTGGCGCCAAACTGAAGAGCCGTTCCCTGATCCTGGCCACTGGCGCCCGCTGGCGGGAAATGAATGTACCGGGTGAACAGGAATACCGTGGTCGTGGTGTTGCGTACTGTCCACACTGTGACGGTCCGCTGTTCAAGGGTAAGAGAGTCGCGGTTATCGGTGGTGGCAACTCCGGTATCGAAGCAGCAATCGACCTGGCCGGCATAGTTGAGCATGTCACTGTGCTGGAATTTGCCGACACCCTGCGCGCTGATGCCGTACTGCAGGACAAGGCACGCTCCATGGGTAATATCGACATCATTAAAGAAGCCCAGACCACTGAGGTTATCGGTAATGGTGAGCAAGTGACTGGCCTGCGTTACACCGATCGCAAGACGGGCGAAAACAAAGAGCTGGCATTAGCCGGTATCTTTGTCCAGATCGGCCTGGTGCCTAACACCGAGTTCCTGAAAGGGGCTGTGGAACTGTCACAGCGCGGAGAAATCATCACCGGCGCCCAAGGTGATACCTCCCTGCCCGGCGTGTTTGCAGCAGGTGATGCGACCACCGTGCCTTACAAGCAAATCATCATTGCCATGGGCAGTGGCGCTACGGCAGCACTGGGTGCGTTTGATTACCTGATCAGAACGCCTGTGGATAATAAAAAGGTAGCCTGATTTTTATAATGCAGCCTTAACTCAATTAAGGCTGCATTAATTAATTTTTTTATTGGACATTGATTGTATTTAAAACTTTAACCTCTCAGGTGGCGTCATAGTCATAAAATGGATTCTCTTGTCTATTTCGTAAATTGATTCTTTGCTATTAAAACTGTCCTCAAGAAATTTCCCAAATACTTCTACAGGCAACCTGTACTCACCAAAGTTTGGTTCAAAGAAACATATCATTTATTCATCAACCCTGAAGCCAAAGATATTAGGTCTTATCTTACCTGACTTTGAAAAAACAACAAAGGCTCTATCTGATTGATCCATTTGTTCGACTATTGCATTTACAGGATCTTCCCTTAATACTACTCCATTTGAATCTTTAAAAAGACCTATATGCGTATGAGAATAATTAAGCTTAGAAAACCTATCTATATCAGCTCCACCATTACTGGCATGAAATTCAGAAACATCCATTACAACAATATCTTTTGAGCCAATATATTTCTTCAACGTTTTTTTATCAGCCTTAATTATATAACCCATATCTTTAAAGCTATCAAGAATTGTGAAAGCGAATGCTTTATCTTTATGTCTTTCATAATGTAACATCACATTACCAAAAAAATTATCAGAAAATAGTTCTGTTTTATTATCTAACCATTCAGCTACCAACGCTAAATGGATCTCTGGCGTCAGCCCATCTCTAAGAGAAGGCGCCCTCATATATAGTGATTGTAATTTATCGTCGCTAAACTGGACACCTATTTCTCCGCCCATATCAACACATAACGTTCTTAGCTGAACTCCCCAGTCTTTTATTCTTACATCATTTGGATCAAATAAAACCAAAGGTTTTCTACTAGTTTCAGCTATATACTCAAAAATTCTGTAAGTGGTAAAAATTACAGGTATTAAAACCCCAACATTTCTTAAGATAATTTTTAAATCGAAATTTTGATACATCATTACAGAAGCTAAAACACCACCTAATACACAAAATGAATTTCTTGGTGAAACTTTAAATCTACCCCATAGTCCTTGAATGCCACTAGATTCTTCCTTATTATTACTAACCTCAGAATTTTTTGCTTTTGGTACATTTACACCTACATTGGTAGCTGATTCCATATCCCCCTCCCAAATAAAAAATTAACACATTTAAAAAAATGTAAAAATCAATAAAAAAACAACCTCTTGAAACCAGACATATTCTTGCTTGATTAGTTCATTTTTTATTTTCAAATGTATCTACATATATAATTAGATATGACAATCAAGTCACTATTAAATAGCCCATACTAACGTCAAGAACACATATTATTAATATCAATATTGATTTTATAATACATAGCATTACGACATTACCAATCAATGTTTATGTAATTATTCATAATACTTCTTATAGAATAAGACTCTACAGAAAAATAAGAAATAACCTAAAAAACCAATCAACCTATACTTGGATAATTAATCAACCACATTAATTTTTATAATTTTACAAATACGTTATTATTTACCAATACAGCAATAAACCTTTCATTAAACGACTCACTACAAAATCACCCGCTTGATCAGGTAATACGGCTGTTTTCATATCCTTGTTATAACCATGACGACTTGCTTTATAGACCGCATTCATATTCATCACTGAATCTGAATCCAACTGCTCCGTCATTATGACAGCACCGTTCTTAATGTTGACCACTTTGGTATGAAGCCGGTAACCAGAGCCTGGTCGAGGCTTTCGGTTAATCCGAATTTCTACTAACAAATCAGCAAACTGACTGAGCGCATTCATCTCAATCTGCTTGAGTGCCAGTGGTTTTGTACTATCAGATTGATCCAGTTTGGCAGCAACAGTACGATTGATCAGGGTTCGATCAACAATACGGACACCATGGTTCAATAGAGGCTCCAATACTGCCTCTTCAAACTGCCATTGCCAGTCTGTATCCGGAGATGCATCAGTATCATTGTGGTCACGTACCTGAGTAGCCGATAACCCCTGCTGGATAAATGCTTTACCCGCAGACGGCGAACCGATAACGCTCAGTTCACGGGTATCGGTCACCCATTCCCGCACTTCATCGCTTAACTCACGGTTGAGATAGACAACCAGCCGTGGTTTACCAGCAGCAACATAGGCCCTGGCAAAGGTTTTACCAATGGTTTCCAGATCCATGGAATCATTCCGTAGAACTTCCGTTCGCATGGGAACCGGTTCCGTGGGCGATGTCTCAGCCTGTGCAGAGCTCATTGTCGCTACCAGAATAACAGGCAGTATTATGCGTTGTTTGATTCTCATGGCGCTTCCCTGACCTCTATCTGGTAATACGCCGCTTCCGGATACAGGGAATATTCCCGGTAACCCGCCAGACTGTTTGCTTCCAGGAACAGGCGTTTCCACTGGCTTTCCCGACCGCTGGGCATCTTGCTCTCGTCAAAGAAGCGGGTTCTGGCTTCCAGTTGCAGGTTATGGTCGGTACGGTTGCGCAGGAGAGCGGCGACTTCCAGCGTACCTGTCGCCGTTCTGTTAGCCGTGTTCTGCTCCACGGCAATCTTTCCACGGGTATTCATCAAACCAACCCGTTCCAGAGTGTCACTCAGGATCAGCACCTGGTTAAGCTGGACAAAGTTATCCCCACGCTTACCACCGGTGACAGCGCCTTCGTGAGTGGCGCAGCCGGTAACCAGCAGAACCAAAAGCGTGATAGGCAGGATTTTCAGGCTTCCCATGACTTATCCCTGTGTTGTTTTTGAAGCTTGTACTGAAGGACGAGACCGGAACCAGACCAGGTGGTTACCCTTGCTATCCGTAAACACCTGTCGGACATAATGGGTTAAGGACACCGGCTTTCCGGCTTCGTCCTGGAATTGGACATCCAACAGCTCCGGATCGTGGGTCTTCAGCGTTTTTACGTGGACCGTATCCGGCAGGTTATTCCAATAACGGGTATCTGCCCGGGCATCAACATTGGCGGCAATCAACAGCTGCGCTGTACTGATAACCCCGATTGCCGCAGCGGCATCACCCAAGCCGGATTCACTGGCCAGTGGTGACAGTACCATCGCAGTTTGGGAGATCCCGGATAACGTTGAACCGATTTTCTGATTAGTTGAACGAAACTTCGCTTTTCCTTTAACGATACGATCCACCGCCCGTCCGCCACGGGTACTGGCCTGCCAGAAAATATCCTCCATGGGATAAGTGGTCAGCATCTTTCCTGATAAAACGACAGAAGCCTGTTTTTCCGTAAACCGCTTGCCACGACGATACACCAGCTCATAGTGTCCCACTCCATCGGCCAGCTTTCGGGGAGAGCGGCCGGTTTCGATGATCACGAGCGTATTATGATGTTTTTTCGGTAACGGGAAGTCTGGCCTGAATTGCGTTAATTCTTTCCAGTCTCTGTCTCGACGCTGGGACTGGCCGGAAAGATGGGCCGTCCAACCATTAAGAAACATCAACAGGGCAAAATCTGCCCGGTGCTGCTCTTCTTCGGCATAGGCATCCTGCAGAATACCGGCGGAAAAGGCAGCATGGGCGTTCTGGTATTCCGTATCTATCAGATCCAGAAGCCCCTGATAGTAATAGGCCATGGCCCGTTCATAGGGCTCACCACGAAAATCTTTCTCGGCTTCCTGATACCAGAGGCTTCTGGCCTTTTCAGCCCCTTCATGATTGCCATATAACTGTTCAACACGAGTCAGCGAGGATTCAAAAGCTTCACGGGAGTGATCCAGCAGTCCTTGCTCCAGCGCCTGAACGCCCAGTTGGTTGTAGTTCAGAACGGCATTGCGCTCCCCCTCACTGTACAGCGCCCGATAGGCAGAATGCAGCGGAACAGGCTGGCTGCTGACCTGCGCTTCTACGGCAGGATCAACCGTCGTTACCCTTTTCGTATGATTGGCACAACCCGTTACAAGCAGTGCCAGCAGGACGGGTAAACAGAACCTAGCGGTACAGGATGTCATCACGGCTGGCCTTTTTGAACTCATAGATACCGCTCCAGATAATGTCGCCATATTCCAGATCCATCAGCTCGAAATTGATTTCGTGAGCCCGGACTTTCATGCCGGTTTCCGGGTTGATTGCATCATGGGAAAGGATGACGCCACCCAGGCGGTAATCAGCACCAGCCGTGGCTTTGGTCGAGCGGATGGTACCACCGTCCACGGCGCCATCGCGCTTCATTTGCCGTTCTTTTTCCACCATATTGCTGAAATGGCGGCCGACAAATACCACCTTACCTCGCGCGGCACGATGCAGCCCCTGTCGAAGCCGCGTGGTGATCATGCGGACATTGATGCGTGAGGTGCTTTCGTTATAGAAATACTCGGAATCGATCACTATCCTGGGCGGCGTATCCTGTGACATCAGTTGCGGCAGGGTGAGAATGTCGCGGATCATCTCGTCAGTCATGCCAACGATGTCCTGCGATTCAATCCCCACACCGCTCACACCGGGGCTGATAGCCCGGACATCCTGATAAGGTCCCTGACTGCGACCGGCCGAGTTATCCAGCGTGCCGCACCCTGCCAGTAACAGGGACAATCCAATCATCAGTAAACCGGGCTTCATGGCGTGACTCCTGTCGTGTTATCGGGCAGCGGCCTGTTGGATCGCGTAGAAATAACGCTGCTTTAACTCCGGATAGATGGTCTGGGTGGAATCCAGAACATCGGCATAGGAGGGATGGCTGGAGAAACGGCCATACATGAATACCGCCAGTTCATCGATATTGTTGAAGGACAAATCCGAGGTTTCACGGATATACACTTCACCGCCAGCGGCTTCCAAAGCCACGGTGCGGCCCAGGGTGTCCCCCAGTTCCTGCCCAATGAACCCGCCGACGAACGGAATATTTTCCGCCAGCTTCTGACCGGCATAAGCGCCCGCCATGCCGCCGACCTGACCGCCCAGCTTGGCCTGAATCGCCTTATCAACCCAGGCCGCCACGACATCATCACTGGTAAACGGTGATATGTATTTGCCGCTGTTATCGTTAATAGGGGTCGGGACTGCGACCTGCTCCGGGGTTGGCATACGATTCATGCCGGCGCACCCGACAGTCATCACAGTCGCCAGGACAATCGTCAGAAGTCCTTTGATATTCATGGTTAACTCCGTTTCAACGGTATTATTGGTGTTGTTCTTGTGTGTTTGATTCTTGATATCGGGGTGGGCTGGTCGACGTAACAATCCCTGAGCGACCTCTTGTATCATTGGCCACCCAAGTATTCTAGGCGGCCTGAAAAAACAAATGGGGCCAGAAAAATCGGTAAAAAAAGCCAGTTTTTGATAAAAAACACTGTCGTATGACCTTTTAACCACATTTTATGTGATTAAATACACCAACAACTTTTGTCGTCTGACTTAATAAAACAAGAACAATGCAACAGAATGGATTCATTATCGTTGCGGCTCTCGCGCCTTACCTTCGCCTGGCCGAGTCCTACGGTTTACCCCTGCAGCCCCTGCTGAAAAAAGCCGGCATCAACCCTGCCCAGGTGCATGACAGCCGTAACATCATCACTGCGGCTGAATTCGATGCCATGATGAGTGTGTTCAGTCATGCTGCCAGGGATCCCTTATTTGGCCTGCACTCTGCACGTTTCGTGCAACCTGGTATCTACGGCTTACTCAGCCATATCGCCATGAGCTGCGCCAATATCCGCGAAATGCTATTGCATACAGGGCCTTACCAGCAGCTGGTCACCGATCTGGAATTTACCCATGTTGAACACCTGGGGGATTCATCCCGCTTGTACTGGACGATTCAGCATGTCAGTGATGAAACGGCCTGGCATCTGGCGGATAGCAGCATGGCCAGCATGCATCGCTTTTCAGAATTGCTGGCTGGAGATCGAGTATTACTGGAACGGATAGAACTGCGCCGGCCACAACCTTCACCCTATGAAATCAAGGAATATGAAGCGGCGTTTGGCTGCCCTGTTTTATTTGGACGTAGTCTGGATGGAATGTGGGTATCTGATCAGCAGATGAATCGTCCTATCTGTCGGCCCGATCCCAAGCTGTTGCAGTCTCTGGAAAGCCATGCGGAAGAGCAGCTACGCAGTTTCAAACCACTGTCACTGTCTGAACAGGTAAAAGATGCCATTCGAGGCAGGCTACGGCGCGGCAAGGTCAACCGGGAAATGATTGCAGCACTCTTCAACTTAAGCCCTCGCACGCTGCAACGTAAGCTGGAGGGTGAAAAAATGGGTTATCAGACTTTATTGGATGAAGTCAGGCAGGAACTCGCCCTAGAATACCTTCAGGAAAGCACCATGGAAATCAGTGAAATCGCCAGAGTATTAGGATTTCGTGATAGCAGCTCTTTCTGTCGTAGTTTCAAGGTACAGACTGGTGTTACACCCTTGCAATCCAGAAACCAAACAGCCAGTGAAGTTGAGGCTTAATTATTTATTCGAAAATGAAGAAACCTGCATTTTTTCTCTTAAAAACAAGCTTTCCGTGACGTGTGAATGGTAGATACTGCCACCGTTGCCAGCCGTATCTACCAATCCCAGAAACAGCCATTTTAACCTTAAACAGATTTATGGCTGATATTGTCCAGAGGTAATAAACTGCCCAAACGTCTCACACCAGATGATGACTGTGCTGTACTGGCTCGGATCTATGTTTGACGCTAACGGAATAATAAAATTATCGAACGTTTTGACATCGCCAATTCGAACCATGTCGGCCTTATGCTGATTAAAAGCCTTTTCAGTTTCTACGTAGACCGGTGACAGATAAAGCTTGTAATCCGGCCCGGGAGCAAGCTCTCCAGAAAAGCTGATGGAGTCCTTATTGATACTGAATTGCCCCTCACCCCAGTGAAACTTGTCGCTGTCTTCCCTATCCTTCGAAAACTGTCCCTGAAAGCGCGTCGTCTTTTTGCTGTCCTCAATAACAGCTACCGAAGGCGCTTCAGGCGCCGTCAATATTGGCAAAAGGTAAATGCCTGCTGCAAAACCCACGACAAGGCATACAATATGGGTGAACGCCAGTAACAGCATACGGGGGAGATGACTATTTTGCTTGTTCATTTTCAAACCTCCGCCTGACTCAATATCTCTGTGTCGTTTATTATAATCACCAGAAAAGCAGTACTGTCCCTTTTATTGCACGGATTTCGAATCCATGCAGTGATCCTGCTTTCGTTATAACACTACGCTGAAATAAATTTCCCGTGAAGCCCCAATGGCATGGTATATGGCAGCACGGCTGAGGCCAGTGGACCCGCGTCAACAGCATTCACGTCAAACACATTCAGCCTTGTGGACCGGTTCTCCCAATCATGGGCGGAACCGATTACCCAACCCTCCGTTTCCGGTGCACTGCCCGGTTTTCCAACGAACAGGTGCTCTTCAGGGATTTGGCAGTCAGGATAGCGATAACGCATCTGCCGCCCCGTTTCCCTATCGAATGTGAGCACCTCATTTAAATGATTATGAACAGGAGGATTTTCTGTATCCGACGCAAGCATCAGCAGTCGTCGATTCTGTGAACAACTTATCCGGGGATCAACCATTGGGAATTCGGTATTCAAATGCGGTTCAAATATCGGTGTCTCATGAAGGATCCAGCGCTTGGTATCTATTTGGTAATGGTAATGGCGACTGGGTACACCTGCGGTTACGTCTCCCCGCATAATATCCCTGAAAACATGCGTCATGGAGACAGGACTTTCACTGCGCGCGCCATCAAAATAAATCACGCCATTACTGTCTTCCCAACCATTGCCGAAGTGATAGACCCATTGGGAAGGCAACTCCAGCCAGCGATACTGCGTAAAATCATTCTTTTCGATAACCAGCACACGGGCTGGTAACTCCGGCTGCCATTGGTGGGCATCCAGAAAAGAGCAACCCTCAAGCCACTTTTCCCGCATGAAATTCAATGGTGGCATCAATATTACAATGTGTTTTGATGTCACCACAAAGTCATGGGGCATAGTCATTGGAGAAGACGTTATCCTGCCGGTTTTAACCAGCCTGCCCTGCTGATCAATGTGCCAGAGCACAAGCATTTCCCCCATTGAGAAATAGCCAAAGTTCCACAGGGTGCCATCAGGCTCAACACGTGGATGAGCAGAAAACGGCACGCCACGGGTTTCCGGTGAAAAGGTATAGCGACCTTTTGTTTCCAGGTTGTCTGCATCCAGTTCCCACGGAGAGCCTGCCTCCCATAGCGCAAGCAACTTACCATGGTGTTGTAACAGGCTGATATTGGCGGGGTTCACACTATCCAGACTTGTTATTGGCAGAGAGTCTGGCGGTATAGAGGAAAACCCCGGCAGCAAAGCGCGCCCTGCGGCGATTTCAGCGACGTATTTATCGGTAGCAATCATTCTTGCCCGATGGTAAATCCCCCGCTCCTTTATGTGGTATGCCTGTACCATCCCATCACCATCAAACCAATGGTGATAGCGAAAATCTCCGATCTCATGGCGGGCAGGACCATTACGATACAGGCAACCTCGCAAATCTTCCGGCCATTGACCAAAACATTCTGCGGTGCCTGAGCGTGTTTCATCGGTGATTGACTGATAGGCTGAAAGCCATGGCTTATCATGCTTTGCAGCGAGAAATGCAGCTTTCCAAGTGTCATTATTCTTATTAACAGTAGCGAAAAGGGATACAGGTAACGACGCAAGCGCAATTCCACTGGCACCGCTGCATATGAATTGTCTGCGGCTACTCATCCAGTATTCACTCAAAATCAAAAGAGCTGCCAGTAAACTAGTAGGAAAACAGCGTTCTCACAACGTTAAGCCAGTGGTCAAACCGGCTTTTATAACGTTGCTTAATCTCCACAATGAAAGGGCTTCCAAACATCAGACTCAGGAATAATGTGAACGACGCTATAAATGCAGGCTGCACGTTCCTTTTCGGCAATATTTAACAGAAACCTTGAAAGGTATGAAAGACAAGCTTTCAAATGGTTAGCCCTTCATAACTGAAAGGCTACTCACTATTACTTGATATGTTCCAGTACGCCGTCCAGCTCATCAAGGCTATTATAGCTGATCACTAGCTTCCCCTTACCCTTGGCGGAATGCTGGATGGCAACGCGAGCACCGATGCGCTGGGAAAGGTCTTCTTCCAGCGTTTTGATGTTGGGATCAATGCGCTTGATCTCAAATGCCGGGGATTCTTTCTGCTGTTGAATACGACGCACCAGCGCTTCAGTCTGGCGGACTGAGAGACTTTTCGCGACAACAGTCCGTGCGGCTTCCAGCTGGTCATTCCCTGTCAGACCAAGCAATGCCTTGGCATGACCCATCTCAATATCACCGTATTCCAGCATCTTCATGACATCTGTCTGGAGTGTCATGAGGCGTAACAGGTTGGTTACCGTGACCCGGGATTTACCCACGGCATCCGCCACTTCCTGCTGGGTGAGCTCGAACTCATCCTTCAGGCGAGACAACGCCAAAGCTTCTTCGATAGGGTTCAGGTCTTCCCGCTGGATGTTCTCAATGAGCGCCATGGCAATGGCGGACTCATCGGAAACCTCACGGATAACGGCAGGAATCCGATCTAGCCCGGCCAGCTGGGTCGCTCGCCAGCGACGCTCACCGGCAATGATCTCATAGCGGTTTTCGTCCACAGGGCGCACCACTATCGGCTGCATAACGCCCTGGGCCTTGATGGAATTGGACAGTTCTTCCAGCGCTTCCGGGCTCATGTCCCGACGCGGCTGGTACTTGCCTCGCTGGATGAATTCCACCGGAATTTCACGCAGCATCTTGTCGCGAACAGCCTTAACTTCCGCAGATATCGGCTGTTCCGGCGTCTCCGGCTGCTGCAGCTCCCGAATCTCAGCCGCTACCTGAGCGCTCTGCAGCAGAGCACCAAGTCCCTTTCCCAAACCGCGTTTTTTTATTGCCATAGTCAAAGCTCTGCGGGTTCTGTCTGCCGGGGCTCGACAGCCGGTTGATTGGCCTCCTGCCGGCGAATCAGCTCACCGGCCAGGGCGAGGTAAGCGATGGCGCCACGGGAATTCTTGTCGTACTTGAGCACGGGAAGCCCGTAGCTGGGCGCCTCCGCCAGCCGGACATTCCGGGGAATCACACTGCGGTAAACCTTGTCGCCAAAATGCCCGATCAGTTGTTTGGACACTTCGGAGGTCAAACTGTTCCGCGGATCGTACATGGTCCGCAGGATGCCTTCGATGTGCAGCTTCGGATTCATGGTCCGGGAAATACCGGAAATGGTTTCCAGCAGCGCTGTCAGGCCTTCCAGGGCGTAGTATTCACACTGCATGGGGATGATCACACCATCAGCCGCCACCATGGCGTTGACGGTCAGCATGTTCAGGGAAGGCGGGCAGTCGATCAGGATAAAATCGTATTCACCACGGACAGAATCCAGCACGTTCTGCAGGCGGCGCTCCTTTTCCGGGATATCCAGCAGTTCGACTTCCGCCGCTGTCAGGTCCGCATTGGCTGGCAGGATGGAAAAGCCAGCGTCATCCGTTTCCTGGATCGCTTCGCCAATCTTGCAGTTGCCCACCAGAACATCGTAGATGGAATATTCCAGCTGGTGCTTGTCGATCCCGCTGCCCATGGTGGCGTTGCCCTGGGGATCGGTGTCCACCATCAGCACGCGACGACGGGTCGCCGCCAGCGAAGCCGCCAGGTTGACACATGTGGTGGTCTTCCCGACCCCACCTTTCTGATTGGTTACCGCAAGTATTTTGCTCACATTAAGAACCTGAACGTATATAGCCGGAAAAAGTCTGTCCGTATCAGTTCCCGGAAACCTCTAGTATGACAAGATGACGCTCTCCATCACAACCGGGAACTGAAAGTTGGATGGATTTAACCAGCTGGACATCCGGTCTGACGGCCTGCAACTGCGCCAGTTCTTCGTCCGGATGAATGCCTTTCATTGCCAGCCAGCGACCGCCTTCGGCCAGCAGATGGCTGGTACCGGTCACCATATCCTCCAGCGAACTGAATGCGCGGGAGGTAATTTCGTTAAAACCTGTCTCGACCTGCCACTCTTCAACCCGGCGGTTTTCGACCATAACATTATTCAGACCCAGCGCTGTTTTTGCTTGGGTCATGAAACGGGTTTTCTTGCCATTGCAATCCAGCACGCTGAACTGGCGCTCCGGAAACATGATGGCCAACGGAATACCGGGCAGCCCCGGGCCTGAACCGACATCCAGCAGACGCTCACCGCTGACATGCGGCACCAGCGTCAGACTATCAAGAATATGCCGGCTGACCATGGCGTTTTTGTCACGAATTGCAGTGAGGTTGTAGACCTGGTTCCACTTCGCCATCAGCTCAACATACGCCGCCAGCTGGCCTAACTGCTGATCGGATGCATTCAGCCCCATCGCATTGACGCCAACCGCCAGTAAACCCTCAATACCCTGCACTGTTACAACCCGTCTGCAAATTGATCAATTTTATGGCAAACCCCAGATTCCGGCTATAGGGGGTGCTACGCCATAAACGACAGAACTCATATATAGAGAAATATTGATGATCAAAACCTGCGTGCAATTTTCTGAAATTAGACTTAGATGAAAAGTAAGTGATCAAGAAATAGACTGCAAAATACGGGTATTTATTGGTATTAAAAGTCATATGGCTGGTATTTTTAGTATTATAACAGCTTTAAAAAGCACTCTTCAGCTTAAAATTTGATCAACCTCCCAATAAAATCACCTCCTGAAAACATAGCGAAAAAATAAACGACTACTATCGTTTAAAATGGATATATTTTTATCTTTTTACAACATACTTTTTCAGATTTGATCAGGTGATTGAAAAAACACCCAAATTACTGTGAAATTTCAATATCAATATCAATATCAATATCAATATTTCTAAAACCTTGATATAAAAGTCCGTAAATGAAGCTTAATTTATTTCCATGTATTAAATATCTGTAAAAATTAATCTTATATTTTTTCTGCCTACAGCTTATGAGACTTTGGCATGTGCGCTTAGAACATCGGATCTCGATAGTTAGTAATTAGTCGACCTCTATTCTTCACTTATGAAACCATTATTTTACAAATAATAATAACGATTAATTAATCGTTATTTTCCCATAAAAATAAAATATATTTCAAAAGCTTTATTAGAAAAGGACACTATAAATCAGGACTAAAACTTGAATAAGGTGATGAATTAAATGCTAATAAAGATAGTTAGAAGGGGTGATAACAGAAGAAACTGGCTCTGAAAAATATATTTCCAGAGCCAGAGTAGGCTTAATATTGAGGCTCCGTTATCTCCAGACTCTTGAAGAAATCACGGGTCTGCCAAGCTATTGCCGCCTTGACTGATTCTCCATTGCCATCTTTGCGCGTTACAGTAATGGTGTAACGCGTACCAGGCTTCAGGCCTTTAAGGTAAATATGCTCAACATTGTGGCCGCGAATATCACTGCTTATAACGAGCTTGTTTCGGTCGGCTTCACGCAGTTCCACCCGGAAATCTGCAAGATAGCCTGTATATTGCTGCTTTGCTACCGGGGTCACATCCCTGAACCATGTTAGCGTCAGAGAAAACTCATCTCCGCCATTACCTGAATCAAATTCAATTGTCTGACTGGCATTATCTGCCATGGTCAACATTTTCCATCCAGTTGAGGAAACCTGCTGACTGCCTTTTTCAAGAGCCAGACCACCTTTCATCACCTGGAAAGCGTGGTAAGTATTGTAGTTACCCACACCAAACCAGGGATCCAGCGGCGCTGAAGGTGGATTGTTGGTCCATTGATAGGCCGTCTGATCAACATCGGTAAATCCTGTCTTGGTAGCTCCAGTCATCATGACAGCCTTCAGGATCAGTGCCTGATCCTCCCTGGCGATCAGGTTCTTATTTTTACTTAGTGAGAGCAGAGCAGACGCTTCTGCCGCGAGGGTGCCGGTTGTCCAGCTGCTGGCGGCGGCGCCATTGTAAGGATTGGCTACCAGATCCGGTTTTGGACGACCATAATCATGGTTATCAATTTCCGTCGGGGTGCCGTAATTAAAATTGGCATTCAGCTTACCCACAACCAGGGAGTTATAATAATTACCTCCCAAGGTAGCGTTTTTCTTGGTGTATGACCCGGGTTGCGAAGTAATGGCGAAAATACCAAATTTTGAGAATAAATAGTCACCAGCCCTTAAGCCATCTCTCCCCCAGCCTGTCGGGTTTGCAACGGGTAAAGCCCATATATCTGGCTTTTTTCCACCGGCAAACAGTCTTGCCTCAAATTGTTCAACCGTATTTTTTAATGGATCATGATGTAAGTCTCTTTCTTTCAATGTGTAAACTGACATGGCATATTTTTGAGTATTCGTCTGACACCCCCAATAATGCGTATGACTTTGGTTTTGTGCCACTAAGCAGCCATAAATTAATCTGTATATAGTGTTTGAATGTGTGCTGATTTCGTCCCGGGCACCCGGAAGAATAGTGATTCCCGGATAGTCAGGAATACCGGCATCCGTTTGTAAGATCGTCACGTCCGGATGCCCAATGTTAATGCGTTGTCCTACGGCATCCCAATGATTTATCTGTCCAAATTCCCGTAATATCTTTTCAAGGTTGTTATAGTAGCTATGGCTAGCCAGCCTTGAAGGATTTATGCCCGTACGCTTCGCATTCATCCAGATATTGCCGCTATCTTTCAGTTCCCATGCGACCTGTTCTTCTATATTAACCTGTAAATAGGTCACTTTTGTCGCTGAATGGAAATAGTCAGAATTCACGGTACATGAATGATTATTAGCACCAAACACATAAGAGTCAGAAATAGCAAGGCAAAGACTTTTATCCTGATTAAACAGCCTGTTGTTAGTATAAATATACCGCTGTGTTGCGAGATTATTCACACACTTAGCCATATTTACTCTCATGCTATTAGAGGATAACTGGGTCAGTTGCAAACAAAGCCCATTGCTAACGATTAACTGATTAGAGGCTGACTGTTTCCAGATCTGACCCGGTTCCGTCTCATCACAATCCTCGAATCTAGGTGTATAAGAAGCACCATTTAAACATTTGCTACCATCTTTACCTTCAAATTGTAATTGAAAGCTGTCTCCATTATTGGATGCGTAACTGCCAGCAGTTGCAAAAGATAAAACAGAAAGGAAAATAAAAATATTAAATCGTCTCATAAAATTGATGCAGAATTCACATATCTCCATATGACAACTCTCCTGGTTAGCTCTTAAAAAGAATTGAAATATAAAAATCTTTTTAATCATCTATTTTTATTAATATATAAATAACTGATTGAAAAGCACTTTTTCAATAGAAAATATTAAGAGTATAGGCTTTACAGGTGGTCACATCTTCGGGAAACAACTAACAGAAAAAATAATCTTTCGCTTTTACAAACGCCTCAGGTGAAAAACCTTTATCCTCGACTGCAGCTGATACACTGCCGATAAGAAGCATCTCACTGTAAACTTGACGAGGAACATCTGAACCAGAACCAATTAGCTGATCAGGAACTAATTCAGTTTCTTCAATATCACTTCCATTGGAATCAACAAGTATTGTTCGCCCCTCAGAAATCCAGTCATTAATTACTTCCTGTATTACAGGAAGTAAATTTTCTAGTTGATATACAGGGTAACGCTTGATCATTCTATTAATGAATTTTCGCTTTATAGACGTAAACAAATTTTCTACCTCTGCAATATCTGTTTCACCAGATTCATTCAATGATAACAGACTGATATTATTGTTCGCCATTGATGCCCTTGATGAAGAATCGGCATTTAATGTATGGGTGCTATCACGTCATAATCATTATTAAAATTCTATGATTAGATAACCAGTTATTTTCTCCTTTGAATATATTTATGTTTATATCAAACAATCAACTAAAATATTCAAACAGTTAAACTATCAGGCTTATGAGAAAAATTTAAGTTTCATCTAATAAAAAAGGGTGCATTCGCACCCTTTTTTCATGGAATCAACGAATTATACTCGCTGTCTCTCGTTAATAATCGACCGCTTTTTCAGATAGATCAGCAGAAGCGAGATTGCTGCAGGCGTGACTCCCTGGATACGACAGGCCTGTCCCAGTGTTTCCGGACGGATATCCTTCAGCTTGATCCGTACTTCGTTAGACAGACCTGAAATCGCGTCATAATCGAAATCCGTCGGCAGGCGGGTTTCTTCATGACGGCGCAGACGATCAATCTCTTCGGTCTGACGTTCGATATAGCCTTGGTATTTGGTCTGGATTTCGACCTGTTCCGCTACTTGACGGTTTTCCACTGGCTCGCCATTCAGGGACGCCACATCGTCGTAGACGAGTTCTGGTCTTCTCAGCAGTTCCAGCAGGCTGTATTCACGGCCAATCGGATTTTCCAGCTTCGCATTCACCTGTTCCGCTGCTGCGGTATTCGGATGAATGTAGGTTGTGGACAAACGCGCCGTTTCTTTCGCAATCCCTTCCTGTTTTTCACAGAAAGCCTGCCAGCGACGGTCATCAACCAAACCCAGTTCACGGCCTTTTTCGGTCAGACGCAGATCGGCGTTATCTTCCCGTAGAATCAGGCGGTATTCAGCACGGCTGGTGAACATACGGTAGGGTTCGGTGGTGCCGTTGGTGATCAGATCATCCACCATAACACCGATATAAGCCTCGTCACGGCGCGGACACCATGCTTCCCTGCCCTGGGCCTTCAGTGCAGCGTTAAGGCCTGCCAGCAGCCCCTGAGCGCCTGCTTCTTCGTAACCAGTGGTTCCGTTGATCTGTCCGGCGAAGAACAAACCATCGATAAATTTGGTTTCCAGTGAGCTGGTCAGGTCACGTGGATCGAAGAAATCGTATTCGATCGCATAGCCTGGACGGCAGATATGCGCGTTTTCCATACCACGGATGGAACGTACCAATGCCAGCTGCACATCAAAGGGCAGACTTGTGGATATCCCGTTCGGATACAACTCATGCGTCGTCAGCCCTTCCGGCTCAATGAACACCTGATGGGAGTTTTTATCCGCAAAACGCTGAATTTTATCCTCAATCGACGGGCAGTAACGGGGGCCAATGCCTTCGATTACACCGGTATACATCGGTGAGCGGTCAAGACCACCACGAATAATGTCGTGGGTGCGTTCATTGGTATGCGTTATGTAGCAGCTGATCTGTTCCGGATGATCTTCCACAGATCCCATGAACGACATCACCGGCACCGGGGTATCACCCGGCTGCACCTGCATCACAGAGAAATCCACAGAACGCGCATCAATTCGCGGCGGCGTTCCGGTTTTCAGGCGTTCTACACGGAACGGCAGTTCCCGCAAACGCTTGGCCAGACCAATGGAAGGCGGATCACCGGCACGACCACCAGAATAATTTTCCAGTCCGATGTGGATAACGCCACCAAGGAATGTTCCCGCTGTTAAAACGACAGTGTCAGAATAAAAACGCAGTCCCATTTGTGTGACGACGCCGACCGCTTTATCCCCTTCAACAATCAGGTCTTCCACAGCCTGCTGGAACAGCCAGAGATTCTCCTGGTTTTCCAGAGTTTCCCGGATAGCGGCTTTATAAAGGATGCGGTCAGCCTGCGCGCGCGTGGCACGTACGGCGGGTCCCTTGCGGGAATTCAATACGCGGAACTGAATGCCACCACGGTCGGTTGCCATGGCCATTGCGCCACCGAGGGCGTCAATTTCTTTAACCAGATGGCTTTTACCGATACCACCAATGGCCGGGTTACAGGACATCTGTCCCAGCGTTTCAATATTGTGGGTAACCAACAGGGTTTTTACACCCATGCGTGCGGCTGCCAGGGCCGCTTCTGTGCCGGCATGTCCGCCGCCAATAACAATTACGCCAAACCGTGCAGGAAATTCCACGCAGTTCGTCCCTCCTTAATAAAGGGTCTGATCAGTTCCAAAGTCAGACAGCAAACCATTGTTGGTTGTTGCAATTCCGTTTCGTCGGTCACTGTTGCCGAAGTGTCTGGCTGCCTGAAGAAATCGCGCAAGTATACCGTCGGTTGATCAAAAAAAAACCGGTGTTTTCCTTTACACAGGCGGTAACTGCCGTCATTACAGAAATAAATTAATATTCAGTATCCAATCTAATCTCTTTCTTGTTTATGTTGTTATGTATAGTGTGGATAATTTTCGTGGAAAAGAGAAAAAAACTAATATTTATCAACAAGATAGATATTGAATAACTCTGTGTACTTGAAGTCAGGAAGCTAAGGTTATGATGTGGGTTTCCCTGTGAATAACTGGCAGGTTATACACAGCTCAAAATTATTCCGTTATCTGTCCATAGATTATCCGAGTAGTTTTCTGCCTACTTTTCAACAGGTTAGATAACTGAAAAAAGTGAAGTAACGAATGCGTACAAGAAGGATTATGGGAGAGTGGCTACCCTGAAAATCCAGTAGCGACAGAGAAGAAAGCTGATGGCTGGCCAGCTGACCACTATCAGGAATATACAGATTGCCGGGGAGAAGGCTGTCCACTTAGTGAGAAGCAACATACCAATCGCGTTGTAGACAAAACCACATACCGCCAGTAACAGATAGCGTGTGAAACGTTGCTGACCAGAGAAAAAGGTTATTCCCCGCCTGTGGCCAAACGTCCAGAATGTATTCCCGAGATAAGACACCAGTGCACCAAACACGAATGCACCAAGATTACCGACGATAGGTGATAGCAGCAGAATATCAATGGCATACAGCGCTGCCAGAAAATGCGTAGCGGCAGACAGGAGCCCCACTATCCCGTAACAAAAGACTTCCCGCCCTAAAATGATCAGTGACACCCGCGGCTCCCTGCGTTGTCTGAAGTGGCTGTTCTATGGATCTTTCACTAGCATGAATCGATATAACTCGTTTTTTCAAGGGCTGACCGTGACATGGATGATACGTCTGCCGGTAGAAGCGTCGCTGCCAATTCCAATCACTCCGACGAACAAATATTAAGACCTGATCCGGACAGCCTTTCGGTCATCATTCCATTTTACAACGAAGCAGAATGTGTCGATCTGATGCTGGATACCCTGCTACCAGTTGTTCGGCAGCTATGTCATTCCGTTGAAGTAATTTGTGTGGATGACGGCAGCTGTGACAACACGGGTTCAGCTCTTCTGAACCGTTGCAAGGATATTCCTGAATTACGCGTTATACGGCTGAGCCGTAACTTCGGGCAGGATGCAGCCATTACTGCAGGGCTGGCTCATTCCTCCGGCCAGGTTGTCTGCATTATGGATGCTGATCTCCAGCATCCTCCCGCACGGCTACCCGATATGCTGGAAGCATGGCGCCGTGGTGCTGAAATGGTCTGCATGGTACGTGAACACAGAAATGGTGAATCCGGTTTTATCCGGATTTGCAAACGACTCTACTACAGTCTGCTCAAACGGATCAGTCCTATCGATATCATGCCAAACGCTGGCACTTTCCGGCTGCTCGACCGTAAAGCCTGTGATGCCCTGCTCAGTCTTACAGAACGGAGTCGTTACTTATACGGCCTTTACCAGTGGATCGGTTTTCCTACGACCTATATTGGTTACAAGCCCGATGACCGTGTTGCGGGTGAAACCAAGTGGACACTCTGTTCTCTATTTAATCGTGCAACAAAAGGCATTATCTCCTTTTCCAGTACGCCACTGCGTATCTGGAGTATGGCTGGGGCCACTATTGCCTGTCTGGCTTTCATTTATGGTATTTACATCGTTGTCAAAACGCTTCTCTTCGGCATAGACCTGCCAGGCTTTTCCACACTGGCCACCCTGATCCTTTTCTTCAGCGGTGTAATCCTGCTATCCATCGGTATGATCGGTGAATACCTTGCCGGGCTATTTGAAGAAGTGAAGCAAAGACCCCTCTACCTGATCTATGAAACCCGTGGTTTCGACCAGGACAACACAGAACGGAAGTCGTGATGTCGCGGCTTAATGCCTTTGTCCTCAAGGCTCAGGAAAACGGGCCCTTCGTCCTTGGCTTTACAATCTCCCTGTTTCTTCTGCTAACCGGTTTTGATGAATTCTGGCTTGGTGCAGATGATGGTTACTACGCCCACACTACCGAGCGTTTTCTCAATGGGGAAACGCCCCACGTAGATTTTCATGAAATCCATCCCGGTTACATTCTTTGGGTAAATGCTGCGGCAATGAAGTTATTTGGGGTTACAACGCTGTCATTGCGCTTTCCACTGTTTTTTCTTTCGATGATTCAATGTGTACTTGTATGGCAGTTATTACGAGAGGCAGGGCGTTTACCCGCCATGTTAGGGATGATATTGGTGACATCTCTGGGGATGCCAGCGTGCGCCAATCCAACAGCGAATCTTTATTCTCTGTTCTTTGCCATTGCCGCTTTTCGTGTTGCCGCAGAAGCAGATCTGTTTGATCGCCCAGGTAAGCTGGTATTACTTGGGCTGATGATCGGATTATGTGTTCTTTTCCGACATCTCTCCGGCATTCTACTCGGCTGTGGCTTGGTGACATGGTTATTGAGTCATCCCCAAATACAACATCAACGTCAGCCAGCAGTGAGTACAAATACTTTTTGGGGACGATTATTGCTCTTTCTGGCTTTTCTTGGCGTTGCCGGATACAGCATAAATAGGAGTGATCTTACAGGACTTAGCCTGTTTTCCTTTCCAGCACTGGTGATTTCAGTGGTTGCCATTTTGAAGGCAAGACCTGACGCAAAGGCAGTCTGGAGCATTCTCATTTCATGTTCCCTGGGGCTGTTTCTATCCTTCCTGCCGCTGGCTATTTACTTATCCAGCAAAGGTATCTGGCAAGCCTGGCTACACGATATTGTTATTTTGCCCTTATCCTTGATTTCCATGCCTTTCATCGAGGGATGGCGATATTCAGATTTATTGGTAACCATCAGTGGTGAAATCAACCAAATCACCAATACAATCAGCGCTATCAATTATCTAACATGGATAGGTCTTGTTTTACTACCCGGGATTGTAGGCTGGTTTGTTGCTCATCGATTTTCTGTTCAATTTTCACCAAATAGCCAACATAAGGCATTGCCTGCTTTCGTCGTTTGTGCACCGTTTTATGGTCTGGCCAGTCTTCATTTTGAAATCCCTCTTTATCTGATCTGGTCAATTCCTCCTTTGCTGTTAGCCGGTTTCTGGTTCTGTGGAACGCCGGGGAGATGGCAAAAAACCGGTTTTATCGGGTTAATGGTCATAACCACCGGAGCACAGACAACCGTTGTAGGAGCCCCGGTTTGGGAACGCTCCTTTGTGCAATTTGTAACAACTCAGCCGGGCGAGCTTCTGGCAGATTCTCATCTGGCAGGACGTGCCCAGATCAATCTCACTAAAGAAGAAACCGATTTCTACCAACGCTCACTGGCTCTGATTAACGAGAATACAGTGCCATCAGATGGCATTTTCAGTTTCCCGTCTCATCCTCAATGGTATTTCCTCTCTGGAAGAAAAAATCCCACAAAACATCTATTCGCCGGGGTCAGTGTGAATAGTGAATACTCACTACAGAACCTTGAAAACCAGTTTTCAGAGAAGCTGCCAGCAATGGTCATTCACAAAACCAATGATAAATACGGAAACCCCTTCACTGAGAAGCTGCGACGGTGGATTGATCAACGTTATCAGCTGGTTCATTCCGAGAAGGGCTTTGATTTTCTGGTCGTAAAGGATCGGAACCCGTAAGTAGTCCCTGCCAGCAGTGTCACTCCTCCAATCTGGTCTATGCTTGCTGCTCGACCAAAGGGGGCAGTATGAGTAAATCGCTGTACGAAGAACTCAAACGCGTTGGTATCGATGAAACGCTGGCGTATGACGTGAGCCTTTCACTGGATCCAGACCATAATGCCAGCAAAAAAGATATTCTGATGTTGCAGGAAGCCATTCTGCAGGTTCAATTGACAACAGAGTCTCGTTATCACGAACTAAAACAGGATATTAATAACGTCAGATGCGAAATCACTGATGTCCGATCAGACCTGCACAAGGAAATCGCCGGAGTCAGAACAGAGATGGCCAGTCTCAGCCGCCAGTTCTGGATAACGTTTGGCGGCCTGATCACAACCATCATGAGTGTGTTTTTCGTGAACTGGTATTTCCACCAGTAAGCCGGTACTTATTTCCCGATACAGAACGACGAGAAAATTCGGCCAAGCAGATCATCACTGGAAAATTCACCGGTAATTTCTCCCAGCGCTTTTTGTGCCTGTCGCAGATCATCCGCCAAAAGCTCTCCAGCGCCATAGCCGCTTAATTGGGCTCTCCCCTTCTCCAGATACTCTTTTGCCTGCTCAAGGGCCTCTATGTGCCTTCTACGGGCGCTGAAGCCACCTTCAAGGGTTCCGGTATACCCCATGCAGGCTTTCAGATGTTCACGGAGATAATCGACACCTTCTCCGCTCTGGGCACACAAATGGATCACAGTAACGCCGTTATGCTCGGTCAAGCCGGCGGCTTCTGAGGTCAGGTCAATCTTGTTGCGGATAATGGTGATCTTTTCCCCTTTTGGTAACTTATCCACAAATTCAGGCCAGATCGTATGCGGATCATTAGATTCAGTGGTACTGGCATCAACCATCAACAGAACACGATCCGCCTGACCAATCTCCTGGAAAGCCCGCTCAACACCGATTTGCTCAACGCGGTCATCACTGTCACGAAGACCGGCGGTGTCGATAATGTGCAGCGGCATACCATCAATGTGGATATGTTCCCGCAGTACATCCCGGGTGGTGCCGGCAATATCGGTGACAATGGCGGTTTCACGTCCGGCCAGCGCATTCAGGAGGCTGGATTTACCCGCATTGGGGCGTCCGCCAATGACGACTGTCATCCCTTCCCGCATGATGGCGCCCTGCTGCGCTTCACTGAAAACCTGATACAAATGGGTCATCACGGCGTTCAGATCATTCTGAACCTTACCGTCTGACAGGAAATCGATTTCTTCTTCCGGAAAATCGATGGCAGCTTCCACATAGATGCGCAGCTGGATCAACGATTCCACTAACGCCTGCACCCGGCTGGAAAACGCCCCCTGCAGGGAACGCACGGCATTTCTAGCCGCCTGCTCTGACGCACTGTCAATCAAATCCGCAATCGCTTCAGCCTGGGCTAAATCCATCTTGTCGTTCAGGAAAGCCCTTTCTGAAAACTCGCCCGGCCGCGCCATTCGTACGCCCAGCTTGCCAATTCTGCGCAGCAGCATATCGAGAATGACCTGTCCGCCATGACCCTGTAATTCGAGTACATCCTCACCGGTAAACGAGTTCGGGCCGGGGAAAAACAGTGTCAGCCCTTCATCAATCACCGAACCGTCTTCATCCAGAAAAGGCAGGTAGTGCGCATGGCGGGGTTTCAGCTCTTCAGCCAATAACGCAGACGCCACCTCACGGCACAGCGGCCCTGAAACACGGATTATGCCGACGCTGCCTCGTCCGGGAGCGGTGGCCTGGGCAGCAATGGTATCGGAACTGGTCTGGAGCGTGTCGGGATGGGTCATGGTGTTGTGACGGGAAAAATCAGGGCCAATAAAAAAGGCGTAGTCTAGTGACCACGCCTTTGGGGGTAAAGCAAATCCTGTTCAACGTCAGGCGTTAGGATCCGCCTCGATCTTACGGGTGATGTAATACTGTTGCGCAATGGACAGCAAGTTATTCACAACCCAGTACAGAACCAGACCGGCCGGGAACCACAGGAAGAAGACGGTGAAGATCACCGGCATCAGCTTCATCACCCGTGCCTGGACCGGATCCGGCGGTGTCGGGCTCAGCAGCTGCTGAACAAACATGGACGCACCCATGATCAGCGGCAGGATGAAGTAAGGATCCATCTGCGACAGGTCATGTATCCACAGGATGAACGGCGCCTGGCGGATTTCCACGGATTCCAGCAGTACCCAGTACAGGGCAATGAAGACCGGCATCTGGACAAGAATCGGCAGACAGCCACCCATCGGGTTGACCTTCTCCTTCTTGTACATCTCCATCATCGCCTGGGACATCTTCTGGCGATCATCGCCATACTGCTCTTTCAGCGCTTGCAGTTTGGGAGACAGTTTGCGCATCTTCGCCATGGAGCGATAGCTGGCAGCGGACAGCGGGAAGAAGATCGCTTTAACAATCACGGTCAGTGCGATGATGCTCCAGCCCCAGTTACCCAGAACGGAATGCAGGAACTGCAGCAGTTCAAACAGCGGCTTGGCGAACCACCAGAGAATACCGTAGTCGATGGTCAGGTTCAGACCATCGGCCAGTTTTGCCAGTACTTCCTGGTTCTTCGGACCCACATACAGAATCGCGCCCGCTTCACCGGTTTGACCCGGCTTCACTTCAACAGCAGGTTCTACGACACTGATAATGTTGTTTCCATTAACGACGCGTGTCTGATAAGTGTTCTGCTGTTCCTGTCCCGGTACCCAGGCGACAACGAAGTAATGCTGCAGAATCGCGGCATAACCACCTTCCACCGTTTCTTTGAACGGCTTGCTGGCGAAATCGTCAAAATCCACTTTCTGGTACTGCTTTTCGTTACTGCGAACGGCGGCACCCAGATAGGTGTTAATTGTCGTCTTGCTGCTGAACTCGCTGCTCGGGTCTTTGGAATTGTCCCGCTTCAGCTGACCGTAGAAGTTACCACGCCACATCTGGTCAGACGTGTTGTGGATAAGATAGTCGACAGATACCTGGTATCCACCACGGTCAAAGGTGTAACGCTTGGTGATATCCGCTTTGTCAGTCTTCAGGGTCAGGTCGACCAGCAGCTTGTCCTTGCCATCTTCCAGTTGATAGGCAGTTTTCGCGGCGGTGAATACCGGATGCCCCTGACGATCAGGACCATCGGTACCGGTCAGGCCACTTTGGGCAACAAACAGACGGTTCTGGTTGTTTTCCAGCAGAACAAACGGGTTATCCGGCTGGCTTTTCACCTTCGGATATTTCGGGAGCGAGACAGAGACGATGTCTCCGCCACGGGTATCAATGGTGACGTTGAGCGTGTCGGTGGTTACGGTGATCAGCTGCGCACTGGCGGCAGAACCGTGATCCACAACAGTATCGCTTTCCAGCACCGGCGCATCGCTGCTGCCAGTGGCTGCCTGCGCGACCGGCGCCTCACCCACGGAAGAGACAACTTCAGTTGTGCTCAGCTCGGGCGGCTTGTTGTAGTCCTGGTTCCATTGCAGCACCATCAGGTAACCGACAACAGCCAGGCCAACGATCAGAATAGTTCTCTGCAAATCCATGATTATCGGGCCATCGAATCGGTTTGGTTTTGTGCCTTGAGCGACGCAGTTGTTTTATCCACAGAAGGATCTTCACCACCACGGTACCCAGGGCTGTTTGTTAACGGCGTTGTCTTTGCAGCACATGCACACGCAGACAACGGGGATCGGGACTCCTCCGACACAGCATCATGCCCATCAGCCGAACAGTCCGGTACGGGATCATACCCTCCCGGATACCAGGGATGACAGCGCAAAAGGCGTTTTATCGACAGGAAACTTCCGCCTAGAAGACCATGGATTTCTATGGCTTCTTTCGCATAAGCGGAACAGGAGGGATAGAAACGGCAATTTCTGCCCAGCAAAGGACTGATCGCGTACTGGTATATGCGAAGAATTAACAGCACCAGTGATTTGACCGGGTTAACGGACATGGCCTGTTCTCCTTGCTGGCGGAGTGCCGGTCAGACCTGAGAAGCAACAGCCCCCTTAACCATGACTGGCGGGGGCTTTGACCTGACCCGGTGCGTTTCGGGAGGGAGACGGCTTCCGGGGTTCAGACCGTTGCCTGATTCGCAACCATTGCTTCTCAAGCAGGTTCTGCAGTTGCCTGTTACTGAGTGTGTCCAGACCTTTCCGGGCCAGAACCACAATGTCCAGCCGTTCCAGGCTGGCCTGATTCAGGCGGAAAGTTTCCCGCATCATCCGCTTGACCCGGTTACGGTTGACCGCAAGCCGGATATTTTTCTTGGCAATCACCAGACCCAGACGGGGTGTTTCCCGCTTGGTACGGTGCGCCAGGATCAGCAGATGCTTATGGGAGACCTTGATATCTGCAGTATCGAAGACCTGTTTAAACTCAGCGGCATTCAGCAGCCTGTGATCACGGCTGAAACTGAAACTCACGCTCAGGTCCTGGCTGCAGATCAGGCAGACAGGCGCTTGCGACCCTTGGCACGACGACGAGCGATAACCTGCTGGCCGTTCTTGGTAGCCATGCGAGCACGGAAACCGTGGGTACGCTTACGCTTCAGGACGCTGGGTTGAAATGTTCTTTTCATGGGTAACTCACCTACGCTGCAGTTGTACGGGGTACAACTAAAAATGACAGATAAAAGACGCGCAATTGTAGGGAATCCGGTAAATACCGTCAATTTAAATGATGGCTAAAAATCGACCAGCTGATTGTGGGCTTCCTTATATGGCATAACTGTTCACAGCTATGGGAAGTCAGCCTCTACTTATCTACAGGCAGGCTTCACTTAACGGCATCACATTAAGGATATTTCCGTTGCTCAAGCTGTTGGCCTAATGCTGTTAAACACAAAGGGGATTATATGACGTACGAATATTAGACAACTGTCTTTTTCTGTTTTTGAAATAGATATAGGAATAAAGAAAATTAAATAAAATATATCTTTATATAAGTTTTTTATTTCTTTGATGTTGTTTATATAGGTCAGCACATTTTGTGTGGAAAACGTCAAAAAAACATTATTTATCAACAGGCTACGGTTAAGAAAACCTTGTCCAAACTACCCTGTTTACGCTGTACGGTTATCGTGGAGCGATGTGTATAAAAAAATAGGGGGTTCTATCGGGTGTGTATAAACAGGCACTTTGGGCACAGGTGATCCGCTTGAGTTATACATTTTTCCCACAGAACTATTCACAGCCCTGTTAGTAACTCCCTGTTTTTAAAGTATTTATTTCTATAAAACCTAACATATTGATAAATAAGGATTTTCTGTTTTTGGGTTCTATAAATACAGGGTTTTTACGGGTGTGGATAACATCGGCAACACACGATAAAATAAACTGTTTTCAACATCGGTTCTGAACCACTTTCTTCACTTTCAACCGGAGCGTCCTCGTGCCACTGGAGCTATGGCAGAAATGCATGGATATCCTTCAGGATGAGCTGCCTTCCCAGCAGTTCAACACCTGGTTACGTCCACTGAAGGTCATGGCGGATCACGACGAACTGTGTCTGCTGGCCCCCAACCGCTTTGTGCTCGACTGGGTCAAGGATAAGTTCCTGCCTCGTATCGAAGAAGTCATGGATGAGCTGACGGATGGCAACCCACCCGCCATCGCTCTGGGTGTGAGTAACCGGAAGCCTTCATTTAATATCCGGTCCCGCTCGACTAGTGCTACTACACAACAACGTCGGGCGCCTGCTGAATCACCGGTTGCTGCTGCGACCCAGTATGCGTCGCCCTATTCCAGTAACCAGAAAAGTCTGGATCTGGTGGATGAGCGGCCGCAACAGGCAGTGACTGCCGAGCAGCCTAGGATTCAGTCCAGCTCAACGAATGTTGAAACGGAATCCCGTGTGCCTGAAATGGCGACGGCACACCAGAAAGAGATGACACGTGGAACATCATCGCCTTCTGCAGCGTCACGTACGTTTGTGAATCCGTTGAAATCTCGCGCTGCCTCTATCAGCGAAGCAGACATGATTGAGCCGGAAGCCTCTGTAGATATCCCGCCTGAACCACCACAATCAGCGCCTACCCGTCAGAAAGAGCGTCAGGTTGAGGTTGAAGGCAGCATCAAGCACAACAGCTCTCTGAATACGACCTTTACCTTTGAAACGTTTGTTGAAGGTAAATCCAACCAGCTCGCACTGGCTGCGGCCCGACAGGTGGCAGAAAATCCCGGAGCGGCCTATAACCCCTTGTTTCTTTATGGTGGTGTTGGTCTGGGTAAAACGCACTTGATGCACGCTGTGGGTAACTCGCTGGTTAAGCAGAATCCCGATGCCAAGGTCATTTATCTGCATTCTGAGCGTTTTGTGGCTGATATGGTGAAAGCTCTGCAGCTGAATGCCATAAACGATTTCAAGCGGTACTACCGTTCTGTGGATGCGCTGCTGATCGACGATATCCAGTTCTTTGCCGGCAAGGAGCGTTCTCAGGAAGAATTCTTCCATACGTTCAACGCTTTGTTGGAAGGTGGTCAGCAGATGATCCTGACCTGTGATCGCTATCCCAAGGAAATTGCCGGTCTGGAAGAACGGTTGAAATCCCGTTTCGGCTGGGGCCTGACGGTTGCGGTTGAACCGCCGGAACTGGAAACCCGTGTCGCTATTTTGATGAAGAAAGCCGAGCAGGCCAATATTGAGCTGCCCCATGATTCGGCCTTCTTTATTGCCCAGCGGATTCGCTCCAACGTCCGAGAACTGGAAGGCGCGTTGAAGCGGGTAATTGCCAGTGCGCATTTCATGGGACGCCGCATCAACGTGGATCTGATCCGTGAATCGTTGAAGGATCTGCTGGCATTGCAGGATAAACAGGTCAGTATCGACAATATCCAGCGCACCGTGGCTGAATATTACAAGATCAAGATGTCAGACATCCTGTCCAAGCGACGCAGCCGCTCTGTGGCGCGGCCGCGACAGATCGCCATGGCGCTGTCCAAGGAACTGACCAACCACAGTCTTCCGGAAATTGGTGAAGCCTACGGCGGTCGTGACCACACTACGGTCCTGCATGCCTGCCGCAAGGTGAAGGAACTGATTGAAACTGATAACGAAATCGCAGAGGATTACAAGAATCTGCATCGGTCGCTGACCAGCTGATGACGGTATCTTCCAACGAGGATTACGAGAGAAGGAAACCATGAAACTCACCATTAACCGGGAAGCACTGCTCAAGCCGCTGCAGTTGGTCGCTGGTGTTGTGGAGCGCAGGCAAACTCTGCCGGTCCTGTCCAACGTTCTGCTGGTTGTCGAGGGTGACCAGCTTTCCCTGACCGGTACAGACCTTGAGGTTGAACTGGTTGGTCGCGTCAAACTGGAACAGTCTGCCGAGAGCGGTGAGATCACCGTTCCTGCGCGGAAACTGATGGATATCTGCAAGTCTCTGCCTGAAGATTGTGATATCGAGCTGAAGGTTGACGATCAGAAAGTGATTCTGCGTTCCGGCCGTTCACGTTTCACGCTGTCCACACTGCCTGCTAATGATTTCCCGAATATTGAGGAAGAAGCCGGCTCGTTTACCTTCTCCATTGCCCAATCCCGCCTGCGTCGTCTGATCGATCGTACCGGGTTTGCCATGGCGCAGCAGGATGTCCGCTATTACCTGAACGGTATGCTGCTGGAAGTGAACAACCATATGCTGCGTTCCGTCGCGACAGATGGTCACCGTCTGGCCATGTGCTCTGTAGATGCGGATATCAGCCAGGATAACAAGCACCAGGTGATTGTCCCGCGTAAGGGTATCCTGGAGCTGGCGCGTCTGCTGACGGAAGGCGATGAAGCGGTCAATATCACGGTTGGCGGCAACCATATTCGCGCCAACACCGGTGATTTCACTTTCACCTCTAAGCTGGTTGACGGCAAATTCCCGGATTACGAGCGGGTTCTGCCCCGCGGCGGGGACAAAATCGTGATTGGTGATCGTCAGACTCTGCGTCAGGCGTTTAACCGAACTGCGATTCTATCTAATGAGAAGTACCGCGGTATTCGCATGATGCTCAATGAAAACACCATGAAGATCATGGCGAATAACCCGGAGCAGGAAGAAGCGGAAGAAGAAGTCACCGTGAACTATCCGGGTGATGCGCTTGAGATCGGCTTCAACGTCAGCTATCTGCTGGATGTGCTGTCTGTTATTTCCGGCGATGCGGTCAAACTGACTCTTTCCGATTCCAACAGCAGCGCGTTGATTGAAGAGACAGAGGGTGGTGATTCCGTCTATGTGGTCATGCCCATGCGCCTCTGAGCCTACGGTAATCCCCCCGCTCTCTAACGGAAAACGGATGCCCTTGTGGCATCCGTTTTCTGGTTTTAATCCGGTAAAAACAACGATATGACCATCAGGCGTCTCTCAATCACCGATGTCAGAAACCTCTCTACGGTTTCCCTGGAACCCTCTCCTGACATCAATATCTTTTACGGCAATAATGGCAGTGGCAAGACCAGTGTCCTTGAATCCATTTACCTGCTGGGTATGGCGCGCTCTTTTCGGTCTTCGAAGCTGAAACCGGTGATTCGTAACGGGGCGCAATCCTGCACTGTGTTTGGTGAAATCAGCCGTGAGACCCGATCCATCCCGGTTGGTGTGACCCGAACATTGGAAGGCGACTATCAGATCCGTATCGCGGGTGAAACCGTGAATAATGTATCGAGCCTTGCCACGATTCTGCCCATACAAGTCATAAATCCTGACACTTTCCGTTTACTCGAAGGTTCGCCCAAGGAAAGAAGGCAGTTTATTGACTGGGGAGTGTTCCACGTGGAACATCGATTCCTCCCTCTCTGGCAACGCCTACAGAAATGTTTGAGACAGCGGAATACCTTGCTCCGACATGGTAAAATAGACTGTTCGCAACTGGCGATATGGGATCAGGAACTGGTCACTGTTGCGAAACAAGTGGATGAATTGCGGTCTGAGTATATAGGCCGGTTATTGCCTGTGTTTGAACAGGTGATGGCGAAGTTCTCCAATGTGCCCGGTTTGAAAGTGAGTTATTACCGCGGCTGGGATAAAGACTTGTGTCTCAGCGAGGTTCTCAGCAAAAATCGGGAGCGGGATATTAATTCCGGGTATACGCATGTCGGTCCTCAGCGAGCTGATCTGAAGGTCAGACTGGATCGGATGAATGCCGCAGAAATTTTGTCCCGGGGACAGCAGAAAATGGTGGTCTGCGCCCTGAAACTGGCCCAGGGGTTACTGTTTTCTGAAATCAGTAATCGTCCCTGTACCTACCTGGTGGATGACTTGCCCTCAGAGTTGGATACAGAACACAGACAGTTACTGTGCGACACCCTGGAAGCCATGCATTGTCAGGTCTTTGTGACCAGCGTTGAGCGTGAAGGGTTGGCGCATCAATGGAACGAGAAAACCCAGGTAAAGATGTTCCACGTGGAACATGGTGCTGTAAGCAGCAATGATTAACTGCGGTGACGAGTGTTTTGTCTACCCTGTTCTGCCTTGGCTCAATCGATATATTTGAGCAGGGCAGACAGCGCACTCGCCCCGGCGCGAGAGGTTATGGAGAAGCAGACTGATGACTGAGCAAAGTTATAATGCGTCGAATATCAAGGTCCTGAAGGGGCTTGATGCGGTGCGTAAGCGCCCGGGGATGTATATCGGTGACACGGATGACGGTACCGGTCTGCATCATATGGTCTTTGAGATCGTCGATAACTCGATCGATGAGGCGCTGGCGGGACACTGTAGCCAGATAGATGTGGTGATCCATCCGGATGAATCCGTCTCTGTCCGTGATAATGGCCGGGGAATCCCGACGGATATCCATGAGGAGGAAGGTGTCTCCGCAGCCGAAGTTATCATGACGGTACTGCATGCCGGCGGTAAGTTCGACGATAACACCTACAAAGTTTCCGGTGGTCTACACGGTGTGGGTGTCTCGGTGGTGAATGCCCTTTCCAGCGAGCTGCGCATGACGATCCGACGCGCTGGCAATGTTCACCAGCAGATCTTCAATGATGGCGTCCCGCGTGAGCCTCTGAAGGTGATTGGTGATACGGATACCACCGGTACTGAGGTGACTTTCTGGGCCTCCTCTGAAACCTTCAGTAATATCAAATTCAGCTTCGATATTCTGGCTAAGCGTCTGCGTGAACTGTCGTTCCTTAACTCCGGTGTCTGTATCGTTCTGAAGGATGAGCGTGACGGCCGTGAGGAAACCTTCAAGTATGAAGGTGGTTTGAAAGCGTTCGTCGAATACCTGAATGAGAAGAAAAACGCCATTAACAGCGTCTTCCACTTTATCCGTGAGCGTGAAGACGGTGTCGCGGTAGAGGTTGCGCTGCAGTGGAATGACAGCTTCCAGGAAAGCATTTTCTGCTTTACCAATAACATTCCGCAGCGTGACGGCGGAACCCACCTGGCGGGTTTCCGTGCCGCGCTGACGCGTACCCTGAACAGTTACATTGAAAAAGAAGGCCTGCTGAAGAAGCAGAAAGTCAGCACCACGGGTGATGACAGTCGGGAAGGTCTGACTGCCATTGTCTCCGTCAAAGTGCCGGATCCCAAGTTCTCTTCTCAGACCAAGGACAAGCTGGTTTCATCGGAAGTTAAAACTGCCGTTGAACAGGAAATGGGTAACTTTTTCGGCGACTTCCTGCTGGAAAACCCACAGGATGCCAAGATCGTCGTCAACAAGATGCTGGATGCTGCCCGCGCCCGTGAAGCTGCACGGAAAGCCCGTGAGATGACACGACGGAAAGGTGTGTTGGATATCGCCGGTCTTCCAGGAAAGCTGGCTGACTGCCAGGAAAAGGACCCTGCCCTTTCCGAACTCTACATTGTGGAGGGTGACTCTGCAGGTGGTTCTGCCAAGCAAGGCCGTGACCGTCGGACGCAGGCGATCCTGCCGCTGAAAGGTAAGATCCTGAACGTGGAGAAAGCCCGCTTCGACAAGATGCTCTCCTCCGCGGAGGTGGGTACGCTGATCACCGCATTGGGTTGCGGTATTGGCCGGGAAGAGTTTAATCCGGATAAGCTGCGTTACCATCAGATCATCATTATGACGGATGCCGACGTCGATGGTGCGCACATCCGTACGTTGCTGTTGACGTTCTTCTTCCGTCAGATGCCTGAACTGATTGAGCGTGGCTATATCTACATTGCTCAGCCACCTCTCTACAAGATCAAGCGAGGCAAGCAGGAACAGTACCTGAAGGACGAAAATGCCCTTCAGCAATACCTGACCACTGCCGCGATGGAAAACGCCAGTCTGCACGTTAATGAGACGGCGCCAGGTATCGGGGGCGAACAGCTTGAATCGCTGGTCAATGACTTCCGTAATGTTCAGGCAATCATTGATCGTCTGTCCCGTGTCTATCCTGCGGATATTCTTCGTGAGTTGATCTATTCACCCGAGCTCACGGAAGACGCACTGAAGCAGCAGGGTCTTGTAGAAAACTGGGTACAAGCACTGAATGAAAAGCTGGCAAGCAAGAAAACCTCTGGCGTCAGCATTACGCTGTCAGCAGTAGAAAATCGCGAATTGAATATCTGGGTACCGGTAGCCAGTGTCGTGTCTCACGGGATTACCACCGAATACCGCTTCCAGACTGAGTTCTTCATCTCGAATGATTACCGCAATATAGTGAAGCTGGGGAATCAGCTTCAGGGATTGCTGGAGGATGGCGCCCATTTCCGCAAGGGAGAGCGTGTTCAGCCCATCGATGATTTTGAGCAGGGGCTCAACTGGTTGATGCATGAATCCACCAAGCGTCACTACATCCAGCGGTATAAGGGATTGGGTGAGATGAACCCGGATCAGCTCTGGGAAACCACCATGGATCCGGAATCCCGACGCATGTTGCGTGTGACCATTGATGATGCCATTGCTGCCGATCAGATCTTTACGACGCTGATGGGCGATGTGGTTGAGCCACGCCGGGACTTCATTGAAGACAATGCGCTGAGGGTTGCGAACCTCGACGTATAATCCGGAAACCTCAAAAATACTGCGTAAAACACCGTCACTGGCTGTTTTTGAAATTAATCAAAAACAGCCAGTGACGGTTGCCGGGACAGAAGCAATGAATGAATTACAGCAATACGTCAGACAGGAATTATCAGAAGCCGCCCTGGTGCTTGACCAATTTCTGAATGACGACGCGAATCTGGAGAAAATCACACGTGCCGCCGAACTTTTGGCGGAATCGTTTAAGGCTGGCGGTAAAGTGCTTTCCTGCGGCAATGGTGGTTCGCATTGCGATGCCATGCATTTTGCTGAGGAGTTGACCGGGCGTTACCGTGAAAACCGCCCTGCTTATCCGGCCATCGCGATTTCTGATCCAAGCCATCTGTCCTGTGTCAGCAATGACTTTGGTTACGATTTTGTATTCAGCCGCTATGTAGAAGGCTTGGGACAATCGGGTGATGTATTACTGGGGATCAGTACCAGTGGTAACTCTGCCAATGTGCTGAAAGCGCTGGAAGCCGCCCGACAGAAAGGCATGCGTACGATTGTTCTTTCTGGCAAGGATGGCGGAAAAATGGCAGGTTTGGCGGATATTGAAATCCGGGTGCCACATTTTGGTTATGCTGACCGAATCCAGGAAATTCATATCAAGGTCATTCATATCCTGATGGGGCTTGTCGAGCAGTTGATGGGTGATAGTTAATTGACTGAATAATAAAAAGGCTGGTTTTGACCGGCCTTTTTTTATACGTAAAGAAAACGAATCATTACTAATTATTTAATAATGATTATATTAACAGGCCTGATAAATCAGAGCTGTTTAATATCTTATACTGTTATGTATCTATAAAAGTATTCTGAAAAATGTCGCATGGTTTTTAATTATGGATAATGAAAACCTTGATCAAGATAAGCAAGATAAAGCCATATTGTCTGAAATAGATCAGCTGATTAATCAGGGGGCAGAGGTTTTTTCCCGTTATCAGGGGTTGCTTCAGGATATCAATATGACACCGGAAGACGTGCAAAGGGATATTGAGAATCCTGACTTCCCCAAGTTTGCCATGGCTGAAACCATTGCCTGGAAAAATGAACTGGATGCTGATGTAAAACGAAAAATAAAAGAAGCATCAAAAGAGGTTAAAGATGCTGGGCGCCAAGGCAAATCAGGTGGAAAAGGTGGTTCTGTCAAGAAGAGCGGTTTGATCTAAAGCATACAGGAATTTGGTTATGGCAATTGCGTTCAATCCTTCACAACCCCCTTCGATTGGCGGTATTGGCCAGGTCGGTGGTATTGGCGCCAAAGGCGGGATTGCACCGGGTTATAACGTACCGGGCATACAGATCAGCATCATGACCGGTGGTGTTGCACATACACCGGGCATGATGGGGGCCATGCATGGCTTTGGTTCGCAATTTGCCGGTATGTCCAACTTCTATAACCAGATCCCCGGGCATGGTGCCGTGCCTGGTATTCGGCCTCCTTCCCAGTTTGGGGGGCATCACGCTGTTGGTGGTGGTTCTGGTGCTGTTGGCGGAGGAGGTAGTACGCATGAAAAAATCATAGATAAGCAAGAAGAAAGAAGTGAAATAAGAGAAAAAAAGGAAGAGCTTAAAGAGAAATTGCATAGTTTAAGAGATAAAGCAGAAAATTATGAAGGGAAATTAAAAGATAAACATGTAGAGATTATTGGGAAAGAAAAAAATATTGAAATGACAGAGAAAGAAAAAGAAAAGCATGAAACTTTAAAAACAACTGAAGAAGCTAAGAAGTCAGAGTTTGAGGCCACAAAAAACAAAGCGCAACAACGATACAATAATCATCAGTATGAGAATTGGTGGCCATGGAATATAAAGAAAACACTTGAGCATAAAGCTGTAAGGAATGCAGCTTCTGGAGTGATTAATTCAAGCAATGCAAATATTAAAAAATCAAATGATAAAATATCTGATTTTAATAATAAAATAAGTCAGAATAATAATGATCTTTCAAAGTTAAGTAGTGAAAGAGATAAATTAGTACAAGAAAAGAATCAAATTCAGTCTCAATATGACCCTATCAAGGCTGAGCTTGAGAAACTGGAAGACCAGTTGAAGCAGCTGGAGTACGAAGAAGACAAGTTGTCGGATGAAATCAGGGATCTGAGAAGCTAAGGAAAGGTTGGTCAGCATATGAGCAATGATATCAGGAGCAATCAGGGCGGTGCTGTTAATCAGGCCGGACCGGTGAGCAATCAGACGGCTGATTCTGCAGACAATCAGGCTTCCAGTGGCGAGCAAAGCAGTATTCTTGATCAGACATTGCCTGAGTATGACTCACTCGCAACGTTGGATAAATATGCGCCCAACAAGGACTTCAAGGAACCTCATATCACCCGTGCTCAGCTGGAGCTACTGGAAGAATTTGGTATTACCGGTCTGAAAATGGAGCATCATCCCCAGGCGGATGTCTATACCCTGACGCAGGATGAATGGGATCGATTACATGAGATAATGACACCCATCATGCAGCAGATGAAGAAGAAAGCTCAGTTGATGGTCATCCATGCCAGAGAGACATTGAAAGGTCACGAAGTCGCTATGGATTGCGCTGACATGATCAGACGGAATGAGAATATTTAGGGGAATTCTGGGAAGTAGCCCTCCCCTACCAGATATTGCCCTATAACGAAGTTATAGGGCGCTTTAGATTCAATCCAGCGTTTTCTGATTTTCTTTCACCCATTCATAAGCCAGTTTGCTCAGCTCAGTGGTGGATTTGTCCTCACTGGAAATGGGCTGTCCGATTTTAATGTTAATAACGCCCGGTGTTTTCAGCCATTTTCCATTTGGCCAGCAACGGCCGGCATTGTGAACGACTGGAACGACTTCTACTCCGGCTTTATTGGCCAGCATTGCTCCGCCCCGGCTGAATTTACCCAGATCGGGCCAATCACGGCGGGTTCCTTCAGGAAAAATGAGTACCGAGTTCCCTTCTTTTAAATAATGGCTGCCCTGATCTATCAGCTGATGCATGGCCGCATTGCGATCACTGCGGTTGATGGCTATAGGACTCAGAAAGCGGAACGCCCAGCCAAAGAAGGGAATATTCAGCAATTCCCGCTTAATGACCGTGGATTGGGGCGTGAAAACGGTCTGAAGGTAAAAGGTTTCCCATGTTGACTGGTGATTGCTGAGAATGACACAGCCGTGATCCGGAATATTCTCCTTTCCTTCCACTTCCCAGCGAATACCACAGAGGGTTCTAACCAGCATGAGTGCGACACTGCACCAGGTGACAACAGCATATCGATGCCGATACTTCCGTGGCACAAAATAAATGCTCACCAACACCAGGCTTGGATAAAAAACCGTCCAGAGTATCAGCAAAAGATAGAAGACAGCTGTCCTAAACCAGAGAAATGCACGGTATAACATCAGACATCAGCTCCATTGAGCAGGTAATCGGCAAAGTCTGCGAGTGAATCGACAATTTTTACACCCTGTAAATCATCTGCACTGGCTTTTGCGAGGGTTCTTTCCCCTTTCCCTGTTTTGACCAGAACCGGTTTACAGCCGGTAGCGCGGGCAACGTCAATGTCTTTCCCTGTATCGCCAACAAACCAGGCGCCCTGCGCCGATGTTTTCAGGGTTGCTTCAATCTGGCGAACCAAACCTGGTTGAGGCTTTCGACAATCACAACCGTCATACGGTGTGTGTGGGCAAAGAGCGATAGTGCTAATTAAACCACTGTTGTCGTTTACTAAACGATTCATCTTATTATGCATGGCGTCCAGTTCTGCCAAGTCATAATAACCACGGCCTATGCCGGACTGATTGGTGGCAACCGCGATGGTATAACCGGCCTGGCTCAGCCGCGCTATAGCTTCAATACTGCCGGGAATGGGAATCCACTCGTCAACGGAACGGATATAGTTGTCGGAATCTTCGTTGATGACGCCATCTCGATCGAGAATGACCAGTTTCATCGGCAAGGCTCCCCTTCCTTTCGAGTGCAGGCTGAAACCTGTCTGTTGTTTATGGCATAAGACCGGCTACCAGAGCCGGTCTTAGTGAGTAAAACATCCACTGAAGGCATACCGTTCCCATTATCAGGCATGAAAACAGTATTGTGGCGGAAACCGGTGGTAGTTTCCGTTGCCAATATCAGCTTTTCTGTAACAGAGAGATATCCGCTACATGGAGGAACTGGTCGCGCAGCTGACGCAGTAGCGCATAGCGGTTCAGACGAACCTGCTGATCTTCCGCGTTAACCAGCACGGTGTCGAAGAAGTTATCCACGGTATCCTTGAGGGACGCCATACGCTCCATGGCCGTGGAATACTTCCGTTCGCCCAGCAGCGGCTGCACTTCTTCGCGTTTGGCTGAAAGTGCAGATGCCAGTGCCTTCTCGGCTTCTTCAGTCAGCAGCGCTTCGTCCACATTATCGGGAATCACCAGATCACCAGCTTTGGCCATGATATTGGATACCCGTTTGTTAGCTGCAGCCAACGCCAGGGCTTCCGGCATACGGCTGAAGTTGTGGATAGCTTTTACCCGGCGATCGAAATCGTAAGGCTGGGACGGCTTCAGTGCTTTAACTGACAGGAAGACTTCAACCGGGATCTTTTCATCCTGGTACCAGGCGCGGAAACGCTCCAGCATGAAGTCCAGCACGGTTTCAGCCAGCGACTCACCCGCTGGCAGTTCTGTGCCCTGCTCCGCATAACCTTCGATGGCGACAGCGATCAGGCTGCGCAGATCCAGGTTCAGCTTCTTCTCGACGATAATCCGCAGGATACCCAGAGTGGCACGACGGAGTGCAAACGGGTCCTTGTTACCGGAAGGTGGCTGGTTGATGCCGAAGATACCGGTCAGTGTGTCCAGCTTGTCTGCGATGGCGACGGCACAGCCGGTCAGACCGGTCGGCAGCTCATCACCTGCAAAGCGCGGCATGTACTGTTCATTCAGGGCGCGGCAGACTTCTTCCGGCTCATCGTCATTGGTGCCGTAGTACTGGCCCATGATGCCTTGCAGTTCAGGGAATTCCTGCACCATGTCAGACACCAGGTCAGACTTGCACAGCTCACCGGCACGGCGCGCCCAGTCACTGTTACCGTTTTCCTGAGAAGCTATATAGGCGGCCAGACGGGCGATCCGCTCGGTCTTGGCATACAGGGAGCCCAGCTTGCTCTGGAATACCACCGGCTTCAGGGTTTCACGACGTTCTTCGAGGGTGGACTTGCGGTCGTTATCGTAGAAGAACTTGGCATCCGCCAGACGGGGGCGAATGACCTTTTCGTTACCCGCGATAACCTGGGCAGGATCCTGGCTTTCGATGTTGGCGATGGTGATGAAGTAAGGCTTGAGGTGACCTTCACCGTCCACCACGTGGAAATACTTCTGATGCTCTTTCATGGAAGAGATCAATGCTTCCTGGGGGACTTCCAGGAACTCATCATCGAAACGGCCAGCCAGCGCCACAGGCCACTCATTGAGTGCGGTGACTTCATCCAGCAGGTCATCGTCGATAACGGCTTCACAGCCCAGTTTACGGGCTTCAGCTTCCACCTGCTGGCGGATCGTGCTGCGACGGCCTTCAAAATCAGCAATAACGTAACCGTTGCGTGCCAGCAGACGCTGATAGTCAGCCGGGTTCTCAATGGTGATCGCATCATTATGATGGAAGCGATGGCCACGGGTTTCACGGCCAGCCGTCAGGCCGAGGATTTCACAATCCACGACTTCTGTACCCAGCAGCATCACCAGCCAGTGCACGGGACGGACAAACTCAACCCGGCTCGCACCCCAGCGCATACGCTTGGGAATCGGCAGTTCATCCAGAGAGGCTTTGACCATGGCAGGCAGCAGTTCAGCGGTCGCACTACCCTTCTCTGTGGAACGGAAAACCAGCCAGGCACCCTTGTCGGTCTCTTCGGTCACGAGATCGCTGACGGTAACGCCACAGGAGCGGGCAAAGCCTTCGGCGGCCTTAGTGGGATTACCTTCGGCATCGTACGCTGCCTGAACGGCCGGGCCCTTACGCTCGACGTCACGGTCAGGCTGAGCGGTTTCCAGTTCGCGAACCAGTAGTGCCAGACGACGCGGAGCCGCGAAAACCTGGTGGTTGCCATAAGCCAGTCCGGCTTTTTCCAGACGCTTGAGAATTCCCTCCGCAAAGGCGTTACCCAGCGTTTTCAGTGCTTTCGGGGGCAGCTCTTCGGTGCCCAGCTCGACCAGAAAATCCTGTGTTGCCATTAGTTCTTCTCCTGCATGGTCATTACTTCACGCCTTATCGCAGGATCCGCCAGGGGGAATCCGAGTTTCTTGCGTGCTTCGAAGTAGGCATGGGCAACGGCCCTGGCCAGGGTGCGAACACGCAGGATGTAACGCTGACGTTCGGTCACGGAGATTGCGTGGCGCGCGTCCAGCAGGTTGAAGGTGTGGGAGGCTTTCAGCGTAAATTCATACGCCGGCAGCGGCAGCCCCTGTTCAACCATACGCTCGGACTCACGTTCAAAGTAGTCGAAATGTTCGAACAGGCTCTTGGTATCGGCCAGTTCGAAGTTGAAGGTGGACATTTCAACCTCGTTCTGGAGATAAACATCACCATAGGTGACATCGCCCTGTGGCCCGTGCGCCCATACCAGATCATAGACGCTGTCTACGCCTTGCAGGTACATGGCCAGACGCTCCAGACCATAGGTGATCTCGCCGGTGACGGGGTAGCATTCAATGCCGCCTGCCTGCTGGAAATAAGTGAACTGGGTCACTTCCATGCCGTTCAGCCAGACTTCCCAGCCGAGACCCCAGGCGCCCAGCGTGGGGGATTCCCAGTTGTCTTCCACGAAACGGATATCGTGAACGGAGGTATCAATACCCAGCTCTTTCAGAGAGCCCAGGTAGAGTTCCTGGAAGTTCTCAGGCGACGGTTTCATTACCACCTGGAACTGGTAGTAGTGCTGGAGACGGTTCGGGTTTTCGCCATAACGGCCGTCAGTCGGACGGCGGCTGGGTTGCACATAGGCGGAGTTCCAGTTCTCCGGGCCTATGGCACGCAGGAAGGTCGCAGGATGGAAGGTGCCGGCGCCGACTTCCATATCCAGCGGTTGCATGATTACACAGCCTTCACGGGCCCAATAGTTTTGCAGGGCAAGGATCAGCCCCTGGAAAGTGCTGGCGTCGGGCACGGTTTGTTGGGTCACAGTACCACCTCAGGGTTGGGGTTCCTGTCCGACTCGGCGGACAGTGGGATAAACCGGAAAAATGGCGGAAATTATACCTTGTCCGGACAGCACAAAAACAGGGCAGTCTCAGGATGAGTCTCTGGATAAAGCGGCTAGCTCGAAAGTATGGCAAAAAGATCAGGTCACAATGTGGATAACATTGTGTGTAATTTATGTATTGGTTGGGGGAAAGCTGGGAAATACCTGTGTTTCAACGCTGTAGGGCGATGTGGATGATACCGCTGACAATACAGAAAAAAGTGATTGTCAGCGGTATGAACAAAATCAGTCGTTATCGCTTTTCTGCCGTTTCTCAGGCGAAATGGAGCACTGGCCGCGGTCATAATTGGGTTCGACGTATTCATCGACAATTTTGCTGAGCTCATCAGCGCCCCCCACATATTTTCCATCAATCCAGATTTGGGGAACGGTGACCGGGGTTTTTGGGCCTATGATCGGTTTTACCCGTGCCAGCATGTCATACAGGGCGCGGGAGTCCTTGATAACGTCGTGGTATTGGTAAGGAATACCACGGCGATCCAGATGATCTTTGGCACGCACACAGTAAGGGCAGTTTTCCTTACCGAAAACATGATTGCCGCTGATCGTGCTCTGGCTACTGTGATGCTCAATAACAGCCTGGGTCAATAAGCCCCGGTTTAGAGCCATTCCCTGTGAAATGACTTTACCTTCAACCATGACAATGGGCGCATGCCAGCCGCCTTTGGTCAGTGGTTTCCACCATTCGGTCAGCCATTCCCGTTCATCCAGCTCCACGGGGATATCCGCCAGCTCGTTGGCCATGGTGTCGCGAATGATATTTTCAGTCAGGGCGCATTCGCCACAGGGAATCTTGATCTTGAACGGGCCCCATGAGCCAGCCCACTTGAAGACGGTTATCTTGACTTTGTTCATCCGTTCTCCATCCATGACATCAGTAAAAGTCAATGAACATGCTATTTGAACATCGGCTGAATAAAAACCTTATAAAGCAAAAGGAGTAAAATAAGGAAACAGAAATAGTGAGCAGATTGTTTACCCCGCAACCCAAGCTGGCAGGGCAAAATCAGCAACCTGAGAAATATCAGAATTGTTCACACAAGTAGTGAATCAGGTCTGTCGTTGTGACTATGCCTGCAAGATTCTCATTCTCAAGTACAATCACTGAGTGATAACGACTGTCAGACAATAGTTCTGCGGCATCTCTGACTGTGGATGATGTATTCAGTGTTTTCAGATCAGTTGTCATCACATCGTTGATCGTATGCTGTTGATCGATCATAGAGTCCTGCATACGGCTATCTGTATTACCGGCATCATAAATTAATCTAAGGAGATCCGCTTCAGCGATGATGCCTACAGGCTTTTTATGGTCCAGTACGGGCACATGATGAATATTATGTTCACGGAAGATTGCATTAACTTCGCTAAGCTTCTGGCCTTTCTGAATAGTGATAGGGTTTGTCGTCATCACTTTCTGAATACTTTCATGTTTTTTCATTATGTGCTCCGATCTAATGCGGTGAGAAAGCCATAATCTAATCTCCCATAATAGAGCAATATTTTAATAAATCTATAAAAACGTAGGGTGGGGTTTAATGTTTAGAATAATTATTTGCAATTGATAATGATTCTTGTATTCACCCCAAAGAAAATAGGATATGTTTTGTTTGATGAAATTGTTATTTATTTTTTAAATGTCTTATTAAATTTATTAGGATCGCGTTTTATTTTTGAAGGCTCAGTAGAACCAAATCCCCTTCTTCTTTCTTCTGTTCTACGACTTTCAATGAAATCTTTATTTTCCATTCGTCTATTTTGGTGAACGGTTGTCCATTCTTTTTCATCTTGCGTTCTTGGCAAGCTTTCAGGAGTTGGATTTTTAGCAGGTTTTTTTTGTTTTTCTGAGTCTGCTGTTGGTTCAATTTCTTGAATGCTGTGATCTTCAACTACTAAAGAGGGCTCAATATCATGATTAGCTCGGATACGGTTTTTAATAGCTTCTGGTAAAGGCAAACTAGCAATGTTTGGGCTATTTCTAATCCGTTTTCGAATTAGCTGGCGTGTCATATTGAATAAAAGAAAACGATCAAACTTATCTCTAAATATGATAGATACATCGGGTGTTGGTTTTAATTCAAGAAGTTCCACAATTTCATCTTTGGTATATAGATTGTTAATTATCTTGAAAGGGGTGTTTAGATTTTCATCGCGTATAGCTTCATTCACTTTATCAAGATCAGCCCCTGCTTTTAACAATATCTTGATAATATCTGTATGGGTTCTTTTTAATTGGTCTGTTGTGCTATTTCGAACATTGTTTGCCGCTTTGTATAGAGGTGTCTCCTTCGAAATAATATCAACTGGATCGGTGTTGGCTCCTGAATCTATCAGGAGTTGCACTGCTTCGGGATTTCTTTTTATTACCGCAAGATGTAAAGGTGTCATGCCATGTTTATCTGTCATATTAGCATTAGCGTTGTTTTGTAATAGAAGCATAGTAAGGGAAGTATGCCCATATTCTACGGACAAGTGTAATGGCCTTTTATCTTTTATAAGTCGACTACCGGGCTGGTCTCCACTGAAATTGAGCAGAGTCGGCTGATTAATATCAGCACATATTTCAATTAAACGCTTTACGATATCAGGTTTAGGGGTATCGCTTGATATGGCAACGTGTAAAGGTGCCATGCCTTTATTATTATGAAGATGAACATTTGCACCGGCATCTCCGAGAATTTTGATGACTTCTGCGTGGTTATAATTATTTGGAAATGCATCTCTTAATCCTGATGCTGCAAGATGGAGTGCGGTTTCACATTTACTATTGGCATAAGTAATATCAACCTTAGCATTAACTAATACTCTGACGGCTTCGTAATAGCCGAATTCCGCTGCTGAAAGCAAGTCATTACCGGTCACTATACCACCGGCTTCTATTAATTGCTTAAGTGCTTCTGTGCGACCATATCGTGATGCCAGGTTTACAGGTGTTTGACCTGAATCATCGGCTTGATTTGGATCAAGACCTGCTCTGATGAGTATCGGCACTGCCATTGTACGATTTTGATGTGCATATGCAGCATTGTGTAATGCTGTTCTGCCACTCGTATTAGTATGAAAAAGGTTAACACCAGCACCAATAAGGAGTTTCAGTGATTCTATATCACCTGCCCATGCGGCATCATGTAATGGTGTATGTCCCCCGCACTGATAATTTATATCTGCCCCGGCTTTCATTAGCATATCTGTAATACTGGGGTGCCTATGGAATGCTGCTGCACATAAAGGTGTTCTGCCATCAATTTCTATGCAATCAATTTCAGCGTTTGCTTGAAGTAGAATGTTAACGACGGTTTGGTGGCCTTTTTCTACCGCGTTATATAAGGGGGTATAGTTATTATCATCACCACGATTAACGTCGGCACCTTTATCTATCAGTATTTGTACTATTTCAGCTAAACCTAGACAGGAAGCTGTGTTTAATAGTGTTAAATCATCATTTAATAGTTCATTAACATTTTCACAGAATGAAACAAGTCTTATAATTTCTGAAGGGTTGATGACTTGTATCTTGTAGTTTATTAAAAGGGTATAAATATGATTGCATATTTCAAAGTTGTTCATACTTAATAATTGTTCTTCTGTGAGACTAATGTATGAAGGGTTAGTTGTGCTTGCATTACTTATTGATGTATTAGTTACTAATGGTGTGTTAGTTGCTGTTGCTGGAATAGTATTATTCAAAATGATTGGCCTTGGATATCTTAAAAAATATATAAAAACTATGATAGAGTAGAATGTATTTAGTTCACTAGTACATTTAAAGTGATAGTAATAATAACAAGGCGTGATACTTATTTTTTGTAAATTGTTTATTATTATCATGTAATTATGGATAATTTAATTTTTATTATGTGATATTCAAGTAAATAATCAATTCTTCCGAGATTGTAATAATTTTTTTTGGTTGGTTATTTGGTTAGTTTTGGCGGAGTGCGAGAAAATATTGGTATTTTTATATATGTTCTTTGGCGCTGTGTTGGTGAGGAATGTTGAAGTGCTGGATGTGTATCTGGTGTAGGAATATCCTCTTGTTTTATTGTATGTGAAAATAATATATCAAGATTGGTGGCTAATTGTGGTAGTAATATACTTAACGTTTTATCTATCGAAAGGTCTGTTCGATGCCTTGCTTTTCTTCTGCAGGCGGTTTTAATAAATTTGTTTAAATTATACATTGCTTCGATGAATTCAGTGGTGTGTGAATCTTGTTGACTTTCATTGTTCTGGGTTAGAGCATTCATATAATTATTAACGTCATCAATATTGTTAAATATTTCAGTGTTAGGTAATAACGCTGTTAATCTATCAAAATTAAGTACTATAGATTCACAGCTATATGGGGTTAACAGTCTATGGGTTTCAGATTTTTTTAATAATGGGTAGAGAGTATCCAGATCAACCATAAACTGATGATAAGCAGCTATTTTATAGTCAATGGCTGTTGGGCCAGATGTTTCTTGCATATCTGATTCGCTTTCAATTGTAGAATTCTCTGATTCTGAACATTGTTGTTGGTTTGGGAGTGTATTATTTAATATTGGTACAATGGGTTCGTGTGATACCGTTTGCTCTGGCTGAATATCAGAGCTCAGTGAAGGACGTTGAGCAGTTTGTCTTTCATGTGATAAAAGAGAGATACCATTATTTTCTTTATTATCGATAGTACTTCGATGGCTAATTTCTTCGACAGTGGGCGGTGTATCATTAACTAATGGATTGACTTTAATGTTTTGCTCATTCTCTGTTTGTGACTCAGTTGTTTCTAAAATGAATCTTTCAGATGGAGACTGAAGTTCAGGTAGATGTATTTCACGACTTGAAAGAGGATTTTCATTATTCTGATCAAGTCGATTATTGTTTTCATTTGAATGTACTTCATGCTGATCAATTTCAGCATTTAATGCATCATGATTATGGTTAACTGGTGATTCATCTACAGTTCTGGTTTTTTGAAAAAATGAAAACAGTAAGCTAAAAATCCAGCATAGACGTTCTTTAATGGATAAAATACATGCTTTAAGTGGTAATAAAATGTTTTTTATTACATAAAGATCATTATCTGGAACTATTATAATGCTGCTGTTAGGAGGGGCTGTCTGATGAGATTCTACCCGTGGATTTGTTTGGTGATAATGTGTAACGCTTGTTGTCATGGGCGATCGTATCCTACCAGTAAAATTAAAAAGAACGTTAAATCAAATTTTACAAGTGTATATAGTTAGGCTGATTTTGAAGCATAAAAGTTCCATTAATATTTTTTTATTTATTAAAGTAATGTTTTTATATTTAAAAGTTATTTGAGTTTGGGTTTTTGAGGTATGAAAACATATCTCATAATCTATATTGAATGTCGTTAATATTTATTATTAGTGACTCTTTTCCTATACGAGTGATAAAGTCTTTTCTTTAATATAAAGAGATTACTATGAGTCTCACGACATTATCCGGTAATGCCCTGCCGATGATAGGCTTGGGAACATGGAAATCAGAGCCTGGCGTTGTTTACGAGGCTATAAGAGAAGCCATAAACATCGGTTATCGACATATTGACTGTGCACCGGTCTATGGCAATGAACCTGAAATTGGACAGGCCTTTCATGATGCTTTCAAAGAAGGGGATGTAAGCAGAGAGGATCTGTTTATCACGTCAAAGCTCTGGAATAACGCCCATGTGCAAGAGGCTGTGAGACCCGCGTTGGAAAAGACGCTATCCGATCTACAGCTGGATTATCTGGATCTGTTTCTGATGCACTGGCCCGTGGCTGTTCGGGAGGATGTGCTTTTTGCTTCGACAGCTGATGAGTGTATCTCATTGAAAACCTTACCTTTAGAGACAACCTGGCTGGGTATGGAAGCTTGTGTCGATGATGGTTTGGCAAGGTATATCGGTGTCTGCAACTTCAGTATCCGAAAGCTGGAGCAGCTGATCAGTCAGGCGCAGATCATGCCGGCGATGAACCAGGTGGAGTTGCACCCTTTTCTGGAGCAGCAGACATTGGTCCGCTTCTGTCAGGAGCACCGGATTCAGGTGACGGCCTATTCACCTCTGGGGTCTATGGACAGAAGTCCGGAGATACGTTCTGAGGATGAACCCAGGTTACTGGATCATCCGGTCGTTGGCGATATTGCCCATAAACATGGCGTCACTCCTGCCCATGTACTGATCCAATGGTCCGTACAGCGAGGGGTGTATGTTATCCCCAAATCAGTATCCCCTATCCGTCAGAAGGAAAACCTGGAAGCAGCCAGCCTGGTGCTCGGAGTGGAGGATGTGGATCGAATATCAGAACTGGAGCGTCATTTCCGTTATGTAAATGGCAGCTTTTTCGTTGTGGAGGGCAGTGACTACACGCTGGAATCCATCTGGGATGAAGACTGATAGCCGGTTTATTCCACGTATGAATGGGCAAACGAGGGGTTTTCCAGTATTCCTTATTGGGCTTGGTGACTGATATTCCGAATCAATCTCAAATCATCCGGCAGAGAGCTGAAGGGATAGCCAATAATTAAACCAATAAACACACCGTAACCCGCCAGTATTATCAAGGAAGTAGCAGCATGGAAAATCCTTCATCCCGTCAGAAGTCATCGGATAACAAGTCAGCGATTAATCCAGCCAATGACAGCGCAAGTACTGATATACCGAAGTTTGCAACGGCCAGTAAGCAAAGTGATCAGAATCGTGAGGCTGCAGCGGATTTTAATGCATACCGCCCTACTCTGTTTGATGAAATATCCCCCATCGCGACGCTGAGATATAGCCTGGATAAATCGATCAGAACGGTCGGAAACAAGGTTAAAACGACCCTTAAAGGTGAAGATTTCCATAAAATGTCGAAATACCACCGCCAGGCTGTCCGGGCAAATGAAACTATTCGAGATATGGCGCAACGCTTTGATCGTCTGGTAGATAAGGTCCAGATGCTCAATACCGAGATCATGCTTCTGCAGAATAAGTGCAGTAGTTTTGAGATCGAATACAGCCTTGCCTTCGAGATTTGCAGAATTATTGACCGTTATAACAATGCCCAATGGTCAGAGCACCGCTTATCCTCCGCACTACGGAACTTGCCGGAACACATTCACATGCCGGGACAGATGGCCTGGTACCTGGTCAGTGACGAGGCCGAGCGACTGCGGCAGATGAAAAATGCGGTAGAGGTTTTCAAGAAAACGGATCAATATCGTTGCTACCAGAACGATCAGGAGAGTATTACCAGTCTCGAAAAACAGCGAAATGAGCTGATTGAGCCATTGAAAGCCTTTTCAGAGGCAACCCGGGTGTCAGGTATACATTTAAAAACCCGCTGGCAGGATCGCCTTGGTCTCAATACGTCAGAAACAACAGAACCAGTAGCTGATGAAAGTACGCTGACAGGGAATATTAATGATCACCAGCGGCAGACGCTGACCACTGTTAGTATTCCCCATTTATCCGATTTGCCACTCAAAGAGTCGATGATCTTCAATCTCAGCCAGTGGCAGAAGGCTTTGAGCCGTCAGGTAGGTAGCATTGCCAAGGGGGAGGATTTTCATCCTTCATCACCGCAACAGCGTGAGATTATTGCCGGAAATCCCCTGCTCAATGAAATGATCATGGACTTTGATGACATGGTTTCTGAAGTGGAGCTCCTTGAGGCTCGAATTCGCCAGCTGGAAAAACTGACAGATCGCTTTGAAGTTGCTTTCGGCGATTTGCTGAATGCTCGCCGGTTTATCGAGAAGAACCGCCAGGAAGCGTTGCCTGAGGCGCAGCTGGAAGAAGCACTGCACCGTTTACCGGAATCCATCATGCTGCCATGGCAGGATCAACCCGCCCGGTTGGGCAGTGGCCATGAAGCACGTCATGGTGCCGTGGAAGATCTGATTGATACGCTTTACAGCTCTGAGGCCTGGCAGGCTTTCCAGGCGGATAAAGCTGAGGTCAATGCATTACGAGCGCGACGCCGTGCGATTGTTTCGCCACTCAGGGCGTTTTCGGATGCTACCTGTACAACCGGGATTCACCTGAACGCATTGCACAGGAATGCCTCGCATTCCTGAACAGCAAAGGCTGGTTCATGGAGTATTTATAACCGTCAGGTGATGGACTAAAGGTGGTCTGAGTAAAAGAACCATTGTTATGCCTGTACTGACGTTTACGAAGTGCTATCAACCGACCCCTGTCAGCCAGTGATAGCTGGCAGGGGAACGGTTATCGGATTTTCCTCTTTCCAATCTGTTCCTGAAAGTAATAACCGTTCTGTCAGCCAGACAAAATGAATTGTGGAACTAATTACGGACTAACAATTTCAAAGCAGTGATCCTGTTTAGTAATGGATTATCGATATTTTAGGCGTAAATGATTTTGCAGTAATTCGCTAGATATCTTCCGTAGCTTTTTTCTAATGTCCACTGAAATATTCATCCTGATTTTTTTACAGTTTTTTAGGCTCTGGCTATCAATCAGCTATCAATGTTTATCAAGAGGTTTGTTAAATGTTTCTTTCCAATAATTTACTCAGTGTTCCCCAGTTGCCTTCTTCAATCGCATATTCTTCCAGATCGAAGGGGGTTGACGGTATCAAGACCCCTGAAAAACCGAAGGAGAGACAGGCTTCAGATATTGAGGGCTATGGTAAAATACCCCAGAAAAACCACAAGCAAAGGAGCATAGTACCTGTTAATCAGGAAAGAATGGCTGATTCAATATCAGACATAGCCAGACCTTTATCATGGATACTGAAATCGTGTAAAAAGCTCTTACCCATGTTGTTGCTTATGAATCAACAGATGAAGACGAGCGCCTTTGAGTGTGCTGAAGGTTTTTTTAAGTGTAAATCGTATGAATGCAAGCCTGAATCTTACGGTTGTAATGACAATCCTAATTGTCCTGACGGAAGCTGCACAACTATCCCTGAAAATGATATGACAACACAATTAGCTGAAACTACCAGAGTGAATCCGAATGGAGGAATTAGTGAAGGGGCAGAAGCTACACTTATCATTGTGGGAGGATGTGCGGTTGTCGTTTCTTTTATTATGCTGTTATTACTCATTCGTAATCTGTATAAGCGCTGTGAAAACAGACATGGACAAATAGAAGAATATAACGTGATCCCAATGACAACAGAGAGTGGTACATCTCGAATCGGAGGCAGAATAGAGAGGGAACGAATCGGTGGCAGAATAGAAATGGTAGGAATAGGGGAGTCCGAAAATAATACACCTCAGTATGAAGAGCGAACTTCTCCCCGTCAGCGAGCGGATATCATTGAGACAGTTTTGGAGCCAGAAGCTGTTCCCGTTAAATCCAGGGCAACAGAATCAACCCGTCTACAAATAGAAGTAAAGGTTGATGTACACAGGGCGGCCGAGGAGCCTTTGTCTCAAGAATCGGATCTGATGCCAGAGCCTGTGTAACCGTTATCACCTGTAAATATGAAGGTTTCATAACTTCATCGCGACCGGTTCAATGGCGGCAGTATATTGGGATAAACAGCACCAGTAGGGTGAATATTTCGATTCTTCCTCGTCTGAACAGCAGGTAATGATTGCCAGAAATCCTCAGCTCAATGAAATGCTTGCGAGCTTAGATAACATGGGCTCGGAAATTGGTCTGTTGGAGTCGAGCATCTGTCAGTTGGAAAAAAGACAGACCGTTTGGAGGTCGCATTAAGTGACCTGCTGAATGCCTGTCGTTTCATTGATAGAAACCGGCAGGAAGAGCTTCTGGAAGCGAAGCGGGAAGGTGTGGTGCATCGATTACCTGAATTCATACGCACCCTGACAGGATCAATCGGCACAGCAGAAAAGCGGCCATGAAGTCCGTCATGATGTTGTCGAGGATTTGATGGATACACCATATGCCCTAATGCGTGGCAGGCATCAGGCCGATAACGCAGAAGTTAATGAACGGAATGTGTGTGTCATCGGACCCTACTTGAGTCGCTCAGGGCGTTTTTCGATGTGATTTGCTGACAGGGATTCACCTAAATTCCCGGCACAAAAATAAACAACAGCCATAGAATAGGGATGAAACATGCGTTACATAATCGGCGCAATGGTATTGGTTTTCTCGCTATCACTGCCAGCTGCTGAACCTTTGCAAAGCAAGCAAGCCATACAGTCACTGGTTGAAACCGTCATGAAGGATGTCGGACAAGGGAAACTCAGAGACGGCATGGAGAGATTGACGCCTTATGTTCTCTTTCCTGCCAGGGAGATGGACGCACAGCTCAGTCAGGTTGAGAGACAGATGCCCATGGCGTTGCAGCGTTATGGCAAGCCTATGGGTTTTGAGCTGGTTAAGGTTGAGACGGCTGGAGATTCTTTGATCCAGTTTGCTTATCTGCAAAAGCTTGAGAAACATGCTCTGGTCTGGCGCTTCATCTTTTATCAATCAAATGGCCATTGGATGCTCAATCACTGGTCCTTTGATGACAAGGTGAAAATGCTGTTTTGGTATTAGATACTATAAAAAGAGTTCTTCGCAATACATTCTTGTTACAGATAAATGAAAAATACTGTGATCGGGTATCAAATTGATAAATTTTTATGAATTATCACTTTGAGACCCGCTGTGAACAGTGGAACGAGAAAAAGAGCATAAAAAATCCAAGAAATGATTCTGTATCCTTTCGCAATGAGATAGAACAGGCCTGCTTTATCTGCAACAAAAATGGTGGTTATTAATATTAAAAATGTAATTGCTGCGCGTTTCTGTGTAGATATGTTTTTCTTTCTTGCTACTGATATTCGTTCATTAAATGTGTGCAAAAGAGCTGAACAGGTTTCGATCAATGTACCAATTATCATTAACGGGAAAAGGCCGCTGAGAAAAGGAGAATCTATTGCTATCAGCATTCGCGTTAATGGAATAGTATCATCGATAATTTCAGGGTAAAAACCCAGCATTATTGTGTAAAAGGCTAATCCTGGCGCAATGGCAAGCAAACTCCCACTGAAACCCGCTAAAATAGAAGAATAACCATTCTTTAAAGAACGTAATGAAAAAAGTATGACAGGTACTGCTGCCAGGCTACTGACTGCGAAAGAGGTAGCTCCATCTAACCAGTCGTTATTGTCAGGAAGATGAAATAAACAATCTTTGTTTAGGATCGTTACCTGTTTGACGGCAAAAAGAAAAAACAGAAAATATGTACCGTAAAGCGCAACAGACCAAAGACTCATAACGCTCTCAATTCTTTCTGTTCCTGAGCTGCTTACCAACGTCACGATACAGATAAAGTATATCATTCCAGCGATTTCGCTCTGTCCAGTTGATTGATTAACAATTTTTCCGGCTAGAGAGCTGCAAACTGAAACGACAATTATCAGTGTGATAACAAAGAAAAACTCATAAAGAAACCAGAAGCGTCCGATAAGACATTGAAAAAATGTTTTATAGTCATAGCTCTTTGTTATTCTGGCAAACTCAAAGCTGACAATCAGCACCAGGGTGAAAATAAAAAACGTTAGAATGAGGCCGAAATAACCCGCAACAGGCCCATATTGAAGGAAGAATTCAACGAGTTCGCGTCCGCTGGTATAACCGCCACCGATAATTGTCGACTGAAACACAAGTCCTGGTAGCAAAATAGCCTTGATGTTCTCTAATTTAGACATTTATACCTCCTCAAAACGCTTGGGACTGATACTCTCTTCATTCATCCTCAGGTCTCTGAGTTCTTTTGGAATGCCATGACCCTGGATTAATGAGGCTGTCAGCCATCCGGATGCGGGGGCTGTTTGAATCCCGGTGCCTCCCTGCCCTGCGAGCCAGAAAAATCCCCTTGTCTGGCTGCTGAAACCGATAACCGGTGTTCGATCATGGGCAAAGGTTCTCAAGCCTGCCCATGCGTAATTGATACGTTTAGTGGCTATGCCGGTTGTTTGAAAAAGCCTGTCGGCTGCGATGGCAATATCAATTTCTTCGGGATGCGAATCACAGGGAGAACTGAGATGTTCATCACAAGAAGAGACCTGCAAAACACCTTTTTCAGGTTTGATATAGCAATCATCTAAAGCACTAACCATCATCGGCGCTGCTGGACAGGATTCGTGAGTGACTGTTATCACAGTGCGTCGTAATGGTTGCAGGCCTAGTGGACGTATCCTCGCCATCTGTGCGACTTCATCAGACCAGGCTCCGGCTGCATTGATTATGATTGGGGCTTTATAGGTATTGAAATGTGTTAATACCGACCATAATCCGCCTTCATAATTAAGTGCTGTCACAGCACTGTTGGGCTGGAATTGGCCGTGATTGACTTTGATGGCTCGATGATAACCGGTTAACAGTCCATGACTGTCGATATCAAAAGTGCAGGGATCAAATACAACTTCGCGACTCATTTGATTGGATAGGGGAAGCGCTTCAGAAGGTGGTGTTGATAGAAGCTGTATCTTATCCAATACACTATGCAGTGACTTCCATAATCCTCGTAGCTTTTCCTTTTTATACGATGGTGAAATAAAAATAACAGAGAATGGGTGGACAAGTGGGTAATCACAGAATCCTTTCGGTGGAAACAGGAAAAAATTCAGGCTGGATTTGGTTAAAGCCAATATAACCGCATTATCATAGCCATTGGATTGCGCATAGACGGAAACGGCCCGTCCACTCGCATGCACGCCTGGCTGGCATTCGCGTTCTAAAACCAGTACTCGTTTCTGTTGTAATGAAAGGGCGTAGCCGGCGGACAATCCGGCTACGCCACCCCCAATAATGATGATATCAAACAAGCTCATGGTGAGTGTCATCATTGGGTAATTGTTCTACTGGTGCGATTTTCAGATACACCTCACAAGAACCATGGCCTTCATTTGTATTTACGCGTAAATAATCATCCTCCTTTTTTCCCGGGACCAGGCAAGCATCCGTGAAGGCAAAAGGATATTTCAGTACGTCTTCGCAGTACCGGATTGCCTGCTGCCTGATGGCTTCAGAGAGGTTTGACGTCGTCAGGTTTTCAAGAACAAATGACAGTTGCTTAAGTGCCTGATTGGATACGACAGTCCTGTCATTTGAAGGCTTGCTTTTCAGTTTCTGGAATGTCTCATTACCAGAAAGCGCGTTAGCGGCTTTTTCAAGCAGGTTATCTAGGCCAGCCTGGCAGGTGTTTATTTGGTCAGGTGTCATCAGGTTTTCAATGGTGGCTTCACCGGGGGAAAAGAAAACAGGCTTACCCGTTGATTGATTGAGATGCTGAGCAAATGCATCAATAGCCTGTCTCGTTTGTTCTGGACTGAGATAGCCAGAACATCCCCTGCAGTTATCCACATGACACAAAGCAATCCCTTGGTCTCCCCTGTCTACGGTGACAATGGAAGAAAGCAGTTTTCCATCATTTGTTTCCAACATTGTCAGGGTGACTTCCGGGTACAGAAGGATCATGTACAGGTATTTTTTGTGAGGGGTATCCAGCCTGAGGCAGCAGGGAACCATAAAGCCCGGGTAAAGGGCTTTGTGAATGGTTGAGCGATCGAGGATGGTTAGACTTATGTCGTCATCCACTTTTAGAGTGAGCGCAGGAATGTTTTTATGCGGTATAACGCTATCTGGCTTTGTGGAAAGTATGTGGAATAGGTGCGCTGTACATTCAAGTATTGTCGTATCCATCTGTCTTAAAAGCTGATTAAGACCTTTTCTGGCTTTTTTCCCTGAACAGCGATCCAACAATGAATTACGCAGTTGCTGGGTTCTGTTTTCGAGATATTCTTTAGGCGGTTTGCGTTCGAGCAAGGACTCTAGAGCGGTTAAAGGATTAGATGCTCCAGATGTTGTAGCAGGAGGGCTTGAGTGAAGGTAGGGTTCATTTGTTGGCAGGCTGAGTTGAACCTGACATGAAACTATATGCTTTTTGTCTAAATGCTCCGTTTTTGGGAGGGAAGAAGAATCAGGCTTGCCAAACCAAGCTCCGTGTCTCCTTGTGCTGACGAGAAATTGTTGGGGCGCTTAAATGCATATTGTTTCTGACGTTAGGGCTATATGTGAGATTTTCCATGGTTGTGTACTCCTGAATACTAATAAAAAAGTATGAATCCGAATAATCGGGATTTATTCAATAGAGTATTAAGCAAGAAAAAAAGTTCCTGAATCGTAAAATTCAGGAACATATTTGGGCTTACTTCCGTGAATAGGATTAGTGTCGCCAGAACATCGGGGTAAACAGAACCAACAAAGTGAATATTTCCAGACGCCCCAGCAGCATGGCAAAGCTCAGAATCCACTTCGCAGTATCGGGCAGGCTCTGGTAGTTTGCCGATGCCTCACCCAGCGCAGGTCCCAGGTTGTTCATACAGGATGCAACAGCGGAGAAGGCTGTGGTGATATCCAGGCCGGTAGCCAGCAGCGCCAGATACATCACGATGAACAGAAAGACGTAGGCGGAGAAAAAGCCCCAGACAGCATCCGCCACCTTGTCGTCCACCGGTTTGCGTCCCAGTTTGATGGAAAAAATAGCGTTGGGATGAATCAATCGCTTCAGTTCTCGTGATCCCTGCTTAAAGATCAAAAGAACGCGGATTACTTTCATACCGCCCGCAGTGGAACCTGCACAGCCACCGGCAAAGCTGGTCAGAAAGAGCAACAGTGGGAGGAACGTTGGCCATATGGAGAAATCTGTCGTTGCGAATCCTGTGGTGGTCGCGATAGAAACCACTTCAAAAATTCCATAACGAGCGGCTTCCATCCCGTCGTAGACATCGTTATAAAGCAGCACCGGCACCGTCAGCAGGCAGACACCAACCAGCATTAGCAGGTAACCACGGACTTCCGGATCCGAGAAATACATCAGGAAACTGCGATTGTGCCAGACCAGGTAATGCATGGCGAAGTTGATGCCGGAAATCAGCATGAAAAAGATGGCGATGCCTTCAATGGCGGGGCTATTGAACCAGCCAATACTGGCATCATGGGTTGAGAAGCCGCCGATAGCCACGGTGGAGAAACTGTGGCTGATGGCATCAAACGGCGTCATGCCTGCCATCCAGTAAGCCAGCGCGCAGGCGACTGTCAGACCAAGGTAGAGATACCAGAGGGTTTTGGCGGTTTCGGCTATTCTAGGCGTCAGTTTACGGTCTTTTACCGGGCCGGGAGCTTCCGTTCTATACAACTGCATTCCACCGATGCCCAGCATGGGAAGAATCGCGACGGCGAGAACAATGATTCCCATACCGCCTAACCATTGCAGTTGTTGTCGGTAAAACAATATGGATCGGGGCATGGCGTCGATATTGGTCAGCACCGTGGCGCCAGTGGTGGTCAGGCCGGAGATAGATTCAAAGAATGCATCAGTGACTGATAACGATGGTGCATCCATCAACAGGAGCGGAAATGCACCGAAAACCGCAAGAACCACCCAGAACAGAACCGTAATCAGGAAGCCGTCCCGTGGTCGCATGTCATGCCTGGCGCGCATGAAGGGCAGGCAGAAGACCAGTCCGGTCACGAGTGTGATCAGGAAGGTGTAGGTAAACAGCATAATTTCCGGTTCGCCGTACCACCAGGCCACTGCCATGGGCGGCAGGCTGGCGGTGCTGAACAGCACCAGAAGAATCCCCAGAATGCGCAGAATGACCGGCAGATGCATTCAACTCCCCCAGAAAGCACCTTGTCTTCTGTACCCTGTTCGCCTTGTTCCGTGTTGTTATGGCCAATCCGGCGGCGAGTACAGAACAGACTGTTGTTATTTCTTTGTAAAGTGACTGGCCGCGGTATCAGTGTTTATTGTGCGGCCAGGTTTTACCGGTTTTTTTAGAAGAAACTGAGTCCTACCTGGAACAGCTTTTCCACCTCGGTTATACGCTTCTTGTCGGTGAGGAACAAGATAACGTGGTCGCCGGACTGTATCTCGATATGGTCATGGGCAATCAGCACCTGGTCGTCCCTCACTACGGCACCGATGGTCGTTCCCGGTGGCAACTCAATAGCTCCGATGGTTCGGCCAACGACCCGAGAGCTGGTTTCGTCACCGTGCGCGATCGCCTCAATCGCCTCTGCAGCGCCTCTGCGAAGTGAGTGAACGTTTACTACGTCCCCGCGTCTTACATGGCGAAGCAGGCTGCCAATCGTGGCCAGCTGGGGGGAGATCGCGATATCAATACTGCCGCCCTGCAACAGATCGACATAGGCCGGATTGTTGATCAGCGCCATCACCTTGCGGGCGCCGAGGCGTTTGGCCAGCAACGAGGACATGAGGTTGGCTTCATCGTTGTTGGTCAGGGCGATGAAGACATCGGTTTCCTCAATGCTTTCAGCGACCAGCAGGTCCCGGTCAGAGGCATTGCCGTTGAAAACGATGGCCTTGTTCAGGGATTGAGACAGGTGATGGCAACGCTGGACATTGTGCTCAATGATCTTGACGTTGTACTTGTCCTCAATCGCCTGGGCCAGCCGCAGACCAATGTTGCCGCCACCGGCGATGATGATGCGCTTGTAGTCCTGGTCCAGACGACGCAGCTCACTCATGACTGCCCGGATATGCTTACGGTCAGCAATGAAGAAGACTTCGTCGTCGGCCTCAATCACGGTGGTGCCTTCCGGCATGATCGCCTTGCCGCGACGGAAGATGGCTGCAACCCGGGTGTCCACATTGGGCATGTGTTCGCGGATGGTCCGGAGTTCCTGATTCACCAATGGGCCGCCGTAATAAGCTTTCACTGCAACCAGCTGCGCCTTGCCGCCGGCAAAGTCCAGTACCTGCAGGGCGCCCGGGTATTCGATCAGTCGTGTGATGTACTTGGTGACAACCTGCTCCGGGCTGATCAGAACGTCGACCGGGAAGGCTTCGTCATTGAACAGGCCGGCCCGGCTAAGGTAAGCCGTCTGGCGAATCCGGGCGATCTTGGTGGGTGTCCGGAACATGGTGTAGGCGATCTGGCAGGCCACCATGTTCACCTCGTCGGTGTTGGTGACGGCGACCAGCATATCGGCGTCATCGGCGCCCGCCTGCTTCAGCACCGAGGGAAACGAGGCCATGCCATGAACCGTGCGGATATCGAGCCGGTCCTGCAATTCCCTGAGTCGTTCGCCATCGGTATCCACGACCGTGATATCGTTTTCTTCGCTGGCCAGGTTCTCAGCCAGGGTGCCCCCGACCTGTCCGGCGCCGAGAATGATGATTTTCATGAAACGTGCCTGAATGGGTTCCTTACATCGTGAGGCCGCCGGCCAGGCCGACGGTCACCAGGTCAATCCTGCATTATGACGCTTTTTTGCGTAACCGGCAGTAGAAAAAGCCATCATTTCCCTGTGGTTTTGGCAGCAGCTGGATGCCGTAACCGGTATCCAGGCCGTATTCCGCCGGAATCGGTTCCAGGATGACATCGTCGTGCCGCTCCAGGAATGCCTTGATTTGCTGGCTGTTTTCATCCGGAAGCACGGAACAGGTGGCATAAAGCAGGATGCCGCCGGGTTTCAGCAGGGACCACATTGTATCCATGATTTGGCGCTGAAGGTCTGCCAGCTTAGGGATATCGTCGTCCCTGCGCAGCCACTTAATATCAGGGTTCCGTCGTATGACACCGGTGGCAGAACAGGGTGCATCCAGCAGGATTCGGTCGAAGGGCTGGCCGTCCCACCAGGTGTTTGGCTGGGTGGCGTCGCCAGTGATGACATTCGCTGTCAGTTTCAGGCGGGACAGGTTTTCATGGATGCGGGAGGCCCGTTCACTGTCGACATCCAGCGACCAGAGATTCAGTCCTTCGGTTTGCTCAAGAATATGGCAGCTTTTGCCGCCGGGAGCTGCACAGGCATCCAGAACCCGCTCACCTTCCCGGGCATCCAGAAGTGATGCACTGAGTTGTGCCGCTTCATCCTGAACACTGACGCTGCCATCCTGAAACCCCGGTAATGCGGTGACAGGGCAGGCTTCTTCCAGTTGAATGCCGTGGGCAGAGAATTGGCAGGGATGCGCCGCAATACCCTCTGAGACCAGTTGTTGCAGGTAATCGTCCCTGCCGGACTGGCGGGCATTAACCCGTAAGGTCATCGGTCCCTGCTGATTACCTGCATCAACGATGGCCTGCCACTGCTCGGGCCAGGCCTTCTTCAGGCGACGAAGTAGCCACTTGGGATGCTCAAAACGCGCCTCTTCTGTGGAACCCTGCCAGTCTGTCACCTGGTCTCTTTGCCGTTGAGCACTGCGCAGGACAGCATTGACCAGTCCCCTCGCCCAGGGCTTTTTCAGGTTGCGTGTGGCGTTGACGGTTTCCGAGAGAATCGCATGCTCCGGAATACGCGTATAAATCAGCTGGTAAAGGCCAACCAGCAGCAATGCCTGTATTTCCTTTTCGCTGGCTTTGAGCGGTTTGCTGAGCAAACGATCCCGAATCAGCGACAAACTGAAGAAATGGCGCGCAGTCCCATAACAGAGTTGGCGGAGTAGCGGGTATTCACTGTCATGAAGACGCGTTTCCGCCTGTGGCAGCATGGTGGCCAGCGATTGCCCCTTGAGCACGGCGGCAATGGTACGTGCCGCCTGCAGGCGGACATTGGCCGGACTTTTCCGCACCGGTTGCTGTGAAGTACTCATCTCAGGCAAACCGTTTTCCCGGGGCAAACTGGTCGCTGCGACTGTTGAGCAGATCCTGTACGCTCATCGCGCGACTGCCCGGCAGTTGCAGTTGCTTCAGAACGAGGCTGCCTGTACCGCAGCTGACGGTTATCCCCTGCTTGTCCGCTGAAATAATGGTGCCGGGTGCTTTATCGGATGAAGCTTCGCTGGCGGTGGCCTGCCATACACGAATGCGTTCCTCTTCCAGTTCTGCCCAGGCTACAGGCCACGGGTTGAAGGCGCGTACCAGACAATCGATTTCCTGCGCAGGTTTGGACCAGTCGATACCACCCTCTTCCTTGCTCATCTTGTGGGCGTAGTTGGCCTGTTCATCATCCTGCTTTTCCGGCATGAGGGTTCCGGCGGCGATCTTGTCCAGCGCCTGCTGGAGACAGGGGGCTCCGATTTCAGCCAGTCGGTCATGCAGGTTCTGGCTGGTATCGTCTGCATGAATCGGGCAGCAGGCTTTTAGCAGCATATCACCGGTATCCAGACCGGCATCCATCTGCATGATGGTGACACCGCTTTCTTTGTCGCCGGCAGCAATGGCGCGCTGAATCGGCGCAGCTCCTCGCCAGCGCGGCAGGATGGAACCGTGAACATTGATGCAGCCATATTTCGGGATATCCAAGACTGCCTGAGGCAGTAACAGACCATAGGCAACAACCACCATCAGGTCTGGCTCCAGGGCGGCCAGCTCCTGCTGAGCATCTTCAGCTTTCAGAGACTTGGGCTGAAATACGGGAATATTATGCTCAAGCGCCAGCTGCTTGACCGGGCTTGGCGTCAGTTTGCGTCCACGCCCTGCCGGACGGTCTGGCTGTGAATAAACAGCGATGACTTCATGGTTACTATCAATGATGGCCTGAAGATGAATACTGGCAAATTCGGGGGTGCCAGCAAAAATGATACGTAATGGTTGGGTCATTCTGAATCAAAAAAGCAATAAAAAGATCACCATATTATCCTCTCTATGAGCAGGAAAGAAAAATGCTTTTCTATAACTCTTTGATTTATATATAAATAAAAAGGGTGCATGGTTCGAGTTATCTCGAGGAACTAACCCAATTAATAGCCTGTCTAAGAATTAATAATGCAGATTTATAGGTTAAACAATGGCATCATCACGTGGTATTACGACAGGAGATACGGTAGTCAGACCGTCAGCGTCGCAAGATAACCCTGGAATTGGTGCAAAAATATGGCGTTTTTTGGTGAGGGTTCTCTCTTGCTGTTGTCCCTGTCTGGTATCCCGGTTTACTCGGGATGAAAGAATCCCTATACAGAGCATTGATCATAGAGATGTTGAACCTCAGATAGATGTTGCCCCTTACTTATTACCTGTTAGACATGAGCATCATATTGAGGATGTTCAATATGATATGCCAGCTAATACTCAGAGAGTATCTTCGGAATATGAGGCTGAATCTGTACCATCTGCAGGAATACAATCTTTTGAATCTAGAACTGACTTAGATGTGATGAATACAGCAGTGCCCGCAGTTGGTAGCCCAATGCCACCTGTGACAGAAGATTCTGAATCAATACAAAAAGCAAGGCTAATTCAGAGAATAAACAGAGCACTTGATTCTTCAAAACATCAAAGTATACGCAATGTTGTAAATATTGATGAAATGTTTCAGGGTTTATCTATTTTAAATCTTGTTAATGTTATGGGAGAAATTTATTTTTTAAAGAGTGTTCTCGTATTTCTTTATTTCAAAAGAGATTACCCGGTAATGGAGGTTGGGGAGTTCACAAATATATTTTCAATGTTTTTGGCTGAAAATGTAAGTCTTTCTCAATTAATGAGTAGTAGCGAAGCTCGCGAAAATTTTTGGGATGATATGGGATATAGTGTTGAAAGTTTATCCTATTATAATAATGTTCAAATTGATGCATTGTTAAGTTCGTTGAACTCACAGGAAATTAGTGAAAGTCCAGCTGTTAGAGAGGGTTTATTAGCTGATAATTTAAATCGATTTCATGAAAAATTACGATTTTATAATATTCGAGAACCTAATTCTTCAGAGTTAAACATATTAACAAATGGTAATGCTCACATCTTGAACGATGAGGATATAATGAGTCGTATTGTATTATATCTTGCATGCAAAAGAATAACTGGAGGTTTTGATAGTGATATTTGTTACCGGGTAGTGACTTCTGATATTTTAGATCATCAAATGGTTGATGTTGTTAAGCGTAATGGAAATTTAGACGAGTCTGGTGGTTTATCATATTACGCCGATAGGTTGAAAAGCGAGATTGCGATCTTTAAACCTCAATCTGCTTTAACAGCGTATAGACCTGCCGTAACGATTGAGGTTTCGCATGATGAGCCAAGTGTTTCGCGGGAGCCAGAATTAACAGTAAGCAGACAGCAAGGGACCATTAGAGGTATGCCTATACCTGTAGAAAATAATTTTGATATTATTCCTGGGGGAGCCGCTAGTCCTATTGTTGATGTTAAAAAGGCTTTCGAACATGAGTTTTCTACCGCTACAGGGAATGGGCGTCGTATAAGACGACAAGGCGCAATTCTAAGAAACAATTTTTATTTTCAAAAAATATATGGATCAGGAAATTGTTTTTATGTGGCATACCTCTCAGGATGGCTACATCATATACTTCGACATCAAGCTTTTGATGAAACTATTGAGTTACTTGAGCACCAAATAGCCTATCGTCAAGATGTCAGACGTAGAGGCGCGGAGGATCATACAGATTTCTTCATTGATATTTTACATCACTTGAGACGAAACCCATCATTTCAAACGATTAATAATATACTTGCAGATAGAGCCCGCGCTGACAGGCTGGCAATGTATTTGAGGGACTTCGCAGTCTTTGGAGTAGAAAATGCTGTCGAGATTTTGAAACCAACAGGTAGATTTTCAAATAGCGGAGAACCTGAATTTAATTATATTTTACAAGAGCTAGGAACTGTTCCTAAGAGAGGAGAAAATTGGCGACATTTATGGTACGAGGAAAATTTAATAGGCTTTGATTTTGGTGACGGTTTTGAAGGGGGGATTCTTCAAGGAAATCCAGATTTGCAACGCAGAATAGAGGCCTATGGTGATATTTCAATAGAAAATTATTGTAATGCGCAAAGACAAAATTATGTTGATATACAGCGACCGGAAATAACGATTTTAAATCGTTATTTGGTTCCCATTAGTATGTATCAAAGGTTAGATTTACCTCGTAATGAGTTGGGGCGTGCTGAAGATGGATTGTCGCCCTATTTCAATGCAAACAATCCTATAGTGATATTTAGATCGCCAAATCACTTCGATTTACTAATTCGTAAATAAGTATAGTCGATTTGTAATAATTACACTGCATGTCCAACGATATGCAGTGTAATTATACCATTCCTTACTTATCCATTAATCTATGCTGTTTTTCCAGCTTCTTACGAATCCGTTCACGCTTGAGTTTGGAGAGATAATCCACAAACAGCTTGCCATCCAGATGATCGGTTTCATGCTGTACGCAGACAGCCATCAAGCCTTCACACTCTACCTCGAATGTTTCACCGTTCCGGTCCAGAGCCTTAACGCGAACTTTCGCTGGACGATCCAGGCTTTCATAAAAACCGGGTACTGACAGGCAACCTTCCCCGTATTCAGTCACTTCATCCGTCAGTGGAGTGATTTCCGGGTTGATGAACACCATGGGTTCGCTTTTATCTTCCGACAGATCCATGACGAAGATACGCTTTTGTACGTTAACCTGGGTAGCTGCCAGACCCACGCCCTTGCTTTCGTACATAGTGTCAAACATATCGTCGATGAACGTGCGCAATGCGTTATCCACGGTCTCGACGGGGACGCCTACTTCACGGAGACGCTCATCGGGGTATTCAAGAATCGTTAATATAGCCATAAATTATGCCGTTCCATTTTTCTATAACATTGCGTGCATTGCCCACACCGGAACGCACATCGTTTAGTGTTTATTGTAAATTTCCCCTGTGACCGACACAAATTAGCATTTTCAATACTGCTGATAATGACTGTCACTGACACAACTGTTGGTTTGGCTAACCATCCGACCGATTTGCGACGGCCGTCACGCTAGTTCAGGTTGGGTGGCCTGGTGCCGAAAAACGTTGGTATCATGGTTGGAAAACTGGCAGAGGCCTGACCGGCAGAGCTGAGATATAACAATGAAAAAACTGTTACTGGGATGTGTGCTGTGGAGTCTTTCCATGATCTCCTGGGCGGAAGCATCTGACGAGATGTTCCGGGATGATCGACCCGGGAGCTATACCGTAGTGCCCGGTGACACGCTCTGGGAAATCTCTGGTCGCTTTTTAAAAAGCCCCTGGCGCTGGCCTGAAGTTTGGGACATGAATAGCCAGATCAGCAACCCCCACCTGATTTATCCCGGTGATGTTATCAACCTGGTTTATATTGATGGAAAACCGCACCTGACGGTCAGTCGCAATGGTCAATCCACTGCGGGTGATGGCCGTACAATCAAGCTGACGCCGAAAATTCGCAAGCAACGTCTGGCTGATGCCATTCCTACCATCCCTCTTGATGCTATTAGTGGATTTCTCAGCAATAGCCGGATTGTGAGTGTCCCTGAAACCCTGACAAATGCCCCTTACGTCGTCAGTGGCAAGGAAGATGCGTTGATGAGTGCCTCCGGGGATACAATCTATGCACGGGGAACACTGGAAAACCAAATAACTAGTTACGGTATTTATCGTAAACAACAGGTTATCGTTGATCCTGAAACCAATGAGATGTTGGGGATCATAGCGTTAGGGCTGGGCACTGCCAGCCTGATGCAGGTAAATGGTGACTTATTGACACTGGAAGTGTCCCGGGCAACAGAAGAAATTCGCGGGGGGGACCGGCTGCTGGTATCTGAGGAGCGGGGACTGGCCTCTTCTTTCATGCCCAGTGCACCAGAAAATCGTGAGATGCGAGCCAGGATCCTTCATGTAATCAGTGGGGTCAATCAAATAGGCCGTTTCAATAATGTGATTGTCAATAAAGGTGAAAGGGATAATCTGAAAGCCGGTAATGTGCTTGCGATCCATAAGGATGTGGAGGTGAGGGATAAGTTCGCTGATGAAGTGATCTCCCTTCCTCCGGAAAGAGTGGGTTTGCTGATGGTTTATCGAACCTTCGAGAAAGTCAGTTATGGAGTTGTTCTGAAAGCCAGTCAGCCATTACGTGTCGGTGACCTGCTGAAAGCCCCCTGAGTGTTTTCCTGATCTATCCTGAGTTCCCATTGCCAACAATAATGCCATCCCTGCAGCGTCAGGGGTGGGGAAACAGGATGTCGTTATGTCCGCGTTATCTGAAAAAGAATGGGATCAGCTGGAGCCATGGCTACGGCTGTTTCATCTTCCGGGGTTGGGGCTGAAACGTTTCCAGTTTTTGCTGGAGCATGTTGGTAGCCCTGAAAAAGTGCTGTCTCTGTCATTGAAAGGTCTTCTGGAGATAGTGCCGAAATCGCTGGCTATGAAGATCGCTTCCAGTGGTAAGTCAGTAGCGGTAAAGAATAGTCTGGCAGCTACCCGGAAATGGTTGTCAGAACCCAATCACCATATTATTTGCAGAGATTCCAGCGGGTATCCTTCATCACTGGCTGCTATTGCTGACCCTCCACCCTTACTGTTTACCCAGGGAAACCCGGAACATCTTCTCTCCCCGCAGATTGCTGTCGTTGGTACCCGTTCTCCGACGCCTCAGGGAAAGCACCATGCCTTTCGGCTGGCAGAAGAGCTTGTAGAGTGTGGTCTGACAGTAACGAGTGGACTGGCTCTGGGGATTGATGGGGAAGCCCATAAGGGAGCGCTATCAGGTAAGGGAGTTACGGTTGCTGTTGTGGCTACTGGATTGGATCGTGTTTATCCGGAAAGACATCGGTTTCTAGCGGAAACAATTTCCAACAATGGTGTACTGGTTTCGGAATTTCCGCTAGGTACTCAACCCAGACCGGGGCATTTTCCTCGTCGAAACCGCATTATCAGTGGTTTGAGCAATGGAGTACTGGTCGTCGAGGCAGATATTAAAAGCGGTTCCCTGATTACTGCTCGACTGGCTAATGAACAGGGACGCGAGGTGTTTGCGATGCCGGGTCCTGTGAATAACCCCTGTACCCGCGGCTGTCATAGTCTGATTCGGGAAGGCGCCATATTGGTGGAAAGCGTTGAACATATCCTGCAGGAGTTAACCGGGCCTTTGGGGTGTTGGCAGCCGGTTTCATCTAAGGAGCACGATGAATTACTGGAAACGAGCTCAGAGAGTGAAAAACAGGTGCTCAATGCCATGGGGTTTGAGGCCTGTCATACCGATGATGTGGTACTGCGAACCGGTCTGCCTAGCCAGAAGGTTGCTGGTATTTTGCTGGACCTGGAGCTTGCAGGGAGAATTGTCAGTGTGCCTGGCGGTTTCATGCGGGTAACCAACCGCCCTGCGCTGGACACCTAACGATGGTTACGATACTTTGCGCCCTCGCAAAGAATAATCATGCTTTTACGCCCCTGTTTAGAAGAGTGCCTGTAATGAGCAAGCCTTTTGTTGCGATTCTCATGGGATCCGACTCAGACCTGCCTAAGGTCGAGGCGGCAATTGATGTCTTGAGAACGCTCAATGTGCACTGCGAAGTCCGTGTACACTCTGCTCACCGTACCCCTGATGCCACCCACTGTTACGTTAAGGATGCCGATGCCCGTGGTTGTGCTGCGTTCATCTGCTGTGCCGGTATGGCGGCACATCTGGCAGGGGTTGTCGCTTCTTTGACCATCAAACCGGTTATTGGTGTACCCATTGATGCCGGCCCGCTGGATGGTTTGGATGCCCTGCTCTCTACTGCACAGATGCCAGGTGGTATTCCGGTTGCTACCGTTGCCATCGGCAAGGCGGGTGCCCAAAATGCCGCTTACCTGGCCTGCCAGATTATTGCCCTTGGTGATGCCGATCTGGCGAAACGCCTGAAAGCTGATCGCCGTGCCAGTGCGGAAGACGTACTGGCACGTAATGCCACCCTCCAGAAAAAACTGGGTGCTTAATGACTCAAAATCTGACAGAAACGACCCGGGTGCTGAAATCGGGGGGCGTTATCGCTTATCCGACCGAAGCAGTGTGGGGACTGGGGTGTGATCCCTGGAACGAAGCGGCGGTTAACCGCATCTTGGCTATTAAACAAAGGCCTGTCAGCAAGGGGCTGATTCTTGTGGCATCCTGCCCGGAACAAATTGCCCCGCTGCTGGAAACCCTGAGTGATGATCTCTCGACCAAAATGCTGGGCATGCAGTCACAGCCATTGACGTGGCTGGTGCCTGATGAAGGCAACTGGGTTCCTGCCTGGATCAAGGGTGATTTTGACAGTGTTGCCATCCGGATCAGTCAACACCCGCTGGTGGTCGAGCTGTGTAATGCATTTGGCAAGCCTATGGTTTCGACTTCAGCCAACCGAGCCGGGGAACCACCCTTGGTGACACGGGAAGAGGTGGTTGCCACGTTTGATCAGGAAGTTGACTGGATCACCGATGGGTTCACCGGTGAAGCATCATCACCTTCGAGCATTCGTGATCTGGTGACGGATCAGGTCTTTCGTTAAAAATATCGTTGCCGGAAGGTCTTCAGATGAGGTTTTTTCCGGCAGATGATCCACTGATCGGAATTTCACTTATGACAGACCAACCGGCTATCGTCGCAGTAAAAAACTACCTGCAGGGCCTTCAGGACCGTATCTGTGACGCGTTGACGGCAGAGGATGGCAAAGCGGAATTCCGGGAAGATAAATGGGAACATCACCATGGCGGTGGTGGCCGAGCCCGGGTTATTGAGAATGGCGCGCTGTTTGAGAAAGGCGGCGTGAACTTCTCTCATGTCCACGGTAGTCAGCTGCCAGCGGCTGCCAGTGCACGTCGACCGGAGCTGGCTGGCCGGAGTTTTCAGGCTATGGGCGTCTCACTGGTTATCCATCCGGAAAATCCTTATGTGCCGGTTTCCCATGCCAATGTCCGCCTGTTGATTGCGGAAAAGGAAGGAGCAGACCCGGTCTGGTGGTTTGGCGGCGGCTATGATTTGACCCCCTGCTATGGCTTTGAAGAGGATTGCCGACACTGGCATCAGGTAGCGTACAAGGCCTGTGAACCGTTTGGAGAGTCCGTTTATCCCCGTTATAAGCAGTGGTGTGACGAGTATTTCTTCCTGAAGCACCGGAACGAACCCCGTGGTATTGGTGGTTTGTTTTTCGATGATCTGAATGAATGGCCTTTCGAACAGTGTTTCGGCTTCATGCAGTCAGTGGGTGACAGTTATATTGATGCTTACCTGCCGATTGTCAGAAAGCGGAAAACCATGGGTTGGGGCGAGCGTGAAAAAGCCTTCCAGCGCTATCGTCGTGGCCGTTATGTGGAGTTCAACCTGGTCTATGATCGGGGGACGATCTTTGGGCTGCAGTCCGGTGGCCGGACGGAATCGATTTTGATGTCAATGCCGCCCCAGGTCGACTGGCGTTACGACTGGCATCCTGAATCAGAAACGCCGGAAGCAGATCTTTACGAGAACTACCTGGTTTCCCGCAACTGGCTGGATTGAGAGGGCTTGATGAGCGAACAACCGCTGGATCGCTACGCTGTCATTGGAAATCCTGTCGGGCACAGTAAGTCGCCTGCCATTCATGCTGCGTTTGCCGGGCAAACGGGTCAGGCCATGACCTATGAGGCGCTGCTGGCACCGCTGGATGGCTTTAGTGACGTTGTTTCATCATTCTTTGAGTCTGGCGGCAAGGGCCTGAATATTACTGTGCCTTTCAAGCTGGAAGCCTGGCAGATGGCCGAACGTCGCACTGAACGGGCTGAGCTGGCGGGCGCCGTGAATACCCTATGGCGGTCTGATGATGGCTGCTTATGGGGGGATACGACGGATGGCATCGGAATGGTGACGGATATTGCGTCAAACCATGGCATCACAATCACTGGTAAGCGCATCTTGGTGTTGGGAGCAGGTGGCGCTGTACGAGGCGTTCTCCAGTCGTTGCTGGAACAGAATCCGGACAGCGTCGTCATTGCTAACCGAACTCTTTCAAAGGCAGAAACACTGGCGGATCTTTTCCGGTCTGCAGGGGCTATTTCTGCGGCTGGTTTTGAAACGCTGGATGGTGTTTTTGACCTGGTAATCAACGGTACTTCTGCCAGCCTGCAGGGGGGGGTACCTCCAATCCCTGAAAGCGTTATCAGTCGGGATTCCCATGTGTACGATATGATGTATGGCGCTGAAAAAACGGCGTTTATGCAGTGGGCGGAATCCCGAGGAGTCGCGCTGGCGGTTGATGGCCTGGGCATGCTGGTGGAGCAGGCGGCGGAATCCTTTGCCATCTGGCGCGGTGTGCGTCCTGAAACCGGCCCGGTTATCGGTAAGGTTCGGGCCGCCATGGTGGCAGCATAAATATCGCAAGGCATTTGCGACCATAATGGTAAGATGAACAGACTGTCAGGAAACAGCGTGGGGAGCAGTAAATGACAAGTGCCCGAAATATCGGCTTTATCGTGCTGGTGGATGCTGGTGACAACGATGTCCACAAGATCCGTGAAACCTTGCTGGAAATCGAGGAAATTGATCTTGTTCACTGCCTGATCGGGCCGACCGACCTGATCTGTTATGGCCGCACGACGGATGTTAATCAGCTCAAGACCCTGATGAGTGATCGCGTCCATGCCCTGCTGGAAGACCGCTTCAATCCGATTGAACGGACGGAAACCATGCTGGTGCTGGATCATTATGGTGATGCTCTGTCGTCAGAATCACATGCGCGCCCCAATGGCACCGGCGCCTGGATTTTTGCAGACCTGAGAATCAGTGGTTCCACCATCGCGGAAAAACTGTTGAGCCGTCACCCTGAAATCAAAACTGCGTTTAACGTGCTGGGTCGCAATGACACGGTGTTCTATGTGGAGTCAGAAACCCTGGACAGCCTGATGGGCGTTATCGATGAAGGGTTTCGTGTATTGCGTGGCATTGGCAGTGAAGGCAAGCCGACCAAAGCGCTTTCCCGCACCGATACCCGTCTGGTCTTGATGTAACCCCTACCCGTCCAGCCTGTTGCAGTTTTTGACAGGCTGGATTCGCTAACTTCTATAATCACCCTCTACCTGTTGTAATGGGACTCTTCCCATGGTGATTATTCATGTTGTTACCGCGTATGCGCTGTTGCTATGGCACATGCTCTGGCCCATCGCTTTCGGGCTTGCCTTATCCTCTTACATCCGCAGTCGTGTTCCTTCCGAAACCATTATTCGACAGATTGGCAATAACTCCTTCCACAGTGCATTGATTGCAGCCTTGTTCGGCATGGTTTCCTCAATCTGTAACTATGCGACAGCGGGAATGGGGCATACCTTGCGACTTAAAGGCGCCAGCTGGCCCAATACCCTGGTGTTCATGATTGCCAGTACCAACATTGGTGTGACAATGCTGGTGACGGTCTACGGGTTTCTGGGAAGTACATTACTTGGATTGCTCGCAGGTACTGCAATTTTCTTGATGATTGCTGCGTTTTTACTGGCGATATTTTTTCGATTACCCACGTTTGAAGCTCATCAGGATCAAGCCAGCAAGCAGAAAGGGAATGCCTCATACTGGCAGGCAGCCTGTGGTTTTTTTCATGATGACCTCAATATGACCCGGCGCGATATCCTGATTGGGTTATTGGTAGCCTCTACCGTCAGTATCGTTGTGCCATCTGCATGGTGGCAGGCGCTATTCTGGCAGACCGCTGAACCGGGGCTGATGGTATGGCTATGGAATGCCATTGTTGGCGTAGTGATAGCGGTTCTGACGTTTGGTTGTTCTATTGGAAATGTCGCACTGGCCGCTGTTCTGTGGTGGCACGGTGTCTCGCCGGGGGGCGTGATGGCATTTATGCTATCCAGCTTACTAACCTTCCCTATGCTGGGCATGTACCATAAATACTATGGTCTTCAGACAGCGATTAAGCTGGTATCGGTACTGATTCTAGGTGTTTTGGTGGCGTGTCTGTTAATGGATCTGCTGATGAACTCCTTTGCTGTCGATGTCACTCGGCATAATGTTCTGGTGCAGCAATCAGATTCCATCCATTCTCTGGTGACACTGGGACTGAATCTCCTGTTTGGAGGGCTGGGGCTGAGAATGTACCTGCAGGGGCGACAGAAAGAGGATGGTTGCTCTATGGGATCAATGTGAATCGATATTGCGCCGGGTTAATACGGATTCTTCGATACTGCAGTAATATGCTCGTTCTGGCTGATACAGCTACCCCTTTCCTATTCACTGTCAGCAATCACGGAAAGCAACATGTTACTAAGCAGGATTATCGGTCATCGGGGCAATGCCAGTCTGGCGCCGGAAAATACCCTGGCCAGTATCCGGAAAGCCTATGAAGCAGGTGCCGAATGGGTAGAAATTGATGTGGTTTTGCTGGGTGATGGGAATCTGGTGATTCATCATGACCAGTCTCTGCGGCGCTGTACTAATGGCAAAGGCAAACTCCTGCGGAGTAATCTGGACGCTATCCGCAAACTTGATGCGGGTAGTTGGTTCAGTCCCGATTTTGCCGGTGAACGGATTCCAACACTGGTTGAGGCGCTCACGTTGATACAGGAACTGGGGCTTGGCCTTAATCTTGAGATTAAGATGCACCGGCATGCGGTGAAAGCCTTGGTTGAACCGGTAGTCGCCACCTTACGCCAACACTGGAAAGATAATGACAAGTTGATCCTGTCCAGTTTCAGCCATGAGGCTCTGCTGCAATGTTATGCTCTGGCACCTGAATTCCGCTTGGGCCACCTGTTTGAGAAACTACCCCGCAACTGGCTGAGCCGGGCTCGGGATGTCAATGCCGTGACCATTCATGTGGATTGCAATCGCCTGAGGGAAGCCCGTGCCAAGGAAGTCATCGCAGAGGGTTATGAGTTGTACTGCTATACCGTTAACAAACCCAAAATGGCGGAAAAGCTTTGGCGCTGGGGTATAAAAGGTATTTTTACCGACCGTCCACAGGATTTTGTGGGGTAAAGGCTCGCCATGTGGCGTATTGCTGGATTGCCAGCATCATAAGCAGGTTGCAACCCAGCGCAATGACGCCAATGTGAATGCCCTGCCACTGTTTGAACCCTTGGCACAGTGCCAGTGTATAGACACCAATTCCGACGAGCAGCCCTGAGAATATGGCTTTGGCTGAAACTCTGCGCCAGTGCAATGCGATAATGAATGCAGGCATGCACTGAAGCAGGATTTCCAGTTTGATTTCCACCAGACGCCAGAAGGTCACATCACGATAAAGTGCGCCTATCGCCAGTGCACCCATAATGAAAATGGATAGCCAACGATCCAGTTGCATGTTGGTGTTCTGAACGGGTTCTTTTACCAAGTCCCTGCTCAACAGGGAAACCAGGCTGAGCAGAACGGAATCTGCGGTTGACATAATGGCGGCCAGAATCGCCAGCAGAATCATCATGGCCCCCAGGGTATGGATGACTGGCCCGTCGGCCCAATGTTTCAGGATAACCGGCAATATCTGGTCACTCGGGTAGCCTTCCCCGAAGAGAGGAATGGCAGCTAGCCCGACAAAGAAAATGATCAAATGCGCCAGAAAGACAAACAGGCCCAGCATGGCCATCGAGTGATAAAGTGTGGTGTGAGTTTTTGCGGCGAATACCCGCTGAATCGCTTGAGGGTAAATAACCGTTGATAGTCCTACCAGTAACAGGGTGCTCAGCCAATACCGCTGCTGCTCAGAAGATGGAGGTTCCAGATTGCCGGGTTTCAGTTCGGCAATGCTTGCCGTAATGGCAGAAAGGCTATCGTGTTTATCCAGAATCCAGGTCAGTAACAGAATCAGGCCTGTGATCATGATTAAACCCTGGATCGCATCCGTCCAGGCCACTGCTCGAAGACCTCCGACAAGGTCATAGATCAGGATGACCAGTGCCAGCGAAACAACGCCTAAGGGGTATGTGATCATGCCACCGGTCATGACTTCTGTGATTTCACCCATGGCTTTCAGTTGGGCAAAGAGAATATTTGCCAGAACGATGGCCATGATCAACGTGATGATGCGCCGCAAAACAGGTTCCAATGGTTCATTAAAAAAACGATATCTCAACCAGTCACCGGGTGTAATAAAACCATGCTTGCATGCGATTGGACGTAAAGCGGGGGCAATGAAGTGATAGCCGACAGACATAGCGACAACATATCCCACGGCAACCACCCAGAAAAAACCCCGTCGCCAGGTTTCACCCGTTGCCCCCATCAGGCCGTTGCTGCTTTGTATTGTGGCGTAGAGCGTCAGTAGCAGGACAAAAAAGCCGAGGGACCGGTTGGCGAGGTAATGGTTGCTATGGGCATTGCTGCGGTATCGCCAGGCGACCACACAGACAGGAATCAGTATCAACAGGTAGAGCAGCAGGCCACTCAGCCCTATTTCTGCCAGCGTCATGGCTGGTTTGTCTCCCTGTTCCAGCGAGCCAGAAGTACCCATATCAACAGGTTGATGGTGACGATCAAGCCGTAACAGAACAGCGCGCGGGTGACCCAGGCAGGCATCCCAAATAGCTGAGTCTGATGAAATGATGGGTTTCCATACCAGGGAACGGACAATATAAGAAGCAGGATCATCAACAGCCGTAAAAAAAACAGGATGTTTTGTTTATTCATGCCAATGGGTCACGTCATATAAACAAGAAGCCGTCACCGGCTGCCCGTGAATTACTGGTCTATATATAGACCCTGTTGGCTGCAGTCGTGCTTCAGGCTGTCTTTTTTGTTTCCTTTCTTCTGGGACAGTGAAAATGTTGTCATGTTCCCGCCTTATCCTGTGTGCCACGGTCCTGTTCGGGTCATCCTGTCTGCTGGCGGGTGAAATCATTCTGACAGTAGTGAATGTTCGAAATAGCGATGGCTACCTGTTAGCCGCATTGCATGATCGTGAAGCAACGTTTCCCAATGAAGGTGACGCGTTGATGTACGCCAAAGTCAAAGCTGTGGCAGGTAAAACATTATTGCGTTTCAGTGTTGACGCGCCGGGCATTTATGCGGTGGTTCTTTTCCATGATGAAAATGATAATGGCGTGTTGGATACCAACCTGATCGGTATTCCGGTGGAAGGTTATGGTTTCACCAATAATGCGCGAGGTACATTTGGACCACCGGATTTCCAGGATGCAATCGTCAGGGTTGACGGTGGGGTAGTTACCCAGTCGATAGTGCTAACGTATTAATATTGATGGTAAAAGTAAAAATCAGGCAGTGGTACCTTATAGTAGGTACCACTTTGATTATGAAAAATTACACGCTTTTAACGTAGTGAATAATGCCATCCAGGAACATTTGTACGGACAGCATGACAAGTATCATCCCCATCAAACGTTCAAGGGCAAACAAGCCGCGCTCTTTTAGCAAATCATAGAGTTTTCCGGAACACATCAGGATACAGGCGGAGACAAACCAGGCGCTGATGACGGCCAGTGTCCAGTCAAACAGACGGCCGGGATCCTGGTTAGCCAGCAGCATGATGGCGGCAAGCAGGGAGGGACCGGCAATCAGTGGTGTGGCCAGGGGCACAATCATGGGTTCGCCATCCGGTGTATCGCCCATGATACTGCGTCCCCTTGAGGGGAAAATCATTCGGATAGCAATGATAAACAGGATAATCGCACCGGCGATACTGACCGCTTCCTGCTTCAGATTCATGATGGTCAGGAACGTCTGACCGGTATACAGGAACAACAGCATGATGGTCAGGGCGATGAGCAGCTCGCGAATCAAAATCTTGTTCCGGCGTTCCCGGGGGACGGATTTCAGGATCGAAAGAAAGACAGGCATATTGCCCAATGGGTCCATGATAAGAAACAGAAGAATGGCGGCAGACCATATTTCCATGGCAGGTGCACCTTGTTGTTTGGATGAAAAGGGAATCGGTGATGATGGCCGAAGCTTATACCACATCCGGGAAAACACTGTCATTCATGGTTCCGCGGGCATAGAATGCCGGATTAATCCAATAAGTCGCCCTGTTGAGTGGTTAACCACCATGATCGGTATGAGTGAAGCCCTGTACACCAGGGATGTGATCAAATCCTGGACTGAACTTCATCGGGATTGTCGCCTGCTGGCGCAAAAACTGCTGACTCAGGGGAGCTGGAAAGGCATTATCGCGGTCACCCGGGGCGGGATGATTCCTGCCGCAATTATTGCGCGGGAGTTGGATATCCGTCTTATCGATACCTTCTGTATTGCCAGTTACGATAATCAGCAACAGAGTGAACTGGCTGTCCTTAAAGATCCTGTGATTACTTCAGACGGTAGTGGATACCTTATTATTGATGATCTGGTCGACACGGGAAAAACCCTGGTTGCCGTACGCAAGGTCTTACTACAGGCCCATATAGGCACACTGTATGTGAAACCGGCAGGCCAGCCGCTGGTGGATACCTTTGTGCAGGCTTACAGCCAGGAGACCTGGATACGGTTCCCCTGGGATTTAACGCTGGGTTATGCCGTTCCGCTGGTTGAACAGGTTGACGATATCGAAAGCTGACAGGATTCCCTGTCAGCAATTGAGCCAAATTTCCCGTGCCCAGTGCCAGATAGACGGCCAGGTTTCATCGGATTCACCCTCTTCTGACCACAGGGTGATCTCACCATCTTCACCGATGCAGTAATACTGGTCGTTATCCCGGCAGATCGGGATCAAGTGGCGGGGAACAAAGGTATCCCAGGCTTCGGCGGCGACATCCGGCAGGTGGGTATGGGACTGTGGGTCGGTTACTGTCACCGGCTCAATTGAACCGTAGACCACATCACTGACATTGAGCAAAAATTCCCGCAGGTCAAATGGCAGCTGTATCAGCAGTTCTTCCTCGATTTCCACCAGTTCATCGTCATCAGGCAGCCTGAGGGGAACAGGAATATCCAGCGCATTGGCTTTCAGGAGCTCAATAACATCTTCCATGGGAAACCGCCTTTCGAATACACATGAATAAATTTAATGGCTGCATTATTGTCTAGAAACCGAATCCTGAGAAGTTTTGTTTTGGTAGTTCGGTAGGGATGGAATTACTCCCCGAAAGGAAGTAATTCCAGTCAGGCACGAATCTAAACATCCGTAGTTTCTTTGTATGAATAAGCTAGAGCCACTATTCAGAGCTTATTCCATGCCTCTGACCAGGCAATCCCGGTAGCAGGCGCGTAATGGACTTGGGACTGATTGCTCCATGGTGTAAAAGGCCAGGGTTTGCATTGATAGATGTTGTTGTCACTGGCAAGGACTTTGGTACCGTCGACATAATTCCCGATACCTTCCGGATAGATATAGTCATAGTGTGTTGTAGGAACGGGGGCATCACCACTAATAAGTGATGTTGAAAAGGTATAGCTGGCCTCTTGGGCAAAGACGGAGTTGTTAAAGATATTCACTTCATCATACATGTAATGGTTCATCTCGGCGTGCCAGAACCCGATTTGTGCCGATTTTCCATGCAGATCATTTATTTTTCGGGCAAGTTCTGCAGTCCATGCAGTAAATACGGTGTTTTTGGCTGTGATGCTAATGGTTTCCTTAATCACATCCTCGCCTTGATGATCCTTCAGTGTGAAGCGGGCTTTATCACCGGGCTTAGCGTCATTGGTTACCGATGTAATATAACGACCCAGCTCAATCATATCCGGAAGTGGTTCAGGTTCTGGATCTGGGCCATTGCCATGCTTTGTGATCAGAATATCCGAGCAGTTATAGAAGCCCTCTCCTGCTGGATCCAGACGTTGCCAGCGCATGTACAGAACGGCGTTGCCCTCCCGACCTTCCGGAATCGTGTAATCCATAACGTAGAAACCATTCACAACCGGCTTTTCATCATGTTCTGCGATCAGTTCCAGATCATCCCAAGTTAGTGGTTGAGAGGCAGAGTCATACCCGGTTTTGCTCAGATAAATCTGGAAGAAATGGTTGGGATGAGCGGCGGTCACTTTGATTTTTAGTGTATTTTTGCCGGGTTTCAGCGATGTTTTCTGCCAGTTCTTATCAGGAATATCCATGCCGGCTTTTCGAGGATCTCCGGCCGCACAGAGAGTTTTATTATTAATTACTGCTTCCACGGCTGACTGGTTTTGGTAGTCGGGCACCAGGGCTGAAAATTCATTCTTTTGTGTGAACGGATAGTCGCCCGACTGGTTATAGGCTTTCTGACAGGCCGCATTGGGGATTGAGTCTGACCAGTAACCACCGTCATCGGCGCAGAATACCTGTCGTGCTTTAGGTATCTCGACCCAGCCATGCGCAAGGATACCGCTCGCAAAGGACAATGACAAAGTGGCCAAAAGCGATTTCTTGAATGATGCATTACGAAAATACAGCATTGTTATCACTGCTCTTGATGATGAATGAAGGAGGGATACAGACAGAAAAAGTATGAAAACGCTTTTCAGCTGTGGACTAAGAACTAAGAACTAAGAACTAAGAACCCAGGCAAGTGAAAAAGGGATAATGTTGTCTATTAATGTCGGAAAAAATTCAGTTGATTTAGGGCGGTGCGATTGGTTTTCTGATAATTCGCTGTCTGAATGATAGCAATAAGATAAAAGGGTAATACTTCATTAGATCGTCCTTTGAATAAAAAGACCTCAGAAGGATAGCAGGTCTTCTAATGGACGTTATCTTCAGTTAAATCAGGCGGGAAATGAAGCTGAACTGCAGATTGAGTTCTCTAGCCATTGGAAGATAGCTCTGACAAACCAATGCTATGGTTAATAAATGAATATAAAGCGTTAACAATGAAACGGATTCCCTTATGACTCGTCGTTTAAAATGGGTTGCGGGTTTACTGCTGCTGAGTGGCCTGTTGTTTTACATCGTGAACAATTTCTTTCAACAGAACCCTCGAGAAACACTGGTTTCCGCCGTGCAGGAAATCAGGGCCAATGGCTGGTGCCAACCTGAAGGCGATAAGCTGTGTGGCTTTGATGAGCTGCGCCTTGCCTTTGGATCACCCATTCAGCGTTTCTGCTATCGCTACCTGAATAATGCGCTGCTAATGATGGAAGCCAGCTGCCTGCATCAGGTCCGGCTGGAATTGCGGGAAACAGACCTGAGTCAACTGGATATCGCTCTGGTGGATCTCAGTAATGCCGATTTATCGGGGGCAGATTTACAGCAGGTTGACCTGTCGGGCAGCAGTCTCAGGAGTACGGACTTAAGTCACGCTAATCTATCTGGCGCCATTCTGGAAACAACCAAATTACTGTCTGATATGGATCATGTCTCTTTCCGCGGAGCCAGGTTACGAGGAGCGACGTCGGTATTTCAGGCCAGTTTTCAACAGGCAGATTTCACGGAAGCGGATCTTCGGGAAGTGAATTTTGGGCGAGCAGATTTTCTCGGCGCCAATTTCACCAAAGCCGATCTGCGTCGGGCGAATCTGGCCTATTCACGACTTTCAGGGGCGCTGTTTTCTGATGCTAGGGTGGAAAACCTGGTGCTTCATCAAGCCTCGGGGCTCGATAATCAGACGCTCGACTGGTTGAGGAAAAACGGTGCAATTGTTGACCAGGCTGGCCTGGAAAAAGCGCTGCAAAATGGTCTCAGAATTCCAGTTATGTGGTGGTTTAACCTGTCGAAAATGAACCTTTCCGGTATCGATTTCACAGATATAACCCTCAGTGGCGTGACGTTTACAGGCGCAAAGCTTGAAGATGCCAAATTTGTGAATGCGAGCCTTGATCAGGCTAATTTCCACAATGCGGATCTGCGAGGTGCTGATTTCTCTGGTAGTTACCTGATTCATGCGGATTTCAGTGGTGCAGACCTGCGAGGCGCCCGGTTTGATAATGCGGTTCGTCTGGAAACGATTAAGTTCGATAGTGCCACCCAATTTCCGGATAACTTTCCTCGTCACATAACGCCGGATTTGCCATAGGCTGAATGTGAATTCAGCCTGAATGCATATAAAAAATCGTTATTAGCATTGGTAGACATCGGCTCCCAATCCCTCTAAAAAGAAAGAGAAGGATAAAAAAAATACGTGGGAGGGAATGCTGTCATGCCTGATAAAAAACAGCTCGCACTGATCACGGAAGACAACCCCATGGGAACCGACGGCTTCGAATTCGTCGAGTTCTCAGCCAGTAAGCCGGAAGCGCTGGCCGCTCTGTTTGAACAGCTGGGTTTTACGGCTATTGCACGTCACCGTTCTCGGGATGTAACCCTTTACCGGCAGGGCGATATCAATTTCATCCTGAATGCGGAAACGGATAGTTTTGCTGAAGATTTCACGATAATTCATGGTCCTTGTGCCTGCGCCATGGCCTTTCGGGTGGCGGATGCCGCACGGGCAATGGAGCGTGCTATCGGGTTAGGCGCCAAACCGGTGATCAACCGGCCGGGTCCGATGGAACTCAATATTCCGGCGATTGAAGGGATTGGCGGCAGCCTGATTTACCTGGTGGATCATTACGGAGAATCCGGTTCTATTTACGATATTGATTTCATTCCCATTGACGGTGTTGATCAGCATCCGGCGGGTGAAGGGTTAATGAATATCGATCATCTGACCCACAATGTTTTCCGCGGGAATATGGATCAATGGAGTCAATTCTACGAATCTCTCTTTAATTTCCGGGAAATCCGCTATTTCGATATTGAAGGAAAAATGACCGGTTTGAAGTCCCGGGCGCTGACCAGTCCCTGTGGCAAGATTCGTATTCCCATCAATGAATCCTCGGATGATAAAAGCCAGATTGAGGAATACCTCCAGGAATACCATGGGGAAGGTATTCAGCATATCGCGCTGAGTTCGGAGGATATCTATGTCACGGTGGAATCCTTGGGAAGTGGTGGCACGGCCTTCATGACACCACCACCGGATACCTATTACGACATGCTGGAAGAACGTTTACCGGGCCACGGTGAGGATGTCGAACGCCTGAAGAAAGACGCCATTCTGATGGATGGCAGCCCGGATGGACGCTTACTGCTGCAGATTTTCACGGAAACGGTCATTGGCCCCATTTTTTTTGAAATCATCCAGCGCAAGGGGGATGAAGGCTTTGGGGAAGGCAATTTTCAGGCATTGTTCGAAAGCATGGAGCGGGACCAGATCCGCCGGGGTGTATTGCAGAAATAACGCAGTACAGCGTTAAGACAGGGAATAACCGGAGGCATGCATGGCCAGCAGCGCAACGGCATATGTCGCAAGGGAACCTGACGAACAGGGGTATATCCACTATCCCGATGAGGAAAATGAAACCTGGCAGATCCTGATGTCGCGGCAGATGCAGTTACTGCCGGGGCGTGCCTGCCAGGAATATTTTGATGGACTGGATCAGTTGCAGCTGCCGGTTGACCGGGTGCCGCAACTGGAAGAACTGAATCGCGTGCTGGCCCGTACAACGGGCTGGCGGGTTGAACGAGTACCGGCACTGATCTCTTTTGATCGTTTTTTCAAGCTGCTCTCGGAGAAATGCTTTCCCGTGGCGACGTTTATCCGAACCCGGGAAGAACTCGATTACCTGCGGGAGCCGGATATTTTCCACGAAATTTTCGGTCACTGTCCGTTGTTAACCAATCCGGATTTTGCCACCTTCACGCATACCTATGGCAAGCTGGCTTATAAAGCCAACAAGGAAGATCGTATTTTTCTGGCCCGTTTATACTGGATGACCGTCGAATTCGGTCTGGTCGATACAGCTGACGGTCTGCGTATCTACGGTGGCGGTATTCTCTCCAGCCCGAAGGAAACCGTGTACAGCCTGGAGAGTGACAAGCCGCTGCGGGAAGCCTTTGATCCTGTTGCTGCCATGCGGACACCGTACCGGATTGATATTTTACAGTCGGTCTATTTCGTCATTAAACAGATGTCAGTCTTGCAGCAATTGAGCGACATGGACATCATGGCTATGGTCAGTAAGGCGAAAACGCTGGGGTTATTTGAGCCTCGATATCCACCGAAAGATGAACAGTGACAACAGGATTTCAGTATGTCTGAACTCGCTAATGGGGTCTGTGAACCCTGTCGCTCCGGTGCGCCTCAGGTCACCGACGACGAAATGCGTGAGCTGATGGCCATGGTGCCAGACTGGTCGATTGAGACCCGTGATGGTGTCATGCAGCTCGAAAAAGTGTATTCCTTCAAGAACTTCCGTGAGGCGCTGGCATTCACTAATCAGGTTGGCGAACTGGCGGAGGCACAGGGACATCACCCGGGCTTGTTAACGGAGTGGGGTAAGGTCACCGTGACCTGGTGGACCCACAAAATTAATGGGCTGCATAAAAATGATTTCATCATGGCCGCAAAGACGGATATTGCGGCAAACAACCAATAAGTGCGGCAAATACGCTAGATAATGCCGTGAAAGCTGCTGTAATCAACAGGTACTTTGACCGGTCAGGCAGAAAATATTTCTGTCATCACGCACCGATATTCGAATAAATCGCCCGGACTGACCGGGTAAGGAGCACTGTGTGAAGCTGGCCTCCCTGGCAGAAGGCAGAGACGGTAAACTGGTTGTGGTATCCCGGGATCTGAAGCAGGCTGCTGCCGTACCCAAGATAGCAGCTACGTTGCAGCAGGCAATGGATAATTGGGAAGAAAGAGCCAGCCGGCTGAATGAAGTGTATGAATTACTCAACAGGGGGGAATGGCCGGATGCCTTTGGCTTCGAGCCCGAACAATGTGGCGCTCCCCTCCCCCGCGCGTTCCAGTGGCTGGATGGAAGCGCTTACGTTAACCACGTGGAATTGGTCAGAAAAGCCCGTGGTGCCGAGATGCCGGAGAATTTCTGGACGGATCCGCTGATGTACCAAGGCGTTTCCGATAACCTGCTGGGGCCCTGTGACGATGTTCTGACAGCCTCTGAAGACTGGGGTATCGACTTTGAAGCTGAAGTGGTGGTGTTGACGGATGATGTTCCCATGGGCGTTTCTCCGGAACAGGCGGCTTCTCACATCAAGTTACTTACCCTGGTCAACGATGTTTCCCTGCGAAATCTGATTCCTGCTGAACTTGGTAAGGGGTTTGGTTTTTTACAGAGCAAACCCGCGTCAGCCTTTGCACCGGTCGTAGTGACGCCTGATGAACTGGGTGATGTCTGGCAAGATAACAAAGTCCATTTACCACTTCGGGTGGAATTGAACGGTGAATTGTTTGGTCAGCCAAATTGCGGGGTGGACATGACCTTTGATTTTGCCCGTCTGGTTTCCCATGCAGCCATGACCCGTCGCCTTGGTGCAGGCACACTGTTGGGTTCTGGCACCATTTCGAATACGGATCGAAGCAGCGGCTCTTGCTGTCTGGCAGAACAGCGGATGCTTGAGATTATTGAAGGTGGTGAAGCCCAGACACCTTTCCTGCGATTCGGTGACCGGGTGCGGATTGAAATGCTGGATGGCAAGGGGCAATCCGTTTTTGGTGCCATTGACCAACGCATCTGCCAGTACGAGGCGGATGCATGAAGCTGTATGACTATTTCCGATCCTCGGCAGCTTATCGTTTACGGATAGCGCTGAACCAGAAAGGCCTTTCTTACGATTCAATCCCGATTAATCTGAGAACCGGCGAGCAGCACTCGCCAGCCTATCGGGATCGAAACCCCCAAGGGCTGGTGCCTGCACTGGAAACCCCTCATGGCTTGTTGAGCCAGTCGCTGGCCATTATAGAGTGGTTGGATGAAAGCTATCCGGAATCCGCATCATTGTTGCCGGGGGATTCATGGTTAAGAGCCCAGATCAGGAGCCTTGCCTGCCAGATAGCCTGCGATATCCATCCGCTGAATAACCTGCGGGTATTGAATTATCTGCAAGGTGAGCTGGGTGTGTCTGGCACCGCGAAATCGGACTGGTATGCACACTGGATAATGGCAGGGTTTGAGGCATTGGAACCGCAGCTATCGGGCTCTGGCTTTTGTGTTGGAGAGCAACCGACGTTGGCGGATATTTGCCTGATTCCTCAGGTTTACAATGCCCTTCGTTTTAATGTGGATCTGTCACCCTACCCTGCTATCCGACAGGTCTATGAACATTGCAACCAGCTTGAGCCTTTCCAGAAGGCGGCACCTGAAAATCAGCCGGATGCTATTGTGTAAGTGGTGTTCTCAGTAGCCTTCGGCAATATGCAGGTCTTTGAGCTTCCGGTAATTTTCTGCGCTGTAATTGAAGAAGCTGCGTTCTTTCTCGGTTAACGGGCGCGCCTTTTTGGCAGGATTCCCCTTGTAGACAAAACCACTCTCCAGCACTTTGCCTGGCGCCACCATGGCGCCGGCGGCAACCAGCACCTCGGATTCAATCACGGCACCATCCATAACAATGGCGCCAATGCCAATCAGAACCCGGTCATGGATGGTGCAGCCATGCAGGCAGGCTTTGTGGCCGATGGTGACATCATCACCGATGATCAGCGGCCAGCCATCGGGATTAAAGGGGCCAGCATGGGTTATATGCAATACCGCGCCATCCTGCACACTGGTGCGTTGGCCTATTCGGATGGCATGCATATCACCACGGATCACCGTCATGGGCCAGACGGAACTATCCTCACCGATTTCCACATCACCCAGAACAACCGCCGTTGGATCGACAAAAACACGCTCGCCCAATTTGGGTGTTTTGTTCTGGTAGGTGCGAATCGGTGAAGACATATTTTATCCCCTGACAATATGAAGAATCGTAAGCAACAGGTTTTTCATTATCTGTTGAAGACTATGGGCTTAAACGGCAGTTCCTGGCAAGGCGGTTTCATTCAGACCCAGTTCCTGAGTACTGATTTCGCGGATTTTATATTTCTGCACCTTTCCGGTAATTGTCATCGGAAAACTGTCGGTAAATTTGAAATAGCGGGGAATCTTGAAGTGGGCAATCTGGTCCTGACAGAAATCACGAAGTGATTGTTCTGAAGGGGCCTCGACTCCGTCCTTTAGCCTTATCCATGCAATGACAGCTTCCCCATATTTGGGATCCGGTACACCGGTCACATGAATTTCAGCCACTGCCGGATGGGTATAAAACAGGTCTTCGATTTCCTTCGGATAGATGTTTTCCCCACCCCGGATCACCATGTCCTTGATGCGGCCAATGATCTGGATAAAGCCATCATCATCCATCAGGGCCAGGTCGCCACTGTGCATCCAGCCCGCCTCATCAATGGCGTTACCGGTGGCTTCCTGGTCATTCCAGTATTTCATCATGACGCTATAGCCACGGGTGCAGAGTTCACCGATCTGACCTCTTGGAACAATGTGTTGATCATCGGTAGAGATGATTTTTGTTTCCTGGTGCGGTTGGGTTCTGCCAACGGTTGTTACCCGTTTTTCCAGTGAAGTGTCATGGCTGGTCTGGGTGCTGATGGGGCTGGTTTCCGTCATCCCGTAGCCGATCTGGATTTCGCTGAGATGCATATCGCTGAGAATGCGTTTCATCAGTTCTACAGGGCAGAGGCTGCCCGCAATAATCCCCGTGCGCAGAGTGGAGAGGTCGTAGCTGGCAAAATCGGGCTCATGGAGTTCTGCAATGAACATGGTGGGAACCCCGTGTAATGCAGTAGCTTTCTCCTCTGCCACTACAACGAGTGTCTGTTTGGCATCAAAACCTTCAGAGGGGTAAATCAGCGTAGCGCCACAGGTCAGGCAGGCCAGGTTGGCGAGCACCATACCAAAACAGTGATACAGAGGAACCGGTACCACCAGGCGATCCTGCTCCGTGAGGCGCATCTGTCGAGCCACAAAGTAGGCATTATTCAGGATATTGTGATGGGTCAGGGTCACGCCTTTGGGATGCCCGGTGGTGCCAGAAGTGTATTGGATATTGATGGGATCATCGAACTGTAGAGCCTGCTGATGTTTTACCAGATCACTTTCTGACAGGCTGTTCCCTTTTTCCATAATATCTTGCCAGCGGATCATGCCCAGATATGTGATATCAGACAGTGTGATGATGGTTTCCAGCGTAGGCACTTCTTTACTGCAGCCAGCTCTGCCGGGGTTCTTTTGTGGTTCAGTCAGGAGGGATTGCAGCATCTCAATGTAGTCGGATTGCCGGAATCGCTCCGCTGTCACCAGAAAGCGTATGCCACAGAGAGTCATGGCATATTTCAGCTCTGGAACACGATAGGCGGGATTGATGTTCACCAGAATGGCGCCGATCTTTGCGGCTGCGAGCTGGATCAACGTCCATTCTGATCGGTTGGGTGACCAGATACCTATTCGATCCCCCTGTTCAACGCCGATGGCCAGAAGCGCTCGTGCACAGGCATCGGTCTTATCCTTCAGTTTGCGCCAGGACCAGCGAATCGATTGGTGCCGGACAACCAGTGCTTCCCGGTCAGGAAAACGGTCTGCCGTGATATCCAGCATTTCGCCGATGGTCATCCCCAGTAAAGGTTGTTCTGCAGTGCAAGAGGTGTAGCTCAACCGGGATGCCGTCATTACGTCGCTCTCCAGTTAACGGGAGTGATCCGTTGTCCCTGTTCAGGGAATAAATCGGGGAGGAAGTATAGTCAGCGGTATGTTGGGGTGTGGGGAGAAAAAAGGAACGGTATTCAAAAAGGAAGGTTGCCCCAAAGCACGTTAGCTCCGGGGCAAATTTTATCAGCGAACTTCGCCGATAGGCAGCACGGTGCGGCCGAACTGTTCGTTCAGCACTTCCGCCATGGCCAGGTAGATAGCGCTGGCGCCACAGATGATGCCTTCGAAACCGGCGATGGTGCCGATCAGCTTGGAGCCGGTGAAATCACGGGCAGCCAGCAGGAAGAACAGCACGGTCAGAGACGCAAAGACAAACTGCAGAGCGCGGTTGGCCTTCAGGGTGCCGAAGAACATGAAACCGGTGAATATGCCCCACAGGCCCAGATACCAGCCCATGAACGCGGCAGGCGTGGCTTCCGAGATTCCCATGGACGGGAAGATCAGCAGCAGCACCAGGGACCACCAGAACAGACCGTAGGAGGTAAAAGCGGTCAGACCGAAGGTATTACCCTTCTTGAATTCCATGATACCCACGATGACCTGGGCCAGGCCGCCATAGCACAGGCCCATGGCCAGGATCATGGCGCTGATCGGAAAGAAACCGGCGTTATGAATGTTAAGCAGAATGGTGGTCATGCCGAAGCCCATCAGGCCCAGCGGAGCGGGATTGGCCAGTTTTTCTGACACGTCGGTATCCTTGTAGCAGTGATGAATAGTAGCGGGTTAAAGACAGCCACTGTTCCCGACCTCAACCAGGAAAAGCGGAAGCCAGAAAGGAAACAGAGTGCTGTGTGGAGGATTGTCGCCAACAGGCCAAAAGCGGCCGGACAATCTAAAGGGCAGCAAGACTAGTCATTTGGTCAGCGGGGCAAAATCCGCATTTACACGATTTATGGGTTATTTGTACGAAAAGTTGAAAGTGTGAACGGGTTCACAAAATGAGCCGGAAGATAACCGGTTCCCGGCATACCCTTAAAGCTGTACAGACGCTGGCTGTTCGATCGTACTGGTCTGAACATTCTGCCATGGATGGATCGGTTCTGAGTCCTTTGTCTTTTCCGGTAACGCCCTGTTTCTCCGGTCTGTGCGTTGTCTCCTGCCGCCATGGTCCTGATCAAACGAATGTTGTTTCAGTGAGGAAATGCATATGGGGAATTATCTCCGGCAGTGTATAGCGTTGTTTTGCCTGTGCCTGATACAAACGACGATGGCTGTAGAAAACAATTATCGGGTGGGTGTCGGCATTTACGATATCACCGGGCCTGCGGCAGAAGTGAACCTGTTTGGCTATGCCAGTTCTGACCAGTTTTCCACGGGTATTCGTGATCGCCAGTGGTCAAGGACGTTTGTGATTGCAGAACCGGTTGCAGAGGAAAACCGGGTGGTGTTTGTCTCTGTAGACCAGGGCGCTGTATTTCAAGGCGTGACCCAGGGTGTTCTTAAAAGGCTCAAGGCACGCTATGGGGCTCTGTATAACGATGACAACTTGATTATCAGTGCAACACATACCCATGGTGGTGCAGGCGGACACTCACACTACGCCCTGTATAACGTGACCGCTGAAGGCTTTGTCCAGCAGACCTATGAAGCAACTGTAGAAGGCATTTTCCAGTCTATCGTGCGGGCCCATGAATCACTGGCGCCGGGACGTATCCTGTTTAACCGTGGCGAATTGTGGAATGCCAGCGCCAATCGCTCCCTGCCTGCCTATGAGAATAATGTTGATGCTGACCAGTATTCCGCAATTGATCCTGAAATGACGGTGCTCCGCTTCATTCAAGGCGAAGATCGGGATATCGGCATGATCAGTTGGTTTCCCGTCCATGCAGTCAGTCTGCCGATGACCAATACCCTGCTGACATCCGATAACAAGGGTGTTGCCCAATACCTGTTTGAGAAGCGCATGGGGAGCAGTTATACCGGGAGCAATGTGTATGTCGCTGCTTTCGCCCAGACCAATGCCGGCGATATGACGCCTAATCTTAATCTGGACGGTACCGGCCCCGGTTCTACACCAGATGAAAGTAACCAGATAATTGCTGAAAGGCAGTTCGATAAGGCCTGGATGCTGTTTCAGAACGCAACAGAACAGTTGCAGGGAAATCTGGCAGTACAACACCGGTATGTGAATATGTCGTCTGTTGCGGTGAATGACCGTTTTACAGGACAAGGGGAAAAGACAACCTGTGTCGCAGCGTTGGGCTATGCCTTTGCCTCTGGAACAGAAGACGGACGCGGTCCTCTATTTGAGGAAGGGCAACAGGAGAGTGAAGCGTTCTGGGAAGGGATTACCGGGATGGTTATGCCGCCAACACCAGAACAGGAAGCATGCCAGGCTCCGAAACCCATATTGCTGGCAACCGGGAATGTACAGCCTTATCCATGGACGCCGGATGTATTGCCAGTTTCCATCATGAAGATTGGTTCGCTTGGTTTGTTGGCTGTGCCGGGTGAGTTCACGGTCATGGCAGGCCGCCGTATTCGGAAGACGGTTGAAGCTGTTGAGAATACAGGGTTGAGTCATACTGTTTTGGCGGGCTATTCCAATGCCTATGCCGGTTATGTCACGACTCGTGAAGAATATGAAAAACAACACTACGAGGGTGCCAGTACCCACTTTGGTCCCTGGACATTGGCGGCCTATCGGCAGTCGTTTTCACGGCTGGCTGAGTTGCTGGCGGATTCAGCCATGGACCCCTGGGCTGGTGAGTCTGAACCGGTACCGGATGATCTGTCTGATGATCAGGTGGTGTATTACAACAAGCCGGTTGTGCATGATCAGGCGCCGGTATTCAAGTCCATTGGCCAGATCGTACAGGATGCTAACACTAGCTATCAGAAAGGAACGCATGTACAGGTGAAATTCTGGTCCGGGCATCCCCGCAATGACTTGAAAACCATGGAAAGTTTTCTGAAAGTACAACGCTATGAGAATGGTCAGTGGCAGACTGTTGCCCGTGATAGGGATCTGGAAACGCGCTATACGTGGCAGCGTATTGATGGGTTCTGGGGTACTTCCCACGCCATTATTGACTGGTTTATTCCCTCGGATACGCCTTCTGGCACATATCGCATAGTACATGAAGGCGTATATAAAGAGGCATGGACGTTTCTGATGAAACCTTATCAAGGCGTTAGTGAGGCGTTTCAAGTCCAGTAAATATGGTCGTCAGTATTTGGATCAAGAAATCGGAAGGCCATGAAATAGGTAGCGCCTTTCGATATCTCATTCTCTTGTAGCAATTTAGTGTCGATGTCTGGTTGTTTATCTAAGAAAATGTTTTCAGCACATAAGTTTTAGACAGGTACATATTAGAAACTCTTATGGAAATTAAACCTATTAATTTTCCCTTATCTGTAAATTCACATAAAATACCTTGGATGTGATTGAATAAGTTATCTACCTCATGCCAGATAGCCGTATCTCCAGTATTACTGGATGACTTACTGAGACTAGGACTTAAATCTGCGCCACTAATTGCTTCTTTGAGGTTACAGTTACTCTTATTTTTTTCTGATGTAATGACGATAAAAAGTCATGGTCCAACAAAATACAAACAAACCGTTGTCCCATCTTGCATGACTTTTTTCTTGTTTGAGGCGGAACAGGCGCACCTGTTAATCAGGAAAGGGCTGATATCAGCCCTTTCCTATTCATGGTTTGATATTATTTCGATGAAAAATGCGCTGCAGTACGGGGCGCATCAAACCACTGCTTGGGTAATTTGTCCTTGAGTATGGGTTCCTTAATCATTTCCAGCGGCTCGCTGGGAAGAAGACATTGGCAGACTGCCATTTCTCCGGGAATGAGTGATCCCCATTTCTGGTTCCATAAACCATCGTTCGTCTCACACAGGACGGTACATTTTTCCCTGGCATCATCATCGCCGTAGATAGGGCCTGCTGATAATGAACGTGACGAGGTTTGACTGGTTTTAATGAAGCGGATAGCTTGCCTGAGAAGACTGTCATCAGCATGAACCACTTGTGGGCGGTTCGTATTGAGATATTGTTTGAAATGGAAATCTTCTGCCTTAGGGTATATGTGCCGATCGGGTTCAACCCCATAGTTGTCATACAAATACCCATCAGGGGTAAATGAGAGGGAATAACCAAGTTTTATCTGGGTGCCAAATGGCAGGGAATACGATTTAGCCATGGAACTGCCTCCACCTGTCCGGCTCCCCATAATTATCACCCCATCCATGCCTTTTACGGCACTCAGGAGAATTTCAGCGGCACTGTACGTACCTTGGTTAGATAGCACCACGATATGCTCAGGACGCGTGTAACCTGGCAGTATCTCATCCCAGTGGTTGATCAATTCCGAGAAATTATCCGCTATGAGAGAGTCTTCAATGGTATCGATTTCATAGGACTGGACAAGTTGCCGAAAAAACGACTGCCGTGGTGACATGACCATATAATGCCAACGGCTAAATTTATCACCTTTATACCAGTTGGGAGTGACCCCGGGAGTCGCTTCACTGATATTCTGGTGAACATCTGTCATTTCAAATGCCTCAATCGCAGCACGCTCCTGTGCAGACCATTGAGGATGATCATTACGGAAAACAAATCGGCTGAGCAGTTGGTCGCTATCGGGGTCGCCCCACAGAGAGTCCCGGGCTGATAAGCGATAACTCATGATATTAGCCACTCTTGGAGGAGAGTCCTTATAGGCTAGAAAAGGATATAAAGCTATCAGAGCTGTTCGATTTCCTTTGTGGTTATCTCGAAGGTCGAGAATCATGCCTTTTTTGCCGGATACCGAACGCAGCTGTTCCATGAGCAAAAACATCTGTGATGCTTCGCTTTGGTCAGCCAGGTTATACATTACAGGCAGATGTACGTAGGCAATGTTGCCGTCAGTAGAAGCGGTTATGGTTTCAGAATCAGGGAGAACATCGACAAACTGCACGTTATAACTGGCATCTTTTGGACAGCTATGAAGGTTTTCATTGAGTGGTACAAAGTGATCAGTCGTGGTGCCGTCATCTGCAGCCATGGTAAGCCTTGCTTTATTGGATAATGGCTGACCAATCAGTTTTCTTGCCTGGTTTATGTGCTCCAGCCAGTAACCGGATTGTTCATAAACCCTGGCGTTATTGGTAGTAGGGATATAGGATTCAAGCTTATGAAGCCAGTAAGCTACAGGAATATTGTCGATAGCTGCCAAGTAAGGATGTTTTGAATCAAACAGGTTTTGTTCAATATAGCTTTCCCCGCTGCTGGACTTGAATTCACATTGGGCCATCAGCACAAATTGTGGTCGCTTCTCGGCGATGACTTTTATAATTCCAATACGCTGTTCGTAGATGCTGCTTTTATTTGGATTCTGTCTTGTATTAAACAGATCTTCCACACCGGACAGGGAATCATTGTAGGTTGCAATGATCTTTTGTAGTTCAAGCCGGTATTTGATCATTTCATCAGGTAGTTTATAAACATTGAGCTGATCAAGCTGTTTATTCAGATCTTTTGAAAAAAGCGGATAATAGGAGAATTTTTCCTCAAAAAGCTGTTTTAAAAGAGATGACTCTGAAAGTAGGCCATTGTTAGAGGGGAGTCGGGTAATAGTGAGGTCATCTCCCTTGGCTACAACTGATAGCAATAAGCCAAGTAGCGACAACCCTAAGGTTAGAAAGCGCATTTTATACCTCCTGCGATTCCCTGTTATACAAAGGACGAATAAAGTGATAAATAAAAAATAAAAAGACAATAGTTGTACATATTTAAAACATTACCGTATGTGGAGCTATAAGCACTTTTAAAAAATCATGCACATGTCATTAACAGTTAGCATGGTTGTATCTTGTCAGACTACCGAGTAGTTCGGTTGATCAATAAAGAAAAATGGTAGCTATTATTAGTGGAGATGAAATATAGCTGTTAAAAATTAAACCGGCCAATACTGTATTACTCTTTAAAGCAATATACAGACCTGTGATAAGAAACCCTCGAAAACAGACTAAAAATCGGCCAGATACCGCTGTCGGATACTATGACTCGTAGACATGATTGACTGCACAGTTCTTCATATTTGGAGAGCTTTTCAATTCTTTTCATTGAACGAATATTATAATTCTTTATATTAGGTATCTCTAATATTTCATATGGATCGTATAAGGCACCAGAATGAATAAGCGAATAATTGCATGAAGATGTCTGCACAGGTCATGCGCCGCAATACAAAGAAAGCCTCTGAACTACTCAAGGCCTTGGCCAATGAGAATCGTCTGATGATCCTGTGCCTGCTGGTGGAAGGTGAAATGACGGTCTCGGAAATCAATATGCAGATTGACCTTAGCCAGTCAGCCCTGTCCCAGCATTTGGCTGTTTTGCGGAAGGACGGGCTGGTTGCCACAAGGCGGGAGTCACAAACTATCTACTACCGCATTGCCAGTCAGGATGCTGCAAAAATACTCGAAACATTGCATGGCATTTATTGCGTTTCAAGGGGGAAATAGTCATGACGTCATTCACGCCGCTTTCAGGGTTGCTCGGCGGTATGCTGATAGGTCTTTCTGCTGCACTGTTGTTGTGGGGCAATGGCCGGGTGGCAGGCATATCCGGCATTCTCGGAGGTATTCGCCGTGGTGATGCGCTATGGCGTGTTGCCTTTCTCATTGCTATGGGGGCAGGTGGTATGACCGCACTGGCTTTATTAAATAAATCTGTTCCTGCACCAGACGCTAGTCCTCTCCTGTTGATAAGTGCCGGGCTACTGGTGGGTTTTGGTACCCGGTTAGGCAGTGGCTGTACCAGTGGTCATGGTGTCTGTGGGCTGGCCAGACTCTCTGTCCGTTCGCAGGTGGCCGTCATGGTATTCATGGCAACAGCCATGTTGACGGTTTTCATTGTTTGACAGCTGGTGTGAGGTGGAACCATGAAACAGATAGTGATTGCGATATTGTCAGGCCTTCTGTTTGGTGCAGGACTGGCGATATCCGGCATGTTAAATCCGGAGAAAGTGCTCGGTTTCCTGGATATCACCGGTCACTGGGATCCAACACTGGCATTGGTTATGGGCGGGGCGTTACTGGTGAATATTCCCGCTACTCGATGGATTCTTAAGCAACCTACGCCAAAGATGGCAGCCTCCTTTACGTTGCCTTCCCTGAAACAGGTGGACAAGCCGCTGATTATTGGCGCTGTACTGTTTGGCGTCGGATGGGGACTGGTTGGATTATGCCCTGGACCGGCCATTACACTGCTGGCTGGAGGCAGCCATCAGGTGGTGTTTTTCGTCAGCGCCATGTTGGCAGGATTATGGCTGCAACCGGTACTGACAAATTACCTTAAACGGCCATTTCAGGAGGCAGACGCTTGAAAAGCCTGCTCTCCGGCTCCATTGTTTTCTTAGGCATATGCCCATCTACATGAGAGTCGCGACATGATGAACCCGCTGCTGGAAGAACACGAATTACCGCCTTTCTCCCGGATTGATGCTGAGCAGGTCGGTCCGGCCGTTGATCAGCTGCTGAATGATTATCGGATGGGGGTGGAGTCCCTTCTGGTAGACGGGAAGACGTTTGACTGGGCGTCACTGCAACAGCCCCTGGATGCACTGGATGACCGCCTGTCGCAGGCCTGGTCGCCGGTATCCCATATGAACTCTGTGGTGAATAGTGAAGCGCTGCGGGATGCCTACAATGCACAGTTGCCCAAGCTGTCTGAACTCACCACCTGGCTGGGGCAGAACACCACGCTCTACAACGCGTATCAGCAGCTGGCCGATAGTGAAACATTCAGCTCACTGGATACTGCCCAGCAGAAAGTCATTACCAACGCACTTCGTGATTTCAAACTGGCAGGTGTTGCTCTCCCAGAAGATAAAAAACAGCGCTATGGCGAGCTTAAAAAGCGCCTTTCGGAAGTGACCAGCAAATATTCGGACAATGTGCTGGACGCCACCATGGCCTGGACCAAGTTGATCAGTGATGAATCTGAACTGGCAGGCCTGCCCGACAGCGCCAAAGCCAATGCCCGACAATTGGCAGAAGCCAAGGGCAAAGAAGGATGGCTGCTGAACCTGGAATTCCCCAGCTATCTGCCGGTGATGACATACAGTGATAGCCGTGACTTGCGGCAGGAAGTGTATACCGCTTTTTCCACTCGTGCGTCTGATCAGGGTCCGAATGCCGGCGAGTTTGATAATTCCGGTTTGATGGATGAAATCCTCGCCCTGCGCCACGAATTGGCACAGTTGCTGGATTTCAACAATTACGCCGAATATTCACTGGCCACCAAGATGGCGGAATCCACCGATAAGGTGATTGAATTCCTGGAAGATCTGGCCGCGCGCAGCAAGCCTCAAGCCGAGCAAGAGCTTGCGGAGTTGAAGGCCTTTGCAAAAGAGGTGGACGGTTTCGAAGATCTGCAGGCGTGGGATGTTGCCTACTATGCGGAAAAACTGCGTCAGCACCGGTACGCCATCAGCCAGGAAGCATTACGCCCCTGGTTCCCGGCGGAGAAAGCCATTGATGGCATGTTCTCCGTGACAGGAAAACTCTATGGCCTGAACTTCCGCGAAGTGCAGGGTGTGGATACCTGGCATCAGGATGTCCGTTTTTATGATGTTGTTCGTGACGAAGAGGTTATTGGTCGGTTTTATCTCGACCCCTATGCCCGGGAGCACAAACGTGGCGGCGCCTGGATGGATGTCTGCCGTACACGCATGAAATACGATGAAAAGGTGCAGTTGCCGGTAGCGTATCTCACCACCAACTTCACCCCACCGGTGGGCGACAAGCCCGCCCTGTTGACCCACGATGAAGTGGTTACCCTGTTCCACGAGTTCGGTCATGGTCTGCACCATATGCTGACCCGCATTGACTATGCACCGGTGTCAGGCATAAGTGGCGTTGCCTGGGATGCTGTGGAATTACCCAGCCAGTTTATGGAGAACTGGTGCTGGGAACGGGAAGGTCTGGCATTGATTTCCGGCCATTATGAAACCGGCGAGCCGCTGCCGGACGAAATGCTGGAAAAGCTGCTGGCAGCGAAAAACTTCCAGTCCGCCATGATGATGGTGCGTCAGCTGGAGTTCGCCCTGTTTGATTTCAGAATGCACAAGGAATTCCAGCCAGGTTTGAGTATCCAGAGCATGCTGGATGATGTTCGCAAGCAGGTGGCGGTTGTGATGCCTCCGTCATTCAACCGTTTCCAGAACAGTTTCAGCCACATCTTTGCGGGTGGCTACGCCGCGGGTTATTACAGCTACAAGTGGGCGGAAGTGCTGTCAGCAGATGCGTTCTCCCTGTTCGAGGAAAAGGGTATTTTTGATCGCGCGACAGGTGAGAAATTCCTCCACGAAATTCTTGAAAGAGGCGGTTCCCGTGAACCCATGGAGTTGTTTGTCGCATTCCGTGGCCGCGAGCCGCAGATTGATGCGCTGCTGAGACACAGCGGCATTCAGTAATCTCTGTTTCATACCATGAGAAAAGGCCAGCTAAATGCTGGCCTTTTTATTGAACGATTGTCTTAAACCGGCGTGATGCCGGGCTCGGGCTGGCTTGCCATAAATTGCTTTATGGTTTGCCTATCGGGCAGGCCTGCCCGTGTGCCTTCCCGGGTGCAGCAGAGCGCACCGGCAGCGCTGGCGAAACGCAGATTGTCATGCAGTGCATAGTCGCGGAGTAGTCCGGTGCAGAAGGCGCCATGAAAGGCATCACCGGCACCCAACCCATCGACACAGTCAACAGGCCAGCAGCCCATGCTGCCCTCCTCCCCCTGCCAGTGCCAGATGCATCCCTCGCTATCGAGGGTGATGATGGTTTTTGTACAGTGCTGGGTTAGTTGCCTCAGGCCAGCATGCCAGTCTTCAGACTGCATATATTCTCTAACAAAGTCATGGGACGCGATGACCATATCGACCTTGGGGATAAGTGCCAGTCGCCTGTCAGAGAGAAAACAGGCATCCAGAATGACAGGGATATTTCGTTCCCTGGCGGTTTCAATCAGCGCTATTGCAACGTCGAAGGACTCCCCATCAATCAGAATTAATGAGGGCTGACAGGCCAGTGCATCACTAACCATTGGCGTGTGAGGTGTCTGGTACCAACAGTATTCTGATTGACCGTTGGGGTGGTTCAGAGCCAGAAACAGGCTGGGGATATAATCTTGTTGAACAACCAGTTCTGTATTCACGCCATTTTCATGAAACTCATCCACTTGAAATTGGCTGAAAGGGTCAATGCCCAACCGTCCAGAAAACCCGGTACGTAAGCCCAGTCGGGAGGCGGCTATCGCTGCATTGGCTGCCATTCCTCCCCCGTTAATCACCATGGATTTGATCCTGTACTGCAGGTTATTGGCTGGGGTGTCGTCATGATTTATATGCACATCCAAACAGGAATGGCCGTGTACCAGCAGTTCAATATCCATCAGGGCGGGAATCGTCATGCTGCGTCTTCATTCTGTTAGTCAGGATGATAGTTATAGACAGTAAAATGCAGTTGGGGCAGGCAGACTAGAGGCGTAAAATAGTGCGTCAATGCCAGCCAAAAAAGATAGTCAGGCAAGTATGAGTACCGTAAAACGTTTTATCGCCGGCGCAGTTTGTCCGCGCTGTGCCGCCATGGATCGGGTTGTGATGTATGAAGACGAGGGGAAGCAGGTCAGGGAGTGTATCGACTGTGGTTTTCGCGATGTAATGGCTGCTGAACCGGAAGCGCAGGAGCTGGAAACCCGCGTCAACCGCCAGACAGCGCCAAAGCCTACCGAAGCCCAGCCAATCCGGTTCTATCCCAATCCAAAATTATCCTCGAAAAAAGATTAAGCGGATTTTTCTCCCTTCCTTGTGTTGGCCGCTGTGTGCTGGTCAACAGGGGAACATTTTTTCAAATATCTCAATAAAACAGCCTGCTAATGCTGTTTTTGTCAGGTGTGTGCCGCAGTTTATGTGTGTGGTTTCCGATAATTTGTTGTGAGGATTTACATGTTTACCGAGGAAGCAGCAGTCTAATCCTTCCTCTCTGTATGTTTTTTTGAACGGAGTCTGAGTGTTGCGCAATGGCTGGATTCTTAAAATGCGCATCACAGGTTGGGCAGACAACAAAGCCCGACAAGCAATAAAGACATAACCGTTCCACCATACCTTACAGAGAGAGTGATCCAATGAAAAAAGTACTTCTTGCCGCTGCCGTCGTTTCCGCTACCTGCATGGGCAGCATCGGTTCCGCCATGGCCAGCGACTGGTTTGTCGGTGTTGAAGCCGGTAAGGCGAAGCACAAGATGTCTATTGAACAGACAGGCGTAAAGAACGTCTCCAAAAAAATGGATCACTCCGACTATGGTCTGCGTGTCGGTAAGTATCTCAATGACAATGTGCGTACCTACGCCACGATCACCACAGGCAAAGATGACGGAAAAGCGGGTGGCTCAAAAGTTGAGTTGAAAAGCCAGAGCCTGTTGATGTCTGCTGATTACCTGTTTGGTGATGGCAACCTGAAGCCTTTTGTGGGTGCCTCCGTCGGTGCAAATCGTACTAAAGGCAGCATTTCAGGGATGGGCAGCAAGACAGAGAATTCGTTTGCCTACGGCGCCCAGGCGGGTGTTGTTTACAAACTGGGTTCCGTGGATCTGGAAGGTGGCTACCGCTACATGAAGCACAACACAGACTTCAAACTGGATGGCGGAAAAATCAAGAACAAGGATACCCAGAAAGTTTACCTGTCTGCGTCCTACCGTTTCTGATAACGCTGAGAGTAAACGTCCCTGGTATATGGATGACCGGGGGCTTTATGGTCGTTTCTTATCTTGAATATCCCATGAAAGGTACCCGGATAACTTAAATAACGCGCTTTCATGCCGACTAGGAAGGTATTACTTCTGTAGGAAATATCCACCAATGACGGCCATTGATCCTGGTAAAAAAAGTTCGGGAGTTCAAAATCAGCCAGCCCCGCAACAGGAAAGCGATACCCCGCCAGCGACAGGCAAAGCCTTTGGACGAAAGACTCAAGCAGCAGAAGAGAAAAAATTCAAAGTAATCAGCTTGTTATATATGCTCCGAGAATCGCATTTGGGGAGAAAACTCCGAGCTGCGTATAGAACTCTCCAGAGACTGTCGAAGCGCCGCCTGAAGCCTGCAAAGAAAGCCCGCAGCATAATGCCGGAGCATCAACGTAAGGTGAGAAAGCCACCCAAGATAAAAAACCTTCAGAAGGGCGAAAGGCTGGCGAGAGGTGCGTTTGGCAGCGTTTCTACAGCAACAAGGGAGAGTCAGTCTCATCCAGGTCATACTCCCGATAAACTGGAAAAGAATTATGTTGTAAAAACCCAGCCGTTGTATTCAAAAGAAGATAAAGAAGACGTTGATCTGGAGATTGGTTTACAGAAAAGTATTCCTTTTGCTCCTGACGTGACAGGGTACGGGGTAACGGTTGTTGATGGCCAAGAATACCTTACGACGATTATGGAGCATCGTGGGAAGGATCTGACACAGTTGATCTATGGTGATCAAAAAGATGAACCTGCTCCAAATGTTCAGCCAGTGAATATTTCCCTGGCCCGCTCCATTGCACGACAATTCATGGAACAACTTAAACTCCTGCACCGTGAAGGTATCGCCCATCGGGATATAAAGCCTGAAAACTTGCTGGTTGATCATCGGGGTATCGTTACAACGGTAGATTACGGTGCGGCACGAAAGGAAGATAATGCCAAGTTACCGCTCTATTCTGGCAGGTATGGATCACCTGGGTATCTCGCACCAGAAGTCATGAGTGATGAGCCATATACAGCTGCTGTAGATATCTGGTCATCTGCCTTGGTGCTATATGATTTGTTGGCAGGCAATCGCCCGGACGAGTTGTATACGCCTAATGGTCCCAGGTTGATTTTGAATCCTGAAGCTTATGATCAGTTTATTGATAAGATTAAAAGCAATGATAATCTCTCATCGCATGCTAAGGATTTAATCATACACATGCTGGCTCTTGATCCTGGAAAGCGACCGGATGCCGAAGAGATATTGCAACACCCTTTCTTTGCAGAAAGTGAGTCTATTGAACAAGCGTCTTATCCTGAGCTGCAGGCCCGTCACATAAAAGCTATCGATGACTTGGCAAAATACGAACAAATGAAAGCCAACATCAAGGCCAGAAAAGCAAAACCAGGCACTCCTCCCATGGAAGAGGTGAGGAGTGAGATAAAAAAGCTGCAAGATGAAATTCGAAATCTGCAAGATGCGATGAATGCCAAAACAAGATAACCAGAAAGTACTTTGGTTTTATTTGAGGTTGTTATCATTTATATCCAGCATCGAGAGCTTCTTTCAAATGAGTGTACTGTCTTTTGATGCTGCCTATGAGTCGCTTGATAGTTAAAGGGAATAGCTGCAAGAGCCTTTTATACACAAGCGCCTTCCCTTTCAGACTTGGTTTGAGTGCTATTGGCAGGATGAAGTGTAATTCTGAGCCAGATAGGATAGAACTGGAAAGAATATAAGACTTTTTTCAGTTTCGACACGGCAGAGGCACTCACCCGTTGACGGGCAAATGCTTGCGTTTCGCAGTATGAATCGCTGTTTTTTTTCATCGGAACATACGAGATACAAGCTGTTTATCAGAGCTGTTTTCACAGCAGTAACCATTAGCCCGGACAAGCCTCAGGTAACGTAGCGAGGGTATTTTTCCTCAAAGTCGGCGCAGGAATGCAATCAGATAAGGCGTGTCCCAACCATTGTATGAATGCCTGTTCCAGCGCTGCAGGAGCCTGGTTTAATCGAAGTAACAGGTAACGGTGTCCAGATAAAACAAATCCGAAGGGGGCGATCAGGTGCCCGCGGGCCAGATCATCCGCCACCAGGGGGTAGGACCCAATGGCTGCTCCCAAACCATCGACGGCGGCTTGAATACAAAAGTAAAAATGGGCGAAACATTGTTGGGTATTCCTGGAAAAGCCGCCATTTCCAGTGCTGGCCTGCCAGTCTGCCCAGGCTTGTGGCCGGGTCTGGCTATGAAGTAGTTTGATGGCGCTGCTATCGCCCCTGACCTGCTCCCAGTAAGCTGGAGAGACAACCGGTCCTACCCACTCCTCCACCAATGGTGTCTGCTGATAGTCTGGTGGGACCACAAAATCATCCCGCCGAATAGCCAGTGAAAGGCCTGTATTCCCCAGTTTCACAGGACCACCGGCCGTTGATAGCCTGACATCCGTTTCTGGATGATGGTCATGGAAGTCAGCCAGACGAGGCATCAACCAACGCATGGTCAGCGTAGGCTCACAGGAGACTTCCAGACAGTTTTGTTTCGTGTGTGACAGACGGGCTACACCGCTTTCCAACGCCTGAAATGCCTGGGTTGTGTAGTTTTTTAGCTGTTCACCGGCCGGGGTTAACCGCACATTGCGTCCCTGTCGGTAAAACAGGGCTTGGTGCAGGTAGGCTTCCAGTACCTTGATCTGTTTACTGACCGCCCCATGGGTAATACAGAGCTTTTCCGCCGCTTCGCTGTAGCTCGACGATGAGGCGGCGACATGGAAGATATGAAAGGCTTTCAGATGCCTCATCTGTGATTTTTTCTCACGTAATGCTGGAGAAGGTTTCGATTATAGTCGGCACTGTCATACGTACAATAGGTCCGAAATTAACATGAGAAATGGCAAGGTAATCACAGATGGATGTAATCAGCCTGGCCCTGTTGGGCCTATTAATCGTTATAAGCCCGGGGGCTGACTTTGTTCTGGTGCTGAAAAACAGCCTTAACCTGGGAAGAAAGGCCGGCATTCTGACGGCATTGGGTATCAGTCTGGCAATCAGTGTCCACATTGGATATTCATTGCTGGGGATTAGCTACCTGATCTCACAGAATGAATGGTTGTATCGATTGGTGCGCTATGCGGGTGCTGCGTATTTGGTGTATCTGGGAATAAAAAGTGTTTTTGGGGCAGGGTGCCCTGATGCTGCCACGTCTTCCAGAAAAGCGATCAAAACCTGGCATTATTTGCTGCAGGGGTTCCTGTGTAATGTGCTGAACCCGAAGACCATGTTATTTTTCCTGAGTGTTTTCAGCCAGGTTATTTCACCTGATGTCAGTGACTCTCATCTGACACTGTTCTATGGGGGATATATGGTGTTTCTTCATGGGCTGTGGTTTTGTGCAGTCGCCATACTCTTTACGTCGAATGCCCTTCAGGCACGGTTATCTACGGTGAAAACCGCATTGAACAAAATCTGCGGGACAGGGTTGGTCGTCTTTGGGGCACTCCTTGCCATTAAAGCGTGATGGATGATGAAGTCAAAGCTGCATAAAAAGGCGGGAGCAGGTGTTAACGGCATCCTCTGGAATATTTCAATTACATGGCGTTTTTCTATGTAAATCCTGCGAAAAAAACATGGAAAATCCATGTCTTGTTAGGGCAGTATGGTTAGCGTCTTTATCGTGAAGTGGTAAACAATCCTGTGCTGTTTAACACCCGCAATGGCCTGCTTTTCTTTTTGTTCCTGTTTTGGGGGAGACAGGTGTGGGCGGGGTTTGATTTTGTCAGCCATGATGTCTCCAGTATAGAAATCGCCACCACTACACCCGATACGTTCAGTTATACCTTTGATGCCACGTTTGATCCTGAGTGCACGTCTGGCTGCACCGGCTCCCAAGACTATCGTCTGGGGTTTTCAGCGCTGTCGATAGGATCGGGCTCAGGCTCTGCGCCTGCTATTTCGGCGGGTGACCTTGGCAATGTCATGGCAACCAGCGTGACATTTACCACGACCGGCGATAACGACGATAGTTCGAAGAAACAGTTCTCGCTCGGTGGCTGGTCATCGACTATTTCTCCGTTTACTAATTCTACACGTGTTACCGCCACCTATACGGTGACATTGAAAAAGACAGGATTGCTGAACATTCTTGCAGCTGGTGGTGATGCACTGGTGTTTTATCTGGTCGGGGAAGATGTGGACTCGACCCGCTATTATGATTCCCGTGAAATCAGTATTCCCCTGAGTCGGGCGAAAGAGGTCAAGATATCAGGACTGGAGGATGTGGTGCTTAACAGCGCGGATCTTTCTGGCAATAACCTGGATGCTGATATTGGTGTTTGTGTCTTCAGCTCCACGGGGAAAGTCACTCTCGATTTTGATGGTGCCAATGTACCGGGACAGGATTTTGAGCTGAGCCGAACCAGTGGCTGCAGTCAGCCAGATCAGTGCGTGTCATACCGGATCCGTGTCAGGACGCCCACTGAGGACTGGGTCACCTACCGTCGCAAGGGACAACGTCAGAATGAATGGACAGCCAGTGATGACGTGCAGTGCAATAATACCGATAACATGACGATTCGGGTTCGTTTGAAAAGAAACGATGTTAATGGTGCGGGGACTGGAGTCTATCAGGATACAATGACGGTCATTGTTTCCCCTGTCTGACTTTGGTTGTTACCAGGGTTAGCTGCAAAAAGAAGCGAAGAAAATCTAAAGGTTTATTGTTTATATCCGGCATTTTCATGCGGTTAATCTGCCATATTTGGTCTATAGTGTGGCTCGACTGGTTGTGCAAGAATCAAGAAAGTGAAGGAAGCCAATATGCATTATGATTCACGACTTGATGACATTGAACGGCGGTTAACTGTAGTGGAAAACTATCAGCGTACTTCGGCAGAACCGTTGAATGATACTGTGGAATATCAGCGGGAAACCATGCAGCGGCTGGAACGTAATTATGGCCACATCCTGCATATACTGGAACGGCAGAGTGCTACGCTGGCCAGTCACGATGAACAACTGGCCAGTTTGAACAGTGATGTCTGCATCCTTAAAGTCGATGTAGATGCCATGAAAACGAATGTTTCTACACTGGAAAAGCGGGTGGAACAGGGTTTTACCGGCGTAAAAGCGGATATTGCAACATTGAACAGTGATATTACCGGTATTAAGTCTGATATAGCGGTATTAAACAATGACATCACCGATATCAAGGCAATGCTGGTTAAGCATTTAAAGTAGATGTGGTTTATTTTCCGGTTGTTTCTGCTCGAACCTATCTTGCTTCGGTTCTTCTTTCATTCAGATCGCTGGCCTTTGTGTTGATACCAGCGATCATTCTGCCTGAAATTACGATATTTCATTTATACCGTTTTCCAGCAGCAACGGGTTGCCTGAATAGTCTCTGTTATTTCGCTGAGGATTCTCGGGAACGAATGGCTTTCCCTGACATCTCCAGGGTAGGTGACGGGCAGTGATGCGTTGACAGGCCTGATTTCAAACATGTGTCGCTGGTTAGTCACTTTCCAGGCCAGTTTGAATTTGAGGTTTCCGTATTTTCGTTGATCGTTTTCATTGTATGTCGTTCCTGTTTTTAGGATGCAAATGTGCGAGTTAAAAATGTTAATAACGGTGTTGGTAATTACCCGTTTGCGAATAATGATTGCTGTCGAACCAGTTGGTTGAACTCCAGCGTCCTTTGCCCTGTAAATGGTTGAATGATCACAGGTGTAGAAAAACGCGACGCCCACCTCACCGTTCTCAAAATTGTTTGGTATGATGGCCAGATTGGGATCGTCATAGGCGCTGGGAACCTGATAGTAAACCCCATAGGCCAACGCAGCACCGCCTGCGACATCAGTCGCCCAGTGTTGTGAAGGGAGAGCCAGTGTTTAACTGGTCGACAGCTATGCATTAGGCACATTGGGGATCAGGCTAAATCCGGATTCATCAAAATAATTCAGAGAACACTGGCCTTTCGATTCTGCGTCGATAAGCGCCTTCTGATCCCATTTGTGCTGGCAGGAGCGACGGCATCATTTATGCATAAAATTCAGTTTGTTCAACGTGGGCGTCACCGTTCGCAATGAGAATGTCTTACCTATTTCCGAAGCTAGTCGAGCACTGGCGACTTTGATCTGGCGGGGTTCTTCTTTTACCCGTTCACTCAACCTTTTCACATCAATCGGCGCCAGTATACAGGGGCATCCGGGTCTGTGGCGCTGGAAACGACTTGGAACTCCCCTCAACTCCCAAAGTTGTAACCAGGCACAGACAGTATTCCTGTTAACGTTGAAGAGGCGGCTGATATCGTTGACCGCAAAACCTTTAAGGCTGCACGGAATGGCATGAGCCCTTCTTCTGATGTGGTGCTTTTGATGGTTCTTGTACAGTTCATTACGATTGGCTCTTTCAACGTCAGAAATAGACCGAATGGATTTCATCGCAGTGGAACCTTTCGATAGCTATCAGGTCACAGAATATACAAACAAGGGAAGTACCTTGTGCGTATAGCCATTTGAATAAATGGCTGATTGTTTATGGCCGGGTACTGACACTAACTTTGCTCTGTTTACGTCAGAGGGTGATTTATGCAAGTAACTCGGGTTAATAATGAGGAAGTACAGTTCAGCGGATTATCCGCTGCCTCTGTCGTATGGCACAAGTACGAAAATGCATGCTGCTGCGTGAGATTGTGTTCAACTCTATACTATTCATGCACAGGCTATACAACCTCAGAGGAAGAGGCATTGCCTCTTGTTGTCGCGCATGAGGGGTCGCGTTTTGCGGATGAGTTCAATACTTATTATGAAACTATTCAGCAAAGAAATATAACAATTCCCGCCGACTCAACGAGTAGTGATCACGATGTGGAATCTTCTGGAAATTCATGTAGTCGTGCTTCTGATGCTGAATGTCTTGCTTTCTATACGGAGGAAGCGCCTTGTGAAGTTGACCATGAATCTATCACTTCTTTAGGTACTACAGGTGAAGAGGAATCAAACCAGTTCCCTGACCTATTGATAAAAAAAATTTATACTTATCTTGACTTACCAGATAGGATAAATTTATCAATGACTTGCAAAAAATGGAATAAACTTTCATATGATAAAGCTCTCATCCCTGCGGCATTAGTTCGATACCACTACCCTTCACCTGAAACATGCTTGGAATGCTTACCAAGAAAAAATCTTGCAATTTTTAATGAGGGTCAATTTGATCGTATATGGAAAGAGAGGTTTGACCGATTCTCCATTAATTCAACCCTAGTTGGTCAGGCAAGGCAAGATATACTACTACAGAAAATATTAGCAAGAATGATCGGTAGTAAAGGTAATGGCGTTTTAAAAACAAACAGTATCCGTGTAAATGGCTATTACAATAGTGTCGAACAGCTATCAGGCAGTTATTTCGTTGCAATCAAGGATAAAAAAACGATACTTGTTAGGGAGATAACCAATGAAGGTCAAAGAGAAGTCACGTCAGTGAGTATAAACGACAGTAAAAACATATTCACACTTGTCAAAATAACAGATGTGGTTTTTATTACCACACATGAAAACTGCCTAAAAGTGTGGGATTTTTCTGTTCCTAAAGAACCCGTTTGTATAGCGAGCTTTTCTATTATATTTAGAACCGGACAAGGATTAGGTTGGTGGAATAAGCCTATTATCAAAAAAATATCGGATGAAAAAATTCTCATTATCTCGTCTGGGCGAGAACCGCAGTTGTGGGATATTAGTAAACCTGATGGAGAGCAGTGTATTGCTCGATTTGATTTTAATATAACTGCAGTAGCCGTGATATCGCCATATTTATTAGCTTTAGGCGATTCACGTGGAACTATATTTGTGGTCAGACTGTTCAGTGGTGGGGATTATTATATTGAATCATCATTTCCCGCTCATCAGGGCACAGGTAATAATTTTATTAAGAAAATTAAGTTTATTAGAGATAGAAAATGGCTATTAAGTACAACAGAAAGTGAAATAAAAATCTGGGATTATAATGATGGTTTAACACCTGATAACTGTTTGTGTTTGCACCAATACGATAAGGATACTCACTCAATTAATGATCCTTTAGTAATAAGGATAAATCCTAATGGGTTTATTCTGGTGGGACAAATGAAAGGTGTTATAAAACCAAGTATCACACATCTTGATTTTATCACTCCTAATGGCGACTTCTTCCCTTTGATACACCCCCAAAAGGATATTGTGCTATTAAAAATACTGGCGGACGATCGTATTATAACAGGTGATGTTTTAGGGACTTACCGTATTTATGAGCTTAGTCAAGCTTTACCTAAAAAGTGTGAATGTGTCTCAGTTTTTACTAACAGTGATCATAGGGTTAGGAATGGTTTTCTACATCAATTACCCGATGGGAAAGTGGTTACACATTCAAACTCAAACTATAGTGTTATATTAAGTGGTTCGGTATTTATGGAATGTACTTTATGGGATCTGTATTCATAATACTTTCATTATAAAGATACTAAATGCTTCATGTTCCCTTGGTGATCAGGAATTTGCTTGGTCATAAATAGGTTCCTTTATGAGAGAAATCATTGTTTATGCTGAAGGTAAGCAGAAGTGATAGGTTTGATAGGAATAGTTTCTGATTTTTTATTTTTTTATTTTTTTATTCTTTCTGTTTTCTACTTCACGGTTGTTGATGTATACACCAATAATTTGCTTATTTATTTCACACTGTTAATCTGTCTCGTGACAGATAGTGAAATATGAATTGTTGTATTCTCTCCAGTTCTGGTACATCGCGTTATCGAGTTGTGTCCCGTGTCAGCTTGCCTAACAAGCTATGAATGATTTATTCCATTTATGTGGTATTGATAGACCTCTTTTCCATTGTATTGAAAAGGGGCCCCAGATATGACCTGAGTTTTCAGGACTTAAGCACGGCCTTGCTGGACTAACCGACAGTTGTTTGTGTTATGGGGCGCTATGTCTGGAAACCCTGTCAGGATTTTACTACGGATTGTGAATTTCGCCTGATCCACAAATATCTAGAATACGCGGCACAGGTTAATTGGATACAGCAGTAGACAGGGATGTCGACGTGGTGATCGGTATCATAGCGCGGCTCAACGTTCTGCGGGATAACAGTCTCTATACCCTGAATTAGCGTCATTTCGAGGTACTTAAATAATGAAAATCCAACCACTCAAGGCCTTTGTCATGACGGCTGAACTGGGCTCTATTTCTGAGGCGGCGCGTAAGATGGGACGCCCGCGGCCCCAGGTCAGTAACTGGATCAGCGACCTGGAAGCGGACTGGGACGTAGAGTTGTTTAACCGTTCCAGTCACAAGCCGGAGCTGACAGAGGCTGACCGGCAGCTGCTGGATTACGGCCGTACTATTCTGCGCAATCTGGATAACCTGGATTCCAAGGTCAAAACTCTCCACAGGCAAAACAGTCAGTTAAGAATCGGGTTCGAGCGTTGTATTGCGCCGCAGCAGATTCAACGGTTGCTGGAGGCCCTGGCGGTTCGTTATCCGTCGCTGGCGTTGACGGTGCTGTCGGACTCCTCCTGCAAGATTCAGCGGGAGTTGCAGGCCGGTCGGTTGGATATCGGATTCTGTAATAACTATTACGTGACATCCCAGGATATCCGTATGCGGCATGCGTTCGACAGCCGTTATATCGGCTGCTGTTCACCGGATTATCCGCTCAATAACTTCGAGGAACTGACAGCAAATGACGTCAGTCCCTATCGGCAGATCGACTTGTTTCTCCGCGAGGATGATCTGCCGGACACAACACGCTTCAGCGCCGATGTCATGCAGGTGGACAGCTATCAGACCCTATTGCCACTGATCGTGGGTGGTTTTGGCTGGGGGATTTGCCCGATGAGCTTTGCCCGCTCCTATCTGAATGATGGCAAGTTGAGTATTCTCAATCACCCGGAAGCGGTAGGTAGCCTCCCTGTTTATGTTATGCATATGGACGCATTAGCCTGTGAGCCCTTTGCGGAATGGGTGATTGAAGAAGGTGGCCACTATCTGGCAGCGATTGATTGATAATCGTCTGTCACGCCATGGCTTCCAGTGATTCGGGTAATACCTGACCGCCATCAACCACCAGGGTCTGGCCGGTGATGAAACCGGCTTCCCGTGAGGCGAGAAACAGTGCAGCATAGGCAATATCATCAGTGGATCCCAGGTGCTTCATCGGGATAGAGGCTGTCATGGTGGCCATATAATCCTCTGCCAGTTCGGTCATGCCCTCGGTGGCAATATTGCCGGGCAGGATGGCGTTAATCGTAATACCGGTTGTAGCCAGCTCGATGGCGGCGGTACGCAGGAAACCAAGCATTGCGGCCTTGCTGGCGCCATAGTGTGACCAGCCAGGGTAACCGGTGATCGGGCCGGTTATTGAAGACGTCAGAAGGATGCGTTCCTGGTCAGACTGCTTCAGTGTTGGCAGGGCGCTGTTTACGGCATGGAACATGCCTTTGACGTTGACGTCCATGACTGTGTCCCAATCTTTGCCCGTCATCTGGCCTAGCCGGGCATTGGGGAATATGCCGGCATTGCAGCAGAGGATGTCGAGACCACCAAATTGTTCAACGGCCTGTTCAACAGCGGCCTGTACAGCATCAGCATCGGTGACATCAGCACAGAAAAAGTCGGCAGTGCCACCGGCTGCCTGAATACTGGCAACTGCATCACGCAACAGGGCTTTATTTCGGGCAACGAGGAGTACCTTACACCCCTTTTCTGCGAACACTTTCGCAATCCCTTTTCCGATACCTTTGCTTGCGCCGGTAATCAGTACACTACGACCAGAGAGTGGGGTCAGCATGTCTGCAACCTGTTTATGGAAGAATCAAAGAACTCTCAAATAAAGCAGGTTTTTGCATGACTGCCAGAATGGCGTGGTACACAACCGTAATGACCTGAAACACAGGCATAATATTTTATACGCAGTGTTATTAGCTGTTTGCTTTTGTTTATGCTTGTTGTTTAATGAAAGTGCAGTTCTATACTCAGTGGCATTTGCTGTATTCAGACTGAGGGATCAGGCACATCGTGGTATACGTTGTGACGTTGATGTAGTGGTAATGCCGTATTCGCCTTTAGGGGATGAAATAAAGTGTGTAGTAACTGGTCGCTGGTAACCGGTGTGCTGTATGGACCGAACACGGGCTGACTGGTCGATGTCCTAACCCTTGATAGTTGAAGTGCTGTAACGGTCGGTGGCCGCCTCAGCCGTCATTACCTTTCTGCAACGCAATGTATCCTTGCGACACCGTTGTGTCGTCAGCACGTTTGCCCTTCCCTGCCTGAATCAGCCCTAAGCCCTGAGCGGTGCTGGCGCGTGTCACAGGAGTGTCCCGTCCAGTGCCTGGCACCATAAGAACAAGAATGCCGTAGTCACTGCAGCTTGTTTGTCCGGCGCAACAGGGTTTGCTGTGCGCACAAGCAAGTCGGTGGCGGAACCGATTAGTCAGAGGAATCTAAGGGAATGAGGTTGCGCACACATAAGCTGTTCCTGCTTCTGGCTGGCCTGATGTCGACCGTGACAGCGAGGGCTGACTGGACTGTAAACATGACGGAAGGGGTGACCAGTCTCAGTCGCTCCATCTACAGCCTCCATATGACCATCTTCTGGATCTGTGTGGTCATTGGTGTGCTGGTTTTTGCCGTTATGTTCTGGTCGGTCATCTTCCATCGCAAATCCCGCGGGGCCAAGCCGGCTGAATTTCATGAAAGCACACTGGTAGAGATTCTCTGGACCAGCGTGCCCTTCGCCATTCTGGTGGCCATGGCGATACCCGCCACAAAGACGCTGATTGAGGTCTACGACGCGGATGATGCCGAGGTAGATATCAAGATCACCGGTTACCAGTGGAAATGGCAATACGAATATCTGGACGACGATATCGGTTTCTTCAGTAACCTGAAAACCGGTAAGGAACAGATTTATAACCTCCGAACCAAAGATCCTGAATACCTGCTGGAAGTGGATGAACCGATGGTGGTGCCGGTGGGGCGGAAGATCCGTTTTCTGGTCACGGCCGCGGATGTTATTCACGCCTGGTGGGTACCGGCGCTGGCCGTGAAGAAGGATGCGATTCCCGGCTTTATCAACGAAGCCTGGACCAAGATTGATGAGCCGGGTATCTACCGCGGGCAGTGTGCCGAGCTCTGCGGTAAGGATCACGGCTTTATGCCAATTGTGGTCGATGCACGATCAGAAGCGGATTACCAGGCATGGCTGGATGAGAAGAAAGCCGAAGCCCAGAAAATCCGTGAGCTGACCAGCAAGGACTGGACCCTTGAGGAGCTTGTGGCCCGGGGAGAAGGTGTCTATACCAAGGTGTGCGCCGCCTGTCATCAGCCGAACGGGAAAGGCATGCCGCCGATGTTCCCGGCACTGGATGGCTCCGATATGGCCGTCAACCCGGCTCGTATGGTCGAGCATGTGGACATTGTCGTCAACGGCAAGAAAGGGACGGCGATGCAGGCGTTCGGCGGTCAGCTGAGCGAAGCGGATCTTGCCGCGGTTATCACCTATGAACGGAATGCCTGGGGCAACAAGACCGGTGAGATGGTCACGCCCAAAGCCATTCTGGATTACAAGCAGACCGGCAAGCTGCCGGAAGTACATGCCGGTAAGGCACCGGAAGGAGGCAGCATATGAGCGCTGTGATTGACGATCATCAGGATCATCATCATGGTCCTGCCAAAGGGTTCATGCGCTGGGTTCTGACGACGAACCATAAAGACATTGGTTCCATGTACCTCTGGTTCAGCTTCGCCATGTTCCTGTTTGGCGGTTCCATGGCGATGGTAATTCGGGCGGAACTGTTCCAGCCGGGCATGCACATTGTTGAACCGGGCTTTTTCAACCAGATGACTACCATGCATGGTCTGGTGATGGTGTTTGGTGCGGTCATGCCAGCTTTTGTCGGGCTGGCAAACTGGATGATTCCATTGATGATCGGGGCGCCGGACATGGCGTTGCCCCGGATGAATAACTGGAGTTTCTGGATTCTGCCCTTCGCGTTTGCCTTGATGGCGAGCACGCTGTTTATGGAAGGCGGTGGTCCGAACTTTGGTTGGACGTTTTATGCGCCGCTCTCGACGACCTATGGTCCGCCTTCTACGACCTACTTCATTCTTGCGGTTCATATGATGGGGATTTCCTCCATCATGGGGGCGATTAATGTTATCGCTACCATCCTGAACCTGCGGGCGCCGGGTATGACGCTGATGAAGATGCCACTGTTCGTATGGACCTGGCTGATTACCGCCTACCTGCTGATTGCCGTTATGCCCGTGCTGGCCGGTGTGGTCACCATGATGCTGATGGATATCCATTTCGGCACCAGCTTCTTTAATGCTGGCGGTGGCGGTGACCCGGTGCTGTTCCAGCATGTGTTCTGGTTCTTCGGGCATCCCGAGGTTTATATCATGATCCTGCCGGCGTTCGGGATTGTGTCTGCGATTATTCCCGCCTTTGCCCGTAAGCAGCTGTTTGGCTACACCTCCATGGTGTATGCGGTGGCCAGTATTGCGTTCCTGTCATTCATTGTCTGGGCGCATCATATGTTTACGGTGGGGCTACCGCTGACCGGTGAACTCTTCTTCATGTACGCCACCATGCTGATCGCTGTTCCAACCGGGGTGAAGGTATTCAACTGGGTGGCGACCATGTTCAGGGGGTCCATGACCTTTGAAACACCGATGCTCTTTGCGACAGCCTTTGTGGTGCTATTTACCATCGGTGGCTTCTCAGGCCTGATGCTCGCCATTGCGCCGGCAGATTTCCAGTATCACGATACCTACTTTGTGGTTGCGCATTTCCATTACGTGCTGGTTCCCGGCGCCATCTTTGGCATCTTTGCCGGTGTGTATTACTGGCTGCCGAAATGGACGGGCCACATGTATGACGAAACACTGGGCAAGACGCATTTCTGGATGTCTTTCATCGGCATGAACCTGACCTTCTTCCCTATGCATTTTCTGGGGCTGGCGGGGATGCCGCGGCGGATCCCGGACTACAACCTGCAGTTTGCTGATTTCAATATGATCGCGAGCGTGGGCGGCTTCCTGTTTGGTACCACCCAGCTGTTGTTCCTGTTCATTGTGCTCAAGTGTGTACGCAGTGGGAAGAAAGCACCGGCCAACCCCTGGGAAGGCGCACATGGCTTGGAGTGGACGGTACCGTCACCGGCGCCTTACCACACATTCAGCACGCCGCCGGATGTGAAATAACACAGGAATCAGTGAGGTAAAGGAATGGTGTTACAGGGGGCACAAAAGACTGTTATCAAGGCAACGCTGACAGCGGTTGCGATGTTTGGTTTTGGTTTTGCGATGGTGCCCCTCTATGACGTGTTCTGCAAGGTGACCGGGCTGAACGGGAAGACCAGTGATACGCCCTATGAATACCGGGCTGAAGCCGCCCGGGTTGATACCTCGCGGACAGTAACCATTCAATTTGTCAGCACCAATAATGCTAATATGAGCTGGGCTTTCAGTCCGAGTATCAGGAAGGTTTCCGTTCATCCCGGTGAGGTCGCGGAGCTGAGTTTCAACGTCCGCAACCCGACCGGTCAACGCATGATCGGTCAGGCTATTCCCAGTGTAACGCCGTTTGATGGCACCGATTTCCTGCACAAAACCGAATGTTTCTGTTTTACCACACAGCCGCTGGAAGCCTTTGAAGAGAAGAATATGCCGTTGAAAATCATCATTGATCCGGCATTACCGCGGCATATCAAGAAATTAACCCTGTCATATACGCTGTTTGATGTGACAGACATGTATGCAGCAGCGGGCACGCCATGACGGCTCGCAGGCTAATATTGCAGTAATACAGACACACAATTTGCAAGGGACAGCCGGGCTGTAGTCCTAACCGATCACGCCGCTGCCACTGCCGGGAGCGACGTAAGGAAAGGGGATAACAGATGGCAGCAGAAGGTAACTACTATGTGCCGGCCCAGAGCAAGTGGCCGATAGTCGCAACAATCGGCCTGTTCCTGACGCTGGTCGGCATGGGCATGATGTTGAATGACATGTCCGCCGGCGTGAAGGATTCTTCGGCGCATTTTGTCTTTCTGGCAGGTTCGCTGATACTGGCTTATATGTTGTTTGGCTGGTTCGGCAATGTAATTCAGGAATCCCGCGCCGGACTCTATAGTGACCAGATGGACCGCAGTTTCCGTTGGGGAATGGGCTGGTTCATTTTCTCGGAAATCATGTTCTTTGCCGCCTTTTTTGGCGCCCTGTTCTACGTTCGAAATTACACCGTGCCCTGGTTGGGTGGAGATGGGGATAAAGGCCTTTCCAATATGTTGTGGCCTGAGTTCGTCTCTCAATGGCCATTGATGAGTAATCCGGACAATGAAACCTTCAAGGGACCCGCTGAAGTGATACCCGCGGCAGGATTACCCTTGATCAATACGATCCTGCTGATAACCTCCAGTTTCACCGCGACCTTTGCACATCATGCCCTTCGAAAGGATGCGCGTAAGAAAACCAAGATCTGGTTAGGTTTAACCCTGATTCTGGGTTTTTCGTTCCTGGTGTTGCAGGCCATGGAATACATTCATGCCTATGAGGAGCTGGGACTGACACTGGCTTCAGGCATCTATGGCTCAACCTTTTTCATGCTGACCGGTTTCCATGGGGCGCACGTTACGCTCGGAGCTATCATGCTTACCGTGATGCTGGTCAGAATCATGAAAGGCCATTTCACGCCGGATAACCATTTTGGTTTTGAGGCAGCGTGTTGGTATTGGCACTTTGTGGATGTGGTCTGGATTGGACTGTTTATCTTCGTATACATCTTCTAGTTTTTTAACCGGACGTCATATGACGTCCGGTTATCCTTCTGCCTTCTGCCTTCTGCCTTCTGCCTTCTGCCTTCTGCCTTCTGCCTTCTGCCTTCTGCCTTCTGCCTATTGCCCCTCAAAACGCTATATATCGAGACTTTTTTCGTCCTTAAAGTTTTTTGTTTTGTCATATATGTAAGGTATAAACAGAAATACCTGTACTCCGTTGTATATTTAAAAAGCACCATACAATTGGTGTCAGTGTTTAGCACGTGATAACAGGTGAGTTGCCAGAGAATGGGGCTGTTCCTATCAAACACACCACGAACGAATATAACAATGAGAAAGCCGATCTATCGATTGGCCAGTTTGCTTGTGGCAGGTAGTCTCAGTGTATCTGCCTGTGCACTGAACATCATGTTAACAAATGATGGCGCTGCTTTATGGATTGGATGTAGTGTCGAAAGAGTATTGGGGAAGTGAACCGGATCTAGTGTTATCCAGCATGAATGTCGGAATTATGAATCCGACATCAAGTACCGTGGGTGCAACAGTAACAGCGATATGGCGGGGAATACCTCGATTGCTTTGCGTGGCTACCATGGTAGGGACCGGAACATCGGTTCTGCAGCGCTGGCCGGTCTAGTCATACCAGTTCTTAAGACCCTGAGAAGTATATGGCCGTTTTTCCAATGGTTATGATTCGAATATCAATCTGCCCGATTTCAGGAAATATACGTCTGGAAATCTAGCATATCAAATGACAAAAGCAGCTAATTGATCACCAGGTAAACTCCCGATTATGTCGAATTATGATAATCCCCTATTAGACTGTAATCTAGCTTGATGGGGTGTCCATAAATCGTGGTAACTCCTTTAGCCTTGGTTTTGTTGCTGGGATTCATTAAGGAACCTGCGATTAAGTCCCCAATAATAAGCTAATCTCCACTCAGCCTTTGCCGGAGATCAGTCATGGACCAACAGCTCAGCTTTTCTGACGCTGAATTCACTCAAAAGCGTCGCCAGACCCGCAAAGAAATATTCCTTGCCCGTATGGATAAACTGATTCCCTGGCATCGTCTTGAGACAATTATTGAACCTCATTACCCCAAACCCGGTAATGGGCGTAGACCGTACCCGTTATCCACCATGCTCCGGATACACTGCCTTCAACAATGGTACAGCCTCAGTGATCCGGCCATGGAAGATGCCCTTTATGAAATTGCGTCCATGCGATTATTTGCCGGATTATCTCTGGATAAAGCAATTCCTGATCGCACAACCATTATGAACTTTCGACACCTGTTGGAGGCTCACAATCTGGCTCGGGCTATTTTCACGGACGTAAACCAATGGCTGACAGAGTCTGGTATCGTTTTGAAAGAAGGCTCTCTGGTCGATGCCACGATCATCGAAGCTCCGACATCCACAAAGAATCAGACGGGGCAGCGAGATCCCCAAATGCACCAGACCAGAAAGGGTAACCAGTGGTATTTCGGAATGAAGGCGCATATTGGTGTCGATGCCCGTACAGGTTTGACTCATAGTCTGGCGACAACAGCCGCCAATGAACATGACCTTAATCAAGCCAGTAACCTGTTGCACGGTGATGAACAGTTTGTCTTTGCCGATGCCGGCTACAGAGGAGCCGAGAAGCGAAAAGCGCTCAATACAGACGCTGTACAGTGGCATATAGCCGAACAACCAGGCAAGTTAAAGAGACTCAGGAAACACCCTCGAATCAATAAAGTCATTTTGAAAACGGAATACCTGAAAGCCAGCATTCGAGCCAAGGTGGAACATCCCTTCAGAATCATCAAATGCCAGTTTGGATTTATCAAAGCCCGTTATCGGGGACTTCGGAAAAATGATGGCAAACTGGCGATGTTATTCGCTCTGGCAAACATGGTTAGACTGGACCAAATGATCCGGGCACAGGGTTAATGTATCCGAAAGCCGGACAACCGGCTTCAATGGTAAGAAACTGAGTAATTTTCAGGCTGGATAATAGTGAATTAATGACTTTTCATTCACTGTGTTTCTTTAACGTCACTTGCTCGCAGGTTCCTTAACTTGAACAGAATCTTCAGGCTATTTGCGATTTATACGGTGCATAATAACGAAGTAGAAATTCCTGTCCTACTTTATCAGCGCCTCTTTCTTTTTCTTCACTGACACAAACAGCAATAAGGCTAAGTAGTGTTCGATTTTTTCTTTGCCAATTACGGGGAGATGAAAGAGAATCTCTCATAAATAGCATATGTGTATTTATATCAGGTACATAGAGTCTTATGGCTTTAGCGGGATCGTCATCAAATAAAAAACAGTTTCCAATGATTATATAAGGTTGCCAGTTAATTTCATTTTTACTATTTTCAAATATCCATCTGGCACCATGGTTAAGCGAAAATCTTAATAAGTTTCTACCCATGTTAACATCTTGAAACGTGATGTTTCGACAATATAAAATTTCATTATTGATATTTATAGCGTATTCGTTGAATGTGCAGATTACAAGATTACTCAGGCTTTCTGGTAATTTTTGCAAATCAGCGGATAATTTACTCTTACATTGTTCATTTTCGAATAATAAATCAAAATCATTAGGGGCAGGAATAAGCTTAGATGTTAAAGTTGAACTCATATCGCCCTTAAAAAGAGTTTCCTTAAGATACTCAATGAATAATGCTGATCCATATAATACAATCCGATGGTTTGCTGCCTGAGAAACTTTCAACGATTGTGATATGTGCTCCAGCAATTGACAGCATAAGCAAAAATCTTGCACAAGCTGTGCATTTTGGAGAGTACGTTCGTTTCTCAGGTTACTCCGACCTAATACCATCGGATCCCTAAGAGATAATAGAGATAACACTTCTAGGTTCGGGTAAATCTTATCATTTTCTAATAATCTATGAAACAAAGAGCTTGATTGATGAATTGTCTGGTACAATCCTTGGCTATCTATCGCGAAACCAGCTTTATCCATTTTCCACTTTGCTTGGATCATAATCCTGACATACGAGTCGAGCCACATGTATAGAAGATGATTTAGCCATTGACTTAATCCGTAAGAATCCTTGTCTGGAACATTGGATAGAAAAAATGTTGCTATCCAGTGATGAAGATAAGCCAGATGCTGAATATGCCAAATATTATCCCCGACGGGTGTGTTAAGAGATTCTATGCAGTTTCTGAATGCACGATAGAAATATATATACCCTTTACTAGAGAATCGTTGATCTTCAACATCTTTGAGTAAATTTGCCAACTGATGCCTAGAATAATCATCTGTGTTAGAAATTGAAATGGTTCTCATTAATTGCTGGGTAGACAATTCAAATAAAATATCATATATATGAAATAAATGTTCGCATTCTATCATCGGTAAAATTTTTTTTAATTTAACTAGTTGCAAAAGCATCGTCCAAGCGTCGCTTTCCTTTACCTGCTGAAAATTTTCAATATTGATGCTTTCAAGTAGCAGACTCATATATTCTGTGAATAAGTCATGCTCCAAAAAATTAAAATCTCTGCATCCTAGCATGTCAGATAATGAAAGCATTATTACTCGAATATCAGCCATGCTATGCCTACCAATCATTTGTTTTGCATGACATATCAGCTTACCAAAAAATGTCTTTACATTATGCTCTCCTATAAAATAAATACTTGACTCATTCTCTGCTGATAAACCCAAAAAACACTGGCTTATCGTTCCTGGATCAGCATAAGTCATTAATGTATCCAGATGGGAAATGACTTTCCTGGATGTCAATGTGAAATCCTCAAAAATAATAAGGTCATATTTTTTTAAAATGTGAAGTGCCACATAAATTCTACAAACAAGATTAACTGTTTTATCGGCTCTAGATCTATCCCGTCTATCTACTAACGAATCGATGTAATGAGGTATTCCGGAAAAAAAATAGCGGATACATTGAGTTATCTCTTTACTATGTGGGGATTGACGAAAAAAATACGGCGACATTGTTTTTATGGTATCTGCAAGATTAAGAAGGGTATATCCTAAACAGGATAAATTAAAAGATTCTAACTTCTGTGTCATTATGATAATGACTCTTGTAAGCGACGGATAATCAAGGAATGATCGATGATGCGTGGCTCTATTAGAGGTAATGGTTCTGATTCTTTTTATAATATGAGACCATAGATGTGCCTCATTCGGTATGTTGTATAAAGCATTCGGAATTACCCTGCAGTATTCCTCTACCTGCATTGACAGTTCATCTAAAGACAAACAATCATCAAGCGTGGATTTAAAATCCCTTTGATGTGACAAAAGTGAAGTACGATCATAGACGGGTCTAGCTGGTTCATGACTAACCACACCAGCAGTCGCGGTAACCACGTGGGTTGATACTTCCTCCTCAAATCCAGCTAAAGACTCAACAGCAAGTTCACTCTGTTGATAGGGATATTGACTCATAACATGAGGTTGGATAAGTGAACTATGTGGATCAGGAACAGTAGTTCTGATCCACCTGATTCCATGTGTTCCCACAAATCTTGCAGGAACAATATATGGCAAAACAGGCTGGCTCGTTGATACTCTTTCTCTTGGGGTATTTTGAAATAATTCAGGTCTATCCATTGCTTACATGACATCCTATATGGCTAACCGAATTGTAAGTGAAATAAAAACTAATCTCGGCTTAATCCCACAATTAACTGGACAAGTCTAGGGCCTGTAAGTTCAGTATTTGATATACATGCTCATTAAAATGTTGATCATTCCATTTGCACGTACAGAATAAGAAAAGCTATCGGTTTTAGTTTGTTGTGAAAATCCACGTCCTAAGGGCTAGGGTTGTTCACAACAAACTAAACACAACGAATCTTCCCACCGTTACCCATGGCATGAATCATCGCCATCTCTATCCACATACCATAGTAAAACATGCAATCTGACTCAGCGGTAAAGCCAGAGCGCTGACACCTCCAGTTGTCCACTCATGTGGCCATAGACAATCAGGGCGAGTATGATGGCTGAAAGGGTGACTCGGGTTGTCAGCGACCAGACCAGCCGTGGTGAACCGCTCCGGTCCTTGATCAGGAAGTAGAAACCACTGGCCAGACTACCGATGACAGCCAGAAGAAGAACAACAATAATCACTTTTAACCACATGTCGGCGGGCTCGCTGATCTCAACTCCAGAGACCAGCATAACAGGCCTGCGGCGGGAAGGCAGTATGCCGCCACCGACGCGCAGTGCAGATGATGTGGAACTTTAAAACGAAACTCGTCTTACTGATGCTGTTGCTGTTCCCCCTGCTCACAGGCCTGGGGTTCTGGCAGTTGAACCGCTACCAGGAAAAACTGGATCTGGAAGCGCAGCTCGCGGCGCGCCAGCAGTCAGCCCTGCATTCTCCCGGCACCCTCCGAACGCTGGATGATCCCCGTTTTTACCGTGTACAGGCCGAAGGCCGTTATCTGGATGATCAGACTTTTCTTCTGGATAACCGGATCCATAAAGGGCGTTCCGGCTACCATGTAATCACACCGTTTATGACCCATGGTGGACAGCTGATGCTGGTCATTCGTGGCTGGCTGGCCGGTAGTCCGGATAAGGCACAGATCCCCGCCATTCCCTCCATACAGGGTAATAATGTTCTTGATGGCCTTGCCTGGCAGCCGGCAGGTAAGGCGTTTCTACTGGGCGAGGATCACTGGGCAGAGAGTTGGCCAAAAGTCATCCAGGCGCTGGATATCCAGCGGATGGGTGATGCCCTCGAAGCCATACCGGAAGCATGGTATATGGTGCTGGATGAACAGCAGCCCGGCAGCCTCACCCGCGATTTCCACCCGATCAACATGCAGCCTGGCAAGCACCTGGGATACGCCATTCAGTGGTTCCTGATGGCGCTGGTCATGCTGGGTATTGGCGGTTATTACCTTAAAACGGCAGGACGCACACATGACAAAGGACACTGAACAGCCCATGGATTCGACTACAGCGCAGCAACCAACCGGTAATCGTGGCCGGTTGCAGGCGCTATTTATCCTGATGCTACCTGTCACATTGATGGTGCTGGCAACCTGGATGTATTACGCAGGTGTTTGGTTGCCAACCGGTCGCGTTAATAATGGTGAGTTAATCATGCCTCCCGTGAATCTCAGCGCAATGGCGGCACAGGATGAAGCGGGTCAGTTGCTGGGAGTCGAGTCGCTGGATGGCGAGTGGGGAATGCTGGTAATGGCCGGCAACGATTGCACAGAATCCTGTGCCAATGCGCTTTATCTCAGTCGTCAGGTGCATATCGCCCTGGGGCGTAATGCGACCCGCATGAATCGCTACCTGATCGGTGAAGGCGTGGCATTATCGGATGAGCAGAAGCGTGAACACCCTGGCTTAAAAACGCTGAAAGTGGATCTGGAGACAGTTAAAAAGCAGTTGCCTGATTCTGTTACGGGTGAGAACCCGATACTGCTGGTGGATCCGCTGGGCAACATCATGATGCACTATGGACCTGACCATACCGGCAAACAAATACTCAAGGATCTCGAAAAACTGTTGAAGGCCAGCAAGATTGGCTGAAGAATAGAAGAACTATGTCGTAAAGGCAGTCCGGCATCCGTTACACGCTAAAAGCAACTATAACAATCGGTGTAACTGCGAGGGATACGCAGTCGAGACCAGGGAGAATGCCATATGACAGTAGCTCCACAGCAACGACGTCTGTTTATCTTATCGCTTGTCGCCACCTGTTTGTCCGTTGTCGTTGTTGGCTTGGGGGCGTGGACACGGCTGGTGCATGCGGGACTTGGCTGTCCTGACTGGCCCGGCTGTTACGGTTTCCTCACCGTGCCTGATGAAGCGCACGAAATTGCCACCGCACAAGCCCGTTTTCCAGATGATCCGGTGGATATCTTCAAAGGCTGGGCGGAGATGATTCACCGCTATGTGGCCGGCACATTATTGCTGCTGGTTACTGCTATTGCGGTGTTCGCCTGGCGGGCCCGGAAACAACCCACAGAACAGCGTCTGCCATTGAAACTGCCCTTGTTTATTCTTGGATTGATTATCTGTCAGGCGTTGTTTGGTATGTGGACGGTAACCCTCAAACTCTGGCCCCAGGTTGTCACCGCTCATTTGCTGGGTGGGTTTGCCACGCTCAGTTTGTTAATGCTTTTGACATTGCGGCTCAGCCCCCTTTCGGTGAAAACTTTGTCAGGCCAACCCGTCACCACACTGAAACGGTTGGGCGGTGTGGCACTACTGGTGGTGATTGTTCAGATCTTTCTTGGAGGGTGGACCAGTTCCAATTATGCGGCGCTGGCATGTCCGGATTTTCCTACCTGTCATGGTGTCTGGCTGCCTGAGCTGGATTTCGCGGAGGGTTTTGACCTCGCACAGTCTATTGGTCCGAATTATCTGGGCGGACAGATGGATAGCGCAGCCCGTACAGCGATTCATTTCGTCCACAGGATAGGTGCCGTAGCAACGACGGTGATTGTGCTGCTGATGATTGCTGCGGCATTTTTATGGCTGCGCAGGAATCCCATGAACGATAAAAGTCTGCCGTTCTTAACGGCCCTGGTCACCATTGCACTTGGGGTACAGGTGGCGTTGGGGATCAGCAACATTGTGTTTTATCTACCGTTGCCTGTTGCTGTGGCACATAACCTGGGCGGCGCATTTCTTCTGGCGACGATTATCGCCTTTAATTACCGGCTCTCTGCCGTGAATCGCAACACAGTCGTTTAGTTGAGAGGAAGAGAAATTCGGCAATATTCCTTACAAAAATGGCATGGAAGTGACTATAAGAAAGGGGATGTTATGACGACAAACAAACTTGAGCTGGCAGCCCAACCGGCTGGCTGGCGTGACTATCTGGAACTGTGCAAACCGAAGGTTGTCGCACTGATGCTGCTGACTGCCGTGATCGGTATGTGCCTGGCAACATCGGGCATGGTTCCTCTGGATATCCTGCTGTTTGGCAATGTGGGTATTGGCTTATGTGCAGCGTCCGCCGCGGTCATCAACCATATCGTTGATCGCCGTATTGATCTGTTGATGGCACGAACCCACAAGCGCCCGGTAGCGACGGGTAAAGTTGAGCCTGCCGCGGCACTGGCCTTTGCGTTGGTGATCGGTGTGCTGGGTATGGCGGTGTTGATCACGATGGTGAATGCGTTGACCGCCTGGCTGACACTGGCGTCCCTGGTGGGCTACGCGGTGATCTATACCTCCATACTCAAGCGCGCCACACCACAGAATATCGTCATTGGCGGCATTGCTGGTGCCGCCCCTCCCCTGCTGGGCTGGACGGCGGTTACGGGGACTTTCCAGGGCAATGCGCTGCTGCTGGTGCTGATAATCTTTGCCTGGACCCCTCCTCATTTCTGGGCGTTGGCCATTCACCGCAAAGATGAATATGCCAAGGCGGATATCCCGATGTTGCCTGTCACCCACGGTGAGCAGTACACCAAGCTGCATATCATGCTCTACACCATCGTGATGTTTTTGGTCAGCCTGCTGCCCTTCCTGACTGGTATGAGTGGTTTGATTTACCTGACAGGTGCAACTGTGTTGGGACTGCGCTTTATGTATTGGGCAACGGTTCTGTATCGCGGAACACGCAAGCATGCTGCCATCAAGACATTCCACTACTCCATCACTTATCTGATGCTACTGTTTGTGGTGTTGCTGGTGGATCACTATTTGCCGTTGTGAGGATGCCATGACGAAATCAGTCCGAATGACAGTATTTGCCCTGCTGGCGGTGGTTGCGGTCATTCTGGGGCTGACATTCAATAAATTCACACAGTCTCCGCCGCTCGACAGGGAAAAGCTGCGTGACAATGGTGTTTTTATTTTTGAAACACCGCGCACTTTTTCCATGGCGCCACTGGTCAATCATGAGAGTCAGTCATTCTCTGTGGATAACATGAAAGACCACTGGACGCTCCTCTATTTCGGTTTCACGTTCTGTCCGGATGTTTGCCCGACGACACTGGCTAAATTAAATGAGCTGAGCCTGGAGCTTCAGGAATTGGACAACGAATTGGCCAAACGCTTCAAAGTGGTGATGGTGACGGTGGATCCACAACGGGATAACCCGGCCAAACTGGCAAAATATGTGCCGTTCTTCAATCGCGACTTTGTGGGTGTTACCGGAGACATGGCCAGTATTTATGAACTCACCCGGCAGTTAAATGTGGCCTTCACGCCGGTGGGTGATACAACAAAGGATGATTATCTGGTTGAGCACAGCGCGAATGTGGTGCTGGTCAATCCAAAGGGGGATTATCATGGATTTATCCGTCCCCCCTTGGTGGCCACTCAACTGGCGAAGAGTCTGCAAGCGGTTGATCGTGGTTTTTAGGCCTGACTGTTAGCGGATTTCGGTCACAACCTGTTCTTTCGGGAATCGAACTTTAGGTGCCTGGGTGGGATGGTTGAAGTCCCCTTCTGCATGATTGCCTACAAGCCCCAACACGACGCTGGTCAGCCCACGGGCTTTTAACCCCATCAGTTCATCCAGCATTTCGGTGCTGAAACCTTCCATCGGGCAGGCATCCAGATCAAGAATGGCGCAGGATAACAGGAATTGGCCAAAGGCCAGGTAAACCTGCTGTTTGAGCCATTGGCTGCGCTCTTCCGAGGGTTTGCCAGAGACAAAGCTGGTCAGCATATTCAGCCGTTCTTCGTCGATTTCCATACCGCGGACACCGGCTGTCAGTTCTTCAATGGCATGGACGTCGTTTTCATCAAACTGGGTTTTCGCACAGAACACAAACAGGTGCGAGGCATCGCAGAACTTGGGCTTGTTATTGTCCCAGGCCGATTCAGCAAGACGTGCACGCTCGTCAGGGTTGGAGATAACAAAGAAATGCCAGGGCTGGCTGTTGATGGACGACGGCGCCAGGCGCAGTGTCTCAATCAGGGTGTGCACTTTCTGCTCGTCAGCCGGCCAGTCGGGATCGAAGACCTTGGTGGTGTAGCGGTTTTCTAAAATCGTTTTCAGCGTATCGTTCATGGTGAAAATCCTGATCACAGTTAACGACGTTGCGGTAAAGCCAGCGTCAGCAGGAAGAGTAGTGTGCTGCAGACCACCACGGAGGGACCGGCTGGCGTATCCTGGTACCACGACAGTGCCAGACCGCCCAGTACCGCCAGCATGCCGCACAGACTGGCGCCGATGGCCATTTGCTCAGGCGTGCGCGCTAGCCGCTGGGCCGTGGCCGCAGGAATAATCAACATGGCGGTAATCAGCAGGACACCGACGATCTTCATGGCAACGGCAATGACCAGGGCAATCAGCACCATCAGCGCCAGCCGTATCTTGCGCACGGGAATACCTTCGACCTCGGCCAGTTCCTCGTGCACGGTGATGGCGAGTAATGGCCGCCACAGCCACATCAGCAGCGCCATAACCAGCGCTCCACCGCCATAGATCCAGAACAGATCCTCGGTGCCAACGGCCAGCAGATCACCAAACAGGTAAGCCATCAGGTCGATGCGGACATTATCCATGAAACTGACAGCAACAAGACCCAGGCTGAGTGCGCTGTGCGCCAGTATACCCAGCAGGGTGTCCGTCGCAATGAAGCGTTTCTGCTGCAAGGCGACCAGGAACAGGGCCAGCACGACACAGCAGACCATAACGGCAATATTCAGGTTGATATCGAGCAGCAGACCAAGGGCAACGCCAAACAGGGCTGAGTGAGACAGTGTATCGCCAAAATAGGCCATCCTTCGCCATACGACAAACGCCCCGAGAGGACCGGCGACCAGGGCGACGCCCAGTCCGGCCAGCAAGGCGTTAAGCAGAAAATCCGGCATGTTTTTGCGTCCGTGTGTGTTCGGTGGTGGAAGCGTCCGTTGAGGATTCAGGAATGACCTCACCGCAGGAAGCGTGCTGGTGGTCATGGTGATGGCTGTAGACGGCCAGTTCTTCCGATTCCCCGCCAAAGAGTTTCAGGTAGGCCGGGTGACGGCTGACCTGCTGCGGGTGACCGGAGCAGCAGACATGGCTGTTTAGGCAGATCACCCGGTCGGTAGCCGCCATGACCAGGTGCAGGTCGTGGGAGACCATCAATACGCCGCAGCCGGTTTCATCCCGAAGCTGGCCGATCAGGTGATACAGTTCTTTCTGGCCATTCACATCAACGCCCTGTACCGGCTCGTCTAAGACCAGCAGATCGGGTTTTCGCAATAGGGCACGGGCCAGTAAAACCCGCTGCATTTCACCGCCGGAGAGGGTTTGCAGGGGGCTTTCGCTGACATGGGGGACGCCGGTTTTGGCCAGGGCCGCGTTGATGTTTTTCCTGTTGGCGCCGGCAAGTGCCAGAAACCGTTGGACAGACAGCGGCATGCTGGGCTCCACATGCAGCTTTTGTGGCATGTAGCCAATCGTAATGCCGGAGGTCAGGGTTCGATGCCCGGTATCAGGCTTCAAAAGGCCGAGCACGACACGAACCAGGGTGGTTTTGCCGGCGCCATTGGGGCCGATCAGGGTGACGATCTCGCCCCGGTTGAGAGTCAGATCGATCGCCTCCAGCACCGTACGGCCCTGAAAGCAGACACTGGCACTTTTCAGCTGCAGTAACGGGTTGTTCATTAATCCGGTTTCCGACAGTTGGGGCACAGTCCGGTCAGTTCGATATTGGAGTGGTTGACCAGAAAACCGCTGGTATCGGCAGCCTGTGCGATAGCGGTGTTGATCACGGCATTATCCAGTTCAACGGTGGTGCGGCACTGTTCACAGATCAGGAACGAACTCTCATGAGGTTGTTCGGGATGAGGGCAGCCGATATAGGCGTTCAGCGAGGCGATTCGATGGACAAGCCCCTGAGACTGAAGAAAATCCAGTGCCCGGTAAACAGTGGGAGGCGCAGCGCTGCGCTCCTGTGTTTGAGACAACATCGCCAGGATGTCATAAGCGCCGACCGGCTTGTGGCTTTGCCAGACCAGTTCCAGTACCTGGCGTCGGAGTGGTGTCAGGCGGGCGCCCTGCTTTTGGCAGAGTTTTTCCGCCTGATCAAGTGCACTGGTGATGCAATGCTCATGGTTGTGAGGAGAACATGCTGTATCGTTAATCTGCAAGGGAGAGGGTCCATAAAAAACAGAAAACGATACATTATAACACTATTGTGCTGAATATTATTGAGATGAATGACTTATGTAGAAGTAGGAATAAGGCTAGGGATGTGAGAATTGGCCCCTGCAGCGGTTGCTGCTAAGGCGTGCGAGGTATCAGGCCATATTCCCTCCATACCTTTATGTTCACTGGTTGAGAAAGGAAACCGGTGTGATTCTCCGGGGTGCCATGGGAAATAGTTGATTGGCGTATTTGTTCCCCAGATCCATGATAAAACCATCTCGCCAGTTCGGTAGGCTCCCACGGCTGCCAAGAATGGGTAGTAAACCAGTTTATGTAAGGTAAATAGTATCGCGCGTAATGAATAAGGCAGGATTTCCGCGAAATGGGAGACACTTAATGGGCAGCAATGGGGGCAAATTTCATTGTTTCGGTATGCAACTAACCGTTTGCTGAACCAATTTTGATAACTTGCAACTTTTTCGGAAAGCGTAACTGTTTCACCAGCCTTTACGGTTTCCGCTCGAGGTATATTTATATGATCTCCCGCTGCACTTTCAATGCTATTCATTAAGGACGTTGTTGACTGGGAAAATGCCTCGCATAAGGCGTTTAACTCCGAATGCCCTTGGCGGTACTGGCTTCTTATTTCTGGATTTTTATACATATCCATTATAAATGCTTTTAAAGCTTCGTAGCGTTGATTTACTTCATTTTCAAGCCTTTGTATTACTTCGCGAGTCTCAGCTGAAGTTTCATTTGAAATAAGTTTGTTGAATACAGCTCTATAAATAGGATCATTTCTTAGTCTATTAATGGATGAAATGATTGTTCTGCAGCAATTCGCTAAGTCATTACAAATTTGTCTTTTTTCATTAATCATCCCAAAAGGTTGACACAACTTGTTACCAGGATGGTATTTTTTATAGTGTTTGTAGCGATTGATAAGAGTTTCAATATTTAGCTTAAGATAAGCCACAACGTAACTTACAGCGCACATGATGAATACAAAAGGAGAAATGATTATTGTCAGAGCCACTTTTGCCCCTTTTATTAAATAATCAGACAGTGTCTTTGGGGCAGGTATTGGTGTTGTTTGATCAGCGCCTGCTCTCATATCCCCTGCCAAAGTATTGGAAATACCGCTATTAGATGCAGGGACACTTGTTGCCTGTCCATGTGATGAATTAATAATCGAGTTTGTTGAGCTAATTGAAGTCAGCATAATGATACAAATCGTCTAATCATTTTAGTATTAGAGTGCAGACTATCCTGAGTAGTTCCTGACTTGAAGATTTTAATTTTAATCTTGATTTTTTGTTTTGTGATAATAACGCTGCTTGTCAATACTACATTGCAATTGTATTGGTATTTGCTGAGATTTCAGATGGATTGGAAAGTTCCCTCTGCAAAGGATAAAAGGCTGTTTTTTTTCATCCATTCCACATGATAGGCTGAATAGAAGGATTCTTTGAGTGGATAATAATCCACTCCTTGATATTTGGTTATAAGGGATAAAAAGGACTTTATTATGCCACAATACCGTATTGAGCCTGTTAACCCCTCTGACAGTATTTGGGAGGATTATGACAGTGAAGCCATTACCATTGGGGCTGACAGCGAACAACAAGCACGCTTTTTGGCCGCCAATCGTCTGTCTGGTGAAAGGCTGGCCGCCAGTCGAGGACGGGCAATGCCTTTGCCACCTTGCCTTGTGAAAGAACAGACCCGCTGTATTTGCCTAGATTGAGCGCTATCACTGGGTTGTTTACAACTATCATAAAAAAGACTGACGGACAGGGAGTGTCATCATGGCAAACAAAGGATTGTCAATTGCGATTATTTTAGTGGGTTTTATGCTATTTGGTTCTGAGTCAATGGCTCAGGAGTCTGACCGTACTGGTGGTCAGCGTGTCACTAAAGAACAATTGAAGAACATGACGCCTGAGCAGCGTCGGGCCTGGTGGAAAAGTCTTAGCCCGGAACAGCGCGAAAAAATCAAGGCTAAACGCCGCGCCAAGGGCGAGCATAAAGGGCATAACCATCCTCGCAGTAAAGCAGACAATCATGAAGGTCATGACCATGATCGTTCCGTTGGCCACAAGAAACGTCCGAAAAAGCATGATGGTCATGATCATGGGGATGATTATTAAAAGGCATTAGATCAGATCTGGGCTCACTGACAGGACATTCCATCCAATCATTACTTGTACTTTGAACCTGCCAGTAAGGCAGGTTTTTTCTGTTCGAGTTTTACCCATTACTCCCGGATTGCCGTTCCGGCATTAGCCTTTCTTTTTGGGCATTTCACAGGGACAGCTGGGCAGGGAATCATAACGTCATCATCATTCATGACACCGGACTCTGACAGGGCCGGCTGCGTGTGCTTTGGCAGGAGAACAGGACAATGCTCGGTATTCTGGGAGGCATGGGGCCTCTGGCAACCATCGATTTCATGCAGAAAGTTGTCATGCGCTGCGGGGTTGGCTCTGACCAGGAGCATATTCCCATGCTGGTGCATAATGTGCCTCAGATCCCGGATCGCAGCGCCTGCATTCTCAAGGGCAGTGAAGACCCCTTCCCCGCCATGCTCAATGGGTTGCATCGACTGGAAGAAAGCGGCGCCACCTGTGTGGTGATTCCCTGCAATACGGCCCATTTCTGGTTTGAACGTCTGCAGGCCGAGACCTCCATTACCATGATTAGCATTCTGGATTGCGTCATGGCTGAGATTCAGCAGCGGAACCTGTCACGCATTGGGGTTATGGCGACATCAGCAACGGTAGCGGCAGGTCTATATCAGAGTCGGATTGAAGCAATGGGCGGTCAGACTCTATTGCCGGATGAACTGGGACAGGCTCGCATGATGGAGGCGATCTATGCGATCAAGGCCGGCCGCATGATGGAAGGTACAGCCATGATGGAAGCTATTTTTGCGGATTTAAAGGATCAGGGGGCTGAAGCCGTGATCCTTGGATGTACGGAAATTCCGGTCGGACTGGCACGGCTGGCCATGGAACAACCAGAGTCCTGCCTGGATGCCACGGCGTTACTGGCAGATGCCTGCGTACATTGGTATTACGATAGTCCCGCATTGGCGGCCTGAGGATAGTCTGGAATACTCTGCCACACCCAATCTTTTCCCCATCCGGGCTTACATTGAGTGACGGCATGAATCTCGAAACGAAATGGCTTGAGGATTTTTTAGCGCTGGCTGACCTGCGGAACTTTTCCCGTGCGGCGGCACAGCGCAATGTGACGCAGCCTGCGTTCGGACGCCGTATCCGGTCACTGGAACAGGCGACCGGTATAGAACTCATTGACCGTGGCACGACCCCGGTCAGCCTGACGCCACAGGGACGGTTGTTCCGGACCACGGCCCGTAACCTGCTACGCCAGATGGAGGAAGGCCTCAACCAGATTCATGGCCTGGATGAACCCGGCAGCCAGCCCATTGATTTTGCCGCTTCCCATTCCCTGTCGCTCTCTCAGTTACCCAATCTGCTCGAACATATGGGCAAGTTCGATGTTGTCACTCGCAGCCGGGTCGAAAGTATTGATATGGATCTTGCCGTGGAAGCCCTGCAGCAGGGGCGTTGTGATTTCCTGCTGGGGTTTGATATCGATGCCCTTATGCAACCGCCGTTTGCCAGTCTGCCACTGGGTAAAACGTGGATGCGCCCTGTATGTGCCACTGATCCTGAGGGAAATCCCCTGTTCCAACTGGAAGCCGGCCAGCCATTGCCGTTGCTGCGGTACAGTCCCGGCTCCCATATGGGGCGCCGGGTAAATACATTGCTGAAAAAGTGTGCAGATACCCTGCAGTTCCGCTCGGTCATGGAATCGTCCCTGACTGATCTGCTGAAAGTCATGGCACTTAGGGGCAAAGGTATTGCCTGGTTGCCGGATTATGCGATTACTGACGAGTTGTGTTGTGGACAACTTCAACCATTAGGCGGAGAAGAGTGGCGTATTGCTGTCGATGTGGTCTTGTACCGCAATGATGTCAGGCTGCATGCTGGCGCAGAACGCTTCTGGTCAATATTGAGCAAACAGTGCGCTGCTGGTTGGTCGTTATCAATGAATTAATTGTGTTGTTATTTCTAATATACATGAGGCTTTCGCTCTTTTAATGTAATCGAAAGACTTAAATAGAAATTCTGTTGTTTTTAAAGGTTAAATGTTAGTGCCTTTTTTGAACTTTATTATTGTATTGTTCTCATTAATGTAACAGTAAATAGCAATGAGGTATATATGGCTACAAGTTCACATGGCGCAACTTTACCAAAATCGGTTTCAGGTTCAGTTCATTATGATTCTTTTAAAGAGACAGCAAAAGATTGTTTAACTAAATATATTCCTGTTAGTAAGGATGATTTTATAAGTAGAAAAGAAATTAGTAATGATGAACGGACAATTAAATTTGTTTCGAGGTGTAAACCTTTTATGGATGGAATTGATGTCATTGATATGCCCGATGATTGTTGTATGATAGTTGCAACTGAGACTATGGAGGCTTTTTTTGGTAGGCATGGAGGAAGTTTTCCTATTGCTAAAGATTTTGATAAAGAGAAGTTTTTGCAGAGATATAGTGAATATGACAGAGAATATGTGGTTTTATATGATCCTCAAGTAAGTATAAAAGAAAAGAAATCCTTAGCGGATGAAACCATTCAAAAAGGATATAGATTTATAGAGAATGAGCTTTCTAAGGATAATGTTGTTGGTTTTATTGAGCCGGCAAGATTTGAACATATTAAATCTATGACTGGAATATTATATTCATCATTTATCAATTTTCCTTGGAGTGTAGCTCAAGTATTTCAATACTGCATTCTTAATAAAGATGGAAAATACATACCTGATTTGCATTGTTACCTTATGGCATTACGGACTAGAGACGAAAAAGTGGAGATTGTATGCTCAGACTGTTCAGATATGGAGATATTGTTTGTTACAAGAAGAATTAGTAGCAAAGGTAAAAAAACAGAAGAAGGAAAAACATGTTATTCGAGAGTAGTAGATGAAGGGTTTCATGAACTTTTAAATCGATGCGTGAATGTTTTGTCAAGTACTGTTGAAGATAGATTGATTAAAGGAAAAGCAACTGAAGAATGGTTCAAAGTTGCTTTTTTCTATAAGGACAAAGATGAGTATCGTACGATGAAGCCTTCAGAATTAATGGAGAATGATTAACTTTCAGAAACATTGTTGTGATTGCTTTTTGTTGCTGAGATACCTTATACATTCAAAAATGCATCATACAGCTATTGTATTTAGTGTTTCGGTGTTTTTTTCCAGTTCATAGGGTTGCGTGTATTCAAGGATTGTTGTAGCCGGGTGTTGTAGAGTTCCCGGAGATTTCTGAGGTCATCCTCCACTAAGTCGCTTTCTGCCAGCCGTGTAAACAGGTCACCCGGCGTTGCATCAAATCCGTGGTTTTCCGTGACGAAGGCAATATGCTCAATAATGAGCGGTTTGGCGTGCTCAATGATGTTTTTTAGCTCTTCTTCTTGTTGCGCCAGTGTCAGGCCATCGGTGCGGGGTTTCAGCAGAATCTTGTCATAACCCGGGCGACCAAAGAGTCGTCTGTGCCATTTGGCGACGTCGGCGGCGACAAGAACTGCGTTAACCAGCGGACGAACCACTTTCTTGCGCTTGTCGTGGGCTGCCATCGCCCATGCGAGAAAGTCCTTGTACTGCTTAACCAATCCCCTATTTTTCAGCCTGTCCCTGATCATCGTAATGGACGTCCTTTCCAGTGTTTTTTCAGCACGTTTTTTTAGTCTAGACAATGTGCGGTGAATCAGCTGAAACCGCTGGGCTAGAGGGAGTTTCAGGAGAAAATGTTATTGCATGGCAAGGTAATTGCTGTGCTTGTCTCGAACGTTGCGGTCGTTCTGATCATGGCCACTGCCCTTGAAGTGCAGGCGGTATGCCGTGTTAGCATTGCCCGCTATCTGCTCAATGTCTTATGAAAGACGACGTCTTTCTGAGGCGGAACTATAAAAAAATGGACGAGCAGATGGCTCCGCCAGCCTTGGTTTTTCTGTGATAAAAGCCGTGTGTCGAACTACGGTGCGTTGTCATGGAACAGTCATCAAACTGACCGCGAGTGTTCATAAACGGACTTTACGATCAGCCACACGTCATAAAACAACTAAAGACTGCTCATGAAAACACCATTCAAACGTACCATCATTTTCGGCGTGTTATCCTCCGCCGTCCTTATGGCGGGATGCCAGTCGACCGATCAGCAGGTCGCTGCCGCCAAGCCAGACGTCAAGAATGTCATCATGATGATTGGTGACGGCATGGGGCCACAGCAAGTGGGCCTGTTGCAGGAATATGCCACAAACGCGCCGGGCTCCATCTACCAAGGGGAGCCGACCGGTATGGCGCAGTTCATGGATGCCGGTGTACTCGGCATGTCTCAGCACAATCCGGCGTACCATATCGTGGTCGACTCAGCCAGTTCAGCCTCCCAGCTGGCGACCGGTGAACCTTCTCCTTCAGAGTCTATTGGCCTGGATGCCTTGGGTAATCCCGCAGAAACCGTACTGGAGCGCGCCAAAAAAGCAGGTAAGGCTACGGGGCTGGTCTCCGACACCCGCCTGACCCATGCGACACCAGCCTCTTTTGCCGCGCATCGCCCTCACCGCTCCCTGGAAAACCAGATTGCTGAAGATATGCTGGCCACTGAAGTGGATGTCATGCTTTCCGGCGGACTTCGCCACTGGATTCCAAAGAGCGTCAACGACAAGGGTGATTTATATCAGCAACTGACCGATCGTACTGACGGTACCGTCAGGATCAAATCCAAGCGTAAAGACGACAAGAACCTGCTGCTTGATGCAGAAAATGCGGGTTACCAGGTGGCTCTGACGCGCAGTGAATTTGAAGCGGCTGACAGCGGTAAACTCCTGGGCTTGTTTGCGTACTCCGGTATGGCCGATGGCATCCAGCATACGCGACACAAGAATGATCCTGAGCGCACGGAACCGACCCTGAAGGAAATGACGGCCAAAGCGCTGGATATTTTGTCTCAGAATCCAAACGGCTTTTTCCTTATGATTGAAGGTGGTCGTATTGACTGGGCTGGCCACGATAACGACGCCGGCACTATGCTGCATGAAATGCTGAAGTTTGATGAAGCGATCGGCTATGTATACGACTGGGTCAAGGATCGTAATGATACGCTGGTTGTTATCACGGCTGACCATGAAACCGGTGGATTTGGTTTCTCCTACACACGCGCCAATATTCCTGCGCCTGAGTCGCTGAAGGGTGAAGCGTTTGCAGAGCAGGCGTACAAGCCTAATTTCAACTTTGGCAGCTTCGATATTCTGGATCGTCTGTACGATCAGAAGATGAGCTACCCCAATATGTTCTCAGCGTTTTCCAAGACGGATAAAACCCCTGAAGACCTGGTGAACATTGTTAACGCCAACAGTGAATTCAAGATCACGGTTGAACAGGCCAAGGATATTCTGGCCAGCGAGAACAACCCTTTCCGGGTGGCCGGTCACAAGTACCTGGATACGGACAAATTCCCGAAAGTGCGTGATTTCCGGGCATTCTATGTTTATGGCGAAGAGATTCGTCACGACCTGCTCGGCCGTGCGGTGGCGGAAGACCAGAACGTGATCTGGGGAACTGGCACCCATACCAGCACACCGGTACCGGTGATTGCCTTCGGCCCTGAAGGTGCTGCTGAGCCGTTTGGCAAGATGGTGCATCACACGGATATTGGCCGACTGGCCAAGTCAGCTATAGAATCACGATAAATAGCATTTAAAAGCGGCCAATCGTATTCATTTAATACTATTGGCCGCTTTTTATCTTGATGGTCAACGTAACACGAGATGCTTTGCCCATAAATCCCCCCTCTTTCAATGTGTGGTTAAGTTCCCAGCCATAAATAATCTCATATTTTATCGGCTACAGCCCGCAGGGCGTGGGTTGAAACGCTTAGAAAACTTAGGTCTGGGGACTTTGTTGTTAGTGATTATTTATATTAAGAATATCAAGATTCTACCATCTTATTGTCTATTGAGAGAGTATGATAATGGAAGTAAACAGGTCAGGGTTGCATGCAGCAATCCCAACGCGTGATACTGAATTAATAAATGGTATTGTTTGTAAATATAAGCAAAAAAATATATCAGAAAAAGAAAGTGTTTCACGAAAGATAGGGATAAGCTTTGGTCAAGGGTTTGAGAATCAAGAATACTCTTCCATGAAAAAGTATTTTGTTCAAAAATTTAAAGATGCTTATCGAATTTGCTGGTTGAGTGAACAGCCAGATAGTAAGCCTGTTGAAATTCGTCATAAACCTATTTATGAAGATGATGATTTCAGAGCATACATTTACCCTCCAGTATTAGTTGATGCACTTTCCAATCAAACCGTTATGGATTTCAGGGAATCTGGAATTGTATGTGTTAAAGGTGTCAAACGATCTTTTGATGGAAATATTCTAAGAGTTTGGTCACATGAGAAATACCATTTTTTTGTTAATGATGATGGCGATTGGAAACGTTATATTGGTATGGATACATGTCCTGATGAACTTTTCGCAGATTTGTCTTATTGCAATGAGAATAAGCGTATTTCTCTTTTACAAAGCGCACCAGATGCAAGTCATGCATTGATGACTCAATGGGTCATGGAGAGAGAGTCTTTGGAAACGCGGAGGTTTGGGCTGCGTGTTTGTCCGGATGAAGCAACGGTTATAGATACGAAAAGTGAAGATGTTGTATTGAATTTCTGGGATTATAAGGTCGGTGTTTATGAATCAGGCCCGTTGATAATAGCGGGGAGAAACATATTTGATACAGAGGAGGTAACCGGATTTGCTCCGTCATCTATAGCGGTACCATCAATAGATGTAAAACAGGACCAGATAGGTTGTATAACAGGCTATGTTTTTTCTCAGGATGGATGTTCTCTTTTAATTCAGGCGGCTGGAAAAATTTCTCTTTTTGTCAGGTGGCCTTGTCATGGTGCTATTTGGAGAGATTATCATGGTATTGAGAAAGACGAATGCTGGAGACCATATTTGAGGGGAACAAAGAATCTGGGTTATAGTTGTGCGAATTATTCTCATCGATATGACGACTATGTTCCCTATGATGGCGTTATTGGTTTGGATAATATTAATAGTGGTATAACTTGTTCTTATGCCGAAAACCTTCTTCACAAGGCGCTGGCTTCTTGTGAACCATTTTTATCTACAATGAATACATCGGATCACTGGCTTTATTTAATAAAGCTATTGTTGGAAAATGGTGCAAATCCTAATAAAGAATGTCATTGTATTGGGTCGGGCTTCCCAGAATGGTATCCTAATATACCAAAGCGTATGACGCCCTTTTATCTGGCATTAAGCTATGCCATGCAAGGGCTTACGTCATCCACGAAAATGGCTGATTATTTGCTGACACTATTTTATAAACATGGGGCAATGTTGCCATTAAAATGTCAATCCGCTCAGGATGAGTATAAGGATATATATGATGTAGCACTTGAAGCTGTAGGCACTTTGCCGGAGCTGCCAGAAACATTTATTGCTGATGTATTGCAAAGTCAGTTCACATCAGGTGAGACTATGCTTGCAGCCATGCGAGAAAAAGAATTTCTTTTGCTGGAAAGACTTCTTAAATATAGGTATTCGGTTAATACCTTGATAGGAAATCAATGTTTGCTTTTAATCGCCTGTAAAGAAGAAGAACCTAGTGTTGTTGAATGGCTTCTTAAGAAAGGAGCAAGTTGTAATTGTCGTTGTGGTGGTAAATATCTGCTAGATGCTTTTTTATGGTTTGAACTATTTTATTATGATCTCGATGATGATGATGAAGAAGAACTAGATATAGGCAGTGAATGTAAAAAAAAGTGTATTGAACTGTTATTTGATTATGGCGTGAGTCCAAGGCAAACGGATTACTACAATGATTTTTTAAATGTATGGGCTGCTTATTTGAGGAGCAATGTTTTTACTCCTGAGCTTTCCAGTATGATTGCCATCAGGACTGGTATGTTAGAGTTTGTTTCTCTAAAAGGTTTAGCTCAGGAAGCCGTTAGGAAAGCCACAGGTTACGATCCTGATAAATATCATAAGGCGCTTTCTTTTGCATATGAAGATGCACATGTAATAGAAAAGCTGAAGGAGCCACTAATACCTGTATTACTTAACTAAGGGGTCATGTATCACACATGTTGATAGTGCTCTCTGGAGATAAATTCACCAATCACTTTGTCGTGTAGTTCAATAGATCGCGAATAGCAGATTGTTCTTCTGGTTAGTCGCTTCAGCCGGGTTCTCAGGGTGAGATTCTGACGTTCAATTCTTTGGGTAAATAGCTTGCCTACAACATGTCTGTCTTCCGGCAGAGCTGATGTGTAAGGTTTCCAGTCATCCGTACAGTAATAACGGAAATCATAGGATGACAAGCGCTCAAGCAATGGGTTGAGTGTGCTGCCTGACCTTGCCCCAAAGGCATGAGCAATGATCTTTTTAAAGCGGGGTTCCCAAGCATAGAACAGCCATCGCTGCTGTCTCTTGCTACCCACAAAAGACCATTGTTCATCCATTTCACACAGTATTTCTACTGTCGCGTTCTCAAAGGGGATCTGAGTGACTGTGTGTGGCGCCAGTTTTTAAATGGGCAATGACGGTATTGGTACTGATACCGAGTACACGACCGATGTCTCTGATACCCGAGCCGTTCATCGTCATGGATACAACGCGGTCATGAGTCCCGGGCTGATTCCCGTTATAGCGGTAGTCGAGCTGGAAACTCTTGTGGCAGTTACGGCACAGATACCGTTGATGTCCGGTGTCTGCTTTTCCGTTTTTAACGACTCCGTTAGATTGATCGCAATGAATACACACAACGTGAACGACAGCCATGAATCACTCAAAAAGCGCGGATTTTAACCGATCAACAGATCTGAGTCATGACCGAATTTTGTTAGTTAATCGCCTTAATTTTGTTGTTGGATTTCTATTATTGATAATTAAACTTTATTACCCTGTTTATTGTATTGTTATAGGAGGTTAGATATGGCAAGCTCTTTCGTGCAAGGTGCTTCTACATCTTCAGGTATTCATAGCCGTAAGACAATGTCTTCAGTATTTGATGTTGCAGGCCTATTTAAAGACTTTAGTTTAGAGAAAAAAGAAAGAGTCAGTCGTTTACAGCCTTTAAGTGATGAGTGTAAGGGTGTTTTTAAAAAAGCTTATAAAATATCGTGGCTAAGAAGTTTTGAATGCAGGTCAATTGTAGATGTTGATAAAAAAATGGAAGCTGTAGGGCTGGTTAGTGATAGTAACTTTAATGAAGAGATAGCAAGTCCAGATCAAGCTGATGAGAATGCTGACGTAATAAGAAGGCAGATGAATTTGATCGATATGTGTGAAAAGGGAAATATAAAAGAAGTTAAAGCCTTGCTTGAAAATGGAGTTGATGTTCATTGCAGACTTTGCCCTACTCCGCCCATATATTTTGCCTTTGAAAAAGGAAATTGGGAACTTGCTGCGCTGTTGTTTAAATATGCTGCTGACCCAAACTGTAAAATTTACATTGGGAGCTTAGAATTCTCTTTATTGGATATTGTTACTCTGGCTGCTTTTAGATCCGATAGTCCTGTAAGTGAAGAAAATGAAAGGCAGTGTGTTGAAGTATTAGTCAAGAATGGCTTTAACTTAGATACTGTTCTGTGTGTTGTCAATAGGACTGGGATCGCTAGACCTGGTAGAGAATACCCATGGGGGGAACAAATTAGAAGAGGGTTTATTCGTGATCTAGGTGCAATAAATATTATTGCTACACAGATGAATATCAGTGTTAGGTAAAACTGCGTGGTATAAATATTGTTGGATTGTCTTGAAGTAATATGACTAGATGAATCTAGACCCTATTTAAAATACATCATTTTTATAAATATAAGCATTGAGATTACTTGGAAAAATATGAATGCCCGCTAAATATATCGATTTGGCGGGCATTCATATTGCAGCGTTAAGGTAATTCGTCAGGTATTGGCTGCGGCTCTTCCATCCGTAGTGCCAGCATTACCCTGAATTTCTCCGGATCAAGAAAGTTTCTTACCGCTTCGTCATTCTGGTAGCTGTCATGGTGATCTTCCGGGTGCACAAATGTCACCAGTCGGGATAACCAGAACCGCAGGCAGGATAAGCGCTGAATGACCGTCCAGGCCTGTTTTTCTTTAGGCGTGAGCAGGCGTACAGACTGGTAGCCATTCAGAAAGGCTTCGGTCTTTTCACCATCCAGCGTCAGGTCGTCGTTCAGGCACCAGTCATTAACAGCGACGGAGACATCGTAGATCAGCCAGTCACGGCAAGACTGGAAAAAGTCGATAATGCCACTGACTTCACTGTTATTAAACAACACGTTATCGAAGAACAGATCTGCATGAATCAAACCTTCAGGCAGGTTGCTGAACTGCTGCAGTTCTTTCGAAATTTCCTGCCATTGCTTGGTTAGGAATTCTCGGTCTGCCTCTGAGAGCAATGGTGTCAACCGATCCACCTGCGCTTGTATCCAGGGAATACCACGCAGGTTTTCCTGGGAAATCGAAGCTGACTGCCCAATCCGATGAATACTCGCCAGATAGCGACCAATGGTGAAGCACTTCGGGGCGGTGATTTCCTGCTTTTCCAGATGCTCCCCGGGCATTCGCGGTTGCAGCAGACAGGGTTTACCTTTCAGTGTCAGCAGAGCTTCACCTTGTCTGTTGCGGACGGGGGCAGGAACCGGCAAGCCGTTATCGGCTAGAAGGGTCATGAAATCGATGAAAAACGGTAGCTGTTCCCGGGGCTGGTATTCGAACAGCGTCAGCACAAACTGCCGGACATCTGGTTCTCCGGTAACCTGTGTATTCACGAAGTAGTTGGAGTTCTCAACCCCTGCCTCAATTCCCCGGAAATCAACCAGCTCGCCCTGGTCATAACCGGCAAGGAATGCCTCGATATCCTGCTGTTCCAGGTGGGTGTAAACCGACATCTCCACTCCAACGGTCGTTATTCTGTGTCCCGGATGATGGTGTTCACCATTCCATAATTCGCCATGATGGTATCAACATTTGGGGTTGGTCGGCACGGATAAAGTTGCCCTGGCTATCGACCGCGACCAGAAAGTAAGGCTTGCCAACTTTGGGCGTTACCTTGATGGCGTAAAGGAAACCGTTGATCCGGAATTCCTGGATTTCCTTTTTCTCGCCGGAGCGGATGACCACGTCTGTGCCTGCCGGCAGGTTCTTACTGTCGAGGTTGAGGGTGCCGTCACGTACCGCATCCGCGAGAACTCTGGCGGTTTCATCCATGGGTTCAACGGTTTCAGGGATGGGCTGGCTGGCGGCTTCTTCGGCAGTCTCTGGTGTGGTATTCAGGGTATTACAGCCAGCGACAATACCGGCGGCAGCCAACAGCGGTAGCAGGCGGGTTAGCGATTTCATGGCAAGCCTCACATATCCCGGGCTGACACTCCGGGTGGTTGCGTTAGAATAGTCGTCTGTCGCAGAAAATGAGCGCGCATAGTCTACCCGCCCCGGTGGCAAATTATCAGGGCAGACGCGTGAAAATCCGCGATAACCCGTTAACCACTGAGTTGAAACGTTACTGATGCCTGCAGCAAACACTTCCGCCCCCCTGGTTCTGGTAGATGGCTCTTCCTACCTCTACCGGGCGTTTCATGCCCTGCCCCCGCTGGTCAGCTCCAAAGGGCAGCCGACCGGCGCCATCAAGGGTGTGGTGAATATGCTGCGCCGGATGCAGTCAGATTATCCGGAGAGCGAAGTGGTGGTGGTGTTCGACGCCAAGGGCAAAACCTTCCGGGATGACATCTATCCCGAATACAAGGCCCATCGTCCGCCAATGCCCGATGACCTGCGCTGCCAGATCGAACCGCTGCATGCTGTCATCCGAGCCATGGGGCTGCCATTGCTGGTGATTGAAGGGGTTGAGGCGGATGACGTGATCGGCACACTCGCCGCGATGGCGACTGAGGCTGGCAGAGATTGTGTGGTGTCTACTGGCGATAAGGACATGGCGCAGCTGGTGAACCAGCACGTCACCCTGGTGAATACCATGACGGATACCGTGATGGATATTCCCGGCGTACAGAACAAGTTCGGCATCGGCCCGGAACTGATTATTGATTTCCTTGCATTGATGGGGGACAAGGTCGATAACATCCCAGGCGTTCCCGGTGTGGGCGAAAAAACAGCACTGGCGTTACTACAGAATCTGGGCGGTTTAGAAGCGATTTACGCCAATCTGGACAAAGTGCCCACCCTCACCTTCCGTGGCGCCAAGACCATGCCGAAAAAGCTCGAGGAAAACCGGGAGCAGGCATTCCTCTCCTACGAGCTGGCAACAATAAAAATCGATGTAGAACTGAGCTTGACGCTGGCGGATCTGCGTAATGAAACGCCGGATCGGGAAACATTGTTGCACTGGTTCCAGGAACTGGAATTCAAGGGTTGGATTAATCAGCTTCAGAAGGAAAGTAGCGAAGAGACTGGCTCTGAACCGGCCAGTGCACCCGCAGCTGTTGAACGGGTCTATGAAACCGTGCTGACAGAAGCGGATTTCAATCGCTGGATGGATCAGTTAAAGCAGGCATCACTCTTTGCCTTTGATACGGAAACCACCAGTCTCGATTACATGCAGGCAGAACTGGTCGGTGTGTCTTTCTCAGTTGAGTCCGGCAAGGCAGCTTACGTACCGTTTGCCCATGATTACCTGAATGCACCAGTGCAACTGGAACGTGAATATGTGTTGGATGCCCTGAAGCCGTTGCTGGAAAGTGAAAAACACCTGAAAGTCGGTCAGAACCTGAAATACGACAAAAGTGTTCTGGCTCGCTATGACATTACACTGCGCGGCATCGCCTTCGACACCATGCTGGAATCCTATGTGCTGGATTCAACCGGCACCCGCCATGATATGGATAGCCTTTCGCTGAAATACCTTGGTGAAAGTACCGTCAGCTTTGAAGACATTGCTGGCAAAGGCGTTAAGCAGCTGACGTTTAACCAGATCAGCCTGGAGCAAGCTGGTCCTTATGCGGCGGAAGATGCGGATATCACCCTGCGCTTGCATCAAACCCTGTGGCCAAAGCTGGAAGCGGATGCACCGCTGAAATCCGTCTTTGAGTCCATCGAATTACCGCTGGTGGGCGTTCTGTCCCGCATGGAGCGTACCGGTGCGCTGGTTGATGCCAACTTGCTGGGGGTGCAGAGTATTGAACTGGCAGACCGGCTGCAGGTGCTAGAGCGAGAAGCCTTTGAACTGGCGGGACAGGAATTTAACCTGAGCTCTCCCAAGCAGCTGCAGGAACTACTGTTTAACAAGTTGGGACTGCCGGTCATCAAGAAGACACCGAAGGGACAACCATCTACGGCAGAGGAAGTTTTGGAAGAGCTGGCACTTAGTCATGAACTACCCCGCCTGATTCTGGAACATCGTAGTCTCAGCAAACTGAAATCGACGTATACCGATAAACTGCCGCGGATGGTTAACCCGGTCAGTGGGCGTATTCATACGTCTTACCACCAGGCGGTGACGGCTACTGGTCGACTGTCTTCCTCAGAGCCTAATCTGCAGAATATTCCAGTACGAACCGGTGAAGGACGTCGTATCCGACAGGCGTTCATTGCCCCGAAAGGCTATAAGGTGGTTGCGGCGGACTACTCCCAGATAGAACTGCGCATCATGGCGCATCTGTCCAAAGACGAAGGACTATTGAGTGCCTTTGCTCATGGGCTGGATGTCCACAAAGCGACAGCGGCAGAAGTCTTCGGTGTACCGCTCGACAGCGTCACAGCGGACCAGCGCCGTAGCGCCAAGGCGATTAACTTCGGGCTGATCTATGGCATGTCCGCTTTTGGTCTGGCCAAGCAGCTGGGGATTTCCCGTCAGTCAGCACAGGATTATGTGAACCTTTATTTTGAGCGTTATCCCGGTGTGAAGGATTATATGGAACGCACCCGGAAACAGGCGCACGAGCAGGGTTATGTTGAAACCTTGCTTGGCCGCCGTCTGCATTTGCCGGAGATCAACGCCCGGAACAAGATGCGGCAACAGGCGGCAGAGCGGACAGCCATCAATGCCCCCATGCAGGGAACCGCCGCAGATATCATCAAGAAAGCCATGATCAGCGTGGATCAGTGGTTGGCAGAGTCGGGATTGGATGCCCGGATGGTCATGCAGGTACACGATGAACTGGTACTGGAAGTCGCTGAAGCTTGTCTGGACACCGTAGTGGATGGTTTGCGTGAACATATGACGGCCGCTGCTGAACTGGCGATTCCGCTGCTGGTGGATGTCGGAGTCGGTGACAATTGGGATGAAGCACACTAACTCACTGATAAATAAGGAGTTGTTCTCGTTACGATGGAAAAACTGAAAAAAATGGAAATTTTTTTGTTAGTAACGGGAACTTTTTGGTTAGGTCGGTGTCTGAGTAAGTAAGCAGACAGAATTTTTCGACCTGCTCCTTGTGTGTTGTGTTGGTTTATTTGGGTAGGCGTCTGCCCCGACTCTACCCAAAATGTGAATACCTTGGCCCTGGCAGGAATCCCCCATCCTCCGGGGCTTTTTTTATGCCTTTTCCGATGCATGAAAACTGTCGTTAAATTTTTTTTCAGGCGTATTGGAACTTTTTACGACTATCGTTGTCTGTATATGTGAGTGGCAAATAAGGCTGCTCCTTCTACTCCTTGTGTGTTTGGTGTTTTTTAAGCTCTGGTCAGATGTCCAGAGCTTTTTTTATGAGTAGTCAATGAACTCTAATGCTTAAGTCAGGCGCTGGCGTCGTTTGGTTGAGTGGCGAAGTGATGACACTTACAGAAGTCTCTCTTTCATTTTGGGAGCTGCCAGCATGCCGAAATATTTCATGAAACAACGATTCTGATCGATCATCCGGATGTGTAAAAAACCAGTGTGATAGCTTATGGGTCGTCAGGTTTTCGAGCCTGATGTTGTTGAAATGATCACAAATCCAATCAGCGGTATCGCAGTGTTGTTGGTGGCCAAAGGATGTTTCATGGTTTGTGGCAACCTGGGTGAACAAGGTTTTCATGAGTATTTTGGCTATGTCAGTTTGATTCCACGGTTCCCTATCTTGAGTGGCAAACTCGGCATTGATTTCTGCAAGATCTTGCTGAATTTGTGTTGTCACGGATTCCAGTGTCTCACGGTATTCCGGACTGTTGATAAAACCTTGTATGTCTGTTGCTCCTTCACCAATCGCCTGAAGGTCAAAGTCAGAATTGAGGAGATTGAAGAGTAGCTGGAGCCAACAAATCCAGGGGTCTTCAAAGTGTATTGGCCCAAGCTTGTAATGACCCCAGTGGATAAAGTGACACTCTGTTTCAGCCATGAAGCGACGCAGTATTTCTTGTTTATCCGTGATGCCATTACTGAGTTGTTCTCTGATAAAGGGAACCAACTGTAGTTTTGTTATGCACCTTGCCGTATCAATGGTGGCCTGATGGGTTTTTTCCATGTGCTTTCGTTCGAAGTCCGGCCCGGCTGGACTGAATAGAGCTGTAATATACGTTGGCCCTCCTGGATGGGGATTGGTTGCGGCTATAGCCGCAACGGCATCATACATTTCTGCAGAATAACCTGTGTCGCCAGCGTCAAAAATACACTCGTTTTCAGTCATCAGGAGATAACCGAATCCCGGGGCTTTGTGGAAGTTGGTCAATGGATTGGTACCTGCCCAATGTTTGGATGGAATGGCTACCAGTGTTGCGATGATATCGTCACAGCCTGTTCTTCGTACCCTATACGGTATAAAGGCATGAGCAGGAAGGCCAACAGGGGTGCCGTCAACACATTGATGTTCAAGGGATTGTTGAAAAATCGGATCTATATTTTCAGAACCTGCCGGAAAACACAGTCGGGTTTTAAGGGGGGTAGAAGGTGTTGTATCACAATCAGTGGAACCAGATAGGAAGCGGATGAACTGTCGAAATGCTTTGATCATCCGTTGAATCAGCGATGGTGGTGCTGGATAGGGCTGGTACATCATGGTGTCAATAAAGTGATCTAAATGCGCATGTGTTATTAACACCAAGTCTGTATTTTCTAACCCTTCAGGTATAACGGGAGTTAGCTGGGGCGTGTAGCCAGGCCCCAACGGTTTGCCTGCAGGGTCTATGGCAATGTAGAGCGGTTGATGGTCTTGGGTTAGTAGTGCGAAACCCAGGTGGGCATGCCCCCGTTTAATAAAACCTCCGCGCTCTGATTGCTGAGTTGTAGCGCATGGTTTCATGCTATGTTGGAGTGTGTTTCGAATGTGCTGCCAAGCCTGCTCTCTAATATGTTCACTGAGAAAGAAAGAATCCTTGCCCCCAAAAAAGCGCTTAATTTTTTCCCATAGGGTTGAAAGGCCGATTTTTAAGGCATCGAAAAAATCTCTGGACCAGGCGAACAGTGGATGTTCGGTTTGGTGCGAGTAATATCTCCTGTCACCAGGAACCCTGGATGGATCACCCCACTCTGCATAATCCAGCTGCTGCCAGGAGCAGGGTGAGCTACCAGGTCTTTTTTCCCATACTGTTAGTGTTTCTGCGCAAGTCGTTACTTCATGTAACCCTTGAAAGCATGGAACGGCCGCAGGCTCTATGGTTACAACGGATCGTTCGGTTGATGAGGTTGTATGAAAAATGGGTTGTATTGTGTTAGCTGACACTTTTTCATCGTTTTCCAATGATTGAGCGAATAACATTTAGGCAGTTTTTTTGCATAGCAGTTCATGAATAATTGTCAGGAATTATTTATTCCGCTGTCTTATAAAGCGTCAGATTCTGTTTACTTTTGCCATTGTAGGCGGGGAACCATGATTTGTTGCGATGGTCGAAACCATTGTAATGCCTGTGAGCATCACCCCCCATGTGATGATCCATCACGGGTATTGCATCATACCGTCGGTTATCGGAGCTCCGACGTTTGCTCCGGCTTATCCGTTCCAGGAGGCCGGAGCTTTTTTTATTTGGTATCAGGCATTATTCGGTTTCATCGGCCAGCAGCCAGGAATCCAGCCGGGCGGACAGTTCCTCAATGCCGGTGCGCTTCAGGGAGGAAAACAGCTGGATGCTCAGTTGGTCGCCCCACTCTTTCAGATCATTACGGATCTTGATCAGGGTGCTCTTGGAGGCGCCGAATTTCAGCTTGTCCGCCTTGGTCAGCAGGATATGAATGGGCATCTGGCTATCACGAGCCCAGTTCAGCATGATTTGGTCGAATTCCTTCATGGGGTGGCGGATATCCATTAATAACACCACGCCAACCAGGCTCTGGCGTTTTTCCAGGTATTCACCGAGGTGTTTCTGCCAGTCCTGCTTCATGGCCACAGGCACCTTGGCATAGCCGTAGCCGGGTAGGTCGACCAGTCTGTGTTCCTCGTCAATGGGGAAGAAATTGATCAGCTGGGTGCGGCCTGGGGTTTTACTGGTGCGCGCCAGGCTACTGGAACCCGTCAGGGTATTCAGGGCGCTGGACTTCCCGGCATTGGAACGACCGGCAAACGCCACTTCCCGGCCGGTATCAGCAGGACACTGGTCCAGCCGCGCGGCGCTGGTCTCGTATCGTGTTGTACGATAGTTTAGGCCGGTCATCTGTTCAGACATGAAAAGAACTCATTTACGGTGAAAATCGGTTAAATTGACTGCCTGCAATCGGCACGGAGACGGATTACCATGTTCTGATTGCAGAGGCGATAGTATATACTCCTCAGCTATAGTGCGAGCCAGTCATAAGCTCAATCACAACGATAAAGGTATTGCACTGCAGTGAATGACGGAAAAGCAGCCTGTTCATGCCTCGCATGACAAAGGACAGAACCGGATTTCGCTGTCTGATGAGGCGGATATGAAAATACTAACCAGAACCGTTCTGCTGATCGCAGCCGGCCTGATGTCCCAGGCAGCGGTTGCCGGACAGGCACCGGAATCCGTATACCAGAAAGCCTGCAAAATCTGTCATGACACGGGCGTGGCTGCGGCGCCCCGCAAGGGTAATGCGGCTGACTGGGAGACCCGGCTGCAGTTGCCGATGGAAACGCTGGTCAACAGTGTCGTCCAGGGCAAGGGGGCGATGCCTCCCAAAGGTATGTGTATGGATTGCACAGCCGAGGATTATGAGGCGGTCATCCGCTATATGTCTGGGCAATAGATCTCTGAATACAGAACGGTAACGCGCTGGATTAGCCGAAAAGCTGGGTTTGCTATGAAAAAAATCATTCTGAGTCTTGTAGTGTCTCTGGGGGTATCGGGTGTTGTGCAGGCGGGTAGTGGGGATCCGCAGGCTGGCAAGGCAAAAACTGCTGTCTGTGCGGCCTGTCACGGGCCGACCGGGAACAGCATGGCACCAAATTTCCCCAAGCTGGCCGGTCAGGGTGAGGGGTACCTGATCAAGCAGATCCAGGATATCAAGTCCGGTGAGCGTAAAGTGCTGGAGATGACCGGCATGGTGGATAACCTGTCTGATCAGGATATTGCTGATATTTCAGCCTTCTATGCCAGCCAGGCGGTCAGCGTGGGTCAGGTAGATCCAAAGCATATTGCGCTGGGTGAGAAACTGTATCGTGGCGGTGATGTGGACCGGGGAATTCCCGCCTGCTCCAGCTGCCATTCTCCGACCGGCAAGGGCAATAGCCTGGCGAAGTTCCCGCTGTTGTCCGGTCAGCATCCGGATTACATTGGCAAGACGCTGCGTGATTTCCGTGAAGGTGACCGTGTGAATGACGGCGACACCAAGATCATGCGCACCATCGCTGAGAAACTCAGCAATAAGGAAATCGATGCACTGGCCAGCTATATCAATGGTCTGCACTGATCTTCCGGTGGATCCAGAAAGGCGGCATGATAGCCGCCTTTTTTGTGCCTGACATTTCTCTCATCGCTCAACATCAGCACTCCGTCCTGTCCGTAAAATCCTGATACCTGTTTATTCACGGGATACGGCACTATTGTTTTGAAAGTTTGTCTATTGTGGACGGAGGTGGTGGCAGCCTGAGTGGAATGGCCTGAATCGGTTCAACAGGTGCCAATACCAATACTTCCTAATATTTCTTTTTGCTATATAGATCACCCATAAATAATCATGTTTGGAGCAGTGGAGAGTCGTATGCGAAAGCTGTTATGTGGGCTTATCATGGCCATCGGGCTGGTAGTTGTTCAGGCCCAGGCGGATGAATACCGCGCAGGCCAGCAATACAAAGTCTTGAAAGAGGCGGTATCTGTCGAGAAAACTGACGGAAAAATCGAAGTCGACACCATTTTTTGGTATGGCTGCCCCCACTGCTACGATCTGGAAAAGCTGATACCTGCTTGGAAAAAGACGCTGTCAGCGGATGTCGATGTGGTGAAAACGCCGGTTATTTTTGGTCGTCCTTGGCAACCCCATGCCCAGCTTTTCTACACTTTAGAGGAAATGGGGCTGGATGAAACAGCCAATACCGCTATTTTCGAAGCCGTCCAGAAGGAAGGCAAGCGGCTGGATAAGCCTGCTGATATGGCAGACTTCCTGAATGAGCACTTCAAGGTCAACAAGGAGACATTCCTGAAGACCTATGACTCTTTCGGTGTACGCAACCAGTCCCAGAAGGCGTATGCTAAGGTTCGGGGCGCGCAGCTGATGGGTGTACCCGCCCTGATTATCGACGGACGCTATGTGGTGGATCCACAATCTGCCGGCGGACTGGAGGAAATGCTCAAGGTCGCCGATGCACTGGTAGAGAAGGTTCGCCGGGAAAAGGCGCCAAAGCAGAAAACCGCTAACGCTGGTTAAGTCTGGTTTTCTGATCACGGTGTGTTCCGGGTACCGTACAGACGCAGGTAAAGTCGTTGAATGCTATCCGCGGGCTATTGGCCCATCACAAGACAGGTCGTGGTTTTCATCAGGGGCAGGTGGTTTCCGCCAGCGTTGATGATTCCGTTCAGGATGCGGCCCGGAACACCATCAAACTGCTGAGTTTTAATATCCAGGTGGGTATCAATACTCAGCAGTATCGTCACTATCTTACCCGCAGCTGGCAGCATATCCTGCCGACATCAGCCCGTGTCACTAACCTTGATCAGATTGCCCGCCTAATCAGCCCCTACGATATTGTCGCCATTCAGGAGGCGGATGGCGGCAGCCTGCGCAGCGGGTTTATCAACCAGATTGAATACCTGGCCCATCGGGCCCGCTTTCCCTACTGGTATCAGCAGCTTAACCGTAACCTGGGGCGGATCGCCCAGCACAGCAATGGCCTGCTGACACGGCAGGAACCACTGCATCTTGAAGACCATAAGTTACCGGGGCTTCTTCCTGGTCGGGGAGCGATAGTGACGCGGTTGGGTTCGGCGGACAATCCGTTGTTGATTGTCATGATGCATCTGGCTTTGAGCCAACGTACCCGGAACAATCAGCTGGCTTATATCCGTGACCTGATAGAAGGGTGTGAGCATGTGATTCTGATGGGGGATATGAATACCCATGCAGAACAACTGATGGGGCATTCACCGCTGAAAGGGTGTGATTTACGGCCTGCGCTGTGGGATGACAACACCTTTCCCAGCTGGCGTCCCCGTAAGTCTCTGGATCATATTTTTCTGAGTCCCACTCTGCATGTTCGGGAATATGGCGTGTTGGATTTTGCATTATCCGATCATTTGCCCGTCTCAGTTGAAATAGAATTGCCCCAATCATTCATTTCCTGACAGATTGGGGCAAATCACCCATTTCACAGACAGCACAAACGTTCTGGTTGTGAATCTCTATGTAAACAGGCAAGCAGCTAACGATATGGTTAGAAATGTAAGCGTTTCTAACCTCATGCTAGCTTTGGTTTATGTGCTCAGAACAGGGATAGAATATCATTTAGAAACAGACTGCCTTTCGGGGTTGGCTGAAGCTTTTGACTATCCGTGGACATCAAATTCTGGTGTTGTGCTTCTTTCACTGCATCTGCAATCGAAGACAGAGGCAAACCTGTTCCTTGGCTGAACTGACCGGTATGAACACCATCATTGAGTCGCAATGCATTCATCATGAACTCAAGTGGCAGGTCATCTTCTGCCAGGATTCTATTTCCGGCTTCAAACGGCTTGGCAGGGTTGAGGTAGTCTGCTGGTAACCGGGTTTTCCAGTTTCTCAGGATTTTCTTTTCTCCCAACAGGGTGAGCTTTCCATGGGCACCCGCGCCGATACCGATGTAATCGCCAAATTGCCAGTAATTCAGGTTGTGTCGGGATTGACGGTCTGGCTGGCTGTAAGCGGAAATTTCGTACTGCTGATAGCCTGATTCAGCGAGCAGTGCCTGACCGGCTTCCTGAATGTCCCAGAGGGTATCGTCTTCCGGCAAGACCGGCGGCTTTGAGTAAAAAACGGTATTAGGCTCAATGGTCAGCTGATACCACGAGAGATGCGTTGGCTTGAGTGCAATGGCTGTTTTCAGGTCAAAGAGGGCGTCCTCTTGGCTCTGGTCTGGCAGGCCATGCATCAGGTCGAGATTGATATTGGTAAAACCGGCGGAAAACGCCATCCCCACAGCTCGTTGTGCTTCTTCACCACGATGAATGCGGCCAAGGTTTTTCAGCTTGTCATCCTGAAAACTCTGGATGCCGATGGAAAGCCGGTTGATGCCGGTTTGCCGAAACCCGGTGAATTTGTCCTGTTCAAATGTGCCCGGGTTGGCTTCCAGGGTGATTTCGATATCGTCGCTGAACTCGATATGCTGGCGCAGTCCGGCAAACAGTCGCTCATAGGCGCTGGGGGACAGCAGGCTCGGGGTTCCGCCACCGATGAAAATACTGTGCAGGCTTCTGCCCTGGATCGCATCCAGAGAGGTTTCAAAGTCCTGCAGCAGGGCATTGACGTAGTCCCTTTCCGGCAGTTCCCCTTTCGCTGCATGGGAGTTGAAGTCGCAGTAGGGACACTTTTGGATGCACCAGGGAACATGGATGTAGAGACTGAGAGGGGGAAGGGTCAGCAAATTGGGTACCGCCAGCAATGAACAAGAACGGGAATCATAGGGAATGGACGCGTCAGAAACCATGACCGACGCGCCGTAAGGTTGTATCAGGCAGTAAGCTTTTCGGCCAACTGTCGCATGGCCATGGCGCGGTGACTCAGGCCATTTTTCTGTTCCGGTGTCAGTTCTGCCGCGGTGCTGTGCATGCCGGGTACGAAGAAGACTGGATCATAGCCAAACCCATGGTCACCCCGGGGTTCTTCGATGATATAGCCTTCCCAAGTGCCCTGGCAGATCAGCGGGGTTGGGTCATCGGCATGGCGCAGGTAGACCAGCAGGCACTGGAAGCGTGCCGTCCGCTCGGAGACCGGCAAGCCCTGCAGGGCCTTGAGCAGCTTTTCAATATTGTCTGCATCCGAGGCATTCTCACCAGAAAATCGACTGGAGTAGATGCCGGGCGCGCCATTCAGGGCGTCGACTTCTAAGCCAGAATCGTCAGCAATAACCGGCAGACCAGATGCTTCCGCGGCAGCCCGCGCCTTGAGAATCGCGTTTTCGACAAACGTCAGCCCGGTCTCTTCCACACCCGTGACCCCAAACTGCTTCTGGGTCAGCATCTTGATGTTGTGGGCGCCCAGCAGGTGCTGGAATTCCGCCAGCTTGCCGTGGTTACCGGTGGCGAGGACGATCTGTCGAATCTCTGAGGACATGGATGCTGTCAGCCTTCGTAGAATGTTCGTGAGAAGCGGACGGTCATTGGGCCGTCTCCCTGCTCGGGTGTGACGGTTACGGTGAACCGCAGCAGTTCTTCATTGGTGAAACGGAATGGCGCCAGGTAGTAGACGGATTCCCCTTCATCAATCAACCGGAAGGTCAGGGCTTCTTTCTGTTGTAACAGGTTGGCCGCCTCGCCTTTAATGTCTGCCTTAACCGGCTTGCCCTTGTAGTGTACGGCGATATTGACCAGTCCGGTACGTTTGTCACGTGTCAGAGCATAGCTCTTTGCGACCTGGGGTGTCACAAATGTACTGTTGAATGAACTAAAGTGGACTACGTAATCACCGAACCGTTTCGTGGGCTCCGGTTCGTTGGCAATCGCCGTGTTGAGGGATAGGAGCAGAGACAGGAACAGCAGGGATGAACGTACAGGTCGCATCAGGCAGCCTCGTTGTGTCGACACAGGTGATAGATCGCAATTTCGCCGAACAGGTTCGGCATGGCGCGGGCCAGCGCCGGGCTTTCATGGTCTCGGTTTGCCACCAGGCGGTTGAGAATTTTCAGGTTGCTTTTACGGCAGAGATCCTCGAAATCCCGGAATGTGCAGAAGTGGATATTCGGGGTGTCATACCAGGTGTAGGGCATGAACTTGGAGACTGGCATCTTGCCTCTCAGTGAAAGATAAGTGCGGCAGCGCCAGTGGCCGAAGTTGGGAAACGTAACAATGCACTCCTTGCCGACCCGCAGCATTTCTTCCAGAACAAGGTGCGGAAAACGCATCACCTGCAGAGCCTGGGTCATTATGACAGTATCAAAGGTGTTATCACCAAAGTTCTTGAGCCCGTGATCGAGGTTCTGCTCGATTACATTCACACCTTTGGTAATGCAGGTCTGGATATTCTCCGGATTGATTTCCATCCCGTAGCCCTGCACGGCATGACTGCGGGTCAGATGGTCCAAAAGAGCGCCATCGCCACAGGCCAGATCCAGTACCCGACTCTGCGGTTTGATCCAGTGCTGGATGAGTTCGAAGTCCTTGCGCATCAGCAGACCTCCTCAGCGATTCGTGCCAGGTAAGCCTTCAGCGTGTCCATATAGCGGGGTATAGACATCAGGAAGGCATCGTGACCCTGAGGCGCATCGACTTCCAAATAGGAAACTGGTTTTTTGGCGGCCAGCAATGCATTCACAATTTCCCGGGAACGATCGGGCGCAAAGCGCCAGTCCGTTGAAAAGGACAATACCAGGAAGCGGGCCTTGGTGTGTTCCAGCGCCTTGACCAGATCGTGATTGAAACGCGCGGCCGGATCGAAATAATCCAGCGCCTTGGTCATCAGGAGATAACTGTTGGCATCGAAACGGCCAGAGAAAGCTTCGCCCTGGTAACGCAGGTAACTTTCCACCTGAAATTCGGCGCCAAAGTCGAAATTGATTTTGTCCTGCCTGAGCTCCCGACCGAACTTGGCACCCATGGCATCATCGGACAAATAAGTGATATGGCCGACCATGCGCGCAAGCATAAGCCCGTTCTTGGGAATTACGCCTTGTTCCTGATAATGGCCATCATGGAAATTTTCATCACTCATAATGGCGCGGCGGGCCACTTCATTGAAGGCAATATTCTGGGCGGACAGCTTCGGTGCTGATGCAATAACGACTGCATGTCGGAGCCGTTCCGGATAACGGATGGTCCACTCCAGTACCTGCATGCCGCCGAGGCTGCCGCCAACCACTGCCGCCCACTGCTGTATGCCCAGCTGATCAGCCAGACGCGCCTGACTTTCTACCCAGTCATCCACGGTCACCACCGGAAATGTGGGGCCCCAGGGGCGACCGGTTTCCGGATTGATACTGGTAGGGCCGGTGCTGCCATGGCAGCCGCCCAGGTTGTTTAGGCAAACAACGAAGAATCGGTTGGTATCAATGGGTTTGCCGGGACCGATGGCAGTATCCCACCAACCGGGTTTGCGATCTTCCGGAGAATGGTACCCTGCTGCATGATGATTGCCGCTTAACGCATGGCAGATCAGGATGGCATTGGACGCCTCGGCGTTGAGTTTGCCATAGGTTTCTATCATCAGGTCAAATTGAGGCAGAACCCGGCCACAACGAAGATGCAGGGGATCGGCAAAGTGCAGTTTGCGCGGCTCAACGAGTCCCACGGAATCGTCAGGCAGACTGCGTACAGGGGGGGAACCCCGCTGCTCGGCGGCAACATCTGTCATAGCGAATTTGTTCGAATTATTGCAGGTTTGGCAAGTCTAAAGGAGCCGGGATGGCGGGTCTAGCTGCCGAAGAGTACCTGGTTCAGGTAACGTCCCGGTGCAAGCGCGCCCAGTCCGGCGCCGACCAGGCCAATATAAGCACAGACAGCGTAATACTTATGCTGTTTAATTCGGTGCTGCCTTGCGGCGAGTGTAGAAATGATCAAACAGATGATGACCCAGACTGACAGGATATGAATAGGACCAAAACTGAGCCAGAGCGGCATGAAGCTTTTTATCCAGAATGACGACAGTGCTGTTATCAGCATCGCAACCATCCATGATCGGCCAAGGTAACGATGCGGTTGGATGCCTTTAGGGAGAACCAGCTGCAAACCGCCGACGGCAATGGCATAGAGGGCGGCCGCAAGGTGTATTGCGATGGGAGTGTTCATTGTATTTTGAGGCAATCACGGCAGATGATATAGCATAGCCCGATGCCGATTACTGGTATGTCATTTGTGGTGTAGTGATCTGGTCAGGCCATCGCAGGTTGCTCATGGAGAACCACCACATTGCTGGATTTTGCAGGATTGATTCGCTGCCGAGTGTTTTTCAGAATATGATCAATTTTTACCAGCTGATGTTCGGTATCCGCCAGAAACTCATCCAGTTTGCACAGTAACTGTTTACGGTTGGCGTTGTCCCGGTTGAGGCTTCTGAGCTGTACCAGCTGCCGTTCCAGCAGCTGTTTTTGCTCCAGTGCGTGCTGGGTTAATGGTAAAAGTGCCTGCTCAGCCCATTGCTCGGTATCCGTTTCTATGCGCTTATGCAGGGCAATCATTTCACGTATCAGCGTATTAAAAAAACGTCGTATAACCAGGTGCTGTTCTGTTAGTACGGTACTTAGTCGTTTACCGAAGTGGTCTGCTTTGCTTCTAATGGTGTTGAGTTCTTTCAGGTAATCGTCTGTCAGAAACAGTGTTAGAGAAAGTGTATGGCCATCGGCGTCAGCATGTCGCTTGTAGATGGATTGAACCAGCCGGTTTGCCAGCCTCGCCTCAATACTGAGCTGATGAATATCATCCTGCACATAGAGAAAAAAGCGGGTGATGGTTTGGTTAATGCCGATGGTGGTCAGACTCTTCAGAAGGAGTGTGTGGACTTTCCTGACACGCTCCTGAAACAGTTCGGTACGGCAGGCTCTGACCAGCGCCCTGCCCTGCTGTTGTACCAGCCGACGACTGGATTTTAACGCCAGTAGTCGTTTGTGGTGCTGGTTGTACTGGGCACGTGTCTGCTCTGTCAGCTCGGCGACCAGTAGCTGATCGTCCTTGCGACTGCCGTTGAGCTGTCGCTGTCGGGTATAAAGATCCTGAAGACGTTTTTCCAGAAGATGACGACTGTTGTTTAAAAGGTGGTTCAGATCATTGACGACACAATCGTCCAGCACCTGTTCCTGATGATGAATTAACTCGTGACTCAGTAGGTGCTCCAGTGTTTCTATCCCGCTGCTGGCGACGAGTACTGGATGATCTTTCAGTTTACCGGTCAGTGCCTGACGGGCGCTGACTGCGATAATCTCGTCGGCTCTTAGCCCCAGCTGGCGCGCGGATGTATCCAGAATAACAGATCGAATGTCCTGCTGTTGGGCTGGAGTGAGCAATTCATCGTCCAACAGGTCAATCTTGTTCAGTACGGCAAATAAGCTGGAAGGCGCCTCCTGCTGAATCGACTGAATATGGTTCTGCCAGATGGCCATATCGCTGGCGGAGACACCGGTATCTGCGCTGAGCAGGTAAATGATGGCGTCAGCAGAAGGCAGCATGTTCAGGGTCAGCTCCGGTTCCAGACCGAGGGCGTTCAGCCCCGGTGTGTCCAGAATACGAATACCCTTGCTCAGCAACGGATGATCAATATTGATCAGGGCGTGTCGCCATGCAGGAATCTTTACACAGCCGTTATCCGCTTTGCTGAACTGCAGGTGTTCCGGCTCAAATCCCAGCTGGAGGGCTTCCTCTTCGGAGACCTCGAGGGTTTCTGCCACCCGTGCGAGGGTTTCGGCCAATGTTTCCGTATCTTCCATTGGCAGCGGAGTTTCGTGCCATTGGTCGGTGGCTTCCTGAAGTTCAGCAAGAGACGTTGTTTGTAGCCGGGTTGTTATTGGCAGCAGTCGGATTGAGGCGGCTTTTCCTGGCTCGTGAAACAGTTCCGTCGGACACATGGTGGTACGACCGGCACAGGAAGGCAGCATCCGGGCGTGCTGGTTGCCGAAAAACAGGGCGTTGATCAGTTCGGTTTTGCCGCGGGAGAATTCGCCGACAAAGGCGATGGTGATGGTGTTGCGGCGCAGGCTCTCATTGGCTTGTGACAGCCGGCGATCCAGCTCGGGTGTCAGCAGATGATTATGAACCAGCCAGGATTGATAGCGGGTGACCTGGGCCAGCAGATGCTGTTTCCAGTTAATAAAGGCGTCAAACTGTGATTCCAGTCGTCCCATGACGCGATCCCCTTCACCCTCAGGCAGGCTGCATAGTTATTGTTCGTGAGCAGATAGCGGGCAACGATTATATAGCGATAATCCAGGGGAGGCTAACCAGCTGGTCAGAATTGGTTTTTCAGAACAATAAAAAACCCGTAGAACAGCTACGGGTTTTCGGGACGCCAATGTTTCGGAGGGGTTATAAACCCGGAAGCCCCGGAATAATCGCTGGCAGTGCGTTCTTGATCATGACGATCAGGATAACGAGCACCATCAGGGAAAAATCCAGTCCGCCCACCGGAGGAATCACGCGGCGGATGCGGCTGCTCAGAGGTTCTGTCAGCTGGTGCAGCAGGATCAGGGCCGGGTTATAGCTGCCGGGGGCTACCCAGCTGGCGATGGCAATGATGATCAGGCTGAACATGTAAATATTCAGCAACGTATTCAGCAACTTGAAGATGGAGATCGCTAACACCTGCCCCACCGGAATCACGGAGGGGATGTAGCCATGAATACCCAGCAGCAGGTAGACAATCACGATCTGAACCAGCAGAGCCAGTATCAGAGCTGCGACATCCATTCCCTTGAAACCGGGAATCAGGCGACGCAACGGGTTCAGCAACGGTCCCGTGACTTTAACGATGGCCTGGGAAATGGGATTGTAGAAATCCGCTCGTACCAGTTGCAGCAGAAAGCGGATCAGCACAGCCATAACAAACAGGCTGCCGACGGTTTCCACCAGGAATGACAGGGAGCTGGTCAATGGTGACATGTAATCGGTAACTCTTCAGTAGTCCGGATTTTCACACTATGGGGGTGCTGCAACCGAGTTGCAACAGCCCCGCCTTAATCTTATCCACAGTTAACGGTGTTGGGAATGTCAGTCCTGTTTTGCCAGTTCCCGGGAACGCCGCTCGGCGGCATCAAGGGCAGATTGTACCAATGTGCGAAATTCGCCTTGTTCAAACGTATTGATGGCTTGCTCGGTGGTACCGCCAGGCGAAGTGACGCGGCGACGCAGTTCGGCAGCTTCGACATCCCCTTTGGCAGCCATTCGCGCTGCGCCGAGCGCCGTTTGCAGCGTCAGCGCCGTTGCGGTTTCTGGCGGCAGACCCAGTTGTTTGCCTGCATTGATCATGGATTCCATCAGGAGGAAGAAGTAAGCCGGACCGCTGCCGGATAGCGCTGTGACCGCATCAATGGCGCTTTCTGAATCCAGCCAACGGCTGATGCCGACTGCATTCATGACTGCCTCTGCCAGCGTTTTCTGCGTTTCTGATACTTGCGGGTTCGCATAAAGGCCGCTGGCGCCGCAGCCAAGCAGTGCCGGCGTATTCGGCATGCAGCGGATAATGGGAAGCTGACCGCCACTCCAGTCATCAAGACTATCGATGGTGATGCCGGCGGCAATAGAGACCAGCATGGGCTTGGCATCCTGTAGCGCTGGCGCCAGCTCTGTCACTACGGGCTTCATAACCTGCGGTTTGACGGCGAGAATTACGACATCCGCATCCCGAACGGCATCGCTGTTGTTTTCGGCAATCTTGATACCAAACTGCGTTTGCAGAGACTGCAACGTTTCCCGGCCCGGATCGGAAGCGATGATGTGTTCAGGATCATAGCCATTGTCGATCAGTCCACCGATAATGCTGCCAGCCATGTTGCCGGCGCCAATAAAAGCCAGTGTTGCTGTGGTCATGCTGCTATTTCCGGTTTGGTGTTAATTATGTGATCAATAACTACGAATAATCCCGTGCGCCAAACAGTGCGGTGCCAATCCGCACCATCGTAGCGCCCTCCGCTATCGCGGCTTCCAGGTCATCACTCATTCCCATGGACAGGGTATCCAGTCCCTGATCAGGCCAGCGCTCCCGAAGTGTTGCCAGTAATTCTGACATAGCCCGGAAGACGGCACGTTGCGCCGCGGCATCATCCGTGGGTACGGGAATTGCCATAAGACCGCGTAGCTTCAGGTTGGGTAGTGCCATGATCTCAGTTGCCAGTGGCAGGACATCTGCCGGCGAAACACCGGACTTGGTGTCTTCATCACTGATATTCACCTGAATACAGATATGCAGCGGCGGCAGGTGTTCTGGCCGCTGTTCGCTCAGGCGCTGAGCGATTTTCAGGCGATCGACGCTGTGCATCCAGTCGAAATGTTCTGCGACGGCACGGGTCTTATTGGACTGCAGCGGGCCGATAAAGTGCCAGCAGAGGCCGTCGAGATCCTGAAGGGTCTGGATTTTGTCGACACCCTCCTGCACATAGTTCTCACCGAAATCCCGTTGACCGGTATGCCAGGCTTCGCGCACCAGGCTGGCCGGCTTGGTTTTGCTGACCGCCAGAAGTTTGACGGCGCCGGCTCTGCCACAGGCGTTTTCTGCGGCATGAATCCGGTCACGGACCTGTTGAAATTGGGTTTCAATTGCAGACATGGCTATGTAATGATACTTCCCGTCTTTGCCGGGTACGGCTGAAAACCGCAAGAATACCACCACCTGCGTGGAAAGAAGAATCAGGCCGTGACCTAGCTATTCTTAAAAGAAAGACTGCAGGCGCAACGCATCAGTGCGTCTGGCCAGAGAATAACAAGACCCGGGGGGAGTCATGGATATTACCGAGCTGCTGGCGTTTGGTACCAAACAGGGTGCGTCCGACCTGCATCTGTCTGCAGGCCTGCCGCCCATGATTCGTATCGACGGCGATGTGCGCCGGATCAACCTGCCCGCCATGGACCATAAACAGGTGCATGGCCTGATCTACGACATCATGAATGATAAACAGCGTAAGGACTACGAAGAGTACCTTGAGACGGATTTTTCCTTCGAGGTGCCGGGGGTGGCTCGTTTCCGGGTTAACGCCTTCAATCATGGTCGAGGCGCGGGTGCCGTATTCCGAACCATTCCGAGCAAAGTGCTCTCCATGGATGATCTAGGCATGGGGCAGATTTTCAAGGATATCTCCGTGCTTCCCCGTGGCCTTTGCCTGGTGACCGGGCCAACCGGCTCCGGTAAGTCCACGACGCTTGCCGCCATGCTGGATTATGTCAACGAGAACAGATACGGCCACATCCTGACGGTGGAAGACCCGGTCGAATTTGTGCACGAGTCAAAAAAATGTCTGGTCAACCAGCGGGAAGTGCACAGGGATACCCTGGGATTTGATGCCGCACTGCGGTCAGCGCTGCGGGAAGACCCTGACATCATCCTGGTGGGCGAGATGCGGGATCTGGAAACCATCCGCCTGGCGCTGACGGCAGCAGAAACAGGACACATGGTTTTTGGCACCCTGCACACCACATCTGCTGCGAAAACCATTGACCGTATCGTTGACGTCTTTCCCGGCGAGGAAAAGGCAATGGTGCGCTCCATGCTTTCGGAATCCCTGCAGGCGGTTATTTCTCAGGCGCTGCTGAAGAAAATCGGCGGTGGTCGTGTGGCTGCTCATGAGATCATGATCGGTACGCCTGCGATACGGAATCTGATCCGCGAGGATAAGATTGCCCAGATGTACTCTGCGATTCAGACCGGCGGTAATCTTGGCATGCAGACACTGGACGGCTGCCTCAAGAATTTGCTTCAGAAAGGGATTATCACCCGGGAAGCTGCACGCTCTAAGGCGAAGACTCCGGACGATTTTTAACGCACAGTCCACACATAAAGCGAGATAAGTGAATGAGTCATACGGATCTCAACCCCTTGCTGAAGCTGATGGTGGATAAGCGCGCCTCGGATCTGTTTATCACCGCGGGTATGCCACCCTGTATGAAAGTGGCGGGCAAGATTATACCGGTCACCAAAAACCCCATGTCGCCTGAGAAGTCCATGGAAACGGTGCTCGGCGTCATGAGTGAGAAGCAGCAGGAAGAATTTAATACAAACCATGAATGTAATTTTGCCATTAATGCCAGTGGCATCGGGCGATTCCGGGTCAGTGCATTTTTTCAACGTAACCTGGCTGGCATGGTATTGCGCCGGATTGAGACAAAGATACCTACCACGGAAGAGCTGGGAGTTCCGGAAGTTATTAACCAATTAGCCATGACCAAGCGTGGGCTGGTGATCTTCGTCGGCGCCACTGGTCATGGTAAATCATCATCACTGGCGGCGATGATTGGACACCGAAATGAGAACAGCCACGGTCATATCGTTTCCATCGAGGACCCGATCGAATTTATCCATCAGCACAAAGGCTGCATTGTTACCCAGCGAGAGGTGGGACTTGATACAGATTCCTTTGAGGTCGCGTTGAAGAATACGCTGCGCCAGGCACCGGATGTCATCATGATCGGTGAGGTACGGACACGCGAAACCATGAACTACGCCATCACTTTCGCAGAAACTGGCCATCTTTGTCTGGCAACACTTCATGCCAACAATGCCAATCAGGCTCTGGATCGGATTATTCACTTTTTTCCTGCAGATCAGCATCAGCAGATCTGGAATGACCTGTCCCTTAACCTCAAGGCTATTGTTGCTCAGCAGCTGGTGAAAACGCCTGACGGAAAAGGGCGCACAGCGGCAACGGAGATATTGATAAACACACCCCTTGCCGCAGACCTGATCCGAAAGGGAGACGTGCATGAACTCAAAGGGTTGATGGCACGCTCAAATGAAGTGGGCATGCACACGTTCGATCAATCGCTGTATGAGCTGTATAACAATGGCGAAATCACTTATGAGGACGCGATTGCCCACGCCGACTCAGCCAATGATCTCCGCCTGATGATCAAGCTGGGTTCAGAAACAGATGCTGAACACCTCAACGCCATGTCAAGCGGCCTCAGCATAGAAGGTGATGAAGATCTTCGTTAAGCTTGTTTACTGCTCACCGAGCCACCCGGATAGCATCATGATTCGGGTGTTTCCCTGATTAACCAGTCGGCATTGGCGGGATCATTCATCCAGCTTTCCAGAATCATTTGTGCCGCCATGCTGTCGACAGGGTTGTCGCCGTAGCTGCCAGTATGGCCCAGACGCCCCGCCCATTCTTTCGCTTCATAAGTGCTCAATCGCTCGTCGGCTGCATGCCAGGCTTTGCCGAATCGGCCGTAAAGGCGGTTGCCGAACTTGCGGGCCCGCTGTGACATCTCTGATTCGGTACCGTCCATATTCAGCGGAATGCCAACGACGAAGGCATCGGGTTGCCATTCATCAATCAGGCGCGCCACCTGCTGCCAGTCAGGAATACCGTCACGGGCTTTCAGACCTGGTAAGGCGGTAGCCGTGCCAGTCAAAGACTGGCCGATGGCCACACCGATGTTACGGGTACCGTAGTCAAATGACATCAGGGTTCTTGCGGGTTCTGCTTTCATGGGTCACGTATAGCCGGGAGTGAAGCGCGGATTATATGACAGACCGGTCATCTGTGCTGCGCAATATCAGATTGCAGCTATGCTGGTGGTTCTACTGTGTTATTTCACTATTCTTTCCCGGGTTGTATAGAGGTACGGACGATGGACAACCATGAATTTATTATCCGTGAGCTGTTGGAAATGGGGGTGGATGTTACGCCCGGATACCCGTTTTCCGCCTGTTTTGTCGATGCTGCAGATAGGGTCGTCGTAACGGCCTGCAGCGCCTGTCATATCAGTCCTATCTATACCGCGGAGGCATTGGCGGTGCATATGCTGTGCACCCGCTACAGCGCCCGGGATGGTCAGGCTTTAACCCTTTTCACAACGGCTTTACCTGAGCCTGTTGGATTAGGTGCAATCCATTGGGCCAATGTGATGGGCTACAACATTAACCAGGTTGTTTATGGGGCTTCGCGGGAAACGATTAGCCATATTTGGGGAAGCGATAAAGAGGTCGCATGTTCTGAGCTGTTGGGACAGCTGAAGTCCTCTGGTATCGAAGTTACTGGCCCGGTCATAGAGGATGAATGTCGTAATGTCTTTGAAGCGGGCAAGGGGCTGATTGATGGCGGAGAATGCCCTGTATTATCGCTGGAGCTGGAAGATTTCTGGATGGCTGGAGACTGGCTGGATCTGGATATTGAATAACGTCAAATAGTCTTCAGGCGTGCCCGGCTTCATGACTGAGTAGATCGAGGTTTACGCCAATCTTTGCCGCAGCATTGATCAAGCGCTGGTCAGTTGGCGTGTTGAAAAGAATCTCCGTATCTGCCGGGCAGGTGAGCCAGGTGTTCTGGGATATTTCCTGTTCCAGTTGGCCGGCGCCCCAGCCTGCATAGCCCAGTGCGATCAGGGCCATATCCGGACCCTCGCCGTCAGCCAGGGCTTTCAGAATATCGCGGGATGTGGCCAGCGAGAGGGTGTCCGTGATGGGCATCGTGGCATTCCATTGCCGTTCGTCACGGCTGTGCAGGATAAACCCATGTTCAAGATCGACCGGGCCACCGCCATAAACCGTGTCGTGGTAATGGGAAGAATCCGGTGAAATGGTAATCCCGATGTGGGTAAGAATATCGGCTAGGCACAGGCTGGTGGGACGGTTGACCACCAACCCCATCGCACCCTGCTCATTGTGTTCACAGAGATACGTAAGGGTGCCGCTGAAATTGGGGTCTGCCAGCTGTGGCATGGAGATCAGAAAATGGTGGCGCAGGCTGCTGCCCGTCGGCTGGTTCATGGCTTTATCCTGGTGATGACGGAACCGCGTGCAGCAGGAAAAACGTGTTAGCCACTGTATAACCGGTCACCGGGTTCGAAGCGCCAGGTCCGGATGATTTCGATGATATCCTTTTCACGCAGATCGTCAGGGAAAGGAGCAAAGGGCGCGGCCAGTTCGACAATCCGGATAGCGGCATCATCCAGAACTTTATGACCGGAAGAACGTAGAACCTCTATTTTGTTCAGGGTACCGTCCCGATTGATCTGCACGGCCAGTTCCAGCTGCCCATACAGTTTCTTGCTGCGAGCTGATTCAGGATAGTTGATATTGCCGATCCGCATGACTTTCTTGCGCCAGGCTTCCATATACCAGACACCGTCACTCTGTTGTGTCGATGCGGCGTTCAGGCGCAGGATGCGGGGACGTTTCGCATAAGCGTTGCGCTGCTCATAGAACTCCGCTTCGAGGCTAGCAATCTCAGCGCGAAGATCGATTTTGGGGCGAGGGGCGTTGGTTTCCCTGACGGGGCTTTCTTTCTGTTTCCCCTCACCCGCCTTAATGCGCTGGTCTGAAACCGCGGCCGTAATTTTGCGGGAAGTATCCAGCGTCTGCCGCTGTTGCTGTTCGGTCTGTTCACGCAGCTCGACCTTGCGGATTTCATTATCCTGCACCGGTGCAGGCAACTGGTCGCTGGACGGGCGGGCTTTTTCGTCCAGGCTGCCGCTGCCTTCTTGGTTGATCTGGGCGAGGTAATCGGCTTTTTCCGGGGCTTTTTCACTCTGGAAGCTGGCCAGGGTCACTTCAATGGTTTTGGCAGGTTCAGGATTGTCGTGCAGCGTGAAGCCTACGCCAAGAATGATGAGCGCATGCAGGGCGACTGCCAGTAGCAGGGTAAAGCTTAATCGGTCTGTTGCCGTGACCGGTGCCGTTGCTTTTGCCATGTTTGGTGGACTTGTCTTGTTATCCATACCCCGGGGATCAGGGTTACAGCAGTGACTTTCACTCTGCCAATATCAACCGGAAAAGTCCATGGAGTGTGTGCCGGAGTATGACAGGCTAAGCATTTTATTGTTATCTGTCTGGCACCGGATCTGATGCCAGACAGCCAGATATATCAAGCCAGTTGTCGTTTTTCGGCAATCTTGTCCATCAGTATATCGGCAATACTGATGTTGAACTGGGTATCCAGTTCACGGATGCAGGTTGGGCTTGTGACATTGATCTCGGTGAGATAATCACCGATCACATCAAGGCCGACAAACAGCAGACCTTTTTCTTTCAGGACAGGACCGACCTGCTCGGCAATCCAGCGATCCCGGTCAGAGAGTGGTTGGCCGACACCGCTGCCGCCAGCGGCCAGATTGCCACGGGTTTCGCCTTCGGCCGGAATCCGTGCCAATGCGTAAGGTATCGGTTCACCATCGATCATCAGGATTCGCTTGTCGCCTTTCTTGATCTCGGGAATAAACTTCTGCGCCATGATCTGGGATTGTCCCCGCTCGGTCAGGGTTTCCAGAATCACGCTGACATTGGGATCATCGGCTTTGACCCGGAATATGGAGGTGCCACCCATACCATCAAGTGGTTTGAAAATGACATCCTGGTGGCGTGCCGCGAATTCCCGTAGGCGATTCATATTCCGACTCACCATGCAGTCAGTGCAGCATTGTGGGAACAGGGTTGCGAAGAATTTTTCGTTATAGTCCCGCAGGCTTTGGGGCTTGTTAACGATCAGGGTGCCTGCACGCTCCGCCTGTTCCAGCAGGTAGGTGCTGTAGATGAACTCGTTATCAAATGGCGGATCCTTGCGCATCAGGATCACATCCAGCTCGGCCAGCTCACGGATGGCGGGTTTTTCCAACGTAAACCAGTCCTCCGGATCAGCCCTGACGGTCAGCCCGCACATTGACGCCTGCGCGACGCCATTTTCCTGAAACAGGTCGCCCTGTTCCATGTAAAACAGTTGCCAGCCCCGTTTCTGGGCGGCCAGCAGCATGGCCAGGGAGCTGTCTTTTTTGTAACTGATGGCGGCAATAGGATCCATCACAATGCCGAGCTTGATGGTCATTCCGGTTCTCTGTGCAGATAATGGATGGCGGCATTGTACCAGATGTACAGCCTTGCAGAGCCCCTGTTTCGGGCTTTTGTTTGTCTCCCTTCCAGGTTCCGACAATTGGCCGTCTGGCTTGTATTTACCGTGATGCGGTCAGTAGAATGCGGTAGTGATGTGTGATAAAAAGTGGCTTCAACGCCGCAAGGCAGACAATAACAAGAAGCATGGCAGATGCACTGACCCGGTAGGGAAGGGCCAAGAATGAGCGATAACTTTGAGAATCTGCGGATAATGGTCATTGATGACAGCAAGACCATCCGCCGTACTGCAGAAACGCTGCTCAAGAAAGTCGGCTGCGATGTGGTCACCGCCATCGACGGCTTTGACGCGCTGGCCAAGATTGCCGATACCCGCCCGCATATCATTTTTGTCGATATCATGATGCCCCGCCTCGATGGCTACCAGACCTGTGCCCTGATCAAGAACAACAGCACTTTCAAAGGCACGCCGGTCATTATGCTGTCGAGTAAGGATGGGCTGTTTGACAAAGCCAAGGGGCGCATTGTCGGCTCAGACAAGTACCTGACAAAACCGTTCAGCAAGGACGAACTGCTGGATGCGATACGAGAATATCGACCGGCCGCATAACGTATAAAAGTGATGAATACAGTCAGGGCTGGACTGTTGTCATAACGAATAAACAAACGCATTCCAATCTGTCTCATGTGAATACGTGAAGAAATACTGGGGGAACCATGGCGCGTGTACTGATTGTTGATGACTCTCCAACAGAAACAGCGATTCTGGAAAAAGTCCTGAAAGCGAACGGGCATGAAGTGCTCAAGGCGGACAATGGTGCGGATGGCGTTGCCCTGTGCCGGGCCGAAAAGCCGGATGCGGTATTGATGGATATCGTGATGCCTGGTCTTAACGGTTTTCAGGCGACGCGCCAATTGTCACGGGATCAGGAAACCAGCCATATTCCGGTCATTATTGTGACCACCAAAGATCAGGAAACCGACCGGGTCTGGGGTGAGCGTCAGGGTGCCAAGGGCTATCTGACTAAACCGGTGGATGCATCCAATTTGATCAAGAAATTGAATGACGTCATGGTCGCGTGAAGCGGCTCCTCACATGCAGGTTGACATGATAACGATAACAAACGTGCAAACCGTGCATCTCTCTTCCTTTCCCTGCCCTGTGCAGGGTTTCGTCGTTTCGGACGGACGGGGTCTGGTATGAGTACACCGTTTGAGCTGTTGCTTGACCTTGACCAGCGAGCCCGTGCCAACAGTGATGGTCTGCCTGCCCAGCAGGACCTGAAACAGTACTGGAGTGGTGTGGGTTTCTCACTGGCCGGCGAGCGCTGTGTGGCGCCTCTGTCAGAGGTGGCTGAAATTCTTCACGTGCCAGACAGCATAACGCTGGTACCCGGGGTGAAATCCTGGGAGAAAGGCGTTGCCAATAGCCGGGGACGTTTGTTGCCCGTCATGGATCTGGGTGAATTTCTGGGGCTTGAGCCTTCGTCTGCCAGTACCACCCGTCGCATCCTGGTGCTTGAACAGGGTGACTTGATCTGCGGCCTGATTGTCGATGGCGTTCAGGGCATGCAGCATTTTGAAGCAGATACTTTTTCTGACTGTATACCGGCCAGTACGTCGGAGGCACTGCAGCCATTCCTGGCGGGCAGCTACCAGCGGGAAGCGTCCTACCTGGTGTTCAGTCTTTTCACGCTGGCAGAGCATGCCAGTTTCATGCAGGTGGCGCTGGAGACGGCCTGACGGTCGAGCAGCGTAGAGTGTCTCTGGGGAATGGCTCGGTACAGAGCCCTGAATAAAGCAAGAACAATGACTTCCAGGCCAGCGGGGGCCAGAGAGAAATGAAAGGCAAAGCAAAAGCAGCAAATGGATCGCAGACAAACGGTGTCATCCTGACCCTGTTTGTTGTGTTGATCCTGTCACTGGTTGCGATGATCGGGGCGTTCTGGCTGATCAACAAGCAGTCAACGCAGGATAAGGAATACATCGCCCATGCCGGCGAGTTGCGGGTTCTGTCGCAGCAGATAGCGAAGAACGCCACGGAAGCCGTATCCGGTAAAGCCGAGGCGTTCCCACTGCTCAAGCGGGCACGGGACGAGTTCCAGCGGCGGTACAACTATCTGCAGTCTGGCGATCCATCCATGAGCCTGCCTGCTACTGGCGGGCAGTCTCCCGTGGTGGCTGAACAGATGCAGGGCGTAACCGCGACCTGGAATCGTGTCCGGCAGAACACCGACAGCATTCTGGAAAGTCAGGAAACGGTTCTCTCTCTCCACGATGTTGCTGCAACGCTGGCTGAAACCATTCCCCAGCTCCAGGTGGAATACGACGAAGTCGTGGAAATCCTGCTGGAAACCGAAGCACCGGCCGAGCAGATTTCCGTGGCCCAGCGTCAGCCCTGGCTGGCAGAGCGTATCGTTCGAAGCGTCAGCAAGGTGCTTGAAGGTGGCGAGGATTCCGTGATGGCGGCCGACAGTTTCGGTCGTGATGCCAAGCTATTTGGGCGGGTTCTGAACGGGATGCTGGAAGGCAACATCGCCATGAATATTTCCCAGGTGGAAGATGAGGAAGCCATCGACCGGCTGGTAGAAATTGCCGACCTGTTTGAATTCGTGTCGGGCTCTGTCGACGAAATCTTGGAAACCTCCCCGGAACTGTTCCTGGTGCGTGAAGCCTCCGACCAGATCTTCGTGAATTCACAGCAGCTGCTGAAAAATACCTCTGATCTAGCCATGACCTTTGAGCATCTGGCCGATCAGCGTTCAGTGGTTCAGGGTAATGAGCTGACGGTTGCAGCCCCTGGTCTTGTGGCGCTGGGTGCTATCCTGCTGATTGGTCTGGTGATGGTGGGTGGTACCCGTCGTCGTCTGGCTGAAACCGCTGCCAGCAATGAAGCCAACCAGGCTGCGATCCTGCGACTGCTGGACGAACTGGCCGATTTGGCCGATGGTGACCTGACCGTTACCGCGACGGTAACCGAAGATTTCACCGGCGCGATTGCGGACTCCATCAACTTCTCCATCGAACAGCTCCGGGCGTTGGTTAACACCATCAACGACACAGCGGTGCAGGTTGCCAGCGCGGCAGATGAAACCCAGACCACGGCGAAACACCTGGCAGAGGCTGCAGAGCACCAGGCGCAGGAAATTGCAGGCGCCTCGGCGGCTATCAACGAGATGGCGGTTTCCATCGACCAGGTATCTGCCAACTCTTCCGAATCTGCGGCGGTTGCTGAGCGGTCGGTTGACCTGGCCAATAAAGGTAACGAGCTGGTACAGAACACCATCTCGGGCATGGATACTATCCGTGAGCAGATTCAGGATACCTCGAAGCGAATTAAGCGACTGGGTGAATCTTCCCAGGAAATCGGCGATATCGTATCGCTGATCAACGATATTGCCGACCAGACGAACATTCTGGCACTGAATGCGGCAATCCAGGCCTCCATGGCCGGTGAAGCCGGCCGGGGCTTCGCGGTGGTTGCGGACGAAGTTCAGCGCTTGGCAGAACGTGCATCAGCGGCAACCAAGCAGATTGAAGGCCTTGTTAAAACCATCCAGACCGATACCAATGAAGCGGTTATCTCCATGGAACAGACCACCTCGGAAGTGGTTCGGGGCGCGGGTCTGGCACAGGATGCCGGTGTGGCGCTGGAAGATATCGAGCAGGTTTCCAACAGCCTCTCGACCCTGATCCAGAACATCTCCAACGCAGCCCGGCAGCAGTCGTCTTCTGCGGGTCATATTTCCAATACGATGAACGTTATCCAGGAGATTACGTCCCAGACGTCGGCCGGTACCAATGCGACGGCACGGTCTATCGGTAATCTGGCGAACATGGCCAGTGGTATGCGGCAGTCGGTGGCGGGCTTCAAGTTGCCGGAGTCGCCGGTTGATTCGATGGAATCCTGAGCCTGATGGCGGAGTAGCCTGATATGTCCATGCCTGGCTGGTCAGTGCAGCCCGTGCCGGAAATGACGCCGGAACAGTACGACAAGTGGCAGAACCTGCTTGAAGGACGTACCGGCAACCATTTCAGCTGGCAGCGTCGCTCGATCCTGCAGGGCAATTTGGCCGGCCGGATGAGAGAGCTCGGGCTTAGTGATTACGACGCGTATTACCAGCGGGTCACGGCGCCGGACGGATCACTGGAATGGACGACATTGGTAGAGCGACTGACGGTGCATGAAACCCGCTTTTTCAGGCACCCTCCGTCGTTTGAGTTGATGACGTCTTTTCTTGAAAAACGGATTGCTGAAAAACAACTGTCAGGCCTGGAACTCTGGAGTGTTGGCTGCTCTACCGGTGAAGAAACCTGGTCACTGGCCATGACGGTCTGTCAGTTGTTGCGCCAAAGCAAACAGGTGATTCGCTACAGCGTGACCGGCACGGATATCAGTCTCAAGGCACTGGCTCATGCCCGTCAGGGTGAATATGGCCGGCGGCGGTTGGGTGAGTTATCGACAGAATTGCAGCAACGTTATTTCGAAGACGGTTCGGGTGAAGCCCTGAAAATCGGCTCCCTGCTCAGGGAGCGCGTCTGCTTTACCCGCGTCAATGTGCTGGATCTGGAGCGGGCACCCATGGGGAATATGGATGTCATCTTCTGCCAGAACCTGCTTATTTATTTCAGGCCCTGGCGTCGGCGAATCATTCTTGGGCAGCTGGCGGAGAGGCTGGCGCCCGGCGGGCTTCTGGTTCTGGGTTCGGGGGAAATCACAGACTGGACGCATCCGGATCTGCAACAGGTCAACAATGATCAGGTACTGGCTTTTTATCGCCTGTGACCCGCCAGGGCGGGTATGACCTGCAGTTAATTATTCAGTTGCAGCAAGACTGCAACCAACGGGAGACATTATGGGGGATCACCACGATTACGTCGCCCTGGACTGGGTGAAAGGTGAGATCAGTGACACCCTGACACAGGCGCGTCAGTCGCTGGAAGCGTATGTCGACAGTGTACAGTCCGGCGAACAGGATGATATCCGGCTGCGTTTCTGCCTGAATTATATCCATCAGGTCCATGGCACATTGACCATGGTGGAGTTCTATGGCGCGGCCCTGTTGGCGGAAGAAATGGAAGCGCTGACCCGAGCTCTGCTTGATGGCTTGGTGGCGAACCGGAATGAAGCACTGGAAGTGCTGATGCAGTCGATCCTGCAGATTCCCCCCTATCTTGAACAGGTCTACCGTGGTCGCCGTGATCTGCCGGTGGTGGTGATGCCGGTGTTGAATGATTTGCGGGCCGCCCGTGGTGAGAGCCTGTTGTCTGAAACGTCCCTGTTCAAGCCGCAGTTGGGTGAGCCGGTTCCCGCCGTGATTGGCGATCATCTCAAACCGTTCAGGAACCCGAAACTGCCCGCTTTCCTGAAAAAACTGCGCCAGATGTATCAGATGGCGCTGGTCGGCTATATCAAGGGACTTAAAAACGAAGAGAATCTGGCTTATCTCCTGAAAGTCTCTGAACGACTTAATACACTGCTGGAAGGCTCTCCGGCGGGAACCCTATGGCCTGTGGTTTCTGCGTTAGTGGAAAGTCTATCAACTGGCGGCTGTAAAAATACGTCCACGGTGCGAAACCTGCTGCGGCAGGTGGATGCAGAAATCCGTTCCCTGATTGATGAAGGTGAAGCGGCCATAAACCGTGCGGTTCCTGAGGATTTGCTCAAAAACCTGCTGTATTACGTTGCCCGCTCCAGCTCTGATGGTGCAATGACAACAGCCATCAAGGCGCAGTATCAGCTTAATGATGCTTTGCCGGATGAAAATACCGTTTCACTGGAGCGCCAGCGGTTGCAGGGGCCGGACAATGCCGCGATGTCTTCAGTGATTAAGGCGGTGTCCGATGAACTGATGGCCGTTAAGGATGCATTGGATCTTTATGTTCGAAGCCCGGGTAACGACCGTGAGTTGGTGAAGGCGCAGCTGCCGGTACTCAGCCAGGTGGCCGATACGATGGGTGTTCTGGGTCTTGGCATTCCCCGAAAGGTGATTCAGGACCAGGTCGACATCCTGAGCCGCATGGTGAATGAGGATCGCTATGACGGCAACGTATTGATGGACGTGGCAGGTAGCCTGCTCTATGCCGAAGCGACGTTGGCCGGAATGGCGCAGGAAAAGCCTGCCTCTGTGGGAGATTCTGTTGCACCGGAAGCGGATCTCGCCAGTGCACACCAGGCGGTTATTCAGGAAGCCCGCAGTGGATTGGAACAGGCGAAGGACGCCATTGTCGACTATATCGCATCCCAGTGGGATACACGCTGCCTGGTGCCGGTGCCTGATGTATTGGCCAGTGTGCGTGGCGGTCTGGCCATGATTCCATTGGATCGTGCCGCACAGCAGGTGGCTTCTGCCTCACTGTATGTGGAACAGGAGCTGTTAAGTGGTCGGGCAGAGCCGGACTGGCAGGCGCTGGACACACTGGCTGATGCGATTGCCGGGGTTGAATATTACCTTGAACGTCTTCTGGATGATCGTCAAAGCCAGGGCGATGTCATTCTGGATGTGGTGGATGAAAGCCTGAATCGACTGGGCTATCGTCCAGGAAACGAGACCGCGGAAGAATCTTCTGACGACATTGTTGAAGAGATTGTGCTGGCCTCTGATGAGCCATTGGCCGTATCGCCTGATCCGGCTGATAGTGCAGCGTCAGAGCAGAGCGATGACCTGATTGATGACGATCTGCTGGAAGTCTTCATCGAGGAAGCCCAAGAGGTTCGGGAAACACTGGCCGAATATTTCCCTCGCTGGCAGGCAGATCGAACCGATGCGGACTCACTGGCAGAGTTCCGTCGGGGTTTCCATACACTGAAAGGCAGTGGTCGTATGGTGGGCGCCACGGTTGTCGGTGAACTGGCCTGGAGCATCGAAAACATGCTCAACAGGGTCATTGATGGCTCCATTGATCCCTCTGATGCGCTGATTTCGCTGGTTGATCGAGTGATTGAGCAGTTGCCTTCGGCGATTGCCGCTTTCGCTGAAAAACAACAGATCTTATCGCCGGATATTCAGTCCCTGATGGATGAAGCGGACTGTTATGCCCGTGGCGAAAGCTGGATACCCACTGAAGTGCCAGCGGTAGCTTCTGAGCCTGAAGCTCAGACTGCCGATGATAGCGCTGCTGAACAAGCAGAGTCTGAAGCGGACTTGTTGGATATCTTCCGCAAGGAAGCCGTGGTTCATCTTCAGGTGATTAATGACTTTATTGCTGAATCCAATGAACGACAGATTGCCCTGGATATCAGTGATGGGCTGCAGCGATCGCTTCATACCCTTAAGGGTAGTGCCAGCATGGCAGGCATCACACCGGTGGCTGATGTCGTAATACCACTGGAGAAGATGATCAAGGCATTCCAGGCGCATAACATCGTGGCCGATGAACCTGTGTTGGCTTTGCTGAACCGTGGCGGCCTGTTGATACAGGATGGGCTGGATCAGTTGGATACCAACCCGTTATCACCATTGGCCGGCGCGAATGAACTCATCCATGAAATACAACTGCTGCAGTCTGAACGGTTAGCGGATATTGATGATAAAGAGCAGGTTTCCGGCCTTCGCCAGGAACCCAAGTCCGTTGCGCTGTTCCTGGCAGAGGGTGTTGACCTGTTGCTTGAGGCCAATGACACGCTGGTCCACTGGAATTACCAGCAGGATACAGAGACTGCCCAGGGGCTGCTCAATGCACTGATTACTGTCAGCGACAGCGCGAAGCGTGTAGATATTGAGCCACTGGCGACACTTTCGGACAGTCTCATCGAACTTTATCAGCGTATTCTGCAACAACAGATTACGATGGATGATGATCTCGTACAGCTGTTACGGGATAGTCATGAGCATCTGATTGCCATGATGGATCAGCTGGCAGCCCAGCAGATGCCTACCGGCTCCCAGCCGTTGCTGGATCGGATTTCGGTATTGCTGCAGGACAGTGTATCGGCAGCTGCAGACACGGAGACCGATGACAAAAACACAGCATCTATTGAGGCCGGTTCAGCGGGTGATACTGCTTCTGATGATATGGACCAGGAGCTGATTGCCCTGTTTCTGGATGAGGCAACGGACCTCCTCGAAGAGGCGTCACGTGACCTCTACCGTTGGCTGGAATATCCAGACGACCAGAGCTGCCTACAGGCACTCCAGCGTCACCTACACACCTTGAAAGGTGGCGCGCGCATGGCGGGTATCACCGCCATTGGTGATCTGGGTCATGAACTGGAATATCTCTATGAAGACCTGTGTGAAGCGAGGATTTCTGTTTCACAGGAGCTGATCAACCTGCTGCTGCGCACCCATGACACACTGGATGAAATGCTCAGCCAGCTGCGCTCTAACAATGTATGTCGTTCAGCGGAGGATCTGCGCATCCTGATTCATGAATTCAGGGGCGCTAAAACTGAAGATGATAGTCCGGCAGAAGAACCGAAAGAGATGATTCAGGATTCACCTGTCGAGCCGGTATCCGTTTCCCTGCCTGACGGGCTGGATCCGGAAATGGCCGGCATTTTCCTGGAAGAAGCGACGGATCTGCTGGAATTAATTGAAGAGCAGATGGCGGTCTGGCAGTCCGATACCGCCAACATGATGCCGGCCGAAGAGTTGATGCGTGCGCTTCACACCCTCAAGGGCAGTGCCCGAATGGCCGGGCTGGTGGAATTGGGGGATGCCAGCCACCAGATGGAAGTGGTCGTTGAAGGGCTGCAGCAGAAAGGGAGTATCAGTAAGGATGAAATTCGTGGGCTGAGCACCGATACTGAACAGTTGCAGCGCCTGGTAGAGGGGGTTGCATCAAGTTTCGGACCGTCTGTTGAACCGGTTGCTGCTGCACAGGTTGCGGAGGCATCAGAAACACCTGATACGGTTGAACCCGATCGAAAAATTGCCGATGTCCTCTCATTCCCGCAGCCAGATGATAGTGAAGTGTCGTTCATCAAGGCGCCGGCTTTTCTCTCATCAGAACAAACGGCGGGAAATAACGCGGTTGAAGTGTCTGCCCGTGAAATGGTGCGGGTACCCGCGGAACTGCTGGAACAGCTGGTTAACCTGGCCGGTGAAACCAGTATCAGCAGGGCACGGATAGAACAGCAGATCAGTGACTTCAGTTACACCCTCCAGGAAATGCACGACACCATCGAGCGTTTGCGGGAGCAGCTGCGCCGTCTCGATATTGAAACTCAGAGCCAGATTCTCTCCCGCCATGAAGGCGAGCTGGCGGACCATCCTGAGTTTGATCCTCTGGAAATGGATCAGTATTCCGAACTGACCCAGCTGTCACGCTCGCTGGTGGAATCTGCGACGGACTTGATGGACCTTAAGGATGCCCTGGCAGACCGTAACCGGGATTCTGAAACCTTGATCACGCAGCAGGCTCGGATCAATACAGAGTTGCAGGAAGGCCTGATGCGAACCCGCATGGTGCCCTTCTCCCGCCTGTTGCCGCGTTTGCGCAGGATTGTCCGTCAGGTGTCATCTGAACTGGGTAAGGACGTGGAACTCAAGGTGGAAAACGCCGAGGGTGAAATGGACCGGAGCGTCATGGAGCGGATGCTGGCGCCGCTGGAGCATATGCTCCGGAATGCGGTTGACCACGGAATAGAAAGTACAAAGGAGCGCACCCGCAAGGGTAAGCCAGCCACCGGCCAGATCCGCCTGGTGTTCGGCCGTGAAGGGGGTGATATTGTTCTGAGCCTCCGTGACGACGGTAAGGGACTGAATCCCGATGCCATTCGTGAGAAAGCACTGGCGCGAGGCCTGTTGGCGTCAGGCGCGGATGTGAGTGATGCTGACGTCACCCGACTGATACTGGAACCCGGTTTCAGTACGGCGGAGAAAGTCACCCAGATATCCGGCCGTGGCGTTGGTCTGGATGTAGTGAACAGTGAACTCAAGCAGCTCGGCGGTCGTCTGGATATTCATTCTGACCAGGATGCCGGTACCACGTTTGAGGTTCGCCTGCCCTTTACCCTGTCCGTCAACCGCGCGCTGATGGTGAATCAGGGCGAAGAAGTGTATGCCGTACCACTCAATACCATTGAGGGTATTGTGCGTGTCAGCCCGAAAGACCTGCAGGCCAGTTATGACAGCGGCCAGTACGAGTACGCCGGGCGCAGCTACCGACTCCATTATCTCGGCGAAATGTTCGGCAAGGGCCAACCCTCACTGGCGCAGATGACACAGGATGTGCCGGTGTTACTGGTACATTCCGGTGACACCAGTGTCGCGTTGCAGATCGATGGTCTGTCAGCCAGTCGGGAAATCGTCGTGAAAAGCTTGGGCCCTCAGTTTGCGAAGTTGCCCGGTATTTCCGGCGCTACGATTCTGGGGGATGGTCGGGTCGTGATCATTCTGGATGTGGTGGCGCTGGCGCTCAGGATGCTGGCGCGTACGACCACGACCGATGCCCAGGCAGAGCCTGTCATCGCACCGGAAAGTCAGGATGAGAAGGCGCTGATCATGGTGGTGGATGACTCGGTCACCGTTCGTAAGGTCACCACCCGTCTGTTGGGTCGACATGGTTACGATACGCTGGTGGCACGGGACGGCGTGGAAGCCATGGCGTTACTGCAGGATCAACGGCCTGACCTGATTCTGCTCGATATCGAAATGCCGAGAATGGACGGCTTTGAGGTTGCCACTGCCGTGCGGAATGATCCGGCATTGTCTGGTATACCGATCATCATGATTACGTCCAGAACGGGCACCAAGCACCGTCAGCGGGCCATGGAAATTGGTGTCAACGATTACATGGGCAAGCCGTTCCAGGAAGGGCCGCTGCTGGATGCCATCGAGGGGCTGGTCAGTGTCTATGGCTGAGAGAGGCGGTGTCGGCATTATTGCGGATACGTCGCTACAGCGGCATGCCATACGCACACTGCTGCTGGAAGCGGGTTATCCCGTCATTGCCACACTGGCAACGGACGGGTGTACAACCGGTGCGCTGGAAGATGTTCGGGTCAGCCTTTGGATCGTTGACCTTGAAGATGAGAACAATCGTGAATTCCTGCTGGAATCATTGCCGGATCTCTCCCGGGCACCGGTGCTTTATGGCCTTGGTAAGGCCCCGGCCAGAAACAGTGGGGACTATTCACGTTGGCAGCGTCGTTTGTTGACGAAGCTGAAAGCCTTGCTGCCGGTAACGCCAAAGACAAATGTGAATCCACCCAAAGGCCAGGGTAAGGTTTTGCCCTGGCCTTTGAAGCCGGTTTCGCGTCAACGTACCCGACATAAACCGGCAGATGAGGTCTGGGTGCTCGGTGCGTCACTGGGTGGACCGGAAGCCGTGAAAGTCTTCCTGGACAGCCTGCCTGAAGCTTTGCCGGTGGCCTTTATCTATGCCCAGCATATCGACAGGGCATTTTCCCAGGTGCTGGCCGCGACAATTGCACGACACAGCTCCTTTGATGTGGTCACCGCGGATGAGGGGCAGCAGCTCCATCAGGGTGAAGTGTTGCTGGCGCCGGTGGAGCAGGCCATGGATATTGATGACAACCAGCAGGTCCGGTTGCTCGACAGGGCATGGGGCGGCCCTTACAGCCCGTCTATTGATGAGGTGATGATGCTGACGCGTCTGGCCTGTCCCGTCAGTGGTGCGATTATCTTTTCCGGTATGGGGGAAGATGGTTTGGTTGAAGCCGAGCACTATTGGCAGGAGGGGCTGCCTGTCTGGACGCAGAGTCTGAACAGTGCAGTCAGTGATGTGATGCCAGGCGCAATACAATCCGCCGGTTTCAGCGATTTCTCCGGTACTCCAGAGCAACTGGCGCAGCAGTTGGTGAATCGCATTGCTCGCCAGACTGCAGTAAAGCGCGAAGAATGTCCCGCATAACTTAGACGACAACAGTAAACAGGACTGGATCATGAGTCACAGCCAGGAAACCTTGTCAGCGTTACTTATCCCGATCTCGGGTAGTGCTCTGCTGGTGCCGAGTTCGGCATTGGCTGAAATGATTCCTTTTTCAACGTTGGAAGGATTAGATGAAGGCCCTGAGTGGTTATTGGGGCAGATCAGCTGGCGTGATCAGACAATACCGGTCGTTTCATTTGAACGCGTCAATGGTGAAGCCTTGCCGGAAAGTCGGGATAACGCTCGCCTCGCTATCATGAACCGCGTCAGCGACAAGGGCGATCTTCGTTTCTACGCACTGGTAGTTCAGGGAATCCCCCACCCATTAGGTGTTGCACCCGCTGATATCTCTCACCGTGACAAAGAGCCCGCTCAATACGAGAAAGCCTGTGTCATTGTCCATGGAACGCCTGCTGTCATCCCCGATCTGGACGGTATTGAGGCAGGGATTGATGAAGCAATGGCGGTTAGCTGTTAAGCGGACCGCCAGTTGTTTCTAATCCTGATGTTCCTGTAGGAACTGTAAGACGATGTTCCGGTTTTCCCGCTGGCCGAATGTTGCAATATGCGGTCCCCTTGCCTCCAGCCACTGCTTTTGCGCGTGGCTTTTGTCGTACACCTTTCGGGACTGGAAGGTGGGAATGATCTCGTCCTCAATGCTGTGAATCACCAGTAGCGGTTTTTTCAGCTTCTCAATATGTTGCTCGGCATCCCATTGAGCGGGTACCAGATAGGTGCCCGGTAAGAAGGGCCATGTCTGCCATTGGCGGGACATGGCATAGCGAGCCATGCCTGGCCAGCTGGAGAACGGTGCATCCAGTACAACAGCGCTGAATGCATCCTGTTGGCTGGTTTGGCTGATCCAAGTGGCGCCCAGTGCGCCGCCGATGCTTTGCCCCAATAAATACAGAGGCTTTTGCTGAACACTCTCCTGTGCAAACAGCCAGGTGGCGGCTGCATCAATATCCTGAAAAATCTCGGGTAGCTTTGGCTTTCCGCTTGAGTGACCGAAGCCCCGGTAATCCAGCATAAAGACGTTATAGCCCTGTCGGGGAAGCCAGGCGATGCTGTGAATATGCGTGCTGATATTCTCCGCATTACCGTGCAGGAACAAGATAGTGCCCAGTATCTCTCCGGTGTCTGGATTGGGTTGGGCTGGCAGCCACCAGTTTTTCAGGAGAATGTTGTCACGGGTTTTTAATTCAACGGGCTGCCAGGCAAGGTTGAGCTGGTCCGGCGTGAGCCGGTAACCACTTTCCGGAAAGAAGTAGAGTCCTGTCAGGCTTTGGCAGCCTGACAGTAAACTGGTCAAGAAGGCCATGGTCAGTGTCAGCGAATAGAGAGTCTTTCGTTTCATTATCGTCCCTGATCAGAAATAGTGACGCCAGCTTAACGACAATTCGTAGTTATTAAATGAATCTTGGTCTTCATAGCGCACATCAATACGCAGGCCATTACTGCGGTTCAGTTCCCAGTGTTGCTCGAGCGTAACGGTAGAGCGCAGCTCACCATTAAGGAATTGATCCAGTTGCCATTCCAGCCGCCAGTTACCCAGCGGGTTCCGACTGCTGAAGCCGGTATTGATGCCGGGCGCCAGTTGCATATTGCGATCGAAGCCACTGTTATGCTCAAGGCGCAGGGTTGCCAGGCCAAACCACAGGCTATTGGCCGTCATTGGCAATGTGATGCCTGCACCACCGTTAATATGGGCTGCCAGATGCTCCTTGCCATCGGAGCCTGGCTGACGTTCAAGCCCTGTTTGAACTTGCCAGGACAACGGCTTAAAGAATCGGTCCCGTGGGTACTGGGAACGGATTGAGATGATATCCAGCTGTTCAAGTTGCCAGTAATTATCCTCGTAGCCTCTGATACGCAGATCGCCAAAGGTGATCTCGGCGCCTGGCGGGAAGCCTTCACTGTTATCTAAAAGATCGTGATAGGTAAAACGTCCCTGAAGCTCAACAAAATTGCCAAGGTCTTTGTGGTGACCAGCGCCCAGCGCGAGCATTGATGTGTCATGCCCCTGTTCCGGTTTCTCCGGTGCCAGAGGTGGGGCGATGTTATGCGGCGGAAGCCGGTTAAGTCCTCGCAGCAGTGCCAGGCTGTTACCGGCGGTTTCTGGTGATCGAAATTGTTTGTTCACCTCGTAACGCAGGTATTTGTAGGATGACTGAATCATCCGTGCCTGCCGTTGCGTGGGTAATCGGGTGACAGCCTCGCTGTCCATTAAGTCCGGATCCAGTGCCATTTCGTAAACCAGAGCCTGTTCCGAAGGATTCAGGGGGGCCAGGTAGTGATGCAACGTCGTGGCATTGGAGGGGCGATAATGGACGTTCTCAACCAGATTGGCATCCAGAACCGTTCTGACTGTATCTACAGGAATGGCTGCCACGGGAAAATGGCTGGTCAGGTCGAGGTCCGGATTGGCGAGTTCCAGTAACTCCAGAAGGCGGAAACTGCAGTTTTCATCAATGAAAAAATAATCAAAGCGGATATCCCGCAGTTCCCAGATATGGCTGCTGATAAATGCCGTTTGTTCCGGGGACAGGTTTAACCGGTATTCCCAAATATCCCGGTTTTCCAGACGGTTATATTCCTGCAACTTCCGGTAATAGGGCATCATGGCAAACTTGCCAGGATAACCGCCGGCAACCCCTTTCCAGGCATAGAGAATAGAGTTGTCTTCCCCTTCCGGTGTAGCGCCAAAATTAACCGCCCAGGAAAGCCACAGAGAATCCTCCGCAATGTTTTCCGGATCAAAACGCAGGAAGGTATGCCCGAACATGGACGACGGGCTGTTCATATAAGCGGCCGGGAAAGCCAGCGTGACAGAATGCGCCTGCAGTTGTTGGCGCCAGTTGTCGTATTCAGGGCAGGACAGTGAAGGGAAGGTATAGCCCTGCTCCGTCAGCCACTGGTAGCGAGCCTGAAAACGGCAGGCTTTGCTATCGGAAACCTGTTCCGGTTGTGAGAATAGCTGGATTGTTGCTGCCAGCTCAGCCTGGGGGTTGTTATCCCCGTCGTTGCTCAGGAAAAACGCAGCATCATCCACATAACTGGTGTAGCCGGAAGGACTCATCAGGCTGGTGTGATAATGCCCGAGTTTGAGCCACATCGGGGAGCGCGCCAATGCTTCGATGGCTGGCGTGGCAAAGGTGGTCGTAGAAAACAGGCACAGCAACATGGCCGGTAGCTGCCTGACCAGGACGTAAATCAAAAAGCGCGACATGGATAGGTAGAACCGGTTGCTCTGTTATAGGACGAATGGGAAACAAGATTATTCATAAGGCAGTCGCCTATTAAAGACGACTGTCTTTTATTAGCGAAACGCTATCAGGATGCAATGTACTTGGACAGTTGCTCGTCATTGTTCATGACAACGGCCAGGTTGTTTACGACCTGATCAGCCTTTACGTCAGCACTCGGGAAAATCTGGTTGAAGTTCTCGTGGGTGACAGACGCAAAGCGGGCACGGTCTTCCTGCTCAATACCGATCATAACGGCAACTGCATTCAGTGCTTCACCATTACCACGCGCCATGTCTTCAGACAGCTCGTCCATCATGTAGGAGACGTTGATCATCTTATCGCCACGGTAGGTCAGCGGTGCAGAAGTCTGGCAGCCGTTGGTGCCGGAAGTCATACCGAAAGTGGCGTTACCGGAGGTGCCGTTAGTGGTATAGGCGACAACGTGAGTCGGCGTGCCAGACTGACCTTCGAACAGCATGTTACCCCAACCACAGCTTGGACCACCGGGGGCTGCAGCCATAACAGAGGAAGAAGCGGCAACCAGAGCTGCGGTTAAAACGATTTTTTTCATGAGAAATACCTTGGTGTGTTCTTAAAAGCGATTGCATCCTGCAGTCAGGGTATGGCCCTGTGCCTGCCAAGTGTTAGCTTTTTTGAACAAATGGTCAATTACATAAATTTTGTCGTTTAGTTAGAAATATTTGCCAGATTTAAAATCTCTCAGCTCCAGTCGCCCCAGAGGTATTGAAGGACTGCAGCAGCGGCAACCGGTGCAGTTTCTGTCCGCATGACTCTCGGCCCCAGTGCCAGTGGATGAAATCCCCGATCTTGAGCTTGTTCTATCTCGGTTGCGGTCAAACCACCTTCTGGCCCGATAAGCAGTGAGACAGACTGTGGACGTTCAAATCCCTTGAGCTGCTTTTCGGTGCGATGATGCAGCACAAAATTGAGATCTGTTTGGCGATTCTGCATCCAGGTCTCCAGTGGTACGGGGGCGTGGATGGTCGGAACACGATTCCGGCCGCATTGTTCACAGGCGCTGATCGCGACTTGCTGCCAGTGTTGCAGGCGTTTTTCCTGACGCTCACTGCTCAGCTTAACCTCGCAACGTTCACTGAAGAGCAAGGTGATATCTGTTACTCCCAGTTCAGTTGCCTTCTGGATCGCATAGTCCATCCGTTCACCACGGCTAAGGCACTGTCCTAATTCAATCCTAAGAGGGGATTCGCTATCGCCAGACAGTTGTCCCTGCGTTTTGACGTCCACCTGTTTTTTGCTGACACAGGTGATCTCAGACTGCCAGCTATGGCCTTCACCATTAAACAGAATCAATGGGTCACCGGGACGCATGCGCAGCACTCTGCCGACATGATTGGCCGCACTGTCTGTCAGGGTTATGTCACTGTTTGCACATAGCGGTTGCGGTGTGTGGATTCTAGGGTTTCTCATGATGTGGAAGATGATTTTCAGAATGGCACTGGAGCGTATCTTATAGCATTAGCGTGTTTGATCCATGAGCAATTCATCTCAGTTTGCTACCCGATATTCCTGTTTTCTTTATGAAACGCTTTGCAATTGCGATTACTGCCACTTAAGCATTGTCTATTTCTACTTCGCTAGGTAGTGACCACCTACGTGCGCTTGAGCTGTTGAATAATCGCAGAGTCCTACCAGTCCTGTTTTCATCAAGCCGGTCAAAAAATTCCCGTTCATGTTGTGTGCTTGGAAAGGTTTGTTGATGCAGGTAAACCTCTTCAGGTCTTATACGGCCATGAAGCCAGGCGTTAACCTTGTCGACTAGCAGGCAAACGCCGGTGAGAGGCCACAACAATGGACAAGCGATATCTAGGCAGTGCCTGAATGTACCTTTTGTATTTTCATCGATCTGTTGTGCCCTGATTCTCACCTGCCATCGATAAGCCTGAGAATTAGCAGGTTCTTCTTCCATGAATTGTCTGACTGTTTCGCTCTGCTGCATGCTAACTCTTTGTTGTTGGCGAGTTGCAGCTAAATAAATGCTATAAGGGAGTAGCAGTGTACAACCAAGGACAAATACAGCGGCGCTTAAAATGGGAGCAATGACAAAATCCATCAAGCATTTCCAGGTACTACGGCAGCAGTTGCGGCCGTTCCATTGATAAAATTCTTCATAATAAGCTTGTGCGTCGTCTTCTCGTTGTTGTACTGAGAACGTTAAGAATGTGGCGCTATCCTGTTGGGCGGACTCTGGAGATGCCTGCCGGTTTACATTATTAAGGGGGGCGGCTACTGCCATTTTGGTCACCTTTAGCTGTGATTATGTTTAGCAAAATAAATAAGATGGATTGCGTTTGATGATACGTTGTCCGCTCATTGGACAGTGGTGATTACACGTTGTTTATAACGAGATGGTTACTGTTAGCTGAAAGTACTCAATGTGATAGATCGTAGTATTTAGCAATTCAAGATCTAAAAGATATCGCGTGTTGTTTTGTAGGAGCCCCTGATAACAGAAGTGCCTGTATTACGAGTAGGGTTAAGCGCTCAGGTTATCCCATATTTTCAAGCTGGGTTCTGCGTTATTCGGTGTACAAAAGTACAATTCAGGTACCGTCCAGCAGGCGTTAAAACAAACGGGTAATCACTTCTTCTCCTAAGTGGCGGAATCATTGTTATAGGTCTCCAACGAGTTGCGGATCCAGTCGGTAAGCTCAACGCTACGGCTGTAAGAAAAGCAAGTTAGCTTGGTGATTGGCATGATGCCTGGCTGGATAGGGATCTAAATACCCAAGCTTCGGCAGCGTTCTACAAAGTAGAAATAGCGGTTAGCGTTAAAGCAAAAATGGTTGATGGAACCTTGGCCCTGCACTCAAAGCATTTGATACCAGCTCATGAGCCTGGGGATGAAATTACGGATAAGCAGTAACCTGGTAGTAGTACATCCTTCATAACCGCATTATTGTTATGTGAAAAAGGTTATTGGGGCTAACACCCCATCAAGCTTCCTGGTTTTCCGTGGAAGGTGGTGACGCAGTGGGAATAACGCTTGATACATCCCAGAGAAGAAATTTTGAATCATATTTTGCCATTGATATCAGGTAACCAGGCGCCAGAATAGCTACTCCTTCAACCTGAGGATGCCTACTTGTTTTACCAACCAGCGCTACGGATTTCCATGATGTGTCAGGTTCTTGTTTATTCTCTAGCCTGGAATCAGGCACCTGTTCGTTCCAGAGCCTGATTGTAGCGTCGTCTGACCAGGATAGAATATTGCCGCTCTGTAGTTCAACGGCGTCATTGATCTTTTCTTTATGTCCAGACAGATCACTATATGCCCAGTATTTGTCAGCATTTTTATACATTTCGCTGAGTCGTTTCAGTTCCGGTTCCAATTCTGAATCCGTGTCAGATCTTGAATCCAATTTCAATTCTGTTGCTAATTCTGTTGCTAATTCTGATACCTGTTCTTCTGGTTCTGATTTTTGGTGGCAGACCCTCAGTTCACCGCCATAATCCCACGTTAGCAGGCGATCATTTGACAGGGCGCGGATGCCGTTAACTAAGCTACTGTGCTTAGGGCATATAATTCTCTTAAGTGACCAGGTTCCTTCCTGGTTTTTTGACCAACATTGAATTGCAGGCATTTTACCATTGCGTATATCGGCCAAGAGGGTCCCGTGCTCGCCTTCCTGTAACATGTGGATCCAATCAGGAATATCTTTGTTCAGATGATGAGATGACCAGGTGCCGTCTTTTTGTTCAGTATGAAGAAATAATTCTGGCTTGTGAGTATTAGTTAGGAATCCGTTAGAGGATCCTCTATGTGTTAGGGAAAGTATTTGGCCACTCTGCAGGGCTAGGATTTGCTCAAAACCAATATTGGAATTTGTATGGCCTTTGACTTTTTGGTGTCCCCATGTGTGGATTTTGAGCTCTCTATATTCGAATGCAATCTCGGAAATATTCTTTGACCAGACGACCAAGTTATTTTCTTTCAGTGAGCAGGAGATAACACGGTCGCACTTCATATATTCACAGTGAAATACATTTTCTGCATGAACCTCTGGTGACAATTCATGCTTAAGTAATTTGTCATCGACCAGATACCAGATAGCTACCGTATTGAAAAACGTGCTATAAGACAAGAAACGGTTGGTATCCAGCGTTTTTACAATAGCAGTCTTGTCAGGAGCATGATCTTCCTCAAACCTCTTGATCGAGTGAGTCTTTGTCAATTCCCATACTTGTATTTTGTAACCAATAGTACAGCAAAGGGTGTTTTCACTAAGGACACAGAGGCTTTGCATGTAAAGCGAGGGGTTTTGACATAGTTTGACAGGCTTTATCACCTTGTCTATCGAGGTTTCCATACGAGAGTTATGCACTCCCGCATAAAAACTTCTTGTATTGGCTATGCACGGAGTACGTTGCCGCTGCTGCAGAAAGGCAGTGATTGACTTCCCTCTTACTTTGAGTTCGTGCGTGTGGAATCTGGATGTTGTATGAGAGGGGGGGACGGCATGATAAGGGTCATTTAGTGCGGGCAATTTCCTTGTTCTTGGTATTTTTACGAGTTCCATTGCCGGTTTTTGCATGTTGTTCATATTGTCCATCCTTGTAATGTATTTCCCTAAACACTCATGTAGTCATAATTGCAAAAGAACGCTTTGCCGACAGTCCGTTTCGTTGTTGTTAGGGCGTACAAACTAAGGACATTACAATGGACCGCTTTGTTCAATCTGTCTGATGCCATTAGAATTTTTGTTAGTTTTCCTTGCAAAGCCAGTCGTATCAGAACATGGCATTTTAGCCGTAGGGAAATCTGGTGTATGACCTAAACAACGGAGGTTTGATTGGGGCGCAGAATAAGGTTGTAGGGAAGCACTGAGTAGCATTTGGGCAGACACTTCTATTACCAGAAGCGTCTACTCATGAGCCCAAATCAAGTGTTCAGGTTATTCCATATTTTTAAGCTGGGTTCTGCCTGATTCAGTGTATAGAAATGCAATCCCGGCGCACCGCCAGCTAGAAGGTGTTCACACAAACGAGTAATCACTTCTTCGCCGAACTGACGGATACTGGTGGAATCATCGCCATAGGCTTCCAGCTGTTTGCGGATCCAGCGGGGAAGTTCAGCGCCACAGCCATCAGAAAAGCGGGCCAGTTTGGTGAAATTGGTGATCGGCATGATGCCTGGCAGAATGGGGATCTCAATACCCAGACCGCGGCAGCGTTCTATAAAGTAGAAATAGCTGTCAGCGTTAAAAAAATACTGGGTAATGGCGGATGAAGCGCCGGCCTTTACCTTTCGTTCAAAATTCTGGAGATCCACTTCCATGCTATGCGCCTGGGGGTGCACCTCCGGATAGGCGGCCACTTCGATATGGAAATGATCACCCGTTTCGCTGCGGATAAACTCCACCAGTTCATTGGCATACTGCAGATCACCGCTGTTGAAACGCCCCATGCCGGATGGAAGATCACCCCGCAAGGCGACGATGCGCTGGATGTCATCCTGTTGGTATCGAGTTAGCAGTGTACGAATGTCTTCTTTGCTGTCGCCAACACAGGAAAGGTGAGGCGCGGTCGGAACAGAGGTTGTTTCCCGGATGTTATAAACCGAGTTGCGGGTACGATCCCGGGTAGAACCACCGGCGCCATAGGTTACCGAGAAGAATTCCGGGTTGGCGGCAGTCAGTTTCTGTGCGGTCGCGAGCAGCTTGGCTGCGCCCTCTTCCGTCTTCGTGGGGAAAAACTCGAAGCTGACTGTCGGGGAGCTGGGTATTACTGCTGATGTTGTCATGTTTGCTGCTCTGCTCGTATTTTTTAGGGTCTTTATGGGCAGATGGCGCGCCCTGTCGGACGCGCCTTATGAACGACGATTTTAATATTTGTAGTCGTCGCTCTTGAAGGGCCCGTCGACCGGTACGTTGATGTAGTCTGCCTGTTCCTGGGTCAGTTGGGTGATCACCCCGCTGAAGCCTTCCACCATGTAACGGGCCACTTCTTCGTCCAGCTTCTTGGGCAGGACGGTGACCGTAATTTTTGCCGGTTTCTCGGCAGCAGGCAGGTTGGCAAAGTCAGCTTCATACAGGTGAATCTGCGCCAGCACCTGGTTGGCAAAGGAACCGTCCATGATCCGCGACGGGTGACCGGTGGCATTGCCCAAGTTCACCAGTCGGCCTTCAGAGAGCAGGATCAGGTGATCATTCTCAGCACGGTTACGGTAGACCTTATGCACCTGGGGCTTCACTTCTTCCCATTCCCAGGTTTCACGCATGAAGGAAGTATCAATTTCGGTGTCGAAGTGACCGATGTTGCAGACGACACAGCTGTTTTTCAGGTGGGTCAGGATGTGGCGGTCACAGACGTGGACGTTACCGGTAGTCGTCACCACAAGGTCGATGGTTGCCAGAAGCTCCTTGTTAATACATTCAGTGGAGTCAGTATTTACGCCGTCAATGTAAGGGGAAACAACCTCGAAGCCATCCATACAGGCCTGCATGGCACAGATAGGATCAACTTCAGTGACCTTGACAATCATGCCTTCCTGACGCAGAGACGCGGCAGAGCCCTTACCCACATCACCGTAACCAATGACCAGCGCTTTCTTGCCGGACAGCAGGTGGTCTGTGGCACGCTTGATGGCGTCGTTCAGTGAGTGACGGCAGCCGTATTTGTTGTCGTTCTTGCTCTTGGTGACAGCGTCGTTCACGTTGATGGCAGGTACATGCAATGTACCTTTTTCAAGCATTTCCAGCAGGCGGTGAACACCGGTGGTGGTTTCTTCAGAAATGCCGTGAATGCGGGTTAGCAGTTCAGGGTATTTTTCATGCAGTACCAGGGTCAGGTCGCCACCGTCGTCCAGCACCATGTTGGCGTCCCAGAGTTCGCCGTCTTTCTGGATGGTTTGCTCAATACACCACCAGAACTCTTCTTCGGTTTCCCCTTTCCAGGCAAATACAGGGATGCCGGCGGCAGCGATAGCGGCGGCGGCATGATCCTGGGTGGAGAAAATGTTACAGGATGACCAGCGAACCTCGGCACCCAGCTCCACCAGGGTTTCAATCAGGACGGCGGTCTGGATGGTCATATGGATACAACCCATGATCCTGGCGCCCTTCAGAGGCTGCTGGTCACGGTACTTGTTGCGGATCGCCATCAGTGCCGGCATCTCGCCTTCGGCAATCTGGATTTCCCGGCGGCCCCATTCCGCCAGGTTGATATCGGCGACCTTGTAGTCGCTGAAGGTTGCCACGGTGTTGAGGTTGGCGGTCATCGGTTTATCTCCTTTTGCCAGAGCGTTGGCTCTGGCGTTGTCATGTTCGTTGTTTCGTTCTTTGTGTCGCCTACTGTGCATCAGGCAAAAAAAAAGCCGCAGGGGAAACCCGTGCGGCTTTCGTTTTACAGTCCGGCGGCCTGCTTGAGTGCGTCGGCCTTGTCAGTGGCTTCCCAGGTGAATTCCTTCTCCTCGCGGCCAAAGTGACCATAGGCGGCTGTGGACTGGTAGATCGGACGCTTCAGGTCGAGCATCTGGATCAGACCCTTCGGGCGCAGGTCGAAGTGTTCACGTACCAGTTCGCCGATACGCTCATCAGAGACCTTGCCGGTGCCAAAGGTGTTGATGCTGATAGACGTCGGTTCGGCTACACCGATGGCGTAGGACACCTGGATTTCACAGCGATCCGCCAAGCCGGCAGCAACGATATTCTTGGCAACATAACGGCCGGCGTACGCAGCGGAGCGGTCCACTTTGGACGGATCCTTACCGGAGAATGCACCGCCACCGTGACGGGCCATACCGCCGTAGGTGTCCACGATGATCTTACGGCCGGTCAGACCACAGTCACCCACAGGTCCACCGATGACAAAGTTACCGGTTGGGTTGATGTGGTAACGGGTTTCAGTGCTCAGCCACTCAGAGGGCAGTACCGGGCGAATGATCTCTTCCAGTACGGCGTTATGCAGTTCTTCCTGGCTCACACTGGGGCTGTGCTGTGTGGACAGCACCACCGCGTCGATCGCGACAGGCTTGCCGTCAGCGCTGTAACGCAGGGTCACCTGGCTCTTGGCATCCGGACGAAGCCAGGGCAGCTGGCCGTTCTTGCGGACTTCCGCCTGACGCTTCACCAGCTGGTGGGCATAGTAGATTGGCGCAGGCATCAGCACATCCGTTTCATTGGTGGCGTAGCCGAACATCAGGCCCTGGTCACCGGCGCCCTGTTCATGGATGCTGGTTTCATCCACGCCCATGGCGATGTCCTGGGACTGTTTACCGATAGCGTTGAGCACGGCCACGCAGTCGCCGTCAAAGCCCAGGTCGCCATTGTTGTAGCCGATGTCTTTTACAACCTGACGAACCAGATCTTCAATATCCACATAGGTGTTGGTGCGGACTTCACCGGCGACGATGACCATGCCGGTCTTGACCATGGTTTCAACGGCAACACGGGACTCCGGGTCATCCGCCAGCATGGCGTCGAGAATCGCATCAGAAATCTGGTCGGCAATCTTGTCCGGATGGCCTTCGGAGACGGATTCTGATGTGAACAGTGAGTATTCAGCCATGTGCTCTGGTTCCTCTGAAAGGTTATTAATTGAATACGGTATTGGATTGGGGGCGCCGGAAACAGCGCACCTGTATCTGGAAGCCGTTACGCAGCCCCAGGTATTGCGATTCACCGGACGTAAGCCCTGCCATTTGCGCCCACTCCGTCAGTTCTTCTTCCCGGAAGCCCAACCAGAGATCACCGCAGGATTCTCGCACCCAGTGCTGATCATGGGCGCTGAGTTCGCTGATGATCAGGCTGCCGCCGGGCTTCAGGATAGCCGCGGCATGCCGGAATATGGTGTCTGGTTTTGGGATATGGTGGAGAACCATATTGGCGATCAGACAATCAACGGCGTGCGGGTAAGCGGTTAGCAGATCGCTGGTTTCACCCAGGATAAATTCCACATTACCGAGCGACGCGTTGGTGGTCGTAGTACGGGCCTGATCAAGCATGTCGGCAGAGTTGTCCACAGCAATGACACGCCGGAACTGCTTTGACAGTGCAGGCAGAAAGCAGCCTTCGCCGGGACCCAGCTCCAATGCCGTGTCATGGGCAGGCAGTTGGATGCTCCCGAGCATGTCGAGCACTGAGCGAGCATAGAGTTCGTGCTCAGCAATCATTTCCTGGTGCTGCCGGAACTCGTGGAAATGGCGGGCGAAAAAGGCGCGGGACTGTTCGCCCCGCTGTGCCCGGATGTCATCCAGACGGGTTTGTACCGCCGGGCTCAGTGGCATGGCGTCAATGGCCTGAAACAGGGCGCGGATGTAATCGCCCAGGCTATCCTCTGCCGGTGGCAGCGCCCGACGATAAAAGATGGAATTACCTTCCCGGCGCGTGGTGACCAGACCGGTTCTCGCGAGCACCTTCAGGTGGTGACTCATGCCGGATTGCTTGCTGTCAAAAACAGCGGTCAGTTCCAGAACCCCCATGGACTCCGTACGCAGCAACCGCAGAATCTCCAGGCGCAACGAATCACCGGCCGCCTTGTTAAGGGCGGCCAGTGTTTGAAAATCCTGTTCCCCTATGGCGTGTGGGGATATTGGGGTAGCGGTTGCAGTCATGAGAGAAAGTCTATCAATGCATGCGATCTATATCAAAATAATTTGATATAGATTTCGGAATTTCTCATTCTTGTGGCGGTCTAATCGGTTGCGCCGATAAGAAATAGTTGACGGCTGAGGCCGGATCAGCTTGTGATTAAAGGCAGGATGCGAAAACGGCAGGATTCCTGCTACAGGAAATCTGCACCCAACTGTTGGAGGGAACGAGCCTGTGAAACTGGGAATTCTTCAATGTGGCAGCTTTACCCCTGAACTGGCCAGCGAATACGGTTCTTATCCTGACATGATTGAAACGCTGCTCTCCAGCGCCGGGATTGAGCTGGAGTATGCGGTCTATACCTGCTTCGATAACCAGTTCCCTGACAGTCCTGATGAGTGTGATACGTGGTTGATCAGTGGCAGCAAACACGGTGTTTATGACCCGTTTGACTGGATAGCCCGTCTGGAAGACTTTGTCCGCGACCTGTACAAAGCACAAAAAAAGACCATCGGTATCTGCTTTGGGCACCAGATCATGGCGCAGGCTATGGGAGGAACGGTAGAAAAGTCTGACCGGGGCTGGGGGGTTGGAGTTGCCTTTAACCAGATAGCCCAGCGCAAGCCCTGGATGGAGCCTTGGTGTGACACGCTGGACCTCGCCTGTTTCCACCAGGATCAGGTCATTGTGCTGCCGGAGAACGCTGAAGTGCTTGCAGGGAATGCGTTCTGTCCCTATTACATGCTGCAGTATGATGATTGCTTTCTGAGTATTCAGGGGCATCCCGAGTTCAGTCTGGGGTTTGTTCGGGCGCTGATCGGTAGTCAGGATTTGCAGATTCCACCGAACCGGATTCGTGAAGCGCTGATCTCCCTGCAGGCACCGGTCGACTCAGGCCGGGTTGCTCGTTGGGTGGTGAAGTTTCTGGCTCTCTGAATCTTCAGGCATATCAACACCAAAGCCTGCTTACCACCAACGCCATGTAGCAGGCTCTTATTCTCCTCTAATTTCCCTGACTCTCTTGCTTAGTAGTTAAGCGGGATGGGATCAATTATTGAGCGCGAATGCCGATTCAAAGACTAATGACAGATCAAGTATTCAATACTGCTTGTCCGTCTGCCAAGGTGCCTTCATGAGTCTTTTTTATCGAAGGTTGCGTAAAACGGTTGGGGGCATTATGCAGGACAGGGAGTATCTCGTAGATCTGGCACGCTTCATCGTGATGTTGTTGATTATGCTGGGACACTTTTTTGTCCTGCGTTATCCGCCGTTTACGATTCTTTCGTTTACTGTCCCCTTCTTCCTTGTGGCCAGCGGGTTTTACTCCGCAATGAGCTTTTCACAAAAGGCAGATCAATCCTTTTGGCGGTATGCCGGTTCTTACTATATAAAACGTTTTTTCAGAATTATCCCGCCTTTTCTGGCGGTGATGCTGGTGGCATCTTTCTTTTTCACGATGAAGGATATCGGGTATAAATTATTGTTCGTTGCCAATATCAAGCAATACATGGATGTTGAATCCAGAGACGAATTCTTTCAGAAGTTTTTTGATTTTCATCAAAATGCGGATCATTTATGGTATGTCAGTCTGCAAGAACAATTGTATTTTATAGCGCCTTTTCTTTTTCTGCTGATTTCCAGAGAGCGGGTGGTTTATTTAATTGCCGGGTTGATCGCATTATCTGTTGTTATAAGAGAATTCCTTTTGGGACAGTATGTTTACAGGATGTATGGCCTCATACTTCCTGTCGCAATAGAATATTTTCTTTGGGGAAGTATCATTTATCTCATTGTGAATAAGAGGCCTGCATTCAAGACGCTTTGTCAGAAAATACTGCCTGTTTCTGTCGCATTGCTTGTTGTACTCATTTACGCACAAATCACTTTGTTCGGATATACGCTCTATCACTTTGAAGTGACATTTTTTCAAACGCCAATGGCTATTGTGCTTGCGCTGATTTGTGCGGGGCTGTCGTTTCAGGTTGGCAACAAGGCAGCATGTCGGATCTTTGAATATTTAGGGTCTTTATCATTTTCTATGTTTCTGGTGCACCCATTTATCCAGTATTACTTTATTCGCAAGCTGGACATGATGGATGTTTCCGGGTTTGTTGCGTCCAGTGTTATCTCAATTTTGCTGGCGGTATTAATAAAGCATTTTGTCGAAAAGCCAAGCCATAAAGTACGGGATTATGTTCTCAAGCGCATTTAACAGCCTGATTCTGATACGGATGCTGTCGGTTGTTATGGCAGCCTTGTCTGTTTTCATACTTGATTTTTATACGCTGACATTCCTTGTCACGATCATGGCGTTTGCGCATACCATTGTTGGGCTTATGTACTCAAAGCGACAGCTGCGTTATACGTTCTCATCGCGTTATGGATTGGTCGCCCTGTTGATATTGTTTGCGGTTTCTCAGGTGATTGCGTATTACGACTGGCCCGGTATCACGCTGATTTTTGTGATTCACCATATATTGACGGAACAATACATTGTTCGGAAATTTGGTAAACAGCCTGAATCAGACGATTACCCTCTCTTTTTCATTCGTTTAGTAATGAATATGAGTGTATGCGCCCCGTTTCTTGGGGGGGAGCTTGACCTGTCTCTGATGTTCTTTGGTGCTTCTCTTGTGCTGTATACGGTCTACCTCGTTAGCTTTAAGAAGCATCCAAGCGCACTGAGTATGATCAGTTTTGAGTTTCTGCAGGTCTTTTTGCTGGTGGTATTTCTTTCAGAGATGATGGTTTTTGCCTACGCCCTGCTGGTGTATCACTTTGTTTTCTGGTTTTTCCTGCCCTTGTCCTTGATGAAGAAGCAGGAGCGGCGAGGCTACTATGGTTGGAATATGCTGTGGGTAGGCTTAATTACTGGCTGTTATTTATGTTTTTATTCAATTGATAGTGTCCAGCCCCGGTGGGAGGGTATTGATCCAAAACAGTGGGTATTTGGCGATATGATTCCCCTGTATTGGGTTGCCTATACCCATATCATCCTGTCACTTCAGTTCTTAGACCTGAACCCAACGTGGCTCAATCGTCTGTTCCAGAATGGTGGCGAGTCCCAGACGATTAAAACCTGATTATTGATTTCTGGATAAACTCAGAATCGCCTTACTAACCGCCTCATGGTATCGGGTCATGGCGTCCGACTGGCGAAGCAGCATGATGTAACGATCAACATCGTCTTCCGACAGTTTCCTCAGCAGAAACAGCGTAGCGGCAATGTTCATGTTGTGTACCTGGCGCCGGAAGTGGCTGAGCAGTTCCTGTCTGGCTGGAGCCTGGATTTTTTTCTGGTTAAAGCTGGCCGGTAATACCTCATTGATCATCCGGATATTGCCCAGGATATCGTCGGTCAGGAACTGGGCCTGAATGTCATCCAGATGCAGTGTCTGGACAACAATCTGCACCTGTTCCACCCGGTGCTTATCCAGCGGAATTCTGGATAACTGCTGATAGAAGGCTCCCATTTCTACCTGCCCGGCTTCTGACATGATGTGCTGCTGTTCTTTTGCCATGGCTTCTGCCATGGGCTCTGCCATCCAGCGATGCAGGGTTTCCAGTTCTTTCAGGGAAAGGTGGCTGGTCAGAGCCGCGACAATCGCCTGCTCATAACGTTCCTGGGTGATCTTCTCGCGGATCATACGATCCAAAGCATGCAGGAGATGCTCCAGCTCTTCATCACTGGCTTTGGCCCCCATGCTTTCACGGTAATAGTCGGTGAGGCCCTGGCTGAGTTTGTCCTGCTTGTCCTTGAAGTAAAACTGGAACTGCTCGCCCAGATAGGTCTGTCGGTACAGGGATTTGGCCAGCGACGTCTTGAGGTCGTGTGTCAGTGCATCACGAGGTGCCGGGGCTGAAACCGCATTGTGAGAAAAGGAAACCAAACCGAGAAATGCGGTAAAAACCGCACAGGTTGACCATCTGACTGCTGAATACCACATCGTCCCTGACCGCCTTGACTGAGAACATTTACTAACCCAAGTCTAGTTGGCAGAGGCATGTGTTTGGCTGTACGCGGTGTTTTCGGTTCTTTTGGCGTAGTTTGTGAACCCGATTCGCCGGCTTTCCGTCGCTTTGTTCACGTTTGGCCGTGCAGGCTATACAATAGCGCTCTTTTTTCGCCCTGGCGTTCTATTTAGTCGCCGGAGAGTCTTCAATCGGAGCCAACTCGCAATGACAACCCGTCAAGACCGCGCCAACGCCATCCGCGCCCTGAGCATGGATGCGGTTCAGAAAGCTAAATCAGGCCATCCGGGTGCACCCATGGGGATGGCGGATATCGCCGAAGTCCTGTGGTGTGATTACCTGAAGCATAACCCGGCCAACCCGGACTGGGCCGACCGTGACCGTTTCGTCCTGTCCAACGGCCACGGCTCCATGCTGCTTTACTCCCTGCTCCACCTCTCCGGTTATGACTTGACCATCGATGATCTGAAAAACTTCCGCCAGCTGCACTCGAGGACCGCTGGCCACCCGGAACATGGCTATGCCCCCGGTATTGAAACCACGACGGGTCCACTGGGTCAGGGTATTGCCAATGCTGTCGGTATGGCGACAGCCGAGAAGGTGCTGGCGGCGCAGTTTAACCGTCCCGGTCACGAGATTGTTGATCACTTTACCTACGCGTTCCTCGGTGATGGCTGCATGATGGAGGGTATTTCCCACGAAGTCTGCTCTTTGGCTGGCACACTGGGTCTGGGTAAACTGATTGCCTTCTATGATGACAACGGTATTTCCATCGACGGTGAAGTTGAAGGCTGGTTCACCGATGACACACCGAAGCGCTTCGAAGCCTATGGCTGGGAAGTCATTGCCGGTGTGGACGGCCATAACCCGGGCGCGATCAGCGCTGCCGTGGAACAGGCGCGCAGTAACCTCGACAAGCCGACCCTGATCTGCTGCAAGACCATCATCGGTTTTGGTTCCCCGAATAAAGAAGGCAAGGAAGCCTGTCACGGCGCCCCGCTGGGCGACGATGAAGTGGCGCTGACCCGTGAGCGCCTGGGCTGGAACTATGGCCCGTTTGAAATCCCTGATGCTATTTATGGAGACTGGAACGCACGTGAGAAAGGTGCTGCTGCCGAATCGGCGTGGAATGAACAGTTTGCCGCTTACCAGGCTGAATATCCAGAACTGGCAGCGGAATACCAGCGGCGTATTGCCGGCGACCTGCCTGCAGATTTCGCTGAAAAAGCGGCCGAATATATCCGTGAGTGTCAGGCCAAAGGCGAAAAGATTGCCAGCCGCAAAGCTTCCCAGAATGCTCTGAACGCGTTTGGTCCTGCGTTGCCAGAACTGCTGGGCGGTTCCGCTGACCTCGCCGGTTCCAATCTGACCCTGTGGAGCGATTCCAAGGGTGTGACCCGTGAAGACGCCAGCGGTAACTACCTGTTCTACGGTGTCCGTGAATTCGGCATGAGCGCCATGATGAACGGTATCGCCCTGCACGGTGGCTTTATCCCTTACGGCGCGACTTTCATGGTGTTCATGGAGTATGCCCGTAATGCGGTGCGTATGGCGGCGTTGATGAAGCAGCGTTCCATCTTTGTTTACACCCACGACTCCATCGGTCTGGGTGAAGATGGTCCGACCCATCAGCCGGTAGAACAGCTGGCCAGCCTGCGCCTGACTCCGAACATGCGTACCTGGCGCCCCTGCGACACCATTGAGTCTGCAGTGGCCTGGAAATCCGCCATTGAGCGTAAGGATGGCCCGACTGCGCTGGTCTTCTCCCGTCAGGGATTGCCGGCAATGGAGCGTACCGATGCCCAGCTGGCTGACATTGAGCGTGGTGGTTACATCCTGAAAGACTGTGATGGTCTGCCCGAGCTGATCCTGATTGCGACCGGTTCCGAAGTTGAGCTGGCAGCACAGGCGTACGATGCGCTGACTGGTCAGGGTCGCAAGGTACGCCTGGTCTCCATGCCGTCAACGGAAGCCTTTGATGCGCAGGATATCGAGTACCGCATGCAGGTGCTGCCGCTGGAAGTCCCTGCCCGTATCGCCATTGAAGCCGCTTCTGCTGACTTCTGGTACAAGTATGTCGGTATGGACGGACGCATCGTGGGTATGACCTCCTTCGGTGAATCTGCCCCTGCAGAGGATCTGTTCCGTGAGTTCGGCTTTACGCTGGATAATGTTCTGGCTGTAGCGGATGAGCTGCTGACAGACTTTAGCTGATATTGCCCAATAGAAGTCAGGAACACAAAAGTGTTTCTGACTTCCAGAAAAATAGGCCGGCACTGAGACAATTAATTAATACGTCAGGAGTATTAATTAATTGATTTTAATGTTTTACATATCTAGTCGAATTTGTATTTTTAAATGAGAGAGTTAATTTCGAATTATTAGGTGATCTCGATTAATGCTTATTTTTTAAGTGGCCTTTCAATAAAATATATTTTATGTGCAGTAAATATTTTTTGTGTTGGTCTTTATTTTTTGATTTGATTTTAATGTTTTTCTCTATTTTTTATGTAGGTATTTAAAAATCTTTTTTGGCTGATTTAAATTTGAACTTCTAATAAACGATTGGGTCTGAACTTTGCAGGATATCCTAAATTCCTGACATTCAAAATTATTAGTGGTTGAACTTGCTAATAGGAGATGGTAATGGACAGAGCCAATGAAAAGAGTTTGCTTGCCCATCAAAACTTACGTTCAAGTAACCAGAATAATTTAGCTAGTGTCTCGGATGTAGCAGTGGTTGATACGGAAGTAAGCTTGAATAGAGATCGTGAACTCTGTGAACAAATGACCATCTTGTTGTCGAAGCGTCGTATCAATCTGACAGAGATAAAGCATTTGATCGGCAGGTGCTCTGATGTAAACCATGCTGCTGAATCCGGTAAGACACCCTTACATGCAGCGTCTATAGGGGGGCATAAAGACGTGGTCATTGAACTGATCAATGCAGGTGCATGTCTTGATCAGTTTGATAAAGAGAATGGTGATCAGACAGCACTGCATTATGCTGCAAGAAATAACCGTATAGAAGTTATGGGCACGCTATTAAATTTGGGAGCCTGCTTTAATAGAGTCGATGAGGATGGCCAATCACCATTGTATGCTGCAGCGAGAGCTGGATTTATAGACTCTTTAGAAGTTCTATTACCCGCTGGTGCAGATTTTAATAAACCCGATAATAATGGGATGACGCCTTTATTCGCAGCCGTTAAATTTTGTTGTTATCATTCATCAGCCTGCGTCCAATATCTTGTAGAAAATGCGTTTGTTAATCTTGATAGGGCAACGGATGAACGGACAACACCTTTGCATGCAGCTGCTTGCTCTCGTTTGGCTGGCAGAACCGATATGATCAATTACCTTGTAAACAAAGGTGCGAGCCTTAATCAGGTCGATGAAAATGGTCAGACAGCTCTCCATGTTGCGATTAAAGAAGGACTTGGAGTACATGGAGCGCATAGTATTAAGGCTGCTAGGGCTCTCATCATTCTTGGTGCCGATTTGTATAAAGAGGATGCAAAACATCAGACACCACTGAGGATGTTAGAGCAAGGTAAACCAGACAAGGTAGAAGAGCTAATAATGCTTGTGCCAGAACATCCGGTTAAACGAGATTGCCCACCTTTTAGGCGATGTAAAAATCTTTGCAGGGGGGTTGTGCGTCAGGAAATCCATAAGACTTCTGATATTGACAATTTGCCATTGCCGCCAGCATTAAAGGGATACTTAAGATTCCAATGAGATAAATTATAAAGTTTGCAGGGTGTTTTAAGGTAATAAACGGTAACAGTTGCAGGTTTGATTTGAAGGGTTTTATTTTTTGGTCTATATCTTTATTCCCTTTGTTTTGATATTGAATGTTTTTGCTTTTTTATAGTGTTTTATATATTTCTAATCATAATTGATGAAGGTTTAAATGAACTTACAGTTAGTTTTTATGTCTAAAAAGTAACGGTAAGTGGCATGGCTATTTTTTGTCAAAATAATATTACGGATATTTATCAATAAGGCATTTGTTATGTTAAATTCAATTGCAAAAAAGAGTGCGGTATTATTATTGTTTTTACTAGCGTGTAATATTAATGCTAATGAGCAAGCAACTGTTACCGTTAAACTTCCATTGGGAGCTGCTTTTATTAGTTATGTCAGTTATGCGAGTCAAAATGTACCTGCTGATTATAGTAAGACGATGGCTGTAGGTAGAAGTCATAGCCAGACATTGGATCTTGGTGATGTCATTCTGGTTGATACTTTGTCGACATTGAGTGAGCATACATGCCATTACTTTCAGGTGGTGAATGGGGGTGAAGTAACGCTAAAGTATACTGGTGCTTCAATGTATCCTGTATATAATTTAGACAATGTTAATGTCTTGAATCTTGTTCATCAGAGTATGACCAGCTTTTTTAAAGCTTGTGATCGTCCTGATCTGATAAGAGATGAACTGTATAAAAATTGATATTTTTGAGTCGTGAAAGAGAGGGGCCCATTTTCTCTTTCACGATATGATCATTATTTGTTTTCTGGATTAGGTGGAAACCCTGACAAAATATCAATAATTGATGAATTGATATATTCCGTTTTTTCTCCCGGAGACATGGAACCTGTGATGCGATGACGGGCAACGCCTTGCCAAACCAAATTTTTAGTCTTTGGATTAATCATATTTAGTGTCAGATACCCTTCCTGGTATGTATCAATGATTGTTTCCGTAGGCCAGCTGCTCATCATCCAGGGGTAGGGATACCATGAAAAACCAGCGTTATAGCGTGTTTCCTGCAGACGCTTTTTTTCTGTAAAACCCCAGCTCAGCCATACATTAGCATCCTTGGCTGCTACTTCTTTCATCCCTTTAAGTACCATGTCTTGTTCTATGGCGCGATGTACCCGTTGGCTCATAAAGCCATGAATCATTCGCTCTTTGAATTTACCCTTGGGTTCCATCCATGCCCAGGTTTTAAGGTTTGACCAGTCGACCTGTGGATTGTAGTCCCAGTTGACCTGTGGCTTAACGGTACAGGCGGAAAGCAATGTCAGTACTGCTAGAGAGATGAGGGGATAAGCCTGCTTCATGGAGGGTACTCCTGTCTGCATGTGCATCTAGGAAAAGCGTCTGAAGTATAACGTACGTCGTTTATTTCGCCTGCCAACAATCTGTCCGTTAGTTATGGAGCGTGAGTGTTAAATAAACGACAACGTTATATTAAAAATCGGGAAATGGATTATGTCTTTACGTGATTAAATCAATGACAGTACAGCAGAAGCTGCCATATCATGCTTGGCATTCACTCGTAGAAAGGTGTGATTGAAAGGAGCCACACAACCATGCATACAGAAATTAAGGGAGCGCCGGCATTTGCTCATCTGGCGGTTGTGTTGGCGCCTGGTGAGCGTGTGATCGCTGAATCAGGTGCAATGTCGAGCATGGATGCCGGGCTTGAATTGAAAGCGAGAATAAACGGAAATCCCTTCACTGCGCTGATGCGTAAATGGCTGGGTGGTGAAACATTTTTTCTCAGTGCATTCAGCAATTCGACCAGTGAAGAACACCGCCTTGTTCTGTCTCAGACGACACCGGGTGATATTAGTGAAGTGTCACTTAATGATGAGAGCCTTTATCTTCAGTCAGGAGCTTTTCTTGCCTGTACGGACGGTATCAAGATTGGACTGAAATGGGCAGGGTTCACCTCCTTTCTGGCGAGGGAAGGATTGTTCAAAATAGCGGTGAGTGGCACGGGGCGCGTTTGGTACGGTGCTTACGGGGCATTGCTGGAAAAAGACGTCGATGGAGAAATTATTGTCGACAGTGGTCATTTGGTTGCGTATGGACCAGGGATCAAGTTGAAACTGCGCCTTGCCGGTGGCTTGTTTTCCAGTTTCTTTGGCGGCGAGGGGCTGGTCATGCGGATTGTCGGTAAGGGCCGGATTACACTGCAAACCCGAAGCCTGGGCGGACTGGCCGGCTGGTTGAATCCAAAACTCCGGGGATAATGCTATGGATGTCGTATTACAACATGGGCCCGGGAATGCCGTTGCGCGGCTGACACTGTCACCGGGAGAAACCTGCACTGCAGAAGCCGGTGCCATGATTGCCATGAGTGGCAATATGTCGGTGACGACCACTACCCATAAGAAAGGGCAAGCAGGCCTGTTCAAGGCGATGAAGCGCATGGTGGCCGGTGAGTCCTTTTTTCTGAACCACTTTGAGCCACAGGAAACGACAGGTGAAGTCTGGCTGGGAACGACGCTGTCAGGCGATATGCTGTCGTTGGATCTGGCGGGAGGGCTGGTTGTGCAGGCGGGTTCTTTTGTTGCCTGTGAGCACTCCGTTGATATGGATCTTGGCTGGCAGGGTATTAAAAACCTGGTTTCTGGTGAAAGCCTGTTCTGGTTGCATATGTCTGGCAGCGGCAAGCTGGTACTCGGTGCGTTTGGTTCCATTTACCCGATCGATGTCGATGGGGAGACACTCGTGGATACCGGTCATATTGTCGCATTTGACGATACCCTGGATTTTTCCATAAGCAAGGCGGGCGGTAGCTGGCTGCATTCATGGCTTGGCGGAGAAGGTTTGGTTTGCCGGTTTAAGGGGCGAGGCCGGGTCTGGTGTCAGTCGCACAGTCCATCGGGGTTTGGTCATCGTCTGATGCCCCTGCTACGTCCAAGAAAGGCCTGAGGAAAAGTATCATGTCAGCAGAACAGATGCAGGGCTATTCATTTACCCTTACCGGTCAACCGGACTACAGTTTTCTTACCGTGCAGGTACCGGCCAATGAAACGCTGAAAGTTGAAGCCTCTGCCATGGCGACGATGGACAGCCATATGCGGATGAAGACAAAACTTCGCGGCGGCATTGGGCGGCTGATGACAGGGGAATCGCTGTTTATCAATGAATATACGGCAGCTGATGCCAGTGGTGAAATCGGGATTGCACCGGGTTCTCCGGGTGATATGGCCCATGTGTTTCTGAACGATGAATCAATCTACCTGCAGAGTGCCGCCTTTGTGGCTGCTACCGCAGGGGTAGACATTGAGACAAAATGGCAGGGGCTGACTCGAGGGTTTTTCTCCGGTGAATCCCTCTTCCTGATCCGGTGTCGTGGAAAGGGAGATCTCTGGTTCAACACTTATGGGGCGATGATTGAGCTGGATGTTACGGAGGATTATGTGGTCGATACTGGTCATATTGTCGCTTTTACCGAAGGGCTTGATTACGAGATCAGCAAACCGAGCGGTTATAAATCCCTGTTTTTCTCCGGAGAAGGGTTTGTCTGTCGTTTTTCAGGGCAGGGAAAGATTTGGATACAAACCCGGCAAGCCAGTGCTCTGGCTGCCTGGGCTGAGCCGTTCAGGCGGATAATCAAGAAGAAAAAGGACTGATCTGAAGTATTCGGACATTGTCATCAACCACCTTTCAAAGGTAGCTAAAGAAACCTTTCGGTCGTTGATGGACAAGCATCAAGGCCTCTAAACCGCAGAGGTCTTGCGTTAACGAACAAACGCGAACGATCAGAGTGTCAGCAGATAGGTGACCAGATCATCTATATCGCCAGTCTATTCTGCACACCATGGGTGAGGCGCAGCGGGCATGCCAATGGCCTGTGGAGCCCCCATTTCATCCTTGCCCCATTCCTGACGTATCTTCTGGTAATCCTTGTAGAAGTACTGATCATCAAACTCCGGTCGGACAAAGTAACGGTGACGCTTTCACCGGGCGCCCGCTCCCATGTAATCCGGTTGCCATGGCAGGAGGCGCAGTTAAAGCCGATCCAGGCACCATCGCCATTGTAAGGATCGACGGCTTCCGCATAGCGGTAGCCTGGCCAGCCGGAATCACGGGTCAAAGCGGAATGTTTCTGGGGGCCGGAAGCCAGTAATCCGGGGATGGGAGAAGGCATGGGATAACGGTCGAAATAGACATCCCTGATGGCTTCTTCCGGGACTTCACCGAGAATATTCGGGTAGGCGCCAAACAGGTTTTCCAGATCCAGGGCGATTGTGCCGGTGATCGGGTCTTTGGCCTGGTACTGGAAGATGGCGTCCCGGCTCAGGTCACGGAACTGGTGGGCAAGCCCCAGGTTGTAATCAAAGGACCAGAATACCTCACGGCCTCCCTGCACCAGATTGTCAAAGTTGGGGTTGTTCACCTGTACGGAAAAACTGGTACTGTAAGGTTGCTCAGAGAGTTTTGATATCACGTCACAGTCGTGAGAAAACGTATCACTGATCACCCGGCGGGTAATTGCATCAATCACGTTGTGAGGTTCACCCGGACGGAGATAGGACTCGTTATAACCATCGCGTTTCTGAATCTGCAATGTAAGGGTAGTATCACCATTGGCAACATGTATGGGCACGGTGAATAAGACCCGGTCATCCTGCCGGGAGAGAATGTCCTTGTCCCAGCGATCAACGACTTTCGTCGTTTCATAATTCACTTCATCCTCAATCGCCAGCTTCTGCTCAAACATGAGTAGGTCGGATTCCAGCACCCAGCTCTTGCCGATCATGATTTTGGTGAAGTCGATGTCTGGCCCTGCGCCAAGGCCGGTACCCGTGAGTGTGACAGTATCACCGGGCGCAAGCACAGGGATCTGACCGTTGTTGAGGTCATAGACCACACCGTTTACTTCCACGGTGTAGATAACAGGCGCTGCAATGTTGGCCGCAGAGGCGCTGCGCTGTTCTTCCCGGCCACTGTCAAAGGTAGTCAGTGAGCACGGCGGCAGCGCCTGCCCAGAAGGCAATACGATACATAGTGGGGATCCCCTGATTTTTTTATTGTTATTTTGAGGTGGGTTATCCGGAGGGATACAGCAGGCTTCCACCCGCTGAGCCAGCATTTTTGAGACTGGCAAATATTCAGCGTTTCAACGATGCCTGTTTTTCGATCATTGTGTAAATGTTGGGAATGTACATATATGAAATAGACGACTCATATTGCTTTGATGAATTAGATAGATTTATCTTTTATTATCCCTGTGATAACAATATTTGCTTAAAACAATATTAATAATGCTATATGTTTTGTATGAATTGCCCATTGAATTCCTAAGCATTTTATTCAATGCGGGTGGTGAACAAGCTAAAATGATTTCTTTATGTGAATAGGTAAGAATATATGCCCATGGTGTTTTGAATTTGATGAGTGATTATTAGTCTTAATGCTTAGTGTTGAAAGGCTTTAACAAAAGGAGATGCATTATGGCAGTTACTTATTCAAGATCTAGGCAATCTGGTCACGGCTTTAAACCAGAATCTTCTGATCTGTTAGAAGAGAAAACATCAACCCTTAGAACAACCCAAAGTTCTAAGGAAGAAATACGGATTCTGAATCCTCAGGAATCAGAAGTTGTAGGGCAGAGAACTGCACAATCATGGACTATTCGTGCGGTGAATGTAATGCAGCCGCTTAAACAATCTCTATGCTCCACAAAAATGAAGGGAACTGTCTATCCTGTTCTGGGATGTGGCATAGTTACAGGAGTTATAGTTTATTTAGCACTTTCTTATGCTCCTAAAACCTCGCATTTGGAAGAGCCACCTAAAGTTATTCTTAGTTTATGTAGTAGTGTGGCTGCAGGTATGGTGACACTTTTGGGTATTAAATGTAGACCTTGTATAACTCATTTAATGAATACCTGTGGTCAGCTTTGTACAAGAGAAAGCTCGGTTCACGAAGGTAGTCATGGCCAAGAGGCATCGGAAGCAAATGACGATGACGCTTCTCTGGAAGCGCTTTCACCGGAAGAGCAAGATCAACAGCCTGAAGAGGCCGGAGCTTCTACTCTCGAAGAGCAAGCGCTTTTTGCACAGGGCGAAAATGACTTTCTGGAGTTTGTCAGAAAAACAGGACTGAATGAAACCGAGCTGTGTGGTGAAAATGCTCTTGATTACTATGATGTATTGAATTTTCATGCAGGTAAAACATTAAGAGTTAATAATCTTGAAGAAATGAGTGAGAGTGCTAAAACATTGCATGAAAATATACCTGCTTTGGGTATTAGCAAGGACACGTGTCGTTGGGTTTCAGCTATCATTCAGGTTAGTAAAGAGGTTGAGCGGGATGAAGGAAGGGAATCTCCTGAATCTATATTGTTGGGATAATTATTTTTCATTTTTAGTTGATGATTGTAGAAGGTGGCAGTCTTAAGGAATAAGTTTTGCCGTTGTGTATTTGATGAATCTTGTTATATTTCAAACAGGATGTTCTTTTGGCGTCAGTGCAGGTTGTTATTTTTTCAAATGGTATGGTTTTAAATGAGTCATACCCTTTTAATTTTTAACAATATCATCTCTTGCATTTTCAATAATAGCCAAAACCTCATGCTGGGTTGCTATGGCAACCCCCATTTCTGTTAGGGTTTCTTGCATCAGACTGATCAGTACATTGAATTCATGGCCTGATATATTGAGGTTTTCATGAATCTCCTTCAGCGAGCGGGTTTCTTCCGGCGGCTGTCCCCCAAAAGCCCGGGTCATGAAAGAAACCTGCTTACGGGTCAGGCTTTCGATATCCATGTCTTCAAAGTAGTGACTGATAACGGGGTCGCTTTGCAGCTTTTCGTACAGCCGATGCATGGCTTCGAACAGTGTGGAATGACCGCCTAGCCGCTCATAAAGTGAATCCGCCATTGTTAGCCCTGCCCTGAGTATTTTTGACGTTCATTTACGGTATGTCGGCAGCCTGCTTGAGAAAAAAAGGTTTTAGAAACAGGCTACTGATAACCTCGTGATATACTCCAGCCGGTGTTTAAGTGGTAACGGATACAGGCAGGTATGGCGTTCAGGCTGGCAATCAATGGGTATGGGCGTATTGGCCAGAGTGTGATGCGGGCGCTCTATGAGTGCGGGTATCGTGAGCCTTTCCAGGTTGTGGCCATTAATGAGCTGGCTGATATCGCCACCTTGGCCTATCTCACCCGTTATGACACGACCCATGGCCGTTTTCCGGGTCAGGTGAGCCATGAGGGGGATTACCTGCAGATTAATGGCGACCATATTCGGGTACTTAACGAGCCGGATCCGGCCCGGTTGCCCTGGCGGGAGCTAGAAATTGACCTGGTACTTGAATGTTCCGGTTCTTTTAAGGATCGCGATACGGCTCAGCAGCATCTGAATGCCGGTGCCGGTCGGCTGCTCTTTTCACAGCCTGCCCAGGTGGATGTCGACGCCACGATTGTGTATGGACTCAATCATGACGACCTGAGTCAGGCGCACCGGATTGTGTCCAATGCCTCCTGTACCACAAACTGCATTGTCCCGGTGTTGCATCTGCTGGATCAGGCTTTCGGTATTGAGCAGGGTGTGATCACGACGATCCATTCCGCCATGAACGACCAGCCGGTGATCGATGCCTATCACCATGCTGACCTTCGCTTGACGCGCAGTGCGCTGCAATCAATCATCCCGGTGGATACCGGGTTGGCGTTAGGGATTGATCGTCTTTTACCCACGCTGACGGGGCGCTTTGAGGCACTCTCACTGCGTGTACCGACTATTAATGTCTCTGCCATGGATCTGACCGTTAACCTCAAGAGCAACGTAACGGTTGAAATGATTAATGATTATTTCAGGCAGGCTGCTGGCAGTGGACGATTGCAAGGCTTGCTCGGGTTTACAGAAGAACCCCATGCCTCGGTGGACTTTAACCATGACAGCCGATCTGGGATCGTGGATGGGACCCAGACCCGTGTCAGTGGTGGACGTATGGTGAAGATGCTTTGCTGGTTTGATAACGAATGGGGATTTGCCAACCGTATGCTGGATGTCTGTCGTGTATGGTTGGGAAGGCGTTAGGCTGGCTGATTAAAGGTGTCAGACAATACACCCTAAAAACCAGCTATGATTCCGTGTGATTTAATAACACCAGCCATTCTTATATCAATATATAGGGGGTTTTATGCAGCGATGGTTACTGGTTTTTCTGTCTCTGACGCTGGCGGCCTGTTCATCGATTTCTGATTCTTTCAGTCCTAAACAGGTTGTTGGGCCGGTGGAGTATATATCGATAGAGGAAACGGGTCTGACCTACCTTGCCCGGGTCGATACCGGGGCTGCAAAAGTCTCCCTGCATGCCTGGGATCTGGTTGTTCAAGATCCGGCGCCGGTCATGGAGGATAATGTTGGCAAGACTATCCATTTCAAAACAGCGAATGAGTCGGGCAAGGTCATCGAAGCAGACGCAGAAATTGTGGATATCGTGAAGGTGAGAAGCTCTCACGGTGCCAAAATGCGTTATGTGGTTGAAATGAATCTCGCTTTCCAGGGGCAGAGTAAACCTGTTGAGGTTAACCTGAATAATCGGGATACCATGACCTATCCTCTCCTGCTGGGGCGTAACTGGCTCAGTGGTGATTACCTGGTGGATGTTGAACTGCCGGAAATAAAGCCAGAACAGTAATGCTGTTCTGGCTTTATGGATTAATCGACCTTGAGATTACCCTGCTCATCGTAATACGCCGGGTCATGCCAGTGCTTGGTGATATGAGCCTTGCGTTTCTCAAGGCATTGATGAAGACGGCTAAGGAAAGCCTGTTTGTCCTGCTCGGATAATGTGGCGTCTTCCCTTGCGCCCAGCCAGGCGCTTTCTGCTTCCTGAAACTCGATATCCAGCTCTTCCAATTCTCTGTAACGATTCATCGTGATTACCACCCGTGCTCAGGTTCAGCTGGTTTCGGCCTGCGCCAGGAGGTGATCAACGATAGCGCTGTCACTCTCCTTTACCAGATCTTTGTTGATGTGCTCGCCCTGCGGCACGTTCTTGCTGATTTCAGGCAGAATTTCACCCAGTAGCTTGGGCGGAGCGCACAGGTTGATGGTGTCGAACCGGTGAAGGTCATAAGCATGGTTAATGCTGGTGCCGATCATGTGGGCGAAGTTATGGGATTCATGGGCTTTCGGGGAAGCATCAGTACCCACTGCACGGCTGGTGTGATTGCCTGACGATGTAATGGTGTGTCCCGGCCCTGAAGAGACAAAGGCCTGGTTCTTCCACCTGCCCTCTTCGTGCTCGACCTCGTCGATTAACGTCAACGTCTTTTTATGCCGGTCAAAATCATAAACTCTGGCTTCGCTGTTATCAGCGACCAGTACCCAGGTTGATGCCATGGGATGTACCTCTCATTGGTCTTTTGACCATCGACAGCGGATGTCAGAGCAAAGATAGTTCAAGACGCCTGTTGTCGCCTGTCGGTCAGGCAGAGAGTCATTAGGCGGGCGTATCATGTCCGTTACACACACAAATTCACTGATGACCCTAAAGGTTTTTGCGATAAACCATAAATGAAGATGGCGGCATGATTGAGTCATAAAGCGATCGCGCCGGGCCGTTATATTCCTGTGTATGCCAGTAAAGACGGAATGCTCCATACTCCCGGGCAATCTGTTCTACATGCTCGATAAGTAATCGTGCGGCACCGCATCCACGTGCGTGTTTATCAACAAACAAATCTTCCAGATAGCAGCTTTTTTTACTGTTCCACGTTGAGTCATGGTAAAGGTAATGTGTTAATCCGATAAGTTCGCCATCCCGTTCAGCAACAAGTCCTCCCATCTCTGTTTTTGAATCCAGTATTCGCTGCCAAGTAAAGTCTACCGTTTCTGGCAGGATATGACCGCGATAAAAAGTCTGGTAATGGGTGAACAGCGTCAGCCATTGGCTATGGTCTGTTTCCACAGGGTGCCGGATGATAACTGCCATGATGAGTAGCCTGAGATTGTCGTATTTTGAAAATAGCATTTTTACACGGGTATCACTGTGCAAAGGCTATGGTTTACTGACTCTTGAACATGACCGCCGGCGTACGCTTGTGGTAATGTCCGTGCCTTTCCGGCGAATGTCTGTGAGCCGGCTTGTCAGAAGCTGTCGTAAGGAAGCCTGAGATGACCGTTCTGAAGATGACCGATCTGGATCTGAGAGGTAAGCGCGTTCTGATCCGTGAGGACCTCAATGTTCCTGTAAAAGATGGGCGGGTAACCAGTGATGCCCGTATTCTCGCCTCGTTGCCCACGATTAAGCATGCCCTGAAGGCTGGCGCCAAGGTCATGGTGACCTCCCACCTGGGGCGCCCAGTAGAAGGCGAGTATGACCCTGAATTTTCCCTGCAGCCGGTAGCGGATTACATCAGTGAAAAGCTTGGCTGTGACGTACCGCTGATCCGTGACTGGGTTGAGGGTGGTTTCACCGTTGAAGACGGTAACCTGGTGATTCTTGAGAACGTTCGCTTCAACCCGGGCGAAAAGAAAGACGACGAAACGCTGTCCCGCAAGATGGCAGCCCTGTGCGATATCTACGTGATGGATGCCTTTGGTACTGCTCATCGGGCCCAGGCATCGACCCACGGTGCCGGCCTTTACGCACCGGTAGCCTGCGCCGGTCCGCTGCTGGTGGCTGAGCTGGACGCCCTGTCCCGCGCACTGGGTAACCCGGAGCGTCCGATGACCGCGATTGTGGGCGGCTCCAAGGTATCCACCAAGCTGACGGTACTGGAATCTCTGTCTGATATTTGTGACCAGCTGATCGTTGGCGGTGGTATCGCAAACACTTTCCTGGCGGCGGCCGGTTATACGGTGGGCAAGTCGCTCTGCGAGCATGACATGATTCCCCAGGCCAAGGCCCTGCTGGAAAAGGTCAATATTCCCCTGCCTCTGGATGTTGTCGTTGGCAAGGCGTTCAGTGAGGATGCAGAAGCCACCATCAAGTTGGTAGATGAGGTCGCGGATGATGACATGATCTTCGATATCGGCCCCCAGACCCGTGAGCTGTTCGCCAATATCCTGAAAGATGCCCGCACCATCATCTGGAATGGTCCGGTCGGTGTATTTGAGTTTGACCAGTTTGGTGAAGGCACCAAGGCCATGTCACTGTCGATTGCTAAATCCCCAGCATTTTCCATTGCGGGTGGCGGCGACACACTGGCTGCCGTGGATAAATACGGTATAAAGGACAAGGTATCCTATATCTCTACGGGTGGTGGTGCATTCCTTGAGTATGTTGAAGGTAAGGTGCTGCCGGCTGTTGCAATGTTGGAAAAACGGGCGAAGTAATTTAATTTCTCTCATTGAATGGCAACAGGTAAATAAAGGTGCCTGTTGCTGTTTGATTCTAATTCTTGATCTTTGAATCATCATCAGAGTGTTTATTGAATGAGGCAACATTTTGGTATGCAGCGTCGATAACAGGGAGTATCTATACTCTGCCGCTTAGACCATCTCTCAAGTGCCTCTTGTTGAAAAGAAGCAATAAGTTCTGGGCGTAATCGTGCTGCTGGATTTTCCTGTAGTTGTGAGAGTGCAAGAATCAGTATTTCCTCTTCCCATTTGAGCTCAGGCGTTTTTAGAAGTCTTAATATGTCTGAAGTTTTAGTAAAGTCACACTCTTGCGATGACTTTCGTACAATTTCATGAATATCTCTATCGTGAGGTTTTTGATTTTTTAAGTTTTCAATAAAAGGAAGATGGTGGCTATCTATATATTCTTCTATTTCTTCATAACAATTAAAGAGTATAAGGTTTTTGACAGCTTTTATTGTTGATATTCCTGGAAATAATGGATTTATTGTTTCACTGGGTATTATAAGTTCCATTAGTATTATGCCCATGGAGAACCAGTCTGAATAGGATGAGTATGTCTGGCTATAGAGTATTTCTGGTGCCATATATTCAACAGTACCCTTTAATACTTCTTGTTTCTGGTCATCGTAGTGAGAGAGTCCAAAGTCACTTACTTTCCATTGATAGCGAGACTTCTTTTGCACGTTAGCTGGTTTCAGATCACAATGCACTATTTTCTCTTTATATAAATAGGTTATGGCTTTTGCTATATCCCTTACGATGAGTCTTACGTCATCTTCGGCTAGGTGACCTTGATGGATGTTTAATATATGTTCAAGGCTTCCTTGGCATTGCTCAAGTAGTAATATTGTTTTCTGAGCATGTTGGAATGACGCGAGTAGCTGTATAATGTTTTCATGATTTAATTGTCGGAGTATTCTTTGCTCATTAAGAAGCTCTCGCTCGTCACTAGATACTCTTGCATGTTTAAATGCACAGCGGAACGATTTTGGTGAATGATTTTTTTTTGGCTGGTATCTTCGTAGAGTAGAATATGTGGAAATCTGCCTACAGAATTTATTTTGTAGCCTTGAGTCCTATTTATATTGCGATCTGTTTTCTTAAAGCAAACATAATCATTCATGGCTTTATTGATAGCGTGTTCTCGTTCATCGTCAAATATTGCAATATTACGTACATCAACTGCTGTTCTTTCTACAGGCTCCATATTGCCAGTATTGGATGGGATATAAGGCTTGACACTGGATAGCGAGCTACTGGTGTTTGTAAATTGCCATATGCTGCTGGGCTGAGGGTCTCTGCTGCTTGCGGGTTGTTTGGTGCTGGAGAGTTCGTATCTTTGGCCTGTGAATAACCTGACGCTCGGTTGTGAACTACTGCTACTGCTACTTGTGCGTTGCTCCAAGCTGCCACTGCTAGAAGCCGTCTGGTATGAACTTTGGGTAGAAATTGAAGATGATCGAATATACATAATACAGTCTCCAATGTTTAACTATTGATGATTTAAAGCAATCGAGGACTGCAAGCAGTGAGTTGAGTGGCGCTTCAGTAATGTTGAGTCAATGGCAAGCAGAAAGTTCCAGTCATTTGAGACGGTGTCATGGCATCTGTCCATGATGATAAGGGTACCAAGGGGGCGGATGAGGTAGCATTTTAACCGACACAACTAATCCGACATTTTTAACGCATGGAATCCTGTTGTTAGCAGGTCGGCGCATTATTGATACATAGGCCTTCTTATGCATAAGTATGCTATCCAATAGGACATTTTGAGTGTTCATCAGCTATTTCGGAATCTTGGGGAACTTGTTCCGTTCGTGATTCTAGCAGTTCAATGAATTGATTAATGTCTAACCTATTATCAGGTTCTTCCCTGACAAATGCTAATGCGCATAGCATAGCCTCTTCTTTCCATGGTAGGTGTATGTCAATGATGAGTTCTTTCAAATTTGAGATGCGATCTAAATCAATATGGCTAAGCTTATCTCTAATTAATTCAGATATTCTGGTTTTTTCTGGTTTTAGTTTTTTCCATTTTTTCTCAAAATCTTCATAGGATGGGAATTGCGGTTGTGCCATTTGTCGCTGTACACCGCCAACAAGTTCTCTGCTTACTTTCCCATAACCCAGTTCTAACATTCTTGATGCACTTGGATTCATAGCGATGTGCATAAGGAGTACGCCATATGCAAAAACATCAGATTGAAATGAGAATCTGGGTTCCATTGTATTAAAAAGTTCGGGCGATAAAGTATAAATCGTTCCTGATAATGTACAAACTTGCTTACCATGAAGTGATAATCCAAAATCACCCAATTTCCAATTATTATCTAGACTACGCATTACATTGTCTGTTTTTATGTCTCGATGGATAATGTTGGATGCTTTCAAATGGGCTAAGCCCTTTGCTGTATGTAGCATGATTTTTCTGGCTTCTGTCACAGAAAGGCGGCTGTGCCTTTTTTTTAAAAAATCATCCAGACTTTCTTTGCAAAATTCCATACATAAAATATTAATGTTGTCTTTAAATATAAATGCAGAGAACATATTTATTATATGTTCATGCCTTCCAATTTTTTTAAGGATGCTGATCTCTTGTTTTATTGGGTCATTCGACGGGTTACCGGTAGCACCCACCGCATGAATGGGTAGTTTAAGCGCAGCTTGAAAGTCAATAGCTGTTGATCGTGTTAATTCAGAAAATTGGATATGCAGTATTCTGGAAAATCCCCCTGTAGTAATATGCTTAAGAGATGTCCCTTGGGTTGTTTTTACAAGCTCTTCCCCTTTTTTGCTGTTTCTTCTTGGTAGCTCAGCATCTACAAGAATTTCAACGGTTCGTTGAATATTTGCTTCAGTTACAAGTTTTTGATCATTCGGAACAAGGATCTGTATTTGAGTCTCAGTATTTTTTTGCCGCTTTACCCTGAAAGGATATTGACGGTAACTGACAGATTGGCAAGAAGACTCTGCTACAGATGCTCCTTGTGTTGATGATACTGATACTTCCATAGTTCCCCCCTTTTGCAAATCTGAAAGCTATATAGCCACAAACTTGTTAAGTATTTAAGTTGGAGTCTCTGCATACAGACTGTATTGACACTGTTTGTGGGTATGAGTTTCATCTGTGTTTTAGACAACATAGTTATGGCGCGTTTTTTAAGTGTTAAAGCTGGCGTTTGGCATTGACGAATTTTGGGAGTAATAGAAATATATTTGCGTAAAAATTGTGCAATGGCTGTAAAAGTTGCCATCCCATTTCAACCGGCGCCAATCTGTCATACACTCTCACCGCATTTATCCCACCGCAGATGACCGGATACCCTGACTTGCGTAAGTACGGTGCCGGAGATAGTGCGGGTACTGCCCCAAATTCCAATGATGAGGATCAGTCATGGCTTTGATCAGCATGCGTCAGATGCTGGACCACGCCGCCGAGCACGGTTACGGCGTCCCGGCATTCAACGTCAACAACCTGGAGCAGATGCGCGCCATCATGATGGCGGCGGACCGGACCGACAGCCCGGTTATCGTCCAGGCATCGGCCGGCGCCCGTAAGTATGCTGGCGCTCCTTTCCTGCGCCATCTGATCCTGGCGGCGATTGAAGAATTCCCTCATATCCCCGTGGTTATGCACCAGGATCACGGCACTTCGCCGGACGTCTGCCAGCGCTCCATCCAGCTGGGTTTCAGCTCTGTCATGATGGACGGTTCCCTGAGAGCGGACGGCAAGACCCCGTCTGACTGGGACTACAACGTGGAAGTGACCCGTCGCACTGTCGAAATGGCGCATGCCTGCGGTGTCTCTGTGGAAGGTGAGCTGGGCTGCCTGGGTTCCCTGGAAACCGGCCAGGCCGGTGAAGAAGACGGCGTTGGTGCTGAAGGTACCCTGAGCCATGATCAGCTGCTGACTGATCCTGATGAAGCCGCGGAATTCGTCAAACTGACCGGTGTGGACGCCCTGGCGATTGCCTGCGGTACCAGCCACGGTGCTTACAAGTTTACCCGTCCGCCCACTGGTGACATCCTGGCCATCGACCGCATCAAGGCGATCCACGAGCGTATTCCGGACACTCACCTGGTCATGCACGGTTCTTCCAGCGTGCCACAGGAGTGGCTGGCCATCATCAACGAATATGGCGGCGAGATTCCAGAAACCTACGGTGTGCCGGTTGAGCAGATCCAGGAAGGCATCAAGCACGGTGTTCGCAAGGTGAATATCGACACCGACCTGCGCCTGGCATCCACTGGGGCGATCCGTCGTTTCCTGGCGCACAACAAGGCTGAGTTCGATCCGCGTAAATATCTGAACGAAACCATCAAGGCGATGGCGGATATCTGTGTGGCCCGCTATGAAGCGTTTGGTACTGCCGGCAATGCCAGCAAGATCAAGCCGGTCAGCCTGGAAGTGATGTTCCAGAACTACGCCAGCGGCGATCTGGATCCGAAGATTTCCTGATCTTCTTCAAAGGAAGGGCGGCCTCATGGTCGCCCTTCCTGGTTTTATGGCGGAATTCCCTTGGCTGACTATGCTCTGAAAAGTCGATTTTTCGGAGTTGTTGCGATGTTTCGTCCATTGACTGGCCTTGTGCCCCCTGCTGTCATGCTCGCCTGTCTGGTGGTGAGCGGCTGTTCCTCTCCCCATGTAATCAAGCTGAATGATGGCCGTGAAATCGTCACACGCGGCATGCCGCATTACGATGAGGATTCCGGTTTCTACCAGTTCACCACGGTCGCTGGAGAAAACATGCAATTGAATCGTAACCTGATTGAGTCGATAACTAAGAAATAGGACTTATTGCCGGATAATGGCTGTTGTTCGCGGGATTCCATCATAAAGGAATGAAGCCGCCCGCCCGGTTCATCAGGGTTTAAGAATCACGGGGCAGTGAAGGCGGGCCAGCCTCTGATGATTACTTTAAGGCGATTCTGGCAGGTCGGATATAAGACCATCAGCTATGGTACGTTTGTCTGACAGCCTCTATTCGGACAATAAATGATGACAGGGACGCGTTTTGATATGCCTTATTCTAAGCAGATTGGGCAATACTCCGTATAATTGCTTTTTTGACAGTGTTGAATGGACGAACGGATTTGAACCGGCAGATTATAGAAAACCTTAAATCTTCCCTGCCTGCGCTGGAACTGGGGAGTTCTGTAGAACCGGATGCCAATCTTCGGGAATATCTGGATTTCTATGCGATGTCGCCGGAACACTTCCTGCCGGGTATTCAGCATGACATTGGCTTCCTGGAAGTGGACGGCTATCAGCTGGCTACCCATGTCTGGCGTCCTGAGCATCCGGTGGGTACCGTGTTTCTTGTACATGGTTATTATGATCATGCTGGCCTGTATGGCCATCTTGTCCGTTTCTGGTTGGAGGAAGGGTACGCTGTCATGGTTCATGACCTGCCGGGTCATGGCCTGTCCTCCGGTTCAATTGCCAGCATTGACTGCTTCAGTCGTTACTCCATGGTGTTCCGCCACTGTCTTGAGTGGGCCAGAGGGAAGCTGCCAAGTCCCTGGTTCATTCAGGGGCAGAGTACCGGCGGCGCCATTATCACGGATACCCTGGTGAACTATCCGGAACTGCTGGAACGCTACGAGATTGCCGATGTTTTCCTTATGGCACCGTTGGTGCGTCCTGTACTGTGGCGTATGGGGCTGGTGCAGTATTTCCTGCTGCGTTCTTTCGTATCGTCGATACCGCGTTCCCGTTCCAATAACTCGAATGATCAGGCGTTTCTTGAGTTTTTGGCCAACGACCCTTTGCAATCCAATATCCTGCCTGTTGAGTGGGTGGGGGCACTGCATCAGTGGATACGACGTATCGAATCATTCCGAAAATCATGCCCCTGCTCACCACTGATTATTCAGGGCGAGAGAGATAAGACCGTCAACTGGCGGCATAACCTCAAAATACTGCGGAAGTTGTATACAGATCCGGAGGTTTTTCTCATCCCCGATGGCTGCCACCACCTGGCCAATGAAATTGAACGTATTCGAATGCAGTATTTTGATGCTATTCGAAAGCGCCTGGCGAAACGGCAGGCATAGTGCTCGTAGAAGGTTAACCTGTGCAGAATCCCGGCGAGACATCACCGGGAACACCCGGTAAAATTCTCACATGACCATTCACCCGCCAGGGATGTTAACAAGAATAAGTATTGGGGGTTGTTGTGAAGGGTTTAACCAGGTTGTTTCCCGGTCGGTTACTGCTGTGTGTCTGCCTGTGCTTTGTATCGTTAGCTAAAGCGGATACTACGGCACTGGATACCGTTCGCCAGTTGCATATGCAGGTATTTCGGGTCAGCTGTGATCTGTTTGTTCAACGGGGTGAAGAGGGGCTTGTTGTAGACCAGCAGGCTGTGCGGTTGCAGTATATGGCGGCCCGTTACACGGCCAGGGCCTACATCGGTGCGTTGCATACGCTGGATCAGCCTGGTTATTTCGACCAGGACCTCAAACTTCTGGCTGAGGAGATGGATCAGGCAATTCTGCAGCTGAAACAGACTGGAGTGTCTTCAGAACAGCTGAAACCGGTGAGCCAGCGCTGGCGCTATATTCGTGGCCGTTACGAGGATTACCAGGTGAACCTGGCGCCCATGGTGGTTGCTGGTCAGACCCGCATGATCGTTGATAATCTGCTGATACTGGCGCGTTCATTCCCGGGTTAAGCGGTCAATCATCAGCCCTCTGGTTGCAACTGACCGTCGGTGGCTTGTAGCAACTGCTGGCAGAACGTGCTGTAACAGCGATTATCGATAGAGCATTGTAGTGTGATGGTGTCGGTATAGCATCGGTCATCAATGACACCGGCATATTGCGCCAGAAGGTACTCGACGGTTTTCAGCATGCTGTAATCACAATGCAGCGTAAACTGACGTTGGGGAATTTTCTCCCTGCGCTGTAGTTGTTTGAGTGCTTCGGCAACACCGCCACCGTAGGCTTTGACCAGTCCCCCCGTTCCCAGCCGGATTCCACCATAATAACGTACAACCACTGCACAGATCTCACCGATTCCGGAACCCTGTAACTGCGCCAGCATTGGTTTGCCTGCAGTACCGCTGGGCTCACCGTCATCACTGAAACCCCATTGCTGACCATCGCCGGGTTCACCGGCGATAAACGCTGAACAGTGATGACGGGCTGCAGGATGTTCGGACTTGAGCTGGCGAATGTAAGCCAATGCGGCTTCGCTGCCCGGCGTATGGGCAAGGTAGGTCAGGAAGCGACTTTTCTTAATGACCTCTTCCAGGCAAACGGTGTTATCTGGAATGGAAAAAGGGGATGTATCAGGCATGAATTACTGCGTCAGTGTCCTTATTTGATGACAGTTGTCGTATCTGCCATCCGTGTAGCATTCAATGATAATTAAGCCTTTCCATATGGCAAGCAGATGTCAGCAGGCCGTAAAAACAATGCCTTTTAAACGACTATTTACATATAGTGGCTGCATACAGATCAATGGCGGGAGGAATAATGAAACCGATGAAAACATGGGGGTTTCTGGTGCTGTCACTGTTTCTGGTTGCCTGCTCCAGCGTCAAGGTGGATCGTGACTTCGATCCGGGATACACCTTTACCTCACTCTCACGCTATGCCTGGTTGCCTCAGGCTGATCAGTCAGAAGATTATGACAAGGACAGTTTGCAGGATCGACGTATTAGGACAGCGGTCGACGCAACGCTGACAGAACAGGGGTATCAAAAGGTCAGCCCTGAAAATGCTGATTTCCTGGTCCACTATTTCACCGGCAGCAAAACCCGTCGTGATGAAACCCATGTGACGGTTGGTATGGGTTACCACACGTTGCCGTGGACGATGGGTGCAAGAACGGAAACCCGGGTGCGGGATTATGAGGAAGGGCAGCTGACGCTGGATGTTATTGATCCGGGTAGTCGTCAGTTGATCTGGCGGGGGGTAGCTAAACGACGTCTGCCTGAAACATCCACACCGGAAAAAAGAACTGCATTCATTCAGGAAGCGGTTCAGGAAACCCTGAAAGACTTTCCGCCGGACAACATCATCCATTAATACGCAATAATAAAAGCCCCTTTCCATTGTTATCATGAAAAGGGGCTTTTCTATTTAAGGTCTAACGTCGTTTATTAAGCCTGTTGATCCCAGTCATCACTCTGATCATCACAGCGGTAGGGTTCCACCCCATCACCCAGGTAACAGTTATTGGCTTCCCGTATTTTTGCAGCAGCATCGTCATAGAGAAATGGCAGAGTGACATACCGGGTGCCCTGCGTCACGGGTGTGGCAGCGTGCATTAGGGAGCAGGAAAATACGACCGCACCACCAGTAGGTGGCTTGTAGCGGCGGTTTCCATATTCCGGAAACCAGAGCTCTCCCCCGTCATACTCTTCACTGTTGAGGTTGATGCTGATGGCAAACCGGCGGTGAGCGGTGCCTTTGGTGGTGTTGTCACGGTGCTCTTTGAAAAAGCCGGCGTCGCTGCTGTCATAACAGGCGACGATATAGCGCTCAATTCGTGTGGCCTGGAACTGGAAAGCCTTGGCGATTTCGGGGACCAGACGGGTTCTGACCCGGTATTTCAGGGCATCCTGTAGGGATTCATCGTCAATATTTACATCGGCGCGGCGTTTGACGTCTGCGTCCTGCAGTTCAAGGGTTTTACCGTCAACCGTACGCATAAAGCCGGAGGGTTCCGCTTGGCCGTCATGGTAATAGCGAATCAGTGTCTGACAGAGGTCGGGCTCCAGAATGCGGGGTACCAGAAGAACAGGAGCCCAGAGGTCAATGGCCGGATCAACATGACAGGCGGGATCCGGCAGATTCTGCATGGCGTGTATAAACTGGTCTGGCTGGTCAATGCTGCCTTTGGCATAGACACGCAGTGTGGGATCAAGCACTAGCCAGTAGGGGTAGAAGACATCCTTGCCCTCAACGGGATCGTAGCCCAGTGCGCCATAATCCCTCGCAATAGAGGCATCCTTGTCATAGAAAATCCGTTGTTTTGGAAAAGCGTCAAGCGCCAGACGGTTTTCCTGATCTTTTGGGTTCAGTGTTACCGCGAAACGGACACTGTGATCATCATTCGAAGTCAAATCTGCTTTTTTTATCGCATTCAGAAATTGCACTACCGGCGGTGCCACGCAATTACCCAGGAAAATCAGGCCAACAAAGCGACCGCCCAGGCTGGAAAAAGCAAAGCGAGGATTATAGGACGTATGGGCATAGAACCAGGGCGCAGGTTCTCCCCAAGAGGGTGATTTAATTGGCATGATGAACAGTATTCCTGTTTGATTATTGTATTGGCTTATAGAAATTATAAGTAAAAAAATTTTTTTAATTAAAATGGGTTTTCATTGTTTTTATTGTTTGCAGATTCTTTGAATTAATGCTGGCAACTAACTATAAATTATTAAGATAACCTGCGTTTGCGGGGCTCTATTCATTTCTTAATAAAGTGTTCTGACAGAATTGTGTCGGTTTAATTAATAATTAGCTGTTGTTAATTAATAAACGATCAGATTTTTGTGCCTTTTCCTGACGTTGGCAGGAATAAAACAGGGATGTTGCCATGGCCGATGAAAACGGCGCCAGTGGTGATCAGCAGTCTGGAACCACCGGTGCTTCCGGGTCAAATCAAGGAAGTGCTACCAAAATTGAAGAAGTCCGTTACGAGGCGCTATCCACATCGATAGTTAAGCCTGCGGCGGCTGACACCCAGTATTTATTGGATGTGAATCCTGATGAAATAAGAATGGAGGTCAGGGGACCGGACTTTGTTCTTATTTATCCCGATGGACTTGAAGTAACCCTGCTGCTTGCAGGGGTCATGACGGCAACCGAAAAACCGCTGGAATTTAAATTTGCCGATGGCACGGTCATTACCGGTGATGAATTTATTGCCCAGGCTAATTTTGTTGAATCTGAAGATGTACCGGTTTCAACCCTGAAAGGGTTGGAAGGCGATTCGGACGAATTGGAAGAAGCGCCGGGTTCCTCTGGACAGACTAAAGCTGATTCTTCCTACAGTGAGGCTGCGGATTCCAAGAAACAATCCAAAGCCAGCAAGGAAATCAAAAAGAATGATGAAGAATTCAAGCAAAAGCCGGTAGAAGAGGTTGAGCCCAGAGAAGGGGATTTCACAGAAAGCCTGGAGGCCACCAGTACAGCGACATCATCGGCATCCGAGCAGGATGTTGGGCCCTCGCTGGCAGAAACGAATATCGATATTTCTTTCTCGATATCGGTCACCAATGTTGGTTCACGGGCTGCCGGACAGCTGATTATCGGTGGCGGTGGAAACAATCCCTCAATCAGCCAGAGTGACCCCGAACAGCACCTGGGCACGGAATACTTTGGTGGTGATCTGGATGGGCTGGACGGTGGGCTCCCCGATGTTTCATTGAACAAGGACAATGGACTGGAGATCTATGGGGATGATCCGTCACTGTTCAGCGATACGCAGAATAGTAAAGTATTAAACCTGCAAAATGATTCAAACATCACCGATATTGCTGCCATTTATGTCGAAAATATGCCGGATGAGTGGGCAGTATCTGGTGGCTCTAACCAGGGAGATGGTAGTTGGCTGCTGCCGAGTCTCTCTGCCTTTACACTGAAATTTCCCACCCTGTCTGACAGCCAGGTTGTGGATCTTTCCTTCCGGGTGGTTTTCAAGGATGGTTCTGAAAATGACTATGGCATCCCTGTCGTATTGCGGGATGCAACGGGTCCGGATGATCTGGTTCTGACATCCTCAGGGCAGGCGCCGCTGGTGCTGGATGTCAGCCCGACCGGCGACCAGATTACCAGTGGTGACCAGGATGACATCATCCATGCCGGTGTGGGGGATGACGTCATTGATGCAGCAGGGGGCGATGACATCATCTCCGGCGGCGTCGGGAATGACACTTTGGATGGCGGCGATGGATCAGATACTGTCCAGTACAGTTATGAATACCTTGGGAACACCGTCGGGCCGGAGAATGGTGTCACGGTCAGCCTGGGATCCGGTACCGTCATGGATGATGGTTATGGCACCTCCGATACCATCAGCAACTTTGAGAATGTCACCGGCACGACCCACGACGACACCATCACCGGTAGTGAATACGTTGATGTGAATAATGACGGGGCCAATGTACTCACAGGTCTGGCGGGTGATGACACACTGAATGGCTTGAGCGGTGATGACACACTGCTTGGCGGCGAGGGCATCGATACGCTGGACGGTGGATTCGGCAATGACTCTCTGGATGGTGGGATTGGTGACGATATCCTGTCCGGTGGTGATGGAGACGACATACTGAAAGGCGGTGCCGGTGTTGATAATCTGGATGGCGGCAATAACACCGACACGGTGGATTACAGTGATGAATCCGGTCCTGTCGTTGTCAATCTGACGGCAAATAGCGCCATTGATTCGGGAGGTGACACCGACACACTGACCAATATTGAAAATGTCATCGGTAGCACCGGGGATGATCAGCTATTGGGTGATCTTGGGGCGAATGTCCTCAATGGTATAGACGGCAATGACACTATATTCGGTGGTGATGGCACAGATACGATTAATGGCGGTGTCGGCAATGACATTATCAATGGTAACCAGGGTGATGATGTCATTGAGGGCGGTGATAACGATGACACCATTCATGGTGGCTTTGGCAACGATACCCTGGATGGCGGCGATGGTACTGACACGCTGGATATGGTGGGTAACGTCACCAGCGCTTTTGATACGCCGGATGATATTACCGTTGATTTATCACAAACGCCGGATGCCCAAGGATATATAACAGTTTCAAAAAGCTTTGGCGGTGGCATTGAAACCGGTACTGACCAAGTCAGGGGTTTTGAAAATGTTACTACCGATCATGGCAATGACACCCTCACCGGTGATGCCCAGGATAATGTACTGAGTAGTGGACGTGGCACGGATACTCTCGATGGTGGAGACGGGCACGATACGCTGCTGGGTGGAACGGGCGATGACATACTGATTGGCGGTGCAGGCAATGACATCCTGGAAGGCGGCGATGATAACGATACGCTGGAGGGGGGATCCGGAAACGACGATCTCCGCGGTGGTGATGGTATTGATACTGTCAGCTTCGCATCCCTCAGTAATGCAGTCAGTGTCGACCTGAGCGATGGGCGTATTTCCAATGACGGTCAGGGTGGTACGGACACGATTGACTCCATTGAAAACCTTGAAGGCACCAATCTCTCTGGACAGGGTGACACCCTGCTTGGTGATGCTTCAGACAATCAAATCTTTGGTCTTGATGGTGATGACACGCTAGGCGGTGGTGGTGGTACCAATACACTGGATGGCGGCGCTGGAAGTGATACCGTCAGTTACGCCAGTGAAACCGCAGATATCACGGTGGATCTGGACGATACGTTGAATCCTGTCGTTACCGCATCCGGTCAGGATACGCTGATTTCGATCGAAAATGTTGCCGGTGGTTTCGGTAACGATACGCTCAGTGGTACTGCAGATGATAATACGATCAGCGGTGGTGGTGGCGATGACCTGCTGGTAGGCCGTGCCGGAGATGACATACTGGATGGCGGTAATCATGGTCTGAATGGCGACACCGTAGATTACAGCAGCGCTTCCGCCGCTGTCACAGTTAACCTTTCCAACACGGATTACACGGTTGCATTTGGCATCGGTGCCAACACCGCACAGGATGGCGAACTGGGTACAGATACTGTCCTTAATCTCGAAAATGCCATCGGTTCCAGTGGAGATGACACGCTCATCGGTAATGCATCAGACAATACTCTCCAGGGTGGTGCAGGCAGCGATACGTTTGTGGGAGGCGATGGCAGTGACGTCCTTGATGGTGGTAGCGGTGCAGAAAGTGATACAGCCGATTATTCGCAGGTGACCGGTGATATCGCCGTTGATCTGGAAAATGATATTGCCAGCAATGACGGCTTTAACAATACCGATACCCTGACCAGCATTGAAAATGTTATCGGAGGCAGCGGTGATGATGTGATCAGTGCTGCGGATACCGGAACTGAAGGTAATGTGTTGCGTGGTAATGCCGGGGCTGACCAATTATCTGGCGGTGGTGGCGTTGATGTTCTGGATGGTGGAGATGGCGATGATACGCTGACCGGTGGCGCTGGAGCCGATCAGCTTATTGGTGGTGAAGGAAATGAAACCAATGGCGATACCGCCGATTACAGCAGCGCTTCTATTGCCCTGCAGGTCGATTTGACCAGTGGCGTTGTTGCAAATGATGGCACCGGTAGCCAGGACACAATTTCAGGCATAGAAAATGTATTGGGTGGGTCAGGGGATGACCAGCTGACGGGTAACACGGATAACAATACCCTCACGGGCAACGCCGGTGATGATGTTCTCGATGGTGCTAACGGAGAAGATACGCTGCTGGGGGGCGAAGGGGATGATCAGCTGACCGGTGGCAGCGGTAATGACACCCTGGACGGCGGCACCACGGGAGAAACGACCGGTGATACCGCTGATTACAGTACTGATTCAACCGACCTGAATGCAGATCTCGATGCCGGTTTCGCCAGCAGTATTCTCAGCGGAAATGACACGCTCATCAGCATTGAAAATATTACCGGCGGCAGCGGTGATGACAGTCTGCTGGGTGATGGTGCAGATAATCAGCTATTAGGCGGGGCTGGTGATGATGTGCTCCGTGGGCGGGGTGGCAGTAATACGCTCAATGGTGGAGAGGGCGGTGAGACCAAAGGCGATACCGTTGATTATTCCAACAGTACGGGTGTTGTGACGGTTGCGCTGGATGGTTCCCTCACAAATTCGAACGGTATCGATGCTGGCATCGATACCCTGATTGACATCGAGAATGCGACCGGTGGCAGTAACAATGACACACTGGTCGGTAACGCGGATAACAATATCCTCAGCGGGAATGCCGGCGATGACCTGATGCGGGGTGGCGCTGGCGATGACATCTTTTATGGAGAGACGGAAGCCGGTGGTACTAACCCGGCCAGCCAGGGCAGTGACACGGTCAGCTATTCGTTGGCTGCAGGCAATGTAACCGTTGATTTGGCTGCACATCTGGCGAGTGATGACGGCGATAGTGGACGAGACTTCCTTTACGGCATAGAGAATGTCACCGGTGGTGCCGGGCAAGATAATATTTCCGGTGATGCCAATGACAACCATCTCAAGGGCGAGGGAGGTAATGACACGCTCTCCGGTGGTGCCGGTGATGACATTCTTGATGGTGGAGCAGGAACCAGCGACCTGGCGGATTACAGTGGTGCTGGTGGCGCGATTACCGTTGATCTTGCCGCAGGTCGGGCATCGGATGACGGAGACGGAAGTGAAGATACCCTGCTGTTCATCGAGAATATCACCGGTAGCAATGGAAATGATGATATCAGGGGATCGTCAGAGGCCAACATTCTCAATGGGGGGAATGGTGATGATCTGCTCTTTGGTGGCGCCGGTGATGATGTGCTGGATGGGGGGGGGAATACCGATACAGTAACGTTCGCCGCTTACGGGCGGGGCGTCATTGCCACTCTGGCTGATAGTGGTGATGGTTCTGCAACCGATGCCGGGAATACGGAAACCGATACGCTTCGTAATATTGAAAATATTGTTGGATCTTCAGGATACGGCGATACCCTGACAGGTAACGGTGTGGATAACGTTCTGTCCGGCGGTGGTGGAGATGACATTCTTAACGGTGCTGCTGGCGCAGATACGCTCAACGGTGAAGGGGGTAATGACACGCTCTCAGGCGGTACCGGTAGTGACAGTTTCGATGGCGGTTCAGAGCTTGATACGGTCACTTACGATGGTGTTTCCCAAAATGTAATCGTGAATCTCGAAACGGGTATCGGAAATGATGGTACCGGTGGAAATGACTCATTTACCAGTATTGAAAATGTCATCGGCGGCAGCGGCGATGACACCCTGATCGGCACGGATAGCACCACGGTGGGCAATACCCTGACCGGTGGTGCGGGGGATGACACCCTGACCGGCGGTGCCGGTGACGACATTCTGGACGGTGGCGCCCATGACTCGGGCGGCGATACCGTGGACTTCAAGAACGGTACGAACGGCGTGACTGCGAACCTGGCGGACGGCACGGCCACCGACAGTGAGGGCGGCAGCGACACCCTGACCAACATCGAGAACCTGACCGGTACGGACAGCAATGACAGCCTGACCGGTGATGCCAATGCCAACCAGCTGCTGGGAATGGATGGCGATGACACCCTGGTGGGCGGTGACGGCAACGATACCCTGAATGGGGGTGAAGGTGGCGAGACCAACGGCGACACGGCGGACTACAGCGCGGCGACAGCCGGCCAGAACCTCAATATCAACCTGACCAGCAGTACGGCGACAGACCAGTTCGGGGCCACGGATACCCTGCAGAACATCGAGAACGTCACGGGTGGTGGCGGTGACGACATCCTGACCGGTGACAGCAGTGACAACCAGCTGACCGGCGGTGGCGGTGACGACACCCTGATGGGGGGCACGGGTGCGACCACCGGCGCTGACACACTGGACGGCGGCGCCCATGGCGCCAACGGCGACACGGTGGATTACAGCCAGAACAGCACCGGGGTGGAAGTGAACCTGTCGGTGTCCACCAACCAGGTGAAGGAAGGCAGCGTCTTCACCGACACCCTGCTCAACATCGAGAACGTGGTCGGCACCGGCAGCGATGATGTGCTGACCGGCGACAACCAGGTCAATACCCTGACCGGCGGCGACCGGGATGACACCCTTAAGGGCAATGACGGCGACGATGTTCTCAACGGCGGCAATGACAACGATATCCTCAACGGCGGCGCCGGTTCAGACACGCTGAATGGCGGCGCCGGCACCGATACGGCGGATTACAGCGACAACACCGATGAGGTGGTGGTCGATCTGTCGTCGGTCACGGTGCGGGCCACGGAAGGCGGCCTGCTGACCGATACCCTGACCAGCATCGAGAATGTCACCGGCGGTGATGGCGATGACACGCTGACCGGGGATGATGCGGCGAACCGGCTGGATGGCGGCGCCGGCGATGACACCCTGGCGGGTGGTTTGGGTGCGGATACCCTCATTGGCGGGACCAACGGTGCGGCCGGGGATACGGCGGACTATACCGGCGCCACCGGTGCGGTGACCGTTGATCTGTCAGTGGCCTCGCCCCAGGCGGTGATCACGGGTGAAGCCTCGGACAGCCTGTCGGGCATCGAAAACATTGATGGTGCCAGTGGCCATGCCAATACCCTGACCGGGAGCGGTGTGGCGAATACCCTGCGCGGTGGCGGCCAGGACGACACCCTGACCGGCAACGGCGGCGCGGATATCCTGGAAGGCAACGGTGGCGCGGATACGCTGGATGGTGGTGCGGATGCGGACACCCTGGACGGTGGGGATGGCGATGACATCCTGAAGGGCGGCACCGGCGCCGATATCCTGCGCGGTGGTGCGGATAACGATACGGCGGATTACAGCGACGCCACCACGGTGGTGACGGCGAACCTGACGGCGGGTTCGTCCCAGGCGACGGTTGCCGGTGACGCCACGGATACTCTGGACGGTATCGAGAACCTGGTCGGCGGCAGCGCTGACGATAGCCTGACCGGGAGCAGTGTGGCGAATACCCTGACGGGTAATGCCGGCGACGATACGCTGTCCGGCCTGAACGATGATGACACCCTGGAAGGGGGTGCTGGTGATGACACCCTGCGCGGCGGAGAGGGCAGTGACACCCTGGATGGCGGTAGCGCCAGTGAAACGGATGGCGATACCGCGGACTACAGCACCCACCTGCGTTCGATCACGGTGGACCTGGATACGGGCGGTGGCGACGGTACGGCCACCGACACCACCAGTGATGTCGATACCCTGATTGATATTGAGAATGTCATTGGTTCGAACCAGGACGATGACATTACCGGTGATGACAACGCCAATACCCTCAGCGGCGGTGCCGCTGCCGATACCCTGCGGGGAGAAGGTGGCAATGACACCCTGAACGGGGATGCGGGTGACGACGTCCTGTTCGGTGGTACGGGCACCGACAGCTTCGACGGTGGTGCGGATGTGGACACGGTCAGCTATGACGGTGTTAGCCAGGATGTGACCGCCAACCTGGATACCGGTATCGGTAATGACGGCACCGGGGGTGCGGATACTTACACTAACGTGGAGAACGTGATCGGTGGCAGTGGCGATGACACCCTGACCGGCACGGACAGCACCACGGTGGGCAATGCCCTGACCGGTGGTGCGGGGGATGACACCCTGACCGGCGGCGCCGGTGACGACATTCTGGACGGTGGCGCCCACGGCTCGGGCGGCGATACCGTGGACTTCAAGAACGGTACGACCGGGGTAACCGCGAGCCTGGCGGACGGCACGGCCACCGACAGTGAGGGCGGCAGCGACACCCTGACCAACATCGAGAACCTGACCGGTACGGACAGCAATGACAGCCTGACCGGTGATGCCAATGCCAACCAGCTGCTGGGCATGGATGGCGATGACACCCTGGTGGGCGGTGACGGCAACGATACCCTGAATGGGGGTGAAGGTGGCGAGACCAACGGCGACACGGCGGACTACAGCGCGGCGACAGCCGGCCAGAACCTCAATATCAACCTGACCAGCAGTACGGCGACAGACCAGTTCGGGGCCACGGATACCCTGCAGAACATCGAGAACGTCACGGGTGGTGGCGGTGACGACATCCTGACCGGTGACAGCAGTGACAACCAGCTGACCGGCGGTGGCGGTGACGACACCCTGATGGGGGGCACGGGTGCGACCACCGGCGCTGACACACTGGACGGCGGCGCCCATGGCGCCAACGGCGACACGGTGGATTACAGCCAGAACAGCACCGGGGTGGAAGTGAACCTGTCGGTGTCCACCAACCAGGTGAAGGAAGGCAGCGTCTTCACCGACACCCTGCTCAACATCGAGAACGTGGTCGGCACCGGCAGCGATGATGTGCTGACCGGCGACAACCAGGTCAATACCCTGACCGGCGGCGACCGGGATGACACCCTTAAGGGCAATGACGGCGACGATGTTCTCAACGGCGGCAATGACAACGATATCCTCAACGGCGGCGCCGGTTCAGACACGCTGAATGGCGGCGCCGGCACCGATACGGCGGATTACAGCGACAACACCGATGAGGTGGTGGTCGATCTGTCGTCGGTCACGGTGCGGGCCACGGAAGGCGGCCTGCTGACCGATACCCTGACCAGCATCGAGAATGTCACCGGCGGTGATGGCGATGACACGCTGACCGGGGATGATGCGGCGAACCGGCTGGATGGCGGCGCCGGCGATGACACCCTGGCGGGTGGTTTGGGTGCGGATACCCTCATTGGCGGGACCAACGGTGCGGCCGGGGATACGGCGGACTATACCGGCGCCACCGGTGCGGTGACCGTTGATCTGTCAGTGGCCTCGCCCCAGGCGGTGATCACGGGTGAAGCCTCGGACAGCCTGTCGGGCATCGAAAACATTGATGGTGCCAGTGGCCATGCCAATACCCTGACCGGGAGCGGTGTGGCGAATACCCTGCGCGGTGGCGGCCAGGACGACACCCTGACCGGCAACGGCGGCGCGGATATCCTGGAAGGCAACGGTGGCGCGGATACGCTGGATGGTGGTGCGGATGCGGACACCCTGGACGGTGGGGATGGCGATGACATCCTGAAGGGCGGCACCGGCGCCGATATCCTGCGCGGTGGTGCGGATAACGATACGGCGGATTACAGCGACGCCACCACGGTGGTGACGGCGAACCTGACGGCGGGTTCGTCCCAGGCGACGGTTGCCGGTGACGCCACGGATACTCTGGACGGTATCGAGAACCTGGTCGGCGGCAGCGCTGACGATAGCCTGACCGGGAGCAGTGTGGCGAATACCCTGACGGGTAATGCCGGCGACGATACGCTGTCCGGCCTGAACGATGATGACACCCTGGAAGGGGGTGCTGGTGATGACACCCTGCGCGGCGGAGAGGGCAGTGACACCCTGGATGGCGGTAGCGCCAGTGAAACGGATGGCGATACCGCGGACTACAGCACCCACCTGCGTTCGATCACGGTGGACCTGGATACGGGCGGTGGCGACGGTACGGCCACCGACACCACCAGTGATGTCGATACCCTGATTGATATTGAGAATGTCATTGGTTCGAACCAGGACGATGACATTACCGGTGATGACAACGCCAATACCCTCAGCGGCGGTGCCGCTGCCGATACCCTGCGGGGAGAAGGTGGCAATGACACCCTGAACGGGGATGCGGGTGACGACGTCCTGTTCGGTGGTACGGGCACCGACAGCTTCGACGGTGGTGCGGATGTGGACACGGTCAGCTATGACGGTGTTAGCCAGGATGTGACCGCCAACCTGGATACCGGTATCGGTAATGACGGCACCGGGGGTGCGGATACTTACACTAACGTGGAGAACGTGATCGGTGGCAGTGGCGATGACACCCTGACCGGCACGGACAGCACCACGGTGGGCAATGCCCTGACCGGTGGTGCGGGGGATGACACCCTGACCGGCGGCGCCGGTGACGACATTCTGGACGGTGGCGCCCACGGCTCGGGCGGCGATACCGTGGACTTCAAGAACGGTACGACCGGGGTAACCGCGAGCCTGGCGGACGGCACGGCCACCGACAGTGAGGGCGGCAGCGACACCCTGACCAACATCGAGAACCTGACCGGTACGGACAGCAATGACAGCCTGACCGGTGATGCCAATGCCAACCAGCTGCTGGGCATGGATGGCGATGACACCCTGGTGGGCGGTGACGGCAACGATACCCTGAATGGGGGTGAAGGTGGCGAGACCAACGGCGACACGGCGGACTACAGCGCGGCGACAGCCGGCCAGAACCTCAATATCAACCTGACCAGCAGTACGGCGACAGACCAGTTCGGGGCCACGGATACCCTGCAGAACATCGAGAACGTCACGGGTGGTGGCGGTGACGACATCCTGACCGGTGACAGCAGTGACAACCAGCTGACCGGCGGTGGCGGTGACGACACCCTGATGGGGGGCACGGGTGCGACCACCGGCGCTGACACACTGGACGGCGGCGCCCATGGCGCCAACGGCGACACGGTGGATTACAGCCAGAACAGCACCGGGGTGGAAGTGAACCTGTCGGTGTCCACCAACCAGGTGAAGGAAGGCAGCGTCTTCACCGACACCCTGCTCAACATCGAGAACGTGGTCGGCACCGGCAGCGATGATGTGCTGACCGGCGACAACCAGGTCAATACCCTGACCGGCGGCGACCGGGATGACACCCTTAAGGGCAATGACGGCGACGATGTTCTCAACGGCGGCAATGACAACGATATCCTCAACGGCGGCGCCGGTTCAGACACGCTGAATGGCGGCGCCGGCACCGATACGGCGGATTACAGCGACAACACCGATGAGGTGGTGGTCGATCTGTCGTCGGTCACGGTGCGGGCCACGGAAGGCGGCCTGCTGACCGATACCCTGACCAGCATCGAGAATGTCACCGGCGGTGATGGCGATGACACGCTGACCGGGGATGATGCGGCGAACCGGCTGGATGGCGGCGCCGGCGATGACACCCTGGCGGGTGGTTTGGGTGCGGATACCCTCATTGGCGGGACCAACGGTGCGGCCGGGGATACGGCGGACTATACCGGCGCCACCGGTGCGGTGACCGTTGATCTGTCAGTGGCCTCGCCCCAGGCGGTGATCACGGGTGAAGCCTCGGACAGCCTGTCGGGCATCGAAAACATTGATGGTGCCAGTGGCCATGCCAATACCCTGACCGGGAGCGGTGTGGCGAATACCCTGCGCGGTGGCGGCCAGGACGACACCCTGACCGGCAACGGCGGCGCGGATATCCTGGAAGGCAACGGTGGCGCGGATACGCTGGATGGTGGTGCGGATGCGGACACCCTGGACGGTGGGGATGGCGATGACATCCTGAAGGGCGGCACCGGCGCCGATATCCTGCGCGGTGGTGCGGATAACGATACGGCGGATTACAGCGACGCCACCACGGTGGTGACGGCGAACCTGACGGCGGGTTCGTCCCAGGCGACGGTTGCCGGTGACGCCACGGATACTCTGGACGGTATCGAGAACCTGGTCGGCGGCAGCGCTGACGATAGCCTGACCGGGAGCAGTGTGGCGAATACCCTGACGGGTAATGCCGGCGACGATACGCTGTCCGGCCTGAACGATGATGACACCCTGGAAGGGGGTGCTGGTGATGACACCCTGCGCGGCGGAGAGGGCAGTGACACCCTGGATGGCGGTAGCGCCAGTGAAACGGATGGCGATACCGCGGACTACAGCACCCACCTGCGTTCGATCACGGTGGACCTGGATACGGGCGGTGGCGACGGTACGGCCACCGACACCACCAGTGATGTCGATACCCTGATTGATATTGAGAATGTCATTGGTTCGAACCAGGACGATGACATTACCGGTGATGACAACGCCAATACCCTCAGCGGCGGTGCCGCTGCCGATACCCTGCGGGGAGAAGGTGGCAATGACACCCTGAACGGGGATGCGGGTGACGACGTCCTGTTCGGTGGTACGGGCACCGACAGCTTCGACGGTGGTGCGGATGTGGACACGGTCAGCTATGACGGTGTTAGCCAGGATGTGACCGCCAACCTGGATACCGGTATCGGTAATGACGGCACCGGGGGTGCGGATACTTACACTAACGTGGAGAACGTGATCGGTGGCAGTGGCGATGACACCCTGACCGGCACGGACAGCACCACGGTGGGCAATGCCCTGACCGGTGGTGCGGGGGATGACACCCTGACCGGCGGCGCCGGTGACGACATTCTGGACGGTGGCGCCCACGGCTCGGGCGGCGATACCGTGGACTTCAAGAACGGTACGACCGGGGTAACCGCGAGCCTGGCGGACGGCACGGCCACCGACAGTGAGGGCGGCAGCGACACCCTGACCAACATCGAGAACCTGACCGGTACGGACAGCAATGACAGCCTGACCGGTGATGCCAATGCCAACCAGCTGCTGGGCATGGATGGCGATGACACCCTGGTGGGCGGTGACGGCAACGATACCCTGAATGGGGGTGAAGGTGGCGAGACCAACGGCGACACGGCGGACTACAGCGCGGCGACAGCCGGCCAGAACCTCAATATCAACCTGACCAGCAGTACGGCGACAGACCAGTTCGGGGCCACGGATACCCTGCAGAACATCGAGAACGTCACGGGTGGTGGCGGTGACGACATCCTGACCGGTGACAGCAGTGACAACCAGCTGACCGGCGGTGGCGGTGACGACACCCTGATGGGGGGCACGGGTGCGACCACCGGCGCTGACACACTGGACGGCGGTGCCCATGGCGCCAACGGCGACACGGTGGATTACAGCCAGAACAGCACCGGGGTGGAAGTGAACCTGTCGGTGTCCACCAACCAGGTGAAGGAAGGCAGCGTCTTCACCGACACCCTGCTCAACATCGAGAACGTGGTCGGCACCGGCAGCGATGATGTGCTGACCGGCGACAACCAGGTCAATACCCTGACCGGCGGCGACCGGGATGACACCCTTAAGGGCAATGACGGCGACGATGTTCTCAACGGCGGCAATGACAACGATATCCTCAACGGCGGCGCCGGTTCAGACACGCTGAATGGCGGCGCCGGCACCGATACGGCGGATTACAGCGACAACACCGATGAGGTGGTGGTCGATCTGTCGTCGGTCACGGTGCGGGCCACGGAAGGCGGCCTGCTGACCGATACCCTGACCAGCATCGAGAATGTCACCGGCGGTGATGGCGATGACACGCTGACCGGGGATGATGCGGCGAACCGGCTGGATGGCGGCGCCGGCGATGACACCCTGGCGGGTGGTTTGGGTGCGGATACCCTCATTGGCGGGACCAACGGTGCGGCCGGGGATACGGCGGACTATACCGGCGCCACCGGTGCGGTGACCGTTGATCTGTCAGTGGCCTCGCCCCAGGCGGTGATCACGGGTGAAGCCTCGGACAGCCTGTCGGGCATCGAAAACATTGATGGTGCCAGTGGCCATGCCAATACCCTGACCGGGAGCGGTGTGGCGAATACCCTGCGCGGTGGCGGCCAGGACGACACCCTGACCGGCAACGGCGGCGCGGATATCCTGGAAGGCAACGGTGGCGCGGATACGCTGGATGGTGGTGCGGATGCGGACACCCTGGACGGTGGGGATGGCGATGACATCCTGAAGGGCGGCACCGGCGCCGATATCCTGCGCGGTGGTGCGGATAACGATACGGCGGATTACAGCGACGCCACCACGGTGGTGACGGCGAACCTGACGGCGGGTTCGTCCCAGGCGACGGTTGCCGGTGACGCCACGGATACTCTGGACGGTATCGAGAACCTGGTCGGCGGCAGCGCTGACGATAGCCTGACCGGGAGCAGTGTGGCGAATACCCTGACGGGTAATGCCGGCGACGATACGCTGTCCGGCCTGAACGATGATGACACCCTGGAAGGGGGTGCTGGTGATGACACCCTGCGCGGCGGAGAGGGCAGTGACACCCTGGATGGCGGTAGCGCCAGTGAAACGGATGGCGATACCGCGGACTACAGCACCCACCTGCGTTCGATCACGGTGGACCTGGATACGGGCGGTGGCGACGGTACGGCCACCGACACCACCAGTGATGTCGATACCCTGATTGATATTGAGAATGTCATTGGTTCGAACCAGGACGATGACATTACCGGTGATGACAACGCCAATACCCTCAGCGGCGGTGCCGCTGCCGATACCCTGCGGGGAGAAGGTGGCAATGACACCCTGAACGGGGATGCGGGTGACGACGTCCTGTTCGGTGGTACGGGCACCGACAGCTTCGACGGTGGTGCGGATGTGGACACGGTCAGCTATGACGGTGTTAGCCAGGATGTGACCGCCAACCTGGATACCGGTATCGGTAATGACGGCACCGGGGGTGCGGATACTTACACTAACGTGGAGAACGTGATCGGTGGCAGTGGCGATGACACCCTGACCGGCACGGACAGCACCACGGTGGGCAATGCCCTGACCGGTGGTGCGGGGGATGACACCCTGACCGGCGGCGCCGGTGACGACATTCTGGACGGTGGCGCCCACGGCTCGGGCGGCGATACCGTGGACTTCAAGAACGGTACGACCGGGATAACCGCGAGCCTGGCGGACGGCACGGCCACCGACAGTGAGGGCGGCAGCGACACCCTGACCAACATCGAGAACCTGACCGGTACGGACAGCAATGACAGCCTGACCGGTGATGCCAATGCCAACCAGCTGCTGGGCATGGATGGCGATGACACCCTGGTGGGCGGTGACGGCAACGATACCCTGAATGGGGGTGAAGGTGGCGAGACCAACGGCGACACGGCGGACTACAGCGCGGCGACAGCCGGCCAGAACCTCAATATCAACCTGACCAGCAGTACGGCGACAGACCAGTTCGGGGCCACGGATACCCTGCAGAACATCGAGAACGTCACGGGTGGTGGCGGTGACGACATCCTGACCGGTGACAGCAGTGACAACCAGCTGACCGGCGGTGGCGGTGACGACACCCTGATGGGGGGCACGGGTGCGACCACCGGCGCTGACACACTGGACGGCGGCGCCCATGGCGCCAACGGCGACACGGTGGATTACAGCCAGAACAGCACCGGGGTGGAAGTGAACCTGTCGGTGTCCACCAACCAGGTGAAGGAAGGCAGCGTCTTCACCGACACCCTGCTCAACATCGAGAACGTGGTCGGCACCGGCAGCGATGATGTGCTGACCGGCGACAACCAGGTCAATACCCTGACCGGCGGCGACCGGGATGACACCCTTAAGGGCAATGACGGCGACGATGTTCTCAACGGCGGCAATGACAACGATATCCTCAACGGCGGCGCCGGTTCAGACACGCTGAATGGCGGCGCCGGCACCGATACGGCGGATTACAGCGACAACACCGATGAGGTGGTGGTCGATCTGTCGTCGGTCACGGTGCGGGCCACGGAAGGCGGCCTGCTGACCGATACCCTGACCAGCATCGAGAATGTCACCGGCGGTGATGGCGATGACACGCTGACCGGGGATGATGCGGCGAACCGGCTGGATGGCGGCGCCGGCGATGACACCCTGGCGGGTGGTTTGGGTGCGGATACCCTCATTGGCGGGACCAACGGTGCGGCCGGGGATACGGCGGACTATACCGGCGCCACCGGTGCGGTGACCGTTGATCTGTCAGTGGCCTCGCCCCAGGCGGTGATCACGGGTGAAGCCTCGGACAGCCTGTCGGGCATCGAAAACATTGATGGTGCCAGTGGCCATGCCAATACCCTGACCGGGAGCGGTGTGGCGAATACCCTGCGCGGTGGCGGCCAGGACGACACCCTGACCGGCAACGGCGGCGCGGATATCCTGGAAGGCAACGGTGGCGCGGATACGCTGGATGGTGGTGCGGATGCGGACACCCTGGACGGTGGGGATGGCGATGACATCCTGAAGGGCGGCACCGGCGCCGATATCCTGCGCGGTGGTGCGGATAACGATACGGCGGATTACAGCGACGCCACCACGGTGGTGACGGCGAACCTGACGGCGGGTTCGTCCCAGGCGACGGTTGCCGGTGACGCCACGGATACTCTGGACGGTATCGAGAACCTGGTCGGCGGCAGCGCTGACGATAGCCTGACCGGGAGCAGTGTGGCGAATACCCTGACGGGTAATGCCGGCGACGATACGCTGTCCGGCCTGAACGATGATGACACCCTGGAAGGGGGTGCTGGTGATGACACCCTGCGCGGCGGAGAGGGCAGTGACACCCTGGATGGCGGTAGCGCCAGTGAAACGGATGGCGATACCGCGGACTACAGCACCCACCTGCGTTCGATCACGGTGGACCTGGATACGGGCGGTGGCGACGGTACGGCCACCGACACCACCAGTGATGTCGATACCCTGATTGATATTGAGAATGTCATTGGTTCGAACCAGGACGATGACATTACCGGTGATGACAACGCCAATACCCTCAGCGGCGGTGCCGCTGCCGATACCCTGCGGGGAGAAGGTGGCAATGACACCCTGAACGGGGATGCGGGTGACGACGTCCTGTTCGGTGGTACGGGCACCGACAGCTTCGACGGTGGTGCGGATGTGGACACGGTCAGCTATGACGGTGTTAGCCAGGATGTGACCGCCAACCTGGATACCGGTATCGGTAATGACGGCACCGGGGGTGCGGATACTTACACTAACGTGGAGAACGTGATCGGTGGCAGTGGCGATGACACCCTGACCGGCACGGACAGCACCACGGTGGGCAATGCCCTGACCGGTGGTGCGGGGGATGACACCCTGACCGGCGGCGCCGGTGACGACATTCTGGACGGTGGCGCCCACGGCTCGGGCGGCGATACCGTGGACTTCAAGAACGGTACGACCGGGATAACCGCGAGCCTGGCGGACGGCACGGCCACCGACAGTGAGGGCGGCAGCGACACCCTGACCAACATCGAGAACCTGACCGGTACGGACAGCAATGACAGCCTGACCGGTGATGCCAATGCCAACCAGCTGCTGGGCATGGATGGCGATGACACCCTGGTGGGCGGTGACGGCAACGATACCCTGAATGGGGGTGAAGGTGGCGAGACCAACGGCGACACGGCGGACTACAGCGCGGCGACAGCCGGCCAGAACCTCAATATCAACCTGACCAGCAGTACGGCGACAGACCAGTTCGGGGCCACGGATACCCTGCAGAACATCGAGAACGTCACGGGTGGTGGCGGTGACGACATCCTGACCGGTGACAGCAGTGACAACCAGCTGACCGGCGGTGGCGGTGACGACACCCTGATGGGGGGCACGGGTGCGACCACCGGCGCTGACACACTGGACGGCGGCGCCCATGGCGCCAACGGCGACACGGTGGATTACAGCCAGAACAGCACCGGGGTGGAAGTGAACCTGTCGGTGTCCACCAACCAGGTGAAGGAAGGCAGCGTCTTCACCGACACCCTGCTCAACATCGAGAACGTGGTCGGCACCGGCAGCGATGATGTGCTGACCGGCGACAACCAGGTCAATACCCTGACTGGCGGCGACCGGGATGACACCCTTAAGGGCAATGACGGCGACGATGTTCTCAACGGCGGCAATGACAACGATATCCTCAACGGCGGCGCCGGTTCAGACACGCTGAATGGCGGCGCCGGCACCGATACGGCGGATTACAGCGACAACACCGATGAGGTGGTGGTCGATCTGTCGTCGGTCACGGTGCGGGCCACGGAAGGCGGCCTGCTGACCGATACCCTGACCAGCATCGAGAATGTCACCGGCGGTGATGGCGATGACACGCTGACCGGGGATGATGCGGCGAACCGGCTGGATGGCGGCGCCGGCGATTGACACCCTGGCGGGTGGTTTGGGTGCGGATACCCTCATTGGCGGGACCAACGGTGCGGCCGGGGATACGGCGGACTATACCGGCGGCCACCGGATGCGGTGACCGTTGATCTGTCAGTGGCCTCGCCCCAGGCGGTGATCACGGGTGAAGCCTCGGACAGCCTGTCGGGCATCGAAAACATTGATGGTGCCAGTGGCCATGCCAATACCCTGACCGGGAGCGGTGTGGCGAATACCCTGCGCGGTGGCGGCCAGGACGACACCCTGACCGGCAAACGGCGGCGCGGATATCCTGGAAGGCAACGGTGGCGCGGATACGCTGGATGGTGGTGCGGATGCGGACACCCTGGACGGTGGGGATGGCGATGACATCCTTGAAGGGCGGCACCGGCGCCGATATCCTGCGCGGTGGTGCGGATAACGATACGGCGGATTACAGCGACGCCACCACGGTGGTGACGGCGAACCTGACGGCGGGTTCGTCCCAGGCGACGGTTGCCGGTGACGCCACGGGATACTCTGGACGGTATCGAGAACCTGGTCGGCGGCAGCGCTGACGATAGCCTGACCGGGAGCAGTGTGGCGAATACCCTGACGGGTAATGCCGGCGACGATACGCTGTCCGGCCTGAACGATGATGACACCCTGGAAGGGGGTGCTGGTGATGACACCCTGCGCGGCGGAGAGGGCAGTGACACCCTGGATGGCGGTAGCGCCAGTGAAACGGATGGCGATACCGCGGACTACAGCACCCACCTGCGTTCGATCACGGTGGACCTGGATACGGGCGGTGGCGACGGTACGGCCACCGACACCACCAGTGATGTCGATACCCTGATTGATATTGAGAATGTCATTGGTTCGAACCAGGACGATGACATTACCGGTGATGACAACGCCAATACCCTCAGCGGCGGTGCCGCTGCCGATACCCTGCGGGGAGGAAGGTGGCAATGACACCCTGAACGGGGATGCGGGTGACGA
>OZ220224.1:4320000-4817890 GCA_964291485.2 uncultured Kistimonas sp. | reverse complement strand
ATGTCGATACCCTGATTGATATTGAGAATGTCATTGGTTCGAACCAGGACGATGACATTACCGGTGATGACAACGCCAATACCCTCAGCGGCGGTGCCGCTGCCGATACCCTGCGGGGAGAAGGTGGCAATGACACCCTGAACGGGGATGCGGGTGACGACGTCCTGTTCGGTGGTACGGGCACCGACAGCTTCGACGGTGGTGCGGATGTGGACACGGTCAGCTATGACGGTGTTAGCCAGGATGTGACCGCCAACCTGGATACCGGTATCGGTAATGACGGCACCGGGGGTGCGGATACTTACACTAACGTGGAGAACGTGATCGGTGGCAGTGGCGATGACACCCTGACCGGCACGGACAGCACCACGGTGGGCAATGCCCTGACCGGTGGTGCGGGGGATGACACCCTGACCGGCGGCGCCGGTGACGACATTCTGGACGGTGGCGCCCACGGCTCGGGCGGCGATACCGTGGACTTCAAGAACGGTACGACCGGGGTAACCGCGAGCCTGGCGGACGGCACGGCCACCGACAGTGAGGGCGGCAGCGACACCCTGACCAACATCGAGAACCTGACCGGTACGGACAGCAATGACAGCCTGACCGGTGATGCCAATGCCAACCAGCTGCTGGGCATGGATGGCGATGACACCCTGGTGGGCGGTGACGGCAACGATACCCTGAATGGGGGTGAAGGTGGCGAGACCAACGGCGACACGGCGGACTACAGCGCGGCGACAGCCGGCCAGAACCTCAATATCAACCTGACCAGCAGTACGGCGACAGACCAGTTCGGGGCCACGGATACCCTGCAGAACATCGAGAACGTCACGGGTGGTGGCGGTGACGACATCCTGACCGGTGACAGCAGTGACAACCAGCTGACCGGCGGTGGCGGTGACGACACCCTGATGGGGGGCACGGGTGCGACCACCGGCGCTGACACACTGGACGGCGGCGCCCATGGCGCCAACGGCGACACGGTGGATTACAGCCAGAACAGCACCGGGGTGGAAGTGAACCTGTCGGTGTCCACCAACCAGGTGAAGGAAGGCAGCGTCTTCACCGACACCCTGCTCAACATCGAGAACGTGGTCGGCACCGGCAGCGATGATGTGCTGACCGGCGACAACCAGGTCAATACCCTGACCGGCGGCGACCGGGATGACACCCTTAAGGGCAATGACGGCGACGATGTTCTCAACGGCGGCAATGACAACGATATCCTCAACGGCGGCGCCGGTTCAGACACGCTGAATGGCGGCGCCGGCACCGATACGGCGGATTACAGCGACAACACCGATGAGGTGGTGGTCGATCTGTCGTCGGTCACGGTGCGGGCCACGGAAGGCGGCCTGCTGACCGATACCCTGACCAGCATCGAGAATGTCACCGGCGGTGATGGCGATGACACGCTGACCGGGGATGATGCGGCGAACCGGCTGGATGGCGGCGCCGGCGATGACACCCTGGCGGGTGGTTTGGGTGCGGATACCCTCATTGGCGGGACCAACGGTGCGGCCGGGGATACGGCGGACTATACCGGCGCCACCGGTGCGGTGACCGTTGATCTGTCAGTGGCCTCGCCCCAGGCGGTGATCACGGGTGAAGCCTCGGACAGCCTGTCGGGCATCGAAAACATTGATGGTGCCAGTGGCCATGCCAATACCCTGACCGGGAGCGGTGTGGCGAATACCCTGCGCGGTGGCGGCCAGGACGACACCCTGACCGGCAACGGCGGCGCGGATATCCTGGAAGGCAACGGTGGCGCGGATACGCTGGATGGTGGTGCGGATGCGGACACCCTGGACGGTGGGGATGGCGATGACATCCTGAAGGGCGGCACCGGCGCCGATATCCTGCGCGGTGGTGCGGATAACGATACGGCGGATTACAGCGACGCCACCACGGTGGTGACGGCGAACCTGACGGCGGGTTCGTCCCAGGCGACGGTTGCCGGTGACGCCACGGATACTCTGGACGGTATCGAGAACCTGGTCGGCGGCAGCGCTGACGATAGCCTGACCGGGAGCAGTGTGGCGAATACCCTGACGGGTAATGCCGGCGACGATACGCTGTCCGGCCTGAACGATGATGACACCCTGGAAGGGGGTGCTGGTGATGACACCCTGCGCGGCGGAGAGGGCAGTGACACCCTGGATGGCGGTAGCGCCAGTGAAACGGATGGCGATACCGCGGACTACAGCACCCACCTGCGTTCGATCACGGTGGACCTGGATACGGGCGGTGGCGACGGTACGGCCACCGACACCACCAGTGATGTCGATACCCTGATTGATATTGAGAATGTCATTGGTTCGAACCAGGACGATGACATTACCGGTGATGACAACGCCAATACCCTCAGCGGCGGTGCCGCTGCCGATACCCTGCGGGGAGAAGGTGGCAATGACACCCTGAACGGGGATGCGGGTGACGACGTCCTGTTCGGTGGTACGGGCACCGACAGCTTCGACGGTGGTGCGGATGTGGACACGGTCAGCTATGACGGTGTTAGCCAGGATGTGACCGCCAACCTGGATACCGGTATCGGTAATGACGGCACCGGGGGTGCGGATACTTACACTAACGTGGAGAACGTGATCGGTGGCAGTGGCGATGACACCCTGACCGGCACGGACAGCACCACGGTGGGCAATGCCCTGACCGGTGGTGCGGGGGATGACACCCTGACCGGCGGCGCCGGTGACGACATTCTGGACGGTGGCGCCCACGGCTCGGGCGGCGATACCGTGGACTTCAAGAACGGTACGACCGGGGTAACCGCGAGCCTGGCGGACGGCACGGCCACCGACAGTGAGGGCGGCAGCGACACCCTGACCAACATCGAGAACCTGACCGGTACGGACAGCAATGACAGCCTGACCGGTGATGCCAATGCCAACCAGCTGCTGGGCATGGATGGCGATGACACCCTGGTGGGCGGTGACGGCAACGATACCCTGAATGGGGGTGAAGGTGGCGAGACCAACGGCGACACGGCGGACTACAGCGCGGCGACAGCCGGCCAGAACCTCAATATCAACCTGACCAGCAGTACGGCGACAGACCAGTTCGGGGCCACGGATACCCTGCAGAACATCGAGAACGTCACGGGTGGTGGCGGTGACGACATCCTGACCGGTGACAGCAGTGACAACCAGCTGACCGGCGGTGGCGGTGACGACACCCTGATGGGGGGCACGGGTGCGACCACCGGCGCTGACACACTGGACGGCGGCGCCCATGGCGCCAACGGCGACACGGTGGATTACAGCCAGAACAGCACCGGGGTGGAAGTGAACCTGTCGGTGTCCACCAACCAGGTGAAGGAAGGCAGCGTCTTCACCGACACCCTGCTCAACATCGAGAACGTGGTCGGCACCGGCAGCGATGATGTGCTGACCGGCGACAACCAGGTCAATACCCTGACCGGCGGCGACCGGGATGACACCCTTAAGGGCAATGACGGCGACGATGTTCTCAACGGCGGCAATGACAACGATATCCTCAACGGCGGCGCCGGTTCAGACACGCTGAATGGCGGCGCCGGCACCGATACGGCGGATTACAGCGACAACACCGATGAGGTGGTGGTCGATCTGTCGTCGGTCACGGTGCGGGCCACGGAAGGCGGCCTGCTGACCGATACCCTGACCAGCATCGAGAATGTCACCGGCGGTGATGGCGATGACACGCTGACCGGGGATGATGCGGCGAACCGGCTGGATGGCGGCGCCGGCGATGACACCCTGGCGGGTGGTTTGGGTGCGGATACCCTCATTGGCGGGACCAACGGTGCGGCCGGGGATACGGCGGACTATACCGGCGCCACCGGTGCGGTGACCGTTGATCTGTCAGTGGCCTCGCCCCAGGCGGTGATCACGGGTGAAGCCTCGGACAGCCTGTCGGGCATCGAAAACATTGATGGTGCCAGTGGCCATGCCAATACCCTGACCGGGAGCGGTGTGGCGAATACCCTGCGCGGTGGCGGCCAGGACGACACCCTGACCGGCAACGGCGGCGCGGATATCCTGGAAGGCAACGGTGGCGCGGATACGCTGGATGGTGGTGCGGATGCGGACACCCTGGACGGTGGGGATGGCGATGACATCCTGAAGGGCGGCACCGGCGCCGATATCCTGCGCGGTGGTGCGGATAACGATACGGCGGATTACAGCGACGCCACCACGGTGGTGACGGCGAACCTGACGGCGGGTTCGTCCCAGGCGACGGTTGCCGGTGACGCCACGGATACTCTGGACGGTATCGAGAACCTGGTCGGCGGCAGCGCTGACGATAGCCTGACCGGGAGCAGTGTGGCGAATACCCTGACGGGTAATGCCGGCGACGATACGCTGTCCGGCCTGAACGATGATGACACCCTGGAAGGGGGTGCTGGTGATGACACCCTGCGCGGCGGAGAGGGCAGTGACACCCTGGATGGCGGTAGCGCCAGTGAAACGGATGGCGATACCGCGGACTACAGCACCCACCTGCGTTCGATCACGGTGGACCTGGATACGGGCGGTGGCGACGGTACGGCCACCGACACCACCAGTGATGTCGATACCCTGATTGATATTGAGAATGTCATTGGTTCGAACCAGGACGATGACATTACCGGTGATGACAACGCCAATACCCTCAGCGGCGGTGCCGCTGCCGATACCCTGCGGGGAGAAGGTGGCAATGACACCCTGAACGGGGATGCGGGTGACGACGTCCTGTTCGGTGGTACGGGCACCGACAGCTTCGACGGTGGTGCGGATGTGGACACGGTCAGCTATGACGGTGTTAGCCAGGATGTGACCGCCAACCTGGATACCGGTATCGGTAATGACGGCACCGGGGGTGCGGATACTTACACTAACGTGGAGAACGTGATCGGTGGCAGTGGCGATGACACCCTGACCGGCACGGACAGCACCACGGTGGGCAATGCCCTGACCGGTGGTGCGGGGGATGACACCCTGACCGGCGGCGCCGGTGACGACATTCTGGACGGTGGCGCCCACGGCTCGGGCGGCGATACCGTGGACTTCAAGAACGGTACGACCGGGGTAACCGCGAGCCTGGCGGACGGCACGGCCACCGACAGTGAGGGCGGCAGCGACACCCTGACCAACATCGAGAACCTGACCGGTACGGACAGCAATGACAGCCTGACCGGTGATGCCAATGCCAACCAGCTGCTGGGCATGGATGGCGATGACACCCTGGTGGGCGGTGACGGCAACGATACCCTGAATGGGGGTGAAGGTGGCGAGACCAACGGCGACACGGCGGACTACAGCGCGGCGACAGCCGGCCAGAACCTCAATATCAACCTGACCAGCAGTACGGCGACAGACCAGTTCGGGGCCACGGATACCCTGCAGAACATCGAGAACGTCACGGGTGGTGGCGGTGACGACATCCTGACCGGTGACAGCAGTGACAACCAGCTGACCGGCGGTGGCGGTGACGACACCCTGATGGGGGGCACGGGTGCGACCACCGGCGCTGACACACTGGACGGCGGCGCCCATGGCGCCAACGGCGACACGGTGGATTACAGCCAGAACAGCACCGGGGTGGAAGTGAACCTGTCGGTGTCCACCAACCAGGTGAAGGAAGGCAGCGTCTTCACCGACACCCTGCTCAACATCGAGAACGTGGTCGGCACCGGCAGCGATGATGTGCTGACCGGCGACAACCAGGTCAATACCCTGACCGGCGGCGACCGGGATGACACCCTTAAGGGCAATGACGGCGACGATGTTCTCAACGGCGGCAATGACAACGATATCCTCAACGGCGGCGCCGGTTCAGACACGCTGAATGGCGGCGCCGGCACCGATACGGCGGATTACAGCGACAACACCGATGAGGTGGTGGTCGATCTGTCGTCGGTCACGGTGCGGGCCACGGAAGGCGGCCTGCTGACCGATACCCTGACCAGCATCGAGAATGTCACCGGCGGTGATGGCGATGACACGCTGACCGGGGATGATGCGGCGAACCGGCTGGATGGCGGCGCCGGCGATGACACCCTGGCGGGTGGTTTGGGTGCGGATACCCTCATTGGCGGGACCAACGGTGCGGCCGGGGATACGGCGGACTATACCGGCGCCACCGGTGCGGTGACCGTTGATCTGTCAGTGGCCTCGCCCCAGGCGGTGATCACGGGTGAAGCCTCGGACAGCCTGTCGGGCATCGAAAACATTGATGGTGCCAGTGGCCATGCCAATACCCTGACCGGGAGCGGTGTGGCGAATACCCTGCGCGGTGGCGGCCAGGACGACACCCTGACCGGCAACGGCGGCGCGGATATCCTGGAAGGCAACGGTGGCGCGGATACGCTGGATGGTGGTGCGGATGCGGACACCCTGGACGGTGGGGATGGCGATGACATCCTGAAGGGCGGCACCGGCGCCGATATCCTGCGCGGTGGTGCGGATAACGATACGGCGGATTACAGCGACGCCACCACGGTGGTGACGGCGAACCTGACGGCGGGTTCGTCCCAGGCGACGGTTGCCGGTGACGCCACGGATACTCTGGACGGTATCGAGAACCTGGTCGGCGGCAGCGCTGACGATAGCCTGACCGGGAGCAGTGTGGCGAATACCCTGACGGGTAATGCCGGCGACGATACGCTGTCCGGCCTGAACGATGATGACACCCTGGAAGGGGGTGCTGGTGATGACACCCTGCGCGGCGGAGAGGGCAGTGACACCCTGGATGGCGGTAGCGCCAGTGAAACGGATGGCGATACCGCGGACTACAGCACCCACCTGCGTTCGATCACGGTGGACCTGGATACGGGCGGTGGCGACGGTACGGCCACCGACACCACCAGTGATGTCGATACCCTGATTGATATTGAGAATGTCATTGGTTCGAACCAGGACGATGACATTACCGGTGATGACAACGCCAATACCCTCAGCGGCGGTGCCGCTGCCGATACCCTGCGGGGAGAAGGTGGCAATGACACCCTGAACGGGGATGCGGGTGACGACGTCCTGTTCGGTGGTACGGGCACCGACAGCTTCGACGGTGGTGCGGATGTGGACACGGTCAGCTATGACGGTGTTAGCCAGGATGTGACCGCCAACCTGGATACCGGTATCGGTAATGACGGCACCGGGGGTGCGGATACTTACACTAACGTGGAGAACGTGATCGGTGGCAGTGGCGATGACACCCTGACCGGCACGGACAGCACCACGGTGGGCAATGCCCTGACCGGTGGTGCGGGGGATGACACCCTGACCGGCGGCGCCGGTGACGACATTCTGGACGGTGGCGCCCACGGCTCGGGCGGCGATACCGTGGACTTCAAGAACGGTACGACCGGGGTAACCGCGAGCCTGGCGGACGGCACGGCCACCGACAGTGAGGGCGGCAGCGACACCCTGACCAACATCGAGAACCTGACCGGTACGGACAGCAATGACAGCCTGACCGGTGATGCCAATGCCAACCAGCTGCTGGGCATGGATGGCGATGACACCCTGGTGGGCGGTGACGGCAACGATACCCTGAATGGGGGTGAAGGTGGCGAGACCAACGGCGACACGGCGGACTACAGCGCGGCGACAGCCGGCCAGAACCTCAATATCAACCTGACCAGCAGTACGGCGACAGACCAGTTCGGGGCCACGGATACCCTGCAGAACATCGAGAACGTCACGGGTGGTGGCGGTGACGACATCCTGACCGGTGACAGCAGTGACAACCAGCTGACCGGCGGTGGCGGTGACGACACCCTGATGGGGGGCACGGGTGCGACCACCGGCGCTGACACACTGGACGGCGGCGCCCATGGCGCCAACGGCGACACGGTGGATTACAGCCAGAACAGCACCGGGGTGGAAGTGAACCTGTCGGTGTCCACCAACCAGGTGAAGGAAGGCAGCGTCTTCACCGACACCCTGCTCAACATCGAGAACGTGGTCGGCACCGGCAGCGATGATGTGCTGACCGGCGACAACCAGGTCAATACCCTGACCGGCGGCGACCGGGATGACACCCTTAAGGGCAATGACGGCGACGATGTTCTCAACGGCGGCAATGACAACGATATCCTCAACGGCGGCGCCGGTTCAGACACGCTGAATGGCGGCGCCGGCACCGATACGGCGGATTACAGCGACAACACCGATGAGGTGGTGGTCGATCTGTCGTCGGTCACGGTGCGGGCCACGGAAGGCGGCCTGCTGACCGATACCCTGACCAGCATCGAGAATGTCACCGGCGGTGATGGCGATGACACGCTGACCGGGGATGATGCGGCGAACCGGCTGGATGGCGGCGCCGGCGATGACACCCTGGCGGGTGGTTTGGGTGCGGATACCCTCATTGGCGGGACCAACGGTGCGGCCGGGGATACGGCGGACTATACCGGCGCCACCGGTGCGGTGACCGTTGATCTGTCAGTGGCCTCGCCCCAGGCGGTGATCACGGGTGAAGCCTCGGACAGCCTGTCGGGCATCGAAAACATTGATGGTGCCAGTGGCCATGCCAATACCCTGACCGGGAGCGGTGTGGCGAATACCCTGCGCGGTGGCGGCCAGGACGACACCCTGACCGGCAACGGCGGCGCGGATATCCTGGAAGGCAACGGTGGCGCGGATACGCTGGATGGTGGTGCGGATGCGGACACCCTGGACGGTGGGGATGGCGATGACATCCTGAAGGGCGGCACCGGCGCCGATATCCTGCGCGGTGGTGCGGATAACGATACGGCGGATTACAGCGACGCCACCACGGTGGTGACGGCGAACCTGACGGCGGGTTCGTCCCAGGCGACGGTTGCCGGTGACGCCACGGATACTCTGGACGGTATCGAGAACCTGGTCGGCGGCAGCGCTGACGATAGCCTGACCGGGAGCAGTGTGGCGAATACCCTGACGGGTAATGCCGGCGACGATACGCTGTCCGGCCTGAACGATGATGACACCCTGGAAGGGGGTGCTGGTGATGACACCCTGCGCGGCGGAGAGGGCAGTGACACCCTGGATGGCGGTAGCGCCAGTGAAACGGATGGCGATACCGCGGACTACAGCACCCACCTGCGTTCGATCACGGTGGACCTGGATACGGGCGGTGGCGACGGTACGGCCACCGACACCACCAGTGATGTCGATACCCTGATTGATATTGAGAATGTCATTGGTTCGAACCAGGACGATGACATTACCGGTGATGACAACGCCAATACCCTCAGCGGCGGTGCCGCTGCCGATACCCTGCGGGGAGAAGGTGGCAATGACACCCTGAACGGGGATGCGGGTGACGACGTCCTGTTCGGTGGTACGGGCACCGACAGCTTCGACGGTGGTGCGGATGTGGACACGGTCAGCTATGACGGTGTTAGCCAGGATGTGACCGCCAACCTGGATACCGGTATCGGTAATGACGGCACCGGGGGTGCGGATACTTACACTAACGTGGAGAACGTGATCGGTGGCAGTGGCGATGACACCCTGACCGGCACGGACAGCACCACGGTGGGCAATGCCCTGACCGGTGGTGCGGGGGATGACACCCTGACCGGCGGCGCCGGTGACGACATTCTGGACGGTGGCGCCCACGGCTCGGGCGGCGATACCGTGGACTTCAAGAACGGTACGACCGGGATAACCGCGAGCCTGGCGGACGGCACGGCCACCGACAGTGAGGGCGGCAGCGACACCCTGACCAACATCGAGAACCTGACCGGTACGGACAGCAATGACAGCCTGACCGGTGATGCCAATGCCAACCAGCTGCTGGGCATGGATGGCGATGACACCCTGGTGGGCGGTGACGGCAACGATACCCTGAATGGGGGTGAAGGTGGCGAGACCAACGGCGACACGGCGGACTACAGCGCGGCGACAGCCGGCCAGAACCTCAATATCAACCTGACCAGCAGTACGGCGACAGACCAGTTCGGGGCCACGGATACCCTGCAGAACATCGAGAACGTCACGGGTGGTGGCGGTGACGACATCCTGACCGGTGACAGCAGTGACAACCAGCTGACCGGCGGTGGCGGTGACGACACCCTGATGGGGGGCACGGGTGCGACCACCGGCGCTGACACACTGGACGGCGGCGCCCATGGCGCCAACGGCGACACGGTGGATTACAGCCAGAACAGCACCGGGGTGGAAGTGAACCTGTCGGTGTCCACCAACCAGGTGAAGGAAGGCAGCGTCTTCACCGACACCCTGCTCAACATCGAGAACGTGGTCGGCACCGGCAGCGATGATGTGCTGACCGGCGACAACCAGGTCAATACCCTGACCGGCGGCGACCGGGATGACACCCTTAAGGGCAATGACGGCGACGATGTTCTCAACGGCGGCAATGACAACGATATCCTCAACGGCGGCGCCGGTTCAGACACGCTGAATGGCGGCGCCGGCACCGATACGGCGGATTACAGCGACAACACCGATGAGGTGGTGGTCGATCTGTCGTCGGTCACGGTGCGGGCCACGGAAGGCGGCCTGCTGACCGATACCCTGACCAGCATCGAGAATGTCACCGGCGGTGATGGCGATGACACGCTGACCGGGGATGATGCGGCGAACCGGCTGGATGGCGGCGCCGGCGATGACACCCTGGCGGGTGGTTTGGGTGCGGATACCCTCATTGGCGGGACCAACGGTGCGGCCGGGGATACGGCGGACTATACCGGCGCCACCGGTGCGGTGACCGTTGATCTGTCAGTGGCCTCGCCCCAGGCGGTGATCACGGGTGAAGCCTCGGACAGCCTGTCGGGCATCGAAAACATTGATGGTGCCAGTGGCCATGCCAATACCCTGACCGGGAGCGGTGTGGCGAATACCCTGCGCGGTGGCGGCCAGGACGACACCCTGACCGGCAACGGCGGCGCGGATATCCTGGAAGGCAACGGTGGCGCGGATACGCTGGATGGTGGTGCGGATGCGGACACCCTGGACGGTGGGGATGGCGATGACATCCTGAAGGGCGGCACCGGCGCCGATATCCTGCGCGGTGGTGCGGATAACGATACGGCGGATTACAGCGACGCCACCACGGTGGTGACGGCGAACCTGACGGCGGGTTCGTCCCAGGCGACGGTTGCCGGTGACGCCACGGATACTCTGGACGGTATCGAGAACCTGGTCGGCGGCAGCGCTGACGATAGCCTGACCGGGAGCAGTGTGGCGAATACCCTGACGGGTAATGCCGGCGACGATACGCTGTCCGGCCTGAACGATGATGACACCCTGGAAGGGGGTGCTGGTGATGACACCCTGCGCGGCGGAGAGGGCAGTGACACCCTGGATGGCGGTAGCGCCAGTGAAACGGATGGCGATACCGCGGACTACAGCACCCACCTGCGTTCGATCACGGTGGACCTGGATACGGGCGGTGGCGACGGTACGGCCACCGACACCACCAGTGATGTCGATACCCTGATTGATATTGAGAATGTCATTGGTTCGAACCAGGACGATGACATTACCGGTGATGACAACGCCAATACCCTCAGCGGCGGTGCCGCTGCCGATACCCTGCGGGGAGAAGGTGGCAATGACACCCTGAACGGGGATGCGGGTGACGACGTCCTGTTCGGTGGTACGGGCACCGACAGCTTCGACGGTGGTGCGGATGTGGACACGGTCAGCTATGACGGTGTTAGCCAGGATGTGACCGCCAACCTGGATACCGGTATCGGTAATGACGGCACCGGGGGTGCGGATACTTACACTAACGTGGAGAACGTGATCGGTGGCAGTGGCGATGACACCCTGACCGGCACGGACAGCACCACGGTGGGCAATGCCCTGACCGGTGGTGCGGGGGATGACACCCTGACCGGCGGCGCCGGTGACGACATTCTGGACGGTGGCGCCCACGGCTCGGGCGGCGATACCGTGGACTTCAAGAACGGTACGACCGGGATAACCGCGAGCCTGGCGGACGGCACGGCCACCGACAGTGAGGGCGGCAGCGACACCCTGACCAACATCGAGAACCTGACCGGTACGGACAGCAATGACAGCCTGACCGGTGATGCCAATGCCAACCAGCTGCTGGGCATGGATGGCGATGACACCCTGGTGGGCGGTGACGGCAACGATACCCTGAATGGGGGTGAAGGTGGCGAGACCAACGGCGACACGGCGGACTACAGCGCGGCGACAGCCGGCCAGAACCTCAATATCAACCTGACCAGCAGTACGGCGACAGACCAGTTCGGGGCCACGGATACCCTGCAGAACATCGAGAACGTCACGGGTGGTGGCGGTGACGACATCCTGACCGGTGACAGCAGTGACAACCAGCTGACCGGCGGTGGCGGTGACGACACCCTGATGGGGGGCACGGGTGCGACCACCGGCGCTGACACACTGGACGGCGGCGCCCATGGCGCCAACGGCGACACGGTGGACTACAGCCAGAACAGTGCATGGGTTTCGGTTGATCTTTCAGCCACCGATGATCAGGTGCGTGAAGCGGGTGTTTTGACGGATACCCTGATCGATATTGAAAATGTCATCGGGTCAGTTGCCGACGATACGTTGACTGGCAATAGCTTGGCTAATGTCCTGTCGGGTGGTGGTGGCGATGATGTTTTAAGTGGTAATGATGGAGCCGACACTCTCAACGGTGGCAATGACAACGATATCCTCAGCGGAGGGGCCGGCGTTGATACCCTCAATGGTGACGGTGGCAACGATACCGCGGACTACAGCAGCAATACCAATGACGTGGTGGTTGATCTGTCGGCGGTCACGGTGCGGGCCACGGAAGGTGGCGTACTGACTGATACATTGACCAGCATTGAGAACGTCACCGGTGGTAGTGGCAACGACACATTGACTGGCGATGATGCCGTTAATGTTCTTGATGGCGGTGCTGGTGATGACACCCTGAAAGGTGGCTTGGGGGCTGATGACCTTGATGGTGGCAGCAATACCGCTGTAGGTGACACTGTCGATTACACGGATGCGACAGGTGACGTCACCGTTGATCTGTCCGTCGCTTCGCCACAGGCTCTCATCGTTGGTGAAGCTTCAGACACATTGTCCAACATAGAGAATATTGATGGTGCCAGCGGTCACGCTAACACGCTGACCGGTAACAATGTGGCGAATACCCTGCGTGGGGGCAGTCAGGATGACACCCTGACCGGTAATGCGGGTGAGGATACCCTGGAAGGCAACGGTGGTGCGGATACCCTGGACGGTGGCGCGAATGCAGATACCCTCGACGGTGGGGATGGCAATGACATTCTAAAGGGCGGCACAGGAGCAGATATTCTGCGCGGTGGTGCGGATGAGGATACGGCGGATTACAGTGACGCCACGACTGTGGTAACGGCAGATCTGTCGGCGGCTTCCCCACAAGCTATCGTGGCAGGTGATGCCACCGATACGTTGGACAGTATTGAGAACCTCATCGGCGGTAGTGCAGGCGACACCTTGACCGGTAGCAGCGCGGTCAATACGTTACAGGGGGGCGATGGTAATGACACTCTGTCCGGTTTAGGCGATGCAGATACCCTGGAAGGTGGTGATGGTGATGACACCCTGCGTGGTGGTGAGGGCAGCGACACATTAACAGGCGGTAACAGCGGCGAAACCAATGGGGATACTGCTGATTACAGTACTCACCTGAGAAAAATTACGGTTGATCTGGACACTGGAAGCGGAAGTGGTTCAGCAACAGATAGCACTTCAGACGCAGATACGTTAACAGGAATAGAAAATGTTATTGGCACCAACTGGGACGATGACATTACCGGTGATAACAACGTCAATACCCTGAGTGGTGGTGGCGATGCCGATACCCTTCGGGGTGAAGGTGGCAATGATACCCTGCAGGGGGGCGCTGGTAATGACACGCTGATTGGTGGCAGTGGTAATGACACATTCAATGGCGGTGATGATGTCGATACGGCCAGTTATGCGGATAGTCTTGTTGATATCAGTGCCAACCTGAATACAGGGTCAGGTAGTGACGGGTTGGGTGGTGTTGATACTTATGTCGCTGTCGAAAATGTGATTGGTGGTGCGGGAGACGACACCCTGATCGGATCAGACAGTAGCACTGTAGGCAATCAACTGATCGGTGGCGATGGGGACGATACGCTAACCGGTGGTGGTGGTGACGACATTCTGGATGGTGGTGAAACTGATGAAACCCTGGGTGATACGGTTGACTTCAGTGATACCGGAAGCGTAGGGGTAACCGCGAATCTTGCCGATGGCACCGCCACTGACAGTCTGGGTGGCAGTGATACCCTGCTTAACATTGAGAACCTCACCGGAACCAATGACGCTGACAGCCTGACGGGCGATGCAAGCGCCAACACCCTGAAAGGCATGGAGGGTGATGACACCCTGATCGGCGGTGATGGTAATGATACTTTGAATGGTGGTGAGGGGGCTGAAACCAATGGTGATACTGCGGATTACAGTGCAGCCACCGTCGGCCAGGATCTGACAATCAACCTGAGTAGCAGCACGGCCACCGACCAGTTTGGTGCTACGGATACGCTTGAGGATATTGAGAACGTCACCGCTGGTGCCGGTAATGACACCCTGACCGGTGATAACGGGAATAATGTGCTGACCGGTAACGCCGGTGATGATGTGCTAATCGGCGGTGTTGGCTCATCTACCGGGGCAGATACCCTCAATGGTGGTGCCCACGGTGCCGGTGGTGACACGGCGGATTACAGCCTTAATACCAGTGGTGTCGAAGTGGATCTTTCCGCTGGCAGTAACCAGGTGAAAGAGGGCGGTCTTGCGACAGATACCCTGATAGATATTGAAAATGTAAACGGTACCGGAAGTGATGACCTGTTAATAGGTGATGACGAGGTTAATGTCCTCACCGGTAACGGTGGCGTAGATACCCTGCGGGGAAATGATGGTGATGACACCCTGAATGGTGGTGCTGAAAACGATATTCTTGATGGCGGTGCCGGTAGCGATACTCTCAATGGGGGGGACGGTAACGATACCGCGGATTACAGCAATAACACCGACGTTGTGACAGTGAACCTTTCTCTCACCAATAACAAGGTGACTGAAAATGGTCTGGTAACGGATGTTCTTGATGATATTGAAAATGTCACAGGCGGTTCTGCGAACGATATCCTGACGGGAGATGGCAATGCCAACGTCCTGAAAGGCGGGGACGGTGATGACATTCTGGCCGGCGGCCTGGGCGGCGACACACTGGAAGGGGGCGATAATGATACTGGCGGTGATACCGCTGATTACACCTCTGCCGGTGGGGCCGTTACCATTGATTTGTCTGCTCCATCACCGACAGCGATTGTAACGGGAGACGCGCCGGATTCACTGGTCGGCATAGAAAATATCTGGGGTGGTAACCTGGGTAACAGCCTGACCGGGGATAACCAGAATAACCTCCTGCGCGGTGGAACACTGACCGATACCCTGATTGGTAATGGGGGTGCCGATACCCTGGAAGGCCAGGCCGGTGATGACAGCCTTGATGGTGGGGCTGGAGACGATACTCTGGATGGCGGGGATGGGGATGATACCCTCAAGGGCGGATTAGGTGCCGATACTCTGCGCGGTGGTTTGGATAACGACACCGCCGATTACAGTGATGCGATTGGCGATGTGAATGCCGACCTGTCTGTGGCCAGTCCTCAAGCTGTTGTATCCGGTGATGCTACGGATACGCTGGAAAGCATTGAAAACCTGATTGGTGGTACTGGCGATGATTCGCTGACCGGAAACAGCATAGCCAATACCCTGCAGGGCGGCAGTGGTACGGACACATTATCCGGTAACGACGGTGATGATGTGCTCGAAGGCGGTGATGGGGATGACACACTCAGTGGAGGTGAAGGCAGTGATACCCTGCGTGGTGGCGAGAACCTTGAAACCAACGGTGATACCGCTGACTATAGCGGACACCTGCGAGCCATAACTGTCAACCTGGATGCTGGCACTGCAACCGATGCCACAACCGATGTTGATACGCTGGAAGATATCGAAAATGTCATCGGGTCAACCCGTGGTGACACACTGATCGGTGATGCGGATAACAATACCCTCAACGGTGGTGATGGCGGTGATACGTTCACCGGCGGTGCCGGTAATGATGTGATTATCGGTGGTGATGATGCCAGCACGGATGTGGTGGATTATTCCGCCCAAACCTCCAATGTCACCATCGATCTGGAAAACCAGGGTATCAATAACGACGGCCAGGGCGGCATAGACACTTTAACCGGTATAGAAGAATTTATTGGTGGTTCTGGCAATGACACGATCAGTGGCGACAGTAATGCCCAAACCATTAAAGGTGGAAGCGGCAACGATACCCTTAGTGGGCGCGATGGCGATGACACCCTCATTGGTGGTAGTAACGATGACACGCTGTCTGGCGGAGCCGGCCAGGATACATTGACCGGTGGTGGTGGTAATGACACGGTTGATTACAGCTATCAGACGACAGAAGTCGTAACTGTTGATCTTTCCGCCAACCAGGCAACGGAAGGAAGCATTACTGAAACCCTGAGCAGTATTGAAAATGCTATCGGTGGTGCGCTGAACGATACCCTGACCGGCAGTGATTCAGCCAACAACCTGAGTGGTGGTGGCGGTGATGATATTCTTCGGGGCGGTGATGGCGCTGATACCCTCGATGGCGGTACGACTGGCGAGACTAATGGTGATACCGCAGATTACAGTCTGGATAACGGTGCGGTCACGATTGACCTTGATGGCATTTCGACGGATGGCAATGGTGACCAGGACACACTGCTTAATATCGAAAATGTCATAGGCAGTGATCACGATGATTCCCTGACCGGTAACAACAGCGTCAACAATCTGCAGGGAGGATTGGGCGATGATTTCCTCTCCGGTGAAGATGGTGCGGACACGCTGGATGGTGGTGGTGAAAACGATACGCTGAGAGGCGGTGATGGCGCCGACACCCTGCAGGGTGGATCAGGCATTGATACCGCTGATTACAGCCAGGATGGCTTGGCCGGTGTCACTGTCGACCTTTCCGTAGAAGCTGGCATGACACCCGCCACGGCTATTGATGGTTCCGGTACGACTGATTCACTGTTCAGTATTGAAAATGTCATCGGCAGTCAGGGTGCCGATACGATAACGGGTAATGATCAGGCGAACCTGCTTCAGGGCGGTGATGGTGCAGATACCCTAAGCGGTGGTGCCGAAGACGATACGCTTGAAGGCCAGGTTGGTGATGACATCCTTAAAGGCGGTGCAGGCGATGATACGCTGGATGGCGGCGCAGGTCTGGAAGATACCGCGGATTACAGTGATGAGACCGGTAATGTCACCGTTGACCTTTCGGCTTCCGCACCTCAGGCAACAGATGGTACCGGCGGTTCTGACACTTTAATTGGTATTGAAAACGTCAACGGTGGTTCCGGTGCGGATCAGCTGACCGGGGATGCCAATGAAAACCGGCTGGATGGCGGCGCAGGAGATGACACCCTGGTTGGTGGTCAGGGTGCGGATGAGCTGATCGGCGGTGATGATGTTGATACCGCGGATTACAGTTCCAGCAACCTGTTTGTGAACGTCAACCTGCAGACTGGTACAGCGTCAGCGGATGGCTTCGGTTTCTCCGATACACTCAGCGGCATTGAAAATGTTATCGGTAGTAATGGCGACGATACGCTTACGGGTAACGCGGAAAATAATGAACTATCCGGTGGACTCGGAAGCGATACCTTCTCCGGTGGACAGGGGGATGACACGTTCCGTGGTGGCAGTGATGGCAGTGATGAAAACACCGTAGATTATACCAGTGCAGCAGGCGCGGTTACCGCTAACCTGACAGATGGCATGGCAACGGATGATGGTGATAGTGGTCAGGATACCTTCTTCGATATTGATAACCTCCGTGGCAGTGGCAACGATGACTTCCTGACCGGAGACGGAAATGCCAACGATCTCTATGGTGGTGCCGGTGATGACAACCTGAAGGGCCGTGCAGGTAATGACCGTCTGGAAGGTGGTGCGAATACCGCCATAGGAGATACTGCTGATTACTCTCTGGCCGCCAATGCGGTCAACGCCAACCTGTCTATTAATAAAGCCACTGATGACGGTGATGCCGGACAGGATGATCTGATTGAAATTGAGAACATTATCGGCAGTAGCTCCCACGATACGCTGATCGGTGATACCAATGCCAACACCCTGAAAGGCATGAATGGGAACGATACCCTCAATGGTGGTGTTGGAGCCGATACGCTCGAAGGGGGGGACGGTTCTGACACACTTGTGGGAGGAGAAGGAGCGGACACCATTGATGGTGGTAGCGGAACGGGAGTCGATACCGTTGATTACTCCTCTGACCAGGATGCCAACAGTGATGGTGTAGGCGTTATTCTGGATCTTTCCGCCGCTTCCAATCATGCGACTGATGGTAGTGGTGCCATTGACCAGATTAACAACATTGAAAACGTCATCGGCAGTAACTTCAAGGATACCCTGACCGGTGATGCCGGTGTTAACAGCCTGTCCGGCGGTCTGGAGGATGACATCCTGACCGGTGGGGCTGGCGCTGATACGCTGGATGGCGGCACTGAAGGCAGTGGTGGTGACACGGCAGACTATACCGATGCGTCCGGGTTTGTAACGGCGGATCTTTCCGGCTCCACTGATACCGCGATTGTTGATGGCGATGCCACGGATACGCTGATTGACATTGAAAATATTACGGGTAGTGCGTTTGCCGATACACTCACCGGTGATGGTGGTGCCAATACGTTATTGGGAAATGACGATGATGACATCCTCAGTGGTGGAGGTGGTGACGACACGCTAGAGGGCGGCTTGGGAGCCGATATCCTCAATGGTGGTCAGGCTGCGGATACGCTTCGGGGGGATGCTGGCGATGATACCCTGACCGGCGGCAGTGGCGATGACATCCTGGAAGGTGGGGATGATGCGGATAGCATTGAAGGTGGCTCCGGTGCTGACCAGATCAGAGGCGGTGATGGAACCGATACTGCGGATTACAGTAATGATGCCAGCAGCGTAACCGTTGACCTTGCAGCTGCTACCCCCAATGCGACCGATGGCTCGGGCTCTACCGATACGCTGGACAGTATCGAAAATATTATCGGTAGTGCCGGTGGTGACACGATTACCGGTGATGATGAAATTAACCTGCTGCAAGGCGGTGATGGTGACGATACATTACGGGGTGGAGGCGCCGCTGATACCCTGGAAGGTGGAAATAACGCCGATACACTCTACGGCGATGCAGGTGATGACACCCTGGACGGTGGCAGTGGTGGCGATACCCTTGATGGTGGTATTGGTAGCGACAACCTGAATGGCGGTGGTGGTAGCGATACGGCGGACTACAGCCTGGCATCGGGCAGTGTGAATGCCGATATTTCCGGCGTAACCGATACCGTCACCGTGGGCAGTGACACCGATACCCTGACCAGTATTGAAAACATCATCGGCAGTACGCACGCTGATGTCATAACCGGTGATGACGACGTGAACGTGCTGCGTGGTAATGCGGACAACGATACCCTGTATGGCAATGCTGAAGACGATGAACTCTATGGCGAAGATGGTGATGATACGCTGATTGGCGGCACTGGCAGTGATGTGCTCAATGGTGGTGAAGGCAGTGAAACGAACGGTGATACGGTGGATTACACCAGCCATGGCCGTGTCGTCAACGTTGATCTCAGTGCCGGTACTGCCACTGATGGTACGTCGGATACTGATACCCTGACCGATATCGAAAACATCAAGGGCAGCGGGCTGGGTGACACGCTGACCGGTGATCTTAACGCTAATGTTATCGAAGGCCAGAATGGCAACGATACTATCAACGGTAATGCCGGTGCCGACAACCTGTTGGGCGGCAGTGGTGATGACATCCTTATTGGCGGTCTTGGCAGCGATACACTCAATGGTGGGACTACCGGTGAAACGGACGGTGATACCGCCGATTACAGCAGTGCATCCGATTCTGTGAATGCAGACCTTTCCCTTGGCACACCTCAGGCTTCCGTCAGCGGTGATGCTACCGATACGCTGATCAGCATTGAAAACCTCCGTGGCAGTGACCATGCCGATACATTAACCGGTGATGACAATGCTAATGACCTTTATGGCGGTTCATCCGGTGACACGCTGACCGGCAATGGCGGCGTCGATCTGCTTTATGGTGAAAGCGGCGATGATGTGCTGGTTGGCGGTGACGGGGCAGATACCCTCGATGGGGGCACGGGGGGCGAATCAGCCGGAGATACTGCTGATTACAGCGCCAGAACCACCGCTGTGACCATTAACCTGCAAAACCAGGCACTGAATAATGATGGCAACGGTGGTCAGGATACTCTGGTGAGCGTGGAAAACATCACAGGGGGGACTGGTGCCGATACCCTGACCGGTGATGCTGGCCGTAACGTCCTGACCGGTAATGATGGAGATGACATACTGGCCGGTGGTGGTGGTAACGACCGTTTGGTGGGTGGCGGTGGCTCCGATGTCGACACGGCTGATTACAGTGATGCAGCCGGTGTTGTGGTGGCAAATCTGGGAGATTCTGAAGCAACCGTTGATGGTGATGGTGGTACGGATGAACTCATTGATATTGAGAATCTGATTGGTGGCGGCAGCGGTGACACCCTGATCGGAGATACTGAAGACAACCTGCTGCAGGGCGGTGGTGGCAATGACACCCTGAATGGAATGGCAGGTGGAGATACCCTGGAAGGCGGGAACAATGACGATACCCTGATCGGTGGTGCCGGCATTGATATCCTGCGCGGCGGAAATGGCACAGATACAGCCGAATATACCGATGCATTGAATGGTGTCACCGTTGATTTAACGGATGTGGGAAACGAAACGTCAGACGACGGTTATTTCTCCAGCGACACGCTGGATAGTATTGAGAATGTCACCGGTAGCCAGAACGGTGACAGCTTGACTGGTGATGCGTTGAATAACACGCTGACCGGATTGGGTGGTGCCGATACCCTTTCCGGTGGTGGCGGTGGCGATACCCTTGATGGCGGCACCGGCGATGACATACTTAATGGTGGCACCGGTGGAGACACACTGCTGGGTGGTGCCGGCAATGATGACCTCACCGGTGAGGCTGGCGCCGACACCCTTGAAGGAGGTGACAATGATGACACGTTACGTGGCGGCAGCGGAAATGACACGCTGAGAGGCGATGCGGGTACCGACACGGTCGATTACAGCGGTGTAACAGGCATTGTGACCGCCAGCCTGCTGGATAATGAAGCGACCAGTGATGGCGACAGCGGTCAGGATACCCTTGAGAATATTGAGAACCTGATTGGTGGTACCCAGGGTGATTCACTGACCGGTAATAATATGGGTAACCGGCTGGAGGGGCGTGAAGGCAATGATGTCCTCAAAGGCGGATTAGGTGACGATGTACTCATCGGTGGTGATGACGGCGGCACAATCGATCGTGCGGATTATGATGATGCCACGGACAGTGTCACGGTTAACCTGACGACAGGAACAGCCTCCGGTGCCAATGGCAATGACACATTGACCGGTATTGAGGACCTCAAGGGCAGTAATCATAATGACACCTTGACCGGAAGCAGTGTTGCCAATGTCATAGAAGGATTGGATGGTGCTGACACCATTCGGGGCGAAGACGCAGCGGATACGCTTCACGGTGGTAATCAGAACGACACCCTGTTTGGTGGCGCTGGTGATGACACCGTCAATGGTGATGCCAATGATGACACCATCAGCGGTGGTGCAGGAAACGATACCCTGAATGGCGGTGCTGATTTCGATACGCTGGATTACAGTGATTACAGCAACGCCCTGACCGTTAACCTCAATCTCACCCAGGTGAACGCGGGTGCTGGTGATGTGGATACCATCAGCAACTTTGAAGCCGCCATTACCGGCAGCGGTAATGACACACTGGTGGGTACGACGGTAGCCAATACGCTCACGGGGAATGCGGGTACAGATAGCCTCACCGGTGGCGATGGGGACGATACGCTCAATGGTGGAGCTGGTGACGATACGTTTATCGAAGGTGCTGGCAGCGACACTATTGATGGTGGTGCCGATACAGATACCGTTGATTACAGCAACCTTGGTGCAGGTGTTCAGGCAACGTTGGTGCTGGGTGGTGATGGTACCGCGATATCCGGTGCCGATACCGATGTCCTGCGTAATATTGAAAATATCATTGGCACTAACAGTGGCGATACCCTGATAGGTAACGCGGTCGTTAACGAACTGACCGGTGGACTGGGCGACGATACCCTGACTGGTGGAGCGGGTAGCGATATCCTCAATGGTGGCGACAACACTGACCGTGACACGGCGGATTATTCTTCGAACACCAGCACGCAAGGCATCGTTATCAACCTGGGTAATCAGGCATTGAATAACGATGGTCAAAGTGGTGTGGATACGTTGACCGGTATTGAAATTATTCGCGGTGGTGCCGGGAATGACCAGATAACGGGTGACGCCGAAGATAATGATTTTTATGGAAACATTGGTACCGATACACTGATCGGTGGCAATGGTAATGACAACCTCTATGGTGGTGATCAGAACGACAGCCTGCAGGGTGGTGAAGGCACGGATACGCTGGATGGTGGCTCAGGTATAGACACTGTGGATTACACCGATGCCACAGGCGATGTCGAAGTTAATCTCACGACTAACCGTGCCCGGGAAGGTGGTGTTCTGACTGATTCCCTGAATGAAGTTGAGAATATCCTGTCCGGCGATCATAACGATACGCTGATCGGCAGCGGTGGCTTGAACCGTATTGAAGGCGGCCAGGGGGATGACAGCATCACCGGTGGCGCGAGTGATGATCAGCTATTCGGTAACGAAGGTGCTGATACTTTCTTTGAGGGTTCCGGAAGTGACACCATTGATGGTGGCACAGACATCGATACTGTTGATTACAGTTCCGTAGTGGGTAATGAACTCACGGTTGATCTGGATGATGGTTCGGGTGGCGATACCGGTTCAGTCACTTTCAGCGGTAATTCCGATATCGATACCCTAATTGATATTGAGAATGTCACAGGTACCAATTCAAACGACGACATCACCGGTAACAGCGAAGATAACGTGCTGGCCGGTGGTGCGGGTGATGACCGGCTGGTTGGCGAGGCAGGTGACGATACCCTGGATGGTGGCGCCGAAGGTGCAGGCGGTGATACTGCGGATTATGGCTACCAGACGAATGATATCCAGATCAATCTGGCGGATAACACCAATAATAATGATGGCCATGGTGGTCAGGATACCCATATCGATATTGAAAATGTCACGGCGGGTTCAGGTAATGACACCCTGACCGGTGATACGCAGGACAATATCCTCGACGGTGGAGCGGGCAATGATACGCTTGCCGGCGGTGCCGGTGACGACACCCTGAATGGTAATGGCGATGTTGATACGGTTGACTACAGTAGCGCAGTGTCGGGACTGACGGTTGATCTATCGAGTCCTGCCCTGGTGAATGACACGCTGGGTGGACAGGATACCCTGCACTCTATTGAAAACATCATTGGCGGTGACCATGCTGATACCCTCACCGGCAGTAGTGACGCGAATCTTATCCAGGGTGGGTTGCAGAACGATACACTGAATGGCCTGGGCGGCACCGATATCCTGGAAGGTGGTGATGGCGACGACACCCTTAACGGTGGTAACGACATCGACACACTCCGTGGCGGCAACAATAACGATACCCTGACTGGTGGTGCAGGCAACGATAACCTGTTCGGGGATGCTGGCAGTGATACGGCAGATTACAGCGCAGAGTCGCAGGCCGTTACCATCAACCTGTCCAACCAGTCTGTGAATAATGATGGCCAGGGCGGCAGAGATACCCTGAACAGTGTCGAGAACCTTTCCGGTGGTTCCAATAATGACTCACTGACGGGGGATAACCTCAGCAACATTCTCCATGGTAATGCGGGTAATGATGTACTGAGTGGTGGTGGCGGTGTCGATCAGCTCTTTGGTGATGCTGATGATGACACTCTGATGGGCGGTGCTGGTAGTGATACGCTGGATGGCGGTGGTGGAACCGGCGATACGGCAGATTACACCGGACATGGCAGTGCCGTAACCGTAACACTCACGAATGGCGGCGCCGGCAGTGGTACTGCGACGGATGCGGGTACCAGCGATACCGATACACTTGCAGGCATAGAAAACCTGACCGGTAGCAGTGGCGATGACACCTTAACCGGTAATGACCTGGTCAACATACTTCATGGCGGTGATGGCGCGGATACGCTCAAGGGCGGTGATGGCGCTGATATCCTGCGGGGGGGCAACGAAAGCACCGATACCAGTAATGCGGATGTGGCTGACTACAGCGGCGCAACAGGGGCTTTGACCATTGACCTGGCCAGTGAGGAAGCCACCAATGACGGCTTCGGAAACCGTGATGATGTCATTGACATTGAGCGGGTCATAGGGACCTCAAATGATGATTCCATTCGTGGCGATGCGGTAAGCAATCATCTGACCGGCGGTGATGGTAACGATACCCTCTATGGTGCCGGCGGTGTTGATACGTTAACCGGCGGTGATGACGCGGGAACTGTTGATACGGCTGATTACAGCAGCGCCAATAGTGCCGTCAATGTGGATCTGCTGGGAGGTGTCGCTTCAAACGATGGTGATGGCTCCAATGATATTCTGATCGGCATTGAGAATGTGATTGGCACCAGCAATGGTGACACCATCGCTGGCGATGACAATGCCAACAGGATTGAAGGTGGCAACAGCAGTGACACACTGACGGGGAATGGCGGCGATGATGAATTGCTTGGCGGTGAGGGCGACGACATTCTCGACGGTGGTCTGGGAGCCGATACGCTGAATGGCGGACTTGGCAATGACCGGGTCGACTACAGTGCGTTCACCGGCTCACTGGTGATTGACCGGTCTGCCGGCGGCGATACCTTCCAGGTGGATCTGGGCGGCGGCAACCTCGATACCCTGATCAGTATTGAAGATCTGGTACTGGGCGAAGGGGATGATTACATCATTGGCGACAACACTGATAACCGCTACGACGGTGGTATCGGTAATGATGTCCTCGAAGGCCGAGGCGGCGATGATATCCTCAATGGTGATGAAGGCAATGACACACTCCAGGGTGGCGCCGGCAGCGATACCATGGATGGTGGTGAGAGTGCCAACGACAACGATACCCTCGATTACTCCGATACCACCGCAGGTTTAACCATTGACCTGGGGGCATCCAGCGTTGTGGATGTGGGTCGTGGTACGGATATTATTGCCAACTTTGAATCCGCCAATGGTGGCTCCGGCAACGATACCCTGATTGGTACCGCGGAAGTCAATATACTCGATGGTCAGGGCGGTGATGACACACTCTATGGCAAGGCGGGTTCGGATACTCTCATAGGCGGTGCTCATGGTAGCGTAGGTGATACCGTCGATTACAGTTCCCATGGCAGCAATGTCACGGTCACACTGGGCGCCAGTGGTAATGGCACAGCTTTCGATGGCACCGATACGGATACACTGGAAGGCATTGAAAACATCAATGGTTCGTCTGGCAGTGATACGCTGACCGGTAATGATGAGGTCAACACCATCAATGGTAACGCGGGTGTGGATACCATTAATGCCGGCGGTGAGGCGGATACCGTGAATGGTGGCGCCGGTGCCGACATTCTTAACGGTGATGCAGGTGCCGACACCATTCATGGCGATGGCGATGGCGATACCATCAATGGTGGTAATGATGACGATACACTTTATGGTGATGCCGGCAATGACACACTGAACGGTGATGCCGGTGATGACACGCTTTACGGTGGTACCGGTAACGATACGCTGGATGGCGGTACTGAATCGACCAACGGCGATACGGTTGATTACACTGGCAAGGGCGCTATCACTGTTGATATGACGCTGGGTAGTAACCAGGTCAGCAATGACGGTGAAGGCGGGCAGGACACCCTTAATGAAATAGAAAACATTATTGGCACCAGCGGTAATGACAGTATCACCGGAAATACCGACAACAACCGGTTTGAGGGCGGCGATGGTGCCGACACCCTGAACGGTAATGCCGGTGATGACACCCTGATTGGCGGTGGTGGTGTGGATACCATCGACGGTGGTGCCGACAACGACACCATTGAGGGCAATGAAGCTGATGACGCCCTCTCCGGTGGCCAGGGAGAGGACTTCCTCAAAGGTGGTGATGGTGATGATACCCTCCTTGGTGGCGCCGATGATGATACGCTCTGGGGCGAAAACAACGACGACACCATCGACGGTGGTGCGGGTAACGATTCCATTAATGGCGGTGGTGGAACAGATACCCTGCTGCTGACCGGCGCAACGCAGGCGGTAGATATCGACCTCAGTAGCAACACGGCGACCAACGATGGTTATGGCACCAGCGATAGCAGTATCACTTTTATCGAAAATGTCACCCTGGGCGGAAATGGTGGTGTTGTAACCGGCACAACCGGCGTGAATGTGTTGACTGGTAGCACGGGTGTGGATGAGTTCCATGGTGATGGCGGTAATGACACCCTGCTTGGTAATGAAAATAATGACCGGCTGTATGGCGATGCGGGGCAGGATACCCTGCAGGGCGGAGCCGGTGACGACATCCTCGAAGGTGGATCAGAAAACGATATCCTCCGCGGTGAGGAAGACAACGATACGCTGCGTGGTGATGGAGGGCAGGACCAGTTATTCGGTGATGCGGGTGTCGATACCCTTGAAGGGGGTGATGAGGCGGATACGCTGGAGGGCGGCGATGATGGCGACTTCCTCCATGGCGGTAATGGCAACGACACCCTGAGAGGCGACGCCGGTGGGGATGAACTCAACGGCGATGCCGGTGATGATGATCTCGACGGTGGTGCGGGGGCGGATACACTGAATGGTGGTGATAATAATGACACCCTGACCGGTGGTACCGAAGACGATACCCTCAATGGGGATGCCGGTGATGACACGCTGATTGGCGGTGCCGGGGATGACATCCTGAACGGCGGCGCGGGCACGGAAGACTGGGCGGATTACAGCAGTGTCGCCGGTAATGTTGTAGCGGATCTCAGTGATACCGTTGACGACAATGCCGACGATGGCGAAGGCTCCAGAGATACTCTCAGCAATATCGAACATATTCGTGGCAGCGCCCAGATTGATGATCTTACCGGTGATGCCAATGCCAACCACTTTATAGGGAATGGTGGCGATGACATCCTTTCCGGTGGCGGTGGGGCTGATCATCTGGAAGGGGGTAATGGCAATGATTACCTCACCGGTGGTGCAGGTGCAGATACCCTGGACGGGGGTGAGCAGGCCGGAGATAACGATACCGTTGACTATGGCAGTGAGACTGCCGCAGTAACCGTGGATCTCGCTTCTGCTTCACAGACTGCAACTGTCAGTGCAGTCACTGACAATCTCTCAGGTATCGAAAGCGCTGTGACCGGCAGTGGTGACGATGTACTGACTGGTAATGGCGACGCGAACACCCTGACCGGTAACGGCGGTGATGACATCATCAATGGTGGTGCCGGCAACGATATCCTGAATGGCGGAGATAATGATGACACGCTGAATGGCGGGCAGGGTGACGACAGCATTGATGGCGGCAGCGGTGATAATGATCTGCTTGATCTGAGTACTGCCACCCATACCATCAACCTGGACCTGGGCGATGGCGAAGCGGTACAGGATGGGTATGGTTCATCCGACAGTATGATCACACGTATTGAACATGTCACGGGTGGTGCACAGGCTGACAATATTACCGGTAATGCTGCGAACAACACGTTGCGTGGCGGTGGTGCTGCAGACCGCCTTTCAGGCGGGAATGGCAGTGATACCCTCTATGGTGATGGGGGGGCAGATACACTGGAAGGCAATGGTGGCGACGATACCATCTATGGTGGTGAAGGTGATGACACAGTCACCTATGCAGATGCCAGCTCTGTTACTGTCAATCTGGCAACCAACAGCGCCACAGGTGAAGGTAATGACAGTATTTATGAAATTGAAAACGTTATCGGTAGTTTCTCGAATGATACGCTGATTGGCGACAGTGGCGCCAATAACCTGGATGGCAATAATGGCGACGATACCCTGAAAGGGGGAGCGGGTGATGATGTACTGGATGGCGGTGATCACAGTAGTCTGGGTGACACTGTGGACTACAGTGATGCCACGGGGGCTGTTACTGTCAATCTCGCAGGCCAGACGGGCAGCAGTACTGACCAGGGCAGCGATACCCTGAATAATATTGAAAATATTGTTGGCAGTAATCAAGGCGACACTCTGACGGGAAGCACTGTTAATAATACGATTGACGCGGGAACCGGCAACGACACCCTCTATGCAACCGATGGTAGTGATACCCTGGATGGTGGCGGTGATACCGATACGGTGGATTATAACTCAACACATTTCAATGGCTCGGGTACTGGCATAACCGTCACGCTCAATGGGGCGTCCAACGGGTCATCGACCCATGGCAGTGATACCGATACCCTGAAGAATATTGAGAATGTGATAGGCACCAGTAATGCCGATTCAATCACCGGTGATAGTGCCAATAACACCCTGACAGGTCTTGGTGGCAATGACACGTTGAAAGCTGGTCTTGGTACAGACACGCTGGATGGCGGCGCTAATACGGATACCGCCGATTACAGCGGGCATGCCAATTCAGGGATCACTGTCGTTCTTAATGGCAGCGGTATCGGTACGGTCAATGATGGCACGTTTACGGATACGCTCCGCAATATTGAAAACATCACAGCCACGGATGGCGTCGATACCATCACCGGTGATGATGAAGATAACGTCATTAATGCGGGTGCCCAGAACGATACCATTCACTCAAGTGCCGGAACCGATACCATTGATGGCGGCAGTGGTAGTGACACCCTCAATTACAGCACTAACTCCAGTGGCCTGACCGTCACCCTGAATGGCGCGTCTGATGGTTCGGTCTCCAAGGGTGGGAATACAGATACCGTTCGTAATATTGAAAATATCATCGGTACCAGTGGTATCGATTCCATGACAGGCGATGGCAGCAATAACAGTTTCGAAGGGCATGGTAACAACGATACATTCTTTGGTAGTGCCGGGAATGACACGCTGGATGGGGGGGCTGACACTGACACCGTCGATTACTCTACCATCACCGGTGGTGTCACAGTGACGCTGGTGAATACCGGTGATGGCTCTGCGACCAAGACCAATGGTACGGATACCCTGAGAAACATAGAGAATGCCACAGGCACATCTGGCCAGGACACGTTAATCGGTAATGATGCTGCTAATACACTCCAGGGGGGAGCGGGTGATGATACGCTCCGCGGTGGTGCAGGCTGGGATATGCTGAATGGTGGTGCCGAAGGCTCCGCTGGTGATACGGTCGATTACAGTCAGGATACCGGTATTGTCACTGTCGATCTGTCATCCAACTTCGCCCAGGATGGCGGCGGAGGCATTGATATGCTGACAGATATTGAAAACATCATCGGTTCTGATGTTGCTGCGGGTGATATTCTGCGTGGTGATGGTGAAGCCAATACCATCGATGGCGGTGGTGGTAATGACAACATTCAGGGCGGTGCAGGGGCTGACACCCTTAATGGTGGCGCGGGCAATGACACCATCAACGGCAATCAGGACAACGATACGATCAATGGTGGTGCCGGTGATGATTCCATCCATGGCGGGTTCGGTAGTGATACGCTGGATGGCGGATCCAATACGGCTGCGGGTGATACGCTGGACATGGTGGGTAATGTCACAGGACCGGGCGATACGCCGGACGATATCACGGTAGATCTCTCTGCGACCCCGGATGCCCAGGGTTATATCACCGTTAACAAGAGTTACGGTAGTGGCGCCAATACCGGTACTGACAGGGTTAAGGGGTTCGAAAACGTCACCACGGATCACGGTAATGACACCCTGATCGGTGATAACGCCAACAACGTGCTAACCAGTGGTCAGGGAACGGATACACTCCGTGGTAATAATGGCGACGACACACTCAATGGCGGAACCGGTGACGATGTTCTGGATGGTGGGCTCGGCGATGATACGCTGAATGGCGGAGATGATACGGATACTGTGGATTACGGCAATGACGCCAATGGCGTCACCGTTAACCTGCAGACTAACACTGCCACGGATGGTGGCGGTAATACTGACACCCTCAGCAGCATTGAGCAGGTGCTGGGTTCCAATAATACGGTTTCCGGCGACACTCTGACAGCCCACAGTACCATTGCCAACGTGTTGAATGGTCAGGCGGGCAACGACACGCTGACCGGGTTTGCGGCCGATCAGCTGATCGGCGGCGCTGGCGACGATATCCTCAACACCAACCTGGCAGCCCTGCAGAATAGCTCCACGCGGATGGATGGTGGAGCGAATAATGACACCCTCAATCTGGATGAAGGGGAATCCTTCAATCTCAGTTCCTACACCAATCTCATCGACAACATGGAAAAAATTGATTTCACCGGTGGAAATGCCGATACCATCACTATCTCCATGAATGATGTCAGCGCCATTACGGGTAGCAACAGCCTGACCATTGATGTTGACAACGGTACCGACGGCATCACCGTGAATGATTACGACAACGTCGTGAACAACGTCAACCAGGATGTTTATACTGACAGCAGTGGCAACACAATAACCGTTAACTTCCTCTGATTTGTTCAGACAAGCCGGTTCAGAGGGCGCACAGACAATGGATTGCAGCGCCTGTTATGCTCAAATTCACGCTGAAAGAGAGTTTCCTCGCAATCTGCCATTATCTCGGGGCAGATGTAGTCAATGAAGATATCGAAGCACTGACCCGGGATGGCCAGGATTTTGATCTGCGCTGTCTGGAGCGGGCTGCCAGCTATTGCGGCCTTAGCGCGATAAAAAGTCGAAGGAAACTCATTGACCTGTCAGAAGACGACTTTCCCTGTATTGTCCAGCTGAAGAAAAAGCACTTCATGATCATCACGGATTTCCGTGAAGGTGAATGCTTTGTTGCCTCGGGCAAGAATAACAAGGGCATCTGGATGCCGCTGGAACGTCTGGAAGCGGTGTATTCCGGTGTGATTTACCGGTTTCAGGAAGGTGGTGTTGAGAAGCAGAAAAACCGTTCCCTCATGCCGGCCTGGTTCCGGTCACAGATGAACGAACTCTGGCCACACTATGCACAGGTGTTGCTGGCAACGGTGATGGTCAATCTGCTGACACTGTCGTTGCCTCTGTTCACCAATATGGTCTTTGACAAGCTGATACCGACCTTTGCCACGGATACTCTGCTGACGCTCAGTATTGGCATGGCGGGTGTGGTGGTATTTGATTTCATCCTGCGCTGGTTGCGCAGCTATTTTGTCGATGATGCCTGCCGGATCATTGAAAAACGCAGTGAACAGTTCATTCTGGCGCGCCTGATTCAACTGAAACAAAGCGCATTGCCCGACTCGCCCGGCCGGATTACCCATGCGGTAGAAAACTTCGCCCGGGTGAAGGAGTTCCTGTCCGGAACGGTACTACTGTCTTTGCTGGACGTTCCGTTTTTTATTCTGTTTACCCTTGTGATTGCCTTGATTGCCGGGGTGATGGCGTTGATTCCTCTGGGGATTGCACTGTGCCTGATACCCGTCACGATTTATAGCTATCGTCGGACACGCCGTCATGCCAGCCAGCTGACCCAGGCCAATAACGCCAAGACCGCCTATTTGTATGAAGTCAGCTCAGAACTGGAAGCCATCAAAACACTCGGGGCCCGCCGAAAAGCACTGGCGCGCTGGCGTTCCCTGGTGACCAACACGGCGGGCGCTTCACTGGCGAGCAAACAATCCAATGTGCTGCTGAATACGCTGGTGATGAGCGCTACCCAGTGTGTGGTCATCGGCATGTTGGTACTCGGTGTGTTCCAGATTTACAACGGCAGCATTACACCGGGCACCCTGTTTGCCTGCATTATTCTCGGCAGCCGTGCCATTGCCCCGTTAATGAATCTGGCTATGGCGGTTAACCGGCTCAGTTTCTCCATCAAGGCGCTCAAGGAGATCAATGAACTGCTGGGGCTGACAGGTGAGGATGACAGTAATGACAAACTCAATGTGCCTACGTTGAAGGGGAATATTGAATTCGACAAGGTTTCCTATCGCTTTGAACCGTCAGAGCCTGAGGTATTGAAGGATATCAGCTTCAGTATCAAACCGGGTGAGCGGGTCGCGATACTGGGGGCATCCGGTTCTGGCAAGAGCACGCTGATTCGATTGATTCAGGGGTTGGTGGAACCCACAGAGGGCAATATCCTGATTGATGGGCACAACCTTAATCATCTGAACCTGGATCAGTATCGCAGTCATTGTGCAGTGGCCCCCCAGAAGCCTTCGTTGTTCAGGGGGACGCTCAAAAGTAACCTGATGCTCGGGAAAAGTTCGGCGACCACAGAGAAACTGGATGAAGCCTGTCATGCCGCTTGCTTTGATGGCTTTGTCCGACAGTGTTCCAAGGGCTACAGCCACCCGATTCAGGAGCGTGGTAGCAATCTGTCGGGTGGGCAGAAGCAAGCGCTGTGTCTCTCTCGTGCGCTGCTACGGCACGGGCGCTTGTTGATGCTGGATGAGCCGACCAGTGCTTATGATAATTACAGTGAAGCCTTGTTCTGCCAGCGATTACCTAACATGTTGAAGGAGCACCAGACGCTGATCCTCATTACCCATCGGCATAACCTGTTACAGCTGGTGGATCGCATTATTGTGATGGCCGAGGGGCGTATTATTGCTGATGGTAGCCGCAACCGGGTGCTGGCTGAGCTGACTCAGCGACCCGCGGCTTCTACCATGTAGGAAAAGGTTTTTTCCATGATTGGCAAACCTGACCGTTCCAGCGTCAGTTGACCCTGCCAGTGACCCGGTTGGCCAACCGGATTTTTCATGCCGATGTAATAGAACTGCTGTGCCTTGCTGCGAGTCAGGGCGGGGAAGGTATGCTGCTTGCGTGGTTGTCCATCTGGGCTAATCAGGCGCAGCGTGACCTGATCACCCAAGCTGAGGCCGATCAATCGTACCCAAAAGAACAGGTGAGGGCTGTCCTTTCCAGCGCCTTGGTTGAATGTGCCGGATTCGATCGCCTGATAGTCAGGTGGCCGCTGGCTACTGAAGCCATGATCCAGAAAGGATCCTTGAAAGTAAGTGAGTTGTTCAAGAAGGGAGGGATGCCAGAGAGCGTTCTCGGTATTTCCACAATCCTCGTTCATAGTGGTACCGGTGAAGGGATCAATCGTCTGATCCTGATGTTTCACCTGAAAATGCACATGAGGAAATGCTGTCAGGCCCGATAGCCCTATATCACCGAGCACCTGTCCCTGCTTAACCCAATCGCCCTTCGATACTTGCAGACTACCTTTTTTCAGGTGTCCATACAGGGTTAACCAGTTGTCCTGATGTTTCAGGACCACTGCATTACCCAGCCCGATAGTTTCAATCTGAGCCCGTTTTTCGGGATTGAGATAGATATCCTCAACATCCTCCCGAATAGCGACGACTTCACCTTCCGCTGCAGCCAGAACGGCGACACCGGATGCCATTTGCGGGAGGTTGATCAGGCGGATATCCGTACCGGAATGACCATTGTAAGTTTGGTGGTGACACTGGTAATCACGGTAAGCAGTCGAGGGATCGTTATCCACATAATTCTGGATAAAACAGTCAACGCCATAGTCACAGTCGACGGGAAAGATGAATGACGGCGTTTCCGCTGCGCTGGTACATGCCGAGAGACTGAATAACCAGAAGAGGCAGCGCCTGCGCAGTGGAGTCATGTTAGCGGTCTTGTAGCTTGCTCTTCAGGTCAGTGACAGCCTTGGTCAATACTTTGAACATCTTTTCCAATCGCGATTGGCGAACCTGGTTTGACTGGCTTTCTGTCTCTACTTTCTCAGAAAGTGCTTCTATCTGCTCTGAACAGTCTTCAACTTTCCCGGAATAATCCTTGACCTGGTCAGACACTATCTTGAGTTCTTTAGTCGAGGTAACCACTTTTTCTTTGAGCGTGTCTTTCAGCCCGGTGACCTGCTCCGTGGTTTTCACCTGGCTTCTGTGCAGGGTTTTCTGCTCATTCAGCAGGGCAGTAACAATTTGTACCAACCGGTGCTTGCTCTCCTTGACGGCGCCCAGGGCTTCGACGCTGGCATTGGTCTGGGTGGTGAACAGCTGGCGCAGTTTTTCTGCTTCTTTCAGCTGTAGTTCTGCCTGGGTCAGCTGGCTGGACTGTAGCTCTGCCATGGTTTCAATGTGGTTGCCGACCTGCTTTACGGTGTCTGACATTTGGGTAGTTTGTTCAGACAGCTCCTGATGGTTGTTACTGATCAGGTCAGTAAGCTCACGCCACTGGCCATCACTGATAGAGCCTTTGTCAGAGATTTTCTGCAAGATGCCAGAGATGCTGTGTAGCTGCTCTGCGATCTGCCCTAGCTGGCCGTTGTCAGCCGCGGGGGCTGAGCCGGCAGAACTCTCCCCGTTACCGGGAACGCCGCTGCCGCCCAGGTGCTCAACCGTATGCTGTGCCAGCCAGTTCTCCATGGATGAAGTGAAGTAGCTGCTCGCCTTATTGAGGTGGAGCAGCAGGATGCCGAGCACCAGTGATGTGCTCAAACCCATCAGTGAGGAACCGAAGGCGGTGCTCATGCCGCCCAGAGGTCCTTCCAGACCTTTAATGAGTTTTACCAGGGTGACCATGATGTCGACGTCACCCCCTAGACCTTCTGCCAGATCGGCGAGAATGCCGCCGATAGAGCCGATGGTGATGGTCAGACCCAGGAAGGTACCGAGCAGTCCGATAAAGACCAGCAGGTCGGTGAAATAACGTACGAAGGCAATCTTTTCATCCAGGCTGTCCTGCAGGGAATCAATCAAGGCCTTGGTGGCCGGCGCCGAGAGTTTGATCCTTCCCAATGAAGCAACATTATTCTTGAGAAGGGTCATCGTGGGCACCATCAGGTGCATTTTCAGCTTGGGCGGCGGTGTCTCGTCTTCGTCATCAACAAAAAGTATCTCGTCAAGCTTGGAAACGACCAGCACGTCATCCCGAAGGTGAAAGACATACAGGAAGCAAAGGAATGTACCCAGCAGGAAAACAAACAGAATGGTGCCATTCAGTGCCACGTTGGACATGAACGCCGGGCCAAAGAAGTCCCTGGTGAAGTAAACCAGTACGATGGTGGCTGCTATGACAAACGCCATCCGCTGAATAAACCCCACGATTTTCTTGGGGTTGGCAATATGCAGCTCAGACATGTCCCTATATACCCTTTTGCTTGCGCATTTCCCTGGCCGGAGTTGCCTCGGCGTTTTCTTTTTTTGCTTTATTCATCACAGCACAATCAGCTGTCTTCCAGGTTCCTGATCGTGTTGATGACATCGTTCATATAAAAACGGATGTCCAGAATGCTCTTATAAAAGTCGAACTGAAAAACAGCGCTTTGAACCCGGCTGTTATGGTAATCACCCTGAGCAGTGGTGATATCCAGCAGGGTTTTCTCGCCCAGCTCAAACTCCTTGTAATAGAGGTCGACAATTTCCTGGTTGGTCTTCAGGGCTTCGTCGTTCACCATTTTCTCGTCAAGCAGCTTCATCGTGGCGCTGTAGGCTTCCTGAACCTTTTTTTCGAGGGACAGCGTGGCTTCACGCATCCTATAATCGGCCTGCATGACTTTTGCATTGGTTTCGTCAACTTTCCGACGGGCCTTATAGCCATCCCAGAGGTCATAGCTCATGGTGATGGTGCCAGCCTCGGTGGTTTTCCATTCTTCCGACGTGTCCAGAGAATTCTCCCGGTTAACTTCCAGCTTCATCTTGAAGGTGGGATACAGGTCTGCGCGAGCCTTATCTCTCTCTTCCTTGGCCGATTCTATGGCCGCATGCATAGCCTGAACCTGGTAGCTCCGGGTGATGGCAAATTCCACCAGTTCATCCAGGGTATGATTAATCACGAGATCATTTAGCATGGGCATGATCAGGTTCTCGGGTTCAATCCCAGTCAGGCTTTTGAAGGTTTTGCGGGCGAAGGTCAGGTCGGTTTTGTACTGGATCAGTTCCAGTTCTGCATTCTGCCCAAGGCTGGTTAGACGCTGGACATCGGATTTGCCTGAGGCGCCTGCAGCTTCCCGGGTTTCAAGAATCCCCAGAAAACGCTTGTAGAAGGCAATGTTTTCTTTCACATGCCCGATGACCTGTTCCAGTTTCAGGATTTCCAGAAAGGTCTTGGTGGTCAGAAGAGCCAGCTTTTCCCTGCCATCGTTCAGTGTCTGGCGTGTGGCATTGAGTTTATGTTTCCGGGCATCCACCTGGTTGGAGATACGGCCGAAATCGTAGACAACCTGGCTGAGAATCACCGATGACTTGATCTTGTCCCGCCAGTCGTTACCTGTATTACGGGTGAGCCCTCGTTCCATCTGGTAAGACAATTTTGGATGATAATCCGCATAACTCTGATCAAGACGGGCCTCTCCCATATCGACCGAGGCCTCTAAGGATTTTACGGTAGGATTAAATTCCAGTGCCTTGATGACCGCTTCTGTCAGCGTCAAGGCATTGCCCGGGGTCAGAAACAACAACGTACAGCCCCCAAGCAGACATTTCAGCTTCATATCATTCAGTTCCGCCTGAGTCTGATTTAGTTATGGGGAAGGCTTTCAAGCTGAATCGGCTTTTTGGAGAAGAACTGTAGAAAGGCAATGGATTTATCCTGCCTGCACAAATATCAAGAAGCCACAGGGCCAGACGATAGATACTTAGACTTGTTGCTGTAATACGTCGTTGCTGAGAAATCGTGCCGGTTTTCCGGGTCGTAGCCGGTTTTCATTCTGTTGATCCGCCGGTGGAGAGCAATGGCGAAACAACCCGAAAGTAACCCTTGGCCCGGATTCGTAGACGCCCTTTCGACCACATTGCTGGTATTCGTATTCCTTGTTGTTGTTCTTATCCTGGTTGTCACCGCGCTCAGCGTTCAGGTGGGCTTTGATATTGCCAAGGCAGTTCTGGAGACACAAAAGCAGGCGGCAGGAAAAATGGATGCTCTGGAATCGGGACAACAGGCCACGGTTGATTCTGATATCGAAAAAGAGATCGTTTCCGAGGTAACAGAAGTTAAGCTGGAAAGTCAGGTTGATACTGTCGTTGAGAATAAGCTCATCCGAATAAAGTACCAGGATTTCAGCTCACGCCTGACTGAAGAAGCCAAAACGGAATTTGAGACATGGATTGATGAAGAATTCGAAAATATCAAGGAAAAACCGGTCTTCATTATCAGCCTTCTGACTCATAAGGGCGTGGCAAAGACGGTCGCCTATGAAGTGGCATTCAACAGGATTACCCAGATACGCAAGATACTGGTTGATAGAGGTTTGCCTACCGAGAATATCAAGGTTCGATTGGATGATTCCGGTCCAGATGATCAACGTAATGAAGTCATCATAAAGATTAAGAGTGAATAGTCATGAAACCTTTGTTCAGCCGGATGAACCACCGTTTCCTGTCACGCTATTCCATCGTGCTCTGTATCACGGGCATTATTCTTTTTTTCCTGATCTGGGCCGCGATTGTCGAAATAGATGTGGTCGTCAAAAGTGATGGCCGGGTTACGACGTTCAGCAATAACAGCGTGGTTGAACATCTGGAAGGCGGCATTCTGACCGGGCTGCATGTCACGGAAGGCCAGCGGGTTGTCAAGGATATGCAGCTTTTTGCGGTGATGAACCCCACCCTGACTGAAAACATCAGTATCCGGAAACAGCAGCTAAACGGGCTGGTGGCCAAGGCGCAGCGGCTCTATGCCGAAATGAAAGGCGAAGCGCTTTCTCCGTCCATTGAGCAGGTCGCTGAACAGGATGAATATTATCTCAATGAACTTGAGCTATATAAGAAACGAAAAAAGAAGCTTCAGGAACAGATTTCCATCGTCCGCCAGCAGATCACCAAGGAAAACGCGCTGTTGTCTGAACTGGATCAGGTTATAAAGGATATGAACAATGAGCGGGCCGTAGCGCAGAAGCAGCTGGATATCCTGTCGACCCTGCTGCGGCAGGGTGCCGGTTCCGTACAGAACCAGCTGGAAAAGAAAATGGTGCTGCTCAAGATTGAAACGCGGATCAACCAGTCACTCAAACAAATTCCGGTTATTGAAGCGAAGCTGTCTGAGCTTCAATTGAAGAAACGCAAGCTAATCACTGATTTTCGTGAAGAATCGCAGCACGATTACAACAAGACCCGACTCGAAATCGCCCAAATTCAGGAGCAGATTCGCTCGTCAAGGGAGCGGGAAGTGCGGGAAAACGTGACTGCACCGGTTACCGGCACGCTCCATACCCTGCATGTGAATACGATTGGCGAGGTGGTGCCGCCGGGGACGGTTTTAGCGGAGATTGTACCGGATGGTGTGCCGTTGATGGTTGAGGCTATGGTGGCGCCCCATGACCGGGCCAAGGTCTGGCCGGGACAGGACGTCAATGTGCGCGTTTCGGCCTACGATTACACCACCTATGGCTCTCTGAAGGGTAAGGTGCTCGAAGTGAGTGCAGACACCTACAAACATGAAGTCACAGCTCAGCATTACTACAAGGCCATGATTGAAACCGAAAACTCGGGATTCGATGAAAACAGCCAGTTGATCCCGGGTATGACCGTAGAGTTGAATATCCTGGCCGGTAAACGGACGCTGCTGGGTTACCTGCTAGGGCCTCTCTCTGAATCCATCCGCTTTACTGCGACGGATACCTGAGTCTGCACATCACAGTGGCAGTGCAGTGGTGTATTTGATCTGTTCCATGGCAAAGCTGGAAGTGACATTACTTAAACCATCGACAGAATCAATCAGCTTCTTATAGAACACATCAAATGCCTGAATGTCGCTGACCACGACACGCAACAGGTAATCCCACTCCCCACTCATCCGATAAAGTTCGGCCACTTCCGGGAATGCGGCCACTTTCCGGGCGAAATCACTCAGCCAGCTGCTGTTATGGCCGCTGGTCTTGATATGCACGAAGACCGAAACGCCCAGGTTAACTTTGTCAGGGTCAATCAAGGCGACACGACGGGTCAGGATGCCATCGCTTTCCAGACGCTTGATGCGCTTCCAGCAGGGGGTGGGGGAGAGGTTAACCCGTGCAGCAATCTCGGTCAGTGGCAGGGTGGCGTCTTCCTGTAGAAGGATAAGTATTTTCCGATCAATTTTGTCCATGAAAAATAATTCTAATAACTATGGATTATTTAAAATTATTTTCCAAGCAGGTTTAAATCACCAGCTTAGTTTGCAATATTTTTTTACCGTCCGGGCGATAGTATGAATAGCAGAAAATGATGTTATCGCTATTCGTGGAGAGTAACTATTTATGGTCAGTCAGAGAGAATGGGTCAACCAGGCTATCCGTGCCATTGAGGCCGACTTCCAGCGTTCGGCAGACACCCATCTGATTAAACTCAATATCCCGAGCCTGACCGGTATAGATATTTATCTTAAGGATGAGAGCACGCATCCCACGGGCAGTCTGAAACACCGCCTCGCCCGCTCCCTGTTCCTCTATGGGCTCTGTAACGGAAAAATCCGGAAGGGCATGCCAATTATTGAAGCTTCTTCCGGCAGTACGGCAATCTCCGAAGCATACTTTGCAAGGCTGATTGGTTTGCCCTTCATTGCCGTGATTCCGAAGTCTACCGCGAAAAAGAAAATTGAGCAGATCGAGTTCTATGGTGGCCAGTGTTACCTGGTGGATAAGCCTGCAGATATTTACCGTGAATCTGAACAGCTGGCATCTGAACTGAACGGTTATTATATGGACCAGTTCACGTTTGCTGAACGCGCAACAGACTGGCGAGGCAACAACAATATTGCCAATTCCATTTTCAGCCAGATGGAAAAAGAGCCTTACCCTGAGCCTTCCTGGGTGGTCATGAGTGCAGGCACTGGCGGTACCTCGGCAACAATCGGACGCTTTATCCGTTATCGACAGCTGGATACACGACTGTGTGTTGTAGATCCGGATCACTCGGTATTTCATGACTATTTCAAGACTGGTGATTGTTCGCTGACACTGGATAAATCATCCCGCATAGAAGGCATTGGTCGTCCAAGAGTGGAGCCGTCGTTTGTTCCGGAGGTTGTGGATACCATGCTGACTATTCCGGATGCGGCTGCTATCGCAACGATCTACTGGCTGGAAAAGAACATTGGTCGTAAGGCTGGGGCAAGTACAGGTACCAACCTGTTTGGCGCACTCAAAATTGCGAGCGGCATGCAGGAACGGGGTGAGCAGGGTTCCATTGTTACCCTGCTGTGCGATGCTGGTGAACGATACCTGGATACGTATTACAACCCTGCCTGGGTTGCCGCCAATATTGGTGATATCAGCACCTGGGAGCAGGCATTGGAAACACTGGATATTACGGGCAATTTATCCGTTTGATACGGCATCGCTTATGGGCGGGTATTGACTGAAACGCGTTTTGTTTCAGAAGTGCTCGCCATTCTCGTAGTAATCCCGCTCAGTCAGTTTGTGAAAAACAACGGCGATATCAGTGGTTTCACTGGTCACACGACGAATCATCTGGGTCAGGCTGGCAGTGACTTTGTCCTGAACCTCTGGCCCCCGGTCAAACCAGTGCATTTCAATGAAGGGATAACCGGCATCTTCTGCGCCATCAACGATGAACGTAGAAGTGATATGTTCCAGCGTGAAATGATCCCGGGGACAGCCGACCAGTGCTGACAGGGAATCAACCAGTTCCTTGCTGATCACCATAACCTGGTGTTTCTGGACGCCTCTGATTCTGATATGTGGCATGGTTTGTCTCTTGGTCATATAGAACGGGCCGGACAGCATACCATTATGGCAGGTGTTTACCTGTCAGCACTTTCCCGTCTGTCGGTTGATGCATTAAAACACTGGCCGTTCATGAAAAATGCCTGATCGCTTTTATCAAAAAAGATAATCGTGATGTTGCCGGCTATACCTGTCTTTCGTCGTATGATGCTCGTGATGGTATTGACAGTACGTTGTTTGATGAGGTTGCCGAGATCCAGCCAGAAGACTTCTATGACCGGTGACGGAGCCGGATTTCCTGCACTGACAAAAAAGTGTGATAACGGTTGCTCAAGGGTGATATGTGTCTTGGGATAACCCATTATTTCAGCGACACGTTCAATCAACTCCTTGCTGAATCGACTGATAGTTTGCTGATCCAGACCTCGTATCTTGATATGCGGCATGTGGTTTTTCCTTATTCAACATGGCGTTAAAAACTCAAAAACTATTGATCTAAAACAACTACGTGCAAAAGTCGTTCAACTATAGTTGAGTCACGTTGTGTAGTTGATTATTTCAGTATTAAGGTCAGGTACGACCAAACGTCTTCGGGAGAAGCTGTCACTGTGTTGGAAGACATTCAGACTCAACCTAGCAAGCTGCATTTGCCGGATGACGAGCCCGCGTGGCGCAGTGGTCCCTTCACGGAGGAAGATCGCCAGATTATCCGTTCCATGGAAACCGTGGTAGACGGTATTGCCGCCATTCTGGGTATGAGCTGTGAAGTCGCACTGCACTCCCTCGAAGACCTGAACCAGTCGATCGTCAAGATTGCCAACGGCATGACGACCGGCCGAAGCGTCCACAATCCCATTACTGCCGGCGCCCTGCGCCAGCTGCATGAAATTGCCAGCCAGCCGGGCAGTGATATCCGCACGACCTTCAAACGCACGCCGGATGGCCGTCTGCTGAAATCCACAAGCAGTGTTATTCGTAACGGCCAGGACCGTCCTATTGGCATGCTCTGTATTAACATCAATATGAGCATTCCAGCCGCGGACTTCCTGCAGGCATTCGTGGGTGGTGTTGACAGCGAAATGGCGGTGACCGAGCACTTCCCCTCCAGCGTCGATGACCTGGTGGAGAGCACGGTCGACAACACCATCGCGGAAATCAACAGCGATCACCAGCTGTCAAACAAGGTGAAGAACAAGCACATCATCATGGCCCTGTACGACAAGGGTATTTTTGATATCAAGGAAAGTGTGCCGCTGGTTGCAGGTAAACTCGGCGTGTCCAAGCACACCGTCTACCTGTACATACGACAGCGTAAATCCGGAGAAGGCTAGTCCCTGATCGGGTGTCAGCCTTCAACATCGGTGTAGTCGTTGTTGCGTCAAAAACGACAATTAACGACTACAGTTGTTTCTCAGTTATCAGGTCTCTATTCAGTCAGTATGCACACGTTTTTTGTTGCACCCACGCATTATGGGGTTGGCCTCACGTCTGTCGCCCTGGGTATGGTTCGTGCCCTCGACAAGCTCGGTTGCCGTGTCTGTTTCTTCAAGCCGGTAGCCCAGCCGCGTCCGGGTGAAAATGGCCCTGAGCGGTCCGTGGAAATGGCCCGTTCCGTACTCAGCCAGCAAACCGTTCAGCCGATCTCCATGAACCGCGTGGAAGACCTGCTGGGTGACAACAAGTCCGACGTCCTGATGGAAGAGATCGTCGCCAACTTCGACCGTGCCTGCGCCGGTGCGGATGTTGTCATCGTTGAAGGTCTGATCCCGACCCGCGACGCACCTTACGTGCCACGCCTGAACAGCGAAATCGCCAAGACCCTGAACAGCAAGGTGGTTCTGGTCGGCCAACGTGATGAAGACGAAACCCTGGCAGATGTTGCTGACCAGTTGGAAATCGCGGCAGACAACTACGGTGGTCTGTGCAGTAAGAACGTCCTGGGCTATGTCCTGAACAAGATGGACGAAGCGAGCCTGGCTGAGCTGAACCCCGATGGTGAGTTCAAGCCGCTGCCGGATATTACCTGCGAGCGAGCCATGCCCATGGGTTATATCCCCATGCGGGAAGAGCTGTCTGCAGCCCGTACCCGCGATATTGCCAACAACCTGGGTGCTGAGATCCTGTTCGAAGGTGAAATCAACCAGCGTCGTGTGACTTCCCGTGTTCTGTGTGCGCGCACTGCCGCCAACATGGCACACCACCTGAAGCCCGGCACCCTGATTATTACTCCCGGCGACCGTGACGACGTCATTCTGGCAACCTCCATGGCTGCCCAGAACGGTGTTCCCCTGGCCGGTCTGCTGATTACCGGCGGCAACCAGCCGGCAGAATCCATCATCAACCTGGTGAAGCCGTCCCTGCTGAGCAGTGGCCTGCCTGTGCTGATGACTGAATCCAGCTCCTACGATACCGCGACCCGCATGGACCGTATGCACAACAGCGTACCAGCCGACGACCTGGAGCGGATCGAAATGGTTATGGAAACTGTGGCTGACCACATCAATGTGGACTGGCTGCAGAGCGCGATTGCCACCACCGTTGAATCCCGTCTGTCTCCGCCGGCCTTCCGTTACCAGCTGGTACGCAAGGCGCAACAGGCAAACAAGCGTGTTGTACTGCCGGAAGGTGATGAGCCGCGTACGATTCGTGCGGCGGTTATCTGCCAGGAGCGTGGCATTGCCAACTGTGTCCTGCTGGGCAAGCGTGAGGTGATTGAAGCCGTTGCTGAAAGCCAGGGCATCACTCTGCCGGAAGGTCTGGAAATTCTGGACCCTGAAACCACTCGTACTCAATACATTGAGCCGATGGTTGAGCTGCGTAAGAGCAAGGGTCTGACTGCGCCGATGGCGGAAGCACAACTGGAAGACACTGTTGTCCTAGGCACCATGATGCTGGCCATGGACGACGTTGACGGCCTGGTTTCCGGTGCGGTTCATACCACTGCGAACACCATCCGTCCTGCATTCCAGCTGATCAAGACCCGTCCGGATGCAGCGAATGTTTCTTCCGTCTTCTTCATGCTGATGCCGGAACAGGTTCTGGTTTACGGTGACTGTGCCGTTAACCCGGATCCGACTGCTGAACAGCTGGCCGACATCGCCATCCAGAGCGCTGATTCCGCCGCTGCCTTCGGTGTTGACCCCCGCGTTGCCATGATCAGCTACAGCACCGGCGATTCCGGTATCGGCAGCGATGTCGAGAAAGTCCGTGAAGCGACCCGCATCGCCCGTGAGCGTCGTCCCGACCTGATGATCGACGGCCCGCTGCAGTACGACGCGGCGTCTGTAGAAGACGTTGCCCGCAGCAAGGCGCCGAACAGCGATGTTGCCGGCCGCGCCACCGTTTTTGTATTCCCCGACCTGAACACCGGCAACACCACTTACAAGGCGGTACAGCGTAGCGCCAACGTCGTAAGTGTTGGCCCGATGCTCCAGGGTCTCCGCAAGCCCGTTAACGACCTGTCCCGCGGCGCGCTGGTAGACGACATCGTCTACACCATCGCCCTGACTGCGATTCAGGCCGACGCCGGGCAACAGTAAAAGAAAGATGGTAGGGCAGCCCCAGTGGGCTGCCCTGTCTGTCAGTTAACGAGAAGCACAGTAGGTATAGCCATGACAACTGAAACCATGAGCGCCGCCTGGGAAGGTTTCGAGCACGGTCAGTGGACAGAGTCCGTTGACGTTCGTGACTTCATCCAGAAAAACTACACCCCTTTCGAAGGTGACCACTCCTTCCTGGCCGGCCCGACTGAAGCGACAGACAAGCTGTGGGCTGACGTCATGGAAGGCATCAAGATCGAAAACAAGACCCACGCTCCGCTGGATTTCGATACCAAGATGCCCTCTACCATCACCAGCCACGATGCCGGTTATATCATCAAGGATCTGGAAACCATCGTCGGTCTGCAGACTGAAGCGCCCTTGAAGCGTGCGATCATGCCGAACGGCGGTATCCGCATGGTTGAGGCTTCCTGCGAAGCGTACAACCGTGAGCTGGACGCTGACACCCTGAAGATCTTCACCGAGTACCGCAAGACTCACAATCAGGGCGTTTTCGACGTTTACACCAAGTCCATCCGTGACTGCCGTAAGTCCGGCGTTCTGACCGGTCTGCCCGATGCCTACGGCCGTGGCCGTATCATTGGCGACTACCGTCGTGTTGCCCTGTACGGCATCGACGCCCTGATGAAGGACAAGGCGCGCTCCCACGCTTCCCTGGAAGAGAAACTGAACGCTGGCGAAGACCTGGAAGCGACCATCCGTCTGCGCGAAGAAATCTTCGACCAGTACCGTGCCCTGCAGCAGATGAAAGAAATGGCGGCCAAGTATGGTTACGACATTTCCGGTCCTGCGACCAACGCCCGTGAAGCGGTTCAGTGGACCTACTTCGGTTACCTGGCGGCTGTTAAGTCCCAGAACGGCGCTGCCATGTCCCTGGGTCGTGTGTCCACCTTCCTGGACATCTATATCCAGCGTGACCTGAACAACGGCACTATCACCGAGCAGGAAGCCCAGGAATACATCGACCACTTCGTTATGAAGCTGCGTATGGTCCGCTTCCTGCGTACCCCTGAGTACGATCAGCTGTTCTCCGGCGACCCCATCTGGGCGACTGAGTCCATCGGTGGTATGGGTCTGGACGGCCGTACCCTGGTCAGCAAGACCAGCTTCCGTTTCCTGAACACCCTGTACAACATGGGCCCGAGCCCGGAGCCGAACATCACTGTTCTGTGGTCCGAGCAGCTGCCTCAGGGCTTCAAGGAGTACTGTGCGAAGGTGTCCATCGACACCAGCTCCATCCAGTACGAAAACGATGACCTGATGCGTCCTGACATGGACAGCGACGATTACGCCATTGCCTGCTGCGTATCTCCGATGATCGTTGGCAAGCAGATGCAGTTCTTCGGCGCCCGCGCCAACCTGGCCAAGACCCTGCTGTACGCAATCAACGGCGGTGTTGACGAGAAGCTGAAAGTCCAGATCGGTCCCAAGACTGACGCAATCACTGCTGAAGTACTGGAATACGACGACGTCTACAAGCGTCTGGACAACTTCATGGACTGGCTGGCGACTCAGTACGTGACTGCACTGAACTGCATCCACTACATGCACGACAAGTACAGCTACGAAGCCGCCCTGATGGCACTGCACGACCGTGACGTATATCGCACCATGGCTTGTGGCATCGCCGGTCTGTCCATCGCGGCTGACTCCCTGTCCGCTATCAAGTACGCCAAGGTTAAGCCGGTGCGTGACGAAAACGGTATCGCTGTCGATTTCGAAATCGAAGGTGACTATCCGAAGTTCGGCAACAATGACGACCGCGTTGACAGCATCGCCTGTGAACTGGTGGAAAGCTTCATGAAGAAGGTAGCTTCCCACAAGACTTACCGTAACGCGGTACCGACCCAGTCTATCCTGACCATCACTTCCAACGTCGTGTATGGCAAGAAGACCGGTAACACGCCGGACGGTCGTCGTGCAGGTCAGCCTTTCGGTCCCGGCGCCAACCCGATGCACGGCCGTGACACCAGCGGTGCGGTTGCATCCCTGAGTTCCGTGGCCAAGCTGCCTTTCGCTTACGCGAAAGACGGTATCTCCTACACCTTCTCCATCGTGCCGAAGGCACTGGGCAAGGACGACAGCAACCGTCAGCGTAACCTGGCCGGTCTGCTGGACGGTTACTTCCACCACGAAGATGCCCGTGAAGGTGGTCAGCACCTGAACGTGAACGTGCTGAACCGTGAGATGCTGGAAGACGCCGTGGAGAACCCTGAGAAGTACCCGAGCCTGACCATCCGTGTGTCCGGCTACGCCGTACGTTTCAACTCTCTGACCCCAGAGCAGCAGCGCGACGTTATTACCCGTACCTTTACTGCAACTATGTAAAGGCAACAGGACAAGCCCGGCAGTGTTTGTGACACTGTCGGCTACCGAACATGGAATGACTGTGAGAGGTAGTTAAGGCGGGAAACAGTGACCCCTGTTTCCAATGCCAGGGATTTTATACCGGCCCATGTGGCCGGTTTTTTTATGGCTGTTAATAGTATGGAGACTTGTTTGAACTAATTCATTGGCTGTCTGTCTGATGCTTGTGAAATTCTAGATAGTGAGATATTGAAATGGAACAGGCTCGAGGTCCAATAACACCGTCAGGAACCCCCCCAAAAACACCATCGCCAGAGAGGCGACCAAGGTTATCAAAAACAGCATCTGAACCAGCAATGCAGGGGCGCATGCAAACGACCAGTGTTAGTGTACCACCTGGATTTGAATGTCAAATTGAATCTTTGCGTTTATCACCGGAATCAGGTGTAAACCCTTCAGTGAGGGAAGTTTTACCGCAGAAGGAAAGAAAAATTGCAGGTGTTTCGGAAGGTGAACTTCCGAAGACAAGGATTTTGGAAGAAATCGCATCAATTGAGAGTGATTTCAAGGTTTTTCATAATGACGCATTAATCGACGTAGCAGAATTCCTCACGCATAAATGTGGATGGCTGGATCAAGAGAAAAAGCAAGCTGTTTTGGCCATGCTTCAAGCAATTGATGAAGATGACTTAAATCCAGATAATGTGCTTATTGTTGAAGAGCATGAAGCACTGGGAGACCATCCTGAAAGTGACATTGTAAGAAAAATATTTAATGCAGCACGTTTTGAAAAGATTGTTGTTGGTGGTATTGTTGATCGACTAAATAAGTTGGAGAAAATAAGAGGTGATTTGCATTGTGTCAGCTCTATTGAGTTTAAACAGATCTTTGCAAAAGTATGGTTTTATAAGGTCGTTTTATATTTTAAAAATTTAATGGTTTATGGTGAGCCAGGTTTTTGTCCTAAAGAAGGGATTAATATACTGATGGCTATGATGTTGTATGGCTGTCATAATGAGTTATATATTTTGCTTCCCGTATCGCTTTTAAGAAAGGTATTGGAATATTTAAATATTGAAAAGAAGAAGGGGACAACGCCTAAGTTTGGCAGCGCAATAATTGATAAGCTAAAGAACGGTATTCCTGAAAAACAGCGATTGGAAGCATTATCCAGCAAACGTCCAAGTGAGGAGCGTGGTCAGGGGCAAGCTGAAAGCGCTACTGCATTACAAGAAGTACATCAGGGATGGGATTATGAAAGTACAAAGAAAAAAGTCATAACTTTGCTAGATGACCCTGATCAGGAAGATTTCGTTGATATATCATCATTACCAACGCAGGAGCGTTTGCTGGATGAAAAGGGTAATCTTTTTCCTAACACAACCTGTGTTTTACAATATACATGGTTAATAGGAAAAGAAATCACCGGACATGCTCACGTGATGAGCGCACTGAAAACGATAAGGCAAGTCTTCAATCAATTAACACCTGAGGATGGGATGCTGGCTCAAGCTTTCTGGTGTTGCAGAGCTTTTAAATATCTGTGTTCGTTGAAATATGCTGATGGCAAAAAATCGGTTGTCAAAAGGTGTATTGATGAAACTATTGAAATCTTGCGTAAGGAAAATAGGCGTTGTGAGAATGTGTTCGCTTCACATTATATCGGAATAAATATACTGGAAAAAGCCGCTGAACGTTTTGAGTTCTTAATTATTATGGGGCATGAGTGTGAAGACACGCGTTCGCTTTTATTTGGTGAGTTGGAAACAGAAAAAAAATTAGAATCCATCAGGTTACTGGCTGATGAGATTGTAAAGGACCAGGTTGATAGGCAGGAGGCCAAAGAACAAGCAGGGACATATAGACGTGATTATACGAAGCCGTTGATGATATCAGGAGCTGTTGCGGATCGTCATGAGCTTCTCCGACATTATGAAATGATGGTGATATCATGTTGCGATCTGTCAGACACACAATCCATAATTTATCTTTTAGAACTGGCGGAAGGTAATTTATCGGGCAATAAGATACCATTTAGAGATATAGGGTTGTTAACAAGGATATGGCTTGTTTCATTAATAGAACTGTTTGATGTTGTAACAGATGACTCAGAAATTTATAAAGATTCTAAACTGTTTGAGCGGGTATATAAGTTAATCAGAATCGCGGTTGTTAATGGCGCATATGAAAATCTATCCTTCATGTATATTGATATTTTAGAGACGGCGCTGCATATTGCTACCCGGTGGAAGCGAGAAGCTGGCATATTATTCCAATGTGTTCGTGATGTGAGGGTGAGTTTGTCGGAAAATCTTAAATCCGTAATGCCACCTGAACCCGATTCAGATACGCAAACTTCAGACGAGGAGGCGTCCGGGGTTACAGGGAGTTATGATGTTACTGTAACGCAAACATTGGAGACGTCTGACTCTGCATTACCTCAAGCTCTGCAGGTAGGGCATTCACCTTTATCAGAGGAAACAATTAATAGACAAGAGCGCCAACAATTAAATCAAACAATCAGCTTTGTTCAGCAGTTATTGGATGGGTCGATTGATAACGAGGAACTGGCTAGTCTGACAGCAAACACAGAGGTTAGTTTTGCATTACCTATACCAGTATCAGAGGGCAGTCTTAGTGATACGGAATTGAATACGCATTTTATTTATTTATTATTTTGTTGGTATCGGGAAATTCCAAATGAAACTAGGCTGAAAATTTGGATGAATGTTTATTCTAATACTGTTTCCAAAGCAGATAAAGACTCTGATAAGAGACTTTTGTTATTGAAACTTTTGGGGCGGCGATTAGTAGAAATTGCAGATTTCATGACATTGCCAGAGTGTTCGGATGATTTTGATATACATTTTGATTTTTTGCTTGAAGTACTAAAAATAGCTATCGGTAGTGATATTCATAAGATATTGCCTTATGAAAAACTCGATGAATTAGATGAGGTGCTTGAAAATATTGTTAATAGAAAGGAGAGTGAAGAAGCGAAATCACTTTTAAAATCTGTTGAAGAAAGGAAGCGCCATTTTGAAATGCCGATCGAGACAGATCCTGAACAACAGCCTGGTACACTTGAATATGAAGGGGCTGCTGCTTTTATGCCCGCTGGACATGAGTTGCAGCAAGAAGGGAGCGAAACCGGCCTACCTGTCATGCCAGGGCAATTCAGTGATGTTGCTAAGGCATCAGCTTTACCAGGTATAAGTGGTGAAAGCACTAGTATTGAGATAGCTGATATCGACAGCTATGTTGATAACATTCTTGAAAAAAGAGAATTCGACAACCAAGTACAGATAAAGGATCTTGACCATTCTTCCGGTAGGTACATATCGTGCTTTGAGGAAGGTGACCTTTCTCGTGACCATGCCGGTAAAATGTTGAATTATATATTACGTATTGATTACGAAATGGTAGATAGCGATGCTTTGATGGATGCTTTGAGGCCTGTTCAGGACGCCATGCCAAGAATTACAGATAAAGATCGCCATATGCGTTGCGCCAGATTCTTTACGCATCAGATGATAGAAAACATATCGCGTTTAGCAGGTTGTGAATATTTGTATGAGGATGAAATAGAGTGTTTTTGTGTTTTTCTTAATGGATTGGAGTGGTGCTTAAAACAAGGTTTTCAAACATGGTTTAGTAATGAGGTTGTGTGCGATGTACTGGCCCAAATATATGAGATGTCCTGTCGTGAAGAAATAGAATGTTCAGAGTATTTGAAAACCAAATTTGATGAATATTTAAATCAGCACCCAGAACCACGCTATGAAGCAAAGGCGCTTTTCGCTCTTGCGAAGGCATGTTTTGTGCAACAGTTTTCTAAAAGGCCGAAGGCAGAAGTTATCTTTCCTGGTTTTCATCAATGTACTGATTCGAAGATATTAGCTAAATGGGCAGAATTAATTGAAGCACTGTTATCGTCTACTAATGATCCGTGCAGTGTTGATTCTGTTGAAGATATGGAATGTGCTAACTACCTGTTTGGGCTTATGGGTGATTGTGAGGATAAATCTGATATTTACATAACATATTTTTGTCTTGCTGTCGAATCATCTCAAATGAACGATATCCGTTTTGTTGTAAATAATCTACCAGGCAAACATATGCATCATCATATTCATGCAGTTAAGAAAGGATTCACATATATCAAAGAACTTAGACGCATTCAACAACGTAGGCGGCGAGTTGATCATGACAAAGGCTTACAACATAAAGAGTATAAAGCCATTGTTAAGTCAGACGAGGGAGAAAGGCTTCAATCTGCAATGCGTGTTATGGCATATGAAAATGCACTGTTGCTAGGAAAAGACAATTTATCAAGCATGCTTAGAGAAGTGGAATATAAGGAAGAAAAGGCAGGGGAATATTCTACCTATATTTGCCCAAAATACCATCCGCTTTGGAATAATCCTGTATGCTTTGAGCATATTTCTATATCGATGCCATTTTTATGTGAAATCTGGAAATACTATGATAAACGAATGTCTGCCTCTCAACGCCCTCCCGAACTCCATAAAATGGCTGCGCATATGTTAAATCAGTTTCACATTGATAGCCCAAATCAATTCTGGGCGAATAATGATTATTTTACTATGAATGAAGTGATTTCAGTTGTGCCTGCACTTAGCGTTGAAAATCGGCAACGTATTTTCGAATCTCGCCCAATCTCTTTGAAAGAATTAGTGGTTTCTTATCATCGAAATGCTTATTTTACTGATGGTGCAAATTTTAAACAGCTGAAGCAGCAATGTGAAGGCTTGCTGTATGGAAAGAAAAAGAAACGCCGACAAAGCGTGATTGGTTTAGATGCAGTGTTGAAATTGAATGTGAAACTATATTCTTGTGCAAGCAAACCCTATGCAAAAAAAGTGAAAGCTATATTTGAAGGTTTGAAAACATTGGCTTATGAAAAAGCCACTATTATATTGGAGAGTGATATAGAACGAACTCAATGTTGGGGTTCTTGGCTGCAAGCTGTGTTCTGGCAAGATATAAACAGTGAATAGGCGAATCTGGATTTATTGATAAATCATAAAATAATTATAAACCTGATAAGTTTCAAAAAATATTACCATGCATGCCGTATTTCAATGGTTTGATGTCGCGTCGACATATAAATATAGCGACCTTGTCCAGGGTATAACGTGACAATTTCAGGTATAAAGTCACCAACATAAAAGGTGATTATGTGATCGCTGGTATTCACAAAATAGTGATAATCTGCCATCCGATAGTTTTTCTCTGTTTTTCCCGAGTCAGTGTCGTCAAGCGAGATAAGCGGAGATGTTTGGTGATTATCTTCAATTATTTCGATATCTGCAGCATCGTCCGCAATGGCAGTTGTGATACAGAGCGATATCAGCAGAATACCCGTTGCTAGGCTTGAGTGAATCCGTGACCACATAATAATTCCTCCATGGTGAATGACTTACATCCTGTTTATAGTGGACTTGCGGCTGGAATCTCACTTTGTAGTCGATCCAGCGAAGGTATTTCTCTATTTGATAGTGTACTGACAATAAAGTTCCCTATTCTGTCCATCCACAACACCCCATACGATCTAACAGAGATCAACCCCGGGGTGTTTCCCAGACTATTTCTGATTTCGAATAGCCTGATCTGCCCGTTGGCACCAGTCCGGCGATCCTGGTTGGGGATTGGCAGGTTCAGGCCAGCGCAGTTTCCGGTGAATCACGTAATACCACTCGGAAGAACCAATATCAGGCCCGTGGCCATGGCCATCACCGGTGCCGATCTGTTGTTCCACCCACTGATTCCATTCCGGCGAGCAGGGCGGTGGCGAATTGGCAGACTGGGTGTTGTTGGGAAGGGATTCACAGCCAATCAAGCCAATACAGAGTAATGGTAAACAACGGCGCAGGATGACCATGAAACAGCTCCAGAGCAGCATCAGTCTGACGAAGGACCATCATACAGGAATATGGGGAGGGTAAGATGGTATTTCAGGGCCAGCATTCGCAGGGTTACACCTGTCACCATAACGATGGCGATGATCAGCACCGGGTGTAGCGCGGTATGGGTCAGGCCGACATAGAGACCGGTCGCCACAATAGAGACGGTTGCATAGAGCTCCTTTCGGAAGACCCAGGGGACATCGCCGCAAAGCACATCCCGGATAATCCCTCCAAAGACGCCAGTCAGCAGTGCTGACAGGGTGGCGATCGTATACCCATGCCCGTGTTCCAGGGCGATATGCGCGCCGATGATGGAGAGCCCGGTAACCCCCACAGCATCAAAAAACAGAAAAACCCGCAGCAGGTGGTTGAGGTAGCGTCGAATCAGGATGGTCGTCAAAGCCGCTGCCAGGCAGATCCAGATAACCTCAGGCCAGCGAATCCACAGTAGTGGGAAATTGTCCAGAAAGACATCCCTGAGGGTGCCGCCGCCCAGCGCCGTGGCGAACGCAATGATCACCACCCCAATGGGGTCCATCCCCTTGCGGCCGGCCGAGAGGGCGCCGGCAATGGACTCGGAAACGATGGAGAGGATCAGAATGCAGGTCAAAACCTGGTTTTCCATGGCAATTCCCTGAACGACCGTACAAGGGTCATGTCACCGTTGGTTGTTGTTGGCATTGCCCGGCTTGCCACCGGGCACCTTTGACCAATAGTAGACAGTGATTGGAACTAAGGGGTTCCCGGTTCGTCGTTACAGGCTTCGAAGACCCCTTCAAAGATGTCTGAGCACAGGAGGTAGTCGCGGTATTCCGGGTTTTCGCAGGATTCCACTACCCAGTATGCACGCTTGAGGATTTCTTCCTCAACGGGTGTTTGTTTGCAGTACCAGTCGCGATTGGTGGCGACGCTCATGCAGGCCTGGGTGCGCAACCGGAGTTCGATCCGGCAGGACAGGGAAGACCACTCGCACGTCTGTGACCATTGCAGGTTTTGGGCGACGCAGTCCTCTGCAGCGCTGCCAGCACTTTCTTCTACCACCTCGTCATAGAGGTTGGCATAGTGTTCCAGATTATTGCTGACCCACCAGTAGCCCGCAGCGGCAATCAGGCAAATGGTGAGGAACAGCGCCATGAGCAATAATCCCATCAGTTTGGCGGTTGACATAGCGGGTGTCCGTTATCCGTGAAGTAAAGTTTGGCCTTACCGTATCATCGGATCGTTCGCTACGATGCTTTAATGAGGGAGGTTCGTGTCAGCATGGCCAGAGAGCCCGACTTGAGTCATCGGGAGGGTTGTCTGATACTGGGTTGGCGGTATACAGGAGAGAGTTATGGCGGATAGTATTGAACTGATCAGCTTTAAGCTGTGCCCGTTTGTCCAGCGCTCAGTAATTACACTGCTGGAGAAGGGGGTGCCGTTTGATATCACCTATATCGACCTGTCCAACAAACCGGACTGGTTCCTCAAGATATCGCCAACGGGCAAGGTGCCGGTATTACGGATTGGCGATACGGTGTTGTTTGAATCCGCTGTCATCAATGAATACCTTGATGAGGTGACGCCGCCTTCGCTACACCCTTCCGACCCGCTGGAAAAAGCCCGGCATCGCGCCTGGATCGAGTATCTCTCCACGCTGTTCATGAACCAGTACCGGCTGATCATGGCGAAAGATAAGGCAGGCTTTGAACAGGAGCGGGATACCTTTGTTGATGGGCTTGCCCGGTTGGAAGAGCAGCTGGCGGATGAGGGGCCGTGGTTCGCCGGAGCACGTTTTTCCCTGGTGGATACCGCCGGTGCGCCTCTGATGATGCGAACCGATACGCTGGATCGCAATTTCTCTACAGGATTACTCAACGCATACCCAAAGTTGCAGCGTTGGAGTGATGCGCTACTGGCGCGGGAATCCGTTAAGCTATCAGTTGTTGAAGATTTTGAGCCGCTCTCGATTGCACGTTATCGATCACAGGGTAGTTGGGTAATGGCATGATCATACAATGTGTGATTCAGTGCTGTGAAACGCCCTCTATGGGTCAGAGTCGGAACGCCTTCTAGGTTTCTTGCGAACCGGCATGTCTGAAGACTCCTCAACATCTTCTTGTCGACGGGGAGTAGGAAAGGTTTCCTGCTCAGCCAGTTCTTCCTGAAGACTTAATGATGGCTCGAAACCTAGCGAGGGCAGGTTTTGAACTTCTCGATAGCCTGCTGATGGCACGAAGCCTGACGAGGGTAAGCTCTCAACTTCTCCAGCGCGTGCCTCTGGGTGGGACGAGGTCTCTGCTGTCGGCAAAGTGTGCGGGAAATCATAATGTTCCGAGAGTAGTGTCAGGTCGATATTTGATATATCAAACCCACCTGAAAGCAATGCTTGAGGTTCGGTTGCAGGCAGTTCCCTGAAAGGTAATGTCGGAAAATCATGTTCGCTATCGGATGAATCACTGTCTATCCATAATTCCGAATGCGGATATTCATAGAGCGTTCCCTCAGTTGGCATTGCATGCGAAGTGATGCGTACTTTTGGAATATTATGAACGCTTTTGGCTGCCGATGTTGATGGTTGTGGCGATGCATCTGAATCTGGAGTGGCGCGTCCTGACGATATACCGGTTGAGGCGGGTGAACCACTGGTGAACGCTGAGTGACACTGTTCCGGAAGTGCAGGAAACATATCGGAGAGTTCTTTCTTGAACCTGTCCAACCTTACAGGGCAGAGAGGAGTGAGTAATTCGCACAGGCGGTCAATCCAGAGTTTGCAGCATGGGTTATTGGGGAAGGTAAACGCTGGGCCTTCCATGCTTGAATCCTTGCTAACATGCTGTATCGGTACGATATCATCGGCATATTCCGGAAAGGCAAGATCATTATCTATTGCGATCAACTTAACCTTTTCATTCAAAGGGGTTAATGTTTTGGGAGCAGGCGTAACCATAATGTTGGTTAATTTGACATGGTCGATCTGGCCACACAGTTGATCAATAGCTCCAATTAATAGGAAGTCGGGGTGATTCCCAAAATGATGTTTGAACGCTTTATAGGCTGTTTCCTTGAAATCTGTATCCCAGTAGCGTGACGGTTCTTTTTTTAAACGATCTATTTTATCTTTTTTCTCCTCATCAGCCGCTTGAGTAATTAAGTTGTGTTGATTTAGCCATTCTTCAATGGTGATGCCTTTAATAAAAGGCATCAATAATCCGAATTCGTCCTCACTGATCTGTGCCAGGTCGGCATGTACAAAAACATGCCCGGCATTGAGTGCTTGAGCAAGGACTTGTACAGATAGCGCTCTGCGGGTTGTATGTAATAAACCATCTTTTTTGTCGGGTGAAAATGCCGCGTCATTTTTGTAAACTCTTTTTCCTATGTCCCTGTATGCTCGAAGTGTATTGTCATCCGGTTTTACTTCTTTTTTGAAGATATAGGCGCTGAGATCATCATGCCCTTCCATGCTTTTATCAGTGCATTGTAGGTAGTCTTTATCGATTTTGAATTGGTAAAGATTCTTGTTTTTTATCGTAGGGTGATGATTGCCTGTTTGCCCCCTGTAATAGATGATGCCAGCACGGTTAAGATGGTCTAATGAGGTTGATATTCCTCCAGTGGTTATGTTGACACCCTTAAATGGGCTAGGTGAAGGATTAAGGTTGTTTCTTAAAGAGCAGGATAATCGATGAATATCAATGCCGAAATTCTGTCTTTGTTGTGTGGTGTAATCGGGTATTAATCCAAGTGATTTTCGTTGTGTCTTAGGCATAAAAGTTTAAAGATGTTGAATGCGATAAAATGTTGTCTTATTGCAATTTACAGGAGTCTATCTAAAAAGATACGCAATACTAATGGTATTAGTGAAATTTATTAAGTAACAGGAAAGTTACTATTTCTGATATTTAAAATTACGGTTGTTCGAAGTGAAAATGCTATCTGTTATTTAGGGAACCTGCGATTAAGTCCCCAATAATAAGCTAATCTCCACTCAGCCTTTGCCGGAGATCAGTCATGGACCAACAGCTCAGCTTTTCTGACGCTGAATTCACTCAAAAGCGTCGCCAGACCCGCAAAGAAATATTCCTTGCCCGTATGGATAAACTGATTCCCTGGCATCGTCTTGAGACAATTATTGAACCTCATTACCCCAAACCCGGTAATGGGCGTAGACCGTACCCGTTATCCACCATGCTCCGGATACACTGCCTTCAACAATGGTACAGCCTCAGTGATCCGGCCATGGAAGATGCCCTTTATGAAATTGCGTCCATGCGATTATTTGCCGGATTGTCTCTGGATAAAGCAATTCCTGATCGCACAACCATTATGAACTTTCGACACCTGTTGGAGGCTCACAATCTGGCTCGGGCTATTTTCACGGACGTAAACCAATGGCTGACAGAGTCTGGTATCGTTTTGAAAGAAGGCTCTCTGGTCGATGCCACGATCATCGAAGCTCCGACATCCACAAAGAATCAGACGGGGCAGCGAGATCCCCAAATGCACCAGACCAGAAAGGGTAACCAGTGGTATTTCGGAATGAAGGCGCATATTGGTGTCGATGCCCGTACAGGTTTGACTCATAGTCTGGCGACAACAGCCGCCAATGAACATGACCTTAATCAAGCCAGTAACCTGTTGCACGGTGATGAACAGTTTGTCTTTGCCGATGCCGGCTACAGAGGAGCCGAGAAGCGAAAAGCGCTCAATACAGACGCTGTACAGTGGCATATAGCCGAACAACCAGGCAAGTTAAAGAGACTCAGGAAACACCCTCGAATCAATAAAGTCATTTTGAAAACGGAATACCTGAAAGCCAGCATTCGAGCCAAGGTGGAACATCCCTTCAGAATCATCAAATGCCAGTTTGGATTTATCAAAGCCCGTTATCGGGGACTTCGGAAAAATGATGGCAAACTGGCGATGTTATTCGCTCTGGCAAACATGGTTAGACTGGACCAAATGATCCGGGCACAGGGTTAATGTATCCGAAAGCCGGACAACCGGCTTCAATGGTAAGAAACTGAGTAATTTTCAGGCTGGATAATAGTGAATTAATGACTTTTCATTCACTGTGTTTCTTTAACGTCACTTGCTCGCAGGTTCCTTAGATGTCAAGGCATATGATGAGTTCAGCGTTGGATCAGAAGAACGGATGAAAATCTTCTTCCTCGTCATTGGATGATGATGTGTCCCATTCTGCTGCTGGACCCATGGAAGGGTGTATTTCTCTAGGTTGAACAGATTTTGATGCTTAAAAACGATGGGATAAAAAGAAGCTGTAACCAGGCAGCCATAAACACTGATGAATATTATATGACTGCCGCTAGTCTCATTGAACAGAGGTCACCAGGGGAGGGATTGGGCATTCCATGACAACCGCCATGGCACGTAAGGTTTGTGCTTCTATCAGCTCGATCTGACCATCATGCTCGATGCACTGGCAACAGGCTTTCAGCAGTTTTTCCTTAGCGTCCGGTTTGAGGCGATTGGCCGCTTCAAGGGCATTTGAAAGATCGCGATAGCTCATTTTGGCGGGTGGCTTTTGTTTCGCCAGCGCCAGACTTGCCATCGTGTTCCGATAGCATGACTGTTTGGCTTCTTTATCCATGCCTGACATGCTGATCAGCGCACTGATGATCTGGGCGGCTTCAGCACCAATTTTTCGAACATCCCCATAGCTGTCAAACGGCATCTGTGTCTTTTTATGCCGGGTGCTGCCCAGATGATGCTGAACAATTGCCAATATTGCCCACTCATAGGGAGTGGTTTTGCCGTCTGCCTTTGCCAGTTCGAGTAACGTCTGTAGCAGTTGTTTCTGTTGGGGGCGAGGCAGTGTTCGCAGGGTGGGCAATGTCAGTTCAACCAGAACCAGAGGGTCAGACACCGTGCTGCTTTCGATAGTATTGTAGAGTTCAATCGTTTGATTGAGGGTTGCTTCATCATACTGCTTTCGAATAATCGTGGCCCGTTTCTCAATCATGTCCGGGTTATCATCCAGCATCAGGGCCATGAGCAGCATAACCGAGTCGTCTTTCTGATGAACAGCGCCAGCCAGTCGCATTGGCAAGGCGCTCAGTAATGTTGTCGCATAGGCCAGGTGCGACGCATTTGGTGCTCCCATGGCATTGAGAGAGGCTGTCAGACTCTCTGCCTTGAGTGAACCGGTAGCGGGGTTCGTTTTTGTGTCAGTTGCTGCTGGCGTGTCGGCATCTGCTTCGATGAGAACGGGCGTGATGTATTTACCGTCCCAGTCAGGCATCAGTTTACGGATACGATCCTCCAGCGGAGGATGTGTGGAAAACAGTGCATTGAAAAAACCACCGACAGATTTGCCAAACATCATATGGCTGGCATCCGGAGCATGGGCGGACTGCAGCAAAGAGCTGTACGCTGAGCCACCGATTTTGCTCAGGGCATTGGCAATACCTTCGTTATTGCGCGTGTATTGCATTGCGGAGGCATCGGCCAGGTATTCGCGGGTCCGGCTGACAGAGGCTTTGATCAGGTTGCCGAAAAATGCCCCGCTGTAACCGATGATCATGAGGCCCAGTCCGGCGATGGCAAGCGGGGTGCCGTCTCTCGAACGCGAGCTGCCGCCGGCACGCATCAGGATGTAACCGAATTCTGCCAGCATGGTGATGCCATAAACGATCCCGATGAGGCGAATGTTCAGTCGCATATCGCCATGGATGATATGGCTGAATTCATGGGCAATGACGCCTTCCAGCTCATCACGGGTCAGTTGTTCCATAGTGCCTTTCGTTACGCCGATCACGGCATCCTGCAATGTGAAGCCTGCAGCAAAGGCATTGATACTTTTTTCACCATGAAGCACATAAACGTCAGGTACAGGCGTACCGGAGGCGATGGCCATTTCTTCGACGATATTCAGCAGCCTTCTCTCGTGGAAATGCTCCGTTGCGGGATCTACCAGTGTGCCACCAAGGGATTCTGCTACCGCTTTTCCCCCCTTGCTGCGCAGCGTAAGGGTGCGGGTCACACTGGCGCAGATGACGACCGAACCTATCAGGCAGCTGAAGATGAAAAAGGTGTCGAGGGTGAACCAGGTGGTCCAGGGCTGCTCAGATTTGTATCCGCGAAACAAGGCGTACACCAGGTTCGAGCCGGCAATGAGGCTGAATACTGCCAGACCCATTAACACGATCAAACGCCCGGTTTTACGCCGGGCGTCTTTTTGCCACTGGAAGAATGTCATTGGCGGGTATTAAAAACTGACTTTAGGGGCTGCCTGCAGTTGTTCGCTGTCTTCAAATTCCAGCAGACCTGCATCCTTGCCGTGGCCGAATTTGGCGGCAAAGAGAATCTGGGGGAAGGACTGGCGGTAGGTGTTGTAATCCGTCACCGCATCGTTATAGAACTGACGCGCCCGGGCGACCTTGTTTTCCGTGCTGGTCAGCTCCTCGGAAAGCTGCATCATGTTCTCGTTGGCCTTGAGATCCGGGTAATTTTCCATGACCACGTTCAGACTACCCATGGCGCCAGCCAACGCCTGCTCAGCGCCACTGAATTTTTTCATATTGTCAGCGGTGAGGTTACCGGCCATGGATTCCAGGATCTCGGATGCCTGGTTACGGGCCTTGATCACTTTCTCCATGGTTTCCTGTTCATGGCTCATGTAGGCCTTGGCGGTTTCCACCAGGTTGGGGATCAGGTCATAACGGCGCTTGAGCTGGACTTCAATCTGGGAAAAACCGTTTTCATAGCCATTCTTTTTAGACACCAGACCGTTGTATATCGTGATGATATAAACAACGATACCTACGATAATTAGCAGCGTGACAATACTCGCAATATCCATTTTGGCCAGCTTCCTTCATTAGTTTGTTTATAAGAGAAAAAGCTATTTCTGAGTGTATCAGAAACCCAACTGTACGTGCGCTAGACGGTGCATTTTGTCTATTTTTATGCACATTCCTGATAGTTTGCCGCTCGCTTACACATTATCCGACCAAGCTTCGGAGAGATGCCTGAGCCTGTCTAGACTGAATAGAGCAATACAGGAAAGGGATGTTTTTGATGTCCAGGCTAGTGTCAGGTAGCGGTAATACGCCAGTCAGTTATTTACCTGTCAGCGAAGAGGTGGATGTACCCAGAGAGAGTGGCCGTGTGAAAGTCACCGATGGGCAACAGCAAGTCAGGGATACTGATGCCCTGAAAGCCCCATTGCCTGACAAGCTTCTGAATAATCGAAATACTGAAAGTGTTCACTCGGTTAACATCTCGCCAGCGTTAAAAGAAATAGGGCAATCGTTAGAACAAGGCATTCCTGTTTCCGAAGGCATGTATCGCGAATTGAATCAGGTATCAGGTTCTGACAATGTCGCTGAATACGTTAGTGCCGATGAGTTTGTTGGCCCACTCACTAAACAGTTTTACCAGGATGCTCTGCAGCGTATTGAGAAAGCCAATGAAAAAATCCAGCAGTTGAAGGCAAGGCATATTTCAAAGGATGCGTTGGTATCCGACGAAAAATGGACGCCTGTTCAGCTCGAAAGTTGGAAGCAGCATTGCCATCTTGCGACTCAGGAGCTCAGGACAGAATTACAGTCATTAATTAATGATCTGGAAAATAATAATCAACCCAGTGCTGACAGCCATGATGCTGTTGCAAATTTGTCATTAAGGGCATTTTGGTTGCGAGATGAAATATTGTTCCAGACAATGTCAGAGCGTATAACACAAGCCTTGCCAGTGGGTATTGAGCAGGCACTAAAGACGAAACAAAAGAAAGACATGCGACAGCTGGAGATGAACGGAAAGGATAAATTAGTCGCTTTCAACATGGGGGTAGCCGGTTTCTCTGGATTGTTGACTACGGCCAGATTATTTATCGCATCACTGCCTGAAAATGCCAGTAAATCAGAGTTTGGTGAACAGATGGTGACGCCTCCCAGGTTGAGTGATAAAGAAAGAGTCATGCATCAGGGTGAGTTTCCGCAGACCTTGTTGAAGACGGAGTTACTCAGAAAAATCACGACCAGAATGAATAATCTGCGGAAGTCTCTGGAAGGCGATGATCTGAGTAAACTTGATAGTCTCTACCTGGGAGAAAGTGCCAAAATCGGCGGCATAGACTTCATTGATCATGCCGATGGTCGAGTCCCCGATGATTTTGTTTATACCCGTGACATCATTAACCAGTTACAACACTATCTACAGAAACTGGAGCTGTTCGCTGAAGGATTAAGCATTAAATATGCGCTTGATTCGGAGTATTTCTGATGCCGGCCTATTGGCCGGCAGAGATTGTGAAACGATAGTTAGCGTCTACCCATCCGCCGCAAAGATGCTGGAGTAAAGTGCTTTTTCTTTGGCATGACCTCCGGGAAGTCAATGGCGGTATTACCCTGATTGACCAGACCCTGCACATGGTATCGACGTGACTGCAAGTCATGGAATACATCCCACGTCGTCCAGGTGGTGGGTACATCCTCGTAGTTGGCCAGGTAGGCGATGCTTACCTTCCAGAGCTGGTCACGACCATCGTACTGGTCAACGATGGCGGCACCCCAGCTGTCCTCATCCAGGTAAAGCGTACGACGGGAATAGATGTGTCGTTTATCGTCCTTCAGCCTGCCTTCGACGACCCAGACACGGTGCAGTTCATACCGGGTGAAATCCGGATTGATGTGGCCGGCCATGAAAATGTCGTCGTACTCCGGTGTTTCTTTCAGCAGCTGCTGGTTGTTGTAGGGAATGTAGATCTCCTTTTTGCCTTTCAACGTCCAGTCATACAGATCAGGCGCGCCGTTATACAGATCGGTGTCATCGGCAGTCCGCAATCCACCACCGCCAACAGGGGTGTCATAGGAGAGAATGGGCGCCCGGCGTACACGACGAATACCTGGCAGATAGCCCCAGGCGAGTCGAGGCTCGGCCGTCTGATCCTGTGTCTCATGAATCAGCTGGGCACTGCCATCGTCGTTTTTGGACAGATAGTAGAACAGGATATTTTCGAGTTCGGCTTCACTGCCGCCAGGCTGGTTATAGTTGAAAAGAATCTCATCCTCGGAGCGGGAGTAGGTATAGCTGCCACTCTGTTCCACGGTTGCTTCAACCGTTGGGCGCTTTATGTACTCACCCCGGTAGCGGACGATATGGTTCCACAATGCTTCCAGGCCATTTTCAGGTAGAGGAAATGGGTAGGCATCGTAGGCGCCCTTGAAGCCGTTACCACCATTCAGGAGTTCGGCAGTATTCGCAGCTTTTAGTGTATTTTCGTAGATTCTATTTGGATAAGTCGCTGTTCGCTGACTTGAGTAGATTGGCATCCGAAAGGTCTCCGGATAGCGTTCAAACAGGGCGATTTGCCCGGTGGTCAGGTTATCCCGGTGTTGGTCGAGGTTGGCCGCTGTTATTTCAAACAGGGGCTTGTCTGCGGTGACGGAATCCGTGCTGGCAGATTCTCCCCAGCCCGGAATTGTCCCGTTCGCATTGCCCAGCTTGTCAGCGCCCAATGGCGTGAGTTCACTGCCCAGTTTGCTGATGTCCTGTGGTGTAATACTGGCCAAAACGGCGCCTGACGTCAGAGTCAGGGCCAGGCTGCCGGCCAGGAGCAGGTGGTTTCTTATCATTGTATGCATCCTCTCTAAATGCCTGCCGGTCAGAAGGAATAACTCATGGACGCGGAGATATGCTCCTTGTCGCCGTCAAAATCGGTGTACCAGTTCAGGCCAACGTTGAAGTCCTGGTAACCGGCGCCCAGCGACAGGCTCAGTCCTTTGCTGTCTTCGCTGAAGTTGCCGGTCAGGTGGGAGTTGCCGCTGACATCATGCTTGACGGTGGCGCCGGGGTAGAGGTTCACACCCGGCAAAACATCGGACATTGTGCCGGAAACCCACAGGGTGTAACCCCAGGCGAAGCGGTCGAGTCGGTCATCGGCATGGCCGTAGGAGAATGTTGCGCCATCTTCGCTCCAGGGGCCGGATGCAGTGGAGACATAGCGGTCGTAATCACCGCCGAGGCCGCTGACTTGTTCAAAGGCTGCTTCACCGATAGCGTTAAGGTCGCTCAGGAAACCAGTTGGACCAAAGCTGTGGATAAAGTTAAGGGAGCCAGTCCACAGCTCAACACGGGTGTAGTTGTTGTATGCAGGACCACTGATACAGTATTCCCTGCCGGGATCGGCTTCCGAAATACTAAAGCAGTCTCCTCCACCAAGAATGGTGCCGAAGGCTCTGCTGGTACGATCTATCAGATTGTCAGGATCATCTATCCAAATGGGCATGTTAGGGCGATAAGTCAATTCGCCTGCAACTGACGTACCACCAATGACTGTACTGAAACTCGCACCCAGCATCCGGATATCTTCCGGATAGATCACTCCCGCATAGGTACCGTTGCCAAGAATGCCTGCACCGGCAAGTCCCCCTGCAAGTTCTTGGAATCTACCTGCGTCATTGCCTACAGCCTGAAACAGGAAATCACCCATGGTGTTGGGAGTGCCGATGTCGGCTGTCCACTGCGCGATCTGTCCCTGTGCGTTGGTCACAGAATCCTGTGTGATCTGCGCATCAATATAAGGTGCATGGGAATTGTACTGGATATAGTAAAAACCAAACTCCGTATCATTCAGCGACTCCGCCAAGTACTTGAAGCTCACACCAAACTGGCCGTTATTACTGGCGTTCTTTTTACCAGAGGTATCGGCAACAACTAGAAAATCACCGGTATGGTTGAGACCGACAGAGTCATAGAAGTTAGCTTCTCCTCCAGGCCATGCTGCGGCAACATTCGCGAAATCAGCCGGGATGTTGTCATAGGCAAAGTCAGAACCTTCGATGAAAACATCCTGACCGCTGTGGAAGGTACCGCGTCCTGGCAGAACATGGCTTTCCCAGTCGAACTGGTAATAGGCACTGAACGACAGTGTGTCACTAAGGCCGATATCAAACAGCAGGGCGGTCTGGGGAATCAGCAGATCCTTGATCTGCGAGCCGGGCAGTGTGCCTGCCGCCAGGTCGAAGGCATTGCTGGTGTTAATACCGTCCGCATAGAAAAGCCCTTCACCCCAGTTCACCACCTGTTTACCGAAGCGGATATCGACGGGCATATCGAAGATATCCCAGTAGCCGAAAACATAAGCGTCCTGAATTCTGGCGTCTTTACCCTGGTTTTCCTTGACGCCGTCGGACCAGTCGTCACCATATGTGTAAGTGCCGGTTTGATCCGGAATGCCTTTGGCGGTCTGCCGGGCATTGGTGTCCAGCCAGGCATTCTTGCCATCCATCATGACGCTGTCGTAGAACGCCGTGCCGCGGACAAACGCACCATAGTTTTCATAGTTCAGCTCCAGGTCAGCGGAAAAACGAAAAACGTTGGAAACTAGACCTGTGTCGTTGGCACGTTTTCCATCGTTTTCGTTCACATCGCCGTTATCATCGGACAAATCCGGGCTTTCAAGTCGCCAGGTACCACCCCATGAAATACGGCTGTCCAGGTTGCCGGTAATCTGTCCGTCGAGCAGCTCTATTTCAGCCGCAACTACAGGGCTGCTTAGTACTGCAGCCAGTACCACGCTGGAACAGCGGGTTAGAGGCGTAAATCGTCGTCTTGTTTTCTTTATTATCATTATTATGGGCTCCTGCCTTTATCATTATTGTTAGTCAGGCTATGTGCTCTTTTACTTCAAAGCCGCACCTCCCATGACGGTCGGTGCGGCGTTTTTTCAGCAGTCTCCCTCCAGAGAGGCAATCCACTCGCTGACCAGTGCCACGCCTTCCGCGTGGGATGTTGAACGACCCAGTTCCGGCATCATTTCCCCGGGATCATTGGACTGCATCCGGTACAGCAGGATGGAACCGTCAGGATCACCGGGTTGGATGGCGACTTTGCGGTCACCGGTGCCTTTACCCGCAGCAACCGGTGGCTTGCAGTAGCCCAGGCGCACCGGGGTTGTGGTATCCCAGGTCAGCCAGAGACCGCTGTTCTTGGCAGCACCCTTCGGGTTGTGGCAATGCGCGCAGTTGATATCCAGATAGCTCCGGGCACGGTGTTCCAGTGTTTCGCCGGGCCGACCATTGGGCCACAGTGCATTCTGGGTTGCGGTGGCACTGTCTACACCGGTGAGGAGTCCGTGTGCCGCCCAATAATCCAGCTGGTTCTGCTGACCATCGGCATAGATCAGATCACGGTTCAGGTGACGGATTCGGGGGCCAATGGGTTTGACCAGCTTGCGGCTTTTACCATCCGCATGGCAGCCGGCACACTCGTTGGCATCCGGTACGATATAGGTGAATTTTTCCTCACTGTCGTTTTTCACCAGTGTCAGGTTTGTGCTGTCACCTGCTACATCAAAAAAGGCTTCTGTCTGTGCTTCGTTCCAGATATAGGGTAATGCGACCCAGTTTTCTTCCAGTTTCACCAGTACACGGGTTTCCATCAGCCGTACCTGATCCATCGGCAAGCCGTCGTTGTTGTCATACAACACGGCCGAACCGTCAGAGGCTTTTACACGACTACGGTCATTTTTATCTGTGATTGGGTAATAGAAGGTTTTGCTGATAATGGTGCCATCGGGATAAACCAGTTCATCGTTTTCGCCGGGAACCGCGGCCTGTCCTTCTGGCAGCCAAACCGTCCGAAGCTTGCTGGCGTAATCTGTAAACAGGGCAGTGTTCAGGTCATAGGGCACAACCCGATGACCTGTTTTAAGGTTGCCGTCTTCTATAGCCAGTATGCGCCATTCACTCAGACGCTCTGGGTAATCGGAACCGGTCAGCATCAATCGGGGCGGCTCCTTGCTGCAGCCGGCCAGAAACAGGGAAACCAGGAGTGACGCAATAACAGCTATGCGCGGCATCGTTCAGCCCTCTTTACTGGTGTTGTCGGAGGTCTCCAGAGTCGACAGCGTACTTTCCTGTTGACTGTCCAGAGGACCCAGGTCAATGGCTGCCATTTTTTGCATTTGGCAGTTGTGGGGGGATTTATCGGTGGAAATACCTTTGAAATCGTTAGCCGCATCAACGTTTATGAAACCGGCAGCGGCATCATCAATGCAGAGAATGCTTTCGACGGCCGCCTTGCCATCCGCGAGTTTCTTGGGGTTAATCACACCATCCCAGAGGATGTCGGGCAGACGACCGGTCAGGCCGAACTGGGCAACTTTCAGGGCCTTGAGCTCAAGCCGGCCCGGTGAGGTACCGCCACCGCTGTAGGTATTGTCGTAGATGAAAATACCTTCGGGGAACGGGTCGAAGTTGTCTGATACCTTGTACTCTTCCTGGTAATCCGCCGTCAGGAGGCTGCTGACGATAATATTGGCGGTGTCGTTGTCTTTCAGGTTGTTGCCGAATATTTCAACATTGTCGTTTGAATTGATCAGGATGCCGGAACCTGCCGGTACACTGGCGACAGCGGTTCCCTTGGGGGCAAAATTTTCCGTGTTATTGCTGTAAATTTCGTTGTTATAGATGCGGGTGCTGTGACCGGGTTGGGTCAGGTAGGGCATGTTGAAGATCAGCACGCCACCGGTATTGTTGGTCGCGACATTGTTATAAACATCAGCACCGATGGTGTTTTCGATTTCGTAACCGGCCACATTGTATTCCGCCCGGTTGTTGCGAATGACGACGTTGTAGGACTGACCGACATAGATACCGGCATCTGATGCACCAATGACGACAGAATCCTCAATGAGCGTATTTTCTGTCATAACCGGATAAAAACCATAGGAACCGTTTTCGGTGGATGGGCCATTGGTCCATTCCGAACGAACCCGCCGGATAACAATATTCTTTGCCTGGTTGATCTTGATGGAATCGCCCTTTGTGTCTTCAATGGCCAGATCTTCCAGGGTGAAATCACTGGCGGTGACCATCATGCCTTCCGCACCGGCCACCTGGTTTTTGAACGACAAAATGGTTTTGTCCATGCCGGCGCCGCGGATAGTGACGCCATCCACACTGAGCGTCAGGCTGCGGTCCAGTTCATAAAAACCCTCCGGAATCTCAATGACATCGCCAGGCAGGGCCATAACCAGCTGGGTTTGCAGTTTTTTGCCAAAACTCTTCTCTGGGGTCGGAACCTGTGCTGATGATGTGGGATCCTCGCTGCAGCCGGCCAGTAACAGGGCCAGTGCGGGAATCATAAAACGGGAATAGGACACGACGGCTCTCTCCATTTCTTGTTATTGGTCTGCACTCAGCGAGAGACAGTAGAAGGCTGAGGTCACTGATTATTCAGTAGCCCGGGACGCTCACTCTACGGATAACAGGCGTCAGAAACTCGGCGAAAATTGAAAAAAAGCAGGCGTTTTTGAAATCGGTCAGTGAATTTCAGAATGAGTCAGTCGTGTATACGGAGGCTGTGCCTCCCCCTCACAATGGTGCGAGGAGGATAAAGAAGGCATGTGAGATAGCTATTTCCCAAGGGCTTTGAATTTATTGGAGAACCAGACCAGTGTTTCCATGTTGGCTTCCATAATGATCAGGTATTTAAGCCCCCGCTTGATACGACTGCGTGATCCCTCGCCCGCCTTGGCGTAGTGGCGGAAAGACTTGGTTGTCACTTCAACCTGCGTTTTGTAATCCCAGATATTGGTAGCGAGGGCTTTGTAGTTGTTACAGGCACTCGTATTCCACCCATCAGATTTCTGGATTTTCATGGCCAGGTAGCAGTCGACAGCTGTTTCTTTGAATGTTTCTGACTGCTCAAGCAGGTCCTTGATATCATCCACAACGTCAGCCATTGCCGTGTTAATTGAGAAACACATTGCAAGACTCAGTAACAACGGATACTTCATGATTTCTATCTCCCCAATGGTGAAATAACTTATTTAATCGGTTGTTTACTAATTCTAGGTCGACAGGGCCCTTTCTCTATGACGATGGGGCATGGAGATTTAAGGCGCCAAATAAATGACGAAACGTTTAAAAAACTCAGAAATTTAAGAAATCAGTCACAGGTTTAGAAATGAGTCAGTGCTTGTGTCCTGATCTTGGCGGAGGGCTTATCTGGCAGATTTTCTGGAAACCCGGATTTTAGGTCAGTCAGGGAAAAGCTGTGTTCGCACCCAAGGCTGGCTATAAGAACCGATAACATGAAACAAAGGCCCTATACATGACTGATTGTGGTGAAACCGACAGAAAGTCGTTATTTTTTGGAAATCAGTCAGTGGTTTCAGAATCGGTCAGTGGTGTGTTATTGGGTTTTTCAGGCAGTCTCTGCCGCTCTTCGCGGTATTGGCTGGGTGTGATCCCCATCCGGTTCTTGAAAGCGCGATTGAAGGCGCTCAGAGAGTGGAAGCCGGCTTCCAAAGCAATGGTCAGGATCGGGATATCTTTCTGATTGGGGTCTGATAGCCGCTCCCGGATTTCCCGAATGCGGAAATGGTTCAGGTAATCGTTGAAGTTTCGGTATCCCAGTTGTCGGTTAATTAAAGACCGGAGGCGGTATTCCTGTATGTTCAGCCGGCTGGCCAGTTCACCAATCGTCAGACTATCTTCCCGGTAAATGAACTCCGTTTCCATTAACGACTGCAGTCTACTAAATATGGTGTCTTCAATGTGATCTGCAGACGCAGATTTTGCTGGTTTGTCAGCGACACTTGTCGTTTTGTTGTTATAAGTAAAAACAATTTCCTGTTTCTGACGGCGTGCTGGATAGAGAAGATCGGTTTTGAAACGAAGTAGCAGGGCGTTAAAGATCAGAAGAAAAGCAGCAAGCATAATGCTGTTCATTATACGAATGTTGTCGTTCAGTCCGATCAGCTGTTCCATTAATACGACAGAGGCTATGTAAAATCCTGTGCAGCCAAGCAGCCATCCACGCAAACGACGACGGTTTTGTATTAAGTCTTCGCGCAGGTAACGACCAATCGTTATCAGTGCGTGACCTATCAGTAAAAACTCAATGGTTTGCGGTATCCAGTGGCTGAAGAAATTGATCCAGAGAGAGGGTTGATAGCCAAAAATATGAAATATCAGTTTGAGTATTGGACTAAATAAAGCGACAACTGACGCTATTAATAATACACGACGGTTTAACCTGAATTCGTCGTTAAACGTCAATAGACATACAAGCCAGAAAACGCAGGGAAGTGCATTTCTTCCCAGGGCTACAACCCAGTCAACGAAAAATCCTGCATCAAATTGTGCGGTTAAAGGTTGAATAAGATAGGCGATCAGACACAGTTGCAGCAGCGCAAAACAGTGGGTGACGGGCTCACGTCTGCCAGACGCTGTCACCAGAATCAGGTTCAGCAGAGTCAGTGACAGACAAAAAAAGAGGCTGGCTTGTTGTATGGGTAACATGTCACTAAGTCCGTTTCAGCATCGTTATTGTTGTAATGCATTGCGGCGTCTTTCTTGCATTATGCATGACTGCTCATAGGGATGTAAGGCCAATGATGCGTTGTAACGCTATGCTCAAAAGTAGACGATTCACAGGCTTCAGAGGTGGGCAATGGCATCGTGTTTGCTTTTCCGTCTTACGCCGGGAGAAGATTTGTATCTTGGTATGGAGCAGTTTATTGCACGACACAATATCCGTGCGGCAGCGATTATGACGTGTGTCGGCAGTCTGTCTAAGGCAATGATCCGCTTTGCTGATCAAGAGGGCATCACGCCACTGGAAGGCCCCTTTGAAATTGTCTCTCTTGTGGGCGTCCTGACAGATGATGGCAGTCATATTCATGCCAGCTTATCAGACCCGAAAGGGCGCGTTGTTGGCGGGCATTTAAAACCTGGCGCCATTGTGCATACAATGGCAGAGGTTGCGCTTATGGCGATAACCGGTGTCATAGTAAAAAGAGAGCACTGTCCGTTATCCGGTTATCGTGAACTGGTCGTACATACCGATCCGGATGTCATCACTCAGTAATCAGTAAGGGGGATACTGAGGTTTGAGAGTGGTATGCGGCTTCAGGGACAGGACTAGCACACACTTGCCGGGAGGAAATTTTCATGAGAGAGAGGCAGGCGTTGGTATTTGGTGTTAACGGAGGTCTCGGTCGTGCCCTTGCTGAAAATCTTGCGAATAACTATGCCGTGACAGGGGTTGTCAGAGATGCACTTGCCTTCGAAAGTTCTGCGGTCCAGACGCTAATTGAGTCTGATTACAGTGAAGAGTCACTGAGCTTTCTCAGTAACACCATCAAGGCTCAGGGGCAGACGTATGATCTGGTGATCAATGCAGTTGGCATTTTGCATGGTGATGGCCTGCAGCCGGAAAAACGCCTGCAGGATATTTCGGCCGACTCGCTTACGCGTTACTTTGCCATCAACACGATTATTCCCGGGTTACTGCTGAAGTATTTTTCTGGCCTGATGACCAAAAATTCACCCGCAGTCTTTGCATCGCTCAGTGCCAAGGTGGGGAGCATCGGCGATAACCGACTGGGGGGCTGGTATGGTTACCGGGCCTCGAAAGCAGCACTGAATATGCTGGTAAAAACGGCTTCGATCGAAATTGCCAGAACGTACAAACACGCTGCTGTGGTAGCGATACATCCGGGGACAACGGTCTCGAACCTGTCTCGACCCTTCACAACAAACACCCCTGGCGACAAGCTGTACACACCTGAATTGTCCGCAGAACGCATTGTCAGTGTATTGACGGGGCTGACGGCGGACGATACCGGTCAATTCTTTGACTGGTCAGGTGATGCTCTACCGTGGTAAATGCTTCAAAGTTTGAATAGCAGGTAGACAGCAGCCTCTTGCCATGTCATCCGATTAAAACAGGGTAGTGAGTCCTTCAAGCGCCGCTCGTGAATATTCATTGTCTGCAAAGTGTCCTTCGCGTGAAGTAACCAGTTGCTGTGCTGCGCCATGGGCAAGAATGCTTCTGAATGGTGTAGCAGCTTTGGCTAATCTATCAGCCAACCTTTTGGAGGGACCGTTAAGCGCTGCAACATTTTCGGCTTGTACAATCCTTTGTACATTGGTGGGGGTAAGCGGTAGGTCGAGCAGTTTCGGGTTACCCTTGTGCTTGTCGTAGACGTTCAAAATATTTTCTGAACACCCCGTTGTAGAACTGAAAACCTGGGTTGCAAGGCTGACCAGCGCATTGGTTTGAATTGGCATACTGTACCTCCGTTGTACAAGTAATCAGTCACAATGTTATTGCATTGAGTTGAATGAAAAAATGAAACATAAGTCGTGTCTGGGGGCGGTTTATGTCTCCCATTCCTGCTTAACATTTGACCAAAGTCTTATCTTGGTAACTGGGATGAGGCCAGTAGCACTTGTGTATAGGGATGCTGCGGGCGTGTAATGATCTGTTCTGTTTTTCCCTGCTCCACGATCACACCATCTTTCATGACTGCCACCCGATGTGCCAGTTGGGGGATGATCGACAGATCGTGGGTGATGAACAGGTAGGAGACTGCCAGATCACTCTGGAGCGTTTGTAGCAGCTCGAGTACTTCTGCGCGAATGGAAACATCCAGCGCGCTGGTGGGCTCATCGCAGATGATCAAGTCGGGCTCAACCGCGAGAGCACGGGCGATGGCAATACGCTGGCGCTGTCCACCGGAGAATTCGTGGGGATAGCGCAGTCGGTGTTCAGGCTCCAGCTGAACCTGCTCCAGCAGGGTTTCGATACGAGCCTGGCGTTGCGCTTTATCGAGCTCAGGCAGCAAGGATACCATGCCTTCCTCGATAATGGCGCCAACTGTCATCCTGGGGTTCATGGATGCAAATGGGCTCTGGAAAATCACCTGAATCCGTTTCCTGAGGGGCAGCATGGCCCGGCGCGAGAGATTGGTGATGTCCTGACCATCAAAATGGATAACGCCGGCAGTCACCCGGTCCATGTTCAGAATGGCGCGCCCGGTGGTGCTCTTGCCGCTACCGGATTCTCCCACGAGCGCGAGGGTTTCGCCGCGACGAATATCCAGGTTGATGCCATCAACGGCACGGGTGTGGTCGTGCACCCGTTGCAGGATGCCTTTGCGGATCGGGAAATGGACTTTCAGATCCTGAACCGTGAGCAGCGGTGTTTCATGCTCTTCGGAGCGGTAGGCAGACATATCCGGCAGGCTGTCAATTAGTCGGCGGCTGTAGGCTTCCACTGGGTTATTGAAGAAGTCTTCACAGACCGCTTCCTCAATGATTCGACCCTGGTACATCACACCGACACGATCAGCGGTGGTTCTTACGACTCCCATATCATGGGTAATGAGCAGGACAGCCAGGCGACGTTTCACCGTGAGCTCGGCCACCAGGGCCAGGATATGTTTCTGGATGGTGACATCCAGCGCGGTGGTGGGCTCATCGGCCAGCAGTATATCGGGCTCACAGGCCAGCGCCATGGCGATCATTACGCGTTGCTGTTGACCACCAGAGAGTTGGTGGGGATACCAGTCAACCCGTCGTTCCGGGTCAGGAATACCGGTTTCCGTCAAAAGTTCGACAACGCGTTTCCGTATATTTTGCTCATTATCCCTGACGTGGAGACGCAATGTTTCAGCAATCTGGTCACCGATGCGCTGGACCGGGTTGAGTGCACTCATGGGATCCTGAAAGATCATTGCGATCCGGGCACCCCGCACGGCGGTCATGGCTTGCTCGGTGTGTGCAAAGAGGTTTTCACCTTCCAGTAACACCTCGCCGGTAGTGATGGTCAGGGCATCCGGCAACAGGCGCATGATGGCTGTCGCGGTCACCGATTTGCCGCTGCCCGACTCTCCAACCAGGGCATAAATTTCGCCGGCATGGAGATCAAAACTGACATTGTTCAGGATGTCAGTTTGACCATTTCCCGTGAGCCGAACAGTCAGGTTGCGGACGGAGAGTCGGGGTGTCTGCGGGGTATTTTGATTATCCACAGGTTGTTCTGAATCCCTTGCCAGAGCGGGTTGCTTGTGGTTATCCACAGATTGTCCTGTGTTGCTGTCGGTCATGCGCTGGCCTCCAGCTGAGCCTTTGGATTGAAGGCGTCATTTACCAAATCGGAGAACAGGTTGGTGGCCAGTACCAGTGTGAACATGAACAGCAGCGCGGCAATCAGGTTCCACCACACCACCGGATCTCGCGACAGTTCGGTGCGGGCCATATTGATCATGTTGCCCCAGCTGGCCATGGCCGGATCAATGCCAACCCCGATGTAAGACAGGACCGCTTCGGCCAGCACCAATCCGCTGAAGTCGAGCACAAAGGTGATCAGGATGATCGGCATAACGTTGGGCAGAATATGGCGCATCAGGATACGCCAGTGACTGACGCCAAATGCGTGCGCCGCCTGGACATATTCCAGCTGACTGATTTTCAGGGTTTCCGCACGGAGCATCCGGCAGAGTCCGGCCCAGCTGGTGACTCCCAGAATGAAACAGAGGCCGAGGAACTTGGCGTCTGCTTTCTCAAGACCCACTTCAAAGAAATCGGGATTGTTGTCAATGAAGACCTGGAAGAGCAATACGGAAGCGGCGATCAGAAGAATGCCGGGAATAGAGCTTAGTGTGGTGTAGAGGTATTGGATAATATCGTCCACCCAGCCCTTGAAGTAGCCGGCGGAGATACCGAACACAATGGCAATCGGCATCATGATGACGGTGGCCAGCGTACCGATCAGGATGCCGGTGCGGATGCTTTTCAGGGTTTTGTAGAGAGTGTCATTACCGGCCTGATCCGTGCCCAGCACATGGTAAAGATTGCCTAGGTCAATCAGCCAGGTTAGCAGACATATCGTAACTGTTAGCGTGATATAGGCGCTTTTCCAAGGTAATTCGCTACCATTTTTTGTTGTTTTTCTGCGTCGCCAAGCCATGTGCAGGCCGATCAGTATGGCGCTGATCACGAGTCCTTTTCCCAGCGCTATCAGGCTGTTCATGGCAATATCACTTGCCTGGTCATCCGCTGTTGCCAGGTGACTGCCGGCATACTTCAGGTCCGGATAATCGCGCGCCATACCGCCATCGTCAGTATGTCGGTTCTCCTTGACGAAGGATTTCAAGGCAAAAGGGGCGGAGTAGGTTCTTTCATGGTTCTCACCCATTTCCCCCAGCATCAGGTCGAGCACGCTGTAGACCTGGTTGCTGTAGAATACCTGCTGGTTGGTGTGGCCCTCTGTGGGGGGTAGTGCCTTGCGGAAATGCAGGGAGTCCAGCAGGGCAACACTGACATAACCCATGATAATGACAAAGGTCACCATGCCGAGCCGGGTGGCAAACACCTCGCGCCAGCGGGCACGGGTTTCGGGGTTACGACGGATGGAGACAACAAAGCCGATCAGCGCCGCCACCATCAGGTAGACCAAGGTATCGCTCCAGAGTAGTACCGGTTTCATGGCGTTATCCTTGTCAGTTCAGGCGAACCCTGGGATCGGCCCAGGTGTACGAGATGTCGGTGAGGATCAGGCCGATGATGTAGAGCACGGATCCGACAAAGACCATGGCGCGAACAATGGCGAAGTCCTGGGCCTGGATGGCGGTCAGCATGTAACTGCCAAGACCGGGAATGCCGAAAAATGACTCCATGATCAGGCTGCCCATAAAGAGCAGGGGGATCACCACCACAACGCCGGTCAGGATAGGCAGTAGCGCGTTGGGCAGGATGTGGCGAAACAGTACCCGGATCTCGCTGGCGCCCTTGGCGCGTGCGGTCTTCACATAATCCTGTCCTGACGCTTCAATAAAGAGCGTGCGGTACCAGCGGGCCCCGGCGCCGAGCCCGGCCAGCACCCCGATAATCACAGGTAGCACCAAGAATCGCCAGGCATCCACGCCGGGGTTGAACCCGGAAACCGGCACCAGTCGCCAGAGTCCGGCAAACAGGTATTGGCCGGCAATGATGTAGAACAGATAGGAAACCGACATCAGTGCTACGAACACCATCACCGCAAAACGATCGAGCACTGTACCGCGGAACATCAGCACCAGCAGCGCGATACAGATATTCACCCAGATGCCCACGATAAAGGTCGGAACTGCGAGTGCGAGGCTCGGCCACATGCGGTCGAGGACATCGGTGCTGATATCGCGCCCCTGGTCGGACTGGCCAAAATCAAAGACAAAGAGTTTCAGTGATTTTTCGAAGAAGATCGTGTCCGTTAGCGTTGATATACCGCCGGTTTCATTGTTAAGGAATAACGGTTTGTCATATCCTTTCTCGGCGACCCAGCGATCAATGGCTTCCTGCGTAACGTACTTTTCACCCAAGTGTGCACGGGCCATATCCTGTGGTGTGTTGACGATAAAGAACAGGGCGAAGGTCAACAGGTTGACGCCGATCAGAATCGGAATGGCGTAAAGCACGCGACGGATCAGGTAGGCAAACATGGTTCATTCACTCCAGAGGCTGCATCCGGGCAGCCGTGGGTAAGTCAGACTCATTCCGGGCGACCTCCGACCACTGTACTGTGCTGGCGGCGGCGGTAGGCGCGAACCGCCGGAATCACCAGCGCGATAACAACGCCCAGGGTGATAAAGAGCGGTGTTAGAACCGGACGGTTCCAGGCCAGTTGTTTTTCTGCACGCAATGCGGGTTCGACACGCACATATTTGAGGGTGCCCAGGCTGATGCCGTGGCGTTTGGTGTTGTGCACCCAGGCGTTACTGAGGTAGTAATCCTTGACGTGAAAGCCCATGATCCAGGGATTGTCCCGACGCACAATGTTGACCATTTTGTCGATGATGGCTGCACGTTCGGGGCTATTGTCCATGGTTTTCATGCGGTCGAAGAGGCGATCATACTCCGGGTTATCGTAGTTGGCGGTGTTGACCCCATCGCATTTGCACTTCTGTGCGCCTTGATGGCTATCGAGCATGAACAGGAAATTTTCCGGGTCCGGGTAGTCTGCCAACCAGCCCCAGCGGAAGATCTGGGTGTTGCCCTGGCGCATCTTCTCTTTGAAGCGGGTGTAATCGGTAGAGCGGAATTCGAGCTGTATGCCGAGTTTGTCGAGCTGCTTACGCATCCAGTCGGCGCCGGGGCCTGAGTCGCTCCCGGCGGTATCCAGGTAAAGTACGAGTGGTTTACCGGTTACTGCATCCCGGCCGCCGGGATAGCCGGCTTCAGCCAACAGTTTCTTTGCGTGTTCGATGGGTTTCCGTACAGGCCGGTTACGCTGTTCATCCCAGTCAAAGATCAGGGGGTTGATACCTTCACGGCCTTCTTTGGCGCCAAAGAGACCCGGAGGTATGGGACTTTGTGCCTGTTGTCCCAGTCCGTTGTAGAAGATATCGATGAATTCCTGATCATCCCAGGCGATCGAAATAGCGCGGCGCAGCTTCCGTTGCTTTTCGCTGTAGCCGCCGACAACCGGATCCAGCATGTTGAAACCGGTGTAGTAGAGCGAGGGGCGGATTTCCTCATCAACCCTGACGCCATGATCCAGCAGCTCGTCAGAGAGGGACATCCCATCCGGTCCGGTGTTAAAAGCCTGGTCAAAGGTGGCGGAGTTGATGTTGCTGCTTTCGTCGCCGGAGCGGTCGTAGTAACCCTGCAGGAATTTCTTCCACTGGGGTATAGAGGCTTTCTCATTAACGAAAATGGCCTGGTCGATCATTGGTAGAGGTTGGCCGGCATCTGCCAGCAGCCCTTTTTCCCGGTCCTCAGGGGTGCCTTCATCGGGATAAAGCTCATCCCGGAAGTTGGGGTTGCGAACCAGCACGATCTTACGGTTGGGGTCGTTCTCCGCCATCATGAACGGCCCGGTACCGATGGGGTGCCAGTCCAGTGTCAGGTTGCGTTCCTTGAAGCCGGGGTTGTGATAGAAGCGATCAGCTTCCCAGGGAATCGGGGAGAAAAAGCGCGTTGCCAGCCAGTAGCGGAATTGCGGGTATTTGCCGTTGATGGTGATGGCGAATGTGTAGTTATCAATTTTCTCCAGACCATTCATGTCATATTGGCGAAGATCTAGCCATAACGGCACATTTTCCGCCTTTCTTTCTTCAGCGATGGTTTTCGTGAAGTCTTTCAGGCCAACGATGTAATCCGCCATGAAGCCAATTAGCGGTGATTTGTTCGCGGGATCGCCCATCCGTTTAATGGCGTAAATATAATCGTCCGCGACCAGTTCACGGCTGCCGGTTTCGGCAAAATCATTGAGTGAACCGTATTCCGCCGATTCATTGGCCTGTTCAAAGAAATACAGGGGATGGCCTCCGGCTTTCGCCAGCGCCGGATGCGGCTGATAGCGGATACCCGGCTGAATGTTGACGGTAAACACACTGTAGGCTGGGGATTTGGCATCACTGCCAAGTGGCTGACGATCGTCATCCAGGTAGGTCACCGTCGGCATTTTGGCGGCGGTTGCGGTGATCAGTTCATAAGGCCGTTTCAGAAAGTGGTATTGCAGTGGCGGTTCGTAAATCTGTTCCAGGAAAAGCCCTTCCTCGGCGCTGTAGGCGCGAACCGGGTCAAGGTGGCGGGGTTGGTTGGAGTAACTGGCGTAATAGGTGACCTTGTCTGCAGGTTCCGGAGCGTGGGGATCGTTCCACGTATCAGAGCAGCCGCTCAGTACGGCGACGGCCACCAACAGAACGCCCATCAGAGGCGACAACCGGTGCAGAACACGGCGTCGAAGTCTTGCTGCTGTCTCGTTATGGTGCATGAGGCAGGCGTTTTCCATCATCTATGGGCTCATTATTGTTTTGTTCAGGGTACCGTTTTAGGTGGTTTTGTGCGAGATCTGCCGTAAAACGGATACGGTCAAAACTCCATAAAACCCACGTAATCACTATTCTGGCGTATTTTTGTGCGCATTTCCGTCAATAACAAGTCAGTTCCGGATTTTCGGAAAATCGCCCGGTGAAGCCTGTGCTGAACTGTATAAGTTGTCGATGACTTCGTGAACGGTGTTCAAGCTGTGTGTAAAGGCGATGTGGATAGCTTTTCTGTGATTAAGTGGGCTGTGAATAGCTTTTCTGTGGTTAACATGCCTGTGAATAATTAAACTGTTAATGATTTTGCGTGCAATGGGGAGTGTGAATAAAAACGAGCGGACATTGCTTTTTCAATTTTGGTTTCACAAAAATTCATGGTTTCGAAGAAAGAACGCGCAGGTGTGGATAGTTGGGAATAAAGCAACCGATGAGTGTTATCGAAAAAATCAACAGGAACGCAGTTTATTCTCCGAAATAATCCACAATCTGCGTAGTGTCAGATAACTGATGGTTACTTTGTCATTGACTCCAAGGGTACTACTGAAATAACAGTACTCTGTCGCAAGATATGAAATAACCCTATGAATTTATTAGAGAAATAGGCTTTTACGGCGTCTGGATTGCTATTCTGAAAAGTATGAATACTGCCAGAACTGCGCTCGAAACAAAGTTTGTTTCCGGGTCTGGGACGAGACCGTGGGGTTTTGTCCTTGCAGTATTCTTGTTGTTTCTGATTTCAGTCCCCGCCCATGCAATAGAATTCTCCGCTGTTAAATTACTCTCCGGATTGAATGAGCCATTACGTGCCGAAATAGAAGTGTCCGGTCTGGCTGATCCCGACAGTCCTTTCATTGTGGATGTTGCTTCTCCGCTGGATCATCAGCGTTACAACATTCCCCACCAGTTCTTTAATGCTGATATCAGAACGGCCTGGCATCGTGAATCCGATGGTCGGGTGATTATCCGTTTAAGCAGTACCCAGCCGGTTACCCAGGAAAACTTGCGCTTCCTGATGCTGGTGATGCCAACCGAAACCGCCATGCTAAAAGAAGTGGATATCTGGATGCCGGATGCGGAGGGATCAACTCAGCAACACATCGTGGCAAGCCAGTTTGATTTCAGGAAATCGAGCAAGGCAATGTATGGGCGCAGTGTGGAACTCCCCGCGTTGTCTGATGATACGCTGGGCCTGTTGTTCAGGAAAAAAATCAAGACGGCCGGCAAGTTGGATCAGACGCTGAAACTGGTCAGGCATAATGAACAGCGTCGACCAGGAAGCCGGGCATTGGCATTTGCGTCAGTCACAGATGAGATCACTTATGATCCGCACTTCTCACCGGAAGCAATTGCCGCAGTGATGCCAAAAACCGAGCCTGTGAATAAACCGGTGGCGGCAGAATCTACACAACCGGTCTTGGCTGCGGCACTATCAAAGAAGAAAACACAGGACGAGACGCAAGTACAAACCGCTGCCCCCCCACTTTCTGATGAGCAATTCATGGAACCGGATGACCGTATAGCTGTTTTGACCCCTGTGGACAAAACTGTATCCGACCATGTCGTGACTGGGCTGGCTAAGCCCTCATCCTGGATTTCATATACCGTGACAGGCAAAGACTCGCTGGACCAGTTGTCCGCAGGGCTGGCAAAACGCCATGGAAGTTATCCACACACCTGGCGAGAGCGAATCATCAAGGCCAATCCAGAACTCAGCATGGCAACGGAATTTCCGCCTCCGGGTACGGAAATCAAAATTCCGTTCATGACACGTCATGTCACCCTGAGCACCATGGATATATATATCCACACCGGACAGGCTTACGCTATCCACAGCAGCCGCGGACCACCTGATGAATGGGATGACAGTCGTTTATAAATGCTATTTCACTGAAGCGTGCTACTTTTGATTTGTTAGATTTATTAACAATGTGGATAACTGCACGTGTACAATATGGATCAAATATACCTTCTATTCACTCATTCTAATTTCTTTTGGCCGAGGCGATGCTATCAGGGCAACCTCTACACAGAAGCTTCATGGATAGAGTGTCATCCTATTAGCAGTAGTGAGTACGGTCTGGAAGATATGGCCTGATCCTGCAGGGTAGGGATTAACCAAAAAGCTCATTGATACTGACATAGTTAAAATGTTTTGTGTAATTGCTTAATTGTTAGGATATTTTGGGTGATTTTGTCATACATAAGAAAACAGATTTCATGCATAGTGGTACTCATTAATGGCAATAATGAGGTATTGATCTCACTTACAAAAAATGAATACCGCTTAAATAGGTGTCAAAAAATAGTGTTTTGACTGATTTTTCATTTTGGTGAATCAATGGGTATTTTAGCAAAAGTTGGTATCTGATAACGATTCTCTGAAAACTTGGTCGTTTAATAGCTTTGGTGTGATTGGCGTTACACTATGAGGAAATTCGCAATATGGGAATAGGAAGTAGAGATGGAACAGGTCGCTAACGTAAGAAATATGACAGCTATTGACGCTATGAGTGATGCTGAAGTAGCTGGTTCGAGCCATATGAATTTATCGGCGATAGCAGATGCAGAGAATCTAGCCACAGAACTATATCATCCACTTACACCCCAAAAAAGTTTCTGTGATTACATACTTATGGCTGTACAAATTGCCTCTGTCCTATTTATTACGCCATTCGTGGTATGTGCTTGTGTGCTGGTGATTCCTTTTTACATCGCCGAATATTTTGCTGAAAGAACATATGACTACTGTTATTACGAGAAAAATATTCATATGTTTAATTCTCTGTGTTTGGCAGGTTTAGCCAGTATTTTTGGTTTTTTTGTAGGTCCATTGGCGGGTTTGGCCGGCAGTTTTTTTGTGAGCAGCACGATGGTAAAGAATATTCTTAATAGTAAGCCAGTTTTAAATGAAATCAATCTTTTTGGCGACATAGATGAAGATGTGACGTCATTTTCCGATACTGAAACGATTTCGACTATTGAAGGTGATAATATCATTCCATAGATAGGTTTATTGATTAGGCATGTGTCGTATCTAAAAAAGAGAATGAGAAAGATAGTGGAATTAATGACTGTTGCAGTTAAGAAGGTTGTTTATTAATGGGTCGTGCAATACACAACAAATTTTTATTGTTGATTTAAATGCTTTTATCATTCAACTAATGTTGCTTCCAGCCTCAGAGGAAGCATATAGATTATAATTCATATCTCTTGTAACTATTCATAATAATAAAGTTGCTTCTGTTCCCAGTTAGCATTTCTAAAGTGATCAGATAGCGCCCTTATATCTGGGAACTGCTGCACTGTCACTTTATCATCATCAATCAGAGCAACTGAATGATCTGGATTTCGAACATATGTCCACCAATGCCGGCGACGCCTAAGGCCAGCGCGACCGCCACCGGCAAGGGCGCGCCAATCCCTATTATTTAAGAAATCTTCCATCTCAGTGGCATCAATCTCCTCTGTTGTCTCATTTTGTACAGGCCTTGGCAGTGTTTTTCTAACCATTACATACTGGGAGGGTATATAATAATTGACAGACTCTATGAATCTTAATGCACTCCTTCTATTATAGAGAATATCCTGGCTGATATTTCTCCAGTAGTTTTGTTGAGCGATTAGTCTGCTCTGTTGTTCATAACGTCGATTGTTTCTTTGAATATCTTCCCTTCTTTGCCTTCGTTCACGTAGTTGTTCATTCAGATCAAGAATGCCCTGTGTATATCGATTTCTATCTTCGATCGCACGGTTCATGCAGATAGTGAAATATTCTTCTGGATTTTGAGCAAAGCGATAGTCTTGGTTATCGTAGCGTTGCTGAATTCTTGTAATAGCGTATTCAGTGAGTGCTAGCGCTGCTTGTGTATCACTTAACTCTCTTTGCATATTATTAATATCTTGGCTAGGATCTTCATCAATTCTTTGGCCTGGATCCTCTATAGGTCTGAGGATAAAGTAATCCACAATACCTTCATGGAATGCCGCAAGTGTTGCGGAAATAAATCCGCATTGTCGCTTGTTGTGATTAATGAAACTTGTTCGTCCTGGATAAAATGGTTTTTCCATTTCTTCGGGAGTGGGAAGTCTTGCAAGATGATATCGTGCATTTCTTAACGCTATCATGTCGTTTCGGCAAGTTGTGTATTGCGTTTGAAAATCGTTATCAGGGCTGTTGATTATTTGTTCTCTGCATAAATCGATCTGTCGCACAAGATCTTCGTGATACATGGCTTTCAGAGCATCAATGGTTTCGACAGTCGTTGCTTGTGCGCTATATTCTCCACCGCCAGTCGTCCACATCGGTATGTGCATGGTATCTATTTCTGTGGTGTATTGTTGAAACAGGTCATTGAGCAGGTTAATGCAACCTGTTTTATCCGCAGGAGCAGGAGCAGGCGAAGTGGAAGGTTCAAGAGAATTAGCAGGTTCAATAGTAGGAATAGATACTGTATTGGAAGAACTGGAAACGGAAGTGCTGCGTTCACTAAGGGGAATCGATGGAGTCATCTGACTTTCAATATCTACATGATGTTGTAATGTTTCTTGATTCCGTCTGATGCGATAACAACAGAAGACAATACAGGCAAGGCATTCGAGAAACCTATTCCAGTATCGAGCTAAGCGAGATGTACTATGAGTCGCTGTAATAGAGTCAGCAGCCATAACAAGTATCTTAAAAGCTATTAATAATGGGGAGTGAGTATCATGATTGCTATCCCTATCAATCCTGCTCTCATAAGCTTTTATTAGAGAATAATGACGATCGGAAAGTTCATTGTACTTGTGTTGTTTTTTGATAGTCGATGCTGAAAATAGTTAGTGATGAAAGAGGGGTTACCGTAGTCTGGAGTGGTGTAGTTGGTGGGCTGAATGCCGTTAGCCCGATTGATATTTAAAAGGTCATGGTATTCGTGGAAGGATTGGGGATCAATGACTACTCCCGGCAGTCTGTTTGAGATAGAGGTGAGTATCTTGCCCATTATTTATTTTCGTCATTTGCCATCTGGCCGAACGGCAGTTAACAGCTCCGTTTGCGTTGTCAGGAATAACAAAACGGCACTTGTTAGTTGATGGTTATCAATGTGGTACTTGCCGATCGGCCTTTCAGGGCTGTTTGATTCCTTAAATGCGTTTCTTTTTCGGAGGACGCTGTGGATAGTTTGGGCTGATATATTCCGGTTCGGTTATCCCCAGGCGGCCATTGATCACAACCGTTACCCGGAATAACAAGTTGCACAGCATGTTGCCATAGCGGTGCAGCACATCAGGGACTTCCCGACCTTCCGCATCAATTTTCACCAGGCAGCGAACCACCTTTTTGCACAGGCTCCGGCATGAATGAATCAGCTGTACGGAGCGGGGGCCGCGGGGCAGGACGAAGCTCTGGATACGACCGCCAATTTCCTCTTCGAACCGGTCAAACCACGCATCCAGCCGTTGGATGTCTTCCTCGTGAATACTGCCCTTGCCCCGTATGGAACCATTCAGGTGGAACATCTTGGGCTGCAGTTCATTGAGAAACTCAAGGATATCGAAAAAACGGTTTTCCGGATCTGATTCCAGCTCCGTGATGGCGCAGCCTACCAGTGTGCAGAGTTCATCGGTCAGGATCTCGTAGTCACACAGCGCGGATTCTTCATAAATGAAGGGATAGCAGAGTTCCCGAATATTGCCGGAGTACTTCAGGGTCATGGTGGAATCCTTACATATAGATGTAGGCTGTTTTTCAGCCAGAGCTGTGGATACTGCATCTTACATCATCCACGGCTGATCACACGTCGTCATTTGGGTGTGATTTCGCGTTCTTTCGCCTGATTCTGGCTGAACAAATTCAAGCAAGTCAGCGAACTGACATCCTTGTCATATAGATGCGGCTTCCTGCCGGAATGACAGTTTTCTGACGTTAGATTGCAGGCGTCCAGGTCATGGAAACGAAGACGCCACGCGGTTCGCCTTCGTAGCCCAGGGCTGACTGATATTCCTTGTCCATCAGGTTGACCAGTTTCAATTCGCCTTTGACGGCAGAGGTGAACTGATAGGCTGTACGCAGATCAACGGTGACAAAGCCGCTCAGGCGATCTTCATTTTCCGGATCATCGTAGCTCTTGCCCTGACCGCGCAAGGTACCACCCACTGAGAACCGGCCGAATGAGCGGTCAGCATCCAGGTTGAATAGCTGACGGGCACGGCGCTGGAGAACTTTGTCTTTCGTCTTCTCGTCATCAGAAAGATTCTTGGGATCAAGGTAGCTTGCAGATGCGGTGATGTCCCAGGCTGCCACTACGGTAGAGAAGCTGGCTTCAATGCCACGGATACGCGCTTTCTCAATGTTGTTCACTTTGCTTACAGTGCCATCCCAAAGCAGCATGTCATCCATGTCATTCTGGAATACAGCGACACTCCACTGGCTCACTTCGCCCAGTTTTCCGCGAAGTTCAACTTCCGCATTTTTGGACTTCTCTGGTTTGAGGTCAGGACTCTCGCTGCCAGGATAGTAAAGATCCATCATGGTCGGTGCGCGGAAAGCGGTACCGTAGGAGGTGATCAAACGGTAATCGTTGCTCAGGTTGACGCCCCAGCTAATATTGCCGGTAGTTTTGTAGCCGAACGCCTCGTTTTTATCGCGGCGCAAGCCAATCTGCAGGTCACTGTTGTCAAATGATGACTGGTTTTGAACAAAGACAGCTTTGTTATAACGGGAGTCAACGGAGTAGTTGGTAGGCTTTCTTTCAATCCGGTCGTTGGTGTAGTCGATACCTGCAGTCAGAAGCTGGTTGTCAGCCCAGGCAATGTCATTCAGCCAGCTGGCGGTATTACGCATGGACTTGATGGAACCATTTTTCTTGTGAGTGCCATCGAGCATCCGCTGGAAATTTTCACCCAGCTCATCGCTGTAGCCGGTGTTGAATCGGGTCGTCCAGACGTCATTAACTGGCAGGCTGACGAAGGCATTGATAGTAGAAAGACGGAACTCGTCATAAGGACGCGTATAGAAGCTGCTGTCGTATTCGTTTTTACCTTCTGAATGGAGAAGGTTTACACCGGCTTCTACATCATTGCTGAAAGTGTGGGAAATGCTGGCGGAGAATGATTTGTTCCGGTAAGCATCATCATCGTCAGAATAGTTGGTCTTGCTGGAGGTATTGTCGTAACCCTCCGTTTCAAAGAACTTTCCGCCGATGTTGAATCGGGTGCTATTTACCTTGCCGCCATAATTGATGCCGTATTCGTTTGTACCACGGCTACCGGCGCCGGCCTTAAGGGTGAGCTGGGGATCGCTATGTCCTTTACGGGTGAAGATCTGGATAACACCGCCGACCGCATCTGCACCATAAAGGCTGGAACGTGGACCACGAACCACTTCAATGCGCTCAATCATATCAGGATCAAGCACCTGCAGAGACGCGCTGCCACTGGTAGCAGAGTCAATGCGATGGCCGTCCAGAAGCACCAGTGTCTGGGCGGTCTTGGTGCCACGCAGATAAATGCTGACGGTGCTGCCTGCGCCGCCACTGGTGGCAACCTGCATGCCCGGTACACGCTTCAGCAATTCCGGCACGCTGGCTGCCTGGCTCTGCTCAATGTCCTTACGGCTGATCACAGTAACAGGCGCCAGGGTTTCATCAATGGTCTGCGCCGTACGTGAGGCGGTAACCACCACATTATCCATTTCATACACATCGTCGGCGTGCACATTGGCAGCCATGATGGCGAGCGGCAACAGCGCCAGAGCAGAAGGCTTGGTCATTCTCTTATACCTTGTGAAGTCGGATTGTGTTCGTGTCAAAACGGTTGTTATGTCGCCGGTTATTCAATATTTCCGGCGATCAGTTGCTTTGGGTTCGGGTCACTGTCCCGCACCGCCTGCAGCTGCTCGCAGAGCATTTCGGCGCCGTCGAGCATGCGAGGGGTTGGCAGCGAGATCAGCTTGTCGGGCACGGTCACCAGGTGGTGGTTACGCACGGCGTCGAGCATGGTCAGCTTCTTCCAGCGTTGCTCAATGTCATTGGTTCTGCCCACACGGTCGGTACTGACGATCACCTGCGGGTTACGCGCAAGCACCGCCTCAACGCCGACTTTCGGCACATTGAGCGTCTGGTCGGCGAAGATATTGACACCGCCGCACAGGGCGATGGCCTGACCGGCCAGGTGATTTCCCCCCACAGTGAACAGGGGTGAGTGCCAGATCTCGAAGAAAACACTGACCGGCGCCCGACCGGCATAGCGGTCACGCAGCGATGTGTATCGGGTCATGAACGCATCCGCGTTGTGGTCGGCGACCGTTTCCGTCCCGGCCAGTCGGCCCAGGGTGCGGATGGACGCTGCCACATCGGGAATGGTTTCCTGGCCAAGGTGGAACACCTTTACGCCAAGGGACTCAATTTTCCCGATCAGCTGGGGCGAGGTGACGTTGGCCCAGGCCACCACCAGGTCCGGCTGAAGCGCCAGCAGGGCTTCCACGCTGATGTTGGGAAAACCACCGATGGTCTTGATCTCGCGGGTAGCGGCTGGATAGGTGCTGTAACTGTCGACACCGGCAATATGATTACCAGCACCGGCGGCAAACAGCATTTCGGTGATATTGGGCGCAAGGCTGACAATACGGCGGGCCGGCTTGTCCAGGCAGACGGACTGACCAGTGGCGTCTTGCTCACAGACAGCCGCACCCCAGGCAGGGATGGCCAGTAGCATCAGAATGGACAGCAGGATTCGCTTCATGTCGCCAACTCCCGGTGTCACCGTCGGGTGCACCACAGCTTCTATAAGGCGGGAGTCGTTTGTTCAGGCGTAGGGCAGCTGCGACCGGTGGTCGCCTTACTGTCCCGCCTGCAAGGCAGGAAATCAGAGAATGATTTCAACAACCAGGTAAACCCGCCCGGTATTACACAGACTGAACTGAGGTTCCGTCTGTTCCGTTGGTTTTGCAGGGCAGGTTTCCTGGCTCCAGGGTCGTTGCCTTCACTCGCCTTCCCGGATCGCTCCAGTGGCACAATGTGAGTGGCGGCTCGCCTGTTACAGTTGCGGGTACAGCCGGGGCATTTCACCCCGTTCCCTCCGATGCGTTGAGTCTGCCGGAGCATGCTCGCGCACCGGGCCGGATGTGGCGCATTGTCTGCGTCGTTTCACGGCACCATTGCAAAGTGGAGGCATCATAAGATAAATCGGGGGAAGAATCATGACTTATGTCATAAATGACCGTTCTGCAAAGGAGGCTATACAGCCTTGTCGTTGATACTGATCATGTCGTTAACAGATGACAGGATATTATTTGATAATCATGAGTCTATTGGTAGGCTGCATGGCTTTTCTCTGCAGATGGTGAATGGGCATAAATTTATGAGGTGATGAAATGGATTTAAGTTTTACCAGCAAAGCTGTTAGTACGCCATCAGTAATCAAATGTAAAACCTCTGGTTGGTTAAATGGAAAAATATTGGATGTCGGTTGTTTTGAGTCTGCTGGCGAAAGAGGAATAGCGGTTGAAAAAGGTAAGACTTATCTTGTTGACACATGTAACGGACAATATTGGATTCAAGAAATTGATGAAAAATACAGTTTCATACATTCTCGACAAACAACCATCTTAGATGGCATTGAGCCTTTTATCCGCGACCTTAAGAATAAAAAGCAAATTGTAGTGTTAGATAATGTGGTCGCAAAGCAGTCAGTAATTGCCACTTATTACGATTTTGATTCAGGTGCATTCTGTCTGAATAAAAGAACACTTATCAATAAACGGTTTTGTGAAGATAATTTGATGCCAGAAGTATTGGCTCGTGACAACTGGAAGTTTGTAGGGGATGTCGATGTTGCGATGGTTGAATGTGCCTGTTGTGGCATAAGAACCATGGAAGTGGACAATTTATCAGAAACCGTACATAACGAAGACTGCATGGAATATGAAAAGCGCTCAGAGACGAATGCAAAACTTTTTTATGATTATCCAAGACTTTCTGAGAATAATCAGCTGATTAATACAGTCGTTTATAAATTAAGAACGCCTAAACACTATATGGGTGGTGAATCGACTGGGTACTGTCAACATGCAGTTGTTGTGATGGAACAGGCGGAATTTGAAAAAAAAGTCATGTTACCTGAACAGCTGAATTGCGTACGTGAGTAAATCATTGAACAGTGTGATATAGAGTGTCAGAAGTTAATGGATCGATTGGTAAAGGATGGCTTTACATATCTCAAAGCGCTAGAGGTAAAGAACAGTCTCGATTTCTACTTAAGATGTTGTCTAGTGGATATGAACGTCAGGGACGCCTGTTTTCGGTTTGAAAAGGCCATATTGCCGAAGCCAAATCGAAGAATCTGGTGAAGCTTCATTGCAGTTATCTCTAGGCGCTGAAATAGAAGAGATTAATACGTGTAAGCAATGTACCTTGTTGGGTGAGGATGAACAATGCCTTTTGCGGAGTATGATTGGAGAATTAGAGCTGGTGAGTGCTTCGCTAGCTGAGTTATCAGAAGAATATGTTGAGGTTATGTCTGCCCATGAGTCTATCCATCAGTCTGAGACTTTGAAAAGAAGCTTGGCGGTAGTGGTTCCTGCATTTTTGCATACACCCCTTATATCGACTGCGTCATCAGTGTTAGCTGAAAAAATCAAGCAGTTCAAATGTACTATAAGGAAAAGCTTGCTGGGCTGTTTTTTGGATAAAGGTGGAGTTTTAGGACTCTATATCGGTGAAAATGATGACAATGACAACCAGGATAATATATCAGAATTAAGAAAAATGATTTCTAAAAAACGAATGGCGCTTTGCGAATCAACGCGTGAAATATCAGCATCAGTAAGTGGTTCTATCGCTAATTTCTATCACTTTGTTACCATGGATGATTCTTAAATAGCATGAGACAGTTGAAGTAGATTGGGATCGGTATTCGGAGATAAATTGTTTTTATGAACAGTTATCTGGAGGGTTCATAGTTACATTTTATAAACCGAATAATTTTTGTAGCTTTTGGGCGGAGGTGTGGTGATGTTATCAGGTTATGTCTCAATACAAAACAAGTTGAGCGGTGGATATCTTTGCGATCGTAATACCCAATTAAAATCAGAATTTGATTATGCTTCTTGTCTGTTTCAGATGTTGCCGCAAGATACTGACATTTATTCCATTATGAATACAAAAAATGAGAACTATTTTCAAAAAAGTATCGGTCGGATGACGCCATGGAAAAACAATGATCAGGTGTTATGGAAAATTAAGCCTGTCAATGGTATGGCTGGCTATTACACCATTCAAAACAAGGAAAGCAAAGGATATATGACTGATGAACCTGCCAGACTTCATGATGGTGAACCGAGCGAAAGGGAATATTGGGGTATTGCATGTCGTGACGCAATAAGTCCTGTATTGAATCTTGCACGTTATGGTTTTTTACGCAATAAAGCAAATAATCAGTATCGTTGTAGCAATGCATGTTCATTGAAGTCATCAGCAGAAAGACCTAATTGCATGATAAAGCTGATACCTTTTAGAGACGGTACCTACGGCATTCAAGCACAGGGCAATGCTGAATATTTCCAAAGCACTATCATGCATATGGCAATGTCCGTAAAATGTGATAAACAAAAGTGGAAACTGGTTGAAGTCGATGGAAGTAATAATGCGTATTATATTCAAAATGCACATACTCATGACTATATGACTCGAAAGGCATCACAACTCCATTCAGGTTCGCCCGGTCAGGATGAGGTGTGGTTTTTTGAACCCTACGAGCCTGAAACAGCCAACTGGATGGGACGCAACCGCAATCTGTTAGAAGACAAGGCGTTATCCAAAATTTGTATTCCCGCGTCCCATGATAGTGGAACATATATGCGGAGTTACTCATCACACTTTGGTTCAATGAACGTTACCAAAACACAATACTACGATATTCAATTACAGTTAATGGAGGGAATCCGGCAGATTGATTTGCGACCAGTAAAGTGGACATCTGATCTATTCTCGGCTCACATAGGTAATATTTCACAAGCATCGCGTGTTGATAAGGTTTTAAGGATAGGATACCAGGGGGCTGCCGGTGTGCCGATGGCTAGCAGTTTTCAACAAATCAAAGCTTTTTTTGAAAATCCGGATAATCAACAAGAGTTAGTTGTTTTAAGATTTTCAGATACAATGGATTGGAATCGTCGAGAGGAAGAAGATAATCAGCTTTCTTTAAGCAGTCGAAAACGCGTGGTGGATGCTTTGAAGGAAGTGCTTGGAGAACGGTTAATTAAGGGGGACTTTTCAAATCTAACGGCTGTACCCATTGCGGAGCTGTTATCTAAAGGTAATATTATTGCAACCTTTAAGCGCGCGTTCCTTAAGAACTTGTCGGTATCAGGACGAGATGGCTTTTGGCTTCAAGAGAAAGCTTTTCCGGCAAAAGGAGGCTGGTCCAAGGTAAATGATGTGGACATAATGAACAGGATTCAAGCGGAAAAACTTCGACAATACAGTCATGCAAACAAGGATTTTTTCATGGGGCTGTCCATGCAATTGACACCAAGTGGTCTGCAGAGCTTTATTAGTGGGCCGAGTAAGTTGGAGTTGGCTCTTACATCTATTTTATTTTTGGGTATGCCTGTTAGTGTTTTGTTTATGTCGACATCAACTTTTGTAGGTATGCCTCTTGCTGTATTGCTTGTATCGGTTTCAGCATTAAGTGGCCCCGTTGTTTTGTTGTTCGCTGATAGGCCTAGTATTTTAAACCTTGCAAATGCATCTAATCCCAGGTTGAAAGATACAATCCAGCAATGGATTGATGAAGGTGTTATTAATCAGCAGCACTATCCTAATACCTTACAGACTGATGCATGTATAAATGATGTCACGCAAGCTGTAGATATGTCTCTTCGAGTGACTGAAGTGATCAACGGTATTGAGATGCAATAGTATACAGTTAAAAATTCCGCTATTTCATTTTTGCGAGACGTTTTAAGTATTTTCTTAGGTTTCTAGAGTGATCTTTAACAATCCAGTGGCAAGCCGTATAGGGTGTAGCATCTTTAGTTGGATATCGATGCTCGTTTTCTGATGTAATCTCGGGTATGGATCCAATAGGGATCCCCATGCTTTTGTAGAATCCCTTCAGTGAAGTCTCAATTCGTGAACAGGCTCTCAGGCATTTATTGACAGTAGTTGTTGTAGTTGTAGTCGGTTCAGTGAGTTTTTTTCTAGAAAATGTTGTATGGTTTTAAGTGACTCGGTGGCAATATGGGCATCTTCAAGAATGGATTTGACCGAATCTGCGTCATAACTAAACTTATAATTCTCCTCCGTTCTTTCATATATTTTGGATGTTTTTTTTTCGAGTTTTTTGTAGGCGTATAGCGCTAATCCTTCCCTTTTTGACATGTTGCGCCATTTTAAGTTTTTGTCGTCAGTTGTTAAACTGACTGAGTCAAGCCATGCAATGAAAAAATGTCTCTGAGTAGGTGTTAAATTGGGTAATACGGTTTGAAGGTTTTCGTTTACATCATCTGCTAAGATGCTGAGACAATTATGGCAGTCATGCTTGGTTTGTTTTAATAAATCAATAGACTTTTTTCTATCGCTATTCATGAAATTGTAATAAGTATTATATATTGATGTTAGTTTTATATTGTTTACGGTTGTAGATGTCATGAATTTTATTGGTTCATAGGTGGTTTTTCTTTTTGTTGTCGTTGTTTTTGGTATGTATTGCCATAATTCTCTCCATTCAATACTTGGCAACATATTCAAATAATATGTCCAGGAAAGATGATGCCGATTCCATTGACCGTGAGCTTCTTTGAGATGTTGATGGTTCAACCGATGGTTGATGACATATTCTTTTGGCAAGCTCGATAAAAGAAGGACAGATTTCTTCGACTTCTCCTGTCAGAAATAAATACTTCTTTTCTGGGTTTTTCATTGTTTCAGCTAATGTTTGGAGAGTCTGAAAAGTCGTACTGTCGAGCGTTGTTGTTAGTGATGCTAAAACGGTATCTATGTCTGAGGGAGAGGGGCGCGCTTTTTTGGGTGGGGGCTCTGAAGATTCCGTGATTTTTTGTTCAGCTATTGGTTTGCGTTTTCCAGACCGGTCATGATCGACCTTGCCAGCGATTTTGGTTTCCGTTTGAGCTGGCTGTTCATGCCCGCTAGGTACTGGCGTTGTTCTTGAAGGGGAGGACGGTACAGTAGAAGCAGGTACGTGATGACTTTCCATGATATTCCTTCTCATTGACGATTTTGATGCAATACATCGCTATGGATGTTGATATTCAAAAAAGGCTCTTGGAAAGTCAGACACTAATACTTCACATTCTGAGGTAACAATATTGACAGTTTTACTGATTAAAAGGCATGCAAGAGTGCAACCTGTAAAGTCGCTATTTGATAAATATCAATGATTGTAGAATAACTGCTTAAATTCTAGATTTCATATGAAATATTTTTGTGTGATTTTTTATAGAGTTGTTTGATTTTCAGTCCTTTCCTGTTAATGACGCCAGAGGGGTGTTCAAATTGTTTCGACTATAAAGTATTAACGATTTTGACTTTGTGTTTGTAGAGCTTTTTGGCTTGATGTGATCTTTGTGTATTTGTTTGATTTTTCGAGCATTTCTTTTAGTGTATGAAGGGTCTCTATGGTGCAGTCATTAATCTGGAGGCAGGCAAGTTGGTAATCTTTGTTTTCTGTGTGTGCAATGTTTCGTAGTATGCTCTTATTTATTTCTTCAAAGATATTATGAAGATCTTCATAATCTATAGCAATTTCTCTTTCCTCTTCTGGTTGGTTATAAAAATAGGCTGACATTTTCGCGAATCCATTTTGTATGGAGTATATGTCTTTTAGCTCCTCTTCTAATGTCTCTTTCTTGGTGGAAAAATCACAACCAAGCGCATGCATTCGTTGCAACCTTTGCAGGGTTGTATTGTATATTCGAGCAACGTCTTCCATGGTTTGGCACTCTTCCTCTTGCATCGCTACTGTATCTGCCTGAACCGTTATGGTTTCCACCTTGGTTGCCTGGGAAGTGCAAGGTTGATCTAGCTTTGACATGGCTGGATCAGGATTCACCGCCTCTACCTTTTCGCCAGTTCGTAGTTTTCCTGCTTCTTGAGAGAGGGATGCCTTATTCTCTGGCAACGTTTCGGCTTTGTGTCTTTTGGGCGGCGGGCTACTGGTTTTTTGAGGATCCATTCTGTTCTCCATTGCGCTCTGGAAAGGTACGTTGATGATCTCTTACGCATTTGACACAGATTACTGCCAAATGTGTGTAACCAATGGGTCAGTCATTCCAGGTAGTAGTGCAACAGGATACAGCCTGTCATGTTGATAAGAATGGTGTATTGGAAAGTACAGTTGATGGAAGTCATTGATTTTGCATCTCAAAAAATGACCTACGACATCTGACTTCGGTCAGTTTTTTTATGTGATAAAACCTTTGAGCTAGGTCAATCGTCAAGCCGGGGTCGCTGATGATGCACATCAACAATTGGGTTGACGCATTTGAGTACTCTTCGCAGCGTTAAATTTCCTTTACCCCAGGCAAAGGCTCACAAATGCTTCTCAAGACCAAGCTGTTTGGAAAGGTGTATGCCTTTTCCAGCATCAAGGAAGTGCTCGCCAAGGCCAACGAGAAACGCTCTGGCGACATTCTGGCAGGTTTAGCTGCCGAATCCATTACCGAGATGGTAGCGGCCAAGGACGTATTGTCCCGCATGCTGCTGTCCGATCTGCGCAACAACCCGGTTGTGCCTTACGAGTGTGACGAAGTCACCCGTATCATTCAGGATGACGTTAACGAACGCATCTATGACGAGATCAAGAACTGGACTGTGGCCGAGCTGCGCGAGTGGCTGCTGCAGTACACTACCCGTAGTGACGACATTCGTCGTGTCAGCCGTGGTCTGACCTCCGAGATGATCGCCGCGGTCGCCAAGCTGATGACCAACGCGGACCTGATCTACGTGGCCAGCAAGATCGAAGTTCTGGCGACCTGTAACACCACCATCGGACGTCAGGGTACCCTGGCTGCCCGTCTGCAGCCTAACCACACGACTGACGACGTTGAAGGTATCCGTATCTCCACGTTGGAAGGTCTGTCTTACGGTATCGGTGACGCGGTCATCGGTCTGAACCCCGTAGATGACAGCACAGACAGCATCTACCGCTGCCTGCACCAGTTCGAGGAAATCAAGCAGCGCTTTGAAATCCCGACCCAGAACTGCGTACTGGCACACGTACTGTCACAGATGGAAGCGGTTGAGCGCGGCGCACCGGCCGACATGATCTTCCAGTCCATCGCCGGTTCCCAGAAGGGTAACGAAGCGTTCGGTTTCAACGCCGGTCACCTGGCGGAAGCCCGTGACATGATGCTCAAGCAGGGCACCTGTACTGGCCCGAACGTTCTGTACTTCGAAACCGGCCAGGGTTCCGAGCTGTCTTCCGATGCGCACCACGGTGCTGACCAGGTGACCATGGAAGCCCGTTGCTACGGTTTTGCCCGTCACTACAAGCCGTTCCTGGTGAACACGGTTGTTGGTTTCATCGGTCCTGAGTACCTGTACGACGGTAAGCAGGTAATCCGTGCGGGTCTGGAAGACCACTTCATGGGCAAGCTGCACGGCCTGCCAATGGGTGTTGACGTGTGTTACACCAACCACATGAAGACCGACCAGAACGACAACGAAGCGCTGATGACCCTGCTGACCGCAGCGGGCTGTACCTATTTCATGGGTATCCCGGCGGGCGACGACATCATGCTGATGTACCAGACCAGCGGTTACCACGACGTGGCCACTATGCGCGACATCTTCAACAAGCGTCCGATTCCGGAATTTGAAGCCTGGTGTGAACGCATGGGCATCATGGAAGACGGCCGTCTGACCGAGCGTGCCGGCGACGCTTCTATTTTCCTGAAGTAACGGGTGGCTATCGATGATCTCTGAAAACGAATTGAAAGACCTGATCGGCAAGGTCCTCAAGGAAATCAATATTGACGACGGTCAGAAGTCTGAAGTCGTACAACAGGTATCCTTGGCCAGCCAGGTCAGTGATGTCGCCGACAGCGAACTGAAAGACATCACTGCCATTGAAATGTCCGACTTCTTCGACATCGAGAATGCCGAGAACGAAGCGGAATACATGAAGCTGAAGGCCAAGACGCCGGCTCGCCTGGGCATCGGTCGTGCGGGTCCCCGCTACAAGACCGAAACCATGTTGCGCTTCCGCGCTGACCACGCCGTCGCCATCGACTCCGTGTTCAACGAAGTACCGGAAGAGTTTGTGGTCGAGATGGGCCTGGTGGCTGTGCAGTCCTGCTGTGAAGACAAGGACATGTACGTTACCCGTCCTGACCTGGGCCGCAAGCTGAACGAAGAAGGTGTTGCAAAGGTTAACGCCGAATGCCGTAAGGGCGTCGACGTACAGATCGTCATCGCTGACGGCCTGTCCTCCACCGCGATCACCGCCAACCTGAAGAACATCCTGCCCGCTCTGAAGCAGGGTCTGGAAGGTTACGGCATGAGCGTTGGCAACCCCGTATTCGTCAAGTTTGGTCGTGTCGGTGCCATGGACCACATCACCGAGATCGTCGGCAGCAAGGTGACTGTCGAGCTGGTCGGTGAGCGTCCCGGACTGGCCACTGGCGAATCCATGGGTGCCTACATCACCTATGAAGGCAAGGTAGGTATGCCGGAAGCCGGCCGTACCGTGATCTCTAACATCCACCGCCGCGGCACCCCTGCTGCTGAAGCCGGTGCGCACATCGCCAACATCGTCAAGAAGATGATGGAACAGAAGTGCAGTGGTGTTGGTTTCCGAGTCTAACGACTAATGACGCACGGCTGCTGTCGTAATAACGCGGCAGCCTGCACGACCGAATATACCGGAGAGAGTCATGAAAGGTGATCGCTTAGGCGCCGGCGTACTGGCGGTAAAAATGATCCCCAACGTCGATGCCAAGATGGCAGAGAAGCTGGGCATGCCCAAGGGCTGGAAGAGTGTCGGCATCCTGACCTCTGACTGCGACGACGTAACCTACTGCGCGCTGGACGAAGCGACCAAGAACGCAGAAGTTACCGTGTGCCTGGGCAAGAGCTTCTACGGCGGTGCGGCTAACGCCAACACCAAGCTGGCCGGTGAAGTTATCGGCATGCTGGCCGGTCCTAACCCGGCGGAAGTCCGCAGCGGCCTGAACGTTGCTATCGACTTCATTGAAAACGAATTCTCTTTCTACAGTGCGAACGAAGACGACACCATCGCGTACTACGCGCAGTGCATCTCCCGCACCGGTTCCTTCCTGTCCGGCATGGCTGGCATCAAGGAAGGCGAGCCCCTGGCGTACCTGATCGCTCCTCCGCTGGAAGCCATGTACGGCCTGGACGCTGCCCTGAAAGCGGCTGACGTCACCCTGTGTGAACTGTTCGAGCCTCCTTCAGAAACCAACTTCGGCGGCGGTCTGCTGACCGGTAGCCAGTCTGCCTGTAAGGCAGCCTGCGATGCCTTCGCTGACGCTGTGAAGTTCGTGGCTGAAAACCCGAAGCATTTCTAAGACGGGAGCGGTAGGCCATGAAAGGACAAGAAGCAGCCGGATTTATTGAAACTGTCGGTTACCTGGCCGCAGTGGAAGCCGCTGACGTCTGTCTGAAAGCCGCTAACGTCACCCTGTCCGGTATCGAGCAGGTCGGTGGTGGTCTGGTGACCATTATCATCCGCGGCGACGTGGGTGCGACCAAGGCGGCCATTGAAGCTGGCACGGTTGCGGCCGACCGGGTAGGGCGTGTGGTATCTACCCACGTGATAGCCCGGCCTGCCGCGGACCTGGCGCCGCTGCTGGACAAGCCTGACCCGGATGGTGATGGCAGCCCGGACGGCAATCAGCCGGAACCGGATGCCCCGGTCACGCCGGATGAGCCGAAGAAAGCGGTACAGGCCGAGCCTGAAACGTCGGCCAGTGCGGAATCCAGGAGTGACACCACGGTGACCGTTGCCAGAACGTTTGTGGTGACCGCCCCGGCTGAAAAGCCGAAGAAAGCGGAACCCAAACCAAAGCCGGCACCGAAAGCAGCGGCCAAACAGGAACAACCCGTTACCGCTCAGGAGCCACAGCCCGAGACTGCAGAAGCCCTGCGACTGCACCGGACCGTGGAATTGAGAAACATGGCGCGACAACTGCCCGATATCGGGATGAGCAAGAACCAGATCAAGTTCGCCAAGAAGGAAGAACTGATCCGCGTCATCGTTGCTCACCATGAGCGCGCAAACACCGAGAGGATGAAGTAAGTTGGAACTCCTCGACAGAGACCTCGTATCCGTACAGGAAGTCCGGACCCTGATCCGCAAGGCGACAGCCGCCCAGCAGGTGCTGGCCGACTACAGCCAGGCCCAGGTCGACGCACTGGTTGACGCCATGGCGCGCGCCGGTCAGACCCACGCCCGTCGTCTGGCGGAAATGGCCGTGGAAGAGACTGGCTTCGGCAAGGTTCAGGACAAGATCACCAAGAACATGCTCGCCAGCAAGATCCTGCTGGACTCTATCAAGGGCATGAAGACCATCGGCATGATCTCTGATGATCAGAGCCGCAAGGTCATGGAAGTCGCAGTACCTTTCGGTATTGTTGCTGGTCTGGTGCCGTCTACTAACCCGACGTCCACCACCATTTATAAGGCCATCATTTCCATCAAGGCCGGTAACGCCGTGATCTTCAGTCCCCATCCGTCGGCGCTGAAGTGCATTACCGAGACCGTTCGCATTCTGCGTGAAGCCCTGGTCAGCCTGGGTGCGCCGGAAGAGCTGATCAGCGTGATGAGCGTTCCCAGCCTGGAAGGCACCAGCGAGCTGATGAAGAACCCCGGCACCGGCATCATCCTGGCCACCGGTGGTTCCGCGATGGTCAAGGCCGCTTACAGCTCCGGCAACCCGGCGCTGGGTGTTGGCCCGGGTAACGTGCCTGCGTTCATTGAGCGCACTGCGGACATCAAGAAAGCCGTACACCACGTTATCACCAGCAAGACCTTTGATAACGGCACTATCTGCGCCTCTGAGCAGCACGTGGTTACTGAACACGCCATTGCTGATCAGGTGAAGGCCGAGATGATCGCCCAGGGCTGCTACTTCCTCAGCGAAGCGGAAATCGCGAAAGTTGAGAAAGTCATCGTCAACCAGCGTGGCGGCCTGAACGCCGGTATCGTCGGCAAGCCTGCGGTGGAAATCGCCCGCATGGCCGGTCTGGACGTGCCTGCGACGACCCGCGTACTGGTGGGCGAGCAAGGTCGTAACAACGTCGGCAAGAAGTATCCCTTCTCCTGGGAAAAACTGTCTCCGCTGCTGGGCTTCTACCGCGTCAGCGACGCGCACGATGCCTGCGAGCTGTGCATGGAACTGCTGCACTTTGAAGGTGCGGGCCATACCCTGGCGATCCATACCCAGAACGATGCCCTGGTGCGCGAGTTTGCCCTGAAGAAGCCGGTGTCCCGCCTGGTGGTTAACACGCCTTCCACCCACGGTGGTGTTGGTGCGACCACGAACCTGGCGCCTGCGTTCACCCTGGGCTGCGGTAGCGTCGGTGGTTCTGCGACCTCCGATAACGTGACCCCGATGAACCTGTTTACCAAGCGGTATGTGGCTTACGGCGTGATTGAGCCGGAAGCACTGGCACAGCCTGAGGCTCAGCCTGTTGCCTGCAGTACTGCGAATGTTGATATCGAAGCAATCACCCGCCTGGTGATTGAACGACTGAAGTCTCTTTAACGAACCCTCAACAAACTATCTCTGATTACAAAGTGGAGAATTGAAAATGGCTATCTCTAACGCTCTGGGCATGATCGAAACCAAGGGTCTGGTTGGCGCAATCGAAGCTGCTGACGCCATGGTCAAGGCCGCCAACGTGACTCTGGTTGGCAAAGAGCAGGTTGGTGGCGGTCTGGTAACCGTACTGGTACGTGGTGACGTCGGCGCTGTTAAAGCCGCTACCGACGCTGGCGCTGCTGCCGCTGAGCGTGTTGGTGAGCTGATCTCCGTACACGTTATCCCACGTCCCCACGGTGAAGTTGAAGTGATCCTGCCCCAGGCAAAAGCTGAGTAATTCGGCACACGTCAACTGACGCAGGAAAGGCCGGCATGATCCGGCCTTTCTGCCAGAGTCTGCTGTTCAGGCTAAGGAAGTTCCATGGGTGTTGTTACAGAAGCGCGGATTCGCAGTGAATACCGCAAAGCGGCCTTCACCACGTTTGAGGTGGAGCCGAAGGACATCATCACCCCGTCTGCCCGTCAGTTCATCCAGGACAAGGGCATAGCGCTGGTTATCCGGGGGCAGGACGATGTAACGCCTGTCGAAGAATCCCTGATACCGGCCACCGTCGATGAAGGCGACAATAGCGCCGCACCATCGACACCCCGGTTTATCTGCGATTACACCGGTGGCGTGTTCACCGAAAAACCGGACTGCATGGCGGTTCTGGGCGACAACCGTCTTGTGTTGCTGACCGACCCCCGCATTGCACTCCAGGAACAGTTTGACCATCTGCAGGCTGACATTCTCTGCCTCCAGGTGGATTGCGCTGAGTCAGGCCGGAAAACCTTGTGCGACGAACTGCAGAAGGTGCTGGACTACGTCCGCCAGCTGACCATCGCCATCGTGCCGGGTGAAAGTTTTGACCCGGACGTTTTCAAGACGCAGGACTATGAATCTGCGCCATTAAATGGCAGCGAGGATGGTTTGCCCCATTACAGCATGGGCAGAACCCTCGTTAGCCTGAACCGGCTGCGGGCCGGTATCCGTGAAGCGGAATTGACGGCTGTGCACGCTTATCAGCGGGGCCAGCGGTGTGAACGTCCGGACATGCTCCGGGCGCTGCACTACCTGTCAGGCCACTGTTACCAGCTGATGGTACGGGAACGGGCCGGTGAGTTTGCCCCCGCGCAACCACTGTCCCATTGAGCCGGCAGGTGATTGATTAACGGCTTGCAGCAGACACGATTCAACGACGAATCCCGTCTGCTCAGGTGAAAAGTGAGTGAAACGATGAATACCAGCGGTGCCCTGAATCTGAGCGAAGACCAACTGCAACAGATCATCAATCAGGTGATTGGCGAGTACTGTACCGACGCCAGCGCCGGCAAGAAGATGATCCCGATCGAGGCTTCCGCCCGTCACGTTCACCTGTGCCAGAAGGATGTGGAAGCCCTGTTCGGTGAAGGGCACCAGCTGACCCCGAAGCGTGAACTGTCCCAGCCGGGCCAGTACCTGTGCGAAGAACGGGTCACCATCATCGGCCCTCAGGGTTCGTTCAAGAATGTCGCGGTTCTGGGCCCTGCCCGTCCGGAAAGCCAGGTGGAAGTGTCCCGCACTGACGCACGTCAGCTGGGTGTGGACGCACCGCTGCGTGAATCCGGCGACACCGTGGCGACTCCCGGTCTGTTCCTGTTGTCCGACACCGGCATGGTACAGCTGAAGCAGGGCGTGATCGTTGCCCGTAACCATATCCACATGACCAGCAGCGATGCTGCCCGCCTGGGTGTGCAGGACAAGCAGGAAGTGGATGTGAAGATTGAGACTGACCGCCCGGTGACATTCCATAAAGTTCTGGTACGGGTAAAAGACAGCTTCAATCTGGCCATGCACATCGACTTTGATGAAGCCAATGCCGTTGGCCTGCCGAGCGGCGCCAAGGGCGAGCTGGTCGCTTAAACGGAGGTAAACGACCATGTCTGAATGTAATACCGAACACGCTGATGTGCTGATCGAGGCGGTCGAAGAAAGCCTGACCCGTACAGGCAAAGTGACCAATCCGGAAGAACTGGTGGTCGGTGTCGACCTGGGTACCGCGTATATCGTACTGGTGGTGCTGGATCGTGACCGGCAGCCGCTGGCGACAGAAATGCAGTTTGCCCAGGTACTGAAAGACGGACTGGTCGTGGACTATGTCGGCGCACTGCACATTGTCCGCAAACTGAAAGAAACGCTGGAAGAACGTCTGGGTGTGACGCTGGACAAGGCCGCAATCGCCATGCCGTCCAATTCCGATGAATCCAGCTGCAAGACCCACCGTCACGTGGTGGAAGGTGCGGGCATGGATGTCGTTAATATGCTGGATGAGCCTACCGCCGCAAACCGCGTGCTGGGCATTCAGAATGGCGCTGTCGTGGATATCGGTGGTGGCACCACCGGTTTGTCCATCTTCCGCGACGGTGAAGTGATCTACACCGCGGATGAAGCGACAGGTGGCACCCATCTGTCCCTGGTACTGGCGGGTAACTACAAGACCAGTTTTGAAGAAGCGGAAGAGTTCAAGAAGAACCCGGCCAACCACCGTGATGTGGTGACCATTGTCCGCCCCGTGATTGAAAAAATGGGTTCCATTGTCCGTGACCATATCCAGGGCTATGACGTGGAAGACATCTACCTGGTCGGTGGTACCACCTGCCTGCCTGACTTTGAGGCGGTGGTAGAAAAGCAGACCGGCGTACGTACCCATAAGCCGAAGAATCCGTTCCTGGTAACACCACTGGGTATTGCCATCAGCGCGCTGGAAGCGCTTGAGACGCCTGAGGAAAATGCTGCATGAACATGGATGCACTGGTTGAACTGATCGCCCGGCGTGTATTGGAAGAATTGCTGGCACGTTCCGGCAACCTGACGACGGAAGCCGCCAAAAAGGAAACGGTTCTGGTGGTTGGTGACTGTGCTGACCGTGAAGCACTTGCCCAAAAGCTCGGGCAGGGCTTTTGCCTGAGCTTTGCCGCAGACATGGAAAAGCCGGAAGCGGCGGCCTTCGATCATATTATTCTGGCCAGCCTGCCTAACAGCTTGTTATCTGCGCTGACCATTGGGTTGGAGCGTGGCAGCGAAGGCTGTGTGCTGGTGGAGTCCCTGTTGCTGGGCAAAACAGTGCATATCCTGGAAGAAGGTATTGCATACCGACGGTTCCGGGAAACGGCCAAGCCTGCCTTTTACAAGGTTTTCCAGGATAAAGAAGAGCAACTGCTGTCGTTCGGTATGCAGGTGACCGGGCTGGAGAATCTGACGGCTGCACTGCGTGGACAGGTTGCAACTGCAGTACCTGTGCCTCAGCTAGCGACTGTGAATGAAGTGGCTTACCAGGTGGCGCCACCTGCCGAAGTCAGCATGACTGACACCTGTGTTACCGGAAAAGCCTGTGAGCTGACCCAGCGCGTAGTCGGCGAGCGGGATCTGCGTCGATGCCTGGAACAGGGTTTCACGCGTATCACGCTGGGCCCTGACAGCCTGCTGACACCGTTGGCGAAAGACTACATCCGCATGACATCTGAACTGGATGTTGTGACGGTCTGACCCATCTTTTGAGGGGATGCGCAAGATTGCGCATTTTTTGGCGGCCATTTATGGCCGCCTTTTTTATTATTGTTAAAGCAAAAATGTATATCTTCTTATGCATGTATGATGCTTGCTAATTCAAAAGCTCTATTCTGAACACCTACTCAGAGTGATTCATGGGATGTCTTGCTGTATTAATACTGGACATCATTAACAATATAGTCAGTCTGCTAATCAATTTTAATAGAATAATAATTGTCTGATGTGCTATGACTATAAATTCTACTTTTACTGAGTTGAGGTTGATTGTTAATGATTAAATGAATGCTATGTTGTCCAATTGTTTTGGGCTGGGAAGAGTTTCATTAGAAGCGTTTTGGTCTTTGTAATGGTTGTTAGATGTACAAGGTGTCAATGCTGTTTTGTTTTTAGATCATAAATGGTGAACTTTATGTTGAATCGTTTGTCGTTTTATAGAATTAAAGCCCCTAAATGTAATGGAGTAATTTTGGTATGGAAAAATCATCGCACCTGGTGTCTGGTAAAATACCGGGAAACAACCTGAAGCGTCAAAGTGCTTATGCATGTATTGATAATCGGAATTCAAGTTTTACACAGCGAAAAAGGTCCTTAGGACGTAGTGATGCTAGCTCTTCGTATGTCAGTGGGAGGAGCCGGAATGGAGGAAATTTTCATGAAGAAGAGACAGCCCCTCAAAAGCTAGAGGATAGAAAGGTATCTCATAATCTCAGTTTTCTTGCCGTACCGAAGGTGTTGCATCGAATCGGATCGGCAATCCATAAAATTAAATCGTCGATTCTGACGCCTTTCTCAATGCAACCTTATAGTGAAAGCAGAGAAAAACTTATTGCTATATTGCTCAATGACGACACTAAAAAAGCGGTATTTGCACAAGATAATTCGGAGATAGTCAATGTTGATAAAGCGGCTATGATTGTCAGCTGTGAGAGTACAAAAACGTGTATATCAACAATGAAAACGTGGCATGCCAGACGGAAAACATTTGTCAATGGTCCTTGGGATGAGCTGAGTGGTGCATTCAAGGATCTCTTGGCTCGTTTGGGGTGGTTCGCCATATCGGATCGTGAATTGCATTGTCGGTGCTACCTGTGTGATAAGGCGATGCTGATTGCTCTTGTCGATGAAGATACTATCGATTTCACATTGAAGTCGATGTGGTCTGTGCATGGCAAATGTCATTATATTCAACGCTTATTAGGATTTCCTCTTTATAAAAGGCTGAATAGTATAATGAGGATGGATGATACGAGGAGTCTATCCAGTGTTGATTCTGGTATGAGTAGTGAGTCGGCCGATGAAATGGATAACATTCCTGCTGATACAGACGAAACAATGAACACGACGAATGCGTGTTCTAATTTACAGTCTTTTGATAGCGAAATGGCTAATAATTCTGTCATCGTGAGAAGTGCATCTAATGATAGTTTTCTCTGTGATGATTTTGGAAGTGAAATTGCGAGTGGTAGATCTACCTGTAACGATAAGGACGATGATCTGCCGCTACTGCCGACAATATGTAATTTTTGTTCAAAATATGTAAAAGTAACAGCCATCCCATGCGGTCATATGTTTTCATGTACAGACCATATTGCTCAATATCTGTCAGCAAGTAGAGCGCAAAATGAAGGTATAGCAAAGTGTGCATATTGCCGGGCTAAGATTGAAAATTATTGCATATCTCGCTCGGCAGGCTTCTATGATGAAGAAGAAGTAAAACGGTATCATCGTAAGAGTTTGCTGGCTATCGAAGGATCAACAAGGGGGGCTGGTGCCAGCATCAGTAAAATGTAGTGATTCTGTTCTGTATTCTCTCACCGTTTGTTTTTTAATTTAAAGGGCAGGCATCAAACGCCATAGAGAAATTATAATAAGAAATCATCAGGTTCTTTAAATGATATGCGCTTGTTCTAATCATGTTAATTTTACGTGCATGAAATCTTTTTTCAGAATATTAAGTCAAAGTAAGAATGGGTTGTTGAACAACCCACTTTTCGTTACATGTTACGCTTACCTTTGGCAAGCAGTTGAGGAGCCGAGATACTCCCAGTCGTTGTTACTTTTATGATTGTTTGGATAATCACCATAAACAACGTTAAGCAGCCTGAAATACTCAGATGCTCCCGTTGTTGGGTTCTCATAATGAAAGATATCACCGATGCGGCCTGTATTATTGGGTGCTTCCTGCCGGTAATGACAATAAGGAATGTTATAGATTGAGCTAAAGGACGTCAGTGTTCTTTGGCTTAATCTCAAACCTTTGCTGTCAACGTCTGTCTGTGTGATTGGCGTCATCATGAGTGCTGCAGTATCGGTCCCATGTGCCAGCAGATGGCATGACAACATGTTTTGTAAATGATCTGAATCTTCCAGCCACTGCCAGCGTTGACTGAGGCGGGCATCACAACGATTCAGTTTGGTCAGGTCGTCACCATCAAGACACATGGTTGTATCCAGTGTGCTTAGATAACGTCCCATCGCGTCGTAAATAAAGGCCTGATGCTTGCTGATCAAGCTGCACTCTTGTGGAAACAGGTTGAAATCATTGTCGTAGCTCAGGCAGAGGCTGTTGAAGCTGCCCAGCTGCAGGTTAGCCGGATAGCCGCCGGTGAAAACGGGATGGTTCCAGTCCACAGTAAAGCCGGCATGTGCAGTGATGTACTGGTCAAGATGGTCTGTCTCGAAGGCTTCATAAGCGACGTGGGCACCAATAAGGTAAAAGTAAAGAAACGCCCCGGTATACAGCGGTCGAGCCTGTACAGTTGTATCCAGGTAGAAGGTCGTTGTACCGGTTTCCTGACTGTTAGCCTTGTAGATAACATCGAACCGTGGGGTAAAGTTGGAATAGGCGATCGGACTGATTTTGCTGGTATCGACAGGGTAAGTCACGTAAGAATCAAATACCGGATCGGTACCTTTGGATAGCAGGGAATCCCGGCTGGCGTATTCGCTTCTTTCCCAGATGAAAAGGACTTCGCGGTCACTCGGTGTGGCTTTCTGGATACTGTATTCTTCTGTGCTGAATGTCAGGGTACGATTCTGCTCATAGGCAGCAACCGGAATCAACAGTCCTTTGGCGCCTTCCCGAGTGTTTTCAGTTCCCAGCTCCGCTGACACCCCTAGAGAAAACCCAGAGGTTTCTGTCTTCTCATATTGCGGATTGATATTTGATGAAGGGGTTGTTTTCAGGATCGCCGCTTTATCATTCGAAGCTCTGATGGAGAGTTCGTAAGACTGGGCGTACACATCCGTACTCCAGTCGCGATACCAGCTGTTAACACCGGTATAACCCGGCTTGGTGACACGGTGTCCCAGCTGGCTGTTCAGATGTATACCCGCCCCTGAAACGTCATCATCAAGAGTGATGCGAACAATTTTTGCATCGGGTGTAGCCGATCCGGTGGTGCCGTATTGTAGCGAGCGTTCCCAGTTCACACGGTAAATGAGAGATATATTGCCCCGCTCGCAAAAGTTTGCAGTACCTGCTTCAGGCCAGGTATAGGAAACAGGAAACGTACATTCCTCAGCAGTCATGGGATGAAACATGTTGATGTAAAACGCCAGGTGCGGCAGGGAGATTTGCTCGTCAGTGCTGGTTGCGGCGCGATATTCACGCAGGGACCGGGCCTGATCGCGTCGGTCGATCTCATCGAGGTTTTCAATGAGTTCAGCAAGCGTGACGTCATCCTGACTGTTGTAAGGGGTATAGAGCATCTGCTCTTTATAGCGGCTCACTAAAAGCTGGTCCTGATCAAACGCGATGCCGAACAGGCTTTGCACGGCTTTACGCATTTCAGCGACACTGCGGGACGATTGTCTGTCGACAACATCGATCAGGTATTTTTCACCGTCATCAATGACGTAATGACGCAGGGTGTTGTAAACGGTTTCACTGTCAGCTGCAACATTCAACAAGTCTACAATATGAATGATATTGACGGTGTGACCCGTCGGAACAATATACGGATCGCTCTCTGATTGTGCTGCAAGGCTGGTAGGGAAATTGCCCATACTACCCGTCAGGGCAAGAAGGCATAAAAACGTTTTTCGCAATGAAACGGACATGGTGATAGAACCTCTCTGTGTTAACTATCCGTTATGATTGCGGAAGTGCGGCAAAGTTTCCTTTTGCATTGGATTTGTTCACGGTATGCACTTTTTGGTTCCTGTAAAAACGTGAATAAAAGCAGGGGATTACACGTCTTAAGCCCTATTGATTCATGTCACGGTTTGGTGATATTTCAGGCAGGTTGATACCTGACAAACCCACCTCTTTTGACTTGGTTCAATCTGACGGTCTGGCACTGCGGTTACCATGCGCCACCATCGAAAATTTTCTGTATGGCTGTCCCGGTGATTCTCTGTCCGCCACAGCTGTACCGGATAGCCACGAGAGAGCCATGGACTTAGTTGAACTCGTCCGCAGGGCCGGTGTCGTCGGTGCCGGCGGTGCCGGTTTCCCTACCCACGTCAAACTGAATGCCGAAGCGGAATACCTGATTATCAATGCAGCGGAATGTGAGCCGTTGCTGCAGACCGACCAGTTCCTGATGCGCGAGCGTCCGGCGGAGTTGATTGGCGGTATCCTGCTGGCCCGGGCACAGATCAAGGCCGAGAAAGCCGTGATTGCCGTCAAGGGCAAGTACGGCCGCGAGATTGCCGCGCTGCGTGACACCATCGCCCGTTTGGACGCCCCGGTAGAGATTTTCGAACTGCAGAATTTCTACCCGGCCGGTGACGAGCAGATGACCGTGTACGAAGTGACCGGACGTTCTGTACCCCCCGGCGGTATTCCGCTGAACGTGGGCTGTGTCGTTTCTAACGTCGCGACCATGATCAACGTGTTCGAAGCGACCCAGGATATCCCTGTTACCGAGAAATACGTTTCCGTTCTCGGTGATGTGAACGAGCCGCGGGTTATCAAGGTACCGGTAGGCACGTCCTTTGAAGAGTGTCTGGCGGCGGCTGGCGGTGTCAGCATTCCGAAGTTCTGCATTATCCGTGGCGGCCCGATGATGGGCGGCATGGTGCATGAGCACGAACTGGCGGACATGTACATCACCAAGACCGATGGCGCGTTGATTGTCATTCCGGCTGACCATTACCTGGTCGAGCGTGCGGACGAAACCGAAGTCCAGATGCTCAACCGCGCCCGCGCCTGTATCAGCTGCGGTTACTGCACAGACCAGTGTCCCCGTTACCTGATCGGCCATCCGCTACATCCGCACAAGATGATGCAGGCCGTGAAGTACGCGAAGGAGATTGATGAATCCCTGAGCGAAGCACTACTGTGCTGCGCCTGCGGTGTGTGTGAAATGTATGCCTGCCCGATGGGCATCTCACCGCGCCAGGTGAACCTGTATATTGCCGGCAAACTGCGCGAGAAAGGCATTCGTTACCAGCACGATGGCAGCGAAGTGATCGCCCGTGAAAACCGTGAAATGCGCAAGGTGCCGCCGCACCGTCTGATTTCACGTCTGGATCTCGGCAGCTATGACCATCAGCCGCTGAAGGAATTCCGCGATGTGGCCATCAACAAGGTCACCGTGTCCCTGTGGCAGCACATCGGTGCGCCGAGTGAATCGACGGTCAAGGTGGGTGACGCCGTGGTCAGAGGACAGGTGATCGGTAACATTCCGGAAGGCAAGCTGGGCTCCACGATCCACGCCAGTATCGACGGCCAGGTGGTCGCAGTGAATGAAAGTCAGGTTGTTATTGCCCGAGGTCATGCGTAATGAGTAATGCACTGGGATTGCTGGAATTCACCAGCATTGCAAAGGGAATCCAGGCGGCGGACGCCATGACCAAGGCGGCTGACGTGCGTCTGCAGGAAGCCAAGACCATCTGCCCGGGTAAGTACCTGGTCATCGTTTCCGGTGATGTGGCGGCGGTACGCGCCTCCGTGGAAGCCGGTGAAGAGATCGGTCGTCAGACCATCGTTGATCGCCTGCTGATTCCGAACATTCACGAAGAACTGATTGCCGGTCTGAGTGGCATGACCGATATCCAGCACACCGGCGCCGTCGGCGTACTGGAATTCTTCAACGTGGCGTCTGCGGTTATCGCGGCAGATGCGGCGGCCAAGGCGGCTGACGTGAAGATGATGGAAGTGCGCCTGGGTATGGCGATTGGCGGTAAGTCGTTCGTGACCATGACCGGTGAGCTGTCTGCGGTGAACGCGGCTGTGGATTCTGGTGTGATGGCGGCTAATGAATCCGGCATGCTGATCCACAAAACCGTTATTGCTTCGCCCACAGAAGAACTGTTCCGCAAGTTGCTGTAATCTTTTATTTACTGACCTGTCGTATATATCGACGGGTCAGTGCTCACTGAACCTTCCAGCAGAATATCTGTGATGATCTGAAATTAATTCATCCTGTTGATCAGCTGTTACAGACCATAGTCCGTCACATAGACCGGAACCTTATTTGAGGTGCTGCGATACGCGGCATCTAAACTTAATCGGATCGTTGCCAATCACTGAAAAGTAACATTATATTTACAGTCTTAATGATTTTCTAGTAGATCGTTAGTTGGCCAGTTAATGATGTTTTTTGTTGTGTTTTGCTAATAGTTCAAGGTTAAAATGTATCTTTTCCTGTAACATCGTAATTTTATCTGAAAGAGTTTTTATAATGCTCACATCACGATTTATTGATTTGAGTGTAGTGCTTAATGTGTTTCGATAATCTTTTATAACATCTGTTGTGCTGGTGTACTCAACAGGAGGATTTATGGGGTGGTTGAGTAAAGTTTTAAGCATGTCGATTGATATTTTTAATAAGCCTGTTCTCAAATCTATCTGGCATAACAGATTTTTCTGCTCTCCTCTTGATTGTTCAATTTCGTTTACTATTTTAATGTTTTCCTTGTTTTTAGCTGTGTTAGCTTTGAAGTGACTCATTGTAAGACCGCTGTATCGCATTTCCTGATACTTTTCTACTTTATTTTCCAGTATTTTTTTTTCGGATTGTAGGTCTTTAATAGCTCTAATGCATCGTTTGAATGTTACATTTTCTTGCTCTGAAGCATCAGCATCAGGTATTTCGAGTATTTGAGTCAGCGTACTAAGTTGTGATTTTAGGGATGTCTCTTCACTGTTGTTTTCTTCAGTGATGGTGTTACTTGATAAAGGAGGTGATTGTGTAGATATTTGAATCTGAGTGTCCCAATGAGAACATCCTGGCCTTGGTGATGATGATTGGTATATATCTGCATTTTCTGTTTCAGATATTTCTGTATCTATTTCAATAGGAGGGGGCGACTTTATCGCACTGGCCTGTTGTAGCACGATAGCCAGCAATTGTTGTAATTGATTTTCGTCGGTTTGGTCACTGTCGAGTATGTCGAATGATTCAGCAATTAAATCGGTGAGATTTCTTTCTGGCTCTTCCTTCTCTATTATTTCTGGTATATCGCTATTACTTTTTTGAACGGCTGAATGGTCTAGAGCCACAGGATTGGGGTCGTCAGATTTTTCCTGTTCTGAACGGTCTATAGATGACGACAACATGCAGCCTGCTTCATGATCATCTTTCTGCTGGGGATATTGGCTCTCTGTGCAAAGTTGAACTGTTGAAGATTCAATTGATGACTTGGCTGACGTTTGGTCGGGAGCGCTTGTGTTGGATTTAGGGTGTTGGTGCTGATTATTGGATGGCTCAGTACTCTCTCCAGGTATGGACGAGTCATGCTTCGACCACTTGCGTGCTGGATATTGAGAAGAGGTTTGATCAGATAGCCTTCTTTTTTGTGGTGTTTTAAGCGGATTTGAGGCACTTTGGTCCACAGGTATTTGAGTGGATACACGCAGTTTTTTGTACTCACGGATAGTTGTCAGGCTTTGCTGTAAAATTTGTTTGGTAGTAACTTTTGAGCGTGTATCTGGAAAGACAAGTCGTTGAAGTTTCGAGAAAGCTTCATTCGTTGATTGTCGACGTTTGTTAACCCACCACTGATGTCGCTCATTACCTTTCAGTGTTGTCGGTGGTACTGCTTTTTTAGCTTCGACGTTTTCGGTAGGTGAGGTGATCCTATCAGAGGCTGATTGCGTAGTAGATGCTCTGTATTCTGCTATAAATGACAAGCATTTTTCCAGTATTTCAAGCTGAGATGGTTGTTGCGTATTTGGGGATATTTCTGCATGTAGTTTTTCGAAGAAAGTGCTGGTTTCTAAGCGTTGTTTCTGAGAACTTTGACGCTTTTTTTCGAGCTTTTCTCTTTGTGGCATTATTGTTTTTTTGGATTTCACCTTTTTATGGCATTTCCTCCTGGTCTGAAATGCATCTACCTGCTCGCTGTCTGAGCTTACCGTGGACTTGGATCCCTTTTCTGAGCCTGACGTTTCATCAGGAAAAGTCGCTGTAGGTGAAGAATGATGAGAATACGGTGAAATGGGCTCCATGTAACGATTCCTGCGCTTCGGTTGTCGCGTAGCAGTCTACGACATTGGATAATAACAGTGCATAACAGAACGTTTAGCTCTTATCTCAATATCTTTGAGTCATCCTGAGTAGGATGAGGTGTTGTAGAGGTTATGTGCGTCAATCCTTACAATAACATCAAGAAGAATGCTCAGAGCCTTCGAGTTTCACTTTCTTAGAGGTGGTTGGCTCTTCGTGAACGAATGTCTCAGCAGGCCTTTTTCTTTCAGAAGTGCTGGCGGATGATAAATGCCTTGAGAGTGTCTGAAGTAACAAAAGTTTACTTTCAAGTTTCACTCTTTCTGTTTCAATGTCCATCCATTCCATGCTCTCTGACTTTTGGCTTAGAGTTTCTGTAAACGTAGTAAACTGCTCTACCAATTCTCTTAGTTCAGAACATGGAGAGGGTACTAAATCATGCTGACCGGTAGGTGAGGTTGGCTGCTCTTGAGGAAGTGTTTCATAGCGTTTTAGCAAGCTCATTAGTGATTGAGTCAAACTCTCGGACTTTTTGTTTATCTCCTTGCATTGTATTGTTATTTTATTTTTTTCTGCTAGAGACTTTTGGCCAATGTTTTTGATCTCATCAAAAGTTTTTTTTACTTCACTATCAAGCTTTTCACTGAGCTTTTCATCGGGTGATATATTCGGAAAGAGAGTCTTTCTTAATGCTATGTTTTCAGCAAATTGAGTCTTCAATAATTCTGGTATCTCACTGATCGTAGCTTTTGGGAATGCTTGTTGGCATTGTGATTTTATTTGCTGAAATAGTTTGCTTCGGTCTTGACGTTTTTGCTTTTCGATCCGAATTTCCTTATTGAAAGCACTACTCCGTGAGTATGAAGACGAGGATGAGACTGGCGACTCACTAGCATAATCCTTTTCTGATGCAGTAACGTGATGGTGTAGCTCTTGTGCCGTCGACAGTGTTTCTTTGACATCAGGCTCAGAACGCACTTCTCTATGACTCGCTCGAGATGTTGATGGTTTACCGGATGCTGGCGGTGATATTGAACCACTGGAACTACTTGAAATATTACCTGTTTCCATATAAGTGATCTCACATTCTGTTGATAGAATAACCTGATTTTAAAATAAGGTTGATTTTGAGTGTTAACTTTTGGCAACGATATCGCTGCTTTTGTTAGTGTTAGAATGACAATGGTGAAAGCGCTGATGACTTTTTTTGATGTAACATACTATTTCTACGGAAATTTTAAGGTTTTTTGTGATCTTTTAAATAAAGGCGTCATATTGAACTTTTTATGTTAATTGATTTCTATTAGGTGTTTGCTTAAGAAAGGAGTCGTGTCGTGGAACCCAAGGGAATAAAAGATCCAGCATTATTGAGTCCTTACTGGCTCTCTAAAGAGAAAAGGGGAAAAACATCGAAAACAATGAGTGGTCGGAGAACTCGCTCCATGTCAGATTTCGATCGTACTTTTAAGTCAGTGGATGTTGCTGGTCAATCAAATACCCAATCAATGCAACGCGTTAGAAGTGTTGCTGCTTTTCCAAGAGAAGCAAAAAGTGATGAATCCGTTTCTGTTTCAGACATTTTAAGACCCCCGGACTTCCTTAATAATTATGAATATTTCTTGCTTTCATCGCTGATTTGTCATCAGTTCAAGCCTGAAGAAATTGATGAGTTGAGCACTAATCAGCTACTAAGATTTGCAGAGCAGGGACGGCAGGATATTGAATATATTGATCAGATAGAAGCTAAAATATTGATGTTTCATGAGGCCATTCAACTGGCTAGAAAAGAGGATGTTACTAATAAGGTTAAGTCGAACAGAAAATATTATAACCTTATGAGAAATGACTTTCAGAAATGCATTGAAGTATTTAAACAACATACGAAAACAAAAAAAATAGTATCAGTTCGTGAATCAATGGATGATGATAATTCCGGTTTTGCTGTGATAGTCCAGAGAGAAAATATGGTGACAACGTTGCTCAATAATTGGCAGTTGTTGGTTCGTTATTTTGATCAGTTGCGAGAAGTAGTACCTTCCCCTGCGCAATTATTTCCTGATATTCCTGAACCTGAGTTTGTTGATGTTTTTGATAAAAAATTGAAGCTCAAGGTAAAAGAAATGTTCGACAAAGTGATGTCTTTTGCGAAGTTGATGAAGGCGAATTGGGATAAGCTTGATGGGGCGCTTTTATCCAAACGCCTGCCTGTAGTTTTTCCTGTCACGAAGGAGGATTTTGTCCTTCTTCCTATAGACGTGAAACGCCTGCCGCCAACTATTGATATTAGTGGAGACATCGCAGCTAAAGAAAATGAGGAAATCGTGCAAGCAGCGAGTGAATTTGCTAAAGCCGGTTGGATTGTTGTTGAAGACTCTGACATGACTGTGATTCAAGATGAAAAGAAAATATTCAAGACTGAAGCTGAAGCCAATGCATATGTTGAAAAACTGAAAAAAGAGTGGGCCGTAACACCTGAAACACCTCAGGTTGGTACACCACATACTGCGAAGTATATGCAAAGTGTCGATCCTAAACCGGTCGTTTACTCAAACTACCAGCCAATTTCCAGAGCCCTGTTAAAAATGATTTGTAAGGATGGTCGCGATCTCAGCGCCAGAGTTATTCGTATTTTAGGTAGCCAATTTCCACCCGCAGACAATCAGGTCAAATTAGATGATGATCAAAAAAAGGATCTAAAAGAATTTGTAAAAAATCTGCAGGACTCTTTGGCTTTATGGTTTACATCCGTACCATCACATCAAAACATTTGTAGCGATATTCAGATCCTGCCTATGCAGCGATCCAGTGGGAAACGCGAGTTTGGGGAGTGGTTTAGTCAGTTTAAAAAAACTGTCAGTAAAACGTTTCAAGCACGTCGGAGGTTTAAAACGGAGGGTGATTTACCCCCGGAGGAATATTCGCGTCCATCGTCACCTGAGCGCTTTCTCTCCCTCCCGATCGGTGATTCCTCTGGTTATCTGGTTCCATCGCTGGAAGTTATATCCGCATCACCTTCGCCCAGTAGTACTTCTCCGGGCTCTCGATCCCCAGAAAGAGCCGCCAGCACCTCTGATTTACTTGGGGAGGATAGCTGAGAGACTGGTTAATTTTGCTATTCAGCGCTCTTTGACTGGTATTTGCGTTCGATCCCTTTGACCTATGGCCGTACGCTGGACAACCCGTCATTCCGGAGTAGACTCCCTCCCGTCAAACGTTCTGTCACAATGTCTAACCGGGTAAGGGGAAAACCCATGAGTATCAAAAAGACGGTTTCAATCGCATTGGTTGCGATAGTGGCGCTAATGGTTCTGGTGGTCGTGATCACCCTCCGGAATCTGGATGGTATTGTCAAAGACGTGATTGAGACGACGGGTTCAAAGATTACCGGAACACCTGTCACGCTGGACAGTGTCAAGATCACCCTCCGTGATGGTCGTGGGGAACTCCATAAACTGGCCATTGCCAATCCGAAAGGGTTTGAAAGCAGCCCCTACATTTTCAGCATGAATGAAATCGCCCTGCAGGTGAGTCCCAAGTCCCTTTCAGGTCCGGTGGTTGTCATCAATGAAATCCTGGTGGATGGCATGGATATCACCGCAGAACAGAAAGGCGCGACCACGAATATCCAGACACTGCTGAAGGATATTAAGGAGCGCAGCGCCAAGAAGCCTGCCAGTGAAGAAGAAAAGCCTGCTGAGCCTGCCAAGAAAGAAGAAGGTGCTGACATTCGCCTGATGGTGGAAAACCTCAGCTTCACCAATGCCAAGCTGAATCTGATGACAGAAGACAAGGGTGACCATACCCTGAAGATGCCGAATATCGTCATGACCAACCTGGGTGACAAGCAGACGGGTTTGACGCCGGATGAACTGAGCGAACAGATTCTTAACCGTTTGCTGGCAAAAACCGAGAGAGTGGTCGCAGATCACCTGAAGGACATTGCGCGGAAAAAACTGGAAGAAGAGTTATCCAAAAAACTATCTGATAAAGACAAGGAAAACCTCAACAAACTGAAGTCTTTGTTCCAGTAAGCAGAATATTCCCCCCAGGCAGACTGGGGGGGATTATTCCATGTAAAGAGCAAACCTCTCGCCTGTTTTTCTCCAGACGCCCTGCCTCCCGTCATTCCGCTTGATAAATATCAAAAGATTGAGCAGCTCCTGATGGTGCTCACTTGATAACTATCAACATCGCATCATCCGCTTTATATACCATCGTCCAAATTAACTTCTTATCGTTTATTGCGGTTCTGGACAGGTGTCGTCGATGAAGCGTGATTGTGGCTCTGCAATTCGTCCGGTGGATATGTCCCGGGACGATGTCCTGATGATTGGTCTGGATTTTGGTACCACGACCTCCAGCGCCATGGTGGCCAAAGCCAGGATCGGTCTGCACTGTGCGACCGGGCGGATGGGGTTTGGCAATCCGGAAGTGGTCTATCGTTCGGAGCCGGTTTTCACACCTTACGACAATGAACGTATCTGCGAAGAAGCTATTGATGCGCTGCTGGACGGCTGGCTAAGCGCCAGTGGGATTTCCCCGGAACAACTGTTCTCGGGTGGCGTCATGATCACCGGGCTGGCTGCCCAACATCATAATGCGACAGTGATCGCTGCCCGGGTACGGGCCCGCTTTGGCGATATTATCGTGGCGACAGCAGATGATCCGGCGCTGGAATCCTGGCTGGCGTTCATGGGTGGTGCATCAGTGCTGTCCCGCTACCATCATGGTACCCCGATCATTAACCTGGACATTGGCGGTGGAACCACTAATCCGGCATTGGGTCGGGATGGTCAGGTGTTGTCGACAGGTTGCAGTTTTATTGGTGCCCGTCACTTCCGGTTTGAGCCGGGTACCTGGCGAGTGACGGGTATATCCGGTTTCGGTGAGCAACTGCTTGATGCTTTGGGATTAACCCTGGCGATAGGCGATATGTTATCTACGCCTGCCCGTGAGCATATTCTGGATTTCTATATTGCCGGCCTGGTGGCGACAGTAACAGGTGATCGTCGTTTATTTGAGACCACGGCAGGGCGGCAGCACGAGCAAGTGCGGTTCGATCCGCAAGGTCATACCGACGCTGTTATCACCTATTCCGGTGGTATTGGCGAATTGCTTTATCGCCATGTGGCGGGAGAACCCTGGCCTGAAACCACCTGTTTTGGAGACCTTGGCGTTGATCTGGCGCGCCGGATTGCCGACCACCCGCTACTTGCCCGATCTCTCCACACGCATATTCCGGAAAACAGGGGCAGGGCAACCGTCTATGGCTTGACGCTTCACAGCACGGAAATCTCCGGCACTACCCTGTTCCTGTCTAATCAAGCTGAGCTGCCTCTGCAGGATTTACCTATCGTTGCCCGATTGTCACTGCAGGACAGTGTTGAGCGCCTGAGAAAAGCTCTGGAACTGGCCCGTAAATGCAACCGTGGCGCCTGTCTGCAGGTGTTACCGACAGATACGGGAGCAACACCGTCACTGGATATGATCAAGGCCTTCGGTGGCCGAATGGCGACAGCCCTTGAATCCGGCGGTTTTCCTGCAGACCTTCCATTGGTGCTGCTGGTGCCAAACGACTGTGGCAAAGCAATGGGCAACTACGCCAGCCGTTGGCGTACGCTGGCAGTACGACTGACCGTGATCGACGAAGTGCCTGACCGTACGGCATCGTTTGTGAACGTCGGTGCGCCGCAACATCACATTATCCCGGTTTCTTTTTACGGTATGCAGTGAGCGTCGCCGGTGTCGGCACTGCTTCCATACCTTCAGTACCCACTCTATTCCGAGGAATGATTTCATGGGTCCGAAACTGACGCCCCTGAACCAGATCGTTGTGCCTGATCCCAAGCCTGATGAAAGCTACCGCATTCAGATGCTGGATCGCGAGTACACTTTTGTTGGCCTGAAAGCCCTGCTGGGCGCAGCCGACCTGGAAAAATCCGGTGACCGAAATGCCGGGCTGTCAGCGAAGACAGAAGTTGAGCGGGAGGCAGCCCGGGCCATTTTGTCTGACCTGACCCTGCAGCATCTCTATGATCGTCCGTTGACTGACAGCAAAGGTGCTGTGGATTCTGTGATGCGGGTTAACTACGACATCGATCAGGCGATTTTCCGTGACATCGCTGCGATGACCGTGGGAGAACTGAAAGATCACCTGCTGGCGTCGGATGCCGCTGAAGTCTGCCGGCTTGGTTTCGGGATGACCGGTGTGATGGTGGCGGCAGTGACCAAAATCATGGACGTCCATGACCTGGTATTTGCAGCACGCAAAATCCGTCGTCCAACCAAAGCCCGTACCCGGATCGGTATGCCAAATACCCTGAGTTCCCGGATTCAGCCCAACCACCCGACCGATGATCTGACCGCGATTACAGCACAACTGTATATTGGTCTGTCCATGGGTAACGGCGACCTGATGTTCGGGCTGAACCCGGCCCAGGATACGGTGGAAAATATCAGTGCCTGCCTGCACCAGTTCGACAAGGTGCGCAGGGAGACAGGGGCGCCGACCCAGATCTGTGTACTGTCCCACATCAAGACCCAGTTGCAATGCCTGGAACAGGGCGCACCGGTTGAAATACTGTTCCAGTCACTGGCGGGTACCGATGCCACCTTGACGGAAGAGTTCGAAGTTACCGTGGATCTTTTGGACAACGCCTGTCGCACCATGCTGGAGAAAGGCCCGTTACGTCAGGAAGGTGCAACGCACTCCCTCTATTTTGAAACCGGCCAGGGCTCAGAATTCAGTTATAACAAGCATAACGGCATCGACATGGCCACCACCGAGGCGCTGACCTACGGGCTCTGTCGACGCTACAACCCCTGCATGGTCAACAACGTGACTGGGTTTATCGGGCCGGAAACACACGCCACCAACCATGAGTGTATTTACTCCAGCCTGCAGGATCACTTCATGGGCAAGCTGATCGGCCTGCCGATGGGGATGGCGCCGTGTTACACCCTGCATGCGGATATCACCATGGAAGGTCAGCAGATCGCGACCTCCCTGCTGGCTGCAGCCGGTGCTAACTATTACATGGACGTTTACCTGGGCGCAGACCGTATGCTGGCCTATTTCGATACCAGCGGTCACGATGACCAGACACTGAAGGAACTGTACAACTACCGTCCGACACCGGAGTTCTACGAGTGGTGTCTGGAAAAAGGCATTTACCGTGAAGATGAAAGCGGCTGGATAACCCGGGGTGAGAACTGGGGTAACCCACGGATGTTCTGCCGTTCGGATGAGGAATTCCAGTCCCTGATGGAATCCGTTCCGCAGAACTACGGTCAGGAAAAGTCCAGTGCGACCATGCCGACAGCTGGGCCGCGTATGAAGAACGCTGTTGCGCGTAAGCTGCGCGGCAATATGGCTGTAGCGCGGGAAGCCGCACGCTCACTGTTGCGATTGGACGAATTTGATCCGGCCACCTTCCGTCGCATGGATTCCCTGGCGACCTCCCTTGAACAGCACCACAATGATCCGGAAAGCGGCGCACGGCTGACCCCGGAATCCCTGCAGCAGCTGGCAGGGGAAAACAACGATATCCAGATCGTGGTCACCGATGGTTTGTCCGCCGAGGCGGTGCATCATAGTGTGCCCGAGATGCTACCGGTACTGGAAGATGGCCTACGGGCGCATGGGTATCGTCTGGGTAAAACAATTGTTGTACCTCATGGTCGGGTGAAGCTTGGGGAAACCGTCGCGGACGCGGTGGGCGCCAAGCTGATTATCCTGCTGCTTGGTGAACGTCCCGGGGGCGATGCCCGGTCTTCACGGTCCATGTCTGCCTACATGGTTTACCGTCTCCATGATGAAAGCATTCGTGCCGAGGCCATCCGTTATTCCGGCGACAGCGCCATTGCGTTTGAAAATACAGTGGTGACCAATATCTATCATGGTGGCATTCCACCGGTTGAGGCGGGTGCGTTGGTAGCCGAGCGGTCACATCAGATAATGAGCCATCAGGCTGCGGGTAACCGCCTGAACAGCCTGCTGGGAACCGGTGTGGCGAAAGAAAGCCGTACTCCGGTTGACATGCCTGTGACTACTGAAACGCCTGCTGTCGTTGAAACGTCTGGATATATGAAAGACTTTGGTCGTCAGCGTCTTATCTGTGAAACGGATATGAAACGGGTACTGGCAGAAGCAGTGAAGGAAATCCGGGTATCCCGTCGTGCAATCCTGACACCGATGACCCGTGACTTGTTGAAGCAGCACAATATAGCCGTTGTCTTTAATGATCCGGTTTACTGATTGGCACTCGATGCACTAAATAGCAACAAGCCCCTTTTTTGAGGGGCTTGTTGCATCAGGGCAGGATTAACCTGCACTCAGGACAATCTTGCCGACGGCCTTACGATCTTCAAGATGACGATGTGCATCAGCCACATCCCAGATGGTGAAGCGTGTCGGATCAATCATGGGATTGATGACACCGTCGTCGACCAGTTTTGCGATGTTTTCCATGATCTTGCCGTGGGCAGGACGGTTGATACCGTGAACAAGGGGGATCAGCATCAGGATGCCATGAAGGCTCAGGCTTTTCAGCACGACCGGTAACGTGTCATCTACCGGCAGCGTCGTGGCGACTTCGCCATTGAAGCGCACGGCTTCAAAGCTGCGCTGGATATTGGCGCCGGCGACGGTATCAAACACTTTGTCGAAGCCCTGGCCATCGGTGTACTGACGGACATAATCCGCAACCGGTGTATCGACACTGTTAACGACATGGTCAGCATTCAACAGTCTGGCTTTCTCCAGGTTGCGAGGCGTCGTGGTGGTCGTCACGGTGGCGCCAAAATGTTTGGCCAGCTGGATAGCAATATGGCCGACGCCACCGGTAGCACCATGTATCAGCAGGTTGTCGCCTTTCTGGATTTTCAGCTTGTCGTGTAAGGCTTCCCAGGCGGTTAAGGCCACCAGGGGCAATGCGGCGGATTCTTCCATGGTCAGGCTATTGGGCTTGTGGGCCATGAGATCGGCGTCAACCAGCATGTATTCCGCCAGCGCGCCGTCCTGACCGGCAATACCGCCGGCGCAGCCATAGACTTCATCACCAGCCTTGAAGCGGGTAACCCCCTCACCGACTTCCCTGACAATACCGGCAACATCGCCATGAATAATCTCGGGCCGGTTGGCTGACCAGGGCGTCTCGACAGCGCGGAGCATGGTATCGATGGGATTGACGCTGGTGGCCCTTACTTCGACGACCATATGACCCGCTTTGGCGACGGGCATGGGTTTCTCGACTTGCTCGAACACATCGGCGGCGCCTAACTGGCGGACAATCATGGCTTTCATGAAACGACTCGCATCCTGGTCAAAAAAGATAAACGCAGTCTAGGGGGGAGGAATCCCGCCAACAAGGCAGTGTCCGACAAAGGATCTTTGCGTTATACGCAAAGGTGACATAACGTGCCGCCCGAATATTCACGGTAAACCGGATGCTGGCAGAGACTGCTTACGATGATGACACGTCTTATGTACTTTAATGCTGTCGTGGAAACCGGCAGCTTCTCGGAAGCCGGGCGGGTTCTGGATGTGCAGCCGTCATCAGTTTCACGACAGGTGACTGTGCTTGAGAAAGAACTGGGGATTGCTCTCCTTAACCGCACGACACGAAGTATTGGCCTGACTGAGGCGGGGCGCCAGTATTACGGATACTCCCGTCGGATATTGCAGGAACTGGAGGAAGCACGGCAGGCAGTGCATGCCTTGTCGGATACTCCGAGCGGAAGATTGCGGCTCAGCATGACCGTGGGGTTCGGAGAAAGTGTTGTTCTACCGCTGATCCCTGCGTTTATGGCCCGTTACCCGGATATCTCCGTGGATATCGAGTTGACCGAGCGGGTGGTCGATCTGGTGGACGAGAATATTGATGTTGCTTTGCGTAGTGGCCGCTTGCCGGACTCCAGCCTGATTGCTACTAAAGTGGCTGACAATGATTTCCTGCTCTGTGCTACACCGGCTTACCTGGCCCAACAGGGAAAACCATCAACCCCTGATGAACTGGTGGTGTTCAATTGCATTCGTTACGGCTATGTCGGCTGGCGGGAATGGTACCTGCTTGGTAAACAGCCCGTCCGCTTGCCAATCAATGGCCCACTGACTGTTAATACGGTCCAGGGGCAGAAACAGCTGGTGCTGAACCATGCGGGGATTGCGTTGGTTCCGCGCTGGGCAGTGGTTGATGAGCTGGGACGTGGTGAACTGGTCTCCGTGCTGCCGGAACACTGTTTCAGTCCGCAGGAAAGCTTGAGTGCCACCTATGCCATTTACCTTAACCGGACTCTGGTGTCTGGCAAGGTGCGTGCATTTCTGGATTTTCTCAGGTCTTCGCTATCCTGAGCATTGGGGCATGGCTTTGGCTTTCAGGCTTTCAACTCATACTATGAACTAGAGGGCGTCATTGCTGTGGTGATTGTTGTCTCCAACAGATTCACCCTTACCTAAGCATAAATCCAGCGGCTCAAGGGAGTAATCCGGGGTAATGAATACAGCGCATGCTCGTCAGGGACATCTTCTGGCTTTTGCCGGTGCTCTTTGTTTAACGCCAGATGCTGTGCTGGTGAGACTGGCCGGGGTGGATGACTGGAGTCTGGTCTTCTGGCGGGGCACCATGATTGCCATTTCGTTGTTCCTGATCATGGCTGTACGGCATCGTTCCCACGTTTTTCATCATATTATGCCCGGTCATCGGCGTGCGTGGCTTGGTTCTGTCCTGTTTGCTGCCAGTAGCATGATGTTTGTTCTGGGTATCATCCACACATCCATTGCCAGTGCGTTGGTCATTCTGAGTACGACGCCACTGTTCTCTGCCTTTTATGGCCGCCTGTTTTTGGGGGAAGTCACGCCGCGGCGAACCTGGTTGACCATGGTATGCGGAGTAGCGGGAATCGTTGTGGTCTTTGCCGGAGATTTGTCGTCTGGGAGCTGGTTAGGGAATCTGTTTGCGCTGGCTTGTGCCAGTTTGACTGCCGGCCATATTTCAGTGATTCGCAGTGCCCCAAACCAGATGAATGTCATGTCAGTATATGCCTGGGGGGGCGTTCTGGTCGCTATTGGCTGCCTGTTTTGGGTACCGGTGCTGACGTTGAGTCTTGAATCCCTGACGGTGCTTGCGATCATGGGGCTATTATCCGCCCTGGCCTTTTTTATGCTGGGAGAGGGTGCCAGGCGGGTACCCGCACCAGAGGTGACCTTGATGATGCTACTTGAACCTACCCTGGGTCCCTTATGGGCATTTTTGATTCTGGGAGAGATCCCTGCTATTGGAGCGATTATTGGCGGAGGGATTATCATCATCAGCTTAATGATTCATTCCCTGTGTGTCTTTACTGACAATGTAACTGATTGATGACATTCAATATTCAAAACCGATGATGAGTCCTCAATGATTTGGCATAAATGGGAACTATTGAATAAGAAGCCAGTCTAATCAAAAACTAGCTCAGGTAGTCAAGCTTATTATGCTGTTTTAAAGCATTGGTATCTGCAATGGTCAAAACAGCATCTGATTGATCCTGTTTTTAAGGAAGTAATGGCGTATAACGGTATGCGAGAATCCAATTTGTCATTAGGGTCTGGTCAATCCACTGTGGCAGGATCTGGCGTCGAGCCCAATCCAGAGAGAGAAACAAGAACATACATTTCCCGGCGTGGCGAACCCGTTAACATTCAGAATCCTTATACTCCCGCGTCTGATGGATCCAGGTTCAGGGTTATAAGATGTATTAAAGACTTTTTTATATCCTGTATTGAAACCATTGCCTTTTTGTGTTGCTGCAGGCAACGGGACGAAGTGGAACCCCCACTGCCGCTGCCTGATCCTGTTATCGAAAATAACTCTGATATACCCAGTGTGCCCATTGTACCCAGTGTACCCAGTGTACCCAGTACTCCACCTGGCACGTTCGGAACTTCGTTAGATGCGTCCAGTGACGAAGGGGAGAGTGTTGATTTTCATACGCTATATCCAAAGTTATTGCGTGAAAATTCAGCCCTTGAGAGAGTGGAGCGGAAGTTTCAGCATCGAGGTTTAAGGCATTTTCATCTTGTGGACGATATCTGGAATTTTGATCTTGAGCAAAGGCTTAATACCTATAACACCAACTTTTCCTATTGGACAATGCTGGATCCAACCATTATGGATGAATCCTCTGTTACCGATAATGATTTTGCTGAGATTGTGAGATTTTCAGAGCTGATGGATGTTCATAACATGGCAGTAGTATTACATTCGATACGCAGAAAATGCCCTGAGACTTACCAGCTGGATCGTTATATTTGTGCAATTATTGATTACATGAAGCAAAAATATGAGTGGGTGCAGAATAGACAGATAGTGCGTTTCCGTGAGGGGTGGTCCGGCATTCACAAAATAATTGTGAGTTCTGAATTGGATGAGAGAACACACAAGCAAAGACAAGATGAAACAGCTAGCTTCAAGGATGAGGTGATTGATATCTTGAATAATCTGATTGCTGCATCTAATGATTGTGTGGATCAAATTGGGGATACTGTAGAAGAGTTATTGGCAGAATACGCTTGTCAAAATATCAGATCTGCTGATTCACATGATTTGGCTGGTTACTCCAGACGATGGCTGGGACTTAGAATATTCAAATGGAAGCTCACTGAGATTGAACGAATAATTGATCAGTTTGCAAAGACAGGTAGGCTTAATAAAGATGGAGGCCCCGCTAGACCGGGAAGTATTGTAAGTTCTGATCGTAATCGCTTATTGACGGAAAAAGTAGAAGTAAAAAGAATCATTCTTCATCGCTTGTCTCTTCCTGAAGAACGTGGAAAATATGGCATTGTTGCGAGTGCACTGACAACACCCCGGATGGCGGAAAACTTTTTGCGGCATATGCCTGCGCAACTGGTTCCTGCTGTAAAACAAGCAATAACGCAAGAAAATGCTATCTCTCATATTATTAACTTGATGGTTAGTCATCATACTAGAGCCCGCTACAAGGGAGCTAGCAGCCTCTGTATTAGCTGGGAAGAGTCTATTGATCAAGAGTTGCAAATACAGAATGTTGTCTATAGTTCTGATACGCCTTCCGGTAATAATGTACCAGTTAAGAACTTACTAAATACTTTTTTAGCTAAAGTAGGGGACTTGCATTTCGATCAACCTACGCCATTGGGTGTGCTTTATATCTTGAGTAAGTTCGGCTGTATCCACACCGTTTAAATTTTTACGTATATGGCAGCGTTTCATCTTATATTCCCACCTGATTATATTATTTGAAAATTATAAATAGTGGCTCGTTAACGGTTATGAAGGTGCATTGTATTGTCCGCGCTTATCGACAGATAGTGTACTGATAAATAGGGACAACAGTGTTGTCCCTATTTATTGGGTGCTTATAGCGCGTTACGGAATATCTGTTCAATATCCGCTTGAGTACCCTGGCGTGGGTTAGTCAGCGCACAGGCATCTTTCAGGGCATTGGCCGCCATCAGCGGAATATCTGCTTCATTGACGTTCAAAGCGGTCAGGCTGGTGGGAATATTTACCTTCAGCAACAGGCGACAGACTTCTTCGATCCCCATTGCACTGGCTTCACGGGCCTTTTTGCCGTGTACCCGGCAGCCCAGGAAGTAGGCAACGTCAGACAAACGGTTGGCCGCTGTTTCCATGTTGTAGGCCATGACATACGGCAACAGCACGGCGTTACAGATACCGTGTGGCAGGCCGTATTTACCGCCCAGCTGGTGGGCCATGGCGTGAACGTAGCCGAGGCCTGCATTGTTGAACGCCATGCCAGCCATGAACTGGGCATAGGCCATCTGTTCCCGGGCCTCTTCATCCTGACCATTTTCCACTGCACGTGGCAGGTACTTCACGATCAGTTCCATTGCCTTGCTGGCAACCGCATCGGTCAGGGGGGTGGCTTGGGTCGAGACGTAGGCTTCAATGGCGTGGGTCAATGCATCCATGCCCGTGGCGGCGGTCAGGCTGGCCGGCATGCCCAGCATCAGCTTTGGATCGTTGATGGAAATGGCCGGGGTGACGTTCTGGTCAACAATTGCCATTTTCACATGGGTCTGCTCATTGGTGATGATGCAGAATCGCGTCATCTCGGAGGCAGTGCCGGCCGTGGTGTTGATGGCTACCAGTGGTAGAGAGGGACTGTGTGAACGGTCAATGCCCACGTAGTCGCTGATATCACCGCCGTTGGTGGCCAGCAACGCGATGGCCTTGGCGCAGTCATGGGGTGAACCGCCACCCAGGGAGATAACGAAGTCACAGCGATTTTTGCGCAGCAGGCCCAGGCCGGACTGCACGTTAGCAACTGACGGATTTGGGCAGGTACCGTCGTAGATCACCGCATCAATCCCGTGCTGGAAGAGCATATCGGTCACGATGGTGGCTACACCGACCTTGCACAGCATGGCGTCGGTGACGACCAGTGCCTTGCTGCAATCCATGGCCTTGATCTTGCCGATGGCGCGCGCCAGGCAGCCGCTGCCCAGCAGGTTGATGGTCGGCATGATAAAATCGTGGCCCGCGTGCTGGTCGCTGGGGCTGGGGCCCGCTTCGGACAGTGCCGGCGGCTCCTTTGGCTGGGGTTTGCCGTGGTGGATGGTGATGTCGGCGAGGCGGGCCTTGTCGATGGCGCCGGGCGTCAGGATGTAGCCGGGCTCCACGTAGAGGATGCCATCGGTACAGAAATTCTCCAGGTTATCCGGGGTGATCAGTTTTTTGGTCAAAACACGTGTCCATCGTAATGGATGATATTGCCCGTAAAATTATCAACGGATGTGGAAGGGGCAATTGACCATTGTCAAAAGAGCGGGAGGCAATTGTCTGTCAGGTGGGCAGGTGTTGTTACCGGTCAAGTTATTGAAAAAATCACAAGGGCAGATTCACTGCTATTCTTCTCCGGCGCCCGTGTTCTGTTCCTGATCTGCTGGAGTTTCTGATGCCTGATACTGCTTACATGACTGAGGCCATCGACTTTGCCCGAACGAACCGTATCTGGCCCTTTGCGGCAGTGATTGTGCATGATGTGACGGGCGATATCCTGGTACGTGCAGCGGATGCTGCCCATATCAGTCCGATCTATCACGCGGAAACCCTGGCTCTGCATGTGCTGGCAACAGAGATGCCGGAATATCAGGACAATGGGGAGACCTTTACCCTCTACTCCACTGCAGAGATTGAGCCCATGGGTATGGGCTGTCTGTTCTGGGCCAACCTGCTGGGTTTTTCAGTTTCCCGTGCCGTTTATGGTGCTTCATTGAATGCGATTAATCATATATGGGGCTGGGGAGACCAGATGGATTCGCGGACGTTCAACCAGACCTTTGAGCACGCCTCGGTAGCGGTTGATGGCCCCGTCATGGAGAAAGAATGCCTGACGCTTTTTGAGCAGGCGCTTCAGCATCAGAAAATACTGGATCTAAAGCGTCCGGGAAAGACACTTTCCATGGATCCGACTGACTTCTGGGATATTGTCACGCCCCAAGGAACCCGGGATTGAGTCTTCGCTTGTATTCTGGAATATGTGTCAGTATGGCTGACAGCGATGTGCTATCAGCTATCTGGCGGGTAATCATATAATGCAGTGCATAGACATGCCGCAGTTTGATTGTCCTCCACTATGCCCTTATACCACCCTGATGATGTACAGGACCCGGACACGCTGAATTGCCCATTAATGGGGATCGCCGTGGACGAAGGCCCCCACGAATCGCCCAGCCATCAGCACCAGAAAGCCCAGCTTCTCTATGCTGTCGAAGGCAGCATGACGATTACTATGGCGGATACGCTATGTATCTTATCGCCGAACCGTGCCGCCTGGTTGCCGCCGGGGGTTGAGCACAGTACGCGCACTCAGGGTTTCCATTATCGCAGCCTGTATTTTGATACCCGATATTTCACGTGTCTGCCTCAGAGCCAGTGCCTGCTTAATGTCACCCCGCTTTTTCGGGAATTGATTCTGCGTGTCTGTGAATGGCTGCCAGGTTATCCCGAAGATGGGGCTGAAATGCGGCTTGCTAGCGTTCTGCAGGATGAATTAAACGGTGCAGTTCGAGCCGATTTTATGTTACCGCTGCCTCAGGATCGACGTTTGCGGGTGATAGCGGATGATTTATTACAACATCCTGCGGATACTCGTACGTTGTCTCAGCTGGCAGCGGACGCGGGAGCAAGCTGTCGCACGGTGAGTCGACACTTCAGGCATGAGACGGGGATGAGTTTCAGTGCCTGGCGGCAGCAGTTGCGCTTATTGAAAGCGATGGAATTATTGTCCGATAAGGTGCCTGTTTCGGAAATCAGCACCCGCTTGGGCTTTGCCAGCGACAGTGCGTTTATTGCGATGTTTCGGCGGCAGACTGGGGTGTCTCCGGGGCGATACTTTCCATAGGTTCGTAGATGTCATACCAGGGCCTTGGCGTCATCAGGTATGTTTCCAGCTCAGTGTCTAGCTCATCAAGTTCATTGTTGTATGCCTGATAAGCAGCGGGCAAAAACATAACCGCACCGCTAATGACGCCGAATGCCAATCCAAAGGTAAAACCCATGAGCCCGGCCAGGAAAACACAGGGAATCATGATAATAGCAATGCTCCTGTCTTCCATGGATTGCCATGCATCCCTGGCAATGTCACGGGTCAATTCGCAGGTTCTCATCACTATTTCTGAAATCAATAAGCGCAGCGGGTAAGTCATCCGGAAGACAGCCCGTCCAAAAACAGTGCGTTTAATTTGTGTATTGTTTTGATCTGTCACTGGATTGTGGCAACAGGAAAAAGTACCTTTCAGGCTAATGCATGACATAAATATTTACCTTAATCCTCGTTTGGCAAAGGGACTAATGTGTCATTGGCGTGAGCTGCTGAATAAAGTGGAATCAGTATGCCACGCGATAAAAAGGGCTTAAATGCTACTTTGGTCATGGTGTTTCATCGATGTACTACAGGTTCAATGATCGACCGCCCGATATGTTGTATTTCAAAATCTATATTTGTTTTTTATTTCCAAAAGTTTTCTGATCTGCAGCAACAGCCAGTTTTTATTGGGGTGAAGCCCCTCATTCCGGTGATTCGGTGCCATTAATTTCACTGGGGGAGTGCCTCAGCAGGATCGGCGGGCTGCTCTGTCTTACCGCCTTCATAGGCGTGTAGTACTTTTTGTACAAACCCAGAGGATTGATAATCAGACTCCAGTTTGTTCATGACTTTATCGTAAACCCAGACCATGCAGTAAGGCGTGTAAAAGCAGGTAACACCAATGCCAGCCAGAGCTCCGCCTGAAAAAACAACTACCACAATAATACCGAGAAGCTCTGCTGCCGGCCCGCAAGCAGGAGCCATCACTGGCATGCCAGCAGCAATTAACATTATGGCCATCAGGCCACCACCCAATCCTACGACCGGCGCAGCAATCAATGCACAGTGAAGCGTCCCAGTAACGGCAAAAATCGCTATAGATAGATTAATACATCGACGGTAAAGGGGAGTGGCTGGTGTTTTAGTCTCTCCAATATCCACGCTTTTCTTATGGGTTTCCGGGGTTGCCACACAACAATCCAATGTTGGCGTGTTCCCGGTAAATACAGTGTTTGGCTGAGTCGTAATGAAAGGCGTGCTTCCAAGCATCCCTTGAGCCCTGGGTATTTTATCGAATGTGAGCAACGTGAAAATAAGCTGCTCTTGCTATATCTATGCTTTAGAGCATTAATCTGGTGAAAAGTTCCTGCAGATTTCCGAGGGTCATGTATCACACATGTTGATAGTGCTCTCTGGAGATAAATTCACCAATCACTTTGTCGTGTAGTTCAATAGATCGCGAATAGCAGATTGTTCTTCTGGTTAGTCGCTTCAGCCGGGTTCTCAGGGTGAGATTCTGACGTTCAATTCTTTGGGTAAATAGCTTGCCTACAACATGTCTGTCTTCCGGCAGAGCTGATGTGTAAGGTTTCCAGTCATCCGTACAGTAATAACGGAAATCATAGGATGACAAGCGCTCAAGCAATGGGTTGAGTGTGCTGCCTGACCTTGCCCCAAAGGCATGAGCAATGATCTTTTTAAAACGGGGTTCCCAAGCATAGAACAGCCATCGCTGCTGTCGCTTGCTACCAACAAAAGACCATTGCTCATCCATTTCACACAGTATTTCTACTGTCGCATTTTCAAAGGGGATCTGAGTGACTGTGCGTGGCGCCAGTTTTTAAATGGGCAATGACGGTATTGGTACTGATACCGAGTACACGACCGATGTCTCTGATACCCGAGCCGTTCATCGTCATGGATACAACGCGGTCATGAGTCCCGGGCTGATTCCCGTTATAGCGGTAGTCGAGCTGGAAGCTCTTGTTGCAGTTACGGCACAGATACCGTTGATGTCCGGTGTCTGCTTTTCCGTTTTTAACGACTCCGTTAGATTGATCGCAATGAATACACACAACGTGAACGACAGCCATGAATCACTCAAAAAGCGCGGATTTTAACCGATCAACAGATCTGAGTCATGACCCGCTCTTCGTGTCATGGTGATGAGGTGGGCAACATTCCGGGCCGTACGTCGAATGTTTTGATAGCCGTTCTGCAGTGTGGATTCCAGATCGGCGAGGTGGGATATAACAGGAAAGAGCGCATCAATGCCTTTAGCGTGTACCTGCTCATGATCGTCACCCAGGCAACCGGCGATCGCAATGACCGGAAGATTCACTGTTTTGGAATATCGTGCAACGCCAACCGGTGTTTTGCCACAGGCGGTTTGGCCATCAATACGGCCTTCGCCTGTGATGACCAGATTTGCACCTTGCAGGTGGCTGGCAAGGTCGACAGCCTCCATAACAATATCAATGCCGGGTTGAAGGCTGGCATTCAGGAACGCCAGCAGTGCCGCACCCATCCCGCCGGCAGCACCCGCGCCGGGTGTTTGTCCGACAGATTTTCCCAGCTGGGATTGCAGTCGCTGGTCGTAATGCATTAACGCACGATCAAGCTGCAGAACCTGTTCAGGCGTAGCGCCTTTCTGGGGGCCAAAAATATGGGATGCCCCATTAGGACCTGTCAGCGGATTATTCACATCACAGGCTACCCGGCAGGTGACATTGGCAAGCCTTGAATCGAGATGGCGGGTATCTATCCGGTGGAGTGACAGCAGCCCTTCGCCGCCCGGTGGTATTGGCTGGCCCTGTTCATCCAGAAACCGGACGCCCAGCGCCTGCATCATACCTGTTCCGCCATCATTGGTAGCACTGCCGCCAATGCCGATGATCAGGTGTCGAACGCCCAGGTCCAACGCTTTGCTGATCAACTCGCCGGTCCCATAGGTGGTGGTATGCAGGGGATTCCGACTCGCCGGCGGTACCAATGCCAGGCCCGAGGCCTCGGCCATTTCGATCACGGCCGTTTCACCATCGCCCAGTAGTCCCAGTGAGGCATTGACAGGCTCACCTAACGGGCCGGTCACGGTGTACTGCAATAGCTGACCGCCGGTGGCGTCCACCAGGGAGCGGGCAGTGCCTTCACCGCCGTCAGCAACCGGCACCTTGATACATTCGGCATCCGGCATCACCGAGAGAATGCCTTCTTCAATGGCCTGGGCCACTTCCAGTGCAGTCAGGCATTCCTTGAAAGAGTCAGGCGCAATAACAATTTTCATGGTGTCAGGGTGTGTTCAGCGTGTTCATGAACCGCCCGCAGGGTTAAGCCTGCGGGCTGACAGGATGGGTCGTGTTACGGCAGAGTTTACAGCAGTACCAGGCTCATGAGGTAAACCACGATGATACCGGACACGCCCTGAACCAGTGTTGCCATGGTCTGGGCACGGTAAGCCGTTGTGACAGACATGTTACTGAACTGGGAAACCACCCAGAAGAAACTGTCGTTGGCGTGGGAAACCGTCATGGCGCCGGCGCCAATAGCCAGTACCGTCAGCGCCCGTCCCATTTCGGAGGCAAGGCCGATGTCACCCAGCATGGGGGCGACCAGGGCTGATGTCGTTACCAGGGCTACAGTGGAAGAACCCTGTGCGGTCTTCAGCGCCGCCGCAACGATAAAGGGCATGAAAATACCAATCCCCAGGCTGGACAGGGTTTCCCCGAGGTAGCTGCCGATCTCCGTGGTGGCCAACACTTTGCCGAAAGCACCACCGGCGCCGGTAATCAGCAGAATCGGTGCGCAGGCCAGGATGCCTTTGCCGATCAGGTCAGTGAACTGCTCCATCCGCTTGTCACCGCGGATCAGGGTGATCGCCAGCCCCAGACCGATCATCAATGCATTAAGCGGTGTGCCTAAAAAGACAAACAGTTCCAGCGCCAAGCCTTCACCAAAAGGATGACTGGGGTAATTGGCAATAGAGCCGAGGCAGATCAGCAGAATGGGTACGAGAATCGGTGCAAATGCCTTGGTGGGTGATGGTAATTCACCGTACTGCGCGCGAAGCGCCTCATAGTCCTGATCCGCATCGGCATCTTCGCCACAGGTCAGCTTGTCAGAGACATGGTTGGCCCAGAACAAACCGGCCACAGCGGTAAAGGCAGCGACAATCAGACCGAGGCCGATGACCAGACCAAGGTTGTCGGCAAGACCAAGATTACCGGCTGCAGCGATGGGGCCGGGGGTCGGCGGAACAAAGGTGTGTGTCGCGTAGAGGCCGGTCGCAAGTGCGACACTCATGGCAACGGCTGACGCACCAAGGCGCTTGCACAGTGAACGCTTGAGTGAACTCAGGATGACATAGCCGGAATCACAGAACACCGGAATCGACACCAGGTAGCCGATGATGGACATGGTGAGATTCGGAAACCGCTGTCCCAGCAACCGGATGATGGTATCCGCCATGGTGATGGCCGCACCGGTCTTTTCGAGGATGGTACCGATCAGGGTGCCCAGGATAATCACAATACCGATGGAGCCGAGAATACCGCCAAAGCCGGCACTGATGGTGGATGCCACCTGGTCAAGCGGCAGTCCGGCCAGGAACGCGGTGGCAAAAGCGGCCAGCAACAGGGTGATGAACGGATGCAGTTTAAAGCGTGATGTGGCCAGCACAACAAAGGTGACCACGGCCAACAGGACCAGTACCAGGTACATGCTTTCGAGCCTATGTGTGTTGATGTTTGTTTGTGGGTGAGGATGTGCATATTGCCTTGCGAAGGTATTGATATGCGTCAGTAGGAAGGAAATAACCCGGTCTGAATTAGCTGAAAAACGTGACCGTCAGCTGTATTTGAAACTAATGGTTAAATGCACTGTCCAAAGTTAAAGCTTGCATAATGAGGGATCAGAACTGTGGAATTAAGGCAAAGGTCGACAATGCTGGATCAACCACAGGCGATCAACCGGCAGGCAACAAATAACGAACAGAGTCTGGCGTTGTGTTGGAACAGGGTCTGTGAAGCCATTCTAAATTTTATTTGTACATACCTATTATGTTGCTGCAATTTTCAAAGGCAGAGCCCTTCAACACCACTGATTCAGCATCGTATCCAGCATTCTGATCCTCATTCCATTGATGACGTCATTGGGGAATCCGTTGCCCGTACTGATCGTACTCTGGAGCGCCTGGATGAAGAGGAGGGTGGGTCAAGGTACGTGCAGGGAGAGTCGAGTTTGGCTACGGATGTTGAACGATCTGGCTCTGTTGCTTCCGCTGAGCATTCCACTACCTGTTCTGAGTATCCGTTAGTTAATCTGGAGGTATTAACCGTTGGTTCCCGGAATTTACCGGGAGAGTGGAAGGAGATTACGGATGTCTATGCGCATACTGATTACACGGGCAATCCTGTAGGTGAGCGCGCAATATCCAGGGTGCATCATGGCGCGCAGCATCAGGCGCGTACAGCAATGTGGGGCTTGGTGCTGCTACAGTTGCTACGTGATCAAGGGGTACCTGAAGCGCTTTCGTTTGATGATGGCGACGTTAACCTGATCATACTGGCTTGTCTTTTCCATGACAGTGGGCGCCGGGGAGAGGGACCTGATAGTCCGGAATGGGAGGAGAACAGTGGCCGGAATTGTCGTGCATTCATGGAATATCATGGGTATTGCGAAGCCGACATTAGCATATGTCAAGCAGCGATAGACTATAAATCCCAGCAATCAGCATTCCCTTATAAACACAATCGCAGAGCCAGATTGATTCTTTGGATATTGCACTTTGCCGATGCTTTGGATGTGATCAGGGTGAGAAAACGGTTTGATCCACAGATCCCGATGAGACAATGCGAAGATTTCCCTTCAGATAAAACAGCTGATGTGTTACGCGCGTATCGAATGCTTTCAAGAGTGGTGCGGAGCGTTGTTATTGATCAGGGGGATTGGATCAGCGGTGGAAAATACTCTTGGACCATCAAGGAAACATTGGAGAAGGCTGAAAATCCACTTGTTGGACAACTCCTGTATTTGCAAGTGACACAGCCAGATACATTTAGCCGCATTGAGTCCTTGGTTCATTCACTATTGATTACCTGAAAATACCTGTCAGGCAAGGTAAGCCTTGGTTAGCAGATTTTTGCATGTGCCAGTTTCAGTGAATTCGTGAATATTGGCTAGCGTGGTTTCGGCAATGGCAGTCAGTGCCTCCCGGGTGAAGAAGCCCTGGTGGCCTGTGATTAGCACATTGGGAAATGATTGCAGTCGTTGAATGGTATCGTCCTGAATGATCTGTTCGGATAAGTCTTCGAAAAACAGGTCGCCTTCCTGTTCATAAACGTCAATGCCCAGATAACCAAGGTGTTCCGCCTTCAGTGAACGGATAGTGGCCTGGGTATCAATCAAAGCGCCACGGCTGGTATTGATCAGCATGGCGCCGGGTTTCATGGACTCCAGCGCTTCGGCATCAATCAGGTGGAAGGTGCTGTCTGTGAGGGGACAGTGCAGCGTGATGATGTCTGAATAGTTATAGAGTTCGTGCAACGGTACGGTCTTGATACCTGCCGCTTTAACGAGGGCTTCGTCAGGGAAGGGGTCATAGGCGATGACGTTCATGTCGAATCCCTGCAGCAGTTTGGCGGTCGCCAGCCCGATGCGGCCGAGCCCGACGACACCGGCAGTCTTCCCGGCCATGTTGAATCCCAGCAGGCCATTCAGGGAGAAGTTGCTTTCCCGGATTCGGTTCCAGGCTTTATGGGTTTTCCGGTTCAGTGTCAGGATTAACGCCAGGGTGTATTCCGCCACGGCTTCCGGAGAGTAGGCCGGTACTCGCGCGACTTTGATACCCAGTTTATCTGCCAGACTCAGGTCAACATTGTTGAAGCCAGCGCAGCGCAGGGCGATAAGGCGAATGCCGGCGTCGGCCATGGTTTCCAGCACCGGCTGGTCGAGAATGTCGTTGACGAAGACACACACGGCATCGTGCCCGCGCACCAGTTCACGGGTTTCCTCATTCAGGCGGATCTTGAAATAGTCGAGCTGGAACGCGTACTGCTGATTGGCGCGGTTCAGGTATTCACGGTCATAGGGCTTGGTGCCAAAGACTGCGATATGCATGGGAAGAACCCTCTGCCGGATCAGGAATATTCGACTAATAGTAGCTCACTGTCGTTGAGCAGGTTACATAAACGCCAGAGGAGAGTTGTCGTCGAACTGATCTTCGCTTTGGGGTTTGTCTTTCCCAGTGAAATAAGGGTATTCCATATATCGGGCCGTTTTTTGTGCGACGTCGTGACCGTACAGCCTGGCCACCATATAAAGGCTCATATCAATACCGGCGCTGATACCGGCCGAGGTCACGATCCTGCCATTGTCGACAAAACGCTGGTCGCGTATCAGGCGGGTGGTAGGGGAGAGTTCGGCCAGTGTATCAAACACTTCATGATGGGTGGTTGCCGGCATGTCATTGAGTAGTCCGGCACCTGCCAGCAGCAATGTGCCTGAACAGACTGACAATACATGTTCAGCATTAGCGCTGACTTGCTGTATCCAGTTCATCGTTTCCGGTTGTTGTAATACCCCACGGGTTCCATCTCCACCGGGAATAACTACGATATCGGCCTGAGGCATTGCATCCAGCTGAACATCCGGATTAACGGACAGGCCATTCCTGGCAGTAACCGGATCGGTTGTCAGAGCGACAGTACGTAAGGTGAACAGGCTATCCTGGTGCAACTCGTTGGTGACAGAAAACACTTCGAAGGGACCGGCAAAGTCCATCACTTCAACATCATCAAACAGCAGCAGGGCAATCGTTTTTTTATTCATCATTATGAATGCCGTTTTAATCATGCGGTAAACCGCAGTTCAGTATGGGGGACCGGTGAGCCGTATGGCAATGCTTCATCTATCATGGCAGGGTTAGTTGAAACCCTGTTTGAAATCGAAAGATGGTTAAGCGCTGATGAAACTGTGGATGACCGTAGCTGGTGTGCTTATGCTGATAATTTTCTACTTGGTGGCCTGGCCCGTGCCGGTGACCCCGGTAGCCTGGCAGGCGCCGGGTAATCCCGGCTATACCGGTGATTTCGCAGCGAACAGCGAACTGGCTTCATTGGAAACACTCGCCGTTGATGGGCGCGATGGTCCGGAAGACCTGGCCATGGATCAGCAGGGGCGGATTTATGCCGGAGTCAAGGGTGGGACGATTCTACGCATTGCCCCTGGCGGTAAGGTCGAACGTTGGGCTGAAACCGGTGGGCGTCCCCTGGGGCTGGGTTTTGATTCACAGGGCAATTTGCTGGTGGCTGATGCCTACCGGGGGCTTTTATCCTTTGATCCATCGGGACGGAAAACCGTGCTGACAGACCAGGTGGATGATCAACCACTGGTCTATGCCAATGCCGTCGATGAAGGATCCGATGGCACGCTCTATTTTTCAGAATCCTCCGTCAAGTTCGGGGCAGAAGCCACGGGGGGTACTTATGAAGCAAGCCTTCTGGACATCATGGAGCATGGCGGCCATGGACGCCTGCTGGCGTTTGATCCTGAAACAGGTAAGACGCGCGAACTCATGAATGGCCTGAACTTTGCCAATGGCGTGGCGGTTAGTCATGACGGTCGCTCGGTACTGGTCAATGAAACCGGCGGTTATCGGGTGCTTCGTTACTGGCTGGAAGGGGATAAGGCCGGCACGGTTGATGTCGTTATCGATAATCTGCCCGGATTCCCCGATAACCTGTCGAAAGGGCAGGATGGACGCTATTGGGTCGGGTTGGTATCGCCCAGAAGCGCTGTACTGGATAAGCTGTCAGACAAGCCGTTTCTGCGTACTGTGGCACAGCGTCTTCCCCCGGCAATGAGGCCTAAAGCACAACGTTATGGGCATATCGTTGCCTTTGACGACAACGGCCATATTGTTAAAAACCTTCAGGATGACCAGGGACGATTTGCCTTTACCACCGGCGTGCTGGAAACGGATGAATACCTCTATCTTTCCAGTTTGCATGAGCAGCAGATCGGGCAGCTCAAAAAAGTACGGTTTGATTGATAGCGATTGTCACTGATGCTGGCAAGGCGTGTCAGTATGGGTGGGAAAATGTGGATTGGATGCATACAAAGCGGAGCCATTGAGGTCTACCAGTAAGATCATGGAAAGAGTGGGTGGGATATGTATTCAGCATTGTCTGCTTTTAGGAGGATGGTGCATCCAATCGTCACGACGGTTAGAAATGGGGTTAACTGGGGAACGTCTTTCTTGCGTTCAGTGTCAGCTGAGAATGTGACCTCTCGCTATTTGAAAGGTCACGTCAAGAATGGGCGGGCAGGTAAAATTGGTTTTCGTGGCAGATGTAACCCGCAGACTATCAGGAAGCATGCGCCTGGCAATTCACTGCCAGACTGTGTCCGGGAAGTCTGTTCGTTTAACAAAATCAAGGTTACAAGTCCTGGATTAAATGCTGTCACTCGAGACATTGAGTGCTCTTCGGTCTTAGACAGAACGCGACCCTTGTTGGGCATAACTGAAAATGCCAAGGCCCGGTATGCAGCGCTGACGGGTAAAAAGGATTACTTATACCTTAATTTCAAGTGTGACGATGTGTTTGTAAGAAGCGGCTCATTACGTCCGGAAAAACAGTTTCTTAGTCCTGAGTTTCGTGCAGATAACAATAATATGACCAGAAGTGATAGAAGAAAAAAAAACCAAGAAATAAACGGACTGACAAAGCAGGCTGATGACTACCTTGCCAAAGCCTTAAAATGTCCAGAGGATCCCATATATAAACGGGCATATGTCAAAAAAGTTCAAAAAACAGCAGAGATTCCAGAGGGACATCCCCTATTAGAACCAGGACAGTTCGGTTTGTATGCGGCGAAATATATGGAAAGGGGGACACTTCTATGCCACGTTGGTGGTAATTTGGATTTTTGTGAAATCGATTTCCCTGAGAGCAAATTGCGGCATGAATATTCTCTGCAGCTGGATGTTTGTGCCCCTATATCTAACAGAAATCAACCAGTGAATGGCAGTAGCAGATACAAAATACACGTTACAGCACTTGACGAACAGGATAATTGGGTTGGTAATGCTGGTGGACGTGTTAATGATCCTCAAGGCACAAATGGCGAAGCTAATGTCGCGATTCAGTGGATACCTGTTTATGTGAAGCATTCGGCAGGTCTTCCTGTGGATATGCCTTTTTTAATAACCACAAAAACAGTTTTTTCTGGTCAGCAGTTTTATTTGGGCTATGGGCTTGATTTATCAACAGGCATTACTGAGCAGGAAGTCAGCCTAACGACTCCTGAAATGTTTGTCTCCAGAAGGTTACAGATGCGGTGAGTGTGGCGGTGAGCAATTTAATAGAATCAACAAAACCAATAATATGGATAGCGATGAACCCTTCCATTGCTGTGCAGGCCTTGAGTGTGACAGCGAAGTATTGATCAGGATATAGGACTCTCCTGCTTGCAGAAGAATCTTTAAGTTATGTATGGATCCCTCGACGAACGTAGTGGCCGAACGACGGCATCCAGGCCTTCAATCTTAAAGCTCATCAGCTCATCAGCTCATCAGCTCATCAGCTCACTCAGCTTTCCCTTTGGTAATTTTTTTTGCAAACCAGTGAGTGTACTCCTTCAATATGGCTGAAAGCACAGCGTTACGCGCATATCATCGCTTGACGACAACGGCAATATTGTCAGAAACCTCTAGGATGATCAGGGACGATTTGCCTTTACCACCGGCGGGCTGGAAACGGATGAATACCTCTATCTTTCCAGTTTGCATGAGCAGCAAGTGGGCCGTGTCAGGAAAGCCAGCCTGATTGATGGTTGTTGTCAGCCTTGATGACAAGACTGACCAGTATTAGTGGAAAAATAGGGATGTAATGAATAGAAAGTAGCGGCCCGGCGGTCTATCCCTATTATCAGGTATGGATGATTAGATGATGTACAGAACTCGCTCTGCTCTAATAAGGCCGCTTCGCACAAGAAATCTGCATATTCAGGCGCAGGAACAACGTAAAACGTCATGTTTGCGTTCGATCAGAAAAAAGACGATAAACTTTCGCCATTTGCAAAAAAACGGTACTGGTGCAAAGAAAGCGCTTGTACGGGTACTGAAGCATCGATGTGTTTTAACGGAGAATGTGTCCAGTCATTCTCCGCTCATGCCTTTACGAAAAACCAGGCATTCTGATGTTTCACGTGTGGACTACACCCTGCTGGGGAAAGTGGGTAGCAAGGGGCAGGAAATACAGAATTCATTGGTTATTAACAAGATGCAGCCATTGATTAGTCTTTCTGAAGCTGCCAGAAAACAGTATGAATATTCGACCCGAAAAAGTGGTTATTTTTCTCTCAAATTTAAGCCCGATACAGTATTTGTAAGACAAAAAAAGCCTGTGCCTTATTTGGGCACACAATTTCTCAGTCCTGATTTGCAAGGTAATGGTAATAAAATGAAAAAGGAGGACAAGAATCGGCAGGCAGCGGAAATTAATGCTGTTTGGCAGCAGATTGACGATTATCTTGAGTTTGCAACAAAACCGGATGGAAATCCGATATATCAGCGAATAACGGTAAAACCCGTAAAAAAAACAAGATCAATACCCAAAAACCATCCACTATTCATTAAATTACATTTGGGCGGTTATGCAACGCAAATTACCCCAAGAGGAACACTCGTGTGTCATTATGGTGGCACGTTGGACTTTTATGATAACAATGAAAGAAACGCCAGGCTGAGAAACAGTTATTGCATTGGGCAGGCTGATTGTGATGTCTATACATCAGGCAAAAGACAACACGCTAAGACCAGTGGTCGTACGAATGGGCATAACATACTGGTGTCTTGTTGCGATGAAAATCGCAAATGGGTTGGGAATGCCGGCGGGCGTATTAATGATCCACAAGGTACGAAAGATAGTGCCAATGTTGCAGTTCAATGGGTAAAGGTTTGTGCGAAGGATAAGCCAGATCTTCCCGTGGACATGCCCTTTTTGATTACGACAGAAGATGTTCGGGAGGGACAGCAGTTTTATCTTAAGTATGGAAACGATTTTTTCACAAAATCCTTTGCCTGTGCCGAATGTAAAAAACAAGAGTTTCATACAATAGAACCAGATTCTGATATCGGTGCTGATATCGAAACGCCCCTTCAGATTTGTAACAAATGTGGAGAGTTGATACACATTGCGGTTGGTATTGAAACCTGATTGTCAGAGTTGCAATGGATGAAAGGCGTTATGGTTGCCTTTTTACTTGCAGTGGCCGGACGACAGCATCAAGCCCTTCAATCTTAAGCTCCAGCGCATAGCCCATCAGCTGACCCAGTTCCCCCTTCGGGAATCCCTTTTTGGCAAACCAGAGCAGGTACTCCTCCGGCAGATCAATCAGTACCCGTCCCTGGTATTTGCCGAAGGGCATGGGCATGTTGGCCAGTTTGATCAGTTGTTCTTTCTCAAGCATGTCGTGATGGTACCGCAAATGTCTGTCTTACCGAGAAATTGATTCCGGTTCGTGTAAAAAAGACGCACGATCGTACGCTTTCTTGATCCATATCATCTACCTTTTCGCACTTTATTTTTTACATTCGGGCTACTCAAACAAGCACCAATACACGCCTATTACAAGAGTATATGAGGGTCGAATGAGTAGTAACCTGTCGTCTGCAGCTATACCACCGGCGCCACCTGGCAAGCCGGCCCTGATGGATCGTTTTCTTAACGGCATCGAAAAGGCGGGTAATAAATTACCTGATCCCGCGATGTTGTTCGTATACGGTCTGGTCTTGATCTTTGCCCTCTCCACCTTCCTTTCCATGTTCAGCTATGACCTGGTCCATCCCGTGACCAAGGAAGCACTGACCGTCAAGAACCTGATGACCGGTGAATACCTGGCCGGGTTTCTGAGCTCCATGGTCACGACCTTCATGACTTTCGCTCCGCTGGGCATGGTACTGGTCGCCATGCTGGGTATCGGTGTAGCGGAACAGTCCGGTTACATCAATACCAGCATCAAGAAGATCCTGCGCATCACTCCGGCCAAGATTCTTACGCCAGTACTGATCGCCATCGGTATCTTCAGCCATGTGGCGTCAGATGCCGGCTATGTGCTGGTGATTCCGATTGGCGGTATTATCTTCTATGCGGCCGGCCGTCATCCGCTGGCGGGTATTGCAGCAGCGTTTGCCGGTGTTTCCGGTGGATTCTCTGCGGCGTTTGTACCGTCCAGTATTGATCCGCTGCTGGCGGGCTTCACCCAGTCTGCCGCCCAGATCTATGATCCGAACTACGTGGTTAACCCGCTGAGCAACTACTTCTTCACCCTGTGCTCTGCCGTGCTGATTATTGGTCTTGGCTGGTATGTGACCGAGAAGATCATTGAACCTCGCCTGGGTAACCTCAAGCTGGACGATGATGTCGAAGAAGCACCAGACATGGGCTCCATGACTGACAAGGAAAACAAGGCATTCAACCTGGCCACGTTGTCCATGGTGGTCGGTCTTGTCTTGCTGGCGGCGGCCAGTCTGCCGGCTGGTTCCAGTCTGCGTGATGCGTCCGGTTCTCTGAGCAGCTACAGCGCACCGCTGATGCAATCTATCGTACCGCTGATTTTCCTGCTGTTCCTGGTGCCCGGTATTGTCTATGGCAAGGTGGCCGGTACCTTCAAGAGCTCCAAGGACGTTATGGGTTCACTGAGCAAGACCCTGGCGGGCATGAGCAGCTACATGGTGCTGGCGTTCTTCTGCGCCCTGTTCCTGAAAGCGTTTGCGGATTCCAACCTGGGTATCCTGCTGGCGCTGAGCGGTGCTGAAGTTCTGCAGGCGATGAACCTGCCGGGTCAGGCGACTATCGTCGGTATTATCATCCTGACAGCAATGGTGAACCTGCTGGTTGGTTCCGCCTCTGCCAAGTGGGCATTGATCGGATCTATCTTCGTTCCCATGCTGATGAGCCTGGGTATCTCCCCCGAGCTGAGCCAGGCCGCTTACCGTATCGGTGATTCCTCTTCCAACATCATCACCCCGATGCTGCCTTACTTCCCGCTGGTTGTCGTTTATTGCCAGCGTTATATCAAGGACACCGGTATCGGTACCGTCGCTTCGATGATGATGCCGTTCACCCTGTTCTTCCTGGTGACCTGGACCATCTTCCTGCTGGGTTACTGGGCGCTGGGTCTGCCCCTGGGTATCCAGGCGCCGTACACGTATCCCGCCATGTAAATTGGGGTAACAATTGGCGAGGTGTTCTTACCTCGCCAATCCTGATTCTCTGCTCTCTATATCCATACATTTTGCCTGTTGTTATTGGCACTGACTCAAGTGTTGTTTCATATCCCGATAATGTCTTGATAATCAATGGCGGTTATTTCCTTCAGTGCTCATCCATTGCGTTGAGCAGCCACTGAATCATTATCACGGAGCACACATGGGATTGTTTGATGGATAGTAAACCCGTATTACCTGAACCCAGAAAACATCAGCAAGGGTTGGTGGGTACCACTGGAACTGCAGCTGGATATGAAGTGGCAGCGACGTCGGAGGGGGCACGATGGGTACGTCTACCGGGTGAGAATACTGACCGTCGTCTTCTGGTTGGTGCTGATAATCCTGAACTGAGACCTGATGCTCGGCTGATCCAGACGGTCAGCATCCGAGCCATGGAGGAACTGCCTTCTTCCCAGGTAGTTGCACAAGAAACAGAAGATAATGAGTCAACTCGGGAAGCATCAGAGGTGGTTTATCGAGAGCTTGATCAATCCGACATTTTAGCCATCAAAGACATATTTCTGATGCAAGTTGATCAGAGAAAAACCCTTAAGGATCTTGCGGATTTGTGCGAGGGATTTCAACGATTGCTCAACGAACCCTTTTTACGTCGAGATCCACAGAATTTTGCTGAAATCTCTGCATTGATGAAAAGAAAAATTATCGAATTATTGAGTGCGTCACGCAGAATAGCCAATATGTCAGGTATAAAAGAACATTTTAAAGCTGTCATGACAGCGATTTTATCTTTCAACAGAAAGGGGTGGATTGATGATGACGCTTTAGAAGCTTCCTATAAAGTTTTACTGTCGAGAATAGCGAGAATGCTACCTAACCGCGTTCTGGATAGCGTGGCAGATTTGATAACTGATTGTGTGCTGCCATCTCTTCCGGATGAAGTACAGGCGAATCCAAAGCTTATGGATAATTTAATCCCTATTCTCTTATCAGGATGGTTTAAGTTTCTGATTAGACATATGGAAGAAAATACGTGGAATATGAATGATGCTTTTAACTTTCCTCGCGATGAACAGGCTGTCGTAACAGGTATCTTCAGGATTTATCAATTCTTTTTTCATTGGTATGACCCAGAGAAAACCCCCTATGAAAACCCGCAGAAGAAAGTTGATATGCGGTGTAAGCTGGATTTTCTTAAACTGCTGTCCACCACTCGCGTAGATTCCTGGTATGCACCGGTTAGAAAAATGTCGACAACGAGAAACAATATCCATTTTGATCTCAGTGATTATATTTGTGAAACGATTAAAAACGTTAAAATAACGCATGGAAAAGATGGAGATATCGTGTTATACGGTTCGGCTGCCTGTTTTTCTGAGCTCTGTCGTATTGTTTCAAGTTTTAGAAACATGAAAGCCAATGAAATTTTGTGTTCAAGCTTATGTTTCTTGTTGAATGATCTTGATTTTTTTGTCAGTAATGAGCCTGTGCAGGCAGATTGTATGGCCAAGCTCGTACAAATCCCCGACAAGATAAACAGTGTTACCTGTTCTCAAAGTGAGATGAGTCTTTTTGTTCCAACGTGCAGTGGATTTGAGCAGCTAAAGATATGCTCTGTTATTTATTCTCATCAGGATTGCACGCTCTTGAAGATTAATATTAATCATATCAATGAACGGTTAATTGATAATTACGGTTTCTCAGGTGTTGAAACACAGCGGTGGAGTCCCTTTTTTTATAGAGATGATAAGGTTTTTTATAATCATCGGAAATCAATTATGCTTTCGGTTTTGAATAGGGAGAGCCTGCAGTCTGCTATTTCATTCAATCTGGCGAATAAGGATTTTTCAAGGCGTATTGTGGATATGATTCACCTTTTACCTCTCTGCCTGAGTGAACAGCAGGCAGGGAAAAAGAGATGGAAATTTTGGCAACAGTTTGTCAGATCATGCATTGATCGTAAGCTGATCTGACATTCTCTCAGTCGCTAATCTGAATAATATTCCGCTGTTCCAGCTGCCTTCGAAGTGCTGCTGTGCGTTTCGCATTGACGCCCAGGTCGGAGATACCCAGCATGGACGATGAACGTACCGCCAGCCTGTTTTCTTCTGGAACACTCAGGACTTCCAGATAATCCACGAAGTGAAAGATTTTGCTGTAGCTTTTGGCATACAGGTAACCGGGGCGTTCAACCTTGATTTCTGTGCGGGGCATATCTGATACCACTTGAGAGATAGTTGTCCATGCCTGATTGATGGGAACTTTCAGAACAAAGGGTTTTATTTGGTGAACAGAACTCATGGCTTCTGTCGAGGAACAGTTTGGGGTGGGAGGGCAGTCATGGAGCTTTGGCGCTGGGGTATCCGGCGCTATCGGCGTAGTAACTGAGCAGGCTGACAGTGTCACCGCTGTTACTATCAGCAGCATAGATGTAAATGTTTTTTTCATTTCCTGATAACTGCCCTGCTTTTTTGTGTGGAATTTGATTGTTGTCATACCATAACAAAAAACCGCGAAAGATAGACGCGTTGTTCTCCATTAAGGGGGGGATTCAGGAAGCATTATCTGTAAGTGCAAAGGGAATGGTCGACATTTTGATGCTCGCATACGCCAAATACTGAACTTGCTGTCTCCAGATTTGTCTAGTCACTTGTTAGTTTGAGGTGAGATCACTTTTGGTTTCACTTGCAAATCGGTTAGTCACACATGGGATTCATGTAAGCGATGCGTAGACCTGAATTATCTCAAAATACCCCGAGAACAGGCGTGCCGGAGAACATTCCTCTCCTTCCTCCTCCCGTGCCCGCCAGATTCATGGGAATGCAGGGGGTCAGGCATGCCGCTATTGCATTTCCTAACCCCCAGGCATTTATCCCGCCCTTCCCGCATCTGTTGGCAGAGAGGGTAACACCGCCGCCTCTCTGGAGAGTCGGCGTCACAGGGGTGATGCAAACGGATGCTACGTTAGTAAGCAGCCCGCCAGCGCAAGAACTGCGTCACGCCCAGTTTTTTGCCCGAGTGGCTGCCTGTGACACTTACGATAGGTTGAATGATGAAGTCGCTGGTTTCGCCAAGGCTATCGACGATAAATGGGGAAATGAGCAGAATTTATCATTCTTATGGGAAGCTGTTACCAGACGTCTCAGGGGAATTGCCAGTAAACATCGTCAATCAAGGCAGAGTCGCTCATTTTTTCATTATCCCGCTATAGCGAGATTAGTGATTGAAATGGCGCATAATATGGCATTTTTTAACCTGTGTTCATTGTCGTATGCGCTGAGTGATCTTGCTTATGTAATAAAACATGAAAAGAACGCGGGCTTATCTTCTGCTGGTGATGCTATACAGTCTATCTATAAATTATTTTCAGAATTGCCTGATTATATCAGTAATAATTTCACGACTTATTGTCAATCTGATAACAGGGATGTTTCAGGTTGTCTGGGTCGTTTATATACTGCGATTGTGATTGCAAAGGCGCTTGGTCTTCTTGATAAGCGGCTTTATTTGGCAACAGCAAAGATGCTTGTTGAACGATTGAATGATATGGTTGGCTCCCTTGAGTCAAGAGTGGTTCGAGAAGCGATATGGTGTATATCCAAAGGTGTTTCTCAGGGTATTTATGAAGCTGATGTGCCATTGATAAAATCATTTCTTGATAATTTGTTACGAAATTCTGATAGTGTTGTAGATAATTACAATGCTGTAGATATAAATGCATTGATGGTTTCATTGCTGAGGCTGGTGGAAGATGGAAGGTATATTTATATTGATCAGATGTTATGTGTTCAGCATATTGATCTTATAACCGGTAGTATGCCTCTAAGAGATTTTAAAGGTGCTAATGATGATGATTTGTGGGGTATCTTGAGAAGTTTTGTCAAAATTAAAAAACATCTTCCACAGTTAAATGACATACATCTATTGGCTACTTGTAAAAAATTGCTTTCTATGTTGAAAAATAAATTGCTGGGAATTGTTTCGGTTACTAATAACGATGAGGAGTCCATAAGAAACCTCTTGGAATTGCTTAGAGATATTAGTAATCAGAAAATAGATGAGAAAGTGTATTTCCATTTTTTTGATGCGTTCTACAGCAGTTATCATCAACATGGATCACGTCCTTATCGTGGTTGGCCTGAATGGCATCTGAAGCATCTTCAGATGTGGATGAAGATGGCATTTAGCCAATACGCTCCATTTTTTCAGGGTAATAAGCGAATGGAGGAGGAATGGAAAAATATGTTCTTGTATTCATGGCTGGAACTGTTAACGGAAATCATGATTTCAGCGCGCTGGGATCGTAATTCATCAAGCTTTGATCGAGATCGAAAAGATGAAATCTATCTATTGACAGAGATGTATGATTTTTGCAGGAAGCATTTTTCCGATAGTAAATTAAAGAATAAATTTGAAATTTTCAGATTTGTTTCCAGTGGAAGTGGGTATCAGCAAAGGGTTGATGTAAATGTTGCTCGCCTTAAAGATGCCAGCTTTGATCCCAGGTTTTTTGTTTGTAAAGGTCTGACTACGCATATTTCAAACGTATTCAAGGATGTGATTCAGAGAAATATGGCGATAATGATGTATGGTTCAGCATCTATGATTGACTATTGTATTAAAAGATTGTTTGAATTTGATGTTAATGCTTTCTTTTTATCCCGGTTTTCGTTGTTTGTTAATGATTTTGATTTTATGGTGCGAGATCCCGGTGCCCAAGAGCAACTGTTTAATGGTTTGTGTACATTGCCTGATTCGATTCGTCATATTGTAAATGTAAATGTAAATGAACATTTAATTGGTATTGGTCGAGCAAGGTTACAGTGTAAAGAGGTGCGCTTTTTATACAATGATAAACAACTGGCAGAGATTGCAATAAATTTTGATATTGATAAGGCTATTTCTGGAGCTTGTCACCAAATCCGCTGGAATCCTTATTTAATGTTTGATGATTGTTTCTATATTCATCATGACCCTGATGTTGCGCTAGACTTACTTGTCCCAGATCAGCAGTTTTCCAGAGATCTGATAGATAAAGGCTTATTATCCAGTGATTGGAACAGGAAAAACAGAACTCTGCTGAATCTACTGGCAGTCTGTTTTTGTGAAGAACGGTTACAATCACACCCTAAGGAATGGCAGGATTATCTGGCGACTTTTGTCCAAAACAATCCTTGTCAGGTTTGGACGTGTATCCACCAATAAACGGCACACCAGTGGCCGGGCTTCAGCGTCTGCTGTCGTCGTGACAAGCCGGATTATTGCGACGGCGTTGATCTAAGTTAATCGATTCTTTTTAGCCAACTTGATGCGTGTCAACCTACCCAAACCCTTCCCATATTACTGTTACGACCATTTCGATTTTCCGGTTTTCCCCATCGCCTTACGGCAGGTATCCGGACGATCCGGAGCATTGATGCAGGAGAATCGCAGGTGCTGATAGGCAAGGTAACAGGCAACATCTGGGCGACCCGAAAACTGGATGGCCTCAACGGATTCAAGCTGATGATCGTCAGCCTGGTGAATTCCGACGGTGAGGATTCCAAGAGCGCCATGGTGGCTGTTGATACGGTCGGCGCCGGGATAGGCGACATGGTACTGGTAGCCCGGGGTGGTGCGGCGCGTAAAGCGGCCATGATCCATGAAGGTCCGGTGGATGCCGCCATTGTCGGTATTGTGGACAACATGGAGATCAGTGGATGAGTAAACGACTGGTGACCCGGAACAACATCACCGGGTTCCTGACCGGAGACACACTGCTGCTGGAGCGGGATATGTTGATGACCCCCGGCGCGGTCGACTACGCGCGGATTCATGGCATTCACGTGGTGCACGGTGCTCAGGCGCCAGCGCAGGCGGAAACGCCTGACACACTGCGCCAGCGCATTGTCGACATGCTGGACAAAGAGTTCGGTATCACTGACACCCGTACGATCCAGATCGTACAGGAAACCGTGCTCAAGCTGTTGGCTAAATCCTGAGCTGCTTTCTGTTTCTTTATCTTTAACCGTTCTGAGAGTGTGACATGACCCAGATCAACGCTGAAATGCTTGAGCAGATCATCCGCAAGGTAGTGGCCGAGCAAATGGCGCAGCAGATCGCCAAGCCTGAATTCGACAAGCACGTGGATGCATCCGGTGTAGCTGTCGTTAAAGCCGCCACCGTCAAGTGCAAACCGTTCGATACCGGCAAGCCGGGCGACAAGGTCTTCATTACCGACCTGCTGGAACTGTCCGAAAGCCCACGTCTGGGTTGCGGCATGATGGAAATGGACAAGACCACCTTCGACTGGACCCTGGAGTACGACGAAGTCGACTACATCATCGAAGGTACCCTGAAGGTGATCATTGATGGCCGCGAAGTGGTGGGTAATGCCGGTGACGTAGTTTTCATTCCCAAGGGTTCCAAGATCCAGTTCAGCGCGCCGGATTTTGCCCGCTTCCTGTTTGTCGTCTACCCCGCTAACTGGGAAGAGATCGCTCGCCAGAAGAACGGCTGATTGATCTGACCCTGATTCGTTTTTTCGGGATCGGGGCAGCCGATGGCATCGGTGCCCGTTTTTTGGCCCGCGCTGAAGGGCTATCCTTAGCCCTCCGCGCTACCGCGGCTTCCCTGCCGCTGCTGCAAACGGACACCGACGCCATCGACACCGGCAACTGGGTCGCTTATGGCTCTCAGGTTGCACGTATTTTGTTTTGTTCGCCGTATATGCGGCAGGTGTCTTTAGCTTATGTCGCAAGAGAAAGAACGTATCATTCAGGAGTATGTACCTGGTAAACAGGTCACCCTGGCCCACCTTATTGCCCATCCCCAGCCTGACCTGGTGACCAAGCTTGGCCTGAATGCCGAAACGGTCAGCGCGATCGGTATCATGACGATCACGCCGAGTGAAGGTTCCATTATTGCAGCCGATGTTGCGACGAAAGCAGCGGGTGTTGAGATTGGTTTCCTTGATCGTTTTTCCGGGTGTCTCGTCATCAGTGGCGATGTCGGTAGTGTGGAAGCGGCGCTCAATGCGGTGCTGGATCTGTTGGGTGGCGTACTGAAGTTTTCGCCTGCACAGATCACCCGTTCCTGATGGTATGCCGATGAAAAAGATGATGTTGATCGGCTCGACCACATCGGGTAAGACGACGCTGACCCAGGCGCTTTATGGTCAGGAGTTGGTCTATCGCAAAACCCAGGCGATGGAATACAGCCAGTACATGCTCGATACCCCCGGCGAATTCATTGAGAACCGTCATTTCTATTCTGCCCTCATGACATCCTCTGTGGATTACGATGTCATTGCCCTGGTGCACGACTGTACACGTAAGAATAACCATTACCCTCCCTGTTTTACCGGTATGTTCAATCGTCCTGCGATTGGCATCATCACCAAGATTGACAGTGATCAGGCTGATGTTGCGTACTCTCGGGAGATACTGAAAGCGGCTGGCGCCCACACCCTTTTTGAAATTAGTGCCGTTACGGGAAAAGGGATTGCGAGCTTAAAAGCTTATCTTGAACATGGATCAAATTAAGGTAGAACCAAGCTGTGATGATGCAGTTTGGCTTTTATTATTTCTTTTTGTCATTAAAACGATGATGTTAGTAGAAATGGCATAATTGTTATTGAGGAGGTTTTTTACATTATTTACATTCGGAATATTTGCAGTTAATTCAATATTTTATGCTCAATAATATATACGAAAACTTATCCTCAATACGTCGGATAAATCAAAACCTTTATTCTATTGATCAAAGCCGTTTTAATTGCTTGTGGTTGCGGCGTTGGTGCGTCTGTATCGTAAGGGATCTGCACATGGCATTGCTTACGATTACTTGTGTAATAGTTTTCTGCGCTAAGAGGATTTATGAAAGATGTATTGAAGTTGTGAATAACGTTTCGCCTCATTTATTAAGGTATAGTGATCAGGATCATACTTATGAGTCTGAAGTACCTATCAATGCACTTGAGAATGAATTTAATATAAATCGTGCCATATGCAATGCTGTTAAGACGCTGACTGATCAAAGAGAAGCTCAGGATGAGCTGGATGCTATTGGTAGGAACTATCTTGGGAAAGCCGCTAAGATTGATCACCAGACAATGGAAATGCTGATTCCCATCAACCGGCATATGAGCGTTCCACCGATGGATAATTTTGGTACTTATCATCGTTGGAGCTTTTTAAATAACAGGTTGCACTGGGGGTTGCCATTACAAGTTGCTGCGCCAGAGAGTGCAATTTACCTAAGACTCGATGATGATGGAATTGATGGTTTTTATCCTTTAAGTTTTGATGTAATGGATCTTTCAGCTATTGACGAAACTAGAGAAAGTATACAGAGAAAGTTAGATGATCATTATAGAAATTATAGACATCAATTCTTCAGGTACAAATTTAACAAAGCCATTCTTTTTGATATGACTGCTATTTTTTCAGATACAATATATACAGCTCAGGAAAATTTTTCTCAGGACGTATTTGATGCGCGTTACGCTGAGCAAAAACAACGGTTTAGAAATATCCTGAATCCTGTGTTTGATGAATTCTTAAGGCAGTATCCCAGGTTTTCAAGACGGCAAATAAGCAAATTTATAAAGCTAAATGTTTGTTCCATATCAAGAGTGTCATATCGGGAAGGGGGGGGGCGTCACAATGGTGTTTTGCTCTTCAATTTGTTTGAAGATAGGCTCGATTTGCTGAAGTTACCGGAGCATCGTCGTGCAAAAAACAGGAAAGTAAATGACCGTTTCTTTCAATTTATTTCGGATACAGGACTTTATACATCACCTGGCGAGTTTCGTCGGAAAAATGCCTCGTTATTTGATATAGCATTGCAGGAAAGGCCACAACTAACAGGTCATGTGGCCGGTGAACCCTTAGTAGAAGAGGGACAGTTCTTTTATACCTATGAAGATGATGGCTTTTCGTTTACTCGATCAAGGCTCTTTACGCGGCTTAGAGAAAAAATGGCGTTCCTTCAACAGGGTATTGAACGGACTATGAATCAGACTGACTCTGCTGATGCGGAAGCAAGATATTTTCAGCGAATGAGGCCTTTTCATGTACTGTGCGATTCCTTATTAAGGATGGTTGATGAGTGTTTTGGCAGGATTGCACAGGAACCAGGACGATGGGAAGAACTGCACGATCAATTGATAGCACGAAATTTACTGCAAATGGCACTGTTTCGCCTTCATCATCATTTGACCTCTCTGGAAATGTGGCTTGGCATCACAGAGCCCACTGGTTATAGCCGCGCGAACAGCACGGTAGGAAATTTCAGTCGCTTTACGGATTATATTGAGTTAAGCCATGCCGAACTACGAACCATTTTGGCTATAACAAATCCCTATCCCTACGAGGATGACCGTGTACCTTTTTCAGGCATTTATATCAATCTGTTGAGAAACTATGGTGTTCTTCCCGAGCGACTCTATAACAATGCAACGGCCGGTCTGGCAAAAACGGGAGTGAATGCATATGCAGCTGCCATGGTTGCTGCAATGCAGACAGTTACAGATGGTCGTTTTTCAGCTGTTTATTCACAGGGATTCTACTTTGAACAGATTCCGTTCATTGGCAGTGATCGGGAAATCACTCAGGTTATGGGGCGCGGACTGGATAGAAAGATTGATGTTTATGCATGTCAGATCCATCCGGGGGTAGAGATAGCAACAGACCACTACCGCTATGAATCGCATAATGTAAGAAGAGATATTGATCGGATTTTGCGACTCAACGGACCCACTAATACGAAGTTAACTGTGATTATGGATTGCACAATCGATTATATTGAATCCGAAGATGTGCGACAGTTACTTTTGGCTTACCAAAATGAAATATTGGCGGGTAATTTAAATTTCGTATTTTTCAGGAGCGGGCAAAAATATGATATGTATGGTTTGGATAATTATTATGGCGCGCCATTTTTTATAGTCAATAATCAGGAGGATGTATGGCGCCGATTTAACGATATACCCAATTTAAGTGCCATAAAGGCTGATGAATTAACATATAACTATTTTTCTATGTCCTATCTGGCAGCACCTGTCGGAACAGATGAGTATCGACGTCTGGTTTTTGATAATGCAAGATATTTAATTGATCGAACGCCACCTGAGTTAATTGCGACACCTGATAATATAAGGCAGCGTATTAGAATTAGTCAGGCTGGAGATGGAATGAACCTCAGTTATCTGGATATTAAAGTATATGGTTTCTGCCATTATCTAAGATCGCTTTTTTTAATGCGTTATTTCTATTATTTGTGTGGTAAAGAAGATGTGAAGGCATATACACGCGCAAGCTTTGGTTTTCAACATACAAACTTTATCACTATAAATGTTAATTTTGTGCCTGATTCTACCACTATCAGATTATCCCCTGGTGTTTGCCGTGACGAGCTTGATGTGGTGGTTCGTTTTTTAAATGATCTGCTGGATTACATATAATCCTATGCTGCGTTGTATTTAATCGTTCATGTTGTAGTATCTCTTCCATCTGCCAAGCCGAGGTAAACATACCCCATCAACCGTTAGAATATCCTCACTCTGCTTTTTTGCTTTTACATGAAATAGGTGATTAAAAAATAAGTGGATTGATTGACGTAGATCACTATCGTACCCCACTGAAATGAGATTTCTTGCAGAATATCAATGTAAGTCTACTTAATGTTGCAAAAATAGGCTGCGATATTTTTGCGGTTATCAGACTCTTAGTCCCTAACTCAGGACTGGGGGAGCTCCTAACACATCATCAGCTTCTATTTTTGGGGGGAAGTTCTGATGTATTTCAGAAAGAAACTACTGGCAGGTCTTGTCATTGCCGGATGTACGGCGATGGCTGGGTGTGCGCTGGATGGTCAGCAGCACACAGAAACGGTTGCAGAATCCGGCAAGGTCAAGAATGTCATCATGATGATCGGTGATGGCATGGGGCCTCAGCAGGTCGGTCTGCTTCGTACCTATGCGCATCGAGCACCCAATTCCATTTACGACGGTCGCCAGACTGGTATTGATCGTTTGATTGAGGCGGGTGTGCTGGGTGTATCGATGACGGGTCCACACGACAAAATCGTGGTGGATTCCGCCTGCTCCGCGACTCAGCTTGCCACCGGTGAACCGGCATTGAGTGAAGTGATCGGTGTTGGCGTTGAGGGCGAATACCTGGAAACCATTCTTGAGCGTGCCCAGAAGATGGGTAAGGCGACAGGTCTGGTATCTGATACCCGTATGACTCATGCGACACCTGCCGCTTTTGCAGCGCATCAGCCTCACCGTAACCTGGAAAATGAAATCGCGGCGGATATGGTCCGTATCGGCCCGGATGTGATGTTCTCGGGTGGTCTGCGCCACTTTGTACCCAAGTCAGTGAATGACAAGGGTGCGACCTATGAAGCAATCCGTGAACTGAATGACGGTGCTTTCTCCTTCAGCTCCAAGCGCAAGGATGAAGTGAACCTGCTCACAGAGGCACAGTCTGCCGGTTACCAGCTGGCGTTCACCCGTGAACAGATGGACAAGGTTCAGGATGGCAAGGTGCTGGGTCTGTTCGCCAACTCCGGCATGATGGATGGTATTGATTACGCGGCAACCAAGGATGCCAGTGATCGCTCTGAGCCTACCCTGAAAGAAATGACCATGAAGGCGCTGGATATCCTGAGTCAGGATAAAGACGGCTTCTTCCTGATGGTTGAAGGTGGCCAGATTGATTGGGCCGGTCATGAGAACGATGTTGGCGCCATGTTGCACGACATGGTCAAGTTCGATGAAGCCATTGAAGCGGTTTACGAGTGGGTGGCCAAGCGTAATGATACACTGATGATTGTGACTGCAGACCATGAAACCGGTTCTTTTGGTTTCAGCTACAGCATGAAGGATGTGCCTGAACCGCAGAAGCTGCCGGCGCCTGCTTTCGGCGATGAGCACGACTATCAGCCCATGTTCAACTTTGCTGACCTGAGCCTGCTGGATCGTATCTATGCGCAGACTCGCAGCAACAAGAACATCTGGGGTGATTTCGAATCGCTGCCTGCCGATCAGCAGACTGCGAAGAAACTGGCAGAGCTGATGAGCAAGCACCATGCCTTCGAGGTCACAGAAGCCATGGCTGCGACGGTGCTGAAAACCAACCCGAACCGTTTCCAGAAAGCGGGCCATTCCTACCTGGCTTCCAAGACCTGGCCGGCAGTGGATACCCCTTTCGAGTCCTTCTATGTTTACGGTGAAGAGACCCGCTGGAACCTGATGGGGCATGCCCTGGCAGAAGACCAGTATGTGGTTTGGGGAACCGGTACCCATACCGATACCCCGGTACTGGTCATGGTATACGGTCCTGAAGCCGCGACTGCACCATTCTCGAAATTCCTGACGCATCCCGAAGTCGGTCAGCTGGCCAAGGATGCACTGAAGTAAACAAGGTCTATTGCATGTAACAGCGGGCTTGCCGCATGCCGGTAAGCCCGCTGTTGGTTAAGCGGACTTTTCTGTGAACGTCATGGCCTATATCCAATGCCTGACTTCTCACTCCGCACGGTTTATTCAGGTCCTGAAACAATAGTTCCGCTGTACGATTGATTAATTCCATGACGCCTTTTCCTCCACGAACAACGCCTTCCGGGCGAAACGATTTCTCGCACTATGCAGGAGATCGCGACACGGCGCTGATGATTGGTCTGGACTTCGGTTCAACCACCAGTCGCGCCCTAGTGGCCCGTGCGCGTATGGAGCGCAGTATGACGACAGGGCGAATGGAGTTTGGCAGTCCTGACCTGCTCTATCGCTCTGAACCGGTCTTCACACCGTTTGATGGTGAAGAACTGTCGCGTACCCAAATCATTGAATGCATTGATAGCTGGCTGGAAGAAAGCGGTATCGACTGCCAGAAAATATTTTCAGGCGGCGTTATTATCACCGGGTTGGCGGCAGAGCAGGCCAATGCCCACGTCATTGCCCAGGCGGTACGTGAACGGATCGGTCATGTCATCGTGGCGACCGCAGACGACCCATGTCTTGAATCCTGGCTGGCCTTTATGGGCAACAGCCTGGAGCTTTCCCGCCAGGAACCTCTGCGACCGGTGATCAATCTGGACATTGGCGGCGGAACCACCAATCCTGCACAGGGGCTGGACGGCAATGTTCTGGCTGCCGGCAGCTATTTCCTTGGCGCACGTCATTTCCGTTTTCAGCCCGGCAGCTATCATCTTCTCGGGTTATCCCGTTACGGGCGAATGATCTTTGAGCGACTGGGGATTGAAACCTCGATCGGGGAGACGATGTCAGAGGCTGACGTCACGGCAGTAGTGGATTTCATCATACGCGGGTTGGAGGCCATCGTTGCCGGTGAAGCTGCATGGTTTTCCGGTGACGGTGCCGGAGCAGGATTATGTCAGGCGCCTTATAACGACGATGTAAGCCCCCTAACCGATGACACTATTATTACGTTTTCCGGTGGCGTCGGAGAGCTGCTTTACCGGTTGGTCATGGGGGAAGAGCTGCCCGGAACCACCTGGTATGGCGATCTGGGTATTGATATTTGCCGCGGCATTGTGGATTCTCCGCTGCTATCACGCAGCCTGTATTCCCATGTTCCGGAGTTTGGCGGCCGTGCGACCGTCTATGGCCTGACCCTGCACAGTGCGGAACTGTCGGGTAATACCTTGTACATGCCCTGCCCCGGACAGTTGCCCCTGCATGACCTCCCGATAGTCGCCCGTCTGACACTGGATGCGGATGAATCAGCACTTTCAAGTGCGGTGGAACTGGCCTGCCGAAGCCCCAACGGGGCCTGTATCCAGGCGATGGTGCCGGCGGGTGAATATCCCCGTTTCCCCCAGGTCAAACAGTTTGGTGAGCGGTTGGCCGGGTTGCTGGAAAAGACACAGTTTCCGGAAAATCATCCCTTACTACTGCTGGCGCCGCAGGATTTTGGCAAGGTGATTGGCAATTACGCGACCCGCTGGGGGCAGCTGCCGGTCAACCTGATGGCCGTCGATGAGGTGCCGGATCGGCCGGCGGAATTCGTCAGCCTGGGGGCGGTACGGAATTATGTGATTCCGGTTTATTTTTACGGCATGCACTGATTTGAGCCCAGCGTATGTCGGCGCATGATGATGACAAAATTCTGGAGAGACAACTGTTATGGCGAATGCCCGCCTGACCCCGCTGCAAGACATTCCAGTACCGGAACCCCGGCCGGATGAAGTGTACCGCCTGAATGTCATGGGGCGGGAATACAGCTTTACCGGGCTGAAGGCATTGCTGGGTGCGGCTGACCTGCGCAAGGCCGGCGACATCAATGCCGGGCTGGCGGCTGCCGATGAAGTCGAGCGGGAAGCGGCGCGTACCCTGTTGTCAGATCTTACGCTTCAGCACCTGTATGATCGTCCGCTGGTCAACCGGCATGGGCGAGTAGACGACATCATGCGGGTAGGTTATGACCTCAACCTTGAGGTGTTCGACGAGCTCGCGCTAATGACAGTGGGCGAATTGAAGGACTGGATGCAGGCGGCTAGCGGTGCAGAGCTGGTCAAGGCCGGAACCGGTCTGACGCCAGTGATGGTGGCGGCAGTCACCAAGCTGATGGGTGTGCATGACCTGATCTACAACGCACGTAAGATCACCTGCCCGACCCGCGCGCGCACGCATCTTGGCTTACAGGGTTCTCTCTCCACCCGGATTCAGCCAAACCACCCGACCGATGACCTTAGTGCGATTACGGCACTGACCTGGCTGGGGCTTTCCATGGGCAATGGTGATCTGATGATTGGGCTGAATCCCTCTGAGGATTCGGTCGACAACATCAGCGCCTGCCTGTTCCACCTGGATAAAATCCGTAAGCAAACCGGTGCGCCGACACAGATCTGTGTGCTGTCCCATGTTCGCACCCAACTGGCCTGTCTGGCAGAAGGTGCGCCGGTGGAAATCCTGTTCCAGTCACTGGCCGGAACAGACGCCACATTGCGTGAAGCCTTTGATGTCACCGTTACCTATATGGACGACGCCTACCGTATGATGGCGAAGAAAGGCACGCTGGCCGGCAAGGCGGAGCAGTTCATGTATTTCGAGACCGGGCAGGGCAGTGAGGTCAGTTACAGCAAGCATGACGGGATCGACATGGCGACGGCTGAAGCATTAACTTACGGCCTGTGTCGTCGTTATGACCCCTGCATGGTGAACAGTGTGACCGGTTTCATCGGACCGGAAACCCATGAAAACAGCCGTCAGATTGTCTACTCCAATCTGCAGGACCTGTTCATGGCCAAGGTGATGGGGCTGCCGATGGGGGTTTCCCCGTGCTTTACCCTGCACGCGGATGCCGCCGAGGAAGGCCAGGAAATGGCGGTGGAGCTGCTGACCGTTGCCGGCGCCAATTACTTCATGGACATTTACCTCGGGGTAGACCGGATGCTGGCCTATGCCGACACCAGTGGTCATGATGATCAGACCATGCGGGAGATTCACAACCTCAAGCCGGCACCGGAGTTTTACCACTGGTGTATTGAGCGCGGCATCTTCACTGAGGATAAGCGTGGTCAAATCCAGCGCGGACCCAATTGGGGCAATCCTGCGATTTTTGCGGATTCTGAGCATGAGTTCCGTCACCTGATGTCGCGGGTGCCGATGGCGTATGGTCTGGATAATGCGGGGCCGCGGATGGCGAACCAGGTCATGCGTAACCTGCGTCTGAATATGGCGATAGCCCGTGCAGCGGCGGTCAGTGAATTGCGGTTTGAGGCGTTTGATGACCTGGATTATCGTCGGATTGATTCGAAGGCATCGACCCTTGCGCTACACCATGCCCGTCCGGATACCGGTGCAACATTAAGCGATGAGTGTCGTGAAAAACTGACGTCGGAAAATAATGATATTCAGATCATCGTCACCGATGGATTGAGTGCTGAGGCGGTACATCACAATATCGAAGAGCTGCTGCCGGTATTGGAAGATGGTTTGCGCAGCCGTGGCTACAGCCTTGGGCAAACCATGATTGCACCGCACGGCCGGGTTCGGTTGGCGGAGGATGTGGCCCGGGCGGTGAATGCCCGAATGGTTATCGTGCTGCTGGGCGAACGTCCCGGTTCCGATGCTGAGTCTTCCCGCAGCCTGTCGGCTTACCTGGTTTACCGGTTGGAAGATGAAGAAACACGTCAACTGGCTGCAGATTATTCCGGCGTGGAAGCCATTGCCTTCGAAGATACAGTGGTTCCGAATATTTATCACGGTGGTATTCCGCCACTGGAAGCCGGTTCTCTGGTCGCGGAACGAGCCATGCAGATTTTTGATAACAAGGCTGCTGGCAACCGGTTGAATGCAATTCTGGGTAGCCGGATGGGGCTCGTGCATAAGGAAGTAGTACCTGAAGCCCCGAAGGAAGAAGAAGCGAAAACCGTGCAGCCGATTCGCGTGCATGATTTCAGTAACCAGAAAACCATTTCGGAAGCGGATGTCCTGATGCTGCTGGAGTGGGGTGTAAAAGAAATTCTTCTTAGTCGCCGTACGTTATTGTCGCCGCTGGCGGGGGATCTTCTGCGTCAGGCAGGGGTCAAGCTCCGTCATAACGACAGGTATTCTTTCTAATTACATATTATATTGTTGTCTGTCCTTGTGGGATTGAGCAGGGGCAGGTTCCCGTTGTTTTCGAGGTAAGTATGTCCACGGAAGGCCATATAACCAGTGCTGAACTTTTCTACTGTTTTTTTGTCTGATAGTTAAAAAATAGTCATGGATAGGCTTTGATAGTATGAATAGTATGCAGCCAATTACGGCTTCCTCAGACAATAATGGCACGGCGTCCTGCTGTCATAAAACGATACCTGCCCGTTTTATTCATCATGTTGTAAAAAAAATGGTTAATAGAATTATTCATTATCTTATTAACCCCGTTATTGAATATCTCAATCGACATGGTATTTTATGTGTGAGGCCAATCAATGAGTTCGTCATTCATCCTGCAGAGCCAGAGATAGCTGAAACAGTATTTTTTACACCGCCTGATCCCCCAAGGCCTGTTGCTGGATACCAATGCCCTATAACAGGACAGTGTTATGAAACGCTTGAGGATTATTTAGCGTCAGGCGATGATGCTGAAATTGAGATAGAGGATGAATCTGCTCACGAAGCACAATGCCTAAGGCTTGAAAGAGTGCGACATAATCTGGGCAGAATAAGATACGAATACTGTGCTATTTATGGCGAAGACGCATGGGAGAATAACAATATTGAAGAAATTGCAAGTAGTGCGTTGAGCTTTAGGCTGGATGGTAGACATTATCGTTTTATTAGAGAGATGTCGCCTGTTATCAATAATGTTTTTAGATATATTTTGGGGATTGTTAACTATCTTGAGAAACAGTATCCCCAAATGTGTGACGATGCCTTTAATAAAAATGTCAAATATTTCAAGGATCGGGGGCGATTTTTTACTGTTCCCCGACATGAAGATCCTAATGCTTTATTAGTAAGAATCCCTCATGCTGCTTGTAACGTCGAAAGTAGACTTTATCGGATTGAGAGCGCCCTGGATAATTTAGGCCCTGATGATCAGGGTTAACTGAACTGATGACATAATCTGTGTATGTTTACTTGGGTAAGGATCTCCGATCCAGTGTGTCTTTTTTTTTGAAACATGGGTATTGTCATATGTGGAATTGTATTCATGTCAGAAGAACGCATGAAGAATGTAATATTGATAACCGTTAAGACAGAGAAATGATCCATATAAAGAATAAAAAAACAGAGTTTGTGATGTTGTGTTATTTTTTATTTGGATCTGATGTATTGATGGACTGAAATATCGGTTTTGATCATCAGGCACAATATTCAGGCATATATTTTCCAGTAAGCTGCAAAGGTCTCTGCCAAGAAGCAGTGTGAGGGGTAGAAAATGAGACAGTTTTTTTCCGTGCCACTTGTCTTGTCTTTCGTTTTGTCTGGCAGTATGGCTCATGCCGGAACGGTGGAAGTGAAACAAGATGTATTTCCGTTGTTCGAAATATCTGCACCTGGGATTGAAGGACTTGAAGATGAACCTGCAATTGCCACAGGGCGATATCAATTTCAGACGTATGCAGGATTTCCCGTGAATACGATGATGACGCTCACACCTGTTTTTGACGGGTTACACCAATATCCTACTGGTTTTATAAGCTGGAAACATGGCCGGGAAAAGGATCAATACATGTTTATTGTTTCTGCTGGAGGTTATTTAGGGTCGGAAAATACATTGGATGAATATTGTATACACCTTAATGTTAACTTTAAAGATATTGGTAAGAATTGCACGACACATACTGGTTACTGGAATCCAACGATTATTGAAAAAGTGCCCTTTCCTACAAATTCAAGAGTGTTGATTACTATAAGCTCGAGGTAACTATGACATGACCCACCGGTGCGAGTAATGTTGCTCCGGTGGGTTATTGTTTAGTAGGTATCGCAGTTGAAAGTAAATATATTTCCGCTACACCGTATTGTTGTTGGTTTTGTGATAGTGTAATAGTGCGTGAGTGATTCATAGCATGGCGTAGGGCATACTTTAACTCTGCATTGTAGACCTGTTGGGTTGGTATCGTAAACTGGGTAAGATGTTGATCTGCCCATTAAGAGTGAGCCGCTAATCATCGAACCATTTCCGATTTCGTTGTGGGTACAGATATAGCGGTCAAATTCATAGTTTAACAGGTACCATCCTTCGTTGCGTATTTTTAATGTTATGGAATGAGTGTCAGAATTTTTTGGGGGCGTATTACTGTAAGAAGTAAGTGACAATGATAGTCCTGATAAAAGTAATATGCAGGATAGTGAACTAATCATTTTCTTAGTCATATTTAGCAACCTGGTGTGAAGAGTAATGATTAAGTGAGGTTGAAAAGAGAATAGTGCTGTTTGATCTTATTATAAGAATTGTTCTTTGTTTGTTGGGGAGTATAGATGACGATGACTGTTTTTGTTGTCAGTTATAAGTTTGATTGTTCGGTTTTTATAAGGGTTCAAATTGCTCTGTTTTTTTGTTGGAAAATACCTCAGTATGCACACTGAAATTATCCTGATTGTTACCGGTCATTGACTCGATAGATCATCATGAGCAGGTGTCAGGTTGGTATGACTCAACGAATGTTGGAGTGTTATCGTGGAATATAAACGACTTGGGATGACTGATATAAAAGTCAGTTCTCTTTGCCTGGGCACGATGACCTGGGGCGAACAGAATACAGAACAGGAGGCGTTTGCACAGCTGGACAGAGCGACAGCGTATGGCGTTAACTTCATTGACACAGCTGAATTGTATCCAGTCCCGCCCGGGGCAGAAACCTGGACACGCACAGAACAGATTATCGGTAACTGGTTGCGTCAACGCGGACGGCATAATGATGTGGTGATTGCTACTAAGGTGTGCGGACCTGGCTACGACTATATGGACGGTGGGCGACGTCTGAATCGTGAGCATATTGAACGTGCGGTGGAGGGCAGTCTTCAGCGCCTGGGGGTTGATTGCATTGATCTGTTCCAGCTGCATTGGCCTGATCGCAACACAAACTTCTTTGGCCGTCTGGGTTATGTGCATCAGGACGATGAAGCAGGTACGCCGATAGAAGAAACGCTGGATGTTATGGATGGGCTGGTGAAGGCTGGCAAAATCAAGCATTACGGACTGTCCAATGAAACGTCATGGGGAGCGATGCGTTATCTGGCAGATAGCCAGCTGAAGCAGAAGGCGCGCCCAGTCAGTATTCAGAATCCATATAACCTCCTGAATCGCTCGTTTGAGATTGGTCTTGCAGAAATTGCACACCGTGAACAATTAGGTTTGCTCGCCTATTCACCCTTGGCTTTCGGTGTACTCAGTGGAAAATATCTCAATGGCGCCAGACCTGCTGATGGCCGCTTGACGCTATTCTCCCGTTTCCAGCGCTATAACAATCCACAGGCACAGAAAGCGACTGAGGCTTATGTCTCACTGGCCCTGGAATATGGCCTGGATCCCAGCCAGATGGCGCTGGCATTTGTCACATCTCGATCGTTTGTGACCAGCAATATCATTGGTGCTACAACTCTTGAACAATTGGAAACCAACCTGAATTCCAGTGAACTGACCTTGTCTGATGAGGTGTTGGAAGCCATTGAGGCGATTCATACAGGACAGCCTAATCCGGCCCCTTAAGTGTGTTTGCGCAGTTCGTTTCATAGGCTCTTCTGGGCGCAGCAGAGGGTGCAGAGACAATCAGTAAACCTCTGGACTCACCGCTGCTTGAATCCAGAGTGTTGATGCCAGCATGCAGAGCCGACAGGCTGGCCCAGGTCGGCGGGTAGGCATAGCGTGCGACATCAAGAATCAGTGCGCGATCGGTTGTGGGGTCATACGCACCCAATACCGACCAATGACCACCGCCTTTCTGGTTTAGCGAAGGGCGGTGATAGTTGATCAGGATATAGTGCTCTTTATCGGTTAAATCACGGCTCAGGCGCTCGCGTAGCTGATCGATTCCGAAACTGTCCCCAGAAATGCTATGCACAACGACACCATGATTTTTCAAGGCACTACCCAGTTCCTTCATGCTGATTCCGCGTGTTAGGACAGACAACGGAGTGACATATTCCAGAACGCCGGGGGTAAAGAAACTGTCTTGTGTAACATGGGTATAAGGATAATAGACAGGATCACCCGGCTGCCCAAAAGCCATGGCGTTGAGTACGGTAACCGCACTGGCAATACCGCAATAGGTCTGGGTTTTCTGGGTTGTTAGCTGGGGGATCAGTTGCCAGAAATCAGCATTGGCCGGGATTCTTTGCTGCAGGGGGGCAGCTGCCGGGGTATTCCAGTAAACCAGATCCGGGTTTTGTTCACCTGACACGGCAAAAGCAAACAATGTGCAGAGCAGCCCAAGACAAGTGAGTGTTTGTTTCATGAAGGTCTCCTGCTGGTATTGCCGGGTGGGCAAGGTGTAGCAGTTTAGACCCGGTGATTTCAGAAGGGTTTCATCATGAACAATTTTCTCCTGCCTCAATAGACGTTTTCAGCGCTTCGAAAGTAATCTCATGAGATCCTTTTGAATAGGTGGCAATACACTGTGCCACAGCGGTATAAGGGACAGCTGTGAATCCAGGGGGCAGGCCTTGAAATCGTCTGAGGTGTTGTTTGTCCGCATCATCACCCCACATATGATAAAAGGCGCTCGGTGGAGAAAACGAATGCTGGTAATGATTAGGATCCGCTGATACATGCCAGCTTCGGCCCATGTCGAAGGTTTGCAGGAAGTTCAGTATGGATATTTCATAATATTCATCTTTTTCAGTGCGACGGCCCACCACTGTGAACATGTCTGCTGATATCTTGTTGTGATTTCCCGAGGAAAAGCCACCAGAGAGGCGGTTGGATTTCATCTGGGTGATATTGGCCCCGAGTTTGCTGAACTGCTTGCTGTTATGGGCTTTAAGGGCACTTTGCTGGTCAATGGTTGTAATTCTGCTGATACCAAGCTCCCAGCGGCCTACGGACATACCTTTGTCGTCTTTCACCAGTTTTCCGTAGAAGGCCGTGTTGGGCAGCCAATAGAGTCTGAAGCTTTGTCCGAAATCGTCGGAACGCAGGGCTAGTAATCCATTCTGGCTGGCCAGGTAATCTTCACTCCAGAAAATACCGATATACTTGCCATCCTTGGAAACCCTGACGCTGCCACGTTGACAGGGATTACCCTGAAAGCGGTCGGGCAGGTTGAACTGGTAACCGGTTTTCTTAATGGTAAAAACAAGCCTGTCTTCAACATCAATACCCGGAACAGGACGCCCGCCCAAGCGCAGTTTCCAGTCTTTTGATACTTGAACTTTGATGCGAGGCGTACCTTTTGTGCAGAGTGTCTCCGCTGCCTGAAGTGGCAGGCTAAGGAAAAGGAATAAGCCTGCGAGAAGAGTAACCGTCCTGGTGACATTGCGCATGGATTCAATCAGATTGTTGATTATTGTCACTTCAGTGTAGCAGGACGATTCTGTTGATTCCGATCAGGCGATGTTTGCCAGTGGGCGAGGTAATGGGTACTTATCCAGATACTCGATGAGTGGCGCCAGACTATCAGGGGCTTGCGCCAGTTCGCGATCAACAAACGCCAGAATGGCATCCTCATGGTCAGCCACCATGTTGCTGGCAATTTGATGGGTTTTATCGGTATTCGCCTGTTGCCGATAGCGGTCGGCATAGGTTTTAATCCATGGCGAAAGTGTTGCCATCAGGGTGTCCCAGGGGAGGTGTAACCACAGGCTGGCCTGCCGTTGTCCTGCCTGAACCATGTCGGCATCATCTTCTGGGCAGTGAATGCCCAATGGTTCCAGGTAGGCCTTCAGACATTGTGCAGTGCGTTGTTCGACTTCAATCAGGTATTGCCATTTTCGGCGTTCAATGTGGGATGTGGCGGTTTCAAGAAACGCCTCGAAAAAAGCGATACCATAGAGCTCCCCCCGGTAGGCCTGTAACAGTTGCTGAAGCAAGGTGAACTCCCTGGCAATGGTGATAGTCAGATGGCTGCATTGTGTACCGCCTGGGAGTATCTGCCTATCCGGTGTTATGCGAAGTGAATCTGTTTATTTGCCGAGTTCTTTTTTCAGCTGTTCATCCCGTTGTCTGGCAGCTTCTTCCAATGTGCCCGACATAGCTTTGGCCTGATCAATGGCTTTTTGATGCCCGGACAGGAAGTGCGAATCCGCTTCGTTCTGCTGAGGTTCCTGTTCACTACTGCAGGCACCCAGAAACATCACTGCGAGTAAGGTGGTAAGTGATAGCCGTTTCATCATGACATCCCTGTAGTTGTTTTCCCAAACTAGAGAATAGCGGTATACCGGTTCTTAAGCAGACATCGGCCAGGGCACTGTCATGGGTGAACCGGCCAATGTCATGGGAAGTCTCAGACTATTTAAACACGCAGTGTTTGGCGTAGTCGGTGGCTTCATTGGCCGTCCAGTCACCCTTGGGTTTTTCCTGAAGTGCATTGCACCAGGCTTCTGAGCCGACTTCCGGGGAGCAGGCGGTGATCAGGGTGGTAAATAGCAGGGCAGCTGTACAGGCAAGTAGCCGCTTCATCGTTGTTCTCCAGTTGTTTGGCGTAAAGCTAGGGTATTAAATCACGAATATGGCGCTGTTCTCTAAAAAACTCAGCAGAGTGGATGCGGACTGCGTCGAAGAGGCGCGTTGCTGCGCCTCGGCAAAGTATAGGGGATTAGCAGGTTGGTGTTGGAACGCGCTGTTAGCGCATGATTTCGTCGTACTTTTTGTACAGTATGGCTTCTTCGTTACCGATGCGCTTGCAAAGTACTCGGATCAAACCTTTGCAGTCCTTCTCGAAACCTTCCTCGTCACCATGAGAACAGTACTTTTCGAAAAATGCGAGAGCACTGGCTGAAATTTGATCCATATCCCTGGCGTATTTTTCCAGAGTGCTTTTCAGTTTCTCATCCGTTTCCGCTGCTTTCCAGAGAACGGGATACAGATTGACATCCTCTTTTTCCAGATGAGCCAACAACTCTTCTTTGGCCAGAATCAAAAGCTTCCTGCCTTGTTCGGTATGGATACCAATACGCTGCACATTTAATAAGGTATCTGTGATATGGGCATGTTCCTGCAGGAACTGCTGAACGAGTGTTGACATAAAAAACATCCTGTCAGTTATATGGGGCTATTTGATTAATTTTAGAATCAATTGCGAAGGGAATTCTGAGTCTTATTGATTATTTGTAATAGTCGCATTCTTATTGATTTCTTATTGAAATAAGAAACCGGTAAATCTCATTGTTCACTACGAAGGTTTAATGGTGGGAGGGGAACTTTTAGTGGATGGTTAATGCACCAATAACTAAACAAAGGAGGATGTTTTTCATGGATTCAAACATTGCATTATTAAGGTTGTCTAAAACGCAGAAGCAATATTCATTTGATGTTGCAGGTGATAAGGAATCTTCTCAACCTGTCAAAGGCCAGAAAAACACGATGGATGGCCGCAAATATTCTCAGGGCTATAAGGTATCGGTCAGTGAGGTTGTTTGCTGTACTGGCGATAAGAGCCTGGGAAAAGCATTGTTCCGCCAGTTAGAAGCTTGTTTTCGTAAGGTCAAGTATAAATCTGATGTCAAAACCATGGTGAAGCGATACCGTAATTTGCCATCGTGGGATTTACACAATGGAAAGACAAGGTTGATCCGTATGCACCAAAATGAGAAGGCTATGCGTCATCTGGCTATTGATTTATTGCCTGCTTGTGATCGAAACAACAAGGAAAAAGCGCAGGCTGCTTATGAAAAAATAAGGCGGGATGTCTTTGCTAAACTCGGTGTGCGTGGTCTGAGAACGTTGTGAGTCAGATTGACAATAAGCCAACGTCTATTTTGAAGCTTGAAGGTGCACCGGCATCTATGGGCAAAAAGACAGTGAGATTTGCAAGCGATGTACGTTGAATCTTCTAATGGCCCGAATAGAAACCTCAGGTGGAAGCTTCATGCAGTGATAGCTTCCATCGATATTAACGTTTTGAATGGAGCAATCAATAGTCTGCTGCGATGGTTCTAAATTCTAGGGGTTAGTAAGCAAGGTCGGCTTAAGGGGTAAGAAAACGACATTTAATGAAAGCTTGATAGGTAGTGAAATAAGGAGAGTGCCATGACAGATACAATAAATCAGTATGGTGCACGAGTGCGACAATTAATGAACTGCTTTTCCAGTCAGTCTCCGGTTGACGAAAACAAGGAGCAGGGTCTGGCTGTGAAAGCAATTAAACATCGAACCATTTCCAGAGACGAGTTCCTAAACAGGAGAGCTGTATTTACAGGGCAGAAGCATGCTGGATTGAGAGAGCCGAGCTCGTTTTTTCGTTCATTGCAGCAACGTTTTGATAGTGTTTCTGATGTCTCCGAAATTTTGCCACGTGATGTCGCGCGAAATGACCGTCAGGTTATGGTTATTTACAACGAAGTACTGGATTTTGTGGATCGTCATATCGGGGGAGATGGCCTCAATCAACACAATGACATGATTCAGCTGGAGCTGGCATATGCCGCCAACATCACTGGCGATGGTATGGTTGATTTACCGGTTTTGCTTCAGGCTCAGGCGATTTGCCGGTGTAGTCAAAGTACATCACGATCCAGAATTGATGCTCTGGTAAGGCTCTTGCAAGAGAATGATGGCATGGAATTCACCCTCTCGGAAGACAGTGGTATTGCTTCCGACATTGAGCATTCTGAAGGTGAATGCTTCTTGTCGGAAGCCGTGAATCATGCAGGCCGGAATACCATTAATAGTGATGTAGAACCGCACATGGCTGGTGAGCGGCATCATCAGAAGCCAGTAAGGCATTCTGTTGCTCAAGCAACGCTGTCGTTGGATTATGCTCGGCTTGAAAAGCAGAACAGACTTTCCGGCGAATTATGGCCAAAAGAGGAATGGATAGATGAACTGCTCAACTATCCGGATACATTGGTAACGATCGTGGAAGAAGAGGACGATTACCATGGCACTCCACGGCAAGAGGCGGTAATGGGAAATCTTTATAACTTTAATCTCAACGCCATACAAAATTGCCTCAAAGCCGGTGAAGTTGATGTCTTTGAAGTTTTGTTATTCGGCGTGGATACCGCCAAAAAAATGCTTCACCTGGTGTACAGCAATACGCTTGACCATATCCTCAGCATGAGAAAGCAGGAAAGATCAGCGGCACTGAAAGCACTGCATAGCTGTGTTGGTGAATTGATGATCAATGAACCTGATCAGGCATCAAAACTACAGGCATTCTTCGATAAGATTGATGGCCTTATCCCGACATCCAGGTAACTGCGATAAAGGCCTTTTTCTGAAGCACTATTTTGAGCGTGAGCATTGTGGTGAGTATAAGGGGAGTTCTGGAAGCCGAAACCCAAATACTGACAAGTGAACACAGCGGAATAGTGCTGTTCAGGCGCCCTGGTTTATTAACAATTCTTGACGCAAATCAACTCCCCGGATAATCGTGATTTCGCCATTGAGCAACGTCATAAATCCTCACGCCCGTTCCTGATAGCCTGCCGCGCAACAGTCCGTACACTCTGCACGAACCGACCCGCATGACCATGAAGACTCTCGTCATGCACAACATTTCGTTGACGCGTGCCGGACCATAACTCTGAGATTTACCAACACACAGTCCACGAGGAATTTATGAGTATCAACGATATCATCCTCTACGTCATGGTCGGCTTTATGGTGCTTGGCGCCGTCGACAAGATCCTGGGGAACAAGTGGGGCTACGGCGCCCAGTTTGAAGAAGGCTTCATGGCCATGGGCGCCCTGGCGCTGGCCATGGTCGGTGTGGTGTCACTGGCCCCCGTGCTGAACACCATCCTGAGCCCTGTTGTTGTACCTGTTTACGAAGCACTGGGCGCTGACCCGGCCATGTTCGCCACCACCCTGCTGGCTAACGACATGGGCGGTTACCCGCTGGCGCTGGAAATGGCCAAGACCCCTGAAGCCGGTAACTTCGCCGGTCTGATCCTGGGCGCCATGATGGGCCCGACCATCGTATTCACCATCCCGGTTGCACTGGGCATCATCTCCAAGGAAGACACCCAGTACCTGGCACGTGGTGTTCTGATCGGTCTGACCACTGTTCCCGTGGGCTGCCTGGTCGGTGGCGTGGTTGCCGGTTTCGATATCGGCATGATCATGGTCAACCTGGTACCGATCATCATCGTTGCCGCTATGATCGCTGCAGGCCTGTACTTCATGCCTAACAAGATGATCAGCGGTTTTGAAATCTTCGGTAAGGGCGTTGTTGCCGTTATCACCCTGGCGCTGGCCGCTATCGTTGTTGAGACCCTGACCGGTATCGTTGTCATTCCTGGCATGGCGCCGATCTCCGAAGGTATTGGCATCATCGGTGCGATCGCCATGGTTCTGGCCGGTGCGTTCCCGATGGTTCACTTCATCACCACTCACCTGAACAAGCCGCTGATGAAGCTGGGCCGCATGATGGGCATGGGCGAAACCGCCGCTGCCGGTCTGGTCGCTACCCTGGCCAACAACATCGCCATGTTCAACATCATGAAGGACATGGACAACCGCGGTAAGATCATCAACGTGGCTTTCGCCGTGAGTGCTTCCTTCGCGTTCGGTGACCACCTGGGCTTCACCGCCGCAGTTAACAGCGACATGATCGCACCTGTTGTTGCCGGTAAGCTGGTCGGTGGTGTGACTGCCGTTGCCCTGGCGATCTGGGTTACCCGCAACATGGCGTCCAAGACTTCTACTGAAGCACAGACTGCCTGATTGTAGCGGTTACCGCTGATGTCTCTGATGCTGCCGGCTTTTTGCCGGCAGCGATTTCCCCGATACCCGCGACCGCTCCGGTTTGTCATCATCGTCCCCCATACGGTTGCCAAACCCGAGCCGTTGCCCGATACGGCGCCGGGATTTTCCCCCAGTAAAGGGCCATCCCGGCCGACACTTACTCGAATCAGGTCATCCCATGCGTGAAGAAATCCTGAGCGCCGGTATTGATATCGGTACCTCCACCACCCAGTTGGTCTTTACCCGTCTGTTCCTCGAAAACGTGTCGCCGGGTGCGATGATTCCCAAGGTGGAGATTGTCGGACGTGAGGTGGTTTACCGCAGCCAGGTGTACTTCACACCACTGTTGTCGCCGACCATGATTGATGCGGCCCAGGTGCGGGCGCTGGTGGAAAGCGAGTTCCGGAAAGCCGATATCCGTCCGGAGCAGATTGATACCGGTGCGGTCATCATTACCGGTGAAACTGCGCGAAAGGAAAATGCCCGTCAGGTCGCCGATGCGCTGAGTCAATTGGCCGGTGACTTTGTGGTGGCGACTGCGGGTCCTGATCTGGAAAGCATTATTGCCGGTAAAGGTGCGGGTGCCTCAAAGCAATCCTTTGACAAGAACTCCATTGTCGTGAACCTGGATATTGGCGGTGGCACGACCAACATTGCGGCGTATCAGGTGGGTGAACCCATTGATACCAGTTGTCTGGATATCGGCGGTCGCCTGATCAAGTTCGAGAAAGGCGGGACGGAAGTCACCTATATCTCCGAGAAATGGTACGAGATGACCCGCCGTATGGGCATGCCGGTGAGTATTGGCGATGTTCTGACCCGTAGTCAGATCGACCGTATCGTTCAGCGCATGGTGGAAATCCTTGAGGAAGTCTGCGGTATTCGTCCCGCGACAGATGACCTCGCCTTCCTGGTAGGCCGTGGCACCCAGGATATGCGACGAGACTACACCATCGACCAGATCTGCTTCTCCGGTGGCGTGGCTGTTTATGCTTATGATGAGCAGCCATCGGTCGGTGAGTTTGAGTACGGTGATTTAGGCGTATTGCTGGGGCGTGCGATCCGGAAGTCGCCGTTGTTCAGCCATTTCTCGGTGTTTGATGCCGTAGAAACCATCCGCGCTACGGTCATCGGCGCCGGCTCTCATGCCACGGATATCAGTGGCAGTACCATTAATTTCTCCCGTGATGTATTTCCCATCAAGAACGTGCCGGTCTTGCGCCTGACCGCGCAGGATGAAACCCTGCCTCCTGAAGAGATGATTAGGGTCATTAAGGAAAAACTGTCCTGGTTTGACCTGGAAACCGGCGTCCAGCACGTGGCGCTGGGCCTGCAGGGACGACGCCAGCCCGATTTCAGCTATGTCCAGGAGCTGGCGGAGATTATCATTGCCGGCATGGACACCATGATCAAGCTGCCCCAGCCGCTGATCGTGATTGTGGAAGAAGATTTTGCCAAGGTGCTCGGCCAGAGTATCGAGGCCAAGCTGAAGTACAGCAAAGATGTCGTCTGTATCGATTCCATTTCGGTGAAAGATGGCGATTATATCGATATCGGTAAGCCCCTGGCGCAGGACAAGGTACTTCCGGTGATCGTGAAAACGCTGGTCTTCGGCTACTGACTGAACAAGGAGTCCCGGATGACTGAATCTGTCACCCGCCGCCCCGGCACCCTGATGGTGCAGGGAACCACCAGTGATGCCGGCAAGAGTGTGCTGGTGGCCGGATTGTGCCGAGTCTTCAAACAGCGCGGCATTTCCGTTGCCCCGTTCAAACCGCAGAATATGGCGCTGAACAGCGCCGTGACGGTGGACGGTGGCGAGATTGGCCGGGCGCAGGCCCTGCAGGCGTTTGCCTGTGGTCTGGAACCCCATAGTGATATGAATCCGGTACTGCTCAAGCCCAATACCGATACTGGCGCCCAGGTCATCGTCAATGGCAAAGCGCTGGCAGAGATGGATGCCCGGGCTTATCACGAGTACAAACCCAAAGTACTGGAAAGCATTCTGGCAGCCTGGCGTCGTCTGGAAGACCAGTATCAGCATGTGCTGGTGGAAGGCGCTGGCAGTCCGGCCGAGATCAACCTGCGCGAGAACGATGTCGCGAATATGGGCTTTGCCGAAGCGGCCGACTGCCCGGTGATTATTGTTTCCGATATCGACCGTGGTGGGGTATTCGCCCACCTTTACGGCACGCTGGCGTTGCTTTCTCCTTCAGAACAGGAGCGGGTGAAAGGCTTTGTGATTAACCGGTTCCGTGGCGATGTCAGTCTGCTGGAACCCGGCCTGCGCTGGCTGGAGGAAAAGACCGGCAAACCAGTACTGGGTGTGCTGCCTTATTTGCATGGTCTGCATTTGGACGCGGAAGATGCCATCACAGTCTCTGACGCGGATAAAAGCGAAGGGCAGAAACTGAAAATTGCTGTGCCGGTACTGACCCGCACCAGCAACCATACGGATTTTGATCCGCTGCAACTTCACCCGAATGTTGATTTTACCTGGGTACGCAAAGGGCAGCGTATTCCCCACTGTGACCTGATCATTATCCCCGGCACCAAGAGCACACGTTCTGACCTGGAATTCCTGCAGGACAACGGCTGGGAAGAGGATATCCTTCGTCACCTGCGCCTGGGCGGCAAATTGATGGGCATCTGCGGCGGCTACCAGATGCTGGGCCGGTTTGTGCATGACCCTAAGGGCATTGAAGGCAATCCTGGTATCAGTGAAGGGTTCGGCCTGCTGGATATCGATACCACGCTGGAACGCGAAAAGCAGCTCCGCCGGGTGTCCGGTACACTGGGTCTGCCTGGTCAGGAACCGGTCACCGTGACCGGGTACGAGATCCATGCCGGTGTGACGAAGGGCGATGACCTGGATTATCCGGTGATTGATCTGGGCAGCCACAAAGACGGCGTACTGTCGGCTGACGGACAGGTATTCGGCACCTATCTGCATGGTGTGTTTGAACACGCCGATGCCTGCCATGCCATCCTGCGCTGGGCGGGGCTGGCGGCGAGCGAGGCGGCTACCTTCAATTTCGACCAGGTGCGTGAAGACAACCTGAATCGTTTGGCGGATGCCATCGAAACCTATTTGGATATGGACCAGATTCTGGCACTGGTCACAGAATAACTGAACCGGTGGCTGCCCAGGTTGATAGGCAGCGCGACGGAACCGAGGCTTTGAGATGTCTGAGAACGAACGTAACCGACTGACAAAAATCTACACCCGTACCGGCGACAAGGGCACAACCAGCCTGGGCGGCGGTACCCGTGTCCCCAAGACCCACGCGCGGATCGAAGCCATCGGCTCTGTCGATGAGCTGAACGCGTGGATGGGGATGCTGATCTGTGAGTTAAAAGACTGCCAGATCCTGCGTCACAAGCTGCAGAAGCCTCTGGAATTTATCCAGCACCGTCTCTTTGATGTCGGCGGTGAGCTGGCCATGCCCGGCTATCAGCTGATTCGTCAGGAGTTTGTGACGTATCTGGAAGAGGTGCTGGACGAGTTCAACGAAGGTCTGCCGCCGCTGAAGAACTTTATCCTGCCCGGTGGTTCACGGTTGGCCTGTCATTGCCATATGGTGCGTACTGTGTCCCGCCGTGCTGAACGTCGCGTCATTGCGGCGAAAGAAGCGGGCGAGGAAATCAATGCTCCACTGCTGCAGTTCCTCAACCGTCTGTCTGACCTGATGTTTGTGTTGGGTCGTGTGACTGCCCGCCAGTCGGGTGGTGAAGTGCTCTGGCAGCAGTCTGAAAAAACGAAGGTGGAATAACGTTTCCCGGTTTCATCGGGGTTCTGTGGAGCCCCGGTGATTGTTATAACCCATCAGCAAAATACGGCTGCCTTTTTGGCGATAAGTCTCAAAGGGTCCCCGTATGTCATCCGGCACTTCGTCAGCCGACAGCACTGTGAATCCTGAAGCCGCGTAAAATGCTTCCAGATGATCATAGGGATAACACCAGCAGGGATGGTTTTCGGAGATTGCCATGATTTCCCGCAGCAGTTTTGAGCCTATCCCTTCCCCCCGTTGGGTCTCGGCGACCCACACACTACGCAGTAACCATCCATCCCGCTTCGGACACAGGCGAGCAGCGGCGATTATCGTCTGCGAATCACGGATAACATAGACGGTTTCATTTCCGCGGGCTTTACCCTTGTGTCCGTTGGCTTTGTAGAAACGATTCACCAGGGGGTATTGTTCCTGAGGAAGCTTAATTAACGACATGGATCTAGAGAACGCCAAAACTGCTGACATGGTTGACGCTGATAGTATCAGGTCACATAGGTCAGCAGTAGACGAAACTGAACAACGATCAGGATGGTTTATTCTGCTCAGCCACCAGTTTCGCCAGGTAGATCATGATGGGAAGAATCAGTAAACAGCCAATAATAACCATTGCCCAGTCGTAGTGTTCATAGGAGATCCAGGTTGCGAAGAGGCTAATGTGACCACCCATTTCCAGGGAGCCTAATACAATCAGTAAAATGCCAATGCCATCAAGTATCAATAGGGGAGCAGGGATAGACAGTGATTGTTTTGGTTCTTCCATGAAATATTCTCCTGTCATAAATACAATGTTGCATTCAATGTAACGCTGGCTGTTTACTCTAATATTAATTGTTTTTTATAAAAAGAATGTGATTTTATTATCAATAAGCTAAGTGTTGTTTTAGCGATTGGGTACGTGTCTATTAAGGACCTTTAATCTGTTATTAAAATGCTGGATAAAAGCGTTCATCATTGGGTCAAACGGGTGTTCGATACCTTGTACCAGAATCTGGATAAGTGCGTCCATGTTCTCACTTTCCCAGTTTATAGTGTTTATGGATACTTTAAATCTCGCTAATTGCTCTCTAAGGTCGAAAATGCTTTCTGCTTCTGAATCGCATTGAGGATCATTAAAATCACGCTTCCAATTAGTGCCAGTGTTGCCTCTTTCTTCTAATATGAATTGGGGCTTATTACGATTGTTGTAGTGATAACTATCATGTTGAAGATATTGATAAGTTCTACGCAGAATTTCTTCCAATTGCCAGTTGATTTTTTCTAAAGCTGAATCAAGAGCCTCTCTTGATGGAACAGATACTGAACTGTTAACTTGGCTGAACATAGCCTGAGCATTAGCGCTCCTTTCCAGATATACTTCGGTGACGTCATTGAAAAGCTTTCTTAATGAATTGATCTCCACACCTAGATTAGGTGCACAAATGTCATTATCTAGCATTTTTTCGATTTTATGACGCGTTAAATTAACGCAAACAAAGCTATCACCTTTTGAAAGTAAATAGCTGGCCTGGCTGAGTAAGGCAGAAAATACATCAAGTGATTCTGTGACCGTACTATATTGACCTAGGGCTGACGGGGGGACTTCTATATTGTTTGCCGATGTTCCGGGGTGTGCTTGAGGTGATGATTCAGCCTGTATATCGCCCGATGTTACGGAGTGTGCCTGATGTGATGATTCAGTCTGCATGTCACGTGATGTTCCGGGACGCACGATGGGCGGTGAGTCAGCCTGTATATCGCCCGATGTTACGGAGCGTGCCTGATGTGATGATTCAGTCTGCATGTCACGTGATGTTCCGGGACGCACGATGGGCAATGGTTCAGCTTCTATGTCACGAGATGTTCCGGGACGCACGATGGGCAATGGTTCAGCGGATATGTCGCGTGATGTTACGGGATGCACTATGGGCGCTGGTTCGGCTTGTATGTCATACGGTATTCCTGAACGCACTATGGGTGATGAATCTGCCGGTGTGTCGTGTGATGATTCTGGACGAACTTCACGGTTCTGAAGATGATTTGATGGGGTGCGGCTTTCTGGATCAATGATTGAATTATAACTCTGTTCCGATGACAGACAGGCCCTGACAAAATAGCAACAGAAAATACATTCCAATACATTACAAACGTTTTCAAAGATGGCAAGACAGCAGGAAGATATTATTGAGCCGAGGCCGCGCTCTGATACACTAGATGACATACTGCTTGTTTCCCCTCATTAAATAATAGTGGGTGGCTATACAATTCTACCGAATTAGCATGCTGTGAATCTCAGTACTTACTATGACTCATGACTTTGTTTTGAGTTCATTGACTTGTTTGATCAGGTTTGCAGTATTCTACAGTTTTACTCAACATATGTTGCATTTTGTTATTGGTTATAACTGACTAGATTTTTCAACTAACCAAACGTTTTGTGAACATCTTAAAACTAACGATGTAATGGGTTCTGCAATATTAACTACAAGCGCTTCAGGTGCACTAGCTTGGCAGAGCAGGTATTTGGTATGTATCGGATCCTGTTGGAAGTTGTAACGGGTTGTTTTCAAGGGATCTTATGGTAAGGCCCATCCGACAATTTTTATGGGCTTTTAATTAGGTTGTTAATGGGTTTAATTGGCCAAAAATACATTTCTCCAAATGTATTGATAAGAATCATGAGAGATAGGGAGTCTGAGTACATACTAATATCCCAACTTTCTAAGTTGTCGTATGCTTTATGTAGTTGTTGTTTTATTGTGTTCATGTTTTGTATCAGGTTTCTTGATTGAGTCATGTGACTCTTGTTTGCAGAAGCTGATCTGAAACTGACAAAGTTTAGATAGAGGTTGATCATGGGGAAAAGTATAAATAAACACGTCTGAAGCTCACTACCTCTTGATATAGTGACTAAACACTATTCAGTATTGGATGGCAACTAAATAAGAGTCTATTGATATAAACCAGTACTGATTCTGATGTGCGGATACTAGCGCATGATTGATGGCTGGCTGACAGCGAGACCGCCTTTTTTTATCAGCTAAACTGCTATTCTCATGGCGTCTCTCTTGATGAATGTTGCCATTGGGAGGGGTTGTTTTATTACATATTCAGGTAACTATCACATGCATCATCACCTGATGAACCGGTTTGCTATTGTTTTAGCATTTTCAGCGTCTTCGGTTTTGGCAACCGAGCTGGCAGATATTTCAATTTTGGCACAATCGTTGGGAAAGGAGGATGTGATTGAAGGTGTTGAAATTTTTGATGTGATTCAGAAAATACCCCTGCAGAATTTGCCAATGGCTGAAGGGTATTATCATTTCAAATATCCGGCAGAGCAGGCTATTTCGTTGCTGTTCAAGCGGGAGGGGTTTGCAACATCGCAAACCGGTGTATTTGTAATGCCATCAGAAGGTGTAGGCGCGCAGCAGAGTCATATCTCCTGGCAGGCAATTCCTGACTGGTTATGGGACAGTGCTCGCTATGTGATTGAACGCCATGCTTCTGAAAAAATGAAGCCGGGTTATTGCCAGCTTATCACGACCGTGAAGTCCAGCAATAAAGGCTTGAGTCATACCCAACAAAGCGAGTTAGGCGCTAATGTGTCCTTAACCAGTGATGATTGGCGCGAGCGAAGGAAACCTCATGGAACGGTGTTTTATTTTGGTTCACTTGAGGGGAAGCCGTTGCCTATACCCGGGATGGATGAGGCAAATACAGAAGGTGGCGTAGTGATAATGAATATAGAGCCCGGTCATGTGTACAAAATAACATCCAGCGCACCAGGTATTGAATTCAATACCCCTTATTTTGCCTGTAATCCCAGTGTTTGGGCCGAGTTTGCTCCGGGTGAGACGATGCTGATTAATCTTATTCCTTCTTCTGACCCTGTGGTTATGGCTGAGGAAAATCGAACACAAGAAATGTAACTACTTAATTTTGATAATCTTTATCGTAATGATATAAAAAACCCCGTCATACCTGTACGGGGTTTTATTTGTTCTTGATAGTAAGGTAGTTAGTGGCAGTTAGGGTAACGGTCGGGTGTGATGTAGACTTGCGTACTCAGCACAAAAGGTTTTGCATTGGGGGCGTTATAATGCATTTCCATAAAAAAGGCTGTCCATCCCTTTTGGGTAGAATCCGCTTGCCATTGATACGTTTGGGAGTCATTGAGATTTATGACGGGTAGAATTTCCTGTCGTTTGAACTCTGTTGATTCCAACCTGAAATCCCTCGCACCAGTATTGCTGGCACTCCAGACATAAACATGATCAGGTTTATTTTCTGTATGTACACTTAACATGTTGTTGTAGCGATCATACTCTTCCAGATGGGAAGGCAATGCCTGATCGTGTGCCATGGCTGTAATGTTGGTCAACGCGCCGTATAAATAATTTATGGCAGGGATGGCGCCGCCATGGCCAATGTTGGGAATGACCATTATATGCCTTTCTCCCCGTAAATCGGGGTAATAATATTGCGTGGAATCCGGGATGAAGTAGTGGTCGCTACTGGGATGAATCACCAGAGTCCGGACGTTGTCAAAACGTTTGTTTTTTAAGTAAGTGTAAGGGTCAATTTCTTCGAATAAGCGGTTGTATCGGTCATTATAGGGCGAAAGCAGCTCCTGAAAAATATGTCGGTCGGTGAAGGGCGCGAGCGGCTTGGGAAAGTGACAGTAACTTTTTTTGATGGCCTTCAGAGTTTCTGGAAAGTGCTGAATCATGGCAACCGGAACAACCCCTGAAATCAGGTGTCTGGCATTATTGTCAGTTCCTTGGTCAAAGGCTGTAGCCAACCACATCGCCCAGGCGCGTTTGGAGGCGCCACCAACAATGAAATGTTTGATAGGTGCATCGCTGCTGATCTTACTGTTGATGAATTCGCTGGCACGATAGATACCGGCAATATTCGCTTGGGCCATGGGAAAGAGCAGTGTGTTCTCCGGTGTGACTGCCCCTTTGCCGTCGTCGTTCACTGCACGAACAAGCGTCTCTGCCAATAAACGATCTTCTGATAATTCAGTTTCCGGGGCATCCAGCAAAGTATAGGGTTGGTTGGGTATTTGCTGTTGGTAAACAATAATTGTATTGGTATGTTGAATCAGCAAATCCATAATTGCTACTGGATTGAATGAGCGTTCACTATTAGATGAATTGCTCTTTAAGCGGGCTAACATAATAAATTGTTTTAGATAATCACCAGGACGGTCATTGTCGCCGCCATCGCTAAAATACAGTGCAGTCTCTGGTATATTATGCAGCTTTCTGGGTACAGCAATGGTAATACTGTGTACCCAGCCCTCTCCCTCAATAGTATCTACACCTGCTGGCCACATCTGGGATGTGAATGTGCATGAATGGATAATGGACGCAGGTTGTAGTACCGGGGCTCTGCATTGTAATTCCGTTGTTTCTGATAGATGTTTGGAAATATAGTTGTCGAGTTTATTTTCATTCGCTTTTGGCGTTTCTGAATATAGGGCAACGATTATGAGTGCTGAAAAATATACGGCAGAAAATAAAAGGTATGGCTTCTTTCTGTGTTGATATCTCCAGAAATAATGGGTGATGTCATTTGTCAGGGACATGGTGAAATCTACCTTTTATTGAATGTGTTTAGAGTTGATGCATAATTCCGCAATGGCTGATTATAGTGGTGTGGGCAGAAGGTGCTGGTTATTTATTAAAAGAGGGAAGTGATTGAATGCAACGTTACAGAAAAATGACAAGGCTGAATGGATGGCATGTCATTCATTCAGCCTGTGCCCGCTACTTACATAAATAAACTGAAACTGTATCCGCCAATAATGGCCATGGAAAAAATAACCAGCAGGAATGCTGCGACCATCGGCCCCTTGAACAGTGATTTCAGCAGGAACACCTCCGTAATGCTGGCACCGGCACTACCAATGATCAGTGCCATCAGGGCGCCAAGGCTCATCCCTTTGGCGGCGAGCGTGGCAGCCAGGGGAATCATGGTTTCGGCACGGATGTACAGCGGTATACCGATAAATGCTGAAACCGGAACCGCCAGAGGGTTTTCAGGGCCGGCAAAACGGGTAATCAGTTCATTCGGAACGAAACCGTAGGTAAAGGAGCCGATCACCACACCCACCATCAGCCAGGGCAATACCTTGCGGAACTGTGCCCAGGTATCGCGCCAGACGCGCACCCAGCGACTCTCCGGCTGTTCGGTTGTGCAGCAGCCGGTGGCTGCGGGCTTGCTGTCACAGCACGGTGATGTTGCAGTGCTTTTGCTATCGCAACAACCACTGGTTGCCGGCGTGTCGTTACTGCTTTGTGAGGCTGCGGTATCTTTACTGTCACAGCAGGTGCTGCTGGCTGGTGCGCTGCTGCAGCTTTGGGATGCTGTTGCACTTTTACTGTCACAACCGCTACTGCTGCCAGCCTCCAGGACATCGCGGCGAATAAACCGGGCGAAATTCAGTTTCTCCAGAATGACGCTGGCAACAACGGCGACCACCAGTGCAACTACCGCATAGATAACCGTGACTTTCAGTCCAAACGTCACCAGGAACAGACCGATGATCACCGGGTTCAACAGGGGCGACGTGAACAGGAACGTCATGGTTGGGCCAAACCCTGCCCGGGCTTTCAGAAGGCCTGTCAGCATCGGAATGGTCGAGCAGCTGCAGAACGGTGTCACGCTGCCCAGTATGGCGCCGGTCAGGTAGCCACGGCCATTGCGGGAGCTGAGAATGGCCTGGACTTTACCTGCAGGCAGCAACTCATTGATCACACCGACAATAAAGCTGATCACGAGGAACAGCAGGGTCAGTTCAGTGGCCAGGAAGAGGAACATATGGAATGTCTCTCCCAGCATGGTCATCAGGTTATCACTCATGTCATCACCATATTTCTAAAAATATCGAAATAATGGGGCAAAAAAATGGGCAGACACGGCTGCCGTTCTTGAACTCAGGTACTAAGGCTGCAGCACTCCGCCAGCAGAAACTCAACCAGTTCCTGCAATTCATCCAGCCGGGCCGAGCAGTGGAGAACCCTGCCGTCACGGCGCTGCTGCACCAGGTCGGCAGAAACCAGCCGGCTGATATGGTGCGACAGCGTGGAAGCAGGGACTTCCAGGGTTCGCTGGATATCACCGACGGGCAATCCATCATGGCCTGCCTTGACCAGTAACCGGAAAATTGCCAGGCGGGTCACATTCCCCAGCTCGGCCAGACGTTTAGCTGCGAGTTCATCGTTCATGGCGGGGGAGTTTATGCCTGGTTAGTGATTAAGTCAAATTTCTAGAAATATAGAAATAAACCTATGATATCTGTGTAATACCGGTGTTACTTGAGCGAAGGTATTAACATGTATCGTCCGTGATTCCATTCTAACCATGAAGCTGCCTGCTTCCCTTACCGGCCTGTGATAAACCCATGCATCAGACCAATGCCTGATCTCAGTCTTTGTTCATCAGAGACAACTACGGTTTGAATCGCTTCCTGCAAGCACTTCATCCTGATCTTTCCGATAAAGCAAGCAACGGTAAGTGCAGGAGGATTGTGTTCCGGGCGGGCGTATAATGCGGGATGGAAGCACACGTGGTCGCATAGCCCCTTCAGCCTGAAAAAAACCTGAACGTCGAGTCATACATTAGTAGAAGCCCTCCTTCACCTTCTAATGCCTTTTGTTATTTATCATTATAAATCATGAGCTTAAGGGGGCGTCAGCGCTCCAATGTATTGATTAAGCATTTTTTTAACGTGTCGGGTAAATCATCGGAGGATTTGCTGGCGCCACAATAAAACTGATTCAAAGGAGCATGAACAATGGCATCAACATATCCTGCACTCCAATCTTCCTATCCAACCATGGCGGCCAATCCTCAACTCATTCCCGGCGATATGCCATCAGGTCCTCCACCTTCCTATGAAACCGCTGTGGGGTTATCGAAACGGGTATCAACCTGTCAGCCTCAAACAACCATCAAACAACGCTGCACGGATTATTTTTATCAATATGATCTGCTCAAGGGCACCACGCTGAACAAACGGAAAATCGTTATTGCTGCAATCATCGGTGTCCTGGTTGGATTAGCGACCATAGGTATTGTTGGCGGAACGCTTGCCGCAACCGGTGGTGCGCCACTGGTCATCGGGCTTGGCGTACTGGGCGCCGCCGCCTTTTCTACCACGGTCCTTGGCGCATTCTTTGGGACGGTTGCCAGTCAGTGCAGCACGCAACATGCAGGGCAGGTTCTACGCCCGGCTACTGACGAAGCTATTCGCGCATTACGTGATCGCGCCATGAAACAATGCCAACAGAACTGCCTGAAGATTCAGCAATGCAGGACCGCCAATCGGGCGATTGAGGAAAGACGCGCACATCTGCAACAGCAGGCAACAGACGAGGAAATCAGAAACCGTCCAGTGCGGGAACACAACCGGCAGCTTCGAACAGGGCTGCACCTTGCCAATGGCATGATGAACATGACTGCCCATGCCCACTATCCTCACCATTGCAGGCCGCATTACCATGGCCATTGCAGACCACATTATAATGCCCATTGCAGTCCACACTATCCTGCTATGACTAACCATCTGTTGATTGATGCCGCATTGCCTGATCCAGCCACGCCTTATGCTGACCAGTTGAGAGCGGATGATTATGCACACAGGAACAACAGCCGTATCGAGCGGCAACACATCAATGAAGCAACACGATTGTGCCAGTTGTACACGCTGAATCTTGAAGACGCGGACGAACTGAATCCCAGCGTGTCGCTATGCACCGATACAACAGTGAATGCTGCTGATTTACCGGCTTAAGTCGGTATCTCGGATCAAGAGTCAGGCACCGGGGCAATGGCTGATATCACCAGACATTGCTCCGGCATGCATGTGACTTCCAACAGCCTGCTCCTGCAATGAATCCACACCTTGATCTTTAGGAGCAAGCATGACATCTCGTGCTAAACGGATGTTGTCTCCTGCTAATGTCTGTAAGCCGTGGCGCCAGCGCGGCAGTATTGAGCCCCGTTTAACTTCAAACATGGGCTCTGAATTTTTAGAAGCTCTGAATAGTAGAGAGGCAGTTTGTATTAGGGGCTTAGGATTTCTGGGCGTGACGGGTCAACAGCTTGTCCAGGTTATCGGCGAAGGCTTTTCTGTCGCTCTGGCTGAGTGTGGCCGGCCCACCGGTCTGGATACCGCTGGCACGCAGGGTATCCATGAAATCCCGCATATTGAGTCGCGCACGGATGGTGGCGGCGGAGTACAGCTCACCCCGTGGGTTGAGAGCAAAACCGCCTTTCTCCAGCACTTCTGCTGCCAGTGGGATATCACTGGTGATGACAAGATCACCGGCACTGAGTCGTCGCACAATCTCGTTGTCGGCCACATCAAAGCCACCGGCAACCTGCATGGCGCGGATATAGCGGGACGGTGGTACGCGTATAGGTTGGTTCGCTACCAGAGTCAGTTCGATCTGGGTGCGCTCGGCGGCACGGAACAGGATTTCCTTGATGACGACGGGACAGGCGTCAGCGTCTACCCATATTTTCATGGCATACCACGTGGTTGAAAGAGGGATGACAAGTCGTCGTGGACGACAACCTGTCGTGTCATCCTGCCGGTATAACCGGAGGTGGAAAAGTGCAGTTTATCATTAATGACATTCTGCAGCCTTTCGCTTCGTTTATTTACCAAACAGTTTCTGTTTCAGTTGAGTCGCAGCGACTTCAAGCGCTTTTCTGACCCGACAGGGCCGACGCAGGAGTTCACCCTCGCAGTTGGGGCAGGTAGCGTCCATTGCCTGGGTACAGGTTTCACAGAAAGTGCACTCGAAGGAACAGATATAAGCGGTTCCATCCAGTGGCAGTGACGCACCACATTTTTCACAGGCAGATTTCATTTTAAGCATAGGGTCTCCTTTCCTTAGTCATGTATCCATTAATGATTAGAGTGTTGGGTTGATGTGATAGTTCCTGTAAATATCGAATTTCGCAAGCACCAATGCCTTGGTGCAATAGGGTGCTGCGACTATGGTCTAATCATGCTTGGAGTCTTGAGGTTATCCACCGGTGGGTTGTTCAGGTTGTAAGCGTCTTGATGAAATGAATTTTGCTTTGCGAGATATCACCGAGGTCTTCATAGCCAGCGATCTGGTAGCCGCTGTTTATCAACAGATGCAACATGGTTGGATAGCGATTACAGGATTTGACCCGAATTGAAGAATAGCCCTGCGCAGTTGCCCATTGCTCCTGCATTGTGCGCAGTCTGCCGGCAACGCCTTGTCCGCGATGTGTTGGCAGTACACTGCCCAGCCAGCTGTAAAACTCATGCTGTGAGTTTTCGTAGCCGACTTTGAAACCAACGCGTTGATCGTTGTCCTTCGCGATTAAAATCAGGTATGGCTTTCCGGAGAGTTTTTCCTGAAAGGCTTCTTCTGTCATGGTGCGGTCAAACTCCGGCGTGAGGGAATAAACCGCCAGTGCGTCTGCGATGGTGCCTTTGGAGAACGTTAGCTGCATAAAGATCCGTGTTGTCTGACACCGGTAACAGTGTCAGACCGTGTGCATGTGAAGTGTCAGAGACTTTTTCGGTAGGTGATTTCGTATTCACTGAAACCGTAGGAATCATAAAACCCGCGGGCTGATGCATTGGCGTAGAGCGCTGTGACATGAAGCTGTTTAAGCCCCCGGGAGAGACAGTATTGTTCAGCCGCTTTCATCAACATCCGTGCAATGCCGTGGCCACGGTACGCTTCATCCACCACGAGATCCGTGACCAGTCCGTACTGTCGGTAATCGGGATAAAGGTGTTGGTCCCCTTCATCTTCCTGTTCGGTGAGCACCACGATAAAGCCGGTAACCACAGTCTCTTCAACGGCAACCAGTACGGTTCCCTGCTTATCGTTGCAGAGTGTCAGCAGGTATTCCGTGTGGTCAGAGGCTATGTCAGCACCCGGCGGTCGGTCCCGGCTGATTTTGCGTTCTACGTCCTGCAATTGCTGCATCAACGCAATGACACCGGATTTGTAACAGTCCTGGTAGGTAATGATGTTCATCGGATATCACAACTGGAACCGGGCTCGTCGTATCAGGCCAGTAAGACGATAGCCCGTGATAATAGTGGTCAGGTACGCAGTGTATCCGGAATCATATTTTCATGTATTGTTTCCTGTCACTATGAATGCCGATGTATCAAAAGCGAGTTCGCCACTGGCATTGCAATACTGCTCCAGTACCTGTTCGGCAGCATCTCTGATTTGCTGTTTCTGATCTTCAGTCATCCGGGTCGATACAAGCTCACCCAACGGAAGCCAGCTTTTAGTGCGAAGCTCAATATCCATCATGGTTTGAACGGAGGGAAAGCGGGCTTTGCCGTTTTGCACAGAGAGATGCACGTTCGGATACCCCGCTTCATGGAAAAGCCCTGTCAGTGTGTCATGATCACCGAGGCAAAAGGGTTGTCGCATAATGTCTGCGGCCGCCTGGCCTGCAATGCGTTCAATCAGTGACACGAGGCAGGCATAGACCGGTATTTGTTCCAGCGATGCCCATGCGGCAATCGCTATATGTCCGGCAGGTTTAAGAACCCTGAACATTTCACGGATGGCCTTGATCCGGTCTGCAAAAAACATCAAACCAAAGTGACAGGTGACAGCATCAAGGGAGTGATCCGGGTAAGGCAGCGACTCTGCGCTGCCAAGCTGCCATCGCACACCGGGTTCAATACCGGCTGCGACCGATAGCATGCCAGGATCCTGATCAAGACCACACACCATCCCACTGTCACCCACACGACGGAGAAGCTGCAAGGTCAATACGCCGGTACCACAGGCAACGTCCAGTACACGTTGACCACTGGCAAGAGGGAGGGTGTCAGCAATCCTGGATGCCCATGTGGTAAACAGGGCAGGAACCAGTAGCGTCTGGTAGGCCGTTGCAAGGGTGAGATCTTCAGGGGAGGCGCCTATAGCCATGACTGCTTTCTCCTCGTCTTTGATAGCCGTGTTTGACGAGAGAAAAAAGATAGTACAACGGTTGATGATCTATGCTTTTCCACTTTTCTGACAGCGCTATTGTCTGACAGATTCCGAGGGGCAGAAATGACAGAAACTGAACAGCTTGAAATGACCCGTGCTTATATCGCGTTATCCAATGCGCATCGGCTGGAGCAGACACTTTCCCTGTTTGAAAATGATGCGACGTACTACTCCGATTACGTGGGTTCTTTTGATGGCAAGCCGGCGATTGCGCGAATGATGGAGGCATTCCTTAAGCGTTGTCCGGATATCTATTGGCAGGTAGAAAAATACCAGTACCTGAACAGCGAAGGTGCGGTAACGTTTGAATTCATACGACATGCGACAGATAGAGAAACCGGTGAGCCTGTCAGTGCGGCGGGTAGGGATATCGTCAGGTTTTCGGACAGGGGACTGATCAGCTGTGTAGAGGTTTACAAGCCGGCACGAGATCGTACAACGACTACTCAGGTCTGATGTTCTGGTTAAGCCGAAATAGGTTGGTTGGGTCATACCTTTTTTTAATGGCCATCAGCTTATGGTATTTCCTGCCATAGTTATGGCGCATGGTGGACTCCTGTTCTTCAACGGCACTGGAAAAATTCAGATAAAAGCTACCCTCAATACCCTTTTCCAATGCTGTGATCAGGTCGCAGGGCCAGGCAATGTTGGCGTCTTTATCGGCCGTATGTGCCCAGTTCGATTCAACGAAGATGAGATAGCGGGCCTTGCGGCCGGCAAAAGCACAGGCATTCTCATCCAGCCGTGTCATGGCGCCACTGTTGTGGAGGATTTCAATGCCGCTGAGAGGGGACGACTGCCGGGCTGCGTGGTCGACAATGATTTCGATAGCATCATCTGTCAGCTCGGCAAGGAAAAGTGATTTCCAGTAGTAACAAAGTTTACCTGCCGGATAGTCTTCATCGAAGAATTTTTGGGCTTCCAGGTACGTCGTAGCCTTACTGCAATCCATCAATGGCTTACGAAAATCACGCAGTGGCTGCATGGCTTTTTGGCCTTGTTCGACTGGGCCGGCATACATTCCGACAATCATCACATAAGGGTGGCCATGCAGTTCGGCAGGGTATTCTGCCGACCCCGGTGGAAACTGGCCACAGATAGCTGCAGTACTGATTTCATCCGGCGCAGTGGCGGAATACTCCCGGTAAAATTGGAGTACTTCGTTCATGTGTTTCCCATCATGGAAGACGACGGTGAACCAGACATCCGGCTTTAATGGGTAAGCACGGAACGTAAAGCGCGTCACAATGCCAAAATTACCGCCTGCACCGCGTAGTGCCCAGAACAGGTCGGGATGTTCAGTGTGACTGGCCATGACAGATTGTCCATCAGCGGTAACGACTTCAGCGGAAAGCAGGTTGTCGCAAGTCAGCCCCCACCGGTTACGCAACCAGCCAATGCCGCCACCCAGCGTCAGCCCGGCAATGCCGGTATTCGAGACAGCGCCCGCCGGCACAACCAGACTGACGGCCTGGGTTGCCTTGTCCATGTCAGCCAGCGTGGCGCCACCTTCTACATGGGCAACATGTGCCATTTCATCAACAGACACATGGTTCATTCGGGAGAGGTCAATCACCATCCCGCCATCACAGGTAGAATGCCCTGCCACACTATGGCCACCCCCTCGAACGGCCAGCAGGAGGTTGTTGTGCCGGGCAAAGTTGACTGCTGTGATGACATCTTCCTGGCCATGGCAACGGATAATCAGTGCGGGCCGTTTATTGATGATGCCATTCCACACTTGCCGGGTGGTTTCATAGTCTTTGCTTTCCTGGTGAAGTAAATCGCCATGCAGACGGGAATCCAGCTCTTTTAATGTTTTATGGGGGAGTTCAATTGCTTGTCCAGTATTGCTCATTACATATAGGTCAGGCATAGGGAGAGAAATCCATGATGATTGTCAGGAAAAGACTGTTGCAGGCTGACAGTATAGTGATTATTGATGAAAGGCTCGTTCATTAATAACCTTTCTTTTGAATTAGCAATTCCTTCATCGTTCGCGAGCTTATTATCGATTTGAAAGGGCGCTTTATTAGTCAGCGAAGTAAACCAAACCGTTAATGCTTTATTGTGGAAAGTCTTTCAAGATCGCTTGATTGTTCTTTCTAGATCATTTGCTTATTAATTAATCATATTGAGGAATTTTACAATGGGAGCTATATCGTCTTTATCTATAACAAACAATCGATCATCTTCACATGAAGCCCTTTGTGGGGTTAATGTTGGTACTGACAATTTGTCAGTAGGGGATTTCTCTTCGAAACGGAAAGTGGAGTATGCGCCGGTTAAAACAGAGAATGGTCTTCGTATTCCTTCATTCTATTCAATCTCCTCTGCACCGCCACAAACGGGACGAGCAATTGATCGATTAGTGGGCAGGGTATCGGAGCCGGAAGACTGTCCGGAGTACTGTCAGCTAATGTCCGGGTCGTTAGTTAACGCACTGAAGTCTTATGATGTCCCGATCAGCAGACTTCTGGAGGCCGTTAAAAAGGATTGTGAGACCGGAACAGGAAACGTTGAGGCTGCCGACGTCATAACAGATTATCTTTTTGGCGAGCGTACGGAAGTTGACATGGGTTATCTCGAGTGGTTCCGGTTTCTGGGGGCCCGAATTGATAAGAAAACGGTTTTCCCTCGCATGGAACTGATGAAAACGGTGATTTTGAGGCTGGAAGAGATCGGTCATGGGAATTTACCGGTGAGAGATGCGCTGAAAGCCTGCTGGAATCAAACAAAACTTGAAGAAGGCGGTTTTTTCCATCAATTCCTCACCAGTCTAGCCAATAGCCAGATGCCTGTTGCAGACAGTCAGCATTTGACAGGCAGCGATAATGAGCCGTGCCATACAAGCAAACAAACAAACGGTGATTCAGATAAGCTTAAAGAGAAAAGCCATCATTGCCGGTCAGTGCGTCAGTCCACCGCGCTTAACCGTATATCAACCCTGTTTGCGTCAGTTGTTACTTTTTTCTCCTCGTCGGTCTTGGTATCTGCTGATACCGCCGCAACCCCCGAGCCCCCCCATAATTCTGATAACGCAACCGAGTCTAATGACCGATGCCCAGCGGATGAGTTTGAATGTGCGAAAACACGTGTTTGTATACCCAGAACGAAGATCTGTAACCATCGTAATGACTGCGGACGCGGCGACAGATCAGATGAGTCCCCCGAAGCGTGTCAGAATTACTGTGAGGATACCGGAAGGTTCCATTGTCCGGAGACAACCCAGTGCATCAGTCAAAACCTGACGTGTAATCAGGATTTCGATTGTTGGAATGGTGAAGATGAAAAGCGTCCGCCCTGCCCCTGTTTGCCTGGTTTATACCTTTGCCCGGATAAGAGTCGTTGTATCGAACATGAAAAAGATTGTGATGGTAAGCAGGATTGTTATGACGGCTCGGACGAACGGCTGGAGTTATGTCAGAAAAAGCTTAATGTTGAGATTAATGATTTTTTGATTTCTCATCCAAACTATCTGGATAAATTACATAAGGTTTGTTGTACGGCTGAAGAAGAGTTGACAGCAGAACAAATATTAAAGCGTTTTCGTCTTCGGTATTTCAACTGCAGCAGTGGAAGAGTTGGTGGAGACGATTGTGAACATCTATGTGAATATGAAGATGATTCATATGCAGTCATTCAATGCGGCTTAAATTATAATGCGAAGTGTATTGAAAAATATGAACTGTGCGATGGTACAAATCATTGCGGTCAGGATAGAGATGAATTTCCGCCGCTGTGTCATTTAAAGTGTGATGATGATGAAGTGCCGTGTGGGGATGGTAAGTGTATTACTAAAGCTCAGCTTCTCGACAGAAATAGTCATTGTCCAAATGGGCGGGATAATGATTTATTTACAATTGCTAAGGAATATTTCCGGTTAGACTCTCAGGAAAAATGCCAGTTTTATGCATCGAATGAAAAAAAACAGTGTCACACGGAAATGAAGAAAACCTGTTGTGAGACTGTGAAACAACGTACTGCAGAAAGGAATAGAACCCACGAAAACACCTTATCTCCGACAAATACTACAGCCGTTCCAAGTGGCACCAGTGTTGCTCCAATGAACACAACCTCAGCACCCGTTAATGTTAATACTACGGTAGAGCCAATGGATTCTACGCCGCTAGCACCGAATACAACGTTTCCTTTACCGCTGGCCAATTCGAGTCAAAATGGTACGGGTCTACCTCCGGCTCCCGGTCAGGCTGGGGGGGCTGCAGCCGCAATCGGTTTTGTTCCAACATTATTGATGGGGTTAGGTTTTGCCGGTTTTGTTTTGCTAACGTGTGGCACAGTAGCGCTATATCGATACAAAAAATACGGTTACATCCTGCGGCCTGGTACGAGTCATCCTGTTGAAGACGGGCGTCAACCGCTTTCACCACCGGACGTGGAAATGGACGATAGAGAGGTAGAATTGGGAGCTGTCAATGAAGTAGCCAGGATGGGCGATGTCGCATTGTAATGTTTAATCAAGGTCGCCTGTCCGTGTGCTTGGTGAATGCATAAAGTGTGACGCTTGAGTCATTAGCATACGGATAGCGCTGCCTGAGATATTATCATCCTTTTAAAAAAGGAGTATTCATAGAGACGTAATTTTCATCAGCTGTCACATTTTTGAGACATACGGGTGTCTAGGATAAAGGTATCGACCGAAAATTGATGATGACAGCCTGATGAATGCCCGCAAGCTCTCTCTCTGCATGATGCCTGTTCTGCTGCTGTTGTTTGGTACCCTCTATGCGTATCAGCGTGATGGGATTCCTGCTCCGGAAGCCTTACCGAATTACCAGCCTGTTCAGTCCGATGTTACCGCTGAGGATGTGCCGGATTATGGACCCGGCTCCCAACCTGACCGAATCAACCTGACAATTGTTGGTGATCCTGCCACACAGATCGGCATCCAGTGGCGTACGGATACCCGGAGTGGGCCGGCGATGGCCCAGGTAGCCATGCTGTCTGCCGGACCAGTCGTATCCAACAATCTTAAAAAGTGGTCTGCGGTGAGCAAGGTGTATGAGCACCCGGATTATGTCTCTGTCCACCACCATGTTGCGATTGATGCGCTGAAACCGTCTACGGATTACCTTTACCGTGTCGGTGACGGGCAGCAGTGGTCCGAATGGTTCCAGTTCCGCACCGCCAGCAAACAACAGAAACCGTTTGATTTCCTGTTCTTCGGGGATTTGCAGGCTGGCATACACACCGGCTGGTCCCGCGTTGTACGCAGCGCCTGGCGGGCGCATCCCGATGCCGGTTTCATGCTGTTTGCCGGCGATATCGTCGATGAGCCTGAGAGTGACCGGGAATGGCATGAATTCTTCACCGCGACAGGCTGGATCAGCGGCATGCTGCCCATGGTGGCGACACCGGGTAATCATGAATATGAAGGCTCACGGATTACACCGGCCTGGAATGCCCACTTCCAGTTCCCGGACAATGGCCCGGCCAACCGGGAACCGCTGGTGAATAACAGTTATTACTTTGACTACCAGGGTGTCCGGTTTATCTCGATCAATACCAATACCATGCGGGGCCTGCACATGAAAGACATGATGGCCCAGCGGGAATGGCTGACGGGCTTGCTGAAAGGACGCGAGGACGAATGGACCGTGGTCTTCCATCACCATCCCGTTCATGCCGCGAACACCAAGGATAGGAGCAAGGTACAGCTGCAGTGGTTGTTTGCGCCTTTGTACGAAGAATATGGTGTTGACCTGGTACTTCAGGGTGATGCTCACACCTATGCCCGGGGTATTGATGAGCAGTCGTCCACACTGGGCGAGGGTCCGGTCTATATCGTGTCCAACAGCGGCGTGAAAATGGATGAGGCTCAGGCGCCATGGGCAACGGTCAGCGGATCTCACAAACAGTTGTACCAGCATATCCGGGTTGAGCAAGACCGTTTGATCTATCAGTCCATTGCGGCGGATGGTTCGGTTTATGATGAGTTCGTGCTGCAGAAACAGGCAGATGGAAGCCAGCAGCACGCCAGCCTGGATAGCCAGCGCTCTTCATAGGCGTGATGCGAAAACGTACTGACAGAATCTCCGAATAGCAATCGCTTTCTAACGACGTTATAACTGCTCAGGATTTGGAACACAGGCTATATAAAGACTTGAACAGTCAGCCTGAGGTCTGAACAGCATTGGAGAGCTTTACACACCGCCCAGTTTTTTTGAGGAATGGGTTCTAACTCAGGTTTGCTGTAACTACAAAGCGCACAAAGGCAACCATAAAGCTTCTGTACCTCTGTGTCTTTATGTGCTTCAAAATACTTCAAAAACGCCAGCGCCCCCCGGTTTCGCTGGCGCTTCTCATAATCCTCTGCCATTATTTGTTCATATTTATATTATGTTCATTAATTATGAACAATATAAAATTGTGAACAATTCTGTTATTTAAGTATCATTTATTCTGGATTTATTCACTCTATGGACGCGGTGTTCATTTTTATTTGTCGTTCATTATGTGTGAACGTTCTATTTTTATGAACATGTTGATGGTGGGAATGGCTTGAAGATGGTTGATAGAGACGATAATGTCATCACGGAAACAGGGGTGTTGGAGGAGGCTGTAGCCGCTTTCCAGCAGCTGACACAGCAACCGCTCTCTATCGTGGCCCCGGTTGACAATGGGGGAAGTATTGGCGTGTCTGTTGACGCCACGCTGCGCCTGCCAACGGGTATCACACTGGATGCGGTGATCAAACCTGGGGCTGGTCAGGGCAATACTGGCGCACTGATCGATCAGTTGAAACAGGCGCCCTACCCACAGCGCACCCTGCTGGTGGCTCAGTATATTCCCCCCAAGACTGCCAATACGCTCAGGCTGGCTAATGTGCAGTTTCTGGATACGGCAGGGAATGCCTATATTCATCAGTCGCCGCTGTTTATCTGCATACAGGGTCGCAAGCCGGACACGGTGGCTAGGGTCGTCCGACCTGGCAAGGCGTTTCAATTTGCCGGGTTAAAAATCATCTATGCATTGTTACAGAATGCCGGGTTGATCAACCAGCCTTACCGCACCATCGCTGAACAGGCGGGTGTGGCCCTGGGTGCTATTGGCTCGGTGTTGGGCGATTTGGTGAGCCAGGGCTTTATCAATACCTGCAAAGGCAGTAACAGGACAATACTCAACAAGCCTGGCCTGATCACCAAATGGACAGAGGCGTTTCCACTGATCCAGCGCAAACAGCATATGGGTACCTTCACAACGGATAGTCCCCTCATCTGGGAATGCATTGATCTGAAAGGCCGCGGCTGGTGGGGGGGCGAAGTGGCTGGCGCTTATTACACCCGGTATCTCAGCTCGAAAGATGCAACGGTATATGTCGATAAGGGGGGCATGTCAGAGGTTATGCGGGCACTGCGCTTGCGCAAGATAAAGCCCGGCGAATATCCCGATAAGCGGATTGATCTTTACCAGCCCTTCTGGACGGGGCTGTTGTCACCGGATGGATCGTTTGTCCCTCCTGTGGTTGTCATGGCGGAATTGATTGCAACCGCTGACCCTCGCAACCTGGAAACGGCGCAACGACTGTATGAAAAATATGCCCATTAATCTCACAGGAAAATTACCGGCAGGCATGGTTCAGCTCTACACGGAACTGCAGCAGCAGACTGCTAGGCTGGGTATCGATATGCTGGTGGTGGGGGCTATGGCACGGGATCTTGTATTGTTTTACGGCTATGGTTCGAAAAGTGAGCGCGGTACGCGGGATGTGGACTTTGCCATCAGCGTTCCCAGCTGGCAGGACTTCACCGAATTGCGAGAGCAGCTGTTGAGTACGGGGTATTTCACGGCCAAAAAGCATGTGCATGAATTGGAGTTTCACGATAGCAACCAGCTACCTTGGGAGATAGACATCGTTCCCTTTGGTGATCTTGCGGAGAACCATGCGATCAGCTGGCCACCTAAGCACGATTTTCAAATGAGTGTTCTGGGGTTTGAGGAGGCGCTGACAGCAGCGATGCCTGTCACGATCGATCATGACGCCAGTGTCGAGATCAACGTTGCTTCCCCTGCGGGTATCTCTGCCTTTTGAAGTTGATTGCCTGGACTGACCGGAATATCGAAAAGCGGGCCAAGGATGCTTCGGATGTTCACTATCTGATTAAGACCTACTCCGACATTCCACAGGTTGAAGACGAGCTATATGCTGGTGGCTATATGGAAGCTCAGGACTGGGATCAAACCTTTGCCAGTGCCGTAAAGCTGGGTGTTGACACTGGAGCTATTGCGTCACAGGATGCTGTGGACGTTGTGCAGCAAGAATTGTTTCACCATGAAAATAACAAGGTGCTATTTGCTCGGGACATGCTGGGAGAACCTCATGTGATCGAAAGCGATTCAGCCATGACACTGTTGGATCGTTTTATTGATGGATTTACGACAGGGGTTCGGGGTCACTGATGCTGTTCGTCTGAGTCGTTGTGCTGTAACGGGTGACTTTTTCACCGAAAATGGTGTCCGGGATCATTGAACCACTACACTCCACGCTTACGTTTCTGTAAGCGAGGCCTGCAGTCTTCCTGGTAGAGAGGCGCCAGTGCACTAAACGTCATATCATCACTGGGTGACTTTTCGGCAAGAGCAATATGCTGCTTGTACTCGATAGCCCAGCGTTTAGCTTCTTGCTTGGTAGAGAATGTTTTGGTCTTAAGCGGCTAGCGTTTCTATTTTAATATCGCTTTTCATAAGCTTTATTTTTACTGAATGAAAGTAGCCATTGTACCTTTCATGTACTTTTTTAGAGGTTACTGGTAGGTACATCTGAAGTATTTACTGACTGGGGAGGCATTGAGTGGGACGAGGATTTTTATGGCGCACCCTAGAGGATTCGAACCTCTGACCTCTGCCTCCGGAGGGCAGCGCTCTATCCAGCTGAGCTAAGGGTGCATAACGCCATTGCAGACACGGTTTTTGACCGCTGCCAGCGGCGCCCATAATACTCAGGACATATAGCCAAGTCCATGCTTTTTTGCGGATTTCTCCCTAATCGGTGCCATGATACGGGCGTCGGTGGCGGCGTAACGGATGCGGTGCTTTGAATCAAAACCAGTGGCTCTGGATTGAGGCTTTATCCACCTGTTCCAGCCATTCGTTAACCTCTTGCATCAGCGCCTTGCTCTCTTTGCGTGTCATATACACCTTGGGGCTCCGGTTGAAGGGTGCATCAGGGTTTATCACGCACAGTTCTGGCATCACCCGGCTTTTATACAGGGCTTCCACCCGGTCCGTGATCATCACATGGGCTTTCAGTTCAACCAGGGTGCGGAAAGGTTCCACATTGTCATGGGCGATGGTGATGGCCGCTTTCGGTAGCCATTGTTTGGCCAGCAACTCGTTGGTACCGCCGGGGTTTTCCACCACCTGTACCGGTGGATGCAGGTATTCGAACGGCACATGATCCGGCGGTTTGGTGCCGCCGCATTTCACGCCCATCCAGTATTGCTGCTTGGGCGTCAGCACGGTATCCATCAATAGCGGGGAGCCGCAGACCAGGGGCTGGTTCAGCAAAGCCAGCAGATCAGCCGTGGAATAGTAGTACAGGTAGGGATGGAGCTGGCAGTTGGTCAGGGCGACTTTGCCGTCTTCAAACACCATCTCACTCATCAGGAACTGCTGGCTTCGGCCTTCGGTAAAGGAAATGCCGCCCATGGCCAGGTCAAACTTACCGGCGGAAAGGTCGGCATGCAGTGTTGGCCAGCTGGTTTTGACCAGCTCCAGTTCACGGCCCAGGTGCGCGGCCAGGTTGCGCGCCATATCGATGGCGAAACCTTCCCAGGTGCCATCCGGTTTCAGCAGCGTCAGCGGGGGATAATCGCCGGCACTGCCGACCCGCAGGGGTGGCAGGGCTTCCGGTGTGGTTACAGGCGAAGTGGCAAAGGTGGTTAGCGACCAGGAAAGCAACACACATTGCAGCAGGATTAACCAGTAGCGCACGGTAGTACTCCGTTGCTCGTCAGGATGAAAGCCGCTGCCAGCGTAGGTGTAATCGCCGTGGTTCGCCAGTGTATGCCGGAATTGACAGTTAATCGGAATTGTTGCTGGCCGCAGGTTTGGCGTATAATCGCGGCTGCTATAACAATTCAGGCCAGCCCGGTGTGACACAATTTCATAACGATAATCGTCGGGTGGAGCTCAAGCGTCAGATGATGAGGAACGACTAGTGGCATACTTCAAAAAGATGCGCGCTGTACAGGCTGCAGTACTGCTGGGGGGACTGTTTGCCGGACTGGTCATGGCCAAGCCCGTTGGGGATCTGGATGAAGTCACCCGCAGTGAAATCACCGACCGGATCAAACCCGTGGGCAGTCTCTGTGTGGCTGGTGAAGAATGTGCGGCCGGTGGTGGTGCGGCAGCCGTTGCATCCGGTCCGCGCAGTGGTGAACAGGTTTACAACACCTACTGTACTGCCTGTCATACCGCCGGCGTACTGGGTGCGCCCAAGAAAGGCGACAAGGCCACCTGGGACAAGCGACTGGCCGATGCCGGTTCCTACCAGACCATCCTGAACAATGCGATCAACGGTATCCGTTCCATGCCCGCAAATGGTACCTGTGGTGACTGTTCCAGTGATGAAATCAGTGGTGCGATTGAATACATGAGTGGCCTGAAGCCCTGATCCGGTTCAGGTAATTCGCGTCCTGAAAGGCTGCCGTTTGGCGGCCTTTTCTGTTTCTGGAATCTGAAAATTATGACAACAATTGCTGACACGCCGGAACCGCCCTATTACGCGGTGATCTTCACCTCACGGCGGACAGAGGATGAGGCCGGTTACAACGACATGGCTATGCACATGCTGGAACTGGCGCAGGAACAACCGGGATTCCTGGGCGTTGAGTCTGCCCGCGATGGATTGGGTATCACGGTCTCTTACTGGCAGGATCTCGCTGCCATCCGTGCCTGGAAAGCGAATGTGGATCATCAGGAAGCGCAGCATCGGGGTAAACAACAATGGTATAGAGACTACCGTGTTCGTATCTGTCGGGTTGAGCGGGAGTACGGTTTGTCGTGAAACGTCACCTATGTGGCAACAGGTAATTCGGAATCTTTGTTGTTTATAACTGGCGAGACCCGACATGACGGGCAATAGTTATCAGCGGTCAATGGGGCTATGTCCCGGGAGGTTTCTGATGCTGATGACGACAACGCCGACGGTACAGGGCCGTACCATTACCCACTACCGGGGGATCGTCGTAGGTGAGGCAATCATGGGAGCGAACCTGTTCAAAGATCTGTTTGCCGGGCTGCGCGATATTATTGGTGGTCGCTCTGGTGCCTACGAGAAAGAATTGGCCAAGGCACGACAGGTGGCGTTTTCTGAACTGGAAGACAATGCCCGGGCGCTCGGCGCCAATGGGGTGGTGGGGATCGACCTTGACTACGAAGTGGTCGGTGAGCAGGGCAGTATGCTGATGGTCAGTATCAGCGGTACGGCGGTTTCTCTGGATCAATAGGACTTTTCTGACGGGTTTTCTTTTGTTGACAGCCTCTAGAGCAGAGGCTGTTTTTCAATCCGTACAGCAGCAGTTACTCACCATTCAAAGACAAACCGCCGATCAAGCAGTGCCTGCTCGGGCGTTTGTATGACCTTGAAGTCGGGGTAGAGTTCGCTGGCTTTTAGGGTATCTTTCGTGAAGGCGGCCAGCTTACCCAGCACATAAACCACGTAATTAATGCCCCAGCGTTCGAGATCCGTTTCTGCGCCTTTCTTGGCGCTTACTTCGTTACCGGCGCTGGTGCGTGCTTCAATAATGTAATCGGTTGAATAATGCTGATACTCAAAGGGATAGGCCGGGAAGCTGTCTCTGAGCAAACTCAGCATCCGGTTTTGCGTCAGCACATTGAAATCCATTTGTACGCAATGGTTCAGAGTGCGCTCATCGGTCAGCGCTCGTGCTGCTATACGGCCAATGTCTTCAATATGGTGCGTGTAGATGGGGAGATCGAGATCGCCGAACGTTGTGATCTTCGGGAAAAAGCGGAAATTTGGCAGGAAATAATCGAAAATGCCGCCGTTATAAAACAGCGTCCAGCCAATATCTGCGTTGAACAGTTTGTCATGCAGGCGTTTTTTATTATCAAACACTTCCCCTTCACCCATCTTAAGTGCATGGGTGTGTGCGCCAAACTCGGTAGGGACAAACCGCTTTATCCCCGCCCTTATGGCGGCTTCCAGCCAGAGTGGTTCTGACTGTGTGATGATTTCTTTTGAGCCGGGTACTGCACAGATCAGCGTATCCATGCCCGACAGCGCATTGGTCATGGCCGTTACATCAGACATATCCGTAAGCTCTACCAGACGTGCGCCTTTTTGTTCCAATGCCTGCAGCGTGTCGTTTTGTGGCCGGTTTCGGGCTCGTGCCAGCAGGGTGACGTCATGCCCCTGCAACAACAGGTTGGTGGTCAGTGGCAGTCCAATCTGTCCTGTAGAACCAATAACGGCGACACGTTGCTTGCTGGTTGAAACCATGGCGTTTTCCACTCGGCGTACTGATAGTGAATGGTGGGTTAGCGTAGAACCAAGGCTGGAAATATAGCAGGGCACAGGGTTATTAAACGGCAATTCATGATCTCCCAGTCGCTATTGAACCCGAAAGATGCCGATTTAAACACTGTGGTCAGGAGGCTGTGAACTTTCCCATTGGATAGCTGTCAATTTGATTTTATATAGCGAAAGAGGGAAATGTCGTGGCTGCATCCATTCAACCTGCCAAAGGGGCAACATCATCCTCTGAGCTTACGAGCATGTATGTATATCCTCTCGGCCCCGTTCCACTGAGATCTAGCGCCCGGAGCCGTTTATCGGCGACATCCGGGGGGGATCAGCAGACAAGTTCTTGTCAGTTGCCAAGCCGGGATGTCGCACGTGAGGAGAATATTGATAGAAGGGTTCTGGCTGTTGAGGAAGCATTTAAAACGACAGATTTATCCGCTCTTAAATGTCTGGCGGAAGGTGGATATGGCGCAGTTTACAAGATAAAACCCGGATTGTTCTCCAGGCCTTATGCCGTAAAAACTGTCAAACCCGAACTACCGGATAAAAAGCGGAAAGAAGCCATTGATAGCATTCGCAAGGAAGCTGAATACCTGAAGATATTAAAACATCGAAATGTTATCAGTATTGTCCATACATTCGAGTACCAGAACGCAGTCGTATTGATTATGCCTGTCGCTGGTGGAGACTTATCAAATTACCTGCGAAAACACTCAGGACGCCTTTCAAAAAGAAACATAAGACGGCTGATCACAGATGTTTGTGCAGGAGTATCTTATCTTCATGGTCAAGTGTGTCTTCACAGAGATATAAAAGGCAAAAATATTTTATTGGTAGATAATGTCTGGAAAATCAGCGACTTTGGTTTCGTGATAAGGCAGGCAGAGAATGAGAAGCGCCGCGTAGGTACATCAGCTTACTGGTCTCCTGAGGTTTTCCATGCCAAACAGTACTCAATGGAAAGTGATTATTGGGCAATGGGGGTGATGTTCATGCAGGCTTGTGCGCACCCATTTGACAGAGTTAGGTATCTGATTGAGAAAAACAAGAAAGTAATGCTAGTTTATAAGACTTTTCAAGAGTTTGAACAAGCCTGTTATAACATGCTCTTCAGGCGAATTAATCTCCATTTTACCTCCATTAATTACCGCTTGAATGAGGAAGTAAATAAATACTGCACTGGTTTCGATAGGGTCTTCGATCAGGATCACAGGCCCAATGTGGCAGTTATACGCTGTCTGCCTGATTTCCATGCACGTTGCCTAGTTTATATTCTGGCGTTGTTGAGGGAAGATCCAGCTAAAAGAATAACGCCAGAACAGTTCTCGCATTACATCACACTGTGATGACAGTTCAAATGACGCCTGCTTTTTTTGGGGGGAGTATTGATTGTTCACCACTTGTCCGCTTGTGACTGCTTATTTTTTCTTTTCGCTGCTGTTTCTAAGGTAACCCTTGCAGAAGTTGATCCTGATTACCAAAGGATTATGATGCGAGCTTTATTGCATGATCCAGCGATACGGTTTCCATGACACCAGCCATTAATATTGCCCGCAAGCAAGGCATTACCCATCACATCCACCAGTATGAGCATGACCCGTCAGTTGCCTCCTATGGGACGGAAGCCGCAGATGTACTTGGGCTGGACGGTAACCGGGTCTTTAAAACACTGCTGGTGTCGCTCAATGGCGATGCTCGCCAGCTGGGCGTGGCGATTGTGCCCGTCACCCACCAACTGGATTTGAAGGCATGCGCTAAAGCTCTGAAAGCGAAGAAAGCTGATATGGCTAATCCAAAAGATGCGGAGCGTGCCACCGGTTATGTGGTGGGAGGAATCAGTCCTCTGGGGCAGAAGAAACGACTGCTGACGGTGCTGGATAGTTCTGCCCTGCAGTTTGAAACTATCTATGTCAGCGCCGGTCGTCGCGGACTGGAAATCGAGCTGGCGCCCAATGATCTTGTGGGTTTGACCCGTGCCGTAACGGCAGAGATTGCCCGCTGAGACAAAGGATTCAGGATCAGCCCGTGTGAATCTCACGGGTACCATGATACCGGTCAATGCGCCCATTGCGTATGTGGTTAACCCTGAAGCCAGAGTTTACATAACAACATTTGGCGAAGGGGGAGGTGACCATGTCGCGCCTGTTGGAACGTCTCAAGACTGACCATAAACATTTAAAACGCTTGCTCGACCGGTTGGATCAGGAAATGGCGTCGTATAGCGAAGACGACAGCCGATCACCGAAGCTCTCGGTGATTCTGGATGCCCTCGACTACATTCGCACTTGGCCCGAACATTTTCACCATCCGCTGGAAGACCGGGTGTTTTCCATGATGTGTGCCCACGATATTGATCCTGAACTACGGGAAGCCATCAGCCGGGTGATCGCGCAGCATGAAAGCCTGGAAGCGCTGACCCGCAAGCTGGAAGCAAACTTCAATGCTATCGCCAACGATCAGGTCGTGCCTATAGAAAACGTCATGCAGGATTACCGGCGCTACATTGACTTGCAGCTGGAACACCTGGACTGTGAAAACCAGTTTATCTTGCCGCGTATTGATGACTGCCTGCAGCCAGAGGATATTGCGATAATTAATAAAGAACTGGACGATCAGAAGCGGGAAATGGGCATGCAGCAACTGCGGGATGAATATGCCGACTTGTACCACTTTGTTGTTGATGATCACCAGATACACGCCATGCCGGTATAAGGTCTGCCGCGCACAGGTCGCTGAAAGGACTATTGTATAGTGAGACAATCAGGCATTGTGTGAATGCAGACACAGGGAGATGGCCAACAATGATGCGTCGGTTGTTACTGGTTTTGATAGCGACAGTCTGTCTGGCTCAGGCTGCCGTGGCGGCTGAACGTCAGATTCAGAATATCAGCCTGTTTCGTGCAGATTCCAACGAAGTGGCCAAGCTGGTCAAGCCGCTGCTGTCGAAGGACAGTATCGTAATGCCCTACCGTGAAAATCTTGTGCTCAAGGTGACGGATGAAGAGTTCGAAGCCGTCAAGGCGCTGGTCAGTAAGCTGGATAGCCCGCCCCACCAGTTGATGATTACGGTGCGTACTCCGGGAAGTAAGACGCTGGCCGGGCGAACCGTCGGTGTGGATGGTGTTGTCACCAGTGATGGTCAGGGACAGGGAAGTGTCGTCATTTCTACCGGCTCCAGCAAGAGTAAACAACGGGGCGAACAAACCGTCAGGGCAACGGAAGGTATGCCTGCTTACATTAGCGTGGGGCGTGAAGTACCGGTCAGTACGGATATGTTTGACGACTATGGTCGTTACCGCACCAAAATCGACTATAAGAAGGCTGAGCGGGGTTTTTACGCCAGTGCCCGGGTTCAGGGGAATCAGGTGGTGCTGGATATCTACCATGCGGATGACAGCGTTCGGCACGATGGTGAGTCGTTTGACCGCCGAAAGGTGGATACGCAGGTATCCGGCAAGGTCGGTGAATGGTTGACCGTGAGCAGTACCAGCCGGGAAGGTTCTGGACGGACATCCGGTTTCAATGTGCGACGATACAGTACGGTGGATACTGTGTATGAAGTACAGGTGAAAGTCGACGTGCTGGAATAGTACGTCTGAGTCACTGTAAACGTCTGTTACCCACTCTCTGGTAGTCGTTACCGTTATTGTGATTAGCGGTAACAAACCACTTGTCTGGAAAGCTGTCTATCAATAAAAATTAAATCTATCTTATTGAAATTATTGATTATTTAAATTCTGGCACGAGACCTGTAATAGTAAAGTCACAATAAAAATAATAAGAACGACGCTCTATCTGGCCCATAACAATAACAACAAGGGGCAGCAAGCTGATCACTTTGTAGGTTGCTTTTTTGCGGTAAGAAACCAACATGGAATCGCGGCACGGAAGCAAAAAAGCATTGGCCGCACAGCCTGTAAAGTGATCCGCTTGTATCATTACTGCTACTGCCTGTATCAAAACGCAGCCTCACGGCTGCGTTTTTTTATGGGTATTAAACTGCCAGTGTCACTTAGCCCTGATTGTTCAACTGTTCCTGGGTCCAGTTGTTAATCTTGGCTTCCAGAATGGTCATGGGCAGTGCACCACTGTCCAGTATTTCATCGTGGAAGTAGCGGATATCGAACTGGTCGCCCAGTGCTTGCTGGGAGCCTTCACGAAGACGTGTGATGGTCAGCTGACCGATCTTGTAGGACAGTGCCTGTCCGGCAATAGCCGCATAACGACGGACTTCGGTATGGATATCACCATCACCCAGGGCAGAGTTGTCACGCATATACTGCTCGGCCTGTTCGAGGTTCCAGCCGTAATGGTGCAGGCCGGTATCCACAACCAGACGCATGGCGCGCAGCATCTCTTCGTTCAGCTTGCCAAAGTACTGGAGAGGATCTTTCTCCAGACCCATCATTCGTCCCAGTGATTCGGCGTAAACGCCCCAGCCTTCACTGTAAGCGGTGTAGTCACTGTAGATCTGGAACTTGGGCGCATTCTCCAGCTCCTGCTTGATGGACACCTGGAAGTGGTGGCCCGGTGCGGCTTCGTGCAGGAACAGGGTTTCCTTGTTCCACATGGGCAACTGGTAGTCGCGGCCGGTGTTTACGAAGAACATGCCTGGACGGCTGCCGTCCGGTGTCCCTTCATTGTAATAACCGACGCCGGCACTGTTTTCAGTGGCCTTGGGTACAGGCTTGATCACGTAGTCCGCTTTTGGCATGCGGTGGAAGTACTTGGGCAGCACGGCATCCACCTGCGCCTTGTAGGCTTCGTAATCGGCGACTTGCTGCTTGGGATCCTTCCAGTAGAACTGGTCACCCTTGAGGTAGGTAAAGAATTCTTTCAGTGAACCCTTGAAGCCGTAATCCTGCTTGGCCTGTTCCATTTCGCTCAGGATACGTGCCACTTCTTTTTTGCCGATTTCGTGGATTTCTTCGGCGGAGAGTGTGGTGGTGGTATTTACATCCGCGAGGTACTGGTACCAGGCATCGCCATTGGGCAGTTCACCGTAAGCGACGGTTGTTCTTGGTTTGTATTCCTGCTTCAGGAAATCGGCCAGACGGGTATAGGCAGGATTGATCACTTTGGTGATTTTTTCACGGTAGGCGTCAGTCAGACGTTCACGGTCTTCTGCGCTGAAGCTTTCCGGCATGTGGCTGACCGGCTTCCAGAAACCACTCTTTTCAGAATCCGTGGTGACATAACCTTCCAGCTGGGGAATGACCATATTCACCAGAACCTGGGGCAGGACAACGTCGTGCTCCATGCCTTGGCGCATACGCTGAATGGACTGGTCAACCCAGTGGGCGAAACCGTCAGATTTCTTCAGGAAATCCTCATAATCCTTCACCGTCTTGAAGGGCTGCGCATAAGTGCCTGTGCCCAGTTCCGCAAAGGTATTGGCACGGCTGTAGAACTGGTTGAATGGCAGGTACTGGGTAGGGAATTCAAATCCACGCAGGGCCATTTTGCGGTCATAGATGAACTGGTCGTAGGCAATCTGCAGGTCGTGTGGCAGTGCGGCACGATCAAGCTGCTCAACCTTGTCCAGGTAAGTCTGCTCCAACTGCTTTTGCGCAGCCAGGTAATCGTCACTCAGGTAATCACCGAACTGGTCGTTGTAGCTGTAGATGCCTAGCATCGGTGCGGTAAACGGATTCAGGGCGACGTTCTTGTTGAAATATTCATCCACTGTTGTCCGGAACTGTTGTTCAGCCTGCTGTTCCTGTGACTGTTGGGCAGTGGTGAGCTGAGCGGGTTCTTCTGTGGATGAACTGCAAGCAGTGAGCAAAAGGGGCGAACTCATGGCTGCAGCTATGGCGAGGGGGAGTAGAGACTTCTTGAACATGTACGTTGGGTCCTTGGTAAAGCGTATTTATGACAGGACGAAACAGCCCGTTGCTATGAAGCAACGGGCGGACAGATTCTAGGAGTGTCACTACAACAGAGCGTTGATGCGTATCAAACGGAACGGGATATTCAGAGGATTGCAGTAACACCCGATTCAACGGCTGTTTTCGTTGTCTTCAGATGAAGGAGCCAGCAGTTTGTCCCTCTCCTCCATATAGTCGTCATAAGGTATACGTTGTGCCTTCAGACATTCCTCTTGCTGTGAATAAGGTAGACGAAGACAGTTGAACGGGTTGTTATTCCACTCGTCATAATAGGGTTCATACTCATCACGCGTGCAGCCGGATAGCAGGATTATCAGTACGCCTGCCAGTGTTGCGGTAAGAATACGGCTGAAATGTTGCCTGTAAGAAATCATCAATAGCGAACCTGTGGATAGGTGGTACGGAATTTCTCCCATTTATCGCCTAAGCTGAAATTGAACCTTAAACGTGACGCAGGGACGCATCATGTGGCTACTGACCAGCAGCGGTATTATAAGTATCGTGCAGCATAGTGATAACCCGAATCTCATGGTGGTTCGGGCCAGCAGTGAAAAGGCATTACGGGAGTTTGTGCCCTACGCCTGTAGTCGTACAGCAAAGCGAAAACCGGTCAAACGGTTGCCGTGGCGCATCAGTCTTCCCAGACAGACAGTGAGGGTGTTGGTGCATGCCCAGTTTAACGCAGTGGCGTATGACAACTTCCCGAATACTATCCGTGATGATGAATATCACACTGTATTTATGGAACTCTACCGAATGACCGATGCACTGAAGGCTGAGCGCAAGGAAAGCGTTGCTTGACAGTCATGCTATAACGCATAAAAAAACGCAGCATTGCTGCGTTTTTTTATGTCCATTTTTCAAACGAATCAGAAATAACAGATGGTGTTGAAATCCCTTACTACGGGTTTTTTCCTGATATTTTCAAACGGTCTAACCAGCAAAGGAACGCGATTTCAGCGGTGAACTATATTCGATCAACACTTTTGGCGTGTGTTGGGCAAGGGTGAGCCGGCGCATGGTTTGCCCTTAATGAAGCATTGTATCAGGCCTGCAGCAATGGCTTCAGTTTGAATAGCAGGTGGAGGTGTATGAATGAATACCTGGCTGGATACGTTGTGTAAACGGATGAAGTGCTATCGGGAAAGCTTGAAATGGTGGATGAGTGTCATCCATGGCTTTCGCGAGAGAGGTATTCTGTTTTTTTTGATATTGTGCGCTTTCAATATATCCACTGCTTATGGATTGAATATCGGTAGTGAGGCTCCTGACTTTTACGCGAACAGCACGAATGGTGAAATTCATTTTCATGATCAGCTAGAAGGTCGTTACAGTATTTTATTTTCTCATCCGCAGGATTTTACGCCAGTTTGTACCACTGAGATCGGTGCACTGGCGAAGCGTATCGGGGATTTTCAGCGTCGTAAAACCAGCTTGTATGTACTGAGCATTAATACGGTTGATGAGCATAACCGCTGGGTCAACGACATTAATCGTTTTCTTGAACGGGAGAATGATGAGCGTCTGCCTTTTGCTGTTATCGGAAACAGCCCGGGTTTTGACAATGTTATTGATATTGCAAGGCAGTACAACATGTTGCCCGGGGAATCAGGTGAAGCTCGGGGTCCTGAAGTCCAGAAAGAAGGTTTGGGTAGTGCAAAGGATAATGCAACAGTACGTACCGTATTTATCATTGGTCCAGATAAGAGAGTTCGGTTAACCATGTCGTATCCCATGACAACGGGACGCAATGTGGATGAAATACTGCGAACATTGGATGCTATTCAGTTCTCGGATCGAACCGGTTTGGCAACGCCGGTTGACTGGCAGCCGGGAAAACCGGGCATAGTCCCGCCGGGTATGACTGATGCAGAGGCCATGGAGAAGTATTCAGGTGTCGTAAAAGTAAATGACTATTTGCGTTATGCAGATGGTCTTAAATAGGTTGAGCTCTATGTGGATAGAACAGGCCGGTTATAGGGATATAAAGGTCTGTTCTGATGGCACATGGAATGAGACTATTTAAATGAAGCTCGTGTGAACCCTCTGCAGATGTAAAGGTCTATTGGTAACATGTTAATTTGTTAGAAGTTTATGGAAAAATACGGAGGAGGGGAAATAAGCGCATGGATGGTATCAACATTTTATCAATGATAGAGAGACAATCGCTAAAATGTCTGTCTCTATAAGCAATAACAATAAAAATGTGACACTTACATGGATGAGTGCATCGCATTTTGCTTGGGATGATGAGGAGGGAGCGCCATGGCTATACCGGTTCGTGAAGGCTGTTGGCGCGTTTTTATGCCATATAAATATGCCTCTGGTTGATCTTGATAACTGGTTTGAGAATAATCCACATCACAACGCAACATTGCAGACTGATTATCAAGTTGCCATTAGGGATCGGCGTATAAGGTTGCATACTACAAGGCAGCAACGGCGGTATCAGAAGCGCCAGGCCAAAGCCGCAAGATGGCAAAGAAAGCAGCAACGTATGCGGAACCCCGGTGTCCGAAGTCGACGCCCTGGCAGATAGCTCTTAGTTATTCATTACTATCGTTTCAAGCCAGTGGCGCGCCCTGTTGACAGGCATATTTGTTGTGGATATCTAATACGAGTTGAACATCCTCAGGTACTCCCGCCTCACCAAAAGCTGCCATAAAATGTGCGCTGGCATAGTTGCTGGCGGTTATTTGGTAGGTGTGTAGCCAAAGGTCAAAGTCATGCTGTTGTTGGGGTTCAAGCCGTGGAAAGCGGCTTTGTGGGCGATCCATGCCAATTCGCCATGGCTTGGGGCTGAGACGTGCCCGAAAGCTTGACTGCGCGTGGCAGAGGCGGCTGTAAAGTGGATCTACCTTGAGCGCTTTGAAGAGTGTTTTAACTTCCGGTGCATCCGGTGCCATTTCCCGGTTACTGATAATAAAACGAAGGCCCGCGCAGGTTTCGTAAACCAGGAAAACCAGGGACGGGTGGGTATTGTGATAGGACTCAATCTTTTTTAGGTAGTACTGCTTGTTCTTCAGTGGAATGCCAATGTATCGCAGTAACCGTGCCATAAAGCCCGGTTTATGAATGTCAATGTCGCCAAAGACCACGCGATCCGTATTCAGAATCACCGCGCCATAACTGTTGCGGGAAAGTATTGCGACAACCTCATTTTCGCTGTTCTTTATCTCGACCAGCTGCTCTTCACGAATGTAGTCGTCAGCGTATTCGTAGTCGTGCAGGGTATGTTTTTGTTGAAGTATGTTAGCCAGCAATTCTGCGCGTTCTGTTGCATGACGACGTGCTTCAGCATGGCTCTCATTGGAAGCTCCCCAGCCGGTGACAGAGGCCGATTCACCATTTCTGCCATGAAGGGTGACGGTATCTTTTTGCCAGTACTTTGCAAAGCGCATCACTATCCCTGCTGTTTTCTTCTCGTCCACAGAACAGCGTATAAGGTTGTCGGCAATTTTTACAGTGTAAGTCGGCTAATCTCTGATCAAAAAACGAACAGTTCTGTGCGGGATAGATAAAGCGCAGCTTCTCGACGGCCATCCCGATAATAATCACACACTTTCCCACAGTTCATGTGAATGGAAATTATCACTTGAAAACACTGAAGATAGGTTGTGGATAGTTTGTCTGTGTTTTGTTGAAAAATAGGTTCAACCTGGAAAATAGTGCCTTTCGATTGCAATGAAAGACGGTGTATTCGGTTGTGGATTAATGGAATGTGGTACTGAAGACGCTGATTAGAAGATTTATGCACAGCGCGAGGCAATATAGGGTAAGTTACTACGGATTTCCGAAGACTTTGAAGTGAAAAATAATAGCAGATCATTATGCTGATTAAAAAATAAACAGCAATAAAATATCTATATTTTTCAATATGATATATCCTTCTTGCAAAGGTGTTCCCGACGATAATCACATGCTTATAAACAGAAACTGTGAACAGTGAATGGCGCTGCAGGATTGATGAAATGTCTGTGAGTAAGTTGTAGTTAAGTTTTGGAAAGGCTCTGGATTCAGGTGTTGACAAAAGAGTGTTACGGGAATTATGAACAGACTGACGGGTAAAAACAGCCTGTTCATAACAATCCGTAATCAAATCGCTGGAATAACTTTCAGGGGGCCAGACGGTCTATTTGCCAGTCACTGCTTTCCTGCAGTGAGTACTGAAAGCGATCATGTAAACGGTTCGGTCGACCTTGCCAGAACTCAATGCTGGATGGCACCACACGATATCCGCCCCAGAATGAAGGTACCGGCACTTTTCCCTTGCTGAACTTGCGCTTCATCTCGTCCAGTTTCAGTTCAAGGATTTGCCGGTTGGTGATGACGGAACTTTGCTCGGAACACCAGGCGCCCAGCTGACTGCCATGGGGGCGGCTCATAAAGTATTTGAGGGTTTCCGTTTTACTGATTTTTTCAGCTCGACCCTTGATGATGACCTGTCGCTGGAGGCCCAGCCATAGAAAGAGCAGCGCAACGTTGGGGTTTTCGTCAATCTCCCTGGCCTTGTTGCTTTCGTAGTTGGTGAAGAAAACGAAACCGGAGTGGTCAAAGTATTTCAGCAGTACAGTGCGCAGTGAGGGTATGCCCGCTGCTGTTGCCGTGGCAATACTCATGGCGTTGGGTTCCGGGATCTCGGATGCCTGGGCCTGGCAAAACCAGCGTTCGAATTGCTCAACCGGGTTCGGGGTGAGATCTTCCCGGCTCAATCCGTCGCGGGTGTATTCTTCACGTAATGCGCTGATATCCATGGTGGGTCCTTAACTGGCTGGCAATCGCCGTAAGCTGTGATGCTGGCAGTATTGGCGAAAATTCAACACTCGCTATCTTATAGCGTAACGAAATTGATACCTACACCCGAGGTAATACTTGTGACGAGATGGATTCGAAGTTTACCAGTGATATGGTTGATCCTGTTGCTGTCTGGATGTTCCGGTTTGAATGAAAATCATCAGGAGCCAAGCCCGTGCAGTGGTATATCTGCACATGTCGGTGAGGTCAAAGTCTGCGTGATGGTGCCAGCAGGTGAAGCGGCATCCATCGGATCGATGGATGTGACAATCCGGGATGGCAAGGAGGAGCAGCGGATGCAGCTAGAGCGGGACGGTACACCGGAAAAAATCTGGTTGTTACCGGCTGCAGGCCATCTGCCGGTTATCGTATTGCTGACACGTGCCGCCGGCAGCGGGAGTTACCCGATACTACAGCGGCTGGAACCGGTCTATGGCGGTTATGCAGAATCGGATATGGCGGAGTTGAGCCGCGAACAGCAACACGGCTATATGGGGCATGACCGGTTCGATGTGTTTGATGGTCAGCTCTATCGCTACTTTCCGCTGTATCGGCCCGGGGATAACAATGCCAATCCAAGCGGGGGTGAAGCTTGTTATCGATATGACTTTTCCCGTGAGCACTGGTTCCAGTGTCCTTCCTATCCGGCCAGCGAACGTCGGCAGGTGTTACCTTGAAAGAGACTGTTACCGGCGTGGTATACGTGTTACCCGAAATGCTTACGGGTGTAACAATGTTGTGCGGGTTAAAGTGGGTTCTGATCGATCGGTTTCCTATAACCTATTGTTTTATAAGGCAATAACATTTTTGGCATGGCGTCTGCTAAAGCAATGTCACAACAAGAAGAAGCAAAAATAATAATAAGAAGAATAAAAATAAAAAAATTGACCGCACCAATAAGAAAAACAACCGCGGACAAGTTGATTATTTTGCAGGATGCTTTTTTGTGATGCTGACAGAAGCAGGATGCCGGTGAGTGCGAAGAAGGCTGTGTAAACAGTCCGGCAGGAACCGGAGCCAGGGAAGAAGAACAAGGTATTGTTCGCACATTCTTCAAAGTAATCCGCTTGTACAAGATGAATTCTGACGGAGCCTTAGGGCTCCGTTTCTGTTTCTACCTTTTGTTCTTCACATCCGATCCGACTCGCTCGAAAGAAACACGGTGGATAGCGGCTATTCCTGTCTTGCCGTCAGCCAAAAGCCGCCTATGATCAGTCCAAACAATGAACAAAGTGGTGGAATAATGCGTTGTCCGATCATCATTGACTGTGATCCTGGCCATGATGATGCCCTGGCGCTGTTACTGGCCGGTGCAAGTGATGAGCTGGAGCTGCTGGGTGTCACGGTGGTGGCAGGAAACCAGACGATCGACAAGACCTTGTATAACGCTCTTAGGGTGTTGTCGCTGGCGGGACTTCGTCCGCCGGTAGCAGCCGGGGCGGATTCGTCACTAAGTGGCCCGATTACGCCCTCAGACCTGATGGGAGAAACCGGGCTGGATGGCGCGGTGTTACCCGAGCCTGGTTTCGAGCCTGAGGATATGACGGCAGTCGAGTTGCTGGCGAAACTGTTACGTGAATCTGAAACACCAGTGACATTGGTGCCGATTGGCCCTTTGACCAATATTGCTGTTTTGCTCACAGGCTGGCCGTCACTGCGCAGCAAGATCAGGCAGATTGTCCTGATGGGCGGTGGTACCTTCGGCAATATTACGCCAGCGGCAGAGTTCAATATCCTGACCGATCCGGTCGCGGGTGATGTGGTGTTCCGTTCTGGTATACCCATTGTCATGTTGGGGCTGGACGTGACCTACAAGGCGCTGATCTTTGATGAGGAAGTTGAGCAGATCCGGAATCTGGGGAATCCCGTCAGTACTGCCGTCGCTCAAATGATGGAATTTTACACCCGCCAGAGTGTGCGCTGTGGTTACACAACAGAAGGTGCGCATCTCTATGACCCCTGCACCATTGCCTGGTTGCTGGATCCCACACTGTTCAGTGGCAGGAAAGCCCATGTGACCGTCGAAACCAGCGGAGTGCAAAGCCATGGTATGACGGTTGTGGATTTCGATGGTAAGCACACAGAAGGTCACTGTAATGCTGAAATCATGATGGATATCGACAGGGAGCGTTTTATCCAGCTGTTGATCGAACGACTGGCTCGTTACTGAGTGGCATAAAGTGTTACCGGTGATGGGGATGTTACGGTGATTTTTTGCCAACAGTAACGAACTGTGACCGGTTTAACGGTTCGCTCTTTTGTAAGGATTTTGTAAGTTCATGAAAATGAAACATTTTTCAAAACTGGCACAGTAACTGTAATAGGACGGGCACAATAAAAATAATAAGTACGACCGGCCGCAAACAAAAAGAAAAAGGGGCCACCGCCCGTCCTAATAACAATAACAGGGCAGGCAAGCTGATTATTTTGCAGGATGGTGTCTTGTGGTTCTGCAAGCAAATGGAATCGGGGTCGCGGAGAAGAAGGCTGATTGATCAGCACGGCGCAAACCGGTGCAGGGAAGACAGAAAGCTATTGACTACATTGTGGATGCAAAGTAATCCGTTTGTCACTTACTCCTCGACGGGGCCTCTAAGGCCCCGTTTCTTTACTCCCTGAGATGCTCACTATTGGGTCTATGCAGTGTTGATATCCAAATAGGTCAAGTCATGGTTGGCCTGTCTGTAGACGCGTTAACTAGATTATTTTTTTGTAGTAAAGGGGGGATCGCTGAAATGAATTATTCAAAATGTTTCATCGCGGCAACAGTGGCTTGATTCGCTGCACAAACTGCACCAAGAGGAAACAGTAAACAATGAATGCCTCCCATTATGGCTGCAGATTTTATATCTTCTTTAGTAATTTTTCTGGATTTAATGTCAGTGGGCTGAGCGGGATAAACAGACGGGGTTTTATTTGAATAATATACCGCCATAATGCCAAAAATACATGATCCTATCGGATTGCATGCTGCGACAAATGCGCCTAAACCTGCCGTAAAACCTGTCAGAACTTTTAATGCTTTATTATGGTTAGATGTTTTAGGTTGTTTGTGTGCTAGTGATGAATGAATTTTCATGATCTATTACCGTAAATTGGATGATATTTGGCTTACGATATGCTTTTTTTCTTATCAATGGTATTAGGCTTTAGGATTAGTTTTTAAATGTCTATAACGTTTATTTTTTTGATAAGAGTGTTTTTAGATATGATAAATTGTTTTGTTTTTATTTTTTGATGTCAGGAAATAATATATTAAAAAGTGGTCTTGCTCTGTGTGGCAAACAATGTTGAGCAAGACCATAAAGTTGTTTTTAAAGCATATCTTTCAGGCGATACCACAACATGCCCAGAGCCAGCAGTGGTGAGCGGAAGGTCTTACCGCCGGGGAAGGTCATGTGGCGAATCTTGGAATAGGCATCAAAGCGCTGCGCCTGGCCGGTAATGGCTTCCGCCAGCACACGGGCCGCCGTATGGGTCGCATTCACGCCGTGGCCTGAATACGCCTGGGCATAATAGATGTTGGGTTGCAGTCGGCCAATCTGCGGCATCCGGTTGGCGCCGATACCGATCATTCCTCCCCACTGGTAATCAATCCGGGCATCCTTGAGTTTCGGGAAAACCCTCTGCATCTTGGGACGCATGGATTCGACAATATCTTTTGGATCACGCCCTGAGTAATTGCACATGCCGCCGAACAACAGACGCTTGTCAGCCGAAAGCCGGAAGTAATCCAATGCGACGCTCATGTCACAGATGGCGTAATCACTGGGGATCAGTGAGTTATACACAGAAGGTTCCAGCGGCTCGGTGGCAATGATGTAGCTGCCCGCGGGCAGGACCTTCCCGCCGATGCTGGGCTCCAGGTCACCCATGTAGGCATTGCCGCCCAGGATCAGGAAGTCGGCAGTCACGGACCCTTTGTCTGTGAATACCTTGGGTTTATCGCCTTTCTGGATCTTGTTGACCTTGGAATATTCGAACAGGCGGGCGCCTTGTTTGGCAGCGGCTTCAGCTTCTCCAATGCACAGGTTGAGCGGATGAAGATGGCCGCTGCCCATATCGACCATACCGCCAATGTAACGGTCGGTGCCAACGATATCGCGGACCTGTTCCTGGCTGATCATTTTCAGGTCATGAGGGTATTCACGGGATTGCATCCACTCATAATCTTCTTTCAGTTCGCGCAGGTGGCGCGGCTTCATGGCCGCATCGAAATACCCCATCTTGAGATCACACTGGATGTCGTACTTGGCGATGCGCTTGCGAACCAGGTCAACCGCTTCAAGTCCCATCGTGTGGATTGCTTCGACACCGTCCTGACCAATATGGTTTCGAAACTGGTCAGGATTCTCGCCAATCCCGCGAATCAGCTGACCGCCATTACGGCCGGATGCCCCCCAGCCGATCTTGCGGGCTTCCAGCAGGACAACAGTAAAGCCTCGCTCGGTCAGTTCCAGCGCTGACGCAACACCGCTGAAACCGCCGCCGACGATGCATATATCAGCGGTGATATGTTCATCAAGCACCGGATAATCAGTCTGTGTATTGACGGTCGCCGCATAGTACGAGTCGGCATGCCGGTCACTGTGGACCGGCCTGCGAGTACGTTTATGGGTGACGATATCCACAGTGATCGGTGCTTGCCGGACACTGGTCTCCGTCATGTTACCCTCCCTCTCTTGTTATTCTTCTTGTCAGGATCAGCTCAGTGAAATCCATGTCGCCTTGAGTTCGGTATATTTGTCAAAGGCGTGCAGGGATTTGTCGCGGCCGTTGCCGGACTGCTTGTAGCCGCCAAACGGCGCCGTCATGTCACCGCCGTCGTAGTGGTTGACCCAGACGGAACCGGCACGCAGACGTTTGGCCACACGGTGTGCTTTGCCGATATCCTGACTCCAGACCGCTGCCGCCAGCCCGTAATCCGTATCGTTGGCAATGCTGACCGCTTCTTCTTCCCCGTTGAAGGTGATGACCGAAAGAACGGAACCGAAAATCTCTTCCTGAGCGATACGCATCTTATTGCTGACGCCAGTGAAGACCGTAGGCTGAACATAGTAGCCGCCGGTTTCTGACAGCGTCTGTGCGCCGCCCGTTTGCAGCAATGCACCATCCTGCTTTCCGGCTTCGATGTAATTCAGCACGGTCTGCAACTGTTGCTGGTCAACAATGGCGCCGACATTGGTTTCAGGATCCAGCGGATGACCGGGTTTCCACTGCTGCAGTTCCTCAATCACCATGGCAACAAATTCATCATGAATGCTTTCTTCAACCAGTAGACGGGAACCTGCGGTACAGACTTCTCCCTGGTTGAAGCAGATCGCACCAGCGGCAGCACTCGCCGCAGCACGGAGGTCCGGGGCATCGGCGAATACAATATTTGGACTCTTGCCGCCGGCTTCCAGCCAGATCCGTTTCATGTTGGATTCACCTGCATAAATCATCAGCTGCTTGGCTGTGCGGGTAGAGCCGGTGAACACCAGCGTATCCACATCGTTGTGCAGCGCCAGCGCTTTACCGGCAGTATGGCCAAAGCCGGGCAGAACATTGAGAACGCCTTTTGGCAGGCCGGCTTCGATGGCCAGTTCTGCAATGCGGATTGCGGTCAGTGGTGATTTCTCAGAAGGTTTCAGCACCACACTGTTACCGGTCGCCAGTGCCGGACCGAGTTTCCAGCAGGCCATCAGCAGCGGGAAGTTCCAGGGGACAATAGCGCCAACAACGCCAACCGGCTCACGGGTGATCATGCCGATCTCATTCTCTGGTGTCGGTGCGATCTCATCGTAAACCTTGTCGATCGCTTCACCACTCCAGCTCAGGCTGCGGGCAGCAGCAGGGATATCCACAGAAAGGCTGTCACTGATGGGTTTACCCATATCCAGAGTTTCCAGCAGTGCCAGTTCATCTTTGTGTTCCATCAGCAGGCCAGCCAGTTTGATCATCACCTTTTTTCGGGCAGCCGGAGCCATACGTGACCAAGCGCCAGCCTCAAAGATGGCTCGGGCATTGGCAACGGCCTGGTCTACATCGACCTGATCGCAGCTGGCGACCTGTGCCAGTACCCGGTTGTCGATCGGCGAACGGCATTCGAACGTTTCGCCAGACGCTGCATCGGTATATTCCCCATTAATAAAGGCACGGCCATTGATGGTCAGTTCAGCCGCCATGGCTTCCCACTGTTCGCGGCTGTTGAGGGCTTCAGTCATGAAATAGCACCTGGTTTGTGTATTTGTTGTGATTATGGTTTCGACACGGTCGCCTGTCAGGGGTTCACTGCTTGGCAGGCTGCGCAGTATTTTGAACATGCGTCTTACGGTCGTGGTATCGCCATGACTCTACTATTGGCATCCTGATTTATGCAATATTTTTGACAAAAATAAACAAATAGAGGGAGAGGCGTGCAATTTAGTGTTTGATATATTTTACATATCTCTGCTAAATTTCGGTGTGAAGACGGCAGGAACTGATAAAAATACCTGACAGGCAGAGACGCCGGATCATTCGCACGGACGAACTGCTACTGACACAGCCTGCTGACAACGACACTGATACGAATAACAAGACGCCACGACAGCCCTGATCCCCCGCAGGCTGTCTGGACAGAATAACAACAGGGAGTCATTTCCATGAGTTTCAGTTCTGATGCCGGCAAGCCCGGGCTGGACGCTTTCTGGATGCCATTCACTGCCAACCGCCAGTTCAAGGCGGAGCCCCGGATGTTCACCAGCGCAGAAGGCATGTATTACATCAATGACAAAGGTGAGAATGTCCTGGATGGTACCGCTGGCCTTTGGTGTGTGAATGCGGGGCATGGTCGTCGTGAGATTTCTGAAGCGGTCGCCCGCCAAGTTGCACAACTGGATTATGCGCCACCTTTCCAGATGGGGCACCCGCTGGCGTTTGAATTTGCCGAGCGTCTGACTGAGCACACACCGGGTAACCTGAACCATGTCTTTTTCACCAATTCAGGCTCTGAGTCTGTAGAAACGGCGCTTAAGATTGCTATTGCCTACCATCGTGCTCGTGGTGAAGGGACACGTCAGCGACTGATTGGTCGTGAGAAGGGCTATCACGGGGTGAACTTTGGCGGTATTTCCGTTGGTGGTATTCCCAATAACAGAAAAGTGTATGGCTCGCTGCTAAATGGTGTTGATCACCTGCCTCATACCCTGAACATCAAGCTGAATGCCTTCAGCAAAGGGTTACCGGAACATGGTGCAGAGCTGGCGGATGAACTGGAAAAAATCGTCGCCCTGCACGATGCCTCCAATATCGCTGCTGTGATTGTCGAACCGATGTCTGGCTCAGGCGGCGTCATCATGCCGCCGAAAGGCTACCTGCGTCGTCTGCGGGAGATTACCCGCAAGTACGGCATCCTGCTGATTTTTGATGAGGTTATTACCGGTTTCGGTCGTGTGGGCGAAGCGTTTGCGTCAACCCGCTGGGATGTAGTGCCGGATATCATCACCACCGCCAAGGGGCTCACCAACGGCGCCATCCCCATGGGTGCGGTTTTCGTCAGCGACGAAATACACGACGCCTTCATGCAAGGCCCGGAAAACATGATCGAGCTGTTCCATGGCTATACTTACTCCGGCCATCCGGTGGGCGCCGCGGCAGGTCTGGCGACACTGGATATTTACGAACGGGATGGCCTGTTCCAGCGCACCATTGAAATGGAAAGCTATTTTGAAGAAGCCATTCATAGCCTGAAAGGGCTGCCCAATGTGATTGATATCCGTAACACCGGACTGGTGGCTGCGGTTGAGTTGGCGCCGCGAGAAGGCAAGCCCGGAGCACGTGGCTACGAGGTCTTCAAAAATGCTTACGAGCATGGTGTCATGGTACGGTGCACCATGGATATTCTGGCCATGTCGCCGCCTCTGATCATTGAGAAGCAGCATGTTGACCAGCTGGTGAGTACGCTTGAAAACGCCATCCGGGCGACAGAATAACGATTACAGTCAGCAGGATAGAAGTTATGCAGAACCTTACTCATTTTATCAACGGGCTGCGAACGGAAGGCAGTGAGCGTTCCCAGCCGGTATTCAACCCGGCGACCGGCGAGCAGACCGGTGTTGTCGCACTGGCCAGTGCCGCTGAGACGGAGAAGGCCATTAGCGTGGCCAAAGCGGCTTTTCCAGCCTGGAAAGATACGACACCACTCAATCGTGCTCGGGTGATGTTCCGTTTCAAGGAACTGGTGGAAAAGAACCGGGATGAGCTGGCCGGTCTGATTACCGCCGAGCACGGTAAGGTCTATGAGGATGCTTGCGGAGAGCTGGTGCGCGGCCTGGAAGTCGTTGAATTCGCCTGTGGTATTCCTCACTTATTGAAAGGTGAGCATACAGAGAATGTCGGTACGGCTGTGGACGCCTGGTCTGTTAACCAGCCACTCGGTGTCGTCGCGGGTATCACACCGTTTAATTTCCCGGCCATGGTTCCGATGTGGATGTTCCCCCTTGCGATTGCCTGCGGTAACACCTTTGTGCTGAAGCCCTCTGAAAAGGACCCTTCTTTACCCATGCGCCTGGCGGAGTTGATGAAAGAAGCCGGCTTGCCTGATGGTGTTTTCAACGTAGTCAATGGTGATAAGGAATCGGTTGATGTTCTGCTGACCCATCCAGATGTACAGGCTGTGAGTTTCGTGGGTTCCACGCCAATTGCCGAATATATCTATACGACAGCTTCCGCGCATGGCAAGCGGGTACAGGCGCTTGGAGGTGCCAAGAACCACATGGTGGTTATGCCCGATGCCGATCTGGATCAGGCCGTGAATGCGCTGATGGGTGCTGCCTATGGTTCAGCCGGTGAACGTTGTATGGCAATCTCTGTGGCCGTAGCTGTCGGTGATGTTGCAGACAAACTGGTTGAAAAACTGGCACCCAAAGTGTCAGAACTCAAGATCGGCAACGGCAAGGAAAAAGGTCTGGAGATGGGGCCGCTGATCAGCCGTGAACACCTGGCCAAGGTCAACGGCTACGTGGACAAGGGCGTTGAAGAAGGCGCGACACTGGTTGTCGATGGCCGTGGTTTGACAGTGCCTGGCTGTGAAAACGGTTACTTCATCGGAGGCTGCCTGTTCGACAATGTCACTTCTGATATGACCATTTATCAGCAAGAAATTTTTGGACCTGTACTTTGTGTCGTCCGGGTACCGGATTACAAGACAGCAGTCGAGTTGATCAATGCCCATGAATACGGCAATGGTACGGCCATCTTCACCCGTGATGGCGATTGCGCCCGCCAGTATGCCCATGAGATACAGGTAGGTATGGTCGGCATCAATGTCCCGATACCGGTGCCCATGGCATTCCATAGTTTCGGTGGCTGGAAGCGTTCACTGTTTGGTCCGCTGCATATGCATGGTCCGGATGGTGTGCGGTTCTATACCCGTCGCAAGGCGATCACATCGCGCTGGCCGACCGGTATTCGTAGCGGTGCAGAGTTTGTTATACCCACAATGAAGTGAGTTTTTTAACCGTGTGATTACGGAAATGGGTTGTAAGACAATTGTCTTATAACTCATTTTATTTTTCGTATCTTTATAGGGAATAATATGATTTTCAGAATAGAATAAGTCCCTTTTTAGCTGGCATCATGGCTATAAAGTGTATTGTTGTAGTGATTGCTTTTTTGTCTTTTTCTATGAAATAAATCATATAGTGTTTCAATTTTACTGATTTTACGTTTTTGTATAGGTAAAGGTTCTTCACGATCATTACGAGTGAACCAGAGGTGCTCAAATATTATCTCCATGCTTTTCTCTGAGCGTACAGCAGCGCGTTGATCAGATTTATACAGTTTGATAGTCAGCAAATTTTTTATGTCAGGAAGTCTCCAGGGTGAGGCATGGGTTGTATTTGGTACAGCTAATTGCTGGGCGTTTAAATTATGTTGTATTTCAGTGATGTCTCTGGCATTGGATGCTTGTACGTAAGCGACCAGTAGACGCCTGTATATAGCATTGTTTGGGTTTAATAATTGTAATGTTTCGCGTGTGACGGTTTCGGGTGGAGCAAACCGTTCTTTAATGAGTGCGTATCGAGCTAAGGGTTTTGTCCAGAAAAATCTCATTAATATTTTTGATTCAGCTCTAACTTCATTTATTTTTAATTGGGCTGGATGTCCCTGGACTTTAGGAGGCATAAAGTGTTCATGGTACACGGTTTTTGTACATGAATCAGTCCATGTTTCTAAACGCATTTCCTTCCATTTAGGTATTCTGATACGGTTGCTATTGAGGTATAAACAGACAGTCTCATCATCATAAGCTCCTCCCTGCATAAGGTTGTCAATGCTGGATTTTTTTAATCGAATATTATGGTCTGGATCGGGAAAGAATTGATTGCTGTATTTGAGAAACAGCTCTTCTCCTGGGGCGATATCTCTTGTTGTTACAAGGGCACAATATTCCTGCCCTGTGATTGTTTTAGGATTGATCAGTTCAGTGTTTGGAAGTGCGAAATAATTGACTGGGTCGTTAATTAAGCTGGCTTTTCCTCTATTTTGAGTATCACTTTTTATGCCTGCAATGACTTTGCAGGCATTACCTGATCCGCCACAGATGACTCTGGCATGTGAATAGAGCGAATAGGTTGAAAACCAGATCTTTCTTTGCTCGGAGGTCAGTAAATAAAGATCACCATCATAGGTTGAAACACGAGTACCTTTTTTGATGAAGGCATTGGCGATTATGCCATTATCTCCTTGATAGATAGTGCTGCTTTCAATTCTGATGGAGTTTGGGTTGTAATTTCCCGTTTTCGGATCATAAGGTTTGTATAAATGTGTATTGGGTATTTTGGTACCAATATTTGCTGGGTACGACAATTATGACATCCTTTTCTATAACTGTTTGATAATCTCCTTAAGGCTATTTAGAGTGAAAATATGATGGAACAGTGCTGATGAATAACATACTTGTTACGTATTCTTAATAATCAGTTTTCTGTGAAACGATCGGTAATATAACCATCGATTTGATTTTCGGTATGCCTCCCTGAAAAATGGGGAGGCATACATGGAAAAAATCACATTAATAGAGTATTCGGCAACGGATGGTGCCATTAACTTCCTGAACCTTCTCCAGTGCCAGTTGGCTCTGGTCAGCTTCAACGTCAATGACAACATAACCAACGTCTTCACAGGTCTGCAGGTACTGGCCACTGATATTGATGTTATTGTCAGAGAAGATGTTGTTGATTGCTGACAGCACGCCAGGCACATTCTTGTGAATATGTAGAATCCGGTGCTTTCCGGGGTGGGCAGGGAGGGCGACTTCCGGGAAATTCACAGACGACAGAGAGGTGCCATTGTCACTGTATTTCGCCAGTTTCTCCGCGACTTCTTTGCCAATGTTTTCCTGGGCTTCCAGGGTGCTGCCGCCGACGTGCGGTGTCAGGATGACATTGTCGAATTCCCGTAGCGGAGAGACAAATTCCTCATCGTTTGAACGGGGCTCTACCGGGAATACGTCGATAGCCGCTCCCAGCAGTTTCTGGCTTTGCAACGCTGAAACCAGGGCGTCAATCGCTACTACCGTACCGCGAGATGCATTAATCAGAATGGCGCCGTCTTTCATGGCTGCCAGTTCTGCTTCTCCGATCATCTCTTGGGTAGCCTGTGTTTCTGGCACGTGCAGTGTGACGATATCAGCCATGCCGAGCAGTTCGTCCAGATCATGAATCTGGGTGGCGTTGCCCAACGGCAGGCGGGTGACGACATCGTAGAAGTAGACTTCCATGCCCAGGGATTCCGCCAGTACACTCAGCTGGCTGCCGATATTGCCATAGCCGACAATGCCCAGCTTTTTGCCACGAATCTCATAGGAGTTTTTTGCACTCTTACGCCATACACCACGATGTGCCAGGGCGCTTTTCTCTGGAACGCCTCTCAAGAGCAGAATAGCTTCTGCCAGTACCAGTTCGGCAACGGAGCGGGTATTGGAATAGGGGGCGTTGAAGACGGCAACACCGCGACGGGTCGCCGCCTGCAGCTCAACCTGATTGGTGCCGATGCAGAAACAGCCGACAGCAATCAGCTTTTCGGCATGGGCAAAGATCTCCTCAGTGAGCTGGGTCCGGGAGCGAATGCCGATGAAGTGTGCTTCATGAACCCGCTCCTTCAGCTCATTATCCGGCAATGAGGTCGAGAGATAGTCTATGTTGGTATAGCCTTGGGCCTTCAGCGTGTCGACAGCTGACTGGTGAACGCCCTCAAGTAGCAGAAAACGAATCTTGCTCTTGTCCAGTGATGTTGTGGCCATGCTCGCTTATCCCGACTTCATTCTTGGTGTTTTATCATGCCCGGCAGTGTTCCGGCGGGCGCCTGATGATAACATAGCCTGCCAGAAGAACGGACAACCCTGTTCAATGAAATTTGTTCAGGTCAATAATGAAAAATACGTGAAAACGGGGAAAATTCCGTGAATACGGGGGAATAGTGCATGACCCGCGAGCAGTTTCCGCAGAACGCCCTTTCACCGGAAGACCGCGCCGAACGGGTGGCGCAGCTGACCGCGTGTGTGGCGCCCGCAAGAGTTCTCACCGATGATGACGCCCTGCAGACCTGGGGACGGGACTGGACCCGTTTCCATGATCCGGCGCCCCTGGCCATTGTCTTCCCTAAGGCCGTTGAACAGGTTCAGGCCGTCGTCCGCTTTGCCCGCGAACATAATATTGGACTGGTGCCGTCTGGTGGCCGAACCGGCCTGAGTGCTGGCGCGGTCGCCGTGGATGGTGAAATCGTGGTCTCGTTTGACCACATGAATACGATCAGCGATTTCAATTCTGTGGATCGAACCGTCGTCTGTGGTCCCGGTGTTGTGACGGAGCAGCTACAGCAGTTTGCCGACGATCAGGGACTCTATTACCCGGTAGATTTTGCCTCAAGCGGCTCCAGCCATGTCGGCGGTAACATTGCGACCAATGCCGGTGGCATCAAAGTCATTCGCTATGGTATGACCCGTGACTGGGTTGCGGGACTGAAAGTAGTGACAGGCACCGGAGAGCTACTGGAATTCAACAAAGGCCTGCTGAAAAACAATACCGGCTATGACCTGCAGCAACTATTTATCGGTGGTGAAGGTACGCTGGGCTTTATTGTTGAAGCGACCATGCGCCTGACCCGTCCCCCCAAAGATCTGACCGTTTTGCTGTTAGGTGTCCCGGAAATGGACGACGTTATGAAGGTATTGGATACCTTCCAGAACAGCATTGATTTGACTGCCTTCGAATTCTTTTCAGAAAAAGCACTGGCGAAGGTTGTGGAACATGCCGGTGTTCAGCGACCCTTTGAAACAGAAACCGCCTTTTATGCTCTGCTGGAATTTGAATGCCTGAATGAGTCCATTGCCGATCAGGCGATGCAGCTGTTCGAACAGTGTGTGGAAAATGGCTGGGTCATTGATGGGGTGATGAGTCAGAATCAGACCCAGCTGGCCAACCTCTGGCGCTGTCGGGAGGATATCAGCGAAACCATTTCCCGCTGGACGCCCTACAAGAATGATATTTCGGTGGTGGTGTCAAAGGTGCCTGCGTTCCTCGCTGAGATTGATACGGTGGTGTCACGGGAGTATCCAGATTTCGAGATTATCTGGTTCGGCCACATTGGCGACGGCAACCTGCATCTGAATATTCTCAAGCCTGAGACGCTGTCACGGGAAGAGTTCCTTTCACGCTGTAACAAGGTCAGCCGCTGGGTGTTTGAGATTGTGCAGCAGTATGGTGGCTCGGTGTCTGCCGAACATGGCGTAGGTTTGCTGAAAAAGGATTATCTGACTTACACCCGGTCAACCACAGAGATTGAATTGATGAAAGGGGTTAAGAAAGTCTTTGACCCTGACGGGATCATGAACCCGGGTAAGATATTTGACCTGTAATGCGTTAGAAGCGCCGGGCTGTTCTGAGGGGAACGGCCCGGCAGTTGGTTCAGATACCGATACTGTTCAGTGTATTCATTAACTGTCGTATGGTTTGGGCAATGGCAGGATGCTCCTCAGCGAATTCAATGGCTTCCTTTTCCAGCCGGTCATTGAAGGTTTCCACGGGAACTTTTCCTTCGGCCCTGGCCAGTGCAATTTCGAGTTCATCGGTTATCTGCCGCAGACTGGCAGCCGTGCACTCATCAACTGGTTGACCATCCAGCAGGTCATGAAGATCCTGAATGTGGGCATTGAGTTTGTCATTCATAATTTTCTCTCCACCGACTGTTCCATCTTAGACCAGCGCGAGAGAGGATGAAACGGCAAAGTGCAAACAACAAACATGCCTGCGCAATAGCATATGACAATCACTGATAACAACAGGAATGCCATGCGTTATACCAGCCATACCATCGAAGGGGAATCCGCGACGTTTCCGGTAGGAAAGGTCGTCTGTGTCGGTCGAAATTATGCGGAACATGCCCGCGAGCTGAATAACCCCGTGCCGACGGAACCCCTGCTGTTCATGAAACCGGCAACGTCACTTGCACCCTTTTCAGACCCTGTTCGTTTACCCGAACAGCGCGGCAGTGTGCATTATGAAACGGAGATCGCGATCCTGATAGGCAGTGAAATCCATCAGGCATCCCCTGAAGAAGCGATTACTGCGATTGCTGGTGTAGGGCTGGCACTGGATTTGACCTTGCGTGAACTTCAGGCGCGACTGAAGGAAAAAGGACACCCCTGGGAGATCGCCAAGGGATTTGATGGTGCATGTCCTTTGTCGTCTTTTGTCTGCGCGGAGCGTATCGGGCGGTGGGACGACATTGATTTCCAGTTATCCATTGATGGTGAAATACGCCAGCATGGGAACAGCATTGAAATGCTGATGCCTATTATGCCGCTGCTCAGTTATATCAGTGAGCATTTCACTCTTTGCCCCGGTGATGTCGTACTGACAGGTACACCGGCAGGCGTTGGTGAACTGACTAGCGGCATGAGGCTCAAGGCTGAAATCAATGGACTGATGACGGTAGAATCGAGCGTGCCTTGAAGAAGAACTGACAAGTGGGCTTGGCGGTATGATCAGGAACGCTCAATCCGGCAAGCCGGTTGTTGGCAGTAGATAACAAACGAGTCCACACAATAACTCTTTAGAATCAGTTGTACTGGGGAGTGAACCATGCGCATTCTTGCACTGGCTTTCTGTTTTTTTATTTCCGGCGTTCAGGCCGCGCAATACCATCTTGTTACCGAAAACTTTCCACCGCTGAACATGACCAATAATGGCAGTGAGTATGCCCGTAACCAGCGGGTGACAGGTATTGCCACGGATATTGTTCGTACCCTGTTTGATACCATGAATCTGGAGTACCGGGTCACGCTTTATCCGGAATGGAACCGGGCTTTTAACCGGGCGCTGGATGATGAAAACGTCGGTGTTTATTCCACCTTCAGAACGCCCGAGCGTGAGGAACATTTCCGCTGGGTAGGGCCGCTGTTTGATGAAGAATGGATTGTTCTGGCGCCAGCAGATAGTGACGTTAGCCTGGAAAGTATTCACGATCTCAAGAACTACCGGGTTGGCAGTTATGAGGCCGATGCCATCAGTGATTATCTGAAAGAGAAAGGTGTGCCTCTGGTGACTACCCGCGGTGATGTCCTCAATGCCATGAATATGCGTTTGGGTAAGATTGATCTCTGGGCAACCAGTTCACTTTCGGGCCCGTTTATCGCGGAACGTTACAATATGGATGTTAAGCGGCTGCTGACATTCAACACCAGCCAACTCTGGCTGGCGATGAACAAGAACGCGAATCCTGAGTTGATCAAAGCCTTGAATACAGAGCTGGATTCACTGAAGAAAAGTGGTCAGATGAAAACGATTCTGAGTCAGTATAAAAGCGAATAATCGTGCTGACGGCCTGAGTTTTCAGGCCGTCATATTGTTTACTTCAAATTATCTAACAGACTCAGGAAAAACGCATATTCCAGTGCGAGTTCTTTCTGCTGCTGGTAACGTCCAGATGCACCACCATGGCCGGCTTCCATGTTGGTATAGAACAATAGTTTATTGTCGTCTGTTTTGTATTCGCGCAGTTTTGCAACCCATTTGGCCGGCTCAAAGTACTGTACCTGTGAGTCGTGCAGACCCGTGGTGACCAGCATATTGGGATAATTCTGGCGTTTTACATTGTCATAAGGTGAGTAAGACAGCATGTAATCGTAGTCTGTCTTGTTGTTGGGGTTGCCCCATTCATCATACTCATTGGTGGTCAGTGGCAGACTTTCATCCAGCATGGTGGTGACAACATCCACAAACGGGACGTCGGCATTAATGCCCCGGTACAGTTCCGGCGCCATATTGGCGACAGCCCCCATTAACAAGCCACCGGCGCTACCACCAGACGCAAACACTTTGTTTTTATCGGCGTAGCCTTCCGCGATGAGCGCACGGGTCACATCAATGAAATCGGTAAAGCTGTTACGTTTCTGCTGCTGTCGACCGGCTTCATACCAGGGGCGTCCCAGCATTTGTCCGCCACGGATATGAGCAATGGCATAAACAAAACCACGATCCAGCAGGGAGAGCCGGTTGGCGGAGAAGTAAGGTTCAATGGTGTAACCATAGGCGCCATAGCCGTACTGGTAGAGTGGGTTTGTGCCATCTTTGCAGAACGGGTCATTGCGCCATACCAGTGACACGGGAATGTCTGTGCCGTCTATTGCGGTGATGAAGATACGTTCACTGGCGTAATCCGATGGTGTGAATCCGCCGGGAATGTCTTTTTGCTTCAGTTGTTCCCGCTCACCGGTGACAAGGTCGTATTCATAAATCGTATCCGGTGTTGTCATTGAGCTGTACCAGATACGGACACGCGTTGCATCCACAGACGGGTTGGCTGAAAAGTGGGCGACGAAAACCGGATCATCAAACGACAACTGATGTTCGTTGCCGGTGCTCAGTTGAATGACGCGAATACGCGGAATGCCGTTTTCCTTTTCATTCAGCACCAGCGCATCGTTAAACAACAGGTAGTCTTCGAGGTATACATTTTCCCGATGGGGAACAACTTCCTGCCAGGCTGATTTGTCGGCACTTTGCGCTTTTTTCACCTTCATCAGACGGAAATTGGTAGCCTGCCAGTTGGTGCGGATGTAATACCAGTCATCCAGTTTGGCAATGTCGTATTCATGGTCAGTCTCTCGTGGGAGGAACGCCGTAAAGTTGCCTTCTGGTGTTGTTGCATCCAATAGCGAGACGGCACATTGCGTGGTGCTGTCATGGTTGATCAAAAGGGTGGAGTCATCGCGGGTGCGATCAATGCCGGTATAGAAACTTTTGTCCTGTTCTTCGTAAACCAGAAGATCATCTTTCTGATCCGTGCCCAATGTATGCCGGAATACCTGGTAACCCAGCAGTGTCTGTGGATCCTGGCGGATGTAAAACACGATGCGGTTGTCTGCTGCCCATACAACGTCACCTGTTGTTTGCTCAATACGGTCAGTTAACAGCTCACCGGTCAGCAGGTTTTTAAAATAAACGGTGTAAATACGACGACCTACTGTGTCTTCGCTCCATGCCAGTAACTGGTTGTTCAGGCTGACATCCATATCGCCGATGCTGAAAAACTCGTGCCCTTCGGCCAGCTTATTGCCGTCCAGCAAAACCTCTTCGGGATTATCAAGACTTTCCGCTTTGCGAGCATGCACCGGGTATTCATCATCGCCACTGTAACGGGTGTAGTACCAGTAACCGTTGTCCAGCACCGGTACAGTGGAGTCGTCTTTCTTAATGCGACCTATCAGCTCCTGATAGAGCGATTCTCTGAGCGGTGCATAAGGTGCCATGACCGCATCGGTATAGTCATTTTCAGCTTTCAGCCAAGACAGGATTTCAGGATCTTCACGGCTGTCGTCGCGCAGCCAGTAGTAATCATCAATCCGCTGATGGCCATGGTGTTCCAGCGTTGTGGGCTGCTTTTTGGCAAAGGGAGGTTTGATCATCTCTAGCGCCTGGTCATTCAAGAATTCGGTGCCGTTGTCGTGTGCGTCGCTGATCCCAGTGAGACACAAAACGGTTATCAGATACTGCAATATTCGTTTCATTGAGTAAGATAACGCAAGAATAATCACTCAATAGTGGCAGCAGGCATGATGAAAAAAATAAAAGACGCCTTGTTACTGTTATCTGTATTGGATCGGACACGATGTTCCTTTCTGGTAAATAACAGCTTATTGCCAGATTCTGGCAGCCACCCTGCAAAAAGAAGAATAGTTCAATGTGCTGTTACGGCGTTCGGTTTGCTGTTATCAGCGGTGGTGCACAGTGCTGTTAAAAGCGATATTAACGACAATAGTATCGCAGCGATTGTCGGTGGCGAGGCGATTACCACCGCGACATTGGATGTTTTCTACCAGCAGGCGGCTCCCGGTGACTTTCGTACGACACGGGAAAGTGTTCTCCGGGATTTGATCACTAACAGACTGCTTGCCCACTGGCGCGAGCAGAGCGGATTAGTACCGGCTGAGAATCCTGTCGGCTTTTCCGCTGATGTTGCTGTCACTGATCAACTGAATGGTTTGATTCGTTTGTACTGGCGGAAACCATTGGAACGCTGGCTCAGTGAACAACCTGATGGCATGAAAGGCTTTGTCCAGAAAACCTCTATCCCTGAGCAGAAGCGGCTGGCTGAGTTGCTCAAAAATAAAAGCCAGATGTCTTTTACTGCGACGGAACAGCAGCAGCTTCTTTTCAGTCAGACCGTTCTTTTAACGTATCGGTTGCCCGGAGAAAAAACAGAAACGATTACGTTGCGCGATATTTATGATCGCCAGAATGTACAGGGACGTATTCAGTTGAGTCGGGCAACACCTATGTATTTGGCTGGACAGGTTGAGCAGCTACTGAGACACAGGGTCGTAGAATACTGGGCGCGTGAACATTCAGGCCTGACGGCTGCGGACATCCAGTCGATGAAAAGAGTGCTTATTGACCGTCGGGAACGTGAGACAGTCCTAAAAAGCCTTGGGTTGTTCAATGTCATGCACAGCAGTAATCCGGTGCTTCGCCAACTTGCAGATGCCGTTACCCGTGAGGAAGTAGCAGATTATTACCGTCATCAGAAGACGCAGTTCAGTCGGCTGGAAGCGGTTAAGGCCTTTCATCTACAGGTTGATAGTCAGAAAAAGGCGGACGACGTTTATTCACAGTTGATGGATGGACTGACGTTTCAAGAGGCAGTGAAGCGCTATTCAGTAGCGGATGACCGTAGAGAAAATGAACCGGGAAGTCTGGGTTGGATGGTGAGGACAGAGAAAGTGCCAGACTGGCTGGAATCCATGGCATTTATGCAGAAAACCGGGATTCCTTCCCGCCCTGTTAAGCGTCCGGCAACCGCAGGGGAACCGGCGATCTGGGAAATCATTCTGGTGACGGAACAGAAGAAAGGCTATTACCCTGAAAACAGTGAAACGGTTCGATATCTGGCGTCGCGGCAGATTGCGCTTGAGAAAGCCAGAACGCAGTTTGCACAGTTGAAAGAGCGTTTACGTAAGGAGGTGCCTGTACGCATCAATCCTGACTATATCGGAGTATTTTGATGGTAGTTAACAAACGATGGACTGCAATTGTATTAGGAAGCGTCGCGACGGTGTCTTCTGCTTTATGGGTTTTCAGTGATGATCAGGCAAGCCCAATACGAGAAAAAGCTCCCGTTGCTGAGGAAGAAACTGCCAGTGTTTTGAAAGAAAGTGATCAACGCACAGTGTCGTCAGAATCTGGCCGTGTTGTTGAAAACACTGAAGTTCCCGTACCTGATGGTCAGCAAATTCCCAGTGATAACGTGTCGTTAGACTTTGATGCTGAGGCCATCCATTCATTCAGTTACTCATTGACGCATGGGGATAACCGGGCGCCATCGGTCGCAGAGTATCAGCCCAGAGTCTTGCCATCCACGAATGAATTGAGTGATCCAGAGCGCTATCAACAGTATGAAGCCCGCCAGGAAGAGCAACTGAAACTGGCATTCGTTATTGCAGCAGAAGATAAAATCAAAACGATGGAAACAGCCATCGAGCGGGCTAAAGCGGAAGGTATGGATAAAGAACAGTTGGAAGAAGGTATTCGTAAACTGGCAGGTATTCGTGCCATGAAACAACAGCTTGAACAGGAAATGGGACTGGCAACCCAGTAATAACCCATTACCCTGAGCGGCTGGGTTATTACTTTATAAAGCGTCCTTTGCTTAAGTGGAGGATGTTAGCTTATTTTTCGTGTACGACGATTAACGTCTATGGCTACAAACACGAAATTGCCTTCCGTCACCTTATGCTCCTCATCGGCTACTGGATTGCGTGTCCAGGCCTCCACCTGTACCTGGATGGAGCTGCGACCCGTTGAAGATACAATGGTGTAGAAACTCACCACATCCCCGACTTCAATGGGGCGCATGAAAACCAGCTTGTCGATGGCCACCGTTGCCACCCGGCCGTGTGCAACCTGCCGGGCGCTCATCTCAGCCGCGAGATCCATCTGCGAGACAACCCAGCCGCCGAAAATATCATTATCCGGATTGGTGTCCCTTGGCATAGCTTGAACCCGGAGAGTCAGTTCCCCCTCAGGGTGTGGCAGGTGATCGGTTTTTAGCGTTTCCATACCTTTCTCCCTATTGGTAAACCTGTGATGGCAGCCAGGTGATGATGCCCGGCCAGATAGCCATCAACGCCAGCAACAGCAGCTGGATCACGATAAACGGCGCCACACCTTTATAAATATCGGTGGTGGCGACACTGCCCGGTGCAACACCCCGCAGGTAGAACAGGGCAAATCCGAACGGTGGCGTCAGGAACGAAGTCTGCAGGTTCACTGCAATCATGATGCCGAGCCAGATGGGATCAAGCCCCATGGCCAGCAATACCGGGCCGACAATAGGGACAACGACAAAGGTGATCTCAATAAAATCGAGGATGAAGCCCAGCGCGAAGATGACCAGCATAACGATCAGGGTCGCGGTGAAGACGCCCCCCGGCATGCTTTCGAACAGTTCCTGGATCATTTCGTCGCCGCCGAAGCCGCGGAATACCAGGGAGAACACCGATGCACCAATCAGGATCAGGAAGACCATGCAGGTGACTTCGGTGGTAGAACGAACCACTTCCCCTGTGCGTGCCAGCGAGAGCTGACCTTTGGCCAGTGCCAGCAGGGTCGCGCCCAATGCGCCGACGGCGGATGCTTCGGTGGGGGTCGCGATACCGGCCATAATGGAACCCAATACGGCAAAGATCAGCAACAGCGGTGGTGCAAGGCTAATAAGCAGCGACTTGTTGGAATCATTGTCATGATCGGGTTCGGCGATGGCCGGAGAACTCTCCGGTTTCAACCAGGCCATAGCGACTAGCCAGGTAATGTAGAGTCCGACCAGGATTAACCCGGGGATCATGGCGCCGACGAACAGGTCACCAACGGAAACGGTCTTGGGCGAGAAAATGCCCATGTCCAGCTGGGCCTGTTGATAAGCTGTGGACATAACATCACCGAGCAACACCAGCGCGATGGAGGGCGGGATGATCTGCCCCAGCGTGCCGGTGGCGCAGATGGTGCCGGTGGCCAGTTTCGGGTCATAACCTCGCTTCAGCATGGTGGGTAATGAAAGAAGTCCCATCGTCACAACGGTGGCGCCGCAGATTCCGGTACTGGCTGCCAGCAGCATGCCGACCAGGGTGACGGAGATACCCAGCCCACCGCGTACGCGGCCGAACAGACGAGCCATGCCTTCCAGCAAGTCTTCAGCGACACGGGATTTTTCCAGCATCACACCCATCAGGACGAACAGGGGGATCGCCATCAGGGTCTGATTCGTCATGATACCGAACAGACGGTTAGGCAGGGCGTGCAGGAAAGCCACATCAAAGACACCGGTTGCGGTGCCAAGGACGGCGAAGGCCAGGGCGGTTCCCCCCAGGGAAAAGGCGACTGGATAACCGGCCAGTAATACCAGGCAGACCACCAGGAACATCAGCAGGGGAATCCATTCGCTCATGCGGCCTCCCGGGGCAGTGTTTCAGCGTCAGTGGGCGGGACGTCATGGCCGGTAAGAATCAGCAGGTTGCGCAGTGCTTCGGCAATGCCCTGAAGTATCAGTGTGACTGCCAGCACGAGGATCAGACTTTTCAACAGGTAGAGTGCTGGCAATCCACCGGCTTCCTGTGAGCTTTCCCGTATCGCCCAGGACTGGCTGACATATTCCCAGCTCATCACGCCGATCAATACACAGACCGGAAGCAATAGAAACAGGCTACCCAGGGTATTGACCAGTGCCTGACGGCGCGGAGAGAAACGTCGGTAAAAGATATCAACCCGGACATGGCCATTATGCTTGAGCGTCCAGGCACAGGCGGAAAGGAAAATAACTGTATGAACCCAGGTGGCGGATTCCTGCAGGGCAATGGAGCCTTGGTTAAACAGGTAGCGCAGCAGGACAACCGTACAGACAACCAGCATCAGCAGCAGGTTAAGCCAGGCAACGGTGCGGCCAGTTTTCTCGGTAAAGAAATCAATCCCCTTTACCAGACTGCGGATCAGGCGCACGCAGGTGTTCATGTAGCCCCCTGTTCTTATTGTTATTGAAGGATTATACCGAAACCCTCACGCCAGAGGCACCCGTTTGCGTGTCATGATTCTGTAATAACCCGTACATATATTCGTCATGTAACCACCGGATACTGATATGCGAAGACTACGAGTACCCCTAGCGGTTGACACGACACACGAGACACAGGAGAGAAGAATAATGAAACTGAAAAGTCTTGCGACAGCCCTGGCGTTGAGCGCTGGCGTTGCCCTGACCGCCCAGGCTGCACCAAAGGTCGACAGCGACCTGCCAACCTACAACAAGTCCAGCGGCGTTTCCGGTAACCTGTCCAGCGTCGGTTCCGACACCCTGGCGAACCTGATGACCCTGTGGGCAGAAGGTTTCAAGCGTGAATACCCCAACGTCAACATCCAGATCCAGGCTGCCGGTTCTTCCACGGCACCGCCTGCACTGACTGAAGGTACCTCGAACCTTGGCCCGATGAGCCGCAAAATGAAGGACAAGGAGCTGGAAGCCTTCGAGAAGAAGCACGGTTACAAGCCGGTTGCGATTCCTGTGGCCATTGACGCCCTGGCGGTTTTCGTGAACAAGGATAACCCGATCCAGGGGCTGACCATGTCCCAAGTGGACGCGATCTTCTCCTCAACCCGTAAGTGTGGCAACGATAGCGCCATTAAGGATTGGGGTGATACTGGCCTCAACGGCCCCTGGGGTAGCCGTGATATTCAGCTGTATGGTCGTAACTCTGTATCCGGCACCTATGGCTACTTCAAGAAAAAGGCACTCTGTAAAGGGGACTTCAAGAACAACGTGAATGAGCAGCCGGGTTCTGCCTCTGTCGTTCAGTCCATCAGTGCGTCTGTGAATGGTATCGGTTACTCCGGCATTGGTTACAAGACCTCCAGCGTCCGTACCGTGCCGCTGGCGAAGAAGCCGGGTCAGCCTTTCGTTGACGCGACAGCTGACAATGCGGTGACCGGTGAATACCCGTTGTCACGTTTCCTCTATGTTTATATCAACAAGCAGCCTAACAAGCCGCTGACTCCGCTGGAGCGTGAGTTTGTGAAGATGGTGCTGTCTCAGCAGGGACAGGAAGTGGTTGTGAAAGATGGTTACATCCCGCTGCCAAGCAAGGTTGTGCAGAAGACGCTGAAGCAGTTAGATATTCTCTAACACATAGCAACACTCAAATGAGGTAGTTTTTTGTCACAAACTACCTCATTTTTTCTTGGGAACCTGCGATTAAGTCCCCAATAATAAGCTAATCTCCACTCAGCCTTTGCCGGAGATCAGTCATGGACCAACAGCTCAGCTTTTCTGACGCTGAATTCACTCAAAAGCGTCGCCAGACCCGCAAAGAAATATTCCTTGCCCGTATGGATAAACTGATTCCCTGGCATCGTCTTGAGACAATTATTGAACCTCATTACCCCAAACCCGGTAATGGGCGTAGACCGTACCCGTTATCCACCATGCTCCGGATACACTGCCTTCAACAATGGTACAGCCTCAGTGATCCGGCCATGGAAGATGCCCTTTATGAAATTGCGTCCATGCGATTATTTGCCGGATTGTCTCTGGATAAAGCAATTCCTGATCGCACAACCATTATGAACTTTCGACACCTGTTGGAGGCTCACAATCTGGCTCGGGCTATTTTCACGGACGTAAACCAATGGCTGACAGAGTCTGGTATCGTTTTGAAAGAAGGCTCTCTGGTCGATGCCACGATCATCGAAGCTCCGACATCCACAAAGAATCAGACGGGGCAGCGAGATCCCCAAATGCACCAGACCAGAAAGGGTAACCAGTGGTATTTCGGAATGAAGGCGCATATTGGTGTCGATGCCCGTACAGGTTTGACTCATAGTCTGGCGACAACAGCCGCCAATGAACATGACCTTAATCAAGCCAGTAACCTGTTGCACGGTGATGAACAGTTTGTCTTTGCCGATGCCGGCTACAGAGGAGCCGAGAAGCGAAAAGCGCTCAATACAGACGCTGTACAGTGGCATATAGCCGAACAACCAGGCAAGTTAAAGAGACTCAGGAAACACCCTCGAATCAATAAAGTCATTTTGAAAACGGAATACCTGAAAGCCAGCATTCGAGCCAAGGTGGAACATCCCTTCAGAATCATCAAATGCCAGTTTGGATTTATCAAAGCCCGTTATCGGGGACTTCGGAAAAATGATGGCAAACTGGCGATGTTATTCGCTCTGGCAAACATGGTTAGACTGGACCAAATGATCCGGGCACAGGGTTAATGTATCCGAAAGCCGGACAACCGGCTTCAATGGTAAGAAACTGAGTAATTTTCAGGCTGGATAATAGTGAATTAATGACTTTTCATTCACTGTGTTTCTTTAACGTCACTTGCTCGCAGGTTCCCTAAGTGTTGAAGTCATTCAGGAGCTCTACAATTCGATGACTAATGCTGAGGTGCCGGAGTCCATAGACAGTACTAATAAGGAGGACGTTGAACTTGGCTACTTCTGTACATTGTACCAACAGGATTTTGTGAATATCGTGTCGAGGTTTTATGAAATACTAACGGAAGAATATAAAGGTTTAAGAATTGTGAAGGGGCCGGATCTGGAAGCACGCTTGAATCAATGGGGGAATTTGTATCGTCAATTCAGGCAAACAGCGTCTATGTCAAAACCACAGACCACTGCAGTAGAAAAACAGGCTGATGTCCCACCGGTTAGAGAAGCTGTTTCGGTGTCCGCCAGCCAGAAAGACGATGAAGTCGGGGCCGCAGCTGCTGCACCACTACCATTGTCGGATGAAAGTAGTGATAGTGAAGATGCATCTTCTGATTCTACAATGTCTGGTGAGTATGAGCTTTAACTGAGTTTACGCTCAGAATAAATAGCTAAGGATTGTTGCTCATAAGACTAATGCTTTATCAGTAGTGATAAAGAAAAACGCAAGTCAGCTCGATTGCTAGTTCTGCGTGTAAAATATTTGTCACGATACCTTTCTGAATACAGTTATCCAATTGACCGGCGCTGTGATTTGAAGGCAAAGATATCAAGGTCGGGTTACATGGCTGCGAGAACTTGCTCCATGCCAGCAATACTTCTCAAACTGGCTGGCGCCACAGTGGTAAAAAGGATTTTTATGAATAAATATGTGTTAATCAAGCGTTGGCTCAGCATAATCTTCAACCCGTTCAATAAGTGAATCGTCTGAGGATTCTAAAGACATTGACTCGCACATCTCCAGGAGTGAACCAATTGCGGGATCGGCGGATGATTGACCTGCTCCTGCTCCTGCTCCTGCTCCTGCTCCTGCTCCTGCTCCTGCTCCTGCTCCTGCTCCTGCTCCTGCTCCTGCTCCTGCTCCTGCTCCTCCAGACGCTATTCCAGTATCCGACGTCTGCGAGCTAGTGATCTTTTGTGCGAGCGTGTCCCAGTAGCTGTGGCGTGAAGAGAAATTGGGGTCAATGATGTGTAGTTTACTTTGTTCTTGCTCTATAAGTATTTTGTACATGTTGACGGCTTTCATGATCTTAAATTGCATATTAATACAGTTGCAGGCATCAATAATACGTGGCTGATCTGGCTCCTCCTCTGTTGCCGGAGGCGCTTCGCAGGTGAGCGACTTGTAGGTTGCATGGATGGCTTTTTCCATCTCCGGTGTAAAAAAACGCTGATGACAAGCTTGCCGATAGGCAGCATTCTCAGAAATGAATGTTACGTGGGCCACAAGTAATGCGCCTGCGTACAATCGATGTTTGTTTGCATGTGCCAAGAGAAAGAGTTTCTCTATCTGCTCAGAATATGTGGGCGGGTCTTCTATTTTTGTTAAAGCGTCTAGTATATGGTCGCATGAAAGTAAGCTCTCCGCTTTTCTGTGTTCTTCCCGATATTTCTCTCCTTTAATGCAGAGTTCAAGATGTAGGAGGAACATATTCATGGGTATCCTGCCTGTCAATCGATTGATGACGTTCCGAATAGGGATTAACGAAAGCGGTTGGGTTGTGAGTAAGTGGAAATTGTTCGGGAAAATATACAAGTATTCATTGTAACGTGTTAACAGGATATTTATTAAAGGCTCCATTTGATCTTTATAGGTGTTTATATCATCACCAAATATGTCTAGCCATTTAAATGTCGTAGCAATAGACTGACAATAACAATTATCAACCATTTGTTCTTTTAATCGTTGTTCGGTTGTGAGTTCTGTACGGGTTAACAGTTGATGACGTGTGAGAGCTGCTTTTCTGCCAATAGACGATAGTTCTATAAACATCAAGCATAATTGGGCACGCAATTCACAGTTGTTTCTTTCCTCTAATTCATTGATTATGCCTTGGTGGTTATCATTTAATGTCTTGTATGTCTTAAGTGTTTTGTCGTCAAATATCTCGTCGTATTTTTCAGGTCCCATATGTTTTAGGCATTGCTCTAATGTTATATTGTTGATTAATTCGTTGTATAGTTCGAGTAATCTTTCAATGTTTAATATCTTTTTTAGCTTTTTGTAGATGTTATGTTTTGCATGTTTAATGTTTATTTTTGCACTTAACTTTTCAGCTATGATTTTATTTATTTCTGCAGTTACTTCTTCAACACGTTGTTCTTGAGCGAGTTCTGCTTTTACAGTGCTTGCTTTCCCTTTGGCAGACTTTTTTTCTTCTGTCTGTGACGCAGCTTCTTTCTGAATAGGGCGCTTAGGTCGAGCGGATGGTTGCATTGATGGATCAACCCATGGATCCTTTTGTATAGAAGCGTCAGAGGTCTCAGGGGGTACTTTTAATAAGACCACTTGTTCACATGCAGTTGAGCCAGTTAATTCAGTTTGAGTGGATTGTATGACGATCCCTGGTTTATGCATAACTTCCTTATCGAGCATGATAGTCGTCGCCGGTTTGATCATTACCTGCTTATTTGATTGTTGAACTACATTTTGAATGGCTATGCTATTAGTTCTAGCTCTAGCCTTTTGAAAGTGAGCTGTATCTACACTTTTTGTTTTTGTTTCCTTTTTCATAGGGTCAGTGGCTCTGTCTTGGTATAGGATGTCTGGAAACTGTGTTTGCACACCGGTGGCAAGAAATATGCGTTGTGGACGAGCTGCCATTAGGAATAATAATTTATTCTGCATTTCTGCATTGTCACATGAAAATTTTTTATTGTTAATTAAATTGAGCAGGCATGCTAATTTATGTAGAAATTTGTTTTTTTGGGGGCCTGTATAGGTGGTTGTGCAATACCCCTCTGTAAGATCTTTAAGTACTTGCTCTAGGGTGGAAGCGTTTATTTTTGCATTGTGTATTCCGAGCATAATATCGGTTTTTGTTGATTTCTTAATATAAGGTTTACTGTGTTCGATTTCTTCTGGTATCGGGGGTGTTGGTGGGTAAGTGATATCAATGCTCATAATCGTTGAATAATTATGTTGTATGACAATTTTTCTTGTATGACCTGTGGTTAGATACTCATGGTGCCATGTTTTTCCTTTGGGTTCGCGTACCTCAACTCGTTGGTTTATATCGACGATGCCGTAGATTTCTATTTGGACGTAGGGTTGGAACATCTCCAATGCTTCTGTTAGAAAGTTTCTGATAGCGTTAAAATCAATGTCGGCATAGGGGTAAATAAAGTCGAAATCGTTTTGCTCTGTTTCATATACAGGCATATAAAATTGCGGGGGGGTGCCAATATCTAATTCTGCCTGACGAATAACGTCAGGGGTCGTTAATTCAAGCAGGCGTAAAACCAGCGTGGTGCTGCCATGCATAGAAAAATCACGACTTCCCTGTATGGTATGAGTCATGAAAATACCTAACACCGTTTTTGCATGTTGTATGATTACTTGTTGTTGTTGTTCGTCTGTCAGTGTACTGATGTCTTCTGGTACTGGTATCGTGATGGTTTCTTCATCCATACCCTGCGGTTTATAGGTTAGTGTTTTTTCTTTGCTGCTGGCAGATGCTGCTGTAGAAAGTAGAGGAGGGGGAGTGCCAGTCACTGTTCCAGTTGTCTTCATTCCATTGTCTCATTTATTGACTAAATTCCTGAAGGATACAGGCCTGTTATCTGAATGTGACTAACTAAAGTGGTTTAGGTTTGTGACAAAAAAACGCATGGCAGAGACGGTTTTATCTAAGTATTTTGGGCACATGGTTTTTGGTTAGCTTACGCTCATAACAAACACTGGACCTGTTTATGTATGAAGGAGGCATGACAGCGCTGGAGTTTCACTTCGATACGCCAGCCCGAAGTGTTACGGGAATCGTCGGCGATATCAGATGAAAACCTTATTCTCGAGCCAGACTACCAATTTACACGACTACCTCCTATGGCGGAAAGGTTGCTTAAACGGGTTAAGGTTCAGCAGTAATCCGGCCAATTTATTATTGCTTTTTATAGCATCCAGGGACGTATCGAATTGCATACTCTGGATTTTCAAGTGGTATCAAACCTGTCACCGTCGCTTTCAACAATGGGTAAAGTAGCGTGTCATGGATTGTCTACTTGAGGCCTTGGCGGAAGAGATTGAAAGCCGTGGACCCTTTGACCTCAATGAATGCTTTATCGATGGCTCTTTCTCCTCCGCTAAAAAAAAGGGGGGGGAGTGGGAGCAACCAAAAGAGGCAAGGGTACCTAAATCGTGGCGATTGCAGACCGTAATGGTCTTCCTGCCGCTCTATGGGCAACAAGTGCTATGCCACATGAAACACAGTTAGTGGATGAGTTGCTGATACAGTGATCCACTTCTACTTTGCCCAAAAAGCTGGTTGGTGATAGAGCTTATGATAGTGATTCTTTGGAGTTCACTCTCGCAGAATAAGGCATTGAGTTTATAGCGCCTCATCGCAAAAAAAGAGTAAAGCCTAAAACTCAAGATGGTCGACCACTCAGAAGATACAGGCGCCGATGGAGAGTGGAGAGGCTGTTTGCTTGGCTCCACAATTGTTGGAGTATCGTGACACGTTACGAGTATAAGCTAGAGAATTTTCTTGGCTTTTTGAGGCTTGCAGGTTTCATGATTCGTGCCAAGAAGTATTTATGAGATGGCTTCTGGTATTGATGTCAAAACATGCAGTAGCTTAATGATATGTGCATTGACACTGTCAGTTTCCTATTCGTGTGTTAAACGTCCTTCTTGATTGGTAGATTTTTTATAGCCTTTACCCTGAAATGATGTCTGATGCGCAGAACACCGAGGGCTACCAAATACGCTGTTAACAATACGGCATATTTTGGGGCATGCCGACGGGCGGTTATGGAGTACAATATATCAAGTATCCAGGCGTATCCCTGTTTCTTTTCCGCCGCCTGCGGCATGCATCCTTTTATTCCTGCCGAAATATCGGTGGCTGGCTCAGGCAGTCGAGCAACATATGAGAGAGCGTCTTCACTAATGGCAAATCCCCAGGTTCTGAAATGTCGTGATAGATCGTTGCCGGTAATGTTCGACAGCAGTTTAAAAAAATAGTCCAACCGCATTGCGTGTCCGTTTTCCAGCAAATGCTGATTGTTGTCATCGCTGTTTTCTCTGTAATGGCGGGCAAGCTTACTGAAAATGCGCCATCCCTTTCTGGGGTATGCATCTATCACCTGTGCCAGGAAGACAGCACGTGCTCTGTTATCATCAAAATTTTCATCATTAAACTGTTGATAACTCAGGCAGTTGTCCAGTTTTGTCCTTGCTGTATCGTAAGCGTTGAATGCCTTCAGGTAGGACTGATTGAATACTCGAACGCTGATATATTCTGCGGTTAATTGGGCGATCGATTCGTGATGCAGGGCATCCAGCAGTGCTGGTTGAAATAACAGATGCCCCAGTTCATGGGCAATGCTGCTTGCACGTAACAATTCATCAGGCTTAAGGGATGCTGTTGAGGCGGGATCAGAATCGCCGGATGCCATCTGTTTCAGTATTTCTATTATGCCAGCATTCTGGTTGATCGTGATGTAGCGCTTCCCGCCCGATACATAGGCTTTAATATTTGTGGGCAGTATGTCCGGGACAATAATAAAGTTTCCATCTCCTGGATGGTGTTGGCGATCGGTTACCCTGCCATCTGTTTCAAACCCAAACAGGGACAAGGCCTCTGTTGTAATAGTGTCAAGTAACTCCGTGAATATGAGAGGGTTATCCAGGGTCAGAATTTGTTCGGATGTCAGGAGTGTCGTAATCCGCTTGCCCTCAAGGATTGCCCATGGAGCCGGCCTGAGCCGTGCTGTCCGCCAGTCTTCGGTGTTCTCGTTTTCCCTGGTACTGAAGTAAGGCGCTTCAACCGCGCCATGGATGGTGATGTGCAGTTCGCAGCGATTGCTTTTATAGGATACCAATGACAGGGGACCGCCATAGGCAGTCCTGATCCGTGTCATTCCGGCACCGGCAGCTTCAGGAGAGAGCCTGATCTCCCGGGACAGAAAAGGAGGACGCGGGTAGCAGTTACACGTCCTGACAACGTGGTCAGCATCATGCAGGTTATGTTGTAGGTTAATGGCCAGGCGGAGATCAATATTCCGCTTATTGCAGCCCTTTCTGAAGCGGCGCAATTTCACGGAAACCGTGATCATATCGCCGGGCGCAGCATAAAGTCCGGTCATTTTCTGATTGACTGGCAAGCTGTCCTGATTGTGGGGAGCCCCATATCTGATAACCAGGGGATTGAAGGGCTGTGAAAACAAAAAGGTGCGCAGGACGCGCGGGGCATTGTCCGGAACGGCTAACGGAAAGCCGTCTATGCGTGGCACATTCACCGGAATCATCAGGTTTTGCAGCCCATAGAGCAGCTGGCGTTTTGTTTCCAGCGTTAACAGGTCCATGTTAGAGCGGCTGAAGGGATATGGAATTTTTTCGTTATTTCTTTCTATCAGGGTGTGCCACTCCGGATGCTGTGGGCTGATCATCTGAAACGTCATTGGCCCGGCGGCGCGGGAATCTAACAGGAAGTCGTCAGCATAAGCCAGGTCGGCATAACATGGCGTTGTGTAAAGGTGATAAAACATGGCGAACCGGCCTGCAACCAGAAAGTGCTGATTAACATATTCCACGGTGGCACCTGTTTCAGAACAGTCGACAGGAATCAGCTCGCAATAAAGATAATCGTTGGTACGGGAAAGATTGGCTGACCGCGGATCATCCGGAATACAGTGACCGTCAGCGGTTCGCAGCTGGTTGTTCTTGTATTGCCATAACTGGTTACTTGTCCCCGAACAGTGATTGATGGTGATCCTGCCCGATTGTGGTTGGTATTCAAGGCATCGGATATCACCGTTGCGCAGGGTTATCCCCAAAGGGGTGAAAGTGTCGAATCGGCGGTCGTTCCAGTGGGGGGGCGATTCAACGTCAAACGGTGGTAGGACCGGTTTGTTACGCTCGACTTTGTCGGGGAGGTCAATGTTGATAGCAAGCTGTCGCTCCAGTGACTGATAAACGGTCTCGAGGTGCTGTGCAGTGGCCTGGTGGTTAAACAGTTTGGGGCTGGCTGAAGTGTTTGCAGACAGTAACGCGTCAGGAGCGGCCATTTTTTCGGGAATCGCCATTTTGGCCACACGCGCCAGCAACAGCAGCCCGACAGTCATGCCAGCTGCAGGACTGGCTGCTGTGGAGGCAGCGCCCAGCAGACTGATCGCTGAGACGATTTTTACCAGTTTGTACAGGCTCAGTTTTCGTGATGATGACAGGGATGCGGGCCGATTATCTGCAGGAACAGCCTGTCGAAGCGATGGCATGGCCAGCATTTTGGTTACCGGCCTGATAGCGTTGGCAGCGCGTGTAAAGGTTGTCCGGTTCGGAAACGCATCAACGAACCAGGCGGTCCAGTCGGTGGCTGTCTGGTCGATTAGACGCATGGCAATTATTCCTTAATGGATAACGCTTGAGATAGCGACACATCCCGCCAGTGATCAAATGTATACTGTTGAGTTGATCAAAATATTAAGGCAAGAGCAGTTGATGCGTTATGACGACCTTGTTTGATTTGCTGAGGAAGTATGCTTGCTGCACTGTCAGGGGCGGGCTGGTGAAAATAGCAATGTGCTATTGAATCAGGGAGAAAACTGGCTAAACCCCCAAGTTTTCTCCAGAAAACCAATCGCAGCGAATCCTTATCCTTATAACACTAACTCCACTGGATTATGGTTACGATACAAAATTTTGTAATTGCAGCATCGTCATGGCTTTGATTCAGAAATTTGATGTGCATCATGCGATATCTTCCGGCGATGCCCTGTTGAGGAGGATGGGTTTTACGCTAAGAAGCCTTGATGGGGGGAGTCTGGCAACAAAATCAAAGAAAGTAGATGAATGGTTGAATATTTGTTACAGGCATATTCAAAAACAGTCAGAGGAGCAAGATGCCATTACCTGTTTTTAAGTTAAACACTGGATTTAAAGAATTCATAAAATCTTTAGTAGTGCCTTAGGAGGAGATTTCCTGTTTCTTCTTAGGGTAAAGACCATCAAACTGATGCTTGTGATGAGTGCGGCTGCGCCGCCGATAAGCGTTATCTGAGCCAAGTCACTCAGTTCAGGAAGCAAGGGTCTGATGAAGGCAAAATACTTGTCAAGTATCTGGTCTGTACTCTGGCATTTTGTAGCGTTAGAGAGACCGGTCAGCTCAGAAATCACTTTGTCGGGTAAGGGTAGATGGGCAACCCGCGCCACAGCATCTTCACTGATAGCAAAACCCCACCTTTCGAAGTGGTTTAGCAGGTTGTGAGAGGATGCGTTTGAGATTAACTCGAAAAAATAATCCAGGCGTTCTTGCTCTGTACTGTACTTTTTTAGGTGTTCATTTTTCATATCACCGTTAGTCCGATAGTGTTTTGTAACTGATTTGAATATGTTCCAGCCCTTGGCCGGGAAAGCATCAATGATCTGACGTATAAAAACGGCTTGAGCTGTGTAATCCTTGTGCTCGTTATTACTAACGAATTCATAAAAACTATTGCCATTTCTTAACCGTCTGATTGCATCATGGTAGGCGCATTGCTCTGCCAAAACGGACCGTTTGAATAATCGTTCCAGAACATACTCGCCTGATATCGCTGCAACTGCTTGTGTACCAAGGCCGTTGAACAGGTGGAGAGGATGAAGTAAATGGCCTAGCTCGTGAGGCAATGTATCCAGTTTGCCAAGTTCAGACGTCGAAAGTTCTTCGGGATTCAATTTTCCAGATCCAATACCCTCCATTAAAAGTGTCGGGGAATAAGCGCTATTAATCATGATGTAGCGCGAGTGTGTTGAAACATGTGCTATGCCACTGGTAATTTGCACATCATGAATGAAAATCTCATTACCTTCACCGGGGTAAAGCAATGGATCGGTGACTTTTGCCTCTGGTTCGAATCCCCACAAGCATAAATTCTCTTCTGCCATTCTGTCGGCGAGAGTGATGTAATTTCGAGGGTGGATGAGTGCTCGAGCCTCTTGTGACGGTAGTATGGTTGTGATCCTTCTTCCTTCCAACACAGCCCATGGGGCAGGGTTGTTACGTTGCTCCGACCAGTCATTAGGGGAGTGTTCCTTGATATTGAAATGAGGTGCTGCAACGGCTCCCTCAAGTGTAACCAGCAATGTGCAGTTACCTTTATTAGCAAAAGAAACCAACGATAATGAGCCCCCATAAGCTGTTCGGTGCTGAGATATACCGAGTCTTAGAACCTTCTCATAGGCAATGGAGGGGGGGCGTAGAAATTGGCCAATACGGGCAACATTAGGAGAATCAACCTTTAATTGGTCTGTGTGTAAGTTAATGCCTAATAGAAGATCGTTGTCATGTAGAGTGCACTGCCTGTTGGGTTTTTTAAAGGCAACATGTACGGTTATGACATCACCTGGTGCAGCATATAAACCGGTCATTTTCTGATTAGCGGGACCATTGTTGAAACCAAATTTATGAGTTCTTGGTATGAATGCCTGTTGAAGTTTGAATACTCGATATATTCGGGGTGCGTCTTTATTAACCGCCATGGGAAAGTCATAAGCATTAGTTTTCGGTACGTTAACTGGAATGAGCGGATTGATGAATTGACTACAGTTTTTACGGTTTGCTTCGAGCCTGATGTGGTGAATATAGGAAACAGGCATAGGGTAGAAAAGTTGCCTGCGTTTATTATGCCTGCAATAGATCAGTTCAGGACTGCTGGCATCATAGATAACGAACTCGCTTTGATGTGAGAATGTCCTTATTGCATCCTCTGACCTGTACACTTCATTGATATGTGCCATATCAAAAAAACAAGCGGTTTGATCATCCCTAAAGCGGAAGACAAAGCGACCACTATAAAATCGATTGTTGGTATATGAGATATGTGAATTGCTTTCTTCGCATGAGATAAGCGTCACATTACACCGATAAGGATTGTTGCGGTCTCGTTTCATCTCAGGGGACGTTAGACTTCTGACGCAATGTCCATCAAGGGTTCTCAGCTGTTGGTTTTCTATGCGCCATTGTTGTTTATTAACCCCATTACATGGAGACAGGAGAAGCCTGTTGTCCAAAGCATCCTGTTCCAGACATTTAGCTTCACTGTCGGATGATGTTTTTAACATGAAGGTACTGTCTACCGGTGGCTCTTCCTCACCGATTTCGTTGTCCATATCCCAGTCTTCTTGTAATGCTGCACGAGGGGGCGGTGGTAGCACTTCGTAGTCATCGGCAAAATAGGTAGCTTGAAATGATGTGGCAGCACTGGATGCAAAACTCTCTTTTCCCAAGAGGTTGGGTGGACGAATCGCCCGGATCGCGTATTTGGCGAGTGATAAACTCGCCATTGAGGAGGCTAATGCGAAACCGGGGGTATAGCCAAACGAATAACTTGTCGTCAACATCAGGCCTGTCAGTGCAACTGACCCTGTTGCTATGAGTACACGCCGCATCGTGAACATGGGACTTGAGGATGCAACGGGCTTTCCTTGTTTGTGAAAGCTGCTGTGATGTTGGAGATCTACTGCCTGCATAACTGTTTATTTCATTGATTTACCGTTGATCGTCTTACCTTGTGTTTCAATGATACCCATTTGTAACATGTGCCCTTGTCTGAATAATCAAACAAAGACGTAACACATGATGTAGCCCTTATGTTTGGGCAAATGAATAATCAAATAGCTATTTCGACGACATGAATGAGTGTGTGTTTTGAGCACTGTAAGATATACATTCTTTTTTCTGATTAGTTCCTTGAAGCGGATTATTTTTTCAATGCCCGGTATCAATGTCTCGATTGCTGATGTTTTTGTTAGATACTGATTAACTTGTCAGGATGTGTAATATTTCTGTCACATAGTCTGGTTACCTTACGCTCATAACAAAAACCGGACCTGGTCATGAACGAACAAGGCATAGCAGCAGCGCCTGAGCTTCACTTCGATACACCGGCTCTGAAGCGCTACGGGAATCGACGACGACTCAAGGATAAAGCGGCGCGATGGGGGATCGCCACCGGCGGCATCGGCATTATTGTCGCGATCCTGCTGATCTTTTTTTACCTGTTGTATGAGGTCGCACCGCTGTTTCGTTCAGCCGAGATGTCGCGTGAGGCCAGTTATACCTTGCCGGTGCCCTTAGCCAACCAGTCTTCGGAAGTCATGTTCCTGACCATGGAAGAGCAGGCTGAACAGGGACTGCGTGTGATGGCCGATGGTCAGGCCGTGTTCTTTGATACCCTCTCCGGCAACCAGACACGGGCGTTCAGCCTGCCGTTGCCTGATGGTTCTGTTATTACTTCCATAGACAGGGCTGGCCCTGCCAGCCCGTTGATGGTGGCCGGGCTGTCTGATGGTCAAGCCATCGTTTTCAAGCATGAATACCGTATTACCTGGCCGAATGATCAGCGGGTTATTACGCCAGCGATTGTTTATCCCTATGGTGAAGCACCAATAGCCCTTTCCACGAATGGTAAGCCGCTGACAGAGGTGGCTATTCAGGATGGTGAGGAGCAGTTGTTGCTTGCCGGTAGCAGTGGTCAACGTCTGTTCATGACAGCGTTCACCAAGGAAGAGGATTTCCTGACTGAAGAGATCACGCTGGAAGAGCTGCGAGTGGATTTACCGGCGGTGGCCGGTGATGTCAGAAAACTGCTGATTGATCCTGACCAGCACTGGCTGTATGCACTGAATGGCAATGACAGCCTGTCGCTACTCTCTATCCGAAATATTAACCAGCCGGAATTAGTGGATACCATCGACCTGGCCGAGGGCGCAGCTACCGTAACAGCGGCAGAGTTCCTGTTAGGCGGTATCTCGCTGCTGATTGGTGACAGCCAGGGACATATCAGCCAGTGGTTTATGGTACGGGATGAGGAACGCAAGCAGCAGCTGACCCGAATCCGCGATTTTCAGCTGGGAGACCAGCCCATCACGGGGATTGTATCCGAACATCGCCGCAAGGGTTTTCTGGCCGTTGATGCCGCCGGTTCGGCCGGGCTGTTTAATACCACGGCCAGACGCACATTGCTGACAGTGCCCGTTACGGATAACGCGATTGATACACTGGGTATATCGCCGAGGGGCAATGCCCTGCTGGTCGAGTCACCGGAAGGGCTTGAGTTCTGGCGTATTGAGAATGAGCATCCGGAAGTTTCCTGGTCAGCCTTGTGGGACAAGGTCTGGTATGAGTCGTACGAACAGCCGGAATATATCTGGCAGTCCTCAGCTTCCAACAACGATTTTGAGCCCAAGCTGAGCCTGATGCCGCTGGCATTCGGCACACTGAAGGCGGCGTTCTATGCCATGTTGCTGGCGGCGCCTCTGGCGATCTGCGGTGCTATTTATACGGCATACTTCATGGCGCCGGGTCTGCGTCGCAAGGTCAAGCCGGTCATTGAGCTGATGGAAGCACTGCCCACCGTTATCCTCGGTTTCCTTGCCGGACTCTGGTTGGCGCCTTATATCGAGAATAACCTGACAGGCATTTTTGCCTTACTCCTGATCGTGCCGTTTGCCATTCTGGGGTTTGCCTTCTTCTGGGATCGGTTGCCGGTTGAATGGCGCAGTCGGGTGCCCGATGGCTGGCAGCCACTGATTCTGGTGCCCGTTATCCTGCTGGCCGGATGGGCCGCCCTGGGTGCCAGCGGTGCACTGGAACATCTCTTCTTTGGTGGCGACATGCGTGCCTGGATCACCAACGATCTGGGGATTGCCTACGATCAGCGTAACGCCCTGGTGGTTGGCTTGGCGATGGGCTTTGCTGTCATTCCCACCATTTTCTCCATTGCAGAAGATGCCATCTTCAGTGTGCCAAAGCACCTGACTTATGGCTCACTGGCGCTGGGTGCGACGCCCTGGCAGACTCTGACCCGCGTCGTACTGTTGACTGCCAGTCCCGGTATTTTCTCGGCGGTGATGATCGGCATGGGGCGCGCAGTCGGTGAGACCATGATTGTCCTGATGGCAACGGGTAACACGCCCATCATGGATGCCAATATCTTCGAGGGCATGCGGACACTGGCTGCCAATATTGCGGTGGAAATGCCGGAGTCAGAAGTCGGCAGCAGCCATTACCGGATTCTGTTCCTGGCGGCATTGACCCTGTTTCTGTTCACCTTTGTCGTGAACACGCTGGCGGAGTTGGTGCGACACCGTCTCAGAACCAAATACAGCTCCCTGTGATAACCGCAGTACAAGAATAGGCAGGCAGAGAGAATGCGAATAACAGTCGGCAAATGGTTTCAGGGGGGCTCGCCCTGGGTCTGGCTTAACGCCGGGGCGGTGGCGATCAGCCTGGTGATGGTGGTTGGACTTCTTGCCCTCATTGCAGTGAGAGGCCTGGGGCATTTCTGGCCGTCGGCCATCATCGCAGCAGACTATCGGGTGCCCGGCCAGGAAAGCCGCCAGGTGTTGGGGCAACTGGCGGATTCGGAAGTTGTCTCCGGTGAGCGCTTGCGTAGTGCCGGGTTGCCGCTGGATGCTTCACTGGATGTGATTGAGCGTAGCCTGGTCAAGGTAGGCAACCGTGATGTCACTGGTAGTGATTTCGCCTGGGTAGTCCAGCCCTGGTTGCAAAATCAGCGTTATCCGGAAAACGCGATGGCGGTTGAGCGTCGGGAGTGGGGTAATTTTTACGGTTACCTCAAGGCGGTGCGGGAAGCGGATACAACTGTGGCGACCGGCGATCAGGCCTGGGAAGCATTCCAGCAGCGGATTGCCCGGGCATTGGCCATTCATGACCAGATTTACCAGATTGAGAAGTACGACATCGGCAGTATCAATGCCCGCCTGGAACGTCTGCGCATGAAAGAGCGAGGTCTGGAACTGAAGGGTAATGCGACACCTGCTGTGCTGGCCGGCATTCGGGCTGAGCGCGCAGCGCTGGATGCTGAGTACAAAGTGCTGGAACAGCAGCTTGGCGAGTTATATGTCGCCTTTAATCGTGACAGCGCGGTCGCGGAAACGGCTGATGGGCAGGAAGTCATCCTGTCGATGGGCAAGGTAGTTCGGGCTTATCAACCTAATGCCATGGGGCTGGTGGACAAGCTGGCGTTCTATGGCGACAAGCTCTGGGAGTTTGTCAGTGATGACCCGAGGGAAGCCAATACCGAGGGTGGGATTTTCCCGGCTATATTCGGCACGGTGATGATGGTGATCCTGATGTCCATCATCGTGACGCCGTTCGGTGTGATAGCCGCTGTTTACCTGAGAGAATATGCCGGACAGGGCTTCATGACCCGCTCTATTCGTATAGCAGTCAACAACTTGGCAGGTGTGCCTTCCATTGTTTATGGCGTGTTTGGCTTGGGTTTCTTTGTTTATTTCCTGGGAGGGCAGATGGATCAGCTGTTCTTTCCGGAGGCCCTGCCGGCACCAACCTTTGGCACGCCTGGCCTGATGTGGGCGGCAATCACACTGGCGCTGCTGACCTTGCCGGTGGTGATTGTCGCTACAGAAGAGGGCTTGTCACGCATTCCACGTTCTGTGCGTGAAGGTAGCCTGGCTCTGGGGGCGACCAAAGCGGAGACTCTATGGCGAGTCGTTCTGCCAATGGCCAGTCCAGCTATGATGACAGGCTTGATTTTGGCGGTCGCCCGTGCGGCCGGTGAAGTAGCGCCACTGATGCTGGTGGGTGTGGTTAAGCTGGCACCGAGTCTCCCGCTGGATGGCAACTATCCGTTCCTGCACCTCGATCAGAAGTTTATGCACCTGGGCTTCCACATCTATGATGTCGGATTCCAGAGTCCGAACGTTGAAGCGGCCCGTCCGCTGGTGTACGCCACGGCGCTGTTGCTGGTGTTCGTGATTGCGGTATTGAATCTGTCAGCTGTGGCGATCCGCAACAGTCTGCGTGAAAAATATAAAACGCTGGAAGTGTAACCGGCGATAACCTGTTTCGAATGGAATGGTGACAAGATGAGCGAGACACTGGCAGTAGCCCCTGAAACGCGCACAGCCCCTGAAGCGAAGCCGGTGACGCCGGGAGTTGAAGAATCACAGGCGCGTACCCACAGTATTGATATGGACAGTCTGGGGCGTGGAATTCGCAAGTTAAGACTTGAAGATGAAGAGACCTGCCTCGATATCCGGAACCTGAATCTGTTTTACGGCGACAAGCAGGCGCTTCACGACATCAGCCTGACGATCCCGAAAAAGCGGGTGACGGCATTTATTGGGCCATCCGGCTGTGGTAAGTCAACGTTGCTGCGTAGCCTGAACCGAATGAATGACCTGGTGGATGGTTGTCGTGTAGACGGCAAGATTATGCTGGAAGGTCAGGATATTTATGACAAGCGGATTGAAGTGTCTGACCTGCGTCGCCGGGTTGGCATGGTGTTCCAGAAACCGAATCCGTTTCCCAAGAGTATTTATGAAAATGTCGCTTACGGTCTCCGTATTCAGGGGATCAACAAAAAGCGGACATTGGATGAAGTTGTGGAATGGTCGCTGAAAGGCGCAGCCCTTTGGGATGAAGTGAAAGACCGGTTGCATGAAAGCGCCCTCGGTATGTCCGGCGGTCAGCAGCAGCGTCTGGTCATTGCCCGAACCATTGCCGTGGAACCGGAAGTGCTGTTGCTGGATGAACCAGCATCAGCGCTGGACCCGATTTCCACACTGAAGATTGAAGAACTGATTAACGAGCTCAAGAGCCGCTACACCATCGTCATCGTGACCCATAATATGCAACAGGCTGCGCGGGTATCCGACTACACCTCGTTCCTTTACATGGGGCAGCAGATCGAGTTTGGCGACACGGATACCGTATTCACCAATCCGACGCAGAAAAAGACCGAAGATTACATCACGGGTCGTTATGGTTGATGTGTGTCGTGTATGAATTGGGCAGGCTGAGGAAAACAGGAAATGCCGATTGAAACCAAATCCGATGAGATTACTCATCACATCTCCCAGCAGTTCAATAATGACCTGGATGAACTGCGAAACCAGTTGCTGGCCATGGGCGGCGCGGTGGAGAAGCAGGTGTCAGATGCGATCCGCGCGCTGATTGATGCCGACAGTGAGCTGGGCTTGTCTGTCCGAGAGAAGGATACCGACATCAATTACATGGAAGTCTCAATCGACGAGAATGTCTCCCGGGTACTGGCCCGTCGACAGCCGGCGGCCAGTGATCTGCGTCTGGTCATCGCCTGTACCAAGGCGGCGACTGACCTGGAGCGCATTGGCGATGAGGCCTCCAAGATTGCCCGTTTTGGCATCAGCCTGAGTGAGCAGGGCGAAGCGCCCCGTGGTTATGTGGAAGCCCGTCATATCGGTTCCCATGTCCGCAAGATGGTGCAGGACGCCCTGAACGCTTTTGCCCGCTTTGACGCGGATATGGCGCTGGCGGTTGTACAGGAAGACAAGTCCGTGGACCGGGAATACAAGTCCGCCATGCGTGAGCTGGTGACTTACATGATGGAAGATCCCCGTTCCATTACCCGTGTGCTGAACATTATGTGGGTGTTGCGCTCTCTGGAGCGGATTGGTGACCATGCCCGCAATATTGCGGAATATGTGATTTACCTGGTGAAAGGTACTGATGTGCGTCACATTGGCATCAAGCGGATGAAGGCTGAGGTGTTTGAAGATATTTAATTAGTTTTTGCTATCTCTTTTCAAACAGCCTGCTTGTCAGGCTGTTTTTATTTGTGCCAATCTGCTCGTCGCAATGATACACGGCTACCCGTTGCATGTTCACCACCAGGGTTGAGCATCGTATCCTGAATTAGAGTGTTGATAATGCGAAAAATACTTTTCATTCTTTTTACGTGAACTTCTCTTCGAACGCGATGTCTAAGGTTTGAATATTTAGCTACTTCGTATAACTAGTGTGTTAAAAAACTGGTTCTCATTGTGTGATGTTTCTTGCTCTTTGGGTTATTGCTTTTGGATATGGCTGTCAATATTGGTTTGTTTTCTATAGTTAAGTCAGTGAGTTTTGACAGATTTATATATGACTCTTTCTATCGATGCGTAAATCTATCTTTAATCTCGCCCTAGAGATTTCTAATGGCAATGAACGCAGGGAGGATTAATGTGGTTAGAAATTTGGAGCAGATGGGGCATAACACTGAAAACGGTTTTTTTGTCACATGTTGGGAGTTAATTTGTTCTTTCTTTCAAAAGTATCTGTGTTGTATATGCTGTCCAACCAACAGTGTTACTAATTCTGGCGAGGCTCAAACGCCAACAGTGCCGGCTAGCCAACGAAATACAACTTCGATTGATGACTCAATAAGGCGACCATCGGTATCAATACCCCCAATCGCTTATCCGCTTCATAATAATACCGGAGATAATACTCAGACCAGTGATGCTGAGCCTGTTACTTCAAATAATGCTGTTGATCCAAGGCGAGCATATACTACGCAGCCCCATCGAGGCCTGTATCATGGCTATCAAGGTGGGACTTATAAGACGAGAGATGTTAGCGAGCATAGTGTCGAAGTGAGCTTTTCGAATAGTATGTCGCCTGTCGTCATTGAATACAGCTATATAGAAACTGATTCGAATACTGATGCTTTCAATGCATTGGAAAATAAAACAGGTTGTGTTTTCAGTAATTTTGATGAAATGAAAAGTATCATCAGGTCTGGAAGCATGAATCTTCCGTATTTTCGGATTGTTGATGGCGATGTGGTGAGGCAGGTTAGATTTGTTGAGAGAGTAAACTGTAATGATTCACGAGTGGTTATTTTGAATGCATCCCAGTTAAATTATCAGGAACAGTTGGATCAATATCATGACATTAAAGATGGCATTCAAGATGTTTATCGTGATAGAACATTTGGCCCTGGTGTTGTAAAAACTCAGGAAGGAGGTCCGGAGTTTTTAGCCCACTTACTGATTGACAGTAATCGGATTCCATTTTCTGGTGCATTATGTAATTTTTTTAATGCTGCGGAAGTAACAAGAAGTCATATACAAGCAATAGGTGGCTATTATCTTTCTGATATGACAGTGCAACAGTGGCATACTCTTACGCATCAACTGCGATCATCTACTACTAAAGTCCAAGGTTTGCGATGGCACAAAGTCAATGGGACGACGGTGTATCAGACCGGTGCCATTAATTCCGGTGGTGGTTTGTACTCTCATTTACACCGGAATGGCAAACCTACAGAAGCTTTTGAATTTGCTGTAATCTTTTTGCAATTTAGAAATGCATTATTAGAAGAAACGAACATAGGTGGAACTTTAGAGGTTCATACGACTCTAATAGGCGAGGGTGTTTTTGGAAATAGTCCATTTGTTTCCATGCTTGCGTTATGCGCTGCTTTGATTAGCTTGCCAGAGGTCAATAGAAATAAAATCAGAACAGTTAATGTCGGTACATACCGTAATATGACTAATGTATGGAATCATCTTGGTGAACGGGTATTGGAAGGTTTTAGCGTTGGCGACTGAATAACAATTGATCGTCATCACGTTAATCATTAATCAGCAAGAGGAATTTTTTATTACACAATGATGTTTACTCATCGTTATACGATCGGAGGTTTGTGATGATTCGAGATTCTGGGCAAACGGGACAAACAGCCGGACAAGGATTTTTTGCCTCATGCTGGGAATCAATCTGTGCGTTCTTTAGAAAATTTTTGTGCTACATCTGCTGTCCTACAAGCCGTGTGGCTAATTCGGACGAGAACCAAGCGCCTGTAGTGCCTGTTAGTCAGCGAAATATCACCTCCGCTGATGGGACAATGGAGCGGAGTTCGTTAGTTTCAACGCATACATTCGACGATAGGTCTCCTGATACATCAACACCAATGACCTCATTCACAGAGTCGCTGGAGCCGTCCGATCCAATCTCCTCAAGGACAAGAATCCCCGAACGTCATGTAGAAGTACGCAACATTACGCCAGAGTTACGATCCGAAGCCCAAGGGATGATAGAGCCAGGTACTGTGCCCTTGGATCAGGTCAGGCCGTCGAGTGGTGCTGTCAGCCATTTTCGAATATGGCAGGATGACTCTTATAAACCCGATCGTATCTGGTTTGAAGAAGCACTGCTTGATAACGCCATACTAAGAAGTGATGCTGATTTATCAAGGTGCCAACACAACAATAATGGCAACTTGTTTGAATCTATCAATGACCCCCAGGGATCCGCAGGCATTGCTTGTCGCGTTGCTCATGACAATCAAGCGCAACCGAGAGGACAAGCCATCGTGATTGCTGCTAATCATGGTAAAGCCGGTGGCGGATTGGTTGATTCATTTTATGTTTTACACCCGTTTCGTGTCTTTTGGGAACAAGGTGGCCAGGAAGAAAGCCTTGTTGCTAATTCTCTGATGACCTTATTTGGCTTAGATACTGATTTAATGACAGATTACTACGAGACTAATCTAGTCAATCAGTGGGGCTTGGCGCTCCAGCCTAAATGCCCTGATGGCGCCGATAAAAAAGCGAAGCGTGAAGCATTGCTGTCGACTGTGGGTGATTATCATACGATTCAGAATGTGGATTATTTCCGTGTTGCTAACAGCTCACTGTATGGTGATGCATGGCAGATCCATACTAAGGTTTCTACTTTTTATTACACAGGTCGTCCCGGTAAGCAGAAGCACGTAGCTGGCTGTTTTGATCAAAGAAATAGGCGATTGACTCTTGATAGAAACTACCCTACTCAGCGTACGCCGGTCTCTTTTATTTTCTGCGCCGCACCGAACGCAGCAGGTCCGAACAAGAGTGATACAAAGAAAACGGGCTCAATGGCCAAAACGACTTGCCAAAACGCTTATGTTACAGGGGGTGACCTTCGCTCCCCGGACCGGGATGAAATCATGGAGGAGAAATTTGAATTCTTTATAGATGGCATACGTTATGCGCTTCGAGCTGCCTTGGATTCAGCTATTGCCAGTGGTATTCGAATCATACAGGTTCCTTGGTTGGGGGGTAGCATATATGCAGGTGAGCAATTTACGCAGTCGGGATGGTGGAACTTACAGGCCTTCCAGGGACTGCTTAATGAAATACTGGATGAGCGAGTCATTATCGAGGTGCGGAGGGAGTCCGGGGAAATAGAAATTGTCGAAGGCGCAAGGCGAGCGCAATATTTCGATCGTGTCATACTTGGAGGGCTCGGACCATCAAATTATTCAAGCCAGTTAAGTAGTTTAGATGTTTGATAAGACTGATTCAGTGGTGCTGTTTTTTTATTATGGAATTTCAGCACTTCTTGAAACGTTAAATCCTATACTCTGATAGTCAAGAATTGATGAAAGAGAAGACATATTAATATAGTGAGTCGTCAGCTAACTTGTGAGCCAGCCCGATAGGCGAGCGATTCTGGAGTACACTCTACTTAATGAACCCGGAGATGTCCTTGGTACCGGTAAGGCCGACAGGATGTCTCTTATATGCAGCGTGTTTCGGACAAGCCACATACTTATAAGCTGAATGGACAAGGCGCAGAGCACCTTGATCCGTTGTTGGATTGCCTTGTCATTGTCACGCGACTGCTTGGGCAACCTGTTAGTGCTGAAGCATTGCGGCAGGGGTTACCCTTACAACAAAACCGCTTGAATGCTCCCTTGTTTATCCGTGCGGCCGAGCAGTCTGGGTTTTCTGCCCGTTTGCTAAAGACTCAGCTGCATGACATTTCCCCACTTGTTACCCCTGTCGTTTTATTGCTGAAAGACGGCCGTTCCTGTGTGCTGACCGCGATTGACCGTGGTCGTAAGCAGGCGCGAATTATCCAGCCGGAGTCGGGCCAGGGCACACGTGACGTGACTTTCGCCCAGTTGGAACGGGAATATGCCGGCCATGCGTTTTTTATCCGTGAACAATACCGTTATGACGAGCGGGCAGAGGCGAATCTGGACGTTCGTTCACGGCACTGGTTCTGGGGCACGTTGTCCCGTTCCTGGCGTATTTATCGGGATGTATTACTGGCGTCTGCACTGATCAACCTGTTTGCGGTGGTCAGCCCGCTGTTTGTCATGAACGTCTATGACCGGGTTGTGCCGAACAATGCGATTGAAACGCTCTGGGTGCTCGCCTTTGGCGCTCTCGTAGTATTCAGTTTCGATACGGTGCTCAAGTTATTACGGAGTCACTTTATTGATCTTGCCGGAAAGAAGTCAGACATCATTCTGTCATCGCGCATATTCTCCCGTGTCATGGGGATGACCATGGCCAACCGTCCGCAGTCGGTTGGCGCCTTTGCCCGTAAGTTGCAGGACTTTGAAAGTATTCGTGAATTTATCACGTCATCGACAGTGACAGCGTTGGTGGATCTGCCCTTTGCGCTGCTGTTGTTGACGGTAATGGGGTTTATAGGCGGGCCACTGATTATCATCCCGTTGACAGCTATGGCGCTGATTGCCCTCTATGGCCTGATGATTCAACGGCCTTTGGCCAAAACCATTGATAACACCATTAGGGCATCTAGCCAGAAGAATGCCATGTTGATTGAGAGCCTTTCAGGGCTTGAATCCATTCGAGCGGCGCGGGCTGAAGGTGAATTGCAGGGGCGTTGGGAAAAAAGTGTCGGGCATATTGCCCGTTGGAGTGCCAAAAGCAAGCTCCTGACTGCGTCAACCGGTGTGGTTGTGGGGTTTGTCCAGCAGCTGATGACGGTAGCGCTGATTGTGGCCGGGGTGTACCTGATTATGAAAGGCGAACTAAGCATGGGCGGTTTGATTGCTTCTGTGATGCTTGCTGGTCGCTGCCTGACACCTATGGCGCAAATCGCCTCACTGTCGACCCGCTACAATCAGGCCCGTGCTGCACTGACGGAACTGAATAATGTCATGCAGCAACCGCTTGAAAAGTCTGAGGAAAAACAGTTTGTCCACAGGTCGCGCCTGCAGGGGCAGATCGAATTTACCCATGTGTCTTTCCTGTATCCAAAACAGCAGGGAAAAGCGTTGGATGATGTCTGCTTCACCATCAGGCCGGGAGAAAAGGTCGGCATTATTGGTCGAAGCGGTTCCGGCAAGACGACGCTGAACCGTCTGTTGCTGGGGTTATACCGATCCACATCCGGTGCAGTCCGGTTTGATGGGTTGGACAGCCGCCAGATTGATCCGTCCGATCTCCGCCGCAACATCGGTACGCTTCTGCAAGACAGCAGTCTGTTTTATGGCACTGTACGGGACAACATCACTATGGGTGCCGGGTTCGTGGAAGATGCAGCGTTGTTGGGAGCTGCAGAGATTGCCGGGGTGATGGACTTCGTGCGGTATCATCCGGAAGGGCTGGAGATGCAGGTTGGGGAGCGGGGCGCCAACCTGTCCGGCGGACAGCGTCAGTGTGTGACCTTAGCGCGGGCGTTGATCACCGATCCACCGATCCTGCTGCTGGATGAACCCTGCACTACGCTGGACAACACCAGTGAATACCTGGTCAGACAGAGACTAAAACAATATCTCCAGACTAAGACGCTCATCATGGTCACGCACAAAGGGACGATGCTGGAGCTTGTTGATCGGTTAATAGTGCTGGATCAGGGCAAGGTGATCGCTGACGGGCCTAAGCAGCAGGTGCTGCAGTCTTTGGCTGCGTCTGTACCACCGGCGGCGCAGGAGGCTCGGTCATGATCAAGACACCTGCACGGCCTGCTGCAAAATCCCACAAACCAGTTTCAAAACGCAATACGAGGAATACTCGAAAGCAAAAAATGCGTCGGGATTCGGCCGATCTGCAGTTTATGGCAGATATCGATGCGGCACAGCTGCAGGATGCGTCCGTGGGAGCACGGGCATTACTGTGGGTCGGATTGGTGGCCGTGCTCGCCGTGCTCTTCTGGATGGGATGGGCGCAGCTGGATGAAATTACCCGCGGTAATGGCAAGGTGGTTCCCTCCTCCCGGTTACAGGTGGTGCAGAACCTGGAAGGGGGCATACTGGATGCTATCTATGTGTCGGAGGGCGATCAGGTTGAAATTGGCCAGACCTTGATGCACCTCGATGAAATCCGCTTTTCATCCTCACTGCAGGAAGCGGACGTTGAGTATTACAGTATTCTGGCGACCATCGCGAGATTACGGGCAGAAGCGGAACAGCGACCGCTTATTTTCCCCCGTGCGCTGGATCGCTTTCCTGCTTACCGGGACCGGGAACAGGCGCTTTATCGGAGTCGTCATCAGAGCCTGGAAACCAACCTGACCATTGTTAAGGAGCAGACAGCGCAACAGGAGCAGGCATTGCGCGCTCTGCGAAGTCGTCGTGCGCACCTTCAGAAAAGTTATGAACTCAGCCGCAAGGAACTGGCGTTGACCCGCCCGATGGCTGAGAAAGGCGTGATCTCCGAAGTAGAGTTGATCCAGCTGGAACAGAAGGTGAATGATCTTTTGGCTGAACTGCGCAATGCAGAGCTGGATATGCCGAGGCTAACCTCAACGCTGGAAGAAAACCGGGCACGCGAACGGGATGTGCTGCTGGATTTTCAGGAGCAGGCCCGGGAAACCCTGCGGGAAAATGAAATACGTTTGGCGCGGATGACAGAATCCAGAAAATCCCTGCGTGACCAGGTGACCCGCCGTCAGGTGAAATCACCAGTCAAAGGGATAATCAAAAAAGTGCATGTGAATACCATCGGCGGTGTTGTCCAACCGGGAATGGATCTGGTGGAGATCGTGCCACTACAAGATCATCTGCTGGTTGAAGCCATGATCGCGCCAAAGGATATCGCTTTTTTGCGGATTGGTCTGGAGGCTGTGGTCAAGCTGACCGCGTACGACTTTGCCATATACGGCGGGCTCAAGGGTAAGGTCGATCATATCAGCGCAGATACGATAACCAACGAGCAGGGGGAGAGTTTTTACCTGGCCAGGATTCGCACTGACCGGAACTGGCTTGGAACCGAGGAAAAACCCTTGCACATTATTCCCGGCATGGTGGCTGGTGTGGATATCATCACTGGCAAGAAAACGGTTCTCGATTATCTCCTCAAGCCCGTGCTCAGGGCTAAAGCCAACGCGCTGACTGAACGCTGAGCCGGAGACGGTTCAGCTTTTATCCCCTCCGTCGATCTCTATTGCAATACGCATCAATGGGTCCAGAGCCTCCAATACCCGTTTGGGGGGGGAGTTTCAGGGCAAACCATGCTTCAGGGATCGAGGTGAATGATGGCCAGACTAATCGAATCCAAGGCCGGTTTTTCCGGTATCATCATGACGGTAGTCGGTGAGCTGAATATGCTGGGTAAGGAGGGCGATATTCTGCCGCTGGTGCCCGGTGACCGCATCTATCCCGGAGATACAGTGCGAACGGGGCCAGAAAGCCTGGCACGGATCAAGCTGATGGACGGAGAGATTGTTGAACTCCAGAGCAACAGCTTTTTTAGTGCCGCCTTGCCCGATGAGAAAATGCCAGAGCCTGAAGCGGCTGCGGTAGAACCTGCCCCCGTCTGGCAACCTGTTGCGCCCGAGCCTGCCAAACCGGTGGCAAAACAACCTGCTAAGGAGCCGGTTGCCGAGAATCCGTTCCGGGAATGGTGGGAAGAAGAGGATGATCTGCGTTTGGAAGCCGTGCGACTGGGAATGGATCATTTCAGTGAGCAGGCAGTGCCCAACGTTCCTAGTCCCAGGCTAGCCGATTACAGTGGGTTGGGAGTCACCGGGATTAGCGCCGGTGATTTGCCTGAGAACCTGCTGACAAGTTCCCTCTATTTTGACCTCTATAAAGATGCACCGGCGCCGCCGGTTGTTGTTCCTCCACCTCCCGATCCGGGGGTTTCCCCGCTGGTATATCTGGATGTTACCAATGGCGTCAGTCGTGATTATGCCGTGGCGTTTACCGAGGGGGATTCGGATGAAAGCGTCAGCGCCGCCAGCAATTGGATTCTTGAGGTCGATGATTATCCGACGGCGGGTGTCGATGAGCTGATGGCCAATGCCACCGTGACGATCCGGACGCCTTTAACCGGTGATCAACTTACGGTGAATACCGGGGGCTTGCCTTCCGGTATTACGGCGGTACTGAACAGTGGTGGCACCCAGGTCACGTTAAGTGGCAGTGCGTCGGCGTCGGATTATGAAGAGGCACTGAAGCAGATCAGTTTCAGCAATACCAGTGAAGATCCGGTGCCAGGTGTTGATACCAGCAGGGATATTGAGATTGTCGTCGTTGTGACCGATTCACGCAGTCAATCCAGTGAGGAAGCTGTGACGACCATCACCTTGACAGAAGAGAATGATTTCTCAGTGGTTGATTTGTCACTGGCCTTGCCGGGTAATGATTTCAGCGTGAATTTTATTGAGGCGGATGATGCAACGGGAACGCCGGCTGATATCGACAGTGCAGCGGTTGCCCTGGTGGATAATGATATCCAGATCACCGATGTTGACGATACGATGCTCAACACTGCGCTTATCCAGATCGTGAACGCCAGGGCAGAGGATCAGTTACAAAGTATCGGGACACTGCCGGCTGGTATTGTCGCGAGTGCTTACACCTATGATACGGTGACCGGTGTCGGTACGTTTGCACTGACAGCCGCCGCAGGTGCTTCGCTGGATGACTTCGAAACCGCATTACGCACCATACATTACACCAATACCAGTGATGCTCCGGACACGACCGCCAGAACCATTTCTATCGTCGTGGTGGATGAAACCGCTGCTGCCGCAACCTTCAACCCGTTTTCCCCACCGGATTTGACCCTGACGCCGCTTGTAAACCAATCCGTAGTCGTGGTGCCGACAGGTACAGCGGTAACTGACGTGACTGATGGCCTGCAGTTTAGCGCGACGGTAGAGATTCTGAATGGTATGACGGACGATGTTCTGGAGTTCCCTGCAGGCATCACGCTGCCAAATGACATTACTGCCGCTTATGATCCTGACACCTACGTTATGACCCTGACTTCCCTGACTGGGTCGACACCAGAGCAGTTCCAGACGGCGTTGGAGTCCCTGCTCTATGCCAGCAATGCCGATCCCGCCAATTTTGATAATACGGATCGTGATATCCGTATCACGTTGATTGACAAGTCATTCAGTACTCCCGTGAGCACTACTGTGACGGTGATTCCGGTCAATGATCTCCCGGAGTCAGCTGACAAGACTCAGGCCATGTTTGAGGACCAGGCGTTGATCTTCACGCCGTCAGATACGGTGATTCTCACAGGTTTCACCTTTGGTACCGGTCAGGACACGCTGCTCGTGACGGAGCTGCCAACCAGCGGGCGGCTGTATATTGAATATGGCACCCATCAGGAAAACATTATCGCCGGGCAGGCCGTCAGCAAGACGCTGATTGACAATAATCAGTTCCGCTATGAGCCGGCCGGGCATACCGCCTACACCACGGATTTCAAGTTCAGGTTGCTGGATGATCAGCTTTACCTGCCGGATATCAGCACCCTGCCTTCGAATTCAGAAACCATCACGTACACTACCACCGAGCTGGATTTTGTGGATATCAACGGTGTCACCCAGGAATTCATGCGTATAACGTCATTGCCTGCCAATGGTCGCCTGTTCCTGTATGACACCGTTAATGACACGGAAACCGATGTCACGCTGGGCATGCTGATTCACCGCGATGATGTGGACGATACCAACGACCTGCGATTGCGCTACACCGCTGATGACAGTGGCACGGTCTATCCCGGGTTCACCTACCAGCTGATGGATAACTCTGAAAGCATCAACACGATTACAGTCAATGAGCCGGACTTCCTGTTCACCGATGTCGATGGAGACCGGATCGACCATATTCTGATCGAATCATTGCCAGACGAAGGATTGTTATACATGGATTACGGGACATCACAGGTGTCAGTGATTCCCGGACAGCAGATCAGCCGTACGGAAATTGAACAGGGATTGCTGCGTTTCGCACCGGATGCACACGAAGCCAATGTGGCCGGTAATCCGTATACCAGTTTTACTTTCAAGGTGCATGACGGCACAGGCTACTCAGAACAGACACACACTTATACGATCAATGTCACAGCCCTGGTTGATGACCCGGAGAATAACGCGGTTTCTCTGACCGCCATTGTTGAGAACAGTGACTTCATCGATGACACGGGTGCCGATTCACTCGATAACTGGACGGGCAACAATGCGTCGGTCGCGGCGGGTGTGGTTACGATCAATCCTGACGGATTTATTGCCAAGAATGTGCCGGTTGCTCCGACAGCACAGAAATATGTCTTGAACTTTGACTACACCCCCCATGCGACCGGTGAAACACTGACTATTGGCTGGTTCGGTGATCCCAACCTCAGTATCACCCTGGGTGTCGGTGATCCTGATGGTAATGGTGGCGTCATTACCGCGGGAGTCAGCAATGCCATCCGGGTCGTGATGCCCTATGTAGAAGGTAGTTTTGGCGTATCCCAGTTACTGTTTACGGTAAGCAATATCGTTGTTGGCAGCACGCCTACGGATGCGTATCAGCTGGATAACGTCAGGATGGTAGCCACCGCAAATGATATTTATACCGGGGCAGATATTCCGGTTGTCATTCCCAGTCTGCTGACGGCTGGAAGAACCACTTTCTTTGATGATCTGGATGGTTCAGAAGAACAGGCGGTGATTATCTATGGTCTGACGAATGGTGCCACCGTCTGGGATGGCAAGGGAAATTCGGCCACGTTTACCGGTTCAGACATCTATCCTGCCTCAAACGACTATCTGGAACTGGTCAATAGCACCGGTCCCGATGATCAGCCATGGGATCTTGCCTCGTTGCGTGTGACACCACCGACGGCAGATACGGACGATATGGTGCTAACGATCGTTGCCGGTGCGAACGAAGGGGCAACAGATAGAACGACGGATTTGCTAACCCCTTTACTGGGTATTGCCCAAGACAGTAATGCAGAAGGGCAGGTGGGTGAGTATACCGTTAACCCGGCCCCTAACGGACAGCTGGCAGCCTATGCGGAGAATATCCTGATAACGGTTTCTCCGGTGAATACGGTTACGGGTACCAACGGTGATGAGATCATTGATGATGACACTACCAATGATGGTGCCAACCCGAACCCTGTGAACACCACCTCTGGTGATGATCTGATTAACACTGGTGGAGGGCTGGATCGGGTGACTGGTGGTGGTGGTAGTGACACCTATATTTTTAATTCGGGCAATCTATCCCGTACCACTATTACGGATTTTGTCATTGGTGGAAACCGGCTGGCCAATCCGGGTGCTTCCACTCAATCCGCTTCGCAGGCCTTTGGCTGGACGTTTGACGGAGCAACAGATCTCGATGCCAGTGGTGGTTTTGTCATCAATATCGATGGTACGGACTATACGATTACCCAGGCAGATATGGGGGGAGCCGGTAGCTATAACGATGCGGCAGTATTTGCTGCGGCTGTGAATACCGCGTTAGGTAATGCAGGACTTGGCGCCACGGCCGTTGTTTCTGCGGATACGACAACAGTCACCCTTATCAGTAACAGCACAACGGCATCGGCTAAAATTACGATTTCGCCTGTGCTGGCACTGGTACCCGCTTCCCAGGATTTCAACTTCCTTTTTGATGGTGTCAATGCCCTTGATACGAGCGGTGCGACAGACTTTGTCATTACCATTGATGGCACGGATCAGAACATCGCATTGGCAGCGGATAGTTACACCGATGCCACCACATTCACAAATGATCTCAATACGGCCTTAACGGGTTTGGGAGCCTCTGCAGCCGTGGTTGGCGGAACGACAGTCCGGGTCACTAGTGGCAATAAAGGGGTTGGCGGCAACATCGAGATTACTGCCAGTGGTTCACCGGCGACAGCGTTGGCAGGGGTGGAGCATGTAGGTGATGATGCGATCATCCGGGATGTCACATCTTACATTGGCAGCAATTTCGTCGATGGTGTCTCCGATACTATTGCCGTCAAAGTCGGTGCAACGACGACACAACTGGATATTGGTAGCACCGCCCCGGCAGATGCTGCAGCCCTGAGGGCGGCGATACAGACCGCAGCTGATGCTGCAGCGCTCGGTCTGACAGTGACAGAGGCTGGTGGTGAAATCACCATTGAACATACTGCCGATACCGATAAGGTAGAGTTATCGGTTGCCACGGCACAGACACTGGGTGAGATTGATGTGGTGGGTGTCAATGATGTGAATATCGACAATGTCGTGTCTAACCCAGTATCGACCAGCCCAGGCGGTGCTTCTGAAACACTCTGGTTCCAGGCAATGGATGCCGATGCGGTCAATAACCTGACCGAGTATTTCGATATCGAAATTATTGATACTAACGCCAATGGCGTGATTGATGCGGGAGATAATCAGTCAGTCATTAAATTCAATAACAACGGTGGGGATGATTTCGGCCATGAAGTGGTACTCGAAAACATCAATCTGCTGAACTTTGGTTCCACCAATGTGGACATCCTCAATAACCTGATTGCCAACGGCAACATTGTGATTGGTGATACGCCCTGATACTTCGGCAGGTCGGCGGTGAAATTTCACCGCTCGACTAAACTTATTGTGATAGCTAACCGATAGCTTATTACTAAGTGTTTCACGATGGTCAGGGACGACATGAACAGAATCGCTGCAAACCGGGGAAGGGGATTATTGTCAGGCGTTATCGCCGGCCTGCTTCTGGGTGCCGGTTCTGCGCAGGCGGTGACGCTGCAGGAAGCGATTGCTCATACCATTGAAACCAATCCGGAAGTGCTGATCGGCCTTAACCGTTTCCGTGCCGGTAAGGAGCAGATTGCCGTTGAGAACGCGGGTTTCTTACCCAAGATTGATCTTGATGCGTCCTATGGTCTGAAAAAGCGGGAATATGATCTGGGATCCACGAATGAGGACAGCGACGACAAGATCTTTGAAACCGGTTTTTCACTGCAACAAAAACTGTTTGACGGATATAAAACCAAATACCGGGTAAAAAGTGCCCGGCACATGAACGATTACCGCTCCATTCTGCTGCGTGAAACTGCCCAAAGTGTGGCATTGCGAGTCGCTGAAGTTTACCTCAAGGTTCTCCGTGCACAGCAGCTAGTGGAACTAGCCCGGGAAAACCTGGCGGTTCACGATGAAATCTATGATCAGACCTTCCAGAAAGCAGGCAGTGGTCTGGCCCGTAACTCCGACCTAGAACAGATTCGCAGCCGTCGTGCGCGTGCCAGCGCCAACCTGGTGAATGCCATCAATGGTATTTCCAATGCGCGGAGTGAATTCTTCAGTATTGCGAATATCAAGCCGAAAAGTCTGGTGATGCCTCAGCTGGATACCTCCCTGCTGCCTATGACGCTGGAAGACGCCATGTCTGTGGCCGGCCAGCACAATCCGGCTATACGGGCCTCGGGCGTTGAGGTGCTGGCCATGGAGGCGCGCGCCAAGTCCAGTGAAAGCTATCGTTGGCCGACAGTGAACCTGGAACTCGATAAAACCTGGAATGACACCAACTCTGATATTGCTGCAACGGATGGCAAGACGGATGATCTTGGCGTCATGGTAAACCTCTCTTACAGCCTCTACAGTGGCGGTGCCAACAGTGCCTTGAAGCGTGAAGCATTTTACCAGGTAGAAGAAGCCCGTGCCGTGCGGGACCTGCAGTTCCGAGAGGTGATGAAGGAGGTCCGCCTTGCATGGGATGGTTATGTCTATATGGCAGGCCGCATGAACTATCTGAAAGAACATGTGGAAGCCAGCCGTGAAGTCGCCAGGGAGTATCAACAGCAATTCAGACTGGGCAAGCGGTCATTGCTGGATCTGCTGGATACCGAGAACGAGCTGTTCCAAGCCCAGCAGGATTTTATCTCAGTGGTTCATGATGAGTTGTATTCACGGTATCGCATCCTGAAGAATACGGGCAAGCTGTTGGAAACATTGAATATCAGCCTGCCCCATACCATGCGTGAACGCCTTGATTATGTGGCAGGCCGGGATCGATCCAGCGAAGATGAACTCCGCGACTGGATCGACTTTACAGCAGATCTTCTTCCTGACCTATAAGACTGACGGTGTCCTTGGTACGCATCTGTTCCCGGTACCCTCGACGGCTCAGGAGTTTCTCTTGGGCAGCGGGTGGGAAGTCCGTAAAACTGATCATGTTTTTCTCGATCATCAATTCAACCAGATCTTCCAGCACCCGGATGAAGTCGAGATCGGATGTCTGCATGACCAGCTTGCCGAACTCCATTTTTTTCTCAAGAAAGGCTTTCAGTGCGGGATCCTTTGGATTCACCTGTTGCCACTGATCATTGAGCTGCTTTTCTGATAGCGCCACGATAGCACCGGAATCGTCCCTGAGAGCGTAAAGCATGGCATCCCTCCTCCATGTGACGGTAAGAACAATCTGCGATTAGAAATGTGTTTCGCAGAGGCCCTTACGCCAAGAATCCATTCTTAAAGCTTAGATCAAGAATACCCCTTGATCATTGAAAGGGAGAGCGTTCCATACCCAGGGTTGCCCATGAGGGAAGCTTGAACCAGCCGCTGTTTGTCTGGGATGCCTGCATCATGGGGAGTGAATCGAGCAAGGTATTTATCAGCGTCTGCGCAACATCGCTGATTGGGGCGCCGGGTTGTCCTTCGCTGCTGCCTGTTGTTGTCCACAGTGTCTTGCCTGAAGAAATATCCAGTAATTTCAATGTGATAGTAACTTGTGGACGGTTTGCAGCATCCTGTGACCAGTTATCCACAATGCCGGTCAATCCCAGCTGAATGCTGTGTTGCCGGGCCCATTGAGTCGCGTTTTTCAGCTTGTGGGCATCCCGGAGCACTTTGGTCTGGTCATCAATCCAACTCTGTGGAGGATGTTGAGGATGGGTAACGCCATGCTCAGTCAGTGCACGGGTGAGCAGCAGCTCAATCAGAATACTGGCGTCTTCACTGGGCGCTGCAACCGGCAGAACGGCCCATTGATTATCCACAGGGTAGGCTGACCGATAGGGATGACCGCTGCAGGCTGACAGGAATACCGTGATAAGCACTGCCAGCAGTGTTTGGATTCTGGCTGGTAACAATGAGCGCATCAGACCGTTCATGCGTACGTGTCCCTGATCGATTGGCGGTTCAGTTGCAGCCATTGCAGTGCAATGAGAGTGGCTGCATTGTTGGTTTCACCGTTTGCCATTTTGGCAAAGGCTTCTGTGGCAGACAGTACGTGGACGCGAATATCTTCACCCTCTGTGTCCAATCCGTGAATGCCTCCAGCGTTGCTGCTGTTTGTCAGGCCGCAGAATAACCAGATACGTTCACTGCAGGCGCCGGGGGTTGAGAAGTAATTGGTGATAGGGAGCAGGGTGCTGATTTCACTGCCGGCCTCTTCCATGGCTTCGCGGCGGGCGACGGTTTCGGGAGTTTCATCCGTATCAAGAATGCCCGCAACAACTTCCAGCATCCAGGCCGGTTCACCTGCTGCAAAAGCCCCGACCCTGAACTGTTCAACCAGTATGACTTCGTCCCGGACCGGATCATAAAGCAGGACACCGGCGGCGGGTGTCCTGATAAAGACTTCCCGGGCCAGCGGTTTACTCCAGCCGCCTTGAAACAGAGTATGTTTGAGGTGGTAACGGACAGCGCTGAAGAAACCCTGGAACAGGGTTTCCTGTTTGCTGATGACCACATCGTGTGGTGGTTGGGGATTGGTCATAACATTATCCAAACCGGTGCATCATTGGCGAGAGGAGCGATAAAGCTCTTGTGCCAGAATCAGGTCGCGGACTTCCGGCGTCAGCAGTGTATCCAGCTCGCGGATACCGTGAGAGTTGTTCCAGGCGTTATCCTGCAACACCTGTCGCACCTGTGAACTGCGTGCTGTCACACGTTCAACAGCTGTAAACAATGACCAGCGCGCCTCAATTTCTTCATATCGGTAGAAACATTGCCATATCTCCGGTGCGGCATTGTCGGGACCGCGGATGAAGCTGAGGTTGTCCTCAGGATGTACGGATTCCAGTGCGACCAGTACATCAAAGGTATACACCGGTTTGTCTGGGTGTTGATGCAATAACGCGTTTTCTATCTCGCTGACCTCCAGCGTACAGCCGGGCAGTTCGATGTATTTCGCAAAACACCGGAGCAGGTTCAGGCGCTGCACAAACGGCAGAGGCTGTTTACTGAAGGCGTGGGCAGCGCTGGGTACCAGAATGATATGGTCAAAGTGTCCGGCCGCCTGCTCAAGGACATCCAGGTGTCCAAGCGTTGGAGGATCAAACACAGAACCGAATACGCCAATATCAGCCATGCGAACAAATATCTTCTGGTTAAGGGAAAAGTGCAGAAAGTGTACCTGAAAAAGGGTTGTGGAGGCACGGCTAGCGGTTTGCAACGCAGACATGTTCGTCAGCTGGATGGCCGGTTTGGGTTTGCTGCATGGGTGGCTAGGTAATCATTGTTAGCGCGAGGGGTATAACTACTGATTTAGTCATTCAAAAGAAAGCGTATTATTGGCTCCACTTTTTCATTACTTCCTGACTTTTGGTTGGAATACTGTCCTGGCGTCTTCTCCCTCCTCCCCCCTCTTTATTGGGCGCCAGGCTTTTTTTTCTTCTCTCATCTTTTCCTTTAACCGTTACTACTGTCTGGCTACTCAGAAAATTCTTTGTTTTTTATCAAAACCAGCCGCTCTGGCCAGAAACATATCCGGGAAACTGTCCACACGGGTGTTGTAGAGATTGATGGCATTCAGGTAACCCGAGCGCAGTAGTTCAATTTCATCTTCCAGGTTACGGATGATGGTCATCAGTTGTTTGATGGATTTGTTGCTTTTCAGTTGGGGATACTTCTCACAGACTACTTTTACCTGCCCAAACAGTTGGTGCTCCTGCCCAAGGAATCCTGCAATTGCCTGACTGTTTTTCATGGCATTCATATGCTGAGTGCGTAGGGCTGTGACTTTCTCCATCAGGTCGGCTTCGTGCTTCATCAGGGCCTTGGCCAGCTTTTCAAGGTTGGGCATCAGGTCCTTGCGCTTTTTCAGGGCGGTCTGGATATTAGCGTAGTTACGATCAACTCGCTGCTGCAGAAATACGAGATCGTTGTAGTGGAGCGCAATCATGAACAGGAACATGTAAAGCGGCGCTACCAGTGCGGACATCAGGATATCCAGCGGAGAGAAGCTTCCCGCCTGGGCGAACATCAGCAGGGTGCTGTACATCAGCCCTGAAAAACCGAAGTTCATCCAGAAAAGCCCCCAGCGACCTCTGTTCATCATCACTTCTTCTTCACTGCGGTTGGAGATAATGAAAGGCCATTGTTTGCCTTTTTTCTGCATTCGAACATGGTCGCAGCGTTCCCGGTCGACAACAGCCTCGCCAATGGCAAACAGTGGATCACCTACGCGCAGGCTGAGTTCGGTATAGCGTAGATCGTTGGCAACTAGACGACGGGTGCGTCGTACATGGCGGTGGTCGGTTAACACTTCTGCCGATTTTGGGTTGATGCGTAATTCGCCGGTTTCATCCTTGCAGGCAAAGAGTATTTCATCCGTATCATGTTCTATCGTGACCCAGCTTTTGTCTTTGCCCGAACCTCTTAGCTCTTCAACCCGGTAGTCATACCAGACACAGTCACAGCTTGTGAGTGGTCCTTGCAATGCGTCGTCTTTATCTTCATCCAGAACAATCGTGCCTTTAACTTCCGTAATCCCTGGTACCACGCCGGCGGTTTTCTGTGTGGCAATATTCTCAATGATGCGCTTGTGTTTGATGAAACGAATTCCTCCCCAGGCAAACAGTGATCCCAGTATGAAGGCAAGGATAGCAGCCATGGCCAGCAAGCCACTGCGTAGTTTGGTGCTCGGTAATTCTGCGACCAGTTTCTCCGCTTCGGCCTGTTCTTCGGCTGAAACATTAATGGCTGGTTCATTGATCTTGATGCCCCAGAGAGGCGCCAGTAGTTTCTCGGGAATACGTTGAGATTGTTCCTGGGCCTGCAGCCATGTGGCTGTCAGGTTGATTCGTATCAAGCGCGCGATATCAGGATTGGCTTCAGAGAGATAATGGGCTGCATAGGTTTCTTGCTCTTGTAGGCGCTGGCTGGCATCGACCATATCCTGCTTGAGCATACTCAGACTGATCTGGGCGAGATAGACAGATAGCGTCAACATTAATATCAGAAGATAAATCCACACCCGGTGTAGATTGATCAGAAACGCCACGCAGAAAATGCCGAAGCCAAGCAGAACGATGCCGCCCCAAAGAAAGAGAATGCCGTAGCTTCCCAGTTCTTGCTGTTCATAATCCTGATCATAGGTGGAGATGATGGGGCGAAAATTCTGGTTGTCCGGGAAAGTGAGTGAATGTTGCTGTTGGTCTGCCTTGATATAGCCAAGGATAAACAGGTAGTCACCGGAATCAATTCGCCACTCGGTATAGCGATGATCACCTTCTACTGTTTGAAAACTCTGTTCAACCGACCAATGAATCTGGCTTTTGTAACTTTCGGTATTGGCTGTGATGGAACCCGTCGCATCACTGATCTCAAAATTGACCGTATCACTGTACTCTTCAACGGTATCCCAGTAGCTATCGCCATCGCTGTCTGTTTTTTCGATTTCATGCCGGTAGTGATAATAAAGTGCCGGCGTTTTGGTATAGGGGCTTTTTACCGTTCGGCCAAGTGATCCTGCTGGACCATAAAGGTTGACGGCACCAGGCATGACCGCGCCGATATCGGCGGGAGGAATACGTTCCAGCTGACGCAGGGCCTGCAGTGCATCAAGCCCCAGGTTATTAAAGAAATGACCGCCAAGCAGGAGCAGAGGGGCGAGCACTAGCGCTGCCAGTTTTGCCAGTATGTGGCGGTATTTATGGAACACTGACAGACTCTCCCTTGTCGTTCTTATAATCAGTGATAAAACGGTATTTGTCTTTTCTAATGATAGAAAAGACTACAAGAGCCATAACCAAAATGGCAATGGCTCTATGGGTTTTCCGTGAAAGCAGGAATGACGTTTACCGGCGATTCTCCCGCCGTAATGCGCTGGCAGTGAAGTTACGAGGGCTGGCAGTGGCAGATAAGTTATATTCTGATTCCTGGTTGCTCAGCCCGTCGACGAAATAGCGTTGTCCTTCAAGGTCATAGATCACTTCAAGTGTGCTCAGCATCAGTGGTACTTCGTAATAGTTGATGGGATGGGCTTCCTGGAAACGAATCAGGTTGTCATTCGCATCGTACAGATCAACCATCAGAATCTGCCAGCTATCTTCATCAATGTAAAAACGGCGCTTGGCATAAGGGTGCTTGTAACCTGTGCGCAGTTTGGCATCGACGATCCAGACCCGGTGGCGTTCATAGCGCAGCAGTTCTGGATTGAGGGTATACGGTGTGAGGATGTCGCTGTACTTAACGTCATTGCCGTGTACTTTGTAACTGTTATAAGGCACCAGCATTTCGCGTTTACCCGTCAGTGTCCATTCGTAACGATCAGGAGCGCCGTTGAACATATCTGCGGTATCAGCTGTCAGCATACCACTGGTGTCCGGCATCAGGTCGTTATAGGCCAGCTTGGGCAGGCGTCGAACGCGACGTTGGCCTGGTATGTACTGCCATGCCTTACGGACGGAGGCAATCTGGTCAAGAGGCTCATTCACGAGTAATGCAGTACCCGCAAGGCTGGCAGGTGCCGTTACCTTATGTTTGTAATAGAAGAGCTTGTTATCAATGTCGTCTGTTGTATTCCCTTCCCGCCCGTATACGAAATACACCTGCTTATTGATTTTCACAAGGCTGTAACTACCGTTGGGATTCACGACGGTACGATTAGTGGTGGCATCCAGCGTCTCCCCCCGGTAGCGGAGAATATGATTCCAGATGGCTTCAAGACCATCCTTGGGAACAGGGAAGGGAATACCACTGGCTGCTCCTTTAACACCATTACCGCGATAGGTTAGTTCTGCGCTGGTGGCGTTGGTGCATGTATCTTGGTAGATACGATAAGGTAATGCCGCAGAACGCCGGGTCGGATAAACCTGAATGTGGTAATCCGGGTACTGGTTTAACAGGGCGATGCTGCCGTCACTGAGAATATTCTTGTAGGTCGCGAGGTTGTCTCGGGTAATTTCATAGAGAGGCTGGTCATCCGGGTAAGGGTCCGGGTGATGTTCTCCGGCTATATAACCAGGTGGCGGATTGGTGATACCGCCAGTCCATTCCGGAATGGTACCTGACGCATTGCCTGCTCGTTCTGCCCCGACAGGCGTAAGGTTCTGATCCAGTTGTTGCGCAGTCTTGTTGTCAATTGCGGCGTTTGCTCCCCCCATGATGAGCAATCCACACAGCATCAGCGGCAGTGTTTTCATTATTGGTTATCCTCCAGGTACAACCTGTTGTACTGCTTTTTCCTGTAAGAAACTTTTTTATTGTATTGGACACTGTAAAACGGCGTTAATTTACCGTGCCAGAGCAGAAAATGCCCGCTTTATTTTGTTGTCAGGGAGCGTTGATGGCGTGTGGGTGAGGTGCTTTTGGTGGTGTGGAAAGGTCGTCGTGTGTATCCGTTTTACGCCCGCTCAGGCAGGACATCCCTGTCCTGCTTCGCTAACGCGGCTTCCTGCCGCTGCTGCAAACGGATACACACGACGACCGATCAGGCAGCGGTGTCGCTGCCAGTCATACTTTGGGGAGAATAGGGGTTACGCTGTGCGTTCAAACAGCAGATCCCAGACGCCATGGCCGAGTTTCTGGCCGCGTTTCTCAAACTTGGTCAATGGACGGTAGTCTGGCCGTGGGGAATATTGGTTATCGCCGGCGAGGTTGTTCAAGCCTTCCGCAGCGCTCATCACTTCCATCATCTGTTCGGCATAGTTTTCCCAGTCTGTTGCAAGATGCAGGATGCCGCCTTGCTTGAGCTTGGGACGTAGTGCTTCAACAAATGCAGGTTGAACCAGGCGGCGCTTGTTATGGCGCTTTTTGTGCCACGGATCTGGGAAATAGATCTGTACCCGGTCAAGGCTTTCATCAGCGATGCATTCCCTCAGGATTTCCACCGCATCATGGCAGTAAACACGGATGTTATTAACGCCCGCTTTGCCCGCTTCATTCAGCAGGCTGCCGACACCGGGGCGATGAACCTCAATACCAATAAAATTATTTTGTGGTGCCGCTTCCGCCATGCTGAGCAGGGAAAGGCCCATCCCGAAACCGATTTCGAGAACGGTTTCAGCCTGACGGCCAAAGGCTTGTTCGATATCCAGCTTACCCTGTTCCAGCGTTAACCCCCATGTTGGCCAGTGCTCATCCAGCCCTTTTTGTTGGCCAGCTGTCATCCGACCGGCGCGGATTACAAAGCTTTTCACCGTACGACGATGAGGGGATTGTTCGGTATTTTGTGCAATATCAGTGTCTGTCATTGGTGTTTCATTGAGTGGCGGTGCATTGGTCAGGTCAGCTTACCGAATATGTTAGTAACTGGGCATTTTGTAAGCGAAGTAAACCCGATTGGTTGTTTAAAAAAGCGTAACCTTAGCTGAGTTTTTCACAAAACAGCAAGACTGTATAAAGCGAAGAACATCTTCTGCAGGAAATAGGCTATGTATTACGCTTGTGACAGGTATAGCCAACTCGTTAGTGTTTTTGGCAAGAGATTGAAACTTTATTAGCCTGATCAGTCACTAAAGGCCATTGGTTATCTTTAGTGGGAGATAGATACAGTTATGGAGCAAATGCGTAGTAGCGGTTCTCTACTATCGCCTGGTTATGAAACTGAAGTAGGTGAACCATCAACGAGTTATGAAGCAGAAGAAGATAAAAGTTCTGTTGGAGAATGGTCGGTAAAGATAGTTAATGCTTTAAGTAAGTTGCAGCAAGGTCAAGAAATAAGTTTGTCTGATATATCGGTTTTGAAGGAAGCTGATGATTTAATTCATAGAAATGTTCAGATTCAGGAAGCCTCACGCGGCTCAATACACACACCACCTCTTGGAACTAATATTTCCAACATGGAAGGTAGGCCGGTTGCGGCCAGAAAATTTAACCAGGGACAATTTTTGGCTTCATACTCAGAGACAGGGGAGACCATTTTTAGGATTTTTGGTCAGCATGGTAATTTTATTGTTTTTAAGAAAGTGTCAGAAAAACCTTTTTTTGAACAGTTAACTACTGATGATACAGCAGCGTGGTCTGAAGTTTTTTTTAAAGATGTTAATTATGGTGTGCAAAGTAATAGCTGTTTAGGAAATATAGGTCATTCAAAATCCAAAGGTAATGTGGGAATAGTCATTGGATGTAAGGAAGCGGATGGCGAGAAGTTGAAAAAAATAACGGATGAGGGAGGTATTATCAATGATATGAAGACTTTTTCTGAGTTTATGGAAATAGTTGAATTGCATGTTATAGCGACACGTGTCATTGAACCCGGTGATCCATTGCTAATGGATTATGGCTATGATCCGAAGAAGCATAAGCCTAATAATGTAATACCCATAAGTGAGCAGTCCATAAAAGTTATTAATGAAACACTGCAGCGTCATAAACAAGAGATCAAAAATGCAGATGTTTCATCTTATTGGGAGACTGGCGTTAGTGAAGTTTCATTCGAAAGTAGTGAAGGAAGTAGCTCAGGATCGGATACGATAATACAAGCTGTTGCTTCATCAGATGTTTCAGTGGCGACGGACCCATTACCTGATTTGAGTGTGTTTAAAGGTCAATGGAATGACTTCGTAACAGAGCACCGAGGTAAAGAAATTCATAATTTTACCCTACTTCCATTTATTGATGGCCTCTCTCCAGAGGGCCGGATAATATTTGAATCAGTTGCAATGTATAGTGCTGCTGGGTTTGATGAGTCTAGTGACGTAAGAAATTCTGCAATCAGTGACGTTTCGCGATGTCAGCCTGGAACGATAGTAGCTGAATCTTTCTTGCAAGATATAAGGGATACGTTGTACCAACTAACTAATATTTGTTTCGAACCTAATATCTGGGAAGACTTGTTGGATTATTCAAAGCAGCAATCAACGTCATTGAAGCGATCAGCGGCAGATAATGAAGACGATGGCGCATTACCTTCTTCCTCTGGCGCTAAGAAATCAAAAACGAAAGATTGATGCTAATTGTTTTTTTTGTAACTGCTTCCAGCAAAAAAAGACAGTGATAGCCAGCCAAGCATAAAGGCAATGCCACCAAACGGTGTAATCATTCCCAGACTGCGGGTACCTGTTAGTACCAGCAGGTAAAGACTACCGCTGAAGAGAATAATACCGCCAATAAATAATCTGGCAGACAGTTTTAGCCAGCGATCGGCGGGATAGTGCATTCCCAGCAATGCTGTGAGCGCCAGGGCGAGTGTATGGAACATCTGGTAATCAACGGCCTTTCCCCAGGTCACGAGCAGTGAGGCTGGCAATCTGGCTTCCAGTGCATGGGCGCCAAAGGCGCCCAGTGCAACAACCAGAAATCCGGATAATGCGGCAATAAACAAGTAGAAACGGCTCATGGGGATACATCACTCCTGAAAGGCTACCGTCATGCTCAGGCCTTGCCGGAAAAACTCCGTACTTTTTTCATGTTCACCCAGCTGTGCCAGCAGTTGGCCGAGTTCGTTATAGGTGTCGGCCTGCTTGCGTAACCGGAGGCTGGCTTCCAGGTATTCGCGTGCTTTGCCCCAGAGCTTGTTGTGAATACACAGACGTCCCAGTGTCAGGAACAGCTCGGCATCATTGGGGCGTTCATCCAGCAACTTTTCTGCGCCCAGCAATTGGCGCTCCTTGTCTTCACCTTCAATCTGGCCGTAGAGCCGGATGATACGTTCACTGTACAGATCAGAAAGATGGCGGCGCATAACGGCCTCTGCACGTTTTTCTGCACCTAAGCGTGTCAGGCAACTGACAAAATCATAAAACAGGTAATCTTCTTTCTTTTGGGCTTTGCTGAGTTTTTGCCAGATGGCCTCTGCAGGACGAATACGTTCTTCCGTATCAGTATGCCCTTTGCCCTGCTGGTAAGCCTGTTCAAAGAGTGCCTTATAAGCCTGCTGATTCAGATCATCAAACTCATCGCTGCTGATAACCTTGAGTTTACGCAGGGTGGGCAGCAATTCTGCCAGTGCCTGCCAGTCGTGCAGGCGCAGGTAGACCTGCTTCAGCAGTTTGTTGACATAGGTGTGTTTTGGGGAGCGTTTGCGCAACCGTTTCAGTGTGGCCAGTGCCTGTTCCAGTCTGCCGCGTGCAAGCAGAAGTTCCGCCTGTGTGATGCCAATGGCAATATCAGCTCCCGGAGCGGAGGCGTCGGCCTTGCGCAGGTAGTCGGAGCAGGCGTCATAATCGCCATTCTCATGGGCTGCACGTGCGGCAGCAAGGTAGTTCAGCAGAGGTGCCTGGCCAGACTCGGCGGCGTGTGCCAACAGTTTCTGCGCGGCCTTCCAGTGACCATTGGCAAACTGGATCAAGCCTTTGGCGGATTGGCGTTGGGCGCGGCGGCGTTTGCTTTTCTGGGTCATCGGATAGGCCAGGCTGATACTGCCTGCCAGCAGGTGAAAACCCCAAGTCAGGATCTTATACCCCGTAATCAACAAGACGCCTGCCAGAAGGAATGACCAGACACTCCCTTCCAGGGAAAACCGGTCGTAGGCAATCAGGACATAGCCGCTGTCATGCACCATCATCTGCGCGATGCCGAAGCAGGCAGCAATCAGGAGCAGCAGAAGTAGTGTTTTTTTCATTGGCTGGCCTCACTGCTGTTGGCAGTAGCCGGCTTGTTGCTATCGGATGGTGTCTTGTTGGGCACAGGGGTAACGGGCAGGCGTTGTTCAGCCAGATCATCAACATAGCCTTTCAGCGTCACCACAGAGCGACTGATATCAGGCAATTTCTGCAAGACCTGAACTTGTTGAAGGGCGCTTAACTGGCTGTGAACAGCCGCGATTTCCGGGCCGGTATTCAGGAACCAGGTCTGCAGCCAGGATTGGGCATTCGCCAGGCTGGTCTGGTACAGATTTTCCTGTCCCTGCAGCAAGGCGAGTTGGGCCTGTTCCAGCATCAACCGGAGATTCTGGCGAAGATACAGCTCTTCAGAGGGCGGCAGTAATGCAGTCACTGCTTCATGGTTATTAGTACGGATACGGAACTGGCCGGTGAATGCGTGCCACGTTTCCAGAGCCGTTGTTTCCAAGCGCTGTTGCCAAGTCTCATCGCTGACAATGGCTTCTTCGTTAGGGGATTCGGGCTGATCCGGTTTGAAACCACTGGGAGGCGGCAGGAGGGGCAATTTGTCGATTCTGCCAATCAGGGCATTGATCTTGAGCCAGGTGCCTTCAAGGTCGAAACGCTCGACGGCTTTCAGGGCAGCGATATCCTCAGCCAGCGCTTGACGGACAGGAAAGAGACCATATTCATCAACAGAAATCAGCAGCTGATCAGCCTGTGACAGCAGTGTCATGGCGCTTTTGACATCACGCATGGTGAGCAGACGCTGATTGGCCAGGCGTAATAAGTACTCTGCTTCCGCCAGTAGCCAGTCACTGCGATCGCTGCCCTGAAGCCTGACCAGTTTACGGTTCAGGTTGTCCATACGGCTGACCAGACGGCTGTATTGTTCCCGAGTATCGTTGAGCTCAGCTTTCAGCACCAGGATGGTTTCATGGGTTTCACGGGAAGGTGCCAGGGCTTCATTGACCCGTGTCATGAGCTGGGCTTCTGTCGGAAGCTGCCGCCAGATCTGACAACCTTTCCAGCCCAGACCGCCGACACCTGCAATCGCGGTCAGACCAAGCAAGCAGCCCAGTACACCAACTTTGCTGATCCGGTTGCCGCTGCGCGGTTTACTGGGCTTCTCTTTCCCGGAATGGGCATCGGGAAGGGACTTTTGTCCCTGTTCGCCTGTCTTGTTCTGTTCCTGTTCGCTCACGTGCGTCGTCCGGTTGCAATTAAACGCATCAACTCACTGTATCACTCAATCGGGCCAGTGTATCCAGAACTGCGGGGGTACCGGCGCCTTCACTGATGGCGATGTGGTTGAAACCACAGGCGCGTGCATCCTCTGCCACACGCTGACTCGGTACGATCAGTGTCAGTTGTTTCAGGTTATCGGCATCTGGGTGGTGATTCAGCAGTGATTGCAGGTTGATCACGATCTGGCTACTGGTAGCCACAATAACATGGATTCTGTGGTCTGACAGTTGCTGCGGCAGGTATCCTGCAGGGTAGTCGGGGCAAACCCGTTCGTAGACAACCAGGTTCTCTACGGTTGCGCCACGTTCTGTCAGCGTTGTCTGGAGCTTGTCGCGGCCATTTTTGCCCTTGATGATCAGAATACGCTGGCCACTGATCTGCTGGAAATCAGCCAATTCCAGTAGGGCTTCGCTGTCAAAGCCGCCAAATTGGTAGTTCGCTGTGATGCCATGTTGCTGCAGCGCGTTGGCTGTTGCTTCTCCAATGGCATACCAATCAATGCCAACGGGGAGTTGTGGCCACCAGTTTTCAATACTATTCAGTCCGTGTTCTACGGCAGGCATGCTGATGGCAATAATCTTCTGGTATTGATCCAGTTGTTGCAGACTGTCGCGAAGGCTTTGTGATTCGGGTGTGGGACGTATATCCAGTAGTGGAACAGCCAAGGCGAAGCCGCCTTGTGCCCTGATGGCATTGGCCAGGTCATCCGCCTGTGGTTGTGGGCGAGTCACGAGGACCCGCATGGATTGATGTGACAGTTCTGTCATTTCAATGGCCATTGTCCTGATAGACAGCCTTGAGAATATCACCCGCGCCCTGTGCCAGAAGTGCTTCTGCTGCCTCAATGCCGGCCTGTTCGCATTCTGATCGTGGCCGGGATACGGCGGTTCTCAGAATTTCACTGGCATCCGGTTTGCCAACCAGCCCTTCCAGTGAGACCTGATCGTCTTCCAGCACTGCATAACAGGCGATGGGTACCTGGCAGCCACCTTCTAGACGACGGTTCATGGCACGCTCCGCCAGTACACAAGTAGCAGTATCTTCATGGTGAAGCGATTGGATGAGCGCAAGAGTGTCTTTATCGTCTGTTCGGCACTCAATACCTACGGCGCCTTGTCCGCCGGCCGGTAAGCTGAATGTAACAGGCAGGAATTGCTGTATACGATCTTGCATCTCAAGTCTGATCAGGCCTGCAGCTGCCAGAATGATGGCATCGTACTCGCCGTCATCCAGTTTTTGCAGGCGGGTATTGACGTTACCGCGCAAGAACCGAATGGTCAGGTCTGGTCGCTTTTCCAGCAACTGACACTGGCGGCGAAGACTTGATGTGCCAACAATGGCGCCTTCCGGTAACTGGTCAATGTTCTGGTACTGATTGGATACAAAGGCATCACGGGGGTCTTCTCGCTCACAGATGACAGCCAGCCCGAGTCCCTCTGGAAATGCCATGGGAACATCTTTCATGGAGTGAACAGCAATATCCGCACGACCTTCCAGCAGGGCGTTTTCCAGCTCCTTGACGAACAGCCCTTTGCCGCCAATCTTGGCCAGGGGGGCATCAAGGATACGGTCGCCCTTGCTGGTCATGGTGACGAGTTCAATGGTCAGGTGAGGGTGCAGGGCTTCCAGGCGTGCCTTGACATAGTTGGCCTGCCAAAGGGCGAGGGCGCTTTTGCGGGTCGCTATACGAAGTCTGTTCACGACAAACTGCCTTGTCCATGATGTTACCGGGCAGCAATGATATGCCAGTTTCGAGGTTCCCTGAACCTTTTAGGGGTTTTTCATTAGTTTTCGCAGTAATGCCACATGGCGACGGCTGACAATTAGAGGTTTGTCCACGCCGCGCAGGCGGATTTCGTGGATGCCTTCATTGGTGCGGGTCAGGCTCTCAATGGCTCGTCGGGCAACCAGGGCATTCCTGTGAATACGTACAAACTGATCGCCCAGCTGTTTCTGGAGGCTTTTGAGGGGTTCATCAATCAGGACTTCGCCACCTTGGTGGCAGACAGTGGTGTATTTGTTGTCTGCCAGAAAGTAGAGAATTTCCCCCACAGGGATTAGCTCCAGCCCTTTGTGAGTTCGGGCTGAAATATGTGTTCGCAGAACGCTGTCATCGTCCCCTTGCTGTTGAAGGGCACTTAATTGGGAACGGTTAACCCGGGATGCCTGTTGTAACGCTATTTCGAGTCGGTTCTGTTTAACGGGCTTTAACAGGTAACCAACGGCCTGAACCTGAAAGGCCTCAATGGCATGTTGCTCGTAGGCGGTACAGAAAATGATGGCGGGAGGATACTCCAGCTGACTGATATGGGCAGCGGCTTCGAGTCCGGTCATGCTGGGCATATGGATATCCATGAGAATAATGTCAGGCCCCAACTGCTCTGACAGTTTGACGGCTTCTGCGCCATTGGCGGCTTCCTCCGCCAGAGGCGTTACATCCGGAATGCGATCCAGCATGTAACGCAGGCGTTCCCTGGCGAGGGGCTCGTCATCGACGATCAGTACTTTCATGGTTTTTATTGGACCTTGCATGGTACCTAATCAGTGAATTCACATGCCGTCGTGGCTTATACAGGCCATGGATAGGTGATCTGCGCCTTGAACCAGCGCCGGTCACCCCGGGTTTCTGTGCCTGTCCGCAAACGGGCTTTGTCCCCATACAGTGCTTCGAGCCTTGCGGCAATGTTACCCAGCGCGACACTGTTGCCAGTGTGCGGGTTGGCGCCACCATGCTCAGTATCCTGAGCCATGGTATTGCTGATCTCAAGCGCAAAGGTGTTATCACGGTAGTCAATCGCCACCATGATCGTGCCAGGAGCCGGATCAGGTTGTATACCATGAAATATGGCATTTTCCAGTAAAGGCTGCAGTGTCAGCTGGGGAATCATCAAATTCTCAGGTAAATCGGCAATATCCCATTGAATGGTCAGGCGATCGCCGAAGCGGTATTTTTCAATATTGACGTAGCGCTGAGAGAGTTCGATTTCCTGTTTCAGCGGAATCTCCACGCTGGTTTCTGCCAGACTGGCGCGAAACAGGTCAGACAGGTCTTCCACAACCTGCTCAGCTTTGTCAGGGGCAATATGGATCAGGCTGGCGATGCTGTTCATGCTGTTGAACAGAAAGTGAGGATGGATGCGCGACTGCAGGGACTGGATTCGGGCCTGAAGCTCTGCCTGCTGCTGACGGCTCAGCTCTTTCTGGAGATAGAAGTAGCGCAGAAGGATGCCGGTGATTATGGCGGCAATCAGGCCATTTCGGAGTAACAGCCAGTCATTGATGACAGCGGCTTCCAGTCCGGCTTCAAGCTGGTAGAAGAAGTATTCAGCACCCAAGGTGAAGACTAGCGTGACGGTCACACAAAGCGCCAGACTGGCGATCGTGATGGTGGGAATCGAACACCGCGCCAGCAGCCGGCGCAATCGACAGAGCAGTGCGGCGCAGACCAGCACAATCCATTGCACAAAAAGTGAGGTCAGGGCGAGGTAATTCCAGTCAAACCCTGGTTCCGGCATGGCCAGCACTAGTACCAGCACAAACAGTTCGGCAACCAGAACAAGAAGAAGCACGGCTTTAGGGGTGCAGAGATCAGGCAGGAAAAAATCCGGGTAATCCGCAGGGGGCGATGTTGATGCTGACCTCAAGTGCTTCATAAAAGGTTGTGATTCCTTTGGCCTGCCAGGGCAGACAATATTGTGTTTGTTCTATGGTTCACCGGTTTTACCGGCAACACGGAACCGGGACAATCCCGCAGGCTTTTATATTATTCGGCGGGGCAGTGGTTATAATGATGCCCGGCATCAGTGTGTCTGGTGTTCTATTCTCCCTGTGTTGGCAGTAACCGGCAAACGAGTGGCAGTGATGAGTGACAACAACAATACCAATCAGCAGTGGGGCGGACGTTTCAGTGAACCGGTCGACGCCTTTGTTGCCCGCTTTACCGCATCAATCCAGTTTGACCAGCGACTCTATCGACATGATATCGCGGGTTCCATCGCACACGCGAAGATGCTGAACAAGTGTAACCTGCTGACTGACAAGGAGCTGGCGGACATCATAGCTGGTCTTGAGGGTATCCGTCAGGAGATTGAGGAAGGACGGTTTGAGTGGTCCATTGAGCTGGAAGATATTCATATGAATATCGAGGCTCGATTGACCGAGAAGATTGGCATTGCCGGCAAGAAACTGCATACAGGGCGTTCCCGGAATGATCAGGTCGCCACGGACATCCGGCTCTGGCTTCGTGATGAAATTGACTCAATTAGTGAAGAGCTTACACGCCTGGAACAAGGCTTGAATACGCTGGCTGAGCAGGAAAGTCAGACTATCATGCCGGGCTTTACCCATTTGCAGACGGCGCAGCCAGTCACCTTTGGTCATCACTTGCGGGCTTGGCGTGAAATGCTGTTGCGTGATAGTGAGCGACTTCAGGATTGCCGCAAGAGGGTCAATATCTGCCCATTAGGCGCCGCAGCGCTGGCGGGAACCACCTATCCGATAGATCGTGAATATACGGCTGAATTACTGGGTTTTGATCGTCCGGCAGCGAACTCTCTGGATGCGGTCAGTGATCGGGACTTTGCCATTGAGTTCTGCAGTGTTGCTGCACTGATAATGACTCACCTGTCACGGATGTCGGAAGAGTTGGTGCTGTGGACTTCTGCCCAGTTTGACTTTATCGAATTGCCTGATCGTTTCTGTACCGGTTCTTCCATTATGCCTCAGAAGAAAAACCCCGATGTTCCTGAGCTTGTGCGGGGCAAGACGGGGCGGGTCAATGGCCATCTGATGGCATTACTCACGCTGATGAAAGGCCAGCCACTGGCGTATAACAAGGATAATCAGGAAGACAAGGAGCCGCTGTTCGATGCGGTGGATACCGTACGGGACAGCCTGCGGGCGTTTGCCGATATGGTGCCTCATATCCGCTCACGCAAGGAAAATATGCGATCTGCGGCAATGAAAGGCTTTGCGACCGCAACGGATCTGGCGGATTATCTGGTGAAGAAAGGCATGCCCTTCCGTGACGCCCACGAAGTGGTGGGTAAGGCAGTGGCTTATGGTGTGAATTCAGGGAAGGATCTCTCCCAGATGACGCTGGAAGAGTTGCAACAATTCTCAGCAACTATCACTGATGACGTGTTTGAGGTACTGACCCTGGAAGGTTCTGTTGGCGCCCGTCAGCATGTCGGTGGTGCAGGGGAATATCTGAAATAATGGATTGATACAGAAAAGTAGCGTCAGGGCTCTAAACACAATGAGAGCCCTGATGTACTAAGTGCATTACTGGGCGTAAATCGTGTTGTAGCAGTAGTTTGTTGCTTCAATGAATCCTTCCACGCTGCCGCAATCGAAGCGTTGACCCTTGAATCGATAAGCCATAACGCAACCATTTTGAGCCTGCTTCATCAAGGCATCCGTGATTTGAAGTTCACCGTTCTTGCCGGGTTCGGTGTCTTCCAGAATATCGAAAATATCCGGCGTCAGAATGTAGCGGCCAATAATGGCAAGATTGCTGGGCGCTTCATCGGGGGAGGGTTTTTCTACCATTGTATTCACCCGATAGATATCATCACGGATCATTTCGCCTGCAATGACACCGTATTTGTGAACCTGATCCTGTGGCACTTCCTCAACGGCCACAATGGAGCAGCGGAACTGCTTATACAAAGCGACCATTTGCGCCAGAACACCATCACCTTCCGGATTCAGGCACAGGTCGTCGGCCAGTACTACGGCAAAGGCCTGTTCACCGACCAGGGTTCGTCCGGTCAAGATAGCGTGGCCCAGCCCTTTCATTTCAGTTTGCCGGGTATAGGAAAAAGTGCATTCATTCATGATGTCACGAATGCCGTTGAGGTAAACCTCTTTACCCGTGCCAGCGATCTGGTGTTCCAATTCGTAATTAATGTCAAAGTGATCTTCCAGTGCACGTTTGCCTCGCCCTGTCACGATACAGATCTCGTTCAAACCGGCCTGCATGGCTTCGTCAACGCCATATTCAATCAGCGGTTTGTTAACAACCGGCATCATTTCCTTGGGCATCGATTTAGTGGCTGGCAGAAAGCGAGTGCCATAACCGGCGGCGGGGAACAGGCATTTCTGGATCATGTATCTGTTTACTCCATAAAATGATACGTATGGCGGAATGATTGCTTTTTTTACAATGCCATAATATCCAGAGACTTGGGGAGATTTTTTATTCTGATTATGTGGAAGGTTATGTGCGCTACCCGTTACAGGTTGCGCACACAAAAATTGCAATGTTAGGCAAACTCAGGGAAGTCGCCTTTTACTACCAGAATATCTTCCATGATCAGATATTGGAGGTCTGATCCAAAGAACATATTCAGTGCATCAGTCGGTGTGCAGACGATGGGTTCACCCCGACGGTTCAGTGACGTGTTCAGTACCACGCCATTGCCGGTCAGTTTTTCCATCTCTTCCAGCAGCTCGTAATAACGCGGGTTGGTTTCTTTGCTGACTGCCTGTCCACGAGATGTGCCGTCTTCGTGAACAACTTCCGGTACGCGCTCTTTCCACTCTTCGTTCACTTCAAAGGTGAATGTCATATACGGTGCCGGGTGGTCAACTTTGAACATTTCCTTTGATACCCGATCCAGCATACTGGGGCAGAAGGGGCGCCAGCGCTCACGGAACTTGATCTGTTCGTTGATACGGTCTGCAATCCCTTTGTAGCTGGGGCAGCCAATAATACTGCGGCGGCCCAATGCTCTCGGTCCAAATTCCATACGACCCTGGAACCAGGCCACCGGGTTGCCATCCGCCAGTACCTTGGCAATGTTCTGAGGGACATTCTCAATCTTGCGGAACTTGGGTTTGTCCGGGTGTTCCTCACAGGCTTCGATGACCTGCTCGTTGGTGAAGGAAGGGCCCAGATAAACGTGCGTCATTTTCTCCACTTCAACACCTCGTTTGACGGAGGCAAATGACGCTGCACCAATAGCAGTACCCGCATCACCGGAAGCAGGCTGGACAAACAGTTCCTTAACTTCAGGGCGTGCGATAATCTTCTGGTTCAGCTTAACGTTCAGGGCGCCACCACCGGAGAACGCGATCTTTCCAGTTTCCTTGATGATATCGCCCAGGTAGTAGTCCATCAGTTTCAATACGACGGTTTCATACAGTTCCTGCATGGCGGCGGCGTAGTGAATGTAAGGATCGTCTGCAACATCACCTTTACGACGGGGGCCCAGCCATTTGATCAGTTCAGGCGTGAAGTAAAAGCCCTTGCCGTTTTCCTTATAACGACGCATACCAACGACGTTGGCCAGATGAGTGTTAACCTGGAAGTCCTTGCCATCAAAATCAATCAGGCGAGAAAGATCGTATTTTTTGGGGTCGCCGTAGGGTGCCATGCCCATGACCTTGTACTCGCCATCCAGCATGTCGAAGCCGAGGTACTCGGTAATCGCGCCATAAAGTCCACCCAGGGAGTCTGGATCGTAGAACTCCTTGATCTTGTGGATAACGCCATTCTCACCATAACCGAAGAAGGTGGTTGCATATTCGCCTTTACCATCCACACCCATGATCGCGGTCTTTTCCTTGAAGCCGCTCAGGTGGTAGCAGCTGGAGGCGTGGGCCAGGTGGTGTTCTACCGGCTCAAATTCAAACTTGCCCCACTCAAACCCGAGGGACTCCAGCATTTTGCGGATGTTGGAGACATAGCGGCGATAACGACGGTTGCCGTTAAAGATGGCGTCCAGCGCACGGTCAGGGGCGTACCAGTAGCGCTTGGCGTAGTGCCAGCGGGCAGGGCTCAGAATGCTGATGGGGGCCAGTGGTACCGCCACCACATCAACATCTTCCGGCTTCAGGCCAGCCTGTTCCAGTACGAACTTGGTAGATTCCAGCGGCATTTTGCCTTTGGCGTGTTTGTCCCGGATCAAACGTTCTTCTTCAACGGCGGCGACCAGCTTACCGTCGATATAGACGGCAGCGGATGGATCGTGGCTGATTGCACCGGATAAACCGAGAATTACCATAGCCTGTTCCTGAATCCTTTAATCACGATATTGAGTTAAAAAGTACGATGGCAGATCGTTTGCCAGACCTGTGTCCATGTTTCGTTTCATTGACCCTCACCTGAGGCCTCGTCGGGCAAAGGTGGACAGAGTAGGCGATGATGTGTCACAGAAGTGTGATCTCAGCATCAATATTCCTGTCTACTGCCGGTAAAGGCCTGAGGAGAGGGAACACGGCTTGTTCAGGGCCTGATGGTGCAGACCCGGTCATCAAGCTTGTTCCCATGCCTCAATGACGGGCCGAAACAGCGCTGCCGCACGTGGATTGTCTTTCCAGTTACGGCTGAATCGCTCAAGGTCCTTACAAAAGAGGCGTTGAAAACAAAACCGCCATTTATACGACGTCATGGCGTCAAGGTCTATAAGCAGAGGCTTATTATTTCTGATCAGGAAATTGTTGCCTTTCAGGTCCCCATGATAGACGCAGCTGCGTTTCAGGGTGATCAGAATATCGCCAATGTCGGCGGCCACCTGCTGCCACTCCGGTAAAGCGTCCTGCGAGCTATCGAAATACGCCATGGCATGGGTGCTGGGAACAAACTCTGTGATGATATAGCTACAGGTGATGGCCGGTCCCGTCCGGTGTTCCAGCATGGCCATGGGGGCGGGTGTATCGATACCCAGAAACTGTAACAAGTGGCCATTCAGCCAGGCCTTGCGTGCTCTTGAAGAGCGCAATGTGCGCAGGTACTTGTGCAAAAAGCCTTTTGTGCTTTGGTATTTCTTGATGAGAACCTTGCGTTCATTTTCAAGAGTAACGATGGCAACAGTATTGGTTCTACCCAGCTTCAGGATCTTGCCGTCGGCAATGAATGCTTCCGGATTAGTGACAAGTGCTTGCAGTGCTGCATCGTCGTATTGGCGACTTAACGCCGCAAAATGACGTTTACTGCTTTCGACCCTGAAGTGGGTGCAGTTTCGCAGGGATTTCTGGATAAACCGCTCACGCCATTTACGCAGTTGTAGCACTGTTTTCAGAAAGTCTGTTTTTACCCACTGCGTCGCTGCCGCGTTTTCGGAGGCATAGGCGGATAACACATCATCGACATAACGGTCGTAACGTGGAAAAAGCACAGCCATGAACAGGGCAAGATTTTGGCGAGCCTGTTTTTCTGGGAGTGATGTGGCGCTGACAGACGCGCCACCGCCGTCAATCATGTATAGACTGTCATTGCAGACCAGCAGGTTATCAAGATGAATATCTTCCTGACAAACACCAGCACGGTGCAATCGTGCGAGTAATATCGCTGCTTTTTGGAGCCAGCCTCGGCGTTGATCATAGTCGAGTGTCGTCTGTTTCCAGACTTGCTCCAATGACTCTACATTGCCAAGGTCTTCTGTCACGATGGTTTGCAATGCCTGCTGTTCACTACTGTTACCAAGTAATGCTGGCGTATCTATTCCCGCGTGGATAAAGCCATAAATACCTGTCAATTCACGCTGGTAGTAACGATGGGCGCCGCTTCCGTAGAAACATTTAACGATAACCTGCTGATTATCCTGTTCGGCACGTACAACCAGACGTTTACCCGGCAGAAAGCGCAGTACTTCCAGGCAGGCAATGACGCCGTTACCCGTTTTGAGGCTGAATGGTGTGTCTGGTTGTTGGGTCAGAGTAACAAGTTGTTCAGCGGTCAGGCTGGGCATCGTTGTCAGGGACGCTACGTCAGTCATTCGCGTCCCTCGAAAAACGACAGTATTTTACGAATATCTTGTTTGTCCCTGTTTCGCAGTGTCGACAGGCCACGGTAATCAAGGAAGAAACGCAGGCGTTGTGTTCGGCTCAATTGCAGCTTTGCCACTTTGTCCAGGCAGGCGATATCTTTCAGGACCCGGTATTTAAGCGAATAGCCAAACCAGCGCTGCCCGGTCGGGCAGTCAATCAGGTAGATCTTGGGGTTATCTTTGTCCTGGGTGACGAGGATATTGCGCCATTTGAAATCATTATGAGCAAAACCATAGTCGTGTAATTTGCGGGCGGCTTCTGCCACCTGACGACTGACGTTTTGTACCCAGGCCCGGTCACGAAGCAACGGTGATTTCTCCTGCACCATGGCGGCCAGGTCCCGGGTGTTTTCGAGGCCAACTGTGACCAGCGCACCCCGAATGGTTTTCGTGAGGCAACGTTCCTGACCGTACGCAACCACGGGCGCTGCAGGTACCCCAAGGCGTTTGAACAGCAACAGGTTTTTCCATTCAATGCGAATGCGGCTCCAGCCCAGCCAGCTGCGCAGGCCTTTTGTGGAGTGATAGCGTTTGACGTAGAACGGTTTGCCATCAATTTCGTGCCGAAACACCATGCTCTCAGAGTCGGCGGCAGCCAGCGCCCCGGTGGGCTCGATAGCAAATACTGTTTCCAATGAACGGAAAGTGTCCGCAATGTTGGTGTTGCGGAAATCGGGTTCAATATTCCAGTGGGTGGTGGTGAGCATACGACGTTGTTTTTGTGCTTCTGTCACAGCTGATCACCATTATTCAGCTTTCGGTGATAACGGTGATAGAGCTTTTGAGCTTTGCGTTCCAATGCGCGCCAAAGCCACTGATATTGGACAAGCGCCTGGCGTAGAGGCAGTCCGGTATAGATTCGGATAAACCGGTAAATATCACGCCGGGTCAAACCAATATCGAACGCAGAAAACCAGAGACCGGCGATATCCTTGATAATCCAGCGCTTTGGGGTTTTCTCGCGAATCTGGCTGCGGTGCAGATCAATCAGAGAAAGATCCAGATTGTCAGGATCAATGCCGGCAATACCTTCAGGAATATGAAGGAGAAAATGGCAGATATAATAATCTCTGTGATTGACACCATTGCCATGTAAGCGACGACTGACGTCTGCTACTTTTTCAATCAACGCTTTTTTCAGCCGGAATGATGGCGGGTTTGTTGGCCATTGTGCACAGAGATCTTCAAGACTGATGGTATCGATCAGGTCTTCTGTCACAATAAACGACTTTTGACGTGCAGGGTTATTGCCCTTTTCGCCAAAAGCGACAGCCGTCATGGTTTTTACATCAAGCGATTCCAACTTTCGGATAGCATGCCACTCATTGCCTGCCCCCAGCACGGGCGCGCGTAGTCGAACCAGGTTGTCGAGAATTTCTTTCCAGCCAGCGCCTCGATGGATCTTGACGAAAAAACTGCTGCCATTCTGTTCAAACTGCAGGGTTTTTCGTGCTTCCAGTTGTCGGTAAACCTTGCCCTGCAGCGTTTCTACTTTCTCGAACGGGTCGCAGCCTTGCCAGGCCTGTTTAAAGTCATCACGTAACCACAGCATCAGGCAGCCGCTCCCGACAGGCGGATGCCAATCGTTTCAATCAGGTCAGCGGCATGTTCCGGCATGCTGTAAATATCCGCGGTGTCTGCAAACGTCAGTGCGTTAGCCTGCCACTCTTTGCGATGACCCGCTGATTCAAGAATCTTGATTAATTGGGCGTTCATTGCCTGCTGCTTAAACGGTGACTGAATCAGCTCGCCTGCTTTGGCATCCGTGATGTAATGGGCGTAACCGCAGACGTCGGTACAGAAAACTGGCAGCCCGGCGACCAGCGCTTCCAAAAGTACCGTGCCGGTATTTTCGTTGTAAGCAGGATGGATCAGCAGATCAGCACCGAGTAGAAAACGGGGGACATCATCACGACCAGAAAAAAACGTAATCTGTCGTGCAATACCCAGTTTGTGCGCCTGCAGCTGGAACTGCTTGGGGTTGTCTTGTCCGATAACAAACAAGCGGGTTTTGCGACGCAATGCATCAGGCAGTGCCTTGATGGATAACAGCGCGCGATCCAGTCCCTTGGTTTTGAAGCCTGAACCAATCATCAACAGCAATAGTTCATCGTCGTTTATGCTGAATGCCTGACGGAACTCTGCTCGAATGGCATGGCCGTTTTCAGGGCACCGTCGATCGCGTGAGATACCCGGTGGTAGCAGGTGTAGTCGCTCTGGTGCAGTTCCGTAGTATTTTTCAAACAAAGGCTTCTGGGCCCCTGAAATCAGCAGCGATTCGGTATGACTGTCGCGATCAAAGACAGCTCGTTCATACGACGAAAAGTGTCTATATCGCGCACCATATCGATACCAGCGGCTGCGCAGGTGTCTGGCCTTGTCTTCGTAGCAGGTATCGGCAGCGTAATAGACATCCAGCCCCGGCATCTTGTTAAAACCAATCACGACGTCAGCCGGTTTTTGTTTCAGGCATGAAACGACGTGATCGTGAAACTTCTCGTTTCTGGTATGGGCGCTGAGCGTGCGGGGTTTCCATGTGTGGATTTCAAAATCTTCCGGACGATCGCCGTCCCACTGCATGGTATAGACAACGATATCGTGCCCCCGTGCCTGACAGGTCAGGGCAATGCGGAGGAAATCTCGTTGCAGCCCGCCGAACGGGAAAAACTTGTAAAGAATAAATGCCAGTCTCATCGGGTTCCTGTGGACTCGTGGGCTTTGCCCTTGAGCCGTTGGCCAGTGGCGGATTTGCCTGGTGTTCTGATAATGGGTTTGAGTTGCTGCCAGACGATCTCCGCCGTCATGGGGGCGAATATGGGGGGCTCGACGTTTTGCGCCTGGCAGGGAGGGCATTGATCCAGTGTCAGGTGTACCTGGTTTTCACCGTAGGCGCCCACCAGGTTCGGGCTGGTTGGGCCATAGAGGGAAACCGCTGGCACTTCCAGTGCGGCTGTCAGATGACCCAGACCCGTATCGACAGCAACAACAGCGCTGGCACCGGCGATGACACTGGCGATATCGCGGAGGTTGAGCTGCGGCAGTACACGAACGCCGTCTACTGCTGTTGCAATCCGTTCCGCCCGCAGTCGTTCATTTTCATTGCCCCATGGTAGGCAGACAGCATACCCGCTTTGAGTCACTCGGCGGGCCAGGTCGCACCAGTATGTCTCTGGCCAGTGTTTGGTTTCCCAGGTTGTGCCATGAAGGAAAACCATATATTGCTGGATCGGACGAATCCCCTGGATATCAATAAAGTAATCAGAATCCAGATGAAAGTGCCCTTTTTGTCGCGGCATTTCATAGCCCATGGACTGGGCGAATAATTGCCTTACCCGCTCAACCGCATGCTGGTTTTTGGCGACAGCATGGGGTGTGTCGTAAAAACGGGCGGCGACGGGTTCACGCGCCGAGTTTTTATCCAGACCATGCACAGGTCCGTGCGTATAGCGAGTGAGCCAGGCGCTTTTTAACAAGCCTTGCGCATCAATGACGATGTCGTAGTTTGTTTGGTCGACAGTTTCCCGGAATTTCCGCCACTCCCCATTTCGCCAGGTACTGAGCGGATGCTTTCGCCAACGCCGAATAGCGACCGGAATAACGCGGTCAACGGCTGGATGCCAGGCCGGAATTTCGGAAAAGCCTTCTTCTACAACCCAATCGAAACGGATACCTTCAATAGCTTCCGAGGCATCCGTCAGCGCTGGCAGGGTGTGGATCACGTCGCCCATTGAGGAGGTTTTGATGACCAGTACTTTCATGCTGTCATCTCCCTCGCAATAGAACGACCGGCCAGTTGCTCAAGTGCTGTCAGTACCTGTGCAGGTGACAGCTGTTTTAGGCAATCTGTGTGTTGCTGTGGACAGGTTCTCTGAAAACAGGGGCTGCATGACAGCGTTGAGTGGACGATCACGCTGTTAGGATTCAGTGGAGGTGTAAAGCTGGGGGATGTTGAGCCATAGACGACAACGAGATTCCGGTTCAATGCCGCAGCAATATGCATGAGGCCGGAATCATTGCTGACCACTTCATCACTCAGTGACAGCAGGTCAATGGCATCAGCCAGTTGGGTTTTCCCGGCCAGGTTGTGGATATTCAGCTGTTGTTCCCTGGATATCTGCTGAACAATGCTGTCGCAAACGGCTTCGTCTTTTTGGGAACCAAATAACCAGACCTGCCAGCCTTGCCCCAGTCGTTCACTGGCGATGGTCGCAAAGTGCTGTTCCGGCCAGCGTTTGGCTGGTCCGAACTCGGCGCCCGGGCACAGTGCCAGAACCGGTCGATCAAGGGACAGGTTAAATGTCTTCAGCGCCTGCCTGGCATTATCGCTATCGGCGACGAGAGCGGGCACGGGATAGGATTCTGGCAGCACACTGCCTTTGGGATATCCCAGGGCGATGAAACGCTGGATCATCAGCGGCAATGCGGTTTTGTCGAGAATCCGGAGATCATTGAGCAGGCCATAACGCATTTCGCCCCGCCAGCCGGTGCGCCTGGGGATACCGGCCCAAAAGGGTATCAATGCGGATTTGAATGAATTGGGCAGGATGATGGCTTGGTCATAGCCAAAGGCTGCCAGCTGTTTGCCAAGGCTACGCCTGACAGACAGGTTCAGCGCACCATGCCCCAGCGGCATATCCAGCCCCTGACGAATTTCCGGCATACGCGCCAGTAGTGGCCGACTCCAGGCAGGTGCCAGGACATCAATGACGGCAGACGGGCATTCTTGTTTAAGGGCGATGAACAGGGTCTGTGCCATCACCATATCGCCTACCCATGATGGGCCAACTATCAGGTACTTCACGGGGCTCCGCTATGTTTCCAGAATTTCGGTTGCCGGTGTGCCAGTACGGAGACTCTGTCATCCTGCACAGGGCATCAGACGATAAAATCGCCGGTACGCTACCGCCCGTCAGGATCGGGCAGGTGTCTGCACCCCGACTCAAGTCTGCCATTGATGATCGTCGGATGTGTGTACAGCCGTGATATTTTGGGCAGAAAAAAAAAGTGGCGCAATTATACGCCACTTTTTCAGGGTTTATAGTCGGAATTGCCCGGAAGGCAGGCGTATCAGCGAACGGAGGTCAACCATTCTGCGTTTTCTTCCCGCTGGCCGGTGACCTGATCAAAATACATTTTCTGCAGTTTCTCAGTGATCGGGCCGCGGCTGCCGGTACCAATCATTCGTCCATCATGTTCACGGATGGGCAGGACTTCTGCCGCAGTACCGGTGAAGAAGGCTTCCTGAGCGACATAGACTTCATCCCGGGTAATGCGCTTCTCACGCACTTCCAGGCCCAGTTCGCGGGCAAACTGGATGATGGTGTCACGAGTAATGCCTTCGAGGCAGGACGTCAGCTCCGGCGTGTAGAGAATGCCGTCATCTTTGACAATGAAAATATTCTCACCGCTGCCTTCGGCCACATAACCTTCGTTGTCCAGCAGCAGCGCCTCTTCACAGCCACAGTCCAGCGCTTCCTTGAGCGCCAGCATGGAATTGATGTAATTGCCGTTTGCCTTGGCCTTGCACATGGTGATATTGACATGGTGGCGCGTGTAGGACGATGTGCGGATCTTGATGCCTTTCTCTTTGGCTTCAGGATCCATATAGGAGGGCCATTCCCATGCGGCGACAATACAGTGGGTTTTCAGGTTGTCAGCACGTAGTCCCATGCCTTCCGAGCCATAGAAACACATGGGGCGCAGGTAGGCAGAGTCAAGACCATTTTCCCGTACCACGGTTCTCTGGGCTTCCAGCAGTTCTTCGTAGCCGTAGGGAATGGCCATTTTCAGAATGTGCGCACTGCGGAACAGACGCCGGGTGTGTTCCTGCAGTCGGAAAATACAGGGGCCATTATCTGTGGCATAGGCGCGGACCCCTTCAAAGACACCCAGACCATAATGCAGGGTATGGGTCAGGACGTGGGTTTTGGCTTCACGCCAGGGAACCAGTTCGCCGTCGTACCAGATAACACCATCGCGGTCGGCAAAAGACATCAGTGCTGCTCCTGTCGAAGTATTCTTTATTGTGATCGAATTGGGTTCGTTGTTACCGCAGCGGTTGCCGCTGTCGAGGTTCCGGTCAGGAACGTACGTGTTCGGCAGCCAGGTCTGATGATAGTTTACTCAGCAAAAACCGCCCGGATCGTGTCCGGGCGGTGCCTTGCGGTTTTCCGTATTCCATCATATTCCTTGGCGTAACGACAGCGGTTTTATCGTTTAGCCGGCGGTTGTTTTAGCGAGGGTTTCGGTTTGTAGGAGTTGATCCCAGATAGCGATGACAATCCGTCGCTCCTCTTGAAACTGGTCCGCCGAAATACTGCTGCGCAGGTTTTGCAGGGCGCGCAGGTGAAGGGTTTTGCGATAGCGCTGGTAGATGTCCCGGAGTTGCTGACATTCCTCTGCTGGAAGCAGGTTGGCTTGTTCCAGTTCTTCCAGAATACGGATGTTGTCACTCCATTTCAGTAGAGCCGGATGATCGTGAGACCAGGCAAGTACTGCGTATTGGGTGATGAACTCAATATCGACGATGCCGCCGACATCCTGTTTCAGGTGGAACAGGTGGTTTTCATTCCAGGTGTCAGGCTTGGTGCCTGCTCCGGTTTCCTTGGTGCCCAGGTTGTCCCGCATTTTTTTGCGCATATCGAGGACGTCTTTGCGTAATTCTTCCAGATCGCGACATTCGCCAAGGGTGGTTGCGCGAATCTGTTCAAAGCGTGATGCCAGTTCGGGACAGCCGGCAATGACACGGGCTCTGACCAGTGCCTGATGCTCCCAGGTCCAGGCTTCATTTTCCTGATACTTCTCAAACGCGGGGAGCGATGAAACCAGCAGACCTGAATTGCCTGAGGGGCGCAAACGCATATCCACATCGTACAGCTGGCCGGACGCTGTGGCTGTGGATAATATGTGGACAATTCGCTGGCCCAGGCGGGTGAAGAACAGGTTATTGTCGATTTCCCGTTCACCGTTGGTGCTTAGGTTGGCGCCACCGTTATGGATGAAGACAAGGTCAAGGTCAGATCCCGGCCCCAGTTCAATGCCGCCTAATTTGCCATAACCCAGGATGATGAAGCCCGGGTTGCAGGGTTTGTCGGGTGTTTCCATGGGGTGGCCGTAGCGAACCGTCAACTGGTTCCAGGCGATGCCCAGAACTTCTTTCAGGATGGCTTCAGCAATCCAGGTCAGGTAGTCACTTTCTTTCATCAGCGGCATGGTGCCAGCGACCTGGGCTGCCGCCAGACGAAGCACATGGGCCATTTTGAAATAGCGCAGCGCTTCCATTTGGGATTCCAGGTCTTCTTCCGGAATATGGGATAGTTGCTGACGAAGTTCGTCCTGAAGGGCTTCTTGGTTCGGGGGCGTATAGAGGCTGCCAAGATTCAGGAATTCATCGAGTAATACCGGATGGCGGGCGACTTGTTCACTGATCCAGGGGCTGGCGGCGCAGAGCCTGACCAGATGTTCCAGTGCATGCGGATTTTCGATCAGCAAAACTAGGTAAGCTGTACGACGCAGTACCGATTCAATAATCGGCAAAACCCGGTTTAGAGCCTGATCGGGATCCTCAGCATTGCTGACAGTTTGTAACAGGGCTGGCATGAATTGCCGGATGCGATCAGCGCTTTGGCGGCGAACGGTCTTGAGTACCTTGCTGTCGCGGAGATCCAGAAGGCGTCGGTGTGCGGTTTCCGGATCTGTAAAGCCATGGCGCTGCAGCAGCTCAACCTCTTCTTCCGGCTGGCGGCGGGCAGACCAGAGGACTTCCCAGTCATCGCCGGATGCTTCGTGAGCGGATTGCGGTGCGTCCGGATCACGAATCACCTGCTCAAAATGGTAAGTCACCCTTTCACGATGATGATACAGTGCTTCCTGGAATGCTTGCTGGTCGTTGTAGCCCATGATCCAGGCCAGGCGATCATACTCCTGTGCGGTAGCAGGCAGAGTTTGCGTCTGCCGGTCAGCCACGGCCTGTAGCGCGTGTTCGGTATTTCTGAGGAAACGGTAAGCTTCTCGGAGCTCGTGGCAGGCTGTTTGAGGCATATACCCCAATGATTCCAGTGACGACAGAATATTTAATAGCGAACGCTCTTGCAGTCGACGCTCCCGCCCGCCATGGATCAGCTGGAAACTCTGAACAATAAACTCGATTTCACGGATGCCGCCTGGCCCCAGCTTGATATTGCTCTGCATGTTGCGGCGCGAGACTTCACGATGAATCAGTCGTTTCATGTCCCGCAGAGCGTCAATGGCGCCAAAATCGATATAGCGGCGATAGACAAAAGGCCTCAGGGTTTTGAGCAGTTCTTCGCCTCGAGGGATATCACCCGCTACTACCCGAGCCTTGATCATAGCGTATCGTTCCCAGTCCCGCCCTTGATCCTGATAGTACTGTTCCATAGCGGCAAAGCTCAGTACCAGTGCACCACTTTGACCGTAAGGGCGGAGCCGCATATCGACGCGGAAGACAAAGCCATGAACAGTTTTGGCATCCAGCGCTGTAATCAATTTTTGGCCAAGCCTGACAAAGAATTCCTGATTATCCAGACTGCGCGCAGCGCCCTGTGTTTCACCTTTATTGGGATAACAGAAAATCAGGTCAATATCTGACGAGAGATTGAGTTCGCCTGCGCCCAGCTTGCCCATACCTAAAATCACCATTTTCTGTGGTACAGATTCAGACTCCGGAGTCGATCTGCCATAGGGCGTTCCGAGTGATTCACAAAGCCGGTTGTAGAGCCATTGGCAGGCGCTGTCGATGCAGCAGACTGCCAAATTGGAGAGGTCTGATGTAGTTTCCGATAAATCTGCCAGTCGATTCAGGTCACGCCAGATGATACGAAGTTGATGGTAATGGCGGAATTGCCTCAGGGCAGCAGCCAGTTCTTCTTCTGTGGTAACGGTAGACAGCTTGTCGTCTAATGATTGCTGAATCGCATTTTTTGACAGTGTTTGTGTTAATTGGCCATTGTTGACCAGTGTTTTGAACATGTCCGGCTTTCGCTGGCAGAGGTCCGCGACATAATCACTGCCGCCCCAGCAGGTATCCAGCTGTTCCTGGGTGGTTTGATCCAGATTCTCAAGAAATTGCCGGCTATCGGCATCAATCTCTGCAAACTGCTGCCGACGGCATTGAAGTGACTGTCGGATATGTTCAGGTATGGCGGCAATCATGGAGCCCTCTGTCCTACCGGTAGGCGACGTCACGATAGTATCGGATTTTTTGCCTGTGCGTGAGGGCTTGTTCAGTCGGTTGTTCGATTGTGGTTTTGTCTGTAATTAAATGTAGCTTTACTACATGAAAGGGTCGATTAGGATTGTCAAACCTACAAAAAATGTAGTAAAACTACAAAATTATTTGAGTCTGGATCCGCGGGCTTTTCTTGCAGATTGAAAAAGTTGTCATGACATGCGGCAGCATGTCATCAGCGGGCTCAAGACTATAATTTGAACATCAGGCGGCCGGGTGCGATGGATTCCGTTGCATTTTTCCGCCTCCCCTCAGGGCTTGGAGCATAGCAATGCAGCGCGATATCGATCCGATGGAGACCCAGGAGTGGCTGGATGCTCTCGAATCCGTGCTTGAAAAAGAAGGCGAAGACCGGGCGCATTTTCTGCTGACCCGTCTGGCCCAGCACGCCAGCCGCAAGGGAACACAGCTTCCCTACGCGATCACTACCCCTTACCGCAACACCATTCCTTCTGCCAAGGAAGCCCGGATGCCCGGCGACCTGTTCATGGAGCGTCGTATCCGTTCCGTGGTTCGCTGGAATGCACTGGCCATGGTTATGCGCGCCAGTAAGCGCGGCGGTGATCTGGGTGGTCACATCTCTTCTTTTGCGTCCAGCGCCACGCTGTACGACATCGGTTACAACTACTTCTTCCACGGTCCGGAAAATGACCGTGAAGGCGACTTGGTGTACTACCAGGGCCACGTGTCTCCGGGTATCTATTCCCGTGCCTTCATGGAAGGTCGTCTGACGGAAGAGCAGCTGGACAACTTCCGTTCCGAAGTGAGCGGCAAGGGTCTCTCTTCTTATCCGCACCCCTGGCTGATGCCTGAGTTCTGGCAGTTCCCTACGGTTTCCATGGGACTGGGACCGCTGCAGGCGATCTACCAGGCACACTTCATGAAGTACCTGATCAACCGTAACATGATGCCGGAACAGAACCGTAAGGTCTGGGCATTCCTGGGTGACGGTGAGATGGACGAGCCGGAATCCCTAGGTGCGATCTCCCTGGCTGGCCGTGAAAAGCTGGATAACCTGGTCTTCGTGGTTAACTGTAACCTGCAGCGTCTGGATGGTCCGGTTCGTGGTAACGGCAAGATCATTCAGGAACTGGAAGGCGTCTTCCGTGGTGCCGGCTGGAACGTGATCAAGGTCGTCTGGGGCCGTCACTGGGATCCGCTGTTTGCTAACGACAAGAATGGCTCCATGCAGCAGATCATGGATGAAGCCGTCGATGGCGACTACCAGAACTGCAAGGCCAAGGGCGGCGCCTGGACCCGTGAGAACTTCTTCGGTCGTGATCCGGAAGCCCTGAAGCTGGTTGAACACCTGTCTGATGAAGACATCTGGCGTCTGAACCGTGGTGGTCACGATCCATACAAGGTGTATGCGGCATATCATGCGGCTGTAAACCACACGGGTCAGCCAACCGTTATTCTGGCCAAAACCGTTAAAGGTTACGGCACCGGCGCCAGCGCAGAATCTGCCAACGTCAGCCACTCGGTCAAGAAGCTGCCGATTGAAGACCTCAAGCATTTCCGTGATCGTTTCGATCTGCCGATCCGCGACGATGAGCTGGAAAACGTACCGTATTACAAGCCTGATGCGGACAGCCCGGAAATGGTTTACATGCGTAAGCGTCGTGAGAAGCTGGGTGGTTTCATCCCGCAGCGTCGTCCGAAGACCAGCGTTGCTTTGCCTGTGCCTGAACTGAAGGCCTTTGAAGCGGTCACCAAGGGCAGCGGCGAGCGTCAGATTTCCACGACTATGGCGTTGACCCGTATTCTGGGTGTCCTGACCAAGGACAAGACGCTCGGCAAGCACGTTGTGCCGATTGTGCCTGACGAAGCCCGTACCTTTGGTATGGAAGGCATGTTCCGTCAGTTGGGCATCTACTCTGCCGAAGGTCAGAAGTACGAGCCTCAGGATTCTGACCAGGTCATGTTCTACAAGGAATCCAAATCTGGCCAGATTCTGGAAGAGGGTATCAACGAAGCCGGCGCCCACGCGGCCTGGATCGCTGCTGCGACCTCTTACAGCAACAACGATGTGCCGATGATTCCGTTCTATGTGTTCTACTCCATGTTCGGTTTCCAGCGTACCGGTGACCTGGCCTGGGCTTCTGGCGACATGCAGGCCCGCGGCTTCCTGGTTGGTGCTACTTCCGGCCGTACCACGCTGAACGGCGAAGGTCTGCAGCACCAGGATGGTCACAGCCATATCCTGGCGTCCACCATCCCGAACTGCGTGAGCTATGACCCGACCTACGGCTATGAACTGGCCGTTATCATTCAGGACGGTCTGCGCCGCATGGTTGAAGATCAGGAAAATGTCTTCTATTACCTGACTACCCTGAATGAAAACTACGTTCAGCCGGCCATGCCTGAAGGCGACGACGTGATTGAAGGCATCATCAAGGGGCTCTACTGCTTCGAAGACGCTTCTAAGGAAAACGCCTGCAAGGACAAGCCCAAGGTTCAGCTGATGGGTTGTGGTTCCATTCTGGAGGAAGTTCGCGCAGCGGCCGAAATTCTGCGTAATGACTTTGGGGTGGAATCCGATATCTGGAGCGCAACCAGCTTTAACGAGCTGCGTCGTGATGGTCTGGATGCTGCGCGCTGGAACATGCTGAACCCGACCGCTGATAAGCGTGTCTCCTGGGTTGAGAAGCAGCTGTCCGGTCGCAAGGGCCCTGTCATTGCAGCGACTGACTACATGAAGCTGTATGCCGACCAGATCCGTGACTTTGTACCGGGTACTTTCGTGGCACTGGGTACTGACGGTTTCGGTCGCTCCGATACCCGTGAGAACCTGCGCAGCTTCTTCGAAGTTGACCGTTACTACATCACGGTTGCCGCGCTGTCTGGCCTGATGAAGGACGGTGAGATCGAAGCCAGTGTGGTGGTGGATGCCATGAAGAAGTTCGGCATCGATCCGGAAAAGAACAATCCCCTGTATTGCTAACGCTCTGTAACCCGGGGTGGCGGCGGAGTCAAAACCGCCACCCGGTTCCAGATCCTAAGGTGAACGAATGACTGACGAAATCATCAAGGTACCCGACATTGGCAGCGATGGCGCAGAAGTCATCGAAGTGTGTGTCGGGGCGGGCGATCAGGTTGAGGCCGAAGATTCTCTGATTGTTCTTGAGTCTGACAAGGCCACCATGGAAGTGCCTGCGCCTCGCAATGGCCGTATTGTCGAAGTCCTGCTGAAGGTCGGCGACAAGGTCTCTGAAGGCGATGACCTGCTGAAAATGGCGGCTGAAGACGGCGCTGCCAAGCCAGCAGAAGCGCCTGCCGCGCCTGAGCCGGTCGCTGCAACTCCTGCGGCGGCGCCTGCGCCTGAAACGGCACCGGCAGCACCGGCTGCAAGTGTTATTAAGGAAGTGCGTGTACCGGATATCGGCTCTGACAATGTGCCGGTTATCGAAGTATCGGTGAAGCCGGGCGACGAGATCAGCGAAGAAGATCCGCTGGTCACACTGGAATCCGATAAGGCGACCATGGAAGTGCCTTCACCCTTCAGTGGCGTGGTCACGGAAGTGAAAGTGAAGGAAGGCGACACGTTGAGTCAGGGTGACCTGATTATCATGATGGAAGTGGCGGGTGCAGCGCCTGCTGCTCAAGCCGCAGCACCCTCACAGGCGTCTGTGGCTGAAAAGCCCGCCGCTAGCCAGCCTGAAGCACCTGCCGCTGCGCAGCCTCAGAAAGCGACTGAATCCAGTCGTGAGCTGGAGCAGGCCAACAAGAGCGTTCATGCAGGCCCGGCGGTTCGCAAGATTGCCCGTGAGTTTGGTGTTGATCTGTCGCTGGTCCGTGGCTCTGGACCCCGCAGCCGGATTCTGAAAGAAGATGTTCAGAATTATGTGAAGACCAAGCTGAGCGAGCCGAAGTCCGCTCAGGTATCTGGTGGTTTGGGTATTCCCCAGATGCCGGCGGTAGACTTCAGTAAGTGGGGCGAAGTCGAAGAGAAAGCGCTGACCCGTCTGCGCCAGGTTGCCGCGAAGAACTTCCAGCGCAGCTGGCTGAACGTTCCGCATGTGACCCAGTTTGATGAGTCCGATATCACTGAGCTGGAAGATTTCCGTAAGAGTCAGAAAGCTGCGGCCCAGGCCCGTGGCAGCAAGCTGACACCGCTGCCGTTCATGCTGAAGGCATGTGCGTATGCGTTGAAGGAAATGCCACAGTTCTGCGCGTCTCTGTCACCGGAAGCTGATCGTATTATCTATAAGAAATACGTCAACATCGGTGTTGCTGTGGATACGCCAGATGGCCTGCTGGTTCCGGTCATCAAGGATGTCGACAAGAAAGGCCTGTGGGAACTGGCGGATGAGTGTGTGGCACTCGCTGAGAAGGCCAGAAACAAGCAGCTCAAGCCGGATGAAATGCAGGGTGGTTGCTTCACCATCTCTAGCCTGGGCTCTGTCGGCGGCACGGCGTTCACGCCTATTGTGAATGCGCCCGAGGTAGCGATCCTGGGTATTTCCAAAGCGGAGATCAAGCCGAAGTGGAATGGTGCAGAGTTTACGCCTCGCCTGATGCTGCCTTTGTCGCTCTCCTATGATCACAGAGCGATTAACGGGGCTGAAGCGGCACGCTTTACTGCGCTGCTGGGTCAGTTGCTCTCAGATATCAGGAACATCCTGCTCTGAGCGCAGGCTCGCCTTGCGAACAAAAATGCCAGCTTAAACGCTGGCATTTTTTATGGCGGGAGATAGAGGGTCAGTGACCGTCACTTCTGCTGATACGGTTATCGAGCAGTGTGAGTAGTACACCACCCAGAAAACCCGCTGCGAGTATGGCGCCGATTGAGCCTATGCAAAACCAGCCGCTTACCATGACAAATTCGTTCATGTTTTGATCTCCCTCCAGTTGATTTTTCTATTTCTTGTTTTTCCACTCTAAATTGATGCTGGTTGTTACGAGTTGATATGGATCAATAAAGTCTTGCTCCTCTTGCTGTTTGGCTATTTTTATTTTTTGCTGTGAGTTAACTTGATTGTTAAGAAAATTAAGCTACGACATTTTTTATATAATTAATCAAAATTAATTTTCATTTATTTATTTCTGTCTATTCTTAACAGGATCGCTATTAGGTGGTGGTATGGCTATTTACTCTTTAAAGGTGCATTTTGAGCCATAAACTTCTTGCGAGGGGATAGCGTGCTGCCGTAACCTAATGACTTCAAGTTATCCAGACGTTTTCTGGGTAGCCTTTCCATTACTACTGGCTGTAAAACCGACGCTAACAGTAAAGGGGAAAGATAATGCTGGAAGGTTGCAAGTCAGCCAAAGAACGCTGGGGAGGAGTATCCGAGCTGATCGACAACTGGCTGAATGGGAGACAGGAGTTACTGGTACTTTACTGTTCCTTAAGCGGTGTTGAGCAGTTGCGGGTCGACGAGCGCCCCTTCTTTGAGAAAATGCGGCATCTCTGCCAGATGCTCGTTGATTATGTGTCAGCCGGGCATTTTGAGATCTATGAGCAGCTTCAACAGGAAGCGGCAGAGTTTAATGATGATGTCGCGTTGCATAGCGCTACTGCACTCTTTGACGCTATCCAGAAGACCACAGAATTCTGCCTCGACTTCAATGACGGTATCGACAAGTTCAGTGATATTCAGTCATTGCAGGTAGCGCTCTCCAAACTGGGAGAGTGTTTGGAGGAACGTTTTGCGCTTGAAGATCAGTTAATTGAAATCCTCCACAACTCTCATGGGGAGGTTGTTACCCAGTAATCAGGGTGAGTGCAGGCTGTAAATTCAATGATGGCTGGTTGCGGTAATCGATGTGCCACAACCAGCCATTTTTTAGTTAACGGCTTTGGTTTCCTGCTCGCCAACTTTTATCAATTCAACCTTGAATGTCAGCAGTTCGTTGGGGCCAATGCGACCGGGGATGCCGCCGGGGCCGTACGCTAGGCTGGCGGGAATATAAAGCTCCCAAGTAGAACCCTCAGGCATCAACTGGAGAGCTTCTGTCCAGCCGGGGATAACTTGGGTGGTTTTAAACATGGCGGGTTCACCACGCTCATAAGAACTGTCGAAGATCTTGCCATCAAGGGTCTTGCCTTCGTAGTGGACTGTAACTTCAGCCTCTGCAGATGCTTTTGCTCCGTTGCCCTTTTTCAGTACTTTGTACTGTAAACCTGAGTCGGTTGTAACAACGCCAGATTTCTTACCATTTTCTTTCAGGAACTGATCGCCTTTTTCCTGATTCTTCTGGGCTTGTTCCTGCATTTCTTTCTGCATTTTTTCAGCTTGCGCCTGCTGCGCTTTCTGAATCACTGCAATCATGTCATTACGATCAAGGGCCAGCTTTTTATCAGAAACTGCATCTTCAATGCCCTGTGACAGTGCCTGAAGATCGAGATTGTCGAAGTCGTTTTTCAAACGCTCGCCAAGCATAGCGCCCAGGCTATAACTCAATTTTGCCTTTTCGGTTCCAAGGGGAGTTGTCCCTTCAGCCAGTGCGGTCATACTTGTTGCGCTGGCTAGAATCAGCGTGGCTGCAATCGTTTTAAGCTTCATTGCATTCTCTTTTTCAGGTTGGAAGAACCCTTCCGGGTAAAGGAAGTTCGGAACATCATTGTTCAATTTTATGTCAAAGGCAAGTGTGGAGCGCTATTATTATAGTGATTTCAACATAATATTGACGCTTAAGCGAACAAAAATCCTATGCCTTTATAGGTAGAAATAAGGAGTGTTACTTTTATTATGTTCCTTTCGGGAATGAATAGTGTGGTTTCTTTTTCCCTTATATATAGGTTGTTTTGATTTTGTGAGTTACAGGATAAATAAGAAGGCATAGATAAATGAAAGATAAGTGAAAAAAATTTTGCATACATTCTAAGTGTTGGTCTATATCTATGTAAAAATATTGGTATAAATTAGGCTACTCTTATAATCAATGTTTTTCCTTGATGAAAAGTCTTTAGATTACATCAAGCGTTTTTGTTGGATGTTGGTTTTAATTGATGTGTTGTTACCTGTCCAATAACAATAATGCTAATAAATGAAAGAAGAATTGGATGGCGGCAATAATCAATACTGTGATGGGTTTGTTGGGATTGTTCATGCTCAATTGGGTTTGAATAATCAGGAAGTCATTCAGGTGACTTCTTTGGCGTTGCGGCAAGGTGAGCGCTAGGCAGTAAAAGGCGAGGAAACGTGCTAGCTGGGATGACGTCTAGCTGACATTGCCGGAAGGTTTAAACCGTACTGATTGGTATCAGGCGGGTAAAGGCCAGAGATACTGTTGTAAGTAGTGGACTGGATGTCCGTGGCATACAGCAGTTTCTGGAAGTGATACAGGGATGTTAGGTAATGATCCAAGCTTGCAAGCGCTAAGGAGAAAGCCATGGAAAAGCTAGATATGGAAATCACGAGGTCAGCCGCGCCTAAGAAGGCCGGTGCAGCCAAAAAGAAACCTGCAGCAAGGAAAACTGTTGCCAAGAAAAAGACAACAGCGCGTAAGTCTACTGCCAAGAAGACTGTCGCCAAGAAGAAGCCTGCAGCTAAGAAGACAACAGCTCGCAAGGCTACTGCCAAGAAGACTGTAGCTAAGAAGAAAACAACAGCGCGTAAGTCTACTGCTAAGAAGACTGTAGCTAAGAAGAAGCCAGCAGCTCGCAAGTCTACTGCGAAGAAGACTGTAGCTAAGAAGAAAACAACAGCGCGTAAGTCTACTGCTAAGAAGACTGTAGCTAAGAAGAAGCCAGCAGCTCGCAAGTCTACTGCGAAGAAGACTGTAGCTAAGAAGAAAACAACAGCGCGTAAGTCTACTGCTAAGAAGACTGTTGCCAAGAAGAAGCCAGCAGCTCGCAAGACTGCGAAGAAGACTGTTGCCAAGAAGAAGACAACAGCACGTAAGTCTACTGCCAAGAAGACTGTAGCTAAGAAGAAGCCTGCAGCTCGCAAGACTGCGAAGAAGACTGTTGCCAAGAAGAAGACAACAGCACGTAAGTCTACTGCCAAGAAGACTGCAGCCAAGAAGAAGCCAGCAGCTCGCAAGACTGCGAAGAAGACTGTTGCCAAGAAGAAGCCAGCAGCTCGTAAGGCTACTGCGAAGAAGGCTGTTGCCAAGAAGAAGCCAGCAGCTCGTAAGGCTACTGCGAAGAAGGCTGTTGCCAAGAAGAAGCCAGCAGCTCGCAAGGCTACTGCGAAGAAGGCTGTTGCCAAGAAGAAGCCAGCAACTCGCAAGGCTACTACTAAAAAGGCAGCTGTAAAGAAAACTGCAGCAAAGAGAAAGGCGCCAGCGCGTAAACCTGCCAAAAAGGCAGTTGCTCGTAAGCCGGCTGCTCGCAGGGCTACTGCAAGAAAAGCTGCTAAAAAGAGATAAGCTGAAATCTCGCCTGTTCCGTTCGTTGGAATAGGCGATGTAGTATCAGTTATTTAAGGGGCCATTAAGGCCCCTTTATTATTTTCTGGCAATGCGCCAGTAGGTTCTGAATGATCAGTTGGTTATTTTCTGCAGCATCGGAAATGTTTAAATACTGCCGTAGATTCTTTTCCAATATATTATGACTGTGTAGGTCACTGCTTTCTGAGAGCAAGTTTTTCAGATCAAACAATCGCTTCTGTTGGATGCATTCTGCATCAAGTTCAACATGCTTACACTGGGCATAGAGAGCTTGTATTGAAGCATCAGGCTTTATTGTCGCTTTCACTCTTTGCCTGATAATCCGTAACGGGAGAATAATCTCATTGTGGAATCGTGATATGTCAGGCCAGTAATGCGCTAGCTGCTCTGATGAGCGAAAGACACGATGTTCTTTAGCGAGCCAGCAGCAAAACAACAGCATGTTGATATCCAGCTGGTAGGTTTCCTGGAGCATTAATAGCGTTTCACCCGCCGTTGGCCATACCTGTACGGAGTAATCCCAAAACGGATTGTCGGATATGTTCTTCATGACAGCCTTAACATAGAATGCGCGTCATGATCAGATTACAGCAAATCAACCTCATGCGGGGCGGAAAACGCCTGCTGGAAGACGCCAGTTTCGTTATCCACCAAGGCCAGAAAATCGGATTGACCGGGGCTAACGGTTGCGGAAAGTCCACTTTGTTTGCCTTGATCCGGGGCGAAATATCGGCGGATGCCGGCGATGTGGATATTCCCAAAAATCTCCGGATCGCTCATATGGCCCAGGAAGTTCTGGCGCTTGATCGTCCCGCCGTTGACTATGTTCTGGATGGTGACGTTGAGCTGCGCCGTATTCAGCAAGCCATTGCGGATGCTGAGGCCCGTCACGATGACAACGCTCTGGCCATCCATCATGCGGCGCTGGAGAATCATCACGGCTATTCTGCCAAATCCCGGGCAGAGCAGCTGCTGCATGGATTAGGCTTTAGCCAGGATCAGATGGAGTCCAGTGTCCGATCGTTTTCCGGTGGCTGGCGTGTGCGTCTGAATCTGGCGCAGACGCTGATGTGCCCGTCTGACATGTTGTTGCTGGACGAACCGACCAACCACTTGGATATGGATGCCATCATCTGGCTGGAAGGCTGGCTGAAGCAATATCCGGGTATGCTGCTGCTGATATCCCATGACCGGGATTTTCTGGATGGTGTTGTCGATCAGATTGCCCATATCGAACGGCAGACACTGACAACATACCGGGGCAATTACACTGCGTTTGAACGTACCCGGGCTGAGCGCCTGGCGTTGCAGCAATCCAGCTATGAGAAACAGCAAAAGCAGAAAGCACACCTTGAAGATTTTATTCGCCGTTTCCGCGCCAAGGCGACTAAGGCGAAACAGGCCCAGAGTCGGTTAAAGGCGCTGGACCGTCTGGAAGAAATCGCACCAGCGCATGTGGATTCTCCGTTCACGTTTACGCTGCCTGAGCCTGAACGTTTTTCTGACCCTCTGCTTCTGATTCGAAAAGGGGAAATGGGATATGCCGACGCGCCAATATTGAAAGAGGTTGCGTTGGGGCTGCATCCGGGCAGTTGCATTGGGCTTCTGGGACCAAACGGTGCGGGTAAATCCACGCTGATGAAAACGCTGGCTGGTCAGTTATCACTGTTAGCTGGGGATCGGGTGGAAGGTGAACACCTCAAAATCGGCTATTTTGCCCAGCATCAGCTGGAAAGTCTGGATCTGGAAGCAACGCCAGTACTGCATATTCAGCGTCTCACAAAAACCGCACGTGAGCAGGAAATCCGGGATTTCCTCGGTGGTTTTGGTTTCCATGGTGACAAGGCGCTGGAAGTCGTCAAAGGCTTTTCAGGGGGGGAGCAGGCGCGACTGGCACTGGCCATTGTGGCTTGGCAGAAACCCAACCTGCTCTTGCTGGATGAGCCCACCAACCACCTGGACTTGGAAATGCGTCATGCGCTGACCATGGCATTGCAGGGGTATACCGGCGCAATGGTGCTGATTTCTCACGATCGGAATCTGTTGCGTAATACCACCGATGAACTCTACCTGGTCAGCGACGGAAAACTGGAACCGTTTGATAACGATCTTGATGCCTATGCGACCTGGCTTTCACAGCAACGCCGCAATGCGGCTTTGCGTGAGTCTCAGGGGCAAGTAGAGAGCGAGACGGGTACAACTACTTCGGCCCGTGATCGTAAAGAGCAGAAGCGTCTTGAGGCTGTGCTACGGAGCAAACTCCGCCCCTACAAGCAGCGTGTAGAGAAGCTGGAACAGGCACTGGAGACGTGTCAGACGTCTTTGTCAGAGGTTGAACAGTCTCTCCATGATCCTGCGCTTTATACCGATGATGGTAAGGAGCAACTGAAGGTTCTGCTGGCTCGTCAGGTTGCACTGAAGCAGCAGTCGCAGCAACTGGAGGACGAATGGATGGAAGCCTGCGAAGCTCTTGAAACGGCAGAAAGTCAGGTTTTGTGATCAAAGTATGGGCGCCAGTGTCTTACGTGGCGCCATTTTTAGTGTTTTTCTCTGCTGTGCTGGAAAGGTCGCTACCCATCCCCTGTGTAGGTATAAGCCGCAATTGAGGTGGCGGTGAAAAGTGTGGGATATATAGCGGAAGCTTAATTGTCATGTTTCGCTGGTTGGATGTAATGAAAGAGTCCAGCCAGTTTCAGGACATGGCATTCTGGGTATGCAAGGGATGATCAATGCTTCACAAGAGCTGCGGTCACCGCTCCGTAAAACCATCCATTTTTCGGAGTAGCAAGCCGGCGACCCCGTGCTTTCTTACCTGTCCTGCATCCCTCTTGTGACATCAGCCGATGTGCTGCCGTAATGCCACGAAAAGGGGTATGTCTTTGTCTATTCGTTTGAAATCTACCGATGTAGTGGCCGTTGGCCTGATGACTTTTGCGCTGTTTCTGGGTGCAGGTAACCTGATTTTTCCTCCATTTCTTGGTCAATTGGCCGGTGAAGCTGTCGTTCCTGCCGCGGCGGGATTCCTGTTGACCGGTGTTGGACTTCCTTTGTTGGGATTGATGGTCGCAGCCAAACTGGGCGGGGGTCTGGATCGCTTTACCCAGGACCTTCCCAAGTGGGCTGCCATGTTGACGGGCATTGTCCTGTATCTGGCGATTGGGCCGCTCTTCGCTGCACCTCGGACCGCAGTTGTTTCTTATGAGATGGGTGTGTTGCCATTTGTTGGTGAAGGTAGTTCCGGTGCTCTCGCTCTGTACAGCATTGGATTCTTCATGTTGACGCTGGTGTTGGCGCTTTTCCCTGGAAAGCTGATTGAAACCGTGGGTAAGCTGATTACACCGCTGCTGGTATTGGTTCTGGTTGCCATTGCTATTGGTGTCTTTGTAACACCGCAGGGCGTGGTTGCTGAAGCCGGTATGCACCTGGAAGAGCCTGCCTTCATTTATGGCTTCAAACAGGGGTATCAGACGATGGATACCCTGGCGTCACTGGCCTTTGGTATCGTCATCATCACAGCTCTGCGTCAGCGGGGTGTGGAAGACAGAGCGGATCTGACCCGCTATACCATTAGTGCAGCTGTCATTGCTGCGGTGGGTCTCTCCGCCGTTTATATCGTGCTTTCTTACCTGGGTGCGACCAGTTATGCCATTGCCGGCGGTGCAGAAAACGGTGCGCGGATTCTGAATCTCTATATCACCGCCGTTTTTGGTGACTGGGGTATGATTATTCTGGCATTGACCATTGGTTTAGCATGTCTCACGACCTCTGTTGGACTGATGACGGCGTGTGGTGAGTATTTTGCTGAAGTTCTGCCTGTGATGGGTTACCGGGGCTATGTAGTGCTTTGTACGGTTGTCAGTGCCTTGATTGCCAATATGGGCCTGACTGAGCTGTTGGCTGTCACCATTCCTGCGTTGCTGGTTATCTATCCGATTGCTATTGCACTGATTCTTCTTTGCATGTTCCGCGAGCGCTTTGCCCAGCCGGGTGTTGTGTTTACCTTTACCCTGTTGCCGGTGCTGGCGATCAGTATTGTCGATGGACTGAGTGCTGCCGGACTGTCATTTGTTCAGCCGCTGGTTGATGTCTATTCACACCTTCCGCTGCAGAGCAGTGGTCTGGGTTGGATGGCGCCAGGTGTTGCTGGCTTTGTGATTGGTATGCTGAAGAGTGGTTCTTTTGTGCGGCAGGAGAGCCTGGCTTAACGGCTGTAGCTTGAAAGCGATATAAAAAATGCCACCGAAAGGTGGCATTTTTTATGGGCATGGAAGCAGTCTCAGAGTGCTTCTTCGGCCAAGCTGTCGAGTTTGCCGATCAGACTGCTGACCCGCTCGGTCCATGCCTGCAGTTCCTGCTTCAACTGGGCGTTTTCTTCTTCTAGGTGGGTTTTGGCTTCTCTCAGTTCCTCGACTTCCATCTTGTGCAGGGCAATGGTGTCGATGGCGTTCTGGATTTTGCTTTCGAGCTGGCCGAGGCTTTCAATAGACATAGCTTCATCTCACGTGGCGGAGGCAATTGTCCATGACTGTTATTGGAAACACGATCCTCGCTGTCTGGCAGCTTGAGAACGGTCGCCTTTCATGGCTGTTTGGCCTCTATTATAGAGTGAACGCATAGCGGTACCAACGCCCAGAAAGCGAATGTTGCATTGAAACGCCTACAAATTGCCGTTTATTTGCATGCGTTTGTCCGGGAGGGTAACTGGAATGATGAAAACCTCACAAAGTCTTTACGGTTAGTAAGCTGCCGCTGGCGTTTATATTTGAACGTTCAATAACGGTTAGAAGGACTATTGCTATACTGATTTTTAATGACATCGTAGTGAGATCAGTGAAAAAGATCTGATTCACGAGATTGATGTCATGACTTTAAGAGGATTAAATCGCATTGTGTTCGAGACGTAGCTTCATAGTTTCCTGAAAGGATGGGAGGATGAAAGCGAGTGAAGCTGATCATCTTGGGTATTAGGGAGAATGGTCAATGGGTTCGGTAAGCCTGCCCTGTGCAAAGATTATTTCGTCTCTGAATGTCGAAGAGGAGGCGTTAAAAGCGTTTTTTTATTCGCTATCGCATGATGCATCCGTTGAAGATTACATAGCAACAGAATGTATTCATTTTTCTTCGTCTCATATTGAAAGCACGTTTCTGAGTCACTTACTGGCAATAACTGAACTTGCACTTGAGCAATATCCCTTATCAAAAGCGATAGAACGTTTACGTACACGTAGATAAAAGTCTTTTTCAGTAATGTAGTTACGTCTGTAAAATCAAAATGTTCATGATTAATCAGCCTCTATTCATGATCATCGGGTGAGGCAATACTGTCTTCAAATCGCTATTCTGAAAACAGTATTGCCATTAAGAACGTCCAGTGATTCGCCAGTGGGATATGCCGTTTGGACAGGTTTTTACAGTACTTATTTTTCCAGCATTTTTAACGCAGCGATTTCCTCTGGCCAGATGGATTCATCAATAGTTTCCAGTACCAGGGGAATATTATTGAAACGCTCATCCTGCATGATAAATCGGAAGACGTCCCAGCCAATTTCGCCCTGTCCAAGACTGTGATGGCGGTCTTTTCGTGAACCGAGTTCACCTTTGGAATCATTCAGATGCATTCCCTTCAGATACTCAAAGCCGACCGTACCCGAAAATTGCTCGAAGGTGTTTTTACAGGCATCTTCTGTTCGCAGATCATAGCCGGCTGCAAAGGTATGACAGGTATCCAGGCAAACACCTACACGGCCTTTGTCTTCGACGTGATCAATAATCTCGGCAAGTTCTTCAAATTGCCAGCCGAGGTTGCTGCCCTGACCGGCAGTATTTTCAATCACTGCCGTGACGCCATCGGTTTTATCCAGTGCAATGTTGATGGATTCAGCAATACGTTGCAGGCATTCAGTGACACTAATCGTACGAAGATGGCTACCAGGATGGAAATTGAGACGATCCAGACCAAGTTGCATACAGCGCTCTATCTCATCAATAAACGCCGCCCGTGATTTTTGCAGGGCTTCTTCCTCCGGATGACCAAGGTTGATCAGGTAGCTGTCGTGAGGAAGGATTTGCGCTGGCGCGAAACCATAACGATTGCAACGTTCCCGAAACAGCTGGATGCTTTTTTCGGTCAGCGGTTTAGCCTTCCACTGTCGTTGGTTTTTGGTGAACAGGGCGAAGGCGGTCGCTCCAATGTTATGGGCGTTGACCGGTGCATTTTCCACACCACCGGCTGCGCTGACGTGGGCGCCAACAAATTTCATAAAAACAATAAAACCTGATTATCGAAAAGAAGAATGGTGATGGTATTGAAAACGACGACGAATGGTCAAAAAAGCAGATGGTAAAGCAGTGGCATGGCAATAGCTGTCAGTGCGCCGGTGAATGCAAGGCCGAGGCTGGCAAAAGCGCCCGCGGTTGTGCTGCACTCAAAGGCTTTGGCTGTACCCACACCGTGTGCTGATAACCCTAGCGTAAAACCCAGTACAGCCTGATTATCAATACGCATGATTCTCATCAGTGGCACTGTCACCACGGCACCAAACACGCCGACGCTGATCACGGTGCCAGCTGTCACAGAAACCAGCCCCCCCATGCTTTCCGATACCGCCATGGCGATAGGGGTTGTGACCGATTTCGGTGCGACAGACAACAGGGTTTCCATATTCCCGCCTGCCAGCCATGCAATGACGATGGCAGAGAGTGGTGCAACCGTGGCGCCAATCAACAGGGAAACAACGACGGCCGGGGCTTCTGAGCGAATCGTGGGCAGTTGATGGTAAAGCGGCACTGCCAGGGCAACCGTCGCCGTGCCAAGAAGTATCGTCAGCAGTTCGGTGCTGTCGGCATAATCGCGATACTCCATCGGAAGATAATAAATGACTGCTGCAATTGGTATGGCGGCAGTTAAGACCGGGTGCAAAAGAGGAAATTCACCAGACTTGCGAAACAGCCAGGCGCTCAATTGGAAAAAGCCCAGCGTCAGGGTCAAACCAAAGAGCGGGGTACAGATGAAGGCCCGGATGGCATCGGTATCAATGGTCATTTTCAGAGACCTTTGAGGTACTGTCATCAGGCTTGTAGCTGCCGCGTACAAGGTTTTTCATCACAAGTGCGGTGACCACAATCACAATTACAGTACCCAGGGAAACAACAGCCAGAATAGGAATGGTCTGGTTTTGGCTGTGGAGCAGATAAAAGATGAAACCGGTCGCTGCCGGGACAAACAGCAGTGACATATGCCGTATTAAATGACTGCTGGCATTTGCCAGGTCATCCGACAGAGCGCCAAAGAAGGGCAGAGAAAGAAATAACAGCATCATCCCAATCACCGCGCCAGGCACGGGCACATGGGCGAAGCGGTGAATGGCTTCGCCTAGGCTCTGGAACAGCAACAGGATAAAAAGCCCTTTGATCATTTACCGCACGGTATCCTGCTTACGAATCATTTCCAGCACGCCAAACAGGCCATAGCCGATAAAGGCAACGAGGGTCCAGCCCGGGATCGACAGACCAAGGAAACGCCACTGAACTTCAGCGCAGTCACCCGTGCCACTGAACATGACTCTGATGAGTTCATTCATGGGCAGGACATCGGCAAGGTATCCGATTCCCGGCATGCAGGCCGGCGCTTCTTCCGGTGGAAGCCCCTGCAAGTATAGTTGCCGGATGGCCAGACCTGCGCCGACAATGGCAAAGGTCAGTATCAAACCGCCATAGACACGCAAGCCACGCCCCGGAGGGTTGTGAATAGCTGCAAACAGAGAGATCAGGCCGAGGATCAGGAAGGCAACGCGCTGGGTAATACACAGTGGGCAGGGTTCCAGCATCATGACATGCTCAAAGAACATCGCCGTTGCCAGCAGTCCGATCACAGCAAGGAAAGCCAGTATATGCAGATGGCGTGACTTGGGAATCAGCATGGAAGCCTCGTTATATCCTTGTTTTGTTATTGGGCGACGAACGCTGTAGCCGAATCGTCGCCAGTCTTGTTCAGTCGGCGAAGTATTGCGTCAGGAACGTGTCAAAGTCCATCGTATCCGCTGCCTCAATGGCTTGCTGGTCACGCAGAGATTGCTGGGCCAGCTCTGAGAAATATTCCATCCGGGACTGACTCAGCGGGATCTGTCTGAAGTAATCAGACTGGATCTCGGCCAGCGCCTGCGACATCTCAATGAAGCTATGGTTATGCTTTGACAGTGTGTTCAACACTTGGGCCGACGGCGTACGTTCGCTGTTATTGAGCTTGCGACGCTGCTGGCGAATACTCATGGAAAAGTCACCGGTGCCGTGAATGCTGTCCATTAGCGCGGCAACAGGTTCCAGTTGATCCAGCAGTTCCTGTCCCCAGTCGGTCAGCGTGATGCTTTGTCCCAGTTGTTCCAGCATCAAATCGGGGCGACGCCCTTCATTCACGGTTTTCTCGAAGTTTCGGGCAATGGCCTTGCACTCAGCTTCTTCAATGGCTGGACTGTCCTGCAGGGCGCAATACACCAGGAAAACATCCAGGAAGCGCGCCTGAACCGCATCAATGCCCACGGGCAGGAAGGGGTTCAGATCCAGACAGCGAACTTCGATATATTCAACACCCCGTTCGCGCAGAGCAACAACGGGCTTCTCGCCGGAACGTGTGACACGCTTGGGACGGATCGGGCTGTAGTACTCATTTTCAATTTGGAGCAGGTTGGTGTTGAGCTGCAGGTATTCGCCATCTTTTTTGAGGCCGATTTTTTCATACTCAGCGTAAGGCGTATGGATGGCCTGCCACAGGCTCTCAACATAATCGTTCAGGTTGTTGTAGCAGATGTTCAGGGATGACTGGGCATTGTTGGTGTAACCCAGGTCGCTCATCCGCAGTGAGGTTGCCCAGGGCATCAGTCGTGTGTTGTCACCGCCAGATTCCAGCGGGAGGCTGGCATCCGGATGCTGATCCAGGAAGCAACGATCCATGGCCGGAGAAGCACCAAACAGGTACATCAATAACCAGGAATAACGGCGGAAGTTACGAATCAGCGCAAAGTAACCTTCGGACTGGTAATCAACCAGCTCACGTGAATCATTGGCCAGTGTTTGCAGCAGTGACCAGAAGGTGCTCGGTAACGAGAAGTTGTAATGAATACCGGCAATTGTCTGCATGGCCTTGCCATATCGGTGCGCCAGCCCCTGCCGGTAGACATGCTTCATCTGACCAATATTGGAGGTGCCATACCAGGCAACGGGAATGTGTTCATCCCCTTCCAGCACCGGCGGCATGCTGGAACCCCAGATGCTTTCGGAAGATTCCATTTTCTTGAGTGTGAAACTGTGCAGTTCCTCAAGAAAGGCCAGTGTTGCGCCAATATCCTGGTAGACCGGTGTAATGAATTCCAGCAGTGCTTCGGAATAATCGGTCGTGATATAGGGATGCGTCAGAGTGGCGCCAACGCGCTCCGGATGGCGAACCTGGGACAGGTGGCTGTCTGCCGTTACGCGCAGGCCTTCTTTTTCGATACCATGGCGAATCTGGCGCAGACAATTATGATGTTCTGCCTTTTGCAGTGCCTGCAGGCGGCGTTCAAATATCTGGGACAAGCTGTAGCCCTTGCTTAACAAGATTGATCGTCACTGGCCGGAATCAGTGCAAATGTAGCCAGCGCCCTGACCACAGGCTGACCGTCCTGCATCACGTCAGCTTCCAGCACCGCGGTGCGGGAGCCCAGATGGATAACACGGGATTCGCAGATCAGTTGGCCCTTGGTGACGGCTTTCAGGTAATTGATTTTACTTTCGATCGTTGCGGCAACGAGATTGTCGGGCAAGCGGGAGTAGAGAGCAATCCCCATGCCGGCATCGACCAGAGAGAACAGTGCGCCGCCATGGACATGCCCGCGCATGTTGGCATGGAACGGCAGTATATCCATGGACAGTCTACTGCAGCCTTCGTCAGCGTCCAGAAAATCGATGCCAAGATGGCGGCTGTAGGCACTACCCTTAGGGAGATTTTCTTTGCTGGGCGAAAGGTCAGCGCCTTTCTGTTGTTGGTTATCTGCAGCCATGCCCCGGATTCCGCAAACGCCGACCGTTGTTATGAGTGGTCAGTCGTTGTAAAAGTCGCACTATACCCTGCCGGGCATGACACTGCATCTCTGCAAACTAACCAGAAAGTTACCGGATCTGACAGCAAAAGGGAGGGAACTCCCTCCCTTTTGCCTGAGGATCAACGGCGCAGTTTCTTGGCGTTGGCGAACAGATCGGCGAAGGTGCCGCCGTTATCCGCTTTCTGCTTTTGTCCCTGCGGACGTTTGGTCTGGTTGGATGGGCGTGCCGCGTGAGGCTTGCCCCGTTCCGCCCGCTGCTGCTGACGGTTTTCGGATTGACCCTCTGCAGTATCCGACATCCGCATGGATAGGCCGATCCGGCGACGCGGTACATCCACTTCCATGACTTTTACGCGAACCACGTCACCCGCCTTGACCACTTCCCGTGGATCTTTCACGAAAGTGTTCGAAAGCGCGGAGATATGCACCAAACCATCCTGATGGACGCCGATATCCACAAATGCGCCAAAGTTGGTCACGTTGGTTACCACACCTTCCAGCTCCATGTTGGGTTTGAGGTCTTTGATGTCCTCAACCCCTTCCTGGAAAGCAGCTGTCTTGAACTCAGGACGAGGGTCGCGTCCTGGCTTATCCAGTTCGCTGATGATGTCGGTAACTGTCGGGATACCGAAGGCATCACTGGTGTAGTCAGCGGCATTCAGTGACTTCAGGAATGCGGTATCACCGATCAGGCTGCGCAGATCGCGCTCAAAGCGTGCGGCGATCGCCTGAACCACGGGATAGGCTTCAGGATGCACGGCGGAAGAATCCAGCGGATTATCACCACTCATAACGCGCAGGAAGCCTGCGCACTGTTCGAAGGTTTTGTCACCCAGGCGAGGCACGGATTTCAGCTGGTTACGGCTGGTAAATGCACCGTTCTGGTTGCGATATTCAACGATATTGTTGGCAATGGTCTGATTTAGCCCGGCAACCCGGGCCAGTAGCGCGCCAGACGCCATGTTGATATCGACACCAACCGCGTTTACACAGTCTTCCACAATGCCGTCCAGAGAGCGTGCCAGCAGTGTCTGGCTGACATCGTGCTGGTATTGGCCGACACCGATGGATTTGGGTTCAATCTTGACCAGTTCCGCCAGCGGATCCTGAAGACGACGGGCGATGGATACGGCGCCACGGAAGGTGACATCCAGATCCGGGAATTCTTTTGCCGCAGTTTCAGAGGCAGAGTAAACCGATGCGCCCGCTTCGCTGACCACAACCTTGGAGAGGTTCAGCTTGGGGAACTGCTTGATCAGCTCGGCCGCAAAACGGTCGGTTTCACGGGACGCGGTGCCGTTACCGATGGCAATCAGCTCAACGCTGTGTTTCAGTACCAGCTTGGCAATGGCCGCCAGGGACTCATTCCAGCGGTTCTGAGGCACATGGGGGAAGATGGTGGTGTGATCAACCAGTTTGCCGGTGGCGTCAACCACGGCGACCTTAACACCGGTACGCAGGCCAGGGTCCAGGCCCAGTGTTGCTCTCGGGCCGGCAGGAGCTGCCAGCAGCAGGTCGTGCAGGTTCTTGGAGAAGACCTTGATGGCTTCCTCTTCCGCGGCTTCGCGAACGCGGGTCATCAGTTCCGCTTCCAGGTGAGGCAGCAGTTTGACCCGCCAGGTCCAGCGTACGACTTCACCCAGCCATTTGTCGGCGGCGCGGCCTTCGTTTTTGATCGACCAGAAGCTGGCCACCATGCTTTCACAGGGATGCGCCTGGGTCCGGTCTTCTGCGCCTTCCACGGTGATAGCGGCTTGCAGGAAACCTTCATTACGGCCACGGAAAATGGCCAGCGCACGGTGTGACGGCACTTTGTTGATGGGTTCGTCGTGCTCAAAGTAATCGCGGAACTTGGCGCCCTCCTGTTCCTTGCCTGCGACGGCGCGGCTGCTCATGCGGCCTTCTTCCCACAGGTAGTCCCGCAGTGAACCGAGCAATTCCGCGTCCTCACTGAATTTCTCCATGAGGATGTACTTGGCGCCGTCCAGTGCCGCCTTGGTGTCGGCAACATCCTGTTCAGCATTGATGAATTTGGCGGCTTCCTGTTCCGGATCCAGGGTTGGATCGGCCAACAGGCTTTCTGCCAGCGGCTCCAGACCGGCTTCGCGGGCAATCTGTGCCTTGGTGCGGCGCTTCGGCTTGTAGGGCAGGTAGAGGTCTTCCAGCCGGGTTTTGGTATCCGCTTCTGTGATGGCCTTTTCCAGTTCCGGGGTCAGCTTCTCCTGCTCTCGGATACTGTTGAGGATGGTGTCACGGCGTTCTTCCATTTCCCGCAGGTAGCGGAGACGCTCTTCCAGGGTACGTAGCTGGGTATCATCCAGGGCGCCGGTGATTTCCTTCCGGTAACGGGCGATAAACGGAACCGTGGCCCCCTCATCCAGCAGATTGACCGTGGCGGTGACTTGTTGTGGTCGTACATTCAACTCTGCAGCGATGCGCTGAAAGATGCTCTCCATGGGGTACTCTTTGGCTACATCCGAATAAAAAAAGGGATTATACGCCAGTCGATAGCTGGCGTCGTTCACCCCTTGCTGTTCTGTCAGTGATCCCGTAACCGGTGATCAGTGCAATGTTCGCGGGCTGGTTTGCTTGGGCGCCAGCAGATCCGCCACTTCATCAGCCGAGAAGCTGTAACGGGTGTTGCAGAACTGGCAATCCATATTGATTTCACCCTGTTCCGCCAGAATATCTTCCAGCTCCTGGCGATCAACGGTCTGCAGGGCAGTAGCCGTGCGCTCACGGGAGCAGGTGCAACGGTAGCTGACCGGTTCGGCGTCAAACAGCCGGATATCCTCTTCGTGGAACAGACGGTGCAGCAGTGTCTCCGTTTCCACTGACAGCAATTCTTCGTCTGTCAGGGTGTGCGCCAGGGTGGTCAGGTGTGACCAGCGCTCTTCACGAACCTTTTCGTCCTTCTCGACCGTTGCTGGCAGTGCCTGCAGCAGGAAGCCGCTGGCGCTGTTGCCATCAGAGGCCAGCCAGACACAGGTTGGCAGCTGTTCAGACTGCTGGAAATACTGGGCAAAGCAGTTCGCCAGGGTTGGATTCTCCAACGGTACAATGCCTTGGTAACGCTTGCCCTTAACAGGATCTACCGTAATGACCAGCTGGCCGTCGGGTAACAGCGTCTGAAGGTCTGCATTATCAGCCGGTTCTTCTTTCCAGCGGGCGATGGCGCGGAACGTGCGCTGGTCGGTGCATTCAACCATCAGCACGGAAACCGGCCCATTCGAGCGTGCCTGCAGGCTCATGGTGCCCTGGAACTTCAAGGTTGTGCTCAGCAAGACGGCCGCTGCCGCCATTTCACCCAGCAGGCGACGAATGGCCAGCGGGTAGGCATGGGGTTCAAAGGCTGCCTGAAGGCTGCTGCTGAGTCCGACGCGTTCACCGCGAATATCGGTGTTTTCGAAAAGGAAGCGCTGTGCTGTATCCGGGATAGTCATTAACGCAGTGTGTTCCAAGAAAAAACAGTAATCTGGTGGCGACTGGTGGCAACTTCAAGTCTGATGTCACTCTTCCCAGTGGTGCGGGAGAGTATAACGCCAACTGTCCGGATCATCACTTACGGGAAACGTCCGTGAGCTGACAGGGCTTGTAGGGCCGTAATGGGAGGATTCTTCCATGCACGGTGATTCCATGTACTACACTCCAGTGCCTGTGGTTGGCTGTATTTTGGAGAGGGTGTTGTCATGTGGTTTGATGTTTCTCCAGTCGTGCGTTGTTCCGGTTTTAGGCGATGTTGCTTTGCAGTTTTGGTCGTGCTCTGGGCTGGGTTTGCAGGCTTGCAGGTGGCAGTTGCATCGAATGATAGTCTAAACCAAGAGCGTATCCGGCAGGATGATCTGGAAGCGCTGGAAGGGCGTCTGGTGATTCGCTTTTCATCTGCCACGATGGCGGGGCTGGATTCGGTTGCCGGTGAAACGGTAAAAACGATTTCTGCTGCACTCAGTCATCGCATGATTACGGAATTGTCTGACAGCAGTATGGATGACCTGTTTGTACTCAATGACAACACCCGGCTGAGCATGGTGGCCCCCTTGATGCTACAGGGGACTGATGAGCGTCATGCAATGATCAGCGCGAATCTGATGATCCAGAATACGGGGCAGGATTCCGTTATGGAACTGCCTTTGCTGATGGATGGGCAGCTGGATGTCGATCAAAACCAGTCATATGTGTTCACGGTCTCTGCGGTGAGTATCCCGGTCACTTGGGCGTTGGGGCAGAAACCGGTTGAAAGCGGTGGTCGTAAGCAGCCCGCCACATGGCGAGGAGAAGATGGGATAGAGCGGACGGTGGTCTGGCGGGGGAGAGAATCAAGAAACTTCATGCCCGGAATGCCCGCGCACCCAATGCCTTACCATTCGCCCCAGCAGTTGCATATTCCTTTTACGCCGATTCCCAAGCCTCCGCTGCCAAAAAGTTCCCCATTGCCTGAACCTCAGGGTGTCTTCCCTGAGGACAGCAAGCAGTCCCCTTTCTCATCTTCTCCGAAACTGGATAAGCCAGCAGACAAACCGGCATTTAATTCTGACGGTGTTTCCTTTCCGTCACATCATTCCCCGTTTTCATAATGGTGTTATCAACTTGGAGCCAAGCCGGTTAAGATAGGCCGGCTTTCTTCTTTACTATCTGGCTGGTCAAACTATCACCCAATAACAATAAGAGGTTGGATGCCCATGACGATACGCCTGAAAACGCTGTTTGGTATTCCCTTTCTACTCAGTTTGCTGTTGTTAACGGCCTGTACCCGGCAGGATCTCTATCAGACGGCCATGTCCCTGGAGCGTCAGCGTGCGGGATTGGCACCCGCGGAACTGGTGATGGATAACTTAACGATGGCTTATCTGGAGGGGGGTAATCCTGAGGGGGAAACCATCCTGATGGTGCATGGATTTGGCGCCAACAAGGACAACTGGGTCAGACTGGCGGGAAAACTTGATGATCAGTATCGCATCATCGCGCTGGATCTTCCCGGGCATGGTGACAGCAGCGCTCCGCTGGAATTGGATTACCGTATGCCCGCGCAAGCGCAACGTGTGGCTGACTTTATCGCGGCGTTAGAACTCAACAATGTCCATTACATGGGAAATTCCATGGGCGGATGGATCGGCCTGGAATTGGCGAGAATCGAACCAGGTGCGATCAATACGCTGGTGTTGCTGGATAATGCCGGTGTAGAGCCTCCCAGTGCCAGTGAGTTCCAGCATTTGCTGGATAAGGGCGAAAACCCTCTGATTGTCAGTGAACCTGGGGATATGGAGAAGCTCCTGGACTTTGTTATGACAGATCGTCCATTCATTCCCTGGCCAATCACTTCGGTGTTGGAGGAGCAGGCACTGGCGCGTGAGCCGGTCAACGAAAAAATCTTTGCAGACATGCTGTGGTCCCGGGATGAACGCCTTGCCGGTATCCCTCAACCGGAGTGGCTGAAAGTTATAACAACACCCTCATTGATTATCTGGGGAGAGGAAGACCGGGTGCTGGATGTGTCCATCGTCAGTGAAATGCAGAAATACATGCCAAGCACTGAAGCGGTGATCATGAAGGAGATAGGTCATTTGCCCATGATTGAAGACCCTTCCGCTGTCGCAGAGGCATTTTTGGCTTTTGTTGAAAAGTGATCTTCTACTATTTCACCCAACACTCTGGTCGTTAACCTTGCTGCTGTTGGGTGAAACAGGTTATTGCGTTGTCAAAATTCACAAGGAAAAGTATGCGTAAATTTGAAAACGTACCTGTCGAAGAAGATACAAAAATAGTCATGCAGCAGGAAGCGATGTTAGGTGAGTATGAGGTCTTGTATCAAAAATGGTCTTGGGATGGGATTACGGCCGAAAGCATTATCTTTGCAAGTGAGGACGTATCCAGTCTTGACGACGAAGCCATAAAGGATGAAGTCAGAATCCCCCCTGGTGAATAGCGGCTCCAGCATTACCCTGAAACGATCTGAGTCTGGCTATGTGTTTGTTAACTTTAATTTCATGACCGAATGAGTCGAATACGGGTGTTAAGTAAGCGTCGCTGGACATGAGGTTGCTCAGGCAGACGTCATACCAGTGCCCTGATGGCAGGGCACTGGCTTGTGGCTATAAATCGATTACCAGTGAACGCCTTTCAACAGATTAACCAGTAATTTCTGTTCAGCGGATGGACGCTGGCTATTGGCTCCTTCCTCTTTTTTGCCCTGTGCGGCTGCTGATTCCGGGAACATGTTGAAGCTGGCGTTCATCAGCAGTTCGCTCAGTACCGGCATGGTTTCGTGGAGCGCCAGGCCCATCAGTCCCATGCGAGTTGCGATCCGCTTGGGTTTGCGCACCATGGCCTTGATGATCAGACCGGCGGCTTCATCCGGCGTCAGGGTCGGTACAGACTCATACATCTTGGTTGGTGCAATCATCGGTGTGCGCACCAGCGGCATGTTAATGGTGGTGAATTTCACTCCCTTGTCTGCCAACTCACTGGAAGCGCAACGGGTAAAGGCATCCAGCGCGGCTTTGGAAGCGACATAGGCGGAGAATCGGGGGCTACCCGCCAGTACACCAATGGATGAGATATTGATGACCTGGCCGCTACGGCGTTTTTCCATACCGGGCAGGCAGCCCATGATCATACGCATGGCACCGAAATAGTTGATATCCATGCAGCGTTCGAAATCATGGAAACGGTCATAGCTGTTGTTCACAGACCGACGGATGGAGCGGCCGGCATTGTTGACCAGAATATCAATCCCGCCCAGTTCTTCGTTGATCTGCTGGATCATGACGTCACATTGCTGGGCGTCGGTCAGGTCGGCGGTCCAGGTCCAGACTTTCCCGCCTTGCTCCCTGATGACCCGGGCGACATCAGCCAGTGATTCTTCATCACGGTCAACCAGCACCAGACGGGCAGCTGTGGTAGCCAGTCGTTCAGCGGTCGCCCGGCCGATACCGGAACCGGCGCCGGTGATCAGAATCGCTTTATCCGCTACCGCTTTGTCGATGTTTTCGGTGGTCAGGCGCTCTTCGTTCAGATGATTTTCCCAGTAGTCCCAGATAGTCCGGGCATACTCACGCAGAACGGGCAGGCGAATATTGCTGCCTTCAAGGGCCGCGTCGGTATTGGTGCGATCAAAATGGGTGGGGTAGTGCAGGAAGTCCAGCGCTGCATCTGGAATCTTCAGGTCGCGCAGTACGGCCTGGGATACCTTGGTGATGGCCGGCATCCGATACAGGCTTTTGAGCAGCATGGACACAAATGGGCTCACGAAACTGGAATCCACTCGCAGTGCCATACGCGGCGCGCCGCCGGCGGAGGCAAATATATTGAGCAGTTCTCCCAGTCGCTGAGGGTTTGGATCAGTGATATGGAAGCACTGGTTATCAAAACCTTCCCGATGGGCAATATGGTCAATACTGTCCACCAGGTAATCCACGGGCACCATGTTCAGCCAGCCGCCTTCCAGGCCAATGATGGGCAGCCACTGGGGCAGGGAATTACGCATCTTGCGGATGGCGTGAAACAGGTAGTAAGGACCGTCAACCTTGTTGATTTCACCGGTTTTAGAATGACCGATGACCATGGCAGGACGGTAAATGCGCCATGGAATGGTGCAGTCATTGCGGATCACCCGCTCGGCCTGATGCTTGGTCTTCAGGTAGGGGTTATTCAGTGGACCGGCTTCTTCCAGCATGTCTTCTGTGAAAGTACCGTCATACAGCCCAGCTACAGCAATGGAACTGGTGTAGTGGAAGCACTTGGCTTTCAGGGTTTCGGCGCAGGACATCGCATGACGGGTACCCTCCACATTGGCGTGGATCTGGCTTTCTTCATCCGCATTGATGTCGTAAATGGCGGCCAGGTGGAAGAAATGGTCAATCTCGCCTTTGCCCTTGAGTGTCGCAATCTGTTCGTCACTCAGTCCCAGCTTGGGTTGGGTAATGTCACCGATCAGTGTATGAACCCGGCTTGGTGCAACATTCCAGTGATTGATCAGCTGGTCTACCTGGGCCTGCTCGCTTTCACGGATCAGCAGGTGGATGTTGGCGCCCCGGGCCAGTAACTTTTCCACCAGGAAACGGCCAATAAAACCGGTACCACCGGTGATGAAACAGGTTTCTCCACCGATACGCGCCACGTTGGCAGGGGTTGTTGTCTGCATTACTTCCTCGAACGGGGATTATTAATCATTGATTATTCGAGGAGAGTTAATACCACTCCCTTATCTAAGATGTGTTGATCAGTATCAGGATAGGGAGTATCCGAAAGGGTGTGTGCAATAAGCGATATGCAAATTTCAGGGGGCCCATTCAAAACCCCAGCGGAATACCCAGCTCAAAGAAGAGGATGAGCAACAGGGTCCAGATGGTCAGGAAGCAGATCGAATAGGGCAACATCAGGCCAATAAGATCGCCCATGCTGAATTCTGGTGAATACTTCCGGATAAAGGCGAGGATAACGCCTGCGTACGTCATCATCGGTGTAATGATGTTGGTGGATGAATCGGCGACCCGGAAGGCGGCTGCGACAATATCTGGCGTCATCTGGTTGTTCACCTGGTACAACATGGGAACGAAAATGGGGCCAAGCAGCATCCACTTAGAAGTCAGCCCTCCGACGAAAAGGTTGATAAAGGCGGTCGTGATAATGAAACCGATGATCAATAACACCGGAAATGACTGCAGGCCCAGCGAATTAAGCAGGCTGGCGCCCAGCCAGGTAATCCATGTGCCCATACCTGAATAGCCGAGCAGAGAGAGAAAGTTATAACAGAAGAACGTTAGCACCAGGATATAGCCCATGGCATCCATCTGTTTGACCATGGCCTGAACGACATCGGTGACAGAGTGAAATTTGCCGGAAGCGGTACCAAACACAATTCCGGTAATGGTAAAGACCAGGGTAATCAGCAGAATCACATTATCCAGATAGGGAACGATGCGGTGTCCGGACGCATCGGTATAAGGCGCAAGGGGGTAAAGTGCCAGCCAGGCAATGAACGCCAATGCACCAATCAGCCCCAAAAACGATGCCTTAAGTCCACGTTCTTCGGCATCACTGAGATTGAAATTATCGATTTTTAAGTCATCCGGCAGTGACCAGGGAGTGTCTTTCAGTTTTGGCGTGATGAAGCGTGCCGTGACGACTGCACCGGCGATAGATAGCACCACGGTGGATACCAGGATGAAATAGTAATGCATGGTGGCAGGCGTCAGTGGCTGGCCATCATGGCGTGTGAAGGGGACATTCTGAGCCTGGGCGAAAATACGGGCATTGGCGCCGATAATGACATCGATGGGGGTAGCTGGAATCAGGTTGGCACTGAAACCCGCAGATACGCCGGCAAAGGCCGCCGCCATACCTATAATCGGATTCTTGCCGAGTCCGGCATAGAGTAATCCTGCCAGAGGAATGAGTACGAGATAGCCTGCGTCAGTGGCGATGCTGCTCATAATGCCAAAGAAAACCAGCAGCAGCGGCAGCCACTTTTCACTGATATGCAGGCCGGATTTCTTGATCAGCGCCGTTAGTAATCCCGATTTTTCAGCGATACCGACGCCCATCATGACGATCAGAATAACGCCGAGAATGCCATGACCGAAGGTCAGCCAGTTCTGCAGCAGGGCGTTATCAAAAATCCAGCGAATGTTGTCCAGCTCCAGCATGTTGCGGATGCTGTGGGTAATATCGCTCCCGGTGGCGCTGGGGGTCGTGAACTCCCTTCCGGACAGTGAAAGAGATGCCAGCAAACAGAGCACGTACAACCCCAGGAAAATAATGACGGGATCAGGGATCTTCTTGCCAATACGCTCCAGCAAGGAGAGAGAGGACGCGCGTATTATCGGCTGATGGTGGGAGGAACCCTTTCCGGAATCGGATGGTGTAGTTGGCATGGGGCACGTCTCTGAGCACTGCCAGACGAGAGCCGGTAAGGCTTCGCGTGGTGTGACTAGCCAGTTTGTTTCGGTGTCTGCAGACTAGATGATGATCCGTAAAGCCCGCAAGTTGGTGCGGTTTCTTCTTGCGGATTTGTTGAGTATTTGTGAGAGAGGTTTGGCCGCTGGTGGATGGGCAAGCGGCCTGAATGTGGTGAATTGATGCTATTCGGCCAGGTTTTGCTGACGCAGTTTCTCCAGATCCCTGCGTTGCTTTTTGTCTGGTCGTTTTTCAGGAACGGGCGTGCTGCCCCGCAGTGCTTTGCGTTGTGCAGCGCCCTCTTCCCGCAGACGGATGCTCTCCGGTGTTTCTTCGTAAAGTTGCTGGGCCTCTGTCGCGGTGCGACGGACATCCGACAATGCACGAATAATGACCGTTTTCTCGTCCCAGCCCTGGCGCAGTTTGATTTCGTCGCCCAGCCGGGGTTCACGCCCGGGTTTGGCGCGGCCGCCATTGACGTGCACTTTACCGCCGTCAATGGCCTGCTTGGCGATACTGCGGGTTTTATAGAAACGGGCGGCCCAGAGCCATTTATCAAGCCGCATTTTTGCTGTTGAATCGTCGTTTTTCATAGATCCTGCAGGTTTGAATCAGAGAACGGGTAATAGTTCCGTAAACTGGTCGATAGCGGGGAATTCCTCGGTATCTTTGGCGCCTTTCTTGCTGTCAGGCTGTTTAATCGCCAGCAGCTCGCGGATGCCATACTCGCGGGCGGACCGGAGTATGGGAATACTGTCGTCGACAAACAGTGTCCGTTCCCGGTTAAAGGGTTCATTGGCCTGTAGCGCCTCCCAGAAACGCTGGTCTTCCTTGGGGTAACCGAATTGGTGGGAGGTTATCAGGCGGTCAAAATAATGCGCCAGGGAGATGCGTTCCATTTTCAGGGACAGGCTGTCCTGATGGGCGTTAGTGATCAGAACAATATGTTTGCCGGCGGCTTTCAGGGCGCTGAGTAATTCGTCTACATGGGGACGCAAGGTGATGAGATGCACTAACTCCTGTTTCAGTACGGCGGTTTCCAGGCCCAGCGTTTTATCCCAGAAATCGAGGCAGTACCAGTTCAGGGTGCCCATGGTCTGTTGCATCCAGATATCCACTTCGGCACAGGCTTTTTCCAGGGAGATGCCGTGCTTTTCGGCGTATTTCTCAGGGATAAACTGCAACCAGAAGTAATTGTCGAAATGCAGATCCAGCAGGGTGCCGTCCATGTCAAACAGGACGGTGTCGATGGTTTTCCAGTCAATCATGATATTTGCACATTGTTGTATAGCTACGTCGTATAATGGAGATTCATGCGCCCGGGTGGAACCGATGATGAAGAAAAAACCGGAAATTCTCGAGACCCAGGAAGTCGCCCGCTCGGCATTGTTTCGGGTGGAAAGGATGAAACTCCGCTTCAGCAACGGGGTCGAACGCACCTACGAGCGGCTGGGGGGATACAGCTCCGGGCACCAGGCAGTTATGGTTGTACCGTTGTTGGATGACAACCATTTCGTGATGATTGAGGAGTATGCGGCGGGAACCGAGGATTATCAATTATCCCTGCCCAAGGGGCTGGTTGAGCCGGATGAGGATCTGCTAGCCGGTGCCGAGCGTGAACTCAAGGAAGAAGCCGGTTATGGCGCGCACAGTCTCGAATACCTGACCGATTTCACGTTGTCGCCTAATTACATGTCGCACAGTATGCGGGTAGTGCTGGCCCGGGATCTTTATGAGGAAAAACTGGAAGGCGATGAGCCTGAGCCGTTAGGTGTCCAGGTTTTCTCGTTTGATGATCTACCGGCATTGATTGCCCGGGATGATTTCAGTGAAGCCCGTGTGCTTGCCGCGCTTTATATGGTTCGGGACATCGTGAGAGGTGAAGCATGATCACAGATATGTCACTGGCACAGCCACTGCGTGAGATCTGCCAGCAGGCCGGAAAATCAATTCTTGCGGTTTATGAGCGGGACGATGTTGGTCTTCAGACCAAGGCGGATGATTCACCCGTTACCGAGGCAGACTTATCTGCAGATCGCTGTATTCGGGAAGGGCTAAAGACGCTAACGCCCGAAATCCCAGTATTGTCTGAGGAAAGTGATATCGTTCCATGGTCAGAACGATCTGCCTGGCAGCGCTACTGGCTGGTGGATCCTCTGGATGGCACCCGGGAGTTTGTTGATCATACCGATGAATTTACGGTCAACATTGCCCTTGTTGAAAATGGCGTTTCGATACTGGGTGTGATTTATGCACCGGTTAATGGCGTTTGCTACATGGGCGGACGTGATACCGATGGCGCCTGGCGACAGTGCGATAAAACAGATCTGGTACAACTGACAACACGTCCCTGCGCACCTGAAGGCATTATGAGCGTGGCTGTCAGCCGACGGCATGGTGAGGATACGATCCCGCAATTGATGCAACGCTTTGAGCATCGCTTTGGGGAGGTGCATGTCACGACTGCGGGTAGTTCGCTTAAAGCCTGCTTGGTGGCGGAAGGACTTGTGGATATCTATCCACGTCGTGGACCGACCAGTGAATGGGATACCGCCGCTGCTCAGGCGATTGTTGAAGCTGCGGGGGGGCGTGTGCTGGATCCCGAACTGAAGCCGCTACGCTACAACAGCAAGGAAAGTCTGCTGAATCCGGACTTCACTGTTGTCGGTGACCCGTCGGTCGACTGGGAAAACCTGTTGCTTTGACCTCAGGGTCGAAAAGCTGTCAGAACGGGGGTATGGTAGACATTCCAGTCTGCGTTCACGGAGAGAAACGTCATGCTGCGAGGCAGGGAAGGTCGACTGACATCACTGTGCAGTTTAGTGGCCATGGTATGGCTGTGGAGCGCCGCTGTTATCGCCAATGATGATGGCATGGATGATCTGAAGAACCTGGCGCAGGAGCAGGCGTGCAGTGATGTCATGTCAGCGATCAGTGATCGCGATACGATTGCTCGGGTGATAGTTATCGCAGGATTAATGACCGATAACCAGGCGATTGGCGAACTGCTCGGCCAGGGGGAGGATGAACTGTCACTTTTCGTGGAAGATGTCTTCCATTTCTGTAAGGTGATTCCGGCCTACAGTTTTAAGCAAATCACTGACCGGGTGCTCTGACGGCCATTTCATCAGGCTGTCAGTTGTCGCTTGGGCACCTGCTGAATCCGCTCCGGAAACGGGTAACCTTTGCCTGGTGTTGGTCGACGACTTTTTGGCAATGGTATTGGTCGTTTGTTTTTTGAAGCGGTTTTCGTTTTCACAGAAACGGATGGACGTTTGTGTGAACGGTTCTGTACTGAATGTTTACTGCTGTCCATAAAATGATTCCTTTAATAAAAAAAACAGGCAGTCTTGTAGACAAACCTTTTCCCATTGGGTTCCGTAGCGCGACAGTGAAAGTATTGTTCAATTTCGCGACGTATGAATGTTTTTCGGTCACTGGCTTGAAGTATTGAGTACGGTTTGTTGAAGTTCAGAACGACCAGTGAATCGTATCAACATCAATTTCAAGACTTTCATTCTCATCGTCCTGAATCACCCCCTGTAATCGGATCGGGGTGTGAGGTAACAGTCCACCGGGTGGCAGCTTGTGATGAGGAATATCCACTTCCAGTGTGCCGGTGCCATCGTGTATCAGGTAATTGCCGGGGCTGATTCGCTTGATGATGACACCGGAAATGATGGCGTCACCTTTGTCTGCGGTTTGGGATAGGATTTCACGCAGCTGTATCAAGGGCTTTTCGGCAGAATCTTCTGCTGGCACTGAGCCGGTAATGAATAAAAACGGGAGTGAACGTAGTATTGACCATCCATTTATCATGCGACCGGAATCCACTTCCAAGGGTTATGAAATTCAGACATTCTTTAAAAAAGAATAGATAACCCTGCTTGTTATTACTGCGCCCCTAACCACAAAGATTTGACTCTTTCTTCATGGCGAGCTATCAATTTTTCTTTAACAGCAGTTATTAATTGGCAGCTTTATTCAGTTAGGTAAAACCATGGATCGGTATAACAAAGACATCGCCTGTATGGACAAGCCAGATCAAAATGATGCTGACAGCCTCCGTCAGAAACTTGAGCAGGTGACGGCTGAAAACCAGCAATTGCAATCACGCCTTAAACGGTATGAATTTGATTTGATCGAAGGGGCCAGTCGCATTGAGGGTGCTGGTAAGGGTTTGTTTACCCGGGATTTTATTCCTTCCGGCAGTGTGGTGGGTGAATATTCCGGCAGGCGAGCCTTCCGGATTGAAATTCCTGCGACGGGCCGTTACGTCATGTGGCACAAGGATGAGAGCGGTTGCCCCCTCTTCCTTGATAATGACACGTACATTCTCTGGCTTGTAGATGAGTACGAGTTTGACGACGAGGAAGAAGAGGATATTGAGCCCGACTGGGAGAATTACACACCTGTCATCGAGCAGGGCATTGATGCATCTGATGGTGGACGTTCCCTGTTACGGCTGGCCAACAGCAGTGATGAACCCAATCTCAGCATGCTGGTCACCCATGATCGCCGGGTCTTTGCCGTGGCGATGGAAGATATCTTGCCGGGTGAAGAATTATATTGGGATTACCATCCGGATCGCGATAAGGACTTTGAGGTCGACCCCGACCATGTCGAGATGGATTTGGATCGCTACATTACGGTCGGCCGTAATGGGTGGATCAAGTTACGGCGTGCCGCCTTCGAGCGCTAACATGCGTGAATATGGCGGTTTGTGATGACTGTTTTATTAAGGTGCCCGTTTCACTGATCTCCACAGGGTTGACTAAGATTCAATACTGAAGACCTTTTATTGGAGCACAGTGAATGGCCAGGGACAGGTCGATTGGCACCATGTTACCCACGCTGGCGCAGTTGGCGGATCATCAGGCTGATCGCGTGCTACTGTGCAAATGGTGGCATGTCGCCTTCAAGCCCTGTTATGTGAGTCATAACTGGAATTCGGCCGGTCATGACAATAGCCTGATCAAAAGTGGCGCCGTGAAAATTGCCAAGTTCAGCGCCACCAGTTTCCGCGACAAGCTCTCCGACACCTCTCTTTTGTACATGATTTTTCTGGTTTTGGATGGGTATAAGCCGGAAGACGTTTTCGACCAGTTCATGGCGGCTGTCAATAATGCTGATGAAGCGCTGTTTCCTTCCGTTGAACATTTTGGGCGTCATAACACCTGGACGCCGGATCTCATCGAACAAATGTACGAAGCGCTGGAAAACAATGCCGGTGAAGGTGCCAGGGAGGCAGACACCATGCATGAAGACTCTTCAGACCTGCATATAAACATTGATCCCGCCCTGGCCAAGTTGGCGGATGAAAGCAGTGTGATCAAAGCCATTGATTCGCTGCTGCAGAGTGCAGAATCGCCCTACAGCATGGATGAGATTATCCAGGCCGTCAGTGCCACCGAGGCTTGGAAGGCACAAGCTAAAACCCTGGATAAGAAAGTGGATGAGCTGAACCATGAAAATGGCCGGCTCAAGCGTGAACTGCGAGGCGCCGCTGCCCCTATGCATGGCTCCTTCGTGGCCAGTGAATCGGGCAAGGACGTAAGCATTCCTGCCGGAGAAGTAGTATTCAAGAAAGCTGCAGAGGTCTTTTGCCGTGATGATGCGGCCAAGCACCTGGGCAAAGTGCTGGATTTCGCTTTACCCGTGTTTGAATGGGAAGACACTCATCCCTGGGTGCCGGAACTGGATGACAGTTACCATTTCGATTCCCAGACCTTGTTACCCTTGCTGGCGACTTTGGCTGCCGGAAAAAATGCCTGGCTCCATGGCCATACCGGTACAGGGAAGACAACGCTAATCCAGCAAGTGGCTGCACGATTGCACTGGCCATTACGGCGCATCAACTTTGACGGTGATATTTCCCGTTTTGATCTTGTTGGTCAGACCCGGCTTGAGAATGATAACGGCACCACCATCTCCACGTATGTCGATGGCATACTACCCCAGGCCATGCAGTCCCCCACCATCCTGCTGCTGGATGAGCTGGACGCTGGTCGTCCGGATGTCCTCTATGCCCTGCAGAATGCGCTGGATCAGGGCGAGTTTGTGATTACCGATGATGGTGCCCGTCGCATCAAAGCCAATCCTTTCTTCCGTGCCGTGGCGGCCTGCAACACTCAGGGACAGGGTGACGAGAGCGGTCTGTATTCGGGAACGCGGGTTTTGTCCCGGGCACTGCTGAACCGTTTCCACAAGTTCATCCCGATTGATTACATGTGTGTTGAGGATGAGCAGGGCGTATTGGAAGCCAATGTGTCTGACCTTCCGGAAATGGTGTCAGATTTACTGATGATCTACGTGAATGAACACCGTACGGCCTTTACGAGCGTCGAGATCACGGAGCCGATTTCGTTGAGGAATATCATCGGTGCCGCAGAGGATTATGTCTTTTATGAAGACCTCTGTGGCCATGAGGCGGCGGTACGGATGGCGGTGGATACCAATATTATCTACCGGGCCAACGAAGAAGATCAGATTGTCCTGCGTGGACTGGCCCAGCGGGTCTTTCCCGGATGCGGCTTCTGAGTGGGCTGGGGTAATCCGTGAAACGCGCCGGCTCGATCACTGCCCAGGCCTTTGTTCATGAATGCCGGGGTACCTCTCGAACTTTTGGACGTAAAAAAATCGCTATCGTCTTTCGCGGCAATATGGTTGGCGTCGATGGCGACAAGATCATCTATCCCTCTCTGGATATGGCGGCGGAACTGGACGAATTCCAATGGGCTGTCAGCCGCGGCTATATCGATCATGCCACGGGGCGCCTCCGTCACTCGGATCTGGATCAGCTGCGTCGCTATAACCAGCAGGCCAACAAGGCGAAATGTCCACTGAAGCGTGATATTGCTGCGAGTATTGAAGACCCGCGTATTGAGCGCCTGGTTATGCAGGACTACAAAGGCGCCAGCGGCAATCTGTCCGCAGTGACAAGTGCCGTTTGTCGAACCTTGAAAGAACAGGTGGAGGCTAGTGATCAGCAGGCGCCCTGGTATCAATGGTTGCCCGCCACACTGACCGCCATGGGGCGTAAGTTGAATGGTATTGAGAATAACCGTGAAATTGATCAGTTTCTGGCTGCTGTAAAACAACAGATGACGGATGATCATTACCAGATGTGTGAAGGTTGGGCCGCGCGTATTGGCGGGCTGGAATCGACCGAAGCGGCATTGACGCTGGCGGATGAAATCTTTGATGCCATCGTTCATTTCGAAGAATACGGTGAAGATGATCCGCCTGACAGCCCTGAAAATAATCCGGCGCTGGATCGTCGGGCCAATGAGGTGGGAAAAAAACCGGCTCAGAGTTGTGATGTGTCAGTTGCACTCAAAGCGGTGATCGGTGAGCACCTGAAAGGGGAAAAAACGATTTACCGCGCCTGGTCGACTGAATTTGATACCTGGAGTAATCGCCGCAGTGGCGACAATATCGGCGAAATACTGCGTCAGCCAAAGTTACGGGACCAGTATCAACAGGTTTTGAGTGAAACCGCAGGTCAGATTAACGCATTGCGGCGCAAGCTGGAGCGTTCACTGGCAGCGAAGAGGGATATCCGCTGGGCGGGCGGTGCCCTGCAAGGACGATTGGATAATCGCCGATTAGTGAATGCGTATAACGGTGAAGAGGATGTGTTTACCATTCGGCGTGAAGACACTGACATTGCCACAGCGGTCAGTGTACTGGTGGATCTGAGCACCTCCATGGTCAAGGAAAATAAGGGACATCTGGCCATGTTGGCGACGATTGCCCTGGCGGAAGCGCTGGAGAAGACCGATGTCAGTTATGAAATCCTTGGCTTCTGTACGAACCGGGACGACGAGCGCAACCACGAGATGAAAGTCGCGGTCCGACAATACCAGCGAGAACATCCTGATGAGTTCAGCTACAGCGGCAAGCTGAATTACTCTCGCTATGAACCGATCAATATGGTGGAGTTCAAGGGCTATCAAGATAACCTGAATAAGTGTCGTGCGAGCATGGCGGCTATCGATCAGCTTCCTTATAAGTGCTATGTCGGTAATTGTGATGGTGAGAGTCTGCTACTGGCCTATGATCGGTTGAGAGTCAGGCAGGAACCCCGCAAAGTATTGATGGTGCTCAGTGACGGTGCGCCGCATATCCGCGCCTGCAAGGTGGAAGCGCCTCCCCACCTGGGCGAACATCTCAAGCAGGTGATCAGTGAAATAGAAGCCGATGGTGTTGAAACCTTGGGAATCGGTATCGTGGATAGCAGTGTCCAGGAATATTATCCCAATCATGTCGTGGTGAATGCTGTGGATTCCCTGGTTTCCACAGCACTGGATCAGGTTGCCCGGATTCTGTTGGGTAAAACGCTGTCTTAATCGATTAACTTCATATCGTCTCTAAATGATCCACTCCACACCGAGAACTGTCGTGTGGAGTGAAATGGAGTCCACTTTCAAGAAAGAGGCTTCTGATGCTCTTCGGTCAATCTGAGTTCAATGTAACAGGTGAGCAGGGCAATGCTCTGGGAGAGTCTGCGAATATGCTGAGAAGTTAATTTTCTTTTCACCGCCATAGTCCTTTATCGGGTTGATGGAATCCAATGTTTCGGCCAGTGAGTCGACCGCTTGAGAGAACATGTAAAACTGCAGTATGTATGAGTGTATCGGGCAAAATGTAAACGTTTTATGACAAAGATCCGGTTGTTTAGATTCTCTATCATGTGAACCTGATCGGATATACTGTCACTGTCATATTTCGTACAGGTTCCAACTCATGCCTGATGAACTTAGACTATTGTCCTCAAAGGTCCGGCTTTCTATTAATCTGAAGCGTGATCAGGATGTCGAGAGACCAAGGCCCATGCACACAATTCCGGTAAGGCGCTGGATACCAGAAGAGCCAGAACAGCGTCGACAATCGTGGAAAGAAAAGCTGTCCAGCTTGTACCAAAAGATCAAACATATGCTCAATTCAAAATGACGGCTGTGACAGGCAGGGTTGTCTGATTGAAGTCGCTGGAATCGCATGACGTTGAATCAGGCGAGCTCCGTTGGCTTCAGTAATTGAGTTCACCAGTGGTGGGATTTTTTAGGAAAACGCAGATACAAAAAAGCCCGAATCGTTCATTAACGCTTCGGGCTTTATCGAATATGGTGCCGGCTGAAGGAGTCGAACCCTCGACCTACTGATTACAAGTCAGTTGCTCTACCAACTGAGCTAAGCCGGCCAGACGCAGCGAATAATATGGATGACTCCGGTTTTTGTCAACACTATTTCTCTCCTTTACGCGGCTCTACGCCAGAGGCGCGGTTTTGGTGTTTGAACCTCTACGACCATGGTTGAATCCGACCAAGGTATAACGCACAAAAACCCCTTTATTTACAGGCTTTTTCTGCGGTGGCGACTAAGGTGGCATACCGTCAGTTTAGTATGCCCCTTATTCTGGGTGCTCGTAGTTGTTCAGCAGTCGCTGAGGCAAGTTCCAACGTTGAAAGCAGTATCTGTCGCGGGAATGTCAGCAGGGAGGATGACGTGATGAAGATCAAAGCAAAAACCAGGCAGGTTATGCCAGATAATGTGGTGATGTCGATTCTGGTGGATTTCTGCGGTGGGTATGTGCTGCCTTCTCCTCATTGCTGGCAGATGCTGTCCTGGAAAAAGAAAAAGTCCGCGGACAGCGTCAGTAATCCAGTACCGATGTTTTCGAAGAAAAAATAGTCAATCAGGCTTTCCAGCTGGCCAGCAGGCCGCCGGCGCCTATAAAAAGGCTGCCAAAGAATCGGTTTTGTAGAATCAAATGCTTGCGGGTGCTGATCAGGTTTTTCAGCTGACCTGCCAGCAGGGCAAAGCCGACCATCACCAGCATATCGACCGTAATCATCGTGATTGCCAGCAGACCAATCTGCGGTGCTGCCGGTTGGTTGGGGTCAATAAACTGAGGAAGCAGTGCGCCGAGAAAAACAATGGCCTTGGGGTTGGTCAGGTTGACCAGTACCGCCTTGAGCATTTGAGGCTTAAGTTTCCAGGTTGAATACTGGGTGCTGATATGGGTGGGTTCCGGAGACTCCCGCCATTTTTGTATGCCAAGCCAAATCAGGTAAGCAACACCAACCCATTTGATAATACTGAATGCATGTTCTGAGGCTGCCAGTATGGCACCAAGGCCAATCGAAATAATTAGAATGTGTATCAGTAACCCGACCTGTAATCCGAGTATTGCAGGCAGGGTTTTCGCCAGGCCGTAACGACTGGCGCTGCTCATGGTGTTAATGGCGCCAGCGCCGGGGGAGATGCTGACGAGTATGCATGCGGTGAGAAAGCCAAGCCAGGTTGCCAGTGTCATGATGATAAATGCCGGAAAGCAAAATGATTGGTGTTTGTTGCTAAATATAGCGCTGCGGTTTGGCTATGTAAGCAACAAAATAAGGCGATTTGGATTCGAAGAAAAAGGCTTTTCGGGAAAGGCTAGAGAAGTAATGGTGCCCAGGGCGAGACTCGAACTCGCACGTCCTGAGGACACTGCCACCTGAAGACAGCGTGTCTACCAATTCCACCACCTGGGCGGCACCATTTGTGAAGCGGTGTGCTTCGTTTGATATCTGGGTTGTTGGTGCCGAGAGCGAGACTCGAACTCGCACGTCCATAGGACACTGCCACCTGAAGACAGCGTGTCTACCAATTCCACCACCTCGGCGAAACCCAGTCCTTGCCGTGAGTGCGTCCCCTCAGCAAGTGCGGCGCATATTAGAGATTACGTTTTTGAGTGTCAACTCTCGAAAAGTGATTTTTTCACAGGTTGCGGTAATTACAGTGAAACCTGTGGTTTGACCGATGGGTTAGCTTGATGGCATGGGAATGTCCCGGTAGTTGTCGGGAAAGTTGCGGCGATGTTGACCTAATGTAAGGTACATAGTTTCCAGGGCGCGGATATTGGAAGCCGTGCCTGAAAGTCTTGCCAGAAGCGGCATCATGGTGAAATTGCGTTTCTGGTAATCCAGCAACTGCCCAGATTCGATAACACTTTCCGGGAAAGGGTGTCTCGCATGTTGGCAGGCTGCCAGCATCTGTCGGCTGGAGGGTAATGTTGTCTCACCCGAATAAATGCTGGCGGCATATTGTGCCTGGTGGAACATGAGATGGCTGGAAGGGCCTTTGTTTGGCAGCCCGATGAAGGCCAGTTCCGGTAATAAAGGGCAAAAAATATCCATGTAGAGTGGCCCAACATCGCGTCCGGTGTTTTTGATGAAGCTAGCGAGAGAGCCACTGATAAAAGGAAAATGATATTGGTAGCCGGTACAGAGAATAATGCTATCAATATCCTTGAGGATCTCGCCATCAGTCAGTCTGATGGTTCGTGTATCACAGCACTCAATGGGGCTGTGTTGTGTAATATTGTTGTGGCTGCCATAACGTCCCTTACGTACTGGGGAAATGGCATTGTCATCGGGACGGCGACACTGGTAGACACGCCGGGCCTCGGGACTCAGGGCCTTACAGATATCCTCAGCTGAGCTACCTGCACCTGCGATGATGACATTCTGGTCATGAAAATAATGGGGCTCTCGATAATAGAGGCTATGGATCAGGTGTCCACGGTAATCAGATAAGCCTGACATCTCAGGTATATACGGCTTGTTAAAGTGACCGTTACATACGACGACAGCATCATATTGATCACAGGATAAATGGTGGGATGTCAGGTCACGAACAACGAGTGTCAGTGGGTTGTGTTTTGATGGCAATGAGTAGAGTTTTTCGGGCTTTATATGAAGAACTTCCTGGTTGTAGTGAATACAGTTGTTTAGCGATTGATGTTTGGCGTATCGTTCAAGGTACTGACAGACGGCGTTATGGCCCGGGAATTGAGTGTACGTGGCTTTATCTGCGAAGAAATCGGGTAGATTGGGCGGTGTCATTAATTCAACCGGCAGGTTAGTGCGCAGATCTGGATAAATAGCACTGCTTAATGGCTCAGCGCTATGCCGGATATCGGGCGGTTGACGATTATGTTCTGTATAACGCCATAGGCCACCGGGGCCTGACTGCTTTTCAAATACAGAAACATGGATGCCTTTCTCTTTCAGTGCATGCGCCGTGATCAGCCCAGCATATCCCGCACCGATAATGGCAACATGCCGTTTTTCTGTAGAACGTGGAGTCATCAGTCGCTAACCGGTACTACAAGGACAAGACTAGTGAATATTAAAATTATTCTGTGAGAATAATCGTGCACTGAACTTCAGGTCATTGCCCAGAAGAATAAACTTTGGCAGCTTGGCGATTTCCTTGAAGAAACGGTAAATGCCCGTTCTGGTTTGAATGCCCTTGGTATAATTGTTCACAATTGTGACGCCATTACCGCCATATTCATCAAAATCATCTAGCATAATACGATTGATTGGCTTAAAAACTTTTCGTAATTTCAATAATTCGCATTCTCTGCGGCCAATAATAGAATCTTGATTTGGCATTAAGGGGGTATAAACCCAGTTGATATTAATGTTTTTCTCTTTAAGACTATAAACTTCATGAAACCAGTAACGTGGCAAATAGAGAATATCACCTGGGTGTGTGATGAAATCGTAAAAATCATGACGCGCAGGATTCACTTTGAATGCGAGAGATACCAGCGCAAAAAAGGCAAAGGGCGCGCAGGGTAATGGTGTATTGGGGGAAACCAGTATCCAGCGCTTTTGTCCGGCAATCTGCCAGTTAAAACCCGATAGGCTGTTGCCATCAAAGTGTGCCAGTGTCTTATGTCCTTTAGGTTGCATGAAAATTCGCATAGGGTAGGGTCTCAGGGAGATGTCTCTTCGATGCAGTGTTTCCTCAATAAAGGGGGGGATGGTGATATGGGGATCATCTTTGTTTAAGGGGGAATCAAACCAGCCCTCACGACGATATTCTTCTACCTGGTAGTGGGCTTTAATAAAATCAGGTTCCAGCAGTGATGGATTGTATTGCTTTTCCCCAGACAGAATGACAGGCTTTTCCGGTTTTAAGTAATTTTCGAAAAATGTTTGGTAGTTGATTTCACGCCTGTCTATTCGATCAATGATTAACTGCATGGGAAACTCATACTGTTCACAAGCAATGCCTGTGCTTTTATGTTCATCATAAATAGCTGTCTGTTAACGATTTAAATTACGACAGCGTTTTCCACCGGAGAGTGTCCGATTTAATCGTAAATGAATGTATAGCTGACAACCGATAATTATGCACAGATATGTCCGATGACAATACTGGCGTATTTCTTATGGAAATCATTCGCACGGTGCAGGATTGACCAGGCGATTAATAAGTAACAATGCGATAATGGTTGTCGCCATGAGCCAGATAATCGGTGCTTCAGGTACCTGCGTGACAGTAGTCAGCCAAAGGGCTATGACAGGTGTCAGGCTGCCAAACACACCCTGAGCCAGGTTGTAACCCAGTGCCAACCCTGTCATGCGGACAGGTTCAGGCAGCAGGCGAAAGCACACAATCGCACTGCTGCCATAAAAGCCCGCCAGTAGAATAGAAAATACAGTTTGTGCCAGCGTCACGAGCCAGAGTATCGGGCTGTTAATGAGCCAGTAAAGAGGGATGTATAGGAGTAATCCTGTCGTTGCGACTCGCCAGAGAAGTTGAATAGCAGAGAATTGATCCGCTAGATGCCCAAATAAGGGAATCAGCAGCACCATGAGCAGCATGTTGGCTGAGTTAATGGTTAACGATAGCGATCGATCAAGGGCTAAATGTTCTGACCAATGCACATTGATATAGATGAATATCAGAAAAAAACAGACCCCATTCAGCAGGTTGATCGCCATCACGCGTATCATGGGCATCTTGAACTGCTCCATGACCAGGCGAATCGGAAGCCTTTCGGGTTTGTTGTGTTTGTTGGGAGGGAGGTAATAACGAAGAATTGCCACGACAATACAACCTGTCGCACCCACCAAAAATGCCAGTCGCCAACCGTAGTCTTCAATCATCGGGTCAGGTAATGCAATGTGGATAACCATCGCGATAACGGATCCCGCCAGAATGCCGGTCAGTCCGCTGACATGCACGAGGCTGGCATAAAGCCCTTCACGGTTTTGTCTGGCACTTTCTCCCAGCATGACCAACGTGCCGCTGACCTCACCACTCATCGACAGTCCTTGGAGCATGCGTAACAGGATCAATCCGGCAGGTGCATACAAGCCTGTTTGTGGATAAGTTGGCAAAAGTGCCATGCACAGTGTGGCTGCCGCCATTATCCACAGGCTGAGGAGTAACGCCTGCCGTCGCCCATACTGGTCGCCAATATGTCCAAGCAGGATGGCGCCTAAAGGGCGGATCAGGAAACCAAGGGCAAACGTGAGAAATGTTGCGGCAAGGCCAGCTGTCGCGTTGTTGTCCGGAAAAAACTGTCGGGCAATCACGGGTGCGAAATAGCCATAAACGGTGAAATCATAGAGCTCGACGAAATTTCCGCCCAGCGTCGCGAATAAATCCCGGGTGCGTGTATTTGTTTTATTCAACACATCCATTATCCCGTATTGAGTCAGGTGCCACTGGTTATAGACAGGCTTTGTAAGATTGACCTGTGGATAGATGCATTGTTCCTTTTAACTGGCGATTCAGGCGTTTTTTTGTCTGCATTTCAGCCAAGACATCACTAAACCATGTCAGATATACTGAACACGTTGTTGACGAATGTTTTACAGAGTGGTTCCAGGGAGACATACGCATTGGATGTCGGATTACGCCTGAAAGCGGTACGCAAGCTGCACAATCTTTCCCAGCGGGAGTTAGCCAAACGGTCCGGAGTGACGAACAGCACGATCTCCATGATTGAGAAGAACAGCGTCAGTCCATCTGTCAGTTCTCTCAAGAAAGTGCTGAGCGGTATTCCCATGTCGCTGGTGGAATTTTTCTCCATGGATGTCGATGAGTCAGTGGTTGAGCCGGTGGTCTACCGTGCCGATGACATGCTGGACATCGGGATGGGAGAGGTTTCCATAAAGGTGGTGGGAAAAACCCGGGAAAAGCGGGATATGGCCTTTATGAATGAAGTTTATCCACCCGGTGCAGACACTGGCGTGGAAATGCTCAAACATGAAGGTGAAGAGGCTGGCATTGTGGTGGAAGGCCGTCTGGAACTTACCGTTGCGGATCAGGTATATATTCTGGAAACCGGCGACGGCTACTACTTTGACAGTACCCAGCCTCACCGTTTTCACAATCCGTTTGATGTCGCCTGTCGCCTGATCAGCTGTACGACACCCGCAAACTTTTAAGGCAGACCCGGGCACTTCTTTCTACCCGGGTCTTCGTCTGTGCTTACTCGTTTAGAAGTGCTAACAGATTGGCTGGCATGTCCACTTCCCACTTCAGGTAGATTTTTTCCAGTTCACCGTTATCCGCAAGCGCTTTGATACGGCGGTTGTAGATATCTATCAATTGTTGGGACTTGGCGTGGTTGACGAAGCCTGTGAAAACGTCTTTGCCGGGCGGCAGGTCTTCAATGACGAATTCACTTTCGTCCATACCTTCGGCAGCGATCATATTCTCAATTTCATCGTACTCATCAATGAAGAAATCAATGTCGCCGACTTCAATCAGTGCCATCGCCTTCTCCGGACGGACGACTTCTTTCAGAGTGAAATCCATTTCGCTTTCGGGAATCAGGTCGTAATCGCGACGCCAGCTGACGGTCTTGCCGGACAGACTTTCGCGTCCCTGCCAGTCGATACCGCTATCCTGACGGTAAATCACCGCCAGGTATTCAACGTCAATAGGCGCTTCTGGAAAGAGCAGGTTTTCTTTGGAATCACCGTATTCACCCACAATGCCATCAACAACACGGTACTTGGTAACTAGTTTCATGGCGCGAGCCCAGGGCATGTTCTTCAAACGGAGTCGTATGCCTTCCGGTTCATACACTGCTTTCAGAACATCCCAGTAAAGTCCGGTACCATCCTTGTTGGTATAGCCTTCCCATTCCGGTGCCGCGAAAGTCGCGGAAGAAACCTTGATCCCACTCGCGTTTGTCATGCCCACCAGTGCGGACAGCATAATCCCAAGGCATGCTATGATTGTTCTTTTCATACGACTCCCTTTACTTCATTGGTCAGGCTGGCTCTGTCACAGCCTCCTTGTCGACAGGAACGACAACAGAGCGAACCGTTCTCCGTGCAGCAATATCTGAACCCGCTTTGTTATATGACGCCAGGTCTTCCATGTCAGCGGCGAGTTGTTGTAACCGACGTTTCTCCGCACGGCGCATCAGCCACCAGGCGATAAATGCTGCCAGAGAAACCGCCAGTATGATAAGCGATGCCAACGCATTAATCTGCGGACTTACCCCCATTCTGACCGACGAGAAGACTACCATAGGCAGTGTGGTGGAACCGGGGCCTGAGACAAAGCTGGCAATCACCAGGTCATCCAGTGACAGGGTAAACGACAATAGCCAGGCTGCTGCTAATGCGGGAGCGATACCCGGTAAGGTAATCAGGAAAAAGGTTTTCATGGGACGTGCACCCAGGTCCATAGCCGCTTCTTCTACGGAAATATCGGTTTCCTTGAGTCGTGAAGAAACGACAACCGCCGCATAAGCGGTACTGAACGTGACATGAGCAATCCAGATGGTTAACAAACCACGCTCCGCCGGCCAGCCCACCATCTGGGCCAGCGCGACAAACAACAGCAGCAGCGATAGACCGGTAATGACATCCGGCATAACCAATGGAGCGGTAATCATGCTGGAGAACGCGGTTTTTCCCGGGAAGCGACGGTATCGCAGCATGACAAACGCGGCCATGGTCCCCAATACTACCGCCATGCATGAGGTGTAGAAGGCGACCTTCAGACTCATCCAGATGGCGCCGAGTATCTGGTCATTTTCCAGCAGCACACCATACCACTTGGTGGAGAATCCGGCCCAGACAGTCACCAGGCGGGATTCATTGAAGGAGTAGATCACCAGAATGATCATCGGCACATAAAGGAATAGCAGGCCGGCAATGAACATCATTGATGTGAACGACAGTTTTTTATTATTTCTCATGTTCAGCCTCCAACTCCCGGGACTGATAATGATTGAACAGGGCGATCGGTATTAGCAGCAGTGCCAGCATGACCATGGCAAGGGCAGCAGCCACGGGCCAGTCACGGTTGTTGAAGAATTCCTGCCAAAGGACACGGCCAATCATCAGCGTATCGGGGCCACCCAGTAACTCTGGAATGACAAACTCACCGACAGCCGGAATAAAGACCAGCATGGAACCCGCGATAATCCCGGCTTTTGATAGCGGCAGCGTCACCTTGAGAAATGCTTTCCAGGGCTTGGCGCCCAGGTCGGTCGCTGCCTCCAGCAGTGACGGATCGTGTTTGATCAGGTTGGCATACAGCGGCAGGATCATGAACGGCAGGTAGGCGTAAACAATGCCAATATACACCGCAAAATTGGTGTTGAGCATGGGCAGTGGGTCATTGATCAGCCCCAGGCTCATCAGGGCGTTGTTAATCAATCCGTTGTTTTTTAGCAGGCCGATCCAGGCATAGATGCGAATCAGGAAAGAGGTCCAGGATGGCAGCAGGATCAGCAGCAGCAGGGTTGCCTGCATATGCTGGGGAGCACGTGCCATGGCATAGGCCATCGGATAACCAATCAGCAGACACAATACCGTGGAATTAAACGCAATAACGATGGAATCCAGGTACGCAGCGACATACAGCTCGTCATCCAGCAGCAATAGGTAGTTACCGATGTTCAGGACAAATGTCAGTGTTTCATCGGCATAGTCGACAATGTCCGAATAAGGCGGAATGGCAATCTGTGCCGATGCGAAACTGATTTTCAGAACAATGGCGAACGGTACCAGGAAGAACAGTAATAGCCAGAAATAGGGAATACTGATCACCAGCCGTCGGCCGAAGGCGCCCTGCAGGGGCGCGGCAAGTGCTTGCATCGCTTTCATGAGCGCCTCCCTAGGAATTCAGAACCACGGCACTGGCCGGTTCCCAGCTGACAAACACCGGGTCGTCCCAGGTGGGCTGTTCGGAATGCCGATGGGTGTTCACATGGGTTGATTGCACCACCTTCCCGGAAGGCAGCTTGATGTAATACACCGAGTGGCCGCCCAAATAGGCAATGTCATAAACGACGCCGGATGACCAGTTGTGATCACGACTCGGTTTCTCTGTGGAAATGGTGGTTTTCTCCGGGCGAATGGCGACCCAGACATTGGGGTCTTCTACCGCCGAGGTAATGCCGTGGTTTACAAAGACCGGCGTATCCAGCAGGTGGGACTGGATGACAACATGGTCGGCCTCATCCTCGACAATCTGGCCTTCGAACATATTGACGGAGCCTATGAATTCGGCTGTCATCCGACTGTTCGGTGTTTCGTAGATATCCTTGGGAGCGCCGGTCTGTACGATCCAGCCACTGTCCATGATGCCGATTCGGTTGGCCATGGTCATGGCTTCTTCCTGATCGTGGGTGACCAGCATGCAGGTCACACCAACATTCTCCAGGATATCGACCACTTCCAGCTGCATTTCGGTTCGCAATTTTTTATCCAGTGCACCCATGGGTTCATCGAGCAGAAGCATCTTCGGACGTTTGGCGAGGCTGCGTGCGAGGGCGACACGCTGACGCTGTCCACCAGACAGTTGATGGGGCTTGCGTCGTGCATATTGACTCATATGAACCAGTCGCAGCATTTCGACGACACGATCGGTGATTTCACTCTTGGGTAATCCATCCTGTTTCAGGCCGAATGCAATGTTTTTCTCCACGCTCATATGGGGGAAAAGGGCATACGACTGAAACATCATATTGATCGGGCGTTCGTAGGGGGGCAGGGAGGTAATGTTCTGGTCTTCCAGAAGAATGCGGCCGGAGGTAGGCTTTTCAAAACCGGCCAGCATACGCAACAGGGTCGATTTGCCCGAGCCGGAACCACCCAGCAGTGCAAAGATCTCCCCTTTATGAATATCCAGAGACACACTGTCTACGGCCAGTGTCGCGTCAAACCGCTTGGAGACATTATCAATACGCAGAATGACGTCTTTTTTCTCTGGTGCGTTGCCGGAGCCTGTGCCGGTCATTTGCCGTTCCGAACTTCTGGTGACAGCCATAGCCCGCCCTTCTTATTGTTAGTCGTTAATTACGTGCAGGATGTTGTATGAATTCTCTTGCGCCTTGCAGCCTGCAATGACGGGGAGCATTGCAGGCTGTCACGGTTTCAATCGCTTACTTGTTGGTTTTCAGCTTGGTGAAAGTACGGGTCACCAGGCGATCAATCTTGGGAGGCAGCACCTCGAACACATACAGGTTCTTTTCCGCTTCCTCGGTCGGATAGATGCCGGGGTTGGAGGTGATTTCCTCGTCTACCATCACCAGTGCCGCTTCATTGCCGCTGGCGTATGAGACGTAGTTCTGGATCTCAGCCATGACCTCAGGCTCAAGCAGGTAGTTCAGGAAGGCATAGGCTTCATCAACGTTCTCAGCATCTTTCGGAATGGCGAGCATATCGAACCACATGCCTGCACCTTCCTTGGGAATCACGTATTCAACAGCAACACCGTTATCGGCTTCATCGGCACGGTCTGCTGCCTGAAGGATATCGCCGGACCAGCCGACTGCAACACAGATATCGCCATTGGCCAAATCAGTGATGAACTTGGAGGAATGGAAATAGGTGATATGCGGACGGATTTTTTTCAGCAGCGCTTCAGCCTGCTTGTAGTCATTCTTGTTTGTTGAGTTTGGATCAAGACCCAAATATTTCAGTGCCGCAGGAATCACTTCGGTCGGGGCATCCAGAAGGGCCACGCCACACTGGTTTAGCTTGCTGATGTTTTCTTCCTTGAAGATCAGGTCCCAGCTGTTGACCGGTGCATCTTCACCCAGGTATTTGGCAACCAGCTCAGGGTTATAACCGATACCTGTTGTACCCCAGAGATAAGGGAAAGAGTGTGCATTGCCCTTGTCGTAGGTTTCCAGCAGGGCCATCAGGTTGCCGTCCAGGTTTTTCCAGTTGGACAGTTTTTCCTTATCCAGCGGTGCGAAAACACCAGCCTCAATCTGACGGGCCATAAACGACGCGGAAGGGACAACAATATCGAAACCAGTCTTGCCGGACAGCAGTTTGGCTTCCAGTACTTCGTTGCTGTCAAACACGTCATACACTACCTTGATGCCGGTTTTTTCTTCAAACTTGGCGATGGTGTCTTCAGCGATATAGTCGGACCAGTTATAGACGTTCAGCACTTTTTCCGCGGCCATGGTCAGCGGTGAGGCCAACGCACAGATCGCGGCGGTAGATGCCAGGAACTTGCCTGTTTTTTTGAACATTCCTTTCCCCTGTTTTTTCGTTGTTGTTATGGCTTGTTTTATTTTGCCGGGGCACACGGGGCTGGTGCCCCGGAACCACCTTAACCTTTCCTGACCGCTTCGAAGGTCAGGTCAAGGCAGCGTACTGCTTTTTCGATCAGTTCATCGATTTCTGCGTGGTTGATCACCAGTGGTGGTGAAATGATCATAGTGTCGCCTACGGCGCGCATGACCAGACCGTTTTTGAAGCAGAAATCGCGACACAGTGTGCCAGTTGTCCCCTGATCATCAAAGCGCGTTCGTGCAGCCTTGTCTGCGACCAGTTCAATAGCACCAACCATGCCAACCCCACGAGCTTCACCTACCAGGGGATGATCCGCGAGTTCCTGCCAACGCTTTTGCAGATAGGGGGCAGTTTCAGCTTTCACGGTTTCTACAATGTTTTCATCCTGAAGGATACGAATGTTTTCCAGGGCTACGGCGGCTGCGACAGGGTGACCGGAATAGGTGTAGCCGTGATTGAAATCACCGCCTTTCTCAAGCAATACATCTGTGACTCTGTCACCAACCATTACGCCGCCAATGGGCAGGTAGCCGGAAGAAAGTCCTTTGGCGATGGGCATCAGATCAGGCTTCAGATCATAGTACTGGCTGCCGAACCATTCACCGGTGCGGCCGAAACCACAGATGACTTCATCAGCGATCAGCAGAATGTCGTAACTCGAAAGAATCTCTTTTACCGCAGGCCAGTAAGTGGAGGGCGGCACAATCACACCACCGGCGCCTTGTATTGGCTCAGCGATAAATGCTGCAACCTTGTCTTCGCCAAGCTCCAGAATTTTCTCTTCGAGGGCCTTGGCCGCCTGAAGGCCGAACTCCTCCGGGGACTGATCGCCACCCTCGCCAAACCAGTAGGGCTGCTGAATATGCACAATCCCCGGAATCGGCAGATCGCCGTGGGCGTGCATGGGCTTCATTCCACCGAGACTGGCGCCGGCAACGGTGGAACCGTGGTAGGCATTTTGACGGCTTATGATGGTTTTCTTACCGGGTTTACCTTTCAGATCCCAGTAACGGCGGACCATTCTAAGAACGGTGTCGTTTGATTCAGAGCCGGAACCGGTAAAGAACACGTGGTTCATATGATCTGGTGTCACTTCCACCAGTTTTTCAGCCAGTGCGATGGCAGGTGGATGAGAGGTTTTAAAGAAACTGTTGTAGTAAGGCAGTTCCTGCATCTGGCGATAGGCGACGTCTGCCAGCTCCTTGCGACCATAGCCAATGTTCACACACCAGAGGCCAGCCATCCCGTCGAGGATGCGGTTGCCATCGCTGTCTTCCAGATAGACGCCCTCCGCACGGGTGATCACGCGGGCGCCTTCCAGGCCCAACGCTTTGTTGTCGCTGAAAGGATGCAGATGGTGCTTGCGATCCAGTGCCTGTAGCTGTGCAGTATCAAGGGGCAAAGTCATGTCGTTCATTATTATTCTCCGAAAACAGCTGCCGGCCTGCAGGCCGGCAGATAACAACAAATGGATTTATTTAGACGGTCATTTGCAGGTATTTGCGTTCCCAGGAGCTGATAACGCGTTTGAAGTTTTGGTACTCGGCACGTTTGACCTCTACATAGGCCTGGACAAACAGCGGGCTCAGGATTTCTTTCAGCTCTTCACTGTTTTCCATACATTCCAGGGCCGCTTCCAGGTTCAGAGGCAGGCTTGCCGCCGTGGATTCTTCATAGGCACTGCCATGAACCGGCTTACCGGGATTGACGCGTTCGACCATGCCAAGATAGCCACATAACAGAGTGGCTGCAAAAGCCAGATAAGGATTGGCGTCAGCACCGGCCAGACGGTTTTCAACACGGCGTGCACTGGGGGATGAATCCGGTACGCGCAGGCTAACGGTTCGGTTATCAATCCCCCATGCCACATTGACGGGAGCCGAGGTGCCCGGCAAAAAACGACGGTAGGAGTTTACATTCGGCGCAAACAGCGGCATGCAGGCGGCAATATGTTTCTGCTGTCCACCGATGAAGTGCAGGAACCTGTCAGTCTGCGTACCGTCATCATTGCTGAAAATATTCTTGCCGGTCTTCGTATCCAGAATACTCTGGTGAACGTGCATGGAGCTGCCGGGTTCATCACCAATGGGCTTGGCCATGAAGGTGGCGGTCATATTATGTTTCAGGGCCGCTTCGCGTACCGTACGTTTGAAGACGAAAACCTGGTCAGCCAGTGAGAGCGCATCACCGTGACGGAAGTTGATCTCCATCTGGGCGGTGCCTTCTTCGTGAATCAGGGTGTCGATATCGAGGTCCTGTTGCTCACACCAGTCATAAACGTCCTCGAACATTGGATCGTATTCATTGGCAGCGTCAATACTGTATGACTGTCGTCCAGACTCCTGCCGACCGGAGCGGCCGACGGGGGGCTCCAGCGGAAAGTCCGGGTCCGCACTGCGCTTGGTGAGGTAAAACTCCAGCTCTGGTGCGACGACGGGTTTCCAGCCTTTGGCTTCATAGAGTGAGAGTACTTTCTTCAGCACATTGCGGGGGGACATGCTGATGGGATTGCCCTGCTTGTCGTAGCAGTCGTGAATGATCATGGCGGTGGGTTCAAGGGCGAAGGGCACCATGAATACCGCGCTTTCATCCGGCTTGAGAATCATGTCGATCTCGGCCGGGTCAATCAGATCGTCATAGACGTCATCATCGACATAATCGCCGGTGACGCTTTGTATCAGGATGCTTTCCGGCAGCCGGATGCCTTTTTCATCAATGAACTTGTTGCAGGGCATGATTTTGCCCCGGGCGATTCCGGTGAAATCGGTGATGATGCATTCCACTTCCGTGATCTTGTTTTCTTTAAGCCAGGCGCTTAATTTTTTCATTGCTTTGTTGCCTGTGTTTTTAACGTGTCTAAATCTGTTGTGATGCTGTCCAGAATCAGGATTGCCGACCGGCAGCCCGTGCGGCGCATGCCTTGCCAAAGGCCTGGAATATAGACAGATATAAAGAGGATTCGTTCACTTTCCATTCCGGGTGCCACTGTACAGCCAGGGTAAAAGCCTTGCTGTCAGGGACAGAAATCGCTTCGATCAGGCCGTCCGGTGCTCTCGCCTCAACCTGCAGCCCAATGCCCAGTCGATCAATGCCCTGAGTGTGTAACGAGTTCACCTGTTGTGTACCTTCGCCCACCAGTTCTGCCAGCAGACCATCGGGTTCAATGGTGACGTCATGTGTGGGGCTGTACTGTTGCTCCAGCGGGTCGTCCTTGTTTTCCCGGTGTTCCATGAACAGACCGGTTTCATGCAATTCCTGATGCAGAGTGCCGCCCCAGGCAACGTTCATTTCCTGGAATCCACGGCAGATGCCCAGCAATGGCACGCCCGCATCAACAGCGGCACGAAGCAGCGGCAGGGTGGTGTGGTCGCGGAGTGCATCGTGCAGTGTGCCCGGCTTGCTGGCTTCGCCTTCATAGTGGTGAGGTTCAACATTGGAGTAGCCACCGGTGAAGAGCAGGCCGTCGAGCTTGTCGAGCAATGGTGCAACCGCCAGCGGTTCGGGCAATGAGGGAATAATCACGGGAAGAGCGTCTGCGCCATTAACGACACCCGTAAGATACTTTTCCCCCGCCATATGAAAACGGTGTGGGTCGACTATCTTGCTGTCTGCAACGACACCGACCAAGGGAACCGGGCCTGACAGCGGCCGGAATGGGGTAATCATGCATCACCTTTGCTTATTGGAATTCTGATCTTGTTATTTTCTGTTCTGCACTGTTCGTTTTTTTTAACACTTGTCGCTGCGTAAAAGCAAGAGCTCTGCCAATGTGCCCAAACCGTGGCATGGCGCGCGGCGCCAGCTTCCTTATGAAGCAATTACAAAAAAATACAAAAATAGCGGGTGATTTAAGCCCTCTATCAGGGCGTTTTTGGGTGTTGCGCACCAATCTGGGCTTCGCTGGCTGTATTGACGTCCCTTTTGGGCAGGTATTCACTGATGAACCCAAAATAATGGTTGAAATATTTTACAAACCCGTTCAGCGTTACCCCAAAAGGCATCGCGCATGAAGCCGTGCCCTGACAAAGAATAATGACAACAAAACGGATACCGTTATGGATGCAGTAAAGTCTGAGACCGGTTTTTCCTCCTTTCTGGAGACGCACGCGTCAGTCTCCCGCATTGACCTCCTGATTCCTGATATCAATGGTGTGATCCGTGGCAAACGGGTGGATCGCTCGGTGCTGGCCAAGGTGTTCAGCAAGGGGGTCTATCTTCCCGGGTCTGTGTTTGGGTTGAATATCCAGGGTGAAACCGTTGAGGAAACCGGACTTGGCCTGAAGCAGGGGGATCCGGACCGACTCTGTTTTCCGGTGGATGAAAGCCTCTGCATTGTGCCCTGGCAGAGCCAGCCGACCGGTCAGCTGTTGATGACCATGCATGAGCTGAATGGTGAACCGTTCTTTGCCGATCCGCGACATCGTTTGCTGACGATATATGAGCAATTCAGCGAATTGGGGCTGACGCCGGTCACTGCGGTTGAAATGGAGTTTTATCTTGTTGACCGGGAACGTGATGGGGAAAAGCCACAGCCTCCCTTATCACCGGCTACCGGCAAGCGGGAATCGGAAACGCAGGTTTACTCCATCGACAATCTGGATGATTACGCGGACTTTCTGGCGGATGTGATCGCTGCCGCTCGTGAGCAGGGACTGCCGGCGGATTCCATTATTGCTGAGTATGCGCCCGGTCAGTTTGAAGTGAATTTGCATCATGTGGGTGATCCCGTATTGGCCTGTGACCATGCCATCCTGCTCAAGCGGGTGATTCGTAACGTGGCCTTGCGTCATGGCGTTGAGGCTACCTTTATGGCTAAGCCTTATCCTGACCAGGCAGGCTGCGGAATGCATGTGCATATGAGTTTGCTGGATGCTCAGGGCAACAATGCATTTGCTGGCACTGATGATCCGGTCAGTCAGGTGCTGGAACAGGCCATTGGTGGATTGCTGGCGTTGATGGGCGATTCCATGGCGCTACTGGCGCCTAATGTGAATTCCTACCGTCGTTTTGCACCGGAGTTCTTCACGCCCTGCGCGCCAACCTGGGGGTTTGACAATCGTTCGACGGCGATTCGGATTCCGGCCTGTGATGCGGCCAACACCCGTATCGAATATCGGGTACCCGGTGCGGATGCCAACCCGTACCTGGTGGTTGCGGCGATTTTGGCGGGTATGCACTACGGTCTGACAGAAAAGATCTCACCGCCACCGGCAGCCACTGGCAATGCCAGCGAAACCCATCCCCGTTCTCTGTCCGATAACCTGCGGGATGCGATGCGTCGCATGGAAAACTCAGAGGTTCTGCGTCGCTATTTTGGTGATGCCTTTGTTGAGGTCTATCTGGCTATTCGAAATCAGGAACTGGAGACCTTTGAGAAGGTGATTTCTGGCGTTGAGTACGAGTGGTTTTTGGGGAGTGTTTGATCCATCCGAAACTTAAAAAATTATTCACAGGATAAGTAGGTAGTCAGACAGCCAACTTCTAGACTTTCTGTATAGGCATCAAATCTTCACAGAATGACAGGGAAGTCATGTACAGAGTGCATTGGGCGTTGGCGTTTGGCTGTGCTTTTTTTCTCAGTATCCCGCAGGCCGTCGGAAATCCGGCACCGCTACCCACAGACATCCGCCCCCCCAGTATTGAGGCAATCACACAGGCGCTGGATACGCTTAAGCCGGCGGATAAACCGTTGCCGGAACAAAAGCAGTCGCTGGCTGATATTTACCAGCAGACACTGCAATTTCTCAAACAGGCAGACAGCGAACAACAGCAGTTGAATGAACTGTTATTGCAACTGGAAGATGCGCCGGAGGAGACAACACGTATTCAGGAACAGATCAAATCCACAGAGATTCCTACCGAAACGGATTTACTGGAAAAGCTGCGCCATCAAACCCCTGAATATCTCAAAAAAGCCCTGATTGATCGGCAGGCGGAACTTTCTGAGCGTCAGACCCAGCTGGCGAATACCAATAACCGGGTCACCATTGAGCGGGCACGGCCGGAAAATAACCAGGCGATTATCAGTAAAAATCAGGAGCGCCTGAAAGTCTTGTCTTCGCAACTGAATCTGCTGTTGGCAGAAACATCGGCTGGCGCCTTGGTGGAAGCAAAAAAATCTCTGTACATGGCGGAGATGGCGGCACTGCAGCAGCAGGATAACCGTCTTAACCTGGAGATTCGCAACAGCAGTATCCGGCTGGAGTTGATCACTGCCCGGCAGGTGCTGCTGTCCCGACAGGTTCGGGTACTGGAGCTGGATGTTCTTTCACTGCAAACCGTCATCAATTACAAGCGTCGGGCGGCCAGTGAAGCGGCCGTGGCTATTGCTTCGCATATTACCCGTTCCAGCGCTGGCAAGGGGGAGCTGCTGCGCAATGAGGCCGTGATCAACATGGAGCTGAGCCAGGAACTGCTGGCGATTACCGACCGCATCAGTGAAATCAGTGAGCAGAATACCCGGGTCAGGGAACAGCTAAAGAACGTCAGTGCGATCAGCCAGAGTGTGCAGCAGAAATCGGTGTTGCTGGGCGAAAACCCCCGGCTGGCAGCGCTGCTGCGTGAAAGTCGCATGAAGCTCCCCAAGATCTCTGTTAACAAGGAGATCCCGCACATCATCACACAGGCGCGATTACAGAAATTCAATCATGATCAGGAAAGACAGCGTCTCAGTCCACCTGAGCGCTATGTGGATAAACTGCTGGAATCCGCCGGTAACCAGACCACCTTGAGTGACTCAGATCGTAAAGAGCTGCTGCGATTGTTGCGTACCCGCCAGAAATTGCTGGAGGACCTGTCAACTGAACAGGGTAACCTGCTGACGGCGGCTATCAGCCTGGACCTGGATCAGCAACAATTGTTGAGCCAGGGGCGCGACCTGTCACGCACCCTGAAAGAACGCCTTTACTGGATTGCCAGTAATAATGAGCTGGGGATGGACTGGCTGATGGCGGCGCCTGACCGGCTGTTCCAGCAGCTCGAGATGATTCCGTGGAAAGGCATTGCGACGCACGTTTACACAACACTGCGGACCAACTGGCTGATTACCATACTCTGCCTGGCATTTTGCACCTGGCTGCATTCGCGTAGACGTTACCTGCATGCCATGCAGCGGGCCTTGACCCGACATATCGGGCATATCCGCTATGACAACCTGAAACATACCCCCAAAGCGTTAGCCTTAAGTCTCCTGCAGGTGTTGCCGGCGCCATTGTTGCTCATGCTGGTCGGGCTGGTGCTGATCAGTGGGGCGCCGCCATGGCCCGGGGTGGAAAACCTCGGGCGCGCCATGATTCAGACCGCACCCGTCTGGTTGCTGATGCTGCTGGGTATCCATGTGTATGCACCGCATGATATTGGCATGGAGCATTTTGGCTGGCTGGCCCGGGATTGTCGGGCGCTTATGGGACAGATGCGGCGTCTTGCCATGGTAATGGTGCCCCTGTTTTTTGTAGTCAGTCTGGCGAAGGGGCAATCGACGGAGCTTGAGCATGACCTAATTGGCATGCTGTTGCTGATGACAGGCTCATTGCTGCAAGCCTGGATCATCATCAGTATGGTCAAAACGTCGGATGAGCTGCTGGGCTCGAAATTACTGAATTTTATGATTTTGTCTGGATTGGTGGTGGTTTCGCTGGGACAGATGGCGCTCACCGCATCCGGCTACTATTACACCGCATTGCAGATGCAACATCAGTTGGTGGGTACGCTATTGCTGGTCGGGCTTACCGTGATGATACAGGCGCTGATCAAGCGCAACCTGCACGTGGCTGAACGACGACTCGCCTATTCCCGTGCTATATCACGTCGGGCGGCTAGCAGTGAGGAAGGGGACGCGACGTCGTTTGAGGAACCGACCCTGGATCTTGCGACCGTAGAACAACAGTCACTGCGGCTGATCAATGCCTTGATGGTGGTGGGATTACTGCTGGTGTTGTACTGGCTGTGGCAGGACCTGTTTGGTCTTCTTCATTTCATGAACAACATTACGCTCTGGGAAGTAGGGGATGCCAAGGGTGATGTGCCGGTTTATCTCAGCGACCTTCTACTCAGTATTCTGGTGCTGGTGACCATGTTTATCCTGGCGCGAAACCTGCCGGGTTTGCTGGAGGTCACGATTCTCTCACGACTTAACCTGCGTCCGGGTAACAGTTATGCTGCCACCACCTTACTCAGCTACACCATTACCGGGTTGGGGGTTGTCTTGTCACTGGCAACACTGGGCATCGGCTGGGATAAACTGCAATGGCTGGTTGCGGCATTGGGTCTGGGGATTGGTATCGGTTTGCAGGAAATTGTCGCCAACTTCTTCTCGGGTTTGATTATTCTGTTTGAGCGACCTGTCCGGATAGGCGACACCATAACTCTGGGAGAAATCACCGGTGAAGTGACGCGTATCCGAATTCGTTCCACCACTGTCACTGACTGGGATAACAAGGAAATCATCATTCCCAACAAGATGCTGGTGAATGAAAAACTGATCAACTGGTCCCTCAGTAGTTCTGTGGTTCGTATCATCATGCCATTCTATGTCGCTCACGAAGAAGACCCCGTACAGGTACAGAAACTGTTGCTGCAGGCTGCCCAGGAGCATCCCGGGGTTGTCGAGAAACCAGAACCTCTGGCATTGTTTATGGAGTATGGCGATAGTGCGTTGCAATATGAATTGCGGGTCTATGTCACCCATGTGGATGAGCGCCTGAGAGTGCGTGACGCGCTCAATACGCGGATTCAGACCTTGTTCAGTGAACACAACATCACTATCGCCTGGCCCAAGCAGGATATCTTCTTTCATACTGAACGACGTTGAAAGAGGGTCGTGCCTTCATGGACGTGTTCCCGGAGAATCTTGTGTCAGTCAGACCGTTGCCTTTGAATGCGTTGGTTCGGGTGTTTCGTGAGTCCATTGAGGGCGAAGGCGCCTGGTCCAATGGGTTTGTGATCGAACAGAGCCAGGAGCTGTTACTGCTGCAGTTGATCAATGACCGTATCAGCCTGGATGGCTACCAGCTGCTGCGGCAGTCCGATATCAGCGACATCGAACAACCGATGCCTCACCACGGCTTTATTGAAAAAGCGCTTGAGTTACGTCAGCAACACCCTGTTCACCCAGGCATTGTGAATATGTCGTCCATGGAGAGCGCGTTGCAATCCATCAGCCAGAGTTCGCCCCTGGTGACGATCCACCAGGAATCCCTGGAACCTGATATCTGCTGGATTGGCAAGGTGGTCAGTACCAGCCAGGGATCACTCTACCTGAAATGTATTACCCCGGATGCCCGGTTTGAGCAGGATGTGGACAGTTACCGCATTGCGGATGTCAGCCGGGTGGATTTTGGGGGAGATTATGAACAGATCCTCTGGCGTGTCGCACAGGACGGGGTGCAGGACGCAGAATAACCCAGTACCATACTCGGAAAATCTGGCGCACAGGATTTTGCATGCCCTGCTTTGATCACCTTGTCTTCGATAACGGTTATTCACAGCTACCGGAGTGTTTCTATTCAAAGGTTACGCCACAGGCGCTGGAGAATCCGCGCCTTGTCAGTGTGAATACCCGGGTTGCCCAATTGCTGGATCTGGATCCGGACGATCACGCGGGCATGTTAGCCATAACGGCAGGACAGCATGTGCCGGCGGATGCCGATCCTTTGGCCATGGTATATGCCGGCCATCAGTTTGGTGTGTATGTGCCACGGTTGGGGGATGGTCGGGCGCTGTTGCTGGGTGAAGTAAGAAATCATCTGGGCGAGAAATGGGATCTACACCTGAAAGGTTCAGGTCATACGCCTTATTCGCGGCAGGGAGATGGTCGTGCGGTATTGCGTTCTTCCATTCGCGAATACTTATGCAGTGAAGCCATGCATGGATTGGGTATTCCGACGACGCGCGCCCTGTGTCTGGTGGATAGCGATACACCGGTTCAGCGTGAAAGGATGGAGCGTGGTGCGGCCATCCTTCGGGTTGCCCAGAGCCATGTACGCTTCGGTACCTTTGAATATTTTTATTACCGCAACAAGCATGAAGAACTAAAACAGCTGGCTGATGTTGTGATTGCCGGGCATTTCCCGGCATTTGCGAATCAAGCCGATTGCTACGAACGTTTCTATCGTGAAGTCGTTAAACGCACCGCAGAGATGATTGCGCAGTGGCAGGCTGTCGGGTTTTGTCACGGTGTCATGAATACCGACAATATGTCTATTCTCGGGCTGACGCTGGATTATGGGCCTTTTGGGTTTATGGAAGGGTTTGATGCAGGGCACATCTGCAACCATTCAGATTACCAGGGACGCTATGCGTTTAATCAGCAACCTGATATCGGTTACTGGAACTGTGCCTGTCTTGGTCAGGCTTTGTCGCCATTATTCAATAATGATGTTGATGTTATTAAAGGGATTCTTGCGCAATATCCTAACGATTTTGCTGCAACCTATTCGCTGCTGATTCGTCAAAAGGCAGGACTTTCTGAACAGGATGAAAACGACAGTCGTCTTTTTGATCGGCTGTTTACATTGATGCAGGAAAGCAAAACGGATTACACGTTGTTCTTCCGGCGGCTCTGTGATTATGAACCGGGTGGTGAAAATGCGCTGCTGAGAGATCTGTTTGTTGAGCGTGATGCTTTTGATCGGTGGTGTAAGGATTATGAAGTCCGTTTATCTGCTGAGAACGGCTCAGCGTATGAGCGTCGACGCACAATGCAGCAGGCGAATCCTAAATATGTATTGCGTAATTACATGGCACAGATCGCCATAGATAAGGCAGAAGCCGGTGACTACAGTGAAGTTGATAATCTGCTGGCATTGCTCAGTAATCCCATTGCAGAATGGCCTGAACAGGAAGCTTACGCGGGATTACCACCGGATTGGAGTACCTCTCTCGAAGTGAGCTGCTCCTCCTGAGCATTTCATAGATTCAATACCGCGTTCTTTTTGGTTATTCTGCCCCTTCCCGGTCACAATCCCCAACAATAAACCAGGGCAGAATAACGATGAAGCTGGAAACCCAAGCTATCCACGCCGGATATTCACCAGATCCTACGACTAAAGCCGTTGCCGTCCCCATTTATCAAACGACATCTTACGCATTCGACAATACCCAGCATGGCGCAGACCTGTTCGACCTGAAAGTTGAAGGTAATATCTATACCCGCATCATGAATCCGACGACAGCAGTACTGGAACAGCGGGTAGCGGCGATGGAAGGTGGTATAGCTGGCTTAGCGCTCTCATCGGGCATGGCAGCTATTACTTATGCAATACAGACCATAGCGGAAGCTGGCGACAATATTGTCAGCATCAACAAACTGTATGGCGGCACCTATAACCTGTTTGCGCATACGCTGCCTAAACAAGGCATTGAAGTCCGCTTTGCGCCCCACGATGATATTGATGCGCTGGTGGATTTGATTGATGCCAACACCAAGGCGGTATTCTGCGAAAGTATCGGCAATCCCCTGGGGAATATTGTTGATATTGAAGCACTCGCGAATGCTGTGCACGCGGAGGGTGTTCCGCTGATTGTGGATAACACCGTGGCATCACCGGCGTTATGGCGGCCTATCGAACACGGTGCGGACATTGTCGTACATTCTCTCACCAAATATATGGGTGGGCATGGCACGACTATCGGTGGTGTGATTGTGGATTCTGGAAAATTCCCATGGGCCGATCACAAGGATCGTTTCCCCGTACTGAATGAACCAGACCCTTCCTATCACGGTGTCGTTTATACCGAAGCGCTTGCTCAAGCTGCCTTTATTGGGCGTGCGCGTGTCGTGCCGTTGCGTAACACCGGTGCAGCCATTTCACCGATGAATGCGTTCATGATACTGCAGGGACTGGAAACATTATCGTTACGTATGGAACGTCATTGTGAGAATGCGCAAAAAGTGGCGGCGTTTCTGCGTGATCATGACCAGGTTGAGTGGGTGAATTATGCGGGACTTCCGGAAAGCCCGGATCATGCACTCTGTCAGAAATACCTGGATGGTAAACCTTCCGGCATCCTGAGTTTCGGGATAAAAGGTGGTCAGGTTGCAGGTGCACGATTTATTGATGCGTTGCAGTTGGTTACGCGGCTGGTCAACATCGGCGACGCCAAGTCACTGGCCTGCCATCCGGCTTCAACCACGCACCGTCAGCTGGATGATGAGGAGCTGGTGGCTGCTGGTGTCAGCCGCGACATGGTGCGCCTGTCCATCGGTATTGAACATATTGAGGATATTCTCGCGGATCTGGATCAGGCATTAGCACAATCAGTTTAGCGATACATAATTGGCACACTGGAGTCGTCTTCAGTGTGCCAATTATTTTTTGCCTCATACCCAATATACATACATTAGTTAACATTTCTGTCAGGAACTTTTGTGTTTGGGAGGTATCCAACGAGTGATTGAGTAGTTGTTATATTGGATTGATTAAATGCCTAAGCATTTCATGATTATTCGTTCTGATAATAAGAACAATAAAACGAATATTACGACTAAAAAACCAGATGTTTATCCGACTGCCCGTGTAGGCAGTCATAAGGTTAGCGCTGATGAGTTAATTGCCCAGCAACCATCAACGTCTACCGGAGGAATGAAGGAAGAGGGGGGGGATAATAAAGCTATTCAGAGTAGGTTAGTGGCCGATGTTGTTGAAGTTAAACAAAAGTTTGTTTTCAATCCTGAAATCTATGAATGTGCATGTTGCCGACTAACCTATGAAACTGCAGCCAGTTTAGCAGGTCACATTTGTACAGTCTGTGATGTTGCCAGAACGTTTGATTGTGATATATGCGGTCGTTCATTTAAAAGTAATGCAAATCTGTATAGCCATAAACGCTGGTCGAGTCATTAGCATCATTTTTTCTGTGTGTTGCATGTATTCTCAGGAGGGGAATTCAAACTTGGTCTGGCAGTATCCTTCAGAAAATGAAAAGTGACAATTCAGGAAGAGGGTGCCGTAAAGCACCCCCAATGCATTGATCACTGATTATTCGTCAAAGTCGCTGTAAGCACCCGGTGCCAGATTCTCAAACCGGGTGTATTGGCCAATGAAGGCCAGTCGTACGCTGCCGATGGGGCCGTTACGCTGTTTCCCGATAATAATTTCGCCGACACCTTTGTATTCCGTATCCGGGTTATACACTTCGTCCCGGTAGATGAACATGATGACGTCGGCGTCCTGCTCGATCGCACCGGATTCCCGCAGGTCAGAGTTTACCGGACGTTTGTTCGGACGTTGCTCCAGGGAACGGTTGAGCTGCGAGAGCGCAATCACCGGTACCTTGAACTCTTTGGCCATGGCCTTGAGGGAACGGGAGATTTCAGAAATCTCGTTGGTACGCCCTTCACTGAATCCGGGGATCTGCATTAGCTGCAGGTAATCCACCATGATCAGCGCCAGATCACCGTGTTCGCGCACGATACGTCGGAGCCGGGAACGCATTTCCTGGGGGCTGATACCGGCGGTATCGTCAATGAACAGTTTTTTGTCTTTCAGTCTTTCTACCGCTGACGACAGTCTGGGCCAGTCATCCTCTTCCAGTTTCCCGGTTCTCACCTTACCCTGATTGATGCGCCCCAGTGAGGAAAGGCTACGCATCATCAACTGCTCAGCAGGCATTTCCAGGCTGAAGACGACGACACTTTTGTCGGTTGCCATCAGGGCGTTTTCCACCAGGTTCATGGCAAAGGTGGTTTTACCCATGGAAGGACGCGCCGCCACGACGATCATATCAGACGGTTGCAGCCCCGAGGTCATTTCGTCGAGATCGGTAAAGCCGGTTGTGATACCGGTAATGGCGTCGCCGGTGTTGAACAGTTCATCAATCTTGTCGATGGCTTTTTTCAACAGCTCCCGCATGTCGATCGGACCACCTTCTTTTGCGCGATCTTCCGCGATCTGGAAAATCGCCCGTTCGGCCATCTCCAGCAGGTCGTCACTTTTGCGCCCTTCCGGGTTATACGCGTTATCGGCAATTTCCTGTGAAGCGCTGATCAGGCGCCGTAATACGGCCCGTTCGTAGACAATGCCGGCATACGCACGGATGTTCGCAACACTGGGGATGCTTTCTACCAATTCCGTCAGGTAGGGAATGCCGCCACAATCGCTTAGCAGGCTACGCCGTTCCAGTTCACCGGCCAGCGTTACCGGGTCGAATGGATTGGATTCTTTGGCCAGTTCCTCAATACACTCGAAGATCTTTTTGTGTGCGGGGTTATAGAAATCCACTGAGCCGATCTTCTCTGCGACATGGTCCCAGGCATCGTTGTCCAGCATCAGACCGCCCAGTACCGACTGTTCCGCCTCGATGGAGTGCGGCGGGGTCTTCAGGCTGGCCATGGCCTCGTCAATGGGCAGTTCGGGATGATGGGCTGCTTCCAACATGTACTCGCTGTCGTAAGTGTGAGTTTATGCCTTATAGTATCGCTGAATGATTGAAAGACAAAGAAGTAGATTTTGAATGTGTGAGATTGTGTTTATTCATTATAATAATGTATTCGTGCGATGTGAGATTACTTAAGAGGATAAGGTTGAGAGAAAAACTTACTAGTTAACCGATGAAAAGCCTCAGGCGACATTGCCATAATTTGATTAATAATTGTGATTTCATCAGGTTCGGGTTGTTTAAGAGTTAGTTGTCTATCTTTTTGTGTATTTTGTTGTGAAGTATCAGGCATCATTGCTGTCGCTTTAGTGTTATCAGCTTCGGGCTGTTCAAAAGCTATTGCTCTTTCTCTTGGTGCTTTTTGCTGTAAATAAGCAAATGCCATTTGTACTATTGATAATAGTTGTTCTGTCCTTTGATAGGATAATGGGCGGCTGTTAATTTCATCTGTAATTTTACCATGTTGTTGGTGTAGACATTTTATTTGGGACGGTGATAATGATTTTGGTAATTCTTCGCTAAAGAAAGTTGTAATGTACACGAAGGTAATATAATTGAGTGTTAATGCTGGTATTGATTGTCTGCTTTTCTGATATTCCATTAACTTTTCTAAAACATATTTTCTGTCTTTAGATGTAAAAAAAGGCGTGAAAAAATATTGGTGACATTCTGTGAAGATAAATAGTGCTAGTTCAGATATTGGGATTGGTGTGTTGTGGTAGTGATAATGCGTATAAACAAAACATTCCAGAGCGCTTGTTAATCGTTCAACGGTATCTTCGTTCATATGTTTGGCAATCTTCAGTGAGCAGCACTGAAGAATTAAATTGAAAGGTAATGTTCTTCTTTCCATCTTTTCACAATCGCGTATTTCTTTTGCTAAAGCGCGCTTCATGCTAAAGAGCTCGTCAAGAATTTTGGGATTTTGAGGTTTTTGGAAGTGTAAAAAATTAGCATATGTAAATTCTCGAGTAGTACAAAGGTAGAGATCTTCTGTAAGCTTTTCTAAGGTTGGAATTTTACATGTACTTGATAAATATTTAAAAGCATGATTGCACATGGACTTTAAACGTTGGCTATCTTCATCTAAAAAATCCTGAGAGTCTAGAAAGCTTTCTAATTCACAAGATTTTTGATCTAAAAAATGCTTTTGAAAATCAGGGATGAAATCACTATAATTCAAATAATATTTTATCATTAAAATGTCAAAAATTGCTCTGTTGGTATTGATATTTTCAGGTGTGGATAATCGATGTTTTAATAGGCGAAGAAAGTTGTCTCGAAGACTATCTGCGTTGATTAATGTAAGAATTAAATGCTGATGACAGTCATCGAATTGATCGAGAGCTTTATGAAAGTCGCAATCGTTATTAAATCTGGCGTTGGGTGTTAGATAAACAAATTGTACGATAGCTTGGTTGATTCTCTCACACGTGTGCTCAGATAATTCTAAAGAGCTTTGTAGTAAAAGACATTGGAATCTTAGATCATTCTCTCTTAGTTTTTGGTTTTTGCTGTAATGTCTTAGGCTTAACAAGCCGGTGTTAACTATCCTGCTTTTTTGATCGGATAATGCTTCCTTTGCTATTTGAGTGACCGAGCGTTGTTCTAGGAAGAGGTATCTTCTTATACCCAGATGTTGTTCTACTATGGTTTCATAGGCATCAATATGCTCTTTAAGTACTTGAATTTGATCAGGTGAAATTACTTCAACAGGCAATGCCTGTGCTCCAGTTGATCTTCTAAAGGCAGGACGAATACGTCTGGTTTCCCTGTTTAGTTGCTGAATATTAGCCGCTGTTTCCATTGTTCCATGTGTTACAGTGCGGCGCTGTACATTTTCTCTTCCTTCCATAGAACTCACTTCCAGTCTAGTTACCATCAGTTCATTAAAGACACTGAGAATCTACTTTCATTAAGAAGTAATCATGACCAGTAAGTTTTGCTAGCTGACTAAAAAATCGCGATTGTATTTATGGAAGCGCAAAAAAACGCCTGTGCAGGCACAGGCGTTTTTACATCACAGGTGTGATCGAAATCGATTACTCGGCTTCGATGAATACCTTGACGCTGGATGCTACGTCGGAGTGCAGCTGTACAGCGATGTCGTATTCGCCAATCATACGGATAGGACCGGTAGGCATGCGAACTTCGCTCTTGGCTACTTCAACGCCGGCAGAAGTGATGGCGTCAGCCAGATCACGGGTGCCGATGGAGCCGAACAGCTTGCCTTCATCACCAGCTTTGGCAGTGATGGTCAGCTCGATTTCAGCCAAGGAAGCAGCACGCTTCTCGGCTTCAGCCAGCTTGGCGGCAGCGGCTTTTTCCAGCTCTGCACGACGTGCGTCGAAATCAGCAATGTTAGCCTTGGTGGCAGGCACAGCCTTACCGAAAGGGATCAGGTAGTTACGACCGTAACCGGCCTTGACCTTAACCTGAGTACCCAGATCGCCCAGATTGGCGATTTTTTCCAGAAGAATAACTTCCATCTCGCTTACCTCTTAATCTACCTTGAACCTGTTGAACAGTGCATCGATTTAACCTTGCATCCTGTTTTCGAGGCGTCCCCGAAAGTCCAACAGGCTGTCAAGGCAGGCTAGCAATACAACCACAGGGTAAAATGCAAGCAGCAGCACATAAAACGGCAGCAGCCAGGCCTTGCCAAATCCACGTAGCCCCGCGAGACCATGCATCAGCGCAATACCTGCAACCAGTAATGGCATTAGCAGGACTGGCTGTATCGCGGCGGTGACCAGGCTGGTGCTGGACATGGCCAGAAGCCACAGTCCCAGCAATACAACGGTCACCATCGGTGTCAGGCGCAGGCGATGAAACTCTGTCCTGAAACCGCCGGGATTATAGAGCATGGCCTGCCAGCCACGGGCCAGAATCAACGCCAGTACGGCGCCGCCGGCAATAATGAAGCTGGCTGTCCGGACAAAGCTGGTTTCCAGCAGTGTCAGGATCTGTTCCTGGCTGAGATTGGCGCCCTCGGGAAACAGTGTCTCGAGGTTCGGGCCATACAGCTGCCGCAGGATTTCCATGGCATGGGCAACCTGTGGTGCGTAATAGTCGCTGATGACCAGCGCCATCAGACCACCGGCCGGTACCAGCGCCATTAACGCCAGCGGCCATGACGCCGTGCGACGCAGGCTGCAGGCCATGGCCATGGTGCCCACCAGGCAGAACAACGCGGAAGGTTGCCCCATCCAGGCCCAGACGCCGGCCGGTAACAGAGCCCAGATAAATATCTGGAGCCCGTCTTGCCAGCCACGGCGCAGGGTTACCAATGCTACTGCTGCTGCACTCAACCAGAACATCATCGGCACGGCACAGGCGATCACTGCCACGGCAATGGCAGCGGCCCGTCCCCGCATGATCAGTTCTGCTAAAGCGCGCATACGTCCCCCCATGGGATTAAACCCGCCCGAACAACGGGCGATGAACCCGCTTAGTGGCGATCAGTGTACGGCAGCAGCGCGATGTAGCGCGCACGCTTGATCGCAGTGGCCAGCTGGCGCTGGTAGCGAGCCTTGGTACCGGTGATACGGCTGGGTACAATCTTGCCGGTTTCGGTAACATACGCCTTCAGGGTGTTCAGGTCCTTGTAATCAATTTCCTGTACGCCTTCAGCGGTAAAACGGCAGAATTTCCGGCGGCGGAAGTAACGTGCCATAACGACGTCTCCTCAAAAGGTTCTTTTCAGAACAATATTCGTAACGGTGTGATAATCCGCGACGGATTACTCAGCGGACTCTTCAGAAGCAGGAGCAGCAGGTGCTTCAGCGGCTTCTTCGGTACGCTCACGACGGTCTTCACGACGCTCACGACGATCTTCGCGACGGTCGTCACGACGCTCTTCCTGCTGCATCATGATGGACTGTTCGGTGATCGCTTCGTTACGACGGATTACCATGCTACGGAGAACGGCGTCGTTGAAACGGAAGGTGTTTTCCAGTTCGGTCAGTACATCGTTGCCGCACTCAATGTTCAGCATGACGTAGTGAGCCTTGTGGATCTTGTTGATTGGGTAAGCCAGTTGCCGGCGGCCCCAGTCTTCCAGACGGTGGATGGTACCGTTGCCTTCAGCGATGACCTTCTTGTAACGGTCGATCATGGCAGGTACTTGTTCGCTCTGGTCCGGATGTACCAGGAATACGATTTCGTAATGACGCATTGTAGCTCCTTACGGGTTAAACAGCCTTCCAGGAGACAGGATATTCCCGTCTCCGGTAAGGCAAGGAGTTGGAACTGACATAAACGCCAGTTCCGGACTTCATAGAAGAATCGCGCATTCTAGAGAAGGTCTCGCTGTCACGCAATAGGTGAATGGTTGAATTTTAACCAGATTTATCCCGTATTTATGGTGGCATAGACAATGTTCGCTTCGGCTCTTCACAGATAAGATTGCACGCTCGTCAAAACGAAAAGATAAAATAATGTTCCTCGCGCCATAAAACGCCACCGAAAATGGCAAAAAACAGCGAGCCCATGGAGCTCAGGACACCGAGATACACCACCTTGACGTTGATATGGTTGTCAATCAGTGCTTTATCGTGCAGCTGTGATTTGATGGTGATCCAGGCAATCATTGCGATGGCAACTCCCTGGATGCCAAAACCGATCAGACAAGTGAAGAATGCGCGCTCAAGAATACCCGTCAATATCCCGGTGATGAGTATGTTCTCATTTAACGGTTTTTTCTCAAGATTGGTTATCAGCGCCAGCAATATATAGAAGAGATAGGATCCCAGGCTTCCAAGGAGGCAGGAGACAATGATGAGCCCCATCATCCAGGGTTCAACGATAAATTCCATACTCAAAACGTCCCTCCGACGTGCAAGTGTGCTTTTTATGCGGTTATGAGGTGGCGAAGATGTTTCAGAAAGTCACTGGTGATTGTCTTTGTATGACTTGTCTGCACGCCACGTTAGAGAGATTAGGCGAAGATATGCATGACTGAAATACCATTATAAATTTTACTGTTATTGGTGTTTGGTAATGACACTCGTTATTCAATCAAGATACGTAAAAATAGCTGTAACGTATTTTGATAGAAGTGTTTAGGTTTGGTTCGACGATGGCCAAGCCTGTAATAAAAGAAAACAAACTATCGTTCAGAAATAAAAGTAAATTACTATCAATGCCCCTCTCGATAGTCGGTGTTTTCGTTAAAGTATAGGGTTTAATCCTTTGGTATTGCTTGTCATTCTCATTCTTTAAGCTGTTCTGGTTTCACTGATATAGGACGATGGTATTTTTTGTTTTACAAATAGATACTGTCGTTCTGTTTTTAATAAAAGACTTGTGCTTGAAACTTAGCGTTACATTGATGTCTATCAATTGAACATATTGTTCACTTGAATTTTACAGTCTTGAAATGTTTAAAATACTCTCCCATCACAAAAAAAGAGAGGGAAAGTGCTTTCACTATTATTTGATCTGGTTGTACAAATAGCATCAAAAGAGGTCATGGTTATATTGGGTTGTTGCTGGCCCTTTTGAGTGATGGATTAACTGTTATCTATTGTATGTGTAGGATATAAAGCCTAATTCCAGTTCTATCAACACTTTAGGTTCAATACATCGGCATGAAATAATTCTAAACAGCGGGGTGTTATTTTTTGTTTAATTTGAGACGATCGCTCATGAAACGTTGGTGTTACATACGTTCCCGAAAGTATGGCTTTCTGAGTGTGTATCTAACTCCTTTTCCTATAAAACAAGAAGAGTCGATTAATGATAAAAGCTACTTGGGAAATTCAGCGTCTTATCCTCAAGAAGAAAAGCTTTGAAGCTAAAAAAGGTAAGGCTGTAAGAAACTATAAGAAAGGCAATTAGTCAGATTTCATTCGCTATTGCTTGAGGTCAGGGAGAAAAATGTTGAAAAAGATGATGAGTGTTGTTGTGCTGCTGTTTGCAACAACGGTGCAGGCCGAAAAGATAACCAATGTTAATGATACAAAAACGTTGTGTGCTCAGTCCGCGGTGTATTTTGTACAAGCTGAAATCAAACAGTTTTACGAAATTTTGATGCCTCACTGGCGCTTACCCATTGAGGAAATAAAAAACGTTGTCTATCAAAAGAACACTCTACTAAAAATGCACGGTGAACGTTATGGTAGCTTTATAGGGCTGGACTATCTGGAAACTGATTTTTCTGGCAGCAGTCTTATTCAACATATATTTGCTATAAAGTTCGATAAGAAAGCAGTTCGTTATCAGTGTGTTTTTTACAAGCCAAAAGACTATTGGATTGTTAATGATATATCTTGGGAGAATTAGCGTCTAATGTGACAGTTTCGAGGGTGCCAAGAAAGACGCATTAATTTGAGACTCCACTTATATAAGTTCTCTAATTAACATAGAGCCTTGTCCGGCATCCTGAACTGTTGAATGCGAAGAGTAATCAGTGCTTGAAGCGGTTGGAAAAGACATGCCCTTGTCATCGTTAGAATGAGCGCCTCTTTATTAAGGCGTCATTAGGATTGTCAAGTTTCTACAAAAATAATTATTTTTCGGGGTTTATATGTATTTTTGGGATCTGGAAAAGCTAAAGCATGACCTTTACAAAAATAAACTGCCAGAGTCTGAAACTTTAAAATATTTTCTGGCACATACATTTGTTTTGGGTATGGCGATGATACCCGTTTATACGCCTAATCATTATGATGTCTTTTGTGCAATCCTTGTTATTCCTATCACAGTAACGGGCATCTATAACGTTTATTTGAGTAATGGAGGGTGTTTTGGTCGGGAGTTTATGGCCAAATATTTTTCTATTGGCTGGGTCGTGTTTATTCGCTCAATCATTGTGGTTGTCTGCATTGGAATCATACTCGGCTACATGGGGGCTTTGAGTTCAGAGGGGCGTGATCAGGGAACGAGTATTCTTGAGGTGGCTGCAATAACTATTATCTCAATTGTGTATTTTTGGCGTGTATCGGTGCATGTATCTGATATTGCCAGGCAGGAGATGATTCAGGACGTGCTGGGGGACTAACCATTTAATCTTATTTGTTGGCTTCAAGGATTGAAGTCAACATCAGAATCTATCAGGTAATGGTGTTAGTTATACACGTTTATTTTGTATGTATCCCTAAGCTTATGAATAAAAAAACACATTCTATTTGTCACTCGGTTATTTGCTTGGCTTTGATCGGACTTTATTGCGGTATGTTTGCTGGAATAGCCTTTTCAAATGTTCATTGTGAAAAAAACAAGCGTTGTATGGTAATAGAGAAAATCAGCGGGCCAGATGAAATTAAATTGTCGTTCAATAATATGGTGGGTAGTAATTCTATCCCGTTGGTTGAGCACATCTATCGCATACAATGTCAAAGGGGAGAGCATGAATCTAGAGAATTAAAGGATGTCTGTCAGGTTTCATATAGTACTGATGATTCAAAATTATCATTGGATAATGGCGTCATCCAATTGCAGAATAATGAAGGAAATAATATCACGCTTGCATTTCACTTTCGTCCTCGGCTGGTTTCGAGTTCCGGCAGAGATGCGCTTAGTTGCAGACATCCTTCATTATGCAATCAGAGAGAATATTTAATCACCATTAGGACAAGTTATCACCAGTTGATGCGGGCTCAACCTGGCCGTTACGAAGGGCGATATCTCCTCAGGATTGTTAAAGGTGGCTTAAAAGAGGAGAAGTGGCAGGATATCATTGTTGAAATTCAAACAATGGTTAAAGTCAGCGGTCTAAGTGATATTGTTCTGACAGAGAAAAACAAGATTGAGCCTAGGGGGAAGTACAGTGCTAGATATCTAGCAGAACAGCATTTTTGTATATATTCATCTAGCGGTGCCTACAGTATTAGTGCAGTAGGCAGTAATCTTGGCCCTATGCAAGATGCTTTTTATTTGAGTAATGGCATCAACAAGGTTCGTTATGGTTTAAGACTGGCTACGGATAACAGGCATTATTCGAGACTTCGGCCTAGGCAGGTGATGGATGGAAACAATGCAAGCTTGGCCCCTGACTGCTCAGGGGCGAGCAATATAAAATTAAAAATTGTGGTATTAGATTCGTGGCTATCTGGAAAGCCGGCTGGTACTTATTCAGATATTGTTTATTTGCATGTCATGCCGCAATGATACTGGTCAGATAGGGGTACCAGAAGTCCTTTGAAATCATCCAGTGAATAAGCATTTTAAGTTTTCGTGTGATTCTTGATTGTCTAACATCCAATGAAACATGCAAGGTGAGTCATGTACAACAAGTTATCGTCTGTCATCCATCATCTGTTTGTAACGGATACTCCAGTCTGCTGCCCAGGTGAACAAATCGCTGGCTGGCATGGATTTTCCAATCAGGTAACCCTGGCCGATGGAGCAACCGAGTTCTTCCAGCAGAAACCAGTCGTCGGAGGTTTCCACACCTTCGCCAACGGTTTTCATACCGAGTTTTTGGGCCATTTCGATATTGGATTCGAGAATGACTTTTCGGGTTGGATTCTCGTAGGCGCCGGTAACCAGTGACTTATCGAGCTTTAATTCGGAGCAGGGCATCCGCTCCAGTTGGTGAAGGTTGGAGTAGCCGGTACCAAAATCATCCATAGAAAGGATGAAACCTTTCAATTTCATGCGGGCAATGGTTTCCAGACTATGAGCCAGGTTTTCCATCAGCATGGATTCTGTGATTTCAAGGATCAGCTGGTCATGGCCAATGTTGTAGTGATCCGTTACTTCGGCCAGTTTTGCGGCCAGAGAGCGATCGTCGAGCATGGAGGGCGATATGTTGATAGAAACCGCTATTTTTTTGCCCAGGTTCAGCCAGCGGTGCAGGTCTTCTGCAATCACATGGATCTGGTGCCAGGTCAGCTTATCGATTACCCCCATCTCTTCCAGCACGGGGATATATTGATCCGGATAAATCATGCCATGGTCAGGGTGCACCCAGCGTGACAGGGCCTCAGCCGCGAACCATTCACCGGTTTCAATCCAGACCTTGGGCTGATACCAGGTCATGAACTGGTTACTGGTGAGCCCTTCGATAATATCGTGTCGGGTCAGGGTGTTGCTGTAGGTGTCCGGATGCTTTTTGCGGCTAAAGTCAAAGTACCGGTCAACGATCATTTCGGCACAATCCCGGGTAAACGTTTGCTCGATGTTGCCAAGGACATTGAGATCCAGTTGCTCTGCCATATCTTCCAGGGTACGAAGAACGGCAAAATCAATGAAATCAACAATCGCAAACGCTTCTGAAAGCTGTTGTTCACCCAGATGACGGAGTAGCTCAATACCGTCCATGGGAGTCATATCCAGCTGGCTGAAGACAATATTGACCGGTTCCGGGTAGTTGACGATCTTTTCCAGGCAATCCTGTCCGCTGTTGGCGCTTAATACCTGCTTGCAGCCGATATCCTCCAGCACCTTTACAGCCATGGCCCGCTGAAAATCATGCTCTTCAACAACCATTACGATCAGTTCTGAGGGGTTGTTGTTCATCGTTCCCCTCCCAGGAATGAGGGGGGCTCGACAACAACGCGATAGGCTTCCGGCTCGCGCAGGGCGACGGGGGCTTCGACCGCATCAATAATGGCATCGCGTAACTGATCGGAGGTGACCGGTCGGGTCAGGCAGTTATGGACTTGCAGGACACTGGCCATATCAGGCAGGCCGGGTTTGTCCCGATGTGTCAATAGAACGGCAGGAATGTCACGAACACAGCCGGCTCTTCCCGAGCGGACCTGGTAAAGCAGGTCAGTTGCATCCGGGCGTATGGCCTGATCGCAAAGCATGAGGTGAAAATGGTCCCGGTGCAACGCATTAATGGCGCCCTGGGCGCTTTCAACGGCCAGTATGCGGGCGCAACGCTCACCCTTGAGCATGCAGACCAGAATTCGCCGCAGTAATTCCCGCTCTGCGACGACAAGAATGCTGAAATCCCTAAGATCCCTCTGGATTGTCATGGCTATCCCTGCTGCCAGTGAACCACGGGGTCAGTGGTTCAGGTTGGATCCTGCAGCCCCTCCATGGGCTACAGACGGCGAAGCGACCTTCCTCTAGCAGCTCCGCCTAAATGGCTATCGGCAGTTCAAATCCGGTCTTCAGGCACCGGTTTTCAGGCGGGTCCATTCCCGGGTGATGGTGCGCTTGACCTTGTTGGGCAGCGGCTTGAACAGGAACAGGTTCTGCTCGACTTCCGCAGGTGGGTAAACGCCCTGGTTATCCCGCAGCTTGGCATCGACAAACGGGGTGGCTGCCTTGTTCGGGTTGGCGAAGTAGACATAGTCCGTCACGCCGGCGATGACTTTTGGCTCCATCATGAAGTTAATGAAGCGATAGGCGTTTTCCTTGTTGCTGGCATCCGCAGGAATCGCCATGACATCGTAGGAAATGGGCGCACCTTCCTTGGGAATGGAATACGCGACGTTGACACCGTTCTTGGCATCATGGGCACGTTCGTCAGCCATGAACATGTCACCGGACCAGCCCAGCGCGACACAGATATCGCCATTGGCCAGGTCAGTAAGGTACTTGGATGAGTGGAAGTAGGTGACGTAGGGAGCCACCTTGGCCAGCTTTTCAGCCGCCAGCTTGTAGTCCTTCGGGTTCTGGGAATTGGGATCCTTGCCCATATATTTCAACACTGAGGGAAGCACTTCAGTGGGGGCATCCAGGAATGCTACACCGCACTTGGAGAGCTTCTTCATATTCTCGGGTTCAAAGACCAGTGCCCAGCTGTCAAGCGGTGCATCTTTGCCCAGATACTGCTTCACCTTCTCAGGGTTGTAACCGATACCCGTGGTCTGGGCCAGGTAAGGGATGGCGTACTGGTTGCCCGGATCCACGGAATCCAGCAGTTTCATGGTCTGGGGATCCATGTTCTTGTAGTTAGGCAACTTGGACTTGTCTAACGGGGCATAGACGCCTGCCTTAATTTGATGGGCCAGGAAATCATGAGAAGGAAACACGACATCGTAACCCGTCCGGCCGGAGAGCAGTTTGGCTTCAAGTACTTCGTTACTGTCATAGACGTCATACACTGCATCAATACCGGTTTGCTTTTCAAAAGCAGGCACGGTTTCCGGTGCGATAAAGTCGCTCCAGTTATAGATATACAGGTTCTTGTCTGTATTGGCGGAAGCAGTCAGTACTGGCAGGGCCGTGGCCAGCAGGCATGCCTTGAAGAGACGTTTTGTGTTCATGGCGCCCTCGCTACGAAGTAAGGCTGAAATAACAATACCGGGTACTCAGGTGCAGGGTGCAGACCTGAGTCGGGCTGGGCGCTCTTTATAGAGGGTTTTACGGATAGTGCAATCCGTAGATTAACTGACGGGCGTTCCATTGGAACGCCCGTCGGGGGGAGAGATTAGCTGGCTGTTGCGGTAGCTGCGCAGTTGTCAGTGCTTGCGACGGCTGGTGTTTCTGACGCTGTGCTGATGAATTTACCCATCATGGTGAACACGATAGTCAGGATGATGCAGGTAAAGCTCAACCACATATACGGCAGATAAGCGAGGGTTGGAACACCCAGTACACCGGCCATGAAGATGCCGTTGTCGCTCCAGGGCACCATGCCGCTGGTCAGCGTGCCACCGAATTCGGCGTTACGGGACAGCATCTTGCGGTGCAGACCCAGACGATCGTAGTTCTTGACCATGATCTTCGGGGTCAGGATCAGCGACACATACATGGCGCTGCCGAAGATGTTTGCCAGGAATGCTGTGAACAGGGTGGAAACCGTCAGGTTACTGGCGTTGGTGATGAATGCGCTCATCTTGTCGGCAATCACCTGCAGGATGCCCACACGATCCAGCAGACCGCCAAAGCCAAGGCCGAAGATAATAACGGCGACGGAGCCCAGCATGGAAGCGATGCCACCACGGCTCAGGATGTTGTCGATGAAATCAACGCCCGAGGTGATGGTGAACGGGCTCCAGGCGCTCTGCACGGCAGAGATCAGGTCCTTGTGCTGGAAGGCAATGGCCCAGACAACACCCAGTACGGCACCAAAACTGATGACCGGGAAGGACGGCTTTTTGTTAGCTAGCAGCACAATCACCAGCACCACAGGAACAAAGGCCATGGGGCTGATGTTGAAGCTCTGCTCCAGGGCTGTCATGACGGTTTGAACCTGCGCCATATCCACATTGCCGCCATACTGCATACCGGCAAAGGTAAACATGATCGCGGTGAGAACATAGCTGGTCAGGCTGATCGGCAGCATGCCCTTGATATGCTCAAAGGTTTCCACGCCGGACATACTGGAGGCCAGGATCACACTGTCAGACAGCGGAGACAGCTTGTCACCAAAGTAAACGCCGGACAGTACGGCACCGGCAACCAGCGGCAGCGGAATGCCCAGACCTTCACCGATACCCATCATGGCAATACCGGCAGTACCGGCTGCACCCCAGGAAGTCCCTGTGGAGAGTGCGGTCACCGAACAGATGATCAGGGTGGCCAGCAGGAAGATGGAGGGGTGGATGATCTTCAGACCGTAGTAAATGATCCCGGGCACAATGCCACCGGCAATCCAGGTGCCGACCAGTGCGCCGACGGCGATCAGAATCAGGATGGCGCCCATCCCCTTGGAAATCCCCTGGGTGGCAGCCTCTTCGAGATCTTTGTAGTTATGGCCAAGCCAGATGCCCAGCGCCATGATGATAAACCAGGCGATATAGAGGGCCAGCTGAATGGGGAGATTCAGCAGGGAGGTAAAGGAAAACGCCAGGCCAAGAAAGCCGGCAAGGCAAATAATAATCTGCGTGATTGTCGGTAGTCTTGTGTGTTTCTGCATCCAGTCCTCTCAGGCTTTTAAAAATGGAATGTGGGAGGTTGGCGGAAGTCTATCAGTGTGAAACCGGCAAAAACCCTTCGGAGAACTTGCGTATCTGCTTCGGCACGGTCGTATGAAAATAGTGGATTGGTCTATCAGTTTTGTTTTCTTGTAGTGGTTATTCTGTATTTGTTGTGTTGGTTACTGTAAAGTCCTGTCAAAACAGGATCGTTTGACAGAAATAATCGCAGGGTGATTTCTTGTTGTTGCTAAAAGTATGAAATCAAAAAAAGGTGAATAACATCAAGAAATGTTGGTGTAGGTGTCAGTACGACTTGTTATAGATTGATATTCGGGGCGCTCTCTAATATTTCTTCTAATCTACCCAAGGTGCTGATTAACGCTTCATTCCTCTGTACATCAGGTATGGTACAGTGATTTCGTAGCTCACGAACTAAATTTCTTGACTGATGAATAACTTTTTGGGTTTCGACTGCATAGCCATATAGCATGTCCTTTAATGCTTCTTTGTTTCTACGCGCTTTTTCTGCTGATTTTTTGTTTTTGAACTTTCTTCGAACCTTTTGCAGGGTTTTTTTGTATTTATCCTTTTCTTTTTTACTTTTAAGTTTTTTAATAAACCGCTCAGTATCTTGCTTGTATTGTTCTTCGGATACTGTAGCGAAATAGTTATCCGTTATCGGTGTTGAATATAGTTCTCCTTGTTTATTTGTCACACTACGGATAAAGGAGTCAAGATTATTCCCGTGATCAATGGCGCTACAGTTTGGAGCTACAACTGGTACAGCAACTGGTGTCATCACATGCAGGGGTAAAGGCGTAGTGGTACCCGTTTGCCTGGTTTGATAACTGCCGGGAGTGATCAATAGATAAGTTTCGTCGCTTGCTAGACTCGTTGATGGTAATGGTTGATCATCAGTCACAATAACAATGGCTGAAGTATTATCATCTAAAGCAATATCATCGGTGGTTGATTGTTTTGTTCTGGCGGCTGTTACTGTTCTCTCTTTAATTATGGATGCACTATATGTGTGATCTTTTGCGGATGTCTGTCTCAATTCTGATGTGAGAAGAGGTTGAGAAACATCGTCGACGATCGCAACTGGAAAGTATTGATTATATGTGACTGGGTCGTTATTTGTTTTACCATCAGCCTGAATGCTGACGTCAAAAAGCATGCTAGTGTCTGGCGAGGGTGCAGTAAGGCTTGCTGTAAAGGCTGGCATGTGCATAGGACTTTCGTTGATTTGAGTAAATTACCTGTTTTATGAACATAAGATTGTTGGAATTTTAAAAAGTTCCATACATGAAATGGGGGGAGTTGTATATCGTTCATAACAGATCTTGTCAGTCATGTTGGAGAATGGGCCACTGATCATTAGCACCCATATAGCCTCCATTCGGTTTGTATTCGTTAGATGAATTCCTGTTAGGTGCGACTAAACTTGCAAGCATCTTTAACCTATTTTCTAGTTGATAGTTTTTGGCAAAGCGAGCCGATATATCGTTTGTCCTGCTCCCCATCTCTCCCTTGCTTCAAAAGTGCATACCAAAATTCACTGTTCTTTCTGCTGAGGTAATGCCGTGACTTTCTCCCTGATAAAAAAATTGCTGCCGCTATTTATAGCGATAGTCGTATGGCTGATACCTGTGCCCGATGGTTTGTCATCTGATGCCTGGTCCTATTTTGCGTTGTTTCTTGGTGTGGTGGTGGCGCTGGTGCTTGAACCGGTTCCGGCAGCAGCAGTGGGTCTGATTGGTATTGTGATCGCCGTTGTGTTTCGGTTGGTTGCAGTAGAGCCGGATGTTGAGGTGACAGCCAAGGCCGCAATTAACTGGGGGCTGTCGGGGTTTAAAAACAGTACGGTCTGGCTGATCTTTGTGGCATTCATGTTTGCGTTGGGATACCAGAATTCTGGTCTTGGGCGTCGCATCGCACTGTTTCTGATTAAGACGCTGGGACGAAGAAGTCTGGGTATGGGATATGCTGTCGCTCTTGCGGATCTTGTACTGGCGCCTTTCATTCCATCCAATACGGCGCGCAGTGGCGGCACTATTTTTCCCATCGTGAATAATGTGCCGGCAATCTACGGTTCAACGCCTGAGCAGGAACCCGAAAAAATCGGACGCTATCTTTGCTGGACCGGGTTTGCTGCAACCTGTGTTACCAGCTCCATGTTTTTGACTGCGCTGGCGCCAAACCTGCTGGCTATATCGATTGTTGAAAAGCTGCTTGGTACTGAAATTGGCTGGATGCTTTGGTTCACGGGATTTCTACCGGTGGGCATAATTCTTTTTCTGCTGGTACCGTTGATCAGTTACCTGATTTGTCCGCCCACAATCAAATTGTCTGAAAGCATTCCTGATTGGGCGGGAAAAGAGCTGGCTGTACTCGGTCCACTCAGTGGCGCTGAGAAAAAGATGGCGTTGTTGGCTTTGTTGGCGTTGTTGTTGTGGATATTTGGCGGCAGTCTGATGAATAGCACCACAGTTGGATTGCTGGTGCTGTGTCTGATGATGCTGACGGGTGTCGTGAGCTGGGATGACATTATCGGTAACAAGCAGGCATGGAATGTCCTGATCTGGTTTGCCACCCTGGTGACGCTGGCCGGCGGACTTGGGCAGACAGGTTTCCTGGCCTGGTTCAGTGGTGAGGCAGGCGTATTGCTGAAAGGCTTCTCACCGGACCTGGTGATGATGTTGATGGTTATCCTGTTTTTTGTTCTGCATTATTTCTTTGCCAGTATTACGGCCCATGTTACCGCGTTGTTGCCAGTGTTTATTCAGTTATCCATCGCAGTTCCGGGTTTATCTGAAATGAAACTCAGTCTGCTGCTCTGTTTTACTCTGGGGTTGATGGGCGTGATTACACCGTATGCGGCAGGTCCTGGACCTATCTGGTACGGTTCCGGCTTTATTCCTGCAGGCACTTTCTGGAAGCTTGGTTTTATTATGGCCGTTGTATTTCTGGCAACGCTGGTGTTGATCGGTTTTCCATGGGTCAATGCCATGGTGCAGTGACCCATCAAAACGCAGATGTTAATCCGTGGTATCGATACGTGTGTAAATATCCCGGTTAAAAAACCAGGAGGAAATGTTGTCTTCGCCTTTTTTCCTGGCGACCCATTGTGTTTCAAGTTGGCCGTCTTCTGTCATATAGCCTGAAATGGAAACGACAGTCGGCGAGCCACAGGGCTGAAAATTAATCATTATGGCCAACGCGTTATCGTTGATGGTGGCTAGGACAGGCAGTGGGAAATGAATGCACTCCGGGGTGATGGTTACCGCTGCCCGGAAAACTCCTTTCATGACATTCTGTTCTATATCCTGGACAGCATTAACATTACCCAGTTCCAGTATTGAACCACGCTGGTTTTTCCAGACACCCTGAAAGCTTTGGATATCGGCACTGAGATTCAGGCTCAAGGTGAGCAGTGCGGCAGAAATAAGCGTTCGACAGGAAAGCATCTATGTTACACCTGATCCGTTCAAGGGAGGTCTTAAGCATAGATGCCTGTAAACGATGCTGCTTCCGGGCTGTTCGGAATTGAAAAAGGGACGTTAATACAGTGTCAGTACGGGCTCATCAAGGGCCGCAAGTTGCTCGCGCAATTCAAGGATATGGTCTGCCCAGTAGCGCTCGGTATTAAACCAGGGGAATGCCATGGGGAAGGCCGGGTCATCCCAGCGACGGGCCAACCAGGCACTGTAGTGAATGATGCGTAGCGTACGGAAGTATTCGATAAGATTCAGTTCCACCGGATTGAAATCATTGAATTCCGCGTAGCCATCCATCAACTCTGATAATTGTGCCGTTTGATTGTTGCGATCGCCGGACAGGAACATCCATAAATCCTGAATGGCGGGGCCGTTCACACAGTCGTCAAAATCGACAAAATGGAAATGCTCATCGCGCCACAGGATGTTGCCGCAGTGGGCATCACCGTGCAGGCGGATGTTATTGTAGCTGTACTGTTGCTTGATCTGCTTAAGCTTTTCAATCAGGTCATTGGTCAGTGTGGTATAAGCGGGCAGCAGGGATTCAGGAATAAACTGGTTATCCAGTAAATAGGCAACGCTGTCGATAACAAAACGCTGCATTGTGATGCCAGGTCGATGGGTGAATGGTTTGGTTTCGCCCACCTTGTGGATGCGGCCCATCAGGCGACCCAGCTGGAACAGGTGATCCGGATTATCCAGCTCTGGTGCATGGCCACCACGGCGAGGCGTCAGGGAAAACAGGAAACCATTGTACTCATGCAATGTTTTGCCGTTATCGCGTTTCATTGGCGCAACCACGGGCAGCTCATTGTCTGCCAGCTCCATTGTGAAGTCGTGCTCTTCCTCAATCTGTTGCCGTGTCCAGCGACCCGGACGGTAAAACTTGGCAATAACGGGTGCATCATCTTCCAGCCCTACCTGGTACACCCGGTTTTCATAGCTGTTCAGCGCCAGTATCCGTGCATCGGTTCGCATGCCCGCAGACTCGACCGCATCCAGCACCGCATCAGGGGTGAGTGGGTCGTAGGGATGGTTCTGCATAGCATTGCTCATTCGGGCATCCTGAAGTTGGAAAAAAGTGTGCTAAGTCTAAACCTTGGGGTTGTCTTATTGCAGTCTTAATTCATGGTTTGTCGGTGGTTATGTCAGCCGGCAGGTGTTCTGGCAACACACCAGACATCGACTTGTCTGACACCCTGGCGTTTCAGCAACCGGCTGATTTCCTCAACGGTCGCGCCTGTTGTGACAATGTCATCAAGAAGGGCGACATGACGGTAGAGGGGTGTTTTGCAGGTAAATGTTCCCCGGACATTGCGGCGTCGCTGATTGGTTGTCAGTTTGAGCTGAGGCTGGGTTGCCCGAACGCGTTTTAACAGTCGGTGATCGGCAGGAATCATCATGTGTCGGCTGAGATGGCGAGCCAGCACGGTTGATTGATTATATCCCCTTTGTAATAACCGTTTTCTATGTAGTGGAATGGGCAGAATGACTTCCGGAACAGGTTCCGCGCGATAATACGTCTGCAACGTGTCTGCAAGCTGGGTGGCCAGCGGATGCGCGAAGGCCAGTTGGTCATGATACTTCAGGCGTTGCAGCATGTCGGACACCGGCGGTTGATAGAGGAACGCCGACGTACAACTATCAAAGGCTCGCCCCTGTTTCTGGCAGGTACCGCACAGGTGGCCATCGTCCCGGTGCGGCAGAGGTTCGCTGCACAACATGCAGGCGTGCTGAATGCGGGGAAGGCTGTCGATACAGCCACGACACAGTCTGTTCGGCCATTGGCAGGCATTGCGACATAACAGGCAGGACAATGTAATCAATGATTGCAGTTTGTGTTTCAGGGATTGGATCATGTTATTTCTTGCTAAGATTGTTGGTCATATATCGTCCATGCCGAGCGAGCAGTGTGGTACAAAGTCAGGCTGGCTGCCGAAAAGCGTGAATATTCTCACTGGTTAAAAAACGGCCTTTCGTAAACCTATTGTATGCCAGGTCGGTTGACAGTGGCGCATGCGGTCATACAATGCGAGCCATAACGCTGGTTTCGGCTCGAACCGGGACGCGGCATCAGAAGCAGATAATGACGACAGCCGAAGGCCACGATGAATAATACCGATAGCCTGGTCCGTAGCGACTGGACCCTTGATGAAGTCGAGCAGCTTTTCACCCTTCCTTTCAGTGATCTGATGTTCCGCGCCCAGCAGGTTCACCGGCAGTTCTTTGATCCAAACCGGGTTCAGGTCAGCACCCTGTTGTCCATCAAGACAGGCGCCTGTCCGGAAGATTGCAAGTATTGCCCCCAGAGCGGTCATTACAACACCGGGCTGGACAAGGAAAAGCTGATGCAGGTCCAGAAGGTGCTGGAAGAGGCGGAGCTGGCGAAGAAGGCTGGTGCAACCCGTTTCTGCATGGGCGCTGCCTGGAAGAATCCGCCAGCTAAAGATTTCCCCTATGTATTGAAGATGGTGCAAGGTGTGAAGCAGCTGGGGCTGGAAACCTGCATGACCTTGGGGAGGTTGACACAGGAACAGACGCAGGCGCTGGCTGAAGCGGGTCTGGATTATTACAACCACAATCTGGATACCTCGCCGGAGTTTTACGGCAATATCATCACCACACGTACCTATTCCGATCGTCTGCAAACATTGTCGTATGTTCGGGACGCCGGCATGAAAATCTGTAGCGGCGGTATTGTGGGCATGGGCGAAACCATTCGTGATCGTGCCAACCTGCTGATTCAGTTGGCTAACCTGCCTGAACACCCGGAAAGTGTGCCGATCAATATGCTGGTCAAGGTTGAGGGTACGCCGCTGGATCATGTGGAGGATATTGATCCTTTCGACTTTATTCGTTGCATTGCCGTAGCCCGCATCATGATGCCGAAGTCCCATGTTCGCTTGTCTGCCGGCCGCGAGAATATGAATGAAGAGATGCAGGCCCTGACATTCCTCGCTGGCGCCAACTCCATTTTCTATGGCGAAAAGCTGCTGACTACACCAAATCCTGAAGCCCAGAAAGACATGCAACTGTTCAAACGGTTGGGCATCAAGCCCGAAGAACGGGAAGAGTGTCAGTCCGAAGCTGAGCATGAAGCCCGGCTGCAGGAACAGATCCAGGCGCAACAGGATAGCGAATTCTTCTACGACGCAGCACAGGCATAAGCACATGACAGCCTTTGCGCTGGAGGCGGCGTTGGCTGAGCGCCGTGAGCAGTCGCTGTATCGGCGGCGTCTGCTGGTGGATGGACCGCAGGAACCGGAGTTAATGATAGATGGCCAGCGTTGTCTGGCTTTCTGTAGTAATGATTATCTTGGCTTGGCGAATCACCCTGACGTTATCAACGCGTTTAAAAAAGCGACTGATGTCTACGGTGTAGGGGGCGGCGCTTCTCATTTGATTGTCGGGCATAGTCGTGCGCATCATCAGCTGGAAGAGGAATTAGCTGAATTCACCGGGCGCTCACGCGTACTGCTGTTCTCAACTGGCTATATGGCGAATCTTGGTGTGATTAGTGCACTGCTGGGCAGTAGTGATGCCATTTTTCAGGATCGTCTGAACCACGCCTCCCTCTTGGATGCAGGACGGCTTTCCGGTGCGCGTTTCCAGCGTTATCTCCATGCAGACTGCGAAAACCTTGAACAGCGTCTGATGCGTTCAACGGCTCAACGTAAACTGGTGGTAACCGACGGCGTGTTCAGTATGGATGGTGATATTGCACCATTGCGTGAATTATCAAAACTAGCCCGCTCTCATGATGCCTGGTTGATGGTGGATGATGCCCACGGTTTTGGTTGCCTCGGCAATGAAGGTCGCGGTTGTGCGGATTATTTTGATTTATCGCAGGATGATCTGCCTGTGCTGATGGGCACACTGGGCAAGGCTTTTGGTACAGCTGGTGCTTTTGTGGCGGGCAGTGACGCGTTAATTGAAACTTTGGTCCAGTTTGCCCGAACCTACATTTATACCACTGCAATGCCGCCTGCGATTGCAGAGGCAACCAGGGTCAGTCTTAATATTGCCCGAAAGGAATCTTGGCGGCGAGAGCATCTGGCAACACTGATTCAACGGTTTCGCTCCGGATGTGAAGCTCTCGGTATTCCGTTGATGTCGTCGTCTACCCCTATACAGCCTATTGATGTCGGTTCGGCTGACCGGGCATTGGCAATGAGCCGGGCGCTTGCGGACAACGGTATTCTTGTCACCGCCATTCGACCGCCGACGGTGCCTCAGGGGAGCGCCCGTTTACGGGTAACTTTTAGTGCATCGCATACTCTGGAACAGGTTGATCGCTTATTGACGACCTTGGAAGAGGTCATTCGAAAAGTGCCAGAGGTAGCGGTATGAAACAGCGGATCGTTTTGATCGCGGGTTGGGGGATGCCATCCGGGGTGATGCAGCCGCTGGTGGATAAGTTATCAGGCCGTTATACAGTCAATGTCGTTTCCTTGCCGGGTTTTAACGAGCAGGGGCTGACAGTTGAGACCGTTAGCTGGCCAACCATGATTGATGCGTTATCCAGCTATCTGGCTGGCGAGTCAGTGATGCTGGTGGGCTGGTCAATGGGAGGACAGTTGGCAACCTTGTTTGCCGCTATGTATCCCCGCCAGGTTAAGGGGCTAATGACTCTGACATCGAATCCCTGCTTTGTACAACGCGACGATTGGCAGGATGCGATGTCTGAAACTGTTTTTGCTGAATTTGAGCATGGAGTATCTGTGTCGTGCTCTCAGACACTGAAACAGTTTGCCATGCTCTGCTCTCAAGGGGGAGAGCAGCAACGAGAAACAGTGAGATTGATTCGGAAGGTTTTGGTCGATGCTGAACCTGACGCTGAACAATTGTCGTCACTTCTGACATTACTCCGAGAGGCAGATACGCGCTCGCAGCTTGCGGATTTGACCTGCCCGGTAATCCATTGGGTTGCTGAGCGCGATGCGCTGGTGCCGTTTTCGTTCAGTCGAGCGTTATCTGGACATTATCCAACGCACACCATTAAACCCATAGAAGGAGGGCATGCCTTCTGGTTAGAAACACCTGACATTATTGTCAGCGATATCGATAAACTGGTGCGGGAGAACGCATGATCCAATACAAAGAAAGCGCTCTTTACCCACGTCACCGGCAGCGTATAGCGGAGAATTTCAGCCGGGCTGCCAAAACATACGACAGTGCTGCTACGTTGCAGCGGATTGTGGCACGCAAGGCCATGCTGGGCTTGCCATCAGCATTGGAGCTTGAACGAATTCTTGATCTTGGTTCAGGAACAGGAAGCCAGACAGTTGAACTGCAACAGCGATATCCTACTGCGCAGGTTGTCGGTATGGATATGGCCATGGGCATGCTCCAGCATGCTCAACGACAGTTATCAGAGCCCGCGTTTTCATGGTGTGCCGGCGATATTGAAGCTTTGCCGTTTACGTGTAATTGTTTTGATTTAGTGTTTTCCAGCCTGGCAATCCAGTGGTGTGAGTCGTTGACCTCTGTTTTACGGGAAGTGCAGCGAATTCTGAAGCCGGGTGGTTATTTTGTTTTTTCTTCACTGGCAAGCGGCAGCCTGATAGAACTGGCTCAGGCCTGGCGCAAGGTTGATGGATACAGTCACGTCAACCACTACGAAACTCTGGATGTCCAGACACAGCAGGTCGCGGCGAGTGGTTTTGAATCTGGCTCCCTGAAACAGCAGGCGGAAGTGCTGCATTACCCGGATGTGAATCTCCTGCTGAAAGAGCTACGGGCGCTTGGCGTGAATACGGTGACGGAAGGGGCCCGGCAGGGATTGATGACACGTCGTCGTTTGCTGGCCTTCCGCGACGCTTATGAAACATTACGCGTGCCTACTGGCCTACCACTGACGTATCAGGTGGTGTACGGCGTGCTCCGCAAACCCCAGTGATTGAACAGGAAGCTGTATGCCTAAAGCGTATTTTGTCACAGGAACGGATACGGATGCCGGTAAAACCCTGGTGAGTTGTGGCCTGCTGGAAAAAGCACGGCAGAAAGGATTGACGACAGCGGCAGTCAAGCCGGTATCCGCCGGTTGCGAAAAGACACCTGAGGGACTGCGAAATGCTGATGCCCTGGCTCTGCAGCAGGTGATGACCATGGACATGCCTTATGAACAGGTGAATCCGGTCGCTTTTCTTCCTCCTATAGCACCGCATATTGCTGCGCAGGACGCTGGCCGTATGATTACTGCTGATCGATTGGCTGGTATCTGTCGTGGTGTTTTGATGAAACGGGCTGATTTCACCTTGCTGGAAGGTGCTGGTGGCTGGCGGGTTCCGCTGAATCCCCGGGAAACCCTGGCGGATCTGGCGCGTATGCTCCAGTTGCCGGTTATCCTGGTTGTTGGCATGAAACTGGGTTGCCTGAACCATGCTTTGCTGACAGCAGAAGCGATTCGACGGGATGGACTGACCATCGCCGGTTGGGTGGCCAATTCAGTGACGCCAGATATGGCCCGTCTTGTGGAAAATACCCTCACCCTGGAAGGTGAACTTGGTGCTCCGTGCCTTGGGGAAGTGCCATATCTTGACGCTCCAACTGCTGCTGCGGCCGCAGAATACCTGAATCTGCCTGCCTGATCGTTTCCCTCCTTTATATCTGCAAGAGCGCTGGGATCAGTCATAGTTAACACTGATTCCAGAGCCCCTGAACGAGTTGAAATATAGCAAATCCGTCTAGGTGGAAATGCCTATTTTGTTGTGGAGTGCCCTTGACACAGGCTACACTCATACGTAAGTTTCAAACACTTGTTTAAATACGCTATCCAATACAGCTCTAAATAAGAACAGTCTTCAGGTAATGACCGCTTCGGTGGTCGGAATGATTACAACGAGAATAGCCCGAGGTAGACGCTATGCCTGAGTATAAGGCCCCCCTTCGCGATATCCGCTTTGTTCGCGACGAACTGCTGAACTATCCAGAGCACTATGCCACCCTGCCCGGTGCGGAAGACGCCACTCCGGACATGGTCAACGCCATTTTGGATGAAGGTGCAAAATTCTGTGAACAGGTACTGGCGCCACTGAATCAGGTGGGAGATCAGGAAGGCTGTACGCTGACAGAAGATGGCGTGACAACACCCACAGGCTTTAAAGAAGCCTACCAGCAGTTTGTGGAAGGCGGCTGGCCGTCGCTGGCGCACAATCCTGATCACGGTGGTCAGGGCCTGCCAGAGTCACTTAACCTGGTCATGAGTGAGATGATCGGTGAGGCTAACTGGTCCTGGGGCATGTATCCCGGCTTGAGCCATGGCGCCATGAACACCCTGAGCGCCCATGGCACACCAGAGCAGCAGGAAACTTACCTGACCAAGCTGGTTTCCGGTGAATGGACCGGCACCATGTGTTTGACCGAGCCTCACTGTGGTACCGATCTGGGCATGCTGAGAACCAAGGCTGAGCCCCAGGCGGATGGCAGCTACAAGGTTTCCGGTACCAAGATCTTTATCTCCGCCGGTGAGCACGATATGGCAGAGAATATCGTCCATATCGTACTGGCCCGACTCCCTGATGCACCCGAAGGCACCAAAGGGATTTCACTGTTTATCGTGCCTAAGTGCCTGCCGAATGGCGATGGCAGTGCGGGTGAGCGGAACGCCGTCAGCTGCGGCTCCCTTGAGCACAAAATGGGTATCCACGGTAACGCCACCTGCGTCATGAACTTTGATGGCGCGACCGGCTATCTGATTGGCCCGCCCAACAAGGGTCTGAACTGCATGTTCACCTTTATGAACACGGCTCGTCTGGGTACTGGTCTGCAAGGTCTGGCCCATGCTGAGATCGCGCATCAGGGTGCACTGCGTTATGCCCGTGAGCGTCTGCAGATGCGTGCCCTGACCGGTCCCAAGAACCCGAATGGCCCGGCGGACCCGATCATCGTCCATCCGGATGTTCGTCGGATGCTGCTGACCATCAAGGCCTTTGCAGAAGGTAACCGTGCGCTGGCTTACTATGCCGCGCGTCTGGTCGACGTTCAGGCGCACAGCCAGGATGAAGAGGCCTGCAAGGCTGCTGACCAGATGCTGGGCTTCCTGACTCCGATCATTAAGGCTTTCATCACTGAAACCGGCTTTGAAGCCGCCAACCTCGGCGTTCAGTGCTACGGTGGTCACGGCTTTATCAGTGAGTGGGGCATGGAGCAGAACGTGCGTGACTGCCGTATCGCCCTGCTGTATGAAGGCACCACCGGTATCCAGGCGCTGGATCTGCTGGGCCGTAAGGTACTGATGACCCAGGGTGAATCGCTGAAGGCTTTCACCAAGGTTGTGCACAAGTTCTGCAAAGAAAACGCTGACAATGAAGACTTGAAGGAATTCATTGAGCCGCTGACAGCCCTGAACAAGGAATGGGGCGACCTGACCATGAAAGTGGGCATGGCAGCCATGAAAAACCGGGATGAAGTCGGCGCGGCATCCGTGGATTACCTGATGTACTCTGGCTACGCTTGCCTGGCCTACTTCTGGGCTGACATGGTGCGGGTTGCCAAGCAGAAGCTGGCAGAAGGCACGACGGAAGAAGGTTTCTATCAGGCCAAGGTGCAGACTGCGCAGTTCTACTTCCAGCGTATCCTGCCACGGACCCGTACCCACAAGGCTTGTATTGAGTCTGGTGCGGATAACCTGATGGCGATGGATGAAGCTAACTTCGGTGATGTCTAATTAGTTTGATTAACGCGATATAAATGAAATAAAGGCTCCTGTTAGGCAGGGGCCTTTTTTGTATCAGGGGGTTTCGTCCAGAATCGCGAAAGATAAAAGGGTCACTGGAAGGCCAATCAGCAGGGCAAACCATGGCAGTGGATAACAAAGTATCAACAGCCCAGCCACCATCCAGATATGTTTCACCAGCCGCTTCTTGGCCTGATAGCGTCGGCTGAACATACGGCGGTAAAAATGGTTGTTGTCGGGGGTACGGCAGTGCATCCAGTCCGGGAACAGGTGCTCATCCAGCCATAGCCTGAGCATTTCTAACAACAGGTGCATAGTCACTCCATTGACAGCGGTATCTTTTAATCTAGCAGTATTCCAGAGGGCTGGTGGCTAGAGAGTAGCCATAAAAAACGCCCCAAAAAGGGGCGTGATAAGAGAGCACAGGTTGAAGCAAAATCGTCAACCGATGTGTTGGTCAGCTCACTGTCAACACACCGGCTACAACAAATGCATGGCTTTACTTTAATCATCCTGCGGTAAACCGAAATTGATCTGGGTCAATGTCGAAGGTTTTATGCGGCAGATTTCGTTTTTCCTGGCGGGAAAAGTACTGTTTTCCTGTTCTTGCTTTTATGAGAAAGCAGATGGAGCGTTAACTGTTTGTTGTGGAGGCTTCACTGTGACCATCCAGACGGGTGAAATCGATAACAAAGAACTCACTCTGTTCGGGATAAATAGCCAGGATCACTGACTTCAATTCATCAAGCGTCATATTCTCCTGGACGGCATGCTGTTCATTCAGTGCATCAAAGTGAATGGGGGTCACGCTATTGACGCGAATATGGCAGAAATACTGGTCATCCTCATTTCGAGCCACTGTCAGGATTTCGCCGGACTGGAAGTGGGCTTCACTCTGGTCGCGGATCGTAATGGTTTTTCGGTCAGCGAGGATGTCGGACTCGAAACGACTAAAGAAGGTGATGTTGCGATAGGACATTGACGTCTATCCGGAGAATAACGGGAGCGGAGAGGATAAACGATTCGTTGTCTCCGGCTACTTTGGTTTTCCACAATCAATGCTTATGTAAAAACCGTTTTCAGCTTCAAACGCCCGTTTGAAGCAGGGCCGAATGGGAGTATGATACGCAACACATACGGATAAACCGAAAAAGAAAACGGGCATCTGCACTGCGGGTGTGAAACATGACAAGAGTGTTGAGGTTGACCTATGGCGGAATACAAGGCTCCGTTGCGTGACATACGCTTTGTGTTGAATGAAGTCTTCAAGGCGGATGAACTATGGGCCTCCCTGCCGGGACTGGCGGACGTGGTAGACGCAGAAACGGCAGATGCCATCCTGGAAGAGGGCGCCAAGCTGACCGCCCGCGAACTGGCACCATTGAACCGTTCCGGCGATGAAGAAGGGGCACGCTGGAATAACGGTGACGTCACCACACCGGCTGGCTTTAAGGAAGCCTTTGCGACCTATGCGGAAGGTGGCTGGGTCGGCCTTGCGGGTAATCCGGAATATGGCGGCATGGGCATGCCGAAGATGCTCTCTGTCCAGTTCGAAGAGATGATGTACAGCGCCAACAACTCTTTCACCCTCTATCCCACCCTGACCGCAGGTGCCTGTCTGGCCTTGAACGCGCATGCGTCCGATGAACTCAAGGAAGCCTATCTGCCGAATATGTATGCTGGCGTCTGGTCAGGTTCCATGTGTCTGACCGAGCCGCATTCCGGCACCGATCTCGGCATTATCCGCACCAAGGCCGAGCCGCAGGCGGATGGCAGCTATAGCGTGACCGGCACCAAGATATTCATCACCGGTGGTGAACACGATCTCAACGACAATATTATTCACCTGGTACTGGCCAAGCTGCCGGATGCACCCAAGGGACCACGCGGTATTTCCCTGTTCCTGGTGCCCAAGTTCCTGGTGAATGAAGATGGTTCATTGGGAGAGAGCAATGGCGTTAGCTGCGGCTCCATTGAGCACAAGATGGGGATCAAGGCATCCGCTACCTGTGTCATGAATTTTGATGGCGCCAGGGGTTACCTGGTGGGTGAAGTTAACAAGGGCCTGGCAGCCATGTTCACGATGATGAACTATGAGCGGTTGTCCATTGGTATCCAGGGGCTGGGTTGCTCTGAAATGAGTTACCAGAGTGCCCTTGAGTATGCCAAAGAGCGTATCCAGGGCCGTTCTGCGACTGGTGCAAGTCAGCCCGATAAGGCTGCTGACCCCATTCTTGTGCACCCTGATGTTCGTCGTATGTTGCTGAATATCAAGGCGACTACCGAGGCAGGGCGCGCATTCTCCACTTATGTAGCGAAGCAACTGGATCTGTCCAAGTACAGCGAAAATGCAGATGAGAAAGCCAATGCCGAAGCGTTAGTTGCACTGCTGACACCCATTGCCAAAGCCTTCTTTACCGATGTGGGTCTTGAGAACTGTATTCAGGGTCAGCAGGTGTTCGGTGGCCACGGTTATATCCGCGAATGGGGACAGGAGCAGCTGGTCCGTGACGTGCGTATTGCCCAGATTTATGAAGGCACTAACGGGATTCAGGCACTGGACCTTATGGGGCGGAAGACCGTCGCCAATGGCGGCAAGTTTTTCGCAGGGTTTGCCCGTGAAGTAAAAACGTTCATGGAGTCCAGCAACACTGGCAAGATGGCTGAATTCAATGCACCGCTGGCGGATGCCTTGAACAACCTGGAAACATTGACTGCCTGGGTTATCGACAATGCAGCCAATAACCCGAATGAAGTGGGTGCGGCCTCTGTCGAATATCTCCATGCTTTCGGTTACACCGCTTATGCGTACATGTGGGCATTGATGGCGAAAACCGCGCAGGAACAACTGGCTGCCGGTACTGAGGAAGAATCTTTCTACCTCGGTAAGCTGACCACTGCCCGTTACTTCTACAAGCGGCTGTTGCCGCGGATTCACAGTCTGTCACAGGCAGTGATGTCCGGTGCTGATCCGCTCTTTGAATTGAGTGACGAGCAGTTCTGATCCACGTTTTAAGGGTGTAAAAAAGGAGATCATGAGGATCTCCTTTTTTATTGAAAGCATACGGTTTCTTAATTCTGATGACGGTATTCCGACAACATTCTGCTTCCATACGAAGGCGAATAATTCAGCAATTCCGCCTCTTCAGTCAAACTGCTGACAATCAACTTTGCCTGTCTGGCCGCAAAATCCTGTGCTGGCATTTGAAGTTTGTGCTGGGCGTTCGATGGGAAATCTTGTGAAGCCGCTTTTAGAATCTGCTCCGGAGAGAGTTTAACCGACGCTGTAAAAGGTGCAGCGTGTGAAATTGATGTTAAAGGCATCAGCAGGGCTACAGTTAGTGAGATAATAAAAGATCTGAATAACTGCATGCAGTCACCTCAGTTACCATGGCGTTGTTCTACGTGAAGACATTGCTGCTCCATAGACTGCTGGAGCACGAGACAGTATCAGATAAGATTATCGCTGCTTTGGGGGACTTCTTTAGGGGAGCTCCCGGGAAATCACTCCCGGGAGGCCAGTTGCACCGCTAATGTTGGATCATCAATAAAACGGTTTCGATTACCTTGTAAGGTTGCAATGGTGTTATTGCGTTTTAGCTCGTGATCGTCAGGTATATCAATGGAGTTCCACTCAAGGAGTGTTTCCAGCGACGCTTGTAATGGCAGATTGTACTGATCATAGATATAGAACAGTGCACGAGCTATGTCGCCTTTAATGGCATCAGCGGGCTCAAGTACGAGGTAGTCCTGTTGTAGAGAACAGTTAGGCAGCACGTGGTTGGCTTCACCCCGAACATCACCAAAAACCGTATCCCGTCGTTTGAGTTCAACGCGTGTCATGATGGGATAGGCATTGTGTAGATCTGTCAGGATGGCACGGTACAGTTCACTGTCACGTTTGCATTCTGTGTTGGTGCGACACTGCAACTCTTCACGCACAGCTTTTAGAGGATAGATATAACCCGCAGTAAGGCGGTTGCTCTTGCGTGAAAATGGCTGATTACAGAGCAGTGTTGTGCCCCCACTGGGGTAAAGGCTTTGCCAGAAAATACTGTTTTTGTCGTTAAGGTTGCTCTCTGCATGAGATGCAGGCGCGATAAGGAGCAACATCAACCCGATTATTTTTATTTTCATAGGTTGACCATCATGACGGTTGGAACGGTTTTCGTCGTTCAGTCTATCAGTAGTCAGCGGCAGGATGAAAGAGGAAGAATAAGCTTCGAATCATGTGCTTCTACAAGCTGATAGAATTGCTAATTCCAATTTCTTTACAGCTTATAAGTGTGGGCTATATTTAAGGTTAGTCAGACGGTATACACGGACGTAGCCGCAAGGAAGCGCGGGTTACTAAGCAGGAATGCACCAAGGAAACGTCTGACCTACTTGCCTCGCTTATGCGGGGTTTTTTGTGCCTGTCATTTAGCCATGGATGAAGCTGCTTGAAGGTAATATGAATCAGCTGTTCAGGGAGTTTTTGAGTTCTTCGCAGGTAGCCTGAAAGACTGCTTCCAGCTTTTTCAGCAAGGGACGCACTTCGCTCAGGTTTTTCTCACGGCCATTTTTTTCCAGCTGGCTGGCCAGTTCACCGAGGCGATCAGCTCCAAGGTTCTGACTGCTGGATTTTAAGGTATGGGATGCCCGGGTAAAGACTTTGATATCCATATTCCTTGCGGCGCTGAGAGTATCCTCAACCAGCTTGGGGGAGTCTTCCAGATAGCTGTTGATCAACAGGTCAAACTCTTCTTCCATGACCATGCGTAATTGCTCAAGGGTTTCCCGGTTGAGTAGAGGTTTTTCTTGCAGGTTATCATCCTGTTCATCAGCACTGTGATGCACCATGACGGATTTCTCCTTTTCCTCCGGGGATTCCAGCCATTTGATCAGCATGTCTTTCAGAACATCTGCCTTGATCGGTTTGCTGAGATAATCGTCCATACCAGCAGCCAGACATTTTTCCCGGTCGCCCTCCATTGCGTTTGCCGTCATGGCGACAATCGGGGTATGGCGTTGCTGGCCCTGTTCCATTTGTCGAATAAGTCCAGTGGCTTCATAGCCACTCATTTCCGGCATTTGGCAGTCCATTAACACCAAATCGTAATGTTTGCTTTGCCAGGCTTCGACGGCAAGACGGCCATTTTCAGCGACATCTGCTGTCAGGCCCGCTTTCTTGAGCATGGCCAGAGCAACCTTCTGGTTAACTATGTTGTCCTCAACCAGAAGCAGGGATGTGTGTTCACTGAAGATATCCTGGGTCTCTTTAGCAGTATTCTGTTTCTGAGCCGGTTGATCAATTTTCTGGTTGCCCATGACTTGTTGGGTCAGCTTCTGTAGTTGGGCCTGCCTATAGGGCTTGGTGAGTGCACCTGCAAGGAAAGCATCCCGGCGCTCTTGCTCAGACATATGCCCTGTGGAGGTCAGCATGATGCGATGGGTCTTCTGCAGTTGACTATCAGCTTCAATGGTTTTGGATACAGTGATGCCATCTATCCCAGGCATTTGCATGTCCAGATAGATAATATCGAAGGGACGTCCGGCGATTATGGCATCGCGCATTTTGTCGAGTGCCCGTTCACCATTTTCTGCCTCGGCGTGGTCGATTCCCCAAGCTGTCAGGTAATGTTTGAGAATATCTCGATTGGTCTTATTGTCGTCCACAATCAGTGCGTAGGTACCAGTGAGATCCTGAATGATTGCTTTGCCTTCACTGTCTTGCTGTTCTGAAACCGGTAAATCGACATCAAAGAAAAAGCAGGAACCTTTGTTTAATTCACTGGCGATCTGCAGTTGCCCCCCCATGAGCTCAACCAGTTGCCTGGAAATGGTCAATCCAAGGCCTGTGCCACCAAATTTACGGGTTGTGGAACCGTCGGCCTGAGTAAACGGGGTAAACAATTTAGGAATGACATCCGGAGCGATACCAATGCCGGTATCTCGCACCTCAAACCGGACACGGGCAATGTTGTCATCATTGCTGATCAGGAGAACTCTGACAACAACCTCTCCTTTCTCCGTAAACTTGACAGCATTGCCCAGCAGATTGGTCAGTATCTGACGAAGGCGAACCGGATCAGCCTTGAGCATGTGAGGTAGCTTTACGTCCGTATAACAGCCCAGCTCTATACGCTTTTCACGGGCTTTGCTGGCCAGCAAGGCAGAGACATCCTCTGCCAGCGCACCGATCTGTGTGTCGATCTGCTCCAGTTCCAGCTTGCCGGCTTCAATCTTGGAGAAGTCTAAAATATCGTTGATGATCCCCAGCAGTGCATCGGCAGAACCGTAGGCGGTTTCCAGATAATCCAGCTGACTGTTATCCAGTTCGGTGTCCCGAAGGAGTTCCAGCATGCCCAGTACCCCATTCATCGGGGTACGAATTTCATGGCTCATATTGGCCAGAAAGGCGCTTTTTGCTTTGGCGGCTTCAAGGGCAACTTCTTTCGCTTCAGTTGCATCGCTGATGGCATGCTTCAGGTTTTCATTGGCAAGATTCAGTGCCGTGGTTCGGAGTTCAACCGTCTTTTCCAGTTCTTCGCGATGCACGCTGAGCTGTTCGTCCCGCTTGCGAATCTGCTCCAGCATTTCATTGAAACGTTCATAGAGTTGTCCAATTTCGTCATCACTCTGCTTCTCCAGGGTGCTGACGTAAACCTGGCAGGTTGAGACCTGTTTCATGGTATCGGCGAGTCGGACAATGGGTTTTGATATGACTTTTTGCAGCCGATGTGCCGCCAGATACGAAAAAATGATGGCAAGAATGGCGATCATCAGCGCAGCAAGCAGGTTCAGTGTCATCTGCTGCTTCAGTACCGCTAGGTCGGCTCGGATAGCAACGGTACCTATCAAGTCGTTACCGTAGTAAATGGGACCTGCCACATCCATCCATTCATCCTGAATATCAACGGACTTGGTTTCATACAGGGAAGGGGTGATGCGGGCTTTTGGATTACCGTCACGGAAGAAGCTCGCGAGAATATTGCCATCTCGTCCGATCAGGTGCGCTTCCTCGACGGATTTGATTCCATTGAGGGTGCTGATATGTTGTTTGGAAAGATTGGCATCACCGGCGTGTACGGACATCGCACTGTTACGGCTGATGACTTCGACGAGGTTTTGAATCCGTTCGGTCATGGCATCCCGTGATTTGACATAATCACTGATGCTGTAGACGAGCAGGGTTATCAGCAGGCCGATCTCTGCTGTTGTCATCATGGCGTAACGAAGCTTACGCTCTATGGAAACCCTGCCGAATGTGAACATCCTGTTCTTTCGCTTATCGAATGACTCGGGCGATCTTCATTAACTGGGAACTGACAACAAAGCCGCCTGCCTTGGCCGCCGGCAGGTTCAGTGTGAAACTGACCCTGTTGCTTTCCCTGACCAGCTCCACCATGCCGCCCTGTTCAGCGAAGTCCTTGATATCACTGACAGTTAGGACAGGTGTGCTTCTTAATGAGTTTAGAACATGTTCAAGCTGCTTTTGAGCACTCTCATTGACAAACAGCAGGTTACAGACTGAGGTCTTGCTATCGAAGGTCGTCAGAATAGTTACGTCAATTGTTTGACTCATATTCTTTCGGCCTTTCAGTGATGAGACGTAGTCATTCAGGGGGTCTTTACCCAGCATGCAAATCGTCAATGTACCCGTCCGGGCTGTACGGGGCCACTGAATAAAGCGGGTAATTTTGAAGAGGATGGCCGCCTTGACCTGGTCCTCCTGCACCGGCGCCGCCTCCGGGCGTGTGCTGACCAGGTTGGCGGCGAGTATGCAGAGAAACAGGGCAATGAGCCGTAACCCCTGGAACGGGCTTTTAGTGGGCTTCATAGCCTGAATTGCCTCTGGACTTGAGGGTTAGTACTGCCAGCTGACCTGTCCGTAGACGCTTCTGGGCACCTCGGTGCTGGCGATGCCGGTCAAGCCGTCTACGTATTCCGGGTGCTGGCTGTCCAGGAGATTCTGGCCGACGATGGCAAATTCGAAATCACCCACGCGTTTGGCGATGCGGATGTCGGTGGTCACGAAGGAGCGGACGCCGACACCCTGTACGTTGTCCTGGTAACGCAACCAGAGATCGAGTTCCCAGTTGTCAGCCAGGTTGTGGCGTGACATCAGACTCATGTTGTGCTCAGCCGTTAGTGTTTCAAATACCGGTTCAATAGCGGTGGTAACAGCATTGTTATCCGTTGCATGCAGATCCATCTGAAGGAAACCGTAGGCCAGTTTCAACTTCCAGTTATCCTTGACCTGCCAATCGGCTGCTATCTCAAAACCGTAACCATCGCCTTCCATGGCGTTGTCTATTTTGACCGGAACATAAAAAGGTTCATTTGGGTTGAAGAAGGGAGGATTGCCATTGGCATTAAGTTGACATAAAGGCGTTAGTGAGCCAGTTTGTGCGGTTACATCGACGATGCCGAGGTCCGAACAGGTTGCCTGACGGGTTGCTGCCAGATTTTTGTAATGATTCAGGAAAACGGTGGTATCAATAGTCAGTGTTTCACTGAATATACGGCGATAACCGATTTCGTAGGAAAACAGTGTTTCAGATTCTATGTCTTTATTTCCCGTGAAAGCGATAAACGTAGTTGGTTGATTTGGGTCAGGTTGTTGGAATCCATACACTTCGGAATCGCCTTCAACAATAGAGGGGGTTCTGACTGACTTTGAAATCGCTGCCCAAAAAGATTGTTGTGTATCAGGTGTAAAGATAATGCGGGCGTTGGGCTGAATTTCATCGCCGGTAAATTCATTGTTTTCAAATCGGGAGCTGAGGGTCAGGCGCCAGCGATCAGGCACCAGGGTAATTTCATCCTGGATAAAGGCGCTGTATAGCTCGGTGGTGCGTGAGCTTGGGTCAAAATCGACGAACTGACCTGTGTAGACCTTGTTGTCAACTTTCCGGTAACCCAGCCCCCAGATGATTTCCTGACGCTCCGTGAGCGGGAAGCGGTGCTGGAAATCCATATCCCAGGTATCACGATGGCGGGGTGCCCGGATGCTGCTGTTTTCATAGCGGTCGTAATAGAGCTGGGTGATGGTTTCCGAGCCGTCCGAGATTGTGTGGGTCCAGCGTCCCAGCAGGTTGCCGCCGAACTGCCTGTTGGACGGCGAAACAAAGGCCGAGGCGCCCGTCGTGCGGTCAAAAGTCTTGACGGTCGCGTTGATGTGGCCCTTGTACAGGTCACCTTGAAACGTCACGAAATCTTCAGCTGTTTTGTCCCAGTCAACCCTGAAACCGGTGCGGTTCATGTGCCAGCGGTCATCGGCGCTGGATACGGTATCCAGCCCGATGTCCGAATTATTCGCGGCCATTGTTGAGTTCAGCGGTTCCTGACTATCCCGGTCATTATACTTGTAGTAGACACGATAATAGGCGCTGTCACCAAGCTCGCCACCGTAGCGGAAACTGCCAAAGCCCTCTTCATAGCTACCGGCGCCAACCTCAACATAAGCACCCTGGGTTTCTGCGACGGGCCGGGTCATGATGTTGATGACACCGTTCACCGCATTGGAGCCCCACAGTGCAGCGCCTGGTCCTCGGATGACCTCAATGCGGTCAATATCAGCCAGCACCAGGTCCTGGATGTCCCAGGTAACCCCAGAATAGAGCGGGGTATACACAGTGCGACCGTCAATCAGCACCAGTAGTTTATTGGAAAAGACACTGTTGAATCCCCGAGAGCTGATCGACCAGTTGTTGCTGTTGACCTTGGAGACCTGGAGTCCGGGCACCATGCGAAGGAGATCGGGAATCGTTTTTGCGCCGCTTCGGCGGATATCTTCCTGGGTAATGGCATAAACCGCTGCGGCGGATTCAAGAATACTCTGAGATTTTTTCGATACGGATGTCACCTCCAGAGATACCAGCTCTTCAAGGCTCATATCCAGAAAGTCATCTTCAGCGACGGCATTGGGTACAGAGAAGAGAGAACAGAGTGCTACAGTCAGTCCGGTTTTATGGAATTTATTCATAATGTGGCAGCTCCCTGGCCAGCATTTTTATATTAAGAATCCTTTTTAAAAATCTAGACCATATTTCTTTTGGCACCAGTTAAGGGCGACGAGCAAGACACGAAGAGTTTCGGGAAATAAAAAGAAATAAATGCAGAAGGGCAAGACAGACAAAAAAGTGTTAATGGTGGGCCCAGTAGGACTTGAACCTACGACCTGCCGATTATGAGTCGGATGCTCTAACCAACTGAGCTATGGGCCCGCGCGGCGAGATTATACGCATAGTGACACTGTGATGCCATACCCATGACAGGCTTAACTCATGACAATTTTGTCGCATGCGCGTGTGTCAGATTATCAGTAATTCTTTCCGATGGGCAACGCCGAATCCAGGTAAAAAGCTGGGCTATAGTTTTCTAAGGGATAGCTGTCACACGGAGTGTGTATCCTTTGAGAAGTATCGCCATAGTCCTGTATGGGTTGTTAGGGCTGGCTATAAGTGCGATTGCCAGTGATATATCAAGTTCAGTTCCTCGTACTGATGACACCTCACAGGCTCGTCAAAAAATTGCTGAATGGCAGCAGTTGGTTGAACATCTGCGCTCACAGAGTGATCTTGAGCGTCTTGAACAGACCAATCGCTTCTTTAATAAGCTGACCTTTGTGAATGATGACAAACTCTGGCAAAGGGAAGATTACTGGGCTTCACCCAATGAGATGTTGTCCAGAGGCGCAGGTGACTGTGAAGATTATGCCATTGCAAAGTTCTTCAGTCTGAAACAGGCGGGTATTGATGAAAGTCGCCTGCGTCTGGCTTATGTGCGATCGCTCACGTTGAATCAGGCCCATATGGTACTGCTGGTCATTCCCGAGCATGGGGGTACGGCCCTGGTGCTGGATAACCTGATAACCGATATTCTGCCGGTATCGGATAGAGATGATTTAATGCCGGTCTATGCCTTTAATTCCGAGGACCTCTGGCTGCTTGATCGCAATTTTGTTGAGCGCTGGGTCGCTTCAGCCTCAAGGCTCGGGGCATGGCGCGCGTTTCGTGACCGGGAAAGTGAGCTGTTTTTAGATTAACGGGTAGAAAACGTCCTATCCGTTTGCATGACTTGAGTTATCCACCTGACTAATCCCTAACATTTCTCCTCAAACGCTAGTGGTTCTCCCCGAGTTTGCCCATAATACCGACACTCGGGGAAGGCTTGTCAGAATAAAGGAGAAATCATGTCGCTGGACAGATTCAAGGAGCGGTTTGCGGGAGCTGCCAGTTATCTGCGCAATCCGTTTGCCGGCCACAAAACGGTTAATGTCCTGATCATTACCCTGATCACCGTTTTTATTCTGGTGAATGTGGTTCTGGGTATTTACTGGAGCCGTGAACCGGATTTGCTCAATGTCAGACAGGAGGCGGCGCAGAAGGCGCAGGCCATGAACCGCGAGGTTGTTCCGGGCTTCACGTCAACGACAACTGCCATTCGCATTGGTGAAACCTTGTTGGACAAACCTGGCGGATACCTGCGCAATGACATCATGCCGCCCAGCGTATTGCTGGATAATATGCCTAACTGGGAACTGGGTGCCCTGATTCAGCTTCGGGATTTTACCCGCGCACTGCGCAAGGAATTCAGTCGTTCTCAGTCACAGTCCCGTGAAGATGCGGACCTGGCCATTGCAGAACCGCAATTTAATTTTGACTCCAACAGCTGGGCACTGCCATCCAGCGAAGGCGAATACCGTCGCGGTATTGATCGTCTGGACAGTTACCTGGGGCGCCTGTCCAATCCTAACGATCCGGCACAGTTCTATGCCAGGGCGGATAACCTGACCGATTGGCTGAAAGATGTGGAAACCCGTCTCGGTTCCCTGTCTCAACGTTTGAGCGCCAGTGTTGGCAAGTCTCGCCTGAATACTGACCTGGCAGGTGATGCCGATGCCGTCCAGTCGACTCCCAGTGAGTCAGAAGTTGTCGTCAAAACGCCCTGGTACAAAATTGATGATATTTTCTACGAAGCCCGCGGTACCTCATGGGCTTTGATTGCGTTATTGAGTGCGGTTGAAGTCGATTTCGCGGATGTTCTGGAAAAGAAAAATGCCCGGGTAAGCCTGCGGCAGATTATCCGCGAGCTACGTGAAACCCAGGAGTCGTTGGGCAGTCCAATCATTTTGAATGGTGATGGGTTTGGTATCCTGGCGAACCACTCCCTGGTGATGGCGAACTATATCTCCCGCGCCAATGCCGCGATTATTGATTTGCGCAGGTTACTTGAGCAGGGGTAACCCTGCTTTGAGGATGTGATGGTATGAGTAAGAACAGCAGGCTGGTGTATTCCACGGACCAGGGACGGGTTCGCGAGGAAAAGCCTGAGGAAGTCCTTCCCGAAACAGACGGCATTGTTCGCGTAAGACCGGAGAAAAAAGGCCGTGGTGGTAAGACGGTCACGGTGATTACCGGCTTGCCCATGACCGGCAATGACCTGAAAGCATTAGCCAAACAACTCAAGAAACGTTGTGGCGGTGGTGGTGCTGTCAAGGATGGCAATATTGAGTTACAGGGCGATCATGTCGAAACCATGGTCGCGGAACTGACGAAGTTAGGTTATCAGGCCAAACGCTCTGGCGGGTAAATCAGGTAAGTCATAATATGCCCCTGTCGTACAAACAGGGGCTGACAATTTAACCGAGCTGTACCGGAATAGCGTTCGCGGTATGGTCGATGGTGTTGTCTTTGTTCAGATAGATCAGCGCAGGCTTGTGGTTCTCCAGTTCTTCTTCAGAGTAACTGGCATAAGCGCAGATAATGACCCGATCTCCCACCGAAACCTTACGCGCTGCAGCACCATTCATGGAAATCATCCGTGAACCTTCTTCGCCGCGGATAATATAGGTGGTGAAACGCTCGCCATTGTCCTTGTTATAAATCTGGATCTGCTCGTATTCACGCAGTCCCGCCATATCCAGCCATTCACCGTCGATGGCGCAGGAACCTTCGTAGTTCAAAACGGCATGAGTCACAGAGGCCATATGAAATTTGGCCTTGAGCATAATGTTGTGCATTGAATCCCCTCTTGCGGAACTCTCGTCGGATCGGGGATAGCCCCCGGCGGAGGTCGAAGATTAAACCCTGCCTGCCCATTCGGCAAGCAGGGTTCTAACGGCAGGTCGTCCGTAGGATTCCCTAGAGATCAATCTGGATGTTGTCGATCAGGCGGGCACGGCCAAGAGCTGCAGCGGCCAGGATCACCAGCTCTTTATCGGCCAGTGTTGCCGGTTGCAACGTATGACGACTGACGATATTGAAGTAATCCGGTTTGAATCCGGCGCGGGCCAGTTTGACGAACGCATCACGGTGCAGCGCATCATAGTTGCGGTCGCCGGCAATGATTGCCTCACGGGCTGCGTTCAGTGTCTGGTACAGGGTTGCCGCCGTCTGTCTTTCTTCTACAGACAGGTAACCATTACGGGAACTCAGTGCCAGTCCATTCTCCGCACGGGCAATAGGCGCACCAATGATTTCCACGGGTAGCATCAGGTCGTTGACCATCTTCCGGATGATGCAGAGTTGCTGGAAATCTTTTTCGCCAAATACGGCGTAGTCGGGTTGCACGATGTTGAACAACTTGGTGACCACGGTCGCAATACCGGTAAAGAAACCGGGACGGCTTTTGCCACAATGCATACCATCCAGCGCATCGACACGAACAACCGTGTGGTGCTCAGCACCTTCCGGATAAATCTCATGGGAGGAAGGCGCAAAGACCAGCTGTACATCGTGGGCTTCCAGTAATGCCTGATCTTCTTCAAAGGTACGCGGATAGCTGTCGTAATCTTCGTTAGGACCAAATTGCAACTGGTTTACATAAATGCTGACGACGACTTCGTCCGTCAGTTCTTTTGCTTTTTTAACCAGCGACAGGTGTCCGTCGTGCAGGTTACCCATGGTAGGAACAAAGGCGATGCTGCGACCCTGTGCTCTGGCGCTTCGGATATAGTCCCTGGTGTCGTTTATGCTGTAGACAGTTTTCATTCTGAATAAAATCCGTGTTCCGGTCCGGGGAAGCGGCTTTCTTTGACATCGCTGACGAAAGTGGCGACGGCATCTTGCGGGGAGGCGCTGTCAGCCATGAAGTTTTTGACAAACCGTGGACGACGACCGGCCGTTATCCCCAGCATGTCATAGATAACCAGTACCTGGCCGTCGGTGTCGGGTCCGGCACCAATGCCGATCACGGGAATATTGACGGCCATGGTGATTTCACGGGCCAGCTGAGTGGGGACACATTCGAGCAGGAGCAGGTTGGCACCTGCCTGCTCCAGAAGACAAGCGTCTTCTATCATGCGATTGGCACTACCGGTGTCTTTCCCCTGAACCTTGTAGCCGCCCAGCATGCTGACAGTTTGTGGCGTTAAACCAAGGTGAAGGCAGGTCGGAATGCCTCGCTCTGAAAGCTTCTTGACAGTCGGGCACAGCCAGCGCCCTCCTTCCAGTTTGATGAGATCAGCACCTGCCTGCATGAGAGCGGCGCAGTTCATCAAGGCCTGTTCTTCCATCGCGGATGCCATGAAAGGCATATCCGCCATCAGCAAGGCTCCCTGGTTACCGCGACTGACACAGCGTGTGTGGTAGACCATATCGTCAATAGTGACGGGTACAGTGCTGGATTGTCCCTGGCAGACCATGCCAAGAGAATCACCGATAAGGATCACTTCCGTGCCGTTACTGCTTACCAGGTTGGCCTGCGTCGCATCATAAGCGGTGAGACAGGTAAATTTTTCGCCGGACTGCTTCAGGGCAGCGAGAGTATGCAGTGTAATTTGAGTCATTGGTAATGTTGCCTTGGGTCGCCTGACAGTGTGCCAGGCAGGCCGTTAATAACCTTTTATATGACAGGAAACGGTAATAGTGGGGCTATATTGGTGGAAACCGGCGCGTATTTCCAGTGGGGATTCGTTTTGTTCCGTATCGTGCCATGGGATCTGGTTGGCTAGTGATAATGGTGAACTGGCTATCGGCTACAGAGGATTGACCGGGAAGTGTTATGTTTATACATCACCTTTCTTATATCCAGAATAGTTATACCAAATCCTGAGAGAAGGCTTAAGGGCGGTTTTCTGAAGATTGCAAAATGATCAAGTTCGGCTCGCCTTGCTTGTAGAACCTCTGAGAAGTGAGAGTGTACATATGAATTTTGGAAAATATCCTGTTTAAAATCAGATGTTGAGCGTTGCCTGTTGCTCGAGATGTTGACGCTTTCTGTTGAGGGATCTGACACTAACTGATTGCACTCAATTTGGTCAGGATAGATTGTTTTTCTTTCAGATAACGCATTTCGGATGATGCCTAAACCGCACTGCAATTTGTGGCTTACTCGTGACTTTTACCATGTTATGACCTAAATAGAGGCAAGAAGTAATATTCCCTAAAGGGATTATCTCAAACGTTAATGGAGGCATTTAGTTATGACATTAACGGAAATATTCCAACAAATAGAAGATCACTGCTCTATTGATATTCGTTTTTTTGACAAACTTACTGAACAAGGAGCGCCGCAAAATCCCAAGGGGGTTAGCTTGGTATTTTATGACATACTCCCATGGGAAGGCGCTCAAACCCTTGCCATTAGCACCGAGAACTTTGGTGCTCAATTCTGTGAGTTTGTTTATTGGCTACCATGGCAACAATGCTCGGTTGAGTCGGTTACTTGGGAAGAATTAAATAATTCAGGTTGCACTGTTATTTTAACCTCAGAATTTACTGGGTGTCGCTTAACCATTACAGATAGGGGAATTGCACACACATCATTCCATCAGGGTGCAGGATGCGACAGTTTTGCACGAGATTTTGCTGAGTGGTGTGACTTTGTCGCCAGTGGCACAAAGGTAATACGTCGGTCAATTGGTGATGGTGGAGAGCACTATGGGGTTGCTGGGCTTAATAGCCAAATGTTAGCTGTTGGTTATAAAACAATGGGTAACAAGTGGGTGATTAAGGAAATCAGTTATAGCCTCGGACAGCGTATGTCTCGTCGCATGAGGCGACAAAGTTATCTGCATGGTGGATAGTTTGATCATCCCTCTGGGATGGAAATAGTCAGATTTCAGCTTATTGCACGAGACAGGCAATAGCGGTACCCCAAGCGTAATTGAATCATGTCAGTATGCTGATTGTCTTTTTTCGAGTTTCTTACGTTTGCATTTACCCTTGAATGTGTAATGCGGTTTTAGCAGAACTGTCATTTTCAGAGTTCTGATGGTTTTGGGTTAAAGTAATGCCGTCCTTTTCTGCATGACATGATTTCTTCTACCAGCTGACGGTAATCCTGTTCGTTGTGCACAAGGTCTATTTCAGCAGCGTTCACAATCAGCAGGGGGGACTGATCATAGTAGTGGAACAGCTCTGCATAGGCTTCGTTCAAGCGCTTCAGGTAACCGTGGCTAATCAGCTTTTCTGCTTCATCACCTTGTTCACGGATGCGTTCTTTCAGGATATCAACCGGCGCCTGCAAGTAAATGACCAGGTCTGGGGTGGGCAAGTCTTTCGTCTGCATTTCATAGGCACGGTTATACAGTTCCAGTTCATCCGCAGAAAGATACATTTCGGCAAACAGGAGATCTTTCTCCATGCAGAAGTCCGACACCCGTACGGAACGGAACAAATCATTCTGGCGGATTGACTGTAACTGGCTGGCGCGATGAAACAGGAAGTGAAGTTGAGTCGCCAGCGCCATCTGTCGTGGATGGCGATAGAAGCGGCTGAGGAAAGGATTATCCTGTGGACTCTCCTCCAGCAGAATATCGTAATTAAACGTTGCCGCCAGACGCCTTGCCAGCGTCGTTTTTCCAACACCTATGGGACCCTCAACGGCGATGAAGCGAGGGAAATCTTCCTTTTCAGGTGTCGGCGATGCATCGGCAATGTGTGGTAATGTGGCGGCTTCCATGACAGCTCCTTTCATTCACACCAATGCACAGTCTTCCGCTGAATGGCTTGTGTCGTGCATTACTGCGCGTGTTTAAACCCGTTGGGTTTAGGCCAACGGTTTTCGTAACCTAGTGTCATGAACGATGGTGCAGCTGATTTATGCTTCCGTTACCAGGCTGTCACTGAGTCGTTCGATTCCTTTCCTATCAATGTTTTGTAAAAGCTTTTTAAGGCTTTGTCCAGTAGGGAGTGTGATATCTGGTGCAATATCGGCAAGGGGAATCAGTACAAAGTTGCGCCATGACATCTCACGATGCGGAACGGTAAGACGTTCAGACTCTATGGTTTCATCGCCATAAAGCAGAATATCCAAATCCAGTACCCTCGCTCCCCAGCGGATAGTGCGTACCCGGCCATGACTGTTTTCAATCGTCTGCAGAGCATCAAGTAACTCAATGGGGGTTAATGAGGTTTCAATGGCTGCGGCGGCATTGATGTAGTCAGGTTGTCCGGCAGGGCCAACTGGCTCTGTTTGATAATAAGGAGAGACGGTCAACAGCTTGGATTTCGGTAGCTGCTCCAGGGCAGCTACAGCGCTGTGAAGTTGCTGCTCCGGCTCATCAAGGTTGCTACCAAGGGCGATATAGGCCGTGACGGACATCGTGAGATACCTGTAACACATTGCTGCCAGCATCAGGGGCCGGCAGTCATAGGGGTTCGATGTTGGGATTACGCGGTGTTGCCCGGACGCTTACGGGGACGGCGCCGGCGACGTTTGCGCTTGTTGCCCGGCACTGAGTGTAGCTGCTTCAGCAGTGCCTGCCGGTCATCGTCCTGTGAAGACGTCTGGTAGTCCGTCCACCACTGTCCGGCATCGCCAATGGCTTCGCCAGACTGTTCGCGCAGTAGCAGGAAGTCGTAGGCTGCACGGAAACGTGGATGTGTCGCGAGTTCATCCACCCGGCGTGGCTGTCGGCGCTCAAGGCGTGACTGCATTTCCCAGATTTCCCGCATGGGAATGGTGAAACGCTTGGGAACGGCGGTGCGTCGGCATTGCTGGGAAATAACCTGGGTGGCGGCCTGTTGCAGAGCCGGTACCGGCGGCATACCTTCGTTGTGGTAGCGATCGCGCAGGCGAACCAATGCCGGCCACAGCATCGCCGCGAAGAAGAACGCCGGGGTGACCGGTTTGTCTTCCTGGATGCGGAGGTCCGTGTTGTGCAGTGCATTGATGATGATTTGCTCTGTTTCCGGTGTTTGCTTCAGGCTGGTCTGCGTTACCGGGAACAGGGATTCAAACAGATGATAATCTTGCAGCAGGTAATAGGTGCTTTCTGCCCGACCTGACAAAAACAGCTTCAGCACTTCATCAAACAGGCGCGCCGCCGGAATATCTTTCAGCAGGTGCGCCAGCATGGGAATCGGCGCCGCGGTGTTGTCAGCAATATGGAAGTCCAGCTTGGCGGCAAAGCGAATCGCGCGCAGCATCCGCACGGGATCTTCCCGGTAGCGGGTTTCCGGATCACCAATCAGGCGGATGACCCTGTCATGAATATCCTGCACGCCGCCACAGTAGTCATGGATACTGAAATCGCTGGTTGTGTAGTACAGCGAGTTCATGGTGAAGTCACGGCGGATGGCGTCATCCTCAATGGTGCCGTAGACGTTGTCACGCAGAATCCTGCCTTTCTGGGAATGGTGGGAGACGGAACTGTCGTGTTCATCATCTTCCGCACGGTGGCTCGCCCGGAAGGTGGCCACCTCAATGACCTCGCGGCCAAAGACGACATGGATCAGTTTGAAGCGGCGCCCGATGATGCGCGAATTCCGGAATAATCCCCTGACGTCTTCCGGTGTTGCATCGGTCGCAATATCGAAATCTTTCGGATGCAGACCCAGCATCAGGTCGCGGATACAGCCGCCCACCAGGTAGGCCTGATAGCCATGGCTGTTCAGTCGGTGCAGTACCTTGAGGGCGTTATCGCTGATATGCCTGCGTGAGATCGTATGCTGATCCCGGGGCAGGATGCTGAGTGTCGGTACCGGCGCCTCGGGACGGGTATCGCATTGTTTGCCGGTGACGTAGCTGAACAAGCGATGGATGAATCCGGATCGCTTGCCTGTCATAAGCTGTGGGTATTCCTGTTTACTGCCATGGGGTGACTAATGTTCATCATGAATTCGAAAGCGGCATTTTATCATTCACCCGCAAGCATAGACAGTCTCTATCGTTATGGCAGGTAACCATAGAGTCCGGACAGGACTAGCCGGAGAGGTAGAGCCAGAAAACCATATCGCCGGGGCATTGTTCGCCCAATGCATCGGTGACCACATCGCTGGCGCGGGTTTCCTGCATGCTTTCGATCCACGCCTCGTCATCCAGCCGACCTTCAAAGTACCAGGCCGGGTAGGAGTGGAGTTTCTTGTCATAGTAGGCCAGCGGGAACTGGATCTGACGGGGAAGCTGGGGCAGGTTCTGGTGGAAGGCCGTGACACACTGCTTGACGATTTCCTCACTGCGCCGGTTGCGTTTGTTGATATAGATGGCGCTTTCTTCCCGGTATTCGTCGTTGTAGGGTTCCATGAGTTCCAGGAAACGCTCATCAATGCAGTCTTCGTATGACATGCTGAGCGGCCCTTCACCATACCCCATGACCTGGCAGGCCAGCTCGGCTTTTTTTCGGGTTTTGACACTCATGTTGTCATACCAGGGCGCGTTTTTTCCGAGCTCATCCTGGGCGGTAACAAGGCTGACATAGTAAAGATTTTCAGCGGGTGTGAAACAGTTGGCGTCGCCGGTCTGGCGAAGGGGAATGCGAAGATCAATGTCAGGGTTATTGTTGATATCGCGTTGTCGCTCCAGACGCATGCGTTCACAGTAACTCTGTGAACCATTGTAAGTCTGTGCGGTTGCCGGCTGCATGGCCAGTTGGTAGGGATTTGCAGTCAGCGAGTTATCAGGCAGCAGCAAGAGTGCCACAAAGGAAATGAAAGTCAGTGCGCCACTTGAGACGGATTGTTTAATAGTCATGCCAGTCCCTGCCCGATACTTCCACCTGACTCCGTGGGGAAGTGTGTTCTCAATAGAATAATTGTTTATCTTTTTATAATAGCGTCATGTTGTCAGCAATTATAGCAATGACGGGTTTTGCATGGCGGGATAGCAAAGTAACAGTGGCGTACTGTCAATGTCTGCCTGTTCGCATTACTCACTATCCCTTGTCCAAATCTATTATTACGCCATTTATCCGGCTGACTTTTTCCGGGGAATGCCCAGGCGCTGCCGACGCTCCCAGAGACACTTACGACTGATGCCCAGTTTCTGTGCCAGTTCGGTTTCCGTCATTTGTTCCTGATGTTCCAGAACAAAGCGCTGGAAATAATCTTCCAGGGAAAGCTCGTCAGGATTATCGTCATCGCTGTCACCGCTAGGACGATCCGATGGCAGCCGAGTGTTGGTATCGATACCGAGCAGATCAGGTGTAATCATCTCATCGTCACAAAGGATGACCGCGCGTTCCATAGCATTCTCCAGTTCACGGACATTGCCGGGCCAGGGGTAACTGCTGATCGTGGCCAGGGTTTCCGGTGTGAACAGTTTTTTCTCAATACCCATACGTTCACAGGTACGAGCTAACAGGGCATCTGCAATCAGGATGACATCCTGGCCTCGGTCTCGTAGTGGTGGGAGGTGAAGTTCAACAACGTTGAGTCGGTAATACAGGTCTTCCCGGAACATGCCTTCACGGGCGAGTTGCTTGAGATTCCGGTGTGTTGCTGCAATCAGCCGAACATCGACTTTCTGTGACTGAACCGATCCTACACGACGGATTTCACCTTCCTGCAATACCCGTAGCAGGCGGGCTTGTGCTTCCAGTGGCAGCTCACCGATTTCGTCCAGAAACAGTGTTCCTTTGTCGGCGGCTTCCACCAGGCCATTCCGGGCTGCAGTCGCCCCCGTAAAGGCGCCTTTTTCATGACCAAACAGTTCTGACTCAATCAGGGTTTCCGGAATGGCGGCACAGTTGACGGAGATCATCGGTGCATCACGACGCTGGCTGTTCTCATGCAATGCGCGGGCGACCAATTCCTTTCCGGTACCGGACTCACCCTGGATTAAAACCGTGGCATTGGTTGGCGACACCTTGCTGATACGGCGGAAAAGATCCTGCATCGACTCGGATTCACCAATAATCCCTGTATCAACATTCTCGGTCGTTGCAGCGGGTGAAGGTTGGCTGATGGTTTCATTAGCCTTTTCACGTGATCGGCTAATGATCGTCGTGACCGATTGCACCATCTCGTCATGATCAAAGGGTTTGGCTATATAGTCGACAGCGCCCATCTTCATGGAGTCTACTGCTGAGCGCAGGCTCGCATAGCTGGTCATGATCAGCACCGGCGTATTGCTGGCCAGGCGAATCATTTCGGTGCCCGGCTCTCCCGGCAAGCGCAGATCAGAAATGATCAGGGCAAAGCTGTCGAGATCGTGTTGACGGGCATCCGCCACGGATTCTGCTTCGGTGACTGTATAGCCATTGCGGGTTAACAGGCGACGCAGTGAGGAGCGTATGACGGCCTCGTCTTCGACAACCAGTATGTGATCCTGATGCATTCTCCGACCTCGACTGTTATTAGACTGCTTCCATATCCCGGTGAGCCGATTCAGGCTCCAGTGTCGTTTGATTCAACTCAGCCATATGCCGTGGCAGGCTGATACTGAACCGGGTGCCTCGATGCGTTTCTTCATCGACCGGTGACTGGATGGTGATTGTACCAAAATGTTCTTCAATAATGCTGTAGACAAGTGCGAGACCTAATCCGGTCCCTTTTCCGGCTTCCTTGGTAGTAAAGAACGGCTCGAACAGACGGTCGCGAAGATGTTCCGGAATCCCTGAACCCTGGTCGGTTATTTCTAGAGTGATGGAGTGCTCCCAGGCGATAGTATTGATGGTGACAACGGAATTTTTCGGTGACGCATCACGGGCATTACTCAGAAGGTTGATGATGACCTGGGTGATTTTTTGCGGGTCACCGGTGACGAGCAGGTCAGGGTCACAGTTGTTCACAAAGCGAATCCCACGGTTGTCCTTGCGCAGTGACAGCAGGGAGGTCGCTTCATTACTGCATTGGTAAAGGCTGACCGGTTCGATCGTCAGGCTTTCCGAGGTTTGACCGCTGTGTGCAAAGTTAATCAGGGAATGCAGGATTCGGCTGATACGCTTGGTCTGGTCAAGTATCTGTTCAGCGACTTCGCGGGTATCCTGATCATCAGATAATGTCCGCAGCTCTTGGGCAAGACAGTCAACACCGGTCAAAGGATTGCCGATCTCATGGGCAACACCTGCAGCCAGCCTGCCAATCGACGCCAGTCGTTCACTGTGAACCAGCTTTGCTTCCAGCATCTGGGTGTCAGTCAGGTCTTCCAGCAGTATTACCAAGCCCTGGTCGGTTTCGGCTTTTGATTCACTGATCGTTGCTTTGTGCAGATTGAACCAATGGGGTTGTCCCGAAATCGACAGCTTTTGCTTGTGCTGGTGGCGTGAGCTGTCGTCAACAAATGTGCTCAGCAGGGAACGCCAGGGTTCATCAAGACTGTCGAGTCGGGAGCCAACCGTGTTGTTACCGGATATGCCAGTCGTATGTTCCATGGCTCGGTTCCACATCAGGATTTCACCATCACGACCGAGTGAGCAGACGGCCATGGGCAGATTTTGTAATGTTCTGCGGTGATAACGACGCAGACTATCCAGCTCTGCAGCAAGACCCGTTAAACGATAGTGGTAGTCTTCAAGGCGGTTCTCAATGAAGTTGATATCTTCCGTGATATAGGCATCTGCCTGTTCTTCATAGGGTAGCCAGCGATTGAGGATTTCCTGTGCCACACTGGGGCCCATTAATCCGGACAAATTTGCCTCAAGCCTGTCACGTAAACGACGAAGTGCGTAGGGGCGGCGCTCATTGATAGACATCTTCAGGTCATTCAATGCCTGGGCAACTTCACGTTGAGCTGTATACGTGCCAAGCGGTTGTGAGAGTCTTTCCTGAAATTCTTTCGGGGATGTTGCAGATACTGTTCTGCGACTGGGTCTGTCGAGATTTTGTACAGAACAGGCTTCGGCTGCATTCTCTTCCTCCCGTGATATCGGGGAAGCCATAGAGACCAGGATAAAGACAATGATATTGGCCGCCAGTGATGTCAGTGTCGCCCAATGCCATGTGTTACTGGTCAGAGAAATCTGAATCCAGTGGAGGTCAATGACATCAAGGTTGCCTGTCAGCGGTATCAGCATTGTGGCAAACCAGACGGCCATGCCTGTCACCAATCCACAGATGAACCCTTTCCGGTTTGCCTGCGGCCAGTACAGTGTTGCCAGTACGCCCGGTAAAAATTGCAGGGTTGCGACAAAGGCGACAATCGCCAGATTCGTCAAATCCTGCTGTGCCTTCAGTAACCGGTAAAAACCATAACTGGTGAGAATGATGGCGGCAATCAGCAGACGCTTCGTCCATTTAAGCCAGCGATAAATGTTGATGTTGGTGGGTGGCTGGTAAACGGGCAGAACCAGATGGTTCATGATCATGGCGGATAGCGCCAGTGTTGTAACAATCGTCAATCCACTCGCCGCAGACATTCCTCCCACATAGGCAATAATGCTGAGCGCTGGCGACTCCATGGCAAGACCAATGCCCAGGATGAAATATTCCGGGACTGCAGACGTCTCCAGTCGTAAGCCTCCCCAGAGAATCAGCGGTGCGGAAATACTCATGACCAGAAGAAAGAGTGGCAACCCCCAGCTGGCAGCATTCAAATGACGAGGATTAAGGTTCTCATTGAATGCCATATGGAACATGTGGGGCATAACAATGGCTGATGCAAAGAACATCAACAGCAGCGTACGCCAGGGCCCATCCTGCAGGGGGGCGTGTAAAGACGTCAGTACTTCGGCATTAAGATCCAGCCATTGTTGTAAGCCCTGTGGGCCATCAAATACCTGAAATAAAATGACACCGCCAATCGTCAGCATGGCCACTAGCTTGATGACGGATTCCATGGCAATCGCGAATACCAACCCATGGTGTTTTTCCCGGGTGGCAATGTGTCGGGTGCCAAACGCCATTGCAAATAGCATGATGATCAGGCAAAAGCCAAATGCCAGACGCTCCTGGGAGGACTCCATTGTCATGATATGGATGGTGTCGGCGACTGCCTGAATCTGCAGTGCCAAAAGAGGCAGTGCTGCCAGTAACATGAAAATGGTCGTTAGTGTGCCAGCCCAGGTGCTGCGAAAGCGGAAAGCAAAAATATCGGCCAGGGAGCCCAGCTGGTAGGTTTGAGTAATGCGCAGAATCGGGGACAGTAAGACCGGAGCCAGCAGATAAGCACCGCATATCCCGAGGTAGTAAGCGAGGAAAACAAAACCGAATTGATGCGCCAGTCCAATCGTACCAAAGAAGGCCCAGGCGCCGGCGTATACCCCCAGTGACAACACATACGTCAACGGGTGGGCAATGAAGCGTTCGGGAATCCAGCCCTTTTCAGTAACCCATGCACAACCAAACAGGAACAGCAGGTAGGCAATACTGATGCCTGTCAGCTGGCTCAGGTCAAAACTCATCCTGCCCCCTTCTGGTCTGCAGCAGGAAACCGGCGACAATGAGAATAAACCAGAGAATCCAGGGGCGGTACCATCCCTCCGCCGACTCAATCCACCACTGCATGATGGCGGGCGAAAAGAGGTAAATGCCAATTACGAGTAAGAGTACCAGCCGATGGAGATACATAACCTGCCATGAGACCTGACTGCCAGTAATGGGAACTCATGGTAAACGGGTGAACAGCAAAGGGAAAGGCGCAACGAATGGCTATGAAAGATTTTGCGGTGGAGAGTGTTAGCGTATGACCCGAGACATTCTCAATAACTGTGAACCGATGAGAAAACCACTGGCCCGGGTTGCCTTGAGATTGACAACCAGCCTGATTCTCTCCTTGCCTTCGTTCAGTTCGAACATGCCACCGTTCGTTGCAAACGCGGGGATGTCGCTGACTGTCAGAACAGGCTGTGTATCCAGTAGCCGGACAAGTTCATGAAGCTGATGGGCAGCTGAGCGATTAATAAAGGCCAGATGACACAAGTCGGTTTTCTTTAACGCTTCGTAGTATATGACGTGTACTTGCTTGCCCGAGAGCTTCTTTCCGCTGAGCGCTTTCAGTTCTCTATTAATGGATCCTTTTCCAACCATGCATAATCTTATGGTGTTGTTGGTCAGGGTTTGTGCGGGCCATTGAACATACTTGAGGGCTTTCAGGAGTATGACGGCTTTCAGTTGGCTGTTGTCGTTACTTTCTGCGTTAGCGACATGACTGAACAGGCAGGCTGACAGCAGGGTGAACAGGACCATCATCCGTGAAAAGGGTTTTGGGTTATTCCGAGGATTGTTCATCATAGTTACCCTCAGAAATCCCAGCTTATTTTGCCATAGATACTTCTGGGAACTTCCGTTGTTATCTGGCCTGAGAGGACATCCACGAATTCAGGGTGGCTGCTATCCAGCAGATTCTGGCCAGTAATTGAGAGTTCCATGTTGCCAAAGCGTTTTGCAATGCGCACGTCCATGGTTGTCAGCGATGGCAGGCTGATGTCAGGCGCGGACAGGCTGTCGCTGTAACGTACCCAGATATCGAGTTCAAAGCCATGTGGCAGGTTGTGCCGGCTCATCAGGCTCAGACTATTCTGGGCACTGGTTTCCTCCTGGGTTTTTTCACTGTTTTTGGCGATGGCATCCGAGCGGTTAGCCTGCATGTCCTGTTGCAGGTGGCTATATGCGACTTTTAACAGCCAGTTCTGCCTGACTTTCCAGTCCATGCTGAGTTCCAGACCGTAGGCATATCCATCCAGCAGGTTCTCCAGCGTTGTTCGTTCACAGGTAGGTAAGGCGATGGCCGGTTGACTGGCAGTGAAAAAGTCAGCACAGGCGCCCAGATCTATCTGACCACTGAGACCGTCAAAACGGTTTAAAAAGACAGTGCTGTCCATCGACATTTTGTCGTTAAACTGCCGCTTATACCCCAGCTCAAGGGCGATGAGTTTTTCGGAATCGAGTGATTCATTGCGGTTGTATTGGCGGCCAGGGTTGACGATATCAATACCGGTCTCAGCCATGGTGGGGGTTCTTACTGCTTTAGACAGCGCTGCCCAAAAGGATTGGTAGGCATCCGGCGTATAAATCAAACGCGCGTTGGGCTGTAACTCATAGCCGGTGATGTCGTTATGCTCGATGCGACCGCTGAGCGTCAGGTTCCACTTCTCCGGAACAAGTGTGAATTCACCCTGCATGTAGGCACTGTACAGTTCAGTGCGCCAGTGGTTAGGGAACCTGCGAGCAAGTGACGTTAAAGAAACACAGTGAATGAAAAGTCATTAATTCACTATTATCCAGCCTGAAAATTACTCAGTTTCTTACCATTGAAGCCGGTTGTCCGGCTTTCGGATACATTAACCCTGTGCCCGGATCATTTGGTCCAGTCTAACCATGTTTGCCAGAGCGAATAACATCGCCAGTTTGCCATCATTTTTCCGAAGTCCCCGATAACGGGCTTTGATAAATCCAAACTGGCATTTGATGATTCTGAAGGGATGTTCCACCTTGGCTCGAATGCTGGCTTTCAGGTATTCCGTTTTCAAAATGACTTTATTGATTCGAGGGTGTTTCCTGAGTCTCTTTAACTTGCCTGGTTGTTCGGCTATATGCCACTGTACAGCGTCTGTATTGAGCGCTTTTCGCTTCTCGGCTCCTCTGTAGCCGGCATCGGCAAAGACAAACTGTTCATCACCGTGCAACAGGTTACTGGCTTGATTAAGGTCATGTTCATTGGCGGCTGTTGTCGCCAGACTATGAGTCAAACCTGTACGGGCATCGACACCAATATGCGCCTTCATTCCGAAATACCACTGGTTACCCTTTCTGGTCTGGTGCATTTGGGGATCTCGCTGCCCCGTCTGATTCTTTGTGGATGTCGGAGCTTCGATGATCGTGGCATCGACCAGAGAGCCTTCTTTCAAAACGATACCAGACTCTGTCAGCCATTGGTTTACGTCCGTGAAAATAGCCCGAGCCAGATTGTGAGCCTCCAACAGGTGTCGAAAGTTCATAATGGTTGTGCGATCAGGAATTGCTTTATCCAGAGATAATCCGGCAAATAATCGCATGGACGCAATTTCATAAAGGGCATCTTCCATGGCCGGATCACTGAGGCTGTACCATTGCTGAAGGCAGTGTATCCGGAGCATGGTGGATAACGGGTACGGTCTACGCCCATTACCGGGTTTGGGGTAATGAGGTTCAATAATTGTCTCAAGACGATGCCAGGGAATCAGTTTATCCATACGGGCAAGGAATATTTCTTTGCGGGTCTGGCGACGCTTTTGAGTGAATTCAGCGTCAGAAAAGCTGAGCTGTTGGTCCATGACTGATCTCCGGCAAAGGCTGAGTGGAGATTAGCTTATTATTGGGGACTTAATCGCAGGTTCCTTAGGGGTGACAACCATGCTGTCGTATTCACTGATGTAATTACTATGGAAGTTGTCTTCTACGTGGCGATAACCCAGTCCCCAGATGATACTGGTGGCGCTGGACAGATCAAAGCTGTACTGGAAGTCAATGTCCCAGGTGTTGCGGTCTTCATCCAACACATAACTGTTGGCTTCATAGCGGTCATACCAGAACTGCAGAACGGCTTCGGAATTATCTTCAAGGGTACGCGTCCAGCGCCAGTGGGTGTTGCCACCAAACTGACGGGTATCAAAGGGATGGAATATTGGAAGCGTGACAAAGCTATTAACAATACCGCTGTCAAAGGCAACGGCTGGCACATACGTTTCACCACGGTAGATATCGGCTTTGATCATGACGGTGTCCAAGGCGCCTTTATCCCAGTCAATTCTGAAGCCCGTCTGCTTCATACGGCGATTGTCTTCTGCGCTACCGTCGAGATATTGCTCACGTGCAGCAAGCGTGCTGCCTAAATCATCCTGTGCGCCCAGTTCAAACTGTTTGACGTAGGCTCTGTAGGAAATGTCTTCGCCGATTTGACCGCCATGGCGAATGGCGGCGAAGCCTTTTTCAAGATCACCTGCACCCAGTTCTGCGTATGTGCCCTGTGTAACCCGTGCACTGCGGGTGATGATGTTAATGACCCCGTTCACCGAGTTGGCGCCCCACATTGCAGCACCGGGACCTCGGATAACCTCAATGCGCTCAATATCTTCAAGCAGCATGTCTTGGGTTTCCCAGTGAACACCGCCAATGAAAGGGCTGTAGATAGAACGACCATCAATCAATATCAGGATTTTGTTGGAGAAGATGCTGCTGTTGCCACGAGCGCTGACTGACCAGGTATGGTTGTTGAGTTTATAAACCTGAAGACCCGGGGCCATACGAAGAATGTCGGGTATGGTCCTGGCGCCACTTCGGCGGATATCTTCCTGGGTAATGGAGTAAACAGCGGCAGGTGCCGCAAGAATGGATTGTGATTTTCTCGATACGGAAGTGACTTCTGAAGCAACCAGCTGTTCCAGATTCATATCCAACAGTTGATCAGTATCGTCCCCACGAGTAATACCCGTGAAACTGATCATGGACAGAACGAGGATTACCCTCAGTGGTTGTGCGGTCATCAGCTGCCTGTTCCTTGGCAAGTTTATTTCGATTCTTAATAAAACTTAGTACAACGTTTGTGAAACGCAATAAGACAGTTTTATGAATTTTGGTGCAGAAAATGTTGCCCGTTAATTGTCGGCAACGCTGGGTAAACTGAGTTCCAGAATGGACAGGGTTTGCGGTAGTTTTTTAGACGACCATTGTCTTATTGCGTATGTCAGAATGGTTTCCGGGTCTGATGACATCATGTCGTCATCAACAGGAATGTGAAGTGCGTGCAGCGCTTTCAGAAGCATGGGGGCCGGATTGTCCAACGGCAAGGCTGGCGCCAGGTTCTGCTTGCTGAGTTTGCTGCCGTCAGGATTAATGATGACAGGAATATGTGCGTAATCCGGTGTCGGGACTTTCAGATGACGTTGCAGGCAAATCTGTCTTGGTGTTGAGTCGAGTAAGTCAGACCCGCGCACAATATGCGTGATACCTTGAAACGCATCATCGACAGTCACAGCCAGCTGGTAGGCAAACAGTTGGTCTTTGCGGAAAATAATGAAGTCACCCAGTTCCTTCATATCAAACTGTTGTTCGCCCTGAACGTCGTCATTGAATGTGATGACATCATCACCACAGTTCAGGCGAATAGCAAAGGGCGTGTCCGGATCATCTGTACATTTGCGACAGGTTCCCGGGTAAATATTGTGATACTCGGCCAGTTCTTTTCTGGAACAGGTGCAGGGGTAGGCAACACCCTGTTGACGTAACTGGCTTATCGCTTCCCGATAGGCATCATAACGATTATGTTGCCAGACCAGTTCGCCATCCCAGGTTAAACCATAGACTTCCAGCGCCTTTAGAATTGCAGAACTGGAACCCGGGACTTCTCTCGGTGGATCAATGTCTTCAATGCGGACATACCATTCCCCCTCATGCGCTCTTGCGTCTAGGTAACTGGCAAGCGCCGCGACAAGGGAACCGAAATGCAGGGGGCCGGTAGGCGAGGGGGCGAAACGCCCCCGGTAGAGAGTGGCTGCCATAGATGGGGATATCAGGATCCCAGCTGGCGCTCTTTGATTTCTGCAAGGGTTTTGCAGTCAATACACAGGGTGGCAGTTGGCCGCGCTTCCAAACGACGGATGCCGATTTCGACACCGCAGGAATCGCAGAAGCCATAGTCGCCGTCTTCGATACGCTGAAGTGTTTGATCAATCTTCTTGATCAGTTTCCGCTCACGATCACGTGTGCGCAGTTCCAGACTAAACTCTTCTTCCTGGCTTGCACGGTCGGCAGGGTCCGGGAAGTTGGCGGCTTCGTCTTTCATGTGGGTGACCGTCCGGTCAACCTCTTCCATCAGCTCCTGCTTCCATTGCTGGAGGATTTTGGTGAAGTGATCGAGCTGTGCATCGCACATGTACTCTTCACCCTTCTTCTCCTGGTAAGGCGAGAAGTTTTTCAGCAGGTTGCCTGTCTCTGGCTTGTTCTGTGCTGACATGGTTTCAGCCCCGTTTCTCTCCAAGTCATCATCCTGAAGGAGGCAAAGCCCCCCGAGTAGGCCGCTCTGTGGTAAATACCTGTCGGCAGCTTCTCAAGGAGCGGAAAGCTACCAGAACATTTCTAAGGATGCTACAAGAAAATGTTTCAGGTCACGTAAAACTTTTCCATTCTAATTAGACTTTAGCCAGATGGAAATGCGTACCAATAGATAGAACAAAGTAATTTTTAATAAATAAAATATTTTTAATTACTTATGCGTCTTTTGACATGATAGCAATTTGTGAGTGATTAATTCCAATTCTGTCAGTTCAGGCTGTTTCTCTGGAATAGTGATGTCATGGATTTCCCTATAAAATGTCAGTTCATTTTATCGCTTGAAACACATCCTGTTGCCATCAGGGAGGGGTTCCGTGCAGTTTGATCCACCTTTGTCAGAAGCCAGACTAATCCGCCGTTACAAACGTTTTATGGCCGATGTTGCCCTCCCAGATGGCTCTGAAATAACCCTGCATTGCCCTAATACGGGCTCGATGAAAAATTGTCAGCCTGAAGGCGCCAGGGTCTGGTACTCGGATTCCGGCAACCCGAAACGGAAATACCCGTGCACATGGGAGCTAGTGGAAGTACCCGTTACCCGGAAGGGTGGAATCGGGTATGCGGTTGCCGGTATCAACACGGGACGTGCCAATGCGCTGGTGCGGGAGGCAATTGAGCAGAGCGTCATTCCTTCATTGAACGGTTATGACAGTATTCGTCAGGAAGTGAAATACGGCGATGAAAACAGCCGTATTGATCTGCTGCTGTCCGGTGAAGGTCAACCTGACTGTTATGTGGAAGTAAAGAATGTGACGCTGGCGATGAGCGACGGTCTCGGACTTTTTCCTGATGCCGTTACCTCCCGGGGAACAAAACACCTCAGGGAACTGATGCGTGTGGTGGAATCCGGCGCAAGAGCCATGCTGGTTTTTTGTGTGCAGCATTCAGGCATTCAGTTTGTTGCTCCGGCCGATGATATTGATCCGTTATACGGTCAGGTATTGCGGGAGGCTATTCAAGCAGGCGTTGAAGTCGTAGCCTGTGGCGGAAACCTTTCCGCTGACAGAATTACACTGGATCATTGTCTGGACGTGCGTGTGTGATACAGATGCCGGGCACCTGCCCGGCACTGGCAGGGTTTACTGATTCTTCAGGGTGTTGATAAACGCCTGAGATTCTCTGATAGACGTCTGCATCTCTTGCAGCAGCTTGTCGATATCTGACTTGATGCTGCTGAATTCGCCTTTCAGCGCAGCAATGGCGCGCGCATTGAGGTTGTGCTTCAGATAAAGTACCTGATCATGCAGGGCATCCAGCACTGGCTGCATCCTTTTTTCGGCTTTCACCATGCTGGCCATCATCTGGTCATAACGACGACGTGTGTCTTTCAGTTTCCGGCTGCTCTCGGCACGCAGGGTTGAACTGGAATACAGGCTGAGTTCATCTTCCCATTCATCGAACAGGGCTTCGGAAACGTCACGCACGCCATTGATCCGTTCACGAACTTTCTCAGCAGCAGAATAACTGCTTTCGTACTCGTTGTTTAAACGGTTGTAAACGGATTCCAGATCTCCGCCATCAAAGGCGACTACGCTGCGGAACTGATCCAGTGCGGACTGAAACTGCTCCTGAGCCTCCTGCTGGGATTTTTGGGTGTCCTCAATCCGGTCAACCATGATATCCCGTTTATGGAAGCCAACCTGCTCCATGGCCTTGTAATAGGTGCTCTGGCAACCAGACAGCATGACGCCTGCCAGTAACAGGAACGACAGCTGTCGTAGTGCGGATGCTTTAATCATTATTTTTTCCCCGTTCGATCGCATCAATGACTTTTTCTGTACGCTTGTCCGCCAGATGGCTGTGAACAACAAACAGTGCGTGAGCCGCACCCGGTATCCAGAAACAAAGGGTCAGGATCAGATTCAGTATCGCCTGAAATGGTTTGCCACACAGCAGGACGGCAATGGGAGGAAGCAAAATAGCCAACAGGTAACGCATGATAATGTGCTCTCAGGTTGTTCGGTCTGATCAGTCTGGCAGGTACAGGGTATCGTCCTGGATCAGATAAGAAACTTGGGTCAGGTGGTCGCCCTCGCAGGGGCCGGCAACGCATTCACCGGTTTCCATCAGGAACTGGGCACCATGGGTAGCGCACTGAATCAGCCGTTTCTCATGATCGAGAAACTGATCCGGTTGCCATTCCAGGTTGATACTCATGTGCGGACAGCTGTTTTCGTAAAGGTAGATTTTACCGGCTTTCTTTACGGCAAAAAAATCGCCTTTGTCCGTAGTAAAGCCTTTACTGCCATTTTCGGGAATCGCATCCAGACGACAGAGTTTTATCATTTTGATTGCGCTGTGGAAAAACGGTGGTGTGCCATTCTAGCGCAAGAGGGTTATGGTCTGTACACGACTCATGAATTTGTATGTGTTCCAGTCATCGTGGGTGTAGCTGGATCAACGTCTATAGAGACACAGATTTTTCTATTAACACTTTATTTTCAGTGGATTATTGTTGGCTTCCTTGAAGAAGGAAGGGAACTAAACGTATTGCCTGCAGTCTAAAATAGTAAAACAACAAAATACATATACAAATGTATAGCCATTAGTTAACAGGAGGTTTCATATGGCAGCACCCGCTCTTGCAGCAAAAGCAACTTCAGGTTTTCAGGTACCAGAAGCCCAAGATAAGAAGGCTAGTGGTGATTCGCATGCAGATAGACCCACATTTGAGTCTCATACTGTTGGCTCAGTTGCACCTTCTTCTGTTAGTGATATGAAACAGCCTGCGTCTACAGCCACAACAAACTTAGCTGAGCGTAAGACTGGAAGAGTCTTGGGTATAGTGTTGGCTGTTTGCTCAACTGTGTTTTTTGTTCCGCTATGTGTATGTTTTGGCGGTAGTCTTTTGGGAGTCATTGGTTTTGGGTACGGAGCGTTCGGTGGCCCTGTAGGTGCGGCCCTTGGTGCTATTGTTGGGGCTTATGCCGGAGCTTCTGCAGGCTTATTAATCGGTATGTATTACGCACCGTATTTGGTCGCTAAAATGTACAATTGGGGTTTACAGCTTCAAAACGGTAACAGCTATGAGCGATCGAGTTGGGCAGACAAGACGATTGCTTCCTACTCGTGACAGTTCTTTTTCCAACATCTGTCACTCTGAAGAGAGCCTGTCCGGAAAGATGTGCTGCACCGTCGTTGGTGCAGCTACCAATAACGATCAGGCGGCCTGCTGTGAGGCGAGTTGAGCCAGCGCTTCGAAACGTTCCTGTTGTTCCGGAAGAATCTGCTTCTGTTCATTGCGGCTCAGGTAAACCTTGAACACACAACGACCGCTGTGGCTGAAGAACTGGACGGAGCGTGTGTCGACGCCATGGAACGGTTTGCTGACCAAAGCGATGAGGCTGATCGCATCCGGCTTCAGGTGACCTTTCAGCGGCGTACGACGGTCGCTCAGGTTGTAATAGCCGTATTTCATGCCACCTTTGGGAAATGATCCCTTCAGTTCAAAAATAGAACCATCAACATCAATAACGGTCAGGATGTCGCCCCAGTCCTTGATGTCTTTCACAACGGTTTCGAACAGGGAACCATCCAGCAGCGTGACCATGTTTTCAGGCAGGTGACGGATCACCTCGATTTCATCAACAGCGAGCTCTGCTGCGATATCAGCAGGCAGTCGTTCAGGATTTTCAGTGATCAGACGGTGTACGTTCTCGCGGATGCTCATGCAGCAAGTTCCTCAAACGGGCTGGCTTCCAGGTAATGGATCAGACCCTGATTCATATTGATATTCCAGAACTGTCCGGCCAGGGTCAGTTCAAGGTGGTCGCCTTTACGCTCGGCCAGGCCATTGTTGATCCAGGCGTCAAACAGGGGCGCGCAATGGGTCGCCATGTCATAGCCGGTGGTGCGTTGAATGCGGTTCAGATCCAGCCAGCCGAGATCGAAGCCACCACCGATGGTGTTGTGCAGTTGTCGCATGGGTTTCGGTGCGGTCATGGCCATGATCGGTTTGCGACCGGCGGCGATCATGCCGAAATAAGGTTCAAGGCTGCGGTGCATCATGATGCCATGCCCGCCAATATTGCCTCCGGCACCGGAGCCGAAGGGGATGATTTCTGCACCCGCCTTGACGCTATGGTTATAAATGTTACGTTCCCGTCCATCCCGGGCCCAGTGACTGACGCTCAGCCGCCGGAAATGGTGTTGACTTAAAATATCCAGTCCGGTCAGGAACATGGTGGCTTTCATGGCGTTATCGGCAGGTTCCGGCATGGAGCCTTTTTCGATGGACTTGGCCATACGACTGGTGCCATGCAGAACCAACTGATACAGATCGGCGCCATGAATGTCACTGTTAATCAGGGTATGCAGGTCTTCTTCCCAGGTATCCAGTGTCTGGTAAGGCAGGCCGAACAGGAGATCGATGACCACCGCCGCCTGATCCAGGCTGACCAGCTGGTCCAGCCGCTCCAGTAGGACTTCCCGGGCATCAATCCGGCTCATCTTGCGACGGATAAAAGTATCAAACGTCTGTGCACCAAGGGAAAACCGGTTGAAACCGGCTTCCATGCAGGCAGCCATCTTTTCGTCGGATAATCCGCTGAAGCGGGATTCAAAGGTCATCTCGCAATCATTGGACAAGGGGAGGTGCTGACGAATAGCGTCTCCCAGTCGTGTGATTTGCTCAGGTGTCAGGTCTGTTGGTGTGCCGCCACCGAAATACACCGCGTGAATGGGGCGAGCCTGAATGCGAGGGCTGGCGGCAGTAATCTCGATTTCACGGATCAACGCGTCGACATACTGTTCGATCAGGCCTGGTTTGCTGGCATTCTGGAAAAAGCCGCAGTAAGAGCAATGGGTGCGGCAGAACGGAATATGGAAATAGGCCAGACGCTTGCCGGCTTCGCCGGGTTCTGCCATGAGCCGTTGCCAGGTCGCGACCTGATGCTCCGGCGCAAGCGGCTGAGGCCGGTTGTTAACATGGGCGGAAGTTTTACCACTGAACGCCATTCGCAGCGGATCAGGGGTTGAGAAACCTGTCATCTCGGGTGACAGCGGGGGATGCGTGGACATAGTCGGAAAGACAGGTGTATTGATGATTATGCAAATAATAATGATTCTCATTAATGTTTTTTTTGATCTGTATCAATGAGTCGTTTGCTTACCCTTGCGATTACTTCTTAAGGCTAATGTATTAGATTCGTGAAATTCATGGTTGATAAGTGGTTTTCTGTCGGCGTGTTGGGGTGTATACGGAAAAGGATGGGGGAGTGCTTATAATTTTGTTTCCTGTAGTGATGGGGGCAGGTTTCTGTTGCATTCGTGGTTTGACGGGGGAATAAAACTGATTGATTTATCTGGTTTTGGCTAGCACTTTGGGTTGGTATGGGTTTCATCTGTCTTTGAAGAACCTGCTGGTTATCCGAAGCCTGATAAGGGTAGAGGCAACCCTTAGAATGAGAATTCTAGGCTAATTCTGAAAGACAATACTTCTTGCTTTCAGAATTAGTTCACCGTTTTCACTTGTTGTCGTGTTCAGTGAGAAGAAAGCTTTCATCCTAGGAAGGATATTCGCTGACTCAGTATGATAGTACTTGTCTCCGGAATAGCACTCTGCTTTTTCGACCTGATCATATTTGAAGCTGGCAGTCCATCGAGCGCAGTCCTGTGCATCTTTTGTGGGCTTAATAACGAATTTAAAGGTACCTTTTTGGGTAGTGGGGTCATATGACTCCACATGACCCAGCGTGCGTAATGGGCGAGAGTAACCTGCCAGTTCTTCCCTGTCCTTGATAAGTGTTTCAAGTCTTTTATAACACGATGCTTTGTTTTTCAGAATCATGTTTTCAGGTATAAAAACAGGAGCCGGATATGTATGAAATCTCCGAATATCCTCTGAGGAGGGGGTGAATTCCTTTTCGGTGAGTGTAGAGGACTTAACATCGGCTTCTCTTGTATCTGCCTGATGTTGTTGAGCTGCTTGTGCCGCGACATTGGCATATGACTGTATTTGTTCAACAGTGGTTGTCGTCTGGATGCCTCTGTGTGAACTATATGGGATATTGGGCGGTATAGAGTATGTCTGAGAGGCACTCCCTCTGTAAGAGGCTCCTGCACCTAAAAAGGTTGAGCTCAGATCACGGGTGCAGACGGGCAGAAAAGGGCTGCCCGTTGTTGGATGAATACTGCTTGGTTGCTGAGGCGTCGTACCCTGTGCAGTTTCTGAACTTAACCCAATGTTCATTGCAGTTTGTTGAGAATAAGACCCCGTATCGAATGGGGGCGCACTGCCTAAAGTACCAGCCTGGCTTCCAGTGCTGAAATAAGGGGGCTGTAAACTGGTGGTTGCGGTGGTTCCTGTTTGTGAATAGTAGTGGCCTGGTGCTACGGGATAACTATGGCGGAATTGATATGGAAGGCCAGGTGTCAAACATGTTTGGGGAAAAGTGGTACCAGTAGATATCATCGGAGCAGTTGTTCTTGCTGCGTACGTGGATGTGTGGGCTTGAGTGCGATGTGGTGTATATGTCGTTTGTGGTCTTAATTGTTCTCTGGCAAAGCCTGACTTTTTCACGTGATTATCCTCTTCGAAACAAGATGAATGACTAATACCTGGGAGGTGTTGCGATTTAACCGGGCTGGTGGTTTTCGTCAAAGATGCAATCTTTGCTGATTTGCTCTGTGATTCTGCTTAGTCACCCATAAGAAGAAGGAGTTCACGATGTGCAGGCAGAACGTTTGTGAAGTCAAATGAATTGGTCAGTTCGGCTAACCACACTTGGTTAATAGCTTTGACTGACGTTGTAGGTTTGTTATGTGCATAAAAAAGCCGCCCAAAAGGGCGGCAACGGTTAGCGAACAGCAAAAGTGATTGTCGGGGGGGAATTATCAGAATTCCCACTTGGCACTGACGGCGAAGTTTCGGCCGGGTTGGGTGAAGCGGTCGATACCTGCGTGGGCGTCACCACGATCATGATCTCGATTCCGAACATCTTCCCAGAGGGTGTATTTCTTGTCGGTTACGTTAAACAGGCCGGCACGGAAGGTCAGATCTTTAACCGGTTTGTAATAGGCTGTCAGGTCAACAATGCCATAGCCTGATGGTGCATAGGCTGACCGGTCATCATTGTCGCTTATGTCGTCGCTGTTCTTGCCTTTCGACAGTGTCCAGGTGATTTCAGAGCCCCAGATTTCTGAAGGATCGTCATAGGCCAGACCAATCACAGCCTTCAGGGGGGCAACACTATTCAGTGGCTCGGTCTTCTCACCATCCTGTTTGCCCTCTCCTTTCGCATAAGCGATGGACGCTTTCATCGAGGTGCCAAGTGGTGCGTTGATGGCTTCATCCAGCCAGAGTTGGCCCCGGGCTTCAATACCTTTTATTGTTGCCTTGGCGATGTTTTGTTTCTGGAACTCACCGTAGGGGTTACTGCCCGGGTTAATTTCAACATCGACCTGTTCAATAAAATTCTTGTATTTATTCAGGAAGGCTGCGACTTCAAAGCTGCCAAGGTGATTACCACCACGCAGGCCGAGTTCAAAGGAGTTACTTTCCTCGGGCTTGAGATCGGGATTGGCATAGATTGAATAGCCTCGGCCTGTTCCGGTCTCGGAGTGATACATGTCATGGATATCTGGCGCCTTGAAGCCTTGGCTGAATTGGCCAAACACGGAGACGTGCTCTGTCAGCTCGTAAACGCTGCCCACCCGGGCTGTCCACTTGCTGTCATCGGCTTTCTCGCTTTCGGTAGTAAAGCCTGCAGTGGTTGATGGCTTGTATTTATAGGTGTCGTAACGTACGCCAGGCGTAACCGTCAGGCGATCAGTAACAGCAATTTCATCCTGCAGGAAAATACCATATTTTTTGGCATCAACCTTGGGAACATAGTCGCCAGGTGTGGCTGTTCCGGTATCCAGATCATGGCTGACATTGGTATTTTTGAAGTCTATTTTCTGGGCATTAAAGCCATAAATGATGTTGTGGCTTAGCCCACTGACTTCCAGAGCCTTGTCAAACTGTGCACTCAACTGGTAGCTGTCTTCTTCGTAATTGTATTTTTGCAGGCGGTTGGGATATGTGGTCCCGGGAGGAGGGAATGGGGAAGAGTACGTGGGCATGCGAGTCTGCATGTCTGTTTCGGTTTTCTGCCAGTCCAGCTGCCACTGGAGGCTGTCGAACAAGGCGACGCCTGCGTCCCATTCGTGGAATATGCCGACACGTGAACGCTTATATTTGTCTTTGCCTGTGACACCGTCTGGACTCATTGACTTAACATCGATGTCGGATTTTTGATTGCGATATTCTGTCGTCAGGCCGATACGATGATCTTCGTTTAGCTGATACTGGGCCTTGGCCAGTACATTGTTGAGTGAGCCATCCAGTGGATCTGCTTCGCCGCGATCTGAGCCATAAATATCGGCGCCGCCATAGGTTTCAAGCTCTTTGTAATCCCGGCGGGTAAAAATAACCATGGTTTCAAGGTCGCCGGTACGGTTAGCGGCCGTAATGGTTTCAGCAAAACCTTCATCTGCGCTGGTATAGGCGCCCTTCAGAGAGAAGTAGCTGTCATCACCGGTTGGGTTCAGGTAGTCGGCCGGATCTTTTGTCTTGAATGCAACAAGGCCGCCAATGGCATCACTACCATAAAGGCTTGAGGCAGGACCCTTCACGACTTCTACAGCCTTGATGGAATCCAGGTCAATGAAGTTACGTTGAGAGCGGAGGTAGTCACCGCCAGGATAAAATGCCTGGGACTGGTCTACGCCATCGACCATGATTTTGACCCGGTTACCATCCATACCACGAATGTTAAAGCCCTTGTTGCCGGTACGGCCGTCGTTAGCAACGTTGACACCGGGCTCATAACGCATGAGGTCTTTGATGTTGTGTGCCATCTCTTTTTCGATTTGTTCTTCATCGATCACTGTGACACTGGCGGCAACATCCTTGAGCTGCTTCTCGGTCCGGGTGGCAGTAACGGTGACCTGGTCCAGCATCGAGGCCTTGCCCGTTTGAACTGTTTCTTCCCCCATTGCCTGTGTGGCTGTCGCCATCATTACGGCGGTAGCCAACAAGGTGCGTTTGAACTTCATCATTATCCCCGTGTCTGCAACTCGTAAAGGTCGATTGTGTGTTGTGTGAATTATCGTGAATGCGGAGGACTATATCGTTGACATGAATCAAATGCAAATCATTCTCATTTGTATTTTTGTTGCCGTGCTTATAGGCTTTGGTTATGATGTCGCCAGTTTTTTAATGCTTTATATGTGGCTGATCGTCGTCATTGATGGCCAGTCGCAGGATCGATCCATGAACCAGATTTCATTCACCTCTCGAGCCCTTGAGGGCTTTTACAGCAGTGGTAGGGCCAGTGTCTGGCTGATGCTGGTGGTGTCGGTGGGTGTGCATGTTGCGTTACTGCTGACCCTGCCGGAAAAACAGGCGCAGGCGAATACCTCGCTGGGCGCACTGGCAGCACCGGTTAGTGTCAGCGTCAGTTTTGCAGCGGTTCAGCAACCCGCCGTTGTGCAGCAGGAAACCCCGGTTAAGCCAGAGCAGGAACCTGAGCCGGTTAAGCCGCCAAAGCCCAAAAAGATTGTTGAAGAGTCGCGCATCGTGCAACGGCCAGAGCCGAAGCCTGAGCCAGTAAAGCAACCGGAACCCAAAAAGGAACCGGTGGAAGTCGCGGAGCAGAAACCGGAAGTGGTTGAACAGAAAGTGGCCCAGGAACAGCAGCTGGCTGCACAGCAAACCACAACGGTTGAGGCAGAGAACACTGGCGTGGCGGATGACATGGTGGTCGTTACTGATCCAATGTTCCGCAGTACGCCAGACCCACTGAACTATCCCAGGGCAGCCCAACGCCGTAACCAGCAAGGCAAGGTGCTGGTGGAAGCCATTGTTGATGAGCAGGGCAACACTATGGATCTGAAGGTGCTGGAATCCTCCGGATTTGCCCTGCTTGACCGTGCCGCACTGAAGTGGGTGGCCGAATTGGAGTTTATGCCCGGCAGTCGCGATGGCGCTGCCCGGTTGTCACGGGTCCATATGCCCGTTGTGTTTGCCCTTAAGGGACGGCGTGGATAGGCCTTCTATTCACTATCCACATTATTCGTTTTGTACCAAAACCGTTTTTTGAGTTTGTTAGATACAGGTAATTCATTATGTGGCAAGAATATCTCTCACGTTTGGGGCCTGTCAGCTGGCCGCTGATCGTACTTTCCTGCCTGTCACTCGCGTTTATCCTTGAGCGGACGCTCACCTATTTGATGTTGCCGTCGCTGAGCCAGCGCCGGGTACGCGCCATGATGGAAAATGTTCAGAAGCATCGGGCCGAGAATCGTCAGAATGACCTGTGCGCCAACCTGTGCACACAGGGGCACTGTCTGAGCAAGGGCGTGGCGGTATTGCTGAGCCACGCCGCCAGCGGTAAGGCCGTGCGCGAGGAAGTGGCCGGTCTCTGGCTGTTGCGCCAGCGCCAGCGTCTGCAGGCCTGGTTGCGTTTCCTGATGCTGATCGGTGTGTTAAGCCCGATGATTGGCCTGCTGGGCACCGTGATCGGGATGATCGATATGTTCCAGGGTATGGCCATGAGTACGGGTCCTGTTACACCGGCGGTGCTGGCGGATGGTCTCTGGGTCGCCATGTACACGACGGCCTTTGGTTTGATCATCGCGATTCCCTCGTTGGCGGCCAGCCATGGTTTCACGCTGTGGTCCAACCACTACATTGGCCGACTCGAGTTTGTGCTGAACCACGTCAACCTGCTGCTGGAAGGCGTCAACATGACAGAAAACGGCATGAGTGATGACGGTCGGGTGGTGGCCTTTCGGGAACGGGCGGCATGATCAGCATTTCCCATAATGATGAACCCCAGGGTTCACTGCTGCCTGACTTGACGCCCCTGCTGGACGTCATCTTCATTGTCATGGTGTTCCTGATGTTTACCGCGAATGTTGCGCCTAATGTGTTGAAGGTAGATTTGCCGGAAGCGGGTGCTGAAGCCGCGGTTACCCTTCAGGAGCCGGATACGCTCGCCGTCAACCTGATGCCCGGAGATGAAGGCTGGGCCATTGATGGGAAGCGTTTCTCTGATTGGGATAATTTTGCCTCGGCATTGAAGCAGCGTGTTGCCAGCCAACCGGAGCGTCCGCTGATGATTGCAGGGGATCGCAATGTACCGATGGAGCGCCTGGTTCAGCTGTTGGCGTTCCTGCAACAAAATAATATGACGGCTGCACAGATTCAGATGGAGGATGCACACTAATCATGGTTACGCTTCGGAAGTCCCAGTGGTTGAAGCCGCTCAGGTCAGTCACCGCCGCGATCACTCTGGCAGTGATGACGGTTGCACAGGCTGCAGAATCGCCGCGTCTTGTCACGGTCGGCAGTAGTGTCACAGAACTGGTCTATGCACTGGGTGCCGGAGAGCAGGTGGTTGCCGTGGATGTCACGAGTCAGCAGCCGGCAGCCGTACAGGATTTGCCCAAAGTCGGTTACCACCGTGCGCTGTCGACGGAAGGTGTATTGTCTCTGCGACCGGATCGGGTGATTGGCTCTGATGAAATGGGTCCTCCGCCAGTCATCAAGCAGTTGCAGGCGACGGCGGTGAAAGTGGATATCCTGACCACGGATGCTTCTCTGCAGAACTTATATCAGCGGATTGAGCAGACGGCAGCCCTGTTGGATAAATCCCGGGAAGGCGGTCAGCTGCAGGCGAAGATCCAGCAGGATATTGATGCAGCTAAAGCCAGATTCAAAGGTGAGAAGCCCCGGGTATTGTTGTTGTTATCCCATAACGGTACGCCCATGGTCGCCGGTGCGGGCACCACGGCAGACACGCTGATTCAACTGGCCGGTGGAACCAATGTGGCAGCTAGCCACTTTGAGCGTTTCCGTCAGGTATCCGATGAAGCGGCATTGTCGATGCGTCCGGATCTTATCCTGATTACACAGTCCTCCCATGAAGCACCGGATGAAGCCAAAGTACTGGCCATGCAATCGGGGCTGGCTATGACACCTGCCGGCGTCAACAAGCGCATTGTCCCGGTGGATGGCACCTTGCTGGTTGGTGGACTTGGACCACGAGTGGGTGAGGCTGCACTGGCGCTGGCCACTGAGTTTTATCCTGAAAGCTGATAACGGCGAGATCGAGGAATAGGCCGGTATTCAGGCCTATTCCTGATTGTTTCTGTCAGTATTATGTAAAGCATGTGTTAAAAGCGTCAGGAATATCAGCGCGTGCATCTATACTGGGTTCCTCTTCAGTCACCTGATACTGAATGCTGGCAGGAAGGCGGGGCGTAATCCCTGCCTCCGGAACAGACAGCAGGGTATCGCCCGCCGGATTGTCGTCATGGTTGCGCTGTTGACCGGCCGGGTTGTTTGAGAATTGTTTTACGCAATGGATAGAGAAAAAAAGGCCCGTCTTTTTTTTACGGGACTGCTGATACTTTTACCTCTGGTTATGCTGCTGTCTATTGGTACGGGACCGATTCCGGTATCACTGGCGGATACTGTCGATATTCTGATGTACCGGCTGGGGCTGACATCGGTTGAGCCTGATCGACAGCAGCAGCTGATTGTTGAAGCGATTCGTCTACCCCGGACACTGCTGGGTGTTCTCGTTGGCAGCAGTCTTGCGGCCTGCGGTGCGGCGATGCAGGGTTTGTTCAGAAATGCGCTGGCTGACCCCAGTATTATCGGTGTTTCCGGTGGTGCGGCGCTGGGCGCAGGACTGGGTATTGTCCTGGGCGGCACCTGGCTGGTTTCCGTGACTGAGTTATTCCAGGCGTATACCGTGTCAGTGGCGGCGTTTGTGGGTGGATTCACATCAACCTTGCTGGTTTATCGGATTGGTACAACCAACCAGGGAACCTCAGTGGCTACCATGCTGCTGGCGGGTATCGCTGTCAGCGCTCTGAGTGGTGCAGGTATTGGCCTGATGAATTATGTGGCCGACGACACCATGCTGCGTAACATGACCTTCTGGCAGATGGGCAGCCTCGCCAGCGGGAATTGGCAGACCATTATCATGGCGGCATCCTGTTTGATTCCCCTGCAGTTATTACTGATCAGCAAGGCGCGCGGTTTGAATGCCCTATTGCTGGGGGAATCTGAAGCCCGGCATCTGGGACAGGATGTGCAGAAACTCAAGTTACAGTTGATCCTGATTACTGCACTGGGTGTGGGGGTTGCTGTCGCCGTGGCCGGTATGATCGGATTTGTCGGACTGGTGGTGCCACACCTGGTGAGACTCTCCATTGGGCCGGACCATCGCTGGCTGCTCCCTTCCTCCTGTCTGCTGGGCGCCATGATCCTGCTGGCGGCTGACATTATTGCCCGTATCGTGATTACCCCGGCGGAGTTGCCGATTGGAATTGTCACGGCACTGCTGGGTGCACCTTTCTTTATTTCCCTCCTCTGGCAGCAACGCAACAGGATCGGTTGAAGATGATCTGTCTGAATATTGATGGCGTTACCGTCAGACGGGGCTCCCGGGCATTACTGTCCGATGTTTCCTTGAATCTCAGTGCCGGTGAAGTGGTGGCCGTGTTGGGTCCCAATGGCGCTGGCAAAAGTACGCTGCTCCGTGCAATAACCAATGAATATCCACCAGAAAGTGGTCAGGTGTTTTTGGGCGAAAAACCGGTAGCAGACTGGGCGCCGCTGGAATGCGCACTGCAGATGGCTATCCTGCCCCAGTCCTCCACCCTGAGTTTTTCCTTCACGGTGAATGAAGTGGTGCAGATGGGACGAACCCCCCACACCAGCAGCCGGGAACATAATCAGGATATTTGCCGACGGGCGCTATTGGAAGTGGATGCACTGCACCTGGCGGATCGCAGTTATACCCATTTGTCTGGCGGCGAAAAACAGCGGGTTCATCTGGCCCGTGTGCTGGCGCAGATCTGGGATCCGCCACTGGTGGGGAGCCGGGTATTGCTGCTGGATGAACCAACATCAGCTCTGGATCCAAGGCATCAGCATCAGACATTGTCGGTCGCTCGGGCCTTTGCCAGTCAGGGGGTTGGTGTCATCGTTATTCTGCATGACCTGAATCTGGCCGCTCAGTATGCCGACCGGATAGTGATTCTAAAAGAGGGTAAAAAATGTGCAGATGGTTGCCCGGCGGAAGTGCTGACCCAGGATACGATTCAATCGGTATTTGATATCCGTGCCATGATTATGGCGCATCCGGTGCATGGCTACCCGCTGGTTGTGGCTGAATAACGGTTTGGACGCTATCCAGGCATGAGGCTTTAAACGTACTGGATGGAATCGACCAATTCAGTACGTTGTTGAGATATCAGAAGGACAAGATTGATGACGGTTTCCCACCTCTTAAAAAGTTTTACAGCAGCATGGCTGGTTCTGGGGCTCTCTGCCTGCAGTGTTTTGTCCCATGAAAGAACGCAGGAATCGGAACGCATTCAGGTTGTCAAAACGGGTGAATCGTTGACCAGATCAGACCTGTTATCCACATTGGCAACATCGGATTATGTCATTCTTGGCGAACGGCATGACAATGCCACCCATCATGCTTATCAGTTGGAAGTGCTTCAGGCGTTATACCAGGTTGGCTGGTTGAAGCAGCTAAGCATTGAGATGCTGCGCCCTGGTCAGCAGGCAGGGATGGATAAGGCTTATGCCAGAAAACTGCCGTTTTCTGATGAACTGCGGGATACGATCGGTTGGGACAAGAACTGGACCTGGGAATACTACGGCCCCATTGTCGCCTGGGCGATTGCGAATCAGGTGCCTGTCCGCTCTGCCAATATGGATCGTGACGAATTGATGCAGATTTATCGCGAGAAAGCGACGCCATCAAGGGAAATACTCAATGAGGCAGCAATCGCGACGATTCGTGAACAGATTCGTGAATCGCACTGCGGTATGGCCGATGACACCATGCTGGACGCCATGACCCGTATCCAGCAGGCTCGGGACACCCGCATGGCTGAGAGTTTGATCCAGCGGGAGCAGGGGGTTGCCTTGCTTGCCGGTGCATTCCATGCCCGTAAGGATGTGGGCGTGCCGCGTTATGTGCATCAGCTACGCCCTGAGGCCAAGCTCGCCAGTGTCGGATTCATTGAGGTAGCAGATGGTCATCTGCCTGATTTGAAGGTGAAGGCCCAGAGCTACGATATTGCCTGGTTCACCGGCACTGTAGAGCGTAAAACGCCCTGTGAAATGATGAAAAAATAATACGGCTATCAAATAATTCAGAGTCATACTGGCGCGTATGATTCTGGATGGATTTTTTAAAATAAATAATTCTTTATATTTCGATAATTAATAGATGAGATATGTTTATATTTCAAAATATACGGTTTTAGCTATAAAAAATGCCGGTCTCTGATGTTAATGTGTTTATTCCCACTGATAGATCGTAATTCATGGCTTCTATTATCCATTGTTTTGCCATAATGGAATGCGAACAATGGTCCAACCATGGGAGTAAAAAATGTGGATCTGATAGCGCTTCTTTCCGGGCTCAGTCCCGTTGGCTGGTTTTTCGTGGTGGTTGGCATTATTGGATGGATAGTGCTGTGTTACTGGATGGGAGAATTTTCAGAAAAACGCTGGGGGGATCGAGAATCCGGTGCACTCCTTGGTTTTTTTGCGCCGGGGTTGTTTCTTCTTGTTTTCTGGTTAATTCGCTGAAGCCTGAAAATTAAAGAATTTAATGTATTAAGGTACTTGCATTTTAATCTAATAATTTTTCTTTTTATGTCGCCTGTATTACCAGTGAGTACACTAATGAATCTAAGCTTATAAAGATTAACTGTATTTTATGCTTGTGGTTGTTTGTTATAAATAATATTTCAAATAGTGATAAAAACTTGTATTCCTAAAGGATGTTTTCATGGTGGATGAACCTTCAAGGGATTCCGGTCAGTTGCAGGATGCAGCTCAACCGGGGAGTAATTCTGAGATGGTTGGTAGGCAAACGACTCTGAAGGGTGATGAGCTTCAGGCATCAGTTGTTGAGCCGAATCCTGCACCGGCTTTTGTTGTGAAGCAACCGTCTGCAGGGGACGGCGGAGGTGCTGAACCACTGCCAGAAACCAGGCACAATGCGCCTTTTGTTACTGCGGATGCTCGCCTGTCACCAGAAAAATACAAGGAAGAAGAGCTTCTGTCGGCCATCCCCTACGCGGAGACTGAGATTTCAGCGTGGCAGGAAGAACCATTCCAGGCGGAACGGAATCGGTATTCTGAAGATACTGAAAGTCGAGGGGATCATAAGGCTTTACTGTCTGAGCAAAGTTTAGGGACTGATTGGTATAAAAAGTCAGAAACAATGATGCTTCCGGAAGCTGAAGAAAGGTCAGAAATACTGGATTTTGAGGATGACCCCATTCTCCGTTTGAGTCCTGACCAACCGGTTCTCAACCGCAATCCGGAAAACAGTCAGGAAGATAAACGTGTTCAGACATTGCTCGATGAAATTGATGACATTGGTATAAAGACATACGAGCGTGAACAGGATGCTGAGTATCCGGGCGACAAAATTCAGATGCTAGGTCAGGCGCTACTGGAAGAATCCGCGCCTCAGAGCGTTGTTGAGCCTATGCTAAAGGCACTCAGCAAAAGTATCAGCCTTGGGGAGGATGGCCGATACTTTTTTGCGCCCGGTGACTTTGGTCTGAGTACAGAGAGCACGAGCTTAAAATACACCGTCAGAATTGCACAGTTACCAGCACAGGGCATTTTGGTATTTGATGGTGAAGTCGTTCTGACAGATCAGGATATTGCTGCGTCGTCCATCGGTGACCTTGTGTTTATTCCTGCAGCTAACGCACATGGGAATGACTATGCCAATATTCGCTATACCGTCAGTGATGGCAGTCAGATCAGTGCGCCTGCCACGCTGAGTATACAGGTTTCTGCCCAGAGTGATGACCCGGAAGCTGATCCAAGGGCTTTGGCCACGACAGAAAGCGCTGACTATTCGTTTACCGCTGATGATTTTGGCTTCAGGGATGCGGATGCCGGTGATGCCCTGCAGGCCATCACCATCAAATCGTTGCCGGCGACAGGCACTCTGACCTATGACGGTGCATCGGTTTATGTGAATCAGGTGATTCAGGCCAGTGATATTGACAAACTCCTCTACACAGCTCCGTCGGTCAGTAGTGATCGAAGCGCCAGTTTTGACTTTACAGTGAGCGATGGAAGTGCTTCCAGTGAACAACAGACATTTGACATCTCCGTGCAGAATCGTCAGTGGATGTCGGATAATCTGCTGGACGATCCGGGAGCTTCTGATTGGCGGATGAGCCACTGGGATAGGGAAGGCTCGTGGACAACGTTGCCGTTTGGCGGACACGACAATATCACCGGTCAGTGGCAGGGAAACGGTGCAGCGAGCAAGTCTCAGACAATTGACCTGCTGGCCAAAGGGTACAGTGCCGAGTATCTCGATACCGCGCCGGATATTACGGTGCAGGACTGGTTTGTGTCGACCAGCTTTGAATATTCCGCCCAATACCAGATGCAGGTTGAATTATTAGATGAATACGGCAGCGTGATTCATAGCTGGCAATCATCGAACGAATGGGCGACGTGGAGTTGGAATACTGTTAACCATACCTTGCGAGATTATGGTGAAGGACTCAGAAGCATTCGATTCACTCATGGAGGGAATGGTGACGGTGTTGTCGTGGATGATACCTCTGTAGAAATCGAAGATCCGACTGTTAGCGGTTCTGCGGGCGATGATATTCTTCGGGGGGCAAGAAATAACGATATCCTGGTAGGGGGAGCCGGGGATGACGTCCTCTATGGTGGTTTTGGCAATGATACCCTGCTGGGTGGTTCCGGTGCGGACACTTTTGTTTTTGAGCAGGGAGACCAAACCGAAACCTCTATACCGACAGTAGATACGATCCGGAATTTCAGCCTGTCGGATGGCGATGTGCTGGATCTCAGTGATATGTTGATTGGCGAGTCAGCAGAAACCATTGACGCCTATCTGGATTTGGCCACGGTGAACGGGAATACAGAAATATCGGTAAAGGATCGGGTGAATGGACAGACGGTTCAGAAAATCGTTCTGGATGGTGTTGATTTATCATCACTGGGTTCGGAATCCGAAATTATTAATAATCTATTGAATAATGGTAATTTGAATATCGATCATTAATTGTTATTCGAATAAATAATAATTCTATATTTTCGTTTTGTTATTTAATTGCGCAGCTACATATTCTTATGTTGATTTGATTGTTTGTTTTTTGTATGCGGGGTTTTTGGGGTTTTTGGGAATGGAATTTTCAGTTAACTAAAATTAAGAGATGAATCTTTAAGGATTTTGATGCCGTTCTGGCTTCAATAGAAATTAAGGAAATAATTGCTGAAAAGCATATTCATAACAAGGAGTTGTTATGGCAGATGAACCATCGAAGCATACCGGAGAGTCATCGGATACACATTCTCCTGGTGGTCCTTCTGAGCAAACGGATAGTCAGTCTGAAAAGAAGCAGGGTGAGGAGTTACAGGTATCCATCGGGTCCAATCCCCAACAGCCTGAATCTCATCCCGTAGAGTCTCAGGGTATTCCCTTGATTGAAGAGCTGCAGTCTGCTCCGGCAGAGCAAACGGCTTTTAAAGAGGGCCTTGAATCGCTGCCCCCCATCGATAAACCGGATAGGCGGAAAGCTCCTCGACAAGAAGAGCAGCAGACAGCGATGGATTATGCTGAATCGGGCTTTCAAAACAATCAGGAAAGCTGGGTCTACCGATCAGAATCTGATGCCAATCCTCCTCCCGTACAGCAAGAACAAGGACCAGAGCGGAGTGGCTCTTTCTCTGACCAGGGGCGGCAGGATAGTCCTTTAAGTAGTAGCCAGATCTCCGAGACAATAATGTTGCCGGATCCCTTGGCATTAACTGATCCCCTGTTGTTACCAGAGGATGTTGAAACACCACTGGAAAACATTGATTTTAAAGAGGAAAGAGAAGATGACAGCCAGAAAGAAGAGGAGCGAATAACCTCACTTCTGGTAGAAATTGATGATATTGGTATCAAAGATCTTAATAATCAGGAACCTGACGAAGAGCCCTCCACCAAGAATACGGCCATGGTTAACCATGCGCCGGTTGCCGTCGATGACTTCGGGACACTCAGTGAAAACAGCATTTTTGCGGTTGATGTGGTTGCTAATGACACCGATCAGAACAGTAATGACCAGCTAACCATTCAACCTGGATCTGTCGTGATTTTCTATGCCAGTGACAGTAATGGCAATCACATTTTTCTGAATTCTGCGCGAGTGATCCAGAAAGGTAATCGGATTGAATTTGATCCCGGGCAGGATTTTGATTTTCTTACGGTAGGAGAAACCGCCCAAGTACAAATCAGTTATGGGGTTCAGGACAATGCCATGCCGCCTGAAACAGACTATGGCGTTCTGACACTCACTATCACGGGCGTAAAAGAAACAGCACGGGCTGAAGATGTAGAGTTAGATCCTGTTGATGATCAGACGGCTATTGTTGGTTCCTTTTCTGCTGTAGAAGAATTTGATACTAATCCTTACCATTATCGCATTCTTCGTCAACCTGATGAAGGACATGTGACTAACAACCATGATGGTACTTTCAGTTTTCAACCTGGCGATGATTTCAGAGACCTGGCAGAGGGTGAAACACGCCAGGTGACTTTTTTGTATGAGGCTGTGGATGAAACGGGTGCGCCCAGCGCTGCGCCAGCCACGGTTCTCATTACGGTCACAGGTACCAATGATGCGCCTACGGCATCGGCTAAAATGCTGACCGTTGATGAAGACCAAAGCTATGCCTTCATGGCTGATGATTTTGGTTTCAGTGATATTGATAATACTGACAGTCTCCAGTCAATAAGAATCACCCGGCTGCCCGGTGAAGGCAGTCTCACGCTCAGTGGTACGACGGTAACAGTCAATCAGGTCATTACGGCCGCAGATATACCGAATCTGCGTTTTAATCCAACTGAAAACGCTAACGGTGCCGGTTACGCCAGTTTTGATTTTACGGTCAGTGATGGAACACTGGAAAGTACGGCGCAGACCATAACCCTGAATGTCGATGCAGTGAACGATGCGCCGACGACGATAGATAACGCGGTGAATTTGGCCGAAGACGCCAGTCATACATTTACTGCCAATGAGTTTTCCTTCAGTGATATTGATACCGGCGATACGCTGCATTCCATCAGAATTACTCAGTTACCGACTGAAGGTAGTCTTACGCTAAGTGGCACGGCGGTTACTACCAATCAGGTTATTACGGCGACAGATATTTCGAATTTGGTCTTCACTCCCGCTTCTGACGTTAGCGGTGTTGGTTACGCCAGTTTTGATTTCACGGTCAGTGACGGTGATTTGGAAAGTGCACCCCAGACCATGACCCTGAATATCGATGCGGTGAACGATGCGCCGACGGCATCAGACAACACCGTGACACTGGACGAAGACAGCAGTCATACCTTCGCCGCCAGCGAGTTTGGTTTCAGTGATATTGATGCCGGCGATACGCTGCAGTCCATCAAGGTGACCCAGTTGCCGGCCGCCGGCAGCCTGACATTGAATGGCTCAGCCGTAGTTGCTGATCAGGTGATTACAGCGGCGGACATCCCGAATCTGGTCTTTACCCCAGCCACGAATGCCAATGGTGCCGGTTATGCCGACCTGCAGTTTACGGTAACGGACAGTGGTGGTCTGGAGAGTGCAGCCCAAACGATCACGTTCAATGTGGATGCGGTGAATGATGCACCGACGGCGTCAGATAACACCGTGACACTGGATGAAGACAGCAGTCATACCTTTGCCGCCAGCGAGTTTGGTTTCAGTGATATTGATGTCGGTGATTCACTGCAGTCCATCAAGGTGACCCAGTTGCCGGCCGCTGGCAGCCTGACATTGAATGGCTCAGCGGTGACCGCCAATCAGGTGATTCCGGCGGCGGACATCCCGAATCTGGTCTTTACCCCGGCCGCCAATGCTAACGGTGCCGGCTATGCCGACCTTCAGTTTACGGTAACGGACAGTGGTGGTCTGGAGAGTGCAGCCCAAACGATCACGTTCAATGTGAATGCGGTGAATGATGCGCCGACGGCATCAGACAACACAGTGACACTGGATGAAGATACCAGTCATACCTTTTCTGCCAGCGAGTTTGGTTTCAGTGATATTGATGCCGGCGGTTCACTGCAGTCCATCAAGGTGACCCAATTGCCGGCCGCTGGCAGCCTGACATTGAATGGCTCAGCGGTGACCGCCAATCAGGTGATTCCGGCGGCGGACATCCCGAATCTGGTCTTTACTCCGGTCGCGGATGCCAACGGTGCCGGCTATGCCGACCTGCAGTTTACGGTAACAGACAGTGACGGTCTGGAGAGTGCAGCCCAAACGATCACGTTCAATGTGGATGCGGTGAACGATGCACCGACGGCGTCAGACAACACCGTGACACTGGATGAAGACAGCAGTTATACCTTTGCTGCCAGCGAGTTTGGTTTCAATGATATTGATGCCGGCGATTCGCTGCAGTCCATCACGGTGACCCAGTTGCCGGGCGCCGGCAGCCTGACATTGAATGGCTCAGCCGTAGTTGCTGATCAGGTGATTACGGCGGCGGACATCCCGAATCTGGTCTTTACCCCAGCCGCGAATGCCAACGGTGCCGGTTATGCCGACCTGCAGTTTACGGTAACGGACAGTGGTGGTCTGGAGAGTGCAGCCCAAACGATCACGTTCAATGTGGATGCGGTGAACGATGCACCGACGGCGTCAGACAACACCGTGACACTGGATGAAGACAGCAGTCATACCTTTGCCTCCAGCGAGTTTGGTTTCAGTGATATTGATGCCGGCGATACGCTGCAGTCTATCAAGGTGACCCAGTTGCCGGCCGCCGGCAGCCTGACATTGAATGGCTCAGCCGTAGCCGCTGATCAGGTGATTCCGGCGGCGGACATCCCGAATCTGGTCTTTACTCCGGTCGCCAATGCCAACGGTGCCGGTTATGCCGACCTGCAGTTTACGGTAACGGACAGTGGTGGTCTGGAGAGTGCAGGCCAAACGATCACGTTCAATGTGGATGCGGTGAACGATGCACCGACGGCGTCAGACAACACCGTGACACTGGATGAAGACAGCAGTCATACCTTTGCCGCCAGCGAGTTTGGTTTCAGTGATATTGATGCGGGCGATTCGCTGCAGTCCATCAAGGTGACCCAATTGCCGTCAGCAGGCAGCCTGACATTCAATGGTGCTGCGGTGACGGCCAATCAGATGATTGCGGCTGCAGATATTCCCAATCTGGTCTTTACGCCAGCTGCGGATGCCAATGGCACAGGTTATGCCAGCTTTGATTTCACCGTCAGTGATGGATTGTTGGAAAGTGCTGCGCAGACAATGATGTTTGATGTTGCGGCTGTAAATGATGCGCCGACCATTACGCAATCCTCACAAATACCGATTACAGAAACAACGCTGGAGTTTAGTTCCTCTTCCCTGCCTGATGGGGTGACTACAACTAACCTGAACTGGGATCAAACCGATCAGGACCACGTGTTCCGTCCGGTATCTTCACAGTATTCATCAATACACTTTTCAACGCCGACCTATCTCAAGGAATTTGATATCAATGGCCTTCATACCAGCAGTGGCAGTCATACGACAGGCAGTGTCACGCTGAGGGCCTTCAACGGCAGTACGGAGGTCTGGAGTCAGACGGTTGATCTAACCGATCACAGTGACTGGAATAACTGGCTGACTGTGTCGGTAGATATCGGGAATGTGACAGAGCTGCGGATTGATGCCGGGTCGTTCATCAGTATTGATAATGTTGTGACGCTGACCGATGGATTCGGCTTTACCATTAATGAGAACAGTAGTCATACCTTCTCCGAATCCGATTTTGGCTTTACGGATAAAGATGGCGACAGCCTCCATTCCGTGAAGATTACCGAGTTACCGGCAGCGGGTAGCCTGACGTTGAATGGGGCTGCCGTAGTTGCTGATCAGGTGATTACGGCGGCGGATATTCCGAATCTGGTCTTTACCCCGGCCGCGGATGCCAACGGTGCTGGATATGCTGACCTGCAGTTTACGGTAACGGACAGTGGTGGCCTGGAGAGTACAGCCGAAACGCTTACGTTCAATGTGAATGCGGTGAATGATGCGCCGACGGCGTCAGACAACACTGTGACACTGGATGAAGACAGCAGCCATACCTTCGTTGCCAGCGAGTTTGGTTTCAATGATGTTGATGCCGGCGATACGCTGCAGTCCATCACGGTGACCCAGTTACCGGCGGCAGGCAGCCTGACGCTCAATGGTTCGACAGTGACGGCTAATCAGGTGATTCCGGCAGCAGATATCCCGAATCTGGTCTTTGCCCCGGCCGCGAATGCCAACGGTGCCGGCTATGCCGACCTGCAGTTTACGGTAACAGACAGTGACGGTCTGGAGAGTGCAGCTCAAACGATCACGTTCAATGTGGATGCGGTGAACGATGCACCGACGGCGTCAGACAACACCGTGACACTGGAGGAAGACAGCAGTCATACCTTTGCTGCCAGCGAGTTTGGTTTCAGTGATATTGATGCCGGCGATACGCTGCAGTCCATCACGGTGACCCAGTTGCCGGCCGCCGGCAGCCTGACATTGAATGGTTCAGCGGTAACCGCCAACCAGGTGATTCCGGCGGCGGACATACCGAATCTGGTCTTTACCCCGGTCGCCAATGCCAACGGTGCCGGTTATGCCGACCTGCAGTTTACGGTAACGGACAGTGGTGGTCTGGAGAGTGCAGCCCAAACGATCACGTTCAATGTGGATGCGGTGAACGATGCACCGACGGCGTCAGACAACACCGTAAGTCTGGACGAAGACGCCAGCCATGCCTTCGCTGCCAGCGAGTTTGGTTTCAATGATATTGATGCCGGCGATTCGCTGCAGTCCATCACGGTGACCCAGTTGCCGGGCGCCGGCAGCTTGACGCTCAATGGCTCAGCCGTCACCGCTGATCAGGTGATTACGGCGGCGGACATCCCGAATCTGGTCTTTACCCCGGCCGCCAATGCTAACGGTGCCGGCTATGCCGACCTGCAGTTTACGGTAACGGACAGTGGTGGTCTGGAGAGTGCAGCCCAAACGATCACGTTCAATGTGGATGCGGTGAACGATGCACCGACGGCGTCAGACAACACCGTGACACTGGAGGAAGACAGCAGTCATACCTTTGCTGCCAGCGAGTTTGGTTTCAGTGATATTGATGCCGGCGATACGCTGCAGTCCATCACGGTGACCCAGTTGCCGGCCGCCGGCAGCCTGACATTGAATGGTTCAGCGGTAACCGCCAACCAGGTGATTCCGGCGGCGGACATACCGAATCTGGTCTTTACCCCGGTCGCCAATGCCAACGGTGCCGGTTATGCCGACCTGCAGTTTACGGTAACGGACAGTGGTGGTCTGGAGAGTGCAGCCCAAACGATCACGTTCAATGTGGATGCGGTGAACGATGCACCGACGGCGTCAGACAACACCGTGACCTTGGATGAAGACGCCAGCCATGCCTTCGCTGCCAGCGAGTTTGGTTTCAATGATATTGATGCCGGCGATTCGCTGCAGTCCATCACGGTGACCCAGTTGCCGAGCGCCGGTAGTCTGGCATTGAATGGCTCAGCGGTAACCGCCAATCAGGTGATTACGGCGGCGGACATCCCGAATTTGGTCTTTACCCCGGCCGCCAATGCTAACGGTGCCGGCTATGCCGACCTTCAGTTTACGGTAACGGACAGTGGTGGTCTGGAGAGTGCAGCCCAAACGATCACGTTCAATGTGAATGCGGTGAATGATGCGCCGACGGCATCAGACAACACCGTGACACTGGATGAAGACAGCAGTCATACCTTTGCCGCCAGTGAGTTTGGTTTCAATGATGTTGATGCCGGCGATTCGCTGCAGTCCATCAAGGTGACCCAGTTGCCGGCCGCCGGCAGCCTGACATTGAATGGTTCAGCCGTAGTTGCTGATCAGGTGATTACAGCGGCGGACATCCCGAATCTGGTCTTTACCCCAGCCACCAATGCCAACGGTGCCGGTTATGCCGACCTGCAGTTTACGGTAACGGACAGTGGTGGTCTGGAGAGTGCAGGCCAAACGATCACGTTCAATGTGGATGCGGTGAACGATGCACCGACGGCGTCAGATAACACCGTGACACTGGATGAAGACAGCAGTCATACCTTTGCTGCCAGCGAGTTTGGTTTCAATGATATTGATGCCGGCGATTCGCTGCAGTCCATCACGGTGACCCAGTTGCCGGGCGCCGGTAGTCTGACATTGAATGGCTCAGCGGTGACCGCGAACCAGGTGATTGCTGCTGCGGACATCCCGAATTTGGTCTTTACTCCGGTCGCCAATGCCAACGGTGCCGGTTATGCCGACCTGCAGTTTACGGTAACGGACAGTGGTGGTCTGGAGAGTGCAGCCCAAACGATCACGTTCAATGTGGATGCGGTGAACGATGCACCGACGGCATCAGACAACACCGTGACACTGGATGAAGACAGCAGTCATACCTTTGCCGCCAGCGAGTTTGGTTTCAGTGATATTGATGCCGGCGATTCGCTGCAGTCCATCACGGTGACCCAGTTGCCGGCCGCCGGCAGCCTGACATTGAATGGCTCAGCGGTAACCGCCAACCAGGTGATTGCTGCTGCGGACATCCCGAATCTGGTCTTTACCCCGGTCGCGAATGCCAACGGTACCGGTTATGCCGACCTGCAGTTTACGGTAACGGACAGTGGTGGTCTGGAGAGTGCAGCCCAAACGATCACGTTCAATGTGAATGCGGTGAACGATGCACCGACGGCGTCAGACAACACCGTGACACTGAACGAAGACAGCAGTCATACCTTTGCTGCCAGCGAGTTTGGTTTCAATGATATTGATGCCGGCGATACGCTGCAGTCCATCACGGTGACCCAGTTGCCGGGCGCCGGTAGTCTGACATTGAATGGCTCAGCGGTAACCGCCAACCAGGTGATTGCTGCTGCGGACATCCCGAATCTGGTCTTTACTCCGGTCGCGAATGCCAACGGTGCCGGTTATGCCGACCTGCAGTTTACGGTAACGGACAGTGGTGGTCTGGAGAGTGCAGCCCAAACGATCACGTTCAATGTGGATGCGGTGAATGATGCACCGACGGCGTCAGACAATGGTGTGAGTATGGTTGAAGGAAACAGCCATACCTTTGCCGCCAGTGACTTTGGCTTCAGTGATATTGATGCCGGCGATACGCTGCAGTCCATCAAGGTGACCCAATTGCCGGCCGCCGGCAGCCTGACATTGAATGGCTCAGCGGTGACTGCGAACCAGGTGATTACAGCGGCGGACATCCCGAATCTGGTCTTTACCCCGGCCGCGAATGCCAACGGTGCCGGTTACGCCAGCTTTGATTTCACCGTCAGTGACGGATTGCTGGAAAGTGCGGTGCAGACCCTGACGCTGAATGTCGTTGCAGAGAATGATGCGCCGACGGCGTCAGATAACACCGTAAGTCTGGACGAAGACGCCAGCCATGCCTTCGCTGTCAGTGAGTTTGGTTTCAATGATATTGATGCCGGCGATACGTTGCAGTCCATCAAGGTGACCCAATTGCCGGCCGCTGGCAGTCTGACATTGAATGGTTCAGCCGTCACCGCTAATCAAGTGATTACGGCGGCAGATATCCCGAACTTGGTCTTTACCCCGGCCGCGAATGCCAACGGTGCCGGTTACGCGAGCTTTGATTTCACCGTCAGTGATGGACTGCTGGAAAGTGCGGCGCAGACCATGACCCTGAATGTCGATGCGGTGAACGATGCACCGACAGCGTCAGATAACACCGTGACCTTGGATGAAGACAGCAGTCATACCTTTGCTGCCAGCGAGTTTGGTTTCAGTGATATTGATGCCGGCGATTCGCTGCAATCAATCAAGGTGACCCAGTTGCCGGGCGCCGGTAGTCTGACATTGAATGGTACCGCAGTAGCTGCCAACCAAGTGATTATGGTCGCGGACATTCCAAATCTGATCTTTACCCCGACCGCCAATGCCAACGGTGCCGGCTATACCGACCTTCAGTTTACGGTAACGGACAGTGGTGGTCTGGAGAGTGCAGCCCAAACGATCACGTTCAATGTGGATGCGGTGAATGATGCACCGACGGCGTCAGATAACACCGTGACACTGGATGAAGACAGCAGTCATACCTTTGCCGCCAGCGAGTTTGGTTTCAGTGATATTGATGCCGGCGATACGCTGCAGTCCATCACGGTGACCCAGTTGCCGGGCGCCGGCAGCCTGACATTGAATGGCTCAGCGGTGACCGCCAACCAGGTGATTGCTGCTGCTGATATCTCGAATCTGGTCTTTACCCCGGCCGCGAATGCCAACGGTGCCGGTTACGCCAGCTTTGATTTCACCGTCAGTGACGGATTGCTGGAAAGTGCGGTGCAGACCCTGACGCTGAATGTCGTTGCAGAGAATGATGCGCCGACGGCGTCAGATAACACCGTAAGTCTGGACGAAGACGCCAGCCATGCCTTCACTGTCAGTGAGTTTGGTTTCAATGATATTGATGCCGGCGATACGTTGCAGTCCATCAAGGTGACCCAATTGCCGGCCGCTGGCAGTCTGACATTGAATGGCTCAGCGGTAACCGCCAATCAAGTGATTACGGCGGCAGATATCCCGAACTTGGTCTTTACCCCGGCCGCGAATGCCAACGGTGCCGGTTACGCGAGCTTTGATTTCACCGTCAGTGATGGACTGCTGGAAAGTGCGGCGCAGACCATGACCCTGAATGTCGATGCGGTGAACGATGCACCGACGGCGTCAGATAACACCGTGACACTGGATGAAGACAGCAGTCATACCTTTGCCGCCAGCGAGTTTGGTTTCAGTGATATTGATGCCGGCGATTCGCTGCAGTCCATCACGGTGACCCAGTTGCCTGCCGCCGGCAGCCTGACATTGAATGGCTCAGCGGTAACCGCCAACCAGGTGATTGCTGCTGCGGACATCCCGAATCTGGTCTTTATCCCGGTCGCCAATGCCAACGGTGCCGGTTATGCCGACTTGCAGTTTACGGTAACGGACAGTGGTGGTCTGGAGAGTGCAGGCCAAACGATCACGTTCAATGTGGATGCGGTGAATGATGCACCGACGGCGTCAGATAACACCGTGACACTGGATGAAGACAGCAGTCATACCTTTGCCGCCAGCGAGTTTGGTTTCAGTGATATTGATGCCGGCGATACGCTGCAGTCCATCACGGTGACCCAGTTGCCGGGCGCCGGAAGCCTGACATTGAATGGTTCAGCGGTAACCGCCAACCAGGTGATTACAGCGGCGGACATCCCGAATCTGGTCTTTACCCCGGTCGCCAATGCCAACGGTGCCGGTTATGCCGACCTGCAGTTTACGGTAACGGACAGTGGTGGTCTGGAGAGTGCAGCCCAAACGATCACGTTCAATGTGGATGCGGTGAACGATGCACCGACGGCGTCAGACAACACCGTGACACTGGATGAAGACAGCAGTCATACCTTTGCCGCCAGCGAGTTTGGTTTCAATGATATTGATGCCGGCGATACGCTGCAGTCCATCAAGGTGACCCAGTTGCCGGGCGCCGGCAGCTTGACGCTCAATGGCTCAGCCGTCACCGCTGATCAGGTGATTACGGCGGCGGACATCCCGAATCTGGTCTTTACCCCGGCCGCCAATGCTAACGGTGCCGGCTATGCCGACCTGCAGTTTACGGTAACGGACAGTGGTGGTCTGGAGAGTGCAGCCCAAACGATCACGTTCAATGTGGATGCGGTGAACGATGCACCGACGGCGTCAGACAACACCGTGACACTGGATGAAGACAGCAGTCATACCTTTGCCGCCAGCGAGTTTGGTTTCAGTGATATTGATGCCGGCGATTCGCTGCAGTCCATCACGGTGACCCAGTTGCCGGCCGCCGGCAGCCTGACATTGAATGGCTCAGCGGTAACCGCCAACCAGGTGATTGCTGCTGCGGACATCCCGAATCTGGTCTTTACCCCGGTCGCGAATGCCAACGGTACCGGTTATGCCGACCTGCAGTTTACGGTAACGGACAGTGGTGGTCTGGAGAGTGCAGCCCAAACGATCACGTTCAATGTGAATGCGGTGAACGATGCACCGACGGCGTCAGACAACACCGTGACACTGAACGAAGACAGCAGTCATACCTTTGCTGCCAGCGAGTTTGGTTTCAATGATATTGATGCCGGCGATACGCTGCAGTCCATCACGGTGACCCAGTTGCCGGGCGCCGGTAGTCTGACATTGAATGGCTCAGCGGTAACCGCCAACCAGGTGATTGCTGCTGCGGACATCCCGAATCTGGTCTTTACTCCGGTCGCGAATGCCAACGGTGCCGGTTATGCCGACCTGCAGTTTACGGTAACGGACAGTGGTGGTCTGGAGAGTGCAGCCCAAACGATCACGTTCAATGTGGATGCGGTGAATGATGCACCGACGGCGTCAGACAATGGTGTGAGTATGGTTGAAGGAAACAGCCATACCTTTGCCGCCAGTGACTTTGGCTTCAGTGATATTGATGCCGGCGATACGCTGCAGTCCATCAAGGTGACCCAATTGCCGGCCGCCGGCAGCCTGACATTGAATGGCTCAGCGGTGACTGCGAACCAGGTGATTACAGCGGCGGACATCCCGAATCTGGTCTTTACCCCGGCCGCGAATGCCAACGGTGCCGGTTACGCCAGCTTTGATTTCACCGTCAGTGACGGATTGCTGGAAAGTGCGGTGCAGACCCTGACGCTGAATGTCGTTGCAGAGAATGATGCGCCGACGGCGTCAGATAACACCGTAAGTCTGGACGAAGACGCCAGCCATGCCTTCGCTGTCAGTGAGTTTGGTTTCAATGATATTGATGCCGGCGATACGTTGCAGTCCATCAAGGTGACCCAATTGCCGGCCGCTGGCAGTCTGACATTGAATGGTTCAGCCGTCACCGCTAATCAAGTGATTACGGCGGCAGATATCCCGAACTTGGTCTTTACCCCGGCCGCGAATGCCAACGGTGCCGGTTACGCGAGCTTTGATTTCACCGTCAGTGATGGACTGCTGGAAAGTGCGGCGCAGACCATGACCCTGAATGTCGATGCGGTGAACGATGCACCGACAGCGTCAGATAACACCGTGACACTGGATGAAGACAGCAGTCATACCTTTGCTGCCAGCGAGTTTGGTTTCAGTGATATTGATGCCGGCGATTCGCTGCAGTCCATCACGGTGACCCAGTTGCCGGCCGCCGGCAGCCTGACATTGAATGGCTCAGCGGTAACCGCCAACCAGGTGATTGCTGCTGCTGATATTCCAAATCTGGTCTTTACTCCGGTCGCGGATGCCAACGGTGCCGGTTATGCCGACCTGCAGTTTACGGTAACGGACAGTGGTGGTCTGGAGAGTGCAGCCCAAACGATCACGTTCAATGTGGATGCGGTGAACGATGCACCGACGGCGTCAGACAACACCGTGACACTGGATGAAGACAGCAGTTATACCTTTGCTGCCAGCGAGTTTGGTTTCAATGATATTGATGCCGGCGATTCGCTGCAGTCCATCACGGTGACTCAGTTGCCGGGCGCCGGCAGCCTGACATTGAATGGCTCAGCCGTAGCCGCTGATCAGGTGATTACAGCGGCGGACATCCCGAACTTGGTCTTTACCCCGGTCGCGAATGCCAATGGTGCCGGTTATGCCGACCTGCAGTTTACGGTAACGGACAGTGGTGGTCTGGAGAGTGCAGCCCAAACGATCACGTTCAATGTGGATGCGGTGAACGATGCACCGACGGCGTCAGACAACACCGTGACACTGGATGAAGACAGCAGTTATACCTTTGCTGCCAGCGAGTTTGGTTTCAGTGATATTGATGCCGGCGATACGCTGCAGTCCATCAAGGTGACCCAGTTGCCGGCCGCCGGCAGCCTGACATTGAATGGCTCAGCGGTAACCGCCAACCAGGTGATTGCTGCTGCTGATATTCCAAATCTGGTCTTTACTCCGGTCGCGGATGCCAACGGTGCCGGTTATGCCGACCTGCAGTTTACGGTAACGGACAGTGGTGGTCTGGAGAGTGCAGCCCAAACGATCACGTTCAATGTGGATGCGGTGAACGATGCACCGACGGCGTCAGACAACACCGTGACACTGGATGAAGACAGCAGTTATACCTTTGCTGCCAGCGAGTTTGGTTTCAATGATATTGATGCCGGCGATTCGCTGCAGTCCATCACGGTGACTCAGTTGCCGGGCGCCGGCAGCCTGACATTGAATGGCTCAGCCGTAGCCGCTGATCAGGTGATTACAGCGGCGGACATCCCGAACTTGGTCTTTACCCCGGTCGCGAATGCCAATGGTGCCGGTTATGCCGACCTGCAGTTTACGGTAACGGACAGTGGTGGTCTGGAGAGTGCAGCCCAAACGATCACGTTCAATGTGGATGCGGTGAACGATGCACCGACGGCGTCAGACAACACCGTGACACTGGATGAAGACAGCAGTTATACCTTTGCTGCCAGCGAGTTTGGTTTCAGTGATATTGATGCCGGCGATACGCTGCAGTCCATCAAGGTGACCCAGTTGCCGGCCGCCGGCAGCCTGACATTGAATGGCTCAGCCGTAGCCGCTGATCAGGTGATTCTGGCGGCGGACATCCCGAACCTGGTCTTTACCCCCGTCGCCAATGCCAACGGTGCCGGTTATGCAGACCTGCAGTTTACGGTAACGGACAGTGGTGGTCTGGAGAGTGCAGCCCAAACGATCACGTTCAATGTGGATGCGGTGAACGATGCACCGACGGCGTCAGACAACACCGTGACACTGGATGAAGACAGCAGTCATACCTTTGCTGCCAGCGAGTTTGGTTTCAATGATATTGATGCCGGCGATTCGCTGCAGTCCATCACGGTGACTCAGTTGCCGGGCGCCGGCAGCCTGACATTGAATGGCTCAGCCGTAGTTGCTGATCAGGTGATTACAGCGGCGGACATCCCGAACCTGGTCTTTACCCCGGTCGCGAATGCCAATGGTGCCGGTTATGCCGACCTGCAGTTTACGGTAACGGACAGTGGTGGTCTGGAGAGTGCAGCCCAAACGATCACGTTCAATGTGGATGCGGTGAACGATGCACCGACGGCGTCAGACAACACCGTGACACTGGATGAAGACAGCAGTTATACCTTTGCTGCCAGCGAGTTTGGTTTCAGTGATATTGATGCCGGCGATACGCTGCAGTCCATCAAGGTGACCCAGTTGCCGGCCGCCGGCAGCCTGACATTGAATGGCTCAGCCGTAGCCGCTGATCAGGTGATTCTGGCGGCGGACATCCCGAATCTGGTCTTTACTCCGGTCGCCAATACCAACGGTGCCGGTTATGCAGACCTGCAGTTTACGGTAACGGACAGTGGTGGTCTGGAGAGTGCAGCCCAAACGATCACGTTCAATGTGGATGCGGTGAACGATGCACCGACGGCGTCAGACAACACCGTGACACTGGATGAAGACAGCAGTTATACCTTTGCTGCCAGCGAGTTTGGTTTCAGTGATATTGATGCCGGCGATACGCTGCAGTCCATCAAGGTGACCCAGTTGCCGGCCGCCGGCAGCCTGACATTGAATGGCTCAGCGGTAACCGCCAACCAGGTGATTGCTGCTGCTGATATTCCAAATCTGGTCTTTACTCCGGTCGCGGATGCCAACGGTGCCGGTTATGCCGACCTGCAGTTTACGGTAACGGACAGTGGTGGTCTGGAGAGTGCAGCCCAAACGATCACGTTCAATGTGGATGCGGTGAACGATGCACCGACGGCGTCAGACAACACCGTGACACTGGATGAAGACAGCAGTTATACCTTTGCTGCCAGCGAGTTTGGTTTCAATGATATTGATGCCGGCGATTCGCTGCAGTCCATCACGGTGACTCAGTTGCCGGGCGCCGGCAGCCTGACATTGAATGGCTCAGCCGTAGCCGCTGATCAGGTGATTACAGCGGCGGACATCCCGAACTTGGTCTTTACCCCGGTCGCGAATGCCAATGGTGCCGGTTATGCCGACCTGCAGTTTACGGTAACGGACAGTGGTGGTCTGGAGAGTGCAGCCCAAACGATCACGTTCAATGTGGATGCGGTGAACGATGCACCGACGGCGTCAGACAACACCGTGACACTGGATGAAGACAGCAGTTATACCTTTGCTGCCAGCGAGTTTGGTTTCAGTGATATTGATGCCGGCGATACGCTGCAGTCCATCAAGGTGACCCAGTTGCCGGCCGCCGGCAGCCTGACATTGAATGGCTCAGCCGTAGCCGCTGATCAGGTGATTCTGGCGGCGGACATCCCGAACCTGGTCTTTACCCCCGTCGCCAATGCCAACGGTGCCGGTTATGCAGACCTGCAGTTTACGGTAACGGACAGTGGTGGTCTGGAGAGTGCAGCCCAAACGATCACGTTCAATGTGGATGCGGTGAACGATGCACCGACGGCGTCAGACAACACCGTGACACTGGATGAAGACAGCAGTCATACCTTTGCTGCCAGCGAGTTTGGTTTCAATGATATTGATGCCGGCGATTCGCTGCAGTCCATCACGGTGACTCAGTTGCCGGGCGCCGGCAGCCTGACATTGAATGGCTCAGCCGTAGTTGCTGATCAGGTGATTACAGCGGCGGACATCCCGAACCTGGTCTTTACCCCGGTCGCGAATGCCAATGGTGCCGGTTATGCCGACCTGCAGTTTACGGTAACGGACAGTGGTGGTCTGGAGAGTGCAGCCCAAACGATCACGTTCAATGTGGATGCGGTGAACGATGCACCGACGGCGTCAGACAACACCGTGACACTGGATGAAGACAGCAGTCATACCTTTGCCGCCAGTGAGTTTGGTTTCAATGATGTTGATGCCGGCGATTCGCTGCAGTCCATCAAGGTGACCCAGTTGCCGGCCGCCGGCAGCCTGACATTGAATGGTTCAGCCGTAGTTGCTGATCAGGTGATTACAGCGGCGGACATCCCGAATCTGGTCTTTACCCCAGCCACCAATGCCAACGGTGCCGGTTATGCCGACCTGCAGTTTACGGTAACGGACAGTGGTGGTCTGGAGAGTGCAGGCCAAACGATCACGTTCAATGTGGATGCGGTGAACGATGCACCGACGGCGTCAGATAACACCGTGACACTGGATGAAGACAGCAGTCATACCTTTGCTGCCAGCGAGTTTGGTTTCAATGATATTGATGCCGGCGATTCGCTGCAGTCCATCACGGTGACCCAGTTGCCGGGCGCCGGTAGTCTGACATTGAATGGCTCAGCGGTGACCGCGAACCAGGTGATTGCTGCTGCGGACATCCCGAATTTGGTCTTTACTCCGGTCGCCAATGCCAACGGTGCCGGTTATGCCGACCTGCAGTTTACGGTAACGGACAGTGGTGGTCTGGAGAGTGCAGCCCAAACGATCACGTTCAATGTGGATGCGGTGAACGATGCACCGACGGCATCAGACAACACCGTGACACTGGATGAAGACAGCAGTCATACCTTTGCCGCCAGCGAGTTTGGTTTCAGTGATATTGATGCCGGCGATTCGCTGCAGTCCATCACGGTGACCCAGTTGCCGGCCGCCGGCAGCCTGACATTGAATGGCTCAGCGGTAACCGCCAACCAGGTGATTGCTGCTGCGGACATCCCGAATCTGGTCTTTACCCCGGTCGCGAATGCCAACGGTACCGGTTATGCCGACCTGCAGTTTACGGTAACGGACAGTGGTGGTCTGGAGAGTGCAGCCCAAACGATCACGTTCAATGTGAATGCGGTGAACGATGCACCGACGGCGTCAGACAACACCGTGACACTGAACGAAGACAGCAGTCATACCTTTGCTGCCAGCGAGTTTGGTTTCAATGATATTGATGCCGGCGATACGCTGCAGTCCATCACGGTGACCCAGTTGCCGGGCGCCGGTAGTCTGACATTGAATGGCTCAGCGGTAACCGCCAACCAGGTGATTGCTGCTGCGGACATCCCGAATCTGGTCTTTACTCCGGTCGCGAATGCCAACGGTGCCGGTTATGCCGACCTGCAGTTTACGGTAACGGACAGTGGTGGTCTGGAGAGTGCAGCCCAAACGATCACGTTCAATGTGGATGCGGTGAATGATGCACCGACGGCGTCAGACAATGGTGTGAGTATGGTTGAAGGAAACAGCCATACCTTTGCCGCCAGTGACTTTGGCTTCAGTGATATTGATGCCGGCGATACGCTGCAGTCCATCAAGGTGACCCAATTGCCGGCCGCCGGCAGCCTGACATTGAATGGCTCAGCGGTGACTGCGAACCAGGTGATTACAGCGGCGGACATCCCGAATCTGGTCTTTACCCCGGCCGCGAATGCCAACGGTGCCGGTTACGCCAGCTTTGATTTCACCGTCAGTGACGGATTGCTGGAAAGTGCGGTGCAGACCCTGACGCTGAATGTCGTTGCAGAGAATGATGCGCCGACGGCGTCAGATAACACCGTAAGTCTGGACGAAGACGCCAGCCATGCCTTCGCTGTCAGTGAGTTTGGTTTCAATGATATTGATGCCGGCGATACGTTGCAGTCCATCAAGGTGACCCAATTGCCGGCCGCTGGCAGTCTGACATTGAATGGTTCAGCCGTCACCGCTAATCAAGTGATTACGGCGGCAGATATCCCGAACTTGGTCTTTACCCCGGCCGCGAATGCCAACGGTGCCGGTTACGCGAGCTTTGATTTCACCGTCAGTGATGGACTGCTGGAAAGTGCGGCGCAGACCATGACCCTGAATGTCGATGCGGTGAACGATGCACCGACAGCGTCAGATAACACCGTGACCTTGGATGAAGACAGCAGTCATACCTTTGCTGCCAGCGAGTTTGGTTTCAGTGATATTGATGCCGGCGATTCGCTGCAATCAATCAAGGTGACCCAGTTGCCGGGCGCCGGTAGTCTGACATTGAATGGTACCGCAGTAGCTGCCAACCAAGTGATTATGGTCGCGGACATTCCAAATCTGATCTTTACCCCGACCGCCAATGCCAACGGTGCCGGCTATACCGACCTTCAGTTTACGGTAACGGACAGTGGTGGTCTGGAGAGTGCAGCCCAAACGATCACGTTCAATGTGGATGCGGTGAATGATGCGCCGACGGCATCAGACAACACCGTGACACTGGATGAAGACAGCAGTCATACCTTTGCCGCCAGTGAGTTTGGTTTCAGTGATGTTGATGCCGGCGATTCACTGCAGTCCATCAAGGTGACCCAGTTGCCGGCCGCCGGCAGCCTGACATTGAATGGCTCAGCGGTAACCGCCAACCAGGTGATTGCTGCTGCTGATATTCCAAATCTGGTCTTTACTCCGGTCGCGGACGCCAACGGTGCCGGTTATGCGGATCTTCAATTTTCTGTCAGCGATGGCTTGCTGGAAAGTAGTCTCCAAACAATCACGTTTGATGTTACTGCCGTCAGTGATGCACCGGTACCGGTGCCGCCTACCACCACACTCACATTTGATGATGTCAACAACCTAGGGGTGACACTCGGTGGAGACATGGCGACAAGCACCAATGGTGGCGGGCATCTTTGGGCCAATGAGAGTTTTACCGATGATTTCATCACATTCCCGACACCAACGCATGTCAAAGGTTTTGATCTCACCGGGGTGCCCTGGGAAGGTTTCGCAGGTAATACCCATGCCAGGAATGATTTCACGATCAAGGCATTCAGTGGTTCAACCGAAGTATGGAGCACGACAGTTAATCTTTCTGGTCACATGACCTGGGATAACTGGTTGCATGTGAATGTCGATGTTGAGAATGTGACTGAACTCCGCTTTGAGTCAACAGATAAATCCCTTTGGCCATCCATTGATAACCTGGAAATTGCCCGTTTTGGTGTGACAGCTGATGAGGATGGCAGCCATATATTTGCCGCTGGCGATTTTGGTTTCGCGGATATTGACGGTGATGCGCTGCATTCTGTCACCATTACCCAGATCCCGGTTTCGGGAACACTGGCCTTGAATGGTGTGGCGGTAACCGACAATCAGGTGATTGCGGCAGCGGATATTTCCAATCTGGTTTTCACACCTTCTGCAAATGCCCATGGTGTCGGTTATAGCAGCCTGCAGTTTACGGTGAGTGACGGTTCCCTTGATAGTGCCGTTCAAACCATGAATATTGATGTAAACAGTATCAATGATGCCCCGACCGCCTCAGACAATACCGTGACGTTGAATGAGGATAGCAGCCATAGCTTTACTGCCAGTGAGTTTGGCTTCATAGACGTTGATGCCGGTGATTCATTGCGATCCATTAAGATTACCCAGCTCCCTTCCGCTGGCAGTCTGCTGTTGAATGGTGCAGCAGTGACAGCTGATCAGGTTATTACCGCCGCAGATATTCCGAACCTGGTCTTTACGCCTGCAGCTAATGCCAGTGGTGATAGTTATGCCAATCTTAAGTTCACTGTCAGCGACGGTTCGCTTAATAGTGCTGAGCAAACGATCACCATTGATGTGACGGCCGTTAATGATCGCCCCACCGCTTCTGACAAAACAGTCACCCTGGATGAGGATACCAGTCATACCTTTGCAGCCAGTGATTTTAGCTTCAGTGATGTTGAGGATGGTGGCTCCCTTCATTCTGTCAGGATCACTCAGCTGCCCGCTGCAGGTAGTCTGACATTAAATGGCACAGCGGTAGCTGCGAATCAGCTTATCACGGCAACCGATATTCCGAATCTGGTCTTTACACCGGCGGTCGATGCCAATGGCGTTGGTTATGCCAATCTTCGATTTACTGTTGCGGACAGCAATGGGCTTGAAAGTATCGTACAAACGGTCACGTTTAATGTTGATGCCGTGAGTGATGCGCCGGAAGCGGTGACTATCATCCATTTTGACGATACCAACATTCCCGGTGTCACTCTCAGTGATGATTTCGTCAGTAACTCAACCGGTGGTGCGCATATTTATGCAAGCGACTCAGCAACAGCTGATTCTATTTATTTTTCAACGCCAACCCATGTGAAAGGTTTCGATCTCAATGGGTTGCCCCTGGAAGATTATGTCAACATTAACGGCTGGACGGCTGCGCACCATGACTTCACCATCAAGGCTTTCAGCGGCTCGACAGAAGTCTGGAGCACCACGGTTGACCTTGAAAATTACATGGAGTGGGAGAACTGGCTCCATGTCAATGTCGATGTAGATAATGTCACTGAATTACGTTTTGAAGCGCCGGGCACTAATCTGTGGCCGAGTATTGATAATCTGGCCATTGTTCGCGGTGTTGTATTGGATGAAGACGGTTCTCATACCTTTTCCAGTAGTGATTTTGGTTTCAGTGATGCTGATGGTGATGTATTGCATGCGGTCGTCATTACCCAATTGCCGGCAAGTGGCACCCTGACACTGAATGGTGTGGCTGTTACGGCAAACCAGAGTATTGGCGCTGCAGATATTGCTAACCTTGTGTACACACCGCCTGCCAATGCCAATGGTGAGGATTATGTCAATCTGCAGTACAAGGTCAGTGACGGTTCGCTGGAAAGCAGCGTTCAGGCACTGAGCATTGATGTTTCTGCAGTGAATGATGCCCCGACGGCATCAGATAATACGTTTACCTTAGACGAAGATACCACTCATACCTTCTCGGCCACTGAATTTGGTTTTAATGATATTGATGCGGGCGATTCACTGCATTCCATCAAGATCACCCAATTGCCAGGTGCTGGCAGCCTGACGCTTAATGGCACAGCGGTGACCGCCAACCAGGTGATTTCTGCTGCGGATATCCCGAACCTGGTTTTTGTTCCGGCCGCCAATGCCTACGGTGCGGGATACGCCAGCTTTGATTTCACGGTAACTGACAGTGGTGGTTTGGAGAGTGGGGCACAAACGATCACACTGAATGTGGATGCAGTAAATGATGCGCCAACGTCGTCAGACAACACCGTGACACTGGACGAAGATGATAGTCATACCTTCTCAGCCACTGAATTTGGTTTCAATGACATTGATGAAGGCGATTCGCTGCATTCCATCAAAATTATTCAATTACCAGCGGCTGGCAGCCTGACGCTCAATGGTACAGCGGTGACTGCCAACCAGGTTATTACTACAGCGGATATCCCGAACCTGGTTTTCACTCCGGCTGCCAATGCTAACGGTGCCGATTACGCCAGCTTTGATTTCACCGTCAGCGATGGTTCCCTGGAAAGTGTGGCACAGACGATCACGTTGAATGTTGATGCGGTGAATGATGCGCCGACGGCGTCAGACAACACCGTGACTCTGGACGAAGACGGCAGTCATACCTTCTCGGCCACTGAATTTGGCTTCAATGATATTGATACGGGCGATACGCTGCATTCCATCAAGATTACCCAACTGCCAGTAGCAGGCAGCCTGACATTAAATGGTGCAGCAGTAGCCGCTAATCAAGTAATTACAGCGGCGGACATTCCTAATCTGGTCTTTACTCCGGCCGCCAACGCTAACGGTGCCGGTTACGCCAGTTTTGATTTCACCGTCAGCGATGGTTTCCTGGAAAGTGTGGCACAGACGATTACGTTGGATGTGGATGCGGTAAATGATGCGCCGACGTCGTCAGACAACGCTGTGACCCTGGATGAAGACGACAGTCATACCTTCTCGGCTAATGAGTTTGGTTTCAATGATATTGATGCTGGCGATACGCTGCAGTCCATCAAAATCACTCAGCTGCCAACAGCAGGCAGTCTGACGCTCAGTGGCGCAGCGGTGACGGCCAACCAGGTAATTACCGTGGCGGACATCCAGAATCTGGTCTTCACCCCGGTTGCTAATGCCAATGGATCCGATTACGCCAGCTTTAACTTTACAGTCAGTGATGGTGAGCTGGAGAGTGCTGCAGAAACCATGACGTTGAATGTGACAGCCGTGAATGATGCACCGACAATAGAAGGGGGTATCTATGGCTCAGGTTCTGGGTCGCCGGAAACAACTTACACGTTTGACAGCTCCAATTATGGATTGACTCAGTCGAACTTTACTCATAACACAAACGGTGGCGGACATATTTATGCGAACAACTTTGACAATGACAGCTCACTGACATTCGCTACGCCGACATATATACAAAGTTTCGATATCAACCCACTGCCATTTCAAGGTTTCGTTTACGGAACCATGCCTTCTAACCAGTCCATCACGCTAAAGGCTTATGATGGTGACACCGAGGTTTGGAGTCACACGGTTGATTTAAGCACCAATTTTGACTGGAACAACTGGGCTACGGTTTCTGTTGGCGTAGGCAATATCACGGAACTGAAAGTGATTGCCAATACTGGTGGGCCATCTAACTTACGGCCCAGTATTGATAATCTCATCATAGGTGGTGAGTCTCAGGCTGTATTGACCATACAGGAAGATGGCAGTCATACCTTCTCGGCTGATGACTTTGGCTTTAATGATATTGATGGTGACGCACTTGCTTACGTCAAGATAACTCAGTTGCCATCTGCTGGCAGCCTGACGCTCAATGGATCAGCAGTTACTGTTGACCAGCAGATTTCAGCCGCTGATATCCCGAACCTCGTATTTACTCCTGCGGCTAATGCTCATGGAGATGACTACGCGAGCATCGAGTTTAAGGTCAGTGACGGTATCGCTGAGAGTACTGCTGAAACCTTGTCATTCAACGTTTCTTCTGCGAATGATGCGCCAACCTCTGCAGACAGTTCAGTGACACTGGATGAAGATGGCAGTCATACCTTCTCAGCCAGTGATTTCAGTTTCAGTGACAATGATGGTGATTCACTGCATTCCATTAAGATCACTCAGTTGCCGGCAGCTGGCAGCCTGACGCTCAATGGTACAGCGGTGACTGCCAATCAGGTGATTAATGCGGCGGACATCCCGAATCTGGTCTTTACTCCGGCAGCTGATGCTAACGGTGCCGGTTACGCTCGCTTTGATTTCACTGTCAGTGACGGGCTGCTGGAAAGTGCGGTGCAGACCCTGACGCTGAATGTCGATGCGGTGAATGATGCCCCTACGGCATCAGACAACACGGTGACCCTGAACGAAGACGGCAATCATACCTTCTCGGCCACCGAATTTGGTTTCAATGATATTGATGCCGGCGATACGCTTCATTCGATCAAAATTACTCAACTACCAGCGGCTGGCAGCCTGACGCTCAATGGTACAGCGGTGACTACCAACCAGGTGATTGCCACAGCGGATATCCCGAATCTGATCTTCACTCCGGCCACCAATGCTAATGGTGCAGGGTACGCCAGCCTTGATTTCACGGTCAGCGATGGTGCACTGGAAAGTGCGGCACAGACGATCACATTGAATGTGGATGCCGTGAATGATGCGCCTACGGCGTCAGACAACACGGTGAGCCTGGACGAAGACAACAGTCATAGCTTCTCAGCCTCTGACTTTGGCTTCAATGATATTGATGCAGGCGATACGCTTCATTCGATCAAAATTACTCAACTACCAGCAGCTGGCAACCTGACGCTGAATGGCACAGCGGTGACGGCCAGCCAGGTCATTACCGTGGCGGATATCCCGAATCTGGTCTTCACACCAGCAGCTAATGCCAATGGTGTCGGTTACGCCAGCTTTGGTTTCACGGTCAGCGATGGTTCGCAGGAAAGTGCAGCACAGACGATCACGTTGAATGTGGATGCCGTGAATGATGCGCCGACGGCGTCAGACAACACGGTGGTTCTGAATGAAGATGAGAGTCATACTTTCTCGGGCACTGAATTTGGTTTCAATGATATTGATGCGGGCGATACGCTGCATTCCATCAGGATCACCCAGCTGCCAGCGGCTGGCAACCTGACGCTGAATGGTACTGCATTAACAGCCAATCAGGTGATTACTGCGTCAGATATCCCGAACCTGGTCTTTACTCCGGCAGCTAATGCCAACGGCGCCGGTTACGCTAGTTTTGAGTTCATGGTCAGTGATGGTTCGCTGGAAAGTGCCGCAGAAACCATGACGTTGAATGTCACAGCGGTAAGTGACGCCGCAGAGATCGGCGGTGTGGATAGCAATGCGGTCACGGAAGATAGCGCCGCCACACTGACTGCCAGCGGAGCACTCACCATCAGCGATCCGGATGCCGGGGAAGCGAGCTTTACTGCGGAAACAGTCAATGGTGCCTACGGTGACTTGACCATCAACGCCGCAGGCGCCTGGACCTACTCGGCGGACAATACCCAAAGCGCCATTCAGGCGCTGGGTGCCAGCGGCAGCCTGACCGACAGCCTGACCATCACGTCGGTGGACGGTACGGAACACACCATTACCATCACCATCAACGGCAATAACGATGCGCCGGTGGCCACCGCCATTACTGATCAGTCAGGCAGTGAAGATACCCAGTTCAGTTTCGTGGTGCCCGCTAACACCTTCAGCGATGTGGACAGTGGCGACACGTTAACCTACAGCGCCACCCTGGCTGACGGCAGCCCGTTACCGTCCTGGTTAAGTTTTGATGCTGGCGCCCGGACCTTCAGTGGTACACCGGCCAATGATGATGTGGGCGCTATTGCCCTGAAAGTCACCGTGGCCGATTCCGCCGGCGCCACGGCGGAGAGCACCTTCAACGTCACGATTGCCAACGTCAACGACGCACCCACGGCATCCGATGAGACCCTGACGATCACGGAGGATGGCAGCCATACCTTCTCCGCCGGAGACTTTAACTTCAGTGATGTGGATACCGGCGACAGCCTGCAATCTGTAACGATTACCCAACTGCCCGCAGCGGGCAGCCTGACCCTGAATGGGGCAGCGGTGACGGCCAACCAGGTGATCACGGCGGCGGATATCGGCAACCTGGTGTTCACCCCGGTAGCCAATGCCAATGGCGACGGTTATGCGGATCTGAAGTTTACCGTCAGCGACGGCAACCTCAGCAGCGCAGAACAGACCCTGACCTTCGATGTGACGGCGGTCAGTGACGCCGCAGAGATCGGCGGTGTGGATAGCAATGCGGTCACGGAAGACAGCGCCGCCACACTGACTGCCAGCGGAGCACTCACCATCAGCGATCCGGATGCCGGGGAAGCGAGCTTTACTGCGGAAACAGTCAATGGTGCCTACGGTGACTTGACCATCAACGCCGCAGGAGCCTGGAGCTACTCGGCGGACAATACCCAAAGCGCCATTCAGGCGCTGGGTGCCAGCGGCAGCCTGACCGACAGCCTGACCATCACGTCGGTGGACGGTACGGAACACACCATCACCATCACCATCAACGGCAATAACGATGCGCCGGTGGCCACCGCCATTACTGATCAGTCAGGCAGTGAGGATACCCAGTTCAGTTTCGTGGTGCCTGCTAACACCTTCAGCGATGTGGACAGTGGCGATACCTTAACTTACAGCGCCACCCTGGGTGACGGCAGCCCGTTACCATCCTGGTTAAGCTTTGATGCTGGCGCCCGGACCTTCAGTGGTACACCGGCCAATGATGATGTGGGCGCTATTGCCCTGAAAGTCACCGTGACCGATTCCTCCGGAGCGACGGCGGAGAGCACCTTCAACGTCACGATTGCCAACGTCAACGACGCACCCACGGCATCCGATGAGACCCTGACGATCACGGAGGATGGCAGCCATACCTTCTCCGCCGGAGACTTTAACTTCAGTGATGTGGATACCGGCGACAGCCTGCAATCTGTAACGATTACCCAACTGCCCGCCGCGGGCAGCCTCACCCTTAACGGTGCTGCGGTGACGGCCAACCAGGTGATCACGGCGGCGGATATCGGCAACCTGGTGTTCACACCTGCAGCCAATGCCAATGGCGACGGTTATGCGGATCTGAAATTCACTGTCAGCGACGGCAGCCTCAGCAGCGCAGAAACAACCCTGACCTTCGATGTGACGGCGGTCAGTGACGCTGCAGAGATCGGCGGTGTGGATAGCGATGCGGTCACGGAAGACAGCGCCGCCACACTGACCGCCAGCGGCGCACTCACCATCAGCGACGCAGATGCCGGGGAAGCGAGCTTTACCGCTGAAACGGTCAATGGTGCTTACGGTGACTTGACCATCAACGCCGCAGGCGCCTGGACCTACTCGGCGGACAATACCCAAAGCGCCATTCAGGCGCTGGGTGCCAGCGGCAGCCTGACCGACAGCCTGACCATCACGTCGGTGGACGGTACGGAACACACCATTACCATCACCATCAACGGCAATAACGATGCGCCGGTGGCCACCGCCATTACTGATCAGTCAGGCAGTGAGGATACCCAGTTCAGTTTCGTGGTGCCTGCTAACACCTTCAGCGATGTGGACAGTGGCGATACCTTAACTTACAGCGCCACCCTGGCTGATGGCAGCCCGTTACCGTCCTGGTTAAGTTTTGATGCTGGCGCCCGGACCTTCAGTGGTACACCGGCCAATGATGATGTGGGCGCTATTGCCCTGAAAGTCACCGTGACCGATTCCGCCGGAGCGACGGCGGAGAGCACCTTCAACGTCACGATTGCCAACGTCAACGACGCACCCACGGCATCCGATGAGACCCTGACGATCACGGAGGATGGCAGCCATACCTTCTCCGCCGGAGACTTTAACTTCAGTGATGTGGATGTAAGCGATACGCTGCATTCGATAAAAATTACCCAGTTACCGACGGCTGGCAGCCTGACATTCAATGGTGCTGCGGTAACGGCCAATCAGGTGATTGCGGCTGCAGATATTCCCAATCTGGTCTTTACGCCAGCTGCGGATGCCAATGGCACTGGTTATGCAGATTTCCAGTTCACGGTCAGTGACGGTTTGCTGGAAAGTGCGGCACAGACAATAACGTTCGATGTCACGGCCGTGAATGATGCGCCAACCATTACGCCATCGTCACAAATACCGATTACAGAGACAACGCTGGAGTTTAGTTCCTCTTCCCTGCCTGATGGGGTGACGACGACTAACCTGAACTGGGATCAAACTGATCAGGATCATTTGTTACGTCCGATGTCTTCCCAGGATTCGTCGATACATTTCTCAACGCCGACGTATCTTAAGGAGTTTGATATTAATGGGCTCTATACCAGCAGTGCCAGCTATACCACCGGCAATGTCACGTTGAGGGCCTTCAACGGCAGTACGGAGGTCTGGAGTCAGACGGTTGATCTAACCGATCACAGTGACTGGAATAACTGGCTGACTGTGTCGGTAGATATCGGGAATGTGACAGAGCTGCGGATTGATGCCGGGTCGTTCATCAGTATCGATAATGTTGTGACGCTGACCGATGGATTCGGCTTTACCATTAATGAGAACAGTAGTCATACGTTCTCCGAATCCGATTTTGGCTTTACGGATAAAGATGGCGACAGCCTCCATTCCGTGAAGATTACCGAGTTACCGGCAGCGGGCAGCCTGACGTTGAATGGGGCGGCCGTGACCGCGAACCAGGTCATTACGGCAGCGGACATTCCGAATCTGGTGTTTACGCCTGACGAGAATACGGATGGAAGTAATTACGCCAGCATCACCTATACCGTCAGTGACGGTAGTCTGGAAAGTGCGCCGGCGACGATGGGATTCAATGTCACTAACGTTAATAGCGCACCGGTGGCTGCAGACAGTGTGGTGACATTGGATGAAGATGATAGCCATACCTTCTCTGTCAGCGACTTTGGTTTCACCGACAGGGAGGGTGATGCACTGCATTCCGTCAGGATTACCCAGCTGCCGGCAGCCGGTAGCCTGACACTTGGCGGAACGGCTGTGACAGCCAACCAGGTGATTGCTGCTGCAGATATTCCCAATCTTGTTTTCACACCCGCAGCCAATGCCAATGGTGCCGGGTATGCCAGCTTTGAGTTCACGGTCAGTGACGGCACGCTGGAGAGTACCGCAGAAACCATGACGTTAAATGTCACGGCGGTGAACGATGCACCAACAACCGCCGATCACGCGGTGACGCTGGATGAAGATAACAGCCACACCTTTGCTGCCAGTGAGTTTGGTTTCAGCGACCTTGATAGCAGCGACACACTGCAGTCAGTCAAGATTACCCAGCTGCCCGTAGCAGGAAGCCTGACGCTGAATGGCACAGCCGTGACGGCGAACCAGGTCATTGAAACAGACGACATTCCAAACCTGGTCTTCACGCCGGCAGCCAATGCCAATGGTACCGGGTATGCGGATTTCAAGTTCACGGTCAGCGACGGTTCGCTGGAAAGTGCTGAACAAACGCTGACGTTCAATGTCACGGCAGTCAATGATGCGCCAGACCTGCAGGATGAATCCGCGACGGCGAACCACCTTTCCACCGCGACGGGCAATGTGCTTGATAATGACAGCGATGTTGAAGGGGATGACCTGACGATCACCTCTATCAATGGACAGGCAGTTGCCGCATCCGGCAGTACGGATATCACGGGTGAATTTGGCACCTTGACCATTGCTGCAGATGGCACCTGGTCTTATACGCTGGATTCAAGTTATGCCTCTGCAGATTTGAACACTGGGCTTGTCGCAGAATGGAATTTTGATGAAAGCAGTGGTACGTCCGCAGAGGACTCGGCGCCAGACGATACCGAAGCAACCACCGGTGTATTGACGGGGGATGCCGCTTTTGCCAGTGGTGGCGTGAAAGGTAATGCCGTCAGGCTGGATGGTGATGGTGATATGGTAACGGTGGCGGACTCCACCGAGATCAACACCTACAGTGGAAACATTGATGAACGCACCATCAGTTTCTCCTTCAAGGTTGATCCTGATAATGATTTGAGTGGTACCCAGATTCTTTACGAGGAAGGGGGAACGTCGAATGGCTTCTCGATTTATATCCATGAAGGACAACTGTATGCAGGGGCATGGAGCGAGAGCACCAGCTGGAGCGGAACTTATCTGAATACCTCGCTGGATGCCAGTGATAACGACTGGCACCACGTCTCCCTTGTATTGGATGGGGGAGCCGGATCGTTGAAAGGCTATCTTGATGGTGCAGAGTTTGCCAGTGGTGCCGGAGAGGCTGTGGCTGCGCACGGAGACGAAGCAGCCTTTGGCGGAGTCAATGTCACCACCCAGATTCACACCGGGGATCTGACGACAGGAACACACAATTTCCATGGGCAGATAGATGAAGCACGGATATACAACCGTGCTCTGACAGATACGGAAGTTCAGTTGCTGGGTGCGGACTCATTCACATATGAGGTATCAGACGGCACAGATACCAGTACCGCGACACTGAATATCAACATCGCCGCAAACACGGCGCCGACAGCATCCGACAACACTGTGACGCTGGATGAAGATGACAGTCATACCTTTGCGGCCAGTGAGTTCGGCTTCAGTGACAGTGATTCCGGCGATACGATGGCGTCCGTTAAAGTGACCCAGTTACCCGGCGCTGGAAGCCTGACCTTGAACGGTGCAGCTGTCACCGCCAACCAGGTGATTGCGGCGGCCGATATCGCAAATCTTGTTTTCACTCCGGCAGCCAATGCTAATGGTGCCGGCTATGCCAGCTTCCAGTTCACGGTAACCGACAGTGGCGGTATGGAGAGCGCGGCACAGACGATCACGCTGAATGTGGATGCGGTGAATGATGCGCCGACGGCATCAGACAACACCGTGACTCTGGACGAAGACGATAGCCATACTTTCTCGGCCAGTGAATTTGGTTTCAGTGATATTGATACGGGCGATGCGCTGCATTCGATCAAGGTCACCCAGTTACCGGGGGCTGGCAGCCTGACGCTGAATGGCGCTGCTGTCACGGCTAACCAGGTAATTACCGCGGCGGATATCCAGAACCTGGTCTTTACGCCAGATGCCAACGCTAATGGCGCCGGTTATGCCAGTTTTGATTTCACGGTCAGTGACGGTACGCTGGAAAGTGCGGCAGAAACCATGACACTCAATGTTGATGCAGTGAATGATGCTCCAACAATAGAAGGGGATATCTACGGCTCTTCCTCTTCCTCACCAGAGACAACATACACCTTTGACAGTTCAAACCACGGGCTTTCGCAGGATAACTTTTATCACAACACAACGGGTGGCGGGCATATTTATGCCAATAACTTTGACAAGGACAGTTCCATAACATTCTCCTCACCGACCTATGTGAAGAGTTTTGATATTAATCCACTATTCCAGCAGGGCGCTTCATACAACCCATCAAATAAATTCGTAACAATAAAAGCCTATAACGGCAGTACTGAAGTCTGGAGTGAGACTGTTGATTTAACCAATCACTTTGACTGGAATAACTGGGCGACGGTTTCTGTGGATACAGGCAATATCACGGAACTGAAAGTGATCGCAAACCAGGGGAGTGGATCTCAATTACGGCCCAGTATCGATAACCTGATCATTGGTGGTGAGCCGACCGGCAGTGGTATTACCATCGACGAAGACGATAGCCATACTTTCGCCGCCTCTGAATTTGGTTTTACAGATACTGATGGAGACTCACTATCCTACGTTAAGATTACCCAGCTACCAGCGGCAGGCAGTCTGACACTCAATGGATCAGCGGTCACCGTTGATCAGCAGATTTCAGCTTCAGATATCCCCAATCTTGTCTTTACCCCTGCGGCTAACGCGCATGGTGACGGCTATGCAAGCATCCAGTTTAAGGTCAGTGATGGCACCGCAGAGAGTGCCGCCGAAACGCTGTCATTTAATGTGTCTTCGGTGAATGATGCGCCGACAACAGCGGCTGATACCGTGACATTGGATGAAAATGACAGCCATACCTTTAGTCTGAGTGACTTTACATTCTCTGACGTGGATGGCGACAGCCTTTCATCCGTCAAGATTACCCAATTGCCGGCAGCAGGCAGCCTGACATTGAATGGTTCGGCGGTAACAGCCAACCAGGTCATCACAGCGGCGGATATTCCGAACCTGGTCTTTACGCCGGATGCCAATACGGATGGGGCGAATTACGCGAACTTTGCCTTCACGGTCAGTGACGGCAGTCTCGAAAGTGCGCCGGCAACCATGACATTCAACGTCAATAACGTCAACGTCGCGCCGATTATCGAGCAATCGTCACAGGTACCAGTGACAGAATCAACACTGACGTTTGACTCCTCTTCCCTGCCTGACGGGGTGACCACGACTAACCTGAACTGGGATCAAACGGACCAGGATCACGTGTTCCGTCCGGTATCTTCACAGGATTCGTCAATACACTTTTCAACGCCGACCTATCTCAAGGAATTTGATATCAATGGCCTTCATACCAGCAGCGGCAGTCATACAACAGGCAGTGTCACGCTGAGAGCCTTCAACGGCAGTACGGAGGTCTGGAGTCAGACGGTTGATCTAACCGATCACAGTGACTGGAATAACTGGCTGACGGTATCGGTAGAAACGGACAATGTGACAGAACTGCGGATTGATAGTGGTTCGTTTATCAGTATTGATAACCTTGTCACCCTGGCCGATAGTTTTGGTATTGCCATTGATGAGAACAGTAGCCATACATTCTCAGTGTCTGACTTTGGCTTTACCGATGCAGATGGTGATGCGCTGGCTTCTGTCAAAATCACTCAGCTACCGGCAGCAGGTAGCCTGACACTGAGTGGTGTGGCTGTCAGTACCAACCAGGTGATTACTGCAGCTGATATTCCTAATCTTGTGTTCACTCCGGATGCGAATACGGATGGAACCAACTATGCCAATATAATGTTCACGGTCAGCGATGGCTCGCTTGAAAGTGCGCCAGAGACCCTGACCTTCAATGTCAATAACGTGAACACGGCGCCAACGGCGGCAGACAGTGCGGTGACGCTGGATGAAGATGGCAGCCATACCTTTGCTGTCAGTGATTTTAATTTCACAGACAGTCAAGGAGATGCCCTTCACTCCATCAAGATTACCCAGTTACCAGCAGCCGGTACCCTGACGTTGAGTGGCACTGCGGTGACGGCAAACCAGATCATTGAGGCAAACGATATTCCTAATCTGGTCTTCACGCCGGCAGCCAATGCCAATGGCGCCGGTTACGCCACTTTTGACTTCACGGTTAATGATGGTGAGCTGGAAAGTACGGCAGAAACCATGACGCTGAATGTCACGGCCGTGAATGATGCACCGATCACCGGAACAGAAAATACACTGACATTTGATGATCCCTACGAATTTTCTGATCCAACCATTGTGGGAGAAGGCATTACGATCAGTGGATTTTCCTGGAATCAGGAAGGCAGTCTGTATCGTATGAATGATACGTCAACGCCATCCATTCATTTTGAAACAGCCTCTTATGTCAAAGGGTTTGACATTAATGGAATAGGCTGGGACAGCTTCACTCATAACCAAAATATTCAGCCATTTACGGTCAGGGCGTTTAACGGCAATACGGAGGTCTGGAGTCAAACTGTCGATGTCTCCGATTACACGGCGGCGGATGCTTGGTTACATATTTCAGTAGAAGCGGGCAATGTGACGGAGCTGAGGTTGGATATACCCTCAAACGTCCAGATGTGGCCGAGAATTGATAACGTAGCGATTGTCGAGGCTGTTGATGATAAGACGATTGACGAAAACAGCAGTCATACCTTCTCCGCTGCCGATTTTGCTTTCTCTGATATTGATGGCGATACGCTGCATTCTGTGAAGATTACTCAGTTGCCGGGTGCAGGCAGTCTCAAGCTCAATGGCGTAGATGTTACTGCCAACCAGGTGATTGCTGCAGCGGATATCTCCAACCTGGTCTTCACACCGGATGCGAATGCGAATGGCGCTGATTATGCCACCATCACTTATACCGTAAGTGACGGCACACAGGAAAGTACTGCATCAACCCTGACATTCGATGTGGACAGTGTTGACTACGCGCCGACAGCGGCTGACAGTGCGGTAACTCTGGATGAAGATGACAGCCATACATTCTCTGTCAGTGACTTTGGTTTCAGTGACAGTGATGGTGATGCATTGCATTCCATCAAGGTTACCCAGCTGCCGGCAGCAGGAAGCCTGACGCTCAATGGTTCAGCTGTAACCGCTAATCAGGTGATAGCAGCAGCGGATATCCCGAACCTGGTATTCACACCTGCTGCGGGTGCGAATGGTGCCGGTTACGCCAGTTTTGATTTCACGGTCAGTGATGGCACGCATGAGAGTGCGGCAGAAACGATGACCTTGAATGTCGATGCGGTGAATGACGCGCCAACGATTGAAGGAGACCTGTATGGCGCATCATCGTCTCCAGAAACCACGTATACCTTTGACTCTATAACCACTGCAGGTATAACACAGACAAACTTCTCTCAAAACACGACAGGCGGAGGACATCTCTATACGTACGCTTCGAATGCCGCTGATGACAGGTCGCTGACTTTTGACTCTCCGACCTATGTGAAAAGTTTTGAGATGAACGCACTGCCGTGGGAGGGATTCTCCTCCATACCGGCCAATGCAATGGTGACGATTAAAGCGTTCAATGGCGCGACAGAGCTTTGGAGTACGACGCTTGATTTGAGCGGTAATACTGACTGGAGTAACTGGCAGAGCGTATCCGTCGGAGTTGGAAACGTCACAGAGTTACGATTCAGTGACCTGAGCGGAAACTTTTATCCCAGTATCGACAACCTGGTTACGGGTGGAGAGCCCTCCGGCCTGACCATTGATGAAGACAACAGCCACACGTTTTCGGTCTCTGATTTCGGCTTTAACGATGCCGATGGCGACTCGCTTGCCTATGTCAAAATCACACAGCTTCCTGCAGCCGGTAGCCTGACATTGAATGGTACTGCGGTCACCGTTGATCAGCAGATATCAGCAGCGGATATTCCGAACCTGATCTTTGCACCTGATGCTAATACCAGTGGTAGTGGCTATGCCAGTATTGAGTTCAAAGTCAGTGATGGTTCCGCAGAGAGTGCGGCAGAAACCCTTAACATCAATGTCACTGCTGTGGCTGATGCACCGACAACCGCCGACAATACGGTGTCACTGGACGAAGGTGGCAGTCATACCTTCTCAGCCAGTGAGTTTAGTTTCAGTGATGGTGATGGTGATTCGCTGGATTCCATCAAGATTACCCAGTTGCCGGCAGCAGGCAGCCTGACGCTCAATGGTTCAGCCGTAACGGCTAATCAGGTGATTGCGGCAGCGGACATTCCGAACCTGGTCTTCACGCCTGTTGCCGACGCACATGGTGCCGGTTATGCCAGCTTTGATTTCACCGTCAGTGATGGTTCTCTGGAAAGTGCGGCAGAAACCATGACGTTTAACGTTAATGAGGTAAATAATGCGCCAACGGTTGAAGGGGATCTTTATTCGACGCCATCACCGGAAACCACTTACACCTTTGATTCGTTTAACTCTGATGGATTAACAGACACAGATTTTTCTCACAGTACTGATGGAGGCGGACACCTTTGGGCTTACGACAACGCTGGTAATGGCCTAAGCTCGGTGAATTTCGATTCCCCAGCGTATGTGAAGAGTTTTGATATCAATGCATTACCGTGGGAAGGATTCTCCTCGCCAACTACAACATCGGTTACGGTGAAAGCATTTAATGGTTCGACAGAGCTCTGGAGCGCTACGCTTGATCTCACTGACAATCGTGACTGGAGCAGTTGGCAAACGGTATCGGTTGGCGTTGCCAACGTCACGGAGCTGCAGTTTTCTGATGTTGGCAGGAACCTCTTTTGGCCGAGTATCGACAACCTGGTCACGGGTGGGGAGCCTTCAGGCCTTACCATTGATGAAAACAGCAGTCATACGTTCTCGGTTTCTGACTTTGGCTTTACCGATGCGGATGGGGATGCACTGGCTTCTGTCAAAATCACCCAGTTGCCGGCTGCAGGCAGCCTGACACTGAATGGTTCGGCTGTCACTGCCAACCAGGTGATTACGGCCGCTGATATTCCGAACCTGGTGTTCACACCGGATGCGAATACGGACGGGGCTAACTATGCCAGCATGACGTTTACCGTCAGTGACGGCGATCTTGACAGTGCGCCGGCGACCCTGACGATCCACGTCGATAACGTTGACGGCACGCCGGCAAACACTGCCCCGGTAGCGGCAGACAGCGCGGTGACACTGGATGAAGATGATAGCCACACTTTCTCTGTCAGCGACTTTGGCTTCACTGATAGCGATGGTGATGCGTTGCATTCCATCAAAATTACCCAGTTACCGGCGGCAGGAAGCCTGACGCTTAGTGGCAGCGCCGTGACAGTCAACCAGGTGATTACCGCAGCGGATATCCCGAACCTGGTATTCACACCGGCTGCTAACGCCAATGGTGCCGGTTATGCCAGCTTTGATTTCACTGTCAGTGATGGCACAGCGGAAAGCGCTGCCGAAACCATGACCCTCAATGTCGATGCTGTGAATGATGCACCGACCATAGAAGGGGATCTTTCTGGATCATCATCGTCACCGGAAACAACGTACACGTTTGACAGCTCAAATCATGGATTAACGCAGGATAACTTTTATCACAACTCTACTGGCGGTGGGCATATTTATGCCAATAATTTTGACAGGGACAGCTCCATAACATTCTCTTCACCGACTTACGTGAAAAGCTTTGATATGAATGCTTTGTTCCAGCAGGGAACATCTTATAATCCTGCGAACAAAAGCGTCACAATACAAGCCTTTAATGGTAGTACTGAAGTCTGGAGTGAGACGGTTGATTTAACGGATTACTTTGATTGGAATAACTGGCGTACTGTTTCGGTGGAAACGGGTAATATCACCGAGTTGAAAGTGCTTGCCAATACGGGTGGGTCATCAAACCTGCGCCCCAGTATCGATAACCTCATCCTTGGGGGAGAACCGACTTATAACGGTATCACCATTGATGAAGACACCAGTCATACCTTTGCTGTCTCTGATTTTGGTTTCAATGATATTGATGGTGATTCACTCGCTTATGTCAAAATTACCCAGCTGCCAACAGCAGGCAGTCTGACGCTCAATGGCTCGGCAGTTACCGTTGATCAGCAGATTTCAGCATCTGATATCCCAAACCTTGTATTTACCCCTGTAGCTAATGCCCATGGCGATGGTTATGCGAACATCCAGTTCAAGGTCAGTGACGGTACCGCGGAAAGTGCAGCGGAAACACTGTCCTTTAACGTGACCGGCGTGAATGCATATGCGCCGACCATAACACCGGGTTCGCAAATACCGCTGACAGCGACAACCATGGAGTTCAGTTCCTCTTCCCTGCCGGATGGGGTGACGACGACTAACCTGAACTGGGATCAAACTGATCAGGATCATTTGTTACGTCCGATGTCCTCCGCGGATTCGTCAATACATTTTTCAACACCAACCTATCTCAAGGAATTTGATATCAATGGCCTTTATACCAGCAGTGCCAGCTATACCACCGGCAATGTCACGCTGAGGGCCTTCAACGGCAGTACGGAGGTCTGGAGTCAGACAGTGGACCTGACCGATCACAGTGACTGGAATAACTGGCTGACGGTGTCGGTAGAAGCTGACAATGTGACAGAATTACGGATTGATTCCGGGTCGTTCATCAGTATTGATAATGTCGTGACCATGACAGAGGGCTTTGGTTTTGCCATTGACGAGAACGGTAGCCATACGTTCTCAGCCTCTGACTTTGGCTTTACAGATCAGGATGGCGACAGCCTGGTTTCTGTCACCATTACTCAGCTTCCGGCAGCAGGCAGTCTGACGCTGAATGGCGCCGCGGTGACCGCGAACCAGACGATTGCAGTAGCAGATATTCCCAACCTGGTGTTTACACCGGTTGCCGGTGCCACAGGCACTAATTATGCCAGCTTGTCCTATACCGTGAGTGACGGTAGCCTCAGCAGCGCTGAAGCCACGATGGCCTTTAATGTCAATAATATGAATGCCGCGCCGACGGCAACGGACATGTCATTGGTGACTGCTGAGTCAGAAGCGCATGTCTTCACGGCTGATGACTTTGGCTTCAGTGATGCTGATGGCGACAGCTTACATTCAGTGACGATTAAGTCGCTGCCGGCTAACGGTTCGCTGACCTATGATGGTGCTGCAGTTTTTGTTAATCAGGTGATAGCTGCCGCGGATATTTCAAAACTGCAGTTTACAGCGCCATCTGTGACCACAGACACCAATACCAGTTTTGCCTTTACCGTGAGTGATGGTACCGACTCCAGCGCGCAACAAAATTTCAATGTGACTGTACAGGATGCTGTCACCCAGTCGGATAACCTGGTGACTAATGGTGGTGCAACGGATGGCACTAATGGTTGGACTATCATACAGAACGGTGGAAATGGTTGGCGGACGACTTCGGGTTCGGAGAGCCATGATGGTGATGGTGGCGCCTGGAGCACTTCACACCAGCTGGCCTCAAAAGCCCAGACCATAGACCTGCTCGCCAAGGGGTTCAGTGCTTCTTATCTTGATTCTGCACCGGATATTGATGTGAGTGATTGGTATAAGATGGTCCATGACTTTGGCAATGACGATACCTATTTCCTGAAAGTTGAGCTGAGAGCGGCTGATGGCAGTGTTATTGATTCATTTAACACGGGAACGCTGACAGCAACCACTGACTGGAGTGAAGCAAGCACAACATTCAGCAACTATGGCAGTGGCGTTCGCTCAATCTACATCGAGCATGGTGGTGATGATGGCGAGAACTGGGGCGGTCATTATGGTACGTGGATTGACGATACATCTGTCCGTATTGGAGGCGAGTATGTTGCAGTAGATGGTACCAGTGGCAATGAGATCCTCAATGGTTCCGCACAGGCTGACCATCTCTCCGGTTTGGGAGGCAACGATATCCTGATCGGTGGTGACGGCGACGATCTGCTTACCGGTGGAACCGGTGCCGATACCTTCCGCTTCAATAGTGGTGATGAGGGCACCTCGTCGGCTCCAGCGACGGATACGATTGAAGACTTCAGCACAGCGGATGGCGATGTACTGGATCTCAGCGATATGCTGGTGGGAGAATCAGCTGCAACGATTGACTCCTTCCTCGACCTGGCCTTTGTGGACGGGAATACAGAGATATCTGTGAAAGACAGTGCCAACGGCCAGACCGTGCAGAAGATCGTGCTGGACGGAGTTGATCTATCCTCACTGGGATCGGAAGCCGATATCCTCAATAACCTGTTGAACAACGGTAACCTGGATATTGACCCGTAACCGGCTGTTAACCGGGACAGCCCCATGCTGTTCCGGTGGCAGTGTTTACATGGCGTCCACCGCCGCAAATCGTTATCCTTCCCGCAATTTCCGATGCTTGCCAGGATGTGTGCAGTTCGATGACCCTGATACGTTTTGATGATGTCTCCATCGCCTATGGCGACCACCCCCTGCTGGACAAGGCCTGCCTGCAACTGGAACCCGGTGAGCGGGTCTGTCTGATCGGCCGCAATGGTGCTGGTAAGTCCACACTGCTTAAGGCGGCCTCCGATACCATTCAGCCGGATGACGGCCATATCTGGCGCAAACCCGGGCTGAAGGTTGGCATGCTGAACCAGGATCTGCCGGTGGCGGGCAGCAAGCGGGTCTATGACGTCGTCGCGTCAGGTCTGGAAGAGGTGGGACAACTGTTGTCAGACTGGCATGCCCTGTCCATGAATATCCAGACTGATGCGGATATGAAAAAACTGGAGCGTGTTCAGCAGCAACTGGAAGCACGGGATGGCTGGGCACTGCAACAGCGTGTGGAACAGACCATCCAGAAACTGCAGCTGCCGGCAGACAAAACCATGGGTGAACTCTCAGGCGGCTGGCGTCGTCGGGTAGAACTGGCCCGGGCTTTGGTCAGCGAGCCAGACTTGCTGTTACTGGACGAGCCTACCAACCACCTGGATATCATCACCATTGCCTGGCTGGAGCAGCAGCTGAAAGATTTTCGTGGTGCATTGCTGTTCATTACCCACGACCGTTCATTCCTCAAGGCGCTGGCGACCAGAATCCTGGAGCTGGATCGCGGTCAGCTGACCAGCTGGGATTGCAACTACGAAACCTACCTCGAGCGTAAGGCGCATCAGCTGGAAGTGGAAGCCGAGCAGAACGCACTGTTCGATAAAAAGCTGGCGCAGGAAGAAGCATGGATTCGACAGGGCATCAAGGCCCGACGCACCCGTAACGAAGGTCGTGTACGAGCGTTAAAAGCCCTGCGGGAAGAACGTCGTAGTCGCCGGGAAGTACAGGGTAAGGCGGACTTCTCGCTGGAGTCGGCAGAACGTTCCGGCAAGCTGGTGGTGGAAGCCCTGAATATTTCCAAAGGGTTTGAAGGTAAGCCGCTGGTGCATGATTTCAGCTTTGCCCTCATGCGCGGTGACAAGGTGGGCTTGATTGGTGCCAACGGTGTGGGTAAAACCACGTTGCTGAAAATGTTGCTGGGTGATCTGGAACCGGGTGCGGGTACGATCCGTCACGGCACCAAAATGGAGGTCGCGTATTTTGACCAGATGCGTCAGCAGTTGGATCTGGAAAAAAGCGTGATTGATAACGTGTCCGAAGGCCGCGAGCGAATTACGATTAATGGTGAAAGCCGTCATATCATCAGTTATCTCGAAAGTTTCCTGTTCTCTCCCCAGCGTGCGCGGACCCCGGTGAAAGCGCTTTCTGGAGGTGAACGAAACCGTCTGTTGCTGGCGCGCCTGTTCAGTAAACCTGCCAACGTACTGGTACTCGACGAACCGACCAACGACCTGGACGTGGAAACCCTGGAATTGCTGGAAAGCATCCTGGTGGATTTCACCGGTACAGTACTGCTGGTCAGCCACGACCGGGCGTTTCTGGATAATGTGGTGTCCAGCTCGCTGGTATTTGAGGGCAACGGTGTTGTCCGTGAATATGTTGGTGGTTTTGAGGACTGGTTACGGCAGGGCGGTTCCATGCAGCGACTGGCAGAATCGGGTGAAATCGAGAAACCGGCAGACAAGCCTGTAAAAAAAGCGGAAGAATCAACATCCAAACCTGCTGCATCCCAAAAGCCGGCTGCTGGCAAAAAGCTCAGCTATAAATTGCAGCGTGAACTGGATGGGTTACCCGCAGAAATCGAACAGCTGGAAGAAGAGCAGCAAACTCTGGAAAACCAGACGCTTGAGGCCAATTTCTATCAAAAAGATCAGGCAGAGGTCGCTCGTGTCCTGGAGCGCCTGACTGAACTTGGCACCCTGATTGAGGAAAAAATGGATCGCTGGGCAGAGTTGGATGAGCTGCAAAACAGCTGAGATTTATCACTTCTCCAGCTCAGGCAATGATGCAACGTTTCAGCGTCATTGCCTGTATCCAGCACACGGGTCGAAAAATACGGGATAAAATGGGCAGTGTTTACTGCCCTTCAGCTGTTTGAGTGGGATATAACGGCGATTCTCTTCGTTGTCGTTTGGACGCTGTTGTTTTTGTCGCAACGGTACACGTTCTTTTAGTGCCTGATTCAGGGCTCGATGCTTGTCCTGTTCGATGGTAAGTCATCCATTCATCAATGGTAATGTTGAAAGCACAGGACTGAACAAACCGGGATTCTATCTGTAACAGGCTTTCTGCGTTTACTGTGGAAGTTTTAGCGAGCGCTTCCATATTCTCAATCACTTTATCTTTGTTTATATCTGTATCAGGACAATTTGTCACAATAATCCACTGGGCTATTAGTTTCAGTATTTCGGGGTATGACTGTGCATGCTTCTTCTTTGAATTCTTAATCTTTTCTATTACGTGATGTAAACGACAGTTTCCACTTTCTTCAAAGGCGTTATGTAATTCACAGAGTATATCGTAATAAAAACTGGCTAGTGGTTTAGATATATCATACAGATTAATATCTGTTGGTTTAGGATTGCTTCTTCTTGGTTTTGGGAGTGGAGTTTCTTCTAACTCCATGTCTGATAAATTTTCTATATCTGTCTCGTAATTCAGGGGAGATTCTTCTCGCTCATCGGGTTTCTTTTTTTGAGGGGTATAATCTTTATAAGTCCGCTTAATGATTTGACTCACCCTTTTTTGGTTTTTTTCTGATGGTGGTAATACATTTCTTTCAAAGGGGTCAGTTTTTTGGTCACCTTCTTTCAGGTAGTTGCAAAACAATTCAGTGTTTTTCTCTATGTCTTTGGTTGCCTGTACATTGATGTAAATATTGTGAAGGTAGTTCTCATAGTCACTTCTTGATTTTATTGTCTTTATGGGTTTGCCATTGGGTGCTGCTGGGTATCTGACGACAAGCTTGGTGTTAATACGCTCTTTTTCGGCAGAATGATTGATAAAGGATATAGCTCTTGTTCCATTAATACCTATTTCAATTTTAGTTTTACCCACAAGGTAATATAAATCCAGCCAGGCAACGAAGCGATCATCGCTATAAAGCGTTAGCTCTTCATCCTTGTCCAGCGTGTTACAGACAACGTATTCCTTTACTCTGCGGTTTAAATGAATTTTGTATACAAAAAAACCATTATGTTCAGCATACACTTTGCCTTTAGGAATGTCGGTTCGGGCAAAAGCGCCATAACCTTCAACCTCACTCTCCTTTACATACACGTATGCACCCACGGCTCGACGTTCCATACCATCAACACAGCGTAAGAGTCTGGGAGGTGCTGCTGGGGTCTCCGGGAGAGCGTCTGAATCGATTTCTGCATCAGGTTGTCCGGCGCCAGGTTCTGGTAGGAATGATGTACTTGGCATTGACTCATCGGGTACGGGGGATGTCGGCAATGGTTGTTCCTGGTCTGGCGTGGATATGCGCATACCCGCAGGTCTTAGCGTGTGATGTTGTGTTTGTGATAGAAAAACATGATCACTGAGTAGCTTGTTTGCTGCTCCAGAGCATGAGTGCAGACATTCATTGAATCTTTCGGTGGATACAAACAGTTCCTGTAGCTCTATTCTTGTGGTTTTAGGAAAGAAGGAGGTCAATAAAATCAATAACTCACCAGAAGTGGCAGGAGAGTTATGTTTTATTTGCATGATGACCTTCACAATATAACTGCTGGGAACCGTAATGACTGGTGCCTGGGGAGGTTTTCTGTGTGAGGCATGTTCCCCAACGTTGAATTGAGATGGAACCGTAAGCCGCTCAGATGGTTGAGTCGGATGATAATGCTGTACTTCTTGCCTTATCTGTGTAGAGATTCCCAAATCTTGAAACCTCGATTTAACGCTACCTGTCACTTGATGGATTGATCGTGCATAGAGTGCTATTTGTTCAATTAATGCAAAGTGTTCATTATCAGAGGCTTTAGGGAAATACGTCCTTATCGTTTCATTGAAATTATCGCTGTGGCTGAGTTCTGTTAATAATGAGAGGCTGAGGCCTGAGGGTAACTGAACTGTGGGTTTTTCAGGTATGGCCCTCTCAGCGGTTTCAACTGTTTCCACCGTATGGGGCAAGAGGAGGCCAGAGGCAAGTAGAGGTGCTGATGCTGAACGTCGCATAAATCAATTTTCCAGTCAGTAATTCTTAATTAGAGCTTTTGGTAGGAAATTGATTCCGCTAAATAGGTAATTCTGTTGGTTTTCTGCTGACTAGATAGTCAGAGGAATATGCGTTTGCATAGTCTTTTCTGCCTCAGATTAAGAAACCATCAAAGTGATGACAGGGGGTAGCAATCTAGACTGGAGTAATGACTGACAATGGGTTCATCTGCTTAACGTGATGACAAATTGAGGCATCTATTGCTGATGTTCTTTCTCAGGATGGGTATTGGGATTGTTGCGATAGTGTAAAGATTTTGTATGCCTGTTCGCCCTGTAACAAAACTGTCATCTAAGCGAAATATAACGGTCTCACCGGCTGGCTCAGGCCAGTTACTTTCTAGATAAGCTGATTCCCAAGAGGTCGAAGCAGTGAAGAAGACCGTTCTGTCAATCGTAAGCGCAATCGGGTTGTCCGCCGTGCTGGTGGGTTGTGGCGGTAATGACTCCTCCACCGATACCCGGGCTGTAAGTGTCTCTGGTTCCACCTCCGTGACGGAAGTGATGGAAGTACTCGGCGAAACCTGGCAACAGGAACATACCGGCGCTGTGGTCGAAGTGCAGGGTACCGGTTCCTCCTCTGGGATCAAGGCCGCCAATGACGGCACCAGCGAGATTGGCATGACCTCTCGCAAGCTCAAGCCGGAAGAAGAAAAAGCCGGTATTACCCAGGCAGTGCTGGCGCATGATGGTATTGCTGTCGTCGTTAACAGCAAAAACCCGGTGACAGGTCTGACCACAGAGCAGATCGCTGACATCTTCAAGGGTGAAATCACCAACTGGAAGGCACTGGGTGGTAATGACCAGCCTATCGTTGTGGTAACCCGTGACCCGGCTTCCGGTACTCGCGGCGCATTCGAAGACATCATGAATCTTATGGTCAAGGATGCGAACGGCAACGTGATCTCTGCTGTTTCCAACCGCGCCCAGGTGGCCAGCGGTAACGGTGTGGTCAAGACCACAGTGGCACAGAACCCGTCTGCGATCGGTTACATCTCCCTGGGTACTGTTGATGGCAGCCTGAAAGCTCTGGAAGTGAACGGTGTTGAGGCATCCAACGATACCATCGCCACTGGCGAGTACACCGTAGCCCGTCCGTTTGTAATGCTCTACAACGAGCAGACCCTGACTGAAAATGGCAAGGCGTTCCTGGACTGGGCGCTGTCCGGCGAAGGTCAGGCGATTGTTGCACAACAGGGTTACATCCCGGTTATCTGATTTATTCCACGTTATGCCGGTGCGGATAAGCCGCACCGGCATTTCAGTTTTTTCTCAATGATGGACGTTGAGTCCTGTCGGTAATGTATATGACGGCAAACAGTCGACAGGCGCGAATGGATAAGGCCTTTCATAGCCTTTTTTTCCTCTGCGCCATAGTCAGTACGGTTTCCATTGGCGCCATCGGCGCATTCATTGTGGCCGAGGGTATGCCTGCCCTAGTGGACACCGGTGTATTCAGTTTTGTCACCGGTACCCAGTGGAGCCCACCGGTTTATTTCGGCATTTTGCCGATGATCAGTGGTTCCGTGATCTCCACCATTGGCGCGTTGGTGATCGGTGTGCCCATGGGAGTGCTGACAGCCATCTTCCTGGCAGAGATTGCCCCGGAAAGGTACGCCACTGTACTGCGCACGGCGATTGAACTGCTGGCCGGTATTCCGTCCGTCATTTATGGTTTCTTTGGTCTGGTCGTGATTGTGCCGCTGATCGAGCAGGTGTTTTCGGTACCTGCCGGTAACACCATGCTGGCCGGTATCGTGGTGCTGACCATGATGATCCTGCCGACAGTGATCACGCTGTCTGAAACCGCTATTCGCGCCGTACCGCAGACGTACCGTGAAGGTTCCCTGGCGCTGGGCGCGTCCAAGATGTTCACCATTTTCAACGTGGTGCTGCCAGCGGCACGCTCCGGCATCATGACGGCCAGTATCCTGGGTATCGCCCGGGCGATCGGTGAAACCATGGCCATCATCATGGTAATGGGTAATGCGCCGATCATCGCTTCCAGCCTGCTGGAGCCGGCCCGTACCCTGACCGCCAATATCGCCCTGGAGATGGCCTACGCCAGCGGCCTGCACAGCAGCGCGCTGTACGCCACCGGTATAGTGCTGTTTATCTTCATCATGTTGCTTAACGCCACCATGCTTTACCTGAACAGACAGAAGGCAGGTCGATAATATGAATTCCAGTAGTCTTGCCCAGGCGGTTACCGAGGGGATTACGGAATCCGTCGGTCGTTCACGCCCTATGCCCAATCCAGCCATGCGTCGCTGGAAAGACCGGTTGCTGGTAGGCCTGATTATCCTGGCCACTGCCGCTACTACCGGTACCCTGTTGTGGATTCTCTGGCATATCGTCAGTAATGGTATTGGTCATGTGAACTGGTCGTTCCTGACGTCTAATTACACCCGTACCGGCGATACGTCCGGTATCTGGCCGATGATTGTCAGCACCGTTTATATGGTTGCGCTATCGCTGGGTATTGCAGCGCCCGTGGGCATCATGGGTGCGATTTACCTGACTGAATACGCGCAGCCAGGTAGCCGGGTGGTGAAGGTAATCCGCTTCGCTACGGAAAGTCTGGCCGGTATTCCTTCCATTATTTACGGTCTGTTTGGTCTAACGCTGTTTGTTTCGACCTTCAAACTCGGCTTTTCCATTTTGGCCGGTGCACTGACGTTGAGCATTGTGATCCTGCCGGTGATTATCCGTACCACGGAAGAAGCCCTGATGAGTGTGCCAGAAGCCTACCGTGAAGGTTCTTATGGTCTGGGTGCATCCCGCCTGTACACCATCTGGCGCCTGATTCTGCCCGGTGCGATGCCCGGTATCATCAGCTCACTGATTCTCTGTATTGGCCGGATCATTGGTGAATCCGCCCCGGTTTTCCTGACCGCCGGCATGGTGGCCCGGATTCCCGATTCCGTGTTTGATTCCGGACGAACCCTGACGGTCCATCTCTACAAGCTGACCCAGGAACTGTTCTCCGTGCACGAGTGGAACCAGGCCTACGCGACCGCCACTGTGCTGGTGTTGATCGTACTGACGCTCAACATTATGACCCGATTACTGGCCCGCCGGTTCAACAAGGGCTGAGCTGTGGCCTGACTATCTGGCAGGCCGACAGATTTTACCGAATTGATGACTGAGACTGAGAACATGGCGAACCCCGCTATCAACATCGAAGTACCTCACAGCAAGTTTAACGTGGAGAACCTGAACCTCTATTACGGGGAGAAGCAGGCGCTGCACAACATTTCCATGGCGATTCCTGAAAAGCAGGTGACGGCGCTGATCGGCCCATCCGGCTGCGGCAAGTCCACACTGCTGCGCACCCTGAACCGGATGAATGACTTGATTCCCGGTGTGCGAGTAGAAGGCCGGGTAGCGCTGGATGGTCAGGATATCTACCACGAAACCGACGTTCAGCAGCTGCGGATGAAAGTAGGCATGGTGTTCCAGAAGCCGAACCCGTTCCCCATGAGCATCTATGAAAACATCACTTATGGCCTGAGGGCTCAGGGCATCAAGGATCGCCGCTACCTGGATGAAATGGTGGAAAAGGCACTGGAAGGTGCAGCTCTGTGGAATGAAGTGAAGGATCGTCTGCACGATTCCGCCATGGGGCTTTCCGGTGGTCAGCAGCAGCGGTTGTGTATTGCCCGAACCATCGCCATGGAACCGGATGTCATCCTGATGGATGAACCGACCAGCGCCCTGGACCCGATCGCAACGGCCCGCGTGGAAGACCTGATGGATCGCCTGAGCCACGATTTCACCATCGTGATTGTGACGCACTCAATGAACCAGGCGCGTCGGATTTCAAGAAATACGGCATTCTTCCTGATGGGTGAACTGATCGAATTCGATGATACCGACCGCCTGTTCATGACGCCCAGCGACAAGCGAACGCATGATTATATTACTGGGCGGTTTGGTTGATATTGGGTTATTCACCAGATAACTAAACGGATCTTCCTGCTGGTAACTTCAGCCCCGGTTTGGACAACCGGGGCTGAAGCTTAACGCTGCCGGCTTATCCATATCGTCTCCAGCAGCGAGCGGTATGCTGGTGATAGTGGTGGTGATGGATATGCACATGTGTGTCATTGTTGAAACCACACTGATGGTGTCTTACAGGCATACCCAACCAGATCCTCAGGCAGTCGGCTGATAGATAATACCTGGCTTTATCATCGGCCCATTCCATCAGGCTGGACGGGTGGTACTCATCACCCAATAGTGATTTTCCAGTGCGATGAGCCGCAGCCAAGGCAAAAACGGGAGAAACGATAATGACGGGTAGTGACGCAACAGCGATGGCTGTCAGTAACAGGATGCCAAGCACTTTGGCACTTTCATCATTGATACCGACACAGATACAGCAGCCCTGACATAATACGCTGCCAACAATATAGGCACCGAACAAGGGGGACAGCGCAATGGTTGCCAGTAGTCCGCCGAGTCCCGCTAACACCATCAGTGTGCCAACAGCCATTTTTTTGATGAACCGGGCAAAAATGGAGCAGCCTGATTCGGGACTATTGTTTGTTGGGGGCGCACCACTTTGCCCCGGAGGTGCTACCACCGAGGCGTTAGGCGTAGCTTGGCTCATCTGATGTTGCTGAAAATTAACGACATCCTCATAGTTTGGTGGTGGTGCAGTAGGAGTAAGATAAGGACTGCCACCCATATAATCTGAAGAATAAGGGGGAGGGAATAATCCGTGGTTGAGTATTGGATATGCCATTTGTCATCCTTGAATTTGTGTATCAGTACAGTCAGTAAATAATTAGCCAGATGTATTTCTAGGGATAGCTATTCTGCACCTCTCAAGTTGAGACAACCTGAGAGCAAAATGGTTCGTCGAAAATAGAAAAAACAGGCAACTAACAACATTGTCAGGGTTTCCTTTAGCAGCGCTTGGAATAAGAAAAACTCCCATGTTTGATGCGGCAGATTCACGCCTGATTTGCGATATACTTTGCACTTAATTTGCAAGTTGTATATGCACTATGACCATTGAACAGACTCTGCGTGCTCGCAGTGACAACCACTGTGAACTTTGTGGCACTACAGAACATTTGGGCATTTATTCAGTTCCACCCCGCGATGGTAATCACCCTGAAGATTGTGCTCTGTTGTGCCAGATATGCCGCGATCAGATAGACAATCCCGAGAGTACTGACATCCACCACTGGCGTTGCCTGAATGACAGTATGTGGAGCCAGGTGCCTGCGGTGCAGGTGCTGGCCTGGCGTATGCTGAAACGCCTGAGCAGTGAAGGCTGGCCTCAAGACCTGCTGGATATGCTGTACCTGGACGAAGAAACCCAGAGTTGGGCGGAAGCGACTGGCGAAGGCGCTGCGGAAGAGGACAGCGTCAAACACGTCGATTGTCATGGTGCGGTACTGGAAGCGGGTGATACCGTGACGTTGATTAAAGATCTGAATGTCAAAGGTGCCAGTTTCACGGCCAAACGGGGTACGGCAGTACGCGGCATCTCGCTGGTACCGGATAATGCGGAGCATATCGAAGGCCGCGTGAATGGTCAGCAGATTGTGATTTTGACAAAGTTTGTAAAAAAAACAGGTTGAGCACGTTTATGAATACAGACTAAGAATGAGATTCTGTTTTTCTTGGCAGGATTACCTATACATGAAGGGAACACTGGCGTTATGCCGATTTCCCTTCACAGTTAAATGCTCATTCAAGCTAATATAGGGTTCGCTTCTATGTTTTCCTTCAGGGATTTCAGTATGTAATCAGTAACCTCACTATCGGCAGTGACGTTTGATGATGCACTATCGAGTAGATGTGCGGTCTGTGCTTCTTCATGCCGTGATTTCATCCATGGTCGTCTAAGTCTTAACAAACAGAGCCAGCTCCTTCGTGCAGACTTTGTTTCGTTCATTAATTCTGTTGCAGTTTTTATTGTTAGATTTGCTGAGTCTTTTTCTTTAATTATTTCTTTGAGATAGGTGTCATAGAATTCAATATTGCATTCGTTTTTTACGTGATCGTAGTCTCCTTTTTCCCTGCTTTCATTTAACAGTGCCAAGAATGCACTGTGAATAAGTTTTGTCTGTTGTGCTATATCTTTCAATTCTTTTGATGTTGATTTTAGTTCGGTGGTTCTCATTTCTATTTCTTCCTCTGAAGGGGGGAGTTGTTTGTCTTAAAAGCGGATATCGTACCTGCCCAAAATGTAGAATTGTTTGTAGCTTGTCGTTTCAAATTGGTAACAACTCTAAAGTTTAGGGTGTCTATCTTGTTCAAGGTTTCTTCAAGTTGAGTTGTAGGAGAATGATCTATCTGACAGATTATCATTGCTTCAGTCGAACAGGCATTTAGAAGTACGGTTGTATCTTCAGCTGTCATATGAGCCAAGTGTGAGAGTCGGATATCTGATATGGATTGGCTTTGATTAGCAATATCCGTTGCCATTGTGGATAAAAGCGCACTATGCACTCTCTCTTTTCTTCCACGTAATTTTGGTCTCGTTTGTGGTTGAATTTCATCAAGTCTTTCCTGAGTTTTTTGTATCGTATTTCCAAATGTATCCAGCTGTAAATTGAGAAAGTGATCCTTGAAATCATTAATTGTTTTTTTTTATGAATTTGATTGAAATACGTGCGTCGCTGATGTCCTTTTCCGTAAGTTCGTCTGCGCTCATTATATGTTGGTTTAGTATAAAAGTTAGCTTTACTAAGAGAACGGAAAGCACTTCGTCAAGTGTTTTTTTGAGGGTGGTAATCGCGCTGGATTGTTCGAGTATTTTTGTTAAAAACGGCTATAATATCGCCTCTACAATGAGAATTTCGTCATATTTAATGTGGTGTGTGTGTTAGGTATTTTGATATTGATTCAAAATACGGTGAGGCGAAAAAAGTTGGACTTTGTGATATTTTGTCAATGTGTTGTTGTAAGCACTTGAGCAATTGAGGGTTGTGCTTCCCTATGTTTTGAGTTGCTATTATATGACTAAGTAAAAGTTCATGAAAAATTTCATCGAATCTGTCGCGCTTTCTTCTAGAGTCAATACAACTAATTACAGTTAATAATTGTAAGATGTTTAGTTCCGAATATTCAGCGCTGAAAGTACGCTTTCTATCAAAACCCTGAGCGGGCATCTCTGTTAATACAGGACGTTCAGTGATTAACTGTATATAATACTGATAAGCTATTTTTTGGAGAGTATTTCTTGCATAAGGTAACGCTATTTCACTGGTCAAAGCAATTTCATTAAGTTTCTTGAGGTTTTGCTGACATTCTGTTTCAGTAATATCAAATTTTAATAGTCTTATAATCTTATAATCTTATAATCTTATAATCTTATGATCTTGTTGATAAATGATTATTTTAACGTTATGGTTTGATTGTATTCTTCCTTCCGTTATTTCTTTAGTGATGATTTCTTCAATAAATAATAAAAAACCGATATGCGTTTGTCCGAACAAACGACCTTGATCATCTAAGCAGATGCCAATCGTTGTTTGAGGGGAAGTGGGAGACTCTGGTCTACTCAACGTTGTGGGAAACGAGCTATCTGGCAATGCTGCTATTGCAGAATGTTCTTCGGCAGAAGCTATTGCCCCTGATCCATTGGCCCCGTCACGTTTTATCTGATTCAGAATTATTTGACATGCTTTCCCTTGACGATTCACTCTACGGGTTACGTCGAGCATGTGCGATATGCATACTCTATTTCTACATGTCCATTGAAGTGATGTGTCTTCGCAGTCAGCTTGTTTTGATATAGATATTTGCCAGTGTTGATTAGCTTCCTCTTGTTTTACCTCTTTCTTCAGTATATCCTGCATGGGTATAATCATAATTTGTGGTATTTGATGAGTCACGGTATCTCGTAATATTGATCTTTCCTCATAAATAAGTTCGAAAGTGTTTGAAGAGTTTTCTCGTGAATTTTGTTTTTGGTACTCTTCCGTTTTTTGTCCAGTGTTGGTACTTGAAATTAGTGTTTTTAGAGAGGTAGATTGTTGTTTTAGTTTGTTGAACCATTCTTGATCGTTTATGATTTTTTGCACAGAGTCATGTATGATTTTTGTAGTTAATTCACATAGGTCGGACAAATAATGATGGTGCCTAGAAAATTGTGTCTGGTGAGATATTGCAGTATCTAAAACTAGAGCTAAGCATTCTTGCCATAAATGTAAGAGAGTGTCATCAGCATCTGTTCGTGTCACTGTTTTAATAGATAGTATAAGATAATAAATGACTTTTAAGTATTGAATCAGTAATGTATCTGATTCATGTTCGCCAGAGGTTATATTTTTAAGAAGAGATTTTAACTCGTCTAAATCAGTAATAATTCTTTTTGAATAATGTTTTGCGCAAAACTCTAGCGGGATTAAATCTGCTTTAGTCTGCGCGCTTTCATATTGATTGATGATTGCTGTTTTTAAGGCTTCATAATGTCGGTCTTTTTCCTTATCTGAAATAGTATCGTAAGTTATTATTGAATAGTAAACCGAGAATAGTGAATATATGTTGTAAGCAGTATTAGTTTTAGAGATATTACGTTCATCCATAGAGCGTCTTTTAAGTATAGGGAAAGAGTCAGATTTTCTTGGTTGATGTATTGTGCTACCTGAGTCTTCGCGAACCTGAACTTTTGGTGGATGCTTTTGATATAGTGAAGGCATACTTGGTGATAGCGTTTTAAACATATTGTCACGCCAGTTGGGTTGTGAAATTTATAATGCACTGTGTTTTTGGGGTCGAGTATAAAATTGTATCCATCATGTTTGTAACTCGATAAGTATGCTCATTGTTAATTTCCTATCATAGTGGTGTGGTGTTGATAGAGTTGAGAGGTTTTTATAAATTAAGTTGCATTGATGAATGACAATTTTTGTTTTTTATACTAACCAAAAGCTCTCGTACGGAGATGGGGGGGTAGTGTGTTAAATAAGAAAAAACTATGAGGAAGTTTGGCCGGTATTATCTTTCTATTTCTGTTAAGAATCCCATGAGTCAAATTCGATAGGGATAGTGGGCTAGGTTCGCACTAATTGCTGCTGTTTCAGTCAGAATCTGTGGTTTAGCGGTTTTATCAGTAATGTTAAGGAAAGCCACTTGCCCTGTGAAATAAGGGTTTCAGAGAGCACGTTTGTACCAGCAACACTTAATGTGAACAGGACCGAGATTATTTTAGCACCACTAACTGCAAGAAAAAAAAAGCCCGCTGTGTGGGCAGCGGGCAATATTACCGTGATTAGCCTGATGAGGAGATAACCTGCAGGGTTGTTTGACTGCATGCAAACAGAGGTGCAGGACGTAAGATCATCACACCTTACGTGCCGTTAATGATAATCGTTATCATTTGCATGGTCAAATTATAATCTTTGGGGATTTGTAATTTAATGTAACGATTGAGTTTGTGCTTGTAGGGGGGAATGGGCGCTTTACAGAGAGACCTTCTCACACCTGTAAGCGCCACGAAGGGTTAGTCAGTTTCACCGGCATCCTGAAGCAGCTGTTTTTTCAGCTCCTGAGGAAGATCATTCCAGTGTGAATTCATCAGTGCGCCTTCCAGTGCGTACAGCAGAACCTTTGAAACTTTGAACCCGCGCTCCCGCACTTTGACATAGGCACCTACGGCACCGTGGGCCTGCAGTTGTTCCCGGTTGCGTATGCCTACCGCGTTGAGCCATTGTACAGAGGTCTTGCCCAGGTTCTTCAGCTCGATCAAATCCATTGATCTACTTCCTTTCCCTTGGTCGCCATCCTGGCGCACAGTTATCCATTGACAGAATAAATGCCGTCTTGCTTGTAATGATAGCTAATTTTAATAGGGCAAAAACCTGGATGTGATTCTCAAGTGGTGGTTTTAATGGAAGAAGCCCTGATCAAATGTCTCGTTGACCACTTTTACGGTTGAGAATAACGATGCCAAAGCCGGATTCTGTTTCCTTGACGGGCTCGGTGTAGTAAACCACGGCGCTTTCCACGGAATTCTGACGGTCATCCCGACTCAATACGGTTGCCCTGCAGATATGCAGTACCTTGCCACCACGCTGGACACTGCGAATAAACTCGACTTTTCCGGGTGGTAGAGTGAAATCAATGCTGGGTTGGCGGGATTTTTCAATCGCAATTAATTGATTGCGTGCCTCTGCTGTATCACAGAGAGGTGTGCCCGTTGCCAGCAGATGGCTGGAAAACAGATAGCCCATCAATAAAACCACGTTTTTCATAATGACATTCCTTTGGGCAAACGGATGGGTCAGTATAGGTAAGGATTAGAGTACGCTGCGCCCAGAGAGTTCCCATAAAACCGGCGTTTGCGTATTAGCCTGAACGGGGGTTTTCCATATAATCCGACCATGGCTGGAACGAAACGAAAAAGCAGCCGGCAACCCGCCAAACGTGCAGGGAAGTCAGGTAAGCGAAAAAATGAACCCAGGGGGCGCAGGCGCTGGCTATCGTTGGTGCTGAAACTCGGTATCGCCGGTCTGGCGGTGCTGATGGCCTTGATGGTGTATCTGGATGCGGTGGTCACCCGGAAATTCGAGGGGCGCAAGTGGGCGATCCCGGCGAAGGTCTATGCCCAGCCGCTGGAACTCTATGCCGGGCTGCGACTGGATCCCGAGCTCTTCCAGCTGCAGTTGCGTCGGCAGGGTTATCAGCCGGTGAAGCAGGTGGGCCGGCCGGGGACTTTTTCCCGAGAGAACAATCGCTTTCATATTTATATCCGTGGCTTCCGTTTCCCTGATGGGAGGGAATCCTCGCGGCAGGTGATTGCGATTTTCAGGAATGGCACGCTGGCGGCATTGGGCGATACGGCGGGCCGTGATGTGGCGGTAACCCGGCTAGATCCCCAATTAATGGGCAGTATTTCTCCGGCCACCCATGAGGATAGGATTCTCGTTCGGCTGGACCAGACTCCGAAATACTTGGTACAGACGCTGGTCACGGTCGAGGATCGAGACTTCTATGACCATTGGGGGCTGTCATTCAAGGGTATTGCCCGTGCGATGTTTGCCAACGTCAAGGCGGGTGGGATTGTCCAGGGCGGCAGTACACTGACTCAGCAGCTAGTCAAAAACTTCTTTCTCAGTAACGAGAGAACACTAATTCGCAAGGCCGAAGAGGCTTTGATGTCCTTGCTGTTGGAAATGCACTACAGCAAGGATGAGATTCTGGAAACCTATCTGAATGAGGTTTATCTCGGCCAGCAGGGACAACGGGCCATTCACGGGTTTGCCCTGGCCAGTCAGTTTTATTTTGCTCGTCCGCTGCAGGAGCTGGATTTGTCCCGGGTGGCGCTGCTGGTGGCTATCGTGAAAGGTCCCTCTTGGTACAACCCTCGCCGGTATCCGGAGCGGGCGCTGGAACGCCGTAACCTGGTGCTTGATATGTTGGTTGAACACGGCGTAGTGACGGCCTCGGAAGCCAAGCGAGCAAAGGGGCGCCCACTGGGCGTGGTACCGGTGGAGCGTCTTCAGGCCAATGCTTTCCCTGCTTATATTGACCTGGTGAAGCGTCAGCTCAGAACGGACTATCAGGATAAAGATCTCGCCAGTGAAGGATTGCGCATATTTACCAATATGAACCCCGTGGTTCAGCACCAGGCACAGGAGAGTCTTGCCCGTAAACTGAAACAGCTGGATCGAAAGGGTAAGCCGCCGCTGGAAGGGGCGATTGTGGTCACCGATGCTCGTACTGGAGATGTTCAGGCGGTTGTGGGAGGACGTGATTCAGGTTTTGCCGGGTTTAACCGGGCTCTGGATGCACGACGCCCCATTGGTTCATTGATTAAACCAGCTGTTTATCTCACCGCCCTCATGAGACCGGAAAAATACACATTGGCGACCCTGATCAATGATGCGCCGGTTAGCGTGAAACTGGCCAATGGCCAACTCTGGGAGCCAGGTAACTTTGATCGTAAGACTCATGGCCAAGTGTCGTTATATCAGGCGCTGGCGAAGTCCTATAACCTGGCGACCGCACAACTGGGGATGGACGTTGGGGTTGAACAGGTTGTTAAAACACTCCGGAGTATGGGGCTAAGTGGTCAGGTTAATGCTTATCCATCACTGCTGTTAGGTTCACTGGACTTGAGTCCCCTGGAAGTCGCGGCCATGTATCAGACACTGGCATCGGGCGGTTACCGGGTACCACTGCGGGCGATCAATGCGGTGCTGGATGCTCAGGGTAATCCCCTGAGACACTATTCTCTGGCGGTGGAGCAGGTGTTCCCGGAATCTTCCATGGCGTTGATCCGTTATGCCATGCAGGAAACGATGCGCAACGGTACGGGCAAAAGCGCTTACCGGACAATTTCGAATTCTATTTCTCTGGCAGGTAAAACTGGTACCTCGGATGAACAGCGTGACAGCTGGTTTGCCGGTTTTTCCCGGGACACGCTGGCAGTTGCCTGGTTAGGCTATGACGATAATGCACCGACGCACCTCACGGGGGGCACTGGCGCCTTGCGGGTTTGGACGGATCTGATGCGTCAGCGTCCTCTGAAATCCCTGCCCAAAGCTTCGGGTGACGACATTCACTGGGTCACGGTGGATGAAAAGACCGGACTTATTGGCAGTCAATCCTGCAGTCAGAGTCGGGTACTGCCCTTTATTAAAGGTTCTGAGCCTAAAGGGCGAGCCGCCTGCGCGGGGGAAGAAAAAGACTCTGTGGTAGACTGGTTCCGGGCACTGTTTGAGTAATGAGCCTTATATGGTTGAAGTGAGAACTGTTTCCCATAAGCAGAATAGTTTGACGTTGCATTGGCTGCGTCCTCTGCTTGTTCTGTTTTTGTTGCTGTCCGGCGGTTGTAGCCTGCAGCCTTCGTTAATGCCCCTTCAGGCCACCTGGTCCGATGACCCTGCCATGCTGACGCGGCTCGAACAGGAGACGGCTGTCGGTCGTCCGGCAGCAGTAATAAGCCTGCTGGAAAACGGTCGGCAACAATGGCTGGGCGGAAATCCGGATAATGGTCTGGTGATTTTGCATCGAGCTCTGCGCATCAGCCCGGATGATCCTCTGGTGTATTACTATATGGCGATGATGCAATCGGCCTTGGGCGAGTATCATGAGGCCTCACAGCTGGCCCGACGCAGCCTCACGTTGACGGATGCTCCGTTGTTGCGTGAGCAGGTCCATCTTTTCCTGAATCAATTGATCCGGTCGATGGCGCCGGACGTAGAAGGTAAGCAAACGCGTGTCTGAAGCAGTACGGATTTTATTGGCAGAACTGGAAGCTGAGTTGAAACGGCAGGCGCTCTGGGAAGCAATGCCACCTTCACCGGATGCCCTGAATAGTCCGAATCCCTTTTGTGTGGATACCCTGCAGTATTCCCAGTGGCTGCAGTGGATTTATATTCCCCGACTGCGAGCCATTATGGATCATGGTGCAGCATTGCCGACAGGCAGTGATATCAGACCGTACGCTGAAGAAGCCTTTAATGCTCAGACGATTAAAGACCGTCAAGGTTTGCTGGAGTTGATTGGGCAGCTGGATCTAAAAATGCGTTGATTGATTCAACGATGAATGAGCTGCTTTGCTGGTAGCTAAGCTGAATTTTACTACCAGCAGAACCGGTGGAGTTATTCTTCTCTTCCTTCGCAATAAGCAGTAATCGCCTCATCCGCATCCCTGAGTTGTTCCAGCTTTTCTTCATGGCTGAGCATACGGTACGTGCCGTCTGCCTGTTTGATCTGGATTCGATGGCTGTTGAGCAGGCTTTTCCGGTTCGCTAATGCTTGGTCGCAGGCTTCCTTTTTTTCCTGTTCAATTTGCCTGAGTTGTTGCTCATATTCGGCCTGATTCTGGCTTGCAGCCGGCGGTGTGTTGAGCTCGTTATTGGCAGGTGTTGACGACTTTTCATTACCAATGGCATTGGGCTTTTCCATGCCTTCGACATTGCCTGTAAATGCCTCCGGTGGTTTCGTGCCAAAGTGAACGGTGCCGTTGGCATCTTTCCAGCGATATATTTGTTCGCTCATAGCGGGAGCAGAGACGAGCATCAGGACAAGGCCGATCAGGGTAAACGCTTTCATATTGGCGATCATTTGTTGTTATTGCTTGTTTAACTTTAGCGTGATCTTACCGCAAAAAATATTCCCTGTTATGAGTTCCAATATACAGGCTGGGTTGTGGAATAGATGAAAACGGAATCCCGGACGAATCCCTATTGACAATCATGCCCGGTGTTGGCTGGCGCGCTATTGACACTTTACGGTGAAAATTCAACAATGGCCCCACCTGGCGCGCCGGTAGACACAATCTGCCGGTAAGGCCATCCAAGTGACAATAACAATACAGCACCGGGATCAGGTTCTGCGACCATTCAGAATCTGGAGGTTACCCGGTCTGCATTCCGCAAGCGTTACCCGCACAGGAATGTAATGGTCTTATACGACAAGGCCCTTTTAAGTCTGATTTACGAGCGCTGGCTACTGGCATGCCATCGTTGTGCAGGGAAACACCACCGACGTAACGGATTTACGCGACACGCTGCCACTGGCTGACAATAACAACAGAGAATCCGGCTCGGCTTTGGCGGGTCTACCGATGCGGTATGACGTGCAACACAGCAAAGACGTCCTGGAAAGAAGACAATGATCGGTGAACTCGTGACTGAGGGTAAGCAAGTGGAATTACTATCCGGTGCGGACATGGTGGTTCGCGCCCTCGCCGATGAGGGGGTCGAGTATATCTACGGCTACCCGGGCGGCGCCCTTCTCCATGTCTATGATGCGATTTTCCGTCAGGACAAAATTACACACGTTCTTGTGCGCCATGAGCAGGCGGCCACCCATATGGCGGATGGTTATGCCCGTGCCAGTGGCAAGGCGGGCGTGGCGCTGGTGACCTCCGGTCCCGGTGCAACGAATACCATTACCGGTATCGCCACAGCCTATATGGATTCCATTCCAATGGTGGTGCTTTCTGGTCAGGTGCCGTCTGAATTTATTGGCACCGACATGTTCCAGGAAACGGACATGGTCGGTATTTCCCGACCCATCGTGAAGCACAGCTTCCTGGTCAAGCGTGCCGAGGATATTCCGGAAACCATCAAGAAAGCTTTTTACATTGCCCAGAGTGGTCGTCCCGGGCCGGTAGTTGTTGACCTGCCCAAGGACATTACGGATATCAGCAAGAAGTACGAATATAACTACCCCAGCAAGGTTAAGATTCGCTCTTACGCACCGCCGGTCAAAGGGCACAGCGGCCAGATTCGTAAAGCAACTGAACTCCTGATGCAGGCCCGGCGTCCTGTATTGTACGCCGGTGGTGGTGTTGTGCTGGGTAAGGCTTCAGAGCAGCTGACGCAGCTGGCCAAGAAGTTCAATTTGCCGGTGACCAATACCCTGATGGGGTTGGGTTCATTCCCAGGCAGTGATGAGCAGTTCATCGGCATGTTGGGGATGCATGGCAGTTACTGTGCCAACCTGGCTATGCATCACAGTGATCTGGTTATCGCTGTGGGTGTTCGTTTTGATGATCGGGTAACGAATAGCACGGCCAAGTTCTGTCCTACGGCCAAAGTCGTTCATATTGATATTGATCCGGCCAGTATTTCCAAGAATGTTCCAGCGGATGTGCCCATTGTGGGACCAGTCGATACCGTACTGAACGACATGCTGGATCTGGTAGAAAAAGAGTATGAACCAGATAGCGATGCTCTGAAAAACTGGTGGAAGCAGATTGATGAGTGGCGCAGCAGTCGGGGTGGCCTGTTCAACTATGACAAAGGTGATGAATCCATCATCAAGCCGCAGCAAGTCATTGAAACCCTGTATGAGGTGACGAAAGACCGCGATACATTTGTGACCTCCGATGTTGGCCAGCATCAGATGTACGCTTCCCAGTATTATCGCTTTGATAAGCCTAACCGCTGGATCAATTCCGGTGGTCTCGGCACCATGGGCTTTGGGTTGCCTGCCGCCATGGGGGTAAAACTGCATTATCCCGATGCCGAGGTGGCCTGTGTGACCGGTGAAGGCAGTATCCAGATGAATATTCAGGAACTGTCCACCTGTCGTCAGTACGACCTGAATGTGAAGGTCATCAATCTGAACAACCAGGCGCTGGGCATGGTGCGACAGTGGCAGGATATGCAGTACAACAGCCGCTATGCCCATTCCTACATGGAATCCCTGCCGGACTTCGTCAAGCTGGCAGAAGCGTATGGGCATGTTGGCATCAAGGTCTCCAGTCCTGCTGATCTGGAACCGGCGCTGCATGAAGCGTTCAGCCTCAACAACCGTCTCGTCTTCCTGGATGTGGATGTAGATCCCAACGAACATGTGTACCCGATGCAGATCCGTGAAGGCTCCATGCGGGATATGTGGTTAAGCAAGACGGAGCGGACCTGATGCGGCGCATTATTTCGGTACTGGTAGAGAACGAACCCGGCGCCCTGTCCCGTATCGTCGGTCTCTTTTCCCAGCGGAACTACAACATAGAAACACTGACCGTGGCGCCGACTGAAGATCCGACCATGTCGCGCCTGACAGTGACCACTATCGGTAAGCCAGAAACCATTGAACAGATCACCAAGCAGCTCAACAAGCTGATTGATGTGGTTAAGCTGGTGGATCTGACCGAAGGGGCGCACATCGAGCGGGAGCTGATGCTGGTGAAGCTCAAGGCGTCCGGCCCGTTGCGGGCAGAAGTGAAACGTTGCGCTGATATATTCCGGGGGCAGATTGTGGATGTGACACCATCGGTCTACACCATCCAGCTTGCGGGTACCGGTGAAAAACTGGATGCCTTCCTGGAAGCCGTCGGTGAAAGCACGATTCTGGAAGTGGTTCGCAGCGGCGTCACTGGTATCGCGCGGGGTGAAAAGGTCCTGAGTCTCTAGGATCGAAATGAACTGTTCGCCAGTCGAGCAGTCTGAATAATGAATGATAAGTGTGGGTTGGAAACGAGGAGTCCGGGATAAAATGAAAGTGTATTACGACAGAGACTGTGATCTCTCCATCATCCAGAACAAGCGCGTGACCATTGTCGGCTATGGTTCCCAGGGGCACGCCCATGCCAACAACCTGAAAGATTCCGGCGTTGAGGTGACGGTTGCTCTGCGCAAGGGATCAGCCTCCTGGAGCAAGGCGGAAAGTGCGGGCCTGGCGGTAAAAGAAGTGGCCGAAGCCGTGAGTCAGGCGGATGTGGTCATGATCCTGACCCCCGACGAATTCCAGGCGCAACTGTATTGCAATGAGGTCGAACCCAACCTGAAAGAAGGCGCAACTCTAGCCTTTGCCCATGGTTTCTCCATCCACTACAACCAAGTGGTGCCGCGCGCTGATCTGGACGTTATCATGGTCGCGCCTAAAGCACCTGGTCACACTGTCCGTTCCGAGTTTGTGAAAGGCGGTGGTATTCCTGACCTGGTAGCGATTTATCAGGATGCATCCGGCAACGCCAAGCAGTTAGCGCTTTCTTATGCTGCCGGTGTCGGTGGCGGTCGTACCGGTATCATCGAGACCACGTTTAAAGATGAGACTGAAACCGATCTGTTCGGTGAGCAGGCTGTGCTGTGCGGTGGTGCGGTAGAACTGGTCAAGGCTGGTTTTGAGACTCTCACCGAAGCCGGTTATGCGCCGGAAATGGCTTACTTTGAGTGTCTGCACGAGCTGAAGCTGATCGTCGACCTGATGTACGAAGGCGGCATTGCCAACATGAACTACTCCATTTCCAACAACGCGGAGTATGGTGAGTATGTGACGGGTCCTGAAGTCATCAACGAAGAGTCCCGTCAGGCGATGCGCAATGCACTCAAGCGTATCCAGAACGGTGAATATGCCAAGATGTTCATCACGGAAGGTGCGACTAACTATCCGTCCATGACAGCGTATCGTCGCAACAATGCGGCACACCCCATTGAGCAGGTGGGTGCCAGGCTGCGTGAAATGATGCCTTGGATTGCAGCTAACAAGCTGGTGGATAAAGACAAGAACTGATCGTTCTTTCGTATTGAAAAAGGCAGGGATCATCCCTGCCTTTTTTGTATCTGCAGCTCAATCGACGTGCACGATTCTTTGTTTGTGGTACGATCGTTTTGTTTTCTGGTGATTATCACAATAAGAATAGAATCCGGAGCCAGCCATGAACGCTATTCCTGTTAATAACCCTGTCACAGGTGCTTCCCTCTATACGATTGAAGATCCGTCAGAATCTGACATCAGAGCTGCCTTTGCCAAGGCCAGGGAAGGTGCTGCGAAGCTCCGGCAAACGTCGGTTAAAGAGCGTCAGGCAGAAATTTGCCGACTGATCGATTACTTGATGGCAAATCGGGAACGTTTACTCGACAGGATTGTTGAAGAAACAGGGCGGTGTCGTACAGATGCGATGATTTCAGACCTGTTCCAGCTAGTGGAAGATTGCCAGTGGCTGGTGGATAACGCTGACAAGATACTCCGGGATCAGAAAGTCCCGACACCGATCACCTTGCTGGGGAAAAAATCCCGTATTTATCATGAAGCCCGGGGCGTGGTGCTGGTGATATCGCCCTGGAATCTGCCGCTGGCCATTGCCATGACGGCGGCCATGTTTGCCTTTGCAGCAGGCAATGCCGTGATCATCAAACCCTCCGAGCAAACACCGATGGCTGATGTTTTTAAAGAGATAGTCAGCCTTTCGCCGTTATTGTCAGAAGCGCTGACTGTCGTGCAAGGTGGTGGTGAAACTGCACAACAACTGATTGCCATGCGACCCGACATGATTGCTTTCACCGGTAGTGGGCGTACCGGCAAAAAAATTCTGGCACAGGCTGCACCTATGGTGATTCCTGTTGTAATGGAGCTGGGCGCCAAGGATGCGATGATTGTCTTTGATGACGCGGATATGGATCGAGCCGTTGCTGCTGCGACCTGGGGCAATATGCATAACAGTGGTCAGAGTTGTACGGCGACAGAACGTTTGTTTGTGCATGACTCTATCTATGACACATTCGTTGAACGCCTGAAAAAGGAACTGGAAGCCAGTACGCTGGGGTTGGATGGGAATGCGGATGTTGGTGCGATTACCACGGATTTTCAGGCAGATATCATTGACTGCCATCTGGCAGATGTCAGGGGAAAAGGCGCACAGATTCTTTGCGGTGGTCAGCGCCTGGAAGCCGGTAGTCGTTTTTTCCAGCCGACACTTGTCGCTGGTGTCACTGATGAAATGTTGGTTGCCAGGGAAGAAACGTTTGGCCCGGTGGTATCTGTTTACCGTTTCACTTCCGAAGACGAAGTTATTGCCCGACATAATGCCTGTGATTTCGGCTTGAGCACCAGTCTTTGGACACAGGATTCTACGCGGGCTGATCGGGTCACCCGTGCATTGGAAACCGGTTGCGTCAACGTTAACAATGTCATGCTCACGGAAGGGAATGTGCACCTGCCGTTTGGTGGTGTGAAGTATTCCGGCTATGGCCGTATGAAAGGTGCTGAAGGGTTGCTGGGAATGACGCGCTCCAAAGCGGTCTTGATTGATCCGACCCGCGGAAAGCGTGAGCCTAACTGGTATCCCTATTCCAGGGAAAAGCTGGCGTTGATGGATCGCCTGCTGGCAACCGTGGTGCGTCCAGCCGGATTACGAAAGCTGGTTTCTCTCGCAGGGGTTGGATTGACGATAGAGAAACTGGTGCGGCGAAGATAATGACTTCCATTTGAATGCATTGGTGGTGTCGCAATCTCGGTTTAAAACTGAAAAGTGGCACAAACCTAAACACGATAGAGTCTTCTTGATCCTACTTTCTCATCAAAAATTGGTCGGTACTATTTAACAATGATCAAAGCCTTTTTACTGCTTTGTTTCGTGCCCGTATTGGTAGAGGCTACGGAGAAGCCTCTGTTTTATATGAGCGCAGATGAAATTTACAAAGAGCCACAACTTGTGCTTCTGGCAAAAGCGTCTGCGCGAGGGAATGTCTCGAAAATGAAGAAGCTGCTGGCAGAAGTCGATGTAAATACATTAGGGTATCAGGGAACGCCGGTGTTGTTTTGGGCTCTTCAAAAAAGCAATAAAGTTGGTTACAGGACGCTTCTTCAACATGGAACAAATCCCAATCTAATATTTGGAACCAGTAAATTGCATAGCGTCATGCACCTGTCTGCGTCTATGGCTGATGAGGAGTGGCTTAGCATGGCGATAGACTATGATGGTGATGCCAATCTGAAAAATGCAATTGGCTCGTCCCCCTTGTATTGAGCGGTTGCGAAGGGACATGCTGAGAATATCAAGCTTTTATTAGAGGCAGGCGCAGATATTCATATGCAAAATAACGGTGGGTATACGCCGTTACACGAGACTGCTATTACTACTCAGTATGCTATGGCCTTTCTGTTATTGCAGAGTGGTGCTGATCCTTCCATAGAGACAAAAAGAGGCAATAATTTTGTCATACTATCAAAGCTCTTTCCCTTGTCTACTAAATCTAAGGCTCATAAAGAGCGTGAAGAGGTATACGTATTTATAGAGGGAATACTCAATCGCGAGAAGATAGACCAACTAACTTCTCGCGATTAACTTACAGACTGCTTTCTATATGTTCGGTATGTGTTTCAAGGTAAATACTTTTCAGCAACAAGTTAACAGCATCCTGTCCAATAAATTGTGAAGAAAAGCCGGGGAGCACTGGATCAATATGGCATTCTGCCGCTGCGCGGAAATGGATGATCAGATCCAACGGGTTCTCATTGCCCATCGCAATTCGGATAGTGGTTGGGGTAATACCGGCATCGTCGAGCGCCTGTTCACTGAGTTCTGAATGCGACGTCAGCGCAGGGCATAGCAGCAGGGTGTTGCTCTGGCCCAGGCTGACCATATGGCTGAAAGCCGGTTCCAGCGCATCAAAGAATCGGGTGAATGCTTCCTTGGGAATATTGGCCTGCTCAAAATCAATGCTGAACAGTGGGCTGGGTAATCCCAGGTATTGCTGCTCCTCGCAAAGCGCACGGTTGGGATTGCTGGCAATGGCGTTACTGTTTACCTGTATTGCTGGATGAGAAGCGAGGAATTCTGCAAATACCCGGGTGTTGATGCATTTTCCCAGCATTCGAGATTCCAGAGTCTTCATGCCGTTATAGACATCAATGGCTTTGTCGGCATCCAGAAAGCTGCCTTTTATATAGTAGACATCCCAGAACAGGCTCTGATCCCAGTTAAGCCCTTCAGCGGTATCGCCCTTGGGGATAAACATTCGGTGGTTTCTCCCAATCACTACGCCTGCGGTTGTACTGCCACTGCCGGAGATATCTTTTGTGTAACTGTGAATAAGGAAATCCGGTCGTTTATTTGCATCGTTGTGTTGTAGCGGTTTTTGCAGGAATGGGGTTGCCAGGGTGGCGTCCAGCATCACGGTATGGTTGTGTTGGTGGGCGAGCTGGCAGATGGCGGGAACATCGAGTACATAACCGTGGGGGTTGCAGGGTGATTCAAGATAGATACTGAGATTTTTCCCATTACTCAGTGCATCAGCATATCGTGTCCTGGTATCTTCGAGTACCCGCTGGAAATCGTCGTGGGTATAACCGTCGAACCAGACCAGTTCTATTGCCAGTCGATCCGTTCGGGCAAAGTAATCATGCAGTAACTGGTGGGTGCCACCATAAACATTGCGCGAAACGATAAGAATATCACCATGACGCAGCTGATTACTGAGCAATGCGTCAATAGCGGCCATGCCACTGTTGAAGTTCCAGGCCAGATATTCACCGGCAAGCGGGCCAGCCTCAAGATCAACCATGCTGTTGGCCAATGCCATTGAGGTCGGATTCAGCAGACGGGTATAAATCGGATGAGTGCTCTCCCGACCATGGAATGCATCGTCCACCCATTCAGTGCAGGCATATAAATAGGTCGCTGTTCTGACTACTGCAGGTGTCGCAGAGAACAGAGCGCTGACATTGCAAAACAGTGGGTGCTCACCCTTAACCGAGCGGCTTTTATCAGAAAAGGCGAGTGCCTGGTAATCGCCTTTCATGGACGGTTGTAACGTATCAATCAGTTTGGCCAGCTGAAAGCAGAGAAACTTCTTGGCATTGAAGTAGCTGATTCGATCATTGTGCGACAGAGTGTCGAGCAGGCTGAAAGTAGTGCTTAGCAATTCATCAATACTATGACCAGAGCGATAGAGGTTGGCAGTAACGGCTTCAAGTTTCTCGCCCATGGCTGAAGCCGGGTCTATGCCAAAATGATGAAGCTGCTCATGGGTTAGTTCGTCAATGGAGGCGGCAGAGGAGGTTTTTCTTCGGGGTGAAAGGCGTCGGGCTGATGCCAGCGGATCCATGCTCATGATTGAATTCCTTCTTTGTCCCTTATCAACTACTTTATCCCTGTCACTTTGCTTCAGGCAAATCCGTATGTGCTACTTCCGTTCCACTTATGAATAGTCCCCTGAAGATTTTCTTACGGGACGATTTTTGACGTTCCGTCAAACGATTCATTGGCTGCGGGTATTTATCTTTTTGTCCCTATAGCGTTTTTACGGCTGCACGCTGAAAGACGTTATATCAAGTCGTTTTCAGCTGAGAGTTTCATCAATGACATATTCGAAGGAGTTTGTCGGAGAGTTTATTGGCACATTTATTATCGTTTTTCTGGGCTGCGGCTCAGTGGCGGTAACGGTTCTGTTTTCAGCCCATGTGGGACTTTTTCAGGTAGCGATCATCTGGGGGTTAGCGGTGACACTGGCTATTTATGCGACCCGCAGGCTTTCCTGCGCACATCTTAATCCTGCGGTCAGTATTGCCATGGTTGTCAGTCGAAGGATGTCTGTGGCTTTGCTTCCCTGGTATCTTGGTGCCCAGTTTGCCGGTGCACTGGTTGCGGCAATGTTTCTGTATTGGTTGTTTTCCAGTTCCATTATCCAGTTTGAGGCAGCCCATGAGATCGTGCGTGGTACCGATGCATCTGTCGCAAGCGCCATGATATTTGGGGAATTTTATCCCAACCCCATGGCAGGGAATGTGGCATCGGTATCCACCACCAATGCTTTATTTGCAGAAGGCATGGGAACATTCGCCCTTGTTTTTATGATTCTTGCCTTGACGGAAGGCTGTAATACGGGAAGGCCTGATAAGACACTGGCTCCCTTTTTTATAGGCCTCACTGTTACAGCCATTATCTCGATTATCGCACCACTGACACAGGCAGGGCTTAACCCGGCAAGAGACCTTTCGCCCCGGCTGCTGAGCATGCTCAGTGGTTGGGGAAAGGCCGCACTCCCCGACGATCATTTTGGATTCCTTACTGTCTATGTTGCTGGGCCTGTTATTGGTGGTGTTTTGGCGGGGTTGCTGTTTACCAGTGTGGTGGAACCCTTAATGAATAGTGCCGGTGGCCACTATTGTGGTGAGGACAGTCAAAGCGCACTGGATCACGACCATGACGAAAACCGGACTCGTCGCCATGAAGCCCCGTGACTTGGTGCATTGCTGCGAGCATGTTAAATATCAAATTCAATGCGACTTTTCTGGTGTTCAGGGGCGCGTTAACTACGTGCTTTATTGATCTGTATACACAAAGTGGTTTTTTTTCGTGATAGAGTGGCCTTCTCTTTTTGTCAGTATCCGGAAACGCATAAATGGTTGACCAACCGGAAAAGAAAGACGATTCGGTCGTCGATGTCATGCTGCCGGTAGATGAGCATGTCGAAGAAGTGGCGGAAGACGGACAACAGGTCCGCCGCAAAGGGATTTATCTATTACCCAACCTGTTCACGACAGGTGCGCTGTTCTGTGGTTTTTATGCCGTTGTCAGTGCGATGTCCGGCGCGTTCAGCGCGGCGTCCATTGCGATTTTTGTCGCCATGATTCTGGATGGTCTGGACGGTCGTGTTGCCCGCCTGATCAATGCCCAGAGCAAGTTTGGCGCAGAGTATGACAGCCTCTCTGATATGGTGTCCTTCGGTGTAGCGCCGGCGCTGGTATCCTTCAGCTGGGCGCTTCAGGATCTGGGCAAGTTTGGCTGGATGGTCGCGTTTATCTATGCCGCCTGCGCCGCATTGCGACTGGCTCGCTTCAATACCCAGGTTGAAACCGCTGACAAGCGATTCTTTACCGGGTTGCCCAGTCCGTCAGCCGCTGCGGTGGTTGCAGGTATGGTTTGGGCCTTCAGTGACTATGGTGTTGATGGTTCCAATGTGGCGATTGCCATTCTGGCTGCGCTGATCACTGGCCTGTCCGGTATCATGATGATCAGCAATTTCCGCTATAACAGCTTCAAGCAGCTGGATTTCAAAGGACGTGTGCCGTTCTTCTTTATTCTGGTTGTGGTGCTGTGCTTCGCGGTGGTCTTTACTGATCCGCCCCGTGTATTGCTGTTTATCTTCCTGGCTTATGCCTGCTCTGGTCCGATTATGTCTGTCATGAACATTGGTGGCTTTGGGACGAAGAAGAAGGAAGAGCCTAACCACTAAGGGAATTTGGATTAACTGAATCCAAAAGACATAAAAAAGCGTTATTGTTTAAAGCAATAACGCTTTTTTTCGTTAGGGGGCAAGAATAATGCTGATAAAGAAGCCTGAACCCATTGCCAGCAGCGAGATTACACCCGAGTCGATATACGCTGATCGGCGATCATTTATCAGGAAAGCCGGACAACTCGCATTATTAACTATGGGAGGAGGCTTTCTGGCAGCCTGTGATGCGTCAGAGCCTTCAGTCCAAAAATCTTCAGTACCGCCATCGCCTTCTGACCCTTCAATTTATCAGGGTATTCGTGATTATCCTGCACCTGACTGGCTGCGGGAAAAGGTATCAGGTTATCAATCTTCCGATTTCATGACGGACGAAGCACTGACGCCATATACCGATGTTGCTCGCTATAACAACTTTTACG
>OZ220224.1:3882500-4315000 GCA_964291485.2 uncultured Kistimonas sp. | reverse complement strand
GGTTAATATTCCCGTACCGGTTGTAACTGCGATGGAGTGACGGAGAAGGGTAGGCCGGCCTGGCGATGGTTGTCCAGGTTTAAGGCAGTAGGCAGTGGGACCAGGCAAATCCGGTTTCATAATGCTGAGAGCTGATGACGAGGTCACTAAGGTGACTGAAGTGGTTGATCCCATGCTTCCAGGAAAACCTTCTAAGCGTCAGGTTACAAACGACCGTACCCCAAACCGACACAGGTGGTCAGGTAGAGAATACCAAGGCGCTTGAGAGAACTCGGGTGAAGGAACTAGGCAAAATGGCACCGTAACTTCGGGAGAAGGTGCGCCGCTGATGGTGATGGGACTTGCTCCTTAAGCTGTCGGCGGTCGAAGATACCAGGTGGCTGCGACTGTTTATTAAAAACACAGCACTGTGCTAACACGAAAGTGGACGTATACGGTGTGACGCCTGCCCGGTGCCGGAAGGTTAATTGATGGGGTTAGCTTAGGCGAAGCTCTTGATCGAAGCCCCGGTAAACGGCGGCCGTAACTATAACGGTCCTAAGGTAGCGAAATTCCTTGTCGGGTAAGTTCCGACCTGCACGAATGGCGTAACGATGGCCACGCTGTCTCCACCCGAGACTCAGTGAAATTGAAATCGCTGTTAAGATGCAGTGTATCCGCGGCTAGACGGAAAGACCCCGTGAACCTTTACTACAGCTTCACAGTGGACCTTGATATGACTTGTGTAGGATAGCTGGGAGGCTATGAAACCCGGACGCCAGTCTGGGTGGAGCCAATCTTGAAATACCAGCCTGGTCATGTTGGGGTTCTAACCTGGCGCCATTACCTGGCGTGGGGACATTGTGTGGTGGGTAGTTTGACTGGGGCGGTCTCCTCCCAAAGAGTAACGGAGGAGCACGAAGGTGCGCTAAGTACGGTCGGACATCGTACGGTTAGTGTAAAGGCACAAGCGCGCTTGACTGCGAGAGGTACATCTCGAGCAGGTACGAAAGTAGGTCTTAGTGATCCGGTGGTTCTGTATGGAAGGGCCATCGCTCAACGGATAAAAGGTACTCCGGGGATAACAGGCTGATACCGCCCAAGAGTTCACATCGACGGCGGTGTTTGGCACCTCGATGTCGGCTCATCACATCCTGGGGCTGAAGCCGGTCCCAAGGGTATGGCTGTTCGCCATTTAAAGTGGTACGCGAGCTGGGTTTAGAACGTCGTGAGACAGTTCGGTCCCTATCTGCCGTGGACGTTGGAAGTTTGAGAAGAGCTGCTCCTAGTACGAGAGGACCGGAGTGGACGAACCACTGGTGTTCGGGTTGTTTCGCCAGAAGCATTGCCCGGTAGCTACGTTCGGACGGGATAACCGCTGAAAGCATCTAAGCGGGAAGCCCCCTTCAAGATGAGACTTCCCTGGACCTTCGAGGTCCCTGAAGAGCCGTCCAAGACCAGGACGTTGATAGGCTGGGTGTGTAAGCGTTGTGAGGCGTTGAGCTAACCAGTACTAATGACTCGTGCGGCTTGACCATATAACGCCAAAGCGATTTGAACGCCAACGACACAGATCGTTGAGAGTGTGTAGCGCAGTAAATTCAACAGATTCCGGAGAGAGTGAAAGGCGATTCAATCAACGAATCAACATTCATTGTCTCAACCAGTTTTGTCTGGCGACCATAGAGTATTGGCCCCACCTGATCCCATCCCGAACTCAGCAGTGAAACGATACATCGCCGATGGTAGTGTGGGGTCTCCCCATGTGAGAGTAGGTCATCGCCAGGCTTTAATTTAAAACCCTGATCGCTAACGAGAAATTAGCGGTCGGGGTTTTTGCTATGTGGATAAAATAATTTACCTCATACCTCATACCTCATACCTCATACCTCATACCTCATACCTCCTATCTCATCCCCAGACTGTTTCTTGAGCTGAAACGGCTCGCATTGCTATAGCAGTCACGACGTTGTAAGGCGACTGCTGGCGCTATATATTGTCCTGCAAAATGGTCAGGGCTAATAGAATGCAGGATATCCTTACACTTTTGCAGGATGGGCAATTTCATTCCGGTGAAGAGTTGGGAGATGCCCTCGGCATTGGCCGGGCTGCGGTTTGGAAACGCCTGAAACAGCTGGAAAAACAGGGGCTGATCCTGGATGCGGTAACGGGTAAAGGTTACCGTCTGCCTCGGGATGTTATTCTCCTTAATAACGATCTGATTAACACATATATTGACGAATCGGTCCGCTCGCGGATTGGTCTTACTACGCTGCATTCTACCGCATCAACGAATGATACCGTTTTAGCGCAACTGGAAAATCCAGAGCCCGTTCAGATCTGTGTGGCAGAACATCAGACGGCAGGTCGTGGGCGGCGTGGGCGTGAATGGATCAGTCCATTGGGTGCCAATATCTATTTTTCCATGTTGTGGCGCTTTGATGGTGCTATGTCTGGCCTTGATGGCTTGAGTCTTGTTGTCGGGCTGGCTGTGCTGAAAACCCTGGAAAAGATTGGCGCTAAAGGTCTTGCGCTTAAGTGGCCTAATGACATTCTTTGTTCCGGCAAGAAATTGGCCGGTATTCTGCTTGAAATTAATGGCGATCCGAATGGCGAATGCCAGGTGGTTATTGGGATTGGTATTAATGTCAAACTGAGTCAGGAACAGTTGCGCGAAATCTCCCAGCCTGCGACGGATTTATGCAATGTGTTGGGCATGATGATTGACAAGAATCGAGTCGTTGGCGAATTGGTTAATCAGCTTGTCAGCATTCTTGATGTTTTTCAGAAAAAAGGATTTACCCCTTTCCGTGAAGACTGGCAGCGGTACGACGCGTATGCTGGTCGGGAAGTTCGCCTGATTACAGGAGTCAAAGAAATCATTGGCACTGCTGCGGGCGTCAGTGAGCACGGTGCACTAATACTGGAACGCGATGGTAAGAAACGCGCTTACGCCGGAGGGGAAGTCTCATTACGACCTTATGAACATTCTTGATCTTGATTGTGGTAATACGCGTCTCAAATGGCGTCTGATGTGTGACGGTGAGCTAAGGCAATCGGGTGCTGTGGATAATACTGGCTGTTGCGCATCCATGCTGCAACAGGTTGTTGATGAGCTATGTGTGCAGCCTGATCGATGTCGCATGTCTTCGGTACGTGCACAGGAAATTAATGACATTATCGAGACGACTGTTTTTGATATCTGGGATATTAAGGTAGAGCGGCCGGTCAAGCAGGAGCAACTGGGTGGGGTGCGACTTGTGGGTGTTGATCCGGCAGCCTATGGGGAAGATCGTTGGCTGGCGCTGCTGGCGGCGAGGGCGGCAATTCCTGGGCGTCCATTGGTGGTAGTGGATAGCGGTACAGCATTGACGCTGGATATTATTGATGCTGCTGGTTGCTTTAAGGGTGGCTTGATTGTGCCGGGTATCAGTCTGATGCTGAAGTCCATGGCTGATAATGCTGATCGGCTATTGATTACGGAGCAGCGCCATTTTCGTCGTGGCCTAGGCTTGAAAACGGTTGAGGCCATGCAATTTGGCGTAGCCTCCATGGCGGCGGCACTGATCGAAAAAGAGCATGAGTTTCTGGGGGAAGGCGCGGCCGTGGTGATAGGCGGCGGTGATGCGACAGTATTGGCAGAGCTTGTCACCATTCCTGTATTGCACTTGCCTGATTTGGTTTTTGAAGGGTTGGCAATCGCACTACCATAAATCAATAAGAACGCACGAATATGATAAAAATGATGCGCTGGGTGTTTCTGGTTCTGGTGATGGTCAATGGCGGGGTGTTTGCCTATGGCTGGTATGAGCGTTCTCAGGAAAAGTATGTTTTGTCTGAGAACGGCAGTGAGCGACTGGAGAGGGGGGCGGGTATTACGCTGGTTGCTGAGGCTGATCCGGAAGACTTGATATCACGGATGGTAGAAGAGCCGATATTACCACTGCCTGCGGGCCAGTCAGTAGTGGCTGGTCTTTGTACGCAAATAGGACCTTTCCGCGCTGCGGATACGGCTGATCAGGCTATGCAGCAGTTGTTGTCTTCTGGGATATCTGCCCAGGCTAAAGCACTAAAGATTCGCCATGGCGAAGATTTCTGGGTTTTGATACCGGCCATGTCCGGGCGTGATGCCTCCTTGAGCTGGTTGAGAGAGCTGGATGCACAAGGTGTGGATGCTTATCTCATTACAGAAGGTGATTATGCTGGCGGGATCTCGCTCGGGTTGTTTTCGCAGGGCACGTTAGCTGCAGAGTTACAGAAGCGTATCGCTAATCGTGGTTATGCGGCGCGGATGGAAGAGATTCCTCGCTTTCGTGAAGAGCACTGGCTGGAAATCAGCCAGGACGATACTGAGCTGATGAGCAATGCATTATGGGAGGTTTTACGGCAACGATACGGGTTTGCCGAGAAACACGAAAATTTATGCGGCTCCAGTATTGCATCCACCCATGAGATTCCATAGAATGCGCCTCGCTTGCTGAGTTGGACGCCAACTTGTTCAAGCCTGACGAAAAGCTCGAAAGAGTGAAAACGGAAGGGGTTGACAAAGGATGCGCTCAGAATAAAATGGCGCAGCAAATTGTGGTGGGGTTCCCGAGTGGCCAAAGGGATCAGACTGTAAATCTGACGCGAAAGCTTCGAAGGTTCGAATCCTTCCCCCACCACCAAAATTCTTTTAGAGTAGTAAGTCGCCTAGAGCGGCTTTTTACTTGGGTTTGCGGGTATAGTTCAACGGTAGAACCTCAGCCTTCCAAGCTGATGATGCGGGTTCGATTCCCGCTACCCGCTCCAGCTTTGCTTTGTTCTGATTTAAGCTCATATAGCTCAGTCGGTAGAGCGCGTCCTTGGTAAGGACGAGGTCACCAGTTCAAATCTGGTTATGAGCTCCATGATTTAGGGGGGCAGATATGTGAATATCTGCCCCTTATTTCTGTATCGGGTGTTGGTGTTCTTTCTGGGAGCGTTACCATGGCAAAAGAAAAGTTTGAACGTAATAAGCCGCACGTCAATGTCGGCACCATCGGTCACGTTGACCACGGTAAAACTACTCTGACTGCTGCCCTGACTCGCGTCTGTGCAGAAGTCTGGGGCGGTACTGCCAAGGCTTTCGACCAGATCGATAACGCGCCTGAAGAGCGTGAGCGTGGTATCACCATCTCTACTGCACACGTAGAATACGATTCTCCGAACCGTCACTACGCGCACGTAGACTGCCCCGGACACGCTGACTACGTTAAGAACATGATCACCGGTGCTGCCCAGATGGACGGCGCTATCCTGGTATGTTCCGCCGCTGACGGCCCCATGCCTCAGACTCGTGAGCACATCCTGCTGTCTCGTCAGGTTGGTGTTCCTTACATCGTTGTCTTCCTGAACAAGGCTGACATGGTTGACGATGAAGAGCTGCTGGAACTGGTAGAAATGGAAGTTCGTGAGCTGCTGGACACTTACGAATTCCCGGGTGACGACACGCCGATCGTTATCGGTTCTGCCCTGATGGCCCTGAACGGTGAAGATGCTAACGAAATGGGTACTACCGCTGTTAAGAAGCTGGTAGAAACTCTGGACGAGTACATCCCTGAGCCTGAGCGTGCCATCGATCAGCCTTTCCTGATGCCGATTGAAGACGTATTCTCCATCGCTGGCCGTGGTACCGTTGTTACCGGTCGTGTTGAGCGTGGTATCGTCAAGGTTGGTGAAGAAATCGAAATTGTTGGTATCAAAGACACCACCAAGACCACCGTTACCGGCGTAGAAATGTTCCGCAAGCTGCTGGACGAAGGCCGTGCTGGTGAGAACGTTGGCTGTCTGCTGCGTGGTACCAAGCGTGAAGACGTAGAGCGTGGTCAGGTACTGGCCAAGCCCGGTTCTATCACTCCTCACACCCAGTTCACGTCAGAAATTTATGTTCTGTCCAAGGACGAAGGTGGTCGTCATACTCCGTTCTTCAAGGGTTACCGTCCTCAGTTCTACTTCCGTACCACTGACGTGACCGGTTCCTGTGAACTGCCAGAAGGCGTTGAAATGGTAATGCCTGGCGACAACGTTCAGATGACTGTGACTCTGATCGCTCCTATCGCCATGGAAGAAGGTCTGCGCTTCGCGATTCGTGAAGGTGGCCGTACTGTTGGCGCCGGTGTTGTTGCTAAGATTATTGCATAATTAAGGCTGTTCAAGGGCTCTTGGGTCATGTAATATACAGCGCCCGGAGCTCTTGAGCGCCAGAAAGTATTTAGGCCAGTAGTTCAATTGGTAGAGCACCGGTCTCCAAAACCGGGGGTTGGGGGTTCGATTCCCTCCTGGCCTGCCAGCTTCCCTTCTTGGGTAACCTGATCTGATAGAGATGTCTTGATGAGTGGTAAAGCCGACGTTGAAAGTGTAAATAGCTTCGACGGCCTGAAATGGGCTGTAGTTGCCTTATTGGTGGTTGTAGGTGTCGGTGGGAACTATTACTTCTCAGCAGAGTCATTACTATATCGTGTAATCGGTCTTGTTGCTCTGGGAGTTGTAGCGGCTGTTGTGGCTTTCCAGACGGACAAAGGCCGGGTGTTCTGGGAGCTGCTCAAGGATGCCAAGGCTGAGGTCAGGAAAGTTGTCTGGCCGACGCGGCAGGAAACTGTTCAGACGACGCTTGTTGTAGTTGCGGTCGTTTTGATTATGGGTCTTGTGCTTTGGGGTCTTGACTCTTTGCTGGGCTGGCTTGTCAGTAGCCTGATTGGATAAGGACTGAAAGATGGCTAAGCGTTGGTATGTTGTGCATGCTTATTCCGGCTTTGAAAAGCATGTGATGCGCTCTCTGAAAGAGCGTGTAAAACTGCATCAGATGGAAGATCTGTTTGGTGAGATTCTTGTGCCCACCGAAGAGGTGGTTGAGATCAAGAACGGCCAGAAGCGCAGAAGTGAGCGCAAGTTCTTCCCCGGCTATGTGCTTGTTCAGATGGAGATGAACGAAGATAGCTGGCACTTGATTAAAGATACGCCCAGGGTTCTCGGCTTCATTGGTGGGACGGCGGATAAGCCGGCACCAATTACACAAAAAGAAGCTGATGTGATTCTTCAGCGTGTTCAGGAGGGGGTTGATAAGCCCAAGCCGAAGACGTTGTTTGAGCCCGGTGAGATGGTTCGCGTTATTGATGGTCCCTTCGCTGATTTCAATGGTGTTGTGGAAGAGGTCAATTACGAGAAGAGTCGCCTGCAGGTGGCTGTTATGATTTTCGGTCGTTCAACGCCGGTCGAGCTGGAGTTTGGTCAGGTCGAGAAAGGTTGATTGTAATTCTTTGATCCCTGCGCTGCCCTGTGCAGTGTGGGGATTTTATTTTCAGGTGGTTTTGATTGCCTGGAAGTTTAGTGTACGGGGAGCTGTTGCCTTGGCGTAATGGCGATTGACCCGCAACGAGGTTGAAATGGCTAAGAAAGTAGAAGCTTATATTAAGCTCCAGGTTGCCGCTGGTCAGGCAAATCCAAGTCCGCCTGTTGGTCCTGCACTGGGTCAGCACGGTGTTAACATCATGGAGTTCTGTAAGGCCTTTAATGCCAAGACCCAGAGTCTTGAGCCTGGCATGCCAACTCCAGTTGTTATCACTGTTTACAGCGATCGCAGCTTCACCTTTGAAACCAAGACTCCGCCGGCTGCTGTTCTGCTGAAGAAAGCGCTGAAGCTGAAGAAAGGTTCCGGCCGTCCTAACACTGAAAAGGTCGGTACTGTGACTCGCGAGCAGCTGCTGGAAATCGCCAAGATCAAAGAGCCTGATCTGACTGCAGCTGATGAAGACGCTGCTATCCGCACCATCGCTGGAAGTGCCCGCAGCATGGGCCTGAACGTGGAGGGTGTGTAATGGCTAAGATGACCAAGCGTGCAAAGCTGATTGCTGAGAAAGTTGACAGCACCAAGATCTACGGTTTTGAAGATGCTGCCAGCCTGCTGAAGGATCTGCCAGCGGCCAAGTTCAAAGAGTCTATCGACGTTGCTGTGAACCTGGGTGTTGATCCTCGTAAATCTGACCAGGTTGTTCGTGGCTCTACCGTACTGCCTAACGGTACTGGTAAAGACGTTCGCGTAGCGGTCTTCACTCAAGGCGCTAACGCTGATGCGGCTCGCGAAGCGGGTGCAGAGCTGGTTGGCATGGAAGATCTGGCCGAACAGATCAAAGCAGGCGAAATGAACTTTGACGTTGTTATTGCTTCTCCGGATGCAATGCGCGTTGTTGGCCAGCTGGGTCAGGTTCTGGGTCCTCGTGGTCTGATGCCTAACCCGAAGGTTGGTACCGTAACCCCTAACGTTGCTGAGGCGGTTAAGAACGCCAAGGCCGGTCAGGTTCGTTACCGTACTGACAAGAACGGTATTATTCACGCTTCTGTCGGCAAGATCGACTTCGAAGCGGGCTCCCTGAAGCAGAACGTTGAAGCGCTGCTGGTTGATCTGAAGAAGCTGAAGCCTTCTTCCGCCAAGGGTGTTTATGTCAAGAAGGTGACCCTGTCTTCTACAATGGGTCCCGGTCTGGCCATTGATCAGGCTAGCCTTGACTTCTGATTTGAGTGTTGCGGCAGGTTCTTGATCTGTTGCATCGACTCTACAGTCTTTGGGGTCCTCGTATAGCGGGGGCCGTCAAAGATCGCAGGTGCGGATGACCGATTTTTGTGTTATTTGCTTAATTTCCTGCGTAGACGGTGAACTGATTGCATTGCAATTAACCCATCACCGTATTTAGGGAGTGTCTTCCCCTGATTGGAAGATGCTCTTTTCTATAGAGAATTGGAGTAAAGCCAATGGCGTTAGGTCTCGAAGACAAGAAGGCGATTGTCGCCGAAGTCAGCGAGGTTGCCCAAAACGCTCTGTCGGCTGTAATCGCGGACTACCGTGGTCTGACTGTTGACCAGATGACCTCTCTGCGTAAGCAGGCTCGTGAGGGTGGCGTATACCTGAAGGTTGTACGTAACACTCTGGCTCGCCGCGCAGTGGAAGGCACCGAATACGAGTGCATGAAAGAGGCTCTGATTGGTCCTACAGTTCTGGCGTTTTCCCAGGAAGATCCAGGTGCAGCAGCTCGTCTGCTCAAGGATTTTGCCAAGGATAACAAAGAGCTGGAAGTCAAGGCGCTGTCCATTGGAGGTCAACTGCTCGGCGCTGAGCAGATTGATGTCCTGGCCAAGATGCCTACTCTGGACCAGGCTCGCGCGATGCTGATGAGCGTAATGATTGCACCGGTAACCAAGCTGACCAGAACTCTGAACGAGTTCCCAGCACGTATTACCCGTGTAATGGCAGCTGTTGCCGACCAGAAGAAAGCCGCCTGATCCTGTTGATCGGCTGGTTTTTAGTTAAAGAATTTTTGGTTTTACCATACAGAATTTTTGGAGTTAAAAATGGCTCTGTCTAAAGACGATATCCTGAATGCCATCGCTGAAATGAGCGTTATGGAAGTAGTTGAGCTGGTTGAAGCTATGGAAGAGAAGTTCGGTGTCAGCGCTCAAGCCGCTGTAGCCGTTGCTGCTGCTCCTGCTGGCGAAGCTGCTGCTGCTGAAGAGAAGACTGAATTCGACGTAATCCTGACTGCCGCTGGTGACAAGAAAGTTAACGTCATCAAGGTTGTCCGTGGTGCTACCGGTCTGGGCCTGAAAGAAGCCAAGGCACTGGTAGACGGCGCTCCTGCTCCTCTGAAGGAAGGCGCTACCAAGGAAGAAGCTGAAGCTCTGAAGAAAGAGCTGGAAGAAGCTGGCGCTACTGTAGAAATCAAGTAATTTCAGCATTGCTTTTTTTCAGGCTTGTTGCATAATAGGCCGAATGGCTGGTGTCCAAGGGCACCGGCCTTTTTCCGTTGTATGAGCTATAACTTTTATGCCCGTATATTTCGGCCTGATAGAACGTTATGGTTTATAGAAGGATGGTTATCACCAAACGGTGACAATAAGAGAGGCTACCCGCCCTCAAGGGCTGTCGTGACTCCGACGCCGGTGATCAACGACACAACCGCAGGTGACCTAGCTGGGGAATGCTGATGGCTTACTCGTATACAGAGAAAAAACGTATCCGCAAGGACTTCGGTAAATTGCCGCACGTCATGGATGTGCCGTATTTGCTGGCAATTCAGCTGGATTCCTATCAAAAACTCTTGCAGTCAGGCAAAGGTACTGAGGCGAGAGATGATATCGGTTTGCACGCGGCTTTCAAGTCCGTCTTTCCGATTGTCAGCTATTCCGGCAACGCAGCCCTGGAATATGTTGGCTATCGTCTGGGCACTCCCGCTTTTGACGTAAAGGAATGCCAGCTGCGCGGAATCACTTACGCAGTCCCCCTGCGTGTAAAGGTTCGCCTGATTATTTATGACAAGGAAAGCGCCAACAAGGCGATCAAGGACATCAAGGAACAGGAAGTCTACATGGGCGAAATTCCGCTCATGACTGATAACGGTACCTTCGTAATCAACGGTACCGAGCGTGTTATTGTTTCCCAGCTGCATCGTTCACCTGGCGTGTTCTTCGATCACGATCGTGGTAAGACACATTCCTCCGGTAAGCTGCTGTACTCCGCGCGGGTGATTCCTTACCGTGGTTCATGGCTGGACTTCGAATTTGATCCCAAGGATCTACTCTTTGTTCGTATCGACCGTCGCCGGAAACTTCCTGCAACGATCCTGCTGCGTGCACTGGATTTTACCTCTGAGCAGATTCTGGGCGCGTTCTTCGAGACAAACTTCTACAAGATCTCCAGTAATGGCGTTTCTTTCGAACTGATCCCCGAACGTCTGCGCGGTGAAGCCGCCAGCTTCGATATCAAGGATCACGATGGCAACGTTATTGTTGAGATGGGTCGTCGTGTCACTGCGCGTCATATCCGCCAGCTGCAGAAAGCCAATATCAAAGAGATTGAGGCACCGGTCGAGTACCTGCTGGGCAAGGTGCTGGCCAAACCGGTTATTCACAAAACAACCGGTGAAATCATTGCGGAATGTAATACCGAAATTACGCTTGAGTTGTACGAGAAGTTCCTGGCGGCTTCCGCCAAGGAAATTGAGGTTATCTACACCAATGAGCTGGATTGTGGTTCCTACGTCTCCGACACACTGAGAGCCGATACCACAACCAACCGTATTGAGGCGCTGGTAGAAATCTACCGCATGATGCGTCCTGGTGAGCCGCCGACCAAGGAGGCCGCCGAGCAGCTGTTCCAGAACCTGTTCTTTACCGCTGAGCGCTACGACCTGTCTGCCGTTGGTCGTATGAAGTTCAACCGTCGTATGGCGCGTGAAAGCGATGAAGGTTCCGGCGTTCTCGATAACCAGGACATCATTGATGTGATGCGTACCCTGGTTGATATCCGTAATGGTCACGGTATCTGTGACGATATCGATCACCTGGGTAACCGTCGTGTCCGTTCTGTCGGTGAAATGGCAGAGAACCAGTTCCGTGTTGGTCTGGTGCGTGTTGAGCGTGCGGTTCGTGAGCGTCTGTCCATGGCTGAAAGCGAAGGCCTGATGCCTCAGGATCTGATCAACGCCAAGCCGGTTGCCGCTGCGATCAAGGAATTCTTCGGTTCCAGCCAGCTGTCCCAGTTCATGGACCAGAACAACCCGCTGTCCGAGATTACGCACAAGCGTCGTGTCTCCGCATTGGGCCCGGGTGGTTTGACCCGTGAGCGTGCTGGCTTCGAGGTTCGAGACGTGCATCCGACCCACTACGGTCGTGTATGTCCTATCGAGACCCCTGAAGGTCCGAACATCGGTCTGATCAACTCACTGGCAACTTATGCCCGTACTAACGATTACGGTTTCCTTGAATCTCCGTACCGTAAGGTTGTTGATGGTCAGGTAACCGACCAAATCGAATACCTGTCTGCGATTGAGGAAGGTGAATTCGTTATCGCACAGGCCAGTGCGGTGCTGGACGAAAACAACCGTCTGAGCGAAGAGCTGGTGAACGTTCGTTACCGTAACGAATTTACCCTGATGGGACCGGAGCAGGTTAACTTCATGGATGTATCACCGCGTCAGGTGGTATCCGTGGCTGCGTCCTTGATTCCGTTCCTTGAGCACGATGACGCGAACCGAGCCCTGATGGGATCGAACATGCAACGTCAGGCCGTTCCGACCCTGCGCGCAGACAAGCCGCTGGTTGGTACCGGTATGGAGCGTAACGTTGCCCGTGACTCGGGTGTCTGCGTCGTTGCCAAGCGTGGCGGTGTGGTAGACAGTGTTGATGCTTCCCGGATCGTTATCCGTGTTGAAGAATCCGAGCTGCTGGCGGGTGAAGCGGGCGTGGATATCTACGCACTGACCAAGTACACCCGTTCTAACCAAAACACCTGTATTAACCAGCGTTCCCTGGTTAAGAAGGGCGACGTCATTGCCCGTGGCGATATCCTGGCTGACGGTCCTTCTGTGGACATCGGCGAGCTGGCCCTGGGTCAGAACATGCGCGTCGCGTTCATGCCCTGGAACGGTTACAACTTCGAGGACTCCATCCTGGTGTCCGAGCGTGTTGTACAGGAAGACCGTTTCACCACGATCCACATCCAGGAACTGACCTGTGTGGCTCGTGACACCAAGCTGGGTTCCGAAGAAATCACTGCGGATATTCCCAACGTTGGTGAGTCTGCCCTGAACAAGCTGGATGAAGCCGGTATTGTTTACGTGGGTGCAGAGGTTGAAGCAGGCGACATCCTGGTAGGTAAGGTAACACCGAAGGGTGAAACCCAGCTGACCCCGGAAGAAAAACTGCTGCGCGCCATCTTCGGTGAAAAGGCATCTGACGTTAAGGATACCTCGCTGCGTGTGCCCACCAGTGTGAAAGGTACCGTTATCGACGTACAGGTCTTCACCCGTGATGGTGTGGAGAAGGATTCCCGTGCGCTGTCTATCGAAAAAGAGCAGCTCGACGAAATCCGTAAGGACCTGAACGAAGAGTTCCGTATCGTTGAATTCGATACCTTTGCCCGTCTGCGCAATGCGCTGGTTGGTCAGAAGGCGGATCGCGGTCCTGCCCTGTCCAAGGGGGACAGCATCTCTGATGAGTACCTGAACGGCCTGGAACACGACCAGTGGTTCAAGCTGGTTATGGCTGACGAGTCTCTGAACGAACAGCTGGATAACGCCCGCAAGCAGTTGACTGAATTGCGCGCGCAGCTGGATGAGCGTTTCGAAGACAAGAAGAAAAAGCTGCAGACCAGTGATGACATGGCGCCTGGCGTTCTGAAGATCGTCAAGGTTTACTTGGCCATCAAGCGTCGCATCCAGCCGGGTGACAAGATGGCGGGTCGTCACGGTAACAAGGGTGTTATCTCCATCATCATGCCGGTAGAAGATATGCCGTATGATGAGAATGGTAACCCGGTTGATATCGTTCTGAACCCGCTGGGCGTACCGTCGCGTATGAACGTTGGTCAGGTACTGGAAACTCACTTGGGTGCAGCGGCCAAGGGGCTGGGCGTGAAGATCAATCGCATGATCGAAGCGCAACAGGCTGTGGCTGATATCCGTAAGTTCCTGGATCAGGTCTACAACGGTGTGGCGGGTCGTGCGACCAAGGTTGATCTGGACAGCTTCTCTGATCAGGAGATCATGGAACTGGCTCGTAACCTGCGTGGTGGTGTTCCGATGGCAACGGCCGTATTCGACGGTGCCAAGGAAGCTGAAATCAAGGAGCTGCTGCGTCTGGCAGACCTGAACGACAGCGGACAGTGCACGCTGTTCGACGGTCGTACCGGTAACCAGTTTGAGCGCCAGGTAACCGTTGGTTACATGTACATGCTCAAGCTGAACCACCTGGTTGATGACAAGATGCATGCCCGTTCTACCGGTTCCTACTCGCTGGTTACCCAGCAGCCGCTGGGTGGTAAGGCGCAGTTTGGTGGTCAGCGATTCGGTGAGATGGAAGTGTGGGCGCTGGAGGCTTATGGCGCCGCGTACACGCTGCAGGAAATGCTCACCGTCAAGTCGGATGACGTCGCCGGCCGTACCAAGATGTACAAAAACATTGTTGATGGCGATCACCGGATGGAAGCGGGTATGCCAGAGTCCTTTAATGTTCTGGTTAAGGAAATTCGTTCACTGGGCATCGATATCGAGCTCGAAACTGAATAATCAGGCTAAGGGGTTAACAGCGGCGGGTCACTGACCCGTCCGCTTCCGCGAGGAGAAGCGATGAAAGACTTGTTGAATCTGCTAAAAACCCAGGGACAGTCGGACGAGTTTGATGCCATTCGAATTTCACTGGCCTCTCCGGAACTGGTCCGTTCCTGGTCTTACGGTGAAGTAAAAAAGCCGGAAACCATTAACTACCGTACGTTCAAACCTGAGCGTGACGGTCTGTTCTGCGCCAAGATCTTTGGCCCAGTCAAGGACTATGAGTGCCTGTGCGGTAAGTACAAGCGCCTGAAGCACCGTGGTGTTATCTGTGAGAAGTGTGGCGTTGAAGTTGCGCTGTCCAAGGTGCGTCGTGACCGTATGGGTCACATCGAGCTGGCCAGCCCGGTTGCCCACATCTGGTTCCTGAAGTCACTGCCCAGCCGGATCGGTCTGCTGCTGGACATGACTCTGCGTGACATCGAACGGGTTCTGTATTTTGAATCTTACGTCGTTATTGATCCGGGCATGACCACGCTGGATCGCGGTCAGCTGCTGAACGACGAAGAGTACTACGAAGCGCTGGAAGAATTCGGTGATGACTTTGACGCCCGCATGGGTGCCGAAGCCGTTCAGGCCTTGCTGAACGACATCGATCTGGAAGACGAAATCAACCAGCTGCGTGAAGAGATTCCGCAGACCAACAGCGAAACCAAGCTGAAGAAGCTGGCCAAGCGACTGAAGCTGCTGGAAGCCTTCTACAACTCCGGTAACCGTCCGGAGTGGATGATCATGAAGGTGTTGCCGGTTCTGCCGCCGGATCTGCGCCCGCTGGTACCGCTGGATGGTGGTCGTTTCGCGACCTCTGACCTGAACGATCTGTATCGTCGGGTCATTAACCGGAACAACCGTCTGAAGCGTCTGCTTGAGCTGAATGCGCCTGACATCATCGTCCGTAACGAAAAGCGGATGCTGCAGGAATCCGTGGATGCGCTGCTGGATAACGGTCGCCGTGGTCGTGCGATTACCGGTTCCAACAAGCGTCCGCTGAAGTCCCTGGCAGACATGATCAAAGGTAAGCAGGGTCGTTTCCGTCAGAACCTGCTGGGTAAGCGTGTTGACTACTCCGGTCGTTCCGTTATTACCGTGGGTCCGTCCCTGCGTCTGCATCAGTGCGGTCTGCCCAAGAAGATGGCGCTGGAGCTGTTCAAGCCTTTCATCTTCGGCAAGCTGGAGCACCGTGGACTGGCGACAACCATTAAAGCCGCCAAGAAGATGGTGGAGCGGGAAGAGCCGGTCGTATGGGATATTCTGGATGAAGTCATCCGTGAGCATCCGGTCCTGCTGAACCGTGCGCCGACACTGCACCGTCTGGGTATCCAGGCATTCGAGCCGGTACTGATTGAAGGTAAGGCGATCCAGCTGCATCCGCTGGTCTGTGCTGCCTACAACGCCGACTTTGACGGTGACCAGATGGCTGTTCACGTACCGCTGACGCTGGAAGCCCAGCTGGAAGCGCGTGCGCTGATGATGTCCACCAACAACATTCTGGCGCCGGCCAGTGGTGAGCCGATCATCGTTCCTTCTCAGGACGTGGTACTGGGTCTCTACTACATCACCCGTGATCGCATCAATGCGAAGGGTGAAGGCATGATGTTCGCCGACATCAAGGAAGCCCTGCGGGCTTACCGTGTTGGCGCGGCGGATCTGCATGCGAAGGTAAAGGTTCGTATTTCCGAATCGCTCAAGAATGCACAGGGTGAGCTGGAGTCTCGCCGCTTTATTGCTGACACCACGGTCGGTCGTGTACTGCTGTGGGATATCGTTCCTGACGGCCTGCCGTTCGAACTGGTTAACCAGGCGATGAAGAAGCGTTCCATCTCCGGTCTGCTAAACGCCTGCTACCGTCGTGTGGGTCTCAAAGAGACAGTTATCTTTGCCGACCAGATGATGTACCTGGGCTTCCAGTATGCAACGGTCTCCGGTGCATCCATCGGTGTTAACGACTTCGTTATCCCCGATGAGAAGGTCAATATCATCGACGAAGCGCACAACGAAGTGCGTGAGATCGAAAACCAGTTTGCATCCGGTCTGGTAACCCAGGGCGAAAAGTACAACAAGGTTATCGATATCTGGTCCCGTGCCAACGAGGTGCTGGCCAAGCGGATGATGGAAAACCTCAAGACCGACAAGGTCATCGACCGTGAAGGTAAAGAGGTAGACCAGGAATCCTTCAATAGCGTCTACATGATGGCTGACTCCGGCGCCCGGGGTAGTGCGGCACAGATTCGTCAGCTGGCTGGTATGCGTGGTCTGATGGCCAAGCCGGACGGCTCCATCATCGAAACGCCGATCACTGCGAACTTCCGTGAAGGTCTGAACGTACTGCAGTACTTCATCTCGACCCACGGTGCTCGTAAGGGTCTGGCGGATACGGCATTGAAGACGGCGAACTCCGGTTACCTGACCCGTCGTCTGGTTGACGTTGCGCAGGATCTGGTGGTTACCGAGCACGACTGCGGTACCAGCAATGGTCTGTTGATGACACCTCACATTGAAGGTGGTGATGTTGTTGAACCGCTGGGTGAGCGTATCCTGGGTCGTGTTGTGGCAGAAGATGTCTACGCGCCTGGCACTGATGATATCGCCGTCAGCGCCGGTACGCTGATTGATGAACAATGGGTTCGCAAGCTGGAAGAGTTGAACGTTGATGAAGTTCTGGTTCGCTCCTCTATCTCTTGTGAAACCCGTTACGGGGTGTGCTCCAAGTGTTACGGCCGTGACCTGGGTCGTGGTCACCTGGTTAACGTGGGTGAGGCTGTCGGTGTTATCGCGGCACAGTCCATCGGTGAACCCGGTACCCAGCTGACGATGCGTACCTTCCACATCGGTGGTGCGGCGTCACGGAATGCGGCGCAGGATAACATCACCGTTAAGAGCAAGGGCTCTATCCGTCTGCAGAACCTGAAGTTCGTTGAGCGGAAAGATGGAAACCTGGTAGCTGTCAGCCGTTCCGGTCAGCTGGCTGTTGCGGACGAGTTCGGTCGTGAGCGTGAGCGTTACAAGCTGCCTTACGGTGCGGTGCTGTCCGTGAAGGATGGTGATGCGATAGAAGCCGGCGCGATTGTTGCCAAGTGGGATCCGCATACGCACCCGATCGTGACGGAAGTTGCCGGTAAGGTGAAGTTCTTCGGTATGGAAGATGGTATTACCATCAAGAAGCAGACGGATGAAATCACTGGTCTGTCCAGCATCGAGGTTATGGATCCGAAGGATCGCCCGTCTGCCGGTAAGGATCTGCGTCCCGCAATCCAGCTGGTTGATGAGAACGGCAATGAGCTGATGATGGCGAATACCAACATCCCGGCTCAGTACTTCCTGCCGGCTAACTCGTTGCTGAGCCTGAAGGACGGCGTAAACGTGGAAGTGGGTGACATCATCGCCCGTATTCCGCAGCAGTCCAGTGGTAACCGGGATATCACCGGTGGTCTGCCTCGGGTTGCTGACCTGTTCGAGGCTCGTAAGCCGAAAGAGCCCGCCATCCTGGCAGAAATCTCCGGTACTATCGGCTTCGGTAAGGAGACCAAGGGTAAGAAGCGTCTGGTGATCACCCCGACTGACGGTAGTGATCCGTATGAGGAGCTGATTCCGAAATGGCGCCACCTGAACGTGTTCGAAGGTGAACAGGTCACCAAGGGTGAAGTTGTTTCTGACGGTCCGACCAACCCGCATGACATCCTGCGACTGCTGGGTGTGGGTGAGCTGGCGAAGTACATCGTCAACGAGATCCAGGACGTATACCGTCTGCAGGGCGTTAAGATTAACGACAAGCACATTGAAACCATCCTGCGCCAGATGCTGCGTAAGGTTGAGGTCTCCGATGCAGGAGACTCTGACCTGATCCGCGGTGAGCAGATGGAATACAACAAGGTGCTTGAGGTTAACGATACGCTGAATGGCGAGGACAAGTTCCCGGCCAAGTACGAGCGTGTCCTGCTGGGTATCACCAAGGCCTCTCTGGCGACTGAGTCGTTCATCTCCGCGGCTTCCTTCCAGGAAACCACGCGAGTGCTGACTGAGGCGGCTGTGACCGGTAAGCGTGACTATCTGCGCGGTCTGAAAGAAAACGTGGTTGTGGGCCGACTGATTCCGGCGGGAACTGGTCTGACCTATCACAAGGATCGCAGAGAGAAGCTGGAACCTGTCGAGTTTGTGACGCCTACTGTTTCTGCTTCTGAAGTAGAGCAGGCCCTGTCTGAAGCTTTGAATTCAGGTGATGCCTGATCGCACTGAGCAAGGGGTTACCTAATAGGTAAGCCCTTGGTGAGTCGATTGAGAAAACGGAGCCATAAGGCTCCGTTTTTTTATGCATATTATGAATGAAAAAACCGTTATATCCCTGTAATGCACTATGAAACGCTCATACGATACGGTCTGTGGCAGCCCAGTTGCTAGAGTGAATTAAGTAAGCAACGGAATGGCTTTTCAGGTATTCAGGGATGAGAAAGGAATTCTCGGGAAAGCAGGACGGCTTCACAATGGTTGAGCTGTTGGTGAGTATGGGTATTGTTATCATACTTGTAGCGGCTGCAGGGCCAGCGATATCGGACTGGGTGCTTAAAAATCGTGTTGATGCGGAGGTGGCATCTTTGCGGAGTGCGTTGGCATATGCACGTTCTGAAGCATTAAGCCGCAATATATGGGTAACAATACGGGAGAATGGTACAAGGGATTCTTCTGACCCTAAGTCAATGTGGAATGGTGGCTGGCAGCTTTTTACAGATCAGGATAATGATGGTTTTTTATTGGTAACAGCCGGCGAAGAAATGCTCCGGGCGCGTGTGACGAATATTGAAGATCTATCCATTGAATGGGCAAGAGATATCACAAGGTTATCGTATGGCCCTCGAGGTGTAACAAATGGTGGTACATCGAATACGATTCGCTATTGTGTGTCCGGTGATACTGATCATGCTTTTGCCAAGGGGATAACAATAAATGCCATTGGTCGAACCCGTATAGTGAGAGGAAGTGATGTGGGGTGTACGCCTTGAATTACGGCCCAAGACGCCAGAGTGTTATTGGCAGGCGATAATGCTTGATGACTTCGCCAAGGCTTTCCCAGTATTGCTCATCTGAAGGTTTCTGCAGAATCAACACAATGCCAGCTTTGCGTCCAGTCTTTAAGGCGTAATGCAGCGACTGGCCAATCGCTTCACGCCACTTGCGGGCAAACTCCATTTCAATAGCATGGTTGCTGGTCAGGCAGTCAACGCGCGTACCATCATCCTGCTCAACTTCCGTTTGACCATCATAGCCTTCACACCAGACATCCTGATACCAGGATTCGTACTTTCCGATGCCTGATGCTAACGCATCAGATGAATACAGGTTTTGTATCAATAAAAACAGAAGAATTCGAGGAATAGTGAGGTAAAGCCGCTGTTTCTTCATTATTGTTTATAATCAATCCGTAGTTGTCCGGGGTGGGTGGCAGCATGTTTACGTGATTCTCGGCGTTTCCCCTGACGTGAAAGCCTGCGGCATTCCTTGACGCGGGCGGCTGGCCTATTTAAAATCCGGTGCCTTTTAGTGTGCCCTGCCTTTGTCTCTTGTCAAGGCTGCCTTTGGGCGCCGGTTTCCACAAAACCCTTTGTGAAAACCAGTGTCTGGTCGGTATTTACTGGTCAGGCTCGGGTCGCGATGCTTAATCCTCTGGGTGTCGTAACCTGTTTTGTATTAGAAACTTCGGAGAAATTGCTTAAATGGCAACCATTAACCAGTTGGTTCGCAAGCCGCGCAAGCGCAAGGTCAAAAAGACCGACGTGCCTGCTCTGCAGAGCTGCCCGCAGCGTCGTGGCGTTTGCACCCGTGTATACACCACTACCCCCAAGAAGCCTAACTCAGCCCTGCGTAAGGTTTGCCGTGTGCGCCTGACCAACGGCTTTGAAGTGACTTCCTACATCGGTGGTGAAGGTCACAACCTGCAGGAGCACAGTGTTGTGCTGATCCGTGGCGGTCGTGTAAAAGACTTGCCCGGTGTTCGTTACCACACCGTCCGCGGTACGCTGGATACCCAGGGTGTTAACGATCGTAAGCAGGGCCGTTCCAAGTACGGCACCAAGAAGCCCAAGTCCTGAGGCTTTCCTGTTCAGGGGAATTAATCGCCTGAATAGTTGTCATAGTTTTATCTATTAATCAGAGCATCTGGTTGATAAGAGTAAGGTCGAGTCGAAGGCTGATCTCGAAACAACCTGAAGACCAAGTTTGAGGACTTATCAATGCCTAGAAGACGAGTCGTAGCGAAACGCGATGTGTTGCCGGATCCGAAGTTCGGTAACAAGGTACTGACCAAATTCATTAACCACGTTATGGTCAGCGGCAAGAAGTCTGTCGCCGAGCGTATCGTGTATGGTGCGTTGGACAAGATCCAGGGGCGTACTAACAAGGACCCTCTCGAGGTGTTCGAAGCGGCCCTGGAATCCGTTGCACCGGTTGTCGAGGTTAAATCTCGTCGTGTTGGTGGTGCTACCTACCAGGTGCCCGTAGAAGTTCGTCCTGCGCGTCGTTCTGCCCTGGCCATGCGCTGGCTGGTAGACGCTGCACGTAAGCGTGGTGAAAAATCCATGGACCTGCGTCTGGCAGGTGAGCTGGTTGACGCGGCTGACAACAAAGGCGCTGCTGTCAAGAAGCGTGAAGACGTGCATCGTATGGCAGAAGCTAACAAGGCGTTCTCCCACTACCGTTTCTAAGATAATACAGAGGATTGTGTCGTGGCTCGTAAAACCCCGATTAGCCGATACCGTAACATTGGTATCTGCGCCCACGTAGACGCGGGTAAGACCACTACTACTGAGCGGGTCCTGTTCTACACCGGTCTGAGCCATAAGATCGGTGAAGTTCACGACGGTGCCGCTACCATGGACTGGATGGAGCAGGAGCAGGAGCGTGGTATTACCATCACTTCTGCGGCTACCACCTGTTTCTGGCGTGGTATGGATGCTCAGTTTGATGAGCATCGTGTCAACATCATCGATACGCCTGGACACGTTGACTTCACGATCGAAGTAGAGCGTTCTCTGCGGGTTCTGGATGGTGCGGTTGTTGTTCTGTGTGGTTCCTCCGGTGTTCAGCCTCAGACTGAAACCGTATGGCGTCAGGCGAACAAGTACGAAGTACCGCGCATGGTATTCGTCAACAAGATGGACCGTACCGGTGCGGACTTCCTGATGGTTGTTCGTCAGCTGCGTGAGCGCCTGGGCGCCAATGCAGTACCGATGCAGATGACCATCGGTGCTGAGGACGAGTTCAAGGGTGTTGTCGATCTGGTCAAGATGAAGACCATCCTGTGGAACGAAGCCGACCAGGGCATGAGTTTCGAATATGGCGAAATTCCGGCTGAAATGCAGGCTACTTGCGAAGAGATGCGTGAGTACATGGTTGAAGCCGCTGCTGAGTCTTCTGAAGAGTTGATGGAAAAGTACCTCGAAGAGGGTGACCTGACTGAAGAAGAAATCAAGCAGGGTATCCGTGTTCGTACTCTGGCCAACGAAATCATTCCTGTATTCGGTGGTTCTGCGTTCAAGAACAAGGGTGTGCAGGCGGTCCTGGATGCGGTTATTGAGTTCATGCCGTCTCCGCTGGAAGTTAAGGCCATTGAAGGCTCTGTTGGCGAAGATGCTGAAGGCAACCATATCATGGAACAGCGTATTGCTGATGATAAGGCTCCCTTCTCTGCGCTGGCATTCAAAATTGCTACTGACCCGTTCGTTGGTACTCTGACGTTTGCCCGTGTTTACTCCGGTGTCGCTGCTTCTGGTCAGTCGGTTATCAACTCCGTCAAGATGAAGAAAGAGCGTATCGGCCGTATGGTGCAGATGCACGCCAACAACCGTGAAGAGATCAAGGAAGCCCTGGCGGGTGATATCGTTGCTCTGATCGGTATGAAGGACGTGACCACCGGTGAAACCCTGTGTGATCCGGATCATCCGATCGTTCTGGAGCGTATGGAGTTCCCTGAGCCGGTTATCTCTGTAGCGGTTGAGCCGAAGTCCAAGGCTGACCAGGAGAAGATGGGTATCGCGCTGGGCAAGCTGGCCCAGGAAGACCCTTCTTTCCGTGTCAAGACTGACGAAGAAACCGGTCAGACCATCATCTCCGGTATGGGTGAGCTGCACCTTGATGTACTTGTTGACCGTATGCGTCGTGAGTTCAAGGTTGAAGCGAACATTGGTAAGCCCCAGGTGTCTTACCGCGAGAAGCTCAAGGCCAGCGTTACTGCGAACCACAAGTTTGCCAAGCAGTCTGGTGGTCGTGGTCAGTACGGTCACGTTGTTGTTGACTTCTCCCCGGCTGACGAGGGTGAAGAAGGTCTGGTATTCGTCAACGAAATCGTTGGTGGCACCATTCCCAAGGAATACATTCCTGCGGTTCAGAAGGGTATCGAGGAGCAGATGCAGAACGGTGTTATCGCCGGCTATCCGCTGCTTGGCCTGAAGGCGCGTCTGTATGACGGTTCCTTCCACGAGGTTGACTCCAACGAGATGGCGTTTAAAATCGCCGCATCTCAGGCTCTGAAGAAGTACGCCCCGCAGGCTCAGCCCGTTCTGATGGAGCCGATGATGGCTGTTGAGGTTGTCACACCCGAAGAATACATGGGTGATGTCATGGGTGACCTGAACCGTCGTCGTGGTCTCGTGCAGGGTATGGAAGACAGCACTTCCGGCAAGGTTATCCGCGCTCAGGTGCCTCTGGCTGAGATGTTCGGTTATGCCACAGATCTGCGTTCTGCTACTCAGGGTCGTGCGACATACACCATGGAATTCTCCGAGTATGCCGAAACGCCCGCGAGCATCGCGGAAGCGGTGATCAAGAATAACCAGGGTTAACTGTAATTTTCATTGACCAGTAAGGTAAGTCAAAATGGCTAAGGAAAAATTTGAACGTAATAAGCCGCACGTAAACGTCGGCACCATCGGTCACGTTGACCACGGTAAAACTACTCTGACTGCTGCCCTGACTCGCGTCTGTGCAGAAGTCTGGGGCGGTACTGCCAAGGCTTTCGACCAGATCGATAACGCGCCTGAAGAGCGTGAGCGTGGTATCACCATCTCTACTGCACACGTAGAATACGATTCTCCAAATCGTCACTACGCGCACGTAGACTGCCCCGGACACGCTGACTACGTTAAGAACATGATCACCGGTGCTGCCCAGATGGACGGCGCTATCCTGGTATGTTCCGCCGCTGACGGCCCCATGCCTCAGACTCGTGAGCACATCCTGCTGTCTCGTCAGGTTGGCGTTCCTTACATCGTTGTCTTCCTGAACAAGGCTGACATGGTTGACGATGAAGAGCTGCTGGAACTGGTAGAAATGGAAGTTCGTGAGCTGCTGGACACTTACGAATTCCCGGGTGACGACACGCCGATCGTTATCGGTTCTGCCCTGATGGCCCTGAACGGTGAAGATGCTAACGAAATGGGTACTACCGCTGTTAAGAAGCTGGTAGAAACTCTGGACGAGTACATCCCTGAGCCTGAGCGTGCCATCGATCAGCCTTTCCTGATGCCGATTGAAGACGTATTCTCCATCGCTGGCCGTGGTACCGTTGTTACCGGTCGTGTTGAGCGTGGTATCGTCAAGGTTGGTGAAGAAATCGAAATTGTTGGTATCAAAGACACCACCAAGACCACCGTTACCGGCGTAGAAATGTTCCGCAAGCTGCTGGACGAAGGCCGTGCTGGTGAGAACGTTGGCTGTCTGCTGCGTGGTACCAAGCGTGAAGACGTAGAGCGTGGTCAGGTACTGGCCAAGCCCGGTTCTATCACTCCTCACACCCAGTTCACGTCAGAAATTTATGTTCTGTCCAAGGACGAAGGTGGTCGTCATACTCCGTTCTTCAAGGGTTACCGTCCTCAGTTCTACTTCCGTACCACTGACGTGACCGGTTCCTGTGAACTGCCAGAAGGCGTTGAAATGGTAATGCCTGGCGACAACGTTCAGATGACTGTGACTCTGATCGCTCCTATCGCCATGGAAGAAGGTCTGCGCTTCGCGATTCGTGAAGGTGGCCGTACTGTTGGCGCCGGTGTTGTTGCCAAGATCATCGCCTAATAGCGACCTGATCTGATTCTACCGCTGTAAACAAATAGCCCCGGGCTTAGGCTCGGGGCTTTTACTGTATAAAATATTGACAGTAATATTGACGCCGCGTAGAATCCCGCTTTCTTTGCTGTCTGCCCACCAATGATGGGGTGGACTTTGTTCTTTAAATATTATTAGGTCATGAAGATGAGTCAGCAGCCTAAAGCTCAACAAATCCGAATTCGACTCAAGGCTTTTGATCATCGCCTGATCGACCAGTCCACACAGGAAATCGTGGAAACTGCCAAGCGCACTGGTGCTCAGGTTCGAGGTCCCATCCCCCTGCCTACTCGCAAGGAACGCTTCACCGTGCTGATTTCTCCGCACGTTAACAAGGATGCCCGTGATCAGTACGAAATTCGTACGCACAAGCGCATGCTGGATATCGTCGAGCCAACTGAAAAGACTGTTGATGCTCTGATGAAGCTGGATCTTGCTGCGGGCGTAGAAGTTCAAATTAGCCTCGGCTAATTGTCTGGCGAGAGCGCGTTCTGCGTGTCTCGTCGTGTGTAACGCTCTGAGATGGGCGGCCATAGCGGGTGATAGCCCCGTACACGAAATGAGGTAAATCATGTCAAATCAAGCTGACGGCAAAAAGCCGCGCCTCGGCCTGATCGGCAAGAAGTGCGGGATGACCCGTATTTTCACCGAAGATGGTGCTTCTTTGCCGGTTACTGTCGTTGAAGTTGGTCCTAACCGTATTGCCCAGGTGCGTACTGTCGAAGTCGACGGCTACAGCGCTATCCAGGTTGCGGCTGGTGCCAAGAAAGCATCTCGTCTCAACAAGCCAGAAGCTGGCCACTACGCCAAGGCAGGCGTTGAAGCTGGTTCCGTGCTGGTTGAATTCCGTACTTCTGAAGAATCCGAACTGAACGTTGGTGATGTTCTGTCTGTTTCCATGTTTGAAGCAGGTCAGAAGGTTGACGTTACCGGTCGCTCCAAGGGTAAGGGTTTCCAGGGTGTTGTTAAGCGCTGGAACTTCCGTACTCAGGACGCAACCCACGGTAACTCCCTGTCTCACCGTGCGCCTGGTTCCATTGGTCAGTGTCAGACTCCCGGACGTGTGTTCAAGGGTAAGAAGATGGCTGGTCACATGGGCGATGAGCGCGTGACTGTTCAGTCACTGGAAATCGTTCGCGTGGACGAAGAGCGTAATCTTCTGCTCATCAAGGGTGCGGTGCCGGGTGCTACTGGTGCTGATGTTGTTATCAAGCCTGCTGTTAAAGCTGGCTCCGCAGCCTGAGGGGATTTGAAGTATGGATCTGAATGTAATGGGTTCAGGCGCTCTGCAGGTTTCTGATGCGACCTTTGCTGCCGAATTCAATGAATCACTGATTCATCAGGCGGTTGTGGCTTTTCTGGCTGGCGGCCGTCAGGGCACCAAGCAGCAGAAGACTCGCAGCGATGTAAGCGGCGGTGGTCGTAAGCCTTGGCGTCAAAAAGGTACTGGTCGTGCACGTGCCGGTACTATTCGTAGCCCAATCTGGCGCGGGGGCGGCACCACGTTTGCAGCTCGTCCTCAGGATCATTCCCAGAAGCTGAACCGCAAGATGTACCGCGGTGCGCTGCGCTCCATTCTGTCTGAACTGGTTCGCCAGGAGCGTCTGGTTGTCGTTGAGAGCCTCACGCTTGAAGCGCCCAAGACCAAGCAGATGGTTGCCAAGCTGAAAGAGCTGGGTACTGACAATGCACTGTTTGTATCTGACGAAGTTGATGCAAACCTGTACCTGTCTGCGCGCAACATTCCTCACGTCGACGTTCGCGACGTACAGGGTGTGGATCCGGTCAGCCTGGTTGCTCATGACAAAGTCGTCATGACCGTGGCAGCCGTGAAGAAGTTCGAGGAGATGCTGGGATGAACCAGGAACGTCTGTTGAAGGTGCTGCTTGGGCCTCACATTTCCGAGAAGGCTTCGGTAGTCGCTGAAGAACGTAATCAATACGTTTTCAAAGTGGCCAAAGACGCTGTAAAGCTTGAAATCAAAAAGGCTGTTGAACAGCTGTTTGATGTCAAGGTCAAGTCTGTCCGCACTGTAAACGTGAAGGGCAAGACCAAGCGCACCATGCGTGGTCTGGGCAAGCGTTCAGACTGGAAAAAAGCGTACGTTGCTCTGGAAGCGGGTCAGGAAATTGACTTCGCGGACGCTGAGTAAGAGGAGATCGACAGATGGCTGTTGTTAAGTGTAAACCCACTTCTCCCGGGCGCCGCTTCGTAGTCAAGGTTGTTAACCCTGACCTGCACAAGGGGAAACCCTTCGCTGCGCTGTTAGAGAAGAAAAGCAAGACCGGTGGTCGTAACAATAACGGTCGTATCACGACCCGTCACAAGGGTGGTGGTCATAAGCAGCACTACCGTGTGATCGACTTCCGTCGTAACAAAGATGGTATTCCTGCGACTGTTGAGCGTCTGGAATACGATCCGAACCGTACAGCAAACATTGCCCTGCTGAAGTACCTGGACGGTGAGCGTCGTTACATCATCGCTCCCAAGGGTGTGAAGGCTGGTGACAAGCTGTTCTCCGGTGTGGATGCGCCGATCAAGGCCGGTAATACCCTGCCTCTGCGCAACATCCCGCTGGGTTCTGTCATTCACTGTGTTGAGCTGAAGCCTGGCAAAGGTGCGCAGATGATGCGTTCCGCCGGTACCTCTGCTCAGCTGGTTGCCCGTGACGGTGCTTATGTAACCCTGCGTCTGCGCTCCGGCGAAATGCGCAAGGTTCTGGCTGACTGTCGTGCGACTCTCGGTGAGGTATCCAACAGCGAGCATAACCTGCGCTCACTGGGTAAGGCTGGTGCCAAGCGCTGGCGTGGCGTTCGTCCGACCGTTCGTGGTGTTGCCATGAACCCGGTAGATCACCCGCACGGTGGTGGTGAAGGTCGTACCTCCGGTGGTCGTCACCCGGTTACTCCGTGGGGTGTGCCCACCAAGGGTCGGAAGACTCGCTCGAACAAGCGTACTGACAAGTTTATTGTCCGTCGCCGCAAGTAATTGAGAGATAGAGGATACGACAGTGCCACGTTCACTTAAAAAAGGTCCTTTTATTGACCTGCACCTGCTGAAGAAGGTGGAGGACGCGGTAGAGTCTGGAAACAAGCGTCCGATCAAGACCTGGTCGCGCCGTTCCATGATTATTCCGCAAATGGTTGGTCTGACCCTGGCTGTTCACAATGGTCGTCAGCACGTACCCGTTTATGTGTCCGAAGAAATGGTCGGTCACAAGCTGGGTGAATTTGCCGCAACGCGTACCTACCGTGGTCACGCAGCGGACAAGAAGGCCAAGAAGCGTTAAGAAGGGATAAGAGATGAAAGAAGTAGCTGCTATGCACAAAGGCGCTCGCATTTCTGCCCAGAAAGCTCGCTTGGTCGTTGACCTTGTTCGCGGCAAAGGGGTGGCTGAAGCGCTGGACATCCTGACCTACAGCAACAAGAAAGCTGCTGTCCTGGTCAAGAAGGTCCTGGAATCCGCGATTGCCAACGCGGAACACAACGATGGCATGGATATCGACGAACTGAAGGTATCCAGCGCCTACGTTAACGAAGGCATGACCATGAAGCGCATCAAGCCTCGGGCGAAAGGCCGTGCTGATCGCATTCTGAAGCGGACTTGCCATATCACTGTCAAGGTTGCTGAGGTGTAATCAGATGGGTCAGAAAGTACATCCAACGGGAATTCGCCTGGGCATCGTCAAGAACCACACCTCCGTGTGGTATGCCGAAGGCAGCGCGTATGCAGACAACCTGATTGCTGACCTGAAGGTGCGTGAGTACCTGCAGAAGAAGCTGAAGAATGCGTCTGTAAGCCGTATCGATATTCAGCGTCCTGCACAAAGCGCGCGCGTTACCATCCACACTGCCCGTCCCGGTATCGTGATTGGCAAGAAGGGTGAAGACGTTGAGCGTCTGCGTCAGGAACTGAACAAGATGATGAATGTGCCTGTGCACATCAACATCGAAGAAGTGCGCAAGCCTGAGATGGATGCGCAGCTGGTAGCGCAAGGTATTGCCGGCCAGCTGGAGCGTCGTGTCATGTTCCGTCGCGCTATGAAGCGTGCGGTTCAGAACACCATGCGTCTGGGCGCCAAGGGTATTCGTGTTCAGATTTCCGGCCGTCTTGGCGGTGCTGAAATCGCACGGACCGAGTGGTACCGCGAAGGTCGTGTGCCTCTGCACACCCTGCGTGCCGATATCGATTACGCTACTTACGAAGCGCACACCACCTACGGTGTGATCGGTATCAAGGTCTGGATCTTCAAGGGCGAAGTCATCGGCGGCGTCCATGAAGAGGAAAAAGAACAGAAGAAACCCGCTCGGCGTCCGCGTCGCAAGCCGGCTAAGAAGTAAGGAGTAATAACGATGCTCCAACCTAAGCGTACTAAGTTCCGCAAGATGCAGAAGGGCCGTAACCGCGGTCTGGCTCAGCGTGGCTCCAAGGTTAGCTTCGGCGAATACGCATTGAAGGCAACTGGCCGTGGCCGTATAACAGCCCGTCAGATTGAAGCAGCTCGTCGTGCGATGACTCGTCACGTTAAGCGTGCTGGTAAAATCTGGATTCGCATCTTCCCTGACAAGCCCATCAGTAAGAAGCCTCTCGAGGTTCGTATGGGTAAAGGTAAAGGCGCCGTCGAATACTGGGTATGCCAGATCCAACCTGGTCGTGTCCTGTATGAGATGGAAGGTGTATCCGAAGAGCTGGCGCGTGAGGCATTTGCCCTGGCTGCTGCTAAGCTGCCGGTTCAAACCTCCTTCGTCAAGCGGGGAATGATGTAATGAAAGCTGCAGAATTGCGTGGAAAATCTGCCGAGGAGCTCAACGCTGAGCTGCTCACCCTGCTGCGCGATCAGTTCAACTATCGCATGCAGAAGGCAACTGGTCAGCTGAAGCAGACTCATCTGCTGAAGCAGACCAAGCGGGATATTGCCCGCGTTAAAACGGTCCTGAATGAGAAGGCAGGTGAATAAGATGGCCGAAGACAAGAAAGTCCGCACTCTGACCGGCAAGGTCGTGAGTGACAAGATGGACAAGACCATCACTGTCCTCATTGAGCGCCGTGTAAAGCATCCGCTCTACGGTAAAATCGTAAAGCGGTCTACTAAACTGCACGCGCACGATGAAAGTAACGATTGCCGTATGGGTGATGTCGTCACTATCAAGGAAACTCGTCCTCAGTCAAAGACTAAGTCTTTTGAGCTGGTTTCCATTGTTGAGCGTGCGACTCAAATCTAAGGCTATACCGGCCTTCAGGGCCGGCTTTGGGTCTGCAGTTTGAGGAGAAGGTAATGATTCAGACCGAGACAGTACTCGACGTAGCGGATAACAGCGGTGCCCGTCGTGTTCAGTGCATTAAAGTACTGGGCGGCTCCCACCGTCGTTATGCCGGTATCGGTGACATCATCAAGGTCACCGTAAAAGAAGCCATCCCGCGTGGCAAGGTGAAGAAAGGCCAGGTAATGAATGCCGTGGTCGTTCGCACCAGAAAGGGCGTTCGTCGTCCCGACGGATCTCTGATCCGTTTCGACGGTAACGCAGCAGTCCTTCTGAACGCTAACCAACAGCCGATCGGCACCCGTATCTTCGGGCCCGTGACTCGTGAGCTGCGTGGTGAGCAGTTCATGAAGATCATCTCACTGGCACCAGAAGTGCTGTAAGGAGGCTGCTGTGAAAAAGATTCGTCGTGATGATGAAGTTGTCGTAATTGCCGGTAAGGATAAGGGCAAGCGCGGCAAGGTGCTGAAAGTGGCCACTGATGGTCGTCTGGTTGTAGCCGGCGTCAACATGGTCAAGAAGCACCAGAAGCCTAACCCCATGTTGGGCCAGCCTGGCGGCATCGTAGAGAAGGAAGCAGCTATCCAAGCTTCCAACGTTGCTATCTGGAACCCCGAGAGCCAGAAGGCTGACCGTGTCGGCTTCTCCTTCACTGAAGAAGGTAAGAAGCAGCGCGTGTTCAAGTCCAATGGCAACCCGGTCGATGCGTGAGGTCAGGTAAGATGGCTGAACTTAAAAAAGTTTACCGAGAAAAAATCGTACCTGAGCTGCAAAAAGAGCTGGGTGTGAAGAACGTTCACGAAGTACCGCGTCTCACCAAGATCACCCTGAACATGGGTGTGGGTGAAGCGGTTGGTGACAAGAAAGTCATCGAACACGCTGTGGCTGATCTGGAAAAGATCGCTGGCCAGAAGCCTGTTGTTACTCGTGCTCGTAAGTCCGTTGCCGGTTTTAAAATCCGTGAAGGCTGGCCGATCGGTGTCAAGGTAACTCTGCGTGACGAGCGCATGTATGAGTTCCTGCAGCGCCTGGTCGACATTGCCCTGCCACGTGTACGCGACTTCCGCGGCGTGAATGGCAAGTCTTTTGACGGACGCGGCAACTATAGCATGGGCGTGAAAGAACAGATCATCTTCCCGGAAATCGATTACGACAAGATCGATACCCTCCGTGGTCTGGACATCACGTTCACTACTACTGCCAAAACTGACGAAGAAGGACGTGCGCTGCTCAAGGCGTTCAACTTCCCGTTCCGCGGCTAGTTCATAAAGACGAGAGGAAGCCCCGCTTATGGCAAAAACATCCATGAAGCAGCGCGAACTGAAGCGTCAGCGGACAGTCGCGAAATATGCTCAAAAGCGCGCCGAGCTGAAGGCTGCTGCTGTCAACGTGAATCTGAGTGAAGAAGAACGTTGGGACGCGCAGGTCGCTCTGCAAAAACTGCCACGCAACGCAAGCCCTGCGCGTCTGCGCAACCGTTGCCGTCAGACCGGTCGTCCTCACGCATATCTGCGTAAGTTCGGCCTGAGCCGCATCAAGCTGCGTGAAGCAGCCATGCGTGGTGATGTTCCTGGCCTGACCAAGGCCAGCTGGTAAGCGCGCTGATCTAGGAGAGTGCAAGAATGAGTATGCAGGACCCGTTAGCTGATATGCTAACTCGAATCCGTAATGCCCAAATGGCAGAACATGCGTCTGTCAGCATGCCAGCTTCCAAGATTAAAGCTGCCGTTGCAAAAGTACTGAAGGACGAAGGTTTCATCGCTGACTTTAAAGTCGAAGGTGAAAGCAAGTCTCAGCTCAGCATTGAGCTGAAGTACTTCGAAGGCAAGCCTGTAATCGAAGAGCTCAAGCGTGTAAGCCGTCCTGGCCTGCGTAACTACGCGGCCACTGGCGCGCTGCCGAAAGTGAACGGCGGCCTGGGTATCGCTATCGTTTCCACTAACAAAGGCGTGATGACCGATCGCGCTGCCCGCGCCGCGGGTGTTGGTGGCGAAGTACTCTGCACCGTATTCTAAGGGAGGGCTGATATGTCTCGTGTAGCAAAGAGCCCAGTTGAAATCCCTGCTGGTGTAGAAGTTAAGCTGGCTGGTCAGCATATCGCCGTTAAAGGTGGTATGGGTCAGCTCGAGCTGGATATCCATATGGCTGTTGAAGTCAAGCAGGAAGAAAATGTCCTGACTTTCGAAGCCCGTGATGGCAGCAAGTTGTCCCGCGCCATGTCCGGTACTACCCGGGCGCTGGTGAACAACATGGTGACTGGTGTGAGCGCAGGCTTTGCCAAGAACCTGAAACTCGTTGGTGTGGGTTACCGTGCACAGCTTCAGGGCAAGACTCTGAACCTGTCTCTGGGTTTCTCTCACCCGGTTGTCTATGCGTTGCCGGAAGGTGTCACTGCTGAAACACCTAGCCAGACTGACATCGTTATCAAGGGTATCGATAAGCAGCTGGTTGGTCAGGTGGCCGCTGAAATTCGCGACTTCAGACGTCCTGAGCCCTACAAGGGTAAGGGTGTTCGTTATGCTGACGAACGTGTCCGTCGCAAAGAGGCCAAGAAAAAGTAAGGTAGGGTGACATCATGAGCGACAAGAAAATTGCCCGTCTGCGCCGCGCTCGTCGCGCGCGGATGAAGATGCGGGAGCTCAGGGTTAATCGCCTGACTGTGACCCGTACTCCTCGCCACATCTACGCCCAGGTTATTGCACCGAATGGCGAAAAGGTGTTGGCAGCGGCTTCCACTGTAGAGAAAGAGCTGCGTGGCGAAGCGACTGGTAATATCGAAGCTGCAAAGAAAGTTGGTGCTCTCATCGCTGAGCGTGCCAAGGCGGCCGGTGTTTCCAAAGTGGCTTTTGACCGCTCCGGCTTCAAGTATCACGGTCGTGTCAAGGCTCTTGCCGACGCAGCCCGTGAAAGCGGACTGGAATTCTAAAGGGTGGGAGTCATGGCAAAAGACGATCGTAAAAACAACGACGAAGGCCTTATCGAGAAGCTGGTTCAGGTGAACCGCGTTGCCAAGGTAGTCAAGGGTGGCCGTATTTTCGGTTTTACCGCTCTGACTGTTGTCGGCGATGGCAAAGGTAAGGTAGGCTTCGGTCGCGGCAAGGCACGTGAAGTGCCAGTTGCTATCCAGAAAGCGATGGAAGCAGCTCGTCGCAACATGATCCAGGTTGATCTGAACGGTTCGACCATTCAGTATCCGGCCAAGGCTCGTCACGGTGCGTCCAAGATCTTCATGCAGCCTGCCTCTGAAGGTACTGGTGTCATCGCCGGCGGTGCAATGCGTGCCGTTCTGGAAGTAGCTGGTGTGCAGAACGTTCTGGCCAAGTGCTATGGTTCCACTAATCCTGTGAACGTTGTTCAGGCGACCTACAAGGGTCTGCGTGACATGCGCTCTCCGGAAGATGTGGCTGCCAAGCGTGGCAAGACGCTTGAAGAGATCCTGTGAGGTAGGTCATGGCTGAGAAAAAAATCAAAGTGACCCTCGTCAAGAGCACCAACGGCCGTCTGGAAAGCCATAAGGCCTGCGTTCGTGGTCTGGGTCTCCGTCGCATCAATCACACTGTTGAAGTAGAAGATACTCCAGCTGTGCGTGGCATGATCAACAAGGTTAACTACCTGGTTCGCGTGGAAGGAGAATAACATGCATCTGAATTCTCTATCTCCGGCTGAAGGCAGCCGTAAATCCGGCAAGCGCGTCGGTCGCGGTATTGGTAGTGGCCTGGGCAAGACCGGTGGCCGTGGTCACAAAGGTCAGAAGTCCCGCTCCGGTGGTTCAGTGAAGCCCGGTTTCGAAGGCGGTCAGCAGCCTCTGCAGCGCCGTTTGCCGAAGTACGGTTTCACTTCCCGCATGGCGCGTCAGACTGCGGAAATCCGCATCGCTGAGCTGGCTTCTGTAGAAGCGGACGTAATCGATCTGGCAGCCCTGAAGGCCGCTGACCTGATTACCTCCAACATTCTGCGTGCCAAGGTCATCCTGTCTGGTGAGCTGAACAAGGCTGTCACCATCAAGGGACTGGGTGTTACCAAGGGTGCCCGTGCCGCGATCGAAGCAGCTGGTGGGAAAGTCGAGGACTAAATGGCTAAGACATTACCTGTCGGAAATCAGGGTGGGTTAAGCGAGCTGAAATCTCGCGTCCTGTTTGTTCTGCTGGCAATTCTGGTTTACCGGATCGGGGCACATATCCCCGTTCCCGGTATCAACCCGGAACGGCTGGCTCAGTTGTTCAGTCAGAACGAGGGGACTATTCTCAGTCTCTTCAACATGTTCTCCGGCGGTGCGCTGGAGAGGATGTCTGTTCTGGCGCTGGGGATCATGCCCTACATCTCTGCATCGATTATCATGCAGCTGATGACAGTGGTAAGCCCTCAGCTTGAACAACTGAAAAAAGAAGGTGAAAGCGGACGTCGGAAGATCAGTCAGTACACCCGCTACGGTACCGTTATTCTGGCACTGATTCAGGGTATGGGTATGACGGTCGGCCTGGCGAATCAGGGAGTTTCGTTCTCCACTGATTTCGGGTTTTACTTTGTTGCTGTTACTACGTTTGTGACTGGCGCCGTGTTCATGATGTGGCTCGGTGAGCAGGTGACTGAGCGTGGCATCGGCAACGGTATATCGATTCTGATTTTTGCAGGTATTGTCGCCGGATTGCCCGGCGCGATCGGGCAGTCGTTTGAGTCTGCGCGTCAAGGCGATATCAACATTCTGGCGCTGTTGCTGATCGGTATTCTTGCCGTCGCAATTATTGCCGGTGTGGTATTCGTTGAGCGCGGCCAACGCCGAATCACGGTCAATTACGCCAAGCGGCAGCAGGGACGTAAAGTCTATGCTGCCCAGAGCAGCCACTTGCCCCTGAAGGTGAATATGGCGGGTGTTATCCCGGCTATCTTTGCTTCAAGCATTTTGCTGTTCCCGGCGTCGATTGCGCAGTGGTTTGGTCAGGGAGAAGGCATGGACTGGCTCCAGGATATTGCCCTGGCGCTTGGCCCGGGTCAGCCGCTGAACATTATTCTGTTCTCGGCCGGTATTGTCTTCTTCTGTTTCTTCTATACTGCCCTGGTCTTCAATCCGAAGGACGTGGCAGACAATCTGAAGAAGTCCGGCGCCTTTATTCCCGGTATTCGCCCCGGTGAGCATTCAGCCCGCTACATTGATGGTGTGCTGACCCGTCTTACCATGGTTGGTGCGATTTATATGACAGCAGTGTGTCTGCTGCCACAATTCCTGGTGGTTTCGGCGAATGTGCCTTTCTATCTGGGCGGCACTTCATTGCTGATTGTGGTGGTTGTGGTCATGGACACCATGTCTCAGATCCAGTCACACCTGATGTCGCATCAGTATGAGTCGCTGATGAAAAAAGCTAATCTTAAGGGTTATGGTGCCGGCGGCCTACTGCGCTGATCGCCCGTAACTCTGCCGATAGTGGAGAGAATGATGAAAGTACGTGCTTCTGTAAAAAAGATGTGCCGTAATTGCAAGCTCATCAAGCGTAACGGCACCATCCGGGTGATCTGTAGCGCAGAACCCCGACACAAGCAGCGCCAAGGCTGAGTTCTTCGGGTTTTGAATCATACTCCGCCTGGTCATTTTTGATCAGGCGGTTGATTTGTTTGCGTGCGAAATGTATCCTTAACCGTTTTTCGGGTTAGGGTTAGCCCTTCGCGTTGCACTAGGCGATAAACCTTTAACGGAGACTATTGAATGGCCCGTATTGCTGGCGTCAATGTTCCGGATAACAAGCATACTGTTATCTCTTTGACTTACGTCTACGGCGTAGGTCGCCAGACTGCTCAAAAGATCTGTGAAGCAACCGGTATTAACCCGACTGCTAAAATGGGTCAGCTGAGCGAAGACGACGTTGAAAAGCTGCGTACCGAAGTCGGTAACTATACCGTCGAAGGTGATCTGCGCCGCGAAATCAACATGAACATCAAGCGACTGATGGACCTGGGCTGCTACCGCGGTCTGCGTCACCGTCGTAACCTTCCGCTTCGTGGCCAGCGCACCAAGACTAATGCGCGTACCCGTAAGGGCCCACGTAAGCCGATCCGTAAGTAATACACTGGTTTAACCAGTTGTCTTGACACAGGATAATTTCTGATATGGCAAAGCCAGGTACTCGTTCACGGAAAAAGGTGAAAAAGACGGTAGTGGATGGTGTAGCACACGTCCACGCTTCTTTTAACAACACCATCGTGACCATTACCGATCGCCAGGGCAACACCCTGACCTGGGCAACTGCAGGTGGCTCCGGCTTCCGTGGTTCCCGTAAGAGCACGCCTTTCGCAGCCCAGGTTGCTGCTGAGCGTGCCGGTCGTGCGGCTGCCGAATACGGTCTGAAGAATCTGGACGTCTGTGTTAAAGGACCCGGCCCGGGTCGTGAATCTGCTGTTCGTGCGCTTAATGCTTGCGGCTACAAGATTACTAATATCACTGACGTTACACCCATTCCTCACAATGGTTGCCGTCCGCCCAAGAAGCGTCGAGTTTAAGCAGGAGTCACGATAAATGGCTAGATATACAGGTCCTAAGTGCAAGCTGTCTCGTCGTGAGGGCACAGACCTTTTTCTGAAGAGCGGCGTTCGTCCGTTTGAATCTAAATGCCGCGCTGAAGCCATTCCCGGTCAGCACGGTCAGCGTCGTGGTCGCCTGTCCGACTACGGTGTTCAGCTGCGTGAGAAGCAGAAGGTTCGTCGTATCTACGGCGTACTGGAAAAGCAGTTCCGCAGCTACTACAAGGAAGCAGATCGCATCAAGGGCGCAACAGGCTCCAACCTGCTGCAGCTGCTCGAATGCCGCCTTGATAACGTTGTTTACCGTATGGGTTTCGGTTCTACCCGTGCGGAATCTCGCCAGCTGGTCAGCCACAAGGCTATTACCGTTAATGGCAAAACTGTTAACATTCCTTCTTACAAGGTCAAGGCCGGCGATGTTGTAGCCATCCGTGAGAAGTCCAAGACCCAGCTGCGCATCGGCGCTGCTCTGGAACTGGCTGCTCAGCGTGGTTTCCCGACTTGGGTGGAAGTGGACGCCAAGAAGAAAGAAGGCACCTTCAAGGCGCTGCCAGAGCGGAGTGATCTGTCAGCCGACATCAATGAGAACTTGATCGTCGAGCTGTACTCCAAGTAAGGGATAGATAACTAGGTGGGGTGTTCATCCATGCAGAACTCGGCTACAGAATTTCTGACTCCTCGTCATATTGATGTTGAGGAAATCAGCCCGACCCGAGCGAAAATTACGCTTGAGCCTCTTGAGCGTGGTTTTGGTCATACTCTGGGCAATGCGCTTCGCCGTATCCTGCTGTCTTCAATGCCTGGCTGTGCCGTCGTCGAAGCCGAGATCGACGGCGTCCAGCACGAATACAGTACAGTTGAAGGCGTACAGGAAGATGTCATCGATATTCTGCTGAACCTGAAAGGTCTGGCGATTCGCATGGCAGGTCGTGATGAAGCGGTCTTGACCTTAAGCAAGAAAGGTGAGGGTGTGGTAACAGCTGCTGATATCCAGCCTGACCACGATGTCGAGATCCTGAATCCGGATCATGTCATTGCTCACCTCGGCGAAAAAGCTGATTTCAACATGAAGCTTAAGGTTCGTCGTGGTCGCGGTTATGAAACTGCTGATTCACGTCGTTCAGATGATGATGAGAGCCGCTCAATCGGACGTTTGCAGCTGGATGCCACCTATAGCCCGGTTCATCTCGTTTCCTACGTAGTAGAAAACGCGCGTGTTGAGCAGCGTACAAACCTCGACAAGCTCGTCATTGATCTTGAAACCGACGGGACGATTGAGCCAGATGAAGCGATTCGCCGTGCAGCTACCATCCTCCAGCAGCAGCTGGCGGTGTTTGTAGACCTGGAAGGCGACGCTGAACCTGAGCCGGAGCATAAGGAAGACGAAGTCGATCCTATTCTCCTGCGTCCCGTTGATGATCTCGAACTGACTGTGCGCAGTGCAAACTGCCTGAAAGCAGAGAATATCTACTATATCGGTGACCTGATCCAGCGTACCGAAGTAGAGCTGCTCAAGACCCCGAATCTGGGTAAAAAGTCACTCACCGAGATCAAAGACGTGCTGGCATCTCGTGGCCTGAGCCTGGGCATGCGCCTGGACAACTGGCCGCCGGCAAGCCTCAAGAGCGACGACAAGGTTTCAGCTTAAGTGCCAGGCAACTGGTAAGGAATCAGAGTTATGCGTCACCGTAAAAGTGGACGAAAATTCAGCCGGACGAGTTCACATCGCACTGCGATGTTCCGTAACATGACTGCGTCCCTGGTTGAACATGAAATGATCAAGACCACTCTGCCCAAGGCGAAAGAACTGCGCCGTGTAGCAGAGCCCATGATCACCCTGGCTAAGGAAGACTCCGTAGCCAACCGCCGTTTGGCGTTTGACCGTCTTCGCAGCAAAGCAGCCGTTGGCAAGCTTTTCTCCGATCTGGGACCCCGTTTCAAGGATCGTCCTGGCGGTTACATCCGTATCCTGAAGTGTGGTTTCCGTAACGGCGACAATGCACCTATGGCATACGTTCAGCTGGTTGATCGTCCTGCAGAAGTTGCAGCTGACGAAGAGTAAATCAGCAAAGAAAACCGGGCTTAAAGCCCGGTTTTTTTATGCCTGCAATTTAGTGTCGACATGAATGCTCTCCTGAAACGCGCACTCAATCTGATTCTGGTGTATTCTGCCTGCCGAATGTTGCTTTGCCATGTGAAACCGTGCTGGCAGCTTGTCTCCCAAAAAACGAATAGATAGAAGAACATGACAATTACCTCATTCCATCCGCCGCGTCGTACACTCATGGGCCCCGGCCCTTCAGATGTTAACCCGCGAATCACAGAAGCACTTTCCCGTCCGACGATTGGTCACCTTGATCCAGAATTTATCCGGATGATGGATGAATTGAAGGTACTGATTCAGTATGCGTTCAAAACACAAAACCGTCTGACGCTACCCATTTCTGCACCGGGCTCAGCGGGTATGGAAGCCTGTTTTGTAAACCTGGTCGAAGAAGGTGACAAGGTCATTGTCTGCATCAATGGCGTGTTTGGCGGACGGATGAAGGAGAATGTCGAACGTTTTGGTGGTGTACCCATTATTGTCGAATCAGACTGGGGACGTGCTGTTGATCCAGTCAAAGTAGAGCAAGCTTTGACTCAGCATCCTGATGCAGCCATTCTTGCTTTTGTACATGCTGAAACATCAACCGGTGCATTATCTGATGCAGAAGCACTTTGTCGTTTGGCAAAAGCGCATGATTGTTTGACCATTGTTGATACTGTCACATCACTGGGCGGCTGTGAGTTGAATATTGATCAGTGGGGTATTGATGCTGTTTATTCCGGTTCACAGAAGTGTTTATCGTGTGTGCCTGGTTTGTCTCCGGTCAGTTTCAGTGATGCCGCCATCGCGAAGATTAACGGCAGAAAGAGCAAGGTAAAAAGCTGGTTTCTCGATATGAGCCTGATCATGGGTTATTGGGGAGGCGAGGGTAAGCGTGCCTATCACCATACGGCTCCGGTTAACCAGTTGTATGCCCTGCACGAAGCATTGTGCATATTGCAGGAAGAAGGACTGGAAAATGTCTGGCAGCGACACGCATTACATCATCGTGCACTGACTGCTGGCCTTGCGGCTATGGGGCTGGAAATGCTGGTTCCTGAAACAGAACGCTTGGTACAGTTGAATGCCGTTGTTATTCCTGAAGGTGTCGATGATGCTGCTGTAAGAAGTCAGCTTCTTAATGACTATAACCTTGAGATCGGTGCTGGACTGGGCGCTTTTGCCGGTAAGGTCTGGCGTATTGGTTTGATGGGTTATGCGGCTAATAAATCCAACGTTTTAAGCTGTTTGTCTGCCCTTGAAGCGACACTGCTTAAGCAGGGTTATAGCTTTAAGGCGGGTGAGTCGATCAAGGCTGCGAATGCCGTGTACGCTTAGTGCGTAAATTATGTAAAAAACCCGGCTATGTGCCGGGTTTTTTTGTGTCAGGCCACCGCTTTTGCCTTCTGAATAATGGGTTTCAGAAAACGGCCGGTATGAGATTCAGAGATTGCGGCGACGTCTTCCGGCGTTCCGGTAGCAATGATTTCACCGCCTCCATCCCCCCCTTCCGGACCCAGATCAACCAACCAGTCAGCGGTTTTGATAACATCCAGGTTATGCTCAATAACAACGACAGTATTGCCGTGGTCCCGTAACCGGTGGAGTACCTGCAACAGTTGCTGGATATCATGAAAATGCAGTCCGGTGGTGGGCTCATCCAGAATATACAGCGTTTTGCCGGTGTCCCGTTTGGACAGCTCTTTGGCAAGCTTAACCCGTTGTGCTTCCCCGCCGGAGAGCGTTGTCGCATTCTGCCCCAGCCGGATATACGACAAGCCGACATCCATGAGTGTTTGCAGCTTTCGCTTTAACGCAGGAATGGCGTCAAAGAACACCAATGCATCCTCGACGGTCATATCCAGCACTTCATCAATGCTCTTGCCCTTGTACTGGATGTCCAGTGTCTCACGGTTATAACGATTGCCTTTGCAGACGTCACAGGGCACGTAGATATCCGGCAGGAAGTGCATTTCAACCTTGATCACGCCATCGCCCTGGCAGGCTTCACACCGGCCTCCTTTCACGTTAAAGCTAAACCGTCCAGGTTTGTAGCCACGGGAGCGCGCTTCCTGTGTGCCGGCAAAAAGCTCCCGAATAGGCGTGAATATGCCGGTGTAGGTCGCCGGGTTAGAGCGAGGGGTTCTGCCAATGGGGCTCTGGTCAATATCAATACATTTATCGAAGTGATCTAACCCTGCAATTTTCCGATAAGGTGAAGGCGATAGCGTGGTTGCACCATTCAGCTGATGGGCGCAAATGGGATAAAGCGTGCTATTGATCAATGTCGATTTACCTGAGCCTGATACACCGGTAATACACGTCATGAGACCAACAGGAATGTCCAGGTTAACATTTTTCAGGTTGTTGCCCGTGCAGCCTGACAAGCTTAATAGTTTCTTTTTATCCACAGGTTGTCGTTTGGCCGGAATGGTAATTTCCAGTACGCCTGAAAGATACTGGCCAGTCAGCGACTGAGGTGAAGCAATAACATCGTCCGGTGACCCTTGTGCAACAACGCCACCGCCATGAACACCTGCGCCGGGGCCAATATCGATGACATGATCTGCTGAGCGAATTGCATCCTCATCATGCTCCACAACAATGACAGTATTGCCGAGATCTCGCAGGCGGGTCAGGGTTTTCAGTAGTCTGTCGTTGTCACGCTGGTGAAGGCCGATAGACGGTTCATCCAGGATATACATGACGCCCACCAGACCCGCACCAATCTGGCTGGCGAGTCGGATACGCTGGGCTTCACCACCAGACAGGGTTTCTGCACTACGATCCAATGTCAGGTAATTGAGTCCAACGTTCACCAGAAAGCTCAGGCGATCAGAAATCTCTTTGAGAATCTTCGCTGCAATCTCGCCACGACGCCCTGGCAAGCTCAGGTTCTGGAAGTAGGCAAGGGACTTTTCAACAGGCAGACGAGTTATGTCTGGTAACGTGTTTTCTTCAATGAAGACATTCCGTGCTTCTTCCCGTAGTCGTGTACCTTTGCACTTCGGGCAGGCTTGCGTGGCGAGGAACTTGGAAAGCTCGTCACGGACGGATTGTGAATCGGTATCCCGGTAACGACGTTCAAAGTTAGGGATGATACCTTCGAAACGGTGTCGTTTTCGGTAAATATCGCCACGATCATTGATATAGCTGAAATCGATCTCTTCGTGGCCAGAGCCATGAAGTATGACTTCTTGATGCGCAGCAGAAAGTTCATCAAAAGGTGTGTCGATATCGAAGCCGTAGTGTGTAGCCAGAGACTTCAGCATGTGGAAATAGTAAACACTTCGGCGATCCCAGCCGCGGATAGCGCCTTCAGCCAGGGTCAGTTCCGGGTGTTGAATAATTCTGTCAGGATCGAAAAACTGGCGAACTCCCAGACCATCGCAACTCGGGCAGGCTCCTGCAGGGTTGTTGAAGGAAAATAGTCTGGGTTCAAGTTCATTCAGGCTATAGCCACATTCCGGGCAGGCATATTTTGCTGAAAAGACAATGTCGTCTTGATCGCTGTCCATGAAGCTGACCGCAACCAGACCATCGGTCAGCCCCAAGGCTGTTTCAAATGATTCGGCAATGCGCAGCTGAAGATCATCGCGAACCTTGAAGCGATCCACTACCACTTCAATCGTATGTTTACGCTTTTTGTCCAGCGCCGGTGGCGTATCCAGATCGGTGACAATGCCGTCTATGCGGGCACGAATAAACCCCTGACTTTTCAGTTCACTGAAAATGTGCAGGTGCTCACCTTTGCGATCCCGTACAACCGGCGCAAGGATCATGACTTTCTCGCCATCTGGCAAGGCCAGGACCTGATCCACCATCTGGCTGACAGTTTGTGCTTCCAGTGGGTGATGGTGTCTGGGGCAGCGGGGAATACCAGTGCGGGCAAACAGAAGGCGAAGGTAGTCGTAAACCTCTGTAATGGTGCCAACCGTCGAGCGCGGGTTATGGCTGGTGGACTTCTGTTCAATGGAGATGGCGGGTGACAAGCCTTCGATGTGATCCACATCCGGCTTTTCCATCATGGACAGAAACTGTCGTGCGTAGGTCGACAGGGATTCCACATAGCGACGTTGCCCTTCCGCATAGAGGGTGTCAAACGCCAGTGAGGATTTCCCGGAACCGGACAACCCGGTGATAACAATCAGTTTATCGCGGGGAATATCCAGGTTGATATTCTTGAGGTTGTGGGTTCTTGCACCACGGACAGTTATCTGGTCCACAAGCCAACTCCTTACAGAGAACCCGATATTATAAAGAAGCGCCACAGTCTGGTCATGCAGGTTTTCAATGTGGACGGCTAACACCTATAGTGTTGGGAATGGCGAACAAACACGGACGACAATATGCGGCCAGGAGGCGTTGATCCTTCCAACCGGCGAACCAATAGTTCTCACCAGCCGCAATCTACGGTTTCACGGTGGACGCGCTGGCGTCAGGGGCTTGGTCGTTTCATTCGCATTCGTAACCCGATTACGTATTTAAGGGAAAGGCTGCGTGTTGGCAACGCACACCGAAGGTTGTCTGAGCGCACCATTCGTTCAGCACCTCTTGAGCACTTTTTAGCAGCACGGAGAGTCAGCCCTGGTAAGTGGCAGAGTTCTGTCAGTATGGGGGCATTAAATGAAACAAAAGTTCGAAACCTGTTAATTGCGATAGAGCTGATCAATGAAAACCAGTTTATGTCGCGTCCTTTGTTAAAGCTGCGTGAAGCACTGGATGCTGAAGTTCAAAGTTTGTTATCACGCAATGAAAATGAACAGGCACATGAACCTGTAAGTGACAAAAACTTTATACAGGCCGTTAAGGAGCATCCTAAGCAATTGAGACAGCGCCTTGTTAAAGCGGGCTATCCTCCGCAAGAATTAAAGGCGTTAATGAAAATCAAAATTATTCGAGGCTTAAACAAGAAAAAGTGGCAGGAAGTAAAAGGGACGGTTGAGAGCCGAACGCTTGGTGCGTTAGATAGTCTGCAGATTCCTGCTGCTGAAATGCGTGCTTCGAAGTCCAGTGACAGAGATTTGTTCCCGGTAAATTACCAGGGAGAAGGGATTTCCTCATTAACCATCACCTCTGCAGACCATGCAGTAAACCTCTGGACATCCAGTTTTCAAAGCCGAAATACCGGGCATGTACTCTACCAGGGGGTTAGACACGGTATTCATTCCGCCTACGGTATGGAGGGCGATGAACGAAAGGTTGCGAATATGCAGCGTGCGAAGGAATCCTTGCTTGCAGCACTGAGTCTCCGGCCGGATTTGTTACAGCAGGCTTTTGCTGATCCTGAAAAGCCGGTACATCTGGATTTGGTTTCTACTTCACTGGTGACGCCTGACCAGGTTCGATCAGGTTTAGATAATGAGAAGATCATGTTGGCTGATCAAGTTGAAGCTTTCAGCCTGTTGACTGAAAAACAGCCAATCGCGTTGGAAATCATTGATCCAGACGGAGAACTGCAAGTGATCAAACTGACGACCAGAATGTTGCGCTTCAATTTTGGTGTCAATTATTTCGCGGTTGATCCCTCTATTCCTGATGTGTTGGGTGGTTGGGGGATGTCTGATGCCTTGAATAGAAAAGCTTTGGAGGCCCTGATTGGTGATCCTGATGAAAAAACCGATTTTCCTGGTGGATGGGTCATGGAGTATATCGATAATAGTGCTGCCAGACTTCAAGCGCTGGAATCCAGGGTTGCGACAGCATCCCCTCAGGAAGCTATGGAAATTTCTGAACGCATAGAGACCCTGCGTAAAGAGTTTAAGATTATCAGGCAGCTTGAGCGACAGATCAAAACGATCTTTCAGCAGAAGCTGGATCATAAGGACAAAGAAGAAGCCTACAAAATGCCTGCTCGAATCCTGTTGCTGACCCATCTTTTGAAGGGTATTCCTTTGTCGAATTGCAAGAGCGGAAAAGACCGTACGGGTATGCTGGATGCCGAAGTGAAGTTTCTGGCAGCACGCTGCGAACTGCGGGGGGAAGTCCCTGAGCCAGGTGCACCACTGACACCCGAGGAACAGGAACTATGGCATTCCATATTGCTTAATAGCGGGAACCTGGAAATTCAGGAATATAATACCGGCTTACAGGGGTATAAGACTGAAGATGTCAAATCCATCGATAAGCGTATAGGTAATGATGCTGTTCGGCGTGAAGTGCGAGGGGCTTCCGGCGCTGTCGGTTCATAACACAACGCTTGCTTTTACGTGACATCCAACTGATACAATGTCGCTGTTTGACGACTAAAGAATGATAAGTAGTCCGTATGAATCAACTGGAAGTAAGAGCCTCTCTGTCTTTATCCGCTGTGTTCGCCCTTCGTATGCTGGGGTTGTTCATGTTGCTTCCGGTGTTGGCGGTTTATGCCGATACGATCGAGGGCAGCACGCCTGCATTAATCGGACTGGCGATTGGCGCTTATGGTATCACCCAGGCCTTGTTACAAATTCCTGCAGGTTTGTTATCTGACCGAATCGGTAGAAAACCCGTTATCCTCATCGGGCTGGGAATCTTTTTTCTTGGCAGCTTGCTAGCAGCCTTCTCTGACTCCATGGTCGGCATCATCGCTGGGCGTTTCTTGCAGGGAGCAGGTGCGGTTGCTGCTGCAATCACTGCGTTATTATCTGATCTCACCCGTGAACAGAACCGTACCAAGGCCATGGCTATGGTGGGCATGAGTATCGGCGTCTCATTTTGTGTGGCAATGGTACTGGGACCGCTGATTACACGACTGACTGGTATAGATGGGTTATTCATGGTTACTGCGGTTGCTGCCCTGGTTGCGATGGTGATCGTTGCCTGGGGAGTGCCAACGCCTGCCATTCAGAAATGTAATCGTGAAACTGCCACTATTACCGGGCAACTCAGCGCCACTTTGAAAGATCCACAGTTGCTGCGTTTGGATGTCGGTATTTTCATTCTTCACTTTGTTCTGATGGGACTTTTCATTACGGTTCCGCTGGATCTGCAGAATCTTGCCGGTTTACCACGAGAAGAACACTGGTGGGTGTATCTGCTAACGATGGTTCTGTCATTTGTTGCGATGGTGCCGTTTATTGTGATCGGTGAACGTAAGCACTGCCTGAAGCAAGTGATGGTTGGCGCTGTTGCATTGTTGCTGGTTGCCCAGGTCGTTGCCTGGTCAGAGAGAGGCAGTTTGGTCGGATTGATCATCAGTGTTTTTCTCTTTTTTGCCGCTTTTAACTTCCTTGAAGCCACATTGCCGTCCCTGGTGAGCCGTCAGGCACCGGCGGGGAATCGGGGCACGGCAATGGGCGCCTATTCGACGTGTCAGTTTCTGGGTGCAGGTTTGGGGGGAGCGCTGAGTGGGGTTGCCTATCAGTCTTATGGGCACATCGGTGTGCTGGTGGTTTGCGGTTCGGCAACAGCCATCTGGTGGTTGCTGGTGATGACCATGCGGCAGCCTCGCTATGTCTCCAGTTTGGTGATGGATTTATTTCCGGTAGTACCTACTGAAGCGGTACGTGTCCATGAGCAGATTGCTTCTGTGTCAGGGGTAAAGGAAGTGACCGTAATCATTGAAGAACAAACTGCCTATTTAAAGGTTGATAAACGACATTTGGATCAGCAGCGTCTGCGGCAATTCGGCGAGTGGTGATGGACTGCCCAGAGGTATGTACAGACAGATAAATACCTCCTTTTTGAGCAACATCATTCGCAGCGATAAATGACGGCCCGGAGACTGATTCGGGTCAACATGAATGAGTAAGGATCGACATAGACTGCTCCAAAATTCAGATTGAATCAGGATTGTTTTGGAGTGAAACGGCTTTTTTCCTCAGATTTTGCGGCCGCCGCCCATACGCTGGCTGCGGCTTTTCAGTATTATGAATTATTCGGTGAATACGGGAATGCCATTCCTGATCTGAAGGATTGTCTTGAGCAGGATTTTCTCCATTATCTGACCACATTACCGGAAGCTGCTGAGATTTATGCGGATTCCGGTGCCATTCAAGGTGTAGCTGTCTGGCTGCCGCCCTCAATATCGCCCAGGCTTCCGGAGCTTACGTTTACGCATACATACGGTTCAGAAGAAATATACCGTAGTCGTATGAAAGCCTTTTCCCTGTTCTGCCAGGCTGTGCGCTTCCACCATATGCCCTGGCCGCATTGGTACCTCAACCTGCTTGCTGTTCATCCCGAGGCGCAAGGGCGTGGTATTGGCAAACGGCTGTTAAGTGAAAAATTGTGTGATCTTGATCGACGGCAACAGCCTTGTTACCTGGAGACACAGCGAGAGATAAACACCCATCTTTACCAGTCAATGGGTTTCCGTGTGGTAGAGCACTGTTTTGCGCCGGGAGGCAAGCTGCCGTTCTGGGGAATGCTGCGTACACCCGGCCTGAAAGTGTAAAAGTACTGCCTGCAGGCAAAAAACCTCTGAAAATGATTGTTTTTGTTTGTCTTGAATGCAATCTGTTTGATTTTTATCAAAGATGAACAGTGGTCTTGCTCGTCATAATCCGCGCAATTTATTTCCTTCTACTGGTGGTTTTAACCGGTCTGTAAAAAGGACAGATCGGTTGGGGCCATTGCATGCGTTCCTGTGCGGAGAAAATCATGTTGAAGCGCTGGCAATCAATCTGGAGCCTGGTTCTGGGCAGTTGTATGGCCGTGTTGATCGCAGGCTGCAGTGACAGCAGTGAAACAGCGGCCGATGGGCAGGAAAAGGGTAAAGACCCGGTTCGTGTTGCTTATGTGCTCAATGGTGCGTTGGGTGATCAGTCGTTCTACGACTCCGGTCAGGCCGGTATCAACCGTCTGGTAACAGATTACGGCATCGAGACCATCACGATCGAAAATAACTTTGACGCAGCCAAATATCCACAGTCGTTGGAATCAGCCGTCAAATGGCGTGCTGACGTGATCTATGTGATTTCCTATGGCTACGAAGAATTGGTGCGCCAGTATGCGGATCGTTATCCGGATATCAGCTTTGTTAACATTGATACTGTCGTAGAAAACAGTAAAAACACCATCACCAGCATCAACTTCTCTGAAGAAGAAGGTTCCTTCATGGCCGGTGTTGCTGCGGCACTGATGACGTCTGACGCTTCCATCAAGGGTATTAATGAAGAGAAAAAAGTTGGAACAGTCAGCGGGATGAACGACATGGTCGTTAACGCTTTCCTGCATGGTTTCCGTCAGGGCGTCGCCTATATTGATGACACCATTGAATACAAAAATATCTATGTTGGCAGCTGGTCTGATCCTGTGAAAGGTAAGCAAGCGACCAAGCAACTTTATTCACAGGGTGTTGATGTTGTCTTCCAGGTCGCGGCACTGACCGGTACCGGTGTACTTGAAGCCGCGGCTGAAAGTGGTCTGTATGCGATTGGTGTGGATTCCAACCAGAACGGTATCAAGCCGGGCCACATTCCCACCTCAATGCTGAAGAATGTGGGTAACGCGATCTACGACACATTTGCAGCTATGGAAAACGGTACCTTTGAAAAAGGTGCGGTGATTTATTCCGGTCTGGCGCAGGATGGTGTCGGCCTGGCAATTGACGAACACAGTCGTGCGATTATGCCAGCCGCCATGCTGGAGCAGCTTGAAGCCGTCAAGGCAAAAGTCGTTGTCGGCGAGATTGTGGTAGAGCCTTACAAAGGCGCCTGATTGTTTTCACCTACGGCCTCCCTCTGCGGAGGCCGCTGTTATACCCGATCTGTCAGGAGCCCCTGATGTCTGGTCCCCTTATTGAACTGAAACACCTGGTCAAGGTGTACCCGCCAGCCACACTGGCGTTGAATGACGTTTCCGTCACGATCAATGCCGGTGAAATTCATTCCGTGATTGGTGAGAACGGTGCTGGCAAATCCACGCTGATGAAGGTGTTATACGGCATTAATTCCATCAATGGCGGTGAAATGTGGTATCGCGGCCAGCAGGTGGCGTTTCGCAATCCCATGGAAGCGGTTGCTGCGGGTATTGGCATGGTTCACCAGGAATTCATGCTTGTTCCGTCCTACAGCATCTACGAAAACGTGGTGCTCGGGATGGAATCGGTCAAACAGTCTGGCCGCTGGTCTGCCGGTATTCTGAATCGGCAAAAGGATATTGAGGCTGTTCAGGCCATTGCTGATCAATATGCACTGAATCTGCGCGTGACCGACAAGGTAGAAGACCTGTCTGTTGCCGCCCAGCAGAAAGTAGAAATTCTGAAATTGCTCTACCGTGACGTAGACGTCTTGATTATGGATGAGCCAACAGCTGTCCTGACGCCACAGGAAATCAGTCAGTTGTTCGAGCGTCTCAAGGCGCTGCGGGATCATGGTAAGACCGTCGTTTTTATCAGCCATAAGCTCGACGAGGTTCTGGCGCTTTCCGATACGATCACCGTGATGCGCAAGGGACAGCATATTCGCACGTTCCGGAACACGCCGGGACTCACCAAGGCTGATCTTGCCCGCGCCATGGTAGGGCGTGATGTGGTATTTGCGATAGACAAAACACCTGCACAACCTGGCGATGTTGTCTTTGAAATGGAACTGGTGGAAGTTCACGACCAGCAAGACATGTTACGACTTCATGAGATCAGCCTTCAGGTACGGGCGGGTGAAATTGTCGGGCTGGCAGGTGTTGAAGGCAATGGACAGTTTGAACTGGTGCAGGTGATGACGGGGCAGGCGGACGTCTCGGCCGGTCGCATTTACCTGTCCGGTCAGGATATTACCGACTGGGATATTCGCTCACGTCGGCGCCTGATGTCGTATGTACCGCAGGATCGCAAAATCTCCGGCAGTTCGCTGAAATCCAGTCTCATCGATAATGCGGTCATGACCCACCATTACAGTAACCCTTCATTGGGTAATGGCAAGAAAGGACTGCTGTCCCGGAAACGCTGTCGTGTGTTTACCCAACAGTTGATGCAGCATTTTGGGGTTGTGGCGGCAGGTCCTGACACTGCGATCGGTGATTTGTCGGGAGGGAACCAGCAGAAGATTATCGTTGGTCGGGAATTTGAACTGGATAACAACTTCATCATTCTGGACCAGCCAACCCGTGGTCTGGATGTGGGTTCCATTGAATATATTCAACAACGTATTGTTGAAAAGCGGGATGCCGGCGCAGGCTGCTTCCTGATTTCTGCCGACCTGGATGAGTTGTTCAGCCTGAGTGACCGGATTTTGGTTATCTACGAAGGCAGTATTGTGGCGGATCTCAACCCGGCTGACGTTACGCGGGAGCAGGTTGGGGAGTACATGTTGGGCTCCAGGGAGAAAGCCGCATGAAAAAAGACCTGTTAATCGCCCTTGCCGGTGTGCTTTGTGCCTTTCTGGCCGGCATGGCCATTCTGGCAGCGCAGGGCTATGACGCACCGCGCGGTTTCATGGCGCTGATTGAATACAGTCTTATGTCGGAAATGTCGTTTGGTGGCACCTTGCAACGGGCGGCGCCGTTGATACTGACGGGATTGTCGGCAACTGTCGCTTTTGGCAGTAACGCTGTGAATCTGGGGCAGCTGGGGCAGGTGCTGATAGGCGCAATGGCGGTGACTACCGTAGGTTTGCACGTGGATTTGCCTGCACCTCTGATGTTGCCGCTGCTGTTAGCGACCGCTGCCATTGCTGGTGGTCTGTGGTGTGGTATCGCGGCCTGGCTGCGTAACCGTTTTAACATGAATGAGTTCATCTCAACCCTGATGCTCAACTTCCTGGCCGAATACTTCACCCTGTGGATGGTGCGCGGCCCGGTCAAGATGATAAACGCTAATACCCCTATGTCACCGCCCATTGCCGACGGTGGTCATCTTCCGGCCCTGGGAAGTATCAGCAGTTCAATTCTGGTCGCGCTGGTGGCGCTTGGCGGGATTTACCTCCTCTGGAATCGGTCACGTGTCGGGTATGAAATGCGAATGATGGGATTGAACCCTGTCTTTACCCGGATTGGTGGTTGTCACAACCGGGAGAATTTTACGCGTGCCATGCTGATTTCCGGCGCCTTGGCCGGTCTTGCAGGTGGGCTGCTGATTATGGGGGGGATTCAGCACCAGTTCCTGATCGGTATCGGCGGAACCTATGGCTGGGATGGCGTCATGCTGGCGATCATCGCTAACTGCCATGTACTGGCGACATCACTGTATGCACTGTTATTCGCTGTTTTGCAGAATGGCGCGTTGGGCATGGAGCTGGAAACCCGGGTGCCGTCTGAATTCATCATGGTATTCCAGGCCATTATCGTGTTGTTTGTCGTAGCCTCGCGGGAGGTTTCAAGACGGCTGGTCAACCTGTTTATCGCCCGTCGTGTAGCCAGTGAAGCACTGGCTACTACCCGGCAGCCGTCTGAGGAGAGGGTTCATGGATCTGTTTCTTGAGTTGTTCCGGGCAACCCTGCCTGCGGCAGTGCCTATCCTCTTGGCGGCATTGGGTGGTTTGTATACCCATCATGCCAATGTTTTCAATATCGCCATGGAAGGGATGATGTTGATTGGTGCTTTCTGTGCCGTAGCCGGTAGTTATGTGACCGGTTCCTGGATGGGAGGCCTGCTGTTTGGCATGGTGGGTGGCTTGCTGGCGGCATCTGTAACGGCTTTTTTTGCCGTGAAAATGAAAACGGATGAGTTTGTCACCGGCATCGCCATGAACCTGTTGGCTGCTGGTGGCACAACCTACCTGTTGCGGCAGCTGTTTCATGTGAAAGGAGCGTTTGTTTCTCCACGCATTGAGGGTTTGCCGGTCTGGAATATCCCTTTGTTACAGGATATTCCTGTCGTGGGCGATATTGTGAGCGGCCATCCCTTCCTGTTGTACGTGACGTTTGTCGTCGTTTTCCTGGTGCATTTCCATCTGTTCCATACCCGCTTTGGGCTGCGGCTGCGGGCTGCGGGTGAAGAGAGCCGGGCGGTGGATGCTGTCGGTATCAGCTCCGATCGGATCAAGATTCAGTCGCTGTTATTGTCCGGTGCTCTCTGTGGTCTGGCGGGCGTGTTCCTGTCGCTGGGCTATGTCCGTCTGTTTGCCGAAGATATGTCTAACGGGAGGGGATGGATTTCGCTGGCGGTGATCATACTTACCCGTGGTCGTCCTATCGGGATTCTGGCCATGGCCCTGCTGTTCGGATTTACCGATGGTCTCGGATTTGCGTTGCAGGATTCCATCATTCCTTCTGAATTTACCCAGATGGTGCCGTATATCGTGACCTTGCTGGCACTGTACTGGTATTCCCGGGAAAAACAGAAACGTAACGGAAAACATGTGAATACCAGCCAACAGGCGGGTATGGATAAAGAGGCAGTTGCAGTATGAAAGCCTGGGAACAAGACCGGGAAATTCGCCTGAATGCGGTACCCAAGCCCTTCGAGGAAAAACCTTCTGACTGGTCATTTGTGGAAGGTATCCTCAAGGCGCGTCGTAACATGATGGCCAAGTTCTGGAAAAGTGAGGTGCCCGGTTCCAATGCGCCGGAAATTCCTTTCATGGAAATGATTCAGGCCTGGCACAACCGTGGCTATGACGTCAGTGAGGCGGAACAATGGTTGTCTGCTGGTCGTGAAGCCCGTGAGCAGAATGATCACGGTACCATGGAAGTGCTGGGTGCGAGAATTCAGCAAGCGCTGGCCAACGCACCTAAAGACGAAAGCAGTGTGTATTGGCAATACCAGACACCGGACACCTTTGAAGCGATCCGTGCGGCCTGCCCGGCTGTGGATAAGCTGGATGGTGATACTGCCGGCAATTGCCTGAATGAGAAAGTGTATGGCGGCTGGCTGGGACAAATTGCTGGTGGCGCTTATGGCACAGCCCTGGAAGGCTTTACTGGCGAGCAGTTGAATGCGTTTTATGGGGATCGGTTAAACGGCTATGTCCGGGAACCGGAAACCATGAATGATGATGTGACCTATGAACTGTGTGTCCTTGAAGCCGCACGGAAGAATGCGGATTTTTCCAGCCAGGATATCGCTGAAGAGTGGTTGCGTTATATTCCTTATGGTTGGTCGGCTGAGCACTTTGCGCTGGAGAATCTGCGTCGTGGCATCATGCCTCCCCAGTCAGGAACGTATCTGAATTTCTATTCTGAATGGATTGGCGCGCAGATGCGCACCATGGTTCATGGCATGCTTGCCCCCGGCAAGCCCTGGCGTGCTGCTGAGCTGGCTTATCGCGACAGCGTCATTTCCCATGAGAAAAACGGTGTGTATGGCGGCATCCATGCGGCGGTTCTGACCTCACTGGCGTTTATCATGGATGATGCTCGTGCCATTGTTCAGGCTTCCCGTGGCTATGTTCCCGATAACACGTTATTCGCGCACCTGTTTGACCGGACGATCGAACTGGCGAAGCAATACGGTGACCACCGGGAAGTCTGGCAGTCCATGAAGCAGAATGAACTGCGAACCTACAATTGGATTCATACGTTCCCGAATATGGTGGCGGTTGTGCTTTCACTGTGGTTCTGCGACAACGACTTTACCCGCGCCATGCGGATTCTGGGTGATTGCGGTGAAGATGTGGATTGCAATGCCGGAGAAGTGGGCACTGTGCTGGGTGTGATGAACCCGACCAGTGTAACGTCTGAGTGGGCAGAGCCGCTGGCGGATCAGCTGGAAACGTATGTGCCGGGTTATGAGAAGGTTCGGATTTCTGAACTGGCGCGCCAGACTGTTGCGCTGATTTCCTGACGTTTAACTACCCGCTTAAAAAGCCATGTACCAGAGGTGCATGGCTTTTTTTGTCACCTGAATGTCAGGGGTACTGCTCTTCGCATTGGCAAACAGATTGAGCGCCATACACAATGGTCCACCAGACGCCTGTCCAGTTGCCATCTTCTGCATTACAGCGGGAAGGGCATTTGGCCTCTGCATCCGGATCACTCCATATCGGCGCAGTATTGGTTGTGGTAAAGACTTCTAAGGGCGTGCACTGACACACAGAATGTCTGCCATAGACCGTTGTCCACCACTGGCCATTCCACCTGCCATGCTCTGCGCCACAGCGACCGGGACACTCGGACAAGGCATGGGTATTGCTCCAGATTGGATCATTGTTTTCGGTGACAAAAGTATCTGAACCTCCTCCCTTTCCGGGAGACGGATTTGGAGCCGGTGTTGGTGACGGCGTTGGGGCGGGTGCTGGCACAGGTGTAGGTACCGGCGTTGGGGGTGGCGTCGGATTGGGGAGTGAGATTGCTGGAGGCGTGGGGGATGGCACCGGTGCAGAACCTGCCGTCGGCGCCGGCGTCGGTGTCGGTACCGTGCTTGGAATCGAAACCGGGATTGGAGCCGGAGAGGGAGAAGGCGGCGCTGTTGCAATGACGATATCACCCGCTGCTGCAATGGGGGGCAGGTTTGCCTGTGGTACAGGCAAACTGGATACGTCAGTAATACATTGGTTAGCACCGCAATCATTCCAGCGAATCTCACCATCGATCAGGTTTCCGTGCAGGGTAAAGACCTGCTGTTCAGCTTTATCCGGGAAAACGTCCTTTCTTATGTAAACATTGATTCTGAATTCTGTCGGACCGGTACGGATGGCTTCCAGACGCTCCACGACCTTCATGTTTTTGCTGCTGTAGACACGGTTCAGGTTAGAGGGCAGCGTACGGCGGGTGGCGACATGGGCTTCTACAGCCTGTCTTACCTCGTAGGCCAGCTGGCTGGCCTCCATGACTTTTGCCCGGGTGGTGTATTTCTGGTAACTGGTGACAGCAAAAGCCGAGACCACACCCATAACGAAGAGCACGATCATGGCTTCAACAAGACTTATCCCCTGAATTGACGGCTTTCCTTTATTCACGCTGGTACTGGCTTCTGATGATATATGGCTTATGCCATGAGAGATTCCCCCTAATATGTTGAGTTTAGGCGTATTTAAGGTGTAGAAGTGCTTGGAGGAATCAGGGAGATATAAAAGATGTAATAAAATCAAAAGGTTATATTTCTACAATGCGATTTTTTTGGTAACTCATTGTTTTTAAATGAATTTGTCTTTTCATGAGTCTTGGCGGTGAACCCGTATCGGGATAATGGGTCAGATAAGTAGGGTTAAACGGGTAATACTATGATTTCCCAATTGGCAAATGCGCTGAGTCTGGGATAATGGATAGTTACCCTATGACTCTGGGCGGACGATGGCATGGGTTCACGGGCTGTGGCAGGTCAGGTACGAGATGTCGGCGTTTTGACGATCCGGGGTAGACTGAAGTGAATGGTCTGACCCAGGGAAATGGTTATTGATTCTTGAATGGTGGGAGAGTTACATGGCTCGTGGTGTTAACAAGGTTATCCTGATAGGCAATCTCGGTGGTGATCCGGAAGTCCGCTACACACCCAATGGCAGTGGCGTGTGCAACCTGAGTCTGGCAACCAGTGAATCCTGGAAGGATCGCCAGACCGGCCAGCCGGTTGAGCGGACCGAGTGGCACCGGGTAGTGGTGTTTGGCAAGCTGGCGGAGATCGCGGGTCAGTACCTGCGCAAAGGCTCCAAGGTTTATATCGAAGGTAAGCTGCAGACCCGCAAGTGGCAGGATCAGCAGGGCCAGGATCGTTACACTACTGAGATCGTGGTGGACATTAATGGCCAGCTGCAGATGCTGGACGTCCGTCAGGACGGCATGGGCGGTGGTGATTACCAGCAGCAGAGCGCACCACGTCAGCAGCAGTCTTACCAGCAGCCTCAACAGCAGCAGGGTGGTTTTGGTGGCCAGTCCCAGCAGCAGGCGCCTCAACAGGCTCCCCAGGCACAGCCGCAGTCAGCGCCGGCGGGTGGCTTTGATGATTTTGATGATGATATTCCGTTCTAAACGGCGATCAGATCACCGGTTTTTAACAACCGCATAAGAAAAGGGCTTCGGCCCTTTTTTGTTTGATATCAAGCTTGCTTATTCGGTTTCCCGTTACGGGTTATTGCTGACAGAGGATTGGCGGGGTGTTGATATAAGTCAACGGTTTGGGCTCAAGGTTTTTTTAAACTTTCAAATCTTATTGTCTTCTGTATTCCCCATAATTTTTATGAACAGCATCGAACCCTCCTATTTTGAGGCGCGTTCGCCTCTCGCTATGGCTGAGCTGGCGGAAAACGTCGCCATTGGCAAAGCTGAAAAAGCATTATATAAGACGTTTGTTCTGGCGATCATGGCCGGTGTGTTTATCTCCCTGGCCGGTATGTTTTATACCATCGTTTCCACCGGTTCCCATGGCCCGAATGCGCTGCCTTACGGTATTTCCAAGCTTATAGGTGGCATCTCATTCAGTATGGGTTTGATGCTGGTGGTCATGTGTGGCGCTGAGCTGTTTACCAGCAGCACCATGATCTCTATTCCCTGTGCATCCGGCCGCGTGCCGTTTTCTGCCATGGTCCGCAACTGGTGTGTGGTTTACCTGGGTAACTTTGTTGGCTCCATCGTTATGGTGTCGATGATTATCTACACCGGACAGTGGCTGGGTGCCCACGGTCAGGTGGGCGCATCTGCCATGTACATTGCCAATGCCAAGATGGGACACAGCTTTGGTCAGGCGCTGGTGCTGGGTATTCTGTGTAACATCATGGTCTGCCTGAGTGTCTGGATGAGCTACAGTGCCCGTAGCGCCAGTGGCAAGATGCTCGCCATGATTCTGCCCGTCGCTGCCTTTATTGCAGCAGGCTTCGAGCACTCCATTGCCAATATGTACCTGCTGCCGATGGGCTGGATGGTGCATAACCTGGGTGATGCAGCGTTCTGGCAGGCTATTGGTATGACTCCAGCGGAGTTCCCGCACATCACTCTGCACAATATGATTTTCAATAACATCATTCCTGCCACCATCGGCAACATTATTGGCGGGGGTATTTTGGTGGGCTTGAGCAACTGGTTTGTATTCCTCAGAAAACACTGATCTGACTGCGCTGCGTTGATGCTGTTTGAAAACCGGCCAAGATGGCCGGTTTTCTTATTCGTTTGGTATTCTTTATTCGCCGTTTTTTCGTCATCACAGGATGTGATTTGTCTACTGGCGTAGCTGCCCGTTACACTGATTTTTCACGAAAAAGAAAAATAAAACAGGAGTACGGGTATGCATGGCCTGATGATGGACCAGCCATTATTGATCAGCATGATCATGAAGTATGCCGAGCAGGCGTTTCCGGAATCGGAAGTGGTGTCGGTTACCCATGATCATCCAGAACACCGCTACACCTATCATGATGCGTTTTGCCGGGCCCGCAAGCTGGCCAATGCCCTTGATCGTCTGGGTATGCGGCAGGGAGACCGGGTAGCCACATTGGCGTGGAACGATTTCCGCCATTTTGAACTTTATTACGGTGTCTCCTGTTCCGGAGCTGTTCTACATACGATTAATCCCCGCCTTTTTACCGATCAACTGGCTTATATCATTAACCATGCGGAAGACCGTTGGGTCTTTACCGATCCATTGTTTATCCCGTTATTGGAAGGGTTGCAGGTAGCGCTTCCTGGCGTGGAAGGCTTTGTCATTCTGACGGATCAGGCGCATATGCCAGACACCTCACTGAAAAATGCAATCAGTTATGAAGCGTTGATCAGTGATGAATCTGATGAGTATGAATGGCCTATGTTGGATGAACAGACCGCCAGTTCACTCTGCTACACCTCAGGCACAACAGGTCATCCCAAGGGGGTGCTCTACAGTCACCGTTCCACAGTGATTCATGCCATGACTGCAGTGATGCCCTCGGTGGTGGGCTTGTCTGACCGTGATGTGGTGATGCCGGTGGTGCCCATGTTTCATGTCAATGCCTGGGGGTTGCCGTATACGGCACCTCTGGCAGGCGCAAGACTGGTATTACCCGGACCAAAGATGGGCGATGGTGCGTCGTTGCATCAGTTAATTTCACAGGAGCAGGTTTCCCTGGTTCTTGGGGTGCCGACTGTCTGGCTGGCATTACTGAATTTCCTGAAAGAAAGCAGCAAGGCATTGGATAGTCTGCAGCGGGTGATCGTTGGTGGCGCAGCCTGCCCCCAGAGCATTATGGATAAACTGCGTGAGTACGGTGTGGATACTCACCATGCCTGGGGGATGACGGAGATGAGTCCCATTGGCACACTGAATAATCTCAAGGCCAGCCTGTCCGAGATAGCGCAGGAAACCAAAGACGCATTACGTCTTTCACAGGGGCGCGCGATCTTTGGCGTAGATATGAAGATTGTCAACGATACAGGTGAGCGCTTGCCGCATGATGGTGTTGCCGTCGGTGACCTCTATGTCCGCGGCCCGAGTGTTTGTAGCGCTTATTATCAACGGGAAACCGAAGTCAGCAGTACCCATGATAAAGAGGGGTGGTTTGCCACTGGTGATGTAGCTGCCATTGACGGTGAAGGTTATCTGCACATCACGGACAGGAGCAAAGATGTCATCAAATCCGGCGGGGAATGGATCAGTTCTATTGAACTGGAAAACCTGGCCATGAGTCACCCCGCTGTGGCTGAAGCGGCGGTTATCGCTGTGCCCCATGAAAAATGGAATGAGCGCCCCTTGCTGATCGTAGTGAAGCAGTCAGAAGAAGCACTCGACAAGGCAAGCCTGCTTGCATGGTATGAAGGGAAGGTAGCGCAATGGTGGATACCGGATGAAGTAATATTCGTCGAAGAATTACCCCATACCGCCACCGGTAAAGTGAAAAAGCTGGCATTAAGGGAACAGTTCGTCAGTAACCGATAAACTCGTCACCGTACAGAGAGAGGTGGGTGATCTGGCCACTGTCTGTACGGGGTCACTTTTTGGCACGAGTGACCGGTATCGACTAGGCTGACTGGATTTCATCAGTCAGCACTGACAGGCGTATGGATTCCTTAATCTATGTGGTCGTCGATCCGGAACAAGATCATTCTGTTTACCATTGTCCCGATCACCCTGCTCTATGGATTGGTTAGCGGTCTTCTCATCTACCATACATTCATTCTCTCCCGTCAGGATGTGGAAGAGATACTGATTGATGAAACCCGACGTTACGCGGAAATGCTGGATACCCAGTTACGCCAGATTCAGCAGCAAGGCTTGGCGCTTCACCGGTTTGTACGTTATGCGACGTTGCCCGGTGCCAAGTATGGGGTGATACCAATAATTAAGGACATATTGTCAGAAAACCCTTTGCTTTATGGGATTGTGCTGAATGATCCGGATATGGATGATGAACCACTGCTTTATCTGCTGATGGATAATCAGCTTGTTACCACCCGGATGATTGGCACATGGCGATTGCCAGATGTTTATCCGTATCACAGTAGCTGGAGTCATCCGGTTGAAATCCCATTTTCTACACAAAAGGTCATATTTAATCATCAGCCTTTGGATCAGGGAGGCTCTATAGATCTGTTGGTAAAAGTCTCTGATCTGATTAATCTGCTTAAACTGGATAACTCCCACAAACTGAAGTTTATCCTTGTTGACCGGCAGGCGAATTTCATTCATTCCGATTTTCGTTCCACGGTTGTTGATCGAACGCTTCTGGACTCGGCTCGAAGGATTGGTGCGCCTTTACTGGAGGCTATGATTAACGGGCCATTAAACAGTGGACAGGAAGCGCATACGACGGACAGGTACAAAAACTGGCGTGTCTGGTATTTTTCCAGTCCTGTCCCTGTTGCGGGCTGGGCATTACTGGTCAATATTCGAGAAACGGCCGCACTGGTTGAGCATATACGCTATGCCGTAATGAGTGCAGCGTTGATGATTCTGTCGCTGATTGTCATCAGCTGTTGTGTCTGCAAGGTGTCCGGCACCATCACACAACCTTTAATGCGCCTTCGTCAGGCGGTTCGGCGTTTAGGGGATGGTGTCTGGAAGCTGGAAACGGATAGTTATGCGGATGATGAGACCGGTCATCTGGCCAGAACTCTATCCAACATGGCCAGACGGCTGGAAGATCGGGAAGAGAGTCTTCGCCAGTTACGGGCCAGTAACATCAGTCGAATTGCCGAGCGATTACGGGGGAAGTATGTCTATTTTGTCTTTGATGCTACGGGACGTATGACTTATGTCAGTCCATCGGTATCAGACATTCTAGGATATACACCGACAGAATTTCTGGCCCGACAGGCAGCGTTGTTTCGGGCTTATGCTCTGGACTCTGACGGTAAGTGCGTTATGAGTGATGTACTGCAGGGGCGAGCTATGGATAGCTTCATGCAGTTGGATATGCCGCACAGGGATGGTTCATTGCGCACATTTGAAGTCATTGGTATACCCGTTGTTGAACCGGATAACCGTATTTCCGGTATGGAAGGCATGGCGCATGATATTACCAATATTGTCAGTGATTCCCGCCGTTTTCGCAGTTTACTGGAGTCCGCACCGGATGCGATGGTGATTGCAACGGATGCTGGTGATATCACCATGGCCAATGCCCGGGCCGAAGAGCTGTTTGGCTATGATCGTAAAGTGTTGCTGGGACAGTCGTTAGCCATTTTAGGTGCATCTAATACAGAAGATAATACTATTGCGGATTTGGTGCGCCAGGTCGTCAGCAATAAAAGGGCGTCTGGATTTGAAACGACCCTGAAAAACCATCAGGGCATGATTTTTCCTGCAGATATTACCTGTAATCTACTGGATATTGATGATGAGCGACTGGTCTCCATAGCGGTCAGGGATATTACTGATCGTAAGAAAACCGAATCGGCGTTACGCCAGGCCCGTGATGATGCGCAGGTGGCGGATCATGCGAAAAGTGTCTTCTTGTCAAACATGAGCCATGAGCTTCGGACACCGCTGAATGGCGTTTTGGGATATACCCAGATCCTGCTGAAACAGACCCTCCTGACACAAGAGCAGCGAGACAGTCTGTTAGCCATAGAAAGCAGTGGCCAGCACTTGCTGATTTTGATCAATGACATTCTGGATTTGTCAAAGATGGAAGCCAATGGTGTCAGGGTTCGAATGGTTCCGGTGGTGCTTCATAAGCTGGTTGAGAGTGTCAGACGTATTGTCGGCCAGCGGGCTGACTCAAAAGGGCTGGATTTCCGGGTGGTAGTGGAAAAACGTTTACCGGAATCCATCGTGTCAGATCCAACCAAATTACGCCAGATACTGATTAACCTGTTGGGAAACGCCATTAAATTTACCGATAACGGTTATATCATGCTGACATTATCACTGTGTGAACGACAGATTGTCTTTTCAGTCTCTGACAGTGGTATTGGCATTAAATCGGAAGATCAGCAACATATTTTTGCTCCTTTTCTGCAGATTGATGCCAGCAATCATCCGGGGGGAACAGGGCTTGGTCTGGCTATCAGTCGATGGTTGGTCAATGCACTGGGAGGAGAGCTCAAGGTCAGTAGCCAGCCGGGAATTGGGAGTACTTTCCACTTCAGTTTGCCACTCATGCCATCCGCTGCAATGGCGTCTGGCTCAATCAATCAGGCAATGATTGAGCAAAACAATGACAGTGCAAAGAGAAAGCCTGGCGATTCGTTAAGCGTGTTGGTGATTGAGTCTTCCCGCGAACGTAGTGACATTATATTGACCGGTTTGAATCATACCGATGTGATGAGCTGCCAGGCAGGCCATCTTGATGAAACATTGCTGGAAATACGTGTACAGCCACAGGATATTGTCTTGTTGTCTGTTGCTGGTCCGTTAGGTGATTATCAGGGAGTGGTGAGAAGCATCAGGGAAATTCAGCAGGATGATCCACTATTGCTCATTGCTATGTCAGCTTCTCCAGACAAATCTTTGTCGCTTCATTTTCGGAAATATGGTTTTGATGGCTACGTGATCAATCCATTTACAGCTGATCAATTTATCAGTGTGATTGAGGCTCTGATTGTGAGAAATCTCGATAAACAGATTGGTACGCTATCATCACACGATGGCAAGCCGGATATCAGTACCTTTGTCGCGTTGTCGAAAGCTGCTGAGCTAGGTGATGTTGACCAGATAACGCGAATAATAAACGAATTACAGGTTAACAGGGCAACGCGTCAGCTTGCCAGATTTGTAGGCTATCTTTGTCGTACGTTTAGCTTTGAGCAACTTGAGCGTTTATGCTGTCGTTTCACTTCAGGTTTGAAAGAAACGAACATGCTATAGCGAGGATTCTGTCCTGATTTCTGCCGTGGACAGAAATCAGGACAAGATGAGCATTATTTCATGGCGTGAAATCCGCTCGTAAACAGGCCACTCTGTGCGTTATGTCGTTGAGAATTACGCTGTCTGGTTTGCTTTCTGCACAGGATGCTAAGGCAATCGGACAACGAGTCCTGAAAACACAACCGGATGGTGGCGATATTGGTGAGGGTAAATCGCCTTCCAGCAGTTCAATCTGCTTGCCTTTCTCCTTGTCTGGGTCTGGCAGTGGCACGGCACTGAGAAGTGCCCTTGTGTAGGGATGCCTTGGATTACTGTAAAGTTCCTCTTCGGTTGCTAGCTCGGCTTCATTGCCAAGGTACATGACCAATACACGATCGCTGATGTGTTTTACCACGCTGAGGTCATGAGCGATGAATACCAGCGACAGCCCCATCGCTTCCTGCAGTTCTTTTAGCAGGTTAACGACCTGTGCCTGAATCGACACATCAAGGGCACTGACCGGCTCATCACAGATGACCAGTTTCGGTTTGAGAATCAGGGCCCGGGCGATGCCGACCCGCTGGCACTGCCCACCCGAAAACTCATGGGGATAACGGTTGATAACATTGGGCAACAGGCCGACACGATCCATCATCTGGCGAACCTGTTGGCGAATGTCTTCCCGGGAGATATCCGGATAATAGTTGCGCAGGGGTTCGGCGATGATGTCGCCAATGGTCATCCTCGGGTTCAGTGACGCCAATGGATCTTGAAAGATCATCTGGATATCTTTTCTGACGGTTCTGAACGTTTTGTCGTCACAGCCAACCAAATTCTGGTTTTGCCAGAGAATCTTGCCAGACTGGGTTTTCACCAGGCCAATCAGCGCTCGCGCCAGGGTGGATTTGCCGCAACCGGATTCACCCACAATGCCCAGCGTTTCACCGGCGTAAAGATCAAAACTGACGCCATCAACCGCTTTCAGCATCGGCATGGGTTCCCACGGCCAGTCGCGGGCTTTGGGTACGGGAAAGTGGACCCGTACGTCTTTCACCTGCAGAATCGGCTGTCTTGTGCTCATAAGACATCCTCCGTCGTATTGTGGGTCCAGTAGCAGGCTTTTTGACGATCACCATGGGTTGCAAGAACGGGGGCGGTTTCCCTGCACTTTGTCATGACATGGGGGCAGCGATCCTGGAATGGACACCCTTCAGGTAACCTGAGCAGGTTCGGGGGATTACCAGGAATCGTTGGCAATGCGGCGTCGCTATTGTCTATGCGAGGAATAGATTCCAGAAGCCCGATTGTGTATGGGTGCTCAGGGGCATAGAAAATATCCCGGGTAGAGCCATATTCCATGGTGCGGCCGGCGTACATAACCAACACTTTGTCACAGATGCCTGCAACCACGCCCAGGTCATGGGTGATCATGATGATGGCCGTATTGAAGTCCTGCTTCAGCTCGTTGAGCAGCGCCATGATCTGCGCCTGTACCGTCACATCCAGTGCGGTTGTTGGCTCGTCGGCAATCAGGAGTTTCGGCTGGCACAGCAACGCCATGGCAATCATGACCCGCTGCCGCATACCGCCGGAAAACTCATGAGGGTACATGGCCATCCGCTTGCGGGCTTCGGGCATTTTGACGGCATCCAACATCCGTACTGATTCGGCGAAGGCGGCGTCTTTACTCATGCCTTTGTGCAGCATCAGGACTTCCATCAGCTGCTTGCCCACTTTCATGTAGGGGTTCAGCGAGGTCATGGGATCCTGGAAAATCATGGCGATTTTCTCGGCCCGGATTTTGTTGAGTACTTTCTCCGGCAGATTCAGGATTTCCTCGCCTTCAAATTTGGCGGAGCCCATTGTTCGTCCGTTTTTGGCCAGCAGCCCCATGATGGCAAAAGCCGTCTGGCTTTTGCCGGAACCTGACTCGCCGACAATCCCCAGGGTTTCACCTGCTCTGAGCGAAAAATTCAGATTGTTAACTGCGGTCACTTCCCCGTCCGGGGTTGAAAAGTAGACACGCAGGTCTGTGACATCCAGCAGATTCATCGGGTACTCCATCAACGGTCCTTGGGATCCAGGGCGTCGCGCAGACCGTCACCCACGAAATTGAAACAGAACAGGGTTATCACCAGGAAGGCGACCGGAAACGCAAGCTGCCAGGCGGCAACTTCCATGGCCTGGGCGCCTTCGTTGACCAAGGCGCCCCAGCTGGTCATGGGTTCCTGAACACCGAGTCCCAGGAAGCTGAGGAAGGATTCAAACAGAATCATGCCCGGCACCAACAGGGACGCATACACCACCACAATGCCCAGCACATTGGGCACGATATGTTGCAGGATCATCCGATGGGTGGGGGTTCCACAGACTCTTGCGGCTTCAATGAATTCCTTGTTTTTCAGGCTAAGGGTCTGACCACGAACGATCCGTGCCATATCCAGCCAGGACACGGCACCGATAGCGATGAAGATCAGCAGGATTGAGCGGCCGAAGAAAGTCACCATCAGGATAACCAGGAACATGAAGGGGAACGACTGCAGAATCTCGAGTATCCGCATCATGATGCTGTCGGTTCGGCCGCCGCTGAAACCGGCGATAGCACCATAGAGCGTACCAATCAGCACGGCGACCAACGCGCCCATGATGCCAACCATAAAGGAGATTCTGCCGCCCATCAGGGTGCGGACGAACAGATCCCGTCCGAGGCTGTCGGTGCCGAACCAGTGGCTGTTATCCAGACCAGGAGGTACCGACATGTTGGCCCAGTCAATCTCATCATAACTGTATGGGCTGAGCATGGGACCGAAGATCACCAGCAAGCCGATCAGGGCGAGAATCACTAAACTGGCAATGGCTGCCCGGTTTCTCAGGAATCGAGCCCTTGCATCTGCCCAGAGACTGCGGCCCTCAATCTCTATTGACGGTGTGAGTTTGTCCGCCAATGCGTCCATGTTGCCGGTATTGAGGATGGGACCGGACTTATTATTGGTTAATGACATCAGCAGTTACTCATAGCGTATCTTGGGATCAATAACGGCGTAGAGAATATCGACAATCGCTGTGAACAGGATGGTCAGTGCGCCAATGATGATGGTCAGTCCGAGTACCAGGGAGTAATCCCGGTTCAGTGCGCCGTTGACAAAATGCTGGCCGACGCCGGGGAGACCGAACACCGTCTCAATAACCACGGAACCCGTGATAATCCCGACAAACGCGGGTCCCATATACGACACCACGGGTAGCAGTGATGGACGCAGCGCGTGTCTCAGAATAATGTGGTGGAAGGGCAGCCCCTTGGCTTTAGCCGTTCGGATGAAGTTACTGTTCAGTACTTCGATCAGGCTGCTGCGCTGAATTCGGGCGATCGCGGCAATATAGAGAATTGCCATGGCCGTTACCGGCAGCACCATGTATTGCCAGCTGCCGTCATGCCAGCCGCCGGCGGGTAACCATTGGAGTGTCACGGCAAACACCAGCACCAGTAGTGGTGCTATCACGAACGAGGGCAGAACCACACCAGTCATCGCCAGCGACATGACCAGATAATCCAGCCAGCTGTTCTGTTTCAGCGCCGCCAGTGTGCCTGCGCCAACACCGACTAATACCGTAACAATAAAAGCGGCAACCCCAATTTTCAGGGAAACCGGGAAGCTCTGGGCGACCAGCTCATTAACGGTGTAATCCTTGTATTTAAAGGAAGGGCCAAGATCGCCGTGGGCAAGATCCCGCAGGTAGTAGAAATATTGTTGGTAGAGGGGTTTGTCGAGGTGGTACTTGGCCTCGATATTTTTAAGGATTTCCGGCGGCAGGGCGCGCTCCCCAGTGAACGGGCTACCGGGCGCCATTTGCATCAGGAAGAATGAAATGGTGATCAGTACCAGTAACGTCGGTATGGCAATCGCCAGACGCTTGATGATGAATTTCAGCATACAGTGACCTTATCAGGCAGCACATGACCCGCATTCACGACAGATGTGTCTGGAATCAGGCCCCTTCCCCTCAGGGGGGGAAGGGGGAACTGTGCAGAGTGTGTCAGGGGTCAGTGGGCCATGATGTAAAGATCTTTGGCCAGTACATTGTCTTCCGGGTTATTCATGGGGTAGCCACCAACGTAGCTTTTCACCAGTCGGCCCGTGACATACTGGTAAACCGGCGCCACCGGCATCTCCTCGGCAATCAGCTGTTCGGCCAGCTGGTAGAGTTCGGCGCGCTGGCTTTCGTCTGCGACTGTCATGGCTTTATTCAGCAGGTTGTCATACTCGGTGTTGCTCCAGCGGGCATAGTTGTTGCCGTTTTCTGTCATTAGCAGGCTGAGCATGGTTGAGGCTTCATTGTAGTCACCGATCCAGCCGGCGCGGGAAACATCAAAGCGACCTTCGCGACGGGTATCCAGGAAGGTTTTCCATTCCTGGTTTTCCAGGGTGACTTTCACGCCGAGGGCCTTTTTCCACATCTGGGCGATGGCAATGGCAACTTTCTTGTGGGCATCGCTGGTGTTGTAGAGCATGGTCACTTCCAGCGGGTTGGACTTGTCATAGCCGGCCTCGCTCAGCAGCTTGCGGGCTGCCTCGACACGCTGGTCATAGCTGAGGGTTGCCCAGTTCAGATCAGGTTTGACGAAGCTGTTGACGTTATCCGGCGTGAAGCTGTAAGTGGGTTTCTCTCCCTGACCAACCACAAAGTTGGCGATGGCTTCACGGTTGATGGTGTAAGACAGGGCTTTTCTGACACGGGCGTCGCTGAATGGCGCACGGCGGTTGTTGAATTCGTAGTAATAGGTACCGATCTGTGGACTGACACGGATCTCGTCAGGAATTTCCTTCTGGAGTTTCTTGAAGTGCTCCAGCGGAATCGGGGTGCTGCCATTGGTCATTTCAACCTCGCCGGCGCGATAGCGGCTGAGTTCAGAATTCTCGGATTCAATAGGCAGGTAGGAGACCTTGTCGAGAACCGTTTTGGTGTTGTTCCAGTACTGGGTATTACGCTCCAGTACAATGCGCTCATTGACGACCCAGGACTTCAGAACATAGGCGCCGTTAGACACCATATGGCCAGGCTTGGTCCAGGTTTCACCGTATTTTTCAATGGTCTTTTGAGGCGCTGGGAAGGTTGTCTGGTGTGCCAGAAGTTTGACAAAGAAAGGGATTGGCTTATTCAGAGTGACCTGGAAGGTATGGTCATCCAGTGCGGCAACACCCAGAGACTCTGGCTTTTTCTTGCCGTCAATGATGGCATCCGCATTCACGATACCGGGAATCTGCATGTACCAGGCGTAAGGTGACGCCAGCTTGGGATCTACTGCGCGCTGGAATCCATAGACAAAATCATGGGCGGTGACAGGGACGCCGTTAGACCAACGGGCATCTTTGCGGAGCTTGAAGGTAAAGACCTTGTTGTCCGGTGATGCTTCCCAGGATTCGGCTACAGCCGGGATGATATTGCCATTGGCGTCCTGCGATACCAGCCCCTCAAAGAGATCCTTGGCAATACGGGAGCCCGGAGAGCCTTCGATCTTCTGTGGATCCAGTGATGCCGGTTCCGCACCGTTCCCCCGAACCAGCTCCTGCACCTTGGCCAGCTTGACACCGGCGGGTACCTCCGCGGCAGTCAGTGGCAGGGCTGCCAGTGTTGCCGATGTGGCCAGAATCAGGCTTGCTAATAGCGTCTTTTTCATTCTGTATCGCCTTAACCCGTTATCGTTGTTGATGTTGTTCGCGTTCTTCTCTGCCTGAATTTGACGTAAAGGAAGCCAGTCAGACCAGTGTTCACTGATCCGGTTCTCGGGGAGGGCGTACTGTATGAGTGCCATGATTCTGGCACTACAGCGATTCAGGTGTGGATCACTGCCGATGGGCAACTGTCCCCCCAGTCAAGAATATCAATACCGGCAACCCTTTGCGCTGCAGACAGCGGTCGTCTGTCCCAGTTAGGCAGACTTAAGGTTGCGCCCGGTTGAAAATCCTTATCTAAAGGGGCTTTTTTGTTGTTATTTAAGGGCTTGGCAGCAATATATCGGTTTGTCGGGAAGGCTGGCAAGTCCCGAAAGGGATATTTGCGGCATCGGTTGCCTCAGAACAGCCATAAACTGCAAAAATTTTGACAAATGGCATGAATAAGGAAGTCTGAAACGCCCTGTCGCTACAGGCTGTAGACCGATGCTGCCATGCCGATAACCAGAGAAGGCTATTAATCCGTAAAGAAAGGCTTTCTGGATACTGAGTATGAAGCGCAAGGATGACTGGAGCACCTACCGCAAAGGGCTGGGCCGTACATTGCTGGCCTGGTTTATCGGTTTATCCCTGTTGCCGCTGACGATCGTGGGGCTGATCGAATACGACAACGCCAGTGAAAGTATCATCCGTAACAAACACGATGAACTGGCTCACGTGAACCTGCTCCTTTCCCGGCAAATCAATAATTACCATGACAGTGTCATTACTAACCTGTTCTTTCGAGCCGGACAGGCAACGGATTTTTTGCTGGATCTGAAAAGCAGTTGGGAAATCTCTGACCTTCCCTTGCGGGAGTACCTTTCCGGCATTCAGTACCAGGAGGTTGTGGACTGGCATTCCCGAGAATTTGTTGATTTCCTCTATTTTTTCAAATATTCCGACATTCTTCTGACGGATAACAACGGGAATATCCTGTATACCATCCACAAATATCGGGACTTGGGTGAAAACCTGTTTGATGGTGTCCTTTCAGATACACGGCTAAGCACCACGGTCAAACAAGTGCTGGAAACCGGTGAGCCACATTACTCCGATCTGGAACCTTATGAACCGTTAGGTGGTGAAGTCGTCAGCTTTTTTGTGATGCCCCTGATCAATGAAGAGCGTGAAATCGCCGGTACGATCGCGGTGCAAACGCGCTCTCAAGATGACCTCAAGCTTCTGCTTCATCAGGGAATGGATACGGGAGATCATGTTGCATCGTATATTGTTGGCGTGGATGGAAAGGTTCGCTTCTGGGCGGAAGCAGAAGACCTTTCTTATGGGCAGAAGATTAATACCGCTTCAGTGATGGATTGGTTAAATCATCTTGACCCTGTCACAGGCGAGTATGTGGAATCTCATGAGCATCTTGCAGAGTACCAAAGCCGCAGGAATGCACATGGTGATAAGTATGATCATGAGACTGTATATAGTGATGAGCACGATCATGATCATGATAATGATGAATATCTGGAAGACATCGATGACGGTACCGCCATAGCCCATATCGAGACATACAGCAATTACAAGGGCGATATGGTGTTGGGGGTTTATCGACATATGGAAATCATGGGAACGCCCATGGTTCTGTTGACAGAAGTGAATCTTGAGGATGCCTTGCTGCCGGTAACCCGGTTCCGGGATCAGTTATTCACAGTACTGGTTATTACCAGTCTGGTGGTTTTACTGATTTCCATGGTATCGACCCGTCGGATAGTGCAGCCGCTGGTCAGGATCAATGGCTGGGTAAACCGTGTGGCGTCCGGAGAGTATGTTAAAGGTGAAGTCATTGACCAGCAGAATGAAATTGGTCAGCTGAGCCGAAGTTTCAGCATCATGACAGAGCAGCTGCGACGGGTCAGCGCTGAGAATGAAGCCCGAAACTGGTTGCAGAGCGGTATTACCGGGCTTAATGAGGCGTTGCGCGGGGAGTTAACGATCACCGAGCTTTGTCAGAATACCTTGAGCTTTATGTGTCGTTATCTGCGCTTTCAGGTGGGCGCGATGTATGTGCTCACGGAACGGAACCGGCTGGTTATAATGGGCAGTTATGCCTATACCCTGTCCAGTGAGCATCCAATGTCCTTTGTCATGGGGGAAGGATTACCGGGGCAGGCGGCTGAAGACCGGCAGACAATGTATGTCAGTGTGCCGGATGACTATTTTCCGATTGCTTCAGGATTGGGTTCCAGCCGACCTGACCGGGTATTGGTCATCCCGATTGTGTTTGATGATGCTGTGAAAGGGGTGCTGGAGTTTGCATTACTGGGCAGTATTGATGATCGTACTCAACAGTTCATTGATGCCTCATTGGAAAGCATTGCCATTGTTTTGAATCGGGTTCAGTCCCGGGAGCGGGTGCAGGAATTGCTGGAGCAAACCACTCGCCAGACTGAGGCACTGACCAAACAGCAGGATGACTTACGCACGGCAAACCAGGAACTGGAGCATCAGACCCGAATCCTGAGGGAATCCGAAGAAGAACTGAAAAGCCAGAGTGAGGAGCTGCAGCGGGCCAATACGGAGCTGGAGGAAAAAACGGAATCCCTGTTCCGGCAAAAAGCCGAAATTGAAGTCAAGAATGCCGAAGTTGAAGAGTCCCGCCGTGATCTGGAGACCAAGGCGCAGGAGCTGGAGGAAGCGAGCCGTTATAAGTCCGAGTTCCTCGCCAATATGTCCCATGAGTTGAGAACACCACTGAACAGCATGCTGATTCTGGCCAGGATGCTGGCGGACAACGATGAAGGCAACCTGTCAGAGGATGAGGTGGAATCGGCCCAGGTGATCGATAAAGTGGGCCATGACCTGCTTAACCTGATCAATGATATTCTCGACCTTTCCAAGGTTGAAGCCGGTAAGCTGATCCTGAACCTGGAAGATGTGTTGCTGGAATCAGTTGAGCGACAGATGCGGGACCAGTTCAGTGCTGTCGCTGAAAACAAGGGACTCGATTATATCGTGACGTGTGATCCCAGCCTGCCAGAGTATATTCATTCGGATGGCCAGCGTCTGATGCAGGTGATCAAGAACCTGTTGTCCAACGCGATCAAGTTCACGGAAGAAGGCAGTGTCACCTTGCGGATTTTTAAACCAAGTGAAGATGTCCAGTTTACCAGTGAAAACCTCAAGAACAGTCAACATGTGATTGGCTTTGCTGTGAAAGATACCGGTATCGGTATCCCGCCAGAGAAGCAGGCCGCAATATTTGAAGCATTCCAGCAGGCAGATGGGTCTACCAGCCGTAAATATGGCGGAACCGGACTTGGCCTTTCCATCTCCCGTGAAATGTCTGTATTACTGGGCGGTGAGATGCAAATTACCAGTGAGGCCGGCAAGGGGGCAACCTTCACGCTATATCTCACGGATATGCCTAGACAAGCGGTGGATGAAGAGGCGTCCGACGTTGATATGGACGATGACATGATTGCGCTGTCTGAGTCGAATGATACGCCAGCCATCGCAATAGCCACGACAGAGAAAACGGCCAGTGCACCGCCGGTTGCAATGAAACCGGACGGTTCTGACCGGCCCCTGCTGATTGTGGAAGATGACAAGATTTTTTCCGCTGTACTGAAAAAAGTCGCCGAGAGCTCAGGCTATGAATGCATGACCGCCCATTCAGGTAAAGATGCGCTTGAGATTGCCCAGAAAGTTCATCCTCAGGCGGTCATTCTGGATCTTGGTTTGCCGGATATGGATGGTGAGCAGGTTCTTGAGCTGCTGAAACAGCAAACCGGGAATCACAACATGCCCGTTCATATCATTTCAGGGCGTGAACTGGATAGCTCTCTATTGCACAAAGGCGCGACGGCGCTATTAAAAAAACCCGTTTCTGAAGAACAGCTGCATAATCTTTTTGGCAAGCTGGAGAAAAAGCGCGCTCACGAAATCCAGAAAGTTCTGATTATTGATGCTGATGAAGAGAGTCGTGAGAAAACCATTGCCATGCTGGGAAGCCGGGGGATTGAAACTGAGGTTGTGACAAATGGTCATGATTTGAGGGAAGCCCTGAAAAAGTCGCAGTACCACTGCCTTGTCATTGATATCGATCTGCCGGACGAAGACGGCACAGCATTGTTACATGAACTGCATGATCAGCTGGGGGAAAGCATGCCTCAGGTGATTATCAACACGTCGCGGGAAATTAATCGTGAAGAACACCGGGAGCTGGCAGAGTTCGCCGGCACCATGGTCATGAAAGGCGAGCATTCTGAAGATCGTCTGGTCGATGAGGTCAATCTCTTCCTGCACAGTATTCAGCCTGGTAAACCCAGAAAACCGGTGGCGAAGCCGGCGGCTGTTGATGACAGTGCCCTTAAAGGACGCAAAATTCTGCTGGTGGATGATGACCTGCGTAATACTTTCGCGTTGTCTAAGGCCCTGCAGAAATACCATCTGGAAATCGTACTGGCCGACAATGGTGAACTGGCGCTAAAACAACTGGAAAAAGAGCCGGATGTTGAACTGGTCCTGATGGATATCATGATGCCGATTATGGATGGGTATGAAGCTACTCGTCGCATTCGGGCTCATCCTCGCTTCAAGAACCTGCCGGTGATTGCATTGACCGCCAAGGCGATGTCCGATGACCGGGCAAAGTGTATTGAGGCTGGCGCCAATGACTATATGACCAAACCGATTGATATGGAAAAGATGGTGGCTATGTTGAAGCTCTGGTTACAGCAGAAACCGGATGATACTGCCTAGCCAGACAACACGCTTACCTGTTCGATGATGTCATTTTGAAGGAAATTTGCCTCAGTGGATGAGAGGAAGGAAGAACCTGCCGCACTTTCGGATCTGTTAATACCGACAGACGGTGAGTCGCTGCCGGGTAATCCGGAAGAGAGTGAGTCAAAAGATGGTCTCAGAGGCCTGGAAACTCTGGAGATCAGGCTGCTACTGGATGCGGTAAAACAGCACTATGGGTATGATTTTCATGATTATGCGCCAGCGTCCCTCAAGCGCCGTATTAGGGAGTTCAGAGAGGATATCGGTTGCGAGCATATCGCTGATCTGATTCCCAGAGTACTGCATGATACTGCTGTTTTTGCGCTGTTATTGCGTCATATGTCAGTTACTGTGACGGAGATGTTTCGGGATCCGGCCTTTTTCCGGAAACTTCGGGAAGAAGTGATTCCCTGGTTGAAAACCTGGCCTTTCATCAAGATCTGGCACGCCGGCTGCGCAACAGGAGAAGAAGTCTACTCCATGGCGATCTTGCTGGATGAGGCGGGTATTCTGGATCGTGCGCAGATCTACGCCACAGATTTGAATGAAGAATCATTACAGATTGCTCGGCGGGGAATCTATCGTACGGAAAATCTTCCTCTCTACGAAGAGAATTACATGAAATCGGGTGGTGAAGGCTTATTAAGCAATTATTACCATCAGCGTTACAGTTCTTTGAAATTCCATCGCCGACTCTCAGCCAATATGACGTTTGCTAACCATAACTTGGTGACTGACGGGGTGTTTGGCGAGATGCACCTGATCATTTGCCGGAATGTATTGATTTATTTCAACCGTGATCTGAAGAATCGGGTATTTCAGCTATTCAATAGCAGCCTATGTCCGAAAGGCATGTTGTGTCTGGGTACCCGGGAAAGTATCCGCTTTACTGACATCGATTCGTTGTATGAGACCGTGGATATCTACCAGAAAATCTATCGGAAAAAGGCGGTAGCAGAATGAGGACATATTCGTTTGCTGCCGTCGTCATTGGCGCTTCAGCAGGGGGAATTGAAGCTCTTAAGGCTTTGTTCGGTAGTTTGCAGCCGGCGTTTCCTGTACCTGTGTTTGTGGTCAAACACATTGATGCCGAAGCTGATGACAGCATTGTTCGTTATTTGAATAAAACCAGTCGTCTGCCTGTTTCGTTTGCCGATGATCAGGAGCCGGTTGAAAGCGGCCATATCTATCTGGCGCCACCGGGTTACCACATGCTGATTGAAGAAGATCGCAGTATTAGCCTGTGTGTTGACAGAAAAGTGACCTATTCCCGCCCTTCAGTGGATGTTTTGTTTGAGTCAGCGGCTGAAGCGTATGGTTCCAGCCTGATTGCTGTGGTGCTGACCGGTGCTAACCGCGACGGCAGCGCTGGCGCTCGGCAGATCAAGCAACGGGGTGGGCTCGTGTTAGTGCAGGATCCGGCAACAGCCGAGCATGAGGTAATGCCAAAGGCTACTCTTGCCGATACAGAGGTTGATGGGGTGATGGCTCTGCCAGCTTTGGCGGCGCGCCTGAATGAACTGACAGGACAGTAACCGTCTCATGGACGACATGGAAGCAAATAAGCAGGAACCAAAGTTACCCAAGATTCTGGTGGTGGATGACAAGCCGGAGAACCTGCTGGCAATGGGAAAACTCCTGAAGCCGGTGGGTGCGGAGATATTTAAGGCGTTGTCTGGTGAAGAGGCGTTGGGTCTGGTGTTAAGGCACGAGTTTGCCCTGATTCTTCTGGATGTTCAGATGCCTGTCATGGATGGTTTCGAAACAGCCCGCTTTCTCCGCGACAATAAATCGACGGAAACCATCCCGATTATCTTTGTGACCGCCATCAGCAAAGAAGATAAACATGTCACCGAGGGGTATGAGTCCGGTGCTGTGGACTACCTGTATAAGCCGGTTAACAAAGATATCCTTCTGAGTAAGGTCCGTGTTTTTCTTCAGCTTGATAAACAGCGGCGTGAACTGGAAGACCTTGCAACAGAACTTCAGACATTGAGTGAACAGAATCACTTGCTGTTGGATTGTGCTGCAGAAGGGATTCTTGGCATTGATCCGGAAGGCAACATCACCTTTGCCAATCCTGCGGCGTGCAAATTATTGCAGCAGGAGGAAGCGGTATTGTTAGGCGCGTCCGTTCTTCCGTTTTTCATGGAACCGGGTATTGATAGCATTATTCAACAATGGACGGCTGGTGAGGCTGACCCGCAGAGTATCTATTCAAAGACAGCCACACTAAAAGTGGGCGATAACGATAGTCTCCCGGTTGAGTTCAGCGCTTCTCCCACTCAGACAGAAAACGGTCATGTGATGGGCGGCGTGCTGGTTTTTCAGGATATTACCGAACGCAAGAAACTCGAAGAACACCTCCTGAAAATGGCCAAGTATGACAGTCTGACCGGACTGGCGAACCGCACCTTGTTCATGGAATTTCTGACAGCGTCTATTACTCGCAGTGAGATCAGCCAGCACATTACCGCTGTTTTTTATCTGGATCTTGACCACTTCAAGCCCATCAATGACAGTCTGGGGCATGATGTTGGTGATGAACTGCTGAAAAGTGTGGCTGAGCGGTTACAGCAGAATGTTCGCCGGGGAGACCTGGTAGCGCGTCTTGGTGGGGACGAATTTGCCATTGTACTGGATGATGTTGCCAGGCCTGATGACGTGAAACTGGTCGCTGAAAAAGTGGTGGAAGCGATCTGTCGTCCGCATCTCCTGGGCGGTAGGGAGTTGCATGTCAGTACCAGTGTCGGGATAGCCGTCTGGCCAGAATGCGGCAAAGAGCCGGATGAGCTGGTTAAGGCTGCCGATACGGCCATGTATGTCACCAAAAAGAATGGCCGCAGGGGTTATCAGTATTTCACGGATGCCATGCGGGAAGAGAACCGTCGTAAGGCCTTCATGGAACAGGCGCTCAAGACGGATCTCCAACGTGGGAATTTTGAGCTTTTTTATCAGCCTATGGTGGGGCTTGAGTCTGGTCAGGTAATAGGTTTTGAGACTGAAGTTCGCTGGAACTACGAGGGCAGACTCCGTTTGCAGGATGAGTTTATGCCGTTGGTGGAAGAACTGCGGCAAATGACTCCCCTCGGGGAATGGATGTTGAATAACGCAAGCCGGGAAATCGCGCAGTGGCGTTACGCCGATCCGGAACGAAAGCAAACCATATTGGCCATGAATTTGTCGTTAAGCCAGTGTAAGGACGTCAACATCCAGGCAATGATTGAAACCCTGCTGGAACAGCAAAATATTGATCCCCAAGTCATGGAGATCGAGATCTCAGAGCGTTTCCTGAACGAAATCCCAAGCAAAGTCGTTAATGATTTAAAAGCGTTAAGACAAGTAGGTGTTCATGTGGCCCTGGATAATTTTGGGAGTGGAACATCTGCACTGAATTATTTGCGTCGCCTGACGGTGGATGTGGTCAAGATTGACCCTGGCTTTATCCATGAAATCGGACGTGATAGTGCGACAGAAGGCATTATCCGCGCCATGACTTTTCTGGCCAAGGATATGGGGATTAAAACGGTGGCTGAAGGGATCGACAGTGAAGCCCAGCTGGCGTTTGTCCGGGATCTGGGGTACGACCGGGGCCAGGGACTGTTGCTGGGCGCTGCAAACCCTGTAACCCGTCTGGAAAATATGGTTGCTCTGCCTGATAAAAACAGTTCAGGTTAAGAGGCGGAGTTGACAGTCGGGTGATATCACGCATTCTTATGGAATACCCTGTTTCATAAGCCACGGAGTTCTTCATGCCCCGGCCTCTTCTGGATGCGGAGTTACTCAGCAAGGCATCGTTATCAGACGATACGCTTCAGCTGACATTTCAGCTTGTCGATGACAGCTTTTCCTTTCAGGCCGGGCAGTTTGTATCCATTCAGTTCGAGCTGGATGGAGAGAGCTTCAAACGCAGCTATAGCATTGCCAGCTCGCCTGATACATTTAAATCAACTCGCCAGTTTGATATTGCCATTGCATTGTTGCCGGATGGTCGTGCCAGTCGCCGTTTTCTGGAGGCCATGCCCGGAGAACGCTTTGGGATCACTGGCCCCTTCGGATTTCTGGTATTACCGGACAGCTTGCCTGAGCGGCTGGTGCTTGTCGGTACAGGCACAGGGATGGCGCCTTATCGTGCCATGTTGCCAGAGCTGGAGATGATAGCTAGCAGTGGTATTGCCCTGCATATCCTGATGGGTGCCAGGCATCGGAAGGATGTGATTTATTGCGAGGTATTCTCTTCACTGGCTGCTCGATTTGAGCACGTGACATTTGAACTTTGCTTAAGCAGGGAAGCAAGCCCGGATGCCGGGATGGCAGAATATTCTGGTTATGTTCAGACAAGATTCCCTCACTTGGACTTGTCCCCGGAGCGTGATCTTCCTTTTCTCTGTGGTAATCCTGCCATGATCGATGATGCTGTAGCCTGGCTCAGTGAAGCAGGGTTTGGCCCACGGCAGATCAAGCGGGAGAAATATACTTTTTCGCGCTAGCCCTTTGTCTCTCTGCTGTCAGGCAGGCAGATCGATCAATTTCGATAATAATAACCCTACGATAAGCAGGGAGTTTGGCGATGCCGCACTCGTTCAAAAACAAGACTGTTGTGATTACCGGCGCCTGTGCAGGCATTGGCAGGGCACTGAGTCAGCGATTCGGTATGGCTGGTGCACGCATAGCATTGATTGATCTGAACCGTGATCAGATCGCGACCTGTATTGATCATCTCGAAAGCCGGGGCGTGCAGGCGAGAGGGTATTGCTGTGATGTCAGTGATCAGCAAGGGGTTCATGAGACTGTTAACCGGATTGTTGAGGATTTTCAGCACATTGACGTTTTGATCAATAATGCGGGTATTACCCACCGAAGTTTGTTTGAGTACACCGACATTGAGGTTCACCACCGTCTGATGTCAGTCAATTATTTTGGTGCGCTTTATTTTACCCGGGAGGCGCTACCCGCACTCCTCGATAGTCATGGTCTGGTGATCACCATGAGCAGCATGTCCGGTTTTGCACCATTACGTTATCGGTGTGCTTATAGCGCGAGCAAGCATGCACTGCACGGCTTGTTCAACTGCCTGAGGGTTGAACTGATGGATCGTGACGTTGATGTCATGATGGTTTGTCCGGGGTTTACGGCGACGGATATCTACAAGAATGCTTTACAGGGAGACGGCGCGATTGTCAGAAAGCCTATTGCCTTAACCGGGAAAACCGCTTCTCCTGCGGATGTAGCAGAGGAGATTTTTATCGGTGCAGGTAAACGCAAGCGTCTTCTGCTTCTGTCCAATGTGGATTGGCGGGCGCGATTGTTTGCCCGCTTTTTTCCTGTTTTCTTTGAGCGTTATCTTGCCCATCGAATGGGTGGCATGTAGAACCTGACATCATCCAAGATAGGTATTGCGAGCGTCAGGGAACATCAGGGCAATAATGACTGTGCTGCTTATCAGTAAAATCGATACCAGTACGATGGGGTGTCGGGGAGGCAATGTGTCGGCTACACGGCCGCAGCTATAAAGCCATAGCGAAAAACCCAAGGTACCCAGCGCCAGGCCTCCAATGACATCTGTCGCCCAGTGGACGCTGAGGTAAAGTCGTGAAAAACCAACCAGCATGGCGATCGCAATACCAATGCTCCAGACCCATGGCCGTTTAACTTCCGGAATGGCAAGTGCAACATAGCGAGCGAGCCAGAGTGACAGAAAGGTTGTTAATGTCGTATGTCCGCTGGGAAAAGAAAAACGAACCAGGTCTGCGGGATTATCCGGTCGGTTCAAATCAAGTCCCCATTTCATTAGCCATAAGACGCTTTCCACACCCGTAATCAACAGGCACATAAGCAGGACAAGTTGCCATTGCCGATTCATTGCCAGCCCTATAATGGCGAGCCCAAACCAGACCAGCTGAACTTCATGGTCTCCTATCAGTGTGATGACGACCATAATTTGATTCATCAAACCGGTATGGTTGAATACCAGCCATTGGGTAATAGCTGCATTGGCAAATTTCAGTTCACCAATAATCACAAGGCAGGTGATGAGTAACAGGCTGATGGAACTCACATACATCAGATAACGGCTACTGATCGATAGTTTGCCAGAGGTAGGTTGTTGATCGTCCGTTAAACGGATTTTGTCATAGATATACCCACCCATGAATGCAAAAAACAGGCTGGTGCCGAACAGGATGGCAAGAATAATCAGAACATCTTCGGACACGGGGGGAGACACCTGCATGGAAGCGCCAACCAGATAGCCCGGCAGAATATAAACAGGCGCCCAAGCTAAGGCAGAAATAATATTGACGACATAAAAGCGCGAAGCCGGCATATCCAGCATCCCTGCCACCAATGGGATAATCGGCCTGACCGGACCAATAAAACGCCCAAAGGCTATACTTTTTCCTCCATGGCGATGAAAGAATTTTTCACCATCTTCCAGCCATTGGGGATGTTTGGTAAATGGCCACCAGTTAGCGATATGGCGATGGAATACCCTGCCAAGGATGAAACTGATACCATCCCCAAGCACTGCCCCAATGAAGGCGGCAATGAGGGTTGTCCAGACATCCAGTACGCCGCTGCCGGCAATCGTTGCCGCGCCAAAGAGCATGACTACGCCGGGTAGAACAATGCCTGCAATAGCCAGGGATTCGACCAGAGCAATCAGCATAATGCTGACGGCAAGCCATTCATGGTGGCTGCGCAGCCACTCCAGCATAGGCTGGATGTCGGTTAGATCCATACGGTACCTGCCGGAACCACGTGAACAGGCAAACGCTGTGTCATCGGTATTATTCCACTGCTTAATAGGAACTTGCGTGCTTAATCACGCCTCGTTATGCTCGCCCTTAAAATAATGATAAAAGCGTATATAAAGAAGACTATGATGTCTCCCTCTGCAAATTTCACCCCTGAAGTGGATACGTCCCGTATCAGTATCAGTGCACTTTATACCGGTCATGTCTGGTTTCGTCACGGTTTGTCATTACCAGAGCTCTACTCGCTTAAGGGAAAACTGAGTTACGGGGCACTGGCGCCGGTCAATGCCTTGATTCGCGCTGTCGCCGGGGCAGATATTGAAACGTTTCTGCTAGAACGACATGTCATCATTGATGAACTGCTCTCCCGTGCCATTGAACAGCAAGGTGTTGGCCAGGTCGTTGAGATCGCAGCAGGCATGTCGCCGAGAGGCGCCTGCTTCATGCGGAAGTATGGCGATTCCCTGCGCTATATTGAAGCCGATTTGCCGGATATGGCCGCCAGAAAGCGCCGCTATCTTTCGCAGCATGGACTGTTGTCTGACCATCACCAGGTGGTTGAATGCAATATTCTGGCGCAGGACGGGGCTGATAGTCTCTCTTCATTGTTTTCCCGCCTTGATACCAGCAAGCCGGTACTGGTCATTACCGAAGGGTTGGTGAACTATTTTGACTTACCGGTCATTACCGATTTCTGGAAACGGCTGGCAGATAATCTGGTGACGTTTCCCAAAGGCATTTACCTGACTGAGATTTATCCGGATCTTCAGGAACATCCCCTCTATCGCTGGGTGCAGTTTGCCCAAAAGGTCGTGGGTTTATTAACCCGGGGCGGTTACCCTCTGCATTACCGTAATGATCAGGAAATAGAGACGGGGTTTTCCGGTTGTGGATTTGCCGATATCAAGGTGCATAACCCTGCCAGCTATTACGACAGTCTACCCTTGAAAAAACTTGAGATTCCCAGCGCCGTGAGGATTGTGGAAGCCGCTGTCTGATGACAACGGCGTTTGCGCTAAAGATTATCCGGCAATATCGGCGACAAGCTCTTCCTCAAACAGCGCCAGTGGCTGCTGGTCCATGAAATAGCTGTCATCATTAAGATACTGTCTGAACCGCTCTGCGGTTTGCAGGTCAATATGAATAAAGTGGCCCCGCAACTGGTCATCATCCTGTTCCAGAACGTGAACCGACAGAGATACGCCAATACTGTCAATCTGCAATTCGAGATTGCGTTCGTCCAAATCCAGCGTGCGGTTTTCTTTCAGTGACAGCCGGGTACCAAAGAAGTTGATATCGTCAATCCGTGCGGCAATTTTTTCACCGCTCTCTGTTTTCAGAATGCAGGCGCCGTTGCGAATGGGGACAAGCCGCGGGCTGATCCGTCGCTCCATGGTGATCATGGCGATCCGATTCATGACCTGGAAATCCTTGCAGCTAGTGAGTGGGCGTCCGGTCAGGAAATGGTAAAACAACCGACAGGTACCTTCTCTGCGGGAAAAGATGCTCATGTGGTCGGCATTGTGTATCAGTGCGAACGTTGAGCGAAGGCAGCGAAGGGCAAAGGCTGCGTTTTCACAGGGCAGTGTAAAGTGATCGTATTCACCGGTAGCGACCAGCGTGGGGCATTGTGGGTATTTATCGAAGCCCTTGAAGTCGATCAGGCGCTGTGTGTTCTGAAGAAAGCGTTCGCGTTCGGCTTCATCCAGACGGGAAACCTGGCGGAACAGCAGCTTCTGGTGTGTCCGCCCCAATCCGGTCTGCTCCACATGGTAATGGTTGATCATGGTAGTGACGCAACCTGCGGCGAATTCCGTGATACGACCTTCCCGGCAGAGATGCAGGGATTCTTCCAGCGTACGCATCAGGGCAGGGCGGCCCATGGGCGTTGTGCCACTGAGTAACAGTTTCTCGATGCGTTCCGGAAACTCGGTGGCAAACAGGCTGGCAAGCAGTGAGCCGTAGGAAATACCGATCAGGCTGATTTGCTCGATACCACAGACATCCAGAAACCCTTTCAGCAGGCAGGCCATATCCTCCAGTGACAGATCAGGCACCAGTTGAGGATTGGAACCCTGGGAAGGCAGATCCAGCAGAATAACCGGGAAATCCTGCAGGAAAACTTCGACTTCATGCCGAAAACTGCGAAAGTTCTGAAAGGCGCCGGAAAGGAAAACAACCGGTGTTCGATGATCATTGGCGGGATTGGAAAAGGCCTGGTATTGCAACAGCCATTGCCCGAACTCGATGGAGACAGGCTCTGCGTCCAACATGCGAGGACTGAAGGAGCGGGTATATTCCATGATATTGTCCCTGACGGCCCACTTTTTGGCAGTGGTTTATTATTGTTGTGTTGTACCGAACATCCATTGGTACGATAGTGTTGGATAGTATACATATTCTGTTGATGTGTATACCCTCGCTGTTCCTCCGCGTTGCCTGTCAGATAAAGTGTGCTTCTATTGTCACGATTTACCACTCAACCGGATAACGCTCCTGCGATAACCGATACCATCCCACCACCAAACGATATAAGAGATAGAGTTGATTCAGAAACAGGATCAGATAACCAACCAGCAACAGGGTCAGGCCTAGACCGATAATTGCCAATAACAGGTTGATCCAGAAGGTTCTGATTTGCCACGTATAGTGGGCATAGAGCAGGGCGTCATCCGTCCGGGCACGGTAGACATAAGCCATGATAACGGCGACCAGCATCGGAAATGCCGTTGGAATGCTCAGGGCAATCAGGGCATAGGACACATGGGCGGGGGTACGGCTTTCAATCATGGTCGTCATTCCGGAACAGGCATGCGCGCTATTGTCGGTGAGAGCGTGCGGGATTGCCAGTGGCATCTTCAGTCGTCTGTTTCTATGTTTACTGCTTTGCCATGGCTGTATGACGACAGTCCCTTGTTTCTGGAAGTAAATCATGTCCGGCCTGTCCTGTCCCCGTGTTGCGTTGATCTGTGGTGGTCCTTCGGTAGAGGCGGCAGTCTCCCGGTTGTCTGTGGGGCGGGTTCAGGCGGCGCTCAGGGATCATTATCCTGATCTGCATGTGCTGGAATTGACCCCCTCCATTGCGGTGGATCTGCACCGTCTGGCGCCGGATGTCGCATTCCCTGTGCTGCATGGCCCGCCGGGGGAGGATGGCACTATTCAGGGCCTGTTGGAGATTATGCAGATTCCCTATGTCGGGTCAGGCGTTACAGCCAGCGCCCTGGCCATGGACAAATTACTCACCAAACGGTTGCTTCAGGCACATGGCATCCCCCTTGCCAGTGATCTTGTGGTCAAACGGGAGGATGGGATCGACAAAGCCGTGCAGGCCACGCTGGAGCAGCTGGGACGTTCTGTCGTGATCAAGCCGCGTTCACAGGGTTCATCATTAGGCACGTCTCTGGTCAGGGAGGCTGATGCGCTTGGGCTCGCCTTCAGGGAGGCGTTTTCCATAGAGTCCGATGTGCTGGTGGAATCTATGGTGCAGGGTAAAGAGGCCACGGTGTCGGTGTTGGAACACCCGACGGTTATGCCGATGCCAGTCATTGAAATCTGCTTGCCCGAAGACGCCCGCCTGACCGGTTACGGTTATGCTGAAAAATACACGCCGGGGCGAAGCGATCACATCATTCCTGCCCGGCTGACGGACCATCAGTATCAACTGTGTGAAGCCTATGCCGTAAAAGCATTTGAGGTGCTGGGATGCCGGGATTTTGCCCGTGCGGATTTTATGGTGCCGGACGATCAGGATCCTGTTTTTCTGGAACTCAACACCATTCCCGGGCTGACGCCGACCAGTCTTTTGCCGGATGCCGCCGAGGCGGCGGGGTTGGCATTTGATGATGTACTGGTGGCATTAGTGGAGCGGGCATTGGCCCGAGGTCTCTCCATTCGTCAAAACAGTTGATCGGTAGTTATACGTATCGGTTGCCCTGCTGCAGGCAATGTTTTTACAATGCCTGTCTCATATCCGATGCAGACCACCATGACACCGGAACGTTTCCAGAAACTGCGGACCGCGCTTGACCGTCGTCAGCCTGATCTGGCGTTACTGACTGATCAGGTACACAAGGCCCATAACCTGGCCGCCATTCTGCGCACCTGCGATGCGGTGGGTATTGATACGGTTCATCTTTCCCAATCGCCGGTAAGGGCCCGTCAGTTACGACGTCGCTCCATGGGGAGCAACCGCTGGGTCAATGTCGCTACGCACAACAGTATTGATGCGGGTATACGGTATTTTCAGGAACGCCGTTTTAAAGTCTATGCCGCGCATTTCTCCGAGCGGGCAAAACCGTATCACGAGCTGGATTTTACCGTACCCTGTGTCCTGCTGATGGGCGCTGAAAAATACGGTGTCAGCGAAACTGGCGCGCAGCTGGCAGACGAGCATGTCATTATACCCATGCAGGGGATGGTGGAGTCGTACAATGTTTCCGTCGCTGCGGCGATCATTCTTGCGGAGGCCATGCGGCAGCGTGAGTGTGAAGGTTTGTACCGCTATAGTCGTCTGGAACCAGAGCGTTATCATAAGACACTCTTCCGCTGGTGTTACCCGGAACTGGCCCGTTATTGTGACGAACGACAGGCGGCTTATCCTGCCATTGATGACAATGGTCATCTGGTTGATCCTTCCGACTGGTATGAACGCATCCGTCAGCAGTCGAAAAAACATCGGATATCATAATAACCGACCAGGCCACAGGCATGACCTGTACAGGCAGGCGAAGTGCAAGGAGTTGATGAATGAGCAGTGTACTGACAGAGCTTCTGGACCTGTTGAAACTGGAACGTATTGAAGAAGGTATTTTTCGAGGCCAGAGTCAGGATCTTGGTTTTGGCAATGTGTTTGGCGGACAGGTTATCGGGCAGGCGTTGTCTGCGGCCAAGCAGACTGTCAGTGAAGATCGCGGCCTGCACTCCTTTCACTGTTACTTCCTGCGACCGGGCAATGCCCGCCAGCCGATTGTCTACGAAGTGGATAACGCCCGTGATGGCAAGAGTTTTACTACCCGTCGTGTGGTCGCGATACAGAATGGTAAATCCATCTTTAACCTGGCGGCATCTTTCCAGATAGAGGAGGAAGGTTTTGCTCATCAGAAGCCTGTCATGCCGGAAGTGGACGGACCTGACGGAGTGACCTCTGAGCTGGAACTGGTGAGACGGTTTGAGCAGTTTATTCCGGAATCCATCCGCGACAAGATGACCTGTGACAAACCGATTGAGATTCGTCCCGTAAATCCCAACAACCCCCTTCAGCCGGAAAAGCGAGATCCGGTGCGTTATATCTGGCTGAAGGCCGCAGGAACATTGCCGGATGATCTGAGGGTACACAAATACCTTTTGGCTTATGCGTCGGACTTTAATTTCCTGCCAACGTCGCTGGAGCCCCATGGTGTTTCGTTCTGGAAGAAGAATATGCAGGTGGCCAGCCTGGACCATTCCATGTGGTTCCACCGTGATTTCCGGATGGATGACTGGTTGCTGTATGCGATGGAGAGTCCTTCCGCTTCGGGGGGGCGCGGTTTTGTCCGGGGGCAATTGTTTGATCGTCAGGGACGTCTTGTGGCGTCATCTACACAGGAGGGTTTGATTCGGAAGTGGGCCTGAACAAACCATTTATAATGGCAATAAAGCTATTCAGGCATTGCCATCAGAAATAAGGGTAGAACTGGTGTGATCGCGCCTATTGGGGTGTGCTTTCGTCAAAACTGACGTTATCATGCCTCAAATAGACGGTTTCCGTCGGCCATCCTGCTAAAAACCGCAGCATTACGGTCGTGTACGGCAATAACCGTCCTCGGACAACTCTGAGACAATACCGATAACAATTGCCTGAAGGAACTCGAGTTTGCTGCGCCTGTCATCCATTCTTTCGCTGCTACTGCTGCTATCAGTCCGCGTCTTTGCGGCGGATCATGCAGTCATTCTTCAATACCATCATGTCAGTGATGACACACCGCGCAGCACCAGCGTGACCCCTGCGCAGTTCGAGGAGCATTTATCTTATCTGAAGGATAACGGCTTTACTGTCATGGTATTGCCGGACGTCATTGAGCGCATACGCAAGCATCAGCCCTTGCCTGACCGCGCTGTAGCAATCACATTCGATGACGCCTATATCTCGATTTACCGTGAAGCATTTCCGTTGCTGAAGAAGCATGACTATCCATTCACTATTTTTGTGAACACGGATGCCGTTGACCGCGGGTTTGGCGAAGCATTGAGCTGGCAACAGCTTAATGAGATGGCTAAAGCCGGTGCCTCAATTGCGAATCATGGCGTCAGCCACGGGCACCTGGTGGAGCGTACTAAAGGCGAAGATGAACAGGCCTGGTTGAACAGAATCCGGAAGGATATTGTAACCGCGGAAAAGATTATCAGTGAAAGAACAGGGCAGGATCTGAAGCTATTTGCCTGGCCTTATGGTGAGACGGTGCCTCCCTTGCGTCAAATGATTGGAGATATGGACTTTGTGGGGTTCGGTCAACAGTCGGGTCCGACTGGCGCCTTATCGGATTTCAGCAAGCTGCCCAGATTCCCGATGGGGGGCGCTTATGCGGCGATGGACTCCTTTATCACCAAGGTGAATACGTTGCCGTTGCCGGTCAGTGAAAAAACACCTGACAGTAGCCTGATTGATGAAAATAATACAACACCGGTTTTACAACTGACGCTGGCTGATGGGGCTTATCAGAAAAAACTGCTGGCCTGCTACGGGCTGGGTGAAAGCCTCAAGATCAACTGGCAGAATGCAGAAAAAACGACGTTCCAGATACAGTCAGAAAAAGCGATTCAGCCCGGTCGTTCCCGTTTCAACTGCACAGCGCCGGACCAAAGTGGACGACGCTATTACTGGTATTCTCATGACTGGCTTCGCTTGACCCCAGAGGGCAAGGCGCTGGATTGATCAGGTCTTACCCCGGGTGATATTCGGCCGCCTCTCTGGCGGCCGTTTTCTTGATGCGCGTCATGCATCCGTTAAATAGGTCTGTTTGGCAGTTCCCTCACCACTTCCCGTCTATTCATAATTTCTCCCTGATTTTTCTTGCACAGGTTTTTTCAGGAGAAGATATGTCGGAAATCACTTTTGCAGATTTCAAAAAACTCGATATTCGGATTGGTAAGGTATTGTCGGTTGAGCGGGTGCCTGAGACAGAAAAGCTCTACAAGGTACAAATTGATATCGGCGAGGAAAAGCCGCGGCAGACGGTGACCAGTCTGGTCGACTATTACACGTCAGATGAATTGCTGGGACGTGAAGTCGTTGTACTGACTAACCTGAAACCGGCCAAAATGCGTGGCGAGCTGTCTGAGTGCATGTTGTTGTGTGCGGAAACCGAGGATGGCAGTCAATGTCGCTTACTGATGCCAGAACAATCCATGGCCGCCGGTTGTCCTGTGACCTGATATGGGTTCCGCTATGGCTGGGAAATATCCGGTGATAGCTTGATCAACGGTGGTTTCCAGCTAGCTTTTATATATAACCATCAGGAAGGTGCGTTCAGGATGAACGAAGATACCGTCAAGCAACTGGCGCTGATCATTGCCGCTAACTGTCTCGAAAATGGCATTGTTGATGAGCTTCACGGTAAGGGTACGATTACCGATGAGCAGAAACAGGCTTTTAACAAGCAGGTGGGGGACAGGATCTACACCTTCCTGCTTTACCTCTTGAACAAACCGTCTCAACAGTATTCCGCGCTGCTTGAAGCTCTGGCGCAAAAGTATCCAGAGGACTGGTCGCTCCCTGAGCTGGACACCCATTTTACCGAGATTGCCGGTAAAGCTGTGCAGATGCCACATAATGGCCCTCAATAGAGAGGCCGCATTCCTTTTCTTGCCAGTGCCGCCCGAAACCTGATAATTCAGTAGGTCAGTATTTGCCGTTTCGGAACTGAACCAGCCCATGAAACTCGAAAACCTCTTTGCGCAACGCCTGTATCAAACCGATGATGAATATTTTGAGCCCCTGCTGGAACGCAAGGGCATCAAGCTTGAGCGCATTCTGTCCCGTGGGCACAGCACGCCAGAAGGTGAGTGGTATGACCAGACACAGGATGAATGGGTCATGGTTGTTAGAGGTGCTGCGCAGCTCTGTATAGAAGGGCGTGATGAATTGGTAAACATGCAGGCCGGTGACTATATTCTCCTGCCAGCCCATTGCCGCCATCGCGTGGAATGGACATCGCCCGAAGAGGAAACTGTGTGGCTGGCACTTCATCTGAATGCGGCGTCAGAAAAGCAGTAAATGTGTATGAGGAAGGCAGTTATTCACAGGCATCAAACGGTCTATCGATCCGGCGTGATGGCGGTGGTACTGCTGTTGATCACACTCTTCCTTACAGGTCAGGGAATGACAGAGGAATTGTCAGTGCCGGAGGCGCTGGTCTCATTACAGGAACATCTGGATATGCCTGTCAACCGGGACTGGCAGGGTGCCGCTCAGGCATTTTCACGCTGGGCGCGTAAGCCAGGGCAGGAACGCTGGGAGTTGATGGAGCTGGATTTGTCACCCGATAAGGAAACCCGAGTACAGGAAGACCTTCGGCAACTGGGTTTTGTCCAGGCGCTCAAACCTGCCAAAGAACAGTATGAGTATGGTGTTATCCTGGGAGCAACCAGTCCGGGCATGTTAGAGCGTATCCACTATCTGGCGGAATTATGGCGTGAAGGGGTACGGTTCAACCGTCTGGTCTTTCTGACGGGACAGCGACCGCTGGATCCCTCCGCCGATCATTTTCAGTCATTGATGAAATCTCTCCAGCAGAAAACCGATGTTGCCCACTTTTCCGGTGATGCAGCCCCCATGCATGAAACAGAAGCCGCGCGGTTGTTGTACCTGTATGCGGATCTGCCCCAGTCCATGCGCAAACTTCCCGTGGATTTTATTGATACCGCAAGAACCTGGCAGCATCAGCATTGGCTTCGTCCGAACACCCGGGATACGGTCAGGAGCTGGCTGCAGGATCGTCCACCCACAGGTTCGATATTGATGGTGTCTACGCAGCCCCATGCCGCTTATCAACATGCTGTGGTACGTGATGAACTATCCGATGGGTTTTATCTGGAAACGGTCGCACCGGGTATCACGAAAGATCAGTCACTGGCCGTGATGCTGGATGCTGTCGCGAGCTGGCTGAAACAGTTTGATCCCGCCCAGGGCCTAAATCCTGCCCTTTCCCCTTGAGTCATCTACTTTTAAAAGCCTGGAAGCAGTCAGGCGTGCCTGGTGCTTACTTGAGCTAATAAACGACAAAAGGTGTGTAAGATGCGCGAAATCAATCTGGCAATTAACGGTTTCGGCAGAATCGGACGTAATGTGCTCAGAGCGGTTTATGAGCATGGTTATCGTCAGAAAGGCATCCGTGTAGTAGCGATCAATGATCTGGGTGATGCCAGGATCAATGCACATCTCCTTCAATACGATACGACCCATGGCCGGTTTGGCTGTACAGTGGATGTGGAAGGTGACTGCATTACCGTGGATGGTGAGCCTGTTCGTTGTTTTTCAGAAAAAGATCCCGCCAGTTTGCCCTGGCAATCCCTCAATGTTGATGTGGTTCATGAGTGTACCGGTGTGTTTCGGGATCAGGCCGGCGCTGGCAGGCACCTGGAAGCCGGTGCCGCGAAAGTGATCATTTCTGCGCCAGCCAAGGATCCTGACGCAACGATTGTGTACGGTGTGAATGACAATATGCTGACGTCAGCGCACCGGATTATTTCCTGTGCTTCCTGTACCACAAACTGCCTGGCGCCTGTTGCGGCTGTTTTGCATGATGCCGTGGGGATTGAGTCCGGCCTGATGACAACCATTCATGCCTATACCAATGATCAGCGTTTGACGGATGTCTACCATTCCGATCTCTATCGTGCCCGTGCCGCTGCTCTGAACATGATTCCGACAAAGACGGGGGCAGCCGAGGCTGTGGGACTCGTGCTGCCTGAACTTTCCGGAAAGATTAACGGGCTGGCCGTTAGGGTCCCTACTATCAACGTGTCGCTGGTGGACTTCTGCTTTGTGGCCAGTCGTACAACAACGGTTGAAGCCGTGAACGATGCTGTGCGAAACGCCAGTCAGAAAAACACGGTGCTGGATGTTAATGAGGTGCCGTTGGTCTCCATGGATTTTAACCATAACCCGGCATCATCTGTGTTTGACGCAAGCCTGACTCGGGTGCAGGGACAGCAGGTCAAGGTGATGGCCTGGTACGACAATGAGTGGGCCTTTTCCGTTCGTATGCTGGATAACACGCTGGCTTTGATCAACGCCGCCTGAAGGTGGGGGGAGTTACTCCCCCCACCTTGGCATCAGGTTATGGTTGATCCCCAGATGATTCATTATCCGGGCAACGATGAAGTCCACCATGTCGTCCACGGTTTGGGGCTGGTTATAAAAGCCTGGACTGGCCGGGAGAATCACCGCGCCCATGCGGGTCAGAGACAGCATGTGCTCCAGATGTATTGCTGAATAAGGTGTCTCTCGTGGCACGATGATCAATTGACGGCGCTCTTTCAGGGCAACATCCGCCGCGCGTTCGATCAGGTTGTTACTGGCGCCGGTGGCGATGGCCGACAGCGTGCCGGTGCTGGCCGGGCAGACCACCATCTGTGAAGGTGCCCCACTGCCTGAGGCGACAGCGGACATCCATTGCTCGTTGCCCAGTACACGAATCTGGTTAGGTTTGGCGCGGTACCGGTCTGTCAGGAATGCCTGCAGTTCCTGGCGGTTGGAGGGAAGCTTCAGGTTGGTTTCCGTGGCAATCACCACCCGCGCAGCCTTGGATAGCAGGACGTACACCTGCCGGTTGGCGGCGACCAGACATTCCAGTAATCGCAGGCCATATTGCGCGCCGGAAGCGCCGGTCAGCGCCAGGGTCACAGTATGTGTTTTTTCAGGCATCTGACTCATGCGGATGCCTTTTGGTTGAGGGCGGTAATCAGTTTCTGGTGTAGCCCACCAAAACCCCCGTTGCTCATGATGACCAGGTGATCTCCTGGTTTGGCTTCACTAACGAGGGTGGAAACAATATGCTCGATATCGTGATCGGCATTAGCCGGTACCGGACTGTGAGCGAGTTCGTCTGACAATGACCATCCCAGCCCTTCAGGTTCATACCAGGTAACATGGCTGGCGGCGGCAGTAGCTGCGGCCAAATGCCCCTTGTGGATACCCATTTTCATGGTGTTGGAGCGGGGTTCAATGACAGCCTGAATCGTTGCGTCAGCGCCAACCCTGGCCCGCAGACCTTCCAGCGTGGTGGCAATAGCTGTGGGGTGGTGGGCAAAGTCGTCATACACACTGATGCCGTCGATCTCTGCCAGTAACTCCATTCGACGTTTCACACCGCGAAATCCGGACAGCGCCTCACAGGCAAGGGCTGGCTGCACGCCGACATGCCGTGCGGCAATGATCGCAGCCAGCGCATTATGCATGTTATGGCGACCCGTATGGTTCCAGCTGACTTCGCCCTGCGTTGTGCCGCAATGGCTGATGGCAAAATGAGAACTATCGTCGGTAATCGGAATGGCCTGCCAATCACTGTCTGGCCCCATGTTGCTGATGTCGCTCCAGCAGCCCATATCAATGACGGCATTCAGGTTACTGTCATCCGCTGGCTTGATGATCAGGCCATTGCCGGGAATAGTGCGAACAAGGTGGTGGAACTGTTTCTGGATAGCGCCGAGGTTTTCAAAGATATCCGCATGATCAAATTCCAGGTTATTCAGAATGGCCGTGCGCGGCCGGTAATGAACAAACTTGGAACGTTTGTCGAAAAAGGCGGTGTCGTATTCGTCCGCTTCGATCACGAAGAAAGGGGTGCTCCCCATACGGGCCGAAAGACCAAAATCTGCCGGTACTCCGCCAATCAGAAACCCCGGTGACATGCCAGCATGCTCAAGGATGACTGTCAGCATGGCAGACGTGGTGGTTTTACCATGGGTACCCGCAACCGCCATTACCCAGTGATCCCTGAGGATATGGTCAGCCATGAATCGGGGGCCAGAGGTATAGGGAATCCCTTCGTTCAACACAAATTCGACGGCAGGGTTGCCGCGGGACATGGCATTCCCGATCACCACGAGATCAGGCCGGGGATTGAACTGTTCCGGGTTGTAGCCTTCCACCAGTGCAATGCCCTGCTCTTCCAGCTGGGTGCTCATGGGGGGATAGACGTTCTGGTCAGAACCGGTGACATGAATGCCCAGTTCCCTGGCCAGCAGCGCCAGGCTGCCCATGAAAGTGCCACAGATACCCAGAATATGTACGTGCAAGAGATCGTCCTCGGAAATGATCGCAGACCATGAAAATGGCCGAAAACAGAGTTGATATTAACGGGGGCGGTCTGGTGACAGCAAGAACAGAGGGGTTTCGTGTGGCAAGAGTGCGATATATCTCATCTTCGTTGTGGTTTTTCTCTGTCACGCTAACGTCAAGGAAACGGGATAAAAAGAGGAGAGTAATGTAGGCGTTTAATGGGCGGCTCAGTGGGAATGGAATGATGCCGATGCAATGGAATTAGTGGCGTGAAAAGTCTTTTAAATGGAGCTGGCGTTCTACGCTGTATGTTATGGACTGAAGGAATAGGCCTTAAATGATTAAACAAAATCTGCTTGCAGCATTGGTGCTTGTTCTCTTGGGGCTGGGGAGTGCCCACGCAGAGGACGCAGCCCCTGTCAGTGAAAGCATTGATGAACCCCTCTACAAGCCGTTTATTGAACGCTACATATTGGATGAGCTGAAACTGTTGCGTCAGCAGTTACAGGCCATGCGGGCAGAGATGGCGGAAAAAGTGGCTGAAGCCCGGCTGGATGCCTCGGATCGCGCGATGCGTTATACCACGGATACCACCAACAATATCTTTTTCATCATAACGGGGGCTGCATCCATTCTGGTATTGCTTGGTTGGCGTTCCCTGCGCGAAGTTCAGGAAAACGTTGAGGCGACGGTTGAGCGCAAGGTCTCCAAGCTGACCGGTGAATATGAGCAGCGGCTGTATGATGTGGAGCGTAAACTCAAGGTGCGTTCGGAGCAGATTCTTGCCGCACAGGAAAAGATCTCGGAAACGAACCAGATTCACTCACTCTGGATGCGGGCGGGGCTGGAATCCAGCCTGCATGAACAGGTCAACATTTATGATCAAATTCTGGAAATTAACCCCGAAGACGTGGAAGCGCTGACTTACAAGGCGGATGTACTGATGGACTTGGGAGAAACCCGTTGGGCGCTGTCGCTCTCAAACCAGGCCATTGAGCATGATGAAGATTATCCACTGGCGTACTGGCAACGGGCCTGTGCCGAGGCAGAACTGGGACAGCAGGAGGCTGCCGTGCGTGATATCACGATCGCCATTGAGAAGTCCCCGGCGTTGAAAGATGAACTGGATAATGAAAATGCCTTTCGGAACTTGCGGGAGTTCCCGTCATTTTTAGCACTACTCAATACGGATACCGTTTGATGGCCGATTTCTGTGGTGTGAAACACAGGTCAACAGCGTTTATCTGTAAAAAACGTTGAAAAAATATGCAAACCTCATAGCATGGCGAGTCTGGTTCAGTGAGTAACAGAGCACCATGAAGCGTATAACAACATTGTTCACCGTTTTCCTGGCCGCCACCCTGATGATTTCCGCCCCCATGGTGGAAGCCAAGAAATTCGGTGGCAGCAAGAGCTTCGGCAAGTCGTTCAAGACGGCGCCGGCGCCCAGCAAGAGTCAGCCGGGCAACGGGCTGTTTGGCAATTCCCAGAATACCCAGAAATCAACTACCACCCAGAATGCTCAGAAATCCTCTCAGCAGTCTGCAGAGGGCGCTCAGAAGTCCTCTAATCGCGGCCTGTGGGGTGGATTGCTGGGTGGCATGCTGGCAGGCGGTCTGCTCGCTTCACTCTTCGGTGGTGGAGCTTTTAGCGGCTTTCAGATCATGGATTTCCTGATCATCGGTCTGCTGGCCTTTGGCCTGTTTGCCCTGTTCAGGAATCTGAAACGTCGCACGGCTTACGCTGGACATTCGCCGTCCAGCCCGTTTGGCAGCACCATGGGTGCCGCCCCAATGGATAACCGTTATACCACCCCGGATGCAAGCTTTGACACCGAGCGGCTGGCCGGTGGCAGCGGCGCCCCGGTATCAGCCATGGGACAAGGCTTTGCCGATAGTGAAGTGCCCATGAATCTGCCACCGGGTTTTGACCTGACCGCTTTCCTGAAAGGGGCTCGTGAGCATTACCGTACCCTGCAGGAAGCCTGGAACCGCAATGATCAGAACGTCCTGCGGGAATACCTGGCGCCAGAGCTTTTTGAGCAGCTGGTGCGGGAAAGACAATCACTTTCGGGTGACCAGCACACCGAAGTGATGTATGTGGATGCCGATCTGGTGCGCGCCGACACCCTGCCCGGTAAAGCGCAGATCAGTATCAGCTTCAGTGGCCGTTACCGGGATACTGCAGAAGGTGTTGAAGAAGATCTTCACGACATCTGGCACCTGGAGCGGGATCTCAATCAGCCCAATGCACCGTGGTTGATTGTTGGTATCGAAGGCTGATCCTGACGTCTTCACGAAATGCAAAAAGCCGGATGATTCCGGCTTTTTTGTGTCCCCAAACCAGCCAAACCGTGATAACAGGTCTATAGTCGTTAGCATGGAAAGCAATGACACTTGTCCGTCTGTGTGTTAGCGTTGCCAGCCTTTTTCCTGGTACTTTGCTTCCATTCCCGTTAATCCCCGAATCTGATCATGGATTGTGCACAGTAAGCGTTAATTATCTGCACAATTTCTCGGTGTTCCCATGAATGAGACCCGCCCAAGCTGAGCGGGCAGTTGAACACTTTGGGGAGGGAGTGCAGGCCGAGGATCAGCCTTTCCATCTGCTAAAGGAGTCTGGTTTGGTAGTTGAGCTGTCTACCCACAGGACACTGCTGATTGCAATTCTGGTACTGTTCATCGGCAAGTTCATTAACCGGCGCGTCCCTTTCTTCCGTAATTATGATATTCCCGAGCCAGTGACGGGCGGGTTGTTTGCATCCATCGTTCTTGGTCTGCTCCATGCATTTGAAGGGGTGGATGTTCTGTTTGATACCACGTTGCGTGACTCTCTCCTGCTGGCGTTTTTCACCAGCCTGGGGTTGTCTGCCAAGCTGGATACCCTGGTGCAGGGTGGCAGAACACTGGTGATCTTTCTGGGGCTGTTGATACTGGCGTTGCTGTTCCAGAATACAGTTGGCGTCACGATTGCCAGCTTGTTGGGACTTGATCCGCTGATAGGGCTGATCAGCGGTTCGGTATCCCTCAGTGGCGGTCACGGTACGGCGATTGCCTGGGCGCCGGTGTTCGAAAAATACGGTATTACCAACGCCATGGAACTGGGCACTGTCTGCGCCACCTTTGGTTTAGTGCTGGGTGGTTTTACCGGTGGCCCGTTGGCCGAACGGCTGATCCGCATTAATCGCCTTAAGTCGAGCAGTAAAGAACATATCACCATTGGTAGCCGCTATAACGAGGAACATGAACCGATTGATGCGGAAAATACCCTGCTGGCGTTGTTTACGCTGGTACTGGCCATGGTGGCTGGAGCGACAAGTGCCCGCTGGCTGGTGAGTCAGGGTATCCAGATACCCGAGTTTGTCGGGTGTCTGTTTGCCGGGATATTGGTGACAAACCTGATTCCCAAGGTGTTCCGTAAGCAACAGTGGTCATCTACTGTGCCCTCTCTGGCAGTGATCAGTGATGTCTGTCTAGGTTTATTTTTGGCCATGTCGCTTATGAGTATGCAGTTATGGACATTAGCCAGTATGGCAGGGCCGTTGTTTATCCTGTTAATGGTTCAGACATGTCTGATGCTGGCCTTTACATGGTTTGCTGTCTACCGCGTGCTGGGTCGTGACTTTGATGCCGCTGTCATGAGTTCCGGTATGGTCGGTATTGGCCTTGGTGCAACTCCTAACGCGATGGCGAATATGACGGCTGTCACGCAACATTATGGGGCTTCACCCAAAGCTTTCATTGTGGTGCCTTTAGCCGGGGCGTTTTTTATCGATATTGTGAACAGTGTTGTTATCCGGTTGTTTATCGATTTGCTGGCCTGAACCAGGGTATTTAAAGCAATACCGGTGTCTATCTGAAAAGCGGCTTGAGAAAGCCGCTTTTTTATTTCCTGCTTGCCATTGGTCCTTTGATCTTTGTAGTGTGAGTACATGCTGTCATTGCTGTTTGTGAATTAACAACAATAACCGGATATCTGCAGGCCGATGACAATGAAAACAAGAATAACGGGATTTCTGGTGTTACTGGTGATGATTGTGTCAGGCTGGCAACTGTTATTGCCTGAGCCTGTGTCAGATACCTCTATTCTGGAAACGCTGAGTACGCAGACGACGGATGTTGCCGGCAACTCCGCGGATGCAGCCTTTAGCTGGACAACGGTTGCAGAGGAAGTGGGGGTCAGCCCGGAAGAAGCGGAACGCGCTTATAAACAACTCACGTCGCGTCAGCAGCAGTATGATAATGTGATCGATTTCTTTAATGGTGAACAGGCCAATGCTGAACAGGTCAGGGCGGATATCAAGGATTTGGTTGAACGCGCTGAAATATCAGCCGGTGAAGTGTTGTTCCTGGAACTGGCATGGTTGAACCAGACAGAAACTGATACAGAGGTTCTTAAGGAAAAAGCGGCCAGGTTGATTGAATACTCGGTTCAGACCAGTGCGGAAAAACGTCAGGATCCAACGGATGACCCGCAGTTTCAGGAATACAAGACACTGGAAGCTGAGTTAGTCAAAGAGGTGATGACCATCGGGCAGTTTCCTGATGAGCAAAGTCGTTCGCGTTATCTGGCAACGAAGCTGCAGGAACTCCGCGAAACGGTGTATGCGCAATAGTTCAGATCATGACAGGAATGATGGATGCCGGACAGCAATGCCCGGCATCAAAACGTTAGAGTAGTTGACCGACCAGCCAGTAGAGCAGATTGAACGGCTTCTGGTAATCACTGACTTCATCAGTTTCATGAGCACGCATCATGGGACCGGTACCATCCATGATGTTGTTCACAAAATCCTTCAAGACCAGGTTCTGTTCCTGAATATCGGCGTTGCCGAATTCAATGATGGAAGTGCAGTGGGATTCGTTCACATTCCGGTATCTCGGGAAGTAGTATCCCCAGTTATGGGTTTGATCCAGCAGGGGAATCAGGTTATCAAACGTATCCTGCTGCCAGAGCGTTTTGATTTTTTCCAGCCGTGAGGCGGCATCCGGATCATTGTAGATATCCTCATAAAAACGCTCATAGGAGTATGAGGAGTAATTGGCGTCATCCAGAAAATGCGTCATGCCCAGTCGATCTGATGGAAAACGATTGGCAAGGCTACTGTAGATGGACGACCAGTCATTGGTATCAAATGCTGTATAACGTTCCAGAATCGCATTGAGTGGATTTTCATCCATTGGGTCGCCGTTTGGTGTCCATGTGGTCCAGGCGTCAATGATCGTTTTCTGGAGCGGTAACTGGGGATAAGTTGCTGAATCACTGCTGTTGTAAGGCGCCTGGAATACAGGTCCGGAGTCATCAAACAGATAGCTTCTGGTGGGCGCCATGTCCTCACGCAGATGCATGTAATTCAACAGGGCGCCGACACTGCCCGCACTACAACCTGCCGTCATCATCTGGGTTGGTCGTGGTAAATTATTCTTTAACCAGGTAATGACTGAGCGAGTATTCTTGAGGCCATTGTGCAGCCAAACCAGATCTGGTTTTTCCCCCTTGGGATCTTCATAGACTGCGGCCTTGTCACCGACGTAGATATCACCGGTGCAGTAAGGGATGTAAACCAGGTTCCAATTCTGGGTTTTCACACGATCCCAGGGATGCGTTCGGAAAATGAACGGTGTAACAGCCACCTGCGCGATAGAGCCGGTATTGATAATGGTGGTGGGATCCAGCACTTCCATATAGTTATCAGGAATGCCGTTAGGATTACGCGCGCCACGAATGCCTGACTGGCCGGAACAGCTCTCGTAGTCCCAGCAGGCGCCACCGCCTTCCATGTAGATCAGGGTGTTTTTGGTATTCGGCACGGTACTGACAAAAAACTTGTAAGGCGAACCATTGCCGCAGGCCGCACCGGTGCTGGCAGGCACTTCAATTTTTTGCCACGCATAATAACGCTTGGGATCGTAACCATAGTTAAAACCGGATTCCGGTTTTGCCAAAGGGTACATTCCCAGGGTATCACCGTCGTTTACGGGATTATCAGCACCCGGTGGATTAAACAGATTAAGAAAAGTGCGCCACCAGGAATAATCGCCTTCTTCGGCGTGGGCTGGAAGACTGCCGAATAGCATAAGCAGTGTCAGGATGGTTGTACTCAGTGCTCTTGTGCAGAATTGCATGTCATACCCTCTCTCATTGTTATCATGGGTACTTCATTCGTAATGACTGCTGGGTGAATACTCCTTTGTTACGGATCGCTACGGCGTCGATTGGTTAATCATTACGGGCGATGTGCACGGTTGTGGTGCTCGGCAGGACGAACAATGCGCCAATCGTTAACACAGTGTATATAAATCGAACGATAGTGCACAAATAATGAGCAGTGGATGTGGTGGTTACAGAAACCGCAAGGGGGAAAACGGTGTCATATCGATGAGTGGTTCTTCGTTGCTGATCTGTTCGGCCAGTAACCGCCCAGTAACAGCGGCGGTGCCAATCCCGACATGACCATGGCCAAACGCAAACCACAGGCCGGGATGTTTGGGGGCTGCACCGATTACCGGCAAGCTATCAGGCATGGAGGGACGGCTGCCGTGCCATACATCGCCTGTAGGGCTTCCCAAGGGAAGGCAGCTTTGTGCTGCTAAAGCCGCCTGTTGTAGTTGGCGTGGAGAAGCGAGTGCATCGCGATGGGTTAACTCAATTCCGGTGGTTAAGCGAAGCCCCTGAGTCATGGGTGCGATAACAAAACCCCCTTCGACATCGTAGACTGGGCGGCTTAAAGGACAGCCATCTCCTGGCTGATAGTGCTGGTGGTAACCCCGTTCCCAGGCCATGGGAAAGTGGTAGCCCAGTGGTTGAAGCAGGGAATCACTCCATGGCCCCATAGCCAGAACAATCTGATCGCTTTCAAGTAATTCCTGTTTTGTCTCTACGGTGTATTTTTGATTGTTTGGCATCAATCGTTGTACGTCGGCTTGAAGGTACTTGCCACCCAGTGACAGCAACAGGTCAACATAACGGTTAACGACGGCGCAGGGATTTGACAAAGAGGCAGTTTCCTTGAGCCATATGCCTTTTGTGTAATTGGGTAAAATGGTGGGTTCCAGCTCGTTAATCTGTGAGGGATTAAGGATGTCGTACTGTATGGCCAGTTGGTCGTAAAAGGTTCTTTCGCGATGACTGTCCTGAAAGGCGTCTTCATGCCGGTATAGTTTCAGCCAGCCGCCCTCAAGCAACATGTCCAAAGCGTTAGTTTTACGCAGTAATCGACGGTGCTCTTCTAGCGCATGTTGGAACAGTGCATTAAGTGATATCACGGTATTTTGATAAGACGCGCGGGTACGACTGTTTTTGAATAAAGTGACGAGCCAGCGCCAATAAGCGGGTAGGTGGCGTAGGTGGACATGAACATGGGGTGTCTGTTTAAGAATGGCCGGAAACAGATGGTGTACCAATTCGTTCACTCCCAGCGGAAACACGGATCCCCGATTGATCAGGCCAGCATTGCCATAGGAGGTTCCGTACCCGGGCTCCTGTCTGTCAACCAGTGTGACCGCATAACCCCGTTCTGCCAGTTGTAGCGCACAACATGTGCCAACCATGCCTGCGCCAAGAACGGTGATTGAGTTATGCATTATCGTTCAGACCCAAAATGATATTGTTTATGAATAAAAGCTATTAAATCAATTCTGGTATTGATTAATGATTAAATAAAGAAATTGTTTTCTGATTTATTATAGTGTTTTGTTTTATTGATCCTTGGTCTAATTTCACCGTTTTACTCTATCAGGTATCTTGAAGTCACAACAATGAAGGAGGGATTCCTATGAGTGAAGTAAACGGTGTTAAAAGATTAGTGGCCATGTTTGAAAATCCTACTGTTAGAAATGAAGAGCAGGAGCAGTCTGGAACATTTAATAATGTGCATAAGGTTTCAAAGGAGAATGGTTTTATTAGAAGAAAAATTGAGGAAGGGCAGTTTGGTCACATGACAGGTGCTTCCTTAATACGTAATGTTTGTAGTGTGCCGGTAAAATCGATGTATACACTGACTTATGGTTTTCCAACTGACGAGCATTTTCTGAATAATGAGGAAAAGGTCAGTGTTGATTTGACTCATTTATATGATGCTGAGTTTGAGTGGGATGACACCGCAGTTGATATTGATGAGGCCGAGCTTCGTGCTCGCGATGCTATTAGCCTTGAATGGGACGATATGAGTCCAGCACAACCTGATAGTGAAGCTTTGAGTGATGTGGATATGTTTGTAGATGATGCAACACTTGAGGCAATAGCAGAGGCTCTCACTGGGGGAAAAAAATTAGCAAAGACTGTTGATGACTCCATTATTCGTCTTGGGGAAAATGTTTCTGAAAGAATCATTGTGGATCACTGTACTGTAGCCGCAACAGAGGAAATGACTCGATATACTCAGGAACTTTTACAAGATGGTGCGGATTTAGATTTTGTTACTTTGCTGGAAAATGGAACCGACACGGATAAGGAACATGCAGTAATGGCGTCCTCTGAGCCGGTAGCTCAGACAAAAGCAAAACGTCATGATGAGCACATTGCACGGTATCGCGGTAATGTAAAGAGACTGGTTCAACAGTTCGAGGGCAGAGGGATTTAAATCTTTGCATGTCACAACAGCAGAAAGCCGCTTGTTTACAGGCGGCTTTTTTACTGATCAATTGATTGAATGCCTATTGCCCGTAGACAGGGATACGTTTCGCAGCTGACTCATGTCTGAGCTGCAATATGGCACTACCTTCATCGGTGGCGATTTCCGGCATCTGGGCGTTTCGATCAATTACTACGGTGCCAATGTAATCATCATCACCCCAGCCGGTACCATTGAACCAGCCGGAAATAGCACTGTGAAGACTGCTCAGCAGTGAGCCTGTTGTTGAGGATTCATCAGTAAAATATTTTCCAATACCGAAAGCTGCATCCAGCATCACGTCATAGGGAATGTCGACGTCACTTTCCATGACGACAACCTTGGCTTTGTCACTGCCGGTGGGCCAGTCTAGCAATAACGTATTGCCACGGTTCATGCCTTTCTTGGTGACCCAGGGGAGTTGCAGGACATTTTTTCCAATAAGTTGTTCCCCTGCGTAGTAACCGATGTTTACGTAAATTTCCGGACTAGTGAATATTTCACCGGTTTTATACAACTTTACACCTGTCAGCCAGCTTTTGTCGGGTAATTGCTTTTCATTGGGAAGTGCTTGAGCGTTAGCTTGTATGCGCTGAAGCTCGACTGGGCTATGAACAAGACGAATGACTGTGTGAGATTTAACAAACTCACGTGCTTTTTCAATAGGAATATTTTTAAATACACAGTTTGCTAATGAGCATTCTCTGGTATCCGCTCCCCTTGCAACTTTTGTGACTTGTCCCTGTTGCATGGCAGAAGTGGTATAGCCAAAGAAAATATGGGACACATCATTCTGGGATTGGGCACTGTCATTCTCATACAGCTTTAGTGCCATTAGCGGATTTTTCTTTTTAGTATTATTCTTCCGGTAATGAAAACATTTGCCGATGTCTTCAAGGCTGTTGATGGCTTGTTGCAGGCTTTTTAAAAATTCGGTGTCTATCTTTTCATTGTAATTCAACAGGTGACCTGGAAGATGAGCTAGATATATGCCTTTTTCTATATCTGGGTCAAAACGCTTTTGTTGCAGGAGCTTTGTGAGTTCCCAGGCCGAATTGTCGACCCCTTTTACCTGGCTGAAATTCCGAATGAATAGATCTCTGGCTTTGGTGAATTCTGCTCGTTGTTTTTCGATCGGTTTACTGAGAAATGAATCGCAGCTAAAAGAGGTTGTTGAGGCAGTAGTATAGGAGGTCAAAACAAGACAATAAAGAACGAAAAAACGTGCAGCTAATTTAATCATGACAACATCCACCAGTGGATACAGGGAACCCAATGAAGGCTTTATTTAAAAAGAAATGACATTATTTCAGCCCTCTGCTGAAAGGACAGGGAAAGAAATAGAAGCTCGCCCTCTGTCTGTCAAATCAATGATCAGTGCATCTCTTTGGGGGCTCGAATATTTGTTCGGTATATTTCGGCGATGAAGGTCTTTTTGCTGTTTCTGATGGCCGGAAGGATATTTCCGGTCAGAGCGTTGTCAAATATCGCAGACCAGAAAAAAGGCCACAGATTCAGGTGGTGAGAATATAGGGGAAAATGGCAGGTTCCCCGACATCGCTTTGGCTCAGACAGCTGTTTTCCAGTATGATTGCCACGTCATAATTGAGCCCTTGCAGCATGGCGTGCTGCCCAACAGGATAGACACAAGTAACAGGAGTGTCCTGGATGTCCGTCAGAAATGCCTTTTATGCCCAGTCTGGAGGCGTCACCGCTGTCATAAACGCCAGCGCCTGTGGTGTCCTGGAAACCGCCCGCCAGTACCCGGATCTGATTGGCAAGGTGTATGCCGGTCGTAACGGCATTCTTGGTGCCTTGAAGGAAGAGCTGATTGACACCAGCCTGGAGTCTATCGACGCGATTGCGGGACTGCGCCACACCCCGGGCGGCGCCTTTGGTTCCTGCCGCTACAAGCTCTCTACCCCGGAAAACAAGCCGGCCGAATATCAGCGCCTGATTGAGGTCTTCAAGGCCCACAATATTGGTTATTTCTTTTATAACGGCGGTGGTGATTCTATGGATACCGCCCACAAGGTTTCCCTGTACAGCAAGGAAATGGGATACCCCATTACCTGCATTGGTGTTCCCAAGACCGTTGATAACGATCTCCCGGCAACGGATAACTGCCCTGGCTTTGGTTCTGTTGCTAAATATATAGCGACATCCGTTAAGGAAGCTTCGCTGGATATCGAATCCATGCATGAAACCTCGACCAAGGTCTTCATCATGGAAGTCATGGGACGCCATGCTGGCTGGATCACGGCTGCCGCGGCTCTGGCCATGGATAATGAAAATGACCCGCCGCATATGTTGCTGTTCCCGGAGATTGATTTCTGTCGGGAAACATTCCTGGCCCGGGTTGAACAGACCGTTGAAGATCACGGTTTCTGTGTCATTGTTGCCTCTGAAGGTACGCATTATGGTGATGGTACTTTCCTGTCAGCCTCACGCTCCACTGATGCATTCGGCCACGTTCAGCTGGGCGGTACTGCACCGATCCTGGCGCGGATGATCAAGGATTCCCTGGGCTATAAGTACCACTGGGCGGTTGTGGACTATCTGCAGCGTGCTGCCCGTCACATGGCATCAGCCGTGGATGTGGAACAGGCCTACGCGGTTGGCGCGGCGGCAGTTGAATATGCCGCACAGGGCAAGAATGGCATTATGCCGACGATCGTACGTGGGGAAGGGCCTGAGTACACCTGGTCCATCGGTGAAGTGCCGCTGGAAATGGTAGCCAACGTGGAAATGAAAATGCCCCGTCACTTTATCAGTGAGGATGGGCTGCACATCACTGAAGAGTGCCGGCGTTACCTTGCACCTCTGATCATGGGCGAGGATTACCCTCCTTTCAAAAACGGCGTGCCGGTGCATACGCGTTTGAACCGTGTGTGTGTGGAAAAGAAATTACCTTCCTTTGACGTTTGAGAGAAAAAAGGCTGCCAGATGGCAGCCTTTTTTATGTCGACCTGTTTATATGTGAGTCGAAACTATGCGCTATAAAACTGTGACAATGCCTGCAAGTCGGCATATTGCGCTGGTTGCCCATGACAACAAAAAAGCGGATTTGTTGGCATGGAGTCAGCGGCATCAGTCCCAACTGGTATCGCACCATCTCTATGCGACCGGGACAACCGGAGAACTATTGAATCAGCAACTCGGTTTAGCGGTGCATCCTCTTATGAGCGGTCCGTTGGGCGGCGATCAGCAGATTGGTGCAATGATTGCCGAGTCACGGCTGGATACCTTGATATTCTTTTGGGATCCGCTGTCCTCACAACCGCATGATCCGGATGTCAAAGCGTTATTGCGGCTGGCTGCTGTCTGGAATATTCCCGTTGCCTGCAACGCATCATCTGCGGACTTCATCATTTCATCACCGCTCTTTAACCAGCCATTTGAACGGCTGGTGCCTGATTATGAGGCGTATCAGCAAGAACGTGCTTTGTCAGCGGACACATAATACTAAACCGGAGGGCTGTCAGATTTTTTGGCTGTCAGATTTTTTGGCTGACAGCCAGCGAATCTCCCGAATACTCCTGCCCCTCAGCAACAGGTTGGGAACAGAAACCCCAATGGCCAGCACGACCAGGATAAATCCGGTAATCAGTCCATTGTTGACCGTTTTAATCAACACATCGAGTGTGGCGCCACTGTCGGCAATCTGCATTAAACCAATCATGGTTCTATACGCGTAAGTGCCTGGCACCATTGGGATGACGGCTGGCATGGAGTACACGACGGCTGGAGAATGGATGAAGTAGGAAAGCACCATACTGCCAGCACCAATGGTGAGTGAAGCCAGGAGTGTGCCCGGCACAATGCCGCCACCATGAGCCAGCCACGCAAAACGCAGACAATACCCAAGGGCACCCAGCAGGGCGACCAACGGGAGAGAGCGATGCGGTACATGAAACAGTACGGCAAATCCTGTAGCTGTAGCTGCTGACCAGAAGGCAGCTTCGAGGAAGGCTTCAATACCGGGCATCATGGCTGTCCGAGTCCCTGCAGGTTAAGGGCAACAAGCATGCCGAGGGCTATGGCAAAGGCGATCACCGTACCCATGATGCCGCGGGCAACGCCCACCAGAATATGGCCATTGATCTGGTCGATCACGGCATTGATGAGTGGGGCGCCTGGCACAAGAAAAAGCACGGAGGTTGCTATGGCCAAATGAGGGGCGCTTCCTATCGCAAGATGAACCCCAATGCCGCTGACAGTAACAGCGATAAACGCGGAGCAGGCAATGACAAGAAAAATATTGAACCCCCATTGCTGAAGGGTATGCCGTGTAACCAGCGCGGCCATAGTGGCGACTGCAGTTGTCAGCATGACCAAAGCATCCGCCCCGAAAAGGCGAGCCAGGCTGGCGCAGGCCAGGGATACCAGGGCGACCACCAGGGGAAATGGGTAAGCAGGACTTTCTTTGAGTCGATAGACTTCTTCCCTGATGTCATCAATGGACAGTTTTTCTTCCTGTGCTCGCCAGCTAAGGCGGCTGATGCCGACCAGAACACTCAATTTGATACCGTGGGTTTCGACGCGACGAAACAGGGTGATCGTGTGCTGCTGGTTTTGCAGGGTCAGTGTCACGCCGGAAAAGGAAAAAAACAGTTCTGGCTCATACCCCAGAGCCCGTGCAAACCGTTTGACGTTACGATTGACCCGTTCTGTATGGGCGCCGCACCGCAGTTGCAGTATGGCAATGTCCAGTAACAGGTTGGCAGTTTCGCGTGGCGGTGCAAACGGTTCCGTCTCAGTGGTTGGCAGCATGGCTGGAACACGACATCTGTTGATTGTTGTTGGGCTGTTTAACGTATCCTAGTCCGTTTGGTGTGCGTGACAATACGTAGAGCTACCGGCGAACAGGCTGAAGCTTTTGTTATGTCTGAATATGCAAACTATTGAATTGCTTGAGCATGCCAGTTAACGTCATGCGATGGCTTAGCCAGGTAACCAGGGGGAATAACATGCGGCGGGTGATCTTTAATCAAAAGGGTGGTGTTGGTAAGTCCAGCATTGTCTGTAACTTGGCAGCAATCAGTGCAAATGAAGGTTTAAAAACCCTGGTCATTGATTTAGATCCTCAGGGGAATGCGACCCACTACCTGTTGGGACATGGCCCGGAATCACTGAGGAATACAGTGGCTGATCTGTTTGAACAAACACTTTCGTTTAATCTCTTTGCCAAAGAGGCTGCAGAGTTTGTGCATCAAACCCCTTTTGAAAACTTGGATGTCATACCTGCAAGCCATAAGCTTGAAGAGCTACAGCATAAATTGGAAAGTAAACACAAAATTTATAAATTACGTGATGCACTCAAAAGCCTTTCGGCTAAGTATGACCGCATTTATATCGATACAGCACCAGCTCTGAATTTCTATGCCCGTTCAGCCTTGATTGCTGCAGACAGCTGTTTAATTCCTTTTGACTGTGATGCATTTTCTCGTCAGGCTTTGTTCAGTATATTGGGCGAAATCCAAGAGCTTAAGGAAGATCATAACCAGAAATTGAAGATTGAAGGCATTATTGTCAATCAGTTTCAACCACAGGCCAAACTGCCTCTTCAGCTTATCGAAGAACTCATTGAGGAAGGATATCCTGTATTACCCACCTATCTAAATCAATCTGTCAAAATGCGTGAGTCCCATTATGCATGCACACCCCTTGTATTTTTGGCTCCTAACCATAAATTATCCAGGCAATATTTGGCGCTGCATCGCTGTCTTGAAGGTCTGACTGAGAACATCGACTGATAAATCATAACTGGGTATTTTGTAGTGACGAACCGTATGAAAGAAAGATCCTACGGTTCGTCCAAAAGTGAACCTTAGGACATTTTTTTTATGGATCGGGACACCATGCCGCACTGTGGGTATTATAAAGTCGTTCGATAGCCAGTGCATCACCAGCGGCAATCTCAATACTGGGACTGCCTGATGCACCTATCAGCTCGATATGCCCAAATGTGGGTTTCACGACCTTGAAGTAATAGCAATTTACACCATTACCACGCATTGCAATGAGAATTCTGGAATTTTCAGGCAAATATCCACTCCAGTGATCATCAACATAAAATCGGCCATAGTCGTCCAATGCGCCTGTTTCACTGTTTCGCGTAAGGATCCATGATACAAAACCAGTACCAGGCAGAAACTTGACAGAAATCTCTGCTCTGTCATCAAAGTTTCCGGACACTTTGTAGGCGTGGTTATTACCGTCATTAATATCTTCCTCGTTAGCGTGCGCAAAAAAAGCGATGAACAGTGAGAAAAAAAAGAATAGAAATAATCGGTTTGTTTTCATCGTGCATCTCACTCAAATTTTGGGATTGAAAACCCGCGGCATGTGTCCAGTCTATTGTTTGCATCATTCAAGCCGGATGGATGAAAATCACACGGTTCGAAAGAGGCATTTCACAATGCTGCTATAGCCAATGCGTCCCAAGTTCATATCATTGGCTTGATGCAGGAGTTTAGGTTATGGCTTTAATATTGCCAGAAGTGAGGTGGCAATTTCTCTACGGAGATCTAAAAAACAGGTGTTTGTCTATGATGGGAGTATGATAAGAATGTACTGTTTTTATTGAGGGTTTTTACAAAGGAGAATATGTTGTTTGATTGAATTCAGTTTCTTGATATTAAGAGATGTCAAACATTGTATAATGAGGAAGCAAGCCTTCGGTGGTCGCTTTGACGCTATGAAATGGCCGGTTTTATTTGTAATTGCCAGATGGGTGTGAGTTATTCTTGTCGCTTGACTATAAAAGCATAAGTCAATCATATAATTCCAATATGAACAAACCTCACATATGTGAGGTTTGTTCCGATGTTTTATACAATATCGGCTGATGCTGATATAGCCAAGTTATGGGTCAGGGCAGCCATATACTGCGTGTGTTGTGTAAAAGTCATCAAGAACTACAGCATCACCAGAAACATGTTCGTATTTTGAATGGTCTGAAGAGCCCCAGAATTCAAGCTGTGAATGTGTAGGATTGACAACAGTGAAAAAACGACAGTGTTTGCCTGCACCTAGAACCGTAATTTTAAACCTTGAGCCTACGGGTAAAAAGGTATGCCAGTGTGAGTTAACATAATACGTTCCATAATTATGGAGAACGCCAGTTTCACTGTTGCGTGCGTAGATATAAGCCAAATAAGCGGTGCCTGGTAAGAATTTTACTGAAATTTCCGCTAAATCTGCTCTACGAACCAAGGTGCGGTCATTGAGGTTGGCACTTTTTTCAACCGGCTCACCATGGGCATTTGAAAACAGTGCCAAAAGCAGCGAGAAAAAAAATAATGGATAAAATCGGACTATCTTCATGGTACATCTCACCCAATATCAGTATTAACACAAAATCCATTGCACTTGCCCAAGCCGCTTGCTTTCTATATTCAAGCCATCCCTACAATAAAGTGACATGTATATAGCAAGCAGTCTGCTGGTGTAGTCGACATGGCTAGACTTCATGCAATATCGACTTGATGCTGGAGTGTAGGTGATGTTGTTGATATTGCCAGATTGCAGGATGATTTTTTGGGAAATTATTTTTCTTAAGAGAGTGTGTTTTTGGTCCGCGAAATAGAAGACTTTATTCATATTTAGTGAATAATTTATATTGTATGTTGGATGTTAATCAAATGTCTGATGTATAAGTTATGTTATTTTATCGTGTCTAATACTGTTGGGAGATATGTGTTTCAGGTATGGGAAAAGTATTTTTAGATATTATATAATAGATCCCTTTTCAATAGTCATGGTATAAAAAACAGTGTTGCGTATGGTCATTTACCATCCCATTCGACTGCATATAGGCATAGCAAATTGTCGGGCCAACAAAATTGAATCCTCGTCTCTTCAATTCCTTGCTCATTGTTTCCGATTCTTGTGAAACAGCTGGTACTTCTGACAGAGTAGTCCAATGATTCAGGCGGGGTTCGTAATTAACAAACTGCCATATGAAGTCGTTAAATGAGCCAAATTCATCCGTCACGGCTAAAAAAACGCGCGCATTGTTGATAGCTGATTGTATTTTCATCCTGTTACGAATGATGTTGCTATTTGCCATCAGTGTGTCAATTTTTTTCTGATCATAACGGGCTATCTTTTCAGCATCGAAATTATCAAACGCTGCCCGGTAGCCTTCCCGTTTTTTCAGAACCGTCAGCCAGTTGAGACCTGCCTGGGCGCCTTCGAGGATTAGCAACTCAAACAGAATGCGATCATCATGCACAGGTCGACCCCATTCGTGGTCATGGTAGTGTTGATACAGTGGGTCGGCAGTGCACCATTCACAGCGTTGTTTGTTCATTCTCGATAGCCGATCGTTGTAGTTGGAACAGAGTAAATAGTAATTGACATCATGAGGTCAAGGATTGCAAATAGAAGAGCCTGTGAAATCGCCTCTTCTGTTTCATTGCTATCTGCTGTGATGCCCTATCACTTATCAGGTCTAACGCGATGTGTGGCAATCGCAGTGAAGGGATCATCTGGCCAATAATGTTTGGGGTATCGCCCTTTGAGATCTTTTTTGACCTCATGATAGGTGGTTTTCCAGAAATTCTTTAAATCCCGCGTTGTCTGCACTGGGCGCATAGCCGGTGATAACAGTTCAATGGTAACGGGTAGTTTGCCAGAACAGATCACAGGTGTTTCCAGCAAACCAAACAACTCCTGCAGTTTGACGGATAGTCTCGGTTCGGCCGGATTCGTGTAGTCAATGCGGATGTGTGAACCACTGGGGACTTTGAGCCGTTCTGGCACTTCTTTTTCCAGTTGTTGCTGGGCTGGCCAGTCCAGCAGGGTTTTCAGACAGGTAACAAGATCTAGTTTTTTGAGATGATCAAACTGGGTCATACCGGTAAGAAAAGGTGCAAGCCAGTCTTCCAGTGACAGGAGTAAGGCTGCTTCTGTGGCATCAGGCCAGTCGGTCTCAAATTGTGCTATGCAGCGTATTCTTTGTCGTAGCTGCTCGCTGTCCTGCGTCCAGGGTAAAACTCTAAGGCCTGACTGTCGTATACCATCAATCAATGCTGTGCAGATGGCCTCTGCGGGGGGCGATGCCAGGGACTGACGCACCAGTACTATTGCACCAAAGCGAGTTTCCCGGTTGGCGACAACACTTTTGGTAGATTTATCCCAGTGGATACTATCGTCCATTTCAAGACGATCCGGATACAGGTCAGTAATGTGTTCAGCTTGAATTTCACAGGCAAGGAATGCTGTCGCATTACTCTGTTTCCGCTGGCCGCCCAATGTGGGAATGACAAGGTATTCAGATGCAGACAACGGGTCATGATTGGGCACAGCGACACCCTGACCTGCACTGAGAAGAAACTGTCCGGCCTGCGCTCTGCGACGGGCAATCCGATCCGGATAGGCGCAGGCTAATAATGTGGCTATCGCATCGGTCTTGTAGGCGGTCGGCTTTCCGGCCTGCAGACGCCGGGCCCATCGGTCAGTCTGTTTTTGAAGGTATTTGGCTGCGGCTTTATCAATGCTGAGACCCGGGACGGATTCGCCATCCAGTAATGCCAGTCTCAACCGGATATCCAGCGGGCGTTCTGAGGCATAGCCGCGAACCGGATCTTTTTCCGTTAACAGGACGCACAGTTGCGCCGCCAGGTAATCCAGTCCCCGTTGGCGTGCGGTTAACACCATATGGGCCAGGCGGGGATGCAGCCCCGTTTGCGCCATGGCCCGACCATGCTGTGTGATTAACCAGCGTTGATGTTTGTATTCGACCGCACCCAGAGCTTCCAGCAGTTTACAGCCCTGCTCAACGGCGGCTTTTGGCGGTGGTGTTACCCAATCCGGTTCATCGCAGTCTGACATCCCCCAGTTCAGCAGCTCCAGGATAACCGGCGCCAGGTCTGCATCGGTAATTTCAGGTGGGGAGAAAGGGAGAAGCTGCTGATGTTCCTGTTCTGTCCACAGACGGTAGCATTTGCCGGATGTCAGGCGTCCGGCGCGACCTTTTCGTTGGTCAGCACTCGCTTTTGAAACTCGGGTGGTATCCAGGCGCGTCATGCCGGTACGTGGATCAAAGCGGGGTAGACGCATCAATCCGGCATCGACGACCAGACGGATGCCCTCAATGGTCAGGCTGGTTTCTGCAATGGCGCTGGCCAGTATAATTTTGCGACGGCCGGCAGGGGAAGGTTGTATGGCCTGATCCTGTTCAGTCTGGGAAAGACTGCCATGCAATGGATAGACATCAATGCGGTCAGGCAATCCCCGGTTCTGGAGACCGTCAGCCACATGCCTGATTTCGGTGTAACCGGGTAAAAAAGCCAGCAGATTACCTTCTTCTTCCTGTATTACCTGACGAATGGTATTCACCATGTTGTCACAGATAGCACGGATATCGCCGGGCGGGAGTGGACGCTCACTATAGTGCACCGTTACCGGATAACTGCGACCTTCGCTGTTAATGACGGGACAATCGAGCAATTCAGCCAGCCCGGGAGTATCCAGCGTGGCGGACATGACCAGCAGTTTCAAAGGATCATCCGGTTCGCGGTAACCCTGCTGGGATTGCAGAGCCAGCGCCAGTCCGAGATCTGCCTGCAGGGAGCGCTCATGGAATTCGTCAAAGATGACCAGGCTGACACCACTGAGCGCTGGGTCATCCTGCAGCATACGTGTGAGTATTCCCTCGGTAATGACTTCAATCCGGGTTTCACGGCTGGTTTTGCTGTCCAGCTGCATGCGATAGCCAACGGTTTTTCCTACCGGTTCATTCAGGAGCTGGGCCATGCGGGATGCCGCCGCGCGGGTGGCCAGTCGGCGAGGTTCCAGTACCAGTATCTTGCCATCTCCTCGCCAGCCAGCATTTAGCAGATAGAGTGGCACCAGTGTCGTTTTGCCAGCGCCGGTTGGCGCCTTTAACAACAGACGGTCATGCAGGGAGAGTACGTTGACAATATCGGGCAGAACCTCGGTCACGGGCAGTGATGGCAAGGTGGTGAAAGCGGTGTTGCTCATCAGGAAATCGTTGTCAGTCGTTCGGTTGGCCGTTGGATTGGGAAAGCCACGTCAGCCACTGTTGGGCATCATTTTTAACGGTCTCCCAGTCTGTGGCGGACTGGAAAGCCCGGGTCGCCTCACTGATATTATCACTTTTGAGATGGAGATAGCCCAGTAACAGCCAGGCTTTTCCTGAGTCTTTCTGTCCGCCTTTATCAATGGCCCTGGAGAGGCTGTCTGTAGCACCTTGCCAATCATGAATGAGTATCTGCAGTTCGGCCTGACGTTGCCAGGGCTGTCCCGTTTCGGCATGTTCTCCGGCTTTTGCGAAGGCCCGGATAGCCTGATCAGTTTCCCTGGCGCTGAGCCAGAGTTCCCCCAGCTGTTCCCAGTGTTGTGCATGATCCGCGATTGTGCCGTTTTGCAGCGCGCTGGCAAGGTGTTCGGCGGCTTGAGCGGGCTGGCCTGTACTTTGTCGCAGCCAGGTCATCTGGCCGATATCAGACAGTCGATTCAGAAGACTATGTGATGCCCCTGTTTCCATGGTCGCAAGTGCTTCATCGGTTTTATCAAGCATCAGGTAAAGGCTGGCCAGCTGACGCCAGTAGCGGGCACGGTTTGGATGGATATCCAGCAGGGTTTTAACGGTGGCAATGCTGCCCTCATAAGCTTCCACTTGAAACTGAATGCTGAGTAATAATTCATGCCAGGCTGCAGGTGGTTGCTGATGAAGGGCTATGGCCTTTGTCATGGTTGGCAGGGCTTCGGCGTAGCGTTCTTTGGACACCAGGGCCGATGCCAGCATCATCCAGGGCAGGGGATTGCTGACAGACAGTTGTTCGTTATTCAGCAGCGGTGTTAACCGTTCAATGACGTTATCCACCTTGTCCTGTTGCAACCAGGCCTGGGCGAGGGAGCTTTCCAGGGTGATGCGCAGATCAGCCGGCAGTGAGTAGTTATCCAGCAATTCAAGAATATGGTTGCTGGTTGTCGTATAGTCGCCGCGCAGCATGGCAATCTGGGTCAGGGTGCGAAGCACCATCGCCCGTTTCTGGGAACCGGGCTTGGTTTGTTCCAGCAAGACTTCAGCATCCATCTGAGCCTTTTCGTAGCGCCCGGCCGTGATGAAAAGTTGAATATCAGCCAGTAACTGTTGCAGAGCCTTGCCGGCATGGGCTTCGGGTGCGTTCAGGAATAGTGCAGGTATCAGCAGGCAGCAAAATGAGAGTGCCCGGACTACGGGGACACGCCTAATCAAGGCTAACGCCTGAAAATTGCCGGAGATACTCATTGCAGCTGAAACCTGATGGTTCGTTCTGCCCGTTGTGGAACCGCGTTACCATTGACCATGCGAGGCCTGAAACGGTACTCACGGACCGCTCTGATCGCCGCCTGCTCAAAGACGCCTTTGGGTTTGGCCTCGATGACCCGGATATCGTCAACGGTGCCTTGTTCTGTCACCGTAAAACGTAACTTCACCCAGCCGCTTTGATCTTGATTGACGGCCTGGCGCGGATAATCTGGATCCAGGCTGGCCAGAGGTAGAGCATCGGGGTTGATGGTTGGGGAATTACTTCCGGATTTTCCGGTTAAACCCGGTGCTTCGAGGGAACTTAGCAGAGATTGGGCATCCGGTGGCGCAAAAAGACTGCCACTGACGCCTGAACGCAAGCGGCTGACTGTGCTGGCAGTGGGTGTGAATCCTGGTCGTGGAAGGCTGTCCGGTGCTTTTTTCAGATTATTTTCTGGACGGTGATTATCGGTTGCCGTTCCTGCCAGCGCTTCATTTACTTTTGGAGCACGAACTGAAACGGTTTGATAGCCACTGTTATCCGGTCTTTGCGGTTCTACCATCCATTGCATGACAACAAACAGCAACAGGGTGATGGACAGACCGGCCAGCACATGGATCATGGCGCATGTCCTGATTTTGCCGCCAGCGTAATATCATCAAATCCTGCCTGGCGAACAATATCGATGACTTGAATTAGCAGACCGCCGGGTGCCTTGCGATCGGAATCAATAATGATGGCTGTGCCGGGCAGGAGACGTTTGATCAGGTAGCTTTTCAGGTTAGAGGATTCGATTGTGTCACCATCAATATGAATCGTGGTGGCTTCTGTCAGGCTGATGGTTGTCACCTGTCCCTGGATCGGTTGTGCTGTTACTGCTTCCTGACGCTCCAGTGTAATGCCTGACTGCTGGATAAAGGTGGCCGTGGTGATAAAGAAAATCAGCATGATAAAGACCACATCCAGCATTGGTGTCATATCAATGCCGGTGTCTTCTGCTTCTGTTGTGATATGGCGTCGGGCACGCATCCTTTTATCCCCCGTTGGCCGGACGAAGGTTGGTCCCGGGATCAGACAGCGTGAGGGCATCCGCCAGTCGGTGCTGCCGGCGCTCTGCCAGGCGCAGGCACCAGGTGTAGGCATAGACACCGACAATAGTGACCAGGATTCCCGCCAGGGTTGGTAAGGTGATTCGTGAGAGACTTTCCAGCAACATTGGGCCTACGGTCAGGCCGTGATACCCCATGCGTTCAAACAGTGAGATCATGCCGGTAACCGTGCCCAGCAATCCGGTCAAGGGACAGATGGCGATCAGGCCTTTAATAACAGGAAAGCTGGCTTCCATGAAGGTCTGTTCACGGGCCAGCAGTGTTTCACGTACTTTCTGTGCATGCCAGGATGAGCGATCTGTTCGGGATCGCCAGAGCGTAATAATCTTCCGGTGACGTTTTCGCCAGTGCCAGGCCAGATAAGTGAAACGCTCGGATAGCAGGGTCAGCATGATGCTGGTCAGTCCGAACACAATCCAGAGTACCCAGCCACCCCGGGTGAGATAGTCGAGAATGGGCAGCGGAATCAGCATGCCTTTTTCTCCAGGTGCTCTGCCATTAACCCGGCGGCCTGACGATCCAACAGAAGCACCAACTGACGACTGCGATTAGTCAGGAAGGCATGGCCCAGCAGCAGTGGGATGGCAACCATCAGGCCTATGGCTGTTGTGATCAATGCCTGGGATATCCCGACGGCCATCAGGTGTTGCCCGGCATTGCCGGACATGCCCTGGAAGGTACGAATCATACCGGTAATGGTACCCAGTAGGCCCAGCATGGGAGCAATAGCAGCCATCAGTTTGATCGCGCTTTGCCAGCTTTCCAGACGAGGTATTTCCGCCATGATGGCCTCATCAAGACGAAGTTCCAGGTTTTCTGTCGATCCCTGTTGACGGTGTTTTTCCCAAGCCAGCAATACCCTGCCCAGGGCATTGCTGCGGCTGAGGTCATCCATGTGCACCTGTTGTTGCTGTATACGACGACTTTCGCGCATCAGGCTCAGGTAGCGAATGATGAGCAATCCTGCACCGAAAGAACCAAGTGCGATGATCAGCCAGGCAATAAAGCCGCCCTGATCAATCCGCTCAATGAGGGAGGGGCTGGTTTCCAGTTGTTCGAGCAATCGTCCACGACCCGGATCAATGGCCATCAATGCCATGGGTTCATGGGAACGTTCAAAACCTTCTGCCTCGATACGAATATTGAAGCGGGGTTGTTTGATGGGAATGCCAAGTTGTCCCGTTTCAGGATAATAACGTAGAAAGTTACCGTTACTGACAGCTGTAAAGGGACCAATAAAGGTGACAGGGGCAGTGATGGGGTCGCCGGTACTTCGTGTAATGGTGGTTGTCGAGCGGGTAATACGGCTACTATCTGCCAGAGTGGTGTTGAGGTCTTCCCAATATTGATAAAGCTGTTCGCGGGAAGGTACGGTGCGACTCAATGCCAGTTGGTTAATACGTGCTGACCGATCAGCGTTGAATGCAGGAAGAACGGAATGATTGAAGCTGCGACTCAGTCGCCCGGCTTCGTCTTTTATACCTTCCGTTAACAGGCGACTTTCGTGTAGGAGTGCCTGCTGTTTCTGCTCCAGTTCAGCCAGTGTTTCCTTGTCTTCTGCCAGTAATTGCTTAAGGTTGTTGTTTTTTTTCTGTAAAGCGGCAAATGTCTGTTGAGCCTCTTTAAGCAGCGCTTTTTGTTGCTGATGTGCATTCAGGAATTTTTGTTCCCGTTCGCTATTTCGTGCGAGTTCCTTTTTTCGTGCTTCCTGTACAGAGGCAACCAGCTCATCGAGTGGCGTGCTGGCATTGGGTGTTTGAGCGACACTGGACTGTACCGTTAAGGCGCACAGGGTACTGATCAGAATCAGGAGAGGTTTCATGCATCACCCTCCGGCTGAGAACGGTGTGTCGGTAGTGGAAGGACAAGCCAGCCTGCCGGCTCCTGCTTGGCCGCCACCCGGATCGCACGCGAGAGTTTGTGACGATCTTCCATCGGCAGGATGGACCAGGTTTCTGTTGATCTATCCCAAATACCGCCTTCCTCACCATCAGGCGTCAGGTAATACAGGGCAATATGACCGAGTCGTAAGAAGGTGACCTGTCGCTCATCGGACAGTTTGCCGGTCCAGTGCTGAATATGGAGGCCCTGTTCCGCTGTTTCCCGGAGTTGGCGTACCAGTGCAAGATAGTTTTCCACCGGTGTCTGGTCAGCGTCGTTCAACAGTTCACCCAGAAACCGGTGCTCCTGTTCACGGCGATTACCCTGGAAGGGGAGGTCAAGAGTAATAAAGCGGCCATAGGTTTCATGAACCTGTTGGTTCAGGGATGGCAGTATTGCCAGCAGCTGTGTTGTTTTTTGGATGTCAGCTTCCAGTTTGGCGCGCTTTTGAGCAATTTTCTGGCGTTGACTTTCCAGGTGATGATTTTCATCACGAAGGGTATCAATAGCTTCCTGAAGCGGCTGGTACTCTGACAGCATGCGCCGGGTTTCATCATCAAGATGATTGATGGCCTGTTGGGATTGGGCTGATCGCTGCAGGGTGTCTTTCTGCAGATTGATGGCATCCTCAAGCGAGGCGGGATCAGCGGCGATGAGTCTTGCTGGTAGTAAAGACGCCAGTAAGACAAAGGCGATAGCGATTCTGACAATAGCTGGCATTGTTATTGTTTGTTCTGATGAATGCGATATAGGCTAATGCTTGTCTATTATGCTGCTCCGCAGATAGCTGGTGCAAGAAGACTGTTCACTGGCGGGAAAGGGATGATTTGTTGAGCCAGATCAAAAGACCTTCGGTTTGTACGGATTATCATAGGTAGACAATAAGTATCGTGCTGGTGCTTTATGGTTGAAGTCACTGGCAGATGAACAACAAGTCACAAGGAATTGTTAGGGGGTTACTATGAAACTGGAGGGGTCTTCCGTGAAAAAACTGCCTGTTGCTGCTGCGGTAATGGCTGTCGTTGCTGCATTATCTGGTCCTGCCATGGCTTATCAGGCTGGTGACGTTATTGTCCGTGCCGGCGCTGCGACTGTTAATCCGGATGTGGATAGCGGCAATCTTAAGTCGAATGGTACTGATACTGGCATAACTGTAGATGTTGATTCAAACACTCAGTTAGGTTTATCTATGAGCTATATGCTTGATGATAAGTGGGGTATAGAGCTACTGGCTGCAACACCTTTTAGCCATACTATCAAAGCGACTGGTGGGATTGGTAAACTAGCGGATGTAAAGCATTTGCCGCCAACTTTAACTCTTCAGTATTACCCCTTGGATAATTCTTCGGCGTTTCAGCCTTATGTTGGTTTAGGCTTGAATTACACAACATTTTTTGATGAAGAATTTAAGAGTAATTATAAATCCACATATCGTGGTTTAGAGCTGAAGGATTCTTGGGGTTTGGCTGCGCAGTTAGGTGCTGATTATCGTATAAATGATAATTGGAGTGTGAATGCTGCGGTTTGGTATGTTGATATTGATACTGAAGCTGAATTTACCCAAAGAAGCAATGGCGCAAAACTGAAAGTCGATGTAGAACTTGACCCCATGGTTTACATGGTTGGTGTTGCATACAAGTTCTAAAAAATCTAGAACTCGATTAAGTGCAGGCATAAGCCTGCACTTTCATTTCTCAGATATACATTTCTCTTGGTTTTCAAAAATCGCTATTCCTTCCCTGTAACGTAAATGTCCCTGATCAGCCGTGCTACACCGCTGCGCCAGGATTTGCTGTGAATACCAAAAGTATTGCGCAAATGAGTCGTGTCGAGACAGGCGTTGACGGTTTTACCGTTGCTGTCTGAATCAGGAAACAGTTCTGTCGTGTTGGCAGGGAAGTCACGGTATTGCGATGCTTCTGCAAGAATAACTTCCGCCAGAGATTCTTCGTCCACGGTTTCCGCCGCATTGTAGTGGTAGGTTCCCCAGACCTGCGCATCACAGTCAATTTGTCGCATGATAGCCAGAATTACCCGTGCTACATCATCAGCCGGCGTCGGTCGTCCGCGGCTGTTGGCGGAAGCGATGACGGGTTCACCGTGAGTCAGGCTATTGAGTATGCTGGTCAGACGGTTGCGTCCTTGGGGACTAATAACCCACGACAGGCGAAGAATGACATGACGCGAGCAGCGTTCCCTGATCTGCTGTTCGCCCTGCCAGAAACTGCCGCCCAGTACGCCTGAGGGATTCGGGATATCCTTGATGGTATAGACCTCCTGCTTCATGCCATCAAAGACCCGCCAGGATGAAATCTGAATCAGAACGGATTTGTATTGGTCACACACTTTGGCCAGTGCGGCCGGGGCGTCACGGTTCAGGGCAAAGCAGCGTGAGGGTTCGGTTTCCGCCCGGGCAGGATTTCGATGGCCTGCGGTATTTACGACAATCGTCGGGCGATATTCGGCAATTACTTCCTCAATCTGGCGTGGGATGGTCAGATCCAGCTGGTCACGTCCCGGCGCATAATGAGGGATGCCGGCTCCCTTCAATAGTGCCCGGAGTTCATAACCGATCTGTCCATTACCGCCTATGATAAGAACCTTCATCTGTACTTTTCCTGGAAACGCTGTGCTGATTCACTGGCTGATACCGGTATTGTGACAGGCCGGCTATGAACGACAACCGTTATCGATACGGTGATGGCGGGGCGGCTACGAAGTATTACTTATTCAGCCATTTGCCGGAGTCACGTTACCTTAGCGGGTCTTACCTGATAACCCCTTCTCGAAGATCGTAAACTGTGACTTCCACGATACGGCAGAAAATCATACTTTTTACGGTGGTGCCTGTCACCGTCATCTATAACCTGCTGTTCGGAATAAACCTGTATCAATCCGTTCAACGGTCGTCACAGGCGCTGGAAAACCGGATGGCCGAAGCTGCCTGGCGTTACGCGGTGGGCTTTGACAATTACCTTATGGAAGCCTCGCAGGTGGCGCGTTCGCTGGCCGGATTTATTGAGATCCGCCCGGAACTTGACGATGTGCACTTGTACCGTCTGGTTGCGAACAGTGTGTCAGATAATCCAGTGCTGATCAGCGCGACACTGGTTTTCCTGCCAGGAACCCGGAATGGAAACCCGTCTCTGTTTGCGCCGACGGCCTGGCGCAGTGATGATACGGTCTTGTTTCGGGATCAGGGACAGGATGGTGGTTTCATTCCCTGTGTTGAGCGGTGGCTGAATGAAAAGCTTTACATCAACCAGAAATGGTGCCCTCCGGATCAGGATCCTAATCGCACTGACTTGATTTCTACTTATCTTGAACCGTTTTACCGGAATGGCAATCTCATCGGCATGGTCGCGGTGAAAGTGAACCTTGGCAAGCTGGATGAGGTAGCGGCCAGGGATGCACAGTCTGAAATGGATTTCCTGGTGGTAGCCAAAGATGGCACATACATCTATGCGCCTTTCGAGATTGATAAGGGAGAAAACCTCTTCGATACGGCCAGGCGTCTCAACAGTCCGGATTACATGAAGTTTGCGGACATGATGACCGGTGACCAGTCTGGCAAGATGCGATTAACTATCAATGGTGAAAGTCACTGGCTGTTTTATGCGCCGATACGGGCAGCCGGATGGATGCTGTCAGCGTCTGTGCCACGTTCGCGGGCGCTGGCTGATTTGCGTGCCCATGCCGTCACTCAGGCGGTGATTCTGCTGATATCCCTGGTTTTGATTTTTGCCTCTGTCTGGTTTATTTCAGGTCGTATTTCCCGTCCTATTCGACAACTGGAGCGCGCGGTACGTCGGGTGGCATCCGGTGATCTGAATGCCAGTGTTCATATTCCCAACAGGGATGAAACCGGGAGCCTCGCACGTTATTTTTCAGAAATGACAGGGCAGCTGGCGCTGCGGGAAGAAGCCCTGCGTGCCTCCAAGAACTTTGCGATTGATAGCATTGTGCAGGGGTTGAAAGGGCGCTATTTCTATTTCAGTCATGATCGTGATGGCAATATCACGGCGACGAGTCCATCGGTCACAGATGTGCTTGGCTTCACGGTTGAAGAGTATTGCCAGCATTTTACCGCTCATCAGACCAGCAAAAAATCAAACCGTATTTCATTGACTATCACTGATCAGGTGCTGACGACGGGTCAGGCTAATGGTTATGAAGTGGAAATGTACGACAGTCAGGGACGTCGACGCTATATCGAAGTGTTCAAGGTACCGATGTTTGAACCTGATGGCAGTATCAGTGGTATTGAAGGTCTGGCTCACGACATTACCGAGCGGGTCAGTGACACTGAAAAATTCCGGGGGCTGTTGGAGTCAGCACCGGATGCCATGGTTATTACTGATATTGAAGGCCAGATTCGGATTGTCAACGAACGGGCTGAAACCCTGTTCGAGCAGGAGCGGGATAAACTGATCGGTCAATCCGTTGCCTGTCTATTTCCGGACCAAGACCAGTCTGGCACCTTCCCGCTGCTGATGACGCCACTGGAACAGCGAGCAACACTAAAAATCAGTCATGGACGTGAAGGGGTCTGCCGACGAGCTGCCGGTGAAGATTTTCCCGTGGAATATACACTCAGCCCACTGGAAACCGGCGACGAGATTCTCTTTTCAGTCTCTGTGCGGGACATCACGGACCGTAAACAGGCTGAGGCCGCATTGCGATTGAGTGAGGCGCGATTCCGTCGTCTGGTGGAAGGTCTGCAGCAGGAGTATTTCTTCTATTCACTGAATCCGGATGGAAGCTATATCTATGTCACCGATTCCGTGCAGCGTATCCTCGGGTATCGCCCGGTGGATTTTATGAAGCATTCCCGTGATTATCTGTATGACGATACGGAACGCGCCTGGGTTAGGGAAAATACCCAGAAAGTTGCTGCAGGACAGATTCGGCCGAGTTATGAGGTCAAGATATACCGGGGTAATGGTGCCGTCAGCGTACTGGAAGTGCTTGAAGTGCCGGCTTTTGGCAGTGATGGCAAGGTCAAGGCTGTAGAGGGTATTGCCCGCGACCGCACCAGTTATAAAAAGGCAGAAGAGGAACTTCGCCGGGCTCGTGATGCCGCTGAGGCAGCCAGCCATGCCAAGAGTCTCTTCCTGTCCAATATGAGTCATGAGTTACGCACACCGCTCAATGGTGTACTGGGTTATACACAGGTGATGTTACGGGATAAGCAGCTGAGTCCACAGCATCGCCGTAGCCTCGTGGCGATTGAAGATTGTGGTCAGCACCTGTTGACGTTGATTAACGATATTCTTGATCTTGCCAAGATTGAAGCAGGGGGCCTTGAAGTTATTACGGAGCCGGTGGATCTGTATCGCCTGGTCTTGTCGGTACACCAGATGCTGTTCCAGCGGGCACAGAATAAAGGGATTCAGTTCAAGCTGAATCTTGGCGGTCAGAGAATTAACCATGTTGAGTTTGATCCGGACAGTCTTGAGACAATGCTGCCCCGTATGATTTGGCTCGACAGTACCCGTCTGCGGCAGGTGCTGATTAATCTGGCAGGTAATGCCATTAAATATACCCGATCTGGCCAGGTGCTGCTGTCGGTATCTCTGGAACGCCAGGGTGATCATCAGGAAGAGCGGCTGTGCTTCCGGGTAGAAGACACCGGTATTGGTATCGATAAGGATAGTCTTGAGATTATTTTTGAACCTTTTCGTCAGACCGACGGTGGCCGACAGGCGGGCGGAACCGGGTTGGGATTGGCGATCAGTCGGCGTCTGGTTGAAGTCATGGGTGGACAGATTGGTGTTGAGAGTGTGCTGGGGTCTGGCAGCTGCTTTTACTTTGATCTGCCGCTGATTCGCTGCAACGAAGAGGTGCAGGTGCTGGAAACCGGAGCATCATCCGACGAGGGGTACTGCCGCAAAGTGCTGGCGCCGGGTCAGCAGGTGAAGGTGCTGGTTGTTGATGATAATGCTGTTAACCGGGATATCCTGGTTACCCTGCTGCAGAGTGCCGGCTTTACCGTCCGGCAAGCAGAAAACGGGCAGGTCGCGCTGCATTGTGCGCAGCAGGAGGTCTTTGATGCCATCTTGATGGATCTGCGTATGCCTGTCATGGATGGCTTTGATGCCGCCAGTGCCATTCGAACTCTTGAGGGGACGAATGCCCCGGCTATCATTGCAGTCACGGCCAGTGTATACAGTGAGCTGCGTGAAAAGGTTCACCTGCATGGGTTTACGGACTTTGTGGGTAAACCATTCCGTGCGGATGAGATTTTTGACACGCTGCAGCGGCATCTGGGCCTGCACTATTGCAGCGACTGCGAAGCGTCGTCAGTCTTGCCTGATCTCCCAGTACTGACACCTGAGATTGCAGCAGACTTTGCCAACGCCCTGGAGAGTGCAATGGAAATGGGCGATATTGATGCGATCCGTGGGTTGGCGCATCATTACTCGGCGATTCCTGGCATTGAGGCCTGGGGTGAACGACTGAATACCTTGTGTGACAGCTTTGCAGTAGGGCAACTGGAAACGTTGTTGATGAACCTCCGGCGCCAGGCTCGGGATGTCGCCTGATCGCGATGGGTGAAAAATACGAGCAAGGTTGGCGTAGGTGAAGAACCGGCGTATGGTGCACGGTTTCGACATGACAGCAGTAAGAGTGGTGGTATGAGGCAGTTAGCGCCAATGGCGGCGGATCATGAGGAAGAAAAAATCCTGTTGGTCGATGATAATCCGACCAACCTGCAGGTGCTGCTGCAGACTCTCAGTGGGCGCGGCTACAAATTGCTGATAGCCAAGAATGGCGACAATGCCCTGAATATTGTCCACAAGGTGCGGCCGGCGTTGGTTCTTCTGGATATCATGATGCCGGGTATTGACGGCTATGAGGTCTGTAAGCGCCTGAAGGATGATCCGGCAACTTCAGGCGTGACGGTGATATTCCTTTCCGCTCTGGATGATACCCGTGACAAGGTCCGGGGGCTGGAGACTGGTGCAGTGGATTACATTGCCAAGCCGTTCCAGGCCGAGGAAGTGATCGCCCGGGTGGAGACCCATCTCAAGATTCACCGGCTGGAACAGGCGCTGGCTCGCAGGAATCGGCAGCTGGAAGCTGAGAATGAGCACATTCTTGAATCTATGCGGGAAGGGATTGTCGGGATCAATCGTCTCGGCAAGATTACCTTTGCCAATCCGGCGGCAAGCCGAGTCACAGGCTGGGAAACGACAGAGTTGATTGGCGCAGACGCCCATGGTTTGTTAATGCCCCGTTGTGCCGACGGAGCCATCCGTCCCCGTGAAGAGACCGCGCTTTATACGACGTTGACAGAAAATATCATCCAGACCGTGGACGATGATGTGTTCTGGCGGCGGGATGAAACCAGCTTCCCGGTGGATTATTCCTGTACACCTTTTATGCGGGATGGTGAAGCGGATGGGGCTGTGATTGTTTTCCGCGATATCACCGAGAAAAAACGGCATCAGGACGCACTGCAGGATGCGCTGGACGAATTGCAGGAGCAGAAAGACAAGCTGATGCATATGTCCCGGTTAAGCAGTATGGGAGAAATGGCATCCGGGTTCGCCCATGAAGTGAACCAGCCACTGACAGCAATTAATAATTATGCTCAGGTTTGCCAGCGATTAATGCAGCGTGACCCTATCAATATGGAATCACTGCGCGATGGACTGGAAAAAATAGGCGTTCAGGCGCGGCGTGCCGGCGATATCATTGCCCGCATTCGCAGCTTCGTGAAAAAGCCTGACCATTGTCTTCAGGTCGTGGACTGTAACCGTCTGGTACAGGATGTCGTAAAGCTGGCGGAAGTTGACGCACGACACAATGGTATGGAAATCCACTTGGCGCTTGCGGAAGACCTGCCCGCTATCAAGGTTGATCCGGTACAGATTCAGCAGGTGGCGCTTAACCTGGTTAGAAATGGTATGGAAGCCATGCGGGATATGCCGGATAAGAATGTTGGTCTTTGGGTGCGTACTGAACGGCTGGATCGTGAGTTTGTCCGTATTTCTGTGATTGATAGGGGGTATGGCCTGGCCGATGATGCGGAAGAAAAATTGTTCACCCCGTTTTATACAACCAAAGATGATGGCATGGGGATTGGGCTCTCGGTCTGTCACAGTATTATTCAGACCCATGGCGGTACGCTGAATTTCATCCGTAATCCTGAGGGCGGAACCACCTTCTGGTTTACAGTTCCGGTGGCAGAAATTTAATTATAACCACCTGTAACTCAATGTATTCAGTTTAATCAATGATTTAACAAAACATACCGCATTTAAAAAGCAGTATGCCCTGTTTCAGTATCAGAACATAAGACCCAGTGGTTTGATCTCTTGTTAAGTCAGTCAGCTATGGCGCTGTCAGGTGGAGAAGTTATAATCGCCCGATACCTGAACAACAAAGTGCACTGTCAGGCTCTGGTTGAATGCATCAATCGCGGTCGACACTGTCATGATGGAGGCGAATTTTGTCCGGAGATGTGAAAGCCTATATGCAGCGTCTGGGTCAGCAGGCCCGGGCTGCGGCGACAGTGGTCGCCAGTGCAGATGCTGGGCAGAAGAATGCTGCGCTCCTGAAGATTGCTGCTGTTCTGGACGCTTCCCGAGCGCAGATCCATCAGGCTAACCAGAAAGATCTGGAAAACGGCCGTCAGAATGGTCTGAATGACGCCATGCTGGATCGGCTGGCGCTGACGTCTGATCGTGTTGATAACATGATTGAAGGGCTGAAGCAGGTGGCGGCGTTACCGGATCCTGTGGGTAATATTTCGGATCTGCATTATGTGCCTAGCGGTATCCAGATTGGCAAGATGCGGGTGCCGCTCGGTGTGATCGGCATTATTTATGAATCCCGTCCTAATGTAACCGTAGAGGCTGCCAGTCTCTGCCTTAAGTCCGGTAATGCCACCATATTGCGAGGTGGTAGCGAAGCGATCCACTCCAATCAGGCCATTGCCCGCTGTATTCGTGAAGGTTTGGAATCGGCAGGATTGCCAGTGGATGCAGTTCAGGTTCTTGATATTACCGATCGCGAAGCGGTGGGTGAGCTTATTACCATGCCTGAATACGTGGATGTTATCGTTCCCCGTGGCGGCAAGGGCCTGATCGAAAGAATCAGCCGGGATGCCCGGGTTACGGTGATCAAGCATCTTGATGGCATTTGCCACGTTTATATTGATGATCGTGCTGATCCGGATAAGGCTGAGCGGATTGCCGTCAACGCCAAGACTCACCGCTATGGTACCTGTAACACCATGGAAACCCTTCTGGTGCATAAGGATATTGCCGGTGGAGTCCTGCCTGTGTTGGCCAATGCTTACGCCGAGAAGGGCGTTGAGTTACGCGGTTGTCCCCGTACCCGATCCATTATTCCATCAGCTATTGAAGCAACGGAAGAAGACTGGAGTACGGAATACCTTGCCCCGGTGCTGTCTATTAAAGTCGTGGATCGGATGGAAGATGCGATCGCGCATATCAACCATTATGGCTCCCATCATACCGATGCTATTGTGACGGAAGACTTTTCCCGGGCACGTAAGTTCCTGCGGGAAGTGGATTCCAGTTCTGTTATGGTGAATGCGTCCACCCGTTTTGCGGATGGTTTTGAGTATGGTCTGGGCGCTGAAATCGGCATCTCAACCGACAAGATTCACGCCCGTGGCCCTGTCGGTTTAGAGGGGCTAACATCGGAAAAATACGTTGTTCTGGGCGATGGACACGTTCGACAGTAGGTGTCAGTCAGCGCGTCAGTACGACGAATTGTCGTATGAATACGGCTTTATGACCTGAGTGTCCCTGATACACTCAGGTCATTTTTCATTCTTCAAACGAGGATTTTGTTGCTTACATGGGTTCTGAACAACTGAGAGATCTGGTGGTTGACGCCATCGAAGAGATGAAAGGCAATGATATCAAGGTGCTGGACGTGCGTGGTCTGACCAGCGTGACCGATTTCATGATTATTGCCTCCGGTACGTCCAACCGTCATGTGAAGTCTCTTGCAGATAACGTGGTGGAACGCTGCAAGGCAAACCAGATTCGTCCGATTGGTGTGGAAGGCGACGACAAGGCTGAGTGGGTTCTGGTTGACCTTGGCGATACCGTGGTGCATCTCATGCTGCCGGCGACCCGCCAGTTCTATGATATCGAACGCCTGTGGGAATCTGCCCCTGAAGCGATTGCAACGCCCTGATGCGTCTCCGTCTGATTGCTGTCGGCCAGAAGATGCCCGGCTGGGTGGCCGAGGGTTATAACGAATACGCCCGACGCCTGCCGGCCGACTTTTCCCTGGAACTTCGTGAAATCCCGCTGGGTAAACGTACCCGGGGGGCGGATATTGCCCGGATGCAGCGCAAGGAAGGCGACCAGATGCTGGCGGCCATTGATCCCCGCGACAAGGTGATAGCCATGGAAGTGAATGGCAAAAACTGGTCAACGGAGAAGCTGGCCGACCAGCTGGGCGGCTGGCATGATCTGGGTGAGAATGTCAGCCTGCTGGTGGGCGGCCCTGAAGGCATGTTGCCTGAAGTGTCGGCCCGCGCGGATCTGCGCTGGTCCCTGTCTTCACTGACTCTGCCGCATCCGCTGGTACGGGTTCTGATTGCAGAACAGTTGTACCGGGCATGGAGCATCCTTAATAATCATCCTTATCACCGCTGACAGTTCACGGATACATGGCGCCTGACACGTTCAAGGATCATTACAGCGAACGCCGCTTGGTTAACTTCCGGCTTTGGCTGTCCGTACTGGTTATGTTGATCATGACCGGTGGCTTGCTGGCGCGCATGTTTTACCTGCAGGTGATGAATTACAGCGATCTGGCCACCCAGTCAGAAGAGAACCGGATTCACCTGCAGGCTGTACCTCCCATACGTGGATTGATCTATGACACAAAGGGGCGTTTGCTGGCTGAGAATCAGCCCAGTTATACCCTGACTATTGTCCGTGAGCGGGTAAAAGATCTCGAGGCCACATTAAAGGCTGTCGGTGAGATTCTGCCTTTGTCTGAGAATGAGCTGGAGAAATTCCGGCAGCGTTTGCGGCAGCGGCGTCCATTCGAGGGTGTGCCACTCAAATACCGTCTGTCTGAAGAAGATATCGCTAAAATTGCGGTTGATCAGTTCCGGCTTCCCGGTGTGGAAGTTGAGGCGCAGCTGATCCGCCACTATCCCTACAATGAAGAGTTTGCCCATGCGATTGGTTATGTGGGCCGTATCAATGATCGGGAACTGGCCACATTGGATCCGGCGTTGTATAGCGGCACCCATGTTATTGGCAAGACCGGTGTAGAAAAATATTACGAGTCTGCGCTGCTCGGTAAGCCGGGTTATCAGGAAGTTGAAACCAATGCCCGTGGGCGCATTTTGCGGGTGTTGAAGCGGGTGGATCCGGCGCCGGGGAAAGATCTGCAGCTATACCTTGATCTTGATCTGCAGGCAGCAGCGAGCAAGGCTCTGGCTGGCAAGCGGGGCTCGGTCGTTGCAATCGATCCTAATACTGGTGGTGTACTTGCCCTCGTCAGTACACCTTCCTTTGACCCCAACCCTTTTGTGACGGGGATCGATTACAAAAGCTATAGCGAATTACGGGACAGTATCCATCGTCCACTCTATAACCGTGCGACATTGGGTGAGTATCCGCCGGCATCAACGATTAAGCCTTTCATGGGGCTGGCGGCATTGGACAGCAAAGCTGTTGATCGTCGCTTTAAAGTGAATGACCCCGGTTACTTCCAGCTTCCCGGTGATGAGCACAAATACCGTAACTGGAAGCGACAGGGGCACGGTGTTGTTGACCTGCATCGATCTATCGTCGTATCAAATGATACTTACTTCTACACCGTTGCGGTCAAGATGGGGATAGACACGATCCACGACTATATGGTCCGTTTTGGTTTTGGTGATCGCACGGGGCTGGATATAGCGTCTGAGAGGCCTGGTTTGATGCCATCGCCGGAATGGAAACGTCGTGCTCGTGGACGTCCCTGGTATCCGGGCGAAACGGTGATCAGTGGTATCGGCCAGGGATATATGTTGGCAACCCCGCTGCAGCTGGCGGCTGCCACCAGTGTAATTGCCAATCGCGGGTTGGTGTACCAGCCTCGCCTTGCCAAGCCCGGCCCTGATGAGCAAGTACCGGAACCTGATATGATTCAGGATCGTTCGGCCAAGGAATGGGACGCGATTATTGATGCCATGACGGATGTCGTGGCTTCTCCCCGTGGCACCGCATACTGGCGTATCGGGCGGCATATGAAATACTCCATGGCGGGTAAGACCGGTACTGCCCAGGTTGTGGGTATTGCCCAGGGAGAAAAGTATGATGCAGAGCAGTTGGAAGAGTTTCAGCGTGACCATGGGCTTTTCATTGGTTTTGCACCTGTTGATAACCCGCAGATCGCTGTCGCGGTAGTGGTAGAAAATGATTCATCTTTGGCCTCTACCGTGGCCAAAAAAGTCATTGATGCCTACTTGTTGCCGCGTCAGGGTAAGCAGGGGGACAAATCGTCGGTGAAGCTGGCGGTGAAGGAGAGCAATGGATGAGCCGTGATTTTATCCGTCAGCTGGATGATAACCATGACCTGCGCCGTTCCCAGTCACTATGGAATCGCCTCAGTCTGGATCCCATACTGTTGTTGATGTTGTTGATGTTTTGCGCGGCAGGATTGTTTGTCCTGTACAGTGCGAATGGTCGGAATATGGCCATGATTATGCGACAGTCGACTTACTTGGCGATTGGTTTCATCGTCATGGCTGTGGTTGCTCAGGTACCCCAGCGGCTGATGCAACGTCTTACGCCGTATGCGTATGGGGCGGCGGTCGTTTTGCTGGTTGGCGTGTTAATTATCGGTATTGAGTCGAAGGGAGCACAGCGTTGGATCAGCCTGCCAGGGTTTCGGTTTCAACCGTCTGAAATTCTTAAGCTGGTCATGCCGCTGACCATTGCGGGATGGCTCAGCCGTCATCCTTTGCCGCCGGGATATAAGGAAATTGGTGTCAGCCTGTTACTGATTGGTATTCCCGTTGTTTTGATTTTGGAGCAGCCTGATCTGGGAACAGCATTGCTGATTGGTGTATCCGGTATCTTTGTTCTACTTCTGGCAGGGCTGCGCTGGCGCGTCATCGGAACGGCGGTGTTGCTGGCGATACCTGCGATCTGGGCGATGTGGCACTTTGTTATGCACGGCTATCAGAAACAGCGGGTATTAACGTTTCTGAATCCGGAAAGTGATCCGTGGGGTTCCGGTTGGAATATCATCCAATCGAAAATCGCGATTGGTTCAGGCGGCCTCTATGGTAAAGGATGGTTGTTGGGGACTCAGTCACATCTGGATTTTCTGCCAGAAAGTCATACCGATTTTATTATTGCCGTTCTGGCAGAAGAGTTTGGTCTGCTCGGTGTGGCTGTTTTGCTGGCTGCTTATGCGCTGATTATCGGTCGTGGTATTTACATCGCGATGAACGCCCAGACACTGTATGGACGTCTGATCGCAGGCAGTATAACGCTGACGTTTTTTGTGTACGTCTTTGTGAATATCGGTATGGTGAGTGGGCTCCTGCCGGTGGTTGGTGTGCCGCTTCCGCTGGTCAGCCGGGGAGGTACCTCGATCGTGACCCTGATGGCGGGCTTCGGTGTTTTGATGTCAGTGCACACACACAAGAATTTTCTTGGGCGCTATACCTGATGAAATGATATAGATAAAACTCTCAGGTAAATTGAGTCAGGGAGTTTGATATTTAGCGCCCAGAAATGTAGAAATTGGCATCGGGTCTTTCTGGGAAGAACTCTACAAAGTGCCCACCTTGCTCACTCTTGGGCGGTGGGTTCATGTACTCACCATACATATCTTTTAGATAATGGTGAGTATCATTGGGGGCAGAGAGATATAAATTCTCAAATTGCACTTTCCTTATTGGATATATATGGCTACGACGTAGGTGGTAGCTAAACCAGCGGCAAGTGTAATACAGATATTCGCCATCATGCTTCCGGCTTTTGCTTATAGCTCTTTCTGCAGATAGGTGTCGGCTGAGGAATGTGTGAATTCTTTTTTTCAGTGCTATAAAGCCGCTGTCATCGGGTTTTAATTTTGTTCTGGCAGCTTTAGATAACTTTTTGATGTTTTTTATTTTTCTCGCATGATTTTCCATGCAGAAAATATCAATAAAGAAACCACTTGGTAATATGCCGATATCTCTTTTGTTATTTTGTACTGATGAGCTTTTAAGGTCATATAGCTTTGCTACACCTTTGTTCAAAACTTGGCAAAATTCACCGTCTAAAAGCAATACATCATTGCCGAGGTACTTTGGGGCTTGTTCCAGAAATGTGTAGTAGTCTTTTTCAGGCATGCATACATCGATATCGTGATCCCATGGGATGAAACCTTTGTGACGTATGGCTCCGAGCAATGTCCCACCATCAATCCAGTATTCCAGATCGTGTGTTGTGCAGATGTGATCAAATATAGATATTAATCGAAGCAAGACATGCTGCATTTTTTCAGTGTTGCTATGGTACTGAGACCTGTTATCTGGAAACAATTCAGAGATTTTATCTTGCACAACTCATCTCCTGACGATGTAGTGTCGCCACTCTTTGAATGATGGATGAGGTGGAAGCTTCTGGTTGGCGCCCAATAAAACGCATAATGCCAAGCGATTTTGCTGTATCATAGAAGCGCCATTCACTATCGTCGTATTCGTCCTCAGCTTGTATATGAAGGGAGATACGGTGTTTGAGGTAAAAAGCCAAATCAGGTATCAGTGGCGAACACAATGCCTGGTCGACACATGAAAGTGACTCCAACATCTCAATCCGTTCATGGAGAGGAATGATGGGGCGACGTTTATAGGCTTGTGCGTCTTCGTCTGAGCAGACACCTACAATGAGCAAATCGCCATGCGCTTTGGCTGCCTTGAGTGCCCTGATATGGCCTATGTGCATTAAGTCAAAAACGCCGGAAGTAAAAACTCGGGTAGTCATTGTGATCCCTCTTTGATCGCAATCAATGGATTGACCATATACAGTAGAGAACCAGCCACAAAGAGGTGGACGCTGTTGGTATAGTCTAAACCCCATGAGGATAAGAGGGGTTTATGATAGAAACCCAGGCAACCTATAAGAAAAATGAGGCCGGCCATTGATTCAAGCAACCGTTTAAATTGCCTGCTTACATGGAACATAAGTACTCTCCAGCAGTTTTTTGGCCACGCGCTCAGCTTTCAATAAGCGATTTAAACCGTACTCACGGTAATCAATATGTCCATAAGCAGAATTCTTTGCCTGTATGATCGACCAGACGCTCCAAAGGGTGTTTAGTTGAAGCTCTACAATGGTTATGGCATCAAGTGATAGAGGTTGCTCATAGCAGTTTAAAACGTATTGCCTTTGTACTTCATCTAACTCAGATTCTGTAAACAAAGATGCGATATCCATTTCTGCAAAGCCTTGTCCAGAGTATTCCCAGTCAATCAACTGGATGCGACCTTGTCGAGAAACCAGAATGTTTTCAGGTACCAGGTCAAAGTGGACGGGGCAGCTTTTCAGGTTGAGACTGTTAATTGTGGACTGGTAGTAATGACAAAGACTGATCATTTCCTCTAGTCCATCGTAGTAGTCCTCGCGCGTGACAAGTTTCAGGTAGCTATCCAGCATTTGTACGAGATAAATTTTGTGCATAAAGCGGCATTGTGACTGGTGAAGCTTTCTGACTGCGCGAGCGATAATGTCGAGGTATTTACCGATGTTTGAGGTGCGGAGGCTTTTCCCGCTATTGACCCAGCGTACAATCTTGATCCCGCTGACAGCATCCAGCAGTACGGGTTCAGGTGTTAGTGCCAGATTGTGGAATATTTGCAGTGAATTGTTCCGTTCATTCTGGCGGTTGATGAATCGAGCAGTCCCTAGACCCGGTAATCGTAGCGCGTAGCTGGTTTGGAAATGCTTGATCTTGTAACTGCGATTAGTCGTTCCGGAAAGGCGATCTATAACATTTATATCATGAGACTGTGCTGACAAAGACTGGCTAATAATCTGAGCCTGTGTCCTCGTAGCTATATCATTAATTGATAGCATGTGGGGTTGATCATCTAGAGTGGTATATCAGGGTGATATTGTAATTTTTTTGTAAATTTCGGGTAGTGGGATGCATACGCATAGTCATAGGCAAGAAACACGAGCAAATGCTTACCATCATATCTTCGAGTAATGTTATCCGCTGACAAAATCCTGAACGCCTGCAACATCTTGTAATATTTCTCCCTCTCTGATGACGATACAATGTCATGAGAGTCCGTCGCTTTGAGAGTCGAAAAGAAAAAATAGCGGTTGATCCAGGTATGGTGAGCCTTACCGGAAAAACACAGTAGCCAGAGGGCTGGCATAGAGTGTTATTCTTGTAGAAGTTACTGCTTCCGCCGACAGGTATTGTCATTATCGGCGGCAGTATTGATGGCCAGGAGCGCCAGGAGTGATTGTATGAAATCGTTACTGTCACGGGGTTTATCCCTGACTGTTAAGTGTCTTTCCAGGCCTTTGTCGATGGCAATGGAATACCGTATTCGCACATGGCTGGTTGGCAGTGTATTGGTCGGCAGCAGTGTGGTGATGCCGGTGCAGGCTGACGGTATTGCAGGTCAGCCGGAAGTGAAACTGTTTATTGATGAACTCGTCAAGGAAGAGGGGTTTGACCAGCAGACGCTGGAATCCCTGTTCAAGCAGGTGGAAAGTCAGGACCGAATTATTGAGCTGATGGATCGTCCGGCGGAACGCAGCCTGGAGTGGTGGGAATACCGCAACCGCTTTATTAGTGATCTGGTGGTTCAGCGTGGTGTTGAATTCTGGAAGAAGAACCAGAAAACCCTGGAGAATGCTGAAAAAACCTACGGCGTCCCCGCTTATGTCATTTTGGGTATTCTGGGCGTAGAAACTCACTATGGACGGTTCCGTGGTGGTTTCCGGGTCGTGGATGCCTTGTCGACACTGGGCTTTAACTATCCTCGGCGGGCAACTTATTTTCAGGGGCAGTTGAAAGCTTTTCTGATCCTTTCGCGTGAGCAGGGCTTTGATCCGCTATCGTTGACAGGTTCCTATGCGGGGGCGATGGGCATTCCCCAGTTCATGCCGTCCAGCTACCGGGAATATGCGGTTGATTTTGATGGCAGTGGCCAGGCGGATATCTGGGATTCCCCGGCGGATGCGATTGGCAGTATTGCCTCCTACCTGAGTCGGCACGGTTGGGCGGAAGGCAAGCCTGTGGCGACTCAGGCCAAGGTCAAAGGCAAGCAGTTCAGTGATGTTCTGGAGGATAACCCCAAGCCTTCCATGCTGATGAGTCGGGCGAAAGAAGCAGGTTGGACAGCCCATAAAGATGTGCCATCTTCTGCCAAGGTTCGCGGCTTAAAGCTTCAGGGTAAGGACGCGCCGGAATACTGGCTGACGCTGGACAACTTCTACGTCATTACTCGATATAATCGCAGTAACCTCTACGCAATGGCGGTTTATCAGCTGGGCAGGCAGGTGCAGTCCCAGTATCTGGCGCAGTTGCAGGAATCAACGCAGGATAACTTGCAGGCAAAGGCTGATACCACACCATGATGTGTATGCAGTGCAGTTCAATGGAGCGTATTGAGCAACGCGCCAGTGCAGGCGCCGTAACAGGGAAACCATGGATTGTGTTGGCAGGGATGATTCTGATGGTGCTGGCGGGGTGTTCTGCGCCGCCGATGGTGCGTGATGGCGCACCGTCACAGGATGTGGATGTCAGCCAGATACCGGATGCAGTGCCTCAGCCGCATTATGGGCCTTTGAAGAATTCCCCCTATCAGCTGGCTGGCGTGTCTTACCAGCCGCTGGCGTCTGCAGCGGGCTTTCGACAGGAGGGGATTGCTTCCTGGTATGGAACTAAGTTCCACGGCCGCAAAACCGCGAATGGTGAAACCTACAATATGTTTGCCATGACAGCGGCCCATAAAACCCTGCCACTGCCATCGTATGTACGGGTCACTAACAAGGCGAATGGTCGCAGCGTTGTGTTGCGGGTGAATGATCGCGGGCCATTCCATGGTAACCGGGTGATTGATCTTTCTTACGCAGCAGCCAAGAAGTTGGGTTTTCAGAACAAGGGCACGGCAAGTGTCGTGATCGAAGCGATTGAAACCACCCCTGCACCACAGGTTGCTCAGGCTCCTGCCGCTGGGGACGGTGGCAAAGCCCCGGTGCTAACGCCGCTGTCGATATATCTTCAGGTGGCGGCGCTCAGTAGCCGAACCGGAGCAGAAGCCTTGCAGAAGCGGTTGCAGCAGGTCATCACTCAGCCTGTCCTGGTGACCCAGGTGGAAGATGAGGCCGATGCGCTGTACCGTGTCCGGGTGGGTCCCCTGCCTAATCGCAGTGATGCGCTGAAGGTGGGCGATCTTCTGGCAGAAGCCAGTCTGGAGCGCGGGCACCTGGTATTCGAATAATCTTCAATACTGAAAATCGTGCTTATTTTTATGGTTCCGACAAACGAGTAGCCTTTCGCGACAGAAGGTTGATGTCTGGCACTATTTACTGAACTTTACTGCAATAGTCGGTTATGTCGTATTAAAGCGGGCTTGACCTGTTGTTATAATACCCGGCTATTCATCCGCAGTTATCTACAGCGAACAATATGAAACACCTGATCTCATTGCACCTTCTACGGAAAGGACAGGTTTTTTCAGCCTGTATGGCTGTCATGGCCCTGTTGACCTTCTCCTGTGTGGCACAGGCGCTGCCGGCCGGCCTGATTCCTTCTCCCCCCCAGGTGGCGGCGGATGGTTACATCCTGGTGGATGCGGCCAGTGGTGAAGTACTGGCGGAGAAAAATGCGGATCAGAAACTGCCTCCGGCCAGCCTGACCAAGATGATGACCGCCTACGTGGTGGAAACCGAGCTGGCCAATGGCAATATCGGCCGTGACGACCTGGTGACGGTCAGCGAAAAAGCCTGGCAAATGAAAGGCTCACTGATGTTCATAGAAGTGGGTGAAAAGGTTGCCGTTTCTGATCTGCTGAAAGGTGTCATTATTGTTTCCGGTAATGATGCCAGTGTGGCCCTGGCGGAATATGTTGCAGGCAGTGAAGATTCTTTTGCCCAGCTGATGAATTCCACCGCTGAGCAGTTTGGTATGACCAATACCCATTTTATGAATGCATCGGGTTGGCCGGCTGAAAATCACTACAGCACTGCGCGCGATCTCTCGATTCTTGCTCGCCATATGATCGATGACCATCCCGAATACTATCCAATCTATGCCGAGAAAGAGTTCCAGTACGGTGTCGATAAGCGTACGGGTAAACCATTGAAGTCTCAGGCGAATCGGAACACTCTGTTGTTCACTAACCCTAATGTGGATGGCATCAAGACGGGCCACACGGATGAAGCCGGTTATTGCCTGGTGGCGTCTTCCGAGCGTGAAGGTCGCCGTCTGATTGCCGTCGTGATGGGAACCCGGAGCGAGCGCAGCCGGGCCAATGAAACTCAGAAACTACTTACTTATGGTTTCCGCTTCTTTGACAATGTTGAGGTCAAGAAGGGTGGGGTGACTCTGGAGCAGGTTCGCGTCTGGAAAGGTACCCAGGATGAGTTGGCCGTTGGTCTCGAAAAAGATCTCGTGATCACGGTGCCCCGCGGGAAGGACAAGCAGGTTCAGGCTAGCATGTTGATTGATCAGGATATCATGGCGCCTGTTGCTGCTGGCCAGAAGGTCGGTATGGTGAAAGTCACTCTGGATGATGAAGTGATTACCGAAGTTCCCCTGATTGCACTGGAGCCTGTTGAGGAAGGCGGTTTCTTTAAGCGTCTCTGGGACGGTATTCTTCGCTTCTTTTCTGGCCTGTTCAGTTAATATTGAGTCAGGCTCTGTCACTGCCGTAACCTGTTAACAACAGGTTACGGCAGTATTGCTTTCAGCTGGATTGAATCGTTGTTATGTCTGATGTTTACCTGAATGGTGAAATGCTTCCGCTGGAAAAGGCACAGGTTTCCGTGCTCGACCGTGGCTTTCTGTTCGGGGATGGCGTCTATGAAGTGATTCCTGTGTTTCATGGGCATCCCCTGCGTCTTGAGGAGCATCTCGAGCGGTTGAATGCCAGCCTGGCAGCCATCCATTTGCCAGTGGAAATAACGGTCATTGAGTGGCGTTCTATTTTTGATCAGCTGCTTAGTCGCAACCCGGGACAACATCAGGCGCTGTACCTCCAGATTTCGCGGGGAAGTTATGCTTCCCGTCAGCATGGTTTTCCGGCAGAAACCCGACCGACAGTCTTTGTGATGGCAATGCCGCTCGCGCCACGCATCAATGGTTCGCTGGACGAGGTGAAGGGTGGTACGGCCATTACTGCACCAGACCAGCGCTGGCAGCGTTGTGATATCAAGAGTACGTCCCTGCTGGGGAACGTCATGCATCACCAGCTGGCGCTGAACAGCGGCGCAACTGAGGCGATTCTGGTGGATGACGAAGGTCAGGTGACTGAAGGCTCATCCAGCAATGTCTTTATCGTACGTGATGAAACCATTATCACACCGCCGAGAAGCCACAAAATTCTGAGTGGTATTACCCGGGCGCTTGTCCTGGAGCTGGCGGTCAATGATGGCGTTTATCGCTGTGAAGAGCGGGATGTGGACGCTGATGAACTCAAGACTGCGGATGAAATCTGGGTCACCAGTTCCAGCAAAGAAATTCTGCCTATTATCGAATTGAATGGCATTCAGGTTGGAAAGGGCCAGCCCGGGCCTGTCTGGCGCCATGTGGCGAGCCTTTACCAGGCCTATAAAGCGGGCTAGCGGTTAGTACTCGCTTTTCCGGATGCCTACGAGGTGATTGATTGATGTCTACTGAAGAACAGCAAGCCCCCAAAATTGAGTTTCCCTGTGCTTACCCGCTCAAGATTGTAGGTAACGCCGCACCTGACTTGAAAGATTTCGTACTGCGGGTCATCAAGAAGCATGATCCAGCCCATGATGGCAGTGCGACCTTGCGTGATAGTAAGAACGGTAACTACCAGGCGATCAACGTCACTATTACGGCGACGGGTGAAGATCAACTCAAATCCATTTTCGAAGAGTTGAAGGCCAGTGGCCGGATACAGATGGTGCTGTAATAAAACAATGACAGAACCTTTGCCCTGCCATAAACCCGATACTGCGCCAGAACGCCTGATTATCCGGCAGCTTGGCATTCAGCCCTACGAACCGGTCTGGAAAGCCATGGCGGCCTATACTGACAGCCGCGATCGTCAATGCAGTGACGAAATCTGGTTGCTTGAGCACCAACCGGTTTTCACCCAGGGACAGGCGGGTAAAGCCGAGCATGTGCTGAATCCCGGTGATATCCCGATTGTTCAGGTCGACCGTGGCGGACAGGTGACCTATCACGGTCCGGGCCAGCTGGTGGCTTATCTGTTGCTGGATATTCGGCGGCTGGCACTGGGGGCAAGGGCGCTGGTCACACATATTGAAAATGCCATTATAGCGACATTGACAGACTACGGCGTTGCGTCTGCTGCAAAGCCAGATGCACCCGGTGTTTATGTCGATAACGCCAAAATTGCTTCCCTTGGCTTGAGAATTCGACGTGGATGCTCTTTTCACGGGCTGGCATTGAATATAAATGGGGACCTGTCACCGTTTCTGCGCATCAACCCCTGTGGGTATGCCGGTTTAGCCATGACCCGGCTTGCAGATTATGACAGCAGTGCGGATTGTGTGTCCGCCGGAGAACGATTGACGCACCATCTGGTGCAGGGCCTTGGTTATACTGAAATCGAGACCCGACAAAGCTGGGACTAAGCGAAATGACAAGTGCATCATCCAATCCCGCCAGCGCCGCGGGAGCCTCCGACGCCACCAAAAAGCGTCGGCTTGAGCCGGGAGTGAAGTACCGGGGGGCGGACAAGGTTGACCGGATTCCGGTCAAGGTCATCCCGACAGCCAAGGAAGACATGCCGCGCAAGCCTGACTGGCTGCGTGTCCGTATTCCGGCCTCCCCGGAAGTGGAGCGGATCAAGAAGCTCCTGCGTAAGCATGCACTGCACACGGTCTGCGAAGAAGCGTCCTGCCCGAACCTCGGGGAATGTTTCCACGGTGGCACCGCGACCTTCATGATTATGGGGGCCATCTGTACCCGTCGCTGTCCGTTCTGCGATGTGGGTCATGGTCGTCCCAAGCCGCTGGATGAAGGCGAGCCTGCTCATCTGGCTCAGGCGATTGCCGATATGCGGCTGAAATATGTCGTTATCACGTCTGTGGATCGTGATGATCTGCGTGACGGTGGCGCTGGCCATTTTGGCAGTTGTATTCAGGAAATTCGTGATCGTTCCAGCGAGGTCGAAATTGAAATCCTGGTGCCTGATTTCCGGGGTCGGATGGAGGTTGCCCTGGATATCCTCAGCGAAACACCGCCGGATATCTTCAACCACAACCTGGAAACCGCGCCGGCACTGTACAAGATGGCCCGGCCAGGGTCGGATTATCAGTGGTCACTGGATCTGCTGAAACAGTATAAGGCACGTAACCCATCTGTTCCGACCAAGTCAGGCCTGATGCTGGGGCTCGGTGAGACCAATGAGCAGGTTATCGAGGTCATGGAAGACATGCGTGCCCATGATATTGAGATGATCACACTGGGCCAGTACCTGCAGCCTTCTCGCCATCACCTGCCGGTGAAGCGCTTTGTGCATCCTGATGAGTTTGCTGAGTTGGCGGATACTGCGAAAAAACTGGGCTTCAGTAAGGTGGCTTCAGGCGCTCTGGTGCGCTCTTCCTATCATGCGGATGAGCAGGCCAAGGGCGATTTCCTCGTCTGAAGATGAATAAAAAAGTCGATACGCCATGTTGCGTATCGACTTTTGCTTTCTACGTTATATCAATATTGGCCGAGGGCGTAATGAACTTTTCATTTACGAAGATCATTAGCGCAAACGGCATGTGCTGCCCTGCATGTCTCCAACGAGAATTTCCATCGTGCTTGTTGCCATATAACACCCGTGTTGCCCCGGTTTAAAGTCGAGTTCTGGGTAAACGGTTTTGGATTTGCCTTGTATTTTCACGGACTTCCATTTGTGGCTTTCCGGGCTTCTGCTTTCACAGGTGACGCCTCTTGACTGAACGCTCAGAAGGTAGGTGCTGGTAGTTCTTTCAATGAGGTACATGACATTGAAGTCTTGCCGTTCTCTACAAAGGCTTATGGAACCACTCCACCCTCCAGAAGATGTCCAGCCAGACTCCGGTGTTTTTGGCTCTGATGGGTCTTGGGGAGGTGGCGATCCTGCACCGGCGCTGACTTCACAGTCTTCCGTCAATCCGGTGGACGACCAGCGATAGGGCACGGTAATCGTTTTTCCTTTAATGACAGTATTGCTGTCGGTCACTTTGTAGCAGGGTTTGACGCCTGGTATCGGGGTGAAATCGCGATCTGGATAAACGGTAATATCTAATGAACCGTCAGGCCGACTAATTCTCACATGCTTGATGGCTCCCCATGAAGAGTCGCCAACAGTGCCATACCCCGTGGTGTATGGGTTCATGGGGTAATGATGAGTACGTCCATCAAATCTTGCAGTATGAATATCGACCAAGACCTGTTCTATTACTCCTTCTTTGGCTTTTAAAATCCTGATTTCACCACCCAGCCAGCCGCCAGATGAACTTCCTCCTCCAGATGTTGGAGTCGGCGCCGGCGTCGGTGTAGGCGTTGGTGTAGGCGTCGGTGTTGGAGTCGGTGTTGGAGCCGGTGTTGGAGTCGGTGTTGGAGCCGGTGTTGGAGTCGGTGTTGGAGCCGGTGTTGGAGTCGGTGTTGGAGTCGGTGTTGGAGTCGGAGTCGGAGTCGGAGTCGGAGTCGGAGTCGGAGTCGGAGTCGGAGTCGGTGTTGGATTCGGTGTGGGAGATGCGGCTGCAACCAGAATGTCACCTGTCGTGGTGGGGACTGGCGGTATGGCTATTGGTGTAGGCAGATTTGATGTATCTGTGAGACAACCGCTGCTGCAGTCATCCCATGAGATCTCACCCTCATTGATTTTACCTAACAGGGAAAAAACCTGCTGTTCTGCGCTATCAGGAAATATTTCTGGTTTTATATAAACGTTGATTCGGATCTGGTTGGTTCCCGTGCGAACAGTCTCAACTTTCTCTACGACCTCCATGTTGTGAGCTAATAAATTTCGATGGAAACTGGGGGGTAATGTGCGTCGGGTGGCAACGTGTGCTTCAACGGATTGTCGGATTTCATTAGCCAAATGCACCGCTTCACTGATTTTGGCGCGTGTTGAATAATCTCTGTAGGAACTGAAAGCATACGCGGCTATTATTGCCACAATGAACAGTACTACAGCTGCCTCAATCAGGCTGAATCCCTTGTGATTGTTTGTATCGTTATTCACAGTATTGATCTTGATATTTTGTCAATTTATCACCCCGTACTTATTTGAGTGTAGATAGAATCACTTTGCTTGTGAGGTATCACAATATTGTTTGAAAAATAGGGAGGACAAGCGGGATTTTTGACTAGTTTTTATGGCAGTTTATTTGTAACAGTTCAGGATAAATACTCAAAATCTTTAAAATAAGAATCACAGCGGTAGCGCTCTCCAGTCTTTTGCCGAATGTTTACACACGGCATGGCTTCCAAGCATCAATCATCAGATTTTTATTGTCGTCGTACACAAGGTGACATACCAGGGCGAGGCGCATAATCGCCCACCACGACTTGTAAGTTTTGAGTAACAATGTAGCAGGCGTTATCTCCTGGTGTGAAATCAAGGGCGGGATACACTTTTTTCGTTGGATATCCACCGGTCTGTGGACGAATAGTGACAGAGAATGTGTTGTAGCCATTGGGCGACCCGCCATTGCAACTCGTGTAGGCGAATAATGTTTTATTCATCGTGTAACCGAATAACGTAGAGTCTGTTTCCTGGGTGTACTCAATTTTGTATCCGGAAGCTTCACGGCAAACATAAAGTGATCCCGCCCAGGCTGGCCCTTTGGTGCCAGATGAGAGTTGTTTGGGCTCTGATGGGTCCGCTGCTGTTGGGGCTGGTGACACATAAGGTTGCCCTCCCCTGGATGGCGTTGCTGCACCAGCGGTAACTTGACAGTCGGTAATGGTGTTTGTTGGTGATGCAGGATCCTGCATCATTATGGTTTTTCCTTTAATAACAGTGTTGCCTGGCGTCAATTTATAGCAGGGGACAATGCCGCTTGTTGGGGTAAAGTCATCTTTTGGATAAACAAAAATAGTGGTATCGCGGTCAGGTCCTATTGCAATGGTACCGATTGGCCCATTGGCGATGCTGCCAACATAGCTTCTTGAATGAACCCCTGGGCCCATGGTATCTGGGACAACAGATCTATCGGTTCTCGCGACATGCACATCGACTGACAGGTAATCAATAGAAGAGTCTTTGATGATCATAATGTCTCCAGCAATCCAGCCAGCGGCGTTACCCCCGGTACTGGATGGTGGCGTGATCGGTGGCGCAGGTGGCGTGATCGGTGGCGCAGGTGGCGTGATCGGTGGCGCAGGTGGCGTGATCGGTGGCGCAGGTGGCGTGATCGGAGGCACAGGTGGCGTGATCGGGGGCATTGGTGGTGTGATCGGGGGCGCAGGTGGCGTGACCGGAGGCGCAGGCGGCGTGACCGAAGGCACGGGTGACGTAATAGGAGGCGCAGGCGGTGATCCGACTGGTGGCGCGGCAGCAATCTGAATGCTTCCACCCGTTGAAGGTGTAGTAGACGGCGCAGCAACAGATGGTGGCAGACTGGAAACGTCGGTCAGACAACCCTCACTGCCACATTCATCCCATGATATTTCACCACCAACGATATTGCCCAGTAGTGAAAAAACCTGCTGTTCTGACTCATCAGGAAAGATTTCAGACTTGATGTAAACATTGATACGGATGGAGTTAGAACCGGTCCTGACTGTTTCAACCTTCTCAACGACATCCATATTCTGACCTAAGAAGCTGCGTACTTCATTCGGTGGTATGGTTCGTTTGCTGGCAACATGTGTTTCAATCGACTGCCTTACACTGTGCGCCACCTGAGCGGCTTCATTCAGTCGTGCGCGGGTTGAGTAATCCTTGTAAACATTGATGGCATAAGCAGCCATGATCGCGACAATAGCAACTATCGCGACCAGTTCGATCAGGGTGTAACCGCTGTTAATACGTATGTTATTAGACACGGTATAGACCTTGGCTCTTATTTTCATTACTTATTTGTCAGTCAATAACGTCATCTTTTTGGCGGTATTGGTAGCCGTCATGTGTTATTAACTTGTAAGGCGCTTGTTTTTTAGGGGTAGGCTTGCTATCCGTCTGATTATTTTATCGGAGTATTTTATTAATACTCCAATCAATAATGGTTATTGAACGGATATTGCGTCGTATGGGGTTGATACAAAGGTATTGATAAAAATCTGATTATTAAGGCAATGTGATCTGATTCAGTAAAAATGGACATCGGCCTAAGCTGCTTTTGCCAACTCGAAATTCATGGGAGTCATATACCCCAATGAACTGTGTCGGCGGGTTCGATTGTAATCGACTTCAATGTATTCAAACACCGCCTGCCGCATCTGCGCCCGATTCATCATTGGCTCATGATGTATAGCCTCAACTTTCAATGAGTGGAAAAAACTCTCTACGCAAGCGTTATCCCAACAGTCGCCTTTACGGCTCATACTCTGATGGCAGCCGTTTTTCTCGATCATGTCTCTGAATACTTGAGAGCAGTACTGACTGCCTCTATCGCTATGAAATAGCACACCAGCAGGAAACCGTCGGCGCCAGAGCGCCATGTTCAATGCATCACACACCAGGTCAGCTTTCATTGTGGTTCCCATGGACCAGCCTATGACTCGACGTGAGAACAGATCAATGACAACGGCCAGATACAGCCAACCTTCGCTGGTTTGCAGATAGGTGATATCACCGGCCCATTTCTGGTTAGGCGCTGTGGCTACAAAGTCACGCTTGAGCAGGTTAGGCGCAACAGGCAACGTGTGCTTGCTGTCAGTCGTGACCCTGAATCTACGAGCGGCCCTGGGAACAAGACTCTGTCGTTTCATGCTGTCCTGAACGGTTTTGATACAGCAAGGCTGACCAGCATCCTCCAGGTCTTTCTGGATACGACGAGAACCTGAACGAGACTTACTCCTCCGAAATGCCTCCAGAATCAACCCGTCACGAAGCTGCTGTTTGACAGCGCGATGACTGGATTTATGGCGGGTTCTTTCCCAGCGGTTGTACCCACTTCGCGAGACTCGTAGAACAGAAGCCATCCTGACCAGAGAAAACCGGCTCCTGTTCCTGAGCATAAAGCGGAAGCGCTCTATTTTTGGTTTTTTGCGAAGTAGGTGGCCGCCTTTTTTAGAATTTCAAGCTCCTCAGCCTGCACCGCCAGTTGGCGCTTGAGTCTGGCAACCTCAGTCGCTAACGCAGACTCTCGCTCACTGACCGTCTTTTTTCTGAGCGCTGCGGATCGCCATGCGTAGAGCTGGGACTCTTGCAATCCCAACTCCCTGGCTGCTGACGGGATACTGGTTTTTTCGGCCAACCTCAGGGCTTCGGCTTTGAATTCCGGTGAATGATATTTACGTTTTTTCTTGGTAGTCATTGGTCACCTCAGAGAGTGATTTTACTCCCTTAAGAAGGTGTCCATAATTACTTCCTCAGATCAATGAAATGAAAGCGCATTGTTGTTTGTCACAATACAGTAGAGGTGGGTGGGAAATATGTTCCTGTCTTGTACTAACCAGTCCATACCGACAGAAAAAGCTAAAGTTCATTGGATATTTGAACGTTGGCGGGGTGGCTGGTTCAAAAGGGTAGATACTTACTCTAATGCCAAAATCCTGCGCGGTTAAATGTTTGGCAGGGCAGGTGCCGGTTTACACCTGCCGCCGGGTATAAGTCATTTGCTCCATCAAGGAGCCGGCTTGGACGCTGGTGTATCGTCACCAGGCGTTGAGTTACATTCCCAGACGCCGTCTGTAGTTGTTCCTCTTACAATCTGGGTGGTGCTAATGATTTCATAGCAAGGTACGACGCCAGGTGTCGGTGTGAAGTCAACGCCAGGGTAAAGGGATACATTCAATGGACCGCCTTCCATGTTTACGTCTATTTGGGTGATGGCGGATGGTCCTCCAAATACACCGTCTCCTGTGGTGCCTGTAAAATACGTTCCTCCTACCCTGGGGTTATAAGGGTACTCCGAATCATCGCCACCCAGCCTGTGAGTATAGATATTAATTGTTTTATGAAATAACTCATGTTTAGTTGGATCAGCCCGAAGAATCAGGATGTTTCCACCTGTCCATCCAGGAAGAGGGTCCGGCAAAGGTGTTGGTGGTTCTTCGGGGCAATAGGAGGTTTGGCCGGGTATCACCGCCTTTACCACGTATCGCTGCTTTTTATGTGAGGTGTATTTGACGGTATAGCAAACCGTTTTATCTGGATAATCTGTATTTGGATAGACTACCCCAAAATGTGCAAACAAAATACCTATACCATAGACGCTGATATGCTTGGGAGTATAGCGACGATTAGCTCGTATATTGATTTCTTCGCACGTGGCATCGGTTCCTTCAAGTCTATATGTCTTGGTTGAGTCGTCTTCATTCGTAACCAGAAAATTAACAATATTATGGCTGTAGGTAGGAAGATAATCTGACGCCTCCTTACATAGGTACATTAATCGTTTGTCGGTCGCCGGTGCAGACGGTGGTGGTGTTACCGGAGGTGGCGGTGGCGGCGGTGGCGGCGGTGGTGTCACCGGAGGCGGTGGTGGTGTCACCGGAGGCGGCGGTGGTGTCACCGGAGGCGGCGGCGGTGTCACCGGAGGCGGCGGTGGTGTAACCGGAGGCGGCGGTGGTGTCACCGGAGGCGGTGGTGGTGTCACCGGAGGCGGTGGTGTACCAGGTGGTGTAGTTGGACCTGATGCTATGACGATGCCTCCTGGACCAACAATGGGGGGGGGCAATGAGCCTGCAGTCGGCAGCTTGGATACCGGTGTAATACAGTTATCGTCTCCGCAAGGATGCCAGGCTATCGTACCTGTGGCAGTGACTAAGTTGCCAAGTAGCGTATAGACCTGCTGTTCTGACTCATCCGGAAAGACGTCCTTTTTAAGGAAAACGTTAACCTGGATATCGGTATCACTGATTCTTATGGTTTCAATTTTATCAATAACGGAAGAATTGACGCCCGCCATGCTGCGGGTGAAACCGTTGGGTAGCTCCCGCTTGATCGCTACATGCGCTTCTATTGACTGACGAACTTCTTTTGCCGCCAGTGCCGCCTCGGTTATTTTGGCGCCACGAACCATATCCTGGTACAGGTAGGTGGCATAGCTGGCCATAATTCCGATGATAATGACAACCAGCAACAATTCAATGAGGGTATAACCTTTCCCCGGATAAAATGATGTTTTCACGGTAAACCCAAGTTCCATTTGAGATTGATCAGCACATCAAGATGGCGTTCTATTGGTGTTCATCTGTAAATGTAGATGATGGCTCTGATATTCGCGTTGTCTTGGGATTAGGTTGATTAAATACTCTGGATGTTTGACAGGCTTTTACTTGCCTCAGGCATGTTTTCAGCCAAACAGTAACAAACTACTAATCAATATGGGGCAGCAATAGCGGACATACCAGGGCCAGATGCGCCAGAATAATGTCTCTTCAACCTGACTGAAGCCTTGCTGTATTTCTTTCAGACGATGGTTTCGGTGCATCAGCCAGCCGGCAAACAGACAAAATAGCAGGGCGTTGAAAGGTTGAGCGTACCGTGTTGTCAGCGTGATGATGCCACTGAACAGGGGGCTGAAATTAGCAATAATCAGGGTGCATAACAGCAGAACCGGCAGACAGATCATCAGGCTGGCTTTTCTACGGGAGAGTTTACCGCGTTCGGTCAGGCAGGAGACAGGAACCTCCAGCATTGAGATGGAGGACGTCAGCGCGGCAATGGTCATCAGCACGAAAAACATCACGCCTAGAACGAAGCCTATGGCGCCGAGTGACGAGAAAAAGGCCGGGAGTACATTGAATACCAGCGTATCGCTGGAATGCAGCAAACCGTTATCATCGTAGATCATCATGCCGCTTTTCAATGCCACAAACATGCAGGGAATCACTAAAAGCCCTGCCAGAAACGCGATACCCGTATCCAGAAGGCAGACCTGCAGAGCCATCGCCGGGAGATTAGCCCGTTTACTCAGGTAAGAACCGTAGGCCATCATGGCGCCAACCCCTAGGGACATGGAAAAAAAGGATTGCCCCAGTGCATTGAACAGGAGTGTTGGTGTGATTTTACTGAAATCCGGTACAAGGTAGTGTCGAATCCCGTCGGCAGCGCCATCCTGAGCCAGCACACAGCCAATGAGAATCAGCAGAAGAATCACCAGCAATGGCATCAGGCGTGATGACCACTTTTCAATCCCTTTCTCTATCCCCCCATTCACCACCGTCAGCGTGATAACAATGAAGCAGGCGGTCATGACCAGGTTTCGTTCCGGGGTGAAACTGACCAGCCAGTTGGCAGCAGACTCCAGACCGATTTCGTTAAAAATGGGCGCCAGTCCGAAGGCAATCAGCCAACCGCCAATAATGCTGTAAAAAGCAAAAATCAGACAGATGGTGATGACCGCCAGACAACCCAGCGCATGGCCGTGTTTACTGAACGCCTGGGCATGGGGGAGTCGTTCCAGGGCGGTAATCGGATTAGCCTGACTGTAGCGGCCGATCATCAGCTCGGCGACCAGTGCCGGGTAGGCAAGCAATAAAGAGAGCAGGAGGTAGATGATAAGAAACGCGGCACCGCCATTGTCGGCCACCTGAGTTGGGAATCCCCAGATATTACCGATGCCAACGGCTGATCCGGCAGCAGCAAACACAAAACCAAGCCGTGAACTGAATTGTCCCCGTGGTTGACTGTGGGATTGAGAAGGGACGTCATGTCCACTGCTCATAAAGTGTGCCTCATCGCTGGCGTTATATCCTACAGGTTAGACGGCTGTATCGGCGAAAGGTTCGTTAAGGATGACAACAGCGTAGCAGGCGCGCCGGCCCGAGGCCGGCGAATTAGTTCAGGCGACGGGACGAACGGAGTGTTTTTCTTCGTGCTGGGCTTTCCACTTGTCGATCAGAGTACTGTTATCGTGTTGCCAGGGGTGGAAGCTGGGGCGGTAATAATCGAGGTAATCCCTGAATATTTGGCGGATTAATCCCGGATTTCCCCATAGGAACTGAAAACCACTTTTCCAGGTGTTGGCTTTGAACAAGACACCATCCTTAGCCAGAAAATGGCAAACATGGCGGGTGGTGACATAGCTGAAATGGATCGTAGTCTGAAACATCATCAGGATACGTGTGAAATAGCCTCCGCCAACTGCTTCATAGGCATCAAAGCAGACTGCCTTGTGTTCGGTTTCCTCAATGGCATGCCAGCGCCAGATGGCTTTCATGGCGTCCGGTGCATCCCCGAGCCAGTCCTGGGGATATTTCATCAGGGCATTGGCCATGATGGCGGTAAAGTGTTCCACCGCGCAGGTTGTGGCTAGCTGTTGTTTCCGCGTCATCAGCTTCTGGCCCAGACGCGTCCAGAAACCCAGATGGCGATCCAGCTTATCAATGTCGTAGCCTTGCTCGCGCAGCAGGTTGTTGTATTTGTCATGTTCATGCCCGTGGACAGCTTCCTGAGCGATGAATCCCTTGATTTCCGCCTGCAGCACCGGATCGGTGATCTCGTGCTGAACACCTCGCACAGAATCAATAAAGAAACGTTCACCTTGGGGGAACAGGGTGGAAAGGCCATTGAAAAAATGGCTCCGGAAGGCATCATTGCTGTGCCAGTGTCGTTTCAGGCTATCGAGTCCGAATCGCATGCGACGGGGTTTGACGTCGACATTCGACGGTCTGGGGCATCTCGAGGCGGCGTGAGGTGTGTTCATGGTCCGATGACTGTTATTATCTTTTTTGTCTGTTACTCAATACTGTGTATTCTGTCAGGCAAAATACAGAGCGGAACCGGCAGAGCCCAAGGTCATTTGGGGCCGGAACAGGGCGGGGGAGCCCGATGCGCTGTATCGGTCGCGGGCAGGCAGTCAGCACATGGCGACGGCATGAAAAATAAAAGAACCACAATTGCTATTCCGACCACGTATGTTCGACACCTGTTGTCGCTGGCAGGGCAGCAGGGTATCGATGAACAGTCCGTCCTGGATGCCGCGGCGATCCGGCGCATTGAGCTGGATGCCGATGATGGCCATATCGATTTTGACCGTTGCGACCGTCTGGTCAGTATCATTCTCAAACAAACCGGTGATGCGTCGCTGGGCTGGCAGCTGGGCATGCAGCTGAACCTGCCCAGTCATGGGGCACTGGCGACAGCCGCCATGAGCAGCCGGAGTATGGAAGAATCCATCCGGGTCTCTGAGCGGTATCTGGCGACCCGCTATCCATTGCTTTCCGTAAAACTGTTTCAGGATGGCGATACGGCGATTCTGCAATTTGATGAAGTTGTTGCGCTGGGGGTGAACCGGGTCTTCTACCTGGATGCGTTTATTGCCAGCCATCAGGTGATCAGACGGTTTCTGTATGGCGGCTCTCAGACGGTGCTGGAGATCCAGTTGTCTTGCGAATGTCCTCGCCACCATGCCGCCATTGATTTTGACGGCGCCGTGCTGCATTACGGCTGTCCTGCGAACCAGTTCCGCTTTCCTGCACAATATCTTTCGGTACCGCTTCCGACGGCGGATGCCATTACCATGGCCTCGGCTGAGCGGCAGTGTCGCAAAATGCTGGATAGCCTGAAGCTGGAAACCGGTCTGTTGCAGCAGGTGCTGACGTTTATGCGCAGCCGGGAGAATGTGATTCCCAGCCTGGAGCAAACGGCTGATCATCTCGGCATGTCACCCAGAACATTGCGGCGACAACTGCAGGAATACAACACGACGTATCGCAACCTGGTGAATCAGGAAAGAAAGCGGCTGGCACTCTATTTTCTTCGTAATACCCGTCTGACCGTGGAAGAGATTGCGGAGCGGCTGGATTATAACGATCCCAGTAATTTCGGACGGGCCTTCCGAAAATGGACAGGCTGTTCTCCGGGCCACTATCGGGAATCGCAGGATGAAAATGTCGTATAAATGCGTCGCCTGACAATCACCATGTCATAGCCGTACCCCACCTCATCAGCACAGGAATTGATTGTGTTCACAGAAGTCATGTTGCCCCGTTTCAGCGAGACCGATGCACTTGGTCACATCAATAATGCAGTTCTGCCGGTCTGGTTTGAGAAAGCGCGGGAACCGATTTTCCGTCTATTTACGCCAGATCTGGATATCCACAAGTGGCGGCTGATCATTGCCAGGATAACGGTCGATTTCCTTGCAGAACTTCATTATGGCAATGAGGTGGAGATACGAACCGGTCTGTTAAAAGTCGGTAACAGTTCAATGACGATTGGTCATGAAGCCTGGCAAAACGGTGTCTGTTGCGCAAAAGGTGAAGCGGTCATGATTCACTTTGATTATGGCCAGAAAAAAGCCATACCGATTCCCGATGAGATTCGTTCGGAGCTTGAGCAACACCTGATGGATAAAGCCTGACGAGTCCTTACCATTTAGACGTTGATGAACAGAAGTAAATATATAGAGGAAGTGTAATGGGGGAGAGGCTTTGGTCGACTTTTGGTATCCTCTCTCCCTGAGCCACGGAGCGGCCTGCATAATTCCGGACCATGCAGCATCACCGGACGACGAACAATTGAGAAAACAGCCTGACTGAAGGATTGCCGTTCATGCCAGCGTACCGCTCCAGAACATCGACCTATGGCCGCAATATGGCCGGCGCCCGCGCCCTCTGGCGCGCCACAGGAATGCAGGACGAGGATTTCAAAAAGCCGATTATCGCGGTGGCCAACTCGTTCACGCAGTTTGTGCCCGGCCATGTTCACCTGAAGGATATGGGGCAGCTGGTCTGCCGGGAAATTGAAGCCCATGGCGGCGTTGCCAAGGAATTCAATACGATTGCCGTGGATGACGGTATCGCCATGGGACATGACGGCATGCTCTATTCTCTGCCATCACGCGACATTATTGCCGATTCCGTGGAATACATGGTCAATGCCCACTGTGCCGATGCACTGGTCTGCATTTCCAACTGCGACAAGATCACCCCCGGGATGTTGATGGCGGCCATGCGGCTGAATATTCCGGTGATTTTTGTTTCCGGCGGCCCGATGGAAGCAGGCAAGACAAAGCTGGCTGAACATAAGCTGGATCTGGTGGATGCGATGGTCATTGCCGCCTCAGATGCCGATGATGACACCGTTAATGAGTATGAACGCTCTGCCTGCCCGACGTGTGGCTCCTGCTCCGGTATGTTTACCGCCAATTCCATGAACTGTCTGACGGAAGCATTAGGCTTGTCCCTGCCGGGTAATGGTTCCCTGCTGGCAACGCATGCGGATCGAAAGGAACTTTTCCTGGAGGCGGGACGCCGAATTGTGGATATCACTCGTCGTTACTATGAAAACGACGATGAAAGTGTGCTGCCCCGTAACATTGCCAGCTTCGATGCCTTCGAGAATGCCATGAGCCTGGATATTGCCATGGGAGGCTCCACCAACACCATTCTGCATTTGTTAGCGGCGGCGCAGGAAGGTGAAGTGCCGTTTACCATGAAAGACATTGATCGTTTATCCCGTCGTGTCCCGCAGTTGTGTAAGGTCGCGCCCAATATCCAGAAATACCATATGGAAGATGTGCACCGAGCGGGTGGCATTATGGCCATTCTGGGCGAAATGGATCGTGCCGGTCTGCTGCATACGGATGTTGCCACTGTGCACAGTGCATCAATGAAAGAGGCGCTGGCCAAATGGGACATTGTGCAAACGGATGATCAGGCGGTGCATACCTTTTATATGGCAGGTCCTGCCGGTATTCGGACGACGGAAGCTTTCAGTCAGGCGACGCGCTGGCCGGATCTGGATGCCGATCGAGAGGAAGGCTGTATTCGTTCACTGGAACACGCATACAGTGAAGAAGGCGGGCTTGCGGTTCTCCATGGCAATATTGCTGTGGATGGTTGTGTCGTCAAAACCTCTGGTGTGGATGAAAGTAATCTGGTTTTTGAAGGCCCCGCGCATGTCTTTGAAAGTCAGGATGATGCCGTACGCGGTATTCTGGAAGACCAGGTTAAACCGGGTGAAGTGGTTGTAATTCGCTATGAAGGACCGCGAGGCGGTCCCGGCATGCAGGAAATGCTTTATCCGACCAGTTATTTGAAATCCAAGGGCCTGGGAAAAGCCTGTGCACTGTTGACGGACGGTCGTTTTTCCGGAGGAACTTCAGGACTTTCCATCGGACATGCGTCGCCTGAGGCAGCAGCCGGCGGTGCGATTGGTCTGGTCGAAAACGGGGATATCATTCGCATTGATATTCCGGCGCGCACGATTAATGTGGCATTGTCCGATGAGGCGTTGCAGCAGCGTCGGGAGACGATGGACAGTAAAGGCGCTAAGGCCTGGGAACCGGTTGAGGAGAGACCCCGTCGGGTTTCCATGGCGTTAAAAGCCTACGCGCGTATGGCCACAAGTGCCGACAAAGGTGCCGTCAGGGATGTGACGTTGTTGGAAGGTTAAGTCATTTACCAGCAGTCTTCTTGGTAAGGCTGCTGGTAAATAAAAGGAAGTATCGTTCAGAATCGAATACCACCGTTTACAGAGAAGATCCAAGGATCAAGGTCAGATTTCTTGAATTTCCCTGTACCGCTATTTGGTAGGCCTGGAGCCTTGCCTTCTAGCTCCATTGCAATATATCTAGCTGATGCATCAATGAATATCTGATCATCCATGTCAAACACTGCACCAACCTGGAAAGTCCAACCCCAATTATCATCAACTGATAATTTGGTATCTCCTACTCCTTTGACTTTTTCACTGGAGAAGCGCGTAAATGCTAAACCTAAACCAGCATAAGGCCTTACCGGCTCGTTCCTATCCATAAGATAAAACTGCGCTGTAGCCGTGATTGGCATCATTTCATATTCAACTTTATACGATTGGTTCTTCACTTTACTGGTGAATTTTGCAGGCCAGAATGTACCCACCTCTATGCCTAAATCATCTGTCATCATCATGAGTGCACTGATGTCCATCGTCCATTCTTCATCAGTTTTTGCTTTGTAATGTTCGTGATTCCCCGTTTTCATTTTGATCTTCAAATCATCCGGCTTGATGTAGGACGCACCGGCCTTGATGGCGAAATCACCTTCCTGAAGCGCGTAAACCTGAGATGCAGATGCGAGCAGTGAACCTGCTGCAACGACAGGAATAAGGACTTTCCTGAACATGCCGTTTACCTCAAATGCATTAAACAACGGCCACGCTTTGTGGCTGGCTGGGAAGTTATGGGACAACAGGTCAGCGGTGGATGTGTGCCTTGCAACAGCAACACGAAGGCTGACGACAGATTGCCTGCAGCACAGTGTAGACCACTACTCAGGATCAGCACGGCGAACTCCGCTTTGAACCATTAGCGGGTAGCGCTATGGTTAACAGGGATAACCTCACGGTATCCAAAGGAAGACAGCAATGACAGACCCGTTCATGCAAGCCGCCATTGCCGAGGCGAAAGCCGGTCGCGTTGAAGGTGGCATTCCTATCGGTGCGGTTTTGGTTCACGACAACAAGATCATCGGCCGGGGCCATAACCAGCGGATTCAAAAGGGTAGTCCCTGTCTGCACGGGGAAATGGCGGCGCTTGAGGATGCGGGTCGTTTACCTGCGGCAATCTATCGGGAATGCACGATGTATACGACATTGTCGCCCTGTTCCATGTGCAGCGGCGCCATGTTGTTGTATGAGATTCCCCGCGTTGTTGTGGGAGAGAATAAGACTTTCATGGGCGAGGAAGCGTTATTGAAGAGTCGTGGCGTGGAAGTGACGGTTGTAAACCATCCGGAGTGTATTGAGTTGATGGAGGATTTTATCCGACTGTTTCCGGCGTTGTGGAACGAGGACATCGGTGTCTGAGCGATGTATGCATTACAGCGATGCATCGGAAAATAAAACGGCCATAGTGTGTTATGGCCGTTGGTCGTTCAATCTTGCTCAATAGCGCGACTGATATCCGGAAGTTTCTGAATGAATGCTTCCAGCTGGTTGTCATCAAAATCCAGATGCGTCACAAAACGAATTTCCTGCGCGCCGAAAGGCACAGCCAGAATATCGAATGCTTTGAAGACGTTAAGCGCCTGATCCGGCGTAAACGGCTTTTTCAGTGTGGCAATAACGATATTGGTTTCCGGTGGAATAATCGTTTCGATACAGGACATGTCGGACAGTGCATCTGCCATCAGGCGCGCGCGACGATGGTCATCGGCCAGGCGTTCGATATTGTGCTGAAGCCCATACAGACCCGCTGCCGCGAGAAATCCACTCTGACGCATTCCGCCTCCCATCACTTTGCGAATTCTGCGTCCCGCTTTTATGTGTTCCTGTTTGCCCAGCAGGAGTGAGCCGACCGGTGCCCCCAGCCCCTTGGAAAGACAGATGGAAATAGTGTCGAACAGTTGGCCGTAGTCTTTGGGGTTTTCGTTTTTTGCGACAAGCGCGTTAAACAGCCGGGCACCGTCCAGATGGAGCGGAATCTTGTGCTGGTTACAGACTTCCCGAATGGCGGCGAGTTCGGCAAAGTCATAACAGGCGCCACCCCCACGGTTCATGGTGTTTTCCACAGTGACCAGGCTGGTGACGGGATGATGGACATCATCCCGTCGAATGCTGGCAGCAACATCCGCCGCAGTGAACAGCCCCCGCTCGCCCTGCTGCAGGCTGACAGAACAGAGTGAGTTAACCGCGATGCCACCGCCTTCATAGTTGTAGATATGCGCATATCGGTCACAGATAACTTCACCGCCGGGGCGGGTATGCAGACGAATGGCAATCTGGTTGGTCATGGTGCCCGAAGGGCAAAATAGCGCGGTCTCCATGCTAAACAGGTTGGCGGCGTAGTTTTCCAGTGCATGGATGGTAGGGTCTTCGTTGAACACATCATCGCCTACTTCCGCATTCATCATCGCGGCCAGCATCGGTTGGGTCGGGCGGGTTACGGTATCGCTGCGTAAATCGATCATGAGGTCAAAACGCCTGGTTGAGACATTGGGATGAGTTCAGAGGGCTATAGTGAGAACGCCCTGACAATAATTCCGTATCCGGCTTCAGTCAGAGACCGGATATTATTATGATACTCTCATAGACCATGGTGCCTGAACCTGTTGCCGAAAGGTTTCAGTAGCGCTGTTTCACCGCTGCAGGAGCTTTGTTGTTATGAATCAGAATCACTACTGGCAGAAACTGGAAGAGTTGCTGCGCGAGTATTACACCATTATCCGCACCATTAACAAGGTGTCTGAGCGACAAGAGCAATATATCCAGGGCTTCCTTGCTGCAGGCCGGTACCTGGGCGTTGTCACTGAAGCTGAACAGATGGCTGTGATTGAACGTGTTCATCACGATATTTTTGGTGAATCTGTTGAGCAGCGGAAAACCTCCCGCCGTAATCGTCCTGCCTCGTCGGAAGATTATTACAATGTGCCAACCTGGCTGAGAAAGGGCGTCAAACTGCGGTTTGATGACTCCGCTAATGATCATATCAATGATATGGCGAATGTGACTGAACTCCTCGCCCGGGAATCCTGAGCGTTCTCAGTCTATTCCTGACTGGAGGTCGGTTAGTTTTTTATTATCGTCCTCTGACGGAATCTGATGTCCGTTGGCTAGCGTTTTTGTTTCACCGCCTGTCAGTGGTTCACGGCAAAACGCCTGGTAATAACCGGCCGCACCAACCATAAAAGTGCGGCTGTATTTTTTCAGAAGATCCCTGAGTCGAAAAGGCTGTCTCATCACCATTCATCATGACGCCTGGAATGTGACAGCAAGTCTGGTCCAGTTTTATAAAAACGCCACCCGTAATGCGACGGCTAGCAGCAGAACACCGGTTGCCCGGGTTATCCACAGCGTGTAACGGCGCAGGAACGGCAAAATGGCGCCGTGTCCAACCACTGCAGCGATGAAGCAATACCAGAGCCCATCAATGGCTACCGCGGTAAATGCCATGATCATCTTGGCCTGCCAGCCCATCTCCGGGGTGACAAACTGGCTGAACAGCGCCAGAAAGAACACCGCAATCTTGGGGTTCAGAAAGGAGATGAGGAAACCATCGCGGGCTGCCTTGAAGATGGAAACGTTCTCGTCAACGACATTGCCAGCAGCTAGTGCCGGTGTACCGGATGCCCTGAGTGCCTTGATACCCAGCCAGGCCAGATAAGCCGCACCCCCCCAGGTCAGCACTTTGAACAGCACCGGATTGCCGGTAATCAGTACACCCAGTCCAGCTGTTGCCAGTAGGGCATAAACGCCAACCCCCAGGCAATGGGCAATACCAGAGACCATACCCATACGGCGGGAAGAGGACATTGTATTGCGAATAACAACCGCGAGACTGGGGCCAGGAGACATGGCGCCCAGCATACAGATGGCGACAACAGACAGCCAGGATGACAGCGGCATGGGATAAGCCCTTCAGTGTGTGGATATCAGGGTTGGTTGGGTTATTTGCCGCACTTTACGTCAGGCTGTCAGAATATCCAATCCTGAAAGTGACAAAACCAGATCAAGCAGTTCATCTTTTGAATTACAGGTCTTGCTGCCGGTTTTCAGGGCTTCATCAATAGTGGATGCCTGTTCCAGCATGGCGCGCAGTTTCCGTTCGCTGTGCTTGCGGATGCAACTCTGGTAAAGCGCCTTGCGCTTTTTCAGCATGAAAGGGACAGCTTTATGCGAACGGGCAATCTGATCCATCGCCATTTCCAGTCCGACGCCCTGGCTCACCTTACGGGACAGGTGGCTGAGCAGTCGCAGTTCCCGGGCTATGGCCCAGAGCAGGATGGGCGGTTCGGTACCTTCCGATAACAAACCGTTAAAAATGCGAACCGCGTGCCGGGTATCGCCGGACATGGCGGCATCCACCAGTCCAAAGACATCGTAGCGGGCGCTGTCAGAGACAACTTCACGAATGGTATCGACGGTAACTTTACCATCCGTTGCCAGGAGCCGGAGTTTTTCGATTTCCTGGGCTGCCGCCAGCAAGTTACCTTCAACACGCTCCGCCAGAAGCGTCACAGCCTCCGGTTCGGCTTTCAAGCCAGCGCGTTGGCAGCGACGGGTAATCCAGCCGGGCAGCTGTTGGTGCTCCACCGGCCAGACAGGAATCCATACGCCAGCCTGTTCAATGGCCGTGAACCATTTGGCTTTGCTGGCCTTGCTGTCGATACGTGAGGTGATGATCAGGAATACCGTATCTTCAGGCGGCCGCTCGGCACAGGCCTGAAGAACCTTTTTGCCATCGCCAAAGCGACCTTCCCGAACACGGAGTTCAATCACACGCTTTTCGGCAAACAACGAGAGGCTGTTGGCCGCTTCCACGACCTCGCCCCAGTCAAATCCGTTATCCACATGGTAGACCGTTCGCTCTGTGAAGCCGGACTCTCGGGCTTTGGCGCGAACCAGGTCACAGCTCTCTTCAATCTGCAGCGGCTCATCGCCGCTGATGATGTAGAAGGTCGCCAGGCCGGATTTGAGCTGGTTCTCCAGCTGCTCGGGTTTGCCGAGTTTCATAGGCTTATTGCTGCACCGCTTCGGCGGCTGCACGGGCATCCGCAGTCAGTGTCGCCAACTGCTGGCTGGAGATCGCGGAGACCTGACGCATCAGGTTGATGGCGAGATCCTGGATCAGTTCGTTCCAGATCAGATCCTCTTCACTGCGGGACGCAGTGGCGTTGTTATAGCTGTACTGGTAGGTACGGCTCATGCGAATTTCTTTCGCGGGGAACAGGGCCAGACCACCGGCAGTTTCGAGCCCCCAGGTCAGGGTGCCGATCAGCTCGTAATCAGAAACGATACCGCCGCCAGACAAGGTGATCTCTTTGTTCTCACGCTCCAGGGAGAGAATACGCAGGCGATAATCGGCTGCATCGCTGACAGTGATGCCGTTGGTTTCCAGCACCATGATCAGGTCCTGGTTGAAGACACGGTCAGTGCTGGTGAGCGCCAGTGTCTTGAGTTCCGGGGCGATATCCATCTGGCCGCGCAGCTGGAAGCCGCAACCGGCCAGCAGCAGGGTCAAAACCACAAAGGGATAGAGAAAATAGTTGCGCTGAGTACTCATTGGCTGTCGGTGACTCCGGTAAATAGGCACGGATCAAGAATCTCAAAGGCCGATATTATACAGCGCTGAAAGGAAAAAACAGGGGCATTTTTTGTGTAGTAATTCTATTGGTTGGACTATCTTTTGCGGAGTCCTGTCCTGATGGTGCGACAACATTGTAATGGATATACTTGGCTTTTGAATTTATTCAGTGGCATAGATAATGAGCGAAGAAAAACCAGTTGATTTGTTGACTGAAGAGCTAAGTCTGCAAAGAAATAGCCTTTCTACAGATAGGCTGGATATGTCATTTGGTGAAATTATAGGCATGTACGAGAGGCAGGAGCTAATAATTGATCCTGCATTTCAGCGCTTGTTTCGTTGGAATGACCACCAAAAAACGCGCTTTCTTGAGTCAGTTTTGCTTGGAATTCCTATTCCTCCCGTCTTTGTAGCAGAAGACTCTGAGGGACGGTGGGAATTAGTGGATGGACTCCAGCGTATATCAACACTTATTTCTTTTTTTGGATTGCTAAAAAATTTGCCAGATAAAAATGGATGGGTAATGTGTGAAGGCGACCTTGTAAAAAGGTTGGAGGGCATTTCAATAGAAAATATGCCGCTCAAATTTCAGTTGAATATAAAACGATCAACGTGCAGGGTGGAAATTATTCGCTGGAATAGTGACTATGATATGCGCTATGAGCTGTTTAATCGCCTTAATACTGGCGGATCTGCTTTGACGGATCAAGAAATACGCAACTGCATTTTCAGAGGTGTAGATGATAGCTTTAATAAATATCTTGAAAAATATGCTGGCAAGGAAGACTTTAAACGTCTGATACAACCCACAGAACGTCAGGTAGAAACTCTCTATTTACAAGAGTTGGTTCTTCGTTTTATGTCTTTGTATAAAAATATGGATGGTTTCAAGTCTGGCTATATTGCAGAGCATATGACGGAGTTTATGCGGAAGGCGGTAGCCAATGGATTTGAGCAGGATGCGGGCCCTCTTTTGATGGAGGTGGTTGGTATGATTCAAAAAACCGATCTTGGGAGAAAAGCATTAAGATTCAAAAATGGTGGTTTTTCAACCAGTCTGTTTGATGCTATTACGGTAGGTATGGCAGAGAATATTGATTATATGCGAATGCTAACACCAGAGCAGTTGTCCCAGTGCATTGATGCTCTTAAAGAGCGACCAGATTTCAGAAATTTAACGGGTTCATCCGCATCAGGGAAGACACGTGTGAAAAACCGGCAGATGATTGCCCTGGAGCACTTTTCTGGAAAATGAGTATCAAGCTATTATCAGAAATTGATGCTGATATTGAATGGAGGACGGCTGAGCTGTCTTCTATTCAAACATTGCCGGTCAGGTATCGTCTAAGAGATCGTGATGAGAGTATTTACCTGAAAAGTTCAATCCTGATGATCTATGCCATATGGGAGGGCTTTGTTGTAAAGTCGTTAACGGCAATTGTCAGATATATCAATTCTCTTGAGCTGAATTCCTCTCAGCTCAATGACGCTCTGCTAACTCATATGCTTGATGGGCATGTCCAGTTTCATCATGGCAGGGTGAAATTTGAACAAAAAAAGGTACAGGTTCTGAAAATAGTTTCAGTGCTTGATGATAAAGTACAGGTGCCAGCCCAGTTGGATACACGATCGAATGTTAATTTTGATGTTGCAAATGAATTGTTCGAGCGTTTGTGCTTGGATAAGTTAGAAAATAAATATAAAAGCCCCTTGAGTAAATTGTTGAAGTTCAGAAATAGTATTGCTCATGGGGAAAATAGTCTTCCTGTAAACTTGGGTATCGTCAATGAATTCGTACGTCTTGTCCAGGAAATGATGGATTATGTAAGAGATCGGCTGGAGAGCTACCTGGAGCTTCAGTTATATAAAAAAGTTCCATTGTATTAGAGAGAAGTTTCTTTGTATTAGAAAGTTGGGCAATGGGGGTACCCCCATTGCCCTGAACGGACTTAGCTGACGACGATATTCACTAGCTTACCGGGTACAACAATTACCTTGCGTACCGTTTTACCCTCAGTAAATTTCTGTACATAGGGTTGTTCCAATGCCAGTTTCTCCAAGGAGGCCTTGTCCGCATCGGCGGCGGTTTCCAGCTTAGCGCGTACCTTGCCGTTGACCTGAACAACCAGCGTGATGCTGTCGCGAGCCAGAGCGCTTTCATCCAGCACCGGCCAGTTGGCGGCTACTACGGGCTCAGCGTGACCCAGTTCCTTCCAGATGTTGTGCGCGATGTGGGGAACGATCGGCGCCAACAGCAGGGTGGCCGCTTCCAGCGCTTCACGAACCACGGCGCGACCCTGGTCAGAGGTATCGCTGAAACGGCTGATGGTGTTGGTCAGCTCCATCACCGCGGCAATGGCGGTATTGAAGGTCAGACGACGGTCACAGTCATCACTGACTTTCTTGATGGTTTCGTGGGTCTTGCGGCGCAGGTCTTTCTGCTCAGCGGTCAGGGCACTCTTGTCCAGAGTCGGAGCATCATCACCGGACAGATGATCAGCGACCATTTTCCACAGACGACGCAGGAAGCGGTGTGCACCTTCCACGCCGGACTCAGACCATTCCAGCGACTGTTCGGGCGGAGAAGCAAACATGGTGTACAGACGTACGGTGTCGGCGCCGTACTGGTCAATCAGCTGCTGTGGATCAATACCGTTGTTTTTGGACTTGGACATCTTGCCCATGCCAGCATGTTCAACGTTTTCGCCGGTTTCCTTGTGCTTCGCGCTGACCAGGCGTCCCTTGTCGTCCCGCTCGCTGATGACATCGGTGGGAGAAACCCAGTGTTTGGTGCCTTTTTCATCCAGCGTGTAGAAAGTGTCAGCCAGTACCATGCCCTGACAGAGCAGGCGTTTGAACGGCTCGTCACTGTCGACCAGGCCGGCGTCGCGCAGCAGCTTGTGGTAGAAGCGGGAGTAGAGAAGGTGCATGACCGCGTGCTCGATACCACCGATGTACTGGTCCACAGGCAGCCAGTAGTTAGCGGCAGTCGGATCCAGCATGGCTTCATCGTTGTTCGGGCAGCAGTAGCGGGCGTAATACCAGCTGGATTCCATGAAGGTATCGAAGGTATCGGTTTCCCGGGTGGCAGGCTGGCCATTGTGGCTGGTTTTGGCCCATTCCGGGTCAGCCTTGATGGGGGACTGGACGCCGTCCATTTCCACATCTTCCGGCAGACGTACCGGCAGCTCTTCCAGTGGAACCGGTACTTCGGTACCGTCTTCCAGATAGCGCATGGGGATCGGAGCGCCCCAGTAGCGCTGGCGGCTCACACCCCAGTCGCGTAGACGATAATTGACCTGCTTTTCGCCCAAGCCGGCATCAATCAGATGCTGAGCGATGGCGTCGAAAGCGGCTTCAGAGGTCAGGCTGTCAAACTGGCCGGAATTCACCAGGATGCCTTTCTCGGTGTAGGCGGCTTCGCTGGTATCGAATTCGGTGGAAGCATCAACAGGCTGGATGACCTGTTCAATGTTCAGACCGTACTTGGTGGCAAACTCCCAGTCCCGCTGGTCATGGGCGGGAACCGCCATGACAGCGCCAGAACCGTAATCCATCAGGACAAAGTTGGCGACCCAGACGGGCACTTCACGACCGGAAATCGGGTGGATGGCGCGCAGGCCGGTATCCACACCTTTCTTCTCCATGGTGGCCATATCGGCTTCGGAGACAGCGTTACGTTTGCACTCGGCAATAAATTCGGCCAGTGCCGGATTGTTTTCTGCCGCAGCCTTCGCAATCGGATGTTCAGCGGCCAGGCCTACATAGGTAACGCCCATCAGGGTGTCAGGGCGAGTGGTATAAATGGTGAAGCTGTCAGCAGCGCCTGCTGCCGGGTTGGCCAGGCGGAAGGTCATTTCCACACCTTCACTGCGGCCGATCCAGTTACGCTGCATGGCCTTGACCTGTTCCGGCCAGTCTTCCAGCTTATCCAGATCGCTCAGCAGTTCATCGGCATAGGCGGTAATCTTGACGAACCATTGGGGCAGCTCTTTACGCTCAACGATGGTGTCACAGCGCCAGCAGCGGCCGTCTTCTACCTGTTCGTTGGCCAGTACGGTCTGGTCGTTGGGGCACCAGTTAACGGTCCCCATCTTCTTGTAGACCAGGCCTTTTTCGTAAAGCTTGGTGAAGAACCACTGTTCCCACTTGTAATATTCCGGACGACAGGTGGCCAGTTCACGGCTCCAGTCATAGCCGAAGCCCAGACGCTTGAGCTGGCCCTTCATGTATTCAATATTGGAGTAGGTCCAGGGGGCCGGCGCGGTCTTGTTCTTGATGGCGGCGTTTTCCGCGGGTAGACCGAACGCATCCCAGCCCATAGGCTGCAGAACGTTCTTGCCCTGCATCCGCTGGTAGCGGGAAACAACGTCACCAATGGTATAGTTGCGGACATGCCCCATGTGTAGGCGACCGCTCGGGTAGGGGAACATGGAAAGGCAGTAGTACTTTTCCTTGCTCGGGTCTTCGGTCACGGTGAAGCTTTGGTTTTCATCCCAGTAAGACTGGGCAGCTTCCTCGATCTTGTGCGGGTGATAATGCTCTTCCATCATTGCTCTGTTTGCCTGTTCCCCGGATCAGGCCGGAGAAAGTGGTGACAGGGAAGCCGGACAGGGCCGGAGCCTGTTGAAGATAGTGATTTCAAACGGGCAAGGATACCCCAGACCCTGCCCGGCGGGTAGGGGCAGCCTGTGTCTCTGTGGGCTTTTGTCTTTACAAATACGGTTATATCAGGGCGTTGGAGAATGATGAAAACCTTGTTGCTGCCACCCGGGCTCCAGATTGTACTGCTGATATTGGCGCTTATCTTCTGGGGACGTTACCGGGTGATGTCATGGGCACTAGTGCTTATCGCCGTGAGCAGTCTGTATCTGTTCTCTGTTCGTCCGGTGGCAGACAAGCTGGTGGGTTGGCTGGAAATGCAGCAGCCGACACTGAATTCGCAGGGGATCGAGCAACAGGCACCGCCTCAGGCTATTGTTGTCCTGGGTTCCGGAATCAACGGCTATACGCCTGATTATACTATGTTGCCCCAGCCGTCTGCATTGCTGTTACAGCGGCTGCGTTATACCGCCAGGGTTGCCAGTCAGACAGGGCTGCCGGTACTTGTCAGTGGTGGTTCTGCCAACGGTATCAATGAGGCATCAGTGATGGATCGCGTATTGTTGGAAGACTTTGGCGTTATGACACGCTGGCAGGAAGACCAGAGCACGACGACCATGGATAATGGTCGCTTGTCGCATGCGATTCTGTCGCAATCGAATATCTCCCGTATTGTTCTTGTTACCCATGCGCTGCATATGCCACGGGCAGCCAGCGTGTTCCGGGATCAGGGGTTTGAGGTCATCACAGCTCCGACAGCGTATTTACGATCACTTCCTCATTATGAGTGGCAAGATTGGCTGCCCGCATTGCCGGAATTAAGAAAAAGCCAGTTGGCCCTGCATGAAATGGCGGGACTGTTGTGGTATCGAATTCGCTACGGCGTATAAAACAGGCCGTTGCTGCTTGGTATGCAACGGCCTGTTTTCCTGTGAAACTACAGCTGATCATGGTTGCAGGCATAACCTGCATTCTGCAATTGGTGACAGATCCCTTTACCTAAAACAAGGTGAAAACGCTCGGTTGGGTGGACATCATCCCAGAACGCATGCTCATCGGGATTGCTGCAGACATTCGGTGTTTCCGCTTCAGCCCTGAAGGCTGAAACCAGCTGTGGGTTTTGCATGATTTCCTTGTCGATGACAGGAGAAAGGGCAATGATGGCTGAATTTTTCGCCAGCGTTTCAACCGCACTGCCGGTCTGAAATGCTCTTTGTGTGCCCGTATCCAAACCGGGCAGGCTGACCTTGGCGCAGGGCTCTGTGACATTGGTCAGACCATAGCTGTCTGCATTATTGAGAGCATCCCAGAACAGGGCGCGGGTATCCAGCATATGGATGTGCACGCCTTCTTTTTCGTAGCGCTTCTGCATGTTCTGCAACCTGGTCAGCAAAAGCTGGTTATGCCGACTGATCAGGAACTGAACCTGATCACGGGTGGGGTAATCCATTTTCAGGTAGCGTGGTGCCTTTGAAATATCGGGCATGTTGGACCAGATGATGTGTTGTGCACCATGGTTGATTAATTTCTCAATACTGCGAGCCTGGGCTTCGACAACATCGCCCGGGTCGTCATACATATTGAGATAGTCATTGCCGCCAAAGAAGAAAAACACCATGTCATCATCATCGAAAGCGGGATATTTACGTGTGTAGGCCTGTACCAGAAGCTCTGCACTGGGGGGAATCAGACTGCCGGATACCAGTTGCTCAGCGACTTTTAACAGGCTGCCGCCCTGCAGATCACTGAAATTACCGACTTTATCCCGTGTGCTGAGACTCCAGCTGCCACCATGGGAGCGATTGACGTATTGTTCGGGGTTCTGGGTGCTGAGGCCCATCATGGATGTCAGGTGCTCTGCCCATATGGGGCCGTTGCTGAAACGTCCGCCAGCATAGGGCGCCGTGGGAATCACCGGAATATTGAGTTGTTTGGTCAGATCAACAAACTTGTCGAGTAAATCATTTTCATACCAGGTACACGACACAACATGACAAAGCATTTCATAGAACTGGAAATAATCACGCAGGAAACGATGAACATAAGGCTGCAGGTAACTACTGTCTGCCTGATCATTAAGTACCTTGAGCAGTTGGTAGGTGGAATTCGTGCCGCCGTCATCTGTCAGGCTGTCACCAAAAAAGATGGCACGCTTCATAATGCGTTCTTTGGCAGAGAAGTAATCGGGCAGTGTGGCGTTGAGAGGATGCGATATTGGTCGATTGTCTGCCAATACGTAAGTTTTTGATGACAGTAACAGCAGAATAGCGACAATCAGAGAGATCAATCTTTTCATGTTGCACCTCAATATAAAAAAAGGTGCTGTGAGAATAGTTAAGTAAAGCAGGCGGACGTTGAAGACTTTAATCTAACAATATCGATTTTTATATTAAGTATGGTTTTCTGCACTATTATTATGTACTGATATACCTAACCATAAATGCTTTTGCCAGATGAGATGCTTTTATATGCGAGTTAATGCTTGCATGGTGTAGATTGTTGTAGGTGATTGTTGAGTGAAGTCATTATCAGTATGGGGGCTGGAAATGGATGCTATTAAATCAAATGCAACAGGTTTTTTATTTTATGTGTTTTCTCTTGGGTGCTCATTTTTTTTTGTTTCAATTGTTCTAAATAGAGAGATTTTAACACTTCATGAATTTGGTGGGCATTTGTTGTCTGAAACGAATGACATGATACTGTACCTGGCGCTACATATTCCCTTTTATATATCAGGTGTTTATCTTTTAAGGCGTTTGTGCAAACGTGCTCTTTGAAAGCGGGTACAGTTTTTTTAGCTATTCTATTTTTAGTTCCATTGGTTGATGCCGTTGCATTGCATGGTGTTGTCTTTGGTGTTTTCGCTTTTGTGCTGGCATTTGGTTATGGGTTTTCTGAGATTTGCGCAATGGCATCTGTATATGCTCTTTATGCTATCGGTGTTACGTTTTTACATAGGGTTATCAGTTATCAAGTGAAGAGTGATCGCTAGATAGATAGTGTGGGCAGCGTAAGTAACGCTTGTTGTTTTTGAGAAACAACGTCAATAATTAAAATGTATTATTGTCCAGTCTCGTTTTTCAGCTATGTTGAGAAGCGTACTATCAGGATTGGTAGCAACCGGGAAGGTAGCTTTCTCCAACAGGGGAAGGTCATTAAAGGAATCGCTGTAAAACGAGCTTCCTTTTAATTGTTCTTTGTGTGCATTCAACCATTGGTGCAGGCGTTGGACTTTACCTTCTCTAAACGTCGGAATACCTGCAATATTGCCCGTATAACTGTTCTCTTCTTTTTCCAGGTCAATGGCCATGATCACATCGATACCCAGCCTGCGCCCGATCGGTTCTACCAGATGGGCACCCGTTGCGGAAATAAGAAGCAATGTATCTCCTTGCTCCCGGTGTTGCTGGAGTAAGTCTTCTCCTTCACGGTAGATAATGGGTTCTATCACGGATTCGATAAAGGACGATATCAAAGGCGCTAGCGTCACATCTGTATACCCAATGATTGGTTTCAGGTTATGTGCCATATAGGCACGGATATCCAGTGTACCCGCTTCGTAGTCAGCATAGAGCTGATCACTATGAATCAGAAAATCAGGATCATCAATTAACCCTGCATCGACACAAAACTCAGCCCAGAGGGACGCGCTGTCGCCATTAATCAGGGTGTGGTCAAGATCAAAAATAGCCAGTGCCATGGTCGTTGTGCCCGGATTTACTCTTATCCGTCATTAATGAGGCCTTATTGTAATCATCTTATTATGACGATTTGACGACAGGCATCTCGCGGAGACGTAGCGGATCGGTTCGTCAAACTGGAAAACTGGCGGTCTGCTACATATTCTCAATAAATAAACAGGATTCAAGCCAACAAGTGGCAGGGATGTTTTACGGAAGAACCGATCAGCCTGCAGGGATTGCACATGAGAAACGTATGTAAACAGGTATCACTGACCAGCTTTCTTATGCTGATTGTTTTTGCCAGCACGCCTAGTGCTGCGGCAGACAAAAATGACTTGATTAATGATCTATACCATCGTTCCGGCCTCAAGATGCAGTTGGACTGGATGCAGAACAATTTTGCCGATGCCCGGGCGTTATTTGGTAATGAAGCCCAACAGGCCGATGAGGCTACCCGCAAGATGATGGGACAGCTGGATCAGAGCCTGAAAGAGAAGTTCTCAGACCAGCGTGTCCGCGGCATTGTTTTAGACCATCTTGATCGTGATTTGTCTGACCAGCAGCTGGAGCAGATTCTCCAGATCATGGATGACCCTATCTGGCAACGGGCCTGGGAGCTAGAAGGACGTGCCTATCAGCCAGACGGTATCGCCCAGATGCAGCAATACATAGCCCAGCGACTCGAAACCAGACCGCCACGGGGAACACGGGTTGATCTGGTCAATGAATTGATTGATGTGACGGATGCTGTGGATCTGACCCTGGAAATGGCCATTCAGGGCGCTTTGATGGCATCCCGCATCATGATGGAAAAGCTGGGTAAAACGGAAATCACTGAAAAGCAGATGGAAGATGCGGCGCGCCGGCAGATGGAAAACTACCGCGGACAGTACCGGGATATGCTCACAGCGCAGATGCTGTATATCTACCGGTATATGTCCGACAGCCAGTTAAAGGCCTATATCAAGCTTTATTCTTCACCGATAATGCGAAAGCTGAACAATACGGTTACCGGCGCCCTGTTGGCGGTCATGCGTTAGCGCGACCGCCAGGGTTTCAAACTTGCAACCAGCAACAGCAGACAGAATGCCAATACCGGCCATGAGCCGAAGCGCATAAACGGGGTATCCCCAGTCATTACCGGTAGTTCCCCTTCCAGAACCCCTGCCTGGTATTGGGCGATCTGATTGACGACATGACCTTTTTCATCAACTAGCGCACTGATGCCATCATTGGTTCCACGAATCAAATAGCGTCCGGTTTCCAGCGCCCGCATGCGAGCTATCTGGAAATGCTGGAACGGACCAATGGAGGTGCCAAACCAGGTGTCATTGCTGATAGTGATCAGGAAACCGGTATCACGTGCCAGCGCTGCTGCAAAGTCTGGATAGACAACTTCGTAGCAGATATAGGCCGCAACGGGGTATCCGGCGACCTGAAGAGGAGACTGGTTACCACTGCCGAGGGAAAACGATGACATGGGCAGATCGAAGAAGGCAATCAGTCCACGCAGTACAGACTCAAAGGGGACATATTCTCCGAAAGGCACCAGCTTTTGTTTGAAGTAGTGACCCTCGTCGCTACCCAGGCTGATGATGCTGTTATAGAAACGGTCATTCTCATACCAGGGCATGCCAAGCACCAGGTTGGTATGCACGTTTTTACCCTGTGCATCCAGCTGATCCATCAGTGCCGGGACGTTCTGATAGAGCGTGGGTATGGCATTTTCAGGCCAGATAACAATATCCCTGCTCCAGAACGGCTGTGTCAGCTGGAGATACGTTTCAATCGTGTCATCAAGATGACCCGGCTTCCATTTCAGATCCTGGGAAATGTTGCCCTGGACAGCAGCAAATGACAGTGTTTTTTCATTAACAGGTTGGGTCCATTGAACGTTCTGAAGTGGAAAGCTAATCAACAAAAGGACGGCTGTGCCGGTCAAGATTGCAAGCAGTGTGCGGTCATGTCGGTAGCGGAGGTATTGTGTTAAGCCACTGGCAAACAGCACCAGCAGCAGTGACAACCCAAGGACGCCAGTAACAGGCGCCCAACTGGCCAGTGGCGTATCAATCAACGTGTAGCCGCCATAAAGCCAGGGAAACCCTGTCAGGAACCAGCTGCGTATCCATTCGAATAACACCCATGTCGCACTGAACAACAGGACAGGCGGCCAGCTGTTTTCGCATTGGGTACGTCGGCAGAGCCAGCGATACAGGGCAAACTGCGGTGCCGTAAACACCAGAGCCAGCGCCATCACAAAAAGAGCAGTAAAGGAAAAGGCCAGGGGGGCTGGTGCACTGCCAAAATTATGGATGCTGACATAGACCCAGGAAACGCCTGCGCCGTAGAAACCAACGCCAAAGCACCAGCCGCGCCAGGCCGCCTGTTTGGCCGACAGGCCGTGCATCAACCAGAAGGTAGCAGCGCAGACCAACGGGAATACTGGCCAGGCATCTAAGGGGCTGAAAGCCAGTGTCGCACAGGCACCAGCCAGGCCAGCCAATAAATGGCCGACCTTGGGATGAACGATGATCATTGGGCGGGTGTTACCCGCAGCAGACGAATCCGGCGGTTGTCCGCATTCAGTACCTGGAAGGAGAAGTTGTCGATCGTGATGGTTTCATTGCGCTTGGGCAGATGACCAAACTGCTGCATCACAATGCCACCAATGGTATCGAATTCTTCTTCACTGAACTCACTGTCAAAGTGCTCGTTGAAGTCTTCAATAGGCGTCAGTGCCTTGACCACGTATTCGCCGTCATTCAGTGGTTTGATGAAGCTGTCTTCCTCGACGTCGTACTCATCCTCAATATCACCGACGATTTGTTCCATAACATCTTCGATGGTAACGAGGCCGGCTACACCGCCGTATTCATCAATAACAATGGCCATATGATTCCGGTTGGTACGGAAATCGTGCAGCAGCACGTTCAATCGCTTGCTTTCCGGAATCACAGTGGCAGGGCGCAGCAGGTCTTTGATAGCAAAGCGACGGCTACCCTTGTCCAGAATCAACGGCAGCAGATCCTTGGCCAGCAGAACCCCGAGGACTTCATCCTTGGTATCGCCAATGACCGGGAAGCGTGAGTGACCGGACTCAATCAGCGCCGGCAGGAACTGCTCCGGCGTCTCTTCCGCCCGGATGCAGACCATCTGGGAGCGGGGGATCATGACCTCGCGCACCTGCATGTCAGCAACCTGGATGGCGCCTTCAATAATCTGCAGAGCCTCGCTGTCCAGCAGTTCGCTGTGCTCGGCATCCCGTAGCTGGTTGAGCAGCTCTTCACGGTTCTTGGGATCGTTGGAGAAAACCTGCTTCAGCCGGTCCAGCCAGTTCTTCTGGTGGTGATGAGCGCCAGCGGTCTGTGATGGCTGGCTGACGGGCTGTTGAGACGGGTTAGGGTGGTCGTCGCTCATTGTCTTCTTTACGTGGTTTCCGGAGAAAGCTCATCCATGGTGTAAGGGGCGGGATAGCCCAGTCCTGTCAGAACCTGTGTTTCCAGCGCCTCCATTTCGAGGGCGTCTGCGTCTTCTATATGGTCATACCCCAGCAGATGCAAGGTCCCGTGAACAACCATGTGAGCCCAATGGGCTTCCAGGGTTTTTTGCTGTTCTTCGGCTTCCCGTTCGACGACCGGCGCGCAGATGACCAGATCGCCGATCAGCGGCAGCCCGAGTTCTTCCGGCAGGTCTGACGGGAATGACAGTACGTTGGTCGGACCCTGCTTGTTGCGCCAGGTCTGGTTCAGCTCGGCGCCTTCCTCGGCATCCACGATCAGGATGCTGATCTCGGTTTCGTCACGGGCAGTGCCGACAGCGGCCTCTGCCCACTGCGTCAGGCTTTCTTCAGAAGGCAGATTGTCGTTGTCGCTGTTGACCTGGAGGTCAATATGGATGGCCATCAGGCAGTCCCCTTGGCCTTGCGGGACTGCTGAATGCGGTCGTGTTGATCGTAGGCCTCAACAATCTTTTGCACCAGCGGATGCCGGACAACGTCACGGGAATTGAACAGGGTAAAGCCGATACCCGGTACGCCTTCCAGGACTTCAATGGCATGCGCCAGTCCAGAACGGGTGCCGCGGGGCAGGTCGACCTGGGTGATATCACCGGTAATGATGGCTGTGGATCCAAACCCGATCCGGGTCAGGAACATCTTCATCTGTTCGACCGTGGTGTTCTGGGATTCATCCAGAATGATGAAGGCATTGTTCAGGGTGCGGCCACGCATATAAGCCAGCGGCGCGACTTCGATGACATTCTTCTCGATCAGGCGGGCGACTCGGTCGAAGCCAATCATTTCATAGAGTGCGTCATACAGCGGACGCAAATAAGGGTCGATTTTCTGGGCAAGATCACCGGGCAGGAAACCCAGTTTTTCGCCGGCTTCAACCGCCGGGCGTACCAGCAGGATGCGGCGAATCTGCTCCATTTCCAGCGCCTGTACCGCGCAGGCTACCGCCAGGTAGGTCTTGCCGGTGCCCGCCGGACCGATGCCAAAGTTGATATCGTTTTCCAGAATGGTGCGGACATACTGTTGCTGGTTAGGTCCCCGGGGTTTGATCAGGCCCTTGCGGGTTTTCAGGCTGACTGAATCGAGATCCTGAACAACCTGGGTGCCGTCAATCACGGCTTCAACCGATGCATTCTGCAGGAACAGGTGTACTGTTTCCGGGGAAAGGTCGTTGGCGCCGTCGGTTTCGGCATAGAGCTGGCGAAGGATATCTTCCCCGGCATCCACCATCTGTTCATCGCCAGCCAGTTCAAAATGGTTGCCGCGATTATTGATGCGGATACCAAGTCGCTGCTCAATTTGCTTCAGGTGTTCGTTGAATTGGCCGCATAGCAGGGCGAAACGGTGAGCGTCGAGAGGCTCAAGGTCGAATTGGCGGGCGGATGCCCCGGTGGGTTGTGCGTTCAAAGTGTCGTGATCAACCATGTTACAGCGTATGTATTGAGCATATACCGGTTAGCCCACCATGGAAAGCATGAGGGAGGTAGCGACTCATTGGCTCCTGATAAAACGGCGTTATTGAAGCGACTCGCTTTCAGACTCGGTCTGACACGCCGGATAACCGTCGGTCGCTACTATAACAAAAACGGAGAATTCTTAAATTTTAAATCGGTATTCGTTATAAAATGGTCGCCCGAAGGGACAGGCTGCGATTGGCACGGATTGTGATGAACCAACCGCAGAGCCTCAGGGTGTTTGCGTTGATACTGCGCAATGGCACATTGCCATGAGAACAATGAAAGGTTTTCCACGGTGTTGCAGTGGGTAATTCTTTCACAATAACAAGATAAGGAAGGACCATTGATGCGTTATTTTGTTACCGGTGGTACCGGTTTCATCGGCCGTTTCCTGGTTGCACGGTTACTGGATCAGGGGGGGACGGTCTATGCGCTGGTGCGTGAAAACTCCATGGACAAGTTGGACGCCTTGCGCGAACGTTGTGGTGTCGATGAAGCACGGCTTGTTGGTGTTGTTGGGGATTTAACCGCGCCAGCTCTGGGTGTTGATGAGGACACCCGGAACAGTCTCAACGGTTCGATCGATCATTTTTTCCACCTGGCCGCTATCTACGATATGAAAGCGGATGCCGAAAGCCAGGAACAGGCCAATATTGAAGGAACGCGCGCTGCAGTGGCCTGTGCTGAAGCACTGTCAGCCGGTTGCTTTCATCATGTCAGTTCCATTGCCGCAGCGGGTCTGTATCGCGGTACCTTCCGTGAAGATATGTTCGATGAGGCGGAGCATCTCGACCATCCTTACCTTCGTACCAAGCATCTGGCAGAGAAGGTGGTGCGTGACGACTGCAAGGTACCCTGGCGTGTTTACCGGCCGGGTATGGTTATCGGCCACTCCGAAACCGGCGAAATGGATAAGGTTGATGGCCCGTATTATTTCTTCAAGTTGCTGCAAAAACTGCGTCAGTCACTGCCTCAGTGGATGCCGACCATCGGAATAGAAGGCGGTCGGATGAACATCGTCCCGGTGGATTTTGTGGTCAATGCCATGGCGCATATTGCCAGCCAGCCGGGACTGGATGGGCAATGCTTCCACTTGGTCGATCCGGACCCGTCCAAGGTTGGCGAGGTCATGAATATCTTTGCCGAAGCCGGACATGCTCCCAAAATGGCTATGCGGATTGATTCGCGCATGTTTGGCTTTATTCCCAAGATGATCCGGGATGGTATTACCCGTCTGCCACCTGTCCAGCGTATTCGTGATGCACTGCTGGAAGACCTTGGGATTCCGCCGACTGTCATGAACTTTGTGAATTACCCGACCAAGTTCGACTGCCGGGAAACCGAACGCGCCTTGAAAGGTTCCAGAATTGAATGCCCGAGATTGCAGGATTATGCCCCGGCCATCTGGGATTTCTGGGAGCGTAAGCTGGATCCTGAACTGTCAGTGGATCGAACCATCAAGGGTGCCGTTCAGGGCAAGACCATTGTGATTACCGGGGCAACGTCGGGTATCGGCAAGGCGACGGCGCTGAAGCTGGCAGAAAGTGGCGCCAAACTGATTCTGGTCGCACGGACGCCGGAGAAGCTGGAAGAAACACAACAGGAAATCGCCCAGCTCGGCGGTGAAGCCCATATTTACCGTTGTGATATCAGTGTGTCGGAAGACTGTGAAACGCTGGTCGGCACCGTGTTGGCCGATCACGGTCACGTCGATATCCTGGTCAACAACGCGGGACGTTCAATCCGACGTTCCATTGCATTGTCGTTTGATCGGTTCCACGACTTCGAGCGCACCATGCAGCTGAACTATTTTGGTGCATTGAAGCTGATCATGGGCTTTTCTCCGGCCATGCTGGAAAAACGTCGCGGACACATTATCAATATTTCGTCCATTGGCGTGCTGACTAATGCGCCACGATTCTCAGCCTATGTCGCGTCAAAAGCAGCGCTGGACGCCTTTTCCCGCTGTGCGGCGGCAGAGTTCTCTGACCGTAACGTCAAGTTCACTACCATCAATATGCCCTTGGTGAAAACTCCTATGATCGGGCCAACCAAAATCTATGACTCGGTACCGACCCTGACGCCGGATGAGGCGGCAGATATGGTGCTGGATGCCATGATCAATAAGCCTAAACGGATTGCTACACGCTTGGGCATCTTTGCTCAGGTCGTGAATGCTCTTGCGCCCAGAGCCAGCGAGATCATCATGAACACCGGCTTCAAGATGTTCCCGGATTCCGCTGCGGCCAGAGGTGATAAGGACGCGGATCAAGGGAAAAATGCTGCTATTTCATCTGAGCAGGTGGCCTTTGCGGCATTGTTGCGAGGGATTTACTGGTAATAAAAAGATAGGGATATAACACGCTATTGTTATCGGCTCTGCCAAAGTGTTGGCAGAGCTCAGTTGTTTGGAGTAATGAAAAGTGACTATTGTTGTAGGAATTTATTGGCAGGATTGTTGTCTCAGGTAGTTTTAGGTAAGTTTCATCTATGAGTGTTCGTTATGTGTTTGATTTGACACTTGATACGGATCATTTATCTAGCGTTAATCGTGTAGATCTATGTTTCTTTATTAGAAGAGTTGTTGCAAATGCACAAGGTAAAATACAGTGCTCGATTAACGAGGAAGATATAGAGCGATTGGAGAGCCAATTGGAAAAACAGTTGGTTAAGAGGAAATGTGCGAATGTAAATCTTTCTATGAAGCTGTATGTTCCGGCTGTCTATGTTTCCAATAATTTTCAGTTTAAGTCTGAAAGTTATAGTGATTATGTTGACGAGTTGTTTTTTGTTGTTGAGAATTCTCCGGTTTCAGAATTTATCCTTAATAAAAATAAATTCAAAGATAAAGACTTTCGAAATATGGGAGGGGAAACATTTTTGCATATTGCTGCACGTCGTGGGGAGTGGCAGATAATAAAGTATTTTCTTGAAGCGGGGAAGCTATCCGTTGAAGACGAGGATGAGTTTTCTGATACACCCGTTTTTCATGTGGTGCGCCATGATCGGTTGGATTTGCTTTGTCTTATATTGCATGCAGGGCTTAACGTTGGTTTTCGTAATAGTTCAAATGTTTCGTTGTTACATGTTGCTGCTGAATCTGGAGCGCTTCGTATAGTAAAATATCTATTAAGAAGAAATGTTGATGTTAATCGAAGAAATAATGAAGGTTATACGGCTTTGCACAATGCATTAGGTCAGGACGATACAGTGATAATTGATATTTTTCTGAAGCATGCAGATGTAGACTTGATGGTTTTTGATAATGAAGGTAATAATTATTTACATCATTCGGTGAGGAATAATTGCATTGAAGCTGTATTTGCACTTTTAAAAAGCAGGCCGGATCTTCCTTCGCAGAAGAATAGTTTTGGGAAGACGCCTTTAGATATGGCTTTCGATCTTGGAAATGGATTCATGATAAAGTTGTTGCAATCTGATGTGCCCCCCTTGCAGTGTGTTTGTGCTGTGGTAATCCGAGAGCAGGTTCTGCTTAATCCAAAGCTGACTGATAAAATGCCGAACTTAGTTAAGTGTTGTATACTTCCATACAAATATCAGTCTGATATTTCATCAACGCAAATTTCTTTATGGTATGAATAACTGGGCAGCCATCGGATTAATAGCTGCCCGTGTCGTGTTTATGCGACGTATGTGTTATCCAGTTCAGAAGAAACCAGTTCTCCTCGAAGGCTGTGCGGGAATGCGTCCATAATCAGCACATCCGCAAAGCGGCCGATCAGACGGGGATCAGTGCACTGGAAGTTAACCACGCGGTTGCATTCGGTTCTACCCTGTAGTTGTCCCGGATCTTTCTTGGAAAAATCTGTCACAAGAATGCGCTGCGTAGTGCCAACCAGGCGACGGCTAATCTGCATGGTCTGCTGGTTGATACGATCCTGAAGGATTTGCAGGCGCTGCTTCTTCACCTCAGTCGGTACATCGTCTGGCATGTCAGATGCCGGCGTCCCCGGACGTTTGCTGTAGATAAAGCTGAACGAAGCATCGAAGTTGACGTCTGCGATCAGGTTCATGGTGTCCAGGAAGTCACGATCCGTTTCGCCGGGGAAGCCCACAATAAAGTCGGACGACATACTCAGGTCCGGGCGAATCTTGCGCAGCTTGCGAATCTTGGACTTGTATTCCAGCGCCATATGGCCGCGCTTCATCAGCGCCAGGACGCGATCAGAACCGCTTTGCACCGGCAGGTGCAGGTGGCTGACCAGCTCGGGAACATCCGCGTACACCTGAATCAGGCTTTCTGAGAATTCCACCGGATGTGAGGTGGTGAATCGAATCCGGCCAATACCATCGATGGCAGCGACATAGGTAATCAGTTCAGCCAGATCAGCAACCGTACCGTCATGCTTCTCACCACGATAGGCGTTGACGTTCTGCCCCAGCAGGTTAATTTCACGAACGCCCTGTTCAGCCAGGGAGACACATTCGGCAATCACGTCATCAAAGGGGCGGCTGACTTCATCGCCACGGGTATAAGGGACGATACAGAATGTGCAGTACTTGCTGCAGCCTTCCATCACGGAGACAAAGGCCGTGGGGCCCTTGACGCTGGGCTCTGGCAGGCGGTCAAATTTCTCGATTTCCGGGAAGGTAACATCGACCACGGCTTTGCTGGTGGTCTTGCTGGCGTCAATCATTTCCGGCAGGCGGTGCAGGGTCTGGGGCCCGAAAATGACATCTACATAGGGCGCGCGACGGCGGATGGCATCGCCTTCCTGGCTGGCGACACAGCCGCCCACGCCAATGACCAGATTCGGATTCTGCTCTTTCAGGCGCTTCCAGCGACCGAGCTGGTGGAACAGCTTTTCCTGTGCCTTTTCCCGGACCGAACAGGTGTTTACCAGCAAAACATCCGCGTCATCGGGGCTGTCAGTCAGTTCAAGCTCATGGGTCTCGCCGAGCAGGTCCGCCATGCGGGCGGAATCGTACTCGTTCATCTGGCAACCATGGGTTTTGATGTATAGCTTCTTACGCATCCGCTTGTGTTACCGTGTCGTTTCGGGCATCGGCAGGTTCTTACTTCCACCGATAATCAAGGTGGACAGCGTTGCAACCTACCAGAAAAAGCTGCTTATTCTAGGCCTGACCCGCATATTTAACCAGACAGAAAATACGATGAAGGGTACGTAACTTTTCATCAGGGCCAAAAGACCGTAGTGCGATACGTGCGACGCATAGGGTTAATACACAGATTTCTTTGGGTTTGCTGGGTATTGGGAACTTTTCAGTAGCAAAGCGATCTAATAATCACTTTTTATTAATACCCCGGTGATTTACAAATGCAGAGCCCAGAGACTCAAGTTTCCACTCAAGTGACATCTGGTAATTATGATCTTCAAAACAGCCAGAGAAATGAAACGAAAAGCTACTTCTGTTGTTATTGTGTTAAGGCTGTCATCGATATCGCTAGTTATATTGTATCCGCTATTAGCAATGTATGCAGTGAGATTGCCCGATGTATCAAGCAATGCTGCCCATGTTGTTATCTTTTACCCCGACAGGGTAGTACTGGATCAGAATCCGTTTCTCTCAGAAGGGAGTCAGTCACGACAATAAGTACGGATTCTCAAAGTGAAGAAACGGAATCAGAATCTGAGGGCGCTGATCTTCAAGATGATGAAGGGGAAATCGATCTAACAGGATTAGAAAGGCCTGATGGTATGGCCGAAACTACAGCAGATGACAGTGTTTCTGAATCGGGTCTTGGTCAGGAGCCAGAAACAGCAGTTGCTGAGGAGCCTCAGACGCCAGATGACGATGAAGAACCTGTTGCAAGTGGATCATCAATACCTCCTGACCTTGCTCCGCCGTTGGAGCCAGAACCTGAGGAAGACATTTTATCTGCTTCAGGATTGGAGGAGCCTTCACTCAGTCGCAGAACAAGCCTTTCTCTTGGATCCAGTGAAACGATTTATACGAGAGAAGATGATGCTAGTGCTGAGGGTGCGGGGGAAATGGCTGCTGTAGCAATAGGGCCCGACGATGAAGCTCCGTGCATTTTGCACTTTGTTGGCAGTAGTGCTGACGTGCCGAATTATGCCGGCATTGAGCATTTTTTAAGGAATAACTCTGACCTGGCGTGTAATTTCCCTCAGGGAAAATGGCATGAAGTTGATTTTGAAGAGGCAGATATCAAAATAAGGTCTGCTGGCCACAAGGAAGCCATAACTGGTTGGCTGGGTCGAGTAAAGGTGCCGGCTACCCAAAAGCTAATAGCGCGTGATTCTATTTTAAAAACTATTGGGGCAGACCTGTTTGGGCGTTCAGGGAAAAATCTTTTCAGTATTACGCGCTGTAGAGATAGTTTCGGTTATCAGGTGCTTTCTAGACATAACCCTCCAAAAATGATTGTGTGCCACTTTTGTTTACCTGATATGTCATTAGCGTTTTATGGTGCGATGCCTGATACTATTCCAAGAGGGAGGCATGTTGATCTGCTGAATCGTATCTTTAGCGAGCAAAGTTATAATACGTTAAGAGAAAAGTTAAAAATTGTTCCTGATATACGAGGAATAACCTTGAAGATTCCGCTGCTTCAAACAAAAGCATACAATAAAAAACCCGCTTTAATGTGTAATATAGCGACAGATACCCTTCAGTTTTTTTCGGGTCATAATTTTCTTGAAATATGTATTAATCCTGTAAATGTTCCTGGTGGGGGTACCATGCTTGAACAATGTAAACGATTTTCACATATGATGACTTTTAATATTGCAATAGCCATACAAACTGAAGAATCCCAAAATTGTGCTGAGCCAATTCTCTTTACATTAAACATAAATAATTGTAGGGTCCCTTCTAAGGGGCAAATGCCTCGGCTCCATTGATTATTGTATGAATAAAAATTATAAAAAACCGGTATAAGCCTGTTGTATGGTACAAGGCCATGGTTATGATTTGGTTTAGGCCTGAATTGACCTTAATTCCAATGAAAATTGCCCGTGACGCTTGAGCGCAGGCAGGCCACACTCCGCATCGCTACTATTCTCTTCCCCGGATAAAATCAGCAGAGTACACTCTCCGATACATGCCGGGGAAGCCGGTTAGATAACAATCAGAACATCAGCGCGGCCAGGGGAAGAATAAAACCATGCGTTACTGGAACAGCTGGGGCACAGATACCACCGAAAAACCCACCATTACTGAAGGCGCCCGCCAGTTTGTCAGGGAAAACCTGGGGGAAGGCCGGATCCTGCCGCAGGCGACCCTGGACGAGGTGTGTGCCAAGGTGCCGGCGTCCCGCCTGCCAGACCATGAATTGATCTGCAAGGATGTTGAGCACCGTGTTCGCCATGCCCGTGGGCAGTCTTTGCCGGACTGGGTAGCCATGAAAAGCGGGGTGTTTGATTGTTTCCCGGATGGTGTCGCTTATCCTGAAACTCCGGAACAAATCCGCGAGCTAATGGACCTGGCCCGTGAGAAGGATTTTGTCATCATACCTTATGGTGGCGGCACCAGTGTTGCCGGGCATATCAATCCTCCGGCGCTGGATAAGCCGGTGTTGACGTTAAGCCTTGAACATATGAACCGCCTGGTCAGTCTGGATACTGAAAGCCAGATTGCCACGTTCGGCCCCGGTACGCCGGGTCCCATGGTCGAAGCGCAGCTGGCCCGTAGTGGTTATACCCTCGGCCATTTCCCGCAATCATTTGAATTGTCTACGATCGGTGGTTGGGTCGCCAGTCGCTCCAGCGGCCAGCAGTCACTGCGTTATGGCCGTATCGAACAGCTGTTTGCCGGCGGTCGTCTGGAAACCTTTGATGGCACGTTGGAAATCCCTACCATGCCAGCGTCCTCCGCCGGCCCTGATATTCGCGAAATGGTGATGGGTTCGGAAGGGCGTATGGGGGTACTGTCTGAAGTGAAGGTGCGGGTAAGCCCAGCCCCTGAAAAAGAAAAGTTCTTTGTCGTTTATTTCCCGAACTGGCGAGACGGTTTTAACTGCACAAAAACGGCCGTTCAGTCACGGATTCCGCTTTCGATGCTCCGGTTGTCCAATGCCACGGAAACCTTCACCCAGCTGAAGCTTGCGGGGCATGAAGACCTCATTGCCATGCTCGAAAAATACCTGCGCTTTCGGAATGTTGATGAAGGCAAGTGCATGCTGACGTTTGGTATTACCGGCACCCGTGCCCAGTACCGCGCAGCACATCGGCAGATACGGCGGCTGGTGCGTCACTATAACGGTGTTGGCATGACCATTGGCGACCGTATTGGTCGTATTTGGGAAAAAGGCCGTTTCCGTTTCCCGTATTTGCGTGAAAACCTGTGGCAGGAAGGTTATGCCGTCGACACACTGGAAACATCAGTGGACTGGAATCGTGTGGATAACACCCTGAACGCCATGGAAGATGCCCTGCGTGGTGCGCTGGCGGATCAGGGAGAGAACGTGCATGTCTTTACCCATCTGTCGCATTTTTATGCACAGGGTTCCAGCATTTACACCACTTACCTGTTCCGCTGCGGCGAAACCTACGAAGAAACGGTGGCGAACTGGCGGAAATTGAAACGTGCAGCCTCTCAGGCGGTCGTTGCCCATGGCGGCACCATTAGTCATCAGCACGGTGTGGGGCGAGATCATGCGCCTTATCTTTCCTCTGAAAAGGGTGAGTTGGGCATGGCGGCAATCAGTACCCTGTGCCAACGCTTTGACCCCGAAGGGCGTCTGAATCCGGGGGCGTTGCTGGAAGCCTGATCGGTCATCTGAGCATGATCGGATAATCAAGAAGTCTGACAAAAGAGGCAGGCCACATGAGTGAAGCGAACCGGGGACCGCTGGGGGGATCGCGGGACGAGATACTGGCTGCACTTCGGACAGCCGATGAATGGGATCTGATTGTGGTGGGTGGCGGTATTACCGGCGCCGGTATTTTGCGAGAGGCGGCCCGCTGCGGTCTGCGTTGCCTGTTGCTGGAGCAGAAGGATTTTGCCTGGGGGACGTCGAGCCGTTCCTCCAAGATGGTGCATGGCGGCCTGCGCTATATCGCCCAGGGACAGCTGAAACTCACCCATGATTCGGTGCGGGAACGCGAAAGACTGCTGAATGAAGCGCCGGGGCTGGTGGAACGCAGTGAATTCACCATGACCCATTACAAGGGTGGGTTTCCCGGGCCGCTGGCATTTTCCGCAGTGATGAATGTCTACGGTGCGCTGGCGGGAAAACGCAGTCATCGTTTTTATTCTGCTGACAAACTGAGTACCCAGATTACGCCAGGTATTCGTGAAGAGGGGCTCAAAGGCGGTACCTGCTTTCATGACGCTATCGTTGACGACGCTCGGCTGGTACTTCGTGTGCTGTATGAAGCCCTGCACAAAACGACTGCCGAGGCTCTGAACTATTGTCGTGTCGATTCTCTCCTTAAGCAGGACGGTCGCGTTTCTGGCGTCAATGCTGTGGATGAATTGACCGGTGAAACGGTTGCCCTGAAAGCGCGTGTGGTGGTCAATGCGACAGGCGTCTGGACCGATACTCTACGCAAGGAAGTGGGACAGTCGGCGGTTGTGCGTCCATTGCGCGGCAGCCATCTGGTCGTCCCTTCCTGGCGCCTGCCAGTGGCACAAGTCTGTTGTTTCATGCATCCTGCGGATAAACGACCCGTGTTTATTTTCCCGTGGGAAGGACACACAGTGATCGGTACCACGGATCTGGATTACCCGGAATCGCTGGATGAAGAACCGGGTATCAGTGAGGAAGAAGTTAATTACCTGCTGGAGGCAACTAACCATCAGTTTCCCGGCGCGGTAATTGCCAGAGCGGATGTGATTTCCACCTGGACAGGCGTTCGTCCGGTGATCAGCAGTGGCAAAGATGTGGACCCCTCGAAAGAAAAGCGTGAGCATGCCATCTGGGATGATCAGGGTTTGATTACTGTCTGTGGCGGCAAACTGACGACATTCCGCCTGATTGCGCTCGAAGTCATGGCCAGCATTCGCCGCTATATCACCGGGGCAGATGGTTTCAGTCCACAGGCACCCATTTTCTCCTCATCAGATGCAACACAAACAGTGTCCGGGCTAAAGCGTGATTCAGAAAACGTTCTTCGTCGTCTGGAGGGCCGTTTTGGTTTTGCGACGGAGAATGTGGTTAAGGATATACAGGCTTCAGAATGGACAACTGTTGCCAATACCGACTGCTTATGGGGAGAACTGCGTTGGGCCGCCCGTCATGAGCAGGTGGTGCATCTGGATGATTTGCTGTTACGTCGGACGCGTGTTGGCAATCTGCTTGAAAACGGCGGCCAGGGAGAGCTGCGACGTATCCGTGCCATCATGCAGGAAGAAGCGGGTTGGGACGCCGAGCGATGGATTCAGGAGGTTGGGCGTTACCAGTCACTGTGGCGCAAGGCGTATTCCATTGCCTCATAACTCATTGTTGTTTTGTTGCTGATAGCACGAAAAAAGAATAACAGAGCAGGTCGCGGTTGCAGGCCTGCCGCAGGAGTAACCGGATGTCGCAGGAAAAGTACTTGCTGGCTATCGATAACGGTACCCAGAGTGTACGGGCCTTGTTGTTTGACCTGCAGGGGGAACTGGTAGGCAAATCGCGGGTTGAACTGAATCCTTATTTTTCACCGAATCCCGGCTGGGCGGAGCAGGATCCGGATTATTATTGGCAGGCGGTGGGCCGTGCCTGCCGTGAACTCTGGCGGGAATCAGACATTCCAGCCAGCGCGGTCAGTGGTGTATCTGTAACGACACAGCGGGGCACGGTCGTTTGTGTGGATAAGCAGGGGAGGGCATTGCGGCCGGCTATCCTGTGGCTGGACCAGCGACGTGCGAGCACCGACGATGCTATTGGTGGCGGATGGGACCTGATTGCGGCTGTCACCGGGCTCAGGGAAACACTGGATTACTTTCGCAGTAAATGCCAGGCCCGCTGGCTGGCACAGAATCAGGCAGAACTCTGGAACAATACCCATAAATATCTTCTTCTCTCTGGCTGGCACACCTGGAAGCTGACCGGTGAATTCAAGGATTCCACCGGGTGCCAGGTCGGCTACATCCCGTTTGACTACAAACGACAGCAGTGGGCTCGGCCGCTTGACTGGAAATGGCGCTGTACGGGGATTCGAAGGAAACAACTGCCCGAGTTGGTCAAGCCCGGCGAGCTGCTGGGGCATGTCACGAAAGCGGCCTCGGAGTTCACAGGCATTCCTGAAGGTTTGCCCGTCATTGCTGCTGCGGCGGACAAAGCCTGTGAAGTAATTGGTTCCGGCTGTGCGGATGCCGGCACGGGCTGTCTCAGCTATGGAACGACGGCCACCATTAATACGGTCAACTACAAATACGTTGAACCACAGTTTCTGATCCCTCCGTTTGCTGCTGCTATTCCTGATGCCTACAACGCCGAGTTTATGGTTTACCGTGGCTACTGGATGGTGAGCTGGTTCAAACAGCAGTTTGGGCACCCTGAGCTGGAACAGGCCGAACAACGCGGTGTTGTGCCAGAAGAATTGTTTGAAGGGCTGCTCGACGATGCGCCGCCGGGAGCGATGGGGTTAATGTTACAGCCTTACTGGTCACCCGGTCTCAAGAACCTTGAGGCAAAGGGCAGTATTATCGGTTTTGGTGATGTGCATACACGTGCTCACGTGTATCGAGCGATTGTCGAGGGGTTGGCCTATGCCCTTCGTGAAGGACGGGATACCCTGGAGAAACGCAGTGGTCATCCTATTGGCCGGCTGGTGGTTTCCGGAGGGGGATCACAAAGCGATGGCGCCATGCAGCTGACCGCCGATATTTTCGGCTTGCCCGTGGAACGTCCGCATACTTACGAAACGTCCGGTTTGGGGGCCGCCATCAACGCTGCCGTTGGACTCGGGCTTTACCCGGATTACCGCACAGCGATTACCAACATGACACGCCCTTGTCGTGTGTTCCAGCCGGATCCTGCCAACACCTTGTTGTATGATCGTCTTTATAACGAGGTGTACCTGAAAATGTATAAACAGATGCAGCCGTTGTATCGCAAGATTCGTGAAATTACAGGGTACCCGGAGTGATATGGGTACCCTGCTGTTGTCAGTAGGCACGTCGCCTGGGATGGTAATGGTTATAGGCGCTCTGCAGGCAGCAGAGTATCAGCCCTGCCCAGATAAGCCCGAAACTGACGGCCTTGACGCTGTCAAACACTTCACCGAACAGTGCGATGGCCAGAAAGAACTGCAGGCTGGGTTCGATGTATTGAATCAGGCCGACCACTGTCAGTGACGTACGACGTACGGCCAGGGTAAACAGGCCAATCGGCAGCAGTGTCACCGGTGCTGAGAGGATATACAGAAGCTGAACATTGCCGCTGGCTTCAAAGAACACACTTGTACCGTCGTAAAAGCGCCAGAACAGGTATGCAAGGGCAAAGGGGGTCAGCAGGACGGCTTCCATAAGAATGGACGTCAGTGAATCAAAGGCGATGTACTTCTTGATCATGCCGTAGAATCCAAACGCAACGCCCATGCCCAGCGCCAGCCAGGGCAGCTCGCCGTAGTGCCAGACCTGCCAGCCAACACCGAGGATGCCTAAGACGACCGCTGCAGCCTGTGCACGGTTCAGGCGTTCATTCAGAAACAGGACACCCAGCGCAATGGAACACAACGGGTTGATAAAAAAGCCCAGGCTGGCGGCGAGTACCTGACCATGGGTCATGGCATAGATAAAACAGTACCAGGACAGGCACATGAACAGGCCTGCCAGCAGGCAGAGCAACATCGAGCGACGATCCGACAAGACCGTTCGCCAATCAACACGGCGCCCAATGATCAGCATCACCAACAGCAGTGTTGGTACGGACCATATCAGTCGCTGGGCCAACATTTCATAAACATCAGCACCCGGCACCAGTCGATAGTACAGTGGTGTCAGCCCCCACAGTACAAAAGCGGATGCGGCCAGTAATGGGCCAGCCATAGTGGATTGTTTCATCGTTTTGATTTGAGCCATTGCCGCACAGGCCGGCTTGTCATGATAGTGGCCTGTGCGTTTGGAAACAGGGCATCCCTGAATACGTCAATGCGTTTCAAGCTGTTTTTGATGTTGATTCAGGGGGATACCGATGCAGTGTCTACCATGTCGCCTTTGGGGAGAATCAGTAGTTGTAGCAGAGGCTTCCAATACGCTATTTCACGGGATTAATGTACGACGCTGGACATTCATATTAACTTCATGGCACTGTCACAGCCTGCTCTCACACTGAAGTCTCGTCCGGACTTCAGTGCCGGATAAAAACAACAACAGTTAGGGAGCCACAATGGACAAGATCAATCACCGGTTCAGGCGGTCACTGCCTGCGCTGACCCTTTCCTCATTGCTCGCTGCCAACACGGTAGCACTGCCTCTGGCGGGCTATGCCAGTAGTGCAGAACCCGGTAGCGGCATCACTGTTCAGAAAAAGAAAAAGGTTCTGTTGATCGGTATCGACGGCTTACGCCCTGATTCTCTGCAGCAGGCCAATACGCCGAACCTGGACCGGCTGGTCAGCCAGGGATTCTTCAGCCCGATGCAGGCGGAAGACACAACCTGGAGTGCGCCTTGCTGGGCGACGGTTCTCTACGGTGTCTGGCGGGATCGCCATGGCATTACCAACAACTCGTTCACGGGATCAAGGCTGGGGAATATTCCTGACCTGTTCAGCCTCGTTGAACAGCAGAATCCCTCTCTTCATACCGCGAGGGTGACGTCCTGGGATGGCATTCATATGAGGATGCCGACCGGTGCCGATGAAGACCACTACTGGTATTACGGGAAATATGAAGATGACACGACCGTCGCCAAGACCATAGAGCTGCTGAACAATACGGATGTGGATGTTCTGTTTCAGTATTTCTCCATGGTTGATGCGGTAGGCCATGCGCATGGTTTCAGTATTGATGTGCCCGAATACCGCGATTCGATTGAAAAGGCCGACCGGCAGTTGGGTGACATTCTGAACGCCATGGAATCCCGTCCGGGTTATGCGAATGAAGACTGGCTGGTGATTGCCGTACCGGATCATGGTGGCACCGCCAATGGCCAGCATGGCGAGAATCGTCCGGAACATCGGAACAGCTGGTTTATTGCCAGTGGTGATGCCGTTTCACACCTGACCGGTGGTATTCGTGCCGACGCTGCCCCCGTTGATGTGGTGCCTTCTATCCTTGATCACTTGGGAATGGCCTGGCAGAGCCAGGGCCTGGATGGGCATTCTGTCCTGCGTTCACAGGCTGCTCAGCCGGCAATGATGGGGGCAGAGCTGATCGTCAATGGCAATGCCGAGCATGACCGCGGCTACATCAGGTATGGCTATGAAGGTTCTACCTCCGGTTGGCTGGAAGGCGGCGGTGCAGTGCCGATACAATATGGCGCACCCGGTGGTTTTCCTGGCGCTGGCAGCGTACCCAATGGCGGCAAGGTCTTCTTCGCCGGTGGTACCAAGCAGAAGTCGGCCATGACGCAACGCATTGATGTGTCGCATCTGGATCTGTCGCAGCCAACCACCTACAACCTCTCTGCCTGGCTGGGTGGCTATGCGCAGGATGATGACAAGGCCTCTGTCACTGTTCGTTTCAATGATGATGCCGGCATGGCCGCCACAAAGTGGGACAACGGCAAAGTCTATTTCTTCCGCGGCAGCCAGTATTACCGTTTTGACCTGGGCAATGATCGTGTTGACGGCGGTTACCCGGTTTCCATTGCAGGCGGCTGGCCGGGGCTGGATCAATTCACCGGCGGCGCCAGTGATATTGATGCGGTAATCAATTGGGGTAATGGCAAGGCTTACTTCTTCAAGGATGACGAATATATCCGTTATGACATTGAAGCGGATCGCGCCGATGACGGTTATCCCATGAAGATCGCTGAGCAATGGCCGGAACTGGCGAAGTTCCAGGGGGGCGCGCGGGATATTGATGCCGCGATCAACTGGAGCAATGGCAATGCCTACTTCTTCAAAGGGGCTGAGTACATCCGCTACAACCTCAGCAGTGGCAAGGTGGATGTGGGGTATCCGATGCTGATATCCGATACCACCTGGCCGGGAATGCAGGTCTGGCCGAGCCATGTCGATGCGGCATTCCGGAAAGATCTGTTCAAATCCTACCTGTTCAAGGAAGGCGAGTATGTCCGGTTTGACCATGCCCTCAACAAAGTGGATGCCGGATATCCCAAGCAAATCACCAGTGATAGCTGGTCTGGTTTGAGTGACTGGTATTTTGGTCAACGCAGTGTGGCGATCGGACCGGTGACGGAATCGGATCGAGGCAGTGCGACAGGCTTTGTCTATCGCGAAGCTTCAGGTCAGGTGCCAACAGCGACACAGACCATTGATGTGACCGTCCAGTTTGATGACAGCTGGGGGAGCAGTGATGGCTATGCGGATAATATCTCGCTGATACTGCAGCAGTAATGGGATAGGGGGCAGTTCTTGCTGTCCCCCTTTCCTGAAAAAGGTTTTAAATTTAACTCTTTGCGTTCTCACACTTTTATTTGGAGGTGCTGACCTGTTTGTCCCATCTGTCATGTCTGCGGTTAATCATCCAATCACCCGGGTAGTTCAAGGTAGGAAAAGTCATTAACATCCCTTTGAATCAATCGTCTTTCCGGATGGCTTTTATGTCGTGTTTACAAACGGATTTAAATTAAACAACGTATTTGTCGATTAAAAAAGTATCTTCCAATCAGACCGTAAATATCGCTATGTTTTTGATTGCATTATCAATTTTCTTTTTATGGATGGCATGGCGCGGTATCAAAAAGCCCACAAACCGGGTCAAGGGGTATGATGGTTTTGATCTGGGTTATATTGCAGCCATGATCGGTCTGGCTGTCGCTGCAGGGTGGGTTCCCTTCAAGGCATGGCGTTTTGAACAGTTTTTATCTGAAAAGGCCACAATCCTGGCGGAACGACGTGCAGACGTGCATTGTAATACAGCATTTGATGCCATTTTCGATAACGATGTGAGAATGGCGGGGCACGCTAACATCATAACCGGTGAAATCGTCTTTCAGTATGGCTGGTGTGCTCAATTCATGGAGTATCTTGATCATCCTGAAAATATTACCCAAAAACAGCTGTTCAGCCTGCATATATTGACCCATGAATCCATGCATGCCAGAGGGGAATATGATGAACATAAAACCGATTGTCAGGCTGTGCAGAGAAATTATCGGGCAGCAAAACTTGTGGGGGTTCCTGATCATCTGGCAAAAGAGCATGCGGTAAGGTATTACAAGACGTTCTATCCACATCACCCCTACTACTCAAACAAATGTGGGCCGGGAAAAGCCTATGATGAAGATTTATCAGATTCAACCTGGTTGTTTCTCGACGCATTCTAGGCTGCTGTCACGGGGCTCTTTCATTGTCTTTCAGTGAGAAGATCCGATCATCTCATTCCTGCTTTACTACGTGAGCATACTTCGCTGTTTCTAATGGGAAATCCCGTTGTCACAAGTCATTGCTATAGTTTCTCGCAGTCTTTTCGACATATACCCTAATAGGGGTAGGCGTTATGCTGAGAACCCTGATTCTGCTGGTAACAGGATTACTGTTAATGACTGCACAGGCAGCCACGCTCCAGCTCCGCGTGCTGGAAACGACCGATCTTCATGTCAATATCATGGATTTCGATTACTACAAGGATCGTCCTACGGATCAATATGGTCTGGTGCGCGGCGCAACGCTGATCCGTCAGGCCCGTGACGAAGTGGCTAACAGCCTGCTGGTTGATAACGGTGATCTGCTCCAGGGATCGCCTATGGGTGACTATGCCGTCAGCCGGTCCGGGGAAGAAGGTTGGGTGCATCCTGCCTACAAGGTCATGAACCTGATGGGGTATGACGTTGCCAATCTCGGCAACCATGATTTCAACTATGGACTGGATTATCTCAGGAAGGCGCTTCAAGGCGCCGGGTTTCCTGCTATTTCCGCCAATGTGTTGGATGCATCGACTGGCGACCACGTCTTCGAACCCTACCTGATTAAACCCTGCGTGTTTACTGATACTGCCGGTAACCGGCAGTCACTCAACGTGGGATTTATTGGTTTCCTGCCGCCCCAGATTATGCGTTGGGACCGTGAACATCTGGAAGGCGTGGTGACGGCGCAGGATATTGTCGAGGCAGCGACAACGCTTGTGCCAAAAATGCGTGTGGAAGGGGCGGATATTGTCATTGCCCTCAGTCATAGCGGTTTTGACAGTGAACCCCATGAACCCATGGCTGAGCAGGCGGTGAACGGCCTGTCGCAGGTGCCGGGTATTGATGCCATCGTTATGGGGCATGCGCACAAGGTGTTCCCGGGACCTGTGTTTGAGAACGATGCCGGTGTGGACCTTGAACGTGGCACGATTAACGGCGTGCCGGCCGTGATGCCGGGCTTCTGGGGCAATCATATTGGGGTGATTGACCTGACGCTGGAGAAGCATGCAAGTGGCTGGCGCGTCATAGACAGTCATTCTGAAGCGCGCCCGCTGACAGGGCCGGACCATAAACCACTGGTCGAGGCGGATGCTGAACTTGTAGCGGTTCTGGCGGAGGATCACGAAGGCACCCGGGCTTTCGTGGGACGACCTATCGGAGAAGCCTGCTCTGAAATCTACAGTTATCTGGCCTTGATTCAGGATGATCCCAGCATTCAGATTGTCAATGATGCCCAGATTGATTATGTGCGACGGGCCGTCAGGGATGATGATGCATTGAATGCACTGCCAATATTGGCGGTGTCGGCTCCTTTCAAAGCAGGCGGGCAGCGGGATCCGGCCAACTACACAGAAGTGGAAAAAGGAAAGCTCTCTTTCAGAAACGCAGTGGATCTTTACCCGTTTCCAAATACCTTGGTGGTATTGAAAATCACCGGCGCAGAGCTTAAAGAGTGGCTGGAATGCGCGGCTGGTCAGTTTAATCAGATCAATCCATCGAGTCGCGAACCGCAGATGCTGATCGACAACCACTTTCCCAACCACAATTTTGATGTGATGGAAGGTGTCGAGTATCAGATAGATATCACGCAGCCAGCCCGTTATGACGATCACTGTCGGGTGATTCATCCTGAGTCTGAACGTATCAAGGCGCTGGCCTGGCAGGGAAAGCCGGTTAACCCTGAACAACACTTCCTTGTAGCTGCCAATAATTACCGCGCTTACGGCGGCAAGTTTGCCGGTACCGGGGCAGAATCCGTGATATTCGTATCGCCGGAGGAAAACCGCGATATTCTGGCGGATTACATTGAGCGACAAACCCGTGATCAGGGTTTTGTACGCGTCGCGGCAGACCATAACTGGCGGCTGGCGCCGATAACAAATCCGGCGCTGGATCTGCGCTTTGAAACCTCACCATCGGGCAAGACTGCGCGCTTCATTGAAGCCCATGCCCGCCATGGGATGACCTTCCTGCATGAGAATGATGACGGCTTTGCTGTCTATCGTGTCGCCTTTCACTGACAAACCCGGCTCAGCGGGCCGGGTAACGCTGACGTCAACTTGTTGATCGTGTAAGCTTGCGCCACTACGTATTGACAGCAGGAATCTCGTCGCATGTGGGGCAAGCCGTTACTGGTCCTGGGTTTTATGGGACTGACCATCGCGCTGTCCGGTTGCCAGAAGGAACCGGCGCAACAGGAAGCACTTATTCGTCCGGTCAAGCTCTTTGAGGTAGCCGGTAGCAGCAGCCAGCAACTGCGTCATTTCCCCGGGCATGTGACGGCCAGTGATGAAGCCGAGATCTCGTTTCGTATCTCTGGTGAGCTTGTTGATCTGCCCCTGAATGAAGGGCAGCACGTCGATAAGGGACAGCTACTGGCGCGGCTGGATGACCGGGATGTTCGTAATGAAGTAGCGGATCGCCAGGCCAGTTACGAGCTGGCACAAATTGATTTCCAGCGTAAGAAATCCCTGCTTGAACGAAAAGTCATTTCCCAGGCTGATTACGACAAGGCGAGTGCCCAGCTGAAATCCAGCAAGGCTGCTTTGGACCTGGCTCGTGACAAGCTGGCGTATACCGTCCTGAAAGCGCCTTTTGCGGGTCGTGTCGCCCGGCTGGAAGTTGAAAACCATCAGTTCATCCAGGCCAAGCAGACCATCTTGCTTTTGCAGAGTGACAATACGGTGGATATCCACATCCAGGTGCCTGAGAGTATCGTGGTGAATGTGGATGCCAATACGGTGGATCAGGGTTATATGCCTCAAGCCAGCTTTGCTGCAGCACCGGACCGCCAGTTCCCTGTTCAGTATAAGGAGCATGCCACCAAGGTGACGCCGGGTACCCAGACCTATGATGTGGTGTTCACCATGCCAGTACCGGATGACCTGACCCTGCTGCCCGGCATGACGACGACTGTGACGATAGATCTTGCCCGTATCATCCGTCAGCGTTCTCAGACTCCTTATGTATTGATTCCTTCACAGGCCGTGGTGAACAGTGACACGGATGGCCGTACACTGGTCTGGCGCTATAACGCAGACACCGGACAGGTCAATGCTGTAGAAGTCACGGTGGGCCGCATCACGGAAGCCGGCATTCAGGTGTTGTCCGGTCTTCAAACCGGTGACCGGGTGGTGGTAGCGGGCGCCCGGCAGCTGACGGAAGGCCTGAAGGTCAAGCCACTGCGCTGGGAGCGGGGACTGTAATGAATACTGCGGAGTACAGTATCCGGCATTCAGTGATCAGCTGGATGTTTGTCGCCCTGTTGCTGGTGGGCGGCGCCATGTCGTTTCTTGGCCTGGGCCAGCTGGAATTTCCCGAGTTCACGATCAAGTCCGCCATGGTGATCACCCCGTATCCGGGTGCATCGCCGGAGCAGGTGGAAGAAGAAGTCACACTGCCGTTGGAAGATGCCATCCAGCAGCTGGCGGCGGTGAAATTTGTGGAATCAGTTAACAGTGCCGGCATGTCGCAGATCTCCGTGGAAATCCGGGATCAGTACGACAAACATGATCTGCCCCAGGTCTGGGATGAACTACGTCGCAAGGTGAATGATGCCCAGTCCAGCCTGCCGCCCGGTGTGCAGCCATCACAGGTGGAAGATGATTATGGGGATGTCTTCGGGATTCTCCTCAACATCACTGGGGAGGACTTCAGCTACCGCGAACTGGAGAATTACGCCGATTACCTGCGCCGTGAGCTGGTATTGATTCCCGGTGTAAAGAAAGTCGTGCTGGATGGCACGCGTCCTGAACAGGTGGTTGTTGAAATCTCCCAGGCGCGACTGGCCGCTCTTAACCTGAGCCCTGAATATATTTTCGGTCTGATCCAGAACCAGAATGTGGTCTCCAATGCCGGGCGCATGTATGTGGACGGCGCGTCGGTGCGCATTCATCCCACCGGTGAATTCCGTAATGTCGCGGAGATGGAGCGCCTGATTATCAGCCCGCCGGGGAGTGAGAAACTGGTATACCTGGGCGATATTGCCACTGTCAGCAAGGCGTATACAGAAACGCCGTCAGTCGTGTATCACAACAACGGTGACGACGCGATCTCACTGGGTATCTCCTTTACCAGTGGCGTCAATGTTGTGAAAGTCGGCGAGGCGATTGATGCAAAACTGCTGGCACTGGAAAGTCAGCGTCCAATCGGCATGGAAATCACGACAGTTTATAACCAGCCGGAAGTCGTTTCGAAATCGGTGAATGGCTTTCTGATCAATCTGGCAGAATCCATTGCCATTGTGATCATCGTCCTGCTGCTGTTTATGGGATTACGCTCAGGCTTGTTGATGGGGGCAGTCTTGCTCCTGACAATCCTGGGTACCTTCATCGTTATGAAGATCCTGTCGATTAATCTGCAGATGATCTCACTGGGTGCACTGATTATCGCACTGGGAATGCTGGTGGATAACGCCATTGTGGTGACTGAAGGCATACTGGTCGGCATCAAGCGTGGACTCAGTCGGTTGGAAGCGGCAAAGCAGGTGGTCAAGCAGACACAGTGGCCACTGCTCGGTGCCACGGTAATTGCAATCATTGCCTTCGCGCCGATTGGTCTCTCCCAGGACAGTACCGGTGAATTCTGTAAATCGCTGTTTCAGGTGTTATTGATCTCCCTGTTTATCAGCTGGATTACCGCCATCACGCTGACGCCCTTTTTCTGCAATCTGCTGTTCAAGGATAACGAAAACGACGCAGGTTCTGAGGACCCGGAAGATCTGTATAAAGGCGCGGTGTTTACCCTGTATCGGCAGTTGCTCAACCTTGCCATGCGCCACCGTCCCATTACCCTCGCGCTCACGGGAATGGCGCTGGTAGCCGCGGTTGCCGGCATGGGGTTGGTCAAGAATGTGTTTTTCCCGCCCTCTAACACGCCGATGTTCTTTATCGATTTCTGGATGCCGGAAGGTAGCGATATCCGGGCAACGGAAGCGGAGATGTCGAGTCTTGAAGAGGAAGTGCTGGAACTGGATGGCGTCACGGCAGTAACAACCGTGATGGGCCGTGGCGCCCAGCGTTTTGTGCTGCCTTATTCACCGGAGCAGATGTACGCGAGCTATGGCCAGGTGATTATCACCGCCCGTGATCTGGATACTATTGATGATCTGTTTCCTCGGGTAGAGTCGCTGCTGGCGGAAGATTTCTCCCAGGCAGAATACCGGGTGATGCGGTTGGAAAACGGACCGGCACCGGCTGCCAAAATTGAAGCACGATTCTATGGGGAAGATCCGGCCGTGTTGCGTTACCTGGGGAGTCAGGCCGTCGCGATTCTTAACAATGAGCCGGCGGCAGATGCCATTCGCCATACCTGGCGTAACCAGTCGCTGATTGTCCGCCCGGTGGTGGATGATGCGCAGGCTCGGCGCAGCGGTATTTCAAAGCAGGCGCTGGATGACGCATTGCTGGTGAATTTCAGCGGCAAACAGGTCGGTGTTTATCGCGAAGGCAGTCACCTGATGCCTATCATGGCGCGTGCGCCAGAACAGGAACGACTGGATGCCGACAGCCTGACCGGCTTGCAGGTCTGGAGTAAAGAATACTCGACCTTTGTGCCCATCACTCAGGTGGTTTCGCGGTTTGACAGCGAATGGGATAACCCGCTCATTGTCCGTCGTGACCGCAAGCGGATGCTGGCGGTGCTGGCTGAACCGGCCGAGTCCAGCGGAGAAACCGCTGACTCTGTCTTCCGTCGGGTGCGGGGCGAGATTGAAGCTATTCCCCTCCCGCCGGGTTACAGTCTGGAATGGGGCGGTGAACATGAAAGTGCCGGTGATGCCCAAACCGCAGTGTTTGGCTCACTTCCGCTGGGCTACCTCACAATGTTTCTGATCACCGTCTTCCTGTTCAATTCTGTCCGCCAGCCAATCGCGATCTGGGTGACGGTGCCGCTGGCCCTGATTGGTGTAGTGTCTGGTCTGTTGCTGCTGAATGCGCCATTCAGCTTCATGGCGCTGCTGGGATTGCTGAGTCTGTCGGGGATGTTGATTAAAAACGGCATTGTGCTGGTAGACCAGATTAATCTTGAACTCTCCCAGGGTAAGGAGGCCTATGAAGCGGTATTCCACTCGGCGGTCAGCCGTGTCAGACCAGTGTGCATGGCTGCGCTGACCACCATGCTGGGCATGCTGCCACTGCTCTTTGATGCGTTTTTCAAATCAATGGCGGTGACGATTATCTTCGGCCTGGGCTTCGCGACCCTGCTGACATTGATCGTGTTACCTGTTGTCTACACGTTGCTGTATCGGATCAGCTGGCGCCGACTGTAAACCTGATACTGCAGGCTCTGTGATGGGGCCTGCAGCATCAATGGTCAGGTTACATACCATCCAATATCACACATTGATGGAACGGTTTGCGTTTTTCAGTCGCTGCTATCGGTTCCCATCAGGGAAGGTGATGGTTGACATTGTCTTGTCATCGTTGTGATGTAAAAAATAATAAATAAGTCATCCAAAATAATGAACTGTCGTACTGGTTTTGTGTCAGGAGTGATGCGCCGTTTCATCCTGTAGTCCTGCCTCTTGTTCTCACTGAATGTTTACGTACAGGCGCTGTCATGGAGGCGTGCATGAAGGCAGGGTTATTCCGCTGGTTATTACTGGTCAGTTTGTCCTTTTCTTTTTCTGCTGTAGCAGGCTCACTCAGTCAGTATTTACCTGATATTGAACCCCGGGAACCCGGTTTGCTCTGCCCGGGAACGTCTATCGTTTTTTCCTGCGGTAACCGCCGGTGTGATACCGGATTGGGTGAAACGGTTGAAACCTGCCCAGAGGATTGCGTGTCGGCAAAGGTGGAATCCTATAACCGGCAGACGATGTGCAGTGAGGTGCAACATGTTTACAGGCCGACAACGGTATCCGCTGCTCAGGACGCGATTCGTGAAGCCGTACAAAACGGTCAGCGCATCAAGGTCGTCGGTCAGGCGCATTCTGCCAGTGACACGATCTGTACCGATGGTGTTGTCGTCAGTACGGAAAACCTGCGCCAGATCATAGGAATTGAGACGTATGAAGGGCAGGAAACCGTGTTGCTGGAAGCCGGCGTCAAGCTGCATGAGTTGACGGAATGGCTTCATAAACGGGACCGTTCTATTGGTTTTGCCCTGATGGGATTCAATGGCGTCAGTATTGCTGGCGCGGTGGCGACTGGTTCCCATGGTAGTTCGCCTAAACATGATGCAATCATTTCTTCCAAAGTGGTATCAATAGAGGTGATTGGTCCCGATGGTGAATTGCATGAATACAGCAAGACCTCGACCGATCCGAATACCTGGAAAGCCATGACGGCCAGTCTTGGATTGCTGGGGATAACTGCCCGCATGCGCTTGGCCGTTGAGCCCCAGTTCAACCTTGATGTCAAGGTGAGCTACCACGACGAAGCAACACTGCTTGAGCCGGATGGGGTGCTGAACCAGGTAGCGGATTGCGATTGGGGGCAGTTGAACTGGTTCCCCGGCAACGGCACCTTCATGCGCAGTTGTGGCAATATCACCGACAAACCCGCGGAAGCCGGTGCACATAATGCATTGTTGCAGCCGAATGTCACGGCAGCTGATCTGCCTGCCGCAAAACTCACCATGCAACTGGCCGCCTGTGACAGGAATTACGCGAAAACGGTGGAGAAAACCCGCCTGGACCTGTTTAAAACCCAGCCGCCTTTCAAGAAAAACCATCCATTGTTTGGTATCCCGCAAAATGTCCATAAAGCGATTGGTCCGTCCCATCGCATGCAAAGCAGTTACCTGACTGCCGTTCAGGATGGCCTGTTCCAGATGGACTGGGAAATCGTTGTCCCGGCTTCCCGGGTGGATGAGGCCATGCGGGCGGTCAAAACCCACCTGAACAGTCACAACATCAGTGTGCCCTTGATCGGTGTCTTTATTCGTTTTGCCCAGGCACGATCCGATTCCCTGCTGGCCCACACGGTGACAGGCGGCGAGTTCGAGGAAGGCGAAACCGTGGTATTTATCGAGATTCCGATCTTTATGCCCAGCGCATTCCCTCCGGCGGAAAATGCCTGGTACCAATATCCCTACCAGGAGTTTACCCGTCTTCTGGTGGAAGACTTTGGCGGTCGGGCGCACTGGGGAAAGAACCGGGGCTGGGTCTTTGACCTGCAGAATGATCTGGGTAAATACGGCGATTTAAAAGCACGCTTCATTGGGGTCGTGGAACAGTTTGACCCTTTCGGTGTATTTGCGAACGATTTTGGCCGACAGCTGGGCGTGAACTGGCCGCGATACGATGAGAATTTTTCTGATTTCTATTTTCCGCAAACACCAGCACAAGCCTGCGGTTGTCCATCAACCTATGAGCCGGTCTGTGAACGTAACGGTGAACAGACGTTGACCAACCAATGCCTGGCCACCTGTGAAACCGGGATTACGGATGATCAGCTGCTGGAAGGTCAGTGCAGTGATTACCACTTTGTCGATTGGGGATTGTGGAAACAGGCCTGGCATCAGGGGACGCTAAAGACTAGCTGGAGGAAGTAGAGCTCTCCAGCGACGAGCTATCAGTGGCCTGATAATCACGAGTATTTTGATTATCAGACCTGACAGCAGCCAAATCCCATATTTCGATATATTTTTTTAGTGCAAGGGCGAGTAACCGGCCTTCTTGGATTGAAAAGAGGGCATATTTCCTATCTGCCCCTGTTGGTTCATTTTCTTCTAGAAATGACATTGATAAATCAGGATAAGTCTCTTTGTTTGTTATACCAATATTCCAGAAATTTATCTCTTTATTTCCAATAGAGACAAATTGTCCATCAAAGCTGGTGATAGACGTGGTATAGCTATGATGTGCTTCAAAATGAAACTTATAGTCATCGTGTAAAGACGGAAACCAGGAAACATGTTGGGGATTAGGAACTGGAAAACGATCAATCACAGCATAATGATCCCCTTTTAGGGATGTGAGTACTAATTTGTATCCCCAGAGGAGTAACGCGTTTTTGATTCCATAACGTTTTGAACAAAATGTTTGTGGTTCAAGAGTTGGGGAGGCAGGGAGGCTTATATCCCATATGTGTAGAGCTTCTGATTTTGTCTGAGGTATAATAGCCAATGAATTAGGTTTGAGAAGACTGAAATGTCTAATTGAGCAATCATTGTTCCAGTCAGCAAGAGCGACATAGCTTGTTTTATGTTCATTTAATTCCCATAGTATGACGTGTTTATTGTCGTAGCCGGCGACAAAACGAACTCCGTTAGAATATATCAACTTTATCGCAGTAGTTGTGCCATATGCTTCATCTCCAGTTTGAAATTGATTGTGCTCATTAAATATTTTTATACATTCATAGTTTTCTGTATCATTCAAATACCATAACTTAATTTTAGCGCATGAACCTGTAAGCAAATGCCTGGCAGATAGAGGGGCAATAAATTCAATGTTGACTGACTCCTCTTGATTCTCTGGGTCATGAGTAAGGAAGGTCGAATCAGGTGAAGGCAAACATTTGGAGAGATCCCAGATATTAACAGTGCCATCAATATGCGCAGAGATCAGCTTGTCAGGTTTATGGGGCAGAGTTGCTATTGCTGTTGTATAGGTCGGTGCGTTGAACGTACATATGAGCTCTTTTGGAGAAAGGTTGAGCTTCCTTACTATAGCCGCTCTGAGTATGGGACAGCATTCGGCATGATTTAGAACAGTTTCTGACAATACTTTTTTTCTTAATATGGGCATCCAGCGTTTACTATCAAAATATTCTTTAAATTGAGGTGATAAATGACTGTTTTGCTCGTTAAAGGTTTTACCAAAACAACGTTGAGAATAAGGATCAAAGCACGGCAATGTTAATTGAGATGCTTTCCAGAAACATGAATGTAATGGTCTTAACTCATTTATTTTTTGGGCATCCAAATTTTTTAAAATGGGCACAATTAATTCGGGAGGCAGGTCTGTGATACGCTTGGGTGAAAAAAAGTTCTGTACTCCCCAGGCAATTCGGTTGGATACTTTTAGAGCGATAGATTGTGTCGATATGCGAACACTACGCCATAACGTTCGAATAGATGACGTCCGTTGTGTTGTTGATGCATTGCTAGCTGAGGAACATGGTTGTTTTACATGTCCTCCTTGTACTCCTTCCATACGAATCCTTAATGTTTATACCCATCTGAAATTTGGTTTTCTGACAACATTACACTCCGAAAGACATATGGATAGTTGATAAGTTCATTGTTGGGGTAGGATTGAGAGCCAGCATAGTATTAGGTGTTAGCTGATGTATCGGTAATGCGGATGGGCTACAGGCAGGTTTATTTGTCTAACCTCATAGGTGGAACAGCTTTTATGGTATCCTGCTTACCCTTGTTTCACGGTGTAATTGTTTTTTTAACGAACAGCATAACTATGGCAGCCAGACAGATATACAGAGTTGTTTTCCATAACCAGGGTGAAATCTACGAGGTGTACGCCAAGCAGGTTTTTCAGAGTGATATGTATGGCTTTATTGAGGTGGAAGGTTTCATCTTCGGTGAACGCACCCAGATGGTGGTCGATCCCTCCGAGGAAAAACTGAAAGCCGACTTCGAAGGGGTGAAAAGCAGTTTTATTCCCATGCACTCGATCATTCGCATAGACCAGGTGGAAAAAGAGGGTAAAGGCAAAATCATGGATGCCAAGGGGCAGAATATTGCACCTTTCCCCATGCCACCGATTCCGGGGAAATAAAATCATAAAAAAGGCTGCTTAAGAGCAGCCTTTTTTGTTGGGGCATACGGTTAGCTGCTCTTTCCACGCAGATAGTGGAAGAAACCACTGGCAATGCATAGGTTACCGAGTGCCAGCAGGTAGTGAAAAAGATCCATACGAAGAAAGCCCGCCAGCTTACCTTCTGTGCCAATCACCAGGCCGCCAATAAAATAGGCGCAGATGCCGGTCAGGGAAAATGCGGTAAAGGTGGGCTTGCGTTCACCCCGTGTGATAATTGCTGCAGTCATCAGCAGCAGGGCGCCGGTGCTCAGGAGAAGGTGCCAGGTATCCAGCCATTCCAGGCGGCGCATCAGTTCAAAACAGGCCATAAGCCCCAGAAGGATGGAACCCCAATCCTGTCTGCGCAGTGGCCAGTTCCATACGGTAGCCGCAATGGCTGCTGCCAGCAGTGACGGCGACAGGTAGTTGGCCGCCTGGTTCAGCATCTGGTGAGGCTCTGTCCAGATGGCGGAAAAGCCATAGCGCAGCGTCCCCAGACCGGCCGCTGCAGCGACCAGGCCAAAGGCCAGTAACGCAACGGTAGCCGGCATGCGCCGGCTGGGTTCAAAGGAGCGAAACTGCGCCATAAGAAAGACGCCGAACAGGCTGGAAAAAGCCAGCACGGCGTCAGAGATAGCAACGGATATAACCGGTTCGAACATCAGGCAATCCTGGCAAAGGCTTTTTCTGCCGCGGCAAGCGTTTCTTCAATATCCGCGTCGCTGTGGGCGCTGGAAATAAAGCCTGCTTCAAACGCGGACGGTGCGAGGTAGACGCCTTCTTCCAGCATGGCGTGGAAGAAGCGACCAAAACGCTCACTGTCACAGCGCATCACTTGGTCAAAGCGTTCTACGCGTTCCTGGTCCGTGAAGAACAGACCAAACATGGCGCCAGCCTGGCTGGTAGTAAACGGAATACCGGCTGCATCGGCCCGCTCCTGCAGGCCAGACAGTAAGCGGGTGACTCGCTGGCTGAGGTGCTCATGGAAACCGGGTTCAGTTATCAGATCCAGTACCGTCAGGCCGGCGGACATGGCAACCGGGTTGCCGGAGAGTGTGCCTGCCTGGTACACAGGACCCAGCGGGGCAATGTGTTCCATGATCTCACGACGGCCACCAAAAGCGCCCACCGGCATACCGCCACCGATGACTTTACCCAGGGTGGTCAGGTCCGGCGTGACACCGTAATAGGCCTGGGCGCCGCCGAGGGAAACCCGGAAGCCGGTCATGACTTCATCAAAAATCAGAACCGTGTCGTACTCATCGCAGATTTCCCGCAGCCCTTCGAGGAAGCCCGGTACCGGGGGAATACAGTTCATGTTGCCCGCCACGGGTTCCACGATGATACAGGCGATCTCGTCGCCGGTTTCGGCAAAGGCTTTGCGGACACTGTCCAGGTCGTTATAAGTCAGCGTGATGGTATGCGCCGCCAGGTCAGCAGGGACACCCGGAGAATTAGGCACGCCGAGGGTCAGGGCACCGGAACCTGCTTTAACCAGCAGGGAATCCGAATGACCATGGTAGCAGCCCTCGAATTTGACGATTTTGTCACGGCCGGTATAACCTCGAGCCAGGCGAATGGCGCTCATGGTGGCCTCGGTGCCGGAGTTCACCATCCGCACCATATCCATGGAAGGCACCAGCTCACAGACCTTGTCAGCCATGGTGATCTCAATGGCTGTTGGAGCCCCGAAGCTCAAACCCAGCTTGACCTGCTCCTGAACGGCGGCAATGACACGTGGATGGTTGTGACCGACAATCATCGGACCCCAGGAGCCGATGTAGTCGATATAGGCCTTGCCGTCTTCATCATACATCCGTGCGCCATCGGCGCGACGGAAGAAGACCGGTGTGCCACCGACACCCTTGAATGCGCGAACCGGCGAGTTGACGCCGCCGGGAATATGCCGCTGTGCTTGCTGGAACAGGGATTCTGAGCGATTCATTGTTTGTCCTTTTCGGTCACAGGCTGGCCGCCATGTCAGGATGGACGGAACAACTGGTTGTATTGGCGGGCCTGGGCTTCGATATTATCGGCGCTGAACAGGTCACAGATGACGGCCACCATGTTCACGCCCTGCGAAATGATATCCGGCGCATTATCCAGTGTTATGCCGCCGATGGCTACTATTGGTACGCTCAATGTCTGGCAGGCTTCGGCCAGCAGTCCGGGTTTGACGTCCACGGCGGCTTCCGGCTTGGTTGGCGATGGGAAACAGGCGCCGAAAGCGACGTAATCCGCCCCCCGCGATTGCATGACCAATGCGCGCTCCAGCGAACCGTAGCAGCTGATGCCGATGATGACATTATCCCCCAGGTGTGTGCGTGCATCCGATATCGTATCGTCATCGGCGCCGAGATGGACGCCATCTGCTCCGCAGGCCGCCGCCAGTGCAACATCATCATTGATGATGAGTGGTACTTGATAGTGGTTGCAGAGTTCCTTCAGCATGCGAGCCTGACGAAGCCTCTTTTCGTTATCGGTGCTTTTGTCACGATACTGCAGTATGGCCATGCCACCTTTCAGCGCTGTTTCCACTTTGGCAAGTAAGGTTTTGTCATCAGGCATCAGGGTACTATCGGTGATGCCGTACAGACCTGTGAATCGCTCAAAGGAGGACATGGTATGAATCCTGTTATGAATCAGCGTCACTTAATATAGGCAAAGCTTCAGTGATTCAAGTTAATACGGTATTGGGGAATGTTGTGTGCTTGAGTAAACGACTACCTGTACCAATCAGGATTGACTTCACCCGGTAGCGTACTCATCTTTCCATTTCTCAACATGAGTTGAGTGGCAATTGATTCAAAACCATAGTGATTTGCTATATCAAATGGAAGGATACCATCCCTGCTGCTGAGATTAACGTCTGCGCCAGAGTCGAGCAGGTATTTGACCAGCGTATAATCGCCACTTTTAATCGCTTCATTCAATGCCGTTGTTCCAGGTTGCCACAAGAGGGCTTCACTGACTTTATTGACATTGGCCCCCTGTGCTATTAGCTGTCGGGCTGTTTCAATATCGCCCATTCTGCATGCAGCCTGAAGCTGGTGCGTGATGTCATGATTGTCTATCAGCCATTGTCTTTGAACTTCAAGCAGGTACTTTGCAATGTGGGTAAGTTTTAAATCTGAACATGTGGCTATGAGGTCAAAGGCATGATCTGGGGGATTACTGTCAATTTCCCGCTGATAAAGTTCTTCAACCGTAAAACGGGCATAGTCGCTTACCTGTCGGGGCATTTTCAGCGTGTGTCCCAGCATCAGGCGAAGGGACAGATCCAGACATATATTGTTTCGACCATTGCCGTCTCTGAACAGGTGGGTACGATCCAGCGCCTGTAGTAATTGAAGACGTGCTTTTTGTGTTGCTATCGAAGGGTCTTCATCATACTGGGCTTTATCCCGCGCTAAATAGAATTGGCCGAATAACCGCTTGGCTTCATCGGAGCGTGTATTCTCATTAGTGTCAGGAAAATACAGATGTAACTGCTTATTATAAGAATTGGCAGTCAGTAACCAGCGCTTTCCTTCTGTTGACTGGTGCTTCAGCGGTTTGTTCTCATCAACCACGTTTATACTGTCAATCTCTGTCTTTAAATCTAAGCTGTCGAGATAGTTAGCCGTTTGCTTCCTATGAGGATCACTGAAGCAAACAATGCGTGCGTCAGACGTTATTTCTTTTAATGCTGCTATCGAAAAGTTGCTCTTGTGATCTGTACTTATAGGAAAAGACGAAAAACTGAATTCACCCGGTCCGCCGACCAATTTGTTAATTTTTTTAAGATAACGAATAGAATTGTCGATCATTACCTCCCGGCTTGGTATTGCTGATTTCTCACGAGGTTGGGTAGGACTTTCCATTGACTGTTGAGGGCTGAGCTGGTCGGTTCTTGTCCGGGGAGGCGGTTCAGTGATAAACAAACCTTTTTGCGCATGTTCAAACACTTCCTGTATTCCATCAAGTAAAGCGAGCATGCACCCTGGGGCATCGTCAAATGCATGGCGACCCACGTGATGAAAGATGTGATCCATAATCAAAGGAAATAATTCATCATGATGGCGCAGGTTTACACCTGCCTTGCGGGCAGAATCCAGAAGTTGACATGCTTTTTTTTCAATCTTGATCGCATCATCCCAGAACGTGTTCAAAAGGGCTTTATGCTCAGCTGTTAATGCATCGCTGGATTGAGTGAATGCCTGTAAACACGATAATGCATGAATACGCTCATCACTCTGTGGTATCAGTTTGTAAAATGACTTCTCAAGAAAACAGGATAAAGCTTTCGTTGTCAGATTAACCGGTTCGGAGGAATATTCCGGTTCTAATGCGCAGGCGCCTTCCGATGAATGCACTTGGGGCTCATGGCCGAGATGCCAGATAGGATGATAGTCTCTGCGCATCATGTGGGGTGGACGCTCTTGATATTTATCACCAGGTAAAAAAGTGAGCGTCAATGATTCAATATGTTTGAACACGGTCCTGGCGTGAATGCTCCGCTTTTCAGGCGTTGATAACTGCATTGTGGCTAGTTGGTCGCTCAGAGGTGTCGTGTCCTTGTCTCGCTCAGATGAAGAAGCAGGGGATGGATCGCTGGCCTGGGTTGAGTGCTGGTTTCGGGACAGAGGTTGCACGGTTACTTATTCCTGGTGATATTGCCTGAAGATTTCACAGGGTGTTTTCATTGTGGAAACAGAAGAAACGTCAGAAAAATCTGAGCCCCTTAATTAATCTCGTTTGACCACTGATATGGGGATAGATTGCACTGAAAGTCTGACACAAGTGTTAGGGCTAGTTTCTGTGGTGGGGGAGAGTTGCGTCCAAACAAAGAGAGGGAGCCATATGCTCCCTCTCTTTGTTTGGACGTTATTATTTTATTTTAGATAGACGACTTATGAATAACTGACCTGCTTCTCTAAAACAGTGTCTGAGTTCTCATCATAAAGAACATCTTCTTCGATCTCACCTTCAGTCTTCGCAACAATCGTGCTGACAGCCGTATCGCCGACAACGTTGGTCACGGTGCACAGGGCATCCAGGATACGGTCGGTTGCGATGATGATACCCAGCGCCTCAATAGGCAGGCCCAGCTGGTGCAGCAATACACCGGTGGTGACAACGGCACCACCCGGAATGCCTCCGGTGGCGATGGCCAGCAGGAAGGCAGTCACACCCAGGGTGACCAGTTCACCACCACTCAGGTCAACGTTATAGGCGTAAGCCACAAACACGGTAGCAACCGTCATATATATAGCTGCACCTGACATGTTCATGGTGGCACCCAGTGGTACGGAGAAGCCGGCCACTTTTTCAGATACGCCCAGTTTGTCGGTCAGTGTCCGGAAGGTCACTGGGATGGTGGCGTTAGAGCTGGCTGTGGACAGCGCAAACATCATCTGCTCACGGGTCTTGCGGATAAACGTGATCGGACTGGTACCCGTTGCCATGCCGGTGACCAGCGGATAGAAACCAAACAGCCAGATCAGCATGACCAGGGATGCGGTCATCACGTAAGTCATCACGCTCAGGATACTGTGGCTGTCCAGGGTGGCGGCCAGTTTCGCGGTCAGGAAGAATACACCGTAAGGCGCCAGCGCCATGACCATGCCGATCAGCTTCATCATTACATTGTTAGCCAGTGAAAACGCCTTACTGACACTGTGGGTTTCCTGGTCTTCCAGCTTTTTAATGGCAATACCGGTAATGATTGCCATGAACAGGATCTGCAGGATATTGCCTTCCGCGAACGCCTGCACCGGGTTGGTGGGCACAATGCCAATCACCATATCCAGCAGCGAGGGCACTTCCGTCCGGCTCAGGCTCAGGGAGGCATCGGCCAATCCAAGGTTAGCGCCCAGCCCCGGCTTGACCAACAGGGCAATACCGATGGCGGCCGCAATGGCGATTACCGTATTCAGAAGATAAAGCCCCAGCGTCTTGGCACCCAGGCGGCCAAACTGGTTGATATCGTCCAGGCTACAGACCGCGTTGACGATGGAGATGAAAATCAGTGGCATGACCATCAGTTTGATCATGGAAACAAAGATATTACCGCCGGCATGGAACAGGCCGCCGACAAGCCAGGTTTGAAGCATACCTTCCGGTGACGCGAAGTGTTGAATCAGGGCGCCAGCCACAATACCGCCAACCAGGGCGATCAGGATGCGAGTTGCCAGATTACTACTCATGGATCAGGAACTCCCGCTTATGGAGTCTCTCGACTCTCGTGTTATTGAACATTCTTGTTATAAGAGATTGGAATCTAACCTATAACCAATGGCAATACAAGACGCTAAAAAGTGCAATCTAAACAGAATGATCACCCGAAAAAAGAATAAAAACAGTAACAAATCCTGTTAGTGAAACTAACAACGGATGGCGAAAGGACTGGGGTTTTGGAGAATGACGGGCAGATATGCCTCAGGTGTGCGTAGTACGTAGTTATACCTAAAATGCACAGTGGGAGCAAATTCAGGAAGGTGTGCTCTCAGTGATTTGTTTTGCGGAGCAGGCGACAAGTTATAAAAAATTGCCGCCTGAATAGGAAGACGCTTTCAAGAACAAGAAGGCGAGAGAAACCGTTTGTTGACGCTGACGCTATTTAGATTGCATCCAATGCTTCAGAAAGCTTGTTGACACCAATGATCTCAATACCCTCAATCGGCTTTCTGGGACGGTTGGCCATGGGCACAATCGCGCGTCGGAAACCATGTTTGGCCGCTTCGATAATCCGCTCCTGACCACTGGCGACTGGCCGGATCTCGCCCGCCAGACCCACTTCGCCAAACGCGACCAGATCCTGTGGTAACGGCGTGTCCCGTAAGCTTGAAACGATAGCGAGCAGGCTGGCCAAGTCCGCACTGGTTTCGGTGATGCGGACACCTCCGACTACGTTGAGGAATACATCCTGGTCACTGGTGAAGATGCCACCATGACGGGTAAGGATTGCCAGCAGCATTGCCAGCCGGTTCTGATCCATGCCAACCGTGACCCGGCGCGGATTACCGAGTTGTGATTCCACGACCAGTGCCTGGATCTCAACCAGCAGGGGCCGGGTGCCTTCCCACAGTACATTAATTACGCTGCCAGAGACGGCTTCATCGGCACGGGTCAGGAAAATGGCTGAAGGATTTTTGACTTCCTTTAATCCCTTTTCAGTCATGGCGAAGATGCCGAGTTCATTCACCTGGCCGAAGCGATTCTTGGTCGCGCGCATGATGCGGAAGCGGGAATCGTCGGTAGTACCGAGCATCAGCTGGGTATCGATGATATGGCTCAGCGTCATGGGGCCGGCGAGTGAATTGTCTTTGGTAACATGGCCGACGATTAACAGCACAGTGCCTGTCTGCTTGGCAAAGCGGGTCAGGAAGGCGGCGGATTCCCGCACCTGCGCGACACCGCCGGGTGCAGAGTCGATACCGTTCATAAAGGTGACCTGAATGGAATCGATCACAATGATGCCGGGCTTTTCGGCTTCCGCGATGGCGACGATTTTCTCTGCCGAGGTTTCGGCCAGCATTTTCAGCTGATCGGTCGGCAAACCCAGGCGTTTTGCCCGGTTAGCGATCTGCTGCATGGATTCTTCGCCGGATACATACAGCGCTGGCATGGTCTGCGCCACATGGGCCAGGGTCTGCAAGAGAATGGTACTTTTACCCGCGCCGGGATGGCCGCCGATGAGTACAGCGCTACCCGGGACGAACCCACCACCAAGAACGCGGTCTAACTCGGAAGAGCCGCTGGTAAAACGAGGCGCATCTTCGACGCTGACATCGCTGAGCAACTGGACACCGGATTGCGCACCGGCAAAGCCGGAACGATTGGCAGCTTCAATGGAAGGCGATGTCGCAGGACCGAGGTTAATTTCCCGGATGGTGTTCCAGGCTTTGCAGTCCGGGCACTGTCCCTGCCACTTACCTGACTCGCTGCCACATTCGGAACATACGTAGGCTTTACGGGTTTTGCCTCTTGCCATGCTTTCGGTGAATCCTGTAGAAAAGAAAAGGTTGCTTCTGGACGTATTGTTCAGGCTTGAGACGACATGGGTCAATACCTGAAGGAATAAGTGCTGCTTTAATCGCGCTGGACGCAAGTTCTACTACTATGCTGTCCTCGATCTATAACACAGTGCGGTTTCCAAGACGCCTTGAATGCGGGGGCGGGAATGCCATGCATGGCAGCCCGGGCAGACAAGGTCGATGAATAAATCCAGAAGAGGTTGTACTGGAATGAAGTTGATAGTTCGATTGCTGGTGGGTATTGTCGCCGGCGTTATCATTGGTCTGCTGGTACCACAAGCCGGCATTATTGAAGCATTGGCACGGTTGCTGGTGACCTTCAAATCGATCTTCGGTGAATTCATTAATTTCACCATTCCCCTGATTATCCTGTTCTACATCATGAGCGGTGTTGCCAACCTGCAGCAGGGTTCCGGCCGCGCCCTGGGTACTACCGTTGGTTTTGCTTACCTGTCTACCATCGTGGCCGGTTCACTGGCGTTTTTCATGGCCAGCACTTTTATTCCGGGTATGGTGGAACTGGGCTCTCAGGCAGCATCGGAAGGTGCAGGCCTAAAGCCGATCATGGTGCTGGAAATCCCACCGGTCATGGGGGTTATGACCGCGCTGGTGATGGCCTTTGCCTTTGGTATGGGGATTTCCGCGACCGGCGGTCGTGAACTCAAGACGGTAGTTGACCAGGCGAAGGATATTGTTGAGCTGATGCTCTCCAAAGTCCTGATTCCCGGCCTGCCATTCTATATTGCCGGTGTATTTGCCGAGATGGCCGTTGACGGTACTGTCTTCTCGACACTCAAGACGTTTGGCGTGGTGCTTATGCTGGCCATTGTCATGCACTGGATCTGGCTGGCAGTGCTGTACTTCAGCACGGGGGCCGTGACCGGCCGCAATCCGCTGACCATGCTGCGCAATATGATTCCGGCCTACCTGACTGCTGTCGGTACCATGTCCAGCGCTGCCACCATTCCTGTTACCGTTCGCCAGGCCAAGGCCAATGGTATTGACGAGAACGTGGTGGATTTTGCTGTACCGCTGTGTGCGACCATCCACCTCTCTGGCAGTGCTATCACACTGACTACCTGTGCCACTGCGGTCATGCTGCTGACCGGTCTGGCTGAACCGACCTATGGCATGATCCTGCCGTTCCTGCTGATGCTGGGTGTTACGCTGATCGCCGCGCCGGGTGCACCGGGTGGCGCGGTTATGGCATCACTGGGTCTGCTGACCAGCATGCTGGGCTTTGGTGAGTCTGCCATTGCGCTGATGATCGCACTGTACATGGCGCAGGACAGCTTCGGTACTGCCTGTAACGTGACTGGCGATGGCGCGATTGCCGCCCTGGTTGAGCGCTTCGGCCGTACTGCCGACGAGCCCATGGCTTCTACCGTTCTGCCTGAAGGTCAGGAAGGCTGAAAAAGAAGAGTTGAGTCAGTCTGATGATTCAGACTGGCTCAAACAACAATGCGTTTATCGTTTGAAAACTGAAGATCCATTTCATCATGCGTTATTGGTGGATGGATTTCACGGGTGTTGTTCTCAATGCGTCATCTGACTCAGGATCAAAATAAGGCTGATAAAATACAAGGTAAAATTCACCGTTATTAAAGTGTCTAACAGCTTCCGCTTCCGGAATAGTCGAGTCTGCCAGTTCAAATGTTCTTAAGTCATCTTCCAGCCGCCAGCGATTATGACTTCTCACCAGCGCTGTATAGTGCCCACCTGTAAAGTCATCGCCTCTGTGACACACAATACTCTTGGCTCTAAGCTTTATGGTTTCAGTTGTTTGGTTTAGATCATTAAGATTGGCGACCTGTAACGTCACGGTTTCTTCAAATCGGGCTAATAAGTTTTGACCCCTCTGAACTTTCTTTGAGGGATCAGAAAAAGGGGAAATGTGGAAGCAGACAACATCAAATGGCTTTTTATGAGGCTGCGCTTGGCGACTGGTAGAGTCTGGCGCTGAAGGCTTTGCCAAGGCCCTCCTTTTTGTAAGCATGGGGCGGCTGTCACTGTCGCTGCTACTGCTGGTATATGGGCTTGAGCCGAGTTCTGCCTCTAACGTTTGCCAACGCGTCGTAGGATATTTTCGATGTTTTGGAAGACGCATATCGCCGGCACCGGTTATGGCGATATCTGATTGTTCCAGCTCTTCGTTATCACTACTCAGATAAAGCCACTCATCTTCACTGAGTTCTTCCTCTTTGAATAACGTATCGACTAAGTGTTGAATAGTGATGTTCTCATCATCAGAATCCAGGTGGAGTTGAAGAAAAAATCCCACCTGGCGTCTTGCCGGTTTCTCTATGATTCTGTCATGAACCTTGAGTCTGTTTCTGGTTACGGCGTTAAACGAGTGAAGTGTTAGTGCATGTTTATCTTTTTCGTTGTAAAGAACAGAAAGTAAAACCGAAAGAAACTCCTGGGCATCGTTTTGTGGGATAAGTGTTGGATCACAGGAAGGAAAGAGTGCTCGTAAAGGATGTGATTTATCACCATATTGGCTGCAGTAATTCATAAATTGATGCAGTGCTTCTTTTACCGTTTTAGCGTTATCCTCTCCGGTTTGCTCTGATTTCTTATGCTTGTCCGTATAGAGTTCATAGAGTTGCAAAAAGGATTGCTGAATCTTCTTTTCCATGGACCCTTGCTCAAAGGTCATGGTTTTTATTTCATTCAGAATTCTATCATTGATAACGGTAAAGAAGGCTTTGAGTGTCGCATTGACGAAACAGGTCAAATTACCGTAGTCGCGTGGGAAGCCCACCACTCCCTCAATTTCTTTTAGTTTGACAGTTGAAGGTTTCATCATGGTCTCAGTGTCGACATCTTCTAGCATATCCTCAGTTTCAGGGACTGTTGTGGTTTTTCTTAGTATTTTGTAATCGATTACAAGCTCTGGTTCTGGTTCTGGTAGTTTCAAGACAGCTGCCAAAGGCTTTCCATCTTTAAGCGCACTCATAACATCCGGAAGCAATGTCCAACCAGCCGAAGTGTTCAAGTATCGTTTGATCAGTTTTTCAAGGTGGCTTAAATCGAATGTGTATTGATTGCTTTTCGGTTTTTTACGGATGCCATAGAGGTTTTTTATGATTCCCGATTGATGAATTGTTGATTCTTCTGGAATAAAAGTATCTTTAAACAGTAAGTTCGCATCTTCATGACTTCCTGTTTGATAAAGCAGTGCTAGATATAGGTTCTGGGCGTAAGTAAAGAATATTTTTTTAAGTTGTTTTATCGATGAAAGTTTTTCGGTAGATTGTATCTTGTATCTTCCTTCGGTATGTCTTGCCCAGACTATTTTCATAAGCTGGCAGGTGTATTTATTTTTTTCAGGTTTTTCGGGTGTAGGGTAGAAAAACGTGTGTGGTGTGTCAGAACAGCTCTCGGGTTTATAACTATGCATTTGATAAGTCAATAATTGGGTTAACATGCTATCACTATTGTTGTGCCGGTTTTCCCTGCATTCGAGAATTCGTAGTGTGATGTGATGACATTTTGAGTTAGGTGTACGAATGACTCCAAATAATCGTTTAATTTCATCACCGACGTTATCGTGTTGCAATGTTCTGTCAGGTTCTGAGGATTTGCATGAGAAACAATTGAGTGTTTTTTGGAATTTCCTTACCTTTTGCAATCCAGTTTTGATGGAAAATACGCCATCGGCAGGCTTGTTTTCGTACTGATTTCGTTGGGCTGACCGATGATTTGTGGCATGCAGCATTGTGAGCATTGTAAACCTCTACCATGAATCGAATCTTAAAACGATCCATATTGTTTAAGTGGATTGGTTTTATGGATAAGACAAGTGATTTTCCAATTTTATTGCCAGATTGGAATGACAAGCATGTTTGATGGGTTAACTGTTTTTAAAGAGGGGTCGCATAGCGCATAGGTAGAAGGTAAATGAATTAAGATTTGAGTTGTTTACGTTTACAGTCTGGTTTTAGGCAGTTCGATTATAAGGCGTGAAGGGGATTATCAGTTTTTTATCTTTCCTTAGCAGAAAGCTTTTTTGTATTCTCATGACGTCACCTATTATTGCCTTAAGTATGTGTTGCTGTTTTTAGGTGGAAATCCAGTTGGTTAAAGTGGTAGTGAATAATTGTTTTGGGAATCCCCGGTACGACACTATGCCGACTAGAATAGCCGACATAGTATCAGTGTCTGTTGAGGTGTGCTGTGCTGTGCTCATGCTGTTAAGCTAAACTTGCGTCAAGATGAGCGTCATGATCAGGTTGCATTATTCCTGCGGTGGCGGGGTGGAAAAATGTTGTTGATTCCAGACATTCAAATAATGCTGTTATTGTGTCTCTGTAATTATCGAGTCCTTGTAATGCCCAGTCGACGTTGTCAGGACTGAATCTTTCCATCAAGGCTCTGTATTCTTCGGTATTGAAGAGATCACGGGCATTGACTTCAAAGAGGTTCTTACGCCAGAGTGCTGCTGACAGGGCTTGCAAGGCAGGAGGCTCAGAACCCAGGAAATGATTGATTGTCCCTACTTCCTGACAGATGGAGATGACATGCCGGATATTGCTACGTTCCGCTAACTGCATGAACCAGTCAGTAATATCGCCTTGGATTTGATAGAAAACCCGGCGTGCAGAAGGACACTCGACCTGATAGCCATTAGGGATATCAGATTCTCTGAGCGTCTCTCTGATAGCATTTGCGATAGTCTCTTCCAGCACAGGTGTTGAGGCCTTGACTTCTACACTATGCGCCCCTTTTTTCGCCAGACCGGTATGATCATCGTTATGTAGCACGATTGTCGCATTAGGAAATAATGCCAAAGACTGATTAACCATATTGATGACAGCCTGCGTGTTGGTTTCTTCTCTGGTGCCACCATAAAAAAGCTTTTGAGGATCGAGATTTTGCCCACCGGCAATGGCGACAGACATTGGGTTTTCCTCTTGGGTGATCAGTCCCAATACAAGGTATTTCAATGTGTATTTGATGAACGTAATAATCAGCCTCAGATAAAATAGGGTTGCCGATTGTTCTTTAGTTGGATGTAAAAACGTATTCATTTCTTGCCAGGCTGTTGCCACTTGGCCTGTGGGATGAGCATCATAAACGCTCTCGCTAGTTGGAAAGTTACGGTTTAAATCGACATTGTTGTGGTTGCAGCGGTCGCCATACGATGCCCCCCATGGGTTGACAGTAGGTATGAATAAAATGGCTGTATTGGTAGGCATGCGCTGATTGTTTTCCGTGAGTCGCTGTAACAAATTACACTGCGACTGGATGGCAATCCTGCTTTCGTCACCATGTAAACTACCCGTGAAAACAGCGAGTTTTTCAATGGATTCTTGGGTACCCTCGTAAATCAGGAAGCCTCTCATATCCAATCGTTCATTATTCAAACCGTGCGCTCTAATATCTGGGAGTGCGGCTGTCATGGCAACACAGTTAATCTGACTGTCAGAGATGTTATCGGCATAGTGTTGTGTTTGCCTTATGAATCCTTGCATCGCTTCATAGTGTGACTTAGGTAGCGTTTCAGTGATTCGATCCTGAATGAGCTCCCCGCTACTGAATCGGGTGAGATTGGGTAAGCCGACCTGCGGGCGCCATTCAATATTGATGTCCGGGTAAGACACGTTACTGATTCCCCGTTCCGGACTGTTATCTTGTGTTGCCCTGTATGAGATTGCCCCTATGCTTGATGATGCCATGACCTAACTCCACTGATTTAAGGTTGAAACTGACTTCACGGAGAGTTGACCTCTTTTTTTTCAGAATTGTCATAACAATGGCGTTCGGTTTTCTGTTTAATGAAGAGAGTCCGACTATGGATGAGCATTGCAGGGGAAACGATGACTAACAAAACACTCCAGATGACAACAACGCTGTCTCGATACCTTGTTAAAACGGGTTTCAGAGAATCAGATGTATTGCGACAGATACGGGAAACAACGACGCAGCGAACGGATGCGAATATGCAGATTGCGCCAGAGCAGGGGCAGTTGATGGCTATGTTGGTTCAGCTGATGGGCGCGCAACGAATTATCGAGATTGGTGTTTTTACGGGGTACAGCTCACTCGCCATGGCGGAGGTTTTGCCAGGCGATGGTTATATCCTCGCCTGTGATATTAATCCCGATACCACGGCCATTGCCCGGCGCTACTGGCAGACTGCCGGTGTTGATGAAAAAATCAATCTGCAGCTTGCGCCAGCAGAGGAAACTCTCAATAAAGTGCTGACAGAGGGCGCTGCTGGTACCTTTGACATGGCGTTTATTGATGCTGACAAGCTGTCGTATGACGCGTACTACGAATGTTGTCTGAAACTGTTGCGTCCTGGTGGTTTGCTTATTCTTGATAACATGTTGTGGAGTGGACATGTTGCAGAAGCGGGAGGCGATGCGGATACGCAAGCACTCAAGACGATGAACCAGAAAATTCATCAGGATGATCGGGTGGATATGGTACTGTTGCCGCTGGCGGATGGTGTCACATTAGCCCGTAAGCGTTGCGTTAAGTGAGATAAAAAAGGCTGCGAAGTTTCGATCGGGGTAGATGTTAGCGTTGATAGTAAACAATGGCGCTTTCCTGAACTCCTTACGGACGAAAAGCGCCATTCAATCAGATCGCTATCAAGCGTCGATACGCTTGTACTTGACCCGGTGCGGACCAGCGGCGTCAGGGCCCAGGCGGGCGACGCGATCCGCTTCGTACTCGGTGTAGTTACCTTCGAAGAAGGTCACCTTGGAATCACCTTCGTAAGCCAGGATGTGGGTGGCTACCCGGTCCAGGAACCAGCGGTCGTGGGAGATCACCATCGCACAGCCGGGGAAGGCCAGCATGGCTTCTTCCAGGGCGCGCAGGGTTTCTACGTCGAGGTCGTTGGAGGGTTCGTCCAGCAGCAGCACGTTGCCGCCTTCCTTCAGGGTGCAGGCCAGCTGCAGACGACCACGCTCACCACCGGAGAGTTCACCGACACGCTTCTGCTGATCAGCGCCCTTGAAGTTGAACCGGCCGATATAGGCGCGGGACGGGACTTCATAGCTGCCAATACGCAGGATGTCAGAGCCTTCGGACACCAGTTCCCACACGGTCTTCTTGTTGTCCATTTCGTCGCGCATCTGCTCGACGAAGGCGATCTTGACGGTGTCACCGGTCTCGATACTGCCGGAATCCGGCTGCTCGCGGCCCATGATCATCTTGAACAGGGTGGACTTACCGGCGCCGTTACCACCGATGATGCCGACAATCGCGCCCTTCGGTACGCTGAAGCTCAGGTCATCGATCAACAGGCGGTCGCCAAAGCCCTTGGTGACATTATTGAATTCGATCACCTTGTCACCCAGGCGCGGACCGGGTGGAATGTAGATTTCGTTGGTTTCGTTACGGCTCTGGAAATCCTGGGACTGCATTTCTTCAAAGCGTGCCAGACGGGCCTTGCTCTTGGACTGACGACCCTTGGCGTTGGAGCGCACCCACTCAAGTTCGTGCTCCATGGCCTTGCGGCGGGCGTCCTGCTGCTTCTGTTCCATTTCCAGACGCTGTTCTTTCTGCTCCAGCCAGGAGGAGTAGTTGCCCTGATAGGGGATGCCTTCGCCACGGTCCAGTTCCAGGATCCAGCCGGCGGCATTGTCCAGGAAGTAACGGTCGTGGGTGATGGCGACCACGGTGCCGGGGTATTCGCACAGGAAGCGTTCCAGCCAGCCGACGGATTCGGCATCCAGGTGGTTGGTCGGTTCGTCCAGCAGGAGCATGTCCGGGCTGGAGAGCAGCAGGCGGCACAGAGCTACACGGCGACGCTCACCACCGGAGAGGTTTTTGATGACTGCATCCCACTCCGGCAGGCGCAGGGCGTCGGCGGCAACATCCAGTTTGCGATCCAGGTTGTGCGCATCGGACGCCTGGATGATGTTTTCCAGGCGGGCCTGTTCGGCAGCCAGCTTGTCGAAATCCGCATCCGGATCGGCATAGGCGGCGTAGACTTCCTCCAGCTTCTGCTGGGCTTCTTTCACCTCGCCCAGGGCTTCCTCGACCACTTCGCGGACGGTTTTTTCCGGATCCAGCTGGGGTTCCTGGGGCAGGTAACCCACGTTAATGTCGGACTGGGCGCGGGCTTCACCGTCAAACTCGGTGTCAACGCCGGCCATGATGCGCAGCAGGGTGGATTTACCGGCGCCATTGAGTCCCAGTACGCCGATCTTGGCGCCGGGAAAGAAGGACAGGGAGATGTCCTTCAGGATCTGGCGCTTGGGTGGCACGACTTTGCTCACCCGGTTCATGGTGTAAACGTATTGAGCCATAGCTAATTATCTATCGCCTTAACAGGGGTTGCGACGCCCCTGGTGGGACGCCGGAAAACAAACCGGGCATTATCCGCTACCGGCGGCCGAATGCCAAATATCCAACGATGTAAGATTGTCGCTGAACGCCGTTTTTGCTCGCTGTCACAGCCCCGCATCATTTTGGGAGTGCAATTGTCGTTGTAAGTTTTCGCTGGAGTGAGCATGGATTAGCTGCCTGATTGTCAGGCTGGAGGTTTGCGATTAACGGTTCGGAGATTGACAAAACGATAGCGGTCATGTCGGTCATGTTCATTTTCTTCTGTTTTGCCAGTGTAGTCAGGTTGGATGATATGTTTGGCATTAAAATAGTAGCGGGCTATCACGGCGAGGGTAGCAGCTGCCATTCTGCAATTTTGTGCCATTATGCTGTAAATATGCCCCAGTGTGCTTCCGGCCAGGCTGCGAAGATTGAACCGCATGAATGCTTCGATGGCCTGGTCATGATTAAATTGGTCAGCTTGCCCAAGCCAGCCAATGATTGCTTCGATAATCTGCTCCTTTGGCATCCGCAAATCGAGCTGTACATCCTGTTTCATGGTGTGCTCCATGCACACCAGTGTTAACGCTCTGGCGGCATGGAGGGCTTCGTTTTTTTCCTCTGTTGTCGCTTTAAAGCTCCCCCGGTGAGGATCATCAATACTCTTGATAAGGCTCCATATCAGCTCATGCAGGATGCGCTCATAGCCAATCATGCATTGTGCGGAAGGATGGAATAGAAATGCCTCAATCAGGCGGTATTCGCGGTTAACATCGTTGAGCAATCGGCACTGGCTGATTTTGCGTAATAACCGGTTGACGTGAAAGCTTCTGTTTTCGTATCGCATGGTTTCATGACGTTCGAGTGTTTTGCCTTTGGCGCTGATTGTTATAAAGGGGGTTGAGGTATTAACATCCTGGCCGGGTTGCGTGATCGGAGGAGCGTGTTGGAAACGTTGCAGAACGCGCCCTACTAACTGCATGACATTGGCGAGGTAGGCATAATCATCGGCAGCTTTCTGGCCTGCCATACTGTCAGCGGTACCTATGCCAGATGGTTTTTCTTCCTGTGTAGGCGTCGTGTCATGTAGTGCATGGGGGGATGCTGTTGCCGCAAGTGGTAGGGAAGGTCTCGTTGGTTTCACAGTGCTGTCGGATATATGGATTACCCCCATTGCCAGCAGCCCTAAATCATCACCGGGAACCGTATCGGGCGCAGAAGCGGCTGCTTCTGACAGGGGCGGTGTTTCCTCGGATAGCTGGCTTTCCAATAACATTATTAAGGAGAGATATTCCTGCCAGGTGTCTCTTTCTGTTTCGGGTATGTCATTTTTGGCTTTCTGCAGCGCTGTTTTGACATTCTCACATATCGCTTTCTCAGGGCTGGGGTTTTGTTCCAGATAAAATTGGGCAACTTCAAGCCACAGTCTCGGACAGGCTTCGGCAGCCTGAATTAGGCGTTGTTCAGCGTTATCCGGGTTGTCATGTCTATCCATCGCGATGGCGGCTTTTAGCCAGAGTAGATAACCATCGTGAGTGTCCAGAGAGTCAATCACCTCGTAGTTTTCTTCAAACAAGGCTGACAAGGCTGTGGCCATGGCTTCGCTATGATGTACCCTGACACAATTGATGATTTCAGTCATTTCATCATCGGATACAGGTGGCGAGTTGGTGACATAGCGTACAAGGTCAAACAGGTACTCAGGACATCCGTGGTTAATCAGGTGTATCAACAGGGAAATGAGTGTTGTGCTGGTCGTTTCTTTCTTTATTAATTTTGCTTTGTACCGAAGGGTGTTGAGCTTGACAGAGGATGCCATTGTGTCAGGTGTTTGAGCAGCCTTGTTCTTTTCTTCTGTTAAATTGCACAGAGTTTCTATTAATGAAGCAACTTTGAAACGGGTCGAGAGTTCGAAGCTTTTTTCATACAGGTATTTTTTAAGAAGGTCGGCGAAGGCTAATGTATTTTTTGCATGCATTAACAGGGAACTTGCTATGCGTTTAAAATGTGAAAGATTCATGATGCTTATCATGGAGAGAATAACGTTTTCTGTACTATCTTCGGTGTTCGCTACACTAAGCGCTAGTGCATAAAAAAAAGGGTTTATTTTGCTTATTTTTATGGTGTTTTTTATATCGAACTCCCCTTCTTTGGACTCCATGAAAGTAATGGTTAAATAGAGCCTTTTTGTTAAGGCTAAACATTTTTCCAGTCTTGGTTTTTTGCGTTTTATTTCTTCTTGTATGCTTTTTTGATAATCGCCAAAAGCGCTTTCCGCTATTTCAATAGACTCAATTTCTTCAAGTGTTTGATCCATGATGTTTTTGGCTTTATGGAAGTGTTTTTTAGCTTTGTAAGATTCTTCATGCAGTTGCGTTACCTTTGCTGTGATGCCTGAGAGGATGCCTTGAACGGCTTGTTTTTGTTCGCCTGTTACGCAAACTGGTGATTGCGTCACCTGTGATGTGGATAGTGGCTCATGTGTATGTTCTGAAGGATCAAAATCGGTTCCCTTGAGGGGGGGCGTGCCAGAGTGTTGCTCTTCTATAAGGGCTATAGTTCTTTCCGATAAGTTGGCGACTTCTTTCCACTGTGTACTAATGTACTTCGTTATTTTTCTTCCTGTTTCAACGGCTTCTATGAGTGATTCCAGTCCTTGTTGTGAGGCTCCGCTGATCGTCATCCCCGGTGGCTGTTGTGCTGTTTCTAATGCAAAGATTCGTTGTTGAATCGCTTCAACATCTCGTGCGGAAAGTTGAGGGGGGGGCTGGCTCACTTGTTTTTGCTTTCGGTGTTTTTTCTTTTTTTTGGCTTTTTCAGCTTTCTGAGGGGGCGGTGTTACGGGAGTTTTGGGTTTTGTCGGATCCATGGGTTTCAATCTTTATGTAATAAACGTTATTTTATTTAGAGGGGCATATTATCAATGAGTTCCTTGTTGTTATCGGTATTGTCATCATTGTACAGATAACATTTGTGGTGATGACAGGGCTGATGAGGACAGCTGTAATTCACGGAATGACTTATCCCTCCGGTATGACAAATTAATCTTTATTTCCTTCGTCCTGTTCTGAGGTGAAAATACAGATTGATCAGGCGCACGGCTACGATGGTGGGAATCAGGTTATCAAAGGTAGTCCGGTCTGGTCCAACTTGAATACCGGCTGGATTAGTCTGGTTGAGCAGCTCAACGGGTTGAAGTAACAGCTGATTCAGTCACTGGTGCGTTAAGACGCCTTTGTTTGCTTCTTTTTATGGCTAAACTGTCAGGTTGCTCCGAGGTGACCCGCTATCGTCTGCTGCGGCAGACACACATCAAGCTGCTATCCTGTGCTACGCCCAACGCAGATAAGAGGTAACGGCATGGAACGGGTGGAACGATTAGAACATCTTGAAAACGAGTATGACGATCTTCGGAAGGTTGTACATTTGACGCATGATACATTGACGTTGTAGCTCACTGAGCACGCCGATTTCCGGCAGAAGGTGAATGCTAAATTCGCTGAGATCGACAGGCGGTTTGACAGGATGGCCCAGCGTCTTGATAAGATGGACCAACGTCTTGATAAGATAGATCTGCGGCTTGACAAGCTGGATAGGCGCTTTGACCAACTGGAACTGTTGATTCGCCAGCTACTGCCGCAGGCTTAACCTCTGGTCGTTGGCGCATGATGATAAAGAATGTGATGCTGCCCTTGTTGAAATGATTATCAGGCGTGGCATCAGTAATCCTGATAAATCACCCTCGAAAAGACTCTGCCATTATGGCGGGTGCTCACTCGGCTCTTCGCTGGTTTATGTGGATTAGAAAATTTGGCATCATTCTGATGAAAGTGCATGTATTTAAATGCTGTGCGCCTTGCAAATAGAGCTGTGGAATGCTCACTTATCCCTTTGGCAGTTAACCTGGGCATAACGTCTCCTAAATAGAGGTGAACGGCACTATCAATTAACGCGATAAAGGCAGGGCGGAGCGCATTTCACCGTTCACCAGACGAACACGGGAGGCTTGTTTCAAGGCCTGATACCGCGCGCACTGAAGGTTAGAAATAGCAAAGTGCAGGAATGTATAGTGCGACCGTAGGGAATCCGCCAATTCAATGCTTATTGCTGTTTGCCTGAATGGAGGTAGGATTTTATGACCTTTGCTATGGGGCGATGTGCTCGTAAGAATTCTGGACTGAGTTTCTTTGCAGATTAAAGCAACGGTGGTGCGTTTCGGATATTCTAGATGATGGGCTGAAAAAGGTAAGTACTAAAGGGGATAATTAAATCGGGCCTTGAAATTGTCGTCATGACAAAACCAAGACCCGATCAGAGAGGTTTGCGATCTTGAATCTCACTCAAGATTCAAGATATGAACTTCCCACACTTAATCAGTTACACAAGAAAGTAGGAGTACAGGTAGCATCCCACTGAACTTGATTACCTATTCCATTTGCGGTCAAGGTATAAGTCGCACCTGCATTTGTAGAGCCAGTCCTTGCTGTAGCAACAATCTGATGGCCAGTATCTGGAACATCATCAGCGTTTCCGGCAACTCCATCAGGGCCATTATTTCCAGCAGTACCGGGTATGAATTCTATACCAACATTATCAGCGTCAGCGGCAACAGTGGCAGGTACGCCACCTTCATCAGGGCCACAATCGGCAAGTACATTTACACGTAGGCATACTTCAACCGCGGTTTTCACTGATCCAGCAGCAGTGACAACTTCTGTAAATGCAGCTTTACGGGTGTAGTTTTGGTACTGTGGTAAAGCAACCGCCGCCAAAATACCAATGATCGCCACCACGATCATTAATTCAATCAGAGTAAAACCACCTTGTTTTTTCATTTTGAACACCTGTTTTTCTGTCTTATGGTTTATTTGTTTGGCTCGCTCTGCATTGAGCAATAGCTGTGCCAGATTTATGACGCCCGTCTGAAATGTCGTCGGATGGTAAAGACGACGGTGTTTTGGTGGTTGTGCCGGGTAAGGCGTGTGTAGGCGTGCCTGTTACTCTGATCGTAACAAGTGACCTTCTGCGTCACACCGTTCTGACACGTCCGGACAGGTTTCGTCACTGTGCTTGCTATTGTTGGCTCAGAAACGGGGTTGCCGCATCGGGTGATGGTGGCGGAAAGAGCCATCATGGCGCGGGCGACCCTGTGGATGGCTGCCGGGGCGTTGTCTGCCCATCCCCTGTTTCCTGAAGCTGTCGTCCGGCGTGCCGCGGAAACAGCGGGGAACGTAAGGGTAGTTTGTGGTGACAACGTAATAGTAAGTACCGCCGGGATACTCGGGCGTTATGCCGGTGCGGCCATTGCACTCATCCAAATCGCCGTGGCCTGCACGGTAGTCGTAGTCGCGGTTATAGGTGCCGTCGTAACGGCCGGACGGTTCGTTGCTTTTCCGGTTACCGGTTTTCAGAACGTAGCTTGAGGTGAGTTCGCGGATGCCGCCGCGAGGGTTGTCGCTGTCACGGTAACCATAACGGGCATAGATGGGATAGCCGTCGGCGGCATAACCTATCAGCGGTGAGTGCTGGCTGGAGGATGATCCGACCAGTAACCCATGGGGCAGGCCGTGGTAGTGATAGGCGCCTGTCGGTTGTACGTGGGCATTATGATGATCTATCCCCAGTTTGCCCGGGACATTCAGGGCTTCCATGCGCCAGCCAGTCGAACGGTCATTTTTCCAGTATTCTGCAGACCCCGGATCAAACGGCACGCCATTGATGGCGACACCGAAGTTATGGCGGCCGGTTGGCTGAATCCGCCCTGTGAGCTTGGGGTGAAGGGGAACACGAAACTGGTAAGACTGTGAGCTGACCCGATGAGGATTGCCCCGGTTGGGAAACTGGCCATGCTCGTGGTCGGGCAGGCCATTTGCCTTGATGTAGCGATGCTGTGAGTCGGTAGTGATTGTTACCTGATTCACCGAAGAAAATCCAACACCGGAGTAAAGGCTGGCAATGGCTATCAACACCAGTTTTATGAGTGAAACGTGGCTGGCTGACGGGGTATGCTGCAAACGGACGGTCATGATGCCTGATTATCCCTGGCTGTTTGTTTTTATTGGTTAGGCAATGGACTACGTTCTTCTATTGAAAGTGCGTGGTTTTTACGCCCATTGCAAGGCATGGTTCGATACTGTTTAAGCATCAGGACGGTGCTCAGCTGAAGGGATAAAGGGTATGGCTGTCACGGGAAACTGTTTTTTATGGTTTCGTGAGTATTTCCCGATGAATTATTGGATTCTTCATCGGTCTATGTGAAAAACCGTTAAGTAACGATGCACCTATGTATATTGGGCAGGTTTCTGTAGCATCCGCCTTGAATCGTGCTCATGGGGATAACCGGTTATTTTCATGTGCCAGCGCGGTTGGGTTGCGTTAGAATCCCGCCTGCTTCCACCTTACATCGACACAGGGGAGATTGATGTTTACTACGGACATGACCATTGCGGAGTTCGATCCTGAACTGAAGGCGGCGATCGACGCTGAAGCACAACGTCAGGAAGAGCATATCGAGCTGATTGCCTCTGAAAACTACACCAGTCCCCGGGTGCTGGAAGCCCAGGGTTCGGTACTGACGAACAAGTACGCTGAAGGCTATCCCGGCAAGCGTTATTATGGCGGTTGCGAGCACGTGGATGTGGTGGAGCAGCTGGCGATTGATCGTGCCAAAGCCCTGTTTGATGCGACCTATGCTAACGTTCAGCCCCACTCCGGCTCACAGGCCAACGCGGCTGTCTTTATGGCGCTGGTGAAACCGGGCGATAAAGTGCTGGGCATGAGTCTGGCCCACGGCGGTCACCTGACCCATGGTGCCAGTGTCAGCTTCTCCGGCCGTATTTACGATGCCGTGCAGTATGGCCTGAACCCCGAAACCGGCGAAATTGATTACGAAGAAGTCGAGCGGCTGGCCCTTGAGCATAAGCCGAAGATGATCATCGGTGGTTTCTCCGCCTACTCCAAGGTGGTCGACTGGCAGCGTTTTCGTGATATTGCTGACAAGGTCGGTGCTTACCTGCTGGTGGATATGGCGCATATCGCCGGTCTGGTAGCTGCGGGTGTTTATCCTTCCCCTGTGCCGTTTGCTGACGTGGTCACCACTACGACTCACAAGACCCTGGGCGGCCCGCGCGGAGGTCTGATCCTCTCTGCTCGCGCCGATGAAGACCTGCAGAAAAAACTGAATTTTGCGGTATTCCCGGAATCCCAGGGCGGTCCGCTGTGCCACGTGATTGCGGCCAAGGCAGTCTGCTTCAAAGAAGCCATGAGCGATGCGTTCAAAACGTATCAGGCTCAGGTGGTTAAGAACGCCCAGGCCATGACCCAGGTGATGATGGAGCGCGGTATCAAGATTGTGTCTGATGGCACCGAAGATCACCTTTTCCTGGTTGACCTGATCGGCAAGGAATATACCGGCAAAGATGCAGAAGCAGCCTTGGGCAGCGCCTTCATTACCGTGAACAAGAACGCGGTACCGAATGATCCCCGTTCACCGTTTGTCACCAGTGGTTTGCGTCTGGGTACCCCGGCGATTACCCGTCGCGGATTCACCGAGCAGGATGCTGCGGAACTGGCCGGCTGGATCTGTGATGTCCTCGATAACATCAACGATGAGCAGGTCATTGCTGCAGTGAAAGAAAAAGTACAGGCTATCTGTGCGCGTCTGCCGGTCTATCAGCACTGAGAATGAAATACTGTGGAAGGGAGTGAAAGGCTCTCTTCCGCAGGTGTTCGCCAGTTCTATTGCATAAAGCCCATGTGTTCAGGGTTGACCCAATATATCCCGCGGAGATGTTGGGATATCATTTCTGGTCAATAATTTGACTTTCCATTTGTGCGGTAAATACGCATGCCAGAGAATCGTTAGGTCAGCTGTATAGTTGCAAGTTGAACAGTGGTGGATGTCATTAATTTGAGGGATAAGCTTAAGTAGATGCACATTCCTCTGGCCTGTGGCTGTTTGTTCAACTGATGGTTCCAGGTATGGCTGAAAGAGTTGTTCTGATTGTTCAAAAGGAACAAAACTGTCCCGGGTGTTATGAATCAGAATCACTTTTTTTTCCGGGTTTTGAACGAAACGCTGCAAGTCCTGATGTGTGTCAACCTGATAGTGTAGATAGCGAGTGCAGCTCTCGCAGAATCCGTCTGTTTCCCATTGTGCGAAGGCGTCCAGGCTGTAATAGGGAGCATGCAGGATGACTCTTGAAACGTCATCTGCGTTATCGGCAGCCAATCGCATGGCGATGCCTGTACCCGTTGACCATCCCCACAGAATGAGCCCCTGCGCTGACGACCCTTGTGGCAGTCTTTTGGCAAAATCAACAAAAGCCTGTCCTGCCTCGACAAGATCGTCTCCTGACAAGATGGCACCTTCAGAGCCTCCATAGCCAGGATAGGTGGCAAATATGGTGCAGTAACCGGCTTGGCGCCATGGGTTTCCGTACAACAGGACGGCTTGGTGTGCAGTGATTCTACTGCTATGAAAAAAAACAATGGTGCCTTTGTGTTCGATGGCTGGAGGGAGCAGATACCCCGTCAGCCTGTGTTGGCGGCTTTGTACGGTTAGCTGAAATCGTCTCAGATTCGCAGGAGGCTGATGACGATCACTCGGACCTAAGACGCCATAGCGCCTCTGCAGTGGGAATATCGTCCAGTCCCTAATGGCCTTCACAATGCTAAGTACCACCAAAGGCATAATGATCAAGGGGAAGAGGATGCTTACAACAATAATCTTCATGTCTTTAATAGATCGATAGGAAGAATTTGTTAAACATTGCAGGAGATGTTGTGCGCTGAGGCCAATGTTCGTGCAAATGATTCTGATGTTTTTGCCCAGAATCCACAATAAATCAAAACATTCATTATCATCCTCTCCGGGTATGTTGTTCTGATTATGATTGCTGCAATCAAGTCTACGGTTGACATATCGCATGATTGATTGTTGGGGGAATGGTATTTCCTGCATGATAAATCAATCCTTAAAATTCTATATTGAATTGAATGTTCTTATTGTTTTGACCAGTAAAGGTGTGAAAGTTCCGAGAGCGGTCATCCGGGTGTGACAAGCTTGTTACTGTTTTTATCAGGTTTGTTTAGCCAATTATTGTTGAGAAATCAATCGTCGCAGATGGCGTGATTGTTTCATTCTGTGTGTTGTTTTTTTATAGATCTTGCTATGAGAATGTTATTAATCTGATTATTCAAGGCATGATAAATCTTCATTGTCATTTTCCATTTTAAAGGTGTCAAAATCCGTTTGTAAAAAACGATGATGACATCGTAATTGATATCGCACATATTATTAGGGGCTTGCCGGTCTATCAGCACTGAAGCTGAGATACGGTGGAGAAGCGTTAAAGGCTCTCTTCTAAAGCCTGTGTGTATTCAGGACGGATCCGCTTCATCCAGCGGTGGTGTTGGGATATCGCTACTGGTCAATAATTCAACTTCCCAACTGTTCGGTAAATGCTGATGCCAGAAACGCGTTAGATCAATTGAATGGTTGCAGGCTGTGCAGTGATAGTTGCCATTTGTTTGAGGAATGAGTTTGAGCAGGTGTACATTCCTCTGCTCAGTAGCAGTTTGTTCATCTGATTGTTCCAGAGATGGCTGAAAGAGTTGTTCCGATTGTGCAAAAGGAACGACCCTGTCCTGCGCAGCATGAATAAGGATGACTTCTTTGTCTGGGTTTTGAGCGAAGCGTTGTAAGTCCTGGTGTGTTTCAATCTGATATTGTAAATAATGAGTACAGCACCCGCAGAATCCGGCTGTTCTGTTTTGCACAAGGGAGTCCAGGCTGTAATAGGGCGCATGCAGGATGGTTCTTGAAACGTCATCTGCGTTATCGGCAGCCAGTCGCATGGCGATACCGGTGCCGATTGACCATGCCCATAGGATGAGTCCCGGTGTTGACGTGCCTTGAGGCAGTGTTTTTGCGTGATCAATAAAGGCCTGTCCAGCCTCGATAAGATCGCCTTCTGACAGGATGGCACCTTCCGAGCCCCCATAACCGGGATAGGTGGCAAATACGGTGCAGTACCCCGCCTGGCTCCATACGTTGCCATGCGCGTAGGCGGCATGGTGTGCCGTCATCCCATTCCCATGAAAGTAAACAATGGTGCCTTTGTGTTCGGTGGCGGCGGGAATCACATACCCTATTAGTCTGCGATTACGGCTTTGTACAGTTATCTGAAATGGCCTCAAATTCTCAGGAGGTTCCGTCTGTTCTCTCGGAATGAAGTCATAACGGCGCTGCAGTGGAAACATGAGCCAGTCCATAATGGTCTTCACAATGCTAAGCACCAGTAGAGGAAGGATGATTACGGGAAAGAGAATGCTTACAGCAATGACCTTCATGTTTTTAATGGATCGATAGGGGGAAACCGTTAAATTTTGGAGGATATGCTTTGCACTGCTGCAAGTATTGGTGCAAAGAATTTTGATGCTTTTATTTAGAAACCAGCATAACCCAATCGTGTTTTCTCGATGTGTATTGTCGGGGGAGTAAGCGTTGCAATCATGTGTCTGGTTGATCCATTGAATGATTGATTGGTGTGTAACGGTGAATTCTTGCATTTGTTTGTCTCCTGTTCCGGTTTGCATAAACCCTTGCCGACAAGATTAATACGACATTGAATACACTGATTATTTAGATTGATATTGATGTGAAAGTTCTAGGATGTGACAAGGTTGTTACTGTGAATATCAAGTTTGGTTGGTTGATTTTTTAATGAGGTGGTCATCTCTGGTAATGTGTTTGTTAAACCGTTTTGGAATGCTGTTTTTATATATTCCTTGTTGTTAGGATGGCGATAAACTGATTATTCACTTCACAGGGATGATTCATCATTATCAAACCCTATACCGTTGCTGTCAAAATCCCTTTGTAAAAAACCGATTATGGCGTCGTCATCGATTTCAAGCATAGCATTATGACCTAAATAATGAGAGTGTTGGCCGCCGGCTGTCACCAGATATGCGCGGTGATTGTTTTCATGGGGCGAGATCAGTTTTTCCGATTGTTTGTAGGGTATGATTTCATCCCCGGTAGCATGCAACAATAAGGCACGTGTATTGTCTCTAGCTAAAAAACGGGAAAGATATTTGTGAGTGTTGATGTCGTATCGGATCAGGCCAGAGGGTATCCAGCGAGAAAAACATCGGCTTAATGCTTTTAAGTCACAATACGACGCATGCAAAACCGCTTTGGTTATCCTTTCATTTTCACTGGCAAGATAAGCAGCGATACCCGTACCGATAGAAGAACCATAGACAAATGTAGGAGTGTCGTCTTCAAACATACTGCACATAGTATTGAAGAAAGCAGTGGCTGCCTTAAAGACATCCAGTTCGCTATAGATATCACCCGTAGAATTGCCATAACCTGGATACTCGCAAAACAGGCAATGAAAGCCCGATGATGTCATCATTTGTGCATAGCTATTGGCCATGCCTGTAGCGGTTTGGTCGTTGCCATGAAAAAAGAGTACTACGCCGAGAGGGTTATTGGGTACAGGGAAACAAAAACCTTCCAGTTTATTCTCATTATCGAGGTTTACAGTGAGCGCTTGATGATCCAGTTGCTGGGTCTCTTCTTCAAACTCATGGTTGTATAGATCGTTTTCATCCTGGAGTCTTGCACTGTTAATTGTGTTGAAGCGCTGCTGTCTGGGGAAAAACAGGAAATCCTGTACACCTTTAGCCAGGCTAACGAGAAGGGGCACTGGAAATGCTGCGAATAACAACGGCATACTCAGTGCCAGGATGACGACACGGCGTTTTTGTATGGATACTTGTCCATCCTTGAGAAATTTTAAGGCCAGCTGCCGTCCTGTTGAGGGTAATTGTCGGAAGACTGTTTTGGCTAACTTGGCACGGGGAAATGAAGGTGGTAAGGATAAAGTACCTGTCTCAATATGCGTTCGGTGCGATCCCGTATGGCTGCTGGCGGTGGATGCTGAAGCACCGTTTGTATTCATGGTAACGTGTCCAGATGTGTTGTCGAACAATAAAGGTTGAATCAGTAGACAAGGATGTCTGCCGATAAGTTCCAGAGTCCGTTTTGAACGCCATTCATCAGTCAGTACTTGTAACTTTCCTTGACAAGCCGTTAGTATCACAATCTCTCCCCCAGAAAACGGTCAACAGATCAGCACTATGCACTGCCCCTTTTGCAACGCCGATGACACCAAGGTGATTGATTCCCGACTGGTTGCCGAGGGCACCCAGGTGCGCAGGCGCCGTGAATGCCTGACCTGTTCCGAACGCTTCACCACCTATGAAAGTGCAGAGCTGGTCATGCCCCGTATCGTCAAGCAGGACGGTTCCCGGGAACCGTTTGATGAAGAGAAACTCCGGGCCGGGTTACTGCGGGCGCTGGAGAAGCGGCCGGTCAGCACGGAGCGTATTGAAGAATCGATCAGCCGGATTGAACATCGCCTGCGGGCCACCGGTGAGCGGGAGATCAATTCGCGCATGGTGGGAGAAGAGGTGATGTCCGCGCTGCAGGAGCTGGATGAAGTGGCCTATATCCGGTTTGCTTCGGTGTATCGGCGATTCCAGGATCTAACCGAGTTCCGGGAGGAAATTGATCGACTGGAAAAAGAGCCCAGCACGCATCATCGCCAAGTGGAAAAAGAGCGTTAAGTTTTTTTGCCCCATTGTCATCGGGGAACAACAATGACTTTTGCTGGAAACCTCATCAAAGACAGGGTTTCCTCTAGTTACCCCGCTTCACCTTCCCGTGAAAACAGGCCGTTTCGGGATTTATCCGCAGTATGCGTTTACAGCAACTCAATGCCTTTCGGGCAATTATCACTAACGGTTCAGTCACGGCTGCGGCCCAGAAACTGGCGATTACCCAGCCCGCAGTCACCCGCCTGATCCACAGCCTGGAGCATGATCTGGGGTTTATGCTATTTGACCGCAGTCACAAGCGCCTGGTGCCGACGCCGGATGCCCGGGTGCTGTTTGAGCAGATTGACGAGATTGGTCAGCGCCTTGAACAACTGGATGATGCCATCCAGGCGATTCGAGATAAACCCAGTGGCAGCCTCCACATTGCCGCCATGCCGATGCTGTCGATCAGTTTTATTCCTCGTCTGCTCGGTGCATTTATTGACCAGGAATCGTTGCTGGTCACGTTGAGGAATTACCGTTCAGAGCAGGTGTGCAGCCACGCGGAGCTGCAATTGTGTGATATGGGATTTGCGATCCTGCCGGATGACCATCATTTGCCCGCCTGCGTCGACCGGGTACGGTTTTGTGGTGAGCAGGTTTGCCTGATGCCGGCGAACAGTGAGTTATCCAACCAATCAGTGATTACGCCATCCATGCTGGCGGGTAAGCCGATGATCGGTTACGAGCACCAGGAAACGCAGGCGGTGATTGATGCGAGTTTCCGGGCAGCAGGCGTCAGCTACCGGAAAGTGGCGGAAGCGTCATTCGCCTATGCGGTGGGTAGCATGGTAGCGGCCGGACTGGGTTATGCCGTCGTGGATCCATTTACTGCTATCCAGCTGGCCGAGCTGGGCGTGGACTTTAAACCTTATCGTCCATCACTCCCTTTTCATTTTGATATTTTGCTACCGGTAAGCCGTCCGCTTTCCCGGTTAGGCGCTGAGTTTCTGGCGAGCTTTTTTCAGTGTGTTCATGAAGAAGGGATTTGTTACCAACTGGAACTGATGCCGGAACACCTGAAGGAAACCTTTGCAGCGCTGACGATATCAGAGTCAGCGCTGGTAGCCGGTTAGGATATTGAACCGGTCGGGTTCCTTCAGTAAAAGTCTTACAGCATGGCGCTGACACTAAGGACGATTGTGACAATCACGACCAGAATGGCCAGCAGCGGGCACATGAATTTAACCCAGCGGCTGTAGGACACCCGACCAATCGCCAGACCGCCCATGACCACGCCAGACGTCGGGGTGATCAGATTGGGCAGGCCGGACGCTGACTGGTACGCCGTCACCACCAGTTCCCGGCTGACATTGACGAAATCCGCCAGCGGCGCCAGAACAGGCATACTCAGTACCGCCAGACCGGAAGAGGATGGCACCAGGAAGGACAACGCCATTTCCAGCCAGTAAACCGCATTGATAAAGGCCACACCAGGCAGGCCGCTAACCATCTCTTCTGCACCGTACAGGATGGTATGGGTGATGTTACCCTGGTCCATGATCACGACAATGCCGCGGGCCAGTGCAATGATCAGTGCGACACCCAGCAGATCCCGCGCGCCGTTAACGAAAGTAGTGGTCAGCTCTTCTTCGCTCAGCTGGCCGATCAGGCCGATCACAATACTGGATACCAGGAACAGGGCCGAAATCTCGGCCATCCACCAACCGCCGACGGACACACCCCACATCATCACCGCAAAGCTGAGGCCAAAGAGGGTCAGGATAAGCTTGCGGCGTCCAGTCAGTTCTACCGTTTCGGTCTGGCTGCCTTCATGGCCCAGGAAATGTTTTTCGTTGGCGACACGCTGGTCGGCCACCAGGGACAGGGAAGGATCGGCCTTGACCCGTGCGGCATAACGCATGACATAAACCACACAGGCCAGCCAGCCCAGCACAAGGATAATGACGCGGGGCAGCTGTCCGTCTGTGAAGCTGACACCGGCGGCATTCGAGGCGATAACGGTCGCGAACGGGTTAATCGTGGAACCCAGGCAACCGATGCCGGCGCCAATCATGATAATCGCGACACCGGTGACGGCATCGTAACCGGCCGCGATCATGACAGGAATCAGCAGGGCATAGAATGGAATGGTTTCTTCCGCCATGCCATAGACAGTGCCTCCGGCGGCAAAAATACCCATCAGGATCGGGATCATCCATTGTTCCCGGCCTTTCAAGCGCTCGGTAATACGGGCAATGCCGGCGTCAATGGCGCCGGTTTGTGTGGCCACCCCCAGGAAACCGCCAATGATCAAAACAAACAGGGCAACATCAATCGCATTGGCGGAATAGGTGCTGTGGTTGTAGAAACCATCGATAGGCGCCAGTACCACATCGGCAAATCCCTGCGGGCTGGATTCCACGGTGTGATACGTACCGGCAATGGGCACTTCACGGCCCAGTTCCTCGTTGGTGGTCATCTGGTACTGGCCGGCGGGTACCACCCAGGTCAGTACTGCCATCACGATGGTGAGAAAAAACAGGATCGTGTAGGCAGAGGGGAATTTTAATCGAGCCATGTTCGCTCCGGGTCGGCTGGTCGGCGACTGTACCTCCCCTTGCGAGGAGGTGTTTTGTGTTATGTCAGGCAACGGCTGCCATGATCTCTTCGATGTTCAAGCCATCGAGCCCCATGGCCTTCAGGTTACGGCCTGTCGCCAGGTAGTCGGCGTTGTTGTAGGCGTTATCGATGGTCAGGCAGGCGTCGATCATGGGGGTGGCTGTACCGGTTAACCGGGCGAACTCCTTGCAGGGTACCAGCAGATAGGCGGCGTCTTCCGTGATGTATCGGTGTTCGGCGCTGTCCGGGGCGGAGTTGATTTTGCCGTGGGTTTCCGAGGTGCGGTTCACTTCGTAGACTGTCTCACAGTTCATGGCGTAGAGGCTGTTCATCGCCTCTAGTTCCGGTACCAGTTCCAGCCCCATGGCTTTGCCGATCTGGATGCGTTCTTCTTCCATGACAGCTGCCGCGCGGGCAGTGGCAGTAGAACAGCAGTCCTTGTAGTAATTGAAATCACCTCGGAAGTTTTCCAGCAGGCCCATGTTCAGCGTGGTCAGCAGCGGATGGCCGCCGTAGTTGATGTTTTCCAGACCTGCGGCGATCACGTTGGTCAGTGCTTTCAGGGGCAATGGCATCACTGGCGTGAGGCGTGCAATGGCTTCTCCGGTACGGGAAGCGGGCAGCGCTGCCAGAGGCAGGTATTCCTTGATGCCCATAATGGCCACTTCAGCCGGGCCGCTGATCCGGCAGGCCCATGGGATGGAAATGGCATCGACAAAGATCAGGTCTTGCTGGTAACCCAGTTCTTGCTGGCGTCGACGAAGTTCCAGTGAGCCGTAATTGCCCGGCAGTAGCACAATCATCTGGTTATCCCGCAGGTGCGGCAGCATGCTTTCAAACAGGGCGAGTTGGGCAAAGGAGGGAACGGGCAGTATCAGAATGTCGGAAAAGGCAACCGCTTCCTGAATATCATCCGTCACGGTATGGATTTCACGAAAACCTGCAAAGCTGAGGTTGACGCCGTTGAGGGTTTCCAGGGCACGTATGCCGCCGTGTTCGCGAATGTCATCCAATGGGCCGGTAAAGCCCGGTGCACCATACAGGCAGGTGTCGCAACCGTGAAGGGAGAGGTGATAAGCCGCCGTGAGGCCGGCGTTGCCGGAACCGATAATCGTAACGCGTGGAGCCGCAATAGCCATGACAAGTCTCACTCTGGAGATCATGAACCCTATGGGTTATGAATCTTTGTTGTATCAACGGATGTGAAGACCTGGCGCCTGATCCACGTTTTTCTGGTAACGATTATTCATGAACCGGATGGGATGGCTAATGTTCTGGTGTTATTGTTCCATGTTATTAAGTTATGAATGATTGGGGAGAGGTTTCTGTGCAATAACGATGTAGCATTATTTCGTGCACATCAATGGATGTTGTATGGCGTGATAATCATGAGCAATGATGGGCTATGTTATTCATTGGTGAGCTGCTCTTCATCTTAGTAATAGGATAATGCTCCGTCGTCTTCGTCATCTGAGGAGGCCTCAGCTGGTGGCTCTTTGAGCCATTCGAAGTCCAGATCAAAAACATCGCTGGAAAACAGTGCTTGCTCTAGTTCATGAGGCACATAACAGTGGTCATATTCGTGAGCAAGTGAAATACAGCGGATTTTTTGATTATGAAAAAAGGTTTGTTTGGCTCTATTGCAGGCGGTACAAATGTTCATACTATGCTGGTAGGGGATAATGCTATCGCCATAGGAGTGCGTTATGACAATCTCGGCATTAGGATTACTTCTAACGTAGTTTGCTAGGGAGTCAGCATTATTGACTTTGTATAGGCTGAAAAGCTTGACCATGCAATAAATGCAGCAAGCGCATACTCGACAGCCTAACTCGGCAAAAAAATGTCGCCCATGATGGGCAATAAGGTCGGTAATGTTGGCAAAGGGAGCGCATAGAACTGCGCGTTCAATCGCCTGAGGGTATTTTCCTGCCAGATAAGCGACGGCCCATGTGCCAATAGAAATGCCGTAGAGTGTTATTCCACATTCAGGAAATCGGCTCTTAGCCAACCGGTAAAATGCATCAGCGGATTCCTGAAAGTCGTGTTCAGAACATACACTGCCGTATGAGTCGCTGTAGCCTGGATATTCAGCAATCAGGCAATGGTAACCTGATGCGGTGAGGCGATTTATTAAATCTTGTTGGATTTCCGAGTAAGAGGTTGCTGTCACAGCATTTGGGTGGAAAATGATTTGGACGCCGCATGGCGCTTGGACAGTGGTTTCAAATAGCAATCCATTCACGGCGTTGCCATGAACGTTGCATGTTATTTTGTGTGCCGTGTCGCAAGGTTGAGAATTGTCTATTCCCTCAGCTTGTAAAAACCTTTTTTGACGTGGAAGCAGTCCATAGTCAATGAGGGTTTTGCCCAGTAAACAGGGAATTGTGATCATCCAGAATATTGCCGCAATGGGCGTCACCACGCAGTGTAGAACCACGATTTTCATTGTTGTTAGTGTACGGTACCGGGAGCGTACAACGCTTTGGGCACTGAGTTTTGCTGTGTCTATAAGAAGTCTGGTGATGATTCTCGTTAAAGATCTCCGTTCTCTAACAGGTATTGGCTCAGATTGTGAAGGTGTATTGGGATATTGTTCGTTGCTTATGGGGCGGCTTTCCATCTGGGTTCCTGTTGATGAGAGTGTGGAATGATTGTTTCTACCTCAGTGTCTCTATTCATTTGATTAGCAATTAGGGCCAGCTATGGAGTCAGAGGGATAACATGTTATGTTTGCTAACCCTGTGATAAATATTGTCAGTATGGCTAACAGGTTTATTGTTTGAGGTTGGCTTATCTTTCAGTTTTACGTTGTTAGGCTGGTGGAGCTTCTGTGGCGGGTTTCTGAATTGACCGGTAACAAGCCCGTTATTCGATGGTGTATCGGCGTTGCGCGCGCCATGTTGCGCTATTCTTGATGAACCATTAGCGTTTTAAGTTGCGCAGACCGACTACATAAGCCCTCTGGAAATACGCTAGAATCCCAATCCCGAATCATGCCTTGATCCGTTAGTATTCACTTTTGGTTACTTGACCGTATGACAAGCTTTACCCGTGATGACCGGGGCTGGATGGCCCGTGCGCTGCAGCTGGCCCGTAAAGGGCTTTATTCCACGATGCCCAATCCGCGCGTCGGCTGCGTGCTGGTGCGTGACGGTCGGATAGTCGGAGAAGGCTGGCATATCCGGGCAGGAGAGGGGCATGCGGAAGTCAATGCGCTGGCCATGGCCGGGAGTGGTGCTCGGGGCGCGACAGCCTATGTCACTCTGGAGCCCTGTAGTCATCAGGGGCGTACCCCACCCTGTGCGCAGGCGCTGATAGATGCTGGTGTTCGTCACGTGATTGCTGCCATGCGTGATCCAAATCCACGGGTGGATGGCGGTGGTTTCCAGCTGCTGGAGCTGGCGGGAATCACAACGGCATCTGGTCTGCTTGAAGAAGAGGCGAAAGCGCTTAATCCAGGGTTTATCTCAAGGATGGTCAGTCAGCGACCGCTGGTACGCTGCAAACTGGCCATGAGTCTGGATGGACGAACGGCCATGGCATCCGGTGAATCTCAATGGATCACGGGCCCTGATGCCCGTAGCGATGTGCAGCAGTGGCGAGCCCGTTCCTGTGCGATTGTCACCGGTGTCGGTTCTATCTTGCAGGATGATTCTTCTCTGACTGTTAGACCGGCCGAGTTGCGTATAGTGGAGCCCGATCTGGCAGCCGAAAAGCAGCCATTGCGGGTTGTGCTGGATTCTTCCCTGCGTATCCCTCTGAGGGCAAATATTCTGCATCAGCCGGGTAAAACGCTGGTGGTTACCGCTCATCCTGACCGGGAAAAACAGAATGCGCTACAGTCTGAGGGCGTGGAAGTGGTAGAATTGCCCGCCCCGGATGGTCGGGTCGATCTGGCCGCGCTGATGACCCTGCTGGGCCAGCGCGAATGCAATGAGGTGCTGGTGGAAACCGGCGCCATCCTGGCAGGCAGTTTTTTACAGGCAGGCTTGCTGGATGAACTGTTGGTGTACATGGCGCCTGTGTTGATGGGCAGTGCTGCCCGCCCGCTGTTTGATCTGCCTTTGGGCAATATGAGTGACAGAATTCCGCTGACCATGACAGATGTGCGCCGAATCGGGCAGGATCTGCGTCTGACTGCTGTGCCGGGAGAGCCCCGGTGGTGACAGCCTGCAGCGAAATGCATGGCGAACTAACGCGATTGAAGTGACAGGGTAACGATGTTTACGGGAATCATTCAGGCAGTGGGCCAGGTGCGTCGGTTTGAGCGCCGTGGCGGTGATGTTCGTCTGGAAGTGGCCACTGGCAAACTGGACCTGGGTGATGTTCAGCTGGGTGACAGTATTGCCACCAATGGTGTCTGCCTGACGGCAGTGGCGCTGCCGGGGGATGGGTTTGTGGCGGATGTGTCACTGGAAACCCTGGAGCGAAGTGCGCTGAAGACGGTTGGTCCCGGTACGTCGGTCAACCTGGAAAAAGCGATGATGCCAACCTCCCGTTTAGGTGGCCATATTGTCAGTGGGCACGTGGATGGCGTGGGTACGATCCGGATGATTGAGCAGTCTGCCCGTTCCTGGCGTTACCGTGTGGAAGCGCCGGCAGCGATTGCTCACTATATTGCTGAGAAAGGTTCCATCACGGTTGACGGCGTCAGCCTGACCGTCAATGCCGTCGATGGCGTCTGCTTTGACCTCAATATCGTGCCCCATACCGCTCAGGAGACCACTATCCGGCGTTGGCAGCCCGGAACACAGGTGAATCTCGAAGTCGATATTATTGCCCGTTACCTGGAGCGACTGCTGCAGGGACGGCAAACGCCGGAGGGTGCGGGTGGCGTCGCCGCCGGTGGTCAGGATGGCAAAGCCGGTCATCTGACTGAAGCCTTTCTGGCAGAACACGGTTTTATGCGCTGAGGCTTTTCTGCTGTTCTCCGGGGGGCTCCTGAGGGAGCGGGAGATCGGTCGGAGCCAAGGCCTGCAATTAACCCAGTCGGGAAAGAAGCATGCAATTGAATACCGTAGAAGAACTCATCGAGGATATTCGTCAGGGGAAAATGGTCATCCTGATGGATGATGAGGACCGGGAAAATGAAGGTGACCTGATCGTGGCCGCGGAGAAGGTCACGCCGGAAATCATCAATTTCATGGCCAAGGAAGCCCGCGGGCTGATCTGCATGACCCTGACCGGTGAGCGGTGCGATTACCTGAAGCTGAACCAGATGGTCAGCGATAACCGGGAAGCCCAGGGGACGGCCTTTACGGTATCCATTGAGGCGGCGAGTGGCGTGACCACCGGTATTTCCGCCCAGGATCGCGCCCACACGATTCGGGTAGCCATTGATGGCAATTCCCGTCCGGAAGATATTGTGCAGCCCGGTCACATTTTCCCGCTGCGCGCTATGACCGGTGGTGTTCTGAGTCGTGCCGGCCATACGGAGGCCGGGTGTGACCTGGCGCGTCTGGCAGGATTGCTGCCATCAGCGGCGATTATTGAAATCATGAAAGAAGACGGTACCATGGCCCGCCGCCCGGACCTGGAGTTGTTTGCTGAAAAGCACAACCTGAAGATCGGTACCATTGCAGATCTGATCCATTACCGGATCATGCATGAAAAGACCATTGAGCGTCGGATCGAACAACCGCTGAAGACCGTTTACGGTGACTTCCGCATGACCGTCTACGACGACAACATTACCGGTCGGACCCACTTGGCGTTGACCATGGGGCATCCGACCAAGGACCGGCCGACACTGGTTCGGGTGCACCAGGCAGAGACCTTCCGGGATCTGCTGGGTGCACGAAAAGAAGACAGCAACAGCTGGCCGCTGCCCGCCGCCCTGGCGCGGGTCGCCAAAGAAGGTGAAGGCGTCGTGGTACTGCTGGATGCGGACGAATATGCACTGTTGGGCGACAGCCTGCAGCAGTTCATGGAACCGGTGCGTAAGGCGAACCGCAATACGGGGGGCGCTTACCTGACCGTGGGAACGGGCTCCCAGATCCTCCGGGATCAGGGTGTCGGGCAGATGAAACTGCTGAGTTCCCCGATGAAGTTCGGTGCGCTGTCCGGATTCGACCTGGAGATCGTCGAATATCTCCCGTGTGAGTAATAACAAATGACCGCCCTGCTAGCAGGGTGGTAGAACATGGTTACGGTGACCTGCGGCTTTGTTGCGGCGGGTTTTGCTTATTAGCGCTTATCAGCGTTTAAGGAGTCATTCATGTCCGGAATCAAGACCCTGGAAGGGACACTGACCAGCAACGACGGCAAGTATGCCCTCGTGGTTACCCGCTGGAACGCCTACGTGGTTGAAAGCCTGCTTGACGGTGCGATTGATGCACTGAAGCGCCACGGGGTTCCGGAAGCGAATATCACCGTGATTCGCTGCCCCGGCGCTTTCGAGCTGCCGCTGGTGGTGAAGAAGGTGGCAAAGCAGGGACAGTTTGATGCGGTGGTGGCACTGGGCGCGGTGATCCGCGGCGGTACCCCGCATTTTGATTTTGTAGCCGGTGAGTGCGTGAAGGGAATGGCCAATGTCATGCTGGAGCATGAAGTGCCCGTTTCCTTCGGCGTGCTGACTGTCGATACCATTGAACAGGCGATTGAACGGGCCGGTACCAAGATGGGTAACAAGGGCGAGGAAGCCGCCATGGCCGCGTTCGAGATGGTCAGCCTGTTGAAGCATCTGGAGTTGTAATTTGAGCGATCAACCCAAGGCCGGCAAGGGCCGTCCGCAGCTGCGCCGCAAGGCGCGGGAAATGGCCCTGCAGGCGTTGTACCAGTGGCAGATGGCCGGTGAGTCCGTCACTGAGATTGAAGTCCAGTTCCGCGCGAACAATGATATGTCCAAGGTGGACGAAGGGTATTTCCGTGAGCTGCTGCAGGGTATTGCCCGTAGCGCCAGCCAGATAGATACCTCCATCGCACCGCTGTTGGACCGTTCACTGGAACAGCTGGACCCTGTAGAGCGTGCCGCACTGCGTATCGGCTGCTATGAGTTGATGGAGCGTCACGATGTGCCTTACCGTGTAGTCATCAACGAAGGGATTGAACTGGCCAAGCGCTTTGGTGGTCAGGATTCCCACAAGTACATCAACGGGATCCTGGACAAGCTGGCGCCACGTCTGCGTGCCGCCGAGGTGAAGGAATTCCGTAACCGCAACGCACGCTGATCCAGGCAGGATGCCATGAACGAGTTTGACCTGATTGCCCGTTACTTCAACCAGCCTGCATTGACCGGCCAACCCGGTTGCGAAGGTGGTGTGGTCGTAGGCATTGGTGATGACTGCTCCGTGGTGTCTGTACCGAACGGATGGCAACTGGTGCAAAGCATTGACACCCTCGTTGAGGGTGTCCACTTCCCTGCCGGTATTGATCCGGCTCTGCTCGGCTGGCGGGCGCTGGCTGTCAGTGTCAGTGATCTGGCAGCCATGGGCGCCAGGCCCCACAGTTTCTTCCTCGCGCTAACGTTACCCAGTGCAGATACTACTTGGCTGGACGGTTTCTGTCGGGGTATGGCTGGTCTTGCTAAACGTTGTGGTATTCCGCTGGTCGGTGGTGATACGACGCGTGGGCCACTGACAATCTCCCTCCATGTTCAAGGCATTGTATCTGCGGGTAGCGAGTTGCTGCGCAGTGGCGCACGTCCCGGTGATACGGTCTATGTCAGTGGCACGCTGGGTGATGCGGGCGGTGCTTTGCCCCTGGTTCTACAAGGTGCAGGTATCAATGAAGGCAAAAATGCCAGTGAGTTTGCATTGCTTGAGCGTTATTACCGACCGCAACCCCGTTTAGCATTGGGACAATGGCTGGCAGAGCAGGGTGCTACAGCCGCGATTGATATATCGGATGGCCTGTTGGGCGACCTTGGCCATATTCTGCGTGCCAGTGGATGCGGGGCAGCGTTGAATTCGAGCGCCTTACCACTGTCTGAAGCCTTGTGTGCGCTTTATTCTAAAGAGCAGGCTCTTTCACTGGCGCTGACAGCCGGTGACGATTATGAGCTTTGTTTTACTGCGCCGGCTGCTGCGATTGCAGAACATCAAGCGCCTGTACCGATTGTGGCCATAGGTACCATCGTGGAACAACCCGGCATTCGTCTTGATGGTCAGCTTATTGACCCGACGAAAGGAGGGTTCCGGCATTTTTCCTGATAATGACGGTCCTGCCAACAACTGAGCGAATGGAGTGATTCCCCCTTTGTCTATTCCCATAAGGCTGTCCAATCCTGTTCACTTCCTGGCGTTCGGTCTGGGCTCCGGTCTAGCCCCCAAAGCACCCGGTACATTCGGGACACTGGCAGCAATTCCCCTGTATCTGCTGTTATCCTATTTGTCTTTGCCAATGTATGCGCTGGTGCTGGTGCTGGCGTCGCTATTGGGTATCTGGCTCTGCGGTAAAACCGCGAAGGACTTGGGGGTTCATGATCACCCCGGTATTGTCTGGGATGAATTCTGCGGTTATTGGCTGACAATGCTGGCGGCGCCTTCGGGCTGGTTCTGGATTATCCTAGGATTTATCCTGTTCAGACTGTTTGATATCTGGAAGCCTTGGCCGATCTCCCTGGCTGACAGGCGTATCCCTGGTGGTATGGGGATTATGGTGGATGATCTGATTGCCGGGTTATATGCTTTCATAGTGATGCAGGTAATTGTTTTCGTGATAGCGTAATAAGACATACTATTCTTTATCCTTATAGAAACGGACTATTAAAACGCGTGGAATAGTCGTGCTGGGCAAGAGGATTGCACATTGCTAACAACAATAAGGTCGTTGATTTCAGTAATGGGTTTGGTCGGCGTTTTGTTTTCCGCCAGTGTTCAAGCTGTGATGGTCCAGGTGGTTGGCCTCTTTCCTGGTGCCGCGATTGTTATCATTGAGGGACGGCAAGTGATGCTGAAAGTGGGCAATACCGGCCCTGGAGGCGTCAAATTGTTGTCTGTTGATGGTACCCGCGCCGTTTTGCGGGTTGATGGTCAGGCTCGTGAATTTCCATTGTCCCGCCAGGCCAGCAATGGTTATAAAGAATCCAGTAAAAAAACGATCAAAATTTTCCGGGATAATGATGGTCATTATTATGTGAAAGCGCTGGTGAATGGGCGTTTGGCCGATATGGTTGTTGATACCGGTGCTACGGCGGTTGGGATGAGTTCTAAGCATGCCAATGCGTTGGGTGTTGAGTATAAAAACGGTGAGCCTATTGCGATCTCAACAGCCAGTGGTCAGGTTCGTGGTTTTCTGGTACAACTCAAATCGGTCAGTATTGACGGCCTGACTGTGCGTAATGTTGATGCGGCCATTCATGAGGGCGATTTCCCCACCATTATCCTGCTGGGCATGAGCTTTCTGCGTAAGGTGAAAATGCGTGATGAAGGCGATGTGCTTTATCTTGAGGCGAAGTTCTGACCTCATTCCTGCGAATATCTCTCTGATGCGAAGCTGAATATTTAGCCGGTTAGGCTATCCTTTCTCGCCTGAGTTTTATCCTGCTGTTACAATGCGTTTCCGCACGAGAAGTTGAGGAACGTGGAGTGTCTGTCGTTTTTATTGCGTCATCCAGGTTGCCCACCCCTTTCGGCACGTTCAGCATGCATGGCTTTGAAGATCGTGCTACGGGGAAAGAGCATTTGGCGTTGACGATGGGGGAATTCAATACCGGTGAGCCAGTCTTGGCCCGTGTGCACTCAGAGTGCCTGACGGGGGATGCGTTGTTCAGCATGCGTTGCGACTGTGGCGCACAGCTTCAGGCGGCGCTTAAGTCTATTGCAGAACAAGGGCAGGGCGTGTTGCTTTATTTGCGACAGGAAGGTCGTGGTATTGGGTTGTTGAATAAAGTGCGAGCATACCATCTGCAGGATGCCGGGGCTGATACTGTCGAAGCAAACGAACAACTCGGTTTTGCGCCTGATCTGCGTACCTATGATATGTGCAGTCCCATGCTTAATCACCTGGGTATTAACAAGCTGCGATTGATGACCAATAACCCGCGCAAGGTAGAAGCGCTGCGACAGCAGGATATTGATGTTGTTGAGCGTGTGCCTTTGCAGACGGGCCAGAATCCCCATAACGAACGTTATCTGTCGACCAAGGTCTGGAAATTAGGCCATCTATACAACAATGCCTGATTAGCTAACCAGGTATTCTCTGATATCTCCCGGCGCCCAGGGAATGGTGCGCCTGTTTAACCTCTCTTTAGTCAATATTTCCTAGTGACTCATTGTTATCCTGCCTTTGTGTGTTGTTATAGATAATCGGCCTTGAACATGGGACTGTCATCATTATGGATTCTGCGGTTCATACAGGGCTGAACGATGGCCTATCAAGTAAATCAAAGTCCCGGCTATGCCCGTTCAGCGGAGCGGCAAGATCAAAATGCACGTCTGCGTAATGACGATAACAATAGGAAAATTCCCCGGGGCTTGGTGGCAGAGAGGATTGAATTTTTCGATTCTTTGCTGAATACCCGCTCGCAAATAAGAAGGCTGACCAGAAGTGATGACCGGGTTCAGATTGCAGGACGCAAAATTTCAATCTCAGCCAATCCGGATGTCGAAGGAAAGGTCTATGAATCAGATCCCTTGTCAGAAGATCGAAAGAGTACCTTAGAAATATCTGTGTCTTCATCGTCAGTAGATGTCACACAAGATCCGGGGCGCAATGACTCATACCCTGAACAATCTGTAGATATCAATAATGGTGATAATCTTGAGTTCTTAACGCTTTCTGTCAGCCCGGGTACGTTACAGGTTGTCAGACGTGCCTGTGAGCTGGAATGGTCGTTCAATGATGCGCTGTTTTTTGCTGGTCTTACCAAGGTTCAAGCGCTAAGAGCTTGTTATCGCGGGTGCTTAAGGGCGGTGGTTGATACACTGTTGGCAACGTTCGGTTCCGGATGTCTCGGTGGCTTTTTTGGTGGTGTAGTCTGCGCAATTATCTGGTTTGCACAATCATCTGGCCATGAGGAAGCCGTCGACATTACTACGTTTTCGAAATTTTTTATTCCTGGATGTGCATCGGTTACAGCGTTGTCTACATGTGGGTTTATGAGTAGGTATGAATATCGTCGATTCATTGCCGGAGGTTATATTGGCGATATCGAAAATCGTATTGAAGAACTCAGGTTACAGAATATGCCACACCGCCATCCCTGGTGGGTGAAGTTATTTGATGATATAGAAGATGCTCCATCACTGATTGAGCAGAGACCACTGCAGCCGTTACGTTCTTCTATGATGAGGGCTGCCGGGCAAATAGAACAAAATATGTTAGATGACCGTTATATTGGCGACTTTGCTAATAGCATTTCTGCACCGGAAGAACATGTACGGGAATATTTCCAGAGCATTCCAGAATTACTTCGTGCTTATATTCAATGTTCATTAGAACGTTATGCTCAGACTTCAGATGACCCTGGTGAAGCAGAGCACGGTTACATATCTCCAGAGATTCAAGTGGTTGTGCGCTAGCGTTTCATACTGAATGCATATGTTTGTTTTTCCATTGTGTTACCTGGTAATAAATACCGGTACTGTCCAGTGAGCACAGCTGCAGTTGCTCTTTCCGTGAAGTGTGATGAATAAACTGATCCGGTAATCCCAGTTTCAGCAAATTACAATCCTTGTTCAGGGTTATTCCATTAACATTCAGGCAAGCTTGAACGCCGGATCCTGCACCACCGGCTATGATGCCGTCCTCAATCGTAACAAGCCATTTATGGCTGCTGGCCAGACGGTTAATGAGTTCATGATCCAGTGGTTTGGCAAAGCGCATATCCGCCACGCTGGCGTTCAGTTTTTCTGCAGCAGCCAAGGCTTCATTGTGTAAAGCGCCGAAGACGAGTAGTGCAACATCCTGTCCTTGTCGTGTAATTCGCCCTTTGCCAAACGACAGCACTTCGATGGTTTGCTCTACAGGTAACCCATTACCACTGCCTCTTGGATAACGGACGGCTATTGGCCCAGCACGCTGATAGCCGGTATTCAGCATTAACCACAGCTCCTGTTCACTACTAGGGGTCATAATGACCATATTGGGAATGCAGCGCAGGTAAGCGATATCAAAGGCGCCATGGTGGGTCGGGCCATCTTCACCGACCAGGCCTGCTCGGTCGATGGCAAACAAAACATCAAGATTTTGCAGGGCCACATCGTGGATTAGCTGGTCATAGCCCCGCTGCAGAAACGTGGAATAAATAGCCAGTACAGGTTTCATGCCTTCACAGGCAAGACCTGCTGCAAACGTGACGGAATGTTGTTCTGCAATGGCGACATCGAAATAGCGGTCGGGAAACTGCTGTGAAAAACGCACCAGGTCAGAACCTTCACGCATCGCCGGGGTAATGCCATAGAGGCGCGGGTCCTGTGCTGCTGTATGGCATAGCCATTGACCAAAAATGTTGGCGAAAGTCGGTTTTTTGGGTTTTGGTTCTGTCTTTGCCGGCATGATCTTGGTCAGGGCATGGTAGCCAACAGGGTCCTCTTCGGCGGCGGGATACCCTTTGCCTTTTCGAGTGACAATATGCAGCAGTCGGGGGCCGGTTTGCTGTTTTAACGATGACAGCGTTTCAATCAGTTGCTCAAGATTGTGACCATCGATCGGACCGGTATAGGCAAAGCCCTGATCTTCGAACAGGACAGGCGATGAATATTCAGGATTCTGGGCGGTGCGTGAAATCTCAATCCCGCGCAGGTATCGGGCCAGCATGCCAACACTGGGAGAAATCGACATGTCATTGTCGTTCAGTATGACCAGAATGTTGGCGTTGACACAGGCGGCATGATTCAGGGCTTCAAAGGCCTGGCCGGCGGTCATGGCGCCATCGCCAATGACGGCGATAGCCTGTCGTTCACGATCCTTTGCTGTCAGCGCAATAGCCATGCCGAGCGCAGCGCTGACCGAGGTGCTCGAATGGCCGGTGCCAAAACAGTCATAGGCACTTTCTGAACGATCAGGAAATCCACAGAGACCATCACGCTGGCGCAGGGTGGCCATCTGCTCACGTCGTCCGGTCAGGATTTTGTGTGGGTAACACTGGTGACCTACATCCCAGACCAACCGGTCATCCGGTGTATTAAAGACATAATGCAGTGCAATGGTTAACTCAACTACGCCCAGGCCTGCCCCCAGGTGGCCCCCAGTCTGCCCGACGGTGTACAGGAGGAAGTTGCGTAATTCCTTAGCCAGTACCGGCAGTTGCTGTTGAGGTAAACGACGTAAATCTTTTGGTAGATTGACGGTGTCCAGCAACGGTGTGGAGGGTCTATCCTGAGGGATGGTGCTGGTCATTTCAGTGGTTTCGGCTCACGATATATTCAGCCAGCATGCGCAGCGGTTTCACATGCTCATTCATGTCCTTCAGCGTTCGCAGGGCTTCATTTTGTAGCTGGGCAGCTTTTTCCCGGGCTGCATCAAGACCGAGCAACGACACATAAGTGTTTTTGCCATGGGTAATATCTGCGCCTTGTTGTTTGCCAAGTGTGGCAGTGCTGGCCGTCACATCAAGAATGTCATCCTGTACCTGAAATGCCAGTCCAATTGCCCGTGCATAGCGTTTCAGTGACGCGATCATTTCTGGCTCTATCACACCGGCAGACAGTGCACCTAACGTAACACTGGCTTCGATCAGTGCACCGGTTTTGTGGCGATGCAGGGTTTCCAGCTCAGATAGTGTGAGGGGATTTCCCGTGCCTTGCATATCCAGGGACTGTCCGGCAGCCATGCCATGGTTTCCCGCTGCCCGCGACAGAACGGCTACCTGCTGGAGTTGGCAGGAATCCTGAGATTCATCGCTTCCGGTCAGTTCGGGATTGGCCAGCACTTCAAAAGCCAGTGACTGTAAGGCATCCCCCGCCAGAATCGCCGTCGCTTCATCAAAGGCCTTGTGGCAGGTGGGCTGGCCACGACGCAGGTCATCATCATCCATGGCCGGCAGGTCATCATGGACCAGTGAATAGGCGTGAATCAGTTCAACCGCGCAGGCGCCGGATAACGCCTGTTGGGCAGAACCACCCAGCGCTTCGCAGGTGGCGCGTACCAGCATCGGACGAATCCGTTTGCCACCATTGAAAACGCTGTATTTCATGGCTTCATGCAGGCGCGCCTCGGCAGGCTGGTAACGGGCAAAGACCTGCTCAAGGCCTGCATCGGCCCATTGGCGGCAGGTCTGCATGTACTGCTTGATGTCCATTACTCGTCAACATCACTCTCGAAGGGGCGGGATTCCAGCTGGCCGTTTTTTTCTACCAGAATGCGTACTTTCTGTTCGGCGTCATCCAGGGCTTTCTGGCATTCGCGGGTCAGGCCGATGCCTTTTTCAAACGCCGCCAGGGATTGTTCCAGCGTCAGGTCGCCGGACTCCATTTTTTCGACCAGGGTTTCCAGTTCCGAGAGGGATTTTTCGAAAGCAAAGCCCGCTTTCTTGCTTGGCATCAGGGCGACCTTTTTGGGCAGGAATAATTGCATCGAACACTAACCCAGTGCGTGATACGGGTCAATGTTGAGGGGGCTGCCGACGCGGTGGAGGCGGGTGTATTGGGCTGATTACGTAAGAAATGAAGCAAGCATTAAAGCTTTGATAACCCTTGGCGATAACCACTGTCTCGGTAGTGCAGTCCGGTCAATTCCGGTGGTTCTGGATTGCTATAGTCAGGGTGTCAGGTAACGGATTTATCTGGCGGTTATGAATACTTGTAATGACAGGATGTCGCGGTTATGAAGAAGTCGGTCAGGTGTGTCGCGAAGGCAGCGCGACATGACAGTAACCTGTTTCTCCATGCAGTGTTTTTATTGTTATTCATTCTCTCTTTATTGGCTTTGCGACCGGTCCATGCCGAGCTGGTGCCGTTGCCGGATGGTGAGCTGGGCAGTACCCATGCAGAGCGAGGTGTGACTGGTTTGGTACCGCTGGATGATATGGCATTGTCATCAATCTCTGCACAGGGATTTGATGAGCAACAACCCCAGTTTAATGAAGCCAATCAGCAGTATCCCGGTTTGGCTGCATTAGATCAGGTGTTGAAGACCTCGCTGCCATTACTGAATTTCATCGAAGCGGATACCCGTATTTCCGGTGTTCAGTACAAGGCAGGGGTGAGCCCGGTTGAAATTCTGGTCAATGAAGGCGCTGTGCGTTTCAATCTGCCGGATTATGTGGAGTCCATTGCCATGGATAATATCCGGGTACTGGGGAGCACGGGTGGGTCTTTCGGTTCCCTGTTGATCCAGGGACTGAGCCTGTCCGGCAGTTCAATTACGATTCGCACGACCCCCTGAACGAAAAAATCCCCGCACCAGCCGGTACGGGGATTCTGCAGTCTTGCAAACGAAACGAACGATCAGGCGTTTTGAGCCGCGCCCAGGGGCTGCTCTGAAGCGGTATCAGTATCCAGCTTGCGAGTGGTTTCCGGTACATCATTCCACACATCCGGATCCATGGTCTTATCCAGGAACGGGAACTTCTTCCGGTCAAAGGTCGGTGTCAGACCTGCATCCACCTGGTCGTCAAAGTCCTTGAGTACCTTGAAGACCTGGCCTGCCAGCAGCAGGATGACGGACAGGTTAATCAGTGCCATGACGCCCATGGCCAGATCGGCAAAGGACCAGACTACGGGCAGTTCACCAATCGCTCCCCAGATAACCATAGCCAGAAAGAGTGCCCGGTAGCCCATCAAAACGGCCTTGTTGTCCTTGATGAAGCGCAGATTGGATTCACCGTAGTAGTAGTTGGCGATCAATGAAGTGAACGCGAACAACAGGATTGCCAAAGCAATGAAGTGGTTACCAATGCCGCCAATTTCGTTGGACAGTGCCGCCTGAGTCAGGGCAATACCGGTCAACTCATTACCACTGTTCAGCTGGCCGGATACCAGGATGATCGCAGCAGTCGCAGAGCAGATCACGATGGTGTCCACAAACACGCCCAGCATACCCATGATGCCCTGAGTGGCAGGGTGGTGCGGAGTCGGTGTTGCGGTTGCCGCAGCATTCGGGCCACTACCCATACCGGCTTCGTTAGAGAACAGGCCACGCTTGATACCCTGTTCCATGGCGGTTTTCATCAGGTAAGCGACACCACCACCGGCAGCACTCTCAATACCAAAGGCGCTCTTGAAGATCAGAGACAGCACCGCAGGCATTTCGGTGATGTTCAGCAGCATGACAACCACGGCCAGTGCCAGGTACATCAGCGCCATGAAGGGCACAACCATCTCTGCGAAGCGGGCGATGGAACGGATACCGCCAAATACGATCAGCGCGGAAACAATGGCCAGCACGATACCGACAGCCAGTGGCGGAATCTCATAAACGACCATGGCAGCAGCAATAGAGTTGGACTGCACGCTGTTAAAGGCAAAACCAAACGCCACGATCAGGGAGCAGGAGAAAATGATACCCAGCCAGCGTTGCCCCAGGGCTTTCTGAATGTAGTAAGCCGGGCCGCCACGGTAGGTGCCATCGTGGTTATTGGATTTGTAGAGCTGCGCCAGCGTGTTTTCCACGAAGCTGGTGGACATACCCAGCAGGGCAATCATCCACATCCAGAACACGGCGCCTGGACCACCCATGAAAATGGCAACAGCAACACCCGCCAGGTTACCGGTGCCGACACGGGCAGCCAGACTGGTGCAGAAAGCCTGGAAAGAAGAAATGTGATGGTGCTCGTCCTTGGCCCGGCTGCCCATCATGGTTTTGATGGCGAAGCCAAAGCGGCGGATCTGCACAAAGCGACTCCGAAACGTAAAATACAGACCAGCCCCAAGCAGAAGACCGACGAGAAGCTTGCCCCAAATTACGCCATTCAAAACGGCAATCAAGTTACTCATATAACGGCTCTTGTGGTTGTTTAAGGTGTTTATAATCGTTCGGAAGCCGATAGTACCGCTCAAGCGGATTGAGGAAATTGCCGTGATACCGTATTGCGCTCTGTGAATATACCTATTTGTCTTGTTGGTTTTATGAGGGTGGAAACCCGGTAATGTAGAGGATTACCGGGTTAAGCCGTTTTTACCGTATTGGGGCGACGGGCAAAAAAAAATTCTGTTAGTGGTACGAAAGCGTCATATTTGCCAGATGAAGGTGCTGTTATCAGAGCTTTTCCATGTCACTGAATTCTCGCATCATCGGGTCATCGTCGTCGTTATTGGGTTCCTGGTCACAGGAATTGTTTTCCGGCACGGGCCAGACATCCTGATCCATGGCTTTATCCAGTTCCGGAAACTGTTTGCGGTTAAAGACTGGTTTTTCGACCCCACTGTGATATTGCTGCTCAAAATCTTTCAGCAAGGCGAAGGCGGTGCCTGAGAGCAGTACAATCACGACCAGGTTGATCAGCGCCATGACGCCCATGGTTAGATCCGCCAGCGACCAGACCAGCGGCAGGCTGCTGAATGACCCCCAGAACACCATCATAATCACAATGCAACGGTACCAGAGAATCAGGCGTCGGTTATCTTTGATATGGCGGAGGCTGGACTCGCCGTAATACGTGTTAGCGACAATGGACGTAAATCCAAACAACATGGTGATAAAGGCGATAAATGGCTTACCCCATGCACCGACGGCGCTGCTCAAGGCATTTTGTGTCAGGGCAATGCCTGTGACGCCATCACCATTGAGGTATTCGCCGGAGAGCAACACGATCATTGCCGTGGCTGTACAAATCAAAATGGTATCGGTGAAGACGCTGAACATGGAGATCAGCCCCTGAGTGGCAGGGTGATTGGGTGACGGCGCCGCAACCGCATTAATGTTGGGGCTGCTGCCCATACCGGCTTCATTGGAAAACAAACCGCGACGTATGCCCTGCAACATTGCCTGGGATACCATGTAACCCATCCCGCCTGCCGCAGCAGTTTGTAAACCAAATGCACTTTCAATCACCAGTCTAAAGACATCAATCAGGCGATCGTGGTAAAGAAACATCACCATGCCTGCCGTGAGAATATACGCGGTAGCCATGAAAGGAACCGTTTGTTCAGCGAAACGGGCAATACCACGAAGCCCACGGAAAATGATTAATGCTGTCATCAGTGCAAGTATCAGCCCGACCGACATTTCCGGTAGTGCAAAGGCATGAGAGAGTGCGGTTGCTACGGAGTTGGAATGGACAGCATTAAATGAAAAACCGAAAGACAGCACCATGCAGACAGAAAAGGCGATCGCCAGGTTTCGTTGGCCCAGCGCCTTTTCAATATAGTAAGCAGGTCCTCCCCGGAAGGTGCCGTCACAGTTATTGGATTTGTACACCTGTGCCAGTGTGTTTTCCACAAAACTGGTAGCCATGCCCAGTATGGCGATAATCCACATCCAGAAGACAGCGCCAGGTCCGCCCATGTAAACGGCGATGGCAACACCGGCGAGGTTGCTGGTACCAACATGGGAAGCAAGACTGGTGCACAAGGCTTGGAAGGAGGAGATATTACGGCTGTCGTTGGTGCGCTTACTTTGTAGAAGCAAACGAAGAGTCAGTGGAAAGTGCCGGACCTGAATCAGTCCGCTGCGCAGGGAAAAATAGACGCCCGCACCCAGCAATAAATAAACAAGTCCATAGCCCCACAGGATGGCGTTGAAGCTGTTGATCAATACAGTCATGGTATCTCCTCTCCGGTGGTGGGCTGTGTCGGCGCCGGGCCGGGTAAAACCAGAAAATCCTCATGTTCTTAGACCTTTTTGCAAACGATGTGTTCAGGAATTGAGGATGTGACGGGACAAAAATATGGCAATCAGTCTAGCAGAGGCTGGTTTTTTCGCGTTTTTTATATGAGGTATGGAATAAATTTTGCCGTTATAATCGCGCGATATCATAAATACAGCGTTTTGCAGATCCGCTTCTGACGTCCGACTGTAGAGGGGGCACGAGGTCACGTGCAGGACAGAATTTACCGCGTCTATATCAGCTCGACGGCCGGGCCAGCCACGCCTGAGCATACCGCCATCCTGCATGGGGTTCTGGCCAGTCACAGTATGCCGGTGTGTCCGATGCTGTGGGATCTTGGACAGGAAGGACAGCCCATTCCGGCAAATGACAGCAGTGCTGACTGGGTACGCAGAAAAGCCCTGATCAACAGTTGTGATTATCTGCTCTTTGCCGGCAATGCCTGTTACGGTGAACGGTCGTCAACCGGTGTTAGTGTTCAGCACCAGGAACTGACCTATGCTCTGATGCGAGATAAACCCGTATTCTGTGTGCTTTTAGCGGAAGAAACGCTCTCCCAGTCTGTTACGTCGGAAGAAGAGTTGGGGCGGGTGCGGGCATTACGTGCATTATTGAAGCGTCATAACCCCGTTTTCTGGCGTCAGGTGGATACGCTGTCGGAAGCCATCATTGCAGGATTTCCGGCATTTGTGGCCGCTCATCCGGCTACCGGCTGGTGTCAGTCCAAACCGGCGATCACCATTGAGACCTGTGTATCCAGAAAATCCTCTGGCACTGTCACGATACCACCAAAGGCTGAGAGTGAGTCTGTAACAGCAGATGCTGATGGCGACACGGCTATCGATGAGAATTTCGATTGGTTACAGCAACATCAGGAGTTCGGTGTGCAGTGCCATGTATTCATTCATGGTAATTGTCATCGGGTCACACAGAAGGTGTCACTGGCCTGGGCTGATGTGTATGAAGCCTTTCGCCTGTCATTGACGCCGTCATGTAATGAGGACCGTATTCTGCAGTCCCTGTCTGTCATGTTGGAAGAACGCTTTCGTCAGCAGATGCTCAGCCAGTATCCCCATGCACATGCGGCGGACGCCTTTTGCTTTTCAGAAACCGCGATGCGGATGATTCGCCTGAAGCTGCGCCGTCATGGATTGGTGCGCAAAGATACCCGTGCCTCCAGTCGTAAAAACAGTGTCTGGTGCGTGACCGGAGCCGGAAAAGCTGCAGGCCACTGGATTGGGCGAACGCTCGCTGGATAAGCGCAATTTGGTATCCCGCAGTAAAAAATCCGTACCTCCTTGCTTCGGGTCAAGGAACTGAAAGGGCAGGTCAACGTTAAAATATAACGTCTTTTTCTGCTATCCCAGTCCTTCCTCATGTCCTTCCCCCGGAGTTGTTCATGATAAGTTTTCTCGTTTCCCTGGTAGCCCTCGTTGTCGGGTACCTGATTTATGGTGCCCTGGTTGAAAAGTGGTTTGGTGCGGACCCGTCCCGTCCCACACCAGCGGTCACCCAGACCGATGGTGTCGATTATGTCCCCCTGCCCTGGTACAAGATTTTCCTGATCCAGTTTCTGAATATTGCCGGCCTTGGACCGATTTTCGGCGCCATCCTCGGTGCGCTCTATGGTCCCTCTGCATTTTTGTGGATTGTGTTCGGCTGTATTTTTGGCGGCGCTGTGCATGATTATTTTTCCGGCATGCTTTCCATTCGTCATGAAGGCAAAAGTATTCCCGAGATTGTCGGTCTTTACCTGGGCGATAAAACCCGGCAGGTGATGCGGTTGTTTTCGATTGTCCTGCTGTTGCTGGTGGGCACGGTTTTCATGGTCGGTCCGGCAGGTCTTTTGAGTAACCTGGGCTTTGAAGGGATTTTTGCTAATAAGACGTTCTGGTTGGCGGTGATTCTTGCTTACTACTTCATTGCCACTGTTGTACCTGTGGATAAACTCATTGCGCGGATTTATCCCCTGTTTGGTGCGGCATTGCTGATTATGGCAGTTGGTATTGGCGGTGCATTGGTGTTTGGAAGCTGGGACATTCCGGAAGTGGGTACACCCTCTGCTCATCCCGGTGGTCTGCCCCTGTGGCCGATGCTGTTTATCACCATTGCCTGTGGTGCGATCAGCGGATTCCATGCCACTCAGTCGCCACTGATGGCCCGTTGTGTGAAAAATGAAGCCTATGGTCGTCCGGTGTTTTTCGGTGCGATGATTGCGGAAGGCATTGTCGCGCTGGTCTGGGCAGCGGCTGCCATGACGTTTTTCCCGAACGGCATTCCCGGCCTGAATGAAGTGCTGGCCAAAGGCGGCCCCGGCCTTGTGGTGAACGAAGTATCCGTGGGTTTGATGGGTAGCTTTGGTGGTTTGCTGGCAGTGCTGGGCGTGATTGCCTGTCCGGTCACTTCCGGTGATACTGCATTCCGGAGTGTCCGTTTGATTTTTGCGGATATTTTTAATCTCTCACAGTCCAAGATCAGTAATCGTTTGCTGGTCGCCATTCCGGTGTTTATTACCGGTTACCTGTTAACACTGGTTGATTTCACGGTTATCTGGCGTTATTTCGCGTTCTCTAATCAGGCGCTGGCAACCATTGTGTTATGGACATCAGCCGTTTACATGGTACGTAATGGACGTAGTCATTGGTTTGTGAGTTTGCCAGCAACGTTTATGACAGCCGTTTGTGTAACGTATATCGTTATGGCGCCTGAAGGTTTATCTCTGTCGCAAGCGTTTGCGTATCCTGCTGGTTTAATGGCAGCAGTTTCGGCACTGTTAATTTTTGGTTTTGTGTTTTTATTTCGTAATTCTAAAGCGCTAGTTTAATTTTTTTGGAGCCGCAATTACGCATTGTAATTGCGGTCTTGAGCTGATTTTTCTCTGAGAGAAATTGTTATGGAACTATTTATATTTAATTATTCTAATTGGTTGTTGAATTCATATTTTAATTTGTTTTTTTTAGGGGGATATTATGGCAACTGCACCAATTGGTTCTTCATCTTCTCAAGGGTCTTCTTATGATAATGTCTGGAGACCGCAAAATGAAGGACTGAGGTCAAGGCGTCCATCTGGCTCGCCATCAGGTTCTAGACTTGATCCTGTTGTTCAGGAAAAAGAGAAAGTTGAAACAAATCTAGTGGGTAGGTATCAAACTGGGCAAAGATTAAATCAGTTGATAGGTGAAAGAGATATAAAGAGCAGTAATGCTAATCCTCCTGTAACAATTGATCATATCAATAACTTGGCAAATAATGCTGTTTTCTGTGATAGGGTAAATACGCTTTATAATAATCATGGGAAAGAATATGGTTGGTGTGAGTTTTCAGTTAGAATGATTTTATTCTTTCTTGGAGCAGGACTTGCAGCTTCTAATTCGCTTGGGCTTCTTGAATCACCCGTTACTTTAATAAAAATAGTTTACTTTGTTGCTGTTCTTTTAAGTGTCGGTGGTATGTATAGTTACTCTCTTGGTAAAACATCATTGGATATATGGGAAGATAAAAACGCGAAGGGCGGTATCGTTCCCTATGTGAAGGAGAAATGTAAAGAGGGTTGGCCGGTAGCGGGGGTCGTTGCAGGTACCATTTACGGCATAGGCTGTGGTGTCCTTGATAGTGATAATGCTGGAAATGTACCATTCGTACTTGCTGGCGTAGAGAGAGAGTTGGCCAGCACAGGGCTTATTGTTTCGTCCCAGTTTCTAAAATATTCAAACTGGTTTCTAGAGGTCATGTATCCTGCTATGAGTTTTTATGGGGTTGCATCAAGGTATGGCAATAACCTTAAAGATTTATGGCATGGTGATACCCGTACGAAAATGCTGAAAGACGCGCGAGCACTTCTGGTACTTCAGCGCTACAATGAAATTGCCGGAGGGCCAGAGATATTAAGCGAGAATGTCATATTTAATAAGGAGCTAGTTAAAGAGATTGTTGCTCATATGTCTCAAGATATAAAAGAGTACAAGGAGACAATAGCAGATTTAGAAAGCATTCAGTTTGATAAAGGTCGTATGAAAAGGCTGCTTGCTTTGTGGAATGGATATGATCAAGAGGTTTCATCTGAAAAAACTGGTCGTTGGCACGAATGTTATCGGAAAATGTGTCGGTTTATTAATGCACGAAAAATGCCGTTGTTAAAAATTGGTACAGATACGGCCAGTATCTATATAACAGGTGTTTCCTTGGGGGTGCCTTTTGCTGCTCCATCAGCTAGTGATCCTTATTATAATGATTTTAAGGCTAGAGGATTATTGGAAGATCCAAAAACTTCTGAGTTTCCTTTTGGATTGGATTGCAAGGTGTTGCAAGGCGTTCCTGTTGAACATATTACAGCATGGTATTTTAGACTTCAGATTTTGTCATACAATGGTCAAGGGGGAACATTTTCTCCGCTTATTATTGACTCCGGTAAAGTAGTCGTTGATTCAGGTAAAGCCCTATTTGTAGACTGTGATTCGTTTCATTTATGGCGTTATATGAAACATAAGCTGGGGGGGGTGTTGACTCCGGCGGGAATTTTTGCGGCTTGTGGCGCATGTTTTGGTGTGTATGGATACTATAATATTGCTCTTGGTGTTGAGGGTAGTGTTGAAAAATTCAGGGCGTTGCTCGACTGCGATATTGGCGTTCCATATATGCCGCTTATGCCCCTTCCATCCGCAGGATGGGGAACAATGGGGCGATGGTTCCTTAATCTTATTGTTATGAAAGCCACATATGCAACATGGAGTGAAGGTGGAAATGGTGTAATACGGAATTTTAATCCTAAAGCAGAATTGCGCCGGTTTCTTAATATAAGAAATAGAAATCAGATAGCACAGACAACCTATGGGCCTGCGAAATTGGAATATGTGTCTAATACGCAAAAGACTGACCCGAATGTACTCCTCCAGCGAGAGGGTGCAGATGAAATGCTGTTGAGGAGCAGAGAGGTGGGAACAAGTACTTCCTTAATAATTGAGGAGGAACAGGAACCTGACGCACAGACAATAACGAGCAGACAAGAAAGTGTGCAGCAAGAAGTGCCTCGTCGAGACTCCATGGTGGCTGTAGATGTCCATCAGGAAGCCGGGTTGTTCGAAATGCCTCAGAATCTTCCTGCTATTCAAGAGGCACAGCTAAACCTTAATAATGTGATGCAGGAAATCGAGAGGATGCTAAGTTCACATCGACCGGAGGAAGACAAGTCTGACGATGTGGTGGACGGCCACAGAAGTAGTACTTCCAGTGCTGCTACTACGGTGATTGACATGTACGCACTAGATGAAGCTTTGTCTGGGTTAAGAGAATCGAACGTGTAACATGGCTATCTGACTGGATAGGAGGAATGGGTTAGGTCTATTTATATTCGCTGGCCTATTTCTCTTTATTTAAATGTCTAAATAAACTGTTACGAATTCTCTCAAATGGAGTTTCTAAGGTAGGAGGTGTCAGTAATAAAGATTGCTGGCGTTAAAGCAAGAGCATAAATTCAAGCTTGTAGGTGTAAACCACTACGCTTAATATGAGGCTTGAAAGGGAAATACTAAATAATAGGGATTTGAGTAGAGCATAAGCGGGAGAGGCAGTCATGCGACCAATCGACCTGCAACAGGTTATAAGCAATATGCGCAGCCAGCTTGCACCGGTAGTGATGTGTCAGGCTGGCTATGTTTTTGTCAATCTTGAGAAGTTACCCACCCACGAAGCGCTGCAGGCGCAAATTCATGATCGCGTCGAGTCCGGCGTCATTCGACCATTAACCCATATTCACGATGACGATGTTGCGGTGTTTTATACCACTGAACGTCCTGAGCCGCCTGAACGACGGCGCCGCCAGCAACAGCAGGCCATGTTTCAGTTAAACACTCTCTGACGCATGGTGAAACACACCCAGAAGCCCGGTTGATAGCCGGGCTTTTTTTATAGGTGAAAGCCTGTAGTTGTCGTCTGCGTACGGGTAGGTGAAACCGACAATGATGCTCAGAAAATCATCATAAAAAGAAGGGCAATTTGCAGGGTATTTATGCCATTTATCGTATAAAAGCCGAGCAAAGTCTGACATAGATCAGTATAAGCACGGGTCAAATCCTTATCATGACCCCCGTTTTTCCAACACAACCATAACTCCCCGACTGGACTGCACTCTATGGGCAAATTCAAGTTTCCTTCAGCCTACACGGTGCTAATGGCGATCATTGTATTCGTCGCGGCACTGACTTATATCGTCCCCGCCGGTCAATATGACCGTGTTATGAACCCCGAGCTGGGCAAGGAAGTACCAGTATCCGGCACCTATCACCTGGTTGATGCAAACCCGCAGGGTTTCTCCGACGTGGTCATGGCGCCGATCGCCGGTTTCTTTGATCCTGCCAGCTACGAAGCGGGCGCCATCGACGTGGCCCTGTTCGTACTGATCATTGGTGGCTTCCTGGGTATAGTCACCAAGACCGGTGCTATCGACGCCGGTATCGCCAAGGTGACTTCCGCGCTGGAAGGCAAGGAAATGTGGATGATTCCTGCCCTGATGCTGCTGTTCGCAGCCGGTGGTACCGTTTACGGTATGGCTGAGGAAACCCTGCCTTTCTACATGCTGCTGATTCCGGTCATCATCGCGGCGGGTTATGACTCCGTCACCGGCGTTGCCGTGGTTCTGCTGGGCGCCGGTATCGGTGTACTGGGTTCCACCATCAACCCCTTCGCGACCGTTATCGCGTCCAACGCGGCTGACGTACCGTTCACTGACGGTATGGGCATGCGCATCGCTATCCTGATCATCGGCTTCATCATCACTGCCGGCTTCCTGATGCGTTACGCTGAGAAAGTCCGCAAGGATCCTTCCCAGTCCCTGGTTGCGGACATGAAGGAATCCAACGAAGAATACTTCCTGAAGAACCGTGAAGAAGGCATCGAGCTGACCGGCGCACGCAAGCTGATCCTGGTACTGTTCGCGGCCAGCTTCGGTGTGATGATCTGGGGTGTGTCCTCTGCCGGCTGGTGGATGGCTGAAATGTCCGCCCTGTTCCTGGTGAGCGCTATCCTGATCGGTCTGATCGGCCGCCTGAGCGAAGAAGAGCTGACTGGCACCTTCGTTGACGGCGCACGTGACCTGCTGGGTGTTGCCTTCGTTATCGGTATTGCCCGCGGTATCGTGGTGGTCATGAACGCCGGTAACATCACCGACACCATCCTGTTCTGGTCTGAGAATGCGGTTTCCGGCCTGTCCGAAGTCGTCTTCATCAACGCCATGTACTGGATCCAGGTCGTCCTGTCCTTCTTCATTCCGTCTACCTCTGGTCTGGCGGTACTGAGCATGCCGATCATGGCGCCTCTGGCTGACTTCGCCAACGTGAGCCGTGACCTGGTTATCACTGCTTACCAGTCTGCGTCTGGTGTCGTTAACCTGCTGACCCCGACTTCCGGTGTGGTCATGGGTGGTCTGGCCATCGGTCGTGTGTCCTACGCCAAGTGGTTCAAGTTTGTACTGCCGCTGGCGGGTATCCTGACTGTCATGATCATGATTATGCTGAGTGTTGGCGCTGTAATGGGCCTCTAAGCACCAGATACCTCTCGCGATGTATCCAAAGACAGGTCCGTAAGGGCCTGTCTTTTTTTGTGCATGGTGAATTCACTCAGGAAGATGAATGCACTTATCAGAATGCATAAATTTTGAGCAGTTTTTTTCAGTTCAGAATGACAATGGCGCCCGGACGTCAGCTAAGAAGAAATGCACATGGTTATCCACAGGGATTGTGAATGACTTCATTGTTCTGTGCGCAGATGGCAGCCGAAGATAGAAGGCAGGGAACAGATAGCGTGTACTAAGGTACAAATATTGACCTAATTGAATTATGTACGTTGGTTCTTTTAATAAAAAGAGGCCTCACAATGACAGCTGAGTTCGACGCGGTCGTCATATCTGGAACCATGAGCATTTGGGGTCACATGCTGTTGCCAAGGCTGAAGTGTTCCGGTGATGTGGACAATATGGTTTTCCAGGCATCATCGGTCTTGAGTAGTGAATAGATGCGGTAATCCAGTAGACCGTAGTCGTTTTTTACCCAGGATTGCAGCAGCCCTTCGAGATGAAACCCGACTCGCTTGAGGAAACGGTGCATATAAGTATGTGCGGGAACAACCTGCGCCTCGATGCGGTGAAGTTGTAACTGGCTGAAACCAAAAGCAATAACGGCCCGGCCTGTCTCGTAAAGAATATTTTCCCCCCAGAGTTCGGGTAATACTTCTACCATCAAAGCGGCAGAATTATTTTGATGGTTAATATATTTGAACCCGATCCGACCGGTAAAGCGCTGACTGGTTTTCTCCTCAATCAGCCAGTAAAGCGCAGAACCTGATGCGATCTCCTGATCCATAGCTTTCAGAACACCGTTGATCTCACTATGGCTGATAACGGGATGTGCAGGGTGTGCGGTTACAACCCTTTCCTCTTTGAGGAGGTTGTAGAGATTGTCGGCATCATATTGATTGAAGGGGCGGAGGCGAAAGCGTGTTGTTTGAAGGACCGGTGGCATAGCTGCGAGTGTCTCAAAAAGGTTACGGTTTCTGAATGGTTCGAGTGTAGATGCTGACATCACAATAATGATGGGGGCGCAGCTTATAGAAGTCCCTGAGGCAGGAAGTGGGCTGGAATCCGATGATTTCCAGTGCGCCGGTCAGTCGTTTCTGATCTGATTCATCCTCAATAATCTGGTAATGCAGGCTATGGAGTGACAGCAGTTCATCAGACAGTTGTACAATACTGGCAATGCTTTCAACCAGCGTGTTATCTGTCAGCGTTTGCCAGTTGTCGATACGGATGAAGGCACGTCGTGCAACGGATTCTATGCCATAAATATGAATAATGGCCTGAAGTCGCTCATGCTGAGTCAGACCAAGAATGAGTCCTTGCTGCTTATCGGAAAGTTGTTCCGCCATGCGGACAAATTGACTGGCTTCCTGAGTCGTATGAATAACGGGCTGGTGTTGTAGGGTATCTGTCTGGTAAATGCCGACTATGGCCTCACTGTCTTCGTAACCCAGTGGTTTGAGTTCTGCTGTTGCTAAAGGAATAGCCGGTAGCTTCATAGATAAAGGCCTTGTTTTTATAACGTTGTGCCCTGATTCAAACCATAAAACAGTGGCAGAATATTTACAATCTCCAGACAGGGCGGCCTGATTGATTAGGCTATTATTGAAAAATTTATTCAATAATAACGTTCACACAAGGCAATCAATAGATGCGTAGAGTAACAGTTGGCATGGCAGGCGCTTTAACCCTGAGCGCAAGTCTGGGCGCTTATGCGCTGGGTCCGATGCCTGACGAGAGTGGTTTTTCGGGATTTGTTGGTTTCGGTTTGGGTAATACGACACTGAAAAGCAATACCGTGGCGGGTACCGCCATGGGTGATATCAGTAATGACAGAATCTATGATCTGGGTTCTGCCAAGTCTGAATCAAAAACCTCCGGTTTCTTGAATGGCGAGGTGCAATACACTTGGGCGGACTCAAAAACTCAGGTTTTTGCCGGTAATTCCCTGGAGAACTGGCTGCGTTATGACTTTTCCAGCGAGCTGGGTGTACGTCGTCAGTATGATGGTATTGGTGAGTTGTCTGTAAGCTACCTGTTCTCTGGTGTTCCGACCAAGGTCTGGAAAGATCCGTACAAGACAGACGGCAAGCGTAAGGATACCGATCGTACCAGCCGTGGTGCGCGTGTCGGCTGGAGCAACATCATGGGTAGTAATTTCCAAGTGCGCTTCTCTACCCGTAAAGTTGAAATCGACAATGAACAGAGCGGTGAGTCTCTTGATCCGAGTGAGTTGAATCCTGCTGATAGTAGAATGCTGTCCCGTGAAGGCGATATTCGATCCGCCGAAGTGCTGTACCGTCACTCTCTGGGTAATGGACATTTCTTCATTCCATCGGTTCAGTACACCCGTTATGACCTTGACGGCAAAGCTATGGCGGCTGACGAGTATATCGTCCAGCTGAGTCATGCCTGGGGTAACAAGCAGTGGCAGACCGTAACCAACCTGGTTTATGGGCAGAACAAACACGACAAGGCTAATCCGATTGCTGAGTTTGGTGGTAAGACGCAGGAAGACGATATCTACGGTGCGTCTTTCTCGGTCTTTTACAGTGAGCCGTTTGGCTGGAAAAACTGGCGCGCCATGGGCAGCCTGGCAGCCTTTCGTGCAAGCTCGAATATTGATTTCTACGACACTAACATCACATCTGTTTCCGCCGGTCTGCTGTACCATTTCTAATGACAGGGTAAGTCAGATTCTGGCTTGATCTCTGTGCCCGTAAGCTGATACAAACGGCTTAGGTCGTTTGTATCAGAGTAGGGTGATCCTCAAAATGAGCAAAATTGAACGTAACCGTTTTGGCGGTAAGGGTGGCTATTCCATCATCCGGGCTGAGCGGTTTGACAGTGACGGTAATCTCAAATCTGTCGCGTATGAAGTGGTTGGTCCGGAAGGCGATTTCTTTGACAGCTTTTCTGACCTGGACAGGGCCATGCGATTGCTTAACTCGCTGGTGGGTGAGCCAGAGGAAGACGACGCTTCTTTCTATTGAAGGCTTGTGATCAGTTTCTGCCAAATATTTTGACTGAATGCGCCAGCGACATAGCCATTGAATAGCACCAGAATCTAAGATTGTAGCCAGTTAACAATAACAACAGAAAACGGGTTCAGTCTTATGATTCCACGCACGGTCTATGAGCCAGAACATGAAATGTTTCGAGACAGTGTTCGGCGCTTTCTTGAAAAAGAGGCGGTTCCTTTTCATGGAGAATGGGAAAAGGCCGGGCAGATTGATCGTGTATTGTGGAAAAAAGCCGGAGAACAGGGCTTTCTATGCCCGACAGTGCCGGAGGCGTATGGTGGCGTCGGTGCTGATTTTCGTTATAACGCGATTGTTGATGAAGAAATTGCCCGTCTGGGTCTGACGGGTATTGGTTTTGGCCTGCACTCCGATATTGTTGCCCCTTATCTCATTCATCATGGTTCTGAATATCTCAAGAATAAATATCTGCCGGGAATGGTGAGTGGAGATACTGTCACCGCGATTGCCATGACAGAACCCGCTGCAGGCTCAGACCTGCAGGGAGTGAAAACAACAGCCATACCCGATGGTGATAACTACCTGATTAATGGCTCAAAGACGTTTATTACCAACGGGCAGTTGGCAGATATGGTCATTGTTGTTTGCAAAACGGATCCGACAGAAGGGGCCTGTGGTACCAGCCTGTTTATTGTGGAAGCGGGTACAGAGGGTTTCAGCAAAGGCAAGAACCTGGAAAAAATCGGGATGAAAGCTCAGGATACCTCGGAGCTGTTTTTCCATGATGTCCGTGTCCCTAAAGAGAACCTGCTCGGGAATGCCGGGATGGGATTTGCCTATTTGATGCAGGAACTCCCCCAGGAACGCCTTTCTGTTGGTATCAATGCGGTGGCTAATGCGGAAGCGGCGCTTGAATGGACAACGGAGTATGTCAGGGAGCGTGAAGCATTCGGCAAGCCTCTGGCAAAATTTCAGAATACCCGCTTTAAACTGGCGGAGCTGGCCACGGAAGTATCGGTTGCCAGAACGTTTCTGGATCGTTGTTTACAACTCCATATTGAGGGCAAGCTGGATGTGCCTACTGCCGCACAGGTCAAACTCTGGTGTACCGACATGCAGTGTCGTGTGCTGGATGAATGCCTGCAATTGCACGGTGGGTACGGTTATATGTGGGAATATCCCATTGCCCGGGCCTGGGCCGATGCGCGTGTCCAGCGTATTTATGCAGGTACTAATGAAATTATGAAAGAGATTATTGCCCGTTCATTGGTGGTGTAAGGGGTTTGACTCTGTAGAAATGAGAAACGTTTCAATGGTCAAAAACGGACATGCCATTTTTGACCGTTGACTGAAAAAAAACCTGAAGATAGTCTTCCACTCTGCACTTCCGACTAACGCCAACAGAATGATAAAAAGGGGCTGACAGTGGAAAGACCATGTACCCTGTACGCCAGGCAAGTGATGGCTTTTCACCTGCGCGCATCGCGATTGCATAGTGACCACTGTGATTCTTTGTTTCTCTATTCTGGTGGTTTTTCCCATCCCGTCTTATGTTGTTGGCGTGGTTTTCAAACCCCTGACTGATCCCTATTCCAACTTCCAGCCCATGACAGGATAACAGGTATGCAAGCCTTCAGACGTGAGTATATTGCGTTTAATGAGCGATACGGGATGTGGGGAGAAGAGGAGTCTCTGGATACCCTGTTCCGTCGTACAGCCGCGATACATCCGGAACGGATTGCGTTGGTCGACAGAGATGGGCAATCAGGCGGTGCATCGACAGTGCGTTACAGTTACCGTCAGCTGGCGGATGCGGTGACGCGAGTCAGTGCTGCTCTTTTTCAGGCAGGTGTACGACAGCATCGGGTTGTTTTGATTCAGATGGCTGGTGTCGCAAATACCATTATTCTGAAGTTAGCCATAGCGCGACTGGGTGCCATTGCGTGCACAATTCCTGATGGATTTTCCCGAACCGAATGGCGATTGTTGTTAGCGGCTATAGGGCCAGATATTACTGCATTGGCTCATGATGAATTCTGTTCAGGCAATCAACAAGGCAAGTCTGTTCCGGATTTGCCTGAGCACTGTGTGCAGTGCACATTTTCTGCGGGTATACCTGATCAATCAGGTGTCATGCACCTTACAACAGAGGATGATTTCCCAAAAGAGCAGTTAATTCAGTTAGGGGAATACCTGGGTGATACGCATGTTTCACCGGATGATTATTTTACCCTGCATCCCTCTGTGGTGACGTCAGAAGGTAATAAAGATGCGCGATTAAAAATTGTTCCGGGCAGTCACAATCATTGGCAGGGGGTTGCATCGTTTATTGCAGAACGTGCAAATATCCAGAATGGTGATGTGCTGGTGTGCCCCAATATTTGCCAGGAACCGATACTGACCGGGGTCTTTCTTTTTAACTGGCTGTCCTCAGGAGCCCGGCTGATTATGACGGGGGCGCAGGATGCTGAAAGCTATATTGAGTGTCTGGTCCGTGAGCGCGCCACTTTTTCTCTGGTAGTGCCGGATATCGCCAGCCAGTTTGAAGAAAAAAGTAGTCTCTTTATCAATGCGGATCTTGGTTGTCTCAGGTCTCTGGTAGTTTTGCCGGAAGACTGCCAGGAGACAGGGGTTGAGTCGCTTGTGACAGGTCAGGGTGTAGTGCCGATTCCGCTACGAACTACTCAGGGTTCGCTGTCGGTAGTTGGTTGACCTCAGCAAAAAAATCAGCGGATAGAACGGCACCATCTTGTGGGCTGGTGGGATGATTTTTCTGAATATAAAAAAAACCGACGTTTAAAACATCGGTTTTTGGTGTTGGTGGAGGCGGCGGGAATTGAACCCGCGTCCGCCGATACTCCGCCCTTGGCTCTACATGCTTAGATCCGCCTTTGATTTAATTCTGCAACGACCCAGCGGTCGGGGTGAAGCAGAACGAGCCTGTGCTGTTTTAGTCGATCAGTCCCCAGACAAGGCTTCACGACGAGTCTGCTTGCGATAACGATCTTGGCTCAGTCAACAGACAAACCGAGAAGATCGAACGATTGCTGGTTTTAAGCAGCAAACTTGGGGTTATGCAGCGATAGCTGCGTCCCAAGAATCGTTGATAGGTTGCTTAGTGGCAACTATAGGTTTGTAGCGTTTTGATTTACGAGAGTCGCTACACCCTCGACATGCACCTTGGGTTTCGTTACCGCCGTCGAATCCAAATCGCCCCCGGATCGAAACCTTGCCGGTATTCTACTCTAAAACTCAGGCATAAAGTCAATAACTATTAAGCTATTGATTTTGAATGCTTAATTTCCTTTATGCATAACGCGTTGCTTTTCGATATTCCACTCACGCTCTTTGGTGGTGGCGCGCTTGTCGAATTCTTTCTTGCCTCGGGCCAGCGCGATCTGAACCTTGATCAGGTGCTTCTTCCAGTACATCTTGGTGCAGATGCAGGTATGCCCTTTCTGCTGGGTGGCGCTGAACAGCTGCGCCAGTTCTCGCTTGTGCAGTAACAGCTTGCGATCCCGCAGGGGATCAGCCACCACATGGGTGGATGCTGTCTGTAAAGGAACAATGGAGGCGCCGATCAGCCAAGCCTCGCCGTCTTTCAGGAGTACATAACTGTCAACCAGTTGCACCTTGCCCTGGCGGAGGCTTTTGACTTCCCAGCCGGACAGGGTAACGCCTGCCTCAAACGTCTCATCAATGTGATAGTCGTGACGGGCCTTTTTGTTGACTACGATGGTTGAGTCGCCGCTACCGGCTTTCTTGGGTTTCTTTGCCATGGCGGAGAATTATACGTGCAGAAACCATAAAAGCCATGATCCCGATGAACGAAAAGTGTCAGAAAAATCGCTTTTATCGGTAAGGCGCAATGATTTAGTGGTTGTACCTTATAGGCAGGCCGTTAGAATGTGCCCTGAGTGTCCGGCGTAGTGTTTCCCTCATCTGCATGGCTCTGGCTGATAACGCGTCAGTAGTAGCTGCTGTAGACGGATCTGGTGCATTAATCCCGTATCAGGATGAGCCCGCAGCCCGTGGTAATCCCGCCGTGTTGCGACAGGATGGCGCTGATCGGACACTCATCACAACTCTCAGAGGGCATCAGCCCCGACTGTTCACAGGCAACGCAGTAACCGTCTGTTCGAGGATTTACATGGGCGATCAGAAAACAGCAGCACTCGGCACCTGGGCCAACCGATGGACCTTTATTCTGGCGGCGGCAGGTTCCGCCATCGGGCTTGGCAATATCTGGAAATTTCCGTTTATCACCGGCGAATACGGTGGCGGGGCGTTTGTCCTTGTTTACCTGGTTTGTATCGCGCTGGTAGGCATTCCGATCATGATGGCGGAAACCGTTCTGGGCCGGCATGGGCGTCACAGCCCGATCGTCACCATGAAGGAGCTGGCCCGTGAATCCGATGCGGGTAAAGGCTGGTCGCTGGTTGGCTGGATGGGGGTTCTGGCCGGTTTCCTGATTCTGTCTTTTTATAGTGTGATTGCCGGTTGGGCGCTGGCGTTTACCTGGGATATGGGTAGCGGTGACCTGATGGGGCTCACCGGTGAGCAGGTCGGCGCACATTTTGATGCCTTGGTGACTAATCCAGCACAGTTGACGTTCTGGCATACCATTTTCATGGTGCTGACGGCGCTGGTGATTGCCCGTGGCATTCACAAAGGGTTGGAAAACAGTGTGCGGGTGATCATGCCGTTGCTGTTTGTCCTGCTGATTGTATTGCTGGGTTACAGCATTGTTGAGACTGATCAGTTTGGTCGCGGTTTTTCTTTCCTGTTTTCTTTTGATTTCAGCAAGCTGACCTGGGAAGCCGTGCTGGCAGCGATGGGGCACGCATTCTTTACCCTGAGCCTGGGGATGGGCGCTATCATGGCCTACGGCGCTTATATGCCAAAGAGTGCTTCTATCGGCGGCACAGTTGTTACTGTTGCCGTGCTGGATACGGTTGTTGCGCTGGTCGCAGGGCTTGCCATCTTCCCGATTGTTTTTGCTAACGGCATGGAGCCAGGTGCAGGTCCGGGGCTGCTGTTTGTTTCTCTGCCCACAGCCTTTGGGCATATGCCGGGCGGTCAGGTGTTCGGTGTCCTGTTTTTCGTGTTAGTGAGTCTGGCGGCGCTGAGTTCTTCGATTTCTCTGATTGAGCCGGCCGTTGCATGGGCGACTGAACGGTTCTCCATGAGTCGTCTGGTTGCAACGTCATTGTTCAGTGCGCTGGTGTGGTTGATTGGTATGGGCACCGTCTTCTCATTCAACCTGTGGTCCGGTGAAGAGTATCAGTTGTTTGGTATGACCGTGTTTGAATTGCTGGATTTCGTGACCGCCAATATCATGCTGCCGCTGGGTGGGTTGCTGATTGCCATCTTTGCCGGCTGGATCATGAAGCGCTCCGTGGTGTACAAGGAGTTGAACCTCTCGCTGGTCAGGTTTAACCTCTGGCGGGCGCTGTGCCGGGTGATTGCACCGGTCTGCGTGTTCATAATCTTTGTTGCAAACCTTTACAAGGCTATTGCCTGAGGAACGCCGTCACGGATGAAAACGATTCAACGGTCTGCGCTGGTCATGCACTCTGCCAGCGCGATGTATGGCCTGGTGAATGATGTGACTGCCTATCCCCAGTTTCTGCCCTGGTGTGTCGGGGCAGAAGTGCTGGGGCAGGGCGATGACTGGATGGAAGCTCGTGTGGATGTCAGCAAGGGTGGTGTCACCCAGAGCTTTGTGACCCGTAACAAGCTTGAGGTCGACCGGTTCATTGAAATGCGGCTGGTTGAAGGGCCGTTTACCGCACTGTCCGGTGTCTGGCATTTCAAACCCCTGATGGAGGACGCTTGCAAGGTCGTATTGGACCTGACGTTTGATATGGATAATGCGGTGCTGAAGTCTACCGTCGGCAAGGTGCTGGATCAGGCGGCTAATCTTATGGTCGATGCTTTCTGTAAGCGGGCGGATGAAGTGTATGGTTGATAGCGCCAGTCAGACCTCTACGGTCTCTGAGATCCATGTTGAAGTCGCCTATGCCCGACCTGACCGACAGGCCATTATTACTGTCACTGTTCCGACGGGTGCGACAGTCTATGATGCTGCACAGGCGTCAGGGATTGTGGGGCAGTTTCCGGAAATTGATCTGGAAACCGTTAAGATGGGCGTTTTCGGTAAAGCGGTTGCCAAGCCTCGTGAGCAGGCGTTGCAGGGCGGCGACCGGGTGGAAATCTATCGTCCCCTGATTGCCGATCCGAAAGAAGTCCGCAAGCGTCGGGCTGAAAAAGCACGTCTGGCCAAGCAGTCCGATTAGTTTCCGGGTTGTGGTGTATTATAAAAAAAGGAGGCGCAAAGCCTCCTTTTTTATATCCTGAAATACCTGATTTCCGGTTCAAAGGTCATCTTCAGCCTGTTCTTTCATGATGGTTTCTGCGGCATCCTGGACATCACTTTGTGCGTGAGTGTTGGCATCCTGATTGACCTCAGGACGGAAATCACCATTGAAACGAGTCAGTTTGTCATTGTCGAAGAACAGGGACAGGGTTTGCTGAGTACGCTGCTTTCCGCCGGGCTGCAGGGTGTAGATATAGTCCCAGCGATCCTTGTCGAAGCTGTCGGGCAGGAGTGGGGTGCCCATGACATAGGCCACCTGGCTGCGGGTCATGCCCGGCTTGAGCTGGTTGATCATATCCTGCGTGATGATGTTGCCTTGCTGGATGTTGATCTTGTAGACCCCGGGAAAGCTGACCATCTTGAAATCGCTATCGTCAGAAAACCAGGAGCAACCGCCCATTAACGCTGCAGTTATAGTCAAGGCCGGTATTTTCAGGTACTTTTGCATCGTCCAGGGACTTCCACTATCTTCGACGGAAATGAGATAATGACAATTTATACATTTTCAGGGGTTAAATAAAGGATTACTCAGTTGGAAAATCAAGAGCTGCGTAAAGCCGGGCTAAAAGTGACCCTGCCACGCGTAAAAATTCTGCAGATTCTGGAAAGTGCAGAAGACCGCCATATGAGTGCTGAAGATGTATATAAGGCGCTGATTGAGGCGGATGACGATGTCGGTCTGGCAACGGTATACCGCGTACTGACCCAGTTTGAGTCGGCTGGGTTGGTGGTGCGCCATAACTTTGATGGCGGACACTCGGTCTTTGAACTCTCCCGGGGCGAGCATCATGACCATATGGTCTGTATGGAAACCGGCAAAATTGTTGAGTTCACCAACCAGGAAATTGAGCGTATCCAGAGAGATATTGCGGAAAAGCATGGTTACGAGTTGGTGGACCATAACCTGGTGCTTTATGTCAGGCCCAAGCAGAAATAACTAACAACGAATAATGGATCTGTTGGGGCTGCCTGCGGTGGTCCCTCGTCCAATACCCTCGTTTCCGTCAATATCGGTCATCCAGCATCTTCACTTCTGCCCTTCTTGTTTGTTTCTTTTACAGTGACGGCCTCAATTTAATGTCATTTGTCGTATATCTGTTGTAAAAAATGATCATTATTGGCTGCCGGTCTTTGCCTGATAGGGCTATCATCATTAGAGAAACATTGATGTCTGACGAAGAATAATTATCCGGTGATGCATATGTCATGGATACAGTATTGCATACTGACCGTTTCGTTGGCTGTTCTCTCTCTACCAGCCAAGAGTGACTGGCGTCATTATGGCGCGTTGGACATGCTGCCTGATGTCATGTTGGCAGGGAATATTGTTGCCCCCACGCTTGCTATTTTTGTGGCGCAGGATAAAAGCGGTGACTTGTCACTGGTGATCACGTTGCCGGCCAATCCCGACATTGCTGATACGACAGACCTGGTTTTCACGCTACCGGAAAATAAACCTTATACCACTGAGTTCAATGTGTTGCGGCGCACAGACACCCATATTGTATTGAAGACCGGTGATGTCGATTTGATTGAAATACTGTCTGGATTACAGGGGGCCTATTCCTATGTCGATGTCAGTAGTGAAAGCATTGGGCAGCACCGGTTTGATCTGACAGGTATCACTACAGCTTTGTTAGGGCTGGCGACTGCCAGCCTGAAATAAACATGCCTCTATTTTTTCGCCAAAACTATTGTCAATATACTCAGGTCGTCGCTGATGTCTGGGCGCGTTCAATCATCTCCCGCGCATGGGCGACCGTGTGGTCTGTCAGTGTGACACCGCCAAGCATTCGGGCGATTTCCTGGGTACGACGCTCTTCCTGCAATTCATGAATCTGTGTGCGGGTTGTCGCTTTGTTGTGTTGCTTGGAGACATGCAGGTGTTGATGACCCTGTGAAGCAACCTGAGGTTGGTGCGTCACACAGAGTACCTGGCCATGACTGCCCAGTTCCCGTAACAGGCGACCTACAATTTCCGCTGTGCCTCCACCGATGCCGACATCCACTTCGTCAAATACCAGTGTGGGGATCTGGCAGCTTTTGGCGGTAATCACCTGTATCGCCAAACTGATGCGAGACAGTTCACCACCTGATGCCACCTTGTGTAATGGCCGGGCAGGCATGCCGGGGTTACTGGTAACAAGAAACTGGATGTCTTCATTGCCGTGGGGGCGGAATTCACCATTGACCGTGGTCAGGTCTACTTTAAATTCCCCGGCGGGCATACCGAGATCCCGTATGTGCCGTATAACCGCCTTGGCCAGTTTCAATGCACCTTTCTGGCGTTTAATGGATAACTTGTCTGTTGTTGCTTTGTACTGTTTTTCCAGTAGTTCGAGTTCTTCCTGAAGCTGCTCAATCTGGTCATCGCTACTTTGCAGAGATGTCAGTTCGTCCTGTAGCTCTGTATGCAGGGCGTGCAGTTCGGATGGCTGAATATGATGCTTTCGGGCTAGTGAATAGATGGTAGAGAGGCGCTTTTCTATTTCAGGCAAGCGTTCGGGATCATCGTCAAACCGATCCATGAAATGGCGCAATTCATTACAGCATTCCTCAACCTGAATCTGTGCAGAACAGATCAGCTCAATCGCATCTTGTATGGGCTTGCTGTCCAGATTCAATTCAGCCAGTAAGTTCTGGCAGGCGCTGAGCTGGTGCACGATATTGCTGTTGTCATCTTCCACACAGAGGGTCAGGACCTGATCGCAAGCCTGAATAGAGCTGGTGGCGTTGGCCAGTTGCTTCTGTTCTTGCTCCAGTTGTTCCAGCTCATCTTTGCCCAGGTTCAGTTGTTCCAGCTCTTCTACCTGATAGCTCAAGAGCTGCAGGCGGGCGCTTTGTTCTTCGCTGGCGCTTCTGAGTGTTTGAATCCGGGTGTGGCAATGGTGCCATTGCCGCCAGATCTGGTTGACGGTTGTCGCCAGTTCATGGCTGCCTGCGTAACCGTCCAGTAGTCGGCGGTGAGTAGCTGGCTTCAATAACGACTGGTGTTCATGCTGGCTATGGATATCCAGCAGCATTTCGCCAATCTTGCGCAAATCCGCCAGTGGGGAAGGCGTGCCATTGATATAACCGCGGCTGCGTCCTTCGCGGGTGATGGTGCGGCGCAGGATGCACTCTTCACCGGCATCCAGCTCGTGGGACTTCAGCCAGGCCTGTGCATCAGGGCACTGGGCCAGATCAAAGGTGGCGCGGATATCAGCACGTTCGCTGCCGGTGCGGACACTGTCAGGTTCAGCCCGGTCACCAATAGCAAGCCCAAGCGCGTCGAGCATGATGGATTTGCCGGCACCGGTTTCGCCGGTAATAACGGTCATGCCCTGAGAAAGATCCAGGTCGAGCTGGTCAACGATGGCGTAGTTACTGATAGACAGATGGGTGAGCATCGCAGCGTGTCCGCATTGTTATTCCTGAATATTTATACAGTATTTTTTGGAGGGTGCAAGTCGTGAAATCTATTTTTCCTGTGATTCGATTTGTTCGTCAGGCTGACGGGGTTGTCAGTGCTGGCTCGCAATTATTTCTTCTTTCAAGTCTGCACCTTGAATCATCTCAAACTGCCCCCATATCGCGATGCATTATCAGATTTCATTGACACGAGCAGTCAACTAATAGAGTCGGAGATTCGAAATGGCGGAAGACGATATCAAAACTGAGCAAACCCCATCTGAAGCCGAAGAGCAGGTTAAGGCTCAGGCCGCTGCGGACGATCAAAAGACCGGCCCGGTAGAAGGGGCTGAAGCCGCTGAAGAAGGCAAGGGTGAGGTTTCCCTGGGCGCACTGCAGGCTGAACTGGCCAAAGCCCAGGAAGAACTGACCAAGGCGCAGGATCAGGTACTGCGCATGCATGCTGATACGCAGAACGTGAAGCGTCGTGCACAGCAGGATGTGGAAAATGCCCACAAGTTTGGCCTGAAAAAGTTCGCAGAAGAACTTCTGCCAGTCGTTGATAGCCTGGAGCGCGGACTGGAAAGCGCCGATGCCGCAGAAGGCAGCCACGAGGCGATGAAGGAAGGTATGGAACTGACCCTGAAACTGTTTCTGGACACCTTGAAGAAATTCAGTGTTGAGCAGGTCAACCCGGTGGGCGAACCCTTCAACCACGATCTGCATCAGGCCGTGAGTCAGGTTGAGAGTCCTGATCAGGAACCGGGTTCTGTCCTGAATGTGTTCCAGAAGGGCTATACCCTGAATGGTCGCCTGATCCGTCCAGCCATGGTGGTTGTGGCGAAGGCGCCGGCAGCGGTTTAACCGGTTGAAATCGCTGGGAATACGTCTGTTGTGTCGGTTGATCAAAGAGATTTGAAATTAAGCCTTGAAATGACGACAGACGGTTCCCATATAGCAAAGCAAGAGGCCAGCAACCGGGTGTAAGGTCAATCTGAAGCGTCCCGGGATGCGACGGTAAATTGATCGATGAGACACACTGAGACCGGGCTGGCATGGCAGGTTGCCACGGATTTCACAGTATTTGTAAATAGATGATTCAGACCTTCGCCTGGCGAAGTGATGAGAGAGGGCTACAAATGAGCAATAACAGCAAAGGCAGAATAATAGGCATCGACCTGGGTACCACCAACTCCTGTGTGGCAGTGATGGACGGTGGTCAGGTTAAGGTTATCGAGAATGCTGAAGGCGCACGTACTACGCCTTCCATCATTGCTTACACCAACGATGGTGAAACGCTGGTCGGTATGCCGGCCAAGCGTCAGGCGGTAACCAACCCGGATAATACCCTGTACGCGATCAAGCGTCTGATCGGCCGTCGGTTTGAAGACGCCGAAGTTCAGAAAGACATCGAAATGGTGCCTTACAAGATCATCAAGGCTGATAATGGTGACGCCTGGATCGAAGCTAAAGGCCAAAAAATGGCACCGCCTCAGATCTCAGCCGAGATTCTGAAGAAGATGAAGAAGACCGCAGAAGACTATCTGGGTGATAAAGTCACCGAGGCTGTCATCACTGTACCGGCTTACTTCAACGACGCGCAGCGTCAGGCGACCAAAGACGCTGGCCGTATTGCCGGTCTGGAAGTCAAGCGGATCATCAACGAGCCGACTGCGGCGGCATTGGCTTACGGCATCGACAAGAAAGCCGGTGACCAGACCATCGCCGTTTACGACCTGGGTGGTGGTACTTTCGATATTTCCATCATTGAAATCGCTGACGTCGATGGCGAGCACCAGTTTGAAGTACTGTCTACCAACGGTGACACCTTCCTGGGTGGTGAAGATTTCGATATGCGCCTGATCAACTATCTGGCGGAAGAGTTCAAGAAAGAGCAGGGTATTGACCTGAAGGGCGATCCGCTGGCGATGCAGCGCCTGAAGGAAGCCGCCGAGAAGGCGAAAATTGAACTGTCTTCTGCCCAGCAGACGGACGTCAACCTGCCTTACGTCACTGCCGATGCGACCGGTCCGAAGCACCTCAACGTAAAAGTGACCCGTGCCAAGCTGGAATCCCTGGTGGAAGATCTGGTTGCCCGTTCCCTGGAGCCTTGCCGCCAGGCGGTTAAGGATGCTGAGCTGGATCTGTCCAGCATTGATGAAGTGATCCTTGTCGGTGGTCAGACCCGTATGCCGATGGTTCAGCAGAAAGTGGCTGAGTTCTTCGGTAAGGAAGCCCGTAAGGACGTTAACCCTGACGAAGCGGTTGCCATGGGTGCAGCATTGCAGGGTGGCGTACTGTCCGGTGACCGTACCGACGTTCTGCTGCTGGACGTAACCCCGCTGACCCTGGGTATCGAAACCATGGGTGGCGTGATGACGCCGCTGATCGAGAAGAACACTACGATTCCTACCAAGAAATCTCAGGTGTTCTCTACTGCGGAAGACAATCAGAGTGCGGTAACTATTCATGTTCTGCAGGGCGAGCGTAAGCGTTCCGGCGACAACAAGTCTCTGGGGCAGTTCAACCTGTCTGACATTCCTCCTTCGCCTCGTGGTATGCCGCAGATTGAAGTGTCCTTTGACCTGGATGCCAACGGTATTCTGAACGTGTCTGCCAAGGACAAGGCCACTGGTAAGGAGCAGTCTATCGTCATCAAGGCCTCTTCCGGTCTGAGCGATGAAGAGATTGATCAGATGGTCAAGGACGCTGAAGCGAATGCTGAGGAAGACCGTAAGTTCGAAGAGTTAGCGCAGGTGCGTAATACAGCGGACGGTCTGGTTCACGCCACGCGTAAGACTCTGCAGGAAGCCGGTGACAAGGCGACTGAAGAAGAGAAAACGGCCATTGAAAACGCAGCCAAGGAACTGGAAGAAGCGATCAAGGGCGACGACAAGGCGCTGATCGAAGAGAAGACTAACGCGCTGAGCCAGGCGTCTGCTTCTCTGGCACAGAAGATGTACGCCGAGCAGGCTGCACAGGGCGAAGGCGCTGAGCAGTCTCAGGGCGACAGCAAGAAAGACGACGACGTTGTCGATGCTGAATTCGAAGAAGTCAAGGACGAGAAGAAGTAAGTCCGCCTGCTGCATGCAGAGCGCCATCAGCAAAACCAGTCCGATAACGGGCTGGTTTTGTGGCGAAATACCATACGGCAACGCGGGCTTTGGTCCCGCGTTGTCGTTTATTGAACAGCAGCCATGAGCGCAGGTCAGGCTGGATACACATTGAAGTACAGGCACTGCGACGCGCAGCAGGCACCAGGTTGAGTGGTTATGTCCAAAAGAGATTACTATGAGGTGCTCGGGGTTTCCCGGGACGTCGGTGAGAAAGAGATAAAGAAGGCTTATCGCCGCATGGCGATGAAGTTCCATCCGGATCGTAATACCGGCGATAAGGAAGCGGAAGAGAAGTTCAAGGAAGTGAACGAGGCTTTCGAGATCCTGTCTGATCCTCAAAAGCGTGCGGCCTATGACCAGTATGGCCATGCAGGCGTTGATCCCAACATGGGAGCAGGCGCCGGTGCCGGTGGCTTTGGTAATTTCAGTGATATCTTCGGGGATGTCTTTGGGGATATCTTTGGTGGTGCAGGTGGCGGCGGACGCGGACGCTCCAGCGTTCAGCGTGGTGCAGACCTGCGTTATTCACTGGATCTGGACCTGGAAGAAGCCGTTCGCGGTACCACCAAGAAGATCCGGATTCCCACTCTGGTGGAATGTAATACCTGTCACGGCTCTGGTGCGAAGAAAGGCAGCTCACCGGTGACCTGTACCACCTGTGGTGGCCATGGTCAGGTCCGGATGCAACAGGGCTTCTTCACTGTTCAGCAAACCTGCCCTGAATGTCATGGGTCTGGTCAGGTGATCAAGGATCCCTGCCCTGATTGTCACGGTGAAGGCCGTATCCGGGAATACAAGACGCTGTCTGTAAAAGTCCCGGCGGGTGTCGATACCGGCGACAGAATTCGTCTGTCGGGTGAAGGTGAGGCGGGCGTCAATGGTGGTCCGGCGGGTGATCTGTACGTCCAGATGGAAGTGCGTGAACACCCGATTTTCCAGCGTGATGGCAAGCACCTCTACTGTGAAGTACCGATTTCCATCATTGATGCAGCCTTGGGTGGTGAGCTGGAAGTTCCGACGCTGGACGGCAAGGTCAAGTTGAAGATTCCACCGGAAACCCAAACCGGCAAGATGTTTCGTATGCGCGGCAAAGGCGTTCCGCCAGTGCGTGGTGGTGGCGTAGGCGATCTGATTTGCAAGGTGATGGTGGAAACACCGGTCAACCTGACATCTCATCAGAAAGACTTGCTCCAGCAGCTGCAAAAGTCCTTCGAGGATGAAAGCAATAACCACTCACCTCAGAAAAAGTCATTCTTCGAAGGCGTCAAAAAGTTCTTCGATAATATGACCTCTTGATCTATCAGTGATCTCACAAAAAAGGCCGGCATGATTGTCGGCCTTTTTTGCTCTGTGATGGGGGGTATATCACCAGTGTGTTAGCAGACTCTGATATGTGATGGGGTGGACTCAAGTATTGGTAGGATTGCGCGAAGAAGTACTACAGGGTCCAACAGACAAAGTGTCTGCCATATGCCGAGTATGCCTGCCTTTTTTAACGATTTGTCGCCTGCCAAGCGGTTCTTGCAGCAAGCGTCAGTGTTATTTGTCTCTGTCTTTTTACTGACGGTGGGTGTCAGCCATTGGATAAGTCTGGGGGCCGGTTCGCCGCCGCAGGATCACCATGTCTCCAGTGGCGCCGCGGACACGGTGTTTATGTGTTCAGCTAATCCAAACGCAAGCCAGTGGACCAAGATTCCGGTTAATCTGAACCAGCCACATTTTCTTGTGGGTGGGGATGAAGGGATTTATGAAGTGAACCGCTTTGATGGGCAGCCAGTCAAGGTGACGCAGCAGAAAGCGGCAGATCATCTTGTGAGCCAGGTGCGAGATACCGTTAGTCTACGCGGTTGGCACAATTTTGATCAGGCAATACATGATGGGTTTTCGTGGTATTTGCCAGGGCATTATGCAAAGAAAGAATACCTGTATGATGATCAGATTATGGATCCTGAACGCCCAGAGGTGCTTATTTACAGCGGTAAGCGTTTAATCGGCGCCATGTTTCTGGCCACTTGTGAATCCTGTGATATTGACCTTTCCGGTCCACAGCCCGGTGGTGCCCTGACACAATGGCATTACCATATATTTAACTTTAATTTTTGCTTTCCGGATCGTCTGCCAGAAAAGGAGTTCGGTCTTGCCTTACCTGGCAGTGATGGGATATGCCCGTCAGGGGTGCTGACTAATCGGACGCCGGAAATGATCCATGTCTGGTTGGAGGATCATCCGGATGGGCGTTTTGCGTCTGATGATGGCTTTTCTTTGCCGCCGGTGGACCAGGCCTGTGCCGGTGAGGATACGGGGACTTATCCCTGTAATATCTCTGTCCGGGATTAGCCTGGTCGCATTCGCTGAATAATGATCTTAGCGAATATCAGTAACATCAACGGCGGTAAATGTTTTGGGCGGTGCGACCAGAAAATCCTGGGCCGCTATCAACATCAGCTCACGGCTTTCAGCTCGCCATGTGGTTTCAAACAGGGCGTAGATCGCTCCGGCAATATGCTCCAGTGCGGAACGGACATTACGATGCTTGAGGTAGTGTGCCAGGAATAGCGCTGTCGTGGCATCTCCGGAACCGTTAAGAGGGATTGGAAATACCAGTTTCGGGGTTTCAACCAGCCAGGCGCCTTCACTGCTCACTGCCAGCATTTCAATCTTGGTTGGATCTGTGTTTTCCCGTTCCAGGCTGGTGACCAGGATGATATCGGCGCCGGTTTCCCGCAGTGCATGGGCGGCAGATAGTGCGCTGTCCAGATTCGTGACGGCCTGCCCGGTCAGTAATTCCAGTTCGAATTGGTTGGGGGTCAGGATGTCTGCGTGGGTGATCACATTATCCCGAAAGAACTCGGGGATCCCTTCACGAACGAACACCCCGCGGCCATAATCGCCAATAACCGGGTCGCAACAGTAGATGGCTTCAGGGTTGGCGGCTTTCACTTTCTCTACAGCGTCAAGAATGACGTCGCCAATATCGGCTGAGCCCATATAGCCTGACAGTACGGCGTTGCAGTTCGGTAAAACGCCACGCTCTTCTATACCGGTGATGACATCACGGACGGTATCTGCCGCAATCACGGGGCCTCGCCAGGCGCCATAACCGGTATGGTTGGAAAACATCACGGTATGCACTGGCCAGACCTCAAGCCCCATACGCTGGAGCGGGAAAATCGCGGAGCTGTTGCCGGCATGGCCGTAGGCGACATGGGACTGAATCGAAAGAATATTCATGAATGAACTGCTTGTTACAGAGAGGAAACGTCGCGCAGCCTTGCTAATAAGGGGCGCGGGGTTGCTGTTTGCACTGTAGCGGTTAGACTCCATGCCTTTCAACTGCATAGATCAATAAGAGGCAGAGACATGACAAACGTTGCTGTAGTTGGTGCCGCCGGTCGTATGGGAAAAACACTGGTTGCCGCGCTGCATCAGACGGAAGGTGTCAAGCTGACCGTTGCTGTTGATCGTCCGGACAGCTCATTGATCGGCGCGGATGCTGGTGAGTTGGCCGGTATTGGAAAAATCGGTGTGATGCTGGTGTCAGACCTGTCTGCCCATACGGCCGACTTTGATGTGGTCATTGATTTTACTGCCCCGGATTATACGTTGGAGAACGTTGCCCTGTGCCGTGAGCATGGCAAAGGGATTGTCATCGGTACGACCGGGTTGAGCGATGCGCAGAAAGCAACATTAAAAGAATCTGCTGAAACCATTCCCGTGGTCTTTGCACCGAACATGGGGGTGGGTGTGAATCTGGTATTTAAACTGCTGGAAATGGCAGCGAAGGTGCTGGGCGATGATGTCGATATCGAAGTTATTGAAGCCCATCACCGCCATAAGGTGGATGCACCATCCGGTACCGCATTGAGAATGGGCGAAGTCGTTGCTGAAACCCTGGGGCGTGATTTGAAAAGCTGTGCTGTCTACGGCCGTGAAGGGCAGACCGGTGCCCGTGATCGCAATACCATTGGCTTTGCTACCGTCCGTGCGGGCGATATTGTGGGTGAGCATACGGTGATGTTTGCCGCTGAAGGCGAGCGGGTAGAAATTACCCACAAGGCCAGTAGTCGGATGACCTTTGCCCGTGGCGCTGTCAGGGCGGCCGCTTGGCTGGCGGGTAAAAAACACGGTCTGTTTGATATGCAGGACGTGTTGGGGCTGCGTTAGTCGTCTGCTGCAGGTCAGTGATACTTGCAGATTGGTTGGTGTATTTCTGAAAGTGAGTAGGTATTTATAGCTATCAGGCCAAGCTTCTGGTAGGATGCTGAAAATTTGCGCCGGGTTGGATCAGGATGCCCGACTCGGGAAAGAATAAGGCGAATTCAGGCAGTATTCATGAAAAAGCGAGATGGAACTTGGTTGCATCTCGCTTTTTTACGACCAGAATAACAGTGCAGCAAAAAACGCAGTCAGTACGGGAGGACGCCTTGAGCAGACCAGCCATTCTCGCTCTGGAGGACGGAAGTATTTTCCAGGGGGTTGCCATTGGCGCAGATGGTGAAACCAGTGGTGAGGTGGTATTCAATACCGCCATGACCGGATATCAGGAAATTCTTACCGACCCTTCTTACGCTCGACAAATCGTTACTCTCACCTATCCCCATATTGGCAATACTGGCACTACGCCTGAAGACGAAGAAGCGTCTCAGATCTGGGCTGCCGGTCTTGTGATCAGGGATTTACCGCTGCTCGCCAGCAACTGGCGTAACCAGCAGTCGCTTGATGAATACCTGAAAGAACGCAATATCGTTGCCATCGCGGATATTGATACCCGTCGGCTGACCCGAATCCTGCGGGAAAAAGGCGCCCAGAACGGCTGTATTATTGCCGGTAAGGCAGCGACTTCCGAGCGAGCGCTTGAGCTGGCGGGTCAGTTCCCCGGTCTCAAGGGGATGGATCTGGCGAAGGAAGTGACCACCGATTCGACCTATCCATGGATACAGTCTGTCTGGCAGCTGGATACAGACAGTCATCCTGATCAGGCTCATGCGGATTTCCATGTGGTGGCTTATGACTTTGGTGTGAAGCGCAATATCCTGCGTATGCTGGCGGCCCGCGGCTGCCGGTTGACCGTGGTGCCTGCCCAGACACCCGCTGCGGATGTGCTGGCCATGAACCCGGATGGGGTCTTCCTTTCCAACGGACCCGGGGATCCTGAACCCTGTGACTATGCCATTGACGCCATTCAGGAAATCCTGAAAACCGATCTTCCGGTATTTGGTATCTGTCTGGGGCATCAGTTGCTGGCGCTGGCCAGTGGCGCGGAAACGGAAAAAATGAAATTCGGGCATCACGGCGCGAACCATCCGGTTCAGGATTTGTCTACCGGAGTAGTGATGATCACCAGCCAGAACCATGGGTTTGCTGTGTCAGAAGACAGCCTGCCGGGTCATCTCAAAGCTACACACAAGTCCCTGTTCGATGGTTCGTTGCAAGGGATTGAACGTACGGACAGGCCGGCGTTCAGCTTCCAGGGGCATCCGGAGGCAAGTCCTGGTCCCCATGATGTGGCGCCACTGTTCGACCGCTTTGTCACCATGATGGCGGAACGACGATAAAACCGTTTTACCACGACGCGTTATCAGGTGGAGGCCGGTGACCCCGGCCTTTGGCAACCAGCAAGAATTCAGAAGAATACCATGCCCAAGCGTACAGACATCCAGAACATACTGATCTTAGGCGCCGGCCCCATCGTGATTGGCCAGGCCTGTGAGTTCGACTATTCCGGTGCCCAGGCCTGCAAGGCGCTGAAGGAAGAGGGTTATCGGGTCATTCTCGTTAATTCCAACCCCGCCACCATCATGACCGACCCGGCAATGGCGGATGCGACCTACATCGAGCCTATCCGCTGGGAAACGGTTGAGAAAATCATTGAGAAAGAGTGTCCGGATGTCCTGATTCCCACCATGGGCGGGCAGACAGCGCTGAACTGCGCCCTGGATCTTCATCACAAGGGTGTGCTGGAAAAGTATGGCGTCGAAATGATTGGCGCTGATGCTGCGACTATCGACAAGGCGGAAGACCGGGATCTGTTCGACAAGGCCATGAAGAATATCGGTCTGGAAACCCCCCGTTCAGGTATTGCTCATTCGATGGATGAGGCTCTGCAGGTTGTCAGTAAGCTGGGCTTCCCCTGCATTATCCGTCCCTCGTTTACGATGGGCGGTGCTGGTGGTGGTATTGCTTATAACCGCGAAGAATTTGAAGAAATCTGTGAGCGGGGACTGGATCTTTCGCCGACGTCTGAACTGTTGATCGATGAGTCGCTGATCGGCTGGAAAGAGTACGAAATGGAAGTGGTGCGGGATCGTAATGACAACTGCATCATTGTCTGTGCGATTGAGAATTTCGATCCCATGGGTGTACATACTGGTGACTCTATCACCGTCGCACCGGCGCAGACCCTGACGGATAAGGAATATCAGATCATGCGTAATGCCTCCCTGGCGGTATTGCGTGAGATTGGCGTGGAAACCGGCGGTTCCAACGTTCAGTTCGGTATCAATCCGGAGGATGGCCGGATGGTGGTAATCGAAATGAACCCGCGGGTTTCCCGTTCCTCCGCGCTGGCCTCAAAGGCGACCGGTTTCCCGATTGCCAAGGTCGCGGCCAAGTTGGCGATCGGTTATACGCTGGATGAATTGCAGAATGATATTACTGGCGGCGTGACGCCGGCCTCCTTTGAGCCGGCGATTGACTACGTTGTCACCAAGATTCCGCGGTTTGCCTTTGAGAAGTTCCCGCAGGCGGATGACCGGCTGACGACACAGATGAAATCCGTCGGTGAAGTGATGGCGATTGGCCGGAACTTCCAGGAATCCATGCAGAAAGCGCTGCGGGGGCTGGAAGTGGGTTCCGATGGCTTTGATCCACAATTGGATATTGATGAAGAGGGCGCACCTGAGCGGATCCGTGAGGGACTTGTTACGCCGCGGGCTGAGCGTATCTGGTATGTGGCGGATGCTTTCAGGGCGGGTTTCTCTCTGGATGATGTCTTTGACCTGACGGCGATTGATCGCTGGTTCCTGGTGCAGATTGAAGATCTGGTTCGTGAAGAGCGGGCGCTGGCTGGAACCTCGCTGAGTGCTCTGGATGCTGATCGGGTTTACCGTCTCAAACGCAAAGGTTTCAGTGATGCCCGTCTGGCAACGTTGCTGAATGTCAGTGAGCGTGAATTCCGTGACTATCGGCAGTCACAGAATATCCGGCCGGTCTTCAAGCGGGTGGATACCTGTGCTGCAGAGTTCGCCTCGTCGACCGCCTACATGTATTCCTCATATGACGAAGAATGTGAAGCTGCAGCGTCAGATCGTCAGAAAATCATGGTTATTGGCGGTGGACCCAACCGGATTGGGCAGGGTATCGAATTTGATTACTGCTGTGTTCATGCGGCGCTGGCCATGCGGGAAGACGGTTATGAGACCATCATGGTCAACTGCAATCCCGAGACAGTTTCCACAGACTACGACACATCGGATCGTCTCTATTTTGAACCGGTAACGCTGGAAGATGTGCTGGCCATCGTTGACGTTGAAAAGCCGGCCGGTGTGATTGTCCAGTATGGAGGTCAGACGCCTCTGAAACTGGCTCGTGCGCTGGAAGCCGCCGGTGTACCGATTATCGGTACGTCACCGGAGGCAATTGACCGAGCGGAAGACCGGGAGCGTTTCCAGCAGATGATTGAGACGCTGGGTCTCAGGCAGCCACCGAATGCGACAGTTCGCAGTGTGGATGAGGCGATGCTCAAGGCCGAGGAAATCGGTTATCCGCTGGTGGTTCGTCCCTCTTATGTATTGGGTGGGCGCGCCATGGAGATCGTCAATGCAAGAGAAGATTTGGCGCGATACATGAATGAGGCGGTTCAGGTCTCTAACGAAAGCCCGGTGCTTCTGGACTATTTCCTGACCCATGCGGTCGAAGTGGATGTGGATGCGGTCTGTGATGGTGAGCAGGTCGTTATCGGTGCGATCATGCAGCACATTGAGCAGGCTGGCATACATTCCGGTGATTCCGCCTGCTCTTTGCCGCCATACAGTTTGAGTGAATCAGTTCAGGATCAGATCCGTGAGCAGGTGCGCAGTATGGCGCTGGAGCTGGGGGTTGTTGGTCTGATGAACGTCCAGCTGGCCATTCAGGATGATGAGATCTATGTCATCGAAGTCAACCCGCGGGCGTCAAGGACGGTACCATTTGTTTCCAAGTGTATCGGTTTGTCCCTAGCCAAGGTGGCGGCGCGCGTCATGGCCGGGAAAACGCTGAAAGAACTTGGCTTTGAAAAAGAAATTATTCCTGATACCTGGTACGTGAAGGAAGCAGTCTTCCCGTTCAACAAGTTCCCGAGCGTAGACCCCATTCTTGGGCCTGAAATGAAATCCACCGGCGAGGTCATGGGCGTCGGTGAATCTTTCCCGGAAGCCTATGCCAAGGCCCAGTTGGCGGTGAAGATGGGATTACCCACTGGTGGACGCGCGATTCTCAGTGTCCGCGAACGGGATAAGCCTCATGTAGCGGCGGTCGCACGCCTGCTGCTGGCGGCCGGGTTTGATTTGCTGGCAACCCGTGGAACGGCTGCGGTGCTTAAGGAGGAAGGCATTCCTGTGACCGTGGTGAACAAGGTCAAGGAAGGACGCCCTCATCTTGTCGACATGATCGTGAATGGCGAAATCTCCCTAGTGGTTAATACTACAGAGGGTCGCCAGGCGATAGCCGATTCTTATACAATTCGGCGATCCGCACTCACACACAAGGTCCTCTATACCACCACGATGGCGGGCGCCGAGGCGATAGCCCAGGCCATCTGTTTTGGGCCGGAAAAAAGTGTCAGACGTCTACAGGATTTACATAAGGGTATTGCTGGATGAAGCGTTTTCCCATGACCGTGGAGAGTGAACAGGCTCTCCGCGAGGAATTGCACCGCCGTAAAACAGGGGATCGGGCCCGTATCGCGGAGGCGATCGCTGAAGCCCGTGAACTGGGTGATTTGAAAGAGAATGCTGAATACCACGCTGCCCGGGAGCAGCAGAGCTTTAATGAAGGCCGCGTTCAGGAGCTGGAGGGTAAGCTGTCCAATGCGCAGGTGATTGATATCACCACTATCGAAAATACCGGTAAGGTGATTTTTGGTGTGACGGTTTCACTGATCAATACCAGCACGGAAGAAGAGGCTGTGTACAAGATCGTTGGTGAAGACGAAGCGGATATCAAGGAAGGCAAGATTTCTGTGTCATCCCCCATTGCCCGTGCGCTGATTGGTAAGGAAGAAGGCGATGTCGCCGTTGTCCAGACGCCAAAAGGCAGTGTGGAATATGAAATTGATGAAGTGAAACATATCTGATCACTTCGCTGTAAAAAGCTGCCGTTAAGGCAGCTTTTTTTTATCCGGAAAAAGGTGGTTTTATGGTTCAGAAGCAGGCGCCCTTTATCCGTTTGTCGGGCATTACGCTGATGTTGCTGCAGACGCTTTGGTGTGGTGGTATCTGGATAGTGGCTTATCTGGTGAATCCGGTGTTGGTGCAGGCTGGTGGCAAGTATCCGGATATCGTGATCATGTTGAGTCAGGTAATGATTGGGCTGGCGCTGGTGTGCACGGGAATTGTGCTGGCATTTTGTCTGGCGGAGCGTGGACTCAAGGCATTACGGCATGCCTATGAAAAACTACTGGTTGCTGTCATGGCTGCACAGGTGATGGGTTTTGTCGGTCTTGTTTACCTGCCTGCCATGATTGATGTCTTCCTGGCAGTTATCGCATTGCTGGCCGTGTTTGTGGTGATTTATTCCGTCCAGCACCTGCGAGAGGAGCAAGGCTGATTCCTGTCATCCGTGGCAGGAAGTTGCCTTGAATGTGTTCAGCCTTGCTGGCGAAGGATGTTGGATAACCGGGGAGACGGTTCTTTGGCTGCCTTGTAGATCAGGGCGACTTTGCCAATGGTCTGAACCAGTTCGGCTTTGCTGATGCCGCAGAGTTCCGCAATGACGGCACGTCTGGCGTCGCGGTCACCAATGGCAAACTTCACTTTGATCAGTTCGTGGTCGTCCAGGGCGCGTCGGGTTTCTTCGACCACGCCTTCGGTAATGCCGTTGTCGGCAACGATAACAACCGGCTTCAGGTTATGGCCGATGGCCCGGAAGCTGCGTTTGCGTTCGGAGGATAGCATGCGCGTTTATCTCACTTGACTGTCTGGGTGCGGGGTGTCCCGCGGGACGCCGCATTGTACTGGTCGTGCCCGGTAATGCAACTTGCGGTGTGGCGCTACGGGATAACCCATGTTAGTCAGGACTTCCTTTTTGGTTAACATTCGTCGTCGTTGGCTCTAGAATAGCGCTCCTGTTAAATACTCCCTTCTTAGTTCGTTATCTATGGCAAGATCCAAAAGCAGTGGTCGTTGGCTCAAAGAGCACTTTGACGACCAGTTTGTCCAGCAGTCCCAGAAAGACGGCTATCGCTCCCGGGCCAGTTATAAGCTGCTGGAAATCGATGATAAGGATCGTCTGTTTCGCCCAGGCATGAACGTGGTCGATCTTGGCGCCGCGCCCGGCGGCTGGACCCAGGTAGCTGTTGAGCGGGTGGGTGATCATGGCCGGGTCGTGGCGTCGGATATTCTGCCGATGAACCCGATTGCCGGCGTGGCATTTGTTCAGGGCGATTTCACCGAAGATGCGGTGTTGCAGGCGATTCTGGCAGAAACGGGATCTTCCGGCATAGACCTTGTAATTTCCGATATGGCCCCCAATATGAGTGGTATGAAGGCCGTTGACCAGCCAAAAGCCATGTACCTTGCGGAGCTGGCGCTGGATCTCGCTATTCAGACATTGAAACCGGGTGGGGCATTTCTGACCAAGATTTTCCACGGCGAGGGATTTGATGAATATCTCCGTGCCATGCGTGGTTCTTTTGGTAAGGTGATGACCCGCAAGCCGCTGGCTTCAAGGGCACGTTCCAGGGAAACCTATCTCTTGGGCAGGGATTTCCGGGGCTGAAATCGATAGAGCAGGACTATCTGGGGTATAGCGGTTGGCAATAGCCCGGATGCTGTCTAAGGCAGGCATTCTGTAGTAAGGTTTAGTTGTAGCGTCCCGGTAGTATAACCGCGTACAATGAGAAACGCGCTACGTCCTGAGCGCTCTGAGAGTGTCCAGCCGTACCGTATACGCTCAGTGAGGGTAGACACTTTGAACGACATGGCAAAAAATCTGATTTTATGGGTGATCATCGCCCTTGTGCTGCTGACCGTCTTCAAGAACTTTGACGGGATGCAGACATCCACGCAAAAGATTAGCTATTCCGACTTTATTTCCCAGGTGGATAACCGTCAGGTCAGTCAGGTGACCATTGATGGTTACACGCTGACGGGTGTGTTAAACGATAATAAGCGTTTTGAGGTTAACCTGCCGCCTACCGTTCGCGACGACAAGTTGATGGACGAGATGCTGCGTAACAATGTTCAGGTTGACGCCAAGCCGATTGAAAAGCAGAGCATATGGACCCAGTTGCTGGTAGCCAGCTTCCCGATTCTGGTGATTATTGCGGTCTTTATGTTCTTCATGCGCCAGATGCAGGGCGGCGGTGGTGGTCGTGGTGGCCCCATGAGCTTTGGTAAAAGCAAGGCCCGCCTGCTGTCTGAAGACCAGATCAAAACCACGTTTTCTGATGTGGCCGGTGTGGATGAAGCCAAGGAAGACGTTCAGGAGTTGGTCGACTTCCTGAAAGATCCTGGCAAGTTCCAGCGTCTGGGTGGTCGCATTCCCCGTGGTGTCCTGATGGTTGGTTCTCCGGGTACGGGTAAGACGCTGCTGGCAAAAGCCATTGCTGGTGAAGCCAAGGTGCCGTTCTTCACTATCTCCGGTTCAGATTTTGTGGAAATGTTCGTGGGTGTGGGTGCTTCCCGTGTCCGTGATATGTTCGACCAGGCCAAGAAGCAGGCGCCATGTATCATCTTTATTGACGAGATTGATGCGGTAGGTCGTCATCGTGGGGCCGGTCTCGGTGGTGGTCACGATGAACGTGAGCAGACACTGAACCAGCTGCTGGTTGAAATGGATGGTTTTGAAGCCAACGATGGCATCATCGTCATTGCTGCGACTAACCGTCCTGATGTCCTCGATCCTGCGCTGCTGCGTCCAGGCCGTTTCGACCGTCAGGTGGTGGTACCGCTGCCGGATATTCGTGGTCGTGAGCAGATTCTGAAAGTGCACATGCGTAAGGTGCCAATCTCTGATGATGTGAACCCGGCCGTTATTGCGCGTGGTACTCCCGGCTTCTCCGGTGCTGATCTGGCTAACCTGGTTAACGAAGCGGCACTGTTTGCTGCACGCTCGAATCGTCGTGTAGTCCGCATGGAAGAGTTTGACCTCGCCAAGGACAAGATCATGATGGGTGCAGAGCGTAAGTCCATGGTGATGAGCGAGAAAGACAAGGAAATGACCGCTTACCATGAAGCTGGTCACGCCATTGTCGGTCGCATGATGCCTGAACATGATCCTGTTTATAAGGTGACTATTATCCCCCGCGGACGTGCGCTGGGTGTCACCATGTACCTGCCTGAAGAGGACAAGGTCAGCTATAGCCGTCGCTATCTGCTGGGTCGACTGTCTTCACTGTACGGTGGGCGTATTGCAGAAGAGCTGCTGTATGGCGCAGACGGTGTATCTACAGGTGCATCAAATGATATCCAGCAGGCAACCCAGATGGCGCGCAGTATGGTGACCAAGTGGGGCTTGTCTGAAAAGCTGGGGCCGCTGCTCTACGCCGAAGAAGAAGGTGAAGTCTTCCTGGGTAAGAGTCAGGGTGCTCACCATGTGAATGTCAGTGGCGAAACGGCCAAAGTGATTGATGAAGAGGTTCGCGCCCTTATCGACGAGTGTTATGGTGAGGCGAAGCGAATCCTGGAAGAAAATCGCGATAAGCTCGAACTGATGAAAGATGCATTGATGGAATATGAAACCATCGGTGTTGATCAGATTGATGACATCATGGCAGGCAAGAAACCGCGTCCGCCCCGTGACTGGAATGAGTCTAATGGCAGTGGTGGTGCGACAGTTGAATCAGATGCGCCTGACGCTAACGATGCAGATGACTCCTCCTCCAAGCCTTCTGAAGAAGGTGATGCGGGCTCAGTTCCCGGATCAGCAGGCTGATCATCGGTAAAATGAAAAAGCCCGGAATCGTCCGGGCTTTTTTGTTGTTTTGCGCTGCTCCAGCAATACACAGGGATTGCTTTTGTCAAAGTCGCGAATGGGCACTTATACTCCGCGTACCTTAAATCATTCCCGGAACTGAATCATGCAAACAGTGTTTAACTGCTCGGGTCGGTTGCTCGATTTGTCTCGCCCACGGATTATGGGAATATTGAACGTTACGCCGGATTCTTTTTCTGATGGTGGTCGTTACAATACGCTCGACAAGGCTGTCCGGCATGCGGTTGAGATGGTTGAGGCGGGCGCAGACATTGTTGATGTGGGTGGAGAATCTACTCGTCCCGGTGCGCAGACCATTACTGTGCAACAAGAAATTGATCGTATAGTGCCGGTCATTGAAGCGCTTCGTCGTGAACTGGATGTTGTTATTTCCCTGGATACCAGTGAAGCAGATGTTATGCGGGCGGGGGCGGCTGCCGGTGCCGGAATTATTAATGATGTACGTGCACTGACGCGTAATGGCACGTTGCAGGCTGCAGCTGAACTCAACCTGCCCGTTATTCTGATGCATTCACTGTGCGAGCAGCCTGAGCCCGGTTTTGTGCCGCAGTATGATGACGTGGTCGCTGATGTGAAAGCCTATCTGGTCGAACGGGTTGCTGCTGCCGTCGATGCCGGGGTGAAAAAAGAACAGATTATTTTGGATCCCGGTTTTGGTGGTGGCATGTTTGGTAAGGCGCCGCCCCACGATCTGGCCATGATTCAGAGGTTTTCCGAGTTTCTTGATATGGGAATGCCTGTTCTGGCGGGCTTGTCCCGTAAGTCATTTATTGGCGCCATCCTTGATCGTCCGGCCAGTGAGCGTTTGCCTGCCAGTCTGGCAGTGGCGGCACTGGTGCTGAATGCCGGTGCCCATATCCTGCGCGTCCATGATGTTGCAGAAAGTGCGGACGTGTTGAATATGGTTATGGCGCTGAAAGCATTGAATGAAGCCGCATAAGGCATGCGGTGGTAGAAAAAGGATTGCGAGAATGACGCGTAAGTATTTTGGTACTGATGGTATTCGTGGTCGTGTCGGAGAATTTCCGATTACGCCGGACTTTGTCCTCAAGCTGGGTTGGGCAGCCGGACGGGTCTTTGCCGGGCAGGGGGCAAACCGCGTTATTATCGGGAAAGATACCCGCATTTCCGGGTATATGTTTGAGTCCGCGCTGGAAGCCGGTTTGTCTGCGGCCGGTGTGGATGTCTGGTTGCTCGGCCCTATGCCGACGCCGGCGATCGCCTATCTTACGCGTACATTTAATGCCTGCGCCGGTATTGTGATCAGTGCTTCTCATAATCCCTATCATGATAATGGCATCAAGTTCTTCTCATCCCGTGGTGACAAGTTGCCGGATGATGTTGAGCTTGAGATTGAGCGGATGCTGGATGAACCCCTGGAGGTCGTCGAGCCTGACTGTTTAGGTAAAGCGCGGCGAATTGAGGATGCGGCAGGGCGTTATATCGAATACTGCAAGGCGACTGTGGGTTCTGGGTTGGATCTGTCTGGTCTGAAAATTGTGGTCGATGGTGCCCATGGTGCGACATACCATGTTGGCCCCGCTGTGTTCCGTGAGCTGGGTGCGACGGTCGATGTCATCGGCGTGCAGCCAGATGGGCTGAATATCAATAAGGATGTGGGTTCCACTCACCTGGATGCCTTGCGTGCCGAAGTGGTTGCCCGTGATGCCGACCTTGGTATCGCGTTTGATGGTGACGGTGATCGACTGATGATGGTGGATCACAAGGGGGAAGTGGTTGATGGTGATGAGCTCATCTATATCACAGCCGCTTTCCGTCGTGCCCGTGGCGAGCTGGCCGGTGGTGTTGTCGGGACGGTGATGAGTAACCTCGGCATGGAAAAAGCCCTGTCTGATCTGAGTATTCCGTTTGAGCGTGCTGCCGTGGGTGACCGCTATGTTAATGAGCTGCTGTTGAAAAAAGGCTGGCAGTTGGGCGGTGAGTCTTCTGGTCATATGATCTGCCGCTATGTTTCTACCACCGGCGATGGCATTGTATCTGCGCTGCAGGTGTTGCGGGCGGTGATAGAGGCCGGGCGATCACTGCATGATCTCAAATCGGATATGACCAAATATCCTCAGGTGATGATCAATGTTCGATTGCCTGAGAAAGTGGATGTGTCTGTTAATCCTGCGGTTGCCGAAGCGTTGCGTGCTGTCGAAGCCCGACTTGCGGGGCGGGGGCGTGTGCTTTTACGTCCGTCTGGCACGGAGCCTCTGATACGGGTGATGGTAGAAGGTGAAGAATATCAGGAGGTTGCGGACAGTTGTCGTGAGCTCGCTGATATTGTCGAAGCCCAGCTGGGATGATGTTTCGGTTGGTTTGAATCGAGGGTGCTTGACAATCACGCTGGTTGTCTAAAGCACCCCGGTACGCTAACATTCCGAGCCTTCATTCTGACCGAGGTGTAGTATGCGCAAGCCGTTGGTTGCCGGTAACTGGAAGATGAATGGTTCCCGTACCATGATTGCCGGGCTTTTGGATGGCCTGACCGCTGGCCTGACAGAGGGTTGCGACAAGACAGAGGTAGCCGTTTTTCCTCCCTCAATTTATCTCTCCCAGGTAAAAGAAGCGCTGGATGATTCATCTGTCGCCTGGGGTGTGCAGAATATCTGTGCACAAGAGGGCGAAGCGGGTGCTTATACCGGAGAAACTGCTGTTGCCATGGCGGCGGATTTTGAGTGCGCCTATGTATTGGTTGGCCACTCTGAGCGGCGTGCGCTGTATGCTGAGTTGGATGCGGTGGTTGCGGCTAAGTTTGCGCTGATTGCAGGTCAGAATCTGGTGCCGGTTTTGTGTGTCGGCGAAGCGCTGGAAGAGCGTGAGCGGGGTGAGACGATGTCGGTTGTGAGTCGTCAGCTCGGTGCGGTGCTTGATAGTGTGGATCCGTCTTTACTGAATGATTTCGTGATTGCTTATGAGCCGGTGTGGGCGATAGGCACGGGCAAAACGGCGACACCGCAGCAGGCTCAGGATGTGCATGCTGAAATTCGCGGATTGCTTGAAAAGCGTTGCCCTGACATGGCTGCACGGACCCGTATTCTGTATGGTGGCAGCGTCAAGGCGTCGAATGCGGTCGATATTTTAGGTCAGTTGGATGTGGATGGTGCCCTGGTGGGTGGCGCATCGCTCAAGGCTGAAGAGTTTCTTGCTATCTGTAGAGCTGCAGGTTAAATCTAGATGGAAACAGTGATTCTAATTATTCATGTCGTTATTGCTATTGCCCTGGTGGCGCTTGTGCTGCTGCAACAGGGTAAGGGGGCAGATACCGGTGCATCTTTTGGAGGTGGAGCCTCTCAGACTGTTTTTGGCAGCCAGGGTTCGGCAAGCTTTCTCAGTCGTGTGACGGCTGCGTTGGCGACAGTCTTCTTTCTGACCAGCTTTGGCTTGGCGATGCTTGCCAAGCAGAAGGCGGATTCCATGCTGGATCTGGGTGTACCTGCAGAAGTAACTGAGACCTATCAGGAGGTGCCTGCGGTGAATACGGATGCGCCGATGGTGGATGAAATTTCTGTAGATTCTTCTGACACCCCTGTGATAGACTCTGCCGCGTCTTCTGAGGGAGATGTGTCGAAGTCTGCTGAATGACATGATGCGTCTGCCAAGGTTGTAGTTTGGGTGTAGCCGAAGTGGTGGAATTGGTAGACACGCCATCTTGAGGGGGTGGTGCTCTATGAGCGTGCGGGTTCAAGTCCCGCCTTCGGCACCAGCGAATTTATGGGTGGTCGATAGTGTGTCGGCCAACTGAATTGACCGATTCTGTGATATGGCAATATAATTAATCAGTCATTTAGAGGAGCTGATTGTAAGGTGTCGTAACAATGTAGATTGCCCTCGTGGCAATAAGATGCCGGATCAGTTTCAAGATTGTGGAAAAGCCCCTCATTAGAGGGGCTTTTTTGCTAGGCATAAGCTGTTGCCGCGGCAGGACATCCGCATGTTGTCCCTGCTGAGGGCAAGGTCGCAGGATGGGCTATATAGCCCATTTTTTATTGCTTTAAATTGTCGCCTGTTTCTGGCAACACGAAGGTTGTGGCTGTCTGCTGACGCAGGGGGCGTAAAGAGGCGGGCAGGGTTCACAGTCAGTTGCTGAGGGCGGTGTAAGTGGCTAGCAAGCTGGAAGTATTACACGAGCTGATCGAGCCGGTCGTCGAAGGGCAGGACTGCACCTTCTGGGGGCTCGAGCTCCTGGCGCAGGGGCGCCATACCCTGTTGCGGGTCTATATCGATACCGACCAGGGCGTTACAGTTGATGATTGCGAGAAAGTCAGTCGACAGCTGAGTGCTGTGATGGATGTTGAAGACCCTATCAGTGGTGAATATACGCTGGAAGTGTCTTCTCCAGGGCTTGATCGGCCCCTGTTCACACTGGCTCAGTATGAGAGCCATGTTGGTCAGGTGGTCAATGTGCGATTGCGGGTTCCGTTCGAAGGACGACGCAAGTACAAAGGGGTGATCAAGGGCGTCGAGGGGGATGAGGTGGTGATTGTCTGTGAAGGGCATGAATTCCTGTTTCCCATGGATGTCATTGAAAAAGCCCATGTGGTTCCTCAGTTCTAATAAAGTGTCTGGCTGAAGATGACGGCGCAGGCCCGACAGGAATGACCAGATTTATCGATACGAGAGGCAGAGCATGAGCAAAGAGATCCTGTTGGTCGTTGACTCGGTTTCCAATGAGAAGGGCGTGCCGCCCGATGTTATTTTTGAAGCCATTGAAGTGGCGTTGGCGGCAGCCACCAAAAAACGCTATGAAACCGAAGTGGATATCCGCGTAGCCATTGATCGGCTGAGCGGTGACTATGATACGTTCCGCCGCTGGACCGTTGTGGCGGATGAAGATTTTGATATTCCCGGTGCCCATCTGACCCTTGATGAAGGCAAGGAGAAGGACGATGCGCTGGAAATTGGCGACGTCTGGGAAGAACCGGTTGAGTCTATTGCGTTTGGTCGTATTGCCGCCCAGGCTGCCAAGCAGGTGATTGTCCAGAAGGTTCGTGAAGCTGAGCGTCGGCAAATCGTTGACTCTTACCGTGACAAGGTCGGTGAGCTGATTGCCGGCACGGTCAAAAAGACCAATCGTGACACTTATATCATTGATCTGGGCAATAATGCCGAAGGCATTCTGCGTCGCGATCAGGTGATCCCCCGCGAAAGTTTCCGCATGGGAACCCATGTACGAGCCCTTCTGAGTCATATTTCAGAAGAAGGGCGTGGTCCTCAGCTGATGCTGAGTCGTACCGCACCGGAAATGCTGATTGAGCTGTTCCGGATTGAAGTGCCGGAGATTGCCGAAGAGGTGATCGAAATCCGTGCAGCGGCTCGTGATCCGGGATCCCGTGCCAAGATTGCCGTCAAAACCAATGACGGACGTATTGACCCTGTTGGCGCCTGTGTCGGTATGCGCGGTGCGCGTGTCCAGGCAGTATCCAATGAGCTGCAGAATGAGCGTGTTGATATCGTGCTCTGGGATGATAATCCGGTGCAGCTGGTCATCAACGCCATGCAGCCGGCTGAAGTGGCCTCCATCGTCGTGGACGAAGACAACCACACCATGGATATCGCTGTAGCCGAAGACAATTTGGCGCAGGCGATTGGTCGTGGTGGTCAGAACGTACGCCTGGCCAGTGAGCTCACTGGCTGGACCCTGAACGTGATGACTGAAGAAGCGGCACAGGAAAAGCAGAACCAGGAAGCTGGCCGTCTGGTTGACCGTTTTGTTGAATGGCTGGATGTGGACCAGGACCTGGCCGCAGTTCTGGTGGAAGAAGGTTTTTCAAACCTGGAAGAAGTGGCCTACGTGCCTCTTGAGGAAATGCTGGCAATTGACGGCTTTGATGAAGAAATCGTCAACCAGCTGCGTCAGCGCGCCAAGGATAAGCTCTTGGCCCAGGCTATCGCTGATGAAGAAAAGCTCAAGGGGGCTCAGCCCGCAGAAGATCTGTTGAATCTTGATGGCATGGAGCAATCGCTGGCCATTGAGTTGGCATCCCGTGGCGTGACTTCGCTGGAAGAACTGGCGGAGCAGGCGACCGATGATCTTCTGGACATCGAAGGGCTGGATGCGGAACGTGCCGGAGAGTTGATCATGAAGGCGCGGAATATCTGCTGGTTTGGAGAAGAGAACTGAGCAGGCCACTTTAGAGGAGAAGTTAGATGGCAGATGTAACAGTAGCACAACTTGCCGAAGTGGTCGGAGCTCCGGTAGAACGACTTCTGCAGCAAATGAAAGATGCAGGGCTTTCCCATAAAGAGCCCGGTGAAACTGTGTCGGATCATGAAAAGGCGGCTTTGCTGGCCTATCTGAAGCAGGCCCATGGCGAAGCCCCCCGTGTGGCGGAGCCGAGCAAGATTACTCTGAAGCGGAAGACTGTCAGCCAGATGAAAGTGGCAGGCGGCTCCGGCAAGAACAAGATTGTTAACGTTGAAGTACGCAAGAAGCGCACCTTCGTGAAGACCGAGCAGGCAGCTGAGCAGGAAAATGAGCAGCGTCGCCAGCAGGAATCGCGTCGTGCCGAAGACGATGTGCGGATGCGTGCTGAGAAGGAAGCGCGCTCCAAGGCGCGTGGCCAGCGTGATCGCGAAGAAGCTGATCGTATTGAGGACGAGCGTCGCCGTCAGGCTGATGAAGCGGCCAAGTTGAAGGCGGAAGAAGAGCGTCGTCAGGCCGATCAGCAGGCCAAGCTGCAGGAAGCGGAATCCGGCAATCGTCGTGGTGCGCCGGGCAAGCGCGGTAAGAAAGAGCGTGATGATGATCGTGATGATGATCGTCGTGGTCGCGGCGCCAAGGGTAAGGGTGGTCGTAAGGGTGGTCGTGATGACCGTCGCCCGACCCTTTCTCGCAAGCCGTTCAAGCCGTCTGCTGGCATGGAACACGGCTTTACCAAGCCGACTGCGCCAGTTGTGCGTGAGGTTTCTATTCCGGAAACCATTACCGTTGGTGACCTGGCTCAGAAAATGGCCGTCAAAGGCGCTGATGTCGTCAAGTATATGTTCAAGCTTGGCACCATGGTGACCATCAACCAGGTGATTGACCAGGATACTGCGGCCATCGTTGTTGAAGAGATGGGGCATAAGGTCAAGCTGGTCAAGGCGGATCAGATTGAGGATACCCTGGAGCAGGAGCTGTCCGTCCAGAAGGGCGAAAGCATTTCCCGTGCGCCGGTTGTGACCGTTATGGGTCACGTTGACCATGGTAAGACCTCGTTGCTTGACTACATCCGTAAATCCCGGGTGCAGTCTGGTGAGGCCGGTGGTATTACCCAGCATATCGGTGCGTACCATGTACAGACTGATAAGGGCATGATTACCTTCCTGGATACCCCTGGCCACGCCGCGTTTACCGCCATGCGTGCCCGCGGTGCCCAGGCAACGGATATCGTTATCCTGGTTGTTGCGGCTGATGATGGCGTCATGCCTCAGACAGAGGAAGCGATCCAGCACGCTCGTGATGCGGGTGTACCGATCGTGGTTGCCGTCAACAAGATGGATAAGCACGAAGCGGATCCGGATCGTGTGAAGAATGAGCTGGCTCAGCGGGATGTTATTCCGGAAGACTGGGGTGGTGATGTTCAGTTCGTACCGGTGTCTGCCCATACGGGTATGGGGATTGAAGATCTGCTGGACAGTGTCCTGCTGCAATCTGAAATGCTTGAATTGACTGCGGTAGCCGAAGGCCCGGCTCGTGGTGTGGTGATTGAATCCCGCCTGGACAAGGGGCGTGGTCCGGTTGCATCTGTACTGGTGCAGTCTGGTCAGCTGAACCGTGGCGATAACGTACTGGTCGGTCAGCAGTATGGCCGTGTTCGTGCATTGCTGGACGAAAATGGTAAGGCCATTGAGCAGGCAGGACCTTCCATCCCGGTTGAGATTCTGGGTCTGGATGGTACGCCGGATGCCGGTGATGAAATGCTGGTTGTTCAGGATGAGCGCAAAGCCCGTGAAATCGCCATGTTCCGTCAGGGCAAGTTCCGTGAAGTGAAGCTGGCGCGCCAGCAGGCGGCCAAGCTTGAGAACATGTTTAAGGATATGGGGTCTGACGAGAAGAAAACCCTCAAGGTGGTTCTCAAGACCGATGTCCGTGGTTCTCTGGAGGCGATCACAGCCGCACTGCAGGAGCAGGGCAATGAGGAAGTCGATGTTAAGGTTATCTACGGCGGTGTAGGTGCACTGACCGAAACCGACGCGAACCTTGCGCTGGCGTCCAACGCGATCCTGGTTGGTTTCAACGTCCGTGCTGACTCTGCTGCACGTCGTGTCGTTGAAGCCGAAGGCCTGGACCTGCGCTACTACAGCGTCATCTATGACATCATTGATGACGTGAAACAGGCGCTGACCGGTATGCTCAAGGCTACCTTCCGTGAAGAGATCGTGGGTGTTGCCGAGGTGCGTGATGTCTTCAAGGCGCCGAAGATTGGTGCTGTGGCCGGCTGTATGGTCATTGAAGGTACCGTCTACCGTAATGAGCGCATCCGTGTACTGCGTGAGAACGTGGTCATTTATGAGGGTGAGCTTGAGTCTCTGCGTCGCTTCAAGGATGACGTTGCAGAAGTTCGACACGGCATGGAATGCGGTATCGGCGTGAAGAACTACAATGACGTCAAGGTCGGTGACAAGATTGAGGTTTACAAGTCTGTTCAGGTTGAACGGAGCCTGTAATTCTCTCAGTTAAGATGAGCTGCCGGGCCTTCGGGTTCGGCAGCTTTTTGTGTTTTGGCTCTGAGTGTTTCGGAGCTGTACAGGATGTTAATTCATTGCAGGCAGGCTGCTGTTGTTTTGGATAACAGCGATCTGTCGTTTGGCAGGCAGATTGTCACGGAGCGTCCGGATTGCCTGCAGATTGTTTGTATACAGTAGACATATGCCAAGAGAATTCAGTCGTACCCAGCGTATTGCAGACCAGATGCAGCGGGAGCTTGCCGGTATTCTGCAGCTGGAAATGAAAGATCCCCGCCTGGGAATGGTGACGGTCAGTTCCGTGTCAGTCAGCAAGGACCTGGCGTTTGCTGATGTCTATGTCACCTTCCTGGGGCTGGATGGTCAGAAAGCCATTGACGATGCGGTTGACGTATTACGTCAGGCGGCAGGTTTCCTGCGCAGCACGCTGGCCAAGCGCATGCAGATCCGTTTCGTGCCCACCCTGCGTTTTCATTATGATGAAACCATTGAGCGTGGCAGTTACATTTCCTCGTTGATTGACCGTGCAGTTGCTAGCGACAGCGAGCGGCAGGTCGTAGATGCTCAGGACGAGGAGGCGACGGATGGCAAGGCGTAGGAAGTTCAGGGGGCGTGACGTCAACGGTATTGTCATTATTGATAAGCCGACCGGCCTTTCTTCCAATGATGTTCTCCAGCGTGTGAAGCGCCTTTATGGTGCTGCCAAGGCGGGCCATACCGGCAGTCTTGATCCGCTGGCAACCGGCGTTTTGCCGGTTTGTCTGGGTGAGGCGACCAAGCTTTCTCAATACCTTCTGGACTCAGATAAAGGTTATCGGACTGTCGCTAAGCTGGGTATCCGCACGGCGACGGGTGACTCAGAAGGTGAGGTAATCCAGGAGCGTCCGGTTGCGGTTACCGAACGTGATGTGGAGGCGGTGCTGGAGAAATTCCGTGGACCTGGCGAGCAGATTCCCTCCATGTATTCTGCGATCAAGCACAATGGTCAGCCCCTGTATAAGCTTGCACGGGAAGGTATTGAGGTTGAGCGTAAAGCCCGTCCCATCAATATCTACCGGTTAGCGATGACAGCTTTCCGTGGCGATGAAATTGAGCTAGAGGTGGATTGCAGCAAAGGCACCTATATCCGTACGCTGGTCGAGGATATTGGCGAGATGCTGGGTTGTGGCGCGCATATTATTGACTTGCGCCGCCTGAAGGCTGGTCCTTACTGCGAAGAAGGTTCTTTCACATTGGAAGCGCTGGAGCAGGTGCGTGATGGTGGTGGCCACAAAGCGCTGGATGATCTGCTGATGACGCAGGACAGTGCGGTAAGCCAGATGCCTGCTGTGGCACTGGGTGAGGCCAGCAGCTTCTACCTCCTGCAGGGGCAATCTATTCAGGTTCCTCGGGCGCCGACTTCCGGTTTTGTTCGGATCTATCGCTCAATGACGGATGCACCGGATGTCTTCCTCGGTATTGGTGAAATTACCGATGAAGGACTGGTTGCGCCTCGACGTTTGATCAAGCAGCAAGACCAGTAATCTCTGAGGCTTGTGATATATCGGGTGTAGTGGCCTTTACAAAGTCATACAGCAATTGCGTAACCATCTGATACAATTGCAGGGTGATAAAAAGGGCGTATGGCTATAGAATACGTCCTTTCATTTTCTCACTTCAGTCGTTTGGAAGGCTTTTCGTCGACGAACCAGTCTGGGTGGGAAACCCTATGGAATGACAAGCTTGATTGTGATTCCCGAAGGGTGGCTGTAAATATGCACGGTCAACCCCGGTTTGTTAAATAGCATATTAACCAGGAGTTTTATCATGGCCCTGTCTGCTGAAAAGAAAGCTGAAATCGTTAAGGAATTCGGTCACGCTGAAGGTGATACCGGTTCTCCCGAAGTGCAGGTTGCCCTGCTGACTGCCAACATCGAAGGTCTGCAGTCTCACTTCAAGAGCCACATCCACGATCACCACTCTCGTCGTGGTCTGATCCGCATGGTTAACCAGCGTCGTAACCTGCTGAACTACCTGAAGGGTAAGGACGTTGAGCGTTACCGTTCCCTGATCGAGCGTCTGGGTCTGCGTCGCTAATTGTTGCTTGCGCGACGACTGAGTTGCTTTCTCTGCTGCCTGTCTGACAGGTAGCTGGCACCGCTATCAGCAGCCGAATGGTGAGCTTTTAGCGGTGTTTTTGTATGGGGTGCCGATACATTTTGCGTCTTGCTAAATGATTTTTTGTCGGTGCCTGTTCTGTTTGTGGTTGCCTGCGGTTCCCGATAACAAACAGAAGTCGTATGCTTGACGCATATGCCCGCTGTCAGCGTGTAGAAATGATCGCTGTATGGGCATGTCAGTGAAAGAGACGGCCTTTGGTCAGTCTCTGTTAGAGGTGGATTGACTCAAGGCTGATCGAACGAATCGGGTGCAATCCCGAGTGCTGATTTGCAGCTTTCCGGATTGCATCCTGTATACCGACAGTTCGATGAGTCAATCGGTATCTTGTATTGAAAAAAGGAAATGACCGTGAACCCGGTTAAAAAACAGTTTAAGTTCGGTGATATCGACATTACCCTGGAAACAGGACGTATTGCGCGCCAGGCGTCTGGTGCTGTGCTGGTTACCATGGGTGACCTGTCTGTACTGACTACCGTTGTGGGCGCTAAAGAAGCGAATGAGGGGCAGGACTTTTTCCCTCTGAGTGTTCACTATCAGGAAAAAACCTACGCAGCCGGCCGTATTCCCGGTGGCTTTTTGAAGCGTGAAGGGCGTCCCAGTGAGAAGGAAACCCTGACCTCCCGTCTGATCGACCGTCCTATCCGTCCCCTGTTCCCCAAAGGCTTTATGAACGAAGTGCAGGTGATCTGTACCGTTCTGTCTACGGACAAGAAGAATGATCCGGATATGGCTGCAATGATCGGTACGTCTGCGGCGCTGGCAATTTCCGGTATTCCGTTTGGTGGCCCGATCGGTGCTGCCCGTGTTGGTTTCACTGAGGAAGAAGGTTACATCCTGAACCCCAGCTTTGAGCAGCTGAAAGAGTCTGAGCTGGACATGGTGGTTGCCGGTACCTCTGATGCCGTTCTGATGGTCGAGTCAGAAGCCAAGGAGCTGACTGAAGACGAGATGCTGGGTGCGGTACTGTTTGCCCAGCAGGAATATCAGGCCGTTATTCAGGCGATCAATGAGCTGGTTGCTGAAGCCGGCAAGCCTGCCTGGGACTGGCAGCCTGCAGCAGAAAATACCGCACTGATCGAGCGTGTCAAAGGCGCTTATCAGGGGCGTATTGCTGAAGCTTACCAGGTCGCAGAAAAGCAGAAGCGTAACGATGCATTGTCTGCTTTGCGCGCTGAAGCGGTTGCTGAGCTGGCCGGTGATGAAGAAGGTCAGGCTGATGCGAAGAGTGTCGGCAAGGTTTTCGCCAGCCTGGAAAAGAACCTGGTGCGTGAGAATGTCCTGAGTGGTCAGCCACGTATCGATGGTCGCGATACCAAAACCGTTCGTCCGCTGCATATTGAAGTTGGTGTTCTTCCCAAGACTCACGGTTCCGCCCTCTTCACTCGTGGTGAAACCCAGGCGTTGGTAACGACCACCATGGGCACTTCTCGTGATGCGCAGCTGGTTGATTACCTGGAAGGCGAGCGTCGTGAGCCCTTTATGCTGCACTATAACTTCCCGCCATTCTCTGTGGGTGAGTGCGGTCGTATGGGCGGCGTTGGTCGTCGTGAAGTAGGTCATGGTCGTCTGGCCCGTCGTGGTATTCAGGCTGTTCTGCCGAATGATCAGGAATTCCCCTACACCATCCGTGTTGTATCTGAAATCACGGAATCCAACGGTTCCAGTTCCATGGCTTCCGTCTGTGGTTCCAGCCTGGCGCTGATGGATGCCGGTGTACCGCTGAAGGCACCGGTTGCTGGTATTGCCATGGGGCTGATCAAGGAAGGTGAGCGCTTTGCGGTTCTGACCGATATCCTGGGTGACGAAGATCACCTGGGTGATATGGACTTCAAAGTGGCGGGTACCGCAAACGGTGTGACCGCGCTGCAGATGGATATCAAGATCGACGGTATTACCGAAGAGATCATGGATATCGCGCTGGAGCAGGCCCTGCAGGCGCGTCTGCACATCCTCAGCCAGATGAACCAGGTGATCAGTGAATCCCGTCCTGAGCTGTCTGAGAATGCGCCGTCTACCATGACACTCAAGATCGATACCGACAAGATCCGTGACGTTATCGGTAAAGGTGGTTCTACCATCCGTTCTATCTGCGAAGATACCGGTGCTTCCGTTGATATCGACGATGCGGGTGTGGTCAAGATCTATGCTGACACCCGTGAAGCCTGCCAGGCGGCCTATGATCGCGTTTACGGCGTAACCGCTGAAGCGGAAATCGGCAAGATCTACCAGGGTTCAGTCACCCGTATCGTTGAGTTCGGTGCGTTTGTTACTATCCTGCCGGGTCAGGATGGTCTGGTACACATCTCCCAGATTGCGGAAGAGCGTGTGAACGATGTGAATGACTACCTCAAGGTGGGTCAGCAGATCGAAGTCATCGTTATGGATGTCGATGCGCGTGGTCGTATCAAGTTGAGCATGAAGGAAGTGGCTCGCGCCAAAGAGCAACAATCCTGATACTGCTGAAATAAAAAAAGGAGCCGAAAGGCTCCTTTTTTTATGGCTTGATAAAAGCAGCGAGGCTGCTTTTATCAAATCCTGCGATTACTCGTCGAGGAAGCTGCGCAGATGGTCTGAGCGGGTCGGATGACGCAGTTTGCGCAGGGCCTTGGCTTCAATCTGACGAATCCGCTCACGGGTAACGTCAAACTGCTTGCCGACTTCTTCCAGTGTATGGTCAGTATTCATATCAATACCGAAACGCATACGCAGTACTTTTGCTTCCCGGGCGGTCAGGCCTGACAGTACATCGCGTGTCGCATTTCTGAGGCCTTCACCGGTTGCGGAATCGATCGGTGAATCCATATTGCTGTCTTCGATGAAGTCGCCCAGATGGGAATCTTCATCGTCACCGATCGGCGTTTCCATGGAGATCGGTTCCTTGGCGATCTTCATGACCTTGCGGATCTTGTCCTCAGGCATTTCCATGCGCTCGGCCAGTTCTTCCGGCGTGGGTTCGCGTCCCATCTCCTGCAGCATCTGGCGTGAAATCCGGTTGAGTTTGTTGATCGTTTCGATCATGTGAACCGGAATCCGGATGGTTCTTGCCTGGTCTGCAATGGAGCGGGTGATGGCCTGACGAATCCACCAGGTAGCATACGTGGAGAACTTGTAGCCACGGCGATATTCGAACTTGTCGACGGCTTTCATCAAGCCGATATTGCCTTCCTGGATCAGGTCAAGGAATTGCAGGCCCCGGTTGGTGTACTTCTTGGCAATGGAGATAACCAGTCGCAGGTTGGCCTCGACCATTTCTTTCTTGGCGCGGCGGGCTCTTGCCTCACCAATGGACATCTGTCGGTTAATGTCCTTGATCTGGGACAGTGACAGGCCAAACTCATCACCGGTGGCTTTGAGTTTCCGCTGGGCGCGCAGGATTTCTACACGGTATTGTTCCAGTGCAGCCGCATACGCGTGACCTTCGGCGATAATCGCGTCCAGCCAGTCCAGGTTGGTTTCATTGCCGGGGAACTTCTCAATAAATGTCTTGCGTGGCATTTTGGCTTTGCGGATGCAAAGCTGCATAACCGTGCGCTCGTTGAACTTGATCTGGTCAAGTGCATTGCGAACACGGAATACCAGCAGGTCAAAGATACGCGGAACCAGTTTGATCGGGATGAAAACCGAGGCCATATCGGCAAGGGCGGCTTTAGCCTCCTTGCTGTCACGGCCATGGGCTTCAATCACTTTCAGGGAGTTTTCCAGCTGGTTGCGAAGTTCTGTGAAGCGCTCGCGAGCTTCTTCCGGGTCGGGGCCGGATGCCTGCTCGTCTTCGCTGTCATCATCATCGTCTTCATCGATCTCGTCATCACTGGCGTCAATGTCGTCCAGAACGGGTTCTGCAGTGTTGTTTGCAACCTCTGCGTCCGGATCGATATAACCGCTGAAGAGATCGCTGAGGCGCCCTTCTTCTTCGACGATGCGATCGTATTCATTCAATACGGTTTCAACAGAGCCGGGGAAGTTGGACAGTGCGGTCATGACTTCCCGCAGGCCTTCTTCGATACGCTTGGCGATCTTGATTTCGCCTTCCCGTGTCAGCAGCTCGACGGTGCCCATTTCGCGCATATACATGCGCACGGGATCGGTCGTCCGGCCAGCTTCCTGCTCAACTGCAGCCAGGGCGGCGGCAGCTTCTTCAGCAGCTGCTTCATCGGCGTCAGCGCTGCTATCATTCATCATCAGGGTATCAGCATCCGGAGCGGTCTCGAAAACCTGGATACCCATGTCATTGATCATGCGGATAATGTCTTCGACCTGATCCGGATCGGAGATATCCTCAGGCAGATGATCATTGACTTCCGCGTATGTCAGGTAGCCTTGCTCCTTGCCGCGGGTGATGAGCTCTTTTAATCGGGATTGTTGTTGAGAATTTGCGGACATATCAACCCTATAACAGCGATGTGTGTGGTGCCGGCGCTTGACAGTAAGCGGTCAATTATAGCGTATGTGTGAAGTTGCCTGCCATAAGCATTGGCCTGTGCAGGTTTTCGTGATCAACGTCCATTTTTGCATGTCGAGCCTCCACTCCACGGGCCGATGGCTGAATAAGGTTGCCAGAAGGCTATTGTTGCACGTTTGGCTGTCATGCTAAAGCGTCGGCACAAAGATTAGTCAATATCTGTCGTTAGTGGGGACTCTTTAACAGAAGTTCAAGTGTTTTGTGATTTTTTTTGTCGGGCTTTTTCAGCGGCCAAACGCAACTGTTCCAGCGGGTTGAGGGTCTGGGTATCCAGACGCTTCATGACATCGGCTTCCAGTCGTGCAATGGTCAGGCAGAATTCTTCTTTTTGCAGCGCGGGATTGCTGATCGGGATGTCATTCTTGAGTAGTTCAGTCATGCGAGCACCCAGTTGTGTGCCATACCAGCTACCGAGAAGTTTGTAGGTGGTTTGCTGTGGATTGTTCTGCAGGGATTCCACAAGGCTCACAAACTGCTGCATATCTACGCTGTCGTCTTTGCGCAGCGTTTCAATGTTGATCTCTGTCGCAAGTGAAGGCGTGTTCAGCAGGTGGCGCAAGGCACGATCTTGCAGGCGCAGGCTGATTTTGGGGGTGCTGATCTCTTCCTGTTTCTTCTGCCAGGGTTTGTCTTTGTTAAAGGTTTTTTTGCTGGTGAAAGTCTGGTGTGTTTGCTGCCAGGAATCTCTTGGGTCGTCCTGGTATATGGGGGCGTACTCGGTGGCAGGCTCATGCTGTTGAGGTTGTACCGGTGCATCGCTGGATAGTTTCAGGCCGATGGTTTTTTCAGCTTTTTTGTCGAGCAGGTGTTTATAGTTGCCCTCGGGCAGTTGCTGAAAATAAGGTTCTGCTATTTTTGCCAGACGCGCACACCCATCCAGTGTTGTGGTGTCGACTTCATTGGCCAGTTGCTTGAAGAAATAGTCGTCCAACGTCAACGCTTCACTGTGAATCCGTCTCAGGAAAGCCTCTTTACCTTCTTGTCGGACCATTGAATCCGGGTCTTCGCCTTGCGGCAGGAACATGAAGCGTACCTGTCTACCGTCGTGCATTTCGGGCAGGGTGTTTTCCAGTGCTCGCCAGGCTGCTTTTCTGCCAGCCTGATCGCCATCAAAACAGAAAACAACCTGACTGGTCAGTTTGAACAGTTTTGCCAAGTGCTCGCGTGTCGTGGCGGTGCCCAGTGTGGCCACGCTGTTGGTAATCCCCTGTTGTGCCAGGGCAACAACATCCATATAGCCTTCAACAACGATGATCTGCTTTAGTTCACGGTTAGCCTGTCGGGCTTCATAGAGTCCATAGAGTTCCTGCCCTTTATGAAAAACCGGTGATTCTGGTGAGTTCAGGTATTTGGGTTTTTCATCACCGAGTACGCGTCCGCCAAAGCCGATGACGCGTCCGCGCTGGTCGCGAATAGGGAACATGATGCGGTGACGAAAGCGATCGTACAGGCTTTTCTTCTCTTCATGTTCAACCAGCATGCCGGTATCGGTGAGGAGTTTTTCCCGCTCAGGGGTGGTGCCCAGGGTTTTGAGCAGGTTGTCCCAGCCGGGCGGGGCAAAGCCAATGTTGAACTGGCGGGCGGTTTTGCCGTCAAGTCCCCGGTTGCGCAGGTAGCTAATGGCCTGTTCTGAGGTGCTGTGTGACTTCAGTTGTTCCTGGTAATAATCCGCCGCCTTGGTCAGCAGCTCATAGGCGGGGTTGGGGCTTGTGTGTTGTTGTTTGTCGCCATGTTCGCGAGGTACTTCAAGTCCCAGGCGGCTGGCCAGCTGTTCAACGGCAACCGGAAAATCCAGATGCTCCAGATCCATGATAAAGCCGAGAGCATTGCCGCTCGCGCCGCACCCGAAACAGTAATAAAACTGTTTCTCCTGGCTGACAGTAAAGGAAGGGGTTTTTTCCTTGTGGAATGGGCAGCAGGCCTGGTGGTTGCGTCCGGCTTTTTTAAGGGGAACGCGTTCGTTGACGACGTCAACGATATCGGTGCGAGCCAGCAGATCATCAATAAAGTGTTGGGGTATCAGGCCAGCCATGGTCCAGCATTATCGCTATGAAGGGTTGAAGTACGCGTTATCCGATTGCTCGAATCAGAGTATCACAGGTTGGTTGGGTGGTGGTTGGAAATCTGTCAGGGATTTCGCTGGCGAAAGCGCTGACTTTCGCCATTGCTGACAGATGCAGGGTTTCGGGGTTAGTTAGACAGGCGGGCCTTGATCAGCTTGCTGACGGCACCCATATCGGCGGCTCCCTGCACCTTGGGTTTGAGAACACCCATCAGGCGACCCATATCCTGCATGGAAGAAGCACCGGTTTCGGTGATGGCTTCTTCAATCAGCGCATTGATTTCATCATCGCTGAGTTGTTTGGGAAGGAAATCCTGCAGAACGGTGATTTCTGCATGTTCCTTATCGGCCAGTTCCTGACGGCCGGCGTCAGTAAACTGGCTGGCGGCATCCCGCCGTTGTTTGACCATCTTGTCCAGCAGAGCCAGACCGCGACTGTCATCCACCTCAATGCGCTCATCCACTTCCACGCGTTTGAATTCGGCCAGCGCCATCCGGATAACACCGAGACGGTCTTTATCCTTCGCGCGCATGGCGTCTTTCATTGCGTCAGTCAGACGGCTCTTCAAAGTGCTGTCAGTCATAGATTTCTCCGGCCTTGAATAAATGAATAATGTGCCCGCTATATGGGGACGGTATTGCTGGTATTCAAGGCGCCGGGTCAAACGACGGAATGCCGCAGCCGGTCGTATCAGTCGATCAACTGATTAGTACAGACGCTCGCGACGGCGATTTTCGCGCTGTACTTTTTTCAGATGCCGCTTGACTGCTGCAGCTGCCTTGCGCTTGCGAACTGTGGTCGGCTTCTCGTAGTGCTCACGACGACGCACTTCAGACAGAACACCGGCTTTTTCACAGGACCGCTTGAAACGACGCAGGGCAACGTCAAAAGGTTCATTCTCTTTAACTTTGACAGCAGGCATGCAGGCCTCACCTTCCTTAAAATATCAAGTAATGGGATGCCGTTTCCGGCAGTTTATTTCCACATAGGTACAGAGCCAATAGTAGCCGTACATAATGAAAGCGGCGAATTGTAATGAGTGATTGCTATAGCGGTCAAGCATAGTATTTGTCAAGAGGAACGCCCGATGAGGGACTAGCTGACCGTGCTGTACCGAATGCTCATGATCAGTAGACCGGCGAAATCGGGAATAGTTTCCGTATTGGTACTGACAATGGCAGGCTATGAGGCATTCTGCGGGTAATGACGCTTGCCCTGACTCTGGCTTCCTTTATTATTCCCTGCCTGACTTGACCAGGAATACGATGCTCATGAAAGTCCTCGGGATTGAATCCTCCTGTGACGAAACCGGTATAGCCATTTACGACAGTGGAGCTGGCCTGCTGGGCGACGCCCTTTACAGCCAGGTGGATATGCACACCGAATACGGTGGCGTGGTGCCCGAGCTGGCTTCCCGTGATCATATCCGGCGGGTGCTTCCGTTGATTCAGGACGTCATGGCGCAGGCCAAGGTCAGTCGTGAAGATATTGATGCCATTGCTTATACCCGTGGGCCTGGTCTGATCGGCGCCTTGATGGTGGGTTCGGCCATTGCCAAGTCCATCGCCTTTACCTGGGATGTGCCGGTGATTGATGTGCATCATATGGAAGGGCATCTGCTGGCACCGATGCTGGAAGAAACACCACCGGAATTTCCGTTCGTGGCGCTGCTGGTGTCTGGTGGTCACACCCAGCTGGTCTCGGTAGAAGGGATTGGGCAGTACAAGCTGCTGGGTGAGTCCGTCGATGATGCGGCCGGTGAGGCGTTTGATAAAACTGCCATGATGCTTGGGCTGGATTACCCCGGTGGCCCGAGGGTTGCGGCAATGGCTGAGCAGGGTGTTTCCGGCCGTTTTCGTTTCCCACGTCCGATGACAGACCGCCCGGGCCTGGATTTCAGTTTCAGTGGTCTGAAAACCTTTACCTTGAACACAGTCCAGCAACAGTCCGTTGATGGCCAAATTGACGAGCAAACCCGTGCTGATATCGCCCGAGCATTTGAAGATGCGGTCGTCGATACCCTGACCATTAAATGTCGTCGCGCGCTGCGGGAAAGTGGGATGAAGCGTCTGGTCATTGCCGGTGGTGTCAGTGCCAACCAACGGCTGCGTGAAAAGCTGGGCGAAATGGCTGCGGGTGAAAATGCCACGTTATACTATGCGCGTCCGGCCTTCTGTACCGACAATGGCGCCATGATTGCCTATGCCGGATGTCAGCGTCTGCTGGCCGGTGAGCGGGATGCCCCGGGCATCCGTCCCATGCCGAGATGGCCACTTGAAACCCTCACCCCTGTGACTGATGGGAGCCGATAAGTCGTGGATAAGGTCCGGATTGAAAACCTGTATGTAGAAACCATTATCGGTTTTTATCACTGGGAGCATGAAGAGCCCCAGCCCCTGCAGATAGACCTTGAACTGGGCACGGATTTTTCTGATGCCTTTGTCTCCGATGATCTACCAGATGCCTTGGACTACGCCACGCTCAGTCGTCGGGTCAAGCAGTATTGCCAGGCGAGCCGGTTTCATCTGCTGGAAGCCTTATGTGGCGGCATCCTGAAGCTGATTTTTACGGAGTTTGCCGTACAGTCCGTGAAGCTGGTAATTCGGAAGCCTCATGCTTTGCGGGATGCGATTCCTTCCGTTGAATGTTTCCGGACCAGAGAACAGATGGGCATCAACTGGCCGGCTGACAAGGATTCTGAGTGACACACTACGTATTGCTGGGATTAGGTAGTAACGTCGACCCTGAGCAGCATGTCGCTGCCATGGTGTCGGCGTTGTCAGAACGATTTGGTCAACTCTGGATTAGTTCGGTCACCCGGACCCATCCTGTCGGCGTCTCGAATGCGGATGACTTCCTGAATGTTGTGGTCGGCATTCAGACTTCGATGAACGGTAGGGAACTGAAGGCATGGACTAAACAGCAGGAAAAGTTGCTGGGACGTGATCATGCTAACCCGATGGAGCATCGCAGAGCCTGTGTGGCGGACATGGATATTCTTGCGCTATGGAATGGCAAAGATAGCGTGGTTGACGCATCAGAGTTTGTTAACGAACCATTCTTTTTGCCATTAGCCGATGAAGTGTTGGATTTGATGGAGAAAAAGGACGCAGAGTTGGCTGAAACCTTTTCTGCGTCACCGATGGATGATCGAGTCAGCTTGTCCCTGCAAGATGGGCGATGTTTCGGGTTATCCCCTTTGTTGATGCCTGCAATGATGGTTTCAGGCGTTCAATGCAGCAGCAATGGCTGACAGGCGTTCCTGACGAATCGCTGAAGCTAATGCCTGCCCTTTTTGTCCCTGTTTGACCAGAGCCTGTATATCGACGCTTTTGCAGGCGAGTGCTGCGGTTTCCAGCCAATACCTTTGCTGGTGATGGGCGTTGACGGTGTTAGCCAGCAACTCGCAGATCGACAGGAATTGCTGAAAACGCGTTTCCCGCCTGAATACATCGGTTTTTTCCAGCAGGGTTAGCAGTGCCTCAGGGGAAGCATCCTCCATGGTCAGCCACGTCGTAAGGTGCTGGGCGACCAGTATGGCCATCTCGCGATACTCAACCGGGACCTTTAAGTCAGCACAGAATGTTTTCAATTGGTCCGCAGCATTGATAGCAGGAGTCTGATCCTCCCATGGGAGAGCGGCGCAGACAAAACGGAATACAGTGTCAGCCTGTTCTTCGGCAGCACGTGCCAGTGCTGTACAGGGAATGGCTGAGTCATGACTGAACCCTTGTAACAGCATTGGCATCAATGCTGACAGGGCGCCGCAAGCGTTGAGTACGTTAAAGAAAACGACTGGAGCAGGTTCTGACAGCGCACGCACAGTTTCCTGCCAAACCCTTTCCGTCACCAGGTAGTTCACTTCACCAGAGCTCACCATGAGTTTCATCAGTGCCATGGTTTCATCCGCAATCTGAAAGCCGAATGTTGCATAGCGGGCGGCAAAACGTGCCGTTCTGAGGATGCGCAGAGGGTCTTCACGAAAGGCGGGTGATACATGGCGCAAGATGCAATTCTGTAGATCATCATGGCCATTGTAAGGGTCGATCAATTCACCATCTTCCGTTTCCGCCATGGCGTTGATGGTAAGATCCCGCCGGAGCAAATCTTCTTCCAGGGTGACATCCGGTGATGTATGGAAAGTGAAGCCGGCATAGCCATGGCCGGATTTTCGCTCTGTCCTGGCCAGCGCGTACTCTTCACCGGTTTTGGGATGGATAAAGACGGGAAAATCCTTGCCAACGGGGCGAAAGCCCTGTGCTTTCATGGCTGAAGGTGTGCTGCCGACGACAACCCAGTCACGATCCTTGACGGGTAGCCCTAACAGTCTGTCACGTACCGCACCGCCAACAAGATAGATTTTCATGGATTACAAACAATACCGGGAAACAAAGGAGGGGATATTGTAAAGGCCGGAGCGCCTAAGTGGACAGGTTTACCGGCCTGACTCATTTTCAGGGCAACTTAATCCTGCGTTACTCGGTTTACCTCTTCGAGGGTTGTTACCCCTTGCAGTACTTTAACCAGACCAGATTGACGGAGGCTGTTAAAACCTTCCTGCTGAGCCTGCTCGTTAATCTGCAGTGAGTTGCCTTCTTCCATGATGATGGACTGCATGCCGGGTGTGATGAAAACAACTTCATAAATCCCCACCCTTCCCTTATAGCCTTTGTTGCACTTATCACAACCAGAAGGTTTGTGGTTGTAGATAACGGCGCCATCCAGTTGTTCTTCGGTGAAACCTTCCTTCAGCAGTGTGGCTTTGGGAATATCGGCTTTCTGCTTGCAGGAGCACAGGCGCCGCGCAAGACGCTGGGCGATGATCAGGTTGACAGAGGTGGCAATATTAAAAGAGGGAACCCCCATGTTTTGCAGACGGGTCAGGGTTTCAGCGGCACTGTTGGTGTGTAGTGTTGACAGTACCATGTGACCGGTCTGTGCAGCCTTGATGGCAATGTTGGCCGTTTCAAGGTCCCGGATCTCCCCCACCATAATGATATCGGGATCCTGCCGGAGGAAGGCCCGCAGTGCCTGGGCGAAGTCCATCCCCTGTTTTGGGTTAACGTTGACCTGGTTAATCCCTTCCAGGTTGATTTCAACAGGATCCTCAGCGGTGGAGATGTTTCTTTCCACGGTGTTGAGAATGTTGAGGCCGGTATAGAGGGATACGGTTTTACCGGAGCCGGTAGGACCTGTAACCAGAATCATGCCCTGGGGTTTATGCAGGGCGGTCATGTACATGTCTTTCTGTTCGGGTTCATAACCGAGCATGTCGATCCCCATCTGGGCGCTGGAGGGATCGAGTATCCGCAGTACGATTTTTTCGCCCCACAGGGTGGGCAGGGTGTTAACCCGGAAGTCGATTGCCTTGGTTTTCGACAGCTTCAGCTTTATCCGGCCATCTTGAGGCTTACGCCGTTCCGAAATGTCCATGGACGACATGATTTTCAGGCGGGATGAAATCTTGGGAGATAATCCTATGGGTGGTCTGGAAATTTCCTGCAGTACCCCGTCAATCCGGAACCGTACCCGGTAAGCTTTTTCATAGGGTTCAAAGTGTAGATCCGAGGCGCCTTTCTTGATTGCGGTGAGGAGCATTTTGTTGACGAATCGAACGACTGGCGCTTCATCAGCGCCATCGCTGCTGGTGATCTCTTCCTCTTTGGGGGCTCCGTCTTCGGTATCAAGATCGTCAAGGTCATCGTCAAGATCGTCCAGTGCATTATCTGGACCGTCCAGAATCTTTTCGATGCCCAACGCCAGTTGATCCTGGGGAATCAGGATGGCTTCGACATTCAGACCGGTATTAAAGCGGAACTCTTCAACGGCTTTTTCATTGGTTGGATCCGAAACACCAATGAACAGGCGGGTACCCCGCTTGAAGAGCGGCAGGGCGTTGTGCTGGCGTAGCATGTTTTCGGGAATAAGCTCCCGTGGCGCCTGGTTGAAATCGAGTGCATCAATGTTAAGAAGAGGCATGCCGAACATTTCGGCATTGATCAGTGCCAGTGTATTGGCATTGACCAGGTTTTCCTGCACTAGGTAGGTGATCAGTGGAAGCTTATCCTTACGTGCCGCTTCGACAGCATTGATCGTTGCTTCTTCGTCCAGAAGATTGTCAGTAACAAGGCGTCGTGCAAGGCCTGTCAGTTGTGTGTCTGCCATATACCGGGGGAACTCTTGCATGTTTATTGTCTGACGGCAGTATTCTTGTTCGCTGTCCGCATATCCCTTAACTATAAAGGTAAGGTGGCGATTGGTCATCTGTCCTGTCTGTGAATCTGTGATAAGGCACTAACAAAGAGAGTATGGTTTTGTATTATTGCGTTGGCTCACGCGTAGTGATTGGCTATGTATAGGCTATGGAACTATTAAAGGCAGGCTTAAAGAATAAATTGATTTAGAGGGAAGCTAAGGTTAATGCCATTCTTGGTTAACATTCATGAGTGGTTGTTCTCAATCTATGTCAGTTTCAAATGCCTATTCGTTAGCCCACTATAAACGCCCTGTATTATCAGCCCCAGATGCTGCAGAGCGTATATTACTGCATTCCTGTTGCGCTCCTTGTGCGGGTGAGATCATGATGGCCATACAGGCATCGGGTATTCAGCAGATGGTCTATTTTTATAACCCCAATATTCATCCAGCCGAAGAATATGAAATGCGTAAGAGGGAGAATAAACGCTTTTGCGACAAGTTAGGCATACCGTTTGTTGATGCGGATTATGATGCTGATGTCTGGTTCGAGCGGGTAAAAGGCCTGGAAAATGAACCGGAGCGTGGGGAGCGCTGTACAGTGTGCTTTGATATGCGGTTTGAGCGAACGGCTCTTTATGCCCATGAACACGGTTTTTCATTGATATCCAGTACATTGGGCATATCTCGTTGGAAGAACATGGCACAAATCAATGCCAGTGGTGAGCGGGCGGCAGGTCGTTACAGAGGAGTAGAGTACTGGACGATTAACTGGCGTAAGCAGGGGGGCTCCCAGCGTATGATTGAATTATCGAGGCAGGAACATTTTTATCAGCAGGAATATTGCGGATGTGTATACAGTCTGCGCGATACTAATCGCCATCGATTAGCCTGCGGCCGGCCACGTATCAAACGGTTGACGCAATTCTATGGTGACGAGACTCAGCTGATTGCGCGATCAGAAGGGTAGAATGTCGTGATTTTAAGTTGAAATCCTTTATTCGGTAATGTGAACATGCTGGAAAGAGACTTTGGGGTCCGGGTAGCCAGCAATAGAAAATCGCTCAATGGATTCGCCATTGCTGTGTTTGACGCGAAAGAGAAACTCCATAGGCAAACCGTCTTCGAGGAGTTTGTCATGATTAATGGTCCAGCTTAATAACTCGTGTCCCTGATAGCTGCCCAGGTGTGTATTCACAATATCTTGCAGATAAGCGCTCTCATTATTTGATCGATGAAGCCATGCCCAGGGGCTGATCAGGGAATAACTACCCTGATGCGGGGATGCTTGTTGTAGGATGGCAATGGCAAAATTCTCGTATTTGGATTTGATAAATCCAATGCTTAATAACAAGCAAAAAGCTGCCACACTGACGTAAAGTGTCACTCTGATAGCAAGAATGGTCCCTTTTTTAAATCTTTTCACAGCTTCTATCCTTGAATCTGTATTTATTAAAGATAGAACTGTTGCGCGCGTTGGTTGGAAAAAAGTTTTAAATGTTTTTTGTTATTTAAACTATATTTTTAATCGCGTTTTTTTTATTTTTTTGTTTTATTCGTTTGTTAAAGTAATAATTATGGTCGGCGAAATAATAATACGAGATTACGCTTATAACTGGCTCGGTTTTTGCGAGGTTATTTAGGCGAGTGAAATCTGGAAATGGACTTTCAGGGAGAAAGGCAATGAGACTATACAAGGATGTTAAACAGCAGGGTTTTACCCTGATCGAATTGATGATTGTTGTTGCGATCATCGGTATTCTTTCTGCGGTAGCGATTCCTGCATACCAGGATTACACCAAGCGTGCGCATGTTTCAGAAGGTTTGAACCTGGCTTCCGGTGTTAAGGCGGCTATCTCTGAATACTACGCAACAGAAGGTAGCTGGCCTGCTGATAACACGACTGCAGGTTTGGATTCCAGCCTGAGTGGTAACGCCGTTACAAGCGTAGAAGTGGCTAATAATTTGATCACCATTACTTATAATCAAAAAGTTACTAATGGCGCCACGTTGATGCTGGAAGCGAGTGCAACGTCTGGTGCAATCACATGGAACTGTAAACCCGGTACGATTAATAAGAAATACTTGCCAGCTAACTGCCGTAGTTCTACGGCGGCTACAACTCCATCAACTTGAGTTAATGTTTGACTGCGCCCTGTACAAGGGCGCAGTGCTATTTTTAGCACTGTCCTTTCAATCATGAAATATGTTTGTAAGTGCTAGTCGATGGATAAAGTTCTATTGCGTTGTTTAGATTGGCATTAAGTGTACGGTTGTAATTCGTATATTGGTAATGTGAAAAATAATTTTTAATTAATATCTTGATAGCTATGAGATATTTTCTAAACATTGACCTCAGAATGGAACATCTACTGCTTTGTCTGTTGTCGGTATGCGCGCTTCTGTTTCATGGTTACCCCGTTGATTGGCTAATACCCTTTGTTACTCTTCTTGTACTGATGGTGCTGTGGTCAGGCACCAAAGCCGAAGTCTATCCTGTTTCGTTTTTACATGGTGCTTTTTTTACTACCCTGGTACTTCTGTTTTTCTCGTATTACTGGAGTGGCAATCCCGAAAATTCCCAAATCACCGCATGGCGGCTATCTGCAGGGGTTTGGTGTTTCTTCCTCTTAAGTCACAGAGAGTGTGATAAGGCTGTTTTTTTATCAATCGGACTATCGGCTCTGTATGCGGCCTTATTGGGACAAGTCGAGTATTGGCAGACCCTGGCGCGTGTAACCAGTGTATTTCTCGATCCGAATGTTCTCTCTGCTGTTATGTATACAGCCAGTTTTGTTGGTCTCTATTACTGGTTTTACCTGCTATATCAAAGTAATTATCAAGCGGGAAAGATTACCATTATCTGTTTTTGGAGCGGTCAGCTATTGCTGTTGTTGACCCTGTTCGCTACAGATTCACGTGGTGGTTTTATTTCGTGGGGGGCTGGGCTGACAGGTTTGTTGCTCCTCAACAAGATAACCCGATCCGGCAACGGGCGATTATTGCAACAGTATGTTTTAATCGGTTTCATCGCGTGGCTAATGGTTGTTGTGTTGCCAAGGGTACTGGGGTTGGATGTGCCTGAACGCATCTATGGTGAGCTGGCCACATTGCACAACCGTCTGCCTATCTGGCAAGCATCATGGCAACTATTTGTAGATGCTCCCTGGCTGGGCAATGGGTTGGGTACTTTTTATGACCTGTATCCGTCTGTACGAACCGAGATGACAACAGGCGGACATCATGTACACAATGACTATCTTGAGCTTCTGATCGAAGGTGGCATCGTATTGCTGATGCTCTTTTGCTTGTGGGGAAGTGTCCACCTTTTCTTGCTGATCAAAGTACTGTTAAGGGGGAAGCGTGCGGGCCGTGCCGGTTTTGCTTTAGGTATACTGTTGTGCAGTAATTTGATGCTCTTTCTTCATGCCACTGTCAATTTTATTGCCTATGTACTGTGGCTCAACATGGTTATGGGGATGGTGTTTGCCTTGATTTGTCGAATTGCCTGGCGAGAAGGGTATTTAAAACCTCCACAGTGGCATACCATCCCTAAAGTCAGTACTTGGTGTGGCGGATTTGTCTTATTGTTTATTAGCGTGCAGTTTTTACTGACGGCCATCGCGTTATATCTTTTTGACAGCTCAAGAGAGCGCGCCGAATGGGCTAATCGACTAAGCAATGATTTCTCGGCAAACGCTATGATTCTTACGATTTCTCCCCGCAATCAACCCGCTACCATTGATTTGATGAACCGGTTGCGTATTGCAATGGATAACACTCGTGATCGCCAGCTTAAACACAAGATTTTCAGGCAGATATGGCTTATGGCACAACAGTTACGCACGGATGCGCCATTCAGGGCCCGAAACCATCTGATTGTGGCGGAGTTGATTGATTATTCACAAGCTAATGATATTCCGTTACACAGAGATACGGAAACCTTTGACCAGGTCTGGGAAAAAACGATCTCGTTGAATCCTGGTTATCTGCCGGCACATGTTGTCAAAGCGAAGCGTGTTGAGCGGGAAGACGCTGAGGCAGCGTTGCGGTTGCTGCAGGGTGTAGGACAGGGCTGGTTTCAGTTTGCGCCGGAAAAACAGGTGCAGGATTACATTCAAGTGTTACAGAACCTGTTAGTACGGCGGTCATTTCAGCGCGATAGTTAACTCAGGGCGCCATGTTTGATGATTCATTTGTCGACTGATTCAATAGCCGAATAGTCGTTTTGATTTCCTCAATAGACAGATAGTCTTTCATTTTTTTAGAGAGTCGCTTACCAAGTGAGGTTTGATTAGCAATTTCTTGCGGTGATGCCGTTGTCAGTTTATCCCAAGTCCTGAAATGGTTGGCTAACTGGCGAGCTCGTTGTTTACCAATACCGGGAATACTTAGGGCGAGTAACTGGCGTTCAAAATTAGGTTTAAGCGCTTTGGTTATCGCTTTTTGTATGCGTGTAGCTTTTGACCGGCTGACTGTGCTGTGATCCATGATCTTGGAAGGAGTTAATGTCAGGACGTCGGCGAATTCATGAATGCCACCATTGATAATCAATTCCTTCTGTATGGTGCTATCTAACTCTGAAATATTGAGTCCTTGTCTACCCGATAGCCACTCGATTCGTGACAGAAATTGTTGGTAGCAGCTTTCACTGTAATGAAGGCAGGTGAAGGGCGTATAGCGGGATTGATCAGGTAAGTGAACCACAGTGCGTACTTTAGAGCGATGGACAACTTTACTCAATTTGGGGATGGCATTGCCTTTGAGTGCAATGCTGATCAGATCTCCTGGAGCGATGTTTAATGCCTTTAATCGCTTAATGCTACCAACCGGCACCTGCTTTATGGTCATGCCGGACAGCAAGACAGGCTCCAACTGCAGAAGAGCGGTGATTTTTCCTGTTCTGCCAATACTAAAGGAAATGTCCCGGATGGATGTCATAGTGCGATCAGCCGGAAATTTCCAGGCCATAGCCCAGTTGGGAGCGGAAGTATTTTCACCAAGCTTTGTACGAACGGAAATGCGATCGGCTTTTGTGACAATACCATCCATAAGGAAAGGCATGGTTGCCTGTGCTTGATACAATTTTTCTCTCAACACATCAGCTTGGCTGATATCCGATAAAACCCAAGAATAATCGGATAGTTTGAAGAAACCCCAGTCTTCTAATTGTCGATAGCTTTGGCTGTCGCTTTCCCAATGATGTTGAATCCAGCGCCAGGGGAAAAAGTCGAGAACCGTCAGGTTGTCTGGTTCAGGTTGATCCGCCTGCAGCATGGCGGCGGTAAAGTGCCTGGCGCTGACATAGTTTGAGAGCTGGCCTTTGACTAAATCAAGACGGGCAAACACCTCGCCCTGCAAGACGATCCGTTCAATAGCTGTATCCAGCTGTTTAGGGATATGGGGGATTTTCTGGATAGTTGGCAGGATATCTTCACCCCATTCCCTATCTCCCCGGGTGGATGCCTGTACTAATCGACCATTCTGATAGACGAGTTCAACCGCCACGCCATCCACTTTAGGTTGAAGCAGTACCGGGCTGCCAAGGTGGTTTATGGATTCGATGAATCGTTGAATTTCAGGTTTGTCTTTGCCTTTTTGAAGACTGGTCATAGGGTGGATATGACGGATATTGCCAGAGGGAAGGCTTTTCAATGGCACCATGGAGGGCTGGCATTCGTTCAATGTCTTTTGACGTTCTACCAGTGCATCATACTCTGCATCGGATATGTCCGGTTGGTGCTCCTGAAAGTAGAGTCTGTCATGATGCTGGATTGTTTCATTCAGGGATGCCAGTTCAGCGGATAGCTGCTCTGAAGACAGAGAACTACACACATCGCTGAAAGCGCTTTCGATACAAAGCAAAAGCAGGCATGCGGATAAGACAGGTTTTCTCATGATGTATCCCCACCTGTAACAGGCAGGGATATCGGCAGGGAAAGGCCAGAATCAATTCATTAGCCGTGATAACCATCAGGGTTTTGTGACTGCCAGCGCCAGGCATCGTTAACCATATCGTCCAGTGACTTCTCGGCAGTCCAGCCTAGTTCCTGGCGCGCCTTGGTGGGATCCGCGTAGCAGGCTGCGATATCACCCGGGCGACGGGCTACAATGTCATAGGGTACCGGGCGATCGGATGCCTGCTCAAAGGCATTTACCATTTCCAGCACGCTGTGACCCTGGCCAACGCCCAGGTTCCAGACCTGTACTCCACAGTTTTCCTGCAGGCGATGGATGGCGCAGACATGGCCGCGGGCCAGATCCTGCACATGGATATAATCGCGGACACCGGTGCCGTCCTGTGTTGGGTAATCATTGCCGAACACATGCAGTTTTTCACGCTTGCCGATCGCAACCTGGGCGACAAAAGGCATCAGGTTATTGGGAATCCCATTGGGGTCTTCGCCGATTAGTCCTGACGGGTGCGCACCTACAGGGTTGAAGTAACGAAGCAGGGCGATATTCCAGCTACCGTCAGCCTTGTGCAGGTCTGTCAGGATTTCTTCAATGATCAGTTTGGAGCGCCCATAAGGGTTGGTGGCGGACAGTGGAAAGTCTTCAGTGATGGGCAGGCTGGCAGGGTCACCATACACCGTTGCAGACGAGCTGAATACCAGGTTTCTGACACCATTGTCTGCCATCGCCTGGCACAGGGTGATGGTGCCACTGACATTGTTGTCATAATAAGCCAGTGGCATTTCACAGGATTCACCCACCGCCTTGAGGCCGGCAAAGTGAATTACAGAGCTGATGGTGTTGTCCTGGAACAACTTATCCAGAAGCGGACGATCACGGATATCGCCTTCGATAAATCGCACTGACTTTCCGGTAATCTGTTCAACCCGGCGCAGGGATTCAGCACTGCTGTTACAAAGATTGTCGAGAACCAGGACGTCATTGCCCTTTTCCAGCAGCTCGACGCAGGTGTGACTGCCAATATAACCGGCGCCGCCGGTCACGAGAATTGTGCTCATAAAACGTTCCTGAGAGTTGTTAACCGGTAATGCGCATGGACAGATCAACCGCTCGGCAATCTTTGGTTAACACACCGATCGAAATGTAGTCGACACCTGTTTCTGCAATGGCGCGCAAGGTGGTCTCAGTGACACCGCCGGAGGCTTCAAGTTTCGCTCGACTGGCTGCGAGTGTAACGGCCTGGCGCAGATCTGGCAGGGTAAAGTTATCCAACATGATGGTATCCGCGCTACCGGTCAGGGCCTGTTCCAGTTCCAGGATAGATTCCACTTCAACCTCAACCGGTTTGCCGGGCGCCTGCTGTCTGGCGGCGTCAATCGCCTGGGCAATGCCGCCACAGGCGGCGATATGGTTTTCCTTGATCAGGAATGCGTCATACAGACCTATACGATGATTATGACAGCCGCCGCAGGTAACGGCGTATTTCTGGGCCAGTCGCAGGCCAGGAATGGTTTTCCGGGTATCCAGTAATTGGACGCCGGTTCCCTCGACCAAGTCAGCATAGTGTCGACAGGTGGTTGCCGTGCCGGAAAGCAGTTGCAGGAAATTGAGTGCGCAGCGCTCCGCCGTCAACAGTGAGCGGGCAGGGCCCTGCAGATTGAACAGGGTTTTATCAGCATTGACCTGTTCACCATCGCTGACCAGCCATTCCACGTCAATGCTGCTGTCGACCTGTTGAAAAACCTCGTCCACCCAATAGCGACCACAGATAACTGCCGCTTCCCGGCTTATCACTCGTGCGCAGACGGTGGTCGAGGCGGGGATCAGGCCGGCGGTGATATCGCCAGTGCCAATATCTTCGGACAGTGCATTGCGGACATTCAGGACAATGGCTTCCTGAAGAGCGTGTGATATCTGGAACTCGGGGCTGATACTCATGCTATACCTGTCTCCGGCTGAGGCGTGATTATAGCGAGAGTGTCGGGCATAGACTATTGGCTGACAGAGTTACTGTGCTTCCGGCTGATTCGCTAAGGCAGAGCAGCCTCGATAATCGTGGGCAGATGAGGTTTTTCAGACAGCCTGGACTGCTGCAGGTTCAGGGTAATAGTGAATTCTGTGCCAATGCCCGGAGTGGATATGACGCTCATAGCGCCCTTATGGTTGTTGGTAATAATGAAATAGGACACTGACAGCCCCAGTCCGGTGCCGGCGCCGATATCCTTGGTGGTAAAGAAAGGCTCGAAGATGCGCTTACGGGTGTCTTCATCCATGCCGGCGCCATTGTCGCTGACCGTGATCAGGGCGTGATCTCCTTGTCGCCGGGTACGAATCACTATTTTTCCCTGCCAGTTGGCTTCAGTCCGGGCATTGATCGCCTGGGCGGCATTCTTGAGCAGGTTCAGAAGAACCTGCTGAATTTCGTCGGTGATGCAGGGGACTTGCGTTAACTCTTCATCAAGATCCTGCTCCAGGCTGATGCTCATGAAATCGAAGCCTTTCTTCAGGTCAAAATCCGAGCTGGCAATTTCAACGGTGCGCTCAATGAGTTCAGACAGGTTGGTCGGGGTCAGTGTTTTACTGCCACGGCGACTGAACTGAAGCATGTTGGAAACGATCTTTGATGCCCGCATGCCGGCACTGTTGATATTGTCGAGAAAGCGGGTGATTTCGCGGTTTTCCAGGTAAGCATTGAGCATTTCCAGCGGCAAGCCCAGAGTGTCGGCTTCTTTCTGGTTGGCGGGCAGGGTTGGGGAAATACGTCGTCGAATATTCTGTACGCCCTGAATGATGGCACCCAGTGGATTGTTGATTTCATGGGCCATTCCGGCTGCCAATCCACCGACAGACATCATTTTTTCCGTTTGTACCATCATCTCTTCCAGTTGCAGCCGTCGAGTGATGTTATCGATGCGGATAACAGCGCCATCATTGTCATCACCGCTCAGTGGGTAAATGACAAGATCTAGGTAATTCTCCCCGTCAGCCAGCATCAGCGGCAGTTTTTCCACCAGTTGTGATGTTTGTAGATCCAGTGCCTGCTGCACCTTGGGCAGGCAGTTGGCCAAAAATGGCATAAATGTGCCCAGCGGCAGGCCGAGGGCTGCATCATGATCCATATCCGCCAGCTGGGTCGCGGCCTTGTTGCACTGGGCGACCAGCAGTTGTTCGTCGACAGCAATCAGGGCCGATGGCATGGAGTCGATAATATTGTTGAGGTAGTTCTGGAAACTGGTCAGCTTGTGCTCGGCCCGCTTACGGACTTTGACTTCAAGCTCCAGTTTCTTGTTGGTCATATGGGTTTCGATGGCCAGCGCCTGGGCTTTCATGCTGGCCTGTTCCGCCTTGTCCCTTGCACTGGTGAGCAGCTGGTCCCGCGCTTCAATACGGCTGAGCATGGTATTAAACGCCTGGGCCAGAATACCGATCTCATCGTGGTAAAACTTTTGTGCACGGACGCCGTAGTTCTCTTCAATGGAGACGGTATTGGCAATCCTTATGAGGTGCAGAACTGGCTGGGTAATGTAACGGCGGACAAGGCGGGCAGCAGCACTGGTTAACAGGAAAATAAAGACGAGGATGATCAGTACAGCGATGGTCATCCCGGCGTAGAAATCCATCGGCAGTGATGGGTCTGTCTCAATATAAAAGGTGACTGTTCCCCCATCGGCCAGATCAATCCGTGCAATATGCTGCGTTTCATGGCTGATTTGTTCCGGAGCAGTCTCTGGGATATTTGGAATATGTCCTTCTGAATCGCGGGTCGCGTATAAATGTCCATCCGTGTCATAGAGCGCGATACTGTTGATCAGTGAATATTCACTGGCTGCTTCCAATACTTCAGCCGCTTTTTCCGGGCTTTTCAGCAGGGTATTAAGGACCGGTTCTTCCGAGAGGATTCGGGTGACAGCCTGAACACTGGCAGGCACAAAATTGTTGCGGGAAACCAGGTAGGCGGAAAGAATGAGTGTGGTGCTGGCAATCAGGGCCACCGCCAGCACGACGCTGACCATGACCAGTATCAGCTTGCGGCTGATCGACAGTCGCGAGAGGTAGTCATTCAGTCCGGACATGGATGCCTGATGCCTGGTTGCCAATCGGATATCAGTGCTAGGTTACACCGCTCTTTGCCCGCATGGGAACCCGCTGGTTAAAACCTGTGCAATGTTTAATGAATGCCTTGTTGCTTCAGCTGTTCCATCAGTGCGTGGTGGGAAGGCAGTTCCATACCGATTTGTCTGGCCTGGTCCAGCAGAAAGCCATTGATGAACGGCAGTTCGGTCAGGCGCCCGTGGCTGACATCCTGGAATGTGGAGGAATAGTTGTTGGCCGTGCGCTGGAGCACTTCCCGGGTTTGTTCCTGCAGGTTGATATCGCAGCGGATTTTGAGTCGCGTCATCAGACGGGTTGTTTCTTCACACAGGGCTTTCACCTGCTGCCAGCGGTTTGGGCAGGATAACAACTCTCCATTTCGGCACAGGTAAACGGCCGTCAGTCCATTGATGGCGCTGTTGATGGCAAGCTTCAACCAGAGACGCTCCTGAATGTTATCGCAGGGATGAATCGTCAAACGGTTGATTTCCCTTAACTCTGACAGTGGCGTCTCAGAAAAAGGAACGTTAGAAGGATTGAGTGAACCAATCCATGTTTGTCCGTGTCCGGCATGATGAACCGTCCATCTTGCCGGGTGATCCGGGTTCTCTGCGGCTTTCCAGGCGCCGTCAGTGGTGGTGCCAGCCCAGACGCTATGCCCCTCCAGTAGTTCGTTGACGGCTTCCTGGCTTCCCATACCGTTTTGCAGCAGTAAAACAACGGCATCATTGGCAAGGTGGGGCGCAATATCACGGACAGCCTGTAACGTATCCCGTGCCTTTGTCGCCACAATCAAATGCTTTATGGGGGCATCAATATGGTGTTTGTCAGCGATGGCAATATCGAATAATTGACGACGATGGTCATCAACCAGCTCAAGCTCAGGCTTTAGCTGTGTGGATTTTCCAGCTATTTCCCGCAGACGTTGCTCACGTAGAATCAGCGTGCACGGCTTTCCACTTTCCCTGAGACTGGCTGCCCAAAGGCATCCAATGGCGCCTGCGCCAAGAATAGTCCAGTGATCCGCCATGCAGTACTCCACGGTTAAAACGTCACCTGTCGTTATATGGTGGCGACAGCGTGAAAGAAAATTTTTTATCAGCGGGAACTATAACGCCTGACGGTTGTCTGTTGTCTATAGTTGTTAAGCCCATTTCTGTTGTGTGTGAGTTGTATCTTGAGCGATTTCATGACGAAGAAGAACCTGATTTTACTGGCAGTTATACTGCTGGGTGTTTTTGCGGTTGTTCAGCTGGATGTTGATGACCGCCTTTATGACTGGTACCTGAACAAGACAACCCCGGAGACTGTTCGGGAAGATGCCATCTGGTTGCCGGATTACCAGGTGGTGACCGAGGCAAAAACACTGGCAGGCATCAATAATAATGCATCGGGCGTGACGTGGGACCCATTAACGAAAACATTGTTCATGGTGCTCAACGGCCCCAACCAGATTATTGAAATATCGCTTGAGGGTGATGTGATCAGGCGGATTCCTCTGGAAGGCTTTGAAGATGTCGAGGCGATCGTCTGGGTTGGTGGTGACAAATTCGTGATTGCTGATGAGCGGCAACAGAGTTTGATCAAGGTGACGGTAACGCCTGAGACTCAGGTGATTATCCGTGAAGATTGTCCGAGCTTTACGCTGGATATGGAAGCGGGTGATAACAAGGGTTTTGAAGGTTTGGCCTGGGATCCGACAGATAACGGCATTTTTGTGGTACGTGAACGGGATCCGATGCGGCTTTATAAAATCCATGGTTTGGTGGGCGGAAAACAGCCGGCAACCATGCGTGTAGAGAAATCGGAAGTGCTGAGCGAAGGGGCCAAAGCCTTCAGTGATGACCTTTCCGGTTTGCACTTTGATCCAAAGACCCGCCACCTGCTGGTGTTGAGTCATGAGTCTCGTCTGTTGACCGAAGTGGATGAGCAGGGGCATCACGTCAGCTTTCTGGAGTTGGCTCATGGATGGCATGGTTTGAAAGAAAATGTGCCGCAGGCAGAAGGTATCACCATGGATGATGACGGGACGCTTTACCTGATCAGTGAGCCTAACCTGTTCTATAAATTCACGCGTAAGGCACAAGGTCAGTGAGGCTTTTAATCATCAAGTGATTGCGTAATAGTCGGTGATACTGTGCCAACATGCAGTATCACCGGTAAACTTTAATCCAGCACTGTGAACATGATCGACCTTCTATACTCAGGCGATACGTTTGAAACCAGCGAGGTCGAAGCATCATGAGTGCGCATGTGTATAAAAAGGTGGAAATTGTCGGCAGTTCCGAAACCGGTACGGATGACGCCATCCGCAATGCGATTGCCAGGGCAGCACAGACCTTGAAACATATGGACTGGTTTGAGGTGGTCGAAACCCGCGGGCATATTCAGAATGGCAAGGTGGCGCATTACCAGGTCACGCTGAAAGTGGGTTTCCGGCTGGAATAAGAGCGGTATACCGTGCGCGTTCTGTGTACGGTATATCCGGGCATTGGGCAGGACGGCCCTTTAGGCTAGAATCGTGCCATTGAATCGACAAAGGGAGACAGGCGAATGCCGTCATTTGATATTGTGTCTGAAGTGGATATGCATGAACTCAGCAACGCGGTGGATCAAGCCAACCGTGAATTGTCCACACGATTTGATTTCCGTGGTATTAACGCATCGTTTGAACGGAACGACACAACCATCACCATGACTGCCGATGCGGATTTTCAGCTCAAGCAGATGCTGGAAATCCTGCAGGTGAAAATGCACAAGCGGGATATTGATATCAAGTGCCTTGAGGTGAAGGATCATTACGGTTCCGGCAAGCAGGTCAAGCAGGAAGTGATCATCCGCCAGGGGCTGGACAAGGATCTCAGCAAGAAAATCACCAAGATGATCAAGGAAGCCAAGATGAAAGTTCAGGCAGCCATTCAGGGTGAAAAGGTGCGTGTGACCGGCAAGAAGCGTGACGACCTGCAGGAAGTCATCGGCATGCTGCGGGAAGCCAAGCTGGAAATGCCTCTGCAGTATGATAACTTCCGTGACTGAGATGCTTTGATCATCTTGTGATGATCACATGAATCAACGGCGCCTGTATTGCCCGGTATCGGGGTTGGCGCCGGACTTCCCTCGTTTAAATGACAATAAACCTGATCCAGCTGGATGGTTCCCGTGTCCGAACAATCTACAAGCCCCATGTCCGACAGGACGCCGGAACAGACCCGCTCATGGCGTGAAGCCATTCGCAGTTGTTTTCATCCCCGTGTTATCAGCATGCTTTTTCTCGGTTTCTCTGCCGGATTACCATTGCTGCTGATTTTCAGTTCTCTCTCTATCTGGTTGCGGGAAGCGGAAGTGTCCCGATCGACGGTGACCTACTTCAGTTGGGCAGCACTCGCGTATTCCTTTAAGTTTGTCTGGGCGCCGCTGGTAGATCGTCTGCCATTGCCTTTTTTGACACGATGGTTGGGGCGGCGTCGAGGCTGGTTGTTGCTGGCGCAGGTGGCAATTGTCGGCGCTCTGCTGTTTATGGCGGGGAATGATCCGCTCCATAACCTGGCGTTGACCGCGATCGGTGCGATCATGCTGGGCTTTTCATCAGCCACCCAGGATATCGTGATCGACGCTTACCGGATCGAAGCGGCAGACAATGATTTGCAGGCCATGATGTCGTCCAGTTACATGGCAGGCTACCGGATCGGAATGCTGGTGGCAGGCGCCGGTACGCTGAAGTTGGCCAGTGCCTTTGCCGGTGGTGATGGCGGATACAACTACATGGCCTGGTCGATGGCCTATCTCTGTATGGCGGGCATGATGGGGGTGGGTATCCTGACGACGTTGCTGATACCTGAGCCAAAGGCGAATCAACAGGGTAGCCTTTCCGGCGTTTATAACACGCAAGATTATCTGCGCTTTTTGGGATTGTTTGTGTTAACCGCGGGCGTATTTGTTGGCAGTTTTGTGCTGTTTTCAGGCGTAGTTTCTACGACGAAAAGTGCCATAGATGCCGGTCCCTTGAGCGGTTTTCTGTTGGAAGCCGTGCGTATTGTTATCAGTGTTGTTATTGCCTTGCTGGCTGCCAGACTGTTGATTGGCATGCAGCTGGTTTCCCGGCACATGGTACGCGAAACCTATATTGCGCCGTTTACGGATTTTTTTACCCGCTACGGTAAAACCGCGTTGTTAATTCTGGCGCTGGTGGGCAGTTACCGCATTGCAGACATTGTGATGGGCGCCGTCGCGAACGTGTTTTACAGCGATATGGGCTACACCAAGGATCAGATCGCAAATATTACCAAGACGTTTGGCTTGCTGATGACCATATTCGGTGGCTTTGTCGGTGGTGTTCTGGCCATCCGTTTTGGGGTATTAAAAATGCTCTGGGTAGGGGCGTTGCTGGCCGCGATCACGAACCTGTTATTTGCCCTGATCGCGGGCATGGCGCCTCAGTCGATGTTATTGGCTGTGGTGATTGCGGCCGATAACCTCAGCGGTGGTGTGGCAACGGCGGCATTTGTCGCATATTTATCCGGACTGACGAACCGGGCGTTTACTGCCATGCAGTATGCCGTGTTCAGCTCTTTGATGACCCTGCTACCCAAGATCCTGGCCGGTTACTCCGGTACGATGGTTGATGCCCTGGGCTACCAGACCTTTTTTATCGTGACGGCGATCATGGGGCTGCCGGTACTGGCATTGGTCAGCTGGATTATTCGATTGGAACGCAGGCAGTCTGAATAAACGGATAGGACTAAGTGCGGCGTGTTAATCCACGCCGTTCCAGCCGTAGGTGGCCAGTGACACTTTTTCCCCTGAAAACTGAATGCCTTCCTGTTCAAGGCGTGATTTCTGTTCCTGGTATTTCTTGCTGTCTAGCGGGAAGGACAGTTCTCCCTTGCTGTTGATGACACGGTGCCAGGGCAGGTCGGAGCCGCGAGGCAGTTGGCTCAGAATACTGCCAACAGCACGCGCCTGGCGTGGCAACCCGGCCAGTTCAGCGACCTGTCCATAAGTAGCGACATGACCATGGGGAATTTTGCTGACAACCAGCCAGATCTGCTGGTGTCGGTTCAGGATCATCAAGGAATACAGTCTCGGTTAACCAAACAATGTCTTACCCGCATTATCGGTTTCAGGGGGGCTATTGCCAAGTTGAACCGTCAGATGATGATGTACGGCACTTTGCAGGATGTCCCTGTCATGACAGGGCAACGTAGAAAGGCGGTAAATTCCTTTTTATGATTCAGCCTTATACCCTGATAATGTTGCGCTCAAAATAGGCTTAATAGATCTGTCTGTAGATAACGATTATATGCTCTTCCGACTATTACGATGGTTACCCTGTTGTGTGCTGTTAGCGACGCTGCCGGTTTCTGCAGACACTCTATGGCTGACGAACAACGACATTATCCGTGGTCAGGTCAAGGAAATGACCGACGGTGAACTGCATTTTATCACGCCCTGGGGGGGCACGGTGGAGGTGGATCTGCGCTATGTCCGTGCACTGGAAACGGAGCAGCTGCTCTGGGTGCGAATGAAAGGCCAGAATACTTTCCGGCTGATGAAATTCGACCAGAAGGGCGGTAAAACCTGGATGCTGGATAACCAGGGCAATGAAACCGAACTGGATGACAAGCAGAAATTAGCACGTCTTTTAAATGACGACCCGGGAGAAGAGCAGTGGTTGCTCAGCGGACATTTTAACGTTGGGTTTGATACCGAGCGTGGCGATGAAGATGAATTCCGTACCAGTGGTCAGGTCAATGTTCAGGACCGTGTGAACCGGAATATCATCAACTGGAAAACCTATTACAGCCGGGAAGACGGGCGGACCAACGACCGGGAATTCAAGATCAGCTACGACTATAACCGGTTTGTCGATGAGCACTGGTATCTGCTGGGGAACAGTCTCTGGCAGTATGACAACAGCGAAAGTCCGGAGGAAACGGTCGCGGGCGGTGGCGGTATGGGTTACCAGTTCTGGGATCGCCCGGATGGTGCCCTCAAGATGGACATCGCCTTGAACAGTCTCTGGGAAAATTATCCCAATGACAGTAATGAACAGCATATGGCATTGCGATGGGGGGTAAATTACTCCCAGAAGCTCTGGGATAACCTCAGCTTTCACCAGGACTGGGTGCTGTTTCGTCGACTGGGTGGTAAAAAACAGTGGTTACTGGATACCACCACAAGTCTGCGGTTATCAATTACCGATAATCTCTGGTTCAACCTGCAGCTGGACTTCGACTATGACAACAAACCGGCAGAGGATTCCTACCGGTCTGATCACAGCTTCAGCTTCGGCCTGGGGTATGGCTGGTAAGCAGGGTTATATCCGCAGGCCGCCATCGACCTCAATGACCCGTCCGCTGATGTAGTCATTCTCGAGAATGAAGCGGACGGTGTTGGCGATCTCTTCCGGTTGTCCCATCCGCTGCATGGGGATTACCGATGTCATCTTGGCCTGGGCTTCCGGTTTCATGGCGGCGGTCATCTCAGTTTCAATCATGCCGGGGGCAATGGCGGCGCTGCGTATGCCGTAACGGGCCAGTTCCCTGGCCCAGCTCACGGTCATGGCGACGACGCCAGCTTTGGCAGCGGCATAGTTGGTCTGGCCAAAGTTACCGGCCCGCGCAATGCTGGAGATATTGATCATTACACCGCCAGTACCCTGTTCAATCATCTGGGCTGCGGCTTCCCGGCCACACAGGAATACACCGGTCAGGTTCACGTCGATAACTGATTGCCATTGTGCGAGAGAAAGCTTGTCGACAATGTTGCCGTCTTTGACTTTCACCAGCAGGCCATCCCTGAGAATACCTGCGTTGTTCACCAGCGCATCGAGGCAGCCGAAGTCGGTGTGAATATTTTCCATCAAGGCAATAACATCAGATTCCTCGGCGATATTGGCAATATAATGTTTGGTTTTGTCGCTGCCGGCGCCAACACATAGGCTTTGTGTTTTAGTAAGCCCGTCTAGATCAAGGTCCGCCAGTGCCAGCCGACATCCGGCTGAGGCTAACGTGACAGCTATATTCCGGCCAAGCCCCCGTGCGGCTCCTGTGATCAGTACGACCTTCTGGCGTAAATCCATGGCTACCTCTCTTATCTTAATGGCTGATTATTCAATAATAACCAGTATTTATAGAGCGACGCTGATGTGCTCATTTGGGAGAGTATATACTGGGTTTAAGAGCAGATACGGTGATTTGTTAAAGTTGATGCAATTTGAGTAAATTATTCATGATTGTTCAGATTTCATATTCGCGGAGTCCGTCAATCTGAGAAGTACGGTTAAAATGATGTGAGCCTCTGGCGAGGGATATAGAGTGTTCGTTTACTTATTACATTTAAAGGAACATTACAAATTATCCTAATGTTGAAAAAATATATGAACAGTAACGGAGCAAGTAATGTCAATAATCATAAAGCATAAAGATAATGTTAAGCTTGATGGTATGGACGCATTCAACTACAGCTTAGGAAAAGAAAAAAAACAGCATAAATCGTGGCTTTACTTTCTTGTTGCAGTTGTTAAATCTGTCCATAATGCTATCTGGTCGATAGAAGTAAAAATGAGTGATTTTAATGACGGTAGCCCGAACTCTAAAGAGTCATGTGTAGATAGAAAGCTCAATCAAAGAAAAGTTCAGCTGGTTATGGCTTTTCCGTACAAGCCTGAAACATTCAGCCTTCAAGTGTTCCCCGATGATGTACCCTCTGAACCTGTGGAGCATCTTCATGCATTTTTACATCATTTTTGCCCTGCTATGGAGAGGGGGAGTTTTAGTGTTGTTCAAATATTCAGAGAATTGGATTCATTAGAAAAAATGGTTGATGTTTTCGAAAAAGAAACGGAAAGCCTTGATGAAAAAAAATATAAACTAGCCAGTGAAAAGAGTGGGAAAGGGAAAAAGAAAACAGTTCTTGTGGAAGATACACCGGAAAACCAGAAGAAATTCAATTTACCCAAAGATGAAGCTTCTGCGATTTGTTTGAAACACTGGAGAATGGATGCCGTTGATGCACTACGGGGGCAGATCGTTCAACTGACAGAAAAAATAATAAGACAGCATACGCCCAAAAGTGCTCAGGATGTTTCGTCTGAGCTGTTGAAAAGTATGGATGAGCGCATTAAAAAATGCGAGCCTGAAAAAATGCTGGAGGATTTTGATGCTTTTTTAAGGAATCTAAATGTAGATCAAATGGTTTCAGATTTTTCAAACGATACACAGCAAGAGCTTGTGGCCCAAATAACACATGATCGTACATTAGACTTACTTATTCAGAAAAGAGATGCTATTGAGAGGTTGCTGGCGCTATCAGGAACATTAAAAAGCAGCAGTAATCCATCTTTCAAGGCTCAAGGGGAAGCGCTACATCCTCAAATAGTGGCAGCACTCCAAAAATATAGTGACCAAATGTGCCCAACAGCACATAGTACAGCCTCAAGAGCCGGCTTCTACCAAGCTATTATGAGAAAAGGCTCAAATAACAACAAGATTACAGGCGAAGCTAGGGAATGGCTGAAAACCTGTAGTTAATGTATAAAATTTCAGTATCGGTGTAAGTGATTGCATGAAGTCAGGCTATATAGTAGTAAAGCAATTCCTTACACTGTACTTAAACGTTGTAAATAAAATTCTGTTTGGCAAGGTTTGATTTTTCGTAATAGCGATATTGAAAATATGACTGGCGAGAAGTTTTTATGATAGATGTGAATTTCTTAATTCGTCTAAAAATTTTGAGGGAGTCTGGCATGCTGTTTTTTTTGGTTTTTTTAGGAAGATACTCCGTAATAGTGCCTGCTTTAGTGCTTTTTGTTCATTTTATATCAGAGTATTTATTTTTTGTTTTGAAAAAGGATCTCTGTATGAGGAGAGTCGCCTGAAGAATTAATGTATCAGGCGATCCTGTGGTATTAATGTTATTTGAGTTTTACATTCCAGTCCATATATGTGCTGCTTTGGGGCATAACCGTTGCGTCACTTTCTGAACCAAAATAAGTACAGATCCCGTTGAGTCTGATCTCTTCGCCATCCTGAATATAAGTGCTGGTAATACCCTGAGCATCTGCCAAGGGCAGTACAAGATAAGCGGCACAAAGCACTTGAATACCGATTTGTGCGCCACCAGTTGGGATTTGGTCACTTGGAATAGTATAGGATTGACCTACCGGCAGTGACATTTTCTGGCATGTGTCATTGTTGAAGTCATTGATACAGACTTTTTGAATGACATAGGCGCCTCTGTTGGCGATTGTGATATCAGCAAACGCGTTGCTGGCCAGTGTTAAAATAGATAAAACTGTTAGAGCAATGAACTTGCTAGTAGTTGAGGCTGTTTTCATGAATGTAGACTCCATTGAATCGATTGAAACGGTTGTTACAACAAAATTTTAATGTCGCACTAGTTAAGACGAGGGTTGTATTTAAAAGTTCATTGCCCGTTTTCTAATTTTGATGGTGAGTGTTTTTTTTTCTTACAGTTCTGTTTTTATTCCTAACAGCGGTTGTCTTTTTTGTGGTTTGAAAAATTTCAGAGTATGGTTGGAAATTGTGTTTTTCTCTTAAGGTGTATTGTGCAGATGCGTCTGAGGATTTGTTATTGTAGTTGTTGCTTTTTATAGGTAGTCATTCTATTTAATAATATTGAAATCGTTCGTATATATTAATTATTGGTATGGAAGTATTTAGTTAAGTAAGTCGCTACTGGTTACGTCATACTTTCTTATAGATGGATATAAGTAATGAGGAAATCTACATATTTTGCGTTAAAAGCTATTGATAATTGTTATCATTCGCATAGAATGTGCCCGAATTAGAAAACAGATCCAGTGGAGTGAACCATGGCTGACAGACAGAAGGCGGCATCCCAGGCCCGTGCACTGCTTCTTAACGAATATCAGGGGGTTCTGGCGACCCAGTCCGTGTCCATGCCGGGCTATCCGTTCGGGTCGGTAGCGCCCTATTGTCTCGATGCAGATGGGCAGATCGTGATCCTGATCAGCCGTATCGCCCAGCATACGCGTAACATCAGTCAGGATCCCAAGGTGTCCCTGACCATCGTCCAGAGCAACGTGGATGACATCCAGACCGGTGGACGCCTGACCTGGGTGGGCGATGCTGAGAAGATTGACGATCAGGTAGCAGCAGAGCGCTACTACAACTATTTCCCGCAGTCCCGTAACTACCACAAAACTCACGATTTTGAGTTTTACCGTGTCAAACTGGTGAGAGCCCGTTTCATCGGTGGTTTCGGTGAGATTTATTGGGTTAACCCCGAAGAATTACTGTTGGCCAACCCCTTCGCCGGTGAGGCTGAGCAGGGCATGGTTCAGCATATGAATGATGACCATCAGGCAGCCATTATTCAGTACTGCCTGAATGCCGGTGAAATCCTTCCCGAAGGTGTGACACCGAAAATGGCAGGTGTCGATCCGGAAGGTTTTCATGTCCTGATTGGCGAGCGTGTGATTCGCATCCCCTTTGAGGCGTCCGTGACAACAGCTGGCGACGTGCGCAAAGCGCTGGTTGCCATGGCAAAAGCGGCCTGATTTGCTGCGTATTTCCAGTCTGCGGGAACTGTAAAGTTCCCGTATCACTTTGTTTCCCCGCTTGAAAATCCCCTGTTGATCTCCATATAAAAGGCAAGTCTAAAGGAGACCGTCATGCGCTTTGCCTTTTTATTGCTGGTGCTGTTCCCGATTACCGAATTAATGGTACTGATCAAGGTGGGTAGCCTGATCGGTGTCCTGCCTACCGTGGCGCTTGTGCTGTGCACGGCTTCACTCGGCATCTATCTTTTACGCCAGCAAGGCCTCAATACCCTGTTTCGCGCCCGTGAACGGATGGCCACTGGCGAGGTGCCCGCGCGGGAAATGCTCGAAGGCATCATTATTGCCGCCTGCGGTGCTCTGTTGCTGGCACCGGGATTCATCACAGACATCATTGCCCTCACCGGTCTGTTCCCGTTGACGCGACGTAAAATCGTTGACCGTATGCTGGCCAGTCAGCGCTGGCAGGCGGGTGCCTATACCCAGACCGGCTTTTATCAGTCAGGTGCAACAGGCCCGTTTGGTAATGACGATGGCAGACGCCGGCCGGAAATTATTGAGGGTGAATACCGTCGGGAGGAGTGATTCTGACACTTTGTCAGTTCATCTAACCGATTTTGAATTTTTTTTATCGTTCAGGGTTGAAAAGCGAAAAATCAGACCCTATTCATAGTGTCAGCCGAAGCAGGCTCGGTATTAGTGCGGTACCGTCAACCTGCTTGCCGCCGGGTCGGATGCGTCAGTGAGTGTACTCAAACGCATCATTTCCGGGCTGGCGGGGACGTTAAGTCCCAACCTTAACCTTTAAGGTCATGCTGTGACGTCCGGTGACGTAAACAGCTGCTGGTAATGTTATTTAGGCATACTTGCTAAACAGTTGGAGAGAGAGTCGATGAAACTTCGTCCGTTACGTGATCAGGTGCTTGTTCGTCGCTTCGAGAGCGAAACCACATCTGCCGGCGGCATCGTATTGCCTGGCAAGGGCGAAAAAACCAACCGTGGCGAAATCGTTGCTGTTGGCCCTGGCCTGCCGCTGGAAAACGGTGAAGTCCGTCCGATGGCTGTCAGCGTAGGCGACAAGATCCTGTTCGGTGGTTACCACAGCGATTCCAACACCGTGAAGATTGACGGCGTTGAGCACATCCTGATGTCCGAAAGCGACATCCTGGCCGTTATCGAAGGTGAATAAGCGCCCGTCGCTTCCCATCGATTTCAGCTGTTTTAACCCAATTTTATGGCTGGCCGCGTAACGCGGACAGCCCGATTAAAGGAATACGATTATGGCAGCAAAACAAGTCAAGTTCGGTGATGACGCTCGTAAGCTGATGCTGGAAGGCGTTAACATTCTGGCAGACGCCGTTAAAGCGACCCTGGGACCCAAGGGCCGTAACGTCCTGCTGGAAAAATCCTTTGGTGCACCGACCATCACTAAAGATGGTGTTTCCGTCGCCAAGGAAATCGAACTGAAAGACAAGTACCAGAACATGGGTGCCCAGCTGGTCAAGGAAGTCGCTTCCAAGGCTAACGATCAGGCGGGTGACGGTACTACTACCGCTACTGTACTGGCGCAGTCCATCGTAAACGAAGGTCTGAAGTACGTTGCCGCTGGCATGAATCCCATGGACCTGAAGCGTGGTATCGACAAGGCCGTTGTTGCCGTTGTTGAACAGCTGCACACCATGTCCATCCCCTGCGAAGACAGCAAGGCGATCGCCCAGGTAGGTACTATCTCTGCCAACTCCGACGAAACTGTCGGCAAGATCATCGCTGAAGCGATGGAAAAAGTCGGCAAGGAAGGTGTTATCACCGTTGAAGAAGGCAGCGGTCTGGACAACGAACTGGACGTTGTTGAAGGTATGCAGTTCGACCGTGGTTACCTGTCTCCTTACTTCATCAACAAGCAGGAAAACATGTCTGCAGAACTGGAGAGCCCCTTCATTCTGCTGTTCGACAAGAAAGTTTCCAACATCCGTGACCTGCTGCCGATCCTGGAAGCCGTTGCCAAAGCTGGCAAGCCGCTGATGATTCTGGCAGAAGACGTTGAAGGCGAAGCGCTGGCAACTCTGGTTGTTAACAACATGCGTGGCATCGTCAAGGTTGCTGCTGTTAAGGCGCCTGGTTTCGGTGACCGTCGTAAGGCCATGCTTCAGGACATCGCTACCCTGACCGGTGGTGTTGTGATCTCTGAAGAAGTGGGCCTGAGTCTGGAAGGCGCTTCTCTGGAAGACCTGGGTTCCGCCAAGCGCGTTGTTATCACCAAGGACAACACCACCATCGTTGACGGTGCTGGTAACCAGGCTGACATCGCTGCCCGCGTTGAGCAGATCCGTGCCGAAATCGAGAACTCCACTTCCGATTACGACCGTGAGAAACTGCAGGAGCGTGTTGCCAAGCTGGCCGGCGGTGTTGCCGTTGTTAAGGTGGGTGCAGCCACTGAAGTTGAAATGAAAGAGAAGAAGGCGCGCGTTGAAGACGCTCTGCACGCAACCCGTGCGGCCGTTGAAGAAGGCGTTGTGCCTGGTGGTGGCGTAGCCCTGATCCGTGCTCTGTCTTCTATCAATGTCAAAGGTGACAACGAAGAGCAGAATGCCGGTATCGCTCTGGCACTGCGTGCTCTGGAAGGTCCTATCCGCCAGATCGCTACTAACTCCGGTGACGAAGCATCTGTTGTTGTTGACAAGGTACGTGCTGGCGAAGGTAACTTCGGTTACAACGCGTCTACCAGCGAGTACGGTGACATGATGGAAATGGGTATCCTGGATCCTGCCAAGGTCACCCGTTCTGCACTGCAGGCTGCTGCATCTATCGCTGGCCTGATGATCACCACTGCGGCCATGGTTGCAGAACTGCCTGAAGAGAAGCCTGCTGCAATGCCTGATATGGGCGGCATGGGTGGAATGGGCGGCATGGGCGGCATGATGTAATCATCCCCCTGCCGTTCTCTGCTAATAAAAAACCGCACCTCCGGGTGCGGTTTTTTATTATGGGCGGTGATAATTTCGCATTAGGCGGCCGCCTCATAGGCCATCTGCCAGAAAGCTTTTTCATGCCGGCACATTGTCAGGAACTCGGCTTCGGTCTCTGACTGGATTTCTTCGGTAGCGCTTGTGAACGCCTCGTCTGCAATCTGCTCCAGTTGATGCACGTAATCTTTGAAGGTATCGCTGGCGCAATAGGCAAACAGTTGATCGTAAGGCGACGCCATCGGTTCCCGACAGGCGACACTATAAGTGTTTTCAATGCCCCAGAGGATGGTGGCCAACACCGGATACGGACGATGGCTGAGGGCGATCAGAAAACGGCAGTATTCTTCACAGGCAGGGAATAGTTCATTGTGAAGGGTCACATTCCGCTCTTTTGCGGTACTGTGAAACCAGCATAATTCTGATTTGATCCCAGTCAGGCCACTGAGCAGGATATCAAAGTGGTTGGGGGGCGCGGCTTGCAATGTCGCGGCAAAAAAACGGGTGAATTCAATACCAAACAGGTAATCCTGTTCTAGCCAGCGATTGAACTGTGCAGGTTTCAGGTTGCCGCTTCGGCAGTCCAGCAGGAACGGATGGTTGGTGGCGCTGTGCCACGCCTGCTTGTGTGTGACGGTCAGTTGCTGACAGTTCATGGTAATGACTCTGTCTGAATAGTGTGAAAGCAATAAAAATAGGCGTCAGTTTGAGATGAGCCTCTCAAACTGGCGATCTGTTAAGAAAGATAGGGTATGTTGACTGAAGCTGCTTGTGGAAAGCTTTGTATTATTGCTGCGTTTTCTGATGAGGCACCAGGCAACTGCATAATGTTGCCTGGTGTAGGAATGGGCTGGGGCGGGATCAATTTATCGGTCAGGAGCCCAGGACATCTTCAAGTTCTGCTTTCCAGATCGCCATGGCCAGCGCCGGTTTGCGCAGGATTTTCGGGGTTGGAATCCACTTGTGCCGGATGCGGGAGAAGACATCAAAGCGTTCGGCATTGCCCGCCATCGCTTCCGCGACGACGCGACCGGCGATATTGGTCAGGGAAACACCGTGGCCGGTGTAACCGTGGGCTGTGTAGATGTCATTGCCAAGATGTTCGATCTGGGGCATGTATTCACGGGTTACGGAGAACAGGCCACCCCAGTGGTACTCCATTTTCAAGTCGACCAGCTGGGGAAAGACTTTCAGCATTCGCTGACGTACCCGCTCATTCGAATCTTTGTACTCACCATTGAACGGGTGATTCACTCCACCAAAAAGAATGCGGCCATCGGCGGTGGGACGGAAGTAGTCCAGGCTGTTCTTGAGATCCGACATGGCCATGTTGTTGGATATCGGCTGGCGATCGCCCAGCGGTTCGGTGACGCCGATATAGGAGACCACTGGCAGGGTAGTGCTTTCAGCCTTGCGGTGCAGTCCTTCCAGGTAGGCGTTACAGGCCAGCAACACCTGCTTCGCCTTCACGCAACCCTGCTCGGTTCTCACCTGATTGGGTTGGCCCTTGACCAGTTTTTTGGCCGCACTGTGTTCAAAGACCTTTACACCCATATCCATGGCTGCGCGGGCCAGGCCCAGGGTGTAGTTGAGCGGGTGCATATGGGCGCTGTTGGCATCAAACAGACCACCGATGTAGCAGGAAGCGGTAGTGACTTCCTGAATTTTTTCGCTGTCCCACCAGGCGACACTGTTGTAGTCGTACCGTGATTCCATCAACGCCTGGTAGGCGCGCAGCTCCTCTTCATGGCTGGGCTTGATCGCCAGCTCGATGTAGTTTTGCTGGAATTCACAGTCGATATTGAATTCACGGATGCGCTCGCGGACGATATCCAGGGATTCACAGGACAGATCCCACAGTTGGCGTCCCCATTCCGGGCCATAGGTGTCGTCCACTTCGTGCAGGCCGAGGCAGTAGCCGACCAGGCACATGCCGCCATTACGGCCGGAGGCTCCCCATGACAGACGACCAGATTCCAATACCACCACGTCAAAACCGCGCTTGCGCAGTTCGATCGCGGCATTGAAGCCGGTCATACCACCACCGATGATGCAGACATCGGCGGTTATATCGCCGGTCAGGGTCGGTTGCTGCGGCAGTATGTGGCCTGTCGCCTGGTAGTAGGAGTCGATATATTCACCGGGTTGGTTCATTGGGGTGCTCGATATAAGAAGTGGATCGGTGTAATCCGAAGAGCGGCAGATTATCAGGCCGACCTTACCTGCTGGCAATAGGACATTTTCACGGTGTTATCGGCAACGCCTGTGGTATTCAGGGGGTGAATTTACGGATAAGTGCACAATGGTAGAGCTGTCCTGTTAATAATGTCGGATTTTCCCGACACACTGCCTGATAATAATTTCACCGTGTCAAAGCAAGGGAATATGACCCGGTTTGAGGAGGCGGTCTCAAACCGGCTGTCTGTTTGGAATGACTTGAAACACTATGTGGTAAGTATTTTTTTCGCCTCAGTGATTGACGGCTTTTACACGACAATGACTTTCCGTCGCAGTGCTGAGCAGTGTGTACAGGACGGGCACTACAATCAGGGTCAGCAATGTAGACGTAACCAGCCCACCGATAATGCACCATCCCATCGGTGACCACATGTTGGAGCCTTCCAGCGTGAGTGGCAGCAGTCCGCCAATGGTTGTCAACGTTGTCAACAGAATCGGCACCAGCCTGACGCGGGCAGATTCCCGCATGGCATCATGAATACTCAGCCCTTGCTCGTGATGCTGGTTGGCGGAATCCACCAGAATGATCGAGTTATTAACAACAATACCCACCAGGGAGGTCAGCCCGACAAACGCTGTGAAGGAAAAGCTGTAACCGGTCAGCCACAAAGCGACAATGGCGCCGGTCGCAGCAAAAGGTATTGCGGTGAAAATAATCAGCGGCTGGCTGAAGGATTGGAATTGCAGCACCAGTACCGCAAAAATACCGAGCAGGGCGACCAGCAGCACCTGGTTCATGCCGCCGAATGAATCTTTACGGTTTTCCTGTTCCCCACCCACCTGATAGTTGACACCTTTCGGCCAATCATAACGATCCAGCTGTTCAATGATTTCGTTGGTGATCTCTTCGGTCAGGTAGCCGGGCATGATATCGGCGGTAATCCGCGCCATTCGTTCCAGGTTGTGGTGCTGAAGTTGTGCCAGTGTCGTTTGTAACGTCAGGCTGGCCAGTTGATTCAAGGGGATCAAAGCGCCGTTGGTTGATTCCACCATGACCTGGTTGAATGTATCGACTTGAGGGCGTTCACCTGCTGCACGAACCAGGATGGTGTGATCATCGCCGTTACTGTCCCTGAACTGACCGACCGATTGCCCGACCAGACTGGCTCTCACGGTCTGATCAATACTGGAAATCGGGACTCCCAGCATGGCGGCTTTTTCCCGATTAATCTGAACCTGCAGATCAATGCGTGGTTTGTCGAGCGGATTGTCGACATTCACCGTGCCGGGGGTGGCAACAAAAACTGATTCCACATGAGCCGCAGCTACATTCACCTGTTCCAGGTTATCGCCCACTACCCGGATGGATACCGGTGCTTCGTAGGGAGGGCCCTGCATGAATTCCTTGATCGTAATCTTTGCACCACTGATAGCATTGAACTTCTGCCGGATATCTTCGATAAAAGGTTCTACGACCTGTAGTCGTCCGGTATCCAGTTGTACCAGAATCTGCGCAAAATTCGGCACTTGTCGTTTTGGGAAAATATTATAGAAAATACGGGGATTTCCCTTGCCGACATTGGTAGCCAGGTTCGTCACGATGTCATAGTCCTGCAATATGGACTCAACGTTGAGTGCCATCTCCCAGGTGGTATCAAAGCTGGCGTTTTCCGGCATATCAATGTTGACCAGCACCATGGGTTTTTCCGCTTTTGGAAACATGCTGACGCCAACTAAAGGAACAAGTGCCAGCGATCCTGCGAGCAACGAGACAGAAAGCAGCAATACACGCCATGGGTGTTTCAGGGCGTGTTCGAGTAATTGTGTGTAAGGGCCGTTAGCTACTACCTGAATCTTGCGTAACAGCCAGGGCGTCTTCTGATCCCCTTTGCCAAGTACCTTGCTGGCCAGCAGGGGGGTCAGGGTCAGGGCGATCACCAGGGAGGCCAGCAGTGTCAGGATGACGGTTACCGGCATGGATCGCAGAAAGGTGCCGGCGCCGGTCTGCAACAGCAGAATAGGGAAAAACGATAGAATGGTCGTCAGTGTGCCGCTGACAACCGCCCAGCCTACCTGGCTGGCGCCGTTCATTGCCGCATTCGCGCTGTCATGACCGCTACGACGGAAACGGCCGACATTTTCGGTGACCACAATGGCGTTGTCGACCAGCAGCCCAAGGGCAACCACCAAGCCAACAATCGACATCTGTTGCAAGCCGAAGCCGCTGAGGTCGAGCCAGCCAATGCCGATCAGAACTGACATCGGAATTGCCAGTACGATGACAAAAGCAGCACGCCCTCCCAGAGCTAGTACGGTCATAACGCCGACCAGTGCAAGCCCCTGAAGCAGGTTGTTAAAAAAACCGTTAATCCTTTCATCAACGCTGATGCTTTGATCATGCGCCAACTCAAGGGCGATATCATCGGGCAGCGTCTGGCTGAATTCCGTTAACGTGCTTTTCAGCGCCGCCATGACGGCCATGATATTGCTTCCCTTACGTTGTACCACGGAGACGAAGACCGTCCGTTTGCCGTTAAATCGGGCATGGTAAGTGGGAAGTGCATCGGTTAACTGGACATCGGCAATGGTTTCCACGTAAACGACATTGCCTGGCTTTGATCGAACCGCTGTGCGTCGGATCTGCTGCAGAGTGCGGAAGTCACCACTGGTACGAACGGTAAAGCGTTCGCTGCCGGATAACGCATGTCCGCCCGGCAGGTTGATGCTGGAGGACTGAATAGCGTTTGCCAGTTCAGCAATACTGATATTCAATGCGCGCATCTTATCGAAATCCGCCGCAATTTCGACCTGCTGTTCCGGGAAACCATCAATATCGGCACGCTTGACGCCGGCGATTCGCTCAAGGCGTTTTTCCAGCTTTTCCGCCTGGCGTTTGAGACGGGCATAACCTGCGCTATCCGACATCAGGGCAATCTGCAGAATATTGACGTCAGTAGGGGATATTTTCTCGATGGTCAGCTGGTGAATGGCCTCGGGCAGGTCATCCCGTATGCGTGATACTGCGGATACCACATCGTCGTATTTTTCATCTGGATCGGTGCCATAAAGAAACTCGACCCGCACGACGCCCAGACCATCCTCAATATCACTCTTGATAACCTTCAGGTCATCCAGTTCGTTGATGGCCTCTTCAATGGGATCAACTACCAGTTTTTCCATATCCGCCGGTGCTGTTCCGGGATAGATCACCTTAATCATAGCGGCAGGAAAGTTGAACTGGGGATCTTCCGAACGCGGCATACTGGTTAATGAGACAGCTCCAAGGGCGATCAACAGCAATGTGATCACTAGAGTGAACTGGTGGTTCTGTATCGCAAGACGAGGTAACTGCATGATGATTATTGCCTGTTTGCTACCGGAGTCGATTGAACGTTGTCGCTGGGTTTAAGGAACGACGAACCCCGGGTAATAACAGGTGTGCCCTCGGGCAGGCTGCTTTGAATGGCCAGAGACTGGTTGTCCAGCCAGAGAATATCCACACGGTGTTGGGTGATGTGTTCAGACTGTGGATCTGACACATAAATGATTCCCTGACCGTTGTCTGCACTGACCAGAGCACTTGCCGGTAGTCGTGCAATCCGTTGGGTGTCTGCGGGTATGAGGGTTATTCTGCCGATAAACCCCTGATAAAGCCGTTTAGGGGGAGAATTCAGCGAGATCTCAAGGTCAAATGTACCGGTCCGGCTGTCAGCGGCAGGGGCAATCTCCGCCACGCGGCCAGTAAAGCTGGCGCCCGGATACGCATCAAAATGGATAGTGGCAGGATCGCCTGTTTGTACCCGTACCACATCTCGATCCGACAAACCGGTGCGCATAATCCAGCCCTTGGTTTCATCCGCCAGCAGAAAAGCGGTCTGCTGTGGGCTGATCAGTTCACCCGGTTCGATCAGGCGCTCAATAATCCGACCACGGCCTGGGGCGCGGATATGCGAATAGCGATTGTTGAAACGGGCAATCCGCAGTCGGGATTCAGCGACGTCGACACGGGTTTGGGCAGCCTGAAGCTGATCCAGAGAAATGGCCTGTTGTCGGTGCAACCGCTGCAGGCGCTCAAGATTACGCAATGCTTCCTGATGCCGGGCTTCTGCTTCAGCAACCTGAGCCTCGATTTCCTCAGTATTCAGGCTGGCCAGTAGCTGGTCTTTTTCAACCGTATCGCTTTCGTCTACCTGAATGCTGGCGACGGGACCTGATGTCTTGAAGGACAGCTTCTGGGTTGCCTTATAGGTGAGCTGGCCACTCGTCTGTATTGGTCGGGTAGTCTCCTGATGCTGCAATGGCGTGGTGTCATACTGCACTGTGTCTGCCATCGCTGGGGATAGTGCCATAACGATTGGCATCACCACAGGTGTGACTACCTTTCGCAGAAAACTGCCTACGGCTGCTGTATTCACGTTCGATTCTCTTTGCCCTGAGGACTGTCGTTATTGGTGCGCAGTCATTGCGCTTGTCCATAATTATGAAATGTAGGGGGCTATGTTGTCACTGTCAACAATGTTGACAATATTAACATTGAGCAAGAGAATCCTTAGTCAGAACGATTGGATATACTTGGAATGCCGAAAAATCGGGGACAGGCTATGACGACGGGCAAACGCACTTACCATCACGGCAACCTGCGAGATGCGTTGCTGGCGTGTGCGTTCCGGCACCTGGAAGCGCATGGACCGGAAAAGCTCAGCCTGCGGGCATTGGCCCGGGATATCGGGGTTTCTCAGACTGCGCCTTATCGGCATTTTCCTGACAAAGAGTGTCTGTTGGCTGCGATGGCGACGGAAGGGTACTTGGCGCTAAAAGCTTTTATCTGTGAGGCCAGTGAGGGGATTGATCGTCCTGACGAAGCCTTGCTCGTCTGTGGTGAGGCCTATGTCCGTTATGCAGTGGCCAATCCCGCCAAATACAAACTGATGTTCGGCCCGTTGATTCAGCATCCGGAAAACCATCCGGAGCTGCAGGAAGCGGCTCAACAGGCTTTCAGGGCGCTTTACGCCATCATCGAAAAGGGAATTGAGCAGGGTATTATGGTGGATCAGCCCGTCTGGCTGATGGCCAATAACTGCTGGGCGAATGTCCATGGGCATGCCATGTTGTTGATTGATGGTTTGTGGCAGCGTGTGACGCCGGAGGCAGAGTGCTTCAATGTTCGGGAGTCTTTGATGATTAATATGAAGGGGCGATTAACTTGAGTCAGTCACCTTTACTTCATTGATAGGGTGAGTTCGTGAACAGTCAGAGCCTGTTCTTCATGTAGTGTATACAGTTCAATAAGATCACTTAGCTGGCAAAAGTAAAGTCCTTTTGTGCCAAGATAGGACAATGTCAGTTCGGTTGGCGTAATAACAAATGCTGCATGAACGAACTCATTATGGGCAAGAAAGGCTATCTGTTTACCTGTATTATCTGCACTCCGATCCAGTTGCTCGTCTGAGGTGGACATATTGAAATTTTCAGGTCTTAAGTCTTGGCTTCCTGTCGCTAAATAAGCGACTAGATCAATGCAGGTGAATTTTTTTCTTTCACAGATAAGAGATTTAATACCTTCTTTTAACAACTTGCAGAAGTGATATGAATGTTCCATCGGTAATGTGTAAAGTGTTTCTGATTCAATCTTTATTTGCGTTCTAGGTAAGTGCTTAATGTGTGTTGCGGCATTTTTTATACTTTCTCTAAGATGTTTTAAATTTATGCGATTTAATGATTGAGTCGTCATCGCTCCAATATTAACCGTAAAAGGAAAATGTTTAATCATTAGTTTGTTTTTGTGTTTAATAGTGTTCTTTGTATTAGAGAGAGTAATGATGACATCACATCCCGTCATATGGCGATCGAGTAATTGAACGTTTGCGGGCAAAGAATGGAAACCTTGTTTTGTTACAATGCGACTTTCTGGTGTTGCAACCTCTAAGGAGGCACTGGAGTGTCTCCTAGAATCAAAGGTGTTTTTCCTTTCGAGACCTATTGATTGAAGACCGTGAGTGACTGAATCCATAAAAATATACTCTTGATGGTGATGATAGATGTTGAGATTAGTTTATTTCTGATAAGTTCACGAAAAAGTAAATAGTTATTCATAATGATGGTTTATCTTTATGTTTGTGACGTCATTAAACACACACTGTACCTTTCTTAAGGTAAGGTTTCACGGTATACGGCCTGCTAGCTTGTTATATGGTTATCCCAATGACAGTTAGGGTAACTAACTCTTCTTATTTCTTTACCATTGCCAGAAGTACAAGAAAAGTGGATGAATTCCCCAATACCGTTACTGACCACAGCTGCATTTTGGTTTATTGCCGTGACGCCGGCACCATCATTAACGAAAAGCGTATTCACCAGCTGCTGATCGCTGAGCCGCCAGAACGCAACGGTGTTTCCTCTGGGGGCCGTCGTGATAACAGTATCAGCCTCAGGCATAACGCAGATACTGGCAATGTACTGGTTGAGTTGCAGCCATTCCGTTTCGTCAGCCTGCATTGACCGGATAGATTCTCCGCGACGATGCAGTGCAACCAGTGGCCGGATATCCGCAGAATCGCCCTGATATTGCATACCAAAGACAACGGTGCCATCCGGAGCGACATCGAGATGGCGGATGCTGAGCTGGTGGTGCTGGAAACTGTGTTCTTCCAGTAATTCACCGTTATGGCTGTCGATGTAGCTCAACCGCGGCTGCATTGTTGCAAGATTGAGTTTTTGTCTGCCAGTTGCCGGCTGGGTCATGATGCCTCCGTTGGCGACAACCAGTGTCTGGTTGTCCGGATGCAGATGAATCTCATGGGGGCCAATGGCATGGGCTGGAAACTCTGCCACTTTGTTGTAGTGGCTGGTCTCATACACACCAATAATACCGCAGCCATCGTTCAGGGTGTTTTCAGTGGCAAATAGTTGCTTGCCATCGGCACTGAACGTGGCATGGCCGTAGAAGTGGCGATTTGCTTGACTGTCAATGCGTTTAAGCAGAGAGCCGTTACGGCAATCGATCAGATGTAGATTCTGACCGGGGCGTCGATCACAGCAAACGATCACCGGCTGGGTCGGGTGTATCGCAATACCGTGTCCTCTCGCAGGTAGCGGCACAATGTGCTGCCAGACCTGATCCGGTGAGGCAATACGTGCGGAAAACTGCCCCTGTCGATCGCGTGCGGTGCTGAAGACCAGGCGTTCCGGTGGTTTGCTGCTGCAACCGGACATCCAGGGCAGCAGGCCGGCCATCGTACAACCGGTCACCATGTGCTTCAGTACGGTACGACGAGTGGGCATAACCAGCAGCCTGTCTCTTATCAGTCCCCATCATTGGCATTGAAACTTAGCACAATGCCCAGCGCGTTGGGGATTTCGTTGCCAAAGAGATCCCTGAGGGTTTTGAGGTCGTTGGCCAGCGCTTCTACCGCATTCCTGGATTCCGGGTTGCTCACCGCAAGGGATAACGGTTGAGGAACCAGAGCCAGTGAACGTTCAACCTGATTAAACGCCTGGTGGACGTCTACTGTCAGTTCGTCGCCATTGGGGGATGCTTTGACAAGGTCATCCAGACCAAACCCATCAGCGCCATCATAAAAGCGGCGAGCCCCCCGAATATTGGCGGCAATGTTTTCAAGGGAATTGCGGCTGCGCCATGACTCAGCCAGATAGGGATTGCCTCTCCCATCTTTTCCCAGGGGCAGGACAACCTTTTTGTAGGCCCGTTCCAGCATGGTATGAAGACCGTTCACCATCAGTGTACTGACCGGATTGGGAATACCTGCTTCCTGTCGTTGATCTGGCAGCGTCATAAACTGCTCATGCCAGCTGCCGTTACCCGGTTTCCAGCTGGATTTGAGTAGGCCGGCGTTGTCATGAACATGTTGTGCAATTTCGCGTAATAACTGACAACGCTCAGGCTGTTGCCTCAGCTGCTCTGCTGTGTTGACGGATGGCTCAAACAGGAGATATTCCAGTGCAGACAAACCTTGTATGACCACACTCGCTTCACTGATGTCAGTTTTGTCATGACTTTGGAGTTGTTGCTCAACTTTCCGCTGCACCAGATTTTTCTTGTCCGGCCAGAACTGGAATTGCCACAACAGGTTCTCTTCGATAACCGGGCCAAACTGGATCACTTCCGTTTCCAGCCAGGCTCCCATCAGGTTGCGCCAGCGTAGCTGGAGTTCATTGAATGCGGGTTGTGACGGTGTCTGGCAAAAGAGTTCTGCTGAGGATTGAAACTGCTCAGCCTGGAATGCAAGACGGTGGTACAGTGCCAGAATGACCCGCCTGGAAGAGTGTTCCGCCAGCTGGCGCTCGGAATCATTGTTATTCGAGCAGCCCCCGAGTGCCAGCAACAGCGATGTAAGTACGACAATGGCAATAGATTTCATACTGCTTTGGACTTATAAGGATTCCAGAAAAGCCAGCAGCGCCAGGCGGTCATGACGGGGCATAGCCACGAAATGTTCCCGGGATTGTTCCGCTTCCCCCCCATGCCACAGGATGGCTTCCGTCAGGTTTCGGGCCCGTCCATCGTGCAGGAATGCGGTATGGCCATTGACTGTTTTGGTTAGGCCGATACCCCAGAGTGGCGGTGTTCGCCATTCCTGCCCTGTCGCAAGGAACTCAGGACGATTATCCGCCAGTTCTTCGCCCATGTCATGGAGTAAAAGGTCGGTATAGGGCCAGATGGTCTGGCCGGATTGTTCTGGCTGGTCTGTTAATTGTGCCGTGGTTACCTGGGGAATATGGCAGGCAGCACATTGGACATCGTTGAAGAGCTGTTTGCCACGGAGCACTTCCGGTGCATCCACATTCCGGCGGGCAGGGACAGCCAGGTTACGGGTGTAAAAGGTGACAAAGTTGAGGATTTCCTCAGAGAGCTCAGGATCGCCGCCGTTGATACTGTTCAGACACGCCTGTTGGCTGTTGGTGCAGTGATCCTTCTGGAACAAGTTTGAAGTAATACCGAGGTCACCGTTAAAGGCCGCAGCGTTTTGCTGTCGTAAGTTTGGCTGGCCGGCTTTCCAGCCAAACCGGCCGATGGTTGTCGCTTGTTTTTCTGTATCCCAGACCTGGTTGAGACGTCCGGAAATACCATCGTTGTTTTTGTCGTCAGGGTCTGCAATCGCTCTAAGCGTATCTTCATGGATCGCTTCGAGCATGCCCAGGCCGATCATGGGTGGTGCGACTCTTGGGGAAAGCATGATGTCCGGATGGAAATCACCATAACCCTTATTGTCGATAGTAAACGACGGTTTGCGCAGTTCTGCCGTGTCGCCATCGGCAAAAGTGACGGTCTGATAGCTGTACTTGACGTTGATTATTCCCTCCGGTGCAACGCCGGGGAGTGCAAAATCCTGCAGCTGACCACCATAAACCGGATCAGGTACGGAACCATCGGTTTTTTGTTGCGCCTTGTGTGCGGCCGTGATGGCGGGAATACTCAGGCGTATCAGCATGGATACCGCATTGTCGTCTGGCCCGGAGGGCGCGTGTCCCCGGCCATCCTTGATATGGCAATTCTGGCAGCCACTGGTGTTAAACAGAGGGCCGAGACCATCCCGTGCATCGGTGCTGGCTGGCGCCATGACCCAGGGATTGCGAAAGAAGCTGTTTCCAACACTGAAATCCAGACGACGGGATACCGCCATATTTGCCGATGGCAGGGAAAACGCATTACGGCTTTGATTGAATACCGTGGCTTTACCACCACTAAGGTGTTCGTTGGGGGCAGGGGCAGAATAATCGGCGTTGTCGGTCGCCATCGCAATGGCAAAACCCGCTACCGCCAAAACAGTACCCACTCCAGTAGCAGCCAGCAAAGGTTTAGCATGGCGCTTGATAGAAACAGACATCAGTGTTTACCGTTCGCATGTCATTCGCACAGCGTCCCTGCCCGTGCGATAGAAAGATTATTATCAGAACGTATGGTCGGCCGTATCAGGGCTCAGGTTGTTGATACCGGCCAGCGCGGCAAGTTGCTCGATAGCGGCCGTTTCTTCAACCAGTGCGCTGATGGCTTGTTCAACAATCGCGTTGCCTTCCTTGTTATCAGCAGCAATCAGCTGGTCAAACGCCTGACCCTGTTCAGCTGCATTCACCATGGCCTGCAGGGTAGCCTGGGTACGGACAAACTTGCTGCTGATGGCGCTTGCCTGTTCCGGGTTCTCAGCGGCGGCGAGGTCGGCCAGGCTGGGACCGCTGACCTGTGTGCCGTCAACCCGTGTATAGCTACCGCTATAAACGTTGTTAATACCCAGCGCGTTATAGAAGTGTGAGTTGTGGGTATTGTCACTGAAGCAATCGTGCTCATCTTCAGTCGAATTGGCTTCCAGAGCGACTTTCATCCGTTCACCGGCCAGTTCACCCAATGCCAGGCTGCCCATACCGAACAACATTTTGCGCAGACCCTGTTCGGCAGGTTCGCTCAGTAAGGTTTGACGGTAGTTGGCGTCTTGTCCTGAGCGCCATTGCGCTTCCATGGTTTCAAGGTCACTGACGAGCAGTTCAGCGGCTGCGGTCAGGTATTGGGCGCGTCGCTCGCAATGGCCGTTGGTGCAGTCATCACCTGTCGCGTAATCACTGGCCGAGCGATTACCGGCGCCGGGCTCGGTACCGTTTAGATCCTGCCCCCATAGCAGGAATTCAATGGCATGGTAGCCGGTTGCGACATTGGCTTCGCTGCCTCCCAGCTCATTCAGGTTGGCCAGGAGCGTGGGAGCAAGGTTGCTGGTATCAACCATGTCCTGGCCAACTTGAACCTCAAGGTTGGCAATGATGTTGGCTGCAGCACCGATGTTGCCAAGTTCTGCCTGATAGGAACCGGTATCGACGTAGTCGATCAGGCCCTCATCCAGCGGCCAGGCGTTGAGCTGTCCTTCCCAGTCATCCACGATGGCATTGCCGAAACGGAAGACTTCGCTTTGCTGATAGGGCACTCGGGCAGCGACCCAGGCAGTTTTTGCGGCGTCCAGATTGGCTTCAGTAGGACTTTCAATCAGCGTGCTGATAGCCGTATACAGCTGTTTTGCGGTAATCAGGGCATCTTCAAATGTGGCGTGGGCAACGTTGGCATATTGTTCGACAATGGCTTCATGTGAAATGCCTGGATTCGTCTCGCTGCTTTGTGAGGCTGAGGTGTTTTGTTCATCATTTTGTCCGCAGCCGGCAAGTGCGGCGGAAATAGCGAGAACGGGGAAGACCTTTTTCATTCTTGTCATGGGGATATCCAACCTGTGTCATTGTAATTCGATGGTTATGTATCAGGCTTTTTCGTACTTATTTTGTCCGCAATTATATTGATAATTATTATCATTACAATTCTGTTGTGGAGGACGATAGTTCTGGTGGAATGCTTGATATAGGGGGAATGCCAGCGTCTGGGCCTGCTGTTTTTCGCCGTGATCACAGGACTATCCCTGTCCTGCATCGCTACCGCGACATCCTGTCGTTGCTGCAAACAACAGGCCCAGACGCTGGCTGAAACGAATCAGTGACGGTTGGTTTTTTAGACTACTGGTTTTGATTGTTAGTCAGCAGGGCATTCATTGATGGCTGGCATTGTGCATCAGCAACCGCACCTTTCTGGAAACCTTCGTAAGCAATAGCCCGGATGTTTTGTCCCGGATTCTCGTTCGCTAAAGTCTTTGCCATGTGATCAGCCAGCAGTTCCACGGTGGTGTCTGTGTCGATCAGATAGCAGCGATTGGCCAACAGGGATATTTCAAAATAGCCCTGCTGGGCGGTGTAGCCGAATCGGTGGTATTCACGATCCTGAACGGTGAATGTTGTTAGCAGGTCTTCCCGGGTAGCGAGATAAATGTCCTGCCAGCGATTTGCCCAGTCTTGCTCATGGGGCTCGCTGCGCTGATTATTCAGCAGGATTTGAATGGCAGAGCGATGGCCATGGGCAATACGCTGGCAATCCCCCTGATGCTTTTTCAGACCATGACTGTAGTGGTACCAGGCGCCTTCAATGATTTCAGGGTAAAGGCGCAGTTCAACACCGCTGACATTATCCGGAAGATCAGCCATCACCCGCTGTTCCAGCAGGGGTTGGAGCGCTTCGGGCGTGATATGGGACAGTGGCAGTAGTGTGATCGCCTGCTCTGGTGCACGGCACTGGATATAGCCCAGTTCGTGGGTATGAAGGGTGACGTCAATACGCCCACTGTCCTGGCAGTATTCAATCGCTGTACATTCAGCAGGAACCAGCAGGGTGTGATCCATATAGCGATCAATGGATTGTTTGATCTGCTTTTTGACATGGCTGAAGTCAAAGACCATGCCTTCATCATTCAGCTCGCCGTAGAGGGTAACATCGACAATCAGGCTCTCGCCAACCAGCCCGCGCTCCGGGCACAGGTAGGAAAAGTCGATGGTGGTCATCTGGTTAACGAACAGGGCGCTCATGGTGTGTCAGTTCTCGCTGCTGGCTCCCTTTTTCGCGATAAGGGAAGAAAAAGGGCGCTATTGTAGGCGACCTCATCAGTAGGAGCGAGTGTAATACCAATCGTAATGTTTAGCGTTTTAGTTAGCGCTTATGTCTTCGAGCCTGTCCGTGTTTAGCGAAGGCTGCTGGACTGATTGAGTCTCCAGTCATGCTCTATGTGGTGGATATTCAATTTCTTGCTGGCTTCCTGGATGCCATAACGGACTTCTGGTTTTGAGTGATTCTTACAGATCAGATCCAGCATCTGTTCCTTGGAACCGAAGTCTTCACGATACCAGTGAAATTTCTGGGGGAGGTTTAGCGTGGTGGTATCCGGTTCAAAGAATACATGATTGGTGAGGTATAAGCGGGTAATGGCATCCAGTTCGGCCTCAATATTATCTGGATGAAAGACCCTGAGATCGGGGCATGAGCGTGTCCCGCAAAAGAGGGCTGCATGAATCCGGGGGTCAATCTCGTGCAGGCAGTGCTTCCTGCCCGGATGATCCTTGCTAAGAGGGAGTAGGAGAGATGCATACTTGGGATGGTTATTGCGCAGGATGCCGTGTTCAATATCGTCCAGGGAATAGACACCATCTGCCAGTTTGTAGCTGTTTTTGGTAAAAAAGGTTTTGCAGCTGTTAACGCTATCGCCAATATTATTGTGAATGATGTCGTGTATTGCCAGACCGTTGTAGAGATTCAACCAGAACGCCAAAGAGTCGTTATGATCCGTTAATTGTTTCGGATCAAAGGCCGTCAGTTTTTCTACGATTTTGATGTAGCGTGCAAATTCCCGGGAATGCTCGCAGGCTAGATAATCAAATTCATGCAGCGCTTCATTATAAAACCGTTGATAAAGATCGCCGAGCCTTGCCGCGAGTTCCTTAGGCAAGGCTGATGTATTGATTTTGTTTGGATCTACATAGCGGTCATTGAGTATATGCATAGTCCATTCCTAATGCGCCTACAGCTCAGATTGCTGCCATTGGTATCGGGTTGCGTTCAGACTCCAGTCGAAATCACGGTAGTCGAATTTGATGTTGTCCCCTGCTTTTGAAAGCGCCAGCCGTACATCGCTGGATGGATGTTTTTCCCTGACAAAAGCAATTAACTCACGATCTGAGCCAAAATCTTTCCGGTACCAGTAAAAGGTCTTAGGCAAGGTAAGAAGTTGTTTGCCTGCATGGAAAGAAACATAGTTCAACAGATAGTCTGAGACGGTATTATCCAGTATCGCCGACAGGTGCTCCGGGTCGTAAATGCGTAAGAGAGGACAGGATATTGTGGCACAGAACAAGGCTGCATGAATTCTTGCATCCAGCTCAGGCAATGCATGCTGATAACCGGGGTGCTTCTTTTTCAGGGGGCGCCAGAAGGATGCGAATTTGGGGCTGTTGCTGCGCAGGATGCCGTGTTCAATATCATCCAGACTGTAATGGTGATCCCTGAGTTTATAACAGTTATACGTATAGAAACCATTGTGGTGCCTGACGCTGCCACAGACCTCATGGTGGATGACACTATGTATCACCAGGCCATTGTACAGGTTGAGCCAGAAGGCCACTTTTTCATCCATGTCGGCGAGCGAGGCGGGATCGAAGTCCTGAAGTGCGTTTACAACCTGAAGATAGTGCTCATAGGATTTGGATCTGGCACAGGCCTGGTAGTCAAATTCGTGTGTTTCTGGCGTGTAATGATATTGGGCAATGGCAGCCAGTGCCTTGGCCAGCACAGAGGGCAGGTGAGCCTCCCTGAGGCTGTCATCCTTGAGATATCCGCTATTGAGTATTTCCATATACGTATCGATAAGTCAGCGGTTTGTTTATCTCTTTAAGTATATCCAACGAAAGCCGGTAGATGGCATTCCAGACGCTTTAGTCCGTGTTGTTCATAGAGAACAGATATAATAGGCTGCCCGGTTATTGGGTTTCGAAGTATCTTGCTTCTGGCGATATCTGAATGGGTATAGCGGGCTGGATGAGTATTGCGATTTCAATCGATAAGAGGTGGCCGTTTTGCAAGCAAGCTCCAATGAACATTCTATGGACCTGAGTCAGGAAGACCTGAACTTTGACGCAAAACACATCTGGCACCCTTACAACTCGGTCACGCGTCGATTGCCGATTTTTCCGGTAGCGTCCGCCTCAGGGGTGAGACTGAAACTGACCGACGGGAGGGAGCTGGTGGATGGGATGTCCTCCTGGTGGTCGACCATTCACGGTTATAACCATCCAGAATTAAATGCTGCCATTGAGCGGCAAGCCCAGAATATGGCGCATGTCATGTTTGGTGGGCTGACCCATCAGCCAGCGATTGAGCTGGCGAAAAAACTGGTCGCCATGACACCGGAAAGTCTGTCGACTGTCTTTTTTGCGGATTCCGGTTCTGTCTCCGTGGAAGTTGCCATAAAAATGGCGATCCAGTACTGGCGATCCCTGGGCAATACCCGCAAGAAACGATTGTTGACTGTTCGCAATGGTTACCATGGCGATACCCTGGGTGCGATGGCGGTGTGTGATCCGGTCAACGGTATGCATAGCCTGTTTCGTGGCATGTTACTTGAGCATGTGTTTGTTGAAGCGCCGCAGTGCCGATATGGCGATGCCTGGGATGAACGCTATCTGGATGAGTTTGCAGACGCGATTCGCGAGCACCATGAAAACCTTGTGGCGGTGATCCTTGAGCCAGTGGTGCAGGGCGCGGGTGGTATGCGCTTCTACTCACCAGAATACCTGCGTCGTGTGAAGGAACTCTGCAGGGAATTTGGTGTACTACTGATACTGGATGAAATTGCCACGGGCTTTGGACGTACAGGAACGCTTTTTGCGTGCGAACAGGCTGGCGTGACGCCGGATATCATGTGCCTTGGCAAAGCCCTGACGGGCGGTTATATGACACTCGCGGCAACGCTGTGTACAGATGAGGTCAGTCATACCATTTCGGATAATGGCGTATTCATGCATGGTCCGACGTTCATGGCCAATCCCCTGGCCTGCAGTGTCGCAGGCGCCAGTCTGGACATTTTGAATCGAGGGGAATGGCAATCTCAGGTCAAGGGAATTGAAGTGGCGCTGAAGGATGAGTTGCAACCTCTGGCCGAATTATCCACTGTTGAGGATGTCCGTGTGCTCGGCGCGATTGGCGTTGTTGAGATGAAAGAGCCGGTGGATATGCAAACGGTTCAGCCAATGTTTGTTGAAGAAGGCATCTGGGTCAGGCCATTCGGAAAGCTCGTGTATGTGATGCCTCCTTATATTATGAGTCGTGACGATCTTGCCCTGTTAGGGCAGGGCATTCGAAACGTTATTAGGCGACTCTGATGCAAATGGTTACCTTTCCTGCGCTCAATGCTATGCAGGAAAGGTAATGATCACTTTCAATCCGGGATGATTGTCAATCAGTTCTATTTGGGCACCATGGAGTCTTGCGACCGCCTGAGCTAGTGACAGGCCCAGACCATAACCCGGTAAGGTTCGGCTACTGTCTATTCGGTACAGACGACGGAAGACTTTCTGCTTTTCTTCGTCAGGAATACCGGCGCCATGATCGGCAATACTCCAGCCATGGCGATTGGTCGTGATGTCGATGGCACTGTTTTCCGGCGAATACTTGATAGCGTTATCCAATAGATTGTAACACAACCGGAATAGCAGGCTTCTGTCACCGTCTATCTGGAAATCATCGTGATTGTTTAAGGTGATGGTTTGCTGCTTTTCTTCTGCCTGTGGCTCTGCCAGTTCAATGACATCCTGCCAGAGTTCCCGCATGGAGAGCGTTTCAAAGTGTCGATGACTGGCACCCTGTTCCAGTCGTGAGAGTTCGAGTATGGCTTGGAAAGTGGCTAGAATCTGATCCAGTTCGGCCAGCATGATCTCCAGTTCATCACCCAACGGGCTTTCTTCAGGCTGTTCAAGTAACAGCGTTTCCAGCCGCAGGCGCAATCGTGCCAGTGGCGTACGGAGGTCATGGGCAATGCTGTCGGTGACGTGGCGAATGGAGTGCATCGTGTCATCAATGCGGTTGAGCATATGGTTGACCCGGTCAGACAGGTAATCCAGCTCGTCACCATGGGTATTGACGGGGAGTCGCGCGGATAGCTTTCCGTCCTCAATCTCCCGAGTGATTCGGTTGATACTGTCAATACGGCGGAACAGACGACGGGAGAGAATAAACCCAAAAATACCAGCGAGCAGAATGGCGCCAATCATTGCGAGGGCAACAGCCTGCTTGGCGCGTGCTGCGACACGATCCAGTTCACTGCTGTCGATCGCCAGAACGACGGGACCATATCGGGTGTCAATTCGGCTGCCGATGACTTCCCGTAAGCGAGAGTGGTCAATCAGGGAGGGGCTGAAAATAATGAATCGACTGGCTTGTGGCCAGGGCTGAACGCTTTCAGGCAAAGCATTCAGATTACCCACCATGCCGTCGGGAGAGTCCCAGGCAATCATGACACGACGGAATAATCGCATTCTGTCGTACACAGCGCGCCGGAAGTCGGACAGGGATATATCCTCACTCAACTCCCGAAACTGGGCCAGTTCCCGCACTATGGTCTGTTCCTGCTGGTGTTGCAGCGCGCGGATCGCCTGCCACCAGGTGGCCCCTGCCAGCAGACTGATAATCACCAGTACCAGCACGGTATACATGGCGGTATAACGCCAGACTGAGGAACGCCAGGCAATCCGGTTCATTGATCATTCTCTGTGTCAGGACGCCTTCAGCGTGTAACCGACGCCCCGTACGGTATGTAGAAGACGGGATTCGTCGTCTTCTTCCAGTTTGCGCCGAAGACGGGCGATATGAACGTCAATCACATTGGTGCCGGGATCAAAGTGGTAGTGCCAGACCTCTTCAAACAACAATGTACGGGTGACTACCTGGCCTGCATGTTCCATCAGGTAACGAAGCAGCAAAAATTCCCGCGGTTGTAAGTCGATAGTTCGGCCATTGCGGTGGACATCTCGGGTAATCAGGTTGAGTTCCAGATCCCCGACAGACAGTATGGATTCCGTCGCGGGTTCGCGCTTGCCACGGGCCATTAACAAATCCGCACGAGCCAGCAGTTCGGCAAAAGCGAAGGGTTTAGTCATGTAATCATCCCCGCCCTGGCGGAGACCGCGAACCCGTTCATCCACATCCCCGATTGCGCTGAGAATCAGTACAGGCGTAGTGATACCCGAGGCACGCAGTGAAGCCAGCACTTTCATGCCATCAAGGCCGGGCAACATCCGGTCCAGGGTGATCAGGTCATAGCGTTTCTCCAGACCCAGCAGCAGACCCTGTTGGCCGTCTTCTGCCGTATCGACACTGTGACCCTGTTCAGTGAATCCCTTGCAGATATAGTTACGTGTGGTGGTGTCGTCTTCGATCACCAGAATTTTCATGGAACTGCCTCAGCGCTGTCAGAAGTTACCGTAAACCGGAATCGGCTTGCCGCTGGCGGCATCCACAAGGTGTTTGGTGATTTTTCCTTCGTGATTCACCTCAAGCTCGAAAAATAGAATGCCCTTTTCCAGTTTGAGTTCCGCTTCAACCACGTGACCGTTGGTGTTTTTCTGGAAGCGTTTCAGAATATCTACCAAGGGGGTGCTTTTTGCCAGCAGGGCGTTGGTGCGATTGTCTCGCCGGCGCAGCCAGTTGTCGAGGTCATCCGGTTTGTTTTCCAGTATTTTGCCAGTGAGCGCGTCAATGGTCAGCTCCCGCGCCTGCCGAAAATCAGCAGAAACCTGTGTCAGCTCGTAGACCAGGTGGCCGTTCTCGTCATCCACTTCATACTCTGTGATCAGACCCGGGTAGGCTCGCAATGTATCGGCCATCGCCTGTTCTGGTGTGTAGGTGGCCTGCTGCAGGGCTTGCCAGGTTAGGGCCTGTTCCCGGGGCGAATCGGCCATGGCATGACCAATGGACAGGCTACCGGCCAGTAACAACAGGGCAAACAGAATGGGGTACAGGCGGCGATTGTCAGGTTGACGAATGGCTTTGGCCATTACGGTGTCCCGTCGCTTTTCCATGGAGACATCCTCATGTTCAGGTGGCTGCAGTATAAATGGCATGAGATGACCGTCGCATGGGCGATTCATTAAATTTTGTTAATGTCTGGCAAGTGTCGTATTGGGTCAGTAACATCGGCCTGAACCCTATCGTGCACAGACAATCCTGAGCCATCCCGGCTCGCAGCAGGACATGCAATCAATGACAGACTGGACTTCTCTCTTTGCCCAGCATGTGGCAACACTGTTGGAACGCTACACCGAAGGCTTGGCGTTGGCAGGTTATCACGGTGCGTTGATCCCGGCCGGTGTGCCTGACCGACGTTTTCAGGACGATCAGGACTATCCTTTCTGGGGAAATCCCTTCTTTCGACAGTGGGTGCCGTCACGCGGGGCGCCGGAGTCCATGCTGATCTTTGTGCCTGGTGAGACTGTGCAACTGGTGCATTACCAACCCCGTGATTACTGGCATGTGGCGCCGGAACCGGCAGAAGTTTTCTGGGCGAATGCTTTGGACATCAAGGTTATTGATAGTCCTGATCAGCTGCGTAGTTGCCTGCCTCAGGATCTGTCCAGGTTTGCGCTGCTGGGGTGCGAAGAGGATCGTTTCAGTAGCTGGGGGGTAGGTGCCATCAATCCGCCTGAATTGCTGCATTATCTGACCTGGATGCGTGCTTATAAAACCCCTTATGAGCAGGCCTGCATGCGTGAAGCCAACAGGATTGCTGCCCATGCACATCAGGCCGCTGCGGACGCGTTTCATGAAGGACTCTCTGAATTTGACATTCACCTTCGTTATCTCGCGGCGAGTCGACACAGGGAGTCCGAGCTGCCGTATGGTAATATCGTGGCGCTGAACGAGCATGGTGCGGTACTGCATTATGATGACTATGACCGGGAACCGCCGGTGGAGCGCCACGCATTTTTGATTGATGCCGGCGCCAGTTTCCGGAATTACCATGCAGATATTACCCGCACCTATGCCGCTGAGAAGGGTGACTTTGGCGACATGGTGGCGCGCATGGATGCTGAGCAGCTTGGTATTATTGGTGATATTCGGGTGGGGATGTCCTATGTAGACCTCCATGATGCCATGCACCGTCGTATTGCCGGCATGCTCAGTGAATTCGACATTGTACGTCTGTCGGCTGAGGCTATTTATGACCGGGGCTATACCCGGACATTTTTCCCACATGGCCTCGGACACTTGATCGGTTTGCAGACTCATGATGTTGGTGGTTGGCTGGCAGGACCTGATGGTGCACAGATGGGTCGACATCCGGATTATCCGGCATTACGTCTGCAGCGAAAAGTCGAACCCGATATGCTGTTTACCATTGAGCCGGGTCTTTACTTCATTGATCAGCTGCTGGTCGAGCATGAAGGGAATACGGATTTTAACTGGGAACGTATCGAAGCTATGAAGCCATTTGGCGGAATTCGGATTGAAGATACGATTTTGGCAAAGGCAGAGGGAATCGATAATCTATCACGTCCATTTTTTGTTTTCAGTCATTAAACAGGTAAAGGCGTAGTTCTTTGAATTACGCCTCAATAATTTGTGTAAGTTTATTGATCCTCTGCAAGCTCAAAACCTAGTGTGTGATTTAGGGAACCTGCGAGCAAGTGACGTTAAAGAAACACAGTGAATGAAAAGTCATTAATTCACTATTATCCAGCCTGAAAATTACTCAGTTTCTTACCATTGAAGCCGGTTGTCCGGCTTTCGGATACATTAACCCTGTGCCCGGATCATTTGGTCCAGTCTAACCATGTTTGCCAGAGCGAATAACATCGCCAGTTTGCCATCATTTTTCCGAAGTCCCCGATAACGGGCTTTGATAAATCCAAACTGGCATTTGATGATTCTGAAGGGATGTTCCACCTTGGCTCGAATGCTGGCTTTCAGGTATTCCGTTTTCAAAATGACTTTATTGATTCGAGGGTGTTTCCTGAGTCTCTTTAACTTGCCTGGTTGTTCGGCTATATGCCACTGTACAGCGTCTGTATTGAGCGCTTTTCGCTTCTCGGCTCCTCTGTAGCCGGCATCGGCAAAGACAAACTGTTCATCACCGTGCAACAGGTTACTGGCTTGATTAAGGTCATGTTCATTGGCGGCTGTTGTCGCCAGACTATGAGTCAAACCTGTACGGGCATCGACACCAATATGCGCCTTCATTCCGAAATACCACTGGTTACCCTTTCTGGTCTGGTGCATTTGGGGATCTCGCTGCCCCGTCTGATTCTTTGTGGATGTCGGAGCTTCGATGATCGTGGCATCGACCAGAGAGCCTTCTTTCAAAACGATACCAGACTCTGTCAGCCATTGGTTTACGTCCGTGAAAATAGCCCGAGCCAGATTGTGAGCCTCCAGCAGGTGTCGAAAGTTCATAATGGTTGTGCGATCAGGAATTGCTTTATCCAGAGATAATCCGGCAAATAATCGCATGGACGCAATTTCATAAAGGGCATCTTCCATGGCCGGATCACTGAGGCTGTACCATTGTTGAAGGCAGTGTATCCGGAGCATGGTGGATAACGGGTACGGTCTACGCCCATTACCGGGTTTGGGGTAATGAGGTTCAATAATTGTCTCAAGACGATGCCAGGGAATCAGTTTATCCATACGGGCAAGGAATATTTCTTTGCGGGTCTGGCGACGCTTTTGAGTGAATTCAGCGTCAGAAAAGCTGAGCTGTTGGTCCATGACTGATCTCCGGCAAAGGCTGAGTGGAGATTAGCTTATTATTGGGGACTTAATCGCAGGTTCCTTAGATAGCCAGAGACTTTATTTACAGGGAAGGAGGTTGCCGAGAGTATATCTGTAGAGGCTTCCATGTGATTGATGATTACTTGTATCAATGCACGTCCAGTACCTCGAACATAGACATTTCCTGGTGATTCTGGCAGGAATTCTGGTTTGATGAAGCTCTTATGGATGCGTAATTCTGGTTTTTTAAATATCTTCTTGCAGTATGTCACGCCTGCTAGCGCATGAGATAGTTCTGCGAATGCTTCAATATCTGGTAGGTGGGCAGTGAAGAGTAGTGCATCTTTATAGTCATGACGATGCTTATATTCTTTTGCTATCGCTAAGTGGATTATGTTTGCAATTTCTTTTGACCATTGTTCGACTAATTTAACTGGTGGCGATTTTTTTTGGTAGGCGCTGGCAATTTTATTCCATTGTTTTAGCGTTTTCCTGATTGAATGTAATGTTTCAATGTTATTTTCACTTATTTGATCGAGTATAAAAAAAGAGGTTGTAAAGGCTGGAAGACTAATATCTAAATTGCTGACAGAGCCACATATTTTTACTCTTGGTCCTGCTACTGCTATTTTTTTTCCTTTTTTTTATAAATGAACTTTCTGATTTTAGAAAATACAATATCTTCTGGTACGTTATCGGTCTCTGAAAACTCTGGTGTTGGCTTCTTGACGAGTGTGTCCAGAAATGTTTTAGGTTTGCTTGGCTCGATGGAAAGCGAGGATTCTGATGCGGTTCCATAGGAACTTTCACTGCTACTGTCGTCCTTATAATGTGCGCTTTGATCTGAACAAAGGGCGATTTTCCGTGCTTTAGAAACAGCTTGATATCTGGGATTATCTGTCTGGGTGGCCTGATAACTGTCTTCATCAGAAAGGTTTGTAGTGACCGTTGCCGAACACACTCGCCTAGGTTCTGAGGTGGTTGTCTTTGCTTGGGACGATGTCCACAATCTTGTAAAAAACGAAGGTAAATAGTCGAACATAGTATGTATTCCAATTCAAATGGTTGTTTATTAAAGTTATTTGGAATGCATATTGGTATGTCGGAATGGTTATTGTTTTTAAATGTTTATTTTTTCATTCGTATTTAGCTAACTGTTAATCACAACGTAGTCGCTCTCACTCACTTCCTTATTAATAACACTGGTGACACACGTGTCAGACCAGACATTAATGGCACTCTCCAGCATATCTATGAGTGCATAAACCGGCAGGATTACGCCCATGATATTAAGAGGAATATTCATGGAAGCCAGAATGGTGCTGGATAACAGGTAGCAGCCCATCGGCACGCCAGCGTTACCGAATGCAGCCAATGTCGCAATAAATATCCAGCTAACAAGCTCGAGTCCTGAGTAGGTCACACCATAGGTCATGGATACAAACAGTACGGTGATCAGGATAAACGCTGCGCAGGCATTCATATTGATGGTAATGCACAGAGGGAAGCTGAAGCGGGAGATTTCATCGCTGATGCCAAGTTTCTTCTCGGCATTCTCCATCGCAGAGGGTAACGCGGCGCTGGAAGATTTGGAAAAGAATGCCACAGTGAGTGTCGGTAAGATTCCCCGGAAAATTTTCCAGGGTGGCAGGCCTTTGAGGAGGAGCATGCCTGGCAGCACGATAATGGCCTGAATAAGATTGGCAATCAGTATGCAGGCGACATAGAGCGAGATCGCTGCCAGCATTTGTTGATTCTCCAGTGTCTGGCAGAAGTCGGTGACAAACGCCCAGACGGCTAGCGGTAATAGAAGCAATATCAGGCCGGTCATGCGCATGATGGCTGAGAACAGACTGTCAAACAGCTCATGGAGAAGATCACGTTTCTGATCCGGCAGCGACAGAATGGAGATGCTGAGTAACAGAGCCAGTAACAGCACACTGACGATCTGATTATCGACAAAAGGGGCAATGAAGCTATTCGGAATCAGGCTCAGGAGATATTGTCCATACCCGCCACCCACGATGCCCTCAGTGGCGCCGGTGATACCGGTGACGCCACGCACAGGATTAACGACCAGAAAAACAGCCAGCGCAATCGCGGCGGCAATCAATGTCGTCAGCAGAGAATACTTCAAAACCATGCCCGCGAGCTTTCGGGCATGGGTGGTGTTTTTCATACCCGTCAGTGTTGAGAGCAGGGCAAAGAAAATAATCGGTGCGCTGACCAGCCTCAGTAGCCGGATAAACAGGTCGGATACCACCGCGGCACTGTCCAGCACCGGTTGAGGTGCACCCAGTCCGCTGACCAGGCCCGCCATGGCGCCCAGTAGCACCATTGTGTTTAATGAGAGTCTGCCCATGACGTTGCCTCTTACCACTGCCGGCAATTCCTGACAGTCTCGAGTTAATAACTACTGACTGTATTTCTGCCGCTTTTCTAGATGATTTATAGATAAGACAACCATAGGCAGGAAGAGTTCGTATGCCCAAATACCAGTTGGGTATTTGCTTATGAAAACCACGAAATTCCAGCGTAATGAGGGAAGACTGGTGTTCAGCCTATGCCCTCGTGGATTTTGGTCAGTACCGGCAGAAGTTCTGAGAGTGTCTTTTGTACTTCATTCAGGTCGTGGTTTTCGCTGAGTTGTATGACTTTGGTCAGTAACCGCTCCCTTTCGGCTTTTGGCAGGTGAACAAACAGCTCCGGCCAGGTTTTGCCCAGTTCATAGCTGTAGAGGATCAGGGCTTCCTGCTCGAACTGCTGATGCAGGTTGAGATAATCCAGGGCGCTGGATGCCAGCATGGCTGCAGCGGCCTTGGTGTCATTGAGACCTTCGAGCCGTTCCTGACTCTGCTGGTCTTTCTCGCTGAGGGTCAGCCAGAATTCCACCGTCAGATCAAACAAGACGGCCTGTTGGCGAATGGAGTAACTCATCAGGCTCAAGGCCTCTTTTCCATAAGGTTGCCGTGAGGCGGAAAAATCAAAATACAGGCGCATGATCTCCTTGAGGGAGAACAGGATCCTGGAAGCCTCTTCCCGCCGGAAATCCAGTGACTGGTAAATATCCAGCTGGGGGCGGAAATTCTCTTCATTGATCAGGCGTTCAAAGACGGCGCCTGTGTATTCGCCGCCACGGCGGGGCAGGGCATCGGGCTGTTTCTCATCGATGGTTTTCAGGGCTTCTGTCACCTCCCTGTAGTCGGCTGATTGCCAGGGGCGGGTGACATCAGGGATTTTCTGGCCAAGATACCAGAGGGCTTTGGCGGCCTGAGCCGAAGTAGGAAGTAACATCAGGGCAAGGACGAACAGAAACGGCGTTAGCCGGTATAGGTGGTCAGGCGACAGGCAACGTCTTCTCATTGTTATCAGGCACTTCGCTGTTATTATGTCGTGTTTGGCAGGTGCCCAGTGGCGGACTGCTGTTCTGGACATCGTTATACCGTATTCCGGTAGCTGACGGAAAGTAGAATTGTTGGGGGAGAACCATCATGGCAGGCGCACAGGGGAGTGACAGCCTGGTTATTATCCGACAGGTGTTTGAAGAACTCGGCGGACGGGAGGCCCTCTTTCGGCAGCAAAAAGCTGAAGCTGGCATCCTTTCTGACCAGGGGGAAATCGCAGCCACTGAGATCATGCTGCATTGTATTCCTGTTTTTCTCGGGAAAGGCATTGAGCCGGTGACGGTCAATGATCTTATCCAGGCTGCAGGTGTCTCCCGTCGTACTTTTTATAAATACTACCCCAGTAAAATGGCGGTACTGGAAACCGTTTATCGGGCCGGTGTCGACCTGATGATGGGGCAGTTGCAAACAATGGCAACCAAGTCTTCTTCTTTACGGGGACTGGTGGAACGTTCGGTTGGCCTGTTTTTCGATTGCCACCGTTACATCGGACCACTGCTCAAGCTGCTGGAAGAAGAGGCGATGCGTTCAGAGTCGCCACTGGCGGTCTATCGACAGCAGGGTTACGACGCCATGGTCGAACTGTTCCACAATAAAATGCTGGATTTGGGCCTGGAGGCTCCGGACCGTATGGTTTTCTACACCCTTATCTGGGCTATGGAAGCTGCATCGTTGAATCTCCTGAAAGATACCCGCCATACCCGTGAAGATGTTAACCGGGTCAGGGAAGTGGTGGTCCGTATTGTGATGAACTCGTTACAACCTGTCGGCCATTAATCTGAAGCTTGTTTGCTCGCCATATCCAGCCAGGTATTGTGCAACTGTTCCAGCACCTGGTGCAGATCATCCAGCGAACCACTGTTGTCTATAACATCATTCGCTTTTTCCAGCCGGGTCTCACGGGCGGCCTGGGCTTTCATGATGGCTTCCGCCTGGCTCTGTTCGATCCCATCCCGCGCCATGGTCCGTTGCACCTGCAGTTCCGCGGGAATATCGACCACGGCGATGCGGTCAACCATCGTATGCTGATCGGTTTCCAACAGCAGGGGCGAAACAATAATGCTGTACGGCGACCGGGACTGTGACAGCTGGTACAGCATTTCTTCCTTGATCAGCGGATGTAACAGGGCTTCCAGCCAGCGTCGTTCTTCATCGTCATTAAAGATGATGTTGCGTAATGCCCGACGATCCAGGCTGCCGTCTTCCTGCAGGATCTGTTCGCCATAGTGTTCGGTAATTGCCTGCAGGGCAGGCGTTTCTGGCTCAACAACCACCCGGGCGGCCTGGTCTGCATCAACAATTGTGATTCCCTGGCTGGCCAGGTAATCCGTCACGGCGGTCTTGCCGCTGCCAATACCGCCGGTAATGCCAATAATAAAGCTACTCATAGGGCGTCAATCAGAGTCCGGTGAAACGCAGGTAAGTATTGATCAGTTGCTCCCCCTGGAACATGGCGATCAGTCCGGCAGCAGCCAGATAGGGGCCAAAGGGAATCGGTATGGTTCGGTCCCGGCCAAGGAAGAGAATCAGAGAAATACCAACAATGGCGCCGACCAGGGACGAGAGCAGGATAATCACCGGTAACTGGCTCCAGCCCATCCAGGCACCAAGGGCGGCCAGCAGCTTGAAATCCCCATAGCCCATTCCTTCCTTGCCGGTCACCAGCTTGAACAGCCAGTAGACGGACCAGAGACTGAGATAACCGGCAACCGCGCCCCACAGAGCGGCTTCCAGCGTAGTAAACAGGCCAAAGCTGTTACCGATTAAACCCAGCCAGACCAGCGGCAGGGTGATGGAATCGGGCAATAGCTGGTGGTCATAGTCAATCATGGTCAGGGCGACCAGCGACCAGGTGAGCACCAGTACCGCCAGCGCCTGCCAGGTGAATCCGAAATGCCACGCCACCAGGGCGGAGAGAACACCGGTTACGGCTTCAATAATGGGGTAGCGGGGAGAAATGGTTGTCTTGCACTGGCTGCAGCGTCCTTTCAGGAACAGGTAGCTGAGCACGGGAATATTTTCCCACGGGCGAATCTTGTGCTGACAGGAAGGACAGGTGGATGCCGGTACGATGAGATTAAAGCGTTTCCCAGCCTCAGGCGTCTTATCCGGATCAAGCAGTTGCTGACATTGCTGTTTCCAGTCCGCCTGCATCATCACCGGTAACCGGTAAATCACGACATTGAGAAAGCTACCCACCAACAGGCCAAGGATCAGCGTCAGTGTGATAAATAGCAGGGGGGAACTGGACAGAAGCGACAACATATCCATAACACAGTCTGATTTATTCTGGTAATTCCCGGTAGTGTCTCAAACGGGCAGGTGTGAATCCAGCGTTAATCTGTCATGACAATGCAATAACCGGGATTGCATTCACATCATAGTCTGTGAATCAGGGCCGTTGCCTCACTCGCCACTTTCGGGCATTGGAGGCTCGATCCGGTAAAGAGCGTGCGCTAACATTCTCAGGTATTTAATAAATAGCAGGCGTTGCGCAACAGATCAGACGACACGGTTTTGATGATTTGTTGTGAAAGCGGTGCGGTTTGCTGCTGGAAAAATGGTAAGCGTCTCCCGGTTTCAGGCGACGGGTGACTTTTCCAACAGTGATGTCGATCTCGCCTTCGATGACAATCCCGGTTTCTTCCCCTTCATGGGTCATCAGGTCATCGCCGGTATCCGCGCCGGGAGGGAAGACCTCATCCATCATCAACAGCAGGTTATCGTCCCGGAATTTACCGACCATTTTACGGTGCACATCGCCGATGCTCGCATCCACTAGTTCACTGGCCGAGAAGAATATCTGTTCTTCCGTGGCGTTGTCGTCGGATGAAAAAAAATCCGACAGTGACACGGGAATGGCGCTTAACAGTTTCTTCAGGGAGCTGACCGTTGGGCTGACGGCATTATTCTCAATGCCTGAAATGCTACTGTTCGGCATCCCGGCCCGCTTAGCCAGTTCTCTTTGGGACAACCCATGCTTTTTGCGCAGGGCTTTCAGGCGATCTCCTACATCCACACGCGAAACCTCAGATAAAAAGAGCGCCAATATACAAGGTATTTCGGATATGACAATCAGGATAAGTGCTCGTTGCCGGATTGTTGCCAGATGCCGTACTGGTGGGTGGTTGTTATGAGTAACTGTTGCAGTCTGTCAGGGGCTTTCAGCAAGCTACGCCCCCGACAGGCTGTGGGCTATTTAACGGTTCTCGTACCAGATGGTTTTGACTTCAGCGTACTGGTCGTGCGCATTCAGGGATTTATCGCGGCCACCGAAACCGGACAGTTTATAGCCTCCAAACGGCGCCGTATTATCCCCTTCCGAGAAACAGTTCACGGAAACGGTTCCCGCGCGGATTGCCCGCGCCATACGGCTGGCGACGTGGATATTGTCGGTATGCAGGGAAGACGCCAGACCGTAAGGGGTATCATTCGCCAGCTGAATGGCTTCTTCCTCGGTGCGGAAGGTGATGACCGAGAGCACCGGGCCAAAGATTTCCTCGCGGGCAATGGTCATGTCATTGCGGACTTGGTCAAAGATGGTCGGCTGCACGAAATAACCGCCAGTGTTCTGCAGCACCTGTTTGCCGCCAAAGCGCAGTTCCGCACCTTCCGCATGAGCGCTTTCAATGTAGCCGAGTACTTTCTGCATATGGGATTGGCTGATCATTGAACCGACCATCACTTCAGGATCCAGGGGATCACCGACTGTCCAGCCTTCCAGAATGCTGATCATCTTTTCCTGCAGTGCGTCTTTCCGGTCTTCATGCACCAGCAGGCGGGAGCCGGCGGAGCAGTTTTCCCCCATGTTCCAGAACGCGGCATTCACGGCATGGGCTGCTACCGCGTCCAGGTTTTCCACGTCCGGCATGACAATCTGGGGACTCTTGCCGCCCAGTTCGAGCACAATACGCTTCAGGTTGGACTGCGCAGCATATTCCAGGAACTTGCGGCCAACGCCGGTAGAGCCGGTAAAGGCACAGGCATCAATACCTTGATGGCAGCCCAGCGCTTTGCCGACGACAGCGCCCTGACCGGGTGTCACGTTAAAGACCCCTTCGGGAATACCGGCTTCCAGCGCCAGTTCCGCCAGGCGAATGGTGCTCAGGGAGGTCAGCTCGGCTGGCTTGATGATAATGCTGTTACCCATGGAAAGAACGGGGCCCAGCTTCCAGGCTGCCATCTGGGCCGGGAAGTTCCAGGGGAGCACGGCACCGACTACACCAATGGGCTCACGGACGATCAGGCCGGTGTTCTCAGGGCCGGTCGGGCAGACCTGATCATAGAGCTTGTCCGTTGCCTCGGCATGCCAGCGAATGCATTCCACGGTTTCATGGATATCGGTATTCACGCATTCGGAGATCGGCTTGCCGGCTTCCAGCGCTTCCAGCAGGGCCAGCTCCAGGGTGTGGCTTTCAATCAAGTCAGCGAACTTCAGCATGATACGACGACGTTCAGCCGGGTGTCGGCGTGACCAGTCGCCCCGCTCAAAGGCATCGCGGGCTGATTTTACAGCGACATCAACATCGGTTTCACCGCATTCGCTGATATGGGTCAGCGTTTGTCCGGTAGCCGGATTTTCCGTCGCAAAGGTAGCGCCGGACAATGCGTCAACCGCCTTGCCGTTGATAATCGCACGGGTGGAGAACGTCAGGCTTGCCGCCTGGTCGCGGAGAGTTTGTTCATTCAGTGTGGTCATTGTTAACTCCATGATATCCCTGATGCGGGCTTGCTGTTTAACAGGCCAATGCACCAGGGATGTCATTAAAAACCATTACGTGTTATTGCCATTGCTTGTTTCGGGATGAATCCGCGTGATCGTTCTGCTCATCCTGCGAGTCATCGTTTTCGATGATGGATCGCCGGATCATGCAGTTCAGGCCCAGAATCCAGTCAGGTTCCTGCGTGGGATCGTCATTGTCAGAACAGTGATCGTAAAAAGGATTCGGTTTGTCTGAATCTGTCTTTCTGTCCATCAGCATCCCCCTGAAACATCATGGAAGTTAATGAATGGCGGTGGTTTCAAGAATGTTCCGGATTTCCTGCTGTTCGTCAGCGCTCAGTGGCAGGCGCGGTGAACGGCAGTAGCCGCCTGACAGATCCCGGGCATTCTGAAAGCCCTTGGCGGCCTGGATCAGTTTGCCAGCTTCCAGAAAACGCAGCGCCGGCAGCAGGCGGCAGAAGGTTTTCCAGCCCTCTTCATAGTCTTTCTCAAGGGCTGTCTGCTGATAGAGGTCAACGGACAGTTTGGGCGCAAAGTTGGCGCAGACACAGACCCAGCCTGTCGCACCGGCCATGAAGGATTCATACGCCATGTCTTCCCAGCCGCAGAAAATACCCAGCCGGTCACCCAGTTGTTCACGGATCATTGAAATACGGCGGACGTCGCCGGTGGATTCCTTGATGCAGTCGACACGGTCCAGTTCGGCCAGGCGATGCAGCAGGTCAATCTGGATATCAACGCCGGAACTGCCCGGGTTGTTGTAGACCATGATCGGGATTGAAATGTGGTCATTCACCTCCTTGTAGAAACGGAAGATTTCTTCATCGTCCAGTCCGGCACCGGGCGGGGGCAGGACCATGACACCGGCGGCGCCATGTTCAGCCGCGTGTTGTGCTACTTCAATAGTGGTCGCTGCACGGGCTGCAGTGGCACCGACAACGGCAGGAACGCGTCCATTAATTCGAGCCAGGGCGAACGCTGCAACCGCTTTGCGTTCTTCCAGGGTCATGACGCCGAATTCCCCCGTGGCGCCTGCGATCAGGATGCCCTGAACACCGCTGTCGATGTAATACTCCAGGTTTTGTTCAATACCCTCGTAATGAATGGAACCGTCTTCATTGAACGGGGTGGTCATGACAACAAAGACGCCTTTTAACGTACTCATGATTCAATACATCCAGAATGACAAATAATCGTGTTTAACAATACGTATCGCGTTAATACGACGGTTCTTTTGCGTTTTCGTTTTTAAGAAAATGCAGTTCAACAATGGGCAATCAATAAATAATCTTTGGTTAAAAAAATTGATTGCCTGCTATTGATTTCGGTATTCAGATTTATCAGGCCTGAATACCGAAATCATGCAAAGCGTTTTATTAAAACCAGCGACTCATTAACGAATCGTTAATATCTGTTCGCCAGCCAACAGTTTTTCATGGATAGCCTTGCCTGACGGCGTAGTGGCCAGTCCCGCCATGCCGGTGCACCGCAGCTCAATCGGAATTCGATGACAGATGTCGTTCAGTGCGCTGATGGTGTCATCCAGCGGGATGATATTGGTGTACCCGGCCATGGCCATGCCGGCGCTGGACATGGCATTGGTCGCGGCCATGACGTTGCGACCCAGGCAGGGGAATTCCACCCGGTCACCCACGGTATCGCAGACCAGTCCCAGGGTGTTTTGCAGCGCCATGGAGGCAGCGTCCACCGCTTGTTGCGCTGTACCACCCATCAGGTGAACCAGTGCAGCGGCAGCCATGGAGGAGCCGGAACCACACTCGGCCTGGCAGCCGCCTTCTTCACCGGCGAACGTCGCGTTGCGGGCAATAAAGACACCGACGATACCTGCGGCCATCAAGGCCTCAATCGCATTGTCGAGATCGCCGCCCAGGGCATCAACGGCACTCCAGACTGCGCCGCCAAGTGCGCCGCAGGCACCACCGGTGGGGGCGGCCACAATCAGGCCCATGGCGCTCTTCATGTCCATCAGGGCTGAAACATAGGCGATGGTGCGCTGCAGGGAACCCTGCACCAGCTGGCAACTTTCCAGTGATTTTGCCAGCGGCGCCTGGGCGGGCAGGATGCGGTCATCATAGTGTGTGCCTTCGAGGCCCGTGCGAATACTGGCCTGCATGACTTCCGCGACGGTGCCCATCATTTCGTGCAGACGTTCCCGGGGGAATCCGCTGCGGGCTTCTTCGTAGCAATAGGCGAGGTCAGCCAGAGACAGTTTGCCTTCGCCGTAGGCCAGCATCTCCTCAACGGAGTGGAACGGAATGGTTTCCCCGGCACCGGACAACACGGGCATGACCGGCTTGATCTGGGCGCAGAAGCGGGCAGAAAGGTAGTCTTCTACGCGACCGATGAGGCGATCTGAAAAGGCTTCCCGGGATTCCATGAGCACCAGGCAACCCTTGCCGGTTTCGTGCGCCTGTTTGCTGAGGCGGATCAGCTGTGCCTGCTCCTCGACAGCCATCTGGGCCAGTGCGTCAATGGCGTCTTCCTGAATCGCTTCGCAGAGGAATGCGGCCACAAACAGATCGCCGGCCAGTTTGACGGGGATATCCAGCAACCGCCAGATTTCAATGGCGCCGCCACCCAGGGAAACCGCTTCCATGGATACCTGTACACCGTCTTCCCCTTCGACGTCCACCAGGTAGGTGTTGGGGTGGTGGGTGACTACATCATCAACCCGGAAGCGGACGTCGATACCCTGTTCCTCGGCGATCCGGCGGGCGGCATCCAGACTGGGGCTGTCGGCCGGCAGACCCAGAAGACCACCGGTGTAGCCCATGGCGGAACCCTGCCCGTCGTAGCTGGCCGCCAGGGGTTCCTTGCTGTCGAAGGTGACCGTGGAAGCGTTTGGCGTGCCTGCCACCAGGTCCCGGGCGATCAGGCCGATGCGTAATCCTGCCGCCACGTGGGAGCTGGAACACCCGCGCATGATAGGACCAATCACTTCATTGAATATGCTGGGAAACTTGTCACTCATGGTCTTTATCCTGGGCTGTCACTTACAGCAGAATGTAGAGGTAGTGGGCCAGTGAGCCTGCCGCGATGCCGGCAATGGCATGGGAAAGAATGGCTTTGCCGGTGAACTTCCGGAAACCCAGGGCATCCAGCATGCAGGTGTGGGTGCAGAGGAAGCCGCTCCAGATCATGCTGATGGCCGTGAATACGGCAATTTCGTTACCACCGATAATGCCCTGCTGGACAAAGGGAGGAATCAGGGAAAGAGATGCGCCGGTGGAACCCAGGGTGGAGATTGGGAAAGCGATCAGCTCGGGCGACTCAAAGCCAAACAGGACATAGAACAGGCCGGACATTTTTTCACCCAGCGCACCCAGTACCCCGATCCCTTCATAGGCGCCGCCGGTGTAACCGCCTTCCGGCGCACCCATGGTCAGCATGAAGACAATGGTGGTAATGATCAGAATACCCGGAATAATGCTGATACCCAGCTGGACACCGTTCTTGCCGCCTTCCAGCATGGCGTCCATGAAGCGCATGAAGCCGCTGCCCTGTTCTTTCTGGGCGGTTTCAGGTGTGGCTTCAGCCATGGTGTCGCCGTCATCAATCTCGGGCTGGTCATCGCTATTGACTGCCGGGAGTGTATCGTTCTTGAAGTCATTCCGGCAGAAGAACTGCATCAGGCGTGTTGACAGGATGGAGCCGATCAGCGCGGCAAACAGACCTACCAGTGTTGCTGAGGCGGGGCTGACATCAGAACTTCCAAGGGACAGGGACGACATAAAGGCAATGACCACGAAACCCATACCAAACGACGTACCGAAGTTGGTCATGGAGACCATCTGTATCGGCTTGAAACCTTTTGCAAACTTCTTGTCGCCGGCAAAGCTGATGATGGCGGGGTTGTCGGAGAAGAAGGTCATGATACCGGCGAGAGAGGTTCGGCCGGGTAGCTTGTACAGTACGCCCATGCAGGGGGAGAGCAGTCGCTCTACCAGGGCAATGATGCCGTACTCGACCAGCAGGCTGCTCAGAGCGCCTGTGACCACCATCAATGCCATGATGAAAAACGCGGTATTCAGGAGCAGGTCATGGGCGGTGTTCATGACCGTACTCAGCATGTTAGGGAGTCCCATTCGGTAGCCTATGCCGCCAAACACGATACCCAGGACAACAAACAGGATAACGGGATCTTTCCAGTTGAGTGCGGGCTTGCCGGATGAATCCCGGCTTTTTGTCACAGGTGCATTCAAGGTTGCCATTTTCTTTAAACTCCCCCCTGGAGCTGCGGTCATGGCCGCATGATTGACAGATTACTAAGCGCCTTCGACGTACTCAGGCCCTTAAATGGGTACACAACGCCTCGAACTTAGGTAGAATCCCCAGAGCGGTTATTATTGTTTGATCGTTATAGTGATCATGTGATCGCTATATTGATCGCTGTTGTTCTTTTTAGTTTTGATAAGGGTCAATGAACTGGGCTGTGTGCACGATTTGGCTGTTTTAAAGCCAATGGGGGGGCATAAAAAGGTCAACAAAGACGATCGCAATGACCTGAGGATGGGCAATGGTCGCCCATGGTCATAAACTTTTATGCAAGGCACGTGGTGCCTCGGAAGCTTCAGTTGTTTTCGTCAGACTTGCCCGAACGCCATTTGGCATGGCTCCGGGCTGATTGTTATCAGGCGGAAAACTCGTCCCGCAGTGCCTGGTAAAGGCGCCGGAACTTAGCCTGCCGCTGTTGACAGCAATGGATCATCGACGCTTTTGGCTCAATAGTTTCCAGTCGTTCTGGTACCGGGCAGATTTCAGCGGCTGTTACCGGCTTATCACCACAGAGACACAGACGCGCCAGCCGGGCAGCCCCGAGTGCCGGTCCCACCTCGCCGCCACGGCGATAGCTCAGTGGCATATTCAATGTATTTGCCAGTATCTGTCGCCAGAGTGGACTGCGCGCGCCGCCACCAATCAGGGTCATGTCGTTGATCGTGATCCCGGTTTCGTTCAAGGCATCCAACCCATCTTTCAATCCCATGGCCACGCCTTCCAGCACCGCAAGTGTCAGCTGGGCGCGGGTTGTGGCGCCGGTCATGCCAAAGAAAACGCCTGTCGCGGCAGGATTATTATGGGGCGTTCTCTCGCCGTTAAGATAAGGCAGGAAATACAGGCTTTCCTGGGGATCGGCTTTTTCTGCTTCGGCCAGCAGGGTCGGGACATCCTCAGCCCCCGTCAACCGGGCGAGCCAGTCGAGGCAGCCCGCAGCACTGAGCATGACGGACATAAGATGCCAGCGCTCTGGTAATGCGTGGCAGAAACTGTGCACGCCGTTGGCAGGGTTGCTGCGATAGTCGTCACTCACCACGAAAATGACGCCGGAGGTTCCCAGCGACAGAATTCCCTGACCCGGTTCCGTCACACCGACACCGATTGCCCCTGCTGCATTATCACCACCGCCAGCGGCAACAGGAATCGGTTTCATACCCCATTGTTGAGCAATCTCAGGCTTTAAATAACCGGCGATCTGAGAGCCTTCAACCAGCTCCGGCATATGGTCGATGGTCAGTCCACAGCTGGCCAGCATAGTTTCTGACCACTGACGTTTAGCGACATCCAGCCAGAGGGTGCCGGCGCTATCTGACATATCCGACATACAGCAACCGGTCAGCTGTAACCGGATATAGTCCTTGGGCAGCAGCACTTTATGAATACGGGAAAAAATCTCAGGTTCATGTTTCTGGAGCCAGCGCAGCTTAGGGGCGGTGAATCCCGGCATGGCCTGGTTGCCGGTAATGGCGCGCAGCCCGGGTACCAGTTCTTCCAGTTCCAGGCATTCTGCCTGGCTGCGGCCATCATTCCAGAGAATGGCGGGACGCAGTGGGCGTAATTCACGATCCAGCACCGTGGCGCCATGCATCTGCCCTGACAGGCCAATCGCTTGCACACCGGACAGGTCATGTTGCTGTCTAAGACTCTCTATGCTGGTGCAGACTGCCTGCCACCAGTCATCCGGATGCTGTTCTGACCAGAGTGGCTGTGGACGGGAAACGGTCAGGGGGACGCTGGCCTGGCCAATGATGGCATCGGTTTCAGACAGAAGTACAGTTTTGACACCGGAGGTGCCCAGATCAATACCAAGGAACATGCGCGTTGTCATCGCTGGAAGTGAAGGGCTGTCACAGCAGGGAACCTGCTGTCCTGAATGTAAAGTGTCCGCACTGGCACTGCGCTGTGCGGACCGGGCATGATCCCGCTAATCAGCCGCGGGGAGTTTGTGCGTTGGGGTACATGATGACCTCAACAGGAATATCGGCGCTGGCCGGCTTGGTATTGTTCTTCAGGAAGTCATCCAGCACATTCACGGCATGTTCACCGATGTACTGGAAATCCTGAACGATGGTGACCTGCATATCGCCTGCATCCACCAGACGCTTGCCTTCGGAAGAACCGTCAAACCCAATGATGGTGAAGTTGTCCAGGTTGAAACGGCTGTCGTTCTTGATGGCGCCGATGGAGCCAATCGCCATGACATCGTTTTCGTTGTAGATCACGTATTTACCGGCCGGGTCCAGGGCGCTCAGCTTGGCTTCCAGTACGGACTGGGCCACGTCCTGGGCAAAGTCACCGGTCAGGCGGATGTATTTCTGGGGATCGGCGGTCAGCGCATTCCAGGCAGCACCGGCTTCTGAGGATGTCAGGTAGTCAGTGAAACCCTTGGCGCGGGTGATATGGGCGCTGTGACCGTCCAGTCCCTGCATGTGGATAACACCCGTCAGTTCTTCCGGATTGATACCGGATTTTTTCACCAGCCATTCAGCCGCGAACTTGCCGCCATCGACGTTGTCGGTGGCAACGCGGGCCAGCATGTCCACATTGGCGACGGTGGTGTCAACGGACACGATCGGGATGTTTCGATCAATGGCGTCATTCAGTACGCTGCGGGTGGCGTCCTGATTCAGCGGGTTGATGATGATGGCGCTGACACCCTTGGTAATGGCGTCTTCCACCTGGCTGGGCTGACGGGTAGCGTCGTTGCCACCGTCGTACACTTCAATGTTGTAACCCAGGGTTTTTGCCTGTTCGACCGCAGAACGTTCCAGCACGCCGAAGAACTCGTTGGAACGGTTGGAGATCATCAGGGCGATGGTTTTCTGATCAGTCGCGGCAGTGTCCGCACTGTTCTGATCAGAGCAGCCCGCCAAAAGACCGGTTGCGGCAAGGGTAAGGCAGGATACGGCCAGTAGTTTCTTCATGGTACGACGACGCTTCCTAATGACAGTGTGTGTAAGGCGTTACTTCTTCTTGATGTCGATGATGACAGCAAACAGGATGACGAGACCCTTGATCACCTCTTGATAGAACGAGGAGATGCCCAGCAGGTTGAGGCCGTTATTCAGGACGCCGATGATCAGCACGCCGATAAAGGTGCCGGTGATGCGTCCGCGTCCGCCGGTCATGCTGGTGCCACCGATGACGACGGCGGCAATGGCATCGAGTTCCATGCCGACGCCGGCGTTGGGATAGATCGAGTTGTAACGGGCGATGTAAAGAATGGCAGCCATGGCGGAGAGCAGGCCGCACAGCATGTAACCCAGAATCTTGATTTTGTCGGTCGGTACCGTGGAGAGCCGGGCGGCTTCCTCGTTACCGCCGGTGGCGTAGAGCTGGCGACCGAAAACGGTCTTGTGCAACAGCACCATCAGGATGACCAGCACGACCAGGAATACGATCATGGAAACGGGCAGGATGCCGACGCTACCCCGGTTGATCCACGCGATCATGGACGACACATCACCGATATTACGCACTGGCATGCCATCGGAAATGATCAGGGTCAGCCCGCGGTAAACGGTCATGGTAATCAATGTGGCGATGAACGGTTGCAGCTTGACTCTGGCAACCAGCAGACCGTTGATCAGGCCAAGAATAATCCCCAGCGCAAGGGCGACAGGCAGGGCAATGGCAATCGGCAGCTGGAAGTTCACTAACATGACACCGGTCAGGTAACCGACGAGCGCCAGTACAGAGCCTACAGACAAGTCAATACAGCCCAGCAGAATGACAAATGTCATACCAAAGGCAATGAGGCCGTTAATAGACGACTGTTTGAAAATATTCTGCAGGTTATACAGCGAGAAAAAGTTGGGGTTCAGGCAGGTGAAGAGCACACACAGCCCGATCAGAATCACGAACAGGCCATACTTCTCATAAATCTCCGACAGGCTGGGCTTCCTGCGGGGGCTGACGGCGCTGGCTGAAAGGGTAGACATTACTGGGCACCTGTAAAAGCGTATTTCAAAACCTGGTCCTGGGTCAGGGTGTCGGTGTTGGTGATCTTGACCAGCCGACGTTGATGCATAATGGCCAGCCGGTCCGAGATACCCATCACTTCTGAGAGTTCACTGGAGACGACGATAATGGCGACACCCTGTTGTTTCAGTGTGTTGATGATGTCGTAAATTTCTTTCTTGGCGCCGATATCAACGCCGCGGGTAGGTTCATCGAGGATCAGGATATCGGGCTTGGTTTCCAGCCATTTGGCCAGCACCACTTTCTGCTGGTTACCACCGCTGAGATTTTTCAGTTTCTGTTCACGGCCGCTGGTTTTGATATGGAGCCGGGCAATGTGCTGGTCGGTGGTCGCGACCAAAGCCGCATCATTGACCAATCCGTTTTTCCGGAAACTGTCCAACGATGGCAGTGTGGTATTTTCAGTGAGGTCAAAGTCCAGTATCAGGCCTTCTTCCTTGCGGTTTTCGGTGACAAAGGCGATGCCGTGTTTGCTGGCATCGCGGGGCGTTTTGATGGTCACCGGTTGTCCGTGAATGTGGATTTCGCCGGTTTCGGCAGGGTAACTGCCGAAGATCCCGTGCATGACTTCCGAGCGGCCTGCGCCCATCAAACCGGCAAAGCCGAGGACTTCGCCGGCACGCAGGGTAAAGCTGATGTCCTCGAACTGACCGGTTGAGGTCAGATTACGGAGTTCCAGAACAGTCTTGCCGGGTGTTGCCTGGCTGGCAGTGTAGAGATTGTCGATGCTCCGCCCGGTCATCATGCGGACCAGGTCGTCTTCATTGACGTCTGCCGTCTTGCAGGTGCCGATATAGCGGCCATCCCGCAGTACCGTAATGCGATCAGACAGTTCGAAAATCTCATTCATCCGGTGCGAGACATACAGGAAGCTGACACCCTGTGCCTTCAGTTTTCGAACAATAGTGAACAGTGTGCGTATTTCCTTGTCGGTCAGAGCAGCAGTAGGCTCATCGAGGATGATCAGGCGTGCGTTGATCAGCAGCGCCTTGGCAATTTCAATCATCTGCTGGTAGCCGACACTGAGCTGTCGCATCAGGGTATCAGGCGACAGGTGTTCGAGGTGCAGTTCGTTAAGCAGCTCGACGCAGGTCTGGTTCATGCGCGGGCGGTCAATGAAGCCGAACCGGTTGCGCAGTTCACGGCCGAGGAACAGGTTGTCCGCAATGGACATGTCGTTGATGACGTTCAGTTCCTGGTGCACATAGGCGATGCCCAGTTGCTGGCAGGCGGTGATACTGCAGGCGTCCACCGGCACGCCGTCAATGGTGACCGTGCCGCTGTCACGGGTGTAGACACCCGCCAGAATCTTGATCAGGGTGGATTTGCCGGCGCCGTTCTCGCCCATCAGGGCATGCACTTCGCCATCGGCAATCGACAATGCAATATCGGTCAGGACATTCACATGGCCGAAAGCCTTGCAAATGCCTTTCATCTCAACGTTCAAGTGGTTGTCTCACTGGTAGTCTGAGTCCCGCGGAGAACGGAAACCCTGTCTGCGGGAGGGTAAACAGCGTTTACCGGGATTGCAGAAAAGCAGCCTATAGGGTGGTAAATTGAAACATTGTTTGTGGTTTTGGTTATTGATGTTTATCAATGTTGGAAGGTGTTTGATGTTGTTGTGAGGTATTTTAAGGTTGGTGTCAGATCAATGAATTTAGGGGTTAGGGGAGGCATGCGATCTGTCAGGGAGCAGTGAGGGGTATCTCTTGTTTGATGTTGCGTCAGAGGTGTCACACCATACCTGTTTTCATTAGGGAGTTAGGAAACCTGCGATTAAGTCCCCAATAATAAGCTAGGAAATGTTCTCAATTGACGTAAAGATTGTTTAGCAGGGTTCGATACGATGCAGCAATTTCTGACTATGTATCGTACTGTACTTCGTGATGATCAATGGGGCTGTACTCAGAGCTTTCTATCAGGAAAAGCTTCCGATTGTGGAGCAACAGCTAAAGATAATCGCCAGTTCCTGAAAGCTGTTATTTAGATTGCCAATACTAGAACTCCTTGGCGAGATCTACCTACACACTTTGGGTACTGGCACCACAACGTGTCTATGTACAGCATAACTGCCTGTATCACACAGGAAAATAGGCGTAAATATTCGAGGAGCTACCAAGGGATAAAGATCTTGAGTGCCTGATGGCCGTATCTCTCGTGCCCATCAACATAGAGCCCCAAAAAACATCTCAATATGATCAACAGGTGGCAAATCCAGATGAGGACTGACAATGAAAATCCATACAGCCGTTGATGCTCTGGGTAACTCTGTTCGCTTAATCCTGACAGCTATCTCAGTTCTCAAATTTCAGCCTGTTGCACTTATTGTATTAACCCAGCACAGTCCTTGATAGTGCGACAGTTGGATCTGAACTAAATTATGATATTCATTTTAAGTTAATTAAGTTGGTTCATGGAGAGCCACAGGTTGTAAGAACATATTATTATGATCCTAAAATAGTTATACGGTAGTATTGTTTATTTGTGAATTTAAAATGCTCTTGGGTGAGTAAAGTGTTAATGGGTTAAAGCTTTTTGTGGTTATATTATACGGTTCCAGTCTGACAGCTGTTTTACGAGATGTCGATTGTTGTCAAATTGGGCTGGTTTTTTTAATTTTCTGACCACCTTTAATACATGTTGATTAAGGGAATATTATGAGTTAGTCGCATGGAAAGCTGCAGTGCTCTACTTGCTTTTTATTTCTTTTTAGTTAATGGGCTTCTGGCGAGTCTGTATTAAGACTACATCAGTTGGGACTTGAATAATGTCTATACTCAAGCGGCCTGATGAGTAAAACAGAAAAGTGAGAAGTTAAAATGTCCACTCATACTGCTGAGATTGTGGCCAAGCTGAACGATATTCTTGAACATGAATTGGCCGGTGTTGTGCGATACACTCATTACAGCTTTATGGTGTTTGGTTACAGCCGAATACCGATTGTTGGCTGGTTCCGTAGCGCGGCACAGGAAACGCTGCTTCACGCCCATGAGGCCGGGGAGTTGATTACTTACTTTGGTCAACATCCCTCTATTAGTATTGGGGAATTACTGGAAACCTCCCGGCATGATATCCACGATATCCTGACTGAATCCCTGCAGTTTGAGAAAGAAGGCGTTGCTCATTACTACGAGCTGCTGGCATTGGCGGAAAAGGGAAAGTCCGTGCTGGTCGAAGAATACGCCAGGCGTTTAATCACTGAAGAAGAAACGCATATTGGTGATATCGATAAAATGTTGCGTAAGCCTGGTGAAATAGCCAGTGTTGCCTGACAGATCGATAAATTTCTCAATGAGAAAAGCGGGAAGGTTAAAACAAAAAAGCCTGTGATGGCTTAAACTTTTATTCAACAAAAGGGTTTTTTGATCGTTATCGTGTTGCTCCAATCTGGCAGTTTTCTGATATTCAGAATTGCCAGATTGGAGCAGGAGTCTCAGTGCTTATTTAATGTACTGGTTGATGGTTGCCGCCCCGGCTTCATGAGCGCGGTAGTAAACATGCAATTCGTTGTTTTCATCCAGTTCAAAATGGGTTTCTTCTAACAGACCATTGGCTTCTGCCGTCATCAGTGCTGAGATAATGGCGTCTTTTTTGAAAGCCTTGAAGCTGCGGTATTCATCTTCCAGTGCAGCCATAACATCTGTTTCACAGGCTTCATCAACCGTGGTGAAGTACTTCAACAGTGCATAATTAAGCGGTTTCATATTGAGCAGCCTCTTTCTTTTTCAGCAGATCCATTGGGTTCATGGCGATCACGAAAATACCCACGACCATCAGTACGGCTGCCGCCCATGCAATCGGCGGAATCGACCAGCCATCCAGTCCGAAGATAACGCCAAGGAGCAGCCAGCAGCAGAAAGGCCCCCAGAAGGAGAAGGTGCCATTGCAGGACATACCCAGAGCGGCGCCGCACATGCTGGTGCCTTTGTACCAGAACATAAAGTTCAGGTAGGCAAACAGGCCGGCAATAATGAACCAGAGGGTGGAGTCGTTGTTGATAAACGACTGTTGTACCAGGCTGAAGGTGCTGACATCGTGGCTAGACATCATACCGAACAGGGGCACCAGGATGATAAGGTTGGTCAGGCCGGATGTTACCTGGCGGATAGTGATACCGATTTCAGAATCGATCATGGATGTACCGTAACCGCAGACACAGCCTTCAATGCCCCAGCCGAGTGCGGCAATAAATCCAAAAAACAGGCCGATCATCAAGCCTTCCGGAGCTTCACCCCCAAGGCTGGTACTGGCAATCATACAGCTGGCAATAAAGCAGATCAGGATACCGAGCAATATACGCGCATTCAGTGCCTGCTTGAACAGGAAACGGCCGAGAATAGCGCCAATGGCTGGGCAGAGGGCGCTGATGGGAACAATAATGGAACCGGCTTTCTGCAGGCCGATCACGTAGGCTGTGCTGGCAAGTGGACCACCTATGATGGCCGCGACCGCCATAATCAATCCCGGCCGGGTTTTATAACAGCGGAAAAAGTCGCCAATGCGTCCCCGGGCGGTGGCAATGCTCATCGCCCAGAGCGCACTGAAAGTGTCGGTTGTGGCAGCGCCCAGGGCGCCGAGCAAATAAGTGATGGCAAATGCTGATAGCCCGGCAGAATTGACGCCATACCAGTCAACCCAGGCGCCGGTCGACATGCCCAGTGTCATAAACGCTGTATAACAGCCATAGAGCAGGCCGGACATCAGGGCGATGAGAATGCCCCGTCGTTTAAAATCAAAATCCAGTTTGGCCTTGGCCTGGTAGGCCATCATATTGCCAGTGGCGACTGCCCCGCTCATCGATTGGGTTTCCTATCTTGGTTACTGTTCAAGCCGGTGTCATGCTCTGGTCAAACAACTCAACTGGATTTAAACGCGCAGGAACCTCTCGAGAGTAAAAAATCAGGCTCCCGATTGAATGTATAGACTGGATTGAGTTCTTTGAAAGTGAAAGCACATGGTCATCTTTGAATTGCTGACATGTGTCAGTTCCGAGCATTATTCCTTATCCGGTATTACCTTTGATTTAATTGACCGATAACGGTTGATTAAACCATTGTTATTCGGGGCGCATACTTGCAGATTTCCTGGTGGGATAAACTGATTTAAATCATTTCTTGTGATTTATTGTTTGTAATTTGTTGATTTATTAAAAAATAGGCGTAATCAAAATAGAAAATAATATTATCTATGCCTACTGATTTTTGAGCATTTCCTGCCGGTTTTGGGCGTTTTCTGCTTCTTATGCCCTGAATCAACAGAATATGGGTACTTACCGGTGAGAATTATCAAAATTGTCGTTTCTTTATTGATTCTTCTCAAAGGTTAAAACCGTTCAATGCGTATTATCTCGTTCTGAATTTGTTTGGTGGCGTTCACTCTTGTTAGACGTTCATTGTCCTGACTGACAAATCGCACGTGTACGACTTTCAAGCGGGTTCATGACTGATGTTAACGCATGTCATCACGCCATTCGTGAATGATGTGGCGGTTTTATTGTATCGGAGAACCCGATGAGCAACGCATTAGGGATGATAGAAACATGGGGAGTGGTAGCCAACCTGGAAGCGACCGACGCCATGTCAAAATCGGCTGATGTTGAAATGATCGGTTACGAAAATATTGGCTCGGGCTTTGTCACCACCATGGTCCAGGGGGATGTAGGCGCCGTACAGGCCGCCGTGGATGCCGGTGTGGAAGCCGCGAAACGGGCGGAAGGGTATGTCACCTCGGCCGTGATCCCGCGCCCCCACGACACTGTCAAAAAGATCATGGTTTTGCATAAACCGTAACCTCCCTGTCGTCAGGAGCTGTAAATGAGTAATGCGCTGGGGCTGATTGAGACCAAAGGCCTTGTCACCTGCGTCTATGCCACGGATGCCATGTGCAAGGCTGCCAACGTGGAATTGATTGGTTATGAAAACGTCGGTTCAGGTCTGGTGTCCGCCATGGTGAAAGGGGATGTGGGTGCTGTTCGAGCCGCCGTGGATGCCGCCATAGCCGCCGCCAAAGATGTCGGTGAAATGGAGACGGCACTGGTAATCCCCCGCCCCCACGATGACGTAGAGCGGATTGTGGCCCAATACCTTATCGGTGAATAAGGGCTGACGATCAGATTCATTGTAATGGCCCCAGGACGGATCGACAGGCCCTGAGGCTTCCCACTTAAGGCTTTAGTTCGCGATGACCACGATGCAAAACACCAGCATATTTGACGACCAGCGTTTCGGTTCCTCTTCCCAGTCAAACACTTCCCTGGACGGCATCAGCGAAGAAGCGCTCCGCCAGCTGATCCGTGAAATTGTGCAGCACCTGCCGGCTGCCAGTGGCCGTCAGCCCGAGCCGAACCCTGCTTCCGGCCAGCTGATGGAAGGGCTGACACCCCGTATGCAGCGTCTGCGGGACCAATACCTGAAAGCCCGCCCGAGTGTCTCAATTTACCGTGCACTGGCGTTTACCGAAGTCGCCAAGAAGAATCCCGGCCTGCCGCCGATCATGCTGCGTGCGAAATCCTTCCGGGCTGCCTGTGAAACCGCACCCCTGTTGATTCAGAACGACGAACTGATTGTCGGTCACCCTTGCGGCAAGCCGCGTGCCGGTGCCTTCTCCCCCGATATCGCCTGGCGCTGGGTGGAAGAAGAGCTCGATACCATGAGCACCCGTCCCCAGGATCCCTTTGAAATTTCCGAAGCGGACAAGCAGGTGATCCGTGAGCAGATCGTGCCTTTCTGGAAAGGACGCTCTGTCGATGAAGTCTGTGAGGCGCTGTACCGTGAAGCTGGTATCTGGGAATTCAGCGGTGAGACTTATGTCAGTGACCTGTCCTATCACCAGATCAACGGTGGTGGCGATACCTGTCCTGGGTTTGACGTCCTGCTGGTAACCAAGGGTATGAACGGTATCAAGGCCGATGCCGAGTCCCGTCTGGTTGACTTGAGCATGGAAAACCCTGGCGACATCGACAAGATCTACTTCTACAAGGCTGCCATTGAAACCTGTGAAGGTGTGATGGCCTACGCCCATCGTCTGGCAGAGCATGCCCGGACGCTGGCCGGTCGTGAAACCGATCCGGCCCGTCGCGCCGAGCTTATGGCCATTGCTGAAGTGAACGACAATGTTCCGGCTAATCCGCCCAAGACTTTCCACGAAGCACTGCAGGCCGTCTGGACCGTGGAATCCCTGTTCGAGGTGGAAGAGAACCAGACCGGTCTCTCCCTGGGTCGTATGGACCAGTATTGCTACCCGATGTATGCCGCGGATATCGAATCCGGTCGCCTTACCCGTGAGCAGGCGCTGGAACTGATGCAGTCGTTCATCATCAAGTGTTCCGAAATGATGTGGATGTCCAGCGAGCTGGGCGCCAAATACTTTGCCGGTTACCAGCCATTCATCAACCTGACCGTGGGTGGCCAGAAGCGTACCGGTGGTGATGCCTGTAACGACCTGACCTACCTGATGATGGACGCTGTACGTTTCATCAAGGTCTACCAGCCATCACTGGCCTGCCGTATCCACAACCAGTCTCCGCAGGAATACATGGAGAAGATCGTTGAAGTGGTGAAAGCGGGCATGGGCTTCCCGGCCTGTCACTTTGACGATTCCCACATCAAGATGATGCTGCGCAAGGGCTTCGATTTCGAAGACGCCCGCGACTACTGCATGATGGGCTGTGTGGAACCCCAGAAGTCCGGCCGTATCTACCAGTGGACGTCTACCGGTTACACCCAGTGGCCGATTGTTTTTGAATTCATCCTGAACCGTGGTCGTATGACTTTGTACAACAGCGTTCAGGGTATTGATACCGGCAGCCTGGACAGCTTCAGAACCTTCGAAGATTTCGAAGCCGCAGTAAAAGTCCAGATCGCCCATATCGTGAAACTGTCCGCTATCGGTACCGTGATCAGCCAGCGGGTTCACCGTGACATGGCGCCCAAGCCGCTGATGTCGCTGCTGGTGGAAGGCTGCATGGAAAGCGGTAAGGATGTCGCCGGTGGTGGCGCCATGGTTAACCATGGTCCGGGTCTGATCTTCTCCGGTCTGGCGACCTATGCCGACTCCATGGCAGCGATCAAGAAGCTGGTCTTTGAAGACAGAAAGTACACCCTGGAACAGCTGCGTGATGCCCTGGAAGCGAACTTTGCCGGTTACGAACAGCTGCATCGCGACTGCATCAATGCGCCCAAGTACGGTAATGACGATCCCTATGCGGATGAGTTTGCCCGGGAAGTGACCGAGTGGACTGAAAAGGAATGCCGCAAGTACCAGATGCTCTACTCCACCATGAGCCACGGCACCCTGTCCATTTCCAACAACACGCCGATTGGTGAATTGACCGCCGCTACGCCCAATGGCCGTAAAGCCTGGCTGCCACTGTCCGACGGTATCAGCCCGTCACAGGGCGCGGACAAGTGTGGTCCTACCGCGGTCATCAAGTCCGTCAGCCAGATGAACGTGGAATCCATGAACATCGGCATGGTGCATAACTTCAAGTTCCTGAAAGGCCTGCTGGATACACCGGAAGGCAAGAATGGCCTGATCACCCTGCTGCGTACCGCTTCCATTCTGGGTAACGGTCAGATGCAGTTCAGTTATGTGGATAACGAGGTGCTGCTCAAGGCGCAGAAGGAACCGGAAAAATACCGTGACCTGATCGTACGGGTTGCCGGTTACAGCGCGTACTTTGTTGAACTGTGCAAGGAAGTTCAGGACGAAATCATCAGCCGTACTGTGATTGAAGGCTTCTGATTGGATGCCGGCAACACCTGTCGTGTTGCCGGCGTTTCCCACAGACAGGGTTGAATGACGAGCATGCATAGCACTTCATTGATCGCGACCTCGGGGGCTGAAGAGCTGAAGGGGCGGATCTTCAATATCCAGAAATATTCTATTTATGACGGTGACGGCATCCGGACGCTGGTCTTTTTCAAAGGCTGTAACCTGCGCTGCCCCTGGTGTTCCAATCCGGAAAGTATCAGCCATGCCTTCCAGGTGATGTTCAATGCCGATAAATGCGTGCATTGCGGTCGCTGCGTGGAAGTCTGCCCGGTTGGGGTGCATACCCCGAATGGTATTGATCGTTCCGTTAACTGTATCGGCTGTCACCATTGTGAGGAAAACTGCCTTGGCGGTGCCCTGAAAATTATGGGGCAGGATGTCAGTGTGTCGGAGCTGATGGAGGTGATCCTTCAGGATTACAACTTCTACATGGCATCCGGCGGCGGCGTTACCCTGAGCGGTGGCGAGTGCACCCTGCAGGCTGACTTTGCAGCCCGTCTGCTGGCGGAATGCAAGCGCAACATGATCAACACCGCCATCGAAACCAACGGTTCCACGGCGCTGGAGAATTACGAAAAGCTTGCGCCGCATACCGATCTGTTTCTCTTTGATATCAAGCACATTGATACCGAGAAGCATAAGGCGATCTTCGGGATCGGCAATGAAGCGGTGAAGCGCAACCTGGAACGCCTGGTTGAACTGAACGCCAACATAGCCATCCGCATGCCGTTGATCCGCGGCTACAACGACTCTTATGACGCGATTACCGGCGCGATTGATTACGTCAAGGCACTGGCGCAAAAAGGCGGCATCCAGCGTATCGATGTTCTGCCTTATCACCAGATGGGCAAAACCAAGTACAAGATGCTGGATCTGGCGTATCCGGCCGAGCATGTCGGTGGTTACAGCAATGAAGAGCTGAACCAGCTGGACGCGTTTTTCAACCGGTTTGATTTTGATATTCGGGTTGTAAGGCATTAATTCCCCTGTGCTGCAACAGCTGAAAATGCTGCAAATACTGCAAAAAACAGGGTTTGGAAAATAATGGTGACATCCGTTGGAAGACTTCGATAAAGACCTGCTCTCAGTGCAGGATGTGCGATGCCTGCTGGCGAAAGCCCGGGCGGCACAGAAGATTCTTGCCGGTTACAGTCAGGCTCAGGTCAATACGCTGGTTAAGGCCATGGCGGACATCGCGGAACAGCATGCCCATGAGCTGGCGGACAGGGCGGTGAAAGAGACGGGCTTTGGCCGGGTCAGGGACAAGGTGACCAAGAACCTGCTGGCCAGCCGGATTCTCTGGAATTCGATCAAGGACATGAAGACCGTCGGGATTATTGCCCAGGACAAGGAACAGCAACTGATGGAAGTGGCGGTACCGTTTGGCGTGGTAGCCGGACTGGTGCCCTCTACCAACCCGACGTCAACGGCCATCTATAAGGCGATGATTTCCGTGAAGGCGGGCAATGCGGTGGTGATCAGCCCCCATCCTGCCGCGCTGAATGCGATTACCCGAACGGTTGAGTTGTTGCGCTCAGCCCTGAAGCGTGAGGGTGCGCCGGAAGATCTGGTTAGTGTCATGGCGTATCCCACCCAGGAAGGCACGGCGGAGCTGATGAAGCATCGGGATACCGGCATCATCCTGGCTACCGGTGGCTCGGCGATGGTACGCGCAGCCTACAGCTCCGGCACTCCTGCACTTGGGGTTGGCCCCGGTAATGTGCCGGCATTCATTGAGCGGACAGCGGATATCAAGAAAGCTGTGCGCCATGTGATCACCGGCAAAACCTTCGATTACGGAACGATCTGCGCCTCAGAGCAGCATGTCGTCACAGAACACGTGATTGCCGATACCGTGCGTGCCGAGATGATCGCCCAGGGTTGTTATTTCCTGAATCAGGAAGAAATCAGCAAACTGGAAGCATTGATCAGAAATCCCCGCGGTGGTTTGAATTCAAAAATTGTGGGTAAGCCTGCAGCAGCGATTGCCCGTATGGCCGGTGTGGAAGTCCCGCCGTTTACCCAGGTGCTGGTGGCCGAGCAGGCACGGGAAAATGTGGGTAATGACTTCCCGTTCTCCTGGGAAAAACTGTCCCCGCTGTTGGGCTTTTACCGGGTGCAGGATGCTCATGAAGCCTGTGAGTTGTGCATGGAATTGCTGAATTATGAAGGGGCAGGGCACACGCTGGCGCTGCATACGCAGGATCACCTGCTGATCCAGGAGTTTGCGCTCAAGAAACCGGTGTCCCGTCTGGTGGTAAATACACCGGCGACCCACGGCGGCGTTGGGGCGACAACCGGTCTGCCCCCTGCCTTTACGCTGGGCTGTGGTGGTATTGGCGGATCATCCACATCGGACAACGTCACGCCGTTGCATCTGTTTAACAAGCGTTATGTCGCGTTTGGCCTGATTGAGCCGGAGTCACTGGAATCCGGTTCGCAGCCGACGACATCTGTAACTGACATTGATATTGAAGCATTAACCCGCAAGGTGATCAGCCAGCTGAAAGGCTGCTAAACCTGCATAGCGTATTATTCCCTGGGAGGGAGAAATGGCGGTAAGCAACGCACTGGGTATGATTGAAACCAAAGGTCTGGTCGGCGCGATTGAAGCGGCTGACGCCATGGTAAAGGCGGCCAACGTCACGCTGGTCGGTAAGGAGCGGGCGGGTGGTGGTCTGGTAACCGTGATGGTGCGGGGCGACGTCGGTGCGGTGAAAGCCGCGACGGATGCCGGTGCGGCAGCGGCACAACGGGTTGGGGAACTGGTGTCTGTGCACGTTATCCCGCGTCCCCATGATGAAGTGGAAGTGATTCTGCCTGCGCAGGGAAAATAAGTCGCTTTTGACGCTATCGAAACCGCGTAAAAAAACGGGTTCAGAACATGATTCTGAACCCGTTTTTTTATAGTCATCCAAACGCTATCTCGCCAGTGAATAGCGGTTTATCGGTCAGTGCGATACTGATCCGGAAAACACGTTAATCACAATGGTACCCGCCATGATCAGGGTGATACCCACAATCGCTGGCAGATCCAGCTGCTGACCGTGCCACAGCCAACTGATTAACCCGACAAGCACAATGCCTGCCCCGCACCAGATCGCGTAGGCAATACCGATCGGCACTGTCTTGACGGTGACGGATAACAGAAAGAATGCAAACGCATAGCCCGCCAGGGTAATGAGTGTAGGAATTGGCTGACTGAACTGTTGTGTTTTCGGCAGCATGGATGTCGCAACCACTTCGCAGGCGATGGCGATGGGTAATGCGACCATTGGCGGCAGCGCAGTAAGAAACTGCAACATCTTACGTCCCCATTCAGGTGTTCAAGGCGGCGTAGTCTAAGGTGTAATGGCCAAACGACCAATGGCAATTTCACGTAATTATCTGGTTGCAGGTTTGCATCGGAATCTCATCAGAAAGTGTCAGTTTTTCTGCGGGTGAATTCTCTTTTTTAGATGAAATACTGGTGTATAGCTGATGACAAGTTTCCCTTTTTTGAGAGGCAAGCTAGTTTGATGCGATCTAATAAATATTCATGAATGAGTACCTGAAAAAAAGAGCTGCTTCATCAAGTGACTCTTCTTCAAGAAAACCACGTAATACAGGAATTTGATGCATGTCTAAATTACGTTTAGGTATTGTTGGTTCGGGTTTGATTGCTGGTGTCATTGCCGATGCTGTGAAGCAGGTTGAAGCCATCGAATTAGTGGCCGTGACCAGCCGTCGCCCGGCATCCGCCCAGGCATTTGCTGAACAGCAGGGTATTGGCATTACCTATGATAATTGGCGTGACATGCTCAGTTCGGATGCTATTGATGCGGTTTATATCGCGACCCCGACCGCCTGCAAGGAAGAAATTGCGCTCTTTGGAGCGGCGCATAAAAAACACCTTCTGGTGGATAAACCGTTTACCAATGCAGAATCGCTGCAAAAGATCATCACAGCCGCAGGCGACAATGGTGTTGCCTTTATGGATGCCACGCACTTCTCGCACCATCCCCGCACCCGGCAGATTCGTGATGAGATGGTGGCATCGATTGGTGAGCCCCAGGCTGTTCGCAGCTCGTTCTTCTTTCCATTGATGGATAGAGAGAATATTCGTTTTAATCCGGAGAAAGAGCCAACGGGTGCAGTCGGCGATATGGGATGGTACGCCATGCGCGCTATTACCGAATATCTCCAACCTGCGTCTCCCATTAAAACCATAGCGGGTGGTATTTTTCGTGATGATGAAACCGGGGCAGTGATTCGCGGCTCCGGTGTCGTGGTCTTTGAAGATGGAAAATCCTCAACGTTTGATTTTGGCTATAACATCGGTGTGTGTTTGATGGATCTGGATATCCTCGGCCATGAAGGTATGTTCAGTCTGTCTGACTTTGTTCTGGACTGGAAAAGTAGTTTTGCCTTTCAGAACCATGAGCATACCAATGGTTATATCAAGCGCACTGGGGTGGTATCTCCTAAAGACTTTGAGTTTGTGTCAGCAGATGCAGAAGAGCCGCAAGCCGTGAGCATGATGCGCCACTTCGCAGCTTTTACGGCTGATCCCGCCTCAGAAAATGCTCAACAGTCCGCTGCATTATCGTTAAAAACGCAGGCGCTGTTGGATGCTTACTGGCTCACTGTAAAGTGAGTTTTCATTAAGAGAGGTGTGGCGTCTCAAAATAGATATGCGAATTAAAATGGCTGCCACATTTTGGCAGCTTTGCTGAGGTAAATTGCCGGGGGGATTATGGAACTATCAATGGGTACCTTGGTTGAATCCGTTTCACTACAAATTCATCCTGGCTTCCATACTTTTCCGCTCCTGGTCGACACGTAATCCAGAAAGCATTGTGCAATGTTGGACAGTTGTTTGGTCTGCAGATTTGCAAGGTGTCATTTGGTCATAATCAATGTGGATTGCATATCCAGTTCAGCCAGTCCGGCGCTGCTGCCAAAAGCCAGGGTGTGACTCGAGAGAATGGCAATCCCTAAACCTACCATCACGGAGTGCTTAACCGTCTGATTACTCTTGATTGTCATGTGGACATTGGCTTCCACACCTTGTTTTGTGGAATGGATGCCCCTGACTGTCCTGAGGCGCATGCGATCAGCTACAAACCTTACTTTCCTCTTTTTGTCGCCTTACCGGAGATACCCATACTCTATGTAGGGCTTTGGCTGGCAAAAGATAAGGCGCAGACGCTTAAACTGGAGAAAACCCTGAAAGAAATCTTTTTACATCAAGCGGCTGCGGACGGGGGAAATACTCGTTGGATGGAGGGTCGGTGATCAAAGCCGAAAGATCATGCCCTTTTGGACAACCTTTACGGTGTTCTGGCGCTGTTTCTGTTGGCAATGGAACCGGTTTCAGCATTGCATCTGCAGCTTTTAAAGCAATATAGCTCGTTCATCGCAACCTTTGGGGTGATTATGCCTCCCATTGGTGCTACTTTAGGTGCCCTGTTTGCGCAGCTTTTGCAGCGTTCGGCTGGGGGCACTATTCTGCTGGCCACTCTGGGGGCAGTGCCTCTTACATTGCCGTACCTGCGGCGATGGCCGTTGCTTTGCCGAAGGCCAACCAGGGGTTGTCGATTACGTCATCGCTCGCCATCACGTGTCCGTTTAACGTGTTGGTGGGTATACCGTTATACAGCGCGCTGATCATCGAAGTGATGGTTTAAACTGGATTCACCCGGATACACTGTATGAGCAAGATTTCCGTCAGCATCATTATGGGCTCACAATCGGATTGGCCCATTATGCAGTCCGCTACCATTCCATTGAACGATTTGGGTGTCAGTTTCGAAACCCGCGTGGTTTCTGCCCACCGTACGCCTGATCGGCTCTATCAATTTACGTCTGAAGCCCATCTGCGCGGTATTGATGTGATCATTGCCGGTGCCGGTGGTTCGGCGCACCTGGCCGGTATGGCTGCGGCCATGACGCACCTTCCCGTGATTGCCGTGCCTGTGCCCAGCAAGCATTTCAACGGTATGGACAGCCTGATGTCGATGGTGCAAATGCCCAAGGGCGTTGCCGTAGCCTGTCAGGCAGTGGGGAACTCTGGCGCCTATAATGCGGGTCTGCTGGCAGCCCAGATGCTGGCGTTGAAGGATGACGCGCTTAGTCAGCGTTTGCAGCAGTGGCGTAAAGAGCAAACAGAAAGCGTTCCCGTAGAGGTTGAATAATGCATATCGCAATTATTGGCTGCGGTCAGCTGGCTCGTATGATGGCGCTGGAAGGCTGGCATTTGGGGCTGACATTTTCCTTTCTGGCGGAACCCGGTGAAAACAGGTCTTGTGTGGAAGGGCTTGGCGATATTGTTGAATTAACGCCGGAGTTGACGGGCCGTAAGCTGTTCGAAGCGCTGGGTCAGCCTTCCGTCGTAACGGTTGAGCGCGAGCATGTTGATGTAGAGATGCTGAAAGACCTTGCCCCATTCTGCGAGGTCAATCCTAATCCTGAAGCGATTCAAATATGCCAGCACCGGGGGCGTGAAAAGAACTTCGTTAATGCCCTGGGCGTACCGACCGCGCCTTACCGTCTGATCAACTCAGCAGAGGGCTTAAAAGCGGCGATAGAAGCGCTGGGCTTGCCTGTTATTGTCAAATCCTGCGAGGAGGGTTATGACGGTCGCGGCCAGTGGAAGATTGACAATACGCAAGAGCTGGATGCTTTATTGCTGGAAAATGCAATGGATGGCGATTTCATTGTTGAAGGCTTTGTTGCTTTCGAGAAAGAAGCCTCCATTGTTGCCATGAGATCAAGCAAGGGTGAATGTGCATTCTACCCACTGGCAGAAAACGAACACCGGAACGGCATTCTTATCAGCTCCATTGCGCCGGCCGAGCTGCCCTCGCCTGCATTGTCAGAAGAAGCCAAGAAAATTGCGCAGAAGATTATCGAAGAAATGGGATATGTCGGTGTTCTGTCTATCGAGTTCTTCGTTATGCATGACAAGCTTCTGGTCAACGAGTTGGCTCCCAGAGTACATAACAGTGGCCATTGGACACAGGCTGCCGACATCTGTTCCCAGTTTGAAAACCATCTGCGCAGTATTGCAGGTATCACGTTAGGCGCAACTGAACCGACGACTCATGCGGGCATGGTCAATGTGCTTGGACAGAAGCTCAATACAGACTGGCTGGTTGACAATAATGTGCAGCTACATGATTACAACAAAACACCGCGTCCAAACCGAAAGGTAGGGCATCTCAACGTATGGAACACAGATCGGCAAAAGCTGGTTGATCAAATCAATAATTTGAAATGTGTTATATATAAAGATGAACAGGCGGTAAATTAATTCGATGGTATGCAGGTAACCTAAGATAGTTACGTTACCTGCAATATTATATTGATGTAAGGGAACATTGCTCAGCTGGCAGTGAATAGTCAGATAATTGGGAATAGTGGAAAGAAATAAACGCTGATAAATGGTCTTATTGCACACTTTGTCCAGTGGATTCAACTGCTGATGAGTCAACAGTTAAATCCATCTATTCAATAATTTTTTATCCAAATTAAGGCTGCGGTGATTAGACCACGGAGCCCAGCTGGAATATGGGCAGGTACATCGCGACGATCAGGCCACCGACTAGTACACCCAAGACGGCCATGATTAATGGCTCCATCAGGCTGGTCAGGCCGTCGACCATATTGTCGACTTCTTCTTCGTAGTAGTTGGCGACCTTGGACAACATTTCATCCAGTGCACCGGACTCTTCACCGATTGCTACCATCTGGATAGCCATGTTGGGGAATATGCCGGCGTTGCGCATAGCGAACTGAAGCTGCTGACCGGTTGATACGTCTTCCTTGATGGTTTCCGTCGCTTCCCGATAGACCACATTACCCGCGGCGCCGGCAACCGAGTCCAGTGCCTCAACCAGGGGAACACCAGCTGAGAAGGTGGTAGCCAGTGTTCGCGAGAATCGGGCTACGGCGGATTTATCGAGGATGGCGCCGACAACTGGCAAGCGCAGGATGAGTCGGTCCCGCTTATCCCGGGCCGATTCGGAGGTTTTCAGTATCTGTTTCATGGAAAAGCCAAACACCACAAGCACACCAATGACGATATACCACCACTCCTGCAGCACTTCCGACAAGTTGATGACCATCTGGGTGAAAGCGGGCAGTTCAGCACCGAAGCCGGCAAATACTTCCTCAAACTGTGGTACCACCTTGATTAGCAGAATACCGGTAACAAGGAACGCCACCGCGACAACCGCGATGGGATAGTTCATTGCTTTCTTGATCTTGGACTTAAGGGCTTCACTCTTTTCCTTGTAAGTTGCGATTCGATCAAGCAGGGTCTCCAGGGCACCGGACTGTTCACCAGAGGCAATCAGGCTGCAATAGAGATCATCAAAGTATTCCGGATGTTTGCGCAGAGAGTCGGCCATGTTACTGCCGCCGGCGACGTCGTTTTTGATCGTCATGATCAGGTTTTTCATCGCGGGCTTGTCGATACCCTCGGCGGTGATATCAAAGGCGTTGAGAAGTGGGACACCGGCCTTGACCATGGTGGCCATCTGCCGGGTGAAGAAGGCAATGTCCAGCGGCTTGATCTTGCCACCGCCACCGCCACCGAGATTGACGGCCTGCTTCCGGACTTTGGTGGGATTGATGCCCTGCTTGCGAAGCTCAGCCTTGGCAAGGGCAACGGTGGTGCTGTTCACCTCACCCTTGATCTTGCGGCCGTTCTTATCCTTGCCTTCCCAGACAAATGTACTGGTTTTGGGTGTTTTGGGAGCGCCCTTCTTTGCCATGTCCGAGTAGCCGGTTTAGTGATTATGGTTATTCTGACCAGAAGTCGTAGTCGATTGTATCCAAACCACACCAGTTTAACAGCTTTGTGTGCATGGAATGCCAACGGGTGCTCGTCTGATCAGCTTATTTCATTATCGGCAACCACAGTCGACACTGAAACGCTGGAAATCTGTCAGTCTCATTAATGTCAGGCGATTGCCCCAGACGCAGCCTGTGTCCAGTGCATGGATGCGTTTCATGCCAGTCTCACCTTCGAGCGCCGCCCAGTGTCCAAAGACAATGTTTAACTTGCCTGGCAGGCGGGAAGTCTGGTCAAACCAGGGGGCAAAACCGTCTACAGGTGTACTGAGGCCGGACTTTGTTTCCAAATCGAGTGTGCCGTCCGCCTGACAGAAGCGCATGCGGGTGAAATAGTTGGCGATCATGCGTAGTCGATCCCAGCCCTTGAGTTTGCCGGACCAGCAGTTAGGACTGTTGCCGTACATGTTTTCCAGAAATTCGCCGCACTTTTTGCTTTGCAGGACTTTTTCCAGTTCCCTGGCGCGATCCCGGGTCTGGTCAAGATCCCATATGGGCGGGATACCGGCATGGACCATCAGGGTCTTGAGAGATTTGTCGTAGTGCACCAGTGGACGGTGTCTAACCCAATCGAGTAGTTTGTCTCGGTCCTTAGCGGCGAGTATGTCATCAATGGTATCGGAGTGCTTGGCGCCCCTTACACCATGGGCCACCGCCAGCAAATGCAGATCGTGGTTGCCCAGTACGGCAATGCAGTGCTTTTTCAGGGATTTGAGATAGCGCAGGGTTTCCAGGGACTCCGGGCCCCGGTTGACCAGATCGCCGGCGGCCCAAAGTGTATCGTGATCCGGATCGAAGCCGGCTTTGTCCAGTAGGCGGCGGAGATCCGAGTAACAACCCTGAATATCGCCAACGACGTAGTCTGTCATATCGGTGTTCTTTAACCAGCGGGAGGCTCTGCGGGACTATCGGCCGCCAGGCCTCCTGCTTGATGACCGGTGCTCAGTGGAGAGAGCCGGGGACTGAGAGTGTAAAAACGGGGATGGGCGTCTCGAACGCATGGCCGTCGTCCGCCTGCATATGATAGCTGCCATGCATTGTGCCGACCGGTGTTTCCAGCATACAGCCGCTGCTGTAGGCATATTTTTGACCGGGTGCCAGATGCGGCTGCTGCCCGACCACCCCTTCGCCGGCCACCTCCTGCACTTTCTGGTTGCCATCGGTAATGTACCAGTGGCGGGTCAGCAGGCGGGCGGCTACGGTGCCCGTATTTTCCAGGATAATATGGTAGGCGAACACATAGCGCCCATTATCGGGCTCGGACTGGTCCTTGACGTAGTCTGTGGTGACACTGACACGGATTTGGTACTGCTCTGTGTTGCTTCCGGGCATGCAATGTTCTTCTGCTTGTTGGGTTTATGACCGCTGCTGGACTAGATAATCCGCAATTCTGACAAAGGACTCAAGAGGCAGATGCTCAGGCCGGATGGACGGATCAATATCCAGTGCGGTCAATTCATCCGCACTGATACGCTTCTTGAGGCTGTTTCGCAGGGTTTTCCGGCGCATGGCAAAGGCATCTTTGACGATGCTTTCCAGTACTGACACATCCTGGCAGGGATGCGGCAATGTATCCCACGGCGTCAGCCGGACAATAGCGGAGTCCACCTTCGGCGCGGGGCGGAATGCGCCGGAACCTACCTGAAACAGGTATTCAGCACGGCAGTAATACTGAACCATCACGCTCAGACGGCCATAGTGATTGTCACCGTGCGTTGCACATAGCCGCTCAACCACTTCCTTTTGCAGCATGAAATGCATGTCTCTGACGGTGCCGGAAAAAGACAGGAGGTGGAAAATCAGCGGTGTCGAAATATTGTAGGGCAGGTTACCCACAATGCGCAGTGGACGTTCATCCTGCTTCAGGGATTCAAAATCAAAGATCAGGGCGTCGGCTTCGTGAACCCGGAACTGCCGGCTGAGGCCAAAATGCAGCTTCAGCCAGGGAATCAGATCACGATCCAGCTCAATGACATCCAGCTCACCGGCGCCATCCAGCAATTGCCCTGTCAGTGCGCCCTGGCCGGGGCCAATCTCGACAATATGGTCACCCTGTCTCGGATGGACGGAGGCAATGATGCGGTTGATAACCCCGTGATCATGCAGGAAGTTCTGGCCAAAACGCTTGCGGGCCTTGTGCTTCTGCTGAAGAACGGGGGGGGTGGAATGGTTCATGAACAGCCTGTATCAAATCCTGGAGGGCAAGGCGGCGCATCATACCGCACTCGCCCTGATCGCGCACTACACACTCTGGATCATAGACAACGCATAGCGAATTGCCGTATTCAGGCTGCCGCAATTGGCCAGCCCGGTGCCGGCTAAATCAAGCGCCGTACCGTGGTCAACGGAGGTGCGGATAATCGGCAGTCCGAGGGTGACATTCACCGCTTCACTGAAACCCTTGTATTTTAATACCGGCAGACCCTGATCATGGTACATGGCCAGGACTGCGTCAGCTTTTTCAAGGCGACCCGGGTTGAACAGGGTGTCAGCCGGTAATGGGCCGCTCAGGTTTATGCCCTGATCCCGCTTTCGGGTCAGCACCGGCTCAATGATGTCGATTTCTTCCCGGCCAAGGTGGCCATCTTCGCCGGCATGCGGATTGAGACCCGCGACCAGAATGTGGGGTGCTTGGATGCCGAACTTCTGTTGCAGGTCGTTATGGAGGATGGTGATGACCTCCTCAAGCAACGGCTCGGTAATAGTTTCAGGAACTTTGGCCAGAGGGAGGTGCGTGGTGGCCAAGGCAACTCGTAGGCCATCGGTTGCCAGCATCATCACAACGCGGGGAGTGTGGGTTAATTCAGCCAACAGCTCGGTGTGACCGCTGAAGGGAATGCCTGATTCGTTGATCACGCCTTTGTGAACTGGCGCTGTGACCATGGCGTCAAACAGACCGGACTGACAACCGTTGACGGCCAGGGTCAGGGTTTCCAGTACGTAAGCGCTGTTGCGGCTGTCCAGTTGTCCGGCGGTACATGCTGTCGCCAATGTGACGGGCATGACCTGTATTTCCCCCGGCTGGGATAGTCTTCGGGGAGCGTCCGGATCAAATGGTGTGATCTTTACATCAACTTTCAGTTGCTGGGATCGCTGTTCCAGCAATGCGGGATCAGCGATAACAATCAATTGGGCATCCCGGGGCTGACTGGCCTGAAGAATGCACAGATCAGGGCCAATGCCCGCCGGTTCCCCGGCGGTAATGGCTAAGCGGGGTAGGGTTTGCTCTGTCACAGCTTGATTTCGACGTAAGCCTGGTCACGCAGCTCACGGAGCCAGACCTGCAATTCCTCTTCGTATTTGCGGTTTCTCAGCATTTCCTGAATGCGGGCCCGCTGTACGCGGTTGCTGACATCTTCCTTGCGCTTGCCGAGCACTTCGAGGATGTGCCAGCCGAAGCGGCTGCGGAACGGAATGGAAATGGTGTTCTGGGGCACGTTCAGCATCTGGTCACGGAAGGCCGGTACCATGTCATTGGGGCTGACCCAGTTCAGGTCGCCACCATTGAGTGCTGTACCGGTATCGTCGGAGTAGGCACGGGCCAGCTCACCGAAATCGGCTCCGCCCTGAAGGCGCTTGTACAGGTTTTTGGCCATTTCCTGGGCTTCGAAATCACTGCGGACTTCGTTGGGGCGAATCAGGATATGACGAACATGGAACTGTTCCTGCAGCAGCTTTTCATCACCACGCTTGTCGAGTAGTTTGACGATGTGGAAACCGCTGGGGCTACGGATCGGCTGTGAAATATCGCCTTTCTGCAGATCTTTGACCGCAGAAGTGAACAGGGAAGGTAGTTGGTCAGCCTTGCGCCAGCCGAGGTCGCCACCTTCCAGGGCTTTCTGCCCCTGTGATTGGGCGACTGCCACCTGGGAAAAGTCCGCACCTTTCTTCAGCTGCTCGACAATTGCGTCAGCCTTGCGGTTGGCCACTTGGATTTCACTGGGGCTGGCGCCTTCTGGCAATGCCACCAGGATATGGCCAAGACGGTATTCAACAGCCAGCTGCTGCTTGCCTTCCTCGGAATTGAGGAAATTGTCGATATCCCGGTCGGTCACCTGGATACGCTCCAGCACCTGACGCTGACGCACCCGGTTGATCAGCATTTCCCGACGGATTTCGTTACGGGCTTCCCGGTAACTCAGGCCATCCGCTTCCAGTGCTTTCTGGAACTGTTCGATGGTCATACCGTTGCGCTCGGCAATGGAGCGGATCGCGTCGTTCAGCGCCCAGTCATCCACACGGATACCGGTTCGGGAAGCGATCTGAAGCTGCAGGTTCTCAATCACCAGCCGTTCAAGGATCTGCTGTTTCAGCACATGCTCCGGTGGCAGGGCGGTGTTACGTTCCTGCAGCTGGCGTTTAACTGCTTTCAGACGGGTTTCGAGGTCGCTTTCCATGATGACATCGTTGTCTACCACGGCAACGACGCGGTCAAGCGGGACAACCTTGGCCATGGCCGGTGAGCCGGCCAGGGTCAGAGCGGTCATCACCGCCGGGAGGAGTACACCTAACAGTCGGTTTTTCATGAATCTCATTGATAAATTCTTCAACTTATTCCTCTGGACGGTAACCGTCGATATCCTGCAGGAAGCTCTCGACCTTGGTGCCGGTCAGGCTGCCGAGTCCCTTCAGAACAAACTGGACGAAGACGCCATGCTTGGAACTGGCCGTATCGATGTCCTCGTAAGGATCAATCCAGTTACGGTACAGAACCTGAACCTTGTAACAGCAGCTGTCATGCTCAACACCGAGTGAGCGCTCCATGTTGCGGGAGTTGGTGATGTCGTACGTCCAGCGTCCCACGGTATTCCAGTTGGTGGTCAGCGGCATCAGGAAGGATGCATCGACTTCTTCCAGGTTGCCGTTGACGTAGCGGCCGGTGTTGTTGCCATCATCTTTTTTCTCTGCCCGTTCAACCTGATCCCGGTAGCGATAACGGAAATTCAGCGCATGATTGGCTTTTGGCAGATAGTGGACGCCTAAGGCATATTCATCAATGTGGCCACGGTTGGTATTAAACATCCAGTCCTGACGCAACATCAGGTCGCGACGAATGTTCCAGACAAGCTGGGTGGCCAGCGGAGACGTAGAGGCTTTGTTATCCTCCAGCTGACGCCGGTATTCTTCGTCGATGTTGTTGTCGGGGTTGGCGTTGGGATCCCAGTAATCGGCGTTCAAACGCGGATCCAGTGAAACTTTACGATCCTGGAAATAGAAAATCTGGCCAATACCAAATCTAAAGCGTTCATAGCCATCCTCTTCAAGGAATCGGCTGGTGACGCCCAGTGCCAGCTGGTTGGTGTCGCCAATGCGGTCATACCCACTAAACCGGCTATTGCGCCATAGGCTGTCGTAATTGAAGGACAGGTCGGTGCTGTCAAAGTCGGGGTTGAGACTTTGCTGGCTGCGGTAAGGTACGTACAGGTACTTTGCGCGAGGCTCCAGCGTTTGAGTGAATTTCATATCGCCAAATGATGCCTGGCGATCGAAGAATAACCCACTATCAATGGCGTAATAGGGGGCAGCTGTAGAAGGCGATGTAATATCGTTCTTAGTCAGACTGGAGTCTTGCATTTGATTCTGGACTTCCTGCAAGTCCAGACGGTCAAGATCATAGCCGACATAGGTATAACCTACGCTGGGCTCTATGAAACCATAGGTTCGATCAATGCGATATTTAACGCCTGACTGCAGATAGAGCCGTTGTCCAACCGCATTGTTGATGCCGTAACCGTCACCATAAACAGGACGCTCAATGTCGTATTTCTGGTCGAAAGGTGTATTTTTTTCTTTGTAGAGATAGTTCCACTCTTTATCCCTATCAAACTCTGTGTAGTCGACCAGGTAGTTGAACCCGAAACCCGCCCCCATGTCCCAGTCACCCAGCAATGTCAGTTGGGGTTCCTTGTTATAGGGATCGTCGGAATCAATGGACATGTTTTTCAGCTTTTCAAAGTTCGCTGTAAACCGCCATTGGTGTGCGCTGTCGCCACCGCCATAGTAGGTGGAGGTAATCTGCTGATTCAACGGGTTCTGGCTACCGAGTTTCAGACCGGTGCCAAAATCGCTGAGGAAGTCCTTGTCACTGGCATTGGCAAAATCAATCTTGTAATCCCAGTTGGTGGTCAACTGCTGTTCATGTTGCCAGTTGATCAGCCAGCGGTTCTCATCGTAGTTGCGGTTCTCGTCCTTCAGCTGATCCTTGGACAGGAATGCACCACCGATCTCGCCCTTGACATCTTCCGTCATATAACGGAATTCATTTTCCAGCATCAGTCCCCGCTTGCTCATGTAACGCGGCGTGATGGTGGCATCGTAGTTGGGAGCGATGTTCCAGTACCAGGGCTGGGTGTAGTCAAACCCGATATCGCTGTCGCCAAAGCCAATAGTGGGGTAGAGCAGCCCCGTTTGACGGCGGTCATCAATGGGGAAATAGATGTACGGGGTGTAGAACACCGGTACATCCTGGATGCGAACCGTGGCGTTCTTCGCGGTGCCGAAGCCAGTTAATGGATTGAGCTCCACTTCCTGGCCTTTCAGTTCCCACACGCAGCCTTCCGGTGGACAGGTGGTATAGCTGGCGTCATCCATATCAATGACGCCATTCTCACGGCGGACAATCTTACTGGCCTGGCCGCGGATACGCTCCTGGTGGAACACGTACTGGGCATCACTGATTTCCGCGCGACCACTGGTCATGTTGACGGTGGCGTCATCGCCGGTCATCAGCAGGTTGGGTTCGCGGATCACGACGTTGCCTTCAAAGTCCGCAATGTTTTCGTTGCGGTTCAGCTTGGCAACATCACTCTCAATCTGGCGATAGCCCTGGTTGATCACCACGTTACCACTCAGAGTGCCGAAACCTTCTTCCAGGTAGGTGCTGGCATCGGCTGCGGCGAGTATCGGTGCATCAGCCGGGTCACCGACATAATCCATACCGGGGCGTTCGGGCTCAAGGTAGCCGCCTTCACACAGTAATGCGTTGCGATCAGATTGACGATCGATCGGCAGTTCTGTCAGGGACACCCAGTCCAGTGTCTTCATGACTGCTGGCGGCACACTGGCAACGGTCGTGGCGGTTGCGGCAGTTGTTGCAATACCGGTGGCAACTGCTGTTTCAGGCAGTTTCTCAACGGTGGTGACCGTTTCAGTTTCGACGGTGACGGAGGTTGCCAGACGATTCTGGCGCGCCGGTGTGATTGGCATCCGCGGCGCAGGTTTCAGCGGCCCGATATTACGGGCACCCTGATCACACAGCCAGCCGCCGTCACTGCTGGTACTGCAATTCCATTGAATATTGACCGGCAGGCCGTCCGGCTGGGCGGCATACAGGGGAATAATCGGTTGGCCAGCCAGAAGTCCGGTGGTGATGACCAGTGGTAGCCTGTTTTTTAACGTAAAAAGTGTATTTGCCATTGGGTAATCAGTCCGGCCATCCTGTCGGCGTTGACATGCCTGTACTCTGAAAGGCCTGCATGATAAAGCATTCCGGTAGCTGAGAACCAGTATTGACTGTCAATTGTCAGCCACAATACCGGATCAGAGACAGGTACAAGCAACCGTAGTACGTGTTGTGTATTAACTGACAGTCAGGATTCTAGTAGAAGGGCTCCCGGGCGTGTGTGAATCAGCAAGGCGGGGGGAGAACTTTGCAACCAGTCTGTAAAAACTGAAATCACGGATTGAGGTTTCAAGGATAAGATGCATATCGGGACTGAAAGTAATCTGTGACATGGCTGCGAATGTATAGGGATTGTTAATCGGTCTGATCTCCGGGTTACCCGCATGATTTATATGCCCAAGATACGTTTTACCAGTGGTGGAAACCAGGAACGTGCTTTCATCGGGACTGAAATTGATAGTTTTGACATGAGCGCTACCAGTAGAAATGCTTTTTATGGGAACCGCTGCATTAACCAAATCGGCGTGATAAGTGGGCAGTGACAGATGTTCATTTTCCACATCGCAGGTGCGTATGATCAATATCTTTCCTGTTGTGCCAATCAGGATGAAGCTTGCATCAGGGCTGAATATGGCGTTGGAAACCTTCGTCGATATAACCTGAAACGAGCCTTTTTGATTCAATACCTTTCCCTCTCCGTTGGTAATCGTGAGGAAATGGTTATCTTGCTCTCTGGTCAGGATTCTTCGGCTGTCGAAGCTGAAAGTGGCTAAATTCAGGTTGTTCGGAGGGGGGCAAAATCCTCGCAGTTGTTTCATGTCAGGCTCTGTATGATTCCTGTAGTTGAGGGCACTGAGCCAGACATGTTGATTGCTTGTGCTCGTCAGGACTATTTGGCCATTTGGGCTGAATTTGGCATCAGTAACGGGGCTTGTATGAGTAATCAGCTGAAGCAGCCTGATCAGGCTGTATTCTTTCTCTATGGATGTAATTTTTGCAGTGTGGTCGTTTGAAGCCGTCAGGATCATTTTGTCATTAGGGCTGAAACAGGCTGTATTCACAATGTCGCCATGAATGATCTCGCCTATTTGGGGTAATTGATATCGGGCGTCAATAAGCGTTAGCCGGGCAGTACAATCCGTTGAGGCTGTCGTCAGTATCATGCGGCCACTGTGGCTGAGGCAAACGGAGGTTACCTCATTATTATTATGGGAAATCTGACCCTTGCAGCAGGGCTTGCCATTTTCATCGAATAAAAACAGCCGGGCTGCCTTTTGGTGTGTCGTTGTTGTGGCTGCTACAAACAGGCTCCCATCGGGATGGAAGCAATGGTTGCCTTGTAGCCTGTCATTCGTGGATGTCTCGTCGGATAAGGAGCCTGTCTTCTGAAGAGTCAAAGTAGGTGTTGCTTGTAATGTCTTGGATATTCTATAAAAGAGCGCTTTTGGGAATTGTGAAGTGCTTTTCAGGGGGGCGAGAGAGTCCAGAATTTGTTTCATTTGCTTATCATCTTCTGGCCTGAGCGCTTTTAGTCTCGTTCGCTGAGTTTTTTCATATTTGTCCTTTGAGAAAGCTTTGAGGGAGGGTGGGGAACGTAAAGCGTTATAAAAGCCTGTGCCTTTCAGTATAGGGTTTTCCTTGATTAGAGCACGACATCGCCGATTTAATTTTAAACAACTTAGCAGGTCTTTAGTTGGTAATCGCATGAATATTTCTAACAAACAATCATCATTAAGTATTTCCCAATGACATGCCTCTTCTGCATTGAATATATTTCTCCCCGCTATTGTCAACGGGTCTGATTCGTCACCTTGTGTTGGGTCAGCTGATGATGGTTTTGTTGTAATATTTTCCCTGCAAGGCATAGGGGGTGTGCTGCCAATGGAGTAAGCCATGACGGTACCTCCAAGTTCCTTTTTGATGTACTTACCCGTTCATTGATCCTCAAAATGATAAAAAGTTCACGGATGGGGAGTCGTTGCCTTGATTTAATCCAACGGCTGGATATTGCCTTACAGGGGCAATCGGTATGCTGGAAGTTTTTCGAGGAAATGTCTGTGGAACAAGCAGTGGAGGGTGATATAAGCTAGCCACATCTGGATAAAACACCATAGGGCGCTGCCTGTATCATGATAGCTTGTACTACGGTTGTTTACGTATGTAACAGGCTGCAATGACCGGCCCATTTTTGTTTGCCAGATCAAGACCCACTGACTGACCGACAGGATGCGATCATGCCCCGTCAGACCGATAACCGTCTTCTGGAACTGAGCCGCTGGTGTGCGGATGAACTGAACCAGGTGGCCGGCCATCCCATACAGAAAAATCTGGAAGCGGTTTCCGGCGACGCCAGTTATCGGCGCTATTTCCGGGCGCATAGTGAGGAACCGGCCCAGATGTCTGACGCGAAAACCTGGATTGCGGTCGATGCGCCGCCCGAGCATGAGGATTGTCGTCCTTTTGTTGCCATCGCCAATAGCTGGCAGCGCCAGGGGCTGCGTACACCGGGGGTGCTTTCTGTCGATTATGGCCGTGGTTATATGTTGCTGGAGGATTTTGGCAACGATGTGCTCCAGTTCTCGCTGGATGACAAGACCGTTAGTCATTTTTACGACAAAGCGCTGGCGGATCTTCGCCTGCTGCAGCAGACTCGGATTCCCGACGAATACCCCCTGCCGGCGTATGATGCGGCCATGCTGCAGCGGGAAATGGAACTCTTTCCGGAATGGTGCCTCAAACAGTTATTAGGAATGACAATCGGGCCGGCAGAGAAGGCGCTGCTGGATGCTTTGTCTGGGCACCTGACCGCTTCTGCACTGGAACAGCCCCAGGTACCGGTTCACCGGGATTATCATTCCCGTAACCTGATGGTCCTGCCGGAAGGGTTGGGCATCATTGATTTCCAGGGGGCGGTGTTGGGGCCTGCCACCTATGATCTGGCATCGTTGCTGCGTGACTGTTACATTGACTGGCCGCAGGCACAGGTCTACCAGTGGCTGGAGGATTTTCGGGGGCGTTCAGACGTATTGTCCGGGCATGATGCCGCCACGGTAAGACGCTGGTTTGACTGGATCGGCGCCCAGCGACATATCAAGGTGCTGGGGATTTTTGCCCGGCTCTGGCTGCGAGATGGCAAGCCCGATTACCTGCAGGATGTACCCCGGGTCTTTGCCTACCTGCTGTGGGTGTGTGATCACTATCCGGCGCTTGGCGGGCAGGCAGATTGGCTGCGCAGCGAGGTTCAGCCTCGACTGGCACAGCAGGCATGGTGGCAGGATTACCGGTTAACCGATGAGTAAGTAACAGGATGTCAGACAACGAATCGTCAGCAGTACCGATGAAAGCGATGATCCTGGCCGCCGGGTTTGGCGAGCGGATGCGTCCCCTGACACTGGAAACCCCCAAGCCTTTACTGGAGGCCGGCGGTAAGCCATTGATCGAACACCATCTGGCGCGGCTGGCCCGTGAAGGGTTCAGTGATATTGTCATCAATCATGCCTGGTTGGGGCACAAGCTGGAAGCGGCGCTGGGCAGAGGTGAACGCTGGGGGCTGCATATCGACTGGTCTCGTGAGGACGAGCCGTTGGAGACTGGCGGAGGTTTGTTCAAGGCGTTACCGCTGCTGGGGGATCAGCCCTTTCTACTGGTCAATGGCGATGTGTTTACCCGTCTTTCCTTTAAATCTCTGCAGATGCCCATAAATAGTCTGGCTCACCTTGTGCTGGTGGATAACCCGGAACATCGTCCGGAGGGTGATTTTTGTCTGCGTGACGGCAAGGTGCAGGTACCGGCACCGGCCGAAAACAGAACATTGACGTACAGCGGTATTAGCCTGCTTTCCCCTGAACTGTTCAGGGACTGTCAGCCGGGCCGTTTTCCCCTGGCGCCGTTGCTGCGGAAGGCTGCGGCTGAGGGGCGGGTAACCGGCGAACACTTTACCGGTTACTGGCTGGATGTCGGGACGCCTGAGCGTCTGCAGCAGCTGGATCAGGATTTGAATGCCGGGCGCATACCGGCCAGTGAGTAAAACATGTGGTTCAGGATTTTATTATTTGCATTTCTGGGGTTTGTCTTTGGCGGTCCGTTTGGCGCGGTGATTGGTGCCTTGATTGCCGCGTGGATTTCCAGCCAGCAGCCCAGGATTGTTTATGGGGCGGGTCAGAGCAGTGAGCGCCGACGCCAGACGCAAACCGCGTTTTTCCGGGCCACGTTCCTGGTTATGGGTAAGCTGGCCAAGGCCGATGGGCGGGTCAATGAGGAAGAGATTCAGGTCGCTACGACCCTGATGAATGAGATGCGCCTCTCGCCCGACCAGCGTCAGCAGGCCATTGATCTGTTTAATCAGGGTAAAAGCCCCGGGTGTGATATTCGTGGTGTGCTACTGGAGTTTCGCCGTGCAGCCGGTTCTGGCAGCCTGGTTCAGATGTTTCTGGAACTTCAGCTCCAGGCAGCTTATGCGGACGGACAGTTAAGCCAGGCGGAAATGCAGGTGCTGCACGAAGCCTGTGAATACCTTGGAATTAACCGGTTCACGTTCGAAATTCTGCATCAGCGTTTCCAGGCTCAGCGCGCATTCTATAGCCGTTATAACGGTGGTGGCGGTTACCAGCAGCAAGGTAACTATGGTTATCGGCAGCCGGTTGATAATCGCAGCAAACTGAAAGAGGCCTACGCCACTCTCGGGGTGTCGCCCGATGCCTCGGATAAAGACGTCAAACGGGCTTACCGGAAACTGATGAGCGAGCACCATCCTGACAAGCTGGTGGCCAAGGGTTTACCTGAAGAAATGATGGAAATGGCAAAGAAAAAGACACAGGAAATTCAGGCGGCCTACGATCTGATTCAGGAAGAACGAAAAAGAAAGTAAAGTTTGTTGGATAAAAAAGGGCGCAGAACTGTTCAGGTTTGCGCCCTTTTTTATGAGTCAGCTTATTCGTTAGTGGTCAGAGTTGTTCTTGCCTGAATAACAACCTGCCAACCGTTTTCCGTTTTTTCTACGGCGTTGAAGGTCAGGTATTCATTGTCGGCATCGCTAATTTTGGCAATCAGCAAACCATGATTTTGGTTTGGGATAGCGGTAAGCGTAGTCACCGTTAATGCTGAATCTGGATAGGTGACGGCTTCATCCTCGTTATCGAGGTTGATCACCCTGGCACCTTCCATGGAGGATAACAGGTGGTCAGCGAGATGATCGAACGCTGTGTTATCCATGGTCTGGTCTGTGTTAACGAAATCGGAAAGATTCACCAGGCCACCGGCTTCGAGGTCAATCAGCCGGTTCCAGTGGTTTGTATAGTTCAGTAGTTTGACGGCAATACCTTGGAAAGAGCCTGAAGTATTGACCATGGTCCACTGCTTGATAATAAGGCCGGTATCCTTATAGGCAGTTCTGGCAAAAGGGCGTGTACTCAGAGAGAGCTCGCCGGGCAGGCTGAAGGGTCCATTGTCAAACATACCGGCAATGGCTTCGACACCAACGAGATTCTTACTGTCGTCATATGGGAACTCAGCCAGTATGGAATACTCATCATAGAAGTCGCCCATGGCCTCCAGGTTTCTTTCGGCCACAATCTGGGGCCATAGATCATCCAGAAACAGCAGTTCTATTAATTGGTTACAGGTGATGATGGGATGGTGGTGGCTGTTGTGGAATGCATGTGGGGCATTATTTGCAACACTCATGTCAGACATTGACAGGCATAATGCAATGCCGGCTATCAGGGCGGTAAAGGTTTTAGTCATAGATTTCTCCAATCGCTGCGGATACAAGATTTTTGGCGATACAGGTAGACCGTCTTATGGCTGACTGGAAAACAGGTATCAGTGATTGGACTCCGTGAAGAACCATCGGGTTCAGAATCTGTCAGCAATACTGACAGGGGGTTAGATATTGAGGAGGGTTGGCAGCAATAAGGGATGTGATTGTTTTTTCAGTATTGAAAATGATGATGTACTGGCATTAGAAACCTGGTGGGCGAATACAGTAGAATGGCCGGATTTCCGGAATCACACACCTGCGGAGTCTCAATGAAACCTTTCGCCATAGCCCCCAGTATTCTGTCTGCTGACTTTGCCCGCCTGGGGGAAGACGTTCAGGCTGTTCTGGATGCCGGTGCGGATATCGTCCATTTCGATGTCATGGACAACCACTACGTTCCCAACCTGACCATCGGGCCGATGGTGTGCCAGGCTCTGCGTAAATTTGGTATTACGGCACCGATTGATGTGCACCTGATGGTCAAACCGGTGGATCGTATCATTGGCGATTTTATTGAAGCCGGTGCCACTTACATCACGTTCCACCCTGAAGCCAGTGAGCATGTAGATCGCAGCCTGCAGATGATTCGGGATGGAGGTTGCAAGGCGGGGCTGGTGTTGAACCCGGCGACAACGCCGGATTGCCTGGAATATGTAATGGATCGGCTGGACATGATTCTGCTGATGTCAGTGAATCCCGGTTTTGGCGGCCAGAAATTCATTCCTTCTACGCTGGATAAACTGCGTCATGTCCGCAAACTGATTGATGACAGTGGCTTGGATATCCGCCTGGAAGTTGACGGTGGTGTGGGTGTGCAGAATATCCGCGAGATTGCCGAGGCGGGCGCTGATACCTTCGTGGCCGGTTCTGCCATTTTCGGGAAGGACGATTACCGGGCTGTTATCACCCAGATGCGCAATGAGCTGACTGCGGTTGCCGGTTAATTAATCGCTTCCCACGATACACTGTATTCACTATTGAGGTATGGCTGGTTGCTTCATGGTAACCAGCTTTCATGATTTGTGACTCTTTTCCCTGCTGTAAGGAATACCCATGAAACTGCTGGAACTATTTGGGCGCCTGCCTGCTGTCATCATGTATGACCTGGATGGGACACTGGTCGACAGTGTGCCGGATCTCGCCTGGTCTATCGATCAGATGCTGACACAACTGGGTATGTCGGCAGCGGGCGAGGATAAAGTTCGATTGTGGGTCGGCAACGGTGTACCGGTCATGGTCCGGCGGGCACTGGCGGATGATATGGACGGTGACCAGCCAGGCCGTGTCGATGAAGCATTATTCGAAAAGGGTTACGCATTTTTCCGTGAAGCCTACCGTGCCAGCTGTGGCAAATTCAGTGATGTTTATCCCGGCGTGGTTGAGTTCCTGACCGCCATGCAGGCACAAGGCGTGAAGCAGGCAGTAGTTACCAATAAATCCGGTAATTTCACGGCCCAGCTGCTGGAAGAAAAAGGGTTAACCCAGTTCTTCTCCCAGGTCATCGGTGGCGATACCCTGCCGGAGAAAAAACCGCATCCGCTACCCTTGTTGCATGTGGTTGAACAGTGCAATGTCAGCGTTGACGCAGCATTGATGGTGGGTGATTCTAAAAATGATGTGATTGCGGCGAAAGCAGCAGGTATTCGTGTCATTGGTTTACCTTATGGCTATAACCATGGCCAACCGATTGAAACAGCTGAGCCTGACTGGGTTGTTAGTGATCTGTCGGTGTTGATTTAAATAAGTCTATAAAATGAAGGGGCAGCCTGATCTGAGCATACTCACTCTCCAGATTAGGCTGTTCTGTGTTGTTTTTATAACTATAAGCCTGACTCTTATGATTATGTATCTTGATGACTAGGAAGTTAGTGATATGTTTATTGGGGTTTGGATACTGCGAGGGTAAAAGTTATATCAGGATGAATAGGTGTAATGCTTGCCTTCCCCTCCCGTCAGCAAATAAAGGATTGTTACATTTGCAGGAATGAATGTGTTCCTGATGATGTGACATGTAAACTCCCATGTGATCATGTTTTTCACCGGGCGTGCTTGGTTCCATGGCTAGTAAAAAGCAGGCGTTGTCCGACCTGCTTTAAATCTCTATCGGAGAAAGAGTATCACCAAATTGTCAATATAAAACAACGCGTTATTTGGGGGCTGGAGGCTGTAAAACGTGTGTTTATTAGTAAGGAAAATCTTTTTATGCAGGTGGGGTTAACGATGTTGTGGTTGTTTAATTCTTCGAATTTATCACTCGCACAGCAAACGAGATCCAATTTGAGTGCTAGGCAGATAGAATTGGCTTCGTCATTTGTTGGTCGGGCAATTATTTATATTTTGTCTGGTTTTTTTTCAGGTGCAGGTTTTCGTGGGGCGCAATGTGGAAAGGTACTCTTTTTCTCTGCAGGCTTTCTACTTGGAATAGTGTTGTTGAAACCGCTATTTTCCGTTTTTGAAGGCAGTATGTCGAGTTATACGATCCTCGCCATGCCGTTGCTTTTTATGATAGCTCTAGCCGCAGGCTATGATCTTGCAGATAAAAAATACTAATGCTGTATCGCTGATTATTTTTTTAATTGGGTTTTTTGATTATTTCTTGGCGGTCTTTTATAAACTCTTTGTTTTTAAGAGGCCTCTTATGATTTTATATGAGAGGGGCGTTGTGAATACTAGTTATATTTCAGGGGTTCAAAGTTTTACTTGTGATTTATGTCGAAAAACGAAGAATGAGGTTTCCTATAAAACAAGTTGTGGCCATAGATTCGATCGTGCATGTTTTGTAGGTCTTAAAAGGGTCTGTACAGCGCTTAATTGTTGCAGGCGTCTAAACGAAGCCGATATGAATAACGTAGAAGAGCAATTACATCACATGCTGAATGAGCGTAGGGTGATGGCTTGGGAAGCTGTCGAAGACATGTTCTTACGACCTGAAATTTTAGGGGTTGCGGTATTTCATTCCGCGTTATGTGCATTATCGTATCAATATGTGGATGAGCGTTTTTCCGGATTGCTTGGCTATGTTGTTTTATGCCAGTGGTCAGGTTTTTTTGCAGGTGTTGCCCTGGAGAGAGGGCAGTGTTCTGAGGTGATGAGACATTCAGTTCTGCTGGCGGGTTTTGCTTGTCTTGTTCAACTGTCATTGCTTGGGGTTCAAGCTGTAGATCCTGATGTGCCGTTAGTGGTCGTGTTATTGGCATCATCATTACTGACTTTTTACAGTTTTTGCGGTTCGGCTATAAAAGGTATGGAGCAAGAGGCTAGAGATAATCGTGCCAATAACGATTGATCAGTGCTGGTTTGATCGGACCTCTATGCATTGAGATGGCGCTTGTCCATGCGTTACCGCTAGCAGGTATTTTGCTAAGTGTGTCATTGATCATAATAACGGGTGTTATTTGTGCAAGAGCGATCGATGGACTTGACGCTTTAGTAGCAGACGAGGTCAAGAAATTCAGTTGATCTTGTGCGAAGCCTTATATAGGCTCATTGCCTACGCTCAATAACACCAGAATGAAGCGGAGTACGCTGTGACTTACGTCTCCTTTACCTGCCATCTGTATCACTCTGTCACCTCGGCAACGGGCCGATGGTGCCGCTGGCGTTGAAAACCCGTTAAGTCACTTTTTCCGTTTTTATTGCTATCAAGGAATACTTTCCCATGACGCCTGTGGAGTTTGAGCAGCTGGCTACCGAAGGCTATAACCGCATTCCTGTGACCCGCGAAGTGTTGGCAGACTGCGATACGCCTTTGTCTACCTATCTGAAACTGGCGAATCAGCCTTATACCTACCTGCTGGAATCTGTCCAGGGGGGCGAGAAGTGGGGGCGTTATTCCATTATCGGTCTCGGGTGTAGCACGGTATTTAAAGTGACCGGGCATGAGTTGGTTGTTGAAACCAATGGCGAAGTGGTTGAACAGCGAACCTGCCGTGATCCATTGGCTGAAGTGGAGTACTTTATTGGTCGCTACCGGGTGCCTGAACTGGAATCCCTGCCCCGTTTTCATGGTGGGCTGGTCGGTTATTTTGGTTATGACACGGTGCGTTATATTGAGCCGAAGCTGGCCGAGAGCCAGCCGGAAGATGTGATAGGTACGCCGGATATTCTGCTGATGCTGTCGGATGACCTGGTGGTATTCGATAATCTCAGCGGCAAGGTACAGTTCATTACTCATGTCGATCCTTCTGAGCATGGAGCGCTGGAAAAGGCCAACCTGCGGATTGATTGCTTTCTGGAAACGTTCAGGAATACGCCCGTATCCCTGCCGGCTTCCGGTCAGGGTGAATCCGTGTCGGAACAGGCGTTTATTTCTTCTTTTGGTGAGCAGCCGTTCAAGGCAGGCGTAGAGACAATCCGGGATTACATTCTGGCGGGGGATACCATGCAGGTGGTACTTTCGCAGCGGATGTCGATTCCATTCAGTGAAAACCCGCTCGATCTCTACCGGGCACTGCGTTGCCTGAATCCGTCGCCATATATGTATTACCTGAATTTGGGAGATTTCTATGTGGTCGGTTCTTCACCGGAAATTCTGGCGCGACTGGAAGACGGCGAAGTCACTGTGCGTCCGATCGCCGGTACCCGCAAGCGGGGAGCGACGGAAGAAAAAGATCTGCTGCTGGAACAGGATTTGCTGAATGACCCCAAGGAAATCGCTGAACACCTGATGCTGATTGATTTGGGACGTAATGATGTCGGTCGGGTAGCGAAAACCGGTACGGTTGAGCTGACAGACAAGATGACCATCGAGCGTTATTCCCATGTCATGCATATTGTCTCCAATGTGACCGGGCAGATTCGGGATGGTTTGGGTGCCATGGACGTTCTGCGCGCTACCCTGCCAGCCGGTACCTTGAGTGGTGCGCCTAAGGTGCGGGCCATGGAGATCATCGATGAGCTGGAGCCAGTAAAACGCGGCGTTTATGGCGGTGCTGTGGGCTACCTGGGTTGGAACGGCAATATGGATACAGCCATCGCGATTCGCACAGCCGTTATCAAGGATAACCAGCTTCACATTCAGGCCGGCGCCGGGGTTGTGGCCGATTCCCAGCCTGAGCTGGAATGGCAGGAAACCATGAATAAAGGGCGGGCTATCTTCCGTGCCGTCGATATGGTGCGGAGAGGTTTGGATAATTGATGGTTGATGCCGGCGGCAGTGTGATTGTCGCCGGGCAAAGCCTGGTCTTTTTTCAGGTCTGGCAGGTAAATAGTTCCACTTTCCTGCCAGACTGATATTTCCGTTGTCAGGCGGGAGTGGTTTCCGCCGTCTTGTTGGTGGCATCTTTGGCGGGTGCGGCGATATCCAGTATGGGCGCAGCATCCAGTGATTCCGCATCCATCATCGTCGCAACACGTTGCAGCGACGACAGTATCTGCGTTTTTTCCCAATCGTTCAGATTTTCAAACTGTGTGATGAACTCTTCATGCAGCAGGGGAGGTACACGTGTCAGCACGTCACGGCCATCAACGGTGAGGCGCGCGTTAACGACCCTGCGGTCGCTGGCGCTGCGTATACGCTCGATAAGCTGACGATCTTCCAGACGATTCAATATTGTTGTCACCGTCGCCTGGCTCAGGGAAACATCATCCGAAATCCGCCTTACCGTCACATCCCCCAGCGATTCAATGGCGCGTAATACCATGACCTGCGGAATCGTCAGGCCACAGGCTTTCACAATGCGTTTGGATTGCAGGTCGGTCGCCCGAATGATGCGCCGAAGAGAGATGAGGACGTCCTGCCAGTATGGGGTGTTGTTCATGATGCTGCTGATCGTGTCGTGGTTGGAGGGAGTATATCCCAGTGTTTTTCATTCCTGAAGCTTTGCCGTGTAATAATTTGAAGTCTAAACATTAGATGTGTAATATGCCGGCGAAAGAATAATAAAGAGGATTGATTATGCGTGCTGCCTGGCTTGGCTTACCCCTGATGTTTGCCGGTTCCATCGCAATGGCGGATGGCAATTGTGGCAAAGTCACCATTGCGGACATGAACTGGAGCTCTGCAACGCTGATTGCCAATGTGGACCGTTTCATTCTTGAACATGGTTATGGCTGCGACGCTGAGCTGGTTCCCGGCGATACCATGCCCACCGGTACTTCCATGACCGAAAAAGGCGAGCCGGACATCGCGCCAGAGCTCTGGAGTAACTCCATCAAGGAAGCGCTCGACAAGGCCGTTGCTGAACAGCGTCTGCGTTATGCCGGCAAGGCGCTGTCTGATGGTGGTGAAGAAGGGTTCTGGGTACCGAAATACCTGGTAGAAAAGAATCCGGAACTGGCCACGATCCAGGGCATTATCGATAACGCCTCCCTGTTCGAACATCCTGAAGACCCCGACAGCGCAGCCTTTTATGGGTGTCCCGCGGGTTGGAACTGCCAGATTTCCTCCGGCAACCTGTTCAAGGCACTGAAGCTGGAAGATGCTGGTTTTGATCTGCTGGATCCGGGGTCTGGTGCAGGCCTGTCTGGTTCTATTGCCAAGTCTTACGAACGTCAGGAGCCCTGGTTCGGTTACTACTGGGCACCGACGGCAGTACTGGGCAAGTATGAAATGGTGAAGGTCGACTTTGGTTCAGGTGTTGATCCGGAGATGTTCAAAGGCTGCATCACCCAGGCTGAATGTGATGAGCCCGGTGTGACCATGTACCCACCGTCGCTGGTGCATACCGTGACCACGGAGAGCTTCGCGAACCGTGCCCCGGCAGCGTACGATTACCTTTCTCGTCGTTCCTTTGCAAATGCTGACATGAATGCCCTGCTGGCCTGGATGGAAGACAACCAGGCGGATGGCGATGTGGCCATGGAGCATTTCCTCACCGAGTTTGAAGGCACCTGGTCTGGCTGGGTGACGCCAGAGGTGGCTGACAAAGTCAAAGTGGCGCTCAAGAACCTGTAAGCGCTATGGCCGGCCCGGCGACGGGTCGGCACATGTAGCTGCAGCTTCTTTTCTCTCTCCTGCCGTGTGAGGTATCTGCCATGAGTGACGAACGGTCATGGTTAAACACATTTCCCCAGATGGACCGGTCTGACCTCCGGGACATCCGCAAGACGCTGGATTCCGCCTACCGGGACTTCTCCCGTGAATATGGCGATTTGATTGAATCTTTCTTCGATCCTCTACTGAACTTTTTGATCTGGTTCGAAAAACTGTTGATTTCAACGCCCTGGTGGCTGGTGATCCTGGCGGTAACTGCCCTGGTTTATGTGGCCAGCCGCTCGTGGAAACTGTGCCTGGGCGTTGTGGTGTCGTTCCTGCTGATTGGTTATTTCGGCATGTGGGAAAACACCATGCGGACCATGAGTATCATCTTTGTCTGTACGCTATTGGTGATCGCGCTGGGCATACCCATAGGTATTTTGATGGCGCGGTCTGACCGGGTGCAGATCACGGTGACGCCGATGCTCGATATCATGCAGACCATGCCGGCCTTCGTGTACCTGATTCCTGTGGTCATGCTGCTGGGTATCGGTAAGATTCCGGGGCTGATCGCGGTCGTGATCTACGCGATTCCCCCGGTGATACGCCTGACAAACCTGGGTATCCGGCTGGTGGATAAAGAAGTGCTGGAAGCGGCCACGGCTTATGGCGCCAGTCCGATGCAGCGATTATTTGGTGTGCAGTTGCCATTGGCCATGCCGACAATCATGGCGGGCATTAACCAGACCATCATGATGGCACTGTCCATGGTGGTGATTGCCTCCATGATTGGTGTGAAGGGATTGGGGCAGCCGGTGCTGAAATCCATTACCAACCAGTACTTTACGCTCGGTTTGTTCAACGGACTTGCGATCGTTGCGCTGGCGATTATCTTCGACCGTGTTTCGCAGGCTTACGGCAAGCGGACACAACGTCACCTGGAGGGACTGCAACATGGCTGAACCACTGATTCAGGTGAAAGGACTCTACAAGGTATTCGGGGCAAAGCCCGCATCAGTCATGCCCTTGGTGCATGAAGGCAAAAGCAAGGACGAGATTCTGGCCGAAACTGGCCATACCGTTGGGCTGAAGGACATTAATCTCAGTATCAACCGTGGTGAGATCTTCGTCATCATGGGACTGTCAGGCTCCGGAAAATCGACTCTGATTCGTCACTTCAATCGCTTGATTGATCCGACAGAAGGTCAGGTTCAGGTGGATGATGTTGAGGTCACGGAACTTGGTGCTAAGGCGCTGCAGGAATTTCGTCGTTACAAGATGTCGATGGTCTTCCAGCATTTCGGTCTCTTGCCGCACCGGACGGTGCTGGAAAATGTCAGCTATGGTCTGGCGGTACAAAACGTCGGTAAGGCAGAACGACAGGCTAAGGCGCGGGAATGGCTGGAAACTGTTGGCCTGAAAGGCTACGAAGAGCAATACCCCGCGCAATTGTCCGGAGGTCAGCAGCAGCGGGTGGGACTCGCCAGGGCGCTGTGTACCAATGCGGATGTGCTGCTGATGGATGAGGCTTTCTCGGCACTGGATCCGCTGATCCGCAGCGAAATGCAGGATCAGTTGATCGAGTTGCAGGCCAAACTGCAGAAAACCATTATTTTTATCACCCATGACTTGGATGAAGCGCTGCGCCTCGGTGATCGCATTGCCATTCTGAAAGACGGCGAAGTGGTACAGCAGGGTAAACCGGAAGAAATTCTACTGAATCCAGCGACCAGCTACGTCGAAGCGTTTGTGAAGGATGTTAACCGGGCCCGGGCGCTGACGGTGGAAACGGTCATGCAGCCGCCAGCCTGCCGCATCACTGCTGATAAAATCGAAGGTGCCCTGCAGCAGATGAAGCGTGCCAAAGGTGATTACGGCTATTACGTTAATGATGACGGCTATCAAGGCATCGTCACTCAGGAAGCGCTAGAGAAAGCCTATAAAATTGCACCTTCGCAGCGACTCACTAAAGCGATCTGGCATGAAGTACCCGCAGTATCGCCTGAAGCGATTCTGGAAACCGTTATTCCCGAAACATTGGAAGCGGAATATTCACTGCCGGTGGTCGATGAAAAGGGTAACCTTAAAGGTGAATTGCCATTAAGCTGTATAGCGGATGTTCTAGCTGGTGCTGAGGCTGAACGCAAAGAAATGGTTTGATCTAGAGGGGGAATACACGATGGTTGTTGGGGGAAATGCATTTTCTCCCCTCTATATCTGATTCAGCCACAGTTACTGAAGTGGCTGGCTACTATCTATTCCAGTTTCCATCAAACCGTTTGACTGCAGCATTCTTAAAACTTTTAGTCGTGGATGGTTACACCGTTTTCAGTGGCTCTGGACAAATGCTGTTCTTGAGCCAATCTGCGAGCTTCCACAAAAAATGGGTGTGTATCAGGTGATTGTGACAAACTGAGTATCTCGCAAAAAAGATTGATAGGTCTTAAGAACAAGAATGTAGAGTGTAGACTGATTATTGCCGGGATAGGTTTCAACTCATGGTAAATAGAAAGTTGACTCATAATGTTATTGTATACGTTGATATAGAGGTTGTCCTCATAACCGTGTTCCCCTATTTTTTGCCCTAAAACGTTCAATATGACCATAAAGTTAATAGCATTTTCTATTAATCCTCTATCGAACTGCTTTTTGCCGTTATCGGTATTGATTGGAGCTCTTGTTAATCTTAATGTCTCTGAATCTGAAAATTGCTTGTAGGTGAAAATAGCGTATATCTCATTGCAGGATTTATTGAATTGTTGTGCAAGAAGGGCGGATAGAGACATCCATAGTAGGCTGGTACAATGCTCAAATTCTGTGTCATCAGTAATGTCATCTAAATAATCTGTATCTTGGCCCCTGCGTCGATAGTTCGTTATTTGATCAGAGTAACGTTCAAATTCAGATCTTACGGTATTCTCGAACCATCGCTCCTGCTCTTCTTGCGACATTTCGGAGAGGTCTATTGGTAATTCAAAAACGGTGTGCTCATCTTCTGTGTCTGAGACAGGTTCAAAGGGGGAAGTGCCTTCAGTACCTGAACCCATGGGGGGATAAGAGCTGGAATTGAATGGAGGTTGGCGTTGTATATTCGCAGATGGTGTTTCCATAGGAAGGCTCGTTGGAACTTCAGTATCGACTATGGTGCTTTCGGTCATTCTCGGCTGCTCTAATGTACGCGCTCCACTGGTACTTGTTGACGCATTGGTACCGAAAGGCAAGGCAGTCTCGGCAACTTCACCATTCGCATTGCTTGTTTCATTAAGGGCACTATCGCTTGGGTTTTTACAACAGCAAATCATTCTGAAGAAATTAATTACTTGTCGAATTAACCACAATGAACAAAAACGTGAGAGCAGGCTTGTGTTGCTTGTTCTGTGTTCGTCAATCGTGTGATGAAAAGATGCAGGATTAGGCTCCAAAGAAATTTCTCTGTTAAATCTGTTTGTTTCACTTGCTGTTTCATTCGGTAGTATGTTAGGTGTACTAACAGTCTGGTTGTTTATGCTGATGTGTGATGCCTGCATATTAACTAAGCGCCTCGCTTTAATTACCATGATCAGTTGTTTAGTCTGTTGTTTTTGTTGAAAGTTCCCATATGAAATGAAAGTCGTCTTGGTATTTGGTTTTTCTTGTGAGGTAGTCAATTCAGCTTGTATAAATAGTTTCAAGCTTGAAAATTCAGATAGATACCCGTCGTATTGATAAGTATCGATGTTCTGTCTGCTTTGCTTAGTGCAGCATCTTCCAACAGCAAATGATACGGTTTCACGGTGTTCAGTTTGCAGTTCTGCGGTATCAAGCCGTCAAGTATATCCATGTCTTTTATATAAGGTTGTGGGTGTTGGGTTTCGCAGATTTCCGGACGCAATCCTGTAACGTTTTCTCCAGAAAATGAACTTCCCCCGCTTTTGTGGACACCTCATTCCTAATCCAATGAGGTGCTTAAATGACAAGTTACAGACCTGATAAACCAACGCGTCGCTACACCAATGAGTACAAAGTCAGTGCTGTTCGAATGACCTTCAAACCTGGTGTGATGATCAAAGATGTCGCTGCCTACCTAGACATCCATCCGTTTATGTTGTCTCGTTGGCGCAAAGAATATTTTGAGGGCAGTCTTGTGGCCGATGAACGCAAAGTCTCCAGAAATCTTGAGACTATCCCCAGAAAAAAAGAGCTGACTGACAGCGAGCGGATCAAGAAACTCGAGGCCGAGAATGCCGCTCTCAAAAAAGAGGTCGATTTTCTAAAAAAGTGGGAAACGTTTCTCGCGGAACAACGCAGGAAAGATTCGCGTTCATAGGGTTCCACCATCAGCGTTTCGGGATTCGCTTTCTCTGTAAACGTCTGAATGTTACCTGCAGTGGCTTTCATGCTTGGCGAAACCGAAAGCCTTGTCAGCGTAAACTTGATGACCAGTTGCTTTTACAGCGCATCCAGTCTGTCTTTGATAAAAGCAAGGGACGCTATGGAAGCCCGCGCATCTTCAAGGTGCTTCGTAACCAGGGGATAAGTGTTGGCAGAAAACGCGTAGAGCGCTTGATGCGAGAAGCTCAACTGAAAGGCCGTGTGGCTCGCATTTATCGCAGAAAGCCTCTGCCACAACGAGCTTGTGACCCTGTGCCTAACATTCGCAAAGATCTCCCCAAGCCAACGGCGATTAACCAGCACTGGACGTCGGATGTGACCTATATAAAACTACAAGGACGATGGATGTTCCTGGCTGTCGTGCTGGATCTGTATTCACGGAAAGTCGTTGGATGGTCGCTAAAAAACAACCGGACAGCGGCTTTAACCAAAGCTGCCCTGTTGATGGCCATCAGAAATCGACGCCCTCCGAAAGGGCTTGTTTTTCACTCAGACCAAGGCATCGAATTCCGAGCCACAGAGCTTCATAACGTACATAAACGCTATGGGTTCATACCCAGTATGAATCGCGCCTACCGATGCACTGACAACGCGGAGATGGAATCATTTTTTCATTCATTGAAAGGTGAGTTGATTACTGGAACCACATTCCGCAGTGTTCACCACCTACGTGATTCATTAGCTGGATATATACAGCATTTTTATAACCGTGCTCGACTGCACTCAAGCCTTAATTATCAATCTCCGGTAGAATACGAGGCGGCAGCTTAGCTGTAGAAGGGTGTCCATTTTATCGGGGGAAGATCAAAATCATGGGTCGCACATTTTTATAGACATTGGCTGCTATTCGTTGTGCTCAGACGTAAATTTTACTGTCCTTCTGATGAGAGAGGTTCTGGACATTATAAAAAATGTTTTTCCGTTGAAGCTCTGTGTTTGAATCAGGGGGGCATTGAAAGTCTGGTTCTTGGAGGCGGGGATATGTATATATAAAACTTAGGGCTTACTATCTCAGCCACTGCTCTGAATAAATCGTTTAAAATTGAGTCTTCGTAGAGATTTTGCAAAGCTATTTGACTGAAAGCACCTGCAGTATTGCCCAAAGCGATTCTGGAAACCGTGATTGCCGAAGTGTTGGAAGCGGAATACTCACTCTCTGTCGATGATGACGACGGCAACCTTAAAGGTGAGCTGCCATTGAGTGGTATTGTCGATGTGTTGGGTAGTGATGAACCGGAACGAGAACGCCAGTTGGCATGACCTTATGAGTGGTTTGGTTAGTCTGAACGGGCGGGCTTTATAGCGAGGATATTCTGCAGAACAGGCGGTTTCAGTGTAATACACCATGTCGTAGGCTGTTTCATATTCCAGTCAGTCATCAGTTGATTGTCCTGTGACAATATCAGGTGGCCGCCAACGGCATTGGTTAATGTTTTGGCTTGCATGTGCCATTTTTGCGCGGCACCATTGTTGCAGGATTGCATTGAGATGACGTGATCGCTTTCATGGGTTAGGCAGTAATTGGCTGCCTGAACATTGTGGTAGCGATTGAGATTATCTATTGACCAAATCTGACGATTGTCTGTAGTGCAGGGGGTTAATAATACCTTCCTCATTGGTGAGTTCTGTCCAGTGAGTGTCAGGCAGAGAGGTTCGTGATTTTTCTCTCCACATGTTGAAAGTGAAACTGGAATTTCTGCATTGAGTCGCGGTGCATTCCAATTTACGGTGATCAGGTGGCCGACGGTTTTTAATGTTCCTTTCTGTCCCCAGGGTGCATATTCCTGAAATAGTCCACGGTATTTGATTCGTCCTCCGAGGGCGACTGCTTTTATGGAGCTGCTCAATTCAAAGGTTGAATAATCAGATTTCTCGGCTGGTACTTTGAACGTGGCAGAAAACCCTGGTGTGAAGTGTGCGTAGGCTGCTGGGGAAAAGGCACTGTCTGAGAAGAACCAGTCATCACACCAAAGAGGGCAGAGGGTTTGTGTCCGCCAGTGTTTACTACTCGTATTGAATTCACGGTTCCATAGCCAGCTTGTTTGTAGCACTCTCGGTCTATTGGTTGTCTTAGCGCGAATGGTGTATTCGTCATTGTTGTAGGTAATAGAACGGCGACTGTCGTAAATGATCGGTGAGCCTATATGTGCCTGCCTGTAAATTGAACGATGTAAGTTTTTTATTAGTGTTTCACGCTGTGAATATGATGGATGGATGGATCGCAGTTTATCAACGGTTTCGCCAAGCCTTTCGGGAATAGTGATCTGGTATTCGGTGATTTTCTGACTGATATCAGGTGTGGCTATCTGTGTACTGTTATCGAGTCCTGTATATTGAATTTGTCCGAAATTGTTGAATTTGTAGTAAGCATTATCAAGTATGAGTACATCACCGGTGAATGCGCCGTGGCTGACATCGTGAACAATATTTTCACCCTTGATCACAGTATATGTCGTTTGTGGATGGGCTGTAGTTAGATTGCCATAAACGGCAAGGCAGCCATTACCCCAGAACTCAAAATTGGTGGTGCCAAAAATGGTTAACTCTTCATTCTCTGGTAATAGAGATGGTAAGTGGGGATAAATTGAGTCATCACTGCTATCTGACACTAGCCAATGAATCATATCAGATGAGAGAGAGTCGTTGCTGACATCACTATTGACGTCATGTGTAGGATTCGATGGGCCTGGTTCTAAATACGGAGGAGGTGCTTCGCTATTACTGTCTGGTTGGATAGAGTACTCTGATACTGACATGCTAAAAACGCTGGAGAATGACTGGCTATCGCTGTTTTCCCCTTCAGGATCGAGATTAGAGAATTGATAATCAAAATCTCTGAGCAGCGCAGGATCATCAGGGCGCATCATCAACAGGGCTTCGGCCTTCAATCTTTCTCCAGGGTATCGTTCCAGAATGGCTTGATGTTTTTCGAATAGTTCTTCCTGTGTTCTTGGTATGCGGTCTAAGGATTGCGAGGCGCTTGAATGGTTCTGATCAGTATCAATCATTCTCTCATAATCCTGGTCAATATCGTCTTCGTAGGGTGAGATGCTGTAATGGATTTGCCCAGTATCGCTCATTATCTCATGGTCTTGATCCCTATCCACAAGGGATGGCGGGAGACTGGTGTCTCTTTGGTCAACATCACTGACAACCTCGTTATCTTGTTCACTATCCTCATCGTCTTCATCTTGAGAAATAACATTATCAATCGCACTGGGCGCTAAACCGATCCTTGCAATAAACCCAACACTGACTTTTGTGGTTTGGGTTGTACGACTATGTTTTGGCTGATTATCAGGGATTTTATGGTACAGCTGTACATCAGGATCGTTGGTTTGAATGGATACGGCGTAGCTATCAGCAATCGGACCAAACCAGGTTTCCCGATTCGTCCAGCTCTCGAACCACGTGTGTTTGTGAGTCGGTTGGTTCACCAGGTGCCAGCCAGCCCCCCCGTTAGAGCCTGGGTCGAGTGTGATACGAAGGTATTTGGCGTCTTCGCTGTTTTTTCCCACAGGTAGTGACCGGATTAGATCAATGGTGTAGAACAGCGATAGGCTGGCGTTGGCATTGCAGGCGTCAACCATCGGTTCAGGCCACTGGGAAGTGTCGTTATCACCGCTTGATTCAAAGCGTTGACCTACCTGACAGGACATCCCGATTTGACGCAGTTCAACCGGGATTGATATTTCCGGACGCCAAAACACAGACGTCGGTTGTGATCGATAGGGTTCGTTCACATTAGCGTTCTGTTTCCATGTGCGTAAAAGCTGGATGGTCTCTTTTGCCAGTTTTTGGCTATTCAAGGTAGCTCTATGTGATACAGTTTTATTCGTTGCCTGATCATTATCGGCAATGGTTAGCTGTTTGAATTCTGGGGTGCCTTGCTTGTTGAATCTGATCATAACCACCGAGCTGGCAAAACCAATACCAATACCACTTATGGCGTTAGTGACGGACATTAACCGTTCTTCTTCGCTATTGGATGTGTCTAGAAGAAGCGTGTGTCCAGAAAGTAAGTCATCTTGTAGTTGTGCTATTTGTTGTTGCTTTAAATGCTCATCGATATTGACGTAAACTAGGCAGTGGCTTAACAGTGAATAATGGAAGGTTTTTACAGTGTCGGTGCTTTCCAGTAATTGAAAGAGTATTTTACCAAATTCACTGTGATTGCCAAATTGCTTCTTGCAAATCGATGTGTGATTGTCAGCAATGGTTATTGGCACAACGAAAATTATTGTTGGTATTATTCTGCCTATCATTCGGTAGACTTCACCAAGTCGCTTAACTGACAACATTTTGTTTCCTGAAATAGTACCGCAAGCTAATGTTTATAGTTTTTATATTTCGCTTTGGTGCAGATTAGGTTTTATTTAACTACATAGCGATTTTTTCTACCGTTTTGAGGATGTTTAGAGCCTGTTAATTGCATGTCATATTTATCAATATTAGAAAATAGGCATGCGTGAATCCGTTAGCAGATAAAGGATCACGAATACAGAAAATTGAATGAATTTCATGGAATTAAATCACTGATATAGATCCTTATACTTCTATTGCTGGGAAGGAAGTATAGGCAGGGCATCAGGGATCGCCTGCCTGATCACAACCATCTCCTTTTTTTACGAGGGGAAATTTGCCAGTGCAGTTGAGGATAGGCTACCCGCTGAATAGGAGAAAATACGGATAAATGTGTTAGGATTCAGGCCAGTTCCCGGTCACTGCACTGCAATGGTGTGGGTACATGGGTTCGGCGGTATGGCTGTAAATCTCTTAACGGAAGGCCTTTATGCTCGTAATGATCGATAACTACGATTCTTTCACCTATAACGTTGTCCAGTACTTGGGAGAACTGGGCGCTGACGTACAGGTGTATCGCAATGATGAGATTACCGTCAGCGAGCTGGAAAAACTGTGGCCAGACCATATCGTGATTTCCCCCGGACCCTGCACCCCCAATGAAGCCGGTATCTCCATGGAAGCGATCCGCCACTTTGCCGGTCGCATCCCGCTGTTGGGAATCTGCCTTGGACACCAGAGCATGGGTCAGGTATTCGGTGGAGATGTTGTGCGGGCGAAACAGGTGATGCATGGCAAGGTGTCCCCGGTGCGGCATGAAGGGCAGGGCGTTTTTGCAGGGCTGGACGATCCGCTGACTGTTACCCGTTACCACTCGCTCGTGGTAAGTGCTGAGACGCTGCCGGACTGTCTGGAGATCACTGCCTGGACTGAAAATGAAGACGGTGAAATGGATGAAATCATGGGCCTCAGGCACCGGGAACTGGCCATTGAAGGGGTGCAGTTCCATCCGGAATCCATCATGACCGAACAGGGCCATGCGTTGCTGGCCAACTTCCTTAAACAACGAATCTGAGCCAGGAGTGGGTGTAATGGATATCAAACAGGCAATCAGCAAGGTGGTTCAGCACCTCGACCTTGACCAGGACGAGATGGTCTCCGTCATGAAACAGATCATGACCGGTGAGGCCACCCAGGCCCAGATCGGCGCGTTCCTGATGGGCTTGCGCATGAAAAGCGAAAGTATTGATGAAATTACCGGCGCGACCCTGGTGATGCGGGAACTGGCCAGCAAGGTGGCGGTACAGGGCGAGCACTTGGTTGATATCGTCGGTACCGGCGGTGATGATGCCAACCTGTTTAATGTTTCCACCGCATCGGCCTTTGTGGCTGCTGCAGCCGGGGCACAGGTGGCCAAACACGGTAACCGTGGTGTTTCCAGCAGTACCGGCAGTGCGGACCTGCTGCAGGCGGCTGGTGTGAATATTGAACTGACTTCTGAGCAGGTGGCGCGCTGTGTCGAAGAGGTCGGTATTGGTTTTATGTTTGCACCTATGCATCACGCGGCGATGAAATATGCGGTCGGTCCGCGCAAAGAACTGGGCATTCGCACGTTTATGAATATCCTCGGACCGATGACCAATCCTGCCGGAGTGCCCAATCAGGTGATTGGTGTCTTTACCCGGGAGCTTTGTCGACCCATGGCGGAAGTATTGAACCGTCTTGGCAGTAACCATGTTCTGGTGGTGCATTCCCGGGATGGGCTGGATGAAATCAGTATTGCCAGTGAAACCTATGTGGCGGAGTTGAAAGACGGCAAGGTGACAGAGTACGCCATTAAGCCCGAAGAACTCGGGATTAAGAGTGAAAGCCTGATTGGCTTAGCTGTTGATGACTCAGCCGGTTCACTGGCGCTGATTCGTGATGCCCTGGGCAAGCGCGAAGGAGAATACGCAGACAAAGCGGCCAACATGATTGCACTGAATGCAGGGGCGGCGATCTATGCGGCTAATGTCACGGCAACACTCAAGCAAGGGGTAGAAATGGCCCAGGATGCCATCCTGACAGGCTTGGCGCTCGAGAAATTGCAGGAACTGGCCAGTTTCAGCCAGGTATACCGGGAGGCCTGAGGTGACAGAGACAACCCCGACGATTCTCCGCAAAATCATTGCCCGCAAGCATGAAGAGATCGCGGAACGCCGACAGGTTCGCTCGATTGATGCCCTGAAAGAAACTGTGCAAACTGCCCGCCCTGTGCGCGGTTTCGTTCGCGCCATACAGCAGCGGGTCGATGCCGGGCAGGCAGCGGTGATTGCCGAAATCAAGAAAGCCTCCCCGAGCAAGGGCGTGATTCGTGCGGATTTTCATCCTTCGGAGATCGCTGTCAGCTATGAACGGGCCGGTGCGGCCTGCCTTTCCGTGCTGACCGATGTCGATTTCTTCCAGGGCAGCGATGCTTATCTACAGGAAGCGAGGGCTGCCTGTGCCTTGCCGGTGATTCGCAAGGATTTCATCGTGGATCCATACCAGGTCTATGAAGCACGGGCGATCGGGGCGGACTGCATCCTGCTGATTGCGGCATCTCTGGATGATGAAACCATGCACGGGCTCAATGATCTGGCCCAGTCTCTGGGTATGGATGTGCTGGTGGAAGTCCATAATGCTGAGGAATTGCAGCGGGCACTGACGCTGGATAACCGTCTACTTGGTATTAACAACCGCAATCTGCACACATTTGAGGTGTCGCTGGATACCACTTATGAGCTGCTGGCACAGATTCCGAACGACCGGTTGGTGGTGACGGAGAGCGGTATTCATACTGCTGATGATGTCTCAGCCATGATAGCACGTAATGTTTATGGGTTTTTGGTAGGTGAGGCGTTCATGCGTCAACCGGATCCTGGGCATATGCTGAGGGAGCTGTTTTCCTCCTGCCTCGAATAAGCCGACTTTTCTGAAGACATAAAAAAGCCCGACGCAGAATGCCTGCGTCGGGCTTTTTTACTTATTTGGTTTCTTTCTTGACCCAGTCCAGATACCCGGTCAGGCCAGCGGTAATCGGCAGCTGGATGATCTGTGGAACTTCATAGCTGTGTTCCGCCATCAGGTAGGCTTCCAGGTCCGCATATTTCGCGCAGGTGGTCTTGATCCGCATCAGGATCTCATTTTCAGTCTGGACCTTGCCTTCCCACTGGTAATGGCTCTGTATCTGGCTGGTCTGGACACAGGCGCCCAATCCTTTTTCGATAATCGCCCTTGCGTGGGTGTCCGCCTCCAGTTGGGTTGGACAGGTGGTCATTACCACACAATACTCTGTTTTTTTGCTCATTGGATGTATGCAGCCCGTCAGTAGTTGAGAGAAAAGAACCAGCAACCACAGGCGTGTGAAGGTAGCCACCCTCGGTACCTCGCCATGCGTGTCCAGATACCTATCAGTCTAACGGTTTTTGAGAAAAGGGCAGGTTCTGGTATGATTCGCCGCCCTTTACATGCCTACCTTCGAATCTTTAAACAATAACGAATGCCTATGACTTTTACTAAGCTCGAGCGATTTTCCCGGTACAAGAACGATATATTGTCAGGTCTGACGGTGTCACTCGCGCTGGTTCCTGAGGCAGTTGCCTTTGCCTTTGTGGCAGGTGTTGGTCCGCTCACCGGACTTTATGCCGCCTTTATGGTGGGGTTGATTACGTCTGCTATCGGTGGACGTCCCGGAATGATCTCCGGTGCGACTGGCGCGCTGGCGGTAGTGATGGTGTCGCTGGTGGCAACCCATGGGGAACAATACCTGTTCGCCACCGTCGTGCTAATGGGGCTTCTGCAGATGCTGGCGGGGGTATTCAAACTGGGGAAATTTATCCGGCTGGTGCCCCACCCGGTGATGCTCGGGTTCGTGAACGGTCTGGCGATTGTGATCTTTCTGGCCCAGCTGGAGCAGTTCAAGGTTATTGGGGCGGATGGCGTCAAGGTCTGGCTCAGTGGTGAGCCGCTCTACCTGATGCTGGCGCTGGTGGCATTGACCATGGCTATCATCATGTTCCTGCCGCGCCTGACCCGTGCGGTGCCGTCGTCCCTGGCGGCGATCGTTGGTGTTTCCCTGCTGGTGATTGGTTTCAATCTGGATACTCGTACGGTTGGTGATGTGGCGTCCATTGCCGGTGGTTTGCCGAGTTTTTCTATTCCCTCTGTCCCCATGACATGGGAAACACTGGAAATTATTTTCCCTTATGCCGTGATTCTGGCAGCGATTGGTCTGATCGAGTCACTGCTGACGATCAGCGTGATTGATGAGCTGACTGATACCACCGGCCAGAATAACCGGGAATGTGTCGCTCAGGGGGTTGCTAACACTGTGACCGGTTTCTTTGGCGGTATGGGCGGTTGTGCCATGATCGGCCAGAGCATGATCAATGTGAACTCAGGTGGTCGAGGGCGGCTGTCCGGCCTGGTCGCGGCCCTGATGCTGCTGGTGTTTATCCTGTTTGCCTCATCCCTGATCGAGCAGATTCCGCTGGCAGCGCTCACCGGGGTAATGTTCATGGTGGTGATCGGCACTTTTGAATGGAGTAGCCTGCGCATCCTCAACAAGATTCCCGTCAGCGATGCGTTTGTTCTGATTCTGGTATCTGCTGTGACGGTGTGGACTGACCTGGCAGTTGCCGTGATTGTCGGTGTGATTGTGTCAGCGCTGGTCTTTGCCTGGGAGCATGCCAAGCATATCCGCGCCGAACTGCGAATGAATGAAGCGGGCAGTAAAGTCTATGAGCTGCATGGTCCGTTGTTCTTCGGCTCTGTCAGCCATTTCATGGCACTGTTTGACGCCAAGGGCGACCCGGAAGATGTCATTGTCGATTTCCGTTATTCACGGGTCTGCGATCATTCGGGGCTGGAAGCGATTGATACCCTGGCTGAGCGTTACACCAAGGCAGGGAAGAAACTGCATCTTCGCCATTTGACCGAGGAGTGTCGCTCACTGTTAAGTCGTGCGAAAGATCTGGTGGAAGTGAATGTCATGGAAGATCCGCACTATCATGTCGCCAGCGACAGGTTGGGATAATGTAAAAAAGCCGGCAATTTGCCGGCTTTTTTATGGCAGGTTGATCAGGGGTTAACGGGTGCAAAAGACAACCATGGTCTTGCCTTTTACAGAAACCAGTCCCTGGTCTTCCAGGTTTTTCAGTACCCGTCCGACCATTTCCCGTGAGCAACCCACGATACTGCCGATCTCCTGACGGGTAATACGGATCTGCATGCCATCAGGGTGTGTCATCGCATCGGGCTGCTGGCAGAGATCCAGCAGGGTTCGGGCGACACGCCCGGTCACATCCAGGAAGGCGAGATCGCTGACCTTGCGGGTGGTTTGCTTGAGACGAGCAGCAATCTGGGTACTGATATCAAACAGGATACCGGGCATTTCCTTGCTTAATTCCCGTACCCGGGTGTAACTGATTTCGGCAATCTCGCAGACCGTCCGGGCCTTGACCCAGGCACTGCGGACGCTGCTTTCATCATTCAGGAACAAACCCAGTTCACCGAAGAAATCACCGGCGTTCAGGTAGGCGATGATAATTTCACGACCTTCGTCGTCTTCCACAAAGACGGTAACAGAACCTTCAACAATGTAGTAAAGGGTGTCGGCCGGGTCACCGGCGCAGATGATGTTGTTCTTGGCCTTGTAGCGGTGACGGTGGCAGTGCGTCAGAAAGCGCTCTTTTTCCGTCAACTGTCGGGACTGTGCGAGTACTACCATAGGTTTCCGGCATCAGTTAATGGTCAGCGAAACGGCCTGATGTGCCAGCAGACGGAAGTGTTTGCCACTTCCCGGCGGCCGACGGGCCGATGTTGTTATCAGTATCAGGGCACCGTGATTTCGAGTACCATTTGCGACATCCATGCCAGTGCCTCCACTCTACGGCCTCACGACTATCAGGTCTGCGAGGCAGGTCACAAACTGTCTAAGTGATCCGCAGGTGGTCGGCGATACTGGATTATAAAGAGCCTGGTGCAGGTGTGTACCCCTCCTGATCATGCAGGCCATAGGGCCAGCGTCACACCCACCGGACAGTGAGTACAGGTAATAACGCGAATGAAAGCACAAGTAAAGTGGGTTGATGGTTTTCGGTTTGTCGGTGAAACCCAGAGTGGGCACTCTGTGGTGATGGATGCGTCAGAGCAGCATGGTGGCAATAACCTGGGGCCCAGTCCGATGGAGATGATCCTGCAGGGGGTTGGTGGATGCTCATCCATTGATGTGGTCAGTACGCTCCAGAAGTCCCGTCAGGATGTGATCAGCTGCCATGTGGAGATTGAGGCAGAACGTGCTGATGCCGTCCCGGCCGTCTTTACCAAGATTCATCTACACTTTGTTGTCAAAGGGCGTGACCTGAAGGAAAGTCACGTTAGTCGTGCTGTAGCATTGTCGGCTGAAAAATATTGCTCGGCATCCATCATGCTGGGCAAAGCTGGCGTGGAGATCACGCACAGCTTTGAGGTGCAGGAAATCTGATTGCGATAGTTTCTACAGATCAGCCGGGCGGCCACTTCATCTGACGGCCGCCCAGCAGATGAAGATGGATATGGAAGACGCTTTGGCCTGCGCCCCGGTTGCAGTTCATGGCAACTCGGTAACCACTTTCATCGATACCCGCCTCTTTCGCCAGTCGGCTCGCTGTTAGCATCAGTTTTCCCAATACCTGTGTATCACTTTCATCAGCATCATTCAGCGTACTGATGTGTTTGCGTGGAATAATCAGGCAGTGGGTCGGGGCTGCCGGGAAAATATCCCTGAAAGCAATAACGTCGTCGTCTTCATAGACTTTTTCTGCCGGTGCGTCTCCTGCAATGATCCGACAGAAAAGACAGTCGTCTGTACTCATGGAGAACTCCTGTTAATGGTGGGTGCCGTTACTCCTCCGGCATCAGCAGTTCGTGACCAACCACCTTGTCTATCAGGTTGTAGGGGATTTTGTATTTTCGCCCTTCGTATTTAACGACCACGTGCGCATGACACATGCGCACAATGGTGCAGTTGGTGATCTGCTTGCCGTCACTGACCCGGACAATATTGTAGTTATGTAATGAGAGTGACATCAGTCGTTTACCGCCAATTAACTCATTAGAAATCACACACTGTGCTGATTGAGCCAGCCGCTAACGGCTGTTTGCATGTTTCTGGGTGATACCCGGCCACTCTGAGCAAGCATTTTGTTGATAAAGCCGGGAATGACAATGCGCTTGCCATTGCGTAAGCCCTCGATGCCCGCTGCAGCAACGGCTTCTGCGGTCATGGTCGCAGGATTAGAAAAGATTTTTTCCTCTGGAATGCCGGCATTTTCAAAAAACTGTGTTTTAACGGGGCCCGGGCAGAGTACCGTGACGGTAATGCCATGGGCTTTCAGTTCATGCCCCAGTCCTTCTGACAGGCTCAGCACATAGGCTTTTGACGCATAATAGTTGCTCATCCAGGGACCTGGCTGGAAACCGGCAACGGAGGCGACGTTGAGGATCCAACCCTGCTTGCGTTCTGCCATATCCCGGGCAAACAGTTTGCATAGTTCGGCCAGTGTGACGATGTTGAGTTGGATCAGACGGTATTCATCTTCAAAGTCAGTCGTGATCCAGTCGCCACGGGTACCGACACCGGCATTGTTGATCAGGATGTCGATGGTCAGTCCCTGGGATTTGCACCATTCATGCAGGGACAGTGCGGCACCATTTACGGCAAGATCCATCGGGCAGGGGGTGACGGTGACGCCAAACTGTTCGGACAGAGTCTTGGCCAGTGCCTGGAGACGTTCGCCATTGCGTGCGACCAGTACCAGGTCATGTTTCTGTTTGGCCAGGTAATGGCACATGGCTTCACCGATGCCGGTAGAGGCACCTGTAATCAGCACTCGTCCTTTCATGGTTCTGCTCCTTGGAGGGTAGTCTGTTGCCCAGCGAGCAGGGACTGGTCGCTGTTCTTATTATTGTGCTGGCGATGCTAGATGACCAAACGTCTGCTGCCGCCAAATCTCCAGCTCGCTGAAGTTTGCCATAATGGCAAGTCCGGATGCTATGACAAATAGTAGTGGAAGCATGATTGCCAGCAGATTTATTGTCATGGAAGGCACTTCATCGCGTTTGCCGTATTGATTGGTGCCACGGTTTCCGGGGCGCAGGGCAATGTAGCAGAGAAAGGGGATATTTGTCAGAGGCGTCAGACTGATCAGGCTTAGCCAGCCACTGTGGCCAATATCATGGAGTCGCCGTATTTGCAGTGGAATGCTGGCCAGTACTGCCAGCAGAGCTGCTGATATTGTCGTTATGATGGCTGCGCCCAGTGGGATGACAGGCGTTGCACCCGTAGCCAGTAACCATGAAATGGATGACAAAACTGCAGCTAACAAAAAGCTCAATGATGTATAGGTAATGAAATGTGCGCGTCCAAGACGGCCCTTTGATGAAAGCGCATCAATCGTTGTGGGGGCGGTAGATTGCTCGGTTTCCCAGGGAGGGAGTTCCTGGAGGGTATCCAGAATAGTGGTGTTTGGAGGGCTGTATCTTGGTTTCTGGATTAATATACGACAGACGGCACCAGCCCGGGTGATCGCTTCTTCATATTGTCTGGCTTCCTGTTGCCGGAGGTTTTTCCGGACAATGATGGGTTGTCCGGAAAACAGGCGTTCGATTTGTGGCGGTTCCGCCCGGAACAGGTCTGTGAAATTCTGTTTAACCTGAGCGGTGTGATGGCCGGGGTGTGTCTCTCCCTCAAAAACAACTTTGTACAGTGTGGTATCCATACGGTGCAATCCTTGCCCTGATTATGGTTATTGGTCTGGATATCAGAATGGTCTCACAACCACCAATATCACTATACCAAGCAACAACAGCACCGGAAACTCATTAAAAAAACGGTAAAATTTGTGACTGCGCGTGTTGGCGTCATGTGCAAATACTTTCAGAAACCGACCGCAGACATGATGGTAGCCAAGTAACAGGACAATCAGCGCCAGCTTGGCATGGAACCAGCCTTGTTGGAGCAGGAAGGGTTGCATATGTAAAAGCCAGAGGCCAAAGATCAGGGTCAGGATCATGGATGGGGTGGTAATACCACGGTAGAGCTTTCTTTCCATGACCTTGAAACGCTCAATGCTGATGCTGTCACTGCTCATGGCGTGGTAGACGTAGAGCCGCGGCAGATAAAACAGGCCCGCAAACCAGCAGACCATGCTGATGATATGAAACGCTTTAATCCACAAATAAAGCATTGGAGGAGTCATCCCGTATTATTGGTGTCAGTGGGGGACCTGGTACCAGGCTTCGATATCGGCACGGGTAATGATACCAGTTATTGTGTCACCGTTTTTTCTGTTGCGGCTGACCACATAAAGCGCATTCAGACTGTTCTGATCCATCGTTCTCAAGGCTTCATGGAGTGTGGATTTGATATCAATGGCGCCCACCTCCAGTCGTTTGGCGGGAATACCCAGCAGGTCAGCGGTTTCAACCAGCGTGTAGTGGGCATCGAATGTCAGCTGTTCCAGCTGGCGCGCCAGTTCAACGGCTGGCATCAGGCTTTGTGGTTTTCCGTTGTTACTTATGAGTAACCAGCGAGGTTTGGTTTTGAGGGCGTTGTTTAGTTGTTCAAAAGGACAGTGTCGCTCCAGTTGCTGCAGGCTCCGGCTCATTACGCTGGCAACACCGGCGCGACGCAATGCCTGGGCGACCGGGTCATGGCGAAAATCCAGGCCATCGGCAGAGAGCATTTGAGTGAATATCGATTGTTGCCGGAACAACTGGCTGGTGATGAGCCAGGCGATGATGATCGCAATCAGGGATGGCAGAAGAATGCCGGGGTTACGGGTTAACTCCAGCACGGTGATCAGAGCCGTTAATGGTGCTTGTAAGACTGCGCCGAGCATGGCGCTCATGCCAACCATGGCCGGAAAACCGCTCACCGTTGCACTGATTCCAAGCATATTGGTCAGACTACCTACCGTACTGCCTGCGGCTGCGCCGATGAAAAGAGATGGACCAATTAAGCCGCCAGGAACTCCCAAGCCAATACTGGCTGCACTGGTAAACAACTTGCCGATGGTGAGTAGACAGAGGAAGGTGAAACCGAGATTGTTGAACATGATGTCCGACAGTGTCCCATACCCGATACCCATCACCTGTGGCAGCCAGATAGCGGTCAGTCCCGTCAGCAAGGCGGCACCGGTCAGGCGCAGCCATAACGGGTAAGGGTTAGTGCGCGCAAACAGGACGATCAGGCGACAAAAGCATACGGCCAGCAATCCCATGGTAATCCCGGTAATGATGATCAGCGGGAGCTCATTGACTGTGGTGACAGTGAGTGATGGCACATGAAAAGCGGGCTCTGTGCCGTAGAGACTACGGGTGATGACCGCTGCGATGACTGATGCCAGCATCACAGGAATAAAACCGGCGACGGTGTATTCCATGACCACCACTTCCATGGCAAACACAATACCGGCAATCGGGGTGTTAAACAGGGAGGAGATCGCTGCTGCACTGCCGCAGGCGACCAGCACTCGCAGGCTGTTATTGGGGAGGTGTAACCACTGACCCAGAAGGCTGCCGCTGGCGGCGCCCAGGTGCACGGCGGGACCTTCTCGTCCGATTGAGTGGCCGGATGCTATTGCAGCAACGCCTGCAAAAAACTGGAGTAAAAAAGGCTTAAGAGGAAGCCTCCCCTGGTGCAGGCTTAATCGCTCAATGACATGGGCAATGCCCAAACGATGCTTGGGTTTATGCAGCAGGCGAAAGAGTGTAACAATGACAGTGACACCGATCAGTGGCAATAACAGACGAAGGGGCCACTCAAGTGCTGAAAAATCATCATAATCGGGAGCGGGTAAATACAGACTCGTAAAAAAAGTGATTAATTCCCGAAAACCCGTGGTGACGAGTGCTGTGAACAAGCCGGTCAGCAGCCCCAGGAGGACTAACTGGGGGATCGCATCCGTATCTGCAAGCTGTTGGCGAAAACGATAGAAGGAAGGGCGGCGGGGCGTCAATCGCATCAGTGGGTTCCGCCGGATTGTGGTGTTGCTGGAGTCATGAATTTCCCTGTCATCCAAGAGCTGTCATCATTTTTTTGCCTACCATTATGCAGAAGCTGGTGTGAATCACCATGACTCAGGGCAGGTTGATAGTAAGATCTTTCATGACCTGAATGTGATAAGGACGACAGATTACGCGCGTTAATGGCTGTAGATTTTAACTAAAGCCATTTATTATAGCCGGCTGTTTTCGCGGGGGCGTCGAGGAGAAATCAGTGATCAAGGTTGGGATTGTTGGTGGAACAGGCTATACCGGAGTCGAACTGTTGCGCTTGCTGGTGCAGCATCCGGCCGTTGAATTGCGGGTGATTACATCACGTTCTGAAGCCGGTCGACGTCTGGATCATCTGTTCCCGAGCCTGCGAGGCCATACTGATCTCTGTTTCACTGAGCCGGATGTCGATGCCCTGTCTGGGTGTGAAGTGGTCTTTTATGCCACCCCCAACGGTGTTGCCATGACCCAGGTGCCGGAACTGCTGGCTCGTGGCGTACGGGTGATTGATCTGGCCGCGGATTTCCGGTTGAAAGATGCCGATACCTGGTCTGAATGGTATGGCATGGCACATGCCTGCTCGGCGTTGCTTGAGGATGCCGTCTACGGACTTCCTGAAGTGAATCGTGCTGAGATCGCATCAGCACGGCTGGTAGCCAACCCAGGTTGTTACCCTACGGCGGTGCAGCTCGGTTTTCTACCTTTGCTGGAAGCGGGCTTGATCAATGCTGAGACTATGATTGCTGACTGTAAATCCGGCGTCAGCGGTGCCGGGCGACAGGCCAATGTGGGTACGTTGTTGTGTGAGACCAGTGAGAGTTTCAAAGCTTACGGTGTGAATGGCCATCGTCATCTGCCTGAAATCAGGCAGGGCTTGAACGCAGTCAGTAGCAATGCCTGTGGGTTGACGTTCGTTCCCCATTTGACCCCCATGATTCGAGGCATACATGCCACATTGTATGCACAGCTGACTGATGACAGTGCGGACTTGCAGGCACTCTACGAAGCCCGTTATACCCGTGAGCCCTTTGTGGATGTGATGCCTGCAGGCTGGACGCCAGAGACACGCAGTGTGCGTGGCTCTAACATGTGCCGAATGGCAGTATGCCGACCGATGGGCGGGAATACCGTGGTAGTGCTGTCTGTAATTGATAACCTTGTAAAGGGCGCTGCCGGTCAGGCTGTCCAGAATATGAATATCATGTTCGGGCAGGAAGAGTCGGCGGGTCTGACACAGGTGGCTTTATCACCTTAAGGCCATCTGTTTCTAATGCAAACTGTGTGACTGGAGAACCTTTGCTTGAAGCGTGCGGGAGAAACTGAACCGACTTACCGTGTTGTGCATAACGATCCTGCCCGACGCCGTCGGCAATGGCTGGTTACTGCGGTGATAATGCTGGGTGTAGGGCTGAGCGGTTATTACCTGGGCGGTTCCTGGGCCTGGCATGAGATTAAGGTCATGCGTGAAGAACTGACCCAGAATCAAACACTGATTCAGGAGCAAAGTCAGCAGGTTACCCAATTGAAGCAGCAGATCGCCATTGCTGAACGTGCCGGTCAGATCAATCGCGATGCGGCAGAACTGGTACGCAAAGATGTACGGCGATTAAAGGACGACAACGCGAGACTGAACCAGGATCTTGCGTTCTATCGGAGCATTATTGCGCCGGAAGAAGAGGAAGGGGCGGTATCCATTCAAAAATTTGAATTGTTGCCGACGGATCAGCCTCGTCACTTCCAGTGGAAGCTGGTAGTGATGCAATCGGCTAAACAACACCAATTCCTCAAGGGCGAATTGCAGGCGACAGTGGTAGGCAAACAGGATGGCCAATCCGTCAGCTTTGCATTGCACGAGTTGTCGCCGCAGCTGGATGACAAGAACATCCGGCTTGGCTTCCGCTATTTTCAGAGTATTCCCGGTGATGGTTCCCGGGGCGAGATCGCGTTGCCGGAAGGGTTTACACCTGAATACCTGCAGGTAACCGGCCGCATTACCAGCCCTAAAAAACGGGACATCGACCGCAAGTTTAACTGGGTTATCAAAGAGGCGTAGTACTATGTGGGGAAAATCCAAATCCGCGGACAAACCCGTGAATACGGCCAAGGCAGTCGCGCGTAACAGTGATGCAACCACGTTGATTTCGCATGGTACTGAAATCCATGGCGATGTACGCTTCCATGGCAGCATGCATGTGGAAGGCCGGATTGTCGGCGATGTGGTGTCGGATGATGGTGTGTTGCGATTGGCTGAAGCCGGTAGCATTGAAGGGGATATCCGCGCCCCCAATGTGGTTGTGAATGGTAAGGTCAAGGGCAATGTCTACGCCACGGAGCGTCTGGAACTGGCGGCAAAAGCCGAGATTAGCGGTAATGTGCATTACAGCCTGATCGAGATGGTTATGGGCGCTCAGGTCAATGGTAGCCTCGAACATATGCCTAAACTGGCTGAAACCAAGGTTTCTGAAATTCCGTTGAAGAATAAAGACGGAAAGAAATCCGCCGACAAGGAACGTGTTGAAAAGCAGGTCATGCAGGTTGAAGTTGAAGGGAACTGAGATTTGTCAGTCCCTTTAACAGGATAATGTTGACTGTAATACTGGGTTAATTGAATAATTGTTGAAGTTGATGATGCAGTACACTGGGAGCACGAATGTCCGCCGCTGAGACCTTTATACCTGAGCCAATTACCTTCACCGAAAACGCTGCTACCAAAGTGCGCGACCTGGTGGAGGATGAGTGCAACGACCGCCTGATGCTCAGGGTGTTTGTGACCGGTGGCGGTTGCTCCGGTTTCCAGTACGGGTTCACCTTTGATGAAGAGCTGAATGACGATGACACCGTTGTTGAAAAGCTCGGCGTGAAAATGGTGGTAGACCCGATGAGTTTCCAGTACCTGGTTGGTGCGGAAGTGGATTATGTGGAAGGGTTGGAAGGTTCGCGCTTTATCGTGAATAACCCCAATGCTGCCACTACCTGTGGTTGTGGTTCCTCGTTCACGATCTGATGTTTGTCGCCAGCTGAAGCCTTCAGCTGGCCGATGCCTTTTTTCTATTTCTACGAAGATTTCTCAAGTCACTCAGGCTGGATAGATTCCGCCAAGGATTCGTTGGCCTTTGGCATTGGTGACGCTGGGAAGGTTGCCGGGTAAGCCGTGGATGGTCTGTCGGGCAAGCCACGCAAAAGCGATGGATTCAACCCATTCAGCTGCCAGTCCCAGTGAGCGGGTACTGCTAACTGAAATATCAGGTAGATGAAAAGCGATGCGTTCAAGCAGTGCACTGTTATATGCACCACCGCCACAGACAAACAGCTCCTGGCAGTCAGCGGCATAGCGTTGGATATCGGCGGCAATACTTTTTGCTGTCAATTCCATCAGGGTTGCCTGAATATCGGCGGGAGCAAGACCACTATGTTTGCCCAGGAAGCTATTTAGCCATTCTGCATTGAAATGTTCTCGCCCGGTACTTTTGGGCGGCTGTCTGCTGAAATACGCATTGGATAAGCAGTCATGCAGCAGGGCATGATCGACAGATCCACTGGCTGCCCAATTGCCATTGAGATCGTAGCGGGTTCCCTGGTGTTTCTGGTTCCAGTAATCCATGAGTGCATTGCCGGGGCCTGTATCGAAACCACTGACAGGAATGTGCTTTGCCGTTGGCAGAATGCTGATGTTGGCAATACCGCCAATATTCAGGATAACGCGGCTTTTTTCCGGGTGGCGAAAGACGGCTTCATGGAATGCTGGCACCAGAGGCGCGCCCTGTCCACCGGCGGCCATATCACGGCGTCGGAAGTCGGCAACAGTGAGAATGCCAGTCAGCTCGGCAATATGGCTTGGGCTGCCAATCTGTAGCGTATTACCCACTTCCGGCAAGTGGCGGATAGTCTGGCCATGACTGCCTATGGCCTGTATATCGGAAGCAGATACAGAGGCCTCTTTCAGCAGAATGCTCACAGCCTGTGCACTGATCTCTGCGACCTGAATATCGGCTTTTGCTAAACGCGTTATTTCATTGGGTCCATCCTGACAGAGTGCAAAGAGTGATTTGCGCAGTGTTTCTGGCAGGGGGATGGAAACCTGATGCTTCTGCAAAGGAAATGACGACCCCAGGTCTACCAGCACGGCGTCCATTGCATCCATGCTGGTGCCTGACATCAGGCCAATATACAGTTCTGAATCGGGTTCAGCGGGTTGCATCGTCACTGTTGTTACTTTTAGCCGCTAACAGGGTACCGCTTTGACGGGTTTCCAGTTCAGCCAGCATCACGCGGCTGATCCGACCGAAATGTGCCATCTCTGATTTGGGCAGCGGCTTGGCATCCGGCAGTTTGACCTTGAGCGGGTTGCGATGTATGCCGTCCACTCGGAATTCATAGTGCAGGTGTGGGCCGGTTGCGTAGCCGGTCATGCCGACATAACCAATCACCTGTCCCTGCTTGACCCGTGTGCCCCTGCGGATGCCTTTCCGGATATTGCGCATATGGGCATAGACCGTGGTGATACTGTTGGGGTGATTGATATACACCACATTACCGTAGCCACGCTGCTTGCCGGCAAAGTGGATGGTGCCGTCACCGGAAGCCTTGATGGGGGTGCCGGAAGGGGCTGCATAATCAACCGCGCGGTGTGGGCGGTTGGTTTTGAAGATCGGGTGTTTACGGTTCGGGTTGTAGCCGGAGCTGATCCGCGTGAAATCAACCGGTGTGCGGATAAAGGACTTACGCAGGCTTTCACCTTCAGGGGAGTAATAATCCGTTTTACCTTTGCTGTCGGTATAACGAATGGCCCGGTAGGTTTCCCCGCGATTCTGGAATTCTGCCGCAAGAATTTCACCGTAGCCGATCGATTTACCGTCCAGGAATTTCTCTTCATAGATCAGGCTGAAACTGTCATTGCTACGGATATCCAGGACAAAATCGATATCCCAGCCAAAAATATTGGCCAGTTCCATGGTAAGCTTGTCAGGCAGTCCCGCCCGGTTGGCGGATAGGAAGAGTGAGTCAGTAATAACACCGGCAACGTGGTTCTGACGAATTTCAGGCTTTCGAATGACTTCTTCTGCGCTGAAGCTGTCCTCATTGCGGGAGAATTGCAAGCTTTCCAGCCGGTTACGGACGTAACGCAGTTGCTGGAGTTCGCCATCAATGAACCCAAATTCGAGTGTTTGTCCTGGTCTGATGGATGCCAGCGATTTGCCTTCTTTGCTGCTGCTGACCAGTTTGTGCAGAGTATTGGCACTTAATCCCTGCTTGGAGAAAATCACTGACAGTGTATCGCCAGATTTGATCGTGACGTGTTTCCAGTCAATGGAAGGAGCAGCAGGTACTGCGACTTCCTGTGTTTCGTTATTACCGGCAGCCGGTGGCTGCGTCAGATTATTGTCAATAATCTCGGCTAAACTCTCGGATGTCTCAATGGCCAGTGGGATTTCTGTGCGCTTGGCAGACACAGGCTCAGAGGGAACAATAATCAACAACAGGGAAACAACAGCCATTAAA
>OZ220224.1:2855000-3877500 GCA_964291485.2 uncultured Kistimonas sp. | reverse complement strand
CTAAGTACCCGGAGGAAAAGAAATCAACCGAGATTCCGTCAGTAGCGGCGAGCGAACGCGGATTAGCCCTTAAGCACTTTCAGGTTTAGCAGAACATGCTGGGAAGCATGGCCATAGTGGGTGATAGCCCCGTATGCGAAAGGCCTGATAGTGTGAAAACGAGTAGGACGGGACACGTGTTATCCTGTCTGAACATGGGGGGACCATCCTCCAAGGCTAAATACTCCTGACTGACCGATAGTGAACCAGTACCGTGAGGGAAAGGCGAAAAGAACCCCGTTGAGGGGAGTGAAATAGACCCTGAAACCGTGTACGTACAAGCAGTGGGAGCCGTTTTCGGACGGTGACTGCGTACCTTTTGTATAATGGGTCAGCGACTTACTTTCAGTGGCAAGCTTAACCGCATAGGGGAGGCGTAGGGAAACCGAGTCTTAATAGGGCGTCATAGTCGCTGGGAGTAGACCCGAAACCGGGCGATCTATCCATGGGCAGGTTGAAGGTTGAGTAACATCAACTGGAGGACCGAACCGACTACCGTTGAAAAGTTAGCGGATGACCTGTGGATCGGAGTGAAAGGCTAATCAAGCCCGGAGATAGCTGGTTCTCCTCGAAAGCTATTTAGGTAGCGCCTCGTATCTCACCCACGGGGGTAGAGCACTGTGTCGGCTAGGGGCCCATCCCGGGTTACCAAACCGATGCAAACTCCGAATACCGTGGAGTGCAATTACGGGAGACAGACGGCGGGTGCTAACGTCCGTCGTCAAGAGGGCAACAACCCAGACCGCCAGCTAAGGTCCCAAAGTATGGTTAAGTGGGAAACGATGTGGAAAGGCCCAGACAGCCAGGAGGTTGGCTTAGAAGCAGCCACCCTTTAAAGAAAGCGTAATAGCTCACTGGTCGAGTCGGTCTGCGCGGAAGATGTAACGGGGCTCAAACCATACACCGAAGCTGCGGATTCAGTACAGTTTACTGTGCTGGGTGGTAGAGGAGCGTTCTGTAAGCCGATGAAGGTCAAGCTGAAAGGCAGGCTGGAGGTATCAGAAGTGCGAATGCTGACATGAGTAACGATAAAGGGGGTGAGAAGCCCCCTCGCCGGAAGACCAAGGGTTCCTGCGCAACGCTAATCGGCGCAGGGTGAGTCGGCCCCTAAGGTGAGGTCGAAAGACGTAATCGATGGGAAACGGGTTAATATTCCCGTACCGGTTGTAACTGCGATGGAGTGACGGAGAAGGGTAGGCCGGCCTGGCGATGGTTGTCCAGGTTTAAGGCAGTAGGCAGTGGGACCAGGCAAATCCGGTTTCATAATGCTGAGAGCTGATGACGAGGTCACTAAGGTGACTGAAGTGGTTGATCCCATGCTTCCAGGAAAACCTTCTAAGCGTCAGGTTACAAACGACCGTACCCCAAACCGACACAGGTGGTCAGGTAGAGAATACCAAGGCGCTTGAGAGAACTCGGGTGAAGGAACTAGGCAAAATGGCACCGTAACTTCGGGAGAAGGTGCGCCGCTGATGGTGATGGGACTTGCTCCTTAAGCTGTCGGCGGTCGAAGATACCAGGTGGCTGCGACTGTTTATTAAAAACACAGCACTGTGCTAACACGAAAGTGGACGTATACGGTGTGACGCCTGCCCGGTGCCGGAAGGTTAATTGATGGGGTTAGCTTAGGCGAAGCTCTTGATCGAAGCCCCGGTAAACGGCGGCCGTAACTATAACGGTCCTAAGGTAGCGAAATTCCTTGTCGGGTAAGTTCCGACCTGCACGAATGGCGTAACGATGGCCACGCTGTCTCCACCCGAGACTCAGTGAAATTGAAATCGCTGTTAAGATGCAGTGTATCCGCGGCTAGACGGAAAGACCCCGTGAACCTTTACTACAGCTTCACAGTGGACCTTGATATGACTTGTGTAGGATAGCTGGGAGGCTATGAAACCCGGACGCCAGTCTGGGTGGAGCCAATCTTGAAATACCAGCCTGGTCATGTTGGGGTTCTAACCTGGCGCCATTACCTGGCGTGGGGACATTGTGTGGTGGGTAGTTTGACTGGGGCGGTCTCCTCCCAAAGAGTAACGGAGGAGCACGAAGGTGCGCTAAGTACGGTCGGACATCGTACGGTTAGTGTAAAGGCACAAGCGCGCTTGACTGCGAGAGGTACATCTCGAGCAGGTACGAAAGTAGGTCTTAGTGATCCGGTGGTTCTGTATGGAAGGGCCATCGCTCAACGGATAAAAGGTACTCCGGGGATAACAGGCTGATACCGCCCAAGAGTTCACATCGACGGCGGTGTTTGGCACCTCGATGTCGGCTCATCACATCCTGGGGCTGAAGCCGGTCCCAAGGGTATGGCTGTTCGCCATTTAAAGTGGTACGCGAGCTGGGTTTAGAACGTCGTGAGACAGTTCGGTCCCTATCTGCCGTGGACGTTGGAAGTTTGAGAAGAGCTGCTCCTAGTACGAGAGGACCGGAGTGGACGAACCACTGGTGTTCGGGTTGTTTCGCCAGAAGCATTGCCCGGTAGCTACGTTCGGACGGGATAACCGCTGAAAGCATCTAAGCGGGAAGCCCCCTTCAAGATGAGACTTCCCTGATCCTTCGAGGATCCTGAAGAGCCGTCCAAGACCAGGACGTTGATAGGCTGGGTGTGTAAGCGTTGTGAGGCGTTGAGCTAACCAGTACTAATGACTCGTGCGGCTTGACCATATAACGCCAAAGCGATTTGAACGCCAACGACGCAGATCGTTGAGAGTGTGTAGCGCAGTAAATTCAACAGATTCCGGAGAGCGTGAGAAGAGATTCAACAAACAGAATCGACGTTCATTGTCTCAACCAGTTTTGTCTGGCGACCATAGAGTATTGGCCCCACCTGATCCCATCCCGAACTCAGCAGTGAAACGATACATCGCCGATGGTAGTGTGGGGTCTCCCCATGTGAGAGTAGGTCATCGCCAGGCTTTAATTGAGAAAACCCTGATCAGGCAACTGGTCAGGGTTTTTGTTTCTGGTTATTAAAAAATAATAATTACTGGGCGGGATACATGAGAGCTGAGAAATAGCCGCCAGTATCGCCTCCGGCCCAGCACTCCACGTCGTTATCTTCGCATGATGGTATATAGGTTTTACACAACTGGCTGGGTTCAGAATCCTGTATGCTGATATCCCTGTGTAAATAGCCATCCGGATGGAAAATACGACCCAGATATTGGCCCTGCATAGCGATAAATCCCTTTACATAAATATTGTCGCCTACAGGATAAGACGGTGCATCGTTATTGTGCGAGTAGCAGGCAATAAAGCCATTGTCCTGATGGGTAAGAGAAATGACAGGCATGAATTGATTACGGATATAACTGTAATGTATTTGGTTGTGTTCCAGGCTATGGCTGAGTGTGCTTGATATTAGTGCAAAAAAGGCAATAAATATGCTTTTTGAGGCTGTGGATTTCATTCAATATGCTCCTGCTGTTTTAAATAAAAAAGTGTTTTCTAACTGATGCTTAAATAATTATTCATAGATGTAGATAGTTAGAATCACTGATAGTTGCATTGCAGTATCAATTGTTATTGATTCTGACACCCTGTTTATAGGGCGTTCTCTAATTAATGGATGATAGGAACTGTCTTGGTTTTAGCAAGAAAGCAATATGTGTCTACTTTTATATGGCCCGATGGGTAATGCCATCAATACAGGCTACATAGGTAAGAGAATGCTTTCATGACATATCCTGTCTCACAGAGTTCATGGTTTGTAGTAACCGTGTTTATTCTTGCGACAATTTATGTCGCTGCACGGCACGCTAAGCGTAGTTGCTCATTTGATGAGTTTGCCCTGTCGAAAGGGTTTTTTGGTGCATTTCCATTAATGACCATTATTGCCGCAACGGCTATAGGAAGCGGTTTTATTCTGGGTATCGGTGAGAAGGTTTATGCACAGGGATTGATTTATGCAATATGTCTTCTTGCAGGCCAACCTTTACAGTTCATTCTATTAGCCGCAATTGCCCCAAGATTAAGGCGCTTTCATCACTGTTTCAGCATTGGCGATATTCTTGAGAACCGGTACGACAAGCGGGCTCGTTATGGCTGCGGTATTTTTTGGGTTTTATTCTGTGCCGGGATAATTACTGTCCAGATGGCCGCCATTGGCCGCGTTGCTGCACTGATTTTGCCTATACCAATCTGGGTTGGCAGCCTTGTTGGCGGCGCTATCATAGTTGGCTATTGCTCGCTCTGTGGCATTCGAGGGGTGGTATCAACAGATGTTATCCAATTGAGTTTGATCATTCTGGGAATACTATTCGTTATTAGCGCCGGTATGCAGTATCTCGGAGGTTATGAATCATTTGTTCATCAGTTAAGTAGCGAACAGGTGATGGGATTGGCGGATCTGGGTGCCATAGGAGCATTGTCACTCTTCCTCAGCTTTGTCCTTGGTGATTTTATGATTCCTCCGATGGTCCAAAGGGTCATGATGGCACGGAGTCATTATCAAGCCGCTTTAGCATTGTCATCTGCCTGTGTTGTTGTGGTGCTTATTGCTGCTGGGGCAGGCTTTCTGGGGCTTCTGGCATCGGTTGTGAATCCATATGCTTCAGTACAGTCTGCCATTAATGAACTGTTGCTGATGATTCTCCCCGGAGGTTTTGTCAGTGTAGCGATTTGCGCCATTCTGGCAGCCATTATGTCGTCTGCAGACAGCTATCTGAATACAGCGGCAATAGCGGCAACCAGGGATGCGTTGCCACTATTTATTAAGCAAGAAATGAGTGAGCCGCAGCAGCTATTGATTATGCGCATGGCGGTGATTGTGATTGGCGGGTTCGCCATGGTGTTCAGTCTGTATAAAGGCGATCTGTTGCGTATCTTGCTGTATGCATTCAACTTCTGGGGGCCAACGGTGGTTGTTCCGTTGTTTGGTGCACTGTTTTACCAAAAGCTGCCGTCCAGACTCTTTTTCGTGCCGGCAGGCATTGGCTTATCGACAGCACTGCTCTGGGATTATTTTTCCATGCAGCATCAGTTTTTCCTGAGCGGGTTGATTGCCGGTATGCTGGCCTGTGGTGTGGTTTATAGCGTTATGCTGGTGATTATCATGCGATGCTCCCCCTGCCTGTTAACACCCATGCAGGGGGAGTCATCCGATTAGAATTGCGGCAGCCAGGGCTTCTGGGCTTCCAGTAATTCTTCAAACAGATTGTCGATTTGTTCAAGGGTACACAGGGCTGCGGTCAGCGGATCCAGTGCCAGGGCATATTTGGCAGCCTGCTTATCGCCTTTGAGGGCGGCTTCTACGATCAACTCCTGAACGTTGATATTCGTTTTGTTCAGGGCGGCACATTGTGTGGGGAGCGTGCCAATCGTTTCCGGGTGCAACCCTTCGCTGTCGACATGTATAGGCACTTCAACCACGCAGTTAGCCGGCAGGTTATCAATCAGCAGACCATTATCCTGCTGGTTCGCAACATTGCCATTAATGCGGGTTGGGGTATCGGTCAGCATGGCGTGAATCAGTTTGGCGCCATTGAGCATGTTTTCTTCAATTCTGAATGGCTGTTCACCTGCCAACTGTCGGTTGATCTCTTCGTTGGCCAGGGCATGCACTTCCTGTTCCAGTGTCAGAAGATTCCAGCGTCTTGGGAGGAACTGGTTGATCATGGCCTCGTTTTTTCTGAAGTAGGGCACATAGTCGGTCATGTGCCAGTGATTTTCTGTGCTCCAGTAGCCAAAGTGCTTCAGTATTTCGCAGCGAGGCGCGTCGTTTTTATAGACGGCAGGGTTGTCTGGTAACTGGTGGATCAGTGGGTAGAGATCTTCGCCCTTGTGCCGGAATTCCAGCATCCAGGTCATATGGTTAATGCCACCAAAACGATACTCGATATCTTCAGGCACATCCTGGTACATCAGCGCCTGCCATAATTCAGGCGTATGCGGGTGATCGACCCAGGGGCCCACACCCAGATAACCAGCCAGCTGGGAGGCGGTATAGCGAACGCCGTAACAGAGTCCGATGCTGCGAATCGACGACGCCTGGCTGGCCGCCCAGGTCAGTGGTGCCAGCGGATTGGAATAATTAATAAAGAGCGCCTGTGGGCAGACTTCTTCCATATCGCGGAGGATGGACAGCACGGGCGGTATTTGACGAAGGCCCCGGAAAATCCCGCCAGCACCCAGTGTATCGCCCACTTCCTGACTGATGCCATAACGCTGGGGAATTTCCATGTCCAGCTTCCAGGGTTCAAGACCGCCGACCTGGATGGCATTGATCACGAAGTCAGCATTACGCAACGCTTCTTTCTGATTCACCGTCATACTTAGCGTGACGGGGACGCCGGCCTGCTCAATCATTAACCCAACCAGCCGGAAACTGCGTTCCAGCACCTGTTCGTTGATATCTTCCAGCACCACTTCTGTTGGTGGCAGATCTTTATAAGCAAACAGAGCAGACAACAGCTGACGCGCAAACATGGTGCTGCCGGCACCGATGACCGTGATCTTTTTCATAGCCTCCCCGCTGATAACGATTTAGCGACGGTGGGTCTTCATCAGGAAGGCATAGACTGAGACCGAAACAACAATAATCAGACCGTAAACCATGCGCGTCCAGAACCCGGAAAGTCCGACGGCTATGATACCGGATTCGATCATGCCGATGACTATGGCACCGATCAATGTTCCGAACAATGTGCCGGTTCCGCCGAACACAGACGTGCCACCGATAAAGATCGAGGCAAAGACCAGCAACAGGTAACCTTCGCCCTGGGTTGGCCACCAGTTGGCCATTTCCAGGCATACCATGACGCCTACCAGTGCGCTGGTCAGTCCCATCAGGGTAAACAGCAGAATTCGGGTGCGATCGGTAGGGATACCCATCATCTTGGCGGTATTGATGTCATCCCCGATAAAACGCACATTATCGCCAAAGGTATGCCGTTGCAGCATGAGCCAGGCGAGGACGGTCAGTACCAGGCACCAGATCGCCTGCATGGGCAGCCAGCCGAACAGTCGGCCAACCAGCAGGTCATGCAGCCAGGTGGCACGGACATCAATCAGGCTGATAGCAATGCCATCGGCAAGCACTGTCGTCAGTCCATACCAGAAAAACTGGGTGCCAATCGTGGCGATGATAGAGGGAACGCCGAGTCGGACAATCAATAAGCCGTTAATCATCCCTGCCATGCTGCCACCCAGCAGCGCCGCGACCAGGGCCGTGAGACTGCTGCCCGTAGCCGTAAACACGACAGCAAAGAGATAACCGGAAAAAGCCATGATGGCCGGGAACGACATGTCCATTTCCCCGGACACAATCAGGAAGGTCAGCATAAGCGCCAGTATGGCCGGGAACGGAATGCTGGTCATGAAGGAGGTATAAATGCGCAGGGAACCAAAGGTGGCCGGGCTTAACACCAGGAATGTCGCCCAGAGCACCAGTAGCAGGCCAAAGGTGCCCATCTGGAAACGGTATTGGCGCAAAAACAGGGTCATGACGGGGCTCCATTCCGTTGCAGGGTGTTTTCCCGGGCAATATTGATCAGGGTGGTGCTGAGTTCTTCGAGACTGATGGCATTACGGGCGTGTTCAGCCACAATTCTGCCGCGGTCAACAAAGACAAATCGGTCCGCCACGTCGTAGACATGGGCCATGTTATGGCAGATCAGGATGCAAGAACGGCCAGTGGCCCGTATACGACGAATGAAGTCCAGCACTTTACCTACTTCGTGCAGCGAGAGGGCGTTGGTGGGTTCATCAAGGATGATAATCTCGGCATCAAAATGCATGGCGCGACCGATGGCCAGCCCCTGTCGTTCACCACCGGAAAGAATGCTGACATCTGAATCCGGCGTAATGCCTATGCCGCGCAGGCCTATGTCCTGCAATAGTCGCTGGGTAATCAGTTTTTCTTCCTGAACACGGATAAAACCGAATTTGTTACGCAGGTGTCGTCCGACAAACAGGTTGCGCCAGAGGGGTTGTTTTTCGCCTAGCGAGCGCTCCTGGTAAACGGTTTCGACACCAAGCTTTCGGGCCGTTGAGACGTTATAACGGGAAAAATCAATTGCCTGGCCACTGATCTTGAGCGTACCGCTGTCAGGCTGATGCAGGCCCGCCAGTATCTTGATCAGGGTCGATTTACCTGCGCCGTTGTCGCCAACAATGGCGACGACTTCACCGGCATTCAGGTCGAAATCGATATCTTGCAGTGCATGCACGCCATTGAACCATTTGTTCATACCGCGCATTTCCAGGCGTTTTGTCATCCGGGAAACGTCTCTTTATCCAGGGATTCAGGCCAGGCGCGCAGAGGATCTGCGCGCCGGTGAGTATTAACGGAGGCCTTGTTTGGCCAGTGGTGCGATCAGGTCGATATTGTCGCGGCTGATAAAACCACCGCCGGTATTGATGTTCAGACCTGAGAAGCCATACCGCTTGGTCAGGACAATCTGAAGAACGGGCAGGTAGCCCTGCAGGAAAGGCTGTCCGTCGCCTACCAGGTCAACGTAGCCGCTCTGTATGGCCGCTGCTGTGGCGGGAGATAGGCTGAAGCCGGCAGCAAATATTTCATCCGGGCCGACGCCTGCGGCACGCAGCAGGTTTTCCAGCTGGCCGGTCAGGGCGCCATGATCGATCAGGATCATCTTGGTATCAGGATGGCGAGAGAGGTAGGCGGTCATCAGCGGCATACCTAGCGTAGGGTCTTTATCCAGCTCGGCGCTGATTTCCATGTAATCCACCTGCAGACCGGCGTCTTCCAGCGCCTCAATCATGCCAACGGTAGATAGCCCGCGGTTAGGCTTGCTTTTCAGTCCCCAAACCAAGGCGCGTTCACCGGCTTTCATGGGGTGGCGGCGCAGGGCTTCCTGGGCCAGCAAGGTGCCACGGCTTTTGTTATCAACACCGGCATAGCCAAAGCCTTGTGACTGGTGTTCAGTCATCAGGCGCGGTAGTTCGGTATCGCTGCTGGTAACGATGATGCCAGTGTCTTGTGCTTCATCAATCAGTGCTTCGTAGGCGTCATCGCCGGGGTGACCCATAACCACCAGACCGTCTGGTTTTGATGCAATAGCACGGTTGGCGTTTTCGATCATCTTCTGTGGGCTCCAGTCGGAGTACAGGAACCGGATATCACAGCCGAGATCCTCACAGGCCTGCTGGGCGCCATTCTGCACAATCGTATTGTAAGCGCCGCCTACAGGGCCGCCGGTATCAAACCAGATGCTGACGTTTTCCCCACTGCGAGTTGATGCCAGAGAAACGCTAGTGTTGAAGGATGCAACTGTGATGATAGTCAGGGCCAGGAGTGTTCGAATTCGCATTGTTTGCCTCTGAATCGGTGGTGGTGTGGTGTATTTGGCGTTTATAACCGCCTTATAGGAGTAGAGGCCGGTATCCTACTGTTCAGGTATTGGGTGGGGTATTAGCAGTATCCGCAGCTACTAAAAAAGCAGCCCTGTCATAGGGCTGCCCAGTACGTTGATATGATCTCTTTCTTTTTTGGGGGTTATGATGATGTGCTTGCTGCGCCCCCAGCATCCGCAGGTGGTGCGTCATTGCCAGCCGGTGGTACGTTGTCGCCAGCATTGCCAGCCGGTGGTACGTTGTCGCCAGCATTGCCAGCCGGTGGTACGTTGTCGCCAGCATTGCCAGCCGGTGGTACGTTGTCGCCAGCATTGCCAGCCGGTGGTACGTTGTCGCCAGCATTGCCAGCCAGTGGTACGTTGTCGCCAGCATTGCCAGCCGGTGGTACGTTGTCGCCAGCATTGCCAGCCGGTGGTACGTTGTCGCCAGCATTGCCAGCCGGTGGTACGTTGTCGCCAGCATTGTCAGCCGGTGGTACGTTGTCGCCAGCATTGTCAGCCGGTGGTACGTTGTCGCCAGCATTGTCAGCCGGTGGTACGTTGTCGCCAGCATTGCCAGCCGGTGGTACGTTGTCGCCAGCATTGCCAGCCGGTGGTACGTTGTCGCCAGTATTGTCAGCCGGTGGTACGTTGTCGCCACCACCGTCACTGGGTTGTTCAGAAGATGTTTGAAGGTTAAGTGCTTCACGTGTTCGATCGACAGCGTTCTCGAATCGTGTACGGATCGGTGATACCGGATCTTCCTCGGTGCCTAGCTTATAGACAAATGAACCAGCGTCAGAAATTGCTACGAAGAATCCAGCGAGAGCTCGCCCTGTGCATACGAACAATCCATACAGAAGTCCTGCCGTAGGAATTCCGGCTATAGCTGCCTTTTTACCCCATTCATTTTTTAGATCTTTGAATAGCTCACCTTCGCCTTCAAGGAAGCCTGTGAATGCACCACCAATAGTGTAAACAGGAACAAGCACAATGGTTGTTACTACAAACAATGCTGACTTACCGATCAAAACTCCTATACTTAAAACACAGTTACGTGCAGTGATCAGCTTTGATGGGGTATTATTTTCATCACCTGCTGGTATTGTTGCGTTGGGATTTGTTGTTGTTACCAGAGATCCATTCATTACACCCTCTGGTGTCCCCATCTGGGTTTGATCAACGTTTGTGTTTCCCGTACTTCCGGAACTTCCGGCATTTCCTAAAGGCGCCGCCATATTCATTACTCCCTAAAAAATAATCGATTACAGCTTCACTCCAGCTGTTTCGCTGTATTAACCATTTAATACAGTTACTACTTTGATAATATTGAGTCTGGAAAGTTCAATATCTGTAGATTAATTATGGGAATGTGAGAAATGCTGTTGGAGGATGCCAGAGAATGCTCGAATGGCTGATTTTGTCAGTTTTGCTTGCAGGGTTGTTACTATCATTCAGCGGTTTGCTTTGGTCTTGCAATAATATGTGGTAATTGTAGAAAGCAGTTTTTGCTTTCTCATTTTTTTGTCACAATGATCCGGGGATATAGATCATATGACAAAAGAAGAGTGAAACATGCCAAAACTGTTGATGCGATTTCTGACTGTCCTGTTGCTGGTGCCTTTGCTTGTTCAGGCAAGTGAGAAGTTTGAGGAGGGAAAACACTATGTCCGCCTCAGCCAGCCGATTCCAACCAGTGATCCGGCAAAAGTCGAGGTGATGGAAGCTTTCTGGTATGGCTGCCCTCATTGTTACCAGCTGGAACCCTATATTGAGCCTTGGGCCAGAACACTGGCAGACGATGTGAACTTCCGTAAAGTACCTGCGCTTTTTGGCAAGGAATGGAAAGTGCACGGGCAACTGTATTACACCGTGCAGGCTCTGGGGCTTGATGCGAATAAGGTGGATGCTGCCATTTTTCATAGCATTCACCAGGAAAACCGACGCCTTAATCGGCCGGATTCCATGGCAAAATTCCTTAAGCTTTATGACGTGTCTGAAGAGCAGTTCACCAAAGCTTACAACTCCTTTGGCGTACGTAACCAGTTACGGCAGGCGGATTCCCTGATCCGTGGTGCGCAGCTTACGGGCGTACCCGCGCTGGTTGTGAATGGAAAATACCGTATTTCTGCCCGTGAAGCTGGCAGTGCCAAGGCCATGCTGGAAGTGGCCGATTTCCTGATCAAGAAAGAGCGTGAGGCGCTGAAACCCAAGGGATAATTCAGCACCTGTTGGTGAGTCCGGTGATGGCTGGACTCATCCTTCGATCAGCTGCTCCACGGTTGATTTGACATCCTTGGGGATGGCACGCATACGGGGCCATGACAGTTTATGGTTCCCGTCATCATCCACCTCCATATGGGCTGTTTTGGCGCCACCGGTCTGCCGGTCGAGTACCCGTATGCTGAATTCCGCGGTTTGACCTTCCGGGGTGTTTTCATCCAGTTTCAGGTATACCGCCCAGGATTTATCCTCTGACTCCCACTGAGGTTGTTCCAGCACCTGCAGGTGTTGAATGCTTTCGTTCAGTTCCTCAAGTGCCTGGCGCAGTGCGGCTGTTTCTTCCTGCTCACGTTTCAGTTTGCTTTTGAGCAGGGCAATCTCGTTCTGTTTACTGCGGTTATCCTCCTGAAGACGTTTGACCTGGGTCTTCAGACGCTTCGGGTTATCTGCTTGAAGGATTTTGAATTCGCGAATCAGCTGGCGATTTTCTTCCCTGAGTTTAATGAGCTCGCCGGCATCGGCCTGTTGTCCGGGGGTTGACGGTTCGCTCTGGCTAATCGATGTCATGGTTCTCTCCCGAAAAAAGCCCGGAATTTTACCAAGATGTCTGGATAATGCGTGTCAGGGAAAAACACAGTGGCTTTTTGCTGGCACGTCATTTACAGGCCTGTGAATGTTCAGCCGTGGTCAGGCATAGTATGATCACTCACCATGGCTGCGATCGTAGAAATGCGAACTGAGTATAGATTGTCGACAGACGGCCTGTCTGGCTTATCAATGTTTGTGTCTGATAGCCAGCCCTAAACTAACAATAATGAGATGGTTGTTCTGGCATGAATCTGTATCTGCGCTTTTTGATCCTCCTCCTGCGAATTATCTTCTTTCGTCGTTCACATACCAGACCTCCCCTGGAAACCAGTACGCAGTCGTTCACCGTTTGTCCGCATGATTGTGATATCAACCTGCATTTGACCAATGCACGTTATTTCAGTTTTATGGACCTGGGCAGAACCTTGCATATGGCAGAATCCGGTTTGTTGAGATTAGCACTGCAGAATCGTTGGAAACTGATCGCCAGTGCCCAGGAGATGGCCTATCTTCGTGAGCTTCCTCCTTTCCATCGGTTTCAATTGCGGACAACATTGTTGGGGTGGGACAACAAATATTGCTATTTCGAGCAGCGCTTTGAGCGAAATGGGCGTCTTTATTCGCTTGGACATTCCAGGGTCGCTGTTGTTGATTCAGGCAAAGTTCTCAATCCGGAAGATATTATGCGTGTACTGGACCCGTACATTGAAGTAGGGGAGTTACCCGCCCACATCCTTGCCTGGAAGCAGATGCTTGAACTAAAGCGGCAGGTTTCTCAGCGAGAATAACCATTTGGTGAAAACTGTTCTTTTCGATGAGTTAAGCTGAGAAGTGATCAATTGTGCCATTATTATAGTAATGTCTGTTTTATAAATTAAAGATAAGTTTATAGGTGAGTTTCTGAATAGTTATGTGAGGGAATACTATCTATAAATAGCAAATTGTCATTAGGGAATGATTTTTTTATGAAGTTATTGATTGTTATGGTTTTTATTATCATAGGGGTAGTGTTTTATTATGGTAACGGCAAACCGGAACTCATAAGAGATGAGGGCGGAAGGGATAAAGTTGATGAATATAAACATTATAATGACGATCCTGAAAAGATGTCGAATGATTTAATTAAGGCTATGTCTCTACATTACAATTATGGGCAAGTGCAAGACTTCAATAATCAGTTTTATGATATTAGCTATGATGGGCTAGTTGGTATTAACACATTTCAAATTAGTCAGGATGAAAACTATTTTCGCTATGAACTAGAAGAAAATGTGGTGGATTTTAAAGGTGTTGCCGCCATGACTGGTCGAAATGGAGGTATGCAAGAGGGTGGTGCTTTATTAACACTTCATATGCTTAGTAATCAGTCATTCGGCATTTTTTCAAAAACATATGCCCAATCCGGGCACTGCCCGGCCCCTTTTTTTAATCAATATGCTGAGCAAAAGGTTTTGTTAGCAACAAGTTTGGCAATTCAAAAGAAAATTGTTGCCTGGGATCTTCCAAATTATCAGTTTTCTAGATTGTGGGAAAAATTCTTAATTCGCGGGCAATGCGTCAAGCGACTTCAATATGGCAGGTTTGATGGTTATGATGTCCAAATTCATGATGCCTACTTCGCTAATTGTCGGTTTATTCTGGTTAATGATCTGTATCGTTCACCGCTGTAGTTGTTTTTTCGATAAGTTATATCTGACATGTCAGGCGTGGGAAGAGTATAACTCTTCCCATCGTGCTTAAGGTATCAGGCGACGTCGTTTTCCAGCATTTGGGGCTGCCCGATCTTGATCTTACGAGGCTTCATGGCTTCCGGGATCTCACGCACAAGATCAATGTGTAACAAACCATTTTCAAGGTTGGCGCCAGTTACCCTGACATGGTCGGCCAGTTGGAAACGGCGTTCAAAATTACGCTCGGCAATGCCCTGATAGAGGTATTTGCTGTCAGACTTTTCACTTTCTTTCTTGCCTTTGACCAGCAGAACATTTTCCCGGCTTTCGATATCTAATTCATCGTCTGTGAACCCGGCGACAGCCATGGTAATACGGTAATCATTCTCACCCAGCAACTCGATATTGTAGGGAGGGTATCCGTTCTGATTGCCGGAGGTGTTAAGGTTTTCCAGCAGGCTGGCAATACGGTCGAAACCAATGGCAGAGCGATACAGGGGGGACAGGTCAAAATCGAGAGTACGCATGGTGATATCCTCATAATGAGCAATATTTGACAATTGTTGCCTTCCTTTCAGGACAGGCTGTCAGTAGCGGTTCTCTCATGAGCAACCGCTATTTCTCTATATGAGGGCACACCAAACGCTTTCAAGTCGGGATGATAAAAAATATCAGTTTTTTGCGTCATCACTGTGAAGCAGGAGTTCCATATCCACCATCCGGTCACCATCGAAAATATAGCGGCCAGTGAATGGCTGGTTTGAGAGCATCACGGGTATCCAGTACTGGTCATCTTCCCACATTTCGTCGTAGGGGATAGCGTCAAGATCTGCCCATAAAGGCTCGGCTTCTTCGGTTTCCGAGATAGCACCGTCATAGTCGGTTGCCGTGAAAACATGAACATGTATGGAATAACCATCAGTGAACTGAAAGCAATTGTCGCCGTGGTAGCGGATATGCTTTGGTGTGATACACAGTTCTTCTTGCACTTCCCGGATAGCACAGGCTTCAATGGTTTCTCCGGATTCCAGCTTGCCGCCCGGACCGTTGATCTTGCCGGCGCCGAGCCCCCGCTTTTTGCGAATCAGCAGGATCCGGCCCTCCTTGATAACAAACAGCAGGGTGGCAGGATCGGCTGCCTGCCAATTCTGCCAGTCGATGTCACAGAGCTTGTGGGGAATGGTGGTAGTTGCCATGGAGCCTTGCCCGCCAGTTAAAAGTCGCCACTATAGCGGGCAAAGCCAGAGAATCATAATGGATGAGAGGGACTTCTTTCCGGGTATGGGTGCAATTCCGCCAAGCTGATGGATTGTCCGTTGGCGGTAACCTGTCGGGCATGGTGTCGTTTGAGCTGGCGAGGTTCCCTGACGCCACAGGCATTGGCAATCAGCTCCACATCATGTACCAGATTGTTGTGGTAATGGGATACACGGGTCGCTTTGTCTGCCGGTACCAGGCCTCGCTGCAATTTTCCGTCATGGGTGGTAATGCCAGTTGGACAGGTATTACTGTTACATTGCATCGCCTGTATGCAGCCCAGAGCCATCATGAATCCCCGGGCCGACACCACGAAATCGGCGCCAATACACAGTGCCCAGGCGACATCCGACGGATTGATCAGCTTGCCGGAAGCGATAACCCTGACGCGTTCCCGTAAACCGTGGCGGATCAGTGTGTTGGTCACTTCCGGCAGGCTCTCACGAAGGGGTAAACCTACATCGTCCATCAGGGCCATGGGCGCTGCACCGGTGCCGCCGTCTGCACTGTCAATGGTCATGAAGTCCGGGGCGGATTCAATACCGCGTTGATGAATAGTGTTGCACAATGTGTCGAGCCATTGAGTATCACCGAGCGCGAATTTGATACCGACGGGCTTTCCGGTAATGGAACGGACATGGTGGACCATATCCAGCAGTTCTGTGCAGGAATGGATTTCCGGGTGGCGATTGGGGCTGATGGAGTCCTGACCGATCGGTATCAGTCGAATCCCTGCAATTTCTTCTGAAACTTTGTTACCCGGAAGGATGCCACCTTTGCCCGGTTTGGCGCCCTGGCTGAGTTTAATTTCAAACATTCTGACCCGGGCGTGTGATGCTATTTCGCTTAACCGTTCATCATCCAGTTTGCCCTGCTCATCACGCACTCCGTACTTGGCGGTACCGATCTGAAAGACCAGATCACAGTTGCCTTTCAGATGATGGGGTGAGAGTCCACCTTCACCGGTATTTAACCAGCAATGGGATTGTTTAGCGCCCAGCGATAAGGCGGTAACGGCGGGGGCAGACAGGGCACCAAAACTCATACCAGAAATGTTGAACAGGGATTTGGGGCGATATGGCTTGCGGCAGTTAGGACCGATCAGCACGACAGATGCTTCATGGGCTTCCTGTGTCAGGGGAGGAAAGGGGTTGTTCAGGAACAACACACTACCCGGTTCTCGTATGGTTTTTGTAGAGCCAAAAGCAACGGTTCTGTCGATATTTTTGGCGGCTCGATAAACCCAGGCGCGTTGAGCTCGATTAAAGGGCATTTCTTCCCGATCACCGGCAAAGAAATACTGACGGAAGAATTCGCCCAGGTGCTCAAACAGGTAGCGGAAGCGACCAAGCACCGGGTAGTTTCTTCTAATCGTATGTTCTGTTTGATTCTTGTCGATAAAGTAGGCAATGGCAATGGCAACGATCCCGGCGCCTAGCGCCAGGATCAGTAGCGAAGCAATGACCTGCAAAATAGTTGATAACGCAGAGGCATATTCATGATTCAGCAGTTCCATGCTTTTTCGGCTCCACTATCCTGTGAATGATTTCCCAACAGTATAGAAGTATTGGACTCGTTTGCTGTGATTGCCTGTCAACGAAAAGTCAGCCAGCGATAACAGGCTGACTTTTGGCCGATTAAAGCCTACTGATTGCTTCTATGACGATACTGTTCTCATCCAGTTTTGTATCAAGAATAACGTCATAGCCTTCAAGCTTTATGGAAACTGATCGCATTTCAGCAATGGTCTCTGCTGTATTGGCCAGAGATTTGAAACTGACCGGTTTATCAGCCATCAGTTCACCGGTTTTATATTTTTCTTTTATCAGTTTCATGGATTGAATATAGATATCAACAAACATCTCGAAGCTATGCTGAAAACTCCCTCCCGCGTCATATAAATTGACGAAGACAGCAGGCAAATAGGTCGGCGTCTTAGCAGGATAGCCGATCAGTTTGTCGGTATAGATCTGTCGGAGCGCCTGTTTTTTTTCCATGTTGAGGTGGCTATAGGCAAGATGGAGGTCATTGGCCTCTTCGGAAGTTTGAATGCGCATTAAGGCAGCCAGACCACCGTAGACCAGAACATCATCATTGGGAATGTCATTTAATGTCAGGATTTTTGCTCTGTATGAGAGATACTTAGTAAGTAATTCTTTGGCCGTAGCTGCACGAGTTTGCCACTTTGATGGGTTGAAGAGTGTATTGGTTAGCAGATGCCATTGCATGATGGCAAATTGCGCTTCGGATTGGTTTAGATAGTAGCTTCCTTCAGGGGTGGCAGGGTTGACCCAGAAACCACTCATATCGATCAGCCAGGCCATGAACCAGAAGTTAAATGTGTCACGTGACCATGCTGGATCGGATTGGGAACTGTCCATGGCATTAATCAGGCGGTAGTACATGGTCCTGCTTCCTTCTGCATAGAGCATGTGGCGGAAGTGACTATCAGGCAGGAAAACCGCCTGGAGGCAAGTTTCTTGTCCGGCAGGTACCGTTTCCAGAAGTGGGTAAATTGAAGGCTTATAGGTTGCAGTGGCCCATAGGAATTCCATACCATCCTGAGGTAATTTACCCCGACCTTCACTGTTCCATATCTGCTGGGCCCGTTCACGGGCGAATGTGGTACGTGTGACGGCGCTAACAATGATGGCGGCTCTCAAGGCCATATAGCGTTCTTCTGTGAGCGCCCTGGTGCTGAACCATCGCGCCAGAACATTAAACTCCTGATGGCCTAGTACCGGAGAGCGGTAATGCGTATCACGTTGAGGTTTGGTAAAACGTTGGTAGCTGGCTTCGCTGCCATCCCGTAGCAGTGCCAAGTTGTGCAGGCGGTTTAGGAGACGAATGACTTCTTGTTCAAGCGGGTAGTAATCAACTCCCGGGACGTGGTCAGGTGATCGATTTTCTGTTTTTTCCAGCCAGAGTATTTGGCTGAATTCTTGAGAGCTAAGTTCCAGCGTTGTTCCGAAATGCTCCTCAATATAATCCTGAAGTGTCTGGTCCAGCAACGGCGAGGCACCGCCATCAGTGATGAACAGGATGCCTAGGAGGCAAGTAAAAATAACGGACCATCTGCATTCTGTTTGCATAGGGAGTCGCTGCTCTGGTTTTTGGCCTCTTCATGAGGCGCAGGTGGATCAATTACGCAACAACCCTGACGAGATGCGTATTTATCTATAAAGGCTATTTCCTTAAGCCTTATCAGGGGATGCGTCGGGGCGGAAGTAAGGTATAGACGCTGATAACTCTCTGTTCCAGCTGCTACCGAAGCGGCTGGTCAAGAAAGGAATGAACGGTAGGAAATGAACGGTGAAACTGCTGGTTTCGGTTCCAGTCATGGCTGAGGCCGATAATCTGGGTAATGCCCGCACGTATTGCGGCAGTAATGCCGGCATCGGTGTCTTCAAAAACGAGAGCATCGTCGGGTGAAAGTTTCATGTGCTGGCAGGCTATGCGGTAGCTGTCCGGGGCGGGCTTGGGGTTCTCGATATCATCACCGCAAACCAGTGTCTGAAAGCAATCCATCAGGTTGAAACGGTGCAGCACGGCTTCAACGATAATGCGCGATTCACTGGTAACCAGAGCCAGAGGGTAGCCGTGTTCGTGCAGACGGTGCACAAAGTCTTCTGCACCGGATGTCATTTTCAGTCGTGTGTGCAGCAGTGTCTGGTAGTGATCATGGAAGTGTTCAGCGAGAACGCTCTGGCGAGCCTGAATACCCGCGCGCATCATAAGCCGCTCCTCAACAGTGCGCCACGGATGCCCCAGCAGTTCGGCATACCAGCGGGCACGCCAGGTGCCGCCGGCGTGCTCAACCGCATAACCCAGTGCTTCTGCTTTCAGGGGTTCGCTGTTGACCAAGGTGCCGTCAAAATCAAACAGAACGGCTGAGAAGTCCTTTTCTATATACCGCATTGTCTGTCTTGTGTATGAAGCGGCCTGATAGCACAGACAAAGTTTGCGCTGCCAGGATTAACCGCTGATTAATCACTGGTGCAGGTGCATGTAGACCTGCTCGCTTTCCTGACCGTCGGGAGTTTTGACTGAAATATTCAGCGTATGCCCGGAGTTAATACTCATCCGGGCGATGCCGTCACGGGTGGTTTCCCCTTCAGCAATCGTCAAGCCGTTTTCGCTCCTGACGATGATATGGGCTTTATGAATTTTTCGCCCCTGATAGGCGACGGAAACGATAAGCTGATCGAAGGTACTGGCTGGCTTGACGACCAGGTCATCCGCAATGGCGCTGCTGGCGAGAGCCGTCATCAACAGCATGGACACAATGTGGCGCATTGACAAACCTCCCTGCACAGCAATGCGTTTACTACCAGTTTAGGCGCTGGAGGAGGGAGGTTTGTCCCGGATGGTGTCAGGGGGCGAGCGGGCGTGAGAAGGTATAGGCTAAGCGCCAGAGCGTCGGAAAGACGACGCTTGGCGTGCAGGTTTCAATCAATACAGCGAAGGTTCGCCGGGAGGACGTGTCTTAAAACGTCGGTGCTGCCACAGATACTGTTCAGGATGCTGCCGGATACGCTCTTCAATCAGCTGGTTGATACGGGTGGTATCGGCCACATTATCCTCAGAGGGAAGGTTTTCCAGTGGCTGGGAGAAGCTCAGTACGTACTGGTTGTTTTCATCCAGATAGTAGTTGGCCATGATGACCCGGGCGTTGCTCAGACGTGCAAAGTCAGAGACGCTGGGCACTGTAGCAGCATTCTGGCCAAAAAAGGGCACAAACAGGCTGCGTTTCTTACCCATATCCTGATCTGGCAGGATGATGCCCATTTCCCCCTTGCTCATGAAATGGATCAGGTCCTTGACCTGTTTGCGTGGGATATAGCGCCCCTTGTAGGGGTAACTCTGGCGGCGCACGCTACTGATGTACTCATAAAGCGGGTTGTCGTGCACCCGGTACAACAGGTTGAACGGCAGGTATTCCGCGGCAATCCGGCAGACCATCTCGACACAGCTCATATGCATGCAGCAGAACAGGATGCCTTGTCCCTTGTCGATATGGCGGCGGATATTCTCCAGACCTTCCACCCGGCTGATCCGGCGGATCCGGCGGCTGCCGGAAAACCAGGCCACACCGGGCTCCAGCAGGGCAACGCCGATGGCCTCGAAGTTGCGTACCAGCAGGGCCTCTCTTTCGGACTCTGAAAGTTCCGGGAAACAGAGTTCCAGGTTCCGGCGGGTTACCTTGACCCGGCTGCCGCCAATTTTCAGGAACAGGTGGCCGATTTTCCGGCCGATCTTCACAATCCAGGCCATGGGAAATCGACCAATCAGCCACAGGGTGCCGATCAACAGCCAGAGTCCCCAGTAACGCGGATGCAGGAAAGCGCCCTGGAAACGGTAAGCTTTGGTATACATCCGCTCTTCGTAGGGGATGTCGTCAGGAATGGTGGGGTTCAATGTTCGCCTCAAAGAGCATCATGACATTCTGGGGCGCGAGTATACCGTAATGTCATGACAGCTTCCTTGCCTGATGCTTATCGGTTTGTTAACGGATGTAAGAGAGCCTCTAGAGTGATTATCTGAAGGACTCTCTGTCAGGGAGACAAGGGCGTCTGGTTATCTAATTCAGACTGACCAGCGTTCTATGTCGGGTTGATAAAAAAATCCAATCATACAGGGCGTTGACCGGATGGATCGCTTGCTATGATACTGTATGTATGAACAGTTCTTTGTCGGGTGAGCGTCACTGGCCACGGATGATTGCGCTGGTGGACATGAATGCCTTCTTTGCTTCCATTGAGCAACTGGACCGTCCGGAGTGGCGGGGGCGCCCGCTGGGCGTCACTAATGGCCGTACCGGAACCTGTATTATCACGGCCTCCTATGAAGCGCGCGCCTGCGGTATTAGGACCGGGATGCACGTGCGGGAAGCCCGCGCATTAGCGCCGGATTTTATTCAAGCGCCGGCACGGCCGTATCGCTATGCCCAGGTGTCATCCAGCATCATGGCGGCGTTGGAAACGGTGACGCCTGATATCGAGATTTTCTCTGTCGATGAAGCATTTCTTGATTTGAGCGCCTGCCAGAAACTGTACCGTTGTCCGGTTGAAGTCGTAGCCAGGAAGGTGAAGCGCTGTGTGTTTGAAGCATCCGGTCTGCTGTGTTCAGTCGGTGTCAGTGGCGACAAAACCACGGCCAAATGGGCAGCCAAGCAACAGAAACCCAATGGTTTGACCATCGTGGAGCCCTGGCAGGCCGCTGAGCGTCTGGCGTCGGTGCCTGTAACGGAATTGTGTGGCATCAGTGCCGGAATCGGGCGGTTTCTGGCTCAACATGGCGTTTATCAGTGTGGTGATATGAAACAAATCCCCATCAGTGTGCTGGCCGGGCGTTTCGGTAACCTGGGGCGCCGAATCTGGTTGATGGCTCAGGGACTGGATCCGGAGCCACTGCACCGGGAGGTTAAAGCACCCAAAACCATTGGTCATGGCAAGGTCATGCCGCCGGATACCCGGGATCGTCAGGAAGTGGATCGTTATCTGATGCATATGTGTGAGAAGGTAGCGATCCGGCTTCGGAGGCATCAGCTGCAGGCCGGCCTGTTCAGTATTGGTCTGAATACACGGCGTGGCTGGGTGTCGCGGAAACTGAAAACCGTGCATCCCACCGCTGACAGTGACCCGCTGATCGCACTGGCCCGTTTTTTCCTGGATCACTGGTGGGATGGTGTTGGCGTACACCAGGTGCATGTGGCGGCGCTGGATCCCCACCCGCAGGCCAGCCAGGGGGAACTGTTTGCCCCGGATCATGCCCAGCGAGATCGGGTGCTGGCGGTGATGGATGCGGTGAACCAGCGTTACGGTGAATTTGCGCTCTGCCGGGCGCCGCTGGTGAAACGGTCCGATATGCCCAATGTGATTGCCCCGTCCTGGAAGCCTGCAGGACACCGAAATACCCTGGAACCCTGAGGAGCCGGCAGTCATGCCGATTGGTGTGATTTATCGATTTGACCAGAAGGAATGTGCCTGCCGTTTCTGTCGACCGGGGGCGCGATTGCCGGTATTGACGCGGGATGGCGAGATGCGGTTACTGCTCTGGGGACGGCGGCGACTGGATGCCTGCCATGGGGATTTCCCCTTTGGCGGCTGGGCACGGCTCCACAATATCCAGGGCGGGCGCTGGAACCGGTTCAACCCGGTACCGGTCAAGATCCCGGCACAGGCGTTTGTTGAGCAAGACGTCAGTGGGCAGGAGCACCGGTTCCCTGTCACGGAGGGGCAGTATCTGCAGGGGTTGGTTAGTCGGATCGGGCGCGAACAGCGGGTGTATGTCGTTACCCTGGAGACTAGTCTGGATGATATGTGCTTTGAACGGTGGCCTCGCCTGATAGCCTCAGTAAACTGATCTGTCAGGGTATTTGCGATGGTTCGATGCGTAATATATCCATTGTGTTCCGAGTCGCCTGCTGGGCAATGATGTCTGCGGATTCCGGGCGCAACTGGCAGAGTTCATCCAGAATCAGGGGTAGGTATTCCGGAGAGTTTCTCTGGCCCTTGAAGGCAGCTGGCGCCATATCCGGAGCATCGGTTTCCAGCACCAGGCTGGTCAGTGGTAACGAGGCGGCCAGATGGCGGAGTTTAGTGGCGCGGGAATAGGTGATGGCGCCGCCAAACCCCAGTTTGAAGCCCATCTCAATAAAGCGGTTTGCCTGCTGTTCACTGCCCGACCAGGCATGCACGATGCCTCCTTCCTGAAAATGAAGTTCCCGAAGGATTTTCAGTATCCGATCATGGGATTTTCGAGCATGCAGAATAATCGGTAATTTATGGGCTTTGGCAATTTTCACCTGTGCCTTGAATAGGGATTCCTGCTGGTTCCTGTTCAAATGGTTAAGATAGAAGTCCAAACCGATTTCACCGACAGCTACGAGGCGAGCTGGTCGCTGTGCCAGCAGGTGTTCCAGAGTGGTCAAGTGATCTGTATGGTGTTCATCAAGAAAGTAAGGATGCAGCCCCAGTGCATAGAACATAACGGTTGATGAATCTGACAGTTTTTTTGACAGTTCTATGATTGTTGGCCATCGAGCCTGCGTTGTACCGGGCAGGGTAATGGCTTTGATGCCTTTCTGGTGACATCGATCCAGCACTGAGTGGCGGTCTGGATTAAAGTCATTAAAATCAAGATGGCAATGAGAATCAAAAAGAAACATATTTACAGGTGTTAGGTTATCAAATAATTCTTTTATTTTATTGTTTTTTCTTTGTTGATTGCAAAATATTATATCTGGTTTTTTTTGATGTTTAATGTTTTTTATTGGGGTGATTAAAGTGGGTTGAAAATAAGATTGGTTTTTTTATGCGCTAATCTATTGATTATTGAAGTGGATATTTTCGTATTCTTGGAGATGGTCATGAATAGAGTTGGCAGAGGGTCTAATCAAGGGTTTTATCGTGGAAGTGTAGGTGATGATAATAAAAAGACTGAGGTTTCCGGTGTTAGTCTTGGCCAAAAGAAACTGAAGGTTTCTCTTGTTGATAATAAAAAGAATAAAAGTAAGTTGGCTCGTTTGAAAAAGTTTTTTGGATTAAAACCAAAAGAGTTTGAATCATTACGTGCAAGGAGTGTTCAGGTTGTAAAGGATGTTCCAACTGAAGGAAAGGTAAAGGGACAGGAGTTGTTTGGCCCAAAAGCGACCAAGCAACTAGCCGCTTACAATGAAGGTGCAAAGCAGGTCAATATAACGAGGGAAGCAATACATCAGCGTTTTGAAAACTCAGATCAGGCCGTTGGCCGCCAGGATGCTGAAGAGTACAAAAATGTCCTTGAGATGTTCAGTAGTCAATTTGGCCAGCAAGGTTATAATGATAAAGTTTTAACTAAGATGCAGGAAACGATTGAAGCATTAAAAGAGCAAATGGTGTCTGATCAAACTTTTCTGGATAATAACCAGAGAGAGATTGATTCGCTAAGAAACCGTTTGTTTGAGCAGGAAGGTCGTTTAGAAGGCAGTGTGCAGGATATTGGAACTGCGATTGAAAATGATAGAGATGAAGCATTGAATGACTGGGTTGCACAGTTTTCAGAGCAAGTTGTAGATATTGTTGCAGAGGCCAAAAGAAAAAGGACTGAAAAAAAGGACAAATTAAAAAATAAAATAAAGAAAAATAAAGATGACATGGAGAAGTTGAAGACGGATTTGGATGATTTCTTAGGTAAAAAGAAAGATTATAAAGATCAGATAGAGAGAAAAACTGCACGTATCGACAGTCTAGAGTCTGGTGTTGCTATGTTTGATGCCATTGGTGAAATGGTAAAAGAGCATGGTGGTATGGATGAGAGCGATACGAATCTTCAGGAAAAGGTAGGTCAAGCCGGAAAAAGTCTGGAGCATGTATCAGAATATGTTAAATATATAAAAGAACTTGGTATAACCAGTCTAAGAGACCTTAAAGCAAAAAGAATAGAATTTAAACAAGAAATTGATCGTTTGAAAGATGAACGAACACGTTTGCGGAAACGGAAAGTGAAGTTGAAACTGTTGGTGGTTGATAATTGGATTGATGGTCAGGCTTTCCAAAGTAGAGTGCAAAGAAAGATTGATGAACTTGAAAAGAAAATGGGAAAAGATCTGGATGTGTTAATTGAAAGACGGCAGAAACAATTTAAAACGCTGCTACCCTATATGCCTGATTTGAAAGTGCGCGGAGTCGGTCCAGGCGAAAGACGGAAAATGAAAAAAGCCAAGGTAAAAGAGCAAATGCAAATGTTGGCTGCGTCAGCCTCAAATGCTACCAAGCCGCCAGTTCCGGCACGCCGTATCTCTATTTCACACCCGATGGAGGCCAACGTTAATAATGCAGAGCCGGTTGCAAGGCGGAGTATGCCACTTCCTCCACCGCCTCCTGAGTTTGCAGATGAGCCGCAGTCTCCGATGCCTGATGTGGTGCCAGCCAACGATCCTGCACGTAATCAGGAAGCGGGTATAGATATTGACGCGGTAAGTCAGGCCGCCTTTACATATTTCGAGAAAGGACGGGGGGATCTGGACACTGTGTATCGCACTGGCGGTTATACAGATGAAGTTAAAGCAAAATACACTTTAGAGGTGATTGATAATTTGAAGCCTGATTTGATAGGAGCAGGTTTCCCAGACAACAATCCAGATGACCTGCATCAGGTTGCAACAGAAATTGCTAATATCGAAGGACGGGATGTTGAATCAATCCAAAAAATCCTGACCCAATGGGATGAAAAACAGCGTCAGGGGAAAGGACCTCAGGGGAATGATGAAGGTCCTGTATATATTGATGATTTTGAGCTTGATTAGTACCATTTATCGGTATTAGGCGCAAAGCGAAACGATATGAATCTATTGAAGTAGCGTAGCCGTGCAAATACAGGGTAGATTGTATTTGCACGGTTTGTTTTTGAACGTCCATTCCTTGTCGTTATCACCGATCGAAATACCCAAAAAGCTAGAGACTACATAGCTTGTATTTGGCCATCATAATGTTTCACCTATAATCAACGACCACCAGACTAGACGAGCGATAAATAAAGGCTATGGTGGGCAAAAAACTCTTAGTGGCAGGTTGTATCGTCGTGGGAATTGGATTGGTTCTGTACCTTCCACGCCTGTTCAACCCGATAGACACAATTCCCCCGATTGGCAGATATGACTGCCTGAACCGTGACGTACGCTGTCAGGCCGAGATGGATGCTATTGGCCGGGTATCTCTGCAGGTCGAGCCTGCCAGTTTGCCCTCCATGCAACCCCTTTCGTTGACTGTCATGCTGCCAACGGAAAGCGTTGATGCCGTCAGTGTGCAATTCGTGGGACGGGACATGGATATGGGGCTTCAGCCTGTCGTACTGTTGCGGGATTCAGATAGCGGTACCCACTGGAGAGGTGAGGGGGTTATCAGTTTATGTACCGTCAATTCAGAGATGGTATGGCTGGCTCGGCTGAATGTGGCGGTGTCAGGGAAAGCGCATATGATTGAGTTTGTGCTGGGGCCGACAGCACATTAAATGATCTTTTGGGGGACAGCAACGATCATACCTCCTAGAATATCAGACGTTTTCATAATTCATAATCTAGGGTGGTGCAGATTCAGCCAGCATCATCAGGTGTAGTGAGAAAGGATGTCAGACGTATGAAAGGTATGGCGCAGAGGTTGTCAGTGGTTATGCCGTTTACGGGTACCGGTCCACGACGAAGTGGTGTATTGCATGTTCTCACGGGGTTGATCGGAGTATTGGTTGCCGGTACAGCGCTGGCTGCTGATGTGACCGTTTCTGACGCCCGTATCCGGGCGATGCCGCCAATTTCCAAGAACACAGCTGCCTACGTCGTCATTAAGAACAATAGCCCGCAGGCGTTGGATCTGGTGGCAGCTGATGTGATCGATAAAAATGGACAGCCGGTCGCCGATAAGGTGGAACTCCATACTACGCGCATGGAAAACGGGTTGATGAAAATGGAGCATCTGGCCGGTATCCGCATTGAGGCTGGTAAACAGGCTCGTTTGGCTCCGGGTGGCAACCACATTATGATCATGGGGCTGCATCAGCCATTAACGATTGGAGAAGATCTGGTGCTCCGCCTGTCTTTCTCTGATGGTGAACGGGTCAAAGTGACAGCGCCGGTTATGAAGGTGCTGACGGATGTCAAACCCCAGCCGGTGATGGATCATCATCAGACTCTGATGGTATCGGAGCCCCGGGTCCGGGCCATGCCGCCGGGCAGCAAAAACACTGCAGCTTATTTGACGATCAAGAACAGTGGTCAGAAGGATGTGGAGTTAGTGCGGATTGATACGCCAGTGGCGGATTTCGCCGAATTCCATCTCAGTAAAATGGAAGATGGTGTTATGAAGATGGAACACATGGCCGAGCCGCGTGTTCCGGCCGGTAAAAAGCTGAAACTCCAGCCTGGTGGTCGCCATATTATGCTGATGGGCTTGAAAAAAGACCTAGTCACCGGTGAAAAAGTGCCGCTTGAACTGCATTTCAGTAATGGCTCGGTGCTCAATGTGCTGGCGCCAGTGAAAAAAATGGTCTCTGAAAAAGGAAATTTTTCTTCTTGAGGCAGTGAGTTTGCGCCAGTTTATCTGAGAGTCATTTGTCAGTAGCAGAATGACTTTCTGCAAGGCCTTTCAATCAATTCCCTGTTAGTTGGTAAATATCCTTATACCGGCCTCAGTGATGGCTGTGTAGGGTGGCGTCGTGAGCGGACGTCATCTTATTCCCCGAATAATAAACTGTCAGTACGTCGCAAGAAATTGCTTTTCCTGCCATGTGATGACGGGACACGACAGTCTCGCCTTCCCTTTATTGTTTGTTAATACCATCAAAACCACTGTTCCGGGCTGACAGGTACACCGGGGGTGTCGAACTGTCAGTCGTCAGGTTATGGATAATTCAGAATGACGGAAACACTGACCACCGCACATCCAACATTTTCCCGCAGAAAACCTGGTGTACTGGGCGGCGCACTGATCGTGGCCGGTAGCACCGTGGGCGCAGGCATGTTTTCACTGCCTATTGTCACCAGCGGTATGTGGTTTGGTTGGTCGTTGTTACTGTTGCTGGGCGTCTGGTTCTGTATGTACAGCGGCGGGATGTACCTGCTGGAAACCAACCTTTGCTACCGGCCATCCGACAGTTTCGATACGCTGGCCGGTGATACCCTGGGGCGCCCCGGGCGAATTCTGAATGGTTTATCCGTGGCATTTGTGTTGTACATCCTGACCTATGCCTATGTCTCCGGCGGCAGCTCCGTGGTCAGCCATAGCTTGGGTATGCTGACGGGCATTGAGTTGAATGCCAGTTTCTCGGCCTTACTGTTTGCAACGGTGCTGGGTGTGTTTGTTGTCGCTGGCGCCGGAGCCGTTGATCGTATTACCACGGTCATGCTGGGCGGTATGGTGCTGACTTTCCTGGGGTTCTGTCATGGATTACTGAGTTCTGCAGACCGCCAGACTCTTTTCCCTGGTTTGCCGATGACGGAAACAATGCCCTACATCGCCGGAGCGATTCCATTTCTGATGGTCAGTTTCGGTTTTCAGAACTGTATCCCCAGCCTGGTGAAATATTTTGGTAAGGAACCAGTTGCGCTGCGCCGTGCAGCGATTATCGGAACTCTTATTACGCTGATGTTTTACCTGGTATGGCAGGTCAGTGTCCTGGGTAACCTGGGGCGTGATGCGTTTCCTGCGGTACTGGCTGATGGTGGCAATATTGGCCATTTGATCGGTGCACTGGAGCAAAGTGGTGTCAGTCTGGGCTTATCCCTGCTGTTGCAGTTGTTCTCTCATCTAGCCGTAGCGACTTCTTTCATTGGTGTAGCACTGGGTCTGTTTGACTATATTGCGGATCTGTTTGGTTTTGCCAATGATTTACGGGGACGCCTGATTACCGGACTTATGACTCTGGCGCCACCTACAGTGCTTGCCATTGTGGCACCTAATGGTTTTCTTGCCGCGATTGGGTATGCAGGTATTTGTGCCACGGTCTTTGCTTTGATTGTTCCGGTGTTGATGGCCGCAGTCTGTCGCTCCCGGGGCATGAATGGAGGTTACCGGGTACCGGGCGGAACACCGCGTATGGTATTGGTTCTGCTCTTTGCGCTTGTTGTACTGATTTGTCAGCTGATGAATATGGCAGGGTGGTTGCCTGTATTTGGCAGTTAAATCTGCAGGATGTGATATTGCCTGAAGGACGGGTAAGCGACATTCGTGACGTTAAACTAAAAACGGCTTCCTTCCAGTGTGGAAGAAAGCCGTTTTTTTATGGTGCGATTCAACCGAAGATGGCCTGGATGATATAGAAGAACAGAATGGCCAGCAGTGCACCGGCAGGCAGGGTGACAATCCAGGACATGAAGATGGTGCTGATCACCCGGAGGTTCAGCGCACCAATCCCTCTGGCGAGGCCAACACCGAGAACCGCGCCGACCAGGGTATGGGTAGTGGAAATAGGAAGGCCGGTGCCCGATGCAAGTACGACGGTGCTGGCCGCAGATAACTCTGCGGCAAAGCCACGACTGGGTGTCAGCTCAGTAATATGTTTGCCGATGGTGGCCATGACCCGGTAGCCATAGGTTGCCAGCCCCGTGATGATACCGATCCCCCCCAGTAACAGTATCCAGCCCGGCATGGCGGATTTGGCAACGATTTCTCCACCTGACATAACGACACTGGCCACAGCAGCCAGGGGGCCGACCGCGTTAGCCACGTCATTGGAACCATGGGCAAAGGCCATGGAACAGGCTGTGAAAATCATCATGACGCCAAAGACTTTTTCCACGCTGGAAAAGTGGAACGCTTTGTCAGCTTTATGGTCTTCCTTAATCCGGCTGATGGCCAGTTTACCGACGATCATGACCATCAGGCCGATAATGACCGAAATCAGGAAGCTTTCCATATCTGTCAGCTCCAGGCCGATATGCTTCAGGCCCTTGGTGAAGGTCACCATGGCCATCATGAAGCCAACGAGGAACATATATACCGGCACGTAGCGCTTGGCGTTTCGGAATGGATTATCAGTATCCAGAATCAATTTCTGGATACTGCTGAATACCATAAAGGCCAATGCACCCGATAACACTGGCGACACGACCCAGCTGGCAACAATGGAGCTGACCTTCCCCCAGTTGACTGCATCCACCGAAATACCGACAGCGGCAAAGCCAACAATAGCCCCCACAATCGAATGTGTGGTGGAGACTGGCCAGCCAAAGTGCGTGGCGACCAGTAGCCATGTACCTGCAGCCAATAGCGCTGCCAGCATGCCGTAAACCAATAGCTCCGGGTTAGAAACCAGCTCCGGCATGGTGGGGTCAAGGATCCCCTTGCGGATGGTTGCGGTGACCGAACCGCCGGCCAGATAGGCGCCGGCAAATTCCAGTACGATGGCGATAAATATGGCCTGCTTGACCGTCAGCGCCTTGGAGCCAACAGAGGTGCCCATGGCATTGGCGACGTCATTGGCGCCGACACCCCAGGCCATGAAAAAGCCAAATACACAGGCCATGATCAGCAGGATCGTGCCGTATTCTGCAATGATTGACATACTGCGTTTCCAGAAAGTAACTGAGCAGGGAAGTTATTTGGCCAGTAGCAGCTGCAGGTAGCTGCCCACCCGTGAGGCGCGATCCGCCAGATCGCCCACCCAGTCGATGATCTTGTACATGAACATGACATCCACCGGCGGCAGTGATTTCTCCAGTGCGAATAGCACGCGGCGAATCTGAACCTGAAGATCGTCGGTCTCGCTTTCCAGGTTGTCCAGCTCCTCAATCATCTCCTCGACCATATCCGCTTCTCGTCCGCGGAAGCCGGTTTCCAGCAGTTCGTCGAGTTCGTTCATGGCTTTGAGTGCCTGGGCGGAGGTCTGGATTGAGCGGTTCAAATAATGGCCCAGGGCTTCATGGAGTTCTTCTGGAAAACGCATCTGGCGACCCAGCACCAGGCCGGCGATATCCTTGGCGCGGTTGGCAACCTTGTCCTGCACGGTCACGATTTCCAGCAGGTCGGTTCTGGGAACCGGGAGAAACAGGCTCTTGGGCAGCGACAGGCGCACCTGTTTCTTGATCTGATCCGCTTGTTCTTCCAGATCCACGATGCGCTGCTGGTAATGTTCCGCCTGCTCCCAATTCTCACTCAGTACTGCTTCGAAAAAGGGCTGCAGTTCTGAGGCACATTCATGCACCAGACTGATATGTTTTTGAATAGGGCCGATAGGCGAACGGCCAAATACACTGGATAACAGGTTGCTTGGGGGCATGCGCCGGTTACCTGGGTCGATGTGAGAAGGGCGGTAGTATAACGCTCTTCAGAATAGGTGGAAATCCGTATCCTGTTAGCCTGTCTGACAATCTGCATGATTTTATCTATGGAGTGAGCGCGCTAGAATAGACGGTCCCTATTTCGGGAATAGCCTGTCAGAAACGCCTATGTCCAAAGAAACCGAACTCAAGCTGCTGATTGCCCCTGAAGCACACAGTCAGCTGTTATCTGACTCTCTGCTGAATGGTACCAATTGCGCCGATCAGCGTACGTTGCAGTTACAGAATACTTACTTCGATACGCCCGACCAACGGTTGCACCAGGCCCGGGTGGCGCTACGCATCCGTGAAAAGCAGGGGCGATTTATTCAAACGTTGAAAACCCGGGGGCAAAGCCGAAACGGGCTGAGCCAGCGAGGGGAGTGGGAGTGGCCACTTGAGACTCATCAGCTCGATACAGCAGTGCTCAATGGGGTTTGGCCTGACAGTTTGTCGGATGTTGATCAGTCTGCACTGAAGCCAGTCTTCACGACAGACTTTCAGCGTACGGCCTTCACGCTGAACTGGGCGGGTGAGCACCGGGCCTGTGTTGAACTGGCGCTGGATCTGGGAGAAATCCGGGTCGGACGACAGCGTGAAGTGATATCCGAAGTTGAGATTGAATTGATTTCAGGCGCTGAAAATGCGCTGCATGAAATCGCGGAGCAGTTACGTTTGTCTGTTTCACTAACACCGTGTGACGTCAGCAAGGCTGAGCGTGGTTACAAACTTCTCAATCACCAGGCAGCTGTCTGATTGTTAACCATTGTTGTGTATTTTCGTCGAGTTACACACAGGTAGTACCGGTCGAAGATTGACTGCTAGTATGAACGGTATGGCACAACGGATTACGTGTCGATTGATACCGAATGGCAATGTCAGGGAACAGGCGCAGGGATGATGCACGGACATAATATTGGCAGACAGGCAGTGCTGGGAGCTTTAGTGATTTTATCTGCCGCAGTGTCAGCGACAGAACGCCCGGTGAACAGTCATGCTGCTTATACCGCGGACTGGGAGTGTCGGGCGTTCAGTGATGGAGACTGGTTATGTCGTACAAGTTCGGACAGTGATTTCACTGTGCCTCTGGATGCCATTGCGTCAAAACGATCATCAATCCCGAATACCCTTAGTGCACTGCAAAAACGGGTAAGCCATTCAGCTCAAATCTCACCTGCAAAGACATCGGTTATGTCGCACTCGATGTTTTCTACAACGCCTGACGTTCGTCGTTTGATTATGATGCTCCAGCGCGAAGAGGCGTTTACGATCCTCTGGTATGTCGGTAATGACCGTGCAGAAGCGAAAAGAATGCGTCATGCCGTTGGTCATATTGATGACGCGATGTTACTGACACTGGATGGACGCGATGGAAAGGAATATGTCATTGTATCAGGTCTGTTTCCTGACCAGGCTGCTGCGCGTCGTGACCTGAATAAACACGCTGTGGCTGGGCATCTGGCCTCTTTGCAACCTTCTCCCTTGCGTGTTCGTGATTTGAGTCGCCACATCATTTCTCTGCCAGACTGATGAGTCTGTCGTGAATCCCTGACGGGATGTTAGTATGCCTTCAGACAAATCATTACAGGATGGCGCTTCAATCATTCGGGGGTAAAGGGTGATGATTGTAGTCATGAGCGCATTCCAAAAATAAGTATCTGGTACGCCAACCATGGAAACAGCAAAGAAGGTGTCTGTCAGCCAGCCGGAAGCGACAGAGCAACTGTCGTCATCGGAGTTGATCATAAAGCGGGAATTGTTGGTCAGCTCTGAAGATGTGTCACGGGATAACAGGGTGCTTGATCTGGCAACGGTCGTGACAGAACTCTGTGCGTCAGGATTGTTGGATCAGTCCCAGAAAGCTGAAGTGCTCGATCGTCGACGTGATGCGGAGCAGGCTCGATTGCATCCAGTGGAATATCTTGCCGATCTGGAACTTGAAAATAAACGACGTTCTGGGCAGAAGCTGGATATCGACACCATGATGCGCTGGCTGGCCCTGCAGGCAAACCAGCCATACTATCCTATCGACCCCTTGAAAATTGATCCTGCTGCTATTACCCCCATCATGTCAGCGGCATACGCTCAGCGACACCAGATTCTTGCGGTAGAGGTCAGTGAAGACACTCTGGTGATTGCCAGTGCTCAACCGTTTAATACGGGGTGGGAAGAGACGGTTCGGCATACCAACCGGAAAAAAATCAAGCGTGTGGTCAGCAATCCGACGGATATACGGCGCTATTCCGCTGAATTCTATAGCCTGGCCGACTCAGTCAACCGCGCATCGAAACATGGCAATGGCGCGGTGGCCACATCCTTTGAACAGTTGCTGGAGCTTGGCAATATTCGTAATCCGGAAGCGAATGACCAGCATGTGATCCGGGTGGTCGACTGGTTGTTGCAATATGCCTTTGATCAGCGAGCCAGTGATATTCATATTGAACCTCGCAAAGAGATGAGCAATATCCGGTTCCGGATTGACGGCATTCTGCACCAGGTGTATGACCTGCCCTCAGAGATCGTGGGAGCGGTCACCAATCGCTTTAAGATTCTTGGGCGTATGGATGTGGCAGAAAAACGCAAGCCTCAGGATGGCCGGATCAAAACCAAAGGACGAGATGGCAATGAAGTGGAACTACGTCTCTCGACATTGCCGACGGTATTTGGTGAAAAGCTGGTTATGCGGATCTTTGATCCGGATGTCCTGCTCAAGAGCTTTCGGTCGCTGGGCTTTTCCCGGGATGATGAGAAGCGCTGGCATAAAATGGTTCGCCAACCCAATGGTATTATCCTGGTGACAGGGCCGACGGGGTCGGGAAAGACGACGACACTCTATTCAACGCTGCGGGAACTGGCGACACCTGAAGTGAATGTCTGCACTATTGAAGATCCCATCGAAATGGTGGAGCCCCGATTTAACCAGATGCAGGTGCAGCATGGCATAGGGCTCAGTTTTGCCAGTGGAGTGCGGGCTCTGTTACGTCAGGATCCAGATATTGTCATGGTGGGTGAGATACGTGATCTTGAAACTGCAGAAATGGCGATTCAGGCAGCACTGACCGGACACCTCGTTCTTTCCACCTTGCACACCAATGATGCGCCGTCTGCCATCACCCGTCTGCTGGAGCTGGGGGTGCCGGGTTATTTGATTCGTTCTACAGTGCTGGGCGTTATGGCGCAGCGATTAGTCAGAACCCTGTGCCCGGATTGCAAGCAGGCTGGCACTGTGGACAAGCTGGGCTGGAAAGAACTGACCCAGCCTTTCAAGGCGCCTGTTCCTGATCAGTGCTGTGTGCCTGTTGGATGTCTGAAATGCCGGAATACCGGCTATCATGGTCGTGCTGGTCTGTATGAAATCATGTTGCTGAGTCATGCTGTCAGTGAAAAAGTGGACGCAGGCTGTGACATTGATGTCATACGGCGACAGGCTATTGTCGAGGGAATGAGAACCCTGAGAATCAGTGGTGCGCACAAGGTTGCTGCTGGTTTGACTACGATTGAAGAAATTATGCGGGTCACACCTGCGGGTGGCCGTTTCAACTGAAAAGACTCTGTTCTATTAAATAATTCTTTCATTTCTTTTGATAATGATCCTTTCCTTTATTGGAAAACGTCATTATCTGTCTTGCGAGTACTGGTTTGAAACGTATGTGACATTCGTCGTAGAGACTTATGTATAAATGTGAGATTGCTACCAAACAAGTAGTCTTATGTGATGTGTCATACACAACTTATCTCAGGGAGTAGAGAATGGATCAAACGGGTTCAGTACGTGTCCATCAGAGAACTGTGGCAGGTGGTAGACAGCAGCAGATAAGTGAGATATTGACGCTTTGGCATAGGGTATTACGGGTAGTGGTACCAGGGTTGTCACTGACCGGTATTCTGGTCGGCGGACTGGTATGTATTGCTATGCCAGTGGTTGGTGGTGTTGTTGCTGGAATCGGTGCATTTGGCCTGGCGTGCTATGTTATTGGCAAATGCATTTATGACCGGTCTGTCCGAGAGGTTTCGCCGACACAATCGCTTAAGGAACCTGCGATTAAGTCCCCAATAATAAGCTAATCTCCACTCAGCCTTTGCCGGAGATCAGTCATGGACCAACAGCTCAGCTTTTCTGACGCTGAATTCACTCAAAAGCGTCGCCAGACCCGCAAAGAAATATTCCTTGCCCGTATGGATAAACTGATTCCCTGGCATCGTCTTGAGACAATTATTGAACCTCATTACCCCAAACCCGGTAATGGGCGTAGACCGTACCCGTTATCCACCATGCTCCGGATACACTGCCTTCAACAATGGTACAGCCTCAGTGATCCGGCCATGGAAGATGCCCTTTATGAAATTGCGTCCATGCGATTATTTGCCGGATTGTCTCTGGATAAAGCAATTCCTGATCGCACAACCATTATGAACTTTCGACACCTGTTGGAGGCTCACAATCTGGCTCGGGCTATTTTCACGGACGTAAACCAATGGCTGACAGAGTCTGGTATCGTTTTGAAAGAAGGCTCTCTGGTCGATGCCACGATCATCGAAGCTCCGACATCCACAAAGAATCAGACGGGGCAGCGAGATCCCCAAATGCACCAGACCAGAAAGGGTAACCAGTGGTATTTCGGAATGAAGGCGCATATTGGTGTCGATGCCCGTACAGGTTTGACTCATAGTCTGGCGACAACAGCCGCCAATGAACATGACCTTAATCAAGCCAGTAACCTGTTGCACGGTGATGAACAGTTTGTCTTTGCCGATGCCGGCTACAGAGGAGCCGAGAAGCGAAAAGCGCTCAATACAGACGCTGTACAGTGGCATATAGCCGAACAACCAGGCAAGTTAAAGAGACTCAGGAAACACCCTCGAATCAATAAAGTCATTTTGAAAACGGAATACCTGAAAGCCAGCATTCGAGCCAAGGTGGAACATCCCTTCAGAATCATCAAATGCCAGTTTGGATTTATCAAAGCCCGTTATCGGGGACTTCGGAAAAATGATGGCAAACTGGCGATGTTATTCGCTCTGGCAAACATGGTTAGACTGGACCAAATGATCCGGGCACAGGGTTAATGTATCCGAAAGCCGGACAACCGGCTTCAATGGTAAGAAACTGAGTAATTTTCAGGCTGGATAATAGTGAATTAATGACTTTTCATTCACTGTGTTTCTTTAACGTCACTTGCTCGCAGGTTCCTTAATGGAAACCCTGTAGATTCGCAAACAGATACTGCGGAAACTCCCTCATTGTCATCTGATAGTGCCTCCGTACATCAAGAGGATGCTGACGATGCGAGTTATGTCTCTTTAATTCCTCGGCCGGAAGGCCCTGCTTTCCTATCGGAACAGTTAGGTGGAGATAGTCAGGCTGAGGAGGGAATCGATTTGGCCCATGTCTATCTTACTGTTAATGGGCAGGAGGCTAATACTGTAACCGTGGAACTTGATGATGCTATGCAGGAGGAGCATTCTTCTCTTTCTGGCGCTGATGCAGAAGAGGCTATTGATGATCAATCTGTCAGGCCAGGATGTAGTCATTGGGAAACTGGTAGCCCTTTAGGGCTACAGGGGCCTGAAATTGATAATGATTATCCAAGTGACATTATGGATAGTGAATGGGAGGATATTGATGAACCCCATGGCGGTTATGCTTCGTTCTCCAGTATGTATCAATACAGACAGAGTTTGGTTGAACAGGGGCGGGCTTCGCAGATGGATGAAAATGGATATCTTCTACCTATTTCCGATGGTCAGCATCCGTTAGCAGTCCATCAACCACCGGATAGTCTGGTGATGGAAAATACAGATTATGAATCCATTCCATTTGATCAAGTGAGTTATGCATCCTGTACCAATCGAGCAGACCAGCTTTTAAGTATTATTGTGGGTGATGTTATTGAAGATGTTGCTACGAAAATGGTTCCGTTTGCAGACTATCAAAATGCAGATATTCTAATCAATGTACTTGAAACTGAGTTGAATCAGTTACAAGTACATGTCAAAGAAACAGAAGGAGAATTAGCTGAAAAATTAGCAGAAGTACAAAAGCATGTGAATGGCTTAAGGAATCATGTCAGCGATGCGCAAGAGCATGATTACCGTCGTCGAGAGAAGTATGAAGAATTAATAAACCGATTTTATGAAGTTGCAGAGCTTACTCTGGCCAATAATGAAACCCAACTTAATAAGCTGAGGATGAGCTATGAAGCCTACCGAAGGCATGCGGTAGAGGCTGAAAGTGGCTTTGTAATCAATACAACTGCTTACGTGATGAGGTTTGAGAGAGAAGTTGTAAACCTCATGAATCAAGCAGGTTTGAACGAAAGCTTTCATGCTAATTTAATCAAGCGGCTGGCGGATGATACGGCAGCATTTACTGTTAAGCAGACTTTGTTGAACAAAGATGGCAATTGGCAAACGGTTGAACACATTTATACGCCTGCGCATCAACTACGTTTTCGTGTTTCTGATGATGAGAGTGGTGATCAAGATCCTTTTGAGGAAAGTCATGAAGGGAAGGGAGTCCCTTCATTATATCGTGATTCCCCGCATGCTATTAGCATGTACCATTACCAAATGAAGGTGGATGGTCGTGTGGTTGACCAATACACGAGGATGGGGGCACCTATTGCATACATGAAAAATACTCCGGAAGGTGTTAGGCAAGCAACGCTTAAGCGATTTAAAGAGATTGTGGTTAATGTTTTGGTTAGCGAGCTGGCTGAAGAACTGAAAAACGCTATTAATGATGACAGTCATGTAGTGAAACTTAATCTTTGTTATTTGAATTTAATGAGTCCTGATAAAATCCGAGGAGTGCTTGCGAAACTGCCTTTGCTGCCTAAGGAATTAAAAGAGATACTGAATGACGAATCAGCTTGGGTTAATTACCTTGCAGAGGTTATTGGAGATCTTAGTCAGATACTGAATGATGGTAGAATTACTGTGAAAAATACACGGGGGGAGGAATACAGGGTTCAATTACAGTTGAATGCTATGATGTTTGTCATGCCGTGTAACAAGCTGGGGTTGAAAGGCTTTTGGAACTTTGTTGGAAATACGTGGAAAGTTGCAAAACAGATAAACCTCAGAACGTTAAATGAGCTTAAACGTAGTGCGAAAGTTGATGGGGGTATAATAAATGAGATGTTCAGTGAACTCTGCAAGGAAGATCCTGATAGTGCCAGGGTTTGGCAGAAAAACGTTGATGGATTGATTGAAAAGATTGCTCGAAAAATGAAAAAGATAAAAGGAAAGATTTCTATTGATGAAGTTGCGTTGTTAGAAGATGATATGAGTGATCTGTGTGCCCTGCTTAAGATGCATATAATTACAGGATGTAAGAGTAATAAAGATAGGACCAGTGTGATGAAATCAAAAAAACAATCATCACGATTTGATAGAAGGATGCGGAAAAATTGCTTGCTATATGGTGGGCATTTACAGATACAAATCAATAATACAGGAGTGCCAGGGGGCAAGTATGATAGCGCTATGTTAAAAGGGGATAAAGATATCAGGCGAGCGGTTAAAAGAACGAAAAAGGAGCATAAAAAGAATAAAGGAAATTATACATTCAATGTTAGAGAACTTATCAAAAAGAATGCTGTGAAGACAATAGTCTCTGGAAAGAAAAAAATGACACCAGAAGATAGCGATTTACGAGCGCCGCCAGTTCCACCAAAGCCTAAAAAAGGGTTGGTGCCGCCTGCTTTGATCGGAGCGTTATATCATGATGCGAGTCGATCCAGTGATGAGGGAGATGAGTCACTTTATGAGGATATTGATGCGTTAAGGGAGGAACCGCCAGTTTTTACACATGATCCTGTTAAGAAAAAAAGAGCGCGTTTTTTTCGTAGAAGTTAGTTTGATTGTAAACATTGAAAGATATGCAGAGCAATACATCAGTATGGCAACTGTATGCTGCCGTTCCCTGAATGACGTCCTTTATAAAGACGTCATTAAAAGCAAAAAGCTGGCTAGCATGGATCCCAGTGATAAACAGAGGAAGCAGCTTTCCATGCTGCTGATATGATCTTGTTGTTGGCTCATTGCATGACTACTCCTTTAAGCCGTGCACTACAGCTGATACTGAGATTATTGACTGACCACTATTTCACTGTAAGCCTGGTAGGTCGCCAGTATCAGTAATGGCATGACAACCAGCAGGCCAAGCCCCAAGGGAATCATGCCAAGGAACGAGAGCACAATCGCCAGAATGCCAAAGAGAATGAGTGGCAGAATGTTTTTTATGCAGGCGATGAGGCTAAGCTTCAGCGCTTCAGGGATGGAGAGGTGATTGACAGCAATCAACATGGGGGCGAAATAGAATGCCATACCAGCCACGATCATGACGACCATGGTGATACCGACACCCATCATATAGTTCTCACCAGCCACGGCAAAGGCTGCAAAGGCGACAGCAGCCACAATGATGCCATAGAGGATGTTCAGGATGCCTACAGATACGATGTTGGGCTTGAGGTCTTCCTTAACGGCTGCAAAAGAGAGTTCTTCGTCATGAGAAACCCGGTGTGCAGCCAGCATCAGGAAAGCGTACATGATACCGGAGAATATCGAGGAAATGAGATTTCCAATCATCGGAATAATCTGAAGGATGATGGAGACAACTCCCCACAGGAATGTGCATCCGACCCAGAACATTGGTGCATTCTTGAACAGGGCAAATCCTTCGGACAGCCAGGAGAGTGAACCTGTGATTGAGCAGCTGTCGATAGTCAGTGTGCCTGCAGCATGGTTATCCCCACCTTCTGCATCGCCTTCCTCTTCATAAAAAACGACAGAAGACTCGCCTGAGGTTTCTGTAGTCGTTCCTGCAGCTGGGGTTCCGACCGCAGCGCTGGCTACTTTATGTAAAGGCTGTCCTTCTTCGTCAATAATAAGTGCTTCCATGCCGACATCATGGAGCTTCTGGCGATATTGCTCTGCTTCCGGAAGGCTGAGCCCTTTGCGAATGAGTACGGGAGAAGTCGCTGAAAAGATGCTTTTCAGGATATTTTTGTCGTTTACGTTGAATAGATCACTGAAGTCCTTCTGGACCGCTTTTGCCTTGAAACCGGAACGAAGTTTACCGGTGACGCAAACAGAGAACTCCATGAGCTACCCCACATACTGCTTTATGGACTGCGATGGCAACAGATAAACGATTAGGTGTTTTTGTGGTTATCTGTCGTTCCATTTCCTGATGGTTCCCTATTCATTTTAGGAATTATCACTTAGGGAAACGCTGCGCATCATGACATTTTTAAAGTAAAAATAACAACCGTTATGTCAGCGTGTTTTATAGAGATTGTAAGTGAACGGTGGGGGATAATAGTAGGTAAAAATGCTAGATTTTTGGCGCCGGTCACATTGTTTGGTAACACAAACGATGGGGGAAAGCCCATCGTTTGTCAGAATGATATGAGCGCTCTCAGTGCAGCACCTGCTTCAGGAACCGTTGTGTACGAGCATCCCTTGGGTTGTCCAGCACCTCGGCGGGAGGACCAGACTCGATAATCCTGCCTTCGTCGATAAAAATCACTCTGTCTGCCACTTCTCGGGCGAATGGTATTTCGTGTGTGACGATAATCATGCTCTGGTTGTCTGCCGCCAGGCGCTTCATCAGCTGAAGGATGTCTCCCACCCGTTCGGGGTCCAGTGCAGAAGTGGGTTCGTCAAACAGCAGCAGCTCCGGCTCAAGCGCCATGGCCCGACCAATACCGATGCGTTGCTGCTGGCCACCAGAAAGTGAGGATGGCCAGGCATTCTGGAAATCTTCCATGCCGACCTGTTTCAGGATGGCCTGTCCTTTTTCCCGTGCTGCTTCAGCTGACAGCCCTTTGACCACTAACAGGGCTTCGGTGATGTTTTCCAGTGCTGTTTTGTTGCGAAACAGGGCGTAGTTTTGAAATACAAACGCTGTCTTACGACGCAGTGCCAGAGTTGTGAGTTTTGTGGGTTTGGCGGCATTGAAAACGACATCATTCAGTGTGATAACCCCTGCATCGGGTGTTTCCAACAGGTTAAGGCAACGCAGGAACGTTGATTTACCGCTGCCGGAAGGTCCCAGAATGACGACAATTTCACCCTGTTCCACCTGCAGGTCAATACCTGCGAAAATCGATTTTTCTGCAAAGGATTTTTGCAGGTTACTGACTTCCAGTAATGCCATCAGTACGCCTCATTCATCCGTTGTTCTGCTATTTTCTGGAGTGCGGTAAACAGCAGTACCAGCAGCCAGTACACCAGGGCGAGCATCAGGTAGCTTTCGAAGAAGTGGAAGCTGGAGGCGGCTTCCATCTGGGCTTTGGCCATGATCTCCGCCACACCAAGGGTAAAGGCGAGCGAGGTGCTTTTCAGCAGGTCAATGAACGTGTTCATCAGGCCAGGGATGGCAATGCGGGCTGCCTGGGGCAGCACAATACGACGCATGCCCTGCAGTGGTGTCATGCCGGTACTGAGTGCGGCTTCCAGCTGACTTTTGTCAACGCTGAGAATCGCGGCCCGGATAATTTCTGCCATGTATGCGGAAAAGTGCAGGCTCAGCCCGATCACGGCGGCCTGAAAGGCCGTCATGCTTTTCAGGGCGGGGAACAGTTGGGGCAGACCGTAGTACAGTAGAAACAGCTGAACCAGCAGCGGCGTACCGCGGAAAAAAGAAATAAACAGTTCGCAGAGTGCGGTCAGCCCCTTGGGGCGAAACGTCAGCACCAGTGCCAGCATCACGGCAATCGCAAGCGCTATGATCAGTGAACTGGATGCCATCCACAGGGTGACATCCAGGTATTTCAGAATGATCGGGACAAGTCCCAGGGCGTAATCAAAATCAAAACTGCTCATGATACTGGCGCTGGTTTCCTCGGGTTATGACCGGTTCGTGATATCGCTGCCGAACCACTTGGTGGAAATGTCGGCCAGAGTACCGTCGGCACGCATGCCGGCAATGGTTTCATCCACTTTGCTGCGCAGGGCGTCAGCTTCCGGGGTTTTCAGAAACGGCATGGCATTTTCGATGGTTTCGAACGGGGCGCCGGCCGGTTTCAGCGGCAGGCCGGATTTCTTGATCAGTTCAGCAGCGGACAAACGATCCATGACGAAGGCATCAATTCTACCCAGTGCGACTTCCTGTTCAATACCAGTGTCGTAAGTGATGATATCGATAGCGGTTTCGTTACCAAACAGGTTGACGGCCTGCTTACGGATCAGGGTTTCATAGTTGGACCCCAGATTGACAGCAACTTTCTTGCCCTTGAGGTCTTCAAGGCCGCTAATAGAGCTGTCATCGCTGTTGATAGTCAGCTGCGCGCCATCAATGACGTAGGGTTGAGTGAAACCATATTTTTCCAGTCGAGCATCAGTGATGGTGATCTGGTTGGAAATCGTATCGACTTTGCCGGTTTCCAGCATGCCGAACAGGCCGGAGAAAGGAGCGGTAACGAATTCTACCGGCTGATCCAGACGCTTACCGATTTCATTCCAGACATCCACCTCGAAGCCCTGAAGCTGATCCTGGGAAACAAAGGTGAACGGGTAATAACCGCCTGACATGCCTACCCGGATGGGTGCACTGGCGTTATCACTGGTCTCGGAGGTTGCAGTAGCAGCGGAGGTGTTGGTTTCCTGTGGGTTGCAGCCTGCCAGCGCCAGGGAAAAAAGGGCTGCAAAACCGGCTGCAAAGAAGCGGTTACGCTTGTTCACTGTTTGTCACTCCAGTCTGTAATAAGAGGTAGTCGTCGCTTGGTGACGTTGTTATGAGGTGCGACTCAAAAACAGGGTGCCGCTAAAAGGGCAGTCGTTGACCGGGGTCGTTACTGCAGAAGTCCGTTGTTTGTTGCTTTTCTTGAAAGGTAAAGCCATTTACCCAGGATTCCGACCTTACCTGAATTTATTGATAAGTAAAAATATGAATAAATTAAAAACTAATAACTTTTTGATATATAAGAGGAGAGGTCTGGGTGCATCAAGCACCCAGGTAAGCTCGCTGAACATCGTCGTTAATGAGCAGGTTGTGGCCTGAGTCTTCCATCACGATTCTGCCATTTTCCAGTACATAACCCCGGTCTGCCAGTCGCAGGGCCTGGTTGGCGTTCTGTTCCACCAGGAAGATGGTCATGCCTTCATCGCGCAATTTCTCAATAATCTCGAAAATCTGCTGGATAACGATCGGCGCAAGACCCAGTGACGGCTCATCCAGAAACAGAAGCCTGGGCTTACTCATCAGGGCGCGTCCAATGGCCAGCATCTGTTGCTCACCACCGGACATGGTGCCGCCCCGTTGATGGAAGCGTTCTTTCAAGCGTGGAAAGAGGTCCAATACATGCTCAAGCATGGCATCGAAGTCATCCTTCCCGGTAAAGAAACCGCCCATGTGCAGGTTTTCTTCAACGGTTAATCGGGAAAAGATGCGACGGCCTTCGGGTACTACAGCGATATCGCTGCGCATGATCTCTGCTGTCGTTTTTGTTGTGATTTCCTCGTCTTCGAAAAAAATACGCCCCTTATTCGCTTTGGGATCACCGCATATAGTCATCAGCAGGGTAGTTTTGCCGGCGCCATTGGCGCCGATCAGGGTGACGATTTCGCCACGGTTGACCTGAATAGAAACATCATCCAGCGCCTGGATTTTGCCATAGCAGGTAGTGACATTCTCAACACGCAGCATCAGGCTTCTCCCAGGTAAGCTTTTATGACGTCAGGATGGTTGCGCACTTCGTCCGGTGTGCCACTGGCCAGCGGGGCGCCCTGGTTGATGACGTAGATGCGGTCGGAAATCCCCATGACCAGCTTCATGTCATGCTCAATCAGCATGACAGATACGTTGTGGTGGTCCCGCAACTCCATAATCAGGTGGTCCAGTTCGTCTGTTTCTTTGGGATTCAGCCCGGCAGCCGGTTCATCCAGCATCAGCAGGCTGGGGTTGGTCACCATGCAGCGGGCAATTTCCAGACGACGCTGCTGGCCATACGCGAGGTTGCCGGCATTGCGGTTGGCCAGATCCAGCAGGTTGACGCGCTCAAGCCACCAGGCGGCCTTTTCCATTGCTTCCTGCTCTGCACGACGATAACCGGGTGTTTTGAACAGACCGGCCAGCAGGCTGGTATTCAGATGGCGGTGTTGGGCAACCATCAGGTTTTCAATCGCGGTCATATTGCGGAACAGGCGAACATGCTGAAATGTCCGCACGATACCTTTACGGGAAATCTTGAACCCGGGCAGCTGGTGAATGGCTTCACCATTAAAGTGAATCGTGCCGGCAGTTGGCTTGTAAAAGCCGGTCAGACAGTTAAAAACTGTCGTTTTTCCCGCACCGTTTGGACCGATGATGGAAACAATCTCGCCCTGATTGACGGACAGGGATACGCGATCAACGGCCCGCAGACCACCAAATTGCATGGTCAGGTCTGAGGCTTTCAGCAGGGTGTGTTGTGCCATGACTCATACTCCTCAGACTGCGTCGGCATGACCGGTTGTTTCCGGTGCCCTATCCGTTGATGACGTTTTGTTGCGCTTGAGTGTGGTATGGGGCCGCTTCATAGGCAGTAATCCCTGGGGGCGCCAGGCCATCATAAGAATCATCAGAAGACCAAACATTAACATCCGGTATTCATTAAATTCCCGGGCCAGTTCCGGCAGGATTGTCATCACAATGGCCGCCAGGATGATGCCGACCTGGGAGCCCATGCCGCCCAGCACCACAATCGCAAGGATGATGGCCGACTCAATGAAGGTAAACGACTCGGGGCTTATGAAGCCCTGACGTGCTGCGAAGAAGGTACCGGCAAATCCTGCAAAGGCGGCGCCGATGGTAAATGCCGAGAGCTTAACCGCAGTCTTGTTCAGGCCGAGTGACTGACAGGCAATGTCATCTTCACGCAACGCTTCCCAGGCACGTCCGATGGGCATGCGCAGAAGCCGGTTGATGACCCATACCGTGATCACGACCAACAGCAAAGCCAGCAGGTAAAGGAAGATGACCTTGTAACCGCTGCTGTAGTCGATACCAAAGAATTCATGGAAGGGGACGTTGCCTTCTTCCTTGGCGCGGCGACTGAACTCAAGGCCAAACAGGGTGGGTTTCGGGATTTGGCTGATGCCGTTCGGACCACCGGTTATTGTCGTCCAGTTGTTCAACAGTATCCGGATGATTTCACCAAAGCCCAGTGTCACGATGGCGAGGTAATCCCCCCGTAACCGCAGGACCGGGAAACCGAGTACAAAACCGAACAGTGCAGCCATGGCGCCGCCGATCAGCAGGCAGCTCCAGAAGTCCAGGCCAAAATACTGGTTCAATAGCGCATAGCTATAGGCGCCGACGGCGTAAAAACCGACATAACCAAGGTCCAGCAGACCGGCAAGACCGACGACAATGTTCAGTCCCAGTCCCAGCATGACGTAAATCAGTGTCAGGGTCGCCAGGTCCACACTGCCTCTGGAGGCAAAGAAGGGCCATATCATCAGTCCGGCCACCAGAAAGCACAGCAATGTGCGTTTCAGGTTGGTGTGACCGCTGAGATCAGGCTTCAAACGGCTAACGTCTGGCAGTTGTGAGCGAGCTCCCTGCCAAAGTCCCGCAATGGGGCCACGAAACAGTTGGAACAGGAACACAAAGACGGCACCTGCAAGAATCGTATGGATTACGGTGTCCGGTGCGCCGATGACTCTGAGTACCGTACCATCCTGCTCCAACCGAAGGCCTACCATGAAGCCGGTGAGCAGCAACAGAACGCCAGAGGCGATCAAGGCATTGAAAAAACTGGTTCGGTTCATACCTTTTCTACCTCCGGCTTGCCGAGAATTCCGGTGGGACGGAATAACAGGATCAATATCAGCAGGCTGAATGCGACAACATCTTTGTATTCCGATGAAAAATAGCCGGCGGTATACGCTTCGGTCAGCCCCAGGATCAGCCCACCCAACATGGCGCCAGGGATACTGCCAATGCCTCCCAGTACGGCAGCTGTAAAGGCTTTAAGCCCGGCCAGAAAGCCAATGTAGGGATTGATAACGCCGTAGTAGAGACCAAGGAGGACACCGGCAACGGCTGCGAGGGCGGCACCGATGGTAAACGTCAGTGCGATAATGGTGTTGGTGTTGATGCCCAGCAGGTTAGCCATGCCAAGGTCTTCAGCACAGGCGCGGCAGGCGCGGCCGAGTCGGGAGCGTGAGATGAAAAACGTCAGTGCCGCCATGGAGAACAGGGTGACCAGGAAGATCACCAGCTGCATCCAGGACAGGGTGGCATGAAAGCCGTCTTCCGGTCCGATGATCCAGCCGCCGGTGATCAGGCTTGGCATGGCAATGTCCCTTGATCCCTGCGCCAGCCGGACGTAGTTCTGCAGAAAAATGGACATGCCAATGGCGGAAATCAAAGGAATCAGACGATTCGTGCCGCGCAGTGGCCGATAAGCGACACGTTCAATGGAAAACCCGTAAATACTGGTGATAACGATACTGATGAAAAAGGCGGCGACCAGCAACAACGTGACGCTGTCGATGCCAAACATGGTGAGAATGGCCAGAACGATAAACGCCACGTAACTGCCTATCATATAGACTTCGCCGTGGGCGAAATTGATCATTCCGATAATGCCGTAAACCATCGTGTAGCCGATGGCAATGAGTGCGTAGGCGCTGCCGAGCGTCAGGCCGTTCAGCGTCTGCTGCAGGAAATAGTAGGCTGCTTCAGGCATAAGTACTGCTTATTCTTGTGGATAGCGGGTTGAAGCATCCGGTATGCCTGTTGAGCATGCCGGATGCTGCGCCTGGAGGCTTCAACGCAAGGGAGGAAGCCCGCTCAAGGTTGTTGGGCGTCCGTTATTCTGTGACTGCAGTTTTGGTACCGTCGGCATGCCAGCTGTAGACGACAAAGTTGAAGTCTTGCAGGTCGCCTTTGTCGTCAAAGCTGAGGGTGCCAGTGGGGGTGTTGAAACTGTTGGCACGCAGAGCTTCGGCAACGGCTTCCGGTGATTCGCTGCCGGCCAGTTTCATGCCGTCAACCATTACCTGTACCGCCGCATAGGCCGGGAATACGAAGGGGCCGCTGGGGTCTTCATTCTTGGCACTGATAAAGTCGACCAGAGCCTTGTTCTTGGGATCCTGGTCAAAGCTCTTCGGCAGCGTTACGAGCAGGCCTTCAGAGGCTTCACCGGCAATGCCAGAGATGTCCTTGTTACCGACACCTTCGGGGCCCATGAATTGCGCCTGGAGGCCTTTTTCAGCACTTTGGCGCAGGATCAGCCCCAGCTCCGGGTGGTAACCGCCGTAGTAGACGAAATCAACATTTTCTTTCTTGAGTTTGGCGACCAGGGCCGAGAAGTCCTTGTCACCGGGTGTGACACCTTCAAACATCACAACGTTGGTACCGGCTGCTTTCAGGTTGTCACGTACGGAGGTTGCCAGACCTTCACCATACTGCTGCTTGTCATGGATAACCGCAACACGCTCAGGCTTGATGTTCTCGGTGATATAGCGGGCAGCTGTCGGTCCCTGCATGCTGTCGAGACCGATGGTGCGGAAAATCATCTGGTAGCCGCGAGTGGTGATGTCCGGGCTGGTGGACGCCGCGGTAATCATCAGAATGCCTTCATCTTCATAGATATCAGACGCTGGCTGGGTAGAAGACGAGCAAAGGTGTCCCACGACAAAACGGATATCGTCGTTCACGATTTTGTTGGCAACAGCAACGGCCTGTTTTGGATCACAGGCATCGTCATAAACGACACTTTCCAGCATTTTGCCGTTGATACCACCGGCAAGGTTGATCTGTTCAATAGCTGCCTTGGCGCCGGTGAACTGCATGTCGCCATATTGTGCGACAGGACCGGTGACAGGGCCGGCAAGGGCAATCTTCAGGGTGTCTTCGGCCTGCGCTGCAGAACAGGTCAGGGCGATTGCCGCCGTCAGGCCAGCGAGTTTTCGGGTTATGCTCTGTTTCATTGTTATGCCCGTTATTGTTGTACTTTATCGTTTGTCTTGTTGTGTTGTGCACGATCCCGGTGCGTCGTTGTTCTGTATACAGGAAAATTGGCCCAAATGACAGTATTTGTACGTAATTTGGGTTGGGGTTGCGATCACTATTGTATCTCTGCCCTGAAGGTAGAAAGCTGGTTCTGGCTAGGTAAATTGCTATATTGGAGCCTGATTGCCAATAGGGTAGGCATTTTTATCACCTATCTGTTTTTTTGTGATAAAAATGCCTTGAAAAACCGTTCTTGCTATTAGGTGGTGTGAAATTTACTGGTCAAAGATTCATTACTGCTTGAACTGTCTTCGTGTTTAAATGTAGGGCGCCACCACGATGCTTGATGTCCTTTGTGCCCATGAGAGGTTCCAGGTTGAGGTTGGCTTGATGGTAGGTCCGGATCACAGGTTCCTAATAGGAATTTAGATTTCTCTTTGAGGTGTCTGTCTCCAGAAGGAATTTGTGTCTGTGCGTAGGCATTCATATCAATATTGGTATGCTCTTTTGTTTTTTTAGCAGATCCTGGTTGGGCTATAATCGCAGGTTGTTTAAATTCACTTGTGGATTCAGGTGAGGGTTCGGTTGGTTCTTCCTTATTAAGTGGACCGTGTTCATATACCAGTGATATTGCTACATCTTCAGAGAATGTAACACGAGTACTACGAGTACTGCGTAACTCTATTGTATCTTCATGCTCTCGCTCTTTAGGGCAACATTCATAGGGAGGGTGGCAGCATGTACAGCATTCAGGCCATTGTTCTGGCTCTATTTCATATTTCTCCAGATTTTTACAAAGCGTTGAACAGCATTCACCGCAGAGTGGATCGCAGCATTGACCGCAGGCGGTGCCACAGCCGGAGGCGCAAGCCGAGAGCGCCTTCATGCAAGGTCTGCATGAACGTTGACAGGGTGCAAAGTGTTGAGCGATTTGTCCTTCAGGGATTTTATCGCATCGTTTTTTAATGAGCCATCCGATTACTGCAAGCAGTGCGAAACCTGAAAAAAAACCTAATAGCATTAATGGGCCTTTCCAGTTGGCTCCTGAGATTCCTGTTGTACCGGGAGACACCGAGGATGTCTCTTGGGCATCGCACGCTTGGAGCAAGTGTGAGAAAAACAACATTGCGCTAAAGGTAATGATAATGGATCTGTCTGTAATTATTGCGTCTGATTATTGACTCGCAACGTGCACATGAGAAGGTATATGGTTTTTTGTAGTCTGCACTTTATTAGTTGCTTTATTAGTTGCTTTATTAGTTGCTTTATTAGGCTCACTGTTATGGTCTTTTTCCACGCGTTGCGTGTTAATGGGAAAGGCTGGCCTTAACATATTCATTACTCCTGATAGTGTTAGTCTTTAAATACATTTGAAAGATAAGGTTGTTAATAAGTTCTGATTTTGGGTAGATGGCATTTCATAGAGAACTAGAGGTTAGAGTCTTAAAGTCAGATGAAGTTCTTTTAAAGCAATAACCTTTTAGTTATGTGATTTTTGATTGCCTTACAGTTCAGAATGTACAACTAACGCATTAAAAAATGTCGGGATTGGCCATGTGAGTACGTTTGGTTGGCTATGAAGGTTAGTAAAATGAGTATTACCCCTGCCTATGTTGCAGGGGCATAGACTTAAAAAAAGATCAGCTCAGTTTTTTTACGCCAGTGGATGTTCCAAGTAACAGCAGGTTTGCCGGACGCATGGCGAAGAGGCCGTTTGTGACCACGCCAGTGATCTGGTTAATGGACTGCTCCATCTCAACCGGATTAAGAATGTTCATATTCCAGACATCCAGAATGATATTGCCGTTATCTGTGACAACCCCTTCCCGGTAAACCGGGTCGCCGCCCAGTTTCACCAGTTCCCGACCGACGTGGCTTCGGGCCATCGGGATGACTTCCACTGGTAGCGGGAAATTACCCAATACATCAACCAGCTTGCTTTCATCTGCGATGCAGATGAACTCTCTGGCAACGGCCGCCACAATCTTTTCCCTGGTCAGTGCAGCGCCACCGCCCTTGATCAGATGCAGGTGTTCGTTGGTTTCGTCGGCACCGTCGATATAAAAGCGGAGTTCGCTGACGGTGTTCAGGTCATAGACCGGAATGCCATGGGATTTGAGGCGCTCTGCAGAGGCTTCAGAACTGGCAACGGCACCATCGAAGCGATCTTTCACCTCGGCCAGTGCATCAATGAAACAGTTGGCCGTGGAGCCAGTGCCAATACCGAGAATCATGTCGCTTTCAAGGTGGGGGATAATATGGTCCAACGCCGCGCGGGCCACGGCCTGTTTCAGTTCGTCCTGGGTCATGACGGTTCCTGTAGTCGGAAGAATTTGCGCGGATTATAGGGGATACGTTTCTACCTGTCCTGATCTTGGTGCTGCCGCTCAGGTTCCGGGTTGCCGATAGCTGTGCTGATAGGCCTGATTCAGGCGTTCTGTCAGGTGATCGCCTGCACTGATAGGAGGATAGAGCGGGGACTCATCCGGAAACAGGTCGCGGGCATCGATAATGGTTTCTTTGGCAGGACAGCAGAAATAAACCATGGAGTACCGTTCAGGCCAGATGTTCGCATCAGGATCTGCCACAACCCGGTGTGGGGTTGCTATTAAACGGTGATTACTCCAGCGTGCGAGCAGATCATCCACATGTACCAGCAGGGTTTCTGGTTTTGGTGGGACAGACAACCATTGTCCTGAAGGAGAGCGAACCTGAAAGCCAGGAGCATCATCCAGAGGGACCAGCAATGACAGGGTGTCATAATCCGTGTGTTCGGATAAGCGGATGTTACCGCTACGTTCGGAAGGTTCCAGTGGCGGATAGTGATTCAGCCTGAGTGTGCTGTGATTAGTTTCTGGCAAGTGTCGGTTGACAAGAAATCCTTCCGGGATAGCAAGGGCCTGCTCTAGTAAAGCGAGAATAGTCAGACTGGCTTCCTCAGCCAGGCTGCGAAAATACGTCATCTCAGATTTGAGCCCGGATTCTACAAGCACTGATGGCCAGTTCAGTGTGTCGTGACCCGTTATGGCAAAGGATTCCTTGAAATCTGCACCAGCGGCATCATCTCCGTCGAAGTAACGTTCTGCCCCCATTCGTTCATAGCCTCGTTCAGAGCCCGGCGGGCCAAGTCGAAACGTGTTTTTTTCTTGCCCAGAGAAATCACTAAAAAAAGCGCGTGCCAGATTGAATAGTCGTTTCTGGTTGTGATGTGTTGAAATCGACAGACCCGAGAAATAGGCTATCCCGTTGGATGTATAGGCGTTGAGCAGATTTTGGGCGGCATTCGAAGTGTTTACGTCTATGGTGGTGATGGTATGCATCGTACATCATTGATGGCCAGAAAATGGTGTAACCAAAATAGACGTTATCCTTGCTTTTTCATCCTCTTCTATATGTAGAGTTTGTTACTTTTGATCTTCCCGAGGGTTGGATCTTACGTAGTCTACGACTCGGCCAAAGTCGGTTGTATTTTTGTTATGACTAAGCATGAAAAGCGTTTGTGAGTCCATTTGCATGGTTTTAAGTTTTTCTACAACTTGATGTGATGTTAGGCCGTCCAGTTGGGATATTAAGGATGCATCATCGAATTTCTCGCGTATAAGCTCAAATAGCCCTGCGTCGTTTCTATTTGGCTGATAGGTTGTATTAGGCATGTTCGTGTTGTGTGTTGATTTCGTATTCTTCATCAAAGGAGGGGCTTGTGTTGAAGTAGCTTCTCTTTCACTAAGTTTTTTTCCAATTCTACCGGAAAGGGGGTAGCTCTCGTTTTTTTTGATAAATTGTTTTGCTTTTTCAATGGACAGTTGCTTCCCAAAAATACAATAGAAAAGCGCCTTGCCTCTAGAACCTCCATTTTTTATTGTGTAGCTGATAGCATCACTAAGAAAAAGCCTGACGCCGCCTCTGTTGTTGATAATTGGCATTGGACGGATCCTTTGCTATTGGGGGTTTAATTAAAGTTAAGACGGATTTTTAATCATTCTATTTAATTGTTTTTAGATTTTTGTAATAAACGAGAGCTGGTTATTACTTTTTTAGGTGGTGCGATGCAATCCTTGACGCGACCCTTAAAGAGTCTATCAATCGCTTATTCTTGATGTTTGTTTTTGAAAGAGGGGTGGGGCAACTGCTGAGTGGCGGTTTCCCCTGTATCCTGACCATCAAATTCCTTACAATGCAGGCACAATCAGAAGTACAAGAAGCAAAGCCATGCCGGATCAGTACATAAAAAAAATACTCGAAGCCAGGGTCTACGATGTGGCGGTGGAAACGCCGATTGATCCTGCCCCGTTCCTGTCGGAGCGACTCAGCAATACGGTGCTGATTAAGCGTGAGGACCTGCAGCCGGTCTTTTCCTTCAAGATTCGCGGTGCCTATAACAAGGTTTCCCAACTGACCGAAGATGAGAAGGCCCGTGGCGTGATTGCGGCCTCGGCGGGCAACCATGCCCAGGGGCTGGCGCTGGCGGCGAAACAGCTGGGGATCAAGGCCGTGATTGTCATGCCCCAGACAACGCCGGATATCAAAGTGCGGGCGGTTCGTGCCCGCGGGGCTGAGGTGATTCTACATGGTGATGCTTTTGATCAGGCATTGGCCCACTCCATGGCGTTGGTGCATGAACATGGTTACACCTACATCCACCCTTATGATGATGTCGATACCATTGCCGGGCAGGGTACGGTCGGGATGGAGATTTTGCGCCAGCATCCGGAGCCGTTGGATGCGATCTTTGTACCGGTAGGCGGTGGTGGTTTGATTGCCGGCATTGCAGCCTACGTGAAGTATGTGCGGCCGGATGTCCGTATTATCGGTGTTGAGTATGAAGAGTCAGCCTGCCTGACAGCGGCGCTAGCTGCGGGTGAACGTGTCGTGCTTTCTCAGGTGGGAATCTTTGCTGATGGTGTGGCGGTCTCTCAGATAGGGGAAGAAACGTTCCGTATTTGCCAGAGCTGTGTGGATGATGTGATTACCGTTAGTGCGGATGAGGTGTGTGCGGCTATCAAGGACATCTTTGATGATACCCGTTCTGTAGCGGAACCAGCCGGTGCTGTTGGATTAGCGGGCCTGAAGAAGTACGTGGAACAGACAAAGGTCAGTGGTGAGACTCTGCTGGCTATCGACAGTGGCGCCAACATCAACTTTGACCGGCTGCGTTATGTCTCTGAGCGCGCAGAATTGGGGGAAAAGCGTGAAGCGATTCTGGCGGTCACAATCCCTGAACGTCCCGGCAGTTTCAAAATCTTTTGCGACGCTATTGGACGACGCAATATTACCGAGTTCAATTACCGTTACCACGATGACAGTGATGCAGTGATATTCGTTGGTGCCCAGATGAACCCGGAAATGGAAACCCGTCAGGCACTGGTGGATAGTTTGGTTGAGGCTGGTTATCCGGTTCAGGATCTGACCGATAACGAAATGGCCAAGCTGCATACCCGACACATGGTAGGTGGCCACTGTCCTTCAGTGACGAATGAGGTGGTTTACCGGTTTGAGTTTCCTGAGAGACCCGGGGCATTACTGCGCTTTCTGGAGCGACTGGGGACGCGCTGGAATATCTCCCTATTTCATTACCGTAATCATGGCGCGGCTTATGGACGGGTGGTTGTCGGTATGCAGGTGCCGGAGAGTGAGCGTGCACTGGTGCCGGAATGTCTGGAGGAAATTGGCTACCATTTCTGGGAAGAGACGGATAATCCGGCTTACCGCCAGTTTTTGGGTAGTTAACCAATATTTAGAAGACTGCGGGGCCTGTCCCCGCTGGATGTATTTCTAGCTTACCTTTCTTCATTTCCTGGAATCTCCATCGTATTCATGGTTGTTGTCGTTTTAACGATGGTTGAGCCTGTACGGGTTTACCTGTAAAAAAGTATTGATAAATCAATGGAATGTTAAGATTCGAATAAAGCTAAAAATGCCTTGAAATGATGCATTGGCATTTGCAGGCAGAATCAACACATAAACCATTTCCCGATGTCACGATGGATAGTGGCTGACACTCGGCGTGAAGGGACTCCCTGATCATGAGAAAAAAAGGTGGCAGGTCCAGCGTAGCCCATAGCCAACATGGTTGGTTCTGGCAGGTGATATTCCCCTACTGGCGTGTTTATCGTGATGTGTTGATAGCCAGTTGTCTGGTGAATGTGCTGGCACTGGTTTCTCCCTTGTTTGTCATGAACGTTTATGACCGGGTTGTGCCTAATCAGGCCTTTGAAACCCTGTGGATGCTGGCGACCGGTGTTTTCCTCGCGTTTATTTTTGAATGTGCGATTCGCCTGATTCGTACCCGCTATATTGATTTGGTTGGTCGACAGGTGGACGTCACGTTGTCATCCCGTTTAATTGACCGCTTACTTGGCGTGAAGCTGAATGATCGGCCTGATAGTGCGGGCAACCTGATGAATCGGCTGGCGGAATTTGACAGTATTCGCACATTTATCACCTCTGTTTCCGTCGTTGCGTTGATTGATTTACCCTTTGTTATTTTATTTCTCGGACTCGTCGCCTGGCTGGGTAACGGATTGGTATGGATACCGGTGCTTTGCATTGGCATGGCGCTGGGTATCGCCTGGCTGCTGAACCGGCCGCTGCAGCGGGTGATTGCACGGCAGCAGGCTATGGGTGCACAGCGACAGAATTTTCTGATGGAGCTTTTATTAGGGCTGGTGTCGGTCAAGGCTTGTAATGTGGAGCGCCAGAATCAACAACGCTGGAGTACATTGAATCAGGCGGTTGCTGACGCTTCTCTGAAAATACGGCAGCTGCAGAATGTTTCCACGCAATCGGCCACATTCCTGCTGCAAATGAATACCCTTGCCATGGTTATTGGCGGGGTTTACCTGATCAGTGTCGGCGAGTTGTCCATGGGTGGGCTGATTGCGATCATGATGATTTCCGGTCGGTGTGCGGCGCCTGTTTCCCAAGTGATTGGTTTATTGAATCAGTATGAAAAAGCGGCGCAGGCACTGGTGTATACAGGGCATGTGATGCACCTTCCTCAGGAGTATTCAGGCAATCGACAATTATTACGGCCATCTTCATTTAAGGGAGTATGGCGTATCAGCCAAATGTCATTTTCTTATCCTGATAGGCCGGATTTATTCAGCGATATTAATCTGACCATTCCTGCAGGCACACGTTTGGCCATTCTTGGTCGGATGGGTTCGGGAAAAAGTACGTTTTTGCAGTTACTGATGGGATTACGTGATCCTTCAAAAGGTCATATTACCGTGGATGAGATCGATATGCGGCAACTGGATCCAGCTTGGTTACGGCAACAGGTGGGCTATGTTGGGCAACGGACAGAACTGTTCAATGGCACTCTCCGTGACAACGTCACGATGCATCGGTCAGGCATTACGGATGGCGATATTCTGGATGTGCTGGAAAAGGTTGGCTTGATTGGGATGGTGCAATCGGGAGCGTGTGGACTGGATTTCCAGGTAGGAGAAGGGGGGCGTCATCTGTCGGGCGGCCAGGCGCACGCTGTTGGATTAGCAAGGGCGCTGGTGACACGTCCACGGGCATTGATTCTGGATGAGCCAACGGGCGCTATGGATGCTCAGGCTGAAGCTCGGTTCCGACAGGTGTTGATGCAGCTGGAGGGGCAAACCCTTTTTCTGGTCACCCATAAGGCCAGTATGCTGGATTTTATGGATCGCATCATCGTGCTTGATGGAGGCAGTATTCGTGTGAGTGGTAATGCTCAGGACATCCTGTCCGGGCAGATAAAGCATACCGAAGAAGCGGAAGGAGTTGCTTGATATGCAAGAAGCCCCTGCTAATACCGTTTCTAATGATCAGGATTTACCGGCACATTGGCGTGACCAAGGTCAGGCAGAAATGCAAAGGATCACGCGTGGCAGCCGGGTGATACTGATTGTTGTGGCGATATGCCTGATTTCGTTTATTGCGTGGTCCGCATGGTGTGAGGTCGATGAAGTGACTCGAGGTGAGGGGCGGGTGATTCCTTCCCGTCAGGTGCAGGACATCCAGAATATGGAAGGCGGAATTATTGAGCGCATCCTGGTGAGGGAGGGGGAGCAGGTCGAAAAAGGACAAGTGTTGATGATTATGGACGACACTCGTTTTTTAGCTAGTCAACAGGGGCAGAAGGCCAGTCAGTATGCCTTGATGGCGCGAAAGGTGCGTCTGCAGGCGGAAGTGGAAGGTGTGAAACCAGAAATGCCTGCGTCGTTAAACGAACGTGTACCAGAGTTGGCTATCAGTGAGCAGAAGCTTTACCGGGTACGGCGCGACGAGCTTGACAGTACTTTGGGTATATACCAGCAGCAGTTGATCCAGCAGGAAAAGCAGCGTGCAGAAAGTCATGCCCGGATTGCCATGCTTGAACAGCGGCACAGTTTATTGAGTGAGGAATTGAGATTGTCCCGTGATTTGGCGAAAGAGGGGGCGGTATCCCGTGTAGAGGTGCTGCGCTTGGAGCGGGAAGTCAGTGATACCTACGGGGAACAGCGTATTGCGGAGGAGGGACTGTCCCGAGTCACTGCTGAGCTGGATGAAATCCGGGAGCGCATTCGTGAAGCTGGGTTGGCATTCACCAATGATGCGCGTGTTGAACTCAATGAAACCCTGGCGCTATTGCATGAACTGTCCGCTAAAGAAACGGCTGTCAGTGATCAGGTTGAACGTACCCGAGTACGTGCACCAATGAGTGGAGTCGTTAAGCAGGTATTGGTCAATACGGAAGGTGGTGTCGTCCAGCCCGGTATGAAGCTGATGGAGCTTGTGCCTGTAGACGACATTCTGATTGTTGAGGTCAAAATCAGGCCGCAGGACGTTGCGTTTCTGCGTCCTGGGCAAACAGCAACGGTTCGGTTTACTGCTTATGATTTTACGATTTATGGTGGTATAGAAGGCGTCCTCACACATATTAGTGCTGATACCCTCACGGATGAAAACAATGTGCGGTATTATTTGGCCAGAATAGAAACACGTCGGGATTTCCTGGGAAGTACCGGTGACAACAGTAAGCCTGTCATGGCGGGTATGGTTGCCTCCGTGGATATCCTGACCGGCAAGAAAACATTGCTGAGTTATCTCCTGAAACCTGTCTTGCGAGCTAAACACTTGGCGTTTGCCGAGCGCTGAACACAGCCATTTTAAATGGCCTGCTTTCTTAATGGGTAATCATTTATGCGCTCTTCCGGCAAGTGCCAAGTGGCGACTACGCCAATTAACGCGCTGATTATCATCATTGCCAGAAAACCAAAGGGCTTCCCATCCACGCTGAGTATTTCCAGAAGATAGGGCGTACTGCCGGCAATCAGGCAAATGGTAATGTTCATGGAGACTGCGAGACCGGTATAACGGATATTCGTATTGAACAGATTAGCCAGTGTGACAAGGCCATTACCGCAGGCAAGCGCTGTAGGCAGTAACGTCAGTAATCCGACTTCCATCAGTTGGTGTTCTGACAGCAGGATGAAAACTGGCCACGCTATCAACAGGTAAAGAATGTTGCTGAGCAAAAGGGCTATACGTCGGTTGATTCCACGGTCAGACAGCCAGCCGAACACAAGGGTCAGGAGTGCTGTCATCAGTAGGATGCAGGTCATCGTTTCATAAACAGCTCCTTGGTTCATACTCAGGTGTCGGGTGGCGTAAGGTACCATATAGGTGTACATCGACATCATGGTTGCGGATGCGATATTCATTCCCATGGCTATGGCCAGTATTTTACCTTGTGTGCGAAAAAGGGTGAGTAGTGGAATACGAACGACTTTTTTAGCAGCAATCAGTTGATTGAAAAGTGGCGTTTCAGACAGGCTGCGACGCATGATGTACCCACTAAGGCCAAGGATGCTCCCGGCAATAAAAGGTAGCCGCCAACCCCAGCTAAACAGTTCATCTTCCCTCAGTAAGGTATGGGTCAGCATGCCAACGGCCGAGGCCAGCATGACGCCAAGCAGACCGCAGGCGCCAATAGCTGATGTAATGAGACCTTTCATCCTGGTCGGGACGTGTTCCGACGCGAAAACAACCGCACCGGGGAACTCTCCGCCGACGGAAATACCCTGCAATGAACGCAGAATAACCAGCAGAGCTGTCGCCAGATAGCCAATGGTCGCGTAAGTTGGCAATAACCCCATGCCCAGGGTCGCAAAGGTCATGATGAGAATGGATATCCGAAACAGTCGCTTACGCCCAATGCGGTCGCCAAAATGGCTGAAGGCTATGCCGCCAAGAGGACGGATAAAATAGCCGGCGGTATGGATTGCAATAATCCAGAGAAAGCCAGCTTGATCGGACGCTGGTAAAAAGAGGTGGGCTAAATCATTGGCAAAGAGGAGCACCAGTGTGAAATCAAAATATTCCAGTAATGCGCCAAGGCAGGTGACCAGAATCAATTTATTCAGCATCAGTCTCAATTTCCAAAAACATATAAAGAGCATGTGTTGAAAAATAATCACAATCTTAGGAAATGATGCGTGAGTGCGTTTTTATTTTTGCGTTATGGGAGTATGGAAGAAATAAATACGAATATTACAGGCGGTTGCTGTAAAAAAAACAACCGCCGAAAACATATGTATAAATGGGTCAATATAGTCGGTTTTTACTGGTGAGACTGTAGATGTTGTCCAGATTTTGATAAACGATAGCTTCCCACTGGTGTCCGTTATCCATTTCCAGCACCATGGCGTAGTTCATGCCGGCAACCACCTGCTGTTTGGCTGATAGCACATTTTGCAGTTCACCATCATGAATGACACCGGCGGCAAAATAGGCGGCATTCATCACCTGCTCATCAATGCTGGTTGGTGACCAGCCCCCCATCACCTGCTCGGTATAGGTCTCGGTGTTGCCCGATTGTTCCTGAGAGTGGGTAAACTGAAATCCGGTCAGGCTGATCACGATTGTAATAGCTAGCAGGGTAATTGGTTTAGACATGACTGAGTCCTGAAACAATAATGGGGAGAAAATACAGCCTTGATGTAGTCTGCTCACAGAGCATGTTAGAACGGAATTGAGTTTCTGGTAATAACAGAAAATGTTATTGCGAGAGAATGAGCAAAATAGTTATCCACTTGCTACTTTATTGGGCAAACCTTGCAGCAAGTCACAGTATGCATCGCAATGTCTATCTATGATCTGCACTGTTTAAGTGGATGGCTTTATTCGTGCGTATCCGATGCTGAATTGAAGTTGGCCTGTCATTCAAGAGTGATATGAACATGTTTCCATGGCGTAAGCTTGACCCTGTTGCAGCGATTATTTTTCTGTTTGCCATTGGTGTGGTAACTACTGCTACCGCCCAGATGTTGGGTTGAAAATCAGCTGGTTGTATAAAACTGCTGGTCGCTGGCAATGCCGGAGAGTGGTATATCCCAGCTGTTAATCGGCAGGTGGTCAACCCGCTGACATTCATGGGCAAGCCCGATCAGTTGTGGGGCTCTGATGCAGCTTGGTGTCTTGATGAAGGCAAAGGTTCTGTCATAGAAACCGCCTCCCATGCCCATGCGATGACCTTTCCTGTCGAATCCGGTCAGTGGTAATAAAATGAGATCCAGTGACCAGACGGGTACAGGTTGGTAAAAACGAGCATCAGGTTCTGGAATACCGAACCGGTTTTTTTTCATTTGGGTGGTGGGTGTCCAGGGTAAAAACTGCAGCCAGCCTGGCTTAAGTGGGTGCAAAACTGGAAGGAAGCATTGCTTACCCTGTTGCCATGCTTTCTGGGCAATTTCTATTGGGTCAATCTCGCCATCGTTCGTCAGGTAAAGTGCAATACGCTGACTTTTAAGGTAGCAGTTCTGTCGGCACAGGTTTTTTTTCAGGCGATGACTGGCTTGGTGTTGTTCTGAGGCGGATAATCGGCGGCGCCGTTCCCGCAGGATTTGCCTGAGCTGTTTTTTCTGAAGCAACTGCTGTTGTGGCGTCATTCCCTGGCTGGCAATCCGTTGTTATGTGAAGCAATTAGCGTGGGTAAGAAGGGGCGTGCGAATAAAACAAGGCTCCCCGGTGCTGACGCTGTCAGTATAGCCCTTGAAGCCATGCTTCAAGGTGGAGGCTGCTGAGATACGTTGGGCTTTTCACTACAAGGTGAACCTGCACGCTGGTATCTACGAGGAGCCCCCAGGATGGTATTTATCGCCTCAGGGACAGTTCATGACTGGCGATCAGACCAGGGAGTCTTGTGAAGGATTATATCGGCAGGCAGGCGGGTGTTACCAGCCCTTTGTTAGTTCGAATCGCAATCAGAGTTCGAGCTGGTTATGCTCGTGCAGGGCGTCATCCAGCCGTTCAACCAGAATCTGGATGTGACGCTGGGTGTCTTCCTTGAGCACGTTGGCTTCCCGGTTGGCGATGAGCATGTCATGGGCGATATTCAACGCCGCCATGACGGCAATACGCTCAAGGCCGATGACCTTGCCCGAGGCCCGGATCTCCCGCATCTTGCTGTCGAGGTAGCGGGCAGCAGAGCTGAGCGCTTCCTGTTCTTCCGGTGGACAGCTGATCCGGTAATCCTTGTCCAGGATGTTGACTGTGGTGGTGAGCTGTTCATTGCTCATATCATGTTTCCTGCTCAAGCGCACGCAAACGGCCGATCATTGCCTCGACCTTCGTGCGTGCCATCTCGTTTCTTTCAATCAGTTGTGCGCGTTCCTGCTTCCAGGCTTGTTCGCCGGCTCGCAGGATACGGTTTTCCTGACGCAGGTGATTGCAGAGCACGATGAGTTCATCGACTTTTCTGCTCAACATCGACAGTTCTTTAGGTTCCATGTGGCCGTCAGACAATCTTTGGATTATCAAGGTTTTACTATATCCTTTTGGTGTTGACGGTAACAAGAGATCGTCGGCCTGATTCCGGTCAATTTGACCATTATTTTTTCTGCCGGATGAATCTCGCTCCCCCAGACGCCTTGCGGTACACTCGGGGCAATCTTGAATTGGCGGATATTCTCCCATGACTACTGATGCTTCAGGTCTGGCGCCGGTCAGTTTTGATCGGCTGAGCAACCTGTTCCTTGAATTGCAATCTTATCAGTCGCCCTCGGAACTGCATGGTTTGCTCTGCGGACAATATTGCGCCGGACAACGTCCTGCCCATGGCGCCTGGCTGGCCTCGGCCGCCGAACATATGGCTGTCAGCCAAGCGCTGGAGACTGTGGCAAAGACGGTTCTGATGCAGCTTTATGATGAGACGCTGGCTCAGTTGCAGTCCGAAGACTACTCCTTTCAGCCCCTGCTGCCCGATGATGATGAAGCCCTTGAACAACGTACCCAGGCGCTGGGACAGTGGTGCCAGGGATTTCTCAGCGGTTACGGTCTGAGTGGTCGCAGCCAGGACGATTTGTCAGAAGAAGCGGCCAGTATCCTGACTGATTTTGCCAATATCGCCCAGGTTCAGTTTGATGACCTGGAGGATTCGGAATCGTCAGAAAAAGATTTTCTGGAAGTCAGTGAATACCTGCGCATGGCGACATTGATGCTGTTTGGCGAATGCAGTGAAGCCGAGGCGAGTGTAACCACCGGCCCACTTCACTGATACTGCTGCTGGCAGGCACAGGATGCTGACAATTCTCAGAGCATAAACCGGATCAGGACACCATGAAAAAATTGGCGATGACAGAATACGGCAAGCGACGCCAACAGCTGATGCAGCAGATCGGTACCACCGGTGTGGCGATATTGCCGGCAGCATCGGAAAAGATCCGTAACCGAGACTCCGAGTATCTGTACCGGCAGGACAGCGATTTTTATTACCTGACCGGATTTAATGAGCCGGAAGCGGTGCTGGTGCTGATACCGGGACGAGACGCGGGTGAGAGCATACTCTTTTGTCGTGACCGTGATCCCCTGATGGAAACCTGGCACGGCCGGCGGGCCGGACAGGACGGTGCCGTTCAGCAGTTTGGTATGGATCAGGCGTTTTCCATCGGTGAACTGGATCAGGTCATGCCCGGCCTGCTGGATGGTCGGCAGACGATCCACTACACGCTGGGTGTTTTGCCGGAGTTTGATGGGCAACTCAATGGCTGGATCAATAATCTCAAAGCCCGGGAGCGGCGTGGCGCTGTAGCTCCGTCGTTGGTGTCTGGCCTGGACGTTCTGGTGCATGAAATGCGTCTGTTCAAATCAGACGCAGAACTCGACATCATGCGTGAAGCTTGCGCCATCAGTGCGGGTGCCCATCGGCGTGCCATGACAATGTGTCGCCCGGGGCTGTACGAGTATCAGCTGGAAGCCGAACTGCAGCATGAATTTATTCACCATGGTGCCCGTGTGCCGGCTTACAACTCGATTGTTGGTAGTGGTGAGAATGCCTGCATTTTGCACTATACCGAGAATGACCGGCAGATGTGTGATGGTGACCTGGTGTTGATTGATGCTGGCTGTGAACTCGACAATTACGCGGCGGACATAACCCGGACATTTCCGGTCAACGGTGTTTTTACACCGGAACAACGTGCACTCTATTCACTGGTGCTAAAAGCACAGGAAAAGGCGATAGCAGCGATTCGTCCGGGTAATCCCTGGATGGCTTTCCATGATGCAGCGGTGCGCACCTTGACCGAAGGGCTGGTTGACCTGGGGATATTGTCTGGCAATGTCGATCAGCTAATTAAAGATGAAGCCTACCGCCCCTTTTATATGCATGGCACCGGGCATTGGCTGGGTATGGATGTCCACGATGTTGGCAATCACAAGGTCGACGGGCAGTGGCGCAAGTTCGAGCCAGGTATGGTACTGACGGTTGAACCGGGCATTTATATTGCGCCGGATAACGCCGATGTTGAGGAAAAATGGCGGGGTATCGGCATCCGTATTGAAGACAATGTTCTGGTGACTGCGGAAGGCTGCGAGATCCTTACATCAGCTGCAGAAAAGGATCCTGATGCTATTGAAGCCCTGATGAAGGGGCAGGATTGGTCCTGATGCCTCAGGCCCATTGGCCAAACATTTCCAATCAGTTCAGAGATAACCATGGATAGCAGTACACATTATGATGTGGTGATTATCGGAGGTGGCATGGTTGGCGCCAGCCTGGCCCTGTCGCTCCGACAGTCGGTGCCGAACCCGGATTTCAGGATTGCCGTATTTGAAGCGGTGCCATTACGCCCTGAGCAGCTGGATTATCAGCCCAGCTATGATGGCCGTTCTTCAGCGCTCTCCTGGGGAACCCGGGAAATCTATGATGCCATGGATATCTGGCCATCACTGGCTGAGCGCGTGGAGCCGATTCGTCATATTCATGTGTCCGACCGTGGCCACTTCGGTATGACCCGTCTGAATGCAACCGATTACGAGGTGCCGGCGCTGGGTTATGTGGTGGATAACCAGTGGCTCGGTAAAGTGCTGCTGGAGCAGATACAGAAAACCGAGGGTATTGAATTCCTTTGCCCTGCCGAGGTACGACATCTGCAGCCAACGCCAGAGGGCGCGACGCTGGAAGTGAATCGGGATGGGAAAACGTATCCGGTATCCGCAACCCTGATTGTGCTCGCCGATGGCGGACGGTCCTCTCTGGCCCGCGATATGGGACTGGAGCAATCCGTCAGCCACTATCATCAGACCGCCATTATCACGAGTATAACACCAGATCAGCATCATGGTCAGGTCGCTTACGAGCGTTTTACGGACGAAGGGCCGATGGCATTACTGCCCCTGCCGGAAGGACGGTGTGCGCTGGTATGGACTATGCCGGATGATCTGGCCCGAGAACGGCTTGAACTGACCGACGATGACTTTTTGAATGAATTGCAGGGGCGCTTCGGGTATCGGGTGGGCCGTTTCCGCAAGGTGGGGCAGCGCTTCAGTTACCCGCTGGCGCTGAAGCTGGCAACGGAGCAGGTACGTCCGGGGCTGGTGGTGTTGGGCAACGCTGCCCATAGTTTGCATCCGGTGGCGGGGCAGGGCTTCAACCTGGCATTACGTGATGCAATTGCCCTGTCGGAGACCATTACCAGTGCCTTAAAGAGTGGGGCCGGTATTGGTGAGCTGGCGACATTGCAGGCGTATCTGGCCCGACAGAAACAGGATCAATTCCAGACTATTCATTTCAGTGACTATGTGGTCAAGTTGTTCAGTGAGCAGTCTATGCTGTCGGGTAAATGGCTGCAGGGCGCACGGAATGTGGGACTTGTGGCGCTGGATCTTTGTGGGCCGCTGAAAGGCTGGTTTGCGAGACAGGCCATGGGGCTGGGAGGGCGACCATGAGTCTGCCTTCTTCTCCTGACAGTCACTCTTTTGATATCACAGTGATTGGTGGCGGTATCAATGGTCTGGCTATGGCCATGGCGTTGTCAGACTTACCGTTACGTATTGCTCTTGTAGATGCAGGTCCTCTTACGTCAGACATGGAAACCGTTTCGGGACAATATGATCCACGGGTATGCGCGCTGACAGAATCATCCCGGCAATTGCTGGATGAAGTGGGTGCCTGGGCATTGATGCGTGATGCCCGAGTCTCTCCCTATACCGGCATGACAGTCTGGGATGCCGACGGCACTGGCAATATCCGTTTTACTGCCGGCGAAGCGGGATTGGACACGCTGGGGCATATTGTCGAAAACCGCGTCACAACAAGTGCATTATTGCAGTGCCTGGGTGAAACCGATGTTACCCTGCTGAGGCATACGGAAATTGCATCGCTGCGCCAGACTGATGATGGCGTGCAATTAAACACTAAGTCAGGTGATCAGCTGCAGAGTCGACTGGTGATTGCTGCCGATGGTGCGCATTCCCCGGTGCGGCGAATGGCTGGTATCCCGACCCGGGAATGGGATTACCAGCATCATGCCATCGTCACGACGGTACAGACGGAGCAGTATCATCAAGATACCGCGTGGCAGATCTTTCTGCCCTCAGGCCCATTGGCGCTTCTTCCTCTGCCCAGTGATGGCGATACCCATTACTGCTCTATTGTCTGGTCGCTGGTGCCTGATCAGGCTCAGGAAATGATGACCCTATCGGATGAGGTATTTTGCCAGAAGTTGGGCAGTGCGTTTGAACACCGGTTGGGTCAGGTGCTGTCAATCGACAAGCGGTATTGCATGCCGCTTAGGCAGCGTCATGCTCGACAGTATTACCGGGGACGTGTCGTCGTGATGGGAGATGCCGCCCATACTATCCATCCACTGGCTGGGCAGGGGGTGAATCTCGGGTTGCTGGATGCTCGGCAGTTGTCTGAGGAGATTCACCGGGCCTGTGAACGCGGTGGTGACTATGCCGATGAATTATTGCTGGCGCGCTATCAGCGGCGTCGTGAGCCGCATAACCTGGCAGTGATGGGCATTATGCAGGGATTCCAGCAGCTGTTTGGCAGTGATCACCTGTTATTACGCTGGATGCGTAATACGGGGCTTTCGCTAACGAACCAGATTCCTTTCCTGAAAGAACAGATCATTCGGCAGGTTATGAATCCCTGAGCCATGGCAGGGTATATGCCTTGCTACGCGCATACCGATTTTCTTTGGTGACTGTTTGCTCAATGTTGTCAGTGTTGATGTCAATCTTGAGCTATGTCGCTCCGTTGTCATTTGAATATCGACTATAGTAGGCCGACCGTGCGTATTCATGTGGTTGAGTAGGCGAATGTATTTCGGGAGGGAGTGGCAGTATGGCCAGATCGTCACTGATGGCCTTGTCCTGTGCAGCACTGTTGGCGGTGATGTTACAGGGATGTGGAAATAACGAGGAAGACGGGCAGTCTCCTGTACCAGATGAGTCCGCTGTTGAGCGTGAGGTGGTTGAGGTTATTGTTGAAAAACCGGTACCAGTGCCTCCCAAAAGGCCGGATTGCAATAATGCTACGGATTCCTCTGCCGTGACACGGGCCTGGTGCAAGGGGCTGGATGCCTGGAAGCGCAGCCAGGTGTTTGCCAAGGGTGATAACCAGAATCGTGATGCGTTTATTAACGCCTATGGGCTGGGGCAACAGGATGCTGCTATGGCCAGTAATCCCCAGTTCCTTTCTGGGCAGCCCGTTGCGCAGGCCGGTTACCGGGCCGGTTACCAGGCAGTGGTAGCGGCGCAGGGTTTTGTCCATTATTCCTGTGATGGCGAATCGGACAACGAATACCTGGATCGCTGGTGTGAAGCCGCTCTTGCTTATAACAGTAGTGGTTTGGGTTCTTCCGATAATGCCATTCTGCGTGGCCGCTATATCGACGGTTACATGTCTGGTCGGGCCATTGCCCTGACCATTCCCACCGCCATGGAGGTCATGTTCAGTGGTGAGACGAAAGCGGGTTCCCGGCAGGCGATTACCGAACCTTCTGCCATGAAGAGCAAGGCGGAACGGGCCTTTTACCAAGGCTTTGATGAAGGGCACAGAACAATGGTTGCCCTGATTCAGGAATCCATCAACCAGGTGATGCAACAGATGCCCCAGGGGATGGATGCCATGCCTTCTATGCCGGGTATGGAAAGCATGATGCCAACAGAGCCCTCTAAACCCACGCAATAAATCTTTAGCGAGTAAACAATTTGCCTGTCACTTTCCGGCTGCACCTTCCATGGGTAAGTAGTAACGCCTAGCCATGGGAGCATGTTCGAGATGCTGTACGGGTGAGTCATTATTGACAACCAGTATATTGGTGTTGAGGTTGCAAATGATAATGATTAACATTGCACCACAATGCGGTCGATGAACGATAAGGTGAATGCAATGGGACTGGGCTTGAAAAAAACGTTGACGGCGGCACTGCTTGCGTCAACTGCACTATTTGGTAGCCTTTCGGCGCCGCTGGCTTCAGCGGCTGACGATGAGCTGGTGGTTTATTCTTCGCGTAATGAAGAACTGATCAAGCCCCTGTTTGATCTCTACACCAAGAAAACCGGTGTGAAGATTCGTTATATCACGGACAAGGATGCTCCTCTGATCGCCCGTCTTGAAGCCGAAGGCAAGACAACACCGGCAGATATGCTGATTACTGTGGATGCAGGCAACCTCTGGCAAGCCAAGGAAAAGGGGATTTTGCAGCCTTATACCTCCGAAACACTGCAAAAGAATATTCCTGCCCACCTGCGGGACCCGGACAATAACTGGTATGGCATGTCCGTTCGTGCCCGTACCATGGTCTATGCCAGCGATCGTATAAAGCCCGAACAGCTCTCTTCCTATGAAGACCTGGCGGATCCGAAGTGGGAAGGCCGTCTCTGCCTGCGGACATCCAAGAAGGTGTACAACCAGTCACTGGTCGCCACCATGATTGATCGCTTGGGTGAACCCGGCAGTGAAAAAGTGGTGAAGGGCTGGGTGCATAACCTGGCTATGCCGGTCTTCTCCAATGACACCAAGGCCATGGAAGCGGTTGCGAGCGGCATCTGTGATGTCACCATTGTGAATACCTATTACTTTGGTCGCCTGTTGAAGCAAAAGCCGGATACCAATCTGAAACTTTTCTGGGCTAACCAGAATGGCAGTGGTGTGCATGTGAATGTGTCAGGTGCCGGTATCACCCGGTATGCCAAGCATCCGGAAGCCGCTGCCAAACTGCTGGAATGGATGAGTACACCTGAAGCCCAGCGGATCCTGGCAGACAGCAACATGGAATATCCGGCGAATGCCGATGTTCAGCCGTCTTCGGAAGTCTCTGCCTGGGGGAACTTCAAGCAGGATAACCTGAATGTCGAAACCGCTGGCCGGTTGCAGTCTGAAGCTATCCAGCTGATGGATCGGGCCAAGTACAACTGATGCTTTCCTCCGGAACCCTCTCGCTTCCGGATCCTGAGCGCTCGCCCATACGGGGCGGGCGTTCTGCATTTCGGGGTATCCTGCATCGCTGGCTGGGCTGGCGGCTCGTTGCACTGGCGATTGCCAGTGGTGTGGCCATCCCGGTTATCGTGCTGTTATTGAGCTGGAATCATATCCAGATCGATATCTGGCAGCACCTGATAGAGACACAGCTGGCCCGGCTGTTGGGAAACACGGCGATGCTGGTTGCAGGCGTAGGCGTAGGTGTCACGGTGCTCGGTGTGGCTTTGGCAGCACTGGTGACATTGTGTGAGTTTCCGGGCCGCAAGTGGCTGGACTGGGCCCTGATTCTACCTTTTGCCATTCCCGCTTATGTCTTGGCATTCGTCTATCTGGGCGTGTTCGATTTCAGCGGCCCGTTTCAGAGTTGGCTCCGTGCGGTGGTGCCCGGATTTACCTGGGTTGATATCCGCGGGCCTGTCGGAATGATCACTACGCTCGTGCTGGTGTTTTACCCCTATGTTTATATGCTCGCCCGTACTGCGTTTTTACGGCAGGGGCGTAATACGTTGGAAGCTGCGCGCCTGCTGGGGTTATCGCCCTTGCAGGCTTTTTTCCGGGTGACGTTGCCGATGGCGCGTCCCGCCATTGCTGGTGGTGTCGCACTCGCCCTGATGGAGACTATGGCCGATTTTGGTGCGGTGTCCGTGTTCAACTACGACACTCTGACAACTGCGATTTACAAGACCTGGTACGGTTTTTTTAACCTGCAGGCTGCCGCGCAGCTGGCTTCTCTCCTGTTGCTCTTGATCTTCCTGTTGCTTTCCGCCGAACGCTGGAGTCGCGGACGAGCTCGTTATACCTGCCATGAACGTCAACAACCACTGGCAAGAACCCGGCTGACAGGTGTGCAGGCATGGTTGGCATGCGCGGTTTGCCTGGTAGTGTTTACGTTGGCATTTGTCATTCCTGTGGTTCAGTTGCTGTACTGGATTGCCACCAATGCCTTACAGGATTTGAATAGCCGTTATTGGGAATTGGCTTTCAATACATTGCTGCTAGCTGCCTCTGCGGCAGGGATTACGGTTGTTTTGGCACTGATGCTGGTATTTGCCAGAAGGCTGCAGCCTGACGGGTGGGTTGTCCGTTCTGTCCGGGTAGCGACAACCGGTTATGCGCTGCCCGGCTCGGTGCTCGCGGTGGGTGTTATGACGGCATTCAGCTGGCTTGATCATGGTCTTGTTGCGACGCTGCAGGAAAGCTTGGGCATACCCGTACAGCAGGTGTTTCTTGGCAGTTGGATGGCATTGGTGCTGGCCTACTCCATCCGTTTCCTGGCGGTGGCGTTTGAGCCTTTGTCCGGCAGTATCGCCCAGATACGGCCAGCCCTTCAGGAAGCAGCCAAGACACTGGGTGCCGACTCCTTTACGGTGATTCGTCGAGTTTACCTGCCCATGCTCGCGCCTGGTGTGCTCACGGCAGCCCTGCTGGTTTTTGTGGATGTCCTGAAAGAGATGCCGGCCACGCTGCTTATGCGTCCGTTTGGCTGGGATACTCTAGCCGTTCGTATCCATGAGATGACCTCGGAAGGCCATTGGGAGCGAGCTGCATTACCTGCCCTGACGCTGGTGATTGCGGGTTTTCTGCCCGTCGTTCTGTTAATGCGTCGCTCTGCAATTAAATAATAGTGTTCTCCCATACAGTCTGTAATAGTTGTTTTTAAGCTGTTACGGACTGTGTTATTTGTAATAACTTAATCGACTGCCTGTTTTAGAAGTGAACGCTCTCGCCGAAAGTCTTTATTGGTATATTCATCGATTTAACGATGGTATTTGATTGAACACGTCCTTTAGGATCGACTTTCCATGATTGGCAGAAAACTGCTCGGAAGGTTGTTGTGCTGTCTTCTCTCTGTGTCTAGTGTCAATGGTGTCGCGAATGACGATGTTCATGGCGACGCTATCAATACCGTCAAAGAAGATGATGAAAATATACGTGCGCTAACGGGACCACGACTTGACGATTATCTGAGGCGCCAGATAGATGCGCTTGGTTTAACTGGCAAACCATCGTCAGGTCTTGATCATACAGACATCAAGACATCACGTATTGCACAGCTGGGACGCGAGCTGTTCTTCAGTAAAAGTCTGAGCGGGGATTTTGATGTCGCCTGTGCCAGTTGCCATCATCCACTGCTCGGCGGGGCAGATGGCCTCTCCTTGCCTGTTGGTGTAGGCGCTATTGATACCGAGATCGTGGGGCCGGGGCGTCAGCAGGATGGAGATAATACCTTCGACCCCCAGGCGGGAGGAGGGGCAAATGTTTCAAGAAACTCTCCTACTACCTTTAATGTTTCTCTCTACAAAAAAGCGCTTTTTTATGATGGACGGATTCAGGTACTGACGAATGCTATAGTGGATGACGAAGCGGTTCATGCCTTGAAAGGTCATCGCCAACTTTTGGATATCCAGACACCAGACAGCCGTTTCGGAGGCATGGACCCGGAGGCGGGCGGTGATTTGCTGGTGGCTCAGGGCCGGTTTCCTGTGACGGCACTTAGTGAAATGCGAGGTTTTTCACATCGGTTTTCCGGTACCAATGCGCATGTCAGGGAAAAACTGGTGCAGCGTCTGCAGGGGAAAACCGGCGAGCTTTCAGATAACCGGTGGCTGGCATTTTTCCGGTGGGCTTTCAGGGAGCCTCAGGCAACATCGGATGAGTTGATTACTTTCGATACGATTGCCCGTGCGCTGGCAGCTTATCAGCGTTCGCAGGTATTTGTTGATAATCCCTGGAATCGTTGGATCAAAAGGCAGGGGTCGTTATCTGAAGAGGCTAAAAAGGGCGCCGCCTTGTTTTTCACTTCTCGTGCTGGAGGAGGGGCAGATTGTGTGCAGTGCCATACAGGCGATCTCTTGAGTAATGAGCAGTTTTATAATCTGGCTATGCCGCAATTTGGCCGAGGTAAGGCCAGTGGTCAGCGGGATCTCGGTCGTTATGATGTAACCCTCGACCGGCGTGACCTTTATGCTTTTCGTGTACCAAGCTTATTGAATGTTGCGGATACAGCCCCTTATGGGCATACCGGTGCATTTGTCAGTCTGAAAGACGCCATCCAGCACCACTTGACCCCGAGCAAGAGCCTGCAACGATTTGATTTTACCTTGCAAAATCTTCCCCAGTTCAGACTGAGTAACTGGGGGCTTAACCGGTTTGCTGAACGAAACACGAAGGATGTATGGCGTGTTTATCAAAAAAATCCCCCGTTTGATGGGTATTTTGATGCTCCGTTATCTGAACAAGATGTTGATCACCTTGAGGCATTCCTCCAGACGCTAACTGATCCTTGTATACGTAACCCGGAGTGTTTGAGTCCGTGGCTGCCTGAGGGGGAAGCGCCAGATGAACACCGTTTGGTGGCCAAGCTGCCGCTTGCTTTTGGTCAGCAGGCAATGGCCACTGTAGTCAATGCTATAGATATCGACCGAGCGCAGCCGCCAATACCTCAACCGAATGCTGATATTTATGATGTGGACTGTACCATCACTGAGCAGAACAACAATCAGGAAGGGTTTTCAGACGTTACATTACAGGCAGGGTTGTTCACTAACCGCTATTTTTCCGCTGAAAGCCTGAGGGGAGGGGAAGCGTTTGATCATTCGATTTCCTTCTTGAAACTCATTATGAGTGGTGGTCTGGCAGTGGGGGATATTGATGGAGACTGTCTGACGGACCTGGTGATTGAACAGGGAGATGCGGGGCTGAGCGTGTATCTCAACCAGGGAGGGGGGCGTTTTGCTCCCGTTGCGGGTAACTGGGGGCTGAACGCTCAGCATCGTATGCTGGGCATTACACTGGTTGACCTGAATGGAGATGGTTGGCTCGATCTGTTCGGTAGTGATGATCTTGGTAAGAAGCCTGTCGTTTTTATCAATGACAGTAAAGGGGCTTTTAGACCTGTCAGTGACGCAGGATTCAGGACGACACGGACAACTGTTGGTGCCGGATTTGGTGATGTTGATCGCGATGGTGATCTGGATGCCTATCTGGCGCATTGGGATATCAATAGTGCCGGTGAGGAAGTGCATCTCTGGCGAAATAATGGGCTTGGACAGTTTTCAGCCGGTGCTGACGCCTTTGACTTGAAGGGAACGGTCGGTGAGCAGGATTTTACCTTCACACCTAACTTCGCGGATTTGAATAATGACCAGTTACCTGACCTCGCGGTCACGGGTGATTTCCTGACCAGTGAATACTATATCAATCGTCATGGGCGTTCCCTGGAGCAACAGACAGACCGATCGGTGATTCAGGATGCCAATGGGATGGGAGCTGCGATTGCTGATTTTGACAATGATGGTGATCTTGACTGGTTTGTGTCCAGCATCGTTGCGATGGGAATTGAAAATCTTCAGAGTGAGTCTGATGCTGTTGGTTGGAGACGTACCGTATTCCGGGGCAATGCATTGTACCGCAATGACGGAGAGCAGGCAGGACGGTTACGCTTTACTGACGTGTCCCATGCCAGTGGAGTCGCAAATGGAGGCTGGGGCTGGGGTAGTTGTGCTGCGGATTTTAACAATGATGGTTGGCTGGATATTTTCCATGTTAATGGTTTCAATATTGATCTTACCAATTATCGAAAGGATTTAATCTATCTTTTTGATCTGCTGGGTGTTCAGGATTTTACCGTGGATCCAAGGCATAACACATTTACCGCTTTCCGCGAGAGTCTGACTATTGAGTTTTCACCGCAGCAAGAGCGGGATCTGAAAGAGTTCTATTATCTGGCCATTCTTCGGGATTCATACATCGGTCGCTTGGATGGCTTTGAACATGACCAGTCACGTTTATTTATTAACCAGAAGGACGGTACGTTTCTTGAGGAGGCTGAGTATTATGGTATTCATGATGCCGGTCAGGGGCGTGGTGTCAGTTGCATGGATTATGACAGGGATGGCGATGTCGATGTTCTGATTGTTAATAACACAGGCAGCGTGGCGCTTTATCGAAATGATCTCCAGGGGCGTAATCACGATTCAAACCATTTTCTTGTTGTGAAACTGCTTGGTAACGCGCCGAACCGACACGCGATTGGTGCCAGAATTTACCTGGAAAGTGCATCTGGGATGCAAATGCGAGAAGTCAGGGTGGAGAATAATTACCTCTCACAGAATACTATGGAAAGCCATTTTGGGCTTGGTACAGATACCGTTGTGAACAGATTGCGTATTGTATGGCCGGATGGCTCAGAAGATCGCTTGACCAATGTGGCTATTAATCAAATGCTGGTTCTACGAAAAAAACGTTAACTGTTGTAACGTTGTAAAATAGGATGAGCGACTTTACTAATTGCGTTGTCTCTATCTAGATTATTAATTATCACAAATATGACTTGTTAGGTTGTCAGTCTTTTGTCTCATGGAGGGGGCAAAAAGGTTGTGAGGAAGAATAATCATCTTGTGCAAGGCTATAGCCTTGTTGAAATCGTGTTTGCTGTATTGATTATCGGCGTGATTCTGGCGTATGCCCTGTATGCGTATAAGGATTTTGATTACAAGGCAAGAATTCAGGAAGCTGCGCGTTTGGCTTATGAGATCAGACAGGGCATTGATGCGCATGTTGCGTCAAAGCGTGCCTTTCCCCCGCCAATCAATAGAACATACGCGAATATGGAGTATGTAGAGCGGGCAGAATCGCAGCAGGATAGTGAAGATACCTACCGCATTAATGTTTACTTTAAAAGGGACGCCTTTCCGGAGAGTTCAACACAAAAGGTGTTTACGCTCTATGGCAATCTGATTGATACCCAGATGGACTGGCATGAGTGTGATGATGCTTGTGTCAAGAATCCCGTTGATATTCCTCCGGCGATGCCTGTTCCTCCTGCGTCTAATCGGGGGATTGTTACTACCGGAGGCCCAACAACACCCGCCATTGATATTACTGAAGCGTATGGCCAGACCCAGGTGGTGATTAAGTTCAAAGGCGGGAATGCTAATGACGGGGCGATAAGAGCAAATGTCCGCGCTACCAAGCAAGGGGAGCGTGTCAACAAGGTCGGTGCAAAGCAATACTACGGACTTGAAGACTACACTCTTCCGGGTGGAGAGCATCCTTTTAATGTTATTACCGCTGAGTTAGAGCAGTACGATAGCAAAAAGGGCGTATGGGTAAGGGTGTGGTCACAAAATGTAGATCCTGCTCCACGAGGCCGGGATGTTAAGTATGAATTTTTTGAAACAATACCGACCAAATGGAAGCCTGATCCCGAGATTCCCGACTGGGCCAAGCCCGAGATCACCTATCCAGGAGATAACTGGAACGGTGAGGGTAACCCAAATCCGGGTGGAGGAGACTTTATGCCCGAGTCGCCTAAGACTATTTATAACTGGGGTAAAACCCATATCAATACACGTAATGAAGCGGGGTATGTGGGTAAATCAATCTTCACGATTCACTACCGTGGTGGAAGAACCAAAACCTACACACATAAGCAGGCTATAGGCTCAGAGCACGCGGTATATGTACCCTCTTGGCCAGCGCATGAAAATCCGGTGGAAAAGATTGTAGTCAGGGTCGAATGGATTGGGCCGAATTGTGGATTTCTTAACATGGGCTGGTGTTGGGAAGAGGTTGGTACGGAGGTTGTGAAGCCGGCAGGTCCCGACAAGGATAAAAAAGTCTGCTTTAAATATTGGGGCACAGCATTCAGTCGTGTGCTGGGTAGTGAGAGTACAAGTTGTGGTGGTCGGCTTTGGGCGCGTTAAAAGCGGACTTCATTGATATTAAAAAGGTATATCTCTGAGTTTGATGGTGATGCCGTCGGAGTCATTTAATGCAGATATTCCTTTTGATGGTCTGAGTGCAGTCCAGCACCGTAAGGCCCGACGATACGGAACGAGTTCACAGGAAGGGCATCTTAATGTCAGGCAATAAAGGACATAAGCCTGAAAACCGTAGACGTATGTTGTGTTGGGTTTTACTGTTATTTTTTATTGCCGCTTTTATCGCATCATATTTCTCCCGGCCGGAGAATGAATCAACTCGAATTAATAACCTTGCGACAAACTCCCATCAAACCCGTGATTCAAAAGCACAAGACGACCAAACGACCGATATAGTATTAATGCCAGAGGTTGCCGTAAGAGAGCCATCCAATGCAGGCCGTTGGAGTTCAATGCTATATGGGTACGAGTCTGGTTATACGTCTTACGATCAACAAGATAGCGAGCCTGCTATAAACAGGTTGTTTATCAATGACCTTAATGAAAAACAGCTTGATCAAACTCTGAAGGAACGCATTCTTGCTTCTCAAGGTTTAAGTGGTAATCCTGCTTCAGGCCGTACATTCCCCTCCATAGAAACGTCAAAGCTTGCACAGCTTGGACGTGAGTTGTTTTTCAGTAAAAGTCTCAGTGGTGATATGGACGTTGCCTGTGCCAGCTGTCATCACCCGTTGTTAGGGGGAGCAGATGCCTTATCCCTACCCGTTGGTGTGGGAGCAATTGATGCCGACAGGATAGGCCCCGGGCGGCGGCATGACGGCAATCATTTTATGGATCCTGAAGCGGGTGCAGGTCCCAATGTAGAGAGGAACTCATCCACAACATTTAATGTTGGCCTATACGAAGATGTCTTGTTTTTTGATGGGCGCGCAGAAGTGATTCAATGGATCGATGGGCATTATCGTACTGTTGTTGAAGGCATTGAGTCAGAGGTTGAGCGATTAATCAAAACGCCAGATAGTCGTTTTGGTGGTCCAGATCCTCAGGCCGGTTCGGATCTTGTTGGCGCCCAAAGCCGCTTCCCGGTGGTTGCGCTGAATGAAATGCGGGGTTTCTCGGACAACTATGTGGGTAGTAGTCATGAAGTGCGCGATCAGCTGGAGCGGCGTCTGCAGGGAAAAACAGACGAACTGGAGAATAACCGCTGGCCTGAATTGTTTCGCTGGGCTTTTGAGAAACCTGAGGCCAGTGTTGAGTCGCTGATAACTTACGCCAATATTGCTGCCGCTCTGGCAGCGTATCAACACTCTCAGCTCTTTTACGAATCACCATGGAAAGCTTGGCTGGAAGGTCAAGGCGAACTTAGTCTGGAAGCCAAAAAAGGCGCTGCGCTTTTTTATACCCCTTTAAAAGACGGTGGGGCTCAGTGCTATCAATGTCATCGTGGTGATTTCTTCACCGATGAACGCTTTTATAATCTGTCTGTACCTCAGTTCGGTCGCGGCAAAACGGTGAGAGGCAAGGATTTCGGGCGATATGGGGTGACAAGAAAGCCGCAGGATATGTATGCCTTCCGGGTTCCCAGCTTGCTGAATATTACTGAAACGGCACCTTACGGGCATACCGGTGCATTCATGACCCTGGAGGGCATTATTGAGCATCACTTAGCACCACAACGTTCGCTTTCAGCCTTTGATTACACATTGCAGCAGCTCCCGCAGTTCAGAAAGCTTCCGGTTGTTTATGAGACGGCAAAGGAAAATACCGACCATGTGTTCAGCGTCTATCTGTTGATGAATCATAGTAGTGAGCTGGAGCAGCGCTGGGCCAATGATCATGTCAGAAAAGAAGCAATAAGCTATCTGGTTGCTTTTCTTGAGAGCCTGACTGATCCCTGCACGACCAATGCTGACTGTTTGAAACCATGGTTGCCGAAAGGACCGGCACCCGATCAAAACCGGCTCGATCCGATCCTTGGAACGGTGTTTGACAATGAGAGTCCCTTGCCTGAATGGGTGAAGCCTGTGACGTCAGATCCTGTGGCCACTGCTAAGTTGGGTTCTGTGCCAGCATTCATGCCGGATTGTGTCATTAAGCAATCCAGTGAGTATGGGGTCGGTTTTGAAGAAGTCAGTCGTGACATCGGACTGGATACTTATCGTCAACTCAGTGCGCGAGCCCTGAACAGCAGTGGAGAATCCCGGCAGGATATTGCATTTGAAATGTTGATGTTTACCGGTGGGATGGCAGTGGGCGATATCAATGGTGACTGTCTCACCGATCTGGTCATTGACCAGGGAAATCAATCGGCAGCAAAAACATTTATCAACCAGGGGGATGGGAGATTCAAGGCAGCGAAAACGGCATGGAATTTATCGGCTGACTATGACCTGACGGGAGCCGTTTTAGTGGATTTAAATGGCGATGGCTGGTTGGATCTCTTTACCGGCAGCATCCAGGCTGATAATCCAATGGTTCTGCTCAGTAATGGCAGGGATCAGTGGTTTCCTGCCAGTAATCCAGGTTTTCGGGTCAGCAGGGCGACACTCGGGGCCGGCTTCGGAGATGTTGATGGCGATGGTGATCTGGATGCCTGGTTGGCACACTGGGATGGTATCAACCTGTTTGGCGCTGAAGAAGAGCACTTGTGGCTGAATGACGGCAACGGGGTGTTCACCGGTAAGGCGCGTGAATTTGGCGTTGCAGGCCATATCAAGGAAAGGGACTTTACGTTTACCCCCAATTTCGCTGACCTGAATAATGATCGCTGGCCAGATATGGTGCTTACCGCTGATTTTATGACCAGTCAGTATTTCATTAATAAACAGGGGAAATCGTTCAGCAATACGACGGACAAGCGAATCATTCAGGATGATAACGGCATGGGGGCATCCATTGCTGACTTTGATAATGATGGGGACCTGGACTGGTTTGTGACCAGTGTTTATGTGCCTGATGGTGTTTTTACACCCGAAATGAAAGGGCTACAGATCGGGGTTAAGGGGAATCGCCTTTATCGTAATGAAGGATCAGTGAAGGAACAGGTGCGTTTTTCAGATATTACCGAGCAGGCCGGTGTGGAAGATGGCGGCTGGGGGTGGGGAAGCTGTGCTGCTGACTTCAACAATGATGGATGGCTGGATATTTTTCATGTGAATGGCTTTCACGTGGATCTGCGCGAAACCCGCAAGGATTTGTTGTATCTGCTGGACATGCTGGGTCTTGAGGGCTTTGATCTCCAAAAGCCTTACGCATCGTTTGAGCAGTTTCACCAAAGCTTATCCATGACGTTCACTGAACAGCAGATGGAGGATCTGGAAGCCTTTTATTATCTGGCCACATTCAGACAATTAACACTGAAAAAACTGCAGGCTTTCCGCAATCAGTCTTCGCGGCTGTTCATGAACCAGCAAGATGGCACATTCAAGGAAATGGCGGCTGCCTATGGCATTAATGATACTGGTCAGGGGAGAGGTGTCAGCTGCTTTGATTATGACCGTGATGGAGATATCGATATCATCACAGCCAATAACACGGGAAAAGTCAGCTTTTATCGCAATACTATCCATAGTCAAAATAGCCCATCGACCAATTTTCTGACAATTAAGTTGTTGGGAAACGCGCCTAATCATCATGCCGTTGGTGCACGCATTTATCTGCAGAGTGCATCGGGAATGCAAATGCGAGAGGTTCGCCTGGAAAATAATTTTATGTCGCAGAATCCCATGGAAAGCCATTTTGGGCTAGGCAGCGACAAACAGGTCAAGACGTTGCGTATTGTCTGGCCTGATGGCAATGAGGCACATTTTACGAACCTGTCGGTCAATCAGATGCTGGTATTACGGCAGGAAGCTCGGTCATCTCAATAAGGGAAGCATTGGCTGGTCGCTTTACTTCTGGGGGGATATCTATCTAGATTAATAATTATCCCAATCATAACTCGTTGAGTAGCCGTCTTATGTCTCATGGAGGGGGCAGGACTATCGTGAAACAGAGCACGTTACTGGCAAAGGGTTACAGCCTGATTGAAATGATGTTTACGGTATTGATCATTGCGGTGATTCTTGCCTATGCCCTTTATGCTTATCAGGACTTTACTGATAAGGCGAAAATTCAGGAAGCTGCCCGTTTAGCCTATGAAATCAGGCAGGGTATTGATGCGCATGTCACAGCGAAGCGTGAATTCCCCCCGCCAATCAATAGAACATATGTGAACATGGAGTATGTCGAGCGGGCAGAAACACAACAGGATAACGACGATACCTACCGCATTAATGTTTATTTCAAAAGAGACGCCTTTCCGGGGAGTTCAACACAAAGGGTGTTTACGCTCTATGGCAATCTGATTGATAACCAGATGGACTGGCAGGAGTGTGATGATGCCTGTGTCAAGAATCCTGTTGACATCCCTCCAGCAATGCCGCTTCCTCCTTCTTCCAATCAGGGAATTGTCACCACCGGTGGCCCAACAACGCCTTCCATTAATATCACTGAAGCTTATGGTAAGACCCAGGTGGTGATTAAGTTCAAGGGCGGGAATGCACATGACGGAGCAATAAGAGCAAACGTCCGGGCGACCAAGCTCGGGGAGCATGTCAACAAGATTGGTGCAAAGCAGTACTATGGACTTGAAGACTATACCCTTCCGGGTGGAGAGCATCCTTTTAGTGTCGTTACCGCTGAGCTGGAGCAGTACGACAGCAAGAAAGGCGCATGGGTGAAGGTGTGGTCAAAAAATGTGAAGCCCGCTCCCCGCGGTCGTGATGTCAAGTATGAGTTCTTTGAGACGATACCGACCAAATGGAAACCGAATCCGGATATTCCCTACGTTGGACCGCCGACACAAATCACTTATCCAGGCGATAACTGGGATGGTAAAGGCAATCCAAACCCCGGTGGCGGAGACTTTCTGCCTGATCCTCCAGATCCGATATATGACTGGAAGACAACGCATTACTTTGTTTCTAACGACAGTATGTGGATCGCGAAGGTTTATACTCAGGTTCAGTCACGGAGTACTGGGAAATGGAGCGACAACCTCAAGATGGGGGATTCGGAGCTTACGAAGTACGAATCGACGGGCTTTTATGTTGAAAGCGGTCGTGGACACGAAAATCCTGTCAAAAAAATCAAACTGATAGTTAAGGGGTATGTTGCGGGTTCAGGCTGGGAGGCAGGTATCATTCATAAGTTGCGGCATGTCAAAACGATTGAATTTGATCCAGCTGGTTACGAGAACGAAAAGCGTATTTGTTTTACTCTCAAAGGGGATGCTTACAGAACTCACAGGGTGAGTGGCCCAGTCAAGTGTAATAAGGATCATGGTGAGTACATATTCAAATGATTTGACTGTTGATGGACTAAGGAGGTTCAGGGGAAGGCGTCATACCCTTCCCTCCCTGCATTAAGCCTAAATAAAAAATCAAAAAGTAATCATCAGTCAGTATGAGTGTTCACTTAAACAACTGCGTTATGAGATGGACTCTAGACTTTAAAAGCAAATACTCAGATGTATGGCGCCATTATGAATGCAGCCACCAAACACTATTCGGATAATGAGCATCTTTGAGTATGGATGTCATGCTGCAGTAAAACGAGGTATTCAATCATGTCTTCTGGTTGGATGTGTATCACTTTGTCCGAATGCTGAAGCCAATGGCGACTGGCAAAAGTCCACCTCCCCGTACAGTAGTGCTGTTAAATTTGGCTTTGATGATCGATCAAGTGATGATCATTTCAGGAAATACCTTCTTAATCGCATTGCCGAGCCTGATGCATTGCCAGATGAATTGGTTAATAACCGCCAATTACCTTCTATCCATCGTTCCAGACTGGCCCAGCTAGGGCGAGAACTCTTTTTCAGCAAAAGCCTCAGCGGTGATTTCGATGTTGCCTGTGCCAGCTGTCATGATCCACGCCTGGGTGGTGCGGATGGTTTGTCGTTGCCGGTGGGTGTCGGTGCCATTGAGCCTGATGTTGTGGGACCAGGTCGTCGGCATGACGGGAACTATCGTATCGACCCGGAGGCTGATGGCGGGCCCAATGTAGAGAGGAACTCCCCAACCACGTTTAACATAGCCTTTTATGATCATGCTTTTTTTTATGATGGTCGGGTTGAAGCCATAGATCGTTATTTTGGTATTTATCGCGCTGCTGAGACACCCGCCCATAATGGTCAGAATGAAGTCATCCGAACGCCGGATAGTCTTTTTGGTGGCAAGGACCCTGAAGCCGGAGCCAATCTGACAGAAGCGCAGAGTCGTTTTCCGGTGGTAGCTCTCAATGAAATGCGGGGCTTTTCTGCGCCGCTCAGGGGAGAGCATCACGCCGTCAGGGAATATCTGGAAAAACGCCTGCAGGGAAAAACTGGTGAATTGGCGGTTAACCGCTGGCCCGCACTGTTTCGATGGGCATTTGAACAACCTGATGCTTCAGCAGAATCTGTTGTTACCTACGCAAATATTGCGCGAGCGCTGGCGGAATACCAACGCTCCCAGGTGTTTATTGATACGCCCTGGCGCCGTTGGTTGGCCGGAAAAGGGGCAATCAGCCAGGCAGCGAAGAAGGGAGCTGCTCTGTTTTATACACCGTTACAGGAAGGGGGGGGGCAGTGCTACCAGTGTCACGGGGGCGAATTTTTCACTGATGAGAAATACCACAACCTGGCTATCCCTCAGTTTGGTCGGGGCAAGGTTGTACATGAGCGTGACCTGGGTCGCTATGGTGCGACCCGTCGGCTTCAGGATATGTATGCATTCCGCACTCCCAGCCTGCTGAATGTGTCAGAAACCGCTCCTTATGGGCACACTGGTGCTTTTATGTCCCTGGCTGAAATCATTAGACATCATCTGAATCCGGAACAATCGCTGGCGAACTATGACTTCAGCCTCCAGCACCTCCCACAGTTTGAAGGTCTTGATGTGGCATATCCCATGGCAAAAGCCAATACCTATGACGCATTGAAGCAGCTGCAAACCAGCAGCGACTTTTGGTCTGAAACGGATAGGCGTGCAGCGAGGGCCCTATCTGATGAGTCCATTGGTTACCTGGTTGCTTTTCTCAACACATTGACAGATCCATGCATTACCGACAGCGATTGTCTGGCGCCCTGGCTTCCCCAAGGCGAGTCACCCGATGATCAACGTTTGAATGCCCGTATTCCCAAAGTTTTTGATAACCACAAGGTACTGCCATCAATAACGGCTGAAGAGAAAGTAACCGCTGGTGTTCTGCCTGATCTCGGTACCGTGCCAGCATGGAATATTAACTGTCAGATCAAGCCTGCTGGTGAACACGGACAGGGCTTTACTGAAGTGGCGTTGCAAAGCGGTCTGAATACTCACAGAGAGATCAGCGTGATGGCGCAGAAGGGAGGGGTCATTCATAACTTTGGCGCCACCATCACCCGGCTGATCATGCATGGCGGCATGGCTGTTGGCGACATTAATGGAGACTGTTTGATCGACCTGATTCTGGATCAGGGAGATCAGAAAACCGCAGCAGTGATGATCAATCAGGGCGAAGGTGTTTTCAGCCAGCCCGTGGATAACTGGGGAATCGACACCCATCATGATTTGACCGGCGCCGCCCTGGTGGACCTGAATGGCGATGGTTGGCTCGACCTGTTTACCGGCAGCAGGAATGCCAATGAACCGATGGTTTTTCTGAACAATGGCAGGGAACAGTTCCTGTCGGTCGGCCGGGCTGGCTTCAAGGTCGGACGCGCCACAGTAGGTGCAGGTTTCGGTGATGTAGATGGTGACGGTGATCTGGATGCCTGGCTGGCCCACTGGGATATGGATGAGGGGGCGGAGGAAGAACACCTCTGGCGCAATGATGGTCGTGGACTTTTTACCGGCATGGCTCGTGACTATGGCGTGGTTGGCCAGATCGGTGAACGGGATTTTGTGTTTACACCCAATTTTGCTGATCTGAATAATGACCGGAGACCTGACCTGGCGTTGGCCAGTGATTTTCTGACCAGTCAGTACTTCATTAACCAGGCGGGAAAAAGGTTGGAGAATCAAACGGACAAAGCCGTGATCCGTGATGAGAATGGCATGGGGGCAGCGATTGGTGATTTCGACAATGACGGTGATCTTGACTGGTTCGTGACCAGCATTTTTGTTCCGGAAGGGCAGGATGATACACCGACAGAGGGATTTGGTTGGGGCTTTCAGGGAAACCGGCTCTACCGGAATATGGGGGAGCACAAGGGAAAATTACGATTTGAAGATGTGACCAAAACGTCGGGAGTGGCAGATGGCGGCTGGGGGTGGGGCTCCTGTGCGGCAGATTTTAACAACGATGGCTGGCTCGATATCTTCCATGCCAATGGCTTTTATATTGATCTACGTGAAACCCGGCCGGATCTGCGTTACCTGTTGATGTTGCTGGAGGTCGATGATTTCGTCCTGGATGATCGATATGAGACATTTACGGCGCTTAAGGACAGCCTGACAGTACCCTTATCAGAAACACAGCTGGTGGATCTTGAAGAATTCTATTACCTCTCTCTGTTTCGAGAGGCTTTCCTGGGTAAAGCGGGCGGATTCAAAGATCAGCAATCCCGACTATTTATTAATCAACGGGATGGCACGTTCCGCGATATGGCTCGTGAGTACGGGGTGACAGATCGGGGGCAGGGACGAGGTGTCAGCTGTCTGGACTATGACCGTGATGGCGATATTGATCTGCTGGTTGCCAACAACACCGGTCGAGTCATGCTCTATCGAAACAATATGCATGGGCAGGATAGCGATAAAACCCATTTCCTGACGGTCCGGTTGCTGGGGGATGCGCCAAACCGGCATGGTATTGGCGCGCGGATTTATTTGCACAGTGAATCTGGCCAGCAGATGCGGGAAGTTAGGGTCGAAAATAACTATATGTCCCAGAATCCACTGGGTAGCCATTTTGGTTTGGGGGCTGATGATGAGGTTTCACTGCTGCGTATTGTATGGCCCGATGGCAGTGAGCAATTATTAAAGGATATTGCGGTTAACCAGATGCTTGTGATCAGGAAAACAAGACAATAATTATTGATATGCAAAATAAAGCGATTGTGTTGGTTACTGGTTTGGCCGGTGCGGTGATTGGCAGCCTGATGACGTTCTATTTCACGAAGCCAGAAGATCGTTTTACGATTCCCGAATTGCCGGACGGTTTCCGGGCTTTTGAAATTCCCTATGATAACCAGCTGACCCAGGCACGGGTGGAGCTGGGGAAAAAGCTCTTTTATGACCCTGTTCTCAGTGCAGATTACTCGATGTCCTGCAGTTCCTGTCATGAGCCGTCACTGGCGTTTTCTGACCCCAGGCGCTTACCCATATCGACAGGCATCAATAATCACCCCGGTTTTCGCAATGCACCGACACTGACGAATGTGGCCTTTCATCCCGCCCTTTTTTGGGATGGCGGGGCGCATACTCTGGAGATTCAGGCGCGTAGTCCGATTGAGGATCCGGAAGAGATGGGGCTGAAAATCGAGGAGGCTGCTGATCGTCTGAACAGGGACAGTGAGTATGTTGAAATGAGCCGGGAAGCCTATGGCAGGGCGCCAGACCCATCTGTCATCGTCAGGGCACTTGCTACCTTTCAGCGGACCCTGATCAGCACACAGTCACGGTTTGACGATTTCCTGTACCGAGGTGATAAAAGCGCTCTTTCTTCCCAGGAGCTGAAAGGTTTGCAGCTTTTCAATGGGAAGGCGCAATGTTATCGCTGTCATTATGGGGAAAATCTCACAGTCTACGGTTATTACAACATCGGTTTACCGGATGCGAATGAAGACCCCGATCCGGGCTTGATGCGTATTACTGGCAGCGAAGATGATCGCGGTAAATTCAGAACGCCGACATTGCGTAATGTTGCACTGACCGGGCCTTATATGCATAACGGCAGTATGGAAACACTGGAGGAAGTGGTTAGTCATTTTAACAACGGTGGTATTGATGTCAGCGATAAAACAGAGTTGATGCAGCCATTAGGTCTTACTGACGAAGAGCAAAAGGCAATAGTGGCTTTTCTTAAAACGCTTACGGATGAGTCTTTCTTAATAGATTCTGCTTTTAGGCCCTGATGTAGGTCGAAATCTATCAAAGCATAGGGTTTATATGTTTTTTACCTTAACTGTTTTGTTATGTGGAAAATGTGAACAAATAGACATGGCTGGGTTCTTAAATTGGTGTGAGTATTAGCAATGCATATTGCTTTTATTCTCTTGAATGCAGTCTCTCAGGAGGGAAAGATGGAAGCAGCTGGTAGTGGTTCTGCTACGCAACATGCGACATTAGCTGAGGTTGAAAGGAGTAAGACGGAGACTTTTGAAAAGAAGCCTTCAGAGGCTACAGCTCTTCACCGAAGTGTGAAAGCTGATGATCCTGATATTGATATGCTTTCTGCATCAATGGAACGTGCCGACGTAAATTTTACGAGCGCTTCCGAAATGAGTAGGAATCTGGCTGACAGGCCTGTTGAAGTTACTTCTGGCGCAAAAAGAAAACGAGCATTGAGTCATGTTTCATCTGATAATGATGATCCTGTGGGTACTGATAATCAGCATGGACCTTCTGCAAAGGTTGTTCGTCGCATTTCTAGTGATGAAATTGATCTCGAATCGATAGAAAAAAATGGAAAAACCTTATTGGCGGATAGAAGTGTTCATGAAACAGTTGTTAATGTTGTTAAACCTGAGGCAAAAAAAACTACCCCTAAACCTAAATAATAAAAGTATAAAGTGGAGCTTTAAGTTTTCAGTGTTTTAGAGAGGTGCTAAATTAATGGATCGAATTCAACGTTCTTTTATTCCTGTTAAGCGAAGTGATGTGAGTGAAAGCCCAAAGGAGCATGCAAGTGTTGCTGGAGATAGTCAGGTTGTTTCTGATGTATCGCCAACATTAGGGGCAATGGGGGGAGACAATAAAGAATCATCCAGGGTGTTTTGGTGTGAGGCACCTATCGAACAGGTTAGCCCTGACCCATCAATGGTTATTGGAGAACAACTGTATGGAACTCCACAACAGGACAAATTTATAGATACAGAGAAAGAAACTATTTTGTCCTCCCAGATACGGGGGGTAGAACGTTGTGAAAGCCAAGTATCGGGCTCATTATCAACACAGGCTGAGAAAGAACCCTCCATACGAGAATATCCGAACGTTGATGAAGAAGTTTTTTCTTACTTTGCAGAACTAAGCCTAGGCGATGACATTCCTAAGCCAAGGGCGAGGTTGATGGCAGTATCAAGGGCGGCAAGACAACGTTCTCTGAGTACATCAATGACTGAGTCTACAAGCAGTGTGTCACCGTCTCCGGGTTCTGCATTTCTTTCTTTGCCTATTGGAACTGAATCTGAAACGATTGGAAGGCTTGGCACAGAACAACGGAATTCACCTATAGTGGGAATGAGACCTGAGATGCAAGCTTTCCTCGCTCAGCGATCAATCAGCTCAGAGACGTCATCTACATCCAGTCAACAGGGTCAGAAACCACGAAAAAGGCTTCATGACTTGTCATCAGATGAGGAGTGCCATTCTTTGCCAGCATATATAGACGATAAGACTTTGAAAGAATCCTTCACCGTCGCTAAAAGAGTGAAATCGGATGAGGTGATTGCATCAGGGACAAAAAAAGAACCTGATAGTGGTGATGATAAGGCTATTTGATGCTCATTGAGTGCGTTCGGCTTGCAGGGCTGACGTCAGAGCGGTTTTTCTGTGTTTGATGCAGTAATTCCGGAATAATTCTTTGATCTATGTAGGTATGACTAGAAAATATTCTTCCAAATTTCGTTGATCTGTGCGGTTGTTCCCTATACATCATCTGGTTAGAATGCCAGTCCCACTACGGTTGCTAGCAGAAAGACAGCCCTTTCCGACAAGGGCTTTCCTGTCACTATATATCGGGACGACAAGCACATGGGCAAGAAGACGGCGCTGTACGAAGCGCATCAGCAGGCCGGCGGTAAACTCGTGGATTTCGGCGGCTGGGATATGCCTCTCCATTACGGTTCACAGGTTGAAGAGCACCACGCCGTGCGTCAGGACGCCGGCATGTTCGATGTTTCCCACATGACGGTTATTGATATTTCGGGTCAGGATGCCCGGGATTTCCTCCGCCACCTTCTCGCCAATGATGTCGATAAACTCACCACTCCCGGCAAGGCCCTCTACAGTGGCATGCTGACCCCCGAAGGCGGGGTGATTGACGACCTGATCGTCTATGGCATGGGCGACTGGTACCGCGTTGTCGTCAACTGCGCAACCCGCGAAAAAGATCTCGAATGGATGACCAAGCAGGCGGCTCGCTTTGAAGTCTCCCTGGAAGAACGTCCTGAAATGGCCATGATCGCTGTTCAGGGACCGAATGCCCGTGAAAAGGCGGCGCTGGCGGTGTCTGCAACTAAGGCCGAGGTGATCCGTGAACTGAAAGTCTTCCAGGGTATCGAAGTGGAAGGCTGGTTTATTGCCAGAACCGGTTACACCGGTGAAGACGGCCTGGAAATCGTGGTGCCGGAGAAAGAAGCGGAATCCTTCTGGAAAGCATTGCTGGAAGCCGGTGTCCGTCCGGCAGGCCTGGGCGCCCGTGACACCCTGCGCCTTGAAGCTGGCATGAACCTGTATGGTTCCGACATGGACGAAAGCATCAGTCCACTGTCTGCTAATATGGGCTGGTGTGTGGCCTGGGAGCCGGCGGATCGTGATTTTATCGGTCGTTCTGCTCTGGAAGCCATCAAGGCGGATGGCCAGTATGACCGCCTGGTCGGCCTGGTGCTGGAAGGGCGCGGTGTACTGCGTCCCGGACAGAAAGTGATTGTGGAAGGTTTAGGGGAAGGGGTGATCACCAGCGGTACCTTCTCGCCCACCCTGGGGCATGCCATTGCCATGGCGCGGGTGCCCGCCGGCACCGGTAGCGAAGCGGTGGTGGATGTCCGTGGTAAATCCCTGCCGGTCCGGGTGATCAAGGCCGGTTTCGTTCGTAACGGTAAGAAAGTATTCGACTGACACCTGAGTGGCTCGAATTCTGTCAGGTAACGTAAAGCTAGAGGATTGGATTAATGAGCAGCATTCCTTCTGAACTGCGCTATGTCTCATCGCATGAATGGATCCGCATGGAAGAGGATGGCACCGTCACCATCGGTGTCACCGATCATGCCCAGGCATCGCTCGGCGACGTGGTGTTTGTTGAATTGCCGGAAGTGGGCTCCGAAGTCAGCGCGAACGATGAAGCCGGTGTGGTTGAGTCTGTAAAAGCGGCGTCTGACCTGTACGCGCCGCTATCAGGTGAAGTTGTGGCGATTAACGAAGCGCTGGAAGAGGCCCCTGAGCTGGTGAACTCCGAGCCCTATGGTGAAGGCTGGTTCTTCCGCCTGAAGCCCAGCGACGAAGGTGAGCTGTCTGAACTGCTGGATGCAGACGCTTACGCAGAACTGTGCGAATCTGAAGAGTAAGAGGCTGGTTCTCCGCCATGCGTAATCCGGTTCTCTGTCCTGATGCTTCCATCGCCCTGACGGGGAGATGGTTAGATGAAAGTGATAGAGAACGTCTGTCCACAGGGCAGCCGTTGACCGGGATCAGCGATGGTAGTGATTGACTGGTAGGGATACAAAGCCTCGACGACTGTCGGGGCTTTGTTATTAATGGCATTGGTTAATTGGCTGGAATGTGCGAATGACTGCTGAACATGCGTCCCTGAAGGATCTGGAAAACAAGAACGAATTTATCCGTCGTCATATCGGTCCCGGTGAACAGGAGACGGCGGAAATCCTGGCCGAACTCGGCCTGGGCTCCCTGGAAGAGCTGCTCGACAACACCATCCCCGGCAGCATTCTGCAGGCCGAGGCACCGAAGGTGGGTGAAGCCCATACGGAAACGGAAACCCTGGCCTACCTGAAGAACATGCTGGCGAAGAACAAGATGTATCGCAGCTTTATCGGTATGGGGTACCACGATACCCTGACACCGACGGTGATTCTGCGTAACGTCATGGAGAACCCGGGCTGGTATACCGCCTATACCCCTTATCAGCCTGAAATCGCCCAGGGCCGGATGGAAGCCTTGGTGAACTTCCAGCAACTGACCATGGATCTGACCGGTCTGGACCTGGCCAGCGCCTCGTTGCTGGATGAAGGCACCGCCGCTGGTGAAGCCCTCGGTCTGGCGCGCCGTGTCTCCAAGAACAAGAAGAGCAATCTGTTCTATATCGATGAAAACTGCCATCCGCAAACCATTGACGTGGTGAAAACCCGCGCCAAGGGTTTTGATGTAGATATCATCGTGGGGCCTGCCTCTGAAGCGGTTAACCACGACAGCTTCGGTGCGCTGCTTGCCTACTCCGATACTTATGGTGAGATCCGCAACCCCCAGAGCCTGATCGCAGATCTGCAGGCACAGAAGTGTATCGTGTCTGTCGTGGCCGATATCATGAGCCTGATCCTGATGAAATCACCGGGTTCCCTGGGCGCTGATGTCGTACTGGGCAGTGCACAGCGTTTCGGTGTGCCCATGGGCTACGGTGGTCCGCACGCGGCTTTCTTTGCAACCAGCGAAACACACAAGCGCTCCCTGCCTGGCCGGGTGATCGGTGTCTCCATCGACCAGCGTGGCAACAAGGGCTACCGCCTCGCGATGCAGACCCGTGAGCAGCACATTCGTCGTGAGAAGGCGACCAGTAACATCTGTACTGCCCAGGTTCTGCTGGCCAACATGGCCTCTTTCTATGCGGTTTACCATGGTCCGGAAGGGCTGAAGAATATTGCGACCCGCATCCATCGTCTGACCGATATCCTTGCAGCCGGCCTGAAAGCCAAAGGCGTTATCCTGCAGAACGATACCTGGTTCGACACCATCACCCTGCAGGTGAAGGACAAGGCCGCCATCCTGGCGCGTGCCGATGCCCGCCAGGTTAACCTGCGTGTCTTCGAAGACAACCGCCTGAGCATCAGCCTGGATGAATGCACCACCCGTGACGATATTGTCAGCCTGTGGGATATCGTGCTGGGCGAAGGCCACAGTCTCAACGTGGATACTCTGGACAGCCAGATCACCTCAAAAGGTTCCGCTTCTATTCCTGCGGAACTGGTGCGTGAAGATGCCATCCTGACCCATCCGGTTTTCAACAGCTATCACTCTGAAACCGAGATGCTGCGCTACATCAAGCGCTTGGAAGACCGCGACCTGGCTCTGAATCATTCCATGATCCCGCTGGGCTCCTGCACCATGAAGCTCAACGCCACCACTGAAATGTTGCCGGTAACCTGGCCGGAGCTGGGCCGTATGCACCCGTTCGTGCCGGTCGAGCAGTCTGAAGGCACCCGCCAGATGATCCGTGAGCTGGAAGAATACCTGGAAATCATCACCGGCTTTGATGCGGTGAGCATGCAGCCGAACTCAGGCGCCCAGGGCGAGTACGCGGGCCTGATGGCGATCCGTAACTACCTGGAAAGCATCGGTGAAGGACATCGTAATATCTGCCTGATTCCGGCGTCTGCGCACGGTACCAACCCGGCGTCTGCGGCGATGGCGGGTATGAAGGTTGTGGTCACGGCCTGTGATGAGAAGGGCAACGTTGATGTCGCCGATCTCAAGCAGAAAGCCGAAGACATGAAGGATAAGCTCGCTGCGCTGATGATCACCTATCCGTCCACCCATGGTGTGTACGAAGAAGGTATCCGGGAAATCTGTGACATCATCCACGCCAACGGTGGCCAGGTGTACATGGATGGCGCCAACATGAATGGCCAGGTGGGTGTCTCCAAGCCGGCGGAAATTGGTGCGGATGTGTCCCACTGGAACTTGCACAAGACCCTGTGCATTCCTCACGGCGGCGGTGGCCCGGGTATGGGACCGATCGGTATCAAGAAACACCTGATTCCTTTCGTGGCCAACCACAGCGTTATCAAACTGGATGGACCGAATCTGGAAAGTACCGCAATCAGCGCTGCGCCATGGGGCTCCGTTTCCATCCTGCCGATTCCGTGGGCGTATATCCGCATGATGGGCAGTGAAGGTATCCGTAAGTCCACCGCCGTTGCCCTGATGAACGCCAACTACCTGGCGAAGAAACTGGCTGAGTACTATCCGGTGCTGTACACCGGTCGGAATGGTCGCGTTGCGCACGAGTGCATCATCGATATTCGTCCGCTCAAGGCTGCCAGTGGTATCACCGAGGAAGATATCGCCAAGCGTCTGATGGACTTCGGTTTCCATGCACCGACCATGAGCTTCCCGGTAGCGGGTACGCTGATGATTGAGCCGACAGAAAGTGAGTCCAAGGCCGAGCTGGATCGTTTCATCGAAGCCATGGCGCAGATCCGTCACGAGATCGCCCGGGTGGAAAATGGCGAGCTGGATGCCGAAAACAACATGCTGGTAAGAGCGCCGCACACCCTGGCGGATATTCTGGATAACGCGTGGGATCGTCCCTACACCCGTGAAGAAGCGGCTTATCCGGTACCGAGTGTTGCACGTAGCAAGTTCTGGCCGTCGGTTAACCGTGTCGATAACGTCTACGGTGACCGTCACCTGATGTGCAGCTGCCCACCGGTGGAGAGTTATCAGGACTAAAGTAATAGTCTGATGGTTACCTGTTAGTTAAAGACGCCCCGGAGATCAAATGACTTAGGTTGTTTGATCTTCGAGGCTATTAAAGTCGTTAATTAAAGCTGCTTGTGTGTGTTTATACCGCAAAATTGTCGGGTTCGAATTTCTTTATTAAATCTTTGCTTATTTTATCGTAATAATGGTTTTCCATGGCACTGGATTGAATGGCTGTTTTGTATTTTGAAAGTGTTAATTTTAACTTCACTATGAAATTCATGTTTTGGCAGTATTCTTTATTTGTGGGTGTTTCTATATATTCAAGCAGATTATGATTTTGGATGTTCTCACTTTGCTTGTTATGAAATGCCACGTAGTCATTCAATATATCGACGAAGTCCTGCTCTTCTTTTGACAGCGTTGGCAAGGCTTCCGCTTTCGGGCGAGTAGCAGGTGGCGTTATTCTGTGGCCAAGAGTTGGCCTGGGAGAGGTGCCGGATTCACTTGTGCTTAGAGGTGGAGATGGCGGACTTGGTATTGACCGGGGTGTTCTATCAGGTTGCCTGCGAAGAGAGAGCGATGCTGGTTTTGCATAGCCTGTATAGGGCATAACCTGTGTGGCGTAGATAGGACGGCTCGATTGATTGTGAACCCATTGTCCATTGCTAAAAATGACACTGGCGCCTGGCGATACGTAGCACGTTGGCGATATCGGGACGACTGGATACATTGAAATGGTACGGCACGAGACGGTTTGAGTTGCTACTGGCCAATACGTAAATTGAATAACACCCGCCTGCTGGCAATAATGGCAGCCTGTTTTGCTTTTTGTATAACGGCTGGGCTTTGCCGTGCCTGATTGCTTGTGTTTGAAATGATGTGTTAATCGTTTAATCGCTTTCATTGGGTTCCTCATTTGTGTTGTTTTTATTTTGGTTGTTATCAAATTAACATGAGGGTTCCAGTGGGTAACTAATACCTTTGGCTTAATTATTAGTGTTTTTTTTTATAACAAAGGAAAAATGTTTTAAGGTGGAAACAAGGTGGCTGGAAGGCCACCTTTATGTCTATAAATAATCAGGGTAAAGGATTTTGCCGGGTATTGTCGTAACGTTTTTGCAGTCTCATCCAGATCTGAGGTTTTCCACCGATTACCTGGCAGAGCCGGTGAGCAAACAGGGCGCCCATTCGCCTTCGGCCATGTAACACGCTTTCAATATGGCTGGACTGGATGTCCATCTGGGTACAGAGATCACCTACGGTGATGTAACGTCGAGCGAGGAATCTGGACAAAATCAAGCCCGGATGCGGATGGTCTTTTATTGTCATAATGGTTCCCTCCATGTTCATTGTTCAGTATATGAGGAAGGGCATTACTTCTGATAATAGTTTGCAGTCATAAGGAATATGCTGCTCATAACTTGGTAGTCTTAAAAAAATAGATAACCAATGACGTTTTTTAGGGGTAGGGATTCTCACCTGAGCGGGAATCCCTGTAGGAAAAGTTCAGTATTTTCGGTGTTGAGTGTTATTCGTCTCTGGGTGCTGGACGGGCATAAAGGTCATACTCGTCAGCATCAAAGATTTCCACATCTGTCAGGTCACCGGGTTGCAGGCCCTGACCGTTCTCCAGCCAGACAACACCATCAATATCCGGCGCATCGGCATACGTGCGACCAAAGACATCGCCGTCTTCATTGGTGCCGTCAACCAGTACCTGCATCTGACGACCCACTTTTTCCTGTAGTTTTTCTGCACTGATGCGTTGCTGGACTTCCATCAGGCGTTCCCAACGCTCTTCTTTCACTGCTTCCGGAACTGCGCCTGGCAAAGCATTGGCACGGGCGCCATCCACAGCGGAATACTTGAAGCAACCTACCCGTTCCAGTCGTGCCTCTTCCAGGAAGTTAAGCAGTTGCTGGAAGTCATCTTCGGTTTCACCGGGGAAGCCAACGATAAAGCTGGAGCGCAGGGCAATTTCTGGGCAGATCTTTCGCCAGTTCTGAATGCGTGCCAGTGTATTCTCAGAGTGGGCCGGACGCTTCATGGTCTTTAGTGTCTGCTGGCTGGCGTGCTGTAGCGGAATATCCAGATAAGGCAGAACGAGGCCTTCTGCCATCAGTGGTATCAAATCATCCACATTGGGGTAAGGATAAACATAGTGCAGGCGCACCCAGGCACCCAGACGACCCAGTTCGGTGGCCAGTTCTTTCAGGCGTGTTTTCACCGGTTGGCCCTGCCAGAAGTGGGTACGGTATTTCAGGTCCACGCCGTAGGCACTGGTGTCCTGAGAAACAACCAGCAACTCACGAGTACCGGCATCGACCAGGCGCTCGGCTTCTTCCAGTACATCACCGGAAGGACGACTGACCAGTTTGCCGCGCAGGTCTGGAATAATGCAGAAGCTGCAGCTGTGGTTACAGCCTTCTGATATTTTCAGGTAGGCGTAGTGGCGAGGAGTCAGTTTAATACCCTGTGGAGGAACCAGGTCTACAAAAGGATTGTGTTCTTTTGAGGGCGGTACCCACTCGTGCACGGCGCCTACAACTTCTTCATAGGCGTGAGGGCCGGTGACACTCAGAACGCTCGGATGTACGGTGCGGATGCTGTTCTCATCTTTGCCCATACAGCCGGTCACAATGACCTTGCCGTTTTCCTTGATGGCTTCACCGATGGCGTCCAGGGATTCCTGCTTGGCCTCGTCGATGAATCCACAGGTATTCACCACCACGACATCGGCGCCCTCGTAGCTGTTGACGACGTCATAGCCGTCCAGCTTCAGCTGGGTCAGGATGCGCTCAGAGTCGACCAGGGCTTTCGGGCAGCCCAGGCTGACAAAACCGACCTTGGGGGATTCTGTGGACATGAAAAACAGCCTCTCTTGTACTAAGCAGCCACCGGATCGGCAGGATCCTTCACGGTAATGATGGCGAATAAAACCGCGCATTCTAAACCAGCAGGCGATAGAGCCAAAGCGCGAAATGTACGTTGTTATGTAACGAGATATCGGGGTGGGGCATGTATTAGATGTTGATAGCGATATAAACTAGTTAAATAAACGTTAACAGACGTCTAATGATGGAAATTAATCAGACGTAGAGTGATCCAGCCATTGATTCATCACAGTGTCACATTATTGTTTCAAGGTGCATCAATAAAGTGCAGAAATATAGTGGTTTAATTGAATGCTTGTTCAGGAATAATGGGTTAAGAATGCCAGAGTGTTTATTTAACCTTTCTTTGTGAAGGGTTAAATAAATTAGATTTGCGCCTTAAATTCGATAGCGCGTAGAATTATCAAAAATTGATAACAGTGTCACACAAAATAATAATGATTTTGCCGCCGGCAAAGGGAGCGATTGGCACAATGAACAATGCCAAATGGCGAAAAACCACAGGTGCGATTCGGGTTGCGGCTCTGTTGCTGGCCGGTGTTGGCGTAGCCCAGGCTGAAGATCTGTCGGGTATCTACCAGCAGGCGCTCACGAATGATCCTACCTATCTTGCCGGGATCCATCAGTTCAGTGCCGATGTGGAAGGCTATACCCAGGCGCGTTCGACTTTACTGCCTACCGTATCGTTCAATGTGAGCCGCACGGAAAACAAGCAGGATATTAAAAGCTCCGATAACCAGGTATTTGGTTCTGGTTCTACCAGTTATCCGACGGACGAATATACCCTTTCCATTACCCAGTCCGTTTATAGCTATAGCAACTGGGCGAGATTGCGTCAGGCTGAAGCACAAAATGAACGCTATCAGGCTGAGCTTGCGGCGTTGGAACAAGATCTTCTGTTAAGAACGGCTGAAGCTTATTTTTCCGCCCTCGCGGTTCATGAAGAAAACACCTATATCGCGGCGGAAGAGAAAGCGGTCAAACAGCACTTTGAGTTGATCGAAGTCAAGCGGAAAGATGGTTTGGCTCGTGAGACCGATTTCCTTGATGCACAGGCCCGCTACCTGCAGACCAAAGCTCGTGCGCTGGAAATTCGTACACGCCTCAAAGACAGCATGGAAATGGTCAGTGAGCTGACGGGCAGTACACCGGCATCGTTGGCATTGCTGAAAGAGGCGGTGCCGATGGCGTCACCAGAGCCTGCCAGTACGGATGAATGGCTTAGTACGGCGCTGGAGTATAACCCGGAGCTGAAGATTCGGACGTATGCGGTAGAAGCGGCCAGAGAAGAGGTGAAAAGCCTGAAAGGTGGGCACTATCCTACGCTCGACCTGGATATCAGTTACAACAATAACGACACCCAGGGTTCACTCTACGGTGGCGGTAGTGAAGTAACGACCACTGCAGCGACGGTATCGCTGAATATTCCGATCTACTCGGGTGGTCTGGTGTCATCTCGCGTGCGGGCAGCAACGGATCTCCTGAGTCGCACCATGCAGGAACAGGAACTGGAACAGCGTGCGGTCAAGCGTCAGACGCTATCAGCGTTTGACGGCGTTATCACCGATATTGCCAAGGTGGAATCGCTGGCCAAGTCTGTTGAGTCCTACGAACTGGCTGTTGAGGCAAAGCGTGTCGGTTTTTCCTCCGGTCTCACCACCAGTCTCTCGGTGCTGGATGCAGAGCGTGATCTGTTCTTTGCACGGAGTGAATACGCCAGAGCTCGTTACGGCTACATCCTGAATACATTGCGCCTGAAGCGTTCTGTCGGAGTTCTGTCCGAAGCTGACTTGACCCAGGTGAATGGGCTGTTGGCAGATGAACAATCAGGTTCAGCCCATCTTTCTGTCTACAGCCGTACAACGACCCTGGCCGTGGCGGGGCAGGCTGACTGATGCAGTACCCGGAATCGGCTGTGCTGGCGACCTTTGCTGAGGCGCTTGAGGCCCCCTATGGCTTTGAGCGCTCGGTGAAATTCAGTGATCGTCAGATGCTGGATGACCGATTCCTGATGACCGTACATAAAGCCTCTTTGGGAAAAAGCCCCGAACACAGGCTGCGCAAACTTTGTCTGCAACTGAATGCACCCACGGATACCATTGAGTCGATTTTGGCACTGCTTCCTGAAGCGGATATTGTTCATCTGGGCTTCGAGGCAGAGTCTGAGGCAAGGCTGTGTAAATTGTATGTCGAGTTTGCCTCGACTGTACGGGCTACTCTGGAAAAGGGGCCCATTAAAGCGCCTCTGCTCGTGCATAAGGCTTTGAAGTGGGATGTGGCTAAACCACAACATCATGCGATCACCGATTACTGGTTAAAACCCGATATGGGTGTTAGTCGCTGGTTAAATGAATTGTTGGCAGGTGATGATCAAAAAGATCATGAGTTGTCGTCTTTTATTCAGCGGGTTCTGTTGCTGGTTGCAGAGCGGGTTCCAGAAGAAGAGCTTATGTGTCTGGAGGTGAATGAGCCCGGTAATCCTCGGCTGTCGTTTGATCTCAATCTGTATGACACAGAAATGGTGTTGGGTGATATTCGTCATTTGCTGGAGCAATTGACTCAAGCGTTCCAGATTGAGCCAGGAAAAGTCGCACGCTGGTTGGATAACAATGCCGGACAACCACTCGGTCATCTGTCCAGTGGCATTGCTCGGAATGGGCGGCCGTTTTCGACGGTCTACTTCGGTATAGAGGGGCGTTAGTATGTCAGTTGCCCTGGATCGAACCATCACAGCAAGTGTGCCTGATATTGAATGGGCTAAATCCAATGATCCTTGCCTGGATTACTGCCTCTGGCCGTATCACCCTCTTAGTAGTCAATCCGGCAAGCTCCGTTCGATCAATTTGCTCCATGACGCATTTCAACAGGCGGGCGCAGAGCAACTGATAGATGTTTGTCAGACAATTCGTGACGCGATTGGTGATTTCCAGACGGTTTGGGGCATCAAACAATCAGAAAAAGGTTTTAGTTGGGAACTCTATTTTTACGATTATGAACGTCTGCAACGGCAAGTCTCTGCATCACGGTTGATTGAAGTGTTATCACCCTGGCTGTCCTGCGATTTGACTGTTAATGAAAACAGCCCGTATTTTATGTTTTCCTTGGATCTCGAACCTGAAACAGGGTACGGCCAGCGTTCTCTGGATTCCATCAATATTTATATGGGCAATGCTGGCAGCAATGTCTCTTCTGGATTGAGCTACTCGCTGACAGAAGATGGCCTGACCTTTGATAACCTCTATAGTTTTTTTGATGCCAAGTCAGAGCTGGATGACATCCTGGCCAAGATGGCCTGCTCTGCCCATCTTGGTTTGGATTCACTCAATCCTGATGATGTGCTCTGGCCTGAGCTGGTGGATTGCCAGACGATTGTCGTCGCCAACAAGCGACTCTGTGAAGGTATTTATTTTTCCCGGATAACGGTTGACCAGTTGCTGTTTTTCCTCAGGAAAACCCGTTTTCCGGCAGCGCATGTCGCGTATGTTGAAAAGAATCGTGATCGTTTTGATCACTTGTTGTTTGACGTGGGCTTTGACTATACGATGGTTAAAGGCACGATAAACATCACCAAAAGCGCATACTACGGGGTGTTCTGACGTGAGTATGGGACGGTTTAACAATAACGACTACGTCTCTGTCACCATGGAGTTCCGGTGCAATCTCAAGTGTGAGCATTGCATGATCGAGGGCACCATGGATCGTCTCGTCCCGCAAACCCTTGAACGCTTCCATGAAATCCTTACCCATAACCGTCAGCATCAGCAGTGGAAAGGTCTGATTCTGACCGGTTCTGAAATTACCCTGCGCCGCGATCTTCCGGAATTGGCCCGTCAGGCCAAGGCTGCAGGCTTTCAGCATGTCCGTATCCAAACGCACGGCATGCACCTGCACCAGAAGAGTTACTGTGATCGTCTGCTGGAAGCGGGTGTGGATGAATACTTTGTCAGTGTCGCCGGTTCGGATGCTTGGAGTCATGATCATATCACCGGCGTGCAGGGTGCTTTCGATCGGATGATGCAGGGCCTGGAGTATCTGGATACGATCGAGGGCGTATCGCTACTCACAAATACCGTTGTGACCGCCAGCAGTTACCAATTATTACCCAATCTGGTTGAGAGGCTTGCCCATCTCAAACGACTCGCTCAAATGGAATTCTGGTCGTATTGGCCAATGCAGGAAACGGATGAAAAGGATTTACTGGTACCACACAGTACGGTGTTGCCTTTTCTCCGCGAAGCGGTCATTCGAGCCAAGGCATTGGGGCGGGCGGTAGAAGTGAAGAATTTCCCCGAATGTCTTCTGGGTGAACTTGCGGATGTGTTGATGAATGATCAGCCGGAGCTGCATATTGATCCGGCGTTCTGGACGGAATTCATGCGCAATGGTTTTCACCAGTGTGTGTATCGAGACCAGTGTCAGTCTGAGCAGTGCCTCGGGCTGAATACAGCGTATGTCCGTAAATACGGATGGGAAGAACAGTTATTGCGGCCGGTTGTGCCGTCACAGGTCTTACGCCTGTGCAGCTGACCGACGCAATGGTTTGACAACAATGGAACGCCCCACAGGGAAAGAGCAGGAAAGAGGTAGAAAAAACATGGCAAAGCAATTACTGATTTACAGCCAGGTCCAGCCGGTCTCCAGCCAGCGTCATCGTGACTGGGCGATTAAGCAGGTCACTGACTTTGAATTTGCCAGGGATGTGAATTCTGTGCCCCTGATGGCCGTGGAATTTCCCAATGCCGCCAGCGAAATGGCTGTCGTCTTCACGGGAAATGATGACCAGATCATGCCGGTCGTGATCCTGGGAGTCAGGGAGCAGGAAAACCTGTATTTGAACGACGAAGGTCAAATGACTTCCCGTTACGTACCGGCCTTTTTACGTCGCTATCCGTTTGTTTTCTCCAGCTCCGATGATGGCGCTAACTTCACCCTTTGCATTGATGAGACCTACACTGGCTGTAATCAGGACGGTGTTGGTGAACGTCTGTTTGATGCTGAAGGTGAGAAGACCCAGTACCTCGATAATGTGCTGGCGTTCCTGAAGGAGTACCAGGTGCATTTCAATCGCACTCGTAACTTCTGCAGCAAGCTGAAAGAGCTGGATCTGCTGGAGCCCATGGGTGCCCAGTTTACCCAGCCGGATGGCGAGAAGCTGACCCTGACCGGTTTCATGGCTGTTAACCGTGAAAAACTGAAGTCTCTGACTGGCGAGCAGTTGGCAGACCTGGCGAAGACCGATGCACTGGAACTGATTTATATCCATCTCCAGTCCATGCGTAACTTCACCAGCATGCTGGAGAAAGTGGCCGGTGCAGAAGCATCAGAGCCCGCAGCGTCTAAGGAAGAAGCCGCTGCGCCGGAAGAAGAAGTCACATTGCAGTAAGAGAAAAGCGCACCAGATGGGTGCGCTTTTATGCCCCAGAATGGTGAGCGGCTCCGGCCGCTCGCTGACGTGACGGGGCTATGAGAATAAAGGCTGTAGACGCACTACCTATGTAGTACCGATCGAGGCCGTCACGGTGTTGCAGTAAGGACAGGCTCCAGACACCGGATATAAAAACGGACAAATACGGAAGCGCAGACCATGGCATATCCATTTCCGACGACAACCGCCCTTCATCCGCTGTCACGGTTGAAGAACAGCATTCTGTCGCTGGGAAAAAGCCTGCTGAGCCGGGAAATGCCCGGGGCAGAGCCCTCCCGCCGGAAAAAAACGGTTCGCCGCAAAAGTGCGTCTGCGCAGCATCGGTTTACCTTTGAGAGCCTGGAGCCGAGGCTGCTCTTCTCTGCCGACCCCATGGCTATGGCGGTGCAGACCAATGAGCTCAGTCACGACATGGGTAATGATGCCAATGATCTGGTACTGAGGGTCATTGAGCAGGACAATACCTCCGTTCTGCAGCTGGTAGATAACGGTGCCGAAGGTGCTCCGGTTCTTTATGAAGCCACGCTGGATAGCAGTAATCACATCACCATTACCGGTACGGACGGTGATGACACCCTCACGCTTGACAAAAGCATTACCGCACTTAGCGACGACACCCTGCTGATTACATTCAATGCCGGTAGCGGCAGCGACACCCTGGTGGGCGCGGAAAGCGATACTACCTGGACATTGACCGGTAATAACGCCGGTACGGCGGGTGATCTGACCTTCAGTGGTGTCGACGCTATCACCGGTGGCAACGGTGATGACACCGTCAGCGCGACCATTGATGGCAAGAATAATTGGGCCATTACCGGGAGTAATGCACTGGATCTGGCCGGTATTTCCCTGACCGGTATTGAGTCCCTGTCAGCAGATTCTGATGATGTGCTGGATTTTTCCGGTTACACCACCGGTGTGACGGTTGATCTGGATGCAGGTATTTCAACCGGTTTCGAAGGTGTCAGTGGATTTGGTGATATCACCGGTTCCGACTATGACGATACCCTGACCGGTAACGCCAATGACAACACCATTGTCGGTGGCAAGGGTAACGATACCCTTGGCGGTGGTTTAGGCCTGGATACCCTGAGCGGTGGGGAAGGAACGGACACCATCAGTGAACGCCGTGACGCAGACTTTGTACTAAAAGACACTGTTCTTACGATTGACGGTGTCGATGAAGACACGCTCTCCGGCTTTGAATCTGCATCGCTGACGGGCGGTGACAGTGACAATACGCTTGATGCTTCAGCCTTTACGCTGGGAGGCGTCACCCTTGATGGCGCCGGAGGCAGTGACACCTTAACCGGCACGTCTGGCAATGACACGCTGACCGGTGGTGCCGGGGCCGACACCATCGACGGTGGAGCAGGAACCGATACCCTGTGGGAACAGCAGGATGTTGATTTCACGCTGGTGGATGTATCAGCGGTGGATTTTGAATCCAGTCTGACGGTGACGTATGCCGATACGTCGACTGAAATAGACACGCTTGTTCGTATAGAAAGCGCCGATCTGACCGGTGGCCTGAGTGATAACACCCTTGATGCGTCTGGCTTTACCCTGGGCGGTGTGACGTTATCCGGTGGTGCGGGTCGTGACACGCTGGTTGGTTCCGATAATGATGATGTGCTCAGCGGGGGGACTGGCGCCGACAGTATCGACGGCAATGGTGGAACCGATACGCTGATTGAAAGCGGGGATACCCGCTACATTCTCACCGATTCCAGTCTGGATGCCGCAGCAGGCGTCGATGAAATCCAGACCATTGTTCTGACCGGTGTCAGTGATGGCACCTTCACCGTTTCTTTCCGTGGCGAAGAATCCGAAGCGATCGCCTACGATGCCTCGACCGAGGAAGTGGCAGGCATCCTCAGCCTGCTGACAGGGTTCCATGAAGAAAATATCCAGGTCACCGGCGGCCCCGGCGCCTGGCAGATTCAGTTTATCGGTGAGTTTGGTTCTCAGGATATTGAGCCGCTGGTTGTCACCGGCAGCTTTTCCAGTGGTTCTGCTGCGGTTCAGACCACGCAGGCTGGTAAGTCTAACAATGAAGTGCAGACCATCACTCTGACGAGCGTGACCAGTGGTTCATTCACGCTGACGTTTGATGGTCAAACGACAGAAAACCTGGCCTTCGATGCGGACGTTGATGACGTCGCGTTTGCCCTCCGCCAGCTCGATAATATCGGTTATGAAGATGTTGCGGTTACCGGCTCCGCCGGCGCCTGGGTTGTGACGTTTACGAATAATCTGGCTGCCCTGAATGTCAGCGAAATTACGGTTAATGGCGACTTTAACGCGGGTGGTAGTGCAGGCGTCAGCAGTGTAGATGGCGTTCAGAGTCTGGATACACTCAGCGAGATTGAAAAAGCTGAACTGACCGGTGGTGCCAGTGGCAACCTGCTGGATGCATCCGGATTCTCCGGCAGCGTCAAGCTTTACGGCGGTGAAGGGATGGATACCCTGATTGGCGCTGGTGGCGATGACGAGCTGTATGGTCAGGATGATGCCGATACATTAACGGGCTTTGGTGGTGCTGACGTCATTGATGGTGGTGAAGGCATTGATACGCTGGTAGAAACCTTCGACGCAAATATGACGCTCACCAATGTGAGCCTTGTTCACGGTAGCACGACGGATACCCTGTCCCAGATTGAAATTGCAGAATTAACGGGCGGTGCAGGTGATAACACGATTGATGCTTCCGGTTTTACCGGGCTTGGGGCGGAAACCCTGCTGCAATACCTTGGTAATCAGTCCGGTCTCAGCACCGTCGATGGTACGGATTTCTCCATTACCCTGCGTGATGGCACGGTGGTCAATGTCAATCTGTCGTATGCAGAAACCATTCAGGATGTTCTTGACCTTATCAACGAAACCGATACGTCCGGCAATCTGACCGCTACGCTGAATGCGGCACAAACCGGTATTGATCTGACGGATGCAACTGTCGGAGTCGGTGACCTGACGATTGCGGCGGTTGGTGGTTCACTGGCTGCAACCGTGTTGGGGATTGAAAAGACCGGTACCGGTGGAAGCCTGTCGGGTGACGCCATTGTATCCGGCCATGTGAAGCTTGATGGTGGCGCCGGTGCGGACACCCTGACGGGGGGTATCGGTAATGACACACTCGCCGGCGGCGCGGGTAACGACACCATTACCGGTGGCGCCGGTGAAGACTGGCTGGTCGAAGTGCGCGATGCCGATATGGTGTTGGCGGATATCACCAGCGATGACGCGACTGATCCGGCTGACCTGGATAATGCGACACTGACTATTGGCAGTACAGAAACCGATACACTGGACGGAGTTGAACGGGCGGATCTTTCCGGCGGTACCTCTGTTAACTCACTGGATGCGAGTGGATTCACATTAGGTGGCGTGATACTGCGCACAGGCGGTGGTGTTGATTCTCTGGTGGGTTCTGCCAACGACAATGATCAGTTTTATATCGATGTCACAGGACTGACCGCAGGGACTGACAAGGTCAGTGTCAATGTTAGCGGTGGCACAGATAACGAAATTATCGTAGAGGGAATGGACTCATCCATTACCCAGGAAGATTTTGAATGGGTCAGCTTTACCGGAAAGGATAACGCAACCTATACCGTGAATGCGGGTGATACAGCGACGATTGATGGCAATATTTCCGTCGATGGTATGAACATCAAGATTGCCGCCGGTACCGTCAAGATCAAGGGCTATACGATTGATACCAGCCATGCGACAGCGGCGGGTGATATCACCATCAAAGGTAAGGATATCACCATTGATGAAGGGGCGCAGTTGATCGCCCTGGCGTCAACGGATGTCAGTAGTGCCGTGCATGGTGATATTACGGTATTGGCTGAATCCCGTTTATTGCCTTGGACATCCGGCTGGTACAACTACGATAACCTGAAAGCCAAGGTGTTTATTGGTGAAACGGCCGGTACGGGTAATACACAGACCACGCTGAAGGGCGGCAATGTGTCCGTCGGCGCCGTGGTTAACAGCCAGAATTATCTGGCGGCCAGTAATTCCAACAACAATAACTGGTTTGCTGAAAACGCACTTTCTGTTGCCGAGTTTGCGATTGAGTTCAGTGAAGGTTTAGCTCTGTTGGGCGCAGTATCCCGTGCTGTCTCCACGGCCAAAATTGAGATTGGTGAATTCGCCCAGATCACTGCAGAAGCCTCTCCGGATACCAGTCAGAATACCGGTAATGTCACGATTGTTTCCTCATCACTGGCCCAGGCCAGTGCCAAGCCCTATTCATGGGGCTTTGCGGCCTCTGTCGGCATTATCGAGAATGAATCACGGGTCAATATCAACGGTAACGTGAATGCGGCCGGGGACGTCTATATCCATGCCGATGCTAAAAATGCCATGGACGTTGAGGCAAATCCGACCAAACTGTCGAAAATGGCAGGTTCTGTTGCTGTCAGTGTGATCCAGTCAACCGCAGAAGCCAATATGAAAGATGGCTCGGTCATGACCGTTGGCGGCAACCTGAATGTTTCCAGTAACACGTCAGAAATCAATACGACAGTAGCCCGTTCCATTGCCGGGGTTAAAGGCAAACTGGGGATTGCCCTGGCCATTGCCGTTGATGAAAGCCACACCAATGCTTACCTGGATGGCACTGTCACGGTAGCGGGTGATATCACCGTTGATGCCAGTATGGATGACCACATCCTGAATGATAACGGTGCGGATTCAGGGATTGGTGCGAACAACAGTCTCGGTGCTATCACGGATAATATTGTTGGTTTAGGTGCATTATTCCTGTCGCCGCCAACCAGCCCAGGCATTAAGGCGTTTGCCGGTGTCGGAACCGATTCCAAGGGCGATTATCTGACCGATGCCGCCAAGTCGCAGAAGAGCCGGTTGTCTGATCCCGTCAAAGATGCCACGACAAAATACTTGTCGTCTAAATCCAGTGCGTTTGATAAATGGTGGAATGCCACCTCTGAGCCGAAAACCAAAGGCGATGCTTACGATGTTGCTGCGGCGATAGCAGTACACGTTGATACTAACGAGGTAGTTGCGCGTATTGGCGACGGCGTAGTGGATGCAGCTAACAAACAGACAGTCAAAGCTGGCGGCGATATCACGGTGCAGGCAGTGCTTGAGTCACGTCCCAGCCTGACGTCGGATTCCAAAGCGATCGACTACGGCGCAGCAACGGGTGACGACTCCCGCTTTACGACGGAAACCGGCTTCTCTGCGGCTATCGCCATGGGCTATTACGACAGCAAGTCTAAAGCCTATATCAATAAGGATGCGGTGGTCGATGCGGCAGGCAAGCTGACCGTCAACGCGGAAACGCGCAACCAAATTGATCCCACCAGTCTCTGGGGCGCCAACCTGATTGCGCCTTTGCTGGAAGATGTCGGCAAATCAGATTACAAGGACACCGACACCGGGGCCACGTTGAAAGCCGGTACGCTGGTTGAAAGTAAAGACAGTACGGGCAAAACCATTCAGTACGAGTTCCTGAGCGATGTGGCCGAGTATAACGTTGACCTCAACAATGAAGACTTTGAGGATGATACACGTTGGCTGATGCTCGACCCGGTCCAGAACAAGATCGGCGAATTTATTACGACAGCCGCCAGTTACCTCGATAGCAACCTGGGATTGGATGATCACCTGATTGATTCCTGGACGGCATCGCGGGCGGAGGGTCAGAAGAAAGCCGCTGCCGGCTCTGTGGCGGTTCTGGTCATGAACCAGAGTGCGGATGCCACCATCAAGGAAGGGGCATCGATCAATCAGGATTCCACCTATCAGGCTGCAGCCACCGACCAGGATGTCACCGTATCCGCAACCAGCATTGCCCAAATGGTCAACCTTGGGGGCAACTTCACACCGTTTGGTGTGACCGGTGACACGGATAAGCCGGGAGGCGACGATAAAACCTACAGCGGCTGGAAACCGAAAGCGACAGCCGGTGGCTATGGCTCCAAGGCCGCCGATGACGGTGATGCCGTTGGTGTGGCACTGTTGGGTTATGCCTACGTCAATGATGTCACAGCCAAGATAGAAGACGGTGTGAACCTCTATGCCGACAGTCTGAAAGTGGATGCGGATAACGAGACACTGTCTGTTACATTCGGCGCCTCTGGCGGTCAGGCCGACAATATGGCCTTCAATGGCGCCATGCTGGCCACTGTGCTGATCAATTCCACGATTGCCCAGGTCGATGACGGTGCCAATATCACGGTTGGCAGTGGCTCTGCGGACAATAATGGCAATTCCGTTCTCATCAATGCGAACGACACCGCTTATATCTTTACGGTTGCGGGTGCTGTGGCATCCTCAGAGACGACCGGTGTTGGTGCTTCGGTCGCTGTCAATGTGATTGAGCGTGAAACCGAAGCATTGATCGGTAGCCGCTATGGCGATGATGCGCGCTATGGCAGCGGTGGTTTCACTGCAACCGGTAACGTCAAACTGTTTGCGGAAAATGATGGTGTGGCGACCAGTCTGGCACTGGCAGGTTCCAAGGTGTCAAAAAGTCCTGCGGCTGACAGTGACAGCATCCCGACGGATACCTCCAGTAACGGCAATGGCGGCAGTTCCGATCCTTCCAGCAGCAATGGTTTAAGCAATTCCGATGGGTCCACTACGACCAGTCCGGAACTGATGAAAATGAACCAGAGCCAGAGCTACCAGGATGGCATTGCCGACATGAGCAGCCGCTGGACGGCGGAGGAAGAGGCTAAAGAAGCCGCCAAGCCCGGCCAGACCGGCATGGGCATCTCCGGCTCTGTCACCATTAATATCGGTGATGACAATGCGGAAGCGTACATTCGCAATGCCTATGACATTGATGTCGGTGACCTGACTATCAAAGCCAGTGATTTGAGTATCTATGGTTCGATTTCTGGCGCCATGACCTATGTGAAGGATGACAATGGCGGTACTGCCCGGGGAATTGCGGGTTCTGCATCCTTCAGTTTTGTCACTGGTACCGTTAATGCATCGGTTGTCAGTGCCGACTCCCTGCTCGCGGATTTGCTCGATTTTGATGCAACCCGTAACGGCTGGGTGGCTTCCCTGACTGCCAGTATTGCCGGTGCTACCGGCCGTAGTGGGACGGCCATTGCAGGCTCCGTTGCGGTGACAAGAACCACCTTTACGACTAAGACCGGTTTGTCTTCTATTGCCGGTGACACAGCCATTGATGGCTCAATCAATCTGAATGCAGATGATCATACCCAGATTATCCTGATTGCCGGCTCCGGCGGTTTTGGTGGCAAAACAGGCGTCGGCTCCGCTGTCGCCTTCACACAAATTCAAAATACCACGGAATCGGTTATCGAGGGTCTCAGTAACCTCAAGCACAGTGGTGATGTCACCGTTACTGCACAGTCAACAGGGCTGGTCGTTTCGATTACGGGTTCCGTGGGAACTGCCGGTGGGCAAAGCACGACGGGTCTGGGGGCTGCTGGCACCCTGTCGATGAACTTCATCAACAATACGGTTGAGTCCAAACTGCTTAATACCACAACGACAGCAGACTCAACCGGTAATGTCAGTCTGCTTGCTGATGATGCGTCGTCGATTTATTCCTTTGCCGGTGGCTTTGCCAAGGGCAAGTCGCTGGGATTGGGTTTTGCCCTGGGCTTCAATTTTATCGATAACACGGTGACGGCGAAGGTATCGGGTTCAACCTTGCGCACCAGTGGCGGATTGAGTGTTAAGGCAGAAGAAAATTCCGTATTGGGGACCCTGGTTGTCGGGGGCTCGGGTGCAGAGAAATTGGCCGTTGCCGGTAGTCTGGCGGCAACATCGACCAATAATGAGATTACGGCAACCATCACAGGCGACAGTGATATAGCCGTCGATGGCGCAATACTGGTTTCCGCAACAGATACGACAACCAGCGTGAACCTGTCGGGTGGACTGGCTTATTCCTCACAGCAGGGCGCACTGGGTGCCGCGATCGGGGTTAACCTGATAAACAACACCATCCTTGCAGAAATCAACAGCTCGAAAGTGGTTTCCAATACCTCGACGCTGGATGTTTTGGCGTCTGCCAAGAGTGTCCTGGTCAGCGTGGCCGTTGGTGGTGCCGGTGCCCAGAATTTTGCGTTTGGTGGCTCGATTTCTGTTAATGAAGTCACCAACACGATTCAGGCGCGTATCAAGGATGATGCGGATGCGACAGTCACGACTGATGTGCAAGCCAGTGAGGCCGTCAGTGTAGCGGCGGCTGACTCGACGACAATGGTCGTTATCGCCGGTGCCGGCGCTTATTCTGGCAGCGGTTCTGCCGTGGGTGCATCCGCTTCAACGACTGAGGTTGGCAACACGGTACAGGCCTATATCGATAGTGCGAAAGTCGAATCCAAAAATGCGGGTGTGAATGTACTTGCCGGCTTCTCGCCTTCGGGATCGGATGTCGACCTGGCGGGGCTGGGTGTGGATACCTCTGAGCTGCCGTCGGATACGGATTTCGGTGCACAGATTATCAATGTCACCATCGCCGGCGCTTATGCGAACAGCTTTGCTGCAGGTGCGGCTATCTCGCTGAACTGGTTGAACAACACGGTAGAGGCTTACATCAACAACGCTGATGTCGATGCTTCCAGTGATGTGACCGTTGCGGCAGAGGACGACGCTGACCTGATATCGATTGCTCTCGGTGCAGCAGGCTCTTCAGGCAGTGCTGTTGGTGCCGCGATTGCCTACAACTACATTGGCGGTGACCCCGGCGATCCAACCCGCGATGTAGCCGAGAATCGGGATGCCATCAATACAGGCATTATTCGCGCTTACATTGGCGGTAGTTCAACGGTGGATTCCAGCCAGGGTGCCGTGAATGTTTATGCGGACTCAGCTGCCAGCATTGTGAATGTCACAGTCGGTGCGGCAGGTGCCAGTAATGTTGCGATAGCCGGTTCTATTTCGATTAACTTCATGCGTAACCTGGTCAATGCCTCCATACAGGGCGGCGCCAAGGTAACGGCCTATACCGATATCAATGTCCGTGCAACGACAACACCAATCATGGTGATTGTCGCCGGTGGCGCTTCCGGTGCCAGCACGGGCGCGGCAGCCATCGCCTCTGCCACCAATGATATGCGCAGTGATCTTCAGGCACGGATAGAAGGCAGTGGTACTGAAGCCACAGCGACAACGGGTGATATCAAGGTTGCCGCGAAAGTCCTTAATACGGATCAGTTGCCATCTGTCGCTCTGGCCGATGATGGTGATCAGGACTCCAGCGATGACCCGATACTGGATGCCCAGATCTGGTCATTCACCATCAGTGGCTCGGGTGCCGGTACCGTGGGTGGTGCAGCCTCACTGTCGTTGAACTGGATCCGCAACAGCGTTGAAGCTCGTATTGCCGACAGTGCCAGGGCAGAGGCCAGCAGTGGTGCAGTGAAAGTATCAGCTTCTGACCAGGCGACACTGAATTCGCTGGCCGGTGGCGGCAGTGGCGCGGGAACCGCGGCGATTGGTGCCGCAGTGGGTTACAACTATGTGGGCGGTAACCCGGATGATCCGGGTGATTACGATACGGCCAACATCATCAGGGCCTACATTGATAATGCCACCGTCCTTGCTGATACCGTGACCGTGGATGCGACCTCTGATGCTGATATTAATACGTTCAGTGTATCTATCTCCGGTTCTGGCACCTTTGCCGGTGCGGGTTCCTTCTCTCTGAACTGGATTCGGAAAACTGTCGATGCCCATATCAGTGGCAATGCTTCAGTCACAGCGACTGGTGACGTTGATGTTTTGGCCACCGACACGTCCGATATCCGTTCAGGTTCTGCTCAGATCAGTGGCTCCGGGACTGTCGCAATTGGTGCGGCTGTCGCCTATAACGAAATCGACAATACCGTTAAATCGTACGTGGATGGTTCCAGTGTTGTCGTAACGACTGGCAATGCCGGCAATATTCGCATTATTGCAACGTCAGATGCGACGATTTCAACTTTATCTGCCGGTATCTCCGGTTCCGGTACCACCAGTGTGGCCGGGTCTGCATCCAGCAACCTGATTCACAATGACGTGCGGGCGTACATCAACGGTGGCACGGTCACAACTGACGACAACATTCTGGTTCAGGCAGAGTCTGACGACACCATCACATCCTATGCCGGTACGCTCAGTGGTTCGGGTACGGTGGGTGTCGGGGGGACAGTTGTCGTTAACCAGCTGGACAATGACACACAGGCCTATATCACCGGTGATGCAACGGTTGTTGCAAAAGGCTCGGGCAGCGCACTGGCTATCAAACAATGGGCCGACGATAACTCCGGTACCGAGAGTACCGAAAACCTCAACGGTCTGGCGGTCATTGCCACCAATGATGAAGAAATTGATGTGGTTGCCGTCAGCCTGGGGCTTGCCGGGCAGGTGGGTATCGGCGCCAATGTGATCGTCAACAAGGTCACGAATACGACACGTGCCTATATCAGTGATTCATCAGTTAATAGCAACAGCAACCGTGGCAAGCAGGTCAAGGTGCGTGCGCATCAGAACACGGATATCAGTAGTGGAGGTGGCGCGCTTGCCTTTGGCGGCGGTGCAGCAGGGGTTGGTGCCTCTATTGATACTGATATTGTGGATAACACCACGCAGGCCTATGTCGCCGATGATGATGTCGCGACAGATGAAGATCATATCTATACCGGTGAGGGCCTGGATGTTTCAGCCCTGAGCCGTGAAAAAATCCTGTCAGCCAGTGCCGGGGTTGGCGTTGGTTTTTATGCGGGTGTCGCAGGTGCGGCCTCCGGTGTGAAAAGCACGTCAGATACGGATGCGTTTATCCGACTGGCCAAGGTGACCAGTGACGCGGGTGTCAATGTCGACGCCAACAGTCGTGTGGAATTGGAACTGTATGATGGCACTATCGGCGGCGGTATTGTCGGTGCCGGCGGCTCTGTTGCCGTAGGCTTGCTGGATGGCAACACCCGCGCCTATATCGAAGGGGCGACGATTGACGCAAGTAGCAGTGTGCAGGTCAACAGTGATTCGGAAGAAGACGTCTCTGTACTGGTTGGCACGCTCGCTGCCGGTGCCGGAGGCATTGCGGGTTCTGTTTCTGTGGTTGAGACAAACTCGAATACGACCGCTTACATTGGCGCTTATGTACCCGGCAGTGGTGCTGCAACCAATGCGAATGTGGCGTCTGGCTCCGATACCAAGGTCAAGGCGACCAGTAACATCACCTTCGATAACGACATTGGTGCCGGTGGCATCGGTGGCGGTGGTGTGGGTGCCTCCATTGATGTCGTCACGGCTAAAAACGCCGTGGATGCCCATATCGGCGCAAACAGCGTTGTGACCGCGGAAGGTGATGTGACGGTTGAAGCTGAAGCCAATCGCACCATTGATTCCATGGTCATGGCATTTGCTGGTGGCGCTACCTTTGGTGTCAGTGGCGCGGTATCGGTCATCAGTGTCGGTACCGGGCTTGATAGTACCGGTAATGAACAGGCAACACCGGCGCAGGAAAAGATTGATGCAGCCTTCAGCGACAGCAATGCCAACGGGCTGGGTTCCGATGATACGGCCCAACGAGCGGACAGTGTTGCGAGCAGCAGTCTCTTTACTGTCTCTGTAGGCGAAGATCCTTCCGTATCTGATACGACGGCCTATATTGGCGACGGTGCCCAGATCACGGCTGGCAGTAATGGCGCATCAGCAGACATCCTGGTGAAGGCGACAGAGACCGCGGACATTCAGCAGATTGCCGGTGGTGCGGCGATTGGGGGCGTAGGCCTGAGTGCCGGTGGTTCTGTCGGCGTACTGAATCTTTCTGGCGCAACAACCGCTTATATCGATAACAACACGGATATCTCGGCAACCGATGATATCAAGATCAAGGCGGTGTTTACTGCCGACGATGTGGATGTCTATAGCTACGGTGGCTCTGCAGGTACTGTCGGACTGGGTGCCCAGGTCAGTGTCATCAACGACACGGCTACACAACGGGCGTTTGTTGACCATGGTTCATCGTCTTCAAACGGAGCACGGATTACCAAGGCGGACGACCTGATTATTACCGCAGAATCTTCACGCAATTATGATGTTGAGGCGAAAGGCGTGACTGCCGGCAGTATCGCGGCAGGCGCTGCGGTCGGTGATGTTGATATCGGTGGATCCACACTGGCTTATCTCGGCAACTATGCCCAGGTTGGTCAGGACAGTGACTCCGTCGACGATGTCCTGATCACGGCGACCTCTAACGCTACAGTGACCGAAAATATCTGGTCGGTGGCTGCGGGCATCGGTGCCGGTTCCGGCAATGACGCCAGAGTTCGGATTGACCCGAGCGTGAAAGCCTTTATCGGCAATAATGCTGCTGTCACGGTAACCAATACCGTGGATATTGAGGCAACTGCCACACCGAAAGTTGATGTGACAGTGCACGGTGTTAATGCTGGCGGCCTTGCCGTTGGTGTTTCTCTGACCGATATCACGATAGCGCCCACCGTCATTGCCGCACTGGGTGATCCTGATGATGCGTCCAAAGGCAGTATCAGCATTACTGCCGCCAGCCTGTCTCTGACGGCTGAAACCAAGGTGCCGGATAACAGCTACTCCGCCAAGGCTTACTCGCTGGGGGCTGCCGGCGCATTGATAGGGGTGGATGCGACACTCTCTACAATCAATAACAACAGCACTGTGAAGAGCTTCGTTGCCGATGGTGCGACCCTGGCGATTACCGGCGCGACGACACTGGCTGCAACCAACAACACCAAGCAGAAGTCTGAGGCTGACAGCTACTCCGGTGGTCTGCTGGCTGCAGGCGGCAGCTCGGCAACCGCCAAGTCAGATACAACGACTGTCGCATTCCTGGGCGATGGTGTTGACCTGACGGGTTCCACACTCCAGATCACTGCTATCGGCAATGATGACAATTATGCGGAAGGCACCGCCGGGGCCGGTGGTATCGTGGGTGGTTCCGGTACAGAAGCCATTACCGTGAACAAGAGCACCGTCACGGCTGAAATCCGTGAAGGCGCCAGCGGTAAGGACATCGACCTGACACAGCGTGGCGCGGGTACCCTGGTCATCAAGGCGGAGCAGAACGCCACCTTTGACAGCAAAATCAATGTGGGTTCCGGTGGTGTGCTCGGTGCGACAGGTGCCAAGGCTGATCATGATGTGACGGCCAATGTCACCGCTGGTATCGGTGCAAATGCCGTCGTCAAGGCAACTGACATTGATATGGATGCCATCACCAAGCTGCGTAAGAACGGCGTATCCGGTGACAATATCAAGGGCACCACGGGCGGTGTTGCCAGCGCCGCCGGTGCGGACAGCTTTACCAACGTCAACATGACTACCCGGGTGGTGATTGGGGACAGTGCGTCACTGACGGTGGAAGATGGCGCATCGGATGCCGGTGACATGACGCTGGATGCCCTCAATGACTTTATCCTGAACGACAAGGTCACACTGATCTCTGGTGGTGCGGTGTCCGGCGCGGGCGCGACCATGGAGATCAAGACGGATACAAACATTGCCGAAGTTGCCGTGGGGGAAGACGCGCAACTGAGCAGCGTGGGTGATGTCCAGATCTCTGCCCGTGGTACCGGTGAGGCTGTCGGAAAGGTCAACGTGGAAACCTACGGTGGCGGTACGGTCGCTGTGGCGGATACGACGGTAGAAATACGTCCTGAAAACAAGGTGACCTTCGCAGCCAACAGTTTCCTGACCACGGATGGCAACCTCAATATCTCGACGGGTACCGACACCAGCTTCAACCGTGACCAGTACAAACTGGAAGCCCGTACGGATAACTTTGCCGGCAGCGCCATTCCGATCAACAGCCTGGATGCGACGGCGAAGCTGATACAGAACAATACCATCACGGTGGCTGCAGGCGCAGTGCTGGAAACAGCCCGTGACGCCAAGCTCCATGCCGAGCGTCTTGGCTTTGCGGATATGGCCGCTAAAGCCAAGGGCGTGAACTGGACCAGTGAAGTCGCCAAGGCAATCAGTGGCGGTTCTGAACTGTACGACGGCACGATTGAAACCGAAGCGCATGCGACGGTGGATGTGGATGGTACCGTCCGTACCGGTATCGACCGGAAGCAGGAGCTGGTGCTGGATGCCATCGTGAATGGCCAGGTGACCAGTAGTACCCAGACTGACGGCGTGACCTTCCGTACCGTCACGGATCAGCTGGATTCCGAACTGGTTCAGGAGCTGCAATATGCGCAGAAGCAGCTGAACCAGTACAAGGATACCAACGCGAATCTTAAGGCGTTCTACGAGTCTGAAGTCGCCCGTATTACCAGCGAGCTGGAAAAACAGGGACTGTGGAGTACGGATGAAAATGGTCTGTCCGGTTACACCAAACAGGATGTACTTGTTGTTGAGGTCGACCCGATCTGGGCGCAGGCGGGGATGATCGATGTTCGTTCCGATGTGCTTGAGGGCGATGGTGTGTTTGATGCGCCGGGGGATGCCAGTGTTGAGATTACAAACAACACAGCAGCATTCCTGGAAATCAAGGGGATTTCGATTCCCGATTCCAACGGTGGTTTGTTCCTGAACGGTGTGGAAGTTGCCAGCAACAGTGAGATTGAAACCTATAACCAGGCTGACGAAGGTGTCACCGCCGGTTCTGCCAACTTCTCCACAGTGACTGCCGGTGGTAGTGAAAATCCGCCGTTTATTACTATCGCCAATACCTTTGATGAGAGTGATCCGGCCAATGCGGGAATTCCGACGCCGGATATTACTATCACCGGTAATGTTGAAAACCCGCAGGGTAACCTGACGGTCAGTAACCCGGATGGGAAGGTGACCTTTGAAGCCCAGGTTCGTGCTGAAAACATGAACGTGGTCGGTAAGAGCGTCTACATCAGTGGTTTGACCGATTACAGCGTGGGCGGAGAAACCTATTCCAAGCTGGATTCCCTGACCAATAACGGACAGCAGTCTGCTTCAGATGCCACGGTTGTTGCGGAACTGACCAAGACACCGACGGGTGTCAGCCTGTATGGCGATCGGATTGTTATCCAGGCTGAGTACCTGAACCTGAACGGTATCATGCAGAGCGGTAAGCCGGACTACAGCCTGACACTGGGTACGGCGACGGCCAGTGAAATCTCCAACATCAGTCGTTCAGCCAGTGGTCTCGTCAAGCTGACAACCGCCTCAACCGACGACTATACCGTTTATTACAATACGACAACCGGCAAGATTGAAATTCAGGAAATACGGGTCAGCGGTGGTTACATTGAGCTGGAAGGCCATATGCTCAATACCGGCGCTGGAGAGATCCGTGTGCTGGGCGGTTATGGCAAGATCTCGGTCACCAATAACACGGCTTACGATGTGGTGGTGCACAGCCTGGATGCTTCCCAGCGCGGTGAAGGTACCCTGGTTATCAAGGACAAGGCCAAAGGCACCAGCGACAATCCGCACGTTACCATTTATACCAAAGATGAGAATGGCGTCACCATTCAAGAAGACGGCAAATCTGATGTAGCCGGTAGCGACAGTAACACGTACTCCATCAAGTCAGGCTGGCGTTATGGTTGGTCGGTGGATGTCCTGGATGCCACCCGGTACTACAAGACTGAGAAGAAGAGCGGCTGGCTGGGTATTGATGCCTTTGCCAAGGATCCCAGCGATGATTACTGGGATACAACAGAGCGTCTGGAAGGGCCTACCCTGACCGACGAAGGGCCGTATTTCTTCCTTGATGCAGGTAAGGCAAACGATGCCTACACCTATGTCAGTGATCCCCAGGTCGATGCTTCCAAGACCAAGAACTATATCGAAGATCGCTGGACGACCAGTACCTGGTACGGCAAGAAGACCTACTACACGAAGTATGTGAAGGAAGAGTACACGACGACCACGCATACCCATACGGTTAAGGCTGACTATGGCGTCAACATCAACTTCATTGGGTATGACGCAGGGAGTGTTTCTTTGACGTCTACGGTTGCTGGCGCTGATATCCTGATTGACGGCAGCATCCTGAATAGTTCGGGTACGACGACTATCACGTCGAAAGGCGATATCCGTCAGACCAGCGAAGACTCCTACATCACCGGCAAGCGGGTGGTGCTGTCTGCCTCGGGTGATATTGGTCGTGTGGTTGTGGATGGTAATGGCGATATGGTGGATTCAGGGGCTCTGACCGTGAATCTTGCGGATGATGCCTATGCCAGCCTCAAGGCAACGGCGGGTGGTGTCGTCCACATTGCCGCAGGCAGTGGTGACCTGGCGATAGACAGTGTTCAGGCCGGTTCCGGTGAAACTGTACGGCTGGTCGCCAAGGAAAACATTACGGTTGCCCAGAAGACCTCAAATAGCTGGTACTCCGGATCTGTTCAGGGCGGTACGGTTGCGCTGGTGGCTGAAGAAGGCTCTGTCGGTAACAGCAGTAGCCGTGCACTCGCGCTCAACTCCGGCACCAGTTTGTCCCACTATGTGACCGTTGACGCTAAAACGGATATTTACCTCAAAGAAACCAGTGGTGACCTGCGCCTGAAAGAAGCAGTTTCTGCCAGCGGTGATGTTTACATTAATGTGGCAAGTGGCAGCCTTAAGGATGCTAATGACAGCGCTGTTCGTGATGACCGTACCTATGACGAACTGCTCAATGGCGTCTGGAGTGATCTGCAGCTGACCGACGGTACCGGCGCCCAGAACAAGATCGATCAGACATTGATCGATTATGCCAGCAACCGTGAGCAGGAATACGAGACCTACTGGCAATACCGTGGCATGCAGGCTGATTCGTCTGTTTATGATGAGAACTTTGTGGTTTCTCTGTCGACCGATGAACAGACGTATTACACCAATGCTGGTTGGACCGATGGTGAAATCCAGACACTGGTTAACAAGCGAACCGAGGAATATCACAGCTTGCATAGCCAGTTTGGCGGTTATGGTGACAGTTACAATGACAGCTTTACCTATACCTTGTCGGATGCAGAGCGGGACAGCCTGACCGCCAGTATCAAAGTCTGGACAGAAGACGAACTGCTCAACCTGTTCAGTGCTGGACTGATCGAACCTATCACAGATACTCAGACGTCTGTTGAGGCGGCCAATATCAGTGCTGCGGGCACGGTGATGATTGTCGCTTCTGGCAGTATCGGATCTGCGACCGGATCACAGGTGATTGACCTTAGTGGTCCGTCTGTTTCATTGACGGATGATGAGCGTGTAGCACTGGCCGCCGCTGAACGTACAGATGTCGCTTATCTGGCAGGCGATATTGTTTCGGCGAAAGTGAATTTCCTGAATAACGGCAATAGTGCTGACACTATTAAGCGTACTGATGGTGGAAACTGGCTGACGGATGGCTTCCAGGCTGGCATGACCATCCAGGTGTTTGGTAACGCTGACAACGCCAATGATAACGGTCAGTTCTTTACCATTGAGTCTGTCACCGCCAATACGATCACCCTGTCTGACAGTGACCAGTTGTCTACTGAATACCGCGCCAATATCACGTTGGCGGAAATCATTGCCGACCCGACCACGGATGGCGCATCCATTACCGGTATCCGCATTGACCTGCGTGATGATGTGGATGTTGATGCATTAGGTTCCGTATCTGCGACGGGCAGTGGTGATGTGTTCCTGGGTTCTGAGCTGGACGTGAAACTGGATACTGTCGTGGCCGGTGATACGGTCAGGATCAAGACTGGGAAATCCATCATTAATGCGGCAGGCGCTAATGTCACCAACGTCACCAGTAATGATGTGATTCTGGAGGCGGCTGACGGCTCTATTGGTTCCGCTTCTGACCAGATTTATATCAATCTGGCTGCTGACGCCATCTTCACCGCCAGGGTCAGTGGGGATATCTACCTGACAGAGCGGACCGATGATATCAATGTCGGCACCCTCTATGCACAGTCGGGCGGTATCTATCTGACCGCAGAAAGTGGTGCCATTGTCGATGGGCTTGACCATGACTTTGCCAATATCAGTGCGGCCACCGAGCTTCGGCTGACTGCGTCGTCTGGTGTCGGTGAGGATGGGGATTATCTGGAAACCGACCTGGCCACGGATGCGACCCTGACGATCGGTGCAGGAGCCGATGTATTTGTCCATGAGGTTCTGGGCAACATGAATATCCGTGAAGTGCTCGCTGATGGTGGCGATGTGGATCTGCGTGCACATCTGGCCATTAAAGACACGGAAGATGCCAGCGGTAATGTTGTGACGGGTCTGCCGGAAGCGGATGTGATCGGTAATAGTATTACCCTGACGTCTGAGAATGACGCTATCGGTATTTCCGGTAATGACCTGGATATCAACAGTGCCTACCGTTCTGCCGGTACGGTAACGACGAGCAGTGCCCTCAATACCTACCTGATTGAAACCGATGGTGATCTGTCGATTAACACCATTGGTACCGGTGCTGATTACACGGCCTTTATCCTTGGGCGGGACAATATCCTGAATGGCAACGCTGATGCCAATGCGTCTAACGTGACGTCAGGTAAAACAAGGCTCTTTGCTGAAGGCGATATCGGTGCTTCAGGCAAGCACCTTCAGACGACCGTCGGTTATATGGAAGGGCGGTCAACCAGTGGTAATGTCTGGATCACCAATACCGGTCACCTGACGATTGGTGGTCTGGATCAGGCCAACGGTATGGTCGCGACGGGTACGGTGAACATTCAGGCACATAGTCCGATCACGGTTGAGAAGTCCATCATCACTGACGAGGCGATCCTGCTCTATGCCGGTGAAGACACGAATGATGTAGCCGGTGAAGAGGATGATCTGATCGTCAAGGCCGGGGTAACGATTCAGTCTACAGCCAGCTCGGTAACTTTACGTGCGGGTGATGACCTCACGGTTGAGGCGGGCGCTACGGTGAGCGCCTTCGGCGATTTGCTGCTGCAGGGCGATTATGAAAACCTGGATGCTGCCGGAACCACAATCCATAACGAAGGCACATTGAGTGGTGCCAACATCACGATCGAAGGTGAAGCCGTTAGTGACAGACTCCTGCTGGATGGCGTCATTACCACGGCCGGTATTCTGAGTATTTCTGGTGCCGCGGGTAGTGATGATATTCAGCTGCTGGGAAGCCTGACAGGCTCGACACGTATAGATGTCGATGGCGGCAGTGAAGGCGACAGCATTCTGATTGATGTCAGCCTGTTGGCCGGCGATACCTACGTCACCGGTGGTACAGGTGCCGATACGCTGACCGTCAACGAGTTGCATTCACGCAGTGATGTCCTTTCCCTGGATGGTCAGGAAGGCGGCGATCAGTATGTCATCACCATGACAGATACCGACGCCGATGGCGTTACGCTGACGGATTACGTAATTGATGTGCACGACAGCGGTGATGCGGCTGATGGCGTGGACAACCTGACGATTCATGGCCGGGGCTTTGCTGGCGATACCAGTGCCGATAAGGATGATGTGTTCCTGATCCGGAGTAACTTTATTGCCCGTCTGCACGGCGAGGTTGAAACCAATTCCTTTGCTGATCCGGTTGAACGGATCAACTACGACAGCAGTCTCAATGACCTGACCGGTGGTGTGCAGATCAACGGCGGTGAAGGCAGTGACAGTTTCTTCCTGGATGACACCAGTGCACTGATGACCATCGATGGTGGCAGTGGCCGGGATACTTTCCAGGTAGGACAGATCTTTGGTGAAGCACCGGTCACCGCGCCTGGCGATGACGTGGCTGGAACGGCGGTGACCCGGGGTTACCTGAGTTATGGCAACAGTGAAGAGCTGACCCTGCTGGGTGGCGATGATGGCGACAGCTTCACCGTCTACAGCAACAAGGCCAAGCTGTTCATGAAGGGCGAGAAGGGTAACGATGAATTTGTTGTCCGCGCCTTTGTTGCAGAAGACAGTATTGACCTCAATGGTGGTGATGATGATGACACCATTGACTACAACGTCAATGCACCGCTGAGTATTGATGGTGGCAGCGGTTTTGACACGTTGACGGCCATCGGTACAGAAGCTGACGACACCTTTATTGTGACGCGTGACTCCATTATCGGTGCAGGACTGAATATCACCTACGATGGTGTGGAGTCAGTCGATGTGGATGCACTGGAAGGTGATGACACCTTCATTATCGAAAGTACTCGCGAGGGAGTCATCACGACACTCATCGGTGGTCTGGGCAGCGATAATTTCATCGTTGGTTCAGAAGGGCTGACCAGCGCGATTCAGGGTTCCCTGATTCTTGAAGGTGGCCTGACCATGGTGGACCGGGCGCTCAAGACACCGGTGGTATTACCCAGTGAACAGGCGACATCTGCCAAAGATATCCCGTCTATCACGGATGAGACCATCCAGACGGATACTGTGACGGTCTTTAATGATGGCAGCGATACGGATGACAGTGGTCAATTTACCACCTCGTCGTTGACCGGCTTGAATATGGATGACACTGCCATTGTCGTTGCCGGAGAAAACGGTGCGCCGGACAGAACCATTGCGGGCGGTGTCACGTATTACGGTATGGAAGTGGTCGAAACTGTGATGGGGGCTGGTAATGATTCCCTGACGGTGGATGTCACGGCGATCAGCGTCAGTGCGGCCATGGTGTTCTCCCACAATGTTGGGCTGGGTGTCAGCCATATCACCCAGCAGGATGGCAGCAGCTGGTTTGACCAGGGCTTCCGTGCTGGCGATACCATTGTGGTGACGGATACTGCGGGCAATGATGGGATGTATACCATTAAGTCTATTTCGCTGGATGGTAGCCAGGTGACGCTTGGCAGTGGCGAGCAGCTAACCGATGAAACGGTGACCGCCAGTGTTCAGCGGCAGAACCCGATGATGATTGCGCACGGGGGAGGTAACCGTGAGGTTGTCGATCCTTCAACAGGTGAGACCGAAATGGGCGGCGATACCATTACGGTGACGGGCACAGATACCAATAACGTTCCGCTGATTATCTTTGGTGATACCAGTCAGGATGGCAGCCGGTATGCGTCCCTGAGAGGGACTGGGCTGGATCCGGTAGTGGGTTATGCCAATGCCGGTAATGATGTTATTGACGCTTCAGGTTCGCAGAGTGGTGTTGTTATCTACGGTGGTGCAGGCAATGACACCATCTATGGCTCACAGGGCAATGATCAGATTGCCGGTGGATCCGGCGATGACACCCTCTATGGTTTGGGTGGCAATGACCACCTCTATGGTGATTCCGGCTTCAATGTCGATCTATCCCAGCGCCTGAGCCTGGCGACAGAAGTGCTGACGGTGGTGACTGTTGCGAATCCGGCCAACGATGGCGCCAATGCGGATGATCTTGCTGTTGGCAAGGACACCATTGATGGCGGCAGCGGTGATGACATTATCTTTGGTGATCATGGTGTGATCACCCAGATCCGCGATGGTTCGCCGGAACAGCTGCGTGTGATGACGACCGGCAACGTGGCGCATATCGAAACGACGGTAGAAACGTTGGGTGGTGACGATATCCTGCTGGGTGGTGACGACAACGACATTATCCTTGCCGGTATGGGGGCGGATGAAGCCGCCGGTAATGCCGGTGACGATATCCTGATTGGTGACAATGGTGAAGTTGATCGCAATGTGGATGGCGATCTGATCACCATTGATCTGGTACAGAACCGAACGGTTGATCATGGCGGTAACGATATTCTGCAGGGGAATGCCGGGAATGACTGGCTGCTCGGTGGTGTCGGCGGTGATGAGCTGTACGGCGCCAATGAGGATGGCAGCGCGTTGGGGCTGTTGGATAGTGACGATGATCTGATTCTCGGTGATCACGGCATCATTACACTGGCGGCCGGCCAGATCATCAGTGTTGCCTCCCTCCGGCTCCAGAATGGCGGTAACGATACGATTCGTGCCGGTGATGGTAATAACCTGGTGATTGCAGGCTTTGGCCAGGATGATGTCAGCGCGGGTTCTGGCAATGACATTCTTGCAGGTGATAACGCGACAGCCACCTTTACAGATGGTCATCTTATTAAACTCGAGTCAACTGATGCTGATGATTCGACAGGTGACAATGATCAACTGAATGCCGGTGATGGATTTAACCGGGTTATTGGTGGTGCCGGTACGGATACTATCACCAGTGGTGTGGGTGTGGATCATGTGATCGGTGACCATGGCTCACTGGTGTATGACGTTACTGATACCTTGCAGTCAGTCATCAGTAGTCTCCATGACCAGGGGGCTCGTGATGTGATCACGCTGTCCAGTGGCAATAATATGGTGATCGCAGGTCAGGGTGGCGATGAAGTGACCACCATGGGGGGGGATGACATCGTGATTGGTGATAACGGTTCTGCACTGTTCACCGATGGCCATCTGATTACGCTCACCAGTACTGACCTTGATGACACGACGGGCGGTGATGACACTCTTAAGCTGGGCGATGGTTTCAACCGTATGATTGGTGGTACCGGTACTGACACTATCACTGGAGGCACAGGTGTAGATCATGTGCTCGGTGATCATGGTGAGCTGACCTACGACGTTGCTGATATCCTGCAGTCCGCAGAAAGCGCGCTAATTGATCAGGGGGCGCGTGATGTAATCACGCTATCCAGTGGCAGTAACGTCGTGATCGCAGGTCAGGGGAATGATGAAGTCACTACGACGGGTGGTGATGCCATTGTGATCGGTGACAATGGCTCTGCACTGTTTACCGATGGCCATCTGATTACGCTCACCAGTACTGACCTTGATGACACAACAGGCGGTGATGACACCCTTAACCTGGGCGATGGATTCAACCGTGTGATTGGTGGTACCGGTACCGATACCATCACCGGTGGTACGGGTGTAGATCATGTCCTTGGTGACCATGGCGAACTGACCTACGATGTAGCCGATATCCTGCAGTCTGCTGTAAGTGCACTGATTGATCAGGGCGCGCGCGATGTGATCACGCTGTCCAGTGATAATAATGTTGTGATTGCTGGTCAGGGAGGCGATGAAGTGACCACGACCGGTGGTGATGACATCGTGATTGGTGACAATGGTTCTGCACTGTTCACCGGTGGCCATCTGATTACGCTCACCAGTACTGACCTTGATGACACAACAGGTGGTGATGACACCATCAACTTGGGTGACGGCTTCAATCGTGTGATTGGTGGTACTGGTACCGATACCATCACCGGTGGTACGAGTGTAGATCATGTCCTCGGTGACCATGGCGAACTGACCTACGATGTAGCCGATATCCTGCAGTCTGCTGTAAGTGCACTGATTGATCAGGGCGCGCGCGATGTGATCACGCTTTCCAACGGGAATAATGTCGTGATTGCTGGTCAGGGAGGCGATGAAGTGACCACGACCGGTGGTGATGACATTGTGATCGGTGACAATGGTTCTGCACTGTTTACTGATGGCCATCTGACCACGCTGACCAGTACTGACCTTGATGACACGACAGGTGGTGATGACACCCTTAACCTGGGCGATGGATTCAACCGTGTGATTGGTGGTACCGGTACCGATACCATCACCGGTGGTACGGGTGTAGATCATGTCCTCGGTGACCATGGCGAACTGACCTACGATGTAGCCGATATCCTGCAGTCTGCTGTGAGTGCTCTGATCGATCAGGGCGCGCGCGATGTGATCACGCTTTCCAACGGGAATAATGTCGTGATTGCTGGTCAGGGTGGAGATGAAGTAACCACGACCGGTGATGATGACATTGTGATCGGTGACAATGGTTCTGCAGTGTTTACCGATGGCCATCTGATCACGCTGACCAGCATCGATCTGGATGATACAACCGGTGGCGATGACACCATCAATGTGGGAGACGGCTTCAACCGTGTGATTGGTGGTACAGGTACAGATACGATCACCGGTGGCACCGGTGTAGATCATGTCCTAGGTGACCATGGTACGTTGACCTATGATGTAGCCGATATTCTGCAGTCTGCTGTGAGTGCTTTGATCGATCAGGGCGCGCGCGATGTGATCACGCTTTCCAACGGGAATAATGTCGTGATTGCTAGTCAGGGGAATGATGACGTCACCACTACGGGTGATGATGACATTGTGATCGGTGACAATGGTTCTGCCCAGTTCACTGATGGCCATCTGATCACGCTGACCAGCACCGATCTGGATGATACAACCGGTGGCGATGACAGCATCAACGTGGGAGACGGCTTCAACCGTGTGATTGGTGGTACTGGTACCGATACAATCACCGCTGGCACTGGTGTAGATCATGTCCTGGGTGACCATGGTACGTTGACCTATGATGTAGCCGATATTCTGCAGTCTGCTGTGAGTGCTCTGATCGATCAGGGGGCCCGTGATGTGATCACGCTCTCCAGTGGCAATAACGTCGTGATCGCCGGTCAGGGGAATGATGAAGTCACCACGACCGGTGGTGATGACATTGTGATCGGTGACAATGGTTCTGCCCAGTTCACTGATGGCCATCTGATCACGCTGACCAGCACAGATCTGGATGATACAACCGGTGGCGATGACACTATCAACGTAGGTGATGGCTTCAACCGCGTGATTGGCGGAACCGGTGCGGACACTATCACTGGTGGCACAGGTAATGATCAGGTGGTCGGTGACCATGGGCAGATGACATGGGATGTCACGGATATCCTCCGTGAAGCTATCAGCACGCTGCCATCACAGGGTTCAGACGATACCATCACACTGTCGGACGGTGACAACACGGTCATTGCCGGTATGGGGGATGATGAAGTGGTGACCGGCGACGGTGACGATCATATCCTCGGCGATAACGGTGTGGTGCGCTATGACGCGCGTGGCTTGATCACTGTAGCCGAAACCACGGATTTTGCCCTGGGTGGTATTGATACGATCCAGGCCGGTGACGGTGATAATGTCATTCTGGCGGGTTTTGCAGGTGATACTGTCACAACGGGAGCTGGTAATGACACGGTGGTGGGCGATAACGGACGCGTGATCTTTACAGAGGGTGTCCGTACCCGTGTAGAAACCCTGGATACTGTTGGTTCCACTGGTGGCAATGATGATATCTCGTTAGGTGACGGTGAAGATCAGGCATTAGGTGGTGTCGGTGCTGATACGATCGAGAATGCCAGCGGTGAAACAGTCATGATCGGTGACGATGGCTATATCGACAGTGATGCTGCGGGTCGTTATGTCGAAGGTGCAACCGGTAGTACGGTGCTGGGCGACGATGATGAGCTGCTTGGTGGCTCTGATCGGGATGTGCTGTTTGGCGGTGTTGCCAACGATGTGCTGGAAGGCCGGGACGGCGATGACCTGATCGTCGGTGATGGCGCAAAAGTAACGCGTACCAGTCAAAGCCTGATACTTGAGACCATCGACTTCTTTACCGGTGGGGATGACACCCTGAAAGGGGATGAAGGTCTGGATCGTATGATCGGTGGCTTCGGCAGCGACCTGTTCTACGGCAACCTGTCAGAAGACATCATGGTTGGTGAATATGCCCGTATGACCTTTGCTGAAAACGGCAATGCTGAACAGGCGACGGTTATCGTTACGTTGGCGCAGGGTGGCCTTGACCTTCTGCGGGTCACTGAAAAGTCGCTGTACACGAAGGTTGCTGCCATTAATACCCACAGCTTCCTGAATTTACGTCCTATCAGTTCCCTGGGTATTGCGACACCAATGCGAGGCAATGCTGCGAATGCGCAGGATTTCCTTGAAAACCTGGTGTCCCATATCTCGGATAACAACCGCTCCAGTGCCCGGTCGGCAGGCATAGACTTCCAGCTGCCATCCGAGCCGACAGCTGCGGGTGATGGTGAGGGTGAAGAACCGGCGCAGTGTGAATCGGGTACGGATGAAAACGGCAATGCGATCCCTTGTGCAGAACCTGCCGTGCAGGGTGAGGCTCCGGTGGAAGATTCGGCTGCAGCGGATGCTGAAGCGAGTCCTCAACCGGATGGCCAGAATCGCGCTGAAACGGCTGCACCGGACAAGAGTGACGCTGAGGATGACCTTGCTGCTAACGGACCGATTGCCGCCGCTTCGCTGGCCTGGGGAACCGCTGCACTGGCACGTCGTAAAGGCAATGCTGATGCGAAGTTTAACCAGTCGGCCATCAGTGATCTGCAAAAACGGCAAAAGGCGAAACGCTTTATGCGCTGGGATAACGTGTCGCTTTAATGTATGTTGTAAGCATTGGCGACAGGGCTGACCGTGTCAGCCCTGTGTCTTCCCGGTGCTTTACAGGCGGCAGTTGCCTGACGGTGTCCGTTAATGCAAATAACAAAAAACAAACAGGCCGGGCATGCGACCGGTTCGCAAACGTCCCACACTCTGTCTGATTTACAGGGCGAAGCCTTCTATTTGCAGTGGCTAACCCGCCTGTGTGAACAGATTACCGGTATTCATGCCGGACTCCTTGCGATCAAATCCTCAGAACATGGCATCTTTCAGCCGGTGGCACTCTGGCCTGGTGTCATGCCCGAAATTGAAGCTGTCTCTGAACTGATTGAGCAGGTGATTGAAGACCAGACGCCGCTGGTTACCCGTTTAAACGACAGTGATGAAGAAGAGCCATTACTGGCGATTGCGCATCCGGTGATGGTGGGAACGGTGTTGGAAGGTGTGGCCGTATTGGTACTTGATGGGGCACGCGACAGTGTTGTCCAGGCTGCTATGCAGCAGTTGCAGTGGGGTATCAGCTGGGTTGAGCTGTCTCTCGTCAGGCATTCACTGGATACGAAACAGGATGAACAACAGCGCCTGTCAACGGCGATTGATTTGTTGACCAAGGTACTGGCAGAGCCTCACTTTGATGCTGCGGCCATGCGGCTGGTCTCAGAACTGTCTGTAGTCATGCGCTGTGACCTGGTCAGTCTTGGCTTTGTGCGCGATGGTTCTGTGACGGTGTGTCATTTATCCCATAGTGCCCAGTTTACCAAGCGCATGAATCTGGTTCGCAGCATTGAATCTGCCATGGACGAGGCCGTAGACCAGGGGCGCATGATTGCACTGCCCGTGGAGAGCACCGAAGGCCTCATCATCATTGCCCATCAGGCTTTGGCGAAACAGCACCAGGGCGAATCGATTTTAACGGTACCGCTTTACCACGATGGCCAGTGTGTCGGTGCGATTACTTTCCAGCGCGCTGAGGATAAACCATTTTCAAAACATGAGGCGCAGTATTGCGAAAGTGCCACGGCACTGGCTGTTACGGCGCTGGAAGAGAAACGGCTGAATGATCGGCCACTATGGCGAAAGGCGCTGGAATCGGGGAAAACACAATTACGTCGTTTATTGGGCCCCGGTTACCTGGGGCGTAAGCTGACAGCGCTTGTTTCACTTGCCTGTATTCTGTTTTTGACGTTTGCCACCGGTGATAACCGCCTTTCAACTGAGGCAGCACTGGCAACGGTCATGCAGCGCGTTGTGGTAGCGCCTTTTGACGGCTATGTCCGTAATGCGTCGGTGCGCGCCGGTGATGAGGTGAAAGAAGGCGAACTGCTGGTTGCACTGGATGACCGGGATCTGCAACTGGAGAAACTCCGCTGGAGCAGTCATCAGAACAAACTCTCCCGTCAATACCAGGAGGCGACGGCTGATCATAATCGTGCCCGCGTCAACATTATTGCTGCACAGCTGGACCAGGCCCGTGCCCAGCTCAACCTGGTCGAAAGCCAGATTGAGCGTTCGCGTCAGGAAGCTCCTTTCAACGGACTGGTGATTAGCGGGGATCTGAGTCAGCGTCTCGGCGGACCCGTCAGCAAGGGCGAAGTGTTGTTCGAAGTGTCACCGCTGGATGCTTACCGTGTTGACCTGAAAGTTCCGGAAAGCCGTATTGCTGACATTGCCCTGGGGCAGACGGGAACGTTGCATCTTTCGGCTTTGCCAGGCGAACCCTATGCGTTTGAGGTAGACAAGATTACCCCCAAAACACTGTCTGAAGACGGTGCGACCTGGTTTATCGTTGAGGCCAGGTTGCAGGACGAAGCCGCACAGTTGCGCCCAGGTATGGAAGGTATAGGCAAGGTTGATCTGGGTGAAGACAAACTGGTCACTATCTGGACCCGTGACTTGTTGGCGTGGTTGCGCCTCAAGCTCTGGATGTGGTGGGCCTGATGTCCGCCTCGCTGTTCAGTCAGTCCTGGTATCGCGTTGCTGACATGGTGGTGCGGTTACGCCGCCATGCGGATGTGCACCGGCATCTGTATCGGGGGCAGGTCTGGTTTGTTCTTCAGGATCATGCCACCGGACAATTCCACCGTTTTACCCCTGAAGCCTGGCATATCATCGGTCTGATGGACGGCAGTCGTTCATTACAGACTATCTGGGAACAGGCGTGCAGGCAGCTCGGGGATGCGATGCCCTCACAGGATGAGGTTATCGATCTGGTGTCTCGGTTGTTCCGTGCAAATCTTCTTAACTCGGACAGTGTGCCGGATATTGATCTGCTCCATGAGCGTTTTCGCAGCATGGAACGCAAGCGTCTGTTGCAAAAAGTGAAATCACCACTGGCGATCCGGATTCCATTGGTAGACCCGGAACGGTTCTTGAGTCAAACCCAGAGCTGGGTGCGTCCGCTGATCAGTATCTGGGGCATGCTCCTCTGGTGTGCGGTCGTTGTGACAGGCTTGGTGCTGGCCGGCCTGCACTGGGATGCACTCACTAACAACGTCAGTGATCGTATATTATCACTGGAAAATGTCCTGCTGATTGCCCTGATTTATCCCTTTGTCAAAACCATCCATGAATTGGGACATGCCTATACGGTCAAGCGCTGGGGCGGTGAGGTGCATGAGATCGGCATCATGCTGCTGGTGTTCTTCCCGGTGCCGTATGTGGATGCGTCAGCGGCTTCTGCCTTTCACAGCAAATATCAGCGGATGTTGACTGGTGCTGCAGGCATTCTGGTAGAAGCTTTCATTGCCGCTGTGGCCATGGTGGTCTGGACGCTTGTGGAGCCGGGCGCTGTCCGCGCCATTGCATTTAATACCATGCTGGTTGCCGGTGTATCGACCCTGTTGTTTAACGGTAATCCGTTGCTGCGTTTTGATGCCTATTATGTCCTCTCGGACTGGCTGGAAATGCCCAACCTGGCGACACGCGGCAATCAATATATCGGCTACCTGGTAAAGCGTTATGTGCTGAATGTGGACCGGCTGGAGCCGCCTGTCGCCACTCGCAGGGAAGGGGCGTGGCTGGCCGGTTATGTAACAGTGTCATATATCTACCGGCTTTTTATCATGGTGATGATCGCCCTGTTCATTGCCAGTGAATACTTTGTGATCGGTACAATACTGGCTATCTGGTTGGTGTTTATGTCGGTGGTGATGCCATTGGGAAAAGTGCTGAAAAAAGCGTTCACGGATCGTGCCCTGGAAACACGCTCTGCACGACTCTGGGGGATAACGTCCTGTGTACTGGCAGGCATTGTGGTTCTGTTGGGTTTCATTCCCTTTCCCCATGCGACGCTGGCGGAAGGTGTCATGACGCCATCGGAACAGTCACGGGTACGTGCCCGTGTCAGCGGGTTTGTGGAAACGCTGGCGGTACAGCCGGCCAGCCGGGTTGAAGCCGGGCAGCTGTTGATGCACCTGTCTGATCCTGAACTCGCCGCACAGGAAAAGGTGTTAGAGGCCAATTTTCGTGAGGCTCAGGCTCAGTATCAAGCCAGTGTCGTTGACCGGACGGTAGCCGACATTAACCGCGAGGTAGCCAGATTCCGACAGGAAGAGCTGGCCAACAAACGTCAGCAGATGGCGATGATGTCTATCAACAGCCCACAGGCGGGACAGTTCTACCCGCCAGATACCGGCACCCTGGAAGGACGCTACCTGGCCAGAGGGGATCTATTGGGGTATGTCATCAATTACGGTGACTTGCCAGTGACGGTGATGGTGCCGGAAGATGCGATCGAACTGGTGCGTAATCAGACCCATGAGGTGGAAATCCGATTTGTCTCTGATCGAAGCCGTCCCTGGTCGGCCAGTGTACTGCGCATTGAGCCGGCTGCTACCCGGCAGTTGCCCAGTGATATCCTGACGCTGGAGGGCGGTGGCCGCATAGCCGCCAATCCGGATAAAGACCGTGGCATACAATCCTTCGGTCGTTATTTCGAGCTGGAACTGGCTCTTGCAGATGGTGTTCAGGCACGCCTGAATGAGCGGGTCTATGTGTTGTTTCGGCATGACCCGGAACCGCTGGCCTATCGCTGGTTCCGTGATATTCGCCGTGTTTTCCTGAGGCAGCTGGATGTCTAGGCGCCCAACGCGACGGCCGGCCAGTACCTTGCTGCGGCCGGAGCAAAAGGTTAAACCGGCAGGCATGTTGGAGAAACTTTATCACGGGGCTAAAGGGCGGGGTGGCCGACTGCTGCCGGGCAGAACGCTCATTCATCGTCGTCTGTTGGGCGCAATTCATCGCTATTCCGAGTCATTCAGCGCCATGAGTGATTCCGCGCGGCAGGATTCCCTCAAGGCATTGCAGGCAAAACTGCACCGTGATGGGCTGACCGATGCTCTGTTGGCTGAAACCTTTGCTCTTATTCGTGACACCGCAGGCAAAACCCTGGGCATGTACCACTTTGATGCTCAACTGTTGGCCGGTCTGGCGTTAGTCGATGGGTGTGTGGCGGAGATGCAGACCGGTGAAGGTAAAACCCTTACCGCAACCCTGCCCGCTGCAGCGGCAGCCCTGGCGGGTATCCCCGTGCATGTTATTACAGTGAATGACTACCTGGCCCGTCGGGATGCTGAATTAATGCAGCCGGTCTATCAGGCGCTGGGATTGAGTGTCGGATGTGTTGTCCAGGGAATGTCACAGGAAGAGAAAAAAAAAGCTTATGCATGTGATGTCGTATATTGCACCAACAAGGATGTTGTATTTGACTATCTTCGGGATCAGCTGCTTCTGAAAGAGAACCGAAGTCCTTTACATATTCACGGCGACAGGCTGGCAGGAAAAGCGAGTATTGATGACTCGTTACTGTTGCGAGGCCTGCATTTTGCCATTGTTGATGAAGCAGACAGTGTTTTGCTGGATGAGGCCAGAAGCCCATTGGTCATATCCGGAGGAAAGGGAGCCAGTCCAGAACAGCAGCAAGTGTTATCCAAAGCCATGGCACTGGCTTCAGAGATGGAGGTTGATCGGGATTTCCTTCTGGATCAAAAGCAACGCTCGGTTCAGTTGACGCCAGAAGGTGAAACCTGGTTGAAAGATCAGACCCAGCATGTTGGTAGCTACTGGTCAGGTAAAGTACGACGGGAAGATATTATTCACAAGGCGCTGACGGCACGTTGTCTGTTAGAAAAAGACCGTCATTACCTGGTGCGCGACGGCAAGGTCCAGATCATTGATGAACACACGGGGCGTATCATGGCGGACCGCAGCTGGGAGCAGGGGCTGCACCAGCTGGTGGAAATCAAGGAAGGTTGTGAGTTGACGGCTGTCCGGGATACGTTGGCTCGCATGACGTATCAGCGTTTTTTTCGGCAATACCATCATCTTGCCGGGATGACGGGTACGGCCCATGAAGTGTCTCGTGAGCTCTGGACGGTATACGGTTTGCCGGTGATTCCCATACCGACCCATCGCCCCAGTCGTCGGTGCTACTCAACACCGCGCTATTTTCAAACCCAGCATGAAAAGTGGCAGGCAGTGCTCGCCAGTATTCGGCGTATGCATGCGCTTGGTCGTTCAGTCCTGGTGGGTGTTGCCAGTGTGGCCGTGGCTGAACAGTTAAGCGATTTGTTGCAGCAGGAAGGTCTGGATCACCAGGTGCTCAGTGCGGTAAATGACCGCCATGAGGCTGATATTGTTGCCCAGGCAGGTTTGTCCGGACAGATAACGGTCGCCACCCAAATGGCCGGGCGGGGGACGGATATCAAGCTGGCACCTGTCGTCGAGGCAGCGGGGGGGCTGCACGTGATCCTCACGGAATACCATGATGCGTCTCGGATTGACCGGCAGCTGGCAGGACGCTGCGCCCGTCAGGGGGATCCCGGCAGCTTCGAGGTGCTGGTTTCTGGTGAGGACAGCCTGCTGGAAGGAAAAGGGGACGTGGGGATGGAAACGTTGATGTCGTTAACGGCGCTCTCCCCTTTGTCTGAGCGTCTGGGCTTGGCCAGGCTGAAATGGACCCAGAAACAGGTTGAACGACGGCATGCGTCGATACGTCGGCAACTGTTCCAGTCAGATGAAAAACAGGATGAACGCTTGTCGTTCACCGGTTCCTGATAAGAGGTGTTACCGTGCTGACAAGAAAAATCATTAAGGCAATATTGTTCATTTTACCCATACCCTTGATGGCGACAGAGTTGGATGATACCCAGCTGAGCTGCTTGCTGGAGCCCAGCAGTGAAATTCAAATCAGCAGCCAGGTTTCCGGTATTGTCAGTAAAGTGAATGCCGAGCGGGGAGGCAGTGTCGCCAAGGGACAGTTGTTGATTGCCCTGGAAAGTGGTCTTGAAAAAGCTGCGCTAAATAGCGTCAAGGCACGGGCAGAGTTCACCATTCGTAAGCTGGAACGTAACCAGGATCTGTTACGCAAAGGTCTGCTGTCAGAGTATGAACGTGATGAGCTTCTGACGGACCGAGAGCTGGCGGATCTGGCGACTCGCGAGGCAGAAGAACGGCTGAAACAGCGCAAGATCTACAGCCCGATTGATGCCATTGTGGTTGAACGTCATGTGTCTATAGGTGAATACGTGGGATCTGAACCGGTGCTAGAACTGGTCGCATTGGATCCTTTGCATGCGGAGATTGTCCTGCGATCCGATCACTACGGCACCCTTGAACCAGGCATGCTGGTGGATGTGCTGGTGGGGCCTGATGGCAAGCCCTATCAGGGGATAGTCAAGATTGTAGATAAGGTCATTGATGCTGCCAGTGGCACTTACGGTGTTAGGGTTGAAGTGCCTAACCCGGGTGCACGCTTGCCGGCAGGGCTTAAATGTCGCGCAGCGTTTAACGTGGCAAAAGCGGAGTAAGTGTGTGCTTACTGTTTTTTTGCGGTAATCAGGTAAAACGGGGTTTCCAGTTCAATGTGTTGAATGTTGATATGGCTGAACCCGTTGTTTTGCAGTTGAGTCACATAGTCGTCTGATGATCTGAACGATCGGAAAAATAGAAACATGGGCAGCATTGAATAAGGCAGCCCCTGGTTGTTTATCTGGATAGGGCCTCGCTCAAAAATCAATACCGTGCCACCCGGCTTGAGTGATGTATAAGCCTGTTCAAGAAATCGCAGTGTCGCGTCAGCAGGCCAGTCGTGCAGAATGGATTTGAAGGTCACGATATCCATATTGCCGGGCAGTGGATCAGACAGTGCGTTAGCTTTGAAAAAACGGATACGGTTGGCTTCAGCGGTATCCTTCAGATGCTCCATGCCTACCTCGCAGACCACGGGAAGATCGACAACCGTCGCCAGTAGTCGTGCATGTTGCCTGCAGAGTTGCCGGGAAAACTCACCGCTGTTACCCCCAATATCCATTAGCTGTCGATATTGGCTGAAATCGTGATGGGCTAGGCAGGCCGCTGCTTCATAGCGGGTATAGATGGAGGTGAAGTGCATCCAGCGGCGAGTAAGCGCCATATTCTCATCGGTTACCTCGAAGCAGCGATGGTAACCAAACAATTCAAACAGTTTTGACTGCCCCATGAATTGTTGCGGGTTCTGTAGAAGCGCTGTGAACCCGTTCATGACATCCGGCGCCACAAGATTGCTGAAGGCAATTTTGGCTTCCAGCAGATCGCGAAAGCGCATGGCATTGCGAAAGTCTGCTGTTAGCTGAAAATGATCATTCTGTCGTTCGATAACCTGATTGGCTGAGAGTAATGCCAGCAGAGTTTCTGTGCCAAGCCTGTCGCTGCGTAGACAATCGCAGGCTTGTGCTAAGTCGATTTGCTGATGACTGCTGAGCAAATCGATCAATCCAGTCTCCAGTGCACTGTTCAATGCCTGATGATCCATGAAAGTGGTCAGGTAACGATCAATCATCAGAAAGTCGGTGTAATGACTGTTTGTAGGTTCAGGCGTTTGATCAACAGGGATTGTCATGGCTGGGTTACTTCTCTCGCTGTATTGTGATGTGACCATTCCTGAATGATTTTGTGTGCCTGCTCGCAGGTGGCCACCACATCTTTTTTGCCATCAACCATGTAATCCGCATGTGGGCGCACTTTTGCGATTTGTTTAGTCAGCAGGTCATGCACACTGCTGGTGTAGTTATCCAGATATTCCTGAAGCCAATGGATATTGTCATGTGCTGCGGATGGACTGTCTGTACGTTGGAAATGTTCTGTGAATGCCCGGATGTTTCTGGCCAGTGCAATATCCAGGGGAAGATCGATCCACAGCATAAGATCAATATGTCGAGCTGATTCGGCATGGCAATAACCGAAAGGGGTTTCAAACAGGATGAGATTTCGAGGTTTTATGGAGAAGGGTTGATCGGGTGGTGTAATGGCAGATCCACGTTTCAGACGGGCCAGATCTTCACTTAAACCCGGAATATTGAGCACGTTGTAATCGATGCCGTTATCCAGCCATTCTATGATGGCTTCAACGGGCTGTTCCGTGACGGTCTGGTAATGGTCGTAGTCAATAATACTGGCGTCCAGATGCATGGCGAGCGCACGGGTGAGTGTACTTTTACCGCAGCCTGGAGGCCCTGCAATGGCGATGATTGAAGCCATGACATCCATCCGTTATTCGTATTCTTAATGCAGAGTATATTCGTGACGGGACAGCGTTGGCTATGGTGGCCTTGATCTTACCGGGATTCGCTGATGACCGTTATTGAGAGAGCCGTGTTTTTATCAACGTACCGGAACCAAAGAGCGTACAATATTACGATGACGTTGATTTCATATATGGATTTTTTATGGCACTGAAAGCCACGATTTTCAAAGCAACACTCAATATTGCGGATCTTGATCGCAATTACTATCAGGATCATAGCCTGACCATTGCCCGACACCCGTCGGAAACGGATGAGCGGATGATGATCAGGTTGTTGGCCTATGCCTGTCATGCCAGTGAGTCATTAAGCTTTACCAAAGGGCTGAGTACTGACTCAGAGCCTGATTTATGGCAGAAGTCGCTCAGTGACGAAATCGAATTATGGATTGATCTTGGCCAGCCGGATGAAAAACGGATTCGCAAGGCCTGTGGACGATCGGCGTCAGTCTGGATCTACAGCTATGGTGGACGCACAGCCGATATCTGGTGGCAACAGGTGCGTAACAAGTTGACCCGGTTTGAGAACCTGACGGTCATTAATCTTCCTGAGTCTGCTATCGACGAGTTGGCAGAAATGGCTGAAAGAACCATGCAACTGCAGTGCATGATTCAGGATGGTGCAATTTCCATCAGCAACGGCAGGCAGCATGTCACGGTTGAGCCACAGCAGTGGCTGCAAAGTGGTGTAATAGCCTGAGCCTGAAGTTGTGTTAAACGTGCGCAATGCGCACTGTTGTGCTTCCATTACCGGTATGTAACGCAGGATAAACACAGGAATGTGATCCCATAATGTTCAAAGCCATCCGCGTTTTTCTTTTATTGCTCGTACTCTTTTTTATCGGTCTCAATACGTGGCAGACCATGATCAGAACGACTGACTGGAATGAGCCATTGTGGGTCACCATCTATCCCATTAATGCTGCCGGTAATGACAAGGTTCAAGAGTATATTGATCGCTTGTCGGTGGGTGACTTTGAAAGTATTGAAACCTTTTTGGCCGAGCAGGGGGAAAACTACGGCCTGCCGCTTGACCAACCGATAGAGGTGAATCTGGGTAGGCAGCTGAAAGAAAGTCCTGAATCGCCGCCGACGGATGCCAGCATGATGAGTGCTGTCGTGTGGTCACTGAAGTTCCGTTACTGGGCCTGGCGTATGAAGCAGACCAAGTCTGATGCCATCACGAATATACGTCTGTTTGTGCTTTATCACGACCCTGATACCATGCCGCGACTGGCGCATTCTGCGGGTATGCAAAAAGGTTTGATCGGGTTGATCAATGCGTATGGTGACTGGCGCTATAAGGGCTCTAACCAGGTGGTGATTGTTCATGAGTTGCTTCATACCGTGGGTGCAACCGACAAGTATGATTTTTCCAATGGTCAACCCATTTATCCGCATGGCTATGCAGAGCCTAAGCGTACGCCTCTGTATCCACAGCGTTATGCCGAACTCATGGGCGGACGTATTCCCAAGAGTGCCGATCAAAGTGACATCCCGAGCAGTTTGAAAAAGGTCATGATAGGTCCGGACACCGCCAGGGAAATTAACTGGATAGCAGAGTAAGTCGATATTGATAGGTGGTGTTTGTTTGCCTGCATAAGCGTGAACTTTTGCAGGCAGACTTTATCCGTTAGTAAGGAAGAACGACCACCGTGCTGCCGTAATCCATAAACTCCTGATGTAACCATTTTGCCGCATCCACCCTTACCCTGATACAGCCGTGACTGGCTGGGCGATTGGGGACGTGGTCAGAGCCATGAATGGCATACCCCTGTATGAAGAACATGCAGTATGGCATGGGAGCACCACCTTCGCCGATGGGATAGGTGTTGGAATAACACTTGGATGTCCCTTTGCGGTAAATGCGAAAGGCGCCATCCGGCGTGCGACAGGGGCTGTTGGTATCCGCACACCAGTCCTGCCCACCGGAAGCGCGCCCCATACCCACCAGTTGTCCGGTATTGTTGTAGGCTGCCCAGACGTTAATGCGTGGGCTGTAGACAAAAATATCCTGCCGAATGGAGGGGATTAGCGGTGGAAAGCTGAGAAAAATATCCTCGGTAAATTCCTGCTGCTTAAGATCCAGATACTGCACCACTGGGTTGTTTGCCAGTGATTGATACGCAGCAAGCTGATTGCCACAGGGTTGATCCCGGGAACAATAGAATTCAGGCTCGGTATCTATAGCTAGTGAGGACGAGGCTGGTAAGAAACAACCCCATAGAAGAACAACAGAAACCACATACTGCTTACAGCACAACATGACGACAACTTCCCTGTCAGTGATACGCTTTTACGGTTACTTCTTCTGCTAAATGTAGAATCAACTCACAGGAAAATAGTTGGACTTGTCATGGAATCACGCCAAAAGAAGTCTTTTTATCTATCCTGTTTTTGTTGATAGTACTAGAGTAAATATAGTCAAAACAGGGGTTTATCCGGTGCACGAAGCGCTTGTCAGGCCTTTTGATGGGGGGCTTTCAAGGCGAATAACTTAACATGTGTCAACTATCGGATTAGACTGAAGATAAACAGGGTGGCATGGAAGGCAAAGGCCAATAATGCGTCACAATAAGACATGGAATGGATTCTTACCTGTTGTTGGCGTCGTGACTCTTGTCGGGTTGTCCGGTTGTGCGAAAGAGAAGCTTGAGGTAGTGGAATCCGGGTTCAGCTGTTCAGGGGAAATTAATTCAAATGTCTGGAATTGTACCGGTACCGCCAGAATGGAGCGGGATGACCTGGAGCAGACGTTTGTCGTGATTGATGACCCGGTGCCTGCACAGGTAACGGTGTCAGGGGATACTCCTCCGAACGAAGCATTGGAGTCTGAAGAAGCACAGGCTTCCACTGAAGAGCCAATGGTAGCTGCTGAAGATGCTTCCATTAATGAGCCAGTAGACGTTGCAGAGCATACGCCTGTTGATGATCAGTTCTCTGGTGAGAGTCAGGCATCCATAGAAGAGCCGGAAGCGGTAGCAGAGGTTGAGACGATGCCTCCGGAGCCTGAGTGGGTGCAAGCAATTCCTGCCGAATTGGTAGCGACTCCGGACATAGATCAATCCTCTGTGACTCCTGTCTCACAGGAACAAACGACACCAGCTGAGCCAATTGCATTAACCTCACCAGAAGCCATGGCGGCGCCAGCGGCTAATAATCAACTGGTCTCTGCTGATTGTTCTCAAAACTACAGTGCTGACAAGTTTTACCTGCAGTTCTCTGCTTCACGTCAGGCTGATGGTTTAAAAGTGCTTGCCGCCCGTTTGCAGCCGGTGGAGACAGAGATCATTCAGACCATTGTAAAAGGTGAGCTCTGGCAGGTGCTTGTCAGTAAAGGGTTCAGTACCCGTGAAGCTGCCGGATCCCTGGCCACATTGCTGAAGCAGCAGGGCGTCAATAAGCCCTGGGTACGGCCCGGCTATTCGCTCTTGCCGGTAATGGCTGACCCATCGCTGACGTTGCCAGATGCCTCAGGGTGTCCGTAAGTACCATGCGCTGATATACGACAAACATTAGAAGGTGTGCTTTTCAGCGGTGAGTCTGGGGTTGTAACGGGGTATTCTGCAAGAGTTTTCTGGACCATCCTTGGTGGCGCATCCTTGCGCCGGGGTACATCCTTGTGAGTATCAGGTTACTGATAATCGGTGATGGGAAAAACCGGAAAGTTCCCTTCCCTGTTGTAAGCCTTTTCCTACGACGCTGTGTTCTACTACCCTGAACCCATCCGACCGATCTGACGTTGCCATTGCAGTCAGGTGCAGCCTTGCGGTTAAATGGTCTTTGTTCGAAATATTTTACAGGCGGGTGGCTTTGATATCGTGCTGCCAGATTTTCAGGCGATATAAGAATTATACGGGTGTTTCATGCAACTGAATGATCAGAATCTTTTACGTTCACAGGCTTATATTGATGGCGTCTGGATCAGCAGCCAGGAAACTCTGCCTGTTACCAATCCCGCCAATGGTGAGCTGCTGGTTCATGTTCCTGATCTCGGCCAGGCAGAGACCGATGCCGCTATTCAGGCTGCAGCGAGTGCACAGACGTTATGGAAGCAACAAACCGCTAAAGCCCGTGGAACCATTCTTCGCCGATGGTATGAGCTGATCATTGAACACCAGGAAGATCTGGCCCTGCTGATGACCAGTGAGCAGGGCAAACCGCTGACTGAATCGCGGGGTGAAGTGCTTTATGGGGCATCATTTATTGAGTGGTTTGCGGAGGAGGGCAAGCGAGCTTATGGCGATGTGGTACCCGAGCACCTGCCGGGATGTAAAGTGCTGGTGACACGCGAGCCCGTGGGGGTCGTGGCAGCTATTACCCCCTGGAATTTCCCGATTGCCATGATTACCCGAAAAGCCGCGCCGGCATTAGCGGCAGGTTGTTCAATTGTGATCAAACCCGCTGAAGCTACACCACTGTGTGCCCTGGCACTCGCCGAACTGGGTGATCGCGCCGGTATACCCGCGGGTGTCTTGAATGTTGTGACAACGGCACGGCCGGCTGAAGTCGGGCAGGCCATGTGTGCCAGCCCCATTGTAAGAAAACTGTCTTTCACAGGATCTACAGGCATCGGCAAGCTATTGATGAAGCAGTGTGTGGACACTGTGAAAAAAGTGTCCATGGAGCTGGGAGGCAATGCGCCATTTATTGTGTTCGAGGATGCCGATATTGATCGTGCGGTAGAAGGGCTGATGGCGTCCAAATTCCGTAATTCCGGACAAACCTGTGTGTGTACCAATCGTGTCTTTGTCCATGACAGTATTTATGACGTATTTGTCGAAAAGCTGGCGGGACTGGTCGAACTGCTGAAAGTCGCACCTGGTGTGAATGATGGCAGCCAGCAGGGGCCACTGATTAATGAGGCCGCCGTAGAAAAAGTGGAGCAGCATGTTGCCGATGCGGTGGAAAAAGGGGGCCGGTTGCTGGTGGGCGGTCAGCGCCACAGTTTGGGTGGAACCTTTTATGAGCCCACCGTTATTGCTGATGCTAATACGAAAATGATGTGTTTCCGGGAAGAAATTTTCGGGCCTGTCGCGCCGGTGTTCCGTTTCAGCGATGAAGAGGACGTTATTGCTATGGCAAATGACACTGAATACGGCTTGGCGGCTTATTTCTATGCCCGTGACCTAGGCAGGGTATTTAGGGTGGCTGAAGCGCTGGAATATGGAATGGTCGCTGTCAATGAGGGCATTCTCTCTACGGAGGTTGCTCCTTTTGGCGGCTATAAGGAATCCGGTATAGGTCGGGAAGGTTCGAAATACGGCCTTGATGAATACCTGGAAATCAAATACACCCTGTTGGGTGGTTTGTAATCATAATATTCACGACTCAATGTTTTCATTTGATGGATGGAGCGGTGTAAAACCGCTCCATTGCTATTCATAATACGCCCGTCATAATGTCTCAGCCCTGAAAATACAAACTATACATTTAATGGCACCCTAGGGAGAGGTCATGGAACTGCTGATGCCATTTGCCCGCGGCTTTGTTGTCAATGCCGGAATGATTGCTGCTATTGGTGCGATTAATGCGTTTGTGCTCCGGCAGGGTGTATTGCGACAACATTTGCTGGTGACTGTTTTATTCTGCGCGCTGGCGGATACGCTGCTTATTCTTGTCGGGGCGGCCGGTCTGGGGCTTCTGATCTCCCAGGTGGACTGGCTGCTCAAGAGTGCCCTTTGGGCTGGTGTCGTTTTTTTGCTCTGGTACGCCTGGTTGACCTTGCGCAGTGATCCAGAGCCTGAGCAGTTGATACTTAGTAGCCAAGGGAACAGAAACCTTCGTAAAACGTTATTAGTGTTGATGGGGCTGTATTTTATTAACCCCCAGACGCTTGTTGAAGTGGTGGTATTAATTGGATCCATGGCAGCCCAGTACCCGGATGACCAGCGTCTGGCATTTACAGTAGGCTGTATTTTGTCGTCATGGGTCTGGTTCTTTGGTTTTGGTTATGGCGCTAAACGTCTTTCGCACCTGTTATCTTCCAGAACAGCATGGCTGTGGATGAACCGTATAACGGCGATGATTCTTGTCATTGTTGCTGTATCAATGGCAAGGCAGGCGCTGATGTCATAGTCCTGCAGTTTCAGGGGGGCTGAATCAGCAGGACGGAGGGCAAATAACGTCAGGTATCAGCTTTTGCCGGGTGAGAAGGTTTTGGTTTTTTCAAACTGGCCGTCAAACAACCCGTAGCGCACATAGCCTTTGGTGTCGGGCAGTTCCAGTGCCCAGCTCTGCCCGGCATAGAGACGGGTACCCTCTGACAAAGGCTTGCAGCTGTCATCCTTTTTACTAGTGCAGAATTTTCCGTTTCTCAGGACGGCGTTCATGTTGCCCCTGTTGGTGAAGACGATAGTATTGCCCTTCCATTCCGCCACGACGTCATATTTCGGGTTGGTGGGACGAATAAAGACCAGCGTCTGGTAGGCAATCAACAGTTTGATGGCGGTCTGTGTCGCCTGAATATCACCGACGACGGGGCGGAATGTGACCCGATAGACTTCCTCTGTTGTATTCGGGGTTTCCAGACTCACCAGGCGTACCGTCTTGCGGCCATTGGGGGGAATGATGGCTTTCTGGGGGGTCGCCAGCAGTTTCAGTTTGTCCGGATCTGTAATCCTGATGCGTTCTTCATTCTCTCTTCCCGGGTTGATGACCTTGTAGACTTCCGTCTGCAGGTAGAGGTTTTCCGGATCCGGGTTAGACACCATGATGTCCTGCCTTGGAGGCTGGCCAGGCTCAAAGTAAACGATCATTTTGTCCAGCGACATGCTGGCGTGCAGCCCCGATGCTGCAACAGACAGCAGTGTGACCAGCAGAGGGGTAATAATCCTTCGCATCATAGTGGCTTCGTCCAGAAAAACAGGCGCAATAATACTGCGATTGTAAGTAGCCGCTGTAAAGGAATCCAGCGTGAATCTGATTCGGGCTTTACTCGGCGGCTACTGTGACTTGTGCGGCGCCGTAATAACGATTGTCCTGCAGGTTGTTCCGTGCGGAATTGCTGAGGTTAATCGAGACGACGGGGGACGTACTGCAATCGCTTTGCCTGTCCAGGGAAAGTGTTTTGGCTGTTTGGAGATTGATAGGGGCTTGGCTTGACTGATCTGTCATAACCACCTGGTACGGGACTTCGCTTCCGGACTCCGAGCTCAACACCATGCGCTGATCATTCCGGCTGCCACTGGCCTGCAGAGAGTAGTGGGACATGCCACTGCCCTGTATACACAGCTTACGCTGCAGGGTGTTGGTGGGAATGATCTCGGCAGGCGCTTCGGGCAGAGGGTCGCCCGCAGCATTGCTGCTGGATTGCCCGGTTGTCGTGGTTTCCGCAGTCTGTGCTGTCGCTTCTGCAGCCTGTAAGGCCTGCACTTTCGATAATACCTGTTTGGCGGTCACGACTGTCACCGTTGTTGTATCACTGGTGGTGGCTGTCTCTGTTGTAGTGGTTTCTCCATTGGCTTCTGGTACCGCATCAGGCTCAACGGAAAGGGTTTGTACCGATAACCGGGGCGGTATCACAAGGGTAATGGTGAAACTACCGCTGGAGGTTTTACCCACTGTCCCCTGACTGGCAGCCTTGGACAGAGATACATTGCTTGCGACTGATGCCAGAAACAGCGCCAATAAAAAGCGACTGACGACACCACCAGGGTGGAACTGTTGTTGACTGGGCGCACACGCTACTACCGGTATACCCCGGTGCGAGTGGTGAAGCCCGACTACTCGAACATCCATGTTACGACTGGCCTTCACTGATTTCTGATTTCAGTATAGGCCGGCGTAAAGGCTCTAAATCCTGTGTTTAGCGGTATTTAAACACCCATATCTGATAAGGACGGGGTGTTGATCATTGCTTCTGAAATAAAGCCGCGGGAGATGCCGGAATTCTGGCGAAAACAGGTATTCATCCCGCGTCACCTGCGGGAATCCCAGTATCAACCAGGCCGGGAATCCGTTACAATTCGCCGCTTTATCGTACTGCGGTAGCAACACCCCGGTCTTTTCGAGTGACGAATCCGGAGTCTGTCTGGATATAGGTTGCCTCTGCAGCAGGGTATATCCAGACGGGGTCAGGCTTTCGGCCTCGCCAACACATTTGCCATGAATTCTTAACTATCATGTGCAGCTAAGGTTTGCGTCACCTTTGGTGAGGGAAACCTTATATTGACCAGAAAGGCGCATTTATCATGTCAGAAAACATTCCTCAGTTCCGGGAACTCGGACTTGCGGAGCCTATCCTGCAGTCGTTGCAGGAACTGGGTTATGAAACTCCTTCACCGATCCAGGCAGAAAGTATTCCGCTGCTGCTGGACGGCTGTGACCTGCTGGGCCAGGCCCAGACGGGTACCGGCAAGACCGCTGCCTTTGCGCTGCCGCTGCTGAACAATATCGACCTGTCCAGCAAGGCAACCCAGTTGCTGGTTCTGGCACCTACCCGTGAGCTGGCGATCCAGGTCTCCGAAGCATTCCAGTCCTATGCCCGTTACCTGAAAGGCTTCCACGTGCTGCCGATCTACGGCGGCCAGAGCATGGGACAGCAGCTGCGCCAATTGCAGCGTGGCGCCCAGATTATTGTCGGTACGCCTGGTCGTGTCATGGACCACATTCGCCGTGGCACCCTGAATCTGGACACCTTGAAGGCGCTGGTGCTGGATGAAGCCGATGAAATGCTGAAGATGGGCTTCATCGACGATATCGAGTGGATTCTTGAGCATACGCCGGAAGAGCGCCAGATCGCGCTGTTTTCCGCCACCATGCCGGAAGTGATCCGCAAGGTCGCCCACCGTCACCTGAAGAATCCCCGTGAAGTCCGTATCAAGGCCAAGACGACGACTGTCGATACCATTGAGCAGTCCTACTGGCTGGTCAGCGGCCTGAACAAGCTGGATGCGCTGACCCGTATCCTGGAAACCGAAGAAAGCGACGGCCTGATCATTTTCGTGCGCACCAAGACTTCCAGTGTCGAGCTGGCGGAAAAGCTGGAAGCCCGTGGCTACGCCAGTGCTCCGCTGCATGGTGACATGACCCAGGCCCTGCGTGAGCGCACCGTTGAGAAACTGCGTGAAGGCAAGCTGGATATTGTTGTTGCGACCGATGTGGCCGCCCGTGGTCTGGACGTTGAGCGGATCAGCCACGTTATTAACTACGATATTCCTTACGATACTGAAGCTTACGTTCACCGTATCGGCCGTACCGGTCGTGCCGGCCGTAAGGGCAAGGCGATCCTGTTCGTGGCAAACCGCGAGCGTCGTATGCTGCGCTCCATTGAGCGCGCGACCCGCCAGACCATCCAGCAGCTGACCCTGCCGACCCGTGAGCTGGTGGCTGAACGTCGTGTGTCCAAGATGCTGCAGCAGGTTCAGGAAGCGCTCGATAACGAACAGCTGGATTTCTTCAAGGGTGTTGTGACCGATATGCGTCACCAGACGGAAGTCGATACCATTGACCTGGCTGCAGCCCTGCTGTTCCTGGCGCAGAAAGATCGTCCCCTGCAGCTGAAGGAAGAGCCGGTACGTACCCGTGAACCTCGCCAGCGTGATGACCGTGACGGTGGTCGTGAGCGTCGTGACCGTGGCGATCGCGGTGAGCGCCGCTCCCGTGAATTTGCCAATGTGAACATGCAGCGTTATCGCCTGGATGTTGGCCGTGAGCACGGTGTGATGCCGGGTAATATCGTTGGCGCCATCGCCAACGAAGCGGAAATCGACAACCGCTACATCGGCCACATCAAGCTGTTTGATAACTACAGCACCGTGGACCTGCCTGAAGGCATCCCGGGTGAAGTTCTTCAGCATCTGCAGAAAGTGCGGGTTTGTGGTCGTCCCCTGAAGATGGAGCAGGTTCCCGGTGGTGGCGAGCAACGTCCACCGCGTCGCGGAGGCCAGGGCGGCAACCGTCGTCGTGAAGGTGGCCGTGACGGCGGGCGCGAAGGTGGATACCAGCGTCGTCCGTCACCAAGGTCTGAATAAAGCCTGAAAAAAAAACCGCTATTGATTCAATAGCGGTTTTTTTATGCCTCATGTTTTTGCTCTGTGTTATACCGCCTCGTCCAGCGCTTCTTCCTGATCAATGGTTTCCTCGTCGTTCATGCCGAGTTCCTTGATTTTGCGGGTCAGTGTATTGCGGCCCCAGCCCAGTAACAGGGCTGCATCCCGTCGTCTGCCGCAGGTATGCTTCAGCGCTGTTTCAATCATGATCCGCTCGAACGTCGGGACCGCCCGGTCCAGCAGGCCGCTTTCACCGCGGTTGAGCTGTTGGTCTGCCCAGTTGCGCAGTGCCTGCTCCCAGTTATTGCCGGTGGTCGATGACCGTTGCTGATCCAGTAGTTCCGGTGGCAGGTCAGACACGTGTACTTCCCGGCTGGAGGCCATCACGGTAATCCAGCGGCAGGTGTTTTCCAGTTGCCTGACGTTGCCGGGCCAGTCCAGACTGCTCATGTAAGCTTCTGTCTCCGGACGGAGCAGTTTGGGTTCAACATTCAGCTCTCGAGCTGCCCGGTCGAGGAAGTGGCGGGTCAGCAAAGGAATGTCTTCACGCCGGTCACCCAAGCGTGGCAGGTGTACCCGAATGACATTCAATCGATGGAAGAGGTCTTCCCGAAAGGAGCCTGCAGAGACCAGTTTTTCCAGATTCTGGTGAGTGGCGGCGATAATCCGTACATCCACCTGCACGGGAGTATGGCCGCCTACCCGGTAGAATTCCCCATCGGCCAGAACCCGCAAAAGCCGGGTCTGGGTTTCTGCGGGCATGTCGCCGATTTCATCCAGAAACAGGGTGCCGCCATTGGCCTGTTCAAAACGGCCTCGACGCATCTGGTTAGCGCCGGTAAAGGCGCCTTTTTCATGGCCGAAAAGTTCAGACTCAATCAAGTCCTTGGGAATGGCTGCCATGTTCAGGGGGATAAACGGGTTGGCTGCACGCGGGCTGTGGCGATGCAGGGCATGGGCCACCAGTTCCTTGCCGGTTCCTGATTCACCGTTGATCAGCACCGTGATATTGGACTGGGACAGGCGGCCGATGGCGCGAAACACTTCCTGCATGGCGGGTGCTTCACCGATGATTTCCGGTGTAGCCGCTCTCTCCATCCCGGGGTGCTGAATTGCCTGTTCACGGACATGAGACAGTGCACGTTTGATCAGGGTGACCGCTTCATCCACATCAAACGGTTTGGGCAGGTATTCGAAGGCACCTCCCTGGTAGGAGGCGACGGCACTGTCCAGGTCTGAGTGTGCGGTCATGATGATGACGGGCAGGGCGGGATAGTCGTCCTTTATTAACTTCAGCAAATCCAGGCCACCCGTACCGGGCATGCGGACATCGCTGATAATGACGTCAGGCTGTTTGCTCGCAATGGCGGCCAGTGCGGCATCCGCGGTTTCGAAACTGCTGGTCTGAATCCCTTCCTGGGCCATGGCGCGCTCAAGCACCCACCGAATGGAACGATCGTCGTCTATGATCCAGACGTTACCGGTTGTGCTCATGGGGCTGCTCCTGCATCTGCTTGTCTGTCTGGCTGTTCAAAGGGGATGAACAGGGAGAATACGGTTTTCCCGGGCTCACTTTCACAGGTAATAGCACCGCTGTGCCGGGTGACAATGGACTGGGCAATGCTCAGCCCCAGGCCGGTGCCATCGGCCCGGCCGCTGATCATGGGATAGAACATGTTTTCCACCATGTCGGCGGGGATGCCGGGGCCATTGTCGATAATGTCCAGGCGGCAGATCAGTCGGTGGCGGATATTGCCAATGGTGAACTGGCGCATGATTCGTGTCTTGAGCGTAATATTGCCGTCGCTTAGTGGCATATGCTGGCTGATGGCCTGCATGGCGTTACGCACGATATTGAGAGTGGCCTGAATCAACTGCTCAGCATCGGCAGAAATAGGGGGAATGCTGGGGTCATAGTTTCGGGTGAGGGTCATGTTACCGCCGGTTTCCGCATCGATAAGGCTGCAAACCCGTTCCAGTACTTCATGGATATTCACTTCGGCCAGCCGGGGTGGTTTGATCGGCCCCAGCATGCGGTCCACCAGGTTACGCAGGCGATCCGCTTCTTCAATGATGACGTTGGTATAGTCTTTCAGGGATTCATCCGGCAGTTCCCGGGCGAGTAGCTGGGCGGCACCGCGAATGCCGCCAAGCGGATTCTTGATTTCATGGGCCAGACCTCGGACAAGAATTTTGGCCGTTTCCTGACGGGTCTTAATGGTTTCCTCGCGGGTGATCCGCAATAGCCGATCCCGAGGCTGAAGTTCCATTAATAGTGTCGTATGACCATTCTCGGTCACTGGCGTGACTGTGTAATCAGCAGTCAGGGTGTTGCCATTGGGCAACTGGAGTTTGGCTTCCCGCTTGGTATAACTGGTGGCATTGCTCAAGGCCTGCTGAAGATGCTCGGTGGAGGGTGGCTCTTCACGGAACAGCTCGTCGATATGCAGGCCATGCAGTTGCTTGTCGCTGGCTTCGATCAGGGTTTCAGCAGCCGTATTCATATACTGGAGCTGCAATCCTGCATCGAAGGCCAGTACGGCAGTGGTCAGGTTTTCCAGTAATGTCTGGTACATGGGCAGTAATAATTCTTGTGGATAATCCGGTTGCATGTTGCACTCCTCCGGTTAATGCAAGAAGCAAACCAGTACCGGGAAAATATTGTGCACTACCCGCCTGGTGTTAGTGTTGTGTGCAGACGTGTTCCTAATTGGGGCAGGCTATTTTGACATAGATAATAGAATGCACCAATAAGGTGCATTTAGGTTTGCAAGGTTTCTTTATGGGGTATCCGGCGTTTACGGAGACGGTGCAATAGGCGGCGTGGGCTGAGGATTGAACAGGGCGGAGTGACGATAGACATAAATGGTGCGGGGCGCACTGGTTAGCAACACTTTTTTACGCTGGTCGATAACCTGGGCTGTCAGGGTATGTTCACCGCGGTAAGGTTCCTTGATGATGAAGGTGCCATCTTTGCTAAGGCCAACTTCTCTGCCATTTTGCATAAGACGGATAAGGTGTCCGTTAACCAGTTTGGGGCTGATATTTGTTTTTACGGTAATTTCGGTGGGGTTGCGCAGGTTTTCTTTTTCTTCCGGTGTTGTGATGATTAGCTCAGCGTAGTTCAGTGTTACAGGTTCTCGCTTGACGGTTGATCTGGGTTTGGCGGGTGTCATGGGAGGTACAATCTGTATCGGTTTCAGTTCAACGGCTTCAGCATTTGCATCAGGTGCCGGGTCATCGGTGTAAACGACAGATCCATCCTTTTCAACGACGCGATAAATCTCCGAGTTGGCAGATGCCAGTGGTCCAATAACTATTGAAAATAGTGTGATGGCCAGCAATGCCTGCCTGTATGAGCGCATAGGATAGCCCTTGTTTTGATTGTTATCTAACCACATCATAACGGCTATTCTGAGAGTTCTCCATCTTGATAGTCCCGTATAGAAGTTACTTTACAGGATCAGACCTTAATCGTTGCTGATTACGATCATCAACACTGATCTCGGTATTGAAATGAATGTCTGCGGAATACAATACATCCACAGGTTTTCGGACAAGTTCCACTATATTTCTTACTTGATAAATTCAGGATAGAGAAATATGGCTGACTTGGGCGTGAGTTCCGTATTACCACCTCTATTATCTATTACCCTCGCTATTACAAGCCGCCAGGTGTATTTATCCCTGATCGCCGGTATCTGGCTTGGGCACACGGTCCTCCTGGATGGTGCGTTATTCAATGGTCTGGCTAACAGCCTTGATGCAGTAATAAAGGTATTGCAATCACCAGATGATACACGTGTTATTTTCTATACATTTGTTGTTGGAGGTTTAATTGCCATTCTGGAAGCGACAGGTGGTGTTCGTGGTTTCATTTTTTGGCTGGAAAGAAGACGTTGGGCAAATAATGGATCGCGAGCGCAATGGCTGGCCTGGTTTATCGGAATTGTTATTTTCATTGAAGCGAATTTAACGATCTTGATTGCCGGTATTGTTGCACGGCCCTTATTTGATCGTTTTCGGCTGTCGCGGAAAAAACTGGCCTACATCATTGATTCAACCTCCGCTCCTGTATGCATGTTGATTCCTCTCAATGGATGGGGAGCGTTCAACCCTGTCTATTGGGGAATATGGAGGGTTAATGACCCTATTGTTGTTTTACTGTATGCCATACCTCTTAATCTCTACGCGCTCTTTTCAGTCATCTTGTCTGCAATGATGATTTTCAATAACTGGAACATAGGACCAATGAAAGCGGCTGAACAGAGAGCCGCAGGTGGTTGTGTGCTGACACCGGACAAAATACCGTTGATTGATCAATCTCTGTTTACTTTCGAGGAAAACACCAGACTGAAGCCTCGTGCCATCAGTATGCTGTTGCCGGTATCAATCATGTTGGTGACAATGCCGCTTGGCTTATGGGTCACCGGGCAGGGTGATTTCCTGAAAGGGTCGGGTTCTGTCAGTGTATTGTCTGCTGCGCTGGTTGCTGTAACAACGGCTTTCCTGCTAGCGCTGCTTAACCGACAATTATCAGCTCACCGAGCTGACCCGTGCATTCATGAGTGGGGCTTCAGGCATGATGCCTCTGGCTCTTATTCTGCTATTGGCGCTGGCTCTGGGGAATGCCACTCAGGCATTGCAGACGGGGCAGTATGTTGCGGGAAAGATGGGACATGATTTTCCATTAACACTGTTATTGCCGTTGTTGTTTTTGTTCTCTGCGATGATTGGCTTTTCGGTCGGCACCAGCTGGGGCACGTTTGCAATTATGATACCTATCGCTGTTACGCTGGCGCAGGCTGTGTCAGCGCCTTTGGCACCGTTTATTGCTGCACTATTATCAGGAGGCGTGTTTGGTGACCATGCCTCGCCCATCAGTGACACCACCATTTTCGCATCAATGGTTGCGGCGACAGATCATATTGATCATGTACGCACTCAGTTACCCTATGCATTGCTGGCGGGTGCTTTATCATTATTAGGCTTTGGTCTAATAGGTTTTCTTCTTGGTTGATTATTATAATTGTTTACTGAGATTTTTTTCTTACAAATTGATGGCGGTGTCTTAATAAATATATAAATTATTGCTGGGGGAATGGATAAAGCTGATTGGGATTTTGTATGATGATAATCGTTTAAATATGGTTTTTGAATTGTGGAGTGATGAATAAATAGTGTGTTTACGTAATGTTGAGTATGGAGAAAAGAAATGATGAATGCCAGTGGGCGTTATGATAGGCAATCCAGTGAATGTGTTTTCTCTCAACCTTCTACACCTGAATCGGATTATGAAGACGCTAACAATTCACCACCATTTTGGTGTGCGCGTACCGCTCAAAGATATGCTATTGACAGCAATTTAATGCCAGCAAGAAAAACGTCACTGACTGATGATAAAACAACTCAGAGGCGTAGCGTCTTTTGCTCAAGCTCAGATGTGGATTCAGGGGTTGAGTCTCTCAGTTCGATAGGGTCAGATGTTGCTTATGATTTGCTAACAGAAATGCCTTATGCCATGGTTCCTGATGAGGGTTTTCCTGATGGTGAAAGTCAATCAGATGAAATATCACTCGAACATTACTTATGTAAAAAAAGTCTGCGGAAGGGGATGTTTGGAGAGGTCTATCTGGTTGAACAGGCTGCAAGCTCGAAGTCCCCAAATCGGCGTTATGTTCTTAAAGTGGCAAGAGGTGAGGACGGTAGCAAGGAGTGGATACGTAATAATAAAAAACTAGTGCATGAATATGAGATGCTGCAGTTACTTGGTTCTCATCCAAATATTGTTAGATGCTTTGGCTTACAAGTTGTTGATGGAAAGAAAGGGCTATTGCTTGAGTTGATTGAAGGCTCTCATTTATATAAGATCACTGATTGTCTTTGTGAGATGTATAGAAAAAAGGAACTCTCCTATGAAGAGTTTGTGGCAGTCATAGTTTTTATTGAACAGCAAAAGCTTGAAGCTTTTTTTTATTTGGAAAAACATGGTGTTGTTCATGGTGATTTGAATCAGGGGAACTTTCTGTATGATAAAAAAACTGGGCGTATTAAATTAATTGATTTTGGTCAGGCAGCTTGTCAGGGTAATAAAATGGTTTGTGGGCATGAAGATTTTACACCGCCAGAAGCTATTGATTCTCTGCAGGGTTCAAGGTATGCGGTACCCGCCAAATGTTCGATTGATAGTTATGCCTTAGGACATATGCAATACAAAATATATCATGATGTCGTGTGTAATGGCGGACATTCGTTTGCTAAGAGGTTTAATGAGAACGAGTTTGCAATTGGGCAAAGAGGTGAAAAGGCTTTAAATATAAGAAGAATTCTCAAAGAATACACAAAATTAAATAGTGATGGTTCACACAAGAGCGCTATTTCCGAAATGCCTGAAGCCTGTGTTATGAATAACCTATCAGAAAAGGGAAATTTCAACGATTTCGATACATTGTATGACCGGGCTATCGCCGTTAAAGCACCTTGGAGACAGCATGCCGATTACACCAATCAACTCATGCATCCCGACCCTGACTTAAGGAAAAAAGCGTCCGAAATGAAATCCCATCCGTGGGTCTATGCCAAAAAGATCGATAAACAATGGGCTATGGAAATGATTGAGAGAGCGATTAATCACTGGAATGATTTATCCAGTGTTGACTAGGGAACCTGCGATTAAGTCCCCAATAATAAGCTAATCTCCACTCAGCCTTTGCCGGAGATCAGTCATGGACCAACAGCTCAGCTTTTCTGACGCTGAATTCACTCAAAAGCGTCGCCAGACCCGCAAAGAAATATTCCTTGCCCGTATGGATAAACTGATTCCCTGGCATCGTCTTGAGACAATTATTGAACCTCATTACCCCAAACCCGGTAATGGGCGTAGACCGTACCCGTTATCCACCATGCTCCGGATACACTGCCTTCAACAATGGTACAGCCTCAGTGATCCGGCCATGGAAGATGCCCTTTATGAAATTGCGTCCATGCGATTATTTGCCGGATTATCTCTGGATAAAGCAATTCCAGATCGCACAACCATTATGAACTTTCGACACCTGCTGGAGGCTCACAATCTGGCTCGGGCTATTTTCACGGACGTAAACCAATGGCTGACAGAGTCTGGTATCGTTTTGAAAGAAGGCTCTCTGGTCGATGCCACGATCATCGAAGCTCCGACATCCACAAAGAATCAGACGAGGCAGCGAGATCCCCAAATGCACCAGACCAGAAAGGGTAACCAGTGGTATTTCGGAATGAAGGCGCATATTGGTGTCGATGCCCGTACAGGTTTGACTCATAGTTTGGCGACAACAGCCGCCAATGAACATGACCTTAATCAAGCCAGTAACCTGTTGCACGGTGATGAACAGTTTGTCTTTGCCGATGCCGGCTACAGAGGAGCCGAGAAGCGAAAAGCGCTCAATACAGACGCTGTACAGTGGCATATAGCCGAACAACCAGGCAAGTTAAAGAGACTCAGGAAACACCCTCGAATCAATAAAGTCATTTTGAAAACGGAATACCTGAAAGCCAGCATTCGAGCCAAGGTGGAACATCCCTTCAGAATCATCAAATGCCAGTTTGGATTTATCAAAGCCCGTTATCGGGGACTTCGGAAAAATGATGGCAAACTGGCGATGTTATTCGCTCTGGCAAACATGGTTAGACTGGACCAAATGATCCGGGCACAGGGTTAATGTATCCGAAAGCCGGACAACCGGCTTCAATGGTAAGAAACTGAGTAATTTTCAGGCTGGATAATAGTGAATTAATGACTTTTCATTCACTGTGTTTCTTTAACGTCACTTGCTCGCAGGTTCCCTAGTACAAAACTACCTCTTGTTGCTCAGGCAAAATGCGTGGTTATAACCATTTTCGGCGATAGAAGAACATAAGCTGCAAAATAAACAACAGGAAGAGCAACGTGCAGAAAATGAAGAAAGCTCGTTCATCTTGATAGCCGGGGATGCCAGCAAGATTAACGCCGAACAGGCCGGTCAGAAAACTTAAAGGCAGGAAAATCGTTGTGACCAGTGAGAGAAGGTAAACGCGCTGGTTCAAGGCATCTGACTGCAGGATCATCAGTTCTTCCTGGGTGACATTGGCGCGTTCACGGATAGCGTCAAGGTCATTGATGACATGAGTGAGTTTGTCCTTGATGTCGTGTAATTTCTGGCGGTCTGTTCGGCTGAGCAACGGCGTTTCAGTGGTCACCAGTTTTATCAGGACATCGCGCTGGGGGGTTACATAACGTCGGATATAGACAGCCTGTCTGCGGATAACGGCAATGTCATTGCGAAGTGCCGGATCATGTTCCGTCAGCACTCTTTCCTCAAGATCTGTTACACGATCATCCAGCAGGTCTATCAGCGTGATTTTGTGATTAGCCAGACGGTCACAGAGCGTGATGATAAAACTCCCCGTGGTCTGGGGGCCAAACCCCTCTTGAATATGGTTCGCAATACTGCTGATGGCTGCAGTCGTCTGATTTGAAACGGTGACAATCCAGTATGAGCTAAAGTAGCCACGGACTGGCGTCATATCCTCTTCCTTCGGGCTTTCTTTCAGGTTGATCGCATACAGGGACAGGAGCAGGCCTTCCCGGGTCTGATGTGTGCCGGTATGTGCATGCTCGGTGAGTAATAACGATTTTGCACTATCAGGCAGGCTGCTGTTATTGATCCAGTCCTGAGCTTCCCGAGTTGTATAGTCTAAATGCACCCAAAGCAGTCCATCGTCTGTATGCCAGTGATCAATTTGGTCCGATGTCAGTGGTTGATCTTTGGCTTGTCGATCCAGAATAAAACCATAAACAAAGCAGCGGGACATGGTTTACCTTTCTTTCTCAGGCAATGACTGGCAACCCGGGATTATATGTCTGCAATCATCGCCAGGTTGTGGTTAAGGGTAGTCAACATTGCTGAAAGATCAGACTAAGACACCTGTCAGGCGTAAAAAGATAGTAACAGGCATTTTTTTCGTCTTCAGGGATATAGGTTTCTGACGTTGCAATCTCTGCGGTTGGCTACTTTTAGACTGTTCCTGCGGTGTCGACTGTTGTAGCTGGCTATTTGCAGCAGTTCGCAGGTATTGATGGGATCTTTTTTTTCGCTTGGTTGAGACGGGCAGTATGCAACGGGCAGTGGTTATTGGCGGTAGTGTGGCGGGATTGATGGCGGCTAAAGCAGTAGCGCCGTTTTTCAAGGAAGTGATCCTGCTGGAAAAGGACACGCTCAACGATAATAACGGTCTCCATAAAGGGGTGGGACAGGGAGCGCATGCCCATGTTTTACTGCCGAGCGGCCTTGACCTGTTGAAACAGTTGCTTGAAGCGCCGGCACTTGATCTGTATGCCTATGGGATTGTCCTGGCAGATACGGCCAGTGAACTGAAGTGGTTCCAGTTCGGTGTCTGGAAGACCCGGTTTCATTCCGGTATCGACATGGGGTGGTGCAACCGCTCCCTGTTTGAATGGCAGGTGCGACAGACGGTGCTGTCCGTCGATACTATTCGAATTCTGAGTCCTGCCAAAGTCACAGGCCTGTTAATGTCTGAACAAGGGGATGACGTAGCGGGTGTTTGTTACAGGATTCCAGGTGGTGAAGATGCTGACGTTACCCATAAGCTGAGCGCTGAACTGGTGATTGATGCCAGTGGACGCGGTACCCACGCATCCCGATGGCTGGAGCACGCTGGTATGGGTCGTGTAATGCAGGATGAAGTCAGTGTTCAGGTTGCCTACACGACCCGCCGTTTCAACTTACCTGCCCATGTGATGGAGACACTGGATTGGAAGGTTCTGTCCATTTATGCGGAACCCCCCTATGACCGGCGGGGTGGGTTGATCTATCCGATTGGAGACAATGAATGGATGGCCACGCTGGTGGGAGGCCATGGAGAAGTCGCGCCCATGCCGTTGGACGGTTACCTGGACTTTGCCCAATCATTACCGCAGCCGGATATTTATCACGTGCTGAAGCAGGCCATACCGGTAGGTGAACCCTGCTGTTATCAGTGTCCGGGCAGTTTATGGCGGCGTTATGACCGTATGAAGCAATGGCCCGGCCATTTTGTGGTAATCGGTGATGCCGTATGCAGTTTTAACCCGATTTACGGTCAGGGCATCACTGCAGCATTAAGAGATGTTCTGGCCCTTAAAACGGTGTTGAAACAGCAGGGTAATGATCTTTCAACTGCCAGTATGTTGCGATTGCAAAAAACGATTGCCAGGGGAAAGGCTGTGCCCTGGCATTTGGCTGCCTGCCCTGATTTCATCTATCCGGAAACTCAGGGTAAACGTCCGCCATGTCTTGGCATGACCAATGGTTACATCAGGGCGCTCATGAAACTGGCAGGCAGGGACAGGGTCGTGCATCAGCGGTTTATTGAAGTCTTTACCTATTTGAAAAGTCCGCTGGTACTGTTGGCGCCGGGAATTTTGGCGAAGGTGCTTGGGCAGAAATTACTGGGTTAGCACTGGGAGAGATCACGAGCTGGCAATGATTGCCAGGCTTCTGCGGGTTGACATTGCAGAAGCCTGGCCCGATGGTTTATTCAACCATTGGCAGGGGAGGCGATTTCTTATAGCGACGAACAAGCCAGCCTGTGGCGAAACTCGCGATGGCAAGTCCCAGGGTCGCAAATGGCGCAATCATCAACACCATGGTGGTGATCCGGGCAATGTTCTCTGGCAACAGAGTCAGTGTGTAACCCACACCGGTTAAGAGCACTACCCAGGCGGTTGCGCTGAGCCCGGCAAAGCGGAAAAAGCGGCTCTGGTTCTTTACTCTCAATCCCATCATTAACGGTAACAGCGAACGAACGACGGGGATGAAGCGGGCAACAAACAGGGCAATCACGCCGTGGCGATTCAGCAAGGTATCAACAGTTTGCATCCGGTGTGCGGGTACCTTGTGCACCCACCCTTTGACGCGTGGCAGATGATCCAGCCATCGTCCCTGGATATAGGCAAACCAGCTGCCTACGGCAGATGCCAGGATCAATAGAGCCACGATCACCTTAAAATCAATCACTCCCATGGCCCCGAGGGTGCCGGCCAGAATCACCACACTGTCGCAGGGGAGCGGCGCGGCGGGCAGGAAGGCGCTTTCAAGCCAGATCACGAACGTCAGGCAGACATAGATCATGAGCATGCTGTCAGGATGCTGCAGGGCAACAAAATCCTGGTGCCACAGGGCTAAGAAAATAGATACAAAGGAATCAAGCATCTACGTGTACCTTGTCGTAAAGGTGGTTCAGTGACATCGTTTTCTAATGGGTGAGGGGGACACTTCACCAGACGTGTGTCAGGGAAAAAACGTTCAGCGTCACATTTTGCAAGGGAGCTTGAGGGGGTAGGCTAACTCCCGTACACGGTAACCGATATAGATGTTAACCGACATACTGTGACCGGAAACGTAACAAAAGGCTTCCGAACACATGCGGGAGAGATTAAGGCGCAACAACGCCGGCAGCAAGCAAAAACTATGCGCCTGATTGAAATTCTACAGACAATGCAGTTACCTCGTGAAGTAAGCTGCTTTTCAGGTGGGAAACCTTTGGATTTATAACACTCTTCATGTGTCGATCACCCAAAAAAGCAGTAGGTGACAGAGACGTTAGCACCTTGGCGATACGCAGAGACGAACGGAGGCGCAAAGTTGATGGCTTTCGTCTTCGTGAAAGCCGATCCTGGTCAATTTTGTGCTATTAGCCATTTTATTTATATGGTTATTTTAACTGTGAACTATAGTTGTTGTGCATGTGTCGTTCAGTGGCTTCCGCCCCCTTCGCATAGAATAGGTACGTTGCCATTGCAGAGTCGTCTGTGTTGAGGAAGAGCCATCTTCCAGCAACCATGTGGTACTGATTATGAAGCCGTTGTATGTGTTGTTCTCTGGGATTCGTTTTCGAGTTTTCCTCTCTTTCTGCCTGTTATTGTGCACGGCAGTATGGGGAGCGAGTGATAAATATGTTCAGGACAGAGAGCGCTTGAATGCTGAACCTGACGATGTGCCTGATTCGGTGGATAGCATTGAACACCTGAGGGTAAGGCCGAGAGTTTTTCCTCAGGAAATCAGGACGCTTCTGGAGAATAATTTAAACTACTTCAGGGACGGTGTCGGTGTAGAACCTGAATCAGGTTTTCCCTATGGGAATATCGAAGTGGACAGGAACACCGGGGAGATTATCAGCCAAAGGGATTATGTAAAAACAACCTATATCTCTACCTATTTAACAATACTTCTGGAGATGTCCAAAGTCGGCGGGGAAGACGCAGCCAGGGCCCATGAAAGAATCAGGAAAATACTCAATAAACTATTTACCCTGAGTGGCTGGGAGGGGCTCTTGCATGGGGGACACTATATCTTAAAAGGGTTCAAAAACGGCACTGATACGGTTTCAACCGCTAATAATTCCAAGCTTGTGTTCACATTAATGGCCATTATTGGAGCTTATAAAGGCTCAGATAATCCCGTCAGACAAGAGATTACGCAACTGGCCAGCGATTTATTAAAAAGGCAGGCGGTAGGGTGGAGCAAATTCTATGATCCGGTAGAAGGATTGATGCGCAAAAGCTGGGATACCCGGCTGCAAAAATTCAAGCGGCATACCACCCAGTTTGTAGAAGAGGCCATGCCCGGGGTTATCGCCGGCATATTGTTGACCAGTAACCTGGGTAACGCGGCGATTCCAGAAACTGCTTTTACGCGTCTGGTGCTGGATATCACGGATTACCCGCTGACAACCGGTGAGGAAATTGTTTCGTTACAGAGTGGATCAGGGGCGCTGTATTATCCCCTGGTGCCGATGCTCTGGCTGGATCAGGAGAGATTTACCGGCAATGCCTTTCGTTATTTCACGAACTTCGTCCGAGCCCATAACGATTTCAGGAAGGTGCACAACCTGCCCTTCATGTTAAGTGCCTGTACCGGAATCCATGGAGGATATTACAATTTCGGTGTCCCGGCGCTTGCACTCAAAAAAGAAAATACACCGTATGATGCTGCAACACCGAGAACAATCGGCCTAGCCTATATGGTTGATCCCGACGTGGCGATTGAGATGGCTGTAGAAGCCAGAAAGCATTTTCCCAATATAGAGACGCCTTATGGCTGGTACGACTCCATGAATGCCGCCGGAGAAACCACAAGTACCATAAAAACCCTGGGGCAGGGATTATTAATAGGGGGCTTTCTTGCAAAGGAAACCCACAAAGACCTGAAAAAATATTTTGACGATAAGGAGTATACGAAGATCATGAACAGATTGTATAAGAATTATAAAAAACTATAGTAGTTAACGGTAGCAAAACAGGACATTCTTAACATGTTAGTAAAACAGTCAGGATGCTTTAAATGGCTAGATTTCCTAGTGTTTGATGTCCTGTTTATCCCAAAATCATTGTAACTCGGAGAGTTATTTATTTTCATGTTATTGGTGTAAGTGATGATTACGTATCTTCGTGATTTAAAATAGGGGGTTGGTTACACTGACTTTTGATAAAAATTCGTTAAATAGTGTTGGAGTGTGACATGGATGGTCTTGAAAAGCGGTTCAAGCACTAGAAAACGCTTAGCATATATAGAAGTGCGTCTTTTGGTTCAAGACGCTGCCGAAGAGTCAGAAGCTGCCAAAGACAATACAAAGCATTCGAAACAGAATCGAGGTCGGCATCATACGTCAGATGCTACGGCTATTCAGTAAGAAGATTACGGTTATGATTTCAAAATCGCTAAACAAGAGGCTTCGCTTTCAATAAGTAAAATCATGGCCTGGTGTGCAGGTATCACATTTATTTTGGCTGCTGTGTACTTTCTCAAGCGGGTTTATGATACCGGTTGGTTAACACCGGTTCCCCAAATTGGCATCGCTTATTTGAGCGGTATTGCTCTGGTGTCAGTTTGTATTTTGATAAAAAGGATAAGCAGTATGCCGCTTATCTGCCTACAGCAGGCCTGATGGTACTCTATATCACGACCTATGTCGCGCACTTGAATTACGAATTCTATACCCATGGCCAGGCTGTCGCGCTGTTGGCGATAACAACCTTGCACCCGTGCGGCCTCATCAAGGTGTGTGTTTTCTCTGAGATTAGTGACCGTCAAAGTGTCAGATGCATGATATCAACCTTCTGGCCCTGGTAATCAAGGCTTTGGATCACCTGCCATCCAAGGTTTTCATAGTATGAGCGGCTGGCGGGTGTGAATAAATACAACTGCTTGACTTCGTGGGTTGCACAATACGCCAGCAAGTGATGAATCAGCTGTTTACCAATGCCTTGCTGCCGGTAGTCAGGATTCACGTATAAATTGCCCAGCCATGGTGACCAGAGTTCATCAATATCCATGTCTTTATGAAGGATGCTGATAGAGCCAAGGAGTACGTTGTTGTTGATAGCTATAAACGTTGCTGGCACAGCTTCCGGTGACAGGCAAGTGAGCAGATCTTTTTTGAATCCTTCCTGCGTTTCAGCGGGGTAAAGGTCACCCCACTCCCGGTAATGCCAGGCCGCCAGAATATCAACGAATTCGGGTCTTTCTGACAGGTTAACGATCTTCATAGTTGCACAGTGATGTTGAAATTATTCCATACTATCACAGTGCTCCAATCAGTCGCTGGGCTATCGCATGGGTGGTGTGAGGAGTCTGCGCATAACTGGTCGTATTCAGAACAGTGATGGATGCTTATAATTCTGTTTCATCGAAGCTATAGCGAGATAGAATATCTTTAGTATGCCTTTCAAACACTATTTGTGTGCTGTCTCTGTCTTCTTGTTGTCTCCGGTCTTGGTTCATTCGCTCTGTCTTCATCTAGATCTGTTGTATCAGAGGAGGTTTAGTGAGGTCATAAATCGTGTTGCCATGGTGGGTGGTCTTAAATAAACGGGAGTCTTGTTAGGCCCGTTAATGAGTTGGCAGTCATTCGGTATTCACCCGCGGGAGAAAGATAGGCACGCACTGTCACGCAGTAATTTTGAGGGGGCTTGTTTTTTGTGTATGGAAAGCCGCTCGGGCAATGTCCAGCAGCAGTGGGTTGTTCTGCTGGAGATCGCCCTGAAACGGCTATCCAGGCTAGCTTCTTAGCGACGGTGGTAGTGTTTTCTTGGTTGTAGGGCTATGGCCTGTAATGTTTGTTCCCGCGGCAATACCTGGTAGATACTGCGGTAGTAGGCCGATTCAATGGTCTCTTTGGTCAGAGGGCTCAAGGTCACACCGATACGCTTTAAATAGGCAACCATATGACAGAGTGTCGGTTTACCCATGGTATTTCATCCTTACACATAAAGAAAACCCTGCTTTCGCAGGGCGTCAGGCCAATTCGGGGCGATTCTTGTTGTTGGCGTTTTTGTTTTTCTCAGCCCCTAAAGATGACCATCTCTGCCGATATTATCCCTTATGTGGGGAGGGGAATATTGATCTGTGACAGTGGTAAGTACGTATTTGTGTAGTGGTATGTATGCGTTAGAGCTGTCGGTCGTCTGATTTGCCTTTCAATAAGCCATTGTATATCTCGATATGGGATTTTAATCTTGCCATCGTATTTTTGGTCATGAATCAGATCCGTTGATTATGTATATATAACAGTCGCCGGTAATGGTTATGCTGCGCATTTTGGATTATGGCTGTCATTGACGTTGTATGCCCTCACTGTGAAAGTATTGATGGTGTTGTGAAAAACGGTAAAGCGGACTCCGGACTGCAACGCTCTCTCTGCCGACACTGCAAACGTAGCTTTCAGCTCGATTTCATCTATAACGCTAACAAACCGGGCACTCATAAACGGATCAAGGATATGGCGATGAATGGCTCAGGAATCAGGGATGCCGGCCGGGTACTCGGAATCAGTCCAACCACCGTCATCAGCCATCTAAAAAACTGGCACCACCGAGCGTGACATCACAGCCTTTTGAGGAGGAAGAGCAGGTGCTGATCTGCCAGATGGACGAGCAATGTTCGTTTGTCGGCAACAAAGTGAACCAGCGCTGGCTGTTCTATGCCTTGGAGCCACGTTATCAGAAAGTCATTGCTCATGTGTTAGGCCGCAGAACAAAGGCAACGCTGATAGACTCATGGCGCTGGTCAAACCCTATAAAATCAGATTTTACTGTACCGATGACTGGCATCCATACAGCACGGAGCTGTAGGAAGACTGCCATGTTGTCAGCAAGCAGTTTACCCAGAGTATTGAAAGAAACAATTTGACGCTGCGTACCCGGATTAAGCGGTTAAATCGAAAGACTATCTGCTTCTCCTGCTCAGAGGAGCTGCACGACAAAGTCATCGGAGAGTTCATCTCAAGAATGTGGTATCAACCGGTTTAAAAATGAGCGTAAAAACTGGCTCGGATACGAGCACTGGATTTCACTACAATCTATACAAAGTTTGTCTTCGGAAAGAGGATAGCGGTGGATCGAATAACTGTGAAAGCGCATCGCTGGATGCCAGAGGCTATGGAGATCCTACCCTGCATCAAACGCTATACTTCAAACCGTTTGCAGACGTTGCTCAATAAATAACTAGGCACCACTGGTTTTGTCGGTTATGTGTTGAAGAAACCGATGAAGTCTCAGGTCTTTCGTATCACAAAGCGGTTGGAAGCCTTTTGGTCTGCTGAATGATACCTGCATTTCCCGTCATACCGGTGAAGCCGGTTTGACGGGATCGTTTACCCAAATATATCCATAGGTGAACCACTGCAAGAGTACAGGATTATATTCAGAATGACGTCAGTCGTAGTATAACCCGAAGGAAAATGCGTTCATTTCTTATCGATCTATCATCATTGCCACAAATAGCAACCGGCTAAATGACACCGTGCCATGATATTGGGCTTCGCAAATAATCGTAATTGTTATAGTATGCGCCACCCTCAATTCTCCAGGTAAACCCGCTTGGTTACTCAGCCGTCCAATGCTTTATATACTGACTTGTCCTGTTACTATGACTTAATGTGTGCAGATATTAATTACAAGGCACAAAGCGACTATATAAACAGGTTGCATCAACTGTTTGGTAATAAAGGCAACCACCACCTGGATCTTGCGTGTGGTACTGGCCCCCATATTCGACACTTTATCGATAATGGCTACCAATGCAGTGGACTTGATATTAATCAGCCTATGCTGGACCTGGCCCAGCTGCGTTGCCCAGAAGCTCATTTTATTTTGCACAATATGTGTGAGTTCAGGCTCGCACAGCCAGTAGATATCATTACCTGCTTTCTTTATTCGATTCACTACAGTGAGGGTATAGAAAAGCTGAAAACCTGTATTGTCAGTGTATATGCCGCATTAAAAGAAGGAGGTGTATTTTGTTTCAATGCGGTGGAAAAGAATCAAATAAATAACTATTCCGTTGTCAGGCATACAGCAGAATATGACAATAGCCATTTTGTTTTCAGCTCAGGCTGGAATTATTGTGGTAATGGTGAAAAACAATCGTTAAAACTCAGTATTCAAAAAACAACTCAGCAAGTCACTGAGCGATGGAACGATGAACACCCTATGGTGGCGGTCAGCTTCAGTGAACTGCAAGCGCTGCTGGCGCCATGCTTTGATGTTTATATGTTTGAGCACGATTACGACAAAATCCTGCCCTGGGACGGACGATCAGGCAATGCCATCTTTGTCTGTGTAAAAAAGTAAATTGGCAGTAAGTCTACAAGGCTATAACACCTCGCTGTCGTCTACGTTGTCCATTGCTTAAGCAGCGGCAGCGACGTGTGTTAGGAGAGTTTTTGTTGGATTGTTCGCGATGAGTGTAGACGTCCGGCATTCGCTGAATGGTATAAAAAACCTCTATTGCATATGATTCAGAACGTCCCCACTCGCATCCAGTTAAGACGAAAAGCTTCTTCCTTAGCAACGGTGAGAGTGAGTATTCCTTCCCTGATTTCAATGTAGCGAATGAGGCTGGTTCCGCTAAACACCGGATTGATATGATTTATCACATGATGGGTTACCGTTCCTGCAGCTGGATCAAACTGATACGTCCCATAATAGGCAAGGTAGCCGTTCATGATTTCAGATTCTGCGGAAGGTGTTTCAGTACCTCTCGGGATAGACGTAATCTGTACGGACATGTGCCCGGTATCATCATACATGATTATGCCAACGGGCTTACCCGAGGGAAGATAAAAAGGTATCCACTGTCCTTTGGGAGAATGTTTCTCCATGGAAAGAAGCTTCCAGGTGCCGGTCAAGACAGTATCAGAGGGCTGGGCGATAGTTTTTGCTGCAGTCAGGGCTAACATCAAAGAGATAAAAAAGGCTGTTTTTCTAAGCATGGTAAAAGGTACTTAAATGGAAACAGCTTACAATATAGCGCACCAGCGTAAGGGGTTGTTGACGGTTGCCCCAGCAAGAAAGACTATCCTATTTGACCTATATAACGATATAACAGCCCTGCAACCGGTAAGTATTCAGTGAGCTAAGGCAGCCACAATAAATTCCTATTACGCTCTTTTTTGGACCAAATTGTGGGTTTAATAATCCTGTTTATCTTTTAGATATTAACTAACATTGTTGTTATATATTAATGCAAACATTTATAAGTAAGATGTAGGGTTTATTTTTCTGACAAATTAATCTTTCAATCTTGTTAATGGTAAATTTATAGTCACTCGAACGCAACTGTTTGAATTTATAGGGGTGAGTTATTAAAAATAAATAATTTCATGGGAGTTAATATGAATCCAAGGGTTACATTATCTGGGGTGGGTTATGTATCTGGTCAGCCACTTTTTTGCGGAGTTCCTTTTGTGGTGTCTGCAAATTCTAGGCAGATATCGCCATATTCTGTCCATCGACACCAGTATATGTTTGGTCATCCGGGTAATTTTCAAACAATGACCAGTGCTGTGGGGCCAAGATCACGGGCTGCTATCAGTACAAGTATAATGGATTATTCTATTAGTCAGTTACCACTCAATAGTCTTCATCTTCATAGTAGAGCCATTGTTAAGACTTGGCTTTATGCGGGGTCTTTTTTTCCTTCTGAGCAGCATGTTATTGAAAGGGATATCAGGTTGCTTTCAAATACATCCTTACAAGGCTATTATCAGAAAAGTGAAAGGTCTATCCCTATTGAATTCAAAGCACCTAACCCTATGAATTTAGATATAATTCACCATGATCCGGACATAGTTGTTGTCAATAAAGAAAGCAGATTACTTACAACGCCCAACGATTGTCAGGCTAATGCTTTGATGAATGGATTAATTGCACGGTTCCCCTATTTGAAATATCTCCCTTCTGGCGGATTAGTTCACAGGCTGGATTTTGATACTTCAGGTGCCTGTATGGTAGCACTTAATCGGGCCGCGTATAATTTTATAACACTCAACCGAGATAAAATGAAAAGGACATACTGGTGTATCGTGGATGGGCATCTGAATAATGCGAGTGGAACGATAAACATACCTGTCCCTAGTCGAGGTGATCATTCGAAAATGCAGGATGCTGTGACTCATTATAAAACACTGGAGCATTTTGCAAACCATACACTGGTGGAGTGCAAGCTGGAAACGGGCAGGCTAAACCAGATTCGCATCCATATGGATGCCATCGGGCATCCCATTGTCGGTGACAAGAAGTATAATAAGAATTACCCTGTTAATCCCTGTGATAAAATCGATTCCGATAACCCATTCATTCTTAACTATTACCTAAGGCATTTCAGACACACAGCACTGCATGCCATCGAACTTTCGTTTGAACAGCCCCGAACAGGTGAGCAAAAAACTGTGCAGGCTCACTTACCTTATGATTTCAATGAACTGTTAAGATTACTACGTCTAGGCACAGACCCTCACTGCAGGTTACTAGAAGAGGGAGTTGCCAGTATGACTCGTTATTTTGAAACTGACCTTTTATTCACTGGTGCGTAAATCGATGTATCAGGGGGTAACCATTAAAACTCACTACGGTGACACTGAATCGTTTTGGTGCCGGAAACCGTAATAATGCGCGCTGAATAACGATATCCCTAGTGGAGTGATAGTAGTTTCTATTCAGTTATCGTGAGACTGGGTAAATTGTCATCATTTTTAACATGGTTGATTTTCGTCTCATAATATTACGTAGTCATGTCTCTGTTTGAATATATGACATTATTGTTGTTTTATTGTTGTAATAACAAACTTTATTTAATGAGTATTGCCTATGTAGTACTTGATAAATGACGCGAGTAAGAAATGCAAGGTATGGAAGTAGCAGCACAATATACTGTGATGACAACCCAAAGGGGGGCGGGTAATGGTTCTCCTACAGATGGTCTTCGTGCGAGGAATTACTCTACAAGAGGCAGGATAATCGATATTAAAGAAATTGATGAAGTAGAGCGGCGGACACGTTCAATAACCATAACAGAATCAGAATATATGACATCTGATGCTGGTTCTGATAAACAGGGTCGCGATGTACATCATCACAATGTATCTATCATGCATAATTATTCTGTAGGACCTACTGATAATGCCAGGCTAACTCGCGCTTTGTATGATGAATTTAAAGTGCCTGAAGAAGTAGAGTGCCATGAAGATAAAACGGCCGAATGGGTTCTGTATCATGCTTTTTCAAATAATAAGCCTGAATTAATAAGTAATCCTATAAGCAAACAATATACACAGACCAATGGGAAGTACATCTGTAATATTTGTGCAATGGATTCTGGTATGCCGGAGCGGTTCTTTACTTTAGAAACAGAGATTAAAAATCATCTTGAAATGATACATGACATGGAAGGGGATTATGTTTGCAAACTATGTAATAAATTCTATGTGCGTGCTTCGGATCACTATAATCATGTGCAAGACGCGCATTATATCAAGTTAGAACCACTGGATGATGATATATCGAAAGAATCATTGTTGCTTGATCACACAACTACGATGCCTTCTACCAGCAGTCATGTAGAAGTTTATGCAAAAGAAGAAGTGAGTGAGAAGTCATCCCTTAAAAGGGAGAAAATGAGAAGGTAGTGCGTGTCTTTTTTTAAAGGCATTTTACAATGCATCGTTCAATAGGGTTCTCTGAAGATAGTTATCGCTGACTTCAGGCTCTTACAGTTTTTGGGAACAATGCACTCAGGCCTGCTTGAATCTGTGATTTGTGAATGTCGGCCTGATGATTCCCCGTTGTTATGTTTACTGACCAGGATAACACCTTTGTTATCCATCCAGGCGAATTATGCTGTAAAGCCATAGTCAAAAGCATGTCGACACTGCTATCAGTCAGTGAAGTATTATGTCGGGATTAACTGTGTTATTGGATTAGTTATCATCGGATCGATTAAGTGTTAAAACCGTTAGCGCAATCTGCACGAAGTAATTCAAGCAAAGCGGAAGCTGTTTGAATACGAGTATGTCGTCGTCAGGTGGAATAACAATAGATATTCAGCTTCTCCATACACAATGAATTTGTTTTTTACTGCGTTCGACGCCAGATGGTATCTGGTAAGCGATAGGTTTAAGAGGTAATTATCTAATGGAACAACCACGCTCCCCCGTTTCTCAATCGTCCCCTGTGTCTCAAATATCGTCATCGGATCCAGTCCCCGTAACGACGACGCCATCGCTTCAATCACAAGCCCCTGCAGTTTTTTTGGGGACACATGCACAATGGTTATCCCATAGTGTAACGTCTGGAGCGGTAACATCGACGGCCAGCAATATTCAGCCACAATATTCTTATTCTGGATCAACCCCATGGATGGGACTGGTAAGAGGTGTTGATCCGCAACATCCGTACCTTTCGGGTTATCAGGAACCGCAGGTATCACAGCAAATGCTTCAGCATCCTTTTTTCTCTCCCCAATTTAGATTTCCTCCCTTCCCATATGGTGGTTTATCGCACCAACATTATGCACCTGTACACAGACCCGCATATGAAGAGGCTGAGTCAGTGCCTGTTAGTCGTCAGGCTCCTACACGTAGGGAAAGGAGCGGGCGTTCTGCTGGGGCACGTCCTCGTCGCCATCGAGCGAACTTCACTGCTGAACAGTTACATGCTCTGGAGCAGAGGTTTATAAGACAACATTACATCAGTGGAATCGATAGACAAGTATTTGCACAGAGCATTGATTGTTCAGACGCGCAAGTAAAGAACTGGTTCCAAAACCGGCGGGCCAGACAAAGACAGCAACGTCGACAGGAACAAAGCCCTGCAGCAACCTTGAGCCGCCCTGGTCGTTCAGCAGATACCCCGTCAATACAGTATCCGTCAACATCAGCCACAGCCACAGCCACAGCCACAGCCACAGCCACAGCCACAGCCACAGCCACAGCCACAGCCACAGCCACTACCACTCGTTTTTCTGCCTTTACCCCGGTAGTGAGCTCGGTACCGCGGGAACCATCGTTTAGCTCCGGAGCAATGTATATGCAACCCATTGCAGGATATGATCCATTTCTACCTCATTCGTTTCAGAGTAGTAGCAGTATTGGCGAGAGCCGAGCTTTAGGGTTGGGAGAAAGTAGTCAGCAATCGGTGGGCTCACAATCGCTGCAGCAAGGGGAGTCATCGTCACAGGGGTTTGATATTTCCGGTCAGCCTGAAGAGGGGGAACCATCCAGTACGTTTACCCCCCGTAGTGCTTCAGAAACGATGACTGCCGGAAGTTCACAGGCATCAGACACGTCGGATGACTGATATGCGTTAAAACGGATAGTAAATCGGTTTAATGTCTTGCGCTATGCGCCATAAATCGAATCTGTATCTGATGAGATAGATATAAACACCCATCTTTATATCATCATTCTGATGGGTGTCCTTTCTCTGCTGCGATCTTATTGAGGGTATGGGTCATTGATTTTAATAGTAACGTCTGAATTTTTCGTAATGTAATCTACTATTTCCTGTTGTTGTTTGAAGTCAAGCTCTGACATTGTGCTCTCCAAATCGTAAGTGTAACCATTGTTAAATTCTATTGTGTAATATGAACGGCGGACAATGTTTCCATTTGGAGCCTTGAATGACTTTGTCAATTCTATAGATTCTATTTCTTCAAATCTGAATTCTTTTACCCCCAAGGTAAGTAGGGGGTTTGCAATGAATGAGTCTTTAGTGACTTTAATGTATGAGTCCATGGCTAATAACGTAAAAATCAGACAGGCTGGCACGATAACCACACTCATGTACTTGACGGTCTTTGTACCGTCTATTCCAAACTTTAAATTGGTGTATTGGTTAAATTCTGAATATCTTTCTTTGCCAAGGATCCATAAGTATAAATAGTGCAGCGGTATCGCCGACAGAATGAGGGACATAAACACGGCCGGGAGTCCCCAAGCTGCTCTTGCAGGAGGAAATAGGTATACACTCTCTTCCAGTAGTGACATCCTATAGGTGGATAAATTATTCAATCCATACCAAATCAGAAAGCCGATAGAAAAAGCAAAAATGAAAAAAGGCACTAACGATAGGTTATTCCATTTTGAATATTCTTCTTCTAGTTGGTCTAAATCCTTTTCTGTTGTTTTTTCAGGCTGAAGGGACTTTATCTTGCCAAGTAAGCCCATGATAATAGGAGTGATTATAATGGTAGCTATAATTCCAATTGTGCCAGATGGTATTTCCATGAATATTTATCTCCATTACCGCTTGTTTGTCTGGTTGTTTTTGCCTGTTTTTATTATTATATATTTTTTATTTGTCGACGCTGATTGAATTGTTTTTTATAAAAAAACTGAAGTTAAAGGTTATATGCTATGTAAATATATATTTTTTATGCAAATTAAAGCTAATGGCATCAGTGATAAAGGAATCGTATATGCCCATGTTGTGCTAGTTGAATGAGATCCTTGTTATCTGCCCCCTGTTTAAAACGTGTTTGACAATGAAATCGTCAATAGTAAACCTATCGCCAGATCGCTGGCCCAATTTGTTCGCAGTCCGGTGAGTACATACTCGCAATACGATAACGCCCGGAGCTAGGTTCGAACCCTGATACCGGATTTTCCCGACTTAGCTGCATAGGAAGCACTGGCGAAACAGTTATTTTTCCTTCCTACCGTTTTAGACGATGGTGGCGGATCTAATTGCGACGGATGCCATGTTACAGAAGCGTTTGCAGGCTGCTCTTCACCCAACAGCGCTTGGCGCTTACGTAATAGCAGCTCTTAATTTTTTCCCATTGCTTCCCCTTTCTCGCTTGCCTGTATTAACAGGCACATCATGATCAGCCCCATTCCAATCCAGCCGACTGGTGAAACTATTTCTCCAACGATAAGTACCGCCAGATAAACGGCTACCACGGGTTCAAACAAAGTTAACAGGGTCGCCTTGCTGGCATGGATAAATTGCAGGCCAAACCCAAAGCTGAGATAGCCCAGAAACATCGGGACAAAGGCCAGATAGCTGACGGCTATTGTATTTTCAATACTTGAGAATAAATGTTCCCCGGTCAATACAAGAGAGGGTAGTAACAACAGTGAGGCACAACCAAACATACTGCCCATGGCTGACTTTGAATGTATCCCTCTTACAATCAACTGTTTGGCCGCACAGGTATAACCGGCGTAAGCCAGTGCGGCCAACAATCCCAGTAGTATGCCGATCAGCTTGTTGGATCCCTCAATGACGCCATGGTAGCTGGATGAATCTGATACGGTAAGCATCAAAATACCCAGTGTTCCAAGTACAGCACTGAACAACCAGCGGACGGTTATCTTTATGGTTTTGAAAAATAATCGCTCCAGCAGTACGGTCATGAAGGGGGCGCTGGCGATGGACACCACATTCCCTATAGCGACACCGGCAAAATGCATTGATGAGTAAAAGGCTTGTGGATAAACAACCAAAGCCAGCATGCCGATGAGGATTACCCACCGGGCATTGGTGAGTAACTGCCAGTCTTTTCTTAATGTTGTTCTTGCGGTGATGGCTAATAATAATCCACCGACTCCCATGGAAAAGGCGCCGATTCCCATAGGGTTTACATTGGTTATAAAACTAGCCACCGTCCCCGTGGTTCCCCAAAGCAAGGCGGATAGCAGGACGGCGATGCTGCCCTGATGGTGGGTATTTATTGTGGTGAAAGCATATCGCATGTTCCTTACAGTCCCGTTTTTAACGCGTTATTGGCCATAAGGTACAGCAGAGAGTCTTTTAATAATTTGCTGAAAAGACGCACTGTTTGATTGATAGGGCGCTTTTAGGCAGTCAGCGAGTAAAAGCTTTTGGAGAAAGTCCAAAATAGTGGGAAAAACGGCGGCTGAATGCGGATACATCCTGATAGCCGACACGTTCCCCAATCAGCTGAATGGGTAAGTCGGTGTGGGTTAATAATGCTTTTGCCTTTTCCATTCTTTTTTGAATGATATGCTGAAAGACACTGCAGCCTAGGGCTTCTCTGAATCGTTTCTTGAACTGGGTCGGGCTCAGGCATGCCACACTGGCCAGGCTTTCTATGGTTAACTCCGTTTCAAGATGATCAACAATATAGGCGAGAACGGAACGGATACGGGGATCAATCAGCTTATTGCCGTTTTGTTGACCCAGAAGCTCAAAAAAGACCTTAAGCATTGTTTTTTCTATTTGGCTATTCACTTGAAATTCGAGCTGCTTTTCAACGAAATACAGGAAACTGAGCAGTGGTGACGATACGGAGAAAATGACAAATTCCAGAGTCATCAGGTTTGCCGGTATGTCTGATAAATCGGCGACAATGAACTTTGCCGCTTCATCGGCATTAAAATGATGTTCAATCCCGGCCTTTATAACGACACATTCGCCGACCGCAACCCTTCCATGATAGTCGTCGAGTTCAAGGCAGATGGTTCCCTGAATGGGCAGGACCAATTGATGAAAGTCGTGCCTGTGGCTCTGTGTTGTTCTGGTATATGAACGAATGCTCAGGCTATTTTCCATAGATCCAATCCAATGCCGGCAGTGATTGCTCTGATCCTTTTGTGATATTAGAACAGATCTTATAGGTGACATCAGCCGCCAAGCGGTGATTGTGTGATCTGGGAATTCAGAGCAACGCTGTAGTGAAAAACTGTGAGGCGCATAGCAGAAACGTTGCCAGGGAGGGGGATAACGTAGTGCCAAGGTGTGTGATGCCGGTACTTACGTACCTTTTATGATGTAAATCAAACCTGCCAATAACGTGTTGTGGTTGAATCAGCGCAGGTCGTAAAACCCGCATCTTGCTGCGTTAATTTCCTGACCGTACGAAACCAGGGGTGAGTCATGGTTGGGCCTGTTCTGATACCCGCAGATTACTGCGAGGTAATCCATTAAACGCTATGCATCGGTGATTCTGAGAAGTGGCCCCGGAATAATCATCTGGCTGCTTTTTGTTGTGCTTTATTTTTAATAATGGATATTAATTAATGTTCAAACACAGCGTCTTATGTGCAGCGATTGCTACTGCCTTGTTTTCAATGCAAGCCCAAGCCGCTCCTGAAATTTCGGCCCAGAAAATTGATTACGCAACCGCTGTCTCATCAAACAGCTGGCTTGAGATCAATCTGACTCAATTCCAGAAGAACATTGATGACGTTAAAGCAAAAATCCAGTCAGACACTAAAATCTGCGCCATCATGAAGGCCGATGCTTACGGCAATGGCATAGCGGGTTTAATGCCAACCATTTTAGACAATGATATTCCGTGCATTGGTGTGACCAGTAATTCTGAATTATTTGTCGTGCGGGAAAAAGGTTTTACCGGATCACTGGCCCGGGTGCGTTCGGCATCGATTGTTGAAATTGAAAAAACCATTGGTTTGGATGTAGAAGAACTGGTGGGTGATATTGATCATGCCCGCCAATTGGGCGAGCTTGCCAAAAAATACGATAAAACCATTAAAGTGCACCTGGCGCTTAACCATGGTGGTATGAGCCGTAATGGTACCGACAGTATCGAAGAAGCTGTTCAAATTGCGCAAGTGCCAGGCATTGAAGTGGTGGGCATTATGACTCACTTCCCCAGCTACGACCGACAGGATGTACTGACCAAGGCCAAAGCCTTTGAAAAGGATGCATTGGCGATTATCAGGCAGGCGGGATTGAAGCGTGAAGAGGTGACCATTCATGCAGGCAACTCGTTTGTGGCATTGAATGTACCGGAAGCCCACTTCGATATGGTGCGCCCTGGCGGTGTGTTGTACGGTGATCAGCCGACGAATCCTGAATTCCTGCCTATCTTCTCGTTTAAGACTAAGATTGCATCGCTAATGGATTTTCCCAAGGATGCAACGGTTGGCTACGATTCCACGGTCAAGCTGGCTCGTGACTCTGTATTAGCGAACCTGCCTGTTGGTTACAGTGATTCCTATCCTCGCAAGATGGGTAATAACGCTGACGTACTGATCAACGGCAAGCGCGCCAAGGTCAAGGGCGTGATTTCCATGAACACCACAATGATTGATGTGACGGATATTGAAGGGGTTAAAGCCGGTGATGAAGTCGTCTTGTTTGGTGTGCAAAAGAAAGATGCCATTCTTGGGTCAGAATGGGAGAAGCATGCGGATGTGATTCTCCCGGAAATCTATACTCAGTGGGGACAAACGAACGACAAGATTTATGTTAACTAAGCAGAGTATTAATCAGCTGTGGGCTTTAATGTATAGCCAATACCTTGTGATCTGATATTTCCTGCCAGAGGTGCCGGTGCTAAGGAACCTGCGAGCAAGTGACGTTAAAGAAACACAGTGAATGAAAAGTCATTAATTCACTATTATCCAGCCTGAAAATTACTCAGTTTCTTACCATTGAAGCCGGTTGTCCGGCTTTCGGATACATTAACCCTGTGCCCGGATCATTTGGTCCAGTCTAACCATGTTTGCCAGAGCGAATAACATCGCCAGTTTGCCATCATTTTTCCGAAGTCCCCGATAACGGGCTTTGATAAATCCAAACTGGCATTTGATGATTCTGAAGGGATGTTCCACCTTGGCTCGAATGCTGGCTTTCAGGTATTCCGTTTTCAAAATGACTTTATTGATTCGAGGGTGTTTCCTGAGTCTCTTTAACTTGCCTGGTTGTTCGGCTATATGCCACTGTACAGCGTCTGTATTGAGCGCTTTTCGCTTCTCGGCTCCTCTGTAGCCGGCATCGGCAAAGACAAACTGTTCATCACCGTGCAACAGGTTACTGGCTTGATTAAGGTCATGTTCATTGGCGGCTGTTGTCGCCAGACTATGAGTCAAACCTGTACGGGCATCGACACCAATATGCGCCTTCATTCCGAAATACCACTGGTTACCCTTTCTGGTCTGGTGCATTTGGGGATCTCGCTGCCCCGTCTGATTCTTTGTGGATGTCGGAGCTTCGATGATCGTGGCATCGACCAGAGAGCCTTCTTTCAAAACGATACCAGACTCTGTCAGCCATTGGTTTACGTCCGTGAAAATAGCCCGAGCCAGATTGTGAGCCTCCAACAGGTGTCGAAAGTTCATAATGGTTGTGCGATCAGGAATTGCTTTATCCAGAGACAATCCGGCAAATAATCGCATGGACGCAATTTCATAAAGGGCATCTTCCATGGCCGGATCACTGAGGCTGTACCATTGTTGAAGGCAGTGTATCCGGAGCATGGTGGATAACGGGTACGGTCTACGCCCATTACCGGGTTTGGGGTAATGAGGTTCAATAATTGTCTCAAGACGATGCCAGGGAATCAGTTTATCCATACGGGCAAGGAATATTTCTTTGCGGGTCTGGCGACGCTTTTGAGTGAATTCAGCGTCAGAAAAGCTGAGCTGTTGGTCCATGACTGATCTCCGGCAAAGGCTGAGTGGAGATTAGCTTATTATTGGGGACTTAATCGCAGGTTCCCTAAGTGTTACCGGTACTTCTTACTGTAAAAATAAGTGTTGATAAAAGCATTTTCATTTTTACCGGAGTCATTAAAAAGAATAGGAACTGTATAACGAAACCTGGCTGGTTTCATGTTGAGTTGTAGTTAAATCGTGATTGTGGACGTCTAAGTGTTTGGAAATCTTCTTCACTCATTCTTCATTCATGCTGCATTACGCATGTAAATGCCCCAGCTACATCCTATCGGATATCTGATTTTTTCGTGATATTTGGAGTATGCTTTAGGCTCAAGTGTTTCTTTTTCATTGTCATAGACAGAAAATTCCAACTCAAATGCACCTCCGCTGTACTTGCTGTCTCTGAGCGGTCCCAGCCTTATGGTATCCCCATCACAATCAAGCGTTTTTGATAGTTTGAGTGATATAGAGTCTGGTAAGTTTTTGGAAATGGTATATTTAAATACGCCAGATTTGCTAAATGAAATTTCGGAAGCCGACAGCGTCATGTCACCATATATGGAAATGATATTCCTACTGGTTCCCGTCCATTTGTGAAATAGTTCATTGATTCACAAATCTGCTCGCGTAAGACAGGGGATGAGAAATAGTAACAATATGGAGTATTTCATGAATAGAGTGTCTTCGTACATCAATGCTCATTGATGACTAAAGAAATAATGAAAAATTATAGACTGGTTTGCAGTGCTTCTTGGCTGAATGGACTGGTAAAGATCGTTGTCGCAGGGGGCTCATATATATCGAGCATCAGGTATTCTATCCTTGAATACGAGTAGTCACTGTTATCGGAGCTTATCATCAGGTTGGCTCTATCTATGTATGCTATAAAAAGTATCTTGATGATTAGAATGTACTTGCTTATATGGTATTCAGTGATTACGAATCGCCCTTGTTAAGAGGAGTACAGGAGCCGCGCCCATGGAATATTCAGGAAGAAATCAGCATTCTCTGCAAGCCTGATTATCATTGTCTGGACTTGGGCTGCGGCACACTGTTCAAATGGTTACCACTGCTAGAGTCTGTGACTTCAGTCACAGGGCTTGAAGTTAACGATAATATGATTCGTATAAGTAAAGATAACATTGCAAAACAGGGAAAGGGCAGACTGAAACTGGTACAGGGGGAATCGGCAAAACTGCCATTTTCTGACCATAGCTTTGATTTGGTGTCAGCCATTATGGCACCCAGTGCTTGTGAACCGGAAGTCTTCAGGGTTTTAAAGCCTGGTGGCTGCTATATCCTCGAGACCTCAACAGAACAAGACCAAAGGAATATAAAGATTGCTTTTGGCAGGGATCGAGAGGGGTGGCGAGGTTATGGTTGCTCAAAACCACCTCACAGTGTTCATAATCAACGTTATGACTCAGCAAAAAAATGGTTCGGTAGCTTTGGCATGCGTCTGGGGCGTTGGAAGACGTGGTACTCGCGAGAAGCATTATTACTGCTGCTTGAACAGGTGGGCTGGATCAGAAATTTCCATCCTGATCGGGACAGTGCCATCATCGACAAGTTGCTTTCGGGGTCCACAACCGGTGACAGTGTGGAAACCATCCAGGAAAGAATATTATTGATTGCCACCAAGTTAAAAAATCAGTAATTGGTGAGATACGCTCTACTAAAGAAAACAGGACACCCATATATTCTGTTTGTCACCAGCCTGTTAGCCGATCAGTTCAACCCTGGTTTGTGGGTAATCAAGCCTTAATCAGGCAGGTTACTTTATAGCTGAGCCAATGAGTGCTGGCATCGGGACACGAAATATCCCATTAATAGAAACATATTTATCCATTTCTTTGGCAACATCACTTGATATGGCCTCTTGAACGTCATGCGACTGTGCCATGATGAGTGCCCGGGTTCGAACCGTTCCTTCCAGTATGGCGGCAAACAAAGCTTGCGAGTCTGTCAGTTCCCATATTTGTTCCACTCTGTCAGTGGTTGGTTCAACGAAACCTACTTCCATCAGTGCGTGGGTCAGCCTTTCAGGATCACTGAACTGGAAAAAATCAGGCCCATGGGGAAGACCAGGATCCATGTCTGCATTTGCCCTTATTGATCCGAAAAGTAATCCAAATCCGTTTTTGGGGTTGGGGGACTCCCATAGGCTGATGGCCACTCGCCCACCCGGCTTGAGTACCCGATGCATCTCGGACAATGCCTTATCTGGCTCTGGAATATGAATAATGCCGAAACCACAAGTGACGGCATCAAACGTATTATCGTTAAAGGGTAGTGACTGGGCATCACATGCGTGAAATTTAGCGTCTGGGACATTCGCGGTAGCAATCGTGATGGCCGCGTTTGAAAAATCGACGCCGCTGGCTTGAGCTCCACGGGTCATGGCCGCTGCGGCAAGCATCCCGGGTCCGCAACATACATCGAGAACCTGCATGCCTTCTGCCACTCCGGCTGCACCCAGTACAGCCTCTACTGATTGACTCGTTACGCCTGCTAAATGTTTTTCATAATCTCGACTGACGGTTTCCCATCCCTAATGTTCGAATTTGGCAAAACGTTCGGGATCATTTGACGACTCGATGCTCATAGTTCAAGCCTCCGCCAAGTTACGAGTGCTGTTAAAGTTCTTTGGGTGGGATAGTAATAGTACATGTTTGCGCTAAGTGTCAGTAAACAGGCCACCCACAAACTTGTTTCGAAATGATCGCTTCCACAGAGATAAGCCTGACGAGCACACAGTGCCATAGAGTGATGACAGGGAATATGGTGGCATCATTCAAATTTTCGTGTGGATAGAACACGCTTTCTACGAGTCTGAACATTCAAAGGTTGGAGCAAAAGACGCTCAAGGTTTGTCGGGTTTATTTGAGGGTGTTCTATTTATATCCGGTTGCTGGTTCAAGTCATCGTTTCCGGCTAGCTTTACCCAAGCCTCAGGTGTGTTTCCGGTTTACGTCATCAGGCTTAATAAAACTGGAAAGCTACAATACCATTCATTTCATACCGGTAGGCAGGTAGCCTGCCTTTCCGCTTGCGCACATTTTCACTCTCAAGGCTTACGTTGATATGAATAAAGTCCTTGTAATCTCCGGTCATCCCAATCTGGAAGAGTCCTACACCAACGCGGTGATTCTTGATGAACTGCAGCAACGGGTTAATAGCGTGAAAATTCGTCAACTGGCGAGCCTTTACCCTGACTTTCGATTTGATATCGAGGCTGAGCAGGCTGCCCTTATGGCCGCAGATACCATCGTCTTCCAGTTTCCCTTCTACTGGTATTCAATGCCCGGCATTATGAAGCTGTGGATGGACGAGGTATTCACCTTTAATTTTGCCTATGGCCCTGAAGGCGACAAACTGAAGGGGAAAAATCTGGTTCTGTCGTTTACCATCGGCGGCCCGAAGCAATCCTATCACCCATTGGGGTATAACCATTTTTCCATCGAACAGCTGTTGACCCCCGTTGAGCAAACCGCCTATCTGGCCGGACTCAATTATCATCCCCCCATTTACAGCCATGGAATGATTTATATCCCGGATGTTTACAACACACGGGAAGCCGTAGAAGCCCGGGCCAGGGAGCAGGCTGACAGATTGATTCAGACCCTGCAGGCACTCACTGATGCCCGGGTTAAACAGGCAGCTATCCGGGACTTTACCCAGTGCTGGTTCCAGGCATTCGATCAACTGCCAGAAGACCCTGCATGGTTCATCGAACATCTTGACGACACACTTCACCTGCAGGCCCCGGAGGGTACCTTCCGGGGTTTTGATGGTTTCCACCAGTGGTACCAGATACTGCGCCAAAGTTTTAAGTCCGGTGCTACTCATCACCTGGAACGGGTCGATGTTGGTCACCTGGAAAAGGATCACTACCAGGTGGATATGCTGGTGCGGTTGGAAGCCGAGACCTTTAACAATGAAGTCATGAAACTCATGGTCAAGGAGATATGGCGGGTCGCCATTGATGAGCAGAATCACGTTAAGGTGTTTGATTACCGAGTAGAACTGGTTTGAATAATCCCGGCCCGGATTAATCTTGAGGGAATAACACGAAACTTAGGATAAAAAGAGAATAGAACCCCCATTCATATATTTAATATTGATGGGGACTATTCATCACAGCTTGGCTGAAAGGAGGTTTCAGACGCTGACCTACTTCGAAGGATCATGGCTTGTTGTGAATGTTTTGGAACTAACGACCCGGGAATATGTCTTAGATTGGCCTGATTGAAGGTGCCGCAGTATTAAGGGGTAAATTGACGATGTTAGAAATATGGGCATATGCATTTGCAGTGATGTATTCACCGGGTCCTGTCAATTTACTGGGGCTGTACGGCGGATTACATGGAAAGACAAGGCAGAATGTGGGTTACTTTGCCGGTGTCGGAGTGGCCATGTTGTTTCTGTTTTCGATTATGAGTCTGATGGGCGGGTCACTGGTTAATAAAAGCTCACTGCCTTTCGTCAGTATTCTGGGCTGTGGGTATATTCTTTATCTTGCCGGAAAATTGATGGTGGCGAGGGTCTCCTTGGTCAATCATGACAAAGAAACGGAAGTATTATCCCTTCGTAACGGCGTGCTTTTACAGATCGTCAACCCCAAAGCGATGATCGCTACGCTACCTATTGTGACGATCCAGTTTCCTGCCGCGGGCATTAGTGGTTACAAAAGCCTTTTATGTAGCGTCTTATTGGCTATAGCTGCAGCTGGTGCGCCGGCTTCCTACTCTGTGGTCGGAAGTCTTCTAGGTCGACGAATTGAAAAAACGGTATATTTCCGGGTACTCAATATCACGATGGCAATATTGCTGGTCTACGTTGCTCTGGACATTGGTTTTAATCATGTCTTCAGGCCTTGGTTTCAGTAGTGCCATGACCTTTGTTTGCAACGATAATTTAAGTAACCGTACCAACCTTATCGTGTATGTCTGGCTTATCGGACGGTTAGTATATGTGCCGATAGTCAGTGAATAAACGACGACAACTTTCGGAGTAAAATTGACGGCTTCGAAACCTGACTGGTAATGAAGAAAAATGGCCCGCCAGTTTGTTCGGCCAGATCGATGATGTGTTTCATCTGTTGTTGGTCATCCTGCCATAAGAGACGCCTCAGATCCTGTTGCTTTTTCTGTGTCGAATACAATACTTCCTGCTATTACCAATCGGTCTGATACATAACTCAAGGGTTGAGCATCCTCGAGTACAACATGTTGAACTATTTTATTGTCATCCGAGGCTGAGGTTGAGCCCTTCAAAAGCGGTAGTTCTTTTGTCACCACCTTTAGAGGATATTTGGTGGGAAAAAACGTCCAACAATACACAGAAAATTCCTGTGGTGAAATACGAGAAGACTGTCATTTATTATGCCATTAACCAGTTCTATAGTTTTGCAGTAACAACAGACTGGCAAACTCCGCAGTGTCTGATAACGCCTATCAAACCGATTCAATGACAGCGCTGGTGCGGGTCAGCATGATTCAAGAGGTGTGTTCATGGATGTGCTGATACTCATTGCGCTTATCCTGCTGAATGGCGTGTTCGCCATGTCTGAAATTGCTCTGGTATCCGCCCGTAAAAGTCGCCTTCAAAAGTTGGCTGATAAAGGCGATGCAGGGGCTGCCAGTGCGATCAGGCTGGGTGAAGAGCCGACGCGATTTCTATCGACGGTACAGATCGGTATAACGGTCATCGGTCTGTTGAACGGTATCTATGGTGAAGCAGCGTTGGCGGCGCCACTGGCTGAATATATGGTTACCTACGATATCTCAAGCAAAACGGCGTCCGCTGCGTCTACGGTGATCGTTGTTATTGCTATCACCTATTTATCCATTGTCGTTGGTGAATTGGTGCCTAAACGACTGGCGCAGCTCAACCCTGAACTGTTTGCCCGTATGATGGCACGTCCGTTAAGTCTTCTGGCTCTGCTTTCCAAGCCATTTGTTTCTCTGCTGGCCTGGTCAACGGATCTTATCCTGCGGTTGCTGGGCAAGCGCGGCAGTGAGTCTGAAGAGAATATTATCGAAGAAGATATTATTGCCCTGATGGCGGAAGGGTCACGCAGCGGCGCCATAGAAGCGCAGGAGCGTGACATGGTGCGTAACGTTTTCCATCTGGATGACAGGATAGTCTCCTCATTAATGACACCGCGCAGCGAGATGAAGGCCTTTGATCTTCGGAAATCGCTGGATGAAAACATACAGTATCTTCTAGCGTGTGGGCATGAGTGTTTCCCGGTCATTGACGGGGATATGGAGAATCCGCTTGGGGTGCTGTCAGCCAGACAACTATTGAATATCAAGTTTACGGGTGTAAGGGATCGTGAGGCGATTCTGACGGCTGCACAGCACCCGGTTTTTATTCCTGAGAGTTGGAGGGGGACACGACTTCTGGAGTTTTACCGACAGTGCGATGATCACCTGGTATTCGTTGTGGACGAGTATGGTGACCTGCAGGGAATGGTGACTCATGGTGACTTACTGGAGGCGCTGACGGGGGAGTTTAAATCCAATCTTCCCGAGGATAACTGGTCAGAGCAACATCTGGATGGCAGCTGGACCATGGATGGACTGATACCGGTTTTCGTTCTCAGGGATCTGCTGGAGCTGGATACTTTACCGGATGAACATAAGCGTGCATACCATACGCTGAGCGGTATGATGATGTGGTGTCTGGGCGATATGCCAAAGGTGGGGGAGTCGGTTGCGTGGGAAGGCTGGCAATTCATTCTGCAGTCGGTGGAAGGTAACCGGCCTGAGAAAATATTTGTGAGGCGAAGCGTGTGAGACCGTGCTTAGGGCTTTTGATATTAATGTCATAGATTCTTATGCAGTAAGGCAACGCCGGGAACTGTCCGGCGTTTTGTCGGTATAAGCAGGATTCGGTTTTAGCCTGACACTTATGGGGATAAAAATACAGGCCCATGTGTTGGAGATTAAACAAGTTCCGCTGTTATCTATGTTTGTATTTATTACCGTGCTGTCCTATTTGTAAAAATACTGACAATCTTTAAGGAATGTGACTGAATTATATAACATGATATCTGGTTGATATAACTAACAGTTTTGTTAAAACTAATTTCTGGTTTGTGAGTCAGACTTTGTATATGGTTTATTTATGCAAGGGAAGTGTTGATAATGAAATGTATATCTGATGGAAATGGAGTTCATGTTGATCATTTGTATTCGGAACCTGCTCCAGTTAATAATCATGCTTTAAAGGGGAAGAGGGAGTTTTCAAAAGTAAAAGGTGTTAAAGTTGAAGGGGTAAAAAAACTTAGAAATAAAGAATCTCATAAACTCCAGGAAAGAAAGCGTAGAGATATAAAGAGAGATTATTTTTCTGACTTAGCAGATGAGTTGGGTTTATCACAAGATGGTAAAATACCATCAAAGCATACAATACTGAATCAATGTATAGAGTATTTGATTTCAAATAAGCTGGGAAAAGTCATTAAATTACCTGAACCAGTCAGCGCCGAAGAATTTAGCAGTTCACCACTGGATGATAAGAGAACACAACACAATGCTGCTGAAAGAAAGCGTAGGCATAAATTATCGCAAGCCTATGCCAACCTGAAAGACGTATTGCATTTAAGCAATGGTTCCAAGGTGAGTAATGAAAAGGCTCTAATAGCATGTCTTACGAAAATACGTCTACATAAAGACCCTTTGGCAATGCAAAAGCAATTACATGGGAATGATTTGGTTGGGGTGCATCACATAAATAAAGCCAGAATTGCAGATCATGGTTTAGGTAGCTGTAGCACAATAGTCTATCAGGACATGGGGCAAGGCAGTGATGTAGACTTTGAGGCATCTGGGGCAGTAGCAAAAAATGCAAACCTAGATCATAACTTGGGCAGAACTTCTCCAGAAACAGATGAGTATGTTGATGTGGAAAGCTATTCTTCTGATTCCTGTAGTAGTGCCACGGATGTTTCAGGTATCAGGGTGAACTCAATCTATCTGGGATCTGGCGCTCCAAACGACTATCTTTGCACTGAAACAGTGAATGTTGAAGAGTTCTTGCAGGACTCGGGTTCAGAGTTAATCCATTGTGAACATCAAGATACTCTTGAAGACCCATTTAAATTACCACCTCTTTTGTTACAGCAAGATACGTTAGACTGGCCTTTGGATGATGCTATGTATGATGTCCTGCCATCACCTAACGGGGGGATATGTGGAGGGTTATCAGAGTTCGGTGTTGCTGAACCAGGCCTTTTAGCAAAACTTTCCGATCTTTGGAGTCAGGACGATGGTTTTGGTAGTTTCATTTCGCCATTTTGCGACAGCATTCCAGACATCAAACTCTGAAAATTTCCCAAGACGACAGGACGCTTAAGAACGTGTTTTGAAATGGTAGTTGCCGCAAAAGGTAGGTCAGGCGAATATACCGTACGATAAAGTGATATTGGTGACTGGCAGCAACCATCAGTGTCAGAGTATGGTTTCTTTGGTGCTGATCATTCAGGCACGAGAAAGGGAGGTTCATGAGGGAGATAATCAGGTTTATGGATGCCCTTACTACGAATTGGTATGCGCTGGCTTCTATGCTAGTTTCCTGCATTCATTGCCCATGACGACAGATTACACCACGGAATGTTGAAATACTTACTTCATTATCCCCAACCAGTGATTGAACAGGTTCAGCGTCTGATAACAGACGAGCGCTTAGGGGCATGGTTATTGAAAAAATACCCGGAACCCCATGACGTAAGAAATAATAAAGCACTGTATGACTACACGATGGCGTTGAAGAACCAGTACCTTCGCAAGTCAGCCCCGCTCAACAAAGTGCTGTTTGATGGCAAAATCAGCCAGACGCATCAGGCGCTGGGTTTGAATATTTCCCGAACAATGGTGCATGGTGGGAAACTGAAGGCCCGAAAAGAAATCCGCATCGGTATGCTGTTTCAACATGCGCCGGAAGAGCTGCTGAGAATGATTGTGGTCCACGAGCTGGCTCATCTGAAAGAAGCTGACCATAACCGGTCGTTTTACCAGCTATGCTGCCATATGGAACCTGACTACCATCAGTTGGAGCTGGATACCCGCCTCTATATGACGCAGTTAGAAATGTTTGGGGATATCTACTGCTGATGACCAATGTTAAGTCGCTTTTATAGCGGTATTGCAGGCTTCATGAGAATACGAACTCCCGAGCCTGCACAGAGAATAAAATTCACTGTAAAAATAACTAATGATTGAAATTGAAAGCTTCAGTCGATTCTAGTGGTTGCTTTGGTGTGCCCGGAAACGATTAAGCATCCTGAGAGAAGTCAGCTAAAGTCCTGAAACTGATAGTCTATTTTTATGGTTTACTACTTTAACGAGGCACTGCTGTAAAAATGGGGGGGTCAAATTTACATAATATTGTTATGCATTATTACCCAATATAGAACGATTCATTATGAAACAATAGCATACTTTAGTTGTCTAAATCCTTATAGCAATTTTATACAGGGTATGAGTGCATGGATAGGTTGGCTGGAGCAAGCAATGTTGGATTGCCAAAATAAAGAGATCCTCTAAATATGGAGGGGCGTCGTGCATGTGATCATGGTTTACCACTTCAGGCTGGATTGGCGAATGTTAGATTAAACTTTCCGAAAGAAAAACAATTTCCGAGCAACATGGAAAGATGGTTTTTGTTTCAAAGTGTTTAAGTGAAAGACAGTGTTCTATCGCAGTGAAGAAGTACGATTTTACGAGTAAGGACTTGAAAGACTATTTTTTGAAAGAAGCTACCGCTTATGAGTTTTTAATGAAAAAACCTTATAGAAATATTGTTGCCTACTATGGTGGTTATATTATTGGTAATGAGGGCGCACTGGCTTTAGAATTATGTGATTTAAGTTTTGAGGACTTTCTAAGTCAGAAGAAAAGTACACTGTCAATCGGTGAGTTCAACGAAATATGTTTCCAGTTATTGGGATTGAATGCATATTTTTTAGACGTTGGATTCGTTCCTTTGGATGGCGGTTTTCGTAACATGGTGTTCTCAAAGCATGATAGAGCGGTTAAGTTGATTGATCTCGAAAAATATGCTATGAGATCAGAGTCTCTGGAATTTTTTGACAAAAACATGGAAGATTTTTTGAATGGTACGGGTGTTGAACTGTTATTACTTCAGCTTGAAATGAAATGCAGAGATGAAAAAATAAATCCATCGGGTCGAGTCAATTATTTTTTTGATTCATATTGTAAAAGTGAGGAGGATCCATTTGGTGAAAATGAATTTAAGAGAATGCTGCATGATGAAAAGCTATGGCATCATTCTTTGCAAGAACCAACAAGGCAAGCAATAGCCTTATGTTTTATAAAAGATCGTAAAGGTGATTATGGGCAGTTAAGTCCTTTGGCTTTTAGGCATCTAATACAAAATAGACAGGATCTAATTTATTGATATGTCCTATGTCTAGCCAGCAACGACTTACCGCATAGACGCAAGTGGTAATTCAGTCATGAAGAACCACTGAACCTTATCTGGCGTTATAGAAAATAAAACCATAAAGAATAAAGAAAGGACACATATCAATATATTAATATTTTCTTAAGTGTACTCATTTCCTTTTTACTTACCGGACAGATGCTAGTTGCCACATAGGTAAGCGCTAAGAACAGACTGTGGCATACAGTAATAAAGTATGAGTGGGGTTGATCAGTTTTTCCTGAGAGGGGCTATGCTTTCTCCGAGGCTGAACGTTCAGAGGCCGGAGAAATAGACCTCATGTGGCGGTTAAGTGTTGCCGTGTAACTTATTAAGGGAAACCATCGTTGAATGTCACCCGGCCATTATTCTTATGCCTGAGCACTGCTGCTTTCTCGTAATCAACCAGTACCTCGGGAGGAATGGGGAAGAATCCGTAGGTGCTCTGCACCACGCTTTTAATACGCCCGGTTATTGTTGAAAATCCAATCACTGGCAGCTGAGGGCTGTTGTACGGTTATATCCTTGAATTTGGAGTGAGCGCTTTCGGGTGTCCGCTACCAGAAAAAACGGATAGCTTTTACGGGTAGCGGACACAACAACCTTAAGTCGTTTCTGGTCAACCTGTCAGGTATTCGTTCAGGCAGCCTTGGCAACTGCTGCTGTATAGGATGAGCTGACCGCATCCCAGTCAACCACATGCCACCATGCATCGATATAATCCGGGCGACGATTTTGATAGGTCAGGTAGTAGGCATGCTCCCAGACATCCAGGGCAAGAACGGGCTCACCCTGTACCGGAACAACATCCATCAGGGGGTTGTCCTGATTGCTGGTTGCGGTGATCAATAGCTCCCCGTCTTTGACCACGAGCCAGGCAAAGCCGGATCCGAAGAGATTGATCGCCGCATCGGAAAACTGTTGTTTAAAGGTTTCCAGATCACCAAAGGTTTCGTCCAGTTTACTGGCAAAGTCACCGGATGGCTGTTTCCCTCCATCCGGCGACATACAGTTCCAGTAAACAATGTGATTGTAATAGCCGCCACCATGGTTTCGTACCGCCGGTGGTTGTTTGGAAATGCCGGAAAAAATCGTTTCCAGAGAAGTATCTTCCAGTTCAGTCCCCTTAATGGCTGCCATGAATTTATCGTAATAGGTGCGATGGTGCTTGTTGTAGTGAACATCCATGGTTTTGGCATCGATGTATGGCTCAAGCGCATCGTAAGGGTAAGGAAGCTCGGGAAATGTATGGGACATCTTGCATACTCCTGAATATTCCTGCAGTAAAGATCCAGTCATGAGATGCGGTTATGAAGAGTGTAGTGGAAAACGCCTGTTCTGCTTAGCTTAATAAAGGCTATTGTCAACGACAAAGGACTGAAGCCACCGCGTTCAAACGATCAACGCCCCACTACTTACTGTGTGCATATCGTTACCAGTCACCCGCATAGTAAAGCACGCTGAATACAGCGTGCCATGCAGTGATTGTAGGGTGTGCTGATGGTATCAATCAGGCTTTTGTGGGGGCAGGTCCTGGTTTTTCCGGCGCTGAAATAGTCAGGGCCGGAGAAGGTTGGATGGCGGGTCATGTAGTCGGGTTCCCTTTTCTCCAGAGTCTAAAAAAAACCGGTTAAGTACTGGATTTTTCTTTTTCCGAAAAACACGAGTATCTCTGTCAGGGTTGGTCGCTGGTGTCTACGTATATTTATGCAGATTTACGTGTATTTGCGTAAAGCGTCATTGTTTTGTAAGTCGATATGATGGGGTTCAGTTAACAGGGGGAAACATGAAAGCCAAAGATGATAAAATGACCTTCTTCACTGAAGACCCAATGTCTACCTATGCATATTTAATCATTCTTGCATGTACTATTGGAGCATTTTGGTTCTAGTGAACGCATCATAATATGCCCCTGAAAGAGAGGGGCAAGTATCCAAAACAAGCATTCAGTTTATTTTGAATAAGAATTTATCATTCATTCTTACATTTGATTATTCTGTATTTTTTCCAGTGAATGGAAACATTCAGATTATATAGAAACACTGTCATATTTCTTTTAGTGAATACGGATAATTAACTGGCGGCCTCCCGTTTCTTGATGTGAGAGAGGGTTCGTTCCTGCCGGGCTTCCATGTCCAGAACGGCAGCCATCATCCGTCTTTTTTGATTGCCTCATACGCCAGGTGTTCATCCAGACAGCACATGAACCCAGTTGTCCTGTAGCCGAGAACGATACAGGGCGGCTACGCAGTGACTCGTAACAAGGTGGCTTCAGCCTGACAGTCGGCTCCAGATAGCATGGCACGACGATAGTCCGTTAAACCGCTGCGTCCAGCGAAGCCGTCTGTTATCCGTGTGCCAGTTGCCAGCAACACTGTTATTGATCGGGAATACCACAGGGTAATGATTGGACATCACCGTATATGTGCAGACCGCATGGCAAAGACGCAAGCTAGCGCGTTCAAACGATCAACGACCCTCTGCCTGCAGTATGCAGAATCCTTACCCGTCTCATGATCCATCCCGCAGAGGAAAGCGCGACGACAACAGTGTGTCATGCAGTGATAGTAGGGGGTGCTGGTGGTAGTAATCAGGCTGTTGCGGGGATAGGTCATGGTTTCTCCGGCTCTGAATAGGCCGTGGGGGAGAACGTTGGGTCAGTGTTGTGGCGAGCCAAGTCTATGGGTGTCTTATTTATTTATTATTTATTTGGTTTATTGATTGGCTGATAATAAACATGCCTGCCTATCACGGTGTGATTGTCTCTTCAGTATTGGTACCCAGGTTTGTACATAGATTGGCAGTAGGTTTAGTAACAAAGAAAGCATTGTGAAACAGACGATTAAGCCAGTTCGTTTGATGTTAGGCGAGCCTTGCAGGGCAATCGAAGGCCCGATTGTGCAGGATGATCCTTTCACCGAACATCATCGACATGAGTATTGGGAAATCGTGTGGTGTCTGGATGATAACGGTCGACAAAACATCGATTTTGTCGAGTATGACAACCAGGTGGGTCGCTTTTTCACGATTGCTCCAGGGCAGGTACATAAAGCCGATTTTTCAGGCAATAATGTGCGACTGTTGGTGTTTGCCCATGGATTTGTTGAAACCAATAAACGCAGTACCCAACTTGTTGAGCGCGTTTTCTCCAACCGTAATGGCCGTGCTCCCTATCTGGATTGCCGCGAAGAAGGCAATCACTACTTGTTGCCGATATTTAGCTTGATCCAGGAGGAGTGCACACGCGCCGATTGCGATTGGGCGCTGGTGGAATCGCTGATTAACTGCTTTTTGCGTTATCTGCTGCGCTTCTCAAAAAGCGATGGGAAAAAGGGTGAAGAGCGTGATGCCAGAATCGCTCGGGTGATCGAGCTGATCAACCAGCATTATAAACAGGAGAAAAGCTGTCAGTTTTACGCTGATGCTTTGGCACTGACGAATAAACGCATCAATGAAATTGTGAAAGCCGACCTGGGCAAAACGGTGACTCAGCTGATCCACGACAGAGTGATGCTAGAGGCGAACCGTGATCTTGCCTTTTCAAACAAAACGATCAAGACGATCGCTTTCGAACTCGGTTTTACTGATCCGGCCTATTTCAGCCGTTTTTATCGTATCCACATGAAAGAATCGCCCGCTCAATTCAGATTGAGATGTGTAGATAGTGCAACACTATAAGGAGATTCTCCCTTTCTCCATTGCATTGATGTGCAGATAATACCCGCCACTTTTTTTCGTGCTGGTTAGTTACACATACAATGGCAATTAATCTAAAAACCGATCCTGTTTCAAAATCGTTTTACCAGTACCTTTGGCCCTCTCTTACGGGGATGGTGATTAAATCGCTGTTTATTATCGGCGATGGATGGTTTATCGGTCAGGGTATTGGTCCGGATGGGCTGGGTGCCATTTCACTGATTATTCCGCCTTTTTCCATTTTTACTGCGATTGCCATGATGGTTGGTATCGGTGGTGCTGCCAGAATGTCGATCGATATTGGTAAAGGAAACCTTGAGTCGGGGCAGGCCTGGCTTAACCAGTCCGTGCTGCTCGTGACGGTTTTGTCTTCAGTGACAGTGGCTGCGGCACTGATTTGGCTGGATGAACTGATCGCTTTTATGGGCGCCAGTGGTTACATGGCTGAACTGGCCCATCAATATCTTGCGATATTGCTGCCTTTCTTCGTCATCTATTCATTAGGTTGGGTGCTGTCTTGCTTTGTGCGTAATGATAGCAATCCCAGGCTTGCTACTTACGCAATGTCTATTGGTGCGATAACCAACCTGGTGCTCGATTATATTTTTATTCTCAAACTGGGTATGGGCATGGAAGGGGCAGCCATAGCGACCGCTATTGCACAGGTCGTTATCGTTCTTATACTGCTGAGTCACTTTGTGAGAAAACAAAGCTCGCTGAAACTGACTTTGAAAGGAATAGGCTTAAACAGAAGTGGTGAGATTCTTAGCTTAGGCTCGCCAACCTTCTTTATTGAAGTCACCTCAGCATTAACGATTTTGCTGTTCAATTATGTCCTTTTGAGTCAGTTTGGTGAGAGCCATATTATTGCTTACGGATTGACGACCAACATTGGTGTACTGGCACTGTTTGTGATGGTCGGCATTGCTCAGGCTTGTCAGCCAATTATGAGCTTTAACTATGGTGCTAATCAGGTGCAGCGTATAGAACAGACGTTATCGTTAGGTTTGAAAACCGCGATCGGTAGTGGCTGTGTATTCCTGCTGCTGGTGTGGCTATTTGCACCGCAGATTGCTGCCTGGTATTTGGGTGCGTCCCATCAGCTAATCCTATTGTCAGCCACTGCACTAAGCCTGTTTTTCCTGGGAGTGCCGTTGATGGGGCTGAATATGGTGATTGCGAATCTATTCCAGGCGGTAGCCAAGCCTAAGCAAGCAACATTGATCTCACTTGCCCGTGGTTTTGTCTTTGTCGCTTTAGGGGTATTAATGTTACCTGGGTTCTTTCCTGAAAACGGAATCTGGGCAAGCATTTTCTTTGCTGAAACGCTGACTGCTGTGATCAGCTTGAGTCTGCTTTTTACCTATCGACTCCGTTTGCGACATGATTTACCTCAAGCGCCTATTGCTGAAGTAGCGGCTTAATCCTCCCAAATGTATTCTTCTGGGAAGCTTTGAACTATTTGGTGGTTACCGGCATTTGTTGCATTCTCAACACAATGATCGTTAGCCACCGCGCCATGTTGAAGTAATAGCGAGGCACATGCGCTATGTCCATTAGTTGCGGCCATGTGTAAAGCGGTTTCTCCCGCTGATGACTCAATGTTTAAGTGAGTATTGCTGTGAGACAGCAATAACTGTATGACGTGGTAATGTCCTGCAAAGCTCGCAGCATGAAGGGGGGTAAAGCCTCCGTGCTTCCGTTGGTTGATATCAACATCGGGGTGGTTTAATAGCAATTTTACACTGCGGTAATGATTAAGATAGGCTGCAACGTATAGCGGTGATGCACCATACTGATTAGGGATGTTGATAAGATATGGGGCCACGCTAAGTAATTCTTCCATGATTTGTATGTGGTCATTCTGTGAGGCGATCCAGAATGGGCTTTTTCCTGTCGATGTGAGTATCCCTGGTGAGCACCTACTGTCGCTTAAAAGTAACTGCACAGCTTTTAGGTTACCTCTACTACAAGCCAAATGAAGTGCAGTTATATTATTAGGAATAGCTTCCAGGCCATCCACCCCTCTAGTAGCATTCAGATCCGCTTCAGGGTCTCTCAGTATTTCCCGTATTTCATCGATATTATTTGCCCAGGCACAGAGATGGAGGCGGTTATTGCCACTAAAATTTTTCTCATTAACAGAGCATCGATACATAGATGGTATTCTGTCCAAAATTTGTTTTAAATTTTCTACGTTATCTTCTAAATACTGGCTTGTTTGCAATTGATATTCTCTGATTTCGAAAACACTATTTTCATGGAATTGGACTTTGCTATTAAAGGGCATATCCTGGAAGTGAGTATTTAAAAAGAACGCTAATTCACGGTCGTGTCCTTTTGGAAAAAACTGTTTAAAGTTGTTGATGTTTTGGTCAAATATTTCTTCTCCATCGAGTGATACCATCAAAGCAATAATATGCGTTCCAGAGTCTATTTGAAAAAGGCGTTTGGGGGCGCTTTTAGTAAGGGAATTTTCAATAGTCGAAAGGAAGATTATGAACCCTTCAGGCTTTAAGCCTGCCGTAAGGAATGGAGTGGATTTTAGTGCGGTTTCCTCAATGTGTTCCGAGACTAGAAATTTGGCAGCTATGTCAATATCCTGAAATGGGATTGTCTGACCCAAAATGGTATTTTCAGGACATTGGAGTAACAGTAAGGATTCACAAAAGGGTCGGAGGTGAAGTAATAGAGATAGATCTGGATTCGTTACATATGGATGTCGTTTCTTTTTTTCTTGTGCCTTAGTGATCGCTTGCGTTAAGTCAGGATAATATTTCCCCCAGAAAATCCACCCTATATTTTGGTCTTGGCTTAGTGTTGATATTATATTATTGAATTCGGTGGGTAGCCCTAAAGATTCATATAGAATGTAATTGGATGTTAAACCAAAGCAACAGCCTCCGTGAAAATCCAGTAGTTTCGCTGCTTGGTTACCGCAGAATCGGGTAAAAATGTTTTCAATATTGGTGTTAAGAATAGGCAATCTGAACATTGGGCTTGCTCTATGGTGGTGAATTGCTCTGATTCTCGAGGATTGGCGCTCATGGTGCCGAAATACATGAAGAAGAGGCTGAGTTGCATCTTTTATTCGCTCTCGAAGAGGTCGTCTTGCTTGAGTTTTTTTATGGGGTGGTAGAGAGGAGGTGGTAGTTAATGGGGAAACCTGTTTCCCCATAAATTGGCGATATTTACACCTTCTGAGTTTAAGGTGTTTCTCTTTTGGATTTACGTTTCGATAAGGAGGTGCTGTTTTAAAACTACATTCCATTGTTTGCGTAACTTCAATAATATTCGGTCGCTTATCAATAACGTTGACCTTTTATTATCAAAATGAATAATAAGAGGTCATGCTGTAGCTAGAAATGTAACCTGTTTTTTGTTTCAGAATAAGCAGGGGGTTACTGATTGTTATGATTAGTGACGGTTTTGTTAGTTATAATTGCAGCGAAATTATAAGTGATTATTTAGTTATCTCAAAATAATAAAAAATGGGCGCAGAAGAAATCAGCAGAGGGTGGGGTTAAGATAATAACGATTGTTACTATCGGTGTGTTCGCATTGAGTAGTCGTCCGATGTTTCTGGATTTTCGGTGATATTGGGACGAACGGTATTCAGATCGATATACACCATGGAGGTTAGCTGACCGGTTTCATCCAGCGGAGTCTGGCTGTTGAACCGATTTTCCCAGAAGTGCTTCTGCCATCGGTGCTTCAGAAACCCGTGCATTCAAACGATCAACGCCCCCCTGCTTTCGGTGTGCATAATTCTACCGGTCACGTGATCTTTGCCGCAGAGGAAAGCGCGTCGATCACAAGGTGCCATGCATTGATAGCAGGGTATATGCTGCTGTCATAAATGATGCTTTTGAGGTGATAGATCATGGTATATCAGGCGCTCAATAGTCAGGGCCAGGAGAACGTCAGCTCAGCGATGAGGCGGGCCAAGTGTGGGTATGTGCTTTTTTGAATATTTTGTCTAACAAAAAAGGTCATTCATTGCCTGATTAATTTGCGAACCCTTTCTGTAAAAATAAGTCCTAGCGTGAGTTATTTAATGCAAACCTGGAAAATCAAGCTGCTAAATAAACTTTAGAAGGGATGAAATTATGCCACTTGAAAATTTGAGCCGTCTTGGCATTAGTATGTGGGAACTGAAAGATTTCGAACACGATGGGAATTGTGAAGTTCATATAACCACAGACGGCAGACTTGTTAAGGTCGAAGATAATGACCCATCACAATCATGGAAATATAAAGCAACGCTTGAAATATTAGAAAACAAGCTCAGTCAAATTGATAGAAAGCCCTTAGCGGACAGGAAACTAACACCTGGAAAGATTTGCTTTAACGATATAAAGATGCTTGATGAATGTCTTGATGATGAGTGTGAAGAATTTATTGATCATATAATGCCCTATATTCAACGCCCATCATTAGCAGAGATGCCCGACACTCTCAGGGAGCAACTCAATAAAAGAGATATTGTTGATAGCATATTGGACTATTTTGCTCTTTACCACATGGCATGTAGGATCGATCAAAAACAAGGAACTGAATTATGCGAAGCACTACTACCCCAAATAAAAGCAAAAACCTATAAATGCATGAAACTTGATGAGAACTTTCCTCATAAGTATCTGGAAGAAAAATATTCAAAATGTCGAGGTATGCTTCTACATGCAGTTTCGGATCAAAATCAAAGCACCATATGCGACTGCTTGACAACGCTTACAATGTTTCGTGAAACGTGGCAGGCAGTACCTCAAGGGCAGTGGGACCGCACGCCATTTGATATCGATATTTTAACCCCGAAAAAAAGCACAAAAGCCCAAGAAGAACTGCAACAGCTGGCAGCATTGATGGAAAAACTGAACGTACCAGAAAAAAAAGAAGCGTGCCCGCAAGAGGACAGGCCATCGGTATCTGCAGTAATAATCGAACCTCCAGAGGAAGAAACTCGCTCCTTATCTAATATAACGATTAAGACTAAGAACGAAGCCGAAGTTGCTGAAGAAAACACCGTAACCGAACAAACTGATGCTGCCGGTGAGCCAGAAGCACAATCAATGTACCGGCCAGAACTGAAAGATAAAGTGCTGCCATCAGGCGGGCTTCCACCATACAGAGAGCCACCACAGTATACGGATCCATTATTAGAAGAACGTACACAGTTATCACCGAAGGCCGTTAAACAAAGCACGATAACCGAGTCAGCCAACCTTGCAACAACACAGTCAATCCCCCATATTCCGTTGGGAGAAGGGTATAACATTGTATCGGATCAAGAAAAAAGTGGCGCAAAGCCGAAAACTAGAAGGGCTGTGAACGTAGCTCGGGCTACTTCCCCATCTACCTCAACATTGGAAATAGTGGATCAAAAATCACTCGATCAACAGTTAATAAATATCTTCAATGAAAGCGCTGATTCTTCAATGAATAACAGGCGCATACTTGAAATGTTTTGCAATGAAAACGTGCCATACCAAGGTAACGAGGAAACAGCGCTTAGAATCTTAAAAAGTGCGAAGGAGGCTGAGAGGGCTGCAAGATCTGGCTTTTGGCAGCCCGCAGAACTTCTGCAATTGCTCAAGGAAGGTCAGAGTCAATACACGGGTCTTTCAACTCTGTATAAAAAATTACAAATTATGAATGCATTTGAAGAAGGTATACCCCCTTACGATAACGATAACAATACGCCATACTGTGCATCCCATCTACATCCAGATGACAGTGTTACCTATATTTTACGCTCTCGCCCCGAGGTAAAACCAACTCGTTTTTTAGCTAATGTAGAAAGAAATCAACTTCCATTGCTAATCAATAATTTTATGAATCTACAACTTCAGTTGTACAAAATGCTAAAGCTATTTTTGGGTGATGATCTTACAGATTATTATTTTTCCAATCCAAAAAACAGAATGCGTTTATCACCTGATCAGAAGTGGTTTTATAAGCGTTTGGACAATTGCAGTAATTTGCATGAATTAACCGAGCATCTCGGAAAGATAACAAAACCCAGCGTAGGTCATATAACATGCTGGTGTTGTCCAATCAAGGAAGATCTGAATGTGGGAAAATACAAAACCGTATGGGCTATCTGTATATCTCAAGGTAAGGATGGAAGACGCTATACCCTTCCCGGAATAGCAAAGGATTTATCAGCGTTTGAAATTGACTACTTTCTCGCAGGTAAGCTACCGGGCAAGCTAAAACATAATGTGGAGGAATTCCATAAAAAAGAAGGCGGCTTAAAGCTTCATAAAACATTTCGCTTGAATTTTGGCAAGATTTGTCGGTTTAGAAACGAACTAAACAGGGATTATCGTCAGTTAACTACCCAAAATCCACCAAGGCCGGTACAAGAAAATCCAAAATTCGAAAGGAAAAAACGCTATAGAAATCCAGCCAAGGCTTGGCCTGAACGCGAGAGCGAGATCAGCCAAGCCCTCAATACAAGTAGTAACAAAACCAGTGTCGACACAGCACAATCACAACGAGAAAGCTTAAAGATGAAATTAGAAAAAGCGATACCGGCATTGAGTAAAGAGATGAGGAAATATAAGAGTAGCGGGCAAATCACTACACCACTGACTGAGGCAATAAAAACGTTGAAATCACTTGTGAGCCAGATAAGAGATTCAGCAGAGCTTAGTGTCGATGATAAGTCGGTATTTCAACGGCGAAGTGATGCTGTGCTAAAAAATGCACCGGAAATGGAGGCTTCAGTTGTAGTACGAGAATAGTGCATCCATTAGTCTCATTTGTTTTTATGGGGCTTATTTGAAGTCAGGTTTGTTGGTGGCCTCAATGATGCTTGTGTGCGGACAGATCATGATTGATCCGACCTTGAAAAGTCAGGGGCCGGTGAAAGGTAGACTAGTGGGATGGCGGGGCAAGTTTGTTGGTGTCCTATTTATTTCTTTTTAGGTTTGAAAACCGCGATCGGTATGTAGTGGCTGTGTATTTCTGCTGGTGTGGCTATTTGCGCCGCAGATTGCCGCCTGGTATTTGGGTGCGTCCCATCAGCGAATCCCATTGCCAGCCACTGCACTAAGCTTGTTTTTCCTGGGGGGCCGGTGATGGGCCTAAACATGGTGATTTCGAATCTACTCCAGGCGGTAGCCAAGCCTAAGCAAGCAACATTGATCTCACTTCCCCGTGGTTTTGTCTTTGTCGCTTTAGGGGTATTAATGTTACCTGGGTTCTTCCCTGACAACGGAATCTGGGCAAGCATTTTCTTTGTTGAAACGCTGACTGCTGTAATAAGCATGAGCCTGCTTTTTACCTATCGGCTCCGTTTGCGTCATGATTTACATCAAGCGGCTATTGCTGAAGTAGCCGCTTAATCCTGCTAAATATATTCTCCCGGGAAGCTTCGAACTCTTTGGAGCTTTTCTCCCTTCTTACCAAGATTAACCCCGCTTCCGTAATCGCTCATTTCGTTGTTTTATGTAAGTCCCGAGAATGAGTAAGCAGACAAGATTAATGTAGAAAAATAAAGGATACCCGCCTGTACAGTATAAAAAGATATCAGCAATTGTTTTCAGGTGAGTTTGTAGCGTTTATTAAGTGATTCCATTTCAATGAAAAACTGGCGCGCAAGAAGTCAGCAGAGGGTGGGCTTAGGGCAATAGCGATTGAACCAGGGCAAGTGTTTTGGTGTGCTATTTATTTGTGGGTGTCTTATTTATTTTTGCAGCCGATAATAATGGTACCGCATTTCATCAGTATCAAGAATTGAGAAAGTGACTGGAGTGTTTTTTTTTGTGACTCTTCACCACTCTTGGGAGCGCGGTACCAATGAAAATAGCAATGGTTTTATCAGGCAATACATGCCCACAGGTATAAGCATGTCAGTAGAGACACAAGACGAATGTGACAAAATAGCCTGGGCTTTGAACAGGCGTTCTCAAAAGCGACTGGCTTATAAAACGCCAGCGGAGTGCTTCATAAATGCTTAAATCTCGGTGTTGCGGTCCAAAGTTGAAAGTAGGACCAGTCAGATAAAACTGATTGTTTAATGGCTATGGTTAATGATAAATAGTAATAGACATCTGTTTTGCGGCGGCCAACGTATTAAGACTTTCGTTGAATGGTCTTGATAAAAAAAATCTATACAATGAATGATTATTAAATCAGCATCCAAAGGAGTGCATTGTTATGTTATTACATAGATTGTTGGGAGCCAATTATGTCTATAGCAAAACCAATTGTCAGGATGCAAGATTGTCGGCCAAGGTCGTTGAATTTAGGCAAAGGCAAGTGGGAAATTTGCACGATGACAATCGTAGACTAACTAAAAATGAAAAATTCACTATGGCGAATCGATGTGCAACTCGTGGTTTAGTGCAAATGGTTGCAAAACCATTACAGAAATCATCACAAACCCGATTGAAAGTTGCAGGTTATGGTGCAGAAATAGCAATTCGATGCGTCTCAAAGGGCGTGCCTAAATTAATTGATTCCTGTGTTTAACCTCTGCAGGCCTGACTCCCCGCGCTTTAGAAAAAGCATGAGGTGTCCTATTTGTTTTCTAAAGGCGGCGATAGGGTAACGGATTTTTTCTGTATCGGCAGGGGAGAAGTGCTCCTAATTCTTGTGCGACATCATGTGCTTTTTTAGGTGATCGGATCTCTCAAATTTACGAGAACAAAGAGGACAGCTGAACGTCTTGAGTTGTTCACGCTGCGCTTTAGTCATATGCGTACGTTGATGCCGCTTCAATAAGTCTCGTCGCTTAGCAACGTAATTACACTGGTGACAGGAAAATTCTGTTATTGGTATTGGTTGGTAATCTAAACGAACATGGTGATGATATGACAAATGATGTTTGAGACTTCGCCTTGTTTGACCTTTGTAATCACAGAGCCTGCATTTCAATTCTTTGGTGTCTCTACCCGTTTCGGAACTTGTTAAATGACTCGCGGTACTAGAAGATTCCTCGGCTTCTTCAACGGATTCGTCACTTGAGCTTTGATCTTGAGAGGGGGGGATGTCCGGCTCAGATATTTGAAAAGAACACGATGGACCAGGATCGGTACTCACAGTGGCCGCAGGTTCACTACTGAGTAAAGGAAGGGAATGTTTAGTGTCTATAGGCTCATCATCCGAGACCGGTTGTTCCAATGAGGATGCTGATGATGAGTCCGTTGATTGAGTTGGTTGATGCCTTTGGGTTGGATCATACCATTGTGAATACTCGTCTGATCCGCTTTCGCCATGTACTGCTATTGCTCTGTCGGCTGTTCGCCGCTCTGGTGTTGCTTGTGTTGCTTGCTGTTGGATAGTAGAGGGTTCTTCCAGCGTCGTGACATCTCGATGCAAGTATTCAACGTCTAAAGGCGGCATATTGCGCGTCGTTGCCACCATTGTTATTTCGTCAAGAAAATCGGTGTTCGGTAGCATGTTTGACTCACATCGCATTTGGTTAACATTTCAAGTAAGACAGGACTGGTTTTGGCCAGTTCAACAAGGAGTAAGTATCACTATCAGAATGGTTATCTTCGAAACTTTGAGAAAGATCAGGCGATCTAGCAAACGACCTATTCCAGTGTTTGAGCAGGACGTTCAGTGTATTCCCATAAAAAATGATGAATGGAATTAGGAATATCTCCGCCCAAAAGGAGCGGAGTCTATGAACTACCAAGTATATTTGATGGGGTTTGCGGCTCCACGTTTACGATACTCATCAGGCACCCGTTTACCGACATACCGCTGGTATAACTCAAGCGGTGCGTCATGGCCAACAAAGCCGTAACGGCCAGGAACCAATTCCTTTCCTGGGAAGTTCTCTGGTGATGCAGCAAGCCAACGCTCTGCGATGAAGGCTCCAACAATTAACCCTTGCACGGTCGGCAAAACTATATCCGCCAACTCCGCTTTTTTCCGGTTGATATGCCAGGCAAAGCGGGTCGCTTCATAAAGGGATGACTCAACAGCACTGCGATTAACACTGATCAAAAGAGCCTTGTGCTCGAAAACTGCCGGGATGGCACAGTAGCGTTTGATGATCTCGCTGGCGTGCATAGCTCCGTACTCGCCGTTGCCATGTCCATCCATGATGTTCTTGATGTCAGGGTAGGCGTCAATCAGCGCTGCCTCGACTTCGAAGGCTGTAGACTCATCCATACCGTGGCGGTGTATAACATGGGCCACCTCAAAACCTGCAAGATGAATTTCACGGACGCGGGCCATTTTTTCACTGAGGGAGTCTGCTTCAATGTCACCCTGTACATGGGAAAAGACACGATTACCTTTACCCTTGCCAATATAGAACGTCTCACCATTCCTCGGGTCGATGAGACGGTAAACATAGTACTGAAGCTTGCTGATAACTTCGGGAGGGAACTGCTCGCACTGCTGACCTGCCATGGTTTCTCTCAGTTGTTGTTAAGAACCGGCTTTTGGCTCCGGGATATTGATCGAGATTATCGTTGTGAGCGGGAGAGGGTATCTATACGTTGATACCCCTGTACTCAGAGTTCGCTGCTCGCTTTAGTCAGGATCAGGAAAACCTGAAGGAAAACGTCTGGCTAACAGTGATACAAACGGACATTACTGAATAGCCACTGAAGCCAGCGCTTATCCTGACTTTCAGCATAAGAGCGCATGGCCGCCAGTTTGCCTACGGTGCGATAGAAACGATCATTCCAGCATATGGTCTTCAACCATTCTTCAGGATTTGTCACTAGTCGCACCAGTATGTGGGGAGATCGTTTGCCGTGGAGCCTCGTTTGTCTGCTCGAACGGAGCGCCTGTCCAGCCCACAAGTTCCAGGTAGTCCGGGAGTGTAAAGGGAATGGTATTTTCTGGGATTTGCCCGATGGATCGGAAACAAGTATGTGGGTGTCCTGTTTTTCGGCCACACCGTGGCAGTAGGGGGCAGTGGTGGGATCAATTGGCTATTTATTTTTCTATTTGCACGATTTCAAGGCAATGCAATGTTGTTGACAGGGTGATTTAATGGCGGACATTGCGACAAACATTCTGTCGCCACACCCAGTCAATGGAATCCGCATCATGCCCACATCGGTTACCGGAAAACCACGCAAGCACTTCTATGCGTCCGACTTGCGCGGGCTGGCCCGCCTGGCTACGGAGGCGACAACCGGTGTGACCCGGATAGTGGAAGGTGTGCATCAATCGGTGTGGCGAACACTGGGCGCACCCGGTGGCAGCCAGCCGGGAACGACCCGTGGCCTGACCGGTGGTGTTTACCAGGGTGTTTACGGTATTACCCGCCTGGTTGGTGGCAGTGTGGACGCCGCACTGGCGAGGCTCGACCCTTACCTTGATGTGCCGGAGACCTGCAGGGAAGGTACGTTTCAGCGGGATGCGGTGCTGGCCGCATTGAATGGCGTGATGGGGGACCGGTTGGTTGCCAGCAACCATCCGTTCGCCAGCCCCATGTGCCTGCGGTATCGGGGTGAAACGCTGGAGAAGTCGGTGATGTCGGGTGGGGCAGACGTCACTGGTAAGATACTGCTGCTGGTACACGGCCTGTGTATGAACGATCAGCAATGGCGTGTACCGCCTGGCGCCGAGGGTGTCGACCAGGGGGAGGCGCTGGCAGCGGCCCTGGGCTATACCCCGGTTTACCTGCGATACAACTCCGGTTTGCATACCTCGATCAATGGCCGGGAACTGTCCGGGACGTTGGAGCAGTTGGTTGCCCACTGGCCCATGCCGGTCGAAGCACTGACGATCGTGGGATACAGCATGGGCGGGCTGGTTGCGCGCAGTGCCTGCTACTATGCTCGGCAGGCCGCCATGAGCTGGCCGGATCACCTGAAGCACATGGTATTCCTGGGCACGCCGCATCACGGTGCGCCGCTTGAGAAGGCGGGTAACGGGTTGGATGCCATCCTGGGGATCACGCCCTACACGGCGCCGTTTGCCAGGCTTGTCCGGTTACGCAGTGCTGGCATTACCGACCTGCGCCACGGCCATGTGCGCGATGAGGACTGGGAAGGGTGTGACCGGTTTCACTTCAGCCATGATCAGCGAGAGGTGGTGTCGCTACCGGAAGGGGTGGCTTGTTATACTGTGGCGGCATCGACAGCCGTCAGGCGCAGTGTGATGGTGGACCGTTTGATAGGTGATGGCCTGGTGCCGCTGCACAGTGCTTTGGGAGTGAGTGATGTGGAAGATAAATGCCTGCACTTTGACGAAGCATCGCAGTTCATTGTTTACAATACTCACCATATGGCGTTGCTGCATAGTGCAGAAGTCAGCCAGCAGCTGGTGCGATGGTTGACGCCGGCACAAAAATAGGACGGCTATAACTATATGAAGAGTGCCAATATTTGGTGAGGAAAGCACGACGAACACAGCGCGCCATGCAGTGATAGTAAGGCGTGCTGGTGGAATCAATCAGGCTGCTGCAGGGTCAGGTAATGGTTTATCCGGCTCTGAAAAATTAGATGCCGGAGAACGATAGATCAGTCTTGTGGCGGGTCAACTCTGTGGATGTCTTATTGACTCTGCATGGTAAAAATTGTTTTTTACATTGGTTCTATCTTTTCTAATGCAAGTTCACTTGTGTATCCTATGAACTTTGTAGATCGGGCAGTTGTTCTCCATCTTCAAAGTTCGAATCTAGCATGGTAATGCTTTCAAGAATGTTTTTGCATTCTCTATTTTCAGAACATCCTCCATCTGAAAATTTCACCCCCGGTGATTCTGGGGATGATGTGAAAAAGTTAAAAGACTTAAAAAACTGGGCAAAAAAATGTTCGGTTCTGATATTGGAAATATGTTGTTCAACAAGGTTTCGAATAAAGGTCTTTTCTTCTCCCTTATCTACTTCGAAATGGACATGAGCTTCGAGAGGTTCCTCTGGCTTATGCAGACTGTTTGAATGTCTGTTGTTGCTGTTAGTGATTCGGTCTGCTACGTGGCGTCCCAGCTTGTTTATACATTCTTTATCGTGGAAAGCTAAAGCCGTTTCGGTATCACAGCAGTATATCGTAAAAATGTAGCTGGATTTTATAGGTCTTTCTGTTATTTTGATGGCGGTTATTTTGCGCTTGCCATGAGGAAAATAAGTAAAGCTCAGTTTGGTTTTTTTAGCAGCACGTTTGGCAAATTTTGATTTTTTCTTATTGTTGCCTAAATGCTTTCTCTTTCTGGTGCTTGTCGCAGCTGTGCTCGTACTTTGCCCTATATTCACTGGGGAAATATTCCTTAGTTAAACACTTTCGTAGATGAGACAAGGTTTAATAAGAAGGGTTTAATGGTATGACAACAAAGTCATTAATACTAACCTGATAACCGCTGAACGAAGGCTAGCTTGCAACAAAATAAAGGAAACCTCTATATATTGTTTCTAGGGGGGATTAGGGTTTATCAAGAGAGCTCATTTAAATCTGAAATAAAAAAATAGACGCGAATGAAATCAGCAGAGAGAGGGTTAAGACAATAGTAATGGCTTAAGGCAGGCGCGTTCCTCCTGAAATCAAAAAAGTCTGAAGGATAAAGTCTGGCTAGCTGGGATACAAACGGGCACTGTTGAATAGCCTCTGATGCAAGGGGCAAGTCTGTGGGTGTACTATTTGTCATAAAAACGTTGAAATCACTTGCGGGCCAGATAAGAGATTCAACAGAGCTTAGTGTCGATGATAAGTCGGTATTTCAACGTCGAAGTGATGCTGTGCTAAAAAATGCACCAGAAATAGAGGCTTCAGTTGTAGAACGAGAAAAGCAAGTCTATGGTTGTCCCATTTATTTGCCATTTATTTGGTCGTCTTACCAAGAATATCGTGAAATAACATTTTTGCCTCGGATGCTTTCTGGAATATGTTGATCGTTCAAGACATTGTGGAGGCTGGTAAGATGACCCAACAAAATTCGATAGGTATCTCCTTAATAAGTCGAATTGTTGAACTAATGTCAGGATTATCGCTCCTACCTATTTTTTATTACTAAGGTGGAAAATGGGTGTTAGGGTAAACACGGGTTTGGCAATTGCAGGTATGCTAATGCAATTCCCACAAGACATAGAGCGTGATGACAGAAATCCTATGCTCAGTCGTGAGGAACATGCGAGAAAGCTCAAGATGGGTAGAAGGTTGGTTGAGGTGTTCTCTTTACCTGATGATAATGCCATTTTATCACAAGCGACTGATCTCATTGAGCAGGGAGCAGATCTGGAGTGTGTGGATGGGGAAATGAATACGCCATTACTTTTGGCGGTTGAAAAAGGGCTGCCTGATATTGTTCAACGGCTAATTAATCGTAAAGCGGAAGTCAATTCAGACAATAGAGATAAGCACCAAACACCGTTGCATATTGCAGCAAAATATGGATACACAAAGATAGTTAGCATGTTGTTGGAGGCTGGCGCTGAGATTAATGCCCAAGATGGTTTAGAAGGGAATACCGCTTTGCATCTTGCAGCACAATGTAACAGTTCGAAGACTGTTGAGGTGCTTATATCTGAATATGCAAATGTTTATATCAAGAACTGCTGTGGCAGGACTGCGCTGGATGAGGCCGTCTATTGGTGCGATATGGAATCCTCAGAGATTGTTAATATGCTAATGGGTAAAAAGATTTCCCTTGTCGAATGCTGTCGGCAAACAATAGGGCTAAGCCTGTGTAATTCGATATCGTCAGGTGGTATGAGTAACAGTAATGCGGTAAATCAGCTTCCTTTACCTGAAATAGTTAAAAAATATATCGAAAAATATTTTTAATAATCTTTTTGTTCTTGATGATTTAAAGTGTATTAGACCAGACCTAATCTGACAGCTGCTCTCTACACTGAGAATAAAGGGTTACCGATGTGAGAAGGGCGAGGACTACTCACCGGCCGGGGCTGCAGCGTCAGAACGGGTAAACCTCCAAAACTGTCACAATGGTCATGTAACGATTATCAATGGGCTCGGTGCGTTGTCACCTGTGGTAACCCCTTTGTGACGATCTCCCACATAAAGGCAGCCAGTTCGCGGGCTATGGCTACAACGACGATGTTCTTGTTTTTATATCGATGGGTCAAATCCCGATACCGTTTACAAAGCCTGAGCTGGGCTCGCCAGGCAATTGCCTTGACTGAATCAGGCAACCCTTCCTGTCTCAACATCAAATCCCGCGTTAATTTTTCGGGATGCCGGTAGCTCCAGCCTGATTCGATCAACGCTTTTCGGGCATAACTGTTTCCACATTTGGTAATACCACCCTGGCGTCGTTTGCCACCGCTGGAGTTTTCAGTCGGAACCAGTCCCAGCCAGGAGAACAGCTGTCCCGGACTTTCAAACCGCTTGAAGTCGATAATTTCAGAAACCATGGTCATTGCAGTGATCTGTCGTACGCCTTTGAGCGCCTGCAAAGCTTGAACAACAGGGTATCGTGACCATTTTGGCAGATACTCGTCTATCTGTTTCTCCATGAATGCCAGCTGGCTTTGTCGGTCTTCGATGATATCCATGTACTGTTTCAGTACAACATTCTGGGCGGTGGTGGAGAATACCCGCTCAGATAACCAGTGCCAGTGCTGCCTGCTCCAGCGTTTACCGTGATAAACCTGATCATGTCTTAACAAAAAGCTGCTCAGTCGTTGTTTGGCGGCTTTAAGGTCGTTGACGATATCCGTGCGGGCCCGAATTAAATCACGCATGGACTCATCTTCGACATCCGGTACATAAACCTGTGCAAGGTCTGCATTCTTCAAGGTTTGTGCAATCGTGCGCGCATCACGTCGGTCGGTTTTGATTTTGTCTTTAGGCAGCCGGGAAGGAGCCGCCACGATACAATGAAATCCTTTGGCGGTTAGATACCGATACAGCCAGTAGCCACAAGGGCCAGCTTCATAGGCAAAGAACAGCTTTGATGCTTTGCTTTGCAGTCGGCGGATCAACCGGTCAATATCCCGATGTAATGTGCCAATGGTGCCGTAATCCTGAACCGTATCCTCACGCTCACTGCCGATATAGGCGACGGCTATGGATGTTTTGTGCGTATCCATTCCGACAAACAAGGTGCTATCTTTACTCATCGCTGGCCTCGGTTCTGGCTCCTGCTTCACCCTACCTTCTGCATCCATGCAGTCGTCCGATCATTTACTCAGGCTTGCCTGATGCGGCTCTGGTGAAAGCTAGCCCGCGTTTTATTCGGAGGCCAGCTCTTACCCGTCAGCGGGAGTCATTATGTCTAGCTGCGTTCTTCGTTTTGATAGTTGTCTTTCCAGTAACCGGCCATAGGAATCATCAAAATGTGAAGAATCAACCACCATGTATAGATAGCAGAATGACTAAAGAACTGACCAGCAGGAATGAAACCATGTGACATCTGGTTCCTTAAGTTACCATAAATCTTATCAAGAAGTAGTGCTTGTATATTTGTGGTTATATCGATACCAAGTACATCGATAATATGTGTATTCTCAAGCAAAGATTTCAGTCCATTACGTTCCTGAGTTCCGTCTCCATGTAAACCTGTTGGTTCTTCCCCGCGCTGTTTGAGGATAAAACGAAGTGAGTTTTCTATCTGAGGGATCAGTAAATGACAAGCAGTTAAGTAATCTCCATCTAGTCCAGCTTTGATTCCTTTTATGTAATAGTACTCATGACCATCAGGAATGAATGGGTGACTATGAAAAATTTCTCTGATTGATTGCTCAGTTATAAAATATGAGCAAACAAATTCAGTCAATGCTGGCTTAATCTGCCCTGCAACTGAAAACTTATGCTGTATCCCAATGTTTTGCATCATTAATGACCAGACTTGTTTCCCATCAGGGTCATTTTCAAGGCCAATACCAGCCGGCACGGTTTCCAGCACCATACCTTCATGATCTATGTGCGTCATACCAAACATCCATGAAATTGATGTTTTCATTTGCTCTATAGATTGTTCTTTCAGTTCACTTATCACAGGCGGTTTAGCTATGAGAACACCTAAGGAACCTGCGATTAAGTCCCCAATAATAAGCTAATCTCCACTCAGCCTTTGCCGGAGATCAGTCATGGACCAACAGCTCAGCTTTTCTGACGCTGAATTCACTCAAAAGCGTCGCCAGACCCGCAAAGAAATATTCCTTGCCCGTATGGATAAACTGATTCCCTGGCATCGTCTTGAGACAATTATTGAACCTCATTACCCCAAACCCGGTAATGGGCGTAGACCGTACCCGTTATCCACCATGCTCCGGATACACTGCCTTCAACAATGGTACAGCCTCAGTGATCCGGCCATGGAAGATGCCCTTTATGAAATTGCGTCCATGCGATTATTTACCGGATTGTCTCTGGATAAAGCAATTCCTGATCGCACAACCATTATGAACTTTCGACACCTGTTGGAGGCTCACAATCTGGCTCGGGCTATTTTCACGGACGTAAACCAATGGCTTACAGAGTCTGGTATCGTTTTGAAAGAAGGCTCTCTGGTCGATGCCACGATCATCGAAGCTCCGACATCCACAAAGAATCAGACGGGGCAGCGAGATCCCCAAATGCACCAGACCAGAAAGGGTAACCAGTGGTATTTCGGAATGAAGGCGCATATTGGTGTCGATGCCCGTACAGGTTTGACTCATAGTCTGGCGACAACAGCCGCCAATGAACATGACCTTAATCAAGCCAGTAACCTGTTGCACGGTGATGAACAGTTTGTCTTTGCCGATGCCGGCTACAGAGGAGCCGAGAAGCGAAAAGCGCTCAATACAGACGCTGTACAGTGGCATATAGCCGAACAACCAGGCAAGTTAAAGAGACTCAGGAAACACCCTCGAATCAATAAAGTCATTTTGAAAACGGAATACCTGAAAGCCAGCATTCGAGCCAAGGTGGAACATCCCTTCAGAATCATCAAATGCCAGTTTGGATTTATCAAAGCCCGTTATCGGGGACTTCGGAAAAATGATGGCAAACTGGCGATGTTATTCGCTCTGGCAAACATGGTTAGACTGGACCAAATGATCCGGGCACAGGGTTAATGTATCCGAAAGCCGGACAACCGGCTTCAATGGTAAGAAACTGAGTAATTTTCAGGCTGGATAATAGTGAATTAATGACTTTTCATTCACTGTGTTTCTTTAACGTCACTTGCTCGCAGGTTCCCTAAGCGAAAGAGCGAATCGAAGAAGTCACGACCCTTAGACCTTTCGATAGATGCGTAAACTGACTTTGAAATGTCTTGTGCTGGAGTTGATACTTGAGACATTTCATGCAGCGACTCGATCTGGTGGTCTCGCATCAGCTCATATAATTCAAGTCGTTCTTGCCTTGTTTTAGGAACTTTTGCAAGAGCTTCAATTGCGTGCATTACACAGCCAGCAGCGATTAATGGAGACTGATTCTCAGAGTCTTTAACGTGGCATTCTGAAATCTTACGCCACGTATTTATCGTTTTTTCTCGATCCCTTAAGCCCGTAGAGGCTGATTGTGCTGCTTTCCAGGCATCTATTGCAATTCTAAAATCATTTGATTGAAATCTCTCGTTTGCTATTTCTTCACATTCTTTATAAATCCAGTCAAGTTCACCAACACCACATTCGAGAGACAATTCTAAAAGCCTTAGTGCGAGGTAAAAGTCATCGCTCTTATTATTAACTTTATCGATAATAAAATCTGATATTTTCTGAAATAAGTCTGGTCGTTGTTTTTCTCTTTTATGGAAACAGCTTAATCTTAATGCGCGCTCAATTCTCTCGAACGCATAATACCAAGAATCCTCATTCTCTAGTAATTCTTTTGCTGAACTCAAGTACGCATCAATAGCTTCATAAGCATGATCCACGCTGCCTGATTTAGTAATCCACACAAGATCACAGAGCCTTGCTTTTAGCTCGTTATTTTTCACTTCTTTGGAAAATTCTTTTAGTGATTCTAGAGCCTCTTTAGAGAAATCACTTGCAATAATTCCCCTGCGTTCTTCGGTTACTATTAAAGGTGCAAAAGGTACTTTTGCATTCTCAGAGCTAAGCCGCATAGAGCATGCAGCCAGAAGTAAACGTAAAGCAGGGCTACTATCTTGGTTTCTAAGATGTCTTTCAAATTCGTAGCATAGTTGCTTTTCACAACTTGAAAGTAAATTATCTATATCAAGAGATCTAAGCTCTGCAATATCGATTTTAATTTCGCTTAATGGCATAAAAAACTCGAATGTTTGTATGAGCAGCTAACGCCAAATTCAGCGGCACGAGTGGTGCGTGATCTTCCCCCGATAAAATGGACACCCTTCTACAGCTAAGCTGCCGCCTCGTATTCTACCGGAGATTGATAATTAAGGCTTGAGTGCAGTCGAGCACGGTTATAAAAATGCTGTATATATCCAGCTAATGAATCACGTAGGTGGTGAACACTGCGGAATGTGGTTCCAGTAATCAACTCACCTTTCAATGAATGAAAAAATGATTCCATCTCCGCGTTGTCAGTGCATCGGTAGGCGCGATTCATACTGGGTATGAACCCATAGCGTTTATGTACGTTATGAAGCTCTGTGGCTCGGAATTCGATGCCTTGGTCTGAGTGAAAAACAAGCCCTTTCGGAGGGCGTCGATTTCTGATGGCCATCAACAGGGCAGCTTTGGTTAAAGCCGCTGTCCGGTTGTTTTTTAGCGACCATCCAACGACTTTCCGTGAATACAGATCCAGCACGACAGCCAGGAACATCCATCGTCCTTGTAGTTTTATATAGGTCACATCCGACGTCCAGTGCTGGTTAATCGCCGTTGGCTTGGGGAGATCTTTGCGAATGTTAGGCACAGGGTCACAAGCTCGTTGTGGCAGAGGCTTTCTGCGATAAATGCGAGCCACACGGCCTTTCAGTTGAGCTTCTCGCATCAAGCGCTCTACGCGTTTTCTGCCAACACTTATCCCCTGGTTACGAAGCACCTTGAAGATGCGCGGGCTTCCATAGCGTCCCTTGCTTTTATCAAAGACAGACTGGATGCGCTGTAAAAGCAACTGGTCATCAAGTTTACGCTGACAAGGCTTTCGGTTTCGCCAAGCATGAAAGCCACTGCAGGTAACATTCAGACGTTTACAGAGAAAGCGAATCCCGAAACGCTGATGGTGGAACCCTATGAACGCGAATCTTTCCTGCGTTGTTCCGCGAGAAACGTTTCCCACTTTTTTAGAAAATCGACCTCTTTTTTGAGAGCGGCATTCTCGGCCTCGAGTTTCTTGATCCGCTCGCTGTCAGTCAGCTCTTTTTTTCTGGGGATAGTCTCAAGATTTCTGGAGACTTTGCGTTCATCGGCCACAAGACTGCCCTCAAAATATTCTTTGCGCCAACGAGACAACATAAACGGATGGATGTCTAGGTAGGCAGCGACATCTTTGATCATCACACCAGGTTTGAAGGTCATTCGAACAGCACTGACTTTGTACTCATTGGTGTAGCGACGCGTTGGTTTATCAGGTCTGTAACTTGTCATTTAAGCACCTCATTGGATTAGGAATGAGGTGTCCACAAAAGCGGGGGAAGTTCAGCGAGTGTCCGCTGGAATTTTTTGTTATGTGCTTGGTTGAACTAATTTATAAAGCTGTTTTGCTGTGCAATAGCCGGATTTTCCATATTTTGTTTCTAAAAACTTTTCCCAGGATTTTTTATTGTATGTAATACTATTGTTTATCAGCTCTATTGCAGAATTATCAACATTGAAAGGCAGTTTTATATTATCCGTTCTGTACAGAGAGAGAAGAATGGTTTTGTTTCTGAATTTGTAAGAAATGGTTTTATCGAGAAGTCTTGATGGAAATTTCTCTGTTTTATAAATTTTACTGGCTGGCCACGAATCACTACGGATATTTATGCATATCTTAGAATAATGCTCTGCCAGTAATTGATCTATAGCTTCTTTATCAATCTCATCACTATCTCCCTCAATCCAATAATCCCAATTCTCTATGTTCTCAGGAAGCTCAACAACGCCTTGCTCTATTGAGGCGTTAGCTACCTTATTTTTAGCTGGTGCATCATTGACCCTGTGCCAGAAACAAAAAATATAGTTTTCTGGAATTGATTGAGTGTTTATTAAGTCGATAAGGTTAGGTTTTGTATTTTTGTTTTTAATATTCCAAGCTGATTCGAGTTCTTTCCATTCTTCCTCAATGAAATTTCTTACATTTTCTGTGTTATCATGATTCCATAATAATTCAAACCACTCATTTAAGCCATTAATGCCTTTATCTGAGTCAATTAAGGAGGCTGCTTCAATTGTTCCCAAGCCAAGACCATTTGGCGTGGCATTTGCAGATGTAATTATGGCTTTATCTCTAAAAATATACGTCTTTGCGTGAATATCTTTTCTAGATTTTATTTCAACGCCTCGTTTTTTTAGGAGATTTCTGAGTAGGTATGGATTTGTAGATGATGAGCGAGCATTACAGATAATTTTAAATGAGAGAAATTTTTGAATATCGCTAAAAATCTCAGCATCTGAAATATATGCACTTACAAGCTTGAAATTTATTTCATCCTCAAGATATGATTTTACTTTTTCGCCAATTCGATTTCTATTTTCGATTGAATCTAAAATTACTTCTGACATTGATACTTACTCTGAATTGCACATAACGCCCGGCTCAGCGGTGAGTTAAATTGGCGCTTGTTTTGCGGCTTTTTGCAAAACAAGTGACAGTTTGACGAGTCCGTTGCAGCCGCTTGTTAGCACTATTTTGTCAGTCAATCTCAACGACCTCATAACCTTTATCTTTTACTTTGCTGAAATATACGAATGACTGAATTGGAAGATTTGGGACGATTTTATGAAAGTCTTCTTCTTCCTTTATTGAATTCCAAGCATCAAATGCCTTTCGAATATAACTCTCAAATCCTTCTGACTTATAGATTTTCTTGCTTGTTGGAAAGCACCAGCCACTTGAAGATTTAACAAGTATAAAGTCTTCTTTTGGCATATAGGCCAACATTGGATAAGAAATAACAATATCTACATGATCTTCATCTGGAGTATCTACCCAATTCACACTAACTCGATCAATTAATACATCATCAATAATTAGACCTTGTTGCCCGACTAGAGAATCTAGAATTGGCTTAACGATATTATCAATGTCATAAACACCAGGATTTTTTAGTCTCTTAACATTGTTGCAATAATAATCGATCGCCACCCAACAAGTACCTGTGATTATGAAATCTGATTGGCTGGTAATTTCTTGTACCTTGGTTTTGAAACGCCTTTTTACATCACCTTTGTTCTGAGCAGAAACAGGTTTCTCGTTGACTCTAAAAGATATCTCTTTACCTTCAAAGCACTCTTTCCTAAATGCATCTTTATTCATTGTTTGAGCGATCTCTCACAGGTGCTAACGCCTGCGTGTGGGGCGCCGTAGGTGTCCCAGGAGCTAGCGACGAACACCACGCTCTTGTTAGCTGCTTTTAAGGCTCCCAATGGTAGCTCGACCGGTAAATGGTTATATTCTCACCAAGATAATCATATGTTGCTTTTTCCCACATGTTTTTGTTATCACCGTCTAGTTTTGATGAATCATGTAACATGTTATATACAGAGACAGTTATAAATGACTTTGTGTATGCCATTCTTATATCACTTAATTTTGCTGCAAAGTTAGCAGCTCTGCCAACCCAAATTAAATCATTAGAACCATGAGAACCGCCACGCACGCCTAATATAGTTCCTGTATCTACACCTACAGCATGTGTTATTTTGAAATCTGCATTCTTGACACTATCATATGTTTTTTCAAATTTTGGCCGAATGACTTTCGTTACAACATAATTTATTTGTAATGCACACTTTGCAGCAGATGTATTTTTAGAGTCCCCTAGGAATATTCCCATAACTCTATCACCATCGAAACTAACAACGGTGCCACCTCGTGCACGTATCAGTCTGCAGGTTGTAGACAAAAATGATTTCATGATTTTTGCCGCTATACGCCTGTCTAATACTTTTGCCATTCTTGATGAGTTGGCAAGATCAGCGTAGAGAAAAGTTGCTTCTAACTCTACTGCACCTCCAGCTAGTTTGACATCTTCAGGGGTGGGTACTTTCTGACCTTTTCTTAAATCCCATGGTGTATCGATTACCTTCTGGATATCTGAACTAATATCATCACTTAAAGACATCTATTTACCTAAATTGAATAGCATGAAAACAGCTAAAGCCCAAAATGGAAGTGATAGAAAAACTAGCCGCATGGACTGCTTTACCCAATAGTATTTTTTATCAGCTATTTGGCCATTTCTATGACATTGAGCAATTAAATCATCACGATATTTCATGGCTGTTAATTCGTTCACTTTCTTCTTGTAATTTTCTAGGTCTAACGAGGCAATGCCACCGAAGAAAATTAAAGAACCCTCCGGCCCTGTGGTTCTAGGAAAAGATGCAAACGCAACAAACAGCAAACTCAGTGCTAATAATAATGAGGCTGAGAGTGCAAAAAATAAAGGCCATAGCTCCCACGCACACGTATCTTTAGGTATAAGAGCAACAATGACCCCGAGCATACTTGTTGCTAGGGGAAGGATAAATCCTGCTCTTGTATCTGCGGTTTGAATCCACGCAATTTGCCTAGCAAGAACCGTCTCTAAATCACTATTTGTGAATTCGGAGTTATCCATTATTTCACCAAATCGGGGACATGAGTTTATGATAATACTCTAAGTTCAGGAATACTGCAGCTAACGCCCAATTAAGGGGTGAACAACGCCTCCACCCAAACCTAAAGCATTGTGCCATAAACACTAAATTTGAAGTAGAAGCAAAAATACCGAGCGTTGTGAATCCCTCTTAAATTGCTTGTTAGCTGCTTAGCATATCTGGGTATACGGATACGCCATTACCATTAAAGCGAAAGTTGTTAAGAGTCATAAAACCACTTCCATCACTGAAAGCATATGACATTGCAAACTTATCCAAAATTGCTTTTAACTCTTCGATTTCGTTTGGCATAGTTGGTTGTACTACCCACAAACCAGCTATTTTATACGCAGGGTGTTCAGTAATACTCGTACAGCAATACTGATACGAACCAAGCTCTTTGAGCAAAGGTTCTAATCCACCAATGCGCCTACCACTACGAGCTAAAGTCGCCTCCATAGCAATAACCATGACCATTTTTGAATAATCAATAGATACATCAGACTTTTTATCCTCAGACTTTTCAAAGCTGACCAAATATGGTTGGTCAGGGAACTCACTTGGACGCTCATAAATAAGTTGAGACAACATCTTAGGGTTAGTCGTATTAATCACCAGTTTGTCTATATCATTAACCAATACAATGGTTGAAATCATCACACCACTGATGGTAGCTAGCCATTTACGTAAGGAATCTCGACCAGAAAATTGTTTATTCATACCACCTCTGTTGTGATGGGAGCAGCTAACGCCAACTTCAGCCGCGTGCCGAAGGCACGTCGGGTGGAGGGGCGAAGCCCCGGAACGAACTGGAAGTTTTTGTTAGGTGGCGGATGTGCCTTTTTTGCACAAGTAAACTGAAGGTTTTACATGCCAAAAGTCAGAAGCACTAAGTCGCAAGCTATGATAGCTAGTATCATAAGGAAGCTTATATGGTTCAACAACGAAATTAGCTCTTTGCGATTTCAGAACCCCTTGTAATTTCAATCCATTTGCTTCTGTAGTGACTAAGATAAATCCGCCATCATTACAGCTTGCTGATTCTTGAAAAAGCTTTACTATAGTACTTTCAAATTCATAAGAAGCATCTTGAAAAAAGTATTTTTCTGGATTTTTAAGATGAATTGATGAAGGATTAAGTTCACTGAATTTTATCTTGTAAAAATCACCATGGATTCCTTCTACAGAAATACGTTGTTGTAAATCGCTAAACTCAAGTTCGATGTATTTTCTAGCATGCTTAACTGATTGACCTAAAGATATGCAATCAATATCGTTAAGCATAAACCTCTTTATTGGCTGTGGAGTTTCAGTGACTATATGATGAATTGTAGATTCCAGCACAGCATATCTATATCTATTTTTTGCGTAGTCACACCCATCACAGCTACATACTTCAACGTGGACTTGCCCCTTATCCTGACAAGGAGTGTATTCGGTAACATCACCCATTCCATGTCGATAATTACCAGCACCTAAGGAACCTGCGATTAAGTCCCCAATAATAAGCTAATCTCCACTCAGCCTTTGCCGGAGATCAGTCATGGACCAACAGCTCAGCTTTTCTGACGCTGAATTCACTCAAAAGCGTCGCCAGACCCGCAAAGAAATATTCCTTGCCCGTATGGATAAACTGATTCCCTGGCATCGTCTTGAGACAATTATTGAACCTCATTACCCCAAACCCGGTAATGGGCGTAGACCGTACCCGTTATCCACCATGCTCCGGATACACTGCCTTCAACAATGGTACAGCCTCAGTGATCCGGCCATGGAAGATGCCCTTTATGAAATTGCGTCCATGCGATTATTTGCCGGATTATCTCTGGATAAAGCAATTCCTGATCGCACAACCATTATGAACTTTCGACACCTGTTGGAGGCTCACAATCTGGCTCGGGCTATTTTCACGGACGTAAACCAATGGCTGACAGAGTCTGGTATCGTTTTGAAAGAAGGCTCTCTGGTCGATGCCACGATCATCGAAGCTCCGACATCCACAAAGAATCAGACGGGGCAGCGAGATCCCCAAATGCATCAGACCAGAAAGGGTAACCAGTGGTATTTCGGAATGAAGGCGCATATTGGTGTCGATGCCCGTACAGGTTTGACTCATAGTCTGGCGACAACAGCCGCCAATGAACATGACCTTAATCAAGCCAATAACCTGTTGCACGGTGATGAACAGTTTGTCTTTGCCGATGCCGGCTACAGAGGAGCCGAGAAGCGAAAAGCGCTCACTACAGACGCTGTACAGTGGCATATAGCCGAACAACCAGGCAAGTTAAAGAGACTCAGGAAACACCCTCGAATCAATAAAGTCATTTTGAAAACGGAATACCTGAAAGCCAGCATTCGAGCCAAGGTGGAACATCCCTTCAGAATCATCAAATGCCAGTTTGGATTTATCAAAGCCCGTTATCGGGGACTTCGGAAAAATGATGGCAAACTGGCGATGTTATTCGCTCTGGCAAACATGGTTAGACTGGACCAAATGATCCGGGCACAGGGTTAATGTATCCGAAAGCCGGACAACCGGCTTCAATGGCAAGAAACTGAGTAATTTTCAGGCTGGATAATAGTGAATTAATGACTTTTCATTCACTGTGTTTCTTTAACGTCACTTGCTCGCAGGTTCCCTAGTGAAACCAATGTCATAGTCTGTTTTGATAATAAGGGAACATATCTATACATGTTACGCAAAGTATAAGTTGTTCATGCTGCCCTCCTAGCTCATCGATAGAAAAATAGAACACCCATAAATAGATCTAAACAAAAAAATGGACGTCCATATATGTTGATTCATCCGTGCTAGAGTGGCAGCGACGTCGGTATTGATATGGAGTACCACATGGTAATGGTTGGACATCACTGCATAGGCGCAGACTTCAATTGCAAAGACTGAAGTCAGCGCATTCAAACGATCAACGACCCACTGCTTGCGGTGCGCATAATCCTGACCGGTCACATGATCTTTGCCGCAGAGGAAAGCGCGACGAATACAGCGTGCCATGCAGTGATAGTAGGGTGTACTGGTGGCATCAATCAGGCTTTTGCGGGGACAGGTCATGGTTTCTCCGGCACTGAATAGTCAGGGATCGGAGAAAGGTAGACCAGCGATGTGGTGGGTCAAGTCTGTGGGTGTCTTGTTTATTTGCGAAAGCGCTTGGCTTATAAAACGCCAGCGGAGTGCTCCCTAAAGGCTTAAATCTTAGTGTTGCGGTTCAAAGTTGAAACTAGTGTATGTCGCACACAGTTGAGATCTTCACTCCATAAAGAGCCTATAAGGTGATCATTTCTTAGCACGTATTGATGTGTTGCAAATGAGAAATATTGCTATTTTATGAATATGTTATAACATAACATATTGTTTCAGTTTGGAGGTAGTCTCATGAAGCTAGGTATTCACCCTGAATATCGGGATGTGTTGTTCCACGACACTACAGCCGATGTCTATTTTGTTATTGGTTCCACTTTAAGCACCACGCGTACCGCGGAATACGAAGGCAAAACTTATCCTTATATGACAATAGAAGTTTCTAGCGCTTCACACTCTTTCTATACCGGTCAGCAACGTGTGGCTCAGAATGAGGGTCAAATTGCCAAATTCAATAAGCGCTTTAAAAATAGAGGTAAGAAATAATGCAAGTCCTGAGCTCATTAAAATCTGCTAAATCGAGGCACTCAGATTGTCAGGTAGTTAAGCGTAGAGGACGTATATATGTCATCTGTAAATCAAATCCACGCTTTAAAGCAGTGCAAGGTAGGTCAAGAAAAAGTAAGTGACTTATACTGCTCACACTGAAGAGTCTGTAGAAAAAAAGAAAGCAGGATTGTCTTGTTACCGGTTAAATTATTCTTTTTCAGGTGTCTTCAGAGTTGTCGGTTAATGTTTGGATATTCTTTTATCAATGAAACCTTCAGAAATACCTGAAGGTTTCTTGAGGCCATGTTACCGCACTTGTTAATTAAAAAATAAAAAAACACCCATGTAAAATTTCAGTTTCCATTGAACTGTTTGGAATTTATTAGTTGATCACATTTTAGTGTGAAATAGGCGCGAAAGAAATCACCAGAAAGTAGGATTAAGAAAGTAGAGATTGGTTAAGGAAAGAGTTTCCAGGGGATTTCAGGAAAACCTGAAGAAGAAAGTCTGGCTAACAGTGATACAAACGTGCACTACTGAATAGCCCCTGAAGCCAGCGTGTTCAAACGACCAACGACCCACTGTTTGCGGTGTGCATAATCCTGACCGGTCACATGATCCTTGCCGCAGAGGAAAGCGCGACGAACACAGCGTGCCATGCAGTGATAGTAGGGTGTACTGGTGGCATCAATCAGGCTTTTGCGGGGACAGGTCATGGTTTCTCCGGCACTGAATAGTCAGGGGCCGGAGAAAGGTAGACCAGTGGTGTGGTGGGTCAAGTCTGTGGGTGTCCTATTTATTGCTGATCAGGCTTTTGCGGAGACAGGTCATGTTTTCTCCGGCACTGAATAGTCAGGAGCCGGAGAAAGGTAGACCAGTGGTGTGGCGGGTCAAGTCTGTGGGTGTCCTATTTACCTGTTTTTTCGCATAAGGACTCTCTCCTTCGTGACGAAGCATGTGCACTCTCAGGTCACTATTATCGTAAAATCCGGCACTACAGAGACTGCATTGATAACGAGTTATGTCGTGTTTTTTCGCTTTATGCCATTTAATGCTTTTTAAGTGAGCAAAGGCAGCGTCACACATATCACACTTATAGGGCTTCTCTTTGGTATGACGGCGCATGTGTATTTTTAGATCGTATTTAGTGCAAAAGCTGGCTTGACAGATTTCGCACATAGCCTGCTTTTCTCCGGTGTGCCGGCGCCGAGTGTGTTCTTCCAAGTGGCATTTCTGGTTAAAGGCCCTGGAACACAATTCGCATGGGAATGGCTTATTTTTTTGGGAATGGGTGCGCAAGTGTACAACAAGGCCACTTTTGCTTTGATAGTAGGCACCACAGATTTCACACAGATATGACTTCTCTTTGGAGTGGATACGCTTGTGTATTTTAAGGCTACTTTTACTCTTAAAGTCAGTCCCACAGGTTTCGACCGGTAATGACGTCTCTTCGGAGTTGATGCACGTGTGCTGGTTAGAGCTGCTTATGCTGTGAAACTCGGTACCACTGATTTTACACAGATGAGACTCCATCCCGGTGTTGCTACTGATGAGCATTTGACTTGTTTTGTCAGACTTTTTCCGCCCCTCTGTTTCCTTGGACTGAACAGATATCGTTCCGGTTTCTTGCTCTATAAGATCAAACACTACAGTTTGTATCTGACAGACAGAGCCACTTGAACTATCCGGTAATTCAACATCACAGGTTTGGGCAGTCATAGCCTGCTGTTCTAGTGACGAATGGCTGCCTGATTGAAGGGGGAGTATTCCACTCTCTTCTGACGGTGCGACATTAACTGCCCTATCGTTATCACTATCATCACTGTCTTCTGGCAATGTCAGGTCTATAACAAGATTTTTTTTAATCCAATAGGACCTCCCATAATTAAGCAACAGAGGTTCTCCTTTTTTAATTTCACGAAATGTAATTAACAGTACCAGCCAGCGATCGGAATCATTGTGTAAAACGGGTATCACGTTAGCCGTATATTTCTTCTCTTTTCCTATGCCTTTATAGGTGGTATTGGCATTGATCAGGGTTGTAACATTGCCATAACGATAACCGGACAGAAACCGACCATCCGGCAACGCAAAAGAATACGTATCAACATTAATTAATGTTGCATGGGTTGCGCCAATACCCCGATTATATTCTTCATCAGTCATGGGCAGGCCAGCATAATGACCTAATAACTCCCAACGTTTTAAATGACAGGCTGCAAAAGCACCACGTTGCCCCTCAAGCGCGGGTTGCCATGAATTATCGCATGTCTCTGGGATGATACGCTTATTAATATAACCTTCCCTCGCATCATCATTGAGCATTTTATACTGAGGTATCTTTTTTCTCAGTGTAGCCCTGTGACCACCGGGCACTTTTCTGGCAGGGAAAAAGGTCTGGGGTTCGACTTCTGAAGGTTCCTCTTGCTTTATCGCGTATACGCCCTGCCAAAGCGGAGCCTTATTGCAATACACGTGTTCAGCAAAAATCTCATGACCAATTTCTTCCTTCATTTCTACATCCTGATCATGTACACGGGGGTAGTGGGAAATCTCAGCTTCCGTCTTTGATCTGATTGCTATATCCATATAAATCGTAATTGAAGAGTTTCAGGTTGATGTTAACGTTGTCTTTAAATTTTCTCATTCCTTACAAGGGAACAGATATTAATGGATTGACATAATTAATTTCACTAACAGAAGGGTTGGCCTTGCTGACCTGCTAATAGGGATAACATGACTGTGATCTGAAGCAGTAAAAATGGACATCCGCCTAAGCTGCTTTTGCCAACTCGAAATTCATGGGAGTCATATATCCCAATGAACTGTGTCGGCGGGTTCGATTGTAATCGACTTCAATGTATTCAAACACCGCCTGACGCATCTGTGCCCGATTCATCATTGGCTCATGATGTATAGCCTCAACTTTCAATGAGTGGAAAAAACTCTCTACGCAAGCGTTATCCCAACAGTCGCCTTTACGGCTCATACTCTGATGGAAGCCATTTTTCTTGATCATGTATCTGAATACCTGAGAACAGTACTGACTGCCTTTATCGCTATGAACTAGCACACCAGTAGGAAACCGGCGGCGCCAGAGCACCATGTTCAATGCATCATAGACCAGGTCAGCTTTCATTGTGGTCCGATGGACCAGCCTATGACTCGACGTGAGAACAGATCAATGACAACGGCCAGATACAGCCAGCCTTCGCTGGTTTGCAGATAGGTGGTATCACCGGCCCACTTCTGATTTGGCACTGCGGCTACAAAGTCACGCTTGAGCAGATTAGGCGCAACAGGCAAAGTGTGCTTGCTGTCCGTCGTGACCCTGAATCTACGGGCGGCCCTGGGAATGAGACTCTGTCGTTTCATACTGTCCTGAATGGTTTTTATACAGCAAGGCTGACCAGCATCCTCCAGATCTTTCTGGATGCGACGAGCACCTGAACGAGACTTACTTCGCCGGAAAGCCTCCAGAATCAACCTGTCACGGTGTCGCTGTTTGACGGCGCGATGACTGGATCTATGGCGGGCTTTCTCCCAGCGGTTGTACCCACTTCGCGAGACGCGCAGAACAGAAGCCATCCTGACCAGAGAAAACCGGCTCCTGTTCCTGAGCATAAAGCGGAAGCGCTCTATTTTTGGTTTTTCGCGAAGTAGGTGGCCGCCTTTTTTAGTATTTCAAGCTCCTCAGCCTGTACCGCCAGTTGACGCTTGAGCCTGGCGACTTCAGTGGCTAACGCAGACTCTCGTTCACTGACCGTCTTTTTTCTGAGTGCTGCGGAACGCCATGCGTAGAGCTGGGACTCTTGCAATCCCAACTCCCTGGCTGCTGACGGAATACTGGCTTTCTCGGCCAACCTCAGGGCTTCGGCTTTGAATTCCGGTGTATGATCTTTGCGTTTTTTGCTGGTAGTCATTGGTCACCTCAAAGAGTGATTTTACTCTCTTAGGGAGGTGTCCATAATTACTGCCTCGCATCAAACCCCTATGTTAACTGAAAGTCATTTGTCGTCGAAATCGTATATATCCACATCACAGTCGGCTTTTTGTGAACAAGCAAGAACCTAAACCGTACCAATAAAAAAGGGCCCCGGTCAGGGCCCTTTCGTTTTTTAGCTTTTGCTGTCTACAGTGCGATTACACGCTGTAGTACAGGTCAAACTCAGCCGGGTGCGTGGTTTGCGCCACAGTGATGCACTCTTCACGCTTCAGATCGAGGTAACCGTCGATCATGTCGTCAGTGAAGACGCCACCTTCGGTCAGGAAGGCACGATCCGCGTCCAGTGCGTTCAGGGCTTCTTCAAAGCTGGCGGCAACGGTCGGGATCTCGGCGGCTTCTTCCGGCGGCAGGTCATACAGATCCTTGTCCGCGGCATCGCCAGGGTGAAGCTTGTTCTTGATACCGTCCAGGCCGGCCATCATCAGGGCGGCAAACGCAAGGTAAGGGTTGGCCGTCGGGTCAGGGAAACGCACCTCGATACGACGCGCCTTCGGGCTGTTCACGTAAGGAATCCGGATGGAAGCAGAACGGTTACGGGCAGAGTAAGCCAGCATAACCGGGGCTTCGAAGCCGGGTACCAGGCGCTTGTAAGCATTGGTGGAGGCGTTGGTGAAGGCGTTCAGGGCCTTGGCATGCTTGATGACACCGCCGATGTAGTACAGGGCGGTCTCGCTCAGGCCGGCATAGCCGTCACCGGCGAACAGGTTGTTGCCGTCCTTGCTCAGGGACATGTGCACGTGCATGCCGCTGCCGTTGTCGCCAACGAGAGGCTTGGGCATGAAGGTCGCGGTCTTGCCGTAAGCGTGGGCCACGTTGTGGACACAGTACTTGAGGATCTGCACTTCGTCCGCCTTACGCACCAGGGTGTTGAAGCGGGTGCCGATCTCACACTGGCCGGCGGTGCCGACTTCGTGGTGGTGCACTTCAACGCCAACGCCCATGGCTTCCATGGCCTGACACATGGCAGCACGCAGGTCATGCAGGGAGTCAACCGGAGGAACCGGGAAGTAACCGCCCTTGATCTTCGGACGGTGGCCGGTGTTGCCACTTTCAAATTGCTTGTTGGAGGACCAGGCCGCTTCTTCAGAGTTCACTTCGTAGGACGCGCCGGAAATGTCGATGTTCCACTTCACGTCGTCAAAGACGAAGAACTCGGGCTCAGGACCGAAGAAGGCGGTGTCGGCTACGCCGGTGGACTTCAGGTACTCTTCCGCACGACGGGCGACAGAACGTGGGTCACGCTCATAACCCTGCATGGTGGCGGGCTCAACGATGTCGCAGCGCAGGTTCAGGGTCGGCTCTTCGGTGAAGGGGTCGACCACGGCGCTGTCGTCATCGGGCATCAGGATCATGTCGGATTCGTTGATACCTTTCCAGCCGGCGATGGATGAACCATCAAACATCTTGCCGACTTCGAAAAACTCGCTGTCGATCTCGCTGATGGGCATGGAGACGTGCTGTTCTTTACCACGGCTGTCGGTGAAGCGCAGGTCAACCCACTTGACGTCATTTTCCTTGATCAGGGCAGTGGTCTTGGCAGACATTCTTATTCCTCCGGGGTTATCTCGACCGCTTGTGTCCGGATCGGGTCTCGAGCGGTATGCGTCTGTTCGTTCCTGTTGGTACACGGGTGCGAACCAGTCTCGCACTGGCTTTAGCAAGGCGTGTGCCAGTTTGGTGTTTGCCGTTCAGTCCGTGTCTTCAAAGGGTGCACCAGTGGTTCCCGGGCGTTTTGCTAGCGCTGCGTGATCCAAAACGGTGCATCTTTTTATTGTTGTGACCTGAACCGGTGCGCGGCCGGTTTTTCCGCCCCCTGCGTGACCCGAAGCGGGGCATGGGTATAAGGGAAAACCGTTGCGCTGGCAAGCGGAAGTCAGTCTACACCCTTTAATCGAACCCCGAAACGCTTTAAACGCTTCCATTGCGGCAACCTTGCGACGGTTATCGTTTATCGGGGGCTGTGCCCTGTTTTGAGGATCCCGGTTGGGCGGGTGTGCGCCAGCCGATAAGCAGGCAGGCCAGGGCGGCGGTCACCAGTGTGACGCATTGCAGCCACAGGGCTTCGGCAATCATTTCGCCAATGAAACTGATAAAAATGGCCAGCATAAAGGTAAAACCAAAGATGAGAATGAATGGGTTTGCATGGCATTCCCGGCGTCGGCGCCAGCACACAATGAATACGGCGAGATAGCTGGCGAGGTAGGTGGCGCTGGCAACATTGGCAATCGACAGCAGATTCAGGCTGTTGATCAGCAAAATCACCAGCAGGGTCAGCCCATAGAAACCATAACTGCCACCGGCGAAGGCGTTGTGTCGGAAAAGCGCGGGCAGAGCACCGGTACTGCCCATCTGGTTGGTCATATTAAATATGGAAAAAATATTGGCCAGAAGGGAGGATGCCGTGGCGAACAGCGCCGCCACGGCGACCAGGAGAAATCCCCAGTGGCCCAGCACGGGCATGGCGGCCTCGGCAACAGCGGTGTCGGCGTATTTCACCAGATTTTCCGGTGCGACATTGCCGAGCACAACCAGTGCCAGGGCAACGTACAGCACGATCACCACACCGATGGCCAGCATAAAGGCCCGCGGCATATTTTTTTCGGGATGTTTGATATCGGCCGACGCATTCGCCATGACACCGAAACCGGAGTAGGCGAAGAAGGCGAGGCCAATACTGGAAAACAGCATGGAGCGCGGCACGTTGTGATGTTCTTCCAATAGGTCCGGGTGAAGGGTGATGGTACCGATCACGATGAACAACAGCATGATGGTCAGCTTGACCGCAACCAGCACCTGCTCAATCCGCCCTACTGATCGGGCGCCCATGAAATTGAGGAATGTCAGCACCAGGATGATGGCGGTGGCGTAACTGTTTACCCATTCGCCGTGTTCTGACTGGTGGAGCAGGCGCGTGGCATAGGCGCCAAAGGCCTTGGCGACCAGGGCCAGTGACAGAATCACTGTGACCAGATACAGGTTGGAGAGGGCGCGTTCAATTCTGGGTGAGCCGAAGCCCAGGGCAAAAAAGTCACTGATGCCGCCGCGCGAGGGGAATTTCGCACTGAGGCGTGAATAGGAATACCCCGAACAGAGCGCGGCGATGCCGGCGAGGACAAACACAAGGCCGCTTTCATTTCTGACATTGTTGGCAATTTGCCCGAGCAGCGCGAAGATACCGGCGCCGACCATGGAGCCAACCCCCAGGGCGGCGGTGCCCCAGGTGCTGATATGGCGGTGAGTGGGATCTGACATTGTAGATGGCCTGCTGTGTCAGGGACCCTGTCCCCGGAGAGGTGGTTATAGTTTCCCGTTCAGCACTGCGCTACCCGGTCACTGCATTGACAGGAAATGTGCCTGAGGCTGGAAAATTTCTGCGGGGGTAATTACTATGCGGGGTTAATTATCATGCATCGTCTTTTTCCATTCTCTGTTCGCCTGCCGATACTGTTTTCACAGGCACTGAAAACGCGCACTCACTACTGAAGACTCCCTGATGAAGTTTATTGTCAAACTGTTCCCCGAAATCACCATTAAAAGTTCACCGGTACGCAAACGGTTTGTGAAACAGTTGCGCCGTAATATCCGTACGGTCTGCAAACCGCTGGATGAACAGGTGACGGCGACGGGCACCTGGGATGTCGTTCACGTGGAAACCCAGCTGACCGATCGGCAGGATATTGATCAGATGGCCGAGCGTCTCTGCTGCATTTCCGGTATTCACCAGGTGCTGGAAGTGGCGGAATACCCGCTGACGGATTTTGACGACATCCTCGAGAAAACCGTGGCGGCCTGGTCCGGCGCGCTGGCGGGCAAAACCTTCGCGGTGCGGGTGCACCGTTCCGGCAGCCATACGTTCACCTCAATTGAGGTGGAACGGTTCCTCGGCGCCGGGTTGCTGGAGCGTGTCGAATCGGCGGGCGTTAAGCTGAAAAATCCGGATGTCCGCGTTGAGCTGGAAATCAAACATAACCGCTACTTTATGGTGCAGCGTCGGTTGGATGGTCTGGGTGGTTACCCGATGGGCACCCAGGAGCCGGTGTTGTCTTTGATCTCTGGTGGATTCGATTCCACCGTCTCCAGCTTCCTGACCGCACGTCGCGGCATGAATACCCATTTCTGCTTTTTTAATCTTGGCGGCCATGCCCATGAGCTGGCGGTGAAGGAAGTCGCTTACTACCTCTGGAGCAAGTACAGCGCCTCGCACCGGGTACGCTTTATCACCATTCCCTTTGAAGGTGTGGTGGAAGAGATTCTGACCAAGGTGGATAACTCCCAGATGGGCGTGGTGCTCAAGCGGATGATGCTGCGTGCCGCAACGGCTGTCGCCAAAGAAATGGAAATCCAGGCCCTGGTGACCGGTGAAGCGATTGCCCAGGTCTCCAGCCAGACATTACATAACCTGGCGGTGATTGATTCCGTCACCGATATGCTGGTGCTGCGTCCGCTGATCGCTATGGACAAGCAGGACATTATTAATACGGCAGCGCGTATCGGTACCGAGGAATTTGCCAAGAATATTCCGGAATACTGCGCGGTGATCTCCAAAAACCCGACCACCTGCGCCAAGCCGGAGCGTATTGCTTTCGAAGAAACCAAATTTGATTTCTCGGTGATTGATGCGGCAGTGCAGAATCGCCGTAGTGTGTCGGTACACGATATTGTCGCGGATGACCTGACCCGTGAAGAAGTTGAGGTGGTTCACGAAGTCGGCAAGAACGAAGTCATTATTGATATCCGTCACCCGACTGAAGAAGAGATCAAACCCTTCACGCTGCCCGGCCATGACGTGCTGACCATTCCGTTCTACCAATTGGCGACCCGTTTTCCGGAACTGGATCGCAACAACCATTATCTGCTCTACTGCGAAAAAGGTGTTATGAGCCAGTTGCATGCCATGCACCTGCGCGACGCGGGACATGATAATGTAGGCGTTTACCAGCCCTGATGTGGCAGTGATTTTCCTGGGGGAAACCATCTAATGAAACTGGCCATGATTGCCGCGGTGGCGGAAAACAACGCCATCGGCATAAACAACAAACTGCCCTGGTACCTGCCGGGTGACCTCCGTTATTTCAAGGCGGTCACCATGGGTAAACCCATTATCATGGGGCGCAAGACCTTTGATTCCCTGCGCAAGCCATTGCCGGGACGCACCAACATCGTGATTACCCGTGACCGCGAGTATCAGCGTGAAGGCATCTCCGTGGTGTACAGCCTGGATGAAGCGATTTCACTGGCGGAAGATGTGGCGCTGATCAACGGCTGTGAAGAGCTCATGATCATCGGCGGTGAGCAGATCTACCGTGAAGCCCTGCCGAAAGCGGATCGCCTTTACCTGACCCGTGTCCACCGCAGCTTTGAGGGCGATGCCTTCTTCCCGGAACTGGACCCGGCCGAATGGCAGGAGACCCTGCGGGAAGATCTCGTGGTCGATGATGAGGATGCACTGGGTTACAGCTATCTGGTGTTGGATCGCTCCGCTTAATCGGTTTCGCGATAACCGCTAACGCTATTACTTCCTTCCCTGACCGACTCTGGCTGAATGTCCTGTTCAGGCGGAGTCGGCTACTGCAACGCTTATACTTTTTGGATAACACAGTTTTTCTTCAGGCGCTTACCGTTCTGGTCATTCAGGATGAATGACGCGATGGCGGGCGCAGGGGCATCAGGGACAGTCAGCAGTTATGCGGCCCATCAATGGTATCCGTCCAGTCCGGTTTTCGCAGGTTTTCAACCAGAAAGCGTGGGATCAGCTTTGTCAGAAAAATGCCACCCTGAAGCAGATCGATTTCCCGTCCCGTCAGGTTGACATTGCGCTTTCTGAGCGCGCCATCCGGAAAAAAGCCCGGCAGACCTGCCGCCTGAAAGATCGGAATGTGGCCAGGGGAAATACATTTGCCTGGTTTTCCCGGCTGTTCAGGCGCAGACGTCAGAATGTGGGCCGCAAGCTGTTTAATGCTTATGCGTCATTCCTTACGCATGAAGATCCGGTCGTTGACGGTGTCGAGGGTATTCATTCCCCTGGTGAGGTAGACCTGAACAACCCTGAGCATTTTCGGCTCGCTTGTGCCTTTGTGGCTGCCGGTGCCTGTCGCTGGAACGGGAAGGGGGAGTTGGAGTCCACCGAACAGGTGATCGACAAAACCGTGGTGGATCGCATTGATGCGCTGGTGAACGGCTCCTGTACCCGTCTGGCGTATGAATTCATTGCTCTAAATAAACCCTTGCCGAACGGATTCCTGCAACAGGTTTTGATTCCCCATTTTCTGGACCGCATGGTCAGGCAGGTCGGTATGCCGGAAGCTGAAGCGCGCCGAGTGCTCGAGGGTATTCTGGCCAGCCCTGCAGTGAACATCTCCCGGGAAGCGGATATTACGCTGGAACGTGTCATGGAGCTGAAAAACCGGCTGCTGCAGATGGGAGTATGGCAGCGCGATGCGCCAGCGAATGTGGTTTCCACTGGGGAGGCCGGAACGTCGGTCGCGAGACCACGTTTGTCGGCGCCTCAGCCCCGTTACCAGTGTGACAGCGAAGATCTCTGGCTCATCTGTTATCAGGTGGAACACCACCGTTTCCTGAAATTTACCCGCGATTTCGCCCATCGCATTCACTTGTGGGCCCAACGGAACAAGCGGGTGATCGGGCTTGAAGTGGCTGAAGTCATCACGGTCTCGATCATTACCGGTATCACGACTGGAGGAATTGGCACTGCTGTTTATCTGGGGAGCCGTGTGATCTACAAACTGATTCTGTTCGGCATTCAGGCGTTAATTGTCGCGGTCAGGACGCGGTTCAGCAAAAACAAGGTGCAGCAGGTTCAAGCAGACATTGCTCGTCGTATGCCTGCGGATGGCGCATCGTCTGTGGATACCCGTGAGCTTAAGGATATTGCCGTATTGGATAACACTGATGACCAGAAGCCGCATCGTAATAGTGAGCGGTTACTGGAAGGGACGGAATACCTGTCGCGAGAGCACGGCCTGACCCGTATGACCAACCTGTTGCTGGATATGAAGAGTCTCTCTGAAGACCTGACCCGGTTAGAAAGAGGGGCGGGTGACAGTGTGAAAGACAGTATTCATTTGCAGAAGCTTCACACTCTCGCGAATCAGTATAACGCTAAATTTGATCAGGCCGCACGGGATTACGACACAATGGTGGTCGCCGGTGTGCAGAAGGTCTCCGCACTCAATAATACATTCGAGCGTTTGTTCACGCCTTTGTGGAAGCCGTTCCAGGGATTGTCGGATGACCGGGTGGATGCCATTTTCAATGATGCGGCCAACCATTCCTCGGTAAAAGGGCGCTGGTATCTGCCGAAGGAAGACTGTCTCAGGTGGATCCAGGGCATCGTACCGGAGGAGCCCGGCAACCTCAGTTCCCGTGTGATTCGCGAGCGCATCGGTAAGGCGATTATTGGTCGTGATCCATCCCGTGATGGCATTAACGTGTCGACCAATAAAACCCGTCGTAAGGTGGTCAGGGTGACTGTGCTGGGCAGAAACCTGGTTTTCAGTTATGCCTGGGGGCGGATTAAACCTTATCGAATGATTGCCCAGGTGCTTGAAGTCCTTGGAAATCACCTGGTCCGGGGAACCCGGCCCGGCATTGATCTGATTAAACCCATTGTTACGCCGCTATGGGCAGTTGTGTTTGTGGTGTTTTATGTGGGGGAGAAAGTCACTCACTACATCAATAACAAGCGAAATGAAAAACGCAGCCGTGTAGTTCAGGGGCGGATCAACGCAGGACGTTGGGATGATGAGGATGCCATGGGCAACACACTGTCCATCGAAGACTGGCAGGCGATCCGGCGACAGGCAAAACACCTGGGCTCCGGGTATGTGAAAACTGTGAAACAGCTGATCAAGGTACTGGATACGTTGTCAGAACACGCGACCCTCACGCCACCGACGGATACTGACTCGCCGGAGTACCACAACTACCTGGTTAAAACCGCAACTGGCATGTTGCGCTACAAGATGCTGATGCATGAACTTGAGGCCCAGCTGTATGGCTCGGTAGGGCTCATGCATCATGTAAGCATTCTACAGAAATCACGGTTTGACCGACGCCTTGACGGCATAGAGATTGCTAAATGATGGTGTCGTGATTATTTGAAGCGAAACTGGTAGCGCAGGCGTAATTCGTTCATGAACTCCAGCTCATCCGGAAAGACATTGTCGCGGCCTTTCTCATTTTCCTGACGATCCTTCATTCGTTCACGGTTCTGTTCGTCTTCAATGTCAAAGGCGGTTTCGGGGCGCGATTGCTGGGTAATGGAAAGCTCAAACCACTGGTTCTCGTTGAAGCGGAAAATCGGCAGGGCGCTGTCGGTTTGTTCGGCAGCATAGCTCTGCCCAGCCACTGCTAGCAGCAGGGAAATCAAAAAACGGGTGGCGTAACGCCGAATCACAACCATAACAACCTGTTACTCCGCTTGGACGATGGCAACCTCACTGGTCATGGTGACGGGTTTGACAAAAACCTTGGATTTCCGGTCCTTGTTGTACAGGGCGCGTTTCTCTTCGGGTAGGGCGCTGAGGGGCGCCGGGGTGAAGCCGCGTTCGATAAACCAGTGAGCCGTCCGTGTGGTTAACACATAAAGATGCGTAATACCCTGTTGGACAGCCTGCTGTTCAATTTGTTCCAGCAGGATATCCCCACGGTTACCATTGCGGTAGTCCGGATGAACCACGACACAGGCCAGCTCCGCCGACATGGAATCAGTAAAGGGTAAGAGGGAGGCGCAGCCGATGATCATGCCGTCCCGTACGGCCACGGTGAAGCAGGCGATTTCCCGTTCCAGCGCTTTGCGGGAACGGCGCACCAGCACACCTTTTTCCTCCAGTGGTCGGATCAGTTCGATGATGCCGCCGATGTCGTTGATAGTAGCCGGGCGAATGTGCTCATAAGCATCTATGTCGCGAGTGACCAAGGTGCCGTCACCCTCGCGGGTAAACAGTTCCTGCAGCAGCGAGCCATCGACAGCATGGCTGACAATATGGCTGCGGTTCACACCGGCATTACAGGCTTCCACGGCAGCGGTCAGCAACCGTATGCCTTCCTGATCTGTCATACCCTCCAGGCATTCACGGGCCATTGAGGGGCGCATGGTCCGGAGTATCCGGCCATCATGGTCGAGGATGCCGGGCTGGTTGCTGAACATGATCAGTTTTTCGGCATCGAGGCGAGCGGCGGTGCTGGTGGCCACATTTTCCACGGGCAGGTTGAACACTTCTCCGGTCGCCGAGTAACCCAGGCAGGAGAGGAGCACGACGTTGCCCTGATCCAGTTGCTGCACAATGGCTTTCTGGTCGATACGCCGTACTTCACCGGTATGTTGGAAGTCTATGCCATCCACAACCCCCAGGGGGCGGGCGGTGACAAAATTGCCGCTGACAACCCGTATACGTGAACCATGCATGGGCGAGTTGATCAGCCCCATGGAAAACTGGGATTCAATCTTCACCCGCAGGCTGCCCACTGCTTCCTTGACGCACTCCAGCACCGACTTACTGGTGATACGGTGGTTACCCTGGAAACGGCAGTTGAGTCCGCGTTCCATCACCCGCTGGTTGATCTGTGGACGGGCGCCGTGGACCAGCACCAGTCGCACACCCAGGCTGCTGAGCAGGGCAATATCATTGACGATATTGGCAAAGTGCGTATCCGCAAGCGTCTCGCCACTGAGCATGATCACGAACGTCTTGCCTCGGTGGGCGTGGATGTACGGTGACGATTGCCGGAATATCTTCACGTAGTCGCTGGTTGAGGTGTCCACGGGTGCGCCCTGTTTTCTATCGTTTTTTCTGCTCGGGTTCCGTTGTCCGGATGTAGTCTACTGTGCCAGTTACAGGCAATAACGTGTAATCAATTGTTTGAGAAGATCAATCGTCGGTGTGATTCTGTCAAGTGCCAGGTACTCATCCGGTTGGTGTGCCTGGGCGATATCGCCGGGTCCGAGGACGACGGTTTCCATTCCCAGGCCGGAGAGGAACGGCGCTTCCGTGGCAAATGCGGCAGTGGTTGCGCTGTAACCGGTGAGCTGTTCGCAGGTCTTGACCAGGCCGGAGGTGACCGGCGTCATGAATGCCTCAATGCTGTCAGCCAGGGGGGCTAGTGTCACTGTGACACCACGGTCTTTAGCGACAAGTGACGCACAGTTGAGAATGTCCCGGCGGATATCCTCCGGATTCATGCCCGGCAGCATGCGGACATCAAACTCCAGTTCGCAGTGGCCACAGATCCGGTTGGGGTTATCGCCGCCGTGAATGCAGCCAAGGTTCAGGGTTGGGATCGGAACCGTAAAGGCCGGGTTGTTGTAGCGTTGCTCAAACTCTGACCGGAGCACCAGGATACGGTTGATCACCTGGTTCATCGCTTCCATGGCATTGCGGCCCAGGGAAGGATCGCTGGAGTGGCCGGACTGCCCGGTAATCGTCAGACGCTCCATCATGATGCCCTTGTGCATATGCAGCGGCTGCAGGCCTGTTGGTTCACCGATGACCGCATAACGTGCCTTGGGTTTCCCTTCGGCTGCCAGTGCCCGGGCGCCGTTCATGGAGGATTCCTCATCGGCGGTGGCCAGGATGATCAGTGGTTGCTGTAGCTGACTGGCTTTCAGGTCCTGAATAGCTTCAAGGATCAGCGGGAAGAAACCTTTCATATCGCACACGCCAAGACCGTAAAGACGGTTATCCGCTTCAGTCAGCACGAAGGGATTACTGCGCCAGAGTGACTCATCACAGGGCACTGTATCGGTATGCCCGGCGAGAACCAGGCCGCCGGGTCCACTGCCCAATGTGGCAATCAGGTTGGCCTTGCCGACTTGACCGGGGAGGGACTGAATATCACAGGCAAAGCCCAGTGCGCTGAACCATTCCGCCAGTGTATCTATGACTGCACGGTTGCCCTGGTCCAGTTCCGGACGGGTGGAGCTGATCGAGGGAAGGGCGATCAGCTGGCGAAAACCGTCGATGAGTCTTGGCGTCATATCAGTATCCGATGACCTCGTCTTAACGCTTTGCCTGACAATAAGGCGCAGACTTTGGGAGTTATTAGTGTGGTCATATGCTGTGCTCCAACAGACGGAAAAGCAACAGCCAGTAGGTGTTATATGCACTGTTGATGATGAGCAAAGCTTCAGATTGCTCTTCTGAGAAGCCAGTTTTGGAGACAGGAAAGTGATCAACAGGTGAGAGGAATCGCAAGGCTGTGAAGGTACTGACTTATTTAGCTACAGCCTTGCGTGGGAATTGTTGTGTTTATCTTAAGGCTTGATCAAATAACTGAATGGTTACCCAGCTATTCTGTTCAATGAACGTATCGTCTTCCGGAAAGATAATATAGCAGTCCGCCTGACTCATTGAGGTCAGTATACCGGACCCCTGGCGTCCGGTGGTTGAGACTTCTACCATACCATCATTGCCTGAATGCAGAATGCCTCGCAGGTATTCCCGACGGCCTGCACGTTTTTTCAGGGTTTCCCGGCTGCGGGCCTGGAGTTGTCGGGGGGCAGAAACCTCTGCGCCCATCATGACTTGCAGCATCGGGGCGACGAGCAGGTCGAAAGTGACCGTGGCGGAAACGGGGTTGCCCGGCAGGCCAAAGAACAGGCTGTTGGGCAGGGTGCCGAAGGCGAAAGGTTTGCCTGGCTTGATCGCCAGCTTCCAGAATTCAGTTTTACCCAGTTCATCCAGAATCGTTTTGGTGTAATCCGCTTCGCCGACGGAGACACCGCCAGAGGTGATGACCGCATCAGCTTCACGGTCGGCTGTCAGGAATGCTTCGCGCAGTTGGTCGCAGTCGTCCGGGATACAACCCAGATCCAGTATATCCACGCCCATTCGCTGTAGCAGGGCGTGGATAGTATGACGATTACTGTCGTATATGTCGCCGGCGTTCAGCGTTTCGCCGGGCTGGCGCAGCTCATCACCGGTGGAAAAAATGGCGACCTTCAGTTTACGCAGCACCTTGACCTGTCCAATACCCAGGGACGCCAGCAGGCCGATATCCTGGGGGCGCAGGCGGCGACCGGCGGATAACACGGTATGTCCTTCACGGATGTCTTCACCAGCTTTCCGGATATTGTTGCCGGGCAGGCTTTCGGTCACGAAACGGATGCCCGCGTCCGTCTGCTCGGTTTGTTCCTGCATGATGACAGTGTCGGTACCGGCGGGAATACTCGCCCCGGTCATGATCCGGATACAGTGACCAACCGGGCATTCATCGTGAAAGGGATGGCCCGCGAAGGATTTACCGGCAACCGGTAGTGGGGTTCCGGCGGCAAGGTCTGATGCCCGAAGGGCATAACCGTCCATGGCGGAATTGTCGCAGGGCGGCACATTGAGCGGGGAGACGATATCAATGGCCAGCACCCTGTCCAGCGCCTCTGGCAGAGAAACCGTTTCCTGCGCATCAACAGGTTGAATCACCTTGCGCATGCGATCCAGGCCTTCCTCCACAGCCATCAGGCCGGGTGCACTGCAACAGTCAGACATTACGGGGCTCCTTACCGGAAAACGGGGTTAAGCAAAGCATATTTACGGATTCAGTACCTGCAGGCCGGCTGCTTTGAAGCAGGCGTACACCGACTCTCCCTGTTTCAGCGCCATCCGGCCAAAGGATTGCCGGGTAATCAGGGCTAACAGCGCCTGCTTTTCAAGGCTCAGGCGCAGCAGTATGTGGCTGTCGCCCGCCGGCTTGATGCCGTCAATGCGGGTCAGCAGGCGGTTCTGGATGCTGCAGTCAGCCACGGATTCCCGCATGATACTCACTTCCGATGCCGGTACCAGTAAACGGGTGGTGGTACCTCGTAAGGCTGTCAGGTGAGAAACGGTGATCTGCTGGCCATCGGCCTGCAGGTGAGTGGCCGGGTAATCGAGTTCCTGTCCTGCGACTGTGGCTTCCAGGACGGCCAGTGCATCTTCGTCGGCAAGCGCATTATCCAGTCGAGTGAACAGTTCGGTTGTCTGTCCGCTGGCGATAATCCTGCCATTGTCCATCAGCACGGTGTTATCAGCCAGACGGGCAACTTCTTCCTGTGAGTGACTGACCACGATGATCGGAATCGAAAAATGATGATAGATAGTGCGGATATAAGGTAGCAGTTCCCGCTTGGCGGAACGGTCCAGGGAAGCGAGAGGTTCATCCATCAGCAGCAGGTCCGGTGCTGACAGGATCGCCCGGGCAATAGCGACCCGCTGTCGTTGACCGCCGGACAACTGATCCGGTTTTCGGGTTAACTGGGAGGCAATGCCACACCAGTCAATGACATGATCAAGGCTGATTGTGTCGTTTTTTCGGTGTGCACGCTTTTGGGCATAGTTAAGATTGGCTGCCACGCTCAGGTGAGGAAACAGACTGGTTTCCTGGAACACATAACCGAGCCGGCGGTGTTGAGGTGGCGTGCAGTGCTTTCCGTTTTCATACCAGACCGTGTCTCCCATCCGGATTGAGCCGCTGTCCGGCTTCTCCAGGCCGGCAATGGTTCGCAGCAGTGTGGTCTTGCCACAGCCGGAAGGCCCCATGATGGCGGTAATGCCGTTCAGCGGAAAGGTATGGATGACTGCCAGCTCGAACTCCGGGCGGTCAAGCTTGATGTCGACGGTAAGTGTCATATCCTTGCAACCTCCCGTCGGGAGGAAATTCGGTGAGAGAACTGAACCAGTGTCAGCAACAACAGCGACATGATCAGCAGCCCGCCAGCCAGCCAATGCGCCTGAACATATTGCTGGCTTTCGACCAGGTCATACAGTGCGATGGAAATAACCCGGGTTTCGCCGGGAATATTGCCACCTATCATCAGCACCACGCCAAATTCACCGATAGTATGGGCAAAGCCCATACAGGCGGCAGTCACAATACTGCTACGACTCAGCGGCAGGACGACAGAAAGAAACCGGTCTGCAGGACTGGCACCCATTATGGTAGCGGCTTCCAGCAGATTAACGGGAATACGCTCAAAGGCCCGTTGCAGCGGCTGTACGACAAAGGGCAGGGAATAAATCACTGAGCCGATGACCAGTGCGGAAAAACTAAAGGCCAGCCGGTTACCAGTCAGTTGCTGCCAGAGTTGTCCCAGCCCGCTGTGTGGTGCAAAGGCCAGCAGCAGGTAAAAGCCCAATACCGTAGGCGGGAGAACCAGTGGAAGGGCGACAACGGCCTCGATCAGGGGTTTCCAGCCGCTGGTCAGGCGCGAGAGCCACCAGGACAGCGGAATACCAACCAGTAGCAACAGCACTGTCGTAATCAATGCCAGCTTCAGGGTCAGCAGTACAGCTGTCACCAGTGGATCCATTGGAAGGGTTATCCCTGTTTCAGGTTATTGTCTTGTTGTCGTGTTTCCACCGAGCGAGCCGGGTAGTAACCCTGAGCCTGGATGAAACGTTGAATATCCGGTGATTGCAGCCAGGTCAGAAATTCGTTGGCCAGTGCTTTCTTCCGGCTGGCTTTCAGGATGACCGCTTCCTGCTTGAGTGGCTCGTACAACTCTTCCGGCACAAAATAAATGCCTTTGTTGATCCCGTCCGTCACCAGCTGGGCATAAGCGACAAAGCCCAACGCTACATTGCCACTGGCAACATACTGGTAGGTTTGCAGGATATTGGCGCCGGTAATCAGCAGTGGCTGCATTTGATCCAGTAGCTGCAAGTGTCTCAATACGTCATCAGCTGCTTTGCCATAGGGAGCGGTCACGGGGTTGGCAACGGCGATATGCTCTTGCCATCTTCTAAGCGCGGGCAGATTCACCGGCGCTGTATCGCGATGCCACAGTACCAGTCGGCCATAGGCGTAAGGTATGCGTGAGCCTGGTTCTATCAGTGCCTGTTCTTCAAGCATTATCGGACGGCGTGCGTCGGCAGACAGAAACACATCGAAGGGGGCGCCGTAGGTAATCTGGTTGTACAGGACACCGGTGGAGGCAGACGACAATTTTATAGTATTGCCCGTTTCAGCTCGAAACCGGTCAGCCAGTGCGTCCAGTACCGGCCGGAAGTTAGAAGCAACCGCCACATTGAGTTCACCCGCCAGACAGGCAAATGGCGTCAGAAGCAGGAAATACAGAACAACGCCGAGTCGCCTGATCCTCATATCCAGCGCTCCAGGGCGTCCTGGTCAGAGGTGCGGGCTTCCACCCAGTGCTCACCCTGTGTCGTTTGCTCCCGTTTCCAGAAGGGCGCGCGGGATTTCAGGAAATCCATGATGAATTCGCAGGCGTCAAAGGCGGCTCCCCGGTGGGCACTGGCGACGCCGACAAAGACAATCTGGTCACACAATGCCATCTGGCCAACCCGGTGGATCACACGCACGGCCTGCAACGGCCAGCGTTCCGCTGCTTCATCAGCAATGGTTTCAAGGGTTTTCTCGGTCATGCCTGGATAGTGTTCCAGGAACAGGCCGGTGACATCTTTCCCGTCGTTCATATCGCGCACCAGTCCGCAGAAGGTGACGATGGCCCCGGTGCTGCTGTCAGCGCGCAGACACTGGTATTCATGAGCCAGGTCGAAGTCGTCTGTCTGTACGGCGATATGGCGCTGGTAGTCGGGCATGGTTTGATTCCGTTGTGTTACGCGGCTCAGCCGCCGGTCACGGGCGGGAAGAAAGCCACTTCATCGCCGGGGTGAATCTCGGCGGCCGGATCGGTCACGATGGACTGGTTGATGGCCGTATGGGTTTTGCGATCCTGCAGGAGCTGGCGCCAGAGGTCACCCCGTTCCGCCAGCTGCGCCTTGAGGGCGGCAATGGTGGTGGCGTCGGTGTTGAGTTCCAGAGCATCACAACCAAGCCGCTCACGGTAACCGGCAAAAAAAAGCACCTTGATCATGGTTGGCCTGCCTGCTGTTCACTGTCGTTTGCCATAAAGTGACCGCTGCGTCCGCCGGATTTTTCCAGTACCCGGATACCCTCAATGCGCATGGTTTTGTCCACGGCCTTGCACATATCAAACAGGGTGAGGGTTGCGACGGAAACCGCGGTCAGTGCCTCCATTTCAACACCCGTCTTGCCAGACAGGCGACAGCAGGATTCTACCCGGATACGGTTGGCTTCAGGTTGTAGCTCAAAGTCGACCGAAATATGGGTCAGCATCAGCGGGTGGCAGAGCGGAATAAGGTTTCCACACTGCTTGGCGCCCTGGATGCCGGCAATGCGGGCAACCGAGAGGACATCGCCTTTCTTCAGACCCTGCTCATTGACCAGTCGCAGGGTTTCGGGCTGCAGGTAAATATAGCCTTCGGCACGGGCTTCACGGCGGGTGTCGGCTTTTTCGCCGACATCCACCATGTGAGCTTCACCCTGGGCATTCAAATGCGTCAGTGTGCTCATGCATCGGCCTCAGCAGGCTTCTTGAGCTGCTCAACAAAATTGCAGGGACGATGGCGGCTGTCGAGCTGGTCGGCAATCACACCTTCCCAGGCGGTTTTGCAGCCATTGGGTGAGCCGGGCATGGTGAAGATCACGGTGCCGTTGGCCAGACCGGCTACCGCACGGGACTGAATGGTTGAAGTCTTGATCTGCTCATAGGAAATCTGGCGGAACAGCTCGCCATAGCCATCGACGATTTTATCAAACAGGGGTAGTACCGCTTCCGGTGTGCCATCACGACCGGCAAAACCGGTGCCACCGGTGATCAGCGCCACCTGAATGTTGTTGGACGCAATCCAGCGGGACACCACTTCACGAATCTGATAGCGATCGTCTTTAACGATGACTTTATCCGCCAGCAGGTGACCCGCGCCGGTCAGTTTGTCGACCAGCAGCTGACCAGAAGTGTCGTCTGCTTCGGTGCGGGTGTCGGAAACGGTCAGGACGGCAATATTCAGGGGAACAAAGTCAGTGGTCTGTTTGTGTGCCATGGTGTGATCTTGTCTGTAGTGTCAATGCGGTCAGACATCTGCCAGGCAGCGCTGCCACTCGTCAGGGGTGTTGGCGTTACGGAACCGCCAGTCCTGGTCGTCCGGAACGGGGATGGTGGATCCGTGCAGATGGGCGATCAGTCGTCGGAGTGAATAATGCCGTTTGTCGACCTCGTGGACAACTGCTTCGGTATAATTCCGTAGTGTTTCGGTGACAGGCAGGTACAGTGGAAGCTGATAGTTGTCGTAATGCAGAGGACGTTGCTGTTTGCCCCCTTCTTGCACCTGATGTGCCAATAGAACCGGGGATATCAGAGGCATATCTACGGGAATGAGCAGTAAACCTGATATAGAGCCATGGCTGGGAATTGTCTGCAGGCAGGCATGGAGTCCTCCGATCGGACCTTTGTTGGGGAAAATATCCGAGATACCTTTCTGGCCACTCATCATAATGTCTGTTAAACCGGCTCGTTGCAGTATCTGGGTCATATGCTGCCAGAGAGGTACGCCTTGAAACTGCAGTTGTGACTTATCTGAACCCATCCGGGTTGATTGGCCACCGGCCAGCAGAATGGCAGACGTTTGTGATAGAAACAGCGTGGAGGATGACAAGATGATTACCCGATATTAAATCAGGCTGCATACGTTATATGTTGTTTGTTAGTATTGTCCAGAGGTTTCGATTAAGGATGTCTGCTTTTGTAACATTTAGATGGAACCAATCTTATAGCTGATCATCTTAATATATATTTCGCTCACATGGTAGATGTATATTTAATTGCTAGTGCTAACTAATGTGTTTGTTGGTGTGAAGAAATTTGAGCCAAAAGAGAAAAATTTAATGCTTTTAAATAAGAATAATGCAACTTAGCAAAGAAGTTATGTTTTATTTTATTGGGTAATAGTTGAGGTTGATGTGGAATTTAAAGGTCGTATTAATGCGGAAAGGCAGATTAGGCGTTCATTATCTGATGGATGTTTAATTCAAGATAAAGAGAATCAATATTCAATATTATATGGTTGGCGGGTTGTTCATAAAACGCCAGACAGTGATATATCTCCTGCCCCTACTGTAGTGAACCAGAATAGTGTGGCTAAAAACACATGTGGTCAATGTGCCTTCTATAATATGCTAAATCATGGTCGAGTTAAGCTATGTGAGGTTAAAGATAATTTGTCAGGTGATAGTGATCATGAAAAAATCAGTGGTATTGTTGAACGTACCCAGTCTTTGCAATCAAGTAAAATAGAGTGGAAGAGAGATTATAAACGCATTTTTTGTAATTTGCTCTTTCAAGTAATACATGTTTTTCAAGGGATGGACAGAGTTATGGATATTCCCATTCCGTTAGGGAACCTGCGATTAAGTCCCCAATAATAAGCTAATCTCCACTCAGCCTTTGCCGGAGATCAGTCATGGACCAACAGCTCAGCTTTTCTGACGCTGAATTCACTCAAAAGCGTCGCCAGACCCGCAAAGAAATATTCCTTGCCCGTATGGATAAACTGATTCCCTGGCATCGTCTTGAGACAATTATTGAACCTCATTACCCCAAACCCGGTAATGGGCGTAGACCGTACCCGTTATCCACCATGCTCCGGATACACTGCCTTCAACAATGGTACAGCCTCAGTGATCCGGCCATGGAAGATGCCCTTTATGAAATTGCGTCCATGCGATTATTTGCCGGATTGTCTCTGGATAAAGCAATTCCTGATCGCACAACCATTATGAACTTTCGACACCTGTTGGAGGCTCACAATCTGGCTCGGGCTATTTTCACGGACGTAAACCAATGGCTGACAGAGTCTGGTATCGTTTTGAAAGAAGGCTCTCTGGTCGATGCCACGATCATCGAAGCTCCGACATCCACAAAGAATCAGACGGGGCAGCGAGATCCCCAAATGCACCAGACCAGAAAGGGTAACCAGTGGTATTTCGGAATGAAGGCGCATATTGGTGTCGATGCCCGTACAGGTTTGACTCATAGTCTGGCGACAACAGCCGCCAATGAACATGACCTTAATCAAGCCAGTAACCTGTTGCACGGTGATGAACAGTTTGTCTTTGCCGATGCCGGCTACAGAGGAGCCGAGAAGCGAAAAGCGCTCAATACAGACGCTGTACAGTGGCATATAGCCGAACAACCAGGCAAGTTAAAGAGACTCAGGAAACACCCTCGAATCAATAAAGTCATTTTGAAAACGGAATACCTGAAAGCCAGCATTCGAGCCAAGGTGGAACATCCCTTCAGAATCATCAAATGCCAGTTTGGATTTATCAAAGCCCGTTATCGGGGACTTCGGAAAAATGATGGCAAACTGGCGATGTTATTCGCTCTGGCAAACATGGTTAGACTGGACCAAATGATCCGGGCACAGGGTTAATGTATCCGAAAGCCGGACAACCGGCTTCAATGGTAAGAAACTGAGTAATTTTCAGGCTGGATAATAGTGAATTAATGACTTTTCATTCACTGTGTTTCTTTAACGTCACTTGCTCGCAGGTTCCCTAAAACGGGGGAGGTTCACAGCCGTAGACGTTGTGTTGTTATAATGAGCAAATCGCTCTAATGTTAAATCACTAGAGGATCGAAAGTATTACACGGATTTGAAGCCTGGTATTCTGCTGCTCCCGCGTTTCAATCGAGTCTTTTATTTTCTCTAATGCAAGCTCTTTGATTTTATCGTTAAAGGCTTGTAACAGCACTGGAGTGATCTGATTAACCTCTGGCATGATTAATATGTCTATAATATCTGACATTGAAAAGTGTTTTTCACCTTTAATAAAATCACGTGCATTTTTTTCCAAGTGTTGAGGTGGAATAGATAGGGTTCTATTCATTTTGTAGAATTTGATCACTTGTTCAATAAAACGTTCAGGTAGTGTAAAAGTGTTTTCTAGGAGCCACTTTCGGGCCGGTATACTGAGTTCACCGAATAGGGCGTATAAATCAATTTCCTGAAGCCGCATATTGTTTAGTCCGGCGTCATGTAATAGTGATGGCATTTTTTTTGTAAAAGCTTTGTAAGTTGCTCGAATCAGTTTGGGTTCGCTATCTGGTTCCAGACTGTCCCAAATATGAAATATAAGGTCAAAACTGGGTGATTGATATTCCTCAAGATATTCTAGATAAATCGCTGGATTTCGGTTAATGCCTCCGGGTAATGCCCGTGTCAGAAGATTCGTTTTCTCATCGATTGGAATAGCATCTAATAGATGTTTAGCTTGTTCGTGTATTGCTCGATCATTAATCAAAAAGCATAGAAAACTTTGGATTTCCTGTTTGTGATTTTCGAGGTCTAGCGGTTTTCCTTTTGGTAAAGTTCTAATGATGCTATTAGCAAGTATCACCTTTTGTTGGTGGTCTTGTGTAAGTGAAAAAACAGTTATCCAGTTGTGTATAATTTCTGTAATCAGTTCGGGATTGTTGATGTGGTGAATAATGGTATCAATAGGGGAGACCAGATCTTGCTGTAATGATGGTATTGAAAAAAGCAGAACCATTAATGCATCCGTGGTATTATCATCTAAGTCGGTTTTCTCTTCGTGTAATTTTCTAATTAAATTATTCATTTCTTCATACGCACAGGTTGCCCAGTCATGGGAGTGGGTGCGATCTATCACACAGTCGATGGTTTTGAGTAGGTCATCAGCTACGTTAGCTTCCTCTTGGAGGGGCGCTAACGGGAGAGCTGATGGCTGCCATTGTTCAATTCTGTGACGTAATAAGCTTGCTGCTTGATTGAATACTGCTTGGGTGTCGGGGGTATCCTCAGCCCTGTTCTGGAGTGTTTTTGACACCCTTTCCAGTTTTTCTATGCCATAACTTAACAGCAGATTAGTAAAGTAATTGTCGCGGCGCTTGAATGAATCCTCGCATCGTTCAGTCAAGGCTTGTGCATAAAGTAAAAGATAATCCGATGTGTCATTGGGCAGTTCAAATATTTTCTCATCTTTGAGTTCGTATAATCGTAATGCAACAATAAGAGGGTCTTGGGCAAGCGCCTTCCGAATTTTATCTTCTCCAGTTGCAGGGTCAGCTTGACAGCCAAACCCAAGATACTGTGTGATGCCCTGATAAAGAACACTTTCGCCACCAGCCAAAGGATTTGGCATATGAACAAATCGGCAACTCCGGTATGCTAGTAGAGCGTCAATTTCCCCCCAAGCTTTTCGCTGTATCAGAAGTAAACGAATCAATTCACACTGTGCTTTGGGCTGGCCTTCTTTTGCTGCTTTTAGTAATAGTCGCGTGACCTCTAACGGTTTTTTGGAGTCAGCGTAAATTTCGTGATGCCATGCGAGCATTGCCAGAGGGTAAGCAGACTCACATGTGGCCCATATGTTAGCAGCATCCTTGAGCCTGCCCAGTGACAATAGCTTGAAGCCAACCGCGTTTTGATATTGCATTCCAAGACACATGAATTTATCGGATGATGCAAGGTTGCTCAATTGCTCTGCGTGTTTTTCGAATTCAACTAAAATCCCTGTGAATAGCGCATGAGGCGAATCTGGATCTAAAGATTTTGTGAATTGAATGCAATGATCATCGCTAATTAATGACGATTCGTAGGCATGCCATATCAGTATGCATTTGTCTTCGTTGTCAATCGTTTTGTTTGAGAGAGTTTCGTCCAGAAGTGATAATATCTTATCTTTGTTGTTACCAAGTTGATATATGAAAAAATTGACGAAAGGGGTGATTTCTTTGTTTTTTATTTTTCTTAGATTTGAAATGCATGCCTCTCTTATAGTTATGTTATTTTTATAGAATAACTTTAACAGGTTTCTAGGTGCGAATGATTTTATATTATTTATGAAATAATGAAAATCTATTTTTGGTATAGGGGCGCGTGTTTTATTTGCCCAGAAAAACAGGTTCGCCTCTTCCCCCGTGACACCTATTCTATTGATAAGCACTTGTTCAGGATCTTCTATGAATAATTCTGTTTTCATTTTTTCCATTTGCTCAATGTGATATTTTCCGAGCTCGGTGGCGTCGTGTTCACTCAGGTTATTTAAATAAGTACTCTGTGCCCACATGAGCAGGCATTTTAGAGTAAATTCTATTTTACCGATTGACGATGCTTGTTGATCTATTTTTTTTTGAAACAGTGACAGTATGTCAAAAATGCCAGTACTCCTCTCTACAGGCAATGATTTAAACCTATTGGCTACTAATCTGACAAATGTTGCCGGATCAAACTCGTCATCTAATGTGAGTGTTTTAATGGGAGCGATCCAATCGTCAGTCGATTTTTCCCCCTCTAATAGGGTAATGATATGATGTTGTTCAAGGTAGCCTTGGTGAATTGAAGGGTGACTCGTTATTTTTTCCATTTCATCAATACTTTCATTTTCTTTAATAGGGCCGAGTTTAGCAATCATGCCTCGGGTTTTCAGTAAGCACGACTTTATTGCAGTCCAAGGGGCTGTATCGGATCTGAATTTATCTTCTATATCATTCGTTAGCTTAATTAATTGGTTGATTGTGTTATGCATTGTCGATAGCAGTCGATCTTGGTGCTGAGGAATTGCTGTTAAACAAATGTCTATAAAGCGACGGTACATCTCAGGTTTAATATGCCAAAAAGAATAAGTGAGAAAATGGGAGGCCTGTCTTGTCCAGGCAGCCCATAGTGAAGGGTCTTTGTTATCAAGCATCTGATCATAAACAGATAGGAGCAGATTGTATCGATACTCAGTTTCCATTGGGTGATCAGATTCCGGGTTGATTGAACGTAGTTTCTGATAATATTCAGGTAGTCCGGTGCGTCGGACCTGATAGTCTTTTTCAACTTTTTCTCGCTGTGATATTTTATCCCGCTTTATTATTGTCTCTGTAAAATCCCATGCCTTATCATAATATTTTTGGGCTTCATCTGGTTTATTCTGCAGTTTTTTTTCTTTTGCAAGATGCTGATAGCTTTTCACATTGTCGGATTGATTAAAACCTAAGGCGGTTGTTAATTCAATGTTTAATAAGCAACACTGTTCCGTTTGTTGAACGTATGGCTCACATGCACGAAATCGCTTTAATGGTGTTATAATCTCGTATAAAGATCTCAGCAAGTTTATAAAATCCTTTCCCTTGTTATGTTCTCTCAGTAGGTGATCTACTAGTGCAGTAGTATCCATCCCGGCGGGAACATCCAATAATCCCAGCATAAGCGTGTCGATAGTGAGTGTATCTCCTTGCCTCGCTAGGTTTATTAAAGTTTCATTTCCTCTCCCATGTTCTAGCACTTGAGCGCTATGTATATATGTAAGTATTAAAGGATCTTTTGAGAATCGAGAACTCTTTAATGTGAGAATAGTTTTTACAGGCAGCGGGTTTGCAGTGTTTCTACCGCTTTGACGTAAATTATCGAGTTGGGATCTCTCTGAAAATGATGGATGTATAAAATAACTTCGTATTCGGTCATGTGCTTGGATATGGAGCTCGCTGGTTAACAAATCAGCTTTTTTTCTCATCTTATTCAAAAGGTTTTTTGTAATGCTTCTTATATTAGTCTGATCCCCCTTGGGCTTGATAGCTTCATCGTAATATTTCCATAGGCTGAATTGCAGTGTTGGATATTCTGAATAAAACGGTTTATAGTCAATAATAAGCGCTGCAATAGACTGGTGTTGAATAGGTTTTGGATTGTGTCTGCATTGTTTAGTGATATCCAGCGTTGCTTGAATAAAATTAGCTTCTGCGAGTTGGCATAATTCCCTGGAATTATCTTGATTGCTAGATGTATCTATGGATTTTAATTCCCAGTATTTCTTGATTGTTTCAATCAACGGATCTCTTTCTTTTTTGTTGGGGGATAGAGCAAGTTTTTCCAAGTGAATTCTTGCCTTATCTTTTTCTATATCGCCAAAAACTCTTTCAAGGTATATTGAGGGAGCTAAATGTTTGATTTCGTCGGCAGACTGTTCAGACAGAAATGCGGCTAGCTCGTTTTTTTTATGATCGTAATCTGGTGTGCCATATGATTTGAGAAGTTTAACCATTTTATGGATAACAAATTCATGAATATCCATGGGTAGTGGTTGTTTGTCAATACGTGACATTTGTAAAAGATGAAGGCTAGCTTCGAATGGATAGAAATGGACAGTTGATGGTATATCAGAACATGAATGGCTAAATAACAGGGCTTTGATAAGTAGCTGTCTGGCTCTCTGGCTGCCAGCATCTGCAGCCCATCGCAAGCAATACAGCATCAATTTACTGTTGGCGGGTAAGGTGCCAGTGTTATCGCTCGCTGCGTAGGCGATATCTAACAGCCAGTTGATGAAATCCTCTGAATTATCTGCGGGAAAATGCAGGCAAGACTGCATGTCCTGCATTATGTGGCAGAAAAAAAATACTGTATCTACATATGGAATGAGGCTATTTGCTCCTGCTCGTTGCGATAAAATCCCAGAAAGTGTCTGGGCAATCTTTTGTGCTTCTTTATAATTGCCTTCTTTATAGTGAGTTGTCATTTTATCAATATTGACTTCAAAACGACGTAAATTATCAGGTATGGTTACCGGTTTACTTGTTTCAATTGTGAAGTCACGTATGCTCGAATTAGGTGGTAGATAAGAACTTGTTTTCTCTTCTTCTGGAAGAGTGATGTCGTACTCACTGAGCCAGGATGGATCCCTCGGTCTTGGTTGGTTGAATGCAGCTTGTTTCCAGTTTATAGGGGAAGAGTGACTGACAGTGACACTACTGGTCGTCTCAGTATTTTGAGCTTCTGGTTCAGGTGCGGAATCATGTGGTTTTTGCCCTATTGCTTGCATGGTTAAAGTACCTCCTTTCTGTAAAACAGTATTTATTTTGACGAAGTTAGGCAGTTTTGTTTTTTTAAAGTTCAATCTATCTAATATCTTATTGTTATCAGTATTCGCTTTTTTTGTTGTCAAGATGGCATAGGTTGTCTGAATTAAAGGCGGAGTTTTCTGTATAAATAGAAGATCAACACTACTATGGCTTTTTGATAGGCTCACTTGCTTTTAGCATTCAGCAGATTGAATCCTTTGTATGAAATGAAAAGATCAGTACTTAATTTGAACAAGGAGAGCAGAATGTCTCATTGAAACACTCTGCTCAGAATGGAGAAGGTCTGTTACAGCCCAGTGCTGAACATATGTAGATCGTAGAAGAAGATACGACCCATCAGTTCACTGGCCAGTACCAGCAGGAAGCCAACCGCTGGCAGACGAACGCCGGTGTTGGAGCCGCGCATGGCCGGCACGATCCACAGGCTGACGCCCAGGAACAGCAGGGCAAAGCGGGCGGCCAACAGGCTGTGATGGTAATCCTTCACCATGAACGGATCGATCGCCGTGGACAGCTGACCCAGCCAGAACAGGTAAAGCACAAAGCCAGTGGCAATGAAGGCCAGGGCAATCAGTCCGATAGTGGACAGCGCCTTGTCAGTATGGCGTGCAAACAGGCCCATACGGTCTGACTGACTGCGTACCAGTACCGCGGCACCCATCACACCCAGAACCACTGCCGGCATCACAAACTGGAAGACGGTCCAGTCGGTGTTCCAGGTGGGCACGGTCGCCAGAGTGTAGACGTTGGCAATGGCCAACAGCAGGGCAACACCCAGCGCCATGGCACCCAGCAGCACCAGACGGTGCAGGGCGGGCAGGATGTTCAGCAGGGTAGCAGCAATAAAGGTGAACGCCGCACCGCCAAACAGGCTGGTGGTCAGAATCTCAACGCTCAACGGCGAGAAGTGCTCCAGGCCGAAGATCACGTTGAACGCACGCAGCGGCTGACCCAGGTGGGTGCCCGCAGCCAGGCCGGCCACTCCGAGAATGACCAGCGAGGCGATCTGCAACCGGCTCAGCAGTTGCAGGCGGTCACGCTGGCCAAAGCTGGCGAACTGCAGGCAGCCCAGCACCAGGAAAATACCGACCGCGCACTGCGCCAGGACGGTGAAGAAAACCAGGGATAATTCGTGCATGGTTACACCTCCCGGACATTCAGGATGCGGCCGGTGGTGTCACCGGTCGGGCGTGCGTGGCGGTTGGCCTTGATGACCAGGTTCGGCTTGGTCATGCCGGAATCGGGCAGCGGCGCGATGTCAGCACGGTCGCCGTACTTGGCACGTAGCTCGTCAATCGGGCCGAACTCCAGCGCGCGCAGCGGGCAGGAACCGACACAGATCGGCTGCAGACCCTGTTCCACCCGGTCGAAGCAGCCATCGCACTTGGTCATCAGCTTCTTCTCGGGGTCGAACTGGGGCGCACCGTAAGGGCAGGCCATTTCGCAGTAACGACAGCCGACGCAGACCTCGGCATTGACGGCCACCAGGCCATCCTGTTCCCGCTTGTGCATGGCGCCGGTGGGGCAGGCCTTGGTGCAGGCAGGCTGGTCGCAGTGGTTACAGCTGATGGATACGTGGTAGGCGAACACGTCCTGGTTCCAGGTGCCGTCTTCGTTCTGTACCCAGCTGCCGCCGCCGTATTCATAAATACGACGCCAGTTCACCCCGATATCCAGGTCGTTGTCGTCCTTGCACGACAGTTCACAGGTTTTGCACCCGGTACACCGGGTGGTATCGATATAGAATCCGTATTGGGTCATGGTTCAGTTCTCCGTCAGGCCTTGGCAATTTCCACCAGATTGGAATGCTGGGGGTTGCCCTTGGCCAGCGGTGAAGGACGTTGGGTAGTCAGGGTGTTCATACAGGCGCCGCGGTCGATGCCGTTGCGATCCGGGGCGTACCAGCTGCCCTGGCCCATGGCGACAACGCCGGGCATGATCCGCTCGGTGACCTTGGCGGCCACACGGATTTCACCGCGGTCGTTCCAGACTTTCAGCATGTCACCGTCGTTAATGCCGCGTGCCTGGGCGTCGATGGGGTTGATCCATACTTCCTGACGGTTGGCGTCACGCAAGACATCTACGTTGCCGTAGGTGGAGTGGGTGCGAGCCTTGTAGTGGTAGCCAAACATCTGCAGCGGATACTGCTTGCTGTGAGGCGCTTCGTGACCTTCCCAGGAAGACGCGTATTCCGGCAATGGACGGATGATGTCGCCTTCTTTCAGCTTCCAGGTTGCGGCAATCTGGGCCAGCTGTTCGGAGTAAATCTCGATCTTGCCGGACGGGGTGGCCAGCGGATTGGCTTCCGGGTTCTCGCGGAATGCACGGTATTCGACGTGCGGTTCGCCCGGATTGGTCTGCTTGACGATACCCATTTGACGGAAGGTGTCGAAGTCCGGCAGTTCCGGATTGATCTTCTGGGACTCGGTATAGATGAAGCGCAGCCAGGCTTCCTGGTCTCGGCCTTCAGTGTACTGTGCTTCCACGCCCAGACGCTTGGCGACACCGGTACACATGTCGTAGACCGAACGACACTCGTGAAGCGGTTCGACAGCAGTATCACAGAAAATAGCGTAACCCATGTTGCCGCAGCTGCCGTTGGTGGAGAAGTCCGGCTGTTCTGCCGCCGTCAGGTCAGGCAGCAGGATATCCGCGTAGCGGGCGCTGGCAGTCATGTGGTTTTCGATAACCACGATCATTTCGCACTGAGTGTCATCCTGAAGGATTTCGTGGGTGCGGTTGGTGTCGGCGTGCTGGTTGATGATGCAGTTGCCGGCATAGTTCCAGATGAACTTGATCGGGGCCTTCAGGCGGTCGGCACCACGGATGCCGTCGGTCAGGGCGGTCATCTCGTCGTGGCGATGGATGGCGTCGGTCCACAGGAACATGGGGATGGACGTGGTCACCGGATTGCTCAGGGTCGGGAAGCTGGCGAACGGAATGCCCCAGCTGCCTTCACGGGCGCCGGTACCGCCGCCGGGAATACCGACGTTGCCGGTCATGATTGCCAGCATGCAGATGGCGCGGCTGGCCTGTTCGCCGTTGGTGGTGCGCTGAACGCCCCAGCCCTGCATGACGTTACAGGGTTTGGTGCTGGCGATTTCACGGGCCAGACGGATGATGGTTTTCTCAGGTACTGCAGTGATACGTGCAGCCCATGCCGGGGTTTTGGCCGTACCATCCGGGCCGTTACCGAGAATGTAGGAAACCCAGGAGGAACCCTTCGGTGCAGATGCAGGCAGACTGTCTTCGTCGTAACCGATGGTGTAACGGTCGATAAATGCCTTATCCACCAGGTTTTCGGTGATCATGACCCAGGCCATACCAGCGACCAGAGCAGCGTCAGTACCGGGACGTAAAGGTACCCACTCGTCATTGCCGCTCAGTACGGAGTCGGTCATACGCGGATCGAATGTGATCATGCGGGCATTGCTGCGGGCACGGGCTTCGGTCATCTGGTAAACGACACCGCCGCCGCTCATGCGAGTTTCCGCCGGGTTGTTGCCGAAGTTGACGATCAGTTTGGTGTTGACGATATCAGACGAGCAGTTGCTCCCGACCCAGCTGCCACCGAACAGGTAGGGCAGGCCGACAGTAATCTGCGCAGTACTGTAGTCACCAAAATGGTTCAGGTAACCGCCCCAGCAGTTCATCAGGCGGGCGATAGGCGTCGCCGCCGGTGGCCAGGACTTGGAAACCGTGCCGCCCAGCGTTCCGGTGCAGTAGTTCAGGTAGATGGCTTCGTTGCCATACTGCTGCTTGATGCGCTTAAGGTTGTCAGCGATGGTGTCAAACGCTTCATCCCAGCTGATACGTTCGAACTTGCCTTCGCCACGGTTGCCGACCCGCTTCATGGGGTACTTCAGACGATCCGGGTTGTATACCCGACGGCGGAAGGAGCGGCCGCGCAGGCAGGCGCGCACCTGATGGTTGCCGTATTCGTCGTCACCGGTGTTATCGGTATGGGTCGCGACAATGACACCGTCCTTGACCTGGTGGCGCAGGGCGCAGCGGGAACCGCAGTTCACGGTGCAGGCGGACCAGACGGAGCGCACGGCTTCGCGTTTCTCCGCAGGTGTGGTGTCCGGTGTGTTGGCCAGCGCGCGCAGCGGCAGGCTGTTGCCCGCGACAATGGCAGCGCTGCCGGCAGCGGCGCCCCATTTCATAAAATTACGGCGCTTCAAGGGGGACAGAAGCACCTTGTCCAGTAAATTCTTCATGCAGTCTATGGATTGCTCTCAGGGAAGAACGGGCTTTTCAGAAAGTTTCAGGTCAATCAGGAATGTCCGCAGTGATTTGTTGTAGCAAAGGGGCGGATATCAGTTCATTCCACTGCGCATGATACCTGTAAGAAAGTCAGGGAATTTTGACTTGTGGCAAAGTACACCGATTGGGTCAAAAGATAGTTCTGGTTGCGGCAAGAAAAATGTTTGGGGAACTTGGGGGGATGTTAGAGGTCACAATTCTACTGAAAATTATAGGGGCTATTAGTTTGGCAGTTTCGATGATAGGTATCTGGAAACTGAACTAATGACAGGCTTGTAAGGAGACATAACGAGGAGAAATGGGATATGCATGGTATTTCAGGGGGTGGTGCACAGGATATTCGACGTATGCACACGGAAGAGCAGGGAAATCGGGCAGATAATCAATTAGTTGCGGTAGTATATGACGATCAGAGGCTATTGCCTGATTTCGAAGGACGTAGACGTACACGACGAAGTAAACTTCTTGCCCTGAGAGCTAGACGTACACCGAGATACGAGCCTTATAGTTTGAAAAGGTACGCGTCTTCTTCAATCAGTCCATCTAAAATCAGCGTTTTAATCGATTGTTTCAGGCGTAATCTTGCCAATTCACTATTTTGTGACGAGGAGCGATGTGTCAGAAGTGTTGGGGGTGGAGACTACCGGCGAACAGAGTGCTATAGCCTGCAATTGACTGGAATAGAAAGTCTCAATTCACAATTTGAAAGGTTGACTGAATATTTCAGGCATCTAATGACAAATGAGCAATTGCATAGTTATGAAGAGTTAAGAAGAGTTTTTCTCTATTTGGGGTATAGCCAATGTTGTTATGAAAGAGATTTGTCGGTACGAAAGTTTATTGTAGAAGCCCTGTTTAATCGTTTTCACTTCAAAGCTGCTTGTATTGAACTTAATGAATTATCGATGTTTTGTGAAGATGTCCGGAAGGGAGAGGATATTTCCTGGTTTGAGAAAAATAGGGGTTTGAGTGTTGTGAAAAAAAAAGTACTCAAAAAACCATGGATCCCATTTTTATCAGATCTCATTGAGTATGAGCAGGCTCGTAAATCACCTGGTTGTGTCTTTGGTAAAAACATTGATAAGCAATTGCATGCGATTCGGAAAGGGTTGAAGGTTTTTTTTCAACAATATGAAAAGATGTTTTCTGATGAGAGGGCTGTTAGCAGTGGTCAGGTTGATATTGAACAGCTTGATATTCTGAAAAGAAGGCTGGATGACCTAATGGAAAGCCCGACAAATTTGCCGCCTGCTCAGCACATCCATCTTGTTTATTTAACTGAATATGTTGAGTTGCTGCAAGATATATTGAGAAAGCCCTGTTGTGAAAGGCTAAAAGAAGAGCATTTAGTTATCGTCACTACTCTTGCTATTTTTTATTGTGACAACGCTTGTTATGTTGAGTTGTGCAGGGTCTACGATATTTTTAGCAAATTATCTGGTGAGTTTGATCAATTGTTAACTGATCTGAATAATCTTTATCTTAGAAAACTAAAATGGGAAACGACTTTTATTCGGTATGTTGATGGAGTAAGTACGTCAATGAGGGAAAAAGGTGATCATCGTGAGATGGTGAAAGCGATGGATACCTATGTAGAGGTAGTTGGCAAAACAGCGCTTACAAAATTTGAAAAAAATATTCTAAAGCGCGAGACAATAAAATGTTATCAGGATATGGGTGAGATAAGTACAGCTTTATCTCTTCTCAGTTCCTTGGGGGATCATGGTAATGAGATTTTTAAGGCTAGAATACTTGAGAAGTGTAAGTATTACGAAGAAAGCGCTTTTTATGCCAAGACAGCACATCGAGTAGCCAAAAGCGAAGGGCAATATTTAAAGTCTATTCAGGCGAGAGTACGCAGGTCGGAGAGGAGTGGAAATATAGCTGTAATTTTTGATTGTTTGCATGGATTACTTGGAACCTCGAAAATGATGGAGGTTTTTCCGAGTGTTGCTGTTCATGAAGAAATTAATAGGGAAACCATTAATCTTCACGTTGTATTTGAATGTGCACTAGCATTAAAGAAAATAAAAGCGTTTGAAGAGGCGACAGACTTATTGTTTTGGTTGCTGTGTCAGCCTGGTAATGAGTTGATACAAGAAATTCCTCTTATTACTGCTAAAACTGCTATTAAGTGTAAACGTTATAATTTGGCACTAATGCAAGCCTCGATTGCTTACGATAAACGCCAGTCAAGTGAAACTGCATTGCTTTGTATGGAAGCCCTTTGTGGATGTGGCCAATATTTGCGTGCAGCTGAATTTGCGTTGCCAGAGGGTATCCGGATTAATGCGAATATTCTGTATCAGAAGAATGCTAGTTACTTGGGTTTTTTTGATGCTTTTGAATTTGGTGAGGGTGTTGGGCGTATTAAAAATATAGAGTATGTTATTGGAAAATTGAATGCTGCTATCATGCAAGCTGAAGATGGCGTACATCTTTTTCCAAATGAATGGCGGCTGAAAAAGATGTTGTGTTATTTTATCCATAATCAGCTTCTTTGTGAGATTATTCTAAATAAAGATGAACTGAAGAAAGAGAGTGTGGAGGGGCGGGATGAATTATTTGTGCGATATAGCAGTACGTGTAATGACCTTCTAGGCAGGATTAAGAGAATACTGGATGAAATGAACGCGGAGGCAGCTTCAGGCGCATCTGAGAAAGAAGGCTCAGAGGCGGATAAAGGAGGCCTGCTGTCAACGATGGCCCATATTCATCAGACAATGGCTGGGATCTCTAAACTTTGTAACAGGCTTGATGAGTATAATCAGTATTCTAGTCAAGCAGCAGAATTGTTTGATAGGGCTGAAAAATTAAGAGCCAGCGAGATTGGTCGCCATCGAGAAAGTGCAATATTGAAGGTGTTGACAAAAATGTTGGATTGAAAAGTATCGGCACCCAGTTTTTGTAAAGTGGTTTATAGGGAATGAATATAGATTGCTTTTGGGTAGGTGATGGCAGTATACATTTTGGTGAGGTTTCTGTGATTCCTTAAGGCGCTTTGTTTGTTTTGCTTCTATTGGAGCCTGTAGCTGGTTATTATCTTGTGATATCAATACTACGAATTTTCAACTCATTGATGAAACTGGCTGGCCTTGCCGACAAGCATAAAAGGGATGCTTTAAAAAAGAGGGTTCTTGCGAAAACTTCCGTAAGACATATTATCCGAGGATGTGAAGGCGTCGTTATATGCAAAGGATTAGAGTGGCAATTTCCTATAGAGGAAGAGGACCTGTTTAAACGTTCTTTCTTATATCAATATCACTGACATGCTGTTAGGAGGAAACTTTATAACCAATATATTGTCATATGTTTAGTGAATCAGGGTGTATCGCTTCTGTAAGGGTTAGAACACTGTTCAGGATGAAGCCAGTTTTAGACTCTGATTCTCACGGGATAAGCTCTGTGCTATAGATGTTAGTATTTCGGTTTTAGTGAGCTCATTTGAGAAGCCTGTATGCTGCAGGTGTTAATCGTTAAACGATGATATTACTGATGCGCTGTTGCTTGTCTGTTTTCAAATGAGGGTTTTTTGTCAGGGGATTAGATTCTATGCCGTGTATTAATCCAATCACAGCCGCATCCTACAGTTGGGCTCTAAACAACAACAGGAATCGAGCTTCCAAGATAATCCGTGCCGTGGGTGCTTTTTTTGCGAGCAGTATTTGCTGTTATCGTATCAATATCGAGGTTGCTAGGAATCTCGTGCAACAACATCCTGAGTACGAGAACAGATATTTTTGCCGATCACTGGCATTGAGGAATACGACAGCGGCTCCCCCTTCACGCCAGAGCACGCTAACAGAGACAGGAATGCTTACTACCTCAGGTCTGGGAGAAATAGGAATGCTTGCTGCCTCAGGGCTGAGAGAAACAGGAGTGCCTACTATTACCTCAGGAATTAGTATCGGTACAAGTGGAGAGCTCGCCCGCGAAAGTGCGGATACGCTCGCGGAAATGAGTAATATGGAATTTGCAAACAAGGCAATAAGGCTGGTGCAAGATTTGCGAACAGTCAACTATGGAAGTGGAGACCATAAAAATATTTCCCCTGAAAACCTTAGGTACAATGAACGCCATGATGATGGTTGTTTTGTCTTGCCACGTTTAGACTATGATCGACATTATGTATACAATCAACCAGCACCTGAAAACCATCAAGCAATAGCTATAGCGCTTCTTGTGCTTAGAAATAAACGTGTATGCAAAGAAGAATTTCACGGATGCGTAAATGAGCACCTGGCTTATTTCCGGGAGAATATAAGTCAAATCTTCACATCGTTAAAAGATAGTCAAATCAATCATTTACTTTATCTCTACCATAGCGAATTGCAGGAGCTTATTTCGACTCGAAATTGTTATGTTAGGGATATGGTGATAGATACTGATTTATACTACGGTTACGCTTCTCAAGTCTTGATTCATGTGAAAATGCTGTGTGTTGCATATGCTATTAAAAGGGAGAAGCTGGATGGATTTATCAAAATGAGCAAAGAAGATTTTAGAAATTATTATTATTCAAGGTTGAAAGGGGGGTTGGATGCAGAAGGTTATGGGGATTTGAGTATATTAGAAAGACAAGCTTTTGAACAGGGTCGCGAAAGTAGTTTAATAAGACTAATGGTCCATGCAAGCCAAATGGTATTGAAGGAAACTATAGCGAGTGATGCAAGTAGTTCTTCAGTGCGGTTGAATGAGGCGAACGACTATCGGTATGCTCTTTATCAACAGGCTATTGTACAAATGAGGGAGTATGATGAGGTGTCCGCTTTGCTTTATGAGTTATACCGTAACCCTAACCCTGATGGCGTTGATCAATTTATCCTGGCAGCAAGGGGACTCGAATCATAGATATCTCTACAGACAACATGTCGTAGTGTGATTGCCAAGGGGAAACTGACGGATTAATGACCGAGGAGGTTTGTCTAGACAGAATGTCAACTCGATTCACGAGCTGTCGCTATGTAGCTGACGATGATGGCCGAGACTGTTGAAGCCTCATGGTACTGGTATTCATGTTCGTCCTTACCCAGCTTTTCAGCCAGTTCCATGCATCTATTTTTTCAGGATTTCGAAATTGAAGTGGTTATAGTTTTCCGGACACACAAACAAGGGTAATCTTGAAGCCCTATTGAGGTGTGTGAGCATGTCGGAAAAGAAAGTAAAAAATTACACTTCTGAGATTCAAGGAATCTGCCGTAAAGCTGGCGGTAGAATCAGATAAGCCAGTGACTGAAACCGCTCGGGAGCTTGGGTTTAATATAAATACCCTGTATACCTGGATAACAAAATACCACCGCCCGAAGGTGGCTAGTCAGCCCAGGAAAAATGATGAACATGTGTATGATGAAGTAAAACGTTTACGTAAAGAGCTGAAAAAGCTCAAAGAGGAGCACGCTATTTTAAAAAAGGCGGCAGCCTTCTTTGCAAGAGAAAGTCTCTGAGATTCCAGTTCATCAAGGACAACCAGAAGCGTTTCAGCATTACTGCCATGTGTTGGGTTATGTCTGTATCGACCATGGGCTTTTATGACTGGTGCTCCCGTCCAGAATCGAACCGAAGTCAGGAAGACCGTGCATTGAAGGCAGATATTCGGGTAATACATGAAAAACATCGCCAGCGTTATGGAGAGCGACGCATAAAAGACGATCTTGCGGATCAGGGTAAAAACGTCAGTCGTCAACGAATAAGCCGTCTGATGAAGGAGGAGGGCATTGTTTGCAAAACAAAGCGGAAATTTAAGGCAACAACAGATTCGAGTCACAACAAGCCGGTGGCTGAGAATCTCCTGAACCGTAATTTCAAACGAGAGCAGCCCAATGAGGCGTACGTGGGAGACATTACCTATATTCGTACCCGAGAAGGCTGGCTGTACTTGTCGGTATTCATTGATTTACATTCGAGGGCTGTGGTGGGCTGGTCTATGAGAGATCGTATGACTGCATCACTGGTCACCGACTCTTTGATGATGGCTATGTGGAAGCGGAGGCCAGCAGAGGGGCTGCTGGTGCATAGCGATAGGGGCAGTCAGTATGTCCTGGCAAGCTATCAGAAATTGCTGAAAGATAACAGCTTTATTTGCAGCATGAGCCGTAAGGGCAATTGCTGGGATAATGCGGTGGCAGAGAGTTTCTTCCATACACTGAAAGCTGAGCTTGTTCACCATGAAGACTTTCAGACAAGAGATGAGGCGAAGCAGGCAATTTTTGAGTACATTGAGGTTTACTATAACCGCCAGAGAAAACATTCTGGTAATGGCTACCTGGCACCTTTCAAGTATGAACAGGAACTCGCCAAGGCAGCGTAAAAAAATGTCCGGAAAACTCTTGCCAGATCAAGGCTTGCTGGTTTTATGATTCTTGCCAAAAAGTATTTATGAGATGGCTTCTAATCGGCATTTCGCGGTTTGCCCGTTCCCTGGGTGACCATGGTCAGCGCTTTTGAATAACAGCTGAACGCGCAGGCGCCGCAACCATTGCATTGGCTGGTATCAATGACAGGCATATTTGAGTTGTCTGCCTTTATCGCCTGCTGGGTACAGGCTTCTATACAGAGGTTGCAGGCCATGCCGAGAAGCGCCTGACAGCGACCGGAGAGTGCCGGTGCCATGGGTATTGTCGCTACGCCACGAGCCTTATCTAGCGCCCCCGTGGGGCAGGCGTTCACACAGTGCTGGCAAAATGCGCAGGCGCCATGGTCGAAATTCAGAACCGGTTTTCCCCGTAATATGGCAGAGGGTTCGTCCGATATCCGTATGATCCTTTCCGGACAGGCGTCAATGCACTTATGACAGTTGTCGCATAAGGCGAGAAATTCCCGGTTGTCCCGTGCCCAGGGCGGGCGCGGGTAATCGCTTTCAGGAATCTCTACGGTCTCTTCCTTCAGTGCAAAGCGGCGGATAAACGCCCGTCGCGCTGGTGAAGCGAGTTCTTCCTGACTCATCGGTACAGCCTGACGATCAGGTATTCGGCACCGATCAGGTTCGCCAGTTGTTGCAGTGAGCCTTCCGCAAGATCAGCCAGCCCCCGATAGAAGTCGGTGGTTGCATGGGTGCGGATCAATTCAAACAGACGACCGGACCAGATCAATACATGGTTGGTCAGGAATTCTGCCGTGGCGCAGAGCCAGGGTTGTTCTGGTTGCTCATTGTCTACGGCTTGCAGCGCTTCACCAAGCAGGTGGGCAATAAACGCAAATTGCAGGCCGATATGATCATCCGGCTCGTTTTCACCGGTATCAATGGCAATGCCGTACTGGCGGTAGAATTCCCGAACTGCCATGGCCGGTTCTGTCAGGGTGAGCTGCTCTTCGGTCAGGTAAACCGAGGACCAGGGCGCGGCCAGCAGGGCGTTCGGGCCGATGAACAAGGCATTGTAATCCTGCTTCAGCAATGACATGGGATTGTCAGCATGTTCATCCAGAAACTGCTGCATCGCTTCAATGCCGGATTGAACGCGCGGATTGTCATCCTCCACCGGCCAGTGGGCCAGCAGCCGGTCGGCAACCAGCGGGTGGAGAAAGCCCGGTTCCGGCGCGCGGTGGAAGGCGGTGTAGAGAAAACGGCAGGCAATCTCAAGGCCGGCCAGGGTTTCAGTCTGCTGCGGAGTCATCGGTGTGTCATGGCTCTTGGGGTGTGCCGGAATAACGATGATCGGTTATTCCGGCGGACAGGGTATGAACTCAGTGCTCGCGGGTGGCGCGGAATTCGATTTCTGGCCAGCGCTCCTCGGTCAGGCTCAGGTTGACGCGGGTGGTGGCCAGGTAGGTCAGGTAACCGCCGCCGTCTTCTGCCAGGTTCTCGCTGCATTTGCGGCGGAATTCTTCCAGCTTACGGGCGTCATCGCAGTGTACCCAGCGGGCGGTGAACACGTTCACCGGCTCGTAGATGCAGTCGACCTTGTATTCGTCTTTCAGTCGTTGACGCACCACATCAAACTGCAGCACACCGACGGCGCCGAGAATCAGGTCGTTGTTGTTCAGCGGCATGAACAGCTGGGTGGCGCCTTCTTCTGACAACTGCTGCAGACCTTTTTGCAGCTGCTTCAGTTTCAACGGATCTTTCAGACGTACCCGCTTGAACAGTTCCGGAGCGAAGTGAGGGATGCCGGTGAAGCGCATCATTTCGCCTTCGGTGAAGGTGTCGCCGATCTGGATGGTGCCGTGGTTATGAAGACCGATGATGTCACCAGACAGTGCTTCTTCCACATGGGAACGGTCGCCGGCCAGGAAGGTAACAGCGTCAGCAATCTTCACATCCTTACCAATGCGAGCGTGACGCATCTTCATGTTGCGGGTGTACTTGCCGGAACAGATACGCAGGAAAGCAATCCGGTCGCGGTGGCGCGGGTCCATATTCGCCTGGATCTTGAACACGAAACCGGTGAAGGTGTCTTCGTTCGGTTCAACGGTACGGCTGTCAGTCTGGCGGGCGATCGGTGCGGGTGCCCAGCGAACGAAATCATCCAGCATTTCGCGTACACCGAAGTTAGCCAGTGCGGTGCCGAAGAATACGGGGGTCATCCGGCCGGCCTGATATTCTTCCAGATCAAACTCGTGGCTGGCGCCGCGCACCAGTTCGATTTCATCCACCAGTTCTTCGTGCATTTCACCCAGGAAATCGCGCGCTTCAGCAGAGTCCAGCCCTTGAATGCGGATATCATCCGGAATGCGGTGGCCCTGGCCGGGTGTGAACACATGGATGGTATCGTTATAAAGGTTATAAACACCTTTAAAGCGTTTACCCATACCGATGGGCCAGGTGATCGGCGCACACTGGATTTTCAGGATGGATTCAATTTCATCCATGACCTCGATATGGTCACGGACTTCACGGTCCATCTTGTTGATAAAACTGAAGATGGGCGTGTCGCGCAGGCGGCAGACATCCATCAGCTTGATGGTCCGGTCCTCGACACCCTTGGCGCCGTCGATTACCATCAATACGGAGTCCACGGCTGTCAGTGTCCGGTAGGTATCCTCGGAGAAGTCTTCGTGCCCGGGCGTATCCAGCAGGTTGACCATCTGCTCGCGGTAGGGGAACTGCATCACGGAGGTGGTGATGGAGATGCCCCGTTCCTGCTCCATTTTCATCCAGTCAGACGTCGCCATCCGGCCACTTTTGCGACCCTTGACCGTCCCCGCCATCTGGATGGCGTTCCCGAACAGCAGCAGCTTTTCGGTAATGGTGGTCTTACCCGCATCAGGGTGGGAGATGATGGCGAAGGTACGGCGTTTGCCGACTTCCCGGATAAAATCTGACATGGATCCTCGCGACCGGTGGTATGAACAGTTTGGTGCGGGATTATACTCGCTCAGGGGCTGAGGTGAACTGTTAGTGTCACGGTAATCCGCGTGGATAAGTCAGGATTTAAGCGTATGGCGGTCCGGTGGGCAGGGTGTGTTCTTGTGGCAGGCTAGCGATAGCCTGCCCTTCTATTCATCGCGCTCAGTGTAACTGGTAACGATAAATCAGCAGATGCTTGTCCTTGACCTGCTTCAAGCCAAACTTCAGCAGTTTCGCTTTGCGCTCTCCGACGGTGATGTCGGACGCTTCAGCAGTGGCAATAAAGGCGCTGACATCATCAGCGTGTTCTGAATCTACGGTTTCCTTGACTCCCCACGGGAGCGACATGACATGGTCATAGTCTCAGGTTTCGCAGATCTTGGCTTCCCGTTCGGCGATGGAGCGGAGAATGCTCTCCTCAAACGCCTTGGTCACATTCCCGTCTTCAGCAAAAAGCACGCGCGCACCTCTTTGGCTGGATAACTGGTGGATTGAGTGGTGTCCTGATCACAAGGGTCAGGCCAATGATGTTCGTTGTCTGCGCCTTATACGAGCTGACGAACAGGTGAGATTCTAATGGCCTGCAGAGCGGTTGAAATGGCGTAAGGTGCGGTAAATTTCTGTGGTTTCGTGCCCTTGAAATAAGTGGCCGAGAAGCATTGTTGATGTGTAGCAATAGCAAAGCGACAGAGCGCATATTTCGTAAAATTATTTATTGATTATTTTTAGTTATAAGAGTCAACTGCGCGGATTCTGGTATCGGTTTGGAGTCTTGCAGTGGCCGTGCTCTCGCTGTCCATGGCGCTGTACGCCATGGTGATTTTTTGTGGTGCTTTTATTCAGGGCTCCCTGGGTTTCGGGTTGGCGATTGTGTCAGCCCCCGTGCTCTATTGGTTGAATCCTGCGCTGGTGCCGGGACCTGTGATTATGATGGCGCTTTCCGTCGCTGCCATTAATCTTTTTCGTTACCGTCGTACTATTTCCCTGAAAGGTTTGGGCAGTGCGATTGCCGGACGTATCCCGGGTTCTCTGCTGGGCGGGTATCTGCTGACTGCAGTATCCGGCGATACATTGACTCTGTTTTTGGGCAGTATGGTATTACTGGCAGTATTGGCGAGCCTGAGTCGCATCCGGTTTTCTGCGACACCTGTCACGCTATGTACGGCCGGTTTCCTCTCCGGCGTGATGGGAACGGCAACCGCCATTGGCGGGCCGCCCATGGCGCTGGTCATGCAGCATGAAAGTGCCGATAGCATGCGGGCTAATCTGTCCGGTTATTTTGTGATCAGCAGTATTGTGTCGCTGGTGATTCTGTTTGCGAACGGGTATTTCAGCCGGGAGCAGTTGCAGTTATCCCTGATGATGGTGCCTGCCGCCATTCTTGGTGTGGTTACTGCCGGTTATGTTTCGCACCGTTTCAGCCAGACGCTGTTGCGGCACTGTGTGCTTGGTCTTTGCACCGTTTGCGGAATGGTTGCCATTTTATCGGTCTTTATGGATTAGGTTGGACGTCTTGCCTTTATTGATCAGAAGTAGGGTTTCAAGCTGCGCTCGATAATTCCGATAGTTCTTCTTGACGTCTTGCGTAATGTGCCTGTTGCTCACAGGCCGAATGACAGGGAGAGCGAACCGTCATGGATGACGACAAACCTACCGAACAGACAGAACAGCAGCCTGCCGTAGAACTGGCCAGTCAGGAACCTTCCATTGAACAGCCCGAAGAAATCATTGATGCCGTGCACGAAGACGACATCTGGGCTGATCCCCGCTTTGAAGCCTTCAATGACCCGGTGTTCAGCCCGGCGCCGATGAAAAAATAAGATCAGGCCAGCGCCTCGTTGGCGTATCGAACGAGGTCGCGGCTGACGGCTTTCAGTAATTCCGTTTCCAGAGCCCAGCGATGCCAGTAGAGATGGCGGTTGACGGTCAGTCCCGGCGTCACATCCACCAGAATACCGGCATCCAGCTCGGGTCGGATCATGATGTCGGGTATCAGGCAGTACGCCAATCCCTCACAGGCCAGCCTGATAAACGCTTCAGAAGAGCGGGCCGTATGACTAGGCATTCGGCGGTCATCGAACGCAAAGTGTTGCCGGAAGAAGTCCTGATGCAGGGTGTCGTGGTGGTCATAAATGGCTGCGGGGGCTTTTTTCAGTGCAGCCTGGGTGATCCCTTGGGGAAAATGGTGCGCAATGAAAGCCGGTGTTGCGACGCAGCGGTAGTCCATTCTTCCGAGTAGATCACAGGTGCAGCCCGGCAGGCTTTGGCTGTCCAGACTGATGGCGCCAATCACTTCGCCCTTGCGCAGCAAATCCAGAGTGCGGGATTCATCGGTGATGACCAGGTCAAGGGTTGCCTGGTGTGCGTTGAGTGTTGGTGCCAGGGCAGGAATTAACCAGCTGGCAACGCTGTCAGCGTTGGCGGCAAGACATAATTTCTGATGAGGTGGATTTTCTGCGTCATCGCAAAGCTCCGGCAGGACATCCTGCTCCAGCAACTGAACCCGCCGGTAGAGCCCTAACAGCTTATGGCCGGTTTCTGTCGGTACGGGGGGCTGGCTGCGAATAAGCAGGGGCTTGGCCAGCCGTTTTTCCAGTTCGCGAATGCGCTGTGATACCGCTGACTGGGTAATGTGTAAGGATTGTGCTGCCGTTTCAAAGTTGCCCGTGCTGATCACAGCATCCAGGGCGGCAACCAGTTTATAGTCCAGATGCATCATTAGAAAAGTTAATCAAATATAAAAATGATTAAATTCTCTAATATCTTGGTTAGGTTTACTATCACTTTATGTTATGCGGACTTTTTCGGTTTGCTGGCATGATGCGCTGAATGTTTGATTGTAACTTCGGGAGAAAGAACACCGACCATGTTATCTGTCTGGCCACTACTCCAGGGCTTTGGCCTGGGAGCCACCATGATTATCCCCATTGGGGCACAGAATGCTTATGTGCTGAACCAGGGAATCCGACGGCAGCATCACCTGCTGACGGCATTGGTCTGCGCCATCTGCGATATTCTCCTGATTGCGCTGGGCGTGTTTGGCGGCGGTGCTCTGTTTGCCAGCCAGCCGACATTGTTGCTGGTTGTGTCCTGTGGGGGCGCCGCTTTCCTGTTCTGGTACGGTTTTCTGTCCCTGAAAAGTGCGCTCCGTGCGACGGATGAGGTGGCAGAAGCACAGGTGACCGGTACGAGCCGCCGGGCGGTGATTGCCGGTACGCTGGCGGTGACTTTGCTGAATCCCCACGTTTACCTGGATACCGTGATGATACTGGGCGGTATCGGTGGACAGTTTGAGGGGGGGATCGTGTCACCTTCGCGGCAGGAACTATGATGGCGTCGTTTACTTGGTTTTTCGCCCTATCCATCGGGGCGGCAAGATTGTCGCCGATACTCGGCCGGCCAACAGTTCGGCGCTGGATTGACGGCGTCATCTGGCTGATGATGTGGGTTATCGCTTTTTCATTATTGAAACGGGTAATGATGTAATGCGTGAACGGTTAGAGCAGATTTACCAGAGAACGGTATCCCAGTTGAATGAGGCGGGTGTCGACTGGCAGCGTTGGGAGCATGAGCCCATCCTGGATTTCGAAACGGATGCCAGGATTGCCGCAGAACTGGGCTGGACGGCCGAACCGACCAAAAGCCTGTTTCTGCATTTGAAAGACGGCCGCTACTGCATTTATCTGACCCATCGGGATGCGCGACTGGATAGCAAGGCTGTCCGGCAACTGCTGGGGAGTCGTCCGTCTGTGTGCAGTCCGGAAACCATGCAGGAAGTGACCGGCTGCTTGCCGGGTGCCGTGTGTCCTTTTGGGCAGGATGCTGACGTTGTTATGGTGGTGGATCCCCGCCTGAAGGACTGTAAGGAGATTATGTTTACGCCTGGGCTACCGGAAATGACGGTGGCAATCGCGGCCAAAGACCTGGATGCGGTGTTGTCCGTTTTGCCTAATGCGGTGTTCTGGCTGGAAGAAGAGGCGGCCTGAAGGCTGTTTAAATCTGAAAAAAGCCCCGATAGTTCGGGGCTTTTTTTCGTCTATCTGAATGTGTAATCAGTGGCCAGTCGCCGCTTGTTCTGCAACGGTTTCATCACCGTTGATCATGCGAGCCAGCAGTGGCGCGGTCAGCAGCATCAGGCCGGCCATCACGGTGGCAGCCAGACCAATCTCCAGAAATACCTTGGAGTAAACCGGCAGCGTTTGCAGGGCGTCAACCGCACCATTGCTGCTGGGTACGGTGGTCATTGAGGCAATAAAACCGCCGATGACTGAGGCTGCCGCAGACGTCAGGAACCAGGCGCCCATGATGAAGCCGGTCAGACGCTGGGGAACCAGCTGGGCCACCATGGCCAGTCCCAGGCCGCTGATCAGTAGTTCGCCGATGGCCTGGAAGAGGTAGCTCGCGATAATCCAGCCTGAAGAGACAATGCCCATGGCGTTGGCAAACTGCGCGCCCAGCGGCAGGATCAGAAAGCTGATGGCGCACAGGGTCATACCGATCGCAAACTTCATGGGCATGGAGAGGTCACGGCCGCTGTTGCCCATGCGGTTGTAGAGGTAAGCGAGCACCGGGCTGGCCAGCATGATCCAGAACGGATTCAGGGACTGGAACGTGACCGGGTTGATGGCAATGCCCAGAATGCTGTGCTCGACGTTATTGATGGCGAAGAAGTTCAGCGATGTAGGCATCTGCATGTAGAGCACGAAGAAGACCACCGCTTGGAGCATCATAATTAATGCCGCGATCATTTTTTTCTGTTCAGTGCCTTTGCTGGCAATGATCTCTTTCAGGAAAATCACAACCACCAGGCTGCTGACAGCGGCCAGCAGAATGTGGGCGACCGTCAGGTTCTGCAGCATCCAGGCGCTGAGGAAGATGGCTGCGAGGGTGCCTGCCAGCACCAGAACCATTTTTTTCATGTCCACGGGGGCCAGATCAGGTGCAGAACCAATGCCGTCTACCCAGCTGCGCAGGAACCAGTAGCTGCCGACGGACAGAACCATGCCCAGTGTGCAGGTATAGAAACCAACACTCCAGCCAAAGCGATCTGTCAGTTCAGGTACCAGGACCATGGAGATGAAGGAACCGATATTGATGGCCATGTAATACATGGTAAACGCGCCATCCAGCCGCTTGTCGCCTTCTTCGTAGCATTTCGACAGCAGGCTTGAAGGGTTAGCCTTGAACAGGCCATTACCGACAGCAATACAGCCTAATGCCAGATACACCAGATGGTGATCATGGTCTGCCAGTCCCATCAGCAGGTAGCCGCTGGCCAGTACCAGTGCGCCGAGCACCATGGTGCGCTTGGTGCCAATCACCCGGTCACCAATGAAACCACCGATCGCCACCAGACCAAAGACCAATGCGCTGAAAGCACCGAAGGTCGTGAAGGAAGTGGTGTCGTCCATACCAAGCTGTTTGACGAAATAGACGGCAAGCAGCGCCTGAAGGCCGTAGTAACCAAATCGTTCCCAGAGCTCCAGGAAGAAAATCATGTAAAACGGTTTAGGCTGTCGTAAGACATTGGTCGACTGAGACATAAGACTCCAGACATGTGACGAAAGGGGAGCAATAACAGGCGCGAGTGTTTCTAGACAGGGACACAGGGCAGTCAGCTGACCGACACCCTACAATGCGTTGAATGTCTGTAGTTTTGATCTATGTCACTTTTTTTGGAGGTTGTCGGTAAAAACCTCTGAAAAAGGGTTTTAAACCAGAAAAAAGGTGTTATTTGTTTTTGGGTTGGTTGTAAAAAATGTTGTTTGCGATGTTTCGTCGAATTATTTAATGATTTTGGTGCGTTAGTCCTTCTGTTTTCAGTGTGCTTTTCCTCTTTTTATTGTTCGAAGTGGTGGTTCACCTTATCCAGCAGCCAGGAAACCAGTACGCCAACACCGACGCCTATACAGGATTCAATGAGTCTGAGCAGTGCATTTTTGACGGGATTAATCTGTGAAACCGATGAAACGACAATGACTACAGACATGGTGATGGCTGCCAGTTTTACATGCTGACCATAATTAAGCAGGTAACAGAGCAGCGATGCGATACCTATAAAGAGGGCGTAGGTAAAAGGATTAAAGGAAAACAGCAGGAGATAAACCGCGCCAAACAGGCAGCCGATGGCGGAGCCCGTCACCCGTGTTCTGGCGGTGGCAATGCTTTCCTTGACGGTGGCAGGTTCGGAGACAATCAGGCCGGAAATGACGGCCCAGAGTCCTCCGACCATGGCGGTGGGTTCATGCCATAACCAGGTGAAGCCGTACCCGGCGAGATAGGCAAAAAAGGCAATGCAGGTAAAACGAAGGGTCGAACGTATCGCCATTCTGTCCATGACTATGAAACGCCTTGTGTTGCAGGCGGCACCGCTTTTTTCTGGAACATCAGCACCATTGGTATCAGTATCAGGTAGGTGAGCATGATGAAAACAAAGGTGTAGACAAAGGCCAGCAAGGATGACTGCTGGTGAAGCATTCGGGCAATACTGGCCATGAAATCGGGGTTGACCAAGGATGTGTGTGCTTGGGCAGCATAGTGTTGCAGGGTGGTGTTGTCTGGAGACAGAGCACCTCCGAGGCTATGCCATTCGGCTTGCTGTACCCTGGAAAAATACGTGTTCACAATCGCTATGCCAAATGAGCTGCCGATGGTGCGGCAGAGATTGAAAACGACTGCGCCGCCTGTGGCCTGTTCGGGGTTGAGTGTCATAAACGCCATTTGTGACAGAGGGGCAAAAACCAGTCCCATACCGGCTCCCTGAATCAGGCTGGGAAAGATGATCCAGAAAAGGTCGATATTCAGGGAGTAATGGGTCATCAGCCAAGTGCCCAGCACATTGAGTAACAGGCCGATCACGACAAGCATTCGGCCATCCAGTCGGTCCATGATGCGGGCAATGGACAGCAATACCGCAGCAGAGGCAAGGCCCCTTGGCGCCATCACAAACCCCGTGGTTTCGACAGGGTAGTTCAGCAGCTGTTCCAGCATCATCGGTTGAAGCTGGGTTATGCCAAACATACCCAGGGCAAAGCAGCCCATGATTAGGCAGGATGCGGCCAGGTTGCGGTCTTTCAATAGCCATACCGGTGCAATATCCCCCTGGGTCACAAAGGAACGGATAATAAAAAACAGCGAGGTGATGGCGCAGATCACACTGGAGAACAGAATAAGGTTGGAACTGAACCAGTTTTCCTCGTTGCCTCGTGAAAGCACCATCTGCAACAGCCCGATGCCAATGGCCATATTGATGACGAGTACCCAGTCAACCGATGTTCGTCCGCGGTTGCTGATATGCACATAGCGCCAAAGCAGGCCCAGGCAGAGGATGCCCACCGGTAGATTGACATAGAAAATCCAGCGCCAGTCGAGATGCTCCGTGATGATGCCGCCCACTGTTGGTCCGAGAATCGGTCCCAGCAGAATGCCGACGCTGAATAGCGCCATGGCTTTGCCCCTTTCCTCTTTTGGGTAGATCTGCACCAGAATAGACTGGGCCAGGGGAATGACTGAGGCGCCGAAAGCACCCTGCAGAATTCGGAAGGTAATCATTTCCGCGAGTGAGTCTGCTTGGCCGCAGAGGGCTGAGGTGGTGACAAACCCCGCAATGGAAATCAGCAGCAGGTTGCGTTCCCCGAAACGCAGCGTCAGGTAACTGGCCAGTGGAATGCAAATGGCCTCTGCCATGGTATAGGCGGTCAACACCCAGGTGACCTGCTCGGAGGTTACGCCCAGAGAACCCATCATATGGGGCAGGGATACATTGGCGATGGTCATGTCCAGCAGCACCATGATGGCCGAGAGCATGATCGCCAGGGTGACAGTCGTCCGGTTCATGTTACGAGCTGCCGTCAGGGGTATCATTGTGGGCGACGGTATCCACTGTCACCGTACCACTGGCACCGACACGGAGAGGAGGCTGTCCGGTTTGTTGCACAATGCTGATCTTGACCGGAAAACGTTGGGGGATTTTAACCCAGTTGCCGGTTGCATTCTCAGGTGGTAGCAGGGAAAAGGCGGAACCGCTGGCAGGTGAAATGGCTTCTACCCGGCCGGAGAAGGTAGTGTCCGGATACATGTCCAGATCAATATCCACCGGCATGCCGGGACGGATACGACCCAGATCATCTTCCTTGAAATTGGCCTGCATCCAGAAACTGCCGTCGACAACCAGCGGTGTCATGGCCTGACCCACGGCGACGATACTCCCGGGATGTATGTTGACGATGCCCAGTAGTCCGGAAGCAGGAGCTGTAATATTGGTGTACGACAGGTTCAGGCTGGCCTGGGTCAGCGCGGCGGCCGCTTCCTTCACCGCAGGCGCCTTGCTGCCATCAGCACCTTGTTCAGCGACCAGTTGTGAGAGGGTGGCCCGTGCGGCATCCAGGGCATTCTGCGCGGCAGAAAGATCAGCCCTGGTGTCATCCGCTGATTGTTTGGGCAGAACACCTTCTGCCACGAGTGCCATGGTGCGGGCGTAATGGGTTTGTACGTCGGTCAGTTTGGCATTGCTGCTGCGAACATCGGCGCTGGCGGCGAGTATTGCTTCCCCGGCAGCACGATTCTGCAGGGTGGCGTTTTCATAGACAGCCCGGGCTTTGTCCAATGCAGCTTCATAAGGGGCGGGGTCAATCTGAACCAACAGGTCGCCCTTATCGACAGATTCATAATCTACGACATTGACACGGTTTACCTTGCCCGCAACCTGGGAGGCAATATAGATAATGCTGGCATGAATGTAGGCATCATCGGTATCCGGATATTTTTTCTCGTGTTGCAGATAAAAATACCCGGCAGCGATCAGTAGTACGATAACCAGCAGGGCAATCAGCCAGTTGCGCTGTTTATGTGCCAGAGTTCCATTTTCCTGCATAACAATGACCTGGAGTGATTGAAACACTCTCCTGCGGGGAGTGATAGAAGCCTGTACCCACCGGAAGAATCAGTGCCAGCGAGAGGCCAATTCAAGGAAGTTGGCCATAATAGGTTCGGACTCGTTGTAGGGCACCACAGCGGCGGGGTGGAACTGGGTCGAATAGACGGGACGGTTCATATTGCGCATGACCTGGATATAGGATGACCGAGCCATCACAGCAAAGTCCTGGTGCTCCGTGATGAACTCCTGGCTGACGGCCCAGCTGTGTATTTCAACGGCCTGAAAGGGATTGGGCACTTTGTCAAAGAGTGGATCGCTGGAAAATTGGGGCAGTATCTCGACCTTGTCGACCGGCTTGCCAATGTACGCCCTGAAAATGGAATCGTCAAACCACTCCATCCAGACGGCAAAGCTGATGCCATGAGCCATGGCAAAGAACTCGTTGCCGGCACACATACCCATCATGGGGATGTTGTCGACATCACGCATGACCTCGTATTCGCCGTAATACTCGAACATAGGCAGGTATTGCCAGTCGGCATTGTTCCCGCTGAACATGACCGCCATGGGCTTGTGTTTCAGTCGCTGCAGGACATCCCGTGAGAAGGCATAGTGCGGGATCAGGACAGTCTTGTAGCCTTTGTTTTCCACAAACGCCTTGAGACGTGTATAGGTGAAGCCATCCATCTGGTTACCGACCAGCAGGACATAACGGCCATCAGGGACATCAGGAATCGCCGGTTGTCCGCGGGTATAGGGGATGATGGCATTGATCTGAGCCTGCAAAGCGTTTTGCTTATTGATCACCAGGCGAAAGAACCGTGCAGTGACCGGCTTAAAATCAATGATGTTGCGATAGGTATCGTTGCCGTTGACGCGGGTACCCTCAATGGTTCGCCAGTGATTCAGGTCATCGCTGCTTTGCCAGTAAAAATCGACCAGCCAGCCGGGTGCTGGTGTGATACTGCGGGTAGACAACATCCAGAAACGGCTGAGGGTGGTTCGTTTCCCCATATCCAGGATGACCCAGTTATCTTTATCGCCGACGCCTAATGGTGCGCTGTTCCAGTAGGTCAGTTGGCCCTGATCGTCCCAGTCGATGATGTTGTTCGGGTTTTCGCCGGAGGAGACCAGCACCTGTTTGACAGGGGCTCGCATATAACCGCTGAAGGTGCGTGAGCCGGTAAAGTCCAGTGTAAACCTGCTCACGGCCCAGTCACTGCTTAGCCCCTTAGGCGTGAGGGTGCGTACACGCCAGTAATAGCGTCCATCCGGTAGGGCATCACGGGCAGGAATTCGCATCTGAGCGTAATACTGGTTAAACGGCCTGATGTCGCTGTATGTGGCCACTGTCTGCCGGAATTTGGCATCTTTGGCAATCTGCAGTTCGTAGACCCAGGAGGGATCGGCACCGGCCAGGGAGAAGGTCAGTACCGGTCGGGGATTGGTGAGCACCATGTCCCACTGGGGGTTGTTGTTGAGCCTTGGGGCTGGCAGCGAGGCGGCGAATGAGAGTGAACACCACAGAGTAATCAGGAACAGCAGGGCGCGGCAGGATTTCATGCGAGCAAACTCAGTGACTGGGAATATAATCAAGGCAGGTGTACTGGTGATTATGCGGATGGGATAGCAACGATCCGCCTATGGAAGTTAGCACAGGGTTGTCTGTTCGCAAGATTTTCCCGCTAGGTGGGGTACTGCTGAAACGCTGCACTGGGACGGGGTGTCACCAATGCAGCGAACGGGGTTACAGACACATCAATGGAAGAGGTAGCGTACGCCAAACAGCAGGGTGGTGGATTCCAGGTCGCCCTTGAAGGATTCATCACCAGTGGCAGGCAGGTTGTCCAGCTCCCAGTTGCCCAGGTTCCGATGTTCGAGGCCAAGGTCAAACGTCAGGTTTTGGTCGAACTGGTAGGAGAGGCCGATGCCGATGGTCCAGGCGGTATCACTGCTGGTGGTATCATCCCATTTTTCATTCCAGTTGGCATTGGCTGAAAAGGTCTGCACGCCAGAGGCTTTATTGCGTGCATAGCCAATGCCTGCCATGAAATAGGGGGCTACGGTTTCATTGATGGGAATGTCGAAATAGGCTTTGAGCAGGAAAATCTCGGATTCCACGCTAATTTTGTTGAAGCCGGTTCCAAGAGGTTGAGTGATTCCCGAGCCAAATTGATCGCCACCAATTTGCAGATCAACTTGAAAATCTGATTCACGTTGCAACGAACCTTCCAGTTCTAATCTGAAATGTTTGTTCAGGATAAATCCTAAGCCCAAAGCTGCTGTTGATACGTCATCGCTATTGTTTTCTTTAACGATACCCAAGCTTCCGTTTTGGGTCACGGAAGGGTATCCAGGATCACCAAATACTAAAATCGGATTGGTCGCGTCGGTATTGGTGATTTGGGTAGAGGCCATTCCCCCGCGGGCAAAGGCATACATATCGACAGCCTGACTGGTCGCCGGCAGGCAAAAGACCAGACCTGCCAGCAATGCATTGCGGACTTTAATCATCATGTACCATTCCATGGTTTGAGGTTTGATTGAAAAAGCGACAGCAGAAACAGCACGCTTACTTAATAAGCAAGAATAGACAAGATTCTTATCATCAAATTGAGTCGATAACTTGACGGGCGTGAACCGTTAGCGCTTATTCCTTGTCAGCGCTTTGGTATTGCTCGGGTATGTTATCAGGGCTGTTAACAGAGACACCGATTTCCTTCAGAAGGCCATCGCCAATATCATAAATACAGCCATGAATAGCCAGGGGGAAGTGGTTTTGCCACGCCTTTCGAACGGTAATGGTGTTGGCGACATTGACGACCTGGTGAGCCACATTGAGCTCACAGAGCAGGTTGATGCGCTCTTCCTCATTAGTCAGTAGATCAAACTGATCTTTATGTTGCTGATAAATGTCTTCAAGGTGGTGAAGCCAGCTGCCCAGCTTTCCGGCAACGCCGCCGTTGAGTGCCGCTTTCACGCCACCGCAGTCGTAATGACCGGCTACTACGATATGCTGGATTTTCAACGCTTCCACGGCAAATTGCAGTACGGAGAGGCAGTTGGTGTCATCATGCAAGACCATGTTGGCGACATTCCGGTGAACCAGCAGGTCACCCGGCTGGGCGCCGGTGAGCATTTCGGCAGGTACCCGGCTGTCACAGCAGCCTATCCAGAGATACTGGGGCGACTGTCCGGCGCTCAGGCGACTGAAGAAGTCAGGGTCCTGCATTTTGTTTTCCTGTGCCCAGGTGCGGTTGTTGGTCAGTAGTGGTTTTAAGGAATCCATTGAATAGTCAGGGTTTCGGTTAATCGTTTGTGACGCATTGCCACCGGTTATTGGCAGGAATACGCAACCTGTTGGACTAAGTGTAGTGTGTGGCAGGTCTGGAAATCGAGGAAGGAACGGTATGCCTGTATCACAAGACATACCGTTTGATGGCCAACCTTAGCGCAATATTCGCCGTGCCACGGCTATCAATAACCATACCAGCAAACCGATCAGGATGATCATCAGGCCGAGTGCCGTCCATAGAATCCAGGTGGTATTGCTGAAGAGTTTGGCCGGGTTGAGGCTATGATCTGCGATCATGCGTTGCTCGGTGGTGGTGCTGTCCAGCGGGATGTCGGACAAACCATCGTTATCCAGATCCGGCAGTGAGCCCAGATAATCCAGCATGGCCTGCCAGATTTTCATTTCCTGGATTCCGGGTGTTTCCGGGCTGATGTCGAGGATGGCGTCACGGATATTGGCAATAGGCTGGCCGTTGGCATCTTTAGGCGTGACGCTCAGCAGACCATGGCTGATATCCGGGATAATCCAGGTAAAACTGCCAACATAGCTGGTGCCGCCAATGCTGTAGAGACGATCGCTTTTACCACTGAGGTCCATGGTTGTGTAACCATTGACCGGGTCGCCCAGTTCCACCTTGGTCACCCGGTCAAACGGGGGGCGAAAGTTGTTATAGGTAAAACGAATGCCGGACAGGCGTGGATAATAGGCGTCGCTGCGGGTCTGGTAACCGAGCAGCAGTACTTCCAGCAGACTCTTTACCTCAGGGCCAGTCAACCAGGCTTTCATCAGCGGGTAGCCAGGTTCGTCATCGTGTTCGCCAATACCGAGGGGCTGAATCCGGAAGATATCTGAGACAGCTTGTATGCCGGTTTCGCCCTGCAGGATATCGTCACGCAGTGTCCCGTTACCGGTCAGGCCGATATCGGCGTCGGTCGCTTTGCGGATGGCATCGGTGACCAGGTTGCCGAGCCGGGGATCATCGTACTCCCGGCCCAGATCTGCAGGCGTTTTCACCAGTGGCTGATCGAAGTGGTAACCCCTGGGCGTCAGCATTTTTTCACTGACTTGTGCCTTGAAACCGGCAATCATTTTGATGATTTCCGGATCCCCGGGAATCTTGTCATTGATCGGGTGGAGTTTATAGCCGGTCATTTGGATACCGTTGTCGGTCAGCTTGACCGCCATTTCTCCAAGGTACTGGCCATCAGAGCCTGCCTGAACAATTGGCGTGCCGTTGATCATGATGGGTTCAAAAATCGGGGTATGGCTGTGGCCGCCGATGATGATATCGATACCCGGCACCTGGCGGGCATATTCGACTTCTTCGCCTGTCCATAGACCATCACGGTTTTGCACCACTCCGCTGTGGGAGAGCAGGATGACGACATCCACCTTATCCTGCTGCTTCAGTTCAGTCACCATGGATTTGGCCACGTCGATATGACGGTCAATTCGCACCGGCTTGGCATTCGGGGCGGAATTGCGGGCATCAACACCGATCAGGCCAAAGAAACCAAACCGGATGCCATCTTTTTCCAGCACCAGCTTGCGACGGATCAACTGGTCGTCGTAGACCGCTTTCAGCGATGCATCGCCCTTGCCGGATTCGGAGAAAAACAGGTTGGAGATCACAATGGGCGGAATCGCGCCTTGTGCCTGATGGGCGGAACGGATCATCTGTGCCAGCCCATCCGGACGAAAATCAAATTCATGGTTGCCAAGGGTGATGGCGTCATAACCCAGTTTCTGCATCAGCTGCAGTTCTGAGCCGGTTTCCCGGGTAATCGTGTGAAACAGGGTGCCCATGCTGAAGTCGCCGCCATCAAGCAGCATCAGCGGCTCACCGGCGGGTTGTTGTGCGCGAATCGTTTTGATCTTGGTGGCGAGACGGGCAATTCCGCCGGTGGTTTTGTCATCGTTGATCGTTTTGGGGGTGTACTCAAGGTTGGGGCCGAAACCCAGCAGGCGGGACTGCCAGTCATTGGTGTGCAGTAGGGTGAAGTTCTTATCATCCGCCTGCGCGATCAGTGTGGGTAGAAATAGCAGTAATGCGAAGCATGCTCGGAGCAGTGTGGCCATGGGCAAAGCCTGTCATCATTGTTGTTGGCGTGGCCGCAGTCTATCGGCCTGCGCCACGCATGTGAAGAGGATGATCGGCGAAGGCGATATCAATCATCAAGAAAGATAAGGTCAAGGGCCATAACGATGGCTTCTTCCCGCCCATGCTTGGCCGGGTAGTAATCCTTGCGTCGGCCGATCTCTGAAAAGCCGGTTTCAAGATACAGGTTGATGGCGCCCTGATTGGAGGCGCGAACTTCCAGGAACATAACCTCTGCGTCGAGCTCAACAGCTGCTTTAAGGAGCTGACTGAGCAATTGCTTACCCAGACCCCGACGCTGATGGTTGGGTGATACCACCAGGTTCAGCAGGTGTGATTCACCGACGGCAGCAGAGATGATGCCAAAGGCAACAATCTCGCCGTCCTGTTCCAGTATCTGGCAGTGATAACCAGAGGTAATGCAGTCCCTGAGGTTGCCTATTGACCATGGATGAGAATGGGCCAGGCATTCAACTGCAAAAGCGGATTCCAGATCCTCAAGGGTCATGGCGCGTTGAGTGATCGGGGAAAGCTCGGTAAGTGTTTCAGACGTGATCATGAGTTACGGGTTAATAAAGGGGAGATATCGCGCCAGGTGTCAGCCTTGATGGCGGGTAGTTTCATGAGTGCATCCAGGCTGTGAGTAATCACCGTGGTTTGTTGCTCGGTGTCCTGAATACCCCGGACGTCGTCAAAATCGGTGTCAGGCCCCATGACGTAACGTACACAGTTGCGACCCAGTAGAAAAACGGTCTTGCGCCGGCGCAGGCCAAACTGGTTGGTCAGGTAACCGTGCACGGCGTCGTGGGCTGCCTGCTCATCCTGGTCAGCCCGGTTACCGGCGATAGGCCAGTCAAACAGAGCAGGCTGCAATGTTGAAACGACGGGAATACCGACGGAAAAGAGAAGGTTCCTCAACAGCCTTTCATGGAAACGGGTGAACTGGTTCATACCCGTGCTGGGCAATTCGGAAACAACAAGGCAGTCGTCGTTAACCGAGAGCGTGACCAGGCGAAACCGCTCAGCAGGTTTGACGGGTTTGCTCAGGACGGTAACGTTTTCTGCTAGCGTATCAGTATTTGCTTCTACGGCTTGTTCAGGTGTTTCACCCAGTATATCCGCAGGTCGCATGACCGGTTTGCCGACAGGCTTAAAGGGTGCAGGTTTGACTGCCTGCTCGATATGGTTCTGGGGTTGTTCTACAGGAATTGCTGGTGGATGTTCCGCCTCCCAGGCTTCCCAGTCCCATTCGCAGGTGGTCGAGGGTTTGGCTTCCGGCAGGATATAGCGGGGAAACCAGGGCTGGATGCCCATGGCGTCAAGGTATTGCTGGCGTTGCTGTTCGTTCATGCGGCTCCGGAGGCTCCCGCCCCGGAGGGGCTGTTGACTGGCACCTTCCTATTGTATGCAAAACCGCGGACAAGCAAAACGGGCATTAACAGAAAGGTTACTGCCCGTTTTGCTTTGGTGGGCGCTGCTCAGACGCTGTCTGTCTGCGGGTTCGCCTTGCGAATGCCTGACGTCAGCAGGTTCAGCGCATTGATATAGGCCTTGGCGGATGCCACCAGGATATCCGTGTCGGCGCCATTACCGTTGACAATCTGCCCATCCTTGGCGAGGCGAACCGTGACTTCACCCTGGGAGTCGGTACCTTCCGTGATCGCGTTGACGGAGTAAAGTTCCAGCTTGGCGCCGGAATCCGCCACGGTTTCGATGGCCTTGAAGATCGCATCCACCGGACCATCGCCCTCACTGGTGATCTGTTCTTCCTTGCCATCCACCGTCATGGTCAGGTGGGCTTCAGGGGTGATACCCATCCGGGAACTGGCTTCCATCTGCAGCAGGCTGTATTTCTCGGCAATTTCCTGGTTTCTGGCATCGGTAACCAGTGCCTGAAGGTCTTCATCGTAGATTTCGTGTTTCTTGTCCGCCAGCGCCTTGAACTGCATGAAGGCTTTGTTGAGGGCTTCGTCATCCGCGATGGTGATATTGAGTTCCTGCAGACGGCTCTTGAATGCATTCCGGCCGGAGTGCTTGCCCAGCACCATTCGGTTGGCATTCCAGCCGACATCCTCGGCTCTCATGATTTCATAGGTTTCCCGGTGCTTGAGTACGCCGTCCTGATGAATGCCGGCTTCATGGGCAAAGGCGTTAATCCCGACAATGGCCTTATTGGGCTGTACCGGGAAGCCGGTGATACCGGAAACCAGGCGAGAGGCAGGCACAATCTGGCGGGTGTCGATAGCAGTATCTACCTGCAGACAATCACTGCGGGTGCGAATTGCCATGACGATCTCTTCCAGTGAGGCATTACCTGCTCGCTCACCCAAACCGTTAATAGTGCACTCCACCTGCCGGGCGCCGTTAACGACGGCTGCCAGAGAATTGGCAACGGCAAGGCCGAGGTCATTGTGGCAATGCACGGAGAAAATCGCTTTATCGGAATTGGGAATACGCTCGATCAGCTGCTGGATGGTCTCCCCGAACTGGTGGGGCAGGGCATAGCCGACGGTATCCGGGATGTTGATGGTGCGCGCACCCGCATCAATGGCTTTTTCGATAATCCGGCAGAGGAAATCCAGCTCCGAACGGCCCGCGTCTTCGCAGGAAAACTCGACATCCTCCACCCGATTTCTGGCGCGCTTGACCGCATGGACAGCCTGCTCTATCACCTGCTCTGGTTCCATTTGCAGCTTGTACTTCATATGGATGGGCGAAGTGGCGATAAAGGTATGGATTCGTCCGCGGGAGGCCGACTTCAGGGCTTCGGCAGCCCGATCAATATCCTTGTCCAGCGCACGGGAAAGACTGCAGATGGTGCTTTCCCGGATAGTTTCGGCAATGGCCTTGACGGATTCAAAGTCCCCCGGGCTGGCCATGGCAAACCCGGCTTCAATGACATCCACGCGCATTTTTTCCAGGGAACGGGCAATGCGCAGCTTTTCATCACGGGTCATTGATGCGCCAGGGCTCTGCTCGCCATCCCTGAGGGTGGTGTCGAAAATTACAACGCGATTCTCACTCATCGCAAACACTCCAGACAATTATTGGAATTTGGAATACGGGTCTGTGTTGTGTGCTGTTTAAGGCGTCCGATGCTTCTGGATGCGCCTCAGCGTGGCCGGGGTGAAGAAAATTATGCTGCCCTAAGGCAGTAGAAGGAGTAGGCGTGCGGGAGCGAAGAAGGTTTTTTTACTGATCCCCGTGGGTGGATTGTTGTGCCTTGGTAATGCCATTAGTGTTATCTACGTATGTTGATGGCTGTTTGGCGTAATATAACGTCCCTTGTGTTTATTTCCAAGCAGGATGCGTTCCTTGTCTTTAAAACGTTGTATCCGCGTATTGATGAGGAGCATATCTACGGGCTGTCTGTAAGAACGCTCAATTGGGCAAGGTGTTGATTAAAGGTTTGGAGTTTTGACGCGAATAAATAGTTAGTTATCTATTGATCATTTATCCCCGCAGGCCAAGTACTTAAATCATTACCCATTAGGGCAGGAGAGCGCTGTTATGGAAAAAATCTCGTTCAATGACAAGGACCTCAACAATATGCTGTCAAGAATGTCAGAGCATGAGATTGATGACCTTGCATTCGGTGCAGTGCAGCTCAACGCAGAGGGTAAGGTGTTGATGTATAACGCCGCCGAAGGTGATATTACTGGCAGAAGCCCTGAAGAGGTGTTGGGCAAAAATTTCTTTACGGAGGTGGCGCCTTGTACGAATTCGACCGCTTTTAAAGGGATGTTTGATGAGGGGGTCAGCGCAGGGGCGCTGAATGCCTTGTTCGAATATACGTTCGATTACAATATGGCCCCAACCCGTGTGCAGGTACACATGAAAAACAGCGTCGTGAATGACGGCACCTTCTGGATCTTTGTGAAACGTCTGTAAGATGGATTGGCAGCGCTGGATAAAAGGTGTTTCGCAAGAGCACCTTTTTTTCGTTCTCAGAAGCCTGATAGTGGCACACCTGTCGGAGCATAGTGACAGCTGGGAGATCAAGGCACAGGCTGGCTCGTGGTCGCTGGATACGACGATTGACCGGAATGGCATTGGCATCGATTCTCTGGACCTTGTAGCCATCGCCAGCCGTGTTAACCAGATGTTTCATTTGCACGAAGCAGGCACGGAAGATTACCTGCTGGCCCGCCGGCGTTTTGCGGACTGGGCAGCGATTATTCAGGATGCCTGGGCGCAGGGCGTGAGTAAAATACAGTTTTACAGCTCAGGCTCCACCCATATTCGTACCTCTTCTTCTCATAGTCTCGCATCGTTACTACAGGAAATTGAGTCTATTGATCAATTTCTTCCATCGGTAGCCCGGTTTCACGGGTATGTGCCACTGCATCATATTTACGGATTTCTGTTCGGGTTTCTGCTGCCCGTTTGTCGTAAAGCGGCATTTAGTGATCATCATCTGCAGCCTGTCATTAAACCTCTGGCGCCGGATGACGCTGTCATCAGCTTTCCTGATCACGTGTCGCTCATGCTGGATAACCAATCGAATACCATGCGTGCTGGAACCATCGTCAGTTCTTCTGCGCCTATGCCTCAGTCCTTGTGGGAACAGATGGATTCAGCATCAGTGAAAAACTGTGTTGAAGTTTATGGATCTACCGAAACGGGTGGGATCGGTTTTCGTTTTTCAGGGCAGGCACCTTTTCAGTTGATGGCACACTGGCAGGCTGGTGTTAACAAGGACGGTATGCTGCAGAAAAAAACGCTTGATGAAGACCTGTTATGCAGTAGTGATCCTCGCGTATTCGCTCTTCAGGATCAGTTGCAATGGATAGATGATCAAAAATTCCTTGTGCTGGGCAGAAAAGATGCCGTGGTTCAGGTGGGTGGGGTGAATGTGAATCTGGCCAGAATCCGGGAGATGATGCGGAATTATCCCGGTATCAGGGATTGTGCTATTCGTGCCATGACTCCCGGGGAAGGGCATCGACTCAAGGCGTTCCTGGTACTTGAGCATGAAACGGCAGGCGAAAATACATTTGATGAACAGCGCTTTCTCAATGATCTCAAAGCCTGGATGGCTGACACGTTGACTGAATGTGAAACACCGGCACGGATTCGGATCGGTGAACAATTGCCACGCAATGCGATGGGGAAGCCTAAGGATTGGAAGGCATAGAGACACAAAGTCATGAGATGGGAAACGAAGCCCTGACCCTTGACTGTCTGGCCAGAATGGCCATTGGGAAATCAGCCCCCCGTCTGGGAACTCAGGCGCGTGAACGCATCGAACGGGCTGATCAGTTTGTTCACGATATCAGTGTCAGCCGACGCCTGGTTTATGGCATTACTACCGGGTTTGGTCCTTTGGCCAACTGCTATATCGATCCAGCCTGTACCCGAGAACTGCAAGCGAACCTGATCGCCCACCTGATGACAGGCACCGGCCCGCTGCTTGCGGAGACTGAGGTGAGGGCTATTTTCCTGGCAAGACTTCATTCCTTATGCCAAGGGCATTCTGGTATTTCTTCGGTAACGTTGGATCGATTGATTCATTTATTTTCCACAGGATTGATTCCGGCTGTGCCGTCCCGGGGGACGGTCGGCGCCAGTGGTGATCTCACTCCGTTGGCGCATCTCACCGGGGCTTATACCGGGCAGGGGGCTTTCCTGGTAGATGGGCAAGAGCAACCCGCGATGCCGCTTCTGGAAGAGCAGGGGCTGGAGCCTGTGATCCTCGGCGCGAAAGAGGGACTGGCGCTGGTCAACGGGACATCCGCCATGACCGGGATTGCCGCGCTGAACGGCTGGGATGTTGGTCGACAGTTTCATTTGGGACTGCGTCTGGGGTTGTTATACAGCGAGGTTTTTTTTGGCAAAGCCGAGGCGTTTGATCATCGGGTTGCCCGTGTGCGCCAGCATCCGGGGCAGTTATACGTCCATGAGCGACTCAATGAATGGCTCGACAGTTCCTGTTTATTGACGCGTGAATATACTTCCGCCAGCCGCCTTCCCGATCATTGTGATCCTGAAGGTGGTGTCTTTCAGGGACAACCTCTGTTGCAGAATCCTTATTCTATCCGTTGCATTCCGCAGCTATATGGCGCGGTTCATGATGTGTTGATTCATCACAATACGGTCGTTGAGCGCGAGCTGAATGCTGTAACAGATAACCCGCTACTATTTCCTGACGAAGCGCTGGTGATTCAGGCGGGGAATTTTTTTGGACAGCATGTTGCTTTTGTCTCAGACAGTCTCGCGCAGGCCGTAATTACCTTGGCCAACCACTGTGAGCGTAAAATAGCGAGGCTGGTGGATGTGAGTAAGTCATCAGGATTGCCGCCGATGCTGCAGCCGGAACGCCTAGGGAACCTGCGAGCAAGTGACGTTAAAGAAACACAGTGAATGAAAAGTCATTAATTCACTATTATCCAGCCTGAAAATTACTCAGTTTCTTACCATTGAAGCCGGTTGTCCGGCTTTCGGATACATTAACCCTGTGCCCGGATCATTTGGTCCAGTCTAACCATGTTTGCCAGAGCGAATAACATCGCCAGTTTGCCATCATTTTTCCGAAGTCCCCGATAACGGGCTTTGATAAATCCAAACTGGCATTTGATGATTCTGAAGGGATGTTCCACCTTGGCTCGAATGCTGGCTTTCAGGTATTCCGTTTTCAAAATGACTTTATTGATTCGAGGGTGTTTCCTGAGTCTCTTTAACTTGCCTGGTTGTTCGGCTATATGCCACTGTACAGCGTCTGTATTGAGCGCTTTTCGCTTCTCGGCTCCTCTGTAGCCGGCATCGGCAAAGACAAACTGTTCATCACCGTGCAACAGGTTACTGGCTTGATTAAGGTCATGTTCATTGGCGGCTGTTGTCGCCAGACTATGAGTCAAACCTGTACGGGCATCGACACCAATATGCGCCTTCATTCCGAAATACCACTGGTTACCCTTTCTGGTCTGGTGCATTTGGGGATCTCGCTGCCCCGTCTGATTCTTTGTGGATGTCGGAGCTTCGATGATCGTGGCATCGACCAGAGAGCCTTCTTTCAAAACGATACCAGACTCTGTCAGCCATTGGTTTACGTCCGTGAAAATAGCCCGAGCCAGATTGTGAGCCTCCAACAGGTGTCGAAAGTTCATAATGGTTGTGCGATCAGGAATTGCTTTATCCAGAGACAATCCGGCAAATAATCGCATGGACGCAATTTCATAAAGGGCATCTTCCATGGCCGGATCACTGAGGCTGTACCATTGTTGAAGGCAGTGTATCCGGAGCATGGTGGATAACGGGTACGGTCTACGCCCATTACCGGGTTTGGGGTAATGAGGTTCAATAATTGTCTCAAGACGATGCCAGGGAATCAGTTTATCCATACGGGCAAGGAATATTTCTTTGCGGGTCTGGCGACGCTTTTGAGTGAATTCAGCGTCAGAAAAGCTGAGCTGTTGGTCCATGACTGATCTCCGGCAAAGGCTGAGTGGAGATTAGCTTATTATTGGGGACTTAATCGCAGGTTCCCTAGGTTTGCAGAGTGGTTTCATGGGGGCTCAGGTGACTTCTTCCGCTATTCTTGCTGAAATGCGTACGCTGGCGATTCCTGCGTCAATCCAGAGTATCTCAACCAATGCTGATAATCAGGATATTGTCCCCATGGGAACAATTGGTGCGAGAAAAGCCCGCAGTTTGATTGGCTTATTGTGGGAGCTGCTGGCCATTGATGCGCTGGCCCTGGTGCAGGCGATGGATTTGCGAATGAAAGAAGGCGCTTCCCTGGAACAATTTAGTGAGAGTTCCCGGATGGTTTATCAGTGGGTGCGTAGGCATTCAGCCTTCTTGGGGGATGATCGCCCATTGTCATATGACATCAGAATGTTAAAGCAGTTATTTGAGGAAAAAACATTGGAAGATGGAAGCGTAGAGCTTGCTAGCTGATTAAAATTGAGAGTTCTTCTAACCCGTTTTTAATCGTGAATTACACTTTAGTTATTCACAGCCTATGCTTTATCTTTTTGTCTATTTCCGAACCTTATGATTTTTAGCGACAGTTATTATTTGGGTTTGTGGGTGGGAACATCTGGCATTTTCAGATTTATGAGGCGGGCTTCAAGATTTCCATCAATGGTTTTGTCCATGGCCTTGATCACATCTTTAGCTCGCTCAGGGCCAATCAGTTTGGTGACAAGCGGTTTGCTCAGTTCACTGACTTTGTCTGGATTTTTGGCAATAAGAAGGAGTTTTCCTGTCATAATACTGCGTATTCGAAATGTTTGTTCAAGTGTGATGCTTTTTTGGGAATATTGGTTCCGGAGTGCAGTATCCAGCTCTTTGATATGTTTCAGAGCATTGGCACTTTTGGAATCAATATCACGCCCAGCAGAGGCCAGTTTATCGAATGCAGAGGGTTTTGATTTTTGCTGGTTTTGACGTACTAATGCATTGAGTTCGTATGTGGTATTGATTTGTCTCTCGTTTAGTGATTTTAAGGCGACACGGTTCCCAACCTGTTTAGGCATTATTGCGTCAACAGATGTTGTTTTTAGCATTCTGCCGCATTTGGTTTTCACCGCTCTCAAGAGGGTGCTGATGCCTCTAATCGATGGTGTACTAATTTTGGTGGAGGAATTAGAAATCCGTGAACCCATTTTCTGTCCCTGTATAAAATAAAGCCCTCCAATGAAGTATAAATCAGTTGATAGCAGGTTAATGGGTAAGTAGTTATAGATAGTGGTAGGTTTATTGCTTTACGATATTGGCCCATATCGGCCTGTGACAGCCTTTCTGCACAGAGTGCTCGCCGCTTTATTTCATGTTCCAATCAGGCTGAAGATGGAGTTACTGAAGGAAAGTCTATGAAAAAATGGTTATTACCCCTGAGTATGACTGTGCTCTTGGGCGGCTGTATCCTGGGCCCTCAGACGGTTGAGGTTGCGCCAGATATCAAGGTCGCAGAGCGTACAGCTCAGCTGAGCGGGCCTGTAGCGGTCACAGTCTACGATGAGCGGACAACACCACAGCTAGGTACCCGGGGTGGGATCTACAAAACAACCAATTTCATTTATCTGGATGAGCAGTTTGCCACCTCCATCAAGGTTGCACTTGATAATGCACTGCAATCCATGGGATTGGAGCCTGTCAGCAGCACAGAGGTTCCCCAGGTGCAGGTTTACATTGATGAGCTGTCATACACGGTGCCGTACGGGGATTATGTCTCAGGTGTTGACCTGAAAGCCGCCATACGGGTTGAAATTTTGAAGGATGGGCGTCGTTATGCCGGGCGCTATGTCTCTGAAGACCATTACCGCACCATCAAGGCGCCATCAGACAGCCAGAATGCGGAAATGGTGAACGCTGTGATTAATAAGGTATTGGCGCGTGCGATGGAAGATCAGGCTCTGCTGAACTTCCTGGGAGGCACAACCGGCTCCTGATGAGCCGGTTTCGTCATTCTTTTGTATTACTCTTCAATCCACTGCTTGAGCGTACTGATCCAGACCGGATGGTCGTTCAGGCAGGGAATCAGCGTCAATGTCTCGCCACCGGCAGCCTCGAAGATTTCCTGTCCCTGCATGGCAATTTCCTCCAGCGTTTCAAGGCAATCCGCCGTAAAGGCTGGGCACATCACCAGCAGTCGCTTCACACCCTGACGGGCCAGTTGCTCAATGGTCTTGTCGGTATAGGGTTCCAGCCATTTGGCTTTGCCCAGCCGTGATTGAAAGGCAACGGAATAGCGGTTGTCTGGAATACCTGCAGCACGTACAAATTCAGCCGTTGTCTGATACAGCTGATGGCGGTAACAGGTTGCGTGGGCTTCTGAAGGTTTCTGGCAGCAGTCTGGGGTCAGGCAGTGATTGCCGGTGGTGTCATCCTTGCGGATATGCCGTTCCGGTACGCCGTGATAGCTGAACAGCAGATGATCATAATCCTGTTCCAGCCACGGACGAGCGCTTTCCACCAGAGCATGAATATAATCCGGGTGATTATAGAAAACCGGGTGGATGTTTAATGTCTTGCGAATGCCATGTTTTTGCATGACCCGCTGGGCTTCTTCAATGCATGTCTTTACGGTGGACATGGCATAGTGCGGATACATGGGCAACAGAAGGATTTCTTTAACGTCTTCCTGATTTGCCAGTGCTAACAGCTCTTGCTCAATAGAGGGGGAGCCATAACGCATCGCCAGTCGAACCGGGATATCGGTTTGAGCCTGTAGTTTTTCCCTGACGTTTTCACTGATGACTTTCAGAGGAGAGCCTTCTGGTAACCAGACTGACTGGTAGGCCTCGGCTGACTGTTTGGGCCGGCTCGGTAACACGAAGGCGCTGACAATCAGGCGACGCAGGGGCCAGGGAAGGTCGATGACATACTTATCCATCAGGAATTCGTTGAGATAACGCCTGACATCGCTGACTTCAGGGGAGTCGGGTGAGCCCAGGTTGACCAGTAATACCGCGCGGCCTTGCATGCTTCTCTCCGAAGACAGTTTATTGTTGGTGGGGATTATAAGGCGTTGGCTGGATTGAGCCAGCTATTGTGTTACCTGAAACCGGTAGAACCGGTTTCAGGTAGGGAATGGATATTAACTGCTTTGATTGTTGGCGGGCTTGGGCGTGAAGTAACGCAGGACGATATAGCCCACAATGGCGGAAAGGAACGAACCCACCAGGATGCCCACACGGTCGGCGATCAAATATTCAGGACCGGTTTCTTCAAAAGCAAGCGTTCCAATGAACAAGCTCATGGTGAAACCGATACCACACAGGATCGACATGCCATAGATATGAGACCAAGAGGTCCCTGTCGGCAATTTGGCAATACCTGCCTTGATGGTCAGCCAGGTAAATCCGAATACACCCAGCTGCTTACCGATAAACAGGCCGATGATAACGCCCAAGGGGCTTGGGTTCAGCAGGCTCTGGAACTGGGAAACACTCAGACCGACACCGGCGTTGGCAAAGGCAAAGATAGGCAGTATCCAGTAATTCACGCTGCCGTGCAGCTTGTGCTCCAGATCGATCAGCAGGGAACGGCCGTATTCGTTCCGGGTCTGGATCGGAATAGTGAATGCCAGGGCAACACCCGCCAGTGTGGCGTGGACACCGGACTTCAGTACACAGGCCCACATGATGACACCAACAACAATATAGGGCCCAAGTTTGGATACCCCGAAGCGGTTGAAGGCAATCAGCAATGTCAAACAGATAGACGCCAGAACAATGGACTCAATGGCCAGATCCGTGGTGTAGAACAGTGCAATGATAACAATGGCGCCAAGGTCATCAATGATGGCAAGCGCCAGCAGGAAAATCTTCAGTGAAGGCGGCACGCGCTTACCGAGCAGGGCCAGAACGCCCAGGGAGAAGGCAATGTCTGTGGCGGCAGGAATCGCCCAGCCCTTGATGCCGATGGGGTCATCATAATTCAGCGCCGCATAGCAGAGGGCGGGGATCACCATGCCACCCAGCGCAGCCATCGCCGGCAGTATGACCTGAGAGCGACTGGAGAGTTCACCGACCAGGAATTCACGCTTGACCTCAAGGCCGATCAACAGGAAGAACAGCGCCATGAGGCCGTCGTTGATCCACAGCAGAATGGGCTTGGCAATGGCGAGGGAGCCAACTGCCACGGTAATCGGGACGGACAGCAGCAGGTCGTAATAGACATTCAGCGGTGTATTGGCCGCAATCATCGCCAGCGTGGCGGCCACGATTAACAGAATGCCAACGGATGTTTCGTGCTTTAAAAATCGGCGAATGGCTTCGACCATGCAGCCTCCAGTAATAGCCGTGTCATGTATAATGACACGAACGCCCCTAAAGTTGATAAAAAAAGTGAACTATATTGGAATCTTTCAACTTTTGTAATTCCTGAATAGTACTTATACGCAGGATCCGGGCCAAAGATGGCGGATAGCGTGTTGTTCTGTCGGTTTGCCGTTTGGAGGGCTTCTGATAACCGATGGGCATTATAGGCATCAGGAGGGTGCCCTGTCTTCGGAAAACGGAAAAGTTGGCTCGGTTCGTTTATTCAGTGACAGAGAGATCCAGTTCGCTTGGCTGTGACGTTTGTGCACTGCCTCCTGAATCCTGATCGTGATGACTGGGATGGTGTGCAAGCCAGTGTCGTGCAATATCCATACGACGACAAACCCAGACATCCTCATGGCTCAGGGCATAATCCAGAAAACGACGGAGTGCTTCTGTTCGACCCGGTTGGCCCGACAGGCGTCCATGCAGTCCTATCGAAAGCATTTTCGGGGTTTCTTCACCCTCACGGTAGAGGCAATCAAAGGCCGCTCGCAGGTTTTGCAGGCAGTCATCCGGACTGTTCCAGCCGGGCGTTGTTGAATAGCGAAAATCATTGGTTACTAAGCTGTAGGGCACTACGAGGTGGGCCTGGCCGGCGACATCAATATAGTAAGGCAGATCATCGTTATAAGCGTCGGAGTCGTATAGCAACCCCATCTCCTGTACCAGGCGACGGGTGTTTTCACTCTGCCGACCGGTGTGCCAGCCCACGACCTGCTTGTGGGTCAGGTTTTCAATGATTTCTAATGTCTTACGGATATGACTTTTCTCGATGGCTATCGGGATGACCCGGTAATCAATCCAGCGATAACCGTGCCCTGCAATCTCATGGTCGGATTCAGCCAGTTTCTGTGCTAGAGGTAGATTGCGCTCAAGCGCCATGCCGCAGGCGAATACGGTGACTGGCAGAGAGAAGTCGTCAAACAGATTCAGTAATCGCCAGGCGCCACTGGTGGCGCCATAGGCAAAGATAGATTCACCATTAAAGTGTCTGGCTGATGATAGGGGGCGAGTGCCAGGGATGTCCGTTAAAAAAGACTCGGATGAGGGATCCCCATCAAGGCGACAGGCTTCTGCGCCTTCTTCGTAATTGAGTACAAAGCTGATGGCGAGACGGCAGTTGTTGGGCCATTGGACCTTCGGCGGTTGTCCGCCATAGCCGGTAAAATTGCGGGGGTAATCTTCCTGCATCGAACGGCACCGCGACGGTCTGAAATGCCATTCAGATATAGCCTAACGTCCTTGTTCTGGCAAAAAGTGTCTTTGAATTAAGCGGCTATGTAGCGGTGCCACAGACTGTGCAGCTGGCATTGCGTGACAGGTTCAGTGTCTGCCAGGTCATGCTCAGGGCATCAAACAACATAAGTCGTCCAGATAATGATTGTCCGATACTCGTCAGGAGTTTGATGGTTTCTGTCGCTTGAATGGAGCCAATCACGCCGGTTACGGGTGACAAAATACCGGATTCACTGCAAGTCTGTTTATGGTCATCCGTGTCAGGATACAGGCAGTGATAACAGGGGCCATCAGCAAGGCCGAAAACAGCCACTTGGCCGCTGAAACCAATGGCAGCGCCGGAAACCAATGGTGTTCCGGTTCTGATACAGGCCTCGTTGATGGCGTGGCGGGTCTGGAAGTTGTCAGTGCAGTCCACCACGACATCAGCGGCGCCGGCTTCTTCCAGCAATTCGGGCTCACTGAGTTTTCGGGCAATAGCCATCACGCGCGTATCGGGATTCAGTGCATGCAGCGATTCAGTGACTGAGAAGACCTTGGGTTTACCAATGTCTCGTGTCGAGTGGGCAATCTGGCGCTGGAGATTGCTCTCATCCACATTGTCGTGATCCACAATCACGAGTGTGCCGACACCGGCGGCAGACAGGTACATCGCCACCGGGCAGCCGAGACCTCCGGCGCCTATCACCAGTACCCGGCTGTTCAGCAGTTTTTCCTGACCGGCGATATCCAGTGCCGGAAGCATGATCTGGCGGCTGTAGCGCAATAGTTGCTGGTCACTGAGTGTGTCAGTCAAAGCGTCGTCCCCGGGTAATGCGTTCATGTCCGGCAAGATCACGAAAGGTTTCTATCTCGGTGTAGTGCTGCTGGTTCAGGATGTTTCTGACATCAGCGCCCTGGTCATAGCCATGCTCCAGCAGTAGCCAGCCACCGGGTTTCAGGTGTTGCAATGCCTGTTCTGCAATGATGCGAATGTCGTCTAATCCGTCGATGCCTGATGCCAGCGCTGAGCTGGGCTCAAAGCGAACGTCACCCTCGCTCAAATGAGGATCATCTGACCGGATATAGGGCGGGTTGCTGACTATCAGATCGTAATCGTTGTCAGGCAAAGCATCACACCATGAGCCGGTGTAGAAATGCACGTGACTCAGTGTGTTCATCGCAGCATTGTGCCGGGCGAGTTCGACAGCGGCTTCAATCCGATCAGTACCCGTAACCTGCCAGTTGGGTCGTTCTGCTGCCAGTGACAGAGCGATGGCGCCGGTGCCCGTGCCGAGGTCGGCCACTTTGTGCGGCGATGGGTCGAGGCAGGCAAGTGCCTGCTCGACTAAAAGCTCGGTATCGGGACGGGGAATGAGCGTATCGGGGCTGACTTTCAGTGTCAGGTTCCAGAAGTCCCGGGTACCGATCAGGTGCGCAATAGGGTGGCCGGTCAGACGTTGATCAATTAATTGGGTGACGGTGGCCAGTTGGTCTGCTGTTAACTCATATTCCGGCCAGGTAAACAGCCAGCTGCGTGGTTTGTCGAGAGCATGACAGAGCAGTAACTCAATATCCAGTGCCGGCGTACTGCTCAGTGACGTTAATTCGCTGGCGCGCTGTAGAATATCCCTGACCTGCATTAATGCTCGCCTGCCAGAGACGCCAGCAGTTCGGCCTGGTGTTCCTGGCGCAGTGGTTCGATCACCGGAGCCAGATCACCTTCAATGATTTCCGGTAACTTATAGAGTGTCAGGTTAATGCGGTGATCCGTTACCCGCCCCTGCGGGTAGTTGTAGGTGCGAATGCGCTCTGAGCGGTCGCCGCTGCCAACCAGGCTTTTCCGCTGGTCAGCCATTTCTTTGGCATGGGCTTCCTGCTGGGCGTTTTTCAGTCGGGCATTCAGCAGGGAGAGGGCACGTGCCTTGTTCTTGTGCTGGGAACGTTCATCCTGGCACTCCACCACGATACCGGTAGGCAGGTGGGTGATCCGGATAGCAGAGTCGGTGGTGTTAACGTGCTGGCCACCGGCACCGGAAGAACGATAGGTGTCGATCCGCAGGTCTTCCTTGCGGATATTGATCTCTTCCTGTTCGTCAGGCTCCGGCATGATGGCGACGGTGCAGGCAGAGGTATGAATTCTGCCCTGGGATTCTGTCGCTGGTACCCGCTGAACCCGGTGAGCGCCAGACTCAAACTTGAGCTGGGCGTAAACATCCTGACCGACAACCCGGGTAATAATTTCCTTATAGCCGCCGTGTTCGCCGAGGTTTTCACTCAGAATCTCGATTTTCCAGCGCTGGCTTTCCGCATAGCGGGAGTACATGCGGAACAGATCACCGGCAAAAATGGCAGCCTCATCGCCACCGGTGCCCGCGCGGATTTCCAGGAAGACGTTGTTAGCATCATCCGGATCCTTGGGTAGCAGCAGAATCTGAAGTTCCTGGCTTAATGTCTCGATACGTGCCTGTGCGGTTTCAACTTCTTCTTCTGCCATGGCGCGCAGGTCAGGATCCGTATCGGACAGCATGCTGCGGGCTTCTTCAAGGTCTTCCAGAACCTGGCGATAGTCGCGGTAGCACTTTACTACGGGTTCCAGCTCGGCATATTCCTTGGAGAAGCTGCGAAAACGGTTCTGGTCAGAAATGATTTCCGGATCGCTGAGTAGCGCGCTCAGTTCTTCAAAGCGGTCTTGCAGGTTATCAAGCTTGGTACTGATAGAAGCTTTCATTTCAGTGGTTCTTTACCTTGGGAGGGCGGACGTCGATCAACGGGGTTGATTCGACGGCCCGTACAGTCGCCTGGCGTGATTGTAGTGGCGCAGGCTGGATAGGGGTAGGTTCCAGGGTGTCGGCAATCTGCAGATCAAAAAACTCCCTGGCTAAGGCGATGGAGGCGGTGTCCCCTTCGCTGCCAGCTTTGCGGAGCTGGACACAGGGCGTGTGAATCAGTTTATTGGTCAGGCCGCGGGCCAGCTGGGCCAGAACCTGATCAGCAGGACGGCCGCTCTGGATCAGGCGGAGCGCCTTACTGATCTCATGGTCGCGGATGATTTCTGCTTTTTCCCGGTAGGATTTGAGAATATCAACCACATCCATGGAGCGGATGCGTTTCAGGAAGGCGTCACATCCCTCGACAATAATCTCTTCTGCAGCCTGAGCCGCTTCCTGACGACTGCGCAGGTTGTCTTCCACCACTTCGCGCAGATCATCAACGGTGTAGAGGTAGATGTCAGCCAGATCACCGACTTCTGGCTCAATGTCTCGGGGAACGGCGATATCAACCATGAATATGGGGGCGTGCCGGCGTTTCTTCAGCGCGCGCTCTACGGCACCCTTGCCTAGGATCGGCAGCTGGCTGGCAGTGGAAGCAATGACGATATCTGCCTTATGTAACTCTTCCGGAATGTCCGACAGAAGGATGGCATGGCCGTTGACGCTCTCAGCAAGCCGGAGAGCGCGCTCCAGTGTCCGGTTGGCGACAATAATATTGCCTATGCCTTGTTCCTTCAGATGACGAGCCACCAGTTCGATGGTTTCCCCGGCGCCGATCAGCATGGCGGTATTCTCTGACAGGTCGGCAAAGATCTGACGCGACAGGGTGACGGCAGCGTAAGCCACGGATACTGGGTTTTCGCCGATGGCCGTATGTGTCCGTACCTGTTTGGCGGTGGTGAAGGTGCTTTGAAATAATCGGCTCAGGTGTGTGCCGGTTGCGCTCGCCTCACGGGCCACAGCATAAGCGGATTTCATCTGCCCCAGGATCTGGGGTTCACCCAGTACCAGGGAATCCAGGCCACAGGCGACGCGCATGATATGCCGGATTGCCGCATCATCGGCATGGGCATAGGCATACTGCGACAGCTCATGGTGGTTAACCTGGTGAAACTCAGCCAGCCACAGGTATAACCGTTCCGGGGCGATATCGCCGAAACAGTACAGCTCTGTGCGATTGCAGGTTGACAGTATCGCGACCTCGCTGACCGACTCCAGTTGCATGGCATCCTGCAGGGCCGGAATCAGCTGCTCAGGTGAGAACGCAATCTGTTCCCTCAGGCTGACGGGTGCTGTCTGGTGATTGATGCCGACTGCCAGGAATCCCATATAAATCGTCAGGTACCTTGTTTTTGTCTTTACTCACAAGCTGGCTAAAGCTTCACGGTGGTAGCGTTTCATCCTAGTCTGCAGGATGGCATTTTTCGCTTTGCTGCAAACTTCGGGCATTGCCACCCTCTTCTCCGATAACTCAGGCTAGTATTAAAGTTACTGAGCCCTGATTGTCACCTTTCCAATCGTCGTATAACCGATTCACACCGGGGGTGACAGCCTCACAGGGAGGCATGGAGAAAGCAGAATTTTCCTATGGATATACGTCAACTGCAAATCTTGTGTTTGGGTCGGGATGGGTTTGTCACGGCGCTTGTGTCATTATTGCACCAGGCTCGGTTTCCCGGAAAGAAGAATATCACGTTGTTAAAGATCAGATCCCGCCTGCGTTATCTTCCATTGCTTCTGGCGACGGTGGTCTTTGCCGGATGTGCCCAACTGTCCTCCATGTCTTCCGCAGGGGCGGAAACAGGGCAGGCAACCGTTGAAGAACAAAGCGAGCCTGTTGCTTCCTTTGAACCGGATACCCTTTACGATCTTCTGGTAGCCGAAGTGGCCGGTCATAACCAGCGGTTTGATCTGGCGTTGGGGAACTACCTGCAGCAGGCGCATAAGACCGGTGATCCGGGTCTGGCGGCTCGCGCTTATCAGATTGCTGCCTATATTGGTGCGCGGCAGGCCTCCAGGGATGCGGCTGAGCTATGGGCCAGTGTGGATCCGGACAATCCCGCCGCACTGCAGGCTCGTGCCATTGAACTGGCCCGAGCCGGTGAATACCAGACTGCCGCTGACGAAATGTTGAAAGTGCTGGAAATGACGGGAGATGCCAGTTTTGAATTTGTTGCCGTCAGTGCAGCAGATCAGGGACAGGAAGAGCGCGATATGCTGATCGCAACGTTTGATCAGGCGCTCAAGCGTTATCCGAATAACAGCCAGGTGTTGCTGGGTAAAGCCATTTTATTGCAGTACAACGGCCGCAATGCCGAAGCCATCAAGCTTTGCGATCGTATTTTGAAGCGCGAGGATAACCTCAAGGCTGTCATGCTCAAGGGGCGGGTGTTGATGGCGATGGAACGGCCGGATGATGCCCGCCGCTTCCTGGCGGATTATGTGGAAGATGCGCCGGATAACACCCGTCTACGCCTTCTTTATGCGCGGGTTCTTGTGCATGCGCAGCGATTGGATCAGGCTCAGGAACAGTTTGAGATTCTTCTGGCCCAGTCCCCGAATGATCCGGATATCCTGTTGTCGTTGGGATTGATCACCTTTGAGAACACTATGCCGGAAGAGGCGGTGGGCTATTTTGAGCGCCTTTCAGCATTTAATAGCCACAAAAACCTGGCTGAGTTTTACCTGGGACGATTAGCCCAGCAGCAGGATGACTGGCAGCTGGCGCGTCAGCACTATCTGAATGTAGGGGTAGGTAAGCAGCTGATCCCGGCTTATGCCGCACTGGCGCAAATGCTGGCCGATCATGAAATGTGGCCCCAGGCGGTGAAAGATCTTCGGGCCGCCCGTGAGCTTTATCCCGCATTTGTGCCGCAGTTTTACCTGATGGAAGGGGATGTGCTGATTGAACAGCGGGCTTATGAGCAGGCGGCAGAGGTTTTGAACAAGGCGGTCAAAACGTATCCCGACAACATAAACCTGCTCTATGCCCGTGCGATGCTGGCAGAAAAAATGAGCGATCTGGCGCTGCTGGAAAAAGACTTGCGCGGCATCTTGGACATTGATGCTGAAAACGCTGCTGCATTGAATGCTCTGGGTTATACACTGGCTGATCGCACTGAGCGTTTTGATGAAGCAGAAGAGTTGGTCTCCAAGGCTTATGAATTAAAGCCCGATGACCCAGCCATCATCGACAGCATGGGGTGGGTGGCCTATCGTCAGCAGGATTTTGAAAAAGCACTGCGTTATCTGCGTGCCGCTTATGAGAAAATGCCAGATGCAGAGGTGGCGGCGCATTTGGGTGAGGTGCTTTGGGTCAAGGGTAACCGTAAGGAAGCCACGCTGCTCTGGGAGCAAGCACTGGAAAGGCAACCGGACAGCGAAATACTTAAAGAAACCATGGAACGCCTGCAGGTTGGGCAATAATGTAGACTCCATGCCTTGAACATTGTTCTAATTCAATTTCTATTTGGCCCGTTCCGCTTGGTTCGGGCCTGTTTCTTTCAAGGGTATTCAGTCAATGCGTGGTCTGTTGGGTGCTGTCCGGTATTTGGCCGGTCTATCGTTTCTGCTTGTGCTTGCTGGGTGTGCCGGTCGTGCACAGCTTTCTCAGGAAGTAGAGCATCGATCCTGGCAAGAGCATGTTGAAGCGATGGCTGCGCTGGATCAGTGGCAGCTATCAGGAAAACTGGGTATTAGAACGGCATCGGAAGCTGGCAGTGCCACGCTGGAATGGGAAGAACAGGCTGGCCGCTATACCGTCTATTTAACCGGTCCTTTTGGGCAGAGCCTTGCTAGTATTGAGGGAGCGCCTGGTCATGTTGCCATGACTGTGCCTGATGAAGGTGTCCTGATGGGGCCGTCACTCGAAGCGCTGGTTTATCAGCAGACCGGTTGGGTTATACCGTTTCGTTTGCTGCAATATTGGGTCAAGGGTGTGCCTGCTCCTGGCGATTACGCGGACTTGCAGTTAAATACCCATAATCGTCTTCAATTGCTGACGCAGGCAGGATGGATCATCGCGTTTGACCGCTTTGGCGTCACGTCCGGTTACGAGTTGCCAGGGCGGCTTAAATTGCAGAAGGGCGATATTAAAGTCACGCTTCTGATTCGACGCTGGCATCTGTCGGCTTAGCGTTAATCCCACGTAAAGTATGCATATTCCGCGTTTGACAGTTTTTGTGTCAATTTGTAGAGTAGCGCCGCCTTCTAACGGTGACTCAGTGAAAGAGCCCTGAAGGCTGATGATATTGCGAAAGATCCGGCCATCGGGGATAATCGCAACGCTGGCAGGAGGCCGGGTAGATTATAAAATGATGACCGTAACTGGGGTGTCGCCAAGCGGTAAGGCAACGGGTTTTGATCCCGTCATGCGTAGGTTCGAATCCTGCCACCCCAGCCAGACTTTCAAGAAATAGGCATCAACTGTACCCGCGTACTTGATAACGCTTTCCAAACTGCAAAGAGACTCAAGGTGCTACTGTGTCGAAGATGATGGTGTTCGCCGGTAATTCTAACCCGGAACTCGTTCAGAAGGTCGTCGATCACCTGCATATCCCACTGGGCAAGGCCAGTGTCGGACGTTTCAGCGACGGAGAAGTCTCTGCTGAAATCCAGGAAAATGTGCGCGGCAAGGATGTCTTCATCATCCAGTCCACCTGTGCACCGACCAATGATAACCTGATGGAACTTCTGGTCATGGCTGATGCCATGCGCCGTTCCTCTGCTGCCCGTGTCACTGCCGTTATTCCCTATTTCGGTTATGCCCGCCAGGATCGTCGTCCCCGTTCAACCCGTGTAGCTATCAGCGCCAAAGTCGTTGCCGACATGATCGCCAGCGTGGGTGTTGACCGTGTGCTGACTGTTGATCTGCATGCCGACCAGATCCAGGGATTCTTCGATATTCCAGTTGACAATATCTACGGTTCTCCGGTCCTGCTGGACGATATCGAACGTAGAAATCTGGATAACATGGTCATCGTTTCTCCTGATCATGGCGGTGTTGTCCGTGCCCGTGCGGTGGCCAAGCGTCTGAACGCTGAGCTGGCGATCATCGACAAGCGTCGTCCGGAAGCCAACAAGGCAGAAGTCATGAACATCATCGGTGATGTGAATGGCCGTACCTGTATTCTGGTTGACGATATGGTCGATACTGCCGGAACCCTGTGTCAGGCTACCATTGCCCTGAAAGAAAAGGGTGCCAACAAGGTGTTCGCCTATGCGACTCACCCGGTACTGTCTGGTCGTGCACTGGAAAACGTTGCTAATTCTGAGCTGGATGAGCTGGTTGTTACCAACACTATCCCGCTGACCCCGGCTGCCCGTGCTGTGGATCGTATCCGTCAGCTGGATATGTCTCCGCTGGTTGCTGAATCCGTGCGTCGTATCAGTAATGCTGAGTCCATCAGCGCGATGTTTCGCTAACTAGCGTCATGCCCTGATAAAAAAGCAGCCATTAATGGCTGCTTTTTTTATGGGTGATGTATCTACCGATAGCTCACCGGATTGGTCCCGGATGATACGGCTTTGACAAAGTCTGTATTGCAGGTATGATACGCCGCTTCGTTATCCGCTGTGACAGGCTGGTCGCCGTCTGTCACGGTTTTATTTTTTTGGAGAAGACCATGTCTGAAGCAATCGTTCTGAATGCTGAACTGCGTAAGGATGTAGGGAAAGGTGCGAGCCGCCGCCTGCGTCACGCAGAAAAACTGCCTGCTATCATCTACGGTGCCAACGCCGACGCCACCCAGATCACTCTGATGGCCAAGGACGTGCGCAAGGCGCTGGAAAGCGAAGCGTTCTACGCTCAGATCGTTACCCTGAACGTTGAAGGCAAGAATGAGCAGGCTATCCTGAAGGATATCCAGCGTCATCCTGCCAAGGAATTCGCTATGCACCTGGACTTCCTGCGTGTTGATGCTGCCACTGAAATCACCACCAACGTACCGCTGCACTTCATCAACGAAGACGTATGCGCCGGTGCCAAGGCGGGTGGTGCGATAACCCACAACATGGTAGAAGTAGAAGTTCGCTGCCTGCCGAAGGATCTGCCTGAGTTCATCGAAGTTGACATGGCAGACGTTGAGCTGGGTGGCAGTGTACACCTGTCTCAGCTGACTGTTGCTGAAAGCGTTAAGCTGGTTCACCTGATGCACGGTGAAGAGCACGACCTGCCGGTAGCCGGTGTTCAGGCTGTACGTGCAACCAAGGAAGACGCAGCTGACGAAGCCGCTGAAGGCGAAGGCGAAAGCAGCGCTGAGTAAGCCCTGACACGGACGGAGACGACATTGTGGCGCAGACAACCCCGAATGAGGCTGTCGAACTGATTGTTGGCCTGGGTAATCCCGGTGCTGAATATGAAGATACCCGCCACAATGCCGGCGTCTGGTTCCTTGAAGCGCTGGCCCGCAGCTGCGGCGCCAGCCTTCAGCCGGAAAAGAAATTTCACGGTTTGACCGCCAAAATCTATCTGGGCGGACGTGATATCCGGTTGCTTTATCCCACCACCTTTATGAATCGCAGTGGCCAGGCCGTGGCTGCCATCGCGAATTTCTACCGTATTCCTCCCCAGTCCATTCTTGTTGCCCATGATGAGCTCGATATTCCGGTCGGAACCGCGAGACTCAAGCAGGGTGGTGGCCATGGTGGCCATAATGGGTTGCGGGATATCATCAGCCGTTTGGGCAATAATCGGGACTTTCTGCGTTTGCGAATCGGGGTCGGACATCCCGGTGACAGCAGTAAGGTTGTGGGTTATGTGCTGAACAAGCCTTCACGACAAGATGATGACAAAATCCGTGCTGTCATCGATGAATCGGTTCGCCTGATGCCTGAGGTTCTGGATGGCTCATGGGCCAAGGCTGTACAGACGTTACATACCTTTTCGGCCTGAACTCCCTGGCGCGTTATCCAACGGTATATCCGGCCTTAATGTCGCGTCGTATATCCCTTCATACTGACTACCCGGTTGATGTACCGAATAAGTGATAATCACTGGGGTTCCGCTCAGGGTTTCCGGCAGGTTTAAGGCGCTGGAATAGATCCCTCTTTCATTATCATATTTGAGCGGATGCCCGACGATCAGGGCTTGGCCATGCTGATCCTGCAGTGTCACGCTGACCCGCATGTTCTTGTGCAAACTGCCGTTCAAGCGTGTCCGTACGACAGGGTAAAACGGTGTACCCGTAGCGACCTGGCTGCCTTCGTAGCCAATTTTTATTTCTATTCCTTCCAGATAGGCAGAATCCCTGAGCCAGGTAATGGCATCACTGGATCGCATGTGGTTTTGAGTGGGTTCACCCATCATCAGTGCAGGGCTGACTGCTTCCATGTTATGCGACATCGCTGATGATTTCTCAGCTGCCGCTTCCTTTCGAGCCTGATTCAATAATTTGAGTGTGTTGCTGAGTGGATCAAAATCATGGGGTGAACTGATATCCCGGAAGACCATGAAGGTTGCATTATTAGGCAGGCCCATGGTGTCGGTGGTGAGCGTCATTGGAGTTTGCAGAAGCTCAATCAGCAGAGATTCTGACTGGATGCGGAGATAAAATCCCTGATCCTGTTCGTCAGGGTTACCCGCCCAGGCCAGTCTGGCCAGGTTCAATTGCTCCATGGTATCGGATGGATCGCGGGTCTCCGGCTGCCAGTTTTCCAGAACCGTCTTCACAAAACGTTTGAAGTAATAACGCTCCGCCACCGTCAGCTGGTCAATCCGGACAGTGGGCATTGCCGGCGTCAGGAATGTCGCTGAGTCTGGCAGTTTGGGGATCATCTGGCATTCGTCAGTGAGCGTCTGGCGATTCAGGCAGGTTTTGTAGCGTACAACGGATCGGAGTTCTTTGATCGTGGTGCGGGCAAAATGGCCCGCTTGCCAGAGCACGGTCTGGCCGGCCTGCTCATGCCAGCGCAGATAGGGATAGTGGATTTCAGTTGAATTCTGGCTGAGATCAATGGTGGGGGCCGGTGGCACCTGGGTCGGATAGCTAGCCATAAATAGTGGGCCGGTGCTGACACGGCTTCGTCCCTCGGCCATATCGAAAAAGAAATCAATATTGAGCCATGGACCACCAAGACGGATGCCCCATTCATGACTGCCTGGATTACCTGTCAGCAGGAGTCGTTCTCCGGGCAGACGATCGGTAAGCAGTTCGCTGTCATGGCCGGCCATTTCCTGATGCAGGAATTTCTGGTTCAGTATGGCGGTAAGACGCTGATAACCACCGGTGTCCAGCGCAGTGGCGAGCAGTTGATGGAGTGAGGTACGTTGATCATCAGTGAGTTTGTCGAGTGCTATGCCGATGTCTGATTCCATCCCTGTCAGAGGCTTGCCTTGGATAGTGCGGTCGTTGTTTTTTTGAAGCTGCTGTAATGATTTGCTGGAAAATAACGTGACCAGTTCTTTGACATGCGCATTCAGCGTTTGCATGTAGTGCTGCTGGTTACGGGATTGGACAAAATCCAGAATATCCTGTTTTGCCTCGGCTTCCTGGTTGGCCGTCACCGGGCTGACGCCTGCCACACCCAGCACGGATGCGATCAACATCGAAGTGATGATTCCCTGACGCAAATCCCGGTAATCCATGGTGTTTTGGCTCTCTTTTCCCGCAGTCCCTGTTAAAAATCTAGCGTGTAAATGGCCGCTGCTCACCTTGAGTGCGGTTGGATTTGCAGCATTTTTGCGCAGCGTCTTCTCTGCCCGTATAATCCGCCGGTTTTATTGATGATTATTCTGCTGAATAAGGTAGACAAGCATGGGTTTTAAATGCGGCATAGTCGGACTGCCCAATGTCGGCAAGTCCACTCTCTTCAACGCCCTGACCAAGGCGGGTATTGATGCGGAAAATTTCCCTTTCTGCACTATCGAGCCGAATGCAGGCGTAGTGCCTATGCCGGATCCCCGTCTGGACAGGCTGGCTGCGATTGTGAAGCCCCAGCGGGTATTGCCAACCACCATGGAATTCGTGGATATCGCCGGCCTGGTGGAAGGCGCTTCCAAGGGTGAAGGTCTGGGCAACCAGTTCCTGGCCAATATCCGGGAAACCGATGCCATCGCCCACGTAGTGCGTTGCTTTGAAAATGACAATGTCATCCACGTTGCCAACCGGATTGATCCGATCTCTGATATCGAAATCATCAATACCGAGCTGGCATTGGCGGATCTGGATAGTCTGGAAAAGCAGGAAAAGCGCATCTCCCGAGCTGCCAAGGGTGGCGACAAGGAGGCGCTGGCCCAGAAAGCTCTGCTGGAAAAAATGATTCCGGCGCTGGAAGAAGGTCGTCCGGTACGCAGCCTGAGCTTTACGCCAGAAGAGTGGAAACTGGTCAAAATGTTCCACATGCTCACCAGCAAGCCGACCATGTACATTGCCAATGTGGATGAGGATGGTTTTGAGAATAACCCTTACCTGGACAAGGTATTCGCGCTGGCAGAGGCGGAAGGTTCTATCGTAGTGCCGATCTGCAACAAGCTGGAAGCCGAAATCGCCGAACTGGATGACGAAGAGAAAGGTGAATTCCTGGCTGACCTGGGCATGGAAGAACCGGGACTGGATCGCGTGATCCGTGCGGGCTATCAGCTGCTTGGTCTGCAGACTTACTTCACGGCGGGTGTGAAGGAAGTGCGTGCCTGGACAGTGAAGGTAGGTGCAACTGCACCTGAAGCGGCCGGTGTTATCCACACTGATTTCCAGCGTGGCTTCATTCGTGCCGAAGTGACCAGCTATGATGACTTCATCAAATACAATGGTGAACAAGGCGCCAAGGAAGCCGGTCGTCTGCGCGTCGAAGGTAAAGAGTATATTGTTCAGGACGGTGATGTTCTGCACTTCCGCTTTAACGTCTGATTAATTACACCTGCCACCATCGCGTGTATCGGTGGTGGCAGATGCTCTGCTTTTCATATCCCCCTCTCTTGTAAGCGTAAATAATTTTCGTCTCTTTACGTTCTTCGAGGCTCTTTCTCGCTGTTCTGGCGAGGGGGCTATGCTAGACTCTCGCGCGGAATCCAATGATAACGGTCCCTTTCCAGGCTTATGACGAGCCAGCGCGTCACCGTGAGATTACTCTGAACAACAACAGAACGAGAGAGTCGATAAGCTGATGAAAAAGATAGCCTTGATGAGTTTGGCGGCAGTTGCGTTCAATGTGTCTGCACATGCTGTTACCTTCGATAAAGATGAAGAGGCCGTTGCCCTGCGCAAATCACATATGCGTTTGATTGGCGCCTACTTTGGTGAAATGGGCGACATGATCAAAGGCAAGCAGCCTTATGATGCAGCGCGTTTTTCAGCCGATGCAGACCGTTTGGCGGCACTGAGCAGTTGGTCCTATGAGGGATTTGCTGAAAAGCGCCTGACGGATGATTCGAAGTCAAAGCCGGCTATCTGGGAGAAAAAGGCTGACTTTGATCAGAAAATGAAAGAGTTCCATGATCAGGCTCTGAAACTGCAACAGGTTGCAGCCAAAGGGGATATGGGCGAAATCCGTGCCGAGTTTAAAGCAACAGCAGGCACCTGTGGCAGCTGCCATAAACCTTATAAGAACAAGTAAGACCTTGTGCTAATAAAATAAAAAGCAGCAATGGAATGTTCGATTGCTGCTTTTTTATTGCCCTAATATTCTGCTGAATACTTAATAACCTAACTGCGTGATCAGCCACACGACTCCGGCGGCAACAGCAATTGCGATCAGGCTGTAGGCTGGGTTTTTGCGGGCAGGTTCGTCCGTCCCTGTTGAAACAGAGCGTTTGCCTGTGATCATGGCAGGCAGAATATCATCCCGCTTGATGACGGTGTAAAACAATACCGCTGTAATGTGCAGGGCAATGAGTCCCAGCAGAATATTGAAGTTCAGGGCATGCCAGCTGGTCATCTGATCACTGAGGTCACTGGATACATAATGCGCCAGAGGTCCTTCGGTCAGAATGGAGTCGTTGGCAAACAGCCCGGTAGTTAGCTGTACAGCGATGCAGAGAAGTAGCGCCACAACACTCCAGCTTCCGAGCGGATTGTGGCCAGGGTAATCGCTCTTCAGTCCGCTACGGATATACTGAATCGCATTCGCAGGTGCTAGTTGAAAGGCGGAAAACCGTGAATAGAATCCCCCGACACATCCCCAGATAAGACGAAACAGCAACAGTGCCAGTGTGAAATAAGCCAAGGGGAGATGCCTGTCCATATCCCCTTCGGTACCCGTATACCAGAGGCCGGCAATCGCCAGCACCAGGAACCAGTGAAACAGGCGAGTCGGTAAATCCCATATTCTGATCGTTTTCATGGATCACATCCTCATGCGCTAGCAGTGGTCAGCGATTCTCAGGCTTTTTCAAGTTGGGACTTGAGATTGTCGGGAATGCCCTGGATGGTCAGGGTATCGTTTTCCCGGTTGTAGATAATGCGGCTTCCCAGCAGTTCTGACTCAAAGGCGATATTAAGCCCCTTGGCGCGCCCAGAGTAGCGAACCAGTCGCTTCAGCTGGCTTTTGCTGGGGGTGATTTCCGGGGCGACATCATAATTACGGGTGTTGACGAAACGGGCAAAATTATCAGGTTCGGCCTCGTTCAGGAAGGCAGATAACTCGTTTAGCGAGATGGCCTCACTGGATTGGAGGTGTTCATTGCAGTATTCATAGACCCGTTTCTTGACCCCCTCCTGTTCTGTCGGTCTGTCACTGGTGTCACAGTAAGCTTCGACGGCATTCATCAGGGTATCCGTATCTTTCTTGGTATTGGCTGTTTCTGTGCCCCCCAGGAAATCTTTGAAGCAGTCGCTGAGCCGGCGTCCGCCACGGGGTTTTATCCAGGAAATATAGCGTTGAGCCTGTGGGTTGTTCTGCCACTCCGTAATATTGATCCGGGCGGCCAGGTTAAGACGACCCATATCCAGGTAGGCGGTATCAATAATATCCAGCTGGTCGGTGACCGTGACGCTGCTGGCCGGGCTGACCAGGGTTATCAGCAGATACTGGGTCAGACCACTGCGGTAATGGGCAATCAGTACGAAACCGCCTGGGAACATGCCGGCGGCATCGAGCTTTTCTTTCAAGTTTTCTGTGGCCTTCAGGCTGAAGTCGACGAAGGGGAGCTGCTCATCCAGGTAGGCTTTGAGCCATAGTTGTAGACCCGATTCACCTTCGGGTTCCGGGAAGCAGCCATGAGCCTTGTCGGATTTCTGGTTGTAGCTTTGCAGCAGATCCTGCAGCAGACCTTCTGTCGCCGGTGTCACCGGCAGCGGCGTTGACCGGGGATGAACGGTGGAGCTGTCAGCATCCGGGTTGCGCTCAAGGTGGTGAACAATAATATTGCTAATGGCCATAAGTACTGCACTTCAGACATGTCGGTTCAGAAGCAGGATTATTGCACAGGGGATCGGGAATTACAGTGAGCTAGCGATCCAGTTGGGCCAATCTTTCAAAGAATACGCGCACTTTGTTATCCAGAAATTTGCGACTGGGATTCAGGCAGGCATAGAACTGCAGCGAGATATAGCATTCAAAAAGATAATCCGCACTATTTTCAGGGACTTTAAGTGCCGTATCCAGTGTGAGAATAGCGGTAAACTCCTGTTTTAATTCAGAAATGTATTGCTGAAACTGTGGATTCAGGTCGTCACGGTCTTTGGTTTCCATGATTGCCAGCAATAACAGGCAGTGTCCCCGGTATTCTTTGGCCGGAAAATGGCGATAGCTGGTTGTGAAAAAGCGCCGAAGGCATTCTCTGGGGGCGGCAGTATGACGGTAATGGTACAGCCGGGGTTGAAGTATGGCGGTGTAATAATGCTCAATGACCGCTTTATAGAGGCCTTCCTTGCTGCTGAAATGGTGGTAGAGGCTGCCGGGATTTAAGCCGGTGACTTCCTCAACATGGCGCATAGACGTACTGGCATAGCCAAGGCGCCAGAATAAATCCATCGCCTGACTCAGTACTTCAGTCAGTTCAAAGCTTGTGTGCCTGCCCATTACTGGTTTCTGCCGTTTTATTTATGCCAACCCTGGCGGTTAAACCTTTTTCGCCCGTAGACGATATAGTCAGGGAACGTCCTCTACCTGACTGTGAGGCTTCCAGTATATACACAGTTGGTAAAAATGCTTAATTCATATAAAAAAAATCACAAATAAGGCGAATTAGAGCTGCTCGTGGCTATTGTTCCGTTGAAATTGGGGGTTGTTATGGACAAGGAATACCGGCAGGCGATTTGTGGACCGACTTCGGAAATGGTTCGTTTTATTAAAGAGAATAATATTGATATTGACATAGAACGCTTGGAAGAACTGGATGGTAAGGTGAAATCAGTCAGGCACTCGCTACACCCTGAGTTTCTGGTGGAATCGAAAACGGTCAGGGAACAATTAAAAGTCTGGTTTCGGGAAAGAGATGAACCCATCAAAAAGGTGCTTCATTAAACAGCCTTATTAACGTCATGCTTAATAAGGCTGTTTATATGTTTTTAATTTTTCCTTTTATATTTAACCTTCGTTCTAATTAATATCACTGCTTAATTTAAGGCTATTCATTGTACGACGTGGTCGTTGCCGTAACATGCACATCCGTTGAACTGTCATTACTGTAAGTAACGTCAATGCTGATGGTGGTTGGCCGTTGTTGCCCCTGGGTGGCCAGATTCTCATCCGGCAGTGCAAAATCAATGGTATCTTCCAGTTCGTCGATCGTGATCCCTACATTGACGTTATGCTTTTCTCGTTCATCATCGTTTGATTGACCTGCAGCCGTTGCCTGAAGGGCACCAGGGACTGATGCATCAGCCATGTCTTCACTGGCCATACTGGGCAATGGGAAGGTAAGAGATGTGGTGCGGCCATAGCGCAGGGGGGCATCTGCAGGGGGTTCGGTGTGATCAGGCGGATAATTATGGTAGCCATCACCCATATCATAAATCTTACCGGGTTGTGCGGTAGTGTCCTTTTCTGCGGCTTGAACAAGCGAGATTGAACTCAGCAGAAGCAGTAAGGAATAAAGTTGTCTGGTCAACTTCATGGCTGTTCGTGTCATTATTGTTGTTATTGATTCTCTGAGTATTCTGCCATCTCTATGGTTTCGTGACCACTCTCTCAGGTACTTTCATTGCTAGGCTTGCTGCAGCATGACCTGGGTGATTGAGGTGCGGTGCAATGAGTGATGGCATGATGAGAAGAACCTTCCTGCATTACGGACTGGTGGTTGGCTCGGCATCAATGGCGCTGGGATTGGGACATGATACTGTTGCAGGGGCTGTACAGCCAATTACGCTAACCGGTGGTTGGCAGAGTCGTGCGGGTGGTGACGCTCACATTCCGGATGTGACGGTCTGCCGGGAAGGAGAGTTGGTGCGCATTGGCATTGTGGTCCGGCATGTCCAGACCGTTGCGCACCATATTTCCGCTATTCGCCTTTATGATCACCAGCGTCAGGAACTGTGTGGCATGTCATTTCATGCAGCGCTGTCTGTGGCGGAAGGGCTGTTTGTGCTGCGTCTGCCGCCGGGCAACGTACTGTTCGCCGTGAGTGACTGCAATCTCCATGGGCTCTGGATGAAGCGTTTCAGTGTCTGATCAGTCGGGATCCGGAATCTCAATCGTTGTGCCCAGTTCTGGTACGTCGGCCGACCAGCCAAAGCGTGTTTGAATATGGTCCGCTAATGCATCCGATGCCGTGGGTTCACCGTGGGTGATGAAGACTTTCTTGGGAGGCTGGTGCACGGCTGTGAGCCAGTCGAGAATCCCCTGGTAATCGGCATGGGCGGATAAGCCTTCCAGATTATGAACATCCGCATTGATCGCCACCTGGCGGCCGTGGATTTTCACTTCTCTGGCACCATTCACCATTTGTTCACCACGAGTGCCCGCCGCCTGGAAACCCATGAACACGATGCTGTTACGGTGATTGGGCGCCAGGGTGGTCAGGTGGTGCAGGACGCGTCCACCGCTGGCCATCCCGCTGGCGGAGATGATGATGGCAGGAAAAGTGCGCCGGTTCAGTGCCATGGACTCTTCCATGGTGCGTACATAAAGGGTACCGGCATCAATGCGTTCACAGTCTTCACGCGTCAACCGGTGTTTCTCTGGGTGCTGGTAAAACAGCTCGGTAGCCTTGATTGCCATGGGACTGTTGAGATAGACCGGCAATTCACGGGGAATACGGTTCTGGAGCTTGAGCTGGCTGATCATATGCAGGGCCAGTTGCGCCCTGCCAACCGCGAATGCGGGCATTAGTACAATGCCGCCCCGTTTGGCGGTTTTGTTGATGATCTGTTCCAGTGTCGATAACGAATCAGTTTCTGCATGCAGACGATCGCCGTAGGTAGATTCCAGCACCAGGTAATCGGCCCGTGGCATTGGGTCAGGTGGGTACATGATGGGATCATCAGCGCGGCCAAGATCACCACTGAAACAGAGGAGATGTCGTCCATTGAACACCTCCAGTGTACAAGCACCCAGGATGTGGCCTGCAGGCCTGAGTCGTAGGGTTAAACCGTTCCCAATGTCATTGATAGTATCGAGAGACAGAGGGCGAAACAGTTTTAACGAACGGCGGGCGTCTTCTTCTGTGTATAGTGGCAAGGCGGGTTGGTGTTTCGAAAAACCATGCTTGTTGGCAAAGCGGGCGTCTTCTTCCTGGAGGTAGCCGGCGTCTGGGAGGAGTACCCGGCATAAGTCTCTGGTGCCCTGACTGCAGTAGACGGGGCCGTCATAACCCTGTCTGACCAATGCAGGCAGATAACCGCTGTGGTCAATATGCGCATGGGTCAGGACAATAGCGTCGATTTCTTCCGCAGGTATTGGCAAAGGTTGCCAGTTTCGACGACGGTAGTCCTTAAGTCCCTGGTAAAGACCACAGTCGACCAATAGTCGAAAGCCGTGGAATGTCACGAGATACTTGGAACCGGTGACTGTACCGGCAGCGCCCAGAAATGACAGTTGCATGTTTGCTACTTCCCCCGTTTAGAACCGATCAGGGTGTTCTGCCTCGTTATAGTATGCCGCTTGCCTGCATCAATTATTGATCTGTATCGGCTGATAGTGGTTTTCCGCCGGAGGTGGGCAGCCCCGATTTTGGTTTGCAAACAATATGCTACATAAAGGGTTTGGAGAAAACCGGCGATTTCTGATAAACATCGCGCCGACAGTCATGGCGTAATTTCAGGTGGTAGCCAGATGGAAAAGCTGATCAAAGATTTCATGATGCTGTGGTCAACGATTGACCCAGTAGGAACACTGGCGCTGTTTACCGGACTCACTGCACGATTGTCGGCCCAGCAGCGACGAAAAACCGCGATCAAGGCGACGCTGTATGCCAGCATGGTGCTGATTGCTGCGCTGATTCTTGGGCAGCTGATATTGACGGCGATGGATATAAAACTGATCTCGCTGCAGTTAGCCGGTGGTGTCATTCTGTTTCTGTTTGGTTTGCAGATGATCTTTTCGACACATATACAAGAGCCGGGTGAAACTGAACCGGGGCATGATCTGGCTGTTTTCCCGCTGGCGGTTCCTTCTATTGCGAGTCCCGGGGCGATCATGGCGGTGATTACACTGACGGATAATCACGTAAAAACGCTCTATCAGCAAACGGCGACGGCCGCTGTGCTGTTGCTGGTCTTACTGGTGACCTGTGGTCTGATGCTCATGGCTGACCGTATATTCAAGGTGATTGGGCATAATGGTTCAGCGATCATTGTCCGTATTATGGGCATGATACTGGCGGCACTCTCGGTGGAGCTCATCATGACGGCAATTGGGGTTGCACCCTGGATGACCACCTGATGGATAGCACAGTCTGCAAAAAACAGGCAGAATGAGCACGCGACTGTGTGGAGAATAACAATAATGAAATTACTCAGCCGAATCAGCGTTGTGCTGTGCGTACTTTATCTGCTGACTGCCTGTAGCTCCTGGGACAGAACGTTCGGAGCTTATCTGAAACCCGTTGAAGGCCCGTTGTATGCGGCGCAGGCTAAGCCTGAACTTGATAACGCCCATGTCATTATCTATCGCCCTTACAGTGAATGGGCTGAGGAAGAACTGGAAGCACCAACGGTTTACATTAACGGCGAACCTGTCGTGAATATCAGCAGCAACAGCTATCAAATGCTGGCGCTGACACCGGGGCAATACCAATTTATGCTCAAACGGCCATTCTTTGGGTTGGATCTGTTTTTTCTGGAAGATTCCTTTCTGGCTGAGCAGCCTATCAACTTCAACCGGATAGCCAGTTTCTCCCTGGATGTAGCCGGTGGTGCAACTTACTACCTGCGTTATGCAGAGTTAACGTCGCCCAGACTGGATCCGACAGCAGGTGATATACCATTGGGCGACGGTCCCATGCAGTTTGTTTCTTACTCATCGGCCAAAGCTGAACTGGAGCAAACCCGGCAACTGAATCCTGTTGTTATGCTGTCAGCACCTGCTCAGGAGGCAACACCCCAGGTTGTGGAAAATAAGTCCTGGTGGTGGTTCTAGTCATTGAATGGTCAGGCGCGAATACTGCCTGACCACATGTTGATAAACGTCTATTCAAATAGGCTGAAATCGGCTGGACGTTTTTGTATAAACGCCATCATCGCCTCCCGGGCCTCCGGTGACGAAAGGCGCTCCACAAAGGCTGTGCCCTCCCGGGCTATTTGCCGAGAAACCTGCTCTTCCAGCGGTTCTTTCATGAGCTGCTTGGCCATGCGGATCGCCGCTGGCGGTAAAGCGGCAATTTCCTGCGCCTTGCCCAGTGCTTTTTCCTGATAATCCTTATCAAAAACAGAATTCGCAATGCCTGCGTTGACGGCTTCCTCTGCACTCATGGTTTCACCCAGTAACAGCAGTTCTGTTGCACGGCGGTGGCCGATCAATGCGGGGAGTAAAAGGCTGGAAGCGTATTCCGGGCAAAGCCCCAGTTTGACAAAGGGCATCTGGAGTTTGGCGTCAGGTCCCAGGTAAACGAGGTCGCAATGCAGTAGCAGCGTAGCGCCGATGCCAACAGCTGCACCGTTCACGGCGGCAATGACCGGCTTCCGGCATTGTTGCAGTGTGCGCATGAAGCGAAATACCGGGCTGTCCGGCCCTGAGGGAGGGTGGGACAGGAAGTCCTGTACATCATTCCCGCTGGTAAAACAGTCATCGGTACCGGTGATGAAGATGGCTCGTATGTCGCTCTTGTCATCCGCCTGCTGCAGTGCGGATGTCAATGCGTCATACATTGTGTGAGTCAAGGCGTTTTTTCGTTCGGGACGAACGATCCGGATTTGCAGGATACGTTCGACGACTTCTGTCTGTATGGAATCGGTCATGTTCAGGCACCAGCCCTGTTATCGTCATTTTGTCAGTGGGCCCGGGCATTATGTCATACCCTGTAGGGGCACGATATGACTACTCTGCTTAAGTATTAATTGGGAAGAATGGCATGGCTTGCGCAAGTTTCATGTTTAATGGTGGTAGATTGTTGGTGCTTGTTCTTGCTGGAGTGTTGTCAGTAATGCCTGTGCTATCTGCCTGTGGCATGAGAGCAAAGGAGGAACGACCTGTGCAAAGGACTGCATTGGATGACTATATTCAGCATCCTGATAGTAGCTGGGAATGGACATTGGAAGGTGAAACGTGGCAAACGGTTGCTGAAGCCAACGCTAAAGTAAAGTTGTACCAGGTCAGCATGATCTCGCAGACTTGGTCTGCGGCGATGAAATATGGTGTTTCAGAACCGGTTTGGCGTCATCGGTTGATGATTTACCGACCGGAGGTTGTTCGTTCAGAAAAAGCGTTTTTGTTTATTGATGGGGGGACTCGATACCCACGTGACCCTGAATATGGAGACGTGACATACGATGTGTTCAATCAGGTTGATTTTGCCAAAATTGCGGCCAGTACTGGTGCTGTAGTCGTCGATTTAAAGGACGTGCCCAATCAATATCTGCGCTTTTCTGATGGTAAGCCGCGTAAGGAAGACGATCTTATTGCCTGGACCTGGTATCACTACCTAAAGGACCCTGAGGAAAGTGAGTCACTGCTGTTGCAATTTCCCATGGTTAAGTCTGCGGTACGGGCGATGGATACTGTTCAGGCAGTGTTATCGTATAAAGGCATTGAGGTGGAGCAATTTGTCCTTGCAGGCGCATCCAAACGGGGGTGGACCGCATGGCTAACTGCTGCCGTTGATAAACGAACCGATTCACTCATTCCCGTTGTGATAGATATCCTCAAAAGTGAGGCGTTTATCGATCATGTTTATAAGGCTCATCAAGGACCCATTCCTGCGCTCAGTGATTACTATGCACCCGAGCATGATGTCTTTTCCTATGTTCATACCCCTGAAATGTATCGTTTGTTGATGTTGGTGGATCCCTATCGCTACCGTGTTCGTCTGAATATGCCTAAATATATTGTCACTGCGTCAGGTGATGATTTTTTTCCACCTGATTCTGCAAAACTCTATCTGCATGAACTCCTGGGGCCGACATGGATGCGTACGTTTCCCAATAGTCGGCATTATGTCTTCAGAGATCCCGGCGGACTGGCACGCGCTACAGATACGTTTGAAGCATTTCTTGGTGCAAGGGTTGAAAACCGCACATTACCTGATGTGAGCTGGAATCGTCCTGGAGCAGGGCGGTTGATTGCGAGTATGCCGGTTTGCCCAAAGCGTGCTGTTTTGTGGCAGGTGACCAATCCAGAGGCTCGCGATTTTCGAATGACAGCACTTTCCCAGAACGGGTTGCAATATAAACCCGAAAATGTAGCAATCCACAGGGAAGAACCTTGTCGGTTCAGTCTTGACGTTGAGTCACCCGAGTCTGGTTGGAAGGCGTGGTTTGTTGAGCTGGCTTTTGACAATGCACCTTATCCAGACATGGTTGTAACATCCAGTGTTTCGGTTATTCCTGATTTATACCCCGAGTCGTCCTACACACGTGCCAATCAGTCGGCAGGTCTGGGGGAAAAGGGTTGAGTGACAAGGTGTGTGTCAGGGTACCTTCTTTTTTTCAGCGTGTGCTCTAAGTTGAGCACACAGTCACTCTGACCCATCAACTTGATCTGTGCATTTTGGAAGCGGCGTTCTGCCAGCAATTCATCAATCCTCTCTATCGGAGATTGCAGCGTGATAGCCTGAAGTAGCGATGAAGGCAGGTCATGATGCTGAAGGTAAAATGTTTCGGGTGATGCGTTATCTGCATGCAAAAGTGTTGCAAGGACCGATGAGGGGTTATGTCGGAGGGTGTCACGGGTGATTGCCATGGCAGTACTAATTCCAACGCCACTACCAAAGATGATGGTGGGTGTGTTATCCCGGTCTGGCTGGTAATGGCACTGGCCGGCCAGTTCGCTGAGGGTTACCTGGGTGCCGCAAGTGGCTTCATCAAACAGCCAGCCACTGAAATTTCCGCCAGCTCGCCGCTCTACATGAATCAGTAACTCGCTGTCCTGTTCAGGTTGTGACAGAAGGCAATAACGACTGCTGTCTGTGGTATTACGCCATAGAAGAATGTGTTGTCCGGGGCGATATTGAAGTGGGAGGCGAGGAGCAAGTCTTATTGCGAGTAATGTAGGAGAGAGCAGGCTCTTTTCAGTGATTACGGCAGGCTGTGGCTGAAGGTGTCGTTCAGGTAGTCGCACCGTGATGTCGCTGGTGGGATAACATTGGCAGGCCAGGAAATAACCGTTTTCTACCTGGTCTGGCGAAAGATGAGCGCTGGCCTCTTTAGGCGCAGAGCCCTGTGTGGTCTGCATCAGGCAGGAATGGCATAGCCCGGCTCTACAGGACCACGGGATGCGGCAATGCTGTTCCAGTAATGTCTCAAGAAGTGATTTTCCAGATTCTGCACAGTAGGCCTTATCATTAAAATGGATTTGTACCATTGCCTTTCTCATTGAAACCATCTGTTTAGATCTTATTCGAGTGTAACCGAGTTGCCCCGGGCAAAGAATCCCTCTTCTTATGGATGGTGGTATACTCCGATCACACCTTCACAATAATGCATTACCGTGTTCAGCCGTGGCGAAGGATTTGTTCGTCGAAAGGCGAGTGGATACGCCAGTCAAAGGAGTCCGGAAATCGATGACTGTTATACGAGAAGAAGATTTTATACAGAGCATTGCCGACGCTTTGCAGTTCATTTCCTATTACCATCCGGTTGATTTTATCAAGGCTGTTCATGAAGCCTATGAGAAAGAGCAGTCTCAGGCCGCCAAGGATGCCATGGCTCAAATTCTGATTAATTCCCGTATGTGTGCAACAGGCCGTCGTCCTATTTGTCAGGATACCGGGATTGTGACGGTTTTCCTCAAAATAGGCATGGATGTGCGATTTGATACCAAGCTGGGGGTAGAAGACCTGGTTAATGAAGGCGTTCGTCGTGCTTATACGCACCCGGATAATGTCCTTCGTGCTTCAATCCTTGCGGATCCTGCGGGTAAAAGACAAAACACCAAAGATAATACCCCGGCTGTTATTCACACCAGCCTGGTACCTGGTGACAAGGTGGATGTCCAGGTGGCTGCCAAGGGGGGGGGATCTGAGAACAAGTCTAAATTGGCAATGTTGAATCCATCGGATGATATTGTGGAATGGGTCGTCAAGACCGTACCTACCATGGGCGCAGGCTGGTGTCCGCCTGGTATGTTAGGTATCGGCATAGGAGGAACCGCAGAAAAGGCGGCGGTATTAGCAAAGCAGTCTCTGATGGATCCTATTGATATTCATGAACTCCGTGACCGCGGTCCGCAAAGCAAAGTTGAAGAACTTCGTCTGGAGATCTTCGAGGCGGTCAACAAACTGGGTATTGGGGCGCAGGGATTAGGGGGGCTAACGACCGTGCTTGATATCAAAATTATGGATTACCCAACCCATGCAGCGTCCAAGCCGGTGGCCATGATTCCAAATTGTGCGGCTACCCGGCATGCACATTTCACTCTGGATGGTTCCGGCCCTGCTGTATTGACGCCACCTTCCATGGATGATTATCCCGATATTACCTGGGAAGTTGGGGATAGTGTCCGCCGAGTCAATCTTGATACTGTCACCGCAGAAGATATCCGTGATTGGCAGCCAGGTGAAACGGTGCTGCTTTCCGGTAAAATGCTTACTGGTCGTGATGCTGCACACAAGCGTATGGTGGATATGCTGTCCAGAGGCGAAACACTGCCTGTTGACTTGAAAAACCGGTTTATCTATTACGTTGGGCCTGTTGACCCTGTGCGTGATGAAGTGGTTGGTCCAGCCGGTCCAACGACGTCAACCCGAATGGATAAGTTTACCCGCACCATGCTTGAGCAAACGGGATTGATCGGGATGATTGGTAAGGCAGAGCGTGGTCCTGCTGCCATTGAAGCCATTCGTGATAATCAAGCGGTGTATCTGATGGCGGTCGGAGGTGCGGCCTACCTGGTTGCCCAGGCTGTTAAGCAGGCAAAGGTTGTAGCCTTTGATGATCTTGGCATGGAAGCGATTTATGAATTTGATATAGAAGATATGCCCGTAACGGTGGCTGTTGATAGCAAGGGGACGTCTGTTCACCAGACGGGGCCAGAAGAGTGGCGTACCAAAATTGCACAGTTTGAACCGGTGAAGATTCGCTAATCGAGTCACCAAAGAAAGGGGGAGGATATTCCCCCTTTCTTTAGTTAATGTCTCCCTTTTCAGAGAAATCTGTTGACATAGCGATGCGTTTCCCGATTAAGTTCATGCAGGTCCAAAAGAGTAAATACATCAGCGACACCAAAATCTCGATCCCAACTCGGTTCGCCGCAGACTTTAGCACCCAAACGAAGACAAAACTTGAGAAAGGGCGGTATACAGGTGACGACATTGTCAGGCAGATCGACTTGCGGTAATGGTACAAGAGGCGTTGCCTTGATGCGGCTGGTGTCAATATAGTTTGCACGAAGTATGCGCATAATTGCTTCGGCCTGAATGCCTCCGTCATCCATACTAATGCTGGCACAGCCAATGAGAAACCGAACCTCGGTATCTGTTGTTGTCAGTACCTTGGAAAGCGCCTGCCAAAGGCTTAGAATCGCGCTTCTGTTGCGGTAATCTTCATGAATACAGACTCTCCCCAGTTCAAGAATGGGGTCAGGTAATTCTTTCAGACCCGGTAAGCTAAACTCACTTTCACTGTAAAACGAACCAATTAACTGAGCTTTTTCCTCGGTCAGCAGGCGCGTTGTTGCTACGGTCTGATTGTTACTCTGATCTTTCACAATAAGATGACGACAAAGGGGGTCAAAACTATCGTAGTCCATACCGTTTTCACAATGAGAGAATCGTGCGCCAAAGGTCTGATTAAAAACACTGTGCCGTAGCTTCATGATGGCTTCCATGTCATCACGAGTGACAGCCATACGGGCTTCAAAGGGTGTATTATTGCAGTTTCTGCTTTTTCTGACTGTCGTCGGCATTGAGTTCTACCTGTCTTTAGTCATGGCCATCAGAGGTAATATATTAAAGTACCTGTTTTATTACGCTGTCATGATTTACTGTTGCCATTCATACAGTACTGTTTGGTTAGTGATAGTCATGGGTTTCTCTCAAAATGCTGCAGGAGAGCCTATTAATTTACGTTTAACCGTGGACAACTCCAAGGTTATACAAGGATAGTCTTCCGCTTCAAAGACGCCCGTTAAATAATGGCTTTTATATACAAACGTCAGTGTGACGCCGACATTCGGTTAATGTACGGTTGTTCTCATATCTGGGAAATTAAAGCAAGTTTTATGATGTGAATAGAAAAGCGTGCGATTAGTGCTTGATGTAAAAGATGCTTTTTTGAGAAGAGGTAGAGGTATTGAACAGGTATGCGAAATATACAGGTATGATTAAAATTTATGGTGAAATTATTTGTCAGTCTGTAGGCGATATTTTTGTGTGGAAATGCTAACTTATACATGCCTTATAATCGAGAATAAAGTTGCAAGCATTAATGATCATAATTATGAAAAGTTATTGTCAAATAAAGTATGATATCTTTTCTTCCGATTTAGTTGTTGTTAGGTGAGAGAAGAGGTGTGAATTTATATGGTGAATTATAGAGTTGTTAATGGTGTTATTTTAAGCTATTGAAATATTGAAATATTGGAACTTTAAATAATGTAGAAGGTAGGTGCTCTAAAAAATATTATATGATTTTGAAAGGGTTTATCTGATTAATGCAAGGATTAACTATTAAATACTAAAAGCCTCTATTTTAGGGGAGTTTCTGTTGATCAACTGCTGGTTTCATTATTTTAAGGGTTATGAATAGTGAGCAAGGAGGTATGTTAGTGTTTACGCTGATTAAGCGTCAGGGAGTAACTATTAATCCAATGCTTTATTTCAAGCCTATGTCGTAGAAAATACGTTGCAGGTGTTTTTCCAATGCGGGGCGATATAGCATTTTAGGAGAATTATGCTAAATTCTCGAGTGCTGGTGAGTGTTGTGGTGAGTTGATGTTGGATGCTGGATGCTTGGTTGTTGATGTTCTTCTTTAGAAATAATGTAAATTGATTGAGCAATCAATGATGTTGCTAATAAGATTTCTGATTATGTTAGTGATGTGATCTAAGGCTGTTGATGATTTGGTATTGGGTATTTTGTATATGTTTCTTAAATAGTTGTGTAAAAAGTTGAAAAAATGGGTTTCGTTTTTGGATTCTCTATCTTTGATTGAATTAGAATGGTCAATAACTCATATTGTTCTCTGATTTTTTTGGGCTAAATATAGGGGAGGGTGATATTAGTTTATGCTGTTTAAAAAAAGATTTTTTTGTAAGGATTGAAGAGAATGTCATGGAAAGACTTTTTGGTAGGGGAGGGGGATGAAATCGAGAGTCAATATAATAAACTATTGGTGAAATAAATACATTTTATTTTGAGGAGATGTTGTCCACTGTTATCGTATGCTTGTTGATTGCTGCCACAGTGGAGTATTGCTGAACAATATGAATGTGCATCAAGAGTTTACTTGATGCACATATTGACTCGCTTGATTATAGCTGTCTGATTGTTTCCATTTGTTCTTCCAGCTTCGCCTTGGCTGATTCAGCTTCTGCCATTTTGGCCTTTTCCTTCTCAACCACATCGGCAGGCGCTTTGCTGACAAATTTTTCATTGCCGAGCTTGCCAGCCAGTCGAGAAGCTTCTTTCTGTAGGCGATCCACTTCCTTGGTCAGACGCGCCAGCTCTGCTTCCTTGTCAATCAGGTCAGCCATCGGCACCAGAACTTCCATCGTACCTACCAGCTGGGTCGCGGACATGGGGGCGATTTCTGAAGCGTCGAGTGTACGAATGTCGCTCAGTTTGGCCAGTTTCTTGAGATAAGAATGGTTTTCTGCCAACCGTGCCTTGTCTTCCCCGGTACAGTTTCTCAACAGAACATCCAATGCTTTACCCGGTGCGATGTTCATTTCACCACGGATATTACGGATGCCGTCAATCACACCCTTGAGCCATTCAATATCCCGGTCAGCCTGCGGATCAATCATGGCTTCATCAGGTTTGGGGAATGCCTGCAACATAATGGTGTCACCATCCTGACCCGCCAATGTCTTCACTTTCTGCCAGATTTCTTCCGTGATGTAAGGCATGAAGGGGTGCGCCATGCGGAGAATGGTTTCCAGCACTCGAACCAGTGTGCGACGGGTGCCGCGCTTACGTGAGTCAGAGGCACTGTCATCCCACAGTACCGGCTTGGACAGTTCTAGGTACCAGTCACAGTACTCGTTCCAGACAAACTCGTACAATGCCTGGGAGGCGTGATCCAGACGGAAAGACTCGATCGCTTCGGCAACGGTCTTTTCTGTTTGCTGCAAGCGGGAGATGATCCAGCGATCCGCAAGGCTCAATTCCACCTCGCCACCCTTCTGGCCACAGTCTTCACCTTCGGTATTCATCAGGACATACCGGGTAGCGTTCCAGATCTTGTTGCAGAAGTTCCGGTAACCTTCGATCCGGCCCATGTCGAACTTGATGTCACGTCCGGTGGAGGCCAGGGAGTAGAAGGTGTAGCGCAGGGCGTCGGTTCCGAAGGCGGCGATACCTTCCGGGAAATGCTTGCGGGTCTGCTTCTCAATCTTGGCGGCCAGCTGGGGCTGCATCATGTTGCCCGTACGCTTTTCAACGAGGGTTTCCAGTTCAATGCCGTCAATCAGGTCCAGCGGGTCGAGTACGTTACCCTTGGACTTGGACATTTTCTGGCCTTCCTGATCACGGACCAGTCCGTGTACGTAAACGTATTTGAACGGTACCTGGGACTTGCCGTCTTCATCTTTCATGAAGTGCAGGGTCATCATGATCATCCGGGCAACCCAGAAGAAGATGATGTCAAAGCCGGTGACCAAAACGTCTGTCGGGTGGAAAGTCTTCAGGCGTTCTGTTGCCTCGGGCCAGCCAAGGGTGCCGAAGGTCCAGAGCGCTGAAGAGAACCAGGTGTCGAGTACGTCGTCGTCCTGGCGCAGCGCGATGTCCGCAGACAGTTGATGCTTGTCGCGGATCTCGGCTTCATTGTGGCCGACATAGACATTGCCCTTCTCGTCATACCAGGCAGGAATACGGTGGCCCCACCAGAGCTGACGGGAGATACACCAGTCCTGGATGTCACGCATCCAGGCGTAGTACATGTTTTCGTACTGCCTGGGAACGAACTGGATATCACCGTCTTCAACGGCCTTGATCGCAGGTTCTGCCAGAGGCTTAGCCCGTACAAACCATTGATCAGTCAGCAGCGGCTCAATGATGACGCCAGAGCGGTCGCCATAGGGAACGGTCAGGTCATGGTCCTTGGTGTCGTCCCGCAAGCCGATAGCTTCCAGGTCAGCCAGAATCTGTTTACGGGCTTCAAAGCGCTCCATGCCCCGGTACGCTTCAGGGATGAAGGTGTCGATGCTGTCGTTTGGCGTGCCGTCCATGTTGAAGGCGTCTGCCTTATCGCAGATGTCGCCGTTGAGCGTCATCACGTTGATCATGGGCAGGTTGCAGCGCTTACCGACTTCGTAGTCGTTGAAGTCGTGGGCAGGCGTGATTTTCACGCAGCCGGTGCCTTTTTCCATGTCGGCGTGTTCATCGCCTACGATCGGAATACGGCGGTTAACCAGTGGCAGGATGATCTCCTTGCCGATCAGCATCTTGTAGCGAGGATCTTCCGGATTTACGGCAACGCCGGTATCACCCAGCATGGTTTCAGGACGGGTGGTAGCGACAACAATGTAGTCTTTCCCTTCGCTGGTGGTTTCACCATCGGCCAGCGGATAGCGCAGGTGCCACATATGGCCTTTGACGTCTTTATTTTCGACTTCAAGGTCAGAGATGGCGGTATGCAGTTTGGGATCCCAGTTGACCAGTCGTTTGCCGCGGTAGATCAGGCCGTCTTCGTGCAGTCGGATAAAGACTTCCTGCACTGCCTTGTAGAAACCGTCATCCATGGTGAAGCGCTCGGTTGCCCAGTCGACCGAGGCACCAAGACGACGCAGCTGGCGGGTAATGGTGCCGCCGGATTCATTCTTCCATTCCCAGACTTTATCCAGAAATTGCTCACGCCCTAGGTCGTGGCGGCTCTGGCCGGTTTCGGCGGTCAGTTTGCGCTCGACCAGCATCTGGGTGGCTATGCCGGCATGGTCGGTACCCACCTGCCAGAGGGTGTTGTTGCCCTTCATGCGATGGTAACGGATCAGGGCGTCCATGATGGAGTCCTGGAAGGCGTGGCCCATATGCAGGCTGCCGGTCACATTGGGCGGGGGAATCATGATGGTGTAGGGTTGACCTTCGCCGGTCGGGGCGAAGTAACCGTTGTCTTCCCAAGTCTGATACCAGGAACGCTCAATGGCGTGGGGGTTGTAGGTCTTCTCCATAGCGGGGATAAAACTGCCTGTCGGAGGTTAAAAGGATGAGATTATATGCGGCGTATCATACTTTATCATGCCTTTATGTCGACAGGGCAGGAATATTGAAATCGTGCCCGAATAGTAGTGACGGCAGACTTTGGTGAATAACATTATCCATAATGAAGACGATGGCAATCCATTGCATGGAATATGAAAGGATTCTGTGAGGTCACTCAAGAAAAAAGCTAATCATCGTCATTCGTCTGCTTTATCAGCATAGGAAGAGATGGGGGGATTGTGTTGTCATTTGGACTTGTGACGCCATCTTGGTAGCTATCGTCTTGTGCATCATAACTTGCCTCCTCAATGGCGGCGATATCTTCAGCAATAGGGGAGTTCGCCGTGATACTTGTACTGGCTTCATCTTTATCTAACCAAGTCTCAAGCAGGTATTCATTCGTGTTGTTATCTACCGGAGTTTCATGATTTAGCTGACTGTTCGCGGAATTATTATGCGGATCCGTTGTAGCTTCCAAAGCCTCTGAGGGAGAGGAGGGGGAGAGGTTTTCTTTGGGTGGGGCGGCCTGTAATTTTTCTTGGTCTGTTGTCACGGCTAGTGCAGAAACGGTCATAGTGCCGGAGATGTCAGGTTTGCGGATAAAGTTGCGCCATTCTGTCGGAGTTTCTGTATGTGGGCAGGCGATAACGTGGCCTTCATTATTTATAGTTAATGCACCTCCAAGATTATTGACGATGTGCTCATTGTTCCATTCCCATTTTTGGTTGGCTGCATGGGTACAAGGTTGAATAGTTAATGTATCGTGACCTTTTCGTGTTAAGCAGCGATCTTGAGCAAGAAAAGATTTATAACGAAATTCTGAATCCATACCCCAGATTTGATTTTGTTTGAAATGACAATCACCAATGCCAACTTTGCTACCGGCCTCTGTTTTGCTGTCAATGACTTCCAGGCATATTCCATCTTTACTATTTTCTTTATAGGCTTCAATTGAAACAGGAATTTCTGCATTAAAGAAAGTTGCGCCCCAGTTTATCTCCAGATTTTGTTTGAAGCTATATTTTGTCCCTTTATAGCCCCATGGTGTGTAGTGTTGAAATAAAAAAGCGTATTGCACTCTGCCACCTAGTGCAACGGGTTTGATTGCACTTTCAAATTCAATGGTAGAAATATTGTCTTTTGCAGCTGGAACCTGAAAAGTTGCTGAAAATCCGGGCGTAAAACTGGAATAGGATGCGGCTGAAAATGCAACATCATCATAAAACCAGTCCTGACACCAGAGTTCACAGGTGCGGTTTGTTCGCCAGTGTTGAGCGTACTTACCGAATTCACGGCTCCATATCCAGGCAGCTTTGTCTGTGTTGCCTGCTCTAGAGAGGTTGATTAATTCGTATTCATGATTATTGTAGCTGATCGCTCGTTCACTGGTATAAGTGAATGATAAACCCATATTAAGGCCAGAGAAGCCGATGGGGTTATTTCCTCCCATGTTTGCGGGGTTTAATAAACTTGGACCACCACTTACACCGACTTGCAAGCCAATGGTATGCATAATTTGTGATTCTTTTGGATGGTTGCTGGGTATGGTGTTGTATAAATGTACATCAGGATCATTTGATTGAATGGTGACATAGTAACTATCTGCTATTGGGCCAAACCATGTTTCCCTGTTGGCCCAGCTTTGAAACCAAGTGTGCTTATGACTAGGCTCGTCTATCAGGTGCCAGCCAGCTCCTCCATTTGAGGATGGATCAACTGTTATACGAATGTATTTTGCATCATCAGCACCGCCAGCCGTTGATGCTATGGAGCGTATCAGGTCGACTGTGTAGAAAAGTGAGACGCTCGCATTATTATTACAGGCATCAATCAATTCATCATCCCAGCTCCAATCTCCTGTTGTCCCATTGCCACTGAATGTGGCGCCAACCATACAGGGAAATCCTATATATCGTAACTCTACAGGAATCGACACTTCTGGTCGGTATTGGTTGTCGCGTTCTTTGGCTCGATATTGTAATGGTTTTTTCTGCCAAGCCTGTAACATTGTCAATGTTTCATCTGTCAGTTTTTTATGGTCTAGATGTTCATGGGACCGGTGAATTTTATGCGGTATTAAATATGGTGAGTGCAGCGCCAGTTCTTTATATTCAGGGTGGCCATCCTGATTTTTTTTTATCATGATAATAGGGCTTTCAAAGCCTATACCTCCCAGTTTTGCGCTGAGTGATCGGATTGTTGCTTTATTGTGATTTGTGGTGTTATCTATAATCGCGATATAGCCACGTGATAGCGCATTTTGGATTTCTTGCTCTTGACTTTGTGATAACTCAGCTTTTGAGTTGATGTATACAATATTTTTGAATGTATTTGGGTGCTCTTGATAGGTCTGCAAACTGTTTAATTTTTCTTCTAAATTATGGCCATACTCTGTCTTCTGTCCGTAGGAGTTCGCATTATATGGAGCAGGCTTATGTAATACATTCGCTTCTGCAGTGAAGGTTAAAGATAAGGCTGAAGATAAAAGAAAAAAATGAAGTCTAGTAATTGACGAAGTGTCAGTTTTATATTCATGGATTGATGATGGCATTCCTAAAACCTCGTGTCTAGTACAATAGAAATCTATAGTGTTGATTTGACGTTTTTTCTTTTATAGGGATCGTAAAAATAGTTTTGTATGACGTCATATTTAGGGGTTAATAATGGCGTTATCATGTATCGCATTATAAATATTTTGGTCGATAGGTAAGCTTTGGATATCCAGTATGTTGCTACTGTCGGCTCTTCTAATATAGCCCCGCCATTCAGTGGCGTGTAATGGGTCACTGGTGACGGTAATATCACCATCAATATTAGCTGTGAGGTATCCACTATGGTTATTGATGAGGTAATTATTTTGCCATGTCCATTTTTGGTTGGCAGAGTTTGTGCAGTTACGGACAGAAATAGTATCGTCTGTCTCTTTTGTTAGACAAATACCTTTGGATAAGTAAGATTTATAGTGATCCTCTGCATCTACCCCCCATATTTGGTTTGGATTGAAATGACAGTCATAGAGGTTCAGTCTGCCAATACCATCATCAATATCGCTTTCTATTATATTCAGACATAATCCGCTACCGCTATTTTCTCGCAATGCTTCGATGGATATGGGGATGTCAGGGTTGAAAAAGATTGAATCCCAATTGACTCGTAAGCGTTGACTAAAACTTTGATTCGTACCTTTACGACTCCATGGCGCATAATGTTGTAAAACGAATTTATACTGAACGCGTCCAGCGAGAGCAACAACGTTTGCTGTACCTGTTAGTAGAAATGTTGATTGACCGCTTTTCTCGCCTGATGCTTTAAACGTGGCAGAAAAACCAGGCTCAAAATGTGCGTAGGCTGCAGGGGAGAACGCGTTATCATTGAAAAAAGGGTCATCACACCACAGCAGGCAGGTACTGTTTGTTCGCCAGCTTTCACTATATTTATCAAATTCACGTGTCCATAGCCAAGATGCAATAGCATGATTAGTATCACTGGAACGATTGATAATAGTATATTCGTGATTCTTATAAATAACTGCTCGATCTGTCGTGAATCCAGATGACAAACCTGAGCCTAAACCGGTTATGGCTGGAGCAGGTAGGCGCAAACCGTATGGAACTTTCACTCCAATACCAATAGAAGGCAAAGTGACAATGTTGCTATGTTGTGGCGTATTTTCTGGAACTGCCTGATAGAGGCGTATGTCAGGGTCACGGGCTGAAATTGTCATGGAGTAGTCTTCTACAATGGGGCCAAACCACTCTATCCTGTTGGTCAGGCTTTCGTACCAAAGTGATTTGTGCGTAGGAGTATCAGTGAAATGCCAGCCTGCGCCTCCATCCCCTGAGGGATTCAGTGTAATTCTGAGATATTTAGCGTCTTCAGTTGAGCCGTCATCATTGGATACAGAGCGAATGAGATCGATGGTATAAAACAATGAAACGCTAGCGTTGCCATCACAGGCGTCCACCATTTCATCCGTCCACTGAGAATGCCCTGTAATGCCGTTGCCTTCGTAGGATTTCCCTACCATGCAGTTAAAACCGGTATGACGATATTCCACGTTAATTGTTGTTTCAGGACGATAGCGATCTTCGACATCGTTCTTGCGATGGTGAATGTGCTGTTTGGCGGGGTTGTTCTTCCAGTTATATAAAATACTGACGGCTTCTTCAGCGATATTGTTTATTGCATTTTGGTGATGGTTGAGAGCAGAATGTATTCCTTCAGTCAGATCAAAATCAAGCAATTTATACTCTGGCGTTTGTCGATTACTGTTCCGAATCATGAGAACGGGACTGTTGAAGCCAATCCCGCCAATTCTCGCGCTTAGAGAGTCAGTCCCAATGTTATTCATTGTATTATCCAATATTATAATCGCCCCCGTTGAAAGAGCAGAGCGAATTCTTTTTAGGTCATATGTTGATAAATTGGCTTGAGAATTTATGTATATAACCGAATTCGAAAAGGATTGTCTGGCTAAGTTTGAAGGCGGTATTATATGAAGGTTGTTGAATACTGACTTGGCAAACATTGTCAGTTCACCGTATTCGCTAACGCTAAATTCATGATTTGAATACTCGCTCAGTCTATTGTTAGCCTGAACGAATAGTGAAAATGTTATTATGCTAATGATTGTAAGAGTGTACTTTAATATCGATGAGAGAGCTGTCGTCCAAGATATGGTATGGATAAGGGACATTATGCGCTACCTGCATGTAAATGACTAAAAAGAAAGCTCACGAAAAAGAGCTATTTCTGTTTTTTATCATTAGATTCATAAACATGTGATATAGCTGCGTTAAGCAACTTCTCTTACGATTTAAGATTGTATAGTGCCCTTTTCGAGTCAATGTGAAACTGGTTCGGCATAGGGATTTGGTATCTAGGTTACTATTTGGATATTTATATATGGCTATAACGGATATGTTTTTCTTTTTTAGGTAATGGCTACCATTTATGAAGGGAGTATTTATCGGGCAGGGTATTTTCATTGGTAGCGCCTATTAGATAGGTGAAATCACTGCATGGTGCATTTGGTATTTGTTATATAGTGGAATTATCTGTTTTTTTCAAAATAAAGTTGTTTTTTTTACATAAAAAAACAGGTGCGAGCGAAAAAATGAGAAAAGTAGGGCAGTATTTGCGTGTTGAATGTTCTATTGATAGGGTATGTTGTGGTTTTATTTGGATAGAGTACACATATTCTGTTGATAATCTGCCAGGTTGCGAGTGAATCTTCCCCCCCCCCCCGACGCAGTTTCGGCACACTCGTTCTCATATGAGTAGTGTCTAAGTTTTGCACTGCGAAGCATGTGCATATTTCAAGCATTTCAAGTGCGTTGTTTTGATGAAGCAATCATCTTGTTTTCCAAGTTGTAGCGATTACCGTATTACTAGCTTTTTAAGCTGGAGTGCTGTTATGGTTCTGCAACCGAAAAAAAGAGGCTTTTTGTTTTGGCTGTCCAAGGTAAACGGTTGTTGTCATTCGTTGATTAGAAAGAAAAAAACGCATTTTTAACTTTTAGGGGGTATGTAATCAATGTCTACTGTATTGCTGATATGACTTCGACAGTGAATGGCATACCCCCGGTTCCAGAACATACGTAATGTGGTACTAATAGTTTCATTTTTAGTCGTTTTAGAGGCGTTTAGCATTTAGGTGCTCACGTCAGACTGAATTGTCAAAGTGTCAGCGACGTTAGCTTTACGAATCAGGCCATGCCAGATTGCCTTATCTGAGGGGGACCAGCTGGTGTAAAGGCTGCCGTCTTTGGCAACGCTGAGATAGCCACCTTGGTTATTCAGTAAGCCTTTCTCCATCCATTGCCATTTTTGTGTTGAACTATGGTTACAGCTACGCAAGGAAAGTGAATCATCTGGTTCTCTGGTGAGACAATGATCATTACTTAATAGTGAGTGAAGGCGTAGTTCTTTATCGAAACCCCATAGCTGTTCTCGCTTAAGTTGACAGTGGCTGAGCTTGACAGCCATCAGTGACAGCGGTACCTGTACGGTTAGGCAGGTGCCTTTGAAGTCGTCAAGATGCACAGCCTCAAGTGAGATAGGAATCTCTGCAGCAAATGCGGGTGAACTCCAGTCAATGGTAAGATTTTGTGTTAATTGGACGTCTTGTCCTTTGCGACTAAAAGGCGCATATTTCTGATAAAGGAGCTGATATTGCACGCGTCCACCTAATGCTACAGGAGAAACACTGCTGGTGAATCGAATGGTTGATTGACCTGTTTTTGTGGCAGGAACCATAAATGTGGCGGAAAATCCTGGAACAAAGTGAGCATAGGCTGCGGCAGAAAAGGCGTTATCAGAAAAGAACCAGTCACTACACCATAAAGGGCAGGTATTGTTTGTGCGCCAATGGCTAGCGTTTTTTTCAAACTCCCTGCTCCAGCGCCAGGAAACAGTGTTGTGTGAGTGTGTATTGGCGTAATTGGTAACTTCATACTCATAATTTTGATACGCGATCGCACGTTTGCTTTCGTACGTAAATGATTGTTCAGAATTCATATCTCTATATTTACCTGCACGGTGCTTAAAGAGAGATGAGCTTGTAGTCAAAGAATGATTTATATCTGAAAGATAGACTGGAATGCTATATTTTCGCGGATAGATCGAGGATGCATGAAAGCTGGTTTGGGTATGATGGATGGGGTTGCCCGAATCAATGAGATCATCATATGCATCACTTTCATCCTTATCCTCATCCTCGTCATCTTCGCTTGGGAGTAGTGGGTGCGCAGCTGTGAAACTTTCTTCTGTATGGCAGCAAGCACTGTGCTGATCACTGTGAGATTCCAGCCCTGAGGTTTCGATTGCTCCCTCATTGAGTGGTGCGATATCCGAGCTGCTTGAGGATGGTCCTCCCGTTGCCCCCAGATTACTGTCATGACTGCTATCTGTAGTGGTTCCGCTGCTGTGACCACAGCAACATGGCCCCCTGCCCTGATCACTGGTTGTAGTTTGAGGTTGTGTAACGGGGGCTTGCTCGTGATGAGATGTACTACAACAGGCATGCACTGTCTCGGTATCACTCTCACCGTCGTCTAAATCATGATCAGTATTAGCACCTGTAGCCTGATCGTCATGATTACTCTGCTCTTCAGAAGGGGTAGTAAGTCCCATTGCTAACATGACGCCAACCATGATCTTAGTAGTGTGAGTGACGTCAGAATGCTTGGGATGGTTGGTTGGAATTGAATGGTATAGACGGATATCAGGATCCAGTGGCTCCAGGGTAATGTCATAGCTATCTGCAATAGGACCATACCAGGTTTCGCGATTAGCCCAGCTTTCAAACCAGGTATGTCTGTGGTGAGGTTTTTCTACCAAATGCCAGCCAGCACCGCCATTGGATGATGGGTCCATTGTAATGCGAATATACTTTGCATTATGGGTAGAGCCCTTGCTGTAATGTGAACGAATGAGTTCAACGGTGTAATGAAGAGAAACGCTGGCGTTATTGTTACAGGCATCAATCAGATCTTCGTCCCAGGCGGAATAGCCGGTAATATTATTACCCTCATAACGACTGCCAACCATGCAGGGAAAGCCAATATGCCGAATTTCAATCGGTATAGATAGCTCGGGTTTCCAGGGAGGAATTTTTCCTGCTGTTTTTATTGTAGCACGATGGAGGTATTGCTGTTGCCAGGATTCAAGCATTTGCTGTGTTGTTAGGGCTAACTTTTGGATGGTTTCGTGAGTGATGCCAGAAGCAGTGCGTATATCGGATTCAGTTAAGTTACCCCATATTAGGTGTTTGTACTCAGGCTGATTATTGGGTGGTTTTCTAATCATTACAACGGAGCCACCTAAGCCAATACCGCCAATACGTGCGCTAGTTTGTTGCGTTTCGCTGGTTAGCGCTTCTGTTCCATCAATGATTACAATGCTGCCTTGATCTAATTTCTCTTGAATGATGATTTGCTCATCAGCGGGGAGAAAAAAACGTGCATTGACAAATATTATATGAGGTATCGATAATCGCTGACGTTTTTGAGAGAGTTGTTTTGTCAGTGTGTTCACGTATAGGGACTCTGGTCCAAAAAGAAGTGGTGGGCTTGAGCGTGAAACAGCATCAAGATATGAAGACCCATATGTACGATTGCAAAGAAAAGTAATCCCTATAAGAAAAATAACGCACGCTGTCTGCAGGTAGAGGAAAGCTTTGATTTTTGCTGGGTGTGGCATGCAAATTATCCGAGTATAGGGTGTATGCGAAGTTTTATGCTGCCATGTAGCGTAGCAGGTAGTTAACTTTTTATAGAATAAATGCAATTGTAATAAAGCGTGTTATGAGTAGTTCTTATATGTTTATTTTTTCATATTTGTTATTTTTTATTTGTTTGGGGTGGGCGGTTAAGGTGTGTACTTTTTTTACTCGATTTGATGCTTTTGAGTACTCTATAGGTGGTATCTTCCTATTTCATCAACTAAACACCCTGAATAGCAATCGCATTATTGAGATGGGAGGGGTATAGTTGGAAATTCCATTGTGTTTTTGAGCGTATGTTACAATTAACCTGTAGGCTATGAAAATCCTTGGAGAAAAGAAAACAACCAGAACCGTCACTGACCTGATCATAATTAAAATACCATAGCTGTTTATTTGTATTATCACAGGTATGCATTGTTACAGAATGCTGATCTGATCGCGTCAAGCACAAGTCCCTGCTATGCTGTGATTTGATTCGATGTTGATCATCATAGCCCCACAGTTGATTGAGAGAATGTCGGCACTCATAAAGATTGACCTGCCCACCTTCTTTCATATTGTCTTCTCTGATATTGAGGCATAGATTTTTATTTCGAACTTTCAGCTTGATGGGGGCCTCAGGATTAAATACAGTGGAACCCCAGTTGACGGTTAGTAGCTCACTGAAAGAAAGTTCACTGCCGCTTTGATCCCAGTAGGCATACTCCTGAAATAAGAATCGATACTGCACGCGTCCGCCTAAGGCAACAGGTTTGACGATGGCAGAAAACTTGAATGAGGATGGTGTTCTTTTTTTAGACGGTACCATGAAAGTTGCAGAAAAACCCGGAGTGAATCCTGCGTAAGCTGATTGAGAGAACATATTGTCATTGAAAAACCAATCCTGGCACCAAAGTGGACAAGTGATATGATTGCGCCAATGCTGACTGTTATGCTTGAAGTCACGTGTCCATGTCCAGGATGCGTAGTCACGGGTTCCTGTTTTTGATTGATTAATCAGCCGGTACTCATTATTTTTGTAACGGATTGATCGCTCACTTTTATAATTGGTTGATGACGTGATTGGTATTGCTGATCTCTTTTTTTTTCTGTGCTGAAAGGATCTTTGTAAAAAAATATTTGGACGAAAAAATAATTCTGGCTTGCTAAATTTTGTAAACTGCCAAGGGTTTTCTGCATATCTTGCTAATATTAGCGCTGAATTGTGCGGAGTTGCACCGACTGTCCAGAAGTTAATGTTTGATATCACCAGGTCACGATTCGCGTGTGTGATGTTGTCGTTAATATCCAGCAATATTTTGATGATAAAGCGTGCTTTTTGCTCATCACTCAGATTGCTAGTGTTTATAATCTCGGTCCATGTTTCATAAAGGCGTCTAATGTGGTTTTGATCGGTTATCGCATGCAGGTATTCGATTTTGCTGTCATCAGACAAATTATAGAGTGCATGCTCCGGGTTAATGTCGTGGCTGGTACCCATTGCTGACTCAAACCCTTCATCTTCAGACTCAGGCTCCTCTGGAGGCGTATAAAATACATCGTCTGAGTCCTGATCATCAGGGGTCTCATAGAGTGAGGATTCTATACTCTCTGTATCATCTGCCTCTTCTTCTATATCGGCCTCAGGTGCTGAAAAATCTAAAAGCATTTGTCCCATAACACCGATTTGTATGGCACTGCGTTCTGTAATCTGTGACTGCTTTGGGCTGTTATGTGGGATGCTATGGTGGAGCCTTACGTCGGGGTCGAAAGGTTGAATCATTATTTGATAGTTGTCAGCAATAGGTCCAAACCAGGTTTCACGGTTAGTCCAGCTTTCAAACCATGTGTGCTTATGCGTGGGTTGATCGACCAGGTACCAGCCAGCTCCCCCTTTGGTTTCTGGATCAACGGTAATACGAAGGTACTTCGCGTCAACGGTGCCACTGCTGCCGGTAGCGATGGACCGTATCATATCAATGGTATAAGTGAGCGATAGGCTGGCTGATTGATTACAGGCATCAATCTTACCTTCTGTCCACTTGGGGGTGTGTCCAAATCGGCTTTCAAATTTATGACCTACCATGCAAGGTTGCCCAATATGACGAAGCTCAACCGGTATTGAGACCTCAGGGCGCCAATATATGGCTTTTGATCTTACCGTGTGCTCTGTTTTAAATTCTTTTTGCCAGTTGAGAAGAAGCTGATATGCCTCATCGGCTAGTGTTTTCAGGCTATTTTCGTCAAATGGTTCAATAGCTGATTTTAGATCAGGTGTTTTTTTTTTCAGCGCAATATGCTTGTATTCTGGGAAACCGTTTCTTTGTTTGTGGATCATAATTATTGGGGAAAACAGTCCTACCCCTCCGATAGTAGAGCTCAGTGTACTAATGGCATTCTGGCTACTAACAGTTCCATCTAAAATTATAAGGTGTGATTTTTGGAATAAATGTTGAATTTTTTCTATTTCCGTATTGGTAACTTGAATGTTTGTGTTGACATAAACTACGGGGGTGTTGAATTTATGATTTTTCTTTTTTTTGAGGATGTTTTTGAGTAATAACTCGCAAAAGTTGGTTTTCTGTCCGTATATAGATAGTTTTTCTTGAATGTTTGTGTCATTTGAAAAATATTTTGCTTGTGCAGGTAAACATATTATGAATATTAACAGGAATGCCGATGGTCGTCGTTTTATGGTGTTTTGATCCTTTGTGTTTCTATTAGGTTTCTGGCTGAACGTCATTACATTTCCTTTAGTATGGTCGTATCAGTATCTTTGCATATAAGGGATTCAGAGTAGATTAATTAAGAAAAAAGTCATTGCTTTTTCGTGGTGTCTTAATTGGGTCAGGCAATAAGCTGAGTGCTGGTATAAGTAAGTTCGGTGTGTTTATTTATCCATACGATTAAATAAAGTATGTAGCTTTTCTGTAAGACGTGTGCGGAGGATAGATTCTAGACGTACCATTTCACTGTCAATGATCTCCTGTATCAGCAGCTCCCCTGTTTGCTGCAAAGAGGCTTTGAGCTGGTCGGGTGTCAGTTGAGTGAATGTATGTTGTACATCTTCAGGCTTGTCAGCAATATCGTCGACCTGATCAATCAGCAGGGGGACGTCATCATCTTCATCTTCCACCGCAATATCAAACAGGATGGGAATCTCATCCGTGTCCGCTTCCTCTGAAGCCATATCGCCCTGATCACCATAGCGGCGGGGAGCCTGCAGGAAATCTTTCAGTGTTTCCAGCTCTCCCAGAAGGTTGGCAGTATTTTTTTCTGACGGGCTGTCTGCTGACATGGCTCAGTGCCTGTTTCTCAGATCACGGGTATTCGGTGGTAAACCCAGTTCCCGGTATTCACGGTAGTGCTCGCGGGTGGTTGCCAGCACCTCGGGAGACTGTATCACGATCTCACTGATGCGGCTGAACCGGGTACATTGTTCAGGTATAGCCTTCGCCAGGTTGATCAGCACATCGTTATGTTGTTCCAGTGACCCGGTCTGCCAGTCGATAGTGACCGGTGTATCTTTCAGGCTGTCGTCACTTTGGAGACGATGGGGAATGAAGCTGTCTTCCCGAAATTGCCAGAGCAATTGATCCAGTCGTTGGGCTTCTTCCTGGCTTTCAGCGTGAATATGGATCCGGTGTCCCTTGTGCCAGGCTTTTTCCACCAGGCGGCAGGCAAACTGGTGGCGGTCATCAGGCTGGTTGCCCGGAAGAATATAGAAGTCAACGTGTGACATGAAAACAGGCCAGTGTGGTACAGAGCATCAATAGTACACGGGTAAGGGTAACAGGCACAGAGGTGCGCCTGTTACCGGGCACCATTACTTCTTACGAGGTGCTGCCTTTTTAGCAGGGGCTTTCTTTGTTGCAGGCTTTTTGGTGGCGGCTTTGGGGGCCGCGGCTGGCTTGGTTGTGCCATCCCGTTCAATCTGGTCCAGCAGATACTGGATCAACAGGGGAACGGGACGGCCGGTGGCGCCTTTCTCTTTGCCGCTTTTCCAGGCAGTACCGGCAATATCCAGATGCGCCCAGGCAAACGCCTTGGCGTAACGGGCCAGGAAGCAGCCAGCGGTGATGGTGCCAGCGGCGCGACCGCCAATGTTGGCCATGTCGGCAAAGTTACTGTCGAGCAGCTGGTCGTAGCTTTCATCCATCGGCATGCGCCAGGCCGGGTCTTCCGCCATGCGGCTGGCTGCGAGCAGCTGTTCGGCCAGTTCATCATTGTTGCTGAGCAGGCCACTCATGTGGTTGCCCAGCGCGATGATGCAGGCGCCGGTCAGGGTGGCGATATCCACAACAGCGCGCGGCTTGAAACGTTCGGCGTAGGTCAGGGCATCACAGAGTACCAGTCGGCCTTCAGCGTCAGTGTTAAGGATTTCGATGGTTTGGCCTGACATGGAGGTGACGATGTCGCCGGGCTTGCTGGCATGGCCGGATGGCATGTTCTCGGCGCTGGCAATCATGCCTACCACATTGATCGGCAGTTTCAGGGTAACGATGGTATGCATGGCCCCAAGAACGGAAGCGGCACCGCACATGTCGAACTTCATCTCATCCATGGCTTCGCCCGGCTTGAGGCTGATGCCGCCGGTATCAAAGGTAATACCCTTGCCCAGCAGGACGACAGGCTGTTCACCGCGTTTGCCGCCCTTGTACTCCATGGTGATCAGCTTGCCTTCTTCGGACGATCCCTTGGAGACGGACAGGAAGGAGCCCATGCCCAGCTTGTCCATTTCCTTTTCGCCCAGCACCTTGGTGGTCAGCTTGGTGTGCTTGCGCGCGAGTTCTTCGGCTTCTTTGGCCAGGTAGCTGGGTGTGCATTCGTTGCCGGGCAGGTTGCCCAGATCACGAGCCTGGTTCATGCCATAACCGATGGCCCGGCCGGTGGCTGCTGCGGTCTCCAGTTCGGCCTGACCCTTGCGGGCGGTGAGCTGCAGGGTCACTTTGTCCAGTGAAACCGCTTTGTCGTCTTTCTTGCTCTTGAATTGATCAAAGCGGTAGCTGGAATGCTCCAGCATCTGGCTTAGCAGGCTGGCTGCCCAGGCGGGGGTACGGTCTTCCGGCTCCAGACCGTCCAGACTGATCATGGCGTTACTGACTGCTGCGTTGTTAACGGCAGCGACAATACCGGCAATCACTTTCGTGGTGGTTTTCGCAGTCAGTGCTTCCTTGCCCGTTGCCGCGAGAATAACCCGTTCTGCCTGAATGCCTTCAATGCGCGGAATCAGGAGTGTCTGCCCGGGCTTCTGTTTCAGGTCGCCACGCTTGAGCAGATCGCTCAGCAGACCGCCGGCGGCTTTGTCGACTGCGGTGAAGGCGGCGTTCTGCTGCGTTTCGCCAGCCAGAATCACCAGACACTGGGTGCGTTGCTTGTCAGCAGCGCCATTCTTCACTGAAATTTCCATAATCACTCCGAGACAAACACGGTTGTTTTAGCGATAATGCGCGGTTTCTTGCCGATGTGAACGGGTTCTGTAACCGGCGGTAAGCAGCGTCTCCTGGGAACACTCGGAGCCGTTGCAGGGTTATGGGGAGTTTACGTCATATCTGTGCGTTATATACAGTCCTGCGACAACTGAACAGTATCGGGATTCAGCCTTGATCGTATTTCGCTATCTTGCCAAAGAACTTCTTCATAGCTGGCTGGCTATCAGCGGCATTTTGCTGCTGATTATTGTCAGCGGGCGCTTTATCAAATACCTAGAACAGGCGGCGGTCGGTGAAATCAAGGCCGAGTTCCTGTTCGCCATCATGGGGTACCGGATGCCCGGCTTCCTGGAGATGATCATGCCGCTGGCTTTGTTCATCGCCATTCTGCTGGCCTACGGTCGACTCTATGTGGACAGCGAGATGACCGTGCTGGAAGCCTGCGGCATGAGTCAGAACCGTCTACTGGGCTACACCATGGCGCCGGCCTTGCTGGTAGCGCTGGTGGTGGGGATCTTCAGTATCTGGCTGACACCGGCCGGTACCGCCCAGGTGGAAAACATCCTGAACCGCCAGGACAGTATGACCGAGTTTGATAACCTGACGCCGGGCCGTTTCCAGATGCTCGATGGCGGGGATCGCACGACATATGTCGAGGAACTGCTGGATGACAACTCGGTCATGAGTCATGTCTTCATTGCCCAGCGGTCAGAAAAAGGCGCCGAGAACGGCATGACCCTGCTGCTGGCAGAACAGGGGCGTCTGCATCCGGATGAAAAAAGCGGCAAACGTTACCTGATGCTGTCAGACGGTTATCGTTACGATCTGGTGCCGGGTCAGCCCCAGGCGCGCATCATGAAATACGAGACCTATGGCGTGCAGATGCAGGATCGTGATGTCAGCGCCCGCGCCAGCAAGGAGAGCGTACAGCCGACCTCCGTTTTGTTGAGTCACGATAACAATGCCAGCAAGGCCGAGCTGCAGTGGCGGATTTCCTTGCCGTTGCTGGCACCGGTCATTGTGTTGATGGCATTGCCTCTGGCCCGGGTAAATCCGCGCCAGGGACGGTTTATCAAACTGTTGCCGGGTGTTCTGCTGTATCTCCTGTATCTGGCGTTGCTGATCTCGGCCCGTGGTGCAGTTGAGGATGGCAACCTGTCGCCGACCATTGGCGTCTGGGGTGTGCATGCCGTGTTCCTGGCAATAGCGGTGGTGATGTTTTACTGGAACCGGCTGACCCCGTGGTTGTCCGGCAGGGGGCGTTAAGAGTCATGAAGAAGCTGGATCGCTATATTGGGCTGAACGTCCTCGGCGCCATGCTGGTTGTGCTGGTGGTCGTGGTGTTCCTGAACAGTCTGTTTGCCTTCCTGGATCAGCTGGGCAGCATGCGGGCCAACTACCAGTTGCCGCAAGTCTTGAAATACATGCTGTTGACCACACCAAAGCGGATCTATGAGGTGATTCCGGTCTCCGCCCTGATCGGCTGTCTGGCCGGGCTGGGCAGCATGGCCGGGCACAGTGAACTGGTGGTCATGCGTGCCGCCGGTGTTTCACTTAGCCGGATCGGCTGGGCGGTGATGAAACCGGCACTGGTTATGATCATTGCCGGTATGATGATCGGTGAATATGTCACTCCGGTAGCGGAACAGATGGCGCTGACACAGCGTAAGATCGAACGCTCCGCGGATGGTCGATACAGTGACGAAGGTGTATGGCACCGAGAAGGTAACAGTTATATGTTCTTCAACGCGGTACAGCCAAATGGTGTTTTGTACGGCGTTAGTCGTTTTATATTTGACGACCAGAACCGTCTGGTAGAGAGCAGTTACGCGGATCGCGCCCTGTACCAGGGAGACCACTGGGTGCTGGAAGAAGTAAAGGATAGCCATTACCAGGGTAATAAGGTGACAACGACAACCAGTCTGACAGAAGACTGGCATACCGAGCTAACGACCACTCTTCTGAAAGTCGTTGTGGTTAAGCCGGATGATCTTTCTATTGAAGGCCTGCTGACTTACGTGGATTACCTGCGTGACCAAGGGCTAGAAAGCGGCGAATATGATCTGGCGTTCTGGAAGAAAGTGCTGCAGCCGCTGTCCATCTTTGTCCTGGTATTGATCGGGATGTCGTTTGTATTCGGCCCGCTGCGCTCTGTCAGCATGGGCTTGCGCTTGTTCACCGGTGTGGTGACAGGCGTTGTCTTTATGATTCTGCAGAACCTGATGGGGCCTGCCAGCCTGGTGTTCGGGTTTTCACCGCTGGTGGCGGTACTGCTGCCGATCGTGATCTGTTTCGGGATTGGTGTGGTGCTGTTGCGGCGGGCGGCTTAACGATGAGCGGTCACGTCCGGGGTACCGACGTGACCGTATCCGAAATACAACAAGTTACTTGAGTCCGTAAAAACCTTTCGGTAAAAGCACCACTTCAGACATCGAGTAACGATCCTGCCAGGTTTTGCCTTCCTTATCGATCTTCATCCAGAACACACCCGCTAACGCCAGTCCGATCCCGGGAATAGCGATCATGAATCGCAGCAGGCATTGCCATAGGGAAATGGCGCCACCATCGGTATTCTGGACCCGGACGCGCCAGACCTGCATGCCCAGTGTCTGACCTTTGCGGGTCCAGAAATAGGCAAAGAATCCGAAGGTGACAAACACCAGCAGGGAAGCCAGGAAAGGATTAAAGCCGAGGGGTGCATCTTCAGTGCGCAGCAGCCACTTGTTGACCACCGTGTGGTAGATGCCGGTGGTCACCATCATCAGGGCCATGACCAGCAGCGTGTCATAAAACATGGCGGCCAGTCGACGCCACAGTGGTGCGGGAGGCAGGGGAGCCTGGGGTATCTGCTCGTTGGAACTGCTCATACGATCCGTGAATATCTAGCCATTTTGGCGGATGAGTTTACGGAAAAGCCCGGCGGGTTCAAGTGATTCCGCTTCAGGTCAACAAGAAAGCATCAAAGGCATGACCAGCGTCACTGGCTGGCCAGCAGGTCGACCCAGGCGAAGTCTGGCACGCCGCAGAGTTCCAGACCATCGGTCGGGTCCACATGGTCCATGACGTAATAGACAATCTCTTCCAGACGGTTAAGTGTCTCCAGCAGGAAGTCCACAAACGCATCATCCGCCATCTCACGGCAGCATTCATTCCAGCAGTGGTGCTGGAGTTCATTACGGCGCTGTTGCAGTTCAGAGATAATCTGGCTGGCATTGCCCCGCAGGGTCAGCAGACCATCCGTACCCGCATGGCGAAAAAAATGGATGTTATTTGCGGACAATACAAATTCCGGTACGGAATTGACCGGGTTAATCGTCAGGGATTGAACAGGTGCATTGCCGGGAAATTGCAGAATTACCGCCATAACCGATCAGTGAGTCTCAAAAGGAATATGCGGCGGCGATATTATGCGAGCCAATGCTAACCCACAAGCATAAACGACATGAATCTGAGGTACGACGGTGCGTGTTTATGAACAGAATTGGCAAACATGACTGACACTGGTCGAGCTCCAGATTACCTTCACTCACAGAGGTGCGGATACGGACAGCGATACTCTCACCGCATATGGCCGCAGCTGGAATTCGGATTTCAACGCAGATGCCTGTCTCGCCAATGTCCGTTACGACTTCTAAACCATGCCCTGAGGCATGACGGATAAATGACGCCCGCAGCCGCGGGCGTTTTTTATGGGGTATTTTGTACGGATTGCTGGCTGCAGAAGGGGATAAAACCGGGTTCTTTGGGGTATTTTGGCCTTGAACCCCTGAATTTGGTCTAAACCAAAAGGTGTGAGCAGAGGTTTGGCAGTACAAGGAGGTAGCTCATGTCTTTGCAGCGTGTTTCTTCGATCGTCGCACTTGCCTTCGCGACAACCATTCTATCTGTTTCTGCGGATGCCGGCCGGGTGAATATCAACACCGCTGATGCTGAGGCTATTGATCGTGCGCTGGTTTTTGTCAGTGCGGATACGGCCAGGGCGATTGTGGATTTCCGTGAGCAGCATGGCCGCTTCACCAGCCTGGATGACCTGACTGAAGTGAAGGGTGTGGGCAAACGCCTGGTGAAGTACAACCGCAGCCGTATCGCGTTTGACTGACAGGATGTGAGGTAAGCAGTATGTCTGGGGTAGTCGGAGTCGGTTTACGGTTAGCCATGGGGGCCGCGTTGACGGTGGGCGTCAACCTGGACTCGGGTGGCGGCTTTCAGGACAAGGTGGACCGTGGGGAACAGGATGCCTATTTCCGCGAAGTCCTCCCCAATGTGGCAAGCTATGACCCGAATGGCAGTTTCGGGTTTGGCATGGATAATGACCTGAGGTACAACTACTACTCCGTCAGCCTGGCAAACCTCAGTTTTGTTAACCAGGATTTGTCCCGTATCCAGTACAAGGTGCTGGAGATCCGGGACAGCGCCGGTAATGATGTGTCGGCGATCAAGAACCTTGAAGAGCTGGATGACTTTTCATCGGAAGTACAGTTGAAAGTCAAAGAGGATACCGCTCACGAGAATCTCAAATATGCCCGTTTTCGTCTGGCGATTGAAATTCCCGCAGAACTCAAGCGGATGACTGTGCCGCTGGAAGAAGGGGAGCATGTACTGGGCAGAGTTAACGTCAAGATAGACTCTGTCATGACGGACAGCTGGTCAGAGACCATGACGGTCAACGGCCAGACAAGCGTTGTGGAGCACCCGATTACAACGGTGTCCTACTCACACAACAAGTCGAGTTTGAGTGATTCCCAGCAGGTTTATGTCATGGGGCTGAACAGTCAGGGTTACGCTGATATTTCCGGTACGGGTGATAGCTCTGTGAACGGGGTGAAAAGTTATCATGTGACCTTTGAAGGGAATCCGACACAGCTCGAGCTTATCGATATAGTGGGGATGGAACTGTTCAGTTACGACATGACTGTAGATCTGCAGACTGGCAGTGTTGTCATAGACCGCTAGCGGCAGTATCCCGCACTCATCTTTTCAACGGCCGTTGCAGTGATGCATTGGCCGTTCTGCGTTAGAGACGTTTTGAATTTTGGGCCTGGCCTAGGCACAATTCACACAGGTTCCATGACCCGGTTTGCGCAAGCCCGGGAAGTGACCCACTCTACCTACAATAAAAAATCGTCAAGGCGGGAGTTCAGTATGAAGAAGTGGCAGTGTGTCGTCTGTGGTCTGGTGTATGACGAAGCTGAAGGCTGGCCGGATGACGGCATTGCCCCCGGTACTGCGTGGGAAGATGTCCCGGCCGACTGGTTATGTCCCGACTGCGGCGTCGGCAAGGACGACTTTGAAATGGTCGAAATCGGCTGATCCATCCCGGCCATCATTATCCTGAGAACAAGAAGAATCATGCATCCCATTATTATCATTGGTACAGGTCTGGCCGGTTATAACCTGGCGAAAGCATTTCGCAAGCTGGATATTGAGACACCCCTGGTGATGATCACGGCCGATGACGGCCGCAATTACTCAAAGCCCATGCTCTCCACTGGTTTCAGCAAGGGCAAGTCTGCCGATGAACTGGCGATGGCGGATGCGGACGCAATGGCCGCCGAACTCAACGCGATTCTGCTGACCCATACCGAAGTACGGGCGATTGATCCTGACACCCATCAATTAACCCTCGATGACCGTATCCTGACCTATAGCAAACTGGTGCTGGCCACGGGTGCCGAGCCAATCCGCCTGGCGCTGGAGGGGGATGCGACAGATGCGGTTTACTCCATCAATGACCTGGTAGACTATGGGCGCTTCCGGGATGCGTTACCGGAGAATGCCCATGTAGCCATCATGGGAGCGGGGCTGATTGGCTGTGAATTTGCCAATGATCTCCATGCCGGAGGCTATCGAACCACGGTAATTGCGCCTTCCGGCCAGGTGATGCCGGGCTTGTTGCCCGCCGAGGCGGCTGACAGCGTGCAGACAGCCCTGGAGGCACAGGGCGTCAGTTTCCGGCTTGAATGCGCAGCGACCGGTGTTTTTAAGGCTGCGGAAGGGGTTGAGCTTCGCCTTGATGATGGTGACGTATTATCTGCTGACATTGTCATTTCTGCGGTTGGCCTTCGTCCCCGTACCGCTCTGGCACAGGCCGCGGGGCTGTCAGTAGAAAAAGGCATTGTTGTTAACCGGCTGCTTCAGGCCAGCCATCCGGATATCTTCGCGCTGGGTGATTGTGCCGAGGTAGACGGCCATGTCCTGCTGTACGTGATGCCGCTGATGGCCAGCGCGAGGGCGCTGGCGAAAACGCTGACCGGGGAGCCAACAGAGGTGACCTATGGCCCAATGCCGGTAACGGTGAAAACGCCCGCCTGCCCGGTGGTGACGTCACCACCGGCCGCCGGTTTGCAGGGGCAGTGGATGCTCGAACAGCATGAAGGGGGAATCAAGGCGTTGTATCGGGACAGTGACACCCTTCAGGGTTATGCTCTGACCGGTGAAGCGGTGAAGGAGAAACTGCAGCTCAACCGGATATTGCCGCCGGTGCTGGCGTAATGCCCTGATAGGCAGTGGTGTGATGTGTGATGTAGGGCAGGGATATCCTGTCACTGTAACGAAAACACCACTGAATTAACAAAATGGAATCGCTTTCTGCCGGGTTTTCCCTATATCCTCGTTGCAGACGATTTGTGAAGGTGGATACACGTGAAAGTACTCAAGCATCTGTTTGACAATAATCAGTCCTGGTCAGAATCCGTGCGCGACAGGGACCCTGAATTTTTTCAGCGTCTGTCCCGTCAACAGGCGCCACGTTATCTCTGGATCGGCTGCTCAGACAGCCGGGTGCCGGCCAATGAGATTGTCGGACTGATGCCGGGTGAGCTGTTTGTCCACCGTAATGTCGCCAACGTGGTGGTTCACAGTGATCTCAACTGCCTGTCCGTGATTCATTATGCGGTCAATGTCTTGGGTGTTGAGCATATTATTGTCTGCGGGCATTACGGTTGTGGTGGTGTTGAAGCAGCCATATCCGGTAACCGCCAGGGTATGATCGACAATTGGCTTCGTCATATTCAGGATACAGAACTCAAGCATCGGGAGGCGTTGGCTCCACTGTCCGGGCATGCCCGTGTCGACAGCATGTGCGAGCTGAATGTTATTGAGCAGGTGGTGCATGTGTGTCAGACCAGTATTGTTCAGGAAGCCTGGGAGAATGGTAAAAAGCTCTCCATTCACAGCTGGATTTATGGTCTGAAAGATGGTCTGCTACGTGACCTTGGCATGTGCGTCAACGGCAGTGAGGAAATGCAGCAAGCTTATGCTGAGGCTATTGAACGTGTTTTCCAGTAGAATACAGCTTCTAAATTAAAAAGCGTTTCCTGAGCATAAAAGCCGTTCTGATTCCCTACCCGGGTATGACATGAACGGCAACTGCTACAGTAGTGCATCGGGTTGTTCTTTATTATTCGAGGCCTGATCTTCCCTCCATTCCTTCGAGAATTTCTTTTCAGTTGCCACTTTTGAAACTGATAGATGAAATGTTGACTTGTTAATAAATGTAAAAAATAAGCTGCCAAACCGGACTGCAGAGCGTTCGACTTTAGTTGTATCTATCGACGTATAAACAGTAAATCTGGGTAGCTATCTATGGGATTGATCAATTTCCAAAACATGTTCGTTATATGAGCTGCTATTTTTATGTTTTTTTGTCCGCGATCGGAACTTTTATCCAAAATAGGTGACAAATTAGTTAGTGATTTAGTTAATGATGACGAAGGAGAAAGATTATGGAACAGGGAGTTTTAACCGTAGGAAATAATAGCCTTTCAGGTAACGCAACTGATTTAGTCACTGAGACAACACCCAATACAGTGAATGCATTGAATCGATCGGTTTCCATCGAGCCGGACGTAACATCGTTACAGCCGGCGCTTGATGAACAAAGATCAAATGATACGAGCATTTTTTCTCGTTTTTGTGAATTGTGGCTGGTTCGCAAAATCATTGCTTTCTTTAGCATGCTGAAGTGTTGGGGTAAATCAAGTGATTCCCCCAGTGAAGAAACAAGTCATGCACTTGGCGAGGAAGAAGCCAATATCATCGAAATGAATGATGATGATCCGCTTTTGGATGATCATCATGTTGTTGATCGACCAGACGGTGATGAACCGTTGCTGTTGGCAGACGATGGCGGTGCGGAGGCAACAGAAGACGCAGGACAGGTTGAGGAAGCAGTAACAACAAATGTGCAGGATGAGCAGCAAAACCAGGACGGCACAGCTGTAAATCCTGAATCACAGAATGAAACAACTGACGTCCCGGAAAATGTTGAACCACAACCTGATAATGTTCAGATTGATGAAACGGTAGAAGAGGGGGGTGAGGATGAAACAAATCCACTGACATTAGAGGGAAATAATATATCCGATACAGTAATGGAAGAAGGGACAACGCCGCTAGCTGTCGATTCATCATCACCAGAGACACTGAGTAGCCCGGTATCGCCCTCAGCTTCGTTTGTGCTTGGTGAGTCGTTGAACTTAGATGAAATGTCTGACACGGCACAGGCTGAAGAAGTGCTTGCAGAGGATTTCATAGCTGAAGACCAGCAATTGCAACTTGCGAGCATGCTATCGAGAATTACTGAGCGGACTGAGCCGGACTCTCTAATGAGCTCGCTGTCTACCGGGGATGAAGAAAGGTCTGAGGCTGCATCTACAGAAGACCAGCAGCCAGTAGTAGCATCGACGTCTCGTGGCTCACAGTCACATCCAGTAGATGACGATGATGACGATAGCTCTCTTGTCCTATTTGGACAACCGCTTGGGGCTAAAGCCAAAGTTCGAGCTGAAAATGATGATGCAGACTCTCTTACCGAATTTGAACAGCTTGAAGTTCAATTTCAAGCTGCAGATTCAGCTGCAACTGCAACTGTAATGGCAACTGCAACTGACAGCGAAGAAGACGAGTTAGAGGAAGAAACGCGAAGAAGTGCATCAACAGAGAATAGCGCTCATACATATACTGAGGCTTGGATTGAATCAAGTGGCCAGGGAACTTTTGTTGCTCGGTATACTAAAGATCGCCGCGTGTTTAGTGCGCTTGATCTTAATACGGTATCCGGTAAGTCTAGAAGGAAAGCCCGAAGTGAGGCTGCATCGCGACGTAGCTCTGAGCTGAGTGAAGAATTACCAGAACATAAAAGAATCCTTAAAAGAGACAATAAGATCAGGAAGGAGAACTTGGTAGTGAAAAACAGTTCTGAATCCAGGAAGAAGAGAACTGGCTTTGGAGCTGCAAGTCCGCAAAGATGAAAATGATCCCACTGATTTGGGCATGTATTATCATGTAGTTAAGTATGATGAAACCTTGTCCTGACGCATACAATTTATAGTTGTTTGCGTCAGGATAGGTTTCTTTTTCTTTCATAGGGATAGTTGTCTGTTGGAGGTAAGTTGAAACTTCAATCAGATTGCCGTTAGGGTCTCGGAAGTACACAGAATCAATGGCGCCCAATGCGCCTGTGCGCTGAACCGGTCCTTCAATGATCTCAACCCTGTTGCGCTTAAGGTGTTCCACAACCTGACCCGAAGGTGTGTCGACGATAAGGCAGATATCCGCACTGCCTGGCATCACCTGCTGAGCCTTGGGTTCGAATTCATGGTGGTGCTGATGCAGATTGATTTTCTGTTCACCAAACACCAGGGCAACCCGGTTGTCACCAAAAACGACTTTTTCCATACCCAGTACGGACTCATAAAAGGCAGCCGTCTTTTCGATATTCGCCACCGTAAGTACTAAGTGATCTACCCGCAGTGCTTTCATCGACACCTCCGGTATCTATCGGGCTGTAGACTAACGATAGACTGAGCCACGCTTTAGCGTGCAGTCTCCGGTTTTTCCCGATCGTTTAAATCACCAAACCGGGCAAGGTAATGCCACACTTTTTTAACATCCTGTGCAGGATATAAACCAGATTCAAAGGCGCGTTCAATCAGTAATGGATTGATGTGGTTATGCTCAGCAAGTGCTGTTGCCAGCGCCACAATATGTTCTCCGCGGTAATTCGTGTGTTGCTGTAAGCAGGCGACATTGACCTGGAAACCGTTATGCCATTCGATGGCGCAATCCAATTTGCTGGCCAGTTGCTCAATTTCAGTTCCCTGAAATACAGGATCTAAAACCAGCGCTTCTACATCGGAAACCAGACTAAGCTCGCCATGAATATGCGCCTCAATATAATTATCCAGGGCATCAAGCTGTGTGGATTCTGCCTGTTGAATCAAGGCGCCTGTATGTTCATAAGTGGAAAAGGCCACAGGGTTGAAGTAACTGTCTGGATAACAGAAGGTTGTTCTGCCCAACACATGACGGTGTAGCCGGAAGAAGGCCGAACCAAAACGGGGAGAAACGCCTGTTCCCCGTCTTCGGTAGTCAAGTGCGCCGTATTTCGGGCGGGCCTCCGGGCTACAGTGGTCGTATACATGATTGAATGCACGACTTTCCCACCGCCACCTATAGCCTTCCGGATGAGCTGTCAGGCCCCCGTTACTGGTTCCGGTTTCAAACTGTGACTTTATCAGACCGCTGCTCGCTAAGGCTGAAAGGAGCGGGGTGCCGTCTTTGGTGCGTTGTGCGGGATGAAAGTTAATCGTGATGCAGGCCTCTTGTGGCGGCGGATGTCCCGTTGATTGCTGTCGGATAAACGCCATTGCATGTTCCTGCAGGGATACATCCCGAACCATAAAAAAGCCTTACTCCTAAACTCGATTTCTAGTGTTTGCAGCATCCATGATGTTGTCCGGACGCCAGAACAGATTTACACCTCAACGCCCCGCGTTTTTTGCATCAAGCCTTCTGGTAACGGTTTCCATCACCTTTTCCGGGGGAATCACACCGGATTTGCTGAGCACGCAACCCAGCGATGTGCCTTCAGCGACGACCTTGTCATTCACCAGGAAGGTGTGAATCATGTGAAAGCTTTTCTCATCCCACCCCGTAATCTGCATGGTGACTTTGTATTTCTGAAACGGACTCAGCGGCCTTTTATATTTCATGGTGTGTTCGGAAACAACGGGAATCCAGCCTTCCTTGTACATGGTTTTCGCCAGCCCTGTTCGGATAAACATATCCACTCGGGACAGATCGCAGATGGTCAGGTAGCGGCCGTTGTTCATGTGCAGGTTGATATCCAAATCATTGGGTAACACGCGCATCACAAGGGCGTTTTCAGGTTTGATGATGGGGAGGCGTGGCTTGAATAACGACGCTAACAGCAAATAGATCATTCTAAAAATCAAACTCATTTTCCACTCCAAATGATGTTGTTATTCGATGCTGGTGGTTATGCCGTGCGTTGAGTAATAGACGACGGTGAATGTTATTCGGTCTGACAGTGTGCGTCACGGATGTTATTAAATTTCTTCTTTCTGTAAGAGATGAACTGTTGATAGCGTCACTTTACCTGGTCTTGAAAGATGTTGAATATGATAATGGAATTATTAAGTTACTGTCGTTTATAGAAGACAGTATTACCTGCCATTGTTCACCAGGTATTCAAGGTGTTCGTTACCTGTGCCACAGCAGCCGCCTAATACTTTGACGCCATAGTCATGATTAAGCTGCAGCATTAAATCCCCCCAGGCTTCCACACGTTCGGACTTCAGGTCCGCTGAACCATCAAGTTCGGCATGATCCAACGAGGAGGCATTGCCCTGCATTCCCAATAATCGTTTGAAGACTGAAGCGGGTTGCATGCCTGGGTTAAGGAAAGCGGGGTAGGAGCAATTCACAAAATAGCCAAGTGGCGGTGTTGTGGGCTGTGAGTCAAGGGTGTCAAAGGCTTCTGCGAGAGAGGTGCCGTCCAGCACGGTGCCATCCCGACCGATGACGAAGCTGATGATATAAGGCTTGCCGGTTGCTACCATAGCGTTGGCAATACCCAGGGCTTCTTCAACACTGGGGATTGTGACAGCGATAAGGAAATCCAGCGCGTTGGTGGCCAACTGTTCGATTTGCCAGGTGTGAAAACGGGTAGCTTCAGTGGCTGACAAACCTTCATCCGGCCGGTAGCAGTCATTCCTGCAACCGATGGTGCCGCCGATTTTTATCGTGTCAGTGTCGTTTGCTTGCTGTTTCAGTGAATGCAGAAAATCGACTGCATCTTGATTGATGGTGGTGCTGATGCCGGATTGCTCAACTCTGTCCCGGTTCGTTCGCCAGGTGGGGGTAAGCAGCAGGAGGGGCGTGTCCGCCTGTTGGGCTATTTGAATGTAGTCATTGTAGATTTTTGAAAGTGCTTTTCTGCCGGGCTCATCATAAATCATGTGGGCATGAACGATGTGGTCGTCCAGAGCAATGTCGTCCCTGCGCCGAAGCCTTTCAACAATGGCGGCTTCAGACAGAATGAAGTCATAACGGTCGAGGAAATCCTGCATCGGTACTCCGGACGATAGATAAACAAGGCTAAAAAACGGTGTTGTGACTCAGCGTTTCACTATAGCTGTGAGCTATCAGCCTGTCTGGCAATGATTCGTCGACACCTGTGAGTAATGGTGACGGTATTGGCAGGCAATTAAAGAAGGGGAATAAAAGAAAGAGGAGAGAGGATTGTTGTTAGTTTTGAATAACCGGGTCTAATCCCAGCTCTTTCTGTTTGCGTTTGCTTAAACCCGATGCAACCAGCTTGTGTGATGATTCGAGGTAATACTGCAATGCTTCATCCGTTTCCGGCGTGCTGTCGTAGTGTTGTATCCACTTCATACCGCGGGAGGCAAAGTAAGGCGCGGGTCGGTAACCGGGGTGTTCACTGAGAAAGTGATAATTCAGTTCCGAGGTTTTGAAAATATAGGCGGGGTTACCATCGCGCCCGAGACCACCGATAGCGAAAACTTTCCCGCCTACCTTCCAGACATGGGAGTTGTTCCACTGCATGACATAGGCGGTTGCAGGGAGCGACTGACAAAAGGCATTGAATTCATCGTAGGTCATGCAGAAGACCCTCTACCTCAGCAAGAGTGTTGAAGTGATTACTCACTGATGTTGATCGATAAGTTGACTGGAAGTTCCGTTAGTTCGAAGAGCATACGAGGCCCCGAGCGTGCTAATACAGCCACTTTAAAATAGCCATCAATGGGGAATTGAACGACACCACTCCCGCCATGTGATATTGGCAAAACTCGTTGATCTAACAAGATGAATTGTAAAAAAGCTCCCGTTTTTAAGCCGTCCAGAGGAAGCGTGAGAGAAGCATTTTCCTGAAATAAATCAATCGCATCACTGGCCAGGTCCCCATTGGGCTCTACAAGGTCAAGTGCGCTTTCTATGTAGCCGATTAAGCTGGCAATCTGATGGCTTTCCTCGCTGGACAGGCTCATATCAATATAGGAGGACAGAGAGATTTTCTTCCCATTGTTGGCGTATAGAAAATCAATAAACTCCCCTTCGTCAGGGTAGGTAATGGAGATATTCTTATTCCAGCTTGCTACTTTGTTTTCAGGTTCTTTGACAGACGTGTGCTGTACGATGAAGTAACCAGCCAGGGCCGCGATACAGATGCTCCATACCAGCCACATGAATAATGTAAGGTGCTTTCGGGTGCCTGACGGTAATTTGATTTTATTGAATAAAAGAAGAAATACGCCCAGCGCGACGCCGCCAATCCCCGCAATGCCGCCTAATGTTCCTAATAGTTGCTCCATGGGGTGCCTTTTGTTGTTTTTTATGGTGCGGAAAAGGCTCGAAAAGTGGCCGATTCAGTCATGACCCGGCCATTGTACATGGGTTTGGCAGGTAGGGTTGCGCACGCTTCAGGGATATTGCTGTTCACTAAAGCGTGAGTGGATTCAACGTCATTCCCCGCGCAACTTTTCACACCGCACAAACAAAAAGTTGGGATTGTGTTTCAGGTGGTAATAGGTTTCTTCCGAGAGCGCTTTGGCGTCTTCTGACACGGTACCTTCCGTCAGCCTGGCGATCACTAACCCGGCTGAGGTGATCGCGTTGCAGATATCCGTCAGGGACCGGCGGTAGAAGTGGACGGTGACCGGCGTACCCACGGTGTCCCACTCTTCCTGGATCGACTCCGTCACAAAGTAGTTGCCGGAGACCGAACACTCAAAATCGGCAAACGGATGGTGTGTGGAAAACACCATATATCCCCCTGGCTTTAACACCCGGTGCACGTCGTTAAAGACGACACGCAAATCGTCGAGGTAATGCAACACCAGTGGGCAGACGATGACATCGGCACTGTTCGCGGCTTCCTGCGGTAAGCCTGACGCGATGTCCTGCACATAGGCCGTGACCTGATCGCCAAACTTTCGTTTGACGATGGACACCATGTCGCTGGAGACATCCATACACGTCACGCGGCGTGCAGACTGTTCGAGGAAATACCCGGCATAAATGCCTGGGCCACAGCCCATATCGATGACATCCAGACCCTGCACATCATCCAGCAATGCCTGAAGGGAGGGACGCTCCAGACAGGCGTTGTAGATATTGTTTCTTACCACTGAATCATACGTTTCAGCATGCTTCGTATACATCTCGGACATGATCGGTACTCGAAAACATCGCAGGCGCACATCCGCCTGGGGAAATGGGGTGTGGGGCTTCGCGCTGGTGTCGCGCCACGGAATTAACGTGTCAGACGGCCGTTACGCGGTGTTGGTGGTGCGCAGGGCGTCCAGGTAGTTCATGGCCAATGCCTGTGCGTCTGTGCAGGGCTGAACCTGTGCGTCACGCAGCGAGAGATAAAGCCTTGCGGCATTCGCTGTGGCATTCAGCAATGCGTCTTTATCCGGCGTGGCGACCGTTGTTTTCAGTGCCTCGGCGAAGGCCGGTAACAGCTGCTCGATTTTACGCACGCCCCGGGCTTCATAACCCGCCTGCTGCAATGCCAGGGAACCCAATACCTGGCTTCGCAGAAAACTGAGAAATTCCAGGGTTTCAAAATATTCGCCCCGGCCAATCTTGGTGCCGGCATAGTGCATCCACACCCAGAACCGGTCTTCCACCCACTGGGGATCAAGCCCGGGGTAGGCGCCCTTGCCCTGGCTTAATGCCTGTTCCAGCCGTGCGTCCCTGGCCCACAGGATGACCGGCTCATCGACCCGGGTGGTGGCATCGCCGACGCGGACAAACTTGAAATCGACGTGAAGCGGTTCCGGGCCATAGAGGGTAATCATCACCCTTGGCTCACCGACATGCTCCCCGGTAAACCCCGCGACCATATCGCCCAGGCCGGCAACGATGGACAGGCGGTCGGGCATGATGGCGTCGAACGCGTCGGGTTCAACGGCAATCACCAGGTCCAGGTCACTGTAGGGATCCAGCGAATTGTCGGCATAGGAACCGGATGCCGCGATGCCGACAATCCTGGGGTCTTCAGCCAGTATCGGGAGGGCTTTTTCAATAAACGCCTTGTGAAGCGCGGGGAGTGAGCTTGGAAATGGCATGTTTAACGATCTAACTCTTACGCGTTAAGTTCACCATCGAAGCGATGATGTCTGTAAGAATTTCAAACAGCATTGCAGGATACACGCAACGACCGGCGCCTAAACAGTCGTATCCATGCGTATAGGGGGAGGCGAGGCCTTGCCCGGGGGCAAAACCTCGAAAGGCGAATGTCGCTTAAGCCACGGTTTCACGGTCACTGTCTATGACTTCAACCGAATGCGTGATCCTGATGGCGGGCTGCAACATTAAACACACGTGGCAGTATTGGGTGATGGCGTTCCGGGCTGCGACATCAACGTCTGACCTCGTAATCCCCTGACCCTTGACCGTAAAGTGCAGGTTGGCGGACTCATACAGCCTCGGTTCACTGTCTGTGAGGGTGTAGGTCACCTGGTTATTCAGGCTTTCCAGGTTTACCCCTTTTTCCTGAAAATACAGGGCCACGTCGGTGGCACTGCAGGAACCCAGTGCGGACAGCAATAGCTCCGTCGGGCAGGGTGCCTGAGCGTTCTCTGCATCGACCTCAACTGTGAAACCACCGGTTGTGGTGACTTTGAATTGGCAATTACCTTGCCAGTCTATATTAATGCTCATATAGGGTTTTCATATGAATGCGAAAATAAGTAATAAACGAGATAGGCATATTATGTATGTAAGATAACTCAATGGACTGTTTCAGTATAATATCCTTGATCAGACTATCGGATACGTGCGATCAGTACAGTCCCCCACTTTTTATGCATTCGCTATTAATGCGCTTTTACCGCTATTGAAGACTGTATTACAGTAATTTAATTAGTGGAATTGATGTCTATTCAAACGGGTTAGGTTAAGGCTTGTATAGCTTCCTGTTACCGTGAGAAATATGAAGGGTATTTTTCTAGAATAGATAAAACTAATTCTTTGTTAGTTTCTAAAATGTTTTGTTTGAAACTCTTTGGGTCAATGCCGGAATCAACTAAGGTTTGACATAGCTCCTTGCAAAGCTCCCTGTCAGAGAGTCCATTTTCATACAACCAAATGCTAAGAGGCTGAGAAAGCCCGTATTTTATTGATTTCTGTAATCTCCGCAACTTATCTGAAATCTCACTGTCACCTTGTGTACCGTCTACAATATCAGCAATTGCACCGATTATCAGCATGCAATCATAGCCAAGGACTTGATCTGTCAATTCAATGATATTGTCTATGGTGACTTTTCTGTGTGATTTTCCCCATTGATACCCAATATCGTGTTCGTCAAGATTGGTTACTATCTCATAGTATGCATGTTGATTGATCCAAGCACATGCGGCAATAAGAGACGGAGATGTCTCATCATCAAGGTTATTTTCTATTTCAGTATTTGGCTTTTTTTGAAGCTTTTGCAGTTTTTTATTGCTGCATATTATTGTTATGAGTGGCCAAATGAATTTCAATATGCTCTCTAAGCTATCTTCTAGCTTTAAGCGGTCAATATTATCTTGTAACCAATCATATATTTTGTTTAATTGGTTGATGCCTAATAGTGATTTCCCATAGTATGCACGTCGTTCTACTGGAACATTACAAGCATTGTTAAATATTATTTTAAATGCGTCTATTAGGAGTTGCTTTTCTTCAACACTTGATAAAGTATAAGCAAGTGTTCCTTTTGCTATGTTTTCATATAAATTATCCGGTATGTCATCGATGTCAGATATAAAAGACAAAATGTAGCTTTCTATTGTGTTAATAGACTGCTCTTTAAACTCTATATGTTGTGTTAATTTATCAATGTTAAATTTGTTTGTTTTTGCATGTTTTAGAACGGATTTTTTATATTTGCTCTTGTCTTTCAGTATGTTAATTTCTTCTAAGGGCGGCATGCCTGGGAAAGGTTCAAATATTTTTTTCAAACTGCTTAGACAGTCTTCTGTGTTGTTTGTATCTAATAATCTTTCTATGTCTTTCCATGCTGTTCTACCCTTAAAAGTTTTTTTTCTTTTGTCGTAAATGTCTGGAGTAGAGAAAATAATACTTCCTTCTGTATGTAATCCTGAGCGACCAGCTCTTCCAATCAAATTATGGAAGTCGCGTGTAGAAATTTTTTCTCCAGCTTGATAATTGCCGCTCACTACTAGGTATTTAATTGGAAGGTTTACTCCTTGAGCCAAAGTTGAGGTGCAAATAATTGCCTTTGCCATATCGTTCTGCATTGCAAATTCTGCAGAAACTCTAATTCCATTAGGAATGTTTGCGCTATGAGGTAGGAATCCAAGCTTTATGGCATCCGGATATGAAGATAAATTCCCGTAGTGCTTTTCTGCTAACTGAGATATTTTTAATAATTCTATTTCATTGGAAAAATTACGCGGAGGATGTAAATTCAACCCTCGCTGATACTGATCGATTAAAAGGTCACAGATTTTTTTAACGGATGACTTTTGACCGCAAAATATGGCAACTGGACCTTGTTGGCATAATTTTACAACCCAATAAGCAGACATGTGACTTGAAGCTGACGGGCTGTTCCTATCTGGAAAAACCCTGTCTTTTGTCTCACGTCCTTTTCTGCCAAGGTTTCTCTCTTCAATCAGTCTCGGAACATAAAAATCTTCATGATTAATGGAGTCGGAAGAAACATATTTAAGTTGTCCAAGTTTTTTAGTCCAGCTTGAAAAGGCAATAGATCGTTGTGTAGGCAGGCAGGTAGTTCCGTGTACGGTTGTCCCTTTTTCACCATAAAGCCAATCACCAATACTCTCAGCATTCGACATAACAGCAGAAATCAAAATAATTTGAGTTTCAGCGGCTATGCTTGTCTTTAGTGAAGAGATTAGAAGCTCATAGGTAACGCCTCTAGTACCAGTGTCGAACTGGTGTCCCTCATCAAATATTAATAAGCCAATCTCCTTTGATAATTCAGGTTGATGTCGCAATATATATACTAGTTTTTCTGGTGTAGTAATAACGACTGAGTTAGTTACTTGTCTTTCTAGCAAATCTGTCCCATGGAAAAAACGTAAAAACTCAATGTCATTAGTGTCCAGCTGGGGAATATCCAAGAGTTCATTTACTGTTATATTCTCTCCATGAAAAGCCTTAATCATGGAGTCAGTTATTTCATGACACAGCGACCTGAAAGGCGCAATAATCACTGCGAGGCGAGACCTGCCAGACTTAAAGGAGCTTCTGATTATAAGTTCCGTTGACTTTGTTTTACCTGCACTTGTTGGCATTTGTATCACCGAAGACCGGCCAGATAGTACACCTTTCTCACCTATTAGCCTTTGAGCTGGCCAAAATTCTTTGATAAATGATTCTTTTTTAAGTGTGTCGTACCACTCTTCTAGTGGTATCTTAGAATATTTAGGAAGACAAATAATTGAAGAGTAAGTAACTCGTCTAATAATAACTGAGTAAATAATATCGCCAATTAATAGTTCCCTGTCAGTGCCTCCTGAATAAATGGCTGATCTTAGTTTGTTGCAGCTATTCAATATGTCTTCATTGCTTCCTTTGTTTAGATAAAAATCGCAATAAGTTTTATATACGTTGTTTATCAATTCTGAAAAATTTCTGGCTGGTTTGTTAGGTTTTGAAGACAAGTCGCCAACCAAAACCCATAGTAGTAATTCTTCAATTCTGCTGTTAGTAAGAGTCAATTTATCTGGGTCGACTTTACTGACCAGAATCTGAGAGCTTCCTGGCATTTCAGCTAAATAGTATGCTGAAGCAGCAAGGATCTTTAGATAATCCGAATAGTTACTAGATAGCTTTGACTGATCAAGCGCATCAAAGAATTGAGCACAGTCTGATAGCTGTTCCTTCAACTCGTTAATATTGTTCTCTGTGTCAGGGTTGTCTGGATTATGATGCTCGTGGATTGTTGCAGCTGAAAGCTCTCCAAGTATGGATATTGTGAGGGTTAATAATTTATTTGGATTGTCTTGAAGTTTAATATGATCATTTTCATTTATTCTAAATTCATACATTTTTGCCTTTGATCTGGTTATAGCTAAGAGGTTCTTGGAGCGGGATTCAAGCTTCATTTGCGGCTCTTTCATATAGTTTGTGAACCAAAGGCATAAAATCATTGCCTTTGATGACCAAAAGGCTTAATGATGATGCACTGCTATGGTTAGACGTATCAGTAGTGGCAAGTTCATTTTCACAGAATACCATGCCAGATAGGATGGTCGCTGCACCATAACGCTCCAGATAAGGTCTATCTGTAGGGTTTTGAAATCTCTCTATCTTACCGGCCGCACTTAGATCATTTTTAAGCCGTAGACGTTGCTTGATGGCATTAAGTGACTCTGTAACCCTGAACTTATCTTTCTCAGAATCATTTACCGCAACTTGAAGTTGATTTACAGGCTTGTTTCCTGTGAGCTTTGCTTTTACTTCATATATAAGAAGTTCATCCTTTTCTTCGTTATTATCCTGTGAAAATTTGAAACCTATAGCATCGGAACCATTTTCAGAAAGGTTAGGGTTTACTTTAAATTCATAGCGTGTTCTTGGAACCCAATAATTAAGTAAATATTGCATGTAATCTGAGACTAGTATTTCAGAAAAATCACCGGCTCTTGTGGCTGGTCCAGTTTTTTCATGTGGGGCAGTAGCTTTCTGTACTGGTAGCTTTGTCGAAAGCAAGTAATCAGCTCTAGTCTTACCCGTGCCATATCTAAGTTCATCTATTTCAGAGTCATCACAATAGTGATTTCTAAAGTGCTTTGCCCAAGCACTCATCACCTCTTCATCTTGAATATCAGGTGTAAACTCAAATATTGACGCTTTGCTTCCGCAGCTGGTTGTTACAGTTTTTCCTGTGTCAATCAGCCACTTCAAATGTTTGTTAGTAAATTGCATTCTGCTATTTCTGAGAGAGAGTTAATTTTTCTTAAGCACCAGCTACCTGTAATGTTTTCTTGTTTGAATTATATTTGTCTTCGAACTATTGCATGGTGCAAAATTATGAATCCTAAAAGCTACTCATGTATAAATATCACTGCGTATAACCTCTGAAAGCAGGCGATTAATAGCCAATTCAAGTATGCAGTATGAGTCACTTATAGGTACTTTAGTGTTATGTGGTTAATTTATGATGCGTTTCATGCTCATTTTTTAATTTCAAAAATTCCTTTCCTATTTTTTCTGCAGTTTTTTTCCAAGAGTTTTCATTGATATTATTGCAGAGTTTAATGATAGAGTTTGTTGAGTAAATAAGTGAGCATATCGTGAGGTAGATAGCAAAGCTTGCTTTTTCATTGAGAACACCTTTAGCTAGTTTTTCTCTGCATTTACCACCCAAGAATTCAACAATTGTACGGTTGTAAATGTCTTCCGCACCTAAATGCACCGAATCAGAAGATGAGGAAAATAATGTGACATACGCATCCTCCATACATACAGCTTCAAATTTAGCCTTAATGGTATCGGGCCATTTTTGTGGCTTTGCTTCATTCTTAAACCGAAATATACTTTGGCCTAGCTCCATTGATTGAAGCAGGTTGTTGGCACTTTCGATACCAAATTGATCTTTTGTTTTTCTTGAGTATTCTAACCATTTCTTTGCTTTGTAAATGTTTTTCTTTAAATAGTTCTGGATTAAGCCATTGGTTCGCTCATTTGTTTTTTCATCTAATATATAAAGAAAGTTGACAGTTGTTTCTAGCGATACTCTAGAGAGGGCTTCTGCAGCTGAGTAATTCTTTTTTTGTAATCCGGTTACAAGTGCTTCATTTATTTCGCTAATTTTTTGCAGGTTGTATTGATATTGTATTCTTTGTAAAGTGTATTTTATATTTGGATGCTCAGATACCGCAACTGCAATTTCATCAATAAGCTGGTTTATTTTATTATTGTGATGAGTGAGGATAGGTATATGCTGCAGATGCTCAATAAATCCTTCATTTTGTCTTTCATTTATTTCAAAAATAAGGGTTTCATCAATATTCAATGCTTGACTCCTAATACGGATAATGCCGCATTCAGCTGATGGTTTATTAATGCTGTTATTTCTAATAAATACCTTTTCTTTTGGAAGTTCTATTGTTTTATGTTTGATTTTATATACATCTAGAAGTTTAATCCTTTCCTTGGCTATCATAGAAGACAAAACTTTTTGTCTTGGAAGCTCTACGCGACATAGGTATAAGTTTGAATAGGCTCTAGTTTTTGAAATGTTATTTTTGTTAGAGTGTTTTAATAGATATTGAAAATCAAGTTTTAGCCAGTTTGCTCTTTTGTTTCTCATCATTTCTAGTTCAAAAAATTGAGTAATAAATCACACTTATTTACTACGTAGTCAAGATTTTGAGATCAGGTTTTCATTGCTAAATCTGATACTAATCTTCTGTGTTATTGAGCTTGAGTCTCTATATATAACGTCAGTAGAAGCTGAAACAATCTCTTTCGTGAATTTCCAGGGTTTTAGGTGAACTAAGTTCGGATGATATATTATCTTCTAATTAATTGGTATTTTCTTATGGAATAACATATCAAGGTGTTATGTTTATTTTTGGTTAGTAACTTATTCTCACTTCGTTAGTATGATCTTGTTTTATTATGGGGTCTTAAATAAAGCTTACTAACTAAAACTTCTGTTATAAAATGGTTAAGACAAGCTCGCGCATATATGCATATGCGAACATTGCGATTGTTTTCGTAGGGAGGATCAACAAAGCATAGTGCAGGCGTGATGCTATCCAAGCGATCAGCATTCTTCAGACACGCTACCGCCCGCCGACCCTAACACTTTTTACCGGAAAAGCTATCCAGACATTTTGAGCAACTAATGTCGTCTACTTGGACGAGCGCCAAGATTATACGGATGTTCCAGATAATGAAAATGATCTGAATCGTGTTGCAGTCGGGCAGATGCGCTGTTGTGGCGGGGCTCAATGCGTTTTCTCACCTGCATAGTCTTGGCTAAGCTTAAAAAATCACGGGTTAGGGCAAGGATGACACCATGGATATCAAGGATCAGATAGAAAACGGCATCATCGCCCATGGCGTGTGGAAAATGCGCATCCGGCGGGCCATCACCTCCGGCCAGAGCGATTGGTCACCGGAGGTGGTGCGTCAGGATAACCAGTGTGAATTCGGCCAGTGGCTTTATGGCCTGGAAGATAAATCGTCACCTTTCTTTGAAGACGTAAAATCCCTGCATGCGGAATTCCACAAAACCGCCGCAGCCGTTCTGGCCATGGCTCTGGCAGGCAACAAGGATAAGGCGATAGACGCCCTCAATGTCGGGGGTAAGTACGACACCATTTCCCATGCCTTGAGCGAGAAGCTCATGGAATGGAAGCGGCAGGCGTAACCGTCAGCACCTGCCATAATGGCCCGCCGGGTGTGGGCCACCTTCCCGTAAAACCATCCTTCGAATCACTGACGCACCTGCAGGCCTGTGGCAGGTGGCTGTCCCGTGCCCCTAGCGCATCCTGTGCAGGAAATGCATGTGCTTCTCGTACTGGTCAATAATATCCCCAATCACCTGGGCTTTCGTCCAACCCATAATGTCGTAGTCCTGCCCGCCCTCCCTGAGGAACACTTCCGCCCGGAAGTATTTCCGTTCTTCTTCATCCTCGTCATCCAGCATAAAGCTGGGTTGCAGGTACGATCGTGGGTAAACCCGGTAAAGAAAATCAATTTCGTCGCCATGGCACATCACCAGGCTGGGCATGTTCTTTTCTTCATCAAACTCAATGGTGCTGTCGACATTGCGTTTCTTCAGCTCTTCGCTGACCGATTCCATCGCCGGTATCACGGTCTCTTTCACGAAGTGGTTCACATGGGCCTGCCGGGGGAAATGCACCAGGGTCTTCAGGCGGTTCTGCCAGGGGATGGGGGCATGGCCCACTTTCGGGGTGAGCTGGGTCTGGGCCAGGCTCTCTTTCTTGGTGGCATCAATGCTGAGTGCCTTGAGCAAGCCATAGGTCGACAGCAGCAAGACAACCGAGAACGGCAGCGCGCTGGCAATGGTGGCTGCCTGCAGGGCTTTTAACCCGCCCGCCAGCATCAGGGTCAGTGCGACCGCGCCGATGACGCAGGACCAGAACACCCGCTGCCACATCGGCGCTTTGCTATCGCCGCCTGAGGCCAGCATGTCGATGACCATGGCGCTGGAATCTGACGATGTCACGAAAAAGACGACCAGCATCAACACCGCCACAAACGACAGGATACTGGAAAACGGGAAATATTCCAGGAACTTGAACAGTGCCAGGGAGACGTCCTGCTGAATAACGGTGCCCAGCTCGGTCGCGCCATGGTTCATGATCAGGTCGATCGCCGTGTTGCCAAAGACGGTCATCCAGATAAACGTCAGCCCGGTCGGCACGAAAAGGACGGCCGTAATAAATTCCCGGATGGTCCGGCCTTTTGAGATGCGGGCAATAAACATCCCGACAAACGGCGACCAGGATAACCAGAACGCCCAGTAAAACAGCGTCCATCCGCCGATCCAGTCGGTGGGTTGGTAGGCGTAGAGGTTGAAGGTTTTATACACGATCTCCGATAAATAGCCGCCGGTGTTCTGCACCAGCATCTGCAGCAGCAAAACCGTCGGGCCCAGGCAGACAATCATCAGCATGAGGATCAGCGCCAGGAGCAGGTTGGCTTCGGAGAGCCGGCGAATGCCCTTGTCGAGCCCGGTGGCCACGGAGAGTGTCGCCAGGCCGGTGATGAAGACGATCAGGATAATCTGGTTAACCGGCGTGACCGGGATGCCGAACAGGTAATCCAGCCCGGCGCTGATCTGTGACGCCCCGAGCCCCAGGCCCGTAGCCACACCGCACACGGTTCCGATGATGGCGAAGATATCCACCGCATGGCCGATGGGGCCGTGGATCTTGTCACCAATCAGCGGGTACAGGGCCGAGCGCAGGGTTAAGGGCAACCCGTGGCGATAGCCGAAAAAGGCCAGGATCAATGCGACGATGGCGTAGATCGCCCAGGCGTGCAGGCCCCAGTGGAAGAAGGTGATTTTTATCGCTTCCCGGGCGGCGGCCACGGTGCCGGGGTCGCCCATCGGCGGGGATAAAAAATGCATCACGGGTTCGGAAACGCCAAAGTAGAGCAGGCCAACCCCCATGCCCGCCGAAAACAGCATGGCGAACCATGAGCCGAAGCTGAAGTCGGGTTCGGAGTGGTCCGGCCCCAGCTTGATGTCACCGTAGCGGGACAGGCAAAGAAAGATCACGCAGATCATGATGAGCGCGACCGTGGCGATATAAAACCAGCTGGCATTGACCGTGATGCTGGCCTGCATCTGGCCAAAGTGTATCCCGGCTTCCGTGGGGAAAAATGCGGTGTAACTGACCAGCAGGAATATCAGGATGGCAGAACCCCAGAAAACCGGGGGGTTAATCTTGTGACGGGCCCGTTTGGTGGGCGCTGCTTGAGACATGAGAACAGCCTACAGCCTTTTGGCGGCGAATGATGGGGTCGGGGGAAGGGGTGATATTATTACATTTCAAATCATTTGAGATCAAAGTGTGTTTCCGGTGTTCCGATGGTTTCCAACGGGTGTTTTTCCGTAGAGAGTTGGTAAGGTGTTTTGTGGTAAAAGGGTTTTGGCAGAAAGCATCATGTTTGTACAGGTAACGTTACCGTGAAAGTGAATGATCATTTTTCAACAGTTTGAGATGTCCGGTTGATTTTGCGACACCCCATTCCTCCTGTGGGTGTGGCACCACTGAAAACACCAATGGCTTGATCAGATAATACTGCCCAAAGGCATGGGTATGGAGACGGTGACTCAAGGCGAATGTGACTGATGCCAGTTTATTGGTTGTCCGTTTATAGGCTCATGAAAAATTCGATCTCAAACTGGTCCCTGGAAATTCGGGAAGTAGGTGGCGGCAAGCCTTCTACATAGATTCATGATCCTGAAATTGTGATGTGCTGGAATAAGGGCTGGCTGCCGAGAGCAATAACCAATACAAGCACATTAGCTAACAACCAGGGAACTGACTTACATCAGTTGATGTCCCAATCATACTGGGATGCCTTGGTGAAAAAATCTCTATAGATGACTGCTCGGATGCAAGTGACCGAGCTTCATGCTGATCTCATTGGCCTTCGGTCAGTCTGGGTTTTGAATTGTTATTCGGGGGGAAGCCCCTGAAATATCATTCGTTAAAATACTCTGGATCTTAAAGATGTCGAGTGAGTACCCGGCGAAGTGACAGATGAATGAAATTCATCGCCAAGTTAGTGCACAGGATGTTCTCCCCGGCAAGCATCATTCTCCATAATGATGCACAACGGGCAGTCAACTTAACTCATAAATTTGTAACCATTCAGAAAGTCAGCGTGAGAATATGGAAGGATTGTGCAAAATATTTTTCATGATTGGGTTGAAGTGATATGAAATCATATCTCTACCCGAGCTTTCTGAGCAATTATACCAACCGCTCTTTCAAATTTTGGATTTTCGCGCAGTGTTACCGGGGGGGCGGAATCTTTAACGGAGTTAGAATGTACGGTGAGAGTATTACTTAAACTTGATTAAAGGATCAAATCATGAAAGCAGATTTAGTGTTTCGTCAAGAAAGCAACAGTGCTCCACAAGCAGGACGATGTGAGCCATCCACAGAAAGACATGTAAATAGAAAAAAAAACAAAAAAAGAGCAAAAGCAGTAAAACCATATCAACGCTTAGAAAATAAAATGGCACCCTTTAAAGTCGGGTCCTCGCATCGATCAAAAACCGAACTATTTGTTTTTTCCATTGGCATGATTAGTGCGGTACAAGGCTTGATAGCGCCACAGAGTCGTGATAAGTGTCAGGCATTAGAATCATGTAGTGGAAAAAAACCTTTACCACTTTCATGTCCAAAACCAGGTTTTTTAGAGCATGTTGGCCCACCGGAAATGATGCCTTGGATACTAAAACAATCTGACGGTGTCAAAATCAGTATAGGCTTGCAAAATCCAAGTGAGCTATGGGTCCCTTTAAAGTATCAATCAATTGACAAGATAGAAAACAACTTCAGAAAAATGGAAGTGATATATAATGAAGCTAATGCGTACTCATCGAGACACTGCAGGGATGTAGCACATTTAGTCTATGAGCCTTCAAGGGATATCTTTTATCCCAGATGCCCAATTATTTATCACTCCCAATGCTACCTGGAGCTAAGAGAGGAGGTAGAGCACTATGACAGCCTGATAAAAGAAATATTTTTATATTACGAGGATCACGGATTCTACAGCGAATTTCAAAAGGAGTTACAGCAGGCATTGATAAATCGAAATGAAGCCATTTCCAGAATAGCTGGGACTTTAAGAAGCAGTGTTGCGAAAGTCAGGAGCGATGTGGAAAAAACCCTCCAGGGTAAAGGCGCAAACAACAAGAAGAAAAAGGCTGAGTATGCTATTCATTCAAAATTTTACGACAATAAGTTTGCTGAAATCAGAGATATATATATTCGAGGGGAATTTGAAAATATAAAAAAACAATGTATTAAAAGGGTAAGTAGCTGCTCTGATGCTCAAAAAATAGCTGAAGCAAAGAAAACTGAAGAAAAAATAATACAGAGAAGAAAAGAACTGGAAGCCTACAGGAAATCAATCTTAATGAAAACTCTTGAAACTATTGGCACTACGGTAAGTTTAGTTGTCATCGGAGTGATAACCATACCCCTTACACTCATATCACTTCCAAAAAGTATTACGACTTACCGCAGAAAAACAAGGCGTATCAATGCTGAAATGATGTTAGCCCGTATAATCAATGAACGAGATATTGATATGCATAAATTAGACAACACGATAAAGGAGTGTGAGAAGGCCTCTGAAAAAAAAGCAGAAAGCCCATCACTGCCTTCCAGTATTTTTTTTCCTCAAAGCTGGGAAGAGATAGATACCTCTCAATACTGCAACCCAAAATACAAGTACAAACGCAAAGCATCAAAAACAGATAAAAAAGCAGGGTTTCTCTCTCGTTTTACAGAATTAGTTCGTCTCCCGGAAAGATTGGACAAAAAAGTCATTCCAGCATACCCGTGGGTAGAGCCCATTCCCAGCGATCATGATTGCGTTAAACGTATTTACAGGAGAGGGTTTCAACCAAAAAGCAAGATGGATGAAATGGATCTGGATAAAGCGACTGTTGCATATGCTTTTTTTGACAAAAAATCTGAAATATACAAATCCAGATTCTCAGATAAAGAACTTGCCAAACTGACAGATATTCACGAGTCAGGCCGTTACGCCTCACATGAGGAGGGGGCAACAGGATATAAATGCTTCAAAGAAGGAAATCAAAAAGGCAAAAGCCAACTCACCTGGGAGTTTAAGATCAAAGGAAACCAAAGAGTCTATGGATTCCCTGTTTCTGCCAATCAGGAAGGAATGGATGCTGGAGTACCGTCACTGGTTATTTTTGGTGAAGTTACTAAAAAGTAGTGACTTTCTCTGGATTGAGCGTGATAAGGCAGACTCAGAGCAGGACAAGGTTTATAGCTGACCCGATATTTTATTCGGGTAGTTCAGCCCCCTGTGTCAAAGTAGTTGTCGCCTCTTCTGAATTTTCTAATTTAAGCAGGTGTGGTCAGTGAGCAGTCTGCGACCCGCTATTAAGCAGAAGTGATTGCTGTAAGGGTGGTAGCCGAGGCCGGACTCGAACCGGCACGCTTTTAAAGGCAACGGATTTTGAATCCGTCGTGTCTACCAATTCCACCACTCGGCCATAGTAGATCATCGGAAGATTAAGAGATGCAGCAGAAAACGCTGCGTTTCACACGCAGAAACTGCGCTGGAAACCCTTCCGAAAGCGAGCGGCAGTATATCAAAACCTTTTCATCATGCAACAGACATTCGTGCTGTTGTGCGCGTTTGTACCGGAACATTTTGCCGGGAGGGGAGTCAAATTTGCAGGGGGAGCGTGTTTGTACGATGTTTTCAGTGTTGTTATCGACCCAGTCTGTGCCGGTCAATGGCATCTGCGCCATTGTGACGGCTCTGCCTGATCGCCCGGGTGCCCGTTCCTTATCGGGTCAGCCACTGTCGTGAACGAAAGGAGTGTTATGCAGAGCAGAACCCTGGGCAGCACCTTTATTATTGCCGGTACGTCCATCGGCGCAGGGATGATCGCCATGCCGCTGGTGACCGCGATGGTGGGCTTTCGGGCCGCGGTTGTCCTGATGGTGGTGAACTGGTTGCTGGCGGCGGGGTCCGGTCTGCTGGTGGCCGAAGTCTGTTGCGCCCGCAAGAATGTGACGACGCTGTTTGGGGCTGCCAGCGAGCAGCTGGGTCGGCCCGGCCGGGTGGTGGCGACGCTGGCTACGATCTGTCTGCCCTATGCGCTGTGTGCGGCTTATATTGCCGGTGCCGCCGGTTACCTGGCCGGTTCCCTGGAGCATTGGTTTGGCCTCGTGTTGCCGTTTGGCGGGGATGCCATTTTAGTCACTCTGTTGTTTGCCGCCGTCATCCAGGCGGGTACCCGTTATGTGGACTGGGTGAATCGCTCCCTGTTCCTGTTGCAGCTGGCCATGCTGGCGGTGCTGCTGGTTTCGCTACTGCCTGTCGTGGACTGGAGCCGGCTGGATAGTCCCATGTCGTCGCCGCAATACCTGGTGGCGGCCCTGCCACTGTTTTTTACCTCGTTTGGTTTTCAGGCCACGGTGCCCAGTATTGTCCGATACCTGGAGGGTGATCCTAAGCGGTTCCGTCCGGCCATTCTCTGGGGGGCGAGCCTGCCGATGCTGGTCTACCTGCTCTGGACGGCAGCCTCCAACGGTGTGGTTTCCCATGATGTGCTGGTGCAGATGAGTCGTGAACAGGAGCCTGTCAGTGCGCTGGTCATTTCCCTCACCGAAGTCAGCCATTCAGCCGGGGTGACGACGGCCATTACGTTGTTTACCGCATTGGCGCTGACCACCTCGTTTCTCGGCGTAGCGCTGGGTTTGTTTGATTATATGGCGGAAGCAATGGGGCATACGGATTCCGTCAGGGGGCGTTGTCGAACCGCGGCTATCACGTTTCTGCCCCCTTTGATTGCTGTGTTATTGGTGCCGGGGGCTTTTATTGCAGCCTTGGGCTTTGCCGCTGTTGCCCTGGTGGTGTTGGCATTGTTACTGCCGGGGTTGATGGTCAGGAAACTCTACGGCGACAGCCTTGAAAGCTGGCAAAGAATGTTGCTATCGCTGGTGATGATGCTTGGTGGGGTGATTATCCTGGCGCAGGTATTGGTTGCTGTGGGCGTTATGCCCCGGTTGGGGTGAGAGTGTGCTTCTATCGAGTGATGTTTATCAGCAGTGGGGCAAACCAGTTGCTACTGTTTGCCCAATGCCTTCAATGATACGGCAACGACCAAAACACCAATGGTTTTGCCCTGGTCCATGACTGGCACTGATACCTGAACTGACATGGTACGGGTGCTTTTGTCGAATTCAGGTTCCCCGATGAATACTTTGCCTTTGCCGTTGTTAAACGATTTGATCCACTTGTCTTCGTCGCCCTGCCAGTAATCCGAAGTGAACTGGGTGACGGCAACATTGGCACCCTTGTTGTCGCAGAGGAACATTTCAGGGTAGCGGGGTTTGTGCTTATTCGAGACTTTGCGCAAAAACTGTGCAGCAGGGTGGTGGAAAGCCCGAATCATCAGGTTGTTGGGAGACCCTTTTTGCTTCATGACCTGCTTCCAGCTTTTATCCATTTTCTTGATGGCGCTGAGCTTGATGTTCAATTCATTCTGCTTTCTGACCGCATCAATGACTTTGTCCAGGTTAACCCAGGTTGTGATCATCTGGATATCCTGATCCAGCTGGGCTTTCATGGCAGATGTCAGTCCCTGGGCTTGCAGGGGAGTGGTCAGACTTAACAGTAATGTCATCAGTGCCAGGAGGCGGAGGCGGTGCATGGACGTTCCCTCGTCACAAATCAAGGCTGTAATAGAATCACTATAGAAGACTCTTGCGCACTTGGCCTCTTCTGGGGGCCTGAGCGGTGTTATGTAGAACATTGTCGTCTGTTGCAGGCAACCGGTATGGAATGCCCTATAATCGTGCACAGCTGTACAAGAATAATAACCATAATGTGGCAGCATGAAGCGTTTTATCCGGTTATCTTCTCTGATGTCTCCCTATCTCGCTGGCGGGTTATGCCTGTTTCTGGCCGGTTTGTTTCTGGTTTCCTTTTGGTTGGCTGAAGGGTCAGCGCCTATGTCTCCCGGCGTGGTATCCGGCGAATCTGCCGGCTCAGCCACTGATCAGCGTCAGGCGGTCATTGTTCCGAATATGCAATCGCCGGAGCCTCCTGCAGCCCTAGATAGTGGCCTGCCTCGCTCATTGCGGGGAACTGTTCCTGATGGTGTGATCCAGCTGGATACTGACGGCAATCTGGTCATCACCCTCGGTATCCGTGACCGTTTTGACTACTACTTTGCCACGCTGGGTGAGGTTTCACTGGTGCAGCTGGTCGACAGGATTGAATCTGAGCTGACAGCTGGTTATGACCCGAAAGTGGCCACTCAACTGAAAGCGTTACTGCACCAGTATATTGATTACCGTGAGGCCTTAATGGTTGATGCGCTAGAAGCGTTGCCGCCTCCGGAGTATCAGATGGATATCACTGCCTACCAGCAGCGCTGGCAGAAACTGTACGACCTGCGCCGGCTCCACTTCCCGTCAGATGTCGCGGAGGCTTTCTGGGGGGGGCAGGAACGGTATGACCAGTACGCCCTGGAACGCATCCGTCTCCTAAATGACCAGAATCTCTCTGATGAAGAGCGTTATGCAGCTCTATCCGTACTGGCTGAGACTTACACGGATGTGGCTGGTGCTTCCGTTGCTGCCCGTCAGCCGTTGGTGTTGCTGGCAGTGCAGCAGGAAAGTATGTCAGGACAGGCCGATGCTGCGGCGTTATACAGTCAGCGGGCTTCTGTCTGGGGAGATGCCGCCGCTGAACGGTTGGCGACCCTGGATCAACAACGGCAGGCCTGGGAGCAGCGTCTCCAAATCTACCAGATAGAACGGATGGCGCTGGAATCAGCCGGTGTAGATGAAGCCGCGCTGGTCACATTGCAGCGTCAGCACTTTTCTGACCATGAACTGCGGCTTGTGCAGGTTATGGAACGTTTGCAGTAGCAGTAAACATCCGGCGTTTTCCGGGTGAATCCTTGGCACTCTGGACAGTCGGGAGTGACATCAATAACAACAAGAATCAACGAAATCGGGATTAAACAGCGCAATGACAACACAGGTAATGAAAACAGGCATCGCTGGGCTGACACTGGCGGTATTGCTGGCTGTCAGCCAGCCATCACAGGCGTTCTGGTTCTGGAAAAAGAAAGATACTTATACCGAAACCCGGTACCCCATTGTTCTGGTCCACGGCATGCTGGGCTTTGATGCAGTATTGGGTGTTGATTACTGGTACCGGATCACCGGTGAGCTGTCCCGCAGTGGCGCCGAAGTCTATGTCGCGCAGGTCACCGCGCTGGACAGTTCGGAAGCCCGTGGGCTGGAGCTGATCACCCAGCTGGAAAACCTCAAGGCGATTACCGGTGCAGACGGTTTTAATCTGATCGGTCACTCCCATGGCGGGCCGACCAGCCGGGTCGCAGCCAGTCTGAGGCCGGATCTGGTGAAGTCTGTTACCAGTGTTGGCTCGCCCCATAAGGGCAGCCCGGTGGCGGATATTGTGCTGGGTGTCAGTGAAAAGCCGGTGGCGGAAGCCGTGGTGACCGGTGTGCTCGATGGTTTGGGCACCCTGATCAATGGGCTTTCCAGCAACCCGACGGATAATGGTCAGGATGCCATGGCCTCTCTGCAAGCCCTCAGCCTGGCGGGTAGTGCGGCGTTTAACCAGCAGTATCCGGAAGCGATTCCGGCGGATTGCGGCGAAGGAGACTATGAAGTCAATGGTATCCGGTATTACTCATGGAGCGGTACAGAACCCTTTACAAATCCGCTGGATGTCACGGATTACGCCCTGACGCTGGTGGCCCTGGCTTTTGATGAACCGAATGACGGTCTGGTGGGGCGTTGCAGTTCCCACATGGGCTTGGTGATTCGGGATGACTACAAAATGAATCATCTCGATGAGGTGAACCAGGTGCTGGGGATTCACAGCTTGTTGGATACGGATCCGGTTACGGTGTACCGGCAGCATGCCAACCGGTTGAAGAACGCCGGGTTGTAATCATGGCGGGAAGGGCTGAAAACGCCCTTCCGTTCTGTGATGGTTGATTATTTGTTGTTGTCGGGGATCTCAAGCGAAAAGTTAACCGAAAGAATGTTGCCCTTATCATCCGTTTCAAAGATGTATCCTTTCAGGTCACGAAAAAATACACCACGAATGAAAAGCCACTGATTGCCATTCTGCCGGATGGCTTTGTGTTCAATGTCATCGCTGCCATAGCCGCTCCGAACGGGGTAAAGAATGTCCAGTGTCTCCTCAAGGGTGGAAGCATCTTGCCGTGTTTTAAGCTGAAACTCTTTGTTCAGAAGTTGTTGTAGTTCGGGCATCGGTTGATTGGTTGAGGGACCCTCCAGCGTAATCACCTTATCCTTCTGTATGGCCAGAATTGTTTCGCTTTCAGAGCTATAGTCACTGGTGCGCTTGATAATCGTGGTGTCATAAAACTGTGCTGAAAAGACTCTGGAAAGGGCTTTATTATCCAGTCTGGTGATGTCGGTTTCTATCTCGACCTTTTTGCGCGCCAGGATGGCCGCATGAATAGCCTGCTCTTCCGCCTGTGTGAGTGACAGGCTGTGTGGTTGAGGAGGCGGTGCTGGCAGGTTGGCCGGGATTCCCAGTGAATAAGAAACGCTGGTAATGTTGCCACTGGTATCTGTTGAGAAAACAAAGCCTGCCAGGTCATCAAAGAATGCCCCCCTGATGAAAAACCATTGATTACCTTTCTGTAGAATGGCTTTTTTATCCAGATCATCATGACCAAATGAGGTGCTGATGGGATAAAGAATATCCAGAGCTTTCTCAAGAATTAATGCATTTTGTAGCGATTTTATCTGGAAATCGTTGTTCAGTATGCGCTGCAGGTTGGGGAGTGGTTCATTGGTTGTTGGGGATTTCAGATCAATCATTTGATCGTCCAGCCTTGCCAGAATAGCGGTATCCCTGGTGGCAGGGGCGAGAGTCTGGTTTTTTGCATGCTCGATGATAGTGACGTCATAAAAGCGGGCGGAAAAAACTTCAGTCAAAACGTCGTCTGTTCGTCGAGTGGCTTTCGTTTCAATCTCAACCTCTTCTTTGCTCAGGACGGCCTGGTGAATGATTTGTTTTTCTTTCAAAGTCGGGGGTTGATCTGCAAGTGCCTGTGATAAGTCGACCAGCAGAGACACTGTTAAGACTGCGAAAAGAGTGGGAGTAATGTTGAGGCACTTTATTGTTTTCATAACGGTCACGGTTATCTGATGATTTTTATTTGTTTATATCGCGGCTGGAAGATTTAATGAATATGAAACGGAAAGAATGTTGCCATCGTCATTCGTCTTGAAGATGAAGCCTTCCAGATCACTGAAAAACCGGTCCCGAATAAAGAACCATTGATTCCCTTGCTGTCTGATTGTGTTGCCCCTGAGGCTGCCATAGGTATATCGGCTGGTGGTGGGATAAAGGATGTCCAATGCGGTTTCAATCATGCGTGCATCATCCAGTGTTTTGATCTGGAAACTCTTTTTGATCAGGCGCTGTAAATCGGGTACCGGTTGATCGGTGGTGGGTTGTTCCAGGTAAATATATTCCTGGTCTACTTTTGCCAATGTAATGCCTTCTTTTGTATTGGTGTTGTCACCGGTTTGGCGCTTTCTGATAGCAAGACGATAAAACTGTGCTGTAAATACAGTCTCAAGGACTTTGTCTTGTAGTGGTTGGGCTCTGGCTTCCGGATCATTGTTGTTCTGTGGTGCGGAGTGGGCCGGTCGCTCAGTATCCGCAATTAGTGGGGCGGCCGTGGTTGGCAGAGTAATAGCTGCCAGCAGGGTGATCAGTGCAAATGTGAGTGTATATTTCACACCATGAATCCTTTCAATGTGCACATCTTTTGTTGTCCGTTGTGTTTGTGTATTGGTTGATGCGGGTAAGCAAGCATTTTTTCGCTATACGCTTTTATTTAAGACGGTTTCGCTGGACGGCGCGCTGGCAGAGGATAATACGGCCTGACTTTCGGCCAGACATTCGTTATGCTTGCCGCCTTTTTTATTCAGTGAGGTTTTACGCTGGATGCGCGTCAGCGACTTTCACTTTGATCTGCCAGATGATCTGATCGCCCGTTACCCCATGCCCGAACGTACCGGCAGCCGCCTGCTGGTGGTCAATGGGAACGACTCCCTGGAACACAAGCATTTCAGCGATATCGTGGATCACCTCAACGAGGGTGACCTGCTGGTGCTCAATGATACCCGGGTGATCCCGGCGCGCCTGTTTGGTCAGAAGGCCACTGGCGGCAAGATTGAGGTGATGGTGGAGCGAGTGCTGGATGAGCACCATGTGCTGGCACAGATCCGGGCGAGCAAATCCCCCAAGCCGGGTTCCCGGGTGATCCTGGAGCAGGACGTGGAAGCGGAAATGGTGGAGCGTCAGGATGCGCTGTTCCTGCTGAAGTTCCTCACGGATGAGCCGGTTCTGAAAGTGCTGGATCGCCTCGGTCACATGCCATTGCCGCCTTACATCACCCGTGAAGATGAGCTGAGTGACCGTAGTCGCTATCAGACGGTTTACGGTTGTAAGGAGGGCGCGGTTGCAGCCCCTACAGCTGGCCTGCATTTTGACGAGGCGCTGTTTGAACGTCTGGCCGAGAAGGGCGTTGAGAAAACCTTTGTGACCCTGCATGTGGGTGCCGGTACCTATCAGCCGGTACGGGTGGATTCCATTGAAGACCATCACATGCATTCCGAATACCTGGAAGTGTCCGAAGAAGTCTGCGAAGCGGTGCGTCGTACCCGTGAGCGGGGTGGACGTGTGGTCGCTGTCGGCACCACCTCCGTGCGTAGCCTGGAAACCGCCAGCCGTGACGGTGAGCTGAAGCCTTTCGCCGGCGAAACGGATATTTTCATTTACCCCGGTTACCAGTTCCAGACCGTGGACATGCTGGTGACCAACTTTCATTTGCCGGAATCGACCCTGCTGATGCTGGTGTCGGCCTTTGCCGGCTATGACGAGATTATGCACGCCTATCGGGAAGCCGTGGCCGAGCGCTACCGTTTCTTCAGTTATGGCGATTCGATGCTGCTGACCCGCCGGGACTGATGTCCTGCTGCGATTGAACATACCAGCTAGCACAGAGTTTATTGCGTTTACGGAGTCTGCAGACAGTCAATGCGTAAAGAATGTTTCATGTCGTTCGAGAAGCTGGGACAGGACGGCCTTGCCCGTCGTGGCCGGCTGACCTTTCCCCGTGGCACGGTGGAGACCCCCTGTTTCATGCCGGTGGGTACCTATGGCACCGTCAAGGGCATGCTGCCCCGGGATATCCATGAGATCGGCGCCGAGATCATCCTGGGCAATACCTTTCACCTGATGCTGCGTCCGGGTACCGAGATTATCCGTCAGCACGGTGATCTGCATGACTTTAATGGTTGGGAAAAGCCAATCCTGACTGATTCCGGCGGCTTCCAGGTATTTAGCCTGGGTGAGTTGCGCAAGATTACCGAGGAAGGTGTCTCCTTCCGTTCGCCGGTGGATGGCGCCAAGGTATTCATGAGCCCGGAAATCTCCATGCAGGTGCAGCGCGAGCTGGGTTCCGACATCGTCATGATTTTCGATGAATGCACACCGGGTGATGCGGATAAGAGCCAGGCGGCGGATTCCATGGAACTGTCCCTGCGCTGGGCGGCCCGTAGCCGTGAAGCCCATGCTGACAGTCCGTCCGCACTGTTCGGTATTATCCAGGGTGGTATGTTCGAAGACCTGCGTCAGCGCTCTCTTGATGGACTGCTGGAAGTCGGTTTCGACGGTTATGCGATCGGCGGCCTGAGTGTCGGTGAAAGCAAGGAAGACATGCACCGTATCCTCAGTCATACCCCGCATCGGATTCCGGAAGAGTATCCCCGTTACCTGATGGGCGTGGGCAAGCCGGAAGATATCGTGGAAGCGGTACGCCGCGGTGTGGACATGTTTGACTGTGTCATGCCGACCCGTAACGCACGCAATGGCCACCTGTTCACCGACGAAGGTGTACTGAAGATTCGCAATGCCATCCACAAGCGCTCCGAAGAGCCGCTGGAGGCAGGGTGCGACTGCTATACCTGCCGTAACTTCAGCCGTGCTTATCTCCACCATCTGGACAAGTGCAACGAAATGCTGGGCTCCATGCTCAATACCATTCATAACCTGCGCTACTACCAGCGGGTGATGGCTGGATTGCGGGCGGTCATTGAACAAGGTAAATTGGAGCACTTTGTGAGCGGGTTCTACGCTAAACGGGGCATGCCGGTACCGGAACTCTGATACCGGGACGCCGTCTGTTATCCGGATGCCTGCCCGACGGGCGGCATCGGAACCATGAATGTCAATATCAAAGCTGTTGTAAGCAGGAGTAACCGGGGAAATGATTCCTTTTATCAGTCAGGCGTTTGCAGACGGGGCCGCAGCAGCGCCCCAGCCGATGGGCGGCATGTTCCAGTTCGTGATGCTGGGCGTTTTCTTCCTGATCTTCTGGCTGCTGATCTGGCGCCCCCAGAGTAAGCGCGCCAAGGAGCACAAGAACCTGGTTGGCGGGTTGTCTAAGGGGGATGAAGTGGTCACCTCCGGCGGTATCCTGGGCCGTGTCTCCGGTGTGACTGACGACTACGTCACCCTGCAGGTGGCGAACAACATGGAACTGAACTTCCAGAAGTCCTCCGTCGTGGCCGCCCTGCCGAAGGGAACCATCAAGGCGATCAAATAACAGGAATGGACAGAGCTGGCCGCTAAGTGCGGCCAGCTCTTTTTTGTCTGTACGGAGGGTTTCTCCCGGTCGGTCCTGGCCGTGCCGGCAGGCGGTTGCCCGTGTACAGTTCAGGCATTCAGGCCTTGTCAGTAGCAGGAAACAAGAGAGCCATGCTCAATCGTTACCCTTTATGGAAATACCTCGTCATCCTGGTTGTGGTGGCGGTTGGTATCATTTACGCATTACCGAACCTGTACCCGGATGACCCGGCGGTGCAGATCTCCGGTACCAGCTCCTCCCAGACCATCGGTCAACCCACGCTGGATAGAGCCACTGCCATCCTTGAAAAGGCTGATATCGCCATCAAGGGTGAGGAAGTGAATAAGGGCTCCGTGCTGATCCGTCTTGAGAATTCGGAGCAGCAGCTGTTAGCCCGGGCGTTAATCAAGGACAGTTTGGGCGACGACTATGTGGTGGCGCTGAACCTCGCACCCACGACACCCGAGTGGCTGACTTCCATTGGCGCTCACCCGATGAAGCTGGGTCTGGATTTGTCCGGTGGTGTGCACTTCCTGCTGGAAGTGGATACCGATAAAGCGGTACAGACACGGATGGAAGTGTATAACACTGAAATCCGGACACTGCTGCGCAAGGAAAAACTGCGTTACCGCAGTCTGCCAGGTAGCGGTGAAACCGGTGTGCGTGAGCTCGGTTTCCGCTCTGAAACCGTGCGTGACAAGGCGGTCAAAGCGATCAGTAAAGATTTCCCTGACCTGATGGTGGATGCCGGTACCCGTGGTGACCTGTTCACCGTGCGTTACCAGCTGACTGAGCAGCGGATTAAGGAAATTGCCGATTACGCAGTACGCCAGAACCTGGTAACAGTCCGTAACCGGGTTAACGAACTGGGTGTCTCTGAGCCGTTGGTGCAACGTCAGGGCCGTAACAACATCGTTGTCGAACTGCCAGGTGTGCAGGATACCGCTGAGGCCAAGCGTATCCTCGGTAAGACCGCTAACCTGGAATTCCGTCTGGCAGCACCTTATGACGCATCCGCTGCCGTTAGTGAGAATTTCTCTTTCCGTAATGATGAGCGTCGTACCGCTCGTCTTGAGCGTGATGTCATCCTGACCGGTGACCAGGTCTCCAATGCCCGTTCTACCTTTGATCCACAAAGTGGCGGTCCACAGGTCAACATTGACCTTGACAACCGTGGTGGCCAGTTGATCAACCGGGCGACCCGTAACAATGTCGGTCGCAGCATGGCGGTGCTGTTCATCGAACAGAAGCCTGTGACCCGTTACGAAACCAAGATGGTTGACGGGCAGGAAGAGCGGGTGAAGGTGCAGTCGTTCCGCGAGGAGAAGAGCATCATCAGCCTTGCGACGATCCAGAGTGCGCTGGGTAACAGTTTCCGGATTACCGGTCTGGATTCCGCGGCTGAAGCCTCCGAGCTGGCGCTGTTGCTGAGAGCCGGTTCACTGGCTGCCCCCATGCACTTCGTTGAAGAACGTACCGTTGGCCCGAGCCTGGGTAAGGAAAATATCCAGATGGGTATTAATTCCACCATCGTTGGCTTTGTGCTGTTGCTGGTGTTCATGGTTGTGGTGTACCGGGTCTTCGGTCTGTTTGCCAACGTAGCCCTGTCCCTGAACCTGGTGTTGATGGTGGCGGCCATGTCCCTGCTTGGGGCGACGCTGACCATGCCGGGTATTGCCGGTATTGTTCTGAGCCTGGGTATGGCGGTTGACGCTAACGTGCTGATTTTCTCCCGGATTCGTGAAGAGCTGCGGAATGGGCTTTCCGTGCAGAAAGCGATTCACGAGGGGTATGACCGCGCGTTTGTGTCTATTTTTGACGGTAACATCACGACGTTGCTGGTGGGTGTCATCCTCTATGCCGTGGGCACCGGTCCCATCAAGGGCTTCGCAGTTACCCTGTCGCTCGGTATCATCACGTCCCTGTTCACTGCCATCGTGGTGACCCGTGCGCTGACGAACCTGGTGTACGGCGGCCGTCGCGATCTGAAGAAACTGGCTATTTGAGGGCTTATCCATGGCAGGTGAAAAAATCACGTCCGATGCTGCTGGAAAGCCGGGCTTGAAAGTTATTAATTTCATGAAGGTGCGGACGCTGGCCACTGTGCTGTCCGCCATTCTGGTGCTGGGCTCTCTGGTGAGTCTGGCGGTTAACGGCATTAACTGGGGATTGGACTTTACCGGTGGCACGCTGGTTGAGCTGTCTTACGACAAGCCGGCGAACATCAGTGAAATCCGCGATCAGCTGGAACAGATGGGCCATGGCGATGCCATTGCCCAGGAATTCGGCTCGGAGTCCGATGTCCTGATCCGTATTCCTGGTGACATGGCGACCTTGGGTAACCGTGTGTCTGAGAGCCTTGCAGCGCAGTACGACGGTAAGGTGCAGGTCAAGCGGGTTGAGTTCGTGGGTCCCCAGGTGGGTGACCGACTGCGAGAGCAGGGCGGACTCGGTATGCTGATGGCGCTGGGTCTGGTTATGGCGTATATCGCTTTCCGGTTCCAGTTCAAGTTTTCCGTGGGTGCAGTCACCTCGCTGGCGCACGATGCGATTGTTGTTCTCGGTGTGTTCTCGTTCTTCCAGCTGCAGTTTGACCTGACGGTCATGGCGGCGCTGCTGGCGGTGATCGGTTACTCGCTGAACGACACCATCATTGTGTATGACCGGGTACGGGAGAACTTCCGCAAGATGCGTAAAGGTACGGCGATTGAAATTATCAACGTCTCCCTGACGCAGACCCTGGGCCGAACATTGGCGACCTCGGGTACCACGATCATGGTGCTGTTATCCCTGTTCTTCCTGGGTGGCGACATGATTCACAACTTCTCTGTAGCGTTGTTGATCGGTATTGTTATTGGTACGTCGTCGTCCATATACATTGCCTGCAACATTCTGCTTTACATGAAGATCAGCCGTGAAGACCTGATTGTTCCCGTGAAGAAGGATGATGAGCTGGATGATATGCCTTAAATGAAGGTGGTATCACTGGTGCACAAAAAAGCCCCCGTATAACAACGGGGGCTTTTTTGTGGGAGAGCGGTTAAACGTAGTTACGGACATCAAGGGTTTGTCCGGTCATGTTGCCTTCGATGCTGGCCTGGTAGGCGTTGGCTGTTTGCTCGGCGGAGAGCGTGCCTTCAGTGCCCATGCCCATAGCCTGTGCGGTTTCTGTCACAAAAACCGGGCTGACAGTGTTCACGCGCAGTGATTCTCCCAGTTCAAGGGCGGCAGCCCGAACGAATCCTTCCAGTGCGCCATTCACCATGCTGAGGGAGATGCTGCCCGGCATGGGGTTCTGGGCGAGAAAGCCGCTGGTCAGGGTCACGGAGCCGCCTTTGGTCAGGTATGCCTTGCCGATACGTACCAGGTTGACCTGTCCCATCAGTTTGTTATCCAGGCCCAGCTGATAGTCCGCATCGCTCAGTTGCTCAAGGGTGCCGAATTGAGCCATGCCGGTTGTCGATATAACGGCATCTACAGGGCCAACTTGTTCGAACAGTGCAGTAATGGAGTCTTTGTTGCCCAGGTCGACCTGGTAGTCACCGCTGTTATGGTTGGCGGTAATCACCTCATGATCGGCTTTCAGTTTCTCTGTCACAGCCTTGCCGATAGTGCCGCTGGCGCCAATGATAAGAATTTTCATGGTGTTCTCCTTTGTGTTTCTAAGGGCGTGATTGCCTTACCTGTGTGATTGGACTATAGGTTTTTCATAAAGTTTGATAAATAATCGTTCAGTGAAATGATTATTCGAATAATTGGAATAATATGGATAAATTGCGCGCAATGACGGTGTTTCGGGAGGTTGCCAGGCAGGAGAGCTTCACTCTCGCGGCGGCCCAGCTTAGCCTCGCGACGTCTGCGGTGAGCCGCTATGTTGCAGAATTGGAGCGTTGGCTCAATGTGCAGCTGATTTACCGGACAACGCGCAGCATTAGCCTGACGCCGGCAGGACGCGCCTACCTGGAACAAATAGAAGATATTCTTCAGCGGGTTGATCGCCTGGAGTTGGCGGCAAAGCAGCAGCAGGGCTCGGTGAGTGGTGTTCTCAGGATTACGGCGCCGTTATATCTCGGTCAAAAATGGTTGTCCCCCTTTGTTTCAGAATTCATGGGTCAGTATCCCGGTGTGGATATTTCGGTTTTCCTGACAAACCGGCATGTGAATATGGTGGAGGAAGGAATTGATCTTGCACTGAAGATTGGCAGGTTGAAGGACTCGAACTTCAAATACCGACCCGTGTCACAGACATTTTTGACCTGTTTTGCCAGTCCGGCGTATCTGGCTTGTCACGGCACCCCGAAAACGCCTGATGACCTCAAAGCGCATAGCTGTCTTTATGATTTTGCGGTAGGACCATCCAAGCGCTGGCATATGGTGGATCCGGTCAGTGGTCGTGAATTGAGTGTTGCGATTGATGGTCGTTATGAGGTCAATAGCGGAGAGATGGTCAAGCAGGCAGTGCTGGATGGGATGGGGATCGGCTATCTACCTGACCTGTTCATTGAAGAAGAATTGGTGTCTGGTAAGTTGCTGCCGGTGCTGGAAGAATATCGTCAGACAGCTGTGCCAATCTCGTTGGTCTATCCACAAAATTGGGGAGTAACAACCTTGCTGCGGACGTTCGTGGACGCGTTTGTTGAAAGGTATGGTATTGATTGATATGGCAATGCCAGGGAGTCAGGTGACTCCCTGGGAAATCATTATCTCAGGCTTTCACTGACAAATGGCTGAATGCGCGTCAGGATTTCACGGAAGCATTTGGGATTGCCGCAAACCACCTGGCCTTTTTCCAGGTGCTTGTCGCCACCGCGGAAGTCACCTACGAAACCACCGGCTTCGGTGATCAGCAGGCAGCCTGCCGCCATGTCCCATTCGTGCAGGCCGAATTCCCAGAAACCGTCGAAACGACCGGCAGCCACGTAGGCCAGGTCCAGGGAGGCAGCGCCGGCGCGGCGGATGCCGGCAGTATCACCCACCAGGTTGCGGAACATGCCCAGGTAATTGTCCATGTTGGACATCTGGTTTTCACGGAACGGGAAGCCGGTGCCGATCAGGGCACCTTTCAGGCTGGTGCGGTCGCTGACGCGGATGCGCTTGCCGTTCAGGGTGGCGCCACGGCCACGGCTGGCAGTGAATTCTTCCTGGCGGATTGGGTCAAGGATAACGGCGTGTTCGATTCTGCCTTTATACTGGCAGGCGATAGAGACCGCAAACTGCGGCATGCCGTGGATAAAGTTGGTGGTGCCATCGAGGGGGTCGATGATCCAGAGGTAGCTTTCGCCTTCACCGGTGCCGGGCTGATGGCCGCTCTCTTCACCCATGAAGCCGTGGTCGGGGTAGGACTTCTTGAGCATCGAGATAATGGCGCGTTCTGCCGCTTTGTCGACGTCGGTCACGTAGTCATTGGCGCTCTTGGCCTGTACCTTGATGACGTCCAGCTGCTGATATGCCTGGGCGATAATGTCGCCAGCCTTGCGTGCAGCACGCAGGGCGATGTTAACCATCGGTTGCATGAGGGTCGCTGTGCCTGTGCAGTATTAAAGAACCGAATGCCTTCACGTTATGATGAGTATGTGAAAACGGACACCGCCGTTTTCGGGCGTGAAGGTCAGCAAAACGGGGAATTCTACTCCTGAGTTGTGCGCGGGTCACTACCGGATAATCCCAATAGGCAGATTTCTTCTTTACGACCGGGTGGGAAATGACGCCAATGGGTGACTGGATCTGGTAGACTGCGCCGCTGGATGCGGCAGTGGCTTTATTCGATCTGGCCGGTCCGATGCTTTTTCTTTGTTATTCTTTATTCCCCCGGTGGCTATTTCATTTTGTGGGTCGCCGAAACGCTTTCAGGTGGTTGGTTTATGTCTCTGGATAATGTTCGCATCGTTCTGGTGAATACGTCGCATCCCGGTAATATCGGGTCGGCAGCGCGGGCGATGAAAACCATGGGGCTTTCACAGTTGGTGCTGGTAGAGCCCAAGGCCTTTCCTGCGCCGGAAGCGGTGACCCTGTCCTCAGGGGCGACGGATATCCTCGATAACGCCGTGGTCTGTGCCACCCTGGAAGAGGCGGTGGCAGATTGTGGTCTGATCATCGGCGCCAGCGCCAGGGTTCGCGGTATTTCGTTGCCGTTGATGGAGCCTGGCGAGTGTGCAGAAGCAGCTGTTGCTGAGGCGGGCGATTGCGCGGTAGCACTTGTGTTCGGGCGAGAGGACCGGGGGCTGACCAATGATGAGCTGAAGCTTTGCCATCGGCAAACCCATATTCCTTCCAATCCCGAATTCAGTTCATTGAACCTGGCGTCTGCTGTGCAGGTCTTATGTTATGAGTTGCGCAAGGCGGACTTGAAGCAGCAGCAGGCGTCCCTGGTGCCAGAATATCGCACCCATGACCTGGCCAGCTCGGAGGCGATGGAGCATTTTTATGGCCATCTGCAGGAAGTACTGGCGGATATTGAGTTTTTCAAGCACAGTAACCCCGACAAGATCATGGCGAAGCTCCGTCGCCTGTATGGACGCGTTCGTCCTGATCGGGTTGAACTGAATATTCTCAGGGGGATTCTGTCGGAAATGCAGGTTGCGATCGGTAAGCAGCCCGCCGGCGGAAGAAAGGAAACACAATCGGTCTGAAGCCTATGTTTGAGCGAATACGTGAGGATGTCAGCAGTGTCTTTGCCCGGGATCCGGCGGCACGCAATACGTTTGAAGTCCTGACCAACTATCCGGGGTTGCATGCCCTGTTGTTGCACCGGCTGGCCCATAAGGTCTGGTTGGGAGGGTTCAAATGGCTGGCCCGATGTATTTCCACCTTCAGTCGCTGGCTGACCGGGATTGAAATCCACCCAGGAGCTACTATCGGCCGGCGTTTCTTCATTGACCACGGTATGGGTGTTGTCATTGGGGAGACGGCTGAAATCGGGGATGACGTAACCCTTTATCAGGGGGTCACCCTGGGTGGGACGACCCTGAATAAAGGAAAGCGCCATCCAACACTGGGTAACGGTGTGATTGTCGGTGCTGGTGCCAAGGTGTTGGGGCCGTTCACGGTGGGTGACAATGCCAAGGTGGGTTCTAATGCGGTGGTCACCAAGGCTGTGCCGGAAGGGGCAACCGTAGTAGGCATTCCCGGGCGCATTATTCGCAAGCGCCAGGTGGATGAAGCCCGGCGTCAGGCCATGGCAGAAAAGATGGGCTTCGATGCCTATGCTGTGACCAGTGATATGCCTGACCCGACGGCTCAGGCGATCACGGCCATGCTGGATCATCTCCATGCGGTGGAATTCCGGATCGAAACCATGTGTCAGGCTCTGCGCGACAAGGGGGTGGATTGTGGTGAAGCCGGCTTGCCCAAGCTCAAGGATGAAGACTTTGAGTCTGTTTCCGTCAAGCAACAGAAAGAACGTGTTGCTGAGGATGCCTGATCGTCTTCATTGATTGTTTCCCTGCGCAATAGGGCGTTATGCGCTATCGCGCAGGGAAACTGTGTCTATATCCTGCTGTAATTTACTTTTTCTCTGTTATAATCCGCAGCGCTTAAAACCTGTCTGTTGCACAGTGTTGGTCTTCACCAAAGTGCTTTTTTGCCAATGACAAGGAAAAACGACAGTTCCAATCTGAAATCGTCAGGCATGCTGGCGGTTCGGTTAGGTTTAATACTTGACTAATTTTCTCGGGTATTTGATACTTACCCTCGGATTTACTGTTTTACTGCCGGGGGAGTGATTTACTATGCGTCTGACGACCAAAGGCCGTTATGCGGTCACAGCGATGCTGGACCTGGCACTGCATGCTGGCGAGAAGCCAGTCGCTCTGGCGGATATTTCTGAGCGCCAGGGAATCTCTCTTTCCTATCTTGAGCAACTGTTTGCACGCCTGCGCCGTAATGCGCTGGTGGGTAGCGTGCGTGGCCCCGGTGGTGGTTATTGCCTGAGTCGGAGCAGCGAGGAAATCTTTGTTGCTGAAGTCATTGATGCGGTCAATGAGTCCGTGGATGCAACCCGGTGTCAGGGCGACGGTGATTGCCAGCATGGCGATGTCTGTCTGACCCACCATCTGTGGTGCGACCTCAGCAAGCAGATCCATGAGTTTTTAAGCGGAATCAGCCTTGCGGATCTGGTTCGGCGCAAGGAAGTGCAGAAAATAGCCTGCAGGCAGGATGGCGAGCAGGGAGCCGATCGGTTGTTGACCCCTGAAGAGCAAGAGCAGCGTATCAACGCTGAATCGTTCTGAGACCGATCTGACATTGAGAAAACGTCGCTCTGGCGAGCGAACAGCCAAGCGCACAAGAAGCAGATAAGCGCGCGGGAGATAATTCTGTATGAAACTGCCTATTTACCTTGATTATTCCGCAACCACACCGGTCGATCCGCGCGTGGCCGAGAAGATGATGCAGTGTCTGACCACCGAAGGTAACTTCGGTAACCCGGCCTCCCGCTCACACCTGTTCGGCTGGAAGGCGGAAGAGGCAGTGGAAAATGCCAGGAAACAGGTCGCTGAGCTGGTCAATGCCGATCCGCGTGAGATTGTCTGGACGTCCGGTGCGACGGAATCCGATAACCTGGCCATCAAGGGGGTTGCCCGCTTTTACCAGAAAAAAGGCCGTCACATCATCACCTCAAAAATCGAGCACAAGGCGGTTCTGGATGCCTGTCGCCAGCTTGAGCGTGAAGGATTCGAGGTCACCTATCTGTCGCCCGACAGTGAGGGTCTGATCCAGCCCCAGGCTGTGGCGGATGCGATTCGGGAAGACACCATCCTGGTGACCCTGATGCACGTCAATAACGAGATCGGCACCATTACCGATATCAAGGCCATCGGTGAAATCACCCGTGAGCGCAAGGTGCTGTTCCACGTGGATGCTGCCCAGAGTGCCGGCAAGCTGCTGATCGATCTGGAAGACATGAAGGTCGACCTCATGTCCTTCTGTGCCCACAAAATTTATGGACCCAAGGGGGTTGGTGCCCTCTATGTCCGTCGTAAGCCCCGTGTCCGCATCGAAGCCCAGATTCATGGTGGTGGTCACGAGCGGGGCATGCGTTCAGGTACCCTGCCCACCCATCAGCTGGTTGGCATGGGTGAAGCCTTCCGTATCGCCGGTGAGGAAATGGCGATGGAGAATGAGCGCCTGCTGAACCTGCGGAACCGCTTCCTTAATCACTTGTCCGATATGGAAGAGGTGCATGTGAATGGCAGTCTGGAACAGCGTGTACCGGGCAACCTCAATGTCAGCTTTGCTTTCGTCGAGGGTGAGTCCCTGATCATGTCGCTGAAAGATATTGCCGTATCCTCCGGTTCCGCCTGTACCTCCGCCAGCCTTGAACCCTCCTATGTGCTTCGGGCGCTGGGTCTGAGTGATGAACTGGCACACAGCTCGCTGCGTTTCAGTTTTGGCCGCTTTACCACGGAAGATGATGTGGATTATGCCGCAGACAAGGTCCGTCAGGCGGTAATCAAGCTACGTGAACTGTCTCCCCTGTGGGACATGTACCAGGATGGTGTCGACCTGAGTTCGGTCGAATGGGTAGCTCACTGACCACCTTGACAGTGCCGGCCTGACCGGTCGGCGGGAGAAAAGACGATGGCTTACAGCGAAAAAGTAATCGATCACTACGAGAATCCCCGTAACGTTGGCAAGATGGATGCCTCTGACGCCCATGTGGGCACCGGCATGGTCGGTGCGCCGGCGTGCGGTGATGTCATGCGACTCCAGATCCGGGTGAATGATGAGGGCGTGATTGAAGACGCCAAATTCAAGACCTACGGCTGTGGTTCCGCCATTGCTTCCAGTTCTCTGGCAACAGAGTGGATGAAGGGCAAGACCCTTGAAGAGGCGGAAACCATTAAGAATACCTCCATTGCCGAAGAGCTGGCGCTGCCGCCGGTGAAGATCCACTGCTCCGTACTGGCGGAGGATGCGATCAAGGCGGCGATTGAGGATTACCGCAGCAAACAGTAGCGATAAGTCTGAAAGGGCTTGCGGTGAACGGATCGGAAGGCGGCTTACCCTGGAAAGGGGAGGGCTCCTTTTGAGCCGGGTTTGATGAACTGGGATGTATGACAGGGTGATTCATGGCTGTAACCATGACAGAAGCGGCGGCCAAGCATGTACGTAGGCAATTGACTGGCCGCGGTTGCGGTGTTGGTATCCGTCTCGGTGTGAAGACCAGCGGCTGTTCCGGCATGGCCTATGTACTGGAGTTTGTCGATGAAGCCCGGGAAGAGGATCTGATGTTTGAAAGTCATGGTGAGCAGTTGTTCATCGATCCTAAGAGCCTGGGGTATCTGGATGGCACGGAACTGGATTTCGTCCGTGAAGGCTTGAATGAAGGCTTCCGTTTCAATAATCCTAACGTAGCCAGTGAGTGTGGCTGTGGAGAGAGCTTTAATGTCTGATCACCAGGCGGGGCTTGATCTTCAGCAGAATTATTTCGAATTGCTTCAGATGCCGGTGGCGTATTCGATTGATCGTCAGGTGCTGGATGCCCGTTATCGTGAGCTTCAGAAGGCCGTACACCCTGACCGCTTTGCGGCGCAGGGAGAGCAAGGGCAGCGTCTGGCTGTTCAATATGCGGCGTTCGTCAATCAAGCCTATGATACCTTGAAATCTGCCCTGTCCCGGGCCATCTATCTTCTTGAGCTGGAAAGGGTTGCAGTCAACTCGGATCGTCATACCGTGGTGGATTCGGCGTTTCTGATGCAGCAGATGGAGCTCCGTGATGAGCTTATGTCGGTGCGTGACAGTGCGGATCCAGAGGCTGCTGTTGTTCAGTTGCTTGATGAAGCACGACAGATGCTGGCAGGGCTGGAGGCAGAATTTGTCGGTCTTTGGGAAAGTCGGACGGAAGACGACCTGAAGCAGGCCGCCAGTACCACCCACAAGATGCATTTCCTGGTGAAGTTCATTGCAGAAGCCGAACAGCTTGAAGAGGAGCTGCTGGACTACTGACAGATTCTCTCGGGCCGTCAGATTCAGACTCGGGTAGAAAAGTTCATGGCTTTCGGCTGGACTCTCTGCACCATACGGATATTATCCCTGCATATTTTTCATTCCTGTAGCGATTGATCGCTATAAGACGAAGTATTAAAGGCGGCAAATGGCATTACTGCAGATTTCCGAGCCCGGCCAGAGCCCGGCGCCTCACCAGCAGAAGCTGGCGGTGGGGATTGACCTGGGCACCACCAATTCCCTGATCGCTTCGGTTCGAAGTGGTGTGGCGGAAACCCTTCCTGATCATGATGGCCATGTCATCCTTCCCTCTGTTGTGCATTACGGTGAACAGGTGACTGTCGGCCGTCAGGCCAAGGCACAGGCATCCTTGGATGCGCGAAACACCATTGTGTCTGTCAAGCGTCTGATGGGGCGTGGCGTCGCGGATGTGAAAACGCTCGGCGATGTCATGCCGTTCGACTTTGTCGATAGTGGTGAAGGCATGCCTTATCTGAGGACGGCGGCAGGTGATGTCAGCCCGGTTCAGGTCTCTGCAGAAATTCTCAAGACCCTCCGCCTGCGTGGGGAAGAGTCCCTGGGGGGAGCATTGAGTGGCGCCGTGATCACAGTGCCGGCCTATTTTGATGATGCCCAGCGGCAGGCCACGAAAGACGCTGCCCGGTTGGCCGGACTCAATGTCCTGAGACTGCTTAATGAGCCGACGGCGGCAGCTGTCGCTTATGGGTTGGACCAGGGTGGTGAAGGTGTGATTGCTGTTTATGACCTGGGTGGTGGTACCTTTGATATCTCGATTCTGCGCCTGAATAAAGGCGTTTTTGAGGTGTTGGCGACCGGTGGTGATACCGCGCTGGGTGGGGATGATTTTGATCATGCACTGGCAAGATGGCTGCTGGCTCAGGCCGGGGTTGATGAGTCTGCATTGACGCCGGAGCGCATCCGCCAAGTCCTGCAGGTTGCCTGTGATGCCAAAGAGGCTCTGACGGATCAGTCCGTTGTTTCCGTCAGTTTTGAAGGCTGGTCCGGTGAGTTGACGCGAGACACGTTTAATGCGCTGGTTGACCCGTTGGTGGATCGCACGCTGCGTACCGTAAAGCGCGCTCTGCGTGATGCGAAGCTGAAAGTCTCTGATATTAATGAAGTGGTTATGGTGGGTGGTTCGACCCGGGTTCCTCGTGTACGTGAGCGGGTGGCGGAGCTGGCTGCCCGAGAACCGCTGACGTCCATCGATCCTGACCGGGTGGTTGCCATTGGTGCAGCGCTGCAGGCCGATGTGCTGGTTGGGAATAAGTCAGCAGACGATATGCTGTTGCTGGATGTAATTCCGCTCTCCCTTGGATTGGAGACCATGGGCGGGCTGATGGAAAAGGTGGTGCATCGCAATACCACCATTCCAGCGGCGCGGGCGCAGGAGTTTACAACCTACAAGGATGGTCAGACTGCCATGTCCATCCATGTCTTGCAGGGTGAGCGCGAGCTTATTGCTGATAACCGTTCGCTTGCACGCTTCATTCTACAGGGCTTTCCTGCCATGCCGGCCGGTCAGGCACGCATCCTTGTGACCTTTCAGGTGGATGCGGATGGGTTGCTGAGCGTCAGCGCCAGGGAGCAGTCCTCCGGTGTGGAAGCTGCTGTGCAGGTCAAGCCGTCTTATGGTCTGTCGGATGATGAGATTACCCGAATGATTCGGGAATCTTTCGATCATGCTGCGCAGGATAAGGATGCCCGGGTATTGCTTGAACAGCAGGTGGAAGCTGACCGGATACTGGAAGCAGTCGCAGCAGCGTTGGTTGCAGACGGTGATCGTCTGTTGAACCCAAAAGAGCGGGCGGATATTGAGGCTGTCATGCAATCCCTGGCAGATGTTCGGCAGGGTGCTGACAGTCAGGCTATTAAGCAGGCGATTGAAAAAATGGCCAGAGCATCGGATGAATTTGCCGCTCGTCGTATGAACGCCGGGATAAAGGCGGCGCTCTCCGGGCACTCTGTGAATGAATTCAAGGGGTAGTAGTCAATGAGCAAGAAAACCCAGATCGTTTTCCTGCCGAATGAAGAGATCTGTCCAGAGGGCAAGGTCGTTGAAGTCGAGCCAGGTAGTACGACGATCCTGGATGCCGCGCTGGAGCATGGAATCGACATCGAGCATGCCTGCGAGAAATCTTGCGCCTGCACGACCTGCCATGTGATCGTTCGCGAAGGGTTTGATTCCCTGAAGCCTTCTGATGAGCTGGAGGACGACCTGCTGGACAAGGCCTGGGGATTAGAGCATGAATCCCGGCTGAGTTGTCAGGCGGTTGTGCAGGAAGAAGACCTGGTGGTAGAAATACCCCGTTACACCATTAATCAGGTGTCAGAACGGCACTGAACCAGAGAAAGGGGGCAGCAAGCCATGATGTGGACGGATGTGGTGGATATCGCGATTGAGCTGAGCGAGAAATATCCGGATACAGATCCCCGTTATGTGAATTTTGTCGATCTGCGTAACTGGGTGCTGGCATTGGATGGCTTCGAAGACTCGTCCGATCGTTGTGGTGAGAAGATTCTTGAGGCGATCCAGATGGCCTGGATGGATGAGATGGACTGATTGCTTCAACTTGCTGTGTCAAAAATGCCGGGATAATGCCCGGCATTTTTGTATCTTCCGGGTGGGCGTCAGGGTCAGGGACTACAGTGATGGGACGGGGTATACTGCACTTGTCGGTAATAATAATTATACAACCGGAGACTGTTGGTCATGCGTGTGTTTCAGTCCGCAATCCTGCTTGCTGTTATCGTGGGGCTAGTGCCTGGGTGTTCCACCTGGTCAGAAGGCATTGGTCGTTCACTGAACCGTTATCCTGTCGAAGTGATCAAAACCCGCGAGGACGCCGGTTTGCGGGGGACTGTCACTCAGGTCGTCACTGAAGGGGTTCAGGAGCAGGCTGGTGAGGATCAGGATGTTGGCTTGTTGGACGTTGTGATTGAAACCTATTCCAATGATGGCCTGCGTATTTCTGAGCGGGTGAAGGGGCCTGTCACGGATCGTCATGAATCACTGGTGATGAAATGGGGAAACCCCGTCAAGCGCATTGTGCGGGAGAATGGTGAGCTGACATTGCGTCAGACACTCCGGTACGACACCTTGGGCAATATCATCAAGCTTGATCCGCCGGCTGTGGAAGATAATAAAGCCACCTATCTGGCGACAGGCGATTATCGAATGCTACCGGGCAGTCAGGCCAGAAAGCTGAGCCCCTGTTTTGATGTGGCGTATTTTGAGGATAAGCAGCTGCTTCGCCGTTGTGGTGGCGATTTTCTGCGTGTCGCGGAACTGGATAGCGAAGGTCGTGCGTTGAGATATATGACCTTTCCCCAAGGGGTTGACCTGATTGCGAATATCCAGCTGAAAGACTCCAGCCAGGCTGTCGAATTCAGTTATGACCGGCAAGGTCGAATGAAAAACAAGGCGAAATATGCTGAAGGTGACTTGCTCCAGGCGCATCGTTATACCTATGGGGAGCAGGGCGAGCTGGTGTTGGAGGAGCGGGAAAGCTTCGGATTGTATCCAAAAGCGGAGATTGTTGTTTATAAAGACTACCGGTTCGACGAGCAGAATAATTGGGTGGAGCGTGTCGTCGAATATTACCAAGTCAAAAACAAAAAGCGTGTTTTGCAGAAAACTGAACAATTAAAAAGAACGATCAGCTATAAATAGAACAAGAAAAAACAAGGGTGAACACTTTTGGGGTGTTTGGATATTTTCTGAATATTTACTAATGGTTTACCTGTCGCGAGAGGTATAAACTCCGGCGCTTTTTTATACCTCTGCAGCACGCCCGGCAGGTGACCATGAAATTTCCTGGACAGCGTAAGATCAAACACTATTTTCCCGTCAATGCAGGCAACCGCTTTGACCGCGAAAGTGTCGCTTTTTCCCATGTGAATACCTATGTGACGGGTATTGACCAGAACCTGGTGGATATCACTGCCCGTGTTGATGATGAACTGCTGACGGAGTTTGAGCTGCAGAAGGGCGCATCACAGCTTATTGATAGCGAGAAGGCCAACCTGCTATATCAGCGTCTCCAGCTGAATGATGCGATTGAAGATGAGTTTGCCGGCGGCACCATTGGCAATACGCTGCATAATTATTCCATTATTGCGGATGACAGCTCCATCCTGCTGGGTGTGATGAGTGAAAATATTGTCATTGGTACCTCTGCCTACCGTTATCTTTGTAATACCAGTAGTAAGGTGGATCTCACCCATCTTCAGCCTGTGCCGGGTGCCATCGGGCGTTGTTTTGCGTTGATTACATCGGATGGTGAGCGGACCTTTGGTATCAGTCCCGGCCAGATGAATGCACTGAGTGAAGAGTATATTTCTGAAGACGTGGTATCTGATGCGTCTGCATTATTGCTCTGTGCATATACCCTGGCGGATGAATCACTGCCCATTTACGGGGCAACCATCAAGGCTGCTCAACTGGCAGTCAAAAACGATGTTCCGGTGGTGCTGACACTGGGCACTCGTCCCTTGGTGGAAGCAAAGCGTGAGACGTTTACCCGATTCATCAAGGATTATGTGACCCTTGTTGCAATGAATGAGGAAGAGGCTGAGGCACTAACGGGGCTTGCAGATCCGCTGTTGGCATCGGAAAGTGTACTGGATATTGCTGATCTGGTTTTATTGACGGCGGGCCCTGAGGGGCTTTACCTGAGTGGTTATGGTGATCAGTCCCTGTTGCGCAAGACGGCAAACCCGATTCGCTCCGGAGCGGTTGCGGATTTCAATGCATTTGAGTTCAGTCGACCGATTCGTCGGCGGGATTGTTCGGAACCAGTGAAAGTGTTCGCGCAGATTGATCCGTACATGGGTGGACCGGATAGGATCCATAACACCAATGGTGCGGGCGATGGTGCATTGGCGGCCGTTGTGCATGATATGACGGCTAACCATTATCATCGAACGGTACTGCCCACATCGAGCAAGCATGTAAAACCCTTCCTGACATATTCTTCTTTTGCGCAGGTCTGTAAGTACGCGAACAGGGTGAGCTACCAGGTGTTGATCCAGAATTCGCCCCGATTGACCCGGGGGTTGCCTGAGCGTGAGGACTCTTTGGAAGAGGCTTACTGGGACAGTTAAACCAGTCTCTGCAGGTGTTCCTTTAATAGCGCCTGTCAGTTGATTTTCTGTTCTTCACGATAGAAAAAAACTGATGACAATTTTTCCGAAACTGGTCAGTCTCGGAGGTTGTTACTTGTCAGGAAAGATCTGTCGTGAAGCGCAAGCCTTTTACTCTGGGGGAGGTTGAGGTAGCTGCCGGTGAACACCAGCAGATTGCTTTGCCCACCATGGCCCTGCCGGGTCAGACTGAAGCCATGATGAACGTCCATGTGTTTCATGGGCGCCGTGAAGGTCCCGTTTTGTTTGTCAGTGCGGCGGTGCATGGGGACGAGGTCAATGGTGTTGAAATTATCCGTCGCCTGCTGAGCTACTATCAGCTGAAAAAATTGCGCGGTACCCTGCTGGTGGTGCCGCTGGTTAACCCTTACGGGTTTATGAACCGCTCCCGTTACCTGCCTGATCGCCGTGACCTCAACCGCTGTTTCCCTGGTTCTGAAACCGGCTCGCTGGGCGCGCGTCTGGCGGATGCCTTTCTGCGTTATGTCGTTGCGGTATCGGATGTGGGTATTGACCTGCATACCGGCAGTGCGCATCGCACCAACCTGCCGCAGATTCGGGCTCGCCTGGAAGATGAACGCACGAACGAACTGGCGACGGCATTCCGGGCGCCGGTCATGATCAATACTGCTATCCAGGATGGCTCGCTCCGTGCGGCCGTATCAGAACACAATGTGCCGGTATTGCTTTATGAGGCTGGTGAGGCGCTGCGTCTGGATGAGGCGGCGATCCGTATCGGCCTGCAGGGCGTTCTGAATGTTATGCGTCATCTGGAGATGCTGCCAAAACAGGCAATCAGGCGCAGTGCTGAGCGTGAGACCATCCGGGCTTACCGTTCACGCTGGATGCGGGCGCCACGCAGTGGTTTGTTCCGGTCTGTTAGAGGGTTGGGCGACTTTGTTCGCAAGGGGCAAACGTTGGGCTATGTCTATAACCCGGCAGACAATACCGATGTGGCGGTGGCCTCCCTGCTTGAGGGTGTCATTATCGGTAAGAGCCATATGCCGGCAGCCTATGAAGGGGATGCGGTGTTTCATGTGGCAACCGTGACGGACGCGGAGGATGTTGAAGAGGTCGGCAGCGTGGACAGCTGGCTGGACAATGACCGGCTGGGCTTGATGGATACGGAATACAGCGACTTCCTGATGTAAGTGTCAGGGATTAATGGGTGACATTTGTGTGTAAGGTATGAATCACGCAAATGTCACCGATGGTCTTTAGCTAATAAGGCTGTAAGCCAGTAGATAGACAAAGAAAAGTAGTGCAAGGGCGGTCATGTTAAAAAAGGAAGCAAGAAATTACGGCCGCTGATTATGGCGATAGGGACTGAAGCCGACTAACAATCTTTTTTTGTTGTCTTGATGGAATGCATTAATCGCGGATGTTGGGAAATATCCGGCAATTATGATCTGACGGACATTCCTCATGGACTCCTTCCTCCTGAATCCCTAGAATCGCCGTTTTTTTTCGCCACGGGCATTCGGGCTTGCTCAGTTCCCAGTCCGGCTGTTGTGGTTTTGGTGGTTACAAGGGTCTACCGCAATGAGTGAACACGGTTATCATCAGGAAATGCACATCAGCTGGGCGGATTTTCACGCTGATACGAAAGCTCTGGCAGACAAGCTGAAGGCGCAGCCCTGGAAAGGGTTGCTCGCGATTACCCGTGGTGGTCTGGCGCCGGCGGCAGTGTTGTCCCGTGAGCTGGATATTGTCCATGTCGAGACCGTCTGTATTGCCAGCTATGACGGCAAGGCCCAAGGTGAGCTGAACCTGCTGAAGGGCGTTGAGCTGGAGAATGAAGGTGAAGGCTGGCTGGTCATCGATGATCTTGTGGATACCGGCAAGACCATCCGTCTGATCCGTGAACTGTTGCCCAAGGCACATGTGGCGGCTATTTATGCCAAGCCGGCTGGCAAGGATCTGGCTGATACCTATCTGTCCGATGTGGATCAGGATACCTGGGTCTTTTTCCCCTGGGAGTAACTTCCAGAAAGGTTTCCCGTTGGCAGGGTTGGGGTGTGCTTGCTCGCAAAAACCGAAGGCTTCGGTTAGAATCGCGCGACCAAGTGGCGGATAGTAGCGGGTTTTCCGCACTGTCCACTGACAAGAATAACACCCAGAAGCTGGGCTGATGCCTGGCTTTTTGTCATCGGGAAGTCAATCGGGAGAACCTACCATGGCTATTGAACGTACACTGTCCATCATTAAGCCGGACGCCGTAGCCAAGAATGTGATCGGCGAAATCTACAGCCGCTTTGAGAAAGCAGGGCTCAAAATCATCGGTGCCAAGATGCTGCACCTGAGCCGCACTCAGGCGGAAGGCTTCTATGCCGAGCACAAGGAGCGTCCTTTCTTTGGCGATCTGGTAGCGTTCATGACCTCTGGTCCGGTCGTGGTGTCGGTCCTGGAAGGCGAAAATGCGGTCCTGGCCCATCGTGAACTGATGGGTGCGACCAACCCGAAAGAAGCGGCGGCCGGCACTATCCGTGCCGATTTCGCCAGCACGATTGATGAGAATGCCGTCCATGGGTCGGATTCTCCTGTGTCAGCGGAGCGTGAAGTCAGTTATTTCTTCCCCGGTGAAGAGATCTGCCCACGCACGCGCTGAGTGGTTTGATTGTTGTTGTCCCCGGAGTGCCTGTTGAAATGACGGCTGAAACTGTAAAAACCAACCTGTTGGGTCTGACCCAGTCCAAACTGGAGGAATTTTTCATCAGTATTGGTGAGAAAAAATTCCGCGCCCAGCAGGTGATGAAGTGGATCCATCATTTCGGGGTCGACAACTTTGACGAGATGAGTAATGTCAGCAAGGCCTTGAGAGAACGTCTCAAGGCCTGTGCTGAAATTCGTGGTCCGGAAGTGGTGTCCTGCGATTTTTCCGCGGACGGTACGCGCAAATGGGTTGTGCGTGTGGCCAGCGGAAGTTGTGTCGAAACCGTGTATATTCCGGACGGCAAGCGCTGCACGCTCTGTGTCTCTTCCCAGGCGGGTTGTGCGCTGGATTGCAGTTTCTGTTCTACCGGCAAGCAGGGCTTTAACTCTGATTTGACCGTGGCTGAAATTATCGGTCAGGTGTGGCTGGCGGCGAAGTCCTTTAACAGTGTGCCGGCCAAGAGTGATCGCGCTATTACCAATGTGGTGATGATGGGCATGGGCGAGCCCCTGCTCAATTTCAATAATGTCATGGATTCCATGAACCTGATGATGGATGACCTGGGCTACGGTTTGTCCAAGCGTCGGGTGACGCTAAGCACCTCTGGCGTTGTACCGGCCATGCGCCGCATGATTGGTCTGACTGATGTCTCCCTTGCGGTATCACTGCACGCGCCGAATGATGCCTTGCGTAATGAGCTGGTACCCATCAACAAGAAGTACCCGCTGAAAGAACTGCTGTCAGCGATTCATGACTATATGTCTACGCTTTCAGATAAAAGCCGGGTGGTTACCATTGAATATACCCTGCTCAAAGGCATCAATGATCAGCCGGAACATGCTGAGCAGATGATCGCACTGCTCAGGGATGTACCCTGTAAAATTAACCTGATACCCTTTAATCCATTCCCCGGTTCGGGTTACGAACGTCCAAGTAATAATGCGATACGGCGTTTCCAGGTGATGTTGCTGGAAAAAGGCTTCAATACCACAGTTCGCAAGACACGCGGTGACGACATTGATGCCGCTTGCGGACAGCTAGTGGGCCAGGTCCAGGATCGTACCCGTCGCAGCGCCCGGTATCGGGATCAACAACAGCAAAATGGTGAAGCTGAGCCGGTCAAGGTGATGGGCATGGCTTCCTGACGGGATTCGCATGAGAGACCGAAAGGACAATCTGATCAAGGTATTTCTCCGGTTGTGTGTCAGTGTTGTGGTGCTCTTGCCCTTGGCGGGGTGTGTGACCACGTCGCCTGATACATCATCGGATGATGACAATTATGAGCAGAAGAACCTTGAGATTGCCTACGGTTTTCTCACCCACGGTTATCCCCAGAAGGCGATTTCCCGCCTGGAAAAGATACTTGAGCGTAACAGCCGTTCTTCCCGCGCCTACGGCGTGTTAGGCGTGGTCTATCAGCAGCAGGGCGAATATGCACTGGCTGAGAAAAACTTTGAAAAAGCGCTCGATTTGAACAGTGAGGATTCTGGTATCCGTAATAACTACGGTACGCTACTGTTTGAGACGGGTCGCTATGACGAGGCCGAGGAAGCGTTTGAAGAGGTGACCCAGGATATCTACTATGATAACCGCAGTCGGGCCTTTGAGAATCTTGGTTTTGTGGCGCTGAAGCAGGGAGAAAAAGCCGAGGCCAAGGAGCGCTTCAGTCGGGCATTGCGGCTGCAGCCTAATCTGGCAGCATCAAGTCTGGAGTTGGCCAGAATCTATTTCTCCGAAGGCTATTACCCTGAAGCGTTTAAGCACTATCAGCAGTTTGATGTTTACGGACAGCAGACTCCTGACAGTCTCTGGTTGGGAATAAGGGTGGCGCGCGCTGTTGATCAAATGCCGCTTGCCGTTAAATATGCGTCGACCTTAAGCAAGCTCTATCCCGGCTCAGATGAGTACCGAGAATACAGGCGTCGTTATAATGACTAACAGCGATAATAATAATCAGGAACCTTCTGACTCTCCGGTTATCGAAACGGAAGATGTCCGTGAAAGTCTCGGGGATTTGCTGCGGCAGGCCCGTGAAGACAAGGGGCTGGACGTTCGCGAAGCGGCTGAAGCATTGAAGATTTCCGCCGATTTTGTGTGTGCGCTGGAAGCTGAGCGCTATGAGGTGCTGCCCGGCGAGACGTTTATTAAAGGTTATCTGAAAGGCTATGCCAGACTGTTGGGGCTGGATGAAGACGTAGTGCTCGCCCGGTTCTCGATGGTTGATATGCCTGATAATAATGCAGGCAAAAAGGCCCCGTATGATGTGGTGGCTCAGCAGCACAACCGCCGTGCCAAGATCATGTTTACGGCGCTTTCGTTGGTGTTGCTGATTGTAGCGGCGGGTGGTATCTACTGGTGGCAAGGCGGTCAAACGGGTGAAGTGCAACCACCTGTGGCGGGCACAGAATCTGAGCCTGTTTCGGCGCCCGAGCAAGATCTGTTTTCCGGTGAGGATACACCTGCAGCCGTTGAATCTTCAGAGCAGGATGCTTCACCAGCCTCACTGGAGGCTGAGCCGGTAGTGGAAGACGTTGAGCTGGAAGATGAAGTGGTTGAGGTTGCTCAGCCCGAGCCGTTGGTCTCAATAGCAACATTATCCGAGCCAGCAAAAAAAGTGACAAATGATGAGGTGGTCGTTTCTGATGACCATCGTCTGGTGATTCGATTCCGTGCCGACTGCTGGGTTCAGGTTAAAGGGGCGGACAATAAAGTGCTCTTTGCTGATCTTAAGCGGGCCGATTCGGAACTGGATATGACGGCCGTCGAAGGGCCGATCAGTATTCTTTTCGGCGATGTATCCGCCGTTCAGAGTGTATATTTCAACGGTAAACCGGTCGCACTGGATATGCCTGTCTCAGGCAAAAAGGTGGGACGGTTGAAGCTGGGCTGATCAGCCTGGCTTCAGATGTTGTTTGATTGATTGAAGCAGTATAGAAGGACAGTCACATTGGCTAAACAGCTGCAGGCTATTCGCGGCATGAATGATATTCTTCCGGAACAGACGCCGGTATGGCGCTATCTGGAGGATGCTGTTCGCGGTTTGCTCGGACGTTATGGCTATCAGGAACTGCGGGTTCCTGTTGTTGAATTCACCAGCCTGTTTGCCCGCGGTATCGGTGAACATACTGATGTGGTTGAAAAGGAAATGTATACCTTTTCTGATCGGAATGATGAAAGTCTGACATTGCGCCCTGAAGCGACGGCAGGTTGTGTCCGTGCCGGCATTCAGCACGGTCTGTTTTATAACCAGATTCAGCGGCTGTGGACCATGGGTCCCATGTTTCGCTATGAAAAGCCACAAAAAGGCCGTTACCGTCAGTTCCACCAGATCAGCGTGGAAACCTATGGCATGGCAGGGCCGGATATTGATGCAGAATTGATTCTCATGACCGCTGCGCTCTGGCGTGACCTGGGGTTGGCTGACAAGGTAAGCTTGGAGCTTAATACGCTGGGTAGTTCCGAGGCGCGTGCGCGCTATCGTGATGGTCTGGTTGATTACCTGAAAGCGCATGAAGATGGCCTGGATGAAGACAGCAAGCGCCGCATGACGACCAATCCTCTGCGTGTACTGGATTCCAAGGATGAAGGCACCCGTCGGATTCTGGAAGGTGCTCCGCTGTTGCATGATTATCTGGATGAGGAATCCCGTGTTCAGTTTGAACAGTTGCGGGCTATTCTTGATCGCGCCGGTATTGAGTATGTGGTTAACCAGAAGCTGGTTCGCGGATTGGACTACTACAACAAAACGGTCTTTGAATGGGTGACGGATGCATTGGGTTCCCAGGGAACCGTGTGTGGTGGTGGTCGTTATGATGGTCTGGTTGAGCAGCTGGGTGGTAAAAACGTTCCAGCTTGTGGCTTTGCGATGGGCATTGAGCGGCTGGTTCTGTTGCTCGAAACCCTGAACCTGGTGCCTGATACTGTGCACGCCCCCGTCGACGCGATTATCATTCCCATGGGTAATGTGTTGCCCTACGCCATGACCGTGGCGGAGCAGCTGCGTGCCAGTCCGAACAGGCCTCGTGTATTGATGAGTTGCGGTGGCGGCAGCCTGAAAAGCCAGATGAAGCGGGCAGACAAGTCCGGTGCGGCACTGGCATTGATCGTTGGCGAAGATGAAGCAGAAAAAGGGCTGGTCACGGTGAAGTACCTCCGCGAGGAAAAGGCGCAGGAAGCCTGTACTCCGGAAGATGTTCTCGCGCTGCTGGCTGTGTAGGATTGCGAATACCGGGAGTAGAGTGTGGAAAGTTTAAGGACCGAAGAGGAACAGCTGGCCGCTATCAAGGCGTTCTGGAAGAACTATGGTTCTGCCATATTGCTGGGTCTGGTAGTGTCGCTTGGTTCTGTGTATGGCTACAGAGCGTGGCAGAATCATCAGAAAGAACAGGCGCAGACGGCTTCCGCGCTTTACCAGGAGTTGCTGGATATCGTTGTGGCCGGCCAGGGCCAGCCATTGACGGATGAGCAGAAGGCCACTTTCGAGCATCTGAGCAAGACCCTGCAGACAGACTTCGAAAGTTCCGTCTATGCTCAGTTTACGGCCCTGTTTAAAGCGCGCAATGCAGTTGTCGATGGCGATCTGGATTCGGCAGCCAATGAGCTGGAGTGGTTGCTGCTGCAAAAGCCGGGGCGTGAAATTGAGATAGTTGCCCGGCTGCGTATGGCTCAGGTGCTGCTTGCCCAGGGTGGAAAAGAAAAGCAGACTGAAGCATTGGAGTTGCTGGATCAGATCACGCAGCCCGGTGCATTCAAGGCGACCTATGGTGAAGTACGGGGCGATGTGCTGCTGGCTCTTGGGCGTAAAGATGAGGCGAGAGAAGCTTATCAGTCAGCGGTTGATGCGGCTGGTAGCGCGGGCACACAGCGCCCTCTTGCACAAATGAAACTGGACGATCTTGCCGAGCGGAAGGAAATAAGCAAGTGAAACGCAATCCTGTCGCCAATCTAAAGGCACTGTTGCTCGTTGGGGCTACCATAGGGCTCTCCGCCTGTAGCATGTTTTCCAAGGATGAGGAGACACTGGCGCCGAATCCGCTGCCGGATATCAAGGCCGAAGTGAAGGTGGATGAGGTCTGGAGTCGCAGTATCGGTGATGGCCAGGGAAAAACCTGGTTGAAACTTGAGCCTGCGGTTGATGGCGACACGCTCTATGTGGCGGATGCCGAAGGTCTGGTGATGGCCTTGCGGAGCGATAATGGCAAGGTGTTGTGGCGGCAGGCGCTGGAAACACCGATCGGTGGCGGCGTGACGGCTTCTGATGGTCTGGTTCTGGTGGGCACGCTGGATGGTCATGTTGTTGCGTTGAAACAGGATGATGGTACAGAGATCTGGCGGGCACCGGTCAGCAGTGAAGTGCTGGGTGCACCTGCGACGGATGGACGTATCGTTGTCGTACAGACCATTGATGACAAACTGACAGGCTTCTCTGCTGAAGATGGCCGTCAGCTGTGGCAGCAGGATACGTTGCAGCCTTTGCTGACACTGCGTGGCAGCAGCTCACCGCTGGTGGTTGATGGTACCGTTTTCGCCGGTTTTGCTAATGGTGAAGCTCGGGCTTATCGGGCGGGTAATGGCTCCCTGGTCTGGGAAGGCCGTGTAGCAGTGCCCCAAGGTAGCTCTGAACTGGAGCGAATGGTTGATGTGGATGGCACTCCAGTGTTGACCGGTGGCGCACTCTATATGGTCAGCTATCAGGGCAATGTGGTTGCGCTGGATCCTGATAGCGGACGCATCCGTTGGGCGCGTGAAGCTTCCAGTTTCCAGGGGTTGGCTGAAGGCTTTGGTAACCTTTACCTGTCAGATGACAAGAGCATCCTGTCTGCTGTTGATCAGCGGACCGGCAGTGTTATCTGGAGCCAGAAAGATCTTGAGCGTCGCCAGCTGAGTGGTCCTGCCACGTGGAGCAGTTACGTGCTGGTGGGCGATTACGAGGGTTACCTCCATGTGGTATCCCAGTTAGATGGCCAGCTGCTGGGTCGCAAGAAAATTGATTCATCCGGTATCCGGGCCAAGCCCGTGGTATCGGGAGACATGATTTATGTCTATGGAAATGGTGGAGAGTTGTCAGCCTTGCAAATCCGCTGATAAATCATCCGATGACCTAGTCAGAACATGCCGCGATTGATTGTTAATGTACGGCTGCCCGAGGGCAGCCGTTTGCTATTTCAGTATTTGTAGTATTCGGAACAGACTTATGCTTCCTGTGATTGCCCTTGTCGGGCGACCCAATGTGGGGAAATCCACACTATTTAACCGGCTGACGCGTTCCCGCGATGCGATTGTGGCTGACTATGAAGGGCTGACCCGGGACCGGAAATACGGTGAAGGGCGCCAGGGCGACAGAGCGTATATCGTGATTGATACCGGGGGTATCAGCGGTGACGAGGAAGGCATTGACGCGGCTATGGCCAGTCAGTCGCTCGCAGCGATTGATGAAGCGGACGCGGTCTTCTTTATTGTTGATGCCCGTGCCGGTTTGACCTCGGCCGATGAGATGATTGCGGACCATCTGCGCCGTCAGGGCAAGTCAGCCTGGCTCGTGATGAACAAAGTGGATACCGTCGATCCAGACTCTGCGGCGAGTGAATTCTATGGCCTGGGCCTGGGTGATCCACGACCAATTGCCGCTGCTCATGGGCGTGGTGTTCGAGCGCTTATCGAAGAAGCTCTGCATGAGTTTCCGGATGCCAGGATCGTTGAGGAAGAGGCCGATTCTTATAAAGGCATCAAGATGGCTGTGGTGGGTCGCCCGAACGTTGGCAAATCCACGTTGGTCAACCGCATGCTTGGTGAGGAGCGGGTGGTTGTTTACGACCAGGCTGGTACGACCCGTGACAGCGTCTATATCCCTTACGAGCGTTTTGAGAAACGCTATACATTGATCGATACGGCCGGTGTCCGTCGTCGTGGCAAGGTGTCGGAAGGGGTTGAGAAGTTCTCTGTTATCAAGACGCTGCAGGCGATGGAAGACGCCAATGTCGTGATTCTGGTGCTGGATGCCCGCGAAGGTATCGTCGATCAGGATCTGCACCTGCTGGGTTTTGTGCTGGATAGCGGTCGCGCGCTGGTCATTGCTCTCAACAAGTGGGATGGCATGACCCAGGATGAGCGTCAGCAGGTGAAGACTGAGCTGGAGCGTCGTCTGTCTTTTATCAACTTTGCACGGATTCACTTTATTTCTGCCAAGCACGGTACCGGTGTCGGGCATTTGTATGAATCTGTTGAGGAAGCCTATGAAGCGGCAACCTCTCGTTGGTCAACCAACCAGCTGACCCGGATTCTGGAAGATGCTGTGGCCAGCCATCAGCCGCCACTGGTGCGTGGACACCGGATTAAGCTGCGTTACTGCCACCTGGGTGGCACCAATCCGCCGATACTGGTCATTCATGGTAACCAGACGGGCGATGTTCCTGTTTCGTATAAGCGTTATCTGGAAAACACCTTTCGACGTGTGCTCAATATCATGGGAACCCCTGTGCGTATTGAGTTCAAGAGCAGTGAGAATCCGTTTGCCGGTCGTAAGAACAAGTTGAATGAACGCCAGATCAAGAAAAAGCAGCGCCTGGTTCAGCACATCAAGAAAATCGAGAAAAAGAAGAAAAAGAAACGGTAAATAAAAAAGGAGGGTTTTCCCTCCTTTTTTATTGGATATGTTTTTAGTGAGTTTCAGTGACTGAGCAAATCAGGTGGCCTTTGGCAAGGCTTACCTTAATATTGTCACCTTCAGAGACGGTCTGACTGTTACGGATTATTTTGCCATCTGGCGTCTGCGCCATGGCATAGCCGCGGGATAGGGTTGCCAGCGGGCTCAGGGTTTCCAGTTGGCCGGTCAGGTGCGCCATCTGCTGTTTCAGTCGTGACAGCATGCTTTGCATGCAGGTATTCAAGCGCAGGTCAAAATGACGATTTTGAAGCTTGAGCTGCTGCACGAGATGCAGAGGCGATACCTGTCTCAGATGCTTGTCAGCTGAAATCAGTGCATTGTGTCGGGTCAGTAGCTGATGGCGCATGGCATGCTGCAGGCGTATGGAGAGGTCATCCAGACGCTGGCTGTGCTCTTGCAGTTTCTGGCCGGGATGGCGCAGGCGGTTTTTCAGTGCGTACAATGTCTGCTGCTGCAGATGGAGGCGGGCACTGGTGAGAGAGGCCAGCTTTCTCTGGTAAATGCGTAACGTATGTCGCCAGTCATCCTGATTCTGGGTCAGGATTTCGGCTGCAGCTGATGGCGTGGGGGCGCGATGGTCCGCCACAAAGTCCGCAATAGTGAAATCAATCTCGTGGCCGACGGCACTAACGATTGGAAGTGGGCAGGCTGCTATGGCTCTGGCAACCCTTTCCTCGTTAAAAGGCCAGAGGTCTTCCAGTGAGCCGCCGCCTCGGCCGACGATCAGCGCGTCAATATCTCCAGTCTTTTCTGCCAGCTGAAGTGCGCGGACGATTTGCCCTGCCGCTTCACTGCCCTGAACGGCGGTTGGGATAACTGTGACGCGTGTCGCAGGAAAGCGGCGCTTCATGACTGTGAGTATGTCGCGAATGGCCGCGCCTGTTGGAGAGGTAATCACGCCGACATGTTCAGGCATGCTGGGAAGCGGCTGTTTCCGACTGTCATCGAACAGCCCCTCCTGTGCCAGCCTGTTTTTTAGTTCCTCAAATGCGCGCCGCAGTGCGCCTTCCCCGGCTTCTTCCATGTGGTCGATGATCAGCTGGTAGTCACCGCGACCCTCATACAGGCTGACGCGCGCGCGAACCAGCACTTGCAGGCCTTCCCTGGGTAAAAAGCGAATTCGCTGATTGCTGTTACGGAACATGGCTGCCCGCACCTGGGCTGAGGGATCTTTCAGCGTGAAATACCAGTGGCCAGAGGCAGGGCGCACAAAATTAGAGATTTCGCCTTCAATCCAGATGGAAGGAAAGCTGATTTCCAGCAGTCGTTTGGCTTGGCGGTTGAGTTCAGAAACGCTGATGACGTTGCGCTGGTGGGTATCGGAGGCGGCGGAAGTGGGCGGGGGAAAACGATCCATGGGCAGGTCCTTCCGGCAGGTCAACAGGCTGCCCGCATAATCTGGGCACACAAACCCTCCTATTATCCTTTATTTTTTTGAAAAATATAAGAATTGTTGGCGCTATGGGGCGCAGTTATAATTGATGGAATTTACCTTTCTGGCAGATGCGGTTCTACTCCGGAAGGGAACCGCCTGACCCCCTTTTCATCCGGCTATATCTTGATTCGGAAGGCAAACATGTTGCGTATTGCTCAGGAAGCTTTCACTTTTGATGATGTTCTTCTCGTTCCCGGCTATTCCGAAGTTCTGCCCAGAGACGTGTCCCTTAAGACGCGGATCACCAAGGGTATCGAACTCAATATCCCGTTGATCTCCTCAGCGATGGATACGGTCACCGAGGCGCGTCTGGCCATTGCGATGGCTCAGGAAGGCGGACTGGGTATTATCCACAAAAACATGACCATAGAGCAACAGGCAGCTGAAGTTCGCAAGGTCAAAAAGCATGAAAGTGGTGTGGTGAAGGATCCTATCACCATCAATACCGGTGCGACCGTTCGCGATTTGCTGGAACTGTACCGCCAGTATGACATCTCCGGTGTGCCGGTGATGGACAACGGTGACCTGGTTGGCATCGTGACCAGCCGTGATGTCCGTTTTGAAGAAGACCTGACCAAGAACGTGGCCGATATCATGACGCCCCGCGAGCGTCTGGTGACTGTGGTTGAAGGCACCAGCCAAGAAGAAGCCCGCAAGCTGCTGCAGAAGCACCGTATTGAGAAGGTGTTGGTCGTGAGCGAGCAGGGCAAGCTGGTCGGCATGATGACCGTCAAGGATATCCGCAAGGCGCAGGACTACCCCAACGCGTGTAAAGATGAGCATGGTCAGCTGCGTGTGGGGGCAGCCGTGGGTACGGGTCCGGAAACGCCTGATCGTGTTGCAGCGCTGGTTGCGGCCGGTGTGGATGTCATCGTTGTTGATACCGCGCACGGTCACTCCCGTGGTGTGATTGACCGGGTTCGCTGGGTCAAGGAAACCTACCCGAATCTGCAGGTGATTGGTGGCAATATTGCGACCGCAGAAGCTGCCAAGGCCCTGGCTGAAGCCGGTGCTGACGGCGTGAAAGTGGGCATCGGCCCGGGTTCAATCTGCACCACCCGTATCGTAACCGGTATCGGTGTACCGCAAATTTCTGCCGTTGCCAATGTGGTTGAAGCGCTGAAAGGTACTGATGTACCGGTCATTGCCGATGGTGGTATCCGCTATTCCGGTGATGTGGCGAAGGCCGTTGTGGCAGGTGCTCACGTCATCATGGTTGGCAGCATGCTGGCTGGTACCGATGAAGCGCCGGGCGAAATCATCCTGTACCAGGGCCGTAGCTACAAGTCTTACCGTGGCATGGGTTCCATGGGCGCCATGGCGCAGGCGCAGGGTTCCAGCGACCGTTACTTCCAGGATGCCAATGCCGGCGTTGAAAAGCTGGTGCCGGAAGGTATTGAAGGTCGTGTTCCTTACAAGGGCACTCTCAGCGCGATCGTTCATCAGCTGATGGGCGGCCTGCGTGCGGCGATGGGCTATACCGGTTCCCTCGATATTGAGGCCATGCGTACGTGTCCCGAGTTCGTGCGGGTCACCAATGCGGGCATGAGCGAGTCTCATGTTCACGATGTGACCATCACGAAGGAAGCGCCTAACTACCGGGTTCGCTAATCATCGCATCGGATGATAGATGCCGGCAGGGTGACGATCGCCATGCCGGTAATGATAAGTATTAAGCCTGTGATGACCATGCCGGGCCGGGGAAACCTTTCCGGCACGGCATGGTCATCACAACAAGAACTTGCTGATGACGAATACGGCAGGTGTGCACAGGAGTTCCCATGTCCGTTGATATCCATTCACAAAAAATTCTGATACTGGACTTTGGGTCCCAGTATACCCAGCTGATTGCCCGCCGCGTTCGTGAGATTGGCGTATATTCCGAAATCCATGCGTTTGATATGGATGCGCAGGCCATTCGGGATTTTGCCCCGAAGGCGATTATTCTTTCCGGTGGTCCTGAAACTGTGACAGCGGAAGATACCCCGCGGGCACCGTCTATTGTTTTCGAAATGGGTGTTCCGGTGCTGGGCATCTGCTATGGCATGCAGACTATGGCCGAGCAGCTGGGCGGCAAGGTGTCCTGCTCTGATCTGCGTGAGTTCGGTTACGCAGGCGTTAACATCAAGCACGGTAGCGGTCTGCTGACCGGTATTGAAGACCATGTGGCGGATGATGGCACCCTGAGCCTGGACGTCTGGATGAGTCACGGTGACAAGGTCTCGGCTATGCCGGAAGGATTTGTCCTGATGGCGTCCACTGACTCCTGCCCGATTGCCGCGATGGCGGATGACAGCCGTCATTTCTATGGTGTTCAGTTCCACCCGGAAGTGACTCATACCAAGCAGGGCGGTCGCATCCTTGAGCGCTTTGTGATCGACATTGCCGGCTGTGAAAAACTCTGGACGCCGGCGCGTATCATTGATGATGCAGTTGCCCGCGTACGTGAGCAGGTGGGTGACAAGCGTGTGCTGCTGGGCCTCTCCGGTGGTGTTGATTCCAGTGTTGTTGCGGCGCTGTTGCACAAGGCCATTGGTGATCAGCTGATCTGTGTCTTTGTGGATAATGGCCTTCTGCGCTTGAATGAAGGCGATCAGGTTATGGCGATGTTTGCCGAGAACATGGGCGTACGGGTCATTCGTGCAGAGGCCGGTGATCGCTTCCTGAACAACCTGAAAGGTATCGCTGATCCGGAACAGAAGCGCAAGATTATTGGTAATACTTTCATCGACGTTTTTGATGAAGAGTCCAGCCGTCTGGATGGTATTGAGTTCCTGGCTCAAGGCACGATCTATCCTGATGTCATTGAGTCCGCTGCCAGCAAGACCGGCAAGGCTCATGTGATCAAATCGCATCACAACGTGGGTGGTCTGCCGGAAGACATGAAGATGGCGCTGGTGGAACCGCTGCGTGAGCTGTTCAAGGATGAAGTCCGCAAGATCGGCCTTGAGCTGGGCCTGCCTTATGACATGGTGTACCGTCATCCGTTCCCGGGGCCGGGTCTGGGTGTACGCATCCTGGGTGAGGTGAAGAAAGAGTATGCAGATACACTACGCAAGGCTGATGCCATCTTCATTGAAGAGCTGCACAAAGCCGATCTCTACCACAAGGTGAGCCAGGCGTTTGCGGTCTTCCTGCCAGTGAAATCCGTCGGTGTTGTGGGTGATGCCCGTCGCTATGAGTACGTTGTTGCTCTGCGGGCGGTGGAAACGATTGATTTCATGACTGCTCGCTGGGCGCATCTACCCTACGACTTCCTTGAGCGGGTTTCCGGCCGGATTATCAATGAAATCGCGGGTATTTCCCGAGTGACTTACGATATCTCCAGCAAGCCTCCGGCAACGATTGAGTGGGAATAATCGATAAGCATTCTCGGTATAGGCTTTTTCGGTTCTGAATTTGCTGAAAAAAGAGAAAAACCCACCTGAAAAGGTGGGTTTTTTTTGTATGGGATCCCTTGGCGATCTGATGCTGTAAAAATAGATGCCCTTAAACGTGGTATCAACATGTCACCACTATCGTCTAGTGTATTGTTTAGCGTATTGGTTTTTTTTGCTCAGCCGATGTTTAGTATAAGTATTGAGAGTAAACGAAGACGTAGAGAGGCGTTAGTATGAAAATAAGGTGCGAATTAAAAAGCCGAAATAAAACAGCTTGAACAAAAAACAGCTGAAACTAAGACCTACGAAAATTCTCTATTATTAAAGAAAATGAAAGATCAATGAGAGATTTTTAGCTCAACAGCAGGATGCTGAAAGGGACATTTAAAAGAAGACAGGAAGGGAAGATGAACGTAGACGGAGCTAAAAAGATTGTAAAGGAAGCGATTACAACTGCATTAGATGGAAAGTCTGAGGTGTCAGATGACATGCAGTTAATCGGTGGGAAGTCGCTTTTGGATTCCATGAAGCTCGTTGAAGTCTGTCTTACTCTCGAAGACTTGGCTGATGAACTCGGCTTTGAATTTGATTGGACATCAGAAACTGCAATGTCCAAATCTCGCAGTATGTTCAGAACCGTTGAGAGTCTTGCAGAAGAATTCGCGAATCAGTCTGAGGGTTAACTGTGATCTTGGTAACGGGTGCGAGTCGAGGGCTTGGTGAGGCTATTTGCAATAGATTTATCGAGCGTGGCGAACGAGTGATTGGATTGGCTCGTTCTACAAATGGATTGAATGTTGAAGGGATTGAATGCGACGTCAGTGATTACACTTCAGTTAAAAACGCTGCCCGTACTGTCAAAAAACTCGGTGAACCGGTTACTGCGGTGGTGAATGCCGCCGGGGTTGCGTCGATGAACATGGCTGTCACGACGGATGAATCAACGGTTCAACGACTCATACAAACGAATCTTGTGGGTACCATTTATAGCTGTCAGCTTTTTGCCCCGATTCTTTTGCGGCAAAAGCAGGGATGCATTATCAACTTCTCAACAATCGCGGTAGCGTTAGCGTTGAAGGGGGAGTCGGTTTATGCTGCATCAAAGGCTGGTGTTGAGGCTTTTTCCCGAACGTTTGCCCGTGAAATGGCTGATTTTAACGTTAGAGTGAATTGTATCGCCCCTGGCCCAATACGCACTGATTTATTGCGCGGCATTACTGATACTCAGATAGAAAAGATCACCTCTCAACAAGTGATACAGAGGCAATTCCAGAAAGAGGATGTGTGCGATTTTGTTGAGTTATTAATTGATGAAAAAGCTTCATCATTAAGTGGACAAACGCTTCATGTTGGAGGGGTGTAATGGATTTGATAGCGAAGCTTACAGAGCGATGGGCTGACAGGGATTATCCATTTATTATCCACTCTGAAGGTGAGTTGAGATTCTCTGATATTACATCACAAGCGAGGGTGAATTTAGACACAATAAAGTCTGGTGATGTAGTTGCGCTGATTGGCGATTTTGATCCTCAAACGATATCTACTCTACTGCATCTGATTGATAAAGATGTCATTTTAGTCCCTCTTACAACCGATACACGGGCGCAACACGACTACTTTTTTGAGTCAGCGCTCGTGGATGTGGTTGTCGAAGGCGATAGTGTTAAACGCTTGAAAAATGCAAATAAGCACGAGCTCATTGAGCAGCTTAGAGACAAGAATCATGCTGGCCTTGTTCTTTTTTCCACAGGGACGACGGGGCGACCAAAAGCCATTCTGCACGATCTCACGTTATTTCTAAGACGATTCGAAACACCCCGTCCGATGTTGCGTACCATTAACTTTTTGCTTTTTGATCATATTGGTGGTCTCAATACATTACTGCACACGCTGTTTAATAAGGGGACAGTCATTGCCCCGAAATCGCGTAATGTTGAAGAGATATTAATGACTTGTGGCCATCATGATGTTGAGGTATTGCCCACGACACCCACTTTTCTTCGCATGATGTTAATGAGTGGCCTAATACCCGATCACGTTCCACCATCATTAAAAATAATTACCTATGGTACCGAGCGTATGGATCAGCCAACGCTTGATGCACTATGCGAAGTGTTGCCAGGCGTTGATTTCAGGCAAACCTTTGGGATGTCTGAACTTGGAATCGTCAGGGTGAAAAGCGAGGCAAGAAACAGCCTGTTTATGAAAGTGGGAGGAGAGGGGGTTGAGACTCGTGTGGTGGATAACGTCTTGGAGATACGTTCTTCAACAAGAATGCTGGGCTACCTGAACGCATCAAGTCCTTTTGATGATGACGGTTGGTACAACACAAAAGATATCGTAGAAGAACAAAACGGCTACTACAAAGTCACCGGGCGAACATCTGAGGTGATCAATGTCGGTGGCCTTAAGTTCATGGCCTCGGAAATTGAGCGGGTGGCATTACAGTTCGAAGGCGTTGAGTTGGCAAAAGCTGAAGGTAAATCGAATCCGATTACGGGGCAGCATGTCGAACTGACGGTCCAACCGAAGTCTGATTTTGACTTGGATAAAGGTAAGTTGAAGTCTTATTTAGCGTCTGTCTTATCAAATCATATGGTGCCTAAACGACTGAAGATAAGTTCAGTGAGTGTTGGGCACAGGTTTAAAAGGGCGTGATTATGGACAAGGTTTTAGTGATAGGTACTGGAGGGTTGGCACGTGAATTCACCGCTTTTTTCTCTAGCCAAGTGGAAATAGTGGGTTTTACATCAACAAACAAAGAGGAATATGAGAAATACAATTTGCCTGGCGTTTTTTATGAAGGGGCTATTAATCCAGCAATGGTTGGAACTGATCAGTGTGTCATTGCGATTGGTAACCCTGAAGATAAGGAACAAATAGGTAACAAGTTTGAATCAAGAGGCTTCTCTTTTCCTAACTTGATTCATACCACTTCAGTGGTAGGCAGTAATTTTGAAGCTTCAACGAAAGGCGTTATCATTTCGCCAAACTGCATAGTGGGATCAAATGTCTTATTTGGTGATCATGTCTATCTCAATTTCATGGTTGGTGTTGGGCATGATTGTGTTTTTAAGGGATGCAATCAAATTAATCCAGGTGTTCAAGTTGGTGGCTCCTCGGAAATCGGCTCACACGTAATGCTGGGGGCGAATTCGACGATAAGGCAAGACTTGAAGATCGGAAGTGGCGCTACGATCGGTTCTGGTGCGGTGGTTCTCTCTGGTGTGCGAGATGGGCAAACGGTAGTGGGGAACCCCGCAAGAAAGCTTAAATTACCGTTTTGAATGAGTGGGAGTGTGAGAATTAAATAAAAGTCATTTTCTGGTGGGAAAGCTAAGTTGGATGTTCTTGCTGAAACAACCCAACCAAAACGTTGCTGGCTGATTAACTATATAATTATCAGTGATTTTTCACAGGATTAGGTGCTGCAAAACAATTTGGGTTTAGAGATAGCATGCAAAATGCATGAAACGTTTCTGACAGAGATGTTATGGTTTGTAGATTGCTCATTGAACATAAATAAGAAAACTTATCCGGCCACTAAGTGGGAATAATCTTTTTACAGCCGCTGATGAAAAAACCGCCTATAAGGCGGTTTTTTTGTGCTGCTGAGAGCAGCAAGCAAGCGCTACTGAACACCGACGTAAGTAGCGCTAACAAAAACAGGTGGAATGTACGTGTTTCGTTGTCGCGAAGTTTTCTGTGGGGCATACTGCGGGGGTCTTCCTCTTGGTAGAGGCGCGGTGCTTAAGAGTAACAGGAAGTAGGGTGACGCCCGAGATCTCCTGCGAAAGGAAACACCGCCGAAGCCGGTTCAGCGTGTCAGCGCCATCGGCTGGTGTGTCGTTTAAGAGACGCCACACTGTCACGGTGTATTCCGCAGGCCATTGTCTGCGGTACACATGCCATTAGGTGTAATCCGTCATCGTCTGCTTGTCGCGATGAGAGCGGATGGATGCCGGGTCCGTGGAGTGCTACCGCTGTGGGAAAAGTGAATGTACTGACTTTTTGGGTGCAGGCCTTTTTTCATCATCAATCGCGCTCCTGATCGTCTATCACCAGGGTGACTGTTTTGGACTACAGTTGTACCTGCTTAAGAGATCAGAAGTTATGGAATTAGCGAGTTTCGAGTTTTCGTCCCTTTCTCTGGTGGCGCCCGCCGTCGCCATTGGTCTGGCAGTGATTACCCGCAAGGTATTGCTGTCACTGGCGGCCGGTATTGTGTGCGGCGCCCTGCTGCTGACCAGCTTTGACCCTGCCCTGTTTGTGAAATACCTCTCTTCCGCCTTTCTGAAAGTGTTCTGGGATGATGGCTTGAACAAGTGGAATGTATTTATTCTGCTGTTTCTGATCATTCTTGGTGTCATGACCAGCCTGATTACGCTGGCCGGTGGAACGCGTGCCTTCGGGGAATGGGCGCGTAAGCGCATACAGACCCGTAAAGGCTCTCAGCTGCTGACGGTTATGCTCGGTATCATCATTTTCATTGATGATTACTTTAATAGCCTGGCGGTGGGGAATATCAGTCGGCCTTTGTCGGATCGGCACCGGATTTCCCGGGCCAAGCTGGCTTACCTGCTGGATTCCACTGCAGCGCCGGTCTGCGTTATTACACCGATCTCCAGCTGGGGGGCTTACATCATTGCCTTGATTGGTTCTGTCATGATAACCCATGGCGTGACCGACATTACCCCGTTTGCCGCCTTTGTCTCCATGGTGCCGATGAACCTCTATGCCGTTTTCGCGCTGGCGCTGGTTGTTCTGGCAGCCTGGATGGATCTGAATGTTGGCCCCATGAAGCGACATGAACAGCTGGCGCAGGAAGGTCAGTTGTACGATCCGTCGAAGGGGGAGCCGCCCGGTGCGACTGAAATCACAGAGTGTGACAAGGGACATGTGGGTGATTTGGTGATTCCCATCATTGTGCTGGTGATTGCCACGGTGTTTTCGATCCTGTGGACCGGTGCACAGGCACAGGCGGCAGCTGGACAGAGCTTTACCGTAATGGGGGCTTTTGAACATACGGATGTTGCGACGTCGCTGGTAATGGGTGGTAGTGTCGGCTTGTTCGTATCCATCCTGATGCTGTTACGCCACCGCCTGCCTTCAGGTATGGTGACAGAGGCATTTGTCGATGGCGCCAAGTCCATGCTGGATGCCATTTATATTCTGGTTTTGGCTTGGGTTTTGATTGATGTCATCAGTAATCTGGACACCGGCAAGTATCTCGCAGGGTTGGTGAGTGGTTCCATTGATGCGTCCATGATCCCGGCATTGTTGTTTGTCATCTCCGGCATCATGGCTTTTGCTACCGGCACGAGCTGGGGTACTTTTGGTATCATGTTGCCCATTGCCGGTGATATGGCAGCGGGTACCGAGATCGCACAATTGTTGCCGATTATGTCTGCCGTACTGGCCGGTGCGGTCTTTGGGGATCACTGCTCGCCGATTTCTGATACCACCATCCTGTCTTCCACAGGGGCGTCCTGTCATCACATCGATCATGTTATGACCCAGTTGCCATATAGCGGCGGCGTCGCACTGGTGGCGTTTTTCGGCTATCTGGCTATGGGCTTGGCGGATTCCATGGCGGTGGGTTTCATCACATCGTTGATAGCATTCGTCCTGTTAATTCTCTGTTTTAAAAAGCTTTCGGCAGATATTGAACCCAACGGGGTGCGTCAGTTTGCCTGATAGTGCTTGAGTGTTAGAAACGAGAAAACCGATCTTTAAGGATCGGTTTTTTTATGCCTGGATGCCGAATAACAGACGCTTGCTAGACTGTTGTAAATAACACGAAATTATTGCCACAGCATCAGCCAGTGACAGGGATGGTCGAGCCATGAGTCTGACAGCATTGATGGATGAGTTAACCCGGGTAAATCAGCTTGATCCGATCACACCGGAAGAGGGGCGTTATACCCTCAAAATGAATGGGTTTGATGTTCTTTGCTATACCCGTGCCGGGCGTGTCTATCTGGAAGCGCAGCTCGGAGTCTTACCGGAAGGGGATGATAAACGGCGAGAGCTGGCAATGAAGCTGGCCGAAAAAAGCCTGCCTCTGATTCGCGCCCAGCGGGCGTGTCTCAGCATCAATGAAGACGATGATCATTACTGGCTCCACCGGCGTTTGCAGGAGTCTGGACTGCAACTGGATCAGTTTCAGGAGGCACTGGAGAGCTTTGGCAGTTGTTTCCTCTATGTTAGGGATATTATCAATGAGCCTGCCGGTGGCGGTGGTATTAACCCTATGATGATGCCTTAACCGGTCATGGCTAAAGGAATGCAGCGTTTTGCCACCATCCTTTCTCCTGCTGAATCAGGGGGAGAGATTTACCAGAACGGTTTGCGGGTGGCGAATGTCGGTTTTTTGCAGGCGCTGGTGAAATACAGCGATTTCTCTGAATATCATTTTTTCGTTGTAGCTGATGACTGCTCTGACGTAGATGCCTATTGGTCGCAATATCTTAATCTCAATGGGCTGGAAACGGTGATTCAGGTTTACCCATTGCATTTGCTGCCGATGTGCTTGTCCGAGTATGAGTACTCGGTTTTTCATTGTGGCGACCACCATATTGCGCCGTTGCTGGAATTAAGAGCGGCTTATGCGTCCCAGCTGTTCCCGGTGACAGGTCGGGTACATTCTTTGTGTCAGGATGTCTCTTTGTCGACCACGCGAAACCTGTGTCTCTCTCCCCAGAAAGCCTGTGATGCCCTGCTTTGCGCCAGCGATGCAGCCCTGCAGGCAATGGAAAAACTGATGCGTGACGTTCAGCAACAGCTTGGGGATCGCCATGGCGTAACCATCAGCGAGCATTGCAGTATTGAGTTTTTACCTTTGGGAATTGAGTCGTCGGACTTTCCGCCCATCAATAAAACACTGGCGAGAGAAACGCTAGAGCTGCCCCAAGACGCCATTATCATTCTGTACCTTGGCAGAATTGATGCCGGGAACAAAATGGATCTTCACCCATTGATTCTTGCGCTGAACGAGATTGTGAGTGAGGAAGCGCTCAAAGACTCTCAGGATGTTGTGTTGTATATCTGTGGTCAGTCATCGGCCAGTGATGATTATGTGGTGTCGCTGGCGCGGACAGCCGGGCAACTGGCGATAGAGGATCGGGTACTCTTCAACTTTGATATGGCGCCTGACGAACGCAGTACCATCTATGCAGCAGCGGATATCTTTGTTTCGCTGGCAGATAATCCCCAGGAAACATTTGGCTTGGCACCGCTGGAAGCGATGGTTGCTGGTTTGCCTGTGGTGTTATCAGACTGGGATGGCTATCGGGATCTGGTTGAGAATGGGCACTCAGGCTATCTCATTCCCACGAGCTGGGGGGATATTGATGCTCTGGTCACCCCCACGGCTTATTATGAACCCGAGCGTAACCTGCTGGCGTCAGCACAGGCAGTGGCGGTTGATGTAGCAGCTTTGTCTGAGGTTTTGATGGCCCTGGTATCTGACAAAAAACAGAGAAAACAGGTTGGGGCTGCCGGACAATCTCGAGTCGAGCAGCAGTTTTCCTGGTCAGCTTCTGTCGACCGCTATATGGCATTAGTGGAGAGGTTGGGGCAGCAGGCTGATCGCATCACATTCCAGCCGTCCGGCTGTTATCCAGGTTTATCAATGGCCACTGTTTTCGGACATTATGCAACAAACCTGCTGGACGACTCTTTGGTCGTTGAAACCCTGCCGCGTGGACGCAGGGTTCTGATGGGTTCTGAAGCTGCCGTTTGCTTCGATGGTATCAATCACCTGGTGGATGCCCAGCTTCAGACAGCGGTACTGGAAGGTGCACTGCTGGGCGCACGGGTAGATCAGCTCTGCGCCAAAATTGCCCTGGCTCGGCCTCTGGTTATATTTAATATCCTGTGGGGGTTGAAGCATCACCTGCTGAAGCAAACGACCAGGCAACCGGTGATTCAGTCGAGGCGTTATCTGCAACTATCAGGTGCTGATAAAACAACAGAGTCGCTGTCAAAAAAGAGAATTTGGCAGATTCTGCAAACCACAGAATATCCTGATGAATGGACAGCAGGACTTATTCAGCCAGTTCTCAATCGTTATTTTTATCCTCTGTTAGACAGTAGGCTTACAGCTGAGCGATGGCAGATAGACGAGGTCATACCCTCACTGACGTCACCTGTCGTTGCCAAACTCAGTGAGCAGCTGAATCAGCTTAAGGCCATCTGTTCGAAATCAGTCATTTCCATTGATCCCTGCAAATTGTCGGCACAGGCGTTGCTGGATCATTTTCCTTTATGGGGACGGCAGCTAAAAGCAGGATTGGTTGCTGATCTTCAGGCAATAAAAGCGGTGTTGCGACGGTTGAATAACGATAGCCAGTCATTGATTGAAATAGTTTTGGATTCTGATAATCAGAATGACCTCCGAATCACGGGCCTTGAACCGTTAACGGATCAAGGTTTTAAGGGAGCGACAAATGTTCAATTCAGCAATGGAGCGTCAGTTTTATACAAACCCAGAGACTTGCGTATTGAATCTTTGCTGGTGAATAGTCGTCAGGAAAATGAGGCGCTGAGTCTGGCAGAGTTAGTTAATCAATGGGCTGGCGAACCGGTATTCGGTTGCTTGAAACAGATTGCCAAAGTTGAAACTGTGCGTCATTCAGAATGCCATTATGGTTATTCTGAGTATCTGGACGTCAATACGCCTCGCAATGAATGGTCTGAATCGCTGTATCGTCGATTAGGGTGGTTGTCAGTTTTCCTGCTGCTAACGGGGCAGGGAGATGCTCACCATCACAATATTCTTGTTAAAAATGAGATGCCGTATCTGGTAGATGCAAAGCGGAGCCTTTCTCAATCGGTTGTAGCTGGTCTCGCTGAGGATATGACCAATCAGGGTGGTTTGACATGGGAAATGTCATCACTGTCGAAAACTAGGGTTGGCGTGTTCTGGGAGGAAAGTGATGACATTGCCGACGATGCTCATCAGCACAGCCAATACGGTTCCATTGTGGCTGAAGGGTTTCGGCAGGCTCTGCAGTTGGTTATGGCTAAATCAGGCCTGATTACCCGTTTTCTTAAAGGACTCTCCGGATTACCTGTCAGCTTCCCTGTGCTGACACATCACCAGCACAGGCAACAGATATCTGATATCAGCACGTTGCATGTGTTCTGTGAGCCTTCACTGAAGGCGCTCTATAAAACGGAAAACATCATGGCTGATCGGATGATCAGAGAGCAGGAAAAAACAGAAGATTCTAAGGAGCCGATAACACGTCATCGAGATGACATCGTTCGTACTTGGGTGAGGGGAAATATTCCGGATTTTTACCGTTTATCCGATGCTATTGAGCTGCTTGCGGCCCCCAATAACAGGGCAGGTCAGTATATGCGTATTGATTCCGATTATTTCACAACGCCGGTAATGCCAGAGTTAGTTAATGTTATCGAAAGGCTGGATCAGGCTGCTTGCGATAAGTTAGTCGATATTTATGAAAACTGGCTGCTGAGTTTAGCGGCAGAGGAACCGTTGGAAGCAAATCTGTTGGCGTGGCTGCAAAAGGAGCAGTAAAGCCCCGGTACTGCTCAATGCGGGGCTTTTGGTGGTGTGCTTTTCTTGTCAGCGTGATGCTTGAGTTCCTGAAGCAGATTCTCCGCCAGGTTTGCAGCCAGCGGGTCATCGGATTCTGTCAATGGCGTCAGGAACTTTTCACTTTCGCTGTTACGTCCCATTAACATCAGTGACATACCGATGAAGGCGCGAACCGTCGGGTTGTCCGGCTCAATCTTCAGGGCTTTTTTCTCAAGAACATCCAGCGCATCCTGAAACTGGTTCAGGTTGAGGTGGTTCAGCGCCATGCCAATGTGTGGCAGAACACTGTTGGGGCGAATGTGACCGATGGCCTTGAAAATAGACTTGGCCTGGGCTGACATCCCATTGCTGGTAGCCATAAACCCGATATCGGCCAGCAGTCTTAAGGTTTCTACGGTGACCATGTCCCTGGTTCCCCCCTGAATCCCTGAATCAGTTGATCTTCTGAATAATGCCCTGCGCGGTATCCTTGACGGCTTTGACGACCGAGCTGTCTACGCTGTAGAGCATGGTAAGTTTATTCACATCCTGCTGCAGTTTGATCATGTCAGCCAGGTTACTGGGATCAAGATCCTGCATGGATGTTTCCAGCTTGCTTTCAAATTCAGACAGCTTGTTGGACAGGCGATCCGTTGCCTGGTCAAAGCTGATACTGTTGGTGCCGTTATTCAAAACTGACATAAGAACCTCTCCCTGTTCCCAGTGCCTCTATTAAGTCTAGTCCACAGACGTGCCAGTATTCGGCCTGACCACAGTGGGTAAATCGGGCCTTAATGCGTGCCAGAGGCCTTGTGGTATTTGAGCCAGGTCAGTTCGACCACCTTGACGGCGTCATCCAGCGCCTTGATCAGGGCATCGGTCTGCTCAAACTCTTCGGGAGAGAGCCCGCCCTGTTTGCTGCTCTTGAGCTGCGCGGCCTCAGCATTCAGGCTGTCAATCAGTTCCTGTCTGTACTGACCGTCCGTATCGGTACTGAGACGGTCTTCTGTCAGCGACAGGGAGACGTTATCAGCTTCCGCCATGGTTGCCTCCTATATAGTATTTTATTCTTTCCTGGCCTAGCCGAAGCGTCAGATATTCCAGGGTGATACTTTCAAGTATATATCCGTTTTTCAGCCTGGCGCCTCTCAGGTACTTCTCACCGTTATCCAGGATCACAAAGGGCTCCTTGCCGATGGTGACGCTCTTGATATTGATGATGGGCTGCAGGGTCGCCAGATCGGCGGATGGCAGGGTGACATCAATTACCAGCTCAGGGCGCTTGCCGTACTTTTCCCGGAAGTTCCGGACAACTTCTTTTAAGTGATACCCCTGAGAGATGTCCATCAGACGCCCCTTCATAATCACCTTGCCGGGCTGATCCAGCAGTTTGATGCGTTGGCTCAGCGCCTTTTCTTTGAGCATGGAGCGTAGCGCCTTGATGCGGGTATTCTGGAATTCCAGTTGATCAATGATGGTTTGCAGTCCGTGCACTTCCTGGTGCAGTAATTCACGGACTTTCGTCAGATCTCTGACGGTATGCAGGTAGCCCCTGAGAATCAGGGTGCCCGGGAGTGTGTCCAGTGCGACGGTCAGTGTTTTGTAACCGTGCATTTTCAGTACCGCCATGGCATTTTCCTGCATTTCATCCAGGGCGATGATTTGGTTGTTGAAAAGGACTGACTTCTCTGTGAGTGCATCCAGATAGGTTTGCTTGGTCGTGCCATCGACAATGTAGCCTGTGAGTAACACAGAGCCGTCAGGCAGTGTTTTCAGACTGACATCTTCCAGATTTTGCAGTACCCGCAGGTTTTCCGCCTCAAGGATATGAGAGATGGGCTTTTCTGCTTCCGCCAGGGCGGGGTCAGTGAGTTGCCACAGCCAGGAAAAAACGCTGATAAATCCGACTAACAGCGCAGCTGAAGCCCCTGCAATCAAAACCTTTTTTCCCGATGCCGGAAGGAAAGCCCGCAGTCGCTCCATCAGGCTGGGGCCGGATGAATGCTGCTCATCGAGCTCCGTCACTTCATCGTCAGACAGCCTGTCGTCAAGAACCGGAATGTCTTCGTCATCCTGCTGTTCCTGAAACGTATCCGAATGGGCGGCTTCTTCTGCGGGAGGGGGAGCAGATGCTGGTGCAGGCGCCGTCAGGTCTGGCATGGTCAGTTCGGGCCATGTGGCGCCTTCCGGCGCCATGGCAAAATGCAGGTTGCCAGCGGTCACGATCACGAAGGGGGGCAGCGTAAACTGGTTTTCCTGTGCCTGACCATTCAGGTAGACACCCTGACCTTCGGCCAAGTTTCGAATATCAGCGCTATCTTCTGAAACCAGAATTTCTAGCTGATAATCGGCGAGGGTGTTATCGGTGAGCACCAAGTCGCACTCTTCGTGCCGGCCCAGTGAGTACTGGCCTGCATCCAGAGTGATTTCTGCGCCGACATGGGGGCCGGACAGAATCTTTAAAACCCAGACCTGGTCTGCCATAAATTGTTGTCCATTACCTGCAGTGGCAGAGCGCCGCCATATTCATTGAAAGTGATGCCTGGTGGGCCTTTCGTCCGCACATGATCCAATCCCTGGCGCGCGGCTGAAAATGGCGTAAACGTTGAAACGCTGACTACTAAAAAAAGCGTATGTGATGGTGGGCGATATTTCCACCGGATAGCCTGAGCTGCCCGAAAAAACAATGGGTTACCGTATTTTTATCGGGGGCTGGTGTAATTATTTGACAGTTTAGGCTCAGCTTGCTTCTGACACAGGTTAGAAGCGTACTTTTCCGGCGTGTATTTGTTCCAGATCGTTGGTTTGCAATGGCTGGTAGTGTTGCTTTCCTGGCAGTAATGCCAGTACCGGATCGTTGAATTGGCTGGTATCAAATCCTTCTTTCTTCAGGGCGGTCTTTTGGTATTTGAAGGTTGTCGTCATCTGTTGTGAATCGCAGATTCTGATAAACAGTGGAATGGCATAACCGGGTAGCTGTCTCCGGATATGCTGGGTCAGAGCTTGCAGATTGAGGGCTTCTGCTGTTTCTGAGACGACCAGGGCGGTCATGCCGGCGCGGCCATCCGTGCCTGGCAGGCTGATGCCATATGTGACGGCATGTTCAATGGCAGAAAAACGGGTAAACGCCGCCTCAACCTCGGATGTAGCAACATTTTCACCTTTCCAGCGAAAGGTATCCCCAATCCGGTCAGAGAAGGCAATGTGCCGCCAGCCTTGCCGGACGACGAGGTCGCCGGTATTGATATAACAGTCTCCAGCCCGGAAAACATCGCGATACAGCTTTTTCTGTGATGCTTCTTTATCGGTGTAGCCATCAAACGGCATACGGCGGGTAACCTTGGTGAGCAAAAGGCCGGTTTCTCCTTTATTCACGTTTTCCATGAAACCACTAGATGTACGAACAGGGCGATCGTTTTGAACATCGTAACGGACCACCGCATAAGCCATTGGGCAGGTGCCGGCGGTCTTGTCCAGATTGAGGGCATTGGTAAACACCAGATTGACTTCGCTGGCACCATAAAACTCGCTAATGGATGAAATCCTGAAGCGTTCCTTGAAGGCTTCCCAGATATCCGGCCGCAGTCCATTACCGATGATGGTTCTTACCGGATTGTCCGCATCATTTGGTCTGGTGGGATGGTTCAGCAGGTAGCGGCAGAATTCACCGATATAACAGAAGCTGGTAGCGCCATAGTGACGTATATCATCCCAGAATCGGTTGACACTGAATTTCCGGGCAATGGCTAATGATGCCCCGTTACCCATGACGGCGCTTAGAGAAACGGTCAATGCGTTGTTGTGGTACAGAGGTAGTGCACAATACAGAATATCTGTCGGTTTTAGTCGCAGAGACATCATGCCAATCCCTGCCATGGCTTTGAACCAGCGGTAATGTGACATCACGGAGGCTTTGGGAAGGCCGGTGGTGCCGGATGTGAAAATATACAGGGCCGGTGAAGACAGTTTTAGCGTACGGGTGATAGCGGGGTTCGTATCTGGCATGTCCGCCGAGGCTTCAACTAAATTGTGATAGCCGTCTGGCGTTGGACTATTGCTGTTATCGTTGACGAAGTAATGGGTTTGCCTCTGCGTTTCGGACAACCCATGTTTAATGCCGTCAAAGGCTTTGATGAGTTCTTCTCCCACAATACATAGCACCGGTTTGGTAATTGTGAGGCTGTGTAATAAAGCATTATTGCGCTGGCTGGTATTGAGCATGGTTGCAATGGCACCAAGCTTGAGGACTGCCAGTGTGGCCAGTAGCGTCTCCGGACGGTTTTCCATCAGAATGGCAACGCGGTCACCCGGCCGGATGCCAGCCTGTGCCAGCGCATGGCTGAATCGGTTGACCTGCCGATTGGCTGCGTCGTATGACCAGACGTTATCCTGATATTTCAGAAAAGGGCGCCTGCCGTATCGCTTTGCCTGCTTTTCCAGTAATCGCCCTATGGATAAACGACGCTCCGGATGCAGTGACACAAGCTTCATCAGGCCGGTGGCAATTTGTGGAAGCTCTGGCGTCAGGGCAAGACCCGAGCGAAGGATATTGGTAAAGCTGACAGTTCGTGTTGGCATTATTGTTATTATTGGATGGCTGTTACTTCAATTCTGCCGACGATTTGTTTAAGAGTCGTCGTGCAATAATCAGTTGTTGAATTTGCTGGGTACCTTCAAAAATATCAAGGATTTTGGAATCTCTCGCCCATTTTTCCAATAGTTCATCTTCGGTATAGCCGCGTACGCTGCAAAGCTCCGCACATTTCAGGGTGATGGCACTGGCGGTACGACCTGCTTTGGCTTTAGCCATGGAGGCTTCCTTGGAATTGGGCTGTCCGTTATCGGCCATCCAGGCCGCTCTGAGTGTCAGTAACCGGGCAGATTCCAGCTCGGCTTCCATCATCAGAAGTTCCTTCTCAAACGCTGAGCGTTGATACAGGGTGCCTTTGTAGGAGGGTGTCACTCCCTGAGCTTTCAGTAACGCTTGCGTTCGCTCAAGAGCGGCACGTGCAAGACCAACGGCCATGGCGGCAACGACCGGGCGGGTATTATCAAAGGTTTGCATGACGCCACCAAACCCCCGTTGTACGTCAATATGAGGATTACCCAGCAGGTGTGAGGCTGGTACGCGACAGTTGGTAAATGTAATTGCCGCTGTATCTGAAGCCTTGATGCCTAGCTTTTTTTCCAGCCTAACGACTTCCATGCCCGGCGTGCCTTTCTCAACGGCAAAGGATTTGATTGCTGCACGACCGAGGCTGGGATCAAGGCTTGCCCATACCACTACGGCATCTGCCCGCTCACCACTGGTCACATAGATCTTTTCACCATTGATGATGTAGTGGTCGCCATCTTGTCTGGCGGTTGTTCGGATCGCTGCGGAGTCCGAACCGGCGCCGGGCTCAGTAATGGCCATTGCCGCCCACAGGTGGCCGAACTTTTTCATTTGTTCATCGTCTGCAACAGCAGCAATGGCGGCATTGCCGAGCCCTTGTCTGGGAAGGCTCAGAGACAGTCCGACATCCCCCCAACAGAGTTCAATCAAGCCCAGCACGGTAGAGAGATTGCTGCCATTAACCACCGTGTGACTATCGCCTTTAGCGGTATTCAGACGACCGGCACCAGTGCTACTGCCCGCGCCATCATTCATGGCATCCAGCAGCGATGCCAGCATGTCGAGCTCAACGGGGTAGTCATGCTCCCTGCGGTCATATTTGCGAGAGATCGGACGCATTACTGCCTTGGCGACCTGGTTGGCCTGGTTCACCAGACCTTTGAATTTTCGTGGTGTTTCCAGATACATACTGTGCTCCTTATACCAGCAGCGATCCGGTGAGGAGTGAAATTGCGCGCAAATCACGATACCAGCGTTCAACGGGGTACTCTTTGACAAAACCGTGGCCGCCGAGCAGCTGTACGCCATGGTTGCCAATCATCATGCCTTTATCACTGCTCTGGGTGTGTGCCAGCCAGGCTTCCCTGCCAAAAGCAAGTTGATGGTCACAGCGACTGGCTGCTCGCCAGTTCATTAGTCGCATGCCGTCCAGTTCGGTGGCCATGTCTGCCAGCAGGAAGGCGACACCTTGCCGATGGCTGATGGGTTCACCAAACGCCTGACGCTCGTTGCAGTAAGGAATCGTGAAATCAATAACGGCCTGGGCGGTGCCGCAGGCGAGAGCGGAGGCTGCGATGTGAGCGCGGGAGAGCCAGTCATCCAGTTGGAAATCGCGATCAAGACGGGCATCCGGGCTGATCTGGACATTGGATAGTGTCAGCGTACCGAGTCCTGCTGATTTCAGACCCATTGCCGGTGCCGCATCAATCTGGATGCCTGGGGTGTTACGCTCCACCAGAAACAGGGCTGGCGTGTTCTTGTTTATCCTGGCGCTGACAAGAAAGAATTCCGCCGTTTGTGCCAGGGGGACCAGTGTTTTTTGACCATTCAGGCGATAGCCTTTTCGATGACGGGTCGCTGTGCAACGGCATTGCTCAGCGGAGAAATCAACGTTGTTTTCATGAATCGCCATTGCTGTAGGGAGAAACTGGCCTTCAGCAAAACGGGGCAACCATTTTTCCTGCAAAGACGCGTTACCCCAGCGGCTAATCGCGGATAAGCAGGCCGTTGGAGCAAGCAGTGCCAGCGCTAGCCCCATGTCGCCCCATGCCAACTGCTCAGTGATCAGGGTCATGGTTTCAGCCGGCGCTTCGGAGCTGATACCCCCCCAGGCTTCGGGCAGTACAAACAGATTGAGCGCCAGGGCCTCTGATTCGGCTAAGACGGCATTGGTTGGGTAACCGGTAGTTTCTGCCTGATTAGCCTGTTCTCTCAGTGTGTTGGCAAGTCGTTGGGTATTTTCAAGGATCAGGCGCTGCTCTTCTGATAGAGAAAGATCAAACAGCTGATGGCTTTTCTTGTTCTCTATTGAAGCCTTGGTGCGACGCTTTCTAGAAAGCGTTTGTTGGCCGGATGTCACCAGTTGAAAACCGGTTCGAGTCACGTGATAGGCCAGTCGTTCCGCGGGTTTGCGCAGATTGTAACGGCTGGCAAGTTTTGAGCCTGCAAACAGGTTGACCAGTGAAAGCGCAACCCCTGTGGCGTTCAGTGTCATGGTGTACTCCCCCGGGCAGCTGCCTGTCGTGATAGTGGTTTCTTTAACCAATGCGCACGAAATACAACAACTTACCCATGAACTGTGTCGCAAATCAGGCTATGATAGGCCGTCGTTGTCTGATTCATCAGGCTGACAAAGAGTCAGGGGACAACCAATGGCTGTCGAACTCGGGGGAGTCGGCAGATATGTCAATGCCGTGGTATGTCTGGGCAGGGACAGTAGTATCAGGTTGTCGCATAACTACATAACAAAAAAGTGATAAGAATATGGAAGCGATTTTCTGGCATGGTAAGCGCGCACCCGGTGTGCCCGATATCATCAACCCGGACGAGTACGGTTCCATACTGGCAGTCTTTGAAGAATCCGTCAGTAAGTATGCCCAGCGACCTGCATTCACCGGTATCGGCCATACCCTGACCTTTCAGGATATCGACGACTACAGTACCCGTTTCGCCACCTATCTTCAGACCCAGACCGATCTTAAACCCGGTGACCGCATCGCTATTCAGATGCCGAACCTTCTGCAATTTCCCATTGCCGTTTATGGCGCGCTCAAGGCGGGTCTGGTCATCGTTAACACCAACCCACTGTATACCGCCCGTGAGATGCATCATCAGTTCAATGATTCTGGTGCCCGCGCGCTGGTCTTCATGGATGTGTTCGGACACCTGGTGGAAGAAATTATCAGCGATACACCGGTTGAACACCTGATCGTCACCAGTATTGCGGATATGCTGCCGGCGCCGAAGCGTCAGCTGATCAATGTGGCGGCCAAATACGTCAAGAAGATGGTTCAGCCCTATAAACTGTCTGGTGTCGTCCGTTTCCGGCAGGCGCTGGCAAAAGGGGATGCAGGCAAATACCGGAAGCCGCCTGCGCCGCGACCGGATGATGTGGCGATTCTGCAATATACCGGTGGCACAACCGGTGTTGCGAAAGGGGCAATGCTGACCCACCGGAACATGATTTCTAATATGTTGCAGGCGCAGGCCATGCTGAGTCAGCAGGATGAGGCAGGTAATCCGGTGCACGAGCCCGGCAAGGAAACCATTGTCGCACCGCTGCCGCTTTATCATATCTACGCCTTTACCGTGCATTTGATGGCGATGGTGGAAATGGGGAATCACAGCATTCTCATTGCCAACCCGCGTGATACCAGCATGTTTATCAAGATGATCAAGCCCTGGCGCTTTACGGCGTTTATTGGTTTGAACACCTTGTTTGTCAGCCTGCTGAATCACCCGGAATTCGCCAAGTGTGATTTCAGTGGGCTGAAGCTGACTCTGTCAGGTGGTACTGCTCTGCAGGCGGATACAGGGCGTCGCTGGAAAGAGTTTACCGGTTGTGGGGTGTCTGAAGCGTATGGGCTGACAGAGTGTTCGCCGGCTGTATGTATGAACCCGGCAGGTGATCTGGCACAGCCTGGTACCGTCGGGTTGCCTGTGCCCAATACCCTGTTGAAGACAGTTGCGGATGATGGTACCGAAACGGCGGTGGGTGAACGCGGTGAACTTTGCGTGAAAGGTCCCCAGGTCATGAAGGGCTACTGGAAGCGTCCTGATGCCACGGCGGAAATCTTTGATGAAGACGGCTGGCTCAAGACCGGCGATGTCGCTGTTATCAATGAAGACGGTTTCGTGGCCATCGTTGACCGGATCAAGGATATGGTGCTGGTATCAGGCTTCAACGTGTATCCTAATGAAATTGAGGATGTTGTGGCTCAGCATGAGAAGGTTGGGAACTGTGCTGTCATCGGTGTGCCAGACAGTAAAACCGGCGAGGCAGTGAAGCTGTTTGTCATTCCCAGTGACAGTTCTCTGAGTCAGGATGAGATGAAAGAATACTGCCGTATGAACCTGACTGCCTATAAGGTGCCCAAGCAAATTGAGTTCCGTGATGAACTGCCAATGACGCCTGTTGGCAAAATTCTGCGTAAGGACCTGCGGGCTGAAGAGCTGGAAAAGCGCGAAGCCGTTAGCTGATTCCTTCCAGATTTACTATCGAAATCAATGCCACCGTGCCGGTTACCGGGCGGTGGTATTTTTTTGTGCTGTCACTGAGCTGGCTGAAAAGTGCTTGCTGAGTGACTTTGCAGCCAATCTCAGTGTCTTTTCCTTTCGACAGAATGCTCAGCGTCTAACCACGTTCTCATCAGGAGATGGTCTATGCCTGAGTACAAGGCGCCTGTCAGGGATATGAAATTTCTGGCAGAAGATGTTCTGGATATGCAGGCTCATTATCAAACGCTGCCCAATGGTGGAGAAGCGACGCCTGATCTGGTCGATGCGATTATCAGCGAAGGGGCGAAGTTTGCTGAAAATGTGCTTGCCCCGCTGAATCGTTCGGGTGATGAGGAAGGGTGTCATTGGCAGGATGGTGAAGTAATAACACCAAAAGGCTTTAAGGCTGCCTATCAGCAATATGTGGCGGGTGGCTGGCAATCGCTATCGCATCCGCCTGAGTATGGTGGTCAGGGATTGCCAATGTCCCTCGGGGTGATGATTTCTGAAATGGTTGGCACGGCAAACTGGTCCTGGGGCATGTATCCTGGCCTTACCCTTGGGGCCATGAATACCTTGTTTTTGCATGGCACTGAAGCGCAGAGGCAGACCTGGCTGACACGTATGACCAGTGGTGAGTGGAGTGGCACAATGTGTCTCACTGAGCCGCAGTGCGGGACCGATCTGGGACAGGTCAAAACCCGTGCAATACCGAATGGTGGCGACACGTATCGACTTTCCGGCACCAAGATTTTTATTTCTGCCGGAGAGCATGACCTCACAGACAATATTGTCCACATTGTTCTTGCTCGATTGCCGGATGCACCTGAAGGTACGCGGGGCATTTCGCTCTTTATTGTGCCCAAGTTCAAGGTGAATCCGGATGGCTCGCTGGGTGAGCGAAACGGCGTGACCTGTGGTTCGCTGGAACACAAGATGGGGATCAAGGCCTCTGCGACCTGCGTCATGAATTTTGATGAGGCAGAGGGTTACCTGATCGGGCCTGAAAATAAAGGTTTGCAGTGTATGTTTACCTTTATGAATACCGCGCGGATTGGTACAGGAATTCAGGGACTTGCTTCGGCTGAGCTGGCCTACCAGGGTGCGCTTCCCTATGCCCGCGAGCGATTATCCATGCGCTCACTGTCAGGTACCAAACAGCTTGATAAGGTAGCGGATTCGCTGATCGTTCATCCGGATGTACGCCGTATGTTGTTGACCATGAAAGCGTTTGCCGAGGGCGGTCGTGCCATGCTGTACGATGCGGCAAAGCTGGCTGACCGGATGATTACGGCGGAAACCGAAGCCGAGCGTAACCGGCTTGATGATGAGTTGGGGATGCTGACGCCAATTCTCAAAGGGTTCCTGACGGAAGCGGGCCTCGAATCTGCGAATCTGGGGGTGCAGGTCTACGGTGGGCACGGTTATATTCGTGAACACGGTATGGAACAGATCATTCGGGATGCCCGGATATCGACGCTATATGAGGGGACAACAGGGATTCAATCGCTGGATCTTCTTGGGCGTAAGGTGCTGTTATCCAAGGGTAAGGACCTGAATCGACTGACAGGACAAATACTCAGCTATTGTAAGGCGGTGTTGACTGATGACAGCGTACCACGTCTCAAAGTCATGCCGTTTGTTGGCAAAGTCTCTGCGTTGACGCTGAGATGGCAGTACCTGAGTTATCGTCTGGCTTTCCGGGCTGCCCGTAACCGTGATACGGTGGGTTCTGCGTCAGTCGATTACCTGATGTTTTCCGGCTATGTTGTGATGGCGTACTACTGGCTGAAAATGCTGGTGGCGGCACAGCGTAAACTGGCCGAAGGCACCCGTGAACCGGCGTTTTACAAAGCCAAGGTGCAAACGGCAGAGTTCTATTTTTCCCGTATTCTTCCACGGGTGGAAACGCACGCAAAAACGATGCTTACTTGTCCGCGAAAATTGACGCGTATGAAAGAAGAGAGTTTTGCATTCCTGTAATTTTTTGATTAAACCGGCAGAGGTTCCTGGCAGGCGGGAACCTGACGGTCTGTCCGAATAGGACGGTTGCAGTAGAAGTTGATATTGTTGAAATCGCGGGTTTCATCAAGATCGGGAACTGTTCCGCATTCACGGCTGGAAAATCGGTGATACGGTGGAAAATTAAACTGCTTGATGCGCGAGTCGGCGACCAGCACTTCGGTGGCCGTGGAATGAAATTGTTCCAGTAATGGCAGGTTGTTTCTGTCGTACAGAACGTCGGCTGCGATCAACAGGTCTAGTGGTTCATCAAAGCTGAACAAATCATCATGGAGCCGAAAGCTGACTTGGTTGATTCGAGCGTTGACTTGGCAGGCAAGCAGAGCATCCGGATCAATATCGCAAGCAATCACTTCGCGGGCTCCTGCAAGGCAGGCGGCAATCGCAACAACGCCTGATCCGGCGCCAAAATCCATTACCGTCTTATCCGCAACGAGCCCCGGTGTATCCAGTATTTGGGCTGCCAGAGCCTGGCCGCTGCCCCAGCAAAATGCCCAGTAAGCAGGATAGTTCTGAATGGTTTTGATTTCTTCTCCAGTAAATGGACGCAGCTTCATCGGTGTTGGATCAAGCAACGCTAACTTTATTTGAGGGCAGTCTGGTAATTGCTGAACCAGCACCCGTGCTTCAGGGTGCATTTGGGTAAGGTTGCGATTGAGCTGCGAGATGTCGAGCGTTTGTTTCATGCTTCTTTAAAGATGCTCTCGGCATTGAATTGTGTCAGCAGGTTTTGTGCGGCCTGCTTTATGCGTTCTTTGTGCTGTTGTTCCAGTAGTTCACGTTCTTTATCAAGACGGTTGCGTTCGCTCAGTTTCATGGCTTTTCGTGCTTCGCCAATCGGCATATGCGTCGTTGCGTCGTAGATGGTGGTGAAAATCTGGTATTCCTCAGTCTTACCCAGGGAGGGATCCAGCATATTCAGAATGGTTTTGATCCGTATGCAACCTTCCGTTGGATTGACCTGCTCATGCACCAGGCTTTTGGCCAGGATGGTCAGGCTGGAGCAAAGAAACTGGCGGTGTTGTTCGTTGGATTTCCGGATGCTGGCACGGTTGCGAAACACTTCCATCCAGAGTTTGATCGCCCAGGCAGACAGGCCGGCAATCGCGAGAATGGCGGCGGCCAGTAAGATCAGGGTTATATCCATTCCATTGTTTCCTATGTGGGTACAGCGACATAGCGTCCGTTGAAACTGGCGACACACTCACCATCTGAATGCAGTGAGACGGTCAGGTCAAGACGCGCCCGGCGACCTGCCTCTAGGCGGCTGGTGAATGATTCAGTGATAGTACATTCACAGGTTGCGGTCAGTTCGCTGCAGGCAGGCTTCAGAAATTGCAGGTTTTGTTCGGCAATGACGACATCGCAATTAACGCCGGCTTCCAGGGCTTTCAGGCTGGTCATTGTCCATCCGCAGATGGTGGCCAGTGCGCTGATACTGCCGCCAAAGAAGGTGCCTTTGTCATTGATATTGGGTGACAGTGGGCAGGTAAGCTGCAGCTGTTTGCCATCGTAAAGCCGGTAGTCAACTTCCATGGCGCGCAGCATTGGAATCTTGCTGAGTTTTTCCTGAAGTGCGTGAGGGAATGGCAATATCATCTGTTTTTAGGGTTTTTACTGCTGTCGTGTGGATAACTATCCGCATTGGTTATTCGTCTGTCAATTCTATCGCGGTAGCTGGTGAGGAATAGTTGGAAGGAGTTTTGGGTACCCGTGTGTGGGTACCCAGAGGAAATCGTTAGCTTTTCTCTTCGCGACAGATGCCTGCTTCGTCTTCATCCATGGCTTCCAGTGCCGCTTCAATGGAGACGGGGTTGATTTCAGTATGCACCAGTTTCATGTTCTTGATCTGGGCGTGATACCAGAACCAATGGTTGTCTTCTGTCTGGCACAAAGCCTTGATGTCATGGTCAAGAGAAGGAAAGAGGGGCATAAAAACGTGCCCAATGTGCTTTTTGCGATGAATGAGTGCGGTTTTGCCACAGTAGGTTTTGCCATTGCGGGTTTCAGAAACCTGGTCAAAGGCTTCTCCGGCCATGCGATCGGCGATCTGGTCCTGATAACGGTCAAGCCAGTAGAGGGCTATTGCACCGGTCAGTAGCCAAACAAGTTCCATAGATACCTCTTTATTGTTGTTTGCCTTGTGCGTGTTGTGAGATATATCGGCTTGTCATTACTATTTTTTATACGGTGCCAATAATCAGGTTGCAAGTGCTTTCAAAGTGCCCAATCGGCGACCATGGCCGTGGCTAACTCCCGATAAACGATTTCGCCATACAGTATTTTGGCCAGGTTCAGTGAAAAATACATGACAGTGCCCGGCCCCTGGCTGGTGATGATTTTGGTTTCCTCATCAATGACCAGCGGTTCGTTAATGGCCACGGCGCCGGTTAATTGTGACTGAAAGCTGGGGTGTGCGGTGGCCCGGATGCCCTCAAGCAGGCCGTGATGGGCCAGAACCACGGCAGGTGAGGCGCAGATGGCGGCAATCCAGTGCCCCATCTGTTGCTGGCTGATCAGTAAATCGGTCAGAGCTTGACAATCTCTCAGGTGTTCGGCGCCGGGCATGCCGCCGGGCAGGGCGATGATATCGTAATGGGTGTCTGTACATTCGCTGATAGGGCAATCTGCCAGCAAGCGTACGCCTCGGGAGGCTTCCACATTGATGGAGTTATCCACATTGCAGCTCGCGACTGTGACAGTAACGCCTGCACGGCGGAGAGTATCAGTGATGGTGACAGCTTCTATTTCTTCAATGCTGTGTGCGATAGGCACCAGAACGCTCTTGGACATGGTGGGACTCAATCGTTCAATCAGGCTGTGACAGACATTTTAGCCGCAAAAAAGTGGTGGATAGCCGCAATTGACCGTTGGCAGGGTTTTTTTCCTGTTCGAACTGGCTATAATACCGCTCCCGTTTCCCATAATGAGTGCCCAATGTTTGAACCGCGGTGGTTTTAAAAGCCCTTGCATTGGTTCGTGGGCTGGCTAAACAGCCGTGATGTTTGAATTCAACTCGCGAAAGCGAGCATTGAGGCGGATAGATAGATGAAAACCTTTAGCGCTAAACCAGAAACCGCTAAGCGCGACTGGTATGTTGTAGACGCTTCCGGGCTGACGCTCGGTCGTTTGGCTACAGAAATTGCCCGTCGTCTGCGTGGTAAGCACAAGCCTGAGTACACTCCTCACGTTGATACCGGCGATTACATCGTTGTCATCAACGCCGAGCAAGTGCGTGTGACCGGTCGCAAGACATCTGACAAGATGTACCACCGCCACACCGGCTTCCCGGGTGGACTGAAGTCAATGAGCTTTGAAAAGCTGATTGCTCACAAGCCTGAACGTGTCATCGAGCTGGCTGTTAAAGGCATGATGCCCCGTAACCCGCTGGGTCGCGCTATGCAGCGTAAGCTGAAAGTGTATGCCGGATCTGCGCATCCGCATACCGCGCAGCAACCTCAGCAACTGACTATTTAATCGGGGGTCAACATGTCAGTAACTCAGAACTACGGCACAGGTCGCCGCAAAACCTCTACTGCTCGTGTCTTCCTGCGTAAGGGAACTGGCAGCATTTCCATCAACGGTCGTACGCTTCAGGACTACTTTGGTCGTGAAACGTCCCGCATGATCGTCATGCAGCCGCTTGAGCTGGTTGAGATGACCGAAAAGTTTGATCTCATGATCACCGTAAAAGGTGGTGGTGCGAACGGTCAGGCCGGTGCGATCCGTCACGGTATCACCCGCGCCCTGATGGAGTACGATGAAACTTTGCGTCCTGCTCTTCGCAAGGCTGGCTATGTCACCCGTGATGCCCGTATGGTTGAACGGAAGAAAGTCGGTCTGCACAAGGCTCGTAAGCGTCCTCAGTTCTCCAAGCGTTAATTCGTTTTTTGGATTACTGCGAAAGCGTCGATCTTCGGATCGGCGCTTTTTTTATGCCTGCTATTTTTGTGTTGCAAAACAGGGCGTTTTCTCATCGCAAATTCCAGGAAAGTGCGCCAGTATGATCTCATCCATTTAATTTAGGGGCTAAACCCTATATCATTGCGGTTTGTTGGTGGGGTGCTAAGGGGAATTGCGAGTGCTTGTCAGTAATTCCGAGTTTAACTAATATGCCCACCGCTTTGCCTGGCATGCAGAATAAATGAGCTGATGCTCTGATGGGGAGAAAGCCGAATGAGTCAAGACGGCGTAAATGTGGGCCGGCGCCGCTTTCTGGTTGCAGCTACTTCGGTAGTTGGTGCAGTGGGGGCTGCGGGAGTTGCGACACCGTTTATCAAATCCTGGAATCCAAGCGCCAAGGCCAAGGCGGCGGGCGCACCTGTTAAAGTCAATATTTCCAAGCTAGAACCTGGGCAGCAGGTCATCGTCGAATGGCGGGGCAAGCCGGTATTTGTCGTGCGTCGTTCAAAGGACATGCTTGATAATATCCGCAAGGTCGATGACAAGGTCAGGGATCCTCAGTCGAACGAATCAGAACAGCCTGATTATGCACAAAATGAGTTTCGCTCTGCCCGGGAAGACATCCTGGTGCTGGTGGGGCTTTGCACGCACCTGGGCTGCTCACCAAAATTCATTCCCGAAGTCAAGCCGATGGACTTTGACACCAACTGGGTAGGCGGTTATCACTGCCCCTGTCACGGTTCCAAGTTTGACCTGGCGGGTCGAGTGTATAAGGGGGTTCCGGCGCCAACCAACCTGGAAGTGCCGCCTTACTCCTTTGAGGGGGACGACATTCTGACTGTCGGTGTTGATGAGGAGGCTGCCTGATGGGAAATAAATTACTGTCTTGGGTGGATGATCGCTTTCCGCTGACGAAAATGTGGGAAGAGCATCTCAGCAAATACTACGCGCCCAAGAATTTTAATTTCTGGTATTTCTTTGGTTCCCTGGCGCTGCTGGTGCTGGTTAATCAGCTCCTTACCGGGATCTGGCTCACCATGAGCTATGTGCCCAGTGCTGAGGCGGCATTTGCTTCTGTTGAGTACATCATGCGGGATGTGGAATACGGCTGGTTGATTCGCTACCTCCACTCTACGGGTGCGTCAGCGTTCTTTGTCGTTGTTTACTGTCACATGTTCCGTGCCCTGCTGTATGGGTCATACCGAAAGCCCCGTGAGCTGGTCTGGATTTTCGGAATGGCGATCTACCTGGCGCTGATGGCGGAAGCCTTCATGGGTTATCTGCTGCCTTGGGGGCAGATGTCCTACTGGGGTGCCCAGGTTATCATTTCCCTTTTTGGTGCGATTCCTGTGATTGGGCCTGATCTGCAGCAGTGGATTCGTGGCGACTATCTGATTTCCGGTATTACCCTGAACCGTTTCTTTGCCCTGCATGTGGTCGCCCTGCCGATCGTGATTCTCGGTCTGGTGGTCATGCACATCATTGCGCTTCACGAAGTGGGTTCCAACAACCCGGACGGCGTGGAAATCAAGAAAAACAAGAATGCGGACGGTGTGCCGGTTGATGGTATTCCTTTCCATCCTTATTACACCGTAAAGGATATTGTCGGTGTTGTGGTATTCCTGTTTGTCTTCTGTAGCGTGGTGTTCTTCTTCCCGGAAATGGGCGGCTTCTTCCTTGAGCACGCGAATTTTGAGCAGGCGAACAGTCTCAAGACGCCGGAGCATATCGCACCTGTCTGGTACTTTGGTGCGTTCTACGCCATTTTGCGGGCGGTCCCAGACAAGTTGTTGGGCGTGGTTGCGATGGGGGCTGCGATTGCAATCCTGTTTGTCCTGCCGTGGCTGGATAGAAGCCCTGTAAAGTCCTGGCGCTACAAGGGAATGATTAGCAAGACCTGTATCGTTGCCTTTGGTCTGAATTACATTCTGCTGACCTGGCTCGGAACGCAGCCGGCGACGGACTTGCTGACCAATATTGCGCGACTGGCAACAGTGTTCTACTTCGCGTTTTTCCTGCTGATGCCTTTTTACACCCGTATCGAGAAGACTAAAACTGTACCGGAGAGGGTGACCGGCTAATGAAAAAGATACTCATCACATGGCTGTTTGTGTTGCTGCCGGTTACTGCGTTTGCCGCCGGCGGTGGGGGTTATCCGCTGGATCATATCGAGACAGATGTAAGTGACCAGGCGTCGCTTCAGCGGGGCGCCAAGTTCTATATGAACTATTGTGCCGGTTGTCACGAGACCCAGTTCCAGCGTTATGAGCGGGTTGCGGATGATCTCGGTATTCCTCACGACCTTATGATGGACAATCTGGTGTTTACGGATGCCAAGATTGGTAATCTGATGAAAAACGGTATGGTTGAGAGTGAGGCCAAGCAGTGGTTTGGTGCGGCGCCGCCGGATCTGACCATGGTGGCCAGGGTTCGTGGTACCGATTGGCTCTACACCTATCTGCGGACGTTTTACTTGGATCCCAAGCGTCCTTGGGGTGTTAATAATAAAGTGTTCCCGGATGTGGCTATGCCACACGTATTGCTCGAGTTGCAGGGTGGCTTGATTGATACCTGTGCTGGCGACACGGAAGGTCAGATTGATACGCTGACCGGTGAAAAGCTGTGTGGCCTGGTGCCGGATCCGGAATATAAAGGCAGTATGAGTACGGAAGAATACGATCAGGCGATGTATGATCTGGTCAACTTCCTGGATTATAGTGGTGAGCCGATGCAGCTTGATCGCCAGAGAATTGGTGTCTATGTGCTGCTGTTTCTAGCCTTTTTCTTCGTAGTCGCTTATTTGCTCAAGCGGGAGTACTGGAAGGACGTTCACTAACTTCTATAATCTGGTAAAATTCGTAATCTGGCGCGTAGTCACTCTTGTGGCTGCGCGCGTTTTTGGTTTCATGTATGACCTCAGGTGGGGGTAGATCAATGGGCGTAGTCGCCAAAAGATCCTCAATGACATTTTTTTCTGACCCGGCTGATCACTACTGCCATCGTGTTCGTATCGTGTTGGCGGAAAAAGGCGTCGCTGTCGATATTCAGGATGTCAATCCAGATTCCAGGCCTCAGGAGCTGGCTGATATCAATCCCTATAATACGCTGCCGACACTGCTGGATCGTGATCTGGTGCTCTACGAGCCCAATGTCATGATGGAGTATCTGGATGAGCGTTTCCCGCATCCACCGCTGCTGCCTGTTTACCCGGTGACCCGGGCCCAGAGCCGCCTGATGATGCACCGTATTCAGAAAGACTGGTGTGCACTCGCGGATGTGATTCTGGATCCCAAAACCAAAGATACGGTTGCAGCCAAGGCACGTAAGGAATTGCGTGAAAGTCTGACCAGCATTGCGCCCATCTTCGCTGAGAAGCCCTTCTTCATGAGTGAAGAGTTTACGCTGGTGGATTGCTGTGTGGCCCCGATTCTCTGGCGTCTGGAGGCTATGGATATCCAGCTGCCGCCACAGGCCAAAGCGATCACGGAGTATTCTGAGCGTTTGTTTGAGCGCGAATCTTTCCGTGAAAGCCTGTCTGATGTCGAGAAGGAAATGCGTATCTGATCGCTGAGATTGGCATACACTAAAGGGGGCAAGCCCCCTTTTTTTACGTGTTTGGAAATGAAGCTGGAGCCCTTCAATGAGTATGACCAGCAGTCGCCCTTATATAATCAGGGCACTGTATGAATGGATTGTTGATAACGACTGTACCCCTTATCTGCTTGTCGATACGACGGTGCCCGGAGTTGATGTTCCGGATCAGTTTGCCGGTGAGGAGCAGGTTGTGCTTAACCTGGCGCCAATGGCCATTCGTGATCTTGATGTCTCTAATGAGGCTGTCATGTTTCTGGCTCGTTTTGGTGGCAGAACGTTCCAGGTTTGTGTGCCAGTGGGGGCTGTCATGGCAATCTATGCCAAGGAAAATGGCCAGGGTATGGTTTTTGAGGTTGAAGCTCAGCCAGAAGGTGTGCACCTGGTAGAATCTGAGGTGAATGAAGAAGAGCCTTCGCCAGAGCCTGATCCCAAAGGGCCAGGCAGGCCGCCAAAGGGGCGTCCCAGTCTCAAAGTGGTCAAGTAATGACTGCCGCATAAAAAAAACCGCCGAAGTGGCGGTTTTTTTTATGCCGCTGCTCAGAGTTATATGTATTCGAAAACTTTCACTATTTTTTGGACGCCATACGACTGCTTTACGATGTTGACTGCTGTGGTAGCCTGTTCCGGTGTCACAAGTCCCATCAGGTATACCGTACCATTTTCGGTAATGACTTTGACATTGCCTGAGGGAAAGTCTTTTTCTGCAACCATGCGAGCCTTGATTTTCGAGGTGATCCAGCTGTCCCCGGAGCGAACCAGCATCGTGGTTGGGCCGGAAACTTCAAGTTCGTTATAAACTTTACGAACTTTTTGTACGTTTCTAACGGTGTTTCCTGCCAATTCCTTAAGGGCTGTTGAGCCGGTTTGTCCTACTAAAAGCACAATGCCGTTGTGGCTGATCACAACAATATGGCTGTTGGCAAATGAGGGGTCGGCTTTTTTGATGTTAACGCTGGCCACGGTTTCGATGGTTTGATCGTCAATCCAGGCGCCCCATGAGCGTGAGGATGGATCCTGTTTGATGGGCTCGCTATTGATTGCTGTCAGCGTGGTGGTACAGCCTGCCAGGAATGCGGTCAACAGAATAGAGATTGTGAAAACTCGCAATCCACGAGCCCTTGTTCTTTGCATGGTCAGGATCCCTTGTGTTTTTACGATGACGCGTCAGGGTGAAGCAGTTAGTTGATTATTTAATCGGCAGCTTATTCGACGGCTCCAAAGAGGCATTCGTCAATCAGGTCGCACAGGCAGTGAACAACTAACAGGTGAACTTCCTGAATACGTGCCGTGACGGTGCTGGGCGCACGAATTTCGATATCTTCAGGATGCAGCAATCTGGCCATGTTGCCGCCATCTTTTCCGGTCAATGCAATTACGGTCATTTCGCGGTCATGAGCAGCCTGTACCGCCTGCACGATATTCGGTGATTTGCCGCTGGTGGAGATGGCCAGAAGTACATCGCCTGCCTGACCCAGTGCGCGTATCTGCTTGGCAAATACTTCGTTATAGCTGTAGTCGTTGGCGATGGAGGTGAGGGTTGATGAGTCTGTCGTCAAGGCAATGGCGGGTAGTGAGGGTCTTTCCCGCTCAAAGCGATTCAGTAGTTCGGATGAAAAGTGCTGTGCATCGGCTGCAGAGCCGCCATTACCACAGGTCAGGATTTTCCCTTCGTTGATCAGGGCGTTAACGATCAGTTCTGCAGCCTGGGCGATCAGCGGTGGCAGTGTTTCCGCAGCACGGATTTTGGCATCAATGCTGTCGGAGAAGTGTGAGGTGATGCGTTCAAGCATGGGTTAGTCCTGTCAGGCGCTGAAAGCGTTTTTGATCCACCCGATTTGCAGTGTCCCTTGACGGGATGAATCAGGTTTTGCGGTGATTATATCAAAGCGACAGGCTGACTTGTCAGTCAGTCTGTACTGTTGAAGAAAATGTTGTGCTGTTCTGATGAGTTTCTGTTGCTTTTGCCAGGTAATGCTTTCGGCGGAGCAGCCAAATTCATCCTGGCTCCGGTAGCGAACTTCAATGAAAACCAGGGTTTCGTTATCTTTCATAACAAGATCCAGTTCGCCGCCGCGCCAGGCGTAATTCCTGGCGACCAGGGTGAATCCCTGTTTCGTCAGGAAGCGCAGGGCAGCCTGCTCCGCCCGGTTACCCTGTGGGTTCCTGATCGTTGCTATCCAGGACGTGTATGGCATGTGTCTTTCTCGCACTGTATTCCCGGGTGAGCGGTCTGGGGCGGCCATTATCAAAATACTGCCAGATCAGGCGTCGTTCCACGTAGCCCTGCGCATTGATGCTCAATGTGCCGGTGGCGCCGAACATCTGGGCGCCGGCTGAGCGGCTCATCTGTTCCATTCTGGGGTAAAGGCGCCAGGCATCTGCTCCCAGTGCATACAGGCTGCCGTATTGTCCAGTGCTTGAGGGCCATTCCTGGGTGATGACATCTTTCAGGGTGGAGTCCCGGTTGAGGTACCAGGGCATGACCGGGAAGCGGATACCGCTCAGGTCTCGATCTTTCGCGGGATCTTGATGGCCGCTGTAGATACCGGATGTTGTGTATACCGGCAGGTCATAGGCGAAGTAAAAGTCCAGCGCCGGTTTTAACTGTCGCCCATTGGCTGCTGAGGCGGCCATGAAAATCATATCGACGTCTTGGCGGCGACGAGGGGTGAAGTCGAGTTTTTTACCAAGAATGCGCCGAAGATTATTGGCTCGCTGTTGGCTCTCGTTGACGAGAAGCAGTTTGGATGCTGCCTGGTTAAAGTCACCGTTACCGGTGTAGCGAACCGTTGTGAGCACCTCTCCACCCAGTTCCTGCCACTCCTGGCTGAAGGCGTTGGCCACTCGCTGGCCCCAGTCGCTGTCTGGGATCAGGATGACAGGGTGTCGGAAGCCATCTTTCCAGGCTCTGTCTGCCCCCTGTCTGGCTTCGTCTTCGGCGGCCAGTCCGATCTGGTAGATAGGCGAAAGGCTCTGTGCTGTATCAGCGTAATTGAGGGTTAATTGCGGGATGGTCAGTTGGCTATTGGAAGTTGCACTTTCTACAGCGTTACGGCCGAGAGGGCCGATCACGAGTCCGGCACCGTCATTTTCAGCAGTTTGCGCTAGTTCTACCGGGTTGCCGGAGGCGGAGTCGTAGAATTCGATTTCCGGCACCTGTAGTTTCTTTTTGGCTGCTTCATAGTAAGCCGCCATGAAGCCTTCCCTGACAGCTTCGCCAGCCTGGGCAAGTGGTCCGCTCAGTGGTAAAAGCAGGGCGATTTTTTCAGGCTGATAAGGTTTGGCATTTTTCAGGTCAGTGATGCTTTGCGGTAAGTGGCGTACTGCATCGCTGATAGGCCAGCGCTGTTCCCAGCTCTGTAGTTCGGTCAGCTGATTTTCCAGTTCACCGGGTGTGCGGTAGATCACGGCAAGCTCAATCCAGGGTTTGAGCGTGTCGGGAGGTGTTGCCATCAGGAGATCCAGCAACTGACTTTCATTCAACATCAGCAGGTTGTTCCATAATGTCTGGTACAGCGCCGGGTGATCTTCTTTGGGCAGGTATTGTAAGACTTGTCCTAGTTGTTCAATGTTCTGGCTGAAGTTGCCTTCCAATTCAAATGCTCGGGCTTTGATTTGGTGGTATTTAATCAGCTGGGCGCGCTTCAGGTTGTAGGTGCTGACGGTTGACAGCCATTCCAGTGCTGAGCGGCTGTTATGGGTCAGGACAGCGTAATCCGCTTCCAGAAGGCTGTAGTTATTCCGGTTGTTGCCATCCAGACGGCCGGGTTCAATACGGTCAAGCGTATTTCTTGCCCGTTCGAGGTTGTCTTCATCCAGTAGCGTGCCGGCAGCCAAAAGCAAGAGCTGCCCCTTGGCCGGATAAGTCGATTTCTGAGCCTTTAACAGCATGCCATCGACCGTCATGCGGGAGGTATCCGGCATGGTGCCGTCATAGGTCGCCTGACGGGGAGCGGTTGAACAGGCTGCCAGTATCAGGGTCAGTGCAAGTACGCCAATGGATAATCCTGGCCGGGATATGAAACTCACTTATGGGCCACCTTCTGGCAAAAATGGGCAGATTGAACGCGTCACGATTTTTGGGCTGGCAGGTTGTGATTGTCACCTGTACCCTTCGTGGATTTTAACCAAGTGGCGGGATCATCTCTAGCGATCCCGGTTAATAGTTTGAGTAAACCCGATGAATGAAGCCTGTCTGTATATCGTATCCACGCCCATTGGCAATCTGGGGGATATTACCGCCAGGGCTGTCGAGGTGCTGAACGCCGTCGATGTGATTGCCGCAGAGGATACCCGGCATACGGCGCGCTTGCTTAATCATCTGGGGATCCGAAAGCCCCTGCTGGCCTGTCATGAGCATAATGAGCGGGATCGCAGTGCGCAGATTGTAGCGAAAATGGTGGCCGGTGAGTCGGTCGCGCTGGTGTCGGATGCGGGGACGCCGTTGATTTCTGATCCGGGTTATTTCCTGGTGGCGACAGTGCGTGAGGCAGGGTATCGCGTGGTGCCGGTGCCCGGAGCCTGTGCATTGATTGCTGCGTTGAGTGTGTCGGGCCTGCCTTCTGATCGGTTTTTCTTTGAAGGGTTTCTTCCTGCCAAGTCGGTTGCACGCAAGAAGCGGTTGCAGGCATTGTCCGGGTTTGAGCACACCTGGATCTTCTATGAGTCAACGCACCGGATTGAAGAAACCCTTGCGGATATGGCAGATGTTCTTGGCGCAGGGCGAGGCATGGTTATTGCCCGTGAGTTAACGAAAACATTTGAAACGGTTCTGGCGGGGACGGTTGAGGAATGTCTTTCACAGCTGAGAGCTGATGCCAACCAGAAAAAAGGTGAGTTTGTTGTTCTGGTGCGAGGGGATGAATCATCAAAAGACGGCGATGTTGATGAAAATACGGCTTCTCTTATGACGGTATTGCTGGACGAACTGTCATTGAAGCAGGCCAGTCAGCTGGCGTCGCGTATCACAGGCATTAAGAAGAAAACGCTGTATGAGTACGGGTTAACCCTGAAAACGGATGAGTGTTAATAGTATTTGGTGAATAGCGAGTGAAATTCGCTTGTTTGTCATCGGTGTTTTGATTATTCTGCGCCGTCGCGAGCTGGCCGGGCAGTCGCTGTTTTACTTCTCTGAAGTGGGATGGAGGAAAGTCCGGGCTCCAAAGGGTAAGGCGCCAGGTAACGCCTGGGGGGCGTGAGCCTACGGAAAGTGCAGCAGAGAGTAGACCGCCTAAGTCGACTCCGGTAACGGAATCGACCGGTAAGGGTGAAAGGGTGCGGTAAGAGCGCACCGCGTGACTGGTAACAGTTCACGGCACGGTAAACCCCGCCTGGAGCAAGGCCAAATAGGGATTCGATGGTGTGACCCGCACTGAATCCGGGTAGGCTGCTAGAGGTGCATGGTGACATGCATCCCAGATGAATGACTGTCAGACCTGTTCGCAGGTGCTACAGAACCCGGCTTACAGGCCAGCTCGCACGTTATACTGAAAATCCTCTCGTCGAAATGCTCGACGGGAGGATTTTTTTTGGTACGTGATTTTTGTATCAGTGCATTTGGCTGGGTGCTGCTATCTTGTCTGGCCGTATATCGGTAGCGGACGGGCTCTTTTCCCACTTTTTGATCCGAGAATCAAAATCTGGATTCTCACCTAACGCATTAATATTTATAGGTTTTTTAGGTAATTCCCTGCCTTGACCCGGATTTTGGGGGTTTCTATAGTGTGGCACTGTGGGATAAAGTGGCTAAAAGTGGGATGATCTGGTATTCGGTCCAGGGAATAAAAAGAGGACAGCTGAGTGTTCCGGGGCGTCAACGCGATCAATATGGATGCGAAAGGGCGGTTGGCCATTCCAACACGCTACCGCTCCGTATTGTCGATGCGTTGTGAAGGGCACCTGGTCGCCACTATTGATACGGAAGAGCGTTGCCTGCTGATCTATCCCGTTGATGAATGGGAGATCATTCAGGCCAAGATTGAGTCCCTGCCCAGTTTTCATCCCTTGAGTCGACGGATTCAGCGACTCCTGATTGGTCATGCGACGGATCTGGAAATGGATGGCAGTGGCAGGATTTTGATTCCCCCGCTGCTGCGTGATTATGCCGGGCTTGGCAAGAAAACCGTATTGCTGGGGCAGGGGAAAAAATTTGAACTCTGGGATGAGGTCTGCTGGAACGAACGCCGTGATGCCTATTTAGAGGAAACCGGCGGTGCAGACCAGGTCCCGGAGGAGTTGCAGACACTGTCGTTGTGAGTCCGTTGGAAAGTATGAACGAACAATACAGGCATCAGACCGTTTTGTTGTCTGAAGCCGTTGAGGCGCTGATCAGTTCGCCGGAAGGACTGTATGTCGACGGTACGTTTGGCCGTGGTGGTCATAGTCGTGCGGTTTTGGAGAAGTTGTCCTCTGATGGCCGGCTGATTGGTATCGATAAGGATCCGGAAGCGGTTGCCGTGGGTCATGCACTGACGCAGGCGGATCGCCGGTTCCAGATCTGTCATGGTTCGTTCGCAGAGCTGGAGCAGTTTGTCGGTCAACAGCAGGTTGACGGTGTGTTGCTAGATCTTGGGGTGTCATCCCCACAGCTTGACAATCCTGAGCGAGGTTTCAGTTTTCTTCAGGATGGTCCGCTGGATATGCGCATGAACACCGAGCATGGCATCAGCGCGGCTGACTGGATTGCCGAAGCGGATGAAGCTGAAATTGCCGATGTACTGAAACGGTTTGGTGAAGAACGTTTTGCCCGGCGGATGGCGCGTGCCATCGTGCAGGCGAGAGAGATTGAACCGATTGTGACCACCGGACGGTTGGCACATATCATCTCGGAAGCCAATCCGTCCTGGGAAAAAGGTAAGCACCCGGCGACCCGTGCTTTTCAGGGTATCCGGATTTTTGTCAACAGCGAGCTGGATGATCTGAACCGTGTACTGGAGCAGGCGCTTGAGGCGTTGAAGCCCGGCGGTAAACTGGTTGTCATCAGTTTCCATTCGTTGGAAGACCGGATCGTGAAGCGCTTCATTCGTAAGCATGAGAAGGGCGACACGGACATTCCCAGCTGGGTGCCGCTGACGGAAGAGCAGCTGAATGCTTCGCGTCGTCTTAAAAGTTGCGGTAAGGCTGTCAAGTCAGGCAAGGATGAGCTGGATGTTAATCCGCGGGCGCGCAGTGCGGTCATGCGTGTGGCAGTGAAGCTGGGATAGGCGGTATGGACTGGTTACCGTTGAAAGCTGTACTGGCGAGTATCCGACCAGGGCTGATAGCTCTGGTTTTGGCCGTATTTTGTTCAGCGGTAGCTGTAGCGTACGTGGCACATTTGAACCGCCAGGCGTTTAACCAGTACCAGACGGAATTGAATCGTAAAAACAAGACGCAGGAGGAGTGGGGACAGCTACTGTTGCAGTACAGCACCTTGACTGCCCATGGCCAGATCGAACGGCAGGCGGTTAAGCAGCTGGGAATGGAAATGCCTCACAAGGACAAGGTGATCCTGGTAGAACCATGAACCGGCGCAGGAAAACAACCCCATATAAAGGGCGCTTCCGTTTTGTCGAAGGCCTGATTGTGCTGCTGATTACCGTCACCATCTGGCGGGTCGCCGAGCTACAGGTCGTGGATCGTCCTTTCCTCCAGAATGAGGGCGACAAGCGCAGTGTGCGTCATGAAACCATCCCGGCACACCGGGGTATTATTTTTGATCGGAATGGCAAGCCCATTGCCGTCAGCACACCGGTGGTTTCCATTTGGGCCAATCCTGAAGAGCTGATCACTGCGGGTGCCGATGTGTCCGCACTTGCGACAGCCCTGGACGTGGAAGCCAAGGATTTACGCAAAAAACTCAGGGCCAACGCGAAGCGTGAGTTTATCTACCTCAAGCGGCAGATTGAGCCAGCAGAAGCCAAAAAAATCATGGCGCTGAAAGTGCCGGGTGTTTATTCCATTGATGAATACCGACGCTATTACCCTGCGGGTTCTGTTGCGGCCCAGTTGGTGGGCTTGACCAATATTGATGATCAGGGCCAGGAAGGGATTGAACTGGCCTTCGATGACTGGTTATCGGGTGAGCCGGGTAAGTGGCGTGTCCTGAAAGACCGCAGAGGTCATTTGGTTCGCGAAGCTGAGGTGGTCAGTAGCGCCAGCCCGGGCAAAGAGCTGATGTTAAGCATTGACCTGAGGCTGCAATACCTTGCCAACAAAGAACTGCAAAAAGCGGTGCAGAGCCTGAAGGCCCGTGCCGCTTCCCTCGTTATGTTGGATGTCAAAACCGGTGAAATTCTGGCCATGGCCAACCAGCCGACATTCAATCCGAATAATCGCAGCCGGCTGAATCCTGCGGGTGTACGTAATCGTGCGATTACCGACCAGATTGAACCCGGTTCGGTGATTAAACCCTTGACGATCGCGGCAGCACTGGAGTCCGGCCGCTATAGTCCTCACACACCTATTGATACCTCGCCGGGAAAGATGCGTATCGGGAAGGATACCGTCAGCGATGTCAGAAACTACGGCAAGCTTGACGTAACGGGTGTGATTACCAAGTCCAGCAATATCGGTGTCAGTAAGATTGCACTGGACCTGGGGCCCGACACGATTCTCTCCCTGTTTCAGAAAGTCGGCTTCGGACAATCGACAGGCGTTGCCTTTCCCGGAGAAAGTACCGGCCTGTTGCCCTATCGCATGAAATGGCGGCCAATTGAAACAGCGACACTCGCCTATGGTTATGGGCTGACGGTGTCTCCCCTGCAGCTGGCGCAGGCTTACATGGTGCTGGCAAATGGCGGTGTCTTTCAGCCGGTGACTCTGTTGAAGCGTGATATCCCACCTGAAGGCACCCGGGTTATGCGGGCTGATGTGGCCCATGATGTATTAACCATGATGGAAACCGTGGTTGCCAGGGGCGGGACCGGTACCCGGGCAAAGCTGGATGGCTACTCGGTTGCGGGTAAGACAGGCACGGTGCGAAAGCTGGGGAAAGAAGGTTACACCGATTCGCGTCATATCGGTTCGTTTGTCGGCATTGCGCCGGCCGATGCGCCGCGAATCGTCATGGTGGTAGTGATTGATAGCCCTGCTAATGGCAAATATTACGGCGGTCTGGTGGCAGCGCCGGTATTTTCCCGTGTGGCAGGCGAGTCGCTCCGGGTGTTGGGCGTTGCGCCGGATGAGTCAGGTGTAAAGACGCTGGCTGACGTCCAGAAGTACTCCAGGATCAAGGGTTAATGAACAGTATGCAGCATGAGCAGGTGACACTGAATCAATTACTGGAATGGCTGGATCTGCCGCCGCTGGCGGCGGATGTCGCTGTCCGTGATTTGGTGCTCGATAGTCGCAAAGTTATGCCTGGGGATCTTTTCCTGGCGCTGCCGGGGTTGAGTAGTGATGGTCGTCAATATATCGAGCAGGCCGTAGCGGCCGGCGCCTGTGCTGTGCTTGCGGAAGCGAGTGATGCATTGCCTGTGAGTACTGTTCCGCTTGTGTCGGTAGCTAATCTCAAAGGCCGTCTCAGTGAATTGGTGAGTCGTTTTTATCGCTCTCCTTCAGAGTACGTAAAGGTTATCGGCGTGACTGGTACCAATGGTAAAAGCAGTTGCTGCCATTTTATTGCGCAGCTGCTGTGTCGCCTCAGTGCATCATGCGGTGTGATGGGCACGCTGGGCAATGGTGTTTTTCCTGATTTGATGCCGGCAGGCAATACCACTTCCGATAATCTGTCTGTGCAGCGATTTATGGTTGGACTGGTGGATAAATCCGTGCCCTGGTTGACGATGGAGGTGTCGTCTCACGGGCTTCATCAAGGGCGAGTCAGTGGTATTACTTTCAATACAGCCGTGTACACCAACCTGAGTCGTGACCATCTGGACTATCACCAGACAATGGAAGCCTATGCTGCAGCCAAAGCTGAGCTTTTCCGTTCGCCGGGTTTGCAACATGCAGTGATCAATCTAGATGATGATTGGACAGACCTGATGCTTACTGCAGCGGCAGACAATCAGGTTAATGGGGTCACGTATTCCATTTGCTCCGATAAAGCGGATATTCACCTTTCCGATATCGTCTTTTCTCCTGACGGTATGGTTGCAAATATCCATACCCCATGGGGTGACGGACGTTTGTCTACTGCACTGCTGGGTAAATTCAATCTTAGCAATCTGCTGGCCGTCATTGGTGTCCTGTGCCTGCAGGGATTTGCGCTGGATCGTATTCTGACTCTCATTACCGAGCTGGATAATGTGCCGGGACGTTTGGAAACGCTCGGTGGTACGGCTCAACCAACTGTCATTGTGGATTATGCACACACACCTGATGCACTTCGTAGTGTGCTGGGGGCGCTTCGTGATCATGGTGGAAAAACCGTCACCTGTGTCTTTGGCTGCGGTGGCGATCGTGACAGTGGCAAGCGGCCGCTGATGACAGAAGCGGCGCTGGCAGGTGCTGATCGTGTCGTTCTGACCAGCGACAATCCCCGTACTGAAGATCCTTTGAAAATCATTGAAGATGCCATGCGTGGCATTCCGACAGAACTGCGTGAGCAAAAGCTGAAAGTTGTGCCGGATCGTGCCGAGGCGATTGCCACTGCCGTGGCTGAGGCCGGCAGTGACGATATTGTCTTGGTCGCCGGTAAGGGGCATGAGGATTACCAGGAAATTCACGGGGTTCGCTATCCGTTCAGCGATATGCGTGAAGTCAGGCAGGCTTTGGACAGGAGGGTAGCTTCATGATTCATGCTGCATTATCGGATCTTGTACAGCCACTGATTGCAGAACTAATCGGCGGTGATGTCTCTTTCTCCGACATCAGCATTGATACGCGCACTCTCAAGTCCGGGCAACTGTTCGTGGCTATTTCCGGTCCGAACTTTGATGGTCATGATTATGTTGCTGCAGCACTGGAAAAAGGGGCGGCGGGCGTAGTGGTGTCACATCAGCCTGAAGGGGTCAAAGGGCCGCTACTTCTGGTTGCCGATACCCGTATTGCCTTGGGGCTGATTGGTGCCTTCAATCGGCAGCGCTTTAACGGCGTCGTCATGGGCATCACGGGGAGCAGTGGTAAGACATCCACGCGTGAAATGGTTGCTGCTATCTGCCGTGAAGCCGGTGAAACACTGGCAACGGAAGGTAATCTGAATAATGACTTTGGCGTGCCGGTTATTCTCAGTCGCCTGGAAGAGCGTCATCAGTACGCCGTGATTGAGATGGGTACGAATCATCCGGGTGAAATTGATTATGTTGCAAGGCTTGCAGCAGCCAATATTGCCCTTATCACGAATGCCAGTGAAGCCCATCTTTCTGGTCTTGGGAGTCTTGCAGGGGTTGTGATTGAGAAAGGGGCTATTTTCGACAGTCTCCCTGTCGATGGAACAGCGATTCTCAATGCTGATGATTCAGCCTGTGGCGAATGGTTAGAGCGCGTTCGTCAACAGCCTGCGCGGAAAGTTGTACGTTTCAGTCTGACGAATCAACAGGCTGATTGCTACGCCAGTGAGATTCGTTCGCGCGACGATGGCATGCATTTCATCCTCCATATGGGAAATGAATCGGCGAGCGTACATCTGCATTTCTGGGGAGAGCATCAGGTCGCTAATGCCTGTGCGGCAGCAGCGGTGGCACAGGCGGCTGGATTATCACTCAATACCGTTGTTCAGGGGCTCGGAAAAGCTCAGCCCTATTTGCGGCGTGGTCAACGCTTCCGTGGTCAGAAAGACGCATTGGTCATTGATGAAAGCTACAATGCCAACCCCGCCTCAACCCGTGCCGCAATTGATGTGCTGGCGGCTTGCCAGGGCGAAAAAATCCTGGTGCTGGGCGATATGGCAGAGCTGGGTGATCAGGCTGAATCCGAACATTGTTTGATGGGGCAATATGCCCGTGACGTCGGTATTGATGTACTGATGACATACGGTGAGCAGTCCCGATTAACCCAGGAAAGCTGGGGTGGCGCAGGGGCTCACTTCCCTGAAAAAACATTACTGATTGATGACCTTCTGTCTCGTTTGGGGGCTGAAGTGGCTGTTTTGGTGAAAGGATCCATGTCCATGGGAATGAATGAAGTTGTCAGGGCTTGTGAAAAGCCGGAAGAGGGGAATCGCTGATGCTGCTATGGCTGGCGGACTATCTCACGCAGTTTTACAGTGGGTTTTCAGTCTTTAAATACCTGACCCTGCGGGGCATCCTGGGCGTTCTCACGGCGTTGGGGATTTCCCTTTACCTCGGGCCTGTGATGATTCGGAAGCTGAGTTTTTACCAGATTGGTCAGGCCGTGCGTGATGATGGGCCACAGTCGCACCTGAGCAAGGCGGGCACCCCGACCATGGGTGGAGCGCTGATCCTGATCGCCATTGCGATCAGCACATTGCTGTGGAGTAACCTGCAAAACCAGTACGTGTGGCTGGTGCTGGCTGTTACGCTGGGTTTTGGCGTGATTGGTTGGGTGGATGATTATCGCAAGGTTGTGGAAAAGAACTCTCGCGGATTGCCGGCGCGCTGGAAATATTTCTGGCAGTCAGTGCTGGGGGCGGGGGCGGCTATCTATCTCTATTCCCTGGCATCTACACCACTGGAAACCGCATTGATTGTTCCCTTCTTCAAGACAGTTGCCTTGAATATGGGGCCGTTCTTTATTCTGTTTGCCTACCTGGTCATTGTTGGAACCAGTAATGCTGTCAATCTCACCGATGGTCTTGATGGTCTGGCGATCATGCCGACGGTGCTGGTTGGCTCGGCACTGGGTATCTTCGCTTACCTCAGTGGTCATGTTGAATTCGCCCATTACCTGCACATTCCCTACATCAGTGGAGCCGGTGAGCTGGTGATCTTTACCGGTGCGTTAGCCGGCGCCGGTCTTGGTTTTCTCTGGTTTAACACCTATCCGGCCCAGGTATTTATGGGGGATGTCGGTGCTCTGGCGCTGGGGGCTGCGCTGGGTATTATCGCCGTTATTGTCCGACAGGAGATTGTGCTGTTTATCATGGGTGGCGTGTTTGTGATGGAAACCGTCTCGGTCATCCTGCAGGTGGCTTCTTACAAGCTCACGGGGCGCCGCATTTTTCGTATGGCGCCATTGCATCATCACTATGAACTGAAGGGCTGGCCAGAGCCCCGGGTCATTGTCCGTTTCTGGATTATTACCCTGATTCTGGTGTTGATAGGTCTTGCAACTTTGAAGATTCGTTAAGGATAGTGCGTTGAACGGGCAGCTGATAGGCAGTGACAAGCGTCGGATAATCATAGGTCTTGGAAAGACCGGGGTGGCCTGTGCCCGCTATTTGGCTGCCAGGCAGCTGCCTTTCAGTGTGGTGGACTCCCGTGAATCACCTCCCGGTCTTGCCGCTTTTCGTGAGCAGTTCCCCGATGTAACGGTTGTCACCGGTCCGTTTGATGCGGAACTGCTTGCCTGTGCCGATGAGCTGATTGCCAGTCCGGGGGTTTCCCTTAAAGAACCGGCTATTGCTGCGGCGATGGCCGCTGGTGTTGAGGTTGTTGGCGATATTGAGCTGTTTTGCCGAGACGTGACTGCGCCGGTGATAGCGATTACCGGTTCTAATGGCAAGAGCACGGTAACAACGCTGGTGGGTTTGATGGCTGAAGCGGCTGGCATCAGTGTCGGTGTCGGCGGAAACATAGGTGTTCCTGTTCTGGAACTGCTGGAGAGCGGTGATAAATTACTCTATGTGCTTGAGCTGTCCAGTTTCCAGCTTGAAACCACGCACTCATTACGTGCGCAGGTGGCGGTAATGCTCAACCTGACGCCGGATCATATGGATCGCTACAGCACAGTCGCTGACTATCATCAGGCCAAACAGGTGATCTACAGAGGGTGTCAGTCTGCGGTGTATAATCGTGATGATGCCTTGAGTTACCCTCTTGTGCCTGATTTTGTGCCACAAATTGCCTTCACACTGAAAGAGCCAGACCTGAACCAGTTTGGGCTGCTTCAAGAGCAGGGGCAGACTTGGTTGGCGCGTGGTTTTGAATGCCTGATGCCGGTCAGTGACATCCGTATTCGTGGCCGGCATAACCATGCCAATGCGCTGGCGGCGCTGGCTATCGGGCATCAGGCAGGTTTTCCTCTGTCGGTTATGCTTGATGTCCTTCGTACCTTTCCGGGCTTGCCTCATCGGTGTCAGTGGGTCTCAGAAAAAGCGGGTATCAGCTGGTTTAATGATTCCAAGGCCACCAATACCGGCGCAGCTGTCGCTGCCATTGAAGGGTTGGGTGCAGACATTGACGGCAGGCTGGTGTTGATTGCCGGTGGCGACGGAAAAGGGGCTGATTTTTCAGAATTGCGTGATCCGGTTAGTCGTTATGTCAAAGCGGTGATCGCGATTGGTGCGGATGGTCCACGGATTGCCGAATGCCTCAATGGTGCTACAGCGCTGTATTCTGCCGGCTCCATGGATGAAGCCGTGACGCTGGCCGGTGAAATAGCGACAGCCGGAGACGTGGTGCTGTTGGCGCCCGCTTGCGCTAGTTTTGATATGTTCCGAAGCTTTGAAGAGCGTGGTGAGGTCTTCTCGCATCTGGTGGAGGCTGCCCATGGTTGAGTGGCTTCAGAGGGACTGGATCAAACGCCTGCGCTTCCCGCAGCTGGAGCCATCTTTCCTGGTGGCTGGCAGGGATCGACAGACACTTGATTATCCCTTGATGGCTGCTGTGCTTGCGTTGTTGCTGATTGGTCTGGTGATGGTGGGATCGGCATCCACCGGTATTTCCAGTGCGCATTATGGTTCGGCGTTTCACTTTTTCCTCCGGCAATGCGTGTTCATGGCTGGTGCTGTGGGCGTGATGGCCGCTGTACAGGTATTCCCGATTGAGCTTTGGCAGCGTTGGAGTGCCTTGCTGTTGGCGTTGGGGTTTTCCCTGTTGGTGTTGGTGCTGTTTGTTGGCCGTGAGATCAACGGTAGTGTTCGCTGGATTCCGCTGGGATTCTTCAACCTGCAGGCCTCAGAAGTCGCAAAGCTCTGCATTGTTATTTATATGGCGTCGTATTTGTCTCGACGTCAGGATGAAGTCCGTGATGGGTGGTGGGGGTTTCTCAAGCCGCTGATTATTTTGCTCTTCGCTATGGCGTTATTGCTGGCCGAGCCTGATTTCGGTGCGGTTGTCGTACTCATGGGCGCCGTGCTGGGCATGGTGTTTTTGGGCGGTGCAAAGTTGAGGCAGTACTTTGTCCTGATTCTGGCTTCTCTGGCTGGTATTGCGCTTATCGCGATCAGCCAGCCATACCGAATGCGTCGATTAACGACTTACATGGATCCCTGGGCGTACCAGTTTGAAAGTGGCTACCAGCTGACCCAGTCACTCATCGCCTTTGGTCGCGGTGGCTGGTTTGGTGAAGGGCTGGGTAACAGTATCCAGAAACAGTTTTACCTGCCCGAAGCCCATACCGACTTTATTTTTGCCGTAATTGCGGAAGAGTTCGGATTGCTGGGCAGTGTCATTGTGATTATGCTGCTCGCTTTTGTCAGCTGGCGGGCCATGCGTATTGGTTATCTGGCGGAAAAGGCCGGGCAGGTGTTTTCGGGGTATATGGCTTACGGTATCGGGTTGCTGCTCGGTATTCAGGTCTTTATCAATATTGGTGTAAGCACCGGGCTTTTGCCGACCAAGGGGCTAGCGTTACCGTTTTTGAGTTATGGCGGCAGCAGCCTGTTGATCAGTTGTCTGGCCGTGGGGTTGCTGGTGCGGATTGATTATGAACGACGGATCTTCGCCTCCGGGGCAGTCAAGGAGGCCAAACATGACTGAGCAGCGTAAACCGGTATTTATCATTATGGCCGGTGGTACTGGTGGCCATATTTTCCCGGCGCTGGCGGTAGCAGAGGCGCTTCAGGCTCAGGGCTATGGTATTCATTGGCTGGGTACCCGTGATGGTATGGAGTCGACTCTCGTGCCTGCCCATGGCTTTGATATTTCCTATATGCCGGTCAAAGGAGTTATGGGTAACGGGCTGCGTGCCGTGTTGCAGGCGCCTTTTCGAGTCTCGGCTTCTGTGATGAAAGCCATCAGTGTCATGCGCAGCATGAACGTGGTTGGCGTATTGGGTATGGGTGGCTTCGCGTCGGGGCCGGGTGGTTTTGCGGCAAAACTGCTGGGTATACCGCTGGTGATTCATGAGCAGAATGCTGTTCCCGGTTTTACCAACAAGATTGCGTCACGGTTTGCTTCCCGGATTCTGGAAGCGTTTCCGGGTACCTTCGATGCAACGGATAGAGCCATTTTTACCGGTAATCCGGTACGTAATACGATCCTGCCTGAATCTGAAGATAACGCTGAAACAGGACCATTAAAGCTGCTGGTGTTAGGGGGAAGTCGTGGTGCGCTTGCGATCAACGAATGTATCCCTGCTGCCACAGCACTAGCCAAGATGCCGGTAGAGGTCTGGCATCAGACCGGTGCCGGCAAGGTGGAAGAAACTCAGGCTATTTATGAACGTTGTGGTGTGACCGGACGTGTTGAGCCTTTTATTGATGATATGGGGGCTGCCTATCGTTGGGCGGATCTTATCGTCTGTCGCTCCGGTGCACTGACGGTGGCTGAACTGGCCAATGCCGGTAAGCCAGCCATTCTCGTGCCTTATCCCTGGCACAAAGATCAACAGCAGTTGCGCAACGCCCGTTACCTGGTGGACAGAGGCGCGGCGGTCCTGCTGGAACAAAGCGAATTAAGTGACGTGAAGTTGGCAGAATTACTGGATAAGTATGCGCAGGAGCGGGAGCTTCTGAGCAAGATGCGTGAGGCAGCACTGGGTTGCGCACGTCCTGAGGCAACCGCAACGGTGGCGCAGCAATGCAGGGAGGTGGCACTTGGCTGATCTTAACGGCCGGTCTGTACCGGTATTTGCCATCCCTGAAATGCGCCGCATTCGCCGTATTCATTTTATCGGTATTGGCGGTGTCGGTATGTGTGGTATCGCCGAAGTCTTGAAAAACCAGGGTTACGATATTGCCGGTTCTGATTTGCGGGAATCCCGGGTGACAGCCCGCTTGCGTGATCTGGGTATTGAAGTCTTTATCGGGCATGAGCGTGAGCATGTGCAGAAGGCCGATGTCGTGGTGGTGTCTTCAGCCGTTCAAGAGGACAACCCCGAACTGGTGACAGCCCGAGAACTGAGAATTCCGGTTGTACCCAGAGCGGAGATGCTGTCTGAATTAATGCGTTACCGTCATGGCATTGCCGTGGCAGGCACCCACGGAAAGACCACGACAACCAGTCTGATTGCTTCGGTATTGGGACAGGGTGGGTTGGATCCGACCTTTATTATCGGTGGAAAGCTCAATTCGGCAGGCACCAATGCCCGATTGGGGGGCAGTCGCTACCTCGTCGCGGAGGCTGATGAAAGTGATGCGTCATTCCTGCATCTGCAGCCCATGGTGTCGGTTGTCACTAATATTGATGCGGATCACATGACGACCTATGACGGTGATTTCAGCCGTCTGAAGAAAACCTTTGTCGATTTTCTTCATAATCTGCCGTTTTATGGGCTGGCAGTTGTTTGTATTGATGATCCAGTCGTTCGTGAGTTGCTGCCTGACATTAAACGGCAGGTGATTACTTACGGCATGTCAGAAGATGCTGACTTCCGAGCCATTGATATTCTTCAGAATGGTATGGAAAACCGCTTCCGTCTGGTGCGCAAGGACCGTGACGATGTGCTGGATATCCATCTGAATATTCCCGGTGAGCATAATGTGCTGAATGCGCTGGCAACCATTGCTGTTTCCAGTGAAGAAGGCGTCAGCGATGAACAAATCCGTGAAGGCCTGATGCAGTTTCAGGGGGTGGGTCGTCGCTTCCAGGTTTATGGGCATTATGAGACGGGCGTCGGCAATGTCATGTTTGTCGATGATTACGGCCATCATCCCCGTGAAGTGGCAGCCACTATCGCGGCGATTCGCAAGGGCTGGCCGGACAAGCGACTGGTCATGGTATACCAGCCGCATCGCTTCTCCAGAACCCGTGATCTGTATGATGACTTCGTCGAAGTACTCTCGCAGGTCGATGTCCTGTTGTTGATGGATGTCTATCCTGCCGGTGAAGAGCCGGTGCCCGGTGCCGATGGTAGAAGTCTGTGCCGCAGTATCCGACAGCGCGGGCGTGTTGATCCGGTGTTTATTCCCAGGGGCGAAGCCGTAGAGCCGGTGTTGGCTGATTTATTGCGTGATGATGACCTATTGATCACCCAGGGGGCGGGGGATATCGGTGTTTTGGCGGCAGATCTTGCGGAGAACGCATTAAAATTGAAGGCGTGAAACTGAATGAGTGAACAATTTGGCAGGGATGAACAAGGGGGCGGTATGGATGCACTCGGGCGTGTAGCCGTTCTTTATGGCGGTACGTCGGCAGAACGGCAGGTATCGTTGCATTCCGGCGGTCGGATTCACGCAGCGCTTCAGAGTCGCGGTGTCGACAGTATCCTTATTGATACTGAGGATGGCTTGATCAGCCAGCTGCAGACGATCAAGCCGGATCGTGTTTTTCTGGCACTGCATGGCGGTGATGGCGAAGATGGTACTGTTCAGGGCGTGCTGGAGTATATGGGGATTCCCTATACCGGCAGCGGCGTGAAAGCATCTGCATTGGCCATGGACAAGTATCGCAGTAAGTTGATCTGGCAGAGTATTGGTCTGCCGACTCCGGAATACCAGCTGGTGACAGGGAATGCCAATATTGATGATCTGCCGGTTCCCTGCTTTGTCAAACCGAACCAGGAAGGCTCCAGCATTGGCATGACCCGGGTGAATACCCGTGATCAGCTCGCCGATGCTATTCGCAAAGCGGCCGATCATGGTGAGCAGGTGTTGGTTGAGCGTCTCATTGATGGGGCCGAATTTACCGTTGCCATTCTTAACGGTAACGCTTTGCCGGCTATACGGCTTGAGACTGACAACGTGTTCTATGACTACGAGGCCAAGTACCTCTCTGATGGGACCCATTATCATCTCCCGTGCGGTCTCAGTGAGGAAAAGGAGCGCGAATTGCGAGAGCTGGCGCTCCGGGCGTTCAACAGCCTTGGCTGTCGTGGATGGGGGCGTGTGGACGTGATGCAGGATGGTGATGGTCAGTTCTGGCTGCTGGAAGTGAATACGATTCCTGGCATGACGTATCATAGCCTGGTACCCATGGCGGCCCGTGCATCAGGGCTGGAGTTTGAAGATCTGGTGCTGGCCTTGTTGCAGGCATCCGGTCAGCAGGAGAACGGGACATGGAAACCCGGTTATACGCCCCGGATCGAGATGGCCGTGACCGACTGAAAAGTCGGACAGTTAGCCGATCGGCCGGGAAAGTGCATGGTGCCAGGCGGTTGGAAGACCGTCAGGCGTCTGTCAGACGCTGGACGCAGCGAGGGGCGCAGGCCGCCAAGCTGATGCTGGCCGGGATGGTGATTGGGGCATTTGTTTGGTCGTTACCCTGGCTCTGGAATTGGCTCGACAGACCGATAGTAAGTGTGAAAGTAGAAGGCGAATTTCGCTATCTGCCGAAGGAAGTGGTAGAGCAGCAGGTTACGCCGTTTTTGGCAGAGCGGTTTTTCCGCCTGGATGTGGCAGGCCTGCAAACCGCTTTGCAGAGCGTGCCGTGGATTAGCCGGGCAAAAGTCCGGAAAATCTGGCCGGAAACCCTGAGTATCCGTATTCAGGAGCAGGTTCCGGTGGCTCGCTGGAAGCGGGGCGGTGTTTTGAATGGTGATGGCGAAGTGTTTCGGGTGAATAATCTGAGCCGCTTCAGTGATTTGCCATTGCTCTATGGTAAAGAGTCTGCTGCGCAGCAGGTGATGCAGCAGTATATGACATTGAACCAGCAGATTCGTCCCTTAGGGCTGGCCATGGCAGCGCTGGGACAGCGAGAGACGGGGAGCTGGTGGTTCCAGGTCGGGGATGTTGAGGTCAACCTTGGACATCGTGATCTGGTCAAGCGAATGCAACGATTTGTGCGTCTTTATCATGTATTGCTGCAGAAACAGTGGCAAGATGTGCGACGCGTGGACTTGCGCTATCGCGATGGTATAGCGGTTTCCTGGAACGCGAATGACGGAAGCAGAGTAAATCGCAGTAACTGATGAACAGGTAAACGTTGAAGCAACAGGCAGGTTACGCATGACGGCGACGGGAAATGGAAGAATGATTGTCGGTCTGGATATCGGGACTTCCAAGGTGGTGGCGCTCGTGGGCGAAATCACGGATAACGGTGATATCGAAGTGATCGGCATTGGCTCGCACCCTTCTCGGGGGTTGCGGCGAGGCGTCGTGGTCAATATTGAGTCAACGGTACAGTCTATCCAGCGCGCCATTGAAGAGGCGGAGCTGATGGCAGGCTGCCAGATTCACTCTGTTTATGCCGGTATTGCGGGTAGTCATATCCGTAGTCTCAATTCCCACGGGATTGTGGCCATTCGTGAGCGTGAGGTGACCCGGGCTGATATGGATCGGGTGATTGATGCTGCTCAGGCCGTGGCTATTCCTGCCGATCAGCGCATCCTGCATATCCTGCCACAAGAGTATGTGATTGATACGCAAGAAGGGGTGAAAGAGCCTCTGGGGATGTCTGGCGTGCGGCTGGAGGCCAAGGTGCATCTGGTTACTTGTGCCGTGAATGCCGCGCAGAATATTGAAAAGTGTATTCGTCGCTGTGGCCTGGAAGTTGAGGATATTATCCTTGAGCAGCTGGCTTCCAGCTACTCGGTTCTGACCGAAGATGAGAAAGAGTTGGGGGTCTGTCTGGTGGATATCGGCGGTGGTACGACCGATATCGCGATCTTTACAGAAGGTGCGATCCGCCATACTGCCGTGATTCCCATCGCTGGTGATCAGGTCACTAATGATATCGCCATGGCGCTGCGTACCCCGACGCAGTTTGCTGAAGAGATCAAAATCAAGTACGCCTGTGCTCTCACCCAGCTTGCGGGTGCCGATGAAACTATTAATGTACCCAGCGTAGGTGAGCGTCCGCCGAGGGAATTATCTCGTCAAGCCCTGGCTGAAGTGGTTGAGCCTCGTTATGACGAGCTCTTTACTTTGATCCAGGCGGAGCTGCGGCGCAGCGGTTTTGAAGAATTAATTGCAGCCGGCATAGTACTGACCGGCGGCACGTCGAAGATGGAAGGTGTGGTTGAGCTGGCCGAGGAGATCTTCCATATGCCGGTCAGGCTCGGCGTTCCCCAGAGTGTTCGCGGGATGTCCGATGTTGTGCGCAATCCGATTTATGCCACAGGTGTTGGCCTTCTTCACTATGGTCTGAAAATGCAGGGTGAAGGGGATATGGCATTTGGTTCAAAGAAGCAGGAAGAGCCCATTCTGGCGAAGATAAAACGTTGGTTTCAGGGGAACTTCTGATTGTTTTAGGGAAGCAATTCTATAAAAATGGACAGTTAAGAGAGAAGGAGATTTGTCATGTTCGAACTGGTCGATAATGTGCCGCAAAATGCGGTCATAAAAGTGGTCGGTGTCGGCGGTGGCGGCGGCAATGCCGTCAACCACATGCTCAACAGCCAGGTTGAGGGTGTGGACTTTATTGTTGCCAATACAGATGCTCAGGCCCTGAAGCATCTCAATGCCAGAACCTTGCTGCAGCTGGGTACAGGTATTACAAAAGGTCTCGGTGCTGGCGCAAACCCCGAAATTGGGCGACAGGCAGCGTTAGAGGATCGTGAGCGTCTGGCAGAAGTGCTGTCAGGTGCGGATATGGTTTTCATTACTGCCGGTATGGGCGGTGGTACAGGTACCGGCGCTGCACCTGTTGTGGCGGAAGTGGCGAGAGAGCTGGGTATCTTGACCGTAGCGGTAGTGACACGTCCTTTCCCCTTCGAAGGCAGAAAGCGAATGTCTATTGCCGATCAGGGATTAAAGGAGCTGGCTGAGCACGTGGACTCCCTGATCACCATCCCTAATGAAAAGCTGTTGCCGGTACTAGGTAAGGATGCAAGCTTGCTGTCTGCATTCTGTGCAGCGAATGACGTGCTTCAGGGTGCGGTGCAGGGTATTGCAGACCTGATTATTCGCCCAGGTATGATCAATGTCGACTTTGCGGACGTACGGACGGTTATGTCTGAGATGGGCATGGCGATGATGGGTACTGGTAATGCGACTGGCTCCAATCGTGCAGTAGAAGCGGCGGAAGCGGCGATTCGCAGTCCTCTGCTGGAAGATGTCGATCTTCAGGGCGCGCGGGGTATTCTCGTCAACATTACTGCAGGTCTCGATTTCTCCATTGGTGAATTCACAGAAGTGGGCAGTACTGTTGAGCAATTTGCGTCTGATGATGCTACGGTGGTAGTGGGTACTGTTATTGATCCGGAAATGTCCGATGAGATACGTGTCACGGTCGTTGCGACCGGGCTTGGTAAGCCGGAGCAGAAGGTTAAAAAGGTTGTTGATAATGCTGCCAAGAGCGCTGATGGCAATGTGAACTACAGCGAGCTTGATCGTCCTACCATCCTTCGTAAGAAAGCGGTTGCGGGCAGTGATGTTGATGCAGCACCCAGCGCTAAGACGGATACGGACTATCTGGATATTCCGGCATTTTTACGCCGTCAGGCTGATTAAAGCCTGCGCGGTCAAGATGTAACACTTTGTAAGGCGAGATTACTCTGCTAGAATGGCCGATTATTGACTATTTTGTGCAGATGCAAGCTAACGGCTGGGTCATGATTAGACAGCGAACGCTCAAAAATATTATTCGTGCTACAGGAGTGGGGCTTCATTCCGGCGAGAAGGTTTACCTGACGCTGAAGCCTGCACCTGTCGATACCGGCATTGTATTCTGTCGTACCGATCTGGATCCTGTAGTTGAAATTCCGGCGCGTGCCGAGAATGTAGGGCAGACGACACTCTGCACTTCACTGGAAAAAGACGGTGTACGAGTCGATACCGTTGAACACCTTTTGTCTGCGATGGCGGGCTTGGGTATTGATAACGCCTACGTTGAAGTGACAGCGCATGAAGTGCCCATCATGGATGGCAGTGCGGGTCCCTTCGTCTTTCTGATTCAGTCTGCGGGTATTGAGGAGCAGGCTGCGGCGAAGAAATTTATTCGCATCAAGAAGAAAGTCACCGTAGAAGAAGACGGCAAGACGGCCACCTTTGTTCCCTTTGATGGTTTCAAGGTGACGTTCAGTATTGATTTTGATCATCCTGTATTCAAGGGCTTGGTGCAGCGTTCCAGTATCGACTTCTCCAGCACGTCCTTTGTTAAGGAAGTGAGTCGGGCTCGTACCTTTGGCTTCATGAAAGATATTGAGTATTTACGTTCACAAAATCTGGCGCTCGGCGGTAGTGTTGATAACGCCATCGTGGTTGATGAGTACCGCATTCTCAATGAAGATGGCCTTCGCTATGACGATGAGTTTGTGAAGCACAAGATGTTGGATGCGATTGGCGACCTGTATCTTCTCGGTACCAGTCTGATTGGTGAATTTATTGGTCATAAGTCTGGCCATTCGCTGAATAACAAGTTGTTGCGTGCATTGATTGCTGATGAGTCTGCCTGGGAAATGGTGACATTTGAAGATGCTACCAGTGCGCCTATTTCGTATGCTCGGCCAACGTTGATTGTGGCCTGATACTGTTTTACTTCTCTCTTTTTAAGCCACCTGTTCAGGTGGCTTTTCTTTTTTCTGCCATTGTGGATGAGGCTGTTTGAGGTGGCGAAAGTTGGCTAGGGTGTTCTAGATTTAAGTCGTAGTGCTCGGTTTTAGTAAGCAGTGTTGTGCTCCCGCATTTGAGGTGGACAGTTAGCTTAATGCTTGTGGAGATTGTTTGCCTGTGGTCGTGAGTCCACAATGTGCTGCAGTTGCGGGGGGGGATGGCTAATGCTAGAGTTGGCCGGCTTGATTTTTTATTTGGTACGGTTCCACCGGTTTGGCTGTATACAGGGCTGGGCAGAACTGAACAACATAACTGTATAACAGGTATAGACCCGGTTAATGTGACAATGAAGATAATTGTTGTCAGCCAGCAGCATGGCAAGAGCCAGACTGTCAATTTAAAACCACGAAAGCTGGTATTTTTCGGCTGCTTGGTTGCAGTAACTCTTTTGTTCAGTGGCTATTTTTTGGCCTGGTCAATGGTCAATGTCAATGTTGGTGGTTCACTGACGGCTAGAGAGTTGTCGCAATGGCAACAGACCATTGCACGTCAGCAGGATGATATTGATGCAATTCGTGGTAATGCCAGTCTTGAAATTGATGCGTTGGCAGTACAGTTAGCGCAAATTCAGGGACAAATTCTTCGTTTGGATGCTTTGGGTGAACGCCTGACCGCGATGGCAAAGTTGGATGCAGGTGAATTTGATTTCAGCTCCCCGGCTGCACAGGGGGGGCCTGATGAAATGGTGGAATCCGGCATCAGTTATCAGCCGCCGGATTTTGTTTCGTTAATTGACCAGCTTGCGATGCAGGTTGATAAGCGTGAAGAGCAGCTTAATGTTCTTGAAAACCTGCTGCTGGACCGCAAATTACAGGATGATGTCTACATAGCCGGGCGCCCTATCAAAAAAGGGTGGATGTCATCTCCTTTTGGTCGTAGAACCGATCCGTTCAGTGGACGCCCTGCGTGGCATAAAGGGGTTGATTTTGCCGGTAAGGATGGCTCGGATGTTATAGCCGTCGGTTCTGGTGTGGTGACTTGGGCAGGTAAGCGAAGTGGTTATGGCAACCTGGTTGAGATCAATCATGGTAATGGGTATGTCACCCGTTATGGCCATAACAAAGACATTCTGGTGAGTGTTGGCGATATTATCAGCAAGGGACAGACCATAAGCCTGATGGGTAGCACTGGACGTTCAACCGGCCCACATGTGCATTTTGAAGTGCTGGTGAATGGTCGTCAGGTAAACCCGGCCCGTTATATATACCGTGCCAGCCGATAATTCATTATTTTTTTCGGGATTCGATCAGTTTAGGCATTACTGAAATTATGTTGGCACCCCTAATTAAGAAAGTTTTTGGTAGTAAAAACGACCGACAACTCAAAAAAATGGGTAAGGTGGTTAAGGCCATCAACGCCCTGGAAGACGGAATTTCCCAGCTGACAGATGAGCAGCTGCAGGCGAAAACCGGTGAGTTCAAGGCGCGTCTTGAAAAAGGGGAAACCCTTGATCAGATCATGTCAGAGGCGTTTGCCGTTTGTCGTGAGGCCAGCAAGCGCATCATGGGTATGCGTCACTTTGATGTGCAGATGATTGGTGGTATCACGCTGCATGAAGGCCGTATTGCTGAGATGCGAACCGGTGAAGGTAAAACGCTTGTTGCAACATTGCCGGCTTATCTTAATGCGCTGTCCGGCAAAGGTGTTCATGTCGTTACAGTCAACGACTATCTGGCTACTCGTGATGCCAACTGGATGCGGCCTCTCTATGAATTCCTGGGGATGACCGTTGGTGTAGTTGTGCCAATGCAGGGGCCGGAAGACAAGCGTGCTGCTTACCAGGCGGACATCACCTACGGTACCAACAACGAATTTGGTTTTGACTTCCTGCGCGACAACATGGCTTTCAGTGCTGAGGATAAGTTCCAGCGTCCACTGAATTTCGCCATTGTGGATGAGGTTGACTCCATCCTGATTGATGAGGCGAGAACGCCGCTTATTATTTCAGGCCCTGCTGAAGACAGTTCTGAACTCTACAAGCGCATAAACCGTTTGATTCCAAAGTTGACGCGTCGCTATGAAGAGGGTGAAGAGCAAGGTCACTATCAGGTTGACGAGAAAACCCGGCAGGTAGAGTTAACGGAAGAGGGGCATCAGTTCATTGAGGAACTGCTGACTCAGGAAGGATTGCTGCCCGAAGGTGAGAGCCTCTATGCCTCCAATAACCTGAATCTTCTGCATCATGTCAATGCTGCGTTGAAGGCGCATGTCCTCTTTCACAAGAACGTAGATTATATTGTCAACGGCAGCGACATCCTGCTCGTTGACGAGCACACGGGCAGAACCATGCATGGTCGACGCCTGTCAGAAGGCCTGCATCAGGCCCTGGAAGCTAAAGAAGGTGTCGCAATTCAGGCGGAAAGTCAGACACTGGCTTCTACCACCTTCCAGAATTACTTCCGTTTATATGAAACGCTTTCCGGTATGACGGGTACGGCTGATACCGAAGCGTATGAATTTCGTCAGATCTATGGGCTGGATGTGGTTGTTATTCCGACTAACAAGCCCATGTCTCGTAATGATCTCAATGACCTCGTTTTCCTGACGATTCAGGAAAAATACGATGCAATCATTGAGGACATCAAGACGGCCATGAATGAAGGACGACCGATTCTGGTCGGTACTGCATCCATCGAATCTTCAGAACTCCTGTCGGCGGCGCTGAAAAAAGCCAAGATCAACCATCAGGTTCTGAACGCCAAATACCACGAAAAAGAAGCCGAAATTATTGCCCAGGCAGGGCGTCCTGGCACTGTGACTATTGCCACCAACATGGCTGGTCGTGGTACGGACATTATCCTTGGTGGTAACTGGGAAGCTGAGGTGGCAGAACTCGATAATGCCACTCAGGATGATATTGACCGAATTAAGGCTGAATGGCAAAAGCGCCATCAGCAGGTGCTGGATTCAGGTGGCCTCCATATTATCGGTACCGAGCGTCACGAGTCCCGTCGTATTGATAACCAGTTGCGAGGCCGTGCGGGTCGTCAGGGTGATCCTGGTATTTCCCGTTTTTATCTGTCGCTTGAAGATAACCTGATGCGTATTTTCGCTTCAGACAGAGTTAAGAACTTCATGAAAGCGATGGGAATGGAGAAAGGCGAAGCGATTGAGCATCGCATGGTTACCAATGCTATTGAAAAGGCCCAGAGAAAGGTCGAGGGCCGTAACTTCGATATTCGTAAGCAGCTGCTGGAATATGATGATGTGGCCAATGACCAACGTAAGGTTGTTTATGCCCAGCGTGATGAGCTGCTTGAAGCGGAAAATGTGGCAGATAGCATTGCCAATATCCGTGAAGAAGTGATTGAAGAAATCATTAATGAATATATTCCGCCGCAAACGCTGGAAGAACAGTGGGATATTCCTGGCTTGGAAACCCGGATTGCTTCCGAATTTGCTGAAAAGCTGCCCATTGCTGAGTGGTTAGAAGCAGAAGATCACCTGGAAGAGGAAGGCCTGCGTCAGCGGATTCTTGACAAAGTCGTTGCCTCTTACCAGCAGAAAGAAGAAATGGCCGGTGCCGAAGCGCTGAGAGCGTTTGAGAAGCATATCCTCCTGCGGATTCTGGATGATAAGTGGAAGGAGCATCTGGCGACGATGGACCATCTGCGCCAAGGGATTCATTTGCGTGGTTTTGCTGCCAAGAACCCCAAGCAGGAATACAAGCGTGAAGCCTTTGAGCTGTTCCAGCAAATGCTCAGTGATATCAAGCACGAAGTGATTCGTATCCTGTCCCATGTTCAGGTTCAGGACAACGATCGTACGGAAGAGATGGAGCGTCAGCGTCGTGAGGAGTTGGCTCGTAGAATGCAATTCCAGCATGAACAGGCCGCCGCAATGGATGCCCCTGCCGGTGAGCCGCAGCCAGCTGAACAGTCGTCTGCGCAGCCGTTTGTCCGGGATGGCAAGAAGGTCGGGCGTAACGAGCCTTGCCCTTGTGGTTCCGGCAAAAAGTACAAGCAGTGTCATGGCAAGATTGTCTAAATAGAACCTGCTTTAGCGATGGATCGCAATGCCTCCCTGATGGGGGGCATTGTTTTATTGGGCCGGATGTCCAGAAATAATAATCATTAATTCATTTTTGTTGCCAGGTGGTACAAGGCAGTTTTTACGAGGAGCCTCTGTGATGACGTCAGAACACCCCCTCCTTCAGGTAATGTACCCGGTCAAGGGTTTTCTTTTGGGTACGGTGGAAGCGGGTATTCGATACCCGGGGCGCAAAGATCTTGTGGTCATGAGATGGTCTGAAGGTGCCTCGGTTGCTGGTGTTTTTACCCAAAATCGCTTCTGTGCTGCACCTGTTGACCTGTCGCGTCGACGGTTAAAAACTCATCCTTGTGCGTTGGTTGTAAATACCGGTAATGCTAATGCCGGCACAGGTATGCGAGGTTTTAATGATGCTGAAACCTGCACCGCGCGTTTGGCTGAAGAGCTGGGTTGTTTGCCTGATCAGGTCTTGTCGTTTTCAACAGGTGTTATTGGTGAATACCTGCCTGTTTCTACGGTACTCGCTGGATTGCCTGGATGTGCTGCCAGGTTAGATGAGGGGGAAGCTGCCTGGCGAGAGGCAGCTGAAGGTATAATGACGACAGATACTCGTCCCAAAGGGGGCTCTGTCCAATTTGAGCACGATGGGGCTGTCTATACGCTAACAGGTATTGCCAAAGGCGCGGGTATGATTAGGCCAGATATGGCAACCATGTTAGCCTTCATTGCAACGGATGTGTCGATTGATACTGCCTGTCTTCAGCACATCCTTAACGATGCGGTCAATCAATCTTTCAATCGTATTTCGGTGGATGGCGATACATCAACCAATGATGCATGTTTGTTGGTGGCGACGGGGGAGGCAGGCAATGAAATGATTGGCAGCGCTGATCATCCACTTTACTCCGTATTGAGCCGCCATTTGGTAGAGCTATGTAAGCAATTGGCTCAATCACTGATTCGGGATGCCGAAGGTGCAACCAAGTTCGTCAGTATTGTGGTCGAGCAGGCAGGGTCATCCAGTGAAGCACTTGAAGTGGCTTATACCATAGCCCACTCACCATTAGTGAAAACGGCATGTTTCGCCAGTGATCCGAACTGGGGGCGTATATTGGCGGCTGTTGGGCGTGCCTCTGTGGAAGGGCTCGATATTAATAAAATTGCAATATACCTGGGCGATGTCTGTATTGTATCGGATGGTGGGTTGAGTGTTGGATATAAGGAGTCAGAAGGTCAGGCCATAATGGATCAGGATGAATTCACTATTCGAGTTGTTTTGGGGCGGGGAAGTTATTCTGAAACTGTCTGGACTTCTGATCTTTCGCATGAGTATGTCAAGATTAATGCCGAATACCGCACATAATTTAATGGTTCTGAATTAGCAAAAACTTTTAAGACGAATCCCGATGCTCGGATCAACCGAGGCAATGGTATTTTTTGCGTGGCTAAAGGAGGCAGGCCAAGCCCTGATTTCATAGTGATCTGAAGCGGTAAAAATGGACATCTGCCTAAGTTGTTTTTGCCAGCTCGAAATTCATGGAAATTATATATCCCAATGAACTGTTTCGGCGGACTCGATTGTAATCGACTTCAATGTATTCAAACACAGCCTGCTGCATCTGTGCCCGAGTCATCATTGGCTCATGATGTATCGCCTCAACTTTCAATGAGTGGAAAAAAACTCTCTACGCAAGCGTTATCCTAACAGATGTCTTTACGACTCATACTCTGATGGCAGCCGTTTTTCTCGATCATGTCTCTCAATACCTGAGAGCAGTAGTGACTGCCTCTATAGCTATGAAATAGCACACCAGTAGGAAATCGGCAGTGCCAGAGTGCCATGTTCAATGCATCACAGACCAGATCAGCTTTTGTTGTGGTTACCATGGACCAGTCTATGACTCGACGTGAGAACAGGTTAATGACAATGGCCAGATACAGCCAGTCCTCGCTGGTTTGCAGATAGGGTGATATCACCTGCCCATTTCTGATTCGGCGCTGTGGCTGAAAAATCTCGCATGAGCAATTAGGCTCAGCAGGCAAGGTGGTGATTGCTATCTGTCGTGACCCTGAGTCTACAAGCAGCTTTGGGAGCCAGACTCTGTCGCTTCATGCGGTTTTGATGCAGCAGTATCCTCTAGGTCTTTCTGGATACGGCGAGCGCCAGCACGCGATTTACTGAGCCGGAAGGCCTCCAGGACCAACTCGTCACCGAGCTGTTGTTTGACGTCGCGATGACTGGATTTATGGCGGACTTTTTTCAAACTGTCGTACCCACTTCGCGAGACTCGCAGGATAGAAGCCGCCCTGACTAGGGAAAACCGGCCCCTTTTCCTGAGCATAAAGGGAAAGCGCTCAATTTTTGGTTTTTCGCGAAGTAGGTGGTCGCCTTTTTTCCTCAGCCTGTACCGCCAGCTAACACTTGGGCTTGGCGACCTCAGCCGCTAATGCAGACTCCCTGGCTGCTGACGAGATACTGGTTTTCTCTGCTAGCTTAAGGGCTTCGTCTTTGAATTCCGGCGAGTGATGTTTACGTTTTTAGTGGTAGTCATTGGTCACCTAAGAGAGTGATTGAGGTGTCCATAATTACTGCCTCAGATCATTCCACTTGTATTCGTCAAATGGAGATCCTGCTTTCACTCTAATAAAAGTATTGCTTGATTACATCCTTGCTTTTTCAGGTGGGATAGAATAAACGTGATCTTTAAACAGAGTGCTGCGCTGAGTTTTTTGACTCGCGCTGCATATTGGGGGCTTTTTGTAGGCATTGCGCACTACAGGTCAACATCCCTATCAGGATCGTAAGGTTTATTTAAGTTTACGTATGGAGTGGTTAACGAAATGAATCAGGGTATTGTACATGTTGCCGCTGCAGTGATTGAGCGTGAAGATGGTGCAGTATTGCTAGCATTACGTCCGGCAAATAAACATCAGGGTGGTTTGTGGGAATTTCCTGGTGGGAAAGTTGAGGTTGGAGAGTCTGTGCAGGATGCATTAAAGCGTGAGCTTAAAGAGGAATTAGATATAGATGTTACTCGGTGTTCTCCTTTGATCCGTGTTCACTATGACTATCCTGATAAGCGTGTATTTCTAGATGTTTGGAGAGTCACCGCATTTTGTGGTGAGCCATATGGGTGTGAGGGGCAGGATGTGCGTTGGGTGGGTCGACAAAATCTATGCGACTACGAATTTCCGGCAGCTAATAAGCCTATTGTTAATGCCTTAATGTTGCCTGAAAAATATTTAGTCACAGGGCTATTTAAATCACGTGAGGAATTCTTTTCTCGATTGGGAGGTGCTTTTAATTCCGGTATCAGGTTGGTGCAGTTTCGTGCTCATTGGATGAATAATGATGATTATCTCACGTTAGCAAAAGATGTAGCCAGATTGTGTCGAAGTCATGGCGTGACCTTAATGGTCAAAGGTGGAGTGCCAATGCTGTCTGAAGATTGGGTCGATGGGCTTCATTTAACCTCCACACAGTTAGGGCAGCTGCATGAGGATGGTTGGAGGTATCAAGGTGTTAAGTTATTGGCTGCATCGTGCCATTCTGAGGCTGAGCTGGCCCAGGCGGGCGCAATTGGGTGCTCTTTTGCAACCTTGTCTCCTGTCGAGTCAACTGCTAGTCATCCTGATGCTGTACCTTTAGGACGGTATAAGGCGTCTTTTCTAACTGAAAAAGCATTGATGCCGGTATATTGGTTAGGCGGGCTGTCAGACGAGGATATGGCTAATGTGAAAGAGAATGGAGCGCAAGGAGTGGCTGCACTTTCAAGTTGGTGGTGATTATTTAGTAAATATTACACTGACACAAGCAGTGATCAAATCAATTAGTGTAGGTGTTTTTAATTATCCAGGGAACTTTTTAAATGTCATGTTGCCTAACTAAAAATCAGAATATGGGATTTATGAGTATCTAACGTGATTAGACATCTATTTGCATGCTTATTTTGCTGTTGTCCGCGTGTAAGAGAAGTTCGGCAAGACGATCAGAATACGCAGCTGGTTAATTTACAAAATAGACGGCTCAAAATTACTGAAGCGGATTATAATCACTTTCGTGATGATGGGGAGGGGATTGTAGTTGTTAAATTGCTCCATGATGCTTCCGATACGAATGATAATGGTCTATTCGTTCCTTTGAATGATCGTCAAATTGAGCGTGCTGGAACAGTAACGAGTCAGTTTGCAGGAAAAAGAATAGAGGATCAAGTATCTATTGTTGATGATAACCCTCCGCCAGATGTTGCAAGGGAGGAGCATGACGTCTGGTTTTTGAAGTGGGTTCATATATCATCAATTTCCACTGAAATTAAAAGGTTAATACAAGGGCTTGTTTTTTGGGTATTGTCCTTTGTTCATCTCGGTGAGATGTCGCGGTATTATCGGCAAAAGGCTTTATATTTTTATCGAACAATAACTGAATTTTACCGTGAACATTTCGGCTCGAAATTATTTAAGCTTCTGATGAGTAAACTCCCGCCTGATCCATCTGTCGAAAGTGTTGCAGCAGAAAATTTTTATCGAACAGCGGTTTATTGTGAGCTTGCTGATCCTGCTGAAAGCGATGGTCAGTTTTTTGCGCATCCGGTATTGGCATCAAAAAAAATAAGTGAAGCGGTGGATGTCAATATTAGTCAGATTAGGCGAGAACTCTACCTGAATACAATGTCTGATGACTCAGTTCGCATGAGGGATTATTTTAAAGCTTCCGGTGATCCGGCATTATTATATTTCTTACGGATATTGACTGGTGATGAAGATTGTTTGAAGCCTAATAACTTTATGATTAGAAGGGTTGAGGGAGAGAAGCCTGAGTTTGTGGCTATTGATTTTGGAATGATTATGTATCGTCGAATGCGGGATATATTTTCGGCTAACACAATCGAGCAGGCACTGGCTAAGTGCATGGTTAAATCGTACAAGCACGGTATTCAATACGCATTTCAAGATAATATGATCGAATTGTTGCGATTTATGGAGGATTGCGATAGAGGATATCTGCTGGTGAAATTTAGGCAGGCTCTAAATTTAATTCATCAGTGTACTGAGCAGGAGTTGTTAGATTGTACTGCTGGAATACCTAATCAAGATCCTGAGCGAGAGTGTGAGCGTATTCAAGAGTTGCTAGGCGATTTGCATCGGTTTGCTGCAAGATTATTACTGCCGCAGTCGATTACTCATGCATAGATGTAAAGTGAAATGGACGTTATGTAAAAAACTTCATATATACAGTTCTTATGTGGTGGGCTACGTGGGCAGTTTGTGATTAAGAAGCTCATCAACATTATTGGTTTCGTTGTGATAATTTGGAAACTGCTGCAGGGTTAGTGGCGGTTTAAATCATCTTCCATAACATCATCAAACTGGCTATTGCCTGGAATCTTGTGTTCTTCCTTGGCCCAGGCGCCAAGATCAATCAATCGGCAACGTTCGCAGCAGAATGGACGAAATTTATTCTCGGGTTTCCAGATCACTTTTTTGCCGCATGTTGGGCATTTTACTGCAGTACTCATAGTCATCATTTCTTGCATTGATACTTAAGAGAAGGGCCCGCTTATGCGAGCCCTGTTCGTGTTCAGCTGAACTTATTGCTCGGTCGACTGTTCCGGCGGTTTCGGGGCTGTCGCCTCATTACCGCTGTCACCCAGCAGGCCGAAGGTGATGACATTCAGCCAGGAGCGGCTTCTGGGCGTGTAGGGGTCTGGTTTGATCTCATCAGCCGGTTTGCCGTCAACCAGGCCGAAGGTAATGATGTTCCAGACGGATGGGTCAACATCAGCGTAGACCTTGTAACCCGTAAATTGACCGTTCTCGCCAATCAGCTTGCTATCAGGGAAGTTGGTTTTCAAAACTTCCAGTGCTTCGTTAGCCGGCTGTTCCAGGTTCAGGTGCTGGTAGCCTTCTACCATCATTCCCAGCGCTTCTTCGACGACTGGAGTGCCTTGCATGTGCTCGACAATGTAGCGTCCACGATTGATGGCGGCGACATAGGCTTTGCGCTTCATGTAATAGTTGGCGACATGCAGTTCGTAGTATGACAGGCGGTTACGCAGGGCGATCATCCGCTGACGGGCGTCGCTGGCGTAAGGGCTATCCGGAAAGCGCTGCAGCAGCTCGGAGAACTCGTTGAAAGACTGTCGAGCCTGGCCCGGATCGCGCTTGGACATATCGACCGGTACATACCGCTCAATCAAGCCAAGGTCGGCGGTGTTAGATGCCAGGCCGCGCATGTAATAGGCATAATCCACATTCGGATGCTGCGGATGCAGTCGGATGAAGCGCTCAGCCGAGGCGCGGGCGGCTTCCGGCTCCATGTTCTTGTAGTAGGCGTAGACCAGATCCAGCTGCGCCTGTTCGGCAAACGGACCGAACGGATAGCGGGATTCCAGAGCCCGGAGTTTGTCCACGGCCTGGCTGTAGTTGCTGTTCTCCAGCGATTGCTGGGCCTGACGGTACAACTCGGCTTCTGACAGGTTCTCGGGAACCTTCTCTTTCTCGCTGCTGGCGCAGGCAGTCAGGAATGTGACCAGGGCCAGAATAAAAAATCGTTTGCTCAGTAACATGTTTGCTCAATATCCCTGAGGTTTCCGTCCCCCGGAACCGGACGTGGTGTGATAAACTGCGTGACGTTAATTCTTCGTATTTAAACATAGGTCATAACCTAATCCCAAACGCTAAAATTGTGGATTTTTCTGCAACGGCAGACCGGATTAAACCGCACTTGCGACGGTAGCCTGTGTTTCCTGAACCCTGTTGGAATTTACTGTTCGGCTAATCAATGACAGAACGGATAGAACTCGAAGCCCGCGTCCCGGAAGAACTGGGTGGCAAGCGGCTGGACCAGATCGCTGCGGCGGTGTTTCCTGATTACTCTCGCAGCAGCCTGCAGTCCTGGATTCGTTCAGGCGATATGAAGGTGGACGGCAAGGTCTGCAAACCGAAAGAGAAGTGTTTCGGCGGCGAGCTGCTGACGCTGGTCACGGAAGTGGAGAATGACGAGCGCTGGGAAGCGGAAGACATCCCGCTGGATATTATCTATGAGGATGATGCGATTGCCGTGATCAACAAGCCGGCTGGGTTGGTGGTGCATCCGGCTGCAGGTAATTACAGCGGTACACTGCTGAATGCCTTGCTTTACCGGTATCCGGATATCGCCAGTGTGCCGCGTGCCGGTATTGTCCATCGGCTGGATAAGGACACCAGCGGCCTTATGGTGGTAGCGAAAACCCTGGCGGCGCATGCGGATCTGGTCGATCAGCTGCAGGAACGTACCGTCAGTCGTGAATATGAAGCGGTGGCAATTGGTACCCTGACAACCGGTGGTGAAGTTGAGGCGCCAATTGGTCGTAATCCTGCTACCCGGTTGAAAATGGCGGTAACCGAGGGCGGTAAGTATGCCCTCACACATTATCGAATCATTGATCGATACCGTGCTCACACACATATCCGGTTGCAGCTGGAAACTGGTCGTACTCACCAGATTCGGGTGCACATGGCACATATCGGTTATCCCCTGGTCGGTGATCCCTTGTATGCCGGTCGGTTGAAGTTACCGAAGGCGGCGACACTTGAGTTGGTTGATATGTTGCGTAACTTTGGTCGTCAGGCATTGCATGCCCGTCGTCTGGGTCTGGTGCACCCGGTTTCCGGGGAGTATATGGAGTGGGAGTCCGAGTTGCCTGCGGACTTCGTGGAATTGCTCGAAGTGCTTGAGGGGGATCAGCAGGCCTATGTCGAAACCACAGAACCCGTTTTCTGACACGCGTTATCTGCCACCTGACTGGCCAGCGCCGGCATCGGTGAAGGCGTTTGTAACAACCCGGCATGGCGGTGTCAGTGACGGTCCTTGGCGGAGCCTGAACTTGGGCCTTCGCTCTGGAGATGAAACCGATAAGGTTGAACAGAATCGTGCGTTACTGATGCAGGACTGGTCGCTGGATCAAATTCAGTGGTTGAAGCAGGTGCATGGTGCTGATGTGGTTCAGGCTGATCGTGAGTGCGGGGAAAAGGAGGCCGATGCCTGTTGGTCCGACGTGTCAGGACGTGCCTGTGCCGTGCTGACAGCCGACTGTCTGCCGGTTCTGTTCTGCAACCGTTCCGGTACCCGGGTTGCAGCAGCGCATGCCGGCTGGCGTGGTCTGGCCGGTGGCATGCTGGAAAATACCGCTGCGGTCTTTGATGATTCACCAGACGCTTTGATGGCATGGCTGGGGCCAGCTATCAGTCAGCCGTGTTTTGAGGTAGGGCCGGAGGTTCGAGCGGCTTTTCTGGCACACGATCCTGAGGCGGAGAGTGCATTTGTAGCGGGTCAGGGGGATCGCTGGTTTGCGGACATTTACACCTTGGCCCGTCAGCGACTTGCGGCACTGGGTATCTATGATGTGTATGGCGGGGACTATTGCACGGTTCGTCAGGAAGACCTGTTTTTTTCTTACCGGCGAGATGGCGCAAAGTCCGGCCGGATGGCCTCAGTGGTCTGGCTGGCCGGAATGGATGGATAACCCTGCCTTGAAAAGGGGGTGGCCCGCCATCATATAGTTCTCATCGAAAGTCAAACGAATCATGCCCGTGGCATTGTCTCGGGCAGTTTTGTCGGAGGTAATGATGAGAGCGGATCGACTGACCAGTAAACTCCAGTCAGCCCTTGCCGACGCCCAGTCGCTGGCGATCGGCCGGGACAATAATCAGATTGAACCGGTTCACCTGTTGCAGGCCATGCTGTCGCAGCAAGGCGGCTCCGTCAAGCCGCTGCTGATGCAGGTCGGGTTTGATATCGAAGGGCTCCGGGCCGAACTTGAACAGTTAATTGAAGAATTGCCGGTGGTGAAAAATCCCACGGGCGATATCCAGCCTTCCCAAAGCCTGCTGCGGATTCTGAATCTTGCCGATAAGCAGGCCCAGCAAAATAAAGACCAGTTTATCGCCAGTGAAACCGTGCTGTTAGCCATGATGGATGACAGTGGGCCATTGGGCAAAGCGCTGAATGGTCAGGGTGTCAGCAAGAAAGCACTGGAAACCGCCATCAAAAATATTCGTGGTGGTGAATCTGTCAATGACGCCAATGCGGAAGACAGCCGGAATGCGCTGGCCAAATATACGTTGGATCTGACCGAGCGTGCTGAGCAGGGCAAGCTGGACCCTGTCATTGGGCGTGATGACGAAATTCGCAGAACCATCCAGGTGCTTCAGCGCCGTACCAAAAACAATCCTGTACTGATTGGCGAACCCGGTGTTGGTAAGACGGCTATCGTCGAAGGTCTGGCGTTGCGTATTGTTAACGGCGAAGTGCCGGAAGGGATTCGAGATAAGCGTGTTCTGTCGCTGGATCTGGGGGCTTTGCTGGCTGGTGCCAAATACCGGGGGGAGTTCGAAGAACGCCTGAAAGCAGTGCTGAATGACCTAGCCAAGCAGGAAGGACGAATCATACTTTTCATTGATGAACTGCATACCATGGTCGGTGCTGGTAAAGCCGATGGCGCCATGGATGCGGGGAATATGCTTAAACCCGCGTTAGCGCGTGGAGAATTGCATTGTGTGGGTGCGACAACGCTGGATGAATACCGGCAGTACATTGAAAAGGATGCTGCGCTGGAACGTCGTTTCCAGAAAGTGCTGGTGGATGAGCCTACGGTCGAGGACACCATCGCGATTTTGCGCGGTCTGAAAGAGAAGTATGAAGTTCACCACCATGTGGATATCACTGACCCGGCGATCATCGCGGCAGCCAAACTTTCCCATCGTTACATTACTGACCGACAGTTGCCGGATAAGGCTATTGATCTGATTGATGAGGCGGCCAGTCGTATCCGTATGGAAATGGATTCCAAGCCGGAATCTATGGATAAACTGGAGCGTCGTCTGATTCAGCTCAAGATAGAGCAGCAGGCGCTGAGTAAGGAGGAAGATGCAGCTTCCCGCGAACGGCTGACGGTGCTTGAAGAGCAGATCGGTAAGCTGGAGAAAGAATACTCTGACCTGGAAGATGTCTGGAAGAGTGAGAAAGCCGTTGTTCAGGGTGCTCACAAGCTGAAGGAAGAAAAAGAGCAGCTGCTGTTGGAGCTGGAAGCGGCAAGCCGGAATGGTGATCTCGCGAAAATGTCTGAGATCCAATATGGCCAGTTGCCCGAAATCGAAAAACGCATGCAGCAGGCGGAAGCGGCTGAAGATGGCCCGATGAAGCTGTTGCGCAACAAGGTGACTGACGAGGAGATTGCTGATGTTGTCTCCCGCTGGACCGGTATTCCGGTTTCCCGCATGCTGGAAGGTGAGCGGGATAAACTGCTGAGAATGGAGCAGGCGCTGCACAGTCGTGTAGTGGGGCAGGATGAAGCTGTTGTGGCGGTAGCCAATGCAGTGCGACGTTCACGGGCTGGTTTGTCAGATCCCAACAAGCCGAACGGCTCGTTCATGTTTCTTGGTCCCACTGGTGTCGGTAAGACGGAGTTGTGTAAAGCACTGGCCGAATTCCTGTTTGATACTGAAGATGCAGTGGTTCGGATTGATATGTCCGAATTCATGGAGAAGCATTCTGTTGCCAGACTGTTGGGTGCTCCTCCAGGATATGTGGGTTATGAGGAAGGTGGTTATCTGACCGAAGCCATACGGCGCAAACCGTATTCTGTCGTGCTGCTGGATGAAGTGGAAAAGGCACATCCTGACGTCTTCAATATCCTGCTGCAGGTGTTGGATGATGGTCGTCTGACCGATGGTCAGGGGCGCACTGTGGATTTCAGAAACACAGTTGTGGTTATGACGTCCAATCTTGGCTCGGACATGATTCAGACGCTTAAGGATGACGATTTCGAAACCCTGAAACATGCTTTGGTTGAAGTGGTTGGCAACCATTTCCGGCCCGAGTTTGTGAACCGGATTGATGAGTTGGTGGTGTTCCATCCGTTGGCCAAAGATCAGATTGCCGGTATTGCCAATATTCAGTTGGAACAGCTTCGCCAGCGGCTGCATGAGAATGATCTGTCACTGGAGCTGGATCAGGCAGCACTGGATAAACTGGTTGAGGCTGGGTTTGACCCTGTCTATGGGGCGCGGCCACTGAAGCGTTCTATCCAGCGTTATCTGGAAAATCCATTGGCGCAGGAAATTCTTGCTGGACGTTTCACTCCAGGGCATACCATTAAGGCATCCGTGGAAAACGATCAGATAGTGTTTGTTTGATCTAAGGTTTCCTGACTCTTGTGTAGAGGCTTGAGGTTGGTGTTTATGTCTATTTGCTGAGACGTAGTGCCAGCCAACCTCAAGTCCACCGCCTTTCGCCGCTCCCACAGGGCTCCTGCCCTGCGTCGCTACCGCGGCATCCCTGCCGCTGCTGCAGTCGATGGGCTTGAGACCGGCAACAAACTGCTGAGTATCTGCTGGTTTTAGTGTCTTTTTATGGCTTCGGGTTATACCTGTTATGTCTTTCTGGCGATGAAAAGGCTTGACTCTTTCCGGAAAGTTATTATTATTCGCCGCCGTTGAGTGATGCACATCACGGCATCCGAAACGCTGTTCCCCGATAGCTCAGTTGGTAGAGCAAATGACTGTTAATCATTGGGTCGCTGGTTCGAGTCCAGCTCGGGGAGCCAGAATTTAAGGTGATCGAAGATCATCGCATGTTGGGTCGTTAGCTCAGTCGGTAGAGCAGTTGGCTTTTAACCAATTGGTCGTAGGTTCGAATCCTACACGACCCACCATTTTTATTTGTGCATTGGCACAGGTCGTTCCCTGATAGCTCAGTTGGTAGAGCAAATGACTGTTAATCATTGGGTCGCTGGTTCGAGTCCAGCTCGGGGAGCCAATTTAAAGTGATGATCGAGCGTTGTCACTTGTTGGGTCGTTAGCTCAGTTGGTAGAGCAGTTGGCTTTTAACCAATTGGTCGTAGGTTCGAATCCTACACGACCCACCATTTTCTATTTGTGCGTTAGCACATGCTGTTCCCTGATAGCTCAGTTGGTAGAGCAAATGACTGTTAATCATTGGGTCGCTGGTTCGAGTCCAGCTCGGGGAGCCAATCTTCAGTGATGATCATGAATCATCGCGTGTTGGGTCGTTAGCTCAGTCGGTAGAGCAGTTGGCTTTTAACCAATTGGTCGTAGGTTCGAATCCTACACGACCCACCATCTTCCTCTTAAGGCGGGATAGAGTCCGTCGTCCGGTATGGGTCGTTAGCTCAGTCGGTAGAGCAGTTGGCTTTTAACCAATTGGTCGTAGGTTCGAATCCTACACGACCCACCATTTCCTCCTATATTTCTCTTCATCATTCAGGCTTCCTTGCCCTTTTTCTCTATTTAATGCAGTTTCAGTCTTGGTCGTGTCGTGCGCTCCAGCAGATCCTTGACCATGATCAGAGTGGTTCGCCACTTGCCGTAGACCGCCATCTGATGCAGGCGATACAGCGAGATATAAAACATTCTGGCCAGAAAGCCTTCCAGCATGATGTTTCCGGTAAGGTTGCCCATCAGGTTGCCAACAGCAGTATGGGTGCTCAGCGAAATGAGTGATCCATGGTCTTTGTAGCTGAAGTTGCCGGGCGCTTTTCCGTTGAGGCTGTCAATGATGGATCGGGCTACCAGGCTGGCCTGCTGATGTGCCGCCTGGGCGCGAGGGGGGACTGTGTAGTTTTCTCCCTGTCGATTCACCAGGGTGCAGGACGCGCAGTCGCCAATGGCAAAGATGTTGTCATCAAGTGTCGTTTGAAGTGTCGGCTTGACGATGAGCTGATTGATTCGATTCGTTTCAAGATCATCCAGCTTACTCAGGAAGCTGGGGGCTTTGATGCCGGCGGCCCAGATTTTCAGTTCTGCCTTGACGAATTCACCCTGGTTGGTGGTCAGTCCGTCCTCGGTCACCTCTTTCACGATGTGGCCGGTGAAGGTCTGTATCTTGAGTTTGTCGAGCTGTTTCTGAACGCCACTGCTGATTCTTATGGGAAGGGCAGGCAATACGCGGTCACTGCCTTCAACAATTGAGATGTTAACGTTTTCCGGCTTGATGGCATCCATACCATAGCGTGCCATGACCTTGGCGGCATAATGCAGTTCTGCGGCCAGCTCCACGCCTGTTGCTCCGGCGCCGACAATGGCGATGTTCATCTTTTCGCCGGGATCATCGGCAGCCTGTGCTCTGAGATATTCGCTGATAAAGCGGGTGTGCACCTGTTCAGCCTGTTCCCTGCAGTCCAGGGTGAGGCAATGTTCCTGAACACCGGGAGTGCCAAAATCGTTCGAATGACTCCCGACGGCGATGACAAGCGTATCGTATGTCAGTGTGCGTTCTGGCAGTAGTAACTTGCCATTAGCGTCTACTGTTGCTGCCAGGGTGATCACCTGTTGCTGTCGATCCAGCTTGATCATTCGGCCGGGCTGGAAGTGGAAATGATTCCAGTTGGCCTGGGCAACATAATTCAGTTCATCGCTGTAGGAATTCAGGGACCCTGCCGCGACTTCATGCAATAACGGTTTCCAGATGTGGGTCATGCGGGTATCAAGCAGCGTGACATGGGCTTTTTGGCGTGCGCCAAGTTTTTTGCCAAGACGTGTCGCCAGTTCCAGGCCAGCGGCACCACCACCGACGACAACGACCTTGTGCAGTCCGTTTTCACTGTTGTTCATGTTATTTCAGTTCCGGGCTGGTCATTCAATGGGGGGTTGGGTGATTACGGCAGGTACAGCTTGCCGAGGAATCGGGCAATAACACCAAAGACAACAATAACAATCGCCAGCCACAGCATCATGCGCCATGGATGGAAGGGTTCCCGTTCGACACTGTTGATACCGGTTGAGGTGACCTTGTCGACGCGACGCTGGTCGGCATCTGAGAGTTTTTTTGGCTCTGTCTGCATAGGGTGTAATCCGTTCAAAAGGCCTGATTATTATGGTTATAGCGCCACTCCGTGGCGAATGGGTATGGATTATGTGTAAAAAATACTTTACGGGCAAGCTCATGGGCTTGCCAGCTCAGCGGTAATAGGCAGTGTACACTGGTATTCATAATTTTTATGCAAGGTGTGTCGTGAGCGATCAAAACTGCAGCAGCGCATGATGCCCTGTATATCAGGATTGCTCGTACAGCTTTCTGTATCAATAGAGAACAGTAGTGGTGAGGGTTCACTGGTTGTGGCGTTAATCTGAAGATGGGTCTGGCGGGTGTCTTTGTTGAACTGGTAGTTGAGCTTGAACGGAATAGCGCCCAGGTGTTCAGCAATGAAGGTGAAATCACCGGACGGTCCGTGCTTGCTGCTTTTGGCTGTGCCAACGTAGAGGGTTGTTTGGGGATCAGCGACGCTGGGTTCGTTGACGGTGCAGCGGCTCTTTTTGCCTTCGACGGGATTGCAACCCGTAAATAACAGGGTGAACTGGGAGTTGTTGGTGATGGTGATGTTCGCCTCATAATGATCGAGCAGCGCGCGTTGTATGCTTTCCGCCTGATCATTGGTGTCGTTGGCTTCGAGGGGGGAGGGATTGCCATCGGCTTGGCTGTTAATGCTGATTACTGCCGTAAGCAGGCATAAGAGTAGTGTGTTGATCTTGAGTGGTTTCATGAAATACCTCCTTTTTATTGCTCAAATGTATGGGTTGCGAATATGTGGCTGACCACTGGGATACAGCTAAACTCCATTTAGGGTACGGGTTGCCAGTCACGGGTGTTGATTCTTTAGACCTGAGTGGTGCGTTGAGGTTCCGAGTGTTTGCCTGGCTACAGGTTTATAGACGATCAGCGGTAGTTGTGGGGTAAAAACGTCATTCGGGAGGAGGCATGGAAAGCCTACAAGGCAGGCAGGTGACGTTTTGGGGGCGTGTGAGGCTGTTACCGCTCTCAATGCTGGTTTCGGTGCGAGAGGTGCGTTTGGCTCTACAGGCGCTACCGTTTGTGATGAACAGGGATTTTCTGCGAACAGAGTTCTGGCGCCGGCTGCTGTTTTCGGGGCGCGGTGCCTGGCGATTGAGTCGGGATTATTATGCTGAACGGGCGGCATCAGATGTGCATTGCTTTGGCGAGACTCCGCTGCTGACGCTGGCTAGAATTCAGCGCCGTGTAGGTATAGATGCCGATCATGAGGTGCTTGAAGTAGGAGCCGCGACCGGACGTAACTGTTTTTGGTTGGCGACGGTGATTGGTTGCCGGGTCGTTGGTCTTGAGCATATTCCGGAATTTGTCAGTCGGGCGGACAGGGTGGTTAGCCAGACTTGCAGTCGAGAACGTTTACGTTTCATGTGTGGTGATATGGGAGAGTCACTGCCTGGCGAGCCTGATTTTATTTATCTCTATGGCTCGAATCTGGATGATGAGCTGATTACCCGATTTGCCCGGCGTTGCCGTGAAAAGGGAGAGGGTGTCAAAGTGATTACGGTGAGTTATTCCCTGACAGACTATTTGCCCGGGGTGTATGAGCTTATTGATGCGTTTCCTGCGGTGTTCACCTGGGGGGTGACGACCGTTTATGTGCAGAAGGTTGTCCAGGCGGCATAGGTCTGGACAACCCTGTGAGTTTCCTAGAGTACTTCAACCGCGACGGCTGTCGCTTCTCCACCGCCAATACAGAGACTGGCGATCCCTTTCTTCTTGCCGTATTGCTTCAGTGCATAGATCAGTGAGAGCAGTATCCGTGATCCTGTCGATCCAATCGGATGTCCCTGGGCACAGGCGCCGCCATGGACGTTGACCTTGTTATGGTCCAGGCCGTGCTCCTGCATGGCAATCATGGTGACCATGGCAAAGGCTTCATTAATCTCGAACAGGTCAACGTCGTCTTTGTTCCAGCCGGTTTTTGCCAGCACCTTGGTCATTGCGCCGACCGGGGCAATGGTGAACTCCGACGGATGCTGGGAGTGGGTGCTGTGCGCGACAATGCGGGCCAGTGGTTGCAGTCCGCGCTTTGTAGCTTCACTTTCCGTCATCAGCAGCAGGGCAGAGGCGCCATCGGAAATGGAGCTGGCGTTGGCGGCAGTGATGGTGCCGTCTTTGCTGAACGCTGGTCGAAGGCTTGGGATTTTCTCAATATTCGCGTTAAAGGGTTGTTCATCCTGGCTGACAGTCTGCTCACCTTTGCGGGTGGAATAGGTGACAGGCACGATCTCAGCGTCCAGTGAGCCATCGTTGGTGGCTTTCTGGGCTCGTTGCAGTGATTCAATAGCAAAGGCGTCCATGGCTTCGCGGGTGAGTTCGTATTTGTCTGCCACTTCCTGGGCGAATGAGCCCATCAGGCGACCGGTTTCGGCATCTTCCAGTCCATCCAGGAACATGTGGTCCATCACCTTGCCGTGTCCCATGCGGTAGCCGCTGCGAGCCTTGTCGAGCAGGTAGGGGGCGTTACTCATGCTTTCCATGCCGCCGGCAATCATGATCTGGTTGGTGCCGGCGCGAATCAGGTCGTGGGCCAGCATGACGGCTTTCATGCCGGAGCCGCAGAGTTTGTTGATGGTGGTGCAGCCGGTGGCGTCCGGCAGGCCCGCTTTGCGGGATGCCTGGCGGGCGGGACCCTGTCCAAGGCCTGCGGGCAGGACGCAGCCCATGATCACTTCATCGACGTCTTCAGGGCTGATATTGGCGCGGCTGACGGTTTCTTTGATGGCGATGCTGCCCAGCTCCGGTGCTGTCAGGCTGGACAGCGAGCCTTGCAGGCCACCCATCGGTGTGCGGGCGCCGCTGACAATTACGATCGATTCCTGGGTCATGTTCGTACCTGTGTAATGGTTGTTGTGTGGTCAGCGGGGAGAAGTTTATCAGGAAGAAATGGTTTCATGTGTTGTTTTTGATAGTCGTGATATTGTTTGGGCAACTTTCTTGTTAGTTAAGGTGAAAATAGCTCCTCTCTCATACGCTTTGAATTTATTTTCAAATTAAAAGTGATTATGGAGTGTGAGTATGTGGTGTGCTGGAAGTCTAAGTAAGTACGGTTCTGGTTTGGTGTCTGAGGCGTATGGAAGTTCGGGGAAAAACACTGCAGTTGTTACCTTTGAGAGTGAAGTGCAACCTTCAGTGGTAAAAAGAGTTGGTAGTCGTAGGCTATCTGTTGATTCTTTAAAAACGGAGAGTCAATACGATACGGCTGATGATGAGTCTACTAGTCGAGAAATTAGTGTTTGCACTCGCAAAATTCAAGCGCAGTCTGCTTCTGTTGCTAAGGGAACCTGCGAGCAAGTGACGTTAAAGAAACACAGTGAATGAAAAGTCATTAATTCACTATTATCCAGCCTGAAAATTACTCAGTTTCTTACCATTGAAGCCGGTTGTCCGGCTTTCGGATACATTAACCCTGTGCCCGGATCATTTGGTCCAGTCTAACCATGTTTGCCAGAGCGAATAACATCGCCAGTTTGCCATCATTTTTCCGAAGTCCCCGATAACGGGCTTTGATAAATCCAAACTGGCATTTGATGATTCTGAAGGGATGTTCCACCTTGGCTCGAATGCTGGCTTTCAGGTATTCCGTTTTCAAAATGACTTTATTGATTCGAGGGTGTTTCCTGAGTCTCTTTAACTTGCCTGGTTGTTCGGCTATATGCCACTGTACAGCGTCTGTATTGAGCGCTTTTCGCTTCTCGGCTCCTCTGTAGCCGGCATCGGCAAAGACAAACTGTTCATCACCGTGCAACAGGTTACTGGCTTGATTAAGGTCATGTTCATTGGCGGCTGTTGTCGCCAAACTATGAGTCAAACCTGTACGGGCATCGACACCAATATGCGCCTTCATTCCGAAATACCACTGGTTACCCTTTCTGGTCTGGTGCATTTGGGGATCTCGCTGCCCCGTCTGATTCTTTGTGGATGTCGGAGCTTCGATGATCGTGGCATCGACCAGAGAGCCTTCTTTCAAAACGATACCAGACTCTGTCAGCCATTGGTTTACGTCCGTGAAAATAGCCCGAGCCAGATTGTGAGCCTCCAGCAGGTGTCGAAAGTTCATAATGGTTGTGCGATCTGGAATTGCTTTATCCAGAGATAATCCGGCAAATAATCGCATGGACGCAATTTCATAAAGGGCATCTTCCATGGCCGGATCACTGAGGCTGTACCATTGTTGAAGGCAGTGTATCCGGAGCATGGTGGATAACGGGTACGGTCTACGCCCATTACCGGGTTTGGGGTAATGAGGTTCAATAATTGTCTCAAGACGATGCCAGGGAATCAGTTTATCCATACGGGCAAGGAATATTTCTTTGCGGGCCTGGCGACGCTTTTGAGTGAATTCAGCGTCAGAAAAGCTGAGCTGTTGGTCCATGACTGATCTCCGGCAAAGGCTGAGTGGAGATTAGCTTATTATTGGGGACTTAATCGCAGGTTCCCTAAGGTCTCGAAACGAGATCCGTTCAGCAAATCAAGACAAACCGTGGCACTGAATGTTGCTATGGAAGGTAATTTGTTCAGTGCAAAATTATTTGTTGAAACAGCAATAAAATACTCGGTGTAGAAAGGTATTAAGAGCGAGGTTGTGAAAATAATAAAAGAACTCACGGCGATGATAAAACATGAATTGCCAGAGCATATCTTTTTGTCTTTAAATGCCAGAATGAAAGCGTTTGAAATAAACTATAGGTCTACAGAGAATTGTGGCTCTGCTTTCAAAAACGAATTAATCTTGCAAATAACTTCGATCTTAAGCGCTCAAACCACTCAAACCACTCAAACCACTCAAACCACTCAAACCACTCAAACCACTCAAACCACTCAAACCACTCAAACCACTCAAGCCACTCAAGCCACTCAAGGCGGTATTCAAAGTAGTGCTCAAGATTGGCATCCTTTTTATGATGAGCAACTAGTTCGGAGTTTGGCAGGTGTTAAAGGTTTGATCTGTAGCTTGCCTGATGAGTTTTTCACGGTGTACCTGCATCAGTTTGAAAATATTGAACTGGATTTGCCCGGGCCTGATGATCTTATTGTTCCGATTGAGCTTATCGAGAAGTACCCACTGCGGTATAGAGTGCAAAGCACAGGTGCTTTTGCTGGTAATGTTGTAGGGATTATAGGGACGTCGGGTATTGCTGGAGCACCAGTCGCTAAGGCGGCAAGGGCTGCGATTCAATTGGATCAAGGTGATTTTGTTAAGTCGCTAAATATGATTGTCGGAGAAATCGTTCACCATCAGAATGTGTCTGTAGACCAGGCTCTACAGAATATTTTAAAAATCCCTGGTTATGTGGAGTTCATTCTCGGAGAGGCGCCAAAATTTGAGGCAACAGTTTTGGCGAGTTATGCGTTTGCCAGTGCGGGGATAGTTTTGGTGTGCCAAGTCCTTAATACATTAAAGGTTCCTCATAAAATTGGAGCATTTCTGGCGATTGGCAGTGTTAGGGGAGGGAGGGGTATTAAAAAATTTATTAGCATTTGTTGTCGACTATGTAGTCTGTGTTGTAGGTCATATCAGCCCGTTCGTCAGTCTAGTGATGGCAGGCCATCTGTGGTGGTGGCTGGTGGGGCTATCTATCCAGCGATCAATAATGCTTCTTCCTCGTCGCAAGGTTCCGTGCCTGAGTCCGGTCAGGCATCTTCTCATGTTTCAATTCAAGTGGAGGCAGAGCACCACAGTAACGAAATGCCATCATCGTCAACAGGTGCTGGAATTATGCACATGACAAAAGAGGGCAAAAATGCACAGAAACCAATAGAGTTGCATGTTATGAGGCACGAGCACTCTTCAGATTCAAAAGATAGTGCTGAAGAGGGTGACAAGGCGGAAATCGAGTTCTTGTTGAATGCGTCAGGTTCAGCGGATGCGTATGTCTGAGATGAAGCCGCATGGCTTTATTTGCTGAGGTGATACCTCTATAGATTTCTGCAAGTGTATTTTTCCAACACAAAGTATTTTTTATTGCCTGTTCTGAAAGAAGTTGTAGCTGTAACAGGAGCTGCGGTGCTTTATGTATAAATACAACTATTGACACAGCCCCCCAATATCACCAAAATGCGCCGCATCTCGTCGGGGCTAGGTAGCTCAGTTGGTTAGAGCACAGCACTCATAATGCTGGGGTCGGCAGTTCGAATCTGCCCCTAGCTACCACCGCGGGATGAACTTTCGGGGTTGATTTTCAGAACGGAAACGTTACTATACCGGCCTCGATGTCACCGGGTCTTCTCCGGTGCTTCAAGTTCTCAGTTGGGGTGTCGCCAAGCGGTAAGGCAACGGGTTTTGATCCCGTCATGCGCAGGTTCGAATCCTGCCACCCCAGCCATGTCCTTTCAGGAATGATGGCTAGGTAGCTCAGTTGGTTAGAGCACAGCACTCATAATGCTGGGGTCGGCAGTTCGAATCTGCCCCTAGCTACCACGTTCCTCTGTTGGGGTGTCGCCAAGCGGTAAGGCAACGGGTTTTGATCCCGTCATGCGTAGGTTCGAATCCTGCCACCCCAGCCATCTCTCTTTTTCTCACTTATCTCTCATTTTTGTTGTTTCTCTCTTGGTTTTCCGTGTCGTTATTTCGCAGCCTTTTATGCTGTAGTACAGGATATAGCCATAGCAGCAGGCTGACACCCAGAACCCTCCCCTGATGCCATAATGATCGGCAATCATTGCTGCGACGAGTGGCACAATACCGCCGCCAACCCCTGCTGAACTGAGTATGCCGGAGGCCTGTGTGGCCGCCATCGGATTGAGGTTCTGCATGGAAAGGCTGTAGATCAACGGATACATCACCGAATTGCACAGGCCGATCAGTGTGATCGCTGTCAGTGCGATATAGCCATCTGCAAAAATCCCGCACAATACCATCAGCAGGGACAGCCATGCGCTTATTCCCAGCATGACGCGTGGAGGAATCTCATGCAAAAACCATGGGGCAAGAAAGCGTCCAATCGCAATGCCTAGCCAGTAATAACCAATAAAACGCGCCATGGCGGCGGAGGTCATGGGTAGTGATAGATCTTTGATAAAACTCACCATAAAACTACCCAGCAGCACTTCTGTTCCGACATACATAAATATCGCGAGGCTGCCGAGTAGTGTGTGGCGTTGATGCCAGGCAGATTGTTCCTTTAAGTCGTGATGTTTTGAATCAGGTTTGCGCTCTCGTTCATTCTTAAGGATGTCAGGAAGATGTTGTCTTGCCGTCAAGAATGCTATGCCCGCCAGGCACAATGCTAACAGCAGATAAGGTGTAACAACGGTTTCAGCGAGCGACAGGCGATCCGTTATCGTGATTTGAGTCTCATGGGTAATTGGTGGGTAGGAAAGAATCGCTGGCCCTGACAGCCAGGGGGCGAGGGTCATTCCGACCGCAAAAAAGCCATGAAGTACCATCAGCCGGCGGTGAATGGTTCGACTGTCTCCGAGCGCTGAGGCGTAAGGATTGCTGACAACGAGTAAAAAGCATACGCCGGCAGCGATCACGAGTAGCGCCAGCAGGAACAGTGGGTAACTGTGTGACCAGGCTGCGGGGAGGAATAGCAGGCAGCCAGCTGAAGCAAGGCTATAGCCAGCGATCATGCCAAACTGGTAGGACGTTTTCCGGATCGCGAGGCTGGCCGGCGTAGAGAGTAGTAAAAAGGCGGAAAACCAGATCAGCTGGATCAGGAGGGCGCCCTGATAGTTCAAGCTGAAGACCTCTTTGAGGTGGGGGATCAGCACATCATTTAACGAGGTTAGCACCCCCATACTGGTGAATAGCAAGGCAATGGACAGCAGTGCTGCCGCTTGTGAGGTGGCTTGCGGTTGGTTCCCTGTTTGTGGCGATTTGTCTGCTGTCACCGTTATCTGCTTCCTATGACGAGAAGCTTGGAGTCGTTGGGGCTGAGATTGTTCCGCTGGTTGGCAACAAATTGCGTTGCAGTGGCTGAGGCGGTTTGGAATTGCACTATCGTTTAAGTTGTGAGGTGTTTCGGGTGCGGAGTTTAAAGTCTAGATAGGCGGTATTTTCCGGTTTTTCACGCAATTTTAATGATAAATACATATATCTATTGCGCTCTTAAGACCAAAAACGCATCTATTCATATATAATACGCTCCGACAAAGCCTCTATGGACAGGTGAAGGCTCAAGAACAAGGGATAAAAAGAGAGTGGTCGCTAACAAGAATGATTGCCTGCTCCCATCGGGGGGCTGATGAACAGGATTTGTGTCAGAGAGCAGCAACTATGACAGTAAAGAGTTACGATGTACTGATCGTCGGTGGTGGTGTCTCAGGGACAGCCCTTCTGTATGAGCTGGCCCGTTACACGGATCTCGGTCGTATAGGCCTGGTGGAAAAGTACAGTGATTTTGCCACCGTCAACTCCAAGGGTACCAATAACAGCCAAACCATCCACTGCGGTGATATAGAGACCAATTACACCCTGGAAAAGGCCGTGAAGGTTAAGCGAACGGCCAGTATGCTGGTGAATTTTGCCAAGGCGCTGCCACCGGAAGAGCGCGACGGCATTATCTTCAAATACCCGAAAATGGTGTTGGGGGTTGGTGAGAAAGAGAGTCAGTTTATCCGTGACCGTTTTAAGGTTTTCCGCGAGCACTACCCCGAGATGCAATTGCTGGACAAAGAAGGTATTGCCGAAATAGAGCCGGCGGTTGCCAAAGTGGGCGATGAATACCGGCCCGAAGAGCTGGCTGCGATTGCCATTACGGATGAGTACACGGCGGTTGATTACAAGGCGCTCTCGGTAGCCTTTGTGAAAAAGGCCAAAGAGGTTCAGGATAAGGCGATTGATGTTCACCTGAATACCCAGGTGAAAAACATAGAGAAGTCTGGTGGTCTGCATCGTGTTGTGACCGATAACGGTGTCTATGAGGCCAGGTTCGTTGTGGTGTGTGCGGGTGGGCACAGTCTCCTGTTGGCTCAGCAGATGGGGTACGGGCTTAACTTCTCCTGCTTACCGATGGCGGGGAGTTTCTATTTCACGCCACGGGTCTTGAATGGCAAGGTGTATACCGTCCAGAACGATAAACTGCCATTTGCTGCTATCCATGGTGATCCCGACGTGCTGGTTGAAGGGAAAACCCGCTTTGGGCCAACAGCGCTGATCCTGCCCATGCTGGAACGCTATAACCCTCGCACCATTCCTGAGTTCTTCAAGGTGCTGAAGTTGGATGGGGCAGTGTTCAAGGTGTTCTGGGATCTGTTCAAGGTGAAGGATATCCGGAACTATATTTTCAAGAACTTCCTGTTCGAGATTCCCTGGGTGCGCAGACGTCTTTTCCTTAAGGATGCCAAAAAAATCGTGCCATCGCTGAAGTTGAGTGATGTCTCGTTTGCCTCTGGTTTCGGGGGGATTCGTCCCCAGTTGATTGATAAAACCAACAAGGAGCTGATGCTGGGTGAAGCCCGGATTAATCCCGGCACCGGCATTATCTTTAACATGACGCCATCACCGGGCGGCACCAGCTGTCTGGGCAACGCAGAAAATGACCTGCGTGAAATCGTGCGCCATCTGGGGTGTCAGTTTAACGAAGCGGCGTTTAATGCAGAAATGCACAATGAGTAAGTGAATGCCTGATTATCATTAGAGGCCGCCAATGCGGCCTCTTTTGTTATTTGGTCGTGCTGTTCATGGCCACCACCTCTCCACCTTCCAGTTTCCAGCCCCTCAGTCCAGCGCTGAAGTGACGGATGTTCTTAAAGCCTTCCGCTGCGGCCCAGTCGGCGGCGTTATGCCAGGCAATGCAATGGGTGCCGCCGCAATAGACAACGACAGTCATGTTTTTGGGATCTTTAAGATGGGCTTTCAGGCTGGCTTTGTCATTGAAGGAAATGGCGCCTGGGATATGTCCGCTGGCGTAAGTTTCAGGGCGGTTGGCATCAACCAGCAGCACTTTACCGGTGGGCAGCTGCTGTCGCAGTTCCTGGTAGGTCATATCCGGATACTGCTGTTGATACTTGGCCAGTGTGGCGATGGTTTGTTTTTCGCTGTCAGGGCAGGGCGCGCTGTTATTCGCTGTTGTGCCTTCGCAGGCCGACAGGTGGGCGTTGACGAGCAGGCTGAAGCAGCCGAGTAGTAATGCGTGCTTGATGGATCGATACGGCATGGCTTGAAAATGCGTCTGTAAAAAGAATGAGCTGACAGTATAGGTGTTCCGGTAAAGTCTGCCGGGTGGTGAGAGGTTGTTGGGTGTTCTGGCGGGATGCCCTGCAGGCAGTGCGTCCCGCACGATGCGGGTCAGGAGAGGCTTATTGTCTGCAGAGTCTTCAGGTAGTCGGCGGATTGTTTATGCTGTTTGATCAGGTCGGCAATGGTGCCCTGATCAGGGCCGGGGGCTTGAAGGTTTTTGCCTTCTTCAACAAAAAACGGGAGGAAACGCTCGAAGTTCTCTGCCGTTAGTGCCCGATATGCCCGCAACAGGATGTGGTAATCCGGATGGGTGTGGTCGGCAGGCTCAAGCGCCAGAAAGGTTTTCAGCTGCTCATCGCTCAGGATTTCACCGATGACTTTCTGCTTGTCTTTTTTGTTCATGGGTAGGACTGCCATTGTTTGTGGTATTTATGGGGATCGATTGTATGGTGAAGGAAAAAAACTGCAACCGCGGCATTAAACAGAAAAAATAGTCGTGAAAGCCGTTTAAAAACTGCGCTGTGGCTATACTGGACTCATGTCTGCACAAGATTCCCCCTCATCAAGTACAGCCTGTTCTGATCAGTCAAAGCGTGATGTGCTGCGCTGGTCTGGTCGGGATACCGGCTGGTTGTCCAATCTGTTTGGTGCGGCGGTAGGGGCGGGTGTCTTGTATCTGCCCATTAATGCCGGGCGAGTCGGGTTTATTCCCCTGGTTGTGATTGCGCTACTTGCAGGGCCTATGATTTGGTTTGCTCACCGGAATCTCACGCGCTTCTGCCTGGTGGCTGAACGGCCGGATGCGGATATTACGTCAACCATGGGTGATCATTTTGGGCAGCGGTGGGGTAGTCTGTTAACGCTGGCCTACTTTTTGAGTATTTATCCGATTCTGCTGCTGTATGCCATTGGGTTAACCAATGTGACGGAGCAATTTTTCCGGTATCAGCTGGAATGGCCGGCCCCTCATCGCAGTGTGATCAGTTTTGTTTTGCTTGCGGTGTTGGTCATTGTTATCAATAAAGGTGAGCGTTGGGTGTTGTCGGCGGTGGAGTCGTTGGTGATGCCGCTGGTGGTCATTCTTGTTGGTATTTCGTTGTATTTGATACCGCAGTGGAATCTGGATCATCTTTTTCTGATGCCGGCACCGACTGAATTGATTATGTCTGCGTTTGTCATTATTCCCATGCTGATTTTTTCCTTTAATCATTCGCCGGCCTGCTCGGCTTTTGCGCAGGCTTATCGCATGGTGTTTCGGGATACAGCATTGTGTGCACGAAAGACGGATCGAATACTGGCGGTGAATGCCGGTTTGCTCCTGCTCGTGGTGATGTTGTTTGTGTTTTCCTGTGTCTTGTCACTGACCCCTGCTGAAATTCAGGTTGCCTTGCAGGAAAACGTCCCTGTCTTGAGTGTGTTTGCCAGCCGTGAAGGGGCGGGCTTTTTCGCGTTAATTGCTTCGGTGATTGCGTTTCTGGCAATCACCAGCTCTTTCTTTGGTGTCTATATGGGTTCTATTGAGGGTGTCGGTGGATTGTTCTGTTTGCTGGCTAAACGGTTCACATCGATTCCTGTACACAGTGATGTCAGTACGCGGATTGCCAAGGTGTTGATCTTTTTGAGTTGCTGGTTGGCGGCGTGCCTGAATCTTAGTGTGATTAGTGTGATCGAAGGGCTATTGGCGCCCCTGCTGGCGGTGATTCTGTTTTTTATGCCGGTCTACGGTTACTACACGATTCCGGCATTGAATCACTATCGTAATCCGGTGTTTGATGTGTTTACGGTAGCGTCGGGTGTGATAGCGATCAGTGGTTTTATTGTTTCGAAGTGGTTTTAGTGGTCGGAGAACCGGACATAAAAAAACCTGCATCGGCAGGCTTTTTTATTGGCGGGTAATTTATGCACCCTTGAGGGCAAAAATGCCTGGCGCATTACGCCAGTAACCCTGGTAATCCATGCCGTAGCCGAACAGGTATCGATCTTCGACATCCAGTCCGGTGAAGTCGCTCTTCATGTTTTCCTGTGCCTTGCGGTCATGGAGTTTATCGACCAGAACGGCGGTCAGGACTTTCTCAACACCCTGTGCTTTGCAAAAGTCGACTATGGCTGCGAGGGTGTGACCTTCATCCAGAATGTCGTCGATGATCAGCACGGTCCGGCCTTTCATATCCTGTGCAGGTGGGACTTTCCAGTCCAGCTCGCCGCCGCTGGTGGTATTGCGGTAGCGGGTCGCGTGCAGGTAGGACGATTCCAGTGGGAAGTTCAAACGGGTCAGCAGTTTGCCGGCAAACACCAGGCCGCCATTCATGACGGTGTAGACCAGTGGGTTGGTGTCGGCCAGTGCCTCGGTGATCTCGGCGGCAACGCGATCAATCGCGGCTTCCACCTGGGCTTCCGGGAACAGGCAGTCTGCTTCAGCATAGACCGTTTGAATGTGATCCAGGTCGACGGACATGGGAAAAAGAACCTCTATACCGTGTATCAGGCGGCAGCCGCCGCAGGAAAACAGGGAACGATACCGTTGAAGGTTCGGTCATGCAACTGTGGCAAAGGCATATCCTGACACTATAAAAGTACGAAAACCACGACATTCCTTATGGATATTAGCAGTTTCACTGATCACTGAGAGCCGATAAAATTACCGGTTAACTCACGTCTGGTGAGCGCAGACACTTTCAGGGGTTAAGCATGCGTGTTCATGAAATAAAACATCCGCTGGTACAGCACAAACTGGGCCTGATGCGGGTCGAAGGGATCAGCACCAAGGGCTTCAGAACGCTGGCCAGCGAGGTCGGCACCCTGCTGACCTATGAAGCGACCAAGGATCTGGCGCTGGAAGATCACATCATCAAGGGTTGGGCGGGTGACGTTACGGTGCAGCGCCTCAAGGGTAAGAAGATTACCATCGTACCGATCCTGCGTGCCGGACTGGGCATGCTGGATGGCGTGATGGAACTGATTCCCAGTGCCCGGATCAGTGTGGTTGGTCTCTACCGCGATGAGGAAACCCTGGAGCCGGTACCTTATTTCCAGAAGCTGGCCAAAAACATGGATGAGCGCATGGCGCTGGTGGTAGACCCTATGCTGGCGACCGGTGGTTCCATGCTGGCAACCATCGACATGCTCAAGGCGGCGGGTTGTCAGAACATTCGGGTACTGGTGCTGGTCGCTGCACCGGAAGGCCTGAAGAAAGTGACCGATGCCCATCCGGATGTCGAGATCTTCACAGCGTCCATTGATGAAGGCCTGAACGACAAAGGTTACATCATGCCGGGTCTGGGCGATGCCGGTGACAAGATTTTCGGAACCACCTGATTATCTTGAGAGCACAAGGGTGCTGCTGACAATGGCAGTGCCCGACAATCCTTATAAAAACGACAACGATCCATAGAGAGTATTTATGACACACGGGACACCGAGTGGCGGATCGCCGGTGCGGACCGCGCTGGCTGGCGGCCAGATGTTATTTGTCGCCTTTGGGGCACTGGTGCTGGTGCCAGTGTTAACGGGACTCGATCCCAGTGTTGCGCTTTTCACTGCCGGTATCGGTACTCTTATCTTTCAGTTCTGTACGGGCAGACAGATTCCCATCTTTCTTGCTTCTTCCTTTGCCTTTATTGCCCCGATTATTTATGGCGTAGAAACCTGGGGCGTGCCTGCCACCATGGGCGGGTTGATGGTAGCCGGTGCCTTCTACATGATGCTGAGCCTGATGGTGCGCCTGTGGGGTACGGGATTCCTTTATCGCCTGTTCCCGCCAGTGGTTGTGGGGCCCGTGATCATGGTGATCGGTTTGATTCTGGCACCGGCTGCGGTGAATATGGCGCTGGGCAAGACCGGGGATGGCGGCATGCAGTTAATTGCCCGTGATAAGGCCATTATTGTTTCTGCTGTTTCGCTGATTTCGACACTGCTGGTGGCAACCCTGGCTAAGGGTATTTTCAAGCTTATTCCGATTATGTTCGGTGTGTTGTCTGGTTGTCTTGCGGCCTGGATCGTAGGGGTGACTGATTTCTCTGCCGTGGGAAATGTCGGCTGGTTTCATGTGCCGGCCTTCACCTTGCCGGAGTGGAACTGGAACGCGGTGCTGTTCATGGTGCCGGTGGCTATTGCGCCGGCGATTGAGCATATCGGCGATATGCTGGCCATCAGTTCGGTGACCGGCAAGGACTACCTCAAAAAGCCGGGGCTGCACCGGACGCTGCTGGGAGACGGTCTGGCAACCTCGACGGCGGCACTCTTTGGTGGGCCACCCAATACCACCTATTCCGAGGTGACCGGTGCGGTCATGCTGACGAAAGCGTTTAATCCGGCCATCATGACCTGGTCAGCAGTGTTTGCCATCTTGCTGGCCTTTGTAGCGAAACTCGGCGCTGTACTGCAATCCATACCATTGCCGGTCATGGGCGGCATCATGATGCTGTTGTTTGGTTCTATCGCGGTGGTCGGACTTAACACCTTGATCAAGGCGCAGGTGGATTTGAGTCAGCCAAGAAACCTGGCGATTGTTGCGCTGGTGCTGGTTAGTGGTATTGGCAACCTGAGTCTTACTCTGGGCACTGTACAGCTGTCGGGTGTGGGATTGTGTGCGGTGATTGCCATTGTATTGAACCTGGTGCTTCCCCGTGGAAAGCCCGATGGCTATCCCTCTTCAGAGAATCAGTCCAAGACAAGTTAATAGGTTATTGCAGCCATGGATAACGGGGCAGTTTTGCTGTCCCGTTATCCTGCTGTATGGTGCTCTTCTGTCCAATCCAGATCAAGATGGCCCATCTCATTCCGAATGGTTTTCATGGCTGTGTCGCGGCTCTCGACGCAGGGCAGGTAGTGCCCCAGACCGCTGATATCCAGCAAGCCCCTGATGCGTCGGTTGGCATTGCAAAGGACGATCTTGCCGTTGGGGGGGAGTTCCAGAAACAGATCGTATAACACGGCCAGACCATCGCTGTTGATGGATTTCAGCTGAGTGCAATCCAGAATGAAACGGGAATAACCGTCACGGGTCAGGGCGTTCAGGCTGTTGTGCAGAAAATCGGCATTATCTGGTTGGACAATGCCATCAAGCGTGATGACCACGATATCCTGGTACTCTTCCAGTGCTAGCTCCAATGACATCAGTCTACCTCCCTGTAATACCACAATAACGTTGTGTACATTCTTACTATGCAGACAAGGATACCCGGGAAAAGTTCGCATGACAGTTAGACCATGGTCTTTTTGACCATGGTCTAAGACGGAAATAGATAGAACAAGGGCCGATTCACGTTAGTGAACCGGCCCCCTTGGCACAGGGCATGTGCAATTCGATTACTGGCGGGGCTTTTTGGCCTCGCTCTCCAGCTGCATGCCGATCACGGCCAGTTTCAGCAGTTTTATTGGGCTCTTGGTGAACAGGGCGTCAATCAGGCGCTGGAACAGGGTGAATTTCTTCTGGGTATAAGGGTACCAGTTAGGTTCCAGCTTATCGCTCTGCTTGTCAATCAGGATGGCCTTGGAACGCGTGAAGGAAAGCAGGCCTTCAGCGCCCTTGGCCCGGCCGAATCCGCTGCTGCGCGTACCGCCAAAAGGCAGTGCCGGATTGCCTTCCGTGAGCATGACATTATTGATGGATACGGCGCCGCAGACCAATGCACGGGCGACCCGGTCAGCCCGATCAAGATCCTTGCTCCAGACGCTGGCGGACAGGCCGAACTCACCCTTGTTGGAGGTTTCAATGACCTCTTTTTCTGTTGAAAAACGGAATACGGGCAGAGTGGGGCCAAAGGTTTCTTCACTGGCGAGGAGCATGTCGTCGGTCACATCCGTGATCAGGGTGGGCAGGTAGAACTTGCCCTGGTCGCCAGTCACCATGCCGCCAGTGTGGATGGTTGCGCCTTTACTGCGAGCATCCTCAACATGACGTTTGATAATATCAAGCTGAAAGTCAGCCGTAATGGCACCTATGTCAGCATCGCCTTTGTCGCCGGCATTCACGACCAGTGCGTCAAATTGGGCTTTAAGCTCAGTGACAAATTCGTCATAAATACTGTCATGCACATAGAGTCGTTCGACGGAGGTGCAGGATTGGCCGGCATTGGTCAGCGCGCCCCAGACCGCACCGGCGGTGGTGCGCTTGATATTGACGTCTTCAAAGACAATCATCTGATCCTTGCCACCCAATTCCACATCAACGGGAATCAGCATGTCTGCCGCCTGTTTCAACAGCTTGCGACCCGTCGCGCAGGAGCCGGTGAAGAATATCTTATCGGGTCGTGCGGCTACCAGACGTTGTGCGGTAACGCCTGTGCCATAAACCACTTTGACACTGTTTCTGATGAGCGGAGAGGCTTCAAGAATCTCTTCCAGCAGCCCTTGCATGGGGGTCAGTTCCGAGGGTTTGAAGACCACGCTGTTGCCGGCGATGAACGCACTCATCATAAAGGTCATGGCAATGTGGAAGGGGTAGTTCCAGGGGGCAATTACCAGAACCGTGCCGAGGCCTTCATGGTAAACGCGAGATTTTTTGCCCATCAGGGTGATTGGCGTGTGAACCGTTTGATCCTTCAAGACTTTCGGAGCGTTATCAATATTCCATTCCAGGTTGTCCAATACGCCGAGAATTTCGGAAACAACCGCATCGGTCAGGGTTTTACCGGTTTCTTCACAAATGCGTGCGGCAATGCGGTCACGGTTCTGTAAGACATAATCAAGCACCTTGTGCACTTCATGGCAGCGTTCGGAAACTGTGTATTTGCGCAGATCCTGGTGGGCGCTGCGACAGGCTGCAAACAGTGTGCTTACCTGCTCTTCTGAGGTTTCCTGCAGGTTATAGAGCGGGCTTTCTGTGATGGCGTCATTGACGTTGATAGCTACGGCCTGGTTCATGGGGTTCCCTTGTTCTTTTATCGCTGTTTATTCGGTCATCGTCGAATGGACGGTAAGGCGTCTGGCGCGCAATGGACCTGGTAATCCATCACGGTATAGACGCCGCTGTCAGGTTTGTAGACGTTGCCTTTGCCGGAGTAGTACAGGCTGAAAACAATGCCGCGCAATCCGAACTCCAGCAGCTTGAGCTGGCTGCCCAGAATCTTCGGGAGTCGCTCACCATAACCCAGCAGGGTCAGGAATCCCTTCAGTAGTGGTATGGGAAGTGTTCCCAATACCGACAACACCATCTTCAGGTCCTTGATATCCTGCGGATGCGAAGGGGCGAGGACCGTGTCGATATGTGACAGGCAGCCCGTTTCGGAGAATGCGGGGAAATCCCCGTTGCGCGGTAGCAGGATGTCGCCAATGCGTTCAACGGCGGTCAGCTGTCGTTGAGTCAGGACTCGGGATGTGGCGTAAGTCATACAACCTCCTGCAGTCGGGGCGCAGCAATCGATTGATCCGTGGCCTGGGTGAGGGATCGCTCACCAAAATCATTGAGGATGCTTTCCGCCGCGCGATGGCTTTGGGCCATGATGGTCAGTGACGGGTTGATGCCCGGTGCCATGGGGTAGATGGCGCCATCGGCAATCATCAGGTTCTCAAACCCGTGGACCTGGAACTGTTCATTCACCACGGAGTCCGCTGCTTGCTGACCAATGCTGCAGCCGCCCATCAGGTGAAGGGCGATCACCAGCGGGGATTCCATGACTTCCCTGGCGCCGACGGCTGCAAAAATGTCCCGGATTTGTTGCAGGCCGGCTTCGGCACGCTGTCGGTCCACATCATCCAGTTTCTTGTCGATCACCAGTCGGCCGCTCCGGCTATGACGGAGAGTGCCCGGTACTTCATCGCGGACGGCCACTTCGATACAGGCCATGCGACGGTATTGCTGCATAAAGTTCTGATGTTGTTCCCCGAAGCCTGCCTTGAGTAGCGAGACGGCTATGGGACCGGCAAAGACATTCTCCAGTTTGAAGCCCTGGGCACGGAAGCGGGGATCATCGGACTTGAGAGATTGGAAAGCGCCCTTGTGGGAATCGACAATCTCATCCATCAGGGCGATCGACATAAACTGTGGATGACAGTGGAAGCCCTGTCCCAGGGCGGGCAGTCGGTCGCCGTAACCGGAACGTAGCAGAAGATCGGTAGAGCCAAGCGCGCCTGCAGCGACAATACACTTGCGTGCGTACAGCGTCTGGCGCTGGTTGTTGCGTTGCCCGTGCACGGCAACATGGCTTTTGCCGTGCACCACCTGATGGACCTGAAACTGGTCTATCAGCGTCAGCCCTTCTTTCAGCGCTTTGGGGATAAAGGATACTGCCATGCTTTGCTTGGATTCCCTGGGGCAGCCGCCCAGGCAGACGATGCAATCGTTGTGATCATTCTGGCAGTTATGTTGGCCGCGGCGGAGTGGGGCGCGTTTCAGTCCGAGTTTGTCAAAACCTTCTGCGTAAAGCTTGGCGTTGCCGTTCCAGTCGGATTCCTGAATGGTTTCCAGGGAGAGTTGTTGTTCGATAGCACTGTAATGACGATCTAGAGTGTCGCGCTGATAAAAATCGACACCTGACTTGTGGCGGAAATCATCCAGGGCGATATCATCAAACCGGTCCAGCAGGCAGTTATTGATGATGGTGCCACCACCGACGACCTTCCCCCGCAGTAACACCATGCCGGCATCGCGGGTGGAATCCATGCCGCCGTTCCACATCAGGTTGGCGTTGGCTTCCAGTTCATTGTCGGGCCAGGTGTCGGCCTGCCAGGATTTGCCGGCTTCGACCAGGCAGACGCTGGCACCGGCTTTGCTCAGGTAATAAGACAGAACACTGCCTGATGCGCCCGAGCCGATAACGATAAAGTCGTAGAATTTGCCCATGGACTGACCCTGTTTCAGGAGCTGTATTGTTGTTATGTGGTACCATGGTACTTCTTTGATGCCTGAATGCGCAACTGTCCTGTATAGCAGGGTTGTCGAGTTTTTTGAATGGCAACAAAAAAGCGCCCCTATAAAAGTGGGCGCTTTTTTATAGCGTGTGCTGCTGGTCGGCGTGTTAACTCGTTCTGGAAACTGCCAGACGGGCAAGTGCTTCCATTGCGCTGCGATGGGAGGATGCCGGCAGGCAGGCCAGTGCACTGATTGCTTTGTCAGCTTCTGCGCGTGCTTTCTGCTCCGTGTATTCCAAGGCGCCGGATGTTCTCACAATCGCAAGAATCTCATCGAGTTGATCAAGGCCTCCTTTCTGAATCGCTTTGCGAATCAGTGTGGCGTTTTCTGCAGAGCCTTCGCGCATGGCGTAGATTAGCGGCAGGGTGGGTTTGCCTTCGGCCAGGTCATCACCGACATTCTTGCCCATTTCCGCGCTGTCCCCATTGTAATCCAGTAGATCGTCGATCAGCTGAAAGGCCAGACCAAGGTGGTTTCCATAGGCCTGCAGGGCTTTTTCTGTTTTCTCGTCAGCACCGGCCAGAAGGGCTGCAGTATGGCTGGATGCCTCAAACAGCATAGCCGTTTTACAGCGAATGACATCCATGTATTTTTCTTCGGGAATGGAGGCGTCGCGCACATTCATCAGCTGCATTACCTCACCTTCAGCGATGACGTTGGTGGCATCGGCCAGCACGTTCATCACCTGCATGTCGCCAATGCTGACCATGCACTGGAAAGCGCGGGAATACAGAAAATCACCGACCAGGATGCTGGGAGAATTACCCCATTTGGCATTGGCGGTGGAACGTCCGCGGCGCAAATCCGATGAATCGACCACGTCGTCATGTAACAGGGTGGCGGTGTGCAGGAATTCAATGATGGTGGCCAGTTCTATATGGCGCTCTCCGCTATAACCGCAGGCGCGGGCGGCCAGCAGCACCAGGAGTGGACGTAAGCGCTTGCCACCGGCTTCGATGATGTAATGGCCGATCTTCTCAACCAGCGGTACATCTGACTGCAGTTGCCGGAGGATGCAGGCATTAACGGCAGTGAAGTCGTCTCTGACCGTATCATAAATAGTGCTGACTGCAGGGTTTTGAGTCATTGAGGCGGGCGCTTATAACTAAAGGTAAATTCCCGCGAATCCTATGGGGTGGCGGGTAGACTGTCAAGCAAAGGCGGAGAGATTGGGGAAGATCAGGCTTGTGCACTTATTGGACATTCCTTACAATGGCCGCCCCAATCTGGAGATCCCGCCTATTGCTACTTTGTTATGGTGTACCGGTTTACCGGAAAGCATCATGCGGCACAGGCACAGGAAACAGTGTTGGTTAACAGAAAATTCCACCGCCCGGGTGGATGCCTTTAACAAAAAGGCCCAGGATTTTCGGAGATTAAAATGTACGCAGTTATCAAAACTGGTGGCAAGCAGTACCGTGTTGCTGAAGGCGACACCCTGAAGATCGAGAAACTCGATATTGCCACAGGTGAAACCGTTGAATTTGACCAGGTGCTGATGATCGGCAACGGCGACGACGTAAAACTCGGCGCACCCGTTGTTGAAGGCGCTAAAGTAGCTGCTGAAGTGGTTGCTCAGGGCCGTGGCAAGAAAGTCATGATCATCAAGTTCCACCGCCGGAAGCACCATCGCAAGCAGATGGGCCACCGTCAGTGGTTCACTGAAGTGAAAATCACCGGTATCAGCGGCTAATATCAGGAGATTGATCAATGGCACATAAAAAGGCAGGCGGTAGTACTCGTAACGGCCGCGACTCGGAAAGTAAACGCCTTGGTGTGAAGCGCTTCGGTGGTCAGGTCGTTGCAGCCGGTAACATCCTGGTACGTCAGCGCGGCACCCGTTTCCACGCCGGTGAAAACGTAGGTGTTGGTAAGGATCACACCCTGTTTGCCAAGGCAGACGGCAAGGTGGTCTTCGAGGTGAAAGGTCCCAAGAATCGCAAGTACGTGCGAATCGAAGCGGCCTGATCCCGTTGTGATAGAAGCCGTGAGGAACGCGGTGTTTTCACACAGGTGAAGTCAGTGCGTTTTCATGGTTGAAAAGCCCCGCCTACGGTCGGGGCTTTTCTTTTATGTCCGGGTGGTTCGGACCGTTGGGGAAAACGGGGCGCGGATGGCCCGGCAGGTGGAGAGAGAGTTATGAAGTTTGTCGATGAAGCACCGATCTTCGTGGAAGCGGGCAAAGGCGGCAATGGGTGTGTGAGCTTCCGCCGGGAAAAGTTTATCCCCAAGGGCGGTCCTGACGGCGGCAATGGCGGCAAGGGCGGTCACGTCTATGTCGTGGCGGATAATGATCTGAACACCCTGGTGGATTACCGTTACCAGCGCAAATTCAAGGCAGAAAACGGTGAGCAGGGTCGTGGTAGCAACTGTACCGGCAAGCAGGGTGAAGACCTGATGCTGAAAGTGCCAGTGGGTACCACGGTCATTGATGAAGATATCGAAGAAGTTATCTGTGATTTGACCCATGCCGGCCAGAAATTCATGGTAGCCAAGGGTGGTCATAACGGGATTGGTAACAGCTGCTTTAAATCCAGCACCAACCGGGCGCCACGCGAGTCCACACCGGGCAAGCCGGGTGAGGCACGTAACCTGCGCTTTGAGTTGAAGGTGATTGCAGACGTCGGTCTGTTGGGTATGCCGAATGCGGGTAAGTCGACCTTTATCCGTTCTGTTTCCCACGCCAAGCCGAAAGTGGCGGATTATCCCTTTACCACCCTGGTGCCAAACCTGGGTGTGGTAAGTGTCAAGCAGCACCAGAGTTTTGTGATTGCGGATATTCCCGGGTTGATCGAAGGCGCGGCTGAAGGTGCCGGTCTGGGTATTCGCTTCCTGAAGCATCTTTCCCGTTGTCGGATTTTGCTGCATCTTGTGGATGTGGCGCCATGTGATGAGTCTGATCCGGTAGAATCGGCGAAAGCCATTATTCATGAGCTGGAAAGTTTCAGTCCTGCCGTGGCGCAGCGCGACCGCTGGCTGGTACTGAACAAGGTTGACCTGCTGCCAGAGTCGGATCGTGATGCAATCTGTGACCGTATTGTCAGCGAGATGGGTTGGGAAGGGCCGGTATACCGGACCGCTGCGATCAGCGGACTTGGCACCGAGCGTCTCTGCCAGGACATCATGCGTTTCATTGAAGAGAAAAACCTGCAGGAAGCGGAAGACGAAACCTTCGCCCAGGCGGAAGCCGAGCACCGTGCCCGCATGGAAGAAGAAGGTCGTATCCGGATTCACGAGCAGGCTGAGCAGCGTCGACTCAAGCGTCGGGCGATGAAAGAAGCGCAGCTTGATGAAGACGATGATGACGGTGAGGTGGAAGTTATTTACGCCCCATAAGTTCCAGGAGCAAGGAAAACGATGTCGAACCGGGAGATGCTGGCCGACACCCGTCGCTGGGTGGTCAAGATTGGCAGCGCACTGCTGACCAATGACGGCCGTGGCCTGAATGTTGAAGGTATTTCCCATTGGGTGGCCCAGATGGCGGCGTTGCGTCGCCATGGCGTGGAAGTGGTGTTAGTGTCGTCCGGTGCGGTGGCAGCGGGCATGTCGCGGCTGGGTTGGAAAGAGCGACCGGCCGCGATGCATGAACTGCAGGTCGCTGCAGCTGTTGGGCAGATGGAACTGGCGCAGACCTGGCAGTCGGCGTTTGAGAAGCATGGGATTCAGACCGCACAGGTTTTGCTGACTCATGCTGACCTCTCCAACCGGCAGCGTTATCTCAATGCCCGCAGTGCGTTGGTCACGATGCTGGATCTAGGGGTCATTCCGGTCATCAATGAAAACGATACCGTGGTGACTGATGAGATCCGGTTCGGGGATAACGATACCCTGGGTGCACTGGTTGCGAATCTGGTGGAAGCGGATGTGCTGACCTTGCTGACGGATCAGAAGGGGATGTTTACGGCAGATCCGCGTACGGATCCTGACGCTGAGTTGATTGATGAAGCCTATGCCTCGGATCGAAAGCTGGATGCATTGGCGGGGGCTGGCGGCGGTAAGCTGGGCCGTGGTGGTATGGCTACCAAGTTGCGTGCAGCCAGGCTTGCGGCCCGCTCCGGTGCGAAAACCGTGATTGTCGGCGGCAGAATCGAGAATGTGCTGGAGCGTCTCTATGGCAGCGAGTTGCTGGGAACCCTGATGTTGCCGGACCATGCGCCGGAGGCGGCACGTAAGCGCTGGCTGGCTGGCCAGTTGCGTGTACAGGGGCGCTTGGTTATCGATGCCGGGGCGATTAGGGCTCTACGAAATTCGGGGCGGAGTTTGTTACCGGTCGGTGTGCGTTCTGTTGAAGGTCAATTCCAGCGTGGTGAGATGGTGGCCTGTGTGGATGAGTCGGGTAATGAAGTTGCCCGTGGTCTGGTTAATTATGGCAGCGAAGATGCCGTTAAGCTGGCCGGTCATCCGTCACACCAGATTGCCTCGATACTGGGATATATTGATGAGCCGGAGTTGCTGCATCGGGATAACCTGGTGCTGGTGTAAACCGTTTCGAAGCATTATCCAGACAAAGAAAAAGCCGGCGATTGCCGGCTTTTCTATGAACGGGTATTGGATCAGGCAGTTGCCAGAGCCTTAACCTTGTCGTTCAGACGGCTCTTATGGCGAGCAGCCTTGTTCTTGTGGATGATGCCCTTGTCAGCCATGCGGTCGATAACCGGAACAGCGGCGGCGTAAGCGGCCTTGGCGGCTTCTGCATCCTTGCTTTCAACGGCTGCAATCACTTTCTTGATGGATGTGCGAACCATGGAACGCAGGCTTGCATTGTGCTTGCGGCTCTGTTCGGCCTGACGGGCGCGTTTCTTGGCAGAAGGAGAGTTAGCCAACTTTAAGTGCTCCTGAAACTTCGGACTGTATTTTCAAACGCGGAACTATGAAGGCAGAGCCAGTTATTGTCAACAGGGATTTCTTGGTGCCGCGCCGTGCGTGGCCTGCCTTCGGGCGCCATGCGTACTTTTTTCACTGGTCGCTGGTGGCGGTGATTGGGTACACTCAGGGAAAACTCTGCTAATGCACCGTATTCATGTCATCACCCATTGAAGATCCAGGTTCCGGCAAGCCGGAACGGGGGCTGTTACGCTCCAGTGTCACCGTCGGCTTTATGACCATGCTGTCCCGCGTGTTGGGACTTGCCCGTGATGTTGTCATTGCCGTTTATTTCGGTTCCAAGGCGGAAGCCGACGCTTTTTTTGTGGCGTTCAAAATCCCGAATTTCCTCCGTCGTTTATTTGCGGAAGGGGCGTTTTCCCAGGCGTTTGTGCCGGTGCTCTCGGAATACCGCACCAAGCGACCGAAGGAGCAGGTGCAGGCTCTGGTGAACCATGTAGCAGGCACTTTGGGTTTGATGCTGGTTGGTGTCACCTCAATCTGTATGCTGGCCTCACCGTTGTTGATCATGGTGTTTGCGCCGGGCTTTTATCAGGATACCGCCAAGCTGGAGCTGGCTGGCAGTATGCTGCGTATCACTTTTCCCTATCTGTTGTTGATTTCCCTGACGGCGTTTGCCGGATCAATTCTCAACAGTTACGGACGCTTTGCCGTGCCGGCATTCACGCCGGTACTGCTCAATGCCAGCTTGATTGGCGCTACCATCCTGATGAGCCCCTGGTTTGAACAGCCGGTGATGGCGCTGGCCTGGGGGGTGGTAATTGCCGGTATTTCCCAGCTACTGCTGCAGATCCCGTTCCTCTGGCGTATTGAGATGCTGCCAAAACCGAAATGGGGCTGGCAGGATGAAGGTGTCCGGCGAATTCTGACCCTGATGATACCGGCGCTGTTCAGTGTCTCTGTCAGTCAGATCAATCTGCTGCTGGATACTGTTTTGGCGTCCTTCCTTCAGACCGGGAGTGTGTCCTGGCTGTATTACTCCGATCGTCTGTCTGAACTGCCCCTGGGTATTTTTGGTATTGCCATTGCGACAGTGATCTTGCCAAGCCTGTCCCGTAACCATGCCAAGGAATCACCGGAGGCCTTTTCGGCGACGCTGGACTGGGCATTGCGGATGGTACTGCTTATTGGTGTTCCCGCAGGCGTTGCCCTGTTCATTCTGGCGGAGCCGTTGATTGCCACGCTGTTCCATCATGGTCAGATGACCGGACGTGATGTCATGATGTCGGCCATGAGTCTGCGCGCCTATGCGTTTGGTTTGACGGCATTCATGCTGATCAAGGTGTTGGCTCCTGGGTATTTTGCCCGTCAGGATACCAAGACACCGGTGAAGATCGCTGTCACTGCCATGGTAGCCAATATGGTGTTCAACCTGATTCTGGTCTGGCCTTTAGATCATGTCGGACTGGCACTGGCGACATCCATGTCAGCCTTGTTGAATGCCGGTTTACTGTTTAGTGGTTTGCGCAAAGCCGGCGTATTCAAGCCGGCTGCGGGCTGGTCGGTTTATGGTTTCCGGCTGGTTATGGCGAATGTGGCCATGGGGGCGGTGCTGGTTTGGTTGTGTGCAGACCCCGATCAGTGGTTGAACTGGGGATTATGGGCACGTGTCGAGAACATGGTAATGCTCGTGGGCAGCGGTGTGCTGATTTACGCGATCGCGCTATTGATGATGGGAATGCGTATTCGTCACATCAGGCATTAAAAAAATGAGGGCTTTGTTTAGACAAAGCCCATTAACGCAGAGACTTATTGATTGAAGTGCCTGCCATGGAAGTGCAGGTGTTCCTCAATAAATGAGGCAATAAAGTAATAGCTGTGATCATAACCCTGCTGGTAGCGAATCTCGGCAGGGTACTGTTCTTCTTTGCAAGTCGATATCAGGTTTTCAGTCAGCAATTGCTGTTCGAGAAAACTGTCTTCAGTTCCCTGGTCTATGAGTAGCGGTAGTTTGCCGACTTTTGATGCAATCAGTTCCGTTGTGTCCCAGGTCTTCCAGCTTTCTTTATCATTGCCTAAGTAGTGGTGGAAGGCTTTTTCGCCCCAAGGGCATTGTGTTGGATTGACGATAGGGGCAAAGGCCGTTGCTGACACATACCTGTCCGGATTTTTCAGGGCAATCATCAAAGCGCCGTGGCCACCCATGGAGTGACCGGAGATCGCGCGCTGTTTGGTTACGGGGAATGTTTGCTCAATCAGTGCCGGTAACTCTTTCGTGATGTAGTCATACATCTGGTAATGGCGGTTCCAGGGCGCCTGAATGGCGTTGATGTAAAACCCTGCGCCGAGACCCAGGTCATAAGCCTGGTTTTCATCGTCGGGTACGCCTTCGCCGCGGGGGCTGGTATCTGGAATGACCAGTGCCAATCCTAGCTCGGCAGCAATTCTCTGTGCACCTGCTTTGGTCGAAAAGTTTTCATCGGTACAGGTCAGGCCTGATAACCAATAAACGACAGGCACCTTTTCACCGCCGTTGGTATGAGGCGGCAGATAGATGGAAAAGGTCATCGGGCATTGCAGGGTATTGGATGAATGGCGATATTGTTTCTGCCATCCCTCGAAGGTGCGGTAGCTTGTGAGTAATTCCAGTGGTTCCGGCATGGGGGTCACCTGTGCCGGGATGCCTGGCATCCCGGCTCTGTCGGTTTATTGGTCGAAATGAATTACGCTGCGGATGGACTTGCCTTCATGCATCAGGTCGAAAGCCGTGTTGATGTCGTCCAAACCCATGGTGTGAGTAATGAAGGTATCCAGTTCGAACTCGCCATCCATATAACGCTGAACATAATCAGGCAGTTCAGAACGGCCTTTGACGCCGCCGAAGGCGGAGCCTTTCCAGACCCGACCAGTTACCAGCTGGAATGGACGGGTAGCAATCTCTTCGCCAGCGCCAGCGACACCGATAACAACGGATTCTCCCCAACCCTTATGGCAGCACTCAAGGGCTGAGCGCATCAGGTGGACATTGCCGACACACTCAAAGGAATAGTCCACACCACCATCGGTCATCTCAACGATAACGTCCTGAATTGGCTTGTCATATTCCTTGGGGTTGACGACATCAGTGGCACCGAGCTGTCGTGCAATCTCAAACTTGCCTTCGTTAATATCGATGGCAATGATCCGTCCGGCTTTCGCCATGGTCGCGCCAATGATGGCGGAGAGGCCGATCCCGCCCAGGCCAAAAATGGCAACGGTATCACCTTCCTGAACCTTCGCTGTATTCATGACAGCGCCCATGCCTGTCGTGACACCGCAGCCCAGCAGGCAGACTTTCTCCAACGGTGCATCTTTGCGGATTTTGGCCAGCGCGATTTCCGGCACCACAGTGTATTCGGAGAAAGTAGAAGTTCCCATATAGTGGTAGATGGGTTGCCCGTCTTTATAGAAGCGGGTCGTGCCATCTGGCATCAGACCTTTACCTTGGGTGGCGCGAATGGCCTGACAAAGATTGGTCTTGCCGGATTTACAGAATTTACATTCGCCGCATTCAGGTGTGTACAGGGGAATAACGTGATCGCCGACGGTCAGACCGGTAACGCCTTCGCCAACCGCTTCAACGATACCGCCGCCTTCGTGGCCCAGAATCGCGGGGAAAACGCCTTCCGGGTCGCTGCCTGAGAGTGTGTAGGCATCCGTATGGCAAACACCGGACGCAACAATACGCACCAGCACTTCACCTTTTTGTGGCGGCATCAAATCGACTTCTTCGATTTTCAGCGGTTCTCCGGGTGCCCAGGCAACGGCGGCGCGTGTCTTGATCATTTCCATTCTGTCATACCCTGTTTGTGAGGTAGGTGGGTCGTGTTGATGCACGTATTGTATTTATTTCTGATGAAACAATAATTGTCATTTCAGGTAAATCACTATTACCAGGTGGTAACAATGGAGCGCTGGCAGGGCGTTACAGAATTTGTCGCGGTTGCGGATGCGGGCAGTTTTACGGGAGCCGCCAAACAGCTGGATGTATCGGTGGCGCACATCAGTCGTAAAGTGAATGCGCTGGAGAAGCGGCTGGGCGCCAAACTGTTCTATCGATCTACCCGGAAAGTGACACTGACTGAATCCGGCAACCTGTACTTTCAGCATTGCCGGCAACTGCTGGTGGGGCTGGATGAAGCAGACAGGGCGGTGGCTGATCTTAACGATGAACCGAGAGGTTTATTAAAAATGACTGCTCCTGTGTTTTATGGTGAACATTTCGTTGCGCCGCTGGTGAACCGGTTTCTCTGTGATCACCCGGAATTACGGCTGGAGTTTACCCTGACCAATGAAAAACTGGACCTGATCAGCCAGGGCTATGACCTTGCAATCCGATTGGGAAAGCTGGAGGACAGCTCCCTGATTGCCAGAAAAATTGGTCAACGTACCCAGTACGTCTGTGGATCACCCGATTATTTTCATCGTTATGGACAACCGCATACACTGTCTGAACTCAGTCAGCATCATTGTTTGCATGGTTCTGTGGATGTCTGGCGCTTTCTGGAAAATGGTCAGGAAAAGTACTTTCGGGTGCATGGGCAATGGCGCTGTAATAGCGGCCTCGCGCTAAAAGATGCCGCTTTATGTGGATTGGGGCTTGTCCAGCTACCTGATTATTATGTTGAGACACATCTGAAGCGTGGTGAGCTGGTGTCTGTGCTGGATCAATATCGGTTACCTGATGATGGTATCTGGGCCGTGTACCCTCAAAATCGCCATCTGTCTCCGAAAGTCAGGTTGCTGGTTGAATTCTTTAAACATCATTCTGGGTGATGCTACTTGTTACGCAGCTCCTCTGAAACGAGAAAGTCATTTTTAATTCTGTTATCCATATGTTCAGGAATTATTATGCCTTCCTCCTTAAGTTCTTTGATTATTTTTTTTATATCTTTTATTGTCTGATTAATTTGTAGATCCATTGGTAAAAGTTTTCCTTCCCTGCACTGGGCATGTAGTTGGAGTCGCTTCTGTTCGAGAGGGGCTAGCTTGCAGATTTCCTCAGCAATTATTAAGGTTTCATGAATTTTAAGTGTTAGTTCTTCAGGTATTGTTGTAATTTCTCTCTGTAGTGCTTTAATCTCGTTTATTCTCTTTCTAATAGCGGGTTCTCGTTGTAACGCTTTTTCTTCCTCGCACAGATTTTGCAGTTTGAGTCGCAATCGTTCGAGTTGGGGAAGCTTACGGATTTCTTCAGAAATACGCAAATCTTCATCAATCTGGCGTCTTAGCTCTTCCGTGATCTCCATTTCTCTATTTTCTATTTCCTGTATGAGTTTGCTGATTTCGTTTTTTGTATCAGTTATTTCAGGTAATAGTAATTGTGGATTTCTTTCCTCACACAGCTTGTGTAGTTTTAGTTGCATCTCTTGAAGTGAGATTACCAGACGGCTTTCTTCATCAGGTAGGGGATGCTCTTCAGGTATTTTTGTAGTTACAGAACTTTCTTCTTGAGTAATTTGTTTTTTTAAATCAGCCTCATAGTTATTAAAAGACGCTTGTTTCAATCTCTTTAGTTTTTCAAGGTCAAGGGCTATTGGAAAATTGATTGACATTTTTCCACCCCCTTCAGAAAATGTCTTTTCATCTATTTTTTTAGATGGCTGCCCTGGCTCGGAACCTTTTTTAAGTGCATCCCATCCTGTTTTTTTCATGATTGTGTTGTTGTATGGAGTTTTATTGTATAGATTGATCAGGATTTTCGTGATACCTTCTAAGTCTTCACTATCACAAAGCTCTGCTACACAAAAATCTGGCTTTACAATGTCAGTGCATAATGCCAATAGTAAGTCGTATTCACCGTTAATGTGCTTCTTTAAATAGGATCTATGATGAACGAATAGATAAAAATTACCTCTAATGAATCCTCTTTCAGTTTCGATCTTATGTTTCAGTAGCGGAGCTATTGTGCCTCTACGTATAAATTCTGATGGTTTTTTTAACTCTACTTTCATTGGAGCCAGAGCTAATTTAGAAGGGCCACTAAAGTGAAAGTTAAATGTTGTATCGCCAAGATATTTACGCATTGTCATTAAGTTGCTTAGTTGAAATAAATTTTCATTGTTGCATACCCAGAAAGACTTACCAACGCAGCTATCGAGAGCTTCTGTGGATGTGAAATTAGATTTAGTGATGTAATGTTTTTCGTGAGTTTCGTGCAAGGTTCTACTAACGGCATGCATCGTAGGTATGTTTGTTCTTGCGTCCTTGGGAGCGATTCCATTTGAGAAACCTGAATGGCGAAATAATTCTTCCCGCCATTGTTCGAAAAAATTGCCTTTTTTATCGCTAATACTGTCGCATTTATTCAGTAGATCAAGAAGTCTGCCTGCAGGCCAAAATCCAGACTTCAATGCTTTTTGTGCAGCTTTACGTTTCTGTTTGTTTGTTGGGTCATCAATAAATGCTAAAACCGATTTTTCGCGGTCGTAAAAATCTTTTCGAAGTGCTAAATAGTGATCAATGGTTAATTGTTCCAGTTCCTCTTGGCTCTCTATCTCTATACCTTCTTTCAGAGCTAAAGCTGGGTCATAAGTGCCTCTTATAGTAGTGACTTCGCTTCCCATTGGTTCGGGCACAGCCGTCGTCTGATCAGTGCTTTGTGCTTCAGGGGGAATCTCTGATTGTACACTGCCAGGGGTAGCGCCCCGGTGTGGTAATACGTCTTGCCTCGGTACGTTAATATCTACATGCTGAGCTACAGCTGGGGCGGGAACGCTTAAAATCACTTCTTTGGGTCTGGCTCCCCCCTTTGGCGCTGTCAAAGTCGTCGTCTGGTCAGTGCTTTGAGGTTCAGGAGGAAGCGCTGATTGCGAACTGACAGGGATAGCGCCTCGGTGTGGTGATGGTTCTCTCCGTTTTAGCTCAAGAAAGGGCGTTGGAAGCCTTTCTTTGGAGGCAGGCTCATTAGCAGGCACAAGGTTTTCAGGCTCTGCATAAGGGAGAAGTGTGGGTTTACTTTGACTGGATATACCTGTTGTGGGTTGCCAGATTATAGTTTTGTCAGGTGATTCGGTCGTTTGGTCCGGTGCCGTTTCCCAGGCGACAGTAGTAGAGGCCAGCGATGGGCTCTCTTTGGCCTGTGCTTGATCCTCATGTATCTGGATTTCTTGATGCTCGGTTAATCTGAGAGAAGAAGTTTGAGGTGTATGTTTGTGAATAACTTGATTCCAGTCTGCTGGGTTTTGTTGTGTCCATATGTCATGTAAACCTTCCAGCTTGCTTATACAGTCCATTTGTTGCCGAGTTTCTTCTCTGTTCGAGCCTGGAGTTAAAAGAAGTTTTGCACAATCTTCATATTCCTCTTCTAGCGTTTCAAAAGTGGTATTGACATCAATTTGCATGAGCTGAGTGCTAAGGTGTTTGATAAGTTCTATTGAATGCATTTCAAATTCAGGGCAAGTCATTATCTGGTGCAGTAGATAGATGCTCTCCGGAATGCCAGGGATGCCTTTGCCCTCCATGTCCTCTCTGACTAAATGTGGAAGTCTTTCCAGAGGTATGGTTGAAAATAGTTGGGTGCTATTGTGTAGTAATGTTTGCTTTGTTCGTGGGTTTTTAATTTGCTGTGTTAGTACTATTAGTTCTTTGTATGTTAATGGTTCTTGTTTTTTTAGTAATCTTTCTGCGAGGCTTTTTCTACCTGCTCTCTTCAGTTTTTTACATAATAATGTACAAAGTGACTCTTGCGTTTTGAGCAAGTTAGTTTCACTAGGTGGGACTACTTTTAAAGATCGATAATCACTATAGATAAAATCATCATCTTGGATGTTTTGGTCAATGGCTGAAAAGCCAAGAGTCTGGGTCACAATTTGCTTACATGTCGCTTGATTTTTCATGCTAACCCCCTTTAGGTGTTATCTCATATCCTGCTGTATGTGTGTTCCTCTGATATGGATTGCTATCTCATTATTTTGTTCTTTTTGAAAGCGCTTATAGTTAACGATTGTTAGTCAAAGAAACATAACTAGAATGTTAATGATGTTTTTGATAGTGTTTCAGGCAAGGCAAGATAGTATGATCCTTTTTAAAATATTCAATTGACGACGTAGTTTTAATACTCTATCAGGATACTATCCAACAATTGATGTGGGATAGCATTTCACTTTGCCATCAGCATCACTGACTTTTCTCATAATCCGGCGTTTATAACGCTTCACGAACAGTCTCGGACTACTTTTCAATAGAGTTGATACGGGATTTTCAGAGCCTTCAGCCACTGCCGCAGGGCTGTTTTGTTATCATTGATAATATCGACGAAGTTTCCAAGGTTTCAGGGTATCCTGCCCGGTTCAGGGAGAAAGCATCGGTGCTGAATATTTCTGCTTATATGGATTTTATCAAGCAGCAGATCCAGTGATCTTTTACTCCAGATGAAACGCTAGCCCAGGTTGATGCTTTGAGCGATTGTCAGCTGCATATATATTGACAGAACTCGATGAGCACCACTGTATGCATTGTTCGGAGTTTTTCTGTCTATAGAAAATAGGGCTGGTGCCGTGGGGCTCGATTGGGCGTTAATCATCTAGGGAACCTGCGATTAAGTCCCCAATAATAAGCTAATCTCCACTCAGCCTTTGCCGGAGATCAGTCATGGACCAACAGCTCAGCTTTTCTGACGCTGAATTCACTCAAAAGCGTCGCCAGACCCGCAAAGAAATATTCCTTGCCCGTATGGATAAACTGATTCCCTGGCATCGTCTTGAGACAATTATTGAACCTCATTACCCCAAACCCGGTAATGGGCGTAGACCGTACCCGTTATCCACCATGCTCCGGATACACTGCCTTCAGCAATGGTACAGCCTCAGTGATCCGGCCATGGAAGATGCCCTTTATGAAATTGCGTCCATGCGATTATTTGCCGGATTATCTCTGGATAAAGCAATTCCTGATCGCACAACCATTATGAACTTTCGACACCTGCTGGAGGCTCACAATCTGGCTCGGGCTATTTTCACGGACGTAAACCAATGGCTGACAGAGTCTGGTATCGTTTTGAAAGAAGGCTCTCTGGTCGATGCCACGATCATCGAAGCTCCGACATCCACAAAGAATCAGACGGGGCAGCGAGATCCCCAAATGCACCAGACCAGAAAGGGTAACCAGTGGTATTTCGGAATGAAGGCGCATATTGGTGTCGATGCCCGTACAGGTTTGACTCATAGTCTGGCGACAACAGCCGCCAATGAACATGACCTTAATCAAGCCAGTAACCTGTTGCACGGTGATGAACAGTTTGTCTTTGCCGATGCCGGCTACAGAGGAGCCGAGAAGCGAAAAGCGCTCAATACAGACGCTGTACAGTGGCATATAGCCGAACAACCAGGCAAGTTAAAGAGACTCAGGAAACACCCTCGAATCAATAAAGTCATTTTGAAAACGGAATACCTGAAAGCCAGCATTCGAGCCAAGGTGGAACATCCCTTCAGAATCATCAAATGCCAGTTTGGATTTATCAAAGCCCGTTATCGGGGACTTCGGAAAAATGATGGCAAACTGGCGATGTTATTCGCTCTGGCAAACATGGTTAGACTGGACCAAATGATCCGGGCACAGGGTTAATGTATCCGAAAGCCGGACAACCGGCTTCAATGGTAAGAAACTGAGTAATTTTCAGGCTGGATAATAGTGAATTAATGACTTTTCATTCACTGTGTTTCTTTAACGTCACTTGCTCGCAGGTTCCCTAGTGGATGATGGTCTTAGGGCGACTTTTGATAGTAGTCGGTATTTTTGGCTAAAAGCCAATCTGTTGGTTGAATTCTTTAAACATCATTTCGGCTAAATTTACCGGTTTAATAATTTCTCTGCAGTACGAATATCTTTTTCAATAGAGCCGCGAACGACCTCAGGAATTTTCGCACCTTGTCCTTCCAGACGAACGATAAGCGTTCTGATTGTATCTATAGCTGCAGGGATCTCTGCTATTCGTTCAGGATTTCTTTTAGCATCTTTCCAAAGGTCGTGTAGCGTTCTATGCATCTCTACAAGTGCTGTTGAATTTTGTATATACACAGCAGTGCGAAAGTCTGCGGAAATCTGGCTGGCTAATTCTTTCGGGATATCTATATTCATATCATTTAGCCTTCGCATGAGTTCTCTAATTGTGCTGACAGTAGTCCTAATGTTGCTTATCTTTGGAGATTTTTCACCACACAATGCTTGCAGCTCTCTTTGTTTTTCTTTTAAAGAGCTAATGGTTACGTCTTCCTCAGAACTGCTGGCTTTACTTTCTTCAATTCTTGAAAAGTCTTCGTCAATCTTATTTTTTAAGTGTGTCGGAATGTCTGCATCTGTTGCTTTCATTGTTTGCATGATTTTACGAATGTTGTTTGCTAGCTGTGTGACTTCTGTTGTTTGATGTGACTTGGTTTTTTCACACAGGCTGCGCAGTTTTATTTGCATATCTGTGAGTTGTGCGATTTTTCGGGTTTTCTCAGCAGCTTGTAAAATTTCTTCAAGCTGTTTGTTGAATGTATCTGGTATTTTTTCACTTTTTTCATTAAGTTGTTGGGTGAGTGTATTGATATCCGTTACTGTTTTAGTGATTGTTGATTCTGATGGTGTGACACTACCCGTGCACAGGCTTTTCAGTAAGTTTCGCTTCTTTCTGATTAGTGAAAGTAGTGTTTCTGCAGATTGGTGAACTTCTGGTTCTCTTGAAACGTTGGACCTTAATTGTTCAGTTTGTTTTTCTATTTCAGTTTTCGTCTTTTGAGAATAATGCTTTTCTTTTTTTGCTCCAGTTTTAATTGCCAGTGCTTTTTTCTTGACTGCTGTTGTTGAATAGGCCTTTTTTATTGATGCATCTTTTTTCTTTAAAGTTTTTAGCATGTCGAAGTCTATATGGTGAACACTGTCCTTTTGAAGTCCGCCCTGATTTTGAAGTAGAGCTTCAACTGTCATGTTTCCTGCTTCTGGGGTGGGGCTTGGTGGATTGAATGTTGCCCTTGCTTCTTTGGGTAGCATTTTCATTTTTTTTGGTTCTCTGTTGTATTGCTGTACTAATAAAATATTGATTTCATGCTCAGTGAGGTTTTCAAAAAGGTCGGGAGAGGTGAATGTGGGTGGTTTTCTACCTGAAGTGCATATGGCGATAATGTACATATCCCTATCGCTACGGTGTCTTCTTTGATAGTTTAAGTGGTTTCTGAACATTACAACGTCACCTTTTTTTATTGTTTGGCTTGTACTCTCTTTTAAAAAAAAATTAAGAGGGTTTTCCTTTCGTTTGTTTGGTGACACTAGTCGAAAAGTGCTTTTCGGATCCAATCCCTGCGTGTATAGAACATTAAAAGCTCGAGGTGTTAAATAGTCATGAGTTGCCTGGTAGAGAGCAAGCATTAATGCTTGATAGCTGTTGATAAAATTAAATTCCTGCTTGAAGCTTAAGAGGGCTTCAGAGGCTGTTGTATATGGAGTGATCGTGTAATCAAAGTAGTTATCATGGACAATGTCTCCAAATGTATTAGTCATGAAGTGTCGTTTGGTTGCTCTATTTTGAGGAGGGTGCCCGGAGAGCAAGGAACCACTATTAACTAGCGTTTCGAGCCGTTTCTCAAAAATTTCTTTACGTGGTGTCTTCACTGCTTGAATCAAAAAGTCGTAAAGTTTTTCAGGATTCCAGGAGCCTTGATTGATAATCTCAAGTACTTTTCTCTGAATCTCATGGTCGTCAGGCTTGTCAAAATAAGCCTGGGTTATGCGATCTTGTTGTTGACAGAGTAATCGCCTGTCCTCAACACATTTCAGGATATAATCTGTAAAACCTTCTCTGGTCATGGTTTCAAATACTGTGCTGTCCGCTTCCGCTAAGGGCGTGGGAGGCGTTGAAGGATGCTCTGTTTCTACTCTCGCATCAGTTGAGGTATCTGGCTCAATTGGTTGGGCGATTGAAAGTGCTTGGGTTGAATCAGAGCTTGTTGATGAAGCTTCACCTGGTAATTCTCTGTACACTCTTGCCTGGCTTTCTTCTGGCGTTTTGGGGACAGATTCTTGCAGTTGCTGAATGCCTTGTCGTGATGCTGTAGGTTTTTCGATTATTTGGCTTCCCCTGGGGGGGGGCATAGCACTTGGCGTTACTACCTCTTTCGCTTTGGAAGTATGTTGAAGCATTGCCACATTTTTGGATTTGAAATATGCAAGTTTGTCGAAATGGATATATGCTGGTGAGCCAAGTTGAAGTCCGCCTTTATCTTGTCTCAATGCTTCGATCGACAATCTTGAGATGGGCGCGTAGTTTGTTTTTAGAGTAAGTTGACGTTTGACCCTTGCCCAATCTGCCTGGCTCATCATAAGGTTTGTTATTGGCTCTCTGTTGTATAGATTTACAACTTCTGTGTTAACTTCCTTTTGGTTGTATCCTGAGAAGCGACCGGGTGCGGTATATCTGGCTTTTTCTCTATCGGATATGCAAACCAATAGCATAGAAACTTCTTGCTTGCTGGAATGCCTGGCATAAAAATCGCTATGGTTTGAAGCATATAAAATATAACCTTTTTTTGGGGGGATAGGTTTGTTTTCCGTAAATAGGTAATCTGTAATCAATGCCTTGCAATCATACATTCTAGAGAGTGAACCAACAAAAAAATTAGGGGTAACATCCATTGTTGGTTTGATTGTGTTCTTGAAGAGCCTGTCAAAAATAGGTGCAGTAAGGTAGTCGAGCATTGCTTGATATAAAGCAAGAAGTGTTGCACTACTACTATCAATGATATTGAAGTTCGTAAAGAAGCTTTCCAGTGCTGTCGATGGTTGAATGCCTGATTGAAGGCGAAACTCGATGAATCCGCCAGATATACGAGCAGATTCATTGGTCATAAAGGCGGTTTTAAAATCGGAACTCTGGGGGGCGTAACCTAAGTAAAATGCATTGATAGCGATAAGCGAATTTAGTCTTGAACGAAAAACATTGTTATGCCCGGGCGTTTTTTTTGTCGCTTCTGTTAATAGCCCATAAAGATTAGTACTAATCCATGAGCCTTCAAAAATAACCTGCTTCGCGTGGTCGAATGCAGAGGCATTTTTTGGGTCGTGAATATAAGCCCTGACAATATTTTCCTTGTGCGCATACATAGCGTGAAGTCTATCAGCGCATTGTGCTACGTGATGATGAAATTCTTGTAAATTCCTGATTGGCGAAATCGCCTCTGGTGTATCTAACCACGGGAACGGGACTATGCTCTGACGTTGTTCAGGCATAAAATGCTCAACTGCTTCTGTGGTTAATGCGGTTGCTCCAGGCATTTTTTCTGGTTCTTTGATTGTGAGAGGTTTGCGTGATCTGGGTTCAGGTAAAGGTTTTCTCTTGGGTCTGACATCTGGTGTCTGTGAGGATAAAGAGCGCTCAATTGTTTCTGATTGTGGCGCGGGTACGAATGCCGCTGTCTGGCTTTTTGGCGACGTTATCTTCTCTGGCTCTGTTGAGGATGACTTATCTGAAAAGGACTCAGTGACTTCTAGGACTTGCGAATGTGCTACTTCAGTGCTGCTCACCGTTAATGTTGCTTTGTCTTCAGTTTGATCCTTGCTTGTATCTTCTGACATCAGCCTCAATATTTCTTGAGCTTGCCCTGTAACCAAGCGAGCTTTTGCGTATGATAGCAAAATGTTCTGGACCTCCCTTTTCTGTTCTTCCAAATAGTTTTTCAACTCTTTTTGGGCACGGCTTTCTGGCTCTATGGTGACAGCGGTAACATTTTCCCAATTACATACAGACCATATCTTATTTAATGTGTAAAGAATGCTGCAGCAGTGAGCCTTTCTTTTACGTTGTTCAGAGGAATCACTTGAGGTAAATATTTTTAACAGAAACTGATCATATCTTTCATTTAACATTTCAGTTGTAGCAGTGTCATCAAGCTCAAGGCATTGGCATGTGATACGTTTTGTTAAGGGCAAAATATGAGCTTGAAATTCGGGTTTTAAAGAATAGAAATATAATTGATGTTCATCATCAATGTTAACGCCATCGAAAAGTTCATCGCTTGCATGTTCTACAAGTATTTGTGATATTCCTCTTTCTAGTATGTCAGTAAAAGAATAAATAATGTGTTCAAAGGGCTTATGCTTTTCTTTATCTAGCATGGTGGCCAGGTTAAAAATATCGCTAAATGTTATCTTTTCATGTTTTATAGTGCGTTGATACAACCCGATCCTGCAAATGCAGCGAAGATTATTTCGTAATATTTCTCCTGTGGCCCTGCTTCTGAGGGTAGCTAATTTACTGCTGTCTTCTTTTTTTAGTAGACATAAAGTGTGGCCAAATATCCATACATTATTATCTGGTTTCAGGGTAAATGATTTTTCAAAATCATGTATGCCGAGGGCATCGAATTTTAGACCATGTGTGTCGATCTTTTGGGTTTCCATGAATGGATACTGTTACTGTAAAAGTGTTGTTTATGTTTAAAGTAAACACGGTTGAATCGTTAAGATGCATCATCTTGGATTCAAATAGGTTGCATAAGTTCAAGTATTTTTTTAGGGTTTTTCTATTTGTTAGTCAAAGAAACAGCTTGTTAATATGCGTCGAATGTTATGGTTTTTATCATATGTCATCGTATGTTTAAACTATGCATTGCTTGCATGAGTCTAACTTAGCTGGTTCAGCTGAATTGATGCTTTTAGGTGTCTTAATGATAATTTCAGATATCTCACCAGATTGTTTCGCTTTGTCAGCGGCACTGACCTTTATCATAACCAGTCTTTATAATGCTTTACGAACAGGGCCAGATTATTTTTCAAGGGTTTTCAGAATATTCAGCTACTGCTACAGGGCTTGTGTTATCGTTGACAATATCGACGGACTTTCCAAGGTCTCAGAATCTTCTTGCTCGGATTAGGGTAAAAGGGATCTGTGCTGAATATTCCTCCTGTATGGCTTTTGTTGAGCAACAGAACCAATGATATTTGTTACAACTCAAACACTGGGCAGGGTTGATACTTTGAGTGATAAGCTTGACGTATTGTCAGCCGCATATACCGCCAGAAATCGATGCATACCATTGTATGTATCGTTTAGGAGCAGTTTTTTGCCTACATAGAAAATGAGATTGGTGTATTTACTGCGTTATGATGCCCTCCATTATTTGGCGTATTGTGAAGGTGGGTTGGATTGAATGCTTATCACTTACTGGATAATGGTATTTGGACGATTTTTCTGAGTGATAGATATTGGTTGCTAATAGTCAGTCTGTTGGCTGAACTTCTTTAGTATCATTTTTGGTGATACTACTGTTTTGTTAATTTGTTGGCATCGCGGATACTTTGCTCAACGAGTTTGTTGACGTCTTCAGGAATTCTTGTGCCCTCTTGTCTAAGGTACTCGATATATGTAGTGATATTCTCTATTGCCGCCATCACCTCTGTTTCTTGTACGTGTAATTTTTTTGCACTTCTTATAAGATTCTGTAGTTTGTTTTGCATCTCGAGGAGTGACGCTATATTTTGGCTATCCTCAGCAAGATCTAAACTCTCTGCAACCTGTGTATTCAGTCCTTCGGGAATGTTTATATCTAATTCATTGAGCTTTCGCTTTAATTCTCGGATTGATTTTACAGCCATCCTGATCACAGGTATGTTAAGCGTTCTTTCTTCACACACCTTTTTCAGTTCGAGTCGCTTCTGCTCGAGTAGAGCGAGTCTGCATGTTTCTTCAGCTAAGCTTATCGTTTCATCAATCTGATGTTGTGTTTTTTCAGAAATATTTATGGTTTCTTCCCGCACTTCTTTGATCTCTTTGTTGATGTCATTTATTATCTGGTTAATTTCTTTTCCCCGCTGAAAAGCTTGATCCCCTTTACACAATGTGTGCAGTTTTAGTCTCGTCTGCTCAAGATGGGAAAGCTTTCCTATTTCTTCAGCAACGCGTAAAACCTCTTCTACCTGCTTGTGTAGTTCATCTGGGATGCCAATATTTTCATTTTCCAATGTTTGTTTTAGTTCTCTGGCTTTATTTGTTGTCTCGGCTATCTCTGTTGCTGATGTGAATTCTTTTTTCTGGTATAAACGAGTCAGTTTTTCGCATTGTTTTTTTAATGTTTTCAATAAATTTTCTGGAGATTTTGTTGTGATTCCGGATTTCTTGATTTTTGTTTTTTTATCTTTTTTTCTTTGGTGTGGCGTTTTTGGATGTGGTTGACTTGTTTTTAATTGTTCGGTCTTAAATCCTCTAAGGGTTGTAAAATTAACTTGTGCAGGGGTGTCAAAATTAAGGCCTTCCTTCTTTGCTAATTCTTTAATAGTTAAAGTCATAGGTTGAGAAGGCCATTTATTATATTTCGAACGCATAGCATAAGGGAGGCTTTTCCATTGTGTCTGATTCATTGTTTCTTTTGTTTTTTGACTTTCGTTGAATAAATCAACTATTTTATTGTCAACTTCGTGCTCAGAATAGTTCGCAAAGAGTCCTGGTGCGGTGAATTTTACTGTCTTTTTTTGTTTGGTTGTGCATATGACCATAAGTTTATGGTCTTGTTTAGTTGTATGCTTTTCTTCATATTTTTCATGATTGTGTGCAATTAATATTGAGCCCATTGCGGGGGTGCTGCTCTGGCCTCGTTGTGCATAGATTAAAATAGGAAGTTTGGTTTTTGTCGCGAATACGCGGGTGAGTGTTCCGAGACGGAAATCATGAGTTAATTCCAGATTATCACTGATTTCACTTGTGAAAAATGCGTTAAAAAACTTCCCCAGAAAATCATAAGATGCGCAATAAAGTCCAAGAAATGTAGCAGTGTTACTATCATGGATATTAAAGCATGTAAAGAAACTCATTAGTGCATCCGATGCCTCAATACCTTCGGAACAGCAGAATAAAATAGAGCCATCCTGTTCACTGAGTGGCTCAATGAACAAAAAGGCTTTACCTGTCGATATTTCCATAGGTGGTATACCAGCATGGAACGCGTTGATTTCAATGAGATGATCTAGCCATTCGCGGAATGGATTGTTTTCTCCTTCTGTTTTTTGAGCGGCCAATAACAATAATTTATAAAGAGTTCTGCTGATCCATGGACCACACTTAACGGCAGCCACCGCTTTCGCTAATGCCTCTTGATTTTGTGGATTTTTAATATACGCCCAGACGAAATCTTCTTTTTGTTTATAGAGTGCATGGATTTCCATGGTGCGTTGCACAACGCGACAATTAAATTCCGTCTGACTGGTGAAGTCTAACCCCGTGTCTGGAATCTCTGAAAATGCTGTAATGGGTGTAGTTTGTGTTTGTTCTGCTATGGGGGGCTGTTCTGTTAGTGCTAGTGTTGGTGTTTTCTTTTCACTTTTTTTGCTTGAGCCTGCAGTTTGCATCCGGATTTTGGGTCTTACAACTGCCGTCCTATGAACCTCAGGAAGAGTATCAGGCTCAGATAGTTGTGGTATTGGGGTATACCAAGTCGTTTGGCTTGTCTGTGCAGTGGCTGTAACCTTTTTTACCGCTTGTGGTTTCTTCAGCGGAACCTTAGTTTCTAATGCTTTCTGCGCTTCAGCTGCTCCGCTGTCTGTTGAAATTATTGCTCTGCTTGGCATTGCCTCTATGCCCTCGGCTAGAGTGCTCTCGAATGTTTGCAATCCTGATGCTATGGCTTCAGTTGATGTTTTGAGTAGCATCGCAGCAAGGCTTTGTTGAGCCAAGACTTCTGTTTTGATAGGGGGGGCAGGCTGCAATATGGCAGCTGTAATGTTTTCCCAGAAATGCCTCGGATTGGTTGACCATATTTGTTTGAGCGTTGTCATAGTCGTAATACACTCTGCCTGCTTTTCTTCTTCTTCGAGAGACGCGTTTGGAGCCATGAGGACTGTCAGGTTTTGGTGTAATGCTGTTTTTAAGTCGTCAAAACTGACTTTCTTTTTGAGTTTCAGGCATTGACAGGTAACCGTTTTGGCTAGAGGTAAAATGTCCCCTTCAAAATTAGGATCGCGCGAGAAAGCGAGTAAATCATGTTCGTCTCTGATTTTCCCTATGCCTGTTTTTTTAAGTTTTGCTTCAAGTGCTCGTGGGATTCCTCTTGATAACGTGTCAGAAATAGAAAATGCGATGTAGTCCATCAGGGCAAGTTTTTCATCGTCTAACAAGATGGTGAGATTCTCAATTTCTAGGAAAGTTATTGTTTCTTTTGCTTTGTAAATGGTGCGTTCGTAAAGCTTTGTTCTATTTATTTCGCGAAACGTATTGCTTAATATCTCCAGTGTGGCTTTACGCCTGAATGATTTGAGTTGATCGTCAATGGGTAATTTTTTCAGCTCGCGACCATCAATCCATACCTCGCACTCTTTTTGCTCGCGAAGTGAACTGTCAAAGGATAAGTTTAAGTGTTTAAGTTGTTCGATTGGCATGTAAGTGACTTGGGCTGCTTATGTTTACGGGAAAATGAACCTGTTTATCTTCGATGTGTTTTTTTTAGATATGTTCATTCTGGTTCTTCATTCTTGTTAAATTGTTATCCCTGTAAACAGTCAAGTATTGAGTTGCTACCATAAATAGGTTTTGTCTAGGTTTCGCCTGTATTTTAAATGTATTGGATATGACATTTTTTAATTAAGGAGACGCAATTTGGTTAAGCTCACAGCGATACCGTAAGTATTACTGTGGGTATGTGCGAGGCGATATTTCACTTTGCCGCCAGCGTCACGCACAGAAGAATAACATAAGCACTGTGTATTGTGATGTATGCTATTCTTCGCTGAGCGGGATCTTGAAACATGCTTCAAGAGCATGGTTCCTTATGGAATGCTTTTGGGCCGTTTGAGTAAAAACGGCCAAAAAGCAGTGTCAGCCAACGGCCGCATGTGGAATCCCTGTTTCTGGCGCATTTTTTAATGCGGCGTTAGTTTGTCTTTTTAATACTCGCTTATCTTCGTCATTCAGCTCTGCTGAATCATCTATCTGACTAGCAAGTGATTTTAATATGCTGATTGCACTCAGTAAGTGCAGGGGTGATTTGATTGTCTTTATTATAATTTCTCATTAGTTTGATAAGTGCCCCAAGTGACTTTTGTATTTTCTCTTTTAAGCTTTCTGTTTGCTTTGATGTTATTTCAGCTGCAGATGCCATGCTTGTACTTCGCTCAGGTAAAGGTTTGGGCTGATTTTTATATCGCAGGCGTCTTTTTTGCACAGGCGCTGTAGAAGGTGTTTGCGGACTCTCTTTGAAACGATCAATCAAATGTTTTTTGCATGTCATTATTGTCTTTTTTATTACGTTATAGTCAAGATAAAGTGTATGCATTTTGTTACGACCACTGCCATGCTCTTTAAGTATTTCGACCGTTTTTTCTTCAGTGTTGTTTTGCATTCTTCTGAGTACCTCCAGAATACCTCTTTCCTGCATTGCTTCCCTGAGTGCATCAGGCATGTCTTCAAATGATTGATAGCTAGGGTTGAGTATGGTTTGATCAATTAATTCTTCATGTGGTTTTTAATTGATTCGCAAAGTATTTTCAAGTCTTTATAACATATTTTACCATTTGTTAATTTTCTATCCAGTAGTGGTGTTCTACCCATTTCGCTTAATGTATTTCGCAATGTTTCAATGGTAGCTTCATATTTGTACTCTCGGAGTTTATCCTATTCTTCAACTGCAACAAGCCTGCCATTCCCATCAAGATAAACTTCACGCATTTTATTATTTTTGAAATCGTTATGGTTACAGGTTCTGACACCTAAACCTTCAAAAGCTTCAACTGGCATAATACATTCCTTTAATATCCCGTGGTTAAATCATATGGTTATATTTTAGAAAGTTATCATCGGACATTTTTTCAAGAATCTCGTTCGTGTTAGAGGTGGCCAATGAATGACATTTGATCTGAGGAAGTAATTATGGACACCTTCTTAAGGGAGTAAAATCACTCTCTGAGGTGACCAATGACTACCAAGAAAAAACGTAAATATCATTCACCGGAATTCAAAGCCGAAGCCCTGAGGTTGGCCGAGAAAACCAGTATCCCGTCAGCAGCCAGGGAGTTGGGATTGCAAGAGTCCCAGCTCTACGCATGGCGATCCGCAGCGCTCAGAAAAAAGACGGTCAGTGAGCGAGAGTCTGCGTTAGCGACTGAGGTTGCCAGACTCAAGCGCCAACTGGCGGTGCAGGCTGAGGAGCTTGAAATTCTAAAAAAGGCGGCCACCTACTTCGCAAAAAACCAAAAATAGAGCGCTTCCGCTTTATGCTCAGGAACAGGAGCCGGTTTTCTCTGGTCAGGATGGCTTCTGTTCTACGAGTCTCGCGAAGTGGGTACAACCGCTGGGAAAGAACCCGCCATAAATCCAGTCATCGCGCTGTCAAACAGCAGCTTCGTGACGGGTTGATTCTGGAGGCATTTCGGAGGAGTAAGTCTCGTTCAGGTTCTCGTCGTATCCAGAAAGACCTGGAGGATGCTGGTCAGCCTTGCTGTATCAAAACCGTTCAGGACAGCATGAAACGACAGAGTCTTGTTCCCAGGGCCGCTCGTAGATTCAGGGTCACGACTGACAGCAAGCACACGTTGCCTGTTGCGCCTAACCTGCTCAAGCGTGACTTTGTAGCCACAGCGCCTAACCAGAAATGGGCCGGTGATATCACCTATCTGCAAACCAGCGAAGGTTGGCTGTATCTGGCCGTTGTCATTGATCTGTTCTCACGTCGAGTCATAGGCTGGTCCATGGGAACCACAATGAAAGCTGACCTGGTGTGTGATGCATTGAACATGGCGCTCTGGCGCCGACGGTTTCCTGCTGGTGTGCTATTTCATAGCGATAGAGGCAGTCAGTACTGCTCTCAAGTATTCAGAGACATGATCGAGAAAAACGGCTGCCATCAGAGTATGAGCCGTAAAGGCGACTGTTGGGATAACGCTTGCGTAGAGAGTTTTTTCCACTCATTGAAAGTTGAGGCTATACATCATGAGCCAATGATGAATCGGGCGCAGATGCGGCAGGCGGTGTTTGAATACATTGAAGTCGATTACAATCGAACCCGCCGACACAGTTCATTGGGGTATATGACTCCCATGAATTTCGAGTTGGCAAAAGCAGCTTAGGCCGATGTCCATTTTTACTGAATCAGATCAATTTTCTGTTAGTCAATGGATCAGGTGTGATTCTGATTCTTTGAATATAAAGTGTTTGTCTGTATCGATTATTGGTTTACAACGATATCCAACTTGATTTTTTGCGGGATTTCACTTTGCCGTTAGCGTCGCTGACCTTTATCATAAGTCGGCTTGACAATGCTTCACCAGAACAGGGCCGGATTATTTTTCAATGCAGTTGATACGGGGCTTTCAGAACATTCAGCCACTGCCGCAGGGGTGTGTCGCGACCATCGGCAACTTCGACGGGGTGCACCTGGGGCATCAGGATATCCTGGCTCAGGTCAGTGAGAAGGCCGCGGCGCTTAACTTGCCTGCTTGCGTGGTCCTGTTTGAGCCGCAGCCCAGGGAGTTCTTCACGGGAGAGAAGGCGCCTGCCCGGGTTTATACCTTGCGCGACAAGCTGGATGTGCTTGCAGCCGAAGGGGTCGATACTGTTTTGTGTCTGCCTTTTAATGAAGCGTTTCGTTCTCTTACGGCGGATGAATTTATCCAGAAGGTCCTGGTCGATATCCTGGCAGTCCGTCACCTGGTGGTGGGTGATGATTTTCGCTTTGGTTGTGATCGTGCCGGTAACTTTGCCCGTCTGGAGACTGCCGGGCAGCAATATGGTTTCACGGTGGATCATACCCGAACCGTTATGCTGGATAACGATCGTGTCAGTAGTACCCGTATCCGGAAGGCGTTAGCGGTGAGTGACTTTGCTGGCGTCAATGCGCTGCTGGGTCGTACTTACTTGATTTCCGGCAAAGTCAGTCATGGTCAGCGCCTGGGGCGTTCCATGGGCGTGCCGACTGCCAATATTGTGCTTAAACGCAAGTCGTTGCCGGTAAGAGGGGTCTTTGCCGTCAGGGTGCATGGCCTGGATCAGGTCTATAACGGCGTGGCCAATGTCGGCACCCGGCCAACCGTAGCGGGACAGGGCGCGCGACTGGAGGTACACTTGCTCGATTATCAGGGTGATCTTTATGGTCGGCGGATCCAGGTGGAATTTCTCCATAAAATCCGCGATGAGCAGTCCTTCCCGTCCATCGCCGACCTGAAAGCGGCGATTGCAAATGATATAGTTCAGGCGCGGGCGCTTTTGAACGGCTGATAGTAAATTGTCCCCCGTAATAAATTCTCGGGAACCTTGTCCAAATGTGAGGTTCCACTATGACGGGGATTGTGCTTTTTATGGTGCAATCCCCATTGCTGTTTTTGAACGGCTGCATTCCGCTTAATGTGAACACGGACTCTGTTGCAGTCAGAGCGTGCCGGAGTCCTGTACCGGACTGCCTGTGACCGATGTGATGATGTCAATGCTGGTAGATAACAGATGAGTGACTATAAACAGACGTTAAACCTGCCCCAAACCGGCTTTCCCATGAAAGCCAACCTGCCGCAGCGCGAGCCGCAGATGCTCAAGCGCTGGTACGACATGGATCTGTACGGTGAGATCCGCAAGGCATCTGCCGGCCGGGACAAGTTTATTCTGCATGACGGCCCTCCGTATGCGAACGGCGACATTCACATTGGTCACGCGGTTAACAAGATTCTCAAGGATATCATCGTCAAGTCCCGCACCATGAGCGGTTATGACGCTCCTTATGTGCCGGGTTGGGACTGTCACGGTCTGCCGATTGAGCACAAGGTGGAGCAGAAGGTCGGCAAGGCGGGCGTCAAAGTGGACGTCAAAACCTTCCGCAAGAAGTGCCGTGAGTATGCGGCCAAGCAGGTCAACGGCCAGCGTGAGGATTTCAAGCGTCTGGGCGTACTGGGTGAATGGGATAACCCCTACCTGACCATGGACTACCATTTCGAGGCTGACATCATCCGGGCACTGGGCAAGGTGGCTGAGAACGGCCATCTGCACAAAGGTTACAAACCGGTTTACTGGAGTGTTGTCGGCGCATCTGCGTTGGCGGAAGCGGAAGTGGAGTATCAGGACAAGACCTCCCTGACCATTGATGTCCGTTATTCCGTCAGCAATGAAGCCGATTTTCTGGCTGCATTCGGTGGCGACAAGGGTGAAGGCCCGGTTTCTGTCGTGATCTGGACCACCACCCCCTGGACACTGCCTTCAAGCCAGGCGGTTACCCTGGGTGCTGAACTGGATTATGCGCTGGTGCAGTGTGATGCCGGCCAGGGTGCCGAGCGTCTGATCGTTGCTCAAGGGCTGCTGGAATCCATCATGCAGCGCTATAACGTGGAAGATTACACCGTACTGGCGACCACTACCGGCCAGACGCTGGAAAATCTGACCGTAAACCATCCGTTCTATGACAAGCAGCTGCCGATCCTGCTGGGCGACCACGTCACGCTGGATGCCGGTACCGGCTGTGTTCATACCGCGCCTGACCATGGTGTTGACGACTTTAACGTAGGCCGCAAGTATGGCCTGGGCACCCTGAACTACATCGACGATAACGGTAACTTCCGCAGCAATGTTGAGCTGTTTGCTGGCGAGCACGTCTACAAGGTTGATCGTCATGTCGTTGAAGTGCTGATGGAGAAAGGCCGTCTGCTGCATGAGAAATCTTTCCAGCACAGCTATCCGCACTGCTGGCGGACCAAGACACCTCTGATTTTCCGTGCGACGCCGCAGTGGTTTATCAGTATGACCAAGAACGGTCTTCTGGAGCGCGCCAAAGAAGCCATCAAGGATGTCAACTTTACTCCTGAGTGGGGCCGTAACCGCATGGAAGCCATGCTGGCAGGCAGCCCGGACTGGTGTATCTCCCGTCAACGGACCTGGGGTGTGCCGATTGCCCTGTTTATCCATAAGGAAACAGAAGAGCTGCATCCGGATACGCCTGCGCTGATCGAACAGGTCGCCCTGCGCGTTGAAAAAGAGGGGATGGATGCCTGGTTTGATCTGGAGCCTTCCGAGTTGCTGTCCGCGGAAGAGGCAGAGAACTACATCAAAGTGACGGATACGCTGGATGTCTGGTTCGACTCTGGTGTGACACACATGGCGGTACTGGATGCGCGGGATTACCTGCAGTTCCCGGCAGACCTTTACCTGGAAGGTTCTGACCAGCATCGTGGCTGGTTCCAGTCTTCCCTGAAGACCGGTATTGCCATCAAGAATGTACCGCCTTACAAAACCCTGCTGACCCACGGTTTCACGGTGGATGGTCAGGGACGCAAGATGTCCAAGTCCATTGGTAATGTTATTGCACCGCAGTCTGTTATGAATAGCCTGGGCGCTGATGTACTGCGCCTTTGGGTAGCCGCTACCGACTACAGCGCAGAGATGACTGTTTCCGACGAGATCCTCAAGCGGAGCTCCGATACCTACCGCCGTATCCGGAATACTGCCCGCTTCCTGCTGTCCAACCTGAACGGCTTTGACCCAGCAACCGATTGCGTGCCTGCATCCGAGATGCTGCCGCTGGACGGTTGGGCTGTTGATCGTGCCCTGCAGTTGCAGCAGGAGATCGTTAGCAGCTACCAGAAGTACAACTTCCTGAATGTTTACCAGAAGGTGCAGAACTTCTGTGCGCTGGATCTGGGCAGTTTCTACCTAGATATCATCAAGGATCGCCAGTACACCACCCAGGCGAATAGCCTTGCGCGTCGTAGTTGCCAGACCGCGATGTACCATATCGTTGAAGCATTGGCACGCTGGATCGCGCCGATCCTGAGCTTTACAGCCGATGAAATCTGGCAGCAGCTGCCGGGTGAGCGCAGTGCGTCCATTCATACTGAAACCTGGTATGAAGGCTTGCACGCGCTGGAGCATCCGACCATGGATCGCGAATTCTGGCAGCGGATCATGACGGCGAAAACCGCAGTCAACAAAGCCTTGGAAGAAGCACGTAATGCCGGTGTGATCGGCAGCGGTCTGGAAGCCGAAGTGACCTTGTTTGCCGATGAGGCGCTGATGAAGGATCTGGCGGCGCTGGGCGATGAATTGCGTTTTTTGCTGATCACCTCCCGTGCTGACCTCAAGCCGCTGGCAGAGGCTTCTGAGGCTTCTGCAACAGAACTTGAAGGTCTCAAGGTTGCGGTTAAAGCTTCTACGTTTGAGAAGTGCGTCCGCTGCTGGCATCGTCGCGAAGATGTGGGTACCAGTGAGGCACACCCTGAGTTGTGTGGCCGTTGTATTGAGAATGTTGAGGGTGACGGTGAGGTTCGGCATTTTGCCTGATCGTTACTGAACCACTTTCGTTTATCGTTGGTAATAGTAAACCCCGCTTTATAGCGGGGTTTTTTCTTTTTGTTGGTTTGTACAGCTATGGTCTTAGAGCACGTCAATGAATCCTGTTGTTCTGTTTGCGTACTGTTGTCTGGAAATGTGATCTAAAAAATAATGTCTGGTCAGGTACAATATCGCATCTGGCTTCTTGGTCTTGTTCGTTACCCTGCTTTCAGGGGATCTACTAAAGGATATTGATTCATCAATGGCATCATCAATGAACCCCTCTAAACAGCGCTCTATGCTGCATTGGTTATGGCTGTCTGTGATAGTGATAGTGTTGGATCAGTGCACCAAGTTTTATTTCAATAACCATTTTTCTCTGTATGAGCAGCTGCCCGTTACGCCTTTTTTCAGCTTTACGCTGGCGTATAACACCGGCGCTGCCTTCAGTTTCCTGAGCGATGCATCGGGCTGGCAGCGCTGGTTCTTTATATCGATAGCGCTGGTTGTCAGTGTGGTGCTTGTCGTTTGGATACGGCGGCTCCGGTCAGATGAAAAACTGCAGGCTGTGGCCCTTGCGCTTATTCTGGGGGGCGCGCTTGGTAATGTCTGGGATCGTATTGCCCTGGGTCATGTTGTTGATTTCCTGCTGTTTTATTACGATCGTTACTATTTTCCCGCCTTTAACCTGGCAGACTCTGCCATTACACTGGGCGCGGGCTTACTGATCCTGGATATGTTTATCCATCCCCAGACGACTGATACCGATAAGGACAGGCAGAACTCATGACAAACCCGGTAATTACAGCCGGCAGTAAAGTGACCATGCACTTTGCGCTGCGGCTTGAGAGTGGTGAAGTGGTTGACAGCACCTTTACGGGAAAACCTGCTTCGTTTGTCGTAGGTGACGGCAATCTGCCTGATGCCTTTGAGGCCTTGCTCCATGGTATGAAGGAAGGTGACGCAGAAACGTTCACGGTTTTGCCGGAACAGTCATTTGGTCAGCCGAATCCCCAGAATGTCCAGGAACTGCCGCGGAGTCATTTTGATTCGGAGATGGCGCTGTCCGAAGGGCTGGTGGTTTCGTTTGCTGATAAGTCAGGTTCGGAACTGCCGGGCGTTGTCACCGCTTTTGATGATGAACGCGTCACGATTGATTTCAATCACCCGCTGGCGGGTAAGAACCTGTTGTTCCAGGTTGAGATTATTGAGATCCTCGGCGCTGATTAATGGACAACGTTGCTTGGAATAAATGTTCAGGCAACGTGAATTTTACCTTTCGATACACTCATACCTGGTAATGTTTGAATTGCTCAGTATATCTGACGGTTTTCTGTCGGTTAGTGCAGGGCGGTACTTTTTTTACCGTTTATCTGAAGTCTTGCAGCGTTAATCTCGCGATAACAGTCTAATTATTTTATTTCTTTCCAGCCGTTCTAGATTATTTGTGAGGGATTAATGCATTTCATGTAGCAGTGGATAATTGCTGTGCTCGGCACCGATCAAGGACGATTTATGCCAGAAAACGCCTTCCGCCCGAAGTCAGTGGAGGCTGGTTTCAGCCTCATTGAAAACTTGGTAACCCTGTTTATCCTGACCGTAGGGTTGCTAGGGCTCGCCGGCCTGCAAGCGACATCCCTACGAATTAATCATCAGGCTTTTGCACAGCATAAGGCTGTCAGTCTGGCCTTGAATATCGCTGACAGAATGCGGGCTAATCCTGAAGGGGTCGATGGTGGATTTTATTCATTGATCGTGGGTAGTAGTGCGGTGCTCCCCTGTTATACATCCAGTGGTTGTTCTCCTCAATTGATGGCCCAAAATGACATTTGGGAATGGAATCAACTGCTTCAAAGTCATCTACCGGGAGGGTACGGTATTGTTTGTGCCGATGATACACCTGCAGATGGCGGTACGGGATTTGCCAGTTCAACGGCGACCTCAATTGCCAGCCAGATCGTTACTCTGGCCTCTACCCAGGCAGGAACGACACCTGTCATTCAGGGTCAGGCTGCCGATGCTCAAGCCCTTGCCCAGCAGGCCGAGGCCGCGTCTTTAGCAGGGAATGCGGCAGATGCGGCGGACCTTGCGAAACAATCTGCAGAGAAATCCCAGCAGGTTCTGGATGCCTTGTTTCCAATGGGAATGGACTCTGATCCTGTTGCACAAACGGCATCCAATCAGGCACAACGAGCGATTAGCAGTGCGAGTACTGCAAGCAGTGTTGCCAGTGCGTCAGATGCACAAACTGCCATTTCTGCAGCCTGCAGCAATAGTGGCTCGGTTTATTCCATCTGGATTGTCTGGGACACCAACAATGATGGAACTCTGGATAACCCGTTCGTTTTCGATATCAACGGGGATCTGAGTTACATGATGACCTTTGAACCCTAAATTTTCAGAGTGACTGGATTTCAATATTCAATGGACGATACAACCATCAAATCACCTGATAAGTGCAAGGTTATGACACCCGGTAGCCAGCGAGGATCCAGCCTGGTAGAAGTGATGGTCTCGCTGTTGCTCGGGGCCATTATGTTGTTGGGAGCAGTGCAGATACTGGTTAACAGCAAGCGGGATTTCCTGGTCAGGGATGCCATGAGCAGTGTTGAAGAAGCGGGCAATTACACCTTTGATCTTATTGGCGGCGATTTAAGGGTGGCAGGCTATAAAGGCTGTGTGAGTCAGCGAGATACCGCTTTTGACAATCTCATCGCATCCAGTGGGTCAGTCTTTCAGCCTGAGCGCGGTATTCAGGGTTGGGAGGCGAATAATACTTCGTATGCAGATACGTTGGTGCCTGGGTCGTGGGGAGATATGGAAAGTCAATCTTCTGCCAACTGGAGTACGACCACTGGTTCGCAGGCTAATAACATACCTAGCGGCACAAGTACGAAGGCCGCGAAAGGCTCCGATATGATAAGAATTTGGGGGATAGAACCGTACGTCTTTAATATCAGTAGTGCGACAGCAACCACGCTGATGGTGGATACTGCTTCGACAATAGGGTTTCCTGAACCTGATTCAGGCGATAAAGACGACAGAATTCTGATCGTGAGTGATTGTGAAAAGACGCTGATTGTCAAGGCGACTAAATTTGATCGTAGTACAGGTCAGATTACATTGGGCGGTAACACATCAGGTACGTCTCAACTGACGACGATGAATAATATGGAAGCGGTGATTTTACGGGGCGTTCAATATTATCTCAGTAAAAGGGGAGATGATGCTGATAATCCTCCTGCATTGTATCGTCAGCGCATCAAGGCCGATGGTAGCCTGATGTCGGAAGAGGAGCTGGTCGAAGGCATAGCCAATATGCAGATTGTCTATGGTGAAACCACCGGGACAACCAGCCAGATTGCGGCCAGCCGCTATGTCACCGCTGACAATGTGACGGACTGGAGTCGCGTTGTCAGTGTCAGGATGTGGTTGCTGGTTGAAACGACCGGTGATTTTATCGTGAGTGCTACCGGGCAGCCCTACAATTATATTGGGCAATCCTACACACCCACTGATCGCCGGTTCCGGCGTGAAATGTCGATGACGATTAATCTTCGCAATAGAACCCTGGGTGCCATGCCATGGATGTGATCAGACGGGAGTCTGGCAGTGCCTTGATTATGGCATTGATTACGTTGCTGGTGCTCACGTTACTCGGGACCACGAGCCTGGACAATGCCATCATGGAGCAGCGAATGGCCCGTGGTAATGTGGATCACGAAACCGCATTCCAGAATGCGGAGCTTGGCCTGAGATCGATAGAGAACCGGCTATTGGGCTATTCATCGTTTGCTACGCTGCAAAGCGAATTGTCCAGTGAGAATATTTATTACAGCAGCCTCTCCTCGAGCTATATGAATACCAGTTTTTGGGCGAGTGTTCCTGTGTATGCCAATGGGCAGGTACTCACAGGGAGTAATGCTAATGTCGTCGATGAAGCTGGTATGGGAGTTACCATGGTCATCGTTGAATATATAAAGGAAATCAACGACACAATGAGTGTTGGTAGTGCCTCCAGTTCAAAAATTTATTATTTCAGAGTTACGTCTTTGGGAACTGATACATCCTATACCGTGGCAAATGCCAGTGCGGGTGATCGCCCCAGAACGCTGACAATGGTGCAGAGTGTCCTTGCGGTCAGGATGGCGCCTTGAGCCACCGTTATTTTTACTGATGGTTTTTTATTGAGATGTTGGTTGTGATAAATGTGGCGCATTGTGAGAAAGCCACTCTATAGTTGTTGAATATAGGGATATCTGGAATTGGGCGATAAGCAGTAGAAGTCGTGCTGGATTCGACTTGGGTCATACGGAAAGGATTCTGAAATGTTGCGAGCGACGATTCAACGCATGAGGCAGTATTTTTACCTCTATGCAGGAGGAGTCTTTCTCTCGGGTTATACTACGGCGACAGACTTGACCATTGCCCAGAAACCTTTGTTTCTGGTTGAAGCGACAGCATCAAACGTTATCCTGATGCTGGATGATTCCGGATCAATGCAATTGCGTGATTTGTGGCAACCTGCCTGGCCGTTTTGTGCCTATTCTGGCGATGGTGGAGTCACAGATTGGGCCAGAGGAGAAGTGACAACGGAAACACGAGACAATGTGTGTTTTTATTCTGAAACGCACTATAGAGGTACAGAAAGATGTTATGCCAATACTGAAACTGCTGAACCCGGAATGAGGGTTCGGTCATATCGTTTCCGGCCAGGGTTTGGAATCACTGCGTATGACCAAAGATTCCATACTGGAGGACAATGGGGGTCAAACAATAATGATGCCAGAACCTCTTCTAATATCAATTCATTCAAATTATATAGAACAACTGAAAATGTTGCTGATACAGCTTGTGGTGCCTTTAATACCGGAAGCGTAATGAGTTCTACATCGCGATATCAGACTGCAACGGTTGTTCGTAATTCATTTGAAATATTCCCTTTAGATGACTGGCGTGGTTTTTCTTCTGAAATTGATACCAGCTATTATGATCCTGGGGTGACTTACACACCATGGGCCAATATGGGCAATGCAGATTTTACACAAGCACGTGATCATCCGGTAGCCGGTAAAACAGGCTATTCAAACATCGTTGACCTTGTCGGCCGGATCTATGTTGTTGCTGAGGATACTGCCGGATTTACGGGCGACAGGCCTCGCCGTTTTGGCGATACTAATTATCAAAAGGCGCCTAATAACCAGATCGATTGGTGGGACGATCATACTATTTTTCAGATACAAGCTGACAGAATTCTTTCTTGGGGGGTGACGTATGAATTTAGAGAAGATAGCCCTCTGGGTCCGGAAGTTATTCAACGCATAGAGCCTCGCGCTGATATTAGTGACCCTTCCGAGGTGGCGAAAATACAGCAGAATTACGCAAACTGGTATCAATATTATCGTACTCGAATGTTCAGTGTTATTGCTTCTGCCACCAAAATTGTTGAATCATTTCCAAGTGTTCGATACGCATTAGGGTATATCAATGGCACTGGTCTTGCGATTGATTTTCCTTCAACCGATTTTGGCAATGTACGTCACAACCAATCCATTATTGATAAATTAATAGACCATAGTGCTCCTTCCGGGGTGACGCCGTTGCCAAATGCTTTGGATCGAGCGGGCGAAGCTTATCGGAATACAGGTGACAATGCGCCAATTATCAGTGAGTGTCAGCTTAATTATACCCTGTTGCTGACGGATGGAGAGTGGTCAGGACCACAAACTAGAGTAGGCGATCTTGATGCAGATGGTCGGAGAGGATGGTTGTCAGATGTTGCGTTGTATCATTACCAAAATGACCTTCGTCCTGATCTTGCTAATGAAGTTCCGTTGGGGGACAACAATACAAATAAAAAACAACATATGAGTACGATTGGTATTTCGTTTGGCCAAATCGGTAATCTGGTTGATACAGATGATGATGGTTGGCCTAATCCTCCGCTCGGCGTAAAGGATGATTGGGGAAACAATTATTTTGATGATCTCTGGCATGCCAGTTTTAATTCTGGCGGCGCTTATTTTTCTGCAGAAAATTACCTTTCGTTATTGCAGCAACTCAACAGCGTTTTCCAAAATATCATCAATGTGAGCAGTTCTGTGGCTCAATTGGCGGTAGGTTCGACCTCCCTGCAGACAAAGCTCCGTATTTTTCAGGCGCGCTTTGACTCTGAGGACTGGGGCGGCGACCTGGTAGCCATTCATATTGGTGGTGATGGCAAGGTAGTGACAGAACCCGATGGCACCATGAGGACTGACTGGTCAGCGAAGAGTCGTCTGGCTGCTCTAGGCGTGGATGGGCATGAAAATCGTGTCATCCTTACCAGAAAGCGTACAGCCGGTGGAACAACGGAAGGGAGTCCATTTAGGAATACTGCCGGTAATACGGAGTTATATGATGCTTTAAGAGTGCCGAGTGATAGTCAGGTCCCCTTGGATTTGAGTACCAGTACTGCATCTTCTGACCCGTATCGGCATGAAGTACTTGATTACATTCGAGGTAAGCAGACATTTGAGGGGGAGCAAGGTTTTCGGCAGAGAGCCAGTCGGATGGGAGATGTCGTTAATTCGTCACCGGTGTTTGTTGGATACCCTAACTTCCCCTATCCGGATGTTATTGCTAGGGGTAGTCTCTATTCAGATTTCAAGAAAAAATATAAAGCCAGAAAATCCATGGTCTATGTCGGGGCTAATGATGGAATGGTCCATGGCTTTGATGCAACAACCGGTGAAGAAAAGCTGGGCTATGTTTCACCGGTGTTATTCCCTCATTTGCATGAGTTAGTTCTACCGCACTACACCCACCGCTATTATGTTGATGCTAACCCCAATGTTGTGGATGCTTACTTTTACAGGGATGCAGGAAAGGTATCTGGAGACTGGAAAACGGTTCTGGTGGGCGGACTGGGTGCTGGCGGAAAAGCAATTTATGCATTGGATGTGACAGATCCGTCTCAATTTAGTGAGGCAAATGCCAAAAAAATCACCCTGTGGGAATTTACAACGAAGAACGATAAAGACCTAGGTTATACCTTTGGGAAGCCGCTAATTACCAAAATGTCCAATGGTGACTGGGTTGCCATTTTTGGTAATGGCTATAACAGTACAGAAGACAATACGCAGGCGACGGGTGATGCTGTCCTTTATATTGTGGATATTCGAAATGGCGACATCATCAAGAAAATAGCAACAAAATCTGGAAGCAAAACCAGTCCTAATGGGCTTTCCACTATCGCTGCGGTTGATACGGATAATAATTTTGTGACTGACTATATCTATGCAGGAGATCTCAAGGGCAATCTATGGAAGTTCGATCTGACATCCAGTAATAAGAGTAATTGGTCCGTGGCGTTTGGTAACAGTGTTTATCCCAAACCGCTGTTTAGCGCGGGAGACAATAAGCCGATTACCGCAGCTCCTACGATAGGAAGACATCCTGTTAAAGGGCATCTGGTGTATTTTGGAACAGGGCGTTATTTTGCGGAAGGCGATAATCTCAGGCAAGGTCAGGCAACGCAGAGTGTATATGCCATCTGGGATAATTTCAGCGGTAGTTCTGTAACCCCTACGATTGATGATGACGATTTACTTGAACAAAAAATCCTGACGGAGTTTGAAGTGGAAGTAAATACAAAGGATGTATCCTTACGTCAGACTACGGCTAACACCATTGACTGGAGCACGCATAAAGGCTGGAAAATGGATCTTATCCTGCAACAATCGAGTGTGGATAATTTCAACAATGGTGAGCGTGTTGTTGCACAAGCCGCACTCAGAAATGGCAATGTGATTTTCCTGACACAAAAGCCTACTGGAGGATTGTGTGAATCAGGCGGTGATAGCTGGGTGATGGAAGTGAATGCCTATTCAGGGGCCCGTTTAAGTGAAAATGTTTTTGATGTTAACGATGACGGTAAATTTGATGAAAAAGACAGTACTTACAGTAATTATGGACTTACATTAAATCCGTCAGATCCCAATTACCCTCAAGACAATGTAGTAGCAACAGGTATTAAAAATGACGGTATTATCCAGCAGCCCACGATCATTCCATGTCAGAGTTCAGAATGTAAGTTGATGAGTGGTGCCGGTGGGGGGATTAATGTTGTCCATGAGAATGACGGGCAGCAAACGACAGGGCGGCAGTCCTGGCGACAAATTTTACTGGAGGAGTGATAATGCGAACATTCATTATGACGCTCATATTGATTATGATTCCACTTGTATCATGGGCAGATACTTTGAGGTATCAAGCCTCTGGGCGTATTGATAATCTGGACTTCAAAACCGGTACAATTACGATCAACAGCAAGCAATATGCCATGGATCCTTATTCTTTCAAGGCTGAAGTTGATGGGCGTGAATTACAGCTGCAGTGGCTAAAAGAAGGGGTTATGGTCAAATATTTCGTCACAAAATCCGGAAATATCGGGCTCGTTCAAGTTATTGGAAGTCCACAGTTTAAACGGCAACTATTGAATCACTAAGTCAGAAAGTGGAAACGTCATATATTCTTAGAATAGGCATGGGCAATGGAGAAACCCGTGAAAAAAAATAGTGGTTATACACTCATTGAGCTACTAGTCGTCATGATGATTATCGGGATTTTGACGGCCATAGCATTTCCTGCCTATAACAGTTATGTGCGTATTTCTAATAGGTCAGATGCTCATATCACTATCCAGAATGTGGCAGTGCTTGAAGAGCGCTGGATGGCACAGTTCAATGGTTACACTGACAATGTGTCTAACCTGATATCAGGGACTACATCGACAGAGCAGCATTACACGATCAAGGTTGTGCATGACCAGTTAACCAATGGTGCAGATTGTGCGGCTGCGACATCACCTTCGTCCCCCAATCAGCGTCAATATACGATCATTGCAACAGCACTGTCGACTTCCCAACAGGCTGATGGTGAATGTACCTGTATTTTTATGACAAATGTCGGGTTTCGGGGGTCATCAGGCACAAGAACCGACCCGGCTGATTGCTGGTAGTCAAATCCTGTCCCCAAGCTGCACTAGACTTTATAGAGTACAGCATAAACAGGTTTGTCAGGGGGTCGGTTCATGAGGTATGAGCCGTATGAGTGAAGTACCGTCAGAAATTGAATCCTATGAACGTATGATTCTGGATTCATCATCACTTGCTATTCTGCAGATTCAGGAAGGCTGTATTACCTATGCGAATCCTGAAGCTTGCGTGCTATTAGCTGGTGATAAAAACGCAATACTTGATGGGCAAACAATTCATGAACGTCTGTCATGTAAAGGCGCAGATCTGAAAACAGTTCTTGATAATTTTCTTACGCAGAATATTGCCGGTGAGCAGAAAAATTGCACAGTTGTTGACGTTAATGGCAATCAAATATCCGCTGATCTTGTTATTATGCCTTTACTTCATCAGCAACAGCGGCTGTTACGTGTCATCGTTAGAAAATTGGCGGAAACTGCGATAAAAACAAATGACAATGTTTCTGATGTATCGATAGAAGCAGCGGCCACTGATCCTTCTGATGCAGAAGCTCCTTCCCCAAAAGAACAACAGCAGATCAAAAAAGCCAGCCCGGGGACTCCTGTTATATTCAAAAAAGCCTTGGCCAACGCTGCTAAAGGTAAGCTGATAACGCTCCTGAGCATCCGCCTTGAAAATCTTGAGCATCTTCAGCAGGCTTTAGGTGAGAAAAACCTTCATCAGATTGCCAATAATATTATCGACAAACTAAAAAGTGTGTTAGGTAAAGAAATCTTATTGGAAAACCCTAGTCCTTGTTTATTTCATATCCTTGTAGGCACTCAAAATAGGGCCAAATTGAAACAGGTGGCTGAGAATTTATCACGTGCTATGGACGAGATGGTAATTGAGGTCTCGGAGCAAGTTGTGCAAGTCGCCACAGCAATCAGTGTTCTTCCTGTAGATAAAGAGACCGATGATGAGCAGCTGGATAAAAGGGTTGAGAAAACACTGGCCAATGCTGCGGAAAAAGGACTTAATCACTGGCACCTTTTTGACGCTAAAGAAGAGTTGGCTGAAATGGCCAGTCAAGGCGATGCGTCGGCATTGGTACGTTATGCTCTGGATAATAATCGATTCAAGTTACTCTATCAGCCCGTTATTAGCTTAACAGGTGATAAAGAAGAACATTATGCAGTGCTGTTACGTATCATTGATCCGAATGGCAAAGAGGTTCCTGCAGGAAGCTTTGCCAGTGATGTCGATAAGCTGACACTGGCCGCGAAGATGGACCGTTGGGTTATCCTGCAGAGTATCAAGCAGTTGGTGCTTCATAGAAAGAAAGTACGGAAAAAAGCGCATCTTTTTATCCACCTGAGTTCTACTTCATTACAGGATAAAACACTGTTGCCTTGGGTCTTGGGTGTTTTACAGAAAATTCCTGTGGGTGCTGATTCTCTGGTATTTCAGTTCTCAGAAAAAAATGCCATGCGATACCGGGAAGACATACAGCGCTTGCTTCAAGGAGCCAGGAAAGTGGGTTTTCGAACCTCATTGTGTGACTTTGGGCTGAGTCTGAAGCCTATGAAAACGGCTGAGGAGCTATCGACAGATTATATCCGTCTAGATGCTTCACTGACGAATAACCTGGAAGATGACAAGGGACAGGAAGAGAAGGTTTTTGAAATGATTAAGGCCCTCTCTAAGCTGAATCGAAAAACCATTGCTGTTCCAGTGGAAAACCCCAACGCGCTCAGTGCATTCTGGCGTACACAAATCGACTATGTTCAGGGCTTCTTTGTGCAGCAGCCCAAGCCGGACATGGATTATGATTTCTCCATGGACGAATGAGCTACCAACCTTGTAATCCGCGGTATTCAATCAGATAAATCACTTTCAGGACCATCCAGGTCCAGCTTCTTGAGTCGATAGCGCAGTGCCCGGAACGTAATCCCTAATTTCTTCGCTGCTGCGGTCCTGTTCCAGCGAGTGCTCTCCAATGTTTGTACGATGACCTGTTTTTCAAGGTCTTCAAGATAACTTTCCAGGTTGTCTACTTCACCGGTCTGGTTTAGGTTAGGCTGCGTCCCTGAAGGCAGGGTGGAGGTCTGCAGTTGTAAGTCTTGCAAAGTGATCATCTCCTCTTCACAGAGTGTGAAAGCGCGCTCAAGGATATTTTCCAGTTCACGCACATTACCGGGAAACGAGTAAGTCTCAAGGTGGCTTTGAGCTTCTTCGGACAGGGTGACATCCGGTAAATCGCACTCTTGGCTTTGTCGGTGCAGGAAATGTCGGGCCAGCAGAATGATATCGCTGCCGCGATCTCTCAATGGCGGCACCAGTAGTTCAATGACATTAATGCGGTAGAACAAATCCTGTCTGAAGCGCCCATCCTGCACCTCAAATCCAAGGTCTTTGTGGGTGGCGCTCAGGATTCTGACATCGACAGGAACTTCCTGTTGACTGCCGACCGGACGAATGCTCTTTTCCTGAATGGCCCGGAGTAGCTTGACTTGCATATGGAGTGGCAGGTCTGCGACTTCATCAAGAAAAAGCGTGCCCCCATCGGCGGCCTGAAACAAGCCAGGCTTATCACTGACTGCTCCGGTAAAACTGCCTTTCTTGTGGCCGAAGAACTCGCTCTCCATCAGTTCTGCGGGAATAGCGCCGCAGTTTACCGGTACAAACGCATGATTGTTGCGGGGCCCCTGTTCATGGATCATACGGGCGACAACCTCTTTACCGGTGCCCGATTCTCCACTGATGTAAACAGGCGCCTGACTCCTGGCCAGCTTGCGAATTTTTTTCTTGAGCTGGCGCATGGCTTCCGATTCACCCAGCAGTTCAACCTTATTGCCTTCGCTGTCATCAGGGGAGGTGTTCACCTTCATGGCATTGGTGACCAGCTCCCTCAGTCTTGAGAGGTCAACGGGTTTTGATACAAAGTCAAACGCACCGGCTTTTAATGCCTGAATCGCCGTATTCATCGAACCATAAGCGGTTATGACAGCAACCGGCGTCTGTGGAGTTTTGCGCTGGATATGGGCAACCAGGTCAATCCCATTGCCATCCGGCAGATTCATATCCGTCAGGCACAGATCATAATGGCACTGATTTAATTGCTCATGGGCTTCGCTGAGCGTGGCGACGGCGTTGGTTGTCAGTTTCATCCGTCCCAGGGTGATTTCCAGTAACTCCCGGATATCTGGCTCATCATCAACGATCAATACATTGGTATGGGTCATCATCGTCAGCTTATTAGTTTTTTCGGGTGAGCGAACGAGATATGGAAAACACTGCCCCGCTCTTTCTGGTATGGCAACAGCCTCAAACTGGCCTGATTGATTTCACAGAGTTCTCTGCAAATGTAAAGGCCTAGACCTGTCCCTTTCTTGTCCGTGGTGTAGAAAGGTTCGAAGACGGTGTCGGAGGCGTTATCGGGAATGCCGGCCCCAAAATCTTCCACTTCCAGCCAGGGATGCTCAGAGGCACTGACACCTGCCCGCAGAATTAAACCGGGTTTGCCTGAGTGTTGCTGACTGTAACGCAAGCCATTTTGACAAAGGTTGTGCAGTACCTGCTGTAACTGGGAAAGGTCAACATTGACGGTAACCGGGGTAGACGGCACATCCAGATGAATATCAGGGGACTCAACACCCTGAAAATGTTCTGTATCAATAAACTCCCTTAACCAGGTATTCAGGTTGACAGCTTCAGGGTGAATATCCTGTTTTCGTGAGAGTTGCAGGATGTTTTTGATAATGTCATTGACCCGAGTGCAGTGCTTGTGAATGATACTCAGCAGGCGCAGGTCGGTATCTCTGATGTTCTCAGATTCGGAGAGTAGTTGGGCTGAGTGGCTGATAGCCCCCAACGGATTGCGGATTTCATGGGCAATACTGGCCGTCAGTTGACCCAAAGAAGCCAGCTTCAGTTGCTGGGCCTGCTGTGAAAGTACGGTTTTATCGTCCAGAAAAATCAGGACGTAACTGGACTGTTCAAATTCCTGCCGACTGAAGTTGGGTAATATCTCGGGGGCATGAGGTGCTGCGCAGAAGCTGGTGGGGCGCAGGTGAGGGTTGTCCAGCCATTGCAGATAGCTCGACATGAGGGTTGGTGAAAGGCTTTCAAGGTTCCCTTTCGTTTCATCGGTGGACAGTAGATGCCGGGCTGACTCGTTCATCATGACAATTGTGCCCGGCTCCTGCAGTACCAGGATACCGGTGCGCATCCGTTGCATGATACTGGCGCTCAGTCGTTCAAGGTTGAAGGCGCGTGTACTGCTCAGACGTTCAGCCAGTGCGGAGGACTGCAGGCGAACACGTACACTTTGGACAAACAGTGCAGTGGCAAAAAAGAGTAAACCACTCAGGCCGGCATCGACATGTTGTGACACTCTGCCCAGTAATGCATGGTGAATATCAATGCTGAGCAGGAACAGGGTAGCCATCGCCGAGAGCAATATGCCCAGTCGTCCCTTGAGCAGAATGTTACCAATGACAATCGGGACAAAATAGAGGTTCGCCAGTCCGTTATCTTCAAAACCAACCATGTGCATCAGGACGCTGAGCATCATGATGTCCAGGGCAATAACACAGAAGGTGTAGGTTATCCCGGGTTTGTTTCGAAAGGTCAGTACAACCCAGAGAATGAAATTGACTGTCAGGTAAACGTTCAGGTACCAGCCCACTTCCCGGGGCGGAGCGAAACTGAACAGCCATTCTGCAACAGGTGTTAACGACAGGCCCAGCAGAATCAGACCCAGCAGGCAGCGATAGAGATTGTAAAGCCTGAGCAGACGGTATCGGCTTCCCCAATCAAAGAGAGGGGTTTCAGACTGGTGGAATAACGTCGACCAGGTTACTTTCTCCCGCAGTACCTGGCCGGTTGGCTCGCTATGCTGCAACGATGCCCCCGAAAACTTCTATTCTGTTATTAGGGTTGATTGTACACATGTCGTTGTGATGCAGGAAAGTTTCACGGAAAATACCCTGCCTTTCTAGTCCGTTAGTCAGAGGTTTTACATGGCACCGACGCTGCGTGTCGTTTCAGCACAACTCAACTTGCTGGTGGGTGATATTGATGGCAACACCCGCAAGGTTATCGAATGCGCACAAAAGGCCCGCAGTGAGCACCAGGCCGATATTATCGTTTTCCCGGAACTGACGTTGTGCGGATATCCGCCGGAAGACCTGTTGTTACGGGAAAGCCTGGCGCTGCGGATTGATAAGGCGCTTGAGCAGCTGGCGTTGGTCAGCGGTATTGATGTGGTTCTGGGACTGCCGGCGATGGACGACAATGGTCTGGAAAATCAGGCGGTTGTTGTACGTGATGGCAAGATCATCTGCCGTCATGCCAAGCGCCATTTGCCAAATTATCAGGTTTTCGATGAAAAACGGTATTTTGTGCCGGGTACCGGTTATGGGGTATTTGAGTGTCAGGGCGTCAAGATCGGCCTGACGGTGTGTGAAGATATCTGGTTTCCGGATCCGGCTGCCGATGTGGCGGCTGCCGGCGCCCAGTTTATCCTGAACCTGAATGCTTCGCCTTTCCATCTCTACAAGCATGACTATCGCCTCGATATTGTGAGCCAGCGTGTGAGAGAGACTGGCTTGCCAGTGGTTTATGTTAACCAGGTGGGCGGTCAGGATGAGCTGGTTTTTGATGGGGGCTCATTTGTCATGAATCCGGATGCCTCTCTGGCGGTGATGGCGGTCAGCCATGAAGAGTCCCTGTCTCTGGCAGAGTTTGATAGTGCCAGTGGTCAGTTTCTGCCGGGTGAATCCCACGACAGTAAAATACTGGAAGCCCGGGTGTACGACAGCCTCGTCCTGGGTGTCAGGGACTACGTGAACAAGAATGGCTTTAAGGGTGTAGTGTTGGGATTGTCCGGTGGTATTGATTCCGCACTGGTTCTGGCCGTCGCCGTGGATGCCTTAGGCAGTGATCGTGTTGAGGCGGTCATGATGCCTTTCCGATATACCTCGCAGATGAGTCTGGAGGATGCGGAGGCTGAGGCCAAGACGCTGGGTGTTAATTACAAGGTTTTGCCCATTGAACCCATGTTCAATGGTTTTATGGAAACACTCAAAGAGGAATTCGAGGGAACCGCCAGGGATACCACCGAGGAAAATCTGCAATCCCGCTGTCGCGGTGTCTTACTCATGGCGATTTCCAACAAGAAGGGTTACCTCGTTCTGACCACCGGCAACAAGAGCGAAATGGCCGTGGGGTATGCAACGCTGTATGGCGATATGGCCGGTGGGTTTGATGTACTGAAAGATGTGCCTAAAACGCTGGTGTATCGTTTGTCCCGATACCGTAACAGTCTTTCACCGTCTATTCCTCAGCGAGTCATTGATCGTCCCCCTTCAGCCGAACTGGCGCCGGATCAGGTCGATGAAGACAGTCTGCCCCCTTACGATGATCTGGATCGCATTCTGGAGCTTTATATTGAGCAGGATCGCAGTGCGGAATATATCATCGCCCAGGGATTTGAACGGGATACGGTTTATCGCGTTCTGAGACTCGTGGATATCAATGAATACAAACGACGCCAGGCGCCGGTTGGTGTGCGTATAACCCCCCGGGGTTTTGGTCGAGATCGGCGTTATCCGATCACATCTGGCTGGAAACCGGGTATTTAAATAGTTTTTAAAGCAATAAAAAACGGCAGCGATTGTTTATCGTTGCCGTTTTTTTATATCAGATTACTCCTGTGACCACTCCTGGCTGGCATCGCTATTGGCATTCCATACCACCACGTTACCTCCATCGCTGGCTTGTGACGCCGTGACGGCATAACCGGTGTTCTTGCGAGTCCTGAGGGTATTGTTGACCTTGTTGAAGCGCTGGTTCTCATGGTCATTACACTCCCAGACCACGACACCACCGCCATTCCAGGTCTCACCCTTGTAATCCAGGCAGACATTGGGATTACTCTGCAGGTGGAAGCGGCCGCTACCATCATCCCACCACTTTTGTGACGCCAGGTTCCGGCAAGCACTGACGACAACATTACTGTTGGAAGCGTTGCCGGTGGCTGTCAGGCAGCCATAGGCACCATTGCGGAGCTGGACAAAGTCTGTGTTATTGACATACCAGCGCTGGTTGGCGCTGCCGCTGGCCTGCCACATGCCGACCTGCCAGATACCGCCTTTGTAGTCATCCGCTACATACTGGGGATGCTCTTTTAACCGCAGCTGACTGCCATTGAATTCCCATTTCTGGTAACTGCTGTCACTGCAACGGGTCAGGTAGAACCAGCCTCTATTCCAAGGCTGACCGGTTGCACAGTAGTCTTCGTTCAGCTTGGTGTGCAGTCGTCCCTGGGCATCCTGATACCAGAACTGGTCATCATAGCTGCCACAGTACCAATGCTCGATATTAGCGCCATCAGTGGCGCCCCGGGCAACGAGGCAGTGGCCATCGCCGTTATGGATACGCATGTATTGTTTGTCACTGCCATCCAGTGAACCAACGTAGTTGACCAGTAATTGCAGATCCGGATCTGTCAGGCCGGCAGTATTACCATGACCGCTGCGGAAAACGTCAAGCAGTGTTTCCGCCTGACCGTTATGGAAGTATGGCGCGGTATTGTGTACGCCTAGCAGGGTAGGCGTTTCAAACCCGACGCCCGCCAGTGGCTGACCGATGCCCTGTCCGGAAGAGGGGTAAATGGTGCCCACATCATGACGCTGACCATCCGTAAAGATTGAGCCACTGTGACAAGACGCACAGTTCAGCGTATCAAACACCAGTTTGCCAAGCCGTGCATCGTCAGTCAGTCCACCGCTGTCTTTGCGCAGACCGCTGCGTGGGTAATCTTCCAGTGATGCAACATAGGCTGCTAGGGCATCCAGCTCAGCATTACGTCCTGCCTTGCGTGCGCCCAGAGGGTTAGCCGTTGCGGCGAATTCTGCGTCACTCAGGAAACCACTGCCGCCAAAGGCATTACGGATGTCGTTTTCGAAATCCTGAATTTCATCAAAGTTTGCAGTCCAGTGGACATTACCGTGGGCATCACCCATGCGACCCCGAAGGGAAATGGTGTTTCTCAGGCCTTCACCGCGATCAGTGAAGTCCCAGACAATACCGTCCTCGCCTCCGTCATCGTGGCAACTAGCACAGCTGATGTAGCCGTCACGACTCATGCGCTGATCCCGGGCGTTATAGAAAATCTGTTTGCCCTGAAGCACCTGCGCCGTCAGCTTTTCACTGCCGACTGTTTTGATTTCTGCCAGTTTTACCGGGGCGAAACCTGTGGACTCAATCACATCGGTAATGTCATACACAGAGACGGTTCGCGATGTGAAGTTATAGACGAACAGGGTTTTGTTATCAGGCCCCACAACGACACCCTGAGGCGCGAGTCCGCTGTTGTCGATAGCTCCCCGGCTGGCGCTGTTGTAAGCATCAATGATTTCAACACTGTTGGAACCCTGCAGGGCGACAAAGGCATAGTCACCCATTGGCGTAAAGGCCACGGCTCGTGCTGAGTCACGGTCATTGAAATCAATCTGCTCCTCAAACAGCTCTTTACCCGTCACTGGATCAATGCGTGTCACAATCGTACGAACACTGCTGTCCTGGGTCAGTGCCTGACCATCCCGGTAGCTGCCACGAACAATGTTGTCTTTCTTGGACGGTACCCAGAGACGGTAACCATCCGGTGAAATGACGACACTGTGCAGGTAATTTGGAATTCCCCGGCTACGGTCTTCTGCATCGACAGTTGTGGTATCCACCGCCAGAGGAATGCGTCGGATGACGCTCATTGAGGCGGCGGAAACTTCTGTTACTTCACCGCTGGTCATGGCTGAACGGAAACGGGTGACGTAGATCTGCTCACCATTACCTGCAATGGCAATCGCTCTGGGGTCTGCATTCACAGTGACACGTCCGGTGACTGTGCCGCTGGCTGGGTCGAGCCGAACCAGTTCATTGGTGCCCTGCAGGGTGACATAGAGACTGCTGCCATCGGGGCTGCCAACAACAGCATAAGGTCGGCTGCCATAGGGGAGATAGATGTTTTCTATCTGGCGACCGCTGCTGTCCAGTGCAACCAGACGGTCTTCACCTTCAACGGTGATCCAAAGCCGTCCATCAGGTAAAGCGGCAATGCTTCTCGGATGTTCGCCGACTCCGACTTCCCAGGCCTTGCCATAGGAAAATGCATCAATAGCGGTGACCGTGCCGTTGTCTGGGTTGATGTTATAGATCTTGTTACCATCCCGGGCTATGGGGCCGCTGTTGACCGGTTGAACCGTCGTCAATGGACGGGTGACTGTCTTGACGAAGGACGTGGAATAACTGCTGTTGCCATCCGTTACGGTCAGGATGACCTGATAATGGCCGGGTGTCGTCCAGGTATGGGATACCGAGGCGTTGTTGCCGGAATCAATAATGGTTCCGTCGCCCAGGTCCCAACGATATTGGAGATTACTACCACGACCTGTGGCCACGATAACCGTTGTATCGCCTGTTTCGACAGCATTGCTGGCGATGGATTTATCGAGGCTGACCACCATACGATCAGCCAGTGTGCGGACTTCCTCGGCACTTAACACCCGGTTATACACCTTGAGGTCATCCAGGCTGCCAGCCAATTTGGTGGAGTTACCGCTGATCTGGCCAATGGTATCGAAGCTATAGCCACCACCGAAAATACCGCTGCGTGCTGATCCCTGACCACTCAGTTCACCATCAACATAAATCTTGACGGCGCCATTGCCGGCATCTCGGGTCATGACGACATGGTGCCATTGCCCGTCGTTGATGGCGGAGGATGTAGCAACACCGGCATCATTGCCCGCAGAGAGGCGCAAACGACCATTGCCGTCAATCCAGCCCCAGAAAACATCGCCGGTACCGCCATTCTGGTCCCGTCCCATCAGGCCGGGCGCCTGCCAGGGATTGTTGTTACCGTTCTGGCTTGTTTTCAGATAGAGGCTCACGGTGCCGGTTCCGCCCAGCACATTGGAGAGTGCGACATCGGTGCGAATGGACTGCTGACCTGACAGACGGATACCGCCGTCTTCATAATTCACTGTACCTGAGAGTGTGCCGGTATTACCGCTCCAGACATCATTCAGGTGGCCATCGAAGGTCCAGTGATAAACCAGTCCGCGATCGTTTGCCTGTCCCGTGGTAAACGTTGACCGGAATGTTTGTTCAACGGCATTACCGGCATAATCACGAATACCGCCGGCAGGAATAACCACCTCATAGGTGGTATTGGGTGCCAGTGACTGCTCCGGTGCAAAGTTGACGATACCAAGCTGTGCGCTGTAACGCCCGCTGACAGGCGTACCGTCCATTGTTTGGACTATAAACGTCTCGCTGTTAACGCTTTCAAGATCAATACTGTCGGAAAAGCCAATGCCAATACGGGAAGAGATGGCCTGATTAACCGCGTTGTTTCTTGGCGACACTTGTCGAATAGTCGGTGGCGTGGTGTCGGGATCAAGGTCATGCACCATGAAGGCATTGCCAGTGCCATGATCATTACCAATAAATACCAGGTTGCCAAAAGGGAAGACCTGGCCATGGTCGGCATTACTGACATTCAGACTGCCCCTGCCCACGTCACGGTAGGCACCGGTATTGCTGATATCGACCTTGTGGACACTTTCCTCGGTGCCCTGGAAGACATAATCATCCTGCATACTGCAGTAAAGCTGCTCATTAATGACCAGCGTATTGTTCTCCAGTACAAAGCGGGCTGGATCATTTAGGTTATACGTCACCATGCGGGCACCGCTGCCCCGTACGGAAGCAACCACCTTCTCACCGTCAAAACAGGTAGCGTAATAGGTTTGTGGCAGATCAGGGGTTTTATCCAGGAGTAATGGATTCAGTGGATCGCTGATATCCAGGCTGGCAAAACCATCCTGCTGATCCATGGAGCTGACTACCAACTGGTTACCCATGGTGAAGATTGGGCCAACCCTGAAGCCGCCCAGTTCTGCCGGCGGTACCGGATTGGGGCGATTTCCGCCACGGTTCGCAATGCGCGGGTTGGCCGGATCGGTCGCATCCACAATATAGATACCCTGGTTGGCTACCGCGACATACACATACGGCGCTTGCCACCAGAGCTGCCAGGCAACGCTGGTATAGTCCCCTGCATTCACACCTGGCAGTGACAGTTTAGAAACCTGCTGAATGTTGTTGATATCGGTGAAGTCCCAGAATTCGATGCCTTTGGTGGTCTGGATAGTGATATATCGACGTCCGTTCAGGTTGGTCGCGCCGATGGCATGGGCTTCACGAAATTCACTGGTACGTCCGCTGGGCTCATAAATGCGTTTGACCAGTTTAATGTTGCGGGGATCCGAGACGTCGTATAACAGGAAGCCGCCGGGGCCCCAGCCACTGTCGGGGGCAAACAGGGTCAGGAAATACCCGTTGTGCATGATGCCGACGTTAGTACCGAAGGCTTTTCGAAACGGGTAGGTGGATGGAATACCGTTGTCCCGGTTTATCCATGAAACGGGTTTAAACAGCTCGGATGCATTGTACGAGAGATTGCCGAGGCCAGGGCCGCTGCCCCAGGCCATACCAGGCAGCAGGGCGCTGACCAGCCAGGCGAACAGAACATGCCTGCGCATGATGGACTCCATTTTGTTGTTATTTTTGTTATTTCGAGGGTAATGGTATCAATACTTTTATTTTTTGACACCATGGTTCTATTTTTGGTTGTGAGTATTTCTTCGTAGAAAAAGACCTTATTTCATTCTATTGAAAAATCCGGTTACCCCCACTAAACCTTCAGGCCTGTACCGCTTTAACTTAGCAATGACGAGGCTGCGTTATATGAATCATCAGTGGAAGGAGATTGTTTTAGCCATTATGCCGGTATTGGTGTTTGCCTATGAACCATCCTTGCCGGAGACAATTTCGGATCAAGCAAAAAGCCATATGCAGGCCATGCCTGATCCATTGACGCTGAAACCCTATCCGGATGCTGATGATATAAAAGGTTGGACTGCTGTTAATCAGGCACTGGAAGAAAAGTTACGTCCTAACAATCAGGCCATCATTAAACGCTTTGAACCAACCATTACAGAGAAAGTCATTAACTCGGTACCCGTCATAGAAGTGCTTCCCAAGGGCTGGAAAGATAACGGCAAGGTGCTGGTCTATGCCCATGGCGGTGGTTATACCCGTTACAATGCCCAGTCGACATTGTTGCGTTGTATTCCTGTAGCCAATGAAACCGGGCTTAAAGTCATTTCCGTGGATTATACGACAGCGCCTAAAGGTAGCTATCAGACGATAACCGATGAAGTGATTGCTGTCTTTAAAGGGCTGGTTGCCCAAGGTTATCAATGGGAGGATATCGCGGCTTACGGCGAGTCGGCTGGTGGTAGCCTAGTCGTCAGTGCCGTTTTGAAACTTCGAGACCAGGGGGAGTCCCTGCCTGCTGCATTGGTACTCTGGTCGCCATGGTCAGATATTACCGAGACAGGCGACAGCTATATTACACTGAAGGACTCAGAACCTTTTTATCATTATCAGTTACATCTGAAATCGTCAGCGGACGCTTATGCACCGAAATCTGAGCAAAAGCATCCCTATGTTTCACCCGTTTATGGTAACTACCAGAAACCTTTTCCTCCGGTGTTGATTCAGGGGGGAACCCGGGAAACCTTCCTCAGCAATTCTGTCCGTCTATATCAGGTAATGGACCAGCCAGGACATACGGTGAAACTCGATTTGTATGAAGGCATGCCTCATATTTTCCAGATTCATTGGGATTGGCCTGAAGCGAAGTTGGCTATCCGCAAAATGAATGATTGGCTAACACCATGGCTCAATACGATTTAATGTAGATAGGACCTTTAGGATGAGGGCTGGCCATGTTAATTGCCGTGTCTCCAGATCTTGATTCAAACAATTATTCTGTTATCCAGAAGCTGGCAACGGCGTATTTTTCTTCATCACATAATTGTCATACTCCCGGCATAGGCTTGTAGGCAAGGAGTCGGGCAGTGCATCTATCGCTGTCCGATTGTCTATAGCATTACGAAGGAATGCCTATGTCCGAGAATCCGGATGTACCTTACCTGCTTCTTACCCCGGGGCCGATTACCACGTCTTCTACTGTCAAAGAAACCATGTTGCGTGACTGGTGCACCTGGGATGATGACTATAACGCGATTGTTCAGGAGATCCGCTCAAGGCTGGTGCGTCTGGCAACGAAAGAGCCGGGTTATACCTCAGTACTGATGCAGGGCAGTGGCACAGCGACGGTTGAAGCTGTGATTGGTACAGCACTGCCATCAGATGGACGGTTGTTGGTGATTGCGAATGGCGTTTATGGCCAGCGCATTGCGACGATTGCCGAATACCTTAGGATTGATCATCAGTTGTTGGACTTTGGCGAGCAGGGGGAAATTGATCCTTCTGTCGTGGAGCAGACACTGGCTGATGATCCGGCCATTACCCATGTGGCTATGGTCCATTGTGAAACTACCACCGGCCGGTTAAATCCGCTGGAAGCTGTCAGCCGGGTGGTCACAGAGGCTGGACGCTGCTGGATCGTGGATGCCATGAGCAGCTTTGGTGGCATTCCCATGGATATTGGCGAACTGGGCATTGATTTCCTGATCAGCTCTGCCAATAAGTGTATTCAGGGCGTACCGGGATTTGGACTGGTTGTTGCTCGAACCGCGACACTCCATCGCCTTGAAGGCAATGCCCGTTCACTCAGTCTGGATCTTTATGACCAGTGGCGCTGCATGACGCTGAATTATGGGAAATGGCGTTTCACATCTCCGACCCACGTCGTACGCGCATTCCGCCAGGCGCTGGATGAGTTGGATGAAGAAGGTGGCATTGCTGCTCGCCACCGCCGTTACACGGAGAATCATCGGATTCTAATCAGTGGTATGGAAGAACAGGGTTTCAAACCATTGCTACCGGAAGAGGCGCGCTCTCCCGTCATTACCTCGTTTTTCAATCCTGATCATGCTGATTTCCAGTTTTCTGAGTTTTATGAACGCTTGAAAGACAGGGGGTTTGTGATTTATCCCGGAAAAGTCTCCGAAGCGGATTGCTTCAGGATTGGCACCATTGGCCATGTGTTCCCGGATGACTATCAGCGACTCCTGACGGCCGTCCGGGACTCCATCTACTGGCAATAGCCTGCACTGGATATAAGCAACAGAACAACAACAAGGGAAACCTACGATGAACTACATCTGGCAACGGCGTTACAGCGGGCCAATACAGGCGGTGATATTCGACTGGGCGGGCACGACCGTTGACTTTGGCTGCATGGCGCCTATCGCAGCTTTCCGACAACTGTTTGCCAGTCAGCAAGTGCCGATCACTCCGGCGGAAGCACGGCTGCCCATGGGGACAGAAAAGCGCGAGCATATACGCCAAATTGCGCTTATGCCCCGTGTGGCAGAACGCTGGCAGTCCGTGCACGGTCGGCCGGCTGACGAAGACGATATTGATCGATTGTATGAAGCGCTGGTACCGCTGCAAATTGAAGCCATTGCACAGTACGCAGCACCTGTTCCCCACCTGACTGAGGTGATGGCCGTATTGCGTGAACGGGGTTACCTCATTGGCGCCAATACCGGTTACAGCAGCGAGATGATGGCAGACTTGCTGGATGCCGCTGCAGATTGTGGCTACCGGCCAGACAGTAATGTCTGTGCAACCGAAGTGCCCCGTGGTCGCCCCGCCCCGGATATGTGCCTGAGAAACATGGTTGAGCTGGGCATCAATAATGTGGCTGCCTGCGTCAAGGTTGATGACACGCCGGTTGGCATCGAAGAAGGTCTCAACGCTGGACTCTGGACGGTCGGGGTTGCCATCAGTGGCAATGAAGCCGGTTTGTCTCTGGCTGAATGGCAATCGCTATCTGCGGCAGAGCAGCAAACGGTCAGGCAGCATGCAAGTACTGCACTGTACCGGGCGGGCGCACATTATGTCATTGATTCGGTCGCTGACTTGTTGCCGTGTCTGGATGATATTGAATCACGCCTGTCCCGCGGTGAAACACCCTGAACGGAAACCGCACTTATGAGCAGTATTGCTGTGATGCTGGTGCTGTTGTCTGCTGTCATGCATGCGCTCTGGAATGCACTGGGGAAGCAGGGGGGCAGTGATCCCCTGTTTTTTGAACGTGCCAATTTTGCCGCTGCGCTGTTGTTTTCACCGGCGGTTTTTATGGTTGGTGTGGGCTGGATTCAGGTTGACCCGATATTCTGGCTGGTTTTGGTCGGCAGTGGTCTGTGTCAGTACATCTACCTGTCGTCCCTTGCGCAGGCTTATCGGCAGGGTGACCTGTCAATGCTCTATCCCATTGCCCGTTCTGCCCCTGTGATCGTTATTACAATTGCGGCATTGATTCTCGGGCAGGGGGATCAGATCAGTCGACAGGCCGTTATCGGGACGGTGCTGGTGGTTGGTGGCTGTTTACTTCTGCCGGTGAAACGATTGTCACAATGGCATTGGCGTGACTATACCGGGCCGGGTATTGCCTTTGCATTGCTGGCAGCTTTTGCAACGGCAGGCTACACCCTGATCGATGCATTCGGGATGCAACTTCTCCGTGATGAATTCAATGTTGTGCTCGCCGCTATCGCCTATATGTGTCTTCAGGCACTAATGACAGGTATCTGGTATCGACTCATGTCAGTTCTTCTTCGCCATAACCGACGCGCGCTCTCAGTGGAGCAAAACCGGGCAGCGTCTGTAACGGGAGGAATGATGTGTGCCACATATGTGCTGATCCTGATTAGCATGGGTTATGTGAGTAATGTCAGTTATGTGGCTGCGTTTCGACAGGTATCAATACCGATTGGGGTACTGATAGGGTTGTTCTGGTTCCGGGAGGCGCTCTGGCCGGGGAAATGGCTGGGAAGTGCTGTTGTCTTATCTGGTCTGTTTTTGGTTGCGTTAGGGTAACGGATGATCGTTCAGGTTGGTGTGCTGGTATCAATCCCCTGGACTCAATGAGGGGCAGTGTATGCCCCTGTTATGGAATTGTTCGTTCAAAGCTCACCACCCTGGTATTCATATTGCGCTTCACTGCCGACGGGAAAACTGACAATACCTGCAGCTGACAAGTTGACTGGGCGAATATCGGAGGGCGGGTTGTTCCAGAAAGCCTGATCCAGGCTGAGCTGATAATGTTGAAACTTATGATTCGGTGATGTGACCCTGACCCAGAGTTCAGATGTTCCATTTTTGGTTATACGGTTGATCCAGCTGGCCAGGGTGACATTTCTGAGAATGCTGTCGTTCGGTCCATTTGTGGCGCTATTGACCCAGTTATAATAGCTGCCCTCCATGGTTAACTGGCTGAGGGCCTGGTTCATATCCAATTTAATCGCACTGAAGCGGTGCTGTGAGTCCGGATAGAAAACCTTATTAAAATGCTCCATGCCTTTCAGCACGTAATGATTGGTATGAAACAGTTTGTTGCTATTTTGCTTGGCTGGCAGGATTTGATAGGAACCTTTCTCCGGACCAACCTCTACCAGAATTGCCTGATGCCTGTCGCCAATAATCAGGAAATTCGCCATGCCATCTGCAAACAGTTCCTCTTTTGCTTTCCTGACTTCTGCCACTGTCTTGTAATTTTCAAGAATCTTAAAAATGGCAGCAGATTGGTCGGCGTCATTAAAATGATCCGCATCGTTGATGGAGGCGGATTCGTTTTGAACGACTGCCAAGCCGTGTTGGTTCACCCCAGCTGCAATATAGGGAAAGGGTGAATGGTTTACTGAATTGTAAAATAGTCCTATGTAGGTATTGCCTGTTGCAGGTTGTCGGACTTCAAGCGCCTGGTATGCTGCCAGAGAGTCACGATTTTTCGCAATCAACAGGCCGCCAGCGGCATTGGCTTCACCGACGGAGGCAAAGGTGGTGCAGGCATAGATACCGCCTGGCAGTAGTCCGATCAGAGACAATATAAGCGTTGAAATAAACCGCTGAATGCAAAATTTAGCCATGACATAAACTCTCGTTTCAGGGAGATGATGTAGTAAAGATTTGATCAGCTCATCTCAGTTGATAAACGGTGCTTGAGGCTTTTCTGGGTGGTGTGATGATTGGCAGGTACGCCAAAAGGCTGTATTTCTCAGTGTTAAAAAATACCAGTGATTTAACACTTTGCCAGTCGTTATTGCTGTTGTATCGCTGATGCAAGGTGTGTGGGTATTTACTTGTGTTCAGTTTTGAGGAAGAAATCCATCCACTGTTTGAAAGACTTTGACATATTTTGTCGTGAACATTGTAGTATCCTCCGGGGTTTGAATTGGGCAGGTGACTGATAAAATCTGCCCGTTTAACGATGAGCAAAGCGGAACGCGCATGAATCAAACGCCAGGAATGATCAGGGAAACGTTTCCAGTCGGCCCCCTGCAATGTAACTGCACGATTATTGGTGACCCGGTGACGGGAAAAGGGATTGTGGTGGATCCCGGTGGTGATGCGGAGTTAATCCTTGAAAAGGTAAGGGCGCATAACCTGCAGATTATCGCCCTGATCCATACTCACGCTCACCTGGATCATTTCCTGGCCAGTGGTGAACTGAAAGAAAAGACCGGCGCGCCCATTCATCTGCACAAGGAGGATAAATTCCTCTGGGATAATCTGGAAACCCAGTGTCGTATGTTTGGAGTGCCTTACCGTCCGGTGCCAGGCCCTGACTTCTGGCTGCATGATGATGAAGAACTGGCCTGCTGTTGTGGTGTTGCCATGCATACGCCGGGACACAGCCCGGGTTCCATGAGTTTCTGGTTTGCTGATCATAAACTGTTGATTGCCGGCGACACATTGTTCCGTCGAGCGATTGGCAGGACCGACCTGTGGGGCGGTGATTACCCAACGATCGAACGCTCCATTCGTCAAAGACTTTATACACTGGATGAGGACGCCGTGGTGGTAGCCGGGCATGGTCCCGATACGACCATTGGTGAAGAAATCCGCGAGAACATGGTTATCAGAGGTTAAAGAACGATGACGGTTGCCAAATCACGGTTTGCATTGAAGAAGCTGACAGCTGTCGCTTTGGTCGGCGCCGTACTGGCGGGTTGCCAAACCACTAACCCGTATACGGGCGAGCAGCAAACCCAGAAATCTGCCAAGTACAGCGGTCTGGGCGCGCTGGCCGGTGCCGTTGTTGGCGGGCTGGCTGATGGTAAAGATGGTGCGCTGGCGGGTGCAGCTTTGGGCGCGGTTGCTGGTGGTGGATACGGTTACTATGTGGATCAGCAGGAAAACAAACTGCGTGCTGAATTGCAGGGTACAGGTGTTCAGGTCCAGCGTGTCGGGAATCAGCTGAACCTGATCATGCCCGGTAATATCACGTTTGCTTCCAACTCAGCCAATATTCGTGCGGATTTCTACTCGGTGCTGGGCTCTGTGTCGAGGGTGATGAAAGAGTATGACAACAATACGATCGTTGTCGTAGGACATACTGATTCAACCGGTGATGAAAAACGCATTAACCTGCCGCTGTCGCAGAACCGGGCGAACAGTGTGGCAGATTACCTGATTGGCCAAGGCATCTCTCCTACGCGCATTACAGCCTACGGTGTAGGATCCAGTCAGCCGATTGCTTCCAATAAAACACCGGAAGGGCGCGCGGAAAACCGTCGCGTTACGATTGCACTCAAGCCGCCGGCTAATCAATAAGATGTAATGAAAAAGGGACAGTGAATACTGTCCCTTTTTTTATCAGCTAGCTTCTGCGTAGGTGGCTTCTTTTGGCGACGATTCGCTGTTCATGGATTTGAGTAGGCTGTCTTTGTCCGTCCACAGTTCGTTAACCCAGTGCTGGAACTGTTCACGGAAGGCTGTGTCATTACTGTAATCCTTGCCAAGGTAGTGATCTGGAATTGGTAAAAGATCAATCGCAATGCTGACGTTATCGCCTTTTCCGCAGAGAAAACCCCAGAAGGTGGGTACCGGTCCGTTATAGGAAATGGTGATATTAACCATGGTGTTCAATTGGCTGCCCATTGCGCCTAATACAAAGGCGGTGCCGCCTGCGCGGGGTTTGAGCAGATGACGGAATGGCGACTGCTGTTGTTTATGCTTGGCTTCGGTGTAGCGGGTGCCTTCCATAAAGTTAAAGACGGAAACCGGTACTTCCCGAAATTTCTCGCAAGCCTTGCGGGTTGCTTTGAGGTCTTCGCCTCTTTTTTCAGGATGTTTATCCAGGTAAGCCTTGGAATAGCGCTTCATGAAAGGGAAATCCAACGCCCACCAACACTGACCGATAATGGGAACCCAGATCAGTTCCTGCTTGAGGAAAAACTTCAGCATGGGAATACGGCGATTCAGCAGGTGCTGGACAATAAAGATATCAGCCCATGACTGATGATTGCAGGTCACCAGGTACCAGCCGTCTTTTTTAAGACCTTCAAGGCCATTGACCTGCCAGTCCATGGGACGGGTCAGTTTCATCCAGCCACTGTTGATACTGATCCAGAATTCCGCAATGGCAATGCAGATCTGCGTGCTGATTCGGTGCCACGCTTTCACGGGGATCAGAAACCGGCTCAGGCTGAAAAACATCAGCGGCAAACACAGTAACAGGGTATTCAATCCCAGCAGCAGGGCTGAGAGGCAACCACGCAGAAAAGGAGGCAGAAATGACAGCATTGCTATGGGTCTATTGTCCGATCTGATTATTCACTGTCGGCAATTCTACGTATCTCCCGTCGCTTGGCAAACGTGCATTGTCAGCACGACTAACCAAACCGGAATTTTTTTCTGACATTTACAGATTCTTTGCATTTTTTTTGTCCGGACTCAGGTACGATGCGAGCATGTTTAATAGTATGAGGATGCCCTCTTGTTACTGCTGGTAGTGTTTGCACTGGTAGCCATTCTTGTTTCATTTCTGTGCTCAGTATTCGAAGCCGTACTTCTCAGCATCACGCCGTCCTGGCTGGCTGGTATTGAGCAGAAAGGTGATCGTTCCGCCAAGCGTATCAAAGCGCTGAAGGACAACATTGACCGCCCTCTTGCCGCAATCCTGACCCTGAATACCGTGGCGCACACCGCTGGTGCTGCAGGTGTTGGTGCGCAGGCGGCTGTCGTATTTGGCAACCAGTATCTTGGCCTTGTGTCTGCAGTGATGACGGTGCTGATCCTCGTACTTTCCGAGATCATTCCTAAAACCATTGGCGCTACCTGGTGGCGACAACTGGCACCGATGACTGCAATCTGTCTGAATTGGATGGTGCGTATCCTGTCGCCGGTGATCTGGTGTCTTGAGTTGCTGACCTCTCGCATGACCCACGGTCATGGTAATGACAGTGAACTCCGGGCAGAGATTTCTGCACTGGCTGAACTGGGTCGTCGTCAGGGTGAGTTGGCTTCAGAAGAAAACCAGATTCTCCAGAGTCTGCTGCGTTTCCGTGATGGTCGACTGAATACCATCATGACGCCGCGAACCGTGGTTTTCTCTCTGGCTGAATCCGTGACCACAGCGGAGTACCTGGAAAAGTACAGTGATAAGGGTTTCTCCCGTATTCCTGTGTATGAAGGTGAACCGGATGATATCACTGGCTTTGTGCTGCGTGCCGAAGTACTGGCAGCGCACCATCAGTCCGGTGGTACCGCGACATTAGGTAGCTTGCGTCGTCCGATCATCCGCATACTGGATCGTGAACGGGTAGACAGTCTGTTTTCACGATTGGTGGTCGAGCGTTCTCATATCGCGCTGGTCGTGGATGAGTACGGCGACATGCAGGGTGTGGTGACACTCGAAGATTTGATCGAAACGCTGCTTGGCATGGAAATCGTCGACGAATGTGACCGGGATGTGGATATGCAGAGCGTTGCCCGCCGCCGTCGTATGCGCTGGCTGAAAAAGCACAGCCTGCAGATGTTCGGTTCTTCCGGAAAGCTGGAACCGGCCAATATGGCCCCGGTTAACAAGGCGGATGCGGCAGCTTCCTGAACCTCTGACCGGTGTGCTTGAACGTGAGCACCAGACCATGACCGCGATGGTCAGGCTCTGGTGCCGCGATCACCATAAGTGTGGTAATGATCTCTGTTCGGAATGCCGTGAATTTCTGGATTTTGCGGCATTCCGTTTGCACAAATGCCCTTACGGCCCCGCCAAACCCACTTGTTCCCGTTGCCCCATCCATTGCTACAAGCCGGCCATGCGCGACAAGGCCAAAGTCATTATGCGTTATGCCGGGCCACGTATGCTCTTCAGGCATCCGTTTATGACCCTACGTCATTTGTTGCATGAACGCAGGGCCGTTCCACCGTTACCGTCGAAACAGAAATCGAAGCGTTAATCGCTGGCGGCCTGTATGGCTGTCAGGGCGATGGTATAGACAATATCGTCAACCAATGCACCACGGGACAAATCATTCACAGGTTTTCGCAACCCCTGCAGCATGGGGCCAACGCTGATGACATTGGCGCTGCGTTGTACGGCTTTATACGTCGTATTACCAGTGTTCAGATCGGGGAATACAAACACTGTCGCTTTACCTGCAACCGGGCTGTCGGGCGCTTTGCTGCCGGCAACGGATGCGATGGCGGCGGCGTCATACTGGAGCGGACCGTCAATCAACAGGCCAGGTCGTTTTTCCCGTGCCAGTCGTGTTGCTTCACGAACCTTTTCTACATCCGTGCCATGACCTGATGAACCCGTGCTGTAACTGATCATGGCAACACGGGGCGGAATACCAAACCGGGCAGCGGAGTCAGCACTCTGGATCGCAATATCTGCCAGGGCGCTGGCGTCAGGATCCGGGTTGACCGCGCAGTCACCATAGACCAGCACCTGATCGGGCAGAAGCATAAAGAATATTGACGACACCGTACTTGTACCTGGGCGGGCCTTGATCAGCTGGAAGGCAGGGCGGATGGTGTTGGCCGTCGTATGGACAGCACCGGATACCAACCCATCCACATCATCCATCGCCAGCATCATGGTGCCCAATACCACGTTATCTTCCAGTTGGGCTTCCGCCATGGGTGCGGTTAAACCCTTGCTGCTGCGCAGTTCTACCATCGGTTCAATATACTGTGGCCTGAGTGTATCGGGATCAAGAATTTCCAGGTCATCTGGCAGGGTAATACCCAAATCACTGGCCACCTGTTGTACGCTTTCTGATCGAGCAAGCAACACGCATTGTGCAATGCCACGTTGTTGACACAGGATAGCGGCCTGGATAGTTCTCGGTTCATCCCCCTCGGGCAATACGATGCGTTTGTTGGCCTTACGGGCATTCTCAACCAGCTGATGGCGAAACGCCGGTGGTGACAGGCGGGGTTCCACCGGTTCGCCGCAGCGATCCTGAAGCCAATCAATATTAAGATGTTCTGCGACAGCATCCATGACTTTCTGGAGTCGTTCCTGATCGTCCAGGGGAACCTCGGTATTCATTCGGTCAAGGCGGGTTGCTGTCGTGTAGGAATTACTGTCAGTGATCAGGATTGGCAGGCCGGTTTCCTGTATTGCCCGACGACAGAGTGTGGCGATCTGCTCCTGTGGAGGGAGGTCGTTCGTCAGTAACAGGCCAGCTAAAGGCACCCCGTTCAGTGCGGCCAGACAGGTGGCCATGATGATATCATCGCGATCCCCCGGGGCAATGATCAAGGCGTCTGGGCGCAGATGTCGGACAATGTTAGCCGCCGTGCGGGCGCAGAGCACCCGGTGTGCCACACGACGGTTGTCGATATCACCTTCATTCAGGAGCCTGGCTTGCAGTAATGTGGCGACATCCCGGGTTCTTGGCGCTGACAGGGTATTGTTCCAGGGAATATGACCAATCGCTTCAAAAGCCTTGCGTCGAAAGGAGGGCAATGTCTGATACTGACCGTTTTGGTCAGTCACGCTGGCAAGGTAGTCGGGTTGAACCTTGTTCAGGATATAACCAATGACATTCGGGTTGCCGGTTCCGCCGAAAGTGTCAGCGGTAATCTGCAGTTTATCTGCGGTGTCTTGGTGTGTTTCATCATCCGGCGCGTGGACGATGATGATGTCGGCATTCAGGCTTCGGGCAATATCGACATTCAGTCGTCCGGCGTAGGGCATGGTACGGCTGGGTACCAGGCCTTCAACCACGACAACGTCGGCATCTTTTGCCGCCTGGGACAGCTGATTGACGACTCTTTCCAGCAGTTCATCCCGTTTGTTTTTGCCAAGCAGGTTTTCGACTTTGGAGAGTGGAACCGGATCGGGTGGTGTCAATGAAGTGGCCGCCCGAACCTGTTGGGTGGAGCGTTCCGGGCCGGTATCTGAGCGATGTTGCTGTGCCACCGGCTTGAGAAAGCCAACCCTCAGCCCCAGCTTATCGAGCGCATGTACCAGTCCCAATGCGATGGAGGTCAGGCCAACGCCATAGCTGGTGGGGGCGATGTAAAAGACATGCATGCTGGCTCTCCTGCCGGTTCCGTTGTTTTTGGTATTCAGGTTGAGATTTAGTGTATCTGAGATTCACTACCCCATAAGAACGTTTTCTGATTTCTGCAATTTGTCGCCTGCATAAAAAACTCAGCTCCCTTATAACTTAAGGGGGCGCATATTATTGATGATCCGAAGCGAATACATCCTTTCACTGAATAAACTGGCTCGTTCAAGACCATTTCATTCAGTCATCGTCTCAAAAAAACCTAATGCGGCAGCACACTCCAGACAGTTTCATATCGGTGAAGCTGATATTGGCTGCATCCAACTAGGCTATGGATCCCATGATTGCATCCCCCCGGATGCTGATAGGTCTACAGTATCTCTGTTTGAAAAGCACACTTCATGACACGGCGACCAGAACGGCCAGGGTGTATCAGAAGATGCGGTTTCCGGGGAAATCTACCCACTACAGAGCACCTCGCTCCTACTCCGTGTGGGGATGCATACCCTTATCAGCCGTCACGGGCAACAGTCAGCAGATTTTCACCGTACCCTGATGCCAGTTTGGATAATATCTGTGAACAGGTTTGCCTGCCTCACTTGCGACGAAAGAATGGTATTCATTTCATTCCTTCGAAGGGTCTTCGGAACGAGGTGAATGATCTTGTTCGTCGCCTTGGTTGCTGCCTTCATCACAACGCCACGTGCTAACAGATGATGGCATGCAGCTATCAGGAGGGCCATCCCATTCAGTCCCCCAAGTTTCATATGAATCACTGTTCGACGTCAGGATGGAGTGTTGGGCGTAGATTTGAGTATGGTCATGTATCATGCCCGTTGATGACACAGTTTCCCCGGCCACCGCAGATGCTGATGAATCACCAACATTGGATGTATCCTTTTCAGTCGCTGCCAACAGCTCTGAATCATCACCTTGGGGATGGGGGCCTGGTTGGTTTTGTCCCTCTAAAAACTTTTTATAGTGGTATATTCCAGACCGCTGTAGTGACGTCAACAGCTCTGAATTCAATTTTTTGTTTTCTTCTTGCAGGCTTTTATAATCTTTTTTCAGTTTCTTGTATTTGGCTTTGTATTCTTGGCCTATTTCCGTGTTTTTGCTGTAAGCAGCATAGAGATTATCGGTTTCAACGAATAGTTTATTGTATAGTGTCCTTAGATGTTCAATCTCAATATCTTTTTCGAAAAGAGCAAATTTGATCCGCATTTCCAATGGTTCTGATTGTCTGGTTTGATGCTTATTATGAGTCGGAGATGGATCGGTTGTTGTTTTTCTGGAGGTCATTCTAGTGTTTGCTTGGTTAGCTGATTGAATACCTGAATGGCCCTGCAGATATGGTTTTTTTTGTGCTGTGGTGGGCTGAGGTGCTGAGGTTTTACTTTCTTTTTTTTCTAACCTGAGTTGATGCGTTACAGTTGTCTTGTTTGCTAAAGAGTCCATAGTTAATTCATCCTTTGTATCTATGAAAAATCCTGTGTTTATAATTTTTAAGTTATCTGGCCATATCTTTTGATTAATATTTTTTGATTATGTTCAAAAATAATTTCGTATTTAACTGTTTTGTTATCAGGGTGGTGCAGTGATGGATGCTGGTTTGGTTGTGGATTCATATTTTTTTATTTGTTTGGGTTATATAAAAAATGCACATATCACCTGTCAGATAATTTTTTGACTAAAACATTTTTTGGTAAGGTGGTTCTTTATGCTAATAAATATGGGTTAATACGGGTGTGTATTGAACTGTTTATTAGGATCACAGTCCCTTCAAACAGGGAAAATGAAATTTCCCTGTTTGAATAGGCATGAAGCATTAACGTTGTCTATCAATCCACAAAAGCGTTGCGCCAATGACCGCGGCAGGCATAACAATCAGATTAATAAATGGAATAATCGTAAATAAGGCCACAATGCCGCCAAAAGCCAACAATTGTGTACGTTGACGGCTCTTAAGTTGTGTGAGCATGTCTTTGAAGCGAACCTGTTGGTTATCCGCTGGATAATCCACATATTGGACCGCCATCATCCAGGCGGAAAACAACGCCCAGAGAAAAGGTGCAGCCAGGTTGATCACTGGAATGAAGGTCAGTATTAACAGCACCAGCGCCCGTGGCAGGTAATACACCAGTTTCTGGCCTTCACGGGCGATGCTGCGGGGAATGATGGCGACGAGGTCTTTCCAGCCATTATCTTCCGGTAGCAGGTGAGGGGTGCGTTCACGCTGAATCTTTTCTGACAGAAAACCATTAAAGGGTGCCGCAATAAAGTTTGCAACAAGCGTAAAGGTGAAAAACACCACCAGGGCGATGGTGAGAGCAAACAACGGCCATAACAGAATGTGAAGAAACGACAACCAGTCCGGCAGCCAGGCCACGGCCTGATCAACCCAGACGGAAAACTGTTGACCGGCCCACCAGATCAACAGACCAAACACCAGGATGTTGATCGTCAGGGGAATGGCAATAAAGGGCAATACCGCCGGTTCTTTCAGGCGCTTGAGGCCCTGAAGGAAGTAATCGAGTCCACCGACTGGCGACTGCAGGGGGTTGGGCATTGGGTTACCTGTCTATCAGCACAATTGAAAGGATTCACTGGTTCAGATATTCGCAGACCGTTATGATGTCTGCCACAGTTTTTCGCCGCACAATGGTAACGGAATTCGGAGCGATTGATGAGTGAAGTGAAACATGCCCGCCTGCTGATCCTGGGCTCTGGCCCGGCCGGTTATACCGCCGCGGTTTACGCCGCCCGGGCAAACCTGAACCCGGTCATGATCACCGGTATGCAGATGGGTGGACAGCTGACCACCACCACGGAAGTCGACAACTGGCCGGGTGACGTGGAAGGGCTGCAGGGGCCTGCCCTGATGGAGCGGATGAAAGCCCATGCAGAGCGGTTTGATACCGAGATCATTTTCGACCATATCCATACGGCCGACCTGAAGACGCGTCCTTTCCGTCTGGAAGGTGACAGTGGCGTTTATACCTGTGATGCCCTGATCATTGCGACCGGCGCCAGTGCCCGTTACCTGGGGCTGGACAGCGAGGAAGCCTTCAAGGGGCGCGGCGTTTCTGCCTGTGCCACCTGTGACGGGTTCTTCTATCGCAAGCAGCATGTTGCTGTTGTTGGTGGCGGGAATACCGCGGTGGAAGAAGCGCTTTATCTGTCCAATATCGCAGAGACAGTGACTGTGATTCACCGTCGCGACCAGTTCCGTTCAGAAAAAATCCTGCAGGATAAACTCTACGATAAGGCCCAGAACGGTAATATTCGCCTGGTGCTGGATTCTGTGCTTGAAGAAGTGCTTGGCGATGACGCCGGCGTGACCGGCGTGCGGGTGAAAAACGTCAAGACCGGCGAAATGTCCGATATCGATGTGATGGGTGTGTTTATCGCCATTGGCCATAGTCCGAATACAGAGATTTTTGCTGATCAGCTTGAAATGAAGGACGGCTATCTCAAAGTGCAAAGTGGCACTGAGGGGAATGCGACGCAAACCTCTATCCCCGGTGTGTTTGCGGCTGGTGATGTAATGGATCATATCTACCGTCAGGCAATTACGTCTGCCGGTACCGGTTGCATGGCAGCACTGGATGCAGAGCGTTTTCTTGATGCTGAACAGGAAGGTCAGTAAGTCGCTTTAAGGATGACAGAGCGACTATCAATCGGGTTTCGTTACTAGTCCTGATAGTGACTGCTGATAGCGGTCACTTAATCCAAGGACTGCCGCCACGGTAGCCAGACTACAGGCGGTCAGTACCCAGGCAGGGCTGTATAACAATCCTGCCTGGCACAGACTCTCCAGTAAGGCGGGTGTCAGCCCGCCAATCAGCGCAAATGCCAGATTATGACAACAGGCTACCCCTGTTGTTCGTACCTCTGTGGGAAACAGTTCAACCAGTATGGTTTCATAGCAACTCGTGATCATGCCGAAAGGCACAGTGAGTAATGCAATGATATAGCCCCATTCATGGGAGTGCAGGAGGATTGACCATATGGGAAGCGCCGACACCGTGAGAACACCCAAGCCTGCGAATAAAACAGGTCGACGCCCGGTTTTATCAGACCAATGTGCAAACACCACCGTATTCAGGCAGATCAATAAGAAAAGTACGGTGGTCAGGGTAAAGTCAGAGAGTCCTGTGTTGTGTAGATAATGGTGACTGTATCTTGGTATGAAGAGTAAGACAGCGACAATTGACGCTGGTACGGATGCAATCAGTAGCCCCCTGATCAAGTGGGCGGGAAATCGGGTAATGATAATTTTCAGCGGTACTCCTGTGGGCGTGTTTGCTGAGCAGGCTGCTTTAAAAATAGGCGTTTCACTGAATTTCCTGCGCCAATAGTAACCGGCAATGCCCAGTATCCCTCCTGTAATAAACGGTAAACGCCATCCCCAGTGGTTGATTTGATCATCACTCAAAATGCTGTGCAGGAGCACGCCGCTCAGGCTGCCTATCACATTGCCAAAAGTAACGCCGGCGATAACCAGCCCGGTAGCGCCGCCGCGTCGGTTGGGTGGTGCATGTTCTGCCGAGTATACAATGGCGCCGGGAAGTTCGCCGCCGAGTGAGATGCCCTGTATCACACGTAATGCCAGGAGCAGGCCGGGGGCAAGAGAGCCGATCGTGTGGTGATCAGGCAATAAGCCAATCCCCAGTGTGGCCAGGGACATGCACGTGATGGAACTCAGGAAAACGGTCCGCCGACCATGACGATCGCTGATATGCCCGAACAGGAGCCCGCCCAGCGGGCGGAGGATATAGCCGACGGCAAAGAGCAGCATGACAGGCAGAATCCCGCTCCACCCACTCTCCGGAGGAAAGAAATTGGCGGCAATCTGGGGCGCGAAGAGGATAAACAGGGTAAAGTCGAAAAATTCCAACGTACTGCCAGCGGCTGACAACAGTTTCAGGGTGCCCGGAGAAAGAGACAGCATACTGGCCATGTGAGAACGGTGACACCCTTACTGGGAAAACGTTGGCGAGCCCAGTATGGTCAATCCTGCAGAATCTGCCAGCTAGATCGCTTGCTACAAGCGCCCGTGGTTATGTCCTGTCACCGAACAGTATGGCCATTTCATCACTGATCTGTTTGCGCATATCCATCAGTTTGACGGCGGTATCCTTGAGCCGGATGTCTTCCTCGGTTTCCGGTACCCACTCAGGAATGCTCACCGGATGCCCCGATTCGTCGACGGCTACCATGATGAGAATGCAGTGGGTGGTCTGGCGACGATCACCGGATTTGGGGTCACAGGCCAGTACGTTAATATCGATGTGCATGGAGCTGCGACCGGTGTAGATGACTCGGGCTTCCACCTCAACCAGGTTACCGACATGGATCGGGGAAACAAACCGGATGCCGCCGACATACGCTGTGACGCAGTAACGTCCACTCCAGCCTGCGGCGCAGGCGTAGCCAGCGAGGTCAATCCATTTCATCACAGCGCCGCCGTGGACCTTGCCACCGAAGTTGACGTCTGCAGGCTCTGCCAGAAAGCGTAAGTTGAGTGTGCGTTGGTTGCCCATAGTGGTATTCCTGTCCTTGGTTCATTGAGTCCGTTGCTCAGTCGGCACGAGAGCGAATCTTTTCCAGTACTTTTAACCAGCCGTCCTTGCCATAGGAGACGTCTTCCATTTTGAATCGCACCAGTACCCATAAATCGTCCCGTTCTTCTACGGTTTTGATGTCGCTGGCGGCGTTGTCGAGCACGTGCTCATGACCTTCATTGTCTTTGTAGAGCGTGATCAGGTGGCCTTCACCATTTAACTTGCCGTAGGCCAGTGACAGCCGATCCTCGCTTACGCCGCGTTCCTGCAGTATCTGGTATTTCAGCAGAGCGAAATCCTCGCAGTCTCCCGCCATGTTTTGCTTCATTTCTTCCGGTGTCTGCCAATAGTCCGTCGTCTGGAATTGCCGGGAATCCCGCACATAGTGAAAATTCTTGTTCACCATGTTGTTGACCATAAAGACCTGGTCGGGGACTGGCTTTGCCGCCTGATTGCCCTGTCCCGACTTGCTGATTGCCGAGGGAGAGGCTTCTGCAGGCGGTTCCTGATCTTTTCCCAGGTAGCGGGAAAACTCATCGGCATGCTTCCGTTCTACCGGTTTTTTATTTTGTGTTGATTCGGACGGGGTGTTTAGCAGGTTGCTCTGCGATCCCTGTCCCGACGTCCTTTGTGTGCCAGACATACATCACAGCGATTTGTCAGGTCCATACCATCCAGTTTAGTTGGCGGGGGTGGGCGGTTTGTGTCGTAGAGACAAGAAGGAGGAGGACCTGTTTATGGCTAATCCTGATAAAGGGGTATTGGTATTCAGTAAATGGTTATTACAAGGGCGGGCAGGTGCAAGGCCCTGCCCGTAATGGGATACAATCAGGCGTTGTTAACGGCTTTCTTGGTACTATCCAGGCCAAAGTTGTCCGCCAGAGTGCCGGCTTCTTCAGGATCGCTCTTGAGGGCGTAATCCTTTGGGGGTTCGACCATATCCTGTGACGCTTTTTCGTCATTTTTGCCGGAGAGCAGAGTGTTGCTGCCCAGCAGGGCATCGTTCAGACGCTGGCGGGTCAGTTCATCGGTGCACAGTTCATTGGCGCTGGCGGCCATATGCTCGTGTACATCGCGATAGCTTTCCGTCATGCGGTTGACCAGGTGCGCGGTGGTGCTGAAATGGTCCGCGACTTTTTCCCTGTATTCGTTGAGTTCGGCCTCGGCCTTGTCCAGTTGCTTGCGCAGCTGGCTGCTCCCGGTGCGGGAACCACCCAGGAGGTGATTGATGACCATTCCCATCACCAGGCCGGTAAAGAAGGCCAGTCCACCCGTCATCCACAACAAGTTCGCTGTTTCCAAAATAAGCCTCTTTGATTCGTCAGTAGTTCCCGGCTGAGACTCTAACTTATAATCTTTTATCCCGGCTGTATAGAGCGGGGCGGTTACCATCTGTGGCAAATTGTTGCCACTATTGATACAGGCCGGTAAAGTGTCGCGCCTGCGGGGCAAGGGCCTGGAAGCCTGTCGCAGGCCGTGCAGCAGTCAGAAAAAACATCAGCGCAGGGATTATCATGACACCCAGTGAGCGGACACCCATTGAGCGTTATCGTCTGGATCTCCAGCGGGAGGGCTTTGTCCATGATGAGGCTCAGGAAAACGCGGTCCACCATCTTCAGCGGCTCTATGATGACTTGTTGGCCGAGGATGCACGGCAATCTTCCGGTCTGAAACGCCTGGTATCGAAACTGCAGCGACGCTCGCCTGAACCGCTTCAAGGCCTGTATTTCTGGGGTGGTGTCGGCCGGGGCAAGACCTACCTGGTGGATACGTTCTTTGACAGCCTGCCATTCCCCGACAAGATGCGCACTCATTTCCACCGGTTCATGCGGCGGGTGCATGCTGAGCTGAAATCCCTGGATGGTGAAAAGAATCCCCTGGTGATAGTGGGGCAGCGGTTGGCTGCTGAAGCCAGAATCATCTGTTTTGATGAGTTTTTTGTCTCCGATATCACGGATGCCATGATCCTTGGCGGCTTGCTGGAACAATTGTTCAAAAACGGTGTAACACTGGTGGCAACCAGCAATATCGTCCCGGATGAACTATATAAAGACGGCCTTCAGCGTGCCCGGTTTCTTCCGGCGATTGATCTGCTGAACCGGTATACTGATGTCGTCAATGTCGATAGCGGCGTGGATTATCGGTTGCGGGTGCTGGAGCAGGCGAAAATCTATCATCACCCGTTGGATGAGTCCGCCAGAGATAGTCTGCATGACAGCTTCTGCAAACTGGTAGCGGATAGTGCCCATATTCAGGAAGGGCGGGTGCTGGAGATCGAAGGGCGTCCGATCCGGACAATCCGTGTCTGTGATGATATTGGCTGGTTCACATTTGTTGCCCTCTGTGATGGTCCGCGGAGCCAGAATGACTATATTGAGCTGGCTCGAGAGTTTCACACGGTGCTCATTGAACAGGTGCCTCAGCTGAATGGCAGCATGGATGATCAGGCGCGGCGCTTTATCAACCTGGTGGATGAATTCTATGATCGGGGGGTGAACCTGATTATGTCAGGCGAAACGGCGCTGGAGTCCTTGTATCGTGACGGACGACTGGAATTTGAGTTCAAACGGACACTGAGCCGGCTGCAGGAAATGCAATCAATAGAGTACCTAGCCAGGCCCCATGATCCCTGAAAGAATGAATAATCACCACTCTTTTTTGAAAATCGACTTATGACCTCTGACAGCATTTCACTGAATCCGGACCAGCACAGTGCGTTGGCCGGCCTGTTCAAACAGTTGGGGGATGAGGGCCGGTTGAAACTGGTACTGGCCTGTATGGTGGAACCCCAGCCGGTTGCCCGGTTGTCGGAGCTGGCGGGCATGTCCCAGTCGCTGACCAGCCATCACCTCAAGGGGCTGCGTGATGCCCGTATTCTCAAGGCCTGCCGCCAGGGTAAGCAAGTTCTCTACGCCCTGGATGATGACCATATCCGCTGTGTGCTTAATGACTTGATCCAGCATGTTCGGGAGTAGTCACGGCGGCGAAGTCGCTTGAAGTTCTGTTTGTTGACAGGTCTATGACTGAAAAGTGTGTTGCTTCCGTATACAAATAAATTATAATTCATATGAATTATAATTTATTTAAGGAGAGTATCATGACGTCTTGCTGTTCAAGTCATCGCTGCAATGCACCGCGCAGCAGTACTGATGCTGTGCAGGTGACCGCTGCAGTCAGTTCCTGCTGCCAGCGAGCCGCAGAAAACGTTGATGGATGTTGTGGATCCGGTGTTGAAGCCAGTGGGTTCAGCAGTGCCAGTACCGGGCAGGCTGATGAAGACGACGAAGGAGACAGTCAACCCGTCCGACAAACCTGGACAATTAGTGGTATCGATTGCCCCAGTTGTATCAGCAAAGTAGAAACTGCTCTCCATCGTCTGGAGGGCATGATCAAAGCACATATTACGTTTTCCACGCTGCGTCTCACCGTCGAATTTAACCCCTCCCGCCTGACCCTTTCCCAGATAGAAAACACCGTAACTGAGCTGGGTTACGGATTATCCGGTATTAATGGAAGTGTTTCCCCTCAATCGTCACTGACTGAAAAAATACGGCAGCATCGTCAGTTGCTGATTCTCTCAGGACTGATGATTGCCGGTGGTCTTTGCCAAGTCATTTCGCCCGAATGGGGTGCCTGGGCATTCTGGCCTGCGACACTCTGGGGTCTGCTCCCGATCATACAAGGCGTGGTGCGCCAGGCCGGACGCGGCAACTTTTTTGGTATGGAAACCCTGATGACCGTAGCAGTGATCGGCGCACTGGCCTTGGGGGAAAGTTTTGAAGCGGCTATGGTCGTGTTTCTTTTCATGATCGGGGAGAAACTGGAGAGTCTGGCGGCTGATCGGGCCCGTAGCGGCGTCAAGGCGCTGATGGCGCTAACGCCGGATACTGCTCTCTTGATTAACGGTGAAGAACGCAGGGAAGTCATGGCAGACAGCCTCCGGCCGGGTGATCTCATCGAAGTGCGGCCGGGTGACCGGTTACCGGTAGATGCCGATTTGCTCAGCGAGGCAGGCAGTTTCGACGAAAGTGCGCTGACTGGTGAGTCTCTGCCGGTTGAGCATGTTGCGGGCGACCGGATACTGGCTGGTAGTCTGGCGACGGATCGACTGGTGCAACTGCGGGTTCAATCCGAACCGGGTGAGAATGCCATTGATCGTATCCTGTCCCTGATTGAAGAGGCAGAAGCCCATAAGGCGCCAGTCGAGCGATTCATTGACCGGTTCAGCCGCTGGTATACCCCGTTGATGATGGTGGTTGCCGGACTGGTCATTGTCCTGCCTCCGCTCCTGGCCGGGCAACCGTGGGACGTCTGGGTTTATCGCGGTCTGGCTTTGCTGCTGATTGCCTGTCCCTGCGCCCTGATAATCTCGACACCTGCTGCTGTAACCTCAGCCCTGGCTGCTGCGACTCGTAAAGGTATTCTCATCAAGGGTGGTGCGGCCCTGGAGCAGTTGGCCAGTATTCGACAGGTCGCATTCGACAAGACGGGTACGTTGACACTGGGAAAACCCGACGTTACGGCTGTGGTCAGCTTTGAATCGCGGGAGGAAGAATGGTTGCCCCTGGTGGCTGCGGTGGAAAAAGGCACGAGCCATCCGCTGGCACTGGCTATACTGGCGGAGGCTGAGCGGCGGGGTATGTCGGTCGAGACAGCGGAAAATATCACGGTACTTGCCGGGCATGGTATTGACGGCATTGTGAATGGACAGAGAATCAGAATCGGGTCACCTTCCGTTATGGCTGATGCAGTGGCCCGGATGAAGAGTGCAGACGGTGAGGTTGTCCGTCTTGAAGAGCAGGGCAATACGGTTGTTTGTGCCACCGTGAACGGTGAACTGGCGGGTTTGATCGCATTGAGCGATACCCTGCGCAGCGATAGCGGTGAAGCCATTGAACGCCTTCGTACCATAGGTATCGACAGTGTCATGCTCACGGGCGATAACCCCCGTGCGGCCAGTGCTATAGCCAGCCAGCTTGGGATGGGCTTTCGAGCCGGATTGCTGCCGGAAGACAAAGTCAATGCGGTTCGTGCGTTACAGGCGTCCGCACCAGTTGCCATGGTTGGAGACGGTATCAATGATGCGCCGGCGCTTCGCACCGCTGATATCGGTATCGCCATGGGGCAGGGTTCCGATGTTGCGCTGGAAACTGCGGATGCTGCATTGACCCATGACCGTGTCCGTGAAGTGGGGGACGTTATCTGCCTGTCTCGTCGCACCATGGCCATTATCCGGCAAAATATTGCTCTGGCACTGGGGCTGAAGATGGTTTTCCTGGTGACCAGCCTCATGGGGGTGACAGGCCTGATGGTAGCGGTACTCGCAGACAGTGGCGCTACTGCGCTGGTGACAGCCAACGCACTACGGTTGTTACGACAATCTAAAGACTGATCTTGTCGAAGGCGTCTGATTGTCTTGCAGGAATGGGTGACAGGGAGGTTATTTCTCTGGAATGCCTGGGATTATCCTTGATGAAAAATCGATTTCTGGCAGTAATCGGCAGCTTGTTGGTGAGTGTTTCTGTTTCTGCTGATAGCGATGCATTGCTGCGTTTTAATCAGCAAAACCTGACGGAGGCACAGCTTGCGCCCTGGGTTCAGCAATCGCTTTATGACATCCGCCATGAGGCGTGGGAAAGTCAACAGGCGCTGCTGGAGCAGGGCGCGTTGGACCGATATATCAAGGAGCAGGCTGCAATTCAGGGGAAGAGCGTTGATGAGATAAGAACGGCACTCTTGTCCATTGCGCCGGTATCAGACCGAGATATCCAGTCGTTTTATGATAATTACCGTGCCCACATCCAGGCGCCATTGAGTGAGGTTCGGGATGCTATCCGTCAGCAACTGGAAAGCGTGCGTGAGCAACAGCAAATGTCAGCTGTTATGGATAAGCTCCGGCAGGAACAAGGGTTGAAAGTTTTGGTGCCGAAGCCCGAATCTCCAGTCTTTAAGCTGCCACTGGAGGGGTACCCGGTCAAAGGTAAGGTCGATGCGCCTTTCACGCTGGTCGAGTTTGCGGACTACCGTTGTCCCTATTGCAAGAAAGGCGCTGAGATGGTCAACCGTCTCATGGATGCGTTTCCCGGTAGTCTGAAGGTCTATTATGTGGACTTTCCTGTGGTTGACCCTGCCTCCGGCATTTCAACCACTGTGATGCGTGGTGCATGGTGTGCCGGCCGACAGGATCAATACTGGGATTACCACCGGCTCGCCTATGCGCAGCAGGGCGCATTGTCTAAAAATGCACCGGGGATCATTGCGTCCAAACTGGGGTTAAATACCAGAGTGTTCGAGGCCTGCATGGCATCGAAGGAATCGCAGGCTTTTGTGGACAAGGCAACCGACTTTGGTCGTCACTATGGTGTATCCAGCACGCCGACGTATTTCCTGAACGGAAAAAGGTTGTCCGGTGCGGACATTGAAAATCAGATTCATCGACAGCTTAACCCGTCGCAATCATCCTGAGCCAGATTAATCTGGCTGGCTATAGATTGATTGTCCAGCCATTGGAATACCTGCCGGTGCCCAGGTGTTTCGACCCCGGGGGCAGACGGAGAGGCTGTCAAAGAGGCACCGGTTATCTTCCATGATCCGTATATGGCTGAAATGACTACTGTTGCAGTAGTCTGGAAAGGTGGCGCATAGCAGGCACTGGATCAGGCTTTTCAGGGACTGGTTGAGGCCATCGAGAATCATGCTGCAGCGAATCAGACCGATGTCTTCTGACTGGTCAGCCAGTTCAATGGCTGTCTGGCGCTGGATGGCTTCCATCTGCTGCCTTAGCAGGTGCAGGGCCAGAAGGGTCCCCTGCTTCAGATTCCCCGGTTGGCGGCCAACCTTGAATGTACCGTTATAGGTCAGGTCTGACAGTTCCACACCGTGTCGGATACTGGCTTCTGCCGCCGCACCATTACCCGCGTTGTTTTTGGTCACAATGTTGGTGTGCAAGGCAATAATCGCTTTGGTGATGGGCGGAAGTATCAGGGTTTTGAGAAAACCGTTCATCTGGGTGGCATGCCACTGGCCGGTTTCATCCAGCATGTCGAGCACCTGGCGGCCGTCACCCTGCTGCAGGTACTGGAGGTTCTGCATGAGTTGGTCACGGAAACCATCACTCAGCAGGTTTATGCTGTCCCGAGCGGTGGCAGCGGGCTGGTTCAGGGCATCTTTACTGTCCGACATGATGCTGTGTCCTCCTGCATTATGGTTGTGATTCTGCCGTAGTGTCTGCCTTTTACATCCATGTTATGCGCCAGTTATTCGGTATGAAGCGTGGCGCATTGGTTTATCTAGCTAATCATATCGGCATCGTGGGCGGGAATAATAAAACATCGCTGTCAGATACTCTGACAAAGCCCCGGGCCATGCACTTTTGCCACTCTATAGAATCCCATGGGGGTTGTCAGCGATGGCAACCCAATTGTTCATCATTGCTGACACTTTTGGTCTGCCTCGCCGGATACGTGATAACAGGCGAATAGAAGGCTTGACAGTATCGGCGACAACACTTAGCCTCGCGACATGGCGCTGATTTGTATTTCGGCTTGCGGGCGCATTATAAATATCGCTAAAGAGAAAGGTTGACGATGGGATTCGTAAAAACCACTCTCTGAACAGAGTGGTTTTTTATGCCCTGACCGGCGGGTAAGCCGGTACCTCTTCTTCTCTTTTAGCGCCGCAGGACGAGCAGTATGCGGAGCTGAAATGATCGAACTCAGACAGATAACAAAACAGTTTGGTCAGGGCGCATCAGCGGTGCGAGCCCTTGACTCAATCTCCCTTCATGTACCGGAAGGCTGTATTTACGGTGTGGTCGGTTCCAGTGGCGCCGGCAAAAGTACCCTGATCCGTTGTGTGAACCTGCTTGAACGTCCGACGTCTGGCCAGGTTGTTGTCGCGGGCAAGGATCTGACCGCCATGGCCGAGAGTGACCTGCGCCGTGAGCGTCGGCATATCGGCATGATTTTCCAGCATTTTAACCTGCTTTCCAGTCGTACGGTCTTTGGCAATATTGCGTTGCCGCTGGAATTGGCCGGTATGTCCAGCGCTGAAATCGAAAAAATGGTGCTGCCACTGCTTGAGCTGACAGGCCTCAGTGATAAACGAAACAGTTACCCGTCCCAGTTGAGTGGTGGCCAGAAGCAGCGGGTCGCTATTGCCCGGGCGCTGGCCAGTCGTCCCCGTGTGCTGCTCTGTGATGAGGCGACCTCGGCGCTGGATCCTGCAACTACCGTTGCCATTCTCAACCTGCTGAAAGACATCAATCGCAAGCTGGGGCTCACGATCCTGATGATTACCCATGAAATGGATGTGGTGAAATCCATCTGTGATCGCGTGGCTATTCTCAGCCAGGGGCAGCTGATTGAAGAGAATGATGTTGAGCAGTTCTTTCTAAGTCCGAAAACAGAGCTTGCCCGTGAGTTTGTGCGGACGGCCATTCATGAGAAACGGCCGAATGATCTGGAATCCGGTTTTCAAACGGAACCGGCGCCGGGCGCGCGGCCTGTTATACGCATCACCTTTGTTGGTCGCACCGTGGGCCAGCCCCTGATCACCAAGGCGTCTCGCCAGTTTGGGGTGGACTTCAGCATCATGCAGGCGGATATCGAGACCGTAAACGGTAAAAGTATGGGCTTCCTCATGGTAGAGCTGTTCGGTTCCGAGGCAGCGGTTGATGAGGCGATTAAATATCTCCGGAGCCAGAAGGTGAGCGTGGAGGTGGTAGGTTATGTCCATTAATGCCTGGTTGATGCTCGGGGAAGCCCTCTGGGAAACCTTTTACATGGTGGCGGTGGCGGGTGCCCTCAGCTTTGTTTTTGGGATTCCTCTCGGTGTGCTGCTGCATGTCAGCCGCCCCGGGAAGATCATGGAAAGCCGGCTGTTAAATCAGCTATTGGGTGGTGTGGTGAATGCTGGACGTTCCATCCCCTTCATTATCCTGATGGTAGCGATTGTGCCTTTCACCCGGTTGTTGGTGGGTACTTCTATTGGCACCAGCGCGGCTATAGTGCCATTGACCATTGCTGCGATTCCGTTTGTGGCGCGAATCGTGGAAGGTTCTTTGAATGAGGTGCCAGCAGGATTGGTCGAAGCGGCCCAGAGTATGGGAGCATCGCCCATGCAGATTGTGACCCGTGTCTTGTTGCCGGAGGCGTTACCTGGACTCGTCCACGGTATGACGTTGACGCTGGTGACCCTGGTGGGTTATTCCGCCATGGCGGGCGCCATTGGTGGCGGCGGTCTGGGAGACCTTGGTATCCGATACGGTTATCAGCGGTTTGACGGCGTCATCATGCTGGCAACCGTCGTGGTATTGATCGTGCTGGTTCAATTGATCCAGTGGGCAGGTGAAATCCTGCAGGCCCGTTTTGAGCATAAACAGGCTTGATCGGTTTAGGTAACGCACTTGTGCGTACCAGTTAATTCAAAGAAATGTGCGCTAGCGCACGGTATAAAACACTGTAGTCAGGAGGCGTTCGATGGTACCTGTAGTAAAATCGGTCAGTAAGTGGCTGGCGGCAGCCGTTGCCTGTACGGGCTTGGTTCTGGCGGGATGCAGCAGCGACAGTGGTGATGCAGCACTGAAAGTAGGTGTGATCGCAGGTCCTGAGGCCGACCTGATGCGCACCGCCGCTGAGCAGGCCAAACAAAATTACAACCTGGATGTTGAGCTGGTGGAATTCCAGGATTACGTAGCACCCAATATTGCCCTGTCGGACGGCAGTATTGATATCAATGCTTTCCAGCACAAGCCTTACCTGGATCGCATGGTCAATGACCGCGGCTTCAAACTGGAAATTGTGGGCAATACCTTTGTGTACCCCATTGGTGGCTATTCCAGGACACTGACCAGTCTGGAAGACCTGCCCAATGGCTCCAAGGTGGCAATTCCTAATGATCCCAGCAATGAAGGCCGTACCTTACTCCTGATGCACAAAGCGGGATTGATCACCCTGAAGGATCCATCCGATCTGGAAGCAACACCGGTTGATATCATCGACAATCCCCATGACTTGAGCTTCATTGAGCTGGATGCTGCCCAGCTGCCCCGCTCTCTGGATGATGTTGATCTGGCGTTCATCAATTCTACCTATTCTGTCGCATCCGGCCTGCTGCCGACACGGGATTCACTGCTGATGGAGGATAAGGACTCGCCTTATGTCAACATCATTGTTTCCCGTCAGGATAACAGCAAGGATCCACGAATCGCCCAGCTGTTGGCTTCCTTCCAGTCTGAAGCGGTAGAGCAGCAAGCGGAAGAACTGTTCAAAGGTGGCGCCGTGCAAGGTTGGCGCTGAGTATTGAGCTGATGGAAAAGCCCTGTGTTTGAACAATACGGGGCTTTTTTTATGGCTCAATGATCTGAAAGTGTTTTGGTGACCAGCGATCGTATTGCCTGGCTGACGGTTATAAGACCATCCTCATCGACATAAGGTCCATGTCCGGAGGGCAGAAAGCGGATGTCCACCCGTGACGGATCAATGCCCGGGCGCGAAAGCACATACTCAATGGCCCGGAAAGGAATCTGCAGATCATAGAGTCCGGCCAGCGCCAGAACGCGAAGTTGGCGTTGGGCCATCATGCTGGTGGTAATGTCATCAATGACGGTGGTCATGGTATCACCGGTCAGCTGTTGCCAGTCACTCAGTATTTTGGGATTGAAACTGATATAGGGCCGCTCTTTTTCCGGTTTCAGCTCGGTATAGAGATATTCATTGAATAGTGGAATATAGGTCTGATTAATCAGGATGATGGGATTGATCAGCGTGCGGGCACCGGTGTAGGTCTCAAAAGGAATATGGAAGCGGCTGTCTTTCAAGGCCGGGATAATCTGAGCATTACGCAGGGTACTCTCGATAAAATCAGTGGGTGATGGGCAGTAGCCATAGGTCTGGAAGTCCTGCTCGGTCATACCGGTATAGCGAACCAGTGTCTGGGACAGGCTTTCCGGATACTGGTGTAGGCCCTCATACCCATTGATCATGGCTGGTAGGTAAGTGGTGTTACTGAAGCTTTTCAGAGTATTCAGGAATCGGTCAAGGTTGAGTTTTTTTTCTGCAGATTCTGCAGACAATCCATGGTATCTGGCAGTGACAGCATAGGATTGCAGGTTCCAGTTACAGCACAGTGCATCAACATTGTCGGTGCAGCTGTAGAACAGGTGAGGTGCCAGCAGAATCATCCCTGACACCGGTAATCCCTGCTGGATTAATTCCCGTGTCACTTTGACGGCGCGGGCGGCACCATAACTTTCTCCCAGGACAAAACGTGGCTGACGCCAGAGGTTGTAGTGTTTGACGTATTGGCTGATGGTGTCAGCCAGGACTTTGGCATCGCGGTCGCTATTGAAGTAGTACTGCAGGTTGTCCTTTTCCGTTGAGCCGGAATAACCGGTGCCCGGCGGGTCAAGCAGAACAATGTCCATTAAATCCAGCAGACATTCCGGATTATCTTCGAGGCTTGCCGCCAGTGGATCACCGGTATCCGGGCTGTTCTGAAGATTGATCCGTTTTGGTCCAAGGAGCCCCATATGAAGCGTCATGGCCGATGCGCCGGGGCCGCCACTCCAGGCAAATAACGTGGCCCGGTTCAGGGGGGCACTTGAGTCACTGTTATTGGTGGCGCGGCTATAGCGCCAGGCATGAATGTCCACGGTAGGTCGTATGCCCTGTGCTGCGATGGTGAAGGTTTCCAGTGTTACCTGGTAAGAAACCTCTTGTCCGCCACACCGCGCATACTTTACAGCGGCTTCCCGTTCAGGCTGTTTCTCCTCTTCTGCGATTGCCTCTGATTGATAGAAACAAAGTAACAGTGTCAGGCTGGCCATAGCCAGTGCCGGCAGATACATCAATGAGAACCTCACGGATTGTATGAATACCCAATAGGTAAAGGCATCCTTGTTAAGAAAGTCTGTGGCATAAGCACCGCAACAGCTTAGTTCAGTGCAGGGGATTTGCTCTTCATTGCATGAAATCCGGGGAATATGCTGAAGGCCTCTGTCCGGCGGGCATGGATGCCGATATGATCCGGGGTGGAGTTCACCTCCGACCATGCCGGCAGGGGCTGGCAGGAACAATAAACATAACTCATAAAATGGAAGTCATAAGTCGTTTATGAAAAAAAGCACGCTCGCATCCGACGGTTTGCTCATCCTGACCGCGGCCATCTGGGGGCTCGCGTTTGTCGCCCAGCGTGTCGGGATGGACCATTTGGGACCCTATGCATTCAATGCTATTCGTTTTTTTGTGGGGGCCTGTTCGTTGTTGCCGGTGATTCTCTGGCTGCGACGACGGGAGCCGGGTGGCAGCCTGATCATCAGCCGGTCACTGATACTGGGTGGGATGGCGATGGGGGTATTGCTGTTTGCAGGTGCGTCATTCCAGCAGGTGGGGCTTTTGTATACGACGGCGGGTAATGCCGGCTTCATTACCGGACTCTATATTGTGCTGGTGCCAGTGATTGGACTGTTGTGGGGACAAAAAACAGGCTTGAACACCTGGGTGGGTATGGTGCTGGCGATGGTCGGACTCTACCTGCTCACCATGCATGGTGATGTCGTCCTGAACAAGGGAGACCTGCTGATGTTAATCGGGGCATTGTTCTGGGCACTGCATGTATTGCTGATAGGCTGGCTGGCACCCCGACACAGTGGTTTGTTACTGGCGGTGATCCAGTTCCTGACCTGTTCCGGACTCAGCCTGGCAGTCGCTCTACCGACAGAGGATATCACCATGAGTGGAGTCAAGGGCGCCTGGGCGGCCATTGCCTTTGCTGGTGTGATGTCGACCGGCGTTGCCTATACCCTGCAGATCATTGCCCAGAAGAATGCACCGGCGGCCCATGCGTCCATCATTCTGAGTCTGGAAGCGGTGTTTGCAGTACTGGGCGGCTGGCTACTACTGGATGAAATTGTGACTCTTCAAACCCTGGCAGGATGTGTTGTGATGCTGGCAGGTATGTTGCTGTCACAGATCAACATCAGGTTGCTGAGACGCTGGCTGGGTAAGGCGCCAGCCGCATCGTCAGTGGGTTGATCAGTTAAAGTAGTTTTGCAGTTTTTCTGCCGATAGCGATGGGCTGCCTTTGCCATTGGCATGGGCGGCTCGCATCAGGCGGGTGATGGTTTGATTGGCCGGGGTAGCGACACCGATTTTTTCACCCAGGCGGATAACTGCACCATTGATATAGTCCACTTCTGGCTCTCTTCCCCGTTGCAGGTCTTCCCACATGGAGGAGCGGGCATTGTCATCCATTTTCAGCATGGCGCCGGCGACTTTAATGAATAAAGGGTCTGGCAGTGTCAGGATCAGTGGCAGCAGGTTAGGGATCACCTTACCGGTTTTTGCCGGCCGGATATTCGCGACGCGCAACACTGTCAGTGTTTCACGGATACAGGCGGCCAATACTCTGCGATAAGCCTGTTGGGCGAGTTGCTGCCTCAGGGGGAGTCCTGACAATGCATTAATGGCGTTATTGAGGTTGAGTAGTAATTTACCCCAGAGAATGCTGCTGATGTCCCTGTGTGTTTCGGTCGTTAATCCGGCACGATCCAGCGCCTGTTGAAGCGGCTGTGTTGCAGGTGATTCTTCCAGTATCAGTGTGCCCTCTGTACCGCGGTGAAATGCAGTTTGTTCCATTCTCAGAATATTGAACGGTACCATGCCACCCGTCACGCGATATCCAGGCAACAGACGTCTAAGAATGGCAGTATTTTCGATACCGTTTTGCAGGCTGATAACAGAAGGGTAATGCGCGCAGTGATCGCGAATGGTGCGACCGGCGGTTTCAGTATCACGACTTTTCACGGTGACCAAAATCAGGTCAGCGTCTGATAAGATGGCGGGATCTGTGCTGAAGGTAATCTTTTCTGCAGGTATGTGGGTTTCGGTGCCTTCCAGTTCTGTCAGGCGCAGACCGGAAGCTTGGATCGCTTTTTGAAGATCTGGACGGCCATAAAAAATGACCTCGTAACCGGCAGCAACCAGTTTTCCGCCGATGAAACAGCCGATGGAGCCGGCCCCGAATATCGCAATGCGTGACGTCATGTCGTGTTTCTCTTTCAGATCCGTTGTTCATTGCTGCAGCGATAACAGCTATCTACCGGCAATCGGGATGATGCGTTTTTGTTCGTCTATCGACATACAGGAGTCATTCAGCGTAGCAGGATTCTTTCTGTAATGGCACCTCAGGATCGCTGGGATTGTTATAGTACAGACGACTCTTCCATCGGTGGCACCATCACTGTGACCGGTACACCCTCAGCACTGGTAAAGGTCACAATAATGTCGCAGGGGGTGGTGCTGACACAGCGACCATTGTGGGGAATCTTTACAATTTCATAAATGGCTTCCCCGGTTTCGTAGCGATTTTTCCGACCATTTTCCAGGGTGACTTCCATTGTTCCCGCAAGCACAAAGCCATACCCAGGCAGGGGGTGGTAGTGCCACCCCGTCTCGCCACCGGGGGGTGTCTTGATTCTGAGCGTTTTTACCTGCGGATGCTCGGTGAGCGGATATTGAATGGGTTTTCCATCATCCGTGACACTTTGTGCCTTGACGGTTTCAACATGCAGTCTACCCCCGTACGGTTTTTCATCGGATGCTGCATAAGCAACAGAGCCGACAATGATCATGTACAGAGAGAGCGGGGGGTTAAACATGGTGATGGACCTTAGTAAATCGCGTATGAATCCAAACCAATCATAGACGCAGGTTCTGGCATCAAGATTATTTAGTGCGTATTTTTAACAGTCAGGGAAGACAAATAATGTAACCGGCTGACAGGCTCGGTTCATCCGGATAACCGGTTCAGCGAGGTGGATAATGACACTGGCAATTTTTTCACAACTTGGCTCAGGGTATGCGACGGACAAGACGTTTATGGCTGTCGCGGGTGATGGGGCAATGCCTGGTGATGGCAATCTGTTGATCGTATCCTCACCGATTGATGGAAAGGACTTAACTCGGGGGAAGATGGTCAGTGAACAACAGGTCAATAGTGTCATCCAGCAGGCCCAGAGTGCGTTTGAGCGGCTGAGAACCCTACCTGCCCCATTGCGAGGGGAATTTGTCCGGCGGATCGGCGAAGTGGCCCGCGAGCATAAAGAGGCCTTGGCTGAAGTGATCAGTCTGGAAGCCGGGAAAATTATCCAGGAAGCTTTAGGTGAGGTGCAGGAATGGATTGATATCTGTGATTTTGCCACGGGGCTTTCCCGCCAGCTCTATGGTTTGACTATTGCCAGTGAACGGCCGGGGCACCGGATGATGGAGCAGTGGCACCCGCTGGGGCCAGTGGCGGTCATTACCGCGTTTAACTTTCCCATGGCGGTCTGGGCCTGGAATGCCATGTTGGGGATTGTCTGTGGTAATTCGATTATCTGGAAACCGTCCGAGAAAACGCCGCTGTGCGCACTGGCGGTTCAGGCCGTGGTCGATAAGGTACTCGATGACATGCCGGAGATTCCACGGTCGGTCTCAACGGTTGTGATTGGTGATCGGGATACCGGAGAACAACTGAGCGCAGACAGCCGGATTCCGCTGGTATCGGCCACGGGTTCGATTCCCATGGGGAAAAAGGTCGCACAGACGGTGGCTGGCAGACTGGGTCGCTCACTGCTGGAGCTGGGCGGTAATAATGCGATGATTCTGGCTCCCTCGGCAGACCTTGATCTTGCACTCCGTGCAATCGTTTTCTCGGCTGTCGGTACTGCCGGACAGCGTTGCACGACCCTGCGCCGGTTGATCTGTCATAGCTCGTTAGCTGACAAGGTCTGCCACCGGTTAGTCAAAGCCTACCAGACGTTGCCGATTGGCAATCCAAGGGATGCCGGTACACTGGTTGGCCCTCTCATCGACCAGCAATCGTTCAATGCCATGCAACTGGCGCTGGGCGAAGCCCAGAGAGAAGGTGGGCAGGTATTATTTGGCGGTGACCAGGTATTACAAAACGTGCCGGCCGGCGGGTTTTATGTACGCCCTGCGATTGTGAAGATCCGGCATGATGCACATATCGTCCATCACGAAACTTTCGCACCGATTCTGTATGTCATGGAATATGACGATCTGGACGAAGCCATTGCCATTCATAATGAGGTTCCCCAAGGACTTTCCTCTGCCATTTTTACGGAAAACATGCGGGAAGCAGAACGGTTCCTGTCACCTGCGGGGTCTGACTGTGGTATCGCCAATGTGAACATTGGCACCTCTGGCGCAGAAATTGGCGGTGCGTTTGGGGGGGAAAAGGAAACCGGTGGTGGCCGGGAGTCTGGCAGTGATGCCTGGAAAAACTATATGCGTCGTGCCACGAATACCATCAACTATGGGGGGGAATTGCCGCTTGCCCAGGGGATTGAATTTGGTTGATGGCCATAAGCAGGCTCTTAGGGATTTCGGGTTCTTTCCCTGAGAGCCATGTGTTGGTCACTACAGTGTATTCTTATAAATCCTGCCATCTTTCATGATGACTTTCAGATAGCGTTCGGGCTCTTGTAATACACTGATATTCTCAAGTGGGTTGTCATCCACAATCAGTAAATCAGCCCGATAACCTGCTGCCAGCGTGCCGATTTCTTCGGACATAGTGAACAGTTCTGCTGCCTTTAGGGTGGCGGATTGTATGAGCTCGTTGGGGGGGATGATTTCCCCCCGTATAGCGAACTCCTGCAACTGGGCTTTGTGCATGCTGCCCAGCAAGTCCGTGCCAAACACAATATTGGCTTCTGCCTGCCAGGCTGTTTCCAGCGCCTGGATACCCGCATCTAACACGCTGTAGACTTTTTTCTGCAGCGCTGCAGGCATTCCGGCTTCTACACCTTCGCGCGCCAGCCGGTTGTAAGTCGACAGGGTTGGCACCAGGTAGGCGTGTTTTTGTTTCAGTAAGTCAATGCCTTCCTGTTCTATCAGGTTGCCATGTTCAATGGAACGAACGCCGCACTCCAATGCACGTACGATAGCCCGGTTGGTATAAGCATGGGCCATCACGTAGCGATTGGCCGCTTCGGCTTCCTCAACGGCAGCCTGTATTTCATCCTCGGCGAACTGAGTGCTATCAATTCGGTCGGTAGGGGACGCGACACCGCCGGAAACCATCAGTTTGATCTGGTGGGCCCCTTTGCGGAGTTCTTCACGACAGGCACGTCGAACCTCCGCCACACCATCACAGACTTGCCCTAAGCCTGCGCAGCAAAAACAGTGATCGGTATGATCATCCCCCGGGAGACGCATGTCGCCATGTCCACCGGTCTGAGACAGGGCATGTCCGCAAAACAGCAGGCGTGGCCCGATGAGAAGGCCTTCCTCTATCGCCCGTGCATAGCCAAAATCGGCACCGCCGGCATCCCGTACTGTCGTAAAGCCACGCATCAGCATGTCTTTCAGAATACCTGCAGCATGGGCGGTCACGTAGGAAGGTGGCCAGTGACGCAAGGCCACAAAGTCGGGTGTGGCTGCAGTAATGTGGACGTGGGCGTCACAGAGACCGGGCATGACAACACGCCCTGCAGCATCAAGCGTGATATCCGCTGGTTTGTCGGGAATCTCATCGCTGACTGTCGTAATGTGGCCCTTTTCAATACTCAGGCATTGTTTCGGCTGCAGGCAGCTCTGAGCGGCATCAAGGATATGGGCATTGATGATGCGAATGGTTGTCACATTCACGCTCCTGCAGATGGTGAAATCTTTCGGTTTATAGGGCGATCTGCAGGATAGTCCATAAGGGCTGTCGTGGGGTTTTTATCCCTTTATGACCGATAGAGCGAGCAATGGGGTCATGGTTTCGTGACAAGCGCGTGGAATAATACGCAGCGTAAGAACAATAAAAATCACAGAGAGTGTTGTATGGATTTTGATATCAATCTTCTCCTGTTGCTGCTGACCCCCCTTTACCTGGTGACGATTGGCGCAGAGTTTCTTTATCTCAGAAAGCACCGGAATGCCTTTCCCGAAAGTGCCCGTTATTCGTTGGCGGATACGGTATCCAACGCGATGCTGGCGGGGCTGTATCAGCTGGTGGAAGCGCTAACTGGTGTTATGGTCATTGCTGTTTACTACTGGCTGTTTGACTTCAGGCTGTTCGAGATACCGGTAACTGTCTGGTCCATTGCCTTGCTGTTTCTGTTGCAGGATTTCTTTTATTACTGGTTTCATCGCGCCTGCCACAATATCCGCTGGATGTGGGCTGCGCATGTTGTCCATCATTCATCCGAGAAGCTGAACTTCTCCACGGCGTTTCGGCAGAGCCTGATGTATCCGGTGGCTGGAATGTGGGTGTTCTGGACGCCAATGGTCATTTTAGGATTTCCGCCGGAAACGGTCATAGCCGTTGTGCTGATGAACCTGTTCTACCAGTTCTTTATCCATACCCAGATCATTCCGAAACTGGGTTGGTTTGAATGGATTTTTAATACACCGGCCCATCATCGTCTTCATCACGCCCGTAATCCGTCGTACATTGACCGGAACTTCGGCGGTATCCTGATCATATGGGACCGGCTGTTCGGCACCTTTGTTGATGAGAAGGCTGGAGAAACCTGTGAATACGGGATCATCCGGCAAATCCATTCCCATAATCCCATCACGCTGTCGTTTCATGAATGGCGGGATATGCTGCGTGATGCCTTTGCACCGGGAAAGGGCGTGCGTCAGCGGATCAGGCATCTTTTTGGTTACCCGGACTGGCAACCCGGCGACCAGTCACCGGAGCAATCCCATGCCCCTACCTTGGAGAAGGTAGAGCCAAGGCTTTAAATCGGTGCGTTGATTGTGCCATTATGAATTCCCTGTGCAGAAACGATGCTGCACTCAGGCTTTATCATGAGCAGTTTTCCCTGATACGCCGCCATCGGTTGATCTGGTGCAAAACTTGCTCATGAGCTCCCTCGGATGGCCGTGGGAGTGCCGGCGGTCATAACAACAATAAAGAAAGCAGGGAAATACCATGAGCAAGATTCTTCTCAAGCAAAGCCTTCTGTCTGTTGCCGTAGCCGGCGCCATGGGCATGGCCAGTGTGGCCCAGGCCGATGTGGTGATTGGTGTTGCCGGTCCCCACACCGGTGCTTACGCCGCCTTCGGAGAACAACTCTGGAAGGGCGCAGAACAGGCAGCCAAGGATATCAATGCCAAGGGGGGCATTAACGGGGAACCGATCAAACTGGTCAAGGCAGACGATGCCTGTGAACCCAAACAGGCGGTTTCTGTCGCCAACCGACTGGTGGATTCTGACGGTGCAGATTTTGTTATTGGCCACTTCTGCTCATCATCCAGTATTCCTGCCTCCAAGATCTACGATGAAGCCGGCATCCTGATGATCACCCCGGCGTCTACCAACCCGAAACTGACCGAGCAGGACTTTGATCAGGTCTTCCGTATCTGTGGCCGGGATGACCAGCAGGGAACGGTTGCTGCCGAGCACATTGTCAACGAACTGGGTGCGACCAAGGTTGCCGTATTGCACGACAAGGACACCTATGGCCAGGGTCTGGCAGATGCCATGAAAGCCCATATGAACAAGCTGGGTGTGAAGGAAGTGCTGTATGAAGGCCTGACCCGTGGTGAGAAAGACTTCAATGCCCTGGTCACCAAGATCCGTTCCAGTAAGGCAGAAGTCGTCTACTTCGGTGGTCTGCATTCTGAAGCCGGTCCGCTGGTACGCCAGATGCGTGAGCAGGGCGTGGAAGCTGAGTTTATCTCCGGTGACGGTATTGTTTCAGAGGACTTCCTCAAGGCTGCCGGTGGTGCGAGCTTTGTGAATGGCGTACTGATGACCTTCGGTGCCGATCCCCGCAAGATTCCCGATGGCAAGGAAGTCGTCAGCACTTTCCAGAAAACCGGCTATGAGCCTGAAGGTTACACGCTCTATTCCTATGCGGCGATGCAGTCGATTGTCGCAGGTGCTACGGCGACAGGCAGTACGGATGGCGCCAAGGTGGCAGCCTGGCTGAAGGACAACACCGTCGATACAGTGCTCGGCAAGAAAGCCTTTGATGACAAGGGTGATCTGGAAGTGTCGGACTACGTCATGTACCAGTGGGGTAATGACGGCTCTTACGGTCAACTCTGATCCGGCACAGGGCTCCGGGTAATCCCCGGAGCCCTGGCAGTTATACGACCGGGTGAGACAACCCGTCTATCCGGTAATAACAATAATTCAAGTCGTAACCGGGTAATGTATGGATCCCTCAATCATTCTTCAGCAGCTGATCAACGGACTCACCCTGGGTTCCGTGTACGGGCTGATCGCCATCGGTTATACGATGGTGTACGGCATTATCGGCATGATCAATTTCGCTCATGGTGATGTTTATATGGTCTCGGCATACCTGACCGCCATCATCATTGCCATCCTGGCGTTCTTCGGTATTGAATCTTTTCCCATTATTTTGCTGGCGACGCTGGCGTTTACCATTGTTATCAACGGTGTTTATGGCTGGACTATTGAGCGCGTCGCCTACCGGCCGCTGCGGGGCTCCACACGATTGGCGCCGTTGATATCGGCCATCGGCATGTCGCTGGTGTTACAGAATTATGTGCAGATCAGCCAGGGCGCAAGGAATCAGGGCGTACCGGTTCTTCTGGAAGGCAGCATCCGCATCAATATGGGGGATGGCTTTGTTCAGATGTCGTATATCCAGATACTGATTGTCATCGCCGCGCTGCTGGGGATGGGCTTGCTGACCTGGCTGATCCACCGCACCAGCCTGGGCCGCAAGTGCCGGGCTACCCAGCAGGATCGCAAGATGGCCTCCATTCTTGGCATTGATACCGATAAGGTAATCTCCACGGTGTTCGTGATCGGTGCATCCATGGCCGCACTGGCTGGTGTGCTGGTGACCATGAATTACGGAACCTTTGACTTTTATGTTGGTTTCATCACGGGAATCAAGGCATTTACAGCCGCCGTTCTCGGAGGGATCGGTTCTCTGCCAGGCGCCATGCTGGGCGGCATTATTCTAGGCCTGTCGGAATCGTTGTTCTCGGGCATGATCAATACGGACTACAAGGATGTCTTTGCCTTCAGCCTGCTGGTGCTGATCATGATCTTCAAGCCGAGTGGCCTGCTGGGTAAGCCGGAAGTGGAGAAAGTCTGATGCAGTCAACCGCACAAACAACCACTGTTTCCGGCTCCATTGACTGGAAGCGCAGCCTGATTGATACATCTGCGGCGGCATTGCTGTCGTTGGTGATTTTCGGACCCATGATCGGCTTTCTGCTGGACGGTTATGATTTTAAGTTGCGCATGGAAACCCTGTTTGCCGTTGTCGGTGTGATTGCTAGCGGGCGGTTTGCCATGTCTCTGTTTGTTCAAACCACAGCAGGGCAATCGCTGCTGCAGCGTTTTGGTAATCGTAAGACGGGCGTTTATGTCAAACCCCTGGGTGAGAAAAGTCACCTGCGTTATATCGTTCCGTTGCTATTTATCGCCGGTTTGATCTTTCCCTTCGTGGCCACCAAATACTGGATTACCGTGGTGATTCTCGGCTTGATTTACGTGTTGCTGGGGTTGGGACTCAATATTGTCGTTGGATTGGCGGGGTTGCTGGATCTGGGATTCGTAGCCTTTTACGCCATCGGTGCTTATGGGCTGGCACTGGGCTATGAATACCTTGGGTTGGGATTCTGGGCCATGTTGCCTTTAGCAGCATTAATGGCGGCAGTGTTCGGCGCGTTGCTGGGTTTTCCGGTGCTTCGCATGCATGGGGATTATCTGGCGATCGTGACCCTTGGTTTTGGTGAAATTATCCGACTGGTGCTGAATAACTGGACGGCCTTTACCGGTGGCCCCAATGGGATGTCCGCACCTGCGCCGACGTTGTTTGGGTTGGAGTTCAAGCGTCGGGTCAAGGAAGGAACCCCGTTCCATGAATTCTTTGGTCTGGAATACAGTTCCAACTACAAATTTATCTTTATCTTCCTGGTGTTGCTGGCACTGGTGTGGGTTGTGCTGCACATCAATAAACGCCTGACCCGTATGCCGCTGGGGCGCGCGTGGGAAGCCTTGCGTGAGGATGAGATTGCCTGCCGGTCACTGGGGATCAACCATGTGGTAGTCAAGCTGTCAGCGTTCATGACGGGGGCGGCGATTGGTGGGATAGCCGGTGTATTCTTCGCGACTTACCAGGGTTTTGTGAATCCTTCGTCGTTTACGTTCTTTGAGTCTGCCCTGATTCTGGCCATTGTCGTATTAGGGGGATTGGGGTCTACCCGTGGTGTTGTTGTGGCAGCATTTGTCTTGACCATCCTGCCGGAGGTGCTGAGAGATTTCGCCGAATTCCGGGTCTTGATGTTTGGCGCACTGATGGTCCTGATGATGATCTGGCGTCCCCGTGGTCTCGTGAGGTTAAGTCGTGAGGCGCATTCCCGGCCGAAAGGCGAGTCATCAGCTGGCATGTCACCAGCCATGGGAGGTGCACAATGAGCACGGATATTCTCAAGGTAGATCAGCTGTCGATGCGTTTTGGTGGCATCAAGGCGCTGAGTGATGTCTCGTTTAGTGTCAGGCGAGGCAGTATCACGGCGCTGATAGGCCCCAATGGTGCAGGAAAAACGACGGTATTTAATTGCCTGACCGGGTTTTACAAGGCAACAGACGGCCGTATTGTACTTCATGCTAAAGGTCGTGAAACGGATATCGGCCAAGTATTGGGAGAGGCCTTTCAAGCAAAAGATTTTCTGAATCCGGTTCAATTCGGTTCTCGTCTTTATTTCAAGATGTTTGGTGGTTCGCATCAGGTCAACCGAGCGGGTATGGCCCGCACGTTCCAGAATATCCGGTTATTCAAGGAAATGACGGTGCTGGAAAACCTGCTGGTCGCCATGCATATGCAGATGAACCGCAGCATGATGTCCGGCCTGTTGAATACCGCGGGATTTCAGCGATCGGAGACTGACGGGCTGGAAAAGGCCTGGTACTGGCTGGATGTGGTCAACCTTGCCGAGCATGCCAACCGGTTGGCCGGTGAACTGCCCTATGGGCAGCAGCGACGCCTGGAGATTGCCCGGGCCATGTGTACCGGGCCGGACCTGGTCTGCCTGGATGAACCGGCAGCAGGCTTGAATCCGAATGAAACCGTTGAGCTGAGCGCTATGATCCGCCAGCTGCGGGATGACTTCGGGGTGACGGTTCTGCTGATAGAGCATGACATGGGGATGGTGATGAATATTTCCGACCATATTGTCGTGCTGGATCATGGCGAGGTGATTGCCAGAGGCAAACCTGCGGCGATTCGGGATGATCCCCACGTGATTGGCGCCTACCTTGGTACTGATGAAGAAGACATGCTGGAAGCGGCCGTTTAAGGAGAGAATGATGAGTACAACCCCAGCACTGCTTGATATCTGTAATGTGGATACGTTTTACGGTCCGATACAGGCGCTCCGGAATGTATCACTGACGGTACAGGAAGGTGAGATTGTCAGTTTGATTGGTGCCAACGGTGCCGGTAAATCCACCCTGTTGATGACACTGTTTGGTCAGCCCAGGGCATCATCCGGCCAAATCCTGTTCGCCGGGGAAGATCTGCGGGAGGTCAACACGCCCGATATCGCCAGTAAGGGTATTGCCCTGGTGCCGGAAGGGCGTCATGTCTTTCCCCATATGACTGTGGAAGAGAACCTGCTGATGGGAACCGTTGCCATCGGGACGGAACATGCTGAGGAAGACAAGGCGCGGATGTATGAGTTGTTTCCAAGGCTGCGGGAGCGCTCCGGGCAACGGGCTTCGACGCTTTCCGGCGGTGAGCAGCAGATGCTGGCGATTGCCCGGGGCTTAATGAGCCGGCCTCGCCTCTTGTTGCTGGACGAACCCAGCCTTGGGCTTGCACCCATCATCGTGAAGCAGATCTTCAAGATCCTGCGGGAAGTGGCTCGGCAGGGTATGACGATATTCCTGGTGGAGCAAAATGCCAATCACGCCCTGAAGCTGGCAGATCGTGGTTATGTGATGGTCAATGGCGTGATTCGGATGACGGGAACTGGCGCTGACCTGCTAACTAACAGTGAAGTTAGGGAAGCTTACCTGGGGGGGCATCAGGCAGCATAGCATTGCGCCATATTTTATATAGAGTATCACTAAATAAGGTATATTAAGTGATACTCGTTTTAATTATGAATAAGTAAAAAGTTCTTGATTAATCTTTCATCGTCGTTACAACCTTTTCTATCTTCTCCTTGTTTTGAGAGAGAAAAAGCACTTTCGTACTGATGATGCGAGAATAGAATGAGTCGGCTAAGCGCCTGTTAATTCACCATTGTCAAAGTAATTGTTGCTAGAGTGGCTAACCACTCGTAGTGGTCGAGATGACTTTTGTTCAAATTAGCTGACATGAAATGTTGGCAGTGTTTGTGATATGAACTTTTTTGTTTTTTAAGACACTAATGATTAGATCATGAGGATTGACAATCCTGCAGATTGTTTTATTAAAACTGGTTAGTCGTTCAGGAGAATTTTATGGCTTGCTGTATTCCTTGTTGCATTCCCTGTTGTTGCCCTTGTGGCTCTAGTGGTGGTAATAATCAAGAACCTACGTTTTGTGGCAGGGTGGTTGAGTTTATTTCAGGTGTCTTATGTTTTCCGTATGCATCTCTGAAGTTTGCAGCGTATGAATATCGCGCTCAACGAAGCGAAAATACCAGTAGAACGGTCTCTGTTCTCTGTGCTATACGATCATTTATTGTCCCGGTTCCGTTGGTTGGCGCGATTGTTTTCGGCATCGCTAGAATGATCAGGCATATATATGGAGATACGAAACTTGGAATGGATGGAGCTCCTAATCCATTTATAGAAGCTTTGATATATGTACCCTTGGTAGGGGCAGGTCTATTATCAGCTGCGCTATTAGGGCAGTCTTAATTGCCGTATTTTCGTGTTATGTGATTAATCAATATATAACTATACTTATGACCTTTTTTTAATTGCTGTTTCGTTTTTTATGTCAAAAAATGCTGTAAGATATAGTTGCACGAAAAGTCTTTTGGTTTGCGATAGCAAACAACTCCGTTGCCCTGCTGGTGTGGAAAGTTTTGGTTTGCAACCTGTGCCTGTGCAATTAAGGCAGGGGGGTATTTGGCCCTTATTCAATATTTTTTCCAATTTGTTTATTAATCCGGGAACGTTAATTACATCCGGAATGATGGTCATGGCTGGGTTGTCGTTCCAGGCAACGGTATTGCTGCAGGTTTTCTCGGTGATGCTGGGGATGATTCCGTTTTTACTCTTTGCCCGTGCTGGTGTTCTGTATGGTATTCCCGGGCAGGTGTTGTGTCGTGCAGTGTTTGGTTTGCGTGGATCGCAGTGGCTGACTTCGATATTGCGGCTGTTATGTTCGATTTACTGGTTTGCTTTTCAGACCGCTGCAGGTTCTCTCGCAATTGAGGCCATATTGCGTAACTGCTTTCAGCTCTTTCTGCCACTTTGGGTCATCTCGTTGAGTTTTGCCTTGTTTCAAGGCGTAATAGCCATCGTCGGATACTCCTGGCTCAAAGGTATCTCTGTATTTTCCTTTCCTCTAAAGCTGGTGTGTTTCTTGACGCTGATTGTCTTTTTGCATAGTCATGGTGGTGATAAAGCAAGCTTCAATGCGGTACTGCAATGGCCCGGCTACCACTGGCATTGGCCATTGATAGCAACATGGTTGAATACGATTGTCAGTACATGTTTTACCTGCGTTACCGATGCATCGGATTTTTCCCGTTACACCCGCTCTGAAAGATCATTATGGGTTGGTGCACTGACCGGTTCGTTGGTGGGTATTATTATTGGTGCTTTGTTCGGCGCGTATGCGGTGGTGGCTGGTGGTGCTGTTAGCATCAACCCGTTTGAAACCATCGCTCAGCTTCAGCCAGGTGGCCTTGTTCTCCTGTTAATTGTGTTGGTTATTTTTCTGGATAACTGGACGATCAATGTCATTAATCTTTATACCGGTGGGCTTTCTCTCTGTAATAGTGTGGAATGGCTAGGACGTTTTTGGGCAACAGTTATTGTTGTGCTGGCGGCATCTGTTCTGACCTGCTTTCCCTTTTTGATCAATAAATACTCAGAAGTGATGGGTGGTATAGGAGCTTTTTTTGCACCGATTACCGGTGTGATGCTGGTTTGGCATTACTATGAATTTTCGAGGCTTGACTTGGCAGCACTTTACCTGAAGAACGGCACCTACTGGTATCGAAGTGGTTTTAATTGGGTTGCCTGTTTACTTGCACCTGCTGGGCTGCTCCTCAGCTTTTTTTTGCCCGTAACGGTTTTGCCCGCATTATTGATTATGTTTTTTTCGAGTCTGATTTATTGGCTTTCCGCGCGTACTGGATTTCACCAAAACTCAGGGGAGCGTTATTTGAGTCAAAACTAAAAAAGAGAAAATGGCAGGAAAAAAATAGATAAAACGTACATTGTGTTGGTAGCGGGGGCCGGATTTGAACCGACGACCTTCGGGTTATGAGCCCGACGAGCTACCAGGCTGCTCCACCCCGCACCGAAAAGATAAAACGTACATTGTGTTGGTAGCGGGGGCCGGATTTGAACCGACGACCTTCGGGTTATGAGCCCGACGAGCTACCAGGCTGCTCCACCCCGCACCGAAAAGATAAAACGTACATTGTGTTGGTAGCGGGGGCCGGATTTGAACCGACGACCTTCGGGTTATGAGCCCGACGAGCTACCAGGCTGCTCCACCCCGCACCGAAAAGATAAAACGCACATTATGTTGGTAGCGGGGGCCGGATTTGAACCGACGACCTTCGGGTTATGAGCCCGACGAGCTACCAGGCTGCTCCACCCCGCACCGAAAAGATAAAACGCACATTGTGTTGGTAGCGGGGGCCAGATTTGAACTGACGACCTTCGGGTTATGAGCCCGACGAGCTACCAGGCTGCTCCACCCCGCACCGAAAAGATAAAACGCACATTGTGTTGGTAGCGGGGGCCAGATTTGAACTGACGACCTTCGGGTTATGAGCCCGACGAGCTACCAGGCTGCTCCACCCCGCACCGATAAGACAAAACGCACATTATGTTGGTAGCGGGGGCCGGATTTGAACCGACGACCTTCGGGTTATGAGCCCGACGAGCTACCAGGCTGCTCCACCCCGCACCGATAAGATAATATGCACTCTCTGTTGGTAGCGGGGGCCGGATTTGAACCGACGACCTTCGGGTTATGAGCCCGACGAGCTACCAGGCTGCTCCACCCCGCACCAGAGAGATGCCGAATTATAAAGAGCAAAGCGCTAATGTCAATTGATAACCAGAAATGGACGGATGTTTTATGTCTATTCAGGCACCGTTACTTACCCCTTTGCTCGGTAGCAGTAGACGATTGCTAGCGCCGTCCTTAAAGGCGTTGCCCTGTAATGGATAGCATGACAATTAGTCGCTCAGTGTGCGCCATTCCGTTTTATGGTGATAAATAAGTGACTGCTATGACAGTGTTTTCAGGGGTAGGTTACTCTTTCTGCATTGAGTGTTATTGAGGCCGGTGTGATAGGCATTGATGACGATTAAGCGCCGGGAGTCTGGCGATGATGCAGCTACGCATAAATACCTAGAAAAATTGTGGCTGTCGTGCCATTTCTATCGCTCCGCTATTAGGGCATCTTGGCTGTGGAGGTAGAAATCTCCATGGTGGGCAGAAGAGGAGGCACAAGTCATGAAAAAGTTTCTTATGACCTGGGAAGAAGTCCTTGGAGCCATTATCGTCACCTTGTTCATGCTGTTTATGGCTGCGGGTCTTCTGTTTTCTACAGCAGGTTTTCATCTGATAGTGGAATAACAGGATTCGTCAGTGATAAGGGGTATCACGGCAGCAGGTTCAAAAAGGGCTTCCGGAAGAAGCCCTGTTATCCGATTTAAGCCGCGGAAACGCGGTTGTCGATCAGGTGATTGACGACGGCGGGGTCGGCCAGAGTGGAGGTATCGCCCAGGTTTTCAAATTCACCGCTGGCAATTTTGCGTAGAATCCGGCGCATGATTTTGCCTGAGCGGGTTTTGGGCAATCCGGGTGCGTGCTGGATGATGTCCGGCGTGGCAATGGGGCCGATTTCCTTGCGAACCCACTGCTTCAGCTCTTTCTCCAGATCACCGCTGTATTCCACGCCCTGATTGAGGGTGACATAGACATAGATACCCTGACCTTTGATGTCATGGGGATAACCTACGACTGCCGCTTCAGCGACCTGCATATGGGCGACCATGGCGCTTTCAATTTCAGCGGTTCCCATACGATGGCCTGAAACATTCAGCACATCATCGACCCGTCCGGTAATCCAGTAGTAACCGTCTTCATCCCGTCGTACACCGTCGCCGGTGAAATACATTCCCTTGAAGGTGGAGAAATAGGTCTGCACAAACCGTTCGTGATCACCGAATACGGTGCGCGCCTGTCCCGGCCAGCTGTCGATCATCACCAGGTTACCTTCGGTGGCGCCATCCTGAAGATTGCCCTGACCATCAACCACGGCGGGTAAGACTCCGAAGAATGGCCGTGTCGCGGAACCGGGCTTGAGTGTTGTGGCGCCGGGCAGCGGGGTGATCATGATGCCGCCGGTTTCCGTCTGCCACCAGGTATCGACGATAGGGCACTGGCTGTTGCCAATGGTGTCGTGATACCAGACCCAGGCCTCCGGATTGATGGGCTCACCGACACTGCCCAGCAGCTTCAGGCTGGAGCGGTGTGTGTCATCAATGGCTGCAGTCCCCTGGGCCATCAGCGCACGAATGGCCGTCGGTGCCGTGTACAGAATGTTGACCTGGTACTTGTCGACAATCTGGCTGATACGGTTGGTGGTGGGGTAATTGGGCAACCCTTCATGCATGACGATGGTGGCGCCATTGCACAGGGGGCCATACACCACGTAGGAGTGCCCAGTGACCCAGCCTACATCGGCGTTACACCAGTAGACATCGCCGTCTTTGTAATCAAACACATACTGGTGGGTGAGTGACGCATACACCAGGTAACCACCGGTCGTATGTACAACGCCTTTGGGTTTTCCGGTGGAGCCGGAGGTGTAAAGGATAAAGAGCGGGTCTTCTGCATTCATCTCCCGGGCATCGCAGTGGGGGGATGCCAGGTTTTCCAGGTCATGCCACCAGACATCGCGATGATGGTGCCAGGCAATATCGGCGCCGGTACGGCGATAGACAATGACCTTTTCCAGCGATTTGATCTCAGGATGCGTCAGCGCCTCATCCACATTGGCTTTCAGGGGCACGGTCTTGCCGCCACGCACGGCTTCATCGGCGGTGATCATGACCTTGGCGCCACTGTCGATAATCCGACCGGCGACGGCTTCAGGTGAGAATCCACCAAAGATCACCGAGTGGATAGCTCCGATCCGGGAGCAGGCGAGCATGGCGACCGCTGCCTCGATCACCATTGGCATGTAAATGGCAACAACATCGCCTTGACGAACCCCCTGGGATTTCAACGCATTGGCAAAGCGACAGACTTTTTCATGGAGTTCTGCATAGGTGACCTGGCGCTCGTCACCGGGTTCATCCCCTTCCCAGTAGATGGCGATCTGATCGCCTTTTTCTTCCAGGTGACGATCCAGGCAGTTGTGGGAGACATTAGTGGTGCCATCATAAAACCACTTGATTTCAACATGGTGGTCATCGAAGGAGACGTCCTTGACCTTGGTGAAGGGTTTGAACCACTCAATGCGCTGGGCCTGTTCACGCCAGAACCCTTCCGGATTAACGACAGACTGCTGGTACATTTCCCGGTATTTTGCATCGTCGGCCCAGGCGCTGGACGCAAGCTCTGGATTCACCGGATAAGTGCGGTATTCAGGCATATCCTTGGAGGACTCGTCAGCAACGTGTGCAGAAGTATAGTGAGTATTCACGGGCGGTCCTTTTTGTTGTTTTGTTTGTTTTTGTTGTCTGTTTATTTCGCCACTGGCGTTGATAGTTCACCGATTCGTGGGAGATTTCAAGCTCAGGGCCAGATTGCATTGATCTGTTAAGACTCTCCATTAGACTTTGGTCTTAGCCTTGTTCAGGTGCGCAGCTATCGTGTTTTTACAAGGCTGCGGAGTTGTTGTTTTGCGGAACGTTAAGTGACAGAAGCCCGGAAAACCGGGCTTCTGTCGTGTTAACTACTTTGTGGCTAATCAGTGTGCGGAAGCGCCTGAGGCCCCAAGCCCTGTCTGGGAGCGGATATACTGCCCATCAAAGCGTTCCTTTTCTTCCTCGGCCAGCGCAGAAGTATCGGTGACTGAGAAAAACCAGATACCGGAAAAAGCAACCAGCATGGAGAACAGCGCCGGGTACTTGTAGGGGAATACCGGATCTGCAAAACCTAGAATCTGCACCCAGACGATGGGGCCAAGAATTACCAACGCTACGGCGGTGAGCAGTCCCATCCAGCCGCCGATTTTGGCGCCACGTGTAGTCAGGCCTTTCCAGTACATGGACAGGAACAGTACCGGGAAGTTAGCACTGGCAGCAATCGCAAAGGCCAGGCCGACCATGAAGGCGATATTCTGTTTCTCGAACAAAATACCAAGGCCGATAGCGACAATGCCCAGCACAACGGTGGCAATCTTCGAGACCCGAATTTCGCGAGTTTCGCTGACCTTACCCTTGGCGAAGACGTTTGCGTACAGATCATGGCTGACAGCGGATGCGCCGGCCAGTGTCAGGCCTGAGACTACAGCCAGAATCGTGGCGAAGGCGACAGCAGAAATAAAGCCCAGGAAGACATCACCGCCGACGGCTTTCGCCAGATGGACAGCAGCCATATTGTTTCCGCCCAGCAGGTTGCCGGCAGCATCGCGGAATTCAGGATTGGTGTAGACCAGGACAATCGCACCGAAACCAATAATGAAGGTCAGAATATAGAAATAACCGATAAACCCTGTTGCAAAGAAGACAGAACGGCGGGCTTCCTTGGCATCACTGACGGTAAAGAAACGCATCAGGATATGGGGCAAGCCTGCGGTGCCAAACATCAGTGCAAGTCCCAGGGAAATAGCAGAGATGGGATCAGATACCAGTCCGCCGGGACTCATAATCGCATCACCTTTCGGGTGAGTTTCAACGGCTTTCTGGAACAGTGAGCTGAAATCAAAGCCGACATAGTACATCACCATCACGGCCATGAAGGTGGCGCCGGAGAGCAGCAGCACGGCCTTAATGATTTGTACCCATGTCGTCGCGATCATGCCACCAAAGGTTACGTAGAGCACCATCAGTATGCCGACCAGTATTACAGCGTATTCATAGGGCAGGCCGAACAGTAGCTGGATCAGTTTGCCGGAGCCAACCATCTGTGCAATCAGGTAGAGAGCAACAACGGCCAGCGAACCACAGGCTGCGAGTGTGCGGATCGGCTTTTGGCTAAGCCGATAGGTGGCCACATCTGCAAAGGTGAACCGACCAAGATTACGCAGCCGTTCGGCCATCAGGAAGAGAATAATCGGCCAGCCGACCAGGAAGCCAATGGAGTAGATGAGGCCGTCGAAACCTGAGAGATAGACCAGGCCGGAAATCCCGAGAAAGGAAGCGGCTGACATGTAATCGCCGGCAATGGCCAGGCCATTCTGAAAGCCGGTAATGTTGCCGCCAGCCGCATAATAGTCGGATGCTGAACGGGTGCGACGGCTCGCCCACCAGGTGATCGCCAGTGTTGCGGCCACAAAAGCCAGGAACATCACGATGGCGGGTATGTTAAGCGCCTGCTGTTGTACGTTACCGTCAAGACTGCCTGCGGCCAGGGCTGCGGGAGCCGTCAGTGTGGTACTGATCAGCGCCAGGGAAGAGAATCCTGCTCTCATTGTGCAGCCTCCTCAATGATAGATCGGTTTAACTGATCAAAATCCTTGTTAGCCCGGTGAACGTAGATACCGGTGAGCACAAAGGCGCTGAGAATAATGCCAACACCGGCAGGGATACCCATGGTGGTGATGCTGCCAGCGGCGATGGGCTGGCCCAGCAGGTCTGGGGCAAAGGCAATCACCAGGATAAAGGTGAAATAGAGCGCCAGTATGGTCAGTGACAGCGTCCAGGCTAACCGGTTACGGTGCTGGACCAGTTGTTGGAAGCGGGGATCCTGTGCGATTTTCTTATAAGTTTCATCATGCATGGGCATGTCCTTATTGTTGTTATAGGAGACCATGACCACGCTAACGCGAAGTGGTGTACGACCATATCAGACTTTAGTCGTAGGGAGCCTTAGCCGGATGTTGAGCACTGCTTTTCCAGACGAGCCAGCGCCTTGCCTGAGCCTTTAAGACTGAAGCGTAACGAGGTGTTCTTATCTTTGTTGAGAGGATAGACCACGGTAACGCGGTTGCCGGTTTTCAGATCAGACAGTAATTCTGGACTCAGAGTCTGGCGTGAGATCAGGCTCATGGTGTGAGTACTGGCTGATAGCGGCCATTGACGTCCTTGGTCGATACGGATTGTCAGGTTAGTGGCTGATTTCTTTCGCTGATTTTGTTGAGGGAGGAAGAGAGCCAATGTGAGTTGTGGATCGTATTGGGTGCAGAACAGTTCAAAGGTTTGCTGGCTTGGCGCTATATCTGAACGAGCAATATAATGCCTGAGATTGCCGCTGGTGAAAGTATCATAGATCCAGTCAGCGCTAGCTGTAACATGGAAGGAAAGCAGGAGTTGTGACAGAAAGACCGAAAGAATGATTTTTATGCGTTTCATTTCAGCTTGCCCGCTTATGGTTATTACGTGAGTATCTTGCGTCTTTTCGCATTATTATGCCAGAGAGTGGTGGGATGATCTCCTTGAAAATCTGGCCTTCTATTCTAGTGGGTTTTATTGTTCGGTATTTTTTCATTGAGGATGCCTTTATTCAGGCTTTTATCTTGCTAATTACTATTTCGCGTCATAAGCGATAAATAAGTAGTTAATGCTTGTTTATTGTTTTTTAATTCCTTTTTGTGCTTTCTTTGCGCCTTTTCTGGTTTAGGGAACTTTTTTTCTTTCTGTTGTCTAATTTAAGTGGGGGTTAGTTTGATACTTCCTGTTGTCTTAATTGTTATTGCTGCTAATGGAATTTTCTGTATTAATTTAAAAGGCTTTTCTGTGATCGCTTGTTTTATATTGCCCGGTGCAGATGGGGAAATACGGTTTTAATATGTTTTCTTTATTCATGTATGTTTCTTTCTTTGTTAGGAGGGTGTAATGGTAGACGATACACCAGGTAGAGTAACTACGCCATCAGGAACTCCTGTTGCCAATGGGGTTGCAGCAGGTGGTGCAGCATCTCCCGTGCCAGTAGCTCATAGTAATGGAAGAACGGTAAGAACTCATAGGCTGGATGAAGAATCCTACCTGTCAAGATTTAAGCGATTCATGTTTTTTTTAGTTTCAAGTTTTTGCTATTACCTAACTTGTGGATGCATTTGTCAAAGATCAACAACCAGAGTGCAGCCGCAGAATCTAATCAGCCCCGATGAGGCTGGGCGCGAGAGTGTGTCCGGCTCTGATGGTGCAGGGCATGATACTGTGTCCGGCGCTGATGAAGCAGAAAGTGAGGATGTGCCTTCTGCGGCTCAAAGACTTGAGATGGCAGTGTCAACACCGCCCAGCTATCAACATCCGCGTACCTCTCAAGAATATCGAAGATTTCCTGGTAGATTAGGCATTAAAAATAATGATTGCTGTATTCAATCGCTTCTCTATTTTTACGCGTTAGACCCGGATCATTATGAGATGGTCTGTTCACTCTATGCATTGCATCCAAATGATGAAATTATAAGCGGCTTGAGAAATCTGCTTTTTGCAATGACGAATAATGATGCTGAGGCCAGTGCTCATTACTATGATGTCTTGTACGATGCAATGGTCGAGAATGATTTAATACAAGCAGGTGTTCAGCAGGATACCGAGGAGTTGTCACGGTTATTAGATCGTTATCTTGATGAAATTAGGGTGGAGAGCACCGGTAGCGAAAATAGTGGAGCTTACAGGCGCCTGCATCAAGGTTTTTATCGAAAAGTCACCAGAACAGAATTTACTGAATTTGGACCGGATATAAGCGAAAGATCTGAAAGGGAAAACCCCTATATGATATTACACTTGGACGACACGGACCGATATCAAGAAGGTAGTGATGATCCTCCCTTTAACAGGTTAGTACGGGCATATTTAGAGCAGGGTAGTGATATTCCAGAGCGAAACATTTATACCCGTTCTTCTCTCTGTATTGACAGGGCCGTTGCTCAGAATCAGTTACATCTTAAGTTTATGGTACAGCCTTTTATTAATAGGCTGCTGGATAGTGGTGCTGTTCGTCTCGTTAAGAGGACAAATCTGTTACGACGCGTATTCAGGCAATTGCCTGTTCATCGAAGAATAAAATTTAAAGCAGAATCGCTTGATGGACAAGACTGGGTAAAGATTAATTACCGACTGCACCTGATGGTTCTTCATCATGGTACCCGAAATCGTGGACACTTTATCGCGGCTGTGAGAGGAGGGGATGGGTTTTGGACTGTTTTTGATACCCATTTTAATGAGCCGCAGCGGGCGGGTAATGATGTGGACTTCGCAAATACCTATATTCAAAGTCGAGGTTTTACGCCTTATCTTTTAAGTTATATTCCTTCTACTACTTCGAGCCAGGGCGAATCATCTCGATCCATAAGCTCGAATTGATTTCAGTAGAAATATCCAGCGATCTTTGTCAATTTAGTCATTCGTTATTTGTGTGCTGTAATTCTCTATATAACTCAATCTGTTGTGATATGAACGCTGTAAGGTAAGCCTCTTTATTGTTCTCGTAATCATCAGCGAAGTGAAGTGTGTCAATTGGCGTGCGTTCGAACAATAAAATTCAATATTAGTCTAATAAAACTTCTTGAGTTATAGCCTTTCTACAAGAATAGAAAGGCATCCCGTGGTTAGGTCAGAATTGTGATTAAATCCCGGGCTGAGAGTCGTTTCCCTGTTTGAGTACCAGCAATTAAGGCATGTCGGTTGCATTGAGATGGAACTCTGGTAGCGTGGCCACAGACTGTCCTGATAATACGGACAATCAGGGGGCTTTGTGTCGAGTGTATTTGTTGTTCTGGTATCTCTGGTGTATATGGGTGGGGTTTTTGCTATCGCCTGGTATGGTGACAGGCGAAGTCGACATGGTTACCCAGCATGGCGGCCTTGGATATATAGCTTGTCGCTCGCCGTTTACTGCACGTCATGGACGTTTTTCGGTGCCGTCGGCCAAGCGGTTCATGATCCCTGGTCTTTTCTGCCGATTTACGCTGCGCCCATCATCGTGTTTTTGTTATTTCATCGTCTGATTGCACGGATAATTTTGGTCGGTAAACAACAAAATATCACCTCAATTGCTGATTTTCTTGCCGCCCGCTATGGAAAGTCCCGTTTACTGGCCGCGGTCGCAACCCTGATTCTGTTGGTTGGCATCCTGCCGTATATCGCGCTTCAGTTAAAGGCTATTGTAATGGGGTATAGCCTATTGTCGGCAGACAGTGTGCTCTATGTGTCTGGCAAACCACTTACCCAGGTCAGCCATGATACGGCACTGATTGTTAGTCTTGTTCTGGCTGTCTTTACCATTTTGTTTGGAACGCGACACCTGGATGCTACAGAGCATCATCATGGCCTTATGTTGGCCATTGCCATTGAGTCAGTCATCAAGCTAATCGCTTTTCTTATTGTGGGTGCGTTTATTGTCTATGTATTCCATTACGGTGATGCTGATCGGTTGTTAATCGGTAGCGACATGGCTCATTGGTCTGATGACTTGATGAAAATTGATGGCTTTTCATTAGGTGTACAGATTCTTGTCAGTATGGCTGCGTTTTTGTGTCTGCCGAGGCAGTTTCATACCACGGTAGTGGAGAATAATGACGTCAGTCACCTGCAACATGCGCGCTGGATTTTCCCTTTGTATTTGTTGTTGGCGGCACTATTTGTCTTGCCAATTGCTTTTGTAGGGCAGGCGATATTACCGCCAGGTGTCTCACCTGACACTTACGTCATCAGCCTTCCGATAGTCATGGGACATGACTGGCTGGCTTTACTGGCATTTCTCGGAGGGGCTTCAGCAGCGATCAGCATGGTGATTGTGTCGACGATTGCCCTCACCATCATGATAGGTAACGAACTCATTGTGCCAGTACTGGTGCGTAGCCAAGGATTTGCAGTCAAGGATTTTAATCAGCTTAAAGGGATTCTCCTGACGGTGCGCCGTGGCCTGATTTTAATGATACTTCTGCTGGCCTATTTCATGTACCGGTTGTTGGATGACAACCAGTCGCTGGCATCTATTGGTTATTTGTCGTTTACTGCGGTAGCGCAGCTGGCTCCTGCACTAATCGGTGGATTAGTCTGGCGTAGTAGCAACCGGGGCGGTGTCTTACTTGGAATATTGGCTGGCATATTGGTCTGGCTGTATGCACTGGTGCTACCCACTTTGCAACACTCCGGCATGCTGTCAGATAACTTGTTTACACAAGGAATAGGGGGGCAGGAGTGGTTAATCCCTGACAGGTTATTTGGACTTGATTATGGCGATTCAGTGATACGCGGCATGTTACTGAGTCTGGGGGTAAATCTGGTTGTCTATGTGCTCGGTTCCCTGTGGTTCAGGCCTCGACTGGTGGAGCGTCAGCAGGCCGCAGTATTTGTGGGAGCCTCTTTACCTGCAATTCAGGAAGGCTTACCCCGGGTTACCATTTCAGAACTGGAAGTCCTTGCTGCAAGATTCATTGGCAGGGAAAAAACAACCGAGGCTTTTGCTGGAGTGGCAGGATATGCCCAGCCAACACTTAGACAACAACAAGCGTCACAGGCATTAATTGATTTTACCGAGCGACTATTGGCGCGGGTGCTAGGAGGATCGTCTGCCCGGGTGGTCATGCGCAGTGCGTTGTCCGGTGATGCGATGGGGTTGGATGATGTTGAGACTATCATTGGCGAGTCGTCGTCGGTCTTGCGGTTCAATCGGGAATTATTGCAGGGAGCTCTGGAGAATGTCAGCCAGGGCATCAGTGTCGTAGATCGTGATTTTCGTCTGGTGGCCTGGAATCAGGCTTATCTGTCATTGTTTGATTACCCGGATGGTTTTATTCGTATTGGGCGTCATGTGTCTGAAATTATTCGCCACAATGCGACGCAGGGCTTGTGTGGTATTGGTGATATTGAAACGCATGTCAGTAAACGTGTGAAGCTGATGGTGCAGGGGAATGCGCACCGTTCCGAGCGTATCCGTGCTGACGGTCGCGTTATTCAGGTGCAGGGTAACCCTATGCCCGGCGGCGGTTTTGTCATGAGTTTCACCGATATCACGGGTTTTCGTCGTGTCGAACAGGCGCTGAAGGAGATGAACGAGAGCCTGGAACAACGGGTATCGGACCGCACACGGGATCTTGAGTCTGCAAACACGGCGTTGCGTAAGGCTAAGCAGCAAGCGGAACAGGCCAATTATGATCGCAGTCGTTTTTTTGCCACCATCAGTCATGACCTGATGCAGCCGCTCAATGCTGCACGCTTGTTTTCTGCAACATTATCAGAGCAGGTTGGGCAATCCGGTGTTGATAGCGGTGTTGTCCGACTTGCCGGCCATATTGAAACATCCCTGCGCTCTGCGGAAGAGATTATTAATGATTTGCTGGATCTGTCCCGACTTGAATCCGGTAAGTTCAAGCCATCGTTCTCTGCTTTTACTGTGGCAGAACTTCTTGAACCCTTGATTGTGGAATCGCAAGGCGTGGCAGCAAGCCAGGGAGTCACCGTTCATAATTGGACTGGCCACTACAGTGTCTACAGTGACCGCAAACTTCTGCGCAGGGTATTGCAGAACTTTCTTTCCAACGCCATCCGTTATGCGCCGGGTGGCCGGGTAATGCTGGGGTGCAGGCGGCAGGGGAATCATCTCAGAATTGAGGTCAGGGATAATGGGCCCGGGATTCCCGAAGAACGACAAGCGCAGATTTTCAAAGCGTTTCAACGGCTGGACGGACATGTGTCCCAGGGGTTTGGTTTGGGACTGGCGATCGTCCAGGGGGTTGCCAGCGTTCTGGGGTGTGAGATCGGGTTGAAATCTCAGCCCGGTCAGGGCTCAGTTTTTTTTATCGTGGTGCCATTGGGGCAGCGCAGCGTTATGCCGGTGAGTGAAGTTGCCGTACCAAGAAGAACCGTTAACCAGACAGATAGGATTTCAGGTCGAACCATTCTCTGCATTGATAATGACCTTACGATACTGGAAGGCATGCGGGAGTTATTGGGGCGCTGGGGATGCCAGGTGTTAACGGCTGTAGACTCGGAAAGTGCGCAAAGGCATTTGACGCATGCGCCGGATGCCATACTCGTGGATTACCATTTGGATAATGGTTGTAACGGGGTGGATTTGATACAGGATTTACGCCAGGCACATGATTTGACTGTACCAACAATCATGATCACTGCGGATGGCTCACCCCAGCTACGGGAGCATCTGAACAGGATGGAAATACGCTATCTGGCTAAACCGCTTAAACCGGCTGCATTACGGGCACTGCTCAGCCGGTTGTTGCGTGATAAGGGGAAACGATCTATCGATGAAAAAATGAGCATTTAAGGCGCTGGCATAGAAGGGGGTGCCTGATTATCCGATAAGCTGGCCGATATATCATTAGTGTCGCTATTCTGATCATAATCCACTTCCAGCTGCTGCAGTGCAATCACGGCCTGTGTACGATTGCGGACGCCCAGTTTCTTGAAAATAGCCGTGACATGGGCTTTGACGGTTGCTTCTGAGACATTCAGGTCAAAGGCAATCTGTTTGTTCAACATACCTTCACTGATCATGCCCAGCACGCGAAACTGTTGTGGCGTGAGGGATGCGATTTTCTCTTCCATCTCACTGCTGACCCGGTCGGTATCCCGGTTGAGGTCGATATTGGCGGGTGTCCAGATATTGCCATCAAGCACCTGCTGGATAGCGGTTTTCATGGCATCCAGCGGTGTTGATTTGGGAATGAAGCCAGAGGCACCATAGCCAATAGCTTTCAGAATGATGGTTTCTTCTTCCCGGGCAGAGACAACCAGAACCGGGACGTCCGGATAGTGGCCAGTCAGGAACATCAGGGCTGAAAATCCGTGGGCGCCGGGAATGTGAAAGTCCAGCAACACCAGGTCCGGATTCGGATTTCCCTCCAGTGCCTGCTGCAGGGCAGCGATGGTATCGGTTTCGATAACCCTGACATCATCCAGCACCTGGTTCAGGGCAGACTGGAGAGCGGTGCGAAATAACGGATGGTCTTCGGCAATGATGATCGTATGGGCCATGGTGTCTTCCATTCCTGTACGCGTTGTCAGATTGCCACCGGGATTTGTGCCCGTCAATTCATCAGCGCTCTGGCAGTGAGTGGTTCCTTCCTTTATTGCTAATATAGCCGAATGCTTGGTTCAGGCGGGATCATTCTCGGCCTGCAGGGGCATGGAGGGCTGGTTGGAGCGCTCAGGCCGTATGCCAGAAAAGGCAGAATAGAACTGACGGATACAGGCCATATCCTTGGCAATATCCCCGCTGGGACGAATGGGTTGGCCGAGTCCTACCGTCTTGGTGCGGGCATCCAGGTAACCGGGTAGGATCGGTACTCCAGCCTGGCGGGCAATATGGTAGAAGCCGGTTTTCCACTCGCTGACATAGCTGCGGGTGCCTTCTGGGCTCAGGGCCAGTACCAGCCGGGGATAGCGGCGGAATGCTGCAACCGTCTGGCAAACCAGGTTGCAGTTACGGTCGCGGTGTACCGGGATGCCACCCAGCCAGCGCATGACAGGTCCCATGGGGCCGCGGAACAGGGACGCCTTGCCCAGCCAGTACAGCTTGATACGGAAGCGCAGGGCTATCGCCATGAACAGAAGAAAATCCCAGTTGCTGGTATGTGGTGCGCCGATGAGCACATAACGACTCATGGCCGGTTTTTCCCCTTCGGTTTTCCAGCCGGCCAACTTCAAGCTCAGCCAGGCAATGAATACCATCAGGTGGCTGATGACCGGCGTGTCAAAAATCGTCAAGCGCATGGAAGTGTGCCTTAGCGTTCTCTGTTCAATGGGAAAAAATAGGAAACCTGACGGGGTGCAAGCTTATTCGTATAAGCCTGTGCATTTATTCAGGTAACGAGTGATAGAATGGCCTGAGTGAGTGATAAAACAGCTGACTGTTTATGCAGGATACCGGACGAAAAATTATCCATGTCGATTGTGACTGTTTTTACGCATCGGTTGAAATACGGGAAAATCCCGACCTCCGGGGGCGTCCGGTTGCGGTGGGCGGCATGCCGGACCAGCGTGGGGTGATTGCGACCTGTAACTATGAAGCCCGGGCTTTCGGTATCCATTCCGCCATGGCGTCGGCCTATGCCCGTAAGCTTTGTCCTGACCTGATTATTCTCAAACCACGCTTTGACTTATACAAAGCGGTCTCTCGCGATATTCACCGGATCTTTTCGGATTACACCGACCTGGTTGAGCCGCTGTCGCTCGACGAGGCTTACCTGGATGTGACGGACTGTGGTAAATGCCATGGCAGCGGCACCCTGATAGCTCGTGAAATAAGGACACGGGTCAAGGAGGTGACCCGTATCACAGTTTCAGCCGGTGTAGCGCCGAACAAATTTCTGGCCAAAATTGCCAGTGACTGGAATAAGCCGGATGGGCTTTGTGTGGTAACGCCTGATCAGATAGATGATTTTGTACGGCAGTTGCCGGTACGGAAGCTACATGGCGTGGGTAAGGCAACCGCTGCTCGCCTTAAACGAATGGGCGTGGAAACCTGCGAAGATTTACGTCAGTTTTCGCTGGTGGATATGACCCAGCATTTCGGCACCTTTGGTTCAAGGCTCTATGAGTTGGCACGAGGTATAGATCAGCGACCGGTTGAAGTCAGTTGGCGCCGTAAGTCGATATCGGTTGAAAACACCTACGATCATGATCTGCCTGATATTGAGGCGGTACAACTTCAGATGCCGGATCTACTTGACGAGCTGAGACGACGCTATGAAAAAATCCAGCGGGAATATGCGGTTTCAAAACGCTTTGTAAAAATCAAATTCAATGATTTTACGCAAACGACGCTGGAAGAACTTTGTGCGTTGAGTGAAAAAGCACTGTATTCACCGGATTATTTCATGAAGCTGGCCGGGCGCGCCTGGATGCGGGGCAACAAGCCGGTCAGGCTGCTGGGGGTCGGGTTTCGGCTCCATGACCTGAAACCGCCGGAATCCCAGGCGCAGCTGCACCTGTTTGATGATCTTCCGCCTGAAACGAACTGGTAAAGAAGGCCAAAGGTGTCACTGCCTCTCTCTGTGTGCGCCTGACGTCTGAAGATGTTCCCTGACCGGACTGTCCTGAATATCAGCCTTGTTATCAAAATCCTTCCTGCTCATTGGTAGTGTTCATCCTCAGTGCTGAATATGGAGCCAAGGAATGTGGAGAGAGTAACGGAATCTGCAGTACAGAAAGGGGCAGGACAACCGCAAGGGAAAACAGCAGGGAAAGAGGGGGGCGGAACGACCACCTCTTTGGATGCAGGTTCCACATCGTCGCAGGGCTTGTCCTCCAGGCAGCCAGAAATAGATATCAGTCAGCGATTGATTAGCAAAACCAGGGTCAGTGCCAGGGAAAAATGGTTTGAAACAATGAACAAACTCGATGTTATCCGGGTTGGTGTCATTGAGTCCGATGGCATGGGGGACCAGACGGCGGCGGTTGCCATTATGGAAAATATCGTGGATTTTTCTTTCGCTGGGCATCTGCAGCTGATCTACCATGCTGAGGATGATGCAGCCTTGTCGAAGCTGCGCGGCAAGCTGGGCAGTTTGCTCCCCGGTTTTCAAGCGGATATCTGTGGTGTTCAGACGGTCACAATGAAAATGCGGGAGTGGGACTGCATCCCCAGTCAGGAACTGGAGCGGTTCTCCCGTGAGAAAGATATTGATCCGGAGCAGCCGTTGGCTATATGGCCGCTCAAATGTGAGCGTTCATGGCTTTGTACGAACTTTGGGCTGGTCATCCCTCCTTACGGCTGGAAAAAGGAGGCTGCCCGGCTGGAAGCGCCCGAAGGCGTCCGCAAGATTATCACCATGCCAGAACTGGCAAGCTACCAGCAGTGTTATGTGGAGCCGGAAAACCCGATTGGCCTGTTATCTGACGATAGCCCGGTCACCCCAGGACTGAGCTGCATTCTTAATTACGCCAAGAGCCGGGAAATACATTTACTACCTGTTTACGGCATTCATCACGCTGATGTTTTACGGGTGCATGACATTGTGGTCAGGCGCCTGCTCAAGTCTGTTAGACAACCGGCAGCAGACAACAAACCCACGGTACTGCTGGTTATTAGCCCCCTGGCGACCACCGACGCGATTCAGTCCGTGGCAGAAAAACTCAATGTGCCGTTTACCAACCTTAAGGACAGGGGGGGCATCGAACTCAAGGAAATGCTTACAGCAAGTGATCCGCAGACCGGTGCACCTGGCAGATATCTTTTCTACTGCGGGAGGTTGGACAAGCCGGTGTTTGATTGGATTTGTCATATCAAGGATTATACGCTGGTCCAGGAAGGGGCAAATTCTGCCAGCTTCATGCATCAGCTGGGCAAATCCTACTTACCATTGTTGCCGTTGGGAGATACAAGGTTGCCTGTTTTACCCACACAGGCAACGGGTGTTGGTGCAGACGCGCGAAGCAGGGTGGAACAGGCGGGGCATCTGCTAACCAGTGACAGCCGGTTATGTTGCCATGTAGGTAATGCCATAGAAGCGTGGGCCAGGTTACGAGGTGCGTTGACGTTAGATGCTACGTTCCATTCAGCTCTTGAAAAGGCTGTTTTAGAAAATCAATATGATCAGCAGGCTTGGGCAGATCGGCTTGGCAAGGCGTTTTCTCCAGAAATCAGCACTCCGGGAGCGGAGGCGGCCTCACCAAGCAGCACAATAAGTCCCGCCGATAAAAAGGCAGCTCTGGATGGCTTGGGTAAACTGATACCTGCCTTGCATGCTCCCCTGCCGGAGACCGTCAAACCGCCATTTCTTCAGGGTGTGCCTGACAGCAACAGACGCGTCGAGTTGATACGGGCAGTCAGTAAGAGCCTGTTTGATGATTCCCCGGGGCATGCGTCACTGGTGGACGATTTGAAACCCGGTGAGGATCCAGAGTTGGGGCAGTTGACTGAAATTATTGACGGGCAAGGTGCGCAGGACTATTTTCGCGCTGTTCAGAAACATGCTCGTTTGCCTGAAAATAATGCCGTTTCTTTTGCCTTTAAGGCTCTGGATAATCAAGACTGGAACGACATACTTGATTTAGCAGCTCCCCCCCTTCCCGCTGGTGTCTGCCTGGTTTGTGACAAAGGTGGAAGCCATGCCCAAACGAGACAGTTGTTTTCCGGCAGCAATGTTTTGTGGATGACCAAATGCATACCCTGCGACCTGAGATTCTCTGGTTTGGACGGTCTGGTGAGTCATTATCATCATGACGCGAACCATCTGAAGGATCTAAGCCAACTATTGGGAAAAGAGGAAGCGGAGGTTAATACAGACATGATAAAAAACACGTGTTACTCAAAAACAATGTTTGGCTGTGGTCAATGTAACTCTAAATTTAAAGCCATCAGGAATCTTGAAACCCATCTGCAGTTGCACAAACCCGTAGCAGAAGGGGCGACTGTACCCCGGGAAGTTTTTAGTTCGTCTTACCCGAAAGCGCCTCGAGGCAAAAGGGAGCACGATCCTTTTCTGCCTGTTGATGACAGGGCAAAAGCGCCACAGCCGTTAGCTTCTCATTTTGACGCCGGCGGTTTGTAGGGGGACTGTTAATTTTGAGGCAGCCAGCTGCTTGACGAACCTTCGGTATGCGTCGGACAAACAGTATCGCTGGAGTAAGAGGATAAGTGCAATCGACGGAGCTGTGTAGGCTTCGAGCGGCGTGTGACGGGAAGTATACCGGTTTTTTACGGAGCATAATGCGTTTACCCATGAATAATGCCTGGATAAAGGTCAATGGATCGTACATATGGTGCAGTGTCCGCTACGAGAGAGTAGAGCCTCAACAGGATGACGCTGTACAGGCTTCTACTGCATTGGCTAATGGCAGGAGGGCAAGTTCAACAGCATCTGCTCCCATGCTGTCAGTGCAGCAGCGATCTGAAAGCGTTAGTGGTGCCGACAGTGACGCTGGTGGGTCTGAGCAGGCTTACTCTTACAATATGGCGATGATCTATCCTGTATACCCCTGTGTCATTTGTGACGACATGTTTCATGCATATGCTTACGAGGGGAATCATGCCTACATTAACCCGTTATGCTGCGATCCATCCTTCCGGAAACGTGCTAAATGCACACTATGCAAACATGATTTTTGGGATACCCCGCAGCTGATCAGGCATTTTTGTCAACAGCATCTTGATACTATTTGTAAAGCGTCCGGAGTGAGCTATGGAGAGGTCAGTGAAGAGGTGGTAATAAACACTCGTGTCAAAACACGACCCTTTGCTTGCGGGAAATGTGGCCTGAGCTTCGAGTTTATAAAATATTTGGATTCTCATCTTCAGGGTATTCATCCATCAGGATCAAATGAGATCAAAGGTGATGCTGAGTCGGCATTCTCATCTTTACCGGCTTTTAAGGATAATGTTGGCGGTGATGCCTTCCTCCCTGTTGAGCGTTCAGAAGCACCATCGCCTCCATTACCCTCTCCCTTTGATGCCAGTGATCTTGAGGCAGAGGTGCGGGATTATGTCTGACCGACTGCTCTGCTGTTTTATGTTCAATGTGGGCGGCAGGGATGGGGCGGGCCAGTATCCCTCAGGGGCAGTTAGTCCCTGAAGGATACTGGGAAGGTGGCTCATGCGGTAACAGGGCTGGTTCCGGTTGCTCCCGGATTTTGACTGTTACGTCTGCGCCGTTGGTTAATATACAGTACAAACAGCAGTATCAGTGCTGGCAGGTAGAGCCATTGTTTCGCCGGGCGTTCCGTATTCTCTTTCTCGATAGCCAGTATTTGCCAGTCAAAATCCAGACCGGCTTTTTCTGCGGCAGAACCGAATTCAATGTTATCGACTAACAGGTTGTTACCGTCTTCTACCAGTTCCAGTCCCATGGTTGCCAGTCGTTCATCGACAGAGCCGCTCCCCGTTGGCAGAAGAATTGTCTTTTCAACCGCTCTCCCTTCTAAGGTTTCCCCTGCAACCCGTAAACGAATGTCTGTATTTTCAGGCAACGTTTCCAGCTGTTGATACAAGGCAGTTCCTGGCAGGTCGATACGTTCTGGCCAGAACCGGTCCCAGATAAAGCCGGGCCGGAACAGGACAAAGGCGATGACCAGCAGAAGAATGGTTTCATACCAGCGGGTTCGAGTTAACCAGTAACCCTGGGTGGCCGTGGCAAAGACCAGCATGGCGGCCAATGCGCTTGTTACAACCAGGACCAGGTGACCAACACTGGTAATACCGATCAGCAGCAATTCCGTGTTGAAGATAAACATGAACGGCAGAATGGCTGTGCGGATGTCGTAGGTGAAGCCCTGGATACCGGTGCGGATCGGATCGCTTTTGGCAATCGCTGCTGCCGCAAACGCTGCCAGTCCGACCGGCGGCGTATCATCCGCCAGTATGCCGAAATAGAACACGAACAGGTGTACGGCGATCAGCGGAACGATCAATCCATGCTGGGCGCCCAGCGTGACGATGACCGGCGCCATCAGGGTGGAGACCACGATATAGTTGGCCGTTGTCGGCAATCCCATACCCAGCAACAAACTGATGATGGCGGTAAAGATCAGCATCAGCAGAATATTGCCGTTGGCGATGAATTCGACAAACTCTGTCATCACCTGCCCGATACCGGTCAATGTCACAGCGCCGACCACAATGCCGGCTGCAGCCGTGGCAACACCGATACCTACCATGTTCCGCGCTCCGCTGACCAGGCCCTGAAACAGGTCAGTGATGCCGTCTGACAATGCGGCGGAGACTGAGCCCGTTTTCTGGAAGAGCGTAATCAGAGGGCGCTGTGTCACGACAATGCCAATCAGGAACACGGTCGCCCAGAATGCCGACAGCCCCGGTGAGAAACGTTCAACGGCGATACACCAGATCAATACGACGATGGGTAACAGGAAGTGCAGGCCGCTCAGTACCGTCGGGCCGACAGGGGGCATTTCAAGGACTTCGCTGTCGTTCTGCTCAAAATGATTTTCCGGTGAGCGGGAAGCCAGCCAGGTTAATCCCAGGTAGGAGAGCAGAACCCCTGTGGCAACAATCCAGGTAGCGGCGTCGCCAAAGACAGTCTTGGTCCAGCCAATCCCGTAATACACGGCCAGGCTCAGAATGCAGAGTCCCAGGATGGTGCCGCTGAACGACAGCAGTGACCGCAGCAGGCCAGGGTTGTTTCGACGGGGCAGGCCTTCCATCCCGGCTTTCACCGCTTCCAGGTGCACAATATAGAAGAGTGCAATGTAGGAAATCGCTGCAGGGAGAATAGCGCTCTTGATCACTTCCAGATAAGAGATCCCGACGTATTCAACCATCAGGAACGCAGCAGCACCCATAATAGGTGGCGTCAGCTGACCATTGGTGGAGGCGGCCACTTCAATGGCGCCTGCCTTGGTACCGGGGAATCCAACCCGTTTCATCAATGGAATTGTGAAAGTGCCGGTGGTTACGACGTTGGCGATGCTGGAGCCGGAAATAATGCCGCTGAGCCCGGATGACACGACCGCAGCCTTGGCGGGGCCACCTTTCAGGTGCCCCAGTAAAGAGAAGGCGACACGGATAAAGTACTGACCGGCGCCGGCACGATCCAGTAATGCCCCAAACAAAACAAACAGGAAAACGAAGTTGGTGGAGACGCCAAGCGCAACGCCAAAAACGCCTTCTGTCGTCAGCCAGAAATGGGAAAGCGCCTTGTTAAGGCTGGCACCCTTGTGGGCAATAACTTCCGGCATATGCTGGCCAGCAAACACGTACACAAGAAACAGGGCGGCAACACACATCAGTGGCGGCCCCAGTGCCCGCCGGGTGGCCTCCAGTAATAACAGTATCCCGATACCGGCAAAGATAAGGTCTGTTGTGATTGGGGCGCCGGCCCGTTCGGCCAGTAAGTCATATAACAGGAAAATATAGGCAGCGCTGAATGCGCCAGCCAGTGCCAGCAGCCAGTCCTGGGCAGGCACTTTGTTTCGGGGGGAACGTTTCAGTGCCGGGCAGGCCAGGAATGCCATGAAAATGGCAAAGGCCAGGTGAATCGCCCGTGCCTCTGTATCGTTCAGGATAAAAAAGTCAAAAATAAACGGCAGTGGTGATGCATACCACAGTTGAAACAGTGACCAGCAGAGGGCAGTGACCAGCAATATAGTGCCAGGTAGTCCGCTCAGTCTGCGGGCGCCGGAATCGGCTTCATCAACAATCTGCTGTGCGATGGACTGCACAGTCTCGGGTTTTCTGGTGTCGCTCATGGTCTCGTTAGCCTGTCTGGTTGGCATCAGGGATTGCAGTCTTGTGGATGCTGTTTCCCTGGTGAAATCCCGTCATGCAGGTCGCGAGCATGGGGTGGGAAAAACCTGTCAGCCAACGACGATGGTTTGTCGTTGGCTGACAGAGGAAGGACAGGGCTTACAGCAGACCCGCTTCCTTGAAGTAACGCTCGGCGCCTTCATGCAGAGGGGCGGAGAGACCTTCTGACACCATATCTTCTTTCTTCAGATGCGCAAAAGCCTGGTGGAGCTTCCTGAAGTCATCGAAGTTGTTGAAGACAGACTTGACGATCTGGTAGACGACGTCAGGTGAGGTGTTGGTGGAACTGACAAAGGTCGCGGCAACACCAAAGGTGGTGACGTCGTCCGGTGTACCCTGGTACATGCCGCCGGGGATGGTGGCCTTGCGGTAGTAAGGCGCATTAGCCAGCAGTGCGTCTACCTGGGGACCTTCTACGGGTACGATGACGGTTTCACAGGAGGTTGTGGCTTCCTTGATGGAACCACTTGGGTGACCGGCGACAAAGACAAAGGCGTCGATCTTGTTGTCGCACAGAGCCTTGGACTGTTCGGCGGATTTCAGCTCAGTGGCGAGTTTAAAATCATCAAAGGTCCAGTTGTACTGTTTCAGCAGCTGCTCCAGGGTGCCGCGCTGGCCGGAGCCGGGGTTACCAATATTGACGCGCTTGCCTTTGAGATCCTCAAAGGTTTTGATGCCGGAATCCTTGCGGGCTACGACGGTGAAAGGTTCGGGGTGCAGCGAGAAAACGGCACGCAGATCTTTATAGGGACCCTGGGCTTCAAACTTGCTGGTGCCATTCAGGCCGTGGAACTGCCAGTCTGACTGGGCAACGCCCAGGTCCAGCTCACCACCACGCATGGTATTGATGTTGTAAATGGAGCCGCCAGTGCTCTCAACAGAGCAGCGGATCTTATGTTCCTTACGGTCCTTGTTCACCAGTCGGCAGATGGCGCCGCCGGTGGGATAGTAAACACCGGTGACACCACCGGTGCCAATGGTGACAAACTGGCGTTCAGCGGCCTGCGCGCTCATGGCAGCGGCGGCAAGGCCGGCTGTACACAGTGCAACACTGACTTTCTTGAGTATCGACATAGGTTCCCCCTGTCAGGTTTTAGCAATGTCCACGACAGTGAACGCACGCTGTTTGACTGGTTTCAGTCTGTTGTTGTGGCGTGCGGCGTGCAGAGCACGACCTGCCGTGGGGTATGTTGTTTTTGTGTCACCGGCGACCCATGGCTCGTGGGTGTCGATGTTGTTGTTATGGCGGGCTGAGATCCAGCTTTCAGCTTGTTGCGACCGAAGTGCTATCCGTAGTGTTACGCATGCTAGCAGGTATTAAGCGCTTCGGGAAGCATGCTTGCTAAAGGTGAGAGTTTGGGGGCTGACCTTATCCTAATGAACTAACAAGTCTTTATAGCGTCTATTTGAGAGGGTAAAAATTATCAATTGTTTCAGGGGTATAATCTTTTATGAAAATATTGGAAACGCCATTTTATAAGGGTCTGAACGATGTAAAGTCGGAAAGTCGACAAAGTTTCTTTTTGTATACGGGGGGGCGTTTTATAAGGGTTGAGAAAGATAATACGCTTGCGGAAAGGCAGAAACCATTGCGTGTTCAATTGGAATATTATACTGAGTATTCTCCCCTTGGCAGGGAAAACGCTAGAGCTCTTTCATTGTATGATGTCAAAAGAGCAATCAATAATATTACTCAGTTTTTGTTTGAGTTTGCAACAGAAATGTTGAGTGTTTTTAAAGAGAAAGAAGGGTGCCAATTTCATCGTGATGTTTCTACAGCAGTAGTTATGCTGTGTTTGAGAGAGCCGCCAAGATCAATAGATCAATTGGAGCATCTGTTGTCTCGTTTTTTGAAAATCAGTAAAACATGGAAAGGACATACTTCAGGGTTGAATGAGGATCGATCTTTAAAGTATCAGGAAAGATATCTTTTAATTGCAAGATATTATATTCATAGTCTCATCGGCCTTAAGTGTTATGCAAGTTATGGAAGAGTCAGGGAAGAATGTGATGACTTGCTAAGAGTAATGCATCCAGATAGGAGTAGCAAAATAATGGGGGGGTTGCCAAAAAGTGAAGTTGAGATTGTGGTCAGATATGGAAGGCTGTTGATAACTATCAGGAAATTTTTGGTTGAGCCATGTGTGCAGAAACAGTGGAGTAATCTTGATAGGTACGCTTGCTTTCAGAAAACAGACGAGATCCCTGTCGCAATAAACGATCGTATGCGTCAGCAAATGGCAGAAGTTGATGCACTGGTTGATGACTATGCGGATGAATTTTTAGACGAAGCTGATGATGCTGTTGAATGTTCTTGCCGGTATGATCATTGGGAAGGGGGATTGTATTGCATGCTTGATGCACAGGAAGAATGCGTTGCACGCAATGAACAGGCAAGACTTGCTGTTCGAAATCACATGGCATCTGCTTATGAAAAATATGAATGGCTCCAGATAATTAATTCGTATTACTTTAACAAGGCTCAAAATATAATGGGAAGAAATTCCCGATCTGTGAATAGAACGCATATTGAACAAAAAACGGGTATTCATCAATTTGTGTATTATCTTGTGAGTCAGGAAGAGGTTAAGCAAGATTGGGAATTAATCTGTGAACTCCTTGCTACATGGAAAGAAAAAGAATGGCGTATGGTTCAAAGTGGTGTGGTTTTTGAGCGTGAAATAATCAGTGAGTTCCTGTGTTGGCAAAAAAAACATATTTGTTGGTGTTCGAATGTTACGTTTTTGACTCCTGTTGTGGCGGGTAAAGTTTTTGATAAAATTATTGCAGATATGAAAAGTCCTCGTCGCAAAGAATCTTATGTAAGGAAACCAACGGAAGTATAATTTACCTTCTGGTCGCGATACTTTAGTTGATTGATTGGAGCACTAAAAGTGATTGATTTATATTTGTTAATTTAAATTAATCACTTTTAGTGTTTATGTTTTATTTTATTTGTTTATACAGCATTTTTTGTATTTCTTGCCACTTCCACAAGGGCAAGGATCGTTTCGGCCGGAGTTACTGCCTGTTGCGCTGGTTGGGTCAATGAAAAACCATTGCTCTTCTTCCTTGATAAAGGAAGAGCGCTCTTGGTGAACATCTATTTTTCCGTTGGCTTTTAAGCGGTAGGTTGCCCGGAATTCCACCTCGCCAGCGGTATCACCAGCCTGTCCTTTGTCGGTATCGACAATTTCCAGTTGTCGCCACTCAGTTGCATCCGCCCAGTCTTCCAGTGCTTTGCGTTGCAGGTAGCGTTGCTGCCTCGGCCAGGTGGTGGCAATGATGTAATCAATCAGTCCCAGTGCCCAGGCGCTATAGCGGGAGCGCATCAGTTTTTCTGCAGTTTCCGGGCGGGCGTCGCCACAGTGAAAACGGGCGCAGCAGTTGTCATAGGCGGTATCGGTACCGCAGGGGCAGATGTGTTGTTCAGTCATAAGACGGTGGTTACCACCAGTATTTGCCAAAATGCTCCGGATTGGCCCAGTGTTTTTCGTTAAGCCAGTCCGGTGTGGTTTTGTAGGTTGCAATGTCGTAGGTGCAGAACCAGAGAGTTTGGTCGTCACGCTGAAATCGTTCGCTGATTCGCAGACCGAGACTGTAAATGTCGGTATCGAGCCAGTTGTCGGCTGATGCCGGATTAAGCAGCAGAGCGATCCGTTCACAGTATCGGTTTCGAAGCCCTGCAACCCATGTCATGGCCGTCGGTTTATCCAGGGTTTCCAGGCGCTCGGCCATGATGGCGAGATCAAAATGCGCCGTATCCGACAGTTCTGAGATGTCCCTTATCAGTGTGCAATCACAATGCGTGTTCTGCGCCATCCAGGTGGTCACGACAGCAGGCATCGCACCCGCGCATACCAGCAACTTGTTAGGTTGATACTGCTCGAGTACGGCGATGATGGCGTGACTGGGGCTGTGTTCAGGCGTGGTCATGCTGCTGGTCAGGTTTCCGACATTCGGGGCTCCCGATTATCGCCAAAACCGCGACTTGTCGCCAGCCTGTCAAGGATAGGGCGTCGTTTTATCATGAGGAATGTCACCTGGCACTATGCAAAAGCTGCAATGATTTACCTGTATCTAGATACAGTCTTTTGAGATGAGTTGCGATACACTGCTGCTTTGTTTCCCTGATTCCTGCAGGTCATTCATGAAAGCAATGCTCGCGCTTGGTCAACTGGTTACGCTGGGCTTCTGGCTGGGTGTTATTCTGAATTTCTTCATGCCGTTTCCGGCGCCTCTCGATAGTATTTTCCTGATTGCCGGTGGCCTGATTCTGTTGGTGCACGGGATTGAAGTGGCGATCTGGCGTGAACGTATCCGTGCCATGAGTGACCGTTTTGCAATGGATTGTGTGCTGATACTCGTCTTCGGTTTTTTCCACATGGCGACGCTGATGTTGCGTCAGCAGCCAGTACAGGAGCACTGACGTTCGCCAATGCTCAGTAACGAGATCAAAACATCGATCCAGAAAGCCTATACGTCTTTTCTGAATGGCAAGCAGCTCAAGGCCCGGCTCGGCCAGAAGCTGATGATTGCCGAGATCGCCAAGACCCTGGGCGCCATTGACCAGGACGATAGTGGCAAGCGCACCTCTGATCCTGCTGTCTGCGTGGTGGAAGCGGGTACCGGTACAGGTAAGACTGTGGGTTATTGCCTGGCATCAATTCCTGTCGCCAAGGCGATGGATAAAACACTGGTGATTGCGACAGCTACCGTGGCCCTGCAGGAGCAGGTCATCAACAAGGATCTGCCGGAGATTCGCCAGCACAGCGGCCTGGATTTTTCCATTGCCCTGGCCAAGGGGCGTCGCCGTTATCTGTGTCTGCAGAAACTGGATCTTTTGCTTCAATCCACGCAGGCGGCCTCTGCCACCATGGCCCTGTTTCAGGAAGAAGGTTTCTCCATCGACCTGGATAAAGACGTCCAGAAACTTTATGAAGAAATGCTTGGCGCCATGGCGGGCAGCCGCTGGGACGGTGACCGGGACAGCTGGCCGGTGGCCGTGGATGATGAACAGTGGCAGCAGCTGACGGCGACCCATGCCCAGTGCAGTGGGCACCGTTGTCCGCATTTTTCCAACTGTCCATTCTACAAGGCGCGGGGTGCGCTGGATAAGGTCGATGTTATTGTCACCAATCATGACCTGGTGTTGTCAGATTTGATGCTGGGTGGTGGGGCGATCCTGCCGCCACCCAAGGATTGCATATATATCTTCGATGAAGGACATCATTTGCCCGACAAGGCCATTGATCATTTTGCCTGTGAAACCCGGTTGGGTGATACCGGCCGCTGGCTGGATCAGTCGACTAAGCAGCTGGAAAAGATCCTGGCGCAGCATCCGCTGCCGGGGGAAATTGGCGGCTGGTTTGAGCGCCTGGCTGGGAAATACAAAGAGCTGGTGACCGATCAGCAGTTTATGCGTGAAGCGTTGATGTCAGCGGCAGAGTTTCGTCAGGAAGAAGAGACAGAATCGGGCAGAACCCTGCTGTACCGTTTTCCTGATGGTGTGATTCCGGAACCCCTGCGAGAACTGGCAGGGCGTTTGAAAGCCGGATTCAGTGCCTCGGTTGACCTGGCGGATCGCATTGTTGCTGAGCTGAAGTCAGCAATGGATGATGAGGTGACCGGCGTCGACCGACTGCAGGCCGAGCAAGTGTTTCCAGTGATCGGCATGATGTTGCTGCGTCTGCAGAACAACCTGGCGTTGTGGGAGTCGTGGAGCATTGTTGATCCGGAAGGAGAGCCGCCTGCCGCTCGCTGGTTACGGCTGGTGGAATACCATGGCAACCAGGACCTGGTGGTTTCGAGTAGCCTGATTCTTGCAGGCAAGATTTTGCGTCAGCATCTCTGGAATACGGCTTATGGGGTGGTTGTGACATCGGCAACATTGACGGCCCTGGGCAAGTTTGATCGGTATCGTGTGCGAGCAGGATTGCCAAAAGATGCAAATTGCCAGAGTGTTCCGAGTCCGTTCCGTCATGGGGATGCGGCTGTGTTGTCAGTCCCGGTATTACGGTCTGATCCTGGGGATGCCAAGGGTCATACCGAAGAGATCATTGAGCAGTTGCCAACGCTGATTGGTGACGTGAAGGGGGCGCTGGTGCTGTTCTCTTCGCGCAGGCAGATGCGCGATGTCTATTTTGGCTTGACCGGTGAGCTGCGTGACCGGGTGATGCTGCAGGATGACTACACCAAGCAGGAGCTGATCCGGCGGCACAAGGAAACCATCGATGATGAAGGTCGCAGTGTGATCTTTGGTCTGGCCAGTCTGGCGGAAGGTATCGACTTGCCCGGGGTCTACTGCGAGCACGTCATCATCGCCAAGATTCCGTTTGCCGTGCCGGATGATCCGGTGGAAGCGGCCCTGTCTGAATGGATTGAATCCCGTGGTGGTAATCCATTCATGGAGATTGCCGTGCCGGATGCGGCCATTCGCCTGGTTCAGGCCAGTGGTCGATTGTTGCGCCGGGAGGATGATACCGGCCGAATTACCGTGATGGATCGTCGTCTGGTAACGCGTCGTTATGGACAGGCGTTGCTGAACTCCATGCCCCCTTACCGGAGAGAAATTGCATGACCGCAGCTGACGGTGTCCGTGGCTACCATGACCTGCGTTTTGAATCGCTACGGGAAACCTTTGGTCAGCTCTTTTCCGGGGGAGAAGAGCTGGGCGCAGCGCTGGCTGTTACGGTTGCCGGAGAGCCGGTGCTGGACCTCTGGGGCGGCTTCATGGATAAGGAGCGTACGGAACCGTGGCACCATGACACACTGGTCAATGTGTTTTCCTGTGGCAAGGGGATAGCCAGTCTCTGCATGTTACGGTTGGTACAGGACGGTCTTTTATCGCTGGATGTTCCGGTTGCCAGCTATTGGCCTGAATTTGGTCAGAATGGCAAAGAGAGCATTACGCTTCGCCAGGTTCTGACCCATACTGCGGGACTGTCAGCATTTCATCCTCGCATTCCGGATGAGGATCTTTTCGACTGGTTAACCATGGTGAATTGGGTGGAACAGGAATCCCCTTGGTGGGAACCGGGTACCCGTCACGGTTATGCACCGATCACGTTCGGTTGGCTGCTGGGTGAACTTTTTTACCGGGCAAGTGGTGAGCGTATGGGACACTGGTTGCAACGTACTATCATGGCGCCACTGGGCGAGAGTTTTCTGTTCGGTATTCCCGATGAAAATCATGGCCTGATTGCCCGGATGAACAAAGGAGAACCGGTACGTGGTGACAAATCCGCTCAGTTGCTGTTTCGGGAAATGACCGGAAACCCGACCGGTGTGACAGCGCGGGCATTCAGTAACCCGATGAGTGTATTAACCAGCGCTAACCGACCTGAGTGGCGTCGTATGGAGCTCCCGTCTGCCAACGGGCATGGAACGGCGAGGGCGTTGGCCAAGATCTATGGCTTGTTGTCAGCGGGTAACGGACAGCTGTTGGATGATCAGTTGTTACAGGAAGCGATTCAGGAACAGGTTTGTGGCACCGATGCTGTGCTGAAATGCAGTAGCCGATTTGGGCTGGGTTTTATGCTGGGTCAACCGGATCATCCCCTCTCAGGTTTTGGCCCGTCCCGTCGTGCATTTGGTCATACCGGCGCAGGCGGTTCGCTTGCGTTTGCAGATCCGGAGCGACAGATCGGTTTTGCCTTTGTCACCAATCGTATGGGGCCGTATGTGCTGGTGGACCCAAGGGCCGAGCAATTGGTTAATGCGGTTTATCAGGCGTTTGAAGATTGCTGACAAGGCGTTCGGAATAAACCAGCATTAGCAAAAATTATCTTGCAACCGCTTCAATGCATTGTGGCCCTTTGTGCGTAGGATTATTCACGTATGTGGATACGGGCCAAAGCTGCAAGAGCTCTGGTGCTAATGGTTGTAGCAGTGTCTGGCAGGCTGTCAGGTCGCTGTCTGTGGACAGCCAGGTTACATAGTTTTCCGGCTGCAGAATGACGGGCATTCTGTCATGTACATTGGCGGTCAGCGGGTTGGCTGTTGTCGTGATGATGGCGCAGGAATCATAAAAAACGTCTTCTGACGCATGATACCGTTCCCAGATGCCGGCAAAGGCCATCAGTGATTTATCCCTTTTTCGGATGTACCAGGGTTGCTTGCGGTCAGGCAGCGACTGCCACTCGAAATAGCCATCCGCAGGAATCAGGCAGCGGCGCTGTCGGAAAGCGTTGCGGAACATGGGCTTTTCCGCGATGGTCTCTGCCCGGGCGTTGATTTGCGCCCTAGAGAGATCCTTGAGCCAGCCGGGCACCAGTCCCCAGCTGGCTGTTACGCATTCCCGTTGCGGATTGTCGCGGATCAGGGTGACCTGGTCACGAGGGGCAATGTTGTAGTGCGGTAACTGGTGGAATTGCAGATCCAGTCCATACTGCCGGCAATCCACCTGTTCTCTGAGCAGGGTAAAGCGTCCACACACGGTTGTTTTATTCCTCCGGTGTATCGTCCATCATCGGTGTGGCATTCAGCCAGTCGTTGACCAGTTCCCGGGCACGGTCTGCATCCGCTATATCGGTATGCAGTCCCAGCAGGTCATGGGTCGGGAGTTCGCCAACGGCACCCTGCAGGTAGGCGCCGGAAATGTGGGCATGGATATGGTGGCTGGCCAGCATATCCTGCAGGCCCTGCGCCTCAAGGTGATTCCGGGGGCTGTATATCTTGATCATGACCCTATACCGCGTGACGGATTATTGCGTTTTCAGGTAGATTTGCTGCAGTTGATCAGACAGCATGCGGGCTTTCTCAATCTGCTCGGCAGTCAGCAGTTTGCTGATGTCATCGCGCAGTTTGACGGCCTGCTCCTTCACAGAGGACTCTTTCAGCTGGCTCAGAGTTGCCCACATGTAGGCAGAGATCATGTTGGCGTCTGTACCTTGACCTGTGAAGTAAGCCTTCGCGACTTCATATTGGGCGACGGGGTCCAGCTGGCGTGCTGCGTCGGCGTAATGCTCAAAGGCACGGGCCAGGTTTTTCTCGACACCCAGTCCCTTGCTGTAGGCTTCACCGAGCAGGCGCTGGGCTTCTGCGGAATGCGCTTTGGCTGCTTGCTGAAGCTCACTGACCGCCTGTTTCATCTGCTCCTGGTTACCACTGGACAGCAGCTCACGTCCCTGGCTGATCATAGCTTCAAGGGTATTCCCTTGCTCCGCAGCTTTTTCTTCAGCGGGTGCTGTGGTGGCGATTGCTGCCAGCAATGCGGCTGCCAGTACCCCGTATTTGACCTGCATCGTTTCCTCGACATTCTTGACGTTATGTACGCCGGATTATACTCGCTGGCAGCCCAAAGGCTATGTTTACCCGGTTTTTACTGTTGCCAGTCTCTGTTACACAGGAACGTTATAGCGAGTCCCATGCAAAAGCATAAACTACCGTACATCCCTTGTCAGACAAGGGATAGCGGCATTTACAAAAGCGAAACCAGCAGATACAGAAATCGAATGATCATCTGTTTATAATGCCATCCAGTTATAAATTTTTGAGCGACTGCGTGTTAATGGAGCAATTCGACGATATTCGTCCTTACAGTGATCAGGAAGTTCGTCCGATACTGGATCGTCTGTTACAGGATCAACAGCTGCTGTCAGCGCTGGTGCATTTCAGTTATCCCTCCCTGGCGATGTCACTGGGAGGCTTTCTTCGTCCGTTGACCCGTTTTCTGCTGCAGCGCAAGCTCTCCGGTGTCAGTGATGTCCGTGGTTTGCAGCACGTTATTGCGCCCTATATTGAACGTGTCATCAAAAAAACGACAAGTGACGTGACCTGGACGGGGCTCGATGCGCTGGAATCGGATAAGGCTTACCTGTTTCTCAGTAATCACCGTGACATCGTGATGGACTCGGCGTTCGTCAATTACGGCCTCTATGGTCGAGGTATGGATACCATGCGGGTTGCCATTGGGGATAACCTGCTGGGTCGTCCGTATGTCAGTGACCTGATGCGGCTGAACAAGAGCTTTATTGTCAAACGGTCACTGGTTTCATTGCGACAAAAACTGGCGGCTTACCAGAAGCTGTCTGCTTTTATTAATCATTCTATAGAGACTAATCACTCTGTCTGGATAGCGCATCGTGAAGGACGTGCGAAAGACGGTAATGACCGGACTGACAGTGCCATCATTAAAATGCTCTACATGAGTCAGAAAGGCAAAGGTCACAGCATGGGTGAAGTGATGGAGCGACTCAGAATTGTGCCGGTGTCGATCGCCTATGAATACGACCCCTGTGATCAACGTAAGGCCAATGAGTTGCAGCTGAGATCGGATCACGGCAATTATGATAAAGCCGAAGATGAGGATCTTCAGAGTATTGCTACAGGGATTGAAGGCTGGAAAGGCCATGTCCATGTTGCATTTGGTCAGCCGTTGGGGGCTGAGTTTGATTCGGCTGTTGATGTGGCACGGGAAGTCGACAGGCAGATACATACCCTTTATCACCTGCATCCTTCTAACTATATTGCTCATGATCTTTTGTGTGAGCGTCTGGGTGGGCAAAAGATAACCGGTTGGGAGCAGCAATTTGCTGGGGTTGACCTTGATGAGAAAAGAAACACGTTCAGGGATCGTCTCAATGCCTGTTCACCGGCTAGCCAGGACTGGTTTTTGAAGATTTATTCAAACCCTGTGATTAATCATTACCGGGATTTGTCGGATTGATATGTACAAACTCTGTTTCTTCGTACCGGAAAGTCATCTGGAACAGGTCAAGGGCGCGATCTTTGCTGCCGGTGCTGGCCGGGTAGGGGATTACGATCATTACTGCTGGCAGTGTGAAGGGGTGACCCAATTTCGCCCCTTAGCTGGCAGCCAGCCCTATTGTGGTGAGACCGGTCGTCTCGAAGCAGTACCGGAAGTGAAAGTGGAAACGGTGGTTGAAGATCATTTCCTGGCAGCCGTTATTGAAGCACTGCGCGCTACCCATCCTTATGAGGAGCCTGCGCTGGAGGCTTGGCCAATCACGGCTGTTTAGTTAGACATTGATAATTTCAGATCTTCCATATGCACTGGGAAATGGTTATTTCGCCGGTCGTTGAAGTATTGGGTCAGGCTGGCTTTGATGGATGAGAAGGCCAGTTCACGCCAGGGAATTTCAGCTTCTGAAAACAGCCGGGTTTCCAGGCTTTCTTCGCCGGGCGCAAAATCGGTGCTTACCAGTTCACCCCGAAAGATCATGTAGACCTGATCGATATGGGGAATATTGAAGATCAGGTAAAGTTCCGGATCTTTGACCCGAGCTTTTGCCTCTTCCCAGGTTTCCCGCAGCGCAGCCTCCCGGGTAGTTTCGCCCAGTTCCATAAAGCCGGCAGGGAGTGTCCAGCGTCCACGACAGGGCTCAATCGCTCGTTTGCAGAGCAGAATTTGATCACCCAGCCACGGCAATACGCCAGCGACAATCTTCGGGTTCTGGTAGTGGATAACCCCACATTGACGGCAGATATAGCGCTCCCGGTTATCGCCATCCGGTACGACCAGCTCAACGGATGCTCCGCAATGACTGCAATAATTCATGATGTGATTACCCAGACTTCCCCCGAATCACCAGTCTACCCTCCGAGAAGAAAGGATTGAACCTGGAGGGTGGAAATAGCGTCTAAATGAATAATTGGCCTTAATATTGCTTTTATGATGGAGAATGGTTGTTTAAGCGATTTGTCGCTGGAGAATAGTGGGAACCGGGGATATAGTAATCTGAATGTATTGGAAAGCAGGATGACTTTCCCGGAGTCGCAACGAAAGGCAAGGATGCATGCCGGATTATGTTGAAACAAATACGAAATCAGCTGATAGAACACACTCCCAGGGATCTGCCAGTACCGCTGCCTGAAGCGGCTGTATTGATTGCCCTGACGGACAATACCAACAATCCTGAAATAATTCTGACCCGCCGTTCTGCCCGGCTAAATACCCATAGTGGCGAAGTGGCATTTCCCGGCGGTAAGCGTGATCCTGAAGACCGGGATCTGCAGATGACCGCGCTCAGGGAAACCCATGAAGAGATTGGCGTTCCCGGTGACTCGGTGGATATCCTGGGCCGTACCGGACAGGTGATTTCCCGCTTTGGTATCAAGGTTACGCCTTATGTGGGGTTGGTGCCGGAATCTATAAAATTACATGCCAATCTGGATGAACTGGATCGTGTTTTTCGGGTTCCCGTGGCCTTCTTTCTGGAAGATGAGCGCCTGCGTACTGATGAGCTGCGTTATAAGCAGCAGTCGTTTTTTGTGCCGGCCTGGCAATATGGGGATTACCAGATCTGGGGTTTGACGGCCATTATGCTGGTGGAATTCCTCAATGTCGGACTGAATGCAGGCATCCCGCTGGATGTACCGCAGCAACGCGGGCAGCGTGTCGAGGGTGGTATCTGGCGCAAGCAGGCGTGAGTTCCTTCTCGACCGTTTTCCGGTAAACTCCTTTCCCGAGAATAATAATCATCCCTCTACGGGAGAGGCTTCCTGCATGATTTATCGCCTGGGTGACCGCTGTCTGGATGTGCGTGGTGATGACTGGTTTGTAGCCGACAACGCCAGTGTCATTGGTGCCGTAGTGCTGGAAAACAATGCGAGTATCTGGTTCAACGCCGTAGTGCGTGGGGATAATGAACGGATTACGGTGGGTGAGAATAGCAATGTTCAGGATGGAGCTGTTCTGCATACCGACCCCGGTTTCCCGCTGACGCTAGGGCGTGGTGTTACCATTGGCCACAAGGTCATGTTGCATGGCTGTGAAATCGGGGAACATACCCTGGTGGGTATCAACGCAGTGATCCTTAATGGTGCAAAAATTGGCAAATATTGCGTGATTGGTGCCAATGCCCTGATTCCTGAAGGCAAAGTCATTCCCGATTATTCCGTTGTCATGGGTTCACCCGGACGGGTGGTCAAGACGGTGACCGATCCTCAGAAGAAAATGCTGGAACTCTCCAGTGCCCATTACGTTCAGAACTTTCAACGCTATCAGCAACAATTGGTCGTTGATGAGCGTTTTTCCTCATGATAAAGCTGCGGGACTATCTTGTCAGTTCTCCCTGCGTTGCCGTATGCAAGCTGGATACAATGGAAATATGCACGGGCTGTGGTCGCCATATCCGGGAGATTCGGGATTGGCCTGAGCTCACCCGCGAGCAAAAGCTTGATGTAGTGGCGCGTGCGCAGGAACGAATGGCATCAGGAAACCTGAATCAGTCATGAAAGTTATGCATGGAACTGTCTGGCGACATCGCTTGTTCTGGTGGATGGGACTTGCTGGGTTACCCGTGCTTGCCGTGCAAGGGCGATGGGTCAGGCGAAAAACGCCTCGCCTGCCAGAGGCTCGTGGGGAGTGGCAGGGATGTTCGGGCAGTGGGGATGTTGCCAGTAATCTCTATCTGCTGGGTGAGTCAACCATAGCGGGTGTCGGCGTTGACGTGATGCATAAAGCCTTGGCAGGGCAGTTGGCGAATGCATTATCCGCTGAAAGTAGTTCCAAAGTGTGTTGGCAAGCGCTGGGGAAGAATGGTCTGAAATGTGAAGATTCAATCTCTGAATTGCTACCTTCCTTTCGGCAGGCTCAGAAAAGTGCTGCTGCCAACCTTGTAGTGATCGCGCTGGGTGTAAACGATACAACGGGCCTTACCAGTATGAATGCCTGGCGGCGTCAACTTGTTCGCATGTTGGAAGAAATTCGTTCTGTCACCAATTGTCCGGTTGTCTTTGCCGCTATTCCCCCGGTGCACCTGTTTTCTGCCTTACCCCAACCATTGTCTACGGTATTGGGTGCGCGGGCACGACTGCTGGACAAAGCATTACAGGGGGTGGCTGAGGCACATTCCCGGGTCTTTCATATGGACACGGTCTTTCGTTTTCAGCCGGATTACCTGGCATCGGATGGTTATCACCCGTCAGAGAAAGGGTATCGGTTGTGGGGAGAACAGTTGGCCCGCCAGATTCATGCAGCAGGCCTTCTGGAAAAGTCAGAGTTTCAGGATGGCTTGATCGGAGGATAAACGCGTACAGAGCGCACCCGGTTGTCACGAATTTGCAGGATCTCCATACGATAACGACCGTTTATCGTAATGCAGACGGAAGAGTCGGGGATTTCTTCCAGATGTTCTGTCACCAGTCCATTCAGTGTTTTCGGGCCGTCAACCGGCAGATGCCATTCCAGTGCTTTATTGATATCACGAATGGTGGCGGTGCCATCAATGATGAATGAACCATCGGGCTGGGGGGTGATCTCGCGGCTGTTGCTGGCGACATCGGTGGTGAATTCACCCACAATCTCTTCGAGAATATCTTCCAGTGTGACCAGCCCCATCACATCACCGTATTCATCCACCACGATGGCGGTCCGGCGTTTTTCCTTCTGGAAATTGAACAGCTGGGTGTGGAGCGGTGTCCCTTCCGGCACAAAATAGGCGTCGCGGGTTTCATTCAGCAGGGCGGCGCGATTGACTTCATCAAGGCTCAGCAGGCGAGCCACCTTGCGCATGTGCAGGATGCCGATGATGTTGTTGATATCACCCTTGTAGATGGGTAGGCGGGTATGCTGGGCGGTGCGCAGTTGTTCCAGTATTTCATCAATATCATCTTCGATATCAATACCCACCACTTCGTTGCGGGGAATCATGATGTCATCGACGCTGACTTTTTCCAGATCCAGAATGCCCAGCAGCATCCCTTTTCGTGTGCCGGGGATCAGTCCGCCGGCTTCGTGCACCACGGTGCGGAGTTCTTCCTGGCTCAGTTGATCCGTGCCACCCTTGGATGGGTCAACCCCCAGGCAGCGCAGGATGACATTTGAAATCCCGTTAACGATCAATACCAGCGGATAGAACAGTTTCAGCAGTGGCTTGAGAATCAGTGAGGCGGGAAACGCGACCTTTTCCGGATGCAGTGCAGCAAGGGTTTTCGGGGTGACTTCACCAAACACCAGCACAACCAGGGTCAGGGTAAAGGTGGCGATCGCAATACCGGCATCTCCCCAGATTCTGACCGCTACAATCGTGGCGATGGCTGATGCCAGGATATTCACAAAGTTGTTGCCGATCAGAATCACACCAATCAGCCGGTCCGTTCTGTCCAGCAGTTCACTGGTGCGCTTGGCCGCGCGGTTGCCGCTCCTTGCCTTGTGGCGCAACCGGTAGCGGTTCAGCGCCATCATTCCTGTTTCGGAACTGGAAAAAAATGCAGAAAGCAGGAGAAGTACAACAAGCGCTCCCAGCAGGACGCTTAGCGGTGCTTCGTTCAAGGGAATCTATACCTCTGTCGATGGGGTCAGGGAAAACATGCTGGCGCTCAGCCGGTGATGTGTTGAACGTGTGCCACTTGTGCGATTGTTGCGCCACGGGGGTAGTTCAGTACTGCTGGCCGTGTGGGTCATAACCATCCTGGTGGATTTTGTATTTATACCTGCGATTTTAGCCACGGTTGATGATCATATCCAGCATGAACTTGCTGCCGAAATAGGCCAGCATCAGGCAGGCAAAACCGGCCAGGGTCCAGCGGATGGCGGTTTGGCCGCGCCAGCCGAGGATGTGTCGACCAGTCAGAAGAATGCCGAAAATACACCAGGCCAGAACAGACAATACGGTTTTGTGAGCGACATGCTGTGCAAACATATCATTCAAATAGATGAATCCGGTGGTCAGTGAAAGCGTCAGCAGAATCAAACCTGCCCACAGAAATTCAAACAGCAGTTTTTCCATGGTCTGCATGGGAGGGAAGGCCTTGATCAGGCTGGCCGGATGGTGGTGTTTGATCTTGCTTTCCTGCCAGGCCAGCAGCACAGCCTGAAAAGCGGCCACGGTCAGGGTGCTGTAGGAGAGAATGGATATGATGATATGGAAAATCATCCCCGGCTGGGTGGAGGGGATAATATCTTCCGGACCGCTGAGCAGAAACGAGCAGCCGACGGCAGCGATGGCAATCGGTAAAAGACCGATCAGCAGGTTTTCCACGGGTTTGCGCAGGCTGCTGGCAAGAATGATCAGGATAATCATCCAGCTGCTCAGAGAGCCCACCGTATAAAAATTCAGGTTAACGCCATTCGGGGTGTGAATAATCAGGTAAATGCTTAATGTCTGCGCCAGTGCGCCGGCGAAGACCAGTGTCTGTACCAGGGGGCGGTGGATTTCGCGACCTCGAAGACGCCCCCATTGGCAGAAGGTGCCGCTGACATAGAATGCGATGGCAAGAATGCTGGAAATGGCGATGTTCATGGTTCCCATAAGCCTGTCTGAACCCGCAGAGTTTCGCATAAGCCGTGGTCGCCGTGAAGGGTTCGATCGTACCGGTTGCATCGGTGTGTTCATAAAATGGTCATTTTGCTGCCGTGATCGAAGGGGACGCTTTTTCGGGCAGTCGTCCCGAGGAAACCCACAAAGTTGTCCACAGATGTTGTGAGTAACTTCGTTGTTGACCCGTTACACCGTTTTTGTGGCGGGAATTCGGGAAAAACAGCGGACGGGGGTGGTGATGCCAACGGCATTGCTGCGTTATAATCGAGAAGATAACCGTTAATGGTGTGCGAGAACCAAGGATCGTTGGATGTTTGAGAATCTTTCTGATCGTCTGTCGCAAACGCTGCGCGATGTGACAGGCAAAGCAAAACTGACCGAAGACAATATCAAGGATACCCTGCGCGAAGTGCGCATGGCCCTGCTGGAAGCCGATGTCGCGCTGCCGGTGGTAAAGGATTTTGTCAACCGGGTCCGTGAGCGTGCGGTCGGTCAGGAAGTGAGCCAGAGCCTGAATCCGGGCCAGATGTTCGTCAAGATCGTCAATGCCGAGCTGGTCGAGGTCATGGGCGCCGCCAATGACGAGCTGAACCTGGCCTGCCAGCCACCGGCGGTCATTTTGATGGCGGGCCTGCAGGGGGCGGGTAAAACCACGTCCGTGGCCAAACTGGGTAAATGGCTGAAAGAGCGGAAGAAAAAATCCGTCATGGTGGTCAGTGCCGACGTTTACCGTCCGGCGGCCATCAAGCAGCTGGAAACCCTGGCCGGTGAAGTGGGAATTGATTTCTTCCCGTCGACCATCGAACAGAAGCCTGTGGATATCGCCAATGCGGCGATCAACGAAGCCCGCCTGCGTCAGAAAGATGTGGTGATCGTCGACACCGCCGGTCGTCTCCATATTGACGACGATATGATGGACGAGATCAAGGCCCTGAACGGTGCGATCAACCCGATCGAAACCCTGTTCGTGGTTGACGCCATGACCGGTCAGGATGCCGCAAATACCGCTAAGGCGTTCAATGATGCGCTGCCGCTTACCGGTGTGATTCTGACCAAGGCGGACGGTGATGCCCGTGGTGGTGCGGCGCTGTCGGTTCGCCATATCACCGGCAAGCCGATCAAGTTCCTGGGTATGGGTGAAAAGACCGATGCCCTGGAGCCTTTCCATCCTGATCGTATTGCCTCCCGTATTCTCGGCATGGGTGACGTACTCTCCCTGATCGAAGAAGCGGAACAGAAGCTCGACAAGAAAAAGGCTGACCGGCTCGTCAGCAAGCTGAAAAAAGGCAAGGGCTTTGACCTTGAAGACTTCAAGGATCAGCTGCAGCAGATGAAAAACATGGGCGGTATTGCCGGCATGATGGACAAGCTGCCCGGCATGGGCGGCATGGGTGCGATGGGGCAAATGGCCCAGCAGTCCCAGGCGGGCGACAAGATGTTTTCCCAGATGGAAGCCATCATCAATTCCATGACGCCCAAAGAGCGTCGTAACCCCGATATCATCAACGGCTCCCGCAAGAAGCGGATTGCTTCCGGTTCCGGCACTCAGATTCAGGACATCAACCGTCTCATCAAACAGCACAAGCAGATGAGCAAGATGATGAAGAAGATGAGTGGAAAGGGCGGCATGGCAAAAATGATGCGCGGTCTGGGTGGACTGAAAGGGCAGATGCCGGCGGGTATGATGCCTCCGGGTGGCAAGTTCCCTTTCTGATAGAGTTTTGCTTTAAATATCCCCTGCTGTTACATAACACAGGGGATATTTTTTGTTTTGTAGAGAAGTTATTGGCAGTTAGGCCGAGCGATGGTGGTTTTTTCTCAACGTTCAGCCTGTTGCACTTATTGTATTAATCCAGCCTATGTATTTGAGGCGATTGGTATAAAATGGTGTTCGGGATCATTAAATTACTAGACTTTGCCCTCCTCTAGACCTGAGATTCTATTAGTCCGGCCTAACTATTTTAGATAACATTTGAACTTTGTTGATCGGGTATGCTCGAATTATACACATTAGCTGTGTGGAAATTTAAGGGTATGGATTTGATTTCTGATTCTAGCAAGAGTGAATAAAGATGGAGTGTTTCATGATTTAAATATACTGATAAAGAGGGCGTTGAGCGAATTGTTGGGTGTCAACTGTTTATGACACTTCCTGTTGCCAAAGAATAAATGTCAGTTTTATCAGAAGGAAATTGTATTCATTGTTTCTTAATGTTTCTTAGGCATGTCTGCCGTTAATAGTAGCTAATGTGGTTTGTATCAATGATGTTGGCATATTACTTTAATATAGGAGCATTTTTTATGAATATTTTACCGCCAATTTTTCAGGAGACCATTTTAGGGATTCCAAATCCCTATTCCGGAACGAGATCGGATCAGGCAATAAAGCTGGAGCGAGTCATTGCTGTTACTGAAGACCAGGCTGAACAGATTATAGGATCATTGAATCCACATTATCATTCGCATGCTAACAAAAAGTGTGCAGGAAACAAACGAGTGACAGGTCTATCAGTCAACAGACTGAATCCTGAAAAGCTATTGACTCTACTTGTGCGAACAGGGCTTAAGGTGGCATGTCCCACTCTGGTTAACTATTGCAGAGTGGGTTCAATGATTTATGGGCGTTTTGGGAATAAAAAAGAAGCAGAGGTGCCGACAGCCGGCAGCCGTTCTGAAAAAGCTTGTGCCAATCCGATGCCATCCGGGCCGGCCGGTCATGCTTATGCCGACCCCAAGAAAAATCATAATCTGGAAGAAAAAACGGATCGGATCACTACCACTACCACTACCACTACCACTACCACTACCACTACCACTAAAAAAAGAGCTCCCACAGGCCAAAAAGCAGAAGGGCGGCAGTATTCTGGGTTAACAGGCAGGCCTGAGCTTTTAATGCCTCTTGGGTTTTTTATCGTGCAACTACAAATGCAACGTGCCGATGCCGTTGATTCAATACCCTGTAACAAACCTGTTTCTGATTTATATCCACGGATTTATACAACAACTGCGTGTGATAATTATATTGACTGCCTTGAACCACCAGATGAAACACCTGAGCTGTGCGCGAAGCTTGTTAGGAATAAAGGAATATTTAATTGCAGTACGGGTGCCGATGATAATGAGTTTATAAGGTATGGATGGCTATGTGATGGTTTTATAAATTGTCCAAATGGCAGGGATGAATATGATGATATCTGTCAGCCTATGCATGAGAACAAGGAACGATTCAAGTGTAACAATAGTACAGTAGAATTTCCAAATAGTAACTCGGCTTATCTAAGATTTGAGTATGTTTGTGATGGAGTAAATGACTGTAAGGATTCTTCAGATGAGAATTCCGAAGTCTGTAATTTGTTGATACGAAGTGGGTTAAGATTCTCTCGTGATAATTTGTCGGTTGGTTTACGTTATTTTTGCAGGGGTTGGGATGCGGAAGGTTACTCTGATTATGATATTTTGTGTAATGAAAGGCAATTGTATCTCGAACATGCTGATGACGTAGTCAGTGATCACGCATACAACTATCATGATTATTTGAAGTCTGGATTTGGTGGCTTTAAATGTGATGGTGCTGTATTTCCCAGCCAACCATCTGAAGATATAGAAACGCCTGAAAACTGTCAGTCAATGGTTCTTGATGGCAGTCGTTTCCGATGTAAGAGTGGTGCATTAATCCTGAGTAGTGAAGTCTGCGATAATATTTCCGATTGTTTTGATGGGGAAGATGAAGAAACCCGGCTGTGTCAGGAGATGGTTCGGCGTGGTGATCGTTATGAATGCTCTGGTCATCAGCGCATCATACCTCAAGGAATGCTCTGCAATAACTGGCAGGACTGCAAGGAGGGTGATGATGAGGCGCCTTATCTCTGCCAGCGCATGGTTCTGAGTGGTCAACGTTTCAACTGTACAGACACCGGTCATTTGATTCTGGGTTCGCGGTTCTGTAACGGTCGTAAGGACTGCCTGGATGGAAGTGATGAGAATCCCAGAGCCTGCCAGCGCCTGCTTGGTAAAGGTCAGCGTATTAATTGTACCGAGACTGGTGCACTGATAGCAGGCGGTTACTGTGACAATCAAAAGGATTGTGCTTCTGGGGAAGATGAAGCTTCCGCTATTTGTCATGATATGGTTGCCCAATTTAAACGTTTCCAGTGTGCTAATGGAAGTTTTATTCTCGGTGATCAAGTCTGCGACGAGGTGAGCGACTGCATGAGTGGAGAAGATGAAGAATATGGTCTATGTCACCATTTCAGACTTTTTTCACAATATGTTGATGATAATGGTAGTGGGACAGTTCTTCGGGAACTGTTTCGTTGCGGATATAGCGATCATGTTATTTCTGCCCAAGATTACCTTTGCAATAATCATGTAGATTGTCCGAAAGGCGAGGACGAGGATATTGTACATTGTCAGCACATGCTCGCAAGTGGCAAGCGTTTTCAGTGCTTGAGTGGAAAAATGGTTTCACCGGAAGATATGTGCACTATTCCACATAATTGGGAAGACTGTGACAGAACAGGAGAGCGTTGCCGTCAGTTAACTGATGCAGGCAAACTGTTCCAATGTGTGAGTGACCCTAGAATATATCGTTTAAATAGCCTTTGTAATGGTTTTGAAGATTGTGCTGATGGTGAAGATGAAGATCGTGCAGTCTGTGAAGAAATGGCCGCTAGAGAATTATTGTACCATTGTAAGATAGAAGATAAATTCATCCCTAGAAGCGCATTATGTGATAATAAGGGTGATTGTTATTTTAGTGATTATTTTCATCAACGCCTATATGAGGATGAGCATTACAGGTTATGTGAGAAAATGGTAAAGGATGGCGAAAGATTTGCTTGTGGAAATGGCAAGATTATTCCATCAGATCAGGTATGTGATTACTTCGACAATTGCGGAGACCGTTCTGATGAGGCACCTGATCATTGTGAAAAAGCGAATGTCACCATGACTATTATTCCTCCTGTGATGGCAGTAAAGGCAGGTGTTCCCTTGGCGTCATTTCTGAGCGCATCATTTTTTATTGGCGCAATAGTGCTTGTGGGTAATACTCTCTGGCATGTTGAACAATATAGAAAGCAGGGCATGCGGCTAAGGCGGGCACTGCCTGCTGCCGCCAGAAATACCCTGAACGATTGTCAGACCTGTTGCGTTGCTATGTGCAGGGTTTTGTCTAACGCATTGTTCAGGACAGATCTTTCCGACGATGTGGATGGGAATAATGGGAATGAGCCAGAAGATCAGCTTTGGGGGCTTTGTGCCGACGGATCGATGATGATCAATGCTTCTTCTCAAGCTTCTCCAACAGGGAGTGATACTGAGGAGACACTGGTAGCTGAATCAGAAGTATAATAGATCCATTATTTGTGTTTCTTGCGAATGTTGAGTGGGTAAATAGGCACTGGGGTTGGGCATATGTTTGTCAGATAAATTATGTCACCATTAGTAGGTGAGGCGCGAACGGCCACCGGCCATATGTTGCTTAGCTAAATTTACCCACTCAATTTTCAAAAGAGTTTATAGTATTTTCTGATGACCACTGAACTTACGACAAGATCAAGAACTAGACCAATAAATAACCCCGCCTCAAAGGGCGGGGTATCTTTTGTGCAAACTCAAAATACTACGAGTCGATGATTCGTGTGAAGCTTCTTGTATTCCTTGTCCTGATTCTTCCTAGAATTCGAAATCATCTCGTCATCGCCATGCTTTCCAACGGTATTTCCGAAATAATCATCAGTCTAAAACTCACCATTCCAAGGTTGCTTATTTCACGTAAGGGCAGCGTTTGAATACTTCTTGGTCGTTAGGCTTATGTGCAAGTGAAAAAGCAAGGTCTTTGATCTTGAGGGCCTCAAGGATCAGTGGCAGCAGATGAAAAACATGGGCGGCATGGTAAAAATGATGCACGGCCTGGGTGGACTGAAAGGGGTGATGCTGGCGGGTATGATGCCTCCGGGTGGTGGTAAGTTTCCCTTTTAATTGGTTGTAGAACAGAAAATCCCTCGATGATTGTCGTGGGATTTTTTTATCTTTCAGGTCTTGCTCGCTATTTGAACCAATAAGTTTCTGAAAAACTTTCTATACTTTGCTTTTTATCCCGATGTTATTGGGGGTATGTATGAAACGCACAGTGCCTGTGTTGATAATGCTTTGGTCTTGTGTTGCCCATTCGGTCAGTCCTCCCGATACATTGATTCTTGAGCCTCATACGCTTGCTACTGTGACCGCAATGGATCAGGCAACATTCCAGAAAATGGTCCATGAAAACCGCGAAGCGATTAATATGCAGCAAGTGCACATGGATACGGTGTATCCTGACCTCCGGCGCGTAATGTTCAACAACGAAATCCTTACCTTGAAACCTTCATGGCCTGAAGGTGCCTATACCTACACCCGCGATAATCAGACCTATACCGTGCATGCCAGAGATGTTGATCTCAATTTGGGGGCGGCCCTGCATCAGAGCCCGTCGCCCCCCAGTGGGAATGCATTTGATAATTCAGCAGGTCAAGCGGCGTTGGCGGTATACAACAGTATGAAAAACAGGATTGATCGTCAGTCCAAAGCGATCAGTGTCAACGCTGCTTTTGCAGCTCTGCCGTCAGGCTATATGCCGGACAAGACATTTGTTGCAATAGGTGTAGGGCGTTTTGATGGTTATAACGGTACAGCGTTGGGGCTGGTCAGACGATTTGATAGTGGAGTGATGGTGCAGGCCCGGTATGGCATTTCTGGTAATACGTCGGTGAAATCTGCGGCGATTGGTATGGGTTTTTAGCGGGTAGCGGGATGATGTTCTTTTAACGTGGATAGTGAATAGCCTTTGACGGAAAAAAATAATTAGCTTGATCGAGAATATCAATAGCAATGTTGGTCAATGGCTGTTGCTGTTCTTATATTATGGACGTTAGGCTGACAGATTATGTATGGCGATAGATTACTTAAATTTCTCAAGACATATTGATGGGGATGTTAGCCGCAAATGCAATATTGCTCAATTTTGCTTGCATGATTGCTACAGTCTCTCTGCTTATGTTGAGATTCGTGTTGCGTTGCTGTTGATACGTGGATGATCCAATGATGAATCATCAAAGTAAAGATTTTTATGCATTTATTATCCCGTGTATTATCAGTGAGTTTGCAGAATAGTCTAGGGATAGTGGTGCTCAAGGTGGGTTAAATGATTTTGTAGTTGGTTTCGTTAGTAATCGATGTTACCTAGAGGATAAAGCCATTGAAAGAAAACAGGATTTGAAGTATAGAAGGTATTATTATACCTGTATTTTGCTAGTGTTATTAAGATTATATCTGATAATAATTATGGTCTTTCGAGTCAATATAATTGATTTGATTTATATTTGTTGCATTTTGGGGAGGGGACGATGCGGCCGGAATTTATCAATTATTATCATTTGTGTTCATTAAGTTCAATAAGATCGTTAAAGGGCGAGGCGCCAGAAAGCAAACACCTTATTTATAATGGGGTTAAGGTAAAGGTTGAGAAGGGTCTTGCATCAGGAATAAGGGCCGAATTCGATAAAACACCCGATACTCTTATTCGGGATCGGTGTTCAAATAATTTGCCTCGCTCCTATCTTGAGGCTATGGAAGACTACACTGCTAGTGAGAAAGAATTAATTGAAAGGGGGAAGAAAGAGGTTGATGAGAAATATAGCAACCCTATTTGCTGCGTGTTTTATAAGGCAGTCCTAAAAGATCTAGGGAGGGGGCTCAATGGTGAACCTTTGACGATGTTGGGGACCGCTTTTTTTAAAGGGAGGCCGGAAGATGTAAAGACGCTTTTATTCATGAGTAGTGGTGTGCATGGTGCAGAATCAAGGTTGACTATTGCAGCTCTCAGCGACTTACTGCGGAAGGTGGCTGATAACAATGATAGTGTACCCGTCTGTGATAATGTCGCCTATGTTATCTTGCCTAATGTTAATCCCTTTGGGGCATCCTTTGGTATACGCGAAAATCAAAATAACGTGGATATTAATCGTAACTTTGGTCCCTATGAAGGTTTGTATCCCGCGGGAGAGTTGGAACCATTATGGCATAAGGTAGATCCAATTCTTAATCCTCAGGAGAAGCAGTCAGCCATGACTTTTTTCCTGCTGTTAGCGTGGCTTTACATACAATACTGTCTTATATGTCTGTTGTATCGTGAGTCGAGTCCGTTACCGACAGTGTGCGCTGGAGGACAAAATCGGGATAAGACCAAAATATTCTATGCAGGTAGGGAGGCGGAATCGAATGTTGAGGCTATCCAGGTAATTGTATCGGATGTGGCGTATATGTTTCCTAATGCAGAGTATGTCATTCATGAAGATGACCATACTGGGTTGGGGAAGGACGGTAGACTTAATGTGTTACTGGCTGCCACAAATAAGATGCTTGAGGTGATGGTTTTTGAAAAAATGAAAGCGATAGGTCTGCCTGGTTTAAATGTTGAATGTTTGTCTAATGCTAAAAAGCCCAGAGTCTTCACGTATTGCACGACGGGTAGTTTTAATGAAGCAATGCTAATGATGGTAAAGGCTGCAATAGAGGGCAGAAAAGTGCCTCTCAAGCAGGCTGTCGTCTTTACAGTGGAAAGGGGCGTTTTTTCGAAATGGCGGCCGCCGCTGCTCGTACCTGAAGAAGCAAAAGCGTTGCAGGTTATTTCTCATGCTAACCAAGTCAAACATAGCCAAGGTATTGCTTCTGATCCCTTTAAATTTTATGGCACAGATGCGGCAAAGCGTTGTAGGGATGGATTCTGTCCACAAAATAAGCGCTGTGAAGTTGATGGTCTGAGTGATTTCACTCGTTTTCATTCAATGATATTTAAAATGGTAGACGAGTACTTTGGGGAAAGTATTCGGAGCTCATTGGTGGGGCATGACTTCTTGAGTGAGCTTTCTGATTATAAGAATAAACATACGGGACTTACTCTATCTTTCGCACCAATTATCAAAAAAGTGGTGCAGCAGGAGACCGCTGAAGCTGCGCCGAGCCTGCTATCGTCTACTGTAGGTAGAATATAGTAAATTGACGGGGGTGGCTGGCCATTGGGTTTACAGGGGTGATGTTTTGCGTGCTTGTTTGAAGCAGGATCATCGTCACTTGTCCGGGGTATGCTGACAGGTTTTCTGCCAATAAAAACGGTCTTATTGTCACGCAATTGCTTAGTTTTCTGGATGGATCTTGTCAATCGCTGCATGCCACCATTTTACTCACAGAGGGTGTGAATCGTCCGGTCGATAGTGCGACTATTGGCTGGACGAGTGCTGCTATTCCTACCGGTGTTGGTAATCTTTTGGATTTGCATCTCCCTTGATTTCCCGTAGAATACACCGCCTTTACGGGTAGAGGCTCGGGTCTCTGTGTGTCCAGTACTCTGTTACAGGCACCCTGAATAACCTGTTGCCCGGCATGATTGCCGGGGCAGGCCAACCATCCGTAATGCCGGAAAGCAAAGACTACAGGAAGACAGATTCCATGGTAACTATTCGTCTTGCCCGGGGCGGCTCCAAAAAGCGTCCCTTCTACCACCTGACCGTTGCTGACAGCCGCAATGCACAGGGTGGCCGTTTCATCGAGCGCGTGGGTTTCTTCAACCCCGTTGCCCGTGGTCAGGAAGAGCGCGTACGTATCGATCGTGAGCGTGTTGACTTCTGGCTGGCGCAGGGCGCTCAGATGAGCGACCGCGTCAAGCAGCTGGTCAAGGCTGCCTGATGAGCGTTGCCGGTGCAGCTGTGCGTCCGTCTGGGCAGTCCTTCGGGGTTGAGCAGGGTGTGACCATGGGGCGTATCACCTCGGTATACGGTGTGAAGGGCTGGGTGAAAGTCTATTCCTTTGCCGATCCGATGGAGAATATCCTCAAATACCGGCAATGGTTGTTGCGGTACCCCGACGGCCGACTTCAGGCCGTTAGCATTGATGGCGGTCGCAAACACGGCAAGGGCATTGTTGCCCATGTCGCGGGTTGCGATGATCGGGACAAAGCCCTGACATTTGCCGGGGCGGATATTCTGGTCAGCCGTGATGAGCTGCCGGAACTGGAGGCTGGTGACTATTACTGGCATCAGCTTGAAGGTCTGACAGTGCTTGCCCTCACCGAATCTGGCGATGAGGTAAACCTGGGCAAGGTAGACCATTTGATCGAGACAGGCTCCAATGATGTTCTCGTGTTGCGGGCTGCCAAAGGCAGTATCGACAAGCGGGAACGGATGGTGCCTTATCTGCTCGAGCAGGTGGTGCAAGAGATAAACCTTGAAGAAGGGTTTATGCGGGTCCTCTGGGATCCGGACTTTTAAAAATGTGGTTCGGTGTAGTAACCCTGTTTCCCGACATGTTCCGGGCGATTACCGATTTCGGTGTCTCCGGTCGCGCGGTGAAGCAAGGACTGATCGAGGTGAATACCTGGAATCCCCGGGATTTCACCCACGATAAACATCGGACAGTGGATGACCGGCCTTATGGCGGTGGTCCCGGCATGTTGATGAAAATTCAACCTCTGCGTGATGCGATTCGGGCAGCCAAGGCTGCCGCAGGTCCTGAAGCCCGTGTTATCTATCTGTCGCCGCAGGGTCGCAAGCTCGACCAGGCTGGCGTGGAAGAACTGGCCGCACGATCGCGGCTGATACTGGTTGCAGGACGCTACGAAGGCATTGATGAGCGTCTGGTGGAAACCGAGATCGACGAAGAGTGGTCTCTGGGGGACTACGTGCTGAGCGGCGGCGAGCTGCCAGCCATGACGCTGATTGATGCAATATCGCGCTTTGTACCGGGCACCCTGGGTCATAAGAATTCCGCTGAAGAGGATTCTTTTGCCGAAGGACTGCTGGACTGCCCTCACTACACCCGACCTGAGGTGTTCGAGGAGCGCCAGGTGCCTGAGACGCTGTTGAGCGGTGATCACGAAAGAATCCGCAAGTGGCGTCTGAAGCAGTCGCTGGGACGTACCTGGCTGCGTCGACCGGACCTTCTTGAAGGGCGGGCGATGAGTCGGGAGGAAGAGCGGCTGCTGGCAGAATTTATCGCAGAGTCCGGCCGGACGGCGGTAAACGACAGTCCTGAAGCAGAGTAATCTGCGGACCGTAATTGACTGACTTTGGGAGCATTTTGCACATGAGCAAAAACAAGATCATTGCCCAGCTCGAAGCTGAGCAAATGGAAAAAGAAGTACCTGTATTTGGTCCCGGTGACACCGTGATCGTACAGGTCAAGGTAAAGGAAGGCACCCGTGAGCGTCTGCAGGCGTTCGAAGGTGTGGTTATCGCCAAGCGTAACCGTGGTCTGAACTCTGCTTTCACTGTTCGTAAGATTTCCAACGGTGTGGGCGTTGAGCGTGTATTCCAGACTTTCAGCCCGCTGGTAGCAGAAATCCAGGTCAAGCGTCGCGGTGACGTGCGCAAGGCCAAGCTGTACTACCTGCGTGAGCGTAGCGGCCGTGCTGCGCGCATCAAGGAAAAGCTTAACTAATCCCGACCGTTTAATTCTCGCTTTCCGGCGGAAAAGGGGCAGCCAGCAGGCTGCCCCTTTTTTTACGCGATTTTTTAATCGCCTGCGGGTTTAGTGTCATCAGATTGGGATGTAGTAGTGGAAGATGGCGATTTTTCTTCAGTTGTCGTGAGGCCTAATCTTGCGCGAATTCTGTCATCGAAATCCTTATAATTCCATGTCCCAGTATTGCCATCATTCCCAAAATAGGTGTCATATTTTTCCAAAAGTTCATTTTCAATGGCTGTTCTGATAGAAGATGGCGATGCGGAAATACCTTCTCTTTTCAATTTTTCTATTATTACAAATTCAGCAAACTTGTGTACTTCGCTGAATGGATCGAGTAGTTCTTTACGGACATGTTGTTTTCTTTCCTCCAAGCGCTTTTCTTCTTGTGTTGATGTCTGGCCTCCTGTTGCTCCTTCGGTTGTTGCTGCTTCTCCAGACTCGCTGGCTGTGACTGCAGATTCAGTTGTGGTGTCACCGGCTTCAGTGCTAATTGTTTCAATCTTCCCAGATGCTAATAACTTGTGTGCTTCTGTAAGCGCATCATAATAGGCGACCCTCTTTTTATTTCCTTTTGCAGCAGCCAATAATAGGTTATATTCAAGCAGGGTGCCTGCGTAAACATCCTGAACCTGCTGGCCTGTAAAATTCCTGAATTGGCGCGTTAAATCTTTAAGGTTTATTGATTTCGTACTTTCAGGATCAGAGAATTGTTTTTTAATATTTGCTTTTATTTTCTTTTTCAGACCAGCGTGTTCATGATGCACTTTGGATTTAGCAGCTGCTTTTTGGAAGGTTAATAGGCCAGATTGGGGCGTTACATCCGAGCCAGCTGCTTGCTGTGCTGTTGCTTTATCTCTAGCTACTTTTATTATTTCTTCGGCCTTGGACAGAACACTCAAGTGAAAACTATTAGGATAATGCATGCGTTGTTGTGTGACGTTTATATTTTTATAGCTAGGATGTTTTTTAAGTAAGTCAGTGATTGCTCTCTTTATGGTGGATTCATCATATTGCTCACTATGCGCCTTGAAAATGTCATTGGCCATTTGGCTCAATGGTGAATCAGGATCGGAAAATTGACCTCTGATCGCAATTTGTTTTGTGAGTTCTTCCTGCATCTGTTGCTTTTTTTCAAGAGCTTGATCGGTTTCCAGCTTAGCCTCGTTTTTGTTTTTCTTCGATGCAGTGGGTAGCTGTGCTCCGATGAGTTTTAAGCCAAATTGAGTCGGAAGCGGTGGTGGAGGTGGCGGTGGCGGCGGAAGTAAGGATTTTTCTGGGGGTAAATCATCGAGCATGTTTTTTAAGACATCGCGCATAAGTTTTTCAGAATCAGCCTTGGACACATAACTGGCGTCACCCTCCACAATAAGATGAATCTTCATCCTCATTTTAGCTGTGATGTTCTCACAAAATTTGCCCAGGAAATGTTCCGGATTATTCATGTCGTCTGTTATTGGATCAACGGCTTCCCCTTGCTGTTGCTCAGACTGGGCAGAGGACGCAGCAGTCTGCTCCACATCAGTTTCTTCCAATGCCGTAGTCGGCGCTTCAGCAGCCCTGTCTGATGAAATCGCTTCTGCCTCTGTCTGACTCTGCATGGTAGCCTTTTCGGCTGGCGCTTGTTTGTGAGACTCATCAATATGCTGTTCCATAGTGGAAAGCGGTAATGATGTTGTACATCCTTCTGTACCACAGGTGGCCGTTAGCATGCCCAACTTTTTGTATGTTTCATCGTCAATACGTTCTATTGCATCGCTAACTTCATCATCAGGGTGTATATTTTGAAAATGCCTATTTATTGCGGATGAATCCCTTTTGCAATCATGGCAAATAGCGTGTTTACAGAATGTGAGCTGTGATGGTGCTTCTTTACTTTCTGCAAAAGTGAGTTTAATTTCCTGACAGCTCAGGCAGCGTCTGCTTGTTAGCAATGTTTCAGGTGCCAGAGCGGCGTCCAGGGATACTTCAGTTTGCGTGTCAACGCCAGAGTCTGCCAACTCTTTTTGAGCTGGATCCGGGTAAAATGTGCATTTGCCATTGGACAAAATGACATTATAGGAAATAGGTTGCATAAAATAATCTCCACATTCAGGATTGTGAACAAGTTGATCCATAGTTTCTAAGGACATTCATGGTTTAATAGACCTGATGTGGAAAGCTGAGTTTCATAATATTGTTGGTTTTTCTGTTTTTTTTTGTGTGATTTGGATTGCAAAATAGGTGTTGTGAATGATTTAAAATTATGTCATCCAAAGAGTTGTTGGAGTCTAGAGCGAATTATCGGTTTCTGTGGGTTTAGTGGGCGGTTTTAATTAAGGTGTTTTATCGTAATGATCATTGTATTACGCTCATTTTTAAAATTCTTTATTGAGTTTGTGTTTCATTCTTGTAATAGTCATCATACCGGAAGACTGATTTTTTATTGGCGATTAATTATGAATTAGAGTCTCCATCAAAGTTTGATGGAGACTCTAATTCGTTATTTTTATCGTGTTTTGCTTAAATGTTAATTTAAATAAAAGGGGATTTTTCTACGTCGTTGAGTGTTTTTCTTAGTGTGTGTTCCTCAATATTTAACCATTCAGAAACTTTATATTCATATTCATATTCATATTCTTCTTCGCCTATATCTGTTTCATAATAGTTGTGCACAAGCATTGAGGTTAATTCTTCTATTTTATGCGAGACTGCTCGTTGTTTTTTCTTTTCTTCAATTTCGTTTAATTCTTTTTCTTCGTCGAATAGTTGACTAAATGCTATTCCCAAGTCTGATTCGTCGTCCGCTTCTTCATCTGATGATTCAGGCATGCGAGCTATTTTTGTATATGCATGTTCGATTTTCCTTATATCATCATTAAAGGCGTGCATGATGCCTGCAACCCAAAATCTATTGGAGCGCAGCTCCATTTGTAATAAGTAAGGGTCAGCTAGATCCTCTTTAATCAAGCGTTTTATCTCGGCAATAGTGACATCAGGAATTTGGTATTCTTCTTGTATCGTGCCAGGAAGCGTACCTGGTTTTCTTTTTCCTTGATCGTCTGTGTCGTCATCGCCAAGAATGGCCGGAAAACTCAGTTCATCATCTGCCTGTAGCAGGTTTTGGTACATGATTGTCAGTTCATTGATGACCTTTACTTTTCCGTATTTTTCGATTAAATCTTCCGGCAGATACCCTTCAATAAGATGTTGCTGCAATAATTTCAGAATCATATGGCCTCGAATTTGCTCGAGAAGTGTGCGGAAGTCACTGCATCTGGTTGCCTGAACCATCGTGATCGTTCTTTGAATTATTTGTAGTGCTACTAAACATCGAGCAAAATAGTCACCCATAGAGTCAGGGTATTCACGCATGTCAGAAAAGTCTTTAATTAATGGATAACATTCATGAAGCAGTGTTAAATCATTGTTGAGTTGGTCAATAATACTGCAAACATGTTCTGCTAATATTCTTGTTTTTCTATCACTTTTGCTGTCTTTTTGTTTGATTTCGTGGTTTGCTAATTGATGAAAATAGTTGCGGATCGTATCTATCGTTTCTTGATCGTCTCCACAAACACGCTGCCAATTATTATCCAGTGCAAGAGGGCCTTCTTCTGGTAAAGGTGAATCTGCCCTAACATACCAAGGATAAAGTGCAGACCACATGCAGGAAGCGTAATAGCATTCTTGTGCTGTAACGATAAGACATGCTTTCCCGGCATGTTTCATTTCTGTTGCGAGTTTTATTAATTCACTACGCGTTTTGAATAGTGCATTCTTTTCGGGAAGTGATGGATCTGTGTGTTTTGCGTTTTTATCATGGATTCTAATGATGCGTTGGCATCTCTGTGTTGATGGTTGTGGCAGTGTTGGCCAGCTCTTATCATTGGCCTGTCCATCGTGATGTGCGTAACGCTGTAATATTTTTGCTCCCTGGCTGCCGGCAGGGAGTGAATGCATCAAATTGATAACCCCTGCAAAATTATTTGCAATTCTGAAGCTCTGAAGCGTTGGGTTGTGGGAAAGACTTAAAAGGCATAGATTTTTTGCAGTATAAAGGCGGTCAATGCTTACCGGGACAGGGGCGAAATAGGTCGTGATATTGTCGAAGTTGATTAATCTGTTTCTGGGTTTTATTTTCTGTTTCTCCATAAATCTGCAAGTGATGATTTTATTGCTGTCAAGAAAAGCAAATTGAAGATTGCTGGCATATTGATAAGTGATTATGTCTGGTGTTGCTGTCAACATGTTATATGATAAATCCAAAATGACAGGGTTTATTTCTAATGTTTCGATGTGTGTTAACTGGTTGAAAGAGCAATCAATTTTGAGTAAGTTTTCATGGCATGTATTGTTTATCCATGACGTTGATAATCGAGTTATCCCTTTATTTGAAACGTTTAGTGTTAACTCTGCTTCATGCCAGCAACTTCTTAGAAGGTTGCTGTGTTGCCATTCAGATTCAGTGAGCTGGTGTTCGAAGATGGTGAACCCTGCATGTCTTAGTACAGGCACTATTTGTCTCTTAAGAGCGTCGCTGATACTCTCAATATTAATACTTTCCTGTTGTGTCTCCTTATAATCACTAAGCCATGTCGTGACGACATCCATATCATCCCAACTTCTGTTCGTTATTTCTTCGGCTTTTTTTAATACGACTTCTAAAGCTTTTTGTTTCGGAGAACCCTCTTTAGATTTTTTACGTTTTTCCTGATCGTCAAAAAAATCATGTGTCTTTTTAATCATTTCTGCTCGCCTAGTGGTATCAACTAACCCTGCTTCGCGTAATTTTTGGAGTCTTACGGATTGTTGTCTTCCGATTGTGGGGGGTTTCGTTTTTTGTCGGACAGAATCAGCTCCGCTGCTTACACTGAGCGCCTCATCTGTTTTTGCTGTCAGGCCGCTACTTATACTCAGTGTTGAGGTTGATGATGTAATGCTTATGGTCTCTGTTCTATCTCTCAAACTGATTGGTTTATCACGACTTGTTAATGTTTTCCTGGGGATGAATGTGGCTTCATCTTTTATGTTTGATTCTGATGAACTTTTTGTCAGTTTTTCACTGGTTAATGGTTTTGATATCTCCGGATAAGATTTTGACCGTTGAAGTTGAGTGAGTGGCATGAGATGTCTCCATGTATACTGGTTAAAAAATCAGTTAAGCTTGTCTAATAGTCCGATGTTGAAAATGGGAAGCCCTGCTCTTAGAGACAGACTGTTAGCGAATGAGTTCAAAGCCTGACAGCATTCTGTAAGTGTTGCTTGGCAGGTAGTGATTTTAATAACGAAGATAAAAATACTGCTGTGGAATAATATGTCGGAAGATTTGCATCTGTACGAACAAATTAATGATGAACAACGGGTAACCCATAGAGTTATCTATTTATGACTCTATGGGTTACCCGTTGTTCATTGCATGTTTGGCAGCTTCTCTTCATTACTGCTTTCGTGCTTTTCAAAGAGTCACACTAGCATTTTGAGCTTGCTACTCACTCACTGATTCGTCCACGTCTGAAGAAAATTCAATATCCGATGGCAACAGATTGTCATTGTCCTCAGATTCTTCTGATTGTGTGTCGGGCTGTTCTACTGTTTCGGTTATTGCTGCTGCTTCTGCTTGCGGAGTCACAGTTTCCGTAAGCGTCTCCTCGGTCTCAACATCAGCCGCCAGTGTTTCTACAGCCGTTGTCTCCTCTGGCTGAGTGGCAGGTTCGCCTTCTTCTCTTATCATTTTGAGCTCTGTTTCTACGGTTTCAGCGTCTTTTGCATGAATGCTACTACTGCTTTCTTCAACCTTTTCGGACATTGTTTCCGTGTCGCTGATTCGTTCACTGGACGGTTCAACATGAACGTCAACATCTTTGGTTGCGGTAGTATCCTGGCAGGGTTCAGTATGGTATAGAGCAGCGGGATCTTCGGAATATTGTGTGTCCCGATCATCTGCATAGGTAGCATATTCTTCTGTATGGCTTTGTTGCGGATAGTGCTCTAAATATTCTTCGCCTTCAGCCTCTCTGGCTCCATATTCGGTGTATAACGGTTCACCTTCTAATAATGGAGGATAATCTGCTGCAACAGCGCCTTCACCAGTATAAGTGTGAGAGCTTTCTTCTGTTACATGCTCTTCAGAATGATAGTAAGCTGGCTGTTCTTCTGATGGTATCGGCGCAGCAACATCTGATTCAGCAGGTGTTTGTGTATCGCTTATTACTCCCCTCTCAATCAGCCCGCGCTGAAGGCCTTCTTTAAGTCTTTCAAACCTCTCTGCTTTTAGTGCTTCTACATGTTGTTCGGCTACTGCTTCAAATGCGGCATATTGTTGTGCTTGTGATGTGTCCGTTTGTTGTTCTTGCGATTTGCCCGTTGCTAAGAGATCGTCCTGACTGCCATTATCATAGGAATCAAAAGAGTCAGATGTGTATCCCGTATACTCTTCTGGTTGTTGTTGCTCATGAGCCATTGTCGCTTCTTCAGGCAGGTGTGTTACGACAGGTTCTGTGCTAATAGCTGCTGCAGCTTGTTCTTCTTTTCGGCCCTCTTCTATTGATTTTGCAACAGAATCATCAGCAGGGATTTTTTCTTTCTTTAAGCCTTTTCTGCCTAATTTTGCGAAGCTGAAGCCCCTTTTAAGGGTTTCTATTGTGGATGTTTTTTGTTCAGTATCTGACGCTTCTTTTTCTTGTGATCTACCGGCCTCTTTTTTGCGTCCTTTCTTGATTGATTTGGAGATATCCGCCACTGATCCGGCAAACCTTGCAGCAGCCTTTTTCAAAGAGCTTCGAGCGCCGCCTCGGGAGAAATGGCCTGATTCGGTGTCAGACTCTATGTCGGACTGACTGCTTTCTTGGGAGCCTCTAGCTGTTCTCTGCGGTCTTGGCAGGCTGTATGTCAGGTTGTATAAATGTGCCTTGTCATTACACGCTGCAACAGCCAATTGGTGATCATCCTGTCTGAATGTGACAGAGTCAACCGTCGCACCCTCTGGTATTACGGTTTCATCGAGGAAGAGCCATTCGTTTCCTTTATTATTGTGTGTAAATAAACTGATGCTCGTTTCGTTCGAATGTATAACAGCAACCATTTGACTGTTATGGCTGAAAACAAAGTCTTTAATATCGTCCACTTGTATGTAAGCGGTTTTTTCCCATAGATGTTCACCGGTTTTTTTGTTGGTTTCCCTGAGGTGGAGATCAATCTGGCCTTTCTGTTTCTGAATGGCGAAGATTTCTTCATTAGGGCTGAACTTGATAGCGCCAAAGTCTGCACCATTGCTGCCCTGGAATTCCATCGTAAAGGGGCATAGATCAATATTACCAGAGCCCCATTTTTCGAAATCGTTTTTAGAATAGATCAGAAGGTTGTACATATTGGTTCCTACTTTTTTCTTTTTTTGGCTTTGTGTGATCACAGCAAAAAAATTCTGTTTTTCGCTCTGACTGCTATGAAGTATTTCCTGATTAGAAAAAAGTTTTGTGCGCACATTCTGGATATTTGCACTGGTTGGGATAAATTCGTTGAGTTTGATAGCCGGCGATGATGCTATCGTCATACCCGGTGTGCTATGTGTGTGCAAACTGACGAAATGGTTTTTTCGAAGCAGCATGATGGGGGTATCACTGGCAGCTGCCAGTGGTGGCAGGACTTTTGTTGTGAGGGATGCTTTAAGTGTATTGTTATCAAAAGTTTGAGTAAAAGACTGCCCATTGTTCAATACAGCGATGCACTGTGTGTCAGTTGGGCACCATATTTTTGCTATTTCAAGTGGACCAATGTCTGTTGGTAGATCGCAACGGCTGTTTTCAAGACTGCTCGGGTATCCTTGAACATGGACATGCTTCCAGAACACTTCCATGTTTTCGGATGTGGAAATAATGAATGTGTTATTAGGGCTAAACAGAATATGTGAGAGTGGTTCATCTCTATGATTGATTACGCCAATAGGATTAAAAGTCCCATATTCACTGTCTCTGGTGAAGCAGTATGCATCCCTGCTGTTCGGCCGTATGAGCATATAGGAGCCATCTTGGTTGAAATGCAAGTGAGGGCGGAACGTGTTACTGGTTTCAAACATCCTGTCAGTGTCTTCTAGCAGCCAGTCCATTCTTAGCTTACCCAGCGCTATGCTGGGATGTAAACGAAGGGGACAAGCAACAAATTCCGTTTGCGCCTTGAATTTCACGGATTCTTGAAATTCGAATAGCACACATTCATCCGATTCCGAAAAACCATGCATTGCCACCATCTGCTTGGTCATCGGATCATGTTGTATATCTGTGTAATCGGATTGCCGTTCGCTGGCTATTGCACGTGCACTATATTGACCTGTTTCATCATAATCTATGCTGCTTTTTCGTCTGGTATGCCAAATGTTAAGTGTTGCTTCATCTGGCGTCAGGTATATGAAATTGGTGTTTGGTGTATACAGTAAAGGATGTATTGGATGCGAAGAGCGGTGTGTTAAACTGGCAAGCAAATTCATTCTAACATTGCAGGATTGTTGCATTAATCGGGTCAATCCCGCTGCAATAAGGGGATATTTACTGACATGCTGTAATAAGTTTTTATCCTTTGCTCCAATGCTTTGAAGAAGGTCTTTGATATCTCCTCGCACTCGGGTATTGAACGTTTCTTCTGATTTAATCACTCTTTTTTGTGCTTTCTCTTCTTCTTTTATATGGCCTCTTAGGAACAGGTTTTCCCAGTGCTCTTCCATTACCTTTCTGATTGTAATTAACTGAACGGCGCATGGTTTACATTGCTTTGTATGAAGCTCCAGATTCAAATAAACAGAATGGTCTTTCAAGTGTTCAACAGTTTTAAATACGTGCTTTAAGTATGCACCCGTTTGAGCGGTAAAATCGCCAACCATTCTCTCCTGCCCTGATTGGCCTACCAGTGAGGTTGCCCCTGATGTACCGGAACGGGTACTGCGTTGGCTTTCAGGACTATTACTTGTACTACTACTAATCATCTATATTCTCTCCATTAAATGATGCGTGTAATTAAAACCTATAGCCATATCAATAAAGCAATGGCTTCATTGGCCTGTAGTCGGTGTAGAATCTCGTGTTCTATGAGTTGTTGGCTACAGGCCTTTGCTCTGTCTGATCTGTAACGTGCTTGGGGTTAAATGCTATTCATTGCGAAATCAGGCATTACCGAATGCACTTTGCTAACACAAGTTAGGTGTCATCTCTGTAAATTAAGGTCTTGAAAAAAAGGTAAAGTTCCCGCGTTGATGGTTTTTGTTAGTTCTGCTGTTTTCTTGATTGTTAGTTGGTATATTTATTTCTATTATGCAGCTTATATAGTTACGAATTGTCGGAGAGGCAGTGATACAACTCTATTCCTTTATAGGGTAGGAATGCCTAAGGTATTTAATACGTGTTTTGTGAAAACTAACCATTGAAAAGCATGCATTTAAACGTTTATCGAATACAGAGTGTTGATTAGAATGGCCCAATTTTGTCGGTGTGTTTTCATTACGTCAACGTTCCAAGCGTCTGTGTTGTGTGAGTGGCAATAGCAATCAGGTGAAAAATGGTCGGTATTCCGGATGTGTCCAACTGTCGTAAATCCAAATGTATGGCGCTTTGCCATAAGCGGGCATAGTACGAAACATGCACAATTCAGGGCTTAAGATGCATAGGTAGTATTGTTACCTAATTATGTATAAAGCACTTTAGTCTTGGATCATGCAAGTATGCTCCAATGGTTATTATGGGGTGTAGCTCGGGGGGCAGGCTGATACAGTTTTATCTGGATACCCCTGATGGGGGAACACTGTTGCAAGATGCAGTGATCTGAATGTTAAACCTTGAACATGTTTGAATGTTCCAGATAGGAATAGTGTGTGGCGAATACCCTGATTGATCAGTTTCTTGAGAGTCTCTGGCTGGAAAAGGGGTTGTCGGACAATAGTCTGTCAGCGTATCGAAGGGATCTGGAGCAGCTTTCTGGCTGGCTCGAACAGCATGGTCAAACACTCGCTGAAGCCAGCCATGCATTACTTCAGCAATTTCTTGGCTGGCGGGTCGAGCAGGCATACAGTGCCCGGTCGACAGCCCGGGTGTTGTCGGCGATTCGAGGGTTTTATCGTTACCTGTTGCGTCAGGAGTTGATAAACGATGACCCGGTGTCACTGATTGAGTCACCTAAGCTGGGGCGCCAACTACCCCAGTCGCTCAGTGAAGCGGATGTTGAAGCGTTGCTTCAGGCGCCGTCGGTAGGGCGACCGCTGGAGTTGCGGGACCGTACCATGTTGGAATTGTTGTATGCCAGCGGCTTGCGGGTCTCAGAACTGGTCACACTGAAAACTGGCAATATCAATATTCGGCAGGGCGTTGTCAGGGTGCTGGGTAAAGGTAGCAAGGAGCGACTGGTGCCGCTGGGTGAAAATGCCCTCGATTGGTTGGAACGTTATTTGACTCATGGTCGGCCGGCGCTGTTGGGTGAAAATCGAACTGAGACCTTGTTTCCCGGGCGGCAGGGCAGGCCGATGACGCGGCAGACGTTCTGGCATCGTATCAAGAAATATGCAATGAAAGCTGGTATCGACAAGCCGCTGTCACCCCATACATTGAGGCATGCCTTTGCGACTCACCTGTTGAATCATGGTGCCGATTTGCGGGTTGTTCAGTTGCTCCTCGGGCATAGTGATCTATCCACTACACAGATTTATACCCATGTGGCCAGGCATCGTTTACAACAATTGCATGCTGAACATCATCCGAGAGGGTAGGGATATGAAGCGTTTATTTTGGGTGTCGTGAATTGGGGGATGACTCGGTACACTATGCCGTTTGGGACTATGGTTAAACTATCCGTTACTGACTTAATGAGGATGCTTATGCGGTTCTTTTCAATTTATCTTGCGTCGCTGCTCTTGCTGGTCTCCGCGGGAGGTCATGCAAAGGAGGCGGCTGAGGCATCCTCCAGTGATAAAGCGTCTGTGAGTATCCGGAACAGCCTGAAGGCGCTGGATCCTACCATTCCCATTGAATCTGTCAGTGAAACGCCTCTGAAAGGGGTTTATGAAGTCGTACTGTCTGGCAGTAATGTGCTCTACGCCACTGCGGATGGCCAGTACCTTTTCCAGGGTGATCTGCTGAAGCTGGAAAATGGCAAGATCGATAATCTGACCAATAGCGTCAGGGCCAGGGCCAACAAGGCGGAGTTGGCAGAACTTTCGAAAAAGAACATGATTATCTTTTCGCCGGAAGGTGAAGTGAAAGGCGTGGTTTACGCCTTCACCGATGTGGACTGCGGCTATTGCCGGAAGCTCCATACTGAAGTGGGTGAGTTGAACCGTATGGGTATAGAGTTGCGTTACGTGGCTTTCCCCCGTGGCGGGCAGCGTTCATCAGCTTACAAGAAGATGGTATCCGCCTGGTGTTCTGATGATCCCAAGCAGGCTATGAATATTCTCAAGAGTGGCGGTTCCATCCCTGAGAAGTCCTGTATTAATCCGGTTGATGAGCAGTACGAGCTGGGCGTGAAAATGGGGATTCGTGGTACACCGGCGATATTCCTGGAAGATGGTACCTCTATTCCCGGTTACCGCCCCGCTGCGGATATTGCCCGGATGATGGGGCTTCTGCCTGAGCAGACTGTGACCAAGCAGTAACTGCTTCTGTCTTTCAGTTTTTGATCGATGCGCCGTGTTTGTCACGGCGTTGTTATTTTTGATTCTCAGCTATTTCGTTTTTCCAGCCTGTCATTATTGACCTCTCGTTAGTGAGAGGAGATGCATCGTCTATTATCACTCCTTATTTTGACCTTTCCTGAAAGCGATTATGACGGCCGATGTAAAGCATTATCTGGACAGGATTGAATACGTCTACAACTCCGAATGCAGCGCTGAATGTCTTAAGGCGTTACATGTTGCGCACCTGAATCATGTTCCTTATGAAACGATTGATCTTCGGCTGGGTGTCCCGGTATCAATGGCAATAGAAGCCATCTATGAAAAAGTGGTTTGCAGGCGCCGGGGTGGATATTGCTATGAGTTGAATCGGCTATTTGCGTGGCTGCTGCGAAAGCTGGGTTACAAACTGCACTATTTATCGGCTTCGCTATGGCATGGAGAGAAAGGGTTCGGACCTGAGTTTGAACACCTGGTCTTGCTGGTTGAAGATGATCCGCCCTGGTTGGCTGATGTTGGTCATGGTGATGTCTTTGATTGGCCTATGCGGCTGGTTGAGGGGTGTGTTCAGTCTGAACCTGTGGGTGATTTTTGTTTCCGCGTAACCGGGGATTCTTGGCATCTTGTCAGGCGATCCGATGACAGGGGCTGGGTGCCGCAGTACCGGTTCACCCTGCGGCCTTGTACTTTTTCGCAGTTTGCCTCACGGGTTGCCTGGACTCAGTCTTCGTCCCAGTCGGCTTATCGGAACCGAACCGTTGTTTATCGCTCAAACCGGGATGGCCGCCTGCTGTTGAATACTGACAGGCTGACCTGTCAGAAGGGATCGAATTGTACGCATCGTCAGGTGGGAGCATCTGAGTACCTCTCTTTACTGAGATCGGTCTTCGGCATTGAACTTCCTGATTCCACGCCCCTCGAAGCCCTGCTTGCGCCGGATACTCGTTTGATTGGCGTTCAGCGCTGACAGAGGTTGTCCTGATGTGTCTCTGCACGTGCGATTTCAGATGACGGTATATGCTGATGCTTGCAGGGGCTTTCTACGTGATAGATTGCGCCATTTTCTGCTCACTTCCTGTTTTGAGGGTGTTTTATGTTTGGCGGGTTTCGTTCCTTTGTGGCGCCGCTGGTGGGGTTGACCATTTTTTCTGCGGCAAATGGCTACCTGATGTCGCTGGTCCCGTTGCGCCTCAATCTGGAGGGGAGCGGCAGCTTTGAAATCGGTCTGGCGGCCGCGTTGTATCATTTTGGTTTGCTGCTGGGCGCTTTTCGAACGGAACGACTGATCAGTGCCATCGGTCATATCCGGGCTTTTGCCGCCTTTATGGCCTTGCTGGGAACGATTGTGGGCATACAGGGGTTGGTCTCTGACCTGGTGCTTTGGCAGGTATTGCGCTTATTGTCAGGGATTGCTGTGGCCGGCATCTTCCTTGTAGTGGAGTCGTGGCTGTTATCGGGTAGTGAGCCATCCAACCGGGGTACGCTGCTGGCGCTGTATATGATTTCCTATTACGGAGCCAGTGCAGCAGGCCAGATGTTCCTCGGACCGTTTGGTGTTCAGGGTTATGAGCCATTCCTGGTGATTCTGGCATTGCTGGCTGCGTCCAGTATGCCGCCGTCGCTGACCCGCTTGCCAGCGCCGCCTATCCATCCGCCGTCAGCATTGAATATTCTTAAGCTTTACAGGCTGACACCGTCCGGCCTGTTGGGCTGTATGGCCAGTGGTCTGGCGATTGGTTCCCTGTATGGTCTGCTGCCCTTGCATTTTGCGGAGCAGGGGGTGGATGAGAAAACCACCGGTAACCTGGTGGCGATCACGATAGTGGGTGGCATGTTGCTGCAATATCCGGTAGGTCGTCTTTCTGATCGGATGGACCGCCGAAAGGTGCTGATTGCGATCAGTTTCCTGGGGGTGGCAGTGTCGGTATTTCTGATATTGTCACTGTTCAATGCCTTGATGTGGGTGTGGCTCTTCCTGTTGGGTGGCGTGATATTTACCCTGTATCCCCTGGCTATCAGCCATGGTTGTGACCATATGCCACCGGAAGATATGGTGGCGGCAACGCAGGGAATGCTGCTGGCTTACAGTTTGGGCGCGACCATCGGGCCGTTGGGTTCATCGGTGATGATGAAGGTGGCCCCGAATGGTCTGTTTGTCTCGTTGGCTGCAATTATGCTGGCGCTGGCGGTCTTCTTTATCTTCCGTTTGCAGCAGCGCCCACCGATTATTACCGGGCCGGAAGAGGTGTTTGTGCCGATGCCGGGTCATACACCGGTGGTGTCTGAGATTAACCCGCGAACCGATCAGGATGCCCTGGTGGATAAATGATTCCCCATGGCTAAAGGATGCCATAAGCCAGGGTGAATGCTCTGGCAAGAACCTCGAAAAAGCTCTGTTGATAAGGCGGGGCTTTTTTATTAGACAATGTTTGCGTTATGCAGTGTGAATGCTGGGGGGGTAAAAGTATCAGGCATAAAAAAAGCCTGTCAGTGACAGGCTTTCATTGTTTGGTCGGGGTAGAGAGATTCGAACTCCCGACATCCTGCTCCCAAAGCAGGCGCGCTACCAGACTGCGCTATACCCCGTTATCTCACCCGTGATTCGTGAACCGTCTCGTTGGGTGCGGCGCGTACTTTATAGGATAACGTTCTGTAATTCAAAAGTTTTTTTAGGGTGTCAGTGATTTTTTGCAGTGCGGTCAGCAACGGCGTCGCTACTGGTGAGAGAGAATATCGCCTCGAGCGCTTGTAATGAGGTAATGAGCGCATAAGCTGTATGAATAAGGAAAGGTTATCCGTAACAGCCAAAAGGATGCCTGTAGCGCATTAGAGGATATGGGTGATTACCGTTTTTGGCTGTGCCAGACAAAGGAATGACTGGGGGAAAGGAAATTATGGCAACGCTTTATGATCGAATTGGCGGTGGTCAGGCTATTCTGATGGCAGTGAATGTTTTTTACGACAAAGTGTCGAATCACCCGGTTGTTGGACATTACTTCTATAATCTGGATCTGGACAAGCTCGCCAGGAAACAGGCCGCTTTTCTTTCGATTGCGTTTGAGGGGCCTTTGGATGATGAGGTCAGGGGGTTGCGTGAAGCCCATACCGGTCTGGGGATTTCCCATGCCGAGTTCGATATCGTCGCTGGCTGCCTGAAGGAAACGTTAGTGGAGATCGGGGTCGAAGAATCTCTGTGTAAAGAGGTGCTGGGTATCGTTGAGTCAACGCGGAAAGATGTCGTCGAAGAAGCAGATTCAGGCCATTCTGTTGATCCCTACGAGAGTTGACGCATATTCAGGCAGGCTGCCTTGGTAGGCACGTATTATTGGGTTTCAGGGAATTTCTTATGATTTCGTGATCCCGATTTCTGCGTCTGCCAGAAAGGCCATTTTTCTTCAATTATCCTTCTTTTCTGCATTTTTCCTGTTCGTTTAACCGTCGGTTAACGGTCGCAGAATGCCTGAAGTTAAGGCTATAATCGGTCACCTGTCGGGTCATCAGCCCGAAAAAAAGCAATAAACATAAAGAACAACCGTCGCATCGTCGACGTGTCATAGAGCGGGGTGCCAGTTTGAAACCGGTCAGAGTAGGCATCTGTGGACTGGGAACAGTCGGCAGTGGAACCGTCAATGTACTTGTCCGGAACCGCGAGGAAATTGCCCGGCGGTTGGGACGCAGTGTAGAAATCGAGCAGATTGGTGCCAGGCGGGATAATCCGGCCTGTGATTCGACGGGTATGAATGTGACCCGTGATATCTTTGATGTCGCCAGCAATCCTGATGTCGATGTCCTGGTTGAACTGATTGGCGGTTATGACACCGCAAAGCAACTGGTGCTGACAGCCATCACCAACGGTAAACATGTGGTGACGGCCAACAAGGCACTGATTGCCGAACATGGTAACGAGATTTTTGCCGCCGCCCGTGAACAGGGTGTGATTGTTGCCTATGAAGCCGGCGTGGCGGGCGGTATTCCTGCGATCAAGGCATTGCGTGAAGGCTTGTCTGCCAACAAGATCCAGTGGCTGGCCGGCATCATCAATGGCACCGGTAACTTCATCCTGACCGAAATGCGTGACAAGGGCAGCCCCTTTGCTGATGTCCTCAAGCAGGCACAGGAGCTGGGTTATGCTGAAGCTGATCCGACCTTCGATGTGGAAGGTATTGATGCCGCGCACAAACTGACCATCCTGGCATCCAACGCGTTTGGAATCCCCCTGCATTTTGATAAAGCCTATACCGAAGGCATCAGTGCCATCACGCCTCGGGACATTCAATACGCCGCCGAATTAGGTTACCGGATGAAGCATCTGGGCATTGCCCGTCGTCGTGGTGAGGGTGTCGAACTGCGCGTACATCCGACCCTAGTGCCGGCCAAACACCTTCTGGCGAGCGTTGATGGTGTGATGAACGCGGTATTGATGGAAGGTGATGCCGTCGGGCAGACCCTCTATTACGGACCCGGGGCAGGTAGCGAAGCGACGGCTTCCGCCGTGATTGCTGATATCCTGGATGTGGCGAGGTTGTTGGATGCTCCCTCGGCGGCCGTTGCACCGCTGGGCTTTGTCGAGAGCGATCAGCAGACATCCGTACTGCCCATCGACAAGATTCACTGCAGTTATTACCTGCGCCTTCATGTCAGTGATCACCCGGGCGTGCTCACCCGCGTGACCGAAATTCTCAGCCACAACGGCATCAATATTGATGCGCTCATGCAGAAAGAAGTGCGTGAAGGTGACGGCTGTGCTGACATCGTGATCCTGACCCATGAAACCCTTGAGGCGATCATGGATACCGCGATCATTGAACTGGAGCAGCTCGCTGATGTGACCGGCTCTATTATCCGGATTCGTGTCGATCACCTGGAGAAGTAAGCGATCTATCCCTGTTGCCCTGTCCGTAGCCTGTGAACCAACGACGGGCAGGGTGGTCAGAATAACAGGTGCGCAGGCGCCGTCATAAACGGAAGTACCGCAGGAAGACAGTGTGAAATATATCAGTACCCGTGGCGCTGCCCCCGCGCTGGATTTTGAAAATGTACTGCTGGCCGGCCTGGCGTCGGACGGTGGTCTCTATGTTCCCGAACAACTACCCCGTTTTACCGCTGAACAGATTGCCGGTTTTGCCGGATTGTCGTATTCCGGACTGGCCTATGAAATTATTCGTCCGTTTGTGGGCGGCACCATTCCTGATGAGCGACTTCGGACGATTATTGAAGACACCTATGCGGACTTCAATCACAGCGCTGTCGCGCCACTGATCCAGCTGGGACCCAATGAATGGGTGATGGAGTTGTTCCATGGACCCACGCTGGCGTTCAAGGATTTTGCCCTGCAATTGCTGGGGCGTCTGCTGGATCATTTCCTGACCCAGCGTGATGAGCGGGCGGTCATATTAGGTGCGACTTCCGGCGATACGGGTTCTGCTGCTATTGAAGGTTGTCGCCATAGTGATCACGTCGATATTTTCATTATGCACCCCCATAACCGGGTGTCTGAGGTACAGCGGCGCCAGATGACCACTGTACTAAGTGACAATGTGCACAACCTGGCGATCGAAGGGAATTTTGATGATTGCCAGGCGATCGTGAAGGCCAGCTTTGCAGAGCAGGGTTTCCTGAACGGGGAGCGCAGGCTGGTGGCGGTGAATTCCATCAACTGGGCGCGGATCATGGCGCAGGTGGTGTACTACTTCCATGCAGCATTGTCGCTGGGTGGTCCATTCCGACCGGTCTCTTTTGCCGTGCCGACGGGGAATTTCGGGGATATTTTTGCCGGTTACATTGCCCGTGGAATGGGGCTGCCAATACAGCAGTTGATTGTGGGTACCAACCGTAACGATATTCTGCACCGGTTCTTCAGTGCCAACAGTTACCGTAAGGAATCGCTGGGACATACCTTGTCACCGAGTATGGACATTATGGTATCAAGCAACTTTGAGCGTTTGCTGTTTGATCTCCATGACCGTGATGGCAAAGCAATGGCTGATTTGATGGCAGGGTTTGATGCTTCAGGGGCGATCGCCATTGATGAATCCCGTTGGCAGTCAGTTAAAACCCTGTTTGATAGCCAATGTGCAAATGATGACGAAACCGTTGCGACGATTCGGCAGGTCTTTGACCAGACCGAATACCTGCTGGACCCTCACACCGCGATAGGTGTAAAGGCGGCACGTGACTGCCATGCTTACGGTGAAGTGCCGGTTATCACGCTGGCAACCGCGCATCCGGTCAAGTTCCCGGATGCTATCCTGGCGGCGGGACTGGATGCCCCGGCGTTGCCACATCACCTGCAGGATCTGCATAGCCGTGAAGAACGGATGACGGTATTGCCCAATTCACTTTCAGCCGTGCATGAGTTTATTGCCACGACGCTGCGTTAAGTTGTTATCAACTTTCACTAAAGGCCGGTAAAACATACCGGCTTTTTTGTTGTTCATGGTTTTGCCTGAATCCTTTACAGAGAAAAAAATCTGGCAGCTATCCGGCTGTGTGCCATGTTTTTTTGTTTTAAAAAAAGGATCCATTCAGTGAGCAGCGCACACAATAGCCCTATAAAAACGCGGAAGTTCGTCATCATCACAGCACTGGGTTGTGTGCTGGAAACCTACGATTTTCTGATTTATGCCCTGATGGCGCCGTACCTGTCATCCGTCTTTTTTCCTGCTGAAGCCCAGGTAGAAGGCTTGCTGTTAACCTTTGCTACCTTCAGTGCCGGTTATCTCGTGCGTCCACTGGGCGGTGTGTTGTTCGGGCACCATGGTGACCGCCGGGGAAGGAAGAAGCCCTTTACCTGGACCCTGCTGCTGATGGCGTCATCGACAGCACTGATGGGATGTTTGCCGGGTTACCATGAGATAGGCATTGCCGCGCCTGCCTTGCTGCTCATTCTGCGGTTGCTGCAGGGGTTGTCCATGGGGGGAGAGTCAGGCGGAGCGTTTACGTATATTCGTGAGATTCTGCCAAAGCATTGCTACGTCGGATGCGGCTGTATTGTGCTGGGTATGTTCGCCGGATTGACCTTGGGATACCTGGTGCATGCCGGGTTATTACTGTTTATGTCAATTGATACCATGACCGACTTCGGCTGGCGTATCACATTCTGGATCGGTGGATTACTGGGTGTGATCGGCTTTGTGATCAGAACCCGGTTTCAGGAAACACTGTCATTCACGCAGCTTCAGCGGCAGGGAGGCATTGTGACTGTGCCGTTGGCAGCGTTGTTTAAACGTCACAGGGTTGAAGTGATATGTGGCGTGCTCAGTATTGCTTTGAATAGCACAACAACCATTCTCATCAATGTATTTTGGCCAACCTATCTCGAAACGGTATTTACCGAATCTCGGCAATGGCTGTCACTGGTGGGTGGTGTCGTGTTGTTTTTGGCCGGGTTATGTTCCGTTGGCGTAGGCTTTATCGCGGATCGAGTAGGTATCCGCAAAGTGTTTGTGCTTGCGGTCATCATGGAATTTTTGTTGATATTTCCAATCTTTTATTTGCCGGCTCAGTCTGAGCAGTGGTTAGCACCGGCGTTTATTTTGGGCGCCATCCTGACCGGTGTCGTTAGTATTGCCGGACCAGGTATGCTGCTTCAGCTTTTTCCGGCAGAAGTCCGATACACGGGGATTGGATTTACCTATAACACCGGCTTTGCGATCTTTGGCGGTTGTACACCGCTGGCTGCAACCTGGTTGATACAGAAAACGGACATCGTCTGGTCGCCGGTTTTGCTTTTGATCCTTGTCGCTTTTATCGGGTGTTTGGTGCTTTATATGACAAGACGCAGAGGTGATGTGAAGGTCAGACTAATAAACAACGATGGTTGTGTAAGCTGATATTGTTCTGCAGGGCGTAGTAGCAATGGGTCAGTGTCATGGGTGTGCAGAGTTCGGGTCACAACTGGTAGAATGGATGCTCAGCAAGCACCATTGGTTTTCTCATTCACAACCGTGTACTGCCTCTATGACACTTTCTATTGTGCAACGCACACCCGATCTGTCCCATGCATCCTTCCCTGTAGACATGCCGCTGTTGTTACAGCGCATTTATGCTGCGCGCGGCGTGCTGAACGACCAGGATCTTGCCCGAACCCTCAAGGGGCTGTACAGCTATGAAGACCTGAAGGGGATCCGCGAAGCGGCGACAATCCTGGCTGATTCCATAACCAATCGTCGTCGTATATTGATCGTCGGGGATTTTGACTGTGATGGTGCGACCAGCAGTGCCCTCGCCGTCAGGGCGCTACGTGCCATGGGGGCGGCCTGGGTGGATTATCTTGTGCCGAACCGGTTTGAATACGGCTATGGGCTGACACCGGAAATTGTCGAAGTTGCCAGAGCGAAGCAGCCCGATGTGCTGGTGACGGTCGATAATGGTATTTCCAGCATGGCCGGCGTGGAGGCCGCCAAGGAACAGGGAATACAGGTTGTGGTGACCGATCACCATCTGGCCGGCAAAGAGTTGCCTGCGGCAGATGCGATAGTGAATCCTAACCAGCCAGAGTGTCCTTTCCCCGGCAAAAATACGGCAGGTGTCGGCATTATTTTCTACGTACTCTGTGCCCTTCGTACGACGCTGGAGCAGCGAGACTGGTTTGCACAAAGCGGCGTAGCAAAACCGAATATGGCGGATTTTCTGGATCTGGTGGCTTTGGGCACGGTGGCGGATGTTGTCAGTCTGGATACCAATAATCGGATCCTGGTGCATCAAGGTCTGGCGCGTATTCGGGCTGGACGCGCCTGTGCGGGTATTCTGGCACTGGTGGATGTCGCCAGGCGTCGAAGAGATACTTTGTCGGCAACGGATTTAGGCTTTGCTCTGGGACCTCGTTTGAATGCCGCTGGTCGGCTGGATGATATGTCCCTGGGTATTGAGCTGCTGTTGACTGACGACGTTCTGCAGGCACGACAAATGGCTGCAGAACTTGATAGCTTGAACGAAGAGCGCAAATCCATCGAGTCCGGTATGCGTGATGATGCCTTACGAGCACTGGCCAGGCTGGAACTGGATGAAGAGCAGACACTTCCCTGGGGACTGTGCCTGTTTCAGGAAGATTGGCATCAGGGGGTGATCGGTATTCTGGCATCCCGGGTGAAAGAAAAACTGCATCGCCCGGTGATTGCTTTTGCTGCCAGTCAGGATGGTGAAATCAAGGGTTCTGCCCGCTCCATTCCCGGTTTTCATATCCGCGATGCGCTGGATGCGATTGCCACCCGTAATCCCGGCTTGCTCCTGAAGTTTGGCGGTCACGCCATGGCGGCCGGGTTGAGCATACGACAACAAGATTATGACCGTTTCGCGGCTGCCTTTGATGAGGAAGCACGGCGCATTATTACGGAAGACCAGTTAAAAGCCCTTGTGTTGACGGATGGGGAGCTGGCAATGAAAGACTTCTCCATGGCAACGGCTGAGTTGTTACGAGAAGCGGGTCCCTGGGGGCAGAATTTTCCCGAGCCGGTCTTTGACGGTTGCTTTGACTTGGTTGAACAGCGGTTAGTCGGCGAAAAACACCTGAAGATGGTGTTAATGTGTCCCGGTGCGGATCACTGGATTGATGGTATTGCTTTCAATGTTGATACCGGTACCTGGCCAGATCTTTCTGTCAGAAAAGTCCGGGCGGTCTACAAGCTGGATATCAATGAATTTCGTGGTAACCGTACACTGCAACTCCTGGTGGATCACCTTGAGCCTGTCGATTGATAGGCTCGGGATTTTCCTGAGTGTATTGAACCGAAATAAGAATAAGACAGTGACATGCCATGAAAGTCATTCCATACGATACCCAATACCGGTCATCTGTACTTGAATTGATGTGCCTGCTTCAAGATCATGAGCGGACGTTAAGCCCTGACAGGCCTCCATCAGCCGATGTTTCTGCGTTGCAACTGGACTATTTGTTGAGTGCAACACCCGCGTTAACAGGCGCGTTTTTGATAGCCATTGATGACGACGTGGCCGTTGGGCTCATTGTGGGTTTCCAAGACCATGAACCTGAAGGTACGCACCATGTTTATCCAGACTATCAACAGTTCGGGTTGATCACTGATTTTGTGGTTTCGACGTCTTATCAGGGGAAAGGCGTAGCAGGCAAGCTACTGGCAGAAGCAAAGGCTTTTTGCAAAACACTTGGTTTGCAAAGCCTGCGTTTATCTGTTTTGCAGGCGAACCAGAGAGTCCGTGGTTTTTATGAAAAAGCGGGTTTCAAACCCTATGAAGTGACATACCGACAGGACATTTAACAATCATCCGCGACAGTGTCGGAGCCTGAAAAACGCGGGACGTTTTTCAGGCTGATCAATATTGTGTTATTAGCCCAGTGTCGCTTCGACTGATATTTGCCGGTTGTCTGGTATTTCGTTGTAAGAGATTACCCGCAACTCAGGAGCGCAGATACGGGCAAAGCGGGCCAGTAGTGGGCGTAACTGTGGGGCAACCAGCAATATGGGGCGCTTGCCCAGTGTCTGCTGTTTTTCTGTCACGTCTGGCATGTGTTGCTGCAGCTGTCGGGTCACGTTGGGGTCCAGTGGAATCGCATCGGGAGCAAACTGACCGGTTTGCTGGGAGGTCTGGTACGCCTGCAGCAGGAGCTGTTCCAGTGGTTGCGCGAGGGTAATCACCGGGATTGTTGGTTCCATCCCCACCAGATCATCAATGATGGTACGCCGCAGTGCGGACCGTACATCCTGAGCCAGCAGTACCGGATGAGTGTGGCGTGTCGCCGCATCCAGCAAAGCCCCGCCAATGGTACGGAGGTCAGTCAGGGGCACTCTGTCCAGCAGCAGCTGCTGAAAGACGGTGCGCAGGGTGCTGAGGGTGAGTTTGCCGGGGATTAACTCTTCCACCAGTTTGCCGGAAATACGTCCCAGCTTGTCGACCAGTTTCTGGGTTTCCTCGAATCCCAGCAATTCATGGGCGTGTTCATCCATGATTTTGCTGAGGTGGGTTGCCAGCACGGTGGCTGGGTCAACCACGGTATAACCCAGACCGATTGCCTGATCCCTTTGTTCTTTGGCAATCCATACGGCCGGCAGGCCGTAAGCCGGATCGGTGGTTTTCGTGCCGTCGAGTTCGCCGAATACCTGGCCGGGGTTGAGCGCCAGCAGGCGATCTGGTTGAATATCCCCTTCACTGACAGCCACACCCATCAGGCTGATCCGGTAAGCCGTTGCTGATAGTCGTATATTATCCCGGACATGTACGCTTGGAATCAGGAAGCCGAGCTTGGTGGACAACGCTTTGCGTACCCCTTTGATCCGGTCGAGCAGTTCACCATTACGTTTACGGTCCACCAGACCGATCAGCTTGTAACCAATTTCCAGACCCAGCAAATCCACCTGCGGCACATCATCCCAGGACAATTCCCTGGACTCGCCTGACGTAGGCGCTTCAATGTTTTCCGTGATCGCTTTTTGTTCGCTGCCAGTATGCTGCACTTTTTGCGCATGGGTGTACATTTTCCAGGCGACCAGGCCGGCCAGTGCGCCCAGGCTGACGAACGCAAGATGCGGCATGCCGGGAACAAGGCCCATGATGATCAGAATGGCGGCTGTTACTGCCAGGGCCTTGGGCGAGGCGAACATCTGACGGGTAAATTGCTTGCCCATTTCCTCGGAGTCAGAGACCCGTGTCACCATCATGGCCGCGGTGGTGGAGAGAATCAGGGAGGGAATCTGGGCCACCAGGCCGTCACCGATGGTTAACAGTGAGTAGGTCTGGAACGCGCTGCCAAAGGGCATGCCATGTTGCAGCATACCAATGATCACACCGCCAATAATGTTGATGGCCAGAATCAACAGGCCTGCCATGGCGTCACCACGGACGAACTTACTGGCACCGTCCATTGCACCGTAGAAATCGGCTTCCTGCCGGACTTCGTCCCGGCGGAGCCGGGCTTCTTCCTGATTGATCAGGCCGGCATTGAGATCGGCGTCGATGGCCATCTGTTTACCTGGCATGGCGTCCAGGGTGAAGCGTGCGGTGACTTCTGAAATACGACCACCGCCTTTGGTGACAACCACAAAGTTGATCACGACCAGGATCGTAAAGACGACAATACCCACCACGTAATTGCCACCGATAACCACGTTACCGAACGCTTCAATGACTTTACCGGCAGCGGCACCACCGTTATGGCCGTGCAGGAGTACGACACGGGTCGAGGCAACGTTCAGAGCCAGTCGCATCAGGGTGGCAACCAGCAGGATGGTGGGAAATACCCTGAAATCCAGTGGTCGCAGGGTATACACCGCAACGAGCAGGACAATCAGCGACAGGGCAATATTAAAGGTGAACAGCATATCCAGCAGCAGTGGCGGGATCTGCAGGGTCACCATGGCCAGCAGGGCCAGCAATAGCAAAGGCAGGCCCAGATGGGTATGGGCGACAGGCAGATGCTGTCGAATGGAAGCGCTCTTCATCCTCTCCTCGTGATGGGTGTCATCAGATGTCGTTATCCGGTGATGGGTATCGGTGTTCGTAATCGGGCGGCAGATCCAGTGTCGGCATCGCGGGTCGCTGCTGCTGACCGCCACGGTGGAAGTGTTTCAACTGCTGGACATACGCCAGTATCTGGGCGACGGCCATATACAGGTCGCCGGGAATTTCCTGGTCAATTTTGGTGGTGTGATAAACCGCCCGGGCCAGCACCGGGGACTCCACGATCGAGACACGGTGCTCGGTGGCGATTTCCCGGATTTTCAGGGCAATTTCATCCACTCCTTTAGCGATGACGAAAGGCGCTCCGGCCTTTTCGGGGGCATAACGCAAGGCGACCGAGTAGTGGGTCGGGTTGACGATGATGACATCGGCTTCCGGGATTCGTTGCATCATCCGCCGGTTGGCAGCCTCGCGCTGCAACTGGCGGATGCGGGCCTTCACTTCCGGTTTGCCGTCCTGGTTCTTGAATTCTTCCTTGACCTCTTCCTTGGTCATCATCAGTTTTTGCCGGTGCTGGAACAGCTGCCACGGAGCGTCAATCAGCGCGATCAGGCCAAGGGTGGCAGCATAGGCAATCATGGTGATCGCCAGCACTTCCAGTCCCTGGGTAAATGCCATGGGAAGCGGGATGCGTGAGAGCGTCAGTAGCTGAGGGTAATAGGCATAGAGCAGCCATAGCAGACAGCCGATCACCAGGCTGACTTTGAGCATGGACTTGAACAGCTCCATCAGGGCGCTCAGCGAAAACACCTTGCTGAACCACTGCGCCGGATTGATGCGGGAGAATTTGGGCTGCATCAGGTCTGGATTCATAATCCAGCCGCCCAGTCCGACAGAACCGATAAATACGGCGAGCACCAGGGTAATGAAGAACGGAGTCAGTGCTGTAAACGCAGCCCGCAGGGAGCTGTGGAGTGCAATCCCCATCTGCTGCTCGGCAAAAATGGTGTCACGGGTCAGTGCGAGATTCAGGCGCAAGATGCCTGCCATGGTTTCAGCCATGACACCGGTATTGGCATAGAGAAGAGCAGAACCGGCTAACAGGATTAGTGCCGTAACCAACTCTCTTGAACGTGGAATCTGACCCTTTTCGCGACTCTCGCGCAGGCGTTTTTCACTGGGTTGTTCCGTGCGTTCTTGGGCGCTGTCCGTCATTCAGCCTCCTGACCACTGTCGCAAAAACAGGAGTGACTGGTCACTCAGGTCGACAAACAGCCCTGACATGCTGTCCATGGTGAACAGCAGGGTGACCAGTCCCAGCAGCAGTGTCATGGGAAAACCCAGGGTGAACAGGTTAAGTTGCGATGCCGCCCGGTTCATAACACCAAAGGCCATGTTGACCATCAGCATGCTGATGACAGCAGGCAACGCAACCAGCAGGCCACTGCTGAACAGCCAGCCTCCGCGCATCACCAGCTGCATAAAATGAGATTCGTCCGGTGTTGTACCGATGGGAAGTGTGCGAAAACTCTCAACCAGTACCTGCACCACGATCAGGTGGCCATCGATGGCCAGGAATATAAGCAGTGCCATGGTTTGCAGCCACTTGCCAATCAGTGGCGTCCCCGGACCGTTGGCTGGATCGTTCATCACGGCCATGGCCAAGCCCATCTGCATAGAGATCACTTGTCCGGTAAACGAAAAGACGGCCTGCCACAGCAGAATGACAAAGCCCATGGCCAGTCCAATCAGGATCTGCTGGAGTGTGATGAAAATGGCGCTGAACGACATCGGTTCAACCGTCGGCAATGGTGGCAGCAACGGTGCGGTCAGAATGGCCAGTGCAATACAAAGTACGAGTCGTATATGTCGGGTCAGGTTGTTACGGCCAAACAGCGGCATCAGCCACAGGGCTGCACCGATACGACAGGCCGGCCAGACAAGCTGGCCAACCCAGGCGGTCAGTTCTGCCGTCGACACCATTTCAGCCAATCATCCCGGGAATAGCCAGAAACAGCTGGTCGAACAGGGACAACAACTGCCCCAGCAGCCAGTGGCCGGTAATACCGAGAGTTATCAGTGTCACCATCAACTTGGGCAGAAAGCTCAGTGTCTGCTCATTGATCTGTGTGGTGGCCTGGAACAGGGCAACCACCAGACCGACCAGCAGACCTGGGCCAATGATCACGGCAACCATGATGACGACCAGCGTCTGGGCCTGTCGGAACAGGTCGATGACAATCTCTGGTGACATAGGGCTATCCGAAGCTCGCTGCCAGCGTGCCGACAGTCATGCCCCAGCCATCTGCCAGGACGAACAGCATCAGCTTGAAGGGCAGTGAAATGACCAGAGGTGAGAGCATCATCATACCCATGGCCATAAGTACACTGGCGACCACCATGTCGATAACCAGGAATGGAATGAACAACATGAACCCGATCTGGAATGCGGTTTTCAGTTCACTGAGGATAAACGACGGAACCAGTACGCTGAACGGTACGTCGGCGCCGTTTAAATCAGTGGGTTCGCCGGCAATTTCCAGCATGCGCAGCAGGTCGGAGTCCCGTGTCTGGCGCAGCATGAAACCGCGAACCGGGCCTTCGGCGACCAAGGCCGCCTCTTTCAGTGTCAGCTGGTCGCTCATATAGGGTTCCATGGCCTGAACATAGACCTGGTCAAACACCGGCTTCATGATGAAGAACGTCAGGAACAGTGCCAGCCCGACCAGTACCGGGTTGGGCGGTGTCTGTTGAACCCCCAGTGCCTGGCGTAACAGGGACAGGACAATAATGATCCGGGTAAAGCTGGTCATGACCAGCAGTACGGCAGGCAGAAACGACAGCGATGTCAGTAGCAGAAGGATCTGCAGGCTGGCGCTGTATTCCTGCCCGCTGCCAGTCTGGGTCATCTGCAGCAACGGAATGTCAGCCATGGCGGTTGGCGCAACCAGCCATAACAGCAGGAGCGGCAAGCGGTATTTCATGACGGCTTGACCTCCGTTGTACGGCAGCGACTCAGTATTCGGGCGAAAGGGATGGCTTGGCCGCTATCCGTCGTGGTCGTTTCTTCGGCCGGTTGTTCTGCCAGCGCTGTGATGCCGCCTGGCGTGACACCAAGTAGCATGATCCGGTTACCAACTTGCACCCGGCAGACTTTTTCGGTGCGCGAAAGCGGCAGTGTTTCCAGCAGTTTCATCTGGCGAGTGGATAACGGATGTTGGCGCAACCGGTTTAGCAGGAACGTCAACGCAAAGAATAACCCCAGTACCAAAACCAGTAATCCAGCGGTCTGAAGTGCCCAGGACAATACGTCGGTGCTGGTAGCGCGTTCGCTGGCCAGTGTTGGCAGCGGCATGAACAGCAGGAAGGCAGAACGAAGTAAGCGCATGATCAGTTCAGTTTCAGGCCTGCATCGGGCTGCTTGACCACCTGGCTCAGGCGTACCCCATATTGACCGTTGACTTCCACGACTTCACCACGGGCAATCAGTCGACCATTGACGCGTACATCCAATGGTTCGCCTACCTTACGATCCAGTTCAATGACAGCATCCTGCTTGAGGGACAACAGTTCATTAATGGACAGTTCTGCCTTGCCCACTTCCAGTGCGACAGTGACCGGAATGTCGAGAATGACGGAAAGGTCAGCGGCATCAGGGGTTTCATCGACAGAAGGCGGTAATGTTTCTTCCGCCAGGTCGATCGGGCTGGTCGCAGGTTGAGTCGTGGAGAGATCGGCGTGTGCATCAGTCACGGTAAGTTACCTCAAGCGTCAGAGTTGGGTTTGTTGACAGATTCCAGCATCTGCAGACAGAGCCTGTCGTCGTGCTTGACGACACGGGCATTAAACAGGTGCTTGCCGCCACTGCGTACACTGGCCACAGACGCCAGCCGGATAGGAATAAAATCACCGGGTTGCAGTTGCTGGATCTCACCGAGTGAGCGGGTGAATTCGCACAGTGTGGCTGTCAGTGGAATCGGAACGGTATGCATGGCCTGCTTCAGCAACTGTGTATCGACAGCCGGTATTGCAGTGCTGTGTTTATTGATCTGTAAAAGGCGGAAATTTTTTTCCGGAATAATAAGGTGCGTCGAAGCGCTATTGTTGCCCAGCCCGATGGTCATGGTATGTATGAGTTCTGGCTGGTCAATGATTGGCTGATGGGGATCGTTGTTTGTGATAGGCAGAAAACTAATAGGGCTGTTATTGCTAATTAATTCGAGTGCTTTTGCATACTGTGTTGTGAGGTGAGAGATTAAGCAATTGAGCATGTGGCTTTCACTGGCGGTCAGTCGATCACTGCGTGTTGTTATTTCTCCATTGCCGCCACAGGCAATATCGACCAGCATGGAAGGCAGTGATCGATCAATTAATAACGCAACACGTGTCTGTAAATTGAGAGTGAAAGGGTGAATGAGCAGTTTGCTTTTATTAATTTCCGGATTGTTCCGGAAATTAATTTCCGCCCGTTGAAATGTATTGTCAATCTGATTGCTGGAACCCCATTCCTTTTTCAGCTGGTTGGAGAGCATTTCAGAACAGCGGCGGCCCATGGTTTCGAACAGGTTCACAAAGGGGGCGGAGTTCATTTCTCCTTGAAGTAAATCAATGGGCCTCATTCTCACCAGGTATTCCTCGGCTCTCGGTAAGGGCAAAAACACAGCGTGGCAACCATCTGTTGGCTCGAATGGCAAGGACAGAACAGGCGCCAGAATGCTAATTGAATGTCTTGAGCGTATTATCCGTCTGCAAACGGATTAACAGTCTATGATGCCATGGTTTCAGAAATGAGCAATTTATTTGCCAAAAAAAAACGATGATATAAATCGTCAGCTAAGTGTCAGCTAAGTGTAAATGTTTATTTGTCAAAAATTAGATGGTTATACTTGGTACGGTCTGTATTCGTCCGTGTAAAGTGCTGGCGATTTCGCAGAAATGCAGTTTTTAAAATCGCTATTTCTTGTTTTTAGATGTGTTGTTCCGTGTCTTTACGGATGTGTGTTTATTTTGTTCTTAGGTGTAAATACCTGTCCGGTTTCGGATATATCTTACAGTTGTTCTATTTATATTTTTTTTAGTTCGAAATAAATTAGCGCCATTTTTTAGGGGGAGTTGTTATGTGTTTGGATAGGGTTAATTAAATATTTCTTTATTGGCAATTCTTTTGCGTGTGATCAACGATCTTAACGGCTCGTTGTATTACGGTTGCCATATTGTTGGCTGCCATGCCTGTCTTGATAAAGAAACAGATTTTATAGCAGTACGATAGTACCTGAGATTAAGTGCTCTTTTTCTTTCTTGGTTTCGGTATTTCATGAATCCAGTAGCCGTATCAGTGACCTGACATTAACGTGAATCCGTTTGTATTAATGCTCAAGTGCAAGCTTTGCCTGCCAAACCCATTATTGCATCCTATGAGCAGCATCCGTTGGATGTTGACTGGTCTTTGTATGCTTGCAGTATTCCCTTTGATAACGTTTTCTTCAGGGAGTTTCGCTCAAGAGCCGGGTGATGTCGTGAAGCGGTTGGGTAAAACGGTGTGGCGGCTTTCTTCCAGTAAGGCTGAGTGTCGCATGACACTGACGAGCCTTGATGAAAATAGACTGTATCTGAAAAGCCGGGATCGGGAAGAACTTCAGTTGATGCTGGATGTTCCTCTTCATCAGGATGCCTTGGTCGGGACAACCTTGTATTTGATTGCTGCACCCTGGCAGCAGGCGTTAGCGCCGCAGATGCTGGAGCATGGGTTTGCCCGAAGAGAAGGGCAAGTTGCTTTTGTGCATAACGTGTATCAACTGGCCGATCAGCTCAAAAAGGGCCGTTGGGGCCAGATCGTCGTCAGTAACCAGGGTGGCGATAACTTCATTATTGATATCTCCTCCGTTGATTTCCAGCAGCCATTTTCCGAATTCAATCGCTGTCGGCAGCTGTTGCCACCCGTGCGGTTGGAAAAAATTAAGCAATCCTCTGTGTTTTTTGCGTCAGGTTCCCGGGAGCCTGGTATTGGGCGAAATCGTCTGGATTTGATCATTCGTTACCTCGCTTTTGCGCCGGACACCGTGTCAGGCATTGTTCTGGATGGTCATTCTGACAGCGCCGGGAACCGTCTCCAGAATCTGGATCTCTCCCGTGATCGGGCCCGGGCCGTCGCAGACTATCTGACCGCCAGCGGTGTTGATAAGTCACTGATTCAAACGGTGCGTCATCATGGGCAGCGTTATCCGCAGGGAGACAATCTGTCTGCTGCCGGGCGTAGCCGTAACCGTCGGGTTGATATTCGCCTGCTCACACCGGGTGAACAGGACAAACAGTCTGTGGAATCCATACAAAACAAGAGTGGCAGCCAAGTTTAGGTGCATAAAAGCACACGACTGGCGAGGTTGTGAATCAATTACAGGGTAAGCAAGGCAATACAGTAATGTGTCGTATTCTCATCGTAGACGATGATCAGGTCTGTCGCAGTCGCCTTGGCGAGTTGCTGATCGGCCGTGGTTTTGAGGTGGACGTCGCCGGTGGGGCTGAGCAGGCACAGCGTATCGTCACTGAGCGGCTGTATGATCTGGTGATCATAGCTGTCGAGCTGGCGGATTGTGACGGCCATGAGCTGTTTGAGCGTCTGGTGGTGATGCAGCCGGGGTTGCCGGTGTTGCTGGTGGCAGAATGCGGTAATACGGTCAGGGCAATTCATGCCATTCGTAAGGGCGCTGTGGATTACCTCGTGAAGCCGCTGGATGATGATGGGGTACTGCAATGCATTAATTCCGTCGTCGGTAATATGGCTGGTCGGGAGAGTCTGGTAGCCGTGGCGCCATCCAGTCTTCAAACCGTGCAGCTAGCTCGTAAGGTGGCGGCAACGCCGGCAACTGTACTGATTACCGGAGAGAGTGGTACCGGTAAAGAGGTGTTGGCACGATTTATTCATGATCATTCCCGGCGTGCAGAAGGGCCTTTCGTGGCGGTTAACTGTGCCGCGATGCCGGAGAGTATGCTGGAGTCCATTCTCTTTGGGCATGAAAAAGGCGCATTCACAGGTGCTGTGAGCCGGCGTGAAGGTAAGTTCGAACAGGCTAATGGCGGCACCCTGTTTCTGGATGAAGTGGCGGAAATGCCGCTGGCACAGCAGGCCAAGTTGTTGCGGGTGCTGCAGGAACGGGAAGTGGATCGCCTTGGTGGCAGTAAGCCGGTCAAACTGGATGTCCGGGTTCTGGCCGCGACGAACCGTGATCTGCGCCAGCAGGTGGCGGACGGCACCTTCCGCGAAGATCTCTATTACCGCCTGAATGTATTTCCCCTGCACTGGGCACCATTACGTGAACGTCGCGAAGATATAGTGCCTCTGGCGAACGCATTGTTGCGGCGTCAGGCCCAGGAGCAAAGGGTACCTGTTGCCACCTTGTCATCAGAGGCCGAAGTCAGTCTGTTATTCCATCACTGGCCGGGCAACGTGCGTGAACTGGATAACGTGCTGCAGCGGGCAGTGGTCATGTCGTTTGATGGGATGATTCGTCCCGATGACCTGATGCTGGAGCAGGTGCCGAAGCCGGTTGAGATTCCCCAGGCTGATATTTCCCGTGAAATCGACCGACTGCCCGGGGCAGGGCGGAAAAAGGCGGAGCTTCAGCACGTTCTGAAAAGTTTGTGCGAACACCAGGGGCATCGTGCCAAAACGGCCGCGGCCCTGGGTATATCAACCCGGATGCTGCGCTACAAACTGGCCCGCCTGCGGGAAATGGGGGTGGATGTTGATCGTCTGACATTCGACGCACCGGAACCGGATAAAAAGTCGGCAAGTCCACTTGCCAATCACGGCGGCAACCTGATGTTCGCCTGAACACTGAATCGATGACCAAGGAATACGCATGAATATAAACCCACTGGCCTCCATGCCGGCCGCGAACGCCGATGCCATAAAGCCACAGGTTGCGCTTGGTGCACCGGTTAACCTTGGCGCTACCGGACGGGTGTCTTTTGCTGAGCTGTTCGAACAGGCTATTGAGCAGGTTAATAATCGACAGCAGGATGCCGATCGCATTCGCGCGGCGGTGGAAACCGGCGCCAGTGATGATGTGGCAGGCGCCATGATCGTCAGCCAGAAAGCCAGCCTGGCATTCCAGAGCCTGATCCAGGTACGTAACCGGGTGGTATCTGCCTATGAAACTGTCTTTAACATGCCGGTGTAGTGAGACTGTAACGTGACACAAGCCCGGATCTCTGTAATCGAAACCCTCAAGGCGCGCTTTAGCGCCTTTCGCACGTCATTTCCCTCCTCACTGGCAGCATTCCGGCAGCCTGGAAAAGCGGTCATTCCCCTTTGTGTGGGCGCGGCGTTAGTTATCGCGGTTGCCAGTACGCTGTTGTTCTGGCAGGGCGATGAGGCCTGGCGACCCCTATTTGGACGTCAGGAGTTGTATGATACGGCCGGTGTTGTCTCTGTTCTGGATGGACAGGGTATTCCCTACCGGTTGCATCCGGATTCCGGTCAGATCCTGGTGTCGGAACAACACCAGGCCGGTGCCCGTATGCAGCTCGCCATCGCGGGTATAACTCCCCAAATGCCGAAAGGGATGGAGGTGCTGGAAACGGACAGTGCCTTGGGGCGCAGTCAGTTTGTTGAAAAGACACGTTATAACCAGGGGTTGGAAGGGGAACTGGCAAAAACCATCATGACCCTGAATGCTGTCCGTAATGCCCGGGTGCATCTGGCGATACCAGAGCGGACTGCGTTTATGCGAGGCCAGTCCAAGGCATCGGCATCGGTTGTACTGGACCTGATTCCGGGAATGGAGCTGGATCATCGTCAGGTTAATGCAGTGATTCACCTGGTAGCCGGTAGTCGTTCAGAGCTGGAGCCGGAAAATGTCAGTGTACTGGATCAATATGGCACTTTGCTGACCGGGCAGCCGGATGACCTGAGTCTGACAACACGACAGATTACTCATACTCGTCAGCTTGAGCGGCAATATATCGAGCGGGTACTCAACTTGCTGGAACCCGTTGTAGGTTCAGGCAATATCCGGGTGCAGGCAACAGCCGACGTGGACTACAGCATTGTCGAAAAAACCAGTGAAGGCTTTGATCCTGACAGTGCGGTTGTGCGCAGTGAAAGTGTGTCGTCGGAGGCAATGGACAGCGACTCGGCCAGTGGTGTGCCGGGCGTTGCCAGTAATCGCGGTGGTGCTGATAATGCGCAGGCTGATAGCCAGCAGCGCCAGAAATCACAGGCTGTCCGTAATTTCGAGCTGGGGCGAACCGTCAGCAATATTCGTGAAGCCAGTGGCGAGGTCAGAAAAATCAGTGTCGCCGTGGTGGTGAACAGCCTGGTGGGCGGCAACGACGGATTGCCTGCAGACCGGTTGGCACTGATGACGGCGCTGGTGCGTGATGCGGTGGGCTTTGATGAAGCCCGTGGTGATACCGTCACCTTGCACAGCCTGCCGTTTATCCAGCCGCCGACCGCGCCGGTTGCAACCGGTTGGGAATCGGTGTTGCAGGATTATACCGGCAAGCCAGCGGTGGATACCCTGAGTATCCTGGTTTTTCTGCTAGTCATTCTCTGTGTGGTGTTGCTTGTCCGGGTTGTCCGGTTGCGTAAGCGTGCAGCACGTGCCCGCCTGGAAAGGGTTGAGGCGATTATTGAGCCGGTTGAAATGGCGCAGCCTGAACCGGTACCGGCTTTTGCGGTTGGCGGCCATCTGCCCGTCACGTTGGAACAGGCCAGAATGTTGGCCAGTGAGCGTCCGGAACTGGTCGCCCATATTCTGAAACAGTGGATCAAGCCGGAGTAACCGATGGACATGTCGATTGAAGCCATGGCGGATCAGCATGACGCCGTGCCGCACCGTTCTTCCCTGGAGATGGCTGCCATTATGTTGCTCGGGCTTGGCGAAGGCCCCGCGGCTCAGGTGCTGAAAAAAATGCCAGCCTCGGATGTGATTCGTCTCTCCCGTGCCATGAACCAGCTGGATGATGTTTCCATGCAGGAGCTGGAATACGTCAGTGGCAAGGTTCTGCGGGAAAGTGAGCGCCTGCCGGTATTGACGGACCGTGACTATGTCCAGCGGACGCTTCGCCGGGCGGTTGGTGACAAGAAAGCCAACAGCCTCATGCAGTCGGTGACTGTCGGCGAGTTTAATCCGGTGCTTGAGCGGCTGGCATGGCTGGAACCGGAACTGTTGGCTGATGCCGTACGACATGAGCATCCCCAATTGCAGGCCGTATTGCTGGCCTGTCTTGACCCCGATCGCAGTGCTGAAGTGCTGTCACTGCTGCCGCAGGAACAACAGCAGGATGTGGTGCGTCGATTGGCGTCGCTTAACAAGATTCCGGCGGCCAGCATTGATGCTATCGGTGCGCTGCTGGAAACCGTGGATGACCAGGTCTGCCGTTCCCATACCATTGATGGCGTGGGTCAGCTGGCGGAAATTCTGAACCATGTCGAAGAAAGTACCGGTGATTACCTGATGGAGCACCTGCGTCATCACAATGACGAAGTGGCAGAACAGGTGGCATCCTTGCGCTTTACCTTTGAGCATTTGTTGCTGCTCGATGAACAGCCCTTGCGACTGATTCTTGAGAAAACCGGACAGGATGTTCTGGCGCTGGCACTCAAGGGGTTGTCCCAAATCCAGATCAACAAGGTCTTTGCCTGCATGACCCAGCGGGCGGCAGGGTATGTCCGTGATGAGATGGATTCTATCGGGCAGGTGCGCCTGAGTCGTGTGATGCAGGCGCGTCGGGATATTCTCAATACCGCTCGCACCCTGGAAGTGGAAGGTGCGATTGAAGTGTCGCTTGGGACTGAGGAGCTGATTAACTGATGTCTGCAGGCCAACCGGATGGAGGGAGGGAAGGCGTTTCTGCGATAGAGGCGTTGTTTCCGACCTTAAGTCGAAAGGCGTCGACAGAGCCTGCCACGCCGTTTGTTGAGCTGACGCGAACCGCTATGGCAGCGCCAACGGCATGGCCGTTTTCGACAGAGCCCGAGCAGGTCGTGGAGAACCCGCCGCCAGATGAAGCAGAGCCGCCGGTTTTTACACAAGACGATCTTGATGAGGCGCGTGCAGCCGGTTACGCAGAAGGGGTTCAGGCAACCGAGGATGCCCACCTTCGGGCGGCGGCTGCCCATGAAGAGGCGCTTGAAAAACAGCGTGAGCAGGGTTTTGCCTCTGGTTATGAGCAGGGCTTTTCCAGAGGCTCTGAGGCAGGGCATGCAGAAGGTTTGCGTGAGCAGCGCGCCCGGTTTCAGGATCGGCAGCAGCTGCTGGCAAGTCTGGCAGAACAGCTGGAAGCCCATGTTTCTGATGTCGATGAACAGCTGACGGAAGCTGTAATCCAGTTGGTTAGCAGCATGACCCGAGAGTTGGTTCAGGCAGAGCTACATTTGCAGCCAGATACGGTGCGTCGTGTTATCCGTCAGGCTGTTGACCTGTTGCCGCGGTATTCCACCCACTTGCGGATTTTTGTGCATCCTGAAGAATTGCCCGGCCTGGAAGGACTTGAGGTGAGTCAGGATTTACCGTTCGAGCTGATCGCCGATGCCTCACAGGAAAGGGGCGGTTGTCGTCTTTTGTGTGATCAGGTTGAAATCGACGTCGGGTTGGCAGAGCGCCTGAACCGTTACCTGGATGTTGTGCGTCAGGAGCTTCGGGAAAGCCGGGGGCCTGGCAATGTCTGACCTGGCTCGACGTTGTCAGAACGCTCTTCGAACGATTGGCGGACTCGCACCGATACAGACCTATGGTCGGCTTCAGCGTGTTGCCGGACTTAAGCTGGAAGCGAGTGGTTGCGATCTTCGTACCGGTCAGCGCTGTCAGATAGAAACTGCGGATCGCCGGCGGATTGAGGCTGAAGTGGTCGGGTTTGACCGTGACCGGATTTACCTGATGGCGGTTGGCAAGGCGTCAGGCCTGCGTCCCGGTGACAGGGTCATCCCTTTGGATGACAACAGTGGTATACCGGTCGGGTCAGGGTTGCTGGGGCGTGTCATTGATGCAACCTGTGCGCCGCTGGACGACAAAGGGCCGTTGGTGATTGACCAGCATGTGCCCTTTGATGGTGAAATGATCAATCCGTTAAACCGGCATCCGGTGACAGAGCCGCTGGACGTCGGTGTTCGTGCAATTAACAGTCTGCTGGCAGTGGGCAAGGGACAGCGACTGGGGCTGTTTGCCGGCAGTGGCGTTGGTAAAAGTGTCTTGCTCGGTATGATGACGCGTTTTACCCAGGCTGAAATCATTGTGGTCGGCCTGGTTGGGGAGCGTGGGCGTGAAGTCCGTGAGTTTATTGAGCATATTCTCGGTGAAGACGGGTTGCGACGCGCTGTTGTCATTGTTTCGCCTGCGGATGATCCACCCTTAATGCGTCTCAAGGCGTCTAATCTCTGCCACCGGGTCGCGGAATATTTTCGTGACCAGGGGCGGGATGTGTTGTTGTTGATGGATTCCCTGACCCGCTATGCCCAGGCGCAGCGTGAAGTGGCGTTGGCGGTGGGTGAGCCGCCGGCAACCCGTGGTTATCCGCCCTCGGTTTTTGGCATGATTCCCCGCCTGGTTGAACGTGCCGGCAATGGCCGTACAGGCGGCGGCTCCGTGACAGCGTTTTACACGGTTCTGTCAGAAGGGGATGACCAGCAGGATCCTATCGCAGATGCCGCCCGTGCCATTCTTGATGGTCATATTGTCCTGTCCCGTGAATTGGCGGAATCCGGCCATTACCCGGCAATCGACATTGAAGCGTCTGCCAGCCGGGTGATGCCGCAGATTGTTAACGCTGACCATCTGCAGTCGGCCCAGCATTTTCGTCGCAGCTGGTCGCTGTATCGTCAGAATCGTGATCTCATCACGCTGGGTGCTTACAAGGCCGGTTCTGATCCGCAGCTGGATGAAGCTATTAAAAAGTTGCCATCCATGACGGGGTTGTTGCAGCAGGGGATGCTGGAAAGTGCTGATTTTGATGCATCGGTGGCGGCGTTGGCAGGTATCTGGTCGTCTGGCAATGGAGGTAATGCATGAGTCAGCGTAAAGATGGCCTGACCTGCTGGCGAGAGCTGCAGCAGGCGGCTTTTGATCAGGAAAAACTGGCAACCGCGCAGGCGCGTCAGAAGCTTGAAGAAGAGCAGGCGCGCCTCGATACGCTGGATGGTTTTCAGCGGGCATCCGGCCATTCTGAAGGTAGCTGCATCAGTGCGCTGGAGCTGAGTGGTGGCTGGCAGTTCCGGCGACAGCTGGATCAGGTGATCCGGCACCAGCGTCAGCAGCTGGCCGTGGAACAGGCGCAGTGTCGTCGACGGGAGATGTTGCTGAAAGAGCAGCAGAAAGCGTTGAAAACGGCAGATAAACTATTGGAAAAACGACAGGCAATACAGCACTTGCACTATCAACGTCGTGAACAAAAAATGCTGGATGAGTTGTCGGCGGGGTTTGCACTGGGGCGCTATGAAGAATCCTGAGCCGGTAGTGCCGGCTCAATCCTGACGCATTGTTTGTTCAGGCCATGGCCAGAGAGAGTGAGTCGCTGGTCATCCGGGTCGAGCCATCCGCGCGATAGGCGCTGCCGTTATCAGTTGCCGGACCCCGCAAACGGTTGAGCATTTTGCCCGTCAGGGTCTGTTGCATAACCATTGTCTTCTGATTGTTCTGGCAGATAAGCCGACACTCTTCAGCCTGTGTTTTTACGGCATTGAGTAATTTCGTCGCTTGCGTGGCGGCAGGTGGCATAAGGTCACTGATCAGCTGTTCGGCGGCTTTTTCCCATGGCATGTTTTCAGATAACACAATGCCGTTCTGCTCAAGGTGGCGTATCTTTGCCTGATGATTCTGCTGCGTCGCATCGGCAATTGTGTCCATCAGCAGGCTGCTTTCCTGCAGGGACTGGGCGTTTCGACCCGCGATACAGATCTGTTGGTGTTGGAACAGCTGTTTGAGTTGTTTCAGCAGTTCCAGGTCTGTGGCGAGGATGTCCAGGATGCGCGCTTGAGTCATGAGCGATTACTCTGCTTCAGTACCGAAAATTGAATCTTCGAGTTCTAGCATCTTCTGTGCCAGACGGTCGGTATCGATTTTCAGTTCGCCATTGGCAATGGCTCGGCGAACCGATTCCACTTTTTCCATATCGATATCAGGAGCAGCCAGTGCTTTGGCGGTAGCCTCGTCCAGTAATGAGGCTGAATCACTGAGTTCAACGCGGTCAGTCTCTGTATCGTTTTTCTTTCCGGCCGTTCGTCGTGTGTCCGGCATCAGCAATGAAATATCACTGCCGCTGATCTTGCTGGTATTCATGTTGTGTACCGTTACTCTGGGCAGACTGTAATCGTCAGGTGGCGGGAAAAGTTAAACCCGGCCGGTGGATTTTATCAGTTCACCATCACCTGGCCACGCCCTGTGACTATGCCATGAATAATACGGCTGCTGGAACGGTTTCTGACCCTGATCTGTTCGTGGAGGCTGCCATCCTGCATGGCTTCACCATTGACGCTGACTTCCACGCCATCACTACGCGATACGATAGTAATGAATTCGCCACGTTCAACCAGGGTTGAGGGCGTCAGCATATCCGGACGAATCGGTGTCCCAGTCCTGATCCGTTTCCGGGTGGTTTGATGTTTTAGTTCACCTGTATGAGTCAGGTAACCACGACCCAGTTCTGCAAGATTTTTCAGCTGGAGAGAGACAGCGGATGCAGGAATCGGTATGCCGCTCTCCAGTGGCTGATTGGCAACCAGTACAGGCCGGTAGATGGCGATGTCGCCACGCAGGAAAAATGACCACTGTCGCCCTTCAGGGCATTGCAATTTCAGTCGCTGGTCGCCCAGTGGGCCTCGGCTGATATCAGTAATACGCGGTGTGACGGAACAGGCAGGGAGCCGGAGGCTGCTGGACAGTGGTGTGAGGGTTACCTTGAAGCGTGTGGCCTGCAGGTTGGACAGGGTCTTTCGGGCTTTTTGTTCAAGGTACTGCTTTGCCGTATCGACAACCTGCTGTTCAAACGTGCTGGCATTAAGCCATGGCGCCGGTAATGACATGCAAAAAACGGTTGTTAATTTAAGAGAGAGTCTGACGAACGAAAACGGTAGTTTGCCAGATTGCGGCGGTTGTTCCGGGGGGAAATATATTTCCGGAGCTTTTCGTCCTGAAAGGAAATCGACTATTACCTGTAATCGGTTCTGCCTTGAGGTTTGGAGCATAGTCATTATGTGTCGTTCAATCTGAGGTTAGTCGCGAATATCAGGCAGGTATGCATCGGGTATAGGCCTGGGAATATAAATAACAAGATCACTTCGGCATAGCATCATTAGTGCCATTTTTTATTGGCACATCTATTGCAAAAAGAGCGGTTCGTAATGATCAGCATCTATCGGGCAGCAGTAAATGGGTGTCAGTTTTGACAGAACCCTGAGCATTCATGAGCAGGGATTGGCGCTGCGAAGTCAGCGGGCGGAAGTGATTGCCGGCAATATCGCGAATGTCGATACCCCGGGATACCGGGCGCAGGACCTCGATTTCAGTACGGTATGGCAACAGCAGCAGGAACAGTTGTCGTTGTCACAGACGGATGCCGGTCATCTGTCATTGAACCCTGGCAGTCAGGCCGGTGCTGTCGTGTATGACCAGGCGCCTCTGCAGCCATCCCGCGACGGAAACACCGTTGAGCTGGGGCAGGAGCAGGCCGCTTTTGCCCGTAACCGCATGGAATACGAAACCAGTTTCACCTTCCTCAATATGAAAGTCCGTGGGCTGGAGCGGGCGATCAACGGGCTGTAATCAGCAGGAAATCCTCCGTGTCTCTCAACCGAATCTTTGATATTGCCGGATCAGCCATGACGGCCCAGACCCTCCGGCTCAATACCGTCGCCAGCAACCTGGCTAATGCAGAAACGCCAGCGGCGTCAGCAGATGAAAGCTATAAGGCACGCAAACCCCTGTTTGCCGCCGTGATGGAACAGGTCAACGGCGAGCCGGGTTCCGGCTATTCCGTCAATGTCAGTGACATCATGGAAAGCGACGCCCCCGCTAATGTACGTCATCAGCCGTATCATCCGCTGGCCGATGCTGACGGCAACGTGTTTTATCCCAATGTGAACGTGGTGGAAGAGATGGCGGACATGATGTCGGCCTCGCGCAATTACCAGACCAGCATTGAAGTCATGAACAGCGCCCGGCAGATGCAGCAGCGGCTGCTGAGCCTGGGTCAGTAATCGGGAGCAAAGGATATGGCCGTTTCCGGCATCAGTGGCAGTCAGGCGACGCCTCCCCCGCAGTTAAACAGTTCCACCAGTGGTCTTGATTCCGATGCATTCCTGCAGATGCTGATGGTGCAGATGAATAACCAGGATCCCACCCAGCCGATGGACAGTGCACAGATTGTCAGTCAGTTGTCGGATCTCACCATGATGTCAGGCATGACTGAAATGCAGTCGGCGGTGGCGGACCTGGGCTCCCAGATTTATGCCTCCCAGGCGCTCTATGCCTCCGCTCTGGTGGGCAAGGACGTCATGGTGCTGGCGAATGTGGCAGACCTGTCAGCGGGGCAGACTGTTGATGGTGAAATCCTGCTGCCTGCCAGTACGAATGATCTCAAGATCAACATCTACGACGAAAATGATGAGCTGGTAGCCACGTTGCCGCTGGGCGCCCAGCCGTCCGGTCAGGTGGAATTTGACTTGGCAGATCTTGAGGAACCCTTGCCTGAGGGTAAGTACCGTCTGGAAGCCATGGGTACCTTTGACGGCAAGGAAATGGAAGTGGCTGTCGTACAGAAGACACGCGTCAACAGTGTCGTCATGCCGGGTAATGGCCAGGAAATCCTGGTGGATGCGGAAGGTATTGGTCTTGTTCCGCTGTCGTACATCATGGAAATCCAGGGCAATGGCGGCAGCAGTGATGACATGGCGCCCAGTCCTTATTTCAGGGAGCCCGGTATCCAACAGGCTCTGTCACAGATCAAACGATTCAACCAGGAGTGAATGACCCATGTCGGCAATGAATATCGGCATTACCGGCCTGCAGGCCGCTTCCCAGGACCTGGGAACCATCAGTAACAATATCGCCAATGCCAATACCGTGGGTTACAAGTCACTGGATGCGAAGTTTGCTGATCTCTATACCGGCACCAGCGGCGGTGGTGTCTATGTGGCGCAGGTTGATCAGACATTCAAACAGGGTGAGATCAGCTACACCACCAATAGCATGGACATGGCCATCAATGGTGATGGCTTCTTCGTCATGAAAGATCCTTCCGGCCAGCCAGTGTATACCCGTGCCGGCTACTTTGAAGTGGATAAGAACGGCTTTATTGTGAATAACATGGGATACCGTCTGCAGGGTTATCCGGTGGACGACAACGGTAATGTGATAACCGGTTCCCTGGAAGATATTCCGATTGATACCAGTGATCTTCCTTCCCAGGCGACCGGTACGATTACGCTGAAGGCTAACCTGGACACCCGTGAAGAAGTACCCGGTATCGCTTTCGATTCTTCCAAGCCGGACAGCTACAACTACACCACCTCATCCACCATTTATGACAGCCAGGGTAACGCCCATACGGCCACGGCTTACTATGTGAAGACCGGTGACAACGAGTGGGATGTTTATTACGAGGTGGATGGTGCCAAGGTGCCAGCCGATGGTTCCAAATCCACCTCCCTGGAATTTGACAGCAATGGTCAGCTGGTCAGTGGGGGGGATTTTTCCTTGACGTTTGATACCGGTGCTGCCGGTGAGCAGACCGTTACCATGGACCTGTCCGGGATGACCCAGTTTGGTAACAGTTCATCGGTGGCATCCAACACTCAGGATGGTTATCCCGCCGGTCAGTATACCGGTCTGACAGTAGCTGACGATGGCTCTGTATTTGCCATGTACAACAATGGCGAAAGTAAATTGCAGGGGGTTGTGACGCTCGCCACCTTCCCCAACAACAATGGACTGCAGTCTGTCGGCAATACCAGCTGGGTAGCCACCAATGAATCCGGTGAGCCCATGTACGACCAGCCGGGCAGTGCCCGTACCGGCAGCTTGGTATCCGGCGCACTGGAAGCCTCCAATGTGGATATGACCCGTGAACTGGTGGATATGGTCGTCGCGCAGAGCGCGTACCAGGCCAGCGCCAAGGTGGTCCAGGCCGGTGATGAGATGAACCAGATCCTGATGCAGTCCGTCTGATGGACAAGGCAGTCTATACCGCAATGAGCGGGGCCACGCGGACCATGCTGGCCCAGCAGCAACTCGCCAATAACCTGGCCAATGCCAACACAACCGGCTTTAAGGCGGATTATTCGCAAGCCATGGCGGATGTGGTGGAAGGTGATGGCATGGCCAGCCGGGTGATGGTGCGTTCGGACAATCCCTGGACCGATCATGCGGAAGGCGCACGCCAGCACACTGGCCGAGCGCTGGATATTGCACTGGCTTCACCCGGCTTCTTCACCGTGCTTGATGCCGGTGGAGAGCAGGCCTATAGCCGCAATGGCAGTCTTTCACTCAGTCCGGAAGGCATGCTGGCAGATGCATCAGGTCAACTCCTGATGGGACAGAATGGACCGGTCGCCATTCCTCCCCATGAGCAGTTGGTGATAGGTGACGATGGCACAATCAGCATCCTGCCGGAAGGCGAAACCGAGATGGCGGTGATCGATCAGCTTCGGTTGGTCGGTGCTGATCAGTCGATGGTCAAAGGCAGTGATGGTTTGTTTCGAACCGAGAGTGGCCAGCCTGCTATGGCGGATGATGCTGTCCGGGTGCTGTCCGGTTACCTGGAATCCAGCAACGTCAACAGCATGAGTGAAATGGTGTCATTCATGTCACTGAACCGCCAGTTCGAGATGCAGCTGAAAGTCATGAGCACGACCCGCGATATGGCGGCTGCCGGGGATACGTTGCTGCGAACCTGATCCAGCTTTTTCCACATACGTTTAAACGACACATGACGCACCGGATAATCCGGTGCGTAGCCTGTGACCAGTCAAGAGGTTTGGTACACAATGAACGGCGCTTTATGGGTCAGCCAGACGGGCCTGACCGCACAGGATCGCCAGCTGACGGCGATCTCCAATAACCTGGCCAATGTCAACACGGTCGGCTTCAAGCGTGACCGGGTGGTCTTTGAAGACCTGTTCTACCAGGTGCAGCGCCAGCCCGGCGCCAACAATACCCAGGAAGAAGAGTTTCCTACCGGTATCCAGATGGGTACCGGTGTCCAGGTAGCAGGCACCCAGAAGGTGTTTACGCAGGGTGGTTTTCAGACCACAACCGCACCACTGGATCTCGCGATCGTCGGTGAGGGGTTCTTCCAGGTACAGATGACCGATGGCACCCAGGCTTATACCCGCAACGGCCAGTTCCAGCTGAATGCAGACGGTGAAATTGTTACCAGTAGCGGTCAGCTGCTGGAGCCGGGTATCGAGGTGCCGCCGGAAGCGACCAGTATTTCCATCGGCAAAGACGGTACGGTCACGGCCACCATGGCTGGCAGTACCGAACCGGAAGAGATCGGTCAGATCACTCTGGCCAACTTCGTCAATCCAGCCGGGCTGACGGCGCTGGGTAATAACCTGTTTGCCGAAAGCGGCGCCAGTGGACAGCCGTTGGATACCGTGCCCGGCGAAGACGGTGTTGGCAGCATTCAGCAGTTCACCCTGGAATCCTCCAACGTGAACATGGTGGAAGAGATGGTGGGCATGATCACTGCCCAGCGTGGCTATGAGATGAATGCCAAGGTCATCGCTGCCTGTGATCAGATGCTGCAGTTCGCCAACCAGACGCTGTAAGGGATGACCATGACCCGGAAATTTCTTGCCGCCTCGATGGCCTTGCTGCTGGCCGGTTGCAGTGCGATACCGCCCAGGCCCACCCCGGGTGAGACCGACTGGCAGCCACCCAAGCTGCCGCCGGAGCAGCCGGTATCCTACCGGAACGGCAGCCTCTACCAGGCGGGTTATGCCACCACGCTGTTTGAGGACCGGATGGCGTACCGGGTCGGGGATATCCTCACCATTCGCCTGGATGAGGAGACCCGGTCCAGCAAGAGTTCCGGGACTGATTTCAGCAAGGACAGCAATACCTCGATCAGCGATCCCACCCTGTTTGGCCGCAGCGTTGCCTCCATCTTTGGCAGTGGATACTCCATGGATAACTCACTGGAAGGCAAGCGCTCCTTTGCCGGCAGTGCTGCCAGTGAACAGCAGAACATGCTGTCGGGCAGTATTACGGTGACCGTGCTGGAAGTGCGGCCGAACGGGTCGCTGGCGGTTAGTGGCGAGAAGTGGATCCGGTTGAACCAGGGTGATGAATATATCCGGATTTCCGGCCTTCTCCGGCCTGAGGATATCAGTCCGGAGAATGTCGTCTCCTCCCAGCGTCTGGCTAATGCACGCATTACTTATTCCGGTACCGGGTTCCTGGCGGAAGCCAATTCGCCGGGCTGGTTGACGCGGTTCTTTAACAGTTCCTGGTTCCCGTTCTGAGAGGGTTATGAAACGATTTTCTTTTCTGGTCGCGGTGCTGGGCAGTGTGCTGTTGACCGCCGCCTCAGTGCAGGCGCAAGGACTGGCCTCCCGGTTGATGGATCTGGTGGATATTCAGGGCGTGCGCAGTAACCAGCTGGTGGGTTACGGATTGGTAGTAGGCCTTGATGGCAGTGGTGACAAGACCCGCCAGACCAAGTTCACCACCCAGTCACTGACGAATATGTTGCGGCAGTTGGGTGTGCAGTTGCCGGAGGGGATTGATCCCAACCTGAAAAATGTCGCGGCAGTTTCTGTGACGGCCAGTCTGCCGTCGTTTTCCCGTGCGGGGCAGCGCATTGATGTAACTGTGTCGTCTATTGGTGACGCCGGAAGCCTGAAAGGTGGCACTCTGTTGATGACACCACTGAAGGGGGTGGATGGCAATATCTACGCCCTGGCGCAGGGGAGTCTGGTGGTTTCAGGTATCAGCGCACAGGGGAGCAGTGGCAGCAGTATTACCGTGAATGTGCCAACAGTAGGGCGTATTCCCGGTGGTGCCATTGTTGAGCGGGAAGTCCCGGGCAGTTTTGCAGATAGCAGCGATATCGTGATGACACTGCGTGATCCCGGTTTCTCGACAGCCCGCAATATTGCCCAGGCCATCGATGACCGGTTTGGTGAAGGCACGGCCCGTGCGCTGGACAGCGCGACCATCAGCGTTCAGGCGCCGCGGGATTCCGATCAGCGAGTCGCTTATATGGCGATGATGGAAACCATGCCCATCGTGACTGAGAAACCGCCTGCCCGGGTGGTGATCAACAGTCGCACCGGTACCGTGGTGATGAATGAGCATGTCGAGGTGCTGCCGGCTGCGGTCAGTCATGGCAACCTGGTGGTGAATATCCGCGAATCGTACGACGTCAGTCAGCCGGGTGGCATCCTGAATAATGGTGAAACGGCTGTAACACCTAACAGTGATATTACGGTGGAACAGCAAAACAGCCACCTGTTTGTATTGCCTCGCGGCAGTTCCCTGCAGGCGGTGGTGGATTCCCTCAATAATGTGGGCGCTACGCCGGCAGACCTGATGGCGGTATTACAGGCGTTGAAAAAAGCCGGTGTACTGAAAGCCGAATTGATTGTGATATGAGGTACCTTGATGAAAGCAATATCGGCTGAACCCCACTTACTGGGAACCGGCGTGTCCTCTGCGGAAACCGTCAAAGCCAACCGGCAGGCATTGCAGGATGTCGCCGTGGATTTTGAATCCCTGTTTTTCCGGGAGATGCTGAAAAGCATGCGACAGGCGGGGGATGTTCTGGCAGCGGAGGGACCGTTCAATTCCCGTGAACAGCAGTTTGTCCGTGACTGGCATGACATGGAACTGTCGCAGACGTTGGCAGAAGGCGGCGGTATGGGGCTGGCAAATCAGTTGATCCGTCAGGTGGAAGCACTGCAGCCTGGCGTGACAGAGACGACTTCCTGATGTGGGTTTCGGTTATCCGCACTTAATAAATAACGACACCTGTCGACTCCAGTCACAGTCATTTTAGTTTCCGCCGGTCCGGGATCGGCGGCACCATCAGAAAAGCAGATCCCATGAGCATGATCAATACCGGCGTGTCCGGCATGTTTGCCGCCCAGACCGCCCTCAACGTGGCCAGCAAGAACATTGCCGGCGCCGCCGTCCCCGGTTATACACGACAGCAGGTTAACTACGCGACGTCCCCAACCGGCACCGTGTATGTCAGTGATATTCGCCGGGTGACAGACAGCTACCTGTCGTCACAGGTGTGGGATACCGCCACCGCCTATGGATACAGCACCGCCTATTACAGTCATGCCAGCCAGGTCGAAACCCTGGTCACCAGCGATGGCACCAGCCTGTCGCCGGTACTGGAAGGCTTTTTTGGTGCGCTTAACAGTGCCGCTGCGGATCCGTCATCCGATGCGTCTCGTCAAACCGTCCTGAAAGATGCAGAAAATCTCTCATCCCGTTTTAACAGCCTCTACAACGGTCTTCAGAAACAGGCGCAGATGACCAATGATCAGCTGCAGGTCATGGTTTCAGACGTCAATGGTTTAATGAGTGACCTTGCGGCAATCAATGAAGCGATCATGGCGTCACAGTCGGGTGGTGGCGTACCGAATGATCTGCTGGATCAGCGGGATCAGACGGTGCAGCAGTTGTCGGAATTGCTGGATGTCACGGCAGATACCCGTCCTGATGGAACGGTGGATATTTTCCTGCCGTCCGGTGAGCCGCTGGTCATGCGCGGTGAGGCAAATGAACTGGTTCTGCGCGCAGGTGATCCTGACAGCAGCCAACTGACATTGTCGCTGGTGACCGATACTGCAGAAAAGCCTTTGAGTGATGTAGGCGGTAGCATGCAGGGCTTGATCGATTTCCGTGATGAAGTGATTGATCCCGCGTTGCGAGAGCTGGGGCGTATCGGCATCGTTTTGGCCGACACCGTGAATGAAAAACTGGGTGAAGGTTTTGACCTGAATGGCGACAAAGGTTCTCCACTGTTTTCCGATGTTAACAGTACCGACGCCATGCGAGAGCGTGCGGAGTCCTCACGGAATAACACCGGTAGCGGCATTCTGGAAATTGAAATCAGCGACAGCAGTAAGCTGACAGCGGATGGCTATACGCTGGATGTGATGGAAAATGATAAAGGTGAGTTGCGCTATACGCTGTCCCGTAATGGTGAAGTGGTCTCTGAAGGCGCTGCCGCTGAACTGGATGCGGGCGTTGAAGTGGATGGCATAACCGTTCGGGTCGCTGGGGGCAGCCTGGCGGCAGGTGACAGTTTTGGTATTGAGCCGACCAGCGGTTTCAGTGGCTCCATGGCTACCGTGATGGATGATCCCTCGAAGCTGGCGTTTTCCGGCAAGGCGGATGAGCCCGGCGACAACAGCAACCTGCTGGGTTTGGTGGATATTGCCAAGCAGCCGCTGGTGGGTGGCAAAAACACGCTCAGTGAATCCTGGAACCTGATGGTTACGGATATCGGTAATACCACCGCGCAGGCCGCCAGCAGCTATAACGCTTCCAAGGTGTTGCATGAGGAAGCGACCAATGCCCTGCTGAGCGTGGCGGGTGTCAACCTGGATGAAGAGGCGGCCAGCCTCCTGATTTACCAGCAGGCCTACCAGGCGAATGCCAAGGTAATTTCTACCGCCCAGCAGCTGCTGGATACGGTTCTGCATCTTTGATCGTCTGTTAAGGAGATACGTCCATGCGCGTCAGCACGATGCAAATGCATACCACGATGACCAGTTCCATGCAGCAGACGACCAATAACGTCAATAACACCCTGCTGCAGATGGTCAGTGGCAAGAAAATTCTGAAGCCGTCTGATGATCCGCTGGCTTCCCTGCAGATCATGGGCATGAATGATGACCTGGCAAAACTGGATCAGTACCAGAAAAACATCACGGCTGTGCAGTTGTCGCTGTCAGCTGAAGAGACGGTATTGAATGATACTAACGACACGCTGCAGCGTTTACGTGATTTGACGCTTTCCGCCGGTAACGATGGTATGACTCAGGAAGATCTGGATGCCATTGCCCAGGAAGTGGATCACCTGATCGAGCAGCTGGCTGATATGGCCAATACCCAGTCTGCCGGTGGCGAGTACCTGTTTGGGGGAACCAAAGGTGATACGGCGCCGGTGATCAAGGATGCTTCTGGTAACTGGGTGTATGTTGGTGGCGACAGCAGTCGTGAAATCCCCATCAGTGATAACCGGACCATTGCGCAGGGTGATACTGCAGGGGATATTTTCTTTTCGGTTGAAAACAGTAATGGGGTGTGGGCAGAGCCAGTTGATGGTAATGGCGGTGATGGCCGTATCGGAACCGGGAAAATCAGTGATGCCGCATTATTTGAAGCTAATGCGCCGTTGGAAATCGTGTTTGATGACCCTGCTTCAACGTTCTCGGTGATGAATAAAGACGGCGATCCCATTGCGACAGGGCTGCCGTATACCGAGGGTGAAACGGTTGAGGTGGGCGGCGTCAGCATTGAGCTGTATGGCCAGCCTGCGGCGGGGGACAGTTTTACGATTGAGGCAGCGGATGAAAAAGATATTTTTTCCAGCCTTGATCGTCTGTCTGATGCCCTGAAGTCAGGGGATTCTGCGTACCTGAATGATGTGCTGGGTGTCAGCCTGGGCAGCATTGATGGTGCGATGAATTCTGTCGGTTCTGCATTAACGTCTGTAGGTACCCGAATGAATACGCTGGAGATGGCGCAGTCTGCCAATGAAGAGTCGGTCACCATGACCAAGAGCATGAAAGGGTCGCTGGAAAATATCGATTTTGCTGAAGCAGTCACCCAGCTGACCATGGAGTTTACGGCGCTGCAGGCCACGCAGCAGAGTTACGCGAAGGTCAACAAGCTCTCCCTGTTTGATTACATCTGATTGTTGATTACCTTTCTCTTGTCTTTTGCCGCTTCCCTTTCAGGGCGGCGGCAAAAAAATCAAAATAATTATTTAAGTTCCCGGATTAACAGACGACTTCTGTAGTGTACGCCGCTAACGGCGCCTGACACAGCAGTTATTGGAGTCAAAGAAATGCTGTCCATCAATACCAACTCTCCTGCGCTGATCGCACAAAACAACCTGGCCAACACCCAGAAGGCCATGGAAAACAGCATGCTGAAGCTGTCCACCGGTCTGCGCATCAACAGCGCTGCCGACGACGCTGCCGGCCTGCAGATCTCCAACCGTATGGAAACCCAGATGAACGGTCTGGACGTTGCCATGCGTAACGCCAATGATGCGATCTCCATGGCCCAGACTGCTGAAGGCGCCATGCAGGAAAACACCAACATCATGAACCGCATGCGTGACCTGGCGCTGCAGTCTGCTAACGATAGCAACACTGCAGAAGACCGTCAGGCGATGCAGGAAGAAGTTGATCAGCTGATCGCTGAAGTGGATCGTATCTCTGAGACCACTAACTTCTCTGGCATTAATTTGCTGGATGGTTCTGCGTCTAACCTGACTTTCCAGATTGGTTCCAACGCTAACGAAACCATCTCTTTCGGCATTTCTGATCTGAGCTCCAGTGCGCTGAGCGGTGAGCTGGCAACTAAAGATGTTTCCGGTATCGCTGTCGCCTTTGACCAAGGTGCTGGCAATGATGAAGCCGCAGCAGATACCAAAATCGCGTTTGCTGATGCCGATGGTAAAACCATTAAAGAAATCGATATCAGCGGCATGACACAGGCTGAAGCAACTCAGGCACTGGAAGATGCTACTGATGGAACAGTTGCTTATGCGTCTGGTGAGTTTACTATCACAGGTATGACTGATACCTCTATTGCTACTGTTGGTGGTGAGACAGCAGCTGCAGGTACTGCTGTTCAGAAGAGCCTGGCTGATATTGATGTCACTACAGCAGCTGGTGCACAGCAAGCCGTCCAGATTCTGGATCAGACACTGGCCGCCGTTGATTCTCAGCGTGCTGATCTGGGTGCTGTTCAGAACCGTTTGGATTCCACTATCAGTAACCTGTCCAACATCCAGGAAAACATGGGTGTTTCCCAGAGCCGTATCCTGGACGTGGATTTCGCCAAGGAAACCACCAACATGACCAAGAGCCAGATGCTGATGCAGGCTGGTTCCACCGTTCTGTCCCAGGCCAAGATGATGCCTCAGTACGCGGTTCAGCTGCTGGGTTAATCTTTCGTTTGGATTGATGAAAACGCCGGGCTAGAGTTAGTCCGGCGTTTTTTTATGCATACAAAAAATGCCTGAACTTCGGTAAATACGGTCGTTTTCTTTTTTATTTTACGGAATTTGTGTCGATTACTGTTTGCGTCCGCATAAACGTTCACTGTTTGTATCTGCAGCTGTTTGAGAGGGTTGCCTGTCATGGATTCCGTTGTGCCCAACCCGCTGCCTGTAAATACCCGATTATTAAATAGTCGTCGTATAAAGCCGGCGTCTCCGGCGGACAGGCTTCATGGTATTGGTGAGCGTGACGGGAAAGCGGGCTCCGGTGGAAGTCGGGGGGAAAAATCTTTCCGGAATCGATTGTTGGCTCATGTTAAGCGTGCTAACCGGCGGTTAAACCGCCAGGGAATCATTGCCCGCATTGTACAGAGCACCTCTTCAAATACCGGTGAAAAGGTTTTGCTCGACGAAACACAATGGCTGGTTGTGATGCAGGATGAAGCGGGAACGCTCCTTCAGCAAATGACAGCCCGTGAATTTCTCAGTCTGCAGTGGGCTGACACTGTGGATACCGGATTTTTTTGTAATGAAGAGTGCTGATGGCACGTTATTTGCGATCAGCAAAGCGCAGTAATTTCGTCCGGTGGGACGGCATGAGTTAAGGAAATTACCCGAATGGCGATCAGTATGCCCGGCATGGGCTCGGGGCTGGATATCAACCTGATGGTCCAGACCATGGTACAGGCGGAAATGACCCCCAGTATCAACCAGCTCAACAAGAGCGAGGCCAACATCAATGCCGAGCTGGCAGCCCTGCAGCAGTTGGAAGAAGCGCTGACGACGTTCAACGATACCCTGGACAAACTATCGGATCCGGATGAATTCGGCTCGCTGAAGGTGAGCATGGACGAAGATGCTGAAAAGCTGTTTGGGATCACCGTGGATGCTGATGCCCGTCCCAACAGCTATCAGGTGGAAGTGAAAAAACTGGCTGAAAAGCACAAAGTGTCAGTATTTAGCGGTGACACTGTGCCAGCCGGTACCTACGAAATTACTGTTGATGGCAAAACCCTCAAACTGGATGTGAAAGAGGGAGAAAACGACCTTAAGTCGGTGATGGATGCCATCAACAAATCGGAAGATAACCCCGGCGTAACAGCCAGCATTGTTGACGGTAAGCAGTTGGTGCTGACCAGCAATGAAACGGGCGCTGCCAATAAAATCAGCATTACTGATAGCAGCGGTGCTTCCATGGTGAAGGATACTCTCAAGGAAGCGCAGGATGCTGAGCTGGTTGTGGATGGTATTACGGTGACCAGCGCCACAAACAAAGTAGAGAACGCCATTAATGGCGTAACCATTGATCTTAAAAAAGCGGCTGCCGGGGAAACCTTTCGGGTCGATGTGGAGCCTGATACTGGCGCCATGACTGACTCCGTTAACACGCTGATTGACAGCTATAACACCCTATTTTCCACCATTAAGGGGTTAACCCGTGCACCGGTCGGCCAGCCTCGTCCAGCGCTGGCCAGTGACTCCATGACCCAGTCGCTGCTGTCACAGCTGCGTTCAGCCTTGTCCACACCGGTTGCCGGTTCATCGTTTAACACGCTGGCGGAACTGGGCATTGTCACCACCATGAACGGCGACCTGGAAGTGGACGACGATCGCCTGAAAGAAGCGCTGGAAGCGAACCCCATGGCGGTGGCGGATGTCTTTACCGGTTCTGAGGGCGTGATTGCCAACCTGCAGTCAGTGGTTGAGCAGTACATTGGTGGTGAGGATGACAAGGGCACAAGCAAGGATGGCCTGCTCGAAACCCGTATCGAAGGGCTCAACGATGAGCTGAGTGATATCGGTGATGAATGGAAGGTGCTGGATCAGCGTGCTGAAAACCTGACCGAGCGATACACCGCGCAGTTTGTGGCCATGGACCTCGCGATACAGCAGATGAACGCCACCATGTCCTCTTTGACGTATCTCTGAGATGCGGGCGCCTGTCGCCCAGCGTCATAAACCTGTATGTAAACAACGGTCGTCGTTCGGAGGATTTCCGGCGGCGACCCGGTCAACCGGGCAGTAAAGGAAATGACCTATACCCACCAGGCACTGAATGCCTACAAGGCAAACCAGACTGATAACCGGGCCTCCATGGCCAGTCCTTACCGACTGGTGAAAATGCTGTTCGAATCCCTTCAGGATAACCTGGCTCGGGCCCGGGGCGCGATGGAGCGTGAACAGGCGGCAGAGCGCGGTATGGCGATCAGCCGCAGCATTGAAATCCTGGGCTGTCTCCGGTCGTCACTGGATCGTGAGATCGGTGGAGCGATGGTGGACAACCTCTCCGAACTGTATCTTTTCTGCTCCCGTAGCCTGATGACGGCCAACCGGACCAATAACATCGACAAGCTCAACGAAGCCGCCTGGGTGATTGGGGAAATCCAGCAGGCCTGGGATCAACTGGGAGACCAGCTCAATGTCTGAGTTAACACCTTCCGAACGTCTTGACACCTATTGCCAGGAACTGGAGCAGGCTCTTGCCCTGGAAGACTGGGATGCGCTGACCCGCCTCGACCAGCAGGTTCAGGGAACCGTTCATGAGGCTGAAGCCGGGGGTATCACACTGGATAAGCAAGTCGTTGCCCGACTGAAAACGTTTTATCCGGTCATGATTGAAGCGTGCAGGGAAGAGCGAGGCCGGATTGAGGCACGATTGAAACAGCTTCATGCCAGCAAATCCCCGTTGCAAGCCTATAAAACCGTTGCCATGACCAAAGTAAGAGGTACGTAATGCTCAATGGTATGGCATTGCTGAACCTGCCGATGATGCCGTCAAAGGCTGGGCAGGAACAGATGGCACAACCTTCAACGGATGAAGCCGGTTTTGAACAGTTGCTGGCCTTGTTGGAGTCTGCACTGGAAAACGACACAGAGAATCCCGTGATAGTCACGGATCAGCTGTTGCAGCTTCAGCCGCAGGTCGATCCTGATCAGTTTAATGACGAGCAGCGACAGGCTGTCGCCGCTTGGGTTGATGGTCTCATCGGACAACAGTCGGTTAAGTCTGATGCGCCACGTGTCACGGTGCAGCAGGCCCGTGAATGGTTTTCGGAAATGCAGGTGCCACAGTCCCGGGAACCGGTGGCTGCATCCATCCCCGTTAATAGTGGCGACGCTGCCCGCACGGCTATATCTCAGTTGCCGAATGCGGAAGCACTGTATACCGGTTCGGTGGTTACGCCTGATCGTGATGAGACTGCGCTGGCTGAACATGGTCGGGCGCTTTCAAAGGATCACACCGCGGTTTCCCCTTCCTTGAACGTTACTGAGCGTGCGTTGTTTCAGCTCCAGCCGACAGCTGACACACCTGTTAATACGTCAATAGCCGTTAAAGCGGAAGCTGCGACGTTGGCAGAAAACAGGGGTGTAAACGTTCAGCCATCAACCGTGGACCCGGCGCGTAACGCGCCGCTTCGCTTGACGGGAGATGAGGCCGAGTGGGGGGCGCAATTAAATCAGCGCCTTGTGACCCTGGTCGGTGACAAGGTCAAGGAAGCCCGCATCCGCCTGGATCCGCCGGAACTGGGGCAGCTTGGGGTCAAGGTCGTGGTTGAGGATAACCATCTGAAAATTCGCTTTGCCACCGCGGTACCCCACGTACGGGACATGATTGAAGGTCAGGCCGATCGTTTGCGGGCCGCGTTTGATGGCGCCGGTTTCGCGCGGGTGGATGTGGATGTCCGGCAGAACAGTGGCGGTCGTGACGGTGGGCATGAGCGGCCCTCCGGGGAAATGCTGAGTCACCATGAGCGGTTTGCTGAGCCCGAGCCGGTCGAGTTACCCATGACACCGGTCAGCGTAGAGTCGCTGGCTGCGCTGGATGTTTTTGCCTGAGGTTTGTATTGGTCTGTTCGACCGGTTGAGTGAAGGGAGTGGCTGATGAGCCAAAGGAACATTAAAGGAACGCTGAAATGGCTGATCATACCTGTGTTGATGCTGACCGGCGGTGGTTGGGCATATTACAAAGGGGCGGTGAGCTGGGCCTGGTTCAATGAGATGACAGAACGCCCTGCCGCCGAAAGTGTAGAACCGCTGTATTTCACTATGGATCCCCTGGTCGTGAATCTCGTGGTGGGCAACAGCTACCGTTTTCTCAAGGCCCAGCCTGTGATCATGACCCACAGTGAAGCCCAGTTGGAACGGTTAGAAAAAATCATGCCGCGCCTTCGCAGCGAGATGATCCGGCTGCTACGGGAGCAGGATCCGCAACAGGTGTTGTCAGTCAATGGCTATGAAGCGGTAAGGCTTGAAGTGTTGGCGCTGGTTCGTCAGCTGGCCAGTCAGAAAGGCTGGCGAGCGTCAATCAGTGACCTCTATTTTACCGAGTTCGTCGTCCAGTAAACGTGCGGAAATCAGGGGGATACATGGCGCAGTCGAGTCTGGCCTGGTATGACAAGGCGGCCCTGGGGGCGTATCGCTCTGTTCAGTCCGCAGGTTCCGTTGAGCACCGGGTCATGGCACATGTGGGCATGGTCAAACGGATTGCCCTGCATCTGCTGGATCGCATTGGCGGTGATGCCGAGCTGGATGAGTTGATCCAGAACGGCATGGTCGGGCTGCTTGAGGCGGCCCAGCGCTATGACGAATCCGAAGGTGTGCCTTTTGAAGCGTTCGCGTTGCCACGTATCCGGGGCAGCATGGTGGATCAGTTACGGCGCAGTGACTGGTGCCCGCGGACGCTGCGAAGGCAGGGGCAGTCCATACGTCAGGTTGTGGCAGCGTTTGAACAGCGGGAAGGTCGTCTACCCAAAGACCATGAAGTGGCCTCGGCGCTGGAGCTGACCGTCGAAGAGGTTCGGCAGATTCAGGCGCGTCTCGAAACGGCGAGTCTGGCCAGTCTGGAAGGATTGCATGATATCGGCGTGGAGCCGGTATCTTCGCCGAGAGATAGCGTTGTCGAGCCCCTGTTTGCCCATCGGCGCCAGAAGCAGCTCTCTGCATTGTTGAAAAAATTACCCGAGCGGGAACAGCAGATTCTCTACCTCTACTACCAGGAAGAGATGAACCTGAAGGAAATCGCGGCTGTTCTGGGGCTCACGGAGGCCCGTATCAGTCAGCTGAGAAAGAAAGCGCTGGAATGCCTGCGCAGGCCCATGAAGGAATGGCTGGACTGATGTCCACCGCCCAATGAAGGTTAATGGATAAGTGTTGTAACTGATTATGTTGAAGTTTGCAGGATTAGCGGTACTGGTTCTCAGTGTCCTGGGCGGGTTTGTGTTCGCCAACGGTAACCTCCTGGCGCTCTGGCAGCCGGCGGAGATTCTGATCATTGTTGGCGGGGCACTGGGGTCGTTTCTCCTGTCCAACCCCTGGTCTGTGGTGCAGAGCACCGGCTGGCACCTGCGAAAATGTTTTTCCGGCAAAGCCTACGGACAGGAGCATTACCAGAAACTGCTGACCCTGCTGTACAAGTTGTTTGAGCTGCGCCGCAAATCCGGTGTTGCGGCCATGGAACAACATGTTGAGAGTCCATACAGCAGTGATTTGTTCAGCGTTTCCGGTGTGCTGGACGATCACCGTTTAACCGCGTTTATCTGCGACAACCTGCGTCTTGTAAGCCTCGGCAACATTACGACCCATGAGCTGGACGGGCTGCTGGATTCAGAGCTTTATGCCCTGACGGAAGACATTCGTCGTCCGGCTGAAGCGCTCCATAAAGTGGCTGATGCCTTACCGGGATTCGGGATCGTGGCGGCGGTACTCGGTATCGTTATTACCATGCAGACCATGGGTGGCCCTGTTGAGCTGATGGGCGTCAGCATTGCCGCAGCGCTGGTCGGCACATTTCTGGGTGTGTTGCTGGGCTATGGTCTGGTGGGTCCGTTGGGGCATGCGATTGAACATTCGGTCAAAGACCAGATGCTGATGTTTGAATGTGCCAAGGAAGCGCTACTGGCGCATGTCAGTGGACGACCGTCGGCCATTGCGGTGGATGCGGGTAGACGGGTTTTGTTTGGTGAGAACCGACCGACCTTTGATCAGCTGGAGGGATGGCTGCTGGAGGGACGTCGTACATGAGCAGCGATCCGATCATTATCCGCCGTCGTGCACGCCCGTCACCCAAGGGGCATCATGGTGGCAGCTGGAAAGTCGCTCTGGCAGATTTTGCCATGGCCATGATGGCGTTGTTCTTGGTGCTGTGGCTGGTGGAAGTCAGTTCCGATGAGCAGAAGAAGGCGATTGCGGATTATTTCAGTACGCCCGGCATTTTTGCCGAAAAGCATACGCAATTTCCTGTCGAGTTTTCCGGCACTCTGCCCAAGTCTGGTCCCGTTGAAGAGCAGGTGGTAGAAGCGCGGACACTCCTGAGTGATGCGGCGCTCCAACGGCCTATCAAAACCCACCAGGAGCAGGCATTTGATCGTATCAGCCGGGAATTCGAGAGTGGCGGGAGTTTATCCGCTTATGCCCAGAGCCTGAGAATGCAGGCGTCACCGGAAGGTATCCGGATTGATATTATCGAAGACGGCAAACGTCATATGTTCGGGCGGGGCAGTGAAAATCTGGCGCCCTATTTTGAAGATTTACTCCTGGCCCTTGCCCCGCGTCTGGCAGAGTTGAATATGCCACTGAAAATCAGTGGGCACACCGATGCCGTGCCGTTTTCAAAAGGTGCTCGCAGTAATAACTGGGAACTGTCGCATAATCGGGCCCACGCGGCGTTGGACACCCTGGTGCATGGGGGATACCCGGATGAGCAGATTCTGCAGGTCGTTGCCATGGCTGACCGGAATTTACTGCTGCCAGAAGAGCCTGAAAACCCGATTAACCGGCGCATTGAACTGTTGTTGCTGAATGATAAAGTGAACCGCGCCCTGCCTCCGGTCAAGTCGCAGACGCAGGCTGTTTTGCTGGATGCAAAGCTTGAGGCTGAAGAGAATCAGATCTAGGTATTCGTCAACCAGCCACGTTTAAAAGACCAAGAAGCGCGGCTGGTTGCTTTGCGATCAGTTACAGGTCAAATTCCTGAATTAATTGCTCCGACCAGGCATCAAGGCGCTGTTCAGTCAGGTTGAACTGCTGGTCTTCATCAATGGCCAACCCAACAAAATGGCTGTGGTCTGGTGTTAGCGCTTTGGATTCTTCGAAATCATAGCCTTCCGTTGACCAGAAACCGACGACAGTCGCACCCTGTGCCGCAATGACGTCGTAGAGTAGACCCATGGCATCAAGAAAATAGTCGCCGAAACCGAACTGGTCACCCAGACCAAAGAGCGCCACGGTCTTGCTGGAGAAATCGATAGCCTCCAGGCTGGGCCAGAAATTCTCCCAGTCTTCCTGTATGCCGCCAAAGTCCCAGGTGGGAATCCCCAGGATCAGTTTTTCGTAACGATCCATATCATCCGGACTGGCCTCGGCAATGTTATATAAATCGATTTCTGCACCGGTCAGTCGTTCTGCCAGTTTGCGGGCAATCACTTCCGTATTGCCGGTATCACTACCGAATAAGAGTCCTATTTTAGACACGTGTCGTACACCTTTCGAACAAGAAACTATCAACAAAAATCACTGTGTGGTGGTTTGCGTAAAATTTAACGGTTGCATTAGTCTGGTATGCCTCCATGCGTGAGAGTGGCTGGGTCCAGCAGATGCTGCAGTTCTTCCCGGGTGAGATCGGTTTCCTGTTCTGCAACATCAATAATCGGACGACCTTCCTTATAGGCTTTCTTGGCGATGTCCGCTGCTTTCAAATAGCCAATTTTTGAATTGAGGGCCGTGACCAGAATGGGGTTTTTCGCCAGGGCCTGATTGAGATTATCCTGGTTGACGGTAAAGGTCGTGATGGCCCGGTCTGCCAGCAGAACGCTGCTATTGGCCAGCAGGTCAATGCTTTGCATCAGATTATAGGCAATGACCGGAAGCATGACGTTGAGCTGGAAGTTTCCGGACTGCCCGGCAAGGGTGATGGTGGCATCGTTACCAATCACCTGGGCAGCCACCATGGCCACGACTTCAGGGATTACCGGGTTCACTTTACCGGGCATGATGGATGATCCTGGCTGCAAGGCTTCCAGTTCAATCTCACCCAGCCCTGCGAGAGGGCCTGAATTCATCCAGCGCAAATCATTACTGATTTTCATCAGGGCGGTCGCCAGTGTTTTCAGGTGACCTGACAATGTGACGGCAGTGTCCTGCCCGGAAAGGCTGGCAAAGCATTGTCGGGATGGGGAGAGGGGCAGGCCCGTCTTGCTGCTCAGCGTCTGTGCAAATTGCTTCGCAAAGTCTGGGTGGGCATTGATACCACTGCCCACTGCCGTGCCGCCCTGTGCCAGCCGGTGTAACGCCGGTTTGGCGGTTTCAATCATTTCCCGCGCATGGAGAATCTGGTCTGCCCAGCCGTTGAGTTCCTGGCTCATGCGGATTGGCATGGCATCCATTAAATGCGTGCGGCCGGTTTTGGTAATCTGGTCAACACTGTCTGCTTTGCCGCGAATGATGGCTTCCAGATGTTTCAGTGCCGGGAGTAATGTTTCCTCCAGCGCCAGTGCTGCGCTGAGATGAATGGCAGTGGGAATGACATCATTGCTGCTCTGGCTCATGTTGACATGATCGTTGGGGCTGACGGACTCCCCGAGCGCCTCTGATGCCAGGTGTGCAATCACTTCGTTGGCGTTCATATTACTGCTGGTGCCAGAGCCGGTCTGGAATACATCAACAGGGAAGTGCTGGCTCCATACGGTCTTGTGTTTTTCGAGCAGGTCCGAACAGGCACTGATGATGGCTTCGGCGCGGTTCTCATCCAGTAGTTTCAGATGGCGGTTAGTGTCGGCGGCAGTCTGTTTAATAAGCAGTAATGCACGTATGAAGCCGTCCGGCATGTGCAGGCCACTGATCGGAAAATTGTCGATGGCGCGCTGGGTCTGGGCGCCATAGAGTGCATCGGCAGCAACGGTGACGTCGCCCATGCTGTCAGTCTCTGTTCGAGTCGCTCCTTTGGATGTGCTTGGCATGGCCTCGATTCCTTTGCGGTTATCACAGTGTCAGGGTGAGAAGTAGTGGCTTATCAGTTGCATTTCCCAGTGTAGTTTCCTGAGTGATGCCTTACCTCTGGGATGGCTGCCATAAAAATGGTTCAGGCAGACCAAGGGACGATAGAGCCTGTCCAGGCAGTTGGCGCGAAACTCCCTGGGACGCAGGGGATCGGCAATGGCGTTCACCAGATCATTAAAGACACTGAACAGCAGAGCTTCCTGTTGAAAGCGTTTGCCTGAATGTTCCAATGTGTCCGCCAGAGATATGGCCTGGTCAAGGTAGCGATCAATCAGGCCGGGACTATCGGGGTCAGCCGCCGGGCTCATGAAGTCCAGACGGGTCTGATGCAGTACCTGCTGTTGATCAGCCAGATTGGAATTTGCGTTCATGACGGCAGTCTCACCCGGATCAGTTTATCAAATGATAATCATTCTTATTAAATATTCAAGCTGTCATGCCTGTACTGGTCGGTCATGGGTGAGTGTATTTTGTCCTGACAGGCAATCTGGTAAAGTTACCGGCTTTGTCTCAGTAACAAGATATTCAGCGCGGAATTACAGTAATGGAAGTCAATCCCATCGTGAATACCATCAAAGATATGACCGAGCGCACCTCTGTGCTCAGGGGGTATCTTTGACTACGCCAACAAGAAAGACCGGTTGGTAGAAGTTGAAAGAGAGCTGGAGGATCCGGCTGTCTGGAATAATCCGGAAAATGCCCAGGCACTGGGCCGTGAGCGCTCTCAGCTGGAAGGGATCGTAAGGACCATTGATGATCTGACCCAGGGGCTGGTTGATGCCCAGGAACTGCTGGATATGGCCGTTGAAGAGGGCGACAGCGATGGGGTCGACGAGATCGTCGTTGAGCTGGAAAGTCTGGGGCATCACCTGGAACAGCTGGAATTCCGACGCATGTTTTCCGGTGAGATGGATCCGAATAACGCCTATCTGGACATCCAGGCGGGTTCCGGTGGTACCGAAGCCCAGGACTGGGCCAACATCCTGCTGCGCATGTACCTGCGCTGGGGTGAGAAACGTGGTTTCAAAACGGAAATTATCGAAGTCTCAGCGGGTGAAGTGGCGGGCATTAAATCTGCCACGGTGCAGTTCTCCGGTGAGTATGCCTTTGGCTGGCTGAGAACCGAAACCGGCGTCCATCGTCTTGTGCGTAAATCGCCGTTTGATTCCGGTAATCGTCGACATACGTCGTTTTCATCGGTGTTTGTGTCACCTGAAATTGACGACAATATCGAGATTGAAATCAACCCGGCGGATCTGCGGGTGGATACCTACCGTTCCAGTGGTGCCGGTGGTCAGCACGTTAACACCACGGATTCGGCGATTCGTATTACCCATATGCCGTCGGGTATTGTTGTACAGTGTCAGAACCAGCGTTCCCAGCACCAGAACCGTGACAAGGCCATGCAGCAGTTGAAGGCCAAGCTGTACGAACTGGAGATGCAGAAGCGTACGGCGGATCAGCAGGCGCTGGAAGACAGTAAGTCCGATATCGGCTGGGGCAGCCAGATTCGCTCCTACGTACTGGATTCTTCCCGTATTAAGGATTTACGTACCGGTGTGGAAACCAGTAACTGTAACGCGGTACTGGATGGCGATCTGGACAAGTTTATTGAGGCCAGTTTGAAACAGGGACTTTAAGCGTCCCCCCGTATATGATCGGGAAAAAATCTGTGCCATCTTCTATCATTGATTCCAATCCGGAGCGGGCGAGGCCCGCTCCCTGAGTTTTCAGGACAGCTACCTAACATGTCGAACGAAACCGCTTCCGAGAACAGCGTGACAGAACAACAGGACGAAAACCGCCTGATTGCCATGCGCCGCGAGAAACTGGCTGCCATCCGGGAAACGCGTAATGCCTTTCCCAATAGCTTCCGCCGCGAACACTATGCGGGCAAGTTGCAGGAAGAGTATAAAGATGCCAGTAAAGAGGGTCTGGCTGAGGCAGGTATTCAGGCAAGCGTCGCTGGTCGAGTCATGCTGAATCGCGGTGCTTTCATGGTGCTGCAGGATATGTCCGGCCGTATCCAGTTGTATGTGGATCGTAAGTCACTGGACGCTGATACCCTGGCAGAGATCAAGACACTGGATTTGGGCGACACCATTGGTGTTTCCGGCACTCTGCAGCGTTCCGGTAAAGGCGATCTTTACGTCAATATCGAACAGTTCGAGCTGCTGTCCAAGTCACTGCGTCCGCTGCCTGAAAAGCACAAGGGCCTGACTGACATGGAGCTGCGCTATCGCCAGCGTTATGTTGACCTGATCACCAGCGAGCGTTCCCGTGAGGTGTTCCGTATCCGTTCCAAGCTGGTAGACGGCATTCGTCGTTACCTGGCGGATCGTGATTACATGGAAGTGGAAACACCCATGCTGCAGGTGATTCCCGGTGGTGCGACTGCCCGTCCGTTCATCACCCACCATAACAGTCTGGATATCGACATGTACCTCCGTATTGCGCCGGAGCTGTATCTGAAGCGCCTGGTTGTGGGTGGCTTTGAGCGGGTGTTTGAGATCAACCGTAATTTCCGTAACGAAGGTCTGTCCACCCGGCATAACCCGGAATTCACCATGCTGGAATTCTACCAGGCCTATGCTGATTACCGTGACCTGATGGACCTGACAGAAGACATGCTGCGTACACTGGCGCAGGATATTCTTGGCACTACTACCATCACCAACACGATCTACGACAAGAATGGTGAAGTTGCGGAAACTGTTGAATACGACCTGGGCAAGCCGTTTGTTCGTATGTCCATGGTGGAATCCATTATGCATTACCGCCCGGACATCACCCTTGAGCAGCTGTCTGACCGTGAATCTGCGAAAGCTGTTGCCGAAAGCCTGGGCATTCAGGTGAAAGAGATCTGGGGACTGGGCAAGATCCAGACTGAGATCTTCGAGGAAACTGCCGAGCACCAGCTGATCCAGCCGACATTCATCACCGAATACCCGGCTGAAGTATCACCGCTGGCGCGTCGTAACGACGATAATCCGCACATTACTGACCGTTTCGAGTTCTTTGTGGGCGGTCGCGAGCTGGCCAACGGTTTCTCCGAGCTGAACGACCCTGAAGACCAGCATGAGCGTTTCATGCAACAGGTACAGGAAAAGGATGCCGGTGATGACGAAGCCATGCACTATGATGCAGACTATATCCGGGCGCTGGAATACGGTCTGCCGCCGACGGCAGGTGAAGGTATCGGTATTGACCGCCTGGCTATGCTGTTTACCGACTCACCGTCCATCCGTGACGTGATTCTGTTCCCCCATATGCGCCCAGAAGCATAAGACCGACTGGCCGGTGCCTGTCACCGGCCACATTGAGGGACTGGCGGGCCAAGGACTGGCCGTGGCAAACCTGGAAAAATCAAGGCATTCCTTATGGAAGCGATCAAAGAAACACCACAATTGGTGGAAGGCCTGACCTACAAGGGCCGGAAAACCAGTCGAGCCGGCAGTGAACAGCGGCGACGAGCCATTCTTGAGGCGGCGCTACGTATCGTCGTGCGGGATGGTGTTCGAGGCGTGCGACACCGTGCGGTTGCCAAGGAGGCGGATGTTCCTTTGTCTGCTACTACGTATTACTTCAAGGATATTTCGGATCTCATTACCGACACCTTTACGCTGTTTGTCGAAATGGGAGCCGAGAAGTTTCGTTCCTATTGGGAAGAATCTCATCGTACGCTCCATGACACCATGGCGCATATTTCGGATTCTGCGGAATCCGGGCAGCACCTGATCAACGCCATGACCGATCTGGCGGTTGCTTATGTGATGAATCAACTGCGGCATCATCGGGATTACCTCATGGCAGAACAGGCATTCAAACTGGAATGTCTGCGCAATGAAAACTTGCGACCGATTGCCTTTAAACATCAGCAATATTTACTGAATGACTTGGTAGCTTTCTTTAAACAGGCGGGTTCAGATAATGCTGAGATGGATTCGCGCCTAATGTTTACGGCGATCATGACGGTTGAATACGAAGGTTTGCTGCAAGATCCGGAAAATCTGGATGAAACCGTTATCCGTGGTTATCTGCATCGACAGATTGAACTGATGCTCAATCATTTGGTTCTGCGCTGATTGACGGCTGTTGTTACCGTATTCGCAGTGGCATGCGTTTATCGTGTCTTTGCGAATGCGGTTTCCTTCCCCCCCTGCCCCTGTAATAAAATGCCCGCAACGATGTATAGAGCGGGATATCATGAAATTAAATCACCAGACCCAGTTACTTGCAGTTGCCATTGTGACATTGATAGCAACCGTTTTTGTCCTGGATTATTACGGCTACCTTCGACATTCCAATGAATCCGATGCTATTTATATGGCGGAGTTCAGCCTGATAGCCAATGTGCCGGGGCAGGATCAGTTTGTCTCTCATATTCCGGCCAAAAAGCGAGCACGCTGTATAGATCATTACCTGGTGCTGGAATCGACAGAACAGGCAGGGGCAGCGGGATTGTTGGTGGACAGAAAACAGCGCCCGGTTCGCTGTGAATTTAACGAGGAACTGTAATCATGCCTGGTGTTGTGCTGGAAGAGAGTTGGAAGTCGCGTCTCAGCGAGGAATTTGACAAGGATTACATGCGTAATCTCAAAACCTTTCTTCTGGGGCAAAAGCAGATGGGTAAATGCATTTATCCGAAGGGTAACGAATACTTCCGTGCCCTGGATCTCACGCCTTTTGACCAGGTGAAGGTCGTCATTCTTGGGCAAGATCCCTATCATGGTCCCGGGCAGGCGCATGGGTTGTGTTTCTCTGTCAGGCCGGACGTACCGGCACCGCCTTCCCTGGTCAACATGTACAAGGAGTTGCAGGAAGATCTTGGGATTCCTCCGGCTAACCATGGTTTCCTGGAGCGCTGGGCCAAACAGGGGGTTCTGCTGTTGAACAGTGTGTTGACGGTTGAACACAAACAGGCGGCATCACACCAGGGACGGGGCTGGGAGCAGTTTACCGATCGCATTGTTGCGGAATTGAATGAGAAAAGAGAGCACCTGGTCTTTATTCTGTGGGGCTCGTATGCCCAGAAAAAGGGGGCATTTATTGATCAGCAGCGTCATTTGGTCATCAAGTCCGCCCATCCTTCCCCCTTGTCGGCCTATCGGGGCTTTTTTGGCAGCCGTCCTTTTTCCAGAACGAATGAATACCTGGTCGCCAATGGTTTACAGCCCATCGACTGGCAGTTACCGAATGTGAGTGGATTAATCGACAGACAGCCGAGCTTTGAGGACGTGGGTCAAATCTGAAGTTTGTTCTTCATGGCCCGCGCCATCTTGCTGCGTTTTTTCTGCTTTTTACGGTTTTTCTTGCTGGTGGAAGGTGCTGCTGATCCCAGTTGTTGAAGCTCTTTTTCAGCTTCATTACGCTTTTCGGCAGATTCCGGAATCTGCTCCATAAAAGCCTTGCCTGCGCCTTGCTCCAGACCAAGTTCCTGGCGCAGGGCATCCAGTTGCTTGAGCTGGTCTTCAACGTTGTTAACGAGCTTGTTGTTCTCGTAGATTGCGTTATGGAGGTTTTCGTCTTCAGTCGCCATGGCTAGTTAATGTTCCTGATGATATTTTTGGCCTGATCGTATTGGCTCTTCATGAACGTGGACGCCAGATCCAGAGACTGGGTGTATTTCTTGTTGTAAGAATCCAGCTTGGTCAGCTCGATATTTGAAATACTGGACACGGAATCCCGCATGTCCTTGATTTGTGTTTGCAGGTTGGCAATTTCTTCAGGGGTCAGCAAGCCGGTTCCGCTGGCGTCATAAACAGTCACACCGACACTTTCCAGGAGCTTGACGTCCTCAGGGGTCAGCACCTGATTGTAGATATTACTGCTTTCGTCGATTGCTGAGGCTTCTTCGTGCTGACGCTCCTCTGTGATTTTGCTGCCGAGTTTCAGCTCGTTGCCCTCATAGATCCAGTCATCTGCCTGATCGCCCATCTTGAACACGTGGCCGTCATTGGTGGCTTGATCAAGCATGGCGCCATTGAGTGAGGGTTCGCCGATTTGTGGCTTGTTATCAGCAATCCCAGTGACTTCAATGGACTGGTTGCCCTTGGTGATCGTCAGTGAATCGGTATAAACGTTGCCATCTTTTCTGTCTTTGGCGGTGGTTTTTACCTGTATTTTGGTGCCGTCATCCAGCATAAAAGTGCCGTCAGATTGGAAATCCCAGTAACCATTTCGGTCCCCTTCAGACACATGTGGGTCTCCCCAGATTCGGGTACTGTTACCATTGGCATCGACGATCGACCAAGCTTCGCTGTTTCCATGGATAACGATCTTGTTGCCATTATCGAGAGCGATTTCTTTGGGGTCCTTCTCGTGATCGACTGTCCAAGTGGGCTTGCTGACGGTTTCTGTCTGGGTTTTGTGATTAGCCAGTTTTGAGTAGATCTGGTTCAGCTGTTTGATCTGATCATTCTGGCTTTTAACCAGTGCTGCCTGGCTGCGGATCTGCTGGTCAAGCATTTCAGACCGGTCCAGCATGGTTTGCATCATCAGGTCAGCCAGGCTCAGTTTTTCGCCTGAAGTTTCGCCGATACCTTTCAGGTCGACGCCTTGTACACCACCCGTTGATCCAATGTTTTGGCCAGACATGATGCCCAACTCCCTTTGTTTCTATCGATACCCGTGGTCAGTCTTGCAGTATGTCAGTCGTACGCGAAAGACGACTTGTCACAAGGACGACCGTTAAATAAATTTGCCTCGACGCTTTCGGCCTCCGCTTTTGCCTTCGGCAGTTTCAGGCTCGCCCCGCATTTTACGTTGTTCTTGACGCTCGGCCTTCTGGCGACGTTTTTCCAGCATGACCGCTTCCTTAACATCGTTTTTGACCTGGGTTTTCCAGTCATTCATCTCTTGCATGGCTTCCTTCAGGTATTCGCCAGAAACCAGGCCTTTCTCGTTGGCTTCCTTGATGAGGTCAGGCTCATAGCCCAGATCGTTCTTGATGGATGCGAAGCGCGTCATGTGCTCTTCTGCGTCAGCGACGACCTGATCCAGCTTTTCGCTCAGCAGCTCGGATCGGCTTTTCCGCTTCTTGGGGCTAATGGTCGTGGATACCGGCATATGGCTCTATCTCCCTGCCTTGTGGACAGGCGTAACGGGTTGTCCATTAACAATAAATGTCCTTTAAGCATAGATGAGTGAAGGGGATGCGAATATTGAGGCGTAGGGTAAGCGAGTGCTCATTGCCTGATTTGCCGCTTTGCCTGCAAGAAATCGAAATATTTTGACTTATTGTTATGCTGATTCATGATATACCGGCCATATGACGTTGCGGTTTGTCGTGATTAATGAGTGTTTGCGTTTCCCACTTGGCATCAGGGGAGGGTGTTTCAATGGGGCAGAATCCGGTTCTGGTGGAAGAGTTAAAAAGCGATTCCGGTAAGATCGTAGGTCATGTCTGTTTGAATGCCCCGGAAACGCTAAATGCGCTGTCACTCGATATGATTGACCAGCTATCTGCGACGTTAACGCAGTGGCAGTCCAACGATGATGTGGTGTGCGTTATTCTGTCAGGTAGTGGTGATAAAGCATTTTGTGCCGGCGGGGATGTCAAAAACCTGTATCAGTCCATCATTGACTGTGACTATGGTGACAATGCCTATACCAATGCTTTTTTCTCACGCGAATATCGACTGGATTATCTGATCCATACCTATGGCAAGCCACTAATATGCTGGGGCAACGGCATTGTGATGGGGGGCGGCATGGGCCTGATGGCCGGTGCCTCTCACCGGATTGTCACGGAATCCAGCATGATGGCCATGCCTGAAATTACTATTGGCCTGTTTCCTGACGTCGGGGGTACTTGGTTCTTGAATAGAATGCCCGGACGGCTAGGGCTGTTTGCTGGATTGACCGGAGTCAGGTTGAAAGCAGCGGATGCGCTGTATGCCCGGCTGGCTGACTATTACCTGGACGCCAGTCAGTGGGATAGTCTGTTGGAAGGCTTGATTAACGCTTCCTGGGGTGATGAGTCTGAGAGGAATCATCAGCAGGTGACTGACATTCTATCCACTTTATCCAGTGCGCCTGAAGAAACCTCCCAGCTGCAGGTCTACCAGTCTCAAATAGATCTTTTAATGAATGCATCATCGCCGGCAGGTATTCTGGAAAACCTGATGCAGGCAGATCTGTCATCCTGGTTCAGCCGATCAGCGCAGACTATGGGAAAGGGCAGCCCTGTTTCTGCGTGGCTGGTCTTTGAACAGCTGCGAAGGGGAAAGGGGCTGCCGTTAGCGGATATCTTCCGTATGGAGTTTACCCTGGCGATCCAGTGCACACGTCATCGCGACTTTGCAGAAGGCGTCCGAGCCTTGCTGGTTGAGCGCACGAATGATCCGGACTGGAGTTACCCTTCCATTTCAGACGTACCAATGACGCTCGTTGATGACTATTTTACGTTGATGTGGCCTGAGAATACGCATCCACTGGCCGACCTTTGATGGGTATCATGGCAGGGGGAGAGTGTTATGTTCCCTGAAGTGGATTGGCTATGTAAGCTGCCAGCTTTCAGATAAACTTGCTTTTCGGCACGACAATTATCTCTGCTCCCGAACAAGATTAGAATTTCATGCGAATACTCGGAGTACAGGCAGTGTGGATGTGCTGCCTGCTGATGTTACTCTTACTGGTCCTGCCTGCCTCAGCAGCGGATGATCTGCTGGTGTCGCGAAGCTACCAGTACCAGCCACTCACCGTAGCTTATCAATCCCATGTGCCACTGATGTATACCAATGACCAGGGTGAGGCCGAAGGGCTTGTCATTGAACTTTGGAAGCGATGGTCAAAACGGGTGGGGATTCCGCTACGGTTTGTTGAAATGACCAAAGAGGAGGCGCTGGAGCAGGAACAGCGAGGCAGGGTCGATATTGTTGCCGCGATTCCTGATTTTGAAGAGTGGCCGGATACCATCGACACGGACACCATCATCTTGACCGCTAATGCGGGCCTCTATGTCTCCAATATCGATACCAATAAAAAACGGATCAAGTCACTGAAGAGTGAGGCTGTGGGCGTCATTGCCGGCAGTCGTTGTGAGGCTGTTCTGAAATCGGCCGGTTACCGTTTTCTGGTACGTTACCCGGATTATATGGCACTGATTAATGCCGCCTCCCAAGGGGATGTTCGTGTCATCGCAGGACTCATGCCTGCTATTGAATATTTTTTGGCCAATCGCGGTATTCTGGATGATTTTCGTGTGGTCGAGAAACCCTTGTACTCCACAACATTCAAGGCCGGTGTCTCAAAATCACACTTTTATCTGCCACGCATGATTGCACAGGGAATGGACAGTATTCCTGTGTATGAAAAGTCACAGATACAGGATGATTGGCTCAAACGCTCGGATACCAGTAGTCATGATGCATCTGTGTTGACTGTGGCTGTTGATAATGGCTTTCCTCCATTGGCATTTGTTAATGCATTGGGCAAGCCGGCAGGTTTGTTCATCGATATGTGGAAACTCTGGTCCGAAAAGACCGGACGGCCTATTCGCTTCAGAACGGGTAACTGGAGTGACAGTATTGAAGCTCTGGAAAATGGTAAGGCGGATATTCACTTTGCCCTGACGCCAACCCGCGACAGGCAAAAGTGGATTGCGTTCTCTGAGCCATTGTATGGAATGTCTTCGACACTCTTTTATCGCAGTGTCGATATGCCTGTCAGTAGCTACAGTGACCTGGCCGGCGTACGTATTGGTGTTCTTGGTGACTCGTCGCAGCAGTCTTTTATGGAACAGTGGTTGCCGGAAGCCAAGATCATCACATTCAGTAACAACGAACAGATGATTCATGCACTGCTGGATGGTGAAATCCGTACATTTGTCGGTGAGCCGGTTGCGATTCGTATCATATTGAACCAGTTAGGTGTCATCGGTGAAATCACCGCCAATGATAACAGTCTGGTTCGTGAAACAATGGCAGCCGGTGTTAGCTTGGATAATGCCGACTTGTTACCGGTGATAAACCAGGGCTTTAATGCAATCACTCCGGCGGAACTGGCTGCTATTGAAGAACGTTGGATTGTAGAAGCCTCGGACCGGTTTTTTGGTATGAGCTTCCGTCAGCTGGATTTGACCTCGCAGGAGAAAGAGTGGCTTGAGGAACACCCGGTCATACGAGTGGTGGTTAATCAGACGATGCCGCCACTGTCTTTTGTCGGCGACAATGGCCAGCTGGAAGGTGTCGCGATCGACTATCTAAAGTTGATTGAGGATCGGTTGGGAGTGACATTCCAGATCAGTGGGGTGACCAGCTGGCAGGAAAGCCTAGGACTGATTTATCAGAAACAGGCTGATATGAGTTCTTCTGCTCTGTTCACAGAAGATCAGGGGAAATATCTGGATTTCAGTAAGTCCTATCTCGAAATACCCTCTGTGATTATTACCCGAGATGCGGATCACAGTATCCAGGGGATCAATGATCTCCATGGTAAGACGGTGGCTTTTATCCCAGGTACCGGTGTGCGCTCCTATTTACGAAACCATCAGGTAAAGATGCGCTTGGTTGAAGTGCCGAGTGTTTCTGCTGCATTCAAGATGGTATCGCTGGGGCATATCGACGCATTTATTGTGAATCTGGCAACGGCCAGTTACATGATAGATCGCCTGAAAATTACCAACCTTCGGGTGGCGTCGGAGGCAGGTTTCAGTTTTCGTTACCGAATGGCCAGCCATAAAGATGATCCCACGCTGAATACGTTGATCAACAAGGCATTGAATTCGGTATCCGAAGCGGAGCGGCAAGCTATTGAAGAACAATGGGTCCGACTTGGGGTGAATAGCTGGCGCCCTAACAAGGAATTTGCCATTGGTCTGTTGTTAATCATTTTTACCCTTGTGTTGATTGTTTACTGGAATCGAAAACTGGCAAGGGAAGTTGCTGAGCGCCAGAGGGTGGAATCGGTTCTTAGAATTCGTGCGGAAGCGGATCGGGTGCTCAGTAATGTGACTCGACAGTTCATGGATAAACCGCTCGAAGAAGCGATACGCTTTACGCTGCAGGTGTTAACTGAGTTCATGTCTGCTGATCGAACGTATGTGGTTCGTTACGATAATGACAGTCGTGCGGTTTCTGTGCCCTTTCAATGGTGCCGGGTGGGTAGCTGGATGGGGCAGGAGCGTTTACGGGATCTGACCTGCAGTGATTATCAGCCTCTCAGGGAAGGGCCGCTAGCGGGGCAGGTCTGCCAGGTTAGCAGGAATGAACTTAACGGCGAAACCGCGCCAGCCCTGCTGGAAACCATGACGGGGTTGGAAGTGCAATCAGTCATACATGTCCCGATGATGCTGGCTGGGCGCGCCGTGGGCAGTATCGCCCAGGTAACAGGAGACTACGATAAGCACTGGAGTGCCGATGAAATTATCCTTCTGCGTCGTGCCGGTGAGTTGATTGCGATAGCCCAGTCCCGTAAAAATGCTGAAGATGCCCTGAGAACCAGTGAAGAGCGTTACCAGCTAGCCATGGAAGCGGCATCTGATGGCCTGTGGGATTGGGATCTTCATGAAGGGAAAATCTATTTCAGTCCACGGTATATGCTGATCCTAGGATACAGTCCTGGCGAAGTATCCGGTACACCATCGGCTTGGAAACGCTTGATACACCCGGATGACAAAGCGGCAACGGTCAAATATATGAACGAAATGTTCAGCCATTGCCGTGAACCTTTCCAATATGTTTATCGTATGCGTCGTAAGGATGGCAGTTATGCGACAGTGCGTATCAAATGCAAGGTGATATCCCATAGCCTGGAAGGTAGGCCATTGCGTGCCGTTGGCACATTGGTCGATATTACGGAACAGCGTATGCGGGAACGGGAGCTATCCATGGCTCGTTTTTCCCTGGATAACTCCGCCGACCAGGTGCAGTGGGTCAGAAAAGACGGCAGCCATAAGTATGTTAATAAATCGATCTGTAAGGCATTGGGTTACAGTCAGGAAGAACTCCTCAATATGAATGTCATGGATATCTCCCTGGGGCTGACTGAGGATGAGTGGAAGCAGCAGTGGGAGAGGGTCACAACCGGCAAATTATCGACCTACGAAGTCCTGCGGGTAACTCGGGATGATGATGTATTTCCGGTCGAGATCACCGCGAATTACATGGAATATGAAGGTGAAGGGTTTCTCTTTGCTTCCGGGCGTAATATTTCGGATCGTAAGCAGGCGGAAGCTGCCCTGCAGAAAGCCAAGGAAGAGGCTGACCAGGCAAACCAGGCCAAGAGTCATTTCCTAGCCAATATGAGTCATGAAATTCGTACGCCGATGAATGCCATTATTGGGCTTAGCCAGCTGGCAATGAAAACCCAGTTGTCGCCCCGGCAGCAGGATTATATCCAGAAAATTCATGGGGCAGCGGACTCTTTGCTGGGCATTATTAACGACATTCTTGATTTTTCGAAGATTGAAGCCGGCAAGTTGGATATGGAAGAAGTGGTCTTTGACCTGTCGGCAGTGTTTGCCCATATGACCAATATGCTCAGCATGAAGATCAGGGCTAAGGAAATTGATTTACAGTGCCATATCGATGGTGATCTCCCTGCCAAATATATTGGCGATCCTGTCCGCCTTGGTCAGGTGTTGCTGAATTTGACGCATAACGCTGTCAAATTTACTGACGAGAAAGGCCGCGTAACCGTGAGTGCTGTCTTACTTGGCAAAATTGAGGACAAGGTTAAATTGCAGTTCACGGTTGAAGATACCGGTATTGGTATTCAAAGCGAAAAGCTGTCGCGCCTGTTTGCTTCTTTTTCCCAGGTGGATGGTACGACGACACGTAAATTTGGTGGGACCGGTCTCGGGCTTGCTATCTGCAAGCGTCTGGTTGATATGATGCATGGCAGCATTCGTGTGGAATCCACGCCGGGTGAAGGCAGCACATTTACATTCACAGTAGAGCTTGGTGTGGCGGATGAAAATGCAGAACTGGTTGAGTTGCCTGAATCGCTGCATCAGCTTCGGTTGACAGACAATGCAGGTTTGAATGAAACGGCAATATTGGCTGATGAGGCCATAGGTAAGCACTTTACGGTCTTGCTGGTGGAAGATAATGAAATCAATCAACAGGTCGCGACGGAGCTGCTTGAGATTATGGGGATTGATGTCATTCTTGCTGTCAATGGCAGGGAGGCCGTAGACAAAGTCCGTTACAGCCGGGTGGACCTGATCTTTATGGACATCCAGATGCCAGAAATGGATGGTTACGAAGCGGCCCGAATTATTCGAAATATTCCTGAGTTTGAAAATCTGCCGATAGTCGCTATGACGGCGCATGCCATGGCGGGGGACCGTGAGCGTTGTATCGATGCCGGTATGAACGATCATATTTCCAAACCGCTGATTTTTGATGAACTATATAGTCTGGTATTGCGGTATGTGCATGATAAGGAAAGTGAAGAAAGCTTATCGTCAGCCAAGCAGCTCGTAGAACTTCCTGGTATTAACATGGAGCAGGGATTGCAGCGGGTCATGAACAACCGCGCGCTTTTTTATCGGTTATTGACGACCTTCCTTCGAGAACATGCACAGTCAGCTGCCATCATTCGCAATGCGCTGGAAAATGAAGACTATGATGCTGCATTACATGAATGCCATTCATTGAAAGGTGGTGCTGGAAATATTGGTGCCGTCAATGTGTTTCGAACCGCTAAGGCGCTGGAGCACCGGCTAAGGCAGAATCCTGCAACGTATATTGATTGCGAAGATCTCCTTGTCCATTTGGAAAGCCACTTGTCAGAGGTACTGACAGGTTTGGAGTTACTGAATACGGATGAAAAAGAGTCCAATGAACCTGTTTCCTCAATCCCTGTTGATTCTGAGGCAGATATAACAGACATCATTGATCAAATTCGGTTGAAACTCCGGGAGGGTGATGCTGAAGCGATTAACTACTTCCCGTTGCTGGCGTCAGAGCTTGAGGATGATTGTTACACGGAAAAACTGAATAACCTCAAGCAATGCATGGAGCACTATGATTTTGAAGATGCCGGTAAGGTGCTGGATGAGTTGTTGCAGGAAATCGCCTGAGTTGTTTCGTACCTGTTATCAGAACAGGTACGAAACAGCGCCACAAAGAGAGTCTTTAAACGTTTATGTTGTAAGGCAGTGATACAACCGTCAGTGATGAATCACTGTTGGACTCAATTGAAAGTGTGCCATCAATCGCATCAGAGCGTAGAACCGCTAACAGCTCCAGGTTGTCTGATGCAATGGCGGTAACAATTTCCCCAATGCTTTTTCCTGTGGATGTAAGAATTTTCGTACCAGGAGCAGGAATCTCTGACTGACTGCCTGTCAGGTGATAAAGCCGGCTTTTCAGTTTACCGAGATACTGCATACGGGCCACAATCTCCTGACCGGTATAACAACCCTTTTTGAAACTGACGCCTTCGAGTATTTGCCAGTTGAAATGTTGAGGAATGTAGCCTTCACGGGTGTCAGGTGTAATCCAGGCAATGCCTTCCCGGATATCTTCAACCTGCCAATCGCTGGTTGGCTTTACCAGGAATAGTGAAACCAGTTGTGGCCACCAGGTATCAATGGCATCAGGCTTTAACCACAATTCAAAGCGAGGCTTAGCGCCGGCCAACCTTAGAAGGCAGAAACCATCACCGGCTTCGCAATGATTCTGTTCGGGAAGTGTGAAGTGGTTGCTGAGGATGGCTTCGCAGTTATCGCCATAAATACCAATTCGCAGCCATTCCTCTGAAACATCACTGATTTCGGCTTTATAAAAAACAATATATTTGCCGAGATGCGCTTTGAGGGCCTCTTGCTGGCTGTCAGTGGTGCTGGCAGGCATGGTCATCAACAGGCAGTTATTGTGATGCAGAACTCTGAAATTAGCGACCATGCGACCTTTTGGTGTGCAGCAGGCGCCAAGGGTACATTGGTCAGGCGCCAGTTTGTTGATATCACACGTGACTTGTCCCTGCAGGAAACGTATGGCGTCAGGGCCGGAAATTGATGTGATGGTTTCATGGCTGAGTACCGTCATGAAACCACTGCTGTCAGTAGATTGTGCAGCGTGGTTGGCATCCAATCCCAGGAATGTATGACCAGAGAAACGACCGCCCAGTGCCTCGAGCCGGTTTTTCCAGTTGTTGTCGCTCATGGTGTATCGTGAATCGTCGATGGGTGAGGGCTCATCATAGAGCATTTTGGCGTTTGATAGCAGTACTGAAATCGCTTTCCCGCCGATGTTGTTACTTCCTATAATGGTGGCCGGTTTTTACTGACAGGTTTGCAGCCAATGACTACTCAGGAAGAAATGAATCGTCTGTTCTGGCACAGCAGAAGAGGGATGCTGGAGTTGGACATCCTGCTGGTGCCGTTTGCCAGGGAGGTATATCCAACCCTGTCAGAGGAGGATCGGCAGCGTTATGTCCGGTTGCTGGAATGTGAGGATGCCGACCTGTTTGCCTGGTTTATGGAACAGGAAGAGCCGCAGGATAAGGAGATTACCTATATGGTCAGAATGATCCTTGATCGTGCCCGCAGCCTGCCTGCCGTTCATTGAACTGCAGTTAATGCGGTCCCGGTATCAGTTATGGTTGGTATCGGGAGCGCACCTCGTGGCTGGGTTGTCGCCGTGGTTTGCTCGAACGGGTGGCTGGTCAGCAATATTATCTTTCTTTATTTTGCTTCATTGGCTTGATGCACTTCGTGAGCAGGGCTGGTTAGGTAAACCTCGTACTGTCAACGGTGTTCGGTATACTGGTGAGCAGTGGTCAATCTCATTGCATACATCAGGATGGATTCGTGTTGATCTTACCGAGCAATCATTGATTACCCCTTTTCTGACTATTCTTCGGTTTCGGTCTGAGAATCAGATTTATAACGCTGTGCTATTTTCGGATGCGCTGGATCCCGAAGCATTCAGAGCGCTTCGGGTACGTTTGTTATTGAATCGTTAAGTACTTTTTACATGGCTACGATGGGTGTCAGCACGGTATCTGTAGCGACCGGCAATGTTTCTGGATAATCCAGTGTAAAGTGAAGTCCCCGGCTTTCATGTCGCAGCATCGCGGAGCGGATGATCAGTTCGGCGACCAGCGCCAGGTTGCGTAGCTCAATCAGGTCGCTGCTGATTTTGTAGTTACTGTAGAAGTCATGAATTTCTTGCTGTAACAGTTTGATGCGGTGGGAAGCCCGTTGCAATCGCTTGGTGGTTCGGACAATGCCGACATAGTCCCACATGAAACGGCGTAGTTCATCCCAGTTATGGCTAATGACAACATCCTCGTCAGAGTCGGTCACCTGGCTGGCATCCCAGGCGGGAATGTCATAGGGGGCAGCTGGCGTGTCCAGTTGCAGGCAGAGATCTCTGGCGGCTGACTGCGCAAAGACAATGCATTCGAGTAAGGAGTTACTGGCCAGCCGGTTGGCGCCATGAAGTCCTGTAAAGCTGCATTCACCGATGGCATAGAGTCCATTCAAATCGGTTCTTCCGGTGTGATTCACCATGATGCCACCGCAGGTGTAGTGGGCGGCGGGTACGACGGGAATCGGTTCCCGGGTCATGTCGATGCCATATTTCAGGCAGCGCTCATGAATATTGGGGAAATGATCAAGAATAAAGTCTCGTGGACGGTGACTGATATCCAGATAGAGGCAATCACTGCCGAGCCGTTTCATCTCATGGTCGATGGCGCGGGCAACGATATCCCGGGGGGCCAGTTCGCCTCGTTCATCAAAGTGGGTCATGAAACGGGTGCCGTCAGGCAGCAGCAGTCGCCCCCCCTCTCCGCGAACCGCTTCGCTGATCAGGAAAGATTTGGCTTGTGGGTGATAAAGGCAGGTTGGATGAAACTGATTGAATTCCATATTGGCAACCCGGCAACCAGCGCGCCAGGCCATGGCAATACCATCACCGGATGATCCGTCACGATTGCTGGTATAGAGATACACCTTGCTTGCCCCACCCGTTGCAAGGATGACAAATCGCGCTTTGAATACATCGACAGATTCATTGGCTTGATTCAGCACATAGGCGCCCAGGCAGCGGTTGCCTGGAAGCCCCAGCTTTTGGGTTGTGATCAAATCAATGGCAATCTGATCCTGGTAAAGATCGATATTGCTTTTCTGGCGAACCCTGTCGACCAACGTCGTGGAAACAGCTCGTCCGGTGGCATCGGCAGCATGGACGATCCGGCGATGGCTGTGTCCGCCTTCACGAGTCAGGTGCAGATTCTTCTGGTCGTCTGTTGCTTCGCTGAAGGGTACGCCTTGCTCGACCAGCCACTCAATGCTTTCGCGGCCGTGGCTGACCGTAAAGTGGGCGGCCTGCTCGTTGCACAGTCCGGCACCTGCATTCAGGGTGTCACCCAGGTGGTTGTCCAGACTGTCACCCTCATCCAGTACGGCAGCGATACCGCCCTGGGCCCAGTAGGTTGAACCGGCAGAGAGGTCTCCCTTGCTCAGAATGGCAACCCGGGTTGTTTCAGGAAGATTCAAGGCGACGGCCAGGCCGGCAGCGCCACTGCCAATCACCAGGGCGTCATACTGATGCTGCTGCATTGTTCTGTGATACCGCGTGTCATGTTTGCTAGAGTTGAATATTAAGGCAGTCAGGTCTTATAGGGAAAGGTACTAACCAGAATAAGGGAAAACTGAGTTGTCGTGCATTTCAGGCCTTTCCAACGATGGTTTTTCCTTGAAAAATGATTCCCTGAATCCCATCTCAGACAGTCTTGCGAAAAAAATTGTGAAAGTTGGGAACTTTTGGTCAGTGATACTGTCTATTGAGTTAGAACAGGGCAGTTGGTTCTTGCGCTAGGCTCTGAAGCCTGGACAGAAGAATTGAGGACAATTTATGGCAGATGCACAGGAAACCGACCAGCAGTTGGTGAGTCGGGTTCAGAAGGGGGACAAACGTGCATTCGACCTGCTAGTGATTAAATATCAGCACAAGATTCTCGGCCTTGTTGGGAGTTATGTGCATGACTTTCAGGAAGTGCAGGATGTGACCCAGGAAGCGTTCATTAAGGCGTATCGCGCCCTGGGGCAGTTTCGAGGTGACAGTGCGTTTTATACCTGGCTGTATCGTATTGCGATCAATACGGCCAAGAATTTCCTGGTGGCGAAAGGACGCCGTCCACCGGATACCGATGTCGACGTCTACAACACCGAGACTCTGGATAGTTCATACCCCCTGAAAGATCTGGAGACACCGGAGCACAATGTGCAGAAAGACGAGATAGAGGCGGTGATCTTCAAGGTGATCAAGGGCCTGCCGGATGAACTCCGTACCGCTGTGACACTGCGGGAGTTTGACGGCCTGAGCTACGAAGATATCGCCGAGATCATGGATTGTCCGGTAGGGACCGTGCGGTCACGTATTTTCCGGGCCAGGGAAGCCATAGATAAAGTGATTCAGCCATTGCTGAGCAAATCGGGGTAATCGTTAATGATGCTGTGGGGAAACGGGGTAGAGCCGACCATGTCCAGTGAGGTGTCCCATGACCGCGATCGATAACCAGCCTGACCGGCGCCTGAAAGAGTCGTTATCCGCACTGATGGATAATGAAGCCAATGAACTTGAGATGCATCGTGTACTCGATCATCTGCAAAAAGATGAAGCCTTCAGAAAGACGGCGTTCAGTTACCAGTTGATTGGTGAGACACTGCGCAAAGAGAATAATGCCTTTGCGGGGATTGATATTTCCTCAGCGGTGAGTGACGCCATTGGTCAGGAGCCGGCTGTTAATACTGAAGACCGTTTTACCGGACGCTGGCAGTCGCTGGGACGTTTTGCCGTCGCAGCATCCGTAACGCTTGCCGTGATTGTGGGTGTCCAGCTCTGGAATGGTCAGCAGGCGGGTCAGCAGGATATTGCTTTCGTCCAGGAGCCCGTCCAGCCGGTTGCCACCGATAATGGCACGCTGGTGGCTGACTATGGCGCAGTGGGTGTTCTGGCCGGTTATGGCACAGAGCAGAAAGGTCTGACACCGTCGCAATTGAGTCGTGCCCGGGTCTTCGCCGATAACGTCGCCCGCGAGCGTTTCAGTGCCTATATGTTACAGCATGCTGAACAGCAATCGTCTTATACCGCACAGGGTATGTTGCCGTTCGTCAGGGCTGCCAGCTTTGAGAGACCCTAGTTTGGCGATGGAAGGAATGGTTTTGCACGCACGGAAACTGATCGGCCTACTGGTATTGAGCTGGACTCTGCCAGTCGCTGCAGCCCCGCAGGGATCTCCGGTTGAATGGCTTGACCGGATGTCGGGAGCCTTCAGGAGTGAGAATTATCAGGGCTTTTTCATTTACGAGAACCTCGGTGGATTGCTGACACTGAAAGTGATGCATGGTGTCGTTGATGGTCAGGAAAAGGAACGTCTTGTGTACCTGGACGGCCCTTATCGCGAGATGATCCGTGATGGCCAGAAGATCGCCTATATCCGGCAGGGTCAGGGCGGTGTGACGTTAAAGCCGGGTTATCTGGCAGCCTTGTCAGGTCGCTTCAAGACGGATTTCCAGAAGCTGGGTGAGTTCTATCAGTTACGTTTTGGCGGTGATGCGCGGATAGCCAATCGCATCGGTCGCCATGTGGAATTGCTGCCTCGGGACAAACATCGCTACGGTTATCATCTGTGGCTGGATCACGACTCTGGCTTGTTATTGAAATCTGAAATGCATGGCGACAAAGGCGCGGTTCTCGAGCGTTTCCAGTTTGTTGACCTTGCGGTGGGCAGTCTCCCTGATGGCGATGTCATCCCGCCGGGACAGCATGCGTGGATCGATCGCTCAGCGATTGTTGCTCACGCTGAAGAAAGTCCCCTGACCTGGGAGATGGGCTGGGTTCCTGATGGTTTTAATAAGACCGGTTACCGGAAAACGGTGAGTCCTGTCAGCCAGAAACCGGTAGATAGCCTGTTGTATAGTGATGGTCTTGCCGCATTTTCGGTGTTTGTTGAAGAAGATATGACCCGGGTGTTGAGTCAGTCGTCAGAACAGTCCGGGGCTACCGCCGCGGTATCCAGGGTCTTCCGCAATGGCGATGCTTATTATAATGTGACGGTTGTCGGCGAGATCCCGCTGGGGACGGCTGAGCGTATTGCCGTATCCGTTAAGCCCCGTCAGGTGGAATCGTCCTCTCAGACACCGTCGCAGTAAGCGGTAGCAATAACAGACGTCAGAGTATTTGAAGACGATTCATGATTGAAGAAAGTGGACGTGTTGTCGCCGTCGATGAGCGGCTGGCTGTTGTGGAAACCGTAAGAAAATCCGCCTGTGACGCCTGTTCTGCAAAAAATGCCTGTGGGCAGGGGCTCAAGCGTCATATCAGTGATCACAGTGCTTCCCATATGCATATCCGCGCATTGTGTGACTTTCCCGTGAGGGAGGGTGATACGGTGGTCATTGGTATACCTGAGTCCGCCATGTTAACGGCTTCGTTCTGGGTTTATCTGTCTCCTTTGCTGTTTCTGGTTATTGCCATTGGGTTTGGGTACTGGCTGGGGTTGTCGGAAGGTTACCTGATTATTATGAGTTTGCTCGTTATGGGGGCAGGCTTTGGTTTTACTGCTCGTCTTTTCCGAAATGAAAACCGACAGAAACAGTTGCAGCCCGTCGTGCTCAGCTGGCAATTAACGGATCAGGAAGTGGTAGTGAAGAATGAGTCGGAACATCAGTCTGCGATGACATAACGATGTCATTGTCATGCTGGGACAGTCAGAGCATCTTTGTGTTTAGGGTGATTGGCTGATGAAATGTATCAGAAATGTTTGATCATCGGTGAGATGGGGAAACGGATCTTATGAGATATCCAAGAATGAATGTTGCCGGTTGGCTTGGCGGTATATTCGCCCTGTTTCTCGGCATGCAGTTGGCGGTTGCGAGTGAGCAGTTGCCCGATTTTTCCCGGTTGGCGGAAAATGCCTCACCGGCTGTAGTGAATATCAGTACGTTATCCAAACCGAAACAATCCAACAGGCAGCTTTATGGTCCTTACGGGGATGAGTTGCCGGAAATCTTTCGGCGTTATTTCGGGTTGCAGATTCCCGATGAATCCCAGTTTGAACAGCCTCGTCCACAGTCATTGGGGTCAGGTTTTATTATTTCTGAAGATGGATACATCCTGACCAATAACCACGTGGTGGAAGGGGCGGATGAAATTCTCGTTCGTCTTAATGATCGCAGTGAATTCAAGGCCAAGCTGGTAGGGGCGGACAAGCGCTCAGACCTGGCATTGCTGAAAGTGGATGCCAAGCGTCTGCCGGCAATTCGCCTTGGGGATTCTGATGATTTGAAGCCTGGTCAGTGGGTCTTTGCTATCGGTTCTCCTTTTGGTTTCGAGTACTCAGTCACTAAAGGTATTATCAGTGCTCTGAACCGTAGTCTGCCGACTGAAAGCTACGTTCCGTTTATTCAGACTGATGTGCCGATCAATCCTGGTAACTCCGGTGGTCCGCTGCTCAATATGGACGGTGAAGTTATCGGTATTAACTCCCAGATATTCACCCGTTCTGGCGGATTTATGGGGCTCTCGTTTGCGATTCCCATTGATGATGCCATGGACGTTGCAGAACAGCTGAAAGAAAAGGGTTACGTAACTCGTGGCTGGCTGGGTGTAGTGATTCAGGATGTTGATCGTAGCCTTGCTGAATCCTTTGGTCTTAAAAAGCCCCATGGTGCGCTGATCAGCCAGGTCATTCCAGAGGGACCTGCCGGTACAGCCGGTCTACAGCCGGGCGATATTATCCTTCGATTCAATGGTCGGGATATCAAGTTCTCCAGTGATCTACCCATGGAAGTTGGTCGTACCCCTGTCGGCAAGAAGGTAGAGGTTGATCTGGTTCGTCGCGGTAAAACGCTGACCAAGACCGTCGAACTGGGTGAGTTGCCTGACGAACAGGGTAAAGCCAAGCCTCAGGTGCAGAGCCGCGAGGATAACCGGCTTGGTATCAATGTTGAGCCGTTGAACGACAACTATCGTCAGCGCCTCGGTGTTGATAAGTCGGTGTCAGGCCTTGTGGTCACGCAGGTCGGCCGTGGTGCTGGTCGCGCGGTTGGCTTGCGTAATGGCGATATCATTACCCAGATCAACCACCAGGACGTCAAGAGCGTGCAGGAATTCAACAGCATCGTGAAACAGCTGCCAGCGGACAAAACCATCTCAATGCTGGTGGTGCGACGTGGAATGCCTGGGTTTATCACGTTCCGCCTCGCGGAGTAACCGTGATTGAACAACACCCATTAACCCACGGACATGGATAGCCTGACTGTCAACGCCCGGATAGCAGGCTACCTGTAAATACGGTAGACTGGTGCGTTAACAGAGGTTTCCATCAGCCGTAACCCGCCCGCCTGAGTAAGGCTGGCGGGTTAATCTATTTAGAGCAGTAGTGACAAACGGTGAGTGACTTACGACATATTCGAAATTTTTCGATCATAGCCCATATCGACCATGGTAAATCCACGCTGGCTGACCGGTTCATCCAGCATTGCGGTGGTCTGAGTGATCGGGAAATGCAGCAACAGGTGCTCGACTCCATGGAGCTTGAGCGTGAACGCGGTATCACCATCAAGGCGCAGAGTGTAACGCTGGATTACACTGCGAAAGATGGTCAGGTTTACCAGCTCAACTTCATCGATACTCCGGGCCACGTTGACTTCTCCTATGAAGTATCTCGCTCCCTGGCGGCCTGTGAAGGGGCCTTACTGGTGGTGGACGCGGCACAGGGCGTTGAAGCCCAGTCTGTTGCCAACTGCTATACCGCCATTGAGCAGGGCCTGGAAGTTATGCCTGTGTTGAACAAGATGGATCTGCCCCAGGCCGAGCCAGAACGCGTTGCCCAGGAAATCGAAGAAATCATTGGTATTGATGCAACCGATGCGGTGCGCTGTTCTGCCAAGAGTGGCTTAGGCATTGAAGATGTGCTTGAGGCGCTGGTGGCGACCGTCCCACCGCCGGAAGGGAATATCAATGGTGAACTGCAGGCACTGATCATTGATTCCTGGTTTGATAATTACCTGGGGATTGTGTCTCTGGTTCGTGTGGTCAACGGTACATTGCGCAAGAAAGACAAAATGCTGGTCAAATCGACCGGTGAAGTCTACGTCGTGGATGATATCGGTATCTTTACTCCGAAGCGGCAGTCGACCGGTGAGCTGAAAGCGGGTGAAGTGGGTTACGTTGTTGCTGGCATCAAGGACATTCATGGTGCGCCGGTGGGTGATACCCTGACCCATGCCAAGACACCGGACGTGCCAAGACTTCCTGGCTTCCAGCGTGTGAAGCCCCAGGTTTATGCGGGACTGTTCCCGGTCAGCTCTGATGATTTTGAAGATTTTCGTGAAGCGCTGGAAAAGCTCAGCCTTAACGATGCTTCACTCTTTTATGAGCCGGAAAGCAGTGATGCACTGGGCTTTGGCTTCCGCTGTGGTTTCCTGGGCATGCTGCACATGGAGATCATCCAGGAGCGCCTGGAGCGGGAATATGATCTTGACCTGATCACCACGGCCCCGACGGTGGTCTACCAGGTCGTGATGAAAAACGGGGAGGTCGTTGAGATTGATAACCCGTCCCGCCTGCCTGATCCGGCCGGTATCCTGGAAATCCGTGAGCCTATCGTGCAGGCCAATATCCTGGTGCCCCAGGAATATCTGGGTAATGTCATCAGCCTGTGTGTGGAAAAACGTGGCATGCAGCGTGATATGCAGTTCACAGGTACCCAGGTGTCTGTATCCTATGACCTGCCGATGAGCGAAGTGGTGTTGGACTTCTTTGACCGTCTGAAGTCTGTCAGCCGTGGTTTCGCCTCCCTGGATTACTCCTTTGATCGTTTTGAAGTGGCGAAAATGGTCAAGCTGGATATTCTTATCAACGGTGAAAAGGTTGATGCGCTGGCGTTGATCGTGCATAAGGACAATGCCGCCGGTAAGGGACGCAAACTGACCGATGCCATGAAAGAGATCATTCCGAGGCAGATGTTTGATGTGGCGGTTCAGGCAGCGATTGGTGGCCAGATTGTGGCCCGGTCAACGGTGAAGGCGCTGCGCAAGAATGTAACAGCCAAATGTTATGGTGGTGACGTCACCCGTAAGCGTAAGCTGCTGGAAAAGCAGAAGGCCGGCAAGAAGCGCATGAAGCAGGTTGGTCGCGTGGAGATCCCCCAGGAAGCGTTCCTGGCTGTATTGAAAGTTGACAACTAAAAGGTTGATATGGACTTTAATTTCCCCCTTATCCTGGTGATCGCCGTATTTGCCAGTGGTTTGATCGGGCTTGTCGATATTCTGGTGCTGGCGCCTCGGCGCCGGGCCGCTGTCGCCAGTTACCGTGAGCAGGTTGAAGAAGCAGACGAGGAAACGCTGAACAGGCTGTCCAGAGAGCCGGGGATGGTGGAAACTGCAAAGTCCGTATTCCCTGTCCTGTTTATTGTGCTGGTGTTGCGTTCATTCCTGTATGAACCTTTCCAGATTCCGTCGGGGTCTATGATTCCGACGCTTCAGGTCGGCGACTTTATTCTGGTTAACAAATACACCTATGGTCTCCGGCTTCCTGTGATAGGCACCAAAGTAGTGGCGTTGAATGAGCCGCAACGGGGTGATGTCATGGTGTTCAAGGAGCCGATGAACCCTAATATCAACTTTATTAAGCGGGTAGTAGGTGTTCCTGGCGATAAAATTGAATATCGCAATAAAACGTTGTACGTGAACGGCGAGAAGGTGCCGGAAACCTTCGTGGCGGAACTGCGTGATGAGTTTGAGCCACGCTTGGGACGAAACCTGGTTTATCGGATCTATGAGGAAACCATTGGGGGTGTCACTCATCAGATTCGTAAGGATATGGATATTGAAAATCGCCTGCCGCAGACAGAGTGGGCTGTGCCGGAAGGACATTATTTTGTGATGGGCGATAACCGTGATCGCAGTAATGACAGCCGCTACTGGGGGTTTGTGCCGGAAGCGAACATTGTCGGTAAAGCAGTCTATATCTGGATGCACTGGCCGAGTTGGTTTGATCTGCCTAATCTGAAAAACAATGGATCGATAATCTGAAGAACAACAGGAGAGCTGCCATGAAGGGAATGGAAGAGCAGAGCGGAGCATCCATGATTGCCGTACTGGCCTGGTTGGTGTTTGCCGCCTCCGTGTTTACCTGTGTCCTCAAATTTACGCCTTTGTATCATGATAACTTCAGTGTTGAGAAAACGCTGGATTCTATAGAAGAGCGTTATGGTATTGAGGATGCGTCTGTCGCTGATATCCGCGACTGGATGGAGCGGGGCTTTCAGGTCAACAATCTGCCAGATGAGATAGAACAGAGCGCAAAAGTACGACGTGAAGGCAATGAAATCATCATTGATGTAAACTATGAGCGTCGTGTCCCAATGATGTACAACATAGATGCTGTCCTGACATTCAAGAACAGCAGGAAAATCAGGCAATAGTGAAACAATCCATAGACAAGCTGGAACAGCAGCTCGGCTATCAGTTCAAAGATAGCGATCTGGCTGTTCTTGCGTTGACTCATCGCAGTTATGGTGGCCGTAATAACGAGCGGCTCGAATTTCTCGGCGACTCCATCGTGAATTTTGTGATCGCCGAAGACCTCTATCAGCGGTTTCCTCAAGCAAAGGAAGGCCAATTGAGCAGGCTGCGGGCCTGTATGGTGCGTGGTGCCACGCTGGCAGAAATTGCCCGGGAATTTGGTCTGGGTGATTTTCTTCGCCTGGGTTCCGGTGAGCTGAAAAGTGGCGGGTATCGGCGTGAGTCCATCTTGGCGGATGCTGTCGAGGCACTTATCGGCGCAATTTACCTGGATGGCGGCATGGATATCTGCCGAACCCGTATTCTCGCCTGGTTTGCCAGTCGGCTTGAAAAGCTTTCTGTTGGCGATCAGCAGAATAAAGATCCCAAAACCCGTCTGCAGGAATATCTGCAGTCACGTCAGCAGCCTCTGCCGCACTATGAGTTGGTCAGCATTGATGGCAGAGCGCATGATCAGACCTTTACGGTACATTGTTCTGTCGTCGGGGTTGAATCGACGATAGGTGCGGGTTGCAGTCGACGGGCGGCTGAACAGCAGTCAGCCCGACGAGCGCTAGTGGCGCTCGGGGTGGAGGTTGAAGGATGATTGAGCAGGCAGTATCAGAAGGCCGTTGTGGCTATGTGGCGATTGTCGGGCGACCTAATGTGGGTAAATCGACCCTTCTGAATCATATCCTTGGTCAGAAGCTGAGTATTACTTCCCGTAAACCCCAGACAACCCGTCATCAGATCCTCGGGATCAAAACCGATGGTGATGTGCAGGCTGTTTATGTGGATACTCCCGGTATTCATAAGAATGACGGCAGGGCGATTAATCGCTACATGAATCGGGCAGCGACTTCTTCTGTCAAAGATGTGGACGTTATCATCTTTATTGTCGACCGGATGGTCTGGACTGATGAAGATGAGATGGTGCTGGAAACGGTTCGTAACAGTCGTTGCCCCGTTATTCTGGTTGTTAACAAGGTCGACCGTATTACTGAAAAAGATAAGCTCATTCCCTGGTTGGATGATCTGTCACGGAAGATGGATTTTGCGCACATCGTACCGATGTCTGCCAAGAATGGTCACAATGTTGAGCGTCTGGAGCGATTAGTTCACGGATTTCTGCCGGAAAGTATCCATTTTTATGGTGATGACCAGATTACCGATCGCAGCTCCCGTTTCCTGGCGGCAGAGCTGGTTCGGGAAAAGATCATGCGTCAGTTGGGTGATGAGATTCCCTACCAGATAACAGTCGAGATTGAAGAGTTTAAGGAAGACGGTGGTGTGCTGCATATCAGCGCACTGATTCTGGTTGAACGTCCAGGGCAGAAGCGGATTGTGATTGGTGATAAGGGCGCCCGCCTGAAAGTGATTGGTCGTGATGCTCGCCTTGATATGGAAAAACTGTTCGACAGCAAGGTGATGCTGAATCTTTGGGTCAAAGTGCGCTCTGGGTGGTCGGATGATGAGCGGGCGTTGGCCAGTCTTGGTTATACCGAGCTGCCCTGAGACGATCGGCAGTGTCTGCAAATACCTTCGAACTGCAACCGGCCTGGGTACTTCATACCCGGCCTTATCGTGACACAAGCTTGCTGGTGGATTGTCTGACCCGTGATCACGGGAAAGTGTCTCTGGTTGCTGCTGGCGCCCGGGGGGCTGCCAGCAAATCGGGAAAGCCTCGGCGTGGTCATCTGCTCCAGCCGTTTTCCCGTCTGCTGATCAGTTGGACGGGCAAGACGGAGCTCAAGACGCTGCGACAGCTTGAGCAGGATCGTTACCTGTTACTGACGGGTAAATATCTTTATAGCGGGCTTTATGCCAATGAACTCTTGATTCGCCTGCTGCAGCCGGGTGAGGCTGTGGCTAATCTGTTTGATCTCTATGAGTGGCTTGTTGACGGTTTGAATCAGCAGTTGCCGCTGGAAATCAAGTTGCGAATCTTTGAGAAGCTCTTACTGGAAGCGTTGGGGTATGGGATACCTCTTTCGCACGATGGAGAGCAGGGGCAGGCAATCCGTGATGATCAGTACTATGTCTATCAGCAGGATCATGGTTTTGTCCCCTGTCCTACGGTTGATCCGACCGGCAGGATTCCCTGCTTTTCAGGGGCTGTATTGAACGCATTTGCCCGCAATGATGTTGCCGATTCGATGTTGCCGGATTTGAAACGTCTGACCCGGATCGCGCTGACCCCACTGCTGGGCAGCCGACCGCTTCGTAGTCGTGAGTTGTTCCGGCAGACAGATTCGACCCGGTACACGCCAATGATCAAGTCAGAGGAAGGAGTAGTCAGTGATTCCGATTAACCGTATTCTCCTGGGTGTCAATATTGATCATATTGCCACGATTCGTCAGGCAAGGGGGACGCGCTTCCCTGATCCTGTCAAGGCGGCGCTGGATGCGGAAGAAGCCGGTGCGGATGGTATCACCCTGCACCTGCGCGAAGATCGCCGCCATATCCAGGATCATGATGTCTACCGACTCAAGGATCTGCTCCAGACCCGTATGAACCTGGAAATGGCTGTTACGGAGGAAATGCTGGCCATTGCTGAGCAGGTGATGCCGGCCCATGTCTGCCTAGTGCCAGAGAAGCGTGAAGAGCTGACTACCGAGGGTGGACTGGATGTGCTCAGCCAGGAAGGGCGTGTGGCTGAAGCCTGTCAGCGACTGGTTTCGAAAGGAATTGATGTTTCGCTGTTTATTGATCCTGAGCCTGCACAGATTGATGCGGCCGTCAGGTGCGGTGCGCCGACGATTGAGTTGCACACCGGCTGTTATGCGGATGCTGAAAATTCTGATGAACTGCATACAGAGTTAGAGCGAATCCGGCAGGCTGTATCCCATGGTCGGAAGCAGGGATTGATTGTGAATGCCGGTCATGGCCTGAATTACCAGAATGTTGAACCGGTTGCGGCGATTCCTGGCATCAACGAGTTGAATATTGGTCATGCCATTATTGGCAGGGCGATGTTTACAGGATTGAAAGAAGCTATACGGGAAATGAAAGCCATTATGCTGGATGCGGCCAGGCATCAGGCATGATAGCGGGCATCGGTACCGATATTGTTGATATTCGACGTATCCAGCAGGTGCTGGAGCGTCAGGGAGAGCGCTTTGTCAGGCGGGTTCTGACTGAGTCTGAATACGCGATTTTCATCGCCCGGGGCAGTCATGCATCCTTTCTGGCAACGCGCTTCGCTGTCAAGGAAGCGGCAGCCAAGGCGCTGGGAACCGGTATTGGGAAAGTGTCGTTTCAGGACATTGAGGTAACCAATAATGACCATGGTGCACCGCAGCTGGGGTTTCATGGTGCAGCACAGCGATTATGTGAACAACTGGTGATCAGTTCGCATCATGTGACCATCAGTGATGAGAAGGATTACGCGGTAGCGTTTGTTGTGCTCGAACGTTAAATGCGCTGTTCGTTGCAGGTTTAGATGGCGGATAGGTTTTGACCCTTTCCGCCTTTTTTATTTTATGAATGTCAGGCTTCTGCTAATTCTGGTTCTTTAGTGCTGACTGTTTCTGCTTCCTGTCCGGTGCGGCTGGTGTCTTCTCCACCAAGGGCGTTGATGAGTTCGCCAAGGAAGCGTTCCAGTGTCAGAGCCATCAGCGTGAAGTCTGCGTCAAAACGTCCCGCTTTATCTTCAATATCGAGAGCGTCGGACTGTTCTTGCAGCGTATCAGTAAATTTGAGGCGTTTGATGCAGAGGTCTTCAGCGAGAATGCAGTCGATAGATTCATCCCACTGAAGGGCAATGCGACTGACGACCTTGCCGGAAGTCAGGTGAAGGCTAACTTCTTCAGAGAGTAAATCCACGCGTTTGCAGCGAATGATACCACCTTCCTCACCGGGCTCTTTCAGCTCGCATTCATCGCCCAGTACGAAAGGTGTAGATAAATTGCCAGGCTGCTGTAGCCAGTCTGTCATGACGGCAGCCGGTGCTGATTTCAGCGCGGGTGGCAGTACTGGCAGGCTACCCAAGCAGCTGCGCAGTGAGCTTGTCAGTTCTTCCGCTTTTCTGAAGCTTGAGGCATCGACAATCAGCCAGCCGTTGCGGCTATCAATATAGGCGCTGGTTTGGCCTGAGCGGCTGAATGCGCGGGGTAACAGGTCGCGTGTGATTTCATCCTTGAGCTGGTCTTTCTCTTTCTTAAAGACTTTTCTGCCCTGCTCATGCTCAATAACTTCGACTTTTTCCTTGAGGGCGTCACGTACGACGCTGGCCGGTAACAGCTTCTCTTCTTTTTTAGCCGTCACTACCAGGAACTGGCCGCTGGCATGCACCAGATTGTCACCATCCGGCACGGGCGACACCCAGCCAAAACTGGCCATTTCCGATTTACTGCAGGGGCGAAACCGTTGTTCCGCCAGTTTTTCTTCCAGCGTTTCAGCAGTGTATTCAAACGGCTTGCTGAAACGGTACAAAATCAGGTTTTTGAACCACATGATGCTCTGTCCCACTGTTGGTATCTGTCATGGTAACAGATGCATTCGGCATTTGATGACGGATGCAATAAAGGAGGATGCACAGCGTGATGAAAAGATCATCTTAAAGGTCGAAATGGGTAAATCCCGCAGGTGGGCATATATCGGTTGCATATCGTAACCGATGCTGCTTATAATTCGCGCCGTCCTGACGAGGGGTGATTAGCTCAGCTGGGAGAGCATCTGCCTTACAAGCAGAGGGTCGGCGGTTCGATCCCGTCATCACCCACCACGCAAGACTGTAGCGGACCGGTAGTTCAGTTGGTTAGAATGCCGGCCTGTCACGCCGGAGGTCGCGGGTTCGAGCCCCGTCCGGTCCGCCACTTTGCATCAGGGTCTGGATTTAAGTCGCATTATGGTTATAATGCGCACCGCATCGGGAAGGGTGATTAGCTCAGCTGGGAGAGCATCTGCCTTACAAGCAGAGGGTCGGCGGTTCGATCCCGTCATCACCCACCAGTGTGTTTGAAAGTAAGTATGTCGCGGACCGGTAGTTCAGTTGGTTAGAATGCCGGCCTGTCACGCCGGAGGTCGCGGGTTCGAGCCCCGTCCGGTCCGCCATTTATTTACGACGATGTTTGAAAGAATTTTTGGGTGATTAGCTCAGCTGGGAGAGCATCTGCCTTACAAGCAGAGGGTCGGCGGTTCGATCCCGTCATCACCCACCAGTGTTTGAAAGTAAGTATGTCGCGGACCGGTAGTTCAGTTGGTTAGAATGCCGGCCTGTCACGCCGGAGGTCGCGGGTTCGAGCCCCGTCCGGTCCGCCATTTATTTACAGAGATGTTTGAAAGAATGTTTGGGTGATTAGCTCAGCTGGGAGAGCATCTGCCTTACAAGCAGAGGGTCGGCGGTTCGATCCCGTCATCACCCACCAGGTTAGAAAGCAAGTTTGTCGCGGACCGGTAGTTCAGTTGGTTAGAATGCCGGCCTGTCACGCCGGAGGTCGCGGGTTCGAGCCCCGTCCGGTCCGCCACTTCTTCAGGAAAAGCCGATCAGTAATGGTCGGCTTTTTTCTTGTCTTCAGAAAATCCCTTTCGCGTCTTCTTGCAGTTTTCCCGTTATTCTTCGATAGAAAAAAATGATCGTGACAATTAGTAAGTTTGTTTGAAACCGGATTCGATTTCACCGCATATTCTAGCGATGCAACAGCCGTTTTTTCGTGTCTGGAAATGGGTATGAACGAACAAGAAATGCAGGATGCACTCGTATCGCGTGCAGCGTCTCTGAAAGACTGGTTAAGTGAATCTCCTGAAAGAACCATTGAATCGCTCATGATCAGGAAATTTGAGTGTTCAGTGGTATTGCACGAGAAGCCTCCTTCGCTTGAGGAGGAGGGGGGAATGGATATTCCTCTTCAGTTGTTGATTCAGCAGGATTATAAGCTTTGGTCGATTAGTCTCATGATGTCGATCAGGTCTTCGCCAAATGTTGATGCTGATGGCGAGATCATTCCCTGTGGTTTGTTATTTCAGGTTGTTGATAATGATGGGGTATCCATCCCCGTTATGCTAATGCGTACGAATGTAAGCCCTGCCGGTATGGATCCTTCACTGGAGAATGAGGCCTGGTGCCATTTCTGGTTGCAGAAGTTTCTTAAGCAGCATGATGTTAAGACGCTCTTTGGTTATAAATCACTGGTGGGTGAAATATAATCTGAGCCGCTTGTGATGTGGTTGCCCGGCATGGGTTTTGGGAATCTTGAAAGCTTATGCCGGTTCTTGGTTCTCTCCAGTCTCTTTTATTGCTTTCTTTCTGTCGCGATAGTGATCAATAGTGTGGAAAAACATTGCGCACTGTTGGACAATCCTTCCCGTTTTTTGTCAGTCCTGCAGGCGAAAGGTTCGCTTGAGTGACTATCCATGCGTAATGGCATAAATGCCTGTCAGGAGTGATGTGTTCTGTGGATACCGAGCTGTTGAGGACTTTTCTGGAAGTCGAAAAGACCCGGCATTTTGGCAAGGCGGCAGAAAATCTATACCTGACTCAATCAGCTGTCAGCTCAAGGGTACGGCAGCTGGAGTCACAGTTATCTGCACCGCTATTTACCCGATACCGTAACAATATCCAGCTGACACCCGCTGGTGAGCGTCTCAGAACCCATGCAGAAGCCATTCTGGCAGCCTGGGATCGAGCACGGCTGGATGTGGCGCTGGATCGTAATCAGAATGTACAGATATCCATCGGGGCGACGCCTAATGTCTGGGATATCCTGCTACAGGAACGAATTAACCAGATATTCAGTGATAACCCGGGTATTGCTGTTCGGGCAGAAAGTGTCAGCCCGGAAGTGGTTGCGCGCAGATTGCTGAACCGAACACTGGACCTGGCTGTTTTATTCGATCCGCCTAAGGCTGATGAGCTGGGTTATTGCGAGCTTGCGACAGTTGAGTTGGTGATGGTTACGAATGCAGCCATTCAGGAAGGTGTTGTGCCTTGGCAGGCTGGTTGGGTGATGGTGGATTGGGGGACTCGCTTTGGTATTGAGCTGTCACGGCACTTGAATGACTTGCCATCGCCTGTACTGCATACCAACAGTGCCCGTGTAGCATTGGATTTCCTGTTGAATAACGGTGGTTGCGCTTATTTACCACTGACCATGGTGCAGACGTTGGTGTCGGCAGGTGATTTGCAGCAAGTGAATGATGTGCCAGTCATTAAGCGACATATTTATTGCAGCTGGTATGAAGAATGTGATCGCCTGGAAAGTCTGCAGGCGTTAATGGCGCAATTGAACAGTCAGGTTGCTATAGACAACGGGCAGATTGAATCTTCAGTGACCTAGCTTGTGAGTTTTATGCTCCCGGTATGATTTATCATCAAACCGGGAGGGATACGAAGTAACCAGTGAATGAGCGCCAATAGAATCAGATCTGTTAATCAGCCATTTCAGGTTCTCTGGCATGTGTGGATTCTTCGGTGGTCGAATCAGGTAGTGTTGAAGCTTCAGATGCGTTGCCGGGCTCCGGAATCACTTCTGTTGCCATAAAACCCTTGGCGCCATTGCCCAGTAGAAACTTGACGGTTTCCCCTGCCTTAAGCGTTTTAAATCCATCCATATTAATACAGCTGTAATGGATGAAAATATCCTGATTATTGGATTCGCTGATCGGATTAATGAACCCGATTCCCTTCGGATTGCTGAACCACTTTATCGTGCCAATGAAATACTCCATATTCCCTTTCTCATTATTGTTAATCCTGATTAAAAGATAACCTTATCCGGGTGGGGGAGGCAATCCCATTTCTTGTTTGCATGAGTGACAGTAAGGCGACTTTACTGGTCTTTTATGACAAATACGCTAAAGCCGGCTGTTTCCAGGCGAGCATGCGAAATGTCAGGCTGTATGAGATGGGCAAACAGGTATGCGGGAGAACCATGGGTCACAACCATCAGGGTATCGGTATCATTGTCAGAAATCGCTTCATCATAAAATGATTGTAAGCGCGCACTAATTTGCTCTGTTGTTTCACCGCCAAACGTTGCTGGGTCATCAGGAAACCAGGAATCCTTATCGTCGAATTGCGAATGTAACTGGCCTTCGCGGTTGCCTACATTGGTTTCTATCAGTCGGTTGTCAGTAATAATTGAATGTTGTGTGAGTCTTAGTTCAGAGGCAAGTATCTCTGCTGTCTGTACGGTGCGCGGTAAGGGGGATGCGAACAGCGCAATGCGAGCTTCCCTGTTGAGTTGTCTGTTAATCGTTCCGGCCGTGCGTTTAACTTGTTCTTTCCCGTTGTCGGTCAGATATGATGGGATGTAAGCAGGATGTTCAGGATTCGTGCTATAGCGGTCATTGATATTGTGATCAGCTTCACCATGTCGTACCAGAAAGAGTGTTTTTTCCTTTGCGGGCGTTGAGGTGGTATGCAGTAAGGTCATGATAAGTGTCAGGGCAATGATGACTATTCTTGGCATTCTCTTACTCCTCGTTTTCGGCAAGATGCGCTAATTCTAGAAAAAAGTGATCATATTTCTGTTGATTTGCGTGTTCAGCGCTGAAACGTCATTATTCCGCGCCAAAGGGTTGTTATTGAGCGAATAGCAGGATTTTAGAATGAAGCTATTGAATCGGTCCGCGGTTTCCCTGAAGCCAACAAGCGTATTCGTAGAATGGGCTAACCGGGTGAATCCGGATGAAGCCATGAGTATTGAAACATTCAGGGCTGAAGGCTCGGTTTATCTGTTTGATGAGGTTGAGCAGGAAGAGGATTTTAGTCAGTGGCTGAAATCACACGCAACGCAGCTGTTTGAGAATGAGTTGGCCGCCTGGTTGGAAGATGAGGCACTTTGGCCTGAGAGGCGCGATTACAGCGTTTTTCTGCAATGGTTTGATGTAGAGCCCCAGCTGGTGTGTTTCGATGTCAGTGAGCAGTCGCTGATGCGAGCGGATCTGGAGGCTTTTTAATCTGAGGTGCAGCGGCAGACAAGTGCTGTCTGCCGCCTGTTTTGATCTCAGTTATTGCTTGGCGTTATCCGCGATGTAGCGTGAGGAAAGTTCAATCATATCAGCCAGAATCTTTCCGCTTTCTATCAGCAGTGCATCATCTTCAGGCTTGTCTTTATCCTGTTTGCCATATTGGGAAACGTTGGCATTTTGCTCTTCTTCTAACTCTTCAAGGCTCTTGTAAACCGGTTTGCCTTTGGCTTTGCGAAGCTGGTTTTCCAGGCGAAGTCGTTCTTTACGCATGGAATCCGTTTCGTTGCGGCGTTCCTTTTCGTTGAGGCTGATGCTGTTCTTGCTGTCATAACGCTGCTGGAACGTTTTCAGGTCCTTAAGGTAGCGGAAGTCGGGGTTGTCACCGATACGTTTGTTGTGTCGTTCACGCAGTGCAGGCATGAATGGCGTCAGCGGGTCAAAGGCTTTGAACTTGGCCGGGTTAATTTCATCCCAGGGCAGGGCATTCGGTAATGCGCTCTCGCCAATGTCTTCCTTATTAAATAAGGAGGGGAAGCTGATGTCAGGAATGACGCCCCTGTTTTGGGTGCTCTGTCCAGAAACGCGATAGAACTTTGCTACGGTCAGTTTCAATTGACCGTGGTTGAGGGGTTGAATGGTTTGGACTGTGCCCTTGCCAAAGCTTTGGCTACCAATGATGACAGCGCGTTGGTAGTCCTGCATGGCGCCGGCAAAAATCTCTGATGCAGAGGCGCTCAGGCGGTTGATCATGACGGCCATGGGGCCGTGATAGACCTCTTCAGGGTCGGGATCCTGCTGAGGTTCAGTGCGTCCCCTGCTGTCACGAACCACAACGGTTGGGCCGTCATTGATGAAAAGGCCGCTGAGCTGGTTGGCCTCCTGAAGTGACCCGCCGCCATTGCTGCGCAGGTCGATAATCAGGCCGTCAATGTTCTCTTTGTTGAGTTCTTTGAGCAGTTTGCGCACATCCCGGGTTGTGCTCTTGTAGTCAGGGTCGCCAGCCTGGGCAGCTTTGAAATCAATATAGAAGGCTGGGATCTCAATCACACCAATACGGTAATCCCGATCTCCCTGCTTGATAGTCACAATGTCTTTTTGGGCGGACTGTTCTTCCAGTTTTACCTTGTCCCGGGTGATGGGGTAAATGCGAGTTTTGCCATCCTTGCTGGTGGCCGGGATGGTTTCCAGTTTTACCTGGGTGCCCTTGGGGCCGCGGATCAGTTTAACGACTTCGTCCAGACGCATACCGACCACATCTTCAAACTTGCCATTCTCACCCTGTGAGACGGCAATGATGCGATCGCCGGGTTTCAGTTGCCCGGCTTTGTCTGCCGGCCCGGCAGGGACGATGCTGACGACTTTGGTGTATTCATCCTCTGACTGGAGTACTGCACCAATGCCTTCCAGGGACAGGCTCATATTGATATCAAAGGTTTCGGCACGCTGAGGAGAGAAGTATTGGGTATGTGGATCATAGAGCTGGGTGAATGCATTCAGATAAAGCTGGAAGGCATCTTCGCTGCGGGTCTGATGGAGTCGGCGCAGCTGGTTGGTGTAACGCTTGTGCAGCAGTTCCTGGATCTCCTTAAGCGGCTTTTCATTCAGCTTCATGTTCAGAATGCTGTCTTTCAGCTGGCGCCGCCAGAGGTCTTCCTGTACCTTGCGATCGGCGAGCCAGGGGGATTTTTCACGATCGATCGTCAGTGATTCTTTCTTGTTGAAATCAATGTGGTCCAGCCCGGCGTCCAGGTACTTCAGGGCAAACCGGATACGCTCTTCGCTGCGCTGCATGTAGCGGTTGAAAATATCAAAAGCCGGTTTCAGGTTGCCGCTTTTTAGCGCGCTGTCGAGTTCGTCCCTGTAAGGTTCGAATTCTTTAATATCAGAGGCTAAGAAGAAACTGCGATTGCGATCCAGTGTGTCCAGATAGCTTTGGAAAATCTTGTCTGAACTGTTGTTGTCGATGGTGATTTTTTCGTAAGAATTTCGCTGCAGTAGCTGCACGACATTGACACTGGCAATGGCCTGATTGAGCGTTGGCTTGAGAACATCAAGCTGCTGTTCGAGCAGTTTTTCCGTATCGACATGACTATTTTCGCTATCCTTGGCGAAAGCCAGTGTCGATGATAATGACAACAGCAGGACAAAAAACAGGTTCAGACGGGCGGTTCGGGCCTTAAAATGCATCAGATGGTTCGCTCTCTTATCAGTGTCTGCCTGGCGTGTTATGGATAGCCGGCATGGGTGACAACTCCTTTTTCTACCCAGCCCGCTGATGGCTGTTTCTGGGTAATCGGCCGTCTACTCAGCCTTTTTACAGACGTCTCAAGCATGATACCTACAACTGTCGCGGCAGGGAAAGCGATAGTTTTGCCTTTTGCCGCGCCGCAGCTGCATTTGATACTGCATGTACAGCCCGCTATGCCAAGGGGTGATCAGGTTGCCTGCGTTATGTTTTCAGGATAGGACGGCTTGATTCATACGTCATGCCGTGAGGCGGGAATGGGGCAAAACCTGTGTGATTCTGCCCCGGAAGGTTTAAAGGACTGTCAGGTTTGCTTCGCTGTAGAAATGCACCAAAAGGTTAGCCATATTGGTAGCATCTTCTGTGCCGGCGAGTTCCCTGATGGAATGCATGGCCAGCGTCGGCAGGCCGACATCCAGTGTCATCACGCCCAGTTCCGCTGCAGTGAGTGGGCCGATGGTGCTGCCACAGCCCATGTCGGTTCTGGCGACAAAGCTCTGTACCGGTACATTGGCTTTCTGGCAGAGATGCCTGAACAGGGCGCTGGTTTCACTGGTGGTGGCGTAACGCTGGTTGGCATTGATTTTGATAACCGGCCCCTGGTTCATGATTGGGCAGTGGTTGCCATCATGTTTGTCGGCGTAATTCGGGTGAACGGCATGGGCGTTGTCTGCCGAGATGAGTATGGAGCGCTGCATGGTGCGGGTCAGGGGTTCGCCGGTACCGATAATGCGCTCGAGTACATTTTTCAGGAACGGCCCCTGCGCGCCAGTGGCAGATTGACTGCCCACTTCCTCATGGTCATTGCAGACCAGCAGGCAGGGAGATTCGCTGTCGGCTGCCAGCAGGGCTTGGAGACCTGTAAAGCAGCTCAGCAGGTTGTCCAGTCTGGCAGAGGCGATGAAGTCCTGCTCGATCCCGATGATAGCCGCTTTCTGTGTGTCGTAGAAAAACAGTTCATAATCCAGGATTTCTGCGGGTCTGCTGGAGGGTTCTTCAGCCTTGAGGCGGTTCGCCAGCTGCTGCATGAAATCGATTTTTTCGTCATTTTTCAGCAGAGACAGAATGGGCGGGATATCTTTTTGTGGATTGACTGGATGGGTAGTGTTTGCTTCCCGGTCAAGATGGATCGCCAGGTTGGGGATAATGGCAATAGGATCACGGAAATCGATCAGGGAGCTGTGCAGCTGACCTTGAGGGTCAGCCCAGGTTACTCGCCCGGCCAGTGACAGGTCGCGGTCAAACCAGGGGTTCAGCAATGCACCGCCATAGACCTCGACACTCAGTTGATAGCAGCCTTTTTCCTGCAGCACAGGATTGGGTTTTACTTTCAGGCAGGGGCTGTCAGTGTGCGCGCCGACCATGCGAAACCCCTGTTCCGCGTAGTTCCCTTTGCCTGTTGTAAAGGCAATGATGGAGGAGCCATTGCGGGTGGTGTAGTACTTCTTGTTGGGGGCTAACTGCCAGGCGTCGCGCTCGTTGAGTGCTGTAAATCCGGCATTGTCCAGCTGACGCGCAATCTCACGGGTGGCATGAAATGGCGTAGGTGATTGATTCAGGAAGGTCAGTAGTTTCTGATTGAAGGTATTCCGGTCGAAGGTGTGCTTTGTCATGGGTATTCTGTCAGGCAGAGTGGATGCCTGACAGAATACCAGTGGCCTGTAGCGGAATGAAGTTATTTCGTGCCAGTTGACGATTCTGGCAGCGTCACATTGAGCTCCAGGATAGAGACTTCTTCGCGGGTGTCGAATTGGATGCTGACATCCTCATTTTCCACCGCTACATATTTTCTGATGACGTTGAGAATATCCTGCTTCATGGCTGGCAGGTAGTCAGGGCTGTCCCGACCTGCACGCTCATGGGCGACGATAATCTGCAGTCGTTCCCGGGCAACAGAGGCCGAGGATTTTTTCTCCTTGTTCTGGAAAAGGTCAAACAGGCTCATCAGCGTCCCCCAAACATCCGTTCCAGCAGGCCTTTTTTCCGGGCGTCAAGGAAGCGGTGAGGCAGATCCTTGCCAAGAAAACGGCTGACAATATCATTGTATGCCTGTCCGGCGTCGCTCTCTTCCTGCAGGATGACCGGCTGCCCCTGGTTGGAGGCTTTCAGGACGGCCATGGATTCCGGCACAACACCCAGCAGGGGGATGGCGAGTATGTCTCTGACATCGTCCACGCTCAGCATCTCACCCTTGGTGACCCGTTCAGGATCGTAGCGGGTGAGCAGCAGGTGTTCCTTGACCGGTTCAAGGTTCTGTTCGGCCCGGCGGGATTTACTGTGCAGTATGCCCAGGATGCGATCAGAGTCCCGGACGGAAGAGACTTCCGGATTGGTCGTAATGATGGCTTCATCGGCAAAATAGAGTGCCATCAGTGCGCCTTTCTCAATACCTGCCGGCGAATCACAGACAATATAGTCAAAGTCTTCCTTGAGCTGGTTAAGAATGGCTTCAACCCCCTCAAGTGTCAGCGCGTCTTTGTCTCGGGTCTGGGACGCGGGCAGGACATAGAGGTTGTCGGTATGTTTATCCTTGATCAGGGCTTGGTGCAGCGCGGCTTCACCATTGATGACGTTGACAAAGTCATAGACGACACGGCGCTCACACCCCATGACCAGATCCAGGTTGCGCAGGCCGATATCGAAATCAATCACAACGGTCTTGTGACCCTGCATGGCCAGGCCGGTAGAGAAGGCGGCGCTGGATGTCGTTTTGCCCACGCCCCCCTTGCCTGATGTGACAACAATTATCTTGGCCAATGAATCATCCCTTACAAACAAACTACATGGGTACAGGTAATAGACGACTGATTTCTTCTTGTACAATCAGTGGTCGCGACTGAAACTGTGCCCCGGTCTCATGGCAGTGGCACCATGACGTCATTGTATCGATTTTGGGCGCTGAGCGTCAGTCTGGAAAGCCGAAGCCGGTTTGGCTCACAGCGCTTCAAAGCGGAGATTGTCTTCATCCAGCCAAGCGTGAACGGCTGATTTCCAGAATTTCTCATCTATTGTACCTGCCGGCTTGAAACGACCATTGATGGAAATCAGTTCGGCCTCGAAATGCTGGCAGAAAATGTGGGCTCTGTTGTTGCCATTGACACCGGCCAGTGCACGACCTCTCAGGGGTCCATAGACGTGGATGTTGCCATCCGCGAGAATTTCCGCACCTGCGCCGACGGGCGCCAATATGATCAGTTCTCCGGGGTGATAAATCTGCTGACCGGAGCGAACAGGGTGAGTGATAATGCGGGTCGTCGGTGAGGATTTTGCCGGTTTTGGCGAGTCGAGACCGGCTGTTTTCTGGTTTGATTCCGGTCTCCCTTCCTCGGGTTGCTGATCCAGGGGGAGCTCACCCTGCGTCATTGGCAGGATGCTGGCTGAAGGCGTTTCCTTGGCTGGTGTAGTCGTTGGACTCAGTTTGCGTTTGACGGTATTGCCCTTTTGCGCGGGCAGACAGGCTAGTCCTGCATTGGCGGCCGCCTGCTGCAGTGCATGATTGCCGCCGCGGATAGCAAAAATGTTAATGCCAAACCCGGCACAGAGAGAGCGAATATGGTCAAAGTCCGGTGTATTGCTGTTATTGCTCAGGCGCTCCAGTGCCAGTACGACAGGAGTGTTTTCAAAAAAACGGGGTGCCTGTGCAACCAAGGTCTGAAGCTGTGCGCGAAACTCTATCTCACTGAAGTGGAACAGCTCCAGGGTCATCAGCGTGACCATGCTTCCTTTCAGCTGAAAGCAAGGGCTTACCGTATGGGGTGTAATCGTGCTGGTCATGGCAGTTACCGGTGATCATGCGTGCAGGCATATTAGAGCTAGGTTAGAGATTGTGATAACGAGTAGCAAGTACTATTGCCTTGATGAAATAGGATGGCCAAAAACTGAACAAAGTAATACTGCGAAAGCGTGTTTGCTTTCTGTTATTCATTTTTTTGAGGGGAAGAAAGGGCTGTTGTACAGGGCTTTGATGTGGCTTGCCTCTCGGATTGGGTGGTGACTCACTTTGAGTAGACTCAATCCGAGAGGCAGGTTTTTATTATTGCGCTGCGAAGATTAATCGAATGCCGTCTAGGCGTAACTGTGCCTTTTGCAGGCACTGGTGGCCAATGGCCGCCTGCTGCTTCAGGAACTCAATTTCCTCGTCACGAATATTCGGGTTGACAGCTTTTAACGCCGCCAGCCGCCGAATTTCCCGGGTGACAGACTGAATCAATTGCTGGCAAGCCTCATTGATGATATCCGCCACGCGAGTGCGGGCGTAATCCTCAGCCTTGTTGACCATTTTGAGAATGGGTTCACGCTGAGCCTTGACGACCTTGCGAGCCATCGTGGTCTTGAGCTTCTGCAGCTGACTGTCCAACCCTTCAAAGCCGACCTTGTCAGCCAGGTTGTTCAGGCTGGGATCAATCAGTGTGCGAATCACTGTGGGGGGCAGGAACCGGTGCAGTTGCAGTTTCCTGTCCCCGCCGGCTTCAACCACAAAGACCGCTTCCATCAGCATGGTGCCGGGTTTCAGCGCCTTGTTCTTGATCAGTGCTACCGATGTGTTGCCGGTCTCGCTGGTCAGCAGCATTTCCATGCCTTCACGCACCATGGGGTGTTCCCAGGTGACGAACTGCATATCCTCACGGGCCAGGGCTGTGTCGCGGTTGAATGTGATGGTCGTACCATCAACAGGTACAGCCGGATAGCTTGAAACCGTCATATGGCTGCCGGGGCGGACGATCAGGCAGTGCTTGGAGTGATCTTCAGTTTCCAGGCCAAACCCTTCCATCAGTTGCTCCAGGTAGTTCCGGAGTACTTTTGGGGTATCCTGTTTCCGAATTTCGGCGGCCAGGTCATGGCTGCTGCCTGCGCCGCGGGAGTTGAGCTCCAGCAAACGGTCACGACCCTGTCGCAGATTGCCGGCAATTTCCGTGTTGAGTGTCAGGGTTTTGCTGATTAACGCATTGGCATCCGCGCCTTCACCCGTTTCATCGGTCTCGGATGCAGCTGTCTGGCTAACCCATTCGGTGAGTTCTTCTCCCAATTCGGAGAAAACAACACTACCGGCTGGGCAGGTGTCGGCAAAGGCATCCAGCCCTTCGTGGTACCAGTGAAACAGGCGAGCCTGACCGGTGCCTTCGAGATAAGGCACATGGATACGTATGGTTTCAGACTGACCAATCCGGTCAAGTCGGCCAATACGCTGTTCCAGCAGATCCGGGTTGAAGGGCAGGTCAAACAGTACCAGGTGATGGGCAAACTGGAAGTTCCGGCCTTCACTACCAATCTCAGAACAGATCAGTAACTGGGCGCCGTATTCTTCATCCGCAAACCAGGCAGCCGCACGGTCACGCTCAACGATGGACATGCCTTCGTGGAACACTGATGCCTGTGCGCCTGAGGTAATGCGCAAAGCCGCTTCCAGATCCATGGCCGTGGTGGCGTTGGCGCAGATGACCAGTACTTTCTCCTTTTTCAGCAGTTTCAGGAGGTTGGCCAGCCATTCGACACGGGGGTCGACTTTCCACCAGGGATCCATGTCATCAACCTTGATGTTGGCCTGGTAGGCCAGCTCCGGATAAAGCTGATGCCTGAGCAGATGCTCAGAATCCCGGGATTCTTCCAGTGCAATCTGGTACAGCTCGGGCAGAGGCTGTGGATAGCCCTGCACAACACGACCAGGGAAGCCTGGGACAGAAGCGCGGGTATTCCTGAACAGGATGCGCCCTGTGCCATGCCGATCCAGCAACAGGCGAATCAATTGCTCTTTTGCCTGATCGTAGGTTTCCTGCTCCCGGCTTTCAGCGGTCAGGATGTCCAGCAATGGTTGAGCTTCTTCTCCCACTAATGAGGCTATTACGTCAGCCTGCTCTGCGGGAAGTTGTTCTGCTTCCAGTAATTGCTGAACAGCCTTGGCCAGCGGCTCATAACCGGCGGATTCTTTACGGAACTGTTCCAGGTCATGGAAACGGTCCGGGTCCAGCAGGCGCAGCCGGGCGAAATGGCTTTCCACGCCCAATTGTTCCGGCGTTGCTGTCAACAGCAACACGCTGGGAGTACAGTTTGCCAGTGTTTCGACCAGCTGGTATTCCGGACTGCCGCCCTCAGACTCAGTCCACAACAGGTGGTGGGCTTCATCGACCACGAGAAGATCCCAGCCAGCATCAGCGACTTGCTCCTGATGCTCGGGATGGTCGCGCAGGAATTCCAGGCTGGTGAGAATCAGCTGTTCACTGCTGAAGGGGTTGTCACCGTCTGCGTTTCGGCAGCGTTCTGCATCGAATACGCTGAAACGCAGGTGGAAACGCCGCAGCATTTCGACCAGCCATTGATGCACCAGCGGCTCCGGAACCACAACCAGTATGCGCTGAGCCTGACCGGTCAGCAGTTGCTGGCTCAGGATCAGGCCGGCTTCGATGGTTTTACCAAGACCCACTTCATCGGCCAGCAGCACCCGAGGGGCAAAGCGATTGCCCACTTCATTCGCGATATGCAGCTGATGGGGGATCAGGCTGGCACGGGCGCCCGTCAGGCCCAGCAGGGGCGACTGAATGACCCGGTTGTAGTGGCAGAGCGTTTGGTAACGCAGGGAAAAGTTGCTGTTCAGGTCGATCTGACCCGCCAGCAGACGATCCTGCGGTTTGTTAAATTCAATAAAATTGCTGAGACAGGACTCGGGGAGGTCCCGTTGCTCACCATTGTCGAGCGTACCGGTATAAGTGACCAGGCCGTTTTCTTCCCTGACGCCGGTAACGGTGAGAGCCCAGCCTTCATGACTTTCAACCGTATCGCCCACCGCAAACATAACGCGGGTCAGCGGACAGTTTTCCAGTCGATAAACACGGGTTTCACCAGTGGCGGGGTAGAGTAGCGTAACCGTTCGCGCCTCAATGGTAAGAATGGTGCCAAGCCCCTGTTCGATCTCTGTGTCACTGATCCAGCGTTGTCCAGAAACGAATGTTGCCATAGGGGTTGCCTGCTCCCTCTACATAAAAAGGGGCGTATGTTAGCGGATAACCGGAAAGACTCAATATGGGGGTGACCGAAACGCGAAACAATCCGGATGACTGGTGTCGGTGCACAGGATAGGTGAAACGGGGAAATTTGGAGAATAAAATGCCGGAAAGTAAGCCTTTCCGGCGAAGCAGGGATTTACCTGAAAGCATCCAAAGATGTTGGAGTGGGAGGCACCTTCGGATAACGGCATTCAGTCTACGCTACCGTTCCGGGGTTTACAGGGCAGGTCGGGCGCAGGTTTGTTGTCGGGCTGTGCCTATCAGGCGGGCTCGGGTTCGAAGACTGGCTGGGTTTCGTCGAGCAGTTCCAGCACCAGTTCAGGTTTACCCTTGAAGGCTTTTGCCAAGGTGTCTTTATGGCGGGCCAGCAACAGGCCGATATTTTCTGCCAGTTCTTCGTCCAGCGTACTGAAATGCTTTTCAAGCAGGCTGCTCAGGTTGGCAGCGAGCTCCAGTTGACGATCATACTCTTCGGCAGCTTTCTTATCTGCAAACATGCTTCCGTCCCGGTCACATTGCCACATGGGGATAACGGCCATGGTGGTCCTCTCGGTTTTTGTCTGTGATATTCTGTATATCTATACAGTATTCTAGGGCAGGTATTTGTAAATGTTAAGTCCTGATTCCAGTAGAGATGAAATGAATGGCGAAGTTATCACGTTGCCGGGTGGTGTCTGTCGATACTGGCCAACCTGGCTCACTGTTGATGAAGCCTGCGAGCTGTATCAAGCGTTGCTGGAAACGGTGGCGTGGCAACAGGATGAAATCCGAATGTTTGGTCGAACCCTGCCATTGCCGCGCTTGCAAGCCTGGTATGGCGATGTCGGTGCCAGTTATCGCTACTCGGGGATTCAGCTTGAGCCGTTACCCTGGTTGCCGATTCTGCATGCGCTGAAAACGCGGGTGGAGCAAGCCACTGGTGCTGGGTTCAATAGTGTTTTGGTGAACCTTTATCGATCAGGTCAGGACAGTAATGGCTGGCATGCGGATGATGAATCAGAGCTAGGGAGGGATCCGCTGGTGGCATCTATCAGTCTTGGTGCGACGCGACGATTTCAGTTGCGTCATAAAACAGATCGTTCGATCCCTGTGCGAACCCTGATGCTTGAGGCGGGTTCGTTGCTATTTATGGGGGCAGGTATGCAGCAGCACTGGCAGCATCAGGTTCCAAAGACTCAAAAAAGGGTATCTCCCCGCATCAACCTTACTTTTCGGAGGGTTATTGATCTGTGTCAATAGGGTGGGTTCTCGGTACTGCTAGCCTGAGTTCATAAACAGAACGAAAATGCAGGAAGGAGGGTGTTATGTACCTGGATACCGTTGTGATAGCGGGCTTACTTACCGTTGGATTAGTGATTGCGTTTGGTGGTGGTTTCGCCTGGTTTATCAAGAAAGATATAGAGCGTCATTCTGAGAAGTAAGCACAAGCAATCGAGAGTGGTTTTTGGGTAGTAGCCACTCGTGCGTTGTTTTCTTGTTTTATGATTCTTGCCGTAGACAATTTCTTTTTCTGTCTGTTTGAAATCCGTGGTGTTCTCCTCGTATAGTTCACGCTTTCTTCTTACCTTCTGTTTTTCCTGATGAGTCGAATTTGTTGTCCACGTTGCCGTCGTCCTGAATCGGTCTGTTACTGCCATGATTTGATCGCTCATCAGGCGCCAGTCGATATCTTGATCCTCCAGCATCCTGATGAATCCCGTCATGCACTGAATACGGCAACCATTGTTACGCTTTCAGTGGGTAATGCAGAGATTCTTGTCGGTGAAGATTTTTCATCAGATATCCGCCTGCTAAAAAGATTGAATAACCCGGCCTGCCAACCTTGGTTACTGTTCCCAAAGGACGGCGCTGTGTCACTGAATACCGTGGCCAATGCCGGACAGGGCGATAAGAAACCCTTGTTTATTCTGTTGGATGCAACATGGCGTAAAGCACGAAAAATCTATTATCTGTCCACCTGTCTTCATACGCTTCCTGCCGTGCAGATTACGACAGATAAACTATCGGCATATCGCATCCGCAAGGTGCCAGCTCCTGGCTATCTTTCTACCGTTGAAGCCGCAGTAGAAGTGCTCAATGCCTTTGATCATGATCAGGATACCTGTGACCGCATGCTGGCGGCATTTGACCGGTTAATTAGTAATCAGATTACCGCTATGGGAGAATCTTTATATGCCAAAAATTATGGCGAAGAGCCGATGAGTTGAGTTGGGATCTTCTCTGTTTCACTGTCAGGTTTTGATAGTGATAAGTCTTTCCCGCAGGCTAGTGTGTTATCATGCGAGACCATCGTTACAGACATCGTCGGTCAGTGGCATCGATAATCGCAGGTCGCAAGTATGGAAGTACAGGAACGGATAGAAAGTAAACTGGCATCAGCATTTGCCGGTGCGCATATGGAAATCAATAACGAAAGTCATATGCATAATGTGCCAGCCGGTTCGGAATCCCATTTCCGGGTGGTTCTGGTGAGTGACAGTTTTGTCGGGAAGTTACCGGTCAAACGGCATCAAATGGTTTATCGCGTGCTGGCTGAAGAGCTGGAAAGCAGTGTCCACGCCCTGGCGTTACATACCTATACGCCGGATGAGTGGCAAACGGTTAAGCAGGCGCCGGATTCGCCTAATTGCAAAGGGGGCGGGAAATAACCGCCACCTTGAAAGACTATCTTGCCAGCTCAGCTGAGCCGTTGCTCAGTGATTAAAGATCAAGCAGGCGGGTGAAAGCTGCCATAGCTTCCGGGTCTCCCGCCTTGATCTTGTTGGCAATGATGTGGTGAAAGAAGTATTTGAAGTCCGGGTGTTCCTGGGCTGCATAGAGGCTCTCGTCACCCACTAACACCGGTGTATTTTCCACTTTCTCACTGTCTGCCAGCATGGCCTGGATGGCGCCATTACTCAGGAGGCGCCAGCTGGTTACCTGGGTCAGGGTGATCGTCTGGAATTTGTCGCCCGTCAGTACCGCGTGAGTGCCAATAGGATCGGGGATTTCCTGGATCGTGTCCTTTTCGGTGAGGTATTCCGCATCGTAATAGGAGGCTGAGCTCTCCAGTTCCACCACCTTGTGCAGCGGTGCATCATAAAACACCGTTTCGTGGAAATTATCGTAATACCCTTCCCAATGCCCGTTCAGCGGATCATTCAGTTCACGGCAGGAAACCAGCCGGCTCAGCCAGGGCACCATCGCATCAATTTCACCATTCTGGTTCAGTGCCCAGCAGAGAATTTTCATGCTGAAAAGTTTGTCCGGATTGGCATCATTGCTATACAGCATTTCCAGCCCATCCAGCTCAGGGGCGATGCGGATGATTTTGCTGGCTTCGTCAGGGTTCCAGGTCTTACCGGTAAACAGATCGACAACCTGTCCGTCACCTTTGTCGGCAGACGGGGTGTCGTTATTGCTGTCACTACCCATTACAGCTCCTTCTGACAGGCGGGCCGGCATCCTGCCGGCCGGTGAAATATGTGGGCCGATAGAGTTATGTATCGCCCATTTTCAGGAGGGCTGAACGATGAATCAGGCGGTTTGGGGCGTCACTATCCGGCATCGGTTCAGACTGGTGGCGTAGAGGCGCAGGCCTAGCAGCAGAGCCGCAATCGTCAGGCCAGCTACCAGTCCGATCCAGAAACCCCGTGGGCCCATAGGGTCGCCAGCGATATTGGTCATGCCAAGGATGTAGCCCATCGGCAAGCCAACGGCCCAGTAGGCCATGACAACCAGGAACATCGGCGTGCGGGTATCCTTGTAACCGCGCAGCGATCCAACGGCAGCCGCCTGCATAGCGTCAGAAAACTGGAAAATAGCTGCATAAAACAGCAATGCAGAGGCGGCCTGTATGACTTCCGGATTACGGCTGTAGATGCCGGCAATCATCTCAGGGGCGACCAGCATTAACCCGGCGCTCAGGCAGGCGCAGAACAGGCTGACGGCATGACCGACATAGGCGGCAAACCGGGCTTTTGCCGGGTTATTGGCACCGAGCGACTGCCCCACCCGAATGGTGATGGCAAAGCTGATGCTCAACGGCAGCATAAACGTCAGGGAGGAAAAGTTCAGGGCGACCTGGTGGCTGGCAACCGTACTGGCGCCCAGTCGACCAATCAGCAGGGCAATAATGGCAAAGATGCTGCCCTCAATGAACATGGTCATCCCGATGGGGAAGCCCAGTTTCAGGTGTTCCGCAATCCGTGAACCAACAGGCCGGTCGATGGCGGCAAAGATGCCCCGTGATTTATGCTTTCGGCCAAAGGCGGTATAGAGCATCATCATGATCGCCATGCTCCAGAAGGCGAGCGCCGTCGCCCAGCCACAGCCTACGCCGCCCATGGCAGGAAAACCGAATTTGCCATAAATAAGGATGTAGTTGGCTGGAATATTCAGTAGCAGTGCAATGACGCTGAACACCATGGCGGGCCGCGTATCGGATGTGCCCTCGCAATAGGCATTCAATGTCTGGTAGATGGCAATGGCAGGCGCACCATAGGCGAGTGCCTTCAGGTATTCATCAGTGATGACGATCAGATCCGGTGACACCTTCATAAGGCGTAGCAACGGCTCTGTGCTGTGCAGGTAGATCATGGCCGCCAAGCCGGCAAGCAGCGCGATCCAGAGTCCCTGTCGAACTTCACCGGCAATATCCTCTGTTTTACCCGCGCCAAACAAATGGGCGACAGTGGGGGTGGTTGCCATCAAGGTTCCCCTGACCAGCAGGTAGAAGGGCATCCAAAGGCTGCCACCAATGGCGATGGCGGCAAGGTCACGGGCACTGGCCTGACCGGCCATGCTGGTGTCGATAAAGCCCATACCACTCATTGATAGCTGGGAGATGATAATGGGGGTCGCGAGGATCATCAGTTCCTTCGCTTCGGCCATAAAGCGCTGGAACCGGGTGGCTTGGCTGTGCATTGAAAACTTCTGTCGTTTTTACGGTATATAAAAGTTATTTGTCGTTAGTTTTGATTCTAAATTGTTATAAAAACGAGAGAAGTCAGTATTGCTACTCAATATCTATCGGTTTTAGAGAAAAACCTCGATATTTCAGGGTTATTAATCAAGATATTCCCGCTTTAAGTCGTTCAGGGGATGGGCGCAGTGATAAAAGCGTGCCAGGGCATCGGTAAAACGCTGTGCTCTGGCGGGTAAGCCTGTGCGGATGATCGTTTGGACTTCGCTAAAAATATTGTCTTTAAATATGTCAGAGGCACTGTTACCGGTCATCAGGTTATCTGCACTGATTCGGAAACGGTACCGACAGGCGTTGGCAAAAATCCACTCAAATGCCTGTGGTCTGACTTCTACCTGTTCAAATAGGTGTTGTTGTTCAGGCGTCCGGCCATCCGGCTCATACCAGTAGCCGTAATCCACCTGTTGGCGACGGGCGGGGCCGGCCACACACCAGTGGGCCACCTCATGCAGGGCGCTGGCAAAATAATCATGGGTGAACAGGATGCGGTGTGTGGGGTTATCTTGTGTTGCCGGTTGATAAAGTGGTTCGTTGTAACCACCAACCAGCTCGGTATTGTCCGTTGTAAGAAAGGTTTTGTTAAACAGTGTAACCAGATCCTGGGCGTTGTGCTGCATGATAACGTCAATGTTGGTCAGAGGTTTGCGGAATACCGGGACGCATTATACCATCCGGTCATCTTGGCTATCAGGTTTATGCGGGCGTTGAATGAAAATTGTCGCTGATGAGAATATGCCGCTGGCAGATGTGTTTTTTGGTGGTTTGGGCGAGGTCGTCAGCATTCCCGGCCGTACACTGAATGCCACACAATTGGCCGATGCCGATGTGTTGCTGGTTCGTTCTGCCACCAGGGTGAACCGTGAATTGCTGGAAAACAGCAAGGTACGGTTTGTGGCTTCCGCGACCAGTGGTATTGATCATGTGGATACAGACTGGTTAAAAGAGCGTGGAATCGGCTTTGCCCATGCGCCCGGCTGTAATGCTGATTCTGTCGTTGAATATGTCCTCAGCGTGATCAATATCCTGTCAGAGCAGTTGGGTTTTGCACTGAAAGAACAGGTTGTCGGTATTGTTGGCAAAGGGCAGGTCGGCGGGCGGTTACTTCGTCGTCTGGAGGTATTGGGCGTACGCTGTCTGGTACATGATCCTTTCGCGCCGGCAGGGAAAACCGAACAGCAGGCCGAGCTGGATGACCTCCTGGCAAGGTCCGATATCATTTCCTTGCATACTCCTCTCACAAGGGAGGGAGATCACCCAACCTTCCATCTGTTAAATGAACGCCGTATTGGATTGATTCGCCCAGGCAGTGTTTTGATCAACAGCAGCAGAGGGCCGGTTGTTGATAACCTCACATTGCTGGATAGATTGAGGCGAGAGGATATAACCGCAGTGCTGGATGTCTGGGAGCAGGAGCCCGACATCAATCCTGAGCTGCTGGATCATGTTGCTATCGGCACACCCCATATTGCCGGATATAGCCTGGAAGCAAAAATTCGCGGTACTGGCATGATTTACCAGGCGCTATGCCGTTATTTCGGCTTTCCTGCCCGGGTTAGAATCAACAATGTCATGCCGATTCCCGTATTACGGAGTATGACGTTTTCAAGCGATGTACAGGCGGAAGAGGCAATTACGACGGCGCTGCGTGCAGTCTACGATGTAAGGCGGGATGATATCCGTTTGCGTCTGGCACTCAGGCAAGGAAAGGGAGCCGTTCCGGTTATTTTCGATAAACTTCGAAAAAATTATCCGGAACGGCGTGAATTTCAGTCATTGAAAGTGCGTCTGCGTAATGTGACCCCCGACGTTAAGCACCAGCTTGAAGGTCAGGGGTTTCGGGTTCTCAGTGAGTAACTGCAAACCCGTAGGTCGGGCAGGACAGGACGCCGGTGGCATCAAACTGTTCAAAGGCTGCCTGTAGCATGGCTTCGGTAATCGGGATCTCACGGCCATCCTCAGTGACGATAGCGGCGCCGTTAAAATAATCCTGGTTATGGGCCTTAGTGGGATCCTGTACCGGCTTTTGTGTCGGTGAGCTGAGAGTATAAGTCATCGATCATCTCCTTCGGCCTGGGTTCCGGTGTTATCGGGCTACCATTGGCTTAAGCGTATCTAACCGTTATGGCAATGCCATGACCAAGCCATGACAACCCGGTGACAATGGGGACTGAAAACAGGTCTGAATCATCAAAGATTGTCTTCAGTCACCGGATACCGGACGCTTTCAGGGTATCTTGAGTCGTTGTTACCATCAAGAACAGTTTCTGTAACGGTTTGTGGTATTTAGGGGGATTGTGTTGTTTACCATAGGACTGATTATCAATCCGGTTGCCGGTCTTGGCGGACGCGTTGCCCTGAAGGGCAGTGATGGTGTTGAAACGGTCGAGCAGGCGCTGGCGCTTGGCGCCGTTCCCCGGGCCGAGACACGCACCGAGGTTGCATTGAAAAAACTGCTCCCGTTGAAAGAGCAGATTCAATTCCTGGTCTGGCGGGATGACATGGGCGGCGCGTTGTTGAGACGAATGGGTTTCTCCAGTCAGTTGCTTGGTACTTCTGACCATGAACACACTTCACCCGAAGATACCGAAGCGGCTGCAGCTGCCATGGAGCAGACCGGCGTTGATCTGATTCTTTTTGCTGGTGGTGATGGTACTGCCAGGAATATCTGTAACAGTGTGAGTGATGCGCAGCCGGTACTGGGAATACCTGCAGGTGTCAAGATTCACTCAGGCGTATACGCGGTGACGCCGTCTGCAGCAGGGGAAGTGGTCGCCATGCTGATCAGGGGTGAGCTGGTGGGTCTGCGGGAACAGGATGTCAGGGATATTGATGAGTCAGCATTCCGGGAAGGACGTGTCAGGGCAAAACACTATGGTGACCTTTTAGTGCCGGAAGAAGGCCGATTTGTTCAACAGGTCAAACAGGCCGGACGTGAAGTAGAAGCCCTGGTGGTTCAGGATATTGCCGATTATTTCCGCGATGAAATCATGGAAGATGACGTCCTTTATCTGGTAGGACCAGGTTCGACGACCCAGGGGGTAATGGATGTCCTTGGATTGGAAAATACGCTGCTTGGTGTTGATCTGATTTGTAATGAAACCTTGATAGCATCAGATATGACCGAGCAGGACATATTGGCGCAAATAAAGGATAAACCGGTTAAGCTGCTGGTCACGGCGATAGGCGGCCAGGGGCATTTATTTGGTCGGGGTAATCAACAACTCAGCCCTGATGTCATCCGTACGGTTGGGCGAGAGAATATTATGGTTCTGGCGACCAAAACCAAAATCAGGGAGCTTGACGGACGTCCGCTCTTGCTGGATACCGGTGATACCGAACTGGATAAAGCGTTATGTGGCACGATGACGGTACTGACGGGGTATAACGATCGCATTCTTTATCCGGTTACAACGCTATAGTTGTTAAGCCGAAGCTCTCGTTTTCTTTGGCATAGATTTTCTGAAATATCACTCTGTTTCTTTTGTTCAATCGCCATCTTGCTCTGCTGAGTTAGCAGGCTTGGATGGCGATTACTCAGGCACCTGATTGTTGTGTCCTTATCAACTATCCCCGCATACCCTGACTGCTCCAACGGATCGGTATAAGGCAATCAATGCGTAATGTTCTATGTTTTTATTAGGCAGCATTATATATGGCTGCCACGCTTGATCAGTCTTTTTCAATTATGTGAGGTTGGATGTGATCATGGCCAAATGGCGCAGCAATAATTGTGTGTTGATGTCTGTTATTTTTTCCGGTGTGCTGGGTATGCCAATCACACCATTGCTGGCAGACAGTCTGCATTCTGCCCATGCGCAACACGGGGAAGATCGTGCTTGTTGTCATCATGACGAAATGGTTGCTTTGCCAGAGGGTGTGAAAGTACCGGAGTTATCCCTGCTGTTATTTCGCGACGCAGTAACGGGTTTTAATCTTCATCTCAATATCCGTAATTTTGAGCTGGAGTCGCCAGAGTATGCGGCAGTTCGACATGAAGAGCTGGCTCAGGGGCATGCGCATCTGTTTATCAATGGTAAGAAAGTGAAACGCCTTTATGGCCCTTATGAGCATCTTCCCGGAAGTTATTTCACTGCTGGTGATAATGAGATCAAGGTCACCCTGAATAACCATGATCATGCGAGTTTAACCGTGAACGAAAAGCCGTTAAGCGCAACATTGAAAATTAACACTGAGCAGGATGACCCAGTGATCAGCCACGAGTCCACATCGCCGGTCAGTGAATGAATTAGTTAGAGATGTAATACGTCATTAGGAATCTGATAACGCTGTATAACAATAATCATTCGATCAGAGCCAGGGAGAGGCTTTTCTATGCAAAAAATGGCAGCGACGCCGCCTCGGTTTGATCAGCATTTCAGAAACCAGTTTCGGCAATTACTTGAGTGGCGGCGGGATGTGCGGCGTTTTGATACCCGTCCATTGCCTGGCGGATTAGTGGATGAATTGCTGGAAATCGCCAATCTCTCACCATCCGTCGGGTTAAGTCAGCCCTGGCGTTTCATTATGGTTGATGACGCTGAACGACGGACGCAGGTAACCGCTGACTTTGAACAGTGTAATCGCGCTGCATTACAGCAGTTTTCAGGCACACGAGCAGCCCGGTATGCCAGTCTTAAACTGGCGGGACTCCGTGAAGCGCCTGTCCAGATTGCCACCTTTGTTGATGTGAACCCTGATCAGGGGCATGGCCTGGGGCAGACGACGATGCCGGAAACCTTGCACTACTCATCCGTGCTAGCCATTTACTCCCTTTGGCTTGCGGCAAGAACACATGGTGTGGGTTTGGGGTGGGTATCTATTCTGAATCCCGACGTGGTGAAGGGGGTTTGTGAGGTTCCTGATCACTGGCAATTCATTGCCTACCTCTGTCTTGGATACCCGCTGGAAGAGCATACCGAACCGGAATTGCAATTGTCAGGTTGGGAAACGCGCCGCTCACTGAGCAACAAAGTCATACGTCGATAGACTGAATTATTGCTGGGCAATGCCGCCATACATGAAAACAGGTAGGTCGATATTTGGCTGTTGGTTCTTCCAGGTTTGTACAGGCTGTATGCCGGGTTCAGAGACGCGCCAAGGTTGAATCAGCGTAGTGAAATCTTCCGGCGTACGCATATGAAAATGATCACCGAGTATCGCGAGTGCTTCGGGGTAATGGCTCAAAGCATGACTATCCAGATCAAAGATCACCTGACTTCCTTTAGGTGCCTTTTCATAGAGGGATTGGAACAACGTTGAAACGGCTTCATCCTGCATAAATACGGTAACGCCTACAACAACATAGCCAATGGGTGAGTCGTTGTTCGTACCGAGAATTTGTTTTAAAGCATCGTTGTCACACGTTGAGAAATCATTCGCATCACAATAACTGTAATCTGCCAACGATGTGTTTTGTAAGAGCTGTTTTCCCAGATGGATATTATAGGAATCAATATCGGTATACAGCACTCTGGCATTTGGAACGGCTTCATGGACATTGTTGCAGGAAGGAATGCCGGCTCCCAAAACCAGAAATCGATCAATACCCTGTTGATTAAGTTGTTGGGAAGCGCGAACAATAAATTGTCTCAGGGTTTGAAACACTTCCGGAAAGCGGTCGTAGATGTTACTGAACAAAAGAGCAGCGTCCCGGTCTGCCGGGGTATGATGATTGCCGCCTAACCAGACATCCAATATGCGTCCTGTGTTTGGTATCACGGGAATGTCCATGATGGTTCCCTCAATGCAATGGTGTGAGCTCTGTGCTTATCTAAAAATAGAGTAGATGAGGCGATTGGATTCAACCAAGTAGCAATTTCTTGAATCACGATGAATGTGTTTAAAAGCCAGGGAAGGGCAATGAACCAGCCAGTTGCAATCACTGATAACACAGAGGTGCTTCGAAGTCGTTTGGAGCATCGCGTCAGGGAAATCCGCCCACTCAGGGCTGTGAACTATACCAATAACTGGATGGATGTTATCGCTTTCTTTAATGAAGTTGGTCAGATGCAAAAAACCTTTGAAACGGTTTTTTGCATTCAATTAAAAGACGGTGAGTCTGCATCAGATATCAATCAGCTTGAAGCATTGTTTCGTGAAAGCGCTGACGATTGGTTACTGGGGGTTTTCCTGAGCTATTTCTATTTCACGGTTCTGCAAGATACTGAGCGCTGTTCAGCCGTTATGTCGCAAATCACGAACCTGACTGAAACACCGCTTGTTTGTCAAGCTATCAGTGATCGCCTGGAGGTTTTGCATCAAGGACATTCCGGGCAGCCAGATACTTGGGTTCAGCGACAGGAGGTGATGCTGCATCAACGTCTGCAGGCCTTTATGGACAAACATGGCCGCCATCCGGATGCGTTATTGGAACTTGTTCAAGCCGGGGAAGAGCAAACTTTCCTGGAAGAGCTCGCTCGCTTCTGGACCATTGCCCCTGAATCAGGGCAAATACTGTTTAAAGAGCATGTGGATCGTAATAAGAAAGCGTCCGAGCGGCATCAGCGCATGAGCCGTGTCGTTCGTCATCAGCCCACATGTTTTGAGCAACCGGATAACCAGTGAAGGTGAGCACAATGACAGGATGTCCTTTCCATCAGTCACAAACGACGGATATCGGCACCACATATAACCCGCTTTCTCCAGAGCAGACCCGTGATCCTTATGGCATGTACCGTCAGGCAAGGGAGACGCAGCCAGTCTTCTTCAGTGAGCTATACCAGATGTGGATTGTCACACGGTATGACGATGTCGTTAAGGTGCTTAAGGATACGGATACCTATTCCAGTCTCGGGATTATCACGGTGAACAGTGGCCGGTTACCGGCGGAAGTCGTTGAAGTGCTGGAGCAGGGTTATCCCCAGGTGCCGGGCATGACAGACAATGATCCTCCCCACCATGACCGAATCCGCAGTCTGGTCGGTAAAGCCTTTTCGCAACGCATTGTCACCGCGATGGAACCACATATCCGTTTTATTGCCAATGAGGTGGCGGATCAGTTCGTGGCTCAAGGCGAGATTGATATCCTTGAACACTACGCTTTTCCCTTTCCTCTGATCGTGATTGCAGATGTGCTCGGTGTGGACCGTGACCATCTTGCAAGCCTGAAGCAATGGAGTGATGACTGGGTAGCCTTGCTGGCAGCACCTTTGTCACTGGAAGAACAGCTGGAAAATGCCAGAGGGTTTGTGGCATTCCAGCATTTCTACCATGACCTGATTGAGGAAAAGCGCCTCAATCCGAAGCAGGATCTGATCTCCCATATGATCCATGCCCGGCAGGAAGGGATGGAGCCGCTGACCACGCTGGAAATGGTCAATGTCTGCATGAGTGCTACCTGGGCAGGACATCAGACGGTTACCAGTATGATCTGCAACCTGCTGTACCGGCTTTTGGCTGCCCCTGGTCTTTGGCAAGCCTGTTGCCGTGATCGCAGCCTGATTCCCACCGTTCGGGAAGAAGTCTTACGGATTGATTCCCCACTGCAGAGCATGATGCGTTATACGATCAGGGATACCGAATTAGGAGGTGTGACGATTCCAGAAGGCGCACCGGTTCAAGTGCTGTTCGGGGCAGGAAATCATGATGACCGGATCTTTGCTGATCCGGAATCCTTCATGCCCGGCAGGGAAGATGTTGCCAAGCATCATCTCGCGTTCGGTAAAGGGATTCACTATTGTCTTGGCTCTCAGTTGGCACGTCTCGAGGGGCAGGTTGCCGTTGAAGTCCTTATGGATCGTTGTCCGGATCTTCATCTCATGGCTGATCAGGTGATTGAGTATCAACCTAATTTTCTTTATCGCACCATGAAGTCATTACAGTTGGTCTGGACACCACCAGCATCAGGGAAACGTTCAAGCAATGTGGCGCAAACGGCCACCTCGGAAATACTTTAGTGTGAAAAAAGCCCCGGGATGATCCGGGGCTTTTTGGTTTCGGTCACCTGAAAAACAGGATCAGGCGTGTTGCAGGGCAGCAATCCGCTTTTCCAGCGGTGGGTGGCTCATGAACCATTCAGCCGCACCGTGTTTTCCACTGATACCAAAGGCCATTAATGAACCTTCCAGCTGAGGCTCCATGTTATTCTGCAATCGTTGCAGGGCGGCGATCATCTTCTGACGACCGGCCAGGTTAGCACCACCGGCATCGGCCCGGTATTCACGCTGTCGTGAGAACCACATGACAATGACACTGGCCAGCACACCAAAGACCATTTCCAGCACCATCACGATGCCCATATAGGCAAAACCACCCAGCCCCTGACCTTCTTCGTTATTGTTACGCATGGCACTGTCGATGGCGCCGGCAATGAGGCGGGCCAGGAAGATAACGAAGGTGTTTACCACGCCCTGTATCAGGGTCAGGGTGATCATATCGCCATTGGCGACGTGACTGATTTCATGGCCGAGAACCGCTTCCGCTTCATCGGCATTCATATTATTTAAAAGACCGGTGCTTACGGCTACCAGGGCATTGTTACGATTGGCGCCGGTGGCAAAGGCGTTCATGTCTGGCGCGTTATAGATGGCTACTTGTGGCATGCCAATACCAGCAGACTGCGCCTGACGGGCAACGGTGTCCAGCAGCCATTTTTCGGTGGCGTTACGGGGTTGCTCAATCACCTGGGCACCCGTGCTGCGAAGTGCTATCCATTTAGACATAAACAGGGAAATCAGTGAGCCGCCAAAACCGAATACGGCGGCCAGTACCAGCAGTCCGCCCATACTGGAGCGGTTAATGCCGAACATGGTGTACACCAGGTTCAAGACAATGCTCAAAACCAGAATAACGGCCAGGTTGGTCGCCAGGAAAAGAACAATCCGCTTCATAGCATCTCCACAGGTGCGGGTAAGTATGTGGTTATATGCGGGCGATTTTCAGGATTTCAAAGGCATTACGCCAGCTTTTTTTGTAACGATTGTGTTAGGTCGATAGTGTGTGGCCAGTGTATGGCCACACACGTTGAGAAGGAGGAATTAGAAGGAGGAGCCAGGCTGTTGGAGAAATTCGAGTTCTTCCGGGGTAGACTGTCGATCCAGTAATGCATTGCGGTGGGGATAACGACCAAAGCGGTCAATGATTGCTTTATGGCGTAATTCAAACTGGTAGTTGTCTTCCAAACCAGGCTGGCTATACAGTGCGACGGCTTCATGATGAATGACCGTTGATTCAGAATGCATCCAGGGCATATACAGGAATGCCCTTCGATGCGGGGTGAGTGCTTTGTCATGTCCATTTCTCACGGCTTCCTGGGCCAGAGCCAAGGCCAGAGAATCAGCGGCAAAGGCTTGTGCAGTGTCCCGGTAGAGGTTTCGGGAGAACTGGTCGAGTATGATGACCTCTGCCAGCCGGCCTTCTGGCGTTTCGCGCCAGGGCGACAGTTCACAGTGTGTCGCTGCCCGATGAACCTCGGCAAAGCGTTGTCGGATCAGCTCGTCAAACTCACTGTCTTTGACAAACCATTGGCGTGGTGAGATTTCTTCAAACCAGAACGTAATGATGTCGGATGATTCCATGCACAGGCTCCTTGTTGGTGGTATAGGCCTTTGCGTTGACTGGTTTTTATCATAAAAGTTTCATTTGGCCGGGTACAGAAGCAATACCCTGCCTTGGGAATATTGGCCGTTATGTTAAGTCATCCGCATTTTTTGCGTTTTTTACCGTCAGGAAACCGGGCAATGGCGACGCTCGCACTGGTTGCCGCGATCCTGTTCTGGGCAGGCAACAGCGTGGCAGGACGTATGAGTATCGGGGTGGTGCCTCCGGTTGCCCTGGCGTTCTGGCGATGGTTCTTTGCCTTTGTCTGTTTATTGCTGATGACCTGGCGACAGTTATATGTGCATCGGGCAACTATCTGGTCTTATCGCTACCGCTTGCTCATCTTGGCCGTGTTGAGTGTCACGACATTTAATACGTTGTTATACCTTGCCGCCCAAAGCACACAGGCGGTGAATATCGCCTTGATTCAGACGTCGCTGCCGTTAGTCACCATTATCCTGAGTATTTTTTTGCTGAATGAAATCCCCCGTCTGCGACAGGTCATGGGACTACTGATTATTCTGGCGGGATTGCTGTATGTGATTTCCCGCGGGGAGTGGCGCCAATTGCTGTTGCTGCAAAGTCAGCGAGGCGATCTTTATATGCTGGTGGCAGTGACCTGTTGGGGATTGTATTCCGTCTTATATAAACGGTTTGCCATACCGTTGCCCGGGATCGTGATTTTGTCGGTGCTGGTGGGCATCGGGATGCCGGTACTCCTGCCGTTTTATCTCTGGGAGTATTCGCTGGTCGGCGGCTTTGCCGTCTCGTTTCATAGTATGGCGCTGCTGGCTTATGTGACGGTCTTTGCCTCGATTCTTTCTTATCTTGCCTGGAATAATGGCGTCAGGATGCTCGGCTCCAACAGCGCCTCGCTATTCAACAGCCTGATGCCTGTTTTTGTGGCATTACTGGCCTTTCTGTTTCTGGGGGAATCGCTCCATGCTTACCATTTTACAGGAGGAGGATTGATTATGGCGGGGTTATGGCTTGCATTGCATCATCGTCAAGGATAAGTCGTGAGACTATGCGTTCAGGGACGGCCTATAGCCAGTCCCTGAGAGCAAATACCAGCGTGTGCTGATCGTTTTTCAACGTCAATGCATCTTTGGTTAATGTCATCTCAGCGCCGCTGCTGAGTACGGATGTCAGCGTCTGTTCGATGCTGTTGTATGGCGCATGGCAGGCGCGCCGGGTAGAGGACAGCCGTTGAACCTTGAACTGACTACCATTCAGAACCCCCTGACCCCAGTAGCGATTACAGCCAGTTGCACCGTTGACGGTGAGATTCTCACCGATTTCCAGATCCGGTTGCGCTTGTCCAGCGGTTTTATCGGGTACGGCTTTCTGATCGACAGAGGTAAGCACCCAGTGATGATGCATAAGATTCTCACGGGTAACGGCTTCATGGCCGGTACAGCCTGCCATCATCAAGAGTGCCAGGACCCAGAGTGATTGTTTCATATTGACCTGCTTTTTCGGTTGAACGAATGCGTTAATGCCAATCACTCTTAACCATAGAAATCTTATGGTTAAGTCGGAGTGGTCATTAAACACGATCATAGACTATTTGACGTGGAGTCGGGTTCAAATGAACAGAGCGGATCCAATGGAAAAATAGGGCGTCTCAGCTGATTGATCGTGCAATAACTGACAATTTTAGACAGTAGTAAAATTGTAAAGCCGAGGGGAAAGAATCCTGCAAGAAGGCTTAAAAAGGAATAACACGCTGGTATAGTGAATATCATGGTAAATCAATGGAATTCACGTTTAGAGAATGATTTGCGATCTGGTTGATGAGCAGGGCAGGTTTGATCTTCAAGGTGTTAAGTATCATTGGTTATATAATCCGATAATCTAAATGCTGCTCCTAGAATGAAAAGTTGATTTGACTGTATTGCTTTTCAGTGAAAATAAAGATTGCTGTAAAATTAGCACGAAAGGGAGGGTGAGAAGAGTTTTAACTAATGTTTCCATGGAGATAAATGGTTTCAGTGGCTTGGTGTATTGATGTCTCTAAACCTGAGCAGTGAACTAATCCTTGAAGATTTTTGTCAAAGGTTTGCTGAGGATAATTGCCCAGGGTTCAATAATCCTTGTGGTAGAAACTATTAGGTTGGCTTTTTGTAAATAGTTTTTATGACAATCTCAATGGTATGGAATCAACGAAACGGTCTGTCTGTAATATGCGTCAATCTCAATGGTGTTCCTGTCAAGGGGCTTTGGAGTTTGATCAGGTTTAATAGAAAGCTATGCAATTAATGCATTGGGGGGTAAACAAAATGATACCGCACGTTGCAATGACCCTCCATGAGGGTGACAAAGTTTTGGCCAAAATTGATGGTAATGAATTGTATTTCCAGACGCGCACATTAAAGGTTGGTGGCGAAGAGCGCCTGGTTCGAGTGTTTAAGCCGGTTAGCTTGCCAGAGTTACGATGCCTTGTATGCAAGGACCCTGCGAAAGATCCAGTTACCGTGTGTGACACGGATTCTCCTCATATTTTATGTCGAACATGTTCAACTAATTTAAACTTTTGCCGCTTGTGCAAAAAACCGGCATTGGAGCCCCGAAAGACGAAAATAATAGAATCGTTCGAGACAACTCTTGAATATATAAAATGGTGCTGCCCTGTCGGTTGTAAGCGGTTGATTGATCATAAAGATCTAGAGCAGCATACAGAACAGTGTCAGCCTTATGAATGCTTTTCATGTCAAGAAAAATTTGCCATCGCGGCATGGCTATCAACACACCAAGATGCCTGCCCTCGTTCTGTTGCTGTTGATCAAGCCAGCTCCGCTATAGATCCAAGAGAAATGATAAAGGCTGACAAGCAAAAAAGCATTCTGGAATTTACATTTTCATATGGTGATTTTCCAGAAATTCCTAGTGGCTGCAAAGGAGTTAGTTGCTTCAAACCAAAGCCTGTGGGTAGTATGGATATCGACACACTTGATGTGAAGATATATGCTAAAAAAGAATATTCAATTATATGTAATAAAGTGGAATGGCATTTAGTTGAATTTATTGATACGTGTGAGGATACTTTTTTTCAAAGAGGGTTAATCCCTTTTATTGTCAGGACGTTCTTTTTCGAAGAGCTTCAACAAGTAAGCGTGTCTAATCATTATGTGGATAGGCAAACCTTGGAGGAAGTATACCGGATATATATTTGGGGTAAGGAAAATGATGTGGTGGATAAGTGGGTCAATCTGTACACGACTCGTTTAAATTTACAAGAAATGATTGATGCTCAAAAACAATATGAAAAAAGAATATGGCAAAGGGAAGATAGGTGTTCTTTGTTTGAAGAATTACCTGACAATATATGCCAAATGTATAGGTTCTTCGATGAAGAAAATCCAGGTAAAACATTTATTGATGAATGCGGTGATGCTAAGGCTGCCAAATTCTGGGTGCTTGTTACTAAGAGTGATCGCGGTTAACAACGCTTTAAAAATAATCTTCCGGTTTGCTGGTGGCGTAGCTGTGCAGAAATTGCATCGCGTTACCTAAAACCCAAAAAAGGAGCTTATTTTTATGACGCTGCTGATCAACGCCTTGTCGACGGTTTAGATACAAGGATGGAAATACTGTTGAGGTCACGGTGAATGTCATCGTGTCGAGATGAGCAGCGTTTGGTGTCCTGCAGTGTGTTTAATCGCAGGTGTCGGCAGTGGGCAATAGCTGTGGCCAGAAATGAACCAGCACTTCACGTAAGCGGTAAGGTGTGCCTATTTGTAGTGCCTGCCGCAATTGTGCTGCCAGACTGGCCTGTTGCAGACCTACGATGGGTGGTGAAGCGTTGTCCAGCAGTGATGGGTTAACGGGGGTGACCAGTTTCAGGAAGGCTTTTTCTGTCAGGGTTACCTGGTCGAGGCCGCTGTAGCCAATCCGGTCTTCATAGCGCAGGTAATCTTCTTCTGCTAACCAGAGCATGGCCTGATAACAGGCCATGTGACGTTCAGAAGGAATGCCGTATTCGTCGGCAGGGTCACAGTCAGCAATATCATCCACATACAGCGCATCCTTGCGCGGAAAATGGCCATACAGCTTCAGGAGAATGTGGGCACAGTCCTGAAAGAAATCATCGATATGAATATCAGCCATGATCCTGTCGTGTCCTTTCTTGTGTAGTGTCGTCTGTTACTTGCGAATTCGCTCCAGATATTTTGCCAGCCTGTTAATGGCAATTTCCAGCTCATCGACACGTGGCAGGGTGACAATCCGGAAATGGTCGTTAGCAGGCCAGTTGAAACCGGAACCCTGAACCAGAAGTACCTTTTCTTGACGCAGCAGATCCAGGATGAACTGCTCATCATCTTCGATGGGGTACATAACCGGATCGAGTTTCGGGAACAGGTACAGTGCACCCTTGGGTTTGACACAGGTGACCCCGGGAATCGCCGTGATCATTTCCCAGGCTTTGTCTCGCTGTTCGAGAAGACGTCCGCCGGGCAATACCAGGTCATTAATGCTCTGGTACCCGCCCAGTGCTGTCTGTACAGCATGCTGGGAAGGGACATTGGCGCACAGACGCATAGAAGCCAGGATGCCCAAGCCTTCGATATAGTCCTTTGCCTTGTGTTTGGCGCCGCTCATCACCATCCAGCCAGTACGGAAGCCGGCTGCTCGCCAGGACTTGGATAAGCCATTGAACGTTACAAACAACACGTCGTCGGCTAATGAAGCCAGTGACGTATGTTCAGTACCGTCATAGAGAATCTTGTCATAGATCTCATCGGCAAAGACGATCAGGTTGTGCTCGCGAGCCAACTCGACAATCCCCTCGAGAATCTCACGCGGATAAACAGCGCCGGTAGGGTTGTTGGGGTTGATGACCACAATACCACGGGTTTTCGCGGAGATTTTGCTGCGAATGTCATCCAGATCAGGGTACCAGTCGGACTGCTCATCCTTGATATAATGCACCGCACTGCCGCCGGCAAGGTTGACCGCCGCCGTCCAGAGGGGATAGTCCGGTGCGGGAATCAGCATTTCATCGCCGTTATTGAGCAGGCCCTGCATGGCCATGACAATCAGTTCGCTGACGCCGTTGCCGACAAAGATATCTTCGATCTCAACGCCGTTAATGTCCCGTTGCTGGCAATACTGCATGATGGCCTTACGGGCAGAAAACAGCCCCTTGGCGTCGCAGTATCCCTGTGATGCAGGCAGGTTGAGAATCACGTCCCGGATGATTTCTTCCGGGGCATCAAAGCCAAACGGCGCCGGATTGCCGATATTCAGCTTGATGATACGCTGGCCTTCTTCTTCCAGCTTTCTGGCTTCGCTGAGCACCGGGCCGCGAATTTCATAACAGACGTCGAGCAGTTTGGTCGACTTGAGAATTTCAGACATGGCTGTCCCGAAAAAACTGACCGCAGCAGGCTCTGGTCAGCGGTCATTGTGGGTGTTAAGGTCGAGATCATACCGCGTCCGGAAGAGGGAAACCACATTGTCAAGATCAGATCGTAACGATAGCTGTACTGACTTTGTCAGCCGTTCTGACGACGAATGGCGGGAACAGCTGACACCAGAGCAGTACCGGGTCTGCCGGGAGCAGGGTACTGAACCACCGTTTACTGGCGCCTTGTATCATTGCAAGGAAAAAGGGGAGTATCACTGCAGCTGCTGTAATCAACCGCTGTTCAGTTCAGAGGCCAAATACGACTCGGGTTCAGGCTGGCCGAGTTACTGGCAACCGCTTTCGGATGACGCTGTCATCACAGAATACGACACCTCTCATGGGATGGTGCGGGTTGAAGTCAAATGTGCCCGTTGTCAGGCGCATCTTGGGCATGTCTTTCCCGATGGGCCTCAACCAACCGGTATGCGCTACTGTATCAACTCTGTTGCCCTGTCGTTCACTCCACCTGAATCGTAACGTTATCCGTTAAAGCCATTTCTCGAGAGTTTGCTTCAGGGTGCTACGATCAAAGGGTTTGGCGATGTAATCCTGCATGCCGGCCCGGTAGCAGCGTTCACGGTCATGGCTGAGGGCATTGGCTGTGAGCGCTATCACGGGGATATCACAGGTTTTTGCGTTGTTCCGCAATTGTCGGCAGGCTTCATAGCCATCCATCACGGGCATGTTGCAATCCATTAATACCAGGTCAAATAACGCTTTTTTGCAGCGATCCAGGCATTGCTGCCCGTTCCGGGCGGTTGTCACCTGGTAGCCTAACTGCTCCAGCATGCCTTCTGCGACCATCAGATTCGTCGGATTATCTTCAACAACCAGAATACGGGTAGTTATTGGCGATGACTCTTGAACAATGATATGCGGAGACGCCATTGAGGGTGTTGTTGCATGAAGAATGTCTGAACCGATGAGTTCAGAAAGGGTCGCATGCAGATGATCTTTTCTGATGGGTAATGGCAATACGACAAGATCGTTTTCAAGAGTGTTAAACGCTGTATTACCTGAATCCTGTAGTAATACAGTTGGGTTCTGTCGCTCAAAAACAAGATGCGGATTGTGTGTCAGCAGAAGCTTTGTCTTTGAAAGGCGTTCCAGATCCTGCTGCTGCCATGGGCCCTGCCAGCTGGGAACCCAGGCATCAATCTGCCACTCACGGCAGTAGTCGTAAAGGATAGAGGCTAATATGGGTGGAGCCATGATCGCCACTGCTGTGCCTGTGATGATTGTTTCGTGGCTGTGTAGTGGTTGTGGAGTGGGTTCCTGCACCGTTTGCTCAAAGGGCATCACAACCGTGAAGCGACTTCCTTCATTAGGCTGTGATTCCACAGTGATGGAACCACCCATTGCTTCGGCAATTTTTTTCGACAGTGCCAGTCCCAAACCGGTACCACCAAACTTCCGGGTGGTATCGGATGATGCCTGTGAAAAAGCGGTAAAAATATCCCCCTGCATAGCTTCCGGGATACCAATGCCCGTATCTCTAATTTCGACACGCAGCTGACATCGTTGATCAGACTGCACATTGGCCCAGGCCCTTAGGGTAACGCTACCGTGATGGGTAAATTTGATCGCATTCCCCAGCAGGTTGGTCAGTATCTGGTGTAAGCGGGTGGGGTCGCCCATAACGGTATGGGGAAGGGAACGATCCAGTTGATTCTGCAGAATAAGACCTTTGTCAGCGGCACTTTGCCCCAATAGTGCTGTCGCAGTTTCCAGTGTGTCGTGAAGATCAAAAATGATCGTTTCTATCGTGAGTTTGTCGGATTCGAACTTCGAGAAATCAAGAACATCATTCAGCAGTTGCACCAGGATAATGCCGGATTCACGTGCCAGTTGCAGTTTTTCCTTTTGTGATTCCGTGGGGTTGTCCCTGAGTAACAGGTCAATCATGCCAAGAATGCCATTGATTGGGGTTCTCACTTCATGGCTCATGCTGGCTAACATGGAGGCGCGGGTTTTCGCCATCTGTTCGGCATTCTGGCGGGCCTGGTCCAGCTCCTCGTTGGAGTCCCTGAGCTGGCGGTTACGGGCATTCAGTTCGGCGGTTCGGTTATCGACAATGTTTTCCAGGTCAACCAGGTAATTTCTCAGTTGTTTTTCTGCCTGCCGGCGCTTTTTCAGGTTGGTGGAAATGACATGTAGCAGTCGATTGATGGAGTCAACCAGACTGCCGATCTCATCGTACTCGTGACCTGCCGGATACTTAAGCGCAATGGGGGTGCGCGCATGGTTGTTCACCCGGCGCAGGTCCCGGGTCAGCGCGGAAAGAGGCTGGGTTGTCATGCGGTAAAACAGTAGCAGCAGGACAATGGCCAGAACCAATCCCTTAATAATGGCGGTGACAGCGGTTACGACAGAACGCTTGATAAAACTACTGCCATAAATGTAGGTATCAATTTCCAGAATCAGGAAGCCCAGCTTTTCTTCCGGATCGTAGGCGACACGCAGTGGTTTTTGGTATTGGCGTGTTTTGCCAAACAGGGTATCGCTGACAACACGGGTGGTATCGTGTCGAATGTCACGGGAAATGGCTGCCAGTGGCGTGTTGTTTTCATCCGTAATTTCAGCACGGATGATGGTGGGGGAACGAAGCAGACCCAGCAGCAATTCCTGGGCTAGCTCTTCATCAATGTTATAGGCAATACGAGCTGCGGGGGTGCTGCTGATGTTGAGCAGTGCCTGCATTTCCTGGTCAATGGCATGATCCTGCTGGTAGAAGTCCAGTGTGACCTGTATGACGCTGAACAGGCCACCAATCAGGAAGGTGAGTATCAGCGTATTTCTGGCCTGTTTATAGGACAGGCGTTCACTGAGTCTGGTTTTCATAACATCCCTGTCATACTGCCCGGTACCTGTTTTATCAGGATGCCGGATTTCCCTGTCGGTGAGTACTATTTTTTCATTTTCTGGATAATGGCGCACTCTTTCTCCCAGGTTTCCACGACGGCAGGTAGTTGCATTAACCGGTCAAGGTAGGCGCAGAGGTGTGGATACTGGTTACTGTCGGGTTGCTCACCGCCATGTCTGAAGGATATGAACTGACTGAGAACGGCGATATCCGCGAGAGTGACGCTGTCGCCGACTAGATACTCATTGTCTGTCAGTGTTTGCTCAAGATAAGTGAGCATGGGGGGAAGTTTTACCGTTAATGACTTTTCTATCGCCGCTTCATCGCCGGGTTTTCCCAAAGAGGGAAGAAGAAAGCGGTTTCTGAAAATAGTGAACGTTAAATGCGGCGCTAATTCGTAATCGGCATATTTTTCAAACCACCGTACGCGGGCAGCATCCAATGCATTATCGGGAATCAGTCGTGTCGTATCCGACAGGGTATCCAGAAACTGGCAGATGACACTGGAATCAGCAACGGGGGTGTCGTCAACGGTTAAAACGGGTATGCGTTTGAGCGGGTTGAGTTCAACAAACCAGTCCGGGAAATTGAAGGGTAAAACAGGCGTCAGCTCATAAGGCAGTTCTTTCAGTTTCAGGGTTAGAATGGCCTTCCGGACAAAAGGCGACAGCGGAGCCCCCAGGAGTTTGAGTTTCATTCTTATCATTCCTCTCCTCTATGCGTACGGAGAGTGTACATGACCATGATAGAATGTGGAAAAGAATAGCGGCCAGGCTGTTGACTCCCGGAAAGTGAACCCCTATTATTGCCGCCGTCCATGAGGTCCCCTTCGTCTAGTGGCCTAGGACACCGCCCTTTCACGGCGGTAACAGGGGTTCGAGTCCCCTAGGGGACGCCATATTTGAAAAAGCCTTCTTGTCATACAAGAAGGTTTTTTTTATGTCTGCAGAAAATGCCTGGTGAAGTCTACTGTGTTATTGACTTCACTGACGACCAAATGGCGGAACAAATCCCTGTTGTTTCAGATTTACGAGTGAGGCAAAGAGTGGTTGGGGCAGGGCATTCCAGTCAAACCATGACCAGCCGTTGCACTTGTCCGGTTCCATGATGCAGGGCTCGCCGTCGCACTGTTTGGCTAAGACGAAGAGTGTGACGTAGTGCTTCCCTTCCTTTTCAAAAATATCGTTTGTGAACGCTACAGGCTCAATGTCATTGATCTTGAGACCCGTTTCTTCCAGCACTTCACGGATGGCGCAGTCTGCCGGGGATTCACCGAACTCCAGGTGCCCACCGGGCAGACCCCATGTATCTGCACCGTGTGAACCCGCGCGTTCTCCCAGCAGAATTTTTCCGGCTCGAACGATAAAGACACCTACGCCAACGTCAATGGTGGAGTGCGCTTTCATAGGTCAATGAGTCTTAAGGGGGGCTAGGTGTGGGGAAGTATAAAGGAGAGAGGAGGGAAGGCGGAGGCGACTAAAGCCTCCGCCAAGCAGATTGTTAGGCTTCAGCAGCCTTGCGATCTTCGTGGTAGGAGATCCCTTCTGCTTCTTCGGTAATCCAGGTGCCGGATACGCCGTTAGCAATGTTCACTACGTCGTACAGGCTACCGATACCGGCGAACTTGCCGCCCTTGCGGACGAAGTTAGCAGCAGCTTCGATCTTCGGACCCATGGAGCCAGCTGGGAAGTCCAGAGAGGTGATCGCGTCAGGGGTCGCCTTGTGGATTTCTTTCTGGTCAGGCTTGCCGAAGTTGATGCATACGGCGCTGACGTCGGTCATGATGATCAGGGCGTCGGCACCCATCTGCTCTGCCAGAATGGCAGCGGACAGGTCTTTGTCGACAACGGCTTCAACACCGATCAGCTTGCCGCTTTCGTCCTTACGAACCGGCACGCCGCCACCGCCAGCACAGATAACCAGAGCGCCTTGCTCGGCCAGCTTGCGGATCATTTCAACTTCAACGATACCCTGGGGCAGCGGAGAAGGAACAACGCGACGGAAGTATTCGCCGTCAGCCTTGATGGACCAGCCTTTTTCAGCGGCCAGGGCTTCAGCTTCTTCTTTGCTGTAAACCGGACCAACGAACTTGGTCGGGTCCTGGAAAGCAGGATCGTTAGCGTCAACCAGAGTCTGAGTCACCATGGTCGCGATCTGGGCACCATTGGTGTGGTTGTAGAGTTCCTGCTCCATCATGTAGCCGATCATACCGGCGGTTTCTGCACCCAGTACGTCCAGCGGATAAGGGGCAACCTTAGTGTAGGCAGCGTTTTGCAGAGCCAGCAGACCAACCTGGGGACCGTTACCGTGAGTCAGAATGACTTCGTGTTCCTGGGCAACTTTGGCAATCATTTCAGCGGCTTTGCTGATGTTTTCGCGTTGGATATCAGCTTCCAGAGGCTGACCGCGCTGCAGCATGGCGTTACCGCCCAGAGCGATGACAATACGCATGACAGGATTCCCTTACTTTCTTAGGTGATTCGATGATCCATTCCGGTTTTTTATCGGCACCGGTACTGGATTGTATATCCGAGAGGGGATTCACTCCGGTATAGACACCATATTAGGTGCGAGAGTTCCGATTCCAAGTGTGTTTTGTACGTAGTCCGACGCATAATCGACGGTGCATTGACCTGTGATAAGGTTTATGTGTCACTATCGTTATAGTTATTTAACACTTGGTAAATCTTTGACAGTATTGTTGATAAATATCGTTTTTTATTGGTTTTTTGACAGGTGTTTTTTCTGTAAAAACTTCGTTAATCAGAAAAAGCCAGTTTTTACTTGTCTGAGCGCAGTTATCATCCAGACAGCGTTGGTGCACCCTGCACGATGCTTGTTATTTCGATAAACCGCAGGATTTGCAGGATAGCCGCGAGTACAGTCTTGTTAGAATATCTTTTGTTATTTAGCTGGTGGCTCGCTAGTCACTGTAGCCTGTCAGGCTAAGTCAGCATTTCCTTGTCGTATATCTGCTTTGAGTGGTTAATCATCAATGTGTAGGGCTATTCGTAGCAGTGGAGGCTCGGAATGAATCTGAGCCTCAACCAGGTTAATAATTACTATTCAGCAACAGACAGCACAATCTTGCCGATGTGTTTCTTCTGCAGAAATAATGCCTGCGCTTCGTTAATGTGTGCCAGTGGGAATGAGTGGGCAACAATTGGTCGAATATTCCCTGACTCAATATGGTGAATCAGGTTGGCAAAGACTTCGGCTCCCAACACGGTGCAGCCAAAGAAACTCAGATCTTTCAGGTACAGGGTACGGATATCGAGTTCAACGATAGGACCTGCAATGGCTCCAGCCACTGAATAGCGCCCACCGGGTTTCAGAACATCCAGCAGTGCGCTCCACTGGCTGCCGGCTACCAGATCGACGACCACATCAACGCTGTTTTCTCTCAGGACATCAGTCATATTGTCATTGCGTGAAATCGTTTGGGATGCGCCAATTTTTAGGAGTTCGTCAGACTTCTCCGGGCTGGTGACAGCGATAACATTGGCACCTCTGGCTTTTGCCAACTGAACGGCGGCGGAGCCGACACCACCCGATGCTCCGGTCACCAATACTGTTTCCCCGGATTTAACGTTAGGCTTGGTTAACAGGTTTTCTGCCGTTGAATAGGAGCAGGGAAAAGAGGCCAGCTCTATGTCCGTTAATGTACTGGAAATGGTGTAGGCATGTCGTGAAGCGACTGTCGTGTATTCAGCAAAACCGCCATTGCATTCTGCGCCAAAATACCCCGGTTGCTTTAACATTTCACCATTGATTTCGCGGAGGCAGGGTTCAATCAACACTCTTTGACCAATGCGGTCTGCACTGACCCCCTGACCGACTGCTACAACAACACCGCAAACGTCTGCACCTTGTATACGGGGAAAATTGAACGCTTCACCGGTCCAGCCAGCATCCTCACTTGGGTCGCCGGATTTAGAGTACCATCCGGTGCGTATATTGATATCGGTGTTATTGACGCCAGCGGCAGAAACCCGGATTAATACTTCGTTCAAGCCCGGTGATGGTACTGGAAGATCGTTCCGATATTCCAGCTTCTCAGGGCCACCGTGCCCTGTGAGAACAACACCGATCATTTTTTTTGGTAGCTGATGCATCTTACTTCTCATTGATCATTCAGGCTGCGCACTTCACCTTAACGAATAAAATGGCGCTAGATCATTATGAATGAGTAAGCAGGGAATCCGCTAACACTATGAGTGGATTCGTTGAAAAATGACAAAATATGCAGACAAACAAAGGCCGGCATTTGCCGGCCTTTGTTTTTGTAAGGATACAGTCGCTTATCAGGCCGCTTCGGCGCTGACAGCGAACTGGTTGCGCAGATCCTCGATCTTTTCCAGGTAGTCCTTGTATTCGGACGAATCCATGTGCGCATAGTTGAAGTTCTTGTACAGACCGGTCAGCTTCACGAAGAAGTCGCGGGCGACGTTCTTGTCAGCGAAGTTGTAGTCCTGACGGATCAGGTCAACGATCAGACGGAAGCTGAACTTCTGACGCTCCAGGGAGCAGGCGGCGTCGATATGGTCGAAAGCGTCCTGCTGCAGGTAAACCATGTCCAGGAACAGGGATTTCTGGAACTCGACGTAGTCGCCCAGGGTCACACCTTCTTCACCGGTCACCTGCATCATCTGGTTGATGCTTTCACCGCGAACCAGCAGCTTCTGCATTTCGGTCACCATGGCAACCCAGTCGCTGGACAGGTTGGCGTCGTACCAGGGCTTCATCTGATCCAGGTAACGAGACCAGGAGATCAGCGGGTCAACCGCTGGGAAGAAACGCTTGTAAGCACGGTCGTAAGACAGACCCAGGAAGCACTTCACGGTCGCCAGGGTAGACTGGGTCACAGGCTCTTCGAAGTTACCACCGGCCGGTGATACGGTACCGATCATGGTCAGGGAGCCGGACTCGCCGTCTTCGTTGCTGATCACACCCGCACGCTCGTACAGACCTTTGATCGCGGAGTCGATGTAAGCCGGGAAGCCTTCTTCACCTGGGATTTCTTCCAGACGGTTGGAGGTTTCACGCATCGCCTGTGCCCAACGGGACGTGGAGTCGGCCAGGATCAGAACGTTGTAGCCCATCTGGCGGTAGTACTCACCCAGGGTCAGACCGGTGTAGATGGAGGCTTCACGGGCCGCAACCGGCATGGAGGAGGTATTACAGATGATGGTGGTACGGTCCATCAGGGAGCCGGCGCCGCTGGGATCCTGCAGTTTCGGGAACTCGTCGATGGTTTCTACCACCTCACCGGCACGCTCACCACAGGCGATAACGATAACGATGTCGGCAGAAGAGTACTTGGACAGCATGTGCTGCAGTACGGTCTTACCCGCACCGAACGGACCAGGGATACAGCCGGTACCGCCACGGGCGATGGGGAAGAAGGTGTCAACCAGACGCTGCTGGGTGATCAGGGGCTCAGTCGGGTAGTGACGGGTGGTCTTGCCGCCTTTCTGAGACAGGGTCTCGGAAATGGAGCGACGGACCGGCCAGCGCTGAATCATGTTCAGTTCGCGTTCTTTACCCTGTTCGTCACGCACACGGGCAACGATGGTGTCAACGGTAAAGGTGCCTTCCTGGATCCAGTCGACCGTCACGGAACCGGACAGGTCAAAAGGAATCATGACCTTGTGAGTGAAACGGCCTTCCTGGACAGTACCCAGGGTTTCACCGGCGCGCAGGACATCACCCACACGGGCCTTGGCCACGAAAGACCAGGTTTTGGTGCGATCCAGGGCTTCTGCCTGAACACCACGCTGCAGGAAGGTACCGTGCAGCTGTGCCAGGTTTTCCAGCGGATTCTGCAGACCATCGTAGATCTGGCTCAGGATACCCGGGCCCAGTTCCACGGACAGCAGCTGACCGGTCTGGACGATGTAATCACCCACGGCAACGCCGCGGGTATCTTCGAAGACCTGGATGTCAGCGGTCTTGCCGTGCACCCGCAGGACTTCAGACATAAGCATTTCGTCAATGCTTTCGTTCTGCTTGCGGCTGGGTACCACGTAAACCACTTCGTTCTTGACGAGGGCGCGGCTTTCTTCGCCCTTGTCGATGGTTTCAATGGTGATGATGTCACCATTGACGGCCACGACGCGGGCTGTGGCGTTCTGTTCGTGCGTTGTACTCATAACGCGATAACCTTTTCCTTGCACAGTCGGTTCATTGACCGTTCTGCAGTTGAAGTCGTCGTGATCAGTTGCTGACCGGCAACTGGTCCCTGAATTCGCCGAGGCTCTTGTCGATCAGCTTCCGGAAGCGGGTCTGTGCCTTGCTGGTGTCATAGCAGGTCCAGCGGGCGACCAGGTTCCAGCGCAGCACGTAAATGACGACGGCCTCGAAATCGAACTGGTGCCGGGTGGCCAGGCGGTTGAGCTGGTCCCAGACGGCTTGCAGCAGGGTCTTTTCCAGTTCAACACAGTTGCCGGTGCGCAGGCATTCGTTGACCTTGTTGATCCACGGAAACGCCTTGCCCAGACCCAGTGTCGGGGAACTCCAGTGGCTGCGAATGTATTCGTAGCGGGTACCGTAGCTCCACTTCGCCGTGGTCGGCGCGGCTTCACCCAGGTGCTTGCGGCGCAGGGCGGCCACGATGGTGCGCATGTCCAGGCGCCAGTCGACCAGTTCACGCAGGGTCTGGCTGCCCAGTTGATCGCGGGCCTTTTCGGCCATGCGGATCAGGGCGCTTTCGTTGACATCGTCCGCCAGGTGATCCCAGTGCAGCAGATTCTCAATCAGGACCAGACGCTCCTGATCTTCCATTTCCAGCATGGACAAACGGCGGTCCAGCTGGAAACGGGAGATCGGGGTGATCCGGCTGTTGAACAGGGAATCAATGTGCGGCAGCGAGGTCAGCAAGGTATAACAGGCATTGTCAGCCATGGCTTGCTCCTTACAGGCGCTGCCGGAGCGACGTTCGGGTTGTAAAAACAGCCCGAGCGCCGTCAGCCGGCAGCGTCAGCCTTAATTGATGATGCCTTCCAGCAGCGCGCGGAAACGGGGCTGCAGGTGCTTCAGCAGCATGGTGCTGACAGCGGTGTCATCCAGTTCAACTTCGATGTTCTTCTCGCGCAGGCGGAAGGTAACGCCGGTCTGCTTCTCGCCGCCCACCTTGAAGGTGACGCCGTTGCTCAGCATTTCCTTGCCCTGACGCACCGCGAAGTAGGCCAGTGAGCCTTCTTTCAGTGCTTCCGGGTGCTCGCGCAGGTCTTCAACACCGATGACCTTGCGGGGCAGGATCACTTCGACGTTTTCTTCGCCACGCAGGCTGTTACGACCGGCTACTTCAAGAATCATGTTCTTGAGGATGCCCTGGTCTTCCATTTCGCGGGCGACAGTCAGGCGGATCTGCTCGGAGAACTGCTTGAGCAGGAAGTCCTTCAGTTCCAGCACGGCGTTACGGCCGGCCAGTTCCAGGGACTCTTCGCCGGCCTTGACGGTGAAGTCGGCTTCTTTCTTCGCCTTGTTCACCAGGTCAGCGGCCTGCAGGCGCGCTTCTTCCAGGATCCGGTCCGCTTCATTGCGGGCGTCGGAGACAATTTTGTCGGCTTCAGTGCGGCCGTTGGCAACGCCCTGGTTACGGAGCTTTTCGATCAGCTCCTGTACCCCGACGGATACATTACTTGCTACTTCAGTCATGGCTTCACCCTGTTAGCAACGTTAATCGACAGGCTTAGGCGGCGATGTTGCCAGCCAGAACCAGGGCGAATACGAAGGTGAATACGGAGAAACCTTCTACGATCGCAGCAGGAGCAATAGACAGACCGAAGATCTCAGGCTTGTTCTTGGACGCATTGATCGCGCCAGCAACGGCCTTGCCCTGGTACAGAGCAGTGATCATCAGGGACAGACCAGCCAGCAGACCGATGCCGAAGAAGGCCGGTGCAGTGTCAACGGTCAGGGGGGTACCCATCAGGATGAACATGATTACGATACCCAGGATGCCCTGGGAAGAAGGCAGTGCGGACAGACCGATGAACTTACCGTAACCGCTTTCAACGTCCAGCATGGCACCACAGGCCGCCTGGCCGGAGATGGAGCAACCCAGGCCGGAACCGATAGCGCCCAGCGCCATAGGAGCGAAAATACCGGCCCAACCCAGCATCAGAATAAAGTTTTCCATGAATCAATCCTCTTGCTTTTTAAACGGTTTAAACGGGTAGCCTTCTTCAGTCAGGCTCCACTTGAAGAACTCAATCACATTCAGACGCAGGCCGTGCACAACACCACCCATCAGGGAGAGGCTGATATTGAGCAGGTGACCCGCAATCAGGATCAGGGCGCAGAACAGAACACCGATACCTGGCATGCTGTCCAGAACCTGGAATGCCAGCGTATTGAAGGTAACAGCCAGGGACGCGCCGGCCAGACCGAGGGCAAACAGACGCATGTAGCTAAGAATATCGCCGAAAACACTGGAGATATTGTAAAGCGCATGCAGACCGTCGACGATCCGGAACAGGACGTCTTTCGCGCTGGAAACCGGGCGAGTGCTGGTGAAGAGGAAAATAAGCGCTGCGCCGACTATCGCCAGGGCAGGGCCCAGTGTCTCTTTCCAGACCGGTGCCAGGTCTCCTGTCATTCCGAGCCAGAGGGTAACACCGCCGATAATGGCCAGTGTCCATCCCAGTGGCGCCAGAACATACAGGCGCGTTCGGTTGTTCCAGGCAGTGACCAGGTTCGCTATCACGATATGCGTCGCACCGATGATGATGGAAAGTTTCATCATGGCACCGTAGTTATTCATATCAATGAAGTGCAGCGAGCCGAAGAAGGTCTCCTTGTCTGGCGTGTAGCCGAAATAGCTGCCGGAGCCAATGCCCCAGAGAATACCGATTCCTGACATGAAATAAGCCAGGTTACGGATGCGGATGCCTGTCTCGCTGGCACCCAGTTTCTTGCGGAACAGGAACACGAGGCCGCCAAGGATGGCGCAGTAAGCCGCGTCGTTCATGATCATGGCAAAGAACAGGGAGAACGAGAAGAACACCACGGTGCTGGGGTCCCAGGTCCGGTAACCGGGCAGCTGGTAGAAAGCCATGGCTTCCGTACCGCCGGCAACGGATTCGGGGTTTTCCAGCAGGGTCGGCGGACTGTCTTCCGGCGCCGGATCTTCGATGGTGGCGGCTACGGCGAAGGACGCGACAAATTCACTGGCGCGTTCTTCTTCATCCGCAGGCAGCCAGCCTGAGACCAGGAAAAACTGGTCATCGTCGAGGGTCACACGACGAGCGTCTTCCAATGCGCGGGTGTCTTCCTTACGGGCAACGATCTGGCTGAGAACATAGAGCCAACGGGTCAGAGACTCCCGTTCACCCTGGATATCCTCCACCTTCATTTCCGCTTCTTCCAGCTGGTGTTCCAGGCTGGACAGGGAGTCACCGCCCACACGGGAGCGCTTGACCGGCAGCAGGTTGGCATCCGGTTCTGTTTTGTTCAGCAGGACGACATAGCAGTTCTTGTGATCACGGTGCACCACTTCCCAAGGCATCTCGATGTCTTCGAGCGCCGCCATGTCGTGGTGGGGGATCACGTAGAACCAAAGACGAATGTCGTCCAGCTGATTCAGTTCCGGAAAGGAAAAATCGCCCCAGGGACGAACTTCCTGGATCCGCTTGATCAGGTTGTCACGGGCGTCAGAGGCGGCACGCAGCTGGTTCTTGTTGGCAAGAACCTTGGCGACTACTTCGTCGGTGTCCATGGCATCCATACGACGGATTTCCCGTCGCTTGACCGGACAGCTCAGGAGGTGACTATAGGCCTCCTTTGCAGCCCGGGGCTCACTGAGCTCGCCTTCGGGGGCAGCCGGTGTCTCAGCCAGGGGAATCAGGTGAACACACCCCATTTCCTGTAATCCGCTGAGTACGGCTTCCTTCTCGCTGGCTAGCCCATAGAGCGTGATCTTCTTGAGTGTTTTGATACTCATGCTCTTATCCAGCTTTAGGCTGACTGCCGAGGCAGATCAGCTGGCCATCTTGGTTTTGGAGATCTTGGCGTTCACCACCGCAGCACGATCCATATCGGACATGAAGATCTTGATCTTCGCGATATTCTTGTTGCTGCGTGGGATCAGAACCTTGGAGAACAGGTTCACGCGCTGAGAAGTGGTGCGGGTTGCCTTACTGATCTCCTGATAGCGCAGTTCACGCACCAGCATCTCAACATGCAGTTCCACCATCTCTTTCAGGCGTTCCACCAGGAAGTCCACCCAGTGAGGTTTGGTCAGGAAGCTGTAGGGGGCGACCTCTACCTCAACCTTCTCAACGACGGGCACGGTGGTGCCGACGATGTTCTGTTCACCCAGAACCACGTTGGTCACACGGACCAGGCCTTCGACGTTGATATCCTCACAAGCGAGCATGGGAAGTTGCTCACTGACGTCTTTTTCGATCTGCTCAATACGCTCGCGCGCTTCCCTGACAGCATCCTCTGCTTTTTTACGCTCCGCCATCAGCTGCTGACGCTTGAGTTCCAGCGCCGGCAGGTAACGGTTGAACGTTTTCAGGTTGCGCTTTTCCCGGTTAAGCGAGCTTTTGTTCAGCGCAATCTTGGCCATGGTTATGCCCCGGCGGTTTCAGTGGCAGCTGCCGCAGCAACCTGGGATTTCACGGGCCAGTACTTCTCGATCAGGCTCTGCTTCATCAGCGTTTCTTCAGGGGTGAAGCAGTCAGCCAGGATCTTCCACGCCAGGTCGAGGGCCTCTTCCAGGCTCATGGAAACGTCCAGCTTCATGAAGTTGTCGATGAACTGGTCACCGAAGCGGATGACTTTCTCATCGTACGGAGACAGTTCGAAAGCCATCGCCTGCTTCTGCTTGGCGTTCACGGAATCGGAGTAGAAGCGGATCATGGTGTTCATGATCTGGCTGTGGTCTTCCCGGGTTTCCTTGCCGATAACCATCTGCTTCAGACGGGACAGGGAACCGAACGGATCGATAACGCCGTCGTGCAGGTAGAACTGACCTTCGGTGATGTAACCGGTGTTATCCGGAACCGGGTGAGTCAGGTCGTTACCGGGCATGGTGGTGACTGCCAGGATGGTGACGGAACCGGCGCCCTTGTAGTCGGCAGCCTTCTCGTAACGGCGGGCCAGCTGGGAGTACAGGTCACCCATGTAACCCCGGTTGGCGGGGATCTTGTCCATGGCAACACCGATTTCCTTCATGGCGTCGGCGTAGGAGGTCATGTCGGTCAGCAGGACCAGAACCTTCTTGCCTTCTTCTACCGCGAAGTGCTCAGCCACTGCCAGGGACATGTCGGCGATCATCAGACGCTCAACGGTCGGGTCAGAGGCCAGATTGGTGTACATGACGGTACGGGAAGATACGCCGGCTTCTTCGAACGCAGTCTTGAAGAAGTGGTAATCGTCGAAGATCAGACCCATGCCACCGAACACAACCACATCCGCTTCTGCCTGGATCGCGATCCGGGCCAGGAACTTGTTGTAAGGTTCGCCGGATACGGAGAAGATCGGGATCTTCTGGGATTCAACCAGGGTGTTGAACACGTCGATCATGGGGACGTTGGTCCGTACCATGCGGGACGCCAGAACACGGCGGATCGGGTTGACGGAAGGACCGTCGATTTCAACGCGAGGATCCTGGTCCAGAGCTGGGCCACCATCGATCGCCTCACCCGCGCCGTTGAAGATACGACCCAGAATGTTCGGGGAGTATACGGCTTTCATGGGTTCGCCGAGGAAGCAGACAGCGGCGTCAGTGGAGAGACCTTTGGTGCCCGCGAACACCTGGAGGGAAACTTCTTCGCGGTTCAGCTTGATGATCTGCGCAAGCGAATAGGCCTGACCATTCTGCTCAATCAGGGCGAGATCACCGTTTCGCGCCTGAGCATTACTGTCGCTCAGGTTGGGTACTTCGACCCGGATAATGTCACCAACAATACTCAGAATGTTGGTATAACGTAACAGACTCTGGGACATAGCCTTCTTCCTGTCCTTTTTAATTCGGGCCATGGGGCCCTGCGTCAAAGGGAAAACAAATGCTTCAGACCCGGTGGGCATATATCCACAATACGCAACCGCCCGTTATGGCTGAAAACAGATTCCGTCACCTTGCCGACGAAAACTGTCGCCCAAAACAACACGCGGAGCCGCAGTTTTCGTAAACCCTTATCCGGTGATAGACCAAAGCCTGCCAAACAACGTTAGCCGGACAAACCGGCGGCATTGCTGGGATCACCCCGTGGCAAACCCTGTTTTCAAACACCATTGGCAATGGTATAAACCGTCGCCGCCGGTTGTGTCCGTACATACCATGCGCAGACACTACTTTGCCGCGAGACCCCAGACATTCCACTTCGCAGTGTGAGGCTGGCATCTCCCGGCTAGTGAGAGGCTGTATTTGGAATAGTTATCGGGTCGGTTCAGTCGTAATAGGTGATACCACCGGGTACATCTACCTTGACAAAGGTGCCGGAGTGTCCAAGCAGGATTTCCGCAGCCTTGTCGAGCGAACCGATGGCACCAAACTTACCACCGGCGCGAACGAAATGGCATACGGATTCTACCTTAGGTCCCATGCTACCAGCCGCAAAGGGGAACTGCTCAAATTCGTCAGGTGTACATTCTTTGATCTTTTTCGAGTCCGGTTTGCCGAAGTCGGTTTCGACGGCCGGGACATCGGTCAGTAACACCAAGGCATCTGCTTCGAGGCCCTCAGCCAGCGTGCGTGAGGCGCGATCCTTATCCACAACCGCTTCGACGCCATGCAGCATATTGTCCGCATCACGGCGAACCGGGATGCCGCCGCCCCCGCCGCAAATCACCGTGATATCACCGGATGAAACAATGTGGCGTAAGGAGGGCAGTTCCAGTATTTCCATGGGTTGTGGCGATGGCACTACGCGGCGGTAGTAGTTGCCATCCTGCTTTAGTGTCCAGCTGGGGTTGGCTTCCTGGATGACCTGGGCTTCTTCATAGGTATAAACCGGTCCCACGAATTTGTCGGGGTTTTCAAAGGCAGGGTCGTCGGGGTCGACGATGGTTTGGGTGGATACTGTGCACACTTTGCGGCCTGGCATGTAGTTGCGCAATTCCTGTTCAAACATGAATCCGATCATGCCCTGTGTTTGTGCGCCCAGAACATCCAGTGGGTAATTGGCTACCGCTTCGTAGGCTTCGTTCATCAGGGCCAGTAGTCCAACCTGCGGGCCATTGCCGTGTGTTAAGACCACCTGATGATCTTTGGCGACTTCCGCGATGGACTTGGCAGCGGTTCGAATATTTTCGCGCTGGATGTGTGCCTCAAGGGGTTGGCCACGCTGAAGGATGGCGTTTCCTCCCAGGGCCATGACAACTAACATATCCCTGATCCTCTGGATGGGTAGATTAATCGTTGAATTGGAACAGGTATTGTCCATGGGTGACAGCTATCACCCATGGCATTTGTAGCTGATCAATACCTCGTTCAAATGCTCTCTTTGGGGAGGGGTAGTCTGTCAGTCGCCCAGTGTCGCTACCATGATAGCTTTGATCGAGTGCATCCGGTTTTCGGCTTCGTCAAAAGCGATACAGTATTCTGACTCAAACACGTCTTCTGTCACCTCTACACCATTGGTAAGGCCGTACTGCTCAGCCACCTCTTTACCAACGGTTGTTTCAGTGTTGTGGAAAGCGGGCAGGCAGTGAAGGTATTTCACCTTCGGATTGCCGGTTTTCTTGATGACATCCATGTTGACCTGGTAGGGCTTCAGGGAGGCAACCCGTTCATCCCAGACCTCTTTGGGTTCACCCATGGATACCCAGACATCGCCATAGAGGAAGTCGCAGTCTTTGACGGCTTGACCAACCTCTTCTGTCAGTGTGATTTTGGCGCCGGTCTGTTCGGCAATTTTGTTGCACTCGTCAACGATCCATTTCTCAGGAAAATAGCTGCTGGGTGCGGCAATACGGAAATCCATGCCCATTTTGGCGGCGCCGACCATAAGCGAGTTGCCCATGTTGTTTTTGCCATCGCCGAGATAACACCACTTCATTTGGTGCAGCTGTTTGCCATCGCCATGTTCCAGCATGGTCATGAAGTCGGCAATGATCTGGGTTGGGTGAAATTCGTCGGTGAGCCCGTTCCATACCGGTACACCGGCATATTCCGCCAGTTCTTCAACGTGTTCCTGTTTGAATCCCCGGAATTCTATGCCGTCATAAAAGCGTCCAAGAACCCGTGCTGTATCCTTTACGGACTCCTTGTGCCCCATCTGGGAGCCACCGCCGATAAAGGTCACGTTAGCGCCCTGGTCAAAGGCGGCAACTTCAAATGCACACCGGGTCCGGGTGGATGTTTTTTCAAAGATCAGGGCGATATTCTTACCTTTCAGTCTCTGTTGTTCACAACCGGCGTATTTGGAGCGTTTGAGGTCGCGACCGAGATCCAGCAGGAATTGCATTTCTTTCGGGGTGAAATCCAGTAGCTTGGTGTATTTACGATTGCGCAGGTTGAAAGACATGGTACTGAATCCTCTTGGATACTGAGGGATTGAGTAGATAGCCTGTCGTTAAGGTGGCAGGTGATGAAACACGACTACAGGATAGTACATACTGTATTCGTTGCTTGTTTTCGTTGTTGCAAGAGGTGGGAGTTGTGATGGTGGGCGGGATAATAAAAAAAGAGGGGCTTAGCCCCTCTTTTCATCTATCAGCAGCAGATTAGTCGCCCAGAGTGGCAACCATAACAGCCTTGATAGTGTGCATACGGTTCTCAGCTTCGTCGAAGGAGATGTTGTATGCGGATTCGAAGACTTCTTCGTTCACTTCCAGGCCTTCCATGCCGAACTTCTCGGCGATTTCCTGACCAACCTTGGTTTCAGTGTTGTGGAATGCAGGCAGGCAGTGCATGAACTTAACGTCTTTGTTGCCAGTCTTGGCAATGACGTCCATGTTCACCTGGTAAGGCTTCATCAGTTCGATACGCTCGGCCCATGCAGACTCAGCTTCACCCATGGATACCCATACGTCGGTGTACAGGAAGTCAACGCCTTCAACGCCTTCAGCAACGTCTTCGGTCAGGGTGATCTTGGCACCGGTTTCTTCAGCGATCTTGCTGCAGGTTTCAACCAGAGACTCTTCAGGCCAGAATGCCTTGGGAGCAACCAGACGTATGTCCATGCCCATCTTGGCTGCGCCAACCATCAGGGAGTTACCCATGTTGTTGCGAGCGTCGCCCAGGTAAGCGAACTTGATTTCAGCCAGTTGCTTGCCCTTGCCGTGTTCGATCATGGTCAGGAAGTCGGCCAGGATCTGAGTGGGGTGCCATTCGTCAGTCAGGCCGTTCCAGACAGGAACGCCAGCGTATGCGCCCAGCTCTTCAACGGCGTCCTGGGAGAAGCCGCGGAATTCGATACCGTCGTAGAAACGGCCCAGAACGCGAGCGGTGTCCTTAACGGATTCTTTGTGACCCATCTGAGAGCCGCCACCGATGTAAGTGACGTTAGCGCCCTGGTCGAAGCAGGCAACTTCGAATGCACAACGGGTACGGGTAGAGGTCTTTTCGAAAATCAGGGCAACGTTCTTGCCTTTCATGCGCTGCTGTTCGCAACCAGCGTACTTGGCACGCTTCAGGTCACGGGACAGGTCCAGCAGGTACTGGATTTCTTTGGGTTGGAAGTCCAGCAGTTTCAGGAAGTTACGGTTACGCAGATTGAAAGACATGGTCTTAAATCCCTAAAAAACATTTTTTGTTTAAGGACAATCTGCCGCTCATGCGGCAGATTGTTGTTTCACTCATGGTACCCTGACCGGTTGGGTATTATCACTGACACCCTGGTCAGTCTTGTTTGCCCTTTCAGGCCGGTCAGCGTGCCTGGGTCTTGCAGGAGAAGGTATTAGATACCTTCACGCTCCATCGGGCAGCTCATGCAGCGAGCGCCGCCACGGCCACGGCCCAGATCTTCACCCGGAATGGTCAGCACGTTGATGCCGGCTTCTTCCATGTTCTTGATGGTGTAGATGTTGCGCTCGTAAGTGATAACGGTGCCAGGACGTACAGTCAGAACGTTGTTGGCGTCGTTCCACTGCTCACGCTCTGCTTCGAAGATGTCGCCGCCGGTCGGGATCATGCGCAGTTCAGGCAGGTCCAGGGCGCGGGCAATGGCCTTGACGAAACCATCGTTAACGGCAGTGAAGACGATTTCTTCGTTGTCGCCTGGGGTCAGTTCCCAGCAGGCGATGTCGTCACGCATGATGTCTGGGTAGTAGGTGAAGCAGTCAACATCCATGTGGGTGAAGACGGTATCCAGGTGCATGCAGCTACGCAGCTTGGGCAGTTCCAGGGCGATAACCTTGGTAGCCTGGCCAGTCTTGAACAGGCCGCGAGCCAGGTGCTCAACACCTTGAGGAGTGGTACGCTCGGACATACCGATCAGGACAGCGCCCTTGCCGATAACCAGAACGTCGCCGCCTTCGATGGTGGACAGTTCGTAGTTGCGGTCTTCGTCACCGAAGTAGGTGTGGAAGTCGGCATCTTTGAACATCGGGTGGAACTTGTAGATGGCGCGCAGGTGAACGGTTTCACGCTTACGGGCAGGCTTGGCCATCGGGTTCACAGAAACGCCGCCGTATACCCAGCAGGAAGTGTCGCGGGTGAACAGGTGGTTCGGGATCGGATCCAGAATGAAGTCAGTCTGGTTCATCACGCCCAGAGTCGGGCTGCCGGAAGCGGAGTTCAGCTCGGCAACGGTCAGGCCACCGATCAGGTGAGAAGCCAGATCCTTGTCGCTCATTTCTTCAAAGAATGCGCGAACGTCTTTAGCCAGAGCGTGGCCGTAACGCAGAGGAGATACCTGACGGTCCAGAACCCATGCTTTGGCTTCAGGGTTGGCCAGGGTTTCTGCCAGCATGTCGCGGAGCAGGAACACTTCTACGCCGTTATCACGCAGAACCTGCTGGAACGCGTCGTGTTCCTTGCCAGCCTGCTCAACACGCAGAACGTCGTCAAACAGCAGGCCTTCACAGTTGGTAGGCGTCAGGCGGCGCAGAGAAAGCTCTGGACGGTGCAGCAGTACCTTTTTGAGTTGACCAACCTCAGAACCCACATAGAAGCGTGACATCATCTTTCTCCTGAATGTCTGATGTACATGAAGTAAGTGCACATGACTGTGCAAAAGCTAAAGTCGCCTTTTCAGTCTGGCTGGGTCAGTCCATCGGGCTGAGGCAGTCTGGTGACTGTTAAAAGGCGATAGAAATCCGGTATGTGTAATGTATGTCGATTTGTGCTTACCACACTACTGGATATATCGACATAGCATTAGAAAATTCTTAAAGCCTGCTAAGGGATGCCCCCTAATGCGGAGCCTAGACTAGACCTGCAGTAATCCTTTGACATTACGTATTAATACCCATTTTCCGGTTTTTAGCCTCTAACTAATACGTTTGTTTTACTATTAAAAAAAAGTTTGGGAATGGTGGCAGAAAACAGTGATTAATTCGTGCTTAAATCGGTAAAAATCTTGATAAAGATCATGGTTGAGCGTTGTCGTTTTTGATTGGGCACAGATTATGGCTGCCATTGAAAGTTTTTATGGAGGGCATTTTTGTGTCAGTGTCGTTTATGCAAAAAGGATGGCTATCGACTATATAGAGAACACGTCAAATCAGTCTGCATGAGTCCCTGAGTCGTTATTGCCGGTTGCCGGGGTGTCGATGTGTTCAGCGGTAGGGGTCTGGAATGTCCCTTTCGCTGTTTTTCCTGCGACTAACGCTGTCCGTTGACTGTCGGCGACTGATGGCTTTGGTGGCTGTCACTAATGACTGACGTCTCCATGGTGCTGGCTGACAGCCGTGTCAGCGCCGGCCGGTCTGGCAGGTCCGGTTCCCGCCGCCCGGTTCCATGAACAGGCTCTGCAAAAGGTCTTTTCAGTCATGAAGCAGTTCAAGTTTCCTTCGGCGTATACCATTCTTTTTCTCATTATCATTTTTGTCGCGATACTGACCTGGATTGTCCCTGCGGGTAAATACGATACCCGTATGGATGAAGCCATCGGTAAAGAGGTGCCTATCGCTGGTACCTACCATCATGTGGAGCCCAATCCCCAGGGCTTTGAGGATGTGGTGCTGGCGCCCATTGCCGGTTTTTATAATCCGGATTCCTATGAGGCCAATGGGATTGATGTGGCCCTGTTCGTTCTGATCATCGGTGGTTTCCTGATGGTGGTGACGAAAACAGGGGCTATCGATGCGGGCATTGCCAAGGCGATGGAGGCGTTGAAAGGCAAGGAGAAATGGATGATTCCCCTCTTGATGGCGTTCTTTTCCCTGGGGGGCACCATTTATGGGATGGCGGAAGAGAGTCTTGCGTTTTACCCCTTGTTGATACCGGTCATGATTGCTGCCGGTTATGATGCGCTGACGGCGGTTGCCGTCATTTTGTTAGGAGCAGGGATAGGAACACTGGGGTCTACGGTTAACCCGTTTGCAACGGTCATTGCATCAGATGCGGCCGGTGTCCCTTTTACCGATGGCATTATTTTACGACTGATTTTCTATATCGTCGGGCTGCTGATCTGCATTGTGTTTGTCATGCGCTATGCGGAGAAGGTCAAGAAAGACCCGAAAGCCTCGCTGGTTGCGGATATGTATGAATCGAACCGCGAGCATTTTCTTACGTCGACTGACGCCAGTGATGTACCTGAACTGACCGGGCGGCGAAAGCTGATCTTGCTGCTGTTTCTGGTGGCGTTTGGCATCATGATCTGGGGGGTGGCGGCTGAAGGTTGGTGGATGGCGAGAATGTCCGCCCTGTTCCTGGTGATGTCGATTGTGGTGGCTTTTGTCGGGCGGCTCAGTGAATCCGAGTTTACCGACACCTTTGTTGATGGTGCCCGTGATTTGCTCGGGGTAGCCCTGATCATCGGTATTGCCCGTGGTATCGTCGTGGTCATGAATGGCGGCATGATTACCGATACGGTGTTGTTCTGGTCAGAACAGGCTGTAAGTGGTTTGTCGTCTATTGTGTTTATTAATGTGATGTACTGGATTCAGATCCTGCTCTCCTTTTTTGTGCCTTCCAGTTCAGGTCTGGCCGTTTTAACCATGCCGATCATGGCGCCTCTGGCTGACTTCTCGGATGTGGGGCGCGACTTGGTGGTAACGGCGTATCAATCAGCCAGTGGCATGGTCAACCTGATGACACCGACGTCCGGTGTGGTGATGGGGGCGCTGGCTATGGGGCGGGTGCCTTATGAAAAATGGCTCAAGTATGTTTGGCCGCTGCTGTTGGTTCTGACGATTGGATTGATGGTTGGTTTGAGTATTGGCGCTGTATAAAAAAGTACTGTGTGAAAAAGAAAAAATGCGAGCTTTTTGCTCGCATTTTTTATGGCTTTAAGCTTAACCGGTAGGGGTGAGTTTTCTTGCCCTGTCAGAAAGAACGTCACCGGTTTTTTCATCGACGACCATGGTGCGTTGTTGTTTGAGTTTATCGATGTAGTAAATCACCCGAAGCTTGCGACCGTTTTCCTGCTCAAGCCGGGTGCGGACAATTTTCTTGACGTGGTACTTTTGCTTGACCTCTTCCAGGATTTTTTCCAGAGGGATGACGTCGGCTTTTTCCGGGAATTTATAAGGATGGTCGTCCAGGATTTTGCCGTTGGTCCGATCCAGGGTCATGATCCAGGCGCCGGTATTGTCGGGCATCAGGTAATAGATTTTTTCGACCGGCTTGCCTTTCTGTGTGGTTTCCGAATACGTGTTGATGATCCGCATGCCGGGATGCTTGTCTTTTGCCTTAACCAGCAATTTCTCCAGCGGTAAAACCGGTATGTCGGATTGGGCCTGCTGGACGGTGCTGCCGCTGGTTGGGCTGGCAAGGGTGGGGAGGGTGGCGCAGGTGATCAAGCTGCCGCAGGCGATGGCAGCGGAAATCTTGAATGCTTTCATGAGATTCTCCTTGGGAGACTACTGGGGATAACGTAGAAGGGAATCTCCGGTTTTTCCATTGCGCTTGTTTTGTTGTCTTTTGTCGTGTGGTTTTGTGCGCAATAAAAAAGGCGCAGACATATGCTGCGCCTTGAGTGCTTTATCCTGCGGTGGTTACGCAGGCATCAGGTTCTGTGGCGGGATGGGATTTTTTCCACAGAATCCAGATATAGGCGGGAATGCCAGCAATTAACAGGAGGAAGCCCCAGTACACGGTTTCCATGCCGCTGCCGCCCAGTGCCCAGAGGGAGTAGAGGAACGCCATCGAGGAAATGATGATGTCGCGTTTGGGAATAACAGTGCCCAGCTTTTCCCGTTCGCGAATCTGCAGAACCAGTCGTGCCATGGTGGACATGGTGTAAGGCAGCAAGGTTGTCATAACCGCCAGGCTGATGATGAAGTTGAAGGCGCCTACCAAGCCGCGGCTGTAGTTGGTCAGAACCAGCAGGGTGACCAGAATGGACGAAATGATAATGCCCAGGGCCGGGGTGCCACGCTTGGATATCTTGCCAAAACTTGCCGGGAACAGGCCGTCACGGGCGGCAGCCATGGGGATCTGCGCTGTCATCAGGGTCCAGCCGTTCAGTGCGCCAAGGCAGGAGATAATGGCGGCAATACCAATGACGACGGTGCCGGCGGGTCCCCACAGGATGGCTGCGGCATCTGCAAAGGGGGCTGTGGACTGCGCCAGATCCGCGGGTGAAATCAGTCCCATCAGAGAGATAGTGGCAATGATGTACAGGACCGCCGCGAACAGTGTGCCCAGAACCGTGGCCCGAGGAATGGTCTTTTCCGGGTTGTGTACGTTCTCTGACGGAACCGTGGCAGACTCCAGGCCCAGGAATGCCCACAGGCAGAGTGCCGCAGAGCTGGTCAGTGCGTTGAAGTTACTGAGTTCGCTGGTGTTGATGGTGGCAAAATGTTCCGGGTTGATATGGAAAATACCAAAGATGGCGATACCGACCAGTGGCAAGGTTTTCAGGACGGTGGTGACCAATTGGAAAACACCCACGGATTTCACGCCGCGGCAGTTAATCCATGCCATAAACCAGATAGTACCGACGGCAATGCCGGCGCCCAGCATGGGGTTCTGGTTGATTTCCGGGATAAAGATCCCTAAATAGCCGAGCATGGCGACCACGATGGCGGCATTACCGGACCAGAGGCCGATCCAGTATCCCCAGGCAATCAGGAATCCCATGAACTGACCCAGTCCGGCACGGCAGTAGGCGTAGGGGCCGCCGGCGGAGGGGATCATCTGGCTGAGTCGGGCAAACGTTAACGCAAGGAGCAGGGCGCCGGCGCCGGTGAACAGCCAGCCGCCAATGCTGATGGGACCGTATGCACCGAGGGAGGCAGGAAGGAGAAAAATCCCTGAGCCAATCATGTTTCCGACGACGAGGGCGGCGCACATCCATACACCCAGTTTGCTTTTTTTGCCGCTACCGGGCAGGCCTGCTGAGCCGTCTACTGTAGTCTCTATTGTCATCGATCAGCGTCTTTTTGGGAAAAGTACCTTTCATAATATGAAGATGTTATTTAGGTACATATCCGTAATATTCCTTTGGAATATGTGGCGCGTGCCTATTTACACTGATTTTGCCTTCCTGGAATGCCTAGTCTGCTTGTAAAAACAGGCCTGTCCCTGGCGGTGAGGGACAGGCCTGTTTATTTAATGGTCAGCTGTTGTATAGCTTCCGGACTTCGTCCGCAATAATGGCCAGGCCTTTTTTGACGGTTTCTGCGTCCCGGGTATAGGTGATACGCAGGCATTCGTGGCTGTGCTGCCAGTCACTCTCAATGCCAGGGAAGAAGTAATGCCCGGAAACAACCAGCACACCACGCTTCTTCAGTCGCTCGTATAATTCGAGGCTGCTGATGGGCAGATCCTTGAACCACAACCACAGGAACATGGCGCCTTCCGGTTTATGCATGTACCACGGCAGATCCCCCATCACTTCCTTGAGGTAACCGGTTGCCATCTCCATCCGCTCACGGTACCAGGGGCGAATATGCTGGTTGCTCAGTGTCATGATGCTGTTGTCACGTACCATGTCGAGTGCCAGCAGGGCACCGCTGCTGTTCGGCGCCAGGCTAATAATGGCATTCATATTGGTGATGGCGGTGATGACTTCTTCACTGGCGATCACAATCCCCGTGCGTGTAGCGGGCAATCCCAGCTTTGACAGGCTCAGGCACAGGATGATGTGCTCATCCCAGTAAGGGGTCGCTTCGGTGAAAATCAGGTTGGGAAAAGGCAGGCCATAGGCGCCATCAATGATCAGCGGGATATCATGCTGTTTGGCCAGTGCGTCCAGGTGTTCAATTTCACCATCGGTCAAAACGTTACCGGTAGGATTGGTAGGTCTTGATACGCACAGCGCGGCAGTGTCTGAAGAGAGATCCAGCGCATCGAAATTGACACGGTATTTGAAGGTATGATCATCAATGAATTCGAATTCCGGCTTTTCCGCCGCGAAGATATCCTGCTCAATACCGCTGTCGGCATAACCGATATATTCGGGCGCCAGCGGCAGCTGGATGCGACGATGCAGTCCCTGGCTGTCTTTGCCTGCAAACATGTTGAAGAGCATGAAAAAGGCCGACTGGCTGCCGTGGGTCAGGCAGATATTGCGTTCCGTCAGGTTCCAGCCAAAACGTCGTTTGAGCATGGCAGCCAGTTCGCGCAGAAAATCCTTTTCGCCTGCCGGCGGATCATAGGTGCCAATAAAACGCGTGAATTCTTTCTGGCTGTCGAGAATGCGGCCCAGCCGCTGACGAAAGACGGCTTCGACTTCGGGCAGGTGTGCGGGATTGCCGCCGCCCATCATGATGATATCGTCGTTACCGGCCAGCGCATTGCCCAGATCATCCATCAGCGAGAGGATGCCCGAATGTCCCGTGAATTGCTCGCCAAAGGCGGAAAGCTTCATACCTACCTCATCTGTGCCGGTGAATGCGATAGCTGACTATATTACAGCCTGATTTTGCTTTTGAGTACGGGCTTTTCAAGGGCAAAGGTGTATCGATATTGCATTGTGCGGGTGCGTCTGGATTTTTAATGTAGTACTATCGTACTTCATTAAAATAATTACAGTTTGATTGCAGGCAGGACTCAGGATGCTCTGGTGGTTTGTTGCTGTTGTGGTAGTCGTGATAATCCTCTGGCCCAGGAACCAGGGTAAGCCTTATGACCATTATTTTTCTGCCTTGAACCAGCTGGTGCGTCAGCAGATGCCGGGCTGTCCGGTGTTGATGGTTGATCTGGATCGTGTGGATCATAACCTTGAACGGGTTAAGGCCCACCTTGGGGATACATCACAGGTTCGCATTGCTGCCAAGTCGCTGCCGTCACCGGAACTGATACGTTATTTGCTCGACAAGCTCGGCAGTAATCGCTTGATGACGTTCCACCTTCCGTTTCTGTTGCAGCAGTTTCGTCACTTTCCAGGCAGTGATTTTCTTGTCGGCAAACCCTTTCCCATCACTGCGGTGAGGACGTTTCTCCGAAATCTCTCTGATGAAGAAAAGGAGAGAATCGCGGAAGTGCAATGGCTTATTGATACCCCTGCGCGTCTACAACAGTACCTGACCCTGGCGAAAGAGCAAAAACTGCAATTTCGGATCAATGTCGAAATTGATGTAGGGCTGCATCGTGGTGGTATCAAGACGCTGGAAGTGTTTGACCAGATAATGGCGTTGATCAGTGATCATTCCGAGTCACTCGTTTTTTCCGGTTTCATGGGATACGACGCCCACCTGGCCAAGGCGCCGGCGCTGCCCTGGAAACAGGCAGAAGCACGCCAGGAGGCAAGGGCCGAAGCGATGGCCATCTATCAGGGGTTTGTGAACCATCTGCGAGAGGCCTGGCCTGATTCCTACCGGGACGATCTCTGCTTTAACGGTGCCGGGAGTATGACCTATCAATTATATCCGGAAGGTAACCAGGGTTGCCTGAATGATCTCACCATTGGTTCATCGTTTGTGAAGCCCACAGATTTTGACTTACCAACCCTGGCAGACCATCAGCCGGGCATGTATATCGCCACACCTGTGCTTAAAAAACTGGATGGACTGCTGATTCCGTTCCTTGAGCGTTTTGCGCCCTGGCTGGCAAAACTCAACGTGAACTGGCAAAAAGCCTTTTTTGTCTATGGTGGCTGGTGGAAGGCTGTACCATATGCCCCGCAGGGGTTACGCAATAATGGTATTTATGGGCGCAGTACCAACCAGGAAATGTTGACGGCGTCCAATACAACGGGTTTGGATGTTGATGACACGGTATTCCTTCGCCCCACCCAGAGCGAGCGTGTGATGCTGCAGTTTGGTGGTATTCGCGTTGTGCGAGGTGATGAAGACATTGGGTTTTGGTCTGTCTTCAAAGAGTGATGGGTAACTGCCTGCAATAAGGTGTCAGTGGCTTCTGTCATGATGGTTTTGGCCGATAACAGCGATACATCGCTATTGTCAGGTCAAGCATCATGGATTCCGTTATCGAAAAGAACACCGATTACGTTCCAGAATCAATGTCACTTGCCAGGCGTATCCGGCGCTGTCAGCCTATTGAGCAGCTTGCCGGAAGACGTCTGTCGCTTCACACCATCGGAAGTTTGCAGAAAGGTTTGGCGGCGCGTTGGCAGGACGCTTCAAACCGCGATTCGGATCGTGCCGCTATTCGTGCTGATTTTGCCTTGATGGCGACAGGCCTGGTTCGCTGTCATCCTCGCAGGGGGTTATCTGTCGTAAGAGACGGTGTGCTGAAACGGTTATCTGATTCAGAGATCAAACAGTCGGCAACGTATCTTCAGGAACACCCCTTGTATTTATGTCGCTCGGCCTTGAATACCCTGCATGTGCTGCCAGTCAGCCTGACCCGGGATTTCTTTTGCAAAACATTAACGACGGATTCTGATAATCCCACGGCCTGTTTGCTCAGTGACCTTTACGCTGCCGGCTTGTTTGCCGGGCATCAGGTGACACTGGAAGGATTTAATCAGGCATGCACGGGCCTTGATCGCTGGCAGGCGCAGCGTCAACAGGTCGACCCGGCCTGTATGGAAAATTACCTGCAGCAGCTTGAAACACAGGTGTCCGCTTCGCGCGACCTGGCGGCTGTTCAGCGACTACAGCGAAAGCTCAATGATGCTATCCCATTCTGGCGTTTGGGGCAGTGTTTGCAGCGGCACTATTTCAGAGTGAAACTGCAGGGTAACCCAGGGTTGTCGACGTCACTGTCCGACATTGGCGATCATCTGTTCCGGAGTCAGATGGCGATGTCCTTTCCCTGGCCGCTGAATCAACAGGCTTGATACCAGTTTGCGCTATATTGCCTATACTTAGCGCCATCCTGAAGAAAGTACAACGTTTACCAAACTGCCATGACTGCGCAGATTTCTTTACTAAAGCCCGGAGACCTGCTGTTCCAGCAGCGGCCGGGCATTGCCCGTTGCGGTGAAGCAATACGGCAGGTGTGTACCGGCATCGATGGTTTTCTGATTGACCATGTGGGGCTTTACGTGGATCCGAACCATGTTATCGAGGCTGTCAGCCCCCGTGTTCACTGCATTCCCATACAGGATTTTCTTTCAGGTTCGGTGACGGATGCTGCCGGCAATCCGAAAGTGCTGGCCTGTCGGTTAAAACCGGAATGGCAATCCTGTGTTCCCCGTGCGATCAGGAAAGCCGCTGAATGGGTGGGTATGCCCTATAACCGGGATTACGGGCAGAGGAAGGATTCCTATTACTGCAGCGAGTTAATTGTGGATGCCTTCTGTCATGCCAACGATGGTGCTTTCCTGTTTGAAGAAATACCGATGAACTTTCTGGATCCGGAAACCGGCAAACTGCTGGATTTTTGGATCCGATATTACCGGGACATGGGCCGGAAAGTGCCTCAGGGCGAGCCGGGCTCCCATCCGGCCCAGTTGTCCCGGGCAGAATGCCTGATGCCGTTATTCAGCTTTGGGTGTTTTTCCTGATCACCGCTGGCAGGCATCATAGGTGATCAGGAAAGATTCAGGCAATACCTGTCAATTCATCAGCTTGTCGATTTTATTGATCATTTGGCAATACTTTTGAGTTTAAGGAACGTCATCAGGCGTCCAATCGTTGTGCCCTGAACCAGCAGGGAGAACAAGATCACTGCCAGTGTCATATGAATGATCGCACCCCGTTCCGGCATGTCGACAGGAATGGAGAGCATCAGGGCAACCGGTACCACGCCCCGTAGACCGCCCCAGAACATGATCGCCTTGGTTTTGTTATCCACCGGAGAACTTTTCGGCAACCGGTTACTGATCGGTAACAGCAGGTATACCACCAGGAAGCGTGCAAACAGCACTATGGCGATGGTCAGTATCAGAAAAGGCACGTTCTCGTAGAGTTGGTCCATATCCCTGAACAGGAAATCTTCCTGCATACCCAGCAACAGGAAAATAAAACTGTTAGCGACAAAGGCCATGAATTCCCAGTAAGGCCCCAGGTATTCCTGTACCGGTTCTGATAGCACCTTTCGTGACCAGGTGCGTGTGACAATCCCTGCAGCGATCGTAGACATCACGCCAGACATGCCAAACACGTGATCCGCAATGATGAAGCAGGAATAGGCCAGTATGGTTGTCAGGGAAATCTGGACGTAAGGAATCGCGTGGCCGAGACGCAGCAGGAAAAGCATGGCAATACCCAGGATGCCGCCCACGGCAATTCCACCAAAAAAGACCCGGCAAAAATCCCAGATGGCGATGAAGGCAGTGTCCAGACCGAAACCCTGCCCGGTTTGCAGTACTGCCATGACAATACCGAACATGACGATCGCCGTGGCGTCATTGAACAGGCTTTCCGCATCCATGAGCAGTGCCATGCGTTCGGGGGCGCCGACTTCCTTGAAAAGGGCGATCACGGCGACTGGGTCGGTGGCGGAAATCAGTGCACCAAACAGTAAAGCGCCTGCCATTGTCATCGGGGTGAAATTGCCGATCAGGCCAGCAACGACCACGGTTGACAAAACCACACCGACTATCGCCAGCATCAGCACTGGTACCAGTTCCCTGACCAGCATGGGAAGCTTAATGTTGATGGCAGCGTCATAAATCAGCACGGGTAGCATGACATACATGATCAGGTCATGTGTCAGCTCAACCTGCAGCACCGGCGCCAGGAAATCCGAGTACTTGGCCAGTATGCCCAGTGCCATGCCGATCACGACAAGGCCTATGGTGTAGGGCACCCTCAGGAACTTCAGCCAGATGGCAGAACCTGTCGTCAACATGAACAGACCCGTAAAAATCAACACCGGCAGTGCCAGGTCGGTTTGATGCATGGCTAACCTCTATGTTTCAGGAAGAACGTATGCAATTTGACAATGAGCCCCGAGGCTCATCGATTGAATCGGCAAGCGTCAAAAGCATAGGAGTAACAGATAGCAGTTGAGCGTTGTTTTTCGGAAGATACGCTATCAGAGTGTTGCTGGAAGGCATGACTCAGGGCAGAAAAACGTGCTCAGTAATGGGTAAACCCAGAACCGCAATGACTGGAAGAACCTTTCCGTACACTGTAACCATGTACGGATTTAAATAAAAGCAACAATCACGAATATCACTCGTAAAGAGAAACAGATTTGCTTATACGACAAATAGATTTCCCCGATGTCGACAGGGTGAAGCAGCGTTTATATCTTTTCGATGAGCTCCCCCTGTTTTTTTCTATGCTGCGACGCTAGTGGTCTCATGGCGTTTCTCTCAGTTTGAAAACTGTATGAATGACGCAGGAAAGAATGATGGCTTTTCCACTGGGCCTGAATATTGCTGTGTAAACGGTCTGTATTTATACGTATGTATCAGTACAATGTGGGCCTGACCGGATGACTAATGGATGTCAGTTGTCGTTTGCGTGGGGGAGCGCAGGCAGGGCACAGGTCTCGGTATTAAAGAACAAAAATGACGTAGTGAGACAATGAGAAAGATTGCGTTAATGCTGACCATGCTGGTCGCCATGATGGGCAATGCCTGGGCGTCCAGCAACAGCCTTTGGGAGCAGTCGGCGCTGAACCGCATCATGAAAGAAGGGAAACTGCGGGTTGGATTGGACTCCGGTTACATGCCGTTTGAAATGACCAGCAAAGATGGCAAGTACATCGGCTTTGATGTCGATTTCGCCAAGCAGATGGCCAAGGCCATGGGCGTTGAACTGGAAATCGTCAATACTGCCTGGGATGGTATCATTCCTGCGCTGATGACTGACAAGTTCGATATCATCATGTCAGGCATGACGGTAACCGCAGAGCGTAACCTGCAGGTTAACTTTGTTGATCCTTACATCGTTGTTGGTCAGACGATTCTGCTGCGTAAGGGGTTGGAAGACGAGATCAAGAATTACAAAGATCTCAATGATCCCAAGTACACCGTGATCTCCAAGCTGGGAACCACTGGTGATTACGCTATCAAGAAATATATGCCCAAAGCTGAATTGCGCCTGTTCGAAACTGAGGCAGATGGTGCACTGGAAGTGGTCAATGGTCGTGCGGACGCGTTCGTCTACGATCTGCCTTACAACGCCATTTATGCATCACAGAATGGCGCCAATCTGGTTCACCTTGACCAGCCTTTCACTTATGAGCCTCTGGGCTGGGCCATCCGCAAAGGGGACCCTGACTTCACCAACTGGCTGAATAACTTCCTTCGCCAGGCCCGTGGTGACGGTACTTACGACAAAATCTACAACCGTTGGTTCGCAAACTCTGACTGGCAGGACAAGCTCAAATAAGTCCTGAATGTTCGCCACACCCTGCCCTGAATGGGGGCAGAGTGTGGAATGACAGATCAATATAAGCAGGAGAGTTTCAACCCGGTGTTTGGAAGTAAACCCGTGATGGGCCGGCCGAAACAGATGGAAAAACAGCCCAACCAGCTTCTCTGGAACCTGGTGTTTGTGGGTATCGTGTTTCTGACGGGCCTGGGTATCTACAAGTCAAGTCAGTCCATAGATTACATCTGGCGCTGGGAGCGCATTCCGCAATACCTCTTTTATCAGGCACAGGAAGACTATATCGCTGAATTTGACGGCGTCGTTGAGCTGAGTGAAAACGGCGCTGTACAACTGGTGTCTGATGCTGATCCGGATACCGTTCAGACCATCATGCAGCCCCAGCTACTCTTTGCGGACGACGGGGACCTGGTGTTTGAAGGTGACAGTTTTGCTGCCATCACCTACTGGGAGGCCGGGCCGTTGGTGGATGGCATGGTGATGACACTGCAGTTGTCGCTGGTGTCCATTGTGATGGCGATTATTATCGGGACCATTGCCGGGCTTTTTCGTATATCCAACAACCCGGCGTTGAAAAAGCTGGCCATTCTTTATATCGAGCTGGTCAGGGGAACGCCCTTGCTGGTGCAGATATTCCTTGTCTACTTCTTTCTTGGCTCTGTACTGGATATGGAGCGTTTTACTGCCGGAGTGATTGCACTTTCGGTATTTACTGGCGCTTATATTGCTGAAATCGTTCGGGCTGGCATAGAGTCGATCTCGAGGGGGCAAATGGAAGCCGCCCGTAGCCTGGGAATGAGCTGGCATCAGTCAATGCGTTACGTGATTCTACCTCAGGCCTTCAAGCGTGTTTTGCCACCTCTGGCCGGGCAGTTTATTAACCTGATCAAGGATTCTTCACTGGTTTCTGTTATTTCCATCACGGACCTGACCAAGGCGGGGCGGGAAGTGGTTAGCTCAACCTTCAGTCCGTTTGAAGTGTGGTTCAGTGTGGCGCTCTGCTACCTGATTCTGACCGGCGTGTTAAGTCTGCTGGTGCGTAAGCTGGAAGTGAGGTATGCCGTCAGTGACTGATTACATTATTCGTGCAACCGGGGTTGAGAAAATCTACCCCAACGGGGTGCATGCCCTGAAACAGGTGTCCGCGAACATTGTGGAAGGCGAGGTGGTGGTGGTTGTCGGTCCCAGCGGATCGGGAAAATCGACCTTCCTGCGTACGCTGAACCAGCTGGAAACCATCAACGACGGAGAAATTGTTGTCGACCGTATCTCCCTGACCACGCCCGGCGATGTTAACGCCTTGCGGGAAGAAGTGGGAATGGTGTTCCAGTCGTTTAATCTCTTCCCACACCTGACAGTACTCGATAATATCTGTCTGGCGCCGCAAAAAGTCAGAAAGCTTAGCCGGGCTGAGGCGGAAGATCGTGCCAAGGCGCTGTTGTTGAAGGTTGGCTTAAGTGAGAAGGCAGACAGTTATCCACCGCAATTGTCGGGCGGTCAGCAGCAGCGTGTCGCCATTGCCCGGGCACTGGCCATGCAGCCCAAGATTATGCTCTTTGATGAGCCAACCAGCGCCCTGGATCCGGAGATGGTCGGTGAAGTGCTGGATGTCATGAAAGATCTGGCGAACTCCGGTATGACAATGGTTGTCGTTACCCATGAGATGGGTTTTGCCCGGGAAGTCGCGGATCGGGTGATGTTTATGGAGTCTGGTGAGCTGCTTGAGGACAGCAAGCCGGATGATTTTTTTGATAATCCACAGGCAGAACGGTTGCAGGCTTTTCTCAAACAAGTCATTTGAGCCCGGTTTGATAAAGGGTATTGTCGCTGGCGTATGTAGCCTCTGAAGTGAGAGGCTATATATCATTCATCCTGAGAGGTTATTTCTTGCTTATCCGTGAGAATGAACCGTTGTTATTTTTTTTCGGTTAGGTTCGGCATTAGCTTCGTTTGGAAGGTGCGCTTCATAGTTGGTTCTAGAATGGCTCTTTTTTTAGTATTTTATTTTGGGTAGTGACGAGCACTGAAAAACCTTCTAACAAAAGAAATCTATCAAGCTGGAAAAAGAGTGATTTGAAATGCTGGTTTTTTGCTACCCCATGTGATGAGTCTTATCTGCAATCAAATCCAAAGATGATGACACCGGATATTGAGGTGTTGATATTTTTTGATCCTCATTCGTGATCTATGTCAGAGAGGTACGTCTACACTGTAGCTAATCTTATTGTTCTCCATTCTTAGTGTTTTACCTGAATTCCTGTTCTGTGGTCAGAATCCAGTGCGTTGGATTTTTGGTTGTTAATGAGTGTAATCAGCTCATCTTTAAAGAACTGCTCTTTCCCATGAATCACTTTGATGTCTATACCCGCAGTCATAGCCTGATCAAGCTGCTCCAGTAGTTTTCTTAACTGGTCGGGCTGTCCTGCCAGTTTCAATACATCAGATATGACTTCCGCCTGGAATTTATATTCTTCACCTTTGATCTGACCTGTTATTTTGGCCACAATAAAATCGGCCGTGACGGTAGGAGGAATTGTATTTTGGCTATTTTCATCTTGCTGTACCGTTCCCGGTGTATGGGTCTGACTATCATTTCCTGGATATTCTTTGACATCAGATTCGATCTGCTTCTCTTTTAACGGTTCCGTTGGGGTGATAGGTTTTTGATGCTGTGCCTGGGTCAGCTTGGTTGGCTTTTTAGGTAGAGGGGGTTTGGCTGATCGTGTTTCAGGCTTTTGGGTTTCTTGTGTTTTTACCGTGCTTTGGCGTGTTGATTCATCCTGCTTTTTAGGCACTACAGGTTTTGGCATTAATGCTGGCTTATCCTGTTTTTTAGGCAATACAGGTTTTTGGTTTAATGCTGGTTTATCCTGTTGAGTTTCAGGCTTTTTGGCTTCTTGCATTTTTGCAGTGTTTGTGGTTTTTAGATCATCCGGTTGTTTGATGAGTTTAGGTTTTGGTTTGAGTTCAGGTTTTACCTTTTGAGCGATTGTTTGTGATGGTTCATTTGTTTTTACGCTGCTATTCAGTATGTATTTATCTGGTTTTTTGGGGATTTCAGGTTTTTGCTTTTGTGCTGCTTCAGCTTTCAGAGTTTCTGTGTTGGTTCTCACTTCTGGTAGTGTACTTCCTTTAAGAGTTAACCCTGCTGGTCTTTTATTTGGAGCAGGTTTTTCTTTTATAGAGGGTGTGGTCTGTTGAGGCAGCGACTCAGTACGTTGTTCCTCACCTTTCGTGGTTTGATTGCTCTCATCTATCTTGTCCGCTAATTCAGTTTTGTCCGGCTCAAGTTTGTTTAATTTTCCTGATGCCCTCCACTCTTCAGCAGTTGTTGATGACTCTTTTGCGAGTTCCTTTAAAATAGAGCGTGGCAGATGCGTTTCGAGGGAGGTATCATCAATGGATGAGCGACGTGATGCAGTGACGTCATCCTTAACATCTTGCTTTTCTCCTTTTTCAAGCGAGACTTCTTCAGCCATGTCCGAAGCAAGCTGTTTGCTCTCCGCAGCAGGAACATGATTTAGTATGTCTTTACTGCTTGGTTTAATGTCGTGCTTTTCAATTAATGTTGTATGTACTTCTCTAGTAATATTTTCTATGAATAATGTTCTATTGTCGTTAAGTGCTTTTTCTGTAGGGTTGAAGCCCAATTTTAGAAGCATTTTAGTCATGCTTTCATATCTTTTTTCAAATTTTTCGATTGTTGTTTTTGCTATTTGTTCGAAGGGTTTTCCTTCTTTTTTCATGTCTTTAAGCCAGGCTGGAAAAGCGGTATTGTCCATGTGGCTTTTGGCTGAACTGTTAACGATGTTTTCTATAGTTGATAAGGTGGTTTCAATATTAATGGTTTGTTTGGGGATCTTTGTTGCTTCTAGTTTGATTGCTTTAATTAACGCGCTGTCTATCTGATCAGCATGCGTCTTATAGTTTATTTCTTTCCAGCCAAATAGTTCTACAGGGACCTCTCTTTTGATCTGGTTTGAATATTCGGCAAATGTATTTTCTATGCGTTCCTGAATGGTGGCGATTAGCTCGAGTGAAATAGCTAGAGGGTCGGTGTTGCTCTGATGGATGACTGTATACGCACTGTTTAGCTGTAGTTGTGTTTTTGCGTGATCAAAGCGTTGCATGAATACATCCATGTATTCCGCCATTTGTTCTTCGTTTAATTGTTTTTTTTCATATTTGTTGGCGGCAAAAAGTGCCATGCGTTGTATGTCGTGCTTGTTTTCAAATGACATGTTTCTCATTGATTCGATAATCTTTTTGAATCCTTTATTACTTGTTTTTCCACCTCGCTTTATGAGGATTTTATTCATTAATTTCCATTCTGACTTTTTTGAGAGTCTATCGATAGTGATATCTATGGAATCTTTCTCAGTTTTTCTGGAGTTGACGATGTCTTCATGATCTTTAATGTCACCTTTGAAATTTTCGGGTTTGGTTATTTTTCCCGATTCGGGCGAGGGGATGGTGACGTGTATACTGGTGTGGTCACTGATAGGTGTTTGTTTATTCTTTGTCGTTTCAGCTGGAATTTGTTTTTTTGCATCAACAATGGTAATTGTTCGTGTGTTCTGCTTGCCGGATTTGGGTTTGTCTGTTTTTGTGAATTTACTCAGTGCCTGCCTAGCATAGTTTGCCAAGCGATTATGGCTCAATAACTTCGTGCCCACAATAAAGATTCCTTGAGCATTATTAATCTTAATAGTTTAGCAATTTTAATTTCTCTGAATCGTCGATCGAATAATGCTTTTTAATGAGTTTCTTAATTTTTAGGTTTTATATTTCAAATTGTTATTATGATGGTGTCCGTTTGCCCATTTAGGGATTGTTCTCAGTCGACCCATAGTATGCAAATCTGTAAAATCCCGCGTATTTTCCTATTCTCGCCTTTTGAATGCTTGATGACTATGATTTGCAGAGCCGGCTGTGGCGCTTGTTGTATCGCCCCTTCAATTTCCACTGCCATACCCGGTATGCCCAAGGGCAAGCCTGCGGGTGAACGTTGTATCCAGCTGGATGATCAAAACCGCTGCCTGTTGTTTGGTAAGCCGGACAGGCCGTTGGTATGTGGCCAGTTTTCAGCCGATGAGTCGGTTTGTGGGGTGAGTAATGCGGATGCATTGGCGACGTTGATCGATCTTGAACAGCTGACAGCCTGAGCTGTCAGCGTTCATCAGAAGGTTACATGCCTTCTATGGTGACATGGGGGAGGTGGGCCCGCTCAACGCATACATCCTCTGTGGCAGGCATGACTTCAGCAGTCCCTTTCACGACTGCCTTGCCATGCTGATTAATGACGTCAGTCCGGATCAGTGCCTTTTTCCTGCGTTCATTTTTCTCCAGTACTTCCAGTTCCACCGTGAGGGTGTCGCCGAGCTTGACCGGGCGCAGGAATTTCAGCTCCTGGCCACCATAAATACCGCCGGGGCCGGGCATGACCATGGCCAGGGCGGCAGAAATCAGGGAACCGGTCCACATCCCGTGGGCGATTCGCTCACCGAACTGGGTACCGGCGGCAAAGGTTTCATCCAGGTGAACGGGGTTGTAGTCGCCGGAGACCGTGGCAAACAGCACCAGGTCTCGTTCGGTGAGTGTACGCTGGTAGGTGGCCTTATCGCCGATCTTCAGTTGGTCGTACGGGGTGTTCCGCAGGGTCTGGTTTGGCTCTGGATTCGAGCTCTGCAGAGTCATCGCCTCGGGCTCCTTGTTGCAAACGGCCATCCAGCCAGGCAATCAGTTGCTGCTGGACTTCTTTGCTATTGGTTTCGTTAAACATTTCGTGTCGGCCGCCGGGGTATAGCGCCAGCTCGACGTTCTGGATGCCGGCAGTCTTCAGCTTGTGACACAGCTTTTTCAGTCCTTTGCCGGCAGCACCCACAGGATCGCGATCGCCGCCCAGCACATAGAAGGGTAGACCGGAATCCAGTTTTTTCAGGGCAGAAACCGAATTGATCGACAACAGGCCGTCAAACAGGTCAAGCCAGAGTTGATTGGAGCAGGGGAAACCACAGAACGGGTCGTGGATGTAAGTATCCACTTCGTCTGTATCTCGGCTGAGCCAGTCAAAATCAGTACGGGTCGGGGCAAAAGACCGGTTATATGCGCCGAACGTCAGGGCGTTGATCAGCGGGCTGGTGCCCCGGGGTCCCTGGCGAATGGCTTCAAAACGGGCCACCAGGCGACCCGCATGCAGCAGGGGGCGCGGCGCATAGTTGGAGGCCGAGAGTATACAGCCTGACAGCTGCGGGCGGTAGCCAATCAGGAACGCCTGGGTGATGAAACTGCCCATGCTATGGCCCAGCATGAATACCGGACGGCTCTGGCTGCGTTCGCGGATGAAGCTGTAGACCGTCTGGACATCACTCAGTACCCGATCCCAGCCGCTGCTGTCCGCGTAATGGCCAATGTCGTCTGTGGGCGTTTCCGGGCCGTGACCGCGGTGATCGTGGGCGATGACGGTGTAGCCGGCGTCGTTGAGCGTCTGGGCCAGTTGATCGTAACGAGCGGCATATTCGCCCATGCCATGGTTGATGATGACAAATCCTTTCGGGGTATCCAGATGCCAGTAACAGGTATTGATGGGGCGACCGTCCTGTGCCGGTAGGGCGAGAATCTGAGCCTGCATGTTGCGGTAAACCTTTTTATTGTTCAGCAATAGTTTGTATGGTTACAGCAGTTGCAAAGGAAGACAATCCCACCGCTACCCGAATCCCATCAGAAATGGTACCCTTCCGGCCGCAAAGCGGTCGGCCAAAGAGAACCGTTCAACGGACGACAACGGCATATAGTGCAACGCATGATCAGGAGCAAGACAGTATGAGTGAGAACTTCTGGAAGGATAAATATCCCGAAGGGATCCCCTCTGATATAGACATCGAACCCTACCGTTCCATCCTCGATGTGCTGGAGGAATCCCGGCAGAAGTTCGCTCACAAGCCCGCCTTCTCCAACCTGGGCAAAACTATTACCTACGGTGAGCTATATGAGCTGAGCGGTCGGTTTGCCGCCTGGCTGCAGAATGAAACAGATCTGCAGCCCGGTGACCGGATTGCCGTGCAGATGCCGAACCTGATTCAATTCCCTGTTGCTGTTTTTGGCGCATTGCGGGCAGGATTGATCGTTGTTAACACCAACCCGCTGTACACCGAGCGGGAAATGGAGCACCAATTCAACGATTCCGGCGCCAAGGCTCTGGTGATTCTGGCCAATATGGCTCATATGGCAGAGAAAGTGGTGCCGCGTACCGGCATTCTCCATGTTGTGGTCACACAAGTTGGCGATATGCTGCCACTGCCCAAGCGGGTACTGGTCAACAGTGTCGTGCGCTATGTGAAGAAAATGGTGCCTTCCTGGAACATTCCCGGCGCACTGGGTTTCAATGAGGTTCTCTCTGCAGGCAGCCGTTACACGGTCAAGGATCACCAAGGTGATTCACAGGATGTCGCCATCCTGCAGTATACCGGTGGCACGACCGGAGTGGCGAAGGGAGCGATGCTGACCCACCACAATATTCTGGCTAACATGATGCAGGCCAAGGTACTGATGGCGCATAACCTGGTGGATGGCCAGGAGCTCATGGTAGCGCCACTGCCGCTTTACCATATTTATTCGTTCACCTTCCATTGCATGATCGGGATGATTACCGGTCAACACAACCTGTTGATCACGAATCCCCGCGATTTGCCGGCATTCGTCAAAGAACTCCAGAAAGTCCGATTCTCGGTGTTCGTGGGTTTGAACACCTTGTTTGTGGGCTTGATGAAAAACCCGGATTTCCTGCAGCTGGATTTCAAGCCTCTCAAACTGACCCTTTCTGGTGGTATGGCGCTGCAGTCTGATACGGCGAACCGCTGGGAGGAAATCACCGGTTGCGAGATCAATGAAGGCTATGGGATGACCGAAGCTTCACCGGTTGTCACCGTTAACCCACTGGGCGCCAACAAGGTGGGCACTATTGGGATGCCTCTGCCGTCTACCGAGTTGAAATTAATTGATGACAATGGGGCAGAACTGCCCATCGGTGAAATCGGCGAACTGTGTGTCCGTGGTCCCCAGGTGATGAAAGGTTACTGGGAACGTCCTGACGAAACGGCTAACACATTGACCGAGGATGGCTGGCTGAAGACCGGTGATATCGCCACTATTATGGAAGACGGCTATGTGAAAATCGTTGACCGCAAGAAAGATATGATTGTGGTTTCCGGTTTTAACGTCTATCCCAATGAGCTGGAAGATGTGTTGTCGGCGCATCCCGATATTGTCCAGTGTGCCGCTATTGGTGTGCCGAACAGCAAGACCGGTGAAAGCATCAAGATGTTTGCCGTGTCGTCCAATCCGGAGCTGACCCAGGAGGCCGTCATCGCTTTTATTCGTGCGAGTGTGACTGGCTACAAGGTGCCGCGTCAGATTGAATTCCGGGATGAGCTGCCGGTCACCAACGTAGGAAAGATCCTGCGTCGTGAACTCCGTGACGAAGAACTGGCCAAGTTGAAACAGGCCAAGGCAGCAGAGTAAGCGCCGTTTGAAGAAGGCCGGGACGCTTGGGCGTGCCCGGCTTTTTTTATGGTGACTTTGCAGAAAATAATGTGTTTTTGAACTGTTTGACTGAGAACCGCGCGTGACCAGAGAAGCTACCTTTGATTTTCGTAAAGCCGTCAACCTGTGCATGATGAAGGATCGTCACCGGTTTCGTCGGCAGTGGCGTTCTCTGCGCGGTGGCGATGACGCCAAGCGTACACGACTGCAGCAGGCCGTTGAGGCGTCCATGCAGCGTGCTGAACAAAGGCGTCAGAATACGCCCAACGTCATGTATGACGATGCGCTGCCCGTCGTACAGAAGAAAGACGCTATTGCGGAATTGATTCGGGATCATCAGGTCGTCATAGTGGCCGGTGAAACCGGCTCTGGTAAAACGACGCAGTTACCGAAAATTTGTCTGGAACTGGGGCGTGGCACTTTTGGCACGATCGGTCATACACAGCCCCGTCGTTTGGCGGCCCGTTCAGTGGCTTCCCGCATTGCGGAAGAATTGCAGGTCGAACCGGGTTCGCAGGTCGGCTACCAGGTGCGCTTTGCCGACCGAATCAGTGATCAGACCCAGATCAAGCTGATGACGGATGGTATTTTGCTGGCTGAAATCCAGAATGACCGATTTCTGAACCAGTACGATACGCTGATTATCGATGAGGCCCATGAACGCAGCCTTAATATTGATTTTCTGCTGGGCTACCTGAAGTTACTGTTACCGAAACGGCCTGATCTGAAGTTAATCATTACGTCCGCGACCATTGATGTGGAACGTTTCTCTCGTCATTTTGATAATGCACCGGTGATTGAGGTTTCTGGTCGAACCTATCCGGTGGAGGTCTTATATCGTCCACTGGAAGACCTGGACATCGACGAGGATGGCGATCAGCTGCAATACCAGGGGATTCTCTCGGCAGTCCGGGAGATCGAGGCGCTCGAGCGCAGTGGCAAGGGACGTAGGCTTGGTGATGTGCTCGTATTCCTGAGTGGTGAGCGGGAAATCCGGGAAGCGGCTAAGTGTCTGCGCGATGCGAAGCTGGCCCATACGGAAATTCTGCCACTTTACGCCCGCCTGAGTGCAGCAGAGCAGAACCGCATTTTCCAGTCCCATGGTGGACGTCGCATTATTCTGTCGACCAATGTCGCCGAAACGTCTTTGACGGTGCCCGGTATCCACTATGTCATTGATCCGGGTTTTGCCCGTATTAGCCGTTATAGTGTGCGCTCCAAGGTGCAGCGTCTGCCGATTGAGGCGGTATCCCAGGCGTCAGCCAACCAGCGTAAGGGGCGTTGTGGTCGTATTGCCGACGGTATCTGTATTCGTCTTTACGTTGAGCAGGATTTCCTTAATCGCCCTGAATTTACCGACGCTGAGATTCTGCGGACCAATCTTGCCGCCGTCATCCTGCAAATGTTGAAAATGGGGTTGGGCGATGTTGCCCGTTTCCCCTTTGTTGATCGGCCTGACAATAAGGCAATCAACGACGGCTTCAAGTTATTGCAGGAACTGGGTGCGGTAGACGGCAGCCACCGAATTACCCATATTGGCCGCCAGCTGGCGGTATTGCCGATTGATCCGCGTATTGGACGCATGTTGGTGGCTGCCCATGATACCGGTGCTGTTCAGGAAGTGCTGGTGATTGCCAGTGCATTGAGTATCCAGGATCCACGGGAGCGACCGGCAGAGAAAAAGCAGGCAGCGGATCAGAAGCATCGTGAGTTTTATGATGATAATTCCGATTTCTTGTCACTGCTGAATCTGTGGAAATGGTATGAAGAGCAGCGACAGGATCTGTCGCAATCCCAGCTTCGCAAGCTCTGTAAACAACAATTCCTGAGCTTTATGCGGATGCGGGAATGGCGGGATATGCATCGTCAGTTAATGCTGAGCTGCAAAGATCTCCGGTTAACTGTTAATACCGATGAGGCCAGTTATGGAGCCATTCACAAGGCATTGCTTGCCGGTTTGTTAAGCCATCTGGGTAATCGCCATGAAGAGGCTGATTATCTCGGGGCACGAAATCGAAAATTCTGGATTTTTCCGGGTTCTGCCTTGTTTAAACGCAAACCGAAGTGGGTGATGGCAGCGGAGCTGGTGGAGACATCTCGCCTCTATGCACGCAGTGTCGCGAAAGTGGAGCCGGAATGGATTGAGCCCTTAGCCGGTAACCTGGTCAAGCGAAACTACTTTGAGCCACATTGGGAGAAAAAACGGGCGCAGGTCGTCGCTTATGAGCAGGTCACGTTATACGGCTTGGTGATTGTGGCGCGTCGCAAGGTTAATTATGGCGCTATCGACCCTGTTATCTCCCGAGAGTTGTTTATCCGGCAGGGGCTGGTGGAAGGCGGCTATGAAAGTCAGGCCGGTTTTTATGCCCACAACAACAGCTTGATCGCAGAGGTTGAAGATCTCGAAGCCAAGTCAAGAAGACAGGATATCCTGGTCGATCCGGAAACCCTGTTTGCCTTTTATGATGAGCGCATTCCTGAAGGCATTTGCAATGGTAGTAGCTTTGAGAAATGGCGTAAGACAGCAGAACGGGATAATGCACAGCTGCTCTATCTCACCAAAGATTACCTGATGCAGCATGATGCGGCGCATATTACCGAAGCCCAGTACCCGGATCGGCTAAAATGGCAGGGGCTGGCGTTGCCGCTTTCCTACCACTTTGCCCCCGGTGAAACCGACGACGGCGTCACTGTGTCTGTACCGGTTTCATTGTTACCACAGTTGCCACGTGATCGACTGGAGTGGCTGGTGCCCGGCATGCTGCCCGACAAAGTCATTGCTTTGATTCGGTCATTACCCAAGCAGGTTCGCAAGCACTTTGTACCTGTTCCGGATTATGCCCGTGCAGCATTGGAGGCACTGAATCCCTGTGATGAACCGTTGACATTGTTGTTGGGTGAAAAACTGTTTCGCATGACGGGTAACCGTATTCCAGAGGACGCCTGGGATGCTGGCAAGCTGGACGATCATTTCCGGATGAACATCCGGGTGCTGGACGATGATGGAAAAATGCTGGGGCAGGGACGTGATCTGTCCAAACTGCGGGAGCAGTTTGCGGATCAGGCCCGGGAAGGATTACGGGACAAGACGGACCGTGATATGGAGCGCGAGGGGCTGACATCATGGAGCTTTGGTGATCTGCCTGCGGAAATGCAGCGCCAGCGTGGTGGTTTGCTGTTTCGATCCTATCCTGGTTTGGTGGATGACAAGACTTCAGTTGCCCTGCGTCTGTTTGATAATCCGCAATTGGCGCAGCAACAAACCCGTCTGGGGTTGGCTCGCTTGATCCAATTGGCATTGCCGGAACAGATGAAGTTCATGGCGAAGCAGTTGAAGCATTTCAACCGGATCACGTTGCTGGCGGTCAATGCTGTCGACAAGGCGAGCCTGATGGACGATATCCAGCTGGCGGTTATTAACCAGGTTTACCTTCAGGACACAGCTATTTGGCCGCGAGATGAGACGTCGTTTAACAAACTGGTTGACCAGGGACGTTCAGAATTGATGTCGGTTGCGGAAGACATGGAGCGTATGTTGCTGGCGATCTTTGAGAAATTCAATGCGATCAGTCGTCAGTTGAAAGGCAAAATTTCGTTCCAGCTGGCGCTTTCCATGGCTGATATCAAGCAGCAGTTGAGTGGTTTGATTTACCGTGGCTTTTTGTCCCAGACCCCCTGGGAATGGTTGCAGCAATATTCCCGCTATCTCACGGCGATAGAAATGCGGTTGGAGAAGCTGGTTGCCAACAGCAACCGTGACCGGGTTGAAACGGATCGGCTGCAGGGTTGGCGCGAAGCCTGGGAAGCCCGAAGGGCGGCATTGGATAAGCAGCACGTGGTCGATGAGAACCTCTGGCTGTATCGCTGGATGTTGGAGGAATACCGTGTCTCCGTCTTTGCTCAGACCCTGAAAACCCGAATGCCAGTATCGGAGAAGCGTCTGCGCAAAGTCTGGGAAGAGATTGCTCAGCCCTGAAGCGGATGTTTCAAAACCATGACAGCTCCTATAAGATCAATCGTCTGACAGAAAGAAAAAGCCTTCCGGGGCAGTGACCTGAGGACAGGACGTGACAGAGGTAGTAATCAGTGGCACCGGGCTGTATACGCCCCCGTACGCCATCAGTAATGATGAACTGGTGGCGGCTTTCAATGCCTGGGTCAGGCAATCCAATGATGACAACCGGCAGGCAATTGCTGCCGGTGAAATGGAACCCCTTCAGGAAAGTAACAGCGAATTTATCGAAAAAGCGTCCGGTATTCGCAGCCGGTATGTAGTTGACCGGGATGGGATCCTGGATCCTGAACGTCTGGCGCCTCGTATTTCCGAACGCAGCAATGATGAACCTTCCGTACAATGTGAAATGGCGTTGGCTGCGGCAAAATCTGCGTTAGCGGATGCGGGCTTGAGTGCAACTGATCTGGATTTTGTGATTGTCGCTTGTTCCAATATGCAGCGACCTTATCCGGCCATGGCCGTAGAAATTCAGCATTACCTGGGTATTCAGGGTTTTGGTTATGACATGAATGTGGCCTGCTCTTCCGCGACTTTCGGGATTCAGGCTGCCGTCAATGCGATTCGTTCTGGCAGTGCGCGACGTGTCTTAATGGTGAATCCGGAAATCTGTTCCGGGCATCTCAATTTCAGGGATCGTGACAGTCACTTTATTTTTGGCGATGCTTGTACGGCCGTGATTCTTGAAGACGAAAGCCTTGCCCGGTCAGAAAACCGTTACCGTGTATTAGGCACAAAACTCTGGACGCAGTATTCCAATAATATTCGCAATAACTTCGGGTTTTTGAATCGGGGGGATGAACAGGGTATTGGTAAGCTGGATAAGTTGTTTGTTCAGAATGGCCGGAAAGTATTTAAAGAAGTCTGCCCTCAGGTGGCTCGGCATATTACCGAACATCTGGATAGTCTGAATATGCCGGTATCTGAACTGAAACGGATGTGGTTGCACCAAGCCAATCTTAACATGAATCAGCTGGTGGCGCGCCGGGTGTTGGGGCGAGATGCTGACAGTCATGAGGCGCCTGTCATTCTGGATGAATATGCCAATACCAGCTCGGCAGGCTCCATTATTGCCTTTCACAAGTATCGCAGAGATCTGGTGTCCGGCGAGCGTGGGGTGATTTGTTCCTTTGGTGCAGGCTACTCCATTGGTAGTGTGCTACTGGAAACCCGCTGATAAATCACTGCGGTATATCCTATTTCGGTTTAGCTGCTTATTAATAGTCAATATTGGTAAGCAGCTTTTCTCTTTTTCGACATTGAATAGCTTTATGATGAATCGCAGGCAACAGCCTGACGATTATTCTTTGTAATGGAGGATATTGATCCAGTAAAGAAACATAAATAAAACGTTAATATATATTTAACCCACCTGTCACATTCAAATACCAAACTACCTCGCGAAGACAAAAAACAATAAACGCAATACACACCGAGGAGTGTTATTAATGAAATTGAAACCGCTTGCAACGTCCGTTGCTGTTGTTGCTGCCGGTCTGGCGAGTATGGCCAGTGCCGGTGATTTTATTGAAGACAGCAGCCTGAAAATCAAATTCAGAAATGTCTATTTCAATGAAATGGGCCGGAGTGATGAAAATACCAAGGATCGTCGGGAGTGGGTGCAAGCAATTATTGCTGATTTTAAATCAGGCTATTTTGCCGATGTTATCGGCTTTGACCTGTCTGCAGGCGGCGCCATGGGACTCGCCAATGACATGGATGGCGAAAAGAACAACTGTAAAAACTCCAACCTCCCGCTGGATGGTGGTGACAAGACCAAGTGTGACCTGAACGATATCGGTGGCATTCACCAGGCCTACGCCAAGTTCATGTTTGGTCTGGATAACGTGGAATTTTCCGGTAACTACGGCAAGAAGAAGCGTAAGTTCAAGACCTACAGTGACTCCGGTTCACGGGCGCTGCCTGCCGCGACGTTCGGTGGTGAAGGTGTTTTGAGTATTCATGATGTTGATCTGTATGCGGCCCAAATCACCGGTTTCTCACCCCGTAACCAGAGCTATTTCAAGGATGACCTCACCAACGGCAGTGAGAAGATTGATAATCTGCGTATCTACGGACTCAAAGGCAAGCTGGCCGGGGTTAAATTTCAGATGGAGCAGGGGGCTTCCAAGGATTACCTCGAGCAGCGTTACGCACAGGTTGGTTATGACGTTGACCTCAATGATGACATGACGCTGGGGCTGGATGTGCGTTATGGCAATCAGGAAGATGATGGCGATCTCTATGGCAGCCAGCATGAGTCCAAGTTCGTTAACCTGAATGCCGCTTTGGAGATGGGTGCGACAACACTTTATGCCGGTTATAACAAAGTGACTGATGGTGATTGGGATACGGCCTATTTCGACGAGGATCATGGTAAATGGAGCTCCTCCGTCTCTTTGCATGAAGATTTTGCGGATGAAGATGAGAAAACCTGGCTGGTCGGTGTGAGCTATGATTTTGCTGCCATGGGTGTCGAGGGGCTTGAGATCGATACCTATTATGCTCGTGGTGAAATCGACCAAAGTGGTGTGGATGAGTCTCGCTGGGAGCGCGGCACTATCCTGACCTACAAGTTTGGTGGTGACCTTAAGGGGCTGGATCTGGCTTGGGAGAACTATACCAACCGTGGACACGGTGGTGATTCCAATACCGATGATAACCGTTTCTATGTGAACTACAGCCTCTCTGTTTTCTGACAGGCTTTGTTTTCGGGGCAGTACCTGAGCTAATGGGCGCTGCCTTGCTACCCGTGTTGTACTTGCTCTGTTTTTCCCCGCACTCCCCCGCGGGGTTTTTTATTTTAGGGCTAGTGAAAGCTTCCTGTACTCACAGTCAGCTATTGATGAAGGCGGTCATTTGACGAACCGAAATCTTCTGCCTTAACTGGATATTGATGGTGTCTCATAGAGATTTTTTTCATTTATCCCGCCTCTATCAGCGCTGCAGTGTGACCCGATAGAGCCCTTACTGACAAGGATGATCAGTAGCATGGGTAACAGAAGTCGGATATTAATCATTGATGATGATCAGCAGCAACGCCAGGTGTTGAACACGATTCTTGAGTTCATGGGTTGCGAAACCGAATATGCCTCCACGCAGCGTTTCCAGGAGAGGTTGGGCCATGACCAGAACTTCAATGCCGTGGTGCTTGGCTTGCGGGGCCAGAGTGACGAGGTGCTGAAGTTTCTGAATCGCCATAACGCTGGCCTTCCCGTTATTCTTTGTGGACAGTCTCGTCCCGGCCAGTTGCAGGGCAGCATGCGCCGTCAGGTTGTTGCTGAGTTGCGTCCGCCGCTGACCCATAGTCAGATGCTGGAAAGTCTGCACATGTCCCAGATCTACCGGGCACATTGCCGTCATGGTCAGATGGCCTCCGGATATCATGATGTGCAGGTGTTCAGAAACCTGGTGGGCAGCAGCCGTCCTATTCGTCAGGTACGCTCCCTGATGAGTCAGGTGATGAAGAAGGACGTTAATGTACTGATTACCGGTGAATCGGGTACCGGGAAAGAAGTGGTTGCCAGAAACCTGCATGAACACTCCGGGCGTCAGGGACGCCCATTCGTACCGGTCAATTGCGGTGCGATACCGGCTGAGCTACTTGAAAGCGAGTTGTTTGGTCATGAGAAGGGGGCTTTTACCGGCGCCATAGCGACGCGTAAAGGCCGCTTTGAACTGGCGGATGGTGGGACACTGTTCCTTGATGAAATTGGCGATATGCCGCTGAATATGCAGGTCAAGCTGCTCAGGGTATTGCAGGAGCGCTGTTTTGAGCGGGTAGGTGGATCTGCGCCGATTCACGTCAATGTCCGAATTATCGCGGCGACGCACAAGAACCTGGAAGAGATGGTAGCGACTAGGAAGTTCCGTGATGATCTCTACTATCGCCTCAATGTGTTCCCTATAGATATGCCAGCCTTACGGGATCGCACTGAAGATCTGCCGTTGATACTCAATGATTTGATTACCCGTATGGAGCGGGATCAGCGAGGCTCTGTCCGTTTCAGTTCTGCAGCCATTATGTTGCTGTGTAAATATGACTGGCCTGGTAATGTCCGTGAGCTGGCGAACCTTGTAGAGCGCCTTTCTATCATCTACCCAATGGGTGTTATTGGGGTGGAAGAATTGCCAGACAAGTTCCAGAAGCTGGCAGGTCAGGAGGTCAGGGATAGTCGGGTTGCCGAGATGTTCCCCAATACACTTCAGCCGCCGGGTTCTTCCGGTCTGGATGAGTTGGCTATTCTTCCGGTTAACGGCCTGAACTTGAAAGATTTTCTGGGTCGACTGGAGAAGAAACTGATTCGCCAGGCGCTGGATGACTGCAATAACGTCGTTGCCCGCGCAGCAGACAAGTTGCAGATCCGTCGTACCACGCTGGTGGAAAAAATGCGGAAGTATGAGCTGAATCGTTATGCACAGACTGATGATTCAGAAACAGGGTAATTTCTTCAGGGTTTTTCCTGTCCGTTTTCTCTCGTCTCTTCTGTCGTTGTTGCCTTTGATGGCAACAGCTGCGGAGGAGGCTGCAGAGGTTCCTTCTCTCGGTGGTTATGCTGTCTTTCAGGCGCTCTTTTCTTTAATACTGGTCACGGTGTTAATTTTTGGTACGGCCTGGTTACTTAAGCGTTTTAATCCGGCGATGTCTCAAAGTGGTCATGGTATGAAGATCGTTGGAGCATTATCACTGGGTGGTCGGGACCGACTGGTATTAGTTGAGGCTGGCAGTAAGCAGTTGCTATTGGGGGTTTCGCCAGGACGTGTCATGCTGGTTGAATCATTTGACGAGCCAGTGATTGATACAGAATCTTCCGGTACACCAGTTGAAGAAAAGTTCCGCCAACTGCTTCGTCGATCCTGAAGCTTCCACTCCTTTCTAGTTAATCCATTAAACCGATTGAACTCCTCCCAATTCCATAGCCTGCTGTGGTGGATATTTGTCTATGGTGTTGGTGTGTAACGGCGGGAATCTGTCGCCCGTTTTCTGAACAGTCAAAAAAACATGCCTCACTTCTGTCAGCTCATGGTCTGATGGTGTTGTACTTCAGATTGCGACTAAGAAAAAACAAATAAAAACAATAAGATAAAATTTTATGGTTGTTTGTTTTGTTTCTGGCACACCTATTGCAAATAATTACTTTGCTGACGCCAAGGAATGGCGTTAGCTGAATCTCTCCCATAACAACTAACGGACCGTAAGGGAACTATGGACGTTAAACCAGTGAGAGTCGCTGCGATCGCCAGCGGCAAAGGTGGTGTAGGGAAAACCAGCTTTTCCATTAACCTGGCCGAAGCGTTAAGTCGTGCCGGCAACCGTGTCTTGTTAATGGATGCTGATTTTAATCTTGCCAATGTGCACCTGATGCTCGGGCAGACGCCGGAGCAAACCATCGCGGATGTGATGGCAGGACGGTGCTCAATTACCGACACATTTCTGTCAGGACCGGCGGATGTGAAAGTGGTGCCCGGTGCCAGAGGCGGGGGTGATCTCGCCGGCATCAATGAGACCAGCCTGCTATCGCTGATCCAGTCTGTCGATGATATTGCTGACCAAGTCGATATCTTGCTGCTGGATACCGCTGGTGGCTTCCGAGAGCGGGACATGCGTCTGGTAGCGGCGGCATCGGATGCCATGGTGCTGGTCACGCCGGATAAGGTCACCATTGCTGATACGGCGGATTATATCCGTACATTGCGTCTGCAATATGGTGTTCAGCATTTTAATGTTGTGACCAACATGGTCAGGAGTCAGCGTGAAGGCTCGCAGCTAATTCAGGCATTGCAGTCGCAGATTGGCTTTGATCATGACCTCGTGATTCGTCATGCCGGCACCTTGCCTTACGATCCTGCTGTACGCAAGGCCAGTGATCGCGCCATGACGCTCTTCCAGACGGCTCCCGACTCCAAGGTTTGTCGTGGTATGCGCTCTATTGCCGATGGCATGAGTCAGCATTCACGCGTTTATTACCCTAGGGGCGGGATGACCTTCTTCTTCGAGAACCAGGTTCTCGCAGGAGGGTGTTAGCCATGGAAGCATTGATTCGGGAAACGGCGGAAAAACGTGCCAGTCGTCGCACGTATGCCGAACTGGTTGAACGGCATACGCCACTGGTCAAACGGATCGCCCGTCATCTTTCTGCCAGGATGCCGGCCAGTGTGCAGCTCGATGATCTGGTGCAGGCTGGCATGGTCGGCTTGCTGGAAGCGGCACGTAAGTTTGATGTCGACAAGGGGGCGAGCTTTGAAACCTTTGCCGGTATTCGGATTCGCGGCGCCATGCTGGACGAGATTCGTCGAGGTGACTGGGGGCCTCGTTCGGTGTATCGCAACAGCCGGCGTGTCAGTGAAGCGATTCGTGCAGTAGAGGCGAAGCTGGGGCGTGATTCTCGGGATTCGGAAGTCGCGGCAGAAATGGACGTTTCGCTGGAAGAATACTTCAACATCCTGCAGGACTTGCGTGGCTGCCGGCTGTTCAGTTTTGAGGATATGTTCGATAGCGAGGAGTCGCGCCTGCAACGCCGCTCAGAGAACAATGCCCCGGAAATGGATCTGCAGACGGAGAAGTTTCGCAAGGCATTGGGTTCTGCCATTGAGACCCTGTCAGAGCGAGAGCAGCTGGTATTGAACCTCTATTACGAAAAGGAACTGAATCTTAAGGAAATTGGCAAGGTGCTGGGGGTCAGCGAGTCGCGGGTCAGCCAGATCCACAGCCAGGCAGCGTTAAGACTGAGGTCCCGGCTGCAGAACTGGACATGAAATGCCAGTACTGCAGTCAGGTTGTTTCTGGGCTATGTCTTGCCGTAAGCGGTCAGGAAGACCGTGTGGTAAGCAGTCATACAAGGACGTATCGAATGCAACACATAATCAATGTATTCAGAAGTGTGGTGCTGTTTATGGCATTACTTTGGGGGCAGGCTGTAGCGGGTGAAGCACCGGAGCATGTTAAGGGAGCAACTACCGTTAATACGGCTCAGGCCAAGCGGTTACATGAATTGGGTGCCATGTTCATTGATATTCGTACCCGCCGGGAATGGAATTGGGGACATGTCGAAGGGGCACATCACCTGGGGCTAAAGTCAACGTTTGCCCTGCTTTACCATGATGGTTTCATGGATCGCAAAACACCGGTGGTGATTTATGGCAGTGGCACTCACCGGATTCGTGCAGCCTTTGCATCATACTTGGCGGTTTTATGGGGCTACGAAAAAGTGTTTTATTTCCGGGAAGGCTATTTTTCCTGGTTGGCGTTTGACTTGCCTGTCGTCATGCGCAGCGACAAGCAGTAACAACAGAGGATAGCCGGGTTACGGTAATAAGCATCGTGACTCGGTAAACACCCCATGATGACTTCCTGTTTTTGCAAAACCCTGCCTCTTTCTATATAAAGTCAGCTCACTATAACTGCTGGTTTTAACGCATCTGCATGACCGCCGTCACACCGAACGATCCTCTATTAAGACTCCGGCAACTGCGTTGCATTCGGGATGATCGAGTACTGTTTTCTGAGCTGGCACTGGATCTGGCGCCGGGAGAAATTGTTCAGGTGACGGGGCCGAATGGTTCCGGCAAGACTACGCTTCTTCGGATTGTCTCGGGATTATCACTCGATTTTGAGGGTGAAATTACGTGGTGTTGTGCTGCGGTTGAGCGCAACCGGTTGGCCTTCCAGCAGGACCTGCTGTTTATAGGTCACCAGGTGGGAATCAAGCCAGCCTTGACGCCAGAGGAAAACCTCCGGGCCGTGATGGGCATGCATGGACATTATACGAATGAGGCTATTCTCGACGCGCTCGGTAAGGTCGATCTTTATGGTTTTGAGGATGTGCCCTGTTACCAGCTTTCGGCGGGGCAGCAGCGACGGGTAGCGCTGGCTCGCTTGCATCTCAGTCAACAGCGCTTGTGGATACTCGATGAACCGTTTACCGCCATTGACCGTGCCGGTGTGAAGGCGCTGGAATCCTTATTGATCAGCCACGCTCAGCAAGGCGGGATGGTGATGTTAACGACTCACCATGAACTGGGGATTCAGTATCAGGGCTTGAAACGGCTTGATCTTGCTGAGTTGCTGTCTTCTTCAGATCTTTCATTAGCAGTCGAGGCCGTGTAATGACTGAATCGACAGCCCCTTCTGTTTTTCACGCGTTTTGTCAGGTGTTGTCCCGGGATCTCCGGCTGCATTTCCGGCAGCGCGGTGACCTGATGAATCCACTGGTATTTTTTATTTTGGTGGCCAGCCTGTTTCCGTTAGGAGTTGGGCCAGAATCCAAAATGTTGACCATGATTGGCAGCGGTATCATCTGGGTGGCTGCCCTGTTGGCGACATTGTTGTCCTTGGATAGCCTGTTCCGGTCTGACTTTGATGATGGTTCTCTTGAGCAGATCATGCTTAGTCCGCAACCGCTTTATGTGTTAGTAATGGCGAAAGTGCTGGCTCATTGGTTAGTGAGTGGTTTGTTACTGGTTATTCTGTCACCGGTGCTGGCCGTGATGTTTCATTTGCCCGCTTCTGCTTTTCCAGCGTTGATTGCCACTTTGATATTGGGTACGCCGCTGTTGAGCCTGCTGGGGGCGATTGGTTCCGCCTTGACGGTTGGCCTGAAAAAGGGGGGGGTGTTGATGTCACTCCTGATTTTGCCGCTTTATATCCCTGTCCTGATTTTGGGAACGGGCTGTATTGATGCTGCGGTAAATGGCTTGGCCTGGAGTGGCTACCTGCTTTGGCTGGGTGCCATGCTCATGCTGGGAGTGACCTTTGCGCCCTTTGCCATCAGTGCGGGATTACGTATCAGTATCAGTGGTTAAGTGAGTAAATGGCGCAGTCATGGTAGTATTGCGCCAGATCAACGAAGCGCCATGAGGGGAACGGTTTATGTGGTATTTACGGTAAATACCCATATTATGGCGCGACAGAACAGAAAGTTACTATAACGTATGCGCTGGACATTTTTTCACAAGTTTGCTTCGCCAAAGTGGTTCTATGACATCAGTGGTCGGTGGCTGCCGTGGATCGGTTTGCTGGCGTCTGTGCTGATCCTGATCGGGGTTGGCTGGGGGCTGTTCTGGACACCGCCGGATTACCTGCAGGGTAACAGTTACCGCATTATTTTTATTCATGTGCCGTCGGCATCGCTGGCCATGTCGGTTTATGCCGGGATGGCGATCATTGCCGGTATTGGTTTTATCTGGAAAATCAAACTGGCGGATATGGCGGCCAAGTGTCTGGCGCCTATTGGTGCATCCTTTTGTGCGCTGGCACTTCTCACCGGAGCAATCTGGGGTAAACCGACCTGGGGTACCTGGTGGGTATGGGATGCCCGGCTGACCTCGGTATTGATCCTGATGTTCCTCTATCTCGGTTTGATTGCGTTGCGTGAAGCGATGAACAGTCAGGATTCCGCTGCGCGTGCCTGCGCCATCCTCGCCCTGGTGGGACTGGTGAATCTTCCGATCATCAAGTATTCCGTGGAATGGTGGAATACCCTACATCAGGGACCGTCCATCAAGGTGACGGGCGAGACTACCATGGCGCCGGAAATGCTGACGCCGTTGTTGATCTCCATCGCAGGTTTTTACCTGTTCTGTCTGTTTGTCTTTCTGTTACGACTACGTGCAGAAATACTGGAGCGGGAACAGCGAACGCGCTGGGTTAAACAGCTGGTAGCGTCCTGAAAGGCATCGGTGTGAATACGAGTAAAAGACTAAGACGGGCATAGAAGGACGATAGATGTACTTTGAAACGTTTGACAGCCTGGTTCAAATGGGGGGACACGGTCCTTACGTCTGGACATGTTATCTGATCGCGCTGCTGGTGGTGAGCTACAACCTGGTCAGCCCGTTGCGCGCACGTAAACGGGCGGTGGATACCATCCGTCGCCGTATCCGCCGGGAGGAGAGGGCATGAAAGCGATTCGTAAACAACGCCTTTTTCTGCTGCTGTTTATTCTTGTCGGTGCCGGTATTGCTGTTGGACTGGTTTTGATGGCGCTGCAGCAGAATATCAACCTGTATTATTCCCCGGCTCAGATGATCGGCAAGGAAGCACCCACTGACGTGCAGATCCGTGGTGGTGGCCTGGTGGTCGCGGGTTCTGTCATTCGTGATCCGGAAAGCCTGAATGTTGCCTTTGATATCACCGATGGCGCTGGCACGATTACGGTGAAGTACACCGGTATCCTGCCGGATTTGTTTGCGGAAGGTCAGGGCATTGTGGGAACCGGCAAGCTCGGCAATGATGGTGTTTTCTATGCGGAGGAAGTACTGGCCAAGCATGATTCTACCTATATGCCACCGGAAGTTCAGGATGCGATAGACAAAGCGCATGGGCAGCCTGAGAAGGTCGTGACTTACAGGGAGCCCGGCGCATGATTCCAGAACTTGGGCAGTTGTCGTTAATTATCGCGTTATGCTTTGCCGTTATCCTTTCTGTTGTGCCATTGGTGGGCACATTTACCGGGCATCGAACCTGGCAGGCGTTAGCTAAGCCGCTTAGCTGGGGACAGTTTTTTTTCCTGCTGATTGCCTTTCTGATTCTGGTAGAAGCCTTTGTCGCGGATGATTTCACCGTGGCTTATGTTGCGCGGAATTCGAATACCCTGCTGCCATTGCCCTTTAAGGTGAGTGCGGTATGGGGAGCACATGAGGGCTCACTCCTGTTATGGGCGCTGATTCTGGCCGGCTGGACATTTGCCGTGAGCATTTTCTCCCGCTCGCTGCCAACGATTATGTTGGCACGGGTGCTGTCTGTGATGGGAATGGTCAGTGTCGGCTTTTTGCTGTTCATGATTGTGACATCCAACCCATTTGAGCGGGTGCTACTGTATCCGCCGGCAGATGGCGCCGATTTGAATCCGCTGCTGCAGGATTTTGGTCTGATCATTCATCCGCCAATGCTCTATATGGGTTATGTCGGATTTTCAGTGGTGTTTGCGTTTGCCATTGCGTCCCTGCTGGGCGGGAAACTCGATGCCGCCTGGGCTCGCTGGAGTCGTCCCTGGACCATTGTTGCCTGGGTCTTTTTGACACTCGGTATTTCTCTTGGCAGTTGGTGGGCGTACTACGAACTTGGCTGGGGCGGCTGGTGGTTCTGGGATCCCGTCGAAAACGCCTCCTTCATGCCCTGGCTGGCGGGTACGGCATTGATTCATTCGCTGGCCGTGTCTGAAAAGCGGGGCATGTTTAAAAGCTGGACAGTGTTGTTGGCGATTCTGACGTTCTCCCTGAGCTTGCTGGGTACCTTCCTGGTACGTTCCGGGGTGTTGACCTCGGTGCATGCGTTTGCCACGGATCCGGCACGGGGCAGCTTTATCTTGATGTTCCTGCTGTTGGTGGTTGGTGGTTCACTGACGCTGTATGCACTGCGTGCGCCTGTCGTCAAAAGTCGCGCCGGTTTCGGGCTGCTGTCCATGGAAGCCTTCCTGCTTATTAACAACATTCTGCTGGTGACCAGCTGTGCGATGGTGTTGCTGGGAACGCTGTTCCCCTTGATCTTTGATGCACTGGGCATGGGCAAGATTTCGGTAGGACCTCCCTATTTTAATACCCTCTTTGTGCCGCTGACGTTCCTGATCGCATTGACGATGGGCGTTGGTATCCTTTCCCGCTGGAAGGACACCGACAGTAGCTGGCTGGTTAACCAGCTGCGTTGGGTGTTGCTGGCTTCAATCGCGATTGGCCTGGCAATTAGCTTGCTTCAAGGAGCAACCTTCGAGTTGGCCGTTGCGCTATCCATGATGCTGGTTTGCTGGATTGTACTGACCTCTATCAAGGACATCCTGAACCGTTGCCGTAACAAGCCTTCATTGATGGCAGGTTTACAGTCAATTCGGCGCAGTGTCTGGGGAATGCATTTGGCCCATATAGGTCTTGCGGTGTCCATGGTGGGTGTTGCTATGGTGTCTTTCTACAGTGGTGAGCGGGATCTGCGAATGGCGCCCGGGCAAACGGTTGAACTGGCAGGCTACACCTTCCGGTTTGAAGGTGTCGAACGACGTCGAGGGCCGAATTACCTGTCTGACTACGGAACCTTGCAGGTTATCCGTGATGGCCGTGAGTTGACGACCCTCCACCCTGAAAAACGCCTCTACCAGGTGCAGGGCAGTATCATGAGTGAGGCGGGCATTGATCCCGGTTTGACGCGCGATCTGTATGTCGCCTTGGGTGATTCTCTGGAAGAAGGCGCTTGGGCTGTCCGTATACAGGTAAAAGCGTTTGTTCGTTGGATCTGGCTGGGTTCATTGTTCATGGCGTTGGGCGGCTGCCTGGCTGCACTGGATCGCCGCTACCGGGTGAAAGCGCGTCAGCGGGTTTTGGCTCCAAGAACACAGGCCGACGATGGCTTGTCAGCTGCGGTATGAGGGGTTTATGCAGCGACTGAAATTGTTTTTACCGCTGGCAGTCTTTGTACTGCTGGCCGGTTTCCTGTTTGTTGGTCTGTTTCTGGACAAGGAAAATCTGCCGTCACCGTTATTGGATGAGCCGTTTCCGGTATTCAGTCTAGGGACATTGAAAGATCCCGAAAAGCCAGTGAATGAGCAGTCACTCAAAGGTGAGATTGCGCTGGTCAATGTCTGGGCGACATGGTGTATTTCCTGCCGTGCCGAACATCCCTGGCTGCTGAAGATTGCGGATCAGGGCATCCCTGTCTATGGGGTGAATTACAAAGATGATCCTGAAGATGCCCGCCGCTGGCTGAAAGAGCTGGGCGACCCTTACCGCTTCAGTGTGATGGATGAAAAGGGACGTCTGGGACTGGATCTTGGGGTTTACGGTGCACCGGAAACCTATCTGATTGATGCCAATGGTGTGATCCGATACAAGCATGTTGGCGTTGTAGACGGTCGGGTCTGGCAGGATATCCTGAAACCTCGGGTTGAAATGCTGAGAGAGGAGGCTGGGCAATGAGGCTATCGGTTTTTATTCAGCGTTCTGTCATCGCTTTCTGTTTGCTGCTCTCGCTGGGTGCAAGCGCCTCCATTGATACCTGGGAGTTTGACGATCCAGCTCAGTTCGAACGTTACAAGACACTGACGGAAGAGCTACGCTGCCCCAAATGTCAAAATCAGAATATTGCGGATTCCAATGCCCCGATAGCCAATGACTTGCGGGCGGAAGTCTATCGTATGCTGCAGACCGGTCAGAATAACGAGCAGATTGTTGATTTCATGCTGGACCGTTACGGTGACTTTGTCCTCTACAAACCACGCCTTTCTGCAGGAACGTTGTTGCTGTGGTTTGGTCCACTCTTGTTCCTGGTGGCTGGCGGCATAACCTTGTTTGTGATTATCCGCCGTAATCGCCAGGCAACCCCGCAGGCTGACAATCTGACGGCGGCAGAAAAAGACCGTTTGAAGCAGTTACTGGAAGGACGGGAATCATCATGACGGTATTTTGGGGACTGGTCGCTGCACTGGTGCTGTTGGCGACATGCTTTATTCTCATACCGGTACTGATCTGGCGTAAACGGCCGCCTGTTGAAGGGCTGCAGAGTCGTGAACAGGCTAACCTGGCATTGTTTCGTGAGCGATTGAGTGAACTGGATGAGCAGCGTCAGCGCGGTGATATTGATGCGCAGCGCTATGAACAGCTGAAACAGGAAGCTGAAACCTCTCTGCTCGGTGATGTGGACGATGTTGCTGAGTCGACACAAGCGTCCGGCAAGGCAGGGTGGATGATGCCATTGGCTTTGTGTGTCTCGATGGCGGTTGTGTCGGTATTTCTGTATTTGCGCTGGGGCGCCAGCGATGAATTGAGTCTCGCGGCGGCACTGAATCAGCCATCACCCGAGCAATCAATAGAGCAACTAACGGGTAAGCTGGAGCGAGTGCTGGAACGCCAGCCTGAGAATTACCAGGGTTATTACCTGCTGGGACGGTCTTACATGACCATGGGGCGCTTCCAGGATGCGGTTGATGCCTTTGCGCGTGTTGTGAAGTTAGTGGGGGATGACCCGGAACCCTTGTCGCAATATGCCCAGGCGCTCTTTCTGGCTCAGAACAATCGGGTGACACCGCAGGTTGAAGATCTGGTGGATCGTACGTTGGCCGTGCAGTCGGATAATGTCACGGCGCTCGGTTTGAAGGGCATCGTATCGTTTGAAAACAGGCAGTATCACGATGCCATCAAGGCTTGGGAGTCTTTATTGGCGGTTACACCGGATCCACAATCTCGGGCAGCGTTAACATCGGGTATTGCCCAGGCTCGTGCCATGCTGGGTGAGACGCCAAAGCAGGTCAAACAGGAAAATAAAACTCCAGAGACTGGGCTGGAAGTGCGGGTTGCCCTCTCGGATCAATTGAAAACGTTGCCACCCTCAACCCGGGTGTTCATCTTTGCACGGGCTTCAGATGGTCCACCCATGCCGCTGGCCGTTGCGCCTGTCACCGTAGGTGAACTGCCCAAAACAGTATTGCTGAATGATGCCATGGCAATGATGCCGGAATTGAAACTCTCCGGTTTTGAGAAAGTGGATGTTGTTGCCAGGGTTTCCAAAAGCGGCGATGTTCGAAAAGCAGACTACGAAGCTTTGGTGAAAGGCGTTGAGGTGTCTGCACGTAAAACGGTGGAACTGGAGATTGATGGCGGCGCAGGTTAAGGCCAGAATGCCCCTGAGATTTCTACGACGCTTCAGGAATTGACAGTGAAAATTCTGGTCATTGGTCCCTCCTGGGTTGGCGACATGGTGATGTCGCAAAGCCTTTATCGCACACTGAAAGCCCATCATCCGGACGCCGTCATTGACGTGATGGCGCCGGCATGGTGCCGTCCACTGCTGGATTGCATGCCGGAGGTGAATGAGGCGATAGCCATGCCATTGGGGCATGGCAAGCTGGAAATCGGTATGCGGCGACAGCTGGGATTGTCTCTGAAATCCAGGCATTACGATCAGGCGATTGTTTTGCCTGGTTCGCTCAAATCTGCACTGGTCCCGTGGTTTGCCGGCATTCCAAAACGGACCGGTTGGCGTGGCGAGATGCGCTATGGTCTGCTGAATGATATCCGGACTCTTGATGCTCACGCGTTTCCGTTAATGGTTCAGCGTTATGTCGCGTTGGCATTCGATAAGTCTGCAATGACATCCGCACAAACGATACCTGAACCTGTCTTGAATCCTCAGCTGGTTGTTGATCCTGCAAGCGTGCAACAGACGTTGGAATTCTTTTCCCTGAATGTGGAGCTGCCAACGTTGGCACTTTGCCCGGGGGCAGAGTTTGGCCCCGCGAAACGCTGGCCAGACTATCACTACGCGAAATTGGCTGACTCTATGATTGCCCAAGGCTGGCAGGCATTACTCTTTGGTTCTGACAATGACAGGGTGGTCGGGGACGCGATTGTGGATGCCATTGCGCCTGTACATCGAGACGGATGCATCAATCTTGCAGGCAAAACATCGCTGGGACAGGCGGTAGAAATCCTCTCGCAATGTAGAGCAGCCATCAGTAATGATTCAGGGCTCATGCATGTCGCAGCAGCTGTTGGGTTGCCGTTGGTAGCACTCTATGGTCCATCCAGTCCGGACTTTACCCCGCCCTTGAGTGATCGGGCCAAAGTGCTTCGATTAATTACGGGATACCTTAAAATTCGGAAGGGCGATAGCGAGCAGGGATATCATCAGAGCCTGATTGATATTACCCCTGATATGGCGATTGACGCGCTACATGATGTGTTGGGCTTGCAGAAAATGAATAAGCATGAAGTTGTTGTTTGATAATTCAGAACCAGCCCTTCTAGGCTGCATGGGACTCCGATAAAGAGGGTGTTGGCAGTCTCACTGTCAACCCTGTTAGTAGCCGCAGTTGCAATTCCCAAGCCTAACCTGTTCTAATAACTTTTGTGGTTAAACTACACAGAATGTGTGCATTTGGCATTACAGCCTGTAGTACCCGTTACTGGATGCAGCCTCCAGCAGTGACCAAACGGCGGCCGCAGTCCGGTGTTCCTGGCGTCAAGGATAGGCGCTGACAGCCGTTGCCAGGCAAATGACACAAGAGTGCGACAACAGCCCTGAGCCAGATAGACCCAACGCTGTCTCAGAACAGGATTTCAGGACTCCATGCGTCTTAAATGTATCAAATTGTCCGGGTTCAAGTCGTTTGTAGACCCGACCACCGTATATTTTCCCAGCAACATGTGTGGCGTTGTCGGCCCTAACGGTTGCGGGAAGTCCAATATTATCGATGCCGTCCGCTGGGTGATGGGGGAGTCCTCCGCCAAGAACCTGCGGGGCGACTCCATGACCGATGTTATCTTCAAGGGTTCCAACAGCCGGAAGCCTGCCAGTTATGCCCATGTGGAGCTGGTGTTTGATAACAACGAAGGTCGGATCACCGGCGAATATGCCGCTTACAGTGAAATCTCCGTCAAACGTAAGCTCACCAGTGATGCCCAGAACACCTACTTTCTCAACGGCAACAAGTGCCGACGCAAAGATATTATGGATATCTTTCTTGGCACCGGTCTGGGTCCGAGAAGCTACGCCATTATCAGTCAGGGCATTATCTCTAACCTGATTGAATCCAAGCCTGAAGAGCTGCGGGTCTTCATTGAAGAAGCGGCGGGTATTTCCCGCTACAAAGAGCGTCGTCGTGAAACGGAAAACCGGTTGCGGCGAACCAATGAGAACCTGGAACGTCTCACTGACCTGCGTGAAGAGCTTGAGCGTCAGCTGTCGCATTTGAAGCGTCAGGCCGAAGCAGCAGAGAAGTACAAACAGTACAAGCAGGAAGAACGCTTAAAGCGTGCTCAGTTACATGCCCTGCGCTGGCAGAGTGTTGATACTGGTGCAAAGTCCCAGGAAAGCGCCATCCGTGAATTCGAGATTCGACTGGAAGCAGCGATTGCCAAGCAGCGTTCCAGTGATACGGATATTGAAAAACTGCGCCAGAGCCAGACGGAATATGCAGATAGTTTCAGCCAGGTGCAGAGCCGCTATTACAGCACCGGTAATGAAATTACCAAGCTGGAGCAGACCATTGCCCACCGTCGCGAACGCGCGGATCAGTTAAGCCGGGATCTTCAGGAAGCCGAAGCCGCTTGGCGGGAAAACCGGGAAAATCTGGAGGCGGATCAGTTCAAACTTGAGCAGCTGGAAGAGGAAGTGCTGGCCATTGAGCCGGAACTGGAACTGAGTCTTGCCGGTGAAGAAGAGCATGCCATGGCGCTGATGGAAGCGGAAGAATCCATGCAGACTTGGCAGCACGCCTGGGATGAATTTAACCATTCAGCCAGTGAGTCGCGTCGCGAGGCTGAAATAGAGCAGTCCAAAATTCAGCATCTTGAGCAGGTGTTGGATCGTCTGGAAGAGCGTCTCAGAAAACATCAGGAAGAAATGTCCGGTCTGCAGGCCGAGCCTGTTGAAGAAGAAATTGAACTGCTAACCGAACAGCTGACTGAGCTGGAATTGCAGATTGAGACGTTGCAGCACACCCAGGAAGAAACGGGTGAGCAGATTCATACCGTTAGACAGGCAATAGCTGACGCCACCCGGCAGAAAGATGACTGCAGTCGTCGGTTGAATGAAGCGCGTGGCCGTTTTGCGTCATTGCAGGCCCTTCAGCAGGCTGCACTGGGGCACAGCGACGGCGGTATTGAATGGCTCGCGGGACAGGGTTTGGCAGATAAGCCTAGGCTCGGTCAGCAGATCAAGGTCAAGCCGGGCTGGGAAACAGCCGTTGAAACGGTGTTGGGCGATTATCTCCAGGCTGTCTGTGTCGATGATGTGGATGCGGTTGCAACAGTGCTGGATTCCATGGTGGAAGCCAACCTGACGTTTCTTGCTGCCAATAGTACAGCATCGTCTGCCGGGCAGTTGATGGATAAGGCGACGGCGCTGATTGATTGTGTGGAAGGTGCGGAGGCGGCGGAGACGTTGCTTCAGGGTATTTATGGCGCCACAACGTTAGACGAAGCACTGGCCCTACGACCAAGGCTGGCGTCTGGTGAGTCCGTAGTTACACAGGATGGTGTCTGGCTGGGTTCTAACTGGTTACGTGTAATACGCGATAATGATGCTGGAACGGGCATCCTGGCGCGTCAGCAGGAAATTGAATCGCTGGAGCTTGAGCTGGCTGAGCTGGATGATCAGGAACAGGCGTTGTCAGAATTACTGACAGAAAATCACGAACGTCTGGAGCAGCTGGAGCAAACACGTGAAGACGGTCAGCGACAGCTTTCTTCACTGAATCGTCAGGAAAGCGAGCTACAGTCAGATCTGAGCGCCCGAAAGGTCCGCGTTGAACAACTTCTGACTCGCTACAGTCGCCTGCAGGAAGAGATTTCTGAGATCGAAGAGCAGCAATCAATTGAGCAGGAGTCTATGGGGGAGTCTCGGTTGCGGCTGCAGGAAGCGCTGGATTGCATGGAAGGGGATGCAGAGCGTCGTGAGACGCTGCTTTCCCGTCGGGATGAGATTCGCACTGACCTGGATCGTATTCGTCAGACAGCCCGCCACAGTAAGGATATGGCCCATCAGCTGGAGTTGCGTAAGCAGTCCCTGACGGCGCAGATTGATTCTACTCGACAGGCCGTTGAGCGTTTGAAAGTTCAAGGGGAGCGGTTGGACGAGCGCCTGTCCCAGCTGCGTGAAAACCTGGCTCAGAGCGATGATCCGGTTGAAGATCTGCAAATAGAGCTGGAAGAGTTGCTGGCACAGCGGGTAGAAGTTGAAGAAGAAATGATGGAAGCCCGTCGTCTGTTGGAAGATGTCGAACACCAGATGCGGGACTACGAGAAAAACCGGGGTGAGGCAGAGCACGAAGCCCAGTTGTTGCGTGATCGTCTCGAAAAACTCCGGATGGACTGGCAGGCTCTGCAGGTGCGTCGCACAACCTTGCAGGAACAGCTGGAAGAAGATCAGTTTGATCTGGAAACTGTTTTGGCTAACCTGCCGGAAGAGGCGTCAGAGTCAGCCTGGGAAGAAGAGCTTGAACGTCTGGAAGCCCGTATCCAGCGTTTGGGTGCAATCAACCTGGCGGCGATTGAAGAGTATGAACAACAGTCTGAGCGCAAACGTTATCTTGATGCGCAGAATGACGACCTGGCAGAAGCCATTGCGACGCTTGAAGGCGCCATCAGAAAGATTGATAAGGAAACCCGCAACCGCTTCCAGCATACCTTTGAGCGTGTCAACAGTGGGTTGCAGGAGCTGTTTCCCAAAGTGTTCGGTGGTGGGCGCGCGTATCTGGAATTAACAGGTGACGATCTTCTCGATACCGGTGTTGCCATTATGGCGCAGCCGCCCGGCAAGAAGAACAGTACCATCCACCTGCTCTCCGGTGGAGAAAAGGCATTGACGGCGATTGCGTTGGTCTTTGCAATCTTCCAGTTGAACCCATCGCCTTTCTGTATGCTGGATGAGGTTGATGCACCATTGGATGATGCCAACGTTGGTCGCTATGCGCGCATGGTGACGGAGATGTCGGAAAAGGTGCAGTTCATTTATATCAGTCACAACAAGATTGCGATGGAAGCGGCGAACCAGTTAATTGGTGTGACCATGCATGAGCCTGGCGTGTCCCGACCAGTTTCCGTGGATATCGAACAGGCGGCAATACTGGCAGCCGTATAAACGTGTAAGAAAAGTGCAAAAGGGGTCGATATGGCCCCACTTTTTTGCCAGACTGGAAAAGACGACGTCTTACGGCTGTTTATGTAGTTTTGCGATATTGTGATTGACAAGCGATTGCGTTTAAATTCAGCTATTCCACCGGTGGCTGCATGGGATGCGTAAGTTGAGCGTAATAATGAACAGTCCTAGGCAATGGAACGCAATTTACAGGGTTAACGGGTAACCAAAGGCATGAGTTTTCGTGACTGGCTGATCATTCTGGGCGTGTTGGCTGTCGTGCTGATTATTGCAGACGGCTTTCGTCGTGTTTGGCTTCACCGCCGTCGAGCCAATGAGCTGAATTTCGGGCTTGAAGAGATCAAGTGGCAGGATGATGAATACAGCAGCGAGTTGCCGAATGGTGGCGCCCGTCCTGCCGGTCATGATATGCCCGACCGCAGGGAAAGTCTGGCAGCGGATGACTTTCCGCAAGATAAACGCGTAGAGCCGTTTATTTCTGATTTGTCCGATTCACCGCCCCGCAAAGTGGTGGAGGATGTTCCGGTTAAGCAACCGTTAGAACAGTATCATGAGGATGACGGGTATGATGACGACGACGGGATTGTATCGGCGGTCAGGGTTTCACGGGTAGAAGAACCGCCTGTAGAGCAATACGAGACCGAAAAAGGGCAGCAGAGTCTTGATCTTGAACAGCCTGTTCCTGTGTTGATGGATGTTGACGACGAGCGTCTCAACGGTAGTGCTGAGGATGAGGTAATTGCTGCGAAGGAAAAGCCTTCAGCGCCTAAGCGTGATAGAGACGTCATCTCGGCACGTGAGCCAGAACCAGTAGAGCCCGATTTCTCAGAATCACATCAAGGTGCACTCAAGCAGGTTGAAGAGGTTTTGATCATTAACCTGATGGCACGTAAAGGGGAGGCCTTTGCGGGCAGTGATTTGTTTGCGCTGTTCATGTCTGAAGGGTTGCGTTTTGGTGAGATGAATATCTTCCACCGTCATATTCAAACGGATGGACGAGGCGATATTCTATTCAGTGTGGCTAACGGTGTTGAACCCGGTACCTTTAATCTGAAAACGATGGAGCAGGACTCAACAACGGCGTTGAGTTTCTTTATGGGATTACCCGGACCTGATGGGTCGGAATCCATGCAGGCGTTCCGGATTATGGTGGAAGCGGTTTACCATATTGCCGAAGAACTGGGTGGTGTGCTGAAGGATGAACGCCACAGTGTGCTGACACAACAGACACTGGAGCATTACCGTCAGCGTATCAGCGATTTCGAGCGTCGCAGAATGACACATCGCCGAAATAACAGGGCCAGGGTCTGAATCGCGACGGCATTCATAGCAGCGCACACTGTTGGCGCTGTTGGTAAGACGAGTTTATCTGGCCATACCCTCACAGGTATGGCCAGTTTTATTTGAAGTTCCCGGATAGTTTCATGTCGATAGAAGAAGTCAGCCAACAGCTAGAGGCGTTACGCACAACCATTAACCAGCATAATTATAGTTATTATGTGCTGGATGACCCGGCTGTATCTGATAGTGAATACGATCGCCTGATGCAGGAACTCAAGGCGCTTGAATCGCAGCACCCTGAACTGGTCAGTGCTGACTCTCCGACCCAGCGTGTGGGGGCTCAACCGCTGGCAAAGTTTGGCCAGGTCCGACATGAAGTTCCCATGCTTTCCCTCGACAATGCCTTTAGCCAGGACGATTTGCAGGACTTTGATCGTCGTATTCACGATCGCCTGAAGTCTGATGCCACCATTGAATATGCCTGTGAACCCAAACTGGACGGCATTGCGGTCAGCCTGCTCTATGAAAATGGTGTGCTGATTCGAGGCGCGACCCGGGGTGATGGTCAGACCGGGGAAGATATCACGCTGAATGTCAGAACCATTCCTTCTATTCCCTTAAAACTACTCGGTAGTGGTTGGCCTGCGCGTCTGGAAGTGCGTGGTGAAATCTATATGCCCAGAACCGGTTTTAACGCCCTGAATGAAAAAGCGATGAAGGGCGGCGAAAAAACGTTTGTGAATCCACGCAATGCCGCAGCCGGCAGTCTTCGGCAGCTGGACCCCAGGATTACTGCCAGCAGGCCGCTGGAAATGTGCTGCTACAGTGCCGGGCTGGTTCAGGATGGTACGTTGCCGGACAAGCATGGTGATGTGTTGACGCAGTTTCGGGCGTGGGGCCTGAAAATCAATCCGGAGATGCGAATCGTTACAGGCATACAGGCCTGTGCCGACTACTACGAGAACCTAGCGGCAAAACGTGACAGCTTGTCCTATGACATCGATGGCATTGTGTTCAAGGTGAACGACCTCAAACTCCAGCAGCAGCTGGGCTTTGTTGCCCGTGCACCACGTTGGGCCATTGCCCGGAAATTTCCTGCTCAGGAGGAAATGACGATACTGAAAAGTATCGAATTTCAGGTAGGAAGAACCGGCGCGATTACGCCTGTTGCACGATTAGAGCCTGTCTTTGTTGGTGGCGTTACGGTCAGCAATGCCACGCTGCACAATATGGATGAGGTGGAGCGGCTGGATGCACGGGCCGGTGATACTGTCATCATCCGGCGGGCTGGCGATGTTATTCCGCAGGTCGTAAAAGTGGTACTCGAAAGACGACAGGATGGTTCACTGCCACTGAATCTACCGGAAGCTTGTCCAGTCTGTGGCTCTGATATCGAGCGCAGTGAAGAAGAGACTGTAGCCCGCTGCACGGGTGGTTTGTACTGCTCAGCACAGCGTAAAGAAGCGATACGGCACTTTGCTTCCAGAAAAGCCATGGATATCGATGGGCTGGGTGAAAAACTGATTGAGCAGCTGGTTGATAAGGAGCTGGTTAACACTATTGCGGATCTGTTCCGGCTGACGGAAGAGCAGCTGATCCGACTTGAGCGAATGGGGGCGAAATCAGCAGCCAATCTGGTGGCGGCGCTGAAGGCTAGCAAAACAACGACGTTGGCGCGATTTATCTACTCACTGGGTATTCGGGAAGTGGGTGAAGCGACAGCGGCTACCTTAGCGGCCCACTTCTGTACTTTGGAAGCGCTTGAAGCAGCTAGCGTGGACGAGCTCCAGGCGGCTGATGATGTAGGTCCCATTGTAGCTCAGCATATCGCACTGTTTTTCCAGCAGGCACATAACCGTGAAGTTATCGAAGCCTTGTTGGCACAAGGTCTCAATTGGCCCGCGATTGAGAAACCAGCACAATCGGATGCGTTGCCACTGGCAGGGCAAACCTGGGTTCTGACTGGCACTTTGACAGCAATGACCCGTGACGAGGGCAAGGCCTATCTGCAGTCATTGGGGGCAAAAGTTGCCGGTTCTGTCTCTGCCAAAACAACACAATTGGTAGCGGGTGAAAAAGCGGGCTCCAAACTATCCAAGGCGCAAAGTCTGGGTGTTTCTGTCATGGATGAGGAGGCTTTTATGGCATTTCTTCAGGATCATGGGATTATCATGTCATGAGGCGCCTGTCGGGCGTCATACTGACGGGGCTGTTATTGCTGCTGGCCGGTTGCGCATCCACCACGCCGCCGGCACGTCCTGATAATCTGTGCAAGATTTTCAAGGAAAAGTCGTCTTGGTATAAGGCAGCGAAACGCTCTAATGAGCGCTGGGGAACCCCGATTCAGGTGATGATGGCCATCATGCATCAGGAGTCCCGTTTCCGGCATGATGCGCGCCCGCCACGGCCCTGGTTTCTCTTTATCCCCTTGCCCCGCCGATCATCTGCGTATGGCTATGCACAGGCACAGGACGGTACCTGGGATATGTACACGAATGAAGTCAGCGGTTGGTTCCAGAGTCGGGAAGATTTTGAGGATGCCATCGATTTTATTGGTTGGTACACCAATACCACTCGCAAAAAAAACGGTGTTTCCCTCTGGCATGCTGACAAGCAGTACCTCAATTACCATGAGGGCTGGGCCGGTTATCGCAGGGGGACTTATAAGAATAAGCCTTGGCTGATGAATGTCGCTAAGAAGGTGAAATGGCGAGCCAGTGAATATGGTGAACAGCTACGAAGGTGTAACCTATAGATTGCTAGGTGAGCAGTTTGCCTAAATATTACACAAACTGCTCTGAGTACCCTAGGGAACTTGCGAGCAAGTGACGTCAAAGAAATATAGTGAATGAAAAGTCATTAATTCACTATTATCCAACCTGAAAATTACTCATTTTCTTCTCGTTGAAGCCGGTTGTCCGGCTTTCGGATACATTAACCCTGTGCCCGGATCATTTGGTCCAGTCTAACCATGTTTGCCAGAGCGAATAACATCGCCAGTTTGCCATCATTTTTCCGAAGTCCCCGATAACGGGCTTTGATAAATCCAAACTGGCATTTGATGATTCTGAAGGGATGTTCCACCTTGGCTCGAATGCTGGCTTTCAGGTATTCCGTTTTCAAAATGACTTTATTGATTCGAGGGTGTTTCCTGAGTCTCTTTAACTTGCCTGGTTGTTCGGCTATATGCCACTGTACAGCGTCTGTATTGAGCGCTTTTCGCTTCTCGGCTCCTCTGTAGCCGGCATCGGCAAAGACAAACTGTTCATCACCGTGCAACAGGTTACTGGCTTGATTAAGGTCATGTTCATTGGCGGCTGTTGTCGCCAAACTATGAGTCAAACCTGTACGGGCATCGACACCAATATGCGCCTTCATTCCGAAATACCACTGGTTACCCTTTCTGGTCTGGTGCATTTGGGGATCTCGCTGCCCCGTCTGATTCTTTGTGGATGTCGGAGCTTCGATGATCGTGGCATCGACCAGAGAGCCTTCTTTCAAAACGATACCAGACTCTGTCAGCCATTGGTTTACGTCCGTGAAAATAGCCCGAGCCAGATTGTGAGCCTCCAGCAGGTGTCGAAAGTTCATAACGGTTGTGCGATCAGGAATTGCTTTATCCAGAGATAATCCGGCAAATAATCGCATGGACGCAATTTCATAAAGGGCATCTTCCATGGCCGGATCACTGAGGCTGTACCATTGTTGAAGGCAGTGTATCCGGAGCATGGTGGATAACGGGTAAGGTCTACGCCCATTACCGGGTTTGGGATAATGAGGCTCAATAATGGCCTCAAGACGATGCCAGGGAATCAGTTTATCCATACGGGCAAGGAATATTTCTTTGCGGGTCTGGCGACGCTTTTGAGTAAATTCAGCGTCAGAAAAGCTGAGCTGTTGGTCCATGGCTAATCTCCGGTAAAGGCTGAGTGGAGATTAGCTTATTATTGGGGACTTAATCGCAGGTTCCCTAGTTCAAACGAAGCTGAATTTTACCCATGATTCAGCGAGTGGCTTTGATTTTTTTGATAACCTTTTAACCTCAGATTCATCCATGTTGGGGATCCTTTGGTCGTAGTTTCGGTATTCCTGGTCTTTTTGGTAAAGCTCGATTTGGCGTTCATAAAGTGCTTTGGTGGCATCTGCAGAAGCAGATGCTGCATTCGTTATTTTTTCTGCAACTTTGCCTGCAACGTAACATGAGCCTTCCACGAATTTCTCTCGGCATTTTTGGCTACCAGTCGCAAGTCCTAAGCCGAATGAGATGGCCACTGGCAAGGATGTAACGCTAAACACCCCCCATAATGCGGTACCGACTAAGGCCATATTGCCTAACCACTCCATGGTCGATGTGCCGGTCGTGGTGGCAGGCTGTGATTGATTCACTTCAGGCATCTTTTGCACTCCTTGCAATAAGGTATAAGTTCTCTGTTTATTTAGACTTGCTTGATGTGTTTAAGTTCCGAAACCTGATGGTTTAACTGAAGTTATTTGTAACTACTTGAATATATTGGTTATTTTTTGGTCGTGAAGAGGGGCTGTAAAAATATGGTGATTTTTCAGCCTCTATTCTTTGGTGGTATTTATACTGGCTCTAGCCAAGTGACTTATTCAAAAGTGCCCTGGACAATTAATTCATTGTCCTTAAGTAAGGCTTGGCCTTTGCTAATAACATGAACAGGTTGCGTCTCCTCGTTGAAAACGATCAAATCAGCACTGGCGCCGATCTTGATCTTTCCTTTCGTTATTCCCAAGGACGCGGTGACGTTTTTGGTAAAAAAGGCAATCGCTTTTTCAAGCGGCATGCCAGATTCTCGTAGTTTTGCCAGGGTCTTGATACAGGCATGTACTGGGGCTGCGGTGATCCCTGTCAGTGTGCCTGACTGGTCAAAGACCGGCATGCTGCCATTGCCATCCGAGCTGAAGGTGATCCGGCTGGCGGGTACCCCTGCCTCCAACGCCTTGTACAGCAAATCGACAGGATCGGCATAACTGGCATCCGGGGTCATATCAATGAAGCCGCCACGCTTGGCGAATTGGATCGCCTCCTCAAAAACATGAGGTGCACGGCTGACATGGGTTGGAGAGAAATGCTGGATCGCCAGACCTTTGTCGAGCAGGGCATTGATCTGTGCGAAAGGCTGCTCCAGCTCACCCATATGGATATGAAGCAGGCCTTTTTTGCCGGATATCATCCCGGCTATACGGATGTCGGACACGATGCGTGCCAGTTCATCCGTGGTTGGAAATGAGCAGCGATGGTCGGCAAGCGCAATCTTCACACCGATTACATTATCAAGAAATACCAAGTCATCACGGATCGCACCGGTGATGGTTCGGGTTGGCACTTCATAGGAGCCGGTGTGTATGTGGGCGGTGATGCCTTCGGTTTCCAGTGCCTTGGCTTTGGCAAAAAGATCCCGCTGCGTGCGTGTGGTGCTATCCGTTCCCATGACCCCGACTACGGTAGTAATGCCGGCCTGAGCAAGTTTGGATAGGGTGACCTGAGGTGTACGGCTGTGGAAGCCACCCTCACCACCACCACCAATGAGATGGATATGCTGATCAATAAGGCCGGGGGCGAGAATGGCGCCTTCCAGGTCCAGGATGTCACAAGGGCCAGGTAGGCCCGCGCTGTCGATGTCATCGGCAATATGGGCAATAAGATGTTGGCAGATCAGAACATCCTTTTTTCCCATGGGCTCCGGGGCGTAGAGATTGGCATTTTTCAACAGCGTGAACATGGACAGCTTCTCGTCAGGTCAGGGTGTTTTTATCCGATGCCCTGACTATCCGTGATCTGTCGGCTGAACGGAAGTGCGTAATCCAGTGAGTTGATGCTAAACCGGCAATGCCCAATTACATAAGTGCTGATGTGTGTCATTGACGGTTGGTCTGCTATGGATATGGCAGGGTTTATGGTGTATGCGTCAAACGGTTATGCAATAAACCGAAGAACGTTGGCGACTGCCCGGAAAAGTACCAGCCCAGATGCACCTGGCAATGACTGCAGTTGGCGATTTGCCAGGCATAGCCGTTGAACCAGCTGTCCGTGGTGACCGGATCACCGATGATCCGGCAACCCGGCGCGTCGCTGAAACAGCCAAAATGAAAAAAGTAGCCATGGGGGTTGCACTGGCTGTGATGATGCTGACCGTCCATGCTGATGGCAGCGGCTTCTGTTGTGATTGGGCTCAGGCAATACCGGCAAACCAGTGGTTTCTTTGCTTGTACTGATGCCTCTTCCCGGTCTTTCACCGGAGTCTTGACGGCGTCTTCTACCCCATCGAGAAACCGGTTGATCCATTCAAAAGCATGCTGTTTGCCGGCCAATATCATGCTTAAGCCATTGCTATGGTGTCTGCAGGAACGATGTTGGCCGTTTCCGTAACATCATCATAAACGATCACCACCTGCTTCAGCGCGAGTTGATTCATCACCGCATTAACCCGCTGCTGCAGCGAAGAATCATCACCATTATCAGTACCATTACGGGTGACGAACTCCTCCACGAGGCTTTTAAGGGTCGCTTCTTCCAGCATATTGGGCGGGATAATCATGGTCAGTCTGTCATATAGGGTGATAACAAGGGAAGTCTATCAGAAGGCGTGGCCGTCAGGCAGCGACTATCCTGTGTGTTCATGTGCTGTTCGAATCTGTTGGCAATCGCGTTGGCTCGCGTTTGGTGTTGTTGTTTTTTGATCTGCGTCAATGGCGTAGTAAAAGTCTCTGCTTTATAGTCCGCATCCATTCAGGAAAACGTTTGCGTAAACGTTTTCTCTCATCACTGCAGTATCGTGATAACGCATGAAGAAAGGCAGACTCCTCAATTCCGAACTGTCCGGGCTGATCGCCTCACTGGGGCATGGCCAGTCTGTGACCGTCGCCGACGCCGGGTTGCCGATTCCGCTTGGCAGCCGCCGTATCGACCTGGCCCTCACCGAAGGTGTGCCGGGTTTCCTGGAAACCCTTGAGGTTCTGCTGGCAGAAATGCAGGTAGAATCCGTCATCATTGCCGAAGAAATGGCAAGCACCAGCCCGGAACTGTATCAGGCGCTGATGTCCCGTATCGGTCAGCTTTCTTCTGAACAGGGGCAGCTGGTCGAGGTGCTGAAAGTCTCCCATGAGGCTTTCAAGGTGGCGACCAAGGATTCGATGGGCATTGTTCGCACAGGCGAATTCACCCCTTATGCCAACATCATCCTCAAATCCGGGGTTGTGTTCTGATGTCGGCCAGAAGCGTGCAACCTGTCCTGGAAATGACGGGAATCGTGAAAACGTTTCCCGGCGTCAAGGCGCTGAATGAGGCGACGCTGCGTGTATACCCCGGTCGCGTGATGGCGCTGCTCGGGGAAAATGGTGCAGGCAAGTCCACCCTGATGAAGGTCATGACCGGTATCTATAGCAAGGATGCCGGCACGTTGACCTATCAGGGCAATGAAACCGTCTTCAAGGGTCCCCGTGACTCGCAGGATCAGGGCATTGCCATCATTCACCAGGAACTGAACCTGATTGGCGAACTGTCCGTTGCGGAAAATATTTTTCTGGGGCGTGAGCCCGTCGGGCGCTTTGGTCATATCAATCGCCGCAAAATGTTGGCCGATACCGCCGCGTTGCTGCAGCGCCTCGACATGACGCTTGATCCAACTACGCCGGTCGGTACGCTCAGTATCGGCGTGCAGCAGATGGTGGAAATTGCACGTGCGCTTTCCATGGAGTCCCGGGTCATTATCATGGATGAGCCTACCGATGCACTGACCGATACGGAAACGGAAAGCCTGTTCAAGGTGATCCGTCAGCTGCGTGAAGAAGGGCGGGGGATTGTGTATATCTCTCACCGCCTGAAAGAGATTTTTGCAATATGTGACGATGTCACCGTTCTGCGTGATGGTGAGTTTGTCTGCGAAGCACCGGTCAGCGAACTGACGGAAGACATGATCATCGAAAAGATGGTGGGTCGGAGCATCACGGATCAGTTTCCGCGCCTTGTGTGCGACGCCGGTGACTGGGTGCTGGAAGTCGAGGGCCTCAGCGGTCCCGGTCTGGATGATGTCCATTTTGGCGTGCGAGCCGGCGAAGTGCTCGGTATTTCCGGCCTGATGGGCGCGGGTCGTACAGAACTGATGCGTACGCTGTTTGGTGCCAGACCCCATACGAAAGGCGTTATCCGTGTGGGTGGCGAGACAGTCTCTATTCGATGTCCTGCAGATGCGCTGGCGCATGGCATTGTCTATGTCTCCGAGGATCGAAAAGGGGATGGACTGGTGCTGGATCTGCCGGTCAGGGAAAACATGACGCTGTCATCACTGGCACTGTTTACCCGTCGATCCCGCCGGCTGGATCTGAATGCCGAGATGGCCAGCGTGAGTGACTATATTCGCTCTTTCAATATCAAGACGCCGTCATCCAGCCAACTGATCCGCAATCTCAGTGGTGGCAATCAGCAGAAAGTAGCGATTGCTAAAGGACTGTTGAATAACCCAAGGGTGCTGATTCTGGATGAACCAACCCGCGGTGTGGATGTAGGTGCCCGTAAGGAAATCTACCAGCTGATCAATGAATTCAAGCGCAAGGGCATGAGCATTATTGTTGTGTCGTCTGATTTGCCGGAAGTGCTGGGTATCAGCGACCGGATTCTGGTGATGCATAACGGCCGAATGACGGGTGAGTTTGATCACCATGAAGCCGATCAGGAAAAACTGATGCAGTGCGCCGTAGGCCGTCGCACGCAAGCGCTGTGAATGTCGAGAGAATTATGAGTAGTAAAGCAATGTCGATGGCCGACCATCAGAAACCCCTGGCAATCCGGCTGCGTGAGCGTGTCTGCAGCCGTCAATTCCTGTTTGATAACAAGTCCGTGATTGCCCTGCTGGTGTTCATGCTGGCAGTTTCGTTGTTCAGTCCCAGCTTTTTCACCGTGGATAACCTGCTGAATATCCTGCGGCAGACGTCGGTTAACGCCATCATCGCCGTGGGTATGACTTTTGTCATCCTGACCAGTGGTATCGACCTTTCTGTGGGGTCTGTACTGGCGCTGAGTGGTGCGGTTTGCGCCACGCTGATCGGGATGGACGTCAACATTGTGCTCGCGTTGACCGCAACGCTGGCACTGGGTGCCATGCTGGGCTGTGGTAGTGGTCTGATCGTGGCCCGCGGTGGTGTGCAGCCATTTATCGCAACCCTGGTAACCATGACCCTGCTGCGTGGTGTGACCATGGTCTATACCGATGGCCGACCGATTTCAACCGGGTTCTCTGCCACCGCTGATGCATTTTCCTGGTTGGGTACCGGATATTTCCTTGGCATTCCGCTGCCCATTTACTTGATGGCCATTGTCTTCACTGTTGCCTGGTACGTACTGAATCATACCCGCCTAGGACGCTATGTATATGCTCTGGGTGGTAATGAAGAGGCGACCCGTTTGTCTGGTATCAATGTGAACCGGATCAAGTTGGCGGTTTATGGTATCAGCGGTGCCTTGTCGGCACTGGCGGGCATTATTGTCACAGCACGTCTCTCTTCTGCACAGCCGACAGCCGGTGCCAGCTATGAGCTTGATGCCATTGCGGCGGTAGTACTCGGCGGTACCAGTTTGGCCGGTGGACGTGGTCGCATCATGGGTACACTGGTGGGTGCATTGATCATCGGTATCCTCAACAACGCCCTGAATATGCTCAATGTGTCGTCTTACTACCAGATGATCGCCAAGGCCGCTGTCATTCTGCTCGCCGTTCTGGTGGATACCCGGACCGGAAAAAAGGCGTAATGCTGAATCATTGATATCTATTCCCACCACCCAATCTGTGGTGGGATGTGTTTCTGAAGGCTACTCACTAGACGGAGGAGTACAGCCCCGGGCTGTTCTGGATACGATGAAAAAACTGTTGTCTGTTGTTCTGGCATCACTCTTCATTCTGGCTGGTTGTAACCAGCAGGACAGTGATACGAATGCCTCTGCTGAATCTGCAGATCAGCCCAAGACCTTGGCGCTGGTAGTGTCGACCCTGAATAACCCGTTTTTTGTCACCTTGAAAGAAGGGGCGGAAAAGAAAGCGCAGGAACTGGGCTATCAACTGCTGGTGCTGGATTCACAGAATGATTCCAGCCGGGAAATGACCAATGTTGAAGACTTACTGGTGAAGAACGTGGATCTGGTGTTGCTGAATCCCGTGGATTCCGATGCAGCGACCAGTGCCGTACGTTTGGCGAATAACCGTAATGTGCCCGTTATCACCCTTGATCGCGGTGCGACCGGCGGCAAGGTGGCATCCCATGTGGCGTCAGATAATACTGCCGGCGGTGAAATGGCCGGGCGCTATATCGTGGAGAAAATCGGCAGTAACGGTAAAGTCATCCAGCTGGAAGGTATTCCCGGTACCTCCGCTGCCCGTGAGCGTGGTCAGGGTTTTATGCAATCGCTCGGTGGTACGTCTGTTGAAGTGGTGGCCAGTCAGCCCGCAGACTTTGATCGGACCAAAGGTCTGAACGTGGCGGAAAACCTGCTGGAAGCCAATCCCGATGTGAAAGCGATTTTCGCCCAGAATGACGAAATGGCGCTGGGCGCACTGCGTGCGGTTGAAGCACAGCAAATGGATGTCATGGTCGTCGGCTTCGATGGCACCGAAGATGGTGTCCGGGCCGTTGCCAGTGGTGAGATGGCGGCAACGGTCGCTCAGCAGGCCGACATGATTGGTGAAGTGGCTGTCGCGACGGCAGACAAGGTGCTTCATGACAAGAATGTCAACGCCTACACCCCGGTTGAATTGCAACTGATTGCCAACTGATTGTCATTGATATCAGGCCGGCGACAGGCAGGATGTATTTCTGACAGGCGTCGGCTTTTTTGTATCCAGGAAACGGAACAATGAGCAGCAAGAAAATTCTGGTCCTTGGCAGTGTGAATGCTGACCATCTGGTGCGTGTACCGCGTTTGCCGAAGCCGGGTGAAACGGTGGCCGGAAAGGATTATGAAGTGATCCCCGGCGGCAAGGGCGCAAACCAGGCAGTGGCCTGCGCGCGGTTGGGTGGTCAGACTGCCTTCATCGCCTGTGTTGGGGATGATGCCTTTGGCTCGGAAATGATCCAGCGTTTCCAGGCGGATGGTATTGATACCCAGGCGGTATGCCAGGTTACTGATCAAATGACCGGTGTGGCGCTGATCTGTGTGGATAACCAGGCAGAAAACTGCATTGTGATTGCTCCTGGTGCCAATGCCAAGCTGAGAACCAGCCGGGTACAGGCACAGCACGCGTTAATTGCTGACAGCGATTATCTGCTGATGCAACTGGAAACGCCGTTGGATGGCTTGCTGGAAGCGGTTGAGATTGCCCACAATGCAGGCGTCAAGGTGGTGCTGAATCCTGCGCCGGCCAAAGCGCTGCCGGATGAATTGCTGGCACGGGTCGATATGATCACCCCTAACCAGACAGAAGCAGAATTGCTCACGGGGATTCCGGTGACTGATGTGGTGGGTGCTGCAGAAGCGGCGGGCAAGCTGCATGCGATGGGAATCGCTACTGTAGTGATTACCTTGGGCAGTCAGGGTGTCTGGATTTCAGAAGAAGGCAATGGTCGTCTGATAGAAGGCTATTCCGTCACTCCTGTGGATACCACAGCGGCAGGCGATACTTTCAATGGCGCCATGCTGGTTGCGCTGGCTCAGGGGGAAAGCCTGGAAAAGGCAGCTGATTTTGCGAATGCCGCTGCCGCGCTGTCCGTAACACGACACGGTGCTCAGCCCTCCATTCCTTCCCGGGAAGAAGTCGAACAACTTGTCGCTGATACCCAACGCTGATATGGCCACGATCAAGGATGTTGCGAAAGCGGCGGGGGTGTCGATCTCCACAGTGTCGCATGTATTAAATGGAACACGGTTTGTCAGTCCGGATACAACGGAAAAGGTGGTTTCTGCCGTCGCTGGGTTGCATTATGCGCCCAGCGCGGTAGCGCGCAGTCTCAAACAAAGTCGTACCCGCACGCTGGGGATGCTGGTGACCCGCAGCGCCAACCCGTTTTTTGCGGAAGTGGTGCAGGGGGTTGAGGACGCCTGTTATCGCCAGGGATACCAGCTACTGCTCAGTAATACGGCGAATGATGAGCAACGACAACTGGCTTGCCTGCAATCGTTGGTTGAGCGTCGAGTGGATGGTCTAATTCTTCTCTCCATTGCTGATACGCCGTTGTTACGGCAACAACTGGCGACTCTCAATGAGATGCCTTTATTACTGTTGGATACGGATATTGCCGGTATAAAAGCGCTACGAGTGAAGGGTGATTCCATCAAGGGCGGTTATCAGGCTGCTCGTTGCCTGTTGGCGCAGGGGCGGCGTGAGATTGGTTTTATCGGTCATACATCCCGTCACCCCGTCACTGAAGAACGTTTGCAGGGCGTCCGGCACGCGGCGTCAGAGCAGGGCATCGGCATTCCGGATAGCTGGGTCATTGAAGGGAATCTGGATTGTGAATCCGGCTATTCTGCAATGCGTCGTTTATTACATTTATCTGAACGACCGGATGCGGTGATTGCCGCAAACGACCTTATGGCCATGGGAGCCATGCGTGCTATTCAGGAGCAGGGCTTACGTATACCTGAAGATATTGCGCTGGTCGGTTACGACGATATCGCCTTGACTGCTTATACCTGTCCGCCACTGACGACCATTCGGCAATCAGGCGACAGGATGGGGCAGGTTGCGGCGGAGACACTGATATCAGTAATAGCTGGAAGTAGTAACCGGGAGCACTTAATGGTCATTGAACCTGAACTGGTTCAGCGGGGAACAGTGATCACATCTGACCTGCGACCCCACTGAATGTCCTGAAATTATTCCTCGTTGAATGACAGTGTTTCAGTAATAACAGTGGTCGCTTCGCCGAGGCGTTTGCCTGTTCGTTCCGTGGCCGTAGCGAACAGGTGTGACGCATTGCGCCGGTAGTCCGGCATGCTTTCACCACTTTCCAGTGTGCCGGGTTCTGTAAAGGCCAGGTAGGTACGCGCCTTGTTCAGCGGCAGGCTATGCAGGGTTTGATTGCTGAGGAACAGGCCACGGCTGGCTTTCTGTTCCAGGAAGATAAATTCCCCTTCACGCAATTGAATGCCTATTTCAGACCAGTTTTCCCCTTTGGAGTATATGGTGTGTCTACCCGGTTCGACAGGAAACGTCAGGTACTCATAATGCTGTGTGTAACCCATCCGGTCTTCGGGCGTTTTGCCGTTGAGGTAAACCTCAAAGTGATTTAATACGCCGGTAAAGTGGGGACGGATCACGTAAACCATGGCCTGACCTGATTCCGGCAGTGTTTCAGGGTTGGCTTTTTCGGGTTCCGACGGTGCAGGAATACTGCGGACAATTTCATCCGGTAACAGTGGATGGATATCATCGGGCATGAAAGATAGCGCGTAGAGGGCACCCTCCTTAGTCAGATCGGTGGTTTTTGCAGCACCATCTGACACTGTTTTGCGAACAGAGACAGGAATGGCGTCGCGGGTTGCACCCAATCCATCGCCAATCAGGCTGGCGGAACTGTCAAACAACCAGTAGATGGAGCGGCCAACGGCTTTCAGGCCGTTCCGGGCCGGCCTCGAATAATAGGCGAAATCCCTCAGTTCCTCTTCAGCGTTGGCTTCTGAGCTCGTTGCTGGTTGGGTCGATGCCGTCGAAGATGAGGTTTGGACACTGGCACAGCCACTCATACCAACAGTGGCAGCTAGCAGGGATAGGATAATGGCTTGTTTCATGATCGAATCCGACCTGTCTCGGGACAGGTTTCTTATTATTATCAGTCACTGGCAAACAGAAATGATCTGAACCAGATCAGCTGAGCCAGTGACAGGGTTTGCTTACTGTACCTTATCCGATCACGGGTCGAAAGATCACGCAGTACTTTCGTGCAACAACTCGACAGGTTCAATGTCAGTTACGAGAAAGTGATCGTCATTGGCCTGCCAGCGAATGTTCTGATCCCAGAGCTGTATGCCATGGCTACGTCCGGGACGTCGGTGCAGATAGGCCGGACGTGGATCCTGTGACAACACCTGTATGACCAGTGTTTGGAGTGGACGTCCTGTTGATGTTTCATAGTGCTGGCAGGAAAGCAGAGCATCCTGTGTAAAACGAACATCTCTTTTCAGTGGCGGTTCCGGGGCAAACCCACATTGCGCATCGGTAACAGCATCCGCCCAGGGCAGGTAGGGTTTTATGTCCACAATTGGAGTGCCATCCAGCAGATCACTGCCTTCCAGTTCGATAATGACCTTTCCGTCTCGGGTATCAATACCTTTCAGTTTAACGACTGACAGGCCCAGGCCATTGGGTCTGTGGGTTGAACGACTGGCAAAGACACCGACCCTTGCCTCACCCCCTAGCCGAGGAGGTCGGATGGTGGGCCGCCAACCTTCCGCCAGTGTCTGGTGGAAAATGAACTGAAGCCAGAGATGGGAGAAACCGTCCAGTCCCTGTACCGCTTCCGGCCGGTTATACGGTGGTAGCAATTCAATAAAGGCTGTCGCGGCAGTTGCTAATCCGGGTTGGCGCGGTATGCCGAATTTTTCCCGATAGCAGGAATGGACAATGCCAATGGGGTCAAGTGCGTAAACGGAAGACGATAGGTGTTGCACGGCTATCCTGCTACCAGCATAAAAACAAAACGATGTCCCAGCATACTGTGAAAGCATGGCCGGGACACTACGAGACAGTCCTAACTATGTTTCGTCACAGCCGCATGCATGCGTTCCAGGGCTTGCTCCAGCTGACTTCTTGGGCAGCCGAAGTTTAGACGCAGGTAGTCGGGATCACCGAACTGCGCACCGGGTGACAGGCCGACGCCGTGCTCTTCAAAAAAGCCTTTCGGGTCTTTCAGGCCCAACTCGGCCACGTTGATCCAGGCCAGGTAGGTTGCTTCCAGCGGTTGCATGGAAAGGCCGGGCATCTCATTGATGGTTTGCAGCAGGTAGTCGTGGTTCCCTCGGAGATAATCCAGCAGTGCCAGACGCCAGGGCTCGCCGTGGGTATAAGCTGCTTCTGCAGCCGTATAACCGGTGATCATGCCGTCGGCAGAGGGAACGATACCGGCTTTTGTCTTATTAAACTGTTTTCGGAGTTCCGGATCGGGAATCACGGCAAAAGCACAGGCCAGACCGGCAATATTGAATGTTTTGGAGGGCGCCATCAGCGTGATGGAACGTTCCGAGCTGAAATCGCTCAGGCTAGCATAGGGAATATGCTCACACTGACGATCCAGTATCAGGTCGCAGTGGATTTCGTCGGAGCAGACCACCAGGTCGTGTCGACGGCAGAGTGCTTCAATGGCCTGCAATTCTTCCCGGGTCAGTACACGACCATTGGGGTTCTGTGGGTTGCAGAGCATGAACAGGCGGGTATCGCTGGTTATGCGGCTTTCCAGTCCTTCCAGGTCCAGCTGCCAGCCATTTTCGCCCTGGCGCCAGTCGACGCTGATCATGCGACGGCTTCCCTGAGGCGGCGCCAGCAGGAACGGGTAATACACCGGTACTGGCACGGCGACGGTTTCGCCTTCAGCCGCAACAGCGCGTACGGCAATGTTGAGTCCGCAGACCGTGCCGGGTAACCAGACCAGCCAGTCGGGTTCAATCCGCCAGTCATAAAGATTCTGCAACCGGTCAACCACCCGCTGGGTCAGTGTCTCACTGGCATGGGTGTAGCCGAATACGCCATGTTCAATACGTTCATGAAGCGCCGTGATAATTTCCGGGGGAGAACGAAAATCCATGTCGGCCACCCACATGGGAAGAATATCCTGATCCCGGTAACGATCCCATTTCAGGCTGTTGGTATGGGTGCGATCCACCATCTGGTCGAAAACTGTTGTCATGATAGCCGTAATCCTGGTGCAGGCTGTTTTGTTGTTGCCTAGGGATTCTAACCCTGCAAGGGGGCAGGGTCACGGACGTTCTGATGGTGTCGCTTTTGCAATGGACTGCTTTAATAACATTGATACCCAATGCTCCAAGGATAAGGTGTGTTCATGGATGATTGCCCAGTAGCCGGTCGTCGTTACCTACTGTTCTTTGCTGGTTTTCTGCTGTTTTTGGTCTGTGTGTTGCCCCAGACAAAGGCACATGAAAATCATGTCCACGCCGAGGAGCAGCCTGAAAGTACAACTGTGCCTGGTGATGGTTTTGTCAGTCCGTCGGAAACCATTGTTGCGCCTGCTGTCAGGCATAACGATTGGGATGACCCTTTTCTGATTGGTACTGTTGCCACTGTGAATACGGCAGATTTGCCCAGAACCCCGAAAGCACAGAATTTTTTTCCGACGGAAATTTACGATAACTGCAAGGCGTCCAGCGCTGAGGCTGATAAAGCGGATGAGCATTATATCCGTAACATCATCAGTAACATTGTCATCCGTGACGAACCTTTTCCCGGTATTGTCTGCTTCATGCATGAGGCGGATTACTATGCACGGCGCGATGTCCTGCAGAAGAAAATTGCAGCTTACATTGAACAGTTGCCCGACAGCGATCAGGTCCAGGCTCTGGAGAATTATGCCTGGTTGCTGATGTATCTTGGGGAGTTCAATGAGGTGTTGGCACTGTTTGGACCATCAGGTCAGTACAACCCGGTAGCAGAACAGAACGGCTCAATTATTTTTGCTATCAGTCAGGCCTATTTCCGGCTGGGTCAATACCGGGAAGCGTATCCCTATGGTGTACGAGCCAACCGGTTATTGACCGACTCAGTGTTGGATACCCGCTGGCATGTCATGTTGATTGAGCTGGGATTGCAGGGACGGCGTTTTCTGGATGAACCCGATTCCAGTATTTTCGAAAAATCCTCTATTCGCTCTCTCTTTCCATACCGGGATTGGGAGTCATTTCCGTTTGAAGATGTTACTGAGGCGATGGGGATTGATCGCTGGGGTGGTACCGGCTCCATCTCATTCATTGATCTGGATAACGACAACTGGGATGAGCTGGTCTGGGAACGAAAATACATGCCACCACAGGTTTATAAGAACCTGAAAGGCAAAGCCTTTCGCAATATACCGGCAGAAGACCTTGTGGCCAGCCTTGGCAGCCCGATCATATTCAGTGCTGGCGATATGGATAACGATGGACGACCGGATCTGTTCAGGCATTGCTGCAACTATGATGGCCCTGGCCCGACCCAGGTACTCAAGAATATGGGTGATCTGACCTTTAAGGATATTACTGAACCGTCAGGACTCGCTCATAACGAAGGTTCCGGAATGGTGGTGGCCTGGTCAGATTACGATCTCGATGGTTTTCTCGACATTGTTATTGCTGATAACTGGGGGCCGAACCGTCTTTACCGGAATCGGGGGGATGGTACGTATGAAAACACAACAGCACGAGCCGGTCTCAGAACAAAAGCAACCGTAGGCATCAGTTTCGGGGACTATAACAATGATGGCTGGCCGGATATCTGGGCTCAGGGTTGGGATGCCAAGTGGCTCTATCGCAACAATCAGGATGGTACCTTTACCGATGTCAGTGAAGAGGCTGGTTTGGGCGAGCAGTTAGGTCAGAAGGGCTATATGTCCTTTATGTTCGACTATAACAATGATGGCCATATGGATCTGTTTGCCGGGCAGTACGTGGTGTCATCTGATGAGAAATGGGGATTTGGTCCTATCTGCACGTGCAGCAACCTGCTGGCGGATGAAGGCTATTCTGAGCGGGAATGGCGCTCAGCGACCACGATCTTCAAAAATAACGGTGACGGCACATTTACCAATATTGCAGAATCTTCACGATTTATCCCATTAGGCATGATGGGTTCCAATCATGGCGATTGGAATAATGACGGTTATGAAGATTTGCTGTTTGGCGCTGGCGGCCCCTATATGCAACAGGCTGAACCTTTCCTGTTTTATGAAAACAATGGTGACGATACCTTCACCAACATTACCCCGTTTGAGATGTTGTCGCTGTTTGGCAAAGGCCACGGCTCTGCCTTTACCGATTTTGACCATGATGGCTTCCTGGATGTGGCGACCAACAACGGCGGGGCGGCGCCGGGGGATCTCTGGCCCAGCCTGTTATTGCGCAACAAGGGCAATGACAATCACTGGCTGAGAGTAAAACTCAAGGCGGAACTGCCTGATACCAATGCCATGGCGGTTGGCGCGAGAGTAACGCTCTATGCCGGTGACATGTTGCAGGTGAAAGAGGTGCAGTCTGGCGGACAGTTTGGCGCAACGAATTCGTTGGTGCTGCATTTTGGCCTGGCCAAGCATACAGCGGTGGATAAAGTTGTCATTCGCTGGCCTAACCGGGATCTGCAGGAAACCGTGATTGAAAATCTGGATGCCAATCAGGAAATCGAGGTCTCACAACGCACAGGCAAATACCGGGTACTGTGGGCAAAACCACCGGCTATCCTGAATGTGGGTAAACGGCGCTGATCTTCATGGCAATCATGGCGGGTGTTTTTACCGTATTCCCCGCCATTGCAGTGTATGACCGCAACGGTTAGGCTCTGCAGTCAGTGGGATTACCCATTCACTGATTGAGTATGTATTAGATGTACAGTCTTCTCGCCTTCCACAAAGCTGAACGCTACTGGCGCTCAGAACTTTAGCTCACCACCTGCTCACCGGGTGGATAAGCCTTGCAGGCTTACCTGCCGTTTCTTGTATTAATCCAGAACATTAACCACTGTGTGACGCAGGTGTCATCATGTATTACTGGCTTATGCTGCTGGCGGCGATTGTGACCGAAGTGGCCAGCACTTCGTTTATGAAACTCGCCGCTGAACAGAACCCCTGGCTGGGTTATGGCGCCATGGCGGTTCTTATTTCGTTGTCTTATTACTGTTTGGCGCAGGCGGTCCGAAAAATTCCCCTGGCACTGGCTTATACCATGTGGGAAGGGATTGGATTACTGTTGATCAGTGGGATCTCCTGGCTGTTTTTCCACGAAACCTTCTCAACATGGAAACTGGTTGCCATCGGCTGCTTGTTGACCGGACTGGTATTGATGAATCTTGGAGAAAAGTTGGCAGAAGAGTCTGACGACAACAGTAGCTCATCGGATAAACATTCCAGAAACGTGCCTACGTCAGCCATGCGCATGGAGGGGGCCGCATAATGAATAATGTGCCTGTTATTGCCTTGATGCTTGTTGTGGCAGCCTCAGCGTGTGATGTGCTGGGCAATGTCATGACCAAACTGTCTGACGGCTTCCGTCACAAACTACTGGCTGTGGCGGTGATGGTGGTTCAAATTGCCGCGTTTGGTTTTTTGGCCCTGGCGATACGCCATATTGACCTCAGCGTTGCCTATGCGGTCTGGGGTGGTCTCGGAATCATTGCAACCGCGATCATTGGTCGGTTGTTTTTCCATGAGACGCTGCATCCGGTGAAAGTACTCGGTATTGCGTTTACGTTGGGAGGGCTGGTGGCCATGAAGTTGGCCATCTAGATCAGGTGATGGTGATCTGAACGTGTTCTGTTGAGACGTACTGCGCTTTGTGTGCAGTACGTCTTTCGTCGCTTATGCAGCTTCGCTTTGATGGGGCAGGTTATCCTTTACCCACTCACGAATGGTGTTACGATCTCCTTTCAGTACGACTTCGCCTTGTTTATTGCCTAGCTGATACTCGTACATGGGATCGTAATAGTCTGCCAGCAGGGTGCGAATCCACTCTCTGTGACGTTCAATGGAGCCGTTGCGCTGTTCTTTCAGTGCCTGTTCCATGATGGCACGCAGCTCCTGATGCCGGGCGCCGCCCAGGCGCTTGCGAATCCTGTCCAGGCTGGCCAGGAGTGCCTCGGCATAACGCTCGAAGCCTTCTTCCCCATAGGCAGCGATATTCTCTTTGAGGTTTTCTTCCACGTATTCCTCAAGGGTAATCTGCACGCGGTACTCAAGGTCTTCTTCCAGAAGCAGGATGGGGGCGAGCTGCATCTTTTCGCGGAATTCCTGGCTGAGGCTGCAACGGCCAATCAGCTTGCTTTCATCTTCCAGGATGACTGTGCCCGTCCGGAAATGCCGCTCTTTCAACAGCGCGACCGACAGGGCGTTTTCAAAATCAATCTGGTTAGGCTGGCCGCCAATGCGGCGTCCGAAACTGGAGCCCCGGTGGTTGGCCAATCCTTCCAGATCAACATGGCCCGGGAGGGTGGTCAGTAGCCGGGTTTTACCGGTGCCGGTTTTGCCGCTCAGGATAAAAAACCGACACTGATTGACGGATTCTTCCATTTCATCAATCAGGAATCGGCGCAGGGCCTTGTAACCGCCTGTGACCAGCGGGTAGTCGATACCCTGTTCCCGAAGCCAGGCCTGTACGGTATGCGAGCGCAGTCCGCCACGGAAACAATAGAGATAGCCTTCCGGGTTGGTCTGGATATGCTGCGTCCAGTCTTCCATTCTGGCATCGCGTTCTTTGCCGCATACCAGTTCATTGCCCAGGGCAATGGCGGCGGCCTGTCCCTCTTGCTTGTAGCGGATGCCAACCTGTTCCCGTTCCTGATCATTAATCAGTGGCAGGTTGGTTGAATGGGCAAACGCACCTTTGCTGAATTCCACCGGTGCACGGACGTCCATGAGTGGGCGGTCGTTCAGGAAAATATCCAGGTAATTGTCAGTGTTCGGGCGTTTGTGGCTCATTTATTCAGGTCGGCAATGATCATGGTGTGGGCATTGTATCAGTAGCGGGATAATACACTATACGGACAAAAGGCAGCGTCAGTTTAGAAAACACGTGTTCAGGCACGTGACTTTCAACACATTGAATACGACAGTCAACGCGTGTTAACGGTTTGACTGTCGATTTGCAGGCTACACTGTAAGCTCCTCAGGAAGCCTGGTGTGAGAAAGTGATGAGATTCATCAGCAGCTACACGCTGGCTATATGTCTGCATTGCAGCGCTGAAACCATGGCTGTCGATCATGGCCAGCCACCCGCAGGGAAAAAAGTAGAACCGCAACCTGTTATAGGACTGGTATTGCATGGACTGGATGGTCAGTTCTACCAGTCAGTGGAAAATACGGCGAGAACCTACCAGCAGTCCGCACAGCCCCCCTTCCGGTTAAATGCAGGTGGTGCTTTGCTGGAGGGAGATGTAGCCGTGCAGCGCGCTTTTTTACGACAATTACTGGCAGGCCATGTGTCGGGTATCGTTCTGGCACCCGCGGATGATCAGGCGTTGTTGCCTGAATTGCTGCAGGCCAGGAAGCAGGGCGTGTGTGTGGTCAATATTGGCAGTCGTCTGGATACCCGCCTGATGGGTAATAAACAACTGATTGTTCCCTGGGTAGGGCCGGATAACCGTGCAGCAGCAAAAGAAGTGGCGGGGGTGTTAGCCAGCCGGCTTTCGCCGGGTGATCAGGTGGCCATACTGGCGGGGCGGCCGGGGGATACCTGTTCATTTGAGCGAGTGACGGGATTTAAACATGCGCTCAAAGCGGCGGGGCTGAAAGTCGTCGCCATAGAGGCTGCAGGCTGGCAGCAGGATCAGGCTGAACGGATTGTCGCGGGCTGGTTGAAAAAATACCCGAATTTGAAAGGGGTTGTAGCAGCCGGCGACAATATGGCGGTTGGTGCCCTGATGGCCATTGAGGCGGCTGACTGGCAAAACCGTATTGTGGTGACAGGGTTTGATAATCTGATGTCAGCGCGTCCCTGGTTGCGCAATGGTCAGCTGTTGGCGACGGTCGAATGGTTTCCTGAAAAGCAGGGCATCTACGGTATCAATAAAACCATGGGTAATTGCATAGGCAATCAGTATACGCCGGTGGCACTGGTGACTGCTGAGAATATGGATCGCTATCCATCACCGGGTATGAGCCGAAAAGTGCGTTATTTCTGGTAGCCATGATTGCGTCGGTTTTTTTGCAGGGCGCAGGGTGAATGGTTGTGTTACTTTACCGATTCTTAGGTTTGTGGTTGACAATTTTTCTGCAGTCCGTATAACAACTCCTTTTGTATGCCTGCCTGTCTGATTTAATTGTTTTTAGTTTTCTGTGGCCTGTTAGCGTGATGCTTCAGGTGGCGGTTATTATTTCGGCAGGCAAAACGTTGAGCCTCATGCGGCCCTTGGTACGGGTCGCCACTGATAACAGTAAGGACTCCTGATGCCCGTAATTACCCTTCCTGACGGTAGCAAGCGCCAATACGATAATCCCCTGACCATCATGGACGTGGCTGCCGATATCGGTCCCGGTCTGGCCAAATCCACCCTGGCCGGTCGAGTTAATGGCCAGTTGATGGATGCCTGTGAAACCATCAGCGATGATGCGGAACTCGCGATCATCACCCCGCGTGATCCGGAAGGCCTGGAGATTATCCGCCACTCCTGTGCTCACCTGATTGGCCATGCGATCAAGCAGCTGCGTCCGAATGCCAAAATGGCGATCGGCCCGGTGATCGAGGAAGGTTTCTATTACGACATCGATACCGATGAGCCTTTCACCCCGGAAGATCTGCAGGTGCTGGAAAAGCGGATGCAGGATCTGATCAGCAAAAACTACGACGTGATCAAGAAGTGGACGCCGAAAGCGGAAGCCCGTCGACTTTTTGAAGAGCGTGGTGAATCCTACAAAATGGAAATCATCGACGAGATGGATGATTCCGTTGAGCAGGTCGGCCTGTACCACCACGAAGAATACGTGGATATGTGCCGTGGTCCCCACGTGCCCAACACCCGTTTCTTGAAAGCGTTCAAGCTGACCAAACTGGCCGGCGCTTACTGGCGGGGCGACAACAAGAACAAGATGTTGACCCGCGTCTACGGTACGGCCTGGGGCGACAAGAAAGACCTGAAAGCGTACATCAAGCGCATTGAGGAAGCCGAGAAGCGGGATCACCGTAAGCTGGCGAAGAAGCTGGATCTGTTCCACCTTCAGGAAGAAGCACCGGGCATGGTGTTCTGGCATCCGAACGGTTGGACCATCTACCAGGTGCTGGAGCAGTACATGCGCCAGAAACAGCGTGATCATGGTTACCTGGAGATTAAAACGCCGCAGGTTGTTGATCGCAGTCTGTGGGAAAAATCGGGTCACTGGGACAAGTTCAAGGACGATATGTTCACAACGAGTTCCGAAAATCACGATTTTGCTATCAAGCCGATGAACTGCCCCTGCCACGTGCAGGTGTTCAACCAGGGGCTGCGCAGCTACCGTGACCTGCCGTTGCGCCTGGCAGAATTCGGTTCCTGTCACCGTAACGAACCGTCAGGTGCGTTGCACGGTATCATGCGTGTGCGTGGATTTGTTCAGGATGATGCGCATATCTTCGTGACCGAAGACCAGATCCAGAACGAAGTATCTGACTTCATCGACTTCCTGCACGAAGTCTACGATGACTTTGGCTTTGAGAACCTGATCTACAAGCTTTCCACCCGTCCGGAGAAGCGCGTCGGTTCCGATGAAAGTTGGGACAAGGCGGAAAAAGCTTTGGCCGAAGCGCTGGATGCAAAAGGTCTTCCCTGGGAAGAACTGCCCGGTGAAGGTGCGTTCTACGGGCCGAAGATTGAATTCTCCCTGAAAGACTGCCTGGGTCGTGTCTGGCAGTGTGGTACTGTGCAGGTAGATTTCTCCATGCCGGGCCGACTGGGTGCTGAGTACGTCGATGAGGATGGCGAGCGCAAGACCCCGGTTATGTTACACCGTGCGATCCTGGGTTCCTTCGAACGCTTCATCGGTATTCTGATTGAACATTACGAAGGCCGGTTCCCGGTTTGGCTGGCGCCGGTGCAGGTCGCGGTGCTGAACATCACGGATGCACAGGCCGATTATGTCACCGGGCTGGAAAAAACCCTTAAAGAACAGGGTTTCCGGGTAAAAGCGGACTTGAGAAATGAGAAGATCGGCTTTAAAATCCGCCAGCACACGATTGAACGTGTTCCTTACCTCGTTGTCGTAGGGGATAAGGAAGTAGAATCCGGCACTGTCGCTGTTCGTACGCGCTCCGGGGAAGACCTCGGCTCCATGACGATCGAAGCATTCCAGGGAATGCTGGCGGCAGAGATTGCCAAACGTGGCCGTGTAGCGACGGCTTCCGACGCATAAACAGGAGATATAGCAATTAAACGTCCTAACCCACGGGATCGGCGGCAGGCACCTGCTGCGCCGATTAATCAGAATATTCGTGCAAAAGAAGTACGTCTGATAGGCGCTGATGGCCAGCAGGTCGGCATAGTCGCATTCCGTGACGCTCTTGAGCAGGCCGTTAGTGCTGGACTGGACCTGGTGGAAATCAACGCGACCAGCGAGCCACCGGTCTGCAAAATCATGGATTATGGCAAGCATCTGTACGAAACGAAGAAACAGAAAGCGATTGCCAAGAAGAAGCAGCAGCAGACCCAGGTGAAGGAAGTCAAATTCCGTCCCGGGACTGAAGAAGGGGATTATCAGGTAAAACTGCGCAACCTGATACGTTTCCTTGAAGAGGGCAACAAGGCCAAGGTATCGCTGCGATACCGCGGTCGGGAGATGGCTCACCAGGAGCTGGGCATGGAACTCCTCAACCGGGTTGAAAAGGACCTGGAAGAAGTGGGTACCGTGGAACAGCGTCCGAAGATGGAAGGCCGTCAACTGATCATGGTGCTCGGGCCCAAAAAGAAAAAGTGATTCGGTAAACCGGTAAACCTGTCCGGTCTCGCGGTCGGGCCGGTTTCCTTTTTCCGGAATACTTTGTTTTTTTCTCAAATCGGCATCGGGTCAACCCTTCCCCGGAAGCGGGACCGATCGCCCAAATGCGGAGTTTTAGCAATGCCTAAGATGAAGACCAAAAGCGGAGCTGCCAAGCGCTTCAAGAAAACCGCCAGCGGTTTCAAGCGTAAGTCAGCCTTCAAAAGCCACATCCTGACCAAGATGACCACCAAGCGTAAGCGTCAGCTGCGTGGCACCAATCTGGTGTGCCCTGCGGATAAGCCGCTGGTTGAGCGGATGCTTCGCGTCTAATTGTCTTTTTGTTCAGTTTTAAGGTTTTTGGAGAGTTAAGCTATGGCACGTGTTAAGCGTGGTGTCGTCGCCCGTCGTCGTCACAAAAAAGTTCTGAAGCAGGCCAAAGGTTACTACGGCGCTCGTTCACGAGTATTCCGCGTAGCCAAGCAGGCGGTTACCAAGGCTGGCCAGTATGCCTACCGTGACCGTCGTCAGCGCAAGCGTCAGTTCCGTGCACTGTGGATCGCCCGTATCAACGCCGGCGCCCGTGCAAATGGTCTGACCTACAGCCGCATGATTGCGGGTCTGAAGAAGGCCAACATCGAAATCGACCGTAAGGTTCTGGCTGATCTGGCTGTTCACGAGAAGGGTGCATTCACCCAGATCGTAGAGCGTGCCAAGGGCGCCCTGGCCTAACGGCACACGGTTACGTCAGCACACGAAAAAGGGAGAGTCCGCCAGCTCTCCCTTTTTTATTTTTTGATATTAAGTAATCGATTTACCCGTCAAAGCCAGGTAATCCTCTAAATTCTGCCTCCCCATCGGTCAGCCTGACTCGACAGACTGGACAGACTGCTCGGCACCATGCTGCATTTCCTTCTACTGTATAACCGCCATAACCTGGTGCATAGTCAGGATTCTCAAATCTTGTAGTCGCATTACGAAGAACGCCTTCCATGCCGTTCATTGATGAGATGTGTCTGCAAGGAATGTCTTGGCCATCATCTCCTTGTGCTGGAGCTGCCCCTACAGTTGCCTCGTGAATTTGACCCCAAAACTCTAGTTCTTCTCTCACCGGGTGCAGTGTGCTGGTTACTTCAATGGCATATTTTTCATCATCACCAACCAGAATTTCATCCAGCAGCGTGTTACGTTCGTTTTCATCTAAATCGTTGAGGGATTGTCCGGGTCTGAGTCTGCTGCGTGGAATAGTAAAGAATGTATCTCTCATTGTAGGGCAAATGGTTGTCTCATCGATTTTTCCTTCCGTTACAAGCTCTTTGACAGGGCGAACTACCATTCGTCCATTGTCAACAAAGCGTGCGATGTAAGGGAATTGTGCTCTCCAGCTTTCAACGGGTTCAGCTACTGCGCGGCGGCGCCGGGTTCGCCTCGGTTCGCCTGTTGGGGTAGCAGCACGGGCAGTGGTTGCGGAAGGCTGTGTGATATTGCCAGCCAGACATTGATTGAACGCTGTTTTGGCTTCGTTACGTCGTTGGTCTGGGTCAAAACGGTTAGAAAGCACCGCATGGACGCGTGGGCAGTTGTCGCCCAAATTCCTCCTTGCGCGTTCAACAGCTTGATATAGCGCTTGAACTGACAACCTGACAGGAACACGGAAAATGCCAACAGACAATAACGGCATGATGAGATCTATACCATTATAAGTATTATCAGATTCCATAATCAGGCTGTAATAAAGATCTTCCAAGATTTGAAGGTTAGTGGCTTCTCCTCCCGGACCTGAATAGATTGGCCCTACAGCATGCAGAATGGCTTCTGTCTGCTGGTAATTGGGGTCTGTTGGGTCATTCAGGTGATAAGCGTCGGTGGCTGTAAAGGCTCCAGTTGCGACTGCTCTTCCGAGTCGTCTTATCAACCTGTCGCTGTCTCGTTGCAGGGTACGGCCTGCGCGGTTTACAAACTCGGCGGCAATACCACCGCCATGGCTCAGATTGCCATTGGCAGCATTCACGCCAAGATTCGGGGTGTTAAGTCGTCTGGTATAATCAAACATATTGTCAGTAATCACCAGATTCAATGTATCGTTATGCGCTGACAGATGTTCATCACCCGTATTGAGGGCCCTGGCGGGGTCACCGGTAGTCCGTGGGGCAGCGCTGCCGCTTCTGGTGGTGGGTATCTGTGGTTCGTCCGCTCTTCTTTCGTGTCGTTCTCTCATGGCTGCTATCTCTACCGCCGTCCGCTCGTCATGGATGGTAGGGGCTATTTCATGCGCCTGGGCCTGTCGATCAAAAGCATGTGCTACCTGAGGATTGGGGTCAGCGATAACAATACGCTGTAGATTTGGGATGCCTTCATCGGTGTGTTGGAGTTCCCTGATCGCATCATATAATGCCCGAATAGATCGTGTAGGTCCCAAGTTGGATCCCATAGCAAGTGATATCTGACAGGCATTAATGCCACTTTGATTCAGCTGTGTCAGTATTCGCTCGTAGTGGCGCCGTAACTCCCGTTCTGCGTGATCCCTGCTGGCTTCTGTGTTCCCGATGTGGCTGGACGTGAGAGGGTTCATTGCTATGTATGCGCGGGTTTCCTGATTAGTGCCTGCGCCTGCACAGGGTACGCTGATTTGTACCAGTGCGCCTAGTTGGCGTCCTTGTATCTCGCGTTGAACAGCGCGATTGAATTCTGGGTTCCAGGATGGGTGATCAGCGTTGAGTAGGCTGTTAAAGGTTCCGCCTGTTCCGTAAGGAGGACGGTTGCTCGGAGCGGCCGGACAGACGATATTGAGTCGTTCTCTTTCTAGCAAATCAGGCCTTTCTGTGATTGACCCCAGACGGAATTCCAGTTCAGTGCCTCCACCATTTCCAAAAATGAGCATTTCGTTGCGGAGGCCTCTTACTGCGCCGGGATGAATTCTATGCGTCACTGGGCTTGTGACACCTTCTGCAAGTGGCATTGGTTCTTCTTGCACGGGGAAGGGGGCTCGGGATTCGCGTTCAAGTCGTCTCCTATGCCGTCTCGGCCTGCGCCGTCGTGTCTGAGCTTCGGTGGGTCTTGGGCTGGTGAGTTCTTCATCCGGTTCTTCATCCGGTGTGGGGACATGGGTATCCCCAATGTAATAACGGATGTCTCTAGGCAGGGGGTGACCTGTGCTTCTCAGTCCCATGATTTCACTGACGGCATTTAAGAAGAAGGAGGGTTCGTTGTCATAACAGTCCCATTGACTTATTTCCATCCACTCATGAAGCATAGGGCTTCTTTCTCTATCCGGCTGAACTACAACGTTGTTACGGGCTGAGTCATTTATCACGCCTCGCAAACTCTGCGCTGTGCCACTCGCATTGCGCTGCAAGCCCTGAGGACCATCATTGGCAATTTGCTCCAAGAGGTAGACGCAATCGGCAAGGTCCATTCCGAAGGCAATAGCTAATGTAATGACGTTATCCGTTTTGCCTGTATCCGCTGTGAGAGCATTAGAGTTGATTAATATCTCTTTAAAGCGTGCATCCGGGATTCTTTCACGTACGCATCTGTTATTAGTTATGTATCTCAGATTTCTGGATTGTGCTGAGAGTGCCTGGTCCTGCTGCGTGGGCCTGGTTCTGCGACCGGTAGTTCGGGGTCTGGCTTCCCCTGTCGGTGTTGACTCACTTGCCGTCGGGGTGGTGGTTGAGTGTCTGGTTCCGCGACCGGTAGTGCGGGGCGTGGCTTCTCCTGTGGGTGTTGACACGCTTGTCGTCGGCGTGGTGATAGTAGTAGTCCTGCTGCGCAGGCAGGTGCAACAGCATAAACAGGCCCAAAGTGTTCTGCAGAATGCACAAAATTTATCCCAACAGCTCTGGGGTTGAGGTTGGCCAGTACCTGCACCTGTTACTCTAGGTGCACCTGTTAAGGGGGGGGTATTGCCTTGCATATTCTGCTCTCTCTTGCGTAAAAATATGTAAATAATGACGAACGTGTTATTGAATCTAACCTTTGATGCAAGCATTAATGATTGTTTGTTGGTTTAAGGTTTTAATGTTTTCTAAGAATTCGACACCAATATTGTGGGAAGGTTCTTGGGAGAAGCTATTTTTTGAGAATTAATAATTATTGTTTTATAGCGTTATCTCCAGCTTAAGCCCTGATGCTCAGTTTCAAAATCACATGGTCACGTTTATCGCTTTTCAGGTAAGATTTTCCTTTATTTTTGACGTCGACAAATCGGAGTGGTTGTGCAAAAAGCAATCAAGGTGGTAATCATTAGTCTGCTTTTGACCATTTTATCTGCCTGTGGTTCGACTGATGAAGTGATGTTGAAGGAAGGTGAGTTTCAGGCCTTGGTTAGTGACCGCTTTCAAGCACCTCGCTTGGTGCCGGTGGATTTAGCTGCCAATATTCGTTCCCAGCTTTATCTGGATACACCGTTTATCCATTTTGATCAAAATGGTGAGCGGGTCAGTTTTTCACTAAAAGGGCGTTTTGATGTGGATCTCGCTGGTGCCTTACTTACTGGGCCGACACCTGTCACACTGACAGGTACGGCGAAGCTGACCTTTATACCCTCAGAGCAAGCGATATTTCTGGACGATATTTCCATAAGTACTGCGGACTTCGATTTGGGGCTGGATGCCATTCAACCTCTGATCGGTGGCGGTCTGGCATCACTGATGGGTAATCGACTTGACCCATTTTACCTTGTGTCGATTCCTGAGAGCAGCGCTATTGGTCGGTTGATGCAGAAAGGTGAGGTATCCATGGTGATTATGGATGGTGAGTTAACCCTACGGCCAAAAAGCAAGAGTGTCGGGAACGGATGACAGGAGGCGACATCGCTGAAAATAATCCTGTCGGTTCAGGCTTGGTAAAAGCCAGGAAGGCGACAGGATTTTTCCTTGAGCGCCCTCAGGAGTCGTTTGTGCAGATGTTTACTTCCCGGAACGTCGCCACTACCAAAGTAGCACTCCAGCAGATAATGGAGGTGCGCTAGTTTGAAGCCCTGGGCATGCCGGAAAAAGCATTCCAGGTCTTTGAACCGACGGATGTGGTTGATGGGTTGCCAGCGGGCCTTTTCAAGGTCAATCAAGCGGATGATTTCAGGATTGGTATCCAGGGGGTTGATAGCGGTTTTATCTGTCCGGACAAAAATATGGTTTGGGTAGAGGCAGTAATGAGCCAGTCCGCGATCGTGTAACCTGCGCGCGACCTGGGCGATACTCGCCAAGACTTCTTGAAGGGTTGCTTCCGGCTGTGTTGGTGCTGTATTGCGGTACCAGGCAAACAGGTTCTCATAACCTTCCAGCGCCAGTGTGATCAAAATGGCCTGGTCGTTGTTGTCAGAGCGGCGTTCGCCAAAATAGAGTGGTGTCAGGGTCGGGATGTCGTGTGACCGGAACAGCTGGATATTATGGTATTCACGCTGGAAGGTCGGTACCCCGCGGATCGGATGCAGCAATTGGCGGGTGTTGTGGTTTTGCTGACGTTTGATGAAAACCTGTAACGGTTGATCGCCAGGCAGGGTATAACGGCTGACACCGCTCCAGCCATCCCGTCGCTCGTTGACGGGCTCAAACCAGTCCAGTTTGAGATCCCACAGGCTGGCAAAATCACCCAGCCCCTGTTGGGCGAAGTGGCTGGCAATATCCTCGTTGAGAAATGACTCCATGAATTGGGGATCCCGTATTACTGGCTGCTGAAAAAAAACAGCGGGCATTATACACAAAGCCCTGGAATATGACCGGCTAACCGCTGCAGATTTATCGAAGGCGTGAGCCAGACGTTATTGGTGCCATGGTTCTTCGTGTTGACACTGTCCGACAAACGGCAAACAATGGGCCGTTGATTGTGCACCCGATGGTGGTTTTTCAGATGTTCCACCGGGATAGCCTGTCATTGTCTCGCCTGACAATAAGAATGAACACAGGAGAATTGCCAATGAAATCGCTGGAGGAGTGGTTTGTAGAATACGGTGACAGCCACCATAACAAAACCAATAAACTGATTCACTGGGTTTGTGTGCCGCTGATCACTTTTTGTGTGATCGGATTACTCTGGGCCCTGCATTGGAGCGTGGCAACCGCATTCATGGCGGGCGCATTGCTGTTTTATATGCGCCTGTCGATCCGTCTGGCGGTAGCCATGGCGGTCAGCGTGGCATTCATGCTGCTGGTTATTGTCAACATTGAACCGGTACTGGTGCCCGTGAGTATTACCCTGTTTGTTATTGCCTGGATCTTCCAGTTCATCGGGCACCATATCGAAGGCAAGAAACCGTCATTTTTTAAGGACCTGCAGTTCCTGCTGATTGGTCCGCTATGGGTAGTAGCCTTTCTGTTCCGTCGTTTTCATATCAGCTATTGAGTCTTTGCCCGGTGCAGGTGAATTTACCTGCACCTTGTCCTGATCTGGCCCGTTCGCTCCTTTTTTGAAATACGCGTTTTCAAGTGTATTACGCTTGCAAAGGCAATAATGCCTGTGGCATTGGCCAATAAGTCCAGTAGGGAGAAATGGCGATCGGGTGTCAGTGTCTGCAAGCACTCTACCAACAATCCATACAGCAGCAATAGGAAGCACTTCGTCAATAAAGCGGGTCGATTGGGCCAGGCTTTAGTGAAGAGTGCCATCAGCAGGAAAAAGGCGGCAAAATGTTTTGCTTTATCCCAAACGCTCAGTATTGGGTCATAAGCATTGGGCATGAGTGAAAGCCCCATTATGATGATCAATGCCGTGATAAACGCTGTGCGTAGAAGGCTCAATAGGAGGCTTATCGCCATGACTTTCGCTGCTCCGTTTTGGGTCTGGATTTATAAGGGCGTTTTTTCCCTGGCGGTGAGGGACGTTTTCCTGTTGAGTGATGCGTGTTGTTCTTATTTCTCGGGTGGGATTGCGCTGATGAATGTAACCGGGAGCTGTTGGGTATGACCGGTGGTGTAATCTCACGGTATTCCCCGGGAGCCAGACCGTCGAGCGTCCAGGGACCAATCCGATAACGTACCAGGCGTAGAGTGGGATGGCCGATGGCTGCAGTCATGCGTCTTACCTGGCGATTACGGCCTTCCCGGAGGGTGATTTCAAGCCAGCAGTCAGGGATGGATTTGCGGTAACGTACCGGCGGGTTGCGCGGCCAGAGATCCGGCTCAGGTATTTGCCGGACTTCGGCAGGTTGTGTCATGCCGTCTTTCAGCATGATTCCCTTGCGCAATTGGGCCAGCTTGTCGTCTGAAGGAATGCCTTCAACCTGAACCCAGTAAGTTTTAGGTTGTTTGAAGCGGGGGCTGGCTATATGACTTTGCAGCTGGCCGTCACTGGTAAGAAGCAGCAGTCCTTCGCTGTCCCGGTCAAGTCGCCCAGCAGCATAAACACCTTTTATGGGGACGTAATCTGCCAGCGTGGTGCGTCCTTCCGTATCCGTAAACTGAGTCAACACCATGTACGGTTTATTAAGCAGCAGTGTTGTGTGGTGAGCGTGTGTTTGGTCTTGCATGGGCTTTTTGACGTCAGACGATAACGGGTAATGGCCTGTAAGTGCGCATACTGTATGTGCTATTGCGCGGGAAAGGAAGTCAGGAGGGGGCGGGGTATGGAAAGGGTATGGTTTTGACCATGCTCCATGATGGTATCCGTATAGTGCTGAGAGTAGTTTGCGTATATGGAATACTTCCATCAGGGTTTTGTGAATATCAGTCTGCTCTACAGCAAGGGCATTGATCGCCATCATATGTTGGGCAAATACCTCGAGTGCTTCTGACCGTTCTATACGCGTTTTGGTGTTCAGCATGTCTTGTACCGCGGCCAGTTGCCAGGGGGCATCCAGCAGGTGGGCATATGTGCGGAAGAGTTCCAGCGCAAGGCCAGATAAGCCCAGTCCGGAAAACTGACGTCGAGAGAATATTTCTTTCAGCTTTTGGGCCATGCAAAATGGCAGTGGTCATCCCCTGACCATAAAAGGGAATGATGACGTTGAGCGTATCACCCAGGATAATCAGTCTTTCAGGGGATTGCGCCAGTGCTTCGTAATGTCGGCGTATACTGCAGGAGAAGTGGAAACGATGAATGTCGCGGGTACGTTGGCTCTTACTGATGAGTTCATACACTTTTATTGAGTGAAGTGTGTGGGCAGATGTCAGAAATCCTTCCTCATATTTGGGCGGATAATCCCCGAACTGACCTATCAGGGTAACAAACCATTGATTTTCCTCAAGGAAGCTAACTCGTCCAGCAAGGCTGTTAGTTCAGCTGGCATCTCGCGCAACATGGATTTTGATGGGTGAGTTATCCTGATTGGCGTCATAGCGGGCAGAACAATAGACCAAGTCGACATCGATTGTGGTTTCGTAAATCCTGCCTGAGCCAACCAGGATAGAATACGGCTGCCACGACCACCGCAGTTGAGCACAAGATCGGCAGACACTGGGCGTTTGCTTTAGGAGTTACCCACGAATTGTGGACAACACTGCCATTGTTTAGTGAATCCCGTTCGATGATGATTATTTCTTTGAAAAAAACACTGACTGCCAAGGTTGCGCAGAGTCCCGCGTCACTGTGAACTGGTTTGTAAATTAGACGTAGTACAGCCTTATTTCTTCTTGATCGACTTGCCACTTTTGAACGGGCTGTGGTCATATGAAAGGTATCACTGAAAACATCGGTACAGGCCATGGCGAGAAAAATCATGGAAGGCTTGCTGTTATGTTGTCTTACAGTGGGGGGCGCAGAAGCTGATAAAACGTCGCTAAATATCACGCACCTTAAGGGCTGGGAAACCCATAGTTTTGATGGGGAGACCGATTATTCACCGGCAATCGATAACGTGTATGGGCGTGTCTTGAAAGCAACCAGCCATGGCAGTGCGTCCGGCTATTATCACCTGCGTACTGTTCACCTGGATGAAACACCGGTACTGCAATGGGCCTGGAAGGTTGATCGATTTCCCGACGCCATTGGGGGGACTGCCTCCGGTAAAGGGCAGGATTTTGCTGCCAGAATTTATGTCGGTCGAATGTCAATGCTGGGGATGTGGGGGGCTAAGAGTCTTGTCTATGTCTGGTCTGATCAGCACCGGACGGGGGATGAATGGAAAAGCCCCTTCAGTGACCAGATTCATGTTATAGCCGTTAATGGTCGTGAGTATGGATCGGGTCAATGGCAACAGGTTCAGCGCAATGTGGTGGAAGACTGGATGCGGGTGTTTGGTGAGGCTATCGACAGTGTTGACCTGGTGGCCATCATGACGGATTCCGACAATTCTAACAGCATAGCGCAAGCCTGGTATGCCGGTTTGCGGCTTGCGCCGTTGCCGGATGGGCGCATCGCAGCCCTACGGGATCCGGTATCGGTTGAACGTTAGTGTTTTGTCAGTATCCGAAAAGTGTCGCGTAAATCTACGAATAGGTTTCACTCGGCCGTATCTGGATAATTTGCACCCAGATAAGCTGCTCCGTAACACTTATCTCTTGTCATGTTCGTTTTTATTTAATCCCCGAAGGCAGCATGCCTTCGGGGATTTTTTTAGAATCTTATAAAAATATGTGGATGCAGTTTTATGTACCGTTTTGTATGTCACTATTGAGATTTTTCTATACGGTGATTGAATAAAATACAGTCTCATCCTCACTGCTGTATGTAGAATTTTCAGAGTTCATTTTCAGAATCAGATCCGAGTCCAGTATCAATATCTGCAATGGCTAATGGTGCCTCTAATGAATCTGTTTTAATAAGTGGTTGCAGCTCTTCAGTAGCTGACTCCTTTAACAGTTCTGATAGTTCGACAATTGCTATTTTTTTTGATGGTATCCCTAAATACTCAAGCTCCTCTTTCACCCTCCTCTGATTGTCCATATAGTCCCTGCAAATAACATGTATTCCACCGGTTGGGAGAAACATAAATGTTAGCACGAAGGGACACGCATTTAGTATGGAGGAAATTCTGAAAGTTTCCCTTAAACTCTCTTCTCTTGATTCTGATATATAAATTTCAGCGTCCGGATCCGGAGTTGTGCGGTTATGTATCACATTTGTTGATGCTGATGTCAGTTCTACGATCTCTTCTGTTACCAGTTCCTCAGTATTGGATATATTATCTCTAGGTGTGCATGATAGTCGACTCATTGTTCTTTCTATACACTGTGATATTCTTTGACGTAAACTGCTCCCTGCCTTCGGCGCAGAGATGCTATGTTCATTAGTCGATGCTAGTGATAACCTTTCACTACTCAATGTTGGTTTTATAGGATCAGCTTTATTAGAAGTACTATCTTCTTTGTTGTCTGATCTTTGATGAATACTTATATTGCCAGAAGATGCACCGCAGGGTGAATATGTACATTTCATAATAAAAATCTCGGTAGATTAAAATGGAGGATAATGATTGTCAGATTTATAAATAACAACAATAACATTGAAGTCAGTGGGTTCAACAAATACTTTCTATTGTGCTTCTCAATATTTGTTAATGATTGTTTTTTTGGTTTGTGGTCTGCGTGAATCAAATTCCAATCGTGCAGTGTGAGTTTATTCGATTGGTAGTAACAAATATAAAGTATATTTGTCTTTCAAATAATAATCTTTCTCAGCGAAACCGAAGTACTGGAAGATTATGGTTGTGTCTTCTGATCTTTTAGTCAATAATGATTTTTTGATCTGTTAATATGTGTGTGAAATTAATAAAATGATAGTTGTTTAAGTCTTTTGATTAAAAGTTAAATGCGTCTCTCAACATTATTCATGTTTTTTAAGTAATGCTTAATGTTCACTATAAGGTATTTAAGCAAGTATATGTTGATAAGTTTTTATTATGTTATCGGCTATGGCGCCCTACTTAATCTACTTCCACTACACATTTAATAATAAGGGTGAATGATGAGTGCAAGCGAGCAGGAAATCATAGCAGGTCAAGCTGTTTATACCCGAAGAATGCTTCTGGTGTATGATGTCCGGGTGTTGATGTTGTCAAACCGGTTTGTCTGGAAATGTCCATGTTCCAGGCTAGTGGCTCATTACAACCAGCATATATCCGCAAACCACCTGGATGTGGGGGTAGGTTCGGGTTATTTTCTTGATCATTGCCGTTTTCCTGTCTTATCACCCCGGCTTGCCTTGATGGATATGAATCCCAATTCTTTAGACTTTACCGCAAATCGTGTGGCGCGCTATTCGCCTGAGGTGTATCAGCGAAATATCCTTGAACCTATTTCCGGCGAGGACGAGATAGCACCCTTTGATTCTGTTGCGCTCAATTACCTGTTCATTGCTTGCCAGGCAATATCGCTGAAAAAGGTGTCGTATTTGATTATCTTCAGGCACTGATGAAACCGGGAACAGCGATTTTTGGTTCAACGATACTCAACGAAAAAGGTGTGCCTAACTGGGCGGCAGTGAGACTGATGAGGCATTACAACCGTCATGGTATTTTTTCGAATCTGACTGACACACTTGAGGAATTACAACGTGTGCTGGAAAAGCGTTTTCAGGATGTCGCCATCGAAACTCAGGGTTGTGTTGCGTTGTTTTCGGGAATTGTGAGAGAGGTTGGATTGGAGTGAGCCTGTTTGCTCTTAAGTCCTAATTATTTAGACGCTTCATTTGTGTTTGAGGGATCTGCCTTTTGAGTTGTTTTTTCTCTTTTTTAAGGATTTCATTTTGCAAACTGGCGTGAGAAAGTGAGGGGAGCGCAAGAAACGGGTGGTTGATGGAGGCGTGGGTGTTTATCGTCAAGCCATACCCGTTATCACAGGGAAGCGGATTATGCGTTGGGCAAATGCGTTATGTCTGGTGTCGTTGGCAGCGATCTGGGGAAGCTCCTTTCTTTTCATCCGCATCGGTGTACCGGTGCTGGGCCCCGCTTTATTGATGGAGATTCGGGTTGCCCTGGCGGCAGTGTTCCTGCTTTTGGCGGCAGGTTTTCTGAAAAAATCGTTGCCTCCCATCCAGCATTGGCGTCATTTTCTGATTGTTGGCTTTGTAAACTCGGCATTACCGTTTCTCCTGTTTGCTTATGCCGTGCAGACGTTGACGGCATCGTTATTGTCCATCATTAACGCCACAGCTCCGCTCTGGGGCGCGTTGATCGGGGCATTATGGTATCGGCAGTCATTGAAGCGGCGTCAAATGGCAGGGCTGTTGCTTGGGGTCGCTGGTGTCAGTGTGCTTGTCGGGTTTGATAGTGCTGCTCAGTTAGAAGGTGCTTCACTGGCGTTACTGGCAGGTTTTGGGGCTGCCTGCCTTTATGGTGTGGCCAGTGTTTATGCGCAATCGGTGGCTCATATCGCACCGTTTGATAACGCCCATGGAAGCATGTGGGCTGCGACATTACTGTTGTTGCCGTTAGTGCCATTCTCACCCATCCGCACGGTGCCGGATGCCCCGATCCTCTTGGCCGTGCTGATGCTGGGGGTTCTGTGTACCGGCTTTGCCTATCTCCTCTATTTTCGTCTTGTTGCAGATGTAGGGGCTTCGGCGGCATTATCCGTGACATTTCTGATACCGATATTTGGTATATTCTGGGGTTACCTCTTCCTTGGGGAACCTGTTGGTTGGCATACGGTGTTGGGTACTCTCCTGGTACTTCTGGGAACCGCCCTGGTAACCGGTTTCCTCCCCCGTATCAGACAGGTTGGATTTTCAAAGGCGGTTGATCATGAATGACAGTGCGCTGGATTCGGCACAACAATACCAGACCATTGAGCACGCGATTGATTATATTCGTGCCAATGCACGGCATCAGCCGAGCCTTCAAGTCATCGCCAAAGCGATGAATCTCAGCGAGTATCATCTGCAGCGGTTGTTCACCGCCTGGGCCGGAGTGTCGCCAAAACGTTTTTTGCAGTACCTCACAAAGGAACATGCACTGAAGGCATTGAGGGAATCCGGGGATGTGCTGAGTGCTTCCCTGGATACCGGATTGTCCGGCCCCGGCCGACTCCATGACCTGATGGTGAATTGCGAAGCCATGTCGCCCGGAGAAATCAAGGCACAGGGGAAAGGGCTTGTGATAGGTTTTGGGTTGGCGGGTACCCCGTTTGGAGTGGCGCTTCTTGGCTGGACCCCCCGGGGAGTCTGTCATCTGGTTTTCTGTGATGGTGATGAAAGTGATCAGATAGCACTGCTGGAATCCCGTTGGCCAGACTCAACGTTGAAGCGTAATGACCGGGCTGCAGCCGATTTGTCTGACAGGATTTTTGCCGGTGAGCTGGAGCGGGGGAAACTGCATTTGGTCATTCGCGGCACCAATTTCCAGCTCAAGGTCTGGGAGGCGCTCTTGCAGGTGCCGCCAGGCAGGATGGTTTCTTATCGGCAACTGGCGGAAATCGCGGGTGTGCCCAGGGCTCAGCGGGCCGTAGGCAGTGCGCTGGCCGCTAATACGGTGGGATATCTGATACCCTGCCACCGAGTGATACGCAGTGATGGACACCTGGGTAGTTTCCGCTGGGGTGTGGCTCGCAAGCAGGCCATCCAGACCTGGGAGACTGCGCACCAGAATTGTGCGCAGGATCAAGGGGCTCACCGTGCGATGACATAGCCATAATGAGGCGGTTCTGATGGAAACAGCGATTGATATTAAGAGATGTCTCAGTGCTTTCGCCCGAATTACCCAGTCCGGGGATAGAACCGGCAAGGGGTATTTTTGGCATGGGGTCTATGCGGATACTCTTGATGATGGGTATACACTCATTTTGACCGATGGTGTCGCGACATTGACGCTATTTTTCCACAATACCTATTCATTGGATGCACCTGATTCCCAGGCAATGGATCGGTTGGTGCAGCGTATCCATTCCATTGCAGTTGAGCCGTAAAATAGACATGCCATGACGTATGGTTGATGTACGCTATGGTTTCTCGATATGCCAACAGTATCTGACAATGAAAATTACCCGAAAGCAGCTTGAGCTGGCGGTATCGCAGCACATCATCACGCAGCAGCAGGCGGATTCGCTGATCGCTTTTCTGAAGCAGCAATCTGGTTCCAGTGGTCCGGCCTTTGATTTCACACACCTGCTTTATTACCTGGGTGGAATGATTGCTATTGGCGCCATGTCATTGTTCATGGATATGGGTTGGGAGGCTTTTGGTGGCTGGGGTATCGTGTCGATTTCACTTGCCTACGCGCTCGTGGGACTCGCACTGACATATTATTGCCAACATAAAGGCTTTGAGATTCCGGCAGGAATCTGTGCTGCTTTTGTCGTTGTACTTGTCCCTCTGGCGATTTATGGCTTACAGCTTGCGCTGGGATTCTGGCCAGAAGGGAAAGGTTATCTCAACTATCATGACGAGTTTCACTGGCGCTGGTTATCGATGGAATTGGGGGCGCTGGCTGTGGGTGCAGTGATGCTCTGGCGATTCCGTTATCCCTTTCTGGTTATGCCGATGGCAATCACCTTTTGGCTGTTGATCATGGATGTTGTGGCCATGTTGGTCGGTGACCGGTTTACTGGCGAGATGGGGGCGTTGACGTCGATGTGGGGCGGCCTCGCGATGGTTGTGGTGGCACTTTGGACGGACAGTCGGGCACGGCAATCGCAGGATTATGCGTTCTGGCTTTACCTCTTCGGTGTTATGGCCTTTTGGGCAGGAATGACCCTGCAGGATTCTAATAGTGAGCTCGACAAATTCCTGTATTGCTGTGTCAACCTCATCTTGATGGTGATAGGTGTGGCACTGGTCAGGCGGGTATTCGTGGTCTTTGGTGCGCTGGGGGTCAGTCTTTACCTGGGCCATTTGGCTTTCTCGGTATTCAGGGATAGCTGGTTGTTCCCCTTCACGCTCACGGCGATCGGTTTGCTGCTTGTGTATCTTGGCATTCTCTGGCAAAAGCATGAGAAGGCGGCCAGCTTGATGATCAGGGGAATACTGCCCACGTCGCTGAAAGAACTGCTAGAGTCAAAGTTAACAGAATAACGATCGGTGATTGTCACGCGCGCTGGAATGCAGTCACCGTTGACAAGGTATAAATGGACTTATGAAAAGGCTGGCACTATCGCTTGGGTTGGTTCTTTCAGGTGTTTTAGTCATCAATTTCTTTGCAACGCTTACCGGCGACCAGGATTTCCTGGCATTCTTTTTTGGGGTTCCTCTAACCATTATGGCTCCCATTCAGCTAGTGATGAATTATGGGAGTGACCTCCCTGTTCGTGGGGTCTGGTTGCTGGTTGGTACCATGATAACCGCGTTGTTAAGCGTTTTGCTTGGGCATTGGTTTTATCAAAAACTGTGGGGTAAAGGGCTTCTGTATATTGGTGGGCTGATTTGGGGAGCAAGTGTTTATGTAGGGATGTATTTCTACATGCAAATTCAGCCACTATAAGGCTTAGCTAACGCTTTAAATCAATGCTTTTAAACGTTGTCGCTGTTTGACCTGCCATTCACTTTAAATCCAGTGCTTCTGCACATAGACTACCTCGCAATCGTAAAGACCATGTAAGGAAGTGATGGCTTGTCTTGAGAAAAACCGTTTCCTTCATGGTTGCCTGATTCATCTGAATATCGTATGGAATTGTGAATAGCTATGTTGAAGCACGTTGTGGTTGGTTTGTGTTCCCTCCTGCTGATTGCCTGTTCTGCCAATCGGCTGCACCCCGAGGCTTATCGGATTGAACTGGTTGATACAAAGCCCGAAGGATGTACTTATCTGGGCGAAGTCTATGGAAGCCAGGGCAACTGGTTTACCGGTGACTTTACCTCGAATAAAAACCTGATGGAGGGTGCCCGTAACGAGTTGCGTAACGAAGCAGTCCGGTTTGGCGGGGATGTTGTACAGGTTCAGGATATCAGTCACACACGGGGAACAGATTCCCTGGGTACCACGGCGACCACGATCGTTGGCAAGGTATACCGTTGTGATCGCCGCGACCGGTATTGAAGCACGCTAGAGAGGGCGAGCCCGTTCGATCAGACGCGTGCAGGGGATGCCGGCAGGCAGCGTGCCGTACACTAGCCCTCCGGGCTGCAATCTTGCCTTCAGGAATGCATCAGCCACCAGTGTATTTCCGGTCTGCAGCAGCAGGCATGCCTGCAGGCAGATGGCCAGCTCTTCCACCAGTCGACGGGCCTCGTAGTGGAAGTTGGCGGTGTTAGCCATCCGATTCTTCAGGTTGGTTATTCGCCGATCCATTTGCGAGTCAACACCGGCGGTTTTCTCCAGTTCGGCGAAGACCGCCTCCAGTGAGCCTGGGTGACGTTGCATGGCTCGGAGGATATCCAGACATTGCACATTGCCGCTGCCTTCCCAGATGGAATTGACCGGTGCTTCCCGGTACAGACGTGGCAGGATGGATTCTTCCACATAGCCGGCTCCTCCCAGGCACTCCTGAGCTTCATTGATATGACCGGGCGCCCGCTTACAGACCCAGTATTTCCCGATGGCGGTAGCAATTCGGCAGAACTGTTGTTCCTGCTCGTCATTGGGAAGATACAGGCTTCGGGCGATACGGAGGCTGAAGGCCAGGGCGGCTTCGCTTTCCAGGGCCAGGTCTGCAAGGACATTCTGCATCAGCGGATGGTCCGTCAACGCCTTACCGCTGACATGCCGGTGGCTGCAGTGGTGAACCGCCTGGGCAACCGCCTGCCGCATCAGGGCGGCGGAACCGGTAATGCAGTCAAAACGGGTCAGCGCCACCATGTCGATAATGGTGGGTACACCCCGTCCTTCCTCCCCGATCATCCATGCATGGGCGTCCCGAAACTCCACTTCGCTGGAGGCATTGGAGCGGTTGCCCAGTTTGTCTTTCAGCCGTTGAATGTAAAAACCATTGCGTTGGCCATCTTCTCGCCAGCGTGGCAGCAGTAAACAGGAAAGGCCTTTTTCCGTCTGGGCCAGTACCAGGAAAGCGTCACACATGGGAGCGGAGCAGAACCACTTGTGGCCTGTTAGTGCATAGAGTCGGCCGGGGCCGCTCTCGCCCAGTGGGCGGGCCCGGGTGGTGTTGGCCCGCACATCCGTTCCGCCCTGCTTTTCCGTCATGGCCATACCGATCGTGACGCCGGATTTTTCGAACCAGGGTTTATTACCCGGGTCATAGTGGCGTGCAGTGATCAGGGGCAGCCAGTGAGCGGCAATATCCGGCTGATGCCGGATGGCCGGCACGGCGGCAAACGTCATCGTCAGTGGACAGCAGCTACCGGCTTCCACCTGGTTGTGGAGGTACATCATTGCGGCACGGGCGACATGGGCGCCCGGTTGTGGTGTTTGCCAGGGCGATGAGGGTAACCCATGTTCAATGGCTGTTTGCATCAACTGGTGATAGGCAGGGTGAAAATCGACCTGATCAATTCGATGTCCAAAACGGTCATGGGTGCGCAGTTGGGGCAGGTTTTCGTTGGCAAGAAATCCGGCATGAAACAGTGGGTTTCCCGCCAGTTGGCCGTATTCATGGAGTTCTGAGTCAGCCCATTTCGCCTGCGCCTGAATAGCTTCCTGGAGGGCGGTATCTGTTGAGAAGACATTATAAGGTTCCAGCGGTGGAGGCTGGTTGAAGACGATGTGGGTTTCTGTCGTATTGCAGGGATCGTTCATGGCCGTGCTCCCCGTTGGACTGTTTGCTTATTGTTATTGGTGTTTGAAGGGTCTGTCGGTCAGAGTCCAAGGTTCATGGCAACCAGTTTCTTGATCACAAAGCCCAAGACGCCCAAACCTAAAACGCCAAAAAGCACTAACGTCCCGAACTTGCCGGCATTGGAGTGCTTGGCCAGGTCCCAGACAATAAATGCCATAAACAGGATAAGCCCGGGTACCAGCAGTGTCAGCATCAGATCATCAAAGGCGGCTATATCCATGGTGGGTTCCGAATGAAGAGGTGTGGCTGGATTATATCGGTTGGTGGCGGTTTTGAAAGGCTGGTCATGGTCACGAAACTGTCACAGAAGGGCAGGCGAAGGGTGACCGTTTTTGTCAGACCGGACAGTCTGTTTTCAAGAGGTCGATCGCCGGGAAACGATTGGCTTCGCCATTTGTATGTTAATTAGACAGTTTCAGGCTAATTATGTGACAGGATTAACATTTTTTATTGTGTAACGTGTCCTTGGGAGTAGAGCCGTACCAGTGGCATGGTCTGTGCGATAAAGGGCAGCATAGAAGAATAACGCTATCAAAATAAGCAATGTTGCATTTTGCTACTGCGGGGGAAGGGAGCATGAGTCAGTCTGTCGAGGCCGTCGCAGATGCCGGCTGGCGAGAACTGCTGGATCAGGATGATATTAACTGGGAGCTGGGCAGTATTGATGATCGCTGTGCAGCGCTCCATTTTCTTTCGCGTTTTGAAGAATGCTTCTGCCTCTATTCCCGTGCTGACCAGCGTCTCTACACCCGGTACCGGTTTATGATTCCCGGGAACGATGAACAGTCCGTCATGGTTTTACTGCCAGATGACTCGTCAGAAGACAGGATTCGGGATTTGCCGCTGGATGTGGTAGTGGATACCGGAATATCAGTGTTTCCCGGTGAATGTGTCGGTGCTTCGGGACTTTACCTGAAAATTCCTGCCAGGAACCGACTGGTGGGATCGCGAGAAGTGCCCTTTCAGGTGGGGTTGAAAAAACTGGTCAATCGCTATCTGACCCTGGGGCATGATTTTTTGCCCGTACTCGTTCGGGAAGAGCTGGATGACTTTGAGCAGGGGATGCCGGCCTTAACGCTTCATACGCTGGATGTTTCCCAGCTTGCTGAAATTCCTGATTTTGATGTTGGGCAGATTCGTGAGGTAATCGTGAGCAACCTGGTCAGACTGTACCGATGACCCCGTTATGCCCGGGAAGGCATAACGGGAGGACATCTCAGCCGTCCAGGCTGATGCCCAGGTGGCTGGTGCTATCATTGGCTGCCAGCTCTTTTAGGGTTTTCTTGACGTCAGGCTTTTGTGCCGGCGCCTTTTCCAGGAAACTGATGACTTCACTGATGAACACCTGCTGCGCTTCATAAAGTTCATGTTCTTCAATGTACTGGGCAAGCTCCGTACCGCTCAGCTCCTCGGCCTCACGGAAGCGGATGAACCGGCCGATCGTGGCCAGTGTCAGTGCGCCAGTGCTGGCGGCTTCTTCCAGTGAAGGTTCCATGGCGCACTGAATCGCCGTCGTGATGGCGACAATGGCGTCCAGCGCCGGATAGACACCATACATATCGTACTGATCGACATCGGGTGTCTGCTCGTCAAGCCTTTCCAGCAGTCGCTCGAAGTTCTTGGCTGACTGATGACCTGCCACATAATCCCAGAGCATATTGAGGCAATGACGGACTTCGTCCGGCTCGCCGAATTCTGCCACATCGGCAAACAGGGCAAAGTTAGGCCAGCCCCGTTCTGCCATGGCAATGGCGAAGGCCGCCTGCTGCCAGGGTTTCAGTGCTTTCAGTCGCTGGCTCAGTTGACGGGCGTTGGCCCGGCTGTCGAGGAGGGTTGCTTGTGTATTCACGGTCATCAACCTGTGCGTGCCATGAGACCGACAGTATCGCCGGTCATCCCTTTCTATATATTGAATCAAGCCCGGGACATGAATTTGCCGGTTTCGGTGTTGATCTTGATCTTCTCACCCTGTTCCAGGTATTCCGGTACCTGGACTTCCAGACCGGTAGCCATGCGGGCTGGCTTGGTGCGGGCAGCGGCTGTGGAGCCCTTGATGGCCGGGCTGGTTTCAACCACTTCCATGATCACGGACTGGGGCAGTTCCAGTGCCAGCAGGCTGTCGTCTACCAGCAGGGCGGTAATACCTTCCATGCCGTCCTGAATATAAGGAAGCTGGTCTTCCAGCGCAGAGGCTTCCAGCGTGTACTGGCTGTAATCTTCCTGATCCATAAAGGTGTACAGATCACCTTCTTTATAAAGGAAGGAAACCGGCTTACGCATCATGTTCACGTCGGTCAGCATGTCGTTGCCGGTAAAGGTGTCGTCATACTTGCGGCCACCGGGCACCTGGTTGAAGCGCACCTTGTACAGTGTCTGGGCGCCGCGGGAAGACGGGCTCTTGGACTCGACGTTCTTGACCATATAGTAGTGGCCGTTGATTTCAACAATCTGGCCTTTCTTGAGTTCGTTGGCGCTCGGCATTGTCAGTAATCCCTGTGAAAAAGCGGGTGGTGCGACCTGATGGTATCAATGTGTCTGCTGATCGGGTTGCAGGTAAAGCTGGTGCGGCGGTGTATGGCCGTCTGCTGTTTCATCCGGCAGGTCCAGATGAAGATCCTGCACTTGCCGTCGGACAATACAGATAAAGCCGGTATAACGCTGTTCCCCGGTCGTGGTGAACGCAAACCGGTATTCCCGTCGCAGCACCAGTGATCCGCCGTTAATCCGGATGAAGCGGCTGCGTGTCCGCTCGACCGTCTGGTCCAGCAACTGGAGGCCGAGTTCTTTGCAGGTTCGTCGGCACTGGCGCAGGGCGATTTCCCGAGCCACGGCGGTGTCCTGCCAGTACCAGATACCGGTAATCAGCAACAGCAATGTTATCAGTTCGCTCATGGGCGGGTATTTTATGAGAAAGCGGTATCTGTTGCGACGATTTGATCGGATATAAGGCAGGTAGAAAAAAGAACGCGGTTCGGTTTGTCGCATATTGACTCGTCCGGCGCGTATCTCTATAGTTCGCATCCCGTAAGGTAACGCGCTCGTAGCTCAGCTGGATAGAGTACCTGGCTACGAACCAGGCGGTCGGAGGTTCGAATCCTCCCGAGCGCGCCATCACTTACTCAGTCATTCTTTAAGGTAGTGGCTGGCAAGTCTGCAGTTTAATGTGCGTCCGTAGCTCAGCTGGATAGAGTACCTGGCTACGAACCAGGCGGTCGGAGGTTCGAATCCTCCCGGACGCGCCATTTCCTGGCAGTTTGCTTTGACAATGTTAATTATCATCAATCTTTTTGCGCGCTCGTAGCTCAGCTGGATAGAGTACCTGGCTACGAACCAGGCGGTCGGAGGTTCGAATCCTCCCGAGCGCGCCAGTTCATTGAAGCATTGCGCGTTGCAGTGTTTGGTGAAATTGCAGTTCATGTGCGTCCGTAGCTCAGCTGGATAGAGTACCTGGCTACGAACCAGGCGGTCGGAGGTTCGAATCCTCCCGGACGCGCCATCTTCTGCAAGTCAATCGGGCAATGAATGTTGCCACGTCTTTTGCGCGCTCGTAGCTCAGCTGGATAGAGTACCTGGCTACGAACCAGGCGGTCGGAGGTTCGAATCCTCCCGAGCGCGCCAGTTCATTGAAGCATTGCGCGTTGCAGTGTTTGGTGAAATTGCAGTTCATGTGCGTCCGTAGCTCAGCTGGATAGAGTACCTGGCTACGAACCAGGCGGTCGGAGGTTCGAATCCTCCCGGACGCGCCATCTTCTGCAAGTCAATCGGGCAATGAATGTTGCCACGTCTTTTGCGCGCTCGTAGCTCAGCTGGATAGAGTACCTGGCTACGAACCAGGCGGTCGGAGGTTCGAATCCTCCCGAGCGCGCCATCTTCACGTTAAATCCCTGTTTGCTAGTATTGAAAAACTACAAAACGCGTAGTCTGTGGTCTTTTGTATCTGTTTCAATGTGGCAGTCAGTTATACGTAAGACTCCGTAAAGTCGGTGGTCAGCCATCAGGCGCCACGTTATTCTGAGCCTGTCATCGGTTGCTTCTCCAGTGCCTGTCATAGGATGACAGGTTGCACCGGTGGTGTGGCTCAAACCCCATATCTGTGGCCGCCTTGTGCGGCCTTTTTTTTATTTTACCTTCTTGCTCTGTGGACTTGATGCTTTGGCTAAGATCAGCAGGTCAACGCTGAGTGGTGGAAGCATGAAGTGTCTCGATTAAACGCTTGTCCAGCATGATGGCTTCCTGTTCCAGCCAGAATTGGTTTTGTTGCAATTCTTGCAAAACAGGATGCTGACGCAGTAAGGATAGCGAGAGTGATTTTTCTGGCCACAACTTTCTCTTGTCGTCATTGGCTATGGTCAAGGCATGCGTGGGTAGATACTCACTCCACCAGTGAGGGAGAAACAGGCGTAATGGTTTGTTCAGCTGCCGGGCGAGGTTCTTGCCTATATCAAGGCCGGGATAATCCAGATCACCGAAATGCAGCCATTGAAACGCCTTTAGCTGCTGCAAAAAGTATATTGTCAGCCGGGTGTTATCACCCGGGGTGAATACTGTTAATAATTCATCCAGTAGTGGGCAGCAGTCCCAGGCGCCGATATTTTCTATCGTCATCACAGATACTGAGTCAGGCGACTCGATGCATTGAATACTCGAAAGCACGCGTTCATTCAGGATGATTTCACCAAAGCGTTGCATATCGGCCTGTGTATCAATGACCCAGTCTGTGCCATAAATGCGTATGTTGGCGTGGGTTCGAAGGCGCAGTATGTCGTTTTTGCAGGTTTTCAGTGGGCCAGGTAAATAGGCATTGTCGGCTTTTCGGTCTTTAGAGTGTTGCGCCCAGACGGCCTGGGCAACGCGTTCATGGACAATAGCCGGTAATGGCGACACCAGCACGTCTTTGAGAAATTGTTCCCGCTGTTGTCGCAGATTTTCCTCAGGGTTGATGTCCCAGTCATTACCATAACAGCGACATAGGGTTTCCCTGAGATGGGAACGGCCATCGTGGGTTAGCTGGAAGGTGAGTCTGCTACGATCCGGGATTGATTCAATCCAATCGTTGCTGTTGAGAAATTGAATAAAAGCCTGTGCTTTACGGGGTGGTTTTACTTCACCGCTATCCAGCAGGGCAAGGGCGACCGGACGGGCGATATCCAGGGGGATATCGCTCAATGGTACAGTGAGCCCTCCCTGTGTCATACCTCAACCTCAGCGGTTTCTGCTTTCGGCATGGGTGCTGATGGCATTTTGCCCCGCACTGCTGAGAAGATCACATGCTCATAAGGTTCCATGAGCCTTACCATCCGGTAAGTCACACCATTCTTGGGCAGAACATTATCCGGCGCACCGACCAGCAGTTGCAGTGATTGGTTGGCGCAGAGCTCCTCAAGGGTCGTCAGGGCTCTGGCATCCAGTCTGGCCGCTTCGTCAAGGAACAGCAACCGGTTGGCTGAGTGGCCATGACCCACCCGTTTGTGGGTAGTGACTTCCCAGGAATGCAGTACCATGGTCAGTACGGCCAAACCGGTGCCGATGGCCTCGCCGGTTGACAGGTTGGTTGGGTTGGCCGGCTCAAACTGTTTGTGGTTGGCTCGTTGCACCAGTACCTGCAACTTGATGTATTCCCGGTAATCCAGCAGCTTTTCCCCGGCGATGCTGCCACCGGTTTCCTTTTTGAAAATTTCCGCCAACGCATCCTCAATTTTCATATCCGGCTGGTTGAACAGATCCGGATAGAAGCGCTGTTGCAGGGCTTCCAGTACTTTGCGGAAACTGTCGATGACCTCAAGCTCCACCTTGATGGCGCGAATGGTGCCGAAATGTACGCTCGACAGTGCGCTATTGAGCTGGTGAATCTGCTTCCGTTCCCGGTTGATGCTTCGCTCAATATGTTGGCCCATACGGTCAGACTCGGCGAGAAAACGGCTTTCGGCGTCTTTCAGGCGAGTTTCCAGTCGGGTCAGTTGATGTTCCAGTTGCTCAAGTGCCTGTCTCGGATCCTCTGCGTTGACCAGTGTCTGATCCATCCGTTCAGCCAGGAAGTGCTGGGCATCGACCACGCAATGAAAGAGCGGTGCCAGGTCATGTAATGCGGTGGCTTCCAGTGCCTGACGCAAACGGTTGTCCGGTTCAGCAGCCAGCGCCTGGATCAGGCTGGCACGGGCATCGGCAATGCCTGATTTCAGTTGTTCACTCTCGGTGGCGAGCAATCCCTCACGGTGCAGTCGTCCGGCCAGTCCTGAGGATTCCGCGGTCGTGTTGATTGCCTGCCAGTTTGCGGAGGCGGCTTCGGCAACAGGCTTTAGTCGGGCAATGTGTGCGACGGCTTCCTGGTGTTGCAGCTCCAGCTGCTTGAGGGTTGAACGGGTTTCCGCCAGGGTATCAATGAACTGTCGTCGTTTATCCTCCTGTCCTCGTACCTGTTTGCGCAATTGCTCACACTGTTCCTCGCACTGGGCGATCAGGTTTTCACTCCAGGTCAGGGGGATCTCTCGAATCTCCTGTCCCTTGAGCAGGTGGGCGCCCTCTTTATCGTGCTGTCGGGATTCATCGCTCCGGATCGCGGCGTTCAGGTCGTTACACTGGGCAATGGTCAGTGCCAGGGTTTGCTTGCCTGTTTTGTGCTGTGCGGATTTCTGCTCGTGTTCCTGGCGCAATGTGTCACGCAGGGAGCCTGATGCATCCTTGCGCTGTACCGAAGCGGCAAAGCGGAGGTTGGGCAGTTTGTCCGCTGTGCTTGCCAGAAGGCTGATGACGCGTCCGAGATGGCTGAGGGAGTCTTGCAGCTGGTTCAGTTCATCGCGGAGTGTGTCGATGTCATCGGGCGGTGGGGTCTGCAGGTAGAACTGGCGCTGTTCCAGTGATTGCATATCGGCCTGGTTGTCTGTTATCCAGGCCTGTGCCACCAGGCTTTCATCCAGAGCGTTGCTTGCTGTCTGGATCGCGTTATCCAGATCATGTTCTGTCAGCAGTGAGGCACTGGCCTGCCAGATATCAAGGGTGTTGCAGACCTGTTGCAGGTCTGACACGTCCTGCTTGTTAGCGGCAATAGTCTGCTGTTGCGACTGTTGTTGATGACTCAGCGTTTCCAGCTGTGTCTGCAGCGCAGAGACCGGTGGTTCGTCGACGCCCAGCCAGGCGCTCATGGGGGCGAGTTCATCCAGAAATCCCTGGATGCGGCTGATGGTATGACGATGGACTGCCAGGGTCTGCCGTTCATCCAGCAGGGTTTGTTCCTGTTCTGTCAGGCGTTTGAGCGCCTGTTCCCGCGCCAGTCGACCCAGGGTCGGGAACTCGGGTTCACGGCTGACCCGGGCGATTCGGTCAGCCAGATGGACGAATACGCTGCCATCGTCATCTTCAGACTGGTCATCAGGTGAATGGAGATAGTCTTCTTCAGAGAACGCATCGCCCGGGTTGCCCTGGAGTAGCCAGACATCATTCGGGCGATCGGCTTCCTGTCGGATCAGGGCGGCGGCGCGTTCAACGTCTGGCACCAGCAGGGCCTGCCGCAGTGGGCCGAACTTCGCTTCCAGATAGGCTGCCTCGTCGAGCGAGATGTCATCGCTGTCGAGGTAGTCACTGACCAGTGTGCCGCCAGTCAGGTCGGCCAAGCGGTGGAGCTGGTTCCGCTCGTCGGAGTCGTCCTGATCCAGCCCACGGAGTTGTTGGCGTAGGGTGTCCAGCTCGTGGCTGATGACACTGTCACGCTGGCCGTATTGATCCCGCTGGTCATTCAGTGTCTGGCGCAGTGCGTGAAGCTGCTCGCGGCTGTCGAGTCGGGCCTCCGGGTGGAGTCGGGCGATTTCGCCAGCCAGTTCAGTGGCCTGCAGCCAAGCCTGTCGGTCGCGCTGGGCCTGATCCAGCTGCAGACGCTGTGAGCGGAGGTTATCGTTGAGTTGTCCAAGTGTTTCCTGTTGTACTTCCAGTTGCGCACGGCTTTCCTGAAAAGCGGCGTTGGCCTGTTCGCGTGTTTCAAGCCAGCTTTCCGGACTGTTGAGAGGGGTGCGCCATGCATCGGGCAGAGGGGCGATGGCGGACAGGAGTTGTTCACGTGCCTGACGGCTTTGCTCCAGGTTCTTCAGGTGTTGTTGGCACTGTCCCTGAGTGCCGGCCAGATCTTTTTGAGTGCGCCAGTGGCTGAGCCAGAACGCCGTGCGTTCGGCGACCTGCGCGGGTGGGATATCGCTGTTATCCAGTCGCTGAATAATCGGCAGCGCGACAGCAAACTGTCCACGGATCTTTTCAGCTTGTTCCAGCAGCGGTCGGCGTTGATGGAGCTGGTCGGATTCTGTGTCACGTTGCTGCTTCAATTGCACCAGCAGGGGAGGGAGCGATTCAGCTGAAAGTGTATCGTCACCGCTGGCCGCCCGTGAGTCCTCCAGGCTACGCATGGCGTCCTGGTAGAGGCCGGCCTTACGGGCTTCTTCAGAGTAGGCGTCCTCCGCACTGGCCAGTTGTTTGACCAGGCTTTCAAGGTCATCTTCCAGCAGAGACTGCTCGGCGGCCTGTTCCTGCCGCTGGGCGTCAAACAGAGTGTATTCCTGCCGTTTTTCGGTTAAGCGCGAACGGATATTCGCCAGCTCGTTCTCCAGCTGCGCCTGTTCCTGGTGCAGGCGGGTCAGGTCCTTTGCCTGGCTGAAGGTGAGGGTGGCGGCCTGCAGATCCTGCTCCAGCTGATCCCGTTCCTCATCCATTCGATCAAGCTGATCCTGCAGGCCCTGGGCCTGTTGGCGGGCGCTCTCCCGGTCATTTTCCAGGCGCGATGCCGTGGATCGGGCGGCATCCAGTCGATCATTCTGTTTGCGGTGTTCTTGCGCTGACAGGGCCAGCACCTGCTCGCCCAGTGCATAACTGTCGTTGAGAATACGCTGGATAAACTGGCGCTTTTCCCGGGTTGCTTCAATTTTGACCCGGGTCTTGCGGGTTTCCATGAGTGCGTTCTGCATGGAGCTGACCGAGCGTTTCACCTGGTCGTCAGCGGGCAGCAGATAATCACGCAGCCCTTTCTGCAATTCGGCAGACAGGCCACCGTACAGGCTGGTTTCCAGCATCCGGTAGTAGCGCTGGCGGTCGCCGCTGTTTTCCATGGCTCGGGGGATGATGCGGCAGTCGAACTGCCAGCGCATGTAGTGGGCGACGTTGTCAAAGGTTTCCATGGTGCCGCCAAGGCGGGCGATGCGGTTCCTGAGGGCCTTGCCGTCCAGTGGCTCAAAGAGATTATTGTCGACCGCTTCCATGACCAGGTCACGCACTGGCATGTCTGGATCAATGCCGGTAATGGAGAAGCGCTTGAGTTCCACCCGGGGAGCGGTCAGGCGGCGCAGTTGTACGCCGGCAATGACACGTCGACCATCGTACAGGTCGTAGTCCACCAGGCTGTAGCAGGTGCCTGCTTCGATCCGGCCATAGATGCCGTTGTCGCTGCGATCGGAGGCGCTGTCAGAGTTGTTACGCAGCCGTACGAGGCGGTTGTCCGGCACGCGGTTGATCAGCAGGGCGCCCATGATGGTGGTTTTACCTGCGCCATTGTGGCCGATCAGGTTGCTCATCAAGTGGTGCAGGTTGAGGGTTTTGAAGAAAATCCCCCGGAAATTGACCAGTGACAGGCTGCGGATACGGGTTCTTTGTGACGGACTCATGGTGTGTCCTCCTGTGCCTCGATCTCTGCAGCGGATTCAACGGTCTTGGCATTTGTTGGTTCTGCGGTAGCGGAAGCGTCGTCATCGGCGACTTCGCTATCGGCTTCCAGGCTGATAAAACCGGTTGAAACCAGTCTTTCCAGCGCCTCCCGTGTGAGGGGGGCTGAGCGGACCGGTTCGGCAAACCGCATCAGGGGCGACTGGGTCTGGAACCGTTCCGCCTGCTGACCGTCCAGCCGAATCATGCCAAGCCGCGCCAGTTGGCGCAGGCAGCGCTTCAGCACGTCCATGGCTTTCTGCTGGTCATGCTGGGTGTTGATTTTTTTCCGTTCCAGCAGGCGGCAGAGGTGCTCTTCTTCCAGCAGCAGGCGCAACCGGTCAAATAACGAGTCAGTGGTAATCCAGCCGCTGTCTTCCAGTTGTTCCGGATCCAGGTGGCAGATGGCCAGTACCTGACCGGTCACCATCTGCAGCTCATCCAGCTTGCGTGAGCGGATCAGGTTGCGGCTGCCCAGATTGGGTTTCAGGTACCAGTAGTCCTCCGGCGCCTGGATCAGTTCAACACCATAGCGGCTGTAGTGTTCGCTCAGCCAGGTTTCTCCATCACGCAACATGGCGAACAGATGGGTGTGACGGATATCAATGTGTTCCCCCTGGCGCAGGCGGCTGTCCAGTTCCGGGAACCGGTCATCATTGATGATGTCTGCCAGGCAGGTGTAGGGGCTGTCAACGGCGATGGACGCCGCGTCTTCAAACAGGTTATTCGCCGACAACAGTAGCTTCCTCGGTTGCGGTGGTGTGGGCAGGTTGGCGCAGGGTCAGGCTGAGGGATTCCACCTCCAGGTCATCCACGATCGGATGCCACCGGGTCTCGGGTACCTGTTTCTGGTGACGGGCGCTGCCCCGTTCGGTCATGGCCTCAAACAGCCAGCCGGCGATGCTGAACAGGCGATGGAAGGGGTACCGGCCAGCCAGTTCTGCCATGGCCTCTTCATAAGACGGCAGGGCGCCGCGGCTCTCGGTGACGGTATCCAGCCATAAGCTGATCTCGCGACGAAGGCTGTCCTGGTCATCACTGTCGATCACGCTTTCTTCGTCGAGAATAAGGCGAGCAGTCACCTTCTGTTCCGGAGGTGGCTCGATCTCGCGCAGGCGTGGCAGCGGCTCTGCTGCAATCGTGTTCAATGCCCATGGAAGATCCCGGTAGCGCTTGAGGGCGTCAAGCAGGCGTTCGCTCAGGGCCTTGCGCTCATCCATATTGATGAACTGGCGCAGATACTGGTGTGCACGCAGGTGGAAGCCTTCCCAGTGTTCCAGACGCTCACCGCTCCAGTGCTCGATGCGATCCAGGTGCTGCTCCAGGCGGGTGATGGCGTCCAGTGCACGGTTACGGGCGGCCGACTCTGCGGTGATGGCAATGCTTTCCAGCAAGCGCCGGGCTTCCTGGCAGTTGGCCAGCAGGAGTTGCTGCAGGTCCTGGAGACGTTCCTGGGTGTCTTCCAGTAATGTTTCACAGCGGCTGATGGCATCCTGCCAGTCCTGTTTCAGCATGGCGACCACGGTTTTGCGAGTATCGACCGCTTCCCGGTCCAGCTGGCGCTGGCGGTGGTCGATAGTGGTCACCAGCTGGCGTACGGTGATTTCCAGCGGTGCTTCCACCTGGAGCCGCCAGAAAGGCTCATTGCCACCGGCTTCGGCGGCATCGCGAATTTCGCGCAGGTGGCTGTTCACGGTCATGAATAACGTGCTCAATGCGGTGCGTGAGGCATCGAAACCGCTGCAGACTGACTCAACAATCTGTTCAGCCATGGGCGTCAGCAGATAGGCATGGGCCCGTTGGCCACTGCCTTCCAGGCAGAGCAGCAGGTGCTGATCCAGGAAACGGCGGATAACGTTGTTACAGCGTTGTCGGCGGGTTTCTTCACTGCTGTCGAGCTGGGTGCGATCAATGACTTCGTACACCACATGTAACTCATCCTCCCCGAACTCAGGCTGGGATTCCTGATCTTTCCAGAAGTGGAGGGCGGCCAGGAAGGCCAGGTCGGCCGGTTGTAGCTGCAGTTGCAGGCCGGCAGTGATAATTTCACTGACCAGGTGAGGGATATCCTTCGTTTCAGCCAACGGCGTCTCCGGTCATTGGGCAAAACGATTATTATCTGAAATTCAGCCAGCGGTTGAAAGCCTTTCCCTGTTTGACGCTGTCAACAGGGGCTAACGTTAGGCAACAGCGATGAGACGTGCGGCCGATGTTGCAATATCGCCAGTGATAGGCTGGGCAGGCCCGGTATCACTGCTGGCTGAGGCCTGGTGGCGAATCTGCTGATTCATGTTTTCGATCAAATGGTTAATGTCTGCGCTGGTAAATCGATTGGTTTGCCAGGGAACGTGATTGCTGACATTCAAAAACCAAAGGAGGATGTTGAGTAGGGCTGTTTTCAGGGCAGCAGTGAATCGTTCTTTCTTGTAGCGCAATCGCGTATAGAGTCTGAAGCGATCGCCGACTTCTTCCAGGCTACTGGTATCCATGCTGGCTATCTGGTCTCCGATATAGGTGCTGTTATGCAGGCCGTTGTTGAGTGCGCGCATGAAGGCAAGACCTGTCAGGGCATCCCCTGTGAGGAAGATGGGTTTGCCAGCATTGGTAATGTAGTATGGCTGCTCGGCATGGAAGGAACCGATGCGATAGGGCGAAATGTTTTCGCTGCCCAGGATTTTTACTTCATTACAGTATCCGTGTTTTACTGCTTGCCAGGTTTCGATTTTGTGACGTAGTGAAGCAGGCAGATGCGAGCTTTTCAGGTCTGCCGGATTCTTCATGTCATGGCCATTATCTTTAAGTGCGTCATGTTCGTCCTGGTCAATGAAAAAGTCTGCAGTTACCCAGAGGTTTCCCTGATCATCCCGGCTGATGTGTTCATGGACAATTGAGTCCATTCGCTTGATGGTGGGATACACCAGTCTGACAAAATTGCGAAAGCCCGAATTCATCACGCCTGTGTCTTGCTGTATACCGTATTTGACCCGTACCCGATGCTTGATGATGTGCTGGCCCCCAACAAATTCAGTATCATTATCCTTTTGGCTTAAGTCGCTGAACATGACGGCGGTTTCAGGGTTATCCGGGTTCTGCGCGTCTTGGCGCATCATTTCGATAATAGCTTTCCGGGTTTTTGAGTGGGCCCCATCGGCTCCTATCAATATGTCATAGGGTACTTGTTGGTATTGCCCGGTGGAATCACTGTCCCCTTTTACCAGTACATGATCAGGAGTGATCCCCATAACCGTTTCTGTCTCCCCTTTTTGAATGCTGATTCCGGCGGTTATTGCTATGTTTCTTAGCTCTTCTTCCAGCTCGTCGCAGCGAATTCTGAAGTGTTGATTATGGAGTCTGGTTTGTAGGTGTTGTAATTGCTCAGTGATTTCATCTACGCCATCTAACTGGCAGGCATTAAAGCAGTGTTGATCGATTTGCAATGTGTGATTTCTTGCATATTGATCGTATTTTTCCAGCATGACGATATCGGCTTCTGGATTTTTCAGCTTTGTCTGGATCGCGGTTGAAAGACCGATCGGACCGGCGCCTATAATCACTACTCTCTTCACTTCGCGTACATCCAGCCTTGTTTGAGGCTGGGCAGCCCTGCACAAGTTGAAAAGGTGTTGGATGGCTGAAATGACAAGCACCAGAAAGTCAAAAAAACTGAACTTTCCTTTGGCAGCTACTTGAGGCTGGCATGCTGTTGGTATTGTTCTGTCTGAATCTGATGAAAGATGGCTTATGTTACTTTGTGACGTTGCCTCACGCATGGCGCATATATTTCCGTTGCAATTTCCGTTGCACTCAGGCCGTTGTATATTGGACTTGGCGTCTTACGTAAAGTTCCGGCTATAGGGGGCAGGCTGTCTTGATGTATTACAGGCTCAGCTAAGCATGATATTGCGCACAGTTTGCGGACGTGCTGTGTGTTAGGATTTCTGTCATGATTGTCGGGCGTGGTCATGCGCCTGTGGCTGATTTACAGCTATGGGCAGTGAAGGGGGGGCTATGGAAACGAATACAGATTTACACTGGGATCTGAAGCACATTATTCATCAGCAGAAAGCCTACAATTACATGCAGCAGTTTCGCGATGTATTCTGTGTTTATTCAGAAAGTGTCTGTCAGCTCTACAGTAATTACCGACTGCATTACACCGATGGATATGGTGAAAACGAAATACAGATCTTGCCGGATGAACAGGCGTGGCATGAAACGTTTGATGCTGTCAGGACGGACGCTGTAAGGCCTTCTAATATCATGCTGTTTCCCGGAGAATTGCTGGGGAAGGAGGGCTTTTTTATGCGTATGCCGGTCAAAGGTGATAAAAAATGGGTGACCCTGCCCCTGAGTGAGGCCTTTGAGCGCGTGCTCAGCAAAAAGGACAGTTTCCTGCCTCTTATCAAGAAAGGTGATCTGCGTGAGTTCAAGGCTCGGTCGCCTTATCTGCATCTGCACTGGCTGGATCTTGAGAGGATGAGTAATTTGTCAGCCTTTCAGCGACTCGATATTGCTGACACCATCCTGTCCCGTTTCCATGAGATTGTGCGCTAGACATCGCACGTTTCTACCCCATAAAAAAATGCCCCGGAAGGGGCATTTTTTGTATCAGTCTTTTTTCTGGCCTCGGATTGCGTCGACCAGTCGGTGAACGGATTTCCCGAGGTCTTCCATCGCAGTCTGGGTCAGTGTGCGGAAGTCGCTGATGTGAGGCTGGGCCTTCTCGATGTATTCCTCAAGATGGTCCACTTCCTCATGTTGCATCTCGTGCCGGTCTTCTTCCAGCTCCGCCTCAAGACGCTCCAGCAGTGCCCGGGTTTCCTCAATCTGTTTCTTGAGGGCTTTCCGGTGGGCCTTGTATTCCTTCATTGTCGTCATGGCAGGGTTCTCTTATGCAGTGATAGCAATCAACAGGCCGGGAATAATGAAGAAGACCCCGGCAACATAGGCAAGAACGATCCACTTGCGACGGCTGGCAATCTGCGCAAAACGCCGTGCGGTGCGCAGGGGAATCTTCCGCAGCTGTGGTATGCCATAGATAAGGATAACGGCACTCAGGTTAAAAAGCAGGTGAACCAGGGCAATCTGCAGAGCAAAGAATGCGTGACTGCCTGAAACCGCCGTCGCTGCCAGCAGGGCTGTAATGGTGGTGCCGATGTTGGCGCCCAGGGTAAAGGGGTAGATCTCCTTCAGTTTGAACAGTCCATTCCCTGCCAGTGGTACGATCAGGCTGGTAGTGGTGGAAGAAGACTGTACGGCGATGGTCATCAGGGTGCCGGAAGCGATACCGGTCAGTGGGCCACGACCAATGGCCTTGTGCAGAATCGCCTTGGCGCGCCCTACCATAAGACGCTTGAGCAGTTTGCCCAGGAACACGATGGACAGGAAAATAAAGGCCAGGCCGGTCAAGGCCAGCATGACGCCACCAGTGATGCCCGGCAGGCCGGCATAGAGGTCTTTGAAGACATCCAGTACAGGCTGGGTCAGTGGCTTGATGAAATCCAGACCCTTGATGCTGACGCTGCTGCCGCCTGCCAACAGGCTGGCCAGGTATTCTGATGTTTTGGCCAGGTAGCCGGTCATGATTTCCAGCGGCAGGAAGATGGCCACGGCCATCAGGTTAAAGAAGTCGTGCACCGTGGCGGCAGAGAATGCCCGACGGAACTCCTTGCGCTTGCCGACATGGCCCATGCTCACCAGGGTGTTGGTTACAGTGGTACCCAGGTTGGCACCCATGATCATGGGAATGGCTGTGGGTACCGGCAGACCGCCAGCCACCAGACCGACAATGACGGATGTCACGGTACTGGAAGATTGTACCAGGGCCGTAGCCATGGCGCCGACCACCAGGCCCATCAGCGGGTTGGTAGCGAAAGCGAACAGCTGGCGTGCACCTTCAGCACCGCCGGAAGCCCATTTGAACCCGGCGCCGATCATGCCAACCGCCACAAGCAGCAGGTAGATCAGGAAGATAACACCCAGCCAAGGGGCGAAGTTGTGGTTGGCTGCCGAACGGGGAGCCGCTTGCGTCGATTGCATCGTTATACCTTTACCATGGAAATGCAAAAACCACCCGTTGTGGATGGTTCCTGTATTCGTTCAAGGTTGTCAATTCACCTGCAGGCAGGATGAGCGCGCACTTTATTCAGGAGGGTGGTGGTCAACAATAGTGGTTCGCCCCTTTGCGGTGCGGGATGTACGTAGCGCTGTGTTTTGGTTTTTTTCTTAGATTGCGTTGCTGTCATTCATTATATGGGTATGTATGAGAACGCCATTACCATATGAAGCAGTGTGGGCTGCTCAATGATGGTTCCGCGATCAGATGCATATCATTAATCTAGCGAGTCGTTTAAATCTTCGTATAGTGCGTTTTCAGTTTTATAGGCTTTCTTCATTAAATCACATACTTTTCTGAATGCACTGAGAAACAGGAAATCTATTTCTGTATTGTCTGTCCATTTAACATTGCTTTCCCGTAGTTTTGTCATTTCTTCTACAATTTTAATGTTGATAGGTGTTAGTTCAGATAGGGTTAGCTTTCCTTCTCCAGCTAGGGTCACGATTTTGTCAAATTTGTTGTAGAGAGAGCGCATTTCCCTTGTGGTTTTCTCGTCGGGGTAACGATCCAGTTTTTTTCTGATTTCAACGACAGTTGTACGTAGTTCTTTGTTTTTTGCTTTGTTTGCTTCTTTCTCGCTGAGTTGCTGAAATTTTTCGTGGAAGCTTTTTAGAATCGCTGAGGACTTATCATTAAGTCCATCAATTCTCTCTTGCAGTTTGATGCATTTTTTATGCAGGTAGTTTGGGTTTGCGGATGTTTTTGATGGCCATAAGTTATCTATGAAGAAGTTCGCGCCGCCTTGTTCTAATGCTGTTAATACCATTCCTACACAACTTTTGTGTTTGCTGAACATTTTATACTTTGCAGTGTATTTTGCTTCATTTTCTCGTTCTGCATTTTCAATGGTTTTCCAAAATAAATCCATTTTTCCCTCGTGTAAGCCGAAGACTGTGAAGAATGTTTTGTTTTTTTCTCCCTTAAGTTTATTGGAGCCGAGTAACGGGATATAAATCTTGTCAGCCGATACTCCCCATGGGCTTTCATCTGTGGCGTCGTCGTCCCTGTCGATACTGCTTGATAATGGTTTTTGTCTTTCTCTTGTTGATGCGCCATTCTTTAGCTTTACGCGGGCTCGATCAGAAAGTTCATCATATTTGTCATTCACGTAGCCTTTAGATGAATACCCCTCTCTTACAGTCATGAGTTCTCCGACTCGGGAATTACTGGAAAAATGATTGGTAATACCACTCATGCGTGAGTCACTAGGCCACCAGCTGATATAAGTGTGGCCGTCGTCACATTCAAGGTCGTTTTTCACGGATAAGGCCGCGTGGCCGGGATGCATGATGCCTTTGAACGGCCATGTCCTTATAACAGCCTGTCGCTCGTAATCCATGGCTTTGCCTCTTTTGACACGAGCATCAAAGCCTTGAGGGGTTATGACACGATCGACAAGATTCTTGTTTAGTGCGATGTCTACTTTTTCTTTGCAATCTTTTATATGGTTTTTGGTCTTTTCATTTGCAACAATTGAGACTCTTAAACTGAAAAATGCTTTGATGGCCTCAACGATGGCTTTTTTTCCACTGTTGATCTCCATTGCGAATTTTGCTGCATCTGTACGATGTTCTTTTGAAAAAACAACGGTTTCACCGCCTTTGATATCAAACATTTTTTAGCCACTTGTAAAATGTTGGTGTTATTTATAATGATAGAGTTTTTGGGGTGTTTGATAGGGTTATGGTATATGTTTGTTTGTTTTTTTAACGGGATTTAGTGTTTTGGTTGTTTTTTTATTTCGTTATATTCTATTGGGTTTTGGTTTAATTTTTTATTGCCTGAATATTGTTTTTAATAAGGTTCTTAAGGTTGTTTATCTATAATCACAAATAAAGGATTGCGGAAGCAGGGAGCGTTTTTATGTCAAGAGGAAATAATACTATTACTGGTAATACCCCGGGTGTTTCTTTTCCGCTTGGGAATGAGGATGCCGCTTCTCATGAGGAAAGCGTCCAAGAGACAAAAGGACGGACGGACAGGTTTGAAGTTGGAGCAGCTGAGGCTGAGTCTCCTGTGGGAGCAGGTTCTGAAAGCGGGGCTTCAATGCAAAGTCCTGTGGGGAAAACACTGCAGGAGCGTAAAAATGCACTGATGAAAAACGGTGAGGAAGTAAAGATACCTGCACCGGGCAATGCCAGTAACCTGAGAACAAAAACCAAGCCCGCTTTCGATGCGGAAGTCGCTGTCGATGAACCTTCCACTGTTGCCGTTGACGCTAAACAGGTTTCACTGTTCGGATCGGTGCTTGAACAGTTAACAAAAGAGAAAGGTGTTACTTATAGCTCGGTGGTAAAGGATGTTGCTCGTGCAGCAGAAGATGCACCGGAAGCACCCACACAATCTGAGTTTGATGCAATTGATGATACTTATGCGTCTATTGATGAATTGACCGCTGAAACAACAAAGCCCAATGAGCCGGCAATACGCAAAATAAAGCACTACAGTCGATTATGGGTATTTTTTCAGATAGTAAAGCGTTCGCTTCGTACCTTTGCTATCAACACGTTTGATGGCGTTAAAGCTAAAGATTTTCATAAGGTTAAGGATGATCTTATGGAGGTGCTGAAAGGCACTCAGCTTGAAAATCTGGCAATACGGTATAATGCGCTGTGCAAAGAGCTGGAAGAAACTGATAAAGCTTCAGTGTTGCAACGTGACCTGCTGAAAAAGAAGCTGTTGGAGCAGGCGAGGCTTATGGATAAGGAGATAGATGAACTCATCTCGTGTTCAGATTATCTGTTGCATGAGGCTTGTGGTGAAGTGAGTGCAACTGACAGAGCGATGTTAGCTGAAAAGCTACGGAGTAAGATAGGCTTCAATCTTTCACTTCCCAAAACAATGAAAGCAGCAGAGTCAGCCGCATCTGTTAAGGATTCGGTAGAGGATGATGCTGATACTCCGCTGGTCGGATCAGAGTTATCTCAATCAATATTACCAGAGGAGGTGGTGTATGATGTGCCACCGGCGCCGCGTCCTGTTAGTGGTGCAGGCCAGCCGTCTGCTGCTGCACATCCCTCATCAACTGAGCGTGACAGTGATGCCGGGCATTATGACGTACCCTCTTCAAATCGACCTATTGCCGAGTCGAGCCCTGAGGCTCATGGTGCATTTGAAGTGTCGGATCAATTCCCGGCTCCATCGGATGAGGTAATGAATGATAAATCCTTTAGTCAGATGGAAGGGGAAATGCCCGAAGCGCCTAGCGTTGATGGGTCGCATGATGTATCTGATGAATTCCCGGCACCACCACCGAGCCTGATGACTGATGCTCAGCATGATGAGTTCAAACAGGAATCCTCTGTAACGACTGCGTCAACCGCTCAATCCAGTTCCCGTGGGGAAAAGCCTGAAGTACCGCCAAGGCCTGCTGCTTATCCCAGGAAAGGAGAGAGCAAGAAAGAGTGATGTCCTGTGACTGTTGATATGAACCCGCTTAGGCGGGTTTTTTATTGGGTTGCTTGTCAGGTTTCCTTTGGTGACTTTTCGGTGGTTAGATCATTGTTCGTGGTTGTCAGTGTGTCGCTGTTCAAGTCCCGGCATTGCCGGTAAACTAGCCCGTTTTGCATCACCCGTGAATCAAGGTTCCGACGCTCAAATCCCATGGAAAATCTCGAAGTTCTGACCAACGCCGCACTGGAGGCCGTCGCCGTCGCCAGTGACGCCGCCAGCCTGGATCAGGTACGTGTGCAGTACCTGGGCAAGAAGGGTGAAATCAGCCTGCTGATGCAGAGTCTGCGTGATGTGCCGCCCGCCGAGAAACCGGCCGCCGGCGCCCGCATCAACGCTGCGAAGCAGCAGGTGCAGACGGCCATCAACGCCCGCCGTGAAGCACTGGAAAATGCCGCGCTTGAAGCCCGCCTTGCCAGTGAAACCATTGATGTCACCCTGCCGGGCCGTGGCCAGGCCATCGGCGGCATCCATCCGGTGACCCGGACCATGGAGCGGATTACCGAATACTTCCGCACCATCGGTTTCGAACAGGCTGACGGCCCCGAAATCGAAGATGACTACCACAACTTCGAAGCGCTCAATATCCCGTCGCACCACCCGGCCCGTGCCATGCACGATACTTTCTACTTTAATCCCGGCACAGTATTGCGTACCCATACCTCACCGGTTCAGGTGCGGGTGATGGAAAGCGGCAAGCCACCGTTCGCGGTTATCTGCCCGGGTAAGGTCTACCGCTGCGACTCCGACCAGACCCACAGCCCGATGTTCCACCAGGTAGAAGGCCTGTACGTGGGCGAGAAGGTCAGCTTTGCCGATCTCAAGAGCGTGCTGGTGGACTTCCTGCGCGTCTTCTTCGAGCGTGATGATCTTCAGGTCCGTTTCCGTCCCTCTTACTTCCCGTTCACTGAGCCTTCTGCCGAGGTGGATATCGAATGGGGCCGTAATGAAGACGGTTCCATCAAGTGGCTGGAAGTGCTGGGCTGCGGCATGGTCCACCCGAAGGTGTTCGAATACGCAGGCATCGACGCCACCAAATACACCGGTTATGCCTTCGGTCTCGGTGTTGAACGCTTCGCCATGCTGCGCTATGGCGTGAAGGACCTGCGCCTGTTCTTCGACAACGACATGCGCTTCCTGGAGCAGTTCCACTGATCACCTTTCCTACACGAAAGGGCGGGATTTGACAGTATTTGAGCTTGTCCTGACGGCCGCAAAACACCGTCAGGCGATGAGGACGAACAAAGCATGAAATTCAGTGAACAGTGGTTGCGCCAGTGGGTGAACCCTGAAGCAAGTACCGACGAGCTGGCGGCCAAGATCACCATGGCCGGACTGGAAGTGGACGGCGTTGAAGCAGTGGCCGGTGAGTTTACCGGTATCGTGGTCGGCGAAATCGTCGCCTGTGAACAGCACCCGGATGCGGACAAGCTGCGCGTGACCCGCGTGTCCACCGGCAGCGAGGAGTTCCAGGTGGTTTGTGGTGCGCCTAACGCACGTATCGGTTTGAAGGCGCCGTTTGCCACTATCGGTGCGGTACTGCCCGGCAACTTCAAGATCAAGAAAGCCAAGCTCCGTGGCGTGGAATCTTTCGGCATGCTGTGCGCTGGTGAAGAAATGGGTATGGACATTCCGTCCGATGGCCTGATGGAGCTGCCTGCGGATGCGCCAGTGGGTCAGGATATTCGCGAATACCTGAACCTGAACGATGCCATCATCGATGTGGACCTGACCCCCAACCGGGGCGATTGCCTGAGCATTGCCGGTCTCGCCCGTGAGGTCAGCGCCAACTACCTGGCCGATGTCTGCGAGCCGGAAGTGGCTGAATGTGCACCGCAGATCGATGACACCTTCCCGGTGAAACTGGAAGCACCGGCTGCCTGCCCCCGTTACGTGGGCCGGGTGATCCGTGATGTGAATGTTGCGGCTGAAACCCCGCTGTGGCTGAGTGAGCGTCTGCGCCGCGCGGGCATCCGTTCCATCGACCCGGTGGTGGATGTCACCAACTATGTGATGATCGAGCTGGGCCAGCCCATGCACGGTTTTGACCTGGACACGCTGTCCGGTTCCATCCGCGTACGTATGGCGGAAGTGGATGAGCCGCTGACACTGCTGGATGGTTCCGAAGTGAAGCTGACCAACGACACCCTGGTTATTGCCGACGAGAGCAAGGCGCTGGCCATTGCCGGTGTGATGGGTGGCGAGAATACCGGTGTCACTACTGAGACCCGCAACATCTTCCTGGAAAGCGCGTTCTTCAATCCGATCACCATCGCCGGCAAGGCCCGTTCCTACGGCCTGCACACGGATTCCTCCCACCGCTTTGAGCGTGGCGTGGATTTCCAGTTGCAGCGTAAGGGCGTTGAGCGTGCGACCCAGCTGATCCTGGAAATCTGCGGCGGCAAGCCCGGCCCGGTCTCTGAAGTGGCCAGCGAAGCGGATCTGCCGACCCTCAAGCAGGTCAGCCTGCGCGCTGAGAAAGTGGAATCCCTGCTGGGCGTGGCCATTGAGAATGCCCATATCGAAGCCCTGCTGAGCCGCCTGGGTCTGAGCCTGACCGCCACCGGTGAAGGCACCTGGACAGTCGCTGTTCCCAGCTGGCGTTTCGATATCAGCATCGAAGAAGACCTGGTCGAAGAACTGGGTCGCATCTACGGCTACAACAACCTGCCGGAAACTACCCCGGTAGCCCGTGTACAGCTGAAGCAGATCGACGAAGGCCGCAAGGGTATTGAAGTCATGCGTCGTGTACTGGTGGCCCGTGGTTACCAGGAAGCGATTAACTTCAGTTTTATCGACCCTGCACTGCACAAGGCATTTGAACCCGAACTGGAGCCGGTGGCACTGTCCAACCCGATTTCCAGTGAAATGTCCGTCATGCGCACCAGCCTGCTGCCGGGTCTGGTGAAAACTGTGCAGTACAACCAGAACCGCCAACAGCAGCGTGTTCGCCTGTTTGAATCCGGCCAGACCTTCGTCACCAAAAACGGTGAGCTGGCGCAGGAATTGTGGCTGGCCGGTGTCATTACCGGTTCCCGCGAGCCGGAAGGCTGGACCGGTAATAACGCACCCGTCGATTTCTACGACATCAAGGGTGACCTGGAAGCCCTGCTGGCGTTAGGTGGCGATGACCGTGCCTGGTCTTTCCGCACTGCCCGCCGTGCCAACATGCACCCCGGCCAGTGTGCCGAAGTGCTGCGCGATGGCGAAGTGGTTGGTGTGGTGGGTGCACTGCATCCGTCACTGGTCAAGCTGATGGATCTGAACGGCCCTGCCTACCTGTTCGAAGTGAATGTGGCTGCCGTTGAGCAGGGGCGTGTCACCGAATACCAGGCGCTGTCCAAGTTCCCGGAAGTGCGTCGTGATATGGCGTTGATCGTTGACCAGTCGGTTCCGGCGGGCGACATTGAGCAGATTATCCGTGAGCAAGCCGGCGAATGGCTGAAAACTGTGACGGTGTTCGATGTTTACACCGGTCAGGGTGTCCCTGAAGGGCAAAAAAGCCTGGCCCTGGGGTTGACCTTGCAACATCCTTCCCGCACATTTAAGGATGATGAGATTAACGCGTTATTTGCCAGTGTCGTCAGTGCACTGGAGAACGGGGTTAAGGCAACACTGAGGAAGTAAGGGATGGGGGCGCTGACCAAGGCGGAAATAGCCGATTATCTTCACGAAGAGCTCGGCTTCAACAAACGCGAGGCCAAGGACCTGGTGGAGCAGTTTTTTGAGGAAATCCGCCAGGCTCTGATCGAGAATGAACAGGTCAAACTGTCCGGTTTCGGCAATTTTGACCTGCGCGACAAAGGTGAGCGCCCCGGCCGCAACCCGAAAACGGGTGAAGAAATCCCCATCACTCCCCGGCGGGTGGTGACATTCAAACCCGGCCAGAAACTCAGGGCGAGAGTAGAGGCCTATGCAGGAAGCGATACCAGCAACTGAGGAAGGGGAAGGTTCCCTTCCTCCCATTCCCGGCAAGCGCTACTTCACCATCAGTGAGGTCAGCCAGCTTTGCGATGTAAAGAACCACGTGCTGCGTTACTGGGAGCAGGAGTTTCCCCAGCTCAAGCCGGTCAAGCGCCGTGGCAACCGCCGTTATTATATGCGTCAGGATGTGCTCACCATCCGACAGATCCGCAGTCTTCTCTATGAACAGGGTTATACCATCCCCGGCGCCCGCGCCCGGTTATCCGGCGAAGAGGAAGGCCAGGATGCCAGCCAGTTCCGGCAGCTGGTGAAACAGATGAAGGCCGAGCTGGATGATGTGCTGGATGTGCTGAAATCCCGTTAAGGCGTTTTCTTCTTTTTATCTGTCTATTGGGTTTTTAACGATCCATAGCCGTTTTTTCCTGTTTTTGGCTGTCTCCCACCACAGTTTTTAAAAGCTGCTCTATATTTCCCGCACTGACTTCACTGACCTCTGGAGCCTGATGTGCGGCAATTGTTGCTGATTACCTGCGTAGGCGCAGTCCTGGAATTCTTTGATTTTGCCATTCTGTTCCTGTTTGCGGATGTACTGACCCGTGTATTCATACCCGGGGAAGAAGGCAGTCGTCTGTGGATTTTCGCGATTTTCGCCCTCGGCTATCTGACCCGTCCGCTTGGTGGATTGCTGTTCAGTCATTTTGGCGACCGAATTGGCCGCAAACGATTGTTCCGGTTATCGATTTTACTGATGTCTCTGGCGACCCTGGGGATCGGGTTGCTGCCGGGTTATGCGCTGGTGGGCGGTTTGGCGCCGGCGCTGCTGGTGTTGTTTCGGATTATCCAGGGATTGTCGGTGGGTGGGGAGCTGCCGGGTTCCATCATTTATGCGGCCGAACAGGTGCCGCCGAATCAGCGTGGGTTGGTAACGGCTTCCATTATCACTTCGGCCACGCTAGGGCATGTGCTGGCCGGCGTGGCCGCGATGCTGATTGCCGCGACACTGACGGAAGCGGAGATTCAACAGTGGGGCTGGCGTCTGCCGTTCTTTGCCGGTGGAGCACTGGGGGTGGCCGGTTATGTGGCACGACGACACATTGCCGAAACGCCGCTGTTTATGGCCATTGTGGAGCGGGGTGAAATTGCGAAGGTGCCGTTCCTGGCATTATGGCGTCATAACCGGCGCAACCTGCTGATCGCTATCGGCTTGGTCTCCATTGCGGGTACGGTGTCGGCCTTCTGTCTGTTCCTGCCGTCCATGATTGCCCAGCATCTGCATTACAGTCACCTGAGCGCCTACGGATTTACGACAACAGCCATGTTGCTGCTGGCGGCAGGCAGTTTCTGCGCGGGCGTGGTGTCGGATCGGATCGGGCGACGGCGTGTCATTCTCACCGGTTGTGCGGTGTTGTTGTTGTGCATGGTGCCGGCGATTCACTGCCTGCTGGATGGGCGCTTCTGGGTGCTGCTGATGTTGACGGTACTCCCTGCGGCATTGATTAACGGCTGCTACCAGGCTGCGATCACGGAATTGTTTGATACCCCGGTGCGTTATTCCGGTCTCGCAATCAGTCATAACCTGGGGATTTCCCTGTTTGGTGGTGCGTCACCGTATGTGATGGAGCTGTTGTGCGGACAGGGTTTCCTGCAGGCGCCGGTGCTGTTGTTAGGGTTGGCCGCAGTGCTGGCGGGGCTGTCCGGTCTCTACATGCCGTGCCGTTTTCGCATGGGACTGGATCATGCGATGGGGAAACCTGTTTAACTTTTCTTTACATTGAGGCGGAGTTTGTTTCCGTTGTGGAAACAGGCTCCGATAAACTTCATTGCCTTGCATCAATGGCTTACGTAATTAAACGTAATATTCGTTTGATGCGTGCTCAGACCTTTCTATATACTCGGACGACAGTGTCAATAAAAAGAAAGAAGTGCGTATTATGACTGTAAAGAAAGGTTTTAATCGCTCTTTATTGAGCCTCGCCATCGCCGCTGTTACCTCCCTGTCTGTTTCTAACGCATCCGCCGCTCAATGCTCGGGAAGTCCTGCTTCTGAAGGTGGTGATGTTGCCATCAGTACCGGGCAGGGGGAAACCTGTACAGCGGTGACTGTGAGTGCGACACCTGATGGCGATGGTCGTGTTGGCAATGTGACTGTTGAAGGGACTATCCAGGATAGCAGTGGTAGTGCCGCTCTTATTATTGATGCCAGTGATCCGTTTCCAGGTAGCGAACCTAATGTTGGTAACATCCTCAATAGTGGCTCAATTATTTCTGCTGATGTAGGGATTGAGATGGGCGACTATGATCAGCGGGCAATGGGCATTATTGGGAATATTATTAATGCCGGTAACATCCAAACAGAAGATAACGGTATTGATGTAACGCTTGGAGGCAATGGTCAGGTCGGTATTGTTGAAAACCGTAACACGATTCAGTCCTCAGATTCCCGCGGCATGATTATCAGTCTGTATGGTACGAGCAGCGTTGAAAGCGTGGTAAACACTGGCTCTATACAGAGCGGTGATGACGATGATGCCATGGTTATTTTTGCAAGAGAGAATAGCTCTGTTGGATCAGTCACTAATAGTGGTGATATTCAGGCTGGCGACTGGGGGCTAGTTGTTCACGCAAATTACTCACAAGATACAGGTACAGCGCAAATTGGTAATGTGACCAACACAGGAACAATCAGTGCTACAGACGATGCACTTTATGTTTTTGCCTATAGAGGGACGATTGGTGATGTGCTGAATTCCGGAACACTGATTGCTCAGCAGGATCATGGCCTGTATATCCGAAGTGATGCTGTAGGTACGGTTGGAACAGTCACCAATAGTGGCAGTGTGTCATCTGCTACTGATGCGGCGGTCCGGTTTGAAGGTGGTTCTCATACATTCATCAACACCGGCACCATTACTGGAACAACCAGCTTCAGCGGTACAGATAATACCTTTATTCTTGCAGGTGGACAGCTGAATGGGGATGTTGAGGCAGCCAAAACAATGCGAGTCACAGGGGATGTGGAACTAACTGGTAATATTCTCGGAGTTCAGCCCTATTACACAAATATTAGTGGTGTTCTATACGTTGACTACAACTCAGAGGCTGAGTATGACGCATTCATCGCAGATGCTACAGCAAGTGCACTGACGATTACTGATACGGGGCGTTTACAGATTGGGGCGGGTGGTAATGTATCTTACCAAATCGACCTGAACCAGCAGGGGGCGCTGGCTGTGGCTCTGGGGTCTGAGAATCACCTTCAGAATCAAAGCCCAACCGCCAGACTTTCACTAGAGTCTCAAGTTATCAGAAAGGGCGATGATAAAAGCTTTGAGCTGGTCACCGTCACGACTCCCAAAGCAACCTTTGAAGATGGCTCTTCTCTCCTGGTAACCCCCGATTATCGCGGCGATTTTGCGTATGGCGACACCGAACAGTACCGGGTACTGAGTGCCGTAGGCGGCATCACGGGTACACCGACGATAGCGTCTTCTTCCATTCTCTATACGGCGGTGGATGCCGGGGCCAGCGATGGCACTAATATTGATGTCACCGTGTCCACAACGGACCTGAGCAGCGCGGTAGAAGCAAGCACCAATGATGCGACTGTCACGCTGGTGGCGGGATTCCTGGAAAGCTACCTCGGCAACCTTGAGCAGGGCGCCGCCGCTGATTTTATCGAGAATGAACAGCTGCTGGCGATTTCCGATGTCGATGGGTTGGTGGATTACCTCAAGCAGCAATATCCGAATACTGATACCAGCGCCCTGGCTGCGGTCATCGCTGCCACGGAACAGATGCAGGGTGAGGTGTTCAGCAACGTGCTGGCCCACCTGGCCAGCCTGCGTAACGGTGGCCGTTCCGGTGTCGCGGCCGGTGACCTGGTTGAGGAAGGCGGTGTCTGGCTCAAGGCCATCGCGTCCGAAGCGGACCAGGGGCGTCAAAGCAGCAACGGGGTGAGCTTTAACGGCTACAAGAGTCGTTTGTCCGGCTTCAGCCTCGGTGGCGATATCGACCTGAACGATACCTACACCGTGGGCAGTTCATTCAGTTATGCGTCGGCGGATGTGAATGTTAAAAATTCTTCGTCCAGCAGTGATATCGAAAGTTACCAGGTCAGTCTCTACAGCAACTGGCAGGGAGGTGACTGGTTTGTTGACTCGGTGCTGAATGTTGGTCTCAACAATACCGACAGCACCAGCTACACCGGCAGTGTGAAAGGCTCCGCGGACTACAGCAGCAAGCAATACGGGCTGCTGGTCACCGGCGGTAAGGAACTCTGGTTCAATAACAGCGATACGCTGGTTGAACCCCGGGTCAGCCTGGAATACAGCCAGCTGGAAACGGAATCTTACACCCAGACATTCAGTGATGGCTCCAACCCGGTTCGGGTTAAGTCCGATGACTTCAATGTCCAGGAATTGGGCGCCGGGGTACGGCTGAGTCATTTGCTGGACCTGGACGGTGGCATCCTGCTGCCCGAAGCGAGCTTTATGGTGTACCACGATTTCGCCGGGGATTCCGTGGACTCCACCTTGACCGCGGAAGTGTTCAACCAGTCGCTGACACTGCGTTCTATCGGTGTTGATCCCGAGCAGACCTCGTATATGGCGGGTGTGGGTTTTGATTACTGGACCGATGATCACCTGAGCCTCTCGTTGAATTACGAGCACCGGTGGGCATCAGGCTTTAAGTCAGACAGTCTGCAGGCCAAGATCCGTTACGATTTCTGACGGATAGAATGACACCAGCCTTAGCACGGTTTGGGTTGGCGTAAGACAATAGCGATAGGCGTTCCAGCGTCTGTCGCTATTTTTTTGCCCGCGTTTTCTTTCCCGGCAGTCTGACGCACGTTGCCATGCTTCTTATCAGCCAGCGTCAAAACAAGGACGTGACCCGACAGCATGATTCGCGCTAACACCTTGATAAAAAAGATGTAAAAAAATTGGCTGCAACTGCCGCTCATGAGAGACAGGGACACCGTCGATAGTAACCGCAGTGAACAACCACTGGGGCCAACAAGGACGGACGCAACATGTTTGAAAAGGAACTGGCACACTACCGGCAACGGCTGTTTTCTCACCCGCTGTACGAAGGCATTGATACCCGGGCGAAACTGGCGACATTCATGGAAACCCATGTGTTTGCGGTGTGGGATTTCATGTCGCTGGCCAAGCGCCTGCAGCATGACCTGACCGGTATGACACTGCCCTGGCGCACACCGGTGGATGCCAATGCGGCGCGGTTTATCAACGAGATCATCCTCTGCGAAGAAACCGACAAAGACCGTCACGGCCACCCGACCAGCCACCTGGCCATGTACCTGGATGCCATGCGTGAGATCGGTGCGGACACGTCCGTCTTCGAGGCCTTCCTCGAGGCACTGCAAAACGGCGTGCCCTGGCAGGCCGCCATTCATGGCCACGGCATACCGGCGCATGTGCGCGCGTTCGTGACGGATACCCTGACCGTGGCCATTGAAGGCTGCAGTGCGGATGTGGCCAGTTATTTCCTGTTCGGACGGGAGGATGCCATTCCGGAGATGTTCTCCGCGCTGCTGGCGCAGTGGGGCATTGAGCAGGCCACCATTCCGGGCATGATGTGGTACCTGGAGCGCCATATCGAGCTGGACGGCGACGAGCACGGCCCGGCGGCAGCAGCGATCCTGCGGCTGCTGACCCAGGGGACGGAAGACGGCATGGACCGGGCGCTGGTGATGGCGCGCCAGGCGATGTCGGCGCGCATGGATCTCTGGCAAGGGGCGCTGGAAGCCATCACGGAAACACGGACCACACAATGCGATCGGCTGGAGGAAGAATAGCCGCTAAAACCGGCAGGGAATGTGCGAATCGCGGTTGCCTCGGGACGGTGGTTTGGGTATGATTCGCACCCGTCGTGAGGGCAAGCCTCGCGGTAGTGTCGGAGCGTAGCGCAGCCTGGTAGCGCACCACAATGGGGTTGTGGGGGTCGGAGGTTCGAATCCTCTCGCTCCGACCAGTTTTGTCCTTTCACTGGTCTGATTTTTCTCTCTGCTTATCATCGTTTTCTTGCATCGCATCCATCGCTTTCGGGCGTTACTGTCGGAATGCTGAAAGAATCCTTTTCTGTTGATTTCCTCCCAAAACCACGTTGTGGGTACTAAACGACAAAAGACAACTGATCGCACTGCCATTCGGCGTTGACCGGCACCATGGCTCGTTTTCTTGCACCACAATGGGGTTGTGGGGGTCGGAGGTTCGAATCCTTTCGCTCCGACAAAACACGTTTTGGGTCCTTTCACTGGTCTGAATCATCGACAATCGCTTTCGGGCGTTAAGCTGAAAGAATCCTTTTCTGTTGATTTCCTCCCAAAACCACGTTGTGGGTACTAAACGACAAAAGACAACTGATCGCACTGCCATTCGGCGTTGACCGGCACCATGGCTGAAGCCTGCAAAGTGTGATTAGATAACCCAATTTTCTTGTACAGCCGTGCAGTAACGAGCTAGTGAGGCCCATGCTCCGCCTGATCTATAACCGGTCAGGTCTCACCTTCGGGCGGTAGCGTGTCTGTCATTCAGGATAAGTCACTGTCTGCAAATGGGGTGTTGGCAGGGTATTTCACGATATTGCCCGGCTTGGTTGCCGTTGACAGTTGAGGTGTTTAGTCGCTCAGGGTGTTCCAGGCTGTGTCGCGCAGCTGGCCATCATCGGTTGCTCAGCGCCTTGCCCAGTGCGACAGCGGATCATTCAAACAGGCGTTTGCCAACAGCATCAGAGTGTTTGAGAAATATTGGGAGTGATTTGGAATATGGATGTTTTCTCGTTTATAAACAGGGGGTTATGTGGTTAGCGATGAAAGATAATATAACTCACGTGAGTTTATAACAAAGGTTTTTAAATAATATTTCTCATTTGAGTTCAATATCCAATATTACTCGGATGAGTTCTAATAGCTGTTGAACGCGCCCGGCTACGCCGAGGGAAAGAGCAGGCAGGATTTTAGTCTACTTTTGAGATTCTTAACTTAGTATTGGAATCCCATGAAAACCACAATACAAAAGGTTTTCAAAAAATCCTTTGAAGCATATACCAAAAACAAAAGACTGCCACTGCATCATTACCGGGCCGCTAACGCATTTATAAATTGCCGTACGGCAGCCATGGGCGGGCACATACAAAGTTGCCCGGACGGACATATCAGCAAAATCTGGTACAACTCCTGTAAACACCGGCACTGTCCGCAATGTAATCAGATTCAGGTTGAACGTTGGTTAAGCGCAAAGAGCCAATTACTGATTAATACCTCACATCGCCATCTGGTTTTCACTATTCCTCATCAGTTCAACGAACTCTGGTTGATGAATACTCGTCTGATGACTGACATTCTGTTTAATGCTGTCAGCGAGACGATGAAAACATTATTGAATGATAAAAAATACCTGGGAGCGGACAGTGGATTCTTATTGAATCTGCACACATGGGGCAGAAACCTCAGTCTGCATCCTCATATACACTGCCTGGTAACGAATGGTGGACTCACTCGCAAGGGACAATGGATAGCTCCGGTTAAAGGTTGCTTTCTACCCTTCAAAGTCGTGATGAGACTTTTCCGGGGAAAATTCTGCGCTGCGATGAGGTCAGAATCCCTTAGAGTGCCGGAATCACTCGGCCAGACGGGGTTCAGTCACATGATTAACCAGCTTGGACGAGCAGACTGGCACGTTGAAGTCATGAAACCGTATAACCATGGCAACGGCGTCATTAACTACCTGGCTCGCTATGTAAAAGGTGGCCCGATCAATAATCAACAGATCAGCCTCAACGAAGATAGCATTCAACTGAAGTATCAGAGTCATCAGTCGGGTAAAACTGAAATCCAGTCGTTTTCAAAAACAGGTTTTATCAGGCAATTGCTGATTCATGTTCCCGACAAAGGTAAGCGAACCGTCCGTAGCTATGGACTCTATACCAGTGGCAAACGTGCAGCTCTGAACCGAGCCCGGGAGGCGCATAAACAACAGTGTGTCGTTGAATCAGACACCTCGTTGAGCTGGCAAGCCTATCTGGTAACCGTAGGAAGGGCAGCGCAGGCCTGTTGTCCGACATGTCGAAAACCGCTGGTCATCAAAGAGCGATTTCGGCGAGGCCGGGATCCGACCCGCCACAATGGATCGTGAGCCTGCAACCAGATGCTGAGAACTTATCAGGGATACCTGTCGGACTGGTGCTGGAAAACTACCGCTTTTGCGATTCATGAACAACGTTTGAAACAGTAAAATGATCAAAGCAAAGCCGGATCACTGCCGGATATCCCAATATCAGACAGTAAGCTACGTTTGTACGGCAATCGTAGCTTACTGTTAAATCCATACGGCGAGACCGTGCGAGGGCTCGTCCAACAAGTTGATGAAACGGCACACTCATAAAATCGAATGGGCTTCCCAAGCTCTGATCTGATTCAGTAAAAATGGACATCGGCCTAAGCTGCTTTTGCCAACTCGAAATTCATGGGAGTCATATACCCCAATGAACTGTGTCGGCGGGTTCGATTGTAATCGACTTCAATGTATTCAAACACCGCCTGCCGCATCTGCGCCCGATTCATCATTGGCTCATGATGTATAGCCTCAACTTTCAATGAGTGGAAAAAACTCTCTACGCAAGCGTTATCCCAACAGTCGCCTTTACGGCTCATACTCTGATGGCAGCCGTTTTTCTCGATCATGTCTCTGAATACTTGAGAGCAGTACTGACTGCCTCTATCGCTATGAAATAGCACACCAGCAGGAAACCGTCGGCGCCAGAGCGCCATGTTCAATGCATCACACACCAGGTCAGCTTTCATTGTGGTTCCCATGGACCAGCCTATGACTCGACGTGAGAACAGATCAATGACAACGGCCAGATACAGCCAACCTTCGCTGGTTTGCAGATAGGTGATATCACCGGCCCATTTCTGGTTGGGCGCTGTGGCTACAAAGTCACGCTTGAGCAGGTTAGGCGCAACAGGCAACGTGTGCTTGCTGTCAGTCGTGACCCTGAATCTACGAGCGGCCCTGGGAACAAGACTCTGTCGTTTCATGCTGTCCTGAACGGTTTTGATACAGCAAGGCTGACCAGCATCCTCCAGGTCTTTCTGGATACGACGAGAACCTGAACGAGACTTACTCCTCCGAAATGCCTCCAGAATCAACCCGTCACGAAGCTGCTGTTTGACAGCGCGATGACTGGATTTATGGCGGGTTCTTTCCCAGCGGTTGTACCCACTTCGCGAGACTCGTAGAACAGAAGCCATCCTGACCAGAGAAAACCGGCTCCTGTTCCTGAGCATAAAGCGGAAGCGCTCTATTTTTGGTTTTTTGCGAAGTAGGTGGCCGCCTTTTTTAGAATTTCAAGCTCCTCAGCCTGCACCGCCAGTTGGCGCTTGAGTCTGGCAACCTCAGTCGCTAACGCAGACTCTCGCTCACTGACCGTCTTTTTTCTGAGCGCTGCGGATCGCCATGCGTAGAGCTGGGACTCTTGCAATCCCAACTCCCTGGCTGCTGACGGGATACTGGTTTTCTCGGCCAACCTCAGGGCTTCGGCTTTGAATTCCGGTGAATGATATTTACGTTTTTTCTTGGTAGTCATTGGTCACCTCAGAGAGTGATTTTACTCCCTTAAGAAGGTGTCCATAATTACTTCCTCAGATCACTCAGAGTCGCACCAACCTTTGTGCGTGAGTGCGCCGCTTATCAAAGCGTTAGCAGTCAAGGAGTACATATTGAATCAAGAGTGTGATGAATTTTTGAATATGGCAATCGCCTACTTGGAAATAGGAAGAGTTTCAGTCATTGCTGATACAGATTTTAAGCATGTTCACGAATATGAGAACGCTATTGCTTATCAAATGTTTCATGCAGTTGAGCTATTTTACAAGTACATGATAAAGAAAAAAACAGGCTCAGCCCCGTATACTCACAAACTAAAAGAATTGGAAGAGAGCTATCTAAAACTTTACCCATCCGACGACTATAAAATTGACCATTCATTTAAATTCGAAGAGTATCATCCATGTGAATTGAATAAAGGAGAGTTGGAATTACACCAGCAACACATAAAACAATTTAAACCTGCTTTCATGGATCAACATTTGCGTTATCCAAGAGATCACCGAACAGGCGGGTACTCGTTTTCGCTAGACTGCTCTTCATTTGAAAAAATGAACAAACAGTTTTTGCGTATATCATCGAAAGACTGCTAACAAGTGCATCCAGCCGACCGTGAACTTCCCCCGCTTTTGTGGACACCTCATTCCTAATCCAATGAGGTGCTTAAATGACAAGTTACAGACCTGATAAACCAACGCGTCGCTACACCAATGAGTACAAAGTCAGTGCTGTTCGAATGACCTTCAAACCTGGTGTGATGATCAAAGATGTCGCTGCCTACCTAGACATCCATCCGTTTATGTTGTCTCGTTGGCGCAAAGAATATTTTGAGGGCAGTCTTGTGGCCGATGAACGCAAAGTCTCCAGAAATCTTGAGACTATCCCCAGAAAAAAAGAGCTGACTGACAGCGAGCGGATCAAGAAACTCGAGGCCGAGAATGCCGCTCTCAAAAAAGAGGTCGATTTTCTAAAAAAGTGGGAAACGTTTCTCGCGGAACAACGCAGGAAAGATTCGCGTTCATAGGGTTCCACCATCAGCGTTTCGGGATTCGCTTTCTCTGTAAACGTCTGAATGTTACCTGCAGTGGCTTTCATGCTTGGCGAAACCGAAAGCCTTGTCAGCGTAAACTTGATGACCAGTTGCTTTTACAGCGCATCCAGTCTGTCTTTGATAAAAGCAAGGGACGCTATGGAAGCCCGCGCATCTTCAAGGTGCTTCGTAACCAGGGGATAAGTGTTGGCAGAAAACGCGTAGAGCGCTTGATGCGAGAAGCTCAACTGAAAGGCCGTGTGGCTCGCATTTATCGCAGAAAGCCTCTGCCACAACGAGCTTGTGACCCTGTGCCTAACATTCGCAAAGATCTCCCCAAGCCAACGGCGATTAACCAGCACTGGACGTCGGATGTGACCTATATAAAACTACAAGGACGATGGATGTTCCTGGCTGTCGTGCTGGATCTGTATTCACGGAAAGTCGTTGGATGGTCGCTAAAAAACAACCGGACAGCGGCTTTAACCAAAGCTGCCCTGTTGATGGCCATCAGAAATCGACGCCCTCCGAAAGGGCTTGTTTTTCACTCAGACCAAGGCATCGAATTCCGAGCCACAGAGCTTCATAACGTACATAAACGCTATGGGTTCATACCCAGTATGAATCGCGCCTACCGATGCACTGACAACGCGGAGATGGAATCATTTTTTCATTCATTGAAAGGTGAGTTGATTACTGGAACCACATTCCGCAGTGTTCACCACCTACGTGATTCATTAGCTGGATATATACAGCATTTTTATAACCGTGCTCGACTGCACTCAAGCCTTAATTATCAATCTCCGGTAGAATACGAGGCGGCAGCTTAGCTGTAGAAGGGTGTCCATTTTATCGGGGGAAGATCACCGCCTACGGCGTCGGCTGATGCAGGCGTTAGAAGCTACCCAAATTCTCAGCTGTGTAGTTCCCAATGAGTATTTATCCCCTATAATGTAGTTGTTGAATTATGTAGAATGTAGTTAGCAATTTCTTTGGTTTGTAGTTAGTAGAATGAGCAAGCCGGAGAATAAGTCCTTTAATATCAATATGTTGCGTAGGCAAAATGAAGATATGAGCGCCTCATTTAACCACTTTGACTTGAAGTTAGTAAGTCCAAGTTTTGACTCTAATCTAACTGATACATTGATGGAGTTGAACCACCTTAGAAAGCAGAGGCTTGGTGGAACCACTGCACCTTGGATTTTCTTCCAGCTTAAGCAAATTTTCCATATTATGGAAAGTGTCGGTTCAGCCCGTATAGAGGGTAACCGGACAACTATATCTGAATATATAGAGCAAAAAATCGAACATAATGAACGCTCCACAGAGCGATATTCTGAAATTGCTAATGTTGAAAGTGCTATGGACTACATAGAGCAAAGCATTTCTGAAGGCTCTGAAATAACTCATCATTTTATAAGAGAGTTGCACCATTTAGCTGTAGATGGACTTAACGAAGAAGGTGATAGGACTCCTGGCGCATATAGAACATGGAGCGTGGAGATTTCCCAATCAACTCATTTGCCACCTGAACATAATTCAGTTCAGGGGTATATGGATGAATTATTAGCTTTTATAAATAAAGATGAAGCTGGAAAATACGATCTGTTAAAAACTGCGATAGCTCATCACCGATTTACATGGATACATCCTTTTGGTAATGGAAATGGCAGAGTTGTTAGGTTATTAACGTACGCTATGTTGATTAAATATGGATTTAATGTCAAAGATGGAAAAATTCTTAATCCAACAGCTGTGTTTTGTAATGATCGAGATCAATATTATCAGAACTTAACTAAAGCTGATTCTGCGGATGATAGTGCATTACTAGAATGGTGTGAGTATGTATTAACAGGTATTTTGGATGAAGTTACTAAAGTTAATAAGCTTCTTGACTTTGGTTTTCTTTATAAAAATATTCTCATTCCAACTATTGAACTTGGTGTTGAACGTGGATACCTAAATGAAACAGAAGTTAAAATATTGAGAGTAGGCATTAAAAAACAGCGATTTAAAGCCATAGATCTTGATGAACCATTGCCGGAGTTGACATCTAGGCAACGAACGCATCAATTAGCAAAAATGAAAGAGTCTGGATTCATTAAGCCAATACAAGAAAACTCAAGAACTTATTATGTTAATTTTACTAATAACTTTCTCATGCGAAGCCTAGTAAGAATATTAGAAAAAGAAGAGTTCATACCAGCTATCGACCAATAGCTTCTAACAAATGGTTCCAGTTCGTTCCGGGGCTTCGCCCCTCCACCCGACGCCGCCGTCGGCGGCGCGGCTGAACCAAGCGTGTGTGCCGAGCATGGCACTTAACTAGAGAGGTGAAAGTCCTCTTACCAGGTATTCGCAGAGCCGAAGGTTAGCGAAAGGGCAAGGGCGTTGTCGCGAGGCAGGGTCTGAAGGAAGCCCAACGCAAAATCGCGGGGCGATGAACAAGAATCCAATATGAGGTGTGACGTATTCGGGGCCAGTGGGCACGTGACCATTAAGCCCTCCATCTGCAATCGGGATACGTTTTATAAATTGGGCGTCTACGCGATGAAAGTTAAGTGCCTTACCTCGGGAGGTCTGCATTGTGTTGAGGGATTAACTGACATGGGAGCAATCCGGTGTGATCGCAGTGCAGAAGTCAGCAGAAGGCATAGTAGGTGACCTCTCGTCACTGAAGGCCTGAACAAATCTCGGAGAGTAATCATCGGGGAAGTGGTTTCGGATGGCATCTGTTAAACAACAGTCGTTGTCTCTGGAAACTCCGGAGGATGAACCGGAATCGGGAGACCTGATTGAGCCAAAATCCACCTTTTGTTCATCTTTGATGGCGCGGGTACTGGATAGGAACAATCTGGTACGTGCACTGAAACAGGTTCAACGCAATAAAGGAGCTCCGGGCGTGGACGGCATGACCGTTGACGACCTTCCAGGCTTCCTCAAGCAATACTGGCCGATGTTACGGAAGCAACTTATAGAAGGGACTTACTCACCCAAACCCGTCTTGCGGGTCGAAATCCCTAAACCGGATGGACGCAAACGTAAGTTGGGAATTCCTACCGTTCTTGACCGCCTGATACAGCAGGCTATTGCCCAGATTATGCAGGAGGAGTGGGACGATCAATTCCATGACAGCAGTTATGGTTTTCGTCCACACCGTAATGCTCATCAGGCGATAGGGTATGCTCAGGCTGCTTTCAAGAGTGGATATGACTGGGTGGTAGATTGTGATCTTGAAGCGTTCTTTGACAACGTCAACCATGACCTGTTGATGATGCAACTCAAGACACATCAGGAAGATGCCACGCTGTTGCGATTAATTAATCGTTATCTGAAAGCCGGTGTCTGCATCAATGGAATAAAACAAGCCAGTGTGAAAGGGGTACCACAGGGCGGCCCACTGTCGCCTGTCCTTTCAAACATCGTGCTGAATAATCTGGATTGGGAACTGGAAAAGCGGAGCCTCAGGTTCGCTCGTTATGCTGATGACTTTGTGGTATTCGTTAAAAGTCAGGCCGCGGGTGATCGCGTGATGAAAAGCCTGCAACATTTTATTGGAGAATCGCTGCGACTCACAGTGAATACCCAAAAGAGTGGAGTAGGTCGACCTTGGGAATGTAACTTCCTTGGGTTTACGTTCAGTCGACGGGAACTGAAAGTGAAGGTCAGCGATAAAGCACTGGTCAAATTGAAGGCGACCGTCAAAGAGCTGAGCCGTCGAACGAGAGGCCATTCAATCACCCAGATTATCGCAGAGCTGAGAAAATCCCTGCTTGGCTGGAAAGCGTATTTCGACATCGCTGAAATACTGAGTCCTCTGCGGTGTCTGGACAAATGGGTTCGACGACGATTGCGGTGTTATGTTTGGAAACAATGGGATCGTAAGGGCTACCGAATGTTAAGGCGATTAGGTGTAGACAGATGGTTGGCATGGAATACAGCCAAGTCTGCGCACGGGCCGTGGCGTTTAAGTGGTAGTCCAGCTCTACGATACGCTTTGCCAAACAAGTACTTTAAGAACCTTGGGCTGCCAGAACTGGCGGCAAGATGAACACAAAGTAATTTGAACCGCCGTGTTACGTGATCCGTATGGCCGGTGGTGTGGGAGGAGCGGAGCTGTGAGGCTTCGCCCTATCCCGATTATGCGCTTACATCAAATCACTCAATCAACTCTAGTTATTAAGTATGGAGTATATGGAAGAGTCAAATTCGATAAAACGGTTGAAAGATAAACTGATTAAAGAGTTACCTTTCTTTCCAAATGATAAAAAAACACTTGAAGAGCTTGAGTCTCAGAGCATAAGTGATGTGGTGATTCACTATCTTCATTGGCAGACAAGACAAGTACCTACCAGAATCCGTACAGTTCAACGCGCTCCTGAACTTACTGCTGACAGAAGATACAAAAATCTCAAAGAAAGCATCAATGATCTTCTCAATAAAGTAAGAAATGGGGAAGATCTACATCCATTTCTATCACGACGGGCTCACAAAAATGGATATACGCTAGTACAACGGATAAAAGATGGTGAAGTTGATGCTTGGGAGGATAAAGATCAAATCCTCAATACTAAAGGGTTTCATCATTTCCACTTAAACATGGAAATTGAGAAATCAGGGTTATCAAAAAGGACTGATGAAGTTTTATTTGCATTCGTAAGTAGAGACACACTACATGCGATTGGTATATTTGATCATTCAGTATTCGAGTTTGCTGATGAAAATGGTCAGATGAATGAAGAGCGTGAGAGAATGTGGAAAATTCACGAAAAATATACGACGCTTGGTATGGAGCCTGGAACAGTATATATGAATAATCCGATAATGACGTCAGGCCACCCAATGTATTTAATCAGAATGGCTGATCATTATTCACAAATTATCATCGATCACGATGCAAAATTAAACGATAGAGCTTTTGTTAATACCTTATATGAGGCTGGCAACAAACCTCATCCGAAAAAGTTCAACCTAGATTGGCATATAGAAGGTCTAGACCTTGGATTATTAGACAAGAAGAACAGTGTTTTTTTCAGCCTGCAACAAGGGCATCTTTAGTCACCAGCGCCTAGTTTCAACTTTGAACCGCAACACTGAGATTTAAGGATTATAAATTTAGCAGCTAACAACTTTCAGGTGTTTTTTGTTAGCTGTCTGGAAAGCCTTCGGTACCCAAAACCAAGGATTAGTTGTTTCGATTAAAGCTATTTTACGAAGTTGAAAAAATAAATTTTTTTAAGCTCTTGTTAATCACCATTACTATTCAAACATCCTATGGATAAACAACAAGAAAGAGCGATTGCTGCCTCAATGAAAGAAGCCAGAGAAAAGGCTCGGGGTTATGCTGATTTCTTTGGTTGGGCACCTGACAGAGATCTTGAAGAGTGGGGCGTTGTTGCGCGTCTGAATGAATCGTTTGAGCAATCCGGTGAAACGGGTTTTTCTGACATCCGGTCAAGAGGCCGGGGCAATGATCCGCCCGATTGTGAAGCGATGTTAGCGGGCGAGCGAATCGCGATTGAAGTGACGGAGCTGGTCTGTGCGGAAGCGGTTCGGGCATTCAAAGCGGGGTGTGTCTACGAATGGGCGGCATGGAGTAAGGAGCGATTTTGCTCAGCCGTTTCAGAGCTTATTACAAGGAAGGATGCGCGCTTTTCGGCGTTGAAAGGCGGGCCCTATCCGGCGGGCTATGCCCTGGTCATTTTTACCGATGAACCGCTGTTAGATAAAAATACCGTATCCGACTATCTGCAGGATTATGAGCCGCCACATTCCGATGGCTTATCCAGTATCTATTTCCTCATATCTTTTGATCCTGAGATGGAATGTTGTCCTTTCTTTAAAATCAAGTAGGTGGCTGGAGAGTAGGGCGACTGCCAGCAGTTACTGTTTGCAGGCGTCATGATGTCTGGTCGTTTCGCACTACCATATCTTCAGTATCTGGTTAAATATCACTCTTTGTATAGTTATTCTGATGTCAATTTATACGATCACACAGGCAGCTAGTTCAGACTCCCACATCGTTGGTGAGATGATTTATGAAATGGAAAAAGAACTCTGGGAAAGTACGTTAAATACACTGGATAAGCGCACATTTATTGATTCTGCCCAAAAGCTGATCCAGAGAAATAGCGGGTTTTGGGCATTCCTGGCAAACGATGACAATCTGGATGCAGTCGGTGTTATCACGTTGAGTGAGTGCCGTGCAATTTATGCTGGCGGTATGTTCGGTGAGATCATGGAGATCTATATCCGTCCAGACTTCCGTTCGTGTGGTATTGGAAATAGTCTCATAGACTTCGCTAAACAATTTGCCAAAGAACAGCACTGGCCCATTCTCGAAGTGGGTGCACCCGAACAACCCCGATGGTCGAGAACATTAAACTTCTACACCCGCGAAGGTTTCAGGCAAATTGGACCACGGTTAGAGATTCAGATCATCTAAATACAGGCGTTTCACTCACAAGGTACTGTGAATGAAAGCGCTCACAGCCATTAAGCTTGCATTGAGTCATTATTTGGTACTTTAAAGGAAAGACATGAGCCTGAATGTAGAGTGGCAAGGTGATTGCCAGTTCAAGGTAACAACGAACGGTGGTTTTATCGTCAATGTCGATGCAGAGAGCAATGTGGCGCCGTGTCCGACGGAGTTGCTGTTGTCTGCCCTCGGCTCTTGTAGTGCTACCGACGTGGTTCTGTATTTTCAGGATAAAGCAGCTGGTCTGGATAGCCTGAACAACCATGTGACCTATACACTCACCGAGAGTGAACCGAGGCTTTATGAGTCAGTCAATTTGCACTTTACGGCCAGGGGCAAGGGAGTGACTGAGGCTGATCTTGACGTCGCCGTCCGGAATGCAATCAGCAAATACTGCCATGTTTGTTTAATGCTCCAGCCTGCGATGAAGATCACGCATTCGGTTGAAATTATCGACAATACCCCTTAGTGATTGGTTGCGCAGGGAGATTCAGCACCTGATGTGATGAATCCCTTGCCAACGTATTCCCACTGCAAATCTCTTCGTGAAGCCTTCGGGCAGTATCTGTCGACGTCAAACAGGGACAACAGGATATGACGGGTTTAAAACAGGCGATGTTCGTCGTGACCTTGTTCACCCTGCTGCTAAGCGGGTGTTCCAATGTGAAAACCATCCCGCTCAGTGACGCCGCCAGGCAGACGGTAACGCAGGTGATAGTCTCACCCGAGGTCGTTGTCACGCCGGATGTGTTTTATAACGGGCCCGCTGAATCACTTGCATTTGCCTTGGGAGGTCTGGCAGGCGCGGCCGTGGGACAGGCGGGGCAGGCAGACCGTACCCGGATTGAAAACACGATGAAGGCCAGTGATATTGGTGTGATCTTCATCAAGGCTTTCCGCCGCCAGTTGCAAGCCAGCAACACTTTTGCTCTGGCAGAACACGAGGCCGCCCATGTGGGTGTGTTTCGCTTTGAAATCCGGCTCTACGGTCTGGGTCAAACGCAGGGTTTCAGTCATACCCTCTATCCTCTCCTGGGTGTGAAGGGTACGCTGACTGACCATGAGGGCCGAATTCTCTGGCAACAGTATGAAGATATTATCCCGCTTAGCTCGCAGAATACCCTCGGGTATGACATGAGCGTCTATCTACAAGATCCGGCCCGGGTGAGTGAGGTGTTCCAGCATGTGTCCACGGTGATCAGTCAGCGGTTTATGGAAACGATATAGTGACTGTTTAAGATGTGCCAATCGTCTTTTGGAGGCTGACACTCGCTGCAGGGAGGGCAATAGCTGATGCATACCCTTGAGGCAGGTATTGGAAGACAAGCATTTGTTGTCCAGATTTCAGGTAATACTCAACACGTGCGATCAAAAGGGTATAAGCGCCTTCCTGCTAAAATGAAAACATCAAAGGGACTTTGAGCTAGTGGAAAAATGACTGGGAAAGTGGGCGGTGGTGGTTCGATAGTGCCAAATAGAGGCACAGAACCTGTTGTTATTCCAAATGAAAGTAAGACAACTCATAACGGGATCAACGTATCAAAAACGGATGGCATGCCGATGGTTCAGCAAGCCAAGCAGCCCGATGCTGAAACCAGCCCGCCAGTTCCAGAGAAATCCCTGAGTGTGCGTAAAGTCTTGAGGCACAAAGTTCAAGACTCTTTGTTAAGGCGGTTTAACAACGCAAAGCATGCTGTCAGCCGAATGCTGGCCGGCTTGCAGGAGCCCTCTGGCACGGGGCGGTTTGAAAAACGATTGAGGCGTGAAGTCTTTTCTGACCTTAGAATGCTGGGGCTAAACCGAGCTGAATCCACGTCTGAAAAGCAGTTAGAGAAAAATGTTAAAAAAGCTGTTGCCCTGAACAAAAAGTTGATCAGGCAGCAGGGGGATATGTTGGTCAAGGCGCCTGAGTTGGGAGATAAACAGCGTGTTAAGGATTCTCCGGTAACCGATACAAAGGATTTGGGGGACTTTTTGGCCCTGGAGCAAGCCGATAAGGAGAATATCGCCAACTGCGCCATGCTGTGCGATGCGGCCTACCAAGGGTTTGACCCAAATTTTAAGGATGTCATCTTACCCGACGGCTGTACGCTGTTAAAGCAGGAAGAGCTGCCGACTGAATTGCAAATGCTCTACGATGACGCCACGGGCCTGATTCATGCGCCGGATAATGCGAAGGCCATGGTGGTCAGGAAGGGTAACGCTATAGTCGTTGTCTTTGCGGGTACAGAGCCCGGATCAAAAAATGAAACAGGACGCAGTGGCACTATCAAAGCTGATATTACCCAATGGTTGGGTATGAAATCACCGATGTACCGAAGTGCTGTCGCAGTGTTTGACCTTCTGTTAAAGCATGAACCCTTATCTGGCTCGACATTTGGTGTTGCGGGCCATTCACTAGGAGGCGGTGTGGCGCAGTTTGCTTACACTGCAGTGCAGGATAGGTATCCCCCTGAGCGTTTTGAGGGCGTCATTACCATTAATTCTGCAGGTTTGTCCCAGGGAACACTGGATCAGCTGGGTGAAGACCGGGTCGAAAAGGCGAAAGGCAGTATTCAGCATATCCGTATCAAAGGAGATCCCGTCTCGCCCAGTGGCAGAAGCAAACCCGGGCTCTCAGTTAAAGGACAGTTGATCGGCTCAATCATGACGCTGCCTGATCCCGAAAAACGGGGGATTAGTGTGCATAAAAGTGATGTGGCGATAGATGTGATTGAAGCGCACCTGCCTGTGAAAGTTAATAAGGATACCTGATCACAATAACAGCTGTAGGGATCCCTTGCCTTATATGCCTCTGCCGTAGCTATTGGTGAAAGGTTGTGAGCTGGTGCCAGTGGTCTTTACCGCTTTATACCTGAAAAGCGTTTTTCTGCCCAAGAATATACTTACAACTTGAAAAGTATCGTCAATATTATTAGCGCTTTTCGTTAGCACTTTCTCGTTGTATACAGCGTTATTTTTTCTGGGCGTAAATGTCTGCTCCTGTCAGTTATGGTTTTTATGGAATATCTTGCGGAGTTCGGTTATTTCGGCCTTTTCATCGCTGCCTTCCTTGCTGCAACGATTTTACCCCTTGGCTCGGAGCTGGTGCTGGGGGCATTGCTGCTGGGCGGGTTATCCCCCACTGTATTGGTTACCGTGGCTACGGTGGGAAATGTGCTTGGTTCGCTGACCAACTATGCGCTGGGGTACTGGGCCAGCAAAAACGTCATCCAGAAATGGCTGAAAATGTCTGACGATGAATTCTTGCGGGCGGAGCAGCGTTTCACTCAATACGGCATCGCCTCATTGCTGTTTGCATGGGTGCCGGTGATTGGTGATCCGCTAACCGTGATGGCGGGCATATTGCGGATTCGTCTGTGCTGGTTTGTCCTGTTGGTGACCGTTGGCAAGTTATTGAGATATATCGTCATCGCCGCTATGACGCTGCAGGTTAGCTGAATGATCATGCAGCCAAGGCAAGTTAATCTGCTGTGAGCTTATCATGTCAAAGTTTCTGGCCAGGGAGTGATGCATCATCAGGGCACTGAGCCGTCAATGATTGGCTTGTACTGTATCGATTTATTGCGCATTCCTTAGTACCAGCTACTACTGGAACCATTTATATTCTCTCATGTTTTCTGAAGTCATATGTCATTGAATAGTCGTTTTCCCTCTTTGAATGTTTGCGTGTTTGTTGCGTTGTTAATGAGTATTACCTCTGCGTGGGCGGGCTCAGGTGACTCTGTATTGCAGGTTATCAATAATGTGGAAAAAACACTGAATGCCCATGTCGGCGTGTCAGTGTACGACACAGCCACACAAAAGCGCTGGAACCACAATGGGGACGAACGCGTCCCTTTGATGAGCACGTTTAAAACGCTTGCCTGCGCCAAACTATTGAGCGATGTTGCAGAAGACAAGATCACGTTGGATCACCCGGTTCTCGTTGAGAAAGCATCGATGCTGACATGGTCGCCGGTGCTGGAGGAGCAGGTTGGTCAATCCATTTCGCTCGAGCAGGCCTGTGCCGCCACCATGCGGATGAGTGACAATACGGCGGCAAATATCATTCTTAAAAATACCGGCGGACCGCAGGCGCTGACGCAGTTTCTGCGAGATCTGGGTGACCCTGCCACCCGGTTGGATCGTTTTGAAACTGAGCTTAACGAAGCCAGCCCCGGCGACCCACGTGATACAACCACTCCAAACGCAATAACAACCACGCTCAATACGTTACTTTTTGGCAAGGCGTTATCACCTGATGCGCAAGCGCAGTTGATGCAGTGGATGAAGGACAACCAGGTAGCCGATAACCTGCTGCGCTCCATTTTGCCCACCGGCTGGCAGATTGCTGATCGTTCCGGTGCGGGCGGTTATGGTTCCCGTGGAATCACTGCTGTCGTCTGGCCTGAAAAACGGGCGGCCATTATTGTGAGCATCTATATCTCGCAGACGGATGCATCATTTGAACAGCGCAATGAGGCCATTGTTCAGATAGGGAAAGCACTTTTTGAGCAATACAGGTTGTTGTTCTGATTGTGACTCAGCGGCTGTAATCGATTAATAACAATTAAGCGTGGAAGGAAAGATGATGAAAACCATAGGGCTTCTCGGTGGTATGAGTTGGGAATCCACCGCCAGTTATTATCGCGTAATTAACGAGGGTATCCGGCAGGCGCTGGGCGGATTGCACTCGGCAAAGCTGTGCCTTTACAGTGTAGATTTTGATGACATCGAAACTCTCCAGCAACAGGGGCGTTGGGATGATGCTGGCGTTATTCTTGCCCGTGCAGCCAAATCGGTGGAAGCGGGTGGGGCGGATTTCCTGCTTTTATGCACTAACACCATGCACAAGGTAGCCCCGGCTATTGAGGCGGCCATCTCCATTCCATTGGTGCATATTGCTGATGCCACCGCTGAGCAGCTGGTTAACGACCGTGTTAGTAAAGTCGGGCTGCTCGGCACACAGTTCACCATGGCGCAGGATTTTTACAAAGGTAGACTCATAAACCGATACGGTATTGATGTGCTGGTGCCGGATGAACAGGAACAGGCTATTGTTCACAACATTATTTATTCCGAGCTTTGCATGGGACGGGTAACCGACAAATCCCGACAGCAATATCTGGCGATTATTGACCAACTGGCAGAGCGGGGTGCTGAAGCTGTTATCCTTGGGTGTACAGAGATTGGTTTGTTGGTGCAATCACAGCATACTTCTATACCACTGTATGACACCACTGCTATTCATGCTGCGTGTGCGGTGAATCTGGCGGTTGCAATGTGAGCTTGCCTGATCAACGCGGCGTAATGTTTGCCCGTTCGCAGCTATATCTAATCCGATTGTCAGTGATCTGATGAACTTGATTGTTTTTTTTTCGTCTTACCTAGTATTTGTTTATGGAGTTGTTTATGGAGTGCAATACTCGTTATGGAACGAAAAGAACAGTCAGTCGCTTATCATTCAATAGATACTGGGCGTCAGGTATCACCACGAAAGCATAAAGTCCCCTGTTATGGCAGGGCATTTCTGCGTTTCAGCGTGTTACCCGGTGTATTGGTTTTTTTGAATCACCGCGAATATTGCGGTGATTCACCAGCATCGCGACGATTTTGCTATGACTATCAGGTTGATCTATACCGGCGAACTATTCGTACAGCGCGTCCTCAATTGCTGGTAGGGCATATCGATAGTGTGAATCACTTACTGCAGCTTAATGGCAAGACTCTGGTGTCAGCATCGGATGATGGCACTTTACGCGTTTGGTGCAATCAGGCAGGGAGCTGGAAAGGCGTACAAACGTTGACCTTGCATTATGATTGTGTGAGCGGGCTGTCGGCATTATCGCCTTACCGTTTTGTTTCATGCTCACATGACGCTGACGTGATCATCTGGCATGAATTTGATGGGGCCTGGCATGCCTGGAAAATTATTCCGACAGGATTGATCTGCAGTGATGTGTTAGTGCTGACGCCCGAAAACTTTATTATTACAACGAATGTAGGGGCAATCGGTAATTTTCATATTAATGACATGAGCTGCCGTCAGTATTGGTATGACCACTACCATGACGCAATTTTACATTTGGACAAACTGGATGCTGAATCGTTTGTCCTGTGCACGATGAATGGTTTCTTTGGTTACTGGCAACGCCGGAGAAATGGTTGGTATTGCCTTGACTACGCTTGTCCGGCATCCATTCGCAACGATGGGAATAACTACCCGGTAAAATCTGTGCCGTTATGTGAAGGACTTGTTGCGGCTTGTTATACCCTTGGCCACATTGTGATCTGGTGGCGCCATCAGTGTGTCGAGCGTCAGGAGCGGGTTGCATGGCGTGTCATGCAAATTCTAGAACATGGCGATGAGGAGGAGATCGTTAAAGGCATTATGCCTATCTCTGATGCGTATTTTGCCAGTTATAGTGATGACGCCAGCATTATCTTTTGGCGTTTACAACAAGGCGTTTGGGAGCCTTGTCAGCGGCTTGATAAGCATAGGTACCCGGTTGCGGAATGCCTGAAAATTTTTCCTGAGCACTTCTGGTCTCTGGATAACAGTGGTGTTATTCATTGCTGGTACAAAGTTGGCAGTCAATGGCATCATGAACGAAAGATGACCTTCCGCAGGCGTGATTATTCTGACGAATTTGCCAGAACCGGTGGCATGAGAATCATTGGATTCTCTGATGAGATTGCGACGTTTTCCGAGGATTGCCTGATTAGAATATGGCCTCTCTACAGGCTTTCGGCTGATAATAATGAAGATGCTACGGCTTAGGGCGGTGATTAAATAAAGGTATAAAGTGGCAATCAAAAACTCTGAGAGTAGAACATCACGCGTGTTTTTCTGGCTATCAAAGTGACATTTTTATCAATGCAGGGGAACCATTCAATTCCCCCTTTTGTCTTCATTGGATAAGGCAATTGACATGGCGATATTGCAATGGAACCGGCTAATCGTGAAAGTGCTGGGCTGTCAGGAAGCGTTACGGCAAGCGATTATAAAGCTCAAGAGAGTAGAACGTCTTCAGGGCGAGGGTTGAGGCTACATGCTGGAACCATAATACCTGGACTGGTTTTAAGGAATTACTCTGGCGATCCTGCTAATCAATGCCGTGAAAATCTTCGTTCATTACTGTTTGAACATCGAATAAATAGGGTGTCACCCTCATGTCAACAAGTGATTCAGGTACCCAGGCAGGTTGAGCGAGAACCCAGAGAACCAAAAATTTCTCATCTAACCCAACTGGATGTGAATTGCCTGGTTACTGCATCTGATGACCATATTCTGCGGCTATGGCAGTACAAGGTGGGCCGTAAGAAATGGGCATGCCTCAAGGAGCTGGCAGGACACAACGGTCGGATTACCAGTCTGGTTAGTATTAAACGTGACAGTATGATAACCAGCTCAGAGGATTCGTATTGCATATTATGGTTTTGCTCGGATGGTGTGTGGAATAGGCTGCGGTGTCAGGCAGCAACGAGCGTGGGCGTGCTGGAAAAATTATCCGATGACCGATTTGTTGCTATGACTGTGACAGGGGGCATCCTCTTTATTAAACACGAGAATGGATCTATTCGCGCAAACGAGTTGGTATCTTCAGGTCAACATGAACAATTGCTTGCCGTCCTTGATGAAGATGAACAAGGTTTTATTTCCTCTCATCAGTCTCAAGGATACGTGAAATTCTGGCAGCGAGTGGGGGATATGGTTGCCTTTTCTAAATGTGTTGTACCAGACAACATTCTCTCCTCAAATTCAGGCAATTGCCCGTTAACAGCCTCTTCCCATTCGAGAGGGGTTGCTGTGGTTTGTTATCCCAATGGTTCTATTCTGATTTGCAGACGAGCACAGGTTACTGATGACGTGGGGAAATATGCATGGTCTGTCTTACAGATTGTTGGTCATCCCACTGCTCTGGGGCGGGCTAAAGTACTGTCTCTGGAGGGGGAGTCTTTCGCCTCTTTCGGGAAGAGAGGTGACGTTATTATCTGGCGTTTGTTTGAGGGGGAATGGAGACAGGGGGAAACTTTCCGTAGTCATGAAACGTCGATTGTTCAGTCACTTCAGGTAACGGCTAACCATTTCTGGTCTATTGACGCAAAAAGCAACATGTACTGTTCGCGATACAGTAACGGTAGATGGGAGCAATACTGCCGTCTGATGTCATCAAATGACCTGCAGGGAGAACGTAGCCAGCAACAACTTTCTCAGGCCTCATCACTGACACATGAAGAAGCCCCTAGGTCGCAACGCTATTCTCTGGAGCTTCTCTCTGACGGCCAAACTGTTGCCAGTGTCTCTGATGGGATTGTTCGACTATGGCAATTGGCGGGGTTTGAAACGAGCGATAGCGGATGATGATGGAATTTTTGCTGACGTAAATATAACTAAGGAAAACTTCTCACTCATTTATTATTCAGAGGCGAGGCTGTTTGGATATAAAAAAACCGGCACAGGCCGGTTTTTTTATATCCTGTCGGTGGGCACGCTTATTGAAGAACAGGGCGTGCGTTAACTGACTGCAGTGGCCGGTTGTTCGGGTGATGAAGAACATCTTGGAACGCTTCAATCTGTTGCTCGGACGCAGTGATAGCCTCTTTCATGACCAGCCAGCGAACCCCTTCGCTGCAGGGCGGGGTGGTCAGTGAGCCGTTAAACCGATAGTACTCACGGCTTTCTGGCATCAGGGCTTCGGCATCAATGCCACCGGCAATCTTGTGTTTGTCACCGGCGTCATCTGGCATGGTTGCCCAAGCCTTGGCCAGTTCTTTGTTTTTGGCGCCTTCCTCGAACATAACCGCCACTACGGCCAGGTTACCCTTCCTGTCGGCGTGCACGAAATGCACTTCCATCGGGTAGGATTCCCCGTTGATGTGATTTTCGCTGGGGGCGTGGAGGTGGAACTGCAGAAGGCTGAAGACTTTGCCGTCCAGTGTGATATGGCTGCCCTTGGGATAGTTCACCTGGACTGTATGGCCATTATTAACAATGGTGTTGCTGCCTCCGTCACGGTAGTAAAACTTGATAGGTTTCAGGTCAGCTTCGATAAAACCGGTGAGATTGATGGGGGATTGGTTCTCTCCATCACAGGCGCTGTAGTCTGCACTTAACTGAGCCCAGTTGGCCGGGCCTTTCTTACCGCTATATCCCCATGCGCTGCCCCCTGCGGCAAGGGCTGCGTTCGAAATGGCCAAGCTGCATGCCAGTGCGAGCACTTTTTTCATGTTTGTTCTCCCGGTCAGGTATGGCACTGCTGAAAAGTGTGTCTTACGGGTAAGTCGGCGCTTCTGGCACGGACTTGAAAGCAGCAAGCTATAAGTTGTTATCGTCATCCTTTCGGAGCAGGCATCAGACGTTTTGTCATGAATGACCGGAAATGGTTTTCAGTAGATTCTTAAGTCTGGGCGGAGGCGTTACGCATTGAGGATTTGCGGGATTTCCCTATCTTGCATCAGCGAGACGGGTGACGTAGTATGCATCCCGCAGCTGACAAGGGCTACGCCCTGTTTTGTTGTCGTCGGAGCGTAGCGCAGCCTGGTAGCGCACCACAATGGGGTTGTGGGGGTCGGAGGTTCGAATCCTCTCGCTCCGACCAGTTTTAAAAAAGCGGACAATGTATGTTGTCCGCTTTTTTTATAGGTACGTTTCCGTCCTGCCTTTCCAGATATTTCCCTGCAGAGTGTTCATTCCCTAAATGATATTGCCAGACGCTGAGAGCTCTATTTCCTGAGTCGAGGAGGAGAGCGGCTGCACGTTGTGTGCATCAATCGAGCAGGCTTTTTCCATTCGATCCTGATAATCCGCATGTTTGTAGTGCTGTTTTACTTCCCGCCAGTCGCAGAGTTCCTGTTTTGAGCAGGGCGGGAAGGGGAAGGGTTCTACTTTCTCATTCATCAGCATTCGAACCTTGAGTCCGTCACGGCATTCATAGAGTTGCCAGTAGAGATTGGCGCCCATAGGCAATTGACGGGATGTATTCCAGCTGAGGTAGCGCTCATCCTCCGCACCCCGTGTCTTGATGAGGCCAATGCTCTGCAGGAGGGGCGACAGGGTGGCGTCATGGGCAAACCGGAAGTGGGCCCGGACATCGGACTCATCCCGTGCGGCAGCGTCGGTCGTATCAAGGAAATGCCGCAGGATGGGCATACCCATGCTGGACTGGATATCATCCATGACGATGGCCGGTCCCATGTTGTAATAGTAAATATGGTTAGCAGTATCGCCAAGCCACTGCACAAGGCTCAGCCAGCTGTCGTCTGTTGTCCAGTCGGTGAAGGTATCACAGATACCGAAGGACCGGTCCAGCGGATTTTCGATTCGGCACAGCTGAAAAAGATTGATCGCCAGGCGGATGGCTTTAGCGTCCGACAGACCAGGTATCAGCTGATCGGCGAACCGGGTGGTAATCTCCGGGTGTGAATGGCTGAGGTTGGCGATATATTCGGCAGTAGCAGATTTTGCCAGGGGCTTAAGTGCTCGGTCCAGGCGCGGACAATGGAAAAACGGGGTCAGTAGTTCGGCCATTTTCTTGTCCGGCATCACCGGGCGGACGATGACGTGCATGTTTTCACCCAGTTCCCGGCTCAGCCCTTCCTGGAACATTTTCAGACTGTGTTGTGTCCTGTCCGTTTGGCTGGTGCCTGTTGCAATGCTGAGTTGTTGACTGTTGCGGGTTTCAGGTCGGAGCATTCGTGCGGCTCGTTGTCCCAGGGCCAGCTCTTCATTGATGCCTTTGTCGGTCAATTGGGCAATCCGTGCAGGATTGTTGCGCAACCAGTCGGCCATGCGATGGATTTCGACACGTAGCTGGCTACCGGCTTTGGTTAATGGTCGGGTTCCCACCAGTGTTTCATATTCACTGACCAGAGCCAGCACATCATCCAGCTCAATAGGGTAACGGGAGCCATGACGCCCCAGGTGGTTGATGTGTAATAGCTGACACCCGGCCGGTTCTGTAGGTATCGCGCGGGGGCTTGGATAGGTTCTGTGGGTTCCAAGGTAGGGCTGGAGTCGGGCGTTTCGTTGCTGGTGTTCGCTGTTTTTCAGCGGTAGCTCTTCAGCCATACTCCCGAGGGGGATAAACAGCAAGCAGTACAGACAGACGAGTATGAGCGAGCAATGCTTGGCTGACACGGAATGCCTCCTTATTGATAGAGCAAGGCAGCATAGACCAAATGCACTGGTTAGCTAGGCATGAAGTGTAGTTCTTTGCATTGAATTCATGGGATCGCAGTAGAGCCGCAGGTTAACGCCGCGATACATTGGTACCGCGGCCAGCAATCAAGCAGTCGTACGCTCGCCAAGGTAGTAATCACTCAGGTAGCGGGCAACGCCGTGTTCATTGTTCGACAGGGTTGTGTCGAAACCGGGGAGTCTGGCTTTCAGCAGAGGATCGGCGTTTTCCATGCACACACCGCGGCCGACCATGGTGAGCATCTCCAGATCATTGAGGCCATCACCAAAGGCCATGATGTCAGCCGGTTTTGCATGCAGGCGTGGCAGAAGTTCAGCCAGCGCCTGTCCTTTGTTGACACCGGCGGTCATGATTTCCAGACATTCCGGTGATGACCAGGTAATACTGACCTGCTCACCCAGCTGCTCTTCGATGATAGCTTCCAGGGGGAGCAGATTTGTACGGTTTCTGGCGTTAAAGAACACTTTGCAGACACCTTGGCGAGGCATGTCTGCTGCAGCGCTAACCTGGTAGGTAAAACCGGAGTCTCTGTGGTATTCAGCCAATTCGGGAAAGGCCTGAGTGACAAACCAGCGATCTTCCTGGTTGACGCTCATCAGGGTGTTATCAGCAAATTGTTCTGACAATGTGTAGAGCGCGGTCAGCAGATCTGGTGTAAGGTCGTGACTGACTAACACCTCATCCTCCGGACTGTGGACACGGGCGCCATTGGAACTGACCAGGTACATGGGGATGCCAAGCTGGTCCCGGAAGTAACGGGCATCACCCCAGGGGCGTCCGGTTGCCATGATAAAGCGGATACCACCGCTCAGTTGGCGTAAAACAGCGAGTGAGGTGTCGGAAATGGCATGATCCTGGTTAAGCAGCGTGCCGTCCAGGTCGGTGACAACAATACGGTACATCGAAATTCCTTGGTCAGGCTGGGGGAGCCAGTGTCGTTTTTATGGGTGGCGCATGATTTGGATGTTGTTGTTGGCCAGCTGAAAGCCCGATTGTATGCGGCGAATCCGACGGGTTGTTATGACATGGGGCAAGGTTTTGTAATGGACATGAATGCGTAGATTGCCAGCGTGTGAAGACGCTATTTGTCGTAAACGGAAACCATACTGGTTATCCGGTCTGTCTATGATTGAAGGGTTACCGCTATACTCCTGCCTTTTTCCGCCTTACCTTGGCCCCGTGGAGAGAGCCTTTGCTCAGTTACCGTCACAGTTTTCATGCCGGCAACCATGCCGATGTACTCAAGCATGCCACCCAGGCATTGATCCTTGAAAAGCTTAAAGCCAAGGACAAGCCGTTTGTTTATGTCGACAGTCACAGTGGTGCAGGTCTGTACCGGCTGGATAGTGAAGAAGCCCGCAAAACAGCGGAATATGAAACCGGTATTGGTCGGTTGTTTGCGCAGTTGGATGATTATCCTGAACTGTCATCCTATGGTGCAGTGATCAGGCAACTGAACCCGAAGGGCGCGCTGAAGTACTACCCAGGTTCACCTGCTATTGCCGAAGCTATGCTGCGTGAACAGGATCAGTTGGTTTTGATGGAGTTGCATAACCGCGAGATTGACGTGCTGCGGAAAAACATGGGGCGTGACCGGCGAGCCACAATACATCACCGTGATGGTTTTGAGGGATTGTCTGCGATTCTGCCGTTGGCGGTGCGTCGTGGTCTGGTGCTGATTGATCCTTCTTATGAAATCAAGGAGGACTACCAAGACACGCTGGATGCCGTGATATCTGCATGGAAGAAATGGCCGGTGGGCATTTTTGCGATCTGGTATCCCATTCTTTCCCGGAAACGTGACCGGAGTCGCTGGTTGCTGGAACAGCTGTCTCGAGTGCCATTTGCCAATCTTCTGGTGGCGGAGCTGGCGGTTTCAGAGCAGGCAGAAGACTATGGTATGCACGGTTCCGGCATGGTGATTGTCAATGCACCCTGGCAACTGGATGAGCACCTGTCGACATTGCTGCCTCGCCTTAAGGATTGTTTGACGCCGAACGGGCAGGGGCAGTGCCGGGTAGAATGGTTGATTGAGCCGAAGTAACAGATGGTTTTGTGATCCGGGTTGTTACTGGTCTGGCGTTTAGCTGGAGACCTAAGTCAGGTGACGTCTTGATTGGCAAGATAGTGATTTTTGGCTTGTACCTGACCACCACTTGTCGTGGTCAGGTTGTTTAACATTCTACGAACAGCATTTATTTAGGCAGCTTGCCGTCAACCCCTTCAACATACCAGTTCATGGAGAGAATATCCGGATCGGTCAGTGTGGTTCCCGCTGCCACCTTTACTGAACCATCCTGGGCTTTGATCGGGCCCTGGAAGATGGCCAGTTCGCCGCGGGTCAATTTCGTCTTGAGGGCTTCAACCTGCTTGACCACGACTTGCGGGATGGCTGTGTTGTACGGCGCCATTTCAATCATACCGGCGGCAAAACCACCCCAGACATCACCGGCTTTCCAGTTCTTGTCCAGCACAGCTTTGGTTGTATCGGTGTAATAACCGGACCAGTCGACCAGGCTGCCGGTCAGGTGAGCATCGGGGCCAAACCGGGTCATGTCGGTGTCATAGCCAAACGCGTAAACGCCTTTATCCTGGGCGGCCTGTACGGGGGCAGGTGAATCCGTGTGCTGGTTAATGATGTCGGCGCCCTGTGCGATCAGGCTTTCAGCTGCCTCGCGCTCCTTGGCGGGGTCATACCAGCTGTTGATCCAGACGACTTTCACCTTGGCGTCCGGGTTGACGGAACGAAGTCCCAGGGTGAATGCATTAATGCCCTGAACGACTTCCGGTATCGGGAAGGAACCCACGTAGCCAATCGTATTGGACTTGGTCATGTGGCCAGCGATGACACCCGTCAGGTAGCGTCCTTCATAGAAACGGGCGGAATAGGTGCCAACATTCTTTGACCGCTTGTAGCCGGTGGCGTGTTGAAACTTAACATTAGGGAACTGTTTCGCTACTTTCAGGGTCGGATTCATGTAGCCGAACGAGGTGGTGAATATTAGGTCATGGCCCTGTTGCGCCAGGGTGCGGATCACCCGTTCCGCGTCGGCGCCTTCCGCCACACTTTCAACGAAGGTGGTTTCCACTTTCTCTTCACCGAGGCTTTCGAGCATTTCGCGGCGACCCTCGTCGTGGCCAAATGTCCATCCAGCGTCGCCTACCGGGCCGACGTAGACAAAGCCCACTTTCAGGGGCTTTTCCGCACTGGCCATCGCCACGCTTGAGAGGGTGGCGGCCATCAGCATGGCCGCAGTCTGTTTCAGCAGTTTTTTCATTGTGGCTCCCGTATTGTGACTGCTTGTTGTCGTTATTGTGTGCTCAATGATGGATGGCACCGTATTTAATGACCGGGGTGCCAGGGCTTGCCAAGTGACATGGGCGCCATCAGGTGTTTTCGTACCTGATTTTGTGACAGCAGAACCAGAACGATGATGGTGGCTACATAGGGCAGTGTGGCCAGCAGGTTGGATGACACACTGACCCCGGTGCCCTGCAATACCAGATGCCAGATACTTGCCGCGCCAAACAGCCAGGCCCCCAGAATAATCCGTCCGACCCGCCAGCTGGCGAAAACCACCAGTGCCAGCGCAATCCAACCTCGACCGGCGGTCATGTTTTCAGTCCACAGAGGCGTGTAGGCCAATGACAGGTACGCGCCGCCGAGGCCCGCCATGGCACCACCAAAGAGCACGGCCAGGTAGCGCACAGGCATTACCGGAAGCCCGACAGCTGTCGCCGAGTGAGGGTTTTCTCCAATCGCCAGGGTTGTAAGGCCTGCGTGCGTAAAGCGGAAAAAGTACCACACCAGTACCGTGAGAATCAGTGAAACATAGACCAGGGGATCTTGCGTGAACAATGCCTTGCCGATAACGGGAATCTCAGACAGCCAGGGAATGACCATGGGTTGAATACCCGTCAGGGCACGACCGACATAATCACCACCAATCCAGGCGCTGAGGCCTGTACCGATAATGGTGAGCGCCAGCCCCGTGGCAACCTGATTAGCACGCAGGTTCAGGGCCACCAGTCCGAACAGCAGCGCCATGGCGATACCCGCTGTCATACCTATCAGAACACCGAGGGTCAGACTTCCGGTGGTGACGGCGCCCATAAAACCGGCCACGGCGCCCATCAGCATCATGCCTTCCTGGCCGAGGTTCAGGACACCGGATTTTTCACAGACCATCTCGCCCAGCGCGACCAGTAACAGTGGGGTGCCGGTACGCACCATGGCAAACAGAATGCTGGTTAACAGATCGATATCCATGTCAGCTCTCCACAGTGTTGGCGACGGTTGCAGCAGGTGCCTGCTCGATGACATTGGTCGAATGTTTCAGGCGTATGCGGTAGCCGACCAGGAAGTCACAGGCCAGCAGGAACATCAGCAGCATCCCCTGGAACAGGCTGCCCAGAGCCAGCGGCAGGCCGAGGCTGATCTGACCCATCTCTCCGCCCATGTAGACCAGCGCCATCAGTGCGCTGGCCAGGGTAATACCCACGGGATGCAACCGTCCCAGGAAGGCGACGATGATGGCGGCATAGCCATACCCCGGTGATACCTGTGGCACCAGCTGGCCAATGGGGCCGGTTACTTCACTGATACCGGCAAGGCCGGCCAGTGCACCACAGAAGAGAAAGCTGAAATAAACCAGTTTCTTTTCGCTGAAGCCAGCGTACCCGGCAGCCCCTCGATCCAGCCCGATGACCCGCAGTTGGAACCCTATAAATAATCGGCTCATTAACACCCAGACAGCTACGACAGCCAGTAAGGCAAACAGCAGCCCGGGATGGAGTCGGGTACCTTCAATCAGTATGGGTAGTGTGACCGCGTCTTCAAACAGGGCGGATTGCGGGAAGTTAAAGCCATAGGGATCCATCAATGGACCATGTACCCCAAACAGCAGCAGATTCAGAGCAATATAGTTGAGCATGATGGTGGTCAGGATTTCATTGGTATTGCAGTGATTCCGCAGAAAGGCCGGTATTGCCGCCCAGGCGAGTCCTGCGGCAGCGCCTGACAGGAGCACAACAGGCAGTGCAACGACGCCCAGTGTTTCAACCCATTCCAGTGCGACATAACCGCCGATCAGAGCGCCCATCACGAGCTGGCCTTCTGCCCCGATGTTCCAGATGCTGGCCCTGAAACAAATGGCCAGGCCCAGTGCGCAGAGCAGCATGGGGGCCGCTTTAATGCAGAGTTCCGCAACGCCATACCAGGAGCTGACAGGTGCAATAAAAAAGGTGTAGAGACCATTCAGGGGATCCTGTCCCCGCCACAGGAAAATGAGCACACCGGCTGCCAGGGTCAGCAGGGTGGCCAGCACCGGTGACAGGTAAGCCATCACCCGGGAATCCTGCGGCCGTCGTTCAATGCTCAGGCGCATACTTTTCCTCCGGGCTTTCTGGTGTTGGATTGGCAGGTGTTAAAGTGATGTCGTCTACGGTGAACAGACCGGCCATCCAGCTCCCCACTTCATCAAGGCTGACATCCGCGGTTGGCTTTATAGGTGACAACTGACCATTACAGAGTGCGCCGATTCGGTCGCTTATCTGGAACAGCTCATCCAGGTCTTCAGAAATAACAATGATGGCAGCGCCCGCATCACGCAGGGCAATCAGGGCTTCATGGATGGTGTTGGCTGCACCGACATCGACGCCCCAGGTAGGATGTGCACAGACTAGCACCTCGGGACGCTGCAGAATCTCCCGACCAATAATGAATTTTTGCAGGTTGCCGCCAGACAGGCTTTTGGCCGCTGCTTTGCTGGTGGACGTCTTGACGCCAAAGTGATCAATGATGCGGTGGGTGAACGCCGTGACACGGCTGTTGCGGACAAACCCGCCGGTCACGGTATTCTGTAGAAAACCGGTCAGCAGGGTGTTGTCGCGAAGGTGCATATCCGGCACCGCACCGCGCCCCAGTCGTTCTTCCGGCACCACGCAAATACCGTCTGCCCGCCGGCGACGGGGTGACCAGTGACCAATTGCCTGATCATCCATCTGCAAACTCTTTTTCACGCTGGTGCGTCGTTCACCGCTGAGTAGTGATAACAGCTCTTTCTGACCATTACCGGCCACCCCGGCAATGCCCAGGATTTCACCGCGCAGTGCAGAAAAGTGAACACCCTTGAGGGCTGTGCCAAAGCTGTGATCTGCCGGTTCGGATAACTGGTCAATAACCAGTGCAGCGTTTTTGCCGGTCTGGCTGGGATATCGGGTATGCAGGCGGGCATTGTTGCCGACCATCATCCTGGCCATGGCCTGGGGCGCTGTGGTTTTGGGGTTGCACTGACCGGTGATGCGGCCATGTCGAAGGATCGTAGCGGTGTGGCAGAGTGCCTGAACCTCGTGCAGTTTGTGGCTGATAAACAGAATACTGCAGCCTTCCTGGCTTAACCGTCGCAGCACAATAAACAGTTTGTCGACTTCGGAGGGCGTTAGAACCGACGTAGGTTCATCCAGAATCAGCAGGCGGACATCCTGAATTAGGCAGCGGATAATCTCCACACGCTGTCGTTCACCTGTGGACAGGGTATGAACATGACGGTCAGGATCGACTGGCATTCCATACTGTTCAGCGGTTTCAGTAATGCGTGTGGCCAGAGATTTCAGGTTGCCGGTACTTTTTTTTCCCAGAGAGAGGGCAATGTTCTGGGCTACAGTGAGGGTTTCGAACAGGGAGAAATGCTGAAACACCATGCCGATGCCCAGCTGCTTGGCCTGTGCCGGTGAGTTCAGTCTGATGGGCTTTCCGTCCCACCAGATCTGCCCGCGGTCAGGTTGAGTGACGCCGTAGAGGATTTTCATCAATGTGCTTTTGCCGGCGCCGTTTTCACCCAGCAGGGCGTGGATCTCGCCGGGTTGAATCGACAGGGCGATATTGTCGCTGGCTATGACACCGGGATAGGTTTTGGTGACGCCCTCGCAACGGATGCGGGGGATGGCACCCGTTTCCATGGGATGGCCTGAATCCATAAGCGTGCTGCTCCGGTTGTGTGGCACGGTCTGATTCCTTTCAGCCCTGCAGTGTTGTTATTGGTCTGTTTGACGCTGGTGGCCGGTGATTATCTGGATGTTTATGGCCATTGAAAACGGTTGCCTGTCTGTCACACGTCAGTCTTTGATGATAACCGTTTCTCTATGAGGCGATATTGTATGACAAAACGCGGGTTCTGAAAGCCCGTCAGGATGCTGAACTGGGTTATCTTTTGATAAACAAGCCGTAAGTGAACGCGATTTAGGTGAGGGGTGTCGTAAAAACAGTATGTTCATGCGCATGTTCTCTATCGATGAGCGCATGCGCAGTGATCTTACAAAAGAGATGTTAGCCTTCGACCTTTTCCCAAACCTGTGAACGGCCAATCAGCGCAAAACCAATGAAACCACGGACTTCCAGCTTCTTGCCGCCATCCAGTACTTTCATGTTGGCGGAGTAAACCTTGCCGTTTTCCGGATCAAGGATCTTGCCGTCTTCGTAGTTGCCGGCTTTGTCTTTCATATCCCAGATGATAGTCATGCCTTCAATGGGCTGATTCTTGCGGCTGCCATCGCACTTCTTGCAGACTTCCTGACGTTTGGTTTCATCCATGATCTGCAGAACTTTACCGGTCAGTACGCCGTTTTCTTCCTGGATGGTGACGATGCTTTTCACTTCACCGGTTTCATCATCAATGGTTTTCCACTGGCCGACTGCGGTCTGTGCCATAACCTGGCTGGTGGCGAACAATGCGGCCAGAACAATCATGACCTGCTTGATGTTGGGCAAAAAGGCAGAGAGTCTCATGATGACATTTCCTTGTTGTAAATCCGACAGTTGGGTTCTTGAAATCGGTGGTGCGGAAGTCTATCACCAACCCGACAGGGCGATCAGTGGCTGAATCGTAAAGATGTTTACGGCGTGTAAGTCAGTCGCGATGATAAGCGCAATTATAGTTTGAACAGTTTGCCCCTGACGCTAAGTCGGTAGTCGGACGGTGTCACTTGGATTTTCTGTTTGAACAAACGGCAGAAGTAGGCGGTATCCTGAAAACCGGTATGCAGGGCGACTTCTGTGATGCTCAGGTTGGTGGTTTTCAGCAGATCTCTGGCCGCTGCCAGACGGAGATTGTTCAGGTATTCCAGCGGTGTGACGCCGGTTGCTTCCTTGAAGCGTCGATTCAGTGAGCGCTGGCTCAGGGAAAAGTGGGCAGCCAGTTCACGCATATTCACTATCTCACCCAGGTGTTCATGCAGCCATTGCTGGATGGTGATGATGGTTTCATCCTCATGGGCACTGTCCTGCTCGAAAGAATAAAACACGTCATTCAGCGGTCGGCGGATTTCCGGCGAGAACTGCCGTTCAACGCGGGCAGCGACGGTGTCATCAAAGAAGTGACTGATCAGGTGAACCATCAGGTCGGCAACCGAGTTAACGCTGCCGGCACAGTAAAGTTGGCCGCTCTGGGTAATCAGGTGGTGTCGTTTCAGGATTACCCGGGGGAACAGGTGCTCAAACTGATCCAGGTAATGCCAGTGTGTAGTGGCTGGTTTTCCATCAAGCAGCCCTGCACCTGCCATCAGGTAAACTCCGGTGCCGGCAGCACAGATCAGGGCGCCATCCTTGTAGCGCTCACGCAACCACTCAATCAAGTCCGGATAGCGCTGTAGCAGCGGACGAGGGTTGCGCCACAGGGCTGGCAGGATAATAAGATTGCAGTGCTCTATTTCCAGATAGCTGCAATCGGGCATGAGCTGGAGGCCGCCACTCATCGAGAGTGGCGCGCTGTCATGGCTTGCGGTCACCAGGGACAGATTCGGGTAGCTGGCATTCAGGCTGTCACCGATGGTTTTCGCGGCAGACAGCATCTCAGCAGGCAGGCTGATGCTGGTTCCGATCATGCGGTCAAGCGCCACCATGCAGACAGAGAGGGTGGCAGGGTTCGCGATAGGTATTTCCACGGTTTTTGCCTGTTTTGGCTAATATGTTTAATTATATGGCCAAATTATCGAATTGATAGGAGATCGCCCTGAATACACTATGAATTAAAGACAATTAGTCATTACTTGATTCAGAGGGCGGAATCACCGGTTCCGCCCGGGTCGGCGTCTGCTCCGGCCCTGGATATCCGGAGGTTGTTAGGTTGTCCAGATTACCCGTTATCGTTGCCCAGGGGGGCATTGGCCCGGCGGGCCGTACATCCGGCTTCAATGCCTATTGCCGTCTCGTGTTCGAAGCCCTGGGGCAGGAACAGGCCGATCATACCCTTTCCAGCCTGGCGGCTTTGACCGGTGGCGATTCTATCGATCAGCAGCGACTGCTGGATGACACGCTGATCCGCAAGCTGGATGGCACCCTGTTTGATCCTGATCATACGCCACTGCAGAACCTGCTCAAGGTGCAGGATGGCAGCCAGCTGATTCTCCGTCGTCGCCAGCTGCCAAAGGATTTGCCGTCCGGATGGCAGGTGACTGAGCTGGATAGTGACCGGGTGCTGGTGAATTTCGGTAGCGAGCAGTCACTGTTGGTCCCAGCGACTCAGCCTTCACCGGTTTATGCGGCGGGTCAGCTGCCAACCGGCTTCCATCCTGAGAAGCTTTACCAGTCCCGCAACCATCCCCGAGGCCTTGCCATGACCGTTTATGGGGCTTCTGATGCCCTGATGTCGTTGGGGATTGAGTTCGAGACCCTGAAACAGAAGATAAGCCCGGATCAGATTTCGGTCTATGCCGGTAGCAGCATGAGCCAGCTGGACCATAACGGTAATGGCGGCATGTTGCAGGCGCGTCTGCAGGGCAAGCGGGTGACCTCCAAGCAGTTGCCGTTGGGCTTTGCAGAAATGCCAGCGGATTTCATCAATGCCTATGTACTGGGCAGTTTTGGCAGCACCGGGACCAATATGGGCGCCTGTGCCACCTTCCTGTATAACCTGCGCCAGAGTATCAACGATATTCGTTCCGGCCGCGCGCGGCTGGTAGTTGTCGGCAACAGTGAGGCCCCGCTGACGCCGGAAGTCATTGACGGCTACACCAACATGGGGGCGCTGGCGTCTGACAAGAACCTGCGGGCACTGGATCGCCTGGGTAAGGATGACATTCCGGATTACCGCCGGGCCTGTCGTCCGTTTGGTGAGAACTGCGGCTTTACCCTGGCGGAATCTGCCCAGTTCTTTGTGCTGATGGACGATGAACTGGCCCTGCAAACCGGTGCGCCTATCCTTGGTGCAGTGGCGGATGTGTTTGTGAACGCCGATGGCCACAAGCAATCCATCTCCGGTCCGGGTGCGGGCAACTACATTACCTTTGCCAAGGCCGTGTCACTGGCCTGCAGTATTTTTGGTGATGAGGTGGTACGTAATCACTCCTTTGTTCAGGCACACGGTTCCGGTACCCCGCAGAACCGGATTACCGAATCCCATATCCTGGATGAAGTGGCGCGTACCTTTGGGATCACGCGTTGGCCGGTTACAGCAATTAAGAGTCGGGTAGGGCACTCACTGGCCACGGCCGCCGGTGATCAGCTGATGTCGACACTGGGTGTTTGGCAGCATGGCTTGATTCCCGGCATTACCACCATCGACCGTATTGCGGATGATGTGCATCAGGAGCGTTTGCAAGTGGTGACTGACCACTTGGCAGCGGGTCGTGATAGTCTGGATATGGCCTTCCTGAACGCCAAGGGCTTCGGTGGTAATAACGCAACCGCCATGGTGATAGCGCCACAGCGGGTGCAGAGCATGCTGGAAAAACGCCATGGGCAATCTGCCATGACAGCATGGCACCAGCGTAATGAGTCCGTCATTGAAACCGCGGCTGCCTATGAGCAGGGCATGTGTGCGGGAACCGTCTCACCGCTGTACCGCTTTGGTGAAAATGTCATTACTGACAGCGAGATCCGCCTGAGCCGTGAGCAGGTGGAACTGGGTGACGTATCCGTGTCGCTGCGTATGGACAACCCTTGGGCTGACTGCGTTTAATACTCCCCTTGCAGGCTGGCGTCCGTCCAGCCTGCCACGATCATGACAACATCCATTCCAGCTGATAACCCGCAGGACGTTCCTCTTGATTAAAACCGGTACGCCATCGTTACGTATATCCCGTCGTCAACTTGAACCTGTCATCCTGCTGTTGGTGCTCGGAGGCTTATTCGGTTACCTCGGGCAGACCATGGGGGTGACGAACATGTTCAACACCCTGATGAAGACCGCTCACGAGTTGCTGTTGAATACCGTGCTCTACCTCATGGGGGTAACAGTATTAAGCGGTGCGCTCGGACGGTTGCTGCTGGAGTTCGGTGTTGTAGGCCTACTTGAAAAGCTGCTGGCTCCCCTGATGCGTCCGCTGTTTAACCTGCCTGGCCGCGCGTCACTGGCGGCGCTAATGACCTTTTTCTCTGATAATCCGGCGATTGTCAGCCTGGCCAAGGATGAGCGCTACAGCAAAGGTTTCACCGAGCGGGAGCTGATTTCCCTCAGCAACTTTGGTACCGCCTTTGGTATGGGGCTGGTGGTGATCACCTTTATGGCCACCCTGCAAGATGGTCCTGCCGGACAGGTGGGTGGATTCTTCATGCCAGCCATGATCGGTCTGGCTGGCGCAATGATTGGTGGCATAGTGTCCACACGTCTGATGCAGTGGTTTATTCGTGATGATGTCAGTGATGATCGTTCAGTCGTTGAGTCCGGCCTGCCGGATGATGACGCGGACGCCGGTCCCCTGCAGCCCATTTGGCTGCGTTGCCTGGATTCACTGCTGGATGGCGGTAAGTCCGGTGTTGAACTGGGCTTGGCGATCATCCCGGGTGTTCTGATCATCAGTACGTTTGTCATGATGCTGACCTTTGGTCATCCGGAAGGTGGTTATACCGGCAGTGCGTTTGAAGGTGTGGCGCTGTTGCCTGAGCTTGCTGGACACGTTTCTGGACTATTTTATCTGCTGTTCGGCTTCCAAAGTCCGGAGCTGGTGGCGTTTCCGGTCACTTCGTTGGGTGCGGTTGGTGCTGCTATCTCCATGGTGCCGGCGTTCCTGCAGCAGGGCATTGTGACAGGAAGTGATATTGCTGTCTTTACCGCCATGGGTATGTGCTGGAGCGGATTCCTCAGTACTCATACCGCGATGCTGGATACACTCGGTAAGCGGATACTGACATCCAAGGCAATACTGGCTCATGCAGTTGGTGGTATTTGCGCGGGAATCGCGGCACGCTACCTGTTCCTTCTGATTACCGCCCTCTAATTAAAAAAGGCAGCGTAAGCTGCCTTTTCTTTTGCCTATCTCTTTGTCAGTGTCGTGTGCAGGCTGCGGTGCCTGCGGCGAGTGCTTTAAGAATATCCTTGCGCCGGATCATGCCGCTGATGCGGCCGTTGTCCACGACGGCATAGGTTGTGGTGCCTGGCTTCTGTTTCAGGGTATTTGCCAGGGTGAGAATATCGGTTTCCGATGAGACGTTAATCTCGGGGGTAACCATGATATCCATAGCCTGAAGATTCAGGTCACAGTGATAACTGGCCAGCATCGCCCGTTCCAGTACAGATTGTTCCGTGATCACGCCCAGCAGCTGGCCGGTGGCATTGCTGACAGGCAGTGCGGCAGAATCATTGTGCATGAAGGCATCCAACACCTGTGACAGCGTGGCGTCCGGTGATACAGGTGTAATGCTGGTCTGCATATAATCCTTCACTTTGATGGCAGGAATCATCATGTCTCTCCTTGTTGAATCATAAATCGATACCCGGTTTGTGGATCAAGTCGGATCCTTATTGAGCGGGTTTAACGTCAGTATGGAGAGCGCATTCTGATAATCCCAATCAATGCTATTAATGATCGGGATAGTTTTATTTGATTGGGAGACGTGTGTCCCATGGGCAGGTTTCATCAACCTGCCCATGCTGCGGATCAATCAGATGTTGTTCAGTGAAGGGGCTTTCTGGGCGGGTGCCATGGTGATATGGCGCTGCAGGGTCGACAGGATGACGCCATAAAGCGGAAGCATCAGCACCCCTGAAATCAGCATTTTGAAACCAAAATCCACCCAGGCGATTTCGACCCAGTGCGTGGCCATGAAAGCATCGGTACTGTTGTAAAACGCCACGGCAAAGAAAACGACAGTATCCAGTGCGTTGCCGATAAACGACGATGCTGTTGGCGCCACCCACCAGGCTTTAAGCCGACGCAGGCGGTTGAAAACCGTGACATCCAACAGCTGACCGGCCATATAGGCAGAGAAACTGGCAAAGGCAATCCGCGCCACAAACAGGTTAAACTCGGTCAGTGTGCCCAGTCCCTGGAACGTGCCTTCATGGAACATTACCGAGATTGCATACGACACCAACAGTGCAGGCAGCATGACCCGGGCAATAATGCGTCTTGCCAGCGTGGCGCCATAGACTCGGACAGTCAGGTCCGTGGCCACATAGACCAGTGGGAAGGTGAACGCGCCCCAGGTGACGTGAAAGCCAAACAGGGTAAAGGGCAGCTGAACCAGGTAATTACTGGCCGAGATTACCAGTATGTGCAGGACGACCAAGATCCACAGGGTATGTTCAGGCGCTGCGGCCAGAATCCCTGTTGTTTTGCCTGGTGAATGAACGTTGTTTTCCATCGGCATTGACGAGATTTGCGTAAAACCGGGCATCGTAATAGATCAGGGAAACAGAAACAATCAAGGATTCCAGTGCCAACTGTTGATGCGGTTACGCGTTATTCTTTTATTTTTTGTGTAATTACCTTGGAACTAGTGGTTGTTCCTATATGAACTCGGGTAGTTGCGGTAATGGGTACGGAAGCGGATACTTGCAGGGGTCGTTAACTAGCGGAAACATCCCATGGCCTGTCGTGTCACCTCACCCATCCTGCTGGCGGCTGCCATCCTGCTATCGGGCAGTGTTATGGCTGCAGAAACCATCAAACTGGAGCCCGGTGCTGATAACACGGAAACCCAGCTGATTCTTTATACTGACCAGGGCTTCGTTGAACAAAAAGTACCCGCCCGGCTGCCGGCGGGGCAGAGTCAATTGTCCTTACGACCCGATTATCATTCCTGGCAAATGGACAGCTTGCAGCTGTGGACGGAAAGTAAACGCGGTGATACCTATGCAGATAGCATCAGCTGGCTTCAGCCGGCGGACAACCGCGAGCAACTGATTGCCGGCATGCTGGGTAATGAGGTAGAAGTTTATCGTAACGGTGTAGAAGCACCCAGTACGGGGCGGCTGGTCTACTGGCGAAATGGCACCGGTATCCTGCAATGGGCATCGGGGCGCCAGGAAGTGTTTTCGGCGGATCGCGACGTCATGATTCGCAGCCTTGATCGTGGTCCTTTGGGCAGCCAGCGCCTGGCGCCGCCACTGGTGGCTGATTTTAGCCTTGAGAAACCTGCAGATTCGGTTTCAGTGTCGTATATTAACCAGAATCTGGGTTATCAGACTTGGTACCAGCTGATCACGGATAGCGAGGGCAAAGGCATGACCTTGATCCATGATGCCCTACTGGCCAATAACTCTGAGAGTGATTACCAACAGGCGGTGATCCAGTTGGCATCCGGTGAAACCGGTGCGGTGCCACAGGTGATGATGGCTCGGAGCTACGCTGCAGGTATGGCAGAGATGGATAACCAGTCACGGCGTCGGGGCGATCTCTATTTTACTGCCGTATCTGGCAATCATGACCTGCCGCCTCGCAGCCGGCAGAAAATTCGTTTGTCGGTTATGGATGATCTGAAAGGTGGGCATTATTACCAGTACCGTTTTTACGGACAGTCCCAGCCTGGTAACCGGCCGGTGCAGGGGCACCCGATTCAGATGATTCGATTCACCGCACCGACTGATTTACCGGCTGGAAGAGTACGGGTTTTTGAGGAAGACAGTGACGGTCGGCTGTTCATGACTGGTGAAAGTATGCTGGACCAGTCTGCGGCCGGTTCGCAGGTGCTGCTGGGGCAGGGGGAAGCCTATACCGTAGAGATTGAGCGCAGCCGTCTGGATGTGCGACAGCAGGTCAATCAATTGATCGTTTCCTGGCAGCTGGTGATCAGAAACCGGAAGAATGAGATGATCCAGCTGCGGATCATGGATGAAGATCGTGATCTCCTGCGAGTCGATCAGCTCAAGGGGGTTGAGTTGGCAGATGATGGCGCTTTGACGGTCGATCTCTCAGCGAACAGCGAGAAGAAAGTGTATTTCTCTACGGTCTATCAACGGAAGCAATAATCAGGAGAAACCATGGCGGGGTATCGTTCGGTGGTCGTGCTGACAGGGGCGGGTATTTCAGCGGAATCTGGCCTGCGCACTTTCCGGGCCAGTGACGGCCTGTGGGAAGACCACCGGATTGAAGATGTGGCGACACCGGAAGGTTTTGCCCGCAATCCCGCCCTGGTACAGGATTTCTACAACCAGCGCCGGCGGCAGCTGGCCAACGTCGAGCCGAATGCCGCGCATCGTGCGCTGGCAGCGTTTGAGCAGCGTTTTGACGGTCAGTTTCTGCTGGTGACCCAGAATGTTGATGATCTGCATGAGCGAGCCGGATCAGAAACTCTACTGCATATGCACGGCGAGTTACGGCAAGCACGTTGTGTGGTGACTGGTGAGATTGAGCTGCAGGAAGGGGATATTTTACCGAAGTCACGCTGCCGTTGCTGCGGGATAGCGGGTAATCTTCGCCCCCATATTGTCTGGTTTAACGAAATGCCGTTGTATATGGATATAATCTATGACGCGTTGGCTGGCTGTGATCTCTTTGTTGCCATTGGTACGTCTGGCAATGTCTATCCGGCAGCGGGTTTTGTCCTTGAGGCGAAGCAGCACGGTGCCAGAACATTACTGTTGAATCTTGAGGAAGTTGATAATGCGACATTGTTTGATCAACAGGTCATTGGTTCGGCAAGCGCAATTGTCCCTGATTTTTTTAGTCAAATAGGTTGCTAGCGTCTTTATCTATGAGTCTATGTTTCCATCATTGTCGAGTGCCTTGCGGGAACCTTTTGGGATAATGATCGTAATAGTGTATTTAACTCCGGAAGAGACATCTGACCATGGCCTCCATTTTGTAGTATGTTTACAAATCTTTCTGGTAAAGCACTTTTGTATTTGGCTATAGCTTCCTTTGTTTTAATTATGGTTTTCTTGGTTGTTACTATTGCGTCTTCTATTTCGGATGATGTTAGCTCTTTGCGAGCGAGCGCGTCTAGGTGTCTGAACGCTAACTCACACGTTGCAATATCTCTAAGTGCGGGTAGCGGAAATTTTTTTTCAGATTTATCAGATTTGAATGGGTTTTTTATTTTGGGTTTTTTGGATGCTGAGGCTATAAGGTGATCGATGAATAACAGATAGTATCTCTCTACTTTTTTAAGAATCATATCCTCGGCAATTTGTTGGTTTGATTTGAGATCTAGAACAGATAGGTCTGGCGATCTTGAGACTACCCGTTTCCGTGAAGCCATTTTTATTTGACGGACTTTTTCGAATACTTGTTGATTCTGACTCTCTAGATCTTGAGTTGTTGCTGAATCGGTTGATGATCCTTGTGAGGATATGGATATTCGTTCCGACTGGACGAGTGAGTCATGTAATGGGAATTTTTGATTGATTTGGTAGAGTGTAACGTTCGAGTCAGCAGCCAGTTGCTTGAAAAGTTCGGGGTCTTTAGCTGCGCATTCTAGCGATATTCGTATAAAATTGGATGCTGTGCATAATTGACAAAAATTTTGTTCGGTAGTTTGTAATTTTTCGATACGGGCATATTTAATCAGTAAAGAATGTTTTGGATAAGGAATAATCTTTCTGACGTCTTTCGTGTCAATTGCATATGTTGGTTTTTTTGCTAGCCTCTTGGCCAAACCTAGTTTGGCAATAAAGACTTTAATCATACCTATGTAAGCGGCCGATGAGCGTATAGCCCTTAATTCGTCTTGAGATATGTTTGTTGGTATATCTGTCAATATTTCGCTAAATTGCTCCCTCTCAGGATCTGTTGGTAAATGTTGAGGGGGCATGAATTGGCCTGTATTTATGTCTGCTGCTGCCTCTGCTTCGATCTCTTCCTCATCGGATTCGTACCATGACGTAGCCCATGAGCCATCATCGTCACTGTCAAATTCTGACTCTTCATGCTCAGATTCGTCTGTCAGGTGTTTATCAAGTGATAATTGTGCATGTGTGTGGCTGGAACTAGGTTGATCCTGCTCTTCATATGTATGACACAGATTGGTTTGATTATCTTCAACAGCACCCGTTTCACCAGATGGGTATGAATTCCTTCTTTCGTACTCGTCAATATCTACAGAGGGCGTACTTGGCGTAGTCTGTGTAGCGTCGTTGGGCAGGTGTGGAGAATACTCTTCCTGAGGTAAAACTGACCCTGTATTTAATGTGTCAACGGGTAATGAAGTCTCTGACTCACAGTGTTCTGGTGTTTGATCTGCAGTTCGTTGATCAGGGGAGGGGAGAATCTCATGTGCTGATGCATCATCTGATAAATCATGCTGAATAGTATCTGATAGTTGGTGTTCATGTCCTATATCTGATGAATCAGGCATAGGGGCTGGCAGTTCACTTGGGGTGTTGTCATTTCTGGAAGGCAAATATGATCTGTCTGGGCAACAAGGATAACAACAAAACAAACAAATAAAGCAGCGTTGTATCTGGTGAGCCAATGTGTTGCATAAAGAGGCGATTACTTCCAATGCTTGCTTTAAAGAATATGTGACACCTGTTTCTGTGGTTCGTACTCCACGAAATTCAGTTGTTGAATTAGATGAAATGGCATGTACTTCATGACTTTGCGATTGCGGCAGATTGCTTTGTCCATCGAGTCTTGGGGGGGGCATCACTTTTCACTGGCCTCCTGTGCACATCAACTGTGACTAAAAAACGATGTAAAAGTTCAGCATGTGGTACAGACGTTGCTGAAAGTGAATTTTTCTTTATGTTTGTTGGGGTTATTTACTGCTGATAGCGTTTGTTAACTATCAGGATCTGACAGGGGGCATGCTGAAGGAAATTCTGCTGTTATTACATTGATCCGTATCTATTTACAGGGTTCAGATTCTTCCTAGAATTCAGTCATACCCTACTCTTTCATAATGCATCATTCTCAATACAGGTGTGTCACGGTAATGAACAAGCCGCTGCTGGTTTTAATGGATGACAATCGACCGTTGTTTGAAGCGATGCTATCCGGCCTTAACTATGAGGCTTGTGAGCTGGAGTGGCGGCAATTTCCTGATGGGGAAACCTGCCTGAATGTGCTCAGTGACTGTAAGGGACGTGATGTGGTGGTGCAGTGCACGCTGAGTGATCCTGACACTAAACTTTTGCGCCTTTATTTCCTGGTAGAAAACCTTCGTGAAATGGGTGCCCGCAGAATTGGCCTGGTGGCGCCCTATCTGGCGTACATGCGGCAGGATGACCGTTTTTCGCCTGGCGAGGCGGTTACCTCCCGATATGTTGCCCGTATGCTGTCGAACTGTTTTGATTGGCTGGTCACTGTTGATCCCCACCTGCACCGTTTCCATGCACTGAATGAGTTATATCAACTTGAGGCCGTTGCACTGAGCGCCTGTCATGCTATTGCCCCCTGGATGGCGAAAAAGGTTGCAAACCCCGTGTTGATTGGGCCTGACGAAGAGAGCGAACAGTGGGTAAAGGCTGTCGCTGAACTCAGTGGCGCACCTTATTTGGTACTGGCGAAGGAGCGTTATGGCGATCGTGACGTCAATGTTGGCCTTGATGACACTGCAGAACAGAAAAGCAGGCTGACTGATTACCGCGATTATACCCCTGTTCTGATCGACGATATTGTGTCTACCGGCTCCACGATCTTGCAGGCAGCCCGTCTTTTACAGGAGAACGATTGTAAGCCAGCCGTTTGTATTGTTATTCATCCATTGTTTGCCGGTCGGGCTATGCAGGCGCTGCAGGAAGGCTATGTGGATACCGTGATCAGCTGCAATACGATCCGCCACGAAAGCAACCAGATTGATCTGACGGAATCGATAGTGACAGCGGTCAGGGATATGGCCGTACGCTGAATACAACGGATGACACAACCATAACCATTTATTACCGAATAGCAGACGCTCGACTGCTATTCTTGGAGCAATCACTTCCCACAGTTTGACAGAGACTATCCATGGATATCGAACGTATGAGCACCGAAGATGTGCTGGAATGCTTTATGGCGGGTTTTGCCCGCCGGAATCCCGGCGAGGAGGATTTCTATCAGGCAGTTCATGAACTGGCCACGGATGTGCTGCCCTTCATGAAGGCCAATCCACGCTACCGGCGTATGGATCTGTTGGAACGCCTGACGGAACCTGACCGCATTATTACCTTCCGCGTCAACTGGGTGGATGATGATCACAACGTTCGTACCAACCGGGGCTACCGCGTGCAGCACTGTAACTGCATTGGACCGTATAAGGGAGGCATACGGTTTCATAAGGATGTCACCCTCGATACCCTGAAATTCCTTGCCTTTGAACAAACCTTCAAGAACAGCCTGACCGGGTTGCCCATGGGAGGTGCCAAAGGTGGTTCTGATTTCAATCCCAAGGGGAAGTCTGACCTTGAAGTCATGAATTTCTGTCAGGCTTTCATGACGCACCTTTACCGTTATATTGGCCCACATACGGATATTCCTGCCGGAGATATCGGTGTCGGCAGTCGTGAGGTCAGTTATCTTTTTGGGCAGTTCAAGCGGCTGACCAACGAGCTGACGCCTGTGCTGACAGGTAAAGATCTTGCCGTCGGTGGCTCTCTGATTCGTCCTGAAGCAACGGGATACGGTGCTGTCTACATGGCTGAAAATATGCTGGATGTGAAAGGCGAGCGGCTGGATGGAAAGACGGCGGTGGTTTCCGGTTCCGGGAATGTGGCGATCTATGCCGCTGAGAAACTGTTGCAGAAAGGCGCGAAGGTGCTGACGCTCTCAGATTCATCAGGCTACATTCTCGATAAACAGGGTATCACACCGGAAAAACTGGAATGGATCAAGGCACTGAAATTTGAGCGTCGTGGTCGAATCGAAGAGTATGCCGATGAATACAGCGGCGTTGAATACCACGCGGATAAGCGTCCCTGGGAGGTTTCCGCTGAGCTGGCTTTCCCCTGCGCCACCCAGAATGAGATTGATGAATCGGACGCCCGGGACCTGGTCAGCAATGGCTGCAGGTTGGTGGCGGAAGGGGCGAATATGCCGACTCGTGAAGCCGGTGTGAAGGTTTTCCACCAGGCCGGAATCATGTTTGGTCCCGCCAAGGCCGCGAATGCGGGGGGCGTTGCGGTTTCCGGTCTGGAAATGTCACAGAACAGCATGCGCCTGAGCTGGAGCCGGGAAGAGGTCGATAGCCGGCTTCAGAATATCATGAAAGATATTCATGCCCGGATGCTGCAGTATGGCCGAGACGGCGACAGTATTAACTACCAGCGCGGTGCGAATATTGCCGGTTATGTAAAAGTCGCTGATGCGATGATTGCGTTGGGCGTTATATAGATTCCAGTGCGCTCTATGGCGAGCATTTGTCTTTTATGGCAAGGTGCATGCTCGCCTGTTTCATAAATCTTTCAGTGCGTTTACCACCATACCTGTCACTACGGTTCGACGTTGGCTAGGGTATCCGGCTTTTGTAATGGTGAGTAGTGATTGTCCGGCTGGATTTTGGTAGGAAGCAATATCAATCTGATCACATAGAGCCTGGTGAATGAGTAATTGAACGAGATCTGGATTGACAGCGCTTTTACAAGCGAGAACAAGTGCTCGCATGCCTTGTGTGGAATATCCATGTGATAACAGAAATCTGGCCATGGCTATGTGGCCTTGACGGATAGCACAGAGAAGAGGAGATTGAGGGCTTGATGTCATCTTGGAACGCAACATGGCCGGCTCAAGTTTTTCCAGCATAGCAGCCAGTTTGTGATGATTTTCACTGGCTGCTATGGATAAAGCACTATAACCTGCGGGGTCGATATCAAAACAGTCTGTTGAATAGGTATCCAGTATTACCTGACAAACACCGCGATGCTTTCCGTGGCATGCAAGCCGCAATAACTCCCCTTTACAAGTGATGGTTTCATGAATTTCCTTAAGTATGGCCATCACGATTGAGGTATATCCATTGCTACAGGCATACTTGAGAGCAGATGTAAGATCTAGAGATAAAAGGTCATGTCTGAAATAGGTAAGAAGTTCATCAACTGTCTTACTATGACCATATTGACATGCTGTATTGAAACAGGCTTGAATTATCGGCCTATGTGATTGCCAGTAGGATTGACCAGCGGTTGGAAGAAGGCATTTAACTATGTTGCTGAATCCTCTTTTGCTGGCCATTATGATTGGCACAGTGCTAAATTCTGGCTCATTCCAGCAATGTCCCCAAGAAAATTTGTAAAGATCGTAAGCATACTTTAGTATGGATGGACGATTAAAATCATATGCTGCTAATAGAACGAATTCACCAGTGCAGTGTTTTCTTTGTTCACTAATCGTAGCCTTATCTCCATAAGGTCTATTCAGTAGTTCTTTGTCAATAGTCATGACTTTTTTAAGTGTGATTAAATCGTTATGTTTGGCTGCGCATAGGCTTGTACTGAATAAATCAATTTTTTGTGATTTTAATGTTAGTGTTTTTAGAAAAAAATCGACCTGTTCTTTATGTTTTTGTTCAATGGCTAATTCAAGCGCTAGCTGTAATGATGTGGTCGATTTTTTTCTTGATTTTTCTGTTGATGCTAATGTAAGTGTTTTAAGGTTTTTTATCCTCGTATAATCTTTTGGTTCTTCTGTCTTTATGTGGTAAGCATTAATTGAAAAAACACATGTTTTTTTGTTTTCCTGTTCGAATGTATCCATTACGGCAATAGATAATTCTTCTATTTTATAGCGTAATTTGTATGATTTATGATAGTCGTATATGTTTTGGTCAAATAATATGAGAATTTTTTCAGAATGGATTTCTGGGATTAGGGTTTCTAAAATAACTATTGTGTGAGAGGCGTTTGTCAGTAAATAGGCAGTATTTTTTCGATATTCCAGTGAGAAAATGTCGTGAAAGTAAGACGTAAGCCCCTGTAAGTCTTGTATGATGATACCACCTCTTTCTTCTTTAATAGGCGATTTTAGATAAAGCATAGAGGTTATGGCTAATATATCTTGCACAGTCGTTATTTCATAGAGTGCAGTATCTCTGGGATATTGAAATAGTATTATCTGTTCAAATATTGCGCGGTAATTGAGGATTTCTACAAGTTCTTTGTGGTCTCTATTTAGTGAATCCGAGGTGTGGCGTGTTGCTTCTGGAAGTGATAAGTAAAAGGCGCTTGCATTTGAAAGTAAGTCAACTATTGAATAGTAATTCCGTCCATTCAAAGTATATGGTTTAAAGTGGGATAAAGAAAATAAAATGTCGAAGGTGTCAAAGAGGTTTTTATAAAGAAATTGAACAATCATGCAGGCATTAAGTCCATAACATACGCCCCTTTTAATTATATGGTTATTTAGGTTAAATCCATAGAAACGCGCAAGAGCTTCCAGATTGTAGAGCAACCTTGTACTGATTGCCCCATAATGGGATTCTATGAATTCGCCTGTTACTTCATAGCATGCTTTTAGCGATTGGCAATAGTCAGCTTTTACCTGTAATCTTTCAAATCTATTGATAAGATTTTCCAGTTCAAACTGGATTTTAATCGTCCTCTCTTGGATCAGAGAGTAGGTGATTTCTGCTTCTTTAAGAGTTAATAAGGCATTAATTGGTTCGAATGGACTTCTCTTGTAGAGAGTACGCCTTCCATCTCGAAAATTAACGATAACCGTTTGTTCTGTATCAAAATCGGTTTCACTGCATGGCTTTAATAATTGGGTCGCCAATGTTTCTTGAAGTACTGTAAATGAAGTAAGAAATTTTTGCTCTGTTCTCATCATGCTTACGCTGATACTGGCAGCAATTGCTGGTTGTTTTCAATGACTCTAATGACCTTTTTTGAGAAAATTAGTTCGTGAAATGCTCAAGTTTGTTAGTTGGCAATTAACGGTCGTTTGTCGAACGACCGTAAGTCAACGGCTTAGATACCGCATTCCATCCTCAATCCCCTTGACTGTTAAGGGGTACATCTCGTTATTTACCAGTTCACGGATGATCGTGGTTGACGTGGTATATTCCCACGCGTGCTCAGGGTAGGGGTTAAGCCAGGCGATTTTACGGAATTTCTCCATGAACCGGAGCATCCAGGTGGAGCCGGGTTCATCATTCCAGTGCTCGATACTGCCGCCGGGATGAGTCACTTCATAAGGTGCCATGGCGGCATCACCGACAAAAATTACCTTATAGTCACTGCCATATTTGTGCAGGATGTCCAAGGTCTGGATACGCTCAGAATCCCGCCTGTAGTTATCCTTCCAGACAGACTCATAAACAAAGTTATGAAAGTAAAATAATTCGAGATGCTTGAATTCCGTTCGAATGGCTGAGAAGAGTTCTTCGCACACTTTGACGTGGGCATCCATAGTGCCGCCAATATCCATGAACAGCAGGACCTTCACGTTGTTGTGGCGTTCCGGCACCATCTTGATGTCCAGCATGCCGCCGGACTGCGCAGTAGAACGAATGGTGTCGTCAAGATCCAGCTCTTCAGCAGCACCCTCGCGGGCAAATTTGCGCAAGCGTCGCAGGGCGACCTTGATATTGCGGGTGCCCAGTTCAACACTGTCGTCCAGATTACGGTATTCCCGTTTGTCCCAGACTTTGGCTGCGCGCTGGTTGCGGCCGCCATCCTGACCTATCCGGATACCTTCCGGATTGTAACCATAAGCACCGAATGGGGAGGTGCCGCCGGTGCCAATCCAGCGGTTGCCGCCCTGGTGGCGTTCTTTCTGTTCCTCAAGACGTTTGCGGAATTCTTCCAGCAGTTTTTCCAAACTGCCAAGGCTGTTGATTTTGGCCTTTTCTTCGTCGGAAAGGTATTTCTCGAATTCCTTGCGTAACCAGTCTTCCGGAATCAGGGCGTCCAGCAGGTTGTCCAGATCGTCCAGGCCCTCAAAATACGCGGAAAATGCCCGGTCGAACTTGTCAAAGTGACGTTCATCTTTCACCAGAACTGCACGGCTTAGATGATAAAAGTCGTCCATGTTGGCGAAAGCGAGATGTGACTTCAGCGCTGCGACAAGATCCAGGTATTCCCGGATACTGACGGGGACCCGGAAGGTACGCAGGGTATCGAAAAAAGTCAGCAGCATGGGGTTAACGTCCAGCCCGGCGCGCCATGAACGCCAGTTTTTCGAGTAGCTGTACATCCTGTTCGTTTTTGACCAGCGCGCCACAGAGTGGCGGAATCGCTTTGCTGGGATCCCGTTGTTGCAGCAGGTCGGTCGGAACCTCATCGGCCAGCAAGAGCTTCAGCCAGTCGATCAACTCTGAAGTAGAGGGTTTTTTCTTTAATCCGGGCACTTTTCGCACATCAAAAAACACTTCAAGCGCTTCTTTTACCAGCTCCTGACTGATGTCAGGAAAGTGGACATCCACGATCGCTTTCATGGTGTCCTGATCCGGAAAGTTGATGTAGTGGAAGAAACAGCGACGCAGGAAGGCATCCGGCAGTTCTTTCTCATTATTACTGGTAATGATGACGATCGGGCGCTGTTTAGCTTTGATCAGCTGACGGGTTTCGTAAACATAGAACTCCATCCGGTCGATCTCCTGGAGCAGATCGTTCGGGAATTCGATGTCAGCCTTGTCGATTTCATCAATCAGAAGCACCACCTGTTCATCAGCTGTGAACGCCTCCCAGAGCTTGCCTTTGACGATGTAGTTATTGATATCGTGAACCTTGTCATCACCGAGCTGGGAGTCGCGCAGGCGAGAGACCGCATCATAGTCGTACAAACCCTGCTGGGCGCGGGTAGTGGACTTGATGTTCCACTGGATCAACGGTTTACCCAGGGACTGTGCCACCTGTTCCGCCAGCATGGTCTTACCCGTACCCGGTTCACCTTTGACCAGCAGCGGACGCTGCAGGGTAACGGCGGCGTTGACAGCCATGCGCAATTCGTCGGTAGCGATATACTGGTCAGTGCTCTTGAATGTCATGTGCTTTCCGTCGTTTCGGCCTTCCGGGCCTTGCGTTGAACGCTTGTTATTGATTGATCTGGCGCTACTTTAAACAAGCGTTTAATTATTGGCAATTGGCGGAAGGTATCTTGGGAGGTTCTCTGCCGGTTTCAGGATAGGCTTTGCCGGGTGGGTTTGCTGTGCTGGTTTTGGGTTTCACTTGCTGGCCGGTTATGGGGAGGTTCGGTTTGCCCGTGTCTGTTTTTCGCCGCATCGACAAGGCTTTCCTGCCTTGCGATGCTACCGCGGCATCCCTGCCGCTGCTGCAAACAGACACGGGCAAACCGACCCATCAGCAGGGGGGAAGTTGGTGGTTTAGGGACTTTCATATGCATTTCAGTTATTTGTAAATTATTTTTTCATCGTTCAAATGCATACGGTGTTTCCCTATAGTGGTGCATCGCTTCAGTGGTTTTTGTTATCAACGCCTATTTAGAAAGGATCTCGATAATGACCCGGATTTATGATGATAACTCCCTCTCAATCGGTCATACGCCGCTGGTGAAACTGAACCGGATCGGCAAAGGCTATGAAATTTATGCCAAGATTGAATCCCGTAACCCTGCAGGTAGCGTGAAATGCCGGATCGGCGCCAGTATGATTTGGGATGCTGAACAATCTGGACGTCTGAAGCCTGGTATGGAACTAGTGGAGCCGACTAGTGGTAACACCGGGATTGCACTGGCATTTGTGGCATCTGCCCGTGGCATTTCGTTGACTCTGACCATGCCGTCGTCCATGAGCCTTGAACGCCGCAAGATTCTCAAGGCGCTAGGGGCGAAACTGGTGTTGACCGAACCCGCGAAAGGCATGAATGGCGCCATTGCCAAGGCAAAAGAAATTGCTGAGAGTGACCCGGAGCGTTACCTGTTGCTTCAGCAGTTTGAAAATCCCGCTAACCCGAGAATTCATGAGCAGACGACTGGCCCTGAAATCTGGGAAGATACCGACGGGGAGATTGATATTCTGGTTGCCGGCGTGGGCACCGGCGGAACCATTACTGGAGTCTCCCGTTATATTAAGCAGGAAAAGGGCAAGGCGATCACCAGTATTGCGGTAGAGCCTGTGACATCCCCTGTCATCAGTCAGACACTGAATGGTGATGAAGTCAAACCAGCACCTCACAAGATTCAGGGTATTGGCGCCGGTTTTGTGCCGAAAAACCTGGATCTTTCGCTTGTTGATAGCGTAGAGCAGGTCTCCAATGAAGAAGCCATGGAGACAGCGCTGCGCCTGATGAAGGAAGAGGGCATTCTGTGCGGTATCTCCTGCGGTGCAGCACTTGCTGTGGCCTTGCGTGTTGCAGCCCGTCAGGACAATGAAGGCAAGAAAATCGTAGTAATCCTGCCGGATTCCGGAGAGCGTTACCTGTCTTCACCGCTGTTTGAGGGTATGTTTACAGAACTTGAGATGGTTCAGTGATAATGAATAGGCAACTGCTCTTGATGGCAGTTGCTTAACTTTGCCAATATTCCATAGCTACAGTCATTCGGTGTTTTGTCTGTTCAGCTACAGCAAGGTTTAAGGCGTATTGTTCAATTTCAGAAGGATCAATCATTCCTTGGTAGTCTGCATAAAACTTGTCACGTGGTAATTCAGATAAACTTGCTATAGCTTGTGTGAAATTAAGTAATGTCTGTACAAGATCACAATATTTTTCAATATCAGCATAAGTGGATTGTATGTCAAGAGATTCTGAAACAATATTCAGGGTCTCGTATTCCTGCAGGAATTCATTGTATAAGCCTTCAATAAGCTCTCTTGCTGGTATTAAAATCCTATAGCGAGCTTCCATGCATGTCGTTCGATATATTTCACTTTTAGCTAAATATTCGACATGATGCGCCATCGCTTTACGTGCTAGTCCATAGTGCCTGGTTTTTTTGAATATGCAAAACATATTGTAAAAACATTCAGGTTCTTTAATTTGATATTCTGGACCTTGACTGTAGAGTCGGTAAGTATCTACCAGAAAAGTTTCAAGGATGGGTTGTAAGCGATCAGCATGCTTTCTCAAAATAGAGCTGTCAGTCTTTACAAGTGTTCCAGTACAATCGTCATTTAGTACTACATCTGGAAGTGTTTTTAGTTCAAGCGCACTGATATGTGAATCTTCGTGTCTCGGATCATGTGTGGGTTTTGTTTTTGCGATCGTTATTATGCGTGTTATTGGTTTTTGTAGCATGTCAATAGTACTGAGATATAACATAAAATAATCAGTGGTTTTCCTTTCTAAAAGTACTGTTCTTGCTGTAATTTTTAGACTGTATATCAAGCTAAATGTACTAATGGTAAATGTCATTAATTCCGTTAAGCTTGTATACATATCCAATATATATTCCTTTATTATGTCGCCGGTTAGATAACGGTTTGGTTGTATGTTGTCAATGATCTCGTAAAGGGTATGTAATCTTTCTGCTAATTGTTCTAGTTCGCGGATTCGCTCGTCTTGAGTAGGTAGTTTTCCTTTGATCATTGCGCTGCTTAATGCGGCATTGTTCGCTTGTGTCATGACTATTTGTTCTTTAATTTTTGCTAATGTTTCTGTAAGTTGTTTTTCATTATATTGCGATATTCTTTGTGTTATTTCAGAAACTTGTTGCTGAGTGACTGGTGAGAGTTTTTCCACGATTTTTTTATCCCACCAGACTTTTGGTAAGGTCGCAGGGGTGGGAAGTGCCACTATGGTTTGGAACGTAAAATATGTTTCAGCGATTTTGAAGTAGTGTAATGCGTTTAGGTAATCGGTTGAGTTACTTATTGTTAAGGGTATGTGAGGGTATAGTGTATTTAATCGATTTTCGACATCCTGACATACGTGGAGTATAAACTCTTCGGATGGAAAATATTCTCCTTCGCTGCTAAAGACAATTAGCGTGTAGTTCGCGTTGTCTTGTGTTCTTCTAGTGTGTAGGTTCAGTGTATCTAGAGCGACTTCATGCTTGCCTATAACATGTAAACCAATCATCATTCTATAAAATAGATCAGCATATAAATGTATGTCGTCTTTATTTTCAGATATTATATGCCAGAAAAAGATCTCTAGCTGGCTCAGTGTTTCATTGAGTTCATGGCATATTTCATCCATATTTAACGCTCTGAATGCCTCGGGCACTGAAAGCCAATTGAATAGGTCTTGGCAGTTTTGTGTTATACTCTTTTGATTTTCGACGGAAGTTTTTATCTGGCTTAACCACATGTGTTTTTTTTCATGCTTGGTATGCTTTATTGCTTCGCTTAAAATTCGATCAATCACTGTTATGTTTGAGCTAATAATTAATAGCTTGCTGTATGTTACGCTAGTTGCTTTGCACCATTGTGCATGCGATGTGATATCTTCTGTTGATACTCTTGATTTTATATAGCTTAATAATTCAATGATGAGTTCATGCGCTTCCAATACGGATCGTGTTAATATTTCTATTGATGTTTCAAGTTGTTCTCTATCTTCAGTAGTATTGTCGATATGGCAAAGAAGTATTGCGCATTTTTCTGATGTTTGGGCTATGTTTTCCAGCTTGTTGATAAGGTGTAGCTCAGTTGCTGGAATGGATAATATTTTCTCGGTTCCATTTTGATCTTTATCTAGCAAACCGTTTAAATACATAATGTCTTTGTCGAGTGCAGAATGAAGTGTGTTTATTTTTTTTAATACATTTTCAGTGTTTATGTAACGTCTTCTAGCAATAGGCGATACCATTTTAGATAGTGAGGTAAGGCTTTCTTTAAATTGTTTTTTTCTTTTTTTACGCTCTTCTTTAGGATAAGGTGTGCTAGTTAATCTTAAGCGTTTGCCCCGTTCAGTAGCGTCCATAGGCATGCGTTCTGATGGGCTTTCAATATTTGGTAGAGACTTGGTCGTTAAGGGCTTTCCTACAGTTGTTGGTGCATCAGTTTTATCTATTGTCTCTACTGTATGTTCGCCTACTGGCCCAGATGTCGTCGCCAGACTTGGTAAAGCTGGTGTTACATCCTCTTCTGTTTCGAAGATACGGACTCCAGCTAATGTCAACATCTCAGGCTCATCAACTGTTTCAGCCGGATAGGCAAACCCAATGCTTTTATCCGTTTGAGTGCCCTGTTGCATTGACGTTGTTTGTTTTGGTGGTGAACTGCTTTCTACAAATCTGGTTTGTACGGTCTTATCACGTTTATTTTTTGCTTGAGTAGCTTCCTTCTTCTTGATGATCTTTTGTGTTTGTGTACCGATATTGAGTACTGATGGTGGTGCTATTGTTTGGGTTTCGGCTGTACAAAAAGGCATTTCATCTTTTCGTGTTTGGGTTTCGATTGATGTTGTTGTTTTGGCTTGGCTACCGATTGTTCGATAAACCGTTGCATCTGTTTTTGTTCCATTAGTCGCCGTTACTACGGTTTCAGTTTGGCTCTCTTCTTCAATTGTGCTGATATCAATTTTATCTGTTTGTACGTATTTGACGTCTACGCGCGTGTATTTTGCATCTCCCAGTTCCACTTGAACTAATCTGGACGCAATAGTTGTCGTTTGTTTTTCCCTTTGTGCGTCTTGGCCACTATATGTTGACTGCATAGTGCTCATGTCAACATTCGTTACTATTCTGCAGGTTTCTTTCAATATAATGCCATGTTGCTGTAGATAGTGTGCTGCATCTGGTGACATCCTATTGGGATTATTAATATAGCTTATAAGGCTTAATATAAGGTGTACTTGTTCTCTACGTAATAATTGAAATCTGAGTAGGTTCCTATCAATGTCCATTAAACACTCCAGTGTGGCGATATGCTGCTTACGCAGACTTTCAATCATATGTTGCTGGCTGAGCTTTTGGATTATATCGCTCGTAAATTCATTGATACTGATCACTGGCAAGTAAAAAAAAGGTTGCTCGCGAGGACTTTTCAGTGTCGCTGGTATCATCAGATGTTCCTGCGAGTAGGGATAGTCTTTGTTCAAGGAATGTGGGATATGTGTATCTGATACTTCTACCTCATATAAAAGTCCTTGTTTTGAGTCAATACAGAAATTACTTGTTGTGCATGAAGCCATAGCTTGTTCACTTGCTGGATTGAATGTTGATAGTGGAAGAATTGATATGTCTCCATGGTTCGATAGAACCTGCATTAAATAGCTATGTATATCTCTGGCATGATGATCCACGAATGAAGTTTTCAGTTTTAATATTTTTTTTGCGACGACTTCATTTAGAATAGGGTGCAGGTGCCATAAGTGTTGAAGCACCACTTGAAATAAATCAGGTACATCGTTTTCAAGTCTGCAGGCAAGCCCAGTATATCCACTGATCGCGATATCTCCTTGCACTTGACTGGCGAGGTAGTGGTCTAATGCCATCTTAATGTAAGCTATAGAGGCTGCTTTAAAGTCCCAGTTCTGTGTTTGAGACATATTGCAGTAGTGTAAAAATGGCATAGGGCCTTGAATAATATTGCCAGATGCTAATGTGTATTTATATATCGAAATGTTTGGAGCCTGCGTAACTGCTGGATAGGTTGCAGAGCTCGAACTAATCTGGCCACCTGATTGCATAATTCATATCCTGAAGATAAGTGAAATTGGAATTGTTTTATATAAAAAGGTTCGATGCCTATGACTAGACTGTCCATATGGCTGACTAATAAAATCTATAGTTTAAAAATCGTTATTAACCATGCATTATGGCGTTTTTATATCCGTGTATGTTCGCTATGAAAGTTAAAGCTATTGATGTAAAGGTCCTTGTAAAAGGACCTTTGTCATTTAATGAATGGCTTGCAGCACGTCACCCTTCCTGAAAACAGTCATTTCACCCGCTTTCATATGGTGCCATTGTTCATTATTCGTTAATGGTTCTGTTGCGATGATAGAGACAATATCCTCAGGTGTTGTTTCTTGCCTGAAATCGATAGTGACATCAGCATCTTTCAGCTCGGCAGTGGTAAATGGCGCTTTACGGGTAATCCAACACAACTTGGTGCTGCAGTAACTGCCGAGTACGCGGGAGTCACTCAGTAGCATATTGTATACACCGAGTTCTCGTAAGTGCTCACAGCACTGGTGAATGAAACGCCACAGTGTCGACTGACGCTTTGGAGGCATTGGAAACCGCTCGCGAATCTGATCCATGAGCCAGCAAAACGCATGTTCACTGTCTGTTGTACCCACGGGTAAGTAATGTTTTAGTGTTTTGCTCCGAATGCCTGGCACTTGACCGTTATGGGCAAAGGTCCAGTAGCGCCCCCACAATTCCCGCATAAAAGGATGGGTATTTTCAAGGCAGACGCGGCCAGCGTTCGCCTGGCGAATGTGGCTGATGACGATTTGGCTTTTAATGGGGTAGTTTTGCACCAGGCGCGCAATTTCGGAGTCACAACTTGGGCTGGGGTCGCGAAATTCCCGGACACCCTTGCCTTCATAAAATGCGATACCCCAACCATCGCGGTGGGGTCCGGTGCGACCGCCACGCTGCATCAGACCAGTAAAGCTAAAACAGATATCGGTTGGCACGTTGGCGCTCATGCCAAGCAGTTCACACATGATGGTTTATCCGTACTTCGGTACTTCTTGTCGATTGTGCTGCATGATGAACCGGCAGCACGTGGTATCTGACGTCATGATATCAGGCGAATGCTTAGAGCGCAGGTTCCTTTCGAGGGGTGTTGGGGCTCTTAGATTGCTCGGTATTACGATCATTTTTCGGCGTTTTGATAAACAAGCCACCCAGTGCTGCCAATAGTGTGGCAACCAGCAAAGCAATAAATATGACTGGCGTTGTGCGCAGCATGGCTTCAGGTCCATGGGAGAGGCCATCAAAGAGGCAGACCAGCAGCGCTGGGCCCATGAAACCCATGCCAGGGTTTGATATGGCCGGTGTCAGGATTGCAAATGCAGCAATCAAACGGAGAAAACGGCGGGGAAAGCCTTGTCCAAAGGGGCGGGTCATGCGCCACCAGACCGCCAGGCAGCCCAGCGCGCCGATCAGGTAAACGGCCCAGGCAATCATGTATTGGTGAGTAGTCATTCCTTGTCACGGTTCCTGCTAAATCGCTAATTTTACTGGCGGCAACCCTTTGTTGGAAGTCGCGTTGATCATTTGAACTGTTCTGTGGCCATAGTTCATCTAGAACGAGCTGGTTGGGTTTTACCCAGTAAGACTGTCAGCAGGCCACCCATGATGACAAGACTCATACCGACAAGACTCATCAGCCCTGGTGTATCATCCCAGATCAGCCAGCCGATTAAACCGGCAAAGACCACGCTGAAATAGGTTAACGGCGACACCAGGCTGGCCGGTGCGTAGCTGTAAGCCTTGGTATAAAAAAACATCAGCAGGTAAATGGAGCAGCCAACAAAGACCATCAGTGGCCAGTCACTGGCTGCAATCGGCTGCCAACTGTGTGCGGCCAGTGGAATGCTGGTGACAAATGAGATGAAGAAATAATAGAAGAGGATACGTTGGGTTGGTTCTGTTTCTGATAACCGACGGGTTCCGACCATAGAAATGGCGAGTGTTAAACCGGAAAGTGCACCGACCAGGTGCCATGAGCCAATCGCATCATTACCCGGCTGCAATACCAGTACTACACCGATAAACCCGATTCCCATGGGAAGCCAGCGGTTACGAGGGACCATGATTCTGCTCCAGCACAGTACAACCAGTGGTACCCACAACGGTGCTGAATTACGTAACAGGACGGCGTCTACCAGGGGCGTATGAGCCAGCGCAAGATAATAGGTATAGAAACAGGCCCAGCCTGCAAGTCCCCGGATAAGGTGTTGACCAAAACGTTCGGTTTTTAAGCTGTGAAGACCATGCTTCACGATCCATGGCGTACAGATCAGACAGCTCAACAGGTATTGAAAGCAGACTATCTGCGCAACGGAGACGGTACCAGCAAGGTGCTTGGTGGCAGCGCCCGCAAGGCTGCCAACAATGGCGGTGGCGAGACCGAAGAGTATACCCAGGGTTGTATTTTGATTATGTGCCATTTTTACTTCTTCTCGGGCAGTGCGGCCTATTCTGTCAATTTTTTTATGTCAGGCAAAGCACGATTTTTTGCTTAAACATGAATGTGGATGGCAGTCTGCAGTTGAATGTTATGTCGTAGGCATTTCTTCCCGGACGATGAGATGTATAATCTTTATCGTTTTCTTGAGTGCATGAATTGTTTGACTAGATGCCGTTCTTCCCCCTGGTAATTTGCCCTGTGCCGATTTATTTTATTTTCCAATTTTTGCAGTTTTTTGAACATTGAGTCATCGACTATACCTTTGAATTGATCTGCATGTTCAAAGCTACGGTCTCTTGCAAGCGATCTAATAATATTCATCGTGTCACAATGCATAGTTAAAATGTTGAACATTTTAGATTGGTGTTTGTGTTCCAGATCATTACTGATGGCCTTTATGCTTGATTCTGACGCTTGAAAATATTGCATGAATTTTTGATGTAAGAATTTTAGAGGGTCTCCCTTCACTATATTCTCTGTTTTTTCGAATTCGGGGTTTTGGTTTTTTACGCATTTCATATAAATATTAAGTGCTTCACAAGCCGATTTGAAATCAAGATAAGCAGAGCATTGTACAAATACGATATCTATTAAAAATCTAGGTAACTTTTCACTTGCTGGTATAGGTGTTTTTTCATCTATGAGTTTTTTTGTGTGGTATAGCTTTTTTCTTAAGCTTTCTTCCAGTTCTTTGAAATTGATAGAGTGGACAATCTCTGCAGGAAGGGAGGTGACTAGCTTCAGCCATGCTACTGTTTCAGCATACATATGCATGTTGGAATGGCATTTGTTTAGTTCAACTAAATGTTCGGTTTGAATCGATCCTGTTATATTTTTTTGAATGGGTAAAAATAATCTTTTTGCCAGGTTTTCTAAGGTGATGCATTTTTTTGTTAAAACGATAATTGTGTTCCCTGCATCAGTTTTGACTTCTGCGTATGAAAATGTATAACACATGTGTTGATGCATCTGTCTATAATATTCGTGCAGTTTTTGTATGCATGCAGATAACTTCAATAGATTGTCTTGTGTAATGTTAATGAGCGATTGTGCGCTGCCTTCTGGTGTTTGAGCGGCTTCTATTTTTGGCATTAAGGTTTCCAATGTTCTTATTGCCATGCCTGTTTCGTTTTCCAGTGAGTTAACGTTGCTGCTGTAGATTTGCTGTTTTAAGCATGTTTCAAACAAATTATGGTCCATTGGGACTGTTTTTTCGATGTCAGACATGACACTTTGAAGCGTATCTCGGTAAAGCCCCTGAGCAATATAATGGCTATTTTTTTTGCGAGTCTTATCTACTGCATCTCTGCAGGCTACCATCGTTCTTACTTTTAAATTATCCGGTGTCTTCGGGTTTTGAGTGAGTAGCTCAAGCGCTTTTAGTGCATTTTCAAAGGTGTGGGTAAAGTCACTGATTGCTTTAGTCTGCATGAGCGCTTTTTCAGTATCGCTGGAATCTGGGGACTCTAATCCACGCATATGCTGGATGCATAGGGCAAAGAATGTATCCAGAAAACCGGTGGGTATGGGGTAAGCATGTTCTGCGACAGCTTGTGGATAGTCTTTATGTTTTGTCAGGGAGCTTAAAAAGATGTCTAACATTTCCAGGGCGCTTTCGTGGTATCCGGCAATACTGAGACACCTTGCTCTGTGTTGAAGGAAATCGGTATTGTGTGTATAGAAACCCTTTTGCTGTGCAGCAAGCTGGAATAGAACATTATGATGTTCGTGGAACAGGGTTTCAGCTTCATAACAGATCTCTTTCGCTGTATCAGTATCGATTTGGTTCAACCTGATGAGCTCTTTTGAGAGATTTTCCCAGTAATTCGCAATTTTTGATATATCTGGTCTAGGTATATTCGCGCCAAGAAATAGGTTGGCTTGATCTTTCCCAAATGTGTTAACAATTATGCAATAAATCAGCTGCATGTAGAGTGCTTGCTTGTATGCTTCTATACTAATCATGAGGATAGTTACTTTATTTTCTTGCAGATCAATGCCGGGTGGTATTATATCTTCTATACTCATGTACTCGCCTAACGATACGATAGTTTCACTAGCAATAACAAAAAACTTTGCTGTGTTTAATACAGTTTCCCGATGTTTTGTTAATAGTATTTGTTTGTTTTTTATATCATTATATGCATCAAGTAATTTTTGTGCGACATCATGAAATGACAGTTTTTTTAGCTTATTCAGAGTATCTTCAAAAGTCTCTGTTTCTTCGGCCCCCTCTCCTGACATGAAATAAAGATCTTCCATGCTGGCTGATAGCTTTTCATCAAAGTTAGTATTGCAGGCTTCAATCTGATCTAACTGATCACTGCGGATATCAGGATGATGCATTTCCATTCTGGCTGCTTTACAGGCTCCTATCTCTACTGACCGCTCGGCTGGCTTTGCTGTCCAGAAAGCAACATCCTTTTTGTCGGTGTCAGGTGTTAAGCACTGTGTCCACTGAGGATAGTCGTCATGCTGACTTGAAAGTTTTTCCATGTTTTGGCCTAGACGCATTCTGGTATTGGCTTGTATTTGCATACGTTCACGCGCGAATTTGTACATTCGCATGAATACCGTGCCTGAACCGCTTGGATCCCATTTCAGCCTTTCATAAAGATCTGGCACTTTGTTCAGGTGTGGCACAAACGGTTTAAGTTCTGCTATAGGTTGCTCGATTTGCCATGTCATAATCTGGGCAGCGAAGAGTATACAATCTTGCTGGTACAGTGTTTCGATAGTTCCCTGTAATAAATTCGAGAGTTCTTCAGTGCCATATTTTTGCATCAGGTGATTGAGCATTAGTGACGTTTCTTCAATAGTAGACGAGGGATTATTGAAAAAGGCAGCTTTGCAATATAAAGAGTGCTTTGAAATATAATGCAAATGATTTCTGTAGAGCTGCAGATGCAATGTTGAATACTTTAAGGGCGAGTCTGATAGCGTTATCATGAATTTTTTTAGCATCTCTAATGAATAGAGTACACTATATATATCCACACCTAACGCATCTGACTGGATTGAGAAATAGGTAGTTACGCTTGATTCCATGACTACTGCAAATTTTAAATTTTTACTGGGTTTTAATTTGCATATTGATTCTATTAAATACAAAGCCTCATGGAAATGCCGTCTATAGGCTTGAATAGTAAACAGGTCTTCTAAATGATGTGTTAATCTGTTTAGTTGAGGTTGATCGCTGATTTTTTCGTATAAATCTGAGAACATCAGAAAAATACGTGAGCAAGTATGATTTCTTTCTACATGTATTTCCAGTCGGGTCATGGCTTCTGTGCATGAAGTGATAATGTCATCTTCTGGAATGCCATGAACGTAATATGCTGTTTGCAAAACACCGTTGAGATTTTTTAGTCTTTCTGTAGATGGCTTTTGGCATTTCAGTACATGATCATTGTATAGTTGATTCAGTGAGTCTATTTCGCCTGTTTCTTTATGAACAGCCAATAGTGTTCCACTTTGTTCTTTTGATAAGGGTAGCTTATTTGCTTTTTGTAGGTGTAATTCTTGAAGCGTTTGCAATTTTGTTAGTAATATTTGTTCAATATCTTTTATAGTACGATCAAACGGTTCGGTTGTTTTTTGCTTACTTTCTGGTTTTATCTTTACAGGCGTTGATAATTCAGTCTTTTGGGATGACAAAAGGTTTTCAATTTTAATGATGAACTCAGTTCTAACATTCGACCGTTCTCTGATTTGAGGAATAAATCCAGTGTCTACCTGTTTTTTTTTAATGCTTTCTATCTGTACTATTAATTTCTCTATGTTAATACTGGATTGCCTTACTACCCCTGACAAATTATTAAGTCGTGTTCTCCACTTTGCACGTTGTTTTTTTGATAAACCTGTTTCGCATACAGTGATAAGTACTTTGATATGCTCTTCTTCATCGGTAAGATCTACCAGTAATTGTCTCATTTCTGATGGCGAAAAAATACGCCTCTCTCTAAAAACAGTGGTTTGCAAGCTGCTAACGCTCTCTTGTATGAATTTCATTAATTCGTCTGGGCTCCTTTGTTGCAGCGGTACACGGACTTTTCGTTTGACGGAGGGGGCTTCTGGTGTTTTAGGCTGCTGTGCGGGAGTGGCTTCTGATTTTGTATCAGGAGTCTCTGTTGCAAGAGCTTGTGTCTTTTCTTGCGGTTTTTCCGATGCGGCTTCTTTTTCACTGAGTATGATTGTCTCTGCGGTTGCTTGTTCCTGACTGCTTATTACTTCTTGTTGAGTAAGTGTTGCAGGCTGACCCTTTTTATCTATAGCAGTTTTTGGCGTCTCTTTTTTGCTGGCATCTTTACGTCGTTTTTCTTTCCCTTTATGTGTTTTCCTTTTTCTCAGTTGTTTTTGCTTGTGTTTCGACAGTGGTGCTTCTGAAGGTATTGTTTTTTCCTCACTCGCGAAATCGGCTTCTATACCTGCTTCCTCTAGTGAGCTTATGCTGCCTAGTATATCGGTTGTCACTGATAATGTGGGTGACATACTGGTAGGGGAACGACTGGTTGAGCTAAGTGTGTCCTTAGCAAGCTCTAATGCAGGATCACAGATTAAAGCGACTTCCTGGTCTTCCATTACATCTGCACTAGCTTTAGATTTTGTTGTTGGTAGGAGTTGTGCTCCAATCTCTGCTTCTGACTCGGGTATATCCAGTTCTTCTATTTCCTTTGATGGAACTTCTTGCACAATGGCTGCAGTCACACCGGATGCATCGATCATTTCTGGTTCTGCTATTACTATCAGTTCGGTTCCAACTCTTGGCGATTCTGCATCAACTGCTAATTCTGTTTCATCACCGTTATCTTTTGTTTTTGTTGTTGGTGGTGTTCCAGTTTTTTCATCTACCCTTGGTATTTTCAGCCATTCTCTCTCTTTTGGTGGAACTTCTCGAACCAGAGCTGCACTTGCAGCGGATGTATCGATCATTTCAGGTTCTGGCACCAATATCAGCTCGGCTCTAACTCTTGCTGGTGCAGGATCAACTGCTACTTGCGTTTCATCACTATCATCTTCTGGTTCTGTAGTTGATGGTGGTGTTCCAAGTTTTATATCTAATCCTGGTATATTCAGCCTTTCTGCCTGTTTTGAAAGGGCATCTTGTACAACATCCGTCGTTGCAAAGGCTGTAGCAATCATTTTTGATTCGGGGCTGACTAGCAATTCAGGTTCAATTTTTGCTGTTCCGGTATTCACTGTTAATTCGGTTTGTGCTCTTTCTTCAGGTTCAATTTCATATTTACCTCTTAATTTATGAGCGTGCTGAATAGTTGGGTCGACTATTTGTGGTACGGATACAGGTTCTGAATCAGGAGGCCTTTTTTCTACTAGAGTCGTTACTTCTTTTAATTCTTTCAAAGGTGACGGAATTCTTTCACGATCACGATTTTCTTGTTGTGTTGATGCTTTTTGTTTTCTAAAACATACCGTATTCGCATAATCAAAGCCTCCTTCAACTTCGGTTAAAACTAATGTTGTCTCCTCAGGTTGTATCGTGAAGGGGCCTATTGTTAATGCGTCTTTTATAAAGAATTTAGTTAGATCTGATAATCCAGTATCTATTCCTTTGTCAATGGCATATTGGATTAGTTGGAGACGGTTACTGAATTTCCTTGCAGTTTTTTCGCCTGGGGGATTATATTTTAACGAATAATAGTGGTTGAATAATATACGCTCCAATGATCTGACGGGCATTAATGTTTCATGACCGTTTATCGAAACATTTTGGCTGTGGTGTGCTTCAAGATGCCTTGATCCATAATTAAAGTCAACACGAATGATGAATGTTCCATCTAGTATGGGATCTGCTCCTGGTTTGTGTATGTAAGGGTATTTTAAGCTTACAATGCTCAGAGATCTCGACTTCAGTGTTCTTCTGATGGTAACTCTTTGATTTTTGTCACTCCTGTTCTTATAGGTTTCAAAATCACTGATTTCTACAGGATCTGACAAGATTGCAGCCACGAGGTTACGATAACTTCCTAATCCATAGTCGATACATGTTGCTAAATCCTTTAGAAAGTCTTCTTTAATATCACTATCCAGTGATGAGTAATAGCGATCTAGTAAATCAATATCTGTTAGAAAAGGGGTAGGAATTAATCCATCTGTTTTGGTTGTTTCTCTTGAGCTATAAAATTGAATATATTCATCAAAACAATCTTTTAGTTTTGTCGTAAGATGATGATATAAAGCATGACCGCCATCAAGGATTGGTCTTTTTTCTGGATTCTGGTGTTTTACTAAAACACTGATGACATATGGGATGTAGTCATATATATCTTTTAGAGATAGTTGACTAAGGTCAGGGATTAGGCAGTCGAGCCTTTTTATTTCAAGATAAAATTCACGTGGTATTTGTGGCTCATGTTCCACGTCTGGTTTTACAAAATAATTTTCGCTTGCTTTGATGCTTACTGCTATAAGTCGAGTGGGTTGTTCTAACATGCTTTTCAATATGGCTTGCTGACATCCGTAGTATTATGTTTAGTTATTAACGACTTTTATATGACAAAGTGGTTACTTCTTATTATGCCTTTTATACATTGAATCTCGCTAAAAACAATGTTGTTATCATTTACTGCCATATTTTGATCCTGCATCAAGGCAGGTTTGGCGAAGTGATACTTTGTTATGCTGGATTTGAATTTTGTGATTTATTATTTGCACTTACGCAGCCCCCTTGGATAGAGGCTGGCAGTTCAAAAACAGTTTGACGGGCGTGGTAAACCTGCAATTCGGGCTGCCAGTTTGGCCGGACTTTCGGGGAACAGCTTCATCAGGTAAATACTTTTCCCTTTATCGCTACCTAACGTATTCGCAATATGTTTAACGAAGGGCCGCTGGCTGGGTGAAAGATCATAGGTTTTGTAAAAGGTTCTTATTGAGTCGAGGATTTCCCAGTGGGCCGGTGTTAACGTGATACCAGCCTGTTTGGCGAGTGCCTCTGCGACATCGGGATTCCAGTCATCCAGGTTGGTCAGATAACCCTCTTTATCCAATGGAATGATGTCTTCGTTCACGATTAGGGTGTTCATGTGTAAATCAGGTCCAGCTCAGGGTTTTCGCATGTGTTTCGGTCAGTTCAACAAAGCCGTTGTAATCGACGATTTTAACCCACTCAGGCATATGATGACTCAATCCACGAGCCTCAATATCGGCTAACAAGGCCGTTACAGGGTGCTTTTCGTTCAATTCTTTAATGAGGCTGTTCGATTGGCTACCGTTCATGAGTGAAAGGACACCATCCTCGATAAACAACAGTGTATCGCCGGGTAGCAATGCCGCTTGGGCATTATTCAGCGCTGCGCTGGTTTGCACAGGTTTGTTGATTGTGTGCAGTGTTGTCATAGTTACTAAAAGGTTGGGTAACGACTAAAAGTTAAAGACTCTATCCTGATCAGCAAGCCATTCAGCGATAGCCATTCGGTTTAGCAGTTGGACGGAGATAATCAGATCCTTTTCCTGCAGGCCTCGTTCAACCATATCTTCACTGCACAGTAATACCTGTTCTATACCGTAGATTTCCAGCGCCTGTAACATGGCTCCGGAATTTTTCTGTGGTAATCCTTCTGGTTGCTGCCCCTTCATCAGCTGGTAAATGCCATCTCCCAAGAATACCAGGCTGGTATCCTGATCGTAGGAAGCGGATACCAGCGCGGTATCGAGAGCATCTTTTGCCGAGGTTGATCCATAGGGAGGACGTGTACTGATAATACAGATTTTGGCCATCTCAGGCTCCAAATGTGATCAGACGGTCACACTGGATGGCGCCATCGACCAACTGACCCAGTCCAGAAATTGTAAAGGCAGGTGAAATGTTACTGTGTACTTTCTCGTAACGATCGCATTCTGCTTCATCCAATATGCCACGTCGCAGGGCGGCAGAAATGCAGACAACCATATCGATATTATGGGTTTTGGCTAAGGTCTCCCATTCTGAATAAAGGTGAGATTCATCCTGGGGCGGTACCGCCAGGCTGGAAGCCGTGTGGACAGCATCCTGGTAAAAAAAGACCCTGTAGATGTTATGACCACGGTATATGGCGGCGCGGGCAAAATTCAGTGCAGTCTGACAGGCCTGGCTGGAGTACGGAGCACCATAGATGGCCAGTGTGTATTGCATTCCTTGTATCCAGAATCGTGACTAGAGTCGTGGCAAAGTGTGTCTCTTTCCCCACGAATTAATGGAGAGATGGATTCTAACATAGTGTGTAATGTTTCAGTCACCCACAAAAAAGCCCTGCTTGAGCAGGGCTTTTTCATCGACGGTTCAGGTCAATCAATCATCACTGGCACCCAGAAGGTGCAGCAGAGCCGTGAACAGGTTGTAGATGTTCAGGTACAGAGACACGGTCGCACGGATGTAGTTGGTCTCTCCACCGTGAATGATCCGGCTGGTATCAAACAGGATCAGTCCGGACATCAGCAGCACGATACCGGCAGACAGTGCCAGTTGAGCGGCGGGTGCATGGAAGAACATCAGGGCAATACCGGCGATGATGGCGACAATCAGGCCAACCATCAGGAAACCACCCATGAAGGAAAAGTCCTTACGTGTTGTAAGGACATAGCCGGACAGTGCAAAGAAAACCAGTGCAGTACCTGCCAGAGCCTGGAAGATCAGCGAGGGGCCGTTAGCCAGTGACAGGTAGTGGTTCAGCATGGGGCCAAGCGCTGCGCCCAGAACGCCTGTGAAGGCAAAAACCGCCACCAGTCCTTTGGCTGAGTCAGCGGTCTTCTGAACAACAAAGATCAGACCGAAGCCCACCAGACTGAGAACCAGAGCCGTCATACGGCTGATTTCCAGTGCCATGGCGATACCGGCAGTCATGGCGCTGAATAGAAGGGTGGCGCCCAGAAGCATATAGGTGTTCCTTAGAACACTGTTCATGCTCGTACTGACGCCTACCTCCCGCTGTGCGTAATTTGTAGGATGCTCGTTCATGATAAAACTCCCTGAGTTATCACTATTGCTTATGTTCTATTGATAAGGATACCGTCGAACAGGACGAATTCAAGAGACAGGCCGTTGACTCTAAAGAATTTTTCAGTATTATTGCCGTCGTCCTGAGCACACAGGGCTCTGCCGGAGGGATGGCTGAGCGGTTGAAAGCACCGGTCTTGAAAACCGGCGAGGGTTAATAGCCCTCCCAGGGTTCGAATCCCTGTCCCTCCGCCAAATAAAACAAGGCTCGAAACTTAACGGTTTCGGGCCTTTTTTCGTTTTGGCTTTGCTTTCAATACGTTATGACAGCCTCTCATCCCGCCGAGTTCACTGTTTTCTCTTACAGAATAGCTGACATTTAAGCTTTTCCGCGCCCTACAATAACCCTATATTTAGTATTGGATATGGGGGTCAGGATTTTAGTTTCTGTACATATATCCAATGGTTATGTAGTTTCCGAAGATGGCGTGCCTGAAGTGGCTGATTTTGTCGTTTTAGACCATATAAAGTGTACAAAAAATAGCCGGTTTGGATTAATGTGAGAATTTTTACGGGTAAACGGTCAACCGAGTAACGATGTCCGGTGTTTTCTGGGTTATAGTACCTATGACTTGTAGCAGATTGTTGCTGTAACATGGTGAGTGTTAAAAGTGAGTTTTATTTTTTATGCCAAGATTGTGTGTTACGGGTGGTATAGCTCGTCCGGTTCTTCATAAATAATAGCGTTACTCTTAGCTCAACCGCCTTGCTGCAAGGCACTATTATTTTGAACGAGAAAGGATGACATTAATGTCTACTACTACCGGTACTGTTAAGTGGTTCAACGACGAGAAAGGTTTTGGTTTCATCGCTCAGGAAAACGGTCCTGACGTGTTTGCCCATTTCCGTCAGATCAAGGGTGATGGCTTCCGTTCACTGGCTGAAGGCCAGCAGGTACGCTTCAAAGTGACTCAGGGCCAGAAAGGTCCTCAGGCTGAAGAGATCGAAGTTATCTAAACAGCAGCTTGTTCCTTACTCTGTAGGGTATAAGTGAAAAGAGAAGGGCAATACCTTAGGGTGTTGCCCTTTTTTTTATCCGCTGATTTTGACTGGAAGGGTGTGTTTAGTCGTCTCTTGTCGAGCCCTGACGCGATAAGATCGTAATATCCCTGTGGTTACTGTGTGTATGTTGGTAGCTGGTAGCGCTATGACTGATGTGACTACTCTCGCAATACTCAAAATGGACCCTGTATATCAATATCTGGCTAAGCCGCGTGCAGTAAGGCTACGCTAAATCATTTGTCATTAGTGGGCAGTGATGGCCGAGCCTTCGCGCTGTGTTGAATCAACCTTCGAAAGTTTGCAAATACAGAGCGGTGACCTAATGTGAAGTAAAACAGTATATAGATAAATGTCATGGAAACGACGCTTCTTATCCTGGTCTTCGTGGTGCTGTCTATTCTCGTCGGAGTCACAGTCCGGGCTCTGTTGAAGAATACCGCTATTCCTTATTCTGTAGCTCTGCTGGTGTTTGGCTTACTGCTTGGGTTGATGTCGCAGGCGGGCTATATCAGGGAGCCAATCGAAGAAATCAATTTATCGATTCGCCTTGGTGCGGCGCTGGACCCTAATCTCATACTGTTTATCTTTCTCCCTGCGCTGGTGTTTGAGTCGGCCTTTGAGCTTGAAGTGCATCTGTTCAAACGGATGTTTTCCCAGATAGCACTGTTAGCTGTGCCAGGGCTGGTCATCTGTACCTGTATGACGGCCTTTATGGTGCTGTGGCTACTCCCCTGGGAGTGGAGTTTTCCGGTGGCCTTGATGTTCGGGGCGATTGTCAGTGCGACAGACCCTGTGGCAGTGGTGGCGCTGCTCAAAGAGATGTGTTCCCGTGCCCGGTTGCAGACGCTGATTGAAGGCGAGTCGCTGATCAATGATGGTACCGCCATTGTTCTTTTCTCCCTCTTTTTGACCCTGGCGACACAGTTGAATGCGGAAATGCACATCCCTACGGTTGTTTTTGAATTTTTCAGGGTTGTCTTCCTTGGCATCATTCTGGGATGCCTGGTCGGTGCCGTCAGCTTGATATTTATTAACCGGGTGTTTAATGACAGTTTGATAGAGATCACCTTGACCCTGGTGACGCCTTACCTGGTGTTCTATGTCGCTGAGCATGTATTCCATGCCTCAGGTATCGTGGCCGTTGTGACGCTGGCGTTGATATATGCAGGTCCTGGCAGAACCTGTTTTTCTCCGGAAGTGATCCATCACCTGCATCATTTCTGGCAGACACTGGCGTATCTTTTCAATACCTTGATATTCATCCTTGTTGGACTGGTGGTCGCGACACGGGTAACAGATGCCTCTCTGGACTCCTGGGGCTACCTCTTCGTGATATTCCTTGGTGTGCTGATTATCCGATCATTGGCGGTGTTGGGTTTGATGCCGTTTCTCTCTCGTCTGGGGGTTGGCATCAACAAGGAAAAGGCCATTGTTTTAACGTGGGGAGGGTTGAGAGGTGCCGTATCCATGGCGCTGGCGCTCATGGTGGCCGCTAACGACTCCCTGCCCTTGGACATCCGAAATCAAATACTGTTTTTAACGGCGGGTGTTGTGGTCCTGACTATCGTGATTAACGGTGGCACGATGCGGTTAGTTATGGCCAAGCTTGGGTTGGACAAGCTACCTAAAGCCAAGCAGAAGACGCTGGAAAAAGTAAAATCCGCTATTCATCAGGATGTGGAGTCCCTTAAGGGAACATTGAAGTCGGATCCGTCGATGCAAATGGTGAATTGGGAAAAAGTGGAATCCAAACTGTCTGACTTGAAGCCCAGTGATGAAACATTGGCTCAGCAGGGTAAGGAAGAGGAAACCGGTACGGAATATCTGAGAAAACTGCTGGAAACTGAGCGTCAGTATTACTGGAATCAGTTCTCCCAGGGATTGCTCAGCAAGAAGGCGACTACGTTGCTGGTGACAGCTATTGAGCAGGCCTTGGACGGGGAACCGAAAATAGCGCCTCGCCCGCATCTGGAAAAAAGCTGGCTTGTACCGAAATGGATTGAGCATATGGCGTCTATTCCTTTGATTAGACGCTACGCAACACAATACCGTTACATGCAACAGGTTCTGATTTACGAGAGCGCACGTGGTCTTCTGGCAGCGAACCAGCAGACGATTGCACTGGCGAAAAGCTTATCCATGTCAGAAAAGGACAGGGATGCCGCTCTGAGGGATATGGAACGTAATATTCAATTGGGGGAAGCAGCGCTTGATAATACCAAGTCTCTTTCTCCTGAAATTGTTGCGAAAATTGAAACGCATACGGCACTGCGTATCCTGCTGAACAAACAGCGCAACAGCCTGACTGCTTTGTCGCATGAAGGTGTCATTTCCGAGGTTGATGCAGAAAAGCTGGTGTCGGAAGTAGAATTCAAGATGCACAAAGCTGGTCAGGATAAGCTGAGTTAACGTTGTCAGACCCTTCTGAGCTTCCTGATTGTAGTCTTTCTGTCGGGAAGCCTTTCATCCAGACCATTAATTTGCTGGAAAAATTGCAGCCATCTTTGATCCCATTAGTGTGTACTCTACCATTCCTGTAGTTACCGTCTTTGGCGGTAAACGCTACACCTGCTATCCAATGCCATTTTTTATTCATCACCTCTGATCAGGGAGATCTCAATTAGCAGGAGAAACTGTTATGAGTCATTTACGCATTCCCGTGAACTGGACGATTCAACGATCCACGCCTTTCTTTACCAAGGCGAATGTGCCCGCAGCATTGTTGTCCCATCACAATACGGCTGCAGGCGTGTTTGGTCAGATCTGTGTCATGGAAGGTACAGTGATCTACTATGGTTTTGTGAATGAAGCGGCAACTGAGCCGGAGTTAATGGTGGTCATCAGGGCCGGAGAGTTTGCAACCAGCCCGCCCCAGTATTGGCATCGTGTTGAGTTAAGTGATGATGCACAGTTCAACATCAATTTCTGGTCAGAAAAGCAGGTGGAGCAGCCGTTGTTTCAAGCACGTTGAGCCATGAGAACATTGCACATGGTCAGTAAATACGGGGCTATTAAGTGTTGGCCGTATGTATGAGATATGTAAGCCACGCCAGCGTGGCTTATTGATACGCTTAGCGTGAACGGCGTGTCCCGTTACCGGACTCAACGGGAATAGCTTGCAGTACTTCGTCCCTGGCATGCACCTGGTAGATACGTCGAAAATATTCCGACTCAATGCCTTCTTTGGTGAGCGGTTTCAGTTTGACACCGATTCGCTTGAGATAGGCGAACATATGGCTCAGTGTCGGTTTACCCATGGCTTCACTTCCTCCGGGAAAACAAAACCCTGTTTCCACAGGGTATCTGGCCTGCTAAGGAACCTGTTGCGCTTTCACCCGTCCTTACGGTTGGCCGTCCTTGCCTGCCAATTATCCGTTCTCCCTGAGAGGAAGTTATTGACAGGCAGCATGTGGTTATCATCCGCAAAAAATTAGCAGGGGATATGCCAAGTTTGCCATGACCCCATCTGGCCCAGCCCTTGCGCCACTGCCTTACCGATGATGATGCTATCGTAAGTGGCTTTTGTGACACTTTGGAGAATAAGGCTGTCACGGAAGGAAACTCTTGGTAACGGACGTCAGTACAATGTAAACATGGCCAGAGATATGCACTGGTACCGTTGTCCGTGTGAAAAGCAGCAACCTGTTGAACAGGCTGCCTCCGTATATTTGGACGTTCGTATAGCTGTATTCCACGGAGAGTCATCGGCGCATACTGATTATTCAGGCGCTCGGTATTTGATTATGATTCAGTCAAAAGCATACCTGTTTATTTATACAGATAAGGATCACCATGAAAAAGCTTTTGGCGCTTGCTCTTATGAGTGTTATCAGTGTCGGAGCGGTTGCAGATGACTGGAAAAAACTCGGCGAGCGCCGTGTTTCCTTCAATCGCGAAACCGATACGATTCATGTCAGTGGCTTTAAGGGGAAGTTTGACAAGATTTTCCTCCGTGTTGAAGATGCACCTATCCGTCTGGAAAAGATCAAGGTCGTTTTTGGTAATGGCGGTCACCAGAATTTCTATATCAAAAAACGTCTGGAGAAAGGGCGTCAAACCGTCCCGCTGAGACTGATTGATGGTGACCGGATCATTAACAAGATTGAGCTGGATTACCGGACCGCCATGGGTGGCTACAAGACCGCAGAAGTAAAGGTCTATGGTCTGCGTAGCTGATCAAACAGTTATTTGATATTTTCAGACAGGTGGCAGGCAACTGCTACCTGTTTTTTTATTGTGGTGGCTGGGAAATATCGACACACTCGGTATGTGTCGGAATCAGTAAGGGGTGATCTTCCGGTAATTCCGAAAATGTGACGGGATAATCATTCGGGTCAAAGAGATTGAGTGCCTCACAGCGTGCACTGAACTCGTCTTCAGCCATCACGACAGGTGATTCTGGCAGGGTTGCAGGATCAAATCCCCATTGGTGCCAGACAGGATGTTGCGGATTAATAATGCGAATAAGATAAGCGGCCATCATGCTGTCCCTGCAGTAACAGAATATCCTGAATTACTCTTTGATCAGTCGAAGGTAACCCCGGATGTTCTTGTGCATGTATTGCTTGGTTCCGGAGTAGAGTGACGAACTGATGTAATAAAGTGCACTGTCGTGTTTTTGGTAACGATAATCTTCAGATGTCATCTGTAACCCTTTATAAGGCGAATCTGGGAATACCGCTAAATCAATGGCAGGTGTCTTACAGGCTGTAACGACCAGAGTTTCAAGTTCCTGATAGGTTGGCAGTCTGTAACCCTGGAGGGAACGGGTGTGTTTGACGCCTTTATACCAGTCGAACTCAGCGGGTATTCCGTCGCAGTGATCATCAGTAAAGTTGTCAGGTGTTCCCGTATCGTTATAGGTTTGACCGACAAGGCAGCGTTGCCAGGTTAAACCGGTTCGTGTATCGGTCACCGTGCCGTCTGTAGAAAACCGGTAGTATTCGTGCTCTGGCGTGTAACTGTCTTCACAGGCTTGTTCTTTGGCAGCCAGTGAACTGGAAAGTGTTATCATGCTAGCGACAGCACAAAAGCTTATATTTTTGATCACTGATCTGCGTCCTGTTGTTTAGTGTTGGCAGGGATAGCCTCAGATTTTTCTTTCGGGTGTGATTTTTTGATCAGCTTTTTCTTATCATTCTTCACAACGACCTGTTCCCTGATGAATCGCGCATAAGCGCGACTGTTCTTCTGGAAAAGTTGCATGGATGAAGAATAGAGGGAGATGGCATAAAAATATCGGGCTGTTTTGTCATTGTTTTGAATTTTCTCGTCTGCAGACATCAGTAATCCCTTATGTGGTGTTCCAGGGAAAATGGTCAGGTTGACTGCGGGCGTTTTGCACTCGGAAATCATTGTGGTTTTCAGATCCGTGATGCTGGGGAGTCGAGCGCCAGGATTCCGCTTTGTGAGTTCCTGCATATCAAACCAGCTGAGTTTGCTGGGTTTGCCTTCGCAGTAATCGTCAGTGAACTTGGTGGGTGTACCCGCATTATTCAGCGTTTGCCCGGCAAGGCAGCGTTCCCAAATCAGCCCTGTGGTTCGATGGCGAACGGTGCCGTCAGCATTAAAATGGTATGCCGTGGTGTCAGCCTGGTAGCCGGGGTCGCAGTGTTGCTTGTTTCTGACGGATGGCAGTAATTGCAAGAAAACAACAATACTGATGAGTGCGGCAAGCATTCCATACTTATTCATGCCAAATTCCTTCGAACAGCATACGGCGATTGCCTGATGACTATCGGCAATCAATATCCCTTGAGCATATAACGATTGGTTCGGTTTGGGCTGATCTGAACAGCGCCTTCTCTTGTAAAGAATAGTGTTTGGGGCGGCTTTGTTTGTCTCAGGCAGCTGACATTTTATTGACGCTTTCGGCGGTTTTGTTGCCAGTACGTAAGGGTACTTATTTGTCATGAAATTGAAATAAATGGCTAATAATAATAGGCTCCAGCAACACATATAACGCACCTGCCTGCACCGTTTGTGCAGAGACCAGGTTCCAGGTTCTTCTCCTTTAGTGGTAAATCAATCTGTGATCAAAACACTGGAAATTTTCTGGCAGTTTTTTCTGCTGGGGTGGACCAGCTTTGGTGGTCCGGCGGCGCATATCGGTTACTTTCGTCATGCCTTTGTGGAGAAACTGCAATGGCTGAGTGATGAGCAGTATTCTCAATTGGTGGCCTTAAGCCAGTTTCTGCCGGGGCCGGGATCCAGTCAGGTCGGTTTCGCCATTGGCTATCGACGAGCCGGCCTGCTTGGCGGGTGTGCAGCATTTGTCGGCTTCACCCTTCCGTCTTTCGTTATCCTGCTGGCAGTCGCTATGAGTAGTCATGCATTTTTTGATGCAAGCTGGTACCAGGGGATGATTGCGGGGCTGAAACTGCTGGCTGTGGTCGTAGTGGCGGATGCCATCATCCAGATGTATCGGAGTTTCTGTCAGCGTTCCCTGACAGTGGCACTCTGCGTATTCAGTGCCGCTATTCTCCTGATTGTTCCCGGCGTATTGGCTCAGATGGCGGTATTGGTACTGGCCGCCGGGATTGGCTGGCGGTGGTTGCCTGCGTCAACTGACAAACATGAAGATTACCGGATAAAAGTCTGGCCACTGATACTGTTTGGCGGTCTGCTGCTTATGCTGCCGTTGGTGGCGGGACAGCGTCCGTTACAGACATTGTTCAGTGACTTCTATCAGGCGGGTAGTATGGTATTCGGTGGTGGTCATGTGGTTCTGCCTCTCCTGCAGAACACCACAAAAGATCTGATCAATACGGATACTTTTCTGACGGGTTATGCCGCCGCACAGGCGATCCCCGGCCCAATGTTCACCTTATCCGCCTACCTGGGGTATTTCGCATCCGATACCATGCCGGTTCTGGGGGCCGTGATTGCTACCATCGCCATCTTTCTACCGGGCTTTCTCTTGGTGATCGGCATGCTGCATGCGTGGCAGGCTGTTGCTGGCAGGGCCAGAGTGGCAGGTGCCATCAGTGGTATTAACGCCTCGGTGGTGGGGCTGCTGGTGGCTGCGATGTATTCCCCTGTCTTTGTCTCGGCGGTACATACGTCGCTGGAATTTGCCCTTGCACTGGTTGGTTTTTACTTGCTGAGGGTCAGACGCTGGCCTGTCTATTGGTTAGTCGGATTAGCGATTGTATTGGGAGCGTTTGTTCTTAAAGCCTGATAGGCTGATAACAACCGCCATGCGAGTGAGTGTGCACTGTTCACTGTTGGCGGTTTAAGCTTAGGAACGTTAGTAATGATGGGGGTGGGGTTCCAGCGGTTTGCCGGACCCCTGATCCGATCAGACCGGGTTCTTCTTGTAGAATTCGAAGTGGTCTTTAAGCATAGCTTTGTATTGTTCCATGAATGCTTCCACATACTCCTTCTGATTGGTTGCGATGCTCTTCTGGTCAGCTGAGGCAACCAGAAAGGCATTGTAACGAGCCGCTGCATAAAGGAAGGCGTCGCTGATAATGTTGATCGGCAGCTTGCGACCTTCGGCATGTTTGTTCGCAAGGCTGATAAAGGAATTAACGACTTCCAGAATCTGTGCTTCCGTTTCTTCGTCGATTTCGAAAGGCATATCGGTGCCATTGGGATCCTTGTTATCCGGGGATACAGGATCCTTCGCTGGTGTGCTGCTGGGCGGTGTAAATTCTTTTTTGGCGCCCATATCGCCAGGACGGTTGAACTGATTATTTGCGGCAGCGGCTTTCTGTTTCTCAAAGAAATCCTTCATGTCGAAATCACTGCTGTTACCTTTATCCATAACCAATCTACTCCTTACATAATAAATACGACGTTATTTGAATCGGGTGTCTATTACGTAAGAAAGGTATTTGGGGTAAAAGTTCCTGAAATAATTCTGTTTTTTAGCCTTGTTAGCCCACGCTTTATCCGGGGTGATGGTGGGCAAAAAAACGGGTACTTTATCCATTAGACAATAGTCGTAACGTTTTGGGTCAAGATCGATTTCGGTTGGCAGTTAATCCTATTGTTCGACATCTTTAAAACAGATGGTTATAAGCAACTTTCTTTACTGAAAACTTCCTTAAATAGTATGGGTTTTGAGTCATGCGACTTAGGTATAGTGACCAGCTGATGTGGGAAGGTAAGAGCCTGTGTGGTTAAGCAACCATTTCCAGGTTGTCGATTCTCAATCCTGACTTCCAGATAATGACATTTATCCTCAACAGCTATGATATGAATGTGGTACCCGCCTGAAGGTTGTGTTCCCATCTGAGCATAGAGTGCCACCTGGGTATTGAAATCAATGTTTTCAGCCAATTGGGAGCTACTAGACAGTGCATTAAGAGTTTCAGCGTGACGGATGACCAGCAGCGCCTTATTCGGGTTTTGATGAAAGAAGTCATAGGTATTGATGATGCTGATCGGAATCTCTCTGGTGTTACAGGCATTAGTCTCGTAGTCAGATGCATGGGCAACGGATAGCGTTGTGATAAACAGTAAACTGCCGAAATGAATGAGTTTGATTGCCAGATGTCTGTATTTCATAGATAAAGCCTGAAGTTTAGAGTATATGTTTTGGAATTAAGTCCGTTTGGCATGCAGCGATGGTCTGAATTCCAATTCTGACTTCTGCAGACGATTTTAGTTTAAAAAAACCTCTAGAGAGCGGGCTGATGGGTGTGACCTTCCTGATATTCGCACGGTATCATGGGGCTTTGGATAGCAGGGAACCGCTCCCTTGAATCGCAAGACTCAATCCCCGATTTATGAAGGGTTTCTCATTGGGCGTCATAGCCTTGATCTTGCCGGCACGACAGAGATTCATCTCTGGGTGGATATGGTGGATGCAGGGGTGGCGAAGCTCATTATCACGGGAGAACGCCCCGTGTTTTTTGTCAGGGATGAGGATTGTTCCAGACTGTCGGAGTGCCTTTCGAAGGCCGGTATCAACCATGAATGCCGGTCAGTAGCGTTAGAAACCTTTAATCATGATTCTGTACAAGCGGTTTATACTCCGACGCTTGATGCTGGATTCAAGGCACAAGACAGTCTCCGAAAACTTGGTGTGACACTGCTTGAGGCGGATATCCGGCTGCATGAACGTTACCTGATGGAGCGTTTTATTACCGGAGGTATCGCGTTTACAGGACGGGCGGTCAGGCAGCGGGGTTATACCGAATTCCATGATGCCAAAGTGCGCCCAGCGGATGTCAATCCTTCTTTTTCTGTGCTTTCCCTGGATATTGAGTGTTCTGCGAATGGGGAGCTTTATTCTATCGGTCTTGCCGGTGACGCTGTCGAGCGAGTTCTGATGATCGGACCTGAGATGCCATCTATCAGTCCTGATCACCATAGCGATATCATTCGCTGGGTTGAAAATGAGTGCTCTTTGTTGAAAGTGCTTGAAGAGGAAGTTGAACGGCTGGATCCGGATATTCTGATTGGCTGGAATGTGGTCAATTTTGACTGCCGACTCCTGCTTGAACGGGCACGTTTCCATGGTTTCCGGCTGTGCCTGGGGAGAGGGGGGCAAGCTGCCAGCTGGCGTGAACGCCGGGGTGAGTCCGGTGCAGGTTTTGTTACAGTGCCCGGACGCGTGGTCATCGACGGTATTGATGCGTTGAAATCGGCGACTTACCAGTTTGCCGATTTTACGCTGGAGACTGTGTCACAAAGCCTTCTGGGGCGGGGTAAGGCGGCAGAGGATGTCGATAACCGGATGGCAGCAATTACCCATGACTTCCACCATGATAAACACAAACTGGCTAAGTATAACCTGGAGGATTGCAGGCTTGTTCTGGACATTTTTCGTCAGACCCGGTTGCTGGATTTCCTGAGGTTGCGTAGCCAGCTGACGGGGTTGGAGCTGGATCGCCAGGGCGGTTCTGTCGCAGCTTTTACGCACTTGTACCTGCCAAGATTACACCGTGCCGGTTATGTGGCGCCTAACCTGCCCGAAGGCGGTGGACTGGCCAGTCCGGGTGGCTATGTGATGGATTCCAAGCCTGGTTTGTACAACAACGTTTTAGTACTGGATTTCAAAAGCCTTTATCCCTCGATTATTCGCACATTCAAAATTGATCCGCTGGGTTTAGTTGAAGGTCTTAAGCAGCCTGAACAGGCGATTCCTGGCTATCGTGGCGCAGTATTTTCCCGTGAACACCACTTTCTGCCGGCGATTATCACCTCCCTCTGGCAGCAGCGGGATGAGGCGAAGCAGCAACAGGACAGTGCTCGATCACAGGCCATCAAGATTTTGATGAATTCATTTTACGGGGTGCTCGGCTCCGGTGGGTGCCGGTTTTACGATACCCGCCTGGCGAGTTCTATTACGCTTCGTGGGCATGCCATCATGCAACAAACCGCCCGCTGGATTGAAGCGGGGGGATACCAAATCATTTATGGTGATACGGACTCTCTGTTTGTCCGTTTGGGTGACAATTTCAGTCCGGAAGAGGCCGGTCGTATCGGCAAAGCGTTAGTGATGGACATGAATCAACGCTGGCAGGCGGTCTTGCAGGAAGACTATCAGCTGGATAGTTATCTTGAGCTGGAATTTGAAACCCATTATCTACGTTTTCTGATGCCGACCATTCGTGGTGCGGAGACGGGCAGCAAGAAGCGTTATGCGGGATTGAAATGGACGCCTGATGGAGAGCAACTGGTATTTAAGGGGTTGGAGTCCGTCCGTTCGGACTGGACGCTGCTGGCCCGAAAGTTTCAGGGTCAGCTGTTTGAACAGGTGTTTGGATATCAGTCGCCTGCTGATCTGGTCAGGGAAACGGTCATGCAGACATTGGCTGGTGAACGGGACAGCGAGTTGGTCTACAGAAAGCGCCTTCGCCGCCCCCTACGTCAGTATGTTAGAGCCAGCCCTCCTCATGTCAGGGCAGCGCGGCAGGCAGATGAATGCAATCGTGCAGCTGGTAGGACTCTGCGCTATCAGAACAAAGGATGGATCAGTTATATCATGACTGTGAATGGACCTGAGGCTGTAGAACATCGCGTCAGTCCCATTGATTACCAGCACTACATCGACAAGCAGCTCAAACCAGTTGCTGAGGCGGTTTTACCCTTTGTGGGAGAAAACTTTACTCAGCTGTGGGATGAACAATTACAACTGTTTTAACATAACAGCAAGTTACTTAATCATACTCGTTGTATTTTTTACTTTGTCCGCGAACAAGGTCTGCAGGATATTTTTTGCAGTTCTCTGCAAATTTTTCAGTCACCGACTGCATCAGGTCGATATTCAGTTTATCTGCCAGACGAACGAGATAGATCTGGATATCTGCCAGTTCTTTTGCGACTTCTGCTAGTTTGGTTCCTGTTAATTTACTGGACTGTTTTTCCGTCAGCCATTGAAAGTGCTCCAGCAATTCCGCTGATTCCACGCTCAGGGCCATTGCTAGGTTTTTGGGCGAATGAAATTGATCCCAATCCCTGTCCGCAGCAAATTTGCGCAACTCATGCCTTAACTGATCCAGATTTTTCATTAATACAAGCCTGATAAATGTAATTGGTGACAATGGTATACCTAACCAGTGTTAAATAACGACAGATCGCATGTGATGTCTTAGATAAGTATTAAGTGCCATGAGCCGCAGTATAAAGGTGAATTTTTATACTCTCTGCGGAATTGCGTTACACTGATTGGCTATTTGATAGCCACTCGGATGCAACCATGGCGACTTTGGGAACTCCTTTCAGTCCTTCTGCAACTAAAGTGTTGCTTTGTGGTTCGGGGGAGCTCGGAAAGGAGGTTGCTATTGCACTGCAGCGACTGGGTGTGGAGGTTGTCGCGTTGGATCGTTACGCTAATGCGCCCGCCATGCAGATAGCAGATCGCAGTCATGTGTTGTCCATGCTGGATGGTGGGAAATTACGGTCAGTGATTGAGGCTGAAAAACCGGATTTTATCGTGCCGGAGATTGAAGCGATTGCCACCGATACACTGTTAGCACTAGAGCAAGATGGGTATACCGTTGTACCGACAGCACGAGCTGCTCAGTTAACCATGAACCGTGAAGGAATACGTCGCCTGGCTGCAGAAACCCTCAGCCTTAAAACATCCCCGTATCATTTTGCTGATCATTGGGATGATTTCCTGGCGGCGGTTGAAACTATCGGTATGCCGTGTGTAGTTAAGCCTATTATGAGTTCATCGGGTAAAGGGCAAAGCCTTGTCAGACACACTGATGATTGTAAGCAAGCTTGGGAGTATGCGCAGGAAGGAGGCCGAGCCGGAAAAGGGCGGGTCATTGTTGAAGGGTTTGTGGACTTTGATTTTGAGATTACGCTGCTGACCGTCAGGCATCGTGATGGGACCAGTTTTTGCCAACCCATAGGGCATCGGCAGGAAGGAGGAGACTACCGGGAATCATGGCAGCCACAGGCAATGTCGGACACCGCATTAGAAAAGGCGCAAGCCGTTGCGCACAGCATTACCGACGCTTTGGGAGGGTGGGGACTGTTTGGTGTTGAATTGTTTATATGTGGGGATGATGTCATTTTCAGTGAAGTGTCTCCCCGTCCTCATGATACCGGGCTGGTGACCTTGATTTCACAGAATTTTTCAGAGTTTGACCTGCATGTACGTGCTTTTCTTGGGTTACCTATTCCGAATATTCGGCAGTTTGGGTCTGCGGCTTCTTCTGCTTTGTTGGTTGAGGGGAGTTCAGCAGATATTCGATTTGGCAATCTCACGGATGCATTAAGTCAGGTAGATACTGATCTACGATTATTTGGAAAACCGGAAGTGACAGGACTAAGACGCATGGGGGTTGGGCTGGCTTTAGGGAATAACTGCCAAGAGGCAATTGATAAAGCGAAAATAGTGACATCCAGAATCCATATTGAACTTTAGATTTTCTCTATTTAATCAAATGGAGGCTTGAAAAAATTATTTGCTACGTACGTTTAACGATATTGTGCTGTCTATAACTTTTGACTATGTGTTCAATAAATGGTTTTAACATGTAAAAAGGCTGACGTCTTTTATGGAAGTAGAATGCTACACGCATATAACCTTATTTTTTCTTATGTTGGAGCATGCTTTTTAAAAAGGTGCCGCGCTATAGAAAAAGATAGGCTGATCTCTTGGTACTTTAGTTCGGTCTTTGTTTGAGGAGGAGATATTTCTGTTACTTAGCCATTCTGTACAGTAACGCTCCGTGTTATCAGGAAACAAATTGGTTTGAGTCTCGCATAAAGAAAAACAAATTAAACGTTTGTTTGAATCGTCTGCAGTCCGCTATTTTACGGTGTTTACTGCTTATTTTTGAAGTGAAACGTTTTTGGCATGAACAATGAATTATGAGTAAGTGCAAAAGGACGAAGCGTGGCTGTCAGGCATTGACGTACCGAACCATGCTTTCATTTACCACCATGCTGTGAGCAACTGAGGTGGACGCTCAGTGGAGGTCTTGCGGCAGGCTGTGATTAGGGAGTGTTACCATGAATGTTTCAGAAGGTTTTGTCACAGAATTTTTCGGAATGGATGTTGAGAAAGCTAACTTGCGTCGTATGCTTGAGCAGCAGGTTGCGCATTTTCTGGCACAGGGAGGACGAGTTCAGTGTATTCCCAACCGACTTGAAGAGAATGGTGGTGCCAAGCCCGTAAGACTAACAAGAAGTAGTGGTGGTAATTACTGAGCCTTTCAGGTAAAGCGTAAAAAAGCCGGGACATATGTCCCGGCTAAAGTCGCTAGAGTTAACATGCGCATGTAGCCCATGTGAAGCCGTCGTTCACAGAGCCTCTGATAACATAGTACCAGTTCGCTAAAAGTCAAAACAAATACCTTACCTCACCTTTCAAAAAGTGAAACATTAGTACTCGACAATAGCCTCGCTCTATGACTTCTAATTTTTACGCTATCTACTTTTTCCTCCAGCGAATAGGGGATAAGTGAGAGTAAAAAAATAGGACGTTCAACTATATTTTGCAAATGTTACGGTTTGTATTTCTATTGGTTGAAATGTATATCTTTCGTTAATGACAAATGAGAAATTTTCTGTGTAGTGGGTGTTGGGGTGTTCGTATTACAGTACTGGTTGAGTTTTTTGATGTGGAAATAGTTTTTCTAATGCTAGTTTGCGTGATTTTTTATTTCTTTAAATAAGAATGCTGTTTGGAGGAGGTGATAGCTAGAGGACTATTATTTTGTGAGAGTGCTTTTTTGCTACAGTATAATGCTTTCTAGATGGATCATTTTGTAAGAATTTACAGGTCGTATCATGTATGCCTGTTAGTACGGTAACAGGGTTAGAGTTGTAACAATGTGAAGTCGGTTCCGGTCAGGAAAGTTCTTATGAGGGGGCTAATGTTTAAATCTAGAAATAGCAGGCGTTCTAAAATCTGGCAGAGTTGAGTAAGGCTTTATTGAGGGTATAATTTCTCTTGGTTGATGGTTATGGAGGTATTTTAGGTTTTTCAGTAACTCTATGGGTTTCCATAAGTCAGCCTGATTCTGTCATTGAATAGTAACTATTGGGCGAGGCTGGCCTTAGCCAGCCTCGGTGTCAGAGGTTTCAGTCCTTGTTTCACGAACAATAACCGCTTCGGGCTTGTTTCGGTTAGGCCATACGCTTTCTGGAATGACTTCTGTTGCCATGTAACCCTTTCCTCCTTTACCCATAAGGAAACGAACTGATTCGCCCGCTTTGAGGGATTTAAAGCCATCCATAATGATGACGCTGTAGTGAACGAATATATCTTCGTTCTCGGAGGCTGCAACAGGTTCAATAAAACCAATGCCTTTAGCGTTGTTAAACCACTTGATCGTTCCGGTTAAGTATTCCATATCCCTGTCTCATTATTATTGCTTCCTAGTAACACAATAACGCTACTTCTCTCATGGGGCAATACTTTGTCTGATATTCATCTAAAGGTAAGAGTTGAGCAGTAATACTTTGACGAAGTAAACAAGGTGACGCAGGGGACACTACTTATTATTGTTGGATATGCAGATATGGTGTTTTCTCTGTATGGTCATGTGGATCATCAACCTGACTGTGTATGACATGGTAAATGAGATCTAAAATTTCATTCCAGCTAACACCAGGCTTGAGGCGCTTGTCATAAAGAATGTGCAGGAGATATTTGTCGAGTGGAGTGAGTTGTTGAAAGATACTGCTGTCATTAAAAATGCTGGGATATAGGTCATCAACATCATTGGTCAGACCCATGATTTGTGTCATTTCTTCGATGACACAGGACTGCAGCTTTCCATAAGATCGGGCGAGATCCTCAGGAATGAGAATCCATGCCTTCACAATGTGGCCATTCCGGTCAGCGAGAATATTGAAAGTGCACAGGCTATTCCTTAAATGAGGATTCTTGTCGGTATTTATGGCTCGATAGAACTCTGTCTGGTTCATGAAGTAAATCAATACATTGGCATATTCACGTTCTGGTTCAATATTCATGGGTATCTGTGTATGCTCTGACAGAATATCCATCTGTTCTTTCACCAGCCTCTCATGGAGGTGAGGATCGCCTAGTGCGTTAAAAATATGAATGCGTAAGGGAGATGTCCATTTCAGCAAGCGACGCTCTTTGCCATCGCTGAACTCATTAAAGAAAGCGACCCTGTAAAAAGCGTCACGGACATAGTCTGTTTCCATCCAAACAGGATATTGGGCGGCAGAGACTGGTGTTGTGAGAAGTGCTGCCAACAGAATCAACACCTTGTAAGGAAGGAATCTGTAAGTCAACGTAAACATCCTTCTATAGTATTGATCTGAGGAAGTAATTATGGACACCTTCTTAAGGGAGTAAAATCACTCTCTGAGGTGACCAATGACTACCAAGAAAAAACGTAAATATCATTCACCGGAATTCAAAGCCGAAGCCCTGAGGTTGGCCGAGAAAACCAGTATCCCGTCAGCAGCCAGGGAGTTGGGATTGCAAGAGTCCCAGCTCTACGCATGGCGATCCGCAGCGCTCAGAAAAAAGACGGTCAGTGAGCGAGAGTCTGCGTTAGCGACTGAGGTTGCCAGACTCAAGCGCCAACTGGCGGTGCAGGCTGAGGAGCTTGAAATTCTAAAAAAGGCGGCCACCTACTTCGCAAAAAACCAAAAATAGAGCGCTTCCGCTTTATGCTCAGGAACAGGAGCCGGTTTTCTCTGGTCAGGATGGCTTCTGTTCTACGAGTCTCGCGAAGTGGGTACAACCGCTGGGAAAGAACCCGCCATAAATCCAGTCATCGCGCTGTCAAACAGCAGCTTCGTGACGGGTTGATTCTGGAGGCATTTCGGAGGAGTAAGTCTCGTTCAGGTTCTCGTCGTATCCAGAAAGACCTGGAGGATGCTGGTCAGCCTTGCTGTATCAAAACCGTTCAGGACAGCATGAAACGACAGAGTCTTGTTCCCAGGGCCGCTCGTAGATTCAGGGTCACGACTGACAGCAAGCACACGTTGCCTGTTGCGCCTAACCTGCTCAAGCGTGACTTTGTAGCCACAGCGCCTAACCAGAAATGGGCCGGTGATATCACCTATCTGCAAACCAGCGAAGGTTGGCTGTATCTGGCCGTTGTCATTGATCTGTTCTCACGTCGAGTCATAGGCTGGTCCATGGGAACCACAATGAAAGCTGACCTGGTGTGTGATGCATTGAACATGGCGCTCTGGCGCCGACGGTTTCCTGCTGGTGTGCTATTTCATAGCGATAGAGGCAGTCAGTACTGCTCTCAAGTATTCAGAGACATGATCGAGAAAAACGGCTGCCATCAGAGTATGAGCCGTAAAGGCGACTGTTGGGATAACGCTTGCGTAGAGAGTTTTTTCCACTCATTGAAAGTTGAGGCTATACATCATGAGCCAATGATGAATCGGGCGCAGATGCGGCAGGCGGTGTTTGAATACATTGAAGTCGATTACAATCGAACCCGCCGACACAGTTCATTGGGGTATATGACTCCCATGAATTTCGAGTTGGCAAAAGCAGCTTAGGCCGATGTCCATTTTTACTGAATCAGATCATTTTCTATAGCTGATCAAAAATTAGACGTGTCATGAGGAGGGTGGCTGATCTGGCGAATAGCGCGCAAGGATGGCGCGGTCTCTGCTTGCTCGACGCAGCATCACATCGTTACACTCGGACGGCATGTTTTCCTGCAAGTAATAATAAAAAGGTGGAGTTATGCCTGGAATGCAGAGGCGTCATTGGATTGTGGGATTGTTGTCCGTATTGGCTGGGCTGGTTGCATTACTGGCAGTTGTGGGAAGCAGTCTCTGGTTCTATCTCAACCCGCAGCCTGTTGGTGAACAGGTATTCATCAACGGTCATATCCTGACCATGGATGATGACGATACCGTGGTTGAGGCGATGCGCCTGGAAGGTGATCGAATCGTTGCCACCGGAACGACTCAGTCGATATTGCAACAGTCTGACAAACAGACAAATATCATTGATCTACAGGGTCAAACGGTAATGCCGGGTTTCATCGAAGCACATGGTCATTTCCCCGGCAGTGGCCTGAGAGCTGTTGCAGAAGATGTCAGCAGCCCTCCTGTTGGCACCATATTGACCATTAGCGATGTGCTGAAAAGACTCCGACAGCGTGCCAGTGAGACGCCACCAGGTGAATGGGTGATAGGTTATGGATTTGATGATTCGCTGGTGGCCGAACATCGTTTCATGACGCGAGAAGAGTTGGATACGGTTTCCTCGGAACACCCCATTTTTGTGCTTCATGTCTCAGCCCATATGGCCGTCATTAACACTCGAGCACAGGCTCTTGCCGGGATCGACCAGGACACGGTTGACCCTGAAGGTGGTGAAATTGTCCGAAATGCCTTGGGTGAATTGGCTGGCCTGTTACTCGAAACAGCCCATGAACCTGTGCGGGATATGGCCTTTGGTTTTTCCGCCTTCAAGAATCTCAAAATTGTACAGACATCTGTTGATGACTATGCGAGTCAGGGCGTAACCACCGTACAGAGTGGCAAGGCGACGGAATCCTTTTATCGTCCCTTGAGTTTGCTGTCACGCCTGGGCGTCATACCGCAGCGTGTTGTTGTCTGGCCGGATCTTGACCTGGCCAGGGCGATCGATGCCGGTAAGATTGCACGTCATCAATCCGATAAGTTGTCCGTAGGTGCGTTGAAGCTGACAACAGACGGATCAATCCAGGGATATACGGGCTATCTCTCGGCCCCCTATCACCAGACACCGTCTGAGCGCGCTGAAGATTTTCGAGGTGATCCTGTCATGAAAGCGGATCAGCTGAGTCTGCTGGTCTCAGAGTGGCATGACAAAGGGTGGCAGCTGGCGTTGCATGCGAATGGCGATGCTGCGATTGATAACGTGTTGTCAGCAGTGGAAACGGCGCAGAAAGCATCGCCTCGATCGGATACCCGTCATGTGATTGTTCATGCCCAGATGAGTCGGCATGATCAACTCGAGAAAATGCAGTCACTGGGTGTGACGCCGAGTTTTTTTCCTGCTCATGTCTACTATTGGGGGGATCGTCATAACGCTTTGTTTTTAGGTGCAGAACGGGCTGCACGGATCAGCCCCTTAAAGTCCGCGGGTGAGTATGGGGTACGATACAGTATTCATCTGGATACCCCGGTCGTGCCTATCCAACCATTGCTGCTGGCATGGTCAGCGGTTCAACGGGAAACCAGCGGAGGTGAGGTGCTGGGGCCAGAAGAGCGGGTTGGTGTCATGCAGGCTCTGCGCGCTATCACGATTGATGCCGCATGGCAGGTATTTCAGGATGAGAACCGGGGATCGCTGGAAGCGGGCAAGTATGCGGATTTTGTCGTGTTATCAGATAACCCGTTAGTCAATGCGAGTCGGTTACATCAATTAGCCGTTGAGCAGACCTGGATCGGTGGTGTTCCAGTCTATAACAGTAACAATTAACCCCTGTCTTCTAAGCCAACATGATGATTAATAAATGTGCGACAGTTGAATGTCGCACGTTTATTTCAGTGTTTTAATGCAATGTGCTCACACTTCAAAATCATATTTGTCATCAATGCGACGCTTCTCCAGCATATATTGTTCCATGTTGATGGTTTTGGTTTGCAGCTTTTCTTCCAGACGACGCAGGTCTTTGTTTTTTAGGCGCTTGATGTTTGCTTTGGTCGCATAATAGTTAATGGCCGATGCACCATTATACCCGCTGACCGGATCCCAGAAGATTGAGAGTGGCCAGGTCAGAAGGTTCAGTACGCCGAGACCAGGTTCGCGGGTATAAAACGATCCGCCGCCAGGCAGGAAACCCAGAGCCGCAGCAGTTGTCGGATTTTTTTCTTCAACAGCAGTGCCATTGGCGTGGTAATAGCGCATTTCATGTTCCTGATAACTGTTCAGGCCGGTCGCGCAGCCGGAAAGAAATGCCATGCAGAGAGCAAGGGCTACAACTTTATTCATAGATTCAATTAATCCCTGGACTTCTTTTTACATTGATCGAATAACGTTGTAGTGAGAGTGTAAGGATTAAAGCGCTAAGTGTATAGATCGTGTCAGTACGTATTGTGTCAAATCAAATAGCGAATAGACACGATTCAAAAAAGTAATGGATGGATCGAAGAAGCGCTTAATGGCATGTAATAAAAAGGAGTCTACAGGACTCCTTTTTATTGGATGCTCACGTCGTCAGATACCCTCCATCGACATTAATACAGGTTCCTGTCGTATAGCTGGCGGCATCGGACACCAGGTAGAGCACCGTTCCCGCCATTTCCTCCGGTTGAGCCGCACGGTTCATGGGAATCTTGGGCAGGATCTGTTTGAGCATGGCGTCATTTCGGGTAAGCGCTGATGCAAATTTGGTATCCGTCAGCCCGGGAAGGAGTGCGTTCACGCGAATGTTCATAGGCGCGCATTCACGGGCAAAGGCTTTGGTCATGGCAATGACGGCTGCTTTGGTAATGGAATAGATTCCCTGGAATGGGCCGGGCGTCACGCCATTCACCGAGGCAACATTGACAATGCTGCCACCGCCTTGATTTCGCATCACCTTACCGACTTCTGCAGACATCATGAAATAGCCTTGAATATTGACGTCAATGGTTTTTTCTAAAGCATCGGCCGGTGTATCAAGAATGGAGCCGAAATAGGGGTTGGCAGCCGCATTGTTGACCAGGATATCGATCCGACCGTGCTTTTCTACGATGGCGCTGATGGTCTGGCGGATGGCATCCGGGTCCCCGATATGGCAGGCCATCGATTCGCCAGAGCCACCTTCATTGATAATGCCCTGGCTGACAGCCTCACAGCTTTCCACTTTTCGGCTGGTGACAATGACATGGGCATTGTATTGGGCCAGCAGTCGGGCAATGGCTTCGCCGATACCGCGGCTGGCGCCGGTAATCAGGGCGATTTTGCCGTTCAGATTGAACGGATTTTCGTTCATGGCAGTACCTCAGTTTTTGTTCTTATCGCGTGTGGCAGAACTGTGTCACGTCTTGCGCTGCTGTCGTGATCGCAGCGTTCAGGTGCAATGCACGACAGTGTTTCCGGTTATGTGATTATGAACGTTCGTTGTCGTAAAGGCGGAAAATGCTGGAAAAGTCCAGCTGTCCATTATTCTCTGTCTGGTTGGCATGCAGGTTATAGAGGCTTCTTGCCAGGCTGCCCATGGGCGCTGAGGCACCGGAGGCTGCTGCGGCATCCAGTGCCAGCTTCAGGTCTTTCAGCATCAGGTTAACCATGAAGCCACCCTCGTATTCTCTTGATGCTGGTGCATTTTCCATAATGCCGGGAACCGGATTGTAGACCTCTAGCGACCAGTTTCTTCCGGAACTTTTTAGCATGATTTCAGAGACTGTTTCTGGGGAAAGCCCGTTACGGATAGCCAGTGACAGGGCTTCAGCCGTGCCGGTCATATGGATGGCCAACAGCATGTTGTTACACATTTTGGCGACCTGACCGCAGCCCGCGTCACCGGCATGAAACAGGTTGCTGCCCATGGCTTTCAGGACAGGGACGGCTTGCTCGTAATGAGTTTTTTTGCCACCGATCATAAAGGACAATGTTCCCTGTGCAGCACCGGCTGTACCACCGGAAACTGGTGCATCAATAAAAGCTTTGCCCTGCGCATCGGCAGCCGCCGCGACTTTTCGTGCGGTTTCTGCATCAATCGTGCTGGAGTCAATAATGAGAGCATCGGTACTGATTGCATCAAGCAGGACAGTTTCGCCGAGATACAGGCTTTCAACATGCTGGCCGGCGGGTAACATGCTGATCACAACATCCGCGTCTTTCACTGCATCTGTCGCCTGTTCTGCCGCTGTGGCCCCTTGGTCAGACAGGGTTTTCACCGCATCGGGATTCAGATCAAAGACCGTGAGTTGATGACCGGATTTGATCAGGTTGATCGCCATGGGGGCTCCCATGTTTCCCAGTCCGATGAATGCAATCTGTGCCATGGTGCGTCTCCTTTTACTTTTTGCTATCAATCAGGAACAGCGGCCGTGTTGTGGCAAGCGTCATCTAACTATAAGCGTATGGTCTTTGCAGTGCTATTTCTGTTGCTGCCTGTAAGATTTCGGGATGTTTGGATGTATGTATAAATCAGATGGAGAAAGATCCGGATTATGACGTGTGACTTCATAATCCGGATAACAAAGGCAAGTCAGGGATTGATAGGTGAGAGCGCAGTATCCTCAGGATGATTCTTTTGGCGTGTGTGTGTTTTACGCAAATTCGACACTATCTCCTGTAATCGAGCACTGTCGAACGTGTTCTCAGATTTGCCAGAGTAGAGCGACTGCTCAAGGCTGTTCAATAAATCATTTAATTCTTGATGACCAAAGCAATTTGCGGCGGCAGACAGGCTGTAAAGGTTATCGAGATTGTTAAAGCAGCCAGCCCAAACAATGAAGCGCTGTTTGATCAGCAATAGATCGTTGTTTTGACAGGCCTGTTGCAGCTGCTGGAAAGCGGCTTTTTCACTAAGGTTCTCCGATGGAATAGGTGAGGAACTGTTATCAACCCCATTATTGATCGATACCTTCCTACCTCTGATATACAAGCCTAGTGTCACCAGCCAAAGCAGCGCAAAAACGGCTGTTGCGATAATCCAGGATAAGGAGGATCCCTGTTTGGTGATGGGAGCCCCTAAATCGAGTGGGACATTTGTTTGCGTTGAAATGCTGTCCGGTAGAGTGGTACTGGTTGCCACTGGTGCTGGCTGGGACGGTGTTGCCAGTGTATTGCCGGGGGCAACAGTAATTGTTGTTGCCGGCAAAGTCGCTTGTTCAACTTTGCCTGTCGTGGTGTTGAACCAGGTGTACTGAACTGCCGGCAGTGTCATTGTGCCCGCGTGTGTGGGGACCAGTGCTATGGCTTCCGTGCGTTTCCCGGTAATTCCATCCGGGCCTGAAAGGTCTTCATTCTGTGCCTGATCCGGGTAGGTTTTCAGGCCGGATACCGTGGGCAGTGTCACTGGTGGCAGCTGTGCAGCGGTCAGGCCTTCCGCTGCAATAGTGATGGTTCGGGTAACCGAGTCTCCCGCCTTAAGATCATCCGGGTTACTGCTCCATTTCTGGGTCAGCTGCAGATTGCTGGCAGGGAGCCAGGGGGCGTTGGCAGGGTAATCGTTAGGGACCGGTTTAACATCCAGAGAGATGTCTGCCGACTGGGCACGTACCGGTCTCGCCCGTTGCATCGAGAAGAAGTTATTGTACGGATCACTGCCGGCCGCAATGCTGGAGGTGAACGTGAGCGACGGGATGGTCAGCGTACCGCTTTCTTGAGGGTTGATGGCATATTGCACTTCAAATACCCCGTGGCGACGGCCGTTAACCAACTCTTCGTATTTTTTGACTTCGCCCAGTTGTTGAACAATGGCGCCATTCACTTCCAGTGGCGTCAGGCTACTGTCGCCGACTAACTGGGTGTTGTAATAAATTTTCAGGGTCAGCACGGTTTGCTGCTGGATATAGAGTTCCTGACGGCTTAATGACGTCTGCATGAAGACTGGAGAAACGGTATTGGCGCTACTGGTGGCCGTATTGCCATGGCGGACATCAATATGAATCGCTGTCGAGGTTTCGCCGTTATAGGAAAGCGCCGGAATCGTGATGGCGCCGGTCCGTTTGGGGGCAAGGGTAATAATCCAGTCAGTCCAGGATTCGGTCTTGCCGTTAATCATCTGGAACTGACTGCTGCGCCGGTTGCCCAGGATATCAAAATCCTTCTTCAGCGGCGCAGTGTCCGGCTGGCTGCGGAACGATTGGCTGTCCACCCGCAGGGTCAGGTCCAGCGTTTCGTTCTGAGTGATGACGGTCCGGTCGACACTGGCGGTAAACGCAGCCAGTGCAGGTGTAGATGAAAGCATCAAAAGTGCTGTCATCAGGACGGACAACAGTGATGGAATGAAAGTCTTCCTTACCATGTTTGTTCTCCCCGGGGAGCGGGTTGGCGTTGCTGTTGCTGCTGTTCGAACTTCCGGCGCAGCAGACCGCCGGGATCATCCGGTATGCGTCTCAGCCAGTTTTCAACTTCCTGGCGTGACTGGGTGTTTTCCTGTTGTTGATCCATCGCATAAGGCTGCTGATCATCTTGGGACTGCTTATTCTGTTGTTCAGGCTGAGTCGGAGATTGGGCTGGTTGCTCCTGCTCAGAGGATTGCTCGTCTTGCCTGTTTTTTGGCTGCTGGTCTGAGGAATTATCCTGATTTGACGCGTCTTTATCGTCATTGGCCGACTGATCCTGCGATGAATCAGAACGATCCTGTTCATTCTGTTTTTGATCGTCTTCCTGATCTCCGGTTTGTTTACTGGAGGTTTCCTGATCGTCACCCTGATCTGGTTGCTGTTGCTGTTGCTGTTGCTGTTGCTGTTGCTGTTGCTGTTGCTGTTGCTGTTGCTGTTGCTGTTGCTGTTGCTCCAGCAGTTTCTTTACCAGTTCAGCATTGCTCTTGGCATCCGTCATATCGGGCGACAGTTCCAGTGCTTTTTCATAGGCGGCCAGAGATTCCTGTAGTTTTCCCGCTCGGGCCAGGGCATTACCCTGGTTGTAAAAGCCATCGGCACTGTCCCAGTCAGCAAACCCTTTGGCAGCGGTTTCGTAGTCTTTAGCCTGGTACTGGGCTTCGGATTGCCAGTGTGGATCTGTGAACAAATCTGCCGCTTCTTCTGCCTTACCTTCCTGAAGTAATTTTGTGGCCTGTTGGTCTGGTGTTTCCCACAGATTGGTCCAGACATCCGCATAGCTGGTATCGGGTTGGATCAGAGTTGTCGCCAGAATGATGGGCAATACCCATCCCCGACGAAAAGTCAGTGCGGCGATCGGCAGTAATAACAGCACCAGCCAAAACCCTTCGTCATGCCAGCGATCAAACTGGCGATCCACAGCAACGGTTTTGCTGAAGGTATTGGGTTGAGGGAGCAGGGAATTGATATCGCTGTCGTTAATACTCATGGTGCGATATTGACCATGGTGTTGTTGAGCCAGTGTCTGGAGCTGTGATGCATCCAACCGGCTCATGACGATAGCGCCCTTGCTATCGCGAACAAACCCACCGTAAGCATCAGGGACAGGTGCACCGGTTGCTGTGCCGACACCGATAATGTTCAGTGTATGGTTCGTACCAGCCAGTACTTTGTTGACTGCGGTCAGCTCTGAGGTGGACATGCCATCCGTCAATAACAGCAGTGATCCCGATTCACCAGCGCCCTGTGCGAGCAGGTCGACAGCCTGCCGAATGCCGCTGGCTGGATTACTGCCGGGCACCGGCATGATGTCAGGCGACAGTGCTTTCACCAGGTTTGCCAGTGTCCCGTTATCATCAGTCAATGGCGCTACGGTATAGGCGTCACCTGCATAGGCGACCAGTGCCGTTAGTCCTTCCTTGCGCTCCTTCAGGATATCCAGCAGTTTGTGCCGGGTTCGGGTCAACCGGTCCGGCTGGATATCTGCCGCCAGCATGGAACGGGAGAGATCCACAACCAGCACCAGGGGCGCCAGGCTTTTTTCAACCGGTGTTGAGATTTGTCGCCAGGTTGGCCCGGCCAAAGCGATTGAGGCAATTATCCAGGCGAGTGTCAGGATGATCAAAGGCCAGCGGCTGGTGCCAACGGGCTTGACGGGCATCAGGTGGTGCAGGAGTTCCTGGGGGATAACCTTCTGCCAGCTACCCGACTGAGTTTGACGTTTCCAGAGAAGGTAGCCGGTTATTGCTGCTGGAATCAGCATCATTAACCAGAGTGGCCGGATAAAGTGAAACTGCGTCAGCGTCGTTATCAGCGTGTCCATTCAGCGTATCCTCCTACGAATTGTGGGCAGAAGGAAGGACAGCGCCAGCGCAAAACTGGAAAGCAGGGCGGCGGCAAGGGGCCAGTAATACAGCGATTGCACGGGACGGAACGTCTCCTTGCTCTGTTCAACGGGTTCCAGTTGGTTCAGTAGACCGTAAATTTGTTGCAGTTCTTCCGTATTTCTCGCCCGGAAGTAGCGACCACCGGTCTTGTCTGCGATCTTGGTCAGCATATCTTCATCCAGGTCCGCAGACGGATTGACGCGTCTGGCGCCAAAGCTGGAACCAAAGATGCCGGGCTGGATCATTTCGTCGGCGCCTACACCAATGGTATAGATGCGCACCTTTTCCTCTTTTGCCAGCTCTGCAGCTTGATCCGGCGACACTTCGCCTGCCGTATTGGCACCATCAGTCAGCAGAATCAGGATGCGCTGGTCTTCGGGCCGCTTGCGTAGGTGGCGGACGGCCAGGCCGATGGCGTCACCGATCGCAGTTTTTTCGCCGGCAATACCAATGGTGGCTTCATTCAGCAGCGTCTGGACGGTTTTCAGGTCAAAGGTCAGCGGTGTTTGCAGGTAGGCATTGGTGCCGAACAGGATCAGGCCGAGACGATCCCCTTTGCGTTGCATCACAAAGTCACTGACCACATTTTTGATGACATCCAGTCGTGTTACCGATTCTCCCTGAAGTTCAAGATCCTGAATTTCCATACTGCCGGAGAGATCCACGGCCATCATCAGATCTCTGCCCGTGACCGGCAGACTGACAGGGTCACCTACCCAGCGAGGTTGGCTGGCGGCCAGTAACAATAATAGCCAGACGGCTATCAGTAACCCTTTCCGCCACAGGTTGCGGGTCAAATGAGCGGGACCATCGCCCGGCAGCGCCTGCTCGACCTGCTGGTAAAACGGAACCTGAAGCGCGGCCAGATGTTGCTCGTCCGCAGGTGTTGTGAATCGGTACACCAGCAGTGGCAGTGGCAAGAGCAGCCATATCCAGGGCCAGTACAACTCAAACATGGTGTTTCCTTATCCAGCGGTTAACCAGACGCTGAAGTTGATCGATTTCGCTTTGGCTGAGAGCGTGCTCTCCGGGTGAAAAGCGTGCATCGCCAAAGACCTGCCCCGGCCCGGTTGTGAAATCGTTGGAACGAGAGGTTTTATCAAGAAAATCAAGCCACTCATTGCCGTGCAGGGCGGCAACGGTTTCCCGTGGCCAGGCGGATAGCGCTACCCGTTTCAGCAGGCGGTTGAGGTCGCTGACCAGTGCATGGCTGTCTTCGTTGTTGTCCAGGCAGGCGGCGATATGCTCGCTTTCCTTTAGCGCCGCCCGGCGATAGCGGTTGCGGCTATAGTGGCGGTACAGCAGGAACGCGGCTGTCACGACACCAGCCAGAAGAATGCACGCTGCCAGCCACCATCCGGGGGCTGGTGGCCACCAGATCACCGGATCGGGCAAATGGTTGGGGCGGAGTGCTTCCAGCGCTTGCTGAAGGGGATCCGTTGGATTCACCGGGTATCCTCCGCCTGACGTCGACGAGGTGTCGGAGTGCCCTGCAGAACCGCGAACAGTTGCTTGTCGGTCGGTAACGCAGCATTCAGCGAGAGGAGAGGGATATGCAATCGGTTCATCGTGTTTTGCAGATGTTCCTGCCTGGATGTGGCTTCCTGGGCATACTGGGTTCGATTCTGTGTCGAGCGGGTATCCAGCTGACGGCTTCGGATGCCGTCGGTAATGGTATACAGACCATCCCGTGGCAGGTTGGATTCCATGGGGTCCTGAACCTGGATGGCAAGTACCTCACTGTGTCGGTGAAGCAGAGAGAGTTGACGCTGGCAACGATCATCCAGAGATTGGAAATCACTGATTATCACGATTAATGAACCGGGTTTCACAATTCGACGGGTTTGACGCAGAGCATGTACCAGCGTGTTGTCATCAGCAGTCTTGGCAACCGGCTTAAGGTTCAAGGCGAGGTTCATGTCAGTTGCCTGTTGTAGCAGCCGAAGAACGGCTTTCTTGTCCCGTCGTGGTTTAAATTCATGGTGTTCCGTATCGTTATAGAGAAAACCTCCCACCCGGTCACCACGATGCAATGCCTGCCAAGCCAGTAACGCGAGGGTTTCTGCCGCAGTCACGGATTTGAAATTCAGTTGGCTGCCAAAGAACAGGGACTGCCCTTGATCCAACAGGAAGAAGACCGGTTTTTCTCGTTCTTCACGAAATACCTTGGTGTGAGGTTTGCCGGACCGTGCCGTGACCCGCCAGTCAATGGTGCGGATGTCATCGCCGGGCTGGTAACTCCGGAACTCATCAAAATCCATGCCCCGGCCGCGAAGGCGGGAGGCATGCCCGCCACTTTGCTGGGCTTGAGCTGTTCCCTGCCGCAGGCTGGGCAGCCGGCGGGCGGAAACATGCAGCCGGGCCAGTTCCTCAAGACTTGTGTAAGCGCCGCTCATCAAGCGTCCTCCGCTCAGGATACGGCAACCCGGGCCAATAGCTGGTCGATAATCTGGTCAGTGGTGACGCCTTCCGCTTCCGCCTCATAGCTGGGGATGATCCGGTGGCGCAACACATCATGGGCGATAGCCTGCACATTGTCCGGACTGACGAAATCCTTGCCATTCAGCCAGGCGTGGGCGCGGGCACAGCGATCCAGAGCAATGGTGCCGCGGGGAGAGGCACCGTAGTCGAGCCAGTTACCCAGTTCTTCCCGGTAAGCGCCGGGACGGCGGGTGGCATCAATAAGCTGGACGATGTAATCCTCAACCGCCGGATCCATGTGCAGCTCCAGCACTGCGCGGCGAGCCGCAAAAATGGTTTCCTGAGCGATATGGGCTGGTGGCTGGATATCCTGATGCAGGGCTTCGCCACGGGCCAGCTGCAGAATGGCTTTTTCAGAAGCCATGTCCGGATAGCTGATCCGCACATGCATCAGAAATCGGTCGAGCTGAGCCTCTGGTAACGGATAAGTGCCTTCCTGCTCTATCGGATTCTGGGTCGCCATGACCATGAACAGTGACGGCAATTTGTGTGTGGTGCCGCCGACGCTGACCTGTTGCTCCGCCATCGCTTCCAGCAGGGCGGACTGTACCTTCGCGGGCGCCCGGTTGATTTCATCCGCCAGTACCAGGTTGTTGAACACTGGTCCCTGCTGAAACCGGAAACTACCGTCTTCGGGGCGATAGATTTCTGTTCCGGTGATATCTGCCGGCAGCAGGTCTGGCGTGAACTGGATGCGCTGGAATTCGGCCTCCAGCCCGCGGGCGAGATCCTTGATAGCCTTGGTCTTTGCAAGGCCCGGCGCACCTTCGACCAGTAGATGGCCATCGGCGAGCAGGGCGATGAGCAGGCGTTCCAGCAGGTGCTCCTGGCCGATAATGACCTTGCTGAGGTAGTCGTTGAGTTGGTTCAGGGCTGTGAAGGGCGACATCGACATGCGTTTTCCTGTAAATGGTGCCTGTAGATGGTTGAAGCGCGGAATACCTTTTTAATGTGTCCCGCGGGCAGAATTTTCAAGTCTTAGCCATTTCTGACAACAGAATGACGGAAAAGTTCCATTTAGTGTACATAAGTCCCGCAAAAACCGCTGGCCATTGTTGCAGGCTATATAATTTTCTGTAGCGTGCCACTGATCAGGGATTGAGTTGTATGAGCCATCTGTACGCCGATAATAAACAGGAGTTTGTTGCTGCACTGGGCAAGGAGTTGTCCAGTCATATTGCCAGTGAGCAGTCTTCGAGTTTTACGGCCTTTCTGGAGATTTTCTTTAATATCACGTCAATGGATGACCTTAAGTCATACCGTCAACGGGATCTTTCCGGCTGTACGCTAGCTTTCTGGCGGTTTCTTCAAGACCATGATTTCAAGGCGCCCCGGGTGGATGTCTTCAATCCTGATCATGAACATCATGGCTGGCATTCAACGCACACGATTGTTCAGCTGGTGCACCCGGACATGCCGTTCATCGTTGATTCTCTGCGTATGCGTCTGAACGAACGCGGCTCAACCATTCACCATATCCGTAATGGCGTGGCGCTGATTACTCGAGATGACCAGCATCAGATGATGAGCCTGGCACCAACCAGTACGATCAACCGCGATAATGGTACGGCACGGCGCGAGGCATTCGTTTACATCGAAGTGGATCGTCTGGAAAGCCCTGATGAGCTGGAATCCCTCAGGATGGATATGGAAGCTGTTCTATCTGACGTGAAGTTGGCCGTCAGCGGGTACCGCCCCATCTGTGCCAAGGTCAAGGGGCTTGTGGAAGAGCTGTCAGCGATGCCTCAGAACGAGGAAGTCACTGAAACCATCGCCTACCTGAACTGGTTGCTGGATAACAAGTTTACCTTTCTGGCCTATGAAGAAGTGGAAGTCCGTAACGAAGAAGGCCAGCGTCGGATCCGCAAGCCCATGGAATCCCGTATAGGCTTGTTACGGCCGCGTCGTACTGATGAAAATACCAGTGATACGGCGGAACCCTATATCGACAGGGATTTCTTTACCGATAAGACGGTGCTTTCTTTTGGTAAAGCGGCTTTCCGTTCCAGTGTGCACAGGCCTGCTTACCCGGATTTTGTCATTATCAAGCGCTTTGATGAGAAGGGAAATGTGACCGGCGAGAGCCGAATCATGGGGCTTTATACCTCGCCGGTTTATAAGGAAAGTCCCTGGCGGATTCCGGTACTGCGCAGGAAAATGGCTGCAATCACGGCTCGCTCAGGACTCGATCCAAGTACCCATCACGGTAAAGAACTGGCCCAGATCCTTGAGGTCTTGCCCCGCGAAGAACTGTTCCAGATGCCGTTGAAGCAGTTATTCCATACTGCAATCGGTATTCTCAAAATACAGGAACGCAACCGGATTCGGGTGTTTATCCGCCGGGACCGTAATGGCCTGTTCTGCTCGGTGCTGGTGTATGTACCGAGGGAAGTTTATAGCACTGAACTGAGACATCGCATGGAGGAGATTCTCTGTCGTCGCCTCAATGCCATGGACAGTGAATTCACCACCTATTTCTCTGAATCTACGCTTGCGCGTGTGCATTTTGTCTTACGTCTGGCGCCGTCCGGTGAAGCCCAGATCAATCAGCAGGTCATCACAGATGAAATCATCCGTGCAGCTAATACCTGGGAGGATGAGTTCAAGGAAGCGGTACTGGAAGCCCGGGGTGAAGTGCTGGGTAACCGCTTGATCAAGGATTTCGCAAAGGGTTTTTCTGCGGGTTATAAGGAAGTATTCAGCCCACTGTTGGCGGTGGCTGATGTTGAACATATTCGTAAGCTGAATGCTGACAATCCCCTTGCCATGAGTTTCCACCGGCCGATGGACCAGGATCACCGGTTGCACTTCAAGGTATTTCACTTTGGCGAAGCGTTACCTCTGGCAGACCAGATTCCCATTCTCGAAAACCTTGGGCTGAAGGTCGTGGGTGAATACCCTTATACCATCCGCAAATCTTCTGGCGACGCCATCTGGTTGCATGATTTTTCCCTGGATTTTTCACAGGCTTCAGGCGACGTGGATATCCAGAAAGTGGCGAGCCTGTTCCAGAATGCTTTCCGGAAACTGTGGTACCGGCAGGCAGAGAATGACCTGTTTAACCGGCTGGTTCTCGCTGCAGGTATGGAATGGCGTGAAGTGATGATGTTCCGCGCCTATGCCCGTTACCTGAAACAGATCCGGTTTGGCTTCAGTCAGCATTACATCGCTGAAACGCTTTACAGCAATATTGCGATTACCCGTCAGTTGCTGGACCTGTTCAAAACCCGATTTGATCCTGATCTTGAGCTTGGGCAGACAGAGCGTAATTCCCGTGAACAAACCATTCGTCAGTCCATTTATGAAGACCTTGAGCAGGTCAGTGTGCTGAGTCAGGATCGTATTCTGAGACGATTTGTAGATGTCATTTGCGCTACTTTGCGTACCAGCTTCTATTGCCATAATAATCAGGGCGAACCGCTGGACTATATGGCGCTCAAGTTTTCTCCGATGGCGATTCCCGATATTCCCAAACCCGCACCAATGTTTGAGATCTTTGTGTATTCTCCACGGGTTGAAGGCGTCCACCTGAGAGGGGGAAAGGTGGCCAGAGGCGGACTGCGTTGGTCAGACCGGGTGGAAGATTTCCGGACAGAAGTGCTGGGGTTGGTCAAGGCGCAGCAGGTGAAGAACTCGGTCATAGTGCCTGTTGGCGCCAAAGGCGGGTTTGTACCCAAGCATCTGCCTTCGGGTGACCGTGATGCCATTATGGCGGAGGGGATTGCCTGCTATAAGATTTTCATCCAGGCCTTGCTGGATGTCACAGATAATCTGGTGAACGGTGAAGTGGTTTATCCCGACCGCGTCATTCGTCACGATGAGGATGATTACTATCTGGTGGTTGCTGCGGATAAGGGAACGGCGACATTCTCCGATATAGCAAACGGAATTGCGGAAAGCTACGGCTTCTGGCTTGGTGATGCTTTTGCCTCCGGCGGCAGTGCCGGTTATGACCATAAGAAGATGGGCATTACCGCCAAAGGTGCCTGGGTTTCGGTACAACGTCATTTCCGGGAGCAGGGCATCAATGTTCAGAAAGATCGTGTCAGCGTCGTTGCCATTGGTGATATGAGCGGTGATGTTTTTGGCAACGGTATGCTGCTCTCTCAGTCCCTTGCGCTGGTGGCGGCATTCAACCATCTGCATATCTTTGTGGATCCGAATCCTGATGCGGCGGCCTCATGGCAAGAGCGTAAACGTCTCTTCGATCTGCCCCGCTCCAGCTGGGAAGATTATGAAAAGTCACTGATTTCAGAAGGTGGCGGCGTCTTTTCACGGAGCGCCAAGAGCATTGAGATCACACCACAGATGCAGACTTGTTTTGGTATCAGTGAAAAGCGCCTGACACCAACGGAATTGATCAGTGCCATTCTTCGTGCGCCCATTGATCTTATCTGGAATGGCGGCATTGGCACTTATGTTAAAGCCAGTGTTGAATCCCATGCAGATGCAGGTGACCGTGCCAATGACACTCTGCGTATCAACGGTGATGAGCTTAATTGCCGGGTTGTCGGTGAAGGTGGCAACCTCGGGCTGACACAGCTGGGCCGGGTCGATTTCGCTCTCAAGGGCGGAAAAATGAATACGGACTTCATTGATAATGCCGGCGGGGTCGACTGTTCGGATCATGAGGTTAATATCAAGATTCTGCTCAATGAAGTTGTGGCTCGCGGTGACATGACCCGTAAGCAACGGGATGTATTGCTGGAGTCCATGACCGAAGAAGTCTCTGATCTTGTGCTTGGCAATAACTATCGTCAGGCGCAGGCGATTTCCCTGGCCGAACTCGAAGCCCAGGAAAAGATGGAAGAATACAAACGTTTCATTCATTACCTGGAGTCCCAGGGAAAGCTGGATCGTGCTATTGAATACCTGCCGGATGATGAAGGCTTGAATGAGCGTATTGCCGCGAATGCGGGCTTAACACGTCCGGAACTTTCGGTGTTGATTTCCTACAGCAAGGCAGACCTGAAAGAACAGCTTGTGGACTCCCGCGTGCCGGATGATGACTACCTGGCACAGGCGGTAACAACAGCTTTCCCTGCCACGCTGGTGGAACAGTTTGGCGATGCGATCCAGAACCACCGCCTGCGGCGCGAAATTGTCGCGACTCAGGTTGCCAACAGCATCATCAATACCATGGGTATTACGTTCATAAACCGCATGCAGCAGTCGACAGGATCTAACGCGGCTGCCATTGCCAGAGCCTTTGTGATTGCCCGTGATATTTTTGGCATGGAAAACTACTGGCAGCAGATTGAGCAGCTGGATTATCAGCTTGATGCCACGCTGCAGCAGCGGATGATGATGGAATTCCTGCGCTTGCTCCGTCGAGCAACGCGCTGGTTGCTGCGCGTTGAAGTGCACGAACGCCCAGCCAGAGAAGCGGTGGATTATTATGGTTCCCGCATCCAGGTGCTGATGAAAGTGCACGATACGCTGCTCAGCGGCGCTATGCGCAACCGCTGGGAAGAAGGCGTCAGGGAATATACCCAGCAGGGCGTTCCTGAAGCCTTGGCAAGGGTGATTGCCGGGCTGCGCAATATGTTCAGCTTCCTGTCGATTATCCAGGCCGCCGAACAGATTGGTCAGCCGCTGGAGCGAGTGGCTGCGATGTTCTTTGCAGTGGGTGACAGGCTGGAGTTGAACTGGTTCTACCAGGAACTGAATCGACTGGATGTGGGGAACCACTGGCAGTCGCTGGCCCGTGAGAGTGTGCGGGATGAACTGTCGTTCCAGCAACGCTCGCTGACCGTGGCGCTGCTGAATATGCAACAGGCATCGGGTGACCTGCCTGCCCGTCTGGATAACTGGATCGGTGAGAATCAGCCGCTGGTGGATCGCTGGATGGGGATTCTTGGTGAGTTGCAGACCGGCAGCAACAACGATGAGCTGGCCATGTACATGGTGGCAGCCCAGGAGTTGGCTGTTTTATCCCAGAGCTGCGGCCAATAAATTAGTCAGGCATTCTGAATAAATAGGGTTGATGGCGTTGCTGTTTTTATCAATACACCTTGCTATTCAGAGTGTCGGCAGCATGAACCTCACAGCGAAAAGTTCTTTTTTATGGCGAGCGTAGCCATATGTAATGGCGTCAGTCGATTGAGTGGTGTTGACGCGTCATCCCAACCATCTTCGTAGAAACCTGCAATGATAAAACCGGCCGTAATCTGGCCTCCTATCTGGTCCTCCAGAGAATGCCCGAACCGGACAGCGGTATCGGATTCGATGATCTCGGATAACTGATCATCAGGAAGACTTGTCAGGTCCGAATACGGGCTGGCGTATTTGGCATGAAACTGGTGGATTTCCTGCATTTCTTTATTGTCGAAAAGAAAGAAAACAGGATTAACAAAGCCGGATAACAGCCTGCCATTCGGTTTCAACACGCGATAACATTCACGCCACACGGGACGAACGGCTTTGACAAAAAGGTTCGATACCGGATGAAAAATCAAATCAAAAGATTGATCCCTGAATTCAGATAAATCCGACATGTCACCTTGTACGGTGACAATATTTAACCCGTCGCGTTCTGCCACATAGCGGTCTTTTTCGAGCTGAATATCGGAATTGTCCAGGCTGATCACCATCGCGCCTGCTGCTGCAAGTATGGGAGCTTGTTGGCCACCCCCTGATGCCAGACACAAAACGTGTTTGTTGATAATCCGGTCAAACCATGATCCCGGTACAGGTTTGTTGGGTGTCAGGATCACCTGCCAGATGCCCTTGCGTGCAGCATCAATGATGTCCGGATCTACAGGCCTGGACCAGCGGCTACCTTCCCTTGCTTTTTTATTCCAGGCTATTCGGTTATGGGAAACAATATCCATCAACAGGCCCCCATCACTTTGAAAAGAAAGAAGAAAGAAAGCAGCTAGCCTAGTTGTCCATAGTTTAAAAATGAAGAAATGATTTGTTTTTGAAATGTTGTAAATACTTCGGCGGGATTATGGTCCTGTATTTAGAAAGCAAGCAAAAAGCCATCGGATGATACAGCTGTTATGGGTTCAGTTTGTTGTTTGAAAAATTATGGAAAATTATTTATCTCTATTTCGATGTTATAACAACTAAAAAACGACTTGTTTCTCAATAAGCCACTGGAGCAATAGAAGCGGGAGTTGTATCCAACTCCCGCCGACGCTATGAATCAGACTTGCTGTTCTGCTAGAGGACGAGTCACCTGATTCAACCAGGTCAGCTCTTCATCGCTGAGATAAGAGCCAATGATCTCGCGCACCTGCTGATGGTAATCATCCAGCCATTGAATTTCTTCTGTGCTTAACAATTCCTGTTTGATTAAACGGCAGTCAATCGGTGCAAAGGTAAGTGACTCCATTTCCAGCATGGGCACATCACTCGCTATCGTTGAAGGTTTAACCACATATAGGTTTTCAACCCGCAGGCCAAAAGCGTCTTCCTTGTAGTAACCGGGTTCGATGGTGATCATCATGCCAGCCTCAAGGCGGGATTCGGCCTCTTGGGGGGACATCCGCAGCGGTGCTTCATGAACGCCAAGGAAATGGCCGACACCATGACCGGTGCCATGGTCATAATCACAACCCGCCTGCCATAGTGGCTGGCGGGCGATGGTATCGAGCTGAATGCCCCGGGTACCTTTCGGGAAAGGTGTGGCGGCCAGCCGGATATGACCCTGTAGCACCTGGGTGTAACGGGTACACATTTCATCGGTGACGTCACCCACCTTGATCGTGCGGGTCATATCGGTGGTGCCTTCGGGGAACTGGCCGCCACTGTCGATCAGGTACAGTCCGTCCTGACCCAGTTTGCGCGGTGTGGTCAGGGTGTGATTGTAATGGCACATGGCGGCATTAGGGCCAACGGCGGAGATGGTCTCAAAACTGCAGCCGTGGTAACCGGGTTGTTCTTCCAGCAGGGCTTCAATCTTGTCGGCGAGTACACCTTCGTCCAGCCCTGGTGTACCTGCTGCGACTTCACGATCCAGCCATGCCAGGAACTTCGTGGTTGCAATGCCAGCATACAGGTGAGCCTGGTGCATACCCTCGATTTCGACAGCGTTTTTGATCGATTTCATGGCCATGCAGGGATCATCGCCATGGACTACCTGGGCACCGTAATGCAGTAAGTTAAGCGGAATCCAGGCATTGCTGTTTTCATAATCCAGCTGAACATCGGCACCGTCTTCACCGAGTTGTTTCAGTGAATGCTCGATCGTAGAGATTTCCAGCTGCCGGACATCGTCACCGGCATGTGGGTAAAAGCTGTTATCAAGCTTGCCGGTTGGTGCAAACAGATCGGCACTACCATCCTGGTAAACAATCGCGTAACTAAGTACGACAGGCAGGCAGGGTACGTCGCCACCCCGGATATTGAACAGCCAGTTGACGGCATCGGGCTGGGTGATCACCAGGGCATCCAGTCCTTTCTGTTGCAACATCTCAGACAGTACCCGGCGTTTATCCGCACTGCTGCGCCCGGTGTATTTTTCGTCCAGTAGTATGCCGGGCGCATCACTGGCAGCGGGTCTGTCATGCCAGAGTTTGTCGATTGGATTTTCTGCCAGCTCGACCAGTTGAATATCTTTGTCTTTGAAGTTGGCAACTGCGTCCTGATACCAGTTATAGGTATGCAGTGTAGCGTCAAAGCCCATCCGGTCACCCGGTTGCAGTATGGTGTTGAGCCAGTTGAGGTGGGGTTCCTCAATCAGGTGGTGGTATTCAAACAGCGATGAGGGCACTTGTTGACGGACTTGAACGGTGAAACGACCATCAACAAAAATGGCAGCCCGTTCCGGCAGGACGACTGCGATAGCCGCTTCGCCGGTAAAGCCGGTCAACCAGCGCAGACGCTGGACGTCCGGACCCAGGTACTCCCCCAGGAACTGGTCGGCGCAGGGGACAATAAACGCATCAAGGCTTTCGCGTGCCATGAACTGGCGGATATCCGCCAGGCGCTTCGCCAGGGTTGCAGTAACGGCATCGATACTTTCACTGGACGGCAAACTCATTACAGTATCTCCTTGTTTTATGACTGCTTACGCGGTAGCAGTGGCAGCGGTTGTTGTGGTTTTACCTTCAATCATCCGGGTCAGGAAGGGCGTCATCAGGAACATAATGGCGGCGACCACCAGGGTGAACAGGCCGATATCCCGGAACAGTTCGGTGTACACCGGCAGGGTATCCAGTGCGGTGGTATTGGCCATCTCCGGTACGGAGGCAAAGCTGGCAACGAAACCGCCGATCATCGACGCAGCTGCGTTGGCCAGGTACCAGGCGCCCATCAGGAAGCCAAGCATGCGTTGGGGCACCAGCTTGGCCACCATGGACAGTCCCAGGCCGCTGATTAACAGTTCACCAAACGAGAGCAGGAAGTGGAACAGTGCGATCCAGCCGGCAGAAATGACGCCCTGAGCATTGGCAAAATTACCAGAGATCCACAGGGTCAGGAAACTCATGGCGCACAATCCCATCCCGAGGCTGAACTTCATCGGCATGGATAGGTCTTTCCCTTTGGCGCTCAGGCGGCTGTAGGTCAACGCCAGTATCGGACTCAGAGCAATGATCCAGAACGGGTTGAAGGACTGAAAGGCGACAGGGTTAATGGCAATACCCAGAATTTCAGGGCTGACATTATTGATGCTGTAGAAATTAACCGAGGTTGGCACCTGCATATACAGGACAAAAAAGAGAATGGCCTGAACGATGAGAATTAATGCGGCGGCCATTCTGGTGCGTTCGACACCGGAGCAGGTAAACATCTGTCGGATAAACACGGTAATTACAACGGCGCTGACCATTGCCAGCAGTACTTTGGCGATGATCAGGTGTTGCAGAATCAGGGCGCACAGACAGGCGGATATCACCACGCCAGCAATAATCGGAAGTCGGACTTTCAGGGCGACCGGTCTCTGATCTGCCTCGGAACCGTTTTTGGCCACCCAGCTGCGCAGGAACCAGTAGGTGGCGACAGCAATCAGCATACCCATGGCACTGGCATAGAAGCCTGCACCCCACCCAAACAGGTCAACGAGTACGGGAACCAGCAACATGGAGAGGAAGGAGCCAATGTTGACGGACATATAATAGAGCGTATAGGCGCTATCCAGTCGGGGATCGTCCTGCTCATACAGTTTGGCAACAAGGCTGGCAGAGTTGGCCTTGAATAAACCATTACCGACAACAACGGTGCCCAGCGCCAGGTAAACCAGGGTGATGTTGCCGTTTGAAAGCCCCATCATGGTATAACCGACACACAGTGTTACCGCGCCCAGAAACAAGGTTCGCTTGGTGCCAAGGACTTTGTCACCCAGCCATCCGCCAATGGAGACCAGACCATACACCATGGCACTGAATGCGCCGAAAATAGTGAATGAGTCTGCATCGGAAATATTTAATTGTTTAACGAAATAAACGGCGAGGATGGCCTGGAGTCCGTAGTAGCCAAATCGCTCCCACAGTTCCAGAAAGAAGATCATATAAAACGAGCGTGGCTGTTTTAGTGAGCCGGCATTATTCATACTACCCCCCCTATGTCAGTGCATTGAAATGATTGAGTTTTTCAGGGCGATTTATTCTTTTGCCCGATCTTGGATATCGGTTGTTTTCTTGCGCGGGCAGTGTGCGCTTAATATAACGGTGGAATTTTGATAGAGATCATTAAACGCTCAGAGAGAGAAAAATCTGCAAAATTTTTATTTTTGCTTTGTGATTTATCTGCGTTTGAGGGTGTTTTTATGCCTCATTTTCTGAGGCAGTTTGCAGGCAAAAAGAACCCCACACGCCAAGCTGCAACTGCTTTGCCGGGCGTGTGGGGAAGACTAGTTGCTTTTACTTGTCGGTAGTTGCTGACGATGCCACGGGATCAATAGCGATCGTTTCAATATCCTGTTTCACGGTTTTTTGTTTTTGCTGAATCACAACCGCTGAAACAATAATAATCAAACCAGCGAAGGTGGCCGATTGAATCGGTTCCCCCAGAATAAACGCGATAAATACCAGCGATAAAAAAGGTGAAATAAAAATCAGATTGCTGACTCGGGCAATATGGGTGGCTTTCTTAAGCGCTGTCAGCCACAGCACAAAGGTAATACCCATTTCGAAAAGACCAACGTAGATCGCACCGGCAATGCCTTTCCAGTGCCAGATCAGGTCACCCACAAATACATTGGCTGCAATAATAAAGGGCAGGCCGCACAGGAAACAGAGCAGCAGGGCAATGACCGGGTTGTCGGTGTTGCGGGTATTGTATATCCAGTACAGTGCCCAGAGCAGTGTACTGAGCAGAGCCAGTACAACACCGGTTGGGCTGTCAAATGACAGACTCAGGACATTACCGCCGGTGGCGATAATCAGCGCACCGATATATCCCATGACGCAGGCAAGAATATCAATGCGTGTCAGCCGCTGGCCTAACATCACGACAGAGAGAATCGTCAGCGTAAGCGCCCAGGTGTAATTCAGGGGCTGTGCCTGCTGTGCGGGTAGCAAATCGTAGGCTTTGAACAGAACCACGTAATAAAGGAAGGGGTTCAGCAGCCCCATTAAAAGGTAATAAACCGGCCGATGCTTGAAGGTCTGAATGAGTGCCTTTCCCTGACCTTTGACAATAACCCAGCCGCCCAGGGCCAGTACGGAGGTCAGGCTGGCAAACAGCACCAGCTGGATCGGCGTCAGGTATTCCAGACTGAGCTTGAATGCCGTGGCGACGGTCGACCAGAGTAAGACGGCGCCAAGACCAAAGAGCATGGCCTGTCGCTGGGATTTTTGTTCCATCGAAAATTCTGTCCAGATTATTGGGCTATTAGTTGTCAGGAAGACCTGGATCATGCCGGGCTGAGAGACTACGGTGCTGACCGTCAGGTTACATTGACCATGATCAGTGTTGCTGAGATGAGTTTCAACGATTTCTGTTTCGAAATGTTTCTTTTTTCAGAGAGGGTGTCAGTAACCTTATGGGGTAAGGCTTGAGAGGGAATCGCTTGTTGCACTTTGAGGCCACTTTAATGGCTTTTCTGTACTGGTTTTTGGGAGTAGTCCCGTTATAATCCGCCCGGATTTCACCGCCCCGGTATCAAGGAGTTTCGATGTATCAGCTGGCCCGCAAAATTCTGTTCCAATTCTCCCCGGAGACAGCCCATGACCTGACCATGGATATGCTGTCTGCGTCCCAGCGTCTCGGACTGCTCAAGTGCCTGTTCAAGCCGGTGCCGTCTGTTCCCACGGAAGTGATGGGGCTGACGTTTGATAATCCGGTTGGCTTAGCGGCTGGTTTGGATAAAGACGGTGAATGCATTGATGCTTTTGGTTCATTGGGGTTTGGTTTTGTTGAGGTCGGCACGGTGACGCCGCGGCCACAGCCAGGAAACCCGAAACCTCGCCTGTTCCGAATTGTGGAACGGGAAGCAATCATCAACCGGATGGGCTTTAACAACAAAGGCGTTGATCATCTGGTTGAAAACCTGAAGAAGACCCGTTATCAGGGCGTGATCGGGGTGAATATCGGTAAAAATAAGGTGACGCCGGTTGAGGAAGCTGAAAGCGATTATCTGACTTGCCTGCGCAAGGTATACGCCCACTCCGGCTATGTGGCCGTTAACCTCTCATCACCGAATACTCCTGGACTGCGTCAGCTGCAATTCGGCGATACGCTGAAGTCACTGCTGAATGTGCTGAAAGAAGAGCAGGGCAATCTGGCAAAGGAGCACGGCAAATATGTACCTCTGGCGATCAAACTGGCACCGGATATGACTGATGAAGAAATCCGTGATATCGCTGCCCAGCTGTTGGCTTATGAGATTGATGGCGTGATCTCCACCAATACTACGCTGGAGCGGGATGCGGTTCAGGGGTGCAAGAATGCCAATGAAGACGGTGGTCTCAGCGGTGCGCCCTTGACTGATCTTTCTACCCAGAAAATTCGCGTACTGGCGGAAGCGTTGGATAACAAACTGCCCATCATTGGTGTAGGTGGGGTCATGGATGCGCAATCGGCTGCGGACAAAATCAAGGCGGGCGCCAGCCTGATACAGATTTACAGCGGATTTATTTATCGTGGCCCCGACTTGATTCGGGAAGCCTCGGAAGCCGTAGCGGCCTGCCGCTAAAACAACCCAGATTCCAGATACAACAAGGGCCCTTAACCGGGCCCTGATTTCACTTTATTTTCGGATACTGAGCGATCAACGCCGACTCAGAGGTAATGTTGATTGCTTTTTTGTATACCGGAAACGCCGGTATAACCATCCACATGGTCCGACCAGCCCTCTCGCCAGCCCGTGAGCCATGCCTGTCTCTGGTTTAGCTCGTCATGTGGACAGATGTCCTTTGACCGTCCCGAAAGCCCGTTTTGATAACCTTTTGTGTAGGCTCTTTCGGTCTTGTCCCTCTTTTGTCTTTTCATGGTCGGTCTTGCCTCCCGTTTCGGTGACTGCATCCCGGGCCATCCTGACCGCGAGATCGGTGGGAAAGAGTCGGTCTTGCCGCTGAAGCTCCTTTTTCTGCGTACTGCTTCAGTGAAAAATCAGGGTATAAACGGAACCTGCTCCGTCATACAGAAACCCTACAAGGTTATTTCTATAGGAAGTGAGCCTGACTGTCGAGGAATCTTTGTGAATAGCGTCAATGTTTTGATAGTGTGAGTGCTTATATAGACCTTCTGGATGGTTATATAAATTGTTGATATTGCGCAGGAAGTACGGCCAGTAGGGCCTGGGTGCAGAAAGATCTCCCCCGGAAAAACACAATAAATGTCAAAATTCCGCATATTTTTTAGCGGGGATCATGGCTAGAATGCCGCCATTACTTCACTTTCATTAATCCTCCCCTTAAATAGCCTGTATCTTGCAGATGCCGGGAGGATGCTTTTCCACCGAATCAATTGAATGGGTGCTGCAGGTACTGATGAGTACTTCCCCGGAATTTTTTGCCTCTTGCCCCAAGGGCATAGAATCATTGCTGGCTGAGGAGCTGGTGGGTTTTGGAGCTGACACCGTCAGGGAGACGGTTGCCGGCTGTTATTTCAGTGGTTCCCTGGCCGTTGCCTATCAGGCGTGTCTCTGGTCACGGTTGGCCAACCGTATCCTGCTGATGGTTGCCCATTTCCCGGCCGGTGACCGTGATGTCATTTATGCGGGTATTCAGACCGTTGACTGGGATGACCATATTGATCCCGGCAAAACCCTTGCGGTGACCTTTACCGGTAGTAGCCCTGAAATTCGGAATACGCATTTTGGTGCATTGCTGGTCAAGGACGCGGTGGTGGATCAGCTGATTGCGCGTACCGGTAAACGTCCATCAATTGCCACAAAATCCCCGGATTTGCGTATTCATGTCCGCTTGCATAAAGGAAAGGTGCAGGTGGGTATCGATTTGTCTGGCGACAGCCTCCATATGCGTGGCTACCGGCAGGATGTCGGTAAGGCACCGCTGAAGGAGAACCTGGCGTCCGCGATTCTTTACCGTGCCGGCTGGCGTGAATTGGCTAGAGAGGGAGCCTCTCTGGTCGATCCGATGTGCGGGTCCGGCACCTTCCTGCTGGAAGGGGCGATGATTGCCGCTGATATCGCACCGGGACTTTTGCGTGCCCGCTTTGGTTTTGATCGCTGGCCCGGCCACATCCCCAGTATCTGGCGGGATGCGATGGGTGACGCTCGTGAGCGTCGTCAGGCTGGCCTCGATAGCATGAAGAATGTCTTTCTGGGTTACGAAGCGGACCAGTGGATCGTCCGGCAGGGATTGGCGAATGCGCAACGAGCCGGATTATCAAAACGTATTCGTATTGAGCAGGCCGAACTGGCAAACCTGCATCAGGTTGATTGCCCTGAAGGGTTGGTTGTCGTTAATCCACCTTATGGTGAGCGTCTGGGCGATGAAGCAAGCCTTGTTTATCTTTATCAGAATCTGGGTGAAAAGTTCAGAACCACCTTTAAGGGCTGGCAGGGTGCTGTCTTTACCGGTAATCCGGGGCTGGGGCGTCGCATGGGTATTCGCAGTCGCAAGCAGTACACGCTCTATAACGGTGCGCTGGAATGTAAGCTGTTGATGTTTGCCAATGAGGAACAGTGGTTTGCCGGCTACGATGCCAGGGATAAAGAAACTGCGAATAAGGCGTCAGTTCAGTCTGCGCCCCTTACTGCAGGCGCAACAATGTTTGCTAATCGTCTGCGTAAGAATCTCAAGCAGATGAGCAAGTGGGCCAAGCGTCAGGATATTCAGTGCTATCGCCTGTATGATGCGGATATGCCGGAATATGCTGTCGCTATCGATCTGTACGGTGACAAAGTGCATGTTCAGGAATACAAGGCACCGGCATCGATTGATGAGGCAAAAGCGACAGAACGGCTGCAGGATGTCATGTCTGCGTTGCCTGAGGTCTTGTCCGTCTCGCCAAAGGATATTGCCCTCAAGAGCCGTGCAAAGCAGTCCGGTAAGAAGCAATACGAGCGTCAGGCTGACAAAAATGAGTTCTTTGAAGTCAAAGAAGGCAATGGTCGTTTTCTGGTCAATCTGAACGATTACCTGGATACCGGCCTCTTTCTGGACCATCGTCCGTTACGTCTGCGAATTGCCCGGGAAGCGGCGGATAAGCGTTTTCTCAACCTGTTCTGTTACACCGGCGCGACAACCGTTCATGCTGCTCTGGGTGGCGCTCGCTCGACCATCAGTGTTGACCTTTCCAAAACCTATCTGGACTGGGCCCGTAAAAACCTCTCGCTGAATGGTTTCAGTGATCGTCATCAGCTGGAACAGGCGGACTGCATGCGTTGGCTCGCCGATGCCAAAGGGCAATACGATCTGATTTATATCGATCCGCCGACATTCTCCAACTCCAAACGCATGACAGATGTGTTTGATGTGCAGCGTGACCATGTTGAGTTGCTACGTCTGGCAATGAAACGTCTTGCCCATGGTGGAACGCTCTATTTCTCCAATAATTACCGACGTTTCAAACTGGATGAGTCTCTGGCAGATGAGTTTGAGGTGAAGGATATTACCGGGGAAACCCTTGATAAGGATTTTGAACGTAATCGCCGTATTCATCAGTGCTGGACGATTCAGCACAGGCTGTAAGCCTTTTTATTGGTAACGCGGTGTACCTGATCTCCGGGGCACCGCAGGCTATGGGGCATCTGCTTGCCGCTCCGTCATGCAGTCCTGCATGAAGTCGCTCTCGGTACGTCCCTGTACCTTGCAATCAGATACCCCATAGCCCGCTTACAAACCTTGTTGTTGCTTGCGGGTTTGTACTTCCCGTTTTTGGATTCTATCGCCATCCTATCTGATGCTTCTTCGGTTCTATTTTGAATGGTTTGTTTGCTTTGCCCTGATGTGTGGCATTTTTATTGCAATAATGCGGTGCGTTGATTGGTTGGTTTGCACTGATATGCAGCCTTGTTAGATGAGTGGTTCATGGAAGAATATGTGTAGTCTGGCTTTGAGTAGATTTTTGTCTGCACAGTGAAAAGTCGAGGCTGAAGATAATAAATACAAAATGATCTTTATTGGTGCGCAATATCTTTTGGTGGATCGATATGGTGCGCGATAAAGAGGGGTGACGAGGTGTTTGATGGATAACCTTGGGAGTGGGAGTGCGGTTGAAACGTTGATGCAGGGGACAAATACCCTGTTTATCCTGCTCGGGGCGATCATGGTGCTGGCCATGCATGCAGGGTTCGCGTTTCTGGAAGTGGGAACAGTACGACAAAAGAACCAGGTCAATGCGCTATCCAAGATCATTACCGATTTGGGTGTGTCCACACTGGCTTACTTTTTTATCGGTTACCAGGTGGCCTATGGCATGGATTTCATGGCAGATTCGGCAACCTTAATGGCCAGTCACGGCTATGAATTGGTGAAGTTTTTCTTTCTGATGACATTTGCGGCGGCGATACCTGCCATCGTTTCCGGCGGCATTGCCGAGAGAGCGCGGTTTTACCCGCAGTTACTGGCAACGTTATTGATTGTTTCCCTGGTGTATCCATTATTTTAAGGGATGATCTGGAATGGTAACTATGGCTTCCAGGATTGGCTGGAAGGCTTTGCTGGTGCACCGTTCCATGATTTTGCCGGTTCCGTAGTAGTACATGCTGTCGGCGGTTGGATAGCACTGGCGGCAGTCGTGTTGCTCGGGCACAGAAAGGGGCGCTATCGCAATGGCAAGCTGGTTGCGTTTGCGCCTTCGAATATTCCGTTTCTGGCGCTGGGAGCCTGGATTCTTGCCGTCGGCTGGTTTGGCTTCAATGTGATGTCAGCCCAGACGGTCGACAGCATCAGTGGCCTCGTAGCAGTTAATTCACTAATGGCTATGGTCGGTGGCACACTTGCCGCCATGCTGGTGGGTAAGAATGATCCGGGCTTCATCCATAATGGACCGCTGGCCGGACTGGTGGCCGTTTGTGTGGGTTCAGATGTTATGCATCCGGCAGGTTCTCTGGTGGTTGGTGCCGTAGCAGGTGCATTGTTTGTCTGGACATTCACCGCGACGCAGAATCGCTGGAAGATTGATGACGTATTGGGTGTATGGCCGTTACATGGTCTGTGTGGTGCCTGGGGTGGTATTGCTGCAGGCATCTTTGGTTCGACGGCGCTGGGCGGTTTGGGCGGTGTATCCCTGACGGCACAACTGATTGGTACGCTCGCCGGTGTTGGTGTTGCGCTTGTGGGTGGCCTGATTGTTTATGGGGTGATCAAGGCGCTGATAGGTATACGTCTGTCAGAAGAGGAAGAGTATCAGGGGGCGGATCTTTCTATTCACAAGATTCATGCGACTTCTGATGAATAAGTAGTCGGCAAAGTCTCAGTTTGATCAGTCACTTCCTGTTGCTATTGGAATGCACGAAGTGACTGTTCATAGAGCTAAAGTACCAGCGCCTAAGCCTTTCAGTCATTCAGGGGCTTATGTTGATGAGAGGATGAAACAATCGTCCTTTCTGTGCGTTATCTGGCATAATTGATCCCTTTGACGAGGCCATTCATCTGCCGGTTCTGTTGTTCCGCTGAATGGTGATCGATCGTCTGGCCCGGCCTGTCGCCGGGCAGGGTTTCAGTTGCAGGAGCGCCTGATGTTCAGACCTTTGCCGGTATTTATCGGTCTTCGTTATACGGGGGCCAAACGGCGCAATCACTTCATTTCTTTTATTTCCGCCATGTCCATGGCCGGTCTTGTGCTGGGTGTCATGGTGTTGATCATCGTACTGTCGGTGATGAATGGTTTTGACCGGGAATTACGTCAGCGCATATTGGGCATGGTGCCTCATGCAACGATTACCTCTGCTTATGGCACCATGACGGATTGGCAATCCATCAAATCGAAAGTGGAAGCCGTGCCGGGGATTGAAGCTGCGGCGCCTTTCATTGACGCCCAGGGCATGTTGACCAATCAGGGGCAGGTCAAGGGTGTCATGTTGTATGGCATTGATCCTGAGTTGGAACAGCGAGTCTCTATTCTTGATGAACATATGGAAAGTGGTCAGCTGACAGATCTCAAGCCCGGCGAATTTGGCATCGTGTTGGGAGAGATTCTTGCGCGTCAGCTGGGGGCAGGGATTGGCGATAAAGTCACCGTCGTGTTGCCGGAAGCTTCCATTAATCCGGCGGGCGTATTTCCTCGTCTCAAGCGATTCACGGTAACCGGGTTATTTGCAGTCGGCGCTGATCTGGATGCCAGCTTGGCCTTTATCAATATCAAGGATGCTGCACGTTTCATGCGTATTAGTGAGGGCGTGCAGGGACTGCGTTTGCAGACAAAGGATCTGTTTGCAGCGCCACGCCTGGCCTGGGAAGCAGCCATGACCTTGCCAGGACGTTATTACGTCCGTGACTGGACTCAGACCCATGGTCGTCTTTTCCAGGCGATCCAGATGGAAAAAACCATGATTGGCCTGTTATTGGTGCTGATTATTGCGGTAGCCGCATTCAACATTGTTGCAACACTGGTGATGGTTGTGACCGACAAGCAGTCTGATATTGCGATCCTGAGAACCTTTGGTGCAACGCCTGGGATGATCATGCGCATTTTCATGGTGCAAGGGTGTGTGATTGGTCTGATAGGGACTGGTCTGGGTGTTGTTCTTGGGATTCTGGGGGCGCTCAACGTGGCCAGTATTGTCGGTTGGATTGAGTCCATGCTGGGCATTCATTTCCTGAGTCCTGATGTGTATTTCATTAGTTATCTGCCTTCCGAATTGCTTTGGCAGGATGTCGTCAGCATCGCGGTATCAAGTCTGCTGCTGAGTTTCCTTGCCACTCTTTATCCGGCGTGGCGCGCATCACGCACCCAACCTGCCGAGGCATTGCGTTATGAGTAAGGATGTTGTTCTGGAATGCCTGGATCTGGGCAAGGTATATCGTGAAGGACCCGGTGATGTAGAGGTTATTCGTGATGTCAGTTTCTCGGTGGGTCGCAGTGAGCGTATAGCCATTGTGGGGAGTTCCGGCTCTGGTAAGACAACCCTGCTGAATCTGTTGGCAGGGTTGGATGTGGCAAGCCGCGGAGAGGTTCGAGTCTGTGGCGTTTCGCTCAATGGTCTCAATGATCGTGAAAAGAGTGCCCTGAGAAACCGGCACCTTGGGTTTGTGTACCAGTTTCACCATTTGCTGCCTGAATTCACGGCACGCGAAAATGTTGCCATGCCGCTGTTAATGCGTCGTGATGTGGCGGTTTCTTCAGCGGCGCAGAAAGCTGAAGAGCTGTTAACGCTGGTGGGATTGGAAGCGCGCCTTGATCATAAGCCGGGTGAATTGTCGGGTGGTGAGCGTCAGCGTGTAGCTATTGCAAGGGCATTGGTGACGGAACCTGATCTTGTCCTGCTGGATGAGCCGACCGGTAACCTGGATCAGCATACGGCAGAAGTTGTCCAGGGGCTGATCCTGGATCTCAGTCAGCGATTACAGACCAGCTTTATTATTGTCACTCACGACTTGTCGCTGGCGGCCAAAATGGATCGTATCTGGCAGCTTCAGGAGGGTGGGTTAGTCGAACAGGTCAGCGATTCAGGTCTTTGAGAGATTAGCGTTGTCGACATCCGGATGGCTGACTGTGGGACAGACAGTATCCGGATGTCGACCGATCATCAGCTCTGTTGCTGCATGAAAGTGGCGGGGTCGATGGCAATCCCGAGTGAGCGCTTATCAATTCGCTTCTCTTTGCCCATTTCCTGGTAGCGGAAGCAGACCAGGTCACCGGGTGTGACTTCCAGAGTGGCTTCGGCCGTCAGGTATTTATAATCGTCACCGTCTACGGTCAGTGTGTGGATGTAGTAATCCGGCATGCCCAGCCAGTCGCTGTGGGGGCCGTCGGTGGTGATGGTTTCCAGTTTTCCCCGCCCTTGTAGTTTCTGCTTTTTTCGTTGGAATGAACGATTATTTCTGTTCATGTTTCAGCCAGACTGTCTGTAGTAAATGAGTGAAAGGAAGAACGGCGATGTCGGTGTTGCCGAAGGGCGTGACCGGCGTCGGCATCAGTTCAGAAAGAGTTTGCGCTTTTTGCGGCGTTCACGCCAGTTACGAATGATATGCCAGCGCCAGAACAGGCGAATGCCGACATAACTGAGAGCGCCTGCTATCAGTCCGGTAATGACCGAGCCAAGATAGAGTGGTAGCCAGATCCGCGATAATTCGGTTTTCAGCCACTCCAGTGAAACTTCAAAGCCCAGTGGACTGACAGGGGTCTGCAATATATAGCAACCGACCTTGTAGGTGAAGTAGAAAATCACCGGCATGGTAAAGGGGTTGGTAATCCAGACCAGCGCAACGGATAAGGGCAGATTACACCGCAACAGAAACGCCAGAACCGCAGCCAGCAGCATTTGGAAAGGTATGGGCAGGAACGCACAGAAGATGCCCACGAAAAAAGCCATCGCGGCAGTACGGCGGTTCAGGTGCCACAGATTAGGGTCGAACATATGTTCGCCCAGGAAATTCAATGACCGGTTTTCCCGAAGTCGGGAAGGGTCCGGCATAAAGCGTTGAAACAGTTTTTTTGCCATGCAGATATACTTGTGACCCGGGTACCGCTTAATTGCGAGAGTAAGGATATCGTAAAACCGGAAAATTATGCGCTTAATTCATAAGTACACCAAATGCGGCTTTCACTGATATGCCTCGTTCTGGGTCTTTCCCTGACATTATTCTTGCCAGAACTTCCCGCCCGATGGGTGTTGGGCCTGACGGTTCTGGTTGCCCTTAGTTTGACCGTAGCAGCTGGCTTCAGGTTCCGTGTATTTATTTTTCCGGCCATGGTGCTTTTCGGGTTTGCTTATGGAGGCTTTCATGGGCTTAGGCTAATGGATCGCCTTTTGCCCTCTGATTTGGAAAGAATCGATCTCCGACTCAATGCTGAAATTGATGAATTACCCCTCAAGCGTGAAGGTTATGCCTCAATGCTGATGCATGATGTTGTGATTGAGGGGAAACCCTATCCGGGACGGGTTCGGCTTAGCTGGCATGGAGCGCCTGAAATAAAACCAGGGCAACGCTGGGATTTGACGGTCAGGCTGAAGCGGCCGAGTGGTTTTTCCAGTCCTGGCGCGATGGATTACGAGGGCTGGTTGCTCAGGCAACAGGTGATCGCAACTGGCTATGTGCGGGACGAGAGTTCACTGCTTTTGCAGGATAGAGAATGGATACGAGTAGACCGGTGGCGGTGGAAGTTAGCAGAATTTATTGAGAGCCATTACGCCGGTGACAGAGCAGCTATCTTCACGGCGCTGCTTTTAGGGGATAAGCGCAATATTTCACCGCAGCTTTGGGATACCTTTAGCCAGACAGGTACGACGCATCTGTTGGTGATTTCAGGTTTGCATATTGGGCTTATGGCGTTGCTTGGCTGGTGGTTTGCACGTTTGCTAGCAATATCTGGTGTGATTCCTCTTGAAACTTGGCCTCTGCCAAAGACTGGTGCGTTGATAAGCCTTGGTTTTGCGCTTGTTTATGCCTTTCTGGCTGGATTTTCGATTCCTGCGCAACGGGCTCTGGTGATGTTGGTGGTTGCGCTGGGTGGAATTCTTCTTGATCTTAAAATTAAACCGTTCACGCTACTTTTGGCGGCCTTGACGGTGGTTGTGCTTCTGGATCCCTTGGCATTCATCAGCAATGGTTTCTGGTATTCCTTTATTGCCGTTTCGGCACTGTTGTATGTGTTTTCTGGTGCGCAGTCTACGCGACGCCTTAGTGAGCGTTTTGTTCGGCCTCAGGTCACGGTGTTTGTCGCGTTGGCGCCATTGCTGGCATTGAATCTGCAACCTGTGAGTGTGCTATCACCTTTGGTCAATTTGATATCCATCCCGTTGGTGGGTTTGCTGGTTGTTCCTTTGTTATTTGCAGGTGTGGCTTTATCGCTTGTTTCAGTATCTATGGGGCTACTGGTAATGGATTTTGCTGGCTTAATACTGGAGGTTTGGATATCGGCACTTCAATGGTCTGAAGGTTTAACGATTGACTTACCGCCACTGGCTGCTCCAAATGGGCTGGCGCTGATACTCGCTATGGTGGGTGTGGTTTTATTGTTAACTCATTCAGGATTGAGGTTTCGTTGGCTGGCGCTAGCATGCTTTCTTCCATGGTTAGTGCCGGCAAATGATCCTTTGCCCGAAGGGATGGCGGAGATCGCTGTATTTGATGTGGGGCAGGGGCTGGCAGTGCTGGTCTGCACGCGCAATCACTGTCTCATTTATGACACTGGCGATCGATTCAGTGATCGTTTCACGGCAGCGGACGCGGTGATTGTCCCTTATTTACGGCATCATCCTGGTATTAGCCATCCGGATGTGATTGTCATTTCCCATAATGACCGGGATCATCGTGGTGGTCTGGATAGCTTGTTGAATGTTTTTCCTTTCTCTCAGGTGTATGTTTCCGAAGCAGATGACTATCCGCTGCCCGTTGCCTTATGTCATGATCAGGAGGAGTGGTTTTGGGACAGTGTCAGGTTTCGCTTTTTGTCGACGGGAGAGGAACTGAGCAGCCGTAATGATCGTTCCTGTGTATTGCAGATTCAGGCCGGTGAGCATGCGGTATTACTGACGGGGGATATTTCCACTCGTGCTGAGCAGCGACTCGCAAGGCGATACGGTGAGGAGCTAGCCAGTCAGGTTCTGGTAGTGGCTCACCATGGTAGTGCGGGATCCAGTGGCAATGTTTTTTTGTCCCAGGTGAACCCAACCTATGCGAGTATATCGGCAGGGTATCGGAACCGTTTCGGGCATCCGTCGCCGCGAGTCAGGGAGCGGTTGGGGTTGGTGGGCGCTGAGGTTCTAGAAACACCGCTGACGGGCACGCAGGTGTTTCGGATCGGTGGTGAGTCGTTGCCACCACCCTATTGTCATCGGTTGCAGAAACCGGGATATTGGTCACGAAAACCCCTGTCGTAGAGCCGCTGTACCGGTGTGCCTGATAAACCGGTTGTGATAAAGTTTTCTCATTTGGTAAAGGGAATAATAAACGTGTTTGAACTGGTGAAAGCGGGCGGATGGTTGATGCTTCCCATCATCCTGTGCTCCATCATTGCAACAGCGATCGTGATAGAGCGTTTCTGGACCCTGCGGGCCGCCAAGGTCGCGCCCGGCAACCTTCTGGCCCAGGTCTGGAAGTGGATCAAGGGTAATGAGCTGGATGGCCGACGTCTTGCACAGTTACGCACGCATTCCCCGCTGGGTGAGATCCTGGCCGCCGGTCTTGGCAGTGCCAAGTACGGGCGCGAAATCATGAAGGAAAGTATTGATGAGGCGGCCGGCAAAGTCATTCACGAGCTGGAAAAGTATTTAAATACATTGGGCACGATTGCCGCCGTTGCGCCGTTGCTGGGTCTGCTGGGTACAGTCATCGGAATGATTGATGTTTTCACCGTAATCATGCTTCAGGGTAGCGGTAATGCCGCGGTGCTTGCCGGCGGTATTTCCAAGGCGCTGATTACCACCGCAACCGGTTTGACGGTGGCGATTCCCGCCGTGATTTTCCACCGGTTCTTTACCCGTCGTGTGGATGAGCTGGTTGTGGTCATGGAGCAGGAAGCGACTCGCCTGGTGGAAGTGGTTCAGGGCGAGCGGAAGGTGGACTACACCGAAGGTGCCCGGTCATGAAGTTTCGCCGTCAGCGGAATGAGGAGGTTTCAGTCAACCTGACGCCTTTGATCGATGTGGTGTTCCTGCTGCTGATCTTTTTCATGGTTTCAACCACGTTTACCCGGGAAACCCAGCTGACCATTGATCTGCCGGAAGCGACCGGGGAAGAGGTCAGGAAGCCCCCCCGCCAGATCGAGATCGGTATCGATAAAAACGGGCATATTGCAGTCAATGGTGAGCGGTTGGCCAGTGATGGCCTGGAAAACCTCAAGCAGGCGCTCATTCAGGCATCACAAGGTAACAGCAAATTACCGCTGGTGATCACGGCTGACGCCATGACGCCCCATCAGGCCGTGGTGACTGCCATGGAAGCCGCCGGTGATCTCGGCTTTTCCCATCTCAGCATTACGGCCCAGGAGCCGCCCAGTCAGTGAGCAGTTTTTCCGACAGGCTGGTATCAGCATGGTACCAGCCTGATTTCAATCCGCTGTTAGCGCCGTTATTGCCATTATCGAAACTGGTGGAATGGCAGGTTAGACGTCGACAGCATCAATACCATTCAAACCAAGAGCGTCTCTGGCAACCACCGGTTCCGGTTATCGTCGTGGGTAATATCACTGTTGGTGGTACGGGTAAGACGCCGCTGGTAGCTGCTTTGGTGTCGGCGCTGCAGATGCGAGGGTTCAGGCCCGGTATTATTAGCCGTGGATATGGGGCTAAGGTTGACACATTTCCTGCTGACGTATTGCCCGACAGTAATCCTTCCAGTCTCGGGGATGAACCGGTGATGCTGGCAGGAATGACTGGCGTACCGGTGGTTATCGATCCGGATCGTCCATCCGCAGCACGTTATTTGCTTTCCAATCATGACTGCGATGTGATCATCAGTGATGATGGTCTGCAGCATTATGCCCTTGTGCGTCATATTGAGATGGTTGTTCTGGATGGCGCGCGATGGCTGGGTAATGGTCGCTGTCTGCCTGCCGGACCGCTGCGTGAGCCGGCTGATCGCCTTGCATCCGTGGATTTCATTATTTCTAACGGGAAGCCTGTTGCTGAGGCGGACGGGGTAACCTGTAATATCATGACGCTCGTGCCGACCCGTCTGGTGAACCTGAAATCCGGCAAGGCCATTTCCGTATCTGAGTGGGATGATTCTGGTTCCCCGGTCCATGCCGTGGCCGGTATCGGTAATCCTGGCCGTTTTTTTGATTCCCTCACGTCACAGGGATTTACGGTCAGTTCACAGGCTTTTCCGGATCACCATGCCTATTGTCCGGAGGATTTTGCCTTTGCTGGCGGGCAACCCGTTATAATGACCGCCAAAGACGCCATCAAGTGCCGCTGCTTTGCCCACGACAACTGGTGGTACCTAGCCGTTGACGCTAAATTGCCAGACAGCTTCTGGGAGCAGGTCTCTGCCAGGCTGTTCGACTTTCCATCATCTTTTCAGTCGGTTTCTGCTAATGGATAAAAAACTGTTCGAAATTCTCGTCTGCCCGCTGTGCAAGGGCGATCTCAAGGTCGATCAGGACAAGAAGGAGTTAATCTGTCGTCCCTGTGGACTGGCCTATCCGGTACGGGATGAAATCCCCGTTATGCTGGAGTCAGAGGCGCGCACCCTGACGACTGAAGAGAGGCTGTAAGTAGCGATGTCTTACTCAGTAATTATTCCGGCCCGCTATGGTTCAAGCCGTCTGCCGGGTAAACCGTTGGCGGATATTGCCGGTAAGCCGATGATTCAGCATGTCTATGAGCAGGCCTGCAAGAGTCGTGCGGATAAAGTCATCATCGCCACTGATGATGAGCGCATCCGTGGTGCGGCTGTCCGTTTCGGTGCTAAAGTGGTGATGACCCGGTCGGATCATCCGACCGGAACCGATCGGCTGCAGGAGGTGGTGGCCGGTCAGGGATTGGCGCCGGACGATATCGTGGTGAATGTGCAGGGGGATGAGCCGTTGATTCCGCCTGAAGTGATTGATCAGGTGGCAGATAATCTTGCGAACAACCCGGATGCTTCGGTAGCAACGTTGAGCCATCGCATCAGCTCGGCGGATGACCTGTTTAATCCGGCCGTCGTGAAGGTGGTGGCTGATACCCGAGGTATGGCCCGTTATTTTAGTCGTGCAGTGATTCCCTGGGATCGCGACCGTTTCGCTGATGGTGTAACGGATGAAATCGCAGATAGCCCCTTGTATCAGCGTCATATTGGCATTTACGCCTATCGTGTTGACCTTCTCAATGCGTTTGTGGACTGGGGTGTTTCGCCGTTGGAAGACCTTGAGAAACTGGAGCAGTTGCGGGTGCTTTGGCATGGGCGCGCGATCCATGTGGCCGAAGCCGCCGAATTGCCGCCAGCCGGGATTGACACCAGTGCTGATCTGGAGCGTGTCAGACGATTCATCATTGAAAGGGATTTGAGTGTTTCTGCATGATGCGGATTTTATTTGTTTGTCTTGGAAATATTTGTCGGTCACCGACAGCGCAGGGTGTTTTTGAACACATTGTTGAGCAAGCGGGCTTAAGTGATCAGATTGATGTGGATTCAGCAGGAACCAGTGCCTGCCATGCGGGTGAAGCACCTGACCGTCGGGCTATAGAAGCTGCCTCCTGGCGGGGCTACCGAATGTCCCACATAAGGTCTCGGCAGGTTCAAACAGAAGACTTTGACCGTTTTGACCTCATTCTGGCTATGGATAAGGTCAATCTTCAGACATTGTTATCCTGTTGTCCGGTGTCTTCCCGGGATAAGGTGCGACTGTTTCTGGGCGATGAAGGACGTATGCAGGCGGAAGTGCCAGATCCTTATTATGGTGGAAAGGGTGGTTTTGAAACGGTGCTTGATCTTATAGAAGAGGCATCGCAGGTCCTGCTTTCTTCATTGAAGCCAACGTTGGAAGGGGCGGCATGAATCTGAAGATTGAGGAGTATGTCAATCTTAAAGCATTGAATACCCTGGGGCTTGAGTCCGTTGCCCGCTATTTCGGGCGGGTTGAGTCTCTGGTAGCGCTTCGAGAGGCGCTGGCATTTGCGCGCGAACGTAACCTGCCAGTTATTCCGCTGGGTGAGGGAAGTAATGTTGTCCTGAGTGAATGTCAGGATGCCCTGGTTCTGCTGATCCGCCTGAAAGGGCGAGACGTTGTGGAGAGTCAGAACGTCTCGGTCTTGTTGAAAGTGGGTGCTGGTGAGCACTGGCATTCGGTGGTCTGCTGGAGTCTTGAGCAAGGCTTTTATGGTTTGGAGAATCTGGCGTTGATACCTGGCTGTGTTGGCGCCGCTCCTGTGCAGAACATTGGTGCTTATGGGGTAGAACTCAAAGATCGTTTTGTCAGTCTTGAAGCGGTTGACCGACAGACGGGCGAGATTATGACATTATCAGCCGAAGACTGTGCCTTTGGGTACCGGGATTCAGTGTTTAAAAACCGCTTGCTGGATCATGTCATTATCACTTCGGTGACGTTGAGACTTAGTCGAACCCTGATGCCTGAACTGGATTATGGTGCGCTGAGAGAAAAGGCAGAAAAATTGGCCAGTGTAGGTGAGCAGCCCACAGGTACGGATATCTGTCGCGCTGTATGCGCTATTCGCAGGGAAAAATTGCCTGATCCAAAGATCATTGGTAATGCGGGAAGCTTCTTCAAAAATCCAGTGGTTTCAGATGAGCATAAGGCTGCATTAAAGACAAAATTTGTAGATATGCCCGCCTATAAGGTGCCAGACGGTTGGAAGCTTGCGGCAGGCTGGCTGATCGAGCAGTGTGGCTTTAAGGGCTGCGTACAGAAGGATGGCGCAGGCGTTTATGAGAAGCAGGCGTTGGTGCTGGTCAATCACGGTAATGCTAGTGGAGAAGCAATCTTGATGTTGGCTGAGGAGATTCAGGCAACGGTCAAAGAACGTTTTTCTGTGAACCTTGAAATAGAGCCAAGAATCTATTGAGTAAGAATCAATAAAAAAGGGAGTCGGTTGACTCCCTTTTTTATTTTATCACCCGTTAGCGCTGTGCTTCAGAGGCCTCCTCCTTGGATTGTGCAGAAGGCGTGCTTGCTGCCTCTTGGCTCATGGTCTGTTCAGCCAGTCTGCGCTTGATTTCCCGTGGGTCATTGCGTGCACGGCTGCGTCGTTTTCTGGGAGCTTCTGCAGGTGCTGCATTTTCAGCATTCTGGGCGCTTTTCACTTCAGCGTTCTGCGTCGGTTCGGAAGCTGGGGCAGGTGTGTTATCAGCAACCGTTGCTTTTGCAGGCTGTGCAGTCTGAGGCTGTTCGCGCGAGACATTAGCTTCTACAGCAACGCCTGTGGCCTTCGCTTCAGGTTTAGAGGTAGAGTCGGCTGCTTTGGGCGCAGTGTGTGCTGGCTGTGCAGTCCTTTCTTCCCTTTCTTTCCGCTCTCTTCTGGCAGGTCTCTCAGCGCGAGGCTTGGGGCTCTCGGCTGTTTCAGTTGCCTGCATGGGTTTCGGCGCCTGACTTAGCTCACCCTGCGTGGCTGCAGTTGCTGCTTCGATGCCGGTGGGTTTTGCGTGGTTCTCTGATCTTGCGGTCGCAGAGATTGCTTCAGCCAAACCTGTCATTTTCGGAGCTTCTGGTGCGGCAGCGGGTTGTTGCTCAGAGGGCTGACGCGTTGCTTCAGGTTTTTCTGCTGCCTGAGTTTCAGTCGCTTTTTCCGCGGAGCGAGTAGTTTCCTTTATTTCTGGAGCCGATACCTGAGGCGCTTTGCTCTCAGTAGGTGTTGCAGGAGCTTCAGTGGCTGTAACCTCTTTGGTAACAGTCTCGCTCACAGGACGGGCTGTTGTACTGCGACCCTGTTCCTTGCGAATCTTGTCTTGCTGCTGGGGTTCGCCCTGGCGAGATTGTTCTGGTGTACGCTTTTCAGCTGGTGTCGGCTCGTTTGAAACCGCAACCTGCTCGTTGTTTTCAACCAGCTCGGGCTGCTGCTGGCGATCGCGCTGTGAAGGGCGATTGCTTCTGCGACGGTTGGCCAGGTTGCGTGGGCGGCGACGGCGTTCATCTGAACTTGTAGCCTGATCAGACTGGCGTTCTTCGCGTGTCGGGCGATTGACTTGTTTGTTGTCATCCTGAACCGGACGTTCCTGTTTAGGCGCTTGTTTAGTACGCTGAGCAGGACCTTTGGCTGTATCGCGTTCGCGTTTTTGATCCGCATTGCGAGAGTCCCGACGCTGGCGCTGGTTAGGACGTCCCTGATCTTGCTGCTGACTATTGCGTTGATCGCGACGATCACCACGGTCGTTTTGGCGACGCTGGCCTTGTTGCTTGCCAGTATTGTTGCGGGTCTGTGAGCTGTCCTGGCTTGTTGCAGTGTCTGCAGTCTTACTTTGTGGCTGCTCGTCGCCCTTGAACAGGCCTGACAGGAAGCGAGAAACGGAGCCGATCAGTCCAACCTGCTCTTGGGTGGCTGGTTTCGCCGGTGCCGGTTGTGCAGGTCTGATATTTTTGACAGCTGCTTTACTGGTCTTAATAGCAGGTTTTTCCTGAACAAGCTCTTCTGTGGCTTCATCAATCTCTGTGGTGATTTCGAAGCTGTTCTCTTTTGCCTGAACTGCGGCGTGATCGTCCCGGAGGCGCTGGACTTCAAAGTGAGGTGTTTCCAGGTTCGGGTTTGGAATGACCAGAACACGCACGTCATTGCGCTTCTCGATTTTGCTGATAACACCGCGCTTTTCGTTCAGCAGGAACGTGCCAACGCTGACGGGAACCTGTGCACGAATTTCAGAGGTTCGCTCTTTGAGTGCCTCTTCCTCCATCAGTCTCAGGATGGACAGTGCAAGAGAGCTGATATCGCGAATGGTGCCCTGACCGTGGCAACGTGGGCAGACGATACCGCTGGTTTCACCCAGAGAGGGGCGCAGGCGCTGGCGAGACATTTCCAGAAGACCGAAACGGGAAATACGGCCAATCTGGACGCGGGCGCGGTCCATCTGGAGGGCGTCTTTCATCCGGTTTTCGACTTCACGCTGACTCTTGTTCGAGTTCATATCAATGAAGTCGATGACAATCAGTCCGCCGATATCCCGTAACCGAAGCTGGCGCGCGATCTCATCGGCGGCTTCAAGGTTGGTGTTGAGTGCGGTTTCTTCAATGTCACCGCCGCGGGTGGCACGAGCGGAGTTGATGTCAATGGAAACCAGGGCTTCGGTTGGATCGATAACGATGGAGCCGCCGGAGGGAAGATTGACTTCACGCTGGAAGGCTGTCTCGATCTGGGTTTCGATCTGGAAGCGGTTAAACAGCGGTACCGTATCTTTATAAAGCTTGATGCGGTTCTGGTACTGCGGCATGACCTGACGGATAAAATCCAGGGCTTCTGCGTGAACCTTGGGGTTGTCCACCAGTACTTCACCGATGTCCTGACGCAGGTAATCCCGGATAGCCCGGATAATAACGTTGCTTTCCTGGTAGATTAGGAAGGGGGCAGGGTTGGTGGAGGCTGCTTCCTGGATGGAGTTCCACAGTTGCAGGAGGTAGTCCAGATCCCACTGAAGTTCTTCGCTGCTGCGGCCCAGGCCGGCAGTACGAACGATTACACCCATTTCCTGGGGGATATCCAGCTGGCTGAGTGCTTCGCGGAGCTGGGTGCGCTCATCGCCTTCGATGCGACGGGAGATGCCACCCGCGCGAGGGTTATTGGGCATCAGAACCAGGTAACGACCGGCAAGGCTGATAAAGGTCGTCAGTGCGGCACCTTTGTTGCCACGCTCTTCTTTATCAACCTGAATGACGACTTCCTGACCTTCACGGATCACATCCTTGATATTAGGGCGACCGGAAGACTGGGTTTTGTTGAAATATTCGCGGGAGATTTCCTTTAAAGGGAGGAATCCGTGCCGTTCGGCGCCGAAGTCGACAAATGCAGCTTCGAGGCTTGGCTCAATACGGGTGATTTTTCCCTTGTAGATGTTGGCCTTTTTCTGTTCCCTGGCGCCGGATTCGATGTCCAGATCATAGAGTCTCTGGCCATCGACCAGTGCAACCCGCAGCTCTTCCTGCTGGGTCGCATTGATAAGCATTCTTTTCATGAATTACCGATAATATGTGGCGGCCATCCTCTTCAAGCGCGGTATCTCCTATTATTCATTCTTGTTGTTGCTTGTGTTGCTGTATATCGCTGCAAGCGCGTGTTCAGCGATGCCCATGGTTGTCGGTCATCAGCCTGAGACGGCTTGCCAGGCCTTTCTGGCCTCAACATGGGCATACAGGTCTTATCTTGTGCGTTCTGCAGGCGGGTGAGTGGCCCGGCTGCAGTCAGCGAAGCATGAGTGCCTGTGCGCCGACTTTTGAAATCTTAATAGGAGCGCCTGACTGAAAAGGATAGCGCTAGTTAACTTTTGTCAGAGTCACGGCATTTTATCGTGCCGTTCTCGCTGACTCTTTTTCACCCTTGTCACATACATTTGGACACCGTCTACGGGAAAATTCTCCGTGGTCCTTGTGACAATTAATGGGTGCTAAATCAATTGCTTATAACATTCCGTCGTAATCACGTACTGATCTACGGCCGGTATCTGAAATATATCAGCAATTCCCGAGTGCAGCAAATGACCTGAAAGCTGGTAAGATGGCCGCATGAGTAATGAACATCCTATATCGCCAGTAGTTGATGTCCGGGTGCGTTTCGTTGAAGTGGATGACGAGCGGGCCGGGCAGCGACTCGATAATTTCCTGAAATTGCACCTGAAAGGGGTGCCGAAGACCCGTATTTACCGGATTATTCGTAAGGGTGAAGTGCGGGTCAACAAAGGACGTGTCACGGCCGATTACCGTTTGGCGGCCGGTGATAATGTGCGTATTCCACCGGTTCGTATGGCAGAAAAAGCGCCAGTGCCGTCGCCCAGCGCCGGAATGAGTGGAGCCATTGAGCAGAGCATTATTTATGAAGATGATGCCTTGTTGGTGGTAAACAAGCCAAGCGGAATGGCTGTGCATGGTGGCAGCGGCGTGTCTTTGGGTGTTATCGAGGCGTTGCGCGCCATGCGTCCTGAGAGCCGTTTTCTGGAATTGGTGCATCGTCTGGATCGTGATACGTCGGGCTGTCTTTTGATTGCCAAGAAGCGCAGCATGCTGAAGCACCTGCATGTGCAGATGCAGTCCGGTAAAACAGAAAAAATCTACCAGCTTTTGGTCACAGGTCGCTGGCCAAACAGGCGTCAGACTGTCAAGGCGTCCTTGCTTAAGAATACCTTGCGTTCTGGTGAGAGGATTGTTGTGGTTCACCCCGAGGGTAAAGCATCCGTTACCCATTTTCAGGTGCTTGAGAGGCTGGATGGGTGCACATTAGTAGAGGCGCGCCTTGAGACAGGACGAACTCATCAGATTCGCGTACATTCCCGGCATGTTGGCTGCCCCATTATCGGGGATGAAAAATATGGTGATGATGAAGTCAATAAGACTATGAAGCAAAGGGGCGTTCGCCGGTTGTTTCTTCACGCGGCCCGCTTGAAGGTTCAGTTACCCGATCGGCGTGAGATGGTGTTTGAGGCGCCTCTGCCAGAAGATTTGTGTGAAGGGTTACAACAGCTGCGGGGCTAAGCGCCCTGCAGACCAGGTTATCTTGCTTGAATCAAAAAAAACGAATAACCCTTGATACAGGGATGAGTGTGATGGAAGTTCTACCTTATAAGTTGATTGTCTTTGACTGGGATGGCACTTTGGTGGATTCGGCGGAACGTATCGTTGAGTGTCTTCGACACGCTTCCCAAAATGTGCGTCTGCCACTCCTGTCGGATTGTGAATACAGCAACATCATCGGTTTGGGTATGTTTGAGGCGATCAGGCAGTTATATCCTGATTTGCCCGAATCAGATATTCATGTCTTCCGTGATGCGTATCGTGATGAGTTTCTGGGCAGGAGTCATGAGCCTTCCCCGTTCTTTTCTGGAATTCCGGATATTTTAAGTTTGCTTCAACGTAAAGGTTATGCCTTGGCGGTGGCAACGGGTAAGTCCCGTAAGGGGTTGGCTCGAGAGTTGGATGCGCGTGATATGGGTGGATTGTTCCATGCGACACGCTGTGCTGACGAAACGCGCTCCAAGCCCGATCCTATGATGCTTAACCAGTTAATGGCGGAAGTGTGTTGTCAGCCAGAAGAAGTGCTGATGATTGGCGATAGTATTTACGATATGGAAATGGCGGCGAATGCCGGAATTGATCGGTTGGCCGTCACATGGGGTGTGCATGACCGTGAGCGTCTAGCATCCTTTAGGCCGGTACGTATCGCCGAACGGGTCAGTGATATTTCAGATTCTCTGCTGTAATGATGAAAGGGTGCTGGTGTGAAATCTTGTTTCCCGCTGGCATTGTGTGATTGATCGTCGATGGTGCTTGAGGAGCTATATGTCGGATAAAGAGTGGGGGGGCAACGCGTCGGCCAGTGAGGATCGGCGTTTGATTGAAAAGCTCTTGTCAGGTGCGCTGGTAGAGCAACGAAGAGCCCGTCGCTGGGGGGTCTTCTTTAAGTTGATGACGCTGCTATGGTTGTTTGCCGTGGTGGGTAGTCTGTTTATGTCATCACGTTCCATGGTGCCGGCTCCGGCGGGAAAGGGTGAAGGTTATACGGCGCTGATTGAAGTTGACGGCGTGATTGCGGCAGGTGAACAGGCCAGTGCGGATAATATTGTCGGTGGTTTGCGAGAAGCGTTTGATGATCCCAGTGTGAAGGGAATCATCCTGCGTATTAATAGTCCTGGTGGTAGTCCTGTGCAATCAGGCTATGTCTATGACGAAATTCGCCGTTTGAAGGCCGATCGTGATGATCTCAAGGTGTATGCCGTCATTGTAGATATCGGTGCGTCGGGTGCCTATTACATTGCGTCGGCAGCGGATGAGATCTATGCGGATAAGGCCAGCCTGGTAGGCTCAATCGGTGCCTATATGGCCAGTTTTGGTCTGGATGGTGTCATGGAGAAAGTCGGGGTGACTCGCCGCTTCTATAAGTCGGGTGACTTCAAAGGCTTTTCGGATCCTTTCCAGCCGGAGGATCCGGTAGCGGCAGAGCATATCAAGTCGACGGTTGCCTCAATCCATCAGCAGTTCATTGACAGCGTCAAGCTGGGGCGTGGTGCTCGTCTGGAAGATGATCCCCTGTTGTACTCTGGTTTGATCTGGTCAGGCGAGCAGGCGGAGGACTTGGGTCTGGTGGACGGCTTGGGTAGTTCCAGTTATGTAGCCCGGGAATTGATCGGTGAAGAAATGATTGTAGATTTCACGCCGCAATTAACACCGTTTGAGCGTTTTGCCCGTCAGCTGGGCATGGGGGCCATGCATACGATGGTCAATGTGTTGGGGCTGGATGGTCTGAGCGTTCGCTAAGGTTACTACGTGTCGAGCCTATGGCCAGCCGTTGAGGCTGGCCTTTTTACCTTTTATGGCAGTTGCAACTGGTGGATTCTCAGCATTTTCGACAGCGCGATCAGTGGTAGTCCTTCCAGTGCTGTTGGATCGTCGCCTGATAGTGATTCAAAGAGCGATATCCCCAGTGATTCCCACTTGAAACTGCCTGCGCAATCCAGCGGCTGATCCTTCTCAATATATCGTGTGATCTCGTTGCTGCTGAGTTCCCGGAAAGTGACATGGAAGGGAATGACCGTTGATTGGTGTTTTCCAGTGCCGGAATCCAGAAGGCATAGACCGGTCAGGAATTGCACGGTTTTTCCGCTGCACAGGTTCAGTTGTTCAAACGCTTTCTCGGGTGTTTTAGGTTTGCCCAATACTTGGTTGTTTAATACTGCCACCTGGTCTGACCCGATAATCAATGCATTCGGATGTTTTTTGCTGCAGGCGGTTGCCTTGCTCAGGCTTAAACGCTCGGCCATTTCGTGTGGCGGTTCATCGGGATGCCTGAATTCGGGGATGTCTGGAGCATCCCAGGAAAAGGGAATCTGCAGGCGTTCAAGTAGTCGGCGACGGTAGGTTGAGCCGGATGCCAGGATGAGTCGGTGTTCGGAAGTCGGCATAATTTGGCAGGTCATTGGTTGTTGTCGAAGGCCAGTGTATCGCTCAGATGTGAGAGGCGCGAGCCTGTGTCATTAATGATATTCCGCAAAAGCGCCTGAAGCCCTTTGACAGCCATTGAGCATAGCCCTATCATTGCGCGCTTATGTTAAATGGGCAGTTACCAAAACACATCACACCGCGCAAGTTCGCTCAGAATGAGACGGAACTTGTCGGTCGTATCGCAGTCAGAGAACTTGACCGGCTGGCGGAAATGCTGGCTGGCGAGGATGCAGAGGTGGCTCTGTCACTGGCGTTTACCTTGGATGAGAATCGTCGTCCCAGGGTGACCGGTGAACTGGAGGCTGAGTTGCCGATGCTCTGTCAGCGATGCCTTGATGTTGTCAATGTTAAAATTCGGACTGGACTTAATCTGGCGGTTGTCTGGTCCGAAGAGCAGGCGAAGGCCCTGCCGAAGGATGTTGACCCGTTGATTCTTGAGGATGACACCACGGATCTGCGTCAGCTGGTTGAAGACGAGCTGTTGCTGAGTGTTCCCCTGGTGGCTTATCACGAGAATGCACAGTGTCATGCCGGGCAGGTCTTCAGCACGGATCCTGATTACAGTGAAGACGTTGCTGAAGAATCGCAGGACAAGCCTAACCCGTTCAGTGTGCTGGCACAGTTAAAGACTGGCGATTAATCCATTCAGGAGAGTTAACTCATGGCAGTTCAGCAGAACCGCAAAACCCGTTCACGGCGCGACATGCGTCGTTCTCACGACGCGCTGGGCACTTCCGCCCTGTCCGTTGATGTAGCCAGCGGCGAAACCCACCGTCGTCACCACGTGACTGCAGACGGTTTCTACCGTGGCAAGAAAGTCGTTGCCGGCAAGAACGACGAATAAGTCGTCTTGAGCCAGCAAAAGACGATTGCGCTGGATGTGATGAGCGGGGACAGAAGTCCCCGCTTTCGTATTGCTGCAGCGCTGGATTGTTTGTCCCTCCACCCAGGTCTTCACTTCATCCTTGTCGGCGACCGGCACTTTATTCGAGATTCTCTCACCAGCAGCGCGACTGAATTGCGCTCACGGATCACCGTGGTTCATGCCGACCAGGTGGTCACAATGGATGATCGTCCCTCCATAGCGTTGCGCAGGAAGCAGAATTCCTCCATGTGGCGTGCGCTGGAACAGGTGTCAATGGGCGTTGCGCAGGCTTGCGTGAGTGCCGGAAATACCGGTGCGCTCATGGCGATGGGGCGTTTCCTGCTTAAGACCCATCCGGGCATTGATCGTCCCGCCATTATTGGTCAGATACCCTCCATTGGTCGTGATACCTTCATGTTGGATCTGGGCGCCAATGTGGATTGCAACTCCGAGCATCTTTACCAGTTTGCGGTACTGGGTTCGCTGATGTTGTCGGAGGTGTTGGGTATATCTGCGCCAACGATTGGTCTTCTGAATGTTGGGCAGGAAGATATCAAAGGTGATGAACGGGTCCGATTGGCGCAGGAATTGATTCTTGCAAATCCCGGGCTGAATTATCAGGGCTTTGTCGAAGGGCATGATATTTTCCGGGGCGCGGTGGATCTGGTTGTCTGTGACGGTTTTCCCGGCAATGTCGCCCTGAAGGCGGGTGAAGGCGCCGCTTCTTACATCAGTCATGTGATGCGCCAAGGCACCGGTTTGACCGGCTGGCGCAAACTCTATCGCTACCTGGCGTTACCGTTTGTTCGCCATATGGTGCAGCAGATTGATCCCAGTCGTTTCAATGGGGCCAGTTTCCTGGGGCTTCAGGGAGTGGTTGTGAAAAGTCATGGTGACGCGGATCGGCGCGAGTTTGGCTATGCCCTGGAGCGCGCGGTCATGGAGGTTGAGCGCAACGCCATCTACCGCATCAATGACAAGCTTGAATCCTATTTCTGATCACATCGGTCATATTTTTTGTCTGTTGTTACCAGCCGGTAATGTATGCGCAACATATTTTAACGGTTGGATGGAAATCATTCCTTATAATGGCCCAATTCGACAGGTGTCCATGAGGCAGAGTGGCGTAAGCAATAATGAGTGACAAGTTCGCATTGGTTTTTCCCGGCCAGGGATCGCAAAAGGTAGGGATGTTGGCAGAAGTGGCTGCCGGCAGTGATATTATTCGCGCTACCTTTTCTGAGGCGTCTGAAGTGCTTGGTTTTGACCTGGGGCAAATGATTGCTGAAGGTCCGGCCGATGCATTAAATCAGACTGAAAATACACAGCCTGCCTTACTGGCTTCGAGTGTTGCATTATGGCGGCTCTGGGCGGAGCGTGAAGGTGTGCCGGCCATGATGGCAGGTCACAGTCTGGGCGAATACTCAGCGCTGGTCTGTGGTGGTGTTATCTCCTTTGCTGATGGTTTGAAGCTGGTTCGTAACCGCGGTCGCTACATGCAGGAAGCGGTACCTGCCGGCACCGGTGGTATGGCTGCCGTTCTGGGGTTGGCCGATGAAGATGTCGTTCGCGTCTGTGGTGAAGTGGCTGAGCAGTCCGGTGAAGTGCTTGAGGCCGTGAATTTCAATGCGCCGGGTCAGGTGGTTGTTGCTGGAAGTAAGGTCGCCGTTGAGCAGTCTGTTGATGCGTTTTCTGCCGCGGGTGCCCGCAAGGTCATGCCTTTACCTGTCAGTGTGCCTTCCCATTGTGCTCTGATGAAGCCTGCCGCAGAACGTCTTTCAGGCGATCTGGCAGCTGTGACTTTCAATGCATCATGTATTCCAGTTGTGCAAAATGTGTCTGCGCAGGTTGTCGATGATGTTGAACAGATTCGTGAGAACCTGGTTCGCCAGCTCTATAGTCCAGTGCGCTGGGTTGAGACCATTCGCTTGATGGCGGATGCCGGGGTTGCCCGTTTGTATGAGTGTGGTCCGGGTAATGTACTGGCTGGCCTGGGTAAGCGGATTGAACGTTCACAGGCATACACTTCCCTTGAATCAGCAGCCGCTTATGCTGAACTGTCTTCCTGATCAAGGATAAATTCGGGACCAAGAGGTTGATATGGCTTTAACGGATAAAGTGGCGCTGGTGACTGGCGCGAGTCGTGGCATCGGTCGTGCTATTGCCATGCGGCTCGGTGCCGAAGGCGCCATTGTCGTGGGTACGGCCACGACAGAGAGTGGTGCTGAGGCGATTTCGGCGGCGCTTGCAGAGGCAGGTATCCGTGGACGTGGCCTTTGCCTGGATGTGGCAGACAGTGATTCAGTGACTTCTGTGGTTAAGACAGTTACTGAAGAATTTGGTGCGCCGGTGATTCTGGTTAATAATGCTGGCATTACTCGTGATAACATCCTCATGCGTATGAAAGACGACGAATGGGATTCCGTGATTAATACCAATCTCGGATCGATTTATCGTCTCAGCAAAGCCTGTGTGCGGGGAATGACCAAAGCCCGTGAAGGCCGGATCATCAATATCAGTTCCGTCGTGGGTTCCATGGGGAATGCCGGTCAGTCCAACTATGCTGCGGCGAAGGCGGGGCTGGAAGGGTTTTCTCGTTCGTTGGCCCGTGAGCTGGGAAGTCGTCAGATTACTGTGAATGCAGTAGCGCCCGGCTTTATTGATACGGATATGACACGATCATTGCCTGAAGAGCAGCGTGACATGCTGTTAACTCAGGTTCCGCTGGCGCGCCTGGGGCAACCTGAAGAGATTGCCGGCGTTGTTGCTTTCCTTGCTGGTGATGCAGGTGGTTACATCACTGGCGAGACAATACATGTCAATGGTGGCATGTATATGGGCTAACGCCCACTGAATGATGCCGACGACTGCGGTCAGTGGTCGGTCTGATTGCGATAAATACTCGTTGAGTGGCCTTGAAATTCTCGCAATCGTTTATATAAACTTACTCTTCGCAGCTGAGGCTGCATGGAATGTTAACAGGAGCACAACAAGGCATGAGTACCATTGAAGAGCGCGTCAAAAAGATTGTTTGCGAACAGCTTGGCGTGAAAGAAGAGGAAGTGACCAATGATGCGTCCTTCGTCGAAGATCTGGGCGCGGATTCTTTGGACACTGTAGAACTCGTCATGGCGCTCGAAGAAGAGTTCGAGACTGAAATTCCTGACGAGGAAGCAGAAAAGATTACTACCGTGCAGGAAGCTATCGACTACGTTGTTTCTCACCAGTAATTCCTGCAAGAATTTCTGAAAAAGCCGCACTGGCAATTTTGTGAGTGCGGCTTTTCTGTATCTGTCTTTTTCGTTCTGGTGTTATTTCTTCGCGTTTGAAAGACGCCGAGTCCACTCTCTTACTGATTTGTGGTATCAATCCGTCATGATGTGTGTAGGGAATCGTTAATGGTTACGGCGAATGTATGGATTGATGGAGAGCCTTCTACGATGCTGCCGGCGGACGATCGTGGGCTTGCGTACGGTGACGGTGTTTTTGAAACAGTGAGGATTGTGTCCGGTCAAATGACGCTGGACGCTTATCATTGGGCTCGCTTGAAAGCTTCTTGCCAGCAGCTGGGAATAAAAACTGATCTTGCGGTTTTACAACAAACCGCTTCCCGTTTTCTTGTAGGGCGGAAGTTGGGCATTCTGAAGATTATTGTCACAAGGGGAAGTGGTGGTCGTGGCTACAATCCGAAAGGTTGCCGAAGCCGAGTGATTCTTTCATGGCATGACCTTCCCGAATATCCTGCTGCGTATTGGCAAGAGGGGGTTGCGCTTTATGCCTGTAGCACTGAGCTGGGTTTGCAGTCATCGCTTGCGGGCATCAAGCATCTCAATCGACTGGAGCAGGTGGTGGCGCGTTCAGAGTGGGACGATTCACGTTATGCAGAAGGGCTCCTGAAGGATTTGAATGGCAACCTCATAGAAGGAACGATGACGAACCTCTTTCTGGTAACATCGAAGGGTTTGTTGACGCCGGATTTGAAAATGTCGGGCGTGGCGGGTGTCATGAGGCAGTGGATTCTGGATAATATGCCTCAATACGGAATCCAAACACAGGTTTGCGATGTCTCGTTGGATGCGTTGGAAAAAGCATCCGAGGTGTTTGTCTGTAACAGTGTGAATGGTGTGTGGCCTGTTGTTGCTTATGCCGATATGCAGTGGACGCCTGGGCCTGTTACACGGCGTGTGCAGTCTGCCGTTTCTGGGATATTGAATGTCTGAAAATAACGTGCCTCGAAAACCTTTGTTTTATATGCTGCTGATGCTGTTGGCAGCCTCCTTGTTGTTCCTTCTTTCATGGCGTTGGTTGCTGGCTTATCTGGATGAGCCGGTGAATACACTGGATGATGGTACGGTCTTTGTGGTGAATGCCGGGGAGTCGTTCAGCAGGGTCAGTCGTCGGCTCGAAGAACAGGGTATTTTACGCCTGCCGGATGTTTTCAGACTCTATGCCCGGGTGATCGGCGAAGATACAGGCCTGAGAGTGGGCGAGTATCTGGTGAAACCCGAAACCACGGTTGCCGGGTTGCTGGAACTGCTGACGTCCGGTCGGGTCATACTTCACAGTGCGACGCTGATTGAAGGGCGAACGCTGGCAGAAAATCTGGCCATGTTGTCAGAGAATAATAAGCTGGTGCTTGAACTGACAGGATTGAATGGGCAGGAGATCCTTAAAAAACTCGGCTTTTCTGATGCTTCCGCTGAAGGAATGTTCTTTCCCGATACTTACTATTTTGAAGCAGGCGATACCGATACTTCCATACTGCGACGCGCTTACCTCCGCATGCAGGAGGTGCTGGCTAAAGAGTGGGCCAGAAAAGCATCGGGTCTGCCTTACAAGTCGCCCTATGAGGCGTTGATTATGGCGTCATTGATAGAGCGTGAAACCGGCGTCCCCGAAGAGAGGGGGCAGATTGCGGGTGTCTTTGTCCGTCGCTTGCATAAGGGTATGCGACTACAGACAGATCCGTCGGTGATCTATGGTCTGGGTGACGCTTACCGGGGCAATCTGACCCGCAAGCATTTGAGGGCCTATACACCCTATAATACCTACAGGATTAAGGGGTTACCGCCTACTCCCATTGCTTTGGCAGGGCGTGAGTCGATTCGTGCGGCATTACATCCGGAAGCGGGCGATACGCTCTATTTTGTGGCGCGTGGTGACGGTTCCCACAAATTTTCCAAAACACTGGCTGAGCATAATGCTGCAGTCAGGAAGTACCAGTTAACTCGACGCAAGGGGTATCGCAGCTCGCCCCTGGTCACCACGGAGTAAGGTGAAACTATGTCTGACAGACAATACCCCGGTTTTTTCATGACCGTGGAGGGCGGTGAAGGCGCCGGTAAAACGACGAATATCACCTATATCAAGGAATGGTTAACAAAGCACAAGATTGAATTTGTTCATACCCGTGAACCGGGTGGTACGCCGTTAGCAGAAAACATCCGGGAACTCTTATTAGCCAAGTCGGATGAAGCAGTTGCGGAAAAGGCTGAGCTGTTACTGGTGTTTGCTGCCAGGGCGCAGCATCTGGATCAGGTGATTATTCCGGCACTTCAGGCGGGTAAGGTCGTGTTGTGTGATCGGTTTACGGATGCAACCTATGCCTATCAGGGGGCTGGGCGTGGTCTGGATAAAAGCCATATCGCGACTCTGGAAGGCCTGGTGCAGGGAAGCCTGCGGCCCGACCTGACCATTTTGCTGGATCTGTCTGTGGCTGCCGGTATGGAAAGAGTGAGTCAGCGGGGAGAGCTGGATCGTTTCGAGCAAGAAGCACTGACATTTTTTGAGCGTGTTCGTGAGGGATACCTGGAAAGAGCGGCATTGTTTGAGAATCAATATGTGATCGTCGATGCATCGCAGGGTTTGAGTGACGTTCAGGCTGATATCGGCAAGATTCTACAGAACAGGTTGTCAGCCTATGCCGGAGAATAAATCGCTATTTGAGCCTTATGTCTGGCAGGCCGTTCAGTGGCGGCAGATGACCGAACGCTTCGCTGAAGGAAGGCTTGCGCATGCTTACCTGATGCGGGGCGCAGCCGGGATCGGTAAGCTGGATTTTGCCCAGGCATTTGGGCGATACGTACTCTGCCACGATAAAGTGGATGGCCAATCGTGTGGTCGTTGCCGTAGCTGTCAGTTAAACCTTGCGGGAACGCATCCGGATTTTTTAGTGATTGAGCCGGAATCCCCGGGGAAGGGAATAAAGGTTGACCAGATTCGGGCTTTGATTGAATTCTCGGGTAAAACCGCCCAGCAGGGCGGTTACCGGGTGGTGGTGCTCAGTCCGGCCGAAAGTATGAACACCAATGCGGCCAATGCGTTATTGAAGTGTCTGGAGGAGCCGGGAGAAAACACGCTGTTAATGCTGGTCAGTCACCAGATTTCAGCGATTCTTCCAACGATTCGAAGCCGTTGTCAGTTGCTGGCATTTGATAAGCCGGATGAGCAGGCGTCCCTCCATTGGCTGATGCCGCTGTGTGACAATGCGGAGCAGGCACGAAATCTGTTGACGCTGTCGGGAGGCTGTCCGCTTGGTGCGCGTGCTTATCTTGAAGATGGCCTGGAAAAGCAGCTTGAGCGTATGCAGAAGGATCTTGGGGCTGTAACCCGTGGAGAGGTGGCGCCTGTTGAGGTCGCTCTGGCCTGGCAGGATTTTGAGCCTGTTGTTGTGCTGGAGTGGTTGGCGGGCTGGTCTGCGGAAATGGCAGGTTTTGTATCAACCTCCGATGACGCCTGT
>OZ220224.1:2302500-2850000 GCA_964291485.2 uncultured Kistimonas sp. | reverse complement strand
CCCTCGCCGGAAGACCAAGGGTTCCTGCGCAACGCTAATCGGCGCAGGGTGAGTCGGCCCCTAAGGTGAGGTCGAAAGACGTAATCGATGGGAAACGGGTTAATATTCCCGTACCGGTTGTAACTGCGATGGAGTGACGGAGAAGGGTAGGCCGGCCTGGCGATGGTTGTCCAGGTTTAAGGCAGTAGGCAGTGGAACCAGGCAAATCCGGTTTCATAATGCTGAGAGCTGATGACGAGGTCACTAAGGTGACTGAAGTGGTTGATCCCATGCTTCCAGGAAAAACTTCTAAGCGTCAGGTTACAAACGACCGTACCCCAAACCGACACAGGTGGTCAGGTAGAGAATACCAAGGCGCTTGAGAGAACTCGGGTGAAGGAACTAGGCAAAATGGCACCGTAACTTCGGGAGAAGGTGCGCCGCTGATGGTGATGGGACTTGCTCCTTAAGCTGTCGGCGGTCGAAGATACCAGGTGGCTGCGACTGTTTATTAAAAACACAGCACTGTGCTAACACGAAAGTGGACGTATACGGTGTGACGCCTGCCCGGTGCCGGAAGGTTAATTGATGGGGTTAGCTTAGGCGAAGCTCTTGATCGAAGCCCCGGTAAACGGCGGCCGTAACTATAACGGTCCTAAGGTAGCGAAATTCCTTGTCGGGTAAGTTCCGACCTGCACGAATGGCGTAACGATGGCCACGCTGTCTCCACCCGAGACTCAGTGAAATTGAAATCGCTGTTAAGATGCAGTGTATCCGCGGCTAGACGGAAAGACCCCGTGAACCTTTACTACAGCTTCACAGTGGACCTTGATATGACTTGTGTAGGATAGCTGGGAGGCTATGAAACCCGGACGCCAGTCTGGGTGGAGCCAATCTTGAAATACCAGCCTGGTCATGTTGGGGTTCTAACCTGGCGCCATTACCTGGCGTGGGGACATTGTGTGGTGGGTAGTTTGACTGGGGCGGTCTCCTCCCAAAGAGTAACGGAGGAGCACGAAGGTGCGCTAAGTACGGTCGGACATCGTACGGTTAGTGTAAAGGCACAAGCGCGCTTGACTGCGAGAGGTACATCTCGAGCAGGTACGAAAGTAGGTCTTAGTGATCCGGTGGTTCTGTATGGAAGGGCCATCGCTCAACGGATAAAAGGTACTCCGGGGATAACAGGCTGATACCGCCCAAGAGTTCACATCGACGGCGGTGTTTGGCACCTCGATGTCGGCTCATCACATCCTGGGGCTGAAGCCGGTCCCAAGGGTATGGCTGTTCGCCATTTAAAGTGGTACGCGAGCTGGGTTTAGAACGTCGTGAGACAGTTCGGTCCCTATCTGCCGTGGACGTTGGAAGTTTGAGAAGAGCTGCTCCTAGTACGAGAGGACCGGAGTGGACGAACCACTGGTGTTCGGGTTGTTTCGCCAGAAGCATTGCCCGGTAGCTACGTTCGGACGGGATAACCGCTGAAAGCATCTAAGCGGGAAGCCCCCTTCAAGATGAGACTTCCCTGATCCTTCGAGGATCCTGAAGAGCCGTCCAAGACCAGGACGTTGATAGGCTGGGTGTGTAAGCGTTGTGAGGCGTTGAGCTAACCAGTACTAATGACTCGTGCGGCTTGACCATATAACGCCAAAGCGATTTGAACGCCAACGACGCAGATCGTTGAGAGTGTGTAGCACAGTAAACAGATTTCAGATTCCGGATGAGAGGCAAATGTCTTTCATCAACCAGTTTTGTCTGGCGAGCATAGAGTATTGGCCCCACCTGATCCCATCCCGAACTCAGCAGTGAAACGATACATCGCCGATGGTAGTGTGGGGTCTCCCCATGTGAGAGTAGGTCATCGCCAGGCTTTAAATTTCGCTTGAATTTTCATGATTCAAACACAGCGTGAAAGCGCTCTTGTAGCTCAGTTGGTAGAGCACACCCTTGGTAAGGGTGAGGTCGGCGGTTCAAATCCGCCCAAGAGCTCCAGATAAAAGCCCTGAAGGTTACTTCAGGGCTTTTTTTCTATCTGTAAAAAGTAAAATTGTTCAGAAAGACAACGAAACGCGCTTGCTGTGGTGACAGCGTTGCTTGACCATACAAACTACCGTTTTCCCACCTATTCATACGACACATTTACTATCCCTGCCTACACTTGCTCATGCTGAAATCCTAAACAGGCGGAGTAAGCTATGAGTTTGAAGTCTTTAAGCGGCCGTATGGCACTAGTACTCCTTGCCGCCAGCATTGTTGGCTGTTCAACAACATCACAGCAGTCTTGGTGGCAATGCGCTATCGCAGGTGCAACCGTCGGTGGTGCAGGAGGCGCAATGTCGGATAAGGAAGCGGCTACATGGGGAGCCGTGGGTGGAGCATTGATTGGTAGCCTTATCTGTGCGTTAAGTGGTCATGAAGAGCCTAAAGTGACTGATTATGATCGTGATGGTGTTGCTGACACGCACGACCGTTGTAAGAACACACCCGCCGGTGTGCCGGTTGACCAGTATGGTTGTCCGATTGTCGTTGATAAGGATTCTGATAAAGATGGCGTGATGGACAAGCGCGATCGTTGTATGAATACACCTCTTGGTGTTCCTGTCGATGAATATGGGTGCCCGGTGCCGCCAGAACGTGTACTTCATGATGTGACGTTCAAGTTCAATTCCAGTGAGTTGACCGATCAGGCCAAAGCGATTCTGGATAAAGAAGCGGCTTACCTGAAGAAATACCCAGATACGCATTATCAGTTGGTTGGCTATACCGATTCGACGGGTAATGAGACGTACAATGTCTGGCTCTCCAAACAGCGTGCAGATTCTGTTATGAATTATCTGGTTCGTCAGGGCGTGAAGAGTCAGCGGTTGAGCACGCTCGGAATGGGGCCGAAAGATCCTATTGCTGATAACGCCACACTCGAAGGACGTATGAAAAACAGACGGGTCGAGATTGAAATGGTGAACCGTTAACTAAGCGTAATCAGCGTGTGTATTGCTTGTGCCGGGGAAATAGGTTTCCCCGGCTGTAGTTCGCATGCGATCAGGGGGATTGGATATAAGCGCGTGTGGCCAGCTGATATTTTTCCTGCGGTAATATTTTTTTCATTTCTATAAAGGTCTTCAGGGGGTGTCTACCAACAGGGTGTTGACCAGCCAGTCAGGGAGGTTACCGCCGGGTTCAATATGTGCGGTGTAATTGACTTCTATTGTGTCATTTTTGACAGGAACAATTGTCCATTCACCAGTCAGATAAGGAACACGAACATAGTCCTTGTTTTCAGGGAGATAATGGGGGAGTCCCTTCATGGTAATCCCCACAGAAAGGGTGTTTGGATCCTGCTCCAGTTCACTATAAATGATGACATCTCGGTCTTTGACAGGCCAAGGAAGGTCATTGATGGTGTAGTTGTACGCTTTGGTTGGTGAATCGCTGTGGATCTGCTGTAACGAAAGACAGCTATATAACCAGTCAGGCCCTGCCTGGGTATCTTCCAGTAAGGCAACGAGTGCTGTCAGTGTACTTTGAACTGTGGTGACTGCTTTGAATGCTTTAATTGGTGAGCCGTCTACATCTCTCGTATAAACAGAAATGCCGTCGTGCTCTTTGACCAATTCCCATGCTAGCAGTGAGGGTGAAACGAAGAGTATTTTGCACAAAAATAGAAGATTGTTTGATGTTCTCATTATTATTTTTTATTGCTTTTAGCAGAACCATTTTATGGATAAAACTGTCCAATTCTACAGATGATTAAGTTTTTTTTGGTTAGCTTAATTGACAAAAAGGTTATTGAACAGAACCTGTACGTAGAGCAGCTATAGAGAAACCAAACTTGTACAGCGTCATCTCTAAGAGTTTTCTAGAATAATTAGGCGGTTAAATATATAACCATCATAGATAAGGGCTGGTTCTTCGCTGCAGTTGGAACCAGAGTGAACTCATTGACTCGGGGAAAGCAATAGTATGTACCAAACAGAAGACGTCCTTACGCCAGAATTTCTCCAGCAGGGCTCAGAAGCGCTGAAAGCGGCGATATCCGGTTGTTACGGGCTGGATGAATCCGAGTGGCTTTCACATCTGATGATATTGGCGGAGCCGTCTTCAGAAGAAATGTCAGCGGTTACCGCGCGTGCTACCCGTTTGATTGAACAAGTGCGGAGTCGTGATGACGCTATCCTGATGATTGATGCACTGTTGCTACAGTACAGCCTTGATACCAGGGAAGGTATTCTGCTGATGTGTCTTGCCGAGGCGTTAATGCGTGTCCCTGATGCCCAGACTGCTGATGCCCTTATCCGTGACAAATTGAGTATTGCCGACTGGGAACCGTATTTGCGAAAAAGTGACTCCTTACTGGTTAACGCCTCAACCTGGGGGCTTATGTTGACAGGTAAGGTGGTAACACTTGATGACTCAGTGGATGGTTCACCGGCCGGTGTTATCAATCGACTGGTCAACCGTTTGGGTGAACCTGTTATCCGTAAGGCCATGCATCAGGCCATGAAAATTATGGGTAAGCATTTTGTGTTGGGGCGCACCATTCAGGAAGCATTGAAGCATGCCCGGGAGTATCAGGAAAAAGGCTATGCCTATTCTTTTGATATGCTGGGTGAAGCTGCGCTGACCGCTAAAGATGCCAGCCTCTATTGTGATGCCTATGTCCAGGCGATAGAAACGATAGACAGTAGCCAAAACAACAATGACAATGTGCCAGCGCCGACAATTTCCATCAAGCTTTCGGCGTTGCATCCCCGCTATGAAGTTTCCCAGGAAAAGCGGGTGATGACCGAGCTTTTTGATACCTTGCTGGCATTGCTGCAAAAAGCGCGGGCAAGCAACGTCGGGATCACAATTGACGCTGAAGAAGCGGATCGTCTTGAATTATCGCTACACATGTTTGAAAAGCTGTATCGCCATCCGGCCCTGGCTGGATGGAATCAGTTTGGACTGGTAGTTCAGGCTTACTCAAAGCGTGCACTCCCGGTACTTTGCTGGCTGGCAGCATTGGCCCGAGAAGTGGGTGACTGCGTACCTGTCCGGCTGGTGAAAGGTGCTTACTGGGACAGTGAAATCAAGCTGGCTCAACAGCAGGGATTGCAGAGTTACCCGGTCTATACACGCAAGGAAGCGACGGATGTTTCATACCTTGCCTGTGCCCGTTTTCTTCTGAATGATACTGTTTCCGGCCTGTTATACCCACAATTTGCTACCCACAATGCGCATACGGTCGCCAGTATTCTGACCATGGCCTCTCACCGGCAATTTGAGTTCCAGCGATTGCACGGTATGGGAGATGCGCTGTATAACACGCTGATTGAGCAGGAGCAGCTTACCGTAAGAATTTATGCACCCGTCGGCAGTCACCAAAACCTTTTGCCTTACCTGGTCAGGCGATTGCTGGAAAATGGTGCCAATACATCATTTGTTCACCGGCTGGTGGACGCTAAAACGCCTATAGCGGATCTGGTTAAGCATCCCGTTACTGTCTTGCGCAGTCGCGAGTCATTGGCCAACGATCGTATACCACTCCCGCCGAATATTTATGGCTCGTCTCGTCTCAATTCGGCCGGTATCAATATCAATATTGAGTCCCAGTGGGAGCCTTTCCAGGCCGGTGTCAGCGAATATTTAAAGACTGTGTATTCGGCGAGTCCCATTATAAATGGTCAGCGGGTAATGAGTGGTCATTGCCATACCGTGCAATGTCCTTATGAGTTACAGGAAAAAGTTGGTGAGATTTATTGGGCCGATACTCAAAACGTCCAGCAAGCGATTGAAGTAGCGGCTAACGCTTTCCCGGCCTGGAGTAACAGAGTTGTCGATGAACGGGCCATCTGTCTGGAGCGACTGGCGGATTTGCTGGAGTCTCATCAGCACGAACTGGTGGCACTATGTCATCGTGAAGCTGGAAAAACGATACAGGACAGTATTGATGAAATCCGCGAAGCGGTAGATTTCTGCCGCTATTATGCGTTGCAGGCAAGAGAGCATTTTCCGGTCAGGGCCATGGCCGGTCCGACCGGTGAGTTGGATGAGCTTTATCTGACAGGTCGCGGGGTTTTTGCCTGTATTAGCCCTTGGAATTTTCCGTTAGCGATATTTTTAGGGCAGATCGCCGCCGCCTTGGTCGCTGGTAATACTGTGATCGCAAAACCTGCAGAGCAGACCGGCCTGGTCGCCTGGCGAGCAGTACAGTTAATGCTGGAGGCCGGTGTTCCTGAAGATGTCATTCAGTTCCTGCCTGGTGATGGTTATACCGTGGGTTCAGCACTGGTGGCGGATGAAAGGGTAGCAGGTGTAGCTTTCACAGGCTCGACGGAGACGGCAAAGCAGATTAACCGCACACTGGCCGCCAGAGAGGGAGCGATTGCTACCCTGGTCGCTGAGACGGGTGGTCAGAATGCGATGATCGTGGATTCTACCGCGTTACCGGAACAGGTGGTGATTGATGTCATCCATTCTGCCTTTGCCAGTACAGGACAACGCTGCTCAGCCTTGCGCGTGCTTTATTTGCAGCAAGATGTGGCATACCGCATGATTGACCTGTTGAAAGGTGCAATGGCTGAGTTGGCTGTTGGCAACCCGGTGCTGCATGAAACAGACATCGGACCCGTTATCGATGCTGAAGCACGTGATCAGCTACAGGCACATGTAAACAGCATGAAGTCATCAGCGAGCTTGCTGGCAGAAACGCCACTGACAGCTGAATGCCACAAAGGCTGTTTTCTGGCGCCCGTGGCGTTTGAAATACAGTCGATCAAAGAACTTGAGAAAGAACATTTTGGTCCGGTGCTGCATGTCATTCGTTATGCCGCGAGTGAACTTGACCGTGTGATTGATGAGATTAATGAAACAGGTTTTGGACTGACGCTGGGCGTTCATACGCGGAATGAAGCGACAGCGGCTTATATTGATCGTCGTGTCATGGCAGGGAATGTTTACATTAACCGTAATCAAATAGGCGCTATTGTCGGAGTGCAGCCATTTGGTGGGCAGGGGTTATCGGGGACAGGGCCTAAAGCTGGTGGGCCCCATTATCTGCTTCGATTTGCGACGGAGCGTACACGTTCAACAAATACAACCGCAGTTGGCGGAAATGCCACCCTTTTGTCACTGGGAGCCGGTGGCTAACAAAAGCTGAGTTTAAAATGATGTAAGAGGGGTAAGTCGTCTGTTTAGACGTCGTTACCCCTGCGTTTCCAGTAAATTTTTCTGAACGGCCGGTTCTCGTAGTTTCCAGATTTGTGAATCCACAATGTCATGATGGAAATTGATGGCCTCGTATATCAATAGTGCTAGGGGCAGCCCTGTGCGTAGTGTGGTTGCAGTAATAATGGCTTCCAGATTGAAAAAGACTACCGTTGACAGTGTGAAACAGGCGTCCAGATAGATCAGCAGCCGTCCGGGCTAGCTCAGGAAGGAAGTCGCTTCAATACTGGCTGCATAACGTTTGCGATTAAACAACCAGACAAATCCAATATGCTGTGCGTTATGCCAGATATTAATGGTCAGCCAGCTGCAGTTAATGTCAATAATTGCGACATAAGAAATAGTGTAAATAAAAAAGTGGGTGGGCACATCATCGAAGTCAAAGGGCGTGATCTCTTTTTTCTGTAATGTTCGGGTACCGTTAAATACCCAATAAATAATGGCGCTAAAACAGATAGCCAGTAAAACCAGTCGTACACTTTCTGACAAGGTAACCGTCCATATGGGAATGCCAGGAAGTAACTGTGTCCTGCGCTGATCATATAGTAAATGTGGTAAGAATAACGCAATCCGCTGACCAGAACGGGTTGCAAATGCCCTGTGTTGGCATTTCTTACTGTAGGATTTCGCCACTCCTTCGCTCTGGCAGGAGTAGTGGTATCACTGCTAATAGGATAAACGCTTCTGATCCGTACAGCGTTAGTGAATGAATAGAGCAGGTACATAATGGTAATGATTATCAAAGGTAAAGGGCCTAAGAAAAACTAGTGTTTCCTGGCGTTTTTCTTGTCGAAGCCTATACGCTTAAATCTTGAAATAACATGGTGGTAACCGGGTCAGCAACTAATTATCCATTCAAACCAGTCAGGGATCAGATACGCGCAGAGACCGGAGGTGATAGCAATAAGAGGAATAAACTAAACCAATAATCGCTGCTGATAGCCGAAATAATTGCTGTTATGAATAGCTGAGTGCTGTGTAAGTGAGGTTTTTTTAATCATCCATTCTTCATTTTCGAGATATAGCATAGGGAATGTCTTGGCAGGCTGAGGAGGCCAATTGGAGAGTTTTGTTGGATGTATTGGTGTTATTACTGCGTAGTAATATTTATCTGAATATGGCGGATTGCCTTACGTTGCCATGTATAGGCAATGTGTATTGTGCCGTTACTGTCTTCTATTATCGCAGGATAGGAAAATTCCCCGTCTCCTTCTTCTAGCACCATTAGTTGGTACCAGTGCCTGCCATCATGGCTGAGAGCTAGGGTGAGTGGAGTGCGCCCGTCAACCACTGGATTGTATACCAGTAGATGATGACCATTGCGCAATGTGACAGCATCAACGGCGGAGTTGGGATTGGGTAGTGAGGTTGCAGTCAGGTCAGACCAGCTAAGGCCGTAGTCATGAGACCAGGTTTCGGCAATAACACCTGAATGTGTTCGGCATAATGCCTGTATGCGCCCCTCGGGATGAGTGAGAAGTGTAGGTTGGATTGCGCCTAGCATGTGTGGGTCATCAACTGTTATCTGCTGGAGGTTGCTCCCATCGTCTATCTCAAAATGGACTTTCCAGCCTTGATGCTCAGTGCTGGATGGATACAGGATATGTCTGTTAGGCAGTGGTATTGGCTTGTTTCTGATGGGGCCAAGATAGCCTTGAATATTGGGCAGTGGCATTGACCAATTTTTGCCATCAGTGGACAGGGCGTGATATCCCCGCCACGTACGGGGTGAACTGCCTACTTTGTAGTGAAGATGTAAGCGATTGCCATCGTTGAAGAGTACTGGATTCCAGTGGGCTTCCTCATTATTACCTGATGCTGTCGGTGTTAACAGGAACGGGGACTGCCACTGACCATTTTCATAGTGTGTTCCCCATATGCGAACGTCGGGATGTCCTTCTAGACTGCCGCCGAACCACGCTGCCATCAATGAGCCTGCTTTGACCTCTGTGAGTGTGGCGGCATGGCAGGTCTGGGTCGGCAGTGAGTCTGGCGATACAACATACGCTTTACTGATCATGTTGAGTTGAATGTCAGCAATCTCTGTCATTGTATGGGCCTGAAGATAGGTAATGAACAGAAAGCTCCATCCTATCAACGTGTGATTAATGATGAGTAGCATTCATCGCAAAAACGAATATCAACGTTCGTTATTAATCAATGATACCGTTCTAGTCATTCGTCAAGTGTAATCTCTGTAATCCAGCCTAATTATCAGGCTTTTACAAGAAATTTGGTATTTCTTTCGATGTTCTCGTTGGTTGTCAGTAATTTCCGCAGCCTGCATGCCCGTACAAAGAACAGCTACTACATTGAATAGTCATTATTTCTGATACTGAAACTTTTGCTGCGAATCGATTGTCTAAAACTCCAGAAGGAGCTTGATTTATGCAGGGAAATACCACCGTACTAATCACATTTGTAGCCTATTTCGCAGTTATGCTGGGAATAGGCTACGAGGCTTACCGACGCACTGCCACATCGTCGGATTACTTCCTTGGCGGGCGATCACTTGGGCCGTGGACGGCGGCCCTGAGCGCTGGTGCATCCGATATGAGCGGTTGGTTATTGTTGGGGTTACCGGGTTATGCTTTTATGGCCGGGCTTGAGGCATTCTGGCTGGGAGCAGGTTTATTGATGGGTACCTGGCTGAACTGGATGCTGGTAGCGAAACGCCTCAGGATATACAGCAAGGCGTTGGGCGACTCCTTGACCTTGTCGGAATACTTTTCCAACCGATTCAATGATCGCAGTAAAGTGCTTCAACGCCTATCCGCGATGTTTATCTTGCTCTTTTTTCTTTTCTATACCAGTTCAGGCCTGGTCGCAGGCGGCAAACTGTTTGAGACTGCTTTCGGGCTGGATTACCGGTGTGCGATAATTCTTGGTGCAATCAGTGTTATCTCTTACACACTGTTTGGTGGCTTTCTGGCGGTCTGTTGGACCGATCTGGTGCAAGGGTTATTAATGTCAGTTGCACTGATCATCGTGCCTTTGGTGGCCCTAGATTTCAGTGGAGGCATTGGTCATGTTGTTACGACCATGCATCTGAAAAACCCTGAGCTGCTGAATATCATGACAGATGTCTATGGTAATCCACTTAGCGCGATCACCATTCTATCTCTACTGGGGTGGGGGCTGGGCTATTTTGGTCAACCGCATATTCTTGCACGCTTCAAAGCCGTTAAATCGGTGGAGGTTATGCCAACAGCTCGGCGAATAGCCGTGACATGGACAGGCTTTTGTATACTCGGCGCTTTTCTGGTTGGCTTGGCAGGCATGGTCTATGTCGATTCACACCCGGGGATCATTTTGGAAGATCCGGAACAGGTTTTTATGTTGCTGGTCAGCAGCCTGTTTAATCCCCTCGTGGCCGGTATCTTGCTGGCGGCGATTCTGGCAGCGATAATGAGTACGGCGGACTCGCAGCTGCTTGTTTGTTCCACGGCATTTGCTGAAGACCTCTATCGTGACATGTTCCGTCGTGACGCAACCCAGCAGGAAGTTTTGCGGGTCGGGCGGGTGTCAGTAGTCGTGATTTCCATCATTGCCTGCCTTCTGGCCATGAACCCTGACAGTAATGTTCTGGGACTGGTGTCCTATGCTTGGGCAGGTTTTGGCGCTGCATTTGGCCCGTCTTTGTTGATTAGTCTTTTCTGGAGGCGGATGACGCGCAATGGTGCTTTGGCAGGCATTCTGGTTGGCGGTATGACAGTTGTTGTTTGGAAGCAGTTGGCGGGTGGCTGGTTCGATCTCTACGAAATCATACCGGGCTTTATCTTTTCATCCATTGCCATTGTTGCGGTCAGCTTACTGGATGGTTGCCTATCTACTCATTCACTAGAGGGTCTGGGGGCTACTGACACCGAATCTGGCTAAGTGAGCCAATTTTGTTGGATTTGGCGCTTCATAATAAATGCAATTACTCTCCTAGAGAGGGCTAGTGATTTGCATGGCGTTCTAAGTGACGCTGTAACAGGACGGACAGGGGGATTATGGTGAAGGGATTATCTGCAGCAGACGCCATCATGCAGCTGGAAGCTGAACATGGCGCCCACAATTACCACCCGTTGCCCGTGGTACTGGCAAAAGGCAAAGGGGCAGAGGTGTGGGATGTTAATGGCAAGATCTATTTGGATTTTCTTTCTGCCTACTCAGCCGTTAATCAGGGGCATTGCCATCCCAGGATTATCCAGGCGCTGGCTGACCAAGCTTCTGAGCTGACCCTGACATCCAGGGCTTTTTTCAGCAGTGAACTCGGACCCTTTGAAGCCTTTCTCTGTCAGATCTTCGGTTATGACCGCATGCTGCCCATGAATACTGGAGCTGAAGCGGTTGAAACTGCCATCAAGCTCTGTCGGAAGTGGGGCTACCAGCATAAGGGGATTCCTCCGGAAAAAGCCACCATCGTGGTTTGTGACGGGAATTTCCATGGTCGGACCACAACCATTATTTCGTTTTCCAATGATCCTGATGCCCGCAATGAATACGGCCCTTATACACCCGGTTTTATTTCCATTCCTTATAACGATGTGGCTAGCCTCGAACAGGCATTGAGCCAGCCTCATGTGACGGGTTTTCTGGTGGAGCCGATCCAGGGTGAAGCCGGTGTAATTGTCCCGGATGACGGTTATCTGCAGCAGGTCAAAACCTTATGTGATCAATATGGCGTCCTGTTTATCGGAGACGAAATCCAGACCGGCATTGCCCGTACGGGAAAGTTGCTGGCGGTTGATCATGAACAGGTGCGGCCGGATGTACTCATTCTGGGCAAAGCATTGTCCGGCGGTGTCTATCCCGTGTCTGCGGTTCTGGCCAGTGATGAGGTTATGCTCTGTATCCAGCCGGGTCAGCACGGTTCGACTTATGGCGGCAATCCCCTTGGCTGCCGTGTGGCCACTGCTGCCATGGAGGTGGTAAAGGATGAAAAACTGGCCGACAATGCAGAGCGTCTGGGGCAGATGTTCAGGGATGGCCTGGCGCAAATTCAGCATCCTATGTTGAAGCGTGTGAGGGGCAAGGGATTGCTGAATGCCATCGATATTGAGCCGTTGAATGGGGCTGAAGCCTGGGATGTCTGCCTCAAGCTGGCAGAAAACGGTCTGTTGGCCAAGCCTACCCATCGAGACACTATCCGTCTGTCTCCGCCTCTGGTCATTAGTGACACTCAAGTCAATCAGAGCCTGTCCATTATTGAGGGTGCATTGAAAACGTTTTGAAGAGGTGAGCATCCCTGAACGCGCCGGGGATGCTCAGGCTGATTACTGCTGCAGCATATGAAAGGGAAGATAAATGGCTGTGGCAATGAAAATCCATAGCGCGATATCACCGATTCGTTTTTCCAGCCTGTTCAACCGGCGCCAGTGCTTGCGGGTCACGTCCTGTTCCTTGTGCATTTCAGATCCATTGGTATTCAGTATTGATGAAAAGAGTCGGAATACGAGATATCGGTGCAAGATTATTTATTCATTGTCTGGCATCTGCATATTACTAACCGCCATGACACGTCAAATAAGCCCGTTGCTCGAGATTTCCGATTGAAGACATATCGGTCTGCCCACCCGCAGCTTGAGCCTTGGAAACGGTCTGGATCAAATATTTTTTTACTGTATTGTCGTAGGCTGGCCGGCGTGGTGATGAAGCGTACTGTGAACGTTACATTGGCTATGTAGATCTGTGTGTCCGAGCTGGGCATGGCGTTGTTAGGGGCGATGAATGGTTCTGGAGGCACTCAACTTCACGGCGGGCGTGACCCTGCCCATTTTTGTCATGATGTTCCTGGGGCTGATTCTGAAACGTTTTCAGGTCATTGATGACCCTTTCATGGATACTGCATCCCGGTTAGTGGTGAATTTTGGACTGCCTGCCGTTCTGTTCCTGTGGACGGTTCGGATGGATCTTGGGTTGGCATTGGACCGGCAGCTGATTCTGTTGACGGTTGTCATGACGATAGTGTCTGTCGGTGCTTTGTGGCTGGTGGCTGGCAGGATTGCCCCGGCGGCGATGGATCGCGGGGTATTTGTTCAGGGAGCTTTCAGGGGCAACCTTGCTATTACGGGGCTGGCGCTGGTTGCCAATATGTATGGTCAGGAGGGGGTATCCCTGGCTTCTTTACTGATGGCGTTTCTGGTGCCTCTCTACAATGTACTGTCAGTGCTTGTCTTGGTGGGAGCCCAGCGTGAAAACGATGAGGAGCCATCCTTGCAATGGGCCAGACTGGCTAGAAATCTGCTTGGCAACCCGTTGATTGTTGCCATTATTGTCGGACTGCTGGTCAACCGCCTCGCGTTGCCATTGCCTTCTGTCCTGATTCGGGTCGGTGAATATTTCAGTTCGATTACCCTGCCGTTGGCGCTGTTATGTATAGGAGGCACTCTCAGCCTCAGGGCGTTGCGTGAAGCCAGTTGCCTGTCGCTGTGGGCTACGGTGGCAAAAGTGCTGATTTTACCGGGATTGATGGTGTTGTGCGCTGTCTGGCTTGGTTATCGTGGCACACTGTTGGGCGTTGTATTCCTGCTATCGGCCAGCCCAACAGCGGTTGCGAGTTATGTGATGGCCCGAAGCCTGGGGGGCAATGCCCAGCTGGCTGCGAGTATTGTGGTGCTAACCACGCTGATATCAATGATGACTGTCAGCGTGGGCATTTTTGCGCTGCGTTTTCTGCATTACCTGTAATCCGGGATGGACTGTGGTGATCGTCTATGGACTTCGGCATCACGGTAATGGTCGTTGAGCCAGCAGCGGGGCAGGCTTTCACCGGACAGGAAACGGAGGTTGCTTTTCCGGAACTGCTCAGGCTCGGCGGGATCCTCACCCCACTGAATGCAACCCGTCACGTTGGGTTCGCAGGGGTTGAAGAGTTCCTCTGGCTTGAGTATGGAGACCAGTTTGCCGCTGTTTTTTAAGGACAGAAACATGGTTGTGCCTCTCGATGATCATGCCGGGTGCAAAGGCACGCGATTACTGAAGGGATTCGTGATGGATGAGCTGCTCCCTGCGAGCAGTAAATCCGGGTAATGGCGAAAAATATGGTGCTTGACTCTGTGTACCTGGAACGGATACAGGTCGACCATAATCAGGCAGCCCCCCTTATCAAGGGGTTGTTTGAACGGTGTCAGGCGGTAGTTTTGTTTTGCCATGCCGGCCAGTCCACCGGACCACGCACCAAACAAACCACAGAAAATCGTCAGTAAGGCCACCTGGGGCAGGGCAAAGGTAAAGGGCAATAGCTCCAGGGTGCCTGCAACCGTTGAAACCAATAGGCCGCCCGTGCCACCGATAAGGGCACCTTGTTCACCGGAGTGGATAATATCGCGCTCTTCCAGCAGGTTGGCTTCATTCAGATGGTGATGCGTCAGACTGTTTTGGTCTTTGCAGATTATATGCACATGCCAGTCACTGATGCCTTCCGAGTGCATATCGTCTGTCACGCGTTTGGCCTGTGCCAGCGACTGGGTGAGGTAATACAACCGAATCATGGTTACCTCCATCGGATCACACTGCGCTGACTAAGTGTAGGTATATGTGGGTGTTGTGGCGGTAAAAATACCTAGATTGAGTTTTTCTAAAAATCGCAGGGTTGATGCCATGAGCGTATGACATCAACCTGACTTGAATTATTTAGATATTGGAGTGCAGGTTTTTGTGAACGTTTTGTGTGAAAGAAGGCTGTCAGCTAATGACGGAGGGGAGTTTTCCTGTTTTTAACAGTTCACTGAACCGTTTTTTTCTCTCTTCTTCTGGCATGATGGGTGAGGCAACGGCGCTATTGTCACACAGAGGCGATAGATCCGGCGTGATGTCGATCGGGTTACTTCCTGTGGTAGAGGTCTCTTTAGTGATGATGTAACTATCCATGACATCCAGTGCTTCCAGCAGGCCGATGTGTTGTTCGTCATCCAGTTTGCCGTCTTCGAGCCGGGTTGCAATGTTGTCACGGATTTGCTGAAGCCGTTCCAGCGGTGTTGTTTCACCGTGTTCGCTCAGCCACTGTGCAGCTGATTCACCGTTGGTTGCCATGTGAGTGGAGCTTACCTGTTCGAACAAAAGGCGAAGTCTACCATACCCCGTATCCTGTCGTCGTTGACAGTGGCAGGTTTTCCGCAGGAAACAGCTATAGTGTTTTTCGGTAATTACCGATCGGTAACCCCCTGTAATGATGCCTACAATTGCGCCCTTTTCCATTAGCCCCGTGAGGGATCATGCTGCCATACGACGAGTCAATGCGGATACTGGCTGACAAGCTCAGACAGTGCCAGACAGGACAGGGTTGGTATCGTATGGAGCAATCGTTACCCGCGATTGCGCCGCTGGCATGGTTGCATGGGGTGGATGCGTCCTGTCGTCTGTACTGGACCGAGCGTAGTGGTAATCGGAGCGTAGCGGGTGTCTGTCCGGAGCTGGATCTGACGCTGGCAGGACCGGAGTCGCTGGGTGAAACCTTTGCGCGATCCCGGCAAGTGTTGCAGGCTTTGCCTGGTGCTCACTTCTACGGCGGAATGGCGTTTACCGACCAGATGTCAACACAGTGGCGAGCATTTGGTTATGGTCGTTTTATCCTGCCGCGTTTTGAGCTGATACAGCAGCGCACTGAAACGGTCATTGCCTGCAACCTGTATTTACCGGGTGGTGAAGAGAGCCGGAAAAAATGTCACGCAGCAGCTACCTGGTTGGAAGGACAGGCTGCCCGGATCGTATTAAAGGGGTCTGGTGGTTACAGGGCACCCGGTATATCTGAGCGGTACTGTGTACCGGACCAACAACAGTGGCGGCACGGAGTGGAACAGGTGCTGGCGGCTGTTGCCGGTCAGGCGTTGCATAAAGCGGTGCTCTCCCGGGAAGTGCGACTGAAGTTGGAACACCCCCTGCGTTTGTGGGATTTCTTACAGCGCTGGCACACTGAAAACCCCCGCAGTTACCAGTTTGCCCTGCAGGTTGAAAGTGGGGACTGCTTTTTCGGAACGTCGCCGGAACGCCTGTTTCGACGACAGTCACGACTGCTCTGGACAGAAGCGCTGGCGGGAACCATGACCCGTGGCGGGGATGCGTTCGAGGATCAGGCATTTGAGCATCAGCTGATCAATGATGACAAGAATCGGCATGAGAATGCGCTGGTTTTAGCGCATATTCGCGATGTTTTGGCAGGCCTCTGCGACACGCTGGAAAGTGATCGCGAAGTCTCGGTCATTAAACTCAGACACATCCAGCACCTGATCCACCGTTTCAGGGGAGTGATTCGTCCGGGGGTCACGGATTATGACCTGTTGACCACATTGCATCCGACACCGGCTGTTGGTGGCAGCCCCTGGCATGAAGCACGACAGCTGATTCATACACTGGAACCCCATAGCCGTGGCTGGTACAGCGGTGTTTTTGGCAGCCTGGGGCTGAATGATACCGAGTTTGCGGTGGCTATCCGCTCGGGTCTGCTCCGTGGACGTCAACTCTCGCTTTATTCCGGCGCAGGCATAGTTGCCGGCTCCGAACCGGATACCGAGTGGCAGGAACTGGATAACAAGATTAATACCGCCTTGGCGTTACTGGATGGATAATGGCTTTTAACTGCAAGTTGTCTGATATCAACAGCCTCTGGTGTGCGTTGATCATGGAAGAGCTGGTGCGCAATGGCGTAGAGCATTGCTGTATCGCACCGGGATCACGTAATTCTCCCTTAACCCATGCGGCAGCCGCACACACCCGGTTGAACAAGCATGTGCATTTTGATGAACGAGGGCTTGGTTTTTTTGCTCTGGGCATTGCCAAGTCCACCCGTAAACCGGTTGCCATCATCACGACCTCGGGCACAGCTGTGGCCAATTTATACCCGGCGGTTATTGAGGCGGCCATGATGGGCATTCCACTACTGATTCTTTCTGCAGATCGGCCGGCGGAATTACTGGATACTGGCGCGAACCAAACCATTAACCAGACGGCGATTTTCAGTCATTACCCGGTTCAGGAAGTGCAGCTTCCATGTCCTGATACCGCCATTGCACCGCAGTGGCTGTTATCAACACTGGATCAGAGTATTACCCGTGCACAAACAGCGGGTGTCGTTCATCTCAACCTGCATCTGCGCGATCCGTTGTATCCAGGTCAACAAAGTCCAGACTGGTCAGCCTATATGGCAACCGTAACAGACTGGATGAAGTCACATCGTCCCTGGACACACTACTGTCTGTCAGGTCAGCGACTGCCTGATGAAGCGCAGGTCCTGGTAGATCGCTTGTTTTCACCCAAAGGTATTCTGGTCGCAGGTCAGATGGCAGCTGATGACGCTCAGGCCGTGGCGAGACTGGCTGAAAAACTGGGGTGGCCCTTGCTGGTAGACGTGCAGTCTCATCTGCATGGACACTCGTTATCCTTACCCCACATTGATCTGCTATTGCACAATCCCACTGTCTGTGAACTGCTTGATCAGGCTGATACGGTACTGCAGTTTGGTGGTCGACTGGTCAGTAAACGACTGTCGCAGTGGTTGGCGAATGGACGACGAAAACACTATTGTTTTGTCAATAGTGGCGTTAGCCGACTGGATCCGGCCTGTAATCAAAGCCTGCGTTTACAGGCAAATATCAGTGAACTTTGCCGTTTTCTTGAAGCGTCGTTGCCTGAGCGACGTGAGCCGGGTGACTGGTATGCTCAGCTGATGGACTATGGTATCCGCTGTCGTACAGCACTGGTTCGGCTGTTGCCAGCAGAACTTAATGAGGTGTGGGTTTCCCGTCATATTGTTGAACAGCAACGTAAGAATGGGTGTCTGTTCATTGGCAATAGCATGCCGATCCGATTGATTGATAGTCTGTCTGATGCACGCCTCCATGGTGAAATCTTTACCAATCGTGGTGCCAGCGGTATTGATGGTCTGATCGCTACGGCGTCGGGTGTGGCTGCCTCAGGTCGACATGTGACATTGCTAGTGGGCGATCTTTCCTTTCTACATGATCTTAATTCACTGGCCTTATTACGCGATCTTCCCGTGACTCTTGTGCTGCTGAACAATGATGGTGGCAGTATTTTTAATATGATGCCGGTTTCCCGTGACGGCGACCTGTTTAAACGCTATTTTCAGGTCAGCCACGGTCTGAATGCAGAACAGGCAGCGGGCATGTTCGATATCCATTACGATTCACCTGTTGAATGTCATGCTTTTGCTGAGAGCTATGAACAGACTAAGACTTCTAACAAACCTGTAATCATTGAGGTCAAAACACCACCTGCTGAAGCCACTGATATGTTGCGACGTGCACTTGTCATGGCGAGTGAGCTCTGATGACACTGGCGTTTCGAACAGCAGGTGATCCACAAAATCCGGCGCTTGTTCTGTTGCATGGTTTTTTGGGGAATGCTGAGGATTGGGCGTCGGTCGTTTCCTTGCTTAAACGGCAGTTTTTCTGTGTAACTATTGATTTGCCCGGGCACGGAGATAGTGCGGCTCTTAAAGCAGGATCGGGGTTTGACGACTGCTGTATCCAGATCGACGCTACGTTGAAATACGTCGGAATTCACGCATGCTGGCTGGCAGGTTATTCACTGGGTGGTCGAATTGCAATGCATTATGCCTGCTGTTATCTGCCTAACCTTGAACAGCCTGATGCAATTAAGTTGCATGGGTTAATTCTGGAGTCAGCGCATCCTGGTCTCAAGCATGAACCGGAGCAGTTAGCACGCAAAAAACATGATCACCGCTGGGCACAGCGGTTTCGCAGTGAGCCTCTGACAGCCGTTTTAGATGACTGGTATCAGCAGCCGGTGTTCTCTGATCTATCACCGGTTGATCGGCAGGCAATGGCTGATCAACGATTGAATAACAACGGTTCTTCGTTGGCAGATATGCTGGAGATGACCAGTTTATCCCGGCAGAGCTGCTTTCATGATGCGTTATGCCAACAGTCATTGCCGGTATTGTACATCTGTGGTGATCGGGACCATAAATTCCAGTCGATTGGGCAACAGTTCAGCGACTGTCCGACGGTGACGGTACATATACAGGAGCAGGCTGGCCACAATATTCATCATGCCTGCCCGACGGCTTACGCCGATATTTTCCTGTCCTTTTATTCCTCCATGACAGAACGGAATTAGATTATGAGTGACGTATTAATTAAGCCCGCCCTTGACTGGCAGGACTGCTCTGATGGTTATGAAGATGTGCTTTATCACAAGGCGGAAGGCATCGCCCGTATCATGATTAACCGTCCCAGGGTGCATAACGCTTTTCGTCCTCTGACCGTGATGGAAATGTCCAGGACCCTGTCTGACGCCCGTTATGACGGTGAGATTGGCGTCATCATCCTGACGGGAGCTGGCGGTAAGGCATTCTGTTCCGGTGGTGACCAGAAGGTGCGCGGTGACTCCGGTTACCGTGATGATCAGGGTGTACATCATCTGAATGTCCTCGACCTGCAGCGTCAGATCAGAACCTGCCCTAAACCTGTAGTGGCGATGGTGGCAGGTTATGCCATTGGTGGTGGGCATGTGTTGCATATGCTCTGTGATCTGACTATTGCGGCTGATAATGCCGTTTTTGGCCAGACAGGACCTAAAGTAGGCTCCTTTGATGGAGGTTATGGTGCCAGCTACATGGCGCGGCTGGTGGGTCAGAAAAAGGCCCGGGAAATCTGGTTCCTGTGTCGGCAGTATGATGCAACGGCAGCCCTTGATATGGGACTGGTGAATACGGTGGTTCCTTTGGAAAAGCTGGAGCTGGAAACGGTTCAGTGGTGCCGGGAAATGCTTCAGAATTCCCCGATGGCATTACGCTGTCTGAAAGCGGCCTTGAATGCGGACTGTGATGGTCAGGCGGGTCTGCAGGAGTTGGCCGGTAATGCGACGATGCTCTTCTATATGTCAGAAGAAGGGCAGGAAGGACGGAATGCCTTTGTGGAGAAACGGGCGCCGGATTTCAGTAAATTTGGCCGTAACCCCTGATGTTGCTCGAATCAGCAACGATCTACCGTTTTCGGCTGCCGCTTCGGCAGCCTCTGCGTCTGAAAGACCATCGACTTGAAACACGACCAGGATTGATTCTCCAGCTTAAAACTGAAAATGGTCAGTTCGGCCTGGGAGAGTGTTCACCACTCCCGGGATTTAGCGATGAATCGTTGGATGATGCCCAATGGCAGCTAGAGGATGCGCTCAAGGATGTGCTTGGTCAGCCCGATTGTCTGACAACAGTCATGCAATCGGGAGCCCGTCGCTGCACTAAGCGAATGTTGTTTTCCTCTGTGGCGTGCGCTGTGGAAGGTGCAGCCTTAAGTCTTGCTGGACAGTTCAATGTCGCACCCCAATCGACAGCGGTTTGTCCTTTATTGATGGGGACGCCTGATGAGGTTATGGCGCAGTTTGCCCGTTTGCAACATGGTTCAGAAATAAAGCTGAAAGTTGGCAGGGCAAGGCTGGAGGATGACATCGCCGTAGTGAATGCATTATGTGAGCAAGGTTCACCGTCGCTGAGGATTCGCCTGGATGCTAACCGTCAATGGTCATTTGCTGATGCAGAGCGATTTTGTCGTTCAGTCAATGCTGAGCGCATTGCTTTTCTGGAAGAGCCCCTGGCGGATTATCGGCGGTTACCTGAGTTAGGGGATTTGACTCGTTTTCCGCTGGCTCTGGATGAATCCCTTCAGATGACTGACTGGCGCTTCTCAGTCTTTCCCGGATTGGTGGCTTTAGTCATTAAGCCCATGTTGGCAGGTGGAATTGTCAAAGCTCAGCAGTTAATCGAGCAGGCAAGGGCGGCGAATCTGCGTGCGATTATCAGTGCATCTTATGAGAGTCCGCTAGGCATCAGGCAGTTGGCTTGTCTGGCGCATCGTGAAACTCCGGGTGAACTGCCAGGGTTAGATACCGTCAATGCCTTTTGTGCGTCATCGGTAGAACAGTTTGAATATTTGCTGAGTAATACTGTTAGCCAACAAGATTCTGTATTGGAGGAAGTATGGCGTTGTACCGCTGCCCATTAAGGCATCAGGCGCTTCACTCACCGGATGCAGTGGCAGTCTGGCTTGAAAACAGTCGTATAACTTTTTCTGAACTGGATGGCCGGGTCTCCGATATTCAACGTCAATTGTTAGCAGCAGGTCTCCAGGCAGGTAGCCATTTGGCCGTTGTGAGTGGTAATAGCCTTACTATGTTGTTGCTACTGCTGGCCTGTCTGAGATCAGGTATTGTATTTTGTCCTTTGAACCCACGTTTTCCTGCTATACAGCTTGAAAATTTGATGGCGTCACTGGATTGTGATGCCTGTTTTGTAGAGGAAGGTGAGTGTTGGCAGGGGCTTTCCTTATCTGGAGTCGCCAGAATCACGCTTGTGAATTCTCCAACTGTCTCGCTCAATAATCTGACAGCCACATTGCAAGACATAGCATTAGATGCTGAACGCTTGTGTGATCTCATTCTGACATCAGGCAGTTCTGGCAAGGCAAAGGCGGCAGGTCATTGCTACAGGAACCATTACTACAGTGCCGTGGGATCACAGGCAAAGATATCATTGGGCAGCCATGATGCATGGTTACTGTCTTTACCCCTTTTTCATGTTGGGGGCTATGCAATAGTCATCCGTTGTCTTTTAGCAGGTGCAGCCATTGTCCTGGTGCCGGAAATAACAATGACACAGGCATTGCATCGATTCACGGTGACACACCTTTCGTTGGTGAATACCCAGTTATTCCGATTGTTACGGACTGAGAGTGTGTTGCTGGCAGGCACAGCGCTCAAAGTCATTTTGATGGGTGGTGGGTACGTGTCGTCTGATCTGGTTGCTGACGTTAACATGCAGGATGTTCGTATTCTGACCAGCTATGGGCTGACTGAGTCCAGTTCTCAAGCCTGTACAGGAACGCCTGTTTTTCTGGATGATCAGCGGTTAACGTCCGGACAGCCCTTACCGTATCGGCAGGTCAGAATCAGTGCGCAGGGAGAAATTCTGGTTTGTGGAGAAGTGCTCTTCAAAGGCTATTACCAAAAAGGCAGACAATGTGATCTTCCGCTTGAAGAGGGCTGGTTTGCTACGGGTGATCTGGGTTATTTCACCGATGGCGATCAGTTGGTGGTGACCGGAAGACGAGACAACATGTTTATTTCGGGAGGGGAAAATATCCAGCCTGAAGAGATTGAAAAGGCGATATTGGCTCTGCCTGGTGTTCGTCAGGCGGTCGTAGTGCCTGTGCCTGATCCGGAATTTGGTCATCGACCGGTGGCCTTTGTTGACAGTGATGCTCCGGATGATAATTTGAATTGTTTACGTTCAGGACTTGCGTTGCGCCTTGCGCGCTTTAAAATGCCAGAACGGATATATCCATGGCCTGCAGAAATGATGAGTGGCGGACTGAAAGTCAATCGGCGTGTGTTTAGGGAGTTGGCGGAAAGTCGTCATCGACTCCCGCAGTAAACAGGCGGCAACGATTCCGGGCTGAGCTGCAGGCAGAAAACTATAAACGTGTATCAGCTGTTATTGATAGCCCGTTAACACTGGGGCGGCTGATCCGATCAGGCGGTTTACGATATGAAAGCAGGGAATTCCGGCAAGGTGCGGGCGTTTATCGCCTATCGCTTGCCTTTGGATGTTTCTGCAGCACTCTATAAAAAGGCCCGTCACCATGTTGGCGAGGATCTGGTCGAGACGCTGCGCTGGGTGGCACCACAGGATTATCATCTGACACTGCGTTTTTTAGGCAGTTGCACCGAAGATCAGTTACAGCAGATCTCACAGGGGCTTCATGTGGCCCTGCAGGATGTCGATGGTTTTCGCTGCATGACCGGAGAGGTCAATTACTTTCCTTCCACCAATCATCCGTGTGTCATGGCGCTGATGGTGCACTCGGGCAAAGTGATGGAAAGGCTTTACACATTATGTGATGAACTGGCCGTTGCTGCGGGAATCCCGAGTCAGTCTCGCCACTTCAGACCCCATGTGACCCTGGCGAGATTTCCCACGGATACGCAACGGCTCTCCATGTCTGTCTGGCGCCTGCCGGGCTTTCATCTCACCGTAAGAGACATTGCCTTGATACGCAGTGATTTGACACCAGAAGGTGCGCGTTATTCGGTGATGGAAACTTTCCCGCTTGAACCTGCCCTGCAGGAGGCCGTCGCTCAATAGGCGACGGCTGCTGCAGAGTACTCGGTTTCAAGGTCAACTCGCCAAGGCAGTCTGTATTGCTGCATTGCCTGAAGCAGTTGATCTTCACTCATGGTCCGGAAACGGGTCGTGAGCAATGTGCGTTGAATTAATGCCAGTTCGCGCTCGCTTAACTGACCGATTTCCGTGTTTTCAAAGATGCCTTCTTGCATCAGGCTTTCACGCCAGGTATGACTTTCTGTGGATGCCATGACATGTTCCGCCAAGCGGCTGGACAACTCATCGACATTAAATAGCTTTCGTAATCCCATGATTGGCTCCTTGCTCTCTCTTTCGGTACGTTTCTTTGACTTTAATCGGGGAAGCGGCGTATTGGTGTAGCCGTTATGTTCTTCTTTGTTTCCTCTTGTTACTGGGCATAGCATCCGTTATCAGAGATTAAGCAAGTGATATGCCACTCTTTTGGATGTCAGTATTTGGGTTTCCTGTCTTTGATAAGGGTCAAGGTTTCTGCCGGGATAGCCCGCTACCATGCTTCGCTTAAGAACAATGGAGTGAAACATGGAGCTGGTTTGCCCTGCCGGTAGCCTCCCGGCCCTCAAGGCTGCCGTTGATAACGGTGCGGATGCGGTTTACATCGGTTTTCGTGACGACACCAATGCCCGTCACTTTGCCGGTTTGAATTTCAACGAAAGCAAGGCCGTTAAAGCGCTTGAATACGCCAGGATGAAGGGGGTGAAAATCCTGGTGGCCATCAATACCTATCCGCAGCCTGCGGGGTGGTCGCGCTGGGAACGGGCCGTGGATATGGCCGCGGATTTACGGGTCAATGCCATCATCGCCGCTGATATGGGTGTTCTCGCCTACGCCAGAGATCGGCATCCAGATCTTGGTCTCCATTTGTCCGTACAGGCTTCGGCAACCAATGTTGCCAGTCTCTCGTTTTATCAGCAGCGGTTCGGCATCAAGCGAGCGGTACTGCCCAGGGTGTTGTCCGTCAAACAGGTGGCTGCACTGGCAGAGAAAAGTACGGTCGAACTGGAGGTGTTTGCCTTTGGCAGTTTGTGCATCATGTCAGAGGGGCGCTGCTACCTGTCTTCTTACCTGACGGCCGAATCACCTAATACCGTTGGCGCCTGCTCGCCTGCGCGTTTTGTTCGCTGGTCAGAAACCGCGAATGGACTCGAATCCCGGTTGAATGATGTCCTCATTGACCGTTACCACGACGGTGAAAATGCCGGCTATCCAACCCTGTGCAAGGGCCGCTTTTCGGTGCAGGGAAAGACCTGTCATGCACTGGAAGCGCCCACAAGCCTGAATACCTTGGCGTTGATTCCGGAGTTGACCCGGATGGGCGTTTCCGCTGTCAAGATTGAAGGGCGACAGCGCAGCCCGGCTTACACGGCTGAGGTAACCCGTGTCTGGCGTGAGGCGCTGGACAGCTACCGCAGCAATCCCGCCGGTTATCAGCCGAAAGATGAGTGGATGCGCTCCCTGTCCCATCTGTCTGAAGGTAGTCAGACAACCCTGGGCGCCTATCAGCGCGCCTGGCAATAATGCCCCTCAAACAACACGGTCAAGGATCTGTTATGGAAATTACACTGGGGCCGGTACTGACTTTCTGGAAAAAGCAGGCCGTACTGGATTTTTACCGGGAAGCGGAAGGCTGGCCGGTCGATCGTATCTACCTTGGGGAAACGGTCTGTGCCAAGCGCCGGGAGTTGCGGCTGGATGACTGGTTGGCGATAGCCCGCAACCTGAAAGCAGCAGGAAAAGAGGTCGTCCTGTCAACGCTGACGTTGCTGGAAGCCGCTTCTGAGCTGGCATCCCTGCGCAAAATCTGCAGCAATGGCGAGTTTCTGGTCGAAGCCAATGATGTTGGGGCAATCCAGTTATTATCAGAAGCTGGCGTACCGTTTGTGGCGGGGCCGGCAATCAATATTTATAACGCCTATACACTGCGCGAGATGGTCGATGCGGGGCTGCAACGCTGGGTGATGCCGGTAGAGCTGTCCGGTGAGGCGCTGGCAGCGATTCTGGCTCAGGCTGATGCGCTGGGTATCCGGGAACAATTTACGACAGAAGTCTTTAGTTACGGTTATCTGCCACTGGCCTGGTCAGCACGCTGTTTTACAGCCAGGACCTATGATCTGCCAAAGGATGACTGCCAGTTCCGCTGTCTGGATCATCCAGATGGGCTGGCCGTTTTCAGCCAGGAAGGGGAACGTCTGTTTACTCTGAATGGTATACAGACACAGTCAGGCTTGTGCAGCAACCTGTTGCCGCAATGGCAAAACATGGCGGAGATAGGGGTTGATGCCATGCGAATTTCGCCAAGAGAAACCGGTACCGGGGAGCTGGTGCAGAAACTCCGCGAATCCATGGCGTTCGTGTCGTCGGACCGGTTACCGCTGCAGTCCGTTGATCAATGTAATGGTTACTGGTTTGGTCAGGCGGGGATGAACAGCACCTTGTCCTAACAAGGTGCTGGTTTCTTGGTTAGCTGGCCAGTGATACCAGGCGGTCACCGGTCTGAAGCAATTGTTTAATCAGCTGGGGCAGCTGGTCAAGATCAATACCATCGAGCATGTTCTTGATGGCGAGTCCCAGTTCGGTATTGCCTTCAATCACCAGCCGACGCTGGAAAAACAGGGTGTCAGGGTCTTCCCTGCGTGAAGCCAGCGCCAGAAATGCGGTGCTGTTACCGCGAATGGTAACATCACAGGGGCGTGGTGAACCCAGTACAATCTTTTCATCAATGACGGTCAGGTAGAAATCCAGTCCGAAATCTGTCACTGACAGCTGCAGCCAGTGATCTTCCAGGCAATCGAAATCACCATCAGACAGTGGTTCACGAAAGGTATGATTCAGTGCCTGTGCCAGTGGCCGGTTACGCAGTGACCATGGGATGACATGTAAAGGTTTGAACAACCAGGCAACCGGTGGGTGTGGAATTCGGCGAAGTGTTTCAGGTAATGGCATTATTGCTCTTCCAATTTGAGATGCTGATTCAGAATGTCCGGAGTCAGAAGGTAGAGTTCGTCCAGTAATTTGCCATGCAGCGAGCCGGGACCGACGACTTCTGTTGCAGCGCGCTCTCCCGCAATGCCCAGTATTGCAAGGGCTGCCGTGACAGCCGTCAATCCGTCACCTGCGACTGCGAGGAAGGCGCCAGTCAGGGCTGTGGCCAGGCAGCCTGTCCCGGTGACCCTGGCCATCATTGGATGGCCATTGTTCAGGCGGACCTGTTTGTAACCATCGGTGATCAGGTCGGTGGCGCCGGTGATGGCGATAGTGGTTTGCCAGTCACGGGCGGCTGTCATGGCAAGGGATTCGACAGCCTCTGGAGTTTCCGTGCTGTCTACGCCTTTACCACCAAGCTCGCCGGTATACAGCGCCTGGATTTCAGACGCGTTGGCGCGCACGACAGCGGGGCGATATTCAAGCATGAGTCTGGCCGTGTCCAGACGAAAACGGGTAGCCGCAGCGCCCACGGGATCAAGCACCCAGGGTTTGCCCGTATTGTGGGCATGACTGACAGCACATTTCATGACCATGCCGGTACGGGCGCTGGGGGTACCGATATTGATCACCAGTGCATTGGCGAGATCAACCATGTCGGCAGTTTCTTCGATGGCATCCGCCATGATGGGTGAGGCGCCCAGGGCCAGCAGACCATTGGCGGTGACATTCATTACGACCTTATTGGTAATGTTATGTACCAGGGGGCGTTGTTGTCGTACAGCCTCCAGGGCGGTCGTGATCCGTTGCTGAAAGGTTGAGGCTGTCATGGCGGACTCCGGAAGCTGGGCGAAATAGAGGGGCAGTTAACCGGTTGAGTAAACCTGTCGGTACTCGGGTGCGCGATATTCTAGCAGTGCTTGAATTGATACACGCTTGATTTCGATCATAGGGAATGTGATTGATACGGATATCGTGTTTTTGGTTTAGCGATATCAACTTAAAAATAGTGATCAATTGATAAATGTTCGATATCTAACGCTTTAAAAATGAAGAAAACACTAGGCATGCGTTTTTAGGGGATTAATTATCACTACTGCCAATTTTCTCTATTGCGAAGTGCCTAGTGCGGCGTTACAGTGCCCGCGTCATCAAGAAGTATGAAATACACGCTGTCGATTCTCACGACGGTGGCTCCTTCTACGACAGGTCATTTCTGGCGTGCCCGTTCGGGCAATATTGACAACAAATTTTGTGAAAGGGATTCCGGTCTCAGGGGCCGGGCGTTGTAGCTTTTTTTTTTCGCAGGGTTAATGTAGATGACTACCAAGCGGCGGGAAACCTTGGCAGATACCTTTGCCATGATTACCTTTTTCATGATTGCCGGCATGGCCATTGAAATTGGCCTGTCCGGTCTGAGTTTTGAACAGTCGTTGCAATCCCGTTTGCTGAGTATTCCAGTAAACGCAGCTATCGCACGTCCTTATGGCGTATTCCGTGACTGGCTGTTGCGGGTAGGGCGTGTGGAAGAGGGTGGTTTTTTCCGCCGGCTGTTTCTGGATATTGTGGCCTTCGTACTGTTCCAGATTCCGGTTTATATTTTGCTGGTGGCCAGCACCGGTGCGTCAGTTAACCAGATTGTGACTGCCTGTATCGGCCAGATCGGTGGTCTGGTATTTCTGGCCCGGCCTTATGGTGTCTACATGCAGTTTTGCCGTAAGATCGCCATCCGCTGTTTCGGTGGTGCCCTGGCGCCGGTTACTGTCCAGGAGCGTTCTGCCTAATCCTCTCAGCTGGCAGAAATAACGAACAAAAGCCGCAGGTGTCGGGTGATACCTGCGGTTTTTTTGTATTTATCAAGGAGTCATCATGATGCGGTGGGAGCGGCAGACGGAGGCGTTAATTCGTCAGGACAGCCTGCGAATGCGTTGTCTCGAAGCAGCCCGATCACTCATGCTGCCAGACTGGTTTATTGGCGCAGGTTTTTTGCGTAATGCGATCTGGGATCATTTGCATCAACGCCCAGGCACAACGCCACTCAATGATGTGGATCTTGTGTATTTTGATCCGGATGATGCGCGCCAGGAAAGCGAGCAGGGTTTCGAAGCCGGTCTCAAGACACTTTGCCCGGAAGTTACCTGGGAGGTCAGGAATCAGGCCCGAATGCATCTCAAGCATGGCTTGCGTCCGTTTCAAAATACCAGTGACGGGATTGCCCACTGGGTTGAAACGCAAACCTGCGTCGGGGTTCGTCTGACGATGAAGAACCGGTTAAGTTTTACCGCACCCTATGGGCTGGAGGAAAACTGGTCGCTGCGTGTGTCCATGTGTACACGGAATCCTAGAGCAGCTCTCTTCACGCAACGTGTCAAAGACAAGCTATGGCAGGCGTTGTGGCCTCGCCTTCAAATTGACTGGCCTGACTGTGACGCTGAAGTATCAGACAGGTGATGATACTTTTTGCTCAGGTATCACCTGTTTATGGCTCACTTAATAACCACTTTGAGACTCTCTGGCGATTAGTGCAAAAAATCATGGAATATAAAAAAAGAGGATGAATGGCCTGAGCAATCCTGTTTTTTGTGAAAATTTCCTTTAAAGGGTAAATCCTTACAAGATGGTGGCTAGGTGGTATTACCTATAACCATTCGTTTGACTACGGATTACATCCTGTTATATTCGGGTTCCAGTCCAAGAGAGAAGTATGCGACTGGTCCTGTCTCTGGTCTTTTCTTTGGCTGTCTGTCGGCCGATTTAGCCTGCTTTTTTCGTAGTGTCACCGGACCGGTCGCCTGCTCATAACTAATTTCGAAATACAAACAATGAGCACCAGGGGGAATGCATGTCTTTGCTGGACGTGAAGGATTTGCGTATCGAATTTCCGTCGCGACACGGTACGGCTGTTGCCGTGCAGGATGTGTCGTTCACCGTGGGGAAAGGTGAAATCCTGGGGCTTGTCGGCGAATCCGGTGCAGGTAAATCCACCATTGGCAATGCCATCATTGCTTTGCTGAGTCCGCCGGGGCGGGTCGCCGGTGGTCGTGTGGTGCTGGACGGTCAGGATATTAGTGGTTTGCGTGGAGAAGCGATCCGCAAAATTCGCGGACGTCGCATCGGTTTTATTTTTCAGGATCCAATGACGTCGTTGAATCCGTTGCTGACCATAGAAACCCAGTTGGTTGAAACCATTCTGGCTAATCTTGACGTCAGTAAGGACGAGGCTTACCGACGCGCGATTGAATTGCTGGAATCGGTAGGGATTCCGGAACCGCAGCTTCGTATCAAGCAGTACCCGCATCAGTTTTCCGGTGGTATGCGTCAGCGGGTTGTTATCGCCATTGCCTTGTCTGGCGAACCGGAACTGATTATTGCAGATGAGCCCACCACGGCACTGGATGTCTCCATTCAGGACCAGATTCTTAACCTGATTCGTAAACTCTGTAAGGAGTTGCAAGTGGGCTGCCTGCTGGTGACTCACGATATGGGCGTTATTGCCAACGTGACGGACCGGGTAGCCGTCATGTACATGGGAGAGATGGTTGAGGTTGGGCCGACCATGCAAATCCTGAAGGCACCCTCACATCCCTATACCAAAAGCCTGATCAGTGCGGTACCCCGGAGTGATATCCGGTTACGCCGTTTCCCCCGGGTGGAGTACATCGAGAAGGTACAGACCCGTTCCATTGATGTGAAGAATCACTGGTTGGGCCAGCGTGAAGCACTGCCGGAGGGACAGGAGAAGGTCAAATTACCCGACGATGTGTTGCTGGATGTCCAGCATGTGAACCTGCGGTTTGAAACGCAGTCAGCCTTTCTGGAAAAGAACCGGCAGTATGTGCAGGCCTCCAATGATGTCAGTTTCAGGATTCGCGAAGGGGAAACCTTTGGATTAGTCGGCGAGTCTGGTTCTGGCAAGTCAACCATTGCCCGAGTGATTGCCGGTTTATATCCAGCAGATTCCGGCTCGGTGATTTACGCAGGAACTGATCTGACCACACTGAGCGAAAAAGCTCGCAAGCCGTTTCGCCGTGACATCCAGATGGTATTCCAGAATCCCTATTCCAGCCTTAATGCCCGGATGGTGATTAACGACATTATCGCTGAGCCCATCCGTTTTCACGGATTGGCGGACTCTGAGCAGCAGATTCGACAGATCGTTGCGGATCTGCGCGACCATGTCGGACTTGGCAGTCAGGCTGGCGTGAAATACCCCCATGAATTTTCCGGCGGTCAGCGTCAGCGGATTTCCATTGCCCGGGCACTGGCGACCCGGCCGCGCTTCCTGATCTGCGATGAACCGACGTCTGCGCTGGATGTGTCGGTACAGGCTCAGATCCTCAACCTGCTGCGAGACCTGCAGGATGAGCTGGGTCTGACCATGTTGTTCATCAGTCATGACTTGCCGGTCATCCGGCAAATGTGTGACCGGATTGGTGTGATGCGTCATGGCACCCTGCTGGAAGTCAACGACACCGAAACATTGTTCAGCCAGCCGGCCCATGACTATACCCGTAACCTGATCAGGTTGATGCCCCATGTGGACGGGTTGTCACGGGAAGGTCTAGACATTGAGTCCCGCATTGACGTGATGCAGGACGCCAACAGCAACCAGGCAGTTGCTGGCTAAATAAAAGAAAACAGAGCAAGGCAATAACAACACAACAAACCGTCCAAAAAACGGGGGAACAATGAAGACAACCGTGAAAAAACTGGCTGGTGCGATGCTGGCCCTGTCACTGACGATGGGGGCTAATGCCGCCACCCTGAAAATGGCGTACGACGCTGACCCTGTATCGCTGGATCCTCACGAGCAGCTTTCCGGCGGTACACTGCAAATGTCTCATATGGTGTTTGATCCGCTGGTGCGCTGGGACCAGAACCTTGAGTTTGCACCCCGACTGGCTGAGAAGTGGGAGCGTATTGATGATCGCACCATGCGCTTCCATCTGCGTAAAGGCGTCAAGTTTCACTCAGGCAATATGCTGACTGCCGAAGATGTGAAATGGACCTTCAGCCGTCTCAAGGCAAGCCCGGACTTCAAGGGGGTTTTTGGTCCGTTTACTGCCGTCAATGTGGTTGATGAGCTGACGTTTGACCTGGTAACCGAAAAGCCTTACCCACTGGTGCTGAATGCAGCAACCTACATCTTCCCGATGGATAGCGCGTTCTATACCGGTATGGATGACAAGGGCCAGCCAAAGGATCTGCTGAAAAAGCATGCGGATACCTTTGCATCACGCAATGTGTCCGGCACCGGACCTTACACAGTTAGCTATCGTCAGCAGGGTGTCCGGGTCAACTTTGACCGTTTTGATGATTACTGGGACAAGCAGTCTCCAGGTAACGTGGATGAGATCATCATGACGCCCATCAAGGAAGACCCTACCCGGGTAGCAGCACTGCTCTCCGGTGACGTGGACTTTATCTATCCCGTTGCGCCCACTGACCACGAGCGTCTCAAGAAAAGCAGCAATACCCAACTGGTCACCCTGCCGGGCACCCGTATCATCACCCTGCAGCTTAACCAGAGTCGTGTTGAAGCCTTTAAAGACAAGCGTGTCCGTCAGGCAGTCGTGTATGCCATCAATAACGAAGGCATAGTGAAGAAAATCATGAAAGGCTTCGCGACGGCAGCCGGTCAGCAGGGGCCAAAAGGCTACGTGGCTTACCAGGACGACCTCAAGCCCCGTTATGACCTGAAAAAAGCCAAGGCGCTGATGAAGGAAGCCGGTTATGAGGATGGCTTCAGCGTGACCATGATGGCGCCCAACAACCGTTACATCAACGATGACAAGACGGCCCAGGCGGTCGCGAGCATGCTGGCCAGGATCAACATCAAGGTTGATCTCAAGACCATGCCCAAGGCGCAGTACTGGCCCGAGTTTGATGAGCGTGCGGCGGACATCATGATGATCGGCTGGCACTCTGATACCGAAGACTCTGCCAACTTCACCGAGTACCTGACGGCCTGTGCCGATCTGGATACCGGCTGGGGACAGTACAACAGCGGTAACTACTGCAACAAGCTGGTCGACAGCATGGTGCGTGATGCCGGCAGCGAGACCGATCCGGCGAAACGTACGGAGCTGCTGAAGCAGGTTGAGCGCACCCTGTATGAGGAAGCGGCATTCGTTCCCCTGCACTGGGAAAACCTGGCCTGGGGCGCCGGCAAACACGTCAAGGCAGCCGATGTTGTCAACGTAATGAACTTCCCTTACCTGGGTGACCTGGTCATCGAAGAGTAACGGTTGACTGACGGCCAGCCCGGTGGCTGGCCGTCAGGCTGACCTTCCGACGGCATGCGCTGCGTCGTTTATGCCATCCGAACCCTGACTGAAAAGTGATGGTTTCATGCTTGCATTTCTTGCCCGACGCCTGTGGCAGGCGCTTATCGTGATGTTTGTCATCAGCATCATCAGTTTTTCAATCCAGGATAACCTGGGGGATCCGTTGCGGGAGCTTGTCGGCCAGGCGGTTTCCGAGGCGGAGCGTGAGGCGCTGCGTGACGAAATGGGCCTTAATGACCCCTTCCTGGTGCAATATGGACGCTTTCTGAGTAAGGCCGTCCAGGGTGATCTGGGCACCTCGTATTTCTTCAAGGAGCCAGCCCTGGAAGTGATCCTTGGCAAGATGCCTGCAACCCTTGAGCTGGTATTTGGCGCGACGATCATTATTGTCCTGCTGTCGATCCCCGCGGGCGTTTACTGTGCGATACGACCTGACAGCTGGTTAACCCGTGGCATCCTGGGATTCAGTCTGCTGGGCATATCGGTCCCCGTGTTTCTTACGGCCATTTTCTGTATTTACCTGTTTTCAATCGAGTTAGGCTGGTTGCCATCCTATGGTCGTGGAGAAGTGGTGCCGGTGATAGGTGGCTGGGAATCCGGTTACCTGACCCGTGATGGATTGCTGCATCTCATCCTGCCCTGTATTTCCCTGGCCAGTATCATGCTGCCGTTGTTTATTCGCCTGATCCGTTCCGAGATGGTGGAAGCGCTCCATACCGAGTATGTGAAGTTCGCTACCGCCAAAGGCCTGAAGAAAGCACGCATTTACTTTTTACATGCACTGAAAAACACCATGCTGCCAGTGATCACGGTCGGCGGTGTTCAGATCGGTACCATGGTCGCTTATACCATTCTGACGGAAACGGTTTTCCAGTGGCCGGGCATGGGCTTCCTTTTCCTGGAAGCTGTTAACCGTGTTGATACGCCACTGATTGTCGCCTACCTGATCGTTGTCGGTGCAATCTTTGTCATTGTTAATACGCTGGTGGACCTGATCTACGGCCTGATTAACCCAACCGTCAAGCTGACAAGGAGCAGCCAATGAGTGATGCCATGATTGCCAGCCAAACGACAGCTGACCAGGTGTCGGCGCCATTGTCCAGGTGGCAGCGCTTTCGTCAGTCCACCTTCTGGTACAGCTTTACCCGTGACCGGGTAGCAATGGTCTGTGCGGCTATTTTCGCACTGTTGGTAGCTGCTGCATTGCTGGCGCCAGTGCTGGCACCGACCAATCCCTATGATATTTCTACCATCGATATTATGGATTCGGAAATCCCGCCGCTCTGGGATGAAGCCGGCGATGAGCGTTTTCTCCTGGGTACCGATGCCCAGGGACGAGACCTCTACAGTACGATCCTCTACGGCATGCGTATCTCCATCACCATCGGTCTGTGTGCGGTGTTGCTGCAGGCATTCCTGGGTGTGGTAATAGGCTTGACGGCGGGGTATGTCGGTGGCCGGTTGGACAGCTTCCTGATGCGGGTCGCTGATATTCAGCTTTCGTTTTCCACCATGATGGTGGCGATTATCGTACTGGCCGTGTTCCAGGCCTCATTCGGAACGGAACTGTACAGCAAGCTGGCCATGTTGATGTTGATTCTGGTGATCGGTATTGCAGAATGGCCGCAGTATGCCCGTACGGTCAGGGCGTCCGTGCTCGCGGAAAAGAAAAAAGAGTACGTGGAAGCAGCGCGTGTTATGGGGTTTGGTTCGGGACGCATCATGTTTCGCCATATTCTTCCTAATACTCTGTCGCCTATTCTGGTCATTTCCACGGTGCAGATTGCCAATGCGATTATCAGCGAAGCGGCGCTTTCCTTCCTGGGACTGGGGATGCCGGTGTCTCAACCCTCTCTCGGTTCACTGATTTCCAGTGGGTTTGAGTATATTTTCTCGGGTTCCTGGTGGATTACCGTGATTCCCGGCCTGGTGCTGATCGTGCTGGTGATGGTCATCAACATCCTGGGAGACTGGTTGCGGGATGTGATGAATCCGAAGCTTTATAAAGGGTAAGTGTTAAAAACCCAGTGTGCCGATCGACTCGGCATACTGGGTTTTCTAAGCTTATCCGAATAGTCTGTTTGAAGAATTCTGGCTTTAATTACATCCGCTTTGCGATCGAAAGGCGGCCAGCCGTTCGCCCGGTAAGGGCGACTGACTCAGCGATTTGTCGCTGCCTTGGTAAACCTTGCCAAACCGGTTGTTAATGAAATCCTCAAAGCTTGTATCTTCCTGCCTGACCAGCCCTTTCTGGGGCAGACGACCCTCGACCAGTAGATCAAGCATCGCACAGATGCTGGATGCTGTTGTCGTCTGGATGGCGCTCCAGAAACGGTCGCCGATCTTCTGGCCATAGAGTTTACGGGTCCAGGTTTCCTGAACGAGGCGGTTATTAATCTCGCCGCTCACATTGACGAAAACGAGCACCACATCCTGCAGGGTGATGGGCAGGGCATCTTCCATAATTTCCTTGAGCAGATCCCGGCGTTCTTTCAGGCGAAGATCGTTCAGTAATAACTTCATGGCATCCCGGTGACCGGGATAGCGCACGGTACGGTAATTGAGGTTGCGGACTTTGCCCTGCAGGGTTTCGCAGAGGGTACCGAGTCCGCCAGAGGTATTGAATGCTTCGTAGTTAATGCCATCCAGGGAGAAGTGCTCCAGCTGTTCCAGGGGCTGCACTTCTTTCAGCTCGCCTTCCACAATTGCTTCACAAGGCTGGCTGTACTCATTGAGCAACCCTTCAGTGGACCAGGTCAGGTTATATTTGAGTCCGTTGGAGGGATAGGTCGGCAGGGCGCCAACCCGCATATGGACATTGTCCAGGTGATCAAACTGGCTGGCCAGGTGGTGTGTGATAATTGAGATGAAACCCGGTGCAAGGCCGCATTGTGGGATGAATGCACTTTCTGCCTTTTCCGCCAGAGCTTTGACCAGCCGGGTATTGGCGACATCTTCTGTCAGATCAAGGTAGTGGCAGCGGTGCTGGAGGGCTGCTTCTGCGATAATGGCGCTGAGGTGGTAAGGGCCGGCAGAAATAACAGCATATTTGCCTTTCAGCGCCTTAGATAAAGCTTCGTGGTCGTAGACATCCAGCTGTAATGTACGAATGGCCGGATATTTGGGCAATTGGTCGAAGCCTGCCGTATGGCTGTCGGCGACAGTGACTTCATATCCACCCTGGCCTGCCAGCAGTTCGCTGATCATGGCGCCAATTTTCCCGGCGCCGATAAGAAGTATCTGTTTCATTACAGCATCCTACCTGTAACTGGTGAACGGAAAACATGAAATATAACCCTCAGTATAGGGTGGTTCTGGGGCTGGAATGGCTTATGGCTGGCAGGTTACAGGCGGATGGTTCGCTATCTGGATGATTTAGCCTGTCTATGTGCGTGATTGTTATAAGCAATTGTTTTATCGTAGCGGTTGGTTGCATACTGGTGCGCAGAAAAGGGGAGGTTCCTGCCTGCGGGCTGGTCCCTGCCGTGATAACAGTTTTGAGGCATTCCATGAAACGGTTTACTATCTTCGGTCGTCCTGGTTGCGGTTACTGCGTCCGTGCCAAAGAGCTTTGTGAGCAGAAAGGGCTGCCTTTCAAGTATGTTGATATTTATGAAGAAGGTATCTCCAAGGAAGACCTTGAAAAAACCGTTGGCCGTCCGGTAGAAACGGTTCCCCAGATTTTCCACGGGCAGGATTACATCGGTGGTTTTACCGAACTGGACGCCTATGTGAAAGAACAGGGCCTCTGATCGGTACTGTCAGGTAGCAAACACCGTTAGTGTGTTTGTTACCGATAGACAACCTATTGACACCCATTGTTTCTTTTTTTCGGGTGTCGATCTGTAACAATCGCCAGCTCAATAACACAATCCAGAAAAGCATGGCCACAGGTTCTTCTCTCGTCATCCGTGCCGGGTATGACGCATTTCAAAAAATTCAAAACGATGGTTTTTCCTTTCATGATGTCGAAGTCATGGCGGGTGCTTCCGGCGGTCCCAAATGGTTTGTTCTGACGGGACTCGATAAAGCGATTATTTCGAATCTCCTGCCAACCCGGCAGTCTCCACTTCATCTTTTGGGTACGTCTGCAGGATGCTGGCGGTTTTCCTGTTTTGCCCAGGCTGATCCGTTGTCGGCTCATCTACGTTTTGAGCAGGGATACCTGCACCAGCGTTATTCCAAACAGGCAACGGCCGAGGAAATTACCGAAAAGTGTCGTGCACTAGTCAAAGAGATGCTGGCAGACAACGGAGCCTGCGAGATTGTTGCGAACCTGACCGTTAAGTTAAATCTGATTACGACCCAGTGTCATGGACTGGCAGCCCGTGAACAACGACACCTTCAGGCTGCTGGTCTGCTGATGAGTGCGGCTGGCAATGCTTTGTCTCGACGTCACCTGGGGCGCTTCTTTACACGGGTCCTGTTTCACCATCCGGATGCCAGTCCACCTTTCGGGTCGCTGAAGGATCTGCCGACACGGAATGTCCCCCTCAGTACCAAGAACATTGAAGATGCCATCGTGGCCTCCGGCTCTATTCCGCTGGTTTTGTCCGGAGTGCGCGATATTCATGGCGCAGGCCCAGGCATGTACCGTGATGGGGGTGTCACGGATTACCATTTCGACCTGCCGTTCAACCAGGGCAGTGGTTTGGTGTTTTATCCGCATTTTTATGACCGCGCGATACCGGGCTGGTTTGATAAATCCCTGAAATGGCGAAAGCCCTCAGCGGACAATTACCGGAATGTGGTCATGGTGGCGCCTTCACCGTCGTTTGTCAGTCAGTTGCCTTATGGCAAGATTCCTGATCGGAAAGATTTTGTCCGCATGGATGACCAGCAGCGCATCCAGTACTGGCAAACCGTGATTCGGGAAAGCCAGCGTCTGGGAGATGAATTACTCGAGCGACTGGAAAAGGGTGATATTGCACAGCATGTGCAGCCGTTCGCATGAGTGATGGGTTATAGGGCGCTGATCTCCTCAGGATTCAGCAGTAGTATCATCTCTGAGCCGTATTTTATACCAGACAATGGACGGGTAATGATTTCCAGAATATCCGATGACTGGAAATGATCTGGCTTGGTTTCCGGGTGCGGATAGTAAACATAACCATCGGCCAGATGATCCTTGTGAGTTCCTACTTTGCATCGGAAAAAGGAGAAGTCTTCCGGCGGCATGGCGTCACACCATTTAACACCGCGAAAACAACGATAGGGTGTGACTACCTGATAGGTTACCGGAGTGATAGAGAGATTCAGTGTGCCCCGGTAGAGTCCCGATAAATCAAGGCCAAGTGCCTCGAACAGTGGGAACTGCAGATTCAGGGAGCCTTCTGGAAAACGAGGGTCTGGGTGTTGCCCGGATGCAACACCATGGCCGGGTGTCACGGTTGCTGCGAGAGTTTGCCATTGCATGGACGGTTTGCCTGTTAAGTCCTTGAATGCATACCTGTCACGGGGGAGATAGTATGATTCGTGATTGTGTCCCGGCAGACGCTGCCCGCGTCTGCGCAATTTACAATCATTATATTGAAGAAAGTACCGCCACCTTTGAAGAGCAGACGCTCACTGAGACCGTCATACTTGATCGAGTCCTTTCCATACAGACACAGTTTCCCTGGCTGGTTATTGAAGACGGTGGTGTCGTTATGGGCTATGCCTATGCCAGTCCCTGGAAGGATCGTTCTGCATACCGTTATACCTGTGAAGCCAGTGTGTATCTTGCCAGAGAAGCGTCAGGGCGGGGACTGGGCTCGCAGCTTTATGAGGCTTTGATCGAACGATTGACGGCCATGTCCATGCATTCGGTCATCGGTATTGTATCCCTGCCCAATGCGGCCAGTGTCCGGTTGCATGAGCGACACGGGTTTGTCCAGGTTGCGCACTTGCGTGAGGTTGGCGTCAAGTTTGGGCGCAGGCTGGATGTGGGCTACTGGCAGCGAATTCTGCCTGCGGCCGATCAGGCAATGGAATAGTCTGTTTCCGTCGTACCAGGGATTGGTGATACCGATGGCATAATCCACGCGATTCTTTGCTGAATTACGGCTTTTTCTGGCGGATGACAAAACCTTATGATCCCGTCATTTCACAATGATGAGGTAGGGATCGTTTTGGCCGTTCTCCTGAGTGCATTGTTTCCTGTCTTTGCCCTGATGCTGTCGGGTGGTATTGCCGCACGTTTTTCATTGTTGCCACCCGGTAGTGATACGGCGCTGAATCGCTATGTCTATTTTTTCGCGGTGCCTGCCCTGCTGGTCACGGGATTAGGTGAAGCGTCGCTGGATCAGATTCTTCGCTGGGATTTCATGCTGGGGTATCTGCTGGCGGCAATTGGTGTCTATATCGGCGTGTTTGTCATCGCTCACCGACTGTTAAAACGATCGCTTGCAGAAAGTGGGTTACAGTCGTATACCGCGTCTTTTGCCAATACCGGATATATTGGCATTCCCCTGTTGCTGGGGCTGCTCCCGAATTCTCCGGATGCCATTATTGCTGCGGTGATTACCACCGTACTATCTAACGTCATGCTGGTGCTGGCCCTGGTCAAGATTGAACTGCACTATGCCACGCAGGGTTACCGTATCCGCCAGTTACTGGGGCGTATTATTGTTCGTGTTTTACTGAATCCTTTTATATTGGCGACGATAGTCGGTCTGTTGATCAGTATGCTGAAGCTCTCCTTACCTGCACCCATCAGCCGTTTTCTGCATATGCTGTCTGATACCACCTGTCCTGTCGCCCTGTTTGCTATTGGTATGGTATTGGCGGGGCGATCGTCAGAGCAGCCCGCGACCGTATCAGGTGGTTCGCGGGAAGTGGTCAGCCTTATGGTCGTGAGTGGAGCCAAGCTCTTGTTGCAGCCCCTGTTGACGCTGATCTGCCTTCGTTATCTCGGCGTCAGTGGTCAATGGTTACGCATGGGAACGTTGCTGGCGGCCCTGCCAACCGCAGCCAATGTGTACGTGATTGCGGAGCAATATGGTATTTACACCAAGGGTTCCGCAAGGGCCATTATGGTCGGCACGCTGCTGACGCTTTTGACGGTACCGATGGTTCAACTGCTGTTAACCCGTATGGCCTGAGCGTGTCTCTCCCAATACGGAGTGCAGGCGTTCCTGCATAAAATCCATAAAAAGGCGCACGCGCTGCGGCAAGTGTTCACGGCTGTGGTAAATCATGCTGAGCGTACGACAAGCGCCTTCCCATTCCGGCAGCAGCGGCATCAGGGGGACCTTGTCCTTGTGCATGGCCACATAGCTATGGGGCAGGTTAATGATGCCAAGTCCTCGACCGGCTGCGATCGCGGCGGTAAACATCTCGTTGACATTAATGCGCGGCGATTTCTGGATACGAATAAATTCGCCGCAAGGGTGGGTGAGGCGCCATTCCTTGAGTGGCCAGGTCATGATCAGGTCATGGTTGGCCAGCTGGTTGGGATGATCGGGCAGTCCCCGATCCCGGAGATAGTGATGGCTGGCATACAGTCCGTAACGCAGCAGGCCGATGGGTCTGGCGATAAGGTCGGAGTCGGGCAGTTCACCGCCCACAAAGGCGACATCTATCGACTGATCCAGAAAGGAAGGGAAATCATTAGAGAGGTCAATATCGAGACGGATCGCCGGCCATTCAACACTGAAATCAGCGAAGTGCGGTGACAGGAAGCTACTGGCCAGGTTGATGGGCGCAGTAATCCGCAACAGCCCTGCGGGTGTTTCCAGGGATTGCTGTAATTCCCGGTTGGCTTCTTCAATGGTATCGAGTCCGGCTGCACATCGGTGGAAATAGCGTTGACCGGTTTCCGTCAGTTGCAGTCGACGGGTAGAGCGTATTAGCAAACGACAGCCAAGGCTTTTTTCCAACTGACTGATTTTACGGCTGACGGTTGAGGCGGGAATCCCCAGGTAACGGGATGCTGAGGTGAAGCTGCCTTCCCGGATAATCGTGACGAATACCTGCAACGCTTCCAGGCTGACCTCTGACATGGTAGGTAAAGCGGATCCTTTCGATTGAACGGGCGCACCTTATCGTCAGGGAACTGAAAAGGCAATTGGGTGTTGTCTGGAATGGGGGCGTTTTGTTGAGATTGTCATTCTTCTGTAAAAACGATGTATTGATCATTTCAGGTTAATCCGGAAAGCTTCTGAGAAGCGGTTTTTCAAGCCTGCACCCAGGGAACCGTCTAATGCAGTGATCAATGATCTCTGCCATTATGCCAGGGCTGGCGGTATGAACAATAACAGCACCGTCACTGTCTTTTGACTTGCAGCGGAACAGGACAATGACAGAAAAGCCCATTCTTTTGTTTGATCAGCAGGATCATATTGCCACTATCACCTTGAACAGGCCTGAGACGCGTCATGCTATTTCCGAGACCGATATGGTGGAAGCGTTGGTGGACGCATGCCAGCGATTGAATACTGACGACAGTATTCGTGTCGCGATCCTGACCGCCACAGGCAGCACCTTCTGTTCGGGAGGCAATATCAAGGACATGCGCGATAAGAAAGGCATGTTCGCTGGTGATGAGAAGGCATTGATGGAAAATTACCGGCAGGGCATTCAACGCATTCCCCTGGTGTTATCTCAGGTTGAAGTACCGGTGATTGCCGCTGTCAATGGTGCGGCTGTCGGTGCAGGCTGTGATCTTGCCTGTATGTGCGATATTCGCATTGCATCAGACACCGCTATGTTTGCGGAAAGTTTTATCAAAATGGGGCTGATTCCGGGGGACGGCGGCGTCTGGTTTTTACCCCGTGTTATTGGTATCAGTCGTGCGACAGAGATGGCGTTGACCGGGCTGTCCATTGATGCAGTAACGGCCTGTCGCTGGGGGCTGGTATCGGAAGTGGTTGGTGGGGATCAACTGATGTCCCGTGCCAATGCGATGGCACAGGAAATCGCCGCCAATCCCCCGCAAGCTTTAAAAGCCACGAAACGACTCCTGAAACAGGGGCAGACGATGGCATTACCTGAGCTGTTGGCGGCATCGGCCAGTATACAGGCGACGTTGCATGGTACCCGGGATCACAGCGAAGCGGTCAATGCTTTCCTTGAAAAGCGGGAAGCCCGGTTTACCGGGCAATAATGCGTCAGGGCGTTGCTGGGTTGGTCACACCGGATTGGTGGGCATTCGCCATAAATCCTGGCATACGAGCCGGTTTTCCAGTAGAGATCGCGATGCAGGTGTAATCAATATCAGCGGTCACCAGTGTAGCGCCATCGCTGGTGCGGATGATCTGAAAATGGCGGCTGGCATGCAGGCGGTTAGCCTTCGTTAACCAGGTGCCGACCTTCAGCAGACTGCCTGAGGTGGCGGCTGCGTGGTAGTGAATATGGGTGTCAACGGTAGCCATGGCGCGATCCGCCTGTTGCCAGGTAATCCATGGGGCACCGAGGTCGGTGATATGCAGCCAGGCGGCCTGTTCCATCCATTGCAGGTACACGGTGTTGTTCACGTGACCCAGGCGGTCAGTATGTTCGAATCCGGCCGACACCGTCATGATATAGGGTGACGGCAGATCCCATGTCCATTGTGTCTTGCTCACGTGTACAACCCTGGCTTGTTATCGATGCTAACTGGCATGTTAGAGAGAGGTAACATTCTGTACAACCCCGGGGGTGCGATTGCGGGTTGTGAGGGTATAATCGCACCCATTGTTTCATTGGTATTGATTGAGAGTTATGAGCCTGTCATTACGAGACCAGTTATTGAAAGCCGGCGCGGTCAGCAAAAAGCAGCACCAGCAAGCCCGTACCCAGAAGAAAAAGGATCGTAAATCCGGTAAGGAAGACGATTCTGCCGCCAACAAGGCAGCGGCCCAGAAGGCCCGTGAAGAGCAGGCGGCCCGTGACCGGGAGCTGAATCGTCAGCGGGAAGAGGAGCGCACCCGCAAGGCGATCCAGGCCCAGATCCGTCAGCTGGCGAGTGATCACCAGGTCGCGAAAGAAGACGGTGAAACCGCTTACCGTTTCAATGATCGCGGTACGATCAAAAAGTGGTATATCTCTGACAAGCAACTGGATCGGATTGCCAATGGGCAGTTGGCCGTGATCGGTCTTGATGACCAGTATTACCTGGTGCCTTACCGTATTGCGGAAAAGATTGCAGAGCGTGATGAGGCGGCGGTACTGGTGCTGAATACCCGCAAGGAAGTTGATGAAGATGATCCATATGCGGATTATCAGATTCCGGATGACCTGATGTGGTAAGACGGCGACGGTCCGAGATAAAAAACACCGGCAATCTGCCGGTGTTTTTTATGGGTCCCATTCAGGCTGCGGCCGCTTTTTCCTGACGCAATTCATCAATAAATAAGCGGGTTTCTGCAATCACCACATGCCTGAGACCGATCAGACCAATGAGGTTAGGTACAGCCATCAAACCATTCACGATATCCGCCAGTATCCAGATCATATCCAGTGTCAGGAAAGCACCGGCGCCTACCAGCAGGATATAGATCAGGCGGTAAATTCTTACGCCACGCACACCAAACAGATAAGTGAAGCATTTCTCTCCATAGTAGCTCCAGCCCAGGATCGTCGTGAATGCAAAGAATACCAGGCCGATGGTGACGACATACTGACCCGCAAAGGCTGACAGACCGGTCGCAAAGGCTTCGCTGGTCATGGCGGCACCCGCCAGTTCACCTTGCCAGGCACCCGTGATTACCAGTGTCAGTCCGGTCATGGTGCAGATCACCAATGTGTCGAAAAAGGTGCCGGTCATGGCAACCATTCCCTGTTTTGCCGGTGAATGGGTTTTTGCGGCTGCGGCGGCAATCGGGGCGCTACCCAGACCGGCCTCATTAGAAAAGACACCCCGGGCAATACCGGACTGGATGGCCAGCATGATCGTTGCCCCCAGGAATCCGCCCGCAGCGGCCGTTGGTGTGAACGCGCTGCGAATCACCAGTGCCACGGCATCCGGCAGGGCAGTGATATTATTCCCCAGCACCAGTAGACAGGCGCCGATATAGAGCAGGGCCATGAACGGTACGATTCGGGTCGCAACGGCCGCAATGCTGGTGATACCGCCGAGGATGACCATGGCGACCAGCAGCGTTAATACTGTCGCTGAAACACCGGTTGGAATACCGAAGGAAAGGGTTGCGGCATCGGTGATGGCATTGACCTGGGGGAAGGTGCCGATGCCGAAAAATGCGACGGCAACGCCAAAGAATGCGAATAGTCGTGCCAGCCAACGCTGTCCGAGACCGTATTCCAGGTAATACATCGGGCCGCCGGCCATCTGGCCCCTGGCATCGGTACGTCGGTATTTTACCGCCAGCAGGCATTCGGCGTATTTTGTCGCCATGCCGAAGAACGCGGCCAGCCACATCCAGCACAGGGCGCCCGGCCCACCAGTCTTGATGGCCGTGGCGACACCCACAATATTCCCGGTGCCAATGGTCGCCGACAGTGCAGTGCACAGCGCGGCAAAGCTGGAAATATCGCCCTTGGCGCCGGTGTTATCGCGGGTGAACAGAAAGGCGAGCGCACGGGGCAGATAACGGATCTGCAACAGGCCCAGCCTGAAAGTGAAGTAGACACCGGTCCCCACCAGCAGAATGAGCAGGGGTGGCCCCCAGACCCAGTCATCAAGGGTTTCAAGCACCGGGTGTAACGCGTCGAGCATGGAATTCCTCCGTCAAAAACTGATACTGCAGCGTTTTTTCAGAAGGAGAAGCAGGTTGTACTCCAGAAGGGCATAAGATTAGACGACACCACCAATCCTGGCAGTAAGCGCATCGGTCCCGAAAACGGAATAAGCCTGTCCCCTGTCCTTTTGCCTGAGAGTTTCAACCGTTTTTTCAGCGATCTGAAAAAACGGTTTTGCTCCTTCGGCGTCCGGTTTTGCACCGGATCTCTCCAGAGGCCCGTCCAGTAGCAGTCCACGTCTTTCGTCGTACAGCAAGGGCTGTTCGACGGGGAGACACCTGAAAGATTTACTTCTTCGGTGGGTGATGGCTCTGAAAAACCGCTCACCGCTCTCCTGCTACCTTCATCCGGGTAAGGCTTCATGATGAAGCGGGGCTATTGTAACAATGGCCCCGGTAAAATACATCGGGAGGTACCATCAGGAATGTCCGTATTCCTGACGAGTCTGTCCGGGCTTATGACCGCAGTTGGAGTTGGGTCATGGCGTGTCGGCAACTTTCCTGCATGTTCCGTCCAAAGGCAATTTCTCCCTTGCGTTTGCGGATGCCGGCTTTGCGCAGTTTCAGAATAATGCGGGGTTCCAGGTTGTTCAGTACCAGGCCGATGTTGCGTTTTTGCAGATCGTTCAGGATGTTTTCCATGGCGACAATGGCGGTCATGTCGACCATGTTGACGTCACGCATATCCAGAATGACAACCCTGATATGGTCATCCATCCGCTGGATCATGCTGAGTGCCCGCTGTGCGGCGCCGAAGAAGAGTGCACCGTTGATATCGTAAATTTCAATAGGATCCGGCAGCGACACCGTTTCTTCATGGACATGATGCTCAACGCGATCAGCACGGGTCAGATCGCTGATACGCTTGATCAGCAACAGGCCCGCCAGCAGCATGCCAACGGTGACGGCGATCACCATGTCAAAGGCCACGGTCAGGACAAAACAGGTCAGCAGAACCGCGACATCCTGGCGTGGGGCCACACGAACCACCCGAATAAAGTGCGGTGCTTCGCTCATGTTCCAGGCCACCATCATCAACAGTGCGGCCAGCGACGCCATCGGCACGATAGAAAGCACGGGGGCCAGCAGCAATACGGACAAAAGTACAAATGCCGCATGTACCATGGCGGCAACTGGTGACACTGATCCGCTGCGGATACTGGTGGCGGTTCGGGCGATGGCCGCGGTAGCAGGAATACCGCCAAAGAACGGCGCAACGATATTACCGATGCCCTGGCCGATCAGCTCGCTGTTGGGGTTGTGCCGGGTGCGGGTCATGCCATCGGCCACCACGGCGCAGAGGAGCGACTCAATAGCACCGAGCATCGCAATGGCAAAGGCTGCGGTCATGAGGTCTTTGATCAGTCCATAGGAAAGCCCCAGTGGCTGACCATCCGGTCCCGGCAGATTCCAGGGCAAGGCAAAGTGGGGCAGCAGGGGAGGAATGCCCTGGCCACTCATCCCTTCGATTGACCAGCTGAAGCGGGAGCCGATGGTGGCGATATCGGGATTTTGCACCAGCTGGGTGATGATCCACGCGCACAGCGAACCCGCGATCAGTGCGGGGAGGTGTGGGGGAAGCTTGCGGCTGAACTTTCGCCAGAGCAGGAAAGTGGCCAGTGTCACGGAAGCTGTCAGGGTATCCCAGATATTGAGTGATGGCAGCGCCAGTGCCAGCGCCTGCACTTTCGCGAGGTAAAACTCCGGCATTTCATGGATGGTCAGGCCAAAAAAGTCTTTCAGCTGCAATGTTGCGATGACTACCCCGATACCCGCCGTAAAACCCACGGTAACCGGGTAGGGTACAAACTCAATCAGCTTGCCAAGCTTCAGTAGCCCCATGGAGAGCAGAATCAGGCCCGCCATGATGGTGGCGACCATCAATCCGCCCAGCCCGTACTGCTGGGTAATCGGCAGCAGAATAACCACAAACGCCGCCGTCGGCCCCGTGATATTGAAGCGCGATCCGCCAAACAGGGCGATCAGGAAACCAGCGATAATGGCCGTGTAGAGACCGTTTTCCGGTGCAGCACCACTGGCGATGGCGAGTGCCATCGAGAGGGGAACGGCGACAATGCCGACGGTTATGCCGGCAACACAATCTTTGCGCAAATCACGTGCGCGATAGCCTTCTTGCAGGCTTTGTTTGATGGCTGTTGCGAACATTTCAGGGAACTTGATAGGTAAAATGTATGAGAAAGTGGGGGATTATACGCTTTTGCATATAGCGGAAAATAAGGATTTACAGGGAACCTATTGCCACTTCTACAGCGTTTGGCACTTTCATCGATAAAGCTGGAACTAGCGCACCACTTGGTGGGTCTCAGCTACTAGACTTTCTGAATAAATACCCAAAGTAGTACATGGAGTGTTGTCATGGGGGGTAGTGAAAAAAAACTGACGCTTTTGCCGCTGACAGTGATTGTGACCGGCAATATGATGGGATCAGGGATTTTTCTGCTGCCCTCGAGCCTCGCCGCACTGGGTTCAATCAGTCTTCTGGGATGGCTGTTGACGGCCGGCGGCGCCATTATCATGGCCCTGGTATTTGCCCGGTTGGGGTTCCTGATGCCCCGGGCGGGTGGGATGTATGCCTACACCCGTGCCGGTATCGGCAATTTTGCCGGGTTCCAGGTGGTTTATGGCTACTGGTTTGCAATCTGGGGCGGTAATACGGCCATCGCGCTGGCCGGTGTTGGTTATCTTGCTCACTTTTTTCCCCTGCTTACCCAACCGCTGGCTGCCTGTATCACGGCTGTCTGTGTTATCTGGCTGCTTACATTTCTCAATACCCGTCAGATCCGCCTGATTGGAAAATTCCAGACAGTGACAACCACCTGTATGTTGATACCGGTGGCGGCAACAGCATTGCTGGGCTGGTTCTGGTTTGACGGCAGTGTATTGATGGCTGCAACCAATACCTCAGGTCATTCAACGCTGTCTGCGATAACTGCGGCAGCGTCCCTCACGCTGTGGTCTTTCCTGGGGCTGGAGTCGGCGTGTGTGATAGCCGGGCGTGCCGAGAAACCGGAACGGGATGTGCCGGTTGCTACGGTGGTCGGCACGCTGCTGGCTGCGGCACTCTATATTCTCAGTACCACGGTATTAATGGGGATTGTGCCGGCAGACGAACTGGCGACATCAACCGCGCCGTTTTCACTGGCGGCATCCCATATTCTCGGTGACTGGGCGGGCGCCCTAGTGAGTGTGCTGGCCATTATCGCGTGCTTTGGTTGCCTTAACGGGTGGATCCTGATGCAGGGGCAGATCGCCAAGGCTGCCGCTGACGATTACCTGTTTCCCCCGCTGTTTTCGCGGGTGAATCGTCACAATGCGCCCGTGCAGGGATTGATTGTGACGGCCATCCTGATGTCCCTGCTCCTGTTGCTGACCCTGTCGCCCACCCTGAACCGGCAATATGAAATTATTGCCCTGATGGCAGTCCTGCTCACACTGATGGCATATATTTACACGTTGTTATCTGCCCTGGTTGTGGTTGAAAAAGAAGGCATACGGGCGGCTTATGGCCGACGAACCCTTTTACTCAGCTTTCTTGGTGTAGCTTACTGTTTCTGGGCTGTCATTGGTGCTGGTGAAACTGTGCTGTTCTATGGGGGCATCGCCATGATGTCCAGTGCGGTAGTTTATGCTGCCATGCGGCGCTGGCATTTACGTCAAGGGATTACCCTCCATTCTGAGTAGTTAGTTCTATCGGTTGGCGCAGATTGCCGTGGGGCGTATGATGCTGCTCTTTTGCTTTGCTGCTAACCATGACTGCCCAACCTGCATTGCCGTTCTGGCACACCAAGACCCTGGAAGAAATGACCCTGTCCGAGTGGGAATCCCTCTGTGACGGTTGCGGTCGATGTTGCCTGAACAAGTTGATTGATCCGGAAACAGATGCCATCTACACAACGGCAGTCGCTTGCAAATTATTGGATACGAACACTTGTCGCTGCAAAAACTATGCGGATAGAAAACGACATGTGTCTGACTGTATTCGTTTTACGCCCGAGACGATCGGGAACTATGACTGGTTGCCGGATAGTTGTGCCTACCGCTTGCTGGCAGAAGGCTATGATCTGCCGGAATGGCATCCGCTAGTGACGGGAGATCCAGAGAGTGTCCATGACGCCGGTTTTTCTGTCCGGGGCATGGCGGTATCAGAAGAGGAGGTTCCGAATCCGGATGACTGGCATGAATACATCATCCGGATTGTTGAGGAATAAACGTTAATCGGGTCGCTTCAGGCGCGCATCATGGCGTTAGCGCCGTATTGCATGGCGGCGGCATGCTGGATGTGTTGCTTGATGCCACGATCCAGCGCCTTGTCCAGGTCTGAAATGCCGAAACGGGCATCCTGGGCCTTGAGGCCAAAGTCCTTGCCCAGCTGGAAGGCGGCTGTTTCCGCCGCACCAGACCAGTCGGTCGGGCAGGTAAAATAGTCGGTCATACGAGCCATAAGGCTGGCGTTGTACAGGGTAAGGATATCTTCTACGCGGGTGTTCAGGTTTTTTGCAGGGAACAGCTCACTCACTACCATACAGCACACCTTTTCTTTTATTGTCTCAAACAGACGTTTGTACTGTGTCTGTCGTCCTTTTTGTATCAGTTACAGTACCTGTTTGTCTAGCGCGCTGTGTTTTTTATGACGTCAGGAAATATCAAAAAAGCGAAGAATATAGGGGTTTTTGTACGGTTGTGGGTGCGTTTGATGAGGATTTCGCTGGAAGGCTCGCAATCAAATTTAAGCAGTAAAATATACACGACAATTTAATTATTTACGGTCGGTTTAATAATATTAATCAGCATTGATCAATTGTGGGTGTTTTCTTTCCAGCTTGTTGATTTATGTCCATATAATCAAACATGACAAAACCTATAGTAAAAAACAGGCTGGCTTATTGCCGGCCAGGGATTATTACAGGATAGATTCCAATAATGTTCCTGGGGGTTAACATGCTGACGTTTGCAGGTAATGAATCGACGTGTGCCGTCATTGATATTCATACGACGAGTCAGGATCACGCCGATGAACAATTAAACATCTTCTCTGCCATGGCGGCGGTGATATCACAGGGCCAATGCCGTATTCGCGCAGATTTTGCGGCGACGCTGGAAGGCATTCGATTAACAGCCCATTTTGATTTTGACTGCTGTGCAGAGAAATGGATATTTCAAATGAAATGCCAGCTGAAGGGCATCCTATGCTAAAGCCCCTGATGAATCACTTTAATTGGTTCATACTGGCTTGCTGGTGGATTTATTGTATTTATTTTTTCAGCTGATCATGTAAAAAGCATCAGACATTGCCATATAACCAGAGGTTAAGGTAAGCGCTTATCGCCAAGCCTGGAGGAACTTGCCGTGAATTCAGGCGTCTAAAATGCTACAGTCTAGCGCGTTTGACGACACAGGGGGTCAACCCTGTCGTGAATGACTGTCTAGAATAGACAGGGTTTTCCCTGTTTCACGTTTGCTTGCTGCTTCCTGTCGCCCACTCTCTTTACTGTGCTTCAAATCAGCTGAGTTAACCTTCACATAAGCTAGGAGCCTCCTGCCCTATGTCCAATCCGGCGAATCAACAGCCGTCAAGACACACTATCAATCCTCCCGTTTTTTTTGGCGCTGCATTTCTCATCTGTCTGCTGGTCGGGATGACCGCGGCGTTCCCTGATCATGCAGACCGATGGTTCAACCACATTCAGGACAGTATCGTCACCAATGCCAGCTGGTTTTACGTTGCCGCGGTTGCATTAATTCTGATCTGTGTCGCCTTTCTCGGGTTGTCCCGTTATGGTGATATCAAGCTGGGACCGGACCATGCCGAGCCGGACTTCAGTTTTGGTTCCTGGTTCGCCATGCTGTTTTCAGCCGGCATGGGAATCGGCCTGATGTTTTTCGGTGTAGCGGAACCGGTCATGCATTTCCTATCGCCGCCTGTTGGTGAGCCCGGGACCGTGGAAGCGGCCCGTGAGGCTATGAAGCTGACCTTCTTCCACTGGGGGCTGCATGCCTGGGCGATCTATGCCATTGTCGCACTGATTCTCGCGTTTTTTGGGTATCGTCATAAGTTGCCCCTGACGCTGCGTTCCGCGTTATATCCCATGATCGGGGATCGCATTTATGGTCCGATCGGGCATGCCATTGATATCTTTGCCATCCTGGGGACGGTGTTCGGTGTCGCCACCTCCCTGGGGTATGGCGTACTCCAGGTGAATTCCGGGTTGAATTACCTGTTCGACGTGCCTGTGAGCCGAGAGGTCCAGGTGGTGCTGATTGTTGTCATCAGTGCCCTGGCCACGCTTTCTGTCGCGACGGGTTTGGAAAAAGGCATACGACGGCTATCTGAATTTAACCTGATACTGGCGCTGGTGCTGCTGGGGCTGGTGGTACTTGTGGGGCCGACCGTCCTGCTATTGCAGATGTTTCTGCAAAATACCGGCGGCTATCTGTCCGAGATTGTCAGCAAGACATTTAACCTGTATGCCTATGAGTCCTCTGACTGGATGGGCGGTTGGACCTTGTTGTACTGGGCCTGGTGGTTGTCCTGGTCGCCTTTTGTCGGCATGTTTATCGCGCGTATTTCACGGGGTAGAACCATCCGTGAATTTGTGACCGGTGTGCTCTTTGTGCCAACGGGCTTTACCCTCCTGTGGATGACCGTGTTTGGTAATACGGCCATTGATATGATCATGCATCAGGACAAGGTCGCCCTGGGGGAAGTGGTGCAGCAGGATGTCTCTGTGGCGTTGTTCCAGTTCCTGGGGTATTTCCCGATGGCTGATATTCTCTCCTTTGTCGGAGTATTGATGGTGGTAGTGTTTTTTGTGACATCATCGGATTCCGGCGCCATGGTCATTGATATGCTCGCCTCGGGGGGTGAAAGCCGGACACCGATCTGGCAGCGTGTATTCTGGGCCAGTCTGGTGGGTATTGTGGCCATTGTCCTGCTGTTAGCGGGTGGACTCGGTGCTTTGCAGACTGCCACTATTGCCAGTGCATTGCCCTTTGCGTTGATTCTTCTGATGGCGAGTTATGGTTTGCTGAAAGCGCTGGCCATTGACGCCACGAAGAAAGAGAGCCTGGCGCAGGCAACCCTGACACCTAAAGTAGGACGCAATCCTATTCCGTGGCAGCATCGACTCAATAATATGGTGCATTTCCCACGCCGGTTTGATGTCAATCGTTTTTTGAAGGAAGTGGTCATGCCGGCGATGGAATCGGTATCAACCGAGCTGCATAAGCAGGGCGTAGAAAGCAACATCGTGTTTGATGACAAGAAGGGTATGCCAAGCCTGAAAGTGTTTCATGGTGAAGAACATGATTTTCTTTATCAGGTTTATCCGAGGGCCTATTTGCAACCCAGCTTCATGATGGACGATGAAGATGACGAAGAACGAAAATATTTCCGGGCTGAGGTCTTCCTGCGGGAAGGTGGGCAGGACTACGACATCATGGGTTGGACCCGCGATCAGGTGATTGGTGATATTATTGACCAGTATGAGAAGCATATGTACTTCCTGCATATGGTTCGCTGACAGCGGTACCCCATTCTTCCCTGTAATATGAAAAAAGCCCGGTTGTTTCAATAACCGGGCTTTTTTATAGGTTATGTCTATTTTGTTGGAGTCGAAATATTAGTCTTGCAAAGACTGCCTGCCTTTTCCTTCAGGCACACAGGTTGGGGTTCCAAATAGCGGACAGGGCACAATGCGTGATTCCAGACCGAAGACCTGACGAACCAGCTCTCGGTTAATCACGTCTTCAGGCGCGCCATGGGCGTATACCTTTCCTTTTTTTACCGCAACAATGTTGTCCGCATACCGGCAGGCGAGGTTCAGGTCGTGCAGAACCATGACAATGGTTCGACCTGAATGCCGGTTAAGGTCAAACAGCAAGTCCAGAATTTCGATCTGGTGGCTCAGGTCGAGATAGGTGGTCGGTTCATCCAGTAAAATGACGTCCGTATTTTGGGCCAGTGTCATGGCTATCCAGGCACGCTGTCGCTGTCCACCTGACAGGGAATCCACCTGTCGTTCACTCAAGGCGGCCATCTGTGTAGCTTCAAGCGCCTGCTTTACACAACGCTCGTCTTCTTCTGACCATTGCTTCAGCCAATTTTGATGCGGATAGCGCCCCTGGCGCACCAGTTGCAATACGGTCATTCCTTCGGGGGCAACCGGCGACTGCGGCAGGATGGCCATTTTGCGGGCAATGTCACGGGTCGCGCTGCGCGTGATATCTTTGCCGTCCAGCAGAATAGTGCCTGTGATGGGTTTCAGCAGTCGTGCCATGGCGCGCAAGAGTGTGGATTTGCCGCAGCCATTGGCGCCAATCAATGTAGTGATCTTGCCTTCAGGAATATCCAGGGTGAGATTGTCGATAATGACCTCACCGCCATAACCCAGTGACAGTTGCTGGTTTTGCAGAACGGCACACGTCATTTTTTACTGACCAATAGATAAATAAAGTAAGGCGCGCCAATCAGCGCGGTAAAGATACCGACAGGGACTTCCATGGGCGCCAGAACCATACGTCCTGCCAGGTCGCTGCCCAGTACCAGTAATGCGCCCGCCAGGGCGGAGCCGGGCAGGTGGAGTTCCGGCATATTGCCCAGGAGTCGTCTGGCGATATGGGGGGCCATGAGTCCGACAAATCCGATGCTGCCGCAGAATGCGACACCTGCCGTGGCCAGTGCGGTGCTGAGCATGATCAAACCAAACCGTTCACTGTTGAGACGACTGCCAAGGCTCTTTGCCAGATCATCGCCCAGGGTTTGTGCAGATAGGCTGCGCATGGCCAGCATCAATAACGGCAGCAGCAACAGATACCAGAATGACAGAATCTGCACCTGCTGCCAGTTGGCCGCATTTAGACTGCCACTTAACCAGACCTGGGCCTGGGCGGTGTTCTGGATAGGGCTCTGGATCATCACAACGGTGCGGGCTGCAGCGAGCAGGGCGCCGAGGCCGATGCCAATCAAAATCATGCGTCGTGGTGCGACACCGCCTTTCCAGGCCATGGTGTAGATGATCAGCACGGTTACCAGTCCGCCAGCGAAGACTAACGCCGGCAGCCAGATAATGGCGAATTGTCCGGCAAATGCCGTGAGGGCAAACACCGCCACGACGCTGGCGCCGTCGGTGACGCCCAGCACATCCGGTGATGCCAGTGGGTTTCTTACCAGTCCCTGCAGGATGGCGCCTGCGACACCGAGCCCTGTGCCGACGAGGAGTGCCATCAGCATCCGTGGCATACGAAATTGCTGGATAATCAGTTGCTCGGTGGACGTGCCCTGTCCCAGTAATGTCTGTAGTACTCGCACGGGATGTATCGGCATGGAGCCTGCCGCCATGGCCAGAATTGCAAGAGTGGCGGTAGCCAGTAGTAACAGTCCCAGACGGGTCAGTCCCTGGCGAGGAATCAGGTGTGATACCCAGCCATTGCGCAGTACAAGGTAGCCGGCGGTCATGTATTCAGGTTCCGTCGTGCATAAAGGATGAAAAACGGCGCGCCTATCAACGCCATAGTGACACCAACCGGGGCTTCCCGCGGCCAGACGATAAACCGCGCCAGGATATCAGCCACCAATAGCAGGCCGGCGCCCAGCAATATCGAGGCGGGTGTCGTCCAGCGAAAGTTGGTACCTGCCAGTCCACGCGCCAAATGTGGCGCAACCAGTCCGACAAAGGCAATCGGTCCGGCCATTGCGACCGATGTGCCAGCGAGTAATACAATGACCAAGGATGCCGTTAGCTTGACCCACAGGGTACGTTGTCCCAACCCTTTCGCGACATCGTCGCCCAGCGCCTGGGCGTTCATGGCGGAGGACAGTGCCAATGCGGCCAGCCATCCGGCCAGTTGCAGGGGGATCAGGGGAATGACCAGATCAAGCCGACGGCCTTCGACAGAACCGGATAGCCAGAACAGGACTTCTTCCAGCGCTGATTCATTGAACACCAGTAGTCCGGACGTCAATGAGGACAAAAAGGCGCTGATAGCAACACCCGCCAAAGTAAGATTCAGCGGTGACAGGGAACCGCCGGACATGCCCAGCCAGTAAACAACCAGTGCGGCCAGGGCTGCACCGACCATGGCGAACAGGGTATAACCTTCCAGGCTGGAGATGCCAAACACGGCTGTAGCAATGACAATAGCCAGGGAAGCGCCGCTGTTGATCCCGAAAATCGCTGGCGATGCCAGCGGGTTACGGGTCAGGCCCTGCATCAGGGTGCCGGCAACGGCCAGGCTGCCGCCCACCATCAAGGCAATGATGACCCTGGGCAGGCGCATGTCGATAACAACAATATGCTCACGACTTCCGTCGTAAGAAAACAGCGCTTCAAGTACGTGCTTTCCTGTGATATCGGTATAGCCCAGCACCATGCTGGCAATGGCCAGCATACATACGACGACAAGCAGTCCCGGCACAATGATCGCATTGCGCTGGAGAGGGTTGTCAGTGTGTCCCAGCGTGATGGCCGTCATGGGTTAGCCTTTGGCGCCGTTGGAAGAGGTCTTCAAAAGCTGCTCTTCAATATCATTAAGGACTTCATGGGCGGAGATGATGCCGTAGGACTTGTTCCAGGTATCATTGTTGACCTGGAAAATCTGGTCTTTCTGGCTGGCGCGAAGGGATTGCCAAAGCGGATTGTCTAGCCAGCTTCGGGCATTCTGCTCGCCTTTTGCAGGGTCTTCCGAAGCAAAGGTGAAATAGAACTGAATGTCGGCATCAGCTTCAGGAATACGCTCCCGGGTCAGGGGTTCAGCAAAACCGGTTGTGTCATGCAGGGCAGGCCGTTCAAATCCCAGCGCTTTGATTAAGTTGGCTGCAAAACTGTCGTTGTAATAGAAGCGTGCGCCGGTTACCTGGAACCGGATCACGGCGGTTTTCTGCTCCAGCCAGCCTGCTTCATCCAGCCGGGTGGAGAGTGAAGCAATCTGCTGGTCAAGTTTGGCAAGCAGTTGCTGACCCTCGGTCTTACGATTGACTGCGTCACTCACCAGCACAAGGTTTTCACGCAGGGCGCCGTTGAATTGGCCGGCAAAAACGGTAGGCGCAATAGCGCTCAGCTGCGGATAAATTTGTTCCTGCCGTGACTTGAGGCCAAGAATCAGATCCGGCTTAAGGCCGGCTACGACTTCCAGGTTGACCTGTTTTTCTTCACCCACCACGGTGACGTCCGCCATGGCGTCACGGATATGGGCAAACCAGGTATCGCTGGGGTCAGCGGTGCTGGAACGGACGGCGCCAACCGGTTTGATACCCAGTGACAGCAGGGTTTCCGTTGCTTCTGTCGAGAGCACTACGATCCGCTTCGGCGTTTCAGGTACCTGTGTCTCGCCCATTGCGTGCTGGACGGTTCGAGTGGTGTTAGCAGTCTGAGCCTGTGGCTGATGAGTGACTTCTTCAGAACAGCCTGCCAGGGTAAGTCCCAAACCGATGATGGTCAGAATACGTTTAATCGGTTGCATGACGCTCCTTACAATGCGTGCGTAGCGTAATGTATATGAAATGGATGATGTGACCCGCCCAGTCAGATGACCGGGCGGGAGTCATGATCAGAACGTGGTGGTAAAGCCGACGTACCAGGTTCTCGGGTCTTCACTGTAGCCCATCACGGTTGCCTCGTGGGGAAGGCTTTCATCCGTAACGTTGGTCACGCCTGCGCGGAGGCGGAGCGATGCCGTCATCTGGTAGTTCACACCGAGATCAACCAGCGAATAGCCATCAAGGTCGACTTCATCGCTGAGCTTCTGGTCGCCAATGTAGCTGGCGCGTACAAAGGTGTTCAGCTTTTGTGAAGCCTGCCAGTTCAGTTTTGCCGAGACATTTTGTCTCGGACGGTCAGTCAGGATGTCACCGGTGGTTTCATCACGGGCATCGGTATAGGTGTAATCACCGTTCAGTGAGAGTGATTGGGTCAGCGCCATGCGGCCACCCAGTTCAATACCTTTGATTTTGGCTTTTGCAACGTTTGTATAGGTATAGACCGGCAGCCCTTCATCATTGGTATAAAGTTCATTATCCAAATCACGCTCTATCAGATTTTTTACGTCATTTTGGAAAACTGCCGCTTCAACTTCCCAAGTATCCTGACGGTAATTGGCTGCCAGTTCATAGCTGGTACTGGTCTCAGGTTTCAGGTCAGGATTGCCTTCTAGTACACATGTGCCCTTGCAGCTACTCAGATTATATTCCTTGCTTAACTGTCGAAGGGAGGGAGCCTTGAAGGCCTTGCCTGCTCCACCTTTAATTGTCAGATTGTCTGTTACGCTGTGTACCAGATAGGCGCGAGGACTGTATTCAGTACCAAATTTTTCATGATGATCAATTCGGGTACCGTATGTCAGTGTCCAGTCGTCAGCCAACTGCCATTCGTCTTGGGCAAAAAGGGCTTTCTGAGTAACATCTGCTTTGCCGGTTTCCTCGAAGTCGTTCGGGTTCTCCAGCTCGTTATTGCTGATTTCGCCGCCCAGAGTGAGCCTGTGGCTGTTGAAGTCTGTGGATACTGAACCGTCAATTACATTGGTGGTTTCGGTGGCATATTTTCTGTTGTCAGCGAGAACAGATTCCCAGTCACTGATTTTTTTGGTTTCCTGTTCGCCGAGCTCCACTTCTTCACGGTAGTAGCGGAGTTGGGATTCGCCCCAGCTCCAGTCACCACCATGAGTAAACGCAATGCTGTTGCGTTTAACTTTTTGGTTGGTCGCAGTCAGTCCCTTGGTCGATTCAATCACGCCATCGCGCTTGTCATTGCTGTGGGTGATATCAATGTCCAGGGTCTCATTGTCATTGATCAGCCAGTTCACGTTACCGGCAAGGCTTAGTGTATCCCGTTCTTCCAATGCAGTGACCTTTTTACGGTCATAATTGAATCCTGCACTGTTGTCATAGGGCTTCCACTTATCCCTGTCGCTTTTGTTGACGGAGAGGTTGAGATACAGCTTGTCATCAATCAGGGCACCGCCGGTGTTCAGACCCACGATCGTTTCGGTACCGCCGTTACCGCCTTCAGGTTGGGCGATATCACTGCTAATGGTGCTGCGCCATTCGTTGTCTGGCAGCTTGGTGATGATGTTGACGACGCCGCCCAGTGCTTCAGAGCCATAAAGCGCAGACATGGGACCACGGATGATTTCAATCCGCTCAATGTTGTCCTGCGGAATGGCAGACAGATCGAAGTCATTACCACGGACAATGGCATTCGAAGAACTCATCTTCCGGCCATTGACCATGATCAGTGTGTAGTCACTGTCCATGCCACGAATGCTGATGGATTCCCGTCCGGCACGGCCACCTTCTTTTCTGCTCTCAACGCCAACAGCCTGTTTGACGATGTCGTTCAGCGCCATGGTCGGCTGAGACTTGATCTCATCGCTGGTGATCACTGACATGGACGCAGGCGCTGTGGCCAGGCTGTTTTCTGTCTTGGTAGCAGTCACGACGACCTGGTCAAAGACCAGCGGACCACCGACCTGTTTCTTGTTGTCAGATTCTTCTTGAGCCATTACGGGCAGAGCGAAAGCAACAGCCATTGCCAAAAGGCATTGTGTGCCTGGGAAGTGCGACATTTAAGAGGATTTCCTGAAAAGGTTTTCTAAATGAAAATTATTCTCATATGCATTATTGGGCAATTGTTGTTTGTACGGATGTGCAACAGGAAAAACCCTGTGGTAGTCGACTCATGTCCGAGCGGATGGTTGTTTCGCTGTTGTGTGAAAAAGAAAAGGTGTCGTTATGAGGGCTGTGAGCAAGCCGGGCAGGGGGGGAGTCTTGATATGTGTTATTCAAATCGTACTGCCTGAAAGGTAAGCCTGACCGGCAGTACGATCAACAGTCTTTCTGCGTTGGATAAGTTGGTATCAATGCCAACCTACGTATTGCAGGTACTGCTCTTATTACGCAGAAAAATTCGCAGCAACGAATTCCCAGTTCACCAGCTTCCAGAAGGCGGCCAGGTAATCAGGGCGAACATTGCGGTAGTCGATATAGTAAGCGTGTTCCCAGAGGTCACAGGTCATCAGAGGTGTCTGATCGGTGGTCAGCGGGGTGGCGGCATTGCTGGTATTAACAATCGCAACAGTGCCGTCAGTATTCTTGACCAGCCAGGTCCAGCTTGAGCCGAAGTTGTTGATCGCGCTTTCAGTGAACGTCTGCTGAAACGCTTCAAACGAACCGAATGCGGCGTTGATGGCGTCAGCCAGTTCACCTGTCGGCTCGCCACCACCGTTGGGGCTCAGGCAGTGCCAGTAGAACGTGTGGTTCCAGATCTGGGCTGCATTGTTGAAAATGCCGCCTTCAGAGGTCTTGATGATGTCTTCCAGGCTCTTGTTTTCCAGCTCAGTGCCTTCAACCAGACCGTTCAGCTTGACCACGTAGGTGTTGTGATGCTTGCCGTAGTGGTAGTCCAGGGTTTCTTTGGAAATATGGGGCTCCAGGGCATCCCGGTCGTAAGGCAGGGCGGGCAGTTCGAATGCCATATTTGATATCTCCATTTCAGGGTTGGCTAAGTACGGTCTGCACATCCAACCAATAACACGCCTCTCTCTGCGGAGAGTGAATGCTACGGGGCGATGTGAGCTTTTTAGCCTGCGGATGATAGCATTGGGCGACAGCCTTATCTACGGAGTTCGCGCAGGGTTATTCGGGTAGATGGCTGTCATTTTCGTCAGGCTGGGTAACCCGGGCGGTTACCCGTACCCGGTATCTGTTATGCAACTACGCGCCCGCGATAGATACGGGTTTTTGTTGTAATTGAATGGTCAGGCAGTGCAGGGTCCTGTTGGTTCTTTGCCACTGTGGGTGCGCCAGGGGGCACAGTGGAGACGTGTTTGTCCAAATCCTGTTCTGTAATAGTAAAACCGGCCAGTTGGAGGAATTGCAGCGCCGTTGTTCGTGTAGTGCGATCCCGTGTTTGCCTCACCAGGCGGTGTATTTCATCGATCGTCTGATCGGAACTGAAACGGATGTTGATATCAAACTCTGCCTTGATACGACGTCTCAGGACCTGGAGCAGGTCGATCATCTGCTTGGTGTATTGAACCGTCATGCGATACTCCCCCCTTGGCTTCAGTGTGCACTGTCAGCTAAGCAATTTTGGTTCCAGTTTAATTTTTGTGGTTCCAGAGGGAAGGCGAGAGCAGCTTTATGCTATTTGATGATGCGACAGGGAAGTGTACTGCACTGATCAGGTGCGTGCAGCGCTGTATTGGGTCTCCAGTCGCTTTGCACTACAATGGCGGCCATTGTTGTATCAACACTCTTTCCCAACGATTTGTGAACACGGAATGACAATGCATTCAGATGACCGGGATGATCTCGATAATTTGCCGAGTCTCTCACTGTCTGCCGATGAGGTTACGGAACGCTCGTCGGCATCCCGCGCCGGTACAAAGAAAAAAACTGTGCGTGAACCGGCAAAAGAGCCATCCGCTGGCTCTGCAGGTACGGGATTGTTTTTGATCCTGCTGGGATTGCTGCTGGCCGTGGGTGGATTTGGTTATTTCCAGATTGCGGCGCTACAGAATGAACTGCAGGCGACCCGCAGCCTGGTGGTGGCAGCAGAAAAGCAACTGACGGATGTCTCAGGTGCTGTCACAGAAACCGGCCAGACGATGAGTCAAAGCGATCAACAGGTTAAGTCAGAGTTGAAAGATATCAATTTTGAAATCCGTAAACTCTGGGATCTGGCGAACAAGCGTAACCGCAAGGATATTGATGCCCTCGAAAAGCAACTGGCTGACAATGCCGCGACCCTGAAAACGCTGAAAGCCGCTGCAGAAAAAAGCAAGCAGTATTCAGGCACTCTGGAAAAGACAGTTTCCAGGCTGGAGCTTATGGAGCGTCAACTCAAGGGGATCAGTGCAGATTTGGTGGCTAATACCTCTGCATCACGGGAAGAACTGGATATGCTGACGACATCGGTCGAAGGTTTACGTCAGGAGGCTGGTAAAGTGTTAACCGATGTTAAGTCGCTGAAGACAGAGATGAACCAGCAAGCGAGCCTGACAAAAGAAGCCTCACGCTCCATGGATAGTTATCGCCAGCAAATCAACAAGCGTTTGTTGCAACTTGAGAATGCGGTCAGGGAAGTACAACAGGGAAGTAATGATGGCGGTTTGACGCCTACGTTGTGATGATAACTCGGTACAGGATAAGCCATCGGTGGTGATGGCTTATCCTGTACTTATCAGGAGTGAGACGTTGTCTCGTGCACCCCGGCACTTGGCGGGGGTAATGAACCAAAACTGTTCAGGTGTTCCAGTAGCTGCCGGCTTTCCAACTCTTTCTCAAATCGCAGCTCCCTAGACTGATGATTCCAGCTTTCCTTCGCCAAGGCATGCGTTTTGCGCTTTGGGCCACACGCGCCACATTCCCTGCACTCGATTCGGTAGCTGAGCAGATAACCGGCCGAACCTATATGTATGCTGCCGCAAAACGGGCAGTTCTCCAGCTGGTATCTCATAGGCACCCCCTCTTCTATCCCTTGTGGTGGTTGTGCGTACTGCACACTACAACAAGTCACAGCGTTGGGTTTACTGCACGGCTTTGCTACTTCATTTAATTAATCGTGTTTTGTAGTGGTTTATTCAATATGTTGGTGTTTATAGTTTTATTTGCACAATATATTGTGTGCTTTGAACTAGTCTAGGTCGTTGCGAATAATTTGCAAGTTTTTGCTCTGCACAGCCATGGTGCAAGATTGTTTTTGGTCCCCCCACAGTTGGATTGCATCGCTGCTGGCAGTGTGTCTGTTCACTTTGCTCACTGATGAGTAAATCACTTACCATATCGGCCTTCTTAAATTGGCAGATGAAATGATGTCTTCCTTCCGAGACTTTTATGCGGTGCGGGTTTTGTTCACGCTGGTTGTAAGCTTTATCCTGTTAAGCGGCTGTTCCAGTACAGGAGAGAGTGAGGAAGATGCCTACTTAATAGAAACCAGTAATCCTGAACCTGTGAAGGCTGGCGTCTGGCAGGTGGAAAGCGACCCCAGAACGGTAGCTGAGCTTCTTAGGCATGGTAAGGGCTTATTGTTGCCGGTTCTGAAAGTCACGGATCAAAACCTCTTGATACCCGACTATCGCACAACACTCACTTTATATGAGCATTTGCAGAATCAGGCAGGGATGGATCTCATGGGTGCCGGTAATACCATGAAGTTTTATTACCAGTTGGTGTCTGCCGTTGAGCATCGCTGTCCGAAAGATGCTGTTGATCCTTTGCTGAGTTGCTCGCTCACAGCCTGGTTGCCCCAATGGTTTAATGGTTGGATGAACGGTGAAGGGGTATATGATGATGCCATGATGCAGGCATGGTTTGATGCGCTGGAAGATGTCAATTACCTGATCGTGCCAGACCGGGCGTTACTGTCTTCACCTGCGCTCAAAAACCTGAAGTACTCGCCAGATTCAGAGCCAATCGTTGATCGTGACGCCTTATCTCGTTGGCAAGACATAGTCGATAACCTTGATCCGGTATCATTAAGTCTCGTGGTTCGCTATCAGCGGCATTGCCATGAAGATTGGTGTTGGCTCAGTGACGGTTTGGCTAACTGCAGGGTGCCTGTCGCTGATGCTCAGACGCGAGAGCAACAATTAGATGCGCGGAACCAGGCCTGGCAATCATTACTGACAAGTTGTGCGACTGTTGCTCCGGTGGCTGCAATACAGTAAATGCTGCTGGGTTTCAGAGCGGCGATACAACACATACTCACGGTTGTTTACGGATTTTAACTCGACTTCGTTGATGGTATTACTTATCTTGTACCGGATTTCATGATCTTGCCGAGAAATGCCTGTAAAGTGGTCTCTATGAACCCGAATTATCTGGACTTTGAACAGCCAATCGCTGAGCTGGAAGCAAAAATCGAAGAACTACGGCTGGTAGGGTCGGACAATGAGCTGAATATCAGTGCAGAAATTGCCACGCTCGAAGAAAAGTGCCGAACCCTGACTTCAGGCATTTTCAAGGATCTTTCCTCATGGCAGGTTGCCCAGTTGGCCCGCCATCCCCGTCGTCCCTACACGCTGGACTATATCAAGGCGGTTTTTGACGACTTTGATGAGTTACACGGTGATCGTCGTTTTGCGGACGATAAATCCATTATCGGCGGTATGGCGGAACTGGATGGTAAGCCGGTCATGATTATCGGTCACCAGAAAGGGCGTGAAATTCCTGAAAAAGTACGCCGTAATTTTGGTATGCCCAAGCCTGAAGGCTATCGGAAGGCTTGCCGTCTGATGGAAATGGCTGAGCGTTTTAAGCTGCCAATTCTGACCTTTATTGATACGCCCGGTGCTTATCCGGGTATTAACGCCGAAGAGCGTGGCCAGAGTGAGGCGATTGCCTGGAATCTGGCGGTGATGTCGCGCCTGAATACCCCGATCATCTCAACCGTGATAGGTGAGGGTGGCTCTGGTGGTGCGTTGGCTATCGGAGTGTGTGACCGGTTGCTGATGTTGCAGTATTCCACCTATTCCGTTATTTCGCCGGAAGGTTGTGCCTCCATTCTTTGGAAGAAGGCGGATCATGCGGCTGAGGCGGCGGAGGCAATGGGTATCACGGCAAAGCGTTTGCAGGAACTGGGTTTTGTCGACCGGATTGTTGAAGAGCCGCTTGGGGGCGCGCATCGTGATGTCGCCATGGCGGCAGGCGCTGTGAAGCAGGCCCTGGTGGCTGAGTTGGATGAATTACGAGCCATGCCTGTTGATGAGCTGGTGGCCACCCGGTATGAACGTTTGCAGCGTTATGGGGTCAAGTAGGTAGCAGGTCTTCAGGTTTCCTGATTTAAGCGTTTACCGTTTGAAAAACCGGCATGGCTGTAGCTGTGCCGGTTTTTTGTTGTTGAGTCAGAGTGGTGGATATAAAAAATGCATCTGACAGAAGACACGTTTCTTAAAGCTATTCCTGACATTTACAGGGATAGACGATTGGTAGTGGGGCTCAGTGGCGGACTGGATTCCACGGTTTTGTTACATCTCTGCGTTGCATTAAAAGAGCAGGGAATCATCAGGACGCTGGAAGCGATTCATATTAATCATGGTTTGAGCCCTAATGCTGCGGCCTGGCAGTCATTTTGTGAATCGATCTGTTATCGCTGGTCGGTACCGATGGTGTCTCGACAGGTCACGGTGCAGAAGGGAGCTGGTGAGGGGCTGGAGGCTTCGGCCAGGGCGGCGCGATATCAGCAGTACGAAGACTGTCTCCGGTCGGGCGATTGTCTCCTGCAGGCGCATCACCTCAATGATCAGGCGGAAACCCTCCTCTATCGAATTATCAGGGGGTGTGGTGTGCATGGTCTTGCTGCGATTCCCCGGGAACGAACCTTGGGTGAAGCGGTAATTTTGCGGCCATTGCTGGGTGTTTCAAGGGAAGCCATTCATGCCTATGCACAAAAGCATGATCTGGAGTGGGTGGAAGATGAATCGAATCGTGATGTCACCTATGACCGTAACTTTCTGCGTCATGATGTGCTGCCAGTGGTGAGTCGGCGTTGGTCGGGTGTGCTGAGTAACCTGGGTCACCTGGCAGAGGATGCTGCGGATGTGGCCGAATTGCTTGATCAGGTCGCTGAAGCTGATATGAAACAGGCTTTGAGCACGAAAGAGATGCTTTACCATTCCGGTCAGCCAGTGCTGGATATCGGTTGTATCAATGGTTTGTCTGACTATCGCCAGCGTAATCTGCTTCGTCATTGGCTCAGGCGTCAGGGATTTCTTTTGCCTGGTCGAGCAGCGCTTCAGTCGATTTTGGATGAGTTGATTGCCGCTGCACAGGATGCCTGTCCAGTGGTGGGCTGGGAGGGATGTGAGATCCGGCGGCATGAAGGCGCCATTGTGGCGATGCAGCCTCTGGGTCAACTCCAGCCCTATTCCTGTGAATTGGTGCTTGCTGCTACAGGCTGTATTGATCTCCCTGGAAATGGTCGGGTTAGTGTCGAGCCTGGAAGACAAGGGCAGACACAGGCTTGGCTCAGGTCTGGTGTGGCAGGTCTTTCGCTTGGCTACCGTTCCGGTCTTCAAGTGGCGTCCTTTCGTCTGCCGGGTCGGAAAGGGCGTAAATCATTGAAAAAATGGCTTAATGAACTGAGTGTGCCAGCGTGGGTTCGAGATCGTCTGCCCATTCTGCATCGGGGCGGTGAATTGGTTGCCATTCCTGGCCTGCTGGTGAATGCAGAGTATGCGGCCGCACCGGATGACCCCGGCGTCGAGTACTGCTGGCAATCACCGTTTGAACGGCAATGGTGAATTTCCGTCGTTGTGGGCGGGCAGGATGTTTGATATCCTGCAGTCCCATCTTTTTTCGTTAATACTTCCCATCCAGAAGGCAGACAGACTGCCTGCAAATTCAACAGGTTTTAAATGACACGCTACATTTTTGTCACCGGTGGTGTCGTATCGTCGTTGGGGAAAGGCATTGCCTCTGCTTCGCTTGCGGCCATTCTTGAAGCCCGTGGCCTGAAGGTCACCATGCTCAAGCTGGATCCTTACATCAACGTTGACCCCGGTACCATGAGTCCTTTCCAGCACGGTGAAGTATTCGTCACTGAAGATGGGGCGGAAACGGACCTGGACCTGGGGCACTACGAGCGTTTCGTCAGAACGACCATGAAACAGGGTAATAACTTTACCTCGGGTCGTATCTATGAACACGTTCTCAAAAAAGAACGCCGTGGCGACTACCTGGGCGGTACAGTTCAGGTGATTCCTCACATCACCGACGAAATCAAGCGCCGTATCATTGCCGGTGCCGGTGATGCGGACGTGGCGCTGGTGGAAATTGGTGGCACAGTCGGTGATATTGAGTCTCAGCCGTTCCTGGAGGCGGTGCGTCAGTTAAAGGTCGAGATGGGTTCCCGTCGTGCCATGCTGATGCACTTGACACTGGTGCCGTACATCAAAACTGCCGGTGAGCTCAAGACCAAGCCGACCCAGCATTCTGTCAAGGAGCTGCGTTCTATCGGTCTGCAGCCCGATATCCTGATCTGCCGCTCAGAGCATCACATTGATGTTTCTTCACGTCGCAAGATTGCGCTGTTTACCAACGTAGAAGAGCGTGCAGTTATCTCCCTGCAGGATGCCGATTCCATTTACCGTATCCCGCGCATGCTGCACGAGCAGGGGCTTGATCAGTTGATCGTTGATAATTTTTCACTGGAATGCGGTGAGGCTGATCTTGGCGAGTGGGATGATGTGCTGGATCGCGAATTGAATCCTTCCCGGGAAGTTACAGTCGCGATGGTTGGCAAATACATGGAACTGCTGGATGCCTACAAGTCGCTGATTGAAGCGATGAAGCACGCCGGCCTGAAAACCCGCACCAAGGTCAACCTGCGTTATATTGACTCGGAAGAGATTGAGCGTCAGGGCGTGGATGTACTGGACGGTGTCGATGCCATCCTGGTGCCAGGTGGTTTTGGTAACCGTGGTGTGGAAGGCAAAATTGCCGCTATTCGCCACGCCCGTGAAAACAAGATTCCTTACCTGGGTATCTGTCTGGGTATGCAGCTGGCGGTGGTTGAGTTTGTCCGTAACGTTGTCGGTATTGAAAGCGCAGACAGCACCGAATTTGATGCTAACTGCGAGAATCCTGTCATTGGTCTGATCACTGAGTGGATGGACAGCGATGGCCAGGTTGAGCAGCGCAGTGAAGCGTCAGACCTTGGTGGCACCATGCGTCTGGGGGCACAGCAGTGTCGTCTGGTTGAAGGCACGCGGTCGTTCCAGGCCTATGGCAAAGATGTGATCAATGAGCGTCACCGTCACCGTTATGAAGTGAATGATCATTACGTGGATCGCATTGAAGCGGCTGGCATGAAGATCTCCGGGCGTTCTGTTGACCAGGCGCTGGTGGAGATGGTGGAAATTCAGGATCACCCCTGGTTTGTGGCCTGTCAGTTCCACCCGGAGTTCACCTCTACGCCGCGTGATGGTCACGGCCTGTTTACGGCATTTGTTGAAGCGGCGCTGGCACACGGTGCTGGCCAGAAAGCCTGATTGGGGAATTGTCTCATGGATCAGAAAACGCTGCGGGTTGCTGATGTTGACGTCGCCAATGACCGGCCCTTTGTGCTCTTTGGTGGCATGAATGTGCTGGAGTCCCGTGAACTGGCGCTGGAAGTGGCAGGTCACTATGTGGATGTGACGCGCAAACTGGGTATTCCCTATGTCTTCAAGGCATCCTTCGACAAGGCGAACCGTTCCTCTATCGCCTCTTATCGTGGACCCGGCATGGAGAAGGGGCTGGAGATTCTGCAGGAAATCAAGGACACCTACGGTGTGCCCGTGATTACCGATGTGCATGAGGTGCACCAGTGTGAGCCGGTCGCCAGGGTGGCGGATGTTATCCAGCTGCCAGCGTTTCTGGCGCGCCAGACCGATCTTGTGGCGGCTATGGCGGCAACTGGAGCGGTTGTAAATGTCAAGAAGCCCCAGTTTCTGAGTCCTTCACAGATGCGTAATATCGTGGACAAGTTCCGCGAGGGTGGCTGCGAGAACGTCATGCTGTGCGAGCGTGGCAGCTGCTTTGGTTATGACAACCTGGTGGTCGATATGCTGGGTTTCCGTACCATGAAAGAGGTCAGTGGCGGCATGCCGGTGATTTTTGATGTCACCCATTCGTTGCAGTGCCGTGATCCGCTGGGTGAAGCTTCCGGCGGACGTCGCCATCAGGTCGCTGAGCTGGCCTGTGCCGGTATGGCGCTGGGCTTGGCGGGTCTGTTCCTGGAAGCGCATCCTGATCCTGATAGGGCGCGTTGCGATGGTCCCAGTGCGTTGCGTCTTGATAAGCTGGAGCCTTTCCTTGAGCGGATCAAGGCGGTTGATGACCTTGTGAAAGGTTTTGTGCCGCTGGATCTGAGTTAATCCATGATGTAGCCCTTCGGTGAGTGTTGCTAAAATGCTCCTGAATGGAATGGATAATGACAGGGTCGCAGAGGCGACCCTGTTTTTTTATGGCAATAACGTGGTGACAGGCCAGGCATCCTGACAGGGGCGTAGTCCCGTTGGCTGTTTTCAAGTCTGTGGGCTGTTATGCTTTCCTGTGTCATCGGTTTTCCAGTTTTTTTGCGTATGCGAATAGTAATGATCATGCTGGCCTTTTTCCTGGCGCTCCTGCAATACCGGTTGTGGGTGGGGGAAGGCAGTATTGCCCAGTTAATGGCTGTTAAAGAGCAGGTTGCCCTGCAAAAGCTGGAAAACCAGCGGCTTGCAGAACGTAATCGTTTACTGGCTGTCGATGTTGTGGCACTACAGACCGGCCTGGAAGCGGTTGAGGAATATGCACGCACGGAGCTGGGCATGATCAGGCGTGATGAAGAATTTTTCCTCATGGCGGATTGACGCTCAGGAATCCCCTGCTTTTTTCTTACCCTGTTCGTGAATTTTCTTGTGTGCTGCTTTCGGCACACGCTTCGATATTTTTTGTGAAGGTTGTCATGACTGATTGGGATATGAGCTTGCCCAGAGCCAGTGGCGAAGCCTGTGGCAGCGCAGCATTTAAAGTGCAGCCGGAAGATTTTCGGGTGGAAGAAGTGCTGCCGTTTGAGTCCTGTGGTGAAGGTGAGCATCTGTTTCTCTGGATTGAGAAAACAGGACAAAACACGCAGTGGGTAGCCCGAAATCTGGCGCGTATAGCGGGTATTCCAGCTTCAGCGGTCGGATACGCGGGGCTGAAAGATCGTCAGGGCGTAACCCGGCAGTGGTTCAGTCTTCAGTTGCCTGGTAAGGGGCGGGCGGATGATCTGGATTGGGCTTCCTGTGGTGAGGGTATTTCGGTTCTGAAAACAGAATGGCATAACCGTAAACTGCGTCAGGGCGCGCTGTCTGGTAACCATTTTGCCATACGGTTACGGGATGTTCAGGGCGAGTTGACTGATATCGATAAACGCCTGCGTTCGATGAGTGACGGCGGTGTGCCCAATTATTTTGGTATGCAGCGATTTGGCTTTGATGGCGGTAACCTGGATAAAGCGCTGGCGTTTTTCGATAGAAAATTGCGGCTGAAGCGTGACCAGAAAAGCATTATGTTGTCTGCAGCGCGTTCATGGTTGTTCAATCAATTGCTGGCGCAGCGTGTACGTGAGCAGACATGGTCACGTTTGCTGGAGGGTGATGTATTAACGTTTCGTGACAGCCACTCCCTGATTTTGCCAGAGCGTAGAGATGAAACCGTTGCAGAACGTTTTGCGTCAGGCGAGTTGCATAATACCGGTCCTCTCTGGGGGCGTGGCTCCCTGCTTTCCGAGGGTGAGGTGAATGCCTGGGAAGTGTCGCTGGCTGAGCGCTGGCCTGAACTTTGTCAGGGCCTTGAAAAAGCGGGCATGAATCAGGAGCGACGCGCCTTGCGGGTGACGCCAGAGAAAATGGAATGGCGCTGGGAGGAGGGTGATTTGCTGCTGTCTTTCTTCCTTCCCAAGGGCACGTATGCAACGGCTGTTCTTAATGAGCTGTTTGAAAATATTAGCTAAACGTCGTTTATGAGGAAGAACGTATTGTAAACTGGCGTACTCTAGTGACACTATTGCCTGCTAGGTGAAAGTAGGTCTGGGGGCTGAATGAATCTGGCTGGTATTGGTATGACATCGCAGCGAACCCGTGATCGCCTGATGCAGCGTCTGGTTGAGCAGGGTATCAGGGATCAGCGTGTCCTTGATGTCATGCGTAAAACGCCCCGGCATCTGTTTGTGGACGAGGCATTGTCGCACAGAGCCTATGAAGATACGGCACTGCCAATCGGTCGTAGTCAGACGCTTTCCCAGCCTTACATTGTGGCCAGAATGACGGAGTGTCTGCTGCAAACAGGGAGTGTCAGCAAAGTCCTTGAGGTGGGTACAGGGTCTGGTTACCAGACGGCGGTCATGGCCCAGCTGGCAGGTAGGGTCTATACGGTAGAACGTATCCGCTCCCTGCAGGATCGGGCGCGACAGAGGTTGCGCCAGCTGAAGCTCTATAACGTCATGATGCGTCATGGGGATGGATTTTCCGGCTGGCTCGAAGAGGGCGAGTTTGATGGTATCCTCGTTACGGCAGCACCGGTAGAAATACCCAAGGTGCTGCTTGCGCAGTTAACCGTTGGGGGGCGAATGGTCATACCGGTCGGGCCAGATGGGGATCAGTTGCTGGTGTGTGTGACCCGGACAGAGAATGGCTATACCGAACAGGTGCTCGAGCAGGTCAGGTTTGTACCGCTGCTGGCAGGCGCAATTGAGTAACGGTTATAGAGACAATTTTTAAGATTGGTTGTGTGACGTGATGTTGCCGTTAGACGTGTTAATGCTTTTCCTTAAAGGTGCGCTGATGGGTGCGGCCGATGTCGTGCCCGGGGTTTCCGGCGGCACGATTGCTTTCATTACCGGCATCTATGATCGCCTGTTGAACAGTCTTAAAAAACTGGGGCCGGCTTCACTGAAGATCCTTTTTCGTGAGGGGGTGGCAGCCTGCTGGCGCCATGTGGATGGCACATTTCTGGTCGCTGTGTTTGGTGGTATTCTGTTCAGCGTCTTTACCATGGCGAGGTTGATTACCTACAGTCTGGCCGTCTGGCCAATCCAGGTTTGGTCTTTCTTCTTCGGGCTGATTGTCATTTCTGCCCTGTTAATATTGCGTAATGTCACTCACTGGTCACCGGGACGTTTTGTCGTGCTGGCTGCAGGCGTTGGTATGGCTGTTTTGATCGGGCACGCAACACCGGGAGTCTCTGATCAACCAACATGGTACTCCTTTCTTTGGGCCGGTGCGCTGGCTATCTGCGCGATGATTCTGCCGGGTATTTCCGGCAGTTTTATATTGTTATTACTCGGTTTTTACGCGCCGATTCTACAGGCGGTTACACAGTTTGATATTGGCATACTGGCTGTGTTTGCCGTGGGCTGTGTCGTAGGTCTTTTGTTGTTTTCGCACGTCCTTTCATGGTTGCTCAGCTATTATCGTCAGACGACGTTGGCTTTTCTTGTTGGGTTGATGCTGGGGGCAATAGAAAAAATCTGGCCCTGGAAGCAAACACTGTCGTGGGAGCTGGCAGATAACGGCGCTCAAATCCCCGTTCAGCAAGTGAATGTCATGCCCTGGCAGTATGAGCATTTAACGGGGCAATCACCTGAATTTGCGGCGGCCGTTGCGCTGATGGTGATCGCTGTGATCGCTGTGTCGGTATTTGAGTGGTATGGGCGTTCAAAAGTATCAACTAATTGATGTGATTAGTTTGATTTTATTGACGATAAGTATTGTGTTTGTTGCGTTATGTTGTTTTTTATTGGCTAGTAAACACTTTACTACCGATGAATTAAAAGACCCAAAGTTGAATTTTTAGATAGATTGGTAATAACAATCCTTTTTTAAGATAAAAGGATAATAAATAGACAGCTTGGAATATGGTTAAAGGGTTTGGCAGGCGTATTAAACAAAACGAGATGACGTTACGAAAATATTTAAACGTTTGCTCAAAAAATATCACGCTGCTGATGTTGGTCTTTCTGGTTTCGGGCTGCTCGCATCAGCGTCTTGATATACCGGTCAGTAATCGGACTCGCCCTGAAACCGTCATGCGTGGCTCCCATATCGTTCAACCGGGTGAAACCCTATTTTCCATCGCATGGCGTTATGGACAGGACTATAGAAGGTTAGCATCTGCTAACAGGATAGCTTCTCCCTACATTATTTATCCGGGTCAACGGTTGACTCTTTCCGGTCGCGCTTCGACGACTTATTCCAAGCCAAAGGTCGTTGCACAAGCCTCAAAGCCGCAGCCCGCAAAAACGACTAAAACCAAAGTGTATAAAAAAGAATCAGTCGCTTCGGTCAAAAAAACTACCGATAATGTCCGGGTTTCCAGTTGGCGCTGGCCAGTCAAAGGCAAGGTGGTTTCGCGTTTTTCATCCCAAGGAAGGGTAAACAAGGGTATTGATATCGCTGGCAAGATCGGGGAACCTGTATTTGCGACGGCTGCAGGTGAAGTGGTTTATGCCGGCAGTGGTCTGACAGGTTACGGCAACCTAATCATTATCAAGCATAATGGCAGCTATCTGAGTGCTTACGCTCACAACAAGGCATTACTTGTCAGGGAAGGAAGCACAGTTAAAGCGGGTCAGAAGATAGCCGAAATAGGTTCTACAGGGACGAGTGAGCCTAAACTGCACTTTGAAATTCGGCGTAATGGTAAACCTGTAGATCCTCTTCTTTATCTGTCAAAACGCTGATGTACAGAAGTTGTGGTTTGGCAAAAAAATAGACGGACCTGATAGTTTAGGGTCGTCGATGCAGCCCTCTAGCTGTTCGACTGTGAGTGGGACCATCTCATTAACAGGATTGGCGCTTATGGCACTAAAAAGGGAAGAGGTAGAGCTGGATGAAGTGAGCGAAAGTGTAGTCCATGGAGAGGAGTTTGATTCAGGTTCGCTCGAAAGTGAAGTTGATTCCAGTTCGGAGTTACCGAATGAAGGAGCAGTGCAACGTACCACGGCGGTAAGTGGTCAAAGTGGTCATCGGCAACGCGACGATGATGCATTTTACAAGTCGCTGGATGCCACACAGTTGTACCTCAATGAAATCGGCTTTTCGCCTTTGCTGACCCCGGAAGAAGAAGTACACTTTGCCCGGTTGGCCAGGAAGGGTGTGGAAGCGGGTCGTAGACGGATGATTGAAAGTAATCTCCGGCTTGTCGTGAAAATCTCTCGTCGTTACGTTAATCGAGGCTTATCGCTGCTCGACCTGATTGAGGAAGGTAATCTCGGTCTCATCAGGGCGGTGGAGAAGTTTGATCCTGAGCGTGGCTTCCGGTTTTCCACCTACGCAACGTGGTGGATACGACAGACGATCGAACGGGCCATCATGAATCAAACCCGGACAATCCGGCTTCCGATTCATGTTGTCAAGGAACTGAATGTCTATCTTCGCGCAGCACGTGAGCTGACTCAGAAGCTGGATCATGATCCAACCCCTGAAGAAATCGCTAACCTGCTCGATAAGCCTGTTGATGACGTTAAGCGGATGCTGGGTCTGAATGAGCGGGTGACGTCAGTGGATACGCCCTTGGGGCACGACTCTGACAAATCTGTTCTGGATACCATTTCCGATATCCGTGAAAACGATCCGGCTGTACTGCTGCAGGATAGTGATCTCAACGACAGTATTGATAAATGGTTGAGTGAACTTTCCGAGAAGCAGCGTGAAGTGGTTGCCAGGCGGTTCGGATTGCGCGGTTATGAAACCAGTACCTTGGAAGAGGTAGGCAAAGAAATTGGGCTGACCCGCGAGAGAGTGCGACAGATCCAGGTTGAGGCGTTGAAGCGTTTGCGTTGTATTCTCGAAAAGCAGGGGCTTTCAAGCGAATCGTTGTTCAGTTAATGCATTTGCATTCATAGATACAAAAAAGCCATGGTTTTCCATGGCTTTTTTAGTGTCGGGATTAACGCTCTAGGTGTTCCAGTTTGCCTTTTACGCCGTCCCAGTCTTCGGCATCCGGCAGCGAATCTTTCTTTTCGGTGATATTGGGCCAGATTTCAGCCAGATCCGCATTCAGTTCAATAAACTCCTGCTGATCTTCAGGGACCTCGTCTTCCGAGAAAATGGCGTTAGCCGGGCATTCCGGTTCGCAGAGTGCGCAATCAATACATTCGTCCGGGTGGATGACCAGGAAGTTCGGGCCTTCATAAAAGCAATCTACAGGACAGACTTCGACGCAGTCTGTGTATTTGCACTTTATGCAGTTCTCACCCACTACAAAAGCCATAGCGGTTACTCCATCTTCATAGGCTGATTTGATTGTTATTCTAGCGCCGACCAGTTGTTATCAACCCTGTCTGTTGGCTATCACGGCGATCCAGTCAATGATTATTTCGGACGCTAGTCTAACAGTAAATTCTGGCCGGTTACAGGTAACCGGCGCTTGTCGTTTCTTCGAATTAAGATGATTTTTTACTATCGATAGAACCGTCTGATCACTTAACCGTTTTTTTCAATCGATACAGTAAATCCAGTGCCTCGCGCGGCGATATGTCATCGACATCCAGCTCTTCAATGATGTCCACTGCCGGATGGGATGCCTGAAGCGCAAACAGATCCGTCTGAGGGGATGGGGTGGCTGCTTTTCGTGCGCGCTTATTGGATGTGGGTGGTTCAGGCTGAGGCTCTGCATCCTGTGGTTTTTGCTCCAGCTGATGCAGCTTGTCCTTGGCCTGAAGGATCACGTTACGGGGAACGCCGGCGAGTTGGGCAACTTGAAGGCCGTAACTCTGGCTAGCAGGCCCTTCCTGAACGGCATGCAAAAATACAATCCGATCATCGTGCTCTGTGGCATTCAGGTGCACATTGGCCACCCTTAGGCAGGATTCAGGCAGCTGGGTGATTTCAAAATAGTGTGTTGCGAACAGGGTGTAAGCCTGGATCTGGTCAGCGAGGTGGTGCGCGCAGGCCCACGCCAGCGAAAGTCCGTCGAACGTGCTGGTACCGCGGCCGATCTCATCCATCAGTACCAGGCTGCGTTCTGTCGCATTGTTGAGAATGCTGGCAGTTTCAGTCATTTCCACCATGAAGGTTGAGCGACCACCTGCCAGATCGTCCGATGAACCGATCCGCGTAAAAATTCTGTCGACAATACTGATCTTTGCGTGACTTGCCGGTACAAAACTGCCGATATGGGCAAGCAATACAATCAACGCGGTCTGCCGCATGTAAGTCGATTTACCGCCCATGTTTGGTCCGGTAATAATCAGCATGCGCCGGTCGCGGTGAAGGTCCAGGCTGTTTGCTACAAACGGATCGTTCAATACCTGTTCAACAACAGGGTGGCGACCTTCTTCAATCATAATCCCTTCACCCTGCGTGAGTTCCGGGCAGGCGAGATTGAGGGTTTCTGCACGTTCAGCGAAGCAGGTCAGGGCATCCAGTTCTGCAATGGCCTGAGCCGAATCCTGCAGTGGTAACAGTTGTTCGGCCAGGATTTCTAGCAAGGCTTCGTAAAGCGCCTTTTCCCTCGCCAGTGCGCGGCTTTTGCTGGAAAGCGCTTTATCTTCGAACGTTTTCAGTTCAGGGGTAATGAAGCGTTCGGTATTTTTCAACGTCTGGCGACGGATATAGTTAACCGGCGCGTCTTCCGCTTCACGGCGGCTCAGTTCGATGAAATAGCCATGTACCCGGTTGTAACCCACTTTCAGTGATGAGAGGCCGGTTTCTTCCTTTTCCCGCTTTTCCATCTGCAAAAGGTAATCGCCGGCGTTTTCACTGATCGCGCGGAGTTCATCGAGTTCTTCGTCATAACCCTCAGCAATCACGCCTCCGTCACGAATAACAACCGGCGGGTTTTCAATAACGGCCTTTTGCAGAATGGCGACCAGCTCCGGATGCTCACTGATTTGTGTAGCCAGCTGGTTTAGACGGGCATTATCAATGGCACTTAACTGTGTCTGAAGATCGGGTAATCGTGAAAGTGCATCACGTAACCGGGCAAGATCACGAGGACGTGCCGAGCGCAGTGCAACACGGGCAAGGATACGTTCAATATCACCAATGCCCTTGAGCGTTGAATGAATAGGCTCGTACCGATAATCCGACAGCAAGGCAAGAATGACAGACTGACGTTCACGCAACAGATCAATATTTTGCAGGGGCTGGTTAATCCAGCGGCAGAGCAGGCGACTTCCCATTGCCGTCGCGGTTTTATCCATCACCGACAACAGGGTGTTGTCACGGCCACCGTTCAGGTTGGTATCGAGTTCGAGGTTTCGACGGCTGGCAGCATCCAGTACCACACAGTCTTCACGACGTTCAACCCGAAGTGTCCGAACATGGGGTAGGTCGGTACGCTGAGTGTCTTTTGCGTATTGCAACAGACAGCCTGCTGCTGCAATCGCGACAGTCATATGGCTGCAATCAAAGCCGGACAAATCTTTGGTTTTGAACTGGCGGGTCAGCAGGTCGTGCGCCGTTTCCAGATCGAAATCCCACGGTGGACGGCGTCGGAAGCCATTGCGTTGGGTAATCAGGCTGTCAAAAACCTGATCCTCGCTGGTCAGCAGTTCCGCCGGGCTAAGGCGCTGGAGTTCACCAAGAATGGCTTCCAGCCCTTTGACTTCCAGAACATGAAACCGGCCGCTGGTGATATCCATAATGGCCAGCCCGTAAAGCTCATCCTGTACATGCAGGGCAGCCAGCCAGTTATCACTCCGTTCTTCTAATAATGCTTCATCGCTGACGGTGCCCGGAGTGATGATCCGGACTACTTTACGTTCAACCGGCCCTTTACTGGTCGCAGGGTCACCAATCTGCTCGCAGATGGCAACTGATTCACCCAGTTTAACGAGCCGGGCGAGGTAACCTTCCGCAGCATGAAACGGAATACCGGCCATGGGGATCGGCTGACCGTTGGAGTGACCGCGTGCAGTCAGGGTGATATCGAGCAGTGAGGCAGCTTTCTTGGCATCATCATGAAACAGCTCATAGAAGTCGCCCATGCGGTAAAAAACCAGCTGATCCCGGTGTTGCTGCTTGATGCGCATATATTGTTGCATCATCGGAGTCTGTTTGTTGTCGCTGGCTTTTGCTGCTTGAGTCATGATGATCCGGATCAGGTCGTTCTTGTCAGGTCACCGGCGTGACCGGGTAAATGGACAGATTGTACGGTATCTGGTGTCAGGAAATAAATTCGGATAAATGTCCTAAACCTTTTTTCTATGCGGATTGGTATCTACAAATTAAGTCTACAGTTTTCTCGGCACTGGCTTGGCGCAGAATGCAGTTGCCAATCATGTCGTAGTATCCAAGCGGTTTTCTTTGGGATGGGGTTTGGCAGTTTCGCAGTACTGGTTGAGAGGTTTCGTTTATCGAGAGGGTTGATTGGAGTATGCTTGTCGAAGACCGTCGACGAAAGCCTTTTTAGTGTTTTCAGCTTCTCTTAACCAAGCAATATTCTTTTGTTATTCACTGGTTCTTTATGTCTAACCTGACTTGCTTCAAGGCCTACGATATTCGCGGGCGTCTGCCTGATGAGCTCAATGAAACTATCGCTTACCGTATTGGTCGGGCTTATGGGGAATATCTCAAACCCAAAAAGGTGGTGATAGGCGGGGATGTTCGACTGACGACTGAATCGCTCAAACGGTCAGTTATTGATGGGTTGAGAGATGCTGGTGTAGATGTCCTTGATCTTGGTCTGGCCGGCACGGAAGAGGTTTATTTTTCGACATTTCATCTTGGTGTAGACGGCGGCATTGAAGTGACTGCCAGTCACAACCCCATGGATTATAACGGTATGAAACTGGTTCGTGCCGGTGCCCAGCCTATTAGTGGTGATACCGGGTTGCGAGAAATTCAGCAGCTGGCAGAACGCAATGATTTTTCAGCCCCTATTGAGCGGGGCCGCTATGACAAGGTTGATACGCTGGAAGACTATGTCAGCCATCTCATGGGGTATATTGATGTCGCTGCCCTGAGACCTCTTAAGTTGGTGGTGAACGCGGGTAACGGTGCGGCAGGGCATGTTGTAGATGCTATTGAGGCACGTTTTCGTGCCCGAGGTGTTCCCGTTGAGTTTGTGAAAATCCATCATCAGCCTGATGGTACGTTTCCACATGGTATACCGAATCCGTTGTTGCCTGATTGCCGGGCTGCGACAACAGATGCCGTGATTGAACATGGCGCCGATATGGGTATTGCCTGGGATGGTGATTTTGACCGTTGCTTCCTGTTCGATGAGAAAGGTGCCTTTATTGAGGGTTACTATATTGTTGGGTTGTTAGGTGAGGCTTTTCTTGCCCATAACCCCGGCGCCAAGATTATTCATGATCCCCGTCTGACCTGGAACACGATCGATCAGGTCACTTCAGCCGGTGGTGAGCCTGTACTCTGCAAAACCGGTCATGCGTTTATCAAGGAGAGAATGCGTAAGGAAGATGCTGTCTATGGTGGTGAAATGAGCGCACATCATTACTTCCGTGATTTTGCTTACTGTGATTCCGGAATGATTCCCTGGCTGCTGGTGGCAGAGTTGATGTCTCGAAAAGAGCAGGCGCTTTCTGAGCTTGTTGCTGAGCGTATCAAGGCATTTCCGTCCTCGGGTGAGATTAATAGCCAGCTGGACGATCCGCAGGCGGCGATCGACCGGGTTCTTGCTGTTTATGAGGCAGATGCGGTTGCCGTGGACCATACAGACGGTATTTCTGTGGATATGGGCTTATGGCGTTTTAATTTGCGCCTTTCCAATACAGAGCCCGTTATTCGGTTGAACGTTGAGAGTCGTGGTGATGTATCGTTGATGCAGCATCAGACGGATGAGTTATTGCGCTTGATTCGTGCTTGAGTGATATTTGATCCGATAACTTATACGTATTGCAGTCTCAGTGAGCACTGGCAATTTGTTGGCAGGGCTGCTGCCGGACGTTTGGATTATGAGGTGCTTTGTGAATACCTTATTCAAGATAAGGTAATGACTAAAGTCAGGGTTTTCAGTTTGCGTTGATGTTGCTTGCCTTGTTAGGAGTCCGAGTCAGTTTGGCGTTATTGGGTGGCAGCATGTTTGCAGATACGGTGGGTAGGATGCAGAAAAAGATTCATGATATCGCACAGCGGCTGGGGCAGGTGTTGCAGGATAAGGGCTGGCAGGTGGCGACGGCTGAGTCCTGCACAGGCGGCTGGGTGGCGGAAGCCATAACATCTGTTGCTGGCAGCTCAGCCTGGTTCGGCTATGGTTATGTATCCTACGCCAATGAGGCCAAGCAACAGATGCTCGGTGTGAAGGCGGAAACACTGGCTCAGAACGGCGCTGTCAGCGAGGCGGTTGTAATAGAGATGGCAGATGGTGCATGCCGTAATGCCAGTGCGGAACTGTCGGTGGCTATCAGTGGTATTGCAGGTCCTGATGGTGGTAGTCCTGAGAAACCAGTAGGTACAGTCTGGCTGGCTTGGTCTCAGGAGGGACAACCGACGCAGGCACAGGTGTGTCATTTTACTGGTGATCGGTGTGCAATACGGCAGCAGGCAGTTGTAACGGCGCTCTCGGGTCTCTTGCGATTAGCTGAACATCGGACGGGTTAAACGGGCAGACAGATTAAATTTTACTGTCGACTAGTCGAATATTAGATTGTGTGTTTTAATACTGTTTAAGTATACAGTTGTTTTAGCGTTGCAGGCTGGATGATGCCGTTGAAGGTGCCAGCCGGCAAAGGTCGGATTAATTGTGAGGGTGCGTCAGATGGATGACAACAAGAAAAAAGCGTTACAGGCGGCGCTTGGCCAGATTGAGCGACAGTTCGGCAAAGGCACCGTCATGCGCATGGGTGACCAGAAGCATGAACCGATTCCGGCAATTTCAACCGGTTCCCTGCAGCTGGATATTGCGCTGGGTATTGGTGGTCTGCCGAAAGGGCGTGTTGTTGAAATCTATGGTCCAGAGTCATCAGGCAAGACAACCCTGACCCTCAGTGTGATCGCCGAAGCGCAGAAGCAGGGTGCAACCTGTGCCTTTGTGGATGCCGAGCACGCACTGGATCCTGAATATGCCCGTCGCCTGGGTGTTAATGTTGACGACCTGTATGTGTCTCAGCCGGATACCGGTGAGCAGGCGCTGGAAATCACCGATATGCTGGTACGTTCCGGCGCAGTGGATGTCGTGATTGTCGACTCCGTCGCGGCCCTGGTGCCGAAAGCGGAAATTGAAGGCGAAATGGGTGACTCCCATGTGGGTCTTCAGGCTCGTCTGATGAGTCAGGCACTGCGTAAGCTGACCGGTTCGATCAAACAGGCCAACTGCCTGGTGGTCTTCATCAACCAGATCCGGATGAAGATCGGTGTCATGTTCGGCAACCCGGAGACCACCACCGGTGGTAATGCCCTGAAATTCTACAGCAGTGTTCGGCTGGATATTCGTCGCACCGGTGCTGTGAAGCAGGGTGACGAGGTGATCGGTAACGAGACCCGTGTTAAAGTGGTCAAGAACAAGGTGTCGCCGCCATTCCGTCAGGCTGAATTCCAGATTCTGTACGGCAAGGGTATCTACCGTATGGGTGAGGTGATTGACCTGGGCGTTAAGCTGAAACTGGTCGATAAGGCCGGCGCCTGGTACGCCTATAAAGGTGACAAGATTGGCCAGGGCAAGGCCAATGCCGCGCAATACCTGCAGGATAATCCAGCGATTGCGGAAGAGATTGAGTCTGAGATCCGGCGCCAGCTGTTGACGTCAGCTGAGCCACAGGTTGATGAGAAAGCTGAAAAAGCAGCGGAAGAAAATGAAGAGCTGACATTGGCCTGAGTTTTCTGAGTTGGATTGAATGCTACGGCGTTTACCTGTCACAGGGTAAGCGCCGTTTTTATATGGGATGGATTATGTCTTCTTCTGAAACTGAACTGCGGCGGGCGGCCATGGATTTGCTGGCGCGACGTGAACACAGCCGGAAAGAACTCTGGCAGAAACTGCGGAGCCGGGCTGAAACGCCGGAAATGCTGGAAGTGGTATTGGGTGCCTTGGAGGCAGATCGGCTGTTATCCGATGAGCGCTTTGCGGAAAGCTTTGTACGTAGTCGTGTTTCCCGTGGTTTGGGACCTGTGAGAATCAAGCAGGAACTGCTGCAAAAAGGTATTGCTGCGGACTTGGTTTTTATACAGCTTGAGGCTTTTGACGAAGACTGGCAGCAGCAGGCGCGTGAGGTCAGCGTGAAAAAATTTGGAACCGCGCCGGTAAAAGACCCTAAGGAAAAAGTAAAACGGGTTCGTTACCTGCAATACCGGGGCTTTCATATTGATACCATCATGGCGGTAGTCGATGGCCGTGAGAATGATGAGTATTAGCTGGATTCAGAGATGATGGAGTTTGTGGGTTGATGGAGCGTTGTGAGAGTTGCTTGTTGCCTCAATTCATCTGTTTGTGTGCTGATAAGCCGGTGGTCGCCAGCAAGGCCGTTTTCTGGTTGCTGATGCATGAAAATGAAAAGGCTAAAGCAACCAACACCGGTTACCTGCTGGCTGGTTGTGTGGCTGGTGGCCACATCGCTACATGGAGTCGAGTAGAGCCGGATAAGACTTTATTAGGCTTGTTGTCTGACCCGCAGTATTACCCGATTCTGGTTTTCCCCTCTGCTTATGCCCGTTATCAGGCTTTTGATGCTGTGCTAGATAGTGCCGACAGCATGTTATGGGATAAAGTGCCGGCGTTTATTCTCATCGATGCCACTTGGCAGCAGGCGAGAAAAGTGTATAACCACAGCCCTTATCTTCACGGTTTGCGGGTGTTGGATCTTGGTTCGGAATGTACGTCCGAGTATCAGTTGCGCCGTGTTCGACATGAAGCACATTTGTGTACGGTAGAAAGTGCTATCGAGGCACTCCGCTGGTTGGGTGACATATCCGCAGCTGAGCATCTGCATACCTGTTTCACCCTCTTTAATCAGAATTTTCATCGTCTGAAACTGGCAGCTAACCCGGCGCCATGATATTAAAGTGCGTTAACGAAAACAGTAATCAAAACAGTGGAAAGGGTAGCGTTATGACCTGTCAGGTTGCTTTTATTGGGCTTGGAGTGATGGGGTATCCAATGGCCGGCCATCTGGCAGGCGCAGGCTATCAAGTGACTGTCTATAACCGGACGCCGCAGCGTCGGGAGCAGTGGCTCAGTGAGTATCAGGGCCATGGCGCAGAAACGCCTGCGGCGGCAGCTGCAGGTGCGGACTTTGTATTTGCCTGTGTCGGTAATGATGATGATCTTCGGCAAATCTGCCTGGGTGAACAGGGCGCTTTTTCTGGTATGAAAGAAGGAGCCGTCTTTGTGGATCATACCACTGCATCAGCCGCTGTTGCGCGTGAATTAGCCGGTATTGCTGCCGAAACCCGATTGGGTTTTCTAGACGCGCCGGTGTCTGGCGGTCAGGCTGGTGCTGAAAACGGTGCGCTGACCGTGATGGTAGGAGGCGATGCCGGAACGTTCGAGCAGGCAGCGCCTGTTATAGAAAGCTATGCTCGTTGTGTGAAACTGATGGGTGAAACCGGAGCTGGGCAGCTGGCCAAAATGGTTAACCAGATCTGTATTGGCGGTCTGGTTCAGGCGCTGTCTGAAGGATTGCATTTTGCCCGTAAAGCCGGCCTTGATCCGGCGGCGGTGGTTGAAGTGATTTCCCAGGGCGCGGCCCAATCCTGGCAGATGGAGAACCGTTACCAGACCATGCTTGAGGGAGAGTATGAGCATGGCTTTGCCGTGGACTGGATGCGCAAGGACCTTTCCATTTGTCTGGAAGAAGCCCGCAGAAACGGTGCAAGCCTGCCGGTTACCGCCGTGGTGGATCAGCAATATGCTCAGGTTCAGTCGATGGGCGGCGGGCGCTGGGATACCTCCAGCCTGTTTGCGTTATTGGAATCCGTGGCTGATCGTGGTAAGTAACGGGTTTATCTGCGTGTTTATACGGTTGGATTGATCGGTAGCGATCAAGCGATAATCGCAACCCATGTAATTGTCGGCAGAAGATTGTCTGTCGGCTCAATTCCCAGGTTATGTGCTCAGGCAATGGCTATTGGAGGGTTCCACAAGTTCATTGCCTGTGGCTGTCCGCCTGTTGTTCGTCGTTATATAATGCGCGAATTTTGTGAATTTCTCGGTGTCAGAACAGTGAGCGTCCTGATATCTATCCATTTTGAGACTCCCTGACGGGAAGGTGATATGAAAAGTTCTGAATTACGGTCTGCTTTTCTGAATTATTTCAATAAGCAGGGACATGAAATTGTCGAAAGCAGTTCGTTGGTTCCCCATGATGACCCGACGCTGTTGTTTACCAATGCGGGTATGAACCAGTTCAAGGATGTGTTCCTGGGTCGGGAACAGCGTTCTTATAACCGTGCCACCACGTCCCAGCGTTGTGTCCGTGCCGGTGGTAAGCACAATGACCTGGAAAACGTCGGTTACACCGCCCGTCACCACACCTTCTTTGAAATGCTGGGTAATTTCAGCTTCGGTGATTACTTCAAGCGTGATGCCATTAAGTTCGCCTGGGAATTTCTGACCGTTGAGCTGGGTATTCCGGAAGAGAAACTGTGGGTCACCGTCTACAAAGATGACCAGGAAGCGGAAGATATCTGGCTGAATGAGATGAAGGTCAGCCCTGACCGTTTCTCTCGCCTGGGTGAGAAGGATAACTTCTGGTCCATGGGCGATACCGGCCCCTGTGGTCCGTGCAGTGAACTGTTCTATGACCATGGCCCGAATGTGGCCGGTGATCCGCCGGGTGGCCCGAACGATGATGGCGACCGCTACATCGAAATCTGGAACATGGTTTTCATGCAGTTTAACCGGACGGCTGATGGCGAAATGCATCCGCTGCCGAAGCCATCCATTGATACCGGTATGGGCCTGGAGCGTATCGCCGCTGTAATGCAGGGCGTACACAGCAACTACGAGATTGACCTGTTTCAGACCCTGCTGGCAGAAGCCGGCCGTCTGTTGAACTGCCCGGATACTACCACCGCATCACTGCGTGTCATTGCTGACCATATCCGTTCCTGCGCTTTTCTGGTGGCTGATGGCATTCTGCCGTCTAACGATGGTCGGGGTTATACTCTACGACGCATTATCCGTCGTGCCTGCCGTCACGGACACAAACTGGGTGCGCGCGAGCCGTTCTTTGCCAAGCTGGTGCCTGCGCTGATCGAGGCCATGGGCGATGCGGCGAATGTAGTGGCAGAAAACAAAGGCCACGTGATGCGTGTCCTGCGTAAGGAAGAAGAACAGTTTGCCCGTACGCTGGACAAGGGTATGAAGATCCTTGAGGATGACCTGGCAAACATTGATGGTACCGAAATTCCCGGTAAAACCGTGTTTACCCTGTATGACACCTACGGTTTCCCGGTTGACCTGACCCATGATATCGCCCGTGAGCGTGGCCTGACTCTGGACATGGACGGCTATGAAGCCTGCATGGAAGAGCAGCGCAACCTTGCACGTGCCGCCAGCCAGTTCGGGATGGATTATAACGATGTCCTGAAGATTGAAGGTGCGACCGAATTTACCGGTTATACCGCACTGGAAGGTGAAGAAATCGTCAAGGCGCTGTTCCGTGATGGCCAGCCGGTTGAGTCCGTCGGTGTGGGTGAGAAAGCGGTTATCGTAATGGAGCGTACCCCGTTCTACGCCGAGTCCGGCGGTCAGGTGGGTGATGTCGGTCTGCTGCGCACTGAAACCGGAACGTTCCGCGTGGATGATACCCGCAAGGAATCCGATAACCACCTGCATCACGGTGTGGTTGAAACCGGTGAGATTCGTGTGGGCGAGCGCCTGGGTGCGATGGTCAACGCTGAAAAACGCATGGCAACAGCACGTAACCACTCTGCCACACACTTGCTGCATGCAGCCCTGCGTGAAGTATTGGGTGATCACGTCCAGCAGAAAGGCTCTCTGGTGAACAGTGAGCGCCTGCGCTTCGACTTCTCACACTTTGAGCCGGTTTCAGCAGAGCAGCTGCGCCAGATTGAGCGGATCGTCAACGAGCAGGTTCGCTCCAACACGCCGGTTAAAACTGAACTAATGGATATGGATCAGGCTCGCGCTGCCGGTGCCATGGCTCTGTTTGGTGAGAAGTACGGTGATGAAGTGCGCGTCCTGAGCATGGGCACCAGTGGTTTCTCTGTCGAACTGTGTGGGGGTACCCATGTTGAGCGTACCGGTGATATTGGCAGCCTGGTGGTTGTTGCAGAAACCGGTATTGCTGCGGGCGTTCGCCGTATTGAGGCATTGACCGGTGAAGCAGCGCAGACCTGGTATGAAAACCAGGAGCAGCGTATCCAGTCTGTAGCAGGCCTGGTAAAAGGCAGTCGTGAATCTGTGGTCAGCAAAGTCCAGACGCTGGTGGACCGTAACCGTGAGCTGGAAAAAGAGATTCAGCGACTGAAGCAGAAACTGGCGTCTGCCGCGGGCACTGATCTGGTGGCCGGTGCTGTTGAAGTGGCTGGTATCCGTGTGCTGGCAACCCGCCTTGACGGTGTTGATCCGAAATCCCTGCGGGATACCGTTGACCAGCTCAAGAACAAGTTGGAAAACGGCATCGTCATGCTGGCTGCTGTCGATGGTGACAAGGTGGCGCTGGCCGCCGGTGTGACCAAGGACCTGACTGACCGTGTGAAAGCCGGTGATCTGCTCAAAATGGTGGCAGAACAGGTGGGTGGCAAGGGCGGTGGTCGTCCTGATTTTGCCCAGGGTGGTGGTTCCGATGTGCAGGCTTTGCCGGCGGCATTGGAATCCGTCAGCGGATGGGTGGCGGATAAACTGGCCGGCTAGTCAGAATTGCTGACCCGTTCACAGGGTTAGTCTGAAACAAGGGCTGTTTCGACCCGTGGGGGATGTGGTACATTCCCCACGGCTAATAAATAAAAGTACTTACGATATGGCGTTGTTAGTTCAGAAGTTCGGTGGCACGTCGGTCGGCACGGTCGAGCGAATTGAAGCCATTGCGGAAAAAGTACAGCGGTTCAGAGAGCAGGGACACGATATTGTTGTCGTGGTATCCGCCATGTCTGGTGAAACCAATCGTCTCGTTGAGCTGGCTCACCAGATGCACGACACACCGACACCCAGGGAGCTGGATGTCATCCTTTCTACCGGGGAGCAGGTTACCATCGCGCTCCTGTCCATGGCGCTTAACCGGCGTAACTGCCCGGCCAAGTCTTATACCGGCTGGCAGGTGGCTATCAAAACAGACAGTCAGCATAACAAAGCCCGCATAGAAAGCATTGATACCCAGACGATGCGTGCGGACCTGGATGCTGGCAGGGTAGTAGTAGTTGCCGGTTTTCAGGGGTTGGACAAAGACGGCAATATCACCACGCTGGGGCGCGGCGGCTCAGATACCACGGCAGTGGCGCTGGCGGCGGCCCTTGAAGCGGATGAATGCCAGATCTATACCGATGTCGACGGTGTCTATACTACTGACCCCCGTGTTGTTGAAGGCGCCCGACGTCTGGATAAAATTACATTTGAAGAGATGCTGGAAATGGCCAGCCTCGGTTCAAAGGTTCTGCAGATTCGCGCGGTGGAGTTTGCCGGTAAGTACAATGTGACCCTGCGGGTACTCCATAGCTTTGAGGAGGGCCCCGGGACGTTGATAACACTGGAGGAGCAGGACGAGATGGAGCAGCCCGTTGTATCCGGAATTGCCTTTAACCGGGATGAAGCCAAGCTGACAATCAAGGGGGTGCCTGATATCCCCGGTGTTGCCTCCCGAATTCTGGGTCCGATCAGCAAGGCCAATGTCGAAGTCGACATGATTGTGCAGAACGTGGCCGATGATAAATCCACGGATTTCACATTCACCGTACATCGTAATGATTTCCAGAAAGCCTTGGCTGTGGTGGGTAATACATCGGATGAGCTGGGCGCCCGTGAGTTTGACGGTGATAACCGGATTGCCAAGGTATCCATCGTCGGTGTCGGCATGCGGTCCCATGCCGGCGTAGCGACGCGGATGTTTGAGGCGCTCGCCGCTGAAGGTATCAATATCCAGATTATCTCAACATCAGAGATCAAGGTATCGGTCGTTATCGCGGAGAAGTATCTCGAGTTGGCGGTCAGGGCACTTCATTCGGCGTTTGAACTGGATCAGGAGCCCACGGCGGAATAATGCGTCGCGGCGTTTTTCGTCCCGTACAAATACTCATGGAAATAGCGGTTGTTGATATTAGACTGTCGCTGTACATAGTTTGATCTATAGCGGAAACCGGTATGACTGCATGTCTGATCGTGGCGGTCTACCTGGTGTGTTAGGGATTGGTGCGGCTTGGCCTGATAGCGTTCAACAGTGGTTTTGACGCTGTTGCGCAGGATGGGACGTCAGGATTTGCGTCAACGAATAACGATAGTGAGCTATGATAGTGCGGACCGGATAGTCGCACAGGGAGATTGCCAGAGACATGCGCGGATTTTTCCCCGCGTGGTGCTCCCGAAAGTTAGCGGAGTGTTTGAAGAATAGGGAATATGCGGGAATCTGTTGCCAAACTTCAGACCTGTATTAATCTTATTGCTTCGGTGATATGGCACTGGCCGATTCATGGGGGTCCTGCAGAGGGCTGCTGAATCAGTGAAGTGGTATGCGCTGATTAATTCGACAAGCACAAACTGGCAGATGAATAGACGATCATTGTTTGTTGGTTTTGAGACAAGGAGATTGTAATGCTGATTCTGACACGCCGTGTTGGTGAGACCCTGATGGTAGGTGATGATGTCACGGTTACCGTTCTTGGGGTGAAGGGTAACCAGGTGCGGATCGGCGTCAATGCACCGAAGGAAGTGGCAGTCCACCGTGAAGAAATCTATCAGCGTATCCAGAAAGAAAAGGAAGATAGGGACGGCCATCATTCGGGCAACCGCCAAACCTGGGTTCATGAAGTCGCAGAAGAGGAAGGCGAAGAACAGTTCTGAGCCGTGGTTTTAAAGTCGAAGTGTTCAGTCTGAAAAAACACTTTGCAAACGTCGGGAATCTGGTAATATAGCGCTCGATTCCGAGGTGAGGTGGCCGAGTGGCTGAAGGCGCTCCCCTGCTAAGGGAGTATACGTTAATCGCGTATCGAGGGTTCGAATCCCTCCCTCACCGCCAGGACATCAAACGTTCGAAGACGACGTGAAAGAGTTCTTGATTTTCTCTTATTAAGTCTTATTCTAGGCGTCCGTAGCTCAGCTGGATAGAGTACCTGGCTACGAACTAGGCGGTCGGAGGTTCGAATCCTCCCGGACGCGCCATTTAACCCGCCAAGTTGCGGGTTTTTAATGAAATCATACGGTGAGATGGCCGAGTGGCTGAAGGCGCTCCCCTGCTAAGGGAGTATACGTTAATCGCGTATCGAGGGTTCGAATCCCTCTCTCACCGCCATAAAGAAAAAGCCCTGCATTTAATGCAGGGCTTTTTTTTATTTCTGTATTTTTTATCCTGTTGATTGCTTCCAATTTCGGCAAGATTTGATTCAGGTAAATAAATTGTGTGTCTGTTTCCTGTACAACGCGGTTTAAATAGAAGCATGCGTTGAATCGGGAGAATCCAATGGCCCAGCATTTATTGCTTTATGCATCTCGTGACGGTCAGACTGAAAAAATCGCACGGGTTATTGCGGCTGAGTTAAAGCAGTGCGGTTTGATGGTGGAATGTCTTGCGTTGGGAGAAGGGGCTGCTCATTTTAATCTGGATCAATATGATTCAGTATTAATTGGTTCCCCAATACGTTATGGCCACCATTTACCTGAGGTGTTTGATTTTATCAGGCAGCATGAAACATTTCTGAATCAGCACCTATCCGGGTTTTTCAGTGTTAATCTGACTGCCCGTAAACCTGAAAAAAACAGACCCGAAACAAATCCTTATCTACAGAAATTTCTCGGGAGAATCACCTGGAAGCCTGGCATGACCGGTGTGATGGCAGGGTCGCTACTCTATAGCCGTTATCGCTGGTTTGACCGTGTCATGATTCAACTCATCATGAAAATAACGGGCGGCAATACGGATGCCAGTAAGGATATTGATTATACCGACTGGGATGCTGTGCAGCAGTTTGCGCGACAGTATTCAGATTATCTGAAGGAATGCACCGTAAGCAGTAATGATAGTGCGTGTTGCAGCAAGCCTGCCGATGCCTGAGTGATAGGCTTGCTGCATGGTGTTCGAGTGGTCCTATTATTTGGTCTTTTGAGTGCTTTGGTAGCGATGTGTATCAATTGCGAGAGGGGTGAGAAGAATAGCGCCATAGGCTACAGGGAGCAGCAGTGACACCGCGAGTATAAACAGATCCATGTTGATACCTCCGTCTGGTGGTGTTAACCCAGTTTTCTTACTATAGGAGTAATGCGGGTTAATGTCATGTCCGGGGGTATCTGTGACGATTCTCAATAAATGTTGGTTTGCTGCCGCTCTTCTGCTGCAGGCTTTGACGGTTTCGGCGGACAGTGGTGAGCCGTTAACGCAGGGGGCGTTGTATAAAGGGACTGTGCAACCTGGGTCTGTCGTTTATTACAGGGATAAAGAAGTCCCTGTTACAGCGGATGGACAGTTTGTGCTGGGGTTTGGGCGTGATGCGCAATTGCAGCAGTCTTACACGGTGGTTGCACCGGATGGTAAAAAGACTGAGAAAGTACTGAAGCTGGAACCGCGTGAATATCGGATTCAGCGAATAGAAGGTGTTGCGCAAAAGTATATGGCGCCATCTGAAGCCCACTTAAAGCGTGTTCGCCATGAAAATAGCCTCGTAAGAAAAGCCCGGGAAGTGGATTCTGAATATCATGCCTTTCTGGAAGGTTTTGTCTGGCCGTTAGTTGGGCCTGTGACTGGTGTATATGGCAGTCAGCGTGTCTTTAATGGTGAACCACGTCGCCCTCATTTTGGTGTTGATGTGGCCGCGCCAACCGGTACTCCTGTCAAATCGCCTGCCGATGGTCGTGTTGTGCTGTACCACCCGGATATGTATTTTTCTGGCGGTACGATGATAATCGATCATGGCTATGGCATCACAAGTTCGTTCCTGCACCTAAGTAAGTCTCTGGTCAAAGAAGGTGATTTTGTCCGTCAGGGGCAACCTGTGGCGGAGGTGGGTGCAACTGGCCGGGTCACTGGCGCTCATCTCGATTGGCGATTGAACTGGTATCAGGTCCGGTTGGATCCACAGCTGGTCGTTCCGCCAATGGAACAGGTTCAGAGCGCGCCGGCGGCAAAGTAATGCGATCAATGGAGGTGTGGTAATGGCGGGTATCACTGTGCTGGTGTCAAGGGAAGAGGCGTTGCCCGGGCGAGAGAGTCCATTGACGATTAGTCAAAAGCATTGGGTCAATGGTCATTCCATGATGCCTCCCTGGCCGGATGAGTGCGATGTTGCTGTGTTTGGTATGGGATGCTTCTGGGGGGCAGAACGACTGTTTTGGAAGCAGCCCGGTGTCTATGTCACGATGGTCGGGTATAGCGGTGGCTTTACCCCGAATCCTGCTTACGAAGAGGTCTGCACCGGTTATACCGGTCATGCTGAAGTGGTGCGTGTCATATCTAATCCTGATGAAATCAGCTACGAGCAATTACTTGCCGTATTCTGGGAAAATCACGATCCCACCCAGGCGATGAGACAGGGAAATGATATTGGTACCCAGTACCGCTCTGCGATTTATACCACCGGCTCAGAACAACAAAATAAGGCCGAACAGTCACTACGGGCGTATCAGCAGGCATTGAATGGTGTTGGAGATAATGTCATCACGACAGAAATTCTCCCTACTGGTGATTTCTATTACGCGGAGGATTATCACCAGCAATATCTTGCCAAGAATCCTGGTGGTTATTGTGGGTTAGGAGGGGTGGGCGTTTGTTATCCCGGGAATATAAGTCAGTAGATTGTTAAGGCTTTTGAGCCGACCATTTGGTCGGCTCAATGGTTTTAGGGCAGGGTGATTTCTGTATTACACCTTGTTTCTTACCAAATCTCTGACCATGAATCTGGAAGGGTGTAAGGCGTGACGCTGATCACGTGGCACGGGGCTGGGTTCGTTACAAATGTAGGCGGCCAGGATTTCCGCGGCTAGCGGAGCGGTTACCAATCCTCTGGATCCATGTCCGGTTGTTATATACAAGCCTGCAGGTTGTTCAGGGGTGTCAGCAAACCGGTGTTTGGCATTTTTTCGTAATAGAGCGAAATGCTCTTTGAAAATGTCAGCGTCAACTACCGGGCCGACAGCTGGCAAGTAATCCGGCGTCGTGCATCGAAAGCTCACTCGACCTTTCAGTTGCGTGGTATCAAGTTCAGAGTCTATCAGTGCATCAGAAATGCTGGGCGTATAAGTTTTCAGGTTCTCTAAATTGGTGTCGTGATCCTGCTGGCGGCATTCCGCTGAATCGTCATCGAAATTAAAGGTTGCTCCAAGCGTGTGGCTATTTTTCCAGGCAGGCGCAATATAGCCTTCGCTGCAAACGACCGTCTGGAGTTTTTGGCTGCTGGTTGTGGCGGGTAGTTGTGTAATTTGGCCTCGAATACTTTTCAGGGGCAGATACTGGATTTGCGACAGCTTTGAAGACAGGTGGCCACAAGCAACCACAACGACTTCAGAGAGCAGGGTTGCTCCGGAGGTTGTTTGAATATGCCACTGATGGTCTTCATGTGTGAGGCTTGCGACCTGAAGGTTGGCTGCGAATTCAATATTAGGGTGATCGAGTAAGCATTTGCACAGTGATGGCGGGTGCACCCAGCCTGCATCGGGAAAATAGAGTCCGTTTGAATGTAATGGAAGGCCTGCCAGAGTGGAGAGTGCTTCGGCGTCCAGACCTTGTAACAGGCCTTCAGGGTATTGGCCAGATTCAAGGATACGCTGCTGGCGTAGCTGTTCACCTTCGCTGAAACCGAGTTGAATCAGACCGGTTTTCTGCCACAGGGTATCATCAGAGATTTTTTGGCAGTCCAGCCGTTGCAGCAGACTGAGCGTATAAAGATAACCTTCTGTGATGAAACGCGTTAATACCGTGCTGTTGCCAGATAGCCGAGTATACAGCATGCCCTGGGGGTTGCCTGAAGCTTCACTGGCCGGTTTGTCGTGAGTGTCGATCACTCGTACCCGCCAGCCGCGTTCTGCGAGAGAGCGGGCAGTTGCAGCACCTGCCATGCCTGCCCCGATAATTAGCGCCTGTTTTCCACTATGAGCCGTCTCCGGCTGCCGGAACCAGATGTGTTGATGCTCTGTGGAAGAGTGCTGTGTCAGGCGTCCTCTAACCATATCCCTTTTGCGACCAAATCCCGGCGTTTTTTCAACCGCAAAGCCGGCACTTTCTAACCCATCCCGTACCAATCTTGCTGCCGTGAATGTGGCACAGGTAGCATCGCGGGACGATTTTGCTGCCAGCGTCTGGAACAGTTCAGGCTGCCACATATCGGGATTTTTCGCCGGTGCGAAGCCGTCAAGAAACCACGCGTTGACTGACGCTTCCAGAGCGGGCAGGGTTTCCAGAACATCGCCGCAGAGCAGTGTTAACGCAATTCTACCGTTATCAAAAATCAGCCGGTGCTGACCTGCGGTCATTGGTGGGTAATGCTTGACCAGTTGTTCGCTGTGCATCGCCAGATCTGGCCAGAGTGACAATGCCTGCGCCAGATCCGTTGTTGTCAGTGGGTATTTTTCCGTAGAAATAAAGTGCAACCGGGTATCAGCTGGCGCGTGCTGATCAAAACACTGCCAGGTACAGAGAAAGTTCAGGCCGGTGCCAAAGCCGGTTTCACCGACAACAAAGTGTTGGCCGGGTTCCAGTGCGGCAAACCGCTCCGGCAGGAAATTCTGGTTAATAAAGGTATGCCAGGTTTCATCCGGACCGGATTCCGCTGAGAAATAGATATCCTCGTAATGATCGGAGACCGGTTGTCCGCGCTCGTTCCAGCGGATGCTGGCAGTTTCGATTACAGGCTTGTTGGCGCTTGGCAAGGCTTGAGTCTCAATAGCAACAAAATAGTTGGCAACGGCTGGTGAGCTCGCCGTTAAGTCAGTAGCGTACGATAGATGGTTTCCGGGCAGGTTTCCCGCTTGATCTGCTGAAACAGGGTCGCAGCCCCTTCGTGGCAGCGAACCATCATGCCAAGCCACTGTTTACAGCGGTCTGCTAGGTATCGGCCGGGTTCACGGATGTTGCAATGCTCAAGGTATTCCTGAGGGCTGTGCAGTACCGTCTGGGCGAACTTTACCAGTAATGCACGGGTTTCGAGCCAGTCAGGCATGCTGCTGTCAGTATCCTGCAGGGATTTCAGGCGAGTAGCGAGCAGAGGCTGGGCGATCGCACCGCGGCCAATCATGATGTCGCTGCAGCCGCTGGCCGTTTTGCAGCGCTGATAGTCGTCAATGGACCAGATTTCGCCATTGGCGATGATATTCAGCGACACATGTTCACGTATTTTGCTGATCCATTCCCAGTGAGCGGGTGGTCGGTAGCCTTCAACTTTTGTGCGGGCATGAATCGTCAGGGTGTCTGCACCAGCGGACTCAATGGCGACGGCATTTTCAATGGCCAGGGATTTATCCTCGAAGCCAAGCCGCATTTTTGCGGTAACCGGTATGTGTTCCGGGACGGCCTGACGAACAGACTGAACGATACGATGCAGGGTGTCCGGTTCTTTTAGTAATGCTGCACCACCCTTGTGTCGATTAACCGTTTTAGCCGGGCAACCGAAGTTGATATCAATGCCGAGAGCGCCCAGTTCTGCGGCGCGGGCGGCATTGTCTGCCATGGTGGCGGGGTCATTACCCAGCAACTGGATGAACACCGGCGTGCCGGCACGCGTGTGGCCACCCTGTTTCAATTCCGGGCATAGCCTGAAAAAAACAGCTTCGGGCAGCAGAGTATTGGTGATCCGGATAAACTCCGTCACACAGAGATCGAAGGCGCCGTTATCAGTCAGCAGCTGGCGCATCAGGTAATCGACAACCCCTTCCATCGGGGCGAGGACAAGTCGCATCGGCAGACACCGTTCCTGTGGCGGAAAAGGGCGGTACTCTATCACTCCTGTAAAAACAGACAACTGTCATTGGTGCGGTGGACGCTGTCTGCATGCGTGACAAATCATTGCACTATTCATGACATGAATCATGGAAATAAATGCTGAAGTAATAAGTATAAATACAGTCAATATTGCGCGACCCCGGTATTCGGGTAAAATGGCCCCGAAATTCAAGACCGTGTAATAAGTGAAACGTCGTGTGTCAGGTGTCGTTTAGTAGCCGGAACACGAACGATAACAACGAAATAAGGAAGCGCCATGTCTCCAGCGGATCTCATGAGCGAAGGCGTGAACCTGATGCTGTTCGGCATGGGCTTTGTCTTCGTATTCCTTACCCTCCTGGTCATTGTGACCAGTATCATGTCAAAAATCATTCAGGCCACGAAGCCGGAGGAGCCCGAACCTGTTGTTGCCAGGGCTCCTGTCGCGACAGTCGGTGACCCTGCAAGTGATCCGGTACTGCTCGCCGTGATTCATGAAGCGGTTCAGCAGCATCGCGCGCGTCGCCAGCGCCAGTAGTCAGGTTAACGAGTCAAGGGGGAGTGTTACCGAATGTCTGAGAACAAGAAACCGCTAGGCATTACTGATGTGGTGCTGCGCGATGCGCATCAATCTCTTTTTGCAACCCGTTTGCGCCTTGAGGACATGTTGCCCATCGCCGAAAAACTGGACCAGGTAGGTTTCTGGTCCCTGGAAACCTGGGGCGGCGCAACCTTTGACAGCTGCATTCGTTTCCTGGGTGAAGATCCCTGGGAGCGTCTTCGTGCGTTGAAGAAGGCGATGCCCAAAACGAAACAGCAGATGTTGCTGCGTGGTCAGAACCTGCTCGGTTACCGTCATTACGCGGATGATGTAGTCGATACCTTTGTTGAGCGCGCCGTTGCCAATGGGATGGATGTGTTCCGTGTCTTTGATGCGATGAATGATCCCCGTAATCTGCAGCAGGCCATGAAAGCGGTCAAGGCGCAGGGGGCGCATGCGCAGGGCACGATTTCTTACACGACAAGTCCCGTTCATAACACCGGTATGTGGGTCGATCTGGCCAAGCGTATTGAAGACATGGCGGCTGACTCTCTCTGCATCAAGGATATGGCTGGCATTCTTACGCCTTATGACGCCTATGAGCTGGTGTCGCGATTGAAGGCGGAAACCAATCTGGACATTCATTTGCATTGCCATGCAACCGCCGGTCTTTCATCCATGACCATTCTTAAGGCGATTGAAGCAGGTGTAGACCGTGTTGATACCGCGATTTCGTCGATGTCCATGACCTATGGCCATTCGCCGACCGAATCCATTGTTGCTGCACTGCAGGGCACTGATCGCGATACAGGCTTGGATATTAACGCTCTGGAAGAGATTGCGGCCTATTTCCGGGACGTCCGGAAGAAGTACGCCAAATTTGAAGGTGCGCTGCGTGGTATTGATTCCCGTATCCTGGTCGCTCAGGTACCCGGCGGCATGCTGACCAACATGGAAAGCCAGCTCAAGGAGCAGGGCGCAGCGGATAAATTCGATGATGTGTTGAAAGAGATTCCGCGTGTCCGTGAAGATCTTGGGCACATCCCACTGGTGACACCGACCTCTCAGATCGTCGGCACCCAGGCCGTATTGAATGTCCTGACCGGTGAACGCTACAAGACCATTTCAAAAGAGACCCAGGGCATTCTCAAAGGAGAATATGGTGCAGCACCGGCAGCGTTCAACAGTGAGCTGCAGGCTCGGGTGTTGGATGGCGCCGATCCTATCACCTGTCGTCCGGCTGATGTGCTTGAGCCTGAAATGGCCCGCCTGACTGAGGAAGTGAATGCCCAGGTGAAGGAGAAGGGCATCACATTGGCGGAGAATGCCATTGATGATGTGCTGACGGTCACCCTGTTCCCGCAGATTGGTCTCAAGTTCCTGGAGAATCGCGGTAATCCCGATGCCTTTGAGCCTGCGCCCACAGGTCAGGAGCTGGTGGCTCGCGAATCCGGTAAGCCGGAAGTGTATACCGTCATAGTCAGCGGTCAGGAATATGTGGTGGAAGTGGCCGATGGCGGCGATATCTCCGGCATCAAGCCGGTGTCGATTGCGCCGGGTGGTCAGGCTGCCGCTGCCAGTGCGCCGGTTACCGGTGGTGATCCCATGCCGGCTCCCCTGGCGGGTAACATCTGGAAGGTGCATGTCCAGCCGGGTCAGCAGGTTCAGGAAGGGGATGTGCTGATTATTCTGGAAGCCATGAAAATGGAAACGGAAGTGCGTGCGCCCCGTACCGGTACGGTGGGGTCGGTATCCGTCAAGGAAGGTGATTCCGTTGTTGTTGGCGATACGCTGCTGATGCTGGCCTGAGGAGTGCATCATGGAAAAACTATTAACACTCCTGTACGGGTCGGGTCTTTATAACATCACCCTGGGGCAGTTCGTCATGATTGTGGTGGGTTTCGGCCTGCTGTTTCTGGCGATACGGAAGAACTTTGAACCGCTGTTGCTGGTACCAATCGGGGTGGGCGGCATTCTTGCCAATATTCCCGAAGCCGGTCTGGCATACTCTGCGGTTGAACAATTGATTCACAAGGCTAACCCGGCCCACGTTGAAGCGATGGCGGGTGTGTTGGGTGTGGGCTTTGAGTCTGTCAAGCAATTGCTGCAGGTCTATGAGTCGGCGCCGGCAGAGGTTCAGTTTGCGGCATCCCAGCTGGCGCAAAACCTGACATACAGCAACGGCATGCTATACCAGTTCTACTCCGTGGCCATTGCCAGTGGTATTGCACCGCTGGTGATTTTCATGGGTGTCGGTGCGATGACGGACTTTGGACCGCTACTGGCTAACCCCCGCACACTGTTCTTGGGTGCGGCGGCGCAGTTCGGTATCTTTGCCACCATCCTGGGGGCACTGGGAATGACGGCGCTGGGTGTAATGGATTTCTCCGTTGCGCAGGCTGCAGCGATTGGCATCATTGGTGGTGCGGATGGGCCAACAGCAATCTATGTGTCCAGCATGCTGGCGCCGGAACTGTTGGGAGCTATCGCGGTATCCGCCTATTCCTATATGGCGCTGGTACCGCTGATTCAGCCGCCGATTATGCGTGCCCTGACCACCGAGGAAGAGCGTCGCATCACCATGACGCAGCTGCGTCCTGTCAGCAAGCGTGAGAAGATTGTTTTCCCGCTGGTGCTGCTGGTGTTGGTTGCCCTGTTGTTGCCGGATGCGGCGCCGCTACTGGGCATGTTCTGCTTCGGTAACCTGATGCGTGAGTGTGGTGTTGTGGATCGGCTGTCTGATACTGCACAGAATGCGCTGATCAACATCGTGACGATCTTCTTGGGATTGTCTGTGGGTTCAAAGCTGGTAGCTGATAAGTTCCTGCAAGCTGAAACCCTGGGTATCCTCAGTCTGGGTATCGTGGCGTTTTGTATCGGTACGGCCAGTGGTGTCCTGATGGCCAAGGGGCTGAACCTGATCAGCAAGAACAAGGTGAATCCGCTGATTGGTTCTGCAGGGGTATCCGCGGTGCCGATGGCTGCCCGGGTGTCCAACAAGGTTGGCCTGGAGGCCAATCCCCAGAACTTCCTGCTCATGCATGCAATGGGGCCCAACGTAGCCGGAGTTATCGGCTCGGCTGTGGCAGCAGGTGTTATGATTAAGTACGTTTTGGGTTAACCTGTCAATGACGTGTAACCGCCGAAGTATCGACGGTTACACCATCTCTTCCTGACACACTTAACATTACACAATCTGCAGACAACTCCCAACGCTTGAGCGTGTCTGCGCCACCTCACATAAAAATGCGAATAGTGTGCTTTCAGTGTCGTCTAGAACATGCTGATTAATGAAGAATCAAGAGTCGTGGCCTAGATGAAGTTCAGATGTTAATGCGTGAATATATAGGGCTTAATAGAATGACATGCGGTCAGAAGTGGGCGTCATGTGAGCAGGCATCATGGTCAACATGACGTCTTTTTTTATAGGTAACACGCGGTGCGGTATCGCTCATTGAGAAATGTGATTCCTCTTGTCTCGGCCGGGAGGGTTTGACCATATAGCTGTCTGAAGACGTGTTGTAATTACTGCTCTCCAAGTCCATTGATTCTTTGTTGAAATGACGCTGTGGTTTTTCATTGCCTGACGCGGGCGTGGTATTGTTTTGCATATTCAGGCGCATGCGGTAGGGATGTCCGTAACCACGCTTTCTTTTGGGTTTGTGTTCTTTAGGTTCGGGAGGCTTGATACCAGTAAACTCTTCGTAAACCGTGGTATACATGTATTTGCTCATTATATCGCTCCAGCGAAGGGAATCCTGTGTCTATTAAAATCGTTATGGGCCGAATACTAGTAAATGGCCAATAGAGCTAATATAGGTAGGTTTACCTAAATTGGAGTTGATTTTTCTTGTTTTTTTTAGCTTTTTTCTGTTCTTATACGCTAAATGAATAAAATGATATTTGTCGTCTATAAAATAGATTTAACCAGTCCGTCCTTTCTGTTTCTGGTGGGTAGAAATACGTTGCCAGCTTAACCCACTCTGCCTGTGATTCTGCGCGCTTAGGTGCTAGTACAGATAGTAAAACCTCAAAAACTATTTAGTATCCCCAACTACTTTTGATTTTTATGGCACCGTTGTCTCCGTATGCAGTTGATGTGTTGGCCTGACTGGCGCGGAAAAACCAGACAATAACGATGCTGATGTGACATCCCTCACTATCTGGAGCAGGCATGCTGGGCAGAATTCACTCAACTGACTCATTTGGAACTGTTGATGGACCGGGTATCCGGTTTGTGATTTTCACGCAAGGTTGTGTGATGCGTTGCCGGTACTGTCATAACCGCGATACCTGGAGCATGAAAGACGGTGAGATGGTCTCAGTTGGAGACCTGATGGAAAAGATCCGAGCCGTAAAACACTTCCTGTCAGGTGGTGTGACTGTCAGTGGTGGTCAGCCCAGCCTTCAGCCAGAGTTTGTGGCTGAACTTTTCCGTGCTTGTCGTAAGGAAGGGATTCACACCTGTCTGGATACCAATGGCTATGTCAAAGGTATTACCAATCCCATTGCCGACATGATTGAGCAAACCGATCTGATCATGCTTGATATCAAGCACATGGACAACGACCTGCATCGGAAACTGACGTATGTTGGCAATGAACGCGTTCTCAACTTTGCCCGTTATCTCCAGGAGATCAATAAGCCGACCTGGATCCGTTATGTGGTTGTAGAGGGTTATACAACAGATCCTGTTTATGCCGAGCAACTGGCTGAGTTCATTGCGCCCATGAAGAATATCGAGAAGGTGGAGTTGCTGCCTTATCATGCGCTGGGTAAGCATAAGTGGGATCTGATGAAGGATATCTATGAGCTTGAAGAGGTGACGCCGCCTTCTGAAGAATTGATGCGGGATCTGCAGCGCATCTTCCTCAATAAGGGTATTCAGGCAATTTATTAAGCCAAATAAAAAAGGCGATCATATGATCGCCTTTTTTATTATCCGTTCAGAATCAGTTATAGATACGATTTTCCTGTTCCTGAACGCGAATGAAGGTCGTGCGTTTGGTCAGCTCTTTCAGCTGGGCTGCGCCCACATAGGTGCAGGCAGAGCGGGTGCCGCCAAGAATATCCTGGATGGTGATGGCAATCGGGCCGCGATAGGGAATCTTGACGGTCTTGCCTTCCGAAGCACGATACTCCGCCACGCCGCCACTGTGTTTATCCATGGCAGTTGCTGAGCTCATGCCGTAAAACAGCTTGAATTGCTCGCCATCTTCTTCAATCAGTTCGCCGCCGGACTCGTCGTGGCCAGCAAGCATGCCGCCCAGCATGACGAAATCAGCACCGCCACCAAAAGCCTTTGCAACATCGCCCGCACAGGTGCAGCCGCCATCGGAAATAATCTGGCCGCCCAGTCCGTGTGCTGCATCAGCGCATTCAATGACAGCTGACAGCTGCGGATAGCCAACGCCGGTCTTGACCCGGGTGGTGCAGACAGAGCCGGGACCAATACCGACTTTAACAACGTCAGCACCGCCTAGTAACAGCTCTTCTACCATTTCACCGGTGACGACATTACCGGCAATGATGACTTTGTCAGGCCATGCCTTGCGCACTTTGGCCACGAAAGCGACAAAGTGTTCAGAGTAGCCATTGGCAACATCAATGCAGATGAAATAGAGCTTGGGATGGGCTGTCAGAATACGGCTCAGTTTTTCAAAGTCGTTGTCGGAGGTGCCGCTGCTGACCATGACGCGGTGATAAAAGTCATCGGTCGCATCATTCAGGAATTCGTTCCACTGCTCTTCCGTGTAGTGCTTGTGAATGGCGGTGAGCATGCCATGCTCGGCCAGTGCAGTGGCCATTTCAAAGGTGCCGACGGTATCCATGTTGGCCGCAATGACGGGAACACCACGCCATTCGCGTCCGGAATGCATAAAGTGGAAAGTGCGATTCAGATCGACCTGGGATCGGCTCTTCAGGGTGGATCGCTTGGGGCGAATCAGGACATCCTTGAAGCCGAGCTTGATATCGTTTTCTACACGCATGAACAGTTCTGTGCCTTTACGTTGGGCTGGTGTCGTCGTTGGCAGCCATCAGTCTTTCCGGCTTATAGCGCACTATAATGCCGGCTATTCAGCGTATAAGTGATGCCAAGCCTGACTGATCTGGCCTGACACTTATACGGGCGGAGTATCAGTGAAATACTGTTCGTTGTAAAGTTTTTAACCGGCACCTGCTATGGTCTTCTTTTGGCTATGAGGGCTGAATGTTGAGCGTACAGGCTGCTGGGAAGGAGTACCGCGATGAAACTGTATAGCCGCAATGTGTCGCCTGCGGATCAGATGGTTCGACTGGCGTTGCTGTTCAAGGATATCGATCATGTGATGGCTGAGTCCGATGCCGAGGCGCTGGCCGGGTTGCATTATCAGGGTGGGGCACATGAATCCCCGGTACTCGATACGGGGGATCAGCAGCTGACACAGGCCATGGCAATCCTTGAATACCTTGAGGATGTCTTTCCTGAGCCGGCGTTATTGCCGGCGCAGCCCCTGGTGCGTGCCAGGGTTCGTAGTTTTGCCCAGCTGATTTTCAGTGATATCCAGCCTTATGCCCATGCCCGGGTGTCAGGTTATATGGAAAACCGTTTGCAAATACCACGGGAGGAGCAGGCACTCTGGTTTTGTCACTGGCTGGAAACCGGTCTTGCACGGCTGGAATTTATGCTGGCTCACCAGGCCCAGACGGGGACTTATTGTTTTGGTGAGCAGCTCACCATGGCGGATTTGATACTGGTGCCGCTGGTAGTGACGGCAGGGAGACTGGATATTGATATGCGTTCATTTCCACATATTTCCCGTATAGTCGAGAATTGCATGGAGCTCGAACTGTTCGAGTGGTTGCAGTCTTGATACCGGTGCGACGCAAGCGTACGTGCACCGGTAATATTGATTGTGTCGGGATCAGTTGATCAATGTGTTGATCTTGGTCTTGATGAGATCCATGGCAATACGGTTTTTGCCGCCCCGGGGAATGATCAGGTCCGCATGCTGACGCGATGGCTCAATAAACTGCTGGAACATCGGACGGACCGTTTCCATGTACTGGCTGATGACTGATTCCATATCCCGTCCGCGGGTGACAATATCCCGCTGGAGGCGTCGAATCAGGCAGATGTCGAGCGGCGTATCCATGTAGAAGCGCAGGTCAAACTGCTTGCGGACATCCGGGTTGACAAACAGCAGTATCCCTTCATAAATCACTACCCGTGAAGGGCGCACGGTGCGGGTCTCGCTGGTACGGTTATGGATAGAATAATCGTAGGTCGGAACCTGGATGGCTTCCCCTTGCTTGAGCATCTGGAGATGCTGGAGCATCAGGTTGTGATCGATCGCGTCCGGGTGGTCATAGTTAGTCAGAACGCGTTCATCCATACTCAGGTGGGACTGGTCCTTGTAATAGGAATCCTCGGAGATCACGCTGAGGTGTTCACTTTTCAGTTCTTCAACCAGGGTTTCAGCCAGCAGGCTTTTTCCGGAAGCTGAAGCGCCGGCAATACCGACCAGGATGGGTTTCTGTGGCATGGGGAAATCTCTGAGGCAGACGCGGTATAAATACCGCCAACTATAGCTGAGCCTTGGGATTAGCTGAATTCGTCATTCTACGTAACCCGTTGTTTATCCGCTGGCGTTTGTGTGTGTTGCCTGGATCGGTTATAAAACGGCGCTTTTTGGGGCCGCTATAGGCCTGTACGGTTGTAATTGATTTCAGGGCGAGATGACAGGATACGGTATGAATGTGCTGACAAATCCCAGCCAACTGCTGGTTAAAAACAGTGATGTGCTGGAGGCTGAACGTATTCTCGTTGTACAGCCGGAAAACGATCACTTTGTGCCGCAGCTGAGTCAGCAGGGTGCGGCGTCAGTCAATGTTTATACCACCAGTGAGGCGGTTCGCTCACGGCTTGCAGATCTTGGTGTCAACGAAGAATGTCTTGCTTATGGCGCCTGTATTCCCGATCAGGAAGAAAAGCCGGATACCGTTATTGTGTATTTGCAGAAAAGCCGGGAGTTCATGAATTACCTGTTGGCAATGTGTCTGCCTCTGCTGCCAGACAATGGTCGTTTGTTGCTGGTGGGTGAAAATAGTCATGGTATTAAGTCCTGGCAAAAGCGGCTGGCGACGTATGGTGATGTCGAAAAGATTGATTCTGCCCGTCACTGTTCGTTGTATGTATTAACGCCAGCGGTTAAACATTCGCAGTTTGTTATTGACGACTGGAAAGCATCATTTGAAGAGGTCGTGAATGATGTATGTACCAAGGTGGTGACATTGCCTGGGGTATTTAATCATGGTCGTTTGGATGTAGGCACCCGGTTATTGCTGGAAACCATGGAGACGGGTTTTAAAGGCGATATTCTCGATTTTGGTTGTGGTTCGGGCGTTGTTGGTACCTGGTTGGCGAAGCGGTTTCCGGGCATTCGCCTGTCACTGCTCGATAATGACGCCATGGCCTTGGCAGCTACCCGTGAAACTTGCCGGATTAATGAGGTCGAGCCTGTGGATGTCATTGGCAGTAACGGTTTGGAAAACGTCCGTGGACGTTTTAATGCGATTGTTTCCAATCCTCCCTTTCATGAAGGGGTGAAAACGCAGTATGAAACAACCGAACAATTTCTCAGGGAATCGAAGTCACTGTTGAAACCCAAAGGACGCCTGCGGATTGTGGCTAACAGTTTTCTGCGTTATCCACCGATTATCGAAGCCGTTTTTGGTCATTGCCATGTTTTGGCAAAACGGGATGGTTTTACAGTTTATGAAGCCATTAATGGCTGATTGCTGAGCAGGTGATGGCAGAGTTTTGTTTCTGCCATCACCTGTTGCTGTATTTACAATGAGCTTAACAGCGTCGCAACGGCCTGCTTGAGTCGCTGATCTCGTTGTTCAGGGTCAAGGCCTTTAAGCATGACCCCTTGCAGTGCGCCATTCCACAGTATTTCGTCTGTATCCGCTCGAATCAGGGTGATTCCGATGGTGAGCTTGCTGTCTTCCTGGCTAGTCACCAGACCCGGGTTCAGGCCCATGGCTGAAGCCAACTCTGCATCACTCAGGAGGTATTCAGAGGCAAGGCCGAATCGAACCCGGATCGTGTGTTCAGTCAGTTCCCCTTCATGTAGCCCTTTGTTTTCGAGTGTTGCCTTGATCACGTTCTCAAGGCGTGTATAGGCAGCATCCCTCATGGGTACCAGTGGGTCTTCACGGGGAACATAAACGGGCTCGTAGACGGCAGCATCATAGTGTTTGATGTCGAAGGGTTTCTGGACGCCGGTTGTCATGGCGTAACTGGCAAGATTGTTTTCATTCGACAGGTTGGAACAGGCGGACAGCATGAATGCCATGCAGCCAAGGGCGAGTGCGGTTGTCAGGGATCGCATGGTTTGACTCCTGCTTTGTTCTTCTGGATTCGAATCGGTCTGTTTCTTGTTGGTCTTATTGTGCCCGTTTCAGTCGGGTTTGAATATTGTTGTACCGTCAATGGATAGAAAAGGCGAAACGGTTATGACGCTCATTGTCTCTCCGTTATTACTGTTGCAGTGTTTATTTCAATGCTGTCTATTCAGTGCGTTTTAACGCTGGAATCAGCATCAATAGCGCATTTGGAAATAGCGAATTACCGGGCGATTTCGTTTTAATCAGCTTGAGGGGTATCTGCCTGCATATCCTTATAGGAATCAGCCGTTATATAACCCGGGTAGGGAGGTGTGTTGAATGACGGGGGTAAGGGGATTATTAGCATCGTTGGGGGTGGATGCCCCACTGTTAGGGCGCCTGAAGGATGGTGAAACCATCGCAAGTCACAAAAAGTTTGATCCTCAATTGCTGGAGGCAATCCACGCCATAGCTTATGCCCGTTATGAAGCCGGGCATGTCGAGGAAGCTGAATCGTTGTTTCTGTTTCTGGGTATGCATGATCACACGGAACCGCGTTATCTCCAGGGGGTGGGATGCTGTCGTTTTGCTTTGGGCGATTCAGACAGTGCCGTAGCCTTGCTGGAACAGGCGATTGCGCTGGATGAGCAAAATCCCCACGGATTATTGGCGCTTGGATCGGTTTATGAGGCATCCGGTGAGATGGTGCAGGCTCAGCAAATGTTTGAGCGGGCGATTCAGGCGTGTGGTGATCAGTCGCAATTACGAGCGGAATTAGGACTGGCTAAACAGGCATTACAGGCTATGCAGGAGGCAGGCTGATGGCAAGAATTGATGGAACATCGGGCAATCAGCCTGTCAGGCCTCAGGAAGAACTCACTCCCGGTCAGATTGAACGGACGACAGTATCGGCAGGTAATCTTGGCCAGGGCGTGAGTTTCGGGCAGGTTTCTGAAAACTCTGTCGATGGTGTCGTAAGGCAGGATGGCGGCCGCCTGCTTTTGGCACCGCCAACGTCAACCGATGTGAGTTATCTAGGCACTCTGTCTCCGGATCAGCTTGAGTCATTACTGAATGGGTTAAAAGCTGAAAAGGAAGATCTTGAGATCAAGAATCAGGTTGAAATTCTGGAAGATCTCAAGGCTCGTAAAGAAGAAAAAAGCGCACAAAAGACCGTGGAGCTGCTGGAACGACTGGAAAATGCTCAGGAGGACCGCTCCTGTGGTGTGGTTAAGGCGGTATTTGGTGCGCTGTTGGGGCCGGTTGGTATTCCTTTATTGGTGACAGGTATTCAGCAGGCGGAAAGTGCGAAGCATCGAATGGAATCTGTGAATGCTGAGATTAAACACTACTATCTTCAGCATTATGGTGAGGAAGGCGCAGCAGCGATTGAAAAGTTTCAGGATGAATATGAAGATGCCTTTTCTCCTCAAGTTACACGTAGAGTTTCTTATGGGCACCGGACGCCACTCACTTATTCTCCTCGTGTGCATTCTTATGATGTATCAGTCAAAAATGTTGAGGCAAAGCAACATGATTTGAAAATGAAGGCTGATGAGTTGCTGACTTCCGGCGTTATTAGTGAAACAGTGCACAATGATCTGATTCAGTTGATTGCTCGTAAGGCAGATAGTCAGGATGTTGCTGCTGTCTTTTTGTATGATGCCGTATCGCATTCCGCAGGGTATGACGCACCAGATGATGCATCTTCGGAGGCACCATCACCGGTAGAGTCTAATGAGACCATGTCACCGGTAGAGTTCCAGAAATGGTTCGCGAAGTTTGTCAGGGATTCAGAAGCCGAAGAGGAAATGATGTCGGATATCCAAAGGAAGATTGAGGAAGCTAAATACGCTGTGTTATCTGGGGCAAAAGATCAGCGAAGCTTACTGCAAAATCAAAATCATAATATTTAGTTAGTCTTTTTTGGGGAATTAGGGTGTGCAGGAATTATATTTGATGTCAGGCCTAAGAGGTGCAACATGTCTGAGTTAAAAAATGTCATTAAGGCACTGGGTATAGAATCAAGTGTTTTATGGCGGTTGCGAGATGGATTCACTATCGCTGAATTTAAAGGAATTGATGAAGGTGTGCTTGAAGCTATCTATTCAATGGCTGTGATTAATTTTCAATCGGGTAAATTGAGAGAGGCGGAGCAACAGTTCTTTTTTCTTTTTTTGCATAATCATAGCGAATCGAAATTTTTGGTTGGACTGGCTGTTTGTCGGTTTGAGATGGGGTTTCCTGATAATGCTATTGGGTTATTGAAAATGGCTTTGGGATATAATGATCAAGATTGCCATGCTAGAGCGGCTTTAGGGCGTATGCTGCTGAGTCTAGGTCGGCATAGTGAAGCTGTAGTTACGTTCGACGAGTTATTAGAGGTAGCAAAAGGAAGGGCTGACTTTAAAAAAGATGAAAAGAAGATCGAAGCATTTTTGAAGTCGTTTAAGGAGAATAGTGATGTCTAAGGTGGAGGGTGGTAATAATTATATCCCTGTTCAGAAGTTGAATGATATGGAGCCAAATGCCAATGTTTCTATTGGATCGGGCAATATCGATAATAGGATTGGTGTTAGTTATTTATCTGAGCAGCAACAAGCTTCGTTACAGTCCCTGGTTGGTGGAGGTTTTCAGCTGGCGGAACCCCTTGCGGGTAATAGTCATGGTCTTGCTTCGATTGATCCGCAGTCATTATTGTCGCTTTTGCAGGGGCTGAAAGCTGAAAAAAGTGATCTTGAAACAGAAAATCAGATAGAAGTACTCAAAGATCTAAAGGCCAGAAAAGAAGAAAGTGCACAAAAAACAATTGACCTTTTGGAAGGCCGTTCAGAAGCAGAGTCTGTGAGTAAGTGTGAAAAAGCTGTTATGTCCTTTGCGCTAGCTACGTCGCCCGGTCTTGCGTTTAGTCCTAGCTTCATGGAGAAATATAACGCTACTGTAAATGGCGTCGATAAGATTAACGATAAAATTGATTCACTGTATTCGAGTTACTATGGCAATGAAGGTGCTTTGTCATTGAAAGAATATGTTAATGAATATGATAAAATAGATGAAGCATTGCGTCATGAAAAATTGGATGAGTTGATGGATAAAGGGATTATAGATAGTGAAATGTATACTGATGTTAGTCAATTGATTAATGGCCAGGCGCCACGTCTAGATGTTGAGGCAGTGTTTTTGCATGAGGCGATTAATCATGCAGATGAAAAAACTTTTTCAGAGATAGATTCTGTTACCAAGTATCATCTTGAGAATAAAGAAGAGCCAATGTCAAATGCTGAATTTTTGAAATGGTTTAAAGATAAGGTTGCAGAAGAGGAGAGGCTTGAGAGAGCATTGAAGGATATTGAAGAGGCTATTGAATCAATAATGCAAGGAGCATCAGGTCAGAGAGAATTATATAGTATGCAAAACCGGGGGGTTTGATTTTATATCAGGTCAATGAGTTTTAATATGATTACTGCGTTGTCTGTTATCAGAAAAATTTAAAATGTGTCTTTGAAATGCTTGTCGCTAAGTTAAATTGTATTTGCTGAGTTGGTTTGGATAGCGAAAATTCGTGATCTTTGGCTAGGTACCCCATTGCACAAACAGCTGCTCTGGCGCTGAAATATGAACGGGATCGTATAGAAAAGGATATCAAGCGGTTGAAGGATCGTCTTTTGGGTCTTGAGCAATAAGCAAAGGAGAAAGGGGTGCGGCTGGGAGTGGTATCGGGAGATTTAGGGGCGTTTGCAGAAAAATCCCTAGCCTCAGCCTAAGTGTCCCCACAAGTGTCCCCACAAGTGTCCCCAGATTGGGATTTTTAAACCTTGTCGGATGCGTGGTTATACTAAGTGATTGATTTTTCTGGCGTCCCTACCAGGACTCGAACCTGGATCGGCCGCTTAGGAGGCGGCTGTTCTATCCGGTTGAACTATAGGGACATTGCTTGAACTAACGTCTATACAGTTAAGCACATATAGCTGTTGTCGCTCATCCAGATGCGTCGCTATCATAGACGATTATATGGCTTTTCATCAATAGCTGGTCTTGTTGGTATCTGTGGATTATCGCCCGGCTGGAACCCTCCTGAATCATGAAATTGTCGATCATTATCCCGGTCTTGAATGAAGCATTCGTCTTACGTCATAAACTGTCTGGTCTGCAGTGTTTCAGAACCGCTGGGCATGAGCTGATTCTGGTGGATGGCGGAAGTGATGATGAAACTCTAACCACAGCAGAAGGGCTGGTTGATCAGATGATCAGTGCGCCACGTGGGCGCAGTTTACAGATGAATGCCGGTGCGGCCATTGCAGAGGGTGATGTTTTGCTTTTTTTGCATGCCGATACCACGTTGCCAGTGGATGCTGATGCGCTGATAGCGGACTGCCTATGCGAAGGCGAAGGGTGGGGGAGGTTCGATGTCCGGTTAACTGGGCGGCATGGTTTTTTCCGAATTATTGAGCGGATGATAAGTTGGCGATCACGACTGACAGGGATTGCTTCCGGTGACCAGGGAATGTTTGTTTCGGCAGGTCTGTTTAAGCGGCTGGAAGGCTTTGCTGCTATCCCATTGATGGAAGACCTTGAACTTTCCCGGCGACTGATTAATATTCAGCGACCGCATTGCCTGAAGGCCTGTGTGGTGACAGATAGTCGGCGCTGGGAAAAGTATGGCATCCTGAGGACCGTGCTGCTGATGTGGCGTTTGCGTCTACAGTATTATGTCGGTGTTGCACCGGAAAAACTGTCTAAGTCGTACCGAGCCAATGGTAAGGGCTCTGCTTGATTACTGAATACTAGGGACAGTGTATGTTTACCTACCCAGATGCTGCCATTCTGTTGTTTGCCAAACCCCCGGTTCCGGGAAGGGTAAAAACCCGATTAATTCCTGCTGTTGGCGAAGAAGGTGCCTGTGATGTCCATGCTGCCTTGCTGAATCGAGTAGGGGGGCAGTTGGCAGAATGGCAGCTTGCGCCCTTACAGCTTTGGATGGGTATGGACGGTGATTTTCCCTGTCTTTTCGATCACTGGTTACGCATGTTGCAGTGTGATGGAAATCTTGGCCAGCGCATGGCGCAGGCCGCCATGGAGAATCTGGAAGGCGAAACCCAAAAGATTTTGTTTCTGGGTAGTGATTGCCCGGTACTGACCAAGGAATATCTTGAGTCTGCGCTGAAAGGGCTGGATGCCGTTGATGTTGTCCTCGGGCCTGCAGAGGATGGCGGGTATGTCTTGTTGGCGATTCGGCGATATATTCCTCAATTATTTGACGGCATAGACTGGGGAACTGACAGGGTGCTGGAACAAACACGCTGCCGTTTACGAGAGGCGCAGGCTTGCTGGTTGGAGCTGGATACGTTGTGGGATGTGGACCGTCCAGAGGATCTGGCGCGTTATCGATCACTGTCATCACCTGATGGCAACGTTACGTGTTGACCCCGTCTATCTGAGTGCGTGTTTGTAGTGTATTGCTCGTTTTTCGTAGTCAGTATCCTTCGTCATTGATTCGGTTAGGGGTTGTTACGGGTGTCAATATCCTGACTGGCAGGTTTTTATTTTGATGTCTCGGGTGTCGCCAATGTTTATTGACTGTCCCGCAGGTATAATTAGGTAATCAGTCCAACAGAATTTGTAAATAATCTTTGGGAGAAATCATGCGTCTTGCCTGTCTTCGGTGGACATCCGCCGTGATGTTGGTACTGCTCAGCCAGTTAGCCAGCGCCTATGAACCGGTGTCCTACGATGACCCGCTGGAGCCGATGAATCGTAAAATATTCCATTTCAATGAAAAAATGGATCAGTGGATTCTTGATCCGGCTGCCAGAGGGTATGACAAGGTCACTCCCGAACCGGTTCAAGGGCTGGTGACATCCTTTTTCCAGAATCTGGGGGAAGTTCGTAACCTCGTGAATGCGGTACTTCAGCTACGGATCGGCGATGCAGCCGCTACCAGTGGCCGCTTTGTGATCAACTCAACCATCGGCATGCTTGGTATGCTGGATGTTGCCACTGAGCTGGGCATTGAACGCCGTTATCAGGATTTTGGCTTGACCCTGGCCCGCTGGCATGTGCCCTCTGGCCCCTATGTGGTTCTGCCGTTCTACGGGCCGCGAACAGCCCGTTCCACCGTTGGCTTTGTTCCTGACCTTGAGCTGAACCCCACCAACAGCCTTGAGTGGTGGAGCCCGGAATTCATGGCGATACATTCGCTGGATATTCTTGATACCCGTAACCGCCTTCGGGGTGCAGAAGGCTTGATTGTCGGCGACAAGTACATCTTTATTCGGGATGCCTATCTGCAGAGCCGTCAGTTCATGATCACCGGTGAAGTGCCGGAAGACGACTTTTAATGAATATCGTCAGCATAAAATGGCCGGGTAACCGGCCTTTTTTATGGGTTTTGCGCTAGAGTATAATCCTGCTTGCAGGCACGAGCCTGAGCAGGTAATTTCATAGAATCCCTTAGCGATACTTCCTACAACCGGACGGTTACAGCCAATGGGTCAGCGTTCAGTAATATCGGGGCAACGTCTGTTGCCAGCGAAAACCGGGTATCTGTTTCGTTTGAACAAGGAAAAAGCATGACTGCAGGAAGCAGCCGACTCCTGGTGATTGATGATGACGCCATCGTGCGGGACAGTATTGTTGCCTATCTCGAAGACAGCGGTTTCGACATCCTGCAGGCGGACAACGGTGAGTCCGGTCTGGCCGTTTTCACCGAGTGCAAACCGGATCTCGTATTGTGTGATCTCCGTATGCCGCGCATGGATGGACTGGCACTGCTGAGAAAGGTCCATGAAATCTCTCCGGAGACACCGTTTATTGTGGTGTCCGGTGCCGGTGTGATGGCGGATGTCGTGGAAGCTCTGCGGTTGGGAGCCAGTGATTACATCATCAAACCAATTGTTGATCTGGAAGTGTTGGAATACGCGATCAAGCGTGCGCTCGACAGTGCAGATCTCGCTGCCCAGAACCGCAAATACCGGGAAAGCCTGGAAGAGGCCATTCAGTCACTGAAAGAGAGTCTGGATGTGCTGCGGGCTGATCAGAAAGCCGGTCGTCAGGTCCAGCTGAAAATGCTGCCGCCGACGCCGTTCACCTTCCAAGGCTATCAGCTGGACTACAAAATTTATCCCTCCCTCTACCTGAGTGGGGATTTTGTCGATTATTTCCCGGTCAATGATCACTGTTTCGGCTTTTACCTGGCGGATGTTTCCGGACATGGAGCGTCGTCTGCGTTTGTCACGGTATTACTGAAAAATATGTTCCTGACCCTGTTGCAGGAATACCGCTCCAAATCCCGGCAGGGCGTGGTCAAACCTTCCTATGTGCTGAAATATCTGAATCAGGGGTTGCTGACAACGGGGCTTGGCAAGCATGTCACGGTGTTTGGCGGTATTGTTGATGCCCGGGCGCATACGCTGACCTATGCGTTTGGCGGACATTACCCTTTTCCGATACTGGCCAGTCGTGATAAAACGGTACTTATTGAACGTAATGGTTTGCCAGTCGGTCTCTTTGAAGACGCCAGTTTCGAAGATGTGACCATTGACTTACCCCGGGACTTCTCTTTAACTGTGTTCTCCGACGGTATTCTGGAAGTGCTTCCCCAAAAGACACTGAAGGAAAAAGAAGATTATCTGTTATCGGTGATTAGTGAGGGTGCTACGACGGCAGAGGCATTGATGAGCCGGCTCAATCTGGAAGACATCCATGAGACACCGGATGATATCGCCCTGCTGGTGCTGGCTAATACAACAGAATGAGTGCAGGAAAGATTCAGTTTGCCGAGAATGCCGGCACCTATGTCCTGAAGTTTGTGGGTGATGTGCGGATGACGCTCTGCACTACCCTCGACAAGGCGCTGGAGCATGTCTTGGCCCAGAAGGGCTTCAAGTCCATTCTGGTGGACCTGACAGAAACGGAAGGCATTGACAGCACGTCGCTTGGGCTGCTCGCCAAGTTATCCATCCAGGCCCGGAAGCGGTTTGGGATGATTCCCACGATCATTTCATCGAACGATGACATTAATCGCATCCTGTTGAGCATGGGATTTGACAAGGTTTTTCTGATTGTTAAGGAAGGCCAGGAAGGTTCTCAGCTGCTGCGGGATTTGCCCAGTGTTGAATGCAGTGAGCAGGCAGCAAGAGAGAAAGTGCTTGCCGCGCACCGGGAGCTGATGAGCCTGAATGAAGAGAATCGTGTGGTGTTTCAGGATCTCGTGCGTTCGTTAGAGAGTGAAGGCTGCTAGCGCAACCATCCTCTCTCAAATCAAAAAGCCCGCTAATATGCGGGCTTTCGGTTATCAGGGAAACCGTCAGGCAATGCTTTTGAGGGTTTCCTCAAGCGTGATCTGATCCTTGGCAAAGTTGCGGATGCCTTCTGCCAGCTTTTCGGTCGCCATGGCATCCTGGTTCATTGCCCAGCGGAAGTCAGCCTCTGACAGGCTGATTTTTTCCTCCTGACAGGTCGGCTGATCGGCATCCAGTTTGATCACGAGCGATGCTTCGCTGGCACTTAATGCTTCCAGCAGCACCGGGCTGATGGTAAGGCGATCGCAGCCAGCCAGTTCCCGAATCTCATCAACGTTACGGAAGCTTGCTCCCATCACCACAGTTTTGTAACCGTGTGTCTTGTAATAATTGAAAATACGGGTCACCGACTGCACGCCTGGATCTTCATGGGGCAGGTAGCTGTCACGTCCGCTCTGTTGCTTGTGCCAATCCAAAATTCTGCCAACAAAGGGAGAGATCAGGAACACGCCGGCTTCGGCACAGGCAACGGCCTGGGCAAAGCTGAACAGCAGGGTCAGGTTGGTCTGGATGCCTTCTTTTTCCAGATGCTCGGCAGCACGAATGCCTTCCCAGGTTGACGCGATTTTGATCAGTACCCGCTCGGACGGCACACCGACCAACTGGTAAAGCTCAATCAGGCGATGGGCGCGCTCAATGGTTGCGGCGGTATTGAACGAGAGGCGAGCATCGACTTCCGTAGAAATACGGCCGGGTATGATACTGACAATTTCACTGCCAATCAGCACGGCGAGTTTGTCAGTGGTAAACGCCATTTTCTCTTCAGCGGTGCGACCGTGCTCCTGTCCCCAGCGAATCGCCTCTTTGACGAGAGGCTGGTACTGAGGCATGGTGGCGGCCTTCAGCAGCAGGGTCGGGTTGGTGGTGGCATCCTGTGGCTTGAACTTACGGATGGCTTCAATATCACCGGTGTCCGCCACCACGGTGGTCATGGCACGTAATTGGTCGAGTTCTGTAGGCATGCTGATCGGCAGTTATCTTGTCAAAACGCGCAGTCTACCATTGCATTGTGGGAGCCGGGTAACGGAATATGCTTATCTCACAAGTGGATTTTGTTATTTTGAATGTCCTGATTAGTTGTGCTATCACCTCCCAGTTGTATAGGTTCCAGCGGCAGTAGACGATATAATCAACGGTTTTTTAGCTGTAATCTCAAATCGCCGGATGACTGTGAAATCGCATAACGAACCTTCCCGACTGTTTTCTGTGGCGCCCATGATGGACTGGACGGACCGTCATTGTCGTTATTTTCTCAGGCAGATTTCTCGGTCAGCACTGTTATATACCGAGATGGTCACAACCGGTGCGCTCATTCACGGTGATAGAAACCGTTTTCTGGATTTTAATCCGGAAGAACATCCTGTTGCCCTGCAGTTGGGCGGGAATGCTCCAAAAGACCTGGCGGAATGTGCGCACTACGCCGAGCAATGGGGGTATGACGAAGTTAACCTGAATGTAGGTTGCCCCAGTGATCGTGTGCAGAATGGCCGGATCGGTGCCTGCCTGATGGCGGAGCCTGAAACCGTTGCAGCCTGTGTGAAGGCGATGCACGACAGGGTAGATATTCCGGTGACAGTGAAACATCGTATCGGTATCAATGGCCGGGATTCCTGGGATGCGCTGGTGGATTTCGTCGGACAGGTGGCGGAAGCCGGTTGTAAAACCTTTATTGTCCATGCCCGTATTGCGATCCTTGAGGGGTTGAGTCCGAAAGAAAACCGCGATATTCCGCCGCTGCGATATGACGTTGTCTATCGCCTCAAGGAAACCTTTCCAGATCTGGAAATTATTCTGAATGGCGGTGTTAAAACCATCGCTGAAACCCAGGCGCATTTACAGCATGTGGATGGTGTGATGGTGGGGCGGGAAGCGTACCAGAATCCCTGGTTGTTAGCCGACGTTGATAATATTATCTACGGACAAGAAAACAACGAATCTGATAGCTTTCTGACTCGTCATGCCGTGATGGAAGCCATGTTGCCTTATATTGAGCAGTGCCTGGCTAATGGTAGTCATCTCAACCATATCACGCGTCATGTCTTGGGGCTGTTTAATGGTCAGCCGGGTGCTCGTCGGTTCCGACGACACCTCAGTGAGAATGGACATCGAGCGGGTGCGGGCATCGACGTGATTTGTGACGCATTAGCGCTGGTGCCCGATATCCTGCCGTCAGCACAGATTCAGGACGAAACCCCATCAGCATGCTTGAGAAACTGAGTCATCTCGCGATCCGACTGACACCGTGGAGACCACTGTTATTCCTGGTGCTTTTCGGATCGTTATTGGCTGTTTGCATTGCGTTGTTTCAGTCAGTTTTACTGGAATCCAGCCCGATGTTTATGTTCGGGTTGGTGGGTATTTTGTGGTCGCTGACCGGCTTCATGTTAATCGCCAGTTTCCAACAAATCCCTGCGAAACCGGAGAGCTGTCCCCGTTTTTTTCGACGGCAGTTACTGAGAATCAAGCGCTTTGGTTATGGGGTGTTGGCATTGTTTTTCTTGCTGATGACACTGGGCGTTCTAGTAACAACCTTTCGTTTGATCAGGCTCTATCTCTGAAACGTTGTGAATGAATTCGTTACGAGTTCTCAAAGGCCATCTTGCTGTAGGGCAAGATGGCCTTTTTACTGATTATTAGAGTGTGGCCAGGCGTGCAGCCAGTCCTGAATCCCGAACCGTTGCACGGCAGATGGCCTGTTCCAGTATTGGCTGGCAGGCGAAGAGGTCCAGTTGTTTCTTGGCCCGGGTAATACCGGTATAAACCAGTTCCCGGGTTAATACCGGTCCCGCCTGATCCGGAAGCACCATGACAGTATGATCAAATTCTGACCCCTGGCTTTTGTGTATGGTCATGGCAAATACCGTCTCATGCTCAGGCAGGCGACTTGGCAGGAAAGTTCGGATGGAACGATCCGGCATTTCAAAGGCAACCCGCACGCGTCCGGAGTCGTCCGGCAGGGTGATACCAATATCGCCATTGTACAGGCCGAGGCTGTGGTCATTTCGGGTAATCAAGACCGGGCGACCGGCATACCATGGCGTGTCCGTTCTGATCAGTCCTGCAGACGCCAGTGTTTGACTGATCGCTAGATTCAAACCGGCAACACCGTAACGACCCTCACGCACGGCACATAACACTCTGAACCGGTTAAAAGCAGCAATAATGGTTTCAGGTGAGCCTTGTTGCACAATTTCGTTCAGGTAGGCGCGATAGCCTTCAAGCGCGAGCGTCATCAGGTAGGGATAGTCTTTTTCACCCTTCGTATGGAGTGTGATATCGGAGTAGTTACTCTCCGTTAACGCGCTAACCTGTGAAGGGTTGCCACTGTTAACGGCGCTGGCCAGTTGCCCAATACCGGAGTGCGCATCAAAGCGGTAGCTTTTACGCAGTAAGCACAGACTGTCGCGCAGGCTGGATCCATTCGTCTGCTGGAACGGAGAGAGATCAAAACCCGTTAGCTGTTGTAACTGCTCACATTGATCAGGACTGTAGCCTTCGCTCGCAAAACTGCAGATGTCGCCAAGTACACTGCCTGCTTCAACAGACGACAATTGATCTCTGTCTCCCAATAAAATCAGACGGGCATGATCCGGCAAGGCTTCCAGTAGCCGCGCCATCAGGGGCAGATCAACCATGGAGGCTTCGTCGACAACCAGGATGTCGAGGTGCAATCGGTTTTGCCGGTTATGTTTGAAACCGGGCTGGTTGGGAATCACTCCGAGTAACCGATGGAGAGTGCTTGCCATTGTAGGGATGCTGTTTTGAACCGCTTCACTGCAATTGAGCTGGCTGCGGGCATTGCCGATGGATTCTGTCAGGCGGGCAGCTGCCTTACCTGTCGGGGCAACCAATCGTATATCCGGCACCTTTCCCTGGGCGATACCCTGTTCAACCAGCAGGGCGAGCAGACGGGTAACCGTTGTCGTTTTCCCTGTCCCTGGGCCGCCACTGATGACCGTAAACCGCCGCATGGCCGCAACTGCTGCGGCGACCTTCTGCCAGTTGAGACAGGTTGATTCAGGAATTAACTGATCCAGTGTTTGCCACTGGCCGGCTTGAATGACTGAAGCCACGGCCTCCCACTCAATGTGTTCCGGTTTTTCAATATCAAGCCATTTGATGAGCTGTAAGCGGATGTCATCGACAGCAAGGGAGGTAAGCTGCTGGCGGATAAACCTATAATTTCGGGTAAACAGCCTTGAGAGCGTTTCATGCATACCCGACAGGTTAACCGGCGTGTTTTGGCTGTTGGCCAGCCAGTCACTGACGGCTTTTTCATACAGCCAGTAGCGTCGAAGATAAAGGCGGTTATCCTGCAGTACCAGCGGTGACGCTGAGTTTCCGTCAGTAATCAACGGAATGGCTTTCAGGGCGTCTAACCAAGCCTCTGGAGCAACACCCGATTTTTCGATCAATTGACGGCTTTCAGCGTCTTTGCACCCAAACAGGTGGGTGATATCAAGGCTATCCAGCTTGAGGCAGACATTGCCATGGCCCAGCTGATGGCTGACCAATGCGCCAACCAGTGTCAGGAGGTCATTGTTGTATAATGATTTGAGAAACCGTGCAAACTGGTAATCCAGTGCTCGAATATTTCCCGCGTCGACCAGTCCCGATAATGCTTTCAGCATGTCAGATCTCCTCTGGGAGCGACGCCTTGGTTGAACAGTTCGTCGAGCTGTGAAATTAACGGCAGTGAAGGTCGACAGTGACAGACACCGTTCCTGCTGGTGTCGCCGGATTTCATCCCTCGCAGGAACAGATAAAAGACACCTCCCATATGTTTTTCGTAATCATAATCCGGCAGGCGGTTAGACAGCAGCCGGTGCAGGGCGAGGGTGTAAAGCTGGTACTGGAAGTCATAGCGGTGTTCGATCATGGCGTGACGCATGGCATCCTGTGAATAATCAGCAGCGGTATAACCTAAATGATTGGATTTGTAGTCGAGCACGTAGTAACGGCCTTCGTGCTCGAACACCAGGTCAATAAATCCCTTGAGCATGCCCTGAACCTGCTGGAAATCGAGCAGTCCTGCGTCAGCTGATAGCGGATCACCATTACGGATAATGCGATTGATGGCGGGCGCATCAATCCTGGCCATGGGCAAGAAAAAGGCCATCTCAACACGACGCTTTTCATCCTTGATGACACGGAGTTTCAGGCCATCATCATTAAGTCGACAATCCAGCACATCGTGAACCAGTTGTTCAGCAATGGGTTGCCAGGCTTCATCGTATCCGCCCAGTAACAGTTGTTCCCGAATAAACTGCTCGTGGTCAGGCCCACTGGCGGCCGGGAATGAGATCTGCTCAAACAGACTATGCAGGAATGTACCGGCCTGTGCGCCCCTAGGAAAAGTGAAAATGGATTGTTCATCCGGGACCGTCACTGGTTCAGTGCCTTCGGTGTCTGGGCTGTCTGAACTGGCGTCAATATCCAGTCCGAGTGTTTCCAGGCTGGCGTCTGGGGTATCGGTTTTGACTGGAGCAGCATGCGAGCTGTGCTGGGAGAGTGCAGAGTAGCTGGTTACCCACCAGTTACGTACTATATGTCCCGCAAATGCTGGGCTGCTCAGTTCCGACGTATCATCAATAACAGGTTTGTAGAGCGGCAGTTGTTCGCCCGGGGGAGAAGACACAGAAATATGGGGATTCTTGTTTGTCAGAGTCTCCAGCTTTTCTTTCAGCAGGGTGAGTCCGCCGGTTTCTGTTCCCTGAAGCAGGTAGCCGATGGCCATACGGTGTAAATCCGATGTTTTACCCCTGCCGCCTTTACTGACCGGCGCCAGACCGATATAGCAGGTATGCACCGGGCGGGTCAGGGCAACATACAGCAGGCGGAGATCTTCTGCCAGGCGCTCATTGTCGGCTTTTTTCAGTGCGTCCGGGTTGTTGGTCAGATCGAGAATGGCCTGTTGGGTGTCATCATGGTAGAAGGCCTGGTCCTGCTCCCGCCAGGTACAGATAAAGGGCAGAAACACCACGTTGTATTCAAGCCCCTTGGACTTATGGATAGTGACAATCTGTACCAGCTTGCGGTCGCTTTCCAGGTGTTGTTGTTGCTCTTCTGCACGATGATTCGGTTCAGCCCGGTGGTCAGATAACCAGCGCAGCAGGGCATGCGGGTTGTTCACTTCCTGACTGGCCGCAGCCAGGAGTTCGCCAATGTGTAGAAAATCCGTCAGTCGACGTTCACCCAATGGTGAGGTCAGCAGTTGTTCTGCGATCTGGCGCCGTACCAGTAATTGTCTGAGCATGGCCAGTACGCCTTGTTTCTGCCAGAGCTGTCGATAGTTTGAGAATTCATCGACAGCCTGTTCCCAGGCGCGTTCGTCATGATTCAGCCGATCCAGTTGTTCGGAATTGAGGTTGAATAACGGGCAGGCCAGTGCTGCGCGCAGGGTGCGATCATCGGTCGGGCTGAGGCAGGCTGACAGGATCAGTTGCAGATCGGCGGCTTCTGTTGTCGCAAATACGCTGTCACCGCCGCTTAGATAAACGCTGTCGATATTTTGTTGTGCCAGTGCCTCACGAATCATTCGGCCCTGGGTGCCGGTTCGCACCAGAACGGCGATATCGCCGGGCGACAGCGGTTGCTGGTTTTCCGCGGAACCGATACCGCATTGCCCCTGCTGGGCAGCTGTGAGCAAATGATTGATTTGGGTTGCAGTGGCAAAAGCCATGGTTTCTTCGTAGGTGCCTTTGTTGACCACCTCGCCACTGCTTTCATCCAGCCAGAACTCGAGCGCTGGTGCCTGCTTTCCATGCGTCTGCAATGCTTTTCTGTCAGCATGCGGTGAGGGATTCACGGCAAGGAAAGGAATGTCCTGATCGTAGATAAAGGGGGCGCAGGCCTGCTGGAATACATGGTTAACGGCTGACACCATGGCGCTGGTGGAACGCCAGTTGGTGCCCAGGGTGTAATGATGCGCCACGCTGTGGCGGGCGCCGATGTAGGTGAAAATATCGGCACCACGGAACGCATAAATGGCCTGCTTGGGATCGCCAATCATGAAGAGTCCATCTTGACGCGTTGATCCCTCTCCGGTGGGAATCTCGGGATAGATATGACTGAATATCTGGTACTGCAGAGGGTCAGTATCCTGAAACTCGTCAATCATGGCCACCGGGTACTGCTCGTTGAGCCGTTGAGCCAGATCCCGGTTGCCTGAATCATTGAGTGCCGCTGCAAGCCTGGTGAGCAGGTCATCAAACGACATGGCGCGGTGCACCGACTTGTGGGCGAGCAGACGTTCCCTGACATTGCCCAGCGCTTCTGCCAGTAGGGCGTCTCTGAAATCCGGAATATTGTCTAGCAGGTCGCAACAGGCGACGAACACCGCATGTTCTGGCGGAGTTCCCTTGCTCGTCTTTTCCGTCAGTGTATCCCGGCGAAATTTTTCCAATGCTTCGGGAATCGTCAGTGATTGTGTGGGCGTAGCAGCCCAGGTCGACACTGCTTCAAGCCAGCGGGGCAGATTTCTGGAAGAATAACTGCGCTTATCGACACCGGACTTCTTGATGATGTCTGCAAATTCACCTGCTGCTCCCTGCCATTTCTGTTTAAAGACATTGATGGCGTTAATAGCTTCATCGTGGCGTTCCTGCAGCCGGTCGGCGCTGCCCGCTTTGACGGTCAAACCATGACTGGACAGCCAGGGGCGTATAGCTGCCAGCAGGTCGGCAGGCGTATTCCAGTAGCTTTTGAGAGTGGCGGATAGCGCGGCATTTGCCGGATAAAACCGATGTCGCCAGTAGTCGGCTACGGCTTGGTGCAACAGCTCAGACTCGTCGGTGACCAGTTCACAGTTGAACAGGGTGCCGCTTTCAAAGGCATGCTGTTTCAGCATACGCTGGCAGAAGCCGTGTATGGTGAAAATAGCCGCTTCATCCATCTGCCGTTCTGCCAGCAGCAGCCGTTCGGCTTGCGTCGTGTGATTGGACGAGGCAGCCAACAAAGCCTGCGTAAAGGGATCGTCTGCATGGCCTGATAGAAAGGCCTGTCTGGCATCATGAATCCGCGCACGGATACGATCCCGCAGTTCGGCGGTGGCAGCCTCGGTGAAGGTCACCACCAGGATCTTGTCGACCGTCAGCGCTTGTTCGTGTGCCGTGTTTTCATCACCATGTCCCAGCAACAAGCGCAGATACAGACTGGCGATGGTGTAGGTTTTACCGGTACCGGCGCTGGCCTCAATCAACCGGCGGCCAAACAGGGGGAATGTCAGGGCATCCAGTGCGACCGGAGCGGGTGGCTGATGACGGTTGTCTGTCGCGGATGTAGCCATCAGTCAATCTCCAGGGCGTTATGGGCCGGCAGGAGTAATGTTTCAGCGAGGCCTGTCATGTGTTCAAACACAGTGTCATTTAATTCCGGGTAAATCCGTTGGATGTAGCGGTCTTCCGATTCGCCGGTGAGCCTGAAACCACCAAAATAGGCGGTATGTGCTTTATCTTTTGCCTTATCGGTCTGTGCGGGATTGATGGTGCCATCTTCAACAATCGCCTCCAACCAGGCCCAGGTGGTGGCTGGAAACAAGGGTTGAGGCTCATTTAACCCCGAGAGATAGCAGGCAATCAGGGCTTCCAGGTGTTGTTTGGCTGCGTCAGCAGGGATCGCCGCGATTTTTCCTTGTTTATCTGTGCCAAATATCACTGTATCGGCAGGTGTGTCTGAGCAGGCGCAATAGCAGAGGTGCTCTATCCAATAACGCAGGTAATCTTTGGGCTTGAACTTGGCTGGCCGGAAACGAATCAGGCCGTTGCAGGTACATTGCTTCAGCCATCCAGTCAGCTGTAGCCCTGAATTCAGAGTAAGATTGATTTCAAGGTCATCTGCGGGTTTGTCCAACGCGTCTATCAGCGAGTCGCCGAGCTTTTTCAGGGATTCTTTCTGCTCATCCAGCGTTAATTGCCCAAAATAGCCATGGGGTAATGTGCCACTGGCGCGGCTGCGCGACTCGCTTTTCCGGGTGTTGCCACTGTTGAGCCAGTCCTCCAGCAGTGACTCTCGTAACCGGTAGGATTCCAGTGGATCCAGGCTGAATGGTTCATCACTGTCGAGTCTGTCATCCTGGTCATTAAACCAGACTTTGAGTCGACGGTTGCAGAAGTATTGGCACGGATTTCGGTAAAATCGCAACAACTCCGTCAGTTCAATGGTTGACGGTGCAGGCTCAGCGGGCAGAGGTTCGGTGTGGAAAGGCTTGGTGAATTCTCCTGCACCTTTCGCCGCTGGCAGCCATTCCCGGGCAAAACTGAATAATACCTTGTGGTCAAAAGCGGTTGACGGTTTGAAATAATCCTGGCTGAACGGTTGGAGCGGATGTTCAGTGATCAGCCACTGTGTAATGCTGTTGTCTGGCCGTTCCTTGAGTGTGAAAGCCTGTTCGCAGTAATTCAGCAATTCTGTGACCAGCACAGAAGGAATGCGCTCACTGTTATCGGTAATGCTTCGGCCCACATAGCTGATATAGAAACGTTCACCGGCGGATAACAGGGCTTCAAGGAACAGGTAGCGGTCATCATCGCGGCGGGAACGGTCGCCCCGACGGGGGTGACGTGCAATCAAATCAAACCCGGCCGGTGCGATGCTGCGTGGATACACACCGTCATTCATGCCCAGCAGGCAGACAACCTTGAAGGGAATTGAACGCATGGGCATCAGGGTGCAGAAATTGACCTGTCCGGCCAGGAACCGCTGGCTGCCCCGTTCACTGTCCAGTTTCGCCGCCAGGTAATCCACCAGGATGTCGCGGCTGAGGTCTTCGCAGTAACCGGCGTCAAGCTGTTGCTGGCGCAGGTTTTCCAGGCTGGTTCGAACCAGCTGGAGTGGACGTTCATCATCCATATCTGGCTCAAAGAATTGATCCAGCAGGCCGTTGAGGGTTTGTATCCAGTCATCCACTGATCTTGGACGCTCAATATCCTCAGCCAATTGGCGGATGGTTTCGATATAGTCGGCCAGCTGGCCGCACAGGGCGGCGTCAAGCCCCTGAATCGACTCATAGGGCAGGATATTGCCATAGAGCCCGTCTGACTCTGGCATGGCGTAGCCCAGCAGCATTCGTTGCAGGCCAAACAGCCAGGTGTTCTCGTGACGATCAGGCAGGGTCAGCCCGGTTTGGTGCTTGGTATCGAGTCCCCAGCGGATGCCGGATTCCTCGACCCAGTGGCGAAGGGTTTCATAGCCCTTGGTATCCAGACTGAAACGGCGCATGACCGCCGGCGTTTCCAGGATTTCCATTAACTCCGGCGCAGAGCAGCGGCTCTGGTTGAGGGTCAGGAGCTGCATCAGAGCATTCAGTAATGGGTGTTCGGCTTTGGCGCTTCGGTCTGACAGCGCCCATGGGATATAACGTTCGCCGGGAGCGCTGCCAAATACGGCCTGAATGAACGGACTGTACCGATCGATATCGGGCACCATGACGACGATGTCGCGTGGTGTCAGGGTTGGATCGGCCTGGAACTGTGCCAGCAACTGGTCATGCAACACCTCAACTTCACGAAGCGCACTGTAACAGGCGTGAATCATGAACGAATGATCGTCCGTATCAATCGCACTGACGGGCGCCGAGCACTGGGCTTGTTCACCCCGGTCCCGGAGATTAAGAATGTCGGCCTGCAGGGTGTGGAGCAGGGTGTGGTCATCGGGTTCTGCAAAGGCGTCAATTTCGGTCGCCGGCAGTTCCTGTAACTGGTAGAGGTAATCACGTCCCAGTTTGCCCATGGAGGCCAGCAGGGGATTACTGAAGGTATCGCAGTTTTCTGGTGTCATCCCGTCCCGGTTGAAACGCTGGGCATTAAGCCGTGCCAGATATTTCGGGTCGCGAATGTCTCCCCAGAAGTATTGGCAGGGATTCGTCACCATCAGGTGGACATCGCAATGCTGGCCCAGTGCTACCAGGGCTTCGACATAATGGGGTGGCAGTGCGGAGATACCAAACACAAAGACCCGGTCAGGCAGTCCCGCGGGTTTCCTGTCAGCCTGTTGGAGGGCTTGAATGAATTCGCGGTAAAGATTAGCCCGGTGCCAGGCCGGCTGCCCCAATGCTTCCGTCTTTTCTACGAGGGATCGCCAGAGTGCGGGTTGCCAGGGTTGAGCCTCGGTGACCGATGCAAGGTCGTCGCCCTGTTCCCAGGCACTGATCCAGTCTGGCCGGTAGACCAGATATTGGTCATAGATATCGGCAATCTTTTCTGCCAGCTGGTAGCGGCGAAGTCCTGTTCCGTCATCGCGCAGGTATTGCTGGAGTGGCGCGAAGTCTGGCTGGTCCAGATGCTCTGGCAGCAATGTAATGATTTTCCAGGCCATAGCCTCTTTATTGAATGCAGAGCGTTTGGGAATGCCCTCCAGCACCTGGGTGAACATCTTCCAGATAAATGAGGCTGGCAGTGGAAACTCAATACCTGCGGCGATTCCCAGTGACGAGGCTAATTCCAGGCGCAGCCACTGGGCCATACCGGGGCTCTGGACCAGTATCTGCTCATCGGTAAAGGGATCCTTTAAAGGCTCGCGACGGATTCTGTCGACCAGCAATTCCTTGAGGAGATCAAGCTGGTTGGATTGGTAGACGGTGAACACGGAGTCTCCGGGATATTATCGGTGAATGTCGCCATTCTCCGGCAAGGTCTGTATGGCTGCAAGCCTGTGGGCGGGTTAACGCCAGATGCGCAGCAAACGCTGGATCTCCCCTTCTGTGATCAGTTGCTGGAGGATTCGGTCGACCAGTTTGCCGGAGGCTTCTTTCTGGGCGCTGAACATCATGGAAACCGGGACACAGTCAATCGTGGGGCCGGTTTCGATAGCGTCCTGATAATAGTGGTTGATCAGGTATCGAGCCTGGGTTTCACCGGCAATGGCAACGTCATAGCGGCGTTTGACCAGCATATCGAAGACCTGCTGCTCATTTCTGAGGTTAATGCGGGTAATCAGCCCGGTTCTGAAATAGTCATCAAGCTCCTGGTAACCGTAATCGCGAACGGTGCCAACAACCTGACCATAGAGGTCACGGGGATGAAACACTGGAAAGCTTTGATCTTTTCTGAACAGCAGCACATTACAGTGCTCTGCAAAAGGGCGGGTAAAGTAGACGTTTTGTGGTTCACTGTGCCAGTGCCTGGATGTCCAGGGCATCAGATCCAGGTCACCTGTGTTGAGCTTTTTCAGTAGTCGGTTTCGGGGGTAGTAGTGTGACTCGAAGCTGATATCGGCCCTGGTGCGAATCAGTTCCAGCAATTCCCGGACAATGCCAGCCTGGTTCTCCATTGCGGAGTAATAGGGGAGGTGGTTGTCGGGTAGCAGGGCAACCCGAAGGATCCTGTGTTCGATCCTTGCCTGGGCTGAACTCGTGACAATACCCAGAACCAGCATGAGTAGTATGACTGCGCGGACTGACATTATTGTTGTTATATCTCGCCATGAATACGCCGGATGCACAGCATCCATGCTAACGACACTTTGGCTGGATAACAATGGCCTGATTGGGCTGATTTTGCGTCATCAGGCCGTATGGGGGCTCAGGCGATATTGATTACTTTATGACTTTGCAGGTTAAGACGCCATTGAGGATGGGCCAGGCAATAAGCAATCGTTTCTGCGGTAACTGCGTCCCGATAGAGCCGTGCATCATTGCCAGTCTGCGGATCGGCAACGGGGGTCAGGTAATAGTGCTGTGCACGAATGTGGGTGAAGCGTTCCGGCATGGCATCTTGCTGAGGGTAGACCAGCTTGAGTTCGTCACACTCGGTAATGACCACGTCAGCCTTACCCTTTGGGCTCACGCAGACCCAGTCAATCCCCTTCGGCGGAGCAAGGGCACCATTGGTTTCCAGTGCGATTTCAATACCCCTCTCATGCATGGCATCGACGAGAGGCTGATCCAATTGCAGCAACGGTTCGCCACCGGTGCAGACAACAAAGGGACGAGCGGACGGTCCGGCAGGCCAGTACGTTAGCAGGGTGTCTGCGAGCTGTTCTGCGGTGTCAAAGCGGCCGCCGCCCGGCCCGTCAGTGCCGCGAAAATCGGTATCGCAGAAGTTGCATATGGCGTTTGCGCGATGTTTTTCCAGACCACTCCAGAGGTTGCAGCCACTGAAGCGACAGAATACGGCAGGCCGACCGGTATGGGCGCCTTCACCCTGCAGGGTATAAAAGATTTCCTTGACGCTGTACATCAGTGAACTTCGTAGGTCAGTGGATCCATTTGTCCCTGTGTCTCAAAGGCCTTGAGTCGGGAGTAGCAGGCGCCGCAAAGACCACAGGCTTTCTCGCGACCGTTGTAGCAGGTCCATGTCTGGCTGTAGTCCAGACCCATAGCCAGGCCGTCTTTGAGAATATCGCTTTTGCTGGCATTGAGGTAAGGAGCCACTATTTCAACCGGATTCCAGTCAGCAATTTGGGTGACTTCGTTGACGGCATGGACAAACTCCGGGCGGCAATCCGGGTATACGGCGGAATCATCATGATGGGCACCGTAGAAGACCGCGCCAGCCTTGAGGGAAATGGCGTAACCGGTGGCCAGAGACAGCAGGATCATGTTCCTGTTCGGCACCACGGTTGATTTCATATTCTCTACGGAATATTCCCCTTCCGGAATGGCAATGTCTGAGGTCAGGGATGATCCCTGCAACAGTTGGTTGATTGCGGTGATATCGACGATTTTGTGGCTGATCTGCAGCCGGTCGCAGACAGCTTTGGCGAAATCCAATTCCTTTTTATGACGCTGCCCATAGTCAAACGAAAGGGCATGGACTTCGTACCCTTCCCGTAAGGCCTTGTGGAGTACGGTAAAGGAATCCATCCCGCCGGAATAGATAACGACTGCTTTTTTCATGACGGTTGCGCCTTGCCATAACGATTGTCGCCAGCGGCTGAGTGATGCGCACTAACAACAGAAAAATCAAACCCGCGATATTAGCAGAATTGCGCTATGAATCATGCTTGAAATAGAGGATGACGACAGTCATGACTGTCATATATCGGTGTTCTCTTCAGGTCAGTGATCTGCTCTATAGTGTTTTATGGATGGTCAGAAAAGAGGAGGGGTGGCATGGCGTTGACTGAATCCGGAATGATGCCTCTGGGCAAAAAAGCGCCTGCGTTTAAACTGCCGGATACGGTATCAGGACGAACATTATCGCTGGCTGATATCAAAGGTAAAAAAGGAACGCTGGTGATGTTTATTTGTAATCACTGTCCCTTTGTCAAACATTTGTACCCGGCATTGGCACGTTTGGGGCAGGACTACCGTGGGGCGGGGATTGGCATTGTGGCGATCAGTGCCAATGATATCAATCAATACCGGGAAGACAGTCCAGAACAGATGAAGGAGATGGCAGAATCCCTGGGGTTGGTGTTTCCCTACCTCTACGATGAATCACAGGCCGTTGCCAAAGCCTATGGCGCGACATGTACCCCCGATTTTTTCCTGTTCGATCGGTCGCTGGCCTGTGTCTACCGAGGGCAGTTTGATGACTCCCGTCCCTCAAACAATAAGCCGGTCACAGGGGCCGACTTGCGTGGTGCTATGGATGCGCTGGTGAATAAAGAGCAGATAAGCGTGGTACAAAAACCCAGCATCGGCTGCGGTATTAAATGGAAGGCCTGATGAAGCTTGAAGCAATATGCACTGCGGTTCAACGGCTATCGCTGGTTGATCCATATCAGTGATGCCAGCAGGAACGTGCTGATCGTGTAGGCTTTCATCAGCCCGTTCCATTCATTCGCCCACATGGCAAACCATTCCCCGCCGATGACGCAAAACCCCAGATACCAGAGCGCAAAGGCCAGGCAGGCTCCTGCGTTATAGAAAGTTTTTCCAAGCTCGACTTTATCCAGCCATAACAGGCTGATAAACAGCGTGATGGCGCCAGATAGGCAAAATAACCCGGCAATAATCTCGCTAGCAATGATCAAGTAGTAGGCCGCAAGATGGACGCTGGTGGCGTGAATAGCTCTTGAATCAATCAGTATCTGAGAGAAGAAAGGTTTCATTGTATCCATGGCCAGAACATGGCGGACAAAATGGTAATTGGAGTCAAAATCCAGCAGATTGCTGATTCCTGCCAACAATGCATACAGTCCAAAGGAGAGGGCGACAGTTGCTTTCGTTAATAAGACGATTTTATAGCTCGATGACATGGCTTTGACTCGCAGGCAATGTAGTGAGCCATGAAGCGTAGTCTGAAAACCGAATGTCGAATTTAGCGCTGCCTGACAATCTATAGTAATACCCATAGATTAAAAAAACAGGGATGAGCGAAATGGTGTTTGCTCGCGTTATGATGGTTGCTCTGTGTCTGCTGCTAAGTCCCATAGGTGTGGCGGAGGATGACTTTGACCGCTTGCTGCAGTCCCATCAGAAAATGATCCTGCTGCTTGAACGTGCAGACAATCTCGATCCCTTAAATAAATACATACATAGTGCGCGTAACTTCTACGTCCAGAAGCACCGTCATTTCGGTGCCATCATCGTGCAGGCGGAATCCGAAAGTGCTGTATTGCCCAATAATCGTTTGCTACCGACAACGCAGCGCTTGATTGAGCGTTATGGTGCGCCCGATACCTGGCTGGATGGTGACAAGCTTGCCTTTGCCGATGCTGTCGAAGAATTACTGTTATTAGAACAGGAACGTGGATTGCCGACGCAGGGGCTGATTCCGCTGAAGCAAATTAATGCTGACATTAATCGTTTGTTATTGCTGTATCGGGAAGAATACCGCCGGGTGATGCAGAAGTTGGGCAAGCAGCGGGGAGCAAAGGAGCAATGGCAGGCCTATATCGATCATCTCGCTGAACGTTATAAGACGGAAGATATTTTGCGCGAGGGGCTGGATAGCCACGAATTGCATCGGGAAAAACAACGGGGCAGTGGCCTGGCGGGCGATAAAAAAGATCGTACCAGTAGCAAGCTGGCACCCATCATCTGGGGTAACGGATTTGAACTTCCCCCGCTTTTGTGGACACCTCATTCCTAATCCAATGAGGTGCTTAAATGACAAGTTACAGACCTGATAAACCAACGCGTCGCTACACCAATGAGTACAAAGTCAGTGCTGTTCGAATGACCTTCAAACCTGGTGTGATGATCAAAGATGTCGCTGCCTACCTAGACATCCATCCGTTTATGTTGTCTCGTTGGCGCAAAGAATATTTTGAGGGCAGTCTTGTGGCCGATGAACGCAAAGTCTCCAGAAATCTTGAGACTATCCCCAGAAAAAAAGAGCTGACTGACAGCGAGCGGATCAAGAAACTCGAGGCCGAGAATGCCGCTCTCAAAAAAGAGGTCGATTTTCTAAAAAAGTGGGAAACGTTTCTCGCGGAACAACGCAGGAAAGATTCGCGTTCATAGGGTTCCACCATCAGCGTTTCGGGATTCGCTTTCTCTGTAAACGTCTGAATGTTACCTGCAGTGGCTTTCATGCTTGGCGAAACCGAAAGCCTTGTCAGCGTAAACTTGATGACCAGTTGCTTTTACAGCGCATCCAGTCTGTCTTTGATAAAAGCAAGGGACGCTATGGAAGCCCGCGCATCTTCAAGGTGCTTCGTAACCAGGGGATAAGTGTTGGCAGAAAACGCGTAGAGCGCTTGATGCGAGAAGCTCAACTGAAAGGCCGTGTGGCTCGCATTTATCGCAGAAAGCCTCTGCCACAACGAGCTTGTGACCCTGTGCCTAACATTCGCAAAGATCTCCCCAAGCCAACGGCGATTAACCAGCACTGGACGTCGGATGTGACCTATATAAAACTACAAGGACGATGGATGTTCCTGGCTGTCGTGCTGGATCTGTATTCACGGAAAGTCGTTGGATGGTCGCTAAAAAACAACCGGACAGCGGCTTTAACCAAAGCTGCCCTGTTGATGGCCATCAGAAATCGACGCCCTCCGAAAGGGCTTGTTTTTCACTCAGACCAAGGCATCGAATTCCGAGCCACAGAGCTTCATAACGTACATAAACGCTATGGGTTCATACCCAGTATGAATCGCGCCTACCGATGCACTGACAACGCGGAGATGGAATCATTTTTTCATTCATTGAAAGGTGAGTTGATTACTGGAACCACATTCCGCAGTGTTCACCACCTACGTGATTCATTAGCTGGATATATACAGCATTTTTATAACCGTGCTCGACTGCACTCAAGCCTTAATTATCAATCTCCGGTAGAATACGAGGCGGCAGCTTAGCTGTAGAAGGGTGTCCATTTTATCGGGGGAAGATCAATTGCCTGAAAAGACCGTAGTGCTCACGTTTGATGATGTCCCACACCGGCTTCGCACTGCCAAAGTTCTGGATATTTTGGATCAGTATGGTGTTAAGGGTTATTTCTTTGCTGTTGGCAAGAATCTGGGCTCCACCAATAAGACCGTGAGACTGAGCAAGCGCAATAAAAAGGTGATTACGCGTATTGTTGGTGAAGGACACATACTTGCTAATCACAGCTTTAGCCATAAGGAACTCACTAAGCTACCGGAACAGCAGAAAGTGCTTGAACTCAGCGTGACGAACAAGCTCATTCGAGCGTCAACGGGCTTTGACAACTATCTTTTTCGTCCGCCCTACGGGTCAAAGAACGCGGAACTGGAAGTGATAGCCAAACAACAAGGGCTATCAACGATTATGTGGAATATTGATTCCATGGATTGGGCAGACCCTATACCTGAGTCGATTAATGAACGTGTCTTCAAGGTTCTGGATAAGAAGAAACGGGGCATATTGCTGTTTCATGATATTCATAAACAGACGGTGTCTGCCTTGCCGGGATTGTTGGAGGGGCTGGCAAAGCGGGGCTATCGCGTGGTGACCGTTGACGGCATGCCTTTCACGTTGGGAAACAGTGGGATACCCCGGATACAGGAAGAGAAAGAACCTGAGTTATATGGCAATAGCTGGGCTGTGGTTATCGGTATCAATAAATACAAGCATTGGCCCAAACTGGATTATGCCGTTGCCGTTGCCGATGCGCGCAGTATCGCTGAGAAACTGCAGGCGGATTTTGGTTTCGAGAAAGAGCGGGTTATTGAGCTCTATGATGACGATGCCACCTATCACAATATTGCTGATGTGTTGGGGTATCAAATGGCTGATATAATGCGTATTGGTAAAAACGATAGAGTTTTTATTTTTTATGCTGGCCATGGTGCTACCCGTGCCTTGCCCAGTGGCAAGCACCTGGGATATCTGATCCCGGTGGATGCAGATTTGGATAAATATCAGACTAAAGGCATCAGCATGAGCATGTTGAATGACTATTCATCGCTGATTCCTGCGAAGCATGTCTATTTTGTTATGGACAGCTGTTATAGCGGCCTGGCACTGACACGCGCTGGTGGGCGTCAGGCCAGTTATAATTATCTATCACATATAACCAACCGCTCTGCCCGCCAAATTATCACGGCAGGGGGAGCGGATCAGGAAGTGGCCGATGGTGGGCCTAATGGCCATTCGGTCTTTACCTGGACGCTGCTGCAGGCGCTGGACGGTAAGGCCGACACGGATAATAACGGTTATATCACAGCGTCTGAGATCGGTACTTACGTATCACCGGTTGTCGCCAGTTACGCCCCGCAAACCCCTGCCTTTGGAAATCTGGTCGGCAGTCAGGGAGGCGACTTTGTCTTTAAGCTCAGTGCGGATGTGGTGAAACGGGAACAGACAGCGAATGCACAACGACAGCAACTCCAGATTGCTGTATTAGCAGGGAAAAAAGATGACTTGAGCAGTGCCGTAAAGCGTCAATTAGAGCTGGATAAGACGCGTAGCAATCAGAAGGGGCTGGTTGCAGAGACCCCGTTAGATGATTCTGACAATATTCAGTATAATCGCCGCGTGCAAGCGGCGAACGCAGCTGATGCAAAGGCACTGAAGCTTTTTCGGCAAGGTAGGCTGGTGGATGCTGAAGCGCAGTGGGCCAAAGCCGTTAAACTAAACCCTTACAACGTAAATATCGTCAATAATTATGGCTTTGTACTGGATAAGTTAGGCCGCAATGATGAAGCCTTAATCTGGTATTACCGAACGATAGAGCTGGACCCTAAGCGTACGCCGATTTATTTGAATCTTGGCGATATGATGGTCAAGCTGAATAAACCGAGTCTAGCCATTCCCTACTACCAGCGTTACCTGCATTTGTATCCATCGTATAAGCATGCAGCGGCCCTCAGGGACAAAATCACCCGATTGGAAGCTTTACGGCAATGAACGTGAACCCACCTACTGTAGTGTGATTCGTGCTTTCACACTGCTCTAATCATTAAGTTGGCAATTGTTCAGCTCAACATTCCTGTCATGTAATGCAGCCAGGGCGTTATTTTCTTGTCGGGAATCGGAATAGTAGCTGTCAGTTTTTGTATTTTTGACTATCACTTAATTAATAGATTTCGTTTTTTGAACGTAGAGCGCGATAGCAGCATCTGTTCAGGGTGTCCGGGTGTCGAAGAGAACTGTCTATCAGAGACCACTGGATCGCTACCAGACCGATGCTGTTTCGGCATACGCATCAGCCGGCGGGCGGTAGCGTGCCTGATGATCACTCAGGTTGGCGTTTTTGAAACTGACTCAATATGTGAAGCCCGTAGTAATGAACGCCGGGGGCACGATCGCAGGGCAGCTGATTCTGTTACTCGCGCTACCATTAATTGCGATGGGGTACAAGCCTGAAGAGGTTGGAGAGTATAATTTTCTTTTTTCATCGGGCTATTTGCTAGCCTGTATGCTCTGTTTCAAATTAGAGATGGGAATACTCAAAGAAAAAGAGGAGGATGCGCTCTTAGCGTATCGCATATGCAATAGAATCGCGTTAGCGAATTTGTTCTTCCTGTTCTGTTTAATGTTGTTGTTTTCTCATCGTTCCAGTAGTGATTTTCTCTATGTCGTGTTTTTAGGGGCATTCTGGCATCTTGTGGCTGTTGGTCATTATTTGAGTGTGCAACGTCGATATTTAACGCTATCTATTATAAAAATAGTGCCGCCATTATTGTTTTTGGTTGCGTTAGCGTTTTCAGTCTTTTTTGAAATGCATGTTCCTATGTTGGATTTGCAAGCGACGAGTTTTGGGCTCTTTGCTCTGCTGTTTTATTTGTCCGTCCTGCTTCAGAAAAATGTCGATAATAGAGTGGTTGATTTTGGTGTTTGTCGTTCTTTTTTTAAAAAGTACAAGCAGATTTTTTATTGTCAGTTGCCAGCTGATTTTTTGAATGATATCTCAAGGTTTTCAATGCCTTTGTTAATTCCGTTTTTTTTTGGAAATCATGCGGCTGGTCTTTATATGTTGGCAAGTAGGTTGATGTTATTTCCATTGACGCTTCTTGCTACAAGTCTTGGTGTTGTGTTTCGGCGTGAGGCAATTGCTGTCGTTCATCAAAAAGATCAGTTTGTATTAATGTTTCGAAGTGTGTTTTTTTTGTTGTTTTTTCTAATGATTTTTTATGTTGTTGCTGGTTTTTTTTTGGTCAAGCCATTCGTGCAATTGATATTTTCGGAGGCCTGGAGTGGTTCGGTAGATGTTGCTATAGCACTGATTCCTTATGCGGCAATGGCTATCATGTATGAAACTCTGTCACATGTCTTCTTTATTCTTAATCGTCAAAAATATCATTTAATGATATGTAGTGCCATTTTAATTGTTGTTTTTTTGATTTTTATAGCTTCAGGCTACTTTGGTTTTGAATTTTTAGAAAGTCTTTACTTCTTTTCATTGTCAGTATTTTTTATTCAATTTGTGGGGGTGTTGTTGTGCTGTCGTTGTGTTAATGGTTATGTTGAAGGTGTCGCATAAGCGAATTGGATCATTTAAAAATGCAGTCGCAGAGATACTAGAAGTCATCTCATAAATACTTTTTGGCAAGAATCATGAAACCAGTAAGCCTCAAAAAGCCAAGAAAATTTTCTAGCTTATACTCGTAACGTGTAACGATACGCCGAAAATTGACAAGCCAGGCAAACAGTCTCTCCACTGAAGTGGTGTAATGACTCCGGACACCTCGTTAAGCGCAATACAGCGTATATAAACGAGGTTTACGATGCCCAGAAAAAGGAAGAGCTTCTCTCAGGTGTTCAACAGAGAGCTGTTAAATTGGTGCTTGAAGAAAACCAGAGCGTCACTGATGTTGCTCGTACTCTGGATATCTCTGTTGGGAGCCTGAATCGCTGGATCAGAGCCTGGAAGGATCACAATGAGCTCGCCTTCCCTGGCCATGGCACGCCGTCGCTGAGTGACGAACAGCGTTTGATTAAACAGCTTCAGGCTGAAAACAAACAGCTCAAGTCTGATAACGAACTGTTAAAAAAAGCCGCGGCCTTCTTCGCGAAAAACCTCCCATAAATTACGCGTTCATCCGGAAGGCCTACCCTGTCACCCAGCTCTGTCGGGTTCTGGGTGTTTGCCGGAGTGGGTTCTATGAGTGGGAGCACGCCTGTCAGCGAAAGCTGGCGCGGTCTGTTGAGCAGAGCTGTCTGGTTGTCGATATGAAAGAGATATTTGAATCATCAAAGGGCTCCTATGGTGCCCACCGACTGTCCAGAGCCCTGCGTACTGATATTGGCCGCCACAAAGCCGCCAGGCTCATGAAAAAGAATGTGTTAGAAGTGCGTAAAGCCAAAAAATTCAAGGCAACCACCAACAGCAAGCATAAATATCCAGTGGCAGATAACCTGCTGGATAGAGGATTCTGTCTTCCTTCTCCAAATAAAGCATGGGTTGTTGACATAACCTACCTGTGGACCCGCGAAGGCTGGTTATATCTGGCCGCGGTTATGGATCTGTACTCTCGAAAGATTGTCGGATGGGCGATGAGTTCACGTATGACAACAGAACTGCCTCTCCAGGCTTTTCAAATGGCCTATTGGGCAAGAAAGCCCGGAAAGGGACTGCTGCACCACTCAGATCAGGGAAGCCAGTATGCATCCCATGACTATCAGGCTGAGCTGAAAAGTTCGGTATGGTGTGCAGCATGAGCCGAAAAGGGAACTGCTGCGATAACGCTGTCATGGAGAGATTCTTCGGAAGCCTGAAGAGAGAACGAACAGGCCACACTATTTATGATTCTCGTAGAGAGGCTGAGCGTGACGTTGTTGACTATATCATGTTCTACAACAATCACCGGTTGCACTTTTACCTGAACTACTGCAGTCCGGTTGCGTTTGAAGAAATTAATTTAGCAAAAGCGGCTTAATCAGGTGTCCGAAACTGCTTGACCACTACACACTTTCCATCGGCGCTTGTACCTTCTTAGCGGTCGACCATCTTGAGTTTGAGGCTTGACCCTTTTTTAGCAGAGGAGAAAGAGCCATCGATAAAGCACTAATTGAGATCAATTTGCCCACGGCGTTCTAGGTCTTCTGCCAGGGCTTCAAGAAGACAATCAATGACACCTTGCTTTACCCATTGTTGAAAGCGACGGTGACAGGTTTGATAGGGAGGATAGCAGTCAGGCATTTCGTACCAGTGTGAGCCTGTCCTGAGTACCCAAAGGATGCCATTCAATACGTCTCTGGATGCTATCCATGGCCGACCTCTTCCATCAGCCCTGACAGGTAGTGGTGGAATAAAGGGCTCAATATATTCCCATTGGCTATCGGTACGATCAGTAGACATAAGAATACAGGTTCAAATGAACGTGTATTATAGACGGCCATATTCATCTTTTATGAGATGGCTTCTAATCTCATGGATGTGGTGGGGGGGCTGGGTAGTTAGAATTGAAGCCATTTTCGGGTTTTTTGATTGGTTTTTAAAAGCTGAACAAATGTTTTTGATATGAAAAAAGTATTGTATGTTGCAACAATAAAGTAGTGCTTTTAATTCTTTTCTAAATCCGCATATAAAATAATTTTTTAGTCGAGATTGTCGTAGATATTGCTAAAAATGTTACTAATGATATTGATAAATAGTTAATAGTTCGCTAACAGTGATGTGTTTTTGTGATTTTTCAATAGAGGGGTATTTCAAAATTGCAGTGTTTGTTGGGAGAATGTTTTTGTTTTGTTGGCTTGTATTTATTGGGGGTTAAATAAATGAAGTATTCTCACAGTAAACGATTATTTGATTTGTTTGTTTCTTGCTGTGCGTTATTGGTTTTGTGGCCTTTTATTATTTTTATTGCTGTAGTTGTACTGATTTTTGACGGTTGGCCTGTGATCTATGTCCATGAGCGAGCAGGTATTAAAGGTAAGTCGTTTAAATTGTATAAGTTTCGTACAATGAGATTTTTTTCTGGTAAGCCTGAATTCGATAGTGATGCACTCAGAATTACTTCTCTTGGTCATTGGCTTCGTCAAACGAGTCTGGATGAATTACCACAATTATGGAATGTGATAAAAGGAGATATGAGTCTTGTAGGTCCTCGGCCTTTACCGGTGGCCTATGTTAAACGCTACAATCATGAACAAAAGCAGCGATTATTGGTCATGGCGGGTATCACAGGTTGGGCTCAGATCAATGGCAGAAATGTTTTATCTTGGGATGAGAAATTCAACTTGGATATTTGGTATGTAAAACATGCTTCATTCTCTCTGGATATCAAGATACTTTTTCTGACAATCGTTAAAGTCATACAGCGCAAGGATATTACGCATACTGGTATAGCAGCAAAAAATACAATGCCTGAATTCCTAGGTGAGAAAACACACTCCAAAAACAGGAAGGTAGAGGATTAATGCCGATCACATCGTGGCCGTCATTCACCGAGGAAGAAGCTCAAGCTGTATCCAGAGTACTGATGTCGAATAAGGTGAATTATTGGACTGGCCAAGAAACACGATTATTTGAGCAGGAGTTTGCCCAATGGGCCGGCGTCGAGCATGCAGTAGCTTTAGCAAATGGAACATTGGCACTTGAGCTGGCCTTGTTGGCACTAAATATCAGCGAAGGCGATGAGGTGATTGTGACACCGCGATCATTTATCGCGTCAGCCAGTTGTATTCTTCGCAGTGGGGCTACCCCGGTTTTTGTAGACGTTGATCCGGATAGTCAGAATATAACGACAAGTACTATTAAACCGGCCTTAACTAGACGCACGAGAGCGATTATTTGCGTACATATGGCCGGTTGGCCCTGTGATATGGATCCGATTCTTGCGCTTGCACAGTCTCGTGGGATTTTTGTCGTTGAGGACTGTGCCCAAGCCCATGGAGCTCGCTATAAAGGTCAGCGAGTGGGAGCTTTTGGGGATATTGCTGCTTGGTCTTTCTGTCAGGATAAAATTATGACCACGGGGGGCGAGGGTGGCATGATTACAACGAATAATACCCAACTCGCGCAAGCAGTGTGGTCTTTGAAAGAGCATGGAAAAACGTGCGAAGCGTTGGAATCTGGTGCTTCTAAAGGTACGGGGTATCGCTGGTTCCATCATTCATTGGGTACCAATGCGCGCATGACAGAGATACAAGCTGCCATTGGCCGCATTCAACTGGGTCGTGTTGCCGATTGGGTAAGAAAACGACAGGCCAATATGAAATCAATCTCTTCTGTCTGTTCTCGATATGCCGCATTACGTGTACCTGATATTCCCGCATGTATCGACCATGCAGGGTATCGGTTTTACCTGTTTGTTAAACCTGAGCAGCTTAGAATAGACTGGAGTCGTGATCGAATACTGACAGCAATCAATGCACTAGGGATACCCTGTTTTACTGGAGTGTGTCCAGAATTATATCGTGAAGCAGTATTTGATAACCATAACTACAAGTTATCTGGGTGTTTTGATCATGCGAAAAGGCTCGGTGAAACAAGTTTGGCTTTTCCTGTTCATCCATCAATAACTACTTATGAGCTTGAAAAGATTCATTCGTCAATACACACAGTGATGAATCAAGCGATAGCTATGTGGTGATTTGTAAAGAAGATTTTAGCGTTTTTATAAGTTGTTTTATTGAAAGTTTATAAGATTTTTTATTATGTGTGATTCAAAGGTTGAAACAATAAGTGGAAGTCAATCCTCACGATTTGAGGAGTTTGATTTATTTTTGAAAAGAAACGTATTGCCGTTAGGTTTGTTTGTTCAGATGACGGGTTTTTTATGGTTGGGATCTAAAAATGTTTATGTAACGATGGCCTATATTTATTGTTTCGTGCCTGCTTTTATTTCTCTTTGTATTCACATTTATCGGTTTGGGTTTATTTCATGTTTATGGGGTATGACGATAGGTGAAAAACTCATCTCGTTTCTTTTTTTATGGATCGTGGTAAATTACAGTGTCGTCTTGACTGCTGATGTCACAATAGAATTTGTGCTTCTTCGTTTGCTTACAATATGCCTTTATTTATATGCCGTTCGAACAGTGGTGCTTTATAGTGATAAAGGTAATGATTTGTTTCTCTGGTCTGCTTTAGTAGCTGCTTTTTTTGCTTTGTTAACTTTGGTTTATCAATATGGAATATTGGAAAAACCTATTGGGGTCAGGGCTTTTGGTATTGAAGGTTACAGGGTTGGGGTGTTAGATATTGAGGAGTTCGCTTATCTTGTGAATCCGATTCTAGCTGCGCTTTATTACGGTGTGTTCGCTGGAATTTTATTTGCAATGATAATTTATCGGGCATATAAAAATAAATGGCAGGCTTATATTATTATATTAGCCATTGCTGTAATCGTTTTGTTTATCCTGCTTTCGGGATCACGAGGACCATTTTTGGCATTGGTTGGTATGGTCGGAATGGGGATTCTGCTTCATAATAGTCCTCAAAAGGCAAAGTTTTTATGTATTTTGTTTGTTATTGGTGTGGTGTTGGTTCTTATCTTTAATCAAAAAATTCTAGCGCTAATCAGTAGTGCTTTTGCTGATGGATTTACTGGTCGCTTTACTATATGGGAAAGGACTATAGAATATATTTCCCAGTATCCACTCTTTGGCCATGGTAGTTTTGCCGAGTATGCAGGACCAATCTATAGAGGGCGAATCGTCCAACATCCTCATAGCATGATCCTTGGCCTGTCGTTCTACTGGGGAATACCTGCTGCAATTATGTATATTGCCATTGTTGTATGGGGGTTGGTGACAACCTATGTACATAGGGACGAACCGCATATGTTTATGGCAGGTTGTATACTGGTATTTGGTTTTTTAGGAATGCTGACAGATACGTTCAATTTGATTTCTATGCCAAGTTTAGAATGGTTGTTCTTCTTTTTTCCACTTGCTTTGTGTGTATCTAAAAAAGAAAGGTATGTATTCTCATAAGGATAAAGTGTAATTCTTCATATGCATGTTTCTTACTGTATGAAATTTTGTTTGGTTTGATGTTCCTTTGCTGGGAAAGATAATGTCTGATATAACTTTTGCTAAAGAATTAGTGGTCGTACATTTGTCTCGTGATATTAAGCATGCAATATTTGCATGTTTTGATGTTATTGTGGTTTGTATATGTCTCTGGTTGGCGCTTTATATTCGGTTGGGTAATTTTTGGCAAGCAAGTCCGTTGAGTGACGCACAACCTTTATATTTGTTGGCAGTATTGTCAGCCTTAGTGGCGTTTAGCTATGTTGGGTTATACAAACTACTTTTGCGCCATATGGATATTTCATATCTTGTAACCTTGTTTAAGGGAACGGGATATATGATTGTTGTGATGCTTTCCTGTTACTTCCTTCTACAAATATCAGTTGTTTTACCGCGCACGGTACCCGTTTTATTCGGGTTGCTTACCTTGGTTGTTATGGCAACGTATCGTTATGTATGTCGTTCATGGCTGTTGGGGTTAAATACTCTTGGACAGTTAAAACAAAGCAATCGACGCTCCACATCATCAAGGAATGTACCGGCAGTTATTTATGGTGCAGGTGATACCGGTGTGCAGCTGATGGAAACTTTGCGATCAGGTGATAAATATGAGCCCGTTGCGTTTCTCGATGATGACGATGCGTTGAGCGGTCGATCAGTTTCCGGGTGTCGAATTTATAAATCAAACAGTCTTTACGAGGTTCTTGAGCGCTATGAGTGCTGTGATGTGTTTTTAGCTTTGCCTTCACTGCCACGTCACAAATTGGCAGATATAGTTTCCTGTATTGAGAAGCCTGGTTTAAGAATCCAGTCAATTCCATCACTGAAAGTCTTGGCAGGTGATCAGTTCACGATCAATGATGTGCGTGATATTCGTGTTGAAGATGTTTTGGGGCGGGATGAAGTACCTGCTGTAGATTCACTGCTGGAAGAGGCTGTGAAAGATAAGGTAGTAATGGTTACCGGCGCTGCAGGATCAATCGGTTCCGAATTATGCCGGCAGGTGTTGGCCCTCAAGCCCAGACGGCTGGTTATGTTTGATCACTCGGAATATGGACTCTACGAAATAGGGGAGGTGATTAATGCACTAAACGTAAAGCTAGAAAGTCATTCCTTTGTTGTTTCGGTTTTAGGAACCATAACAGATTCAATGCAATTGGTTGATGTCATGAGAACACATCAGGTTGAGACAGTATACCATGCTGCAGCTTACAAGCATGTACCAATGATTGAAAATAATGTCTATGAAGCCTTTCGTAACAATGTCTTGGGCACTCTGTGTTGTGCTCAAGCCTCTATCATTGCATGTGTTCAACGGTTCATTTTGGTTTCATCCGATAAAGCTGTCCGACCTGCAAACATCATGGGAGCCTCGAAACGGATAGCTGAAATGATATTGCAGGCATTGAGTAGCCTGAATCTCATCACTTTATACCCTGTGAATATACTTTCTCGCATTGGTGCCCGTGATACTGCCTTTGATAAGACAGTCGTCAACCGAACATCGTTCACAATGGTAAGATTTGGCAATGTACTTGGCTCCAGCGGTTCAGTGGTACCTCTGTTTCGTGCTCAAATTCGTGCAGGGGGGCCCCTGACAGTTACACACCCAGATATGCAGCGCTTTTTTATGACGACTCGTGAAGCTGTTGAATTAGTAATACAGACCGGAGGCATGGATAATACCGGTGAAGTGTTCGTATTAGACATGGGGGCGCCGGTCAATATCACGACACTTGCCAAGCAGATGGTTAGGCTTTCCGGTTTGACACTCAAAGACTCAGAGCATCCTGACGGTGATATTGAAATAGTTTATACAGGGCTGCGGCCGGGTGAAAAACTGTATGAAGAGTTACTGATTGGTGATCAGGCTTCTCCGACACGTCACCCCAAAATCTTTCACGCAAATGAAACGGTGATGAGTTGGTCTGAGGTTACGGCTCTTCTTGATAAGATGTTTGAAGCCTATGAAGCAAAAGACATTACACAACTAAAAACGTTGTTTATGTCAGCTACTCATAGTTCGATACCTAAACCTGCAACTATCTCTAACCCATCGCTATAAATTGAACTTTTAGCGATTTCTCTCTGCAGTAAGCTGTACTTTTCTACTTTCCCCCTGTTTTGCTAATTTTGCCCTATCCTGTACTGAATTCCCTCTGCAATTGTGTACCCCCTTAACAGAACGACCTTGGGTGTTTGTCCATGAGCATGCTGATCAGTCTTGCAGGTATTTTGGTTTTAGTTAGTATCGCTTGGCTTTTGTCGTCTGATAGGAAATCCATTAATTGGCGGACGGTGGTAGGTGCATTCCTGATCCAGGCCTGTTTTGGTGCATTTGTTCTCTATATTCCCGTTGGGAAAGATGTCCTGGGAGGCATCTCTTCAGCTGTTCAGCAGGTGATGAACTATGCCAATGATGGTATTACCTTCGTTTTTGGTGATCTGGCCCGTTTTAAAGTGGGATTTGTCTTTGCGATCAATGTACTCCCCATGATCATCTTCTTCTCTGCATTGATTTCAGTTTTGTACCACCTTGGCATCATGCAACGAATTATTCAGTTGATTGGAGGTGCCTTACAGCGAGCTTTGGGGACGAGTCGAACTGAGTCTTTGTCGGCGACAGGTAATATTTTTGTGGGACAAACTGAGGCACCGCTGTTGGTGAAACCTTACATTGCCACCATGACGCGTTCGGAATTGTTTGCAGTCATGGTTGGAGGCCTGGCTTCAGTGGCGGGTTCTGTACTCGCGGGTTATGCCAGTCTGGGGGTAGAGCTGAAATACCTGATTGCGGCGAGCTTTATGGCAGCTCCCGGCGGTTTGTTGATGGCCAAGGTGATTTATCCGGAAACATCGCAGGCCAATGATACAGTCACGGAGTTGAGTCGAGAGGAGCATGCCAATCTACTGGATGCCGCTGCAACCGGCGCGTCATCCGGTATGCGGCTGGCTGTGAATGTCGGGGCGATGTTATTAGCCTTTATTGCCCTGATTGCCTTGCTCAACGGCATTATTGGCAGTATTGGGGATTTGTTTGGTTTTGAGGATCTGAGCTTGCAGGAGATCCTCGGTTATCTCTTTTCTCCTATTGCTTTTATTATCGGCATTCCCTGGGATGAAGCCATCATGGCCGGCAGCATGATTGGCCAGAAGGTCATAGTGAATGAGTTTGTCGCCTATATCGACTTCATCAATATGCGGGATGTGTTGTCGGCACACAGCCAGGCCATCATTACCTTTGCCTTGTGTGGCTTTGCCAACTTGTCGTCTATTGCCATATTACTAGGCGGGCTGGGGGTGCTGGCGCCAAGTCGACGTCATGATATTGCATCAATGGGGCTGAAAGCAGTCATTGCGGGAACACTCTCTAACCTGATGAGTGCGGCTATTGCGGGTTTTTTTCTTTCTCTATGAACGCCATCCAGCGAGTGCCTTGATGTTTCCGTAGTTGAGTAGCCTGAAGTCGTCATAGTAGACTGGTAGCTGAAACAGTTTTAAATCAAATAATAATGAGCCATATCCCGGATGGATAGCCAATGCGATGTAAAGGGATCGTTTTTGTTTTTATCATCGTTGCATCGCTTGTTGAATTCCAGTCAGCGTACGCAGCCAATCCGCCTAAAGGATATCAGTGGGAAGCCTGTGAACTCATCACGTGTTCTTTTCTTGTACCTGATGGTTGGGCGTTTGAGCGCATAGAGAACAATAGTACTGTCAGGTTTGTGATTACCAAAAGACGGCATAAACAGCCACTGGCGCCTCGGGTGCGGGTCAATGTATTGCAACAGACTGAATCGCGGACAGGTATTTCTGCCGAACGGCACCTCGACCTTTTTATGAAAGATTTGTATAAGTCATCCCGTGTGCTGGAAACCTGGCAGCGAAAAGGGGGGGCTTTTAAAAGTGTTGCTGCAACCGCCATCCATTACACCAATGCCAATAATCCAACTCAGCAATTCAATCTACTGATTGCCAATGTGCTGACAGGGACGCTCTATGTTATGAGTTTTGAGGCAGTGCCTGAATTCTGGGATCAGGAATGGATTATTGTTGAACAGATATTCGAACAGTTGCGGCTGGATGAGCGTGTTTGAAAACTAATGAAAGAACGGCAGGGAGAGGAAGCCTTTTAGCACGACAGCGTTTAAAACATCCGTAAAAAACGAACCAAGGAGGGGAATGATCAGTAGTGCCTTTGGCGAAGGCCCGAATTTGTTGGTGATCGTTTCCACATTGGCCATCCCTACAGGTGTCGCACCCAATCCCGAGCCAATGAATCCTGAAGATATAACGGCGGCATCATAATCCCTGCCTGCAAACCGGAAAACGATGAAATAGACAAAAAGCATACTGATCACCGTTTGTGCAATGGTGATGATAATCAGTGATGATGCGGTATTGGCTAGCAACCCTAGCTGAAGTGACAAAAGACTCATTGCAATAAACAACTCCAGCGACACGTCTCCCCAGAGCGACAGCAGCCCTGTATCTGATTGTCGTTTATAGACCGTTCCTAGGTTGGCAATGATAATGCCTATAAGTAGTACCGGAAGGAACTCCGGCAGTATGATCTGCTGGCTTTCCAGCCACTGATGTAGAAAGAGACCTACACAGATCGTAATGCTGATTTCAAGGAGCACTCGGAGGACGCCTGCCATATCAACCGGTACATACTCTTTTTCGGATTGGGATTCGATAACGTAGGGTGTCCTGTGATGGTTGCCGTACAGCGAATGTTGCTTGATAAGATTATGCGCCAACGGACCTCCAAGTGTGCCGCCCAATATGAGCCCAAGAGTTGCTGCAATAAGGCCAAACTCCTGCGCGCCCAGATGGCCACTTTGTTCAAAGTAGCTACCCCAGGTGATGGCGGTGCCATGACCACCCGCAAAAGCAATCGAACCAGCCAGAAGGCCGTTGACGGGGTCTTGATCCAGTAACAGGGCAAAAAGTACACCTGTCGTATTTTGCAGGATGAGGAATGCCAGCATGACAAAAAGTAGGATCACCAGTGTTTTGCCACCGCTGAGTAATAAACTAAAGCGCGCGTTAAGACCGACAGTACTGAAAAACATCAAGAGCAACATGTCTCTCAGTGCGAGGTCGAAATGGAATGAAAATGAGGTTTCACTGGCTATAAGCGTTAACAGCACGCTACTGAGTAGGCCGCCAGTGACTGGTGCAGGAATATTGTATTCCTGCAGAAACCGGCTTTTTCGGGTAAGACAAATCCCAATGTAAAGTACAACTATGCTAGCCAGTAAAAGGTTTATGCCGGCAAATGTGATCGTCATGGTAGAAGCGTCAAGCTCATCAATTTTACCTTATTCTTTAAAGTATTAGAGCAAGTGGTCAGATAGTGCCAACTGAGCTTGAGTGCATGATCACAGAGGATTTAGTTGTAAGTTCGCGACTTTATTGCATTTATTTAAGTGATTGCTTCTTTTTCAGGGTATGTAGAGAAATGAGCCTGGGTGTTCTGATAATTTCTCAAGGCAGGTATCACGGCGTTGAAGCCTCTCTTGCTTCATGCCAGCCACCCATGGTTTGATCGCATTGAATTCAGGCAATGGTTGCCCTGAGCTGAGCAGAATAAATAGCGGCAGTGGTGTATTGATTTGCCCCGGGTATTGAGTACGAAGCGATTTATCGCTTTTTCTAAGACTTTCTATGCTGTCAGACCAACTCAGGTTGGCTCGCAGATGGGGCGCAAGTGGACGCTTGATCACAACGATGGCTTCTTTAGGCATCTGCTCCAGTTGTTTGATGTCATTCACTATTACCTGGCTGGTTGTGAATTTATCTTTCAGATGCTGAATGGCTTTTTCAGCCGTCAACCTCACTGTGCCGTGGGTACCTGATGCCCAGCTGAAGCCAATGCGTGCAGGCGCATCCTCGAACAGCTTTACCTGACGATAGCATTGCACAAAGTGCAGATGTTGAATTTTAAGGTGCCCCAGTAAGCCATCGCGTAACTCTTTTGAGCTGAAGTCAGTCATTTTGATCGATTCGCCAAACAGTTGGCGGTAGTGCAACATAGCTGCCTTGAAATCTGCTTTGCTTTGGTTAAATGACCGCCCTAGTTCCAGCGTTTTATCTGAGATGCCAATGAGCCCCGTGAGTTTAAGGGTTTGCTGGCGCTGTTGGTCATCCTGATATGTCAGACAGCTTGCAGTCTGTGCGGCCTGTTCCCGTGCTGAAACTGATAATTTACGCTCTTGTTCCATAACCCATGCTGGCAGATCACGATCATTGGTAACGGCATCCCGAAATAACCCTGCATGATCGATCAGTGAAAGGAGGGTATCTCTTACAGCAAGTCGAGCTGCAATTTTTAAATTCGACATAATATACAATCATCTATCTTAATTCGTTCTTTGTACTCCTGAGAAGCGTGTTATGCAACAGGCAGACATAAGAATCAGATCAAGACCATTTGATTGCTGGCGGTTGATAGGCTGACAGGCTGTTGAACAGTGATTGGATCTGGTTATCAATAATCAGCATCTTGCGATAAGAGGGCTCAAGAAATGCCTGTTGCTCCATATGATCAATGAACTGTTCGAGTAAGTTAAAATAGCCGGCTACATTGAAAAAGGCGCAAGGCTTACGATGATAACCAAGAATTCCCCAAGTCCAGGTTTCAAAAATCTCTTCCATCGTGCCGGCACGGTGATAAAACCGTCTGACAGATCCGCCATCAGAGCCTTGCGCTCGTGCATATCCTTTACTACATGCAGCTGAGTTAATCCCTGATGTGCCAGTTCATGAGATTTAAGGGGCTCCGGAATCACGCCAATGACCGATCCACTGGCTTCCAAAGCGGCGTCGGCTAGAATTCCCATTAAGCCGACATGCCCTCCACCATAAACCAGCTCTATATTTCGTTTGGCTATTTCTTTAGCCGTCAATCTGGCTGCATTTGCATAAACAGGTTGATTACCTGCAGTTGATCCACAATACACTGCTAATCGTTTCTTGTATCATCCCTTTTTCGGCTCGATCGAAAAATGCCATGAATTGTGGTCTGGATATATCAAGCAATATCCCCTCCCTATCGATCAAGACAGCATAATAAGTGTCCGGTGTTAGGCTGATAGAAAGCTGTTTGCATTCCTTGCGACAAAAGTAGTAGAGATGACATTGCCCTCTTGGCCGGAACTTTTTAGTCCAATAAGCCTCTAATCCCATAAGCAAGCATAGTCTGCTCGCCAGCGATCAACATGAAGCATAAGGATTTGCAGGACAGAACTGCATCGGCTCCATGAGTTTTTCAAGGGTTTTCCCTGAAATACCACCATTTAACGGACTTGTGGTGTACATCTCGGCATTGGCTTTGTTGTGCGTACATCCTGCTATCCGGTTTGGTGCTGGGTGTGACATTAGTTCATTGTTTTAACGGTGTCAGGGAGTGCAATATGTCATTGATGATACGATTGATAAAATCCCGAAGAGAGAAGCGGCTATCGCAGCAGGCGCTGGCTGATCTGATCGGGGTGTCCAGAAGCGCGCTGGCTCAGTGGGAAACAGATATGAGCCGTCCCAGCCTGGACAATTTACGCAAAATTTCTGAAACATTGGGTGTGTCGTTTGAATGGATCGCTACAGGGCGGGGCAACCAGTACATCACCAGTAATACTGATGAGATCAGTGATGATGAGCTGGATGATGAAATTAATCGCCTGTTGGGGCGCTTGAACCCGCGTCACAAGAAAGCATTACTGGATGTGATCCGTGTAATGCATTAGAAACAAGAAGAAAAAGATCAGATACAAAAAAAGCACCGAAATGGTGCTTTTTTTGTTGCGGACAACAACTTAGTTGTTGACTGCGTCCTTCAGCTTGCTTCCCGCCTTGAACTGGGGGATTTTAGCGGCAGGGATGTCGATCTCTGCGCCAGTCTGCGGGTTGCGGCCCTTACGTGCAGAACGGGTGCCAACACCGAAGGTACCGAAGCCGATCAGCTGAACGGACTCACCGCGAACCAGGGCTTCCTGGGTAGAATGCAAAAATGCATTGATGGCCATTTCGGCCTTGCTCTTGGGCAGGTCTGCCTGTTCAGCAACTGCTTCAATCAGCTCTTTTTTGTTCATGTCGAGTCCTGGAAATAACTACAGCCAAAGATGCAAGGCGGGCGATAATACACGAAATAAATTGAGGCTCATAGCGGTTTAACCCTTATTTTTAGCGACTTGTCATAAGACCATGGTCACGTGTCAGCTGTTTCAGTCGGTGTTTTTCCGGGGTGTAATATTGTTGCGTCGTGGTGATGGACTCATGTCCGGCAAAAATGGACAAGTCTTCAATGTCCATGACTTTTGCCAGATGCGACAGCGCGGTGTGACGCAGTGAATGGAAGGTTTTTCCTCTTAACCGGTTAGCAAGATCCTGGTCGTGCTGCTCAACGCTGCGTGCGCAGAATTCCATGAACTGGCTGAACCACTTTCTTATCTGGCGGGGCGTCATGGAGCGGGAGCTGCCCGTATTCGGCGAAGCAGGACAGAGTAGGGGGGCGAGTGGAAAGTCATCCCTGGCGAAGTCTGACACGTCATGGAAACGGCGATACCGAATAATAGCCTGGAGCATATGGTCGTTGACGGGCAGGGTGCGCAGTCGACGACCTTTACCGTGTATTTCCAGGGTCAGGTCACCCTGGTTGTCAGTGCGAATATTCTTGCAGGTGTGCTTCGCAAGCTCTGACTGACGCAGTGCCGCACCATAGGTAATGGCAATGACATAGTGCAGGCGGGCTTTTTCCTGTTGCTGTCGTTTGGTTTTCTCCGGATAGCTGGCAAGTGCGTTTAGCAGAGCCTGCCATTCATCTTCGAAGAAATAACGTGGTTCGCTATGGCCCCGCGCAAACTTTTCACCGGTTTTATCAAAGCCGCTGACCGGGTTTCCCTGAAGATAGCCTGTTGTATGCAGGTAACTGAAAAAACTACTGAGTACAGTAATGATCTGGTCAGTACTTTTGCCAGGTTTGACAGGATTAGGGAAATACACTTTTTGCGGATTGTTTTGATCAATGCCCGGGTGACGCCAGTGTGACCAAGGCGCCTGCATGAAGTGAACGTAAGTTTCTACATCGGCCACCGTAATGTCGGCATAGCCTTTGATCAGTTCCTTGCGAATAAAGGCTGTGAACCGTATCAGTTCACGGCTATAACGGCGCAGCGTCTCATCGGAGCGCCGTGCAGCACGGCGCAGGAACAGGCTGAGAGCCTCTTTGTCTGATGAAACGCCGAGCCGGTTTTGGCTCGTTCGCGTTTCAGAGACAGCGTCGTGTGTTTGCGGGAGTGTTAAAATATCATGCATGGCGAGACTATATCAGCCACTCAGGCTGACTGTCTTCAGAGCTCATCGTGACAGAAACTGCTCAACGGCATCATTGAAGGCCACCATCTGGTCGGCAGGTGTGCCGTGTCCTGAATCTTTGATGGTATGGAGTCTGGCTTCCGGGATCATGTTGCAGCACGCCATGGCGGAAGACAGTGAAAAAAAGTCCCGATCACCACGAATAAATAGTGTCTCAGCAGATATATCCGGTAACCAAAGTGACAGGTCTGTGGCTATCAAGCTGTCGAGGCAGGCTGAGAGTAGCTTTGGATCGTTCTCCTGCCAGCGTTGCCGCAGCACTTCTCGGACAGGATGAAGATGATCGCCAGGTAATAATGAATGCACCATTATTTTTGCCAGGGTTGGCATGGGGATCAGAGGCATTAGGTGCCGAAATTTAAGCAGTGTTCGGTAGGGTAGTGTCGTGTGATGCAGAGACGTCGCTGTATTAACCAGGATCAGTTGGTCGACCTTTGCCGGATATTTGGCAGCAAAGGCCATGGCCACCATGCCCCCCATGGAAATCCCCATGACATTGCAGGCTTCAATTTCCAGGTTTTCTAGAAGATGGTGCAGATCATCCGCCATGACCGGAATACTGTAATCACCAGCAGCACCGGTTTTTCCGTGTCCCCTTAAATCCACCAGAACCAGTTGGTGTTGTTTTTTCAGTGTGGGGATTTGCAGTTGCCAGTCCTGCATGCTGGAGGCGAGCCCATGGATCATCAGCAGGGGCTTGCCTTCGCCGATCACATCATAATGGAGTTCCGTTCCATTAATGCTTACTTTAGCCATACATTGCCTCCGTTCTACTGTTAACTGTAGAACGGTTGGCCGCTATATGGGGGATTTCAGCGGTAGGAATGGCAAAGGGCCAGGAAGGCTTCCAGTGTCGGTTTGCGGTGCTGGTTTTGATGGGTCAGTAGATAAAAGTGTCTTTTCAGATCCAGAAAGGGTGTTTCTACCAGACTGAGCTTGCCTTCTTGGATTGCGTCATTGACGGCGAGTTCCGATAAGCAGGCAAGCCCCAGTCCGGCAATTACGGCCTGCTTGATTGCTTCCGTTTGCTCAAGTTCCAGGAGGATTTTAATGTTTGGCAGTTTGGAAACGATCGCGTAATCAAACAGTGCACGGGTGCCAGAACCGGCTTCACGTGCAATCCAGGGGTAAGTAGCCAGTTGCTGTGCGCTGACCTTCGGCTCTTTCGCCAGGGGATGTTCCTTGGGCGCCACGATGACCAGGCGATCTTCTCGCCAGGCTTCAACGGCAATTGTTGGATGGTGACAGATGCCTTCTATCAAGGCGGCATCCAGTTCATGGCGCAGGAGTTTGTCGATGATTTTTTCTGAGTTCTGAATGCTGTAGCGGCCATCAATGCCGGGAAATTCCTGCTGCATAGTGGCAATAATATCGGGTAACAGGTAACTGCCAATCGTCAGGCTGCTGCCAATGGATAAGCTGCCAGAAAGCGTATTGCTGTCATGCTGGAATAGCTTTTCAAGATCATTGGCTCGACCCAGCAGTTCGCAGGCAAGGGCCAGCATGCGTTGCCCCTGATCGTTGAGTGTCAGCCGGTTGCTGTAACGGTCGAACAGGCGGCTATTCAACTGTTTTTCCAGCTCTGCCAGCGCCATGCTGGCTGCCGGCTGTGACATATGCAAAGACTCCGCCGCGATCCGTACCTGCTGATGTCTGGCTATGGCGGTAAAGACTTCAAGCTGTCTCAGGGTAATGTGCATAGGAGGCTTTATAGGCAAATGAATCTTTCAGATGATAAATAAGAATAACTTATACAGACTATTTAAAACATCGAATATTCTTATTCAAAGTGGCGTATTAGGATCACCGGGTTAACGCTTTCGAGGTAAATTCGTGATGGCTGATATAAATGCCCCCGGTTATATGATGTCGACAGCGCAGGTTCCTCTTCGGGAGCGCTTGAAGAATGTCCCGACCCCATTAGGGGGACTTGGTCTGGCGACCGCCAGCCTGGGTGGAACCTGGGCGTTGTATGCGCCACGTTTTGCAGAACAGTCTAAGTTGCTCGCAGCCCTGATCGGCGGGCTTTTCATTCTGCTGGTTGTGTCAAAGTTTGTTGTCAATTCAAAGCTGCTGAAAGAAGATATTTCTCATCCGGTGGCCGGCAGTATCATGCCGACGATCGCGATGGGAACCATGGTGGTTGCCGCCGCCTTGTTGCCTTATGCGCCCACATTTGCCCGTGGTTTGTGGTTGACCGCGATTGCTGCCCATATCACTCTGTTGATCTTGTTTGCCGCTTACCGGATACGGGAGTTCCGGATGGAGCATATGGTGCCCAGCTGGTTTGTGCCGCCGGTCGGTATTATCGTTGCTGCGGTTACCTGTAAGGGGATGGGTTATGACGCGCTGGTGCATGCCATTTTCTATTTTGGGCTGGTGGCTTACCTGATCAAGCTGCCCCTGATGATGTATCGTCTGATTTTCAAGGACTGTATTCCCCAGGCGGCCTTGCCCACGATTGCAATCATGGGCGCCCCGGCATCACTGACACTCGCCGGTTACCTGGCCGCTTTTGAAGCACCTAACCTGATTCTTGTCGGTGCACTGGTTCCGCTGGCATTGTTCATGACCATGTTGGTCTACGTCGCCTTTTTCAAACTGCTTCGTCTGCCGTTTTCTCCTGGCTATGCGGCCTTTACGTTTCCCATGGTGATCGGCGCAACAGCGATGTTTAAATTTGCGGCGCTGATCCAGAGCGAGGTCCCAGCGCATATTTACCACCTGTTTTATGGGGTGGCTGTCTTTGAGATGTATATTGCCTCAGCGATTGTCTTTTATGTGGCACTTCGCTACGGAATGCACTATCTAATACGTCGTTAAGTCATTCTGAAAACCATCCTTTGAAGCCCTGAACCTGATCAGGGCTTTTTTTGGGTACTGCAAAAGGGGAGTGGTGACGTATAATTCCCTGTTTCGACGTGATGCTTCAGCCGTTTGCTGTCCGAAAGTACGCACGGCTGACCTGTCATGCTGTATGAACCCCCGAATTGTTAACGGAAAACAATGACTGTCCGTACCCGAGTGGCCCCGTCGCCGACCGGTGATCCGCATGTCGGCACCGCTTATATCGCCCTGTTTAACCTGGCTTTCGCACGCAGTCAGGGTGGTGAGTTTATCCTGCGTATTGAAGATACTGACCAGCAGCGCAGTACGCCGGAATCTGAGCAGATGATTCTGGATTCCCTGCGTTGGCTGGGACTGGAGTGGAGTGAAGGGCCGGATGTCGGCGGTCCCCATGGCCCATACCGGCAGAGCGAGCGTGGCGAAATTTACGCGAAGCATGCTGATATCCTGTTGGAGAAAGGGCATGCCTTCCGCTGCTTCTGCTCTGCGGAACGTTTGGACGAGCTGCGTGCCGAGCAGATGGCCAACAAACAGACACCGGGCTATGACGGCCACTGTCTGCATCTCTCTGAATCAGACGTGCAGGCTAAGCTGGCGGCGGGTGAACCCCATGTCGTACGGATGAAGGTGCCGGAAAGCGGTACCTGCGTGGTTGACGACATGTTGCGTGGCACCATTGAAATTGACTGGTCCCAGATTGACATGCAGGTCCTGGTCAAAGCTGATGGTATGCCGACCTATCACCTGGCGAACGTGGTGGATGACCACCTGATGGGTATTACCCACGTCATTCGTGGTGAAGAATGGATTAACTCTGCGCCCAAGCACAAATTGCTCTATCAGTATTTTGACTGGGAAATGCCGACGCTTTGCCATATGCCGCTGCTGCGTAATCCGGACAAGAGCAAGCTGTCCAAGCGTAAGAATCCGACCAGTATTAACTACTACCGTCGTATGGGTTATCTGCCGGAAGCGGTGCTGAACTATCTCGGTCGGATGGGCTGGTCCATGCCGGATGAGCGGGAGAAGTTCACCCTGAACGAAATGGTGGAACACTTTGATATTCAAAGGGTTTCGCTGGGTGGTCCAATCTTCGATCAGGAAAAACTGGCCTGGTTAAACGGCAGCTGGATTCGTGAAAACCTGACGGTGGATGAATTTGCGGATCGTTTGCACGGCTGGTTGATCAACGATGATTATATGCGACAGTTCCTGCCGTTTGCCAAGGAGCGTGCAGAACGGTTTACCGATTTCATGGCGCTCTCCGGCTTTATGTTCACCGGCATGCTCAACCTGACACCTGAAGCCCTTGCGCATAAGAAGCTGGATGAAGCAGGTGTGAAAAAGGCGCTACAGTTTGCATTGTGGCGACTGGAGGCACTGCGCCAGTGGGATAAAGATGCCATCTTTACCGAAATCAAGACGCTGGCCAAAGCCATTGATCTGAAAGTAGGGGAGTTGATGCAACCTATTTTCGTGGCAATTGCAGGTACGCCGAACTCCTGGTCTGTGGTGGATTCCATGGAAATACTGGGTCCAGATATGAGTCGCGCGCGTATTCGTCATGCCATCGAGGTATTGGGTAGCGTTTCCAAGAAAGAAGCCAAGCGTCTGGAAAAAGAGTACAAGCAGCTGGCTGACGCTTGATCCTCATGCCAGCAGTTGCGGTTGTGACTGCTGGCTATTCTTTCACTGCACTTCGTGTTTTTACCCATTTCTTCTATGTAGTCTTATGGCCTTAGTGTCAGTACGTTCGTTTCGTTCTTAAAAGACTGAATCGATATGCTTGACAGGTTATAAGCACGCCCATAGAATTCGCCCCGCATTCCGGCACTGACTTCAGAGTTGGAGAGCACGGAACGGGGCCATAGCTCAGCTGGGAGAGCGCTACAATGGCATTGTAGAGGTCGGCGGTTCGATCCCGCCTGGCTCCACCAAGTTCTTCTTGTAAGAATTTGCGTCCCCTTCGTCTAGTGGCCTAGGACACTGCCCTTTCACGGCAGTAACAGGGGTTCGAGTCCCCTAGGGGACGCCACTTTTACATTGAGTGGTGTCATCTGCTCGAGACCGAATGCCGGTCGTTAAATAACGCATCAGATTTAATGCGGGAATAGCTCAGTTGGTAGAGCACAACCTTGCCAAGGTTGGGGTCGCGAGTTCGAGTCTCGTTTCCCGCTCCAGTGTTGTGTGTCCCCTTCGTCTAGTGGCCTAGGACACCGCCCTTTCACGGCGGTAACAGGGGTTCGAGTCCCCTAGGGGACGCCACTTTCTATTTGAGTGGTGTCATCTGCTCGAGACCGGATGCCGGTCGTTAAATAAAGCATCAGGTGTAAAGCGGGAATAGCTCAGTTGGTAGAGCACAACCTTGCCAAGGTTGGGGTCGCGAGTTCGAGTCTCGTTTCCCGCTCCAGTGTTTGTGTCCCCTTCGTCTAGTGGCCTAGGACACCGCCCTTTCACGGCGGTAACAGGGGTTCGAGTCCCCTAGGGGACGCCACTTTTACATTGAGTGGTGTCATCTGCTCGAGACCGAATGCCGGTCGTTAAATAACGCATCAGATTTAATGCGGGAATAGCTCAGTTGGTAGAGCACAACCTTGCCAAGGTTGGGGTCGCGAGTTCGAGTCTCGTTTCCCGCTCCAGTGTTGTGTGTCCCCTTCGTCTAGTGGCCTAGGACACCGCCCTTTCACGGCGGTAACAGGGGTTCGAGTCCCCTAGGGGACGCCACTTTATTAGAGTGGTGTCATCTGCTCGAGACCGGATGCCGGTCGTTAAATAACGCATCAGATTTAACGCGGGAATAGCTCAGTTGGTAGAGCACAACCTTGCCAAGGTTGGGGTCGCGAGTTCGAGTCTCGTTTCCCGCTCCAGTGTTGTGTGTCCCCTTCGTCTAGTGGCCTAGGACACCGCCCTTTCACGGCGGTAACAGGGGTTCGAACCCCCTAGGGGACGCCACTATTTTTTGAGCCGGTCTGAGGACCGGCTTTTTTTTGCCTGGCATTTTTATATGCCATCAAAACTTTTTCCTCTTATTGCTCTTGTTTAATCAGCAAGGATTATTGTCTTGGATGTCTGAGTGGTTGCCTGTGTAGGCTTTATGCGGCGATGTTCGTATATTCCGCAGGCGATTGGGAACGGTTGTCCTTGACAGTATCGGGGGCTGTCCATAGAATTCGCTCCCGTTCGCAGCTGTTACCGCAAGCGTTTTGCAGAAGCAGTTCAACGGATATTGGGGCCATAGCTCAGCTGGGAGAGCGCTACAATGGCATTGTAGAGGTCGGCGGTTCGATCCCGCCTGGCTCCACCAAGTTCTTCTTGTAAGAATTTGCGTCCCCTTCGTCTAGTGGCCTAGGACACTGCCCTTTCACGGCAGTAACAGGGGTTCGAGTCCCCTAGGGGACGCCACTTTTCTATTGAGTGGTGTCATCTGCTCGAGACCGGATGCCGGTCGTTAAATAACGCATCAGAGTTAAAGCGGGAATAGCTCAGTTGGTAGAGCACAACCTTGCCAAGGTTGGGGTCGCGAGTTCGAGTCTCGTTTCCCGCTCCAGTGTACGACGGGGCCATAGCTCAGCTGGGAGAGCGCTACAATGGCATTGTAGAGGTCGGCGGTTCGATCCCGCCTGGCTCCACCAAGTTCTTCTTGTAAGAATTTGCGTCCCCTTCGTCTAGTGGCCTAGGACACTGCCCTTTCACGGCAGTAACAGGGGTTCGAGTCCCCTAGGGGACGCCACTTTTCTATTGAGTGGTGTCATCTGCTCGAGACCGGATGTCGGTCGTTAAAAAGCATCAGGTATAAAGCGGGAATAGCGCAGTTGGTAGAGCGCAACCTTGCCAAGGTTGGGGTCGCCCAGAGCTAAAGAGTGAGTCTCGTTTTCCGCTTCGACGTTGAAAACGTCGTAAAACAAATTTCATTGCGGGAATAGCTCAGTTGGTAGAGCACAACCTTGCCAAGGTTGGGGTCGCGAGTTCGAGTCTCGTTTCCCGCTCCAGCGTACGACGGGGCCATAGCTCAGCTGGGAGAGCGCTACAATGGCATTGTAGAGGTCGGCGGTTCGATCCCGCCTGGCTCCACCAAGTTCTTCCTGTAAGAATTTGCGTCCCCTTCGTCTAGTGGCCTAGGACACTGCCCTTTCACGGCAGTAACAGGGGTTCGAGTCCCCTAGGGGACGCCACTTTTATAGCGAGTGGTGTCATCTGCTCGAGACCGGATGCCGGTCGTTAAATAATGCATCAGAGTTAAAGCGGGAATAGTTCAGTTGGTAGAGCATAACCTTGCCAAGGTTGGGGGCGCCCAGAGCTAAAGAGTGAGTCTCGTTTCCCGCTCCGACGTTGAAAACGTCGTAAAACAACTTTTATTGCGGGAATAGCTCAGTTGGTAGAGCACAACCTTGCCAAGGTTGGGGTCGCGAGTTCGAGTCTCGTTTCCCGCTCCAGATTAAAAAGCCGTCATCATTGATGACGGCTTTTTTTATTCCCATATATCTATCTTTTGATACTGTTTTTTGTGCTCGCGATGTGGCCGGCGGAGAAGAAAGTCCGCCGCCGGTAGTGATGGGGGGGGTTATCGGTTGTCGTTGCAGCGGCTATGCACTCGGTGGTAACGCTGTACCCATTGGCTCAATGCGGGATCGTCTGAATGACTCGCTGAATGGCCAGTGAGCTGTTCAAAGATCTGGTCACCCAGTACTTTGCCCAATTCGACCCCGAATTGATCGAAGCTGTTGATGCCCCAAATCACACCCTGAACGAATACTTTATGCTCATACAGGGCGATCAGTGCGCCTAAAGCTTCTGGTGTCAGGCTTTCCATGACCAGCAGGGACACAGGTTTGTTGCCTGGAATGGTTTTCTGTGGCGCCAGGGCGTCGATCATTTCCTGGCTAGCGCCTTCTTTGGCTAGTTCGTCCCTGATCTTTTCTTCCGAACATCCAAGTGCCAGTGCCTGGGATTGGGCCAGTGCATGGGCAAACAGCCAATCCTGTTGGTCTCCGACTGGTGTCTGGCTGATCATCGGGACAATGATATCGACAGGAATCAGTCGTGTACCCTGGTGTAGCAGTTGATGGTATGCATGCTGGCCATTGGTGCCGACACCTCCCCAGATCACGGGGCCGGTCTGCCAGCCGACGGGCTGGCCGTCAGCGGTGACGCGTTTGCCATTACTCTCCATATCCATTTGCTGAAGGTGGGCGGGGAATGCTTCCAGGTCACTGGCGTAGGTCAGTACTGCATGGCTTTGCGCGCCAAAGTAATTGCTGTACCAGATTCCCAAAAGGGCCATGATCACCGGCATATTCTGCTCCAATGGCGCAATCCGGAAGTGTTCATCCATGCTGTATGCGCCGTGGAGCAGTCGCTCGAAGACAGTAAAACTGGTCATCAGGGGGATCATTAGACCGATGGCGGACCAGAGAGAATAACGTCCGCCGACCCAGTCCCAGAGTGGCAGGGTGTTATCCGGCGCAATACCAAACTGTGTGGCCTTGTCGGTGTTGTTTGACACTGCGATGAAGTGACGGTGGCTGTCCTGTTCTGGCATGCCTTGTTCCAGCATCCAGGCCTTGCCAGCCTCTGCATTAACGCGTGTTTCCAGCGTGTTGAAAGACTTCGAGGCAATAATAAACAGCGTGGTTTCGGGATCAATTACCTTCAAGGTTGCGGCAAGATCCGCCGGGTCAACATTCACGACATAGTGTGCAGTTAACCCTTCACGGTGGAAGGGGCGCAATCCATCCAGCGCCGTCTTGATGCCCAGAAAGGATCCACCAATGCCAATATTGACGATGTGCTGAATCGGTTTTCCGGTGTAGCCGGTCCATTCTCCACTGTGAACGCGTTGGCATATTGCTCGCATTCTTTCCAGAGTGTCACGTATAGCAGGCATGACATCTGAGCCGTTAACCAGCACCGGCCGCTGACTTCGATTGCGCAGTGCGGTATGGAGGACGGCGCGCTGTTCCGAGGTGTTGATAGTGCTGCCACTAAACATGGCCTCCCGGCACTCTTCGAGTCGGGCTTCTCTGGCCAGTTCAATGAGATCTGATAAGGATTCTGTTGTGACTCTGTGGCGGGAGTAATCCAGGCAGAGTCCGGCGGCTTCGATGGTGAATTGCCGGCAGCGTTCCGGCTGTTCCATCAATGCCGCAATTGAGGTTTCTGCGAGGTTTTTGCAGTGTGTTTCGAGGGAGGCTGAGACAGCATAGTGGCGCAGATGGGAGGGGAGGCCAGGCTGTTGTTCGATTGAGGGTGTTTTCATTTCTGGGCTGATGGTTTTGCAAGGTGTATAGGTATCTTACCGCATTACGGCGCTGATACCGGGTTCGTTGAGTAAAAAGGTGTTTTCCAGGTACGTTGCCACGGCTTCTTTGGTATCGGAGCCAATAATTTCCATTTCTGGCAGTCGCTGTTTCAGGCGTTCGTCGGCGTTTGCCATGATGAGTCCTTTGCCGGCCGTTGTCAGCATATCGGCATCATTCAAACCATCACCAAAGGCGATGCATTGTTTGGGTGAAAGGTTGAGGTGCTGGGCTATGCGTTGCATGGCGTTGCCTTTGCTGACGCCTGCTGCGGTAATTTCCATGCTCCAGGGAAGAGAGCAGGTAATGTCTACCTTTCCAGAAAAACGACTTCGTAGCTCCTCGCCATAGGTGGCAAGGCGATTAATATCCTGGCAAGTGAAAAAAAGCTTGGCGACGCATCTCGTTGGTAAGGCATCGCTGTTGCAAAAGTATCGTGGTAGAGCGGTGTCTTGATGGTAAGAAAGTAATCGTTCATCGTACTGGTTAAAGTACCAGCCTGAATCTTTATAAAGATGCACAGTGATGCCGGGCTTATCAATCAGGGTTGAGATCATGGCCTGGACAATGTCTCCAGGCAGATTCTTTTGAAACAGCAGATTGTTGGTGGGTGTGTAAGTGCGTGCGCCATTGGCTGTGATCATAAAAGCGGGTATCTGAAGATCGTTTCTAAAATCTGATACTTCGCTGGCATGACGTCCGCTGGCCAGAATCAGTTGGTAGCCTTTTTGATTGAGTCGCTGAAGCGTCGAGGCTGTGTATGATCCCAGTCGGTGGTCTGGTGTCAGGAGGGTGCCATCCAGGTCGGCTGCGATCAGTTGAAACATTCGACTTCTCCAGTTTTGTGTTGGATGGCAATCAGTATGGGCGCCTTCCATGGAAGACGCCTACCCGTTATCAGGCAATGGCTACCTTAAGGTGTTCATTGAATGCCTGTTCCCAGGCTGAGGTGTGTTGTTCGCCCACCAGAAGGTGGATGACAGTATCGCTGCAACGCATGGCTTCGGTAATGCCCGCCTGTTTCAATGCTTGCTTATCAGGATCGATGCCTTGTTCAAGCTCAACCCGTATCCGGGTGAGTGCGCAGCTTTTGGCTGAGTGGATGTTTTCTGCCCCGCCCAAAGCCTGAATCGCAGCCAGAGCATCACTGTTTTTGATGCTGGCATGTGTCGCTGTAGTTGTGGCGACGGCTTCTTTAGGCGCTGTTTCTGTATCTGCAACACTTGGCTGGGATTTTGGGTGTTGCTTCAGATAGTGCTCCATATCGGTCTTGAGATTATCTGAGCGGGTTCCGAATATGGCTTGAACGCCGTTACCGACACGAACAACACCGGTTGCACCAAGTTGCTTCAGGCGAGCGTCATTGACCTGATCAGGATGTCTGACAGCAATACGCAGTCGTGTAATGCAGGCATCAAGGCTGGTGATGTTGGCTGCACCGCCGAAGGCTGCGACTAATTCACCGGCCATTGAGCTGGTGTCACTATTGATGGTGACTTCGGATTCATCTTCACGTCCTGGGGTTTTCAGGTTGAGCCACTGGATGGTGACACGGAATATGATGTAATACAGAGCAGCAAACGCCAGGCCCAGAACCAGGATGCCCCAGCCATTGGTGGAGTTGCCGTAAAGCAGGGAGAAATCAATGAACCCGTGGGAAAAGGTCATGCCGTGCTTTATGCCCAAGGCGATACAGGTGAAATAGGCCAGGCCCGCCAATAGGGCATGAATGCCATATAGGACAGGCGCAACAAACAGGAATGAAAATTCAATGGGTTCGGTGATGCCGGTCAGAAATGAGGTTAACGCCGCAGAGATCATGATGCTGGCAATCCGCGCACGGTTTTCCGGTTTTGCGGTGTGCCAAATGGCAATGGCCGCAGCCGGCAGACCGAACATCTTGAAGAGGTAACCGCCGGCCATGTTGCCAGCCGTCGGGTCGCCGGCGACATAGCGGGCAATCTCGCCAGTGAATTCCTTGCCAGTTTGAGGGTCGACGTACTGGCCGACTTCAAAGAAGAAGGGCACGTTCCAGATATGGTGCAGCCCGAAGGGGATCAGCGCCCGTTCCACAATGCCGTAAATGGTAAAGGCGGCAGCCGGGTTTTCGCTGGCAGCCCAGGTGGAGAAAGACTGGATTGCTGCACCAATGGGCGGCCAGACCAGTGCCAGAATGGCGGCAACGCCAATCGCCGCAAAGGCGGTGACGATTGGCACGAACCGTTTGCCGGCAAAAAAGCCCAGGTAAGCTGGCAGCTCAATCCGGTAATAGCGGTTGAATAGCCAGCTCGCGACAGCACCGATAATAATCCCGCCCATGACGCCGGTATCAATGGAGTCGATACCCATAATGCGTGTTGTTTCGAGATCCAGTGCTGTGGCGAAAACACCCATGGTAGCAATCATTACTGCGTAACCGACCATGGCAGCCAGCGCGGCAACGCCATCATTCTCGGTAAAGCCCAGTGCGACGCCAATGGCGAAAATCAGCGGCAAGTTCCCGAATACGGCTCCACCGGCCTGGGCCATGATCGTATTAACAATATCCGGGAATAGCGCGAATCCTGCAGAACCTACACCCAGCAGGATACCGGCGGCGGGCAGTACCGCCACCGGCAACATCAAGGATTTGCCGATTTTCTGGAGGTTGGCAAAGGCGCGATGTGCAATTGTTGTCATGGGTTACTCCTTATCTTTCCATTGCGCCAGCAGTGCGCGCACCTGTGTGGCGTCTTCCATGGCGAGGGCTTGTTGTGCCAGTGTGCGGCAATCGGCAAGACTGAGTTCACGGATACGGGCTTTCACCAGTGGTAGAGAGGGAACGCTGACGGACAATTCGTTCACCCCGAGTCCAATCAGCAGCGGGATGGCAGTGATGTCGCTGGCGATGCCGCCACAGACACCGGTCCAACGATTCTCGGTTCTGGCGCCCTCCACGGTCATGGCGATCAGGCGGAGTACGGCAGGGTGCAAGCTGTCGATCCGGCTGGCCAGTTTGGGGTGGCCGCGGTCCATGGCGAGGGTGTACTGGGTCAGGTCGTTGGTGCCGATGGAAAAAAAGTCCGCTTCTCGCGCCAGTTCCCGGGCCATCAGGGCTGCAGAGGGAACTTCTATCATGATGCCAAGCTCAACGGTGCTATCCAGTGATTGGCGTTCTTCCTCCACCAGCTTTTTGACCGCGCGGAATTCTTCCAGGCTGGCAATCATGGGCAACATGATGCGAAGGTTGCCGGCTTTCGCGCTGCGAAGGAGTGCACGAATCTGTCGGCGGAGCATCGTGGGGCGATTGATGCCGACACGAATACCCCGTTCTCCCAGGAAGGGATTCTCTTCTTCCGGCAGTGGCAGATAGGGCAGGGGTTTGTCGCCACCAACATCCAGTGTACGGATGATGACCGGACGCTCCGTGCCCATAGCACTGATGATATCGCTATAGATTTGTGTCTGTTCGTCTTCGTCCGGTTCTGTTGTGCGATTGAGGTAAAGGAACTCGGTACGCAGCAATCCAATGCCTTCTGCCCCCAGCTCTACCGCTTTTTGTGCTTCATCCAGACCTCCCACATTTGCAGCTACTTCTATATGGGTGCCATCCCGCGTGAGGGCGAGTTGGGTTGTCGTTTGCAGTGCGGCCTGGAAGGTGCGTTCAGCCTGATCTTTTTGGGTCTGACACTGGCTGATTTCATGCTCGGATGGTGATAGCAGCAGGTAGCCTGCATCGGCATCCATGATGACGGTAGCGCCGTCCGGTTGTTCGTTGATGCGGTTATTCATACCGGCAAGATAAGGAATACCCAGGGAGCGGGCAATGATTGCGGCGTGGGAGCTGGCGCCGCCTTCGAGGCTGCAGACGCCGGCCACACGGTCGCGCTCCAGGCTGAGTAAATCTGATGGCGTAATGTCCAGATATACAGGAATAGCATTGTCCGGCCAGTTTTCGGTGCCGAACGAAATGCCTGTTAATACAGCCAGAACGCGCTGGCCAACATCATCAATGTCAGCTGCCCGACCGGCCAGTAACGGGTTGTCGAGGGATTGCAGTGCGCGAACCTGTTGATTGACGGCATCATTCCAGGCCCAGGCTGCGGTGCGTCCTTCCGTGATCAGATGGCTGGCAGTTTCAGCCAGTGCCGGGTCTTCCAGCAGTTGAGCGTGGGCATTGAATATTTCCGATTGCTCCTGCTCTCCGGCGGCGGTGAGTTTTGTCACCAGTTGTCGCAAGTCATCACAGGTTGATGCAATTGCGTTGTTCAGTTGATGTTGTTCGCTTGATATATCCGTAGCCCACTCCTGCAGCTCCGGATGTTGCCGGCGAATATGGATAAGCTGGCCTATGCCGAGTCCGGGAGCGGCGCGAACACCTGATAGGCGGCGTGGGTCGCTTTGTTCGCTGGACAGAAGTGGTGTTTCGGGTTTATCAATGGCAGATGTCTGCGGGCTTGTTGAGGCAACATCTTCGCCCAGTCCTGACTCAATCGCGGCAACGATTGAGGCGACGGCATTCTGTGCGTCATCTCCCCAGGCTTTTATAGTGACATCGTCGCCCAGCCGGGTATTGAGCTTCATCAGTTCGGTGACGCTGTCGCCACGTGCTTCGATGCCGTGGCAGGTCAGCTTTACGGTTGCATTGCACTGGTGGCACAGTTTGGCCAGAACGGCGGATGGGCGTGCGTGCAGGCCTTCAGGGTTGGGGATGCGAACAAAGGCTTCGGCATCCGGTTCGCCCTGTGCCTGTGATGGCGCATCAGTGGCGCGGGTTGATGGCGATATGCCAAGTGTCAGCAAGCGATCACGTCCTGCATTGACATAGCCTGATGCCGGATGGTTAATAACCAGACTTTCCGGGCCGGTTTGTACAATAACAGTGATCAGGCTGCGTGCGTGACAGGCGAGATAATCTGCATCAAACGTCAGCAGTGGCTGTCCGGCTTTTACCTTGTCGCCTTCGCTCACCTGTGGGTTGAAACCTTCTCCGCGTAACGTCACGGTATCCAGGCCGACATGCATCAGGATCTCAATACCGCTTTCGGTTCTCAATGTCAGTGCATGGTGAGCGGCATGTAGCTGTACAACTTCGGCATCAACCGGTGCGAGCAGGATGTTATCGACCGGATCGATTGCGATGCCGTCACCAAGCATGCGTTCCGAAAATACCGGATCGGGTACCTGGTCGATAGGAATGATTGGGCCGGATAGGGGGGCTAACAAGGGAATGTCATGCTGTACGGGAGGGGATGAAGGATTCAATCGTATTGCTCCGCGATAACAAGGCGTAAGGAATATCCAGAGAGGTAGGCGCTGTGTGAACGTTGATGTATGTCATGCGCCGGTGCTCCCTGCTGTCCACTGTAAGGATTTTGGGGGCACTCATATTGATGCAGCTCAAATACGCGGGGTATTCGAGTGCAGAACAGGGCACCGCTCAAAGTGTAAGCTTGAGGTACCTGTTACCGATTATCATCAGGCTGTAGTCTGGTATCGGTAAGGGAAACGTTCAAGGAATTGGGCGTGTTCGAACTTAAGGCGGTGATGCCTTATTAAAGAGGGTAAGAATAAGAGAAGGTATAATGAAGTGCTTTCAACATGGCAGGCCAAGAGGGAATCGAACCCCCAACCCCCGGTTTTGGAGACCGGTGCTCTACCAATTGAGCTATTGGCCTGTGAAGTGGCTGCAGTATAACACGAGAATAACGCTGCTTTTCCAGTCTTTTTTTGAAAAAGTCTTTTTGTTTCAGTCGGTTGACAAGGCTTCTTAAGGTTCATAGAATGCGCTCCATCTTCACTGAGACAGTTTCTTGTTTGTCTTGGTGGAGAGGGTGTTTTGGGGCCATAGCTCAGCTGGGAGAGCGCTACAATGGCATTGTAGAGGTCGGCGGTTCGATCCCGCCTGGCTCCACCAAGTTCTTCTTGTAAGAATTTGCGTCCCCTTCGTCTAGTGGCCTAGGACACTGCCCTTTCACGGCAGTAACAGGGGTTCGAGTCCCCTAGGGGACGCCACTTTATTTTGAGTGGTGTCATCTGCTCGAGACCGGATGCCGGTCGTTAAATAAGGCATCAGATATAAAGCGGGAATAGCTCAGTTGGTAGAGCACAACCTTGCCAAGGTTGGGGTCGCGAGTTCGAGTCTCGTTTCCCGCTCCAGATTAAAAAGCCGTCATCACTGATGACGGCTTTTTTTGTTTCTGGCCACCGTTTACAGCGTGGCACCGGGCTTCAATGCCCATGCTTTGCACCAGCCTTCCGGATTCACTTTGCGACCCTGGAACAGGTTGCAGCCCTGATTTCCTTCGACGTAAAGCACACAGTTCAGGCATTTCTGGCCGGCCATGTATTTGTCTTCACCTTTGGCGTCAGCCGCATTGAGGATGTAGCCGAAATTTTTTGCCATTGGTTCCTCGACCGAAACGACGTTGTTATCCGCGACTGAGATTGTTGTGAGTGGAATCAGTGCCATACCGATGGCGGATTTTTTCAGGAAAGTGCGTCTGTTTTGCATGGTACATCTCCTACATAGATTATTCATGACTAATCACGCATCAAAAAAGCCATAAAATGACTAAGCCACGGCAAACATGTTGTTTTCTTTTATTTATAATTGTACATATATAAATAAATGTACAATATTGGCTCGGTGTCTGCTGAGACTCTGTTAAAGCGGAGGTGAGTGGGTGGCTAAAACCCGACAGCTGGTATGGTTCAGAACCGATATCAGGGTTGATGACAATAAGGCGCTTTACCAGGCTGCTCAGGCTGGAGAGGTGGTGGGTATCTACTTGATCCATCCAGGCCAATGGGCTGAGCATGATGACAGCCCTAACAAGCTGATTTTTCATCTGGCCTGTGTCGCTTCACTGCAAGAGCGCCTCGCCGCTCTTAATATTCCGTTGCTGGTGAGAGAGGCTGATTATTATTCCAATTCGGTAGAGGTGTTGCTGAATATCGCACGTTCTCTGAAATGTCAGGGTATTTGGTTTAATGATGAGTACGGCGTTAATGAGCAGGCGAGGGATGGATCCGTCGTTGAGGCATTTGATGCAGCGGGTTTATCTTCGCATCGCTTTACGGACGCCGTACTGGTTGAGCCGGGCCGTATAACGACAGGAAAGGGAGAACCATATAAGGTTTTCACCCCCTTCAAGAAAGCGATTTATCGCTATTTGCAGCCCGAAGACTGGATGCCGTGTTCATCTCCGGCGAAGCAGTCTCCGCTTGATATCCGTTCTGACCCTGTGCCTGTCGATCGTTATTCCCCGACAGCCTCTGATATTCTGAGGCAATGGCGCCCTGATGAGATGTCAGCGCATAAGCGGTTAACGACTTTTATTTCAGAGCGTGTTCAGCGTTATACAGAACAACGGGATTTTCCCGCGCTGGATGGCACGAGTAGCCTGTCTCCCTGGCTGGTTGCCGGTGTGCTGTCCATACGACAGTGTTTTGATGCTGCGGTGCGTGCCAATAATGGAGAACTGGATAGCGGATCGCCCGGTATCGTATGCTGGTTGGGGGAGTTGGTCTGGCGGGAGTTTTACAAGCATATTCTTGTCGCCTTTCCCCGGGTTTCCATGCATCGTCCTTTCCAGGTCGAAACCGATCAGCTGGAATGGCGGAAGGACACCCGGCTACAGGCTGCCTGGGAGGAGGGGAAAACAGGATTTCCCCTGGTAGATGCGGCCATGCGCCAACTGGTCGCTACAGGCTGGATGCATAACCGTCTGCGTATGGTGACGGCGATGTTCCTGTCTAAAAACCTGATGCTTGATTGGCGGCTTGGGGAGCGTTTTTTCATGCGCCATCTGGTCGATGGCGACTTGGCTGCCAACAATGGTGGCTGGCAGTGGTCGGCCAGTACCGGTACCGACGCTGCACCGTATTTCAGGATGTTTAATCCTGTCAGTCAGTCCCGGAAGTTTGATCCGGATGGCACGTTCATTCGTACCTGGGTACCGGAGTTGGCAGAATTGGATAATAAAACGATTCATCAGCCATTGGCGGGGCAGACTGCCGATCTTTTTGGTGCGCTGGATTACCCTGCGCCGATCGTTGATCATGCAGCTTCCCGCCAGCGTGTGATTGAGGCCTTCAAAGGATTGCATTCATGAGTGACTCTGAACCGCTCAGCCGGTTTCTGTCAGTGTGGTCTGCGATAAGCGCTGACACGATCGATACCTTGGACCAGATCTACGATGATAATGTTACGTTTTCTGATCCTCTGCATCATGTGCAGGGTTTATCAGCCTTGCGGCAATACATCGCTAATATGTATGAAAATGTGACTGAAGTCCGTTTCTCGTTTGGCAAAACACTGGTCGACGATGATCAGGCCTGTGTGGAGTGGGTGTTGCGTTTTGCGCATCCTCGGCTGAAGGGGGGAGATCCCATTGATATTCCCGGTTGCAGCCGACTTGAATTTACTGCTGCAGGGAAGGTCATCCGGCACCGGGATTATTTCGATGCCGGTGCATTCCTGTATGAGCATCTGCCCGTGGTGGGTTCAATTATACGGGCGTTGAAGCGAAGGGTATCAGACGGCTGATCTATCTGAATAACCGCAGCGTTTAGTGGCGGTTATTTACCGCCTTCCAGCGAAGTGATTTTTGCCTTCAGGGTCTCAATTTCCTGCTCAAGGGCTTCTATTTTTTCTCTGGCCTCCATCTGTTCAGTGACATCTTTCTGAATGCCGATGTAATACATCAGCTGGTCGTCGTCATTGAAGACCGGTGTGATGCGAAGCTCATTCCAGAACATGGAGCCATCTTTACGGTAATTCCGCACGATCTGGCAGGTCGGTTGATCCTGCTTGAGGGCGTCCCGAATCCGTTGGATAGCCTCCTGATTGCGATCCTCTTTCTGCAGGAAGCGACAATCCTGGTACAAAATCTCTTCATGGGTATAGCCGGTCAGGCGTTCAAAGGCGGCATTGGTGTAAATGAGAATGTTCTCATCGCCTTCGCGCTCAGCGACGACAATCCCGTCATTCGATTCGTTCACCAGTTTTTCCAGTAAGGACGGATCAATCATTGCCTTATCTCCCCAAAGCCCCTTGTACAACTATGTGAATAACCCGGCCAGTTATCAAGTTTAGTGGTGGCGATACTGACGAATTTGTCAGGGATTGCTTTGCTAAACTGTTATAAAGTTGTACATTATTTATATGGTTGTACAAAAAAAGAGGTGCTTATGGCTATTGTACCACTAGAAAAACCACAGCGTCATATAACCTTGGGGATCAGTGCCTGCCTGATGGGGCATAAGGTGCGTTATAACGGTCAACATAAGCGCTCGTCTTTTTGCATGAATACCCTGGCAGATTATTTCAACTTTATTCCGGTGTGTCCGGAGGTTGGGATAGGCCTGGGGACGCCGAGGGAGCCTATTCGTCTGGTGGGCACCAGTGACGAATACCGTGTTGTTGGTACAGATAATCCTGACCGGGATGTGACAGAACAGCTGGAAGTCTATGGCCGTGAAAAAGCCCGTGAACTCGACGGGATAAGCGGTTATATCCTCATGCAGAAATCGCCCAGCTGTGGCATGGAGCGCGTGAAGATCTATGGGGAAAATGGTATTCCATCCGGTGATAATGGCCCAGGGGTGTTTGCTCGTGCCCTGATGGCGGAGAATCCGCTATTGCCTGTTGAAGAAGAAGGTCGCCTACATGACCCGGTTCTGCGCGAAAATTTTTTCACGCGGGTATTTGCGCTACACCGCTGGCAGACCGAAGTCATGCCAAATCCATCGCACAAGGCGGTGGCTGATTTCTATACGGCATATAAATACCAAATTATGGCGCACAACCCGCAAAATTATGCCGAACTGGGCCAATTGATTGCCAAAGGCAAGGCGGTTCCGGTTGATGAACTGATGGAAACGTTCAGCCATATCTTCATGACGACGCTGGCAAAGCGTGCGACCCGTAAGTCCCACACCAACGTGATGCTGCACCTGATGGGGTATCTCAAAAAGACGGTCGCAGGCACTGAGCGTGAAGAAATTCTTAAATTAATTGAACAGTATCGACAAGGGGTATTGCCCCTGGTAGTGCCTATGACCTTGCTGAGAAATTATCTCCAACGCAGTGGCGGTGACTATATTCAGCAGCAGGTTTATCTTCAGCCACACCCTGAAGTGTTGGGTTTAAGGAACACCATTTAAGTCGCGCCGGTCCATTTGCCGAGGCAATGTTAAGTAGCAAGATCTGATTGGGACAAGCGCGCGTGATTCTGTAGAATCGCCCCGGTTCAAAGGAAACCGCACGTGATGACTGATAAAGAAAAAGCTGTCTCTGAAACTGAAGGTACTGACGCCCCGATGTTGCCTATCCGGGAAGTATCCCGGCTGACAGGCGTGAATGCTGTCACCCTGCGAGCGTGGGAGCGCCGCTATGGTTTGCTTAAACCGCACCGGACACCAAAAGGCCACCGTCTGTATTCTGAAGAGCACGTTCGTCAGATTCGCGCCATTACGGACTGGATAAACCGGGGCGTCTCTGTCAGTAAGGTGCGGAAGCTACTGGAAGAGTCCGTAGCGGTGCCTGAACCTGCGGTCAATGTGTCGGATGAGAGTGTCTGGGATATTTATCAGCATCGTTTCATTGCTGCACTCAAGGCGCTGAATGAGCAGCGGTTGGACAGTGTGTTTAATCAGGCGATGGCGGAATACCCCACTGATACTGTCATCAAGCGCTTATTTGAACCCATGCTGGGCAAGTTGCATGGTGCCTGGCAGGGGTTGTACGGAGACCGTTTGGAAGAACGTTTTTTAGAGAACTTTCTACGCACACGTATTGGTTTGAAGTTGTATAACGCGAATCGACAGGCGCAGGCGGATGAAAGTTGTCGTGTGATATTCCTTACTCTGCCAGGAGAAGTGGCCGAAATGGAGCTTCTCCTGTTATCACTTTCTGCGGCGTCACATGGCTGTAAGGTCCATTATCTCGGTGCGGGTATACCGTTGGTGGAAATCCCGCTGGCGGCAGAAAAGTTACAGGTATCAGCAGTTGTTCTGCATGGTAATTCTGCGCTGGACCGGACAACGCTGTCCCGTGATCTGGTGCGGGTCGGACAGACGCTGACGGTGCCAGTGATTATTGCCGGTCAAAGTGCCAGGATACATCAGTCAACACTGGCGCCCGCCGGATTTCATCTGTTGCTGCCCGGCTCTGACCAGACGCTCGCATCGGCTATTCCGGATCTTCTTTCTGCAGACCCGCAGTCAATTTGAACCATAGGGAAGCTGGTAGTAGGGACAGAAGTTTTAGCGGCCAGATCAACCTCTTGGGAAAGGCAATTTCAAACTGGTTTCCCTGTAATCCTTGAATAATTTTCTGACTGGCCTGCTGCGGCGTTATCAGGGCCGGCATGGTAAAGCGGTTTTTCTGGGTGAGACGGGTATCAACAAAGCCCGGGCTGATAATACGAAGGTTGATGCCTCGCTGAGCCAGTGCAGGGCGAAGGGATTCCGCCAGGTTTATCAGTGCCGCCTTGCTGGCACCGTAGCTGCCGCCGCCCGGTAAGCCACGGTATCCAGATGGGCTGACGGTTATCAGGATCTGCGCTGGAGGGGGTGAAAGCCCGTTAAGGCAGATCTCAAGGCCATTCAGAACCGTATGCGTGTTGACGCGCATGACCTCCCACTCCCGTTCTGCGGAGAATGTGCCGGCTTTCGTCGGATCGTAAATACCCGCGTTCAGGATGACTGCATCCGGCGTACCTTGCTGACTGGTCATCCGTACAGCTGTATCCTGAAGTTCCAGGAATTGTGTCGCATCGCAGGGATAACCCTTTAGCGTACCAGCCGATCCTGCACTCTCTTTTTCCAGCGTTTCTAGATTTTCAGGGTTTCTGGCGCTGACAGAGACAGTACAACCCTGCTGTACAAGATCCAGGGCTAAAGCCCTTCCAATCCCCATGCTGCCGCCCACAATCCAGAGATGCTGTGGTAATGACCTTTTCTTATACATACTTTACTCTCTGACTGACTATATTTATTATACAATAAAAACATAATGTATAAGAAAGGGCGAGATCATGCATACCTGTGAATTTGCGGTAATAGGTGCTGGCGTGTCCGGACTGGTCACTGCCTGGCTGCTGTCCCGACACCATGATGTTGTCCTGATTGAGCAAAATTCGTGGTTTGGCGGGCACACGCATACGGTGCCAGTGGATGATCCGGTCGGGCCCATGGGCATTGATACAGGCTTTATCGTCTTCAATCGTAAGAATTACCCTCATCTTTCCAGCCTGTTTGATCATCTGAAGGTTGACTGTCAGTCCGTGCCCATGACCTTTTCTGCGTCAATTGGGCACGGTGCTATCGAGTATGCCGGCGATAATCTGGATACTCTGTTTGCCCAGCGCAGGAAGCTGTTCAGTCCCTCTCACTGGCGGATGATTGCCGATATTTTGAAATTCAATGCCCATGCCAGAAAGGATCTGACTTCCGGTATTGATCCCGACCTGTCTCTCCGGGAATATCTGAATCAGTTGCGGTTAGGCGATGGAATTCGGGATCACTATCTGCTGCCGATGGCGGCGGCTATCTGGTCCTGCCCGTTGGCCACTATGTTGGAATTTCCTGCCGCCAGCTTTCTGCGATTTTTTGCGAATCATGGTTTGCTATCCGTTTCTGATCGCCCTCAATGGTATTCCGTCAAGGGGGGCAGCCAAGCCTATGTACAGATCCTGCTGTCTCAGCTGACAGGCCCCCGATTCAGTGACTCACCCGTGGAACGGGTTGAATATGACGGCCAGGTTTATCGTATTCATACCGCGATCGGTCAACAGATTCTTGCAGAGAATGTTGTTTTTGGTTGCCATGCAGACGAAGCATTGGCTCTGCTGGGCGACAGGGCAACCGAGAACGAAAAGGCGTTGTTATCGTGTTTCCGGTATCAGGAGAATACGGCCTGGTTGCACACCGATGAGCGCCTGATGCCGGAACGCCGAAAGGTGTGGTCATCCTGGAACTACCTCGCAGATTACCGGCTGGCGGGACGTCCGGTTTCGGTCACCTACTGGATGAATATCCTGCAAAAACTCCCTGAGGGTGCGAAAGATTACCTGGTCAGTCTGAACCCTTTGTCAGAGCCGGCTCGGGACAAGGTCATAAAGCGAATCACCTGGCATCACCCGGTCTTTGATCGGGAGGCCATGCGTGCACAGGCTTCGTTAAAAAGTCTTCAAGGGCAGAACAACCGCTGGTTCTGCGGCAGCTACTTTGGTTATGGCTTCCATGAAGACGGTATCCGGTCTGCCGTTGAGCTCTGCAATGGTATCGGTATTCAGGCACCCTGGCAGGTGGCGCCATGAGCAGCCCGGTACGCGTGTTCACCGGCGAGGTCATGCATCGTCGCCTGTTTCCGGTGGAATACCGTTTTTCCTATCGGGTATTCAGTCTTGCCGTTGACCTGATGCAGCTGGATCAGGTGGGTCGACAAAGTCCTCTGTTGTCGTTGAACCGTTTTAATCTGCTGTCCTTTTATGCCCGTGATCATGGCGCACCAGATGGTCAGGGGTTAATAGACTGGGCAAACGAAACACTCCATCAGGCCGGGCTGAATGAAACACCGGCAAGGATTACGCTGTTCTGCTTTCCCCGTGTGCTCGGTTATGCCTTTAACCCGATGTCGCACTGGTACTGTGAAAACGACCAGGGACAGCTAATTGCCGTAATCCTTGAAGTCCGCAATACCTTTGGTGAACGACATCCCTATGTGGTTCATGACCAGGGACGTTCTTTGCCCCCGTCTGTTCGGTTTCGGCGTGACAAAGTCTTTCATGTGTCGCCGTTTATCGGTATGGATGCCTGTTATCACTTCACCTTGAGAAAAGCGGGCAAACGGCAGTTTACCGCGATCAACGAGTATTCAGACGGCAGGCTGATGCTTGTCGCAACCCAGACCACCAAAGAATATCCCCTGACCACCGGACGGCTTCTGAAGCTTATGGCCCGGATGCCGTTCATGACCCTTAAAGTGATTGTCATGATTCACTGGCAGGCTTTGAAGATCTGGTTACGGGGCGCCACGTTTTACACTCATCCAGGAGAAACCAAGTCATGATGCCTGATCAGGATGTGGGCAGTAGTGTCAGTCTGCCATTTGTCATGCGACGGCTTGTCGGGCATCTCGACAAGGCCAACCAAGGGAAGTTGCTGATTGAATCCGGTGACCAGCATCGCTACCAGGTGACGGGGGAGAAAAGCGGAGAGGTTGCTGATCTTCGCCTGAATGATAGTGCTGCCATTGCCAAATCCCTGTTGATGACCGGAGAGATTGGTTTTGCCAAAAGCTACTTACAGGGGTATTGGGATAGTACGGATCTAACCCGGTTATTCTGCTGGTTTGCCGATAATGAAACAGCGCTGACGCCATCGGCTGGATTAGGTTTTCCGGGGCGTCTGCTTCAGCGTTTGCAGCACTGGAGTGCCCGTAATTCACTGCGGGGCAGTCGGCGCAATATCGCGGCCCATTATGATCTGGGTAACGACTTTTACCGGCTGTGGCTGGATCCTTCCATGACCTATTCATCGGGCATTTTTACTGACGATGATCATGATCTTGAGCGTTCTCAGACCCGTAAATACGCACGCTTGCTGGCGTCACTGGATGCTCGGCCTGGCGATCACATCCTTGAAATTGGTTGCGGTTGGGGAGGCTTTGCCGAGTTCGCTGCCCGCCAGGGGTATCGGGTGACTGGGATTACATTATCCCGTGAGCAACTGGCGTTTGCACAAGCACGTATTGAGCGGGCGGGGCTTTCAGATGCTGTGACCTTTGAACTCAGGGATTATCGAAGACTGGAAGGTACCTGGGATCACATCGTTTCTATCGAGATGTTCGAAGCGGTCGGCGAGGCGTGGTGGCCAACCTATTTCAGTGTAGTAAAACGTTGCCTGCGTCGAGGGGGTAGGGCTGCGTTGCAAGTCATTACCATTGATGAAGCACGGTTTGAGCAGTATCGCCGCAATCCTGATTTCATCCAGCTCTTTGTCTTCCCCGGAGGGATGCTGCCGACGGTGCCACATCTTCATGCACTGGCGGCAGGACAGGGCCTGGAGGTCACGCGTTCCGATCTCTATGGTCATGACTATGCCAGAACCCTGTCGCAGTGGCATGAGCGTTTTAACGCTGTAGAAGATGAAGTGGTTGGGCAGGGGTTTGATCCTTACTTTATGCGGCTCTGGCGCTACTATCTGGCTTATTGTGAAGCCGGATTTCTCAAGGGTACGGTAGATCTTGTGCAGCTGCGTCTCGACGGATAGTGCTTCCAGTCACATGGCTTACTGAATTCTGCGATAAAAAAAAGCCCGATCATTCGATCGGGCAGTGCCTAACGGTTTTTATCTTGTTACTTCTTTGCACGTTTTTTGGTGTTATGCCGTCAGTCACCCCGTATAACCCTTACAGGGTGTGCTTGTGCAGGTGCATGGAACCATCAAAGGGATTATCTATGGAGGAGCTCTCACCACAAACGTGTCGGTCTGGAAACTGCTGATTAAGTTTTTCCAGGAAGGAGTGTTCCTGCTGGGGCGGGACATCCACCATCACCAGACACTGGCCTGCCGCGAGCTGATCATGATAAGGATCAAGCCGATAGTTGTCGCAGGAAGCACCAATCATGCCGCCGACCCAGGTGCAAAAGCCCAGGGTGACCAATCCCGCAAACATTGTCACGATCAGGGCAATTTCCTGTCCGTAGAGCAGGTTGTACAAGCTGAAGCTTACCAATGCACTGGCAATGAAACCCACCATCAGACCCCGCTCGCCTGAATGGATGATGTCCACTTCTTCCAGGAAACTGGTGCCGTGCAGGTGCCTTTCCTCAAGCACCTGGGGATGCTTGTAGCTCACATGCGTGTGTTCATGGGCTATGCCAAGGGTTTCCATGTAATGGGTCATTGCCTCAGCCTCATCAATATCCTTCATCAGAAAATGCAGTTGTTTCATTACGGGACTCCTTGTCTATACTTGTACATATAGTTAATTATGTACAATAAGTATGTAACCGTTAGATAAAAATGAATCTTTAATGGCGTTCTTATAGAGACAAGTGGCATTTTGAGAAACAGGGCATACAAAGGACAAAAAGGTTAATAAAAGCGGTTTTTTTAGTGCAAATGGATCAAAACCTGCGGGTCAGGAAGGAGTTCTGAACATGTTGGATCATCTTGCAGGGTTATTCACCCACCCCCATGAAGAATGGGAAGACATTGACCGTGAGATCGAGCGCCATGGCCATGGCTACCTGTCCCATATGGTGGTTCTGGCGGCTTTGCCGGGGCTTTGTATGTGGTATGGCACCAGCGTTACCGGCTGGTCAACCGGGCTTGATACCATCCGTCTGGAGTCGATGAGCGCGTTTCTTTTGGGGGTTGCTGCTTGGTTGGGCATTATCTGTGCGGTGACGATCATGGGGCTGTTCATTCACTGGTTGGCCAAGACTTATGGGTGTGATCCTTCCTGGAGCCGTTGTGTCATATTTGCCGCTTATACGGCCACACCACTTTATCTGACGGGCTTTTTGGGGCTGTTTCCCTCAATTCCACTGGCTCTATTTGGCATCTTGGCTGCCATTGCCTATGCGGTTTACCTGCTGTACGCAGGCTTGCCTCATATCATGCATATCCCGTTTGAGCAGGGATTCATGATGGCAACCTCAATCGTCGCGGTCGGACTCGTGGTACTGGTTTCCATGAAAGTGATGACCATCGTACTGTGGGACATGGGATTGGGTTCGATCTTCAGTCTTGGATAACATCATTCTGAGCCGGCCATGGTTGCCGGCTCATTCCTTCAATCCCTGGGCTTTTGAGCGGTATAGATGAGTTGATCGACAGGAAATTCTTCTCGTTCCAGTACTGCCCTTGCCTTTGCGACGGTCTCGTCCGGTAATGTGGGGGTTCTGCTTAGTAGCCAGGCATAGTCACGGTCAGGTTCTCCCACCACGACATACTGGTAGTCATCATCCAGTGCAATGACCCAGTAATCTCCCCAGAACGGCCGGATGCCCAGAACATTGAAAAAGCTGACTTCCAGACGCGAATTCTCCGGCGGGTTGGTGCTGCGGGCCAATCCCTGTGCGCTCTGGATTTTCCCGTCCTTGTTCTCACACTGGTTCAGTACATCAATATCACCGTCTTCCCGAAGGGTGTAGGTGGCCATCACATTGGCAACGCACTTTCGTTGAAAGACGTTGGGTAGCCGGGCAATTTCATACCATTGACCGGCATAACGCGTGAGATCAACCTGGGAAACGGTGGTCAGTGGCTGGGCCATGGCATATCCCATGGAGAGGCACAGGCTGACAGCCAGCAGTAGACGTGACATAGCGTTACTCCTGCGGCGTTTCAAGGAATTTGACGAGATCATTAGCGCTGCGCTCCGGAATTTCTTCCATTGGCATGTGGCCAACCCCTTTATAGATAATCAGCTTGCTACCCGGAATTGCCTGGTGATATTTAGGGGCATGACGCACAGGAATCCAGTGGTCTTCATCACCCCACATGATTAACGTGGGCATGGTGAGCATGTGGGTACGTGAGGTGTCAAAACCTACGCGATTACGGATGTGTCGGATCAGTCGGCCACCGGCAGCCCGATTACCTTCCCGGTGCAGTAGCTCGTTATAGCGTCGAATTTCATCCGGTGTCGCATTGTTTGGGTCTGCATAGGCCCGCCGTACCAGTGAGGCGAACAGGCCGTAAGGCGCTTCCGTATAATCGGCGATACGGCCAAATAACGGTATTCCCCAGCCTATCAGTGCTGCCGGTGGAATGAAAAAATAACCGGCAGCATTGAGCATCACCAGCTTTTCGACCCGTTGTGGATACCGTGAAGCGTATTGGTAAGCAAAATAGCCGCCCAGGGAATTGCCCGCCAAATGAAACTGTTCGAGTTTCATTGCGCTTACAAAGTCCTCGATAAACTGCGTGTAGGTCAAGTCATCGACCTCGCGGTTGGGGAAGGGTCCTGTCAGACCAAAATTCGGAACGTCTATGCGGATGATGCGATACCGATCCTGCAACCGGTTGACCCACTGATCCCAGGTATGAAGGGAGGAAAACAGTCCGTGCAGCAGGATAAGCAGTGGGCCTTCCCCTTCATCCCTGTAGTGAACCTTGAGTCCGTTGATCTCGATAAAGCGCGATGGCGGTTGCGACCAGTGGGAAAGTGATTCTACCGACAACTGTCGGGCACGGCCTTTGATCAGGAAAATGGTAATCAGTATTCCGATAATCAGGACGACCATCAGAAAAATGGTGAAAAACCCCTCGGGAAACATGCGGCAGGATTCCTTTGCTTGTTCGATATGTTGTCGCCGATCATAGGCGCTTCATTCAGGAATAACCATGACCTTTCCTGACATTTACGCACCCTGAACAGGTCAGCTGATCCGGTGCTGTGGCCCATGCGAATGGGATGTGTTGCCGATCGGTAGTACTATTCCCAGAAACCCTGTTAACCCTCAGAATGGATTGTCTGAACGATGACGATGTCCTTCCTTGTTTATACCCTGTTGCTCGTTGCGGTCGCGGCCATTGTCGCTGTTGCAGCCTGGAAGATCAGTGCTGCGTCTGCCCGACAACGCTGTGAAGCGGATTCACTGCGAGAGCAGCAAACCCTTGAGACAGAACGCCTCCAGTCCGTGGAACGTCAGACCTGGCTGGAAACGGAAAACCGTCGTCAGCAGGAAGCTGTTACCCAGCTGAAACAGGAACAGGAAACTGCGCGACAAAAGATACAGTCCCTTGAGCTGGACGTGGCGCGGTCAACAGAACGACTCAGTAGCATGGATGAGCTGCGGGCTGCTTTGCTCGATGCCGATCATCGACTGCAGCGGTTGCAGGCCACTGAAAGTGAACTTCGAACGGCGCTGGCTGCACGGGATAAAGAACAGGAAGCGGCAGAAGATAAAATCAAGCTGCTTGAGCAGTCTGAGGTCAGACTCAACCAACAGTTTGAAAACCTGGCGAACCGTATTTTTGAAGCCAAGGCTTCCCGTTTCAGCGAACAGAATAAAATGGCGCTGGATGGCTTGCTGGGGCCGTTCAAGCAGCAGATTGCTGATTTTCGTCAGCAGGTCAATGACGCCTACGTCACCGAGGCCAAGGAACGACGCTCCCTACGGGATGAAGTGCTGGGACTCCGTGAGCTTAACCAGCAGATGAGCCAGGAGGCCCTTAACCTGACCCGAGCCTTGAAGGGGGACAAAAAAGCCCAAGGCAACTGGGGCGAGCTGGTGCTGGATCGGGTTCTGGAAGAATCCGGCTTGCGTGAAGGGCACGAATACGAGCGGCAGGTGTCACTGAAGAACACCGATGGTGAACGACTGCAGCCTGATGTAGTGGTCCATCTGCCCGATGGCAAGGACGTGGTGATCGACTCCAAAGTCTCGCTGGTGGATTACAGTCGTTACCATGAGGCAGAAGAGGATGCGGAACGGAATCGGGCTCTGGCCGCCCATGTTCAGTGTTTGCGTAATCACATCAGGGGGCTGAGCGCCAAAAGCTATCAGGACCTGGATGGCGTCAGAACCCTGGATTATGTCTTGATGTTCATTCCGGTAGAGCCCGCCTTTTATGCCGCAGTCGAACATCAGCCCTCACTGTTCCAGGAAGCGCTGGAGCACAATATCATGCTGGTAAGCCCGACTAACCTGCTGGTGGCATTGCGGACGATTGAAAATATCTGGCGCTATGAGCATCAGAACCGAAATGCCGAAAAAATTGCCGAAAAAGCCAGTGCTTTATACGACAAACTCCGTGGATTTACGGATGACATGCAGAAACTGGGCAGCCAGCTGGATACGGTAAGGAAAACGTATGATGGCGCCATGAACAAGTTCAGTGCCGGACGGGGTAACCTGGTGCGTCAGGCTCAGCAGTTTGTGGAGCTGGGGGTTAAGGTAAAAAAGCAGCTGCCGCAGGAGTTGCTGGATCGCTCGGTGACGGAGATTGGCATGCCAACCGAGTCTCTTGAAATGCTGGAAGAAAGCGATGAAAATCTCGGCTAATACTTATGGTCTTTTGATGCGTATCAATATCTGGTTCTTAGAGTCAGGTAGAGTGAACCCCGCAGTGAAGAGGGGAGGGGTTGGTCGCTGAAAACAGCTCAGCGATGATCCTGCCACTGCAAGCAAGTGTCATGGCGCCTCGTTATAGCAGACTGCGGTGAAGACAGTCGGGACAGGTCTGCCAATGGATTTTGGGCCGGTTTTCTGAGGGGGAAGCCGGCCTTTTCTTATACCTCAAATACCCACCCCATACTTCCCATAGCTGAAAACCACTAAGGCAGTGATGCAGGCCTTGTGCTTAGCTTTTGTCTCCATTACTACCGGGCTGGAGTTCGTTATGCCAAACACAAGGGATAACCAGAAGGTCGAAGGTCACGGACCGCATGGGACTGGAAAACCGGTTGTGTTGGTCACCGGGGGGGCGCAGGGCATAGGGCGAGGCATCACAGAGTATTTCCTGGCGAAAGGCTATAGCGTGGTGGTGGCGGATAGTGACCGGGAAGCCGGCGAAGAGCTCATGGGGTTGTTGTCGCGGCAAGGTGACGTGCGCTTTATTCGTACCGATGTCAGTAGTGAGGAGTCCGTGCAGCGGTGTATTGCCCGGGTTCAACACTGGTTTGGCGGACTGAATGGGCTGGTCAATAACGCAGGTATTGCAGATCCGTACACCGGACCGCTGGAGTACCTGGATCTTGAAGACTGGCAGCGGATTATTGATGTTAACCTGACCGGTGTCTTTCTGATGGTCAGGCAGGCATTGGGATTGCTGCGGGTGCGGCATGGCGCCATCGTTAATATTGCTTCCACGCGTTATTTACAATCTGAGCCCCAGACAGAAGCCTATGCTGCAAGCAAGGGGGGCGTGGTGGCTTTAACTCATGCTCTGGCGGTATCGCTTTCAGGACAGATTCGGGTCAACTGTATCAGTCCCGGCTGGATTGAGGTGGGAGAGCTGCAGAAAGCACGCTCACGGCGGCCTGTACACCTGACCGAAACCTGCCACCAACAGCACCCGGTGGGCCGGGTAGGCGAAGCGCAGGATGTTGCCAGCCTGGTTCACTTCCTGCTGTCTGATGAAGCCGGGTTCATGACCGGTCAAAATATCATTCTTGATGGAGGCATGACCCGGAAAATGGTGTACGAGTAGCGAGATGCTTAGTTAAAGACGAACCGGCGGGCTTCAATCCACGACATGTCACGCCCGTTGTGTTCGGCTTCTGCCAGGATATCCTCCAGCCGCTGATATTTGCTGATTTCCTCATCCGACATGAAATGCAGGCATTCTCCGCCAAAGAACCAGAGCAGGTCGCGGGGTACCATCGGTGCCAGCTGAGGGTGGTTGCCGATAAAGGAAAACAGCCACTGCTGGCCCAGGTAGCGGGATTCTTCCAAATGATCGACCAGTGCCTGCTTGACGTGCTGCAACTGTTCCAGCAGCTGTTCTTTCTGCTCTTCGGTGCAGACGCTGTCCAGCGCATTGGGTAGCTGCATCATAAGGTTGTCCAGCAGCTGCTGGTGATGTTCGATGTAGAGACGGTGATTTTCAGGCATCAGGAGATTCCGATCTGGTCAGGAAACCTGTCACGACAGGCTATCCGTAAAAACGTGACAACGTAGCGAGCGCTGAGTAAGAGGTCAAGTCCGGTGCTAATAGACGTTGACGTCATTCTATGTGTTATGTGCCCATCTGTTTTAGCAAGCGACAGTAATATATAAGGCTATCGAAGAAGCAAGTGACCGTAGTAGATAACCACATAGGGATTTGCAATAAAATACTATAAGATGCCCGTTTAAAGACAGATATAAACATAAGGAACAGAACGGTTACATGACCCGGGCACTGCAAATCCGCCAGCTTTACAAAACTTACGACAATGGTCACCAAGCGCTGAAAGGGATTGATCTCGATGTGCAGGAAGGTGATTTTTTTGCGTTGCTGGGCCCGAATGGCGCGGGCAAGTCAACGACTATCGGCATTGTCTCCTCACTGGTTAATAAAACGTCGGGCGACGTTAATATATTTGGTTACGACCTTGATACCGATATGAGTCGTGCCAAGCGTCAACTGGGTGTGGTTCCGCAGGAAATCAACTTTAACCAGTTCGAAAAAACGCGGGATATCGTCATCACCCAAGCCGGGTATTATGGCATTTCCGCAAATGAAGCCAGTGCCCGCACCGAATTATATCTCAAAAAACTCGGGCTCTGGAATAAGCACAATGTTCAGTCCCGAATGCTGTCTGGTGGTATGAAACGACGGTTGATGATTGCCCGGGCGTTGGTGCATGAACCCCGTCTTCTGATCCTGGATGAGCCTACAGCTGGTGTTGATATTGAACTGCGTCGTTCCCTGTGGGAGTTTCTGCGGGAAATCAATAACAAGGGCACGACGGTTATTCTTACCACCCATTACCTGGAAGAAGCGGAACAGATGTGTCGCAATATTGCGATCATTGACCAAGGGGCGATTGTCGAAAATACCAGTATGAAAGCCTTGTTAGGCAAGTTGCAGAAAGAAAGCTTCCTGCTGGATACCCGCGAACCTATCAACGACATGCCTGATTTTGCGGGCTATGTCGTGCGTAAGGTCGATGACAGTTGCCTTGAAGTGGAAGTGAACAAGAACCAGGGGCTGAACGGGCTGTTCCAGCAGTTGAATGCATCCAGTATTGATGTCATCAGCATGAGAAACAAAGCCAACCGGCTGGAAGAACTCTTCGTCGGCATGACGGCCCAGGGATAACAGAGAACAGGAATACAGGTGTGAACACGAACAGGGGTTCCTATCCGGTCCGGGAAAACTGGATCGCTTTCTATACGATTTTTGTGAAGGAAATTCGCCGCTTCCTTCGTATCTGGCCGCAGACACTGCTGCCACCAGCGATCACCATGGCGCTCTATTTTGTAATTTTCGGGAATGTGATCGGTTCGCGCATTGGCGAAATGGGCGGCTTTGATTATATGACGTTTGTCGTGCCCGGCTTGATTATGATGTCGGTGATCACCAACAGCTACAGCAATGTGGCGTCCAGTTTCTTCGGTAATAAGTTCCAGCGCAGCGTGGAAGAATTGCTGGTGTCGCCGGTACCTAACTGGATCATCCTGATGGGATTTGTGATGGGCGGCGTCTGTCGTGGGCTTGGCGTGGCGTTTATCGTGACGCTGTTGTCGCTGTTTTTCGTGGATTTTCAGGTCTACGATATCGGCGTCACCGTACTGGCGATATTCCTCACCGCGACCCTGTTTGCGCTGGGCGGATTTATCAATGCCCTCTATGCCAGGTCCTTCGATGATATTGCCATCATTCCGACATTTGTCCTGACGCCGCTGACCTATCTGGGTGGTGTGTTTTATTCTGTCCGGATATTACCGGAGTTCTGGCAGGGACTTTCCCAGATCAACCCGATCCTGTATCAGGTCAATGCTTTTCGTTACGGCCTGCTGGGCTACAGCGGCGTGGTGAACCTGGGGCATGCGTTTCTGATGATGGGAGTGGCCGTTATCATCTTGTTTGGCTACAGTCTTTACCTTTTGAATACAGGCAAGGGCCTGAGAAACTGAGTTCCGTTGTAATGAACACATCCGTGGAAGCGTCCCCGCTGGGCAAGCACAGTGACTATGTGGCTGAGTACGATGCAAGCCTGCTTTTCCCGATCCCTCGCGCACCTAAATGGGAAGCGAATGGCTTGGTAGCCACTAGCCTTCCGTTTACTGGGGTTGATATCTGGAATGCCTATGAATTGTCCTGGCTGAATCACCGTGGCAAGCCGGTTGTGGCGGCCGGGGTGTTCACGATTCCCTGTGACTCGGAATGCATTATTGAGTCCAAGTCGTTCAAGTTGTATCTCAATTCCTTCAACCAGACCCGGTTTGAGTCTGCGGCTGAGGTGCAGGCGACCATGGCCCGTGATCTCAGCCGTGCAGCTGGTGCACAGGTGCGTGTGGAGATACTGGCAATCAATGCGCTGGAACAGCGTGGTTTGACCGTACTGCAAGGCGAGTGTATCGATGAACTGGATGTTGCCATTGATACCTATCAATTGGACAGCAGCCTGGTACAGCCGTCGGCTGATGATGGACGTGTGTCAGAAGCGCTGTACAGCCATTTGCTGAAGTCCAATTGCCCGGTAACAGGACAGCCCGACTGGGGAACGCTGGTCATTGACTACCGTGGGCCGCGGATTGATCGTGAATCGTTGTTGAAATACATCTGTTCCATGCGTCAGCATCAGGATTTTCATGAGCAGTGCGTAGAGCGGGTTTTCCTCGATATTATGGCTCAGTGCCGGCCGGAAGCGCTCACTGTCAGTGCACGTTACGTGCGTCGTGGCGGGTTGGATATCAATCCGTGGCGGAGTAATTGTGGCAAGGAAGCAGATAACGGCCGTCTGGCGCGTCAATAAGTATTCCGGGGAATGGACTGGCCGGGTCAGACAATGATCCGGTCTTTCAGTTTTTCCGAAGCATCCTTCAAAGCCTTTAATATTCGCTCTTTGTCGTATGACTGTATGTTTGTTGTATCTAGATAGAGCGAAAAGCCTTTCATTTCATGCTCCACATAGCTTTTCGTGGCGCCAAGATCGCGACGGAAATCCATGACCTCGTAAACAGGGACAGGACGTGGAATCCCTTTCACCTGAACTTCTCCCTCTGCACGGCAGAGAATTACATCCTTGACCAGTGACCAGGTCTCTTCTGCAATCAAAATCTGGTTGGTACCCGCACGGCTTTCCAGTCGACTGGCAAGATTCACATTGCCGCCAATGATGGTGTAATCCATCCGGGAGGCTGTGCCGAAATTGCCAACGGTACAGAAGCCGGTGCTGATGCCCATCCGAATGTTCAGCGGTTTGCGAATGCCTTTACTGCGCCAGTGCTGACGCAACACTTTCATATGCTTGCGCATGGCGATGGCCATGGAGACGGCGGCCAGTGCATCACGGCGGTCTCCCTGGGGACGGTGATCCCCAAAGTAAACCATCAGGCTGTCGCCAATGAATTTATCAATGGTGCCGCCAAAGTGCAGGGCGATACGGGACATTTCGTCCAGATAATGGTTCAGCAGGCTTGTCAGCGCTTCCGGATCCATTTCATCCGTGATATCGGTAAACCCTTCTATGTCGGAGAAAAAAACGGTCAGGCGTTTTCGGCGGGGTGCCAGACTGGTGTGAGACCGGCCTGTGCTAAGAGACTCATGAACCCGTGGCGGCAGGTAGCTGGTCATGTTGTTGACCAGTCGGGCGTATTGTTGTTTCTGTTGTTGAGCTTGCTGTTGTAACTGGTTGATCGCAGTGACTTTTACGGAAGAAAGCCAACTGTTGAATAACAGGTAGGTCAACATGCCGCAGGCAAGGATGCTGTTGGTTACCAAGGGTAGAGTAGTATTGATTATGGCATCGGGTAGCAGGGTATGTGTCAGCAGTAACACCCCTGAAAATAACAGGCTTTGTAAACACATGAACCGGAAGCCGTGTGCACTGATGCTGCTGACAGACAACAACGCCAGTGTGACCAGGGACACAAACAACGGTAGTCCGGCGGCTGCCAGCATTACGCTGAGAATCATGGTGTCCAGTGTGATCAAGAGTCTGGAAATCGAGCGGGATTCCGGTTTGCTGTGCTGTGTTTTGCGCCAGATCCATCCGGTCAGGAAATAGCTGATGTATGGCCAGGGCAGAATCGCGGCTGCAACCCAGTACCAGTTCATCTCAAGCCCGTTTAGCCAGCAGGCTGACAATATGGTCGCAGTAGCGGTCAACCACAGGAGGCTTCTGGCCAGCAGAAATGCGTTATGAATCAGGAACTGTTTGACGTCAGTGACGGTAACGCTCGTCATAGTTAAGAATTATTATCGTGCCAGGCCATTATTCGCGGATTTAATGGTAGTCTCTGCGTACATGCGTCCCATTATCGCCAGTGGTTATGGGAAAGCAAACACTTTGTCCGTCGGTGTAACATCATCGGCGGTTGTATGAACAGTCATCTGTTGTGTTGTCAGGAGGTTTTGAGTGGATGCCATTGATGCACTAACGGGGCGAGTCTCTGTCCCGCGATTAGTTGAGCCTGCACCATCATCTGAGCAACTGGAGATCCTGTTTCAGGCAGCACTGAGAGCACCAGATCACGCCATGTTGCGCCCGTGGCGTTATATCACCATTTCTGGTGAGGCCCGTGAAAGGTTAGGTGAGCTTTATGCAAGAGCTGCACTGTTTGATCAACCGGATCTTGAAGACGAGATGCTGGATCGTTACCGGGGGTTGCCATTACGGGCACCGATGCTGGTGGCGCTGGTGTTGAAACCCCAGCAACACCCCAAGGTGCCTGAAATTGAACAGGTGCTGTCCCTTGGAGCGGCCTGCCACGGCATGATGGTGGCAGCTCATGCCATGGGTATTGGTGCGATGTGGCGGACGGGTGCCATCAGCTACCACCCACTGGTTGAAGAGGGGCTTGGTCTGACGGACGATGAAAAACTGTACGGTTTCATGTACCTGGGCACACCGGACGGCGTCCGGAAAAAACAGCCAAAATTAGCTGTTTCGGATTACGTCTCGGCATGGACTGAAGGATAAGCAGACGCTGACAGAAACGTTTTTCTGTTTCGTCAGTCAATCCAGTGGATGATGTGCTCTTCCCAGTCTTCTTCGGGTACCCGGTCTTCGCTCATGACCCGTTGCTGGACGGAAATGCCTGCGAGATGCACGGTCTCAGGGGTGCCTGATACCAACGGGTGCCATTCCGGGAGATCCTTGCCTTCCGACACCAGTCGGTAGGCGCAGGTGCTGGGCAACCAATGGAATTCCGGAATGTCATTGACGGTCAGGTGAATGCACTCTGGGGCGACCGTTGCCCGTTGCGGGTAAACCCTGCAGCGACAGGAGTCGGTATCAAGGTGCCGGCAGGATAACGCGGTGTAGCAAACTTCACCGGTGTCTTCGTCTTCCAGTTTCTGGAGACAGCACCGGCCACAGCCATCACAGAGTGACTCCCACTGGGTTTTGCTCATGTCTTCCAGGCGAACTGTGCGCCAGAAGGCGTCAGTCTGCGATGCAGGTGTATTGCTCATATCAAACAGGATCATTAAAACTCAGAAATTCTTCCGGCAGGGTCTGCAGGTAATCCTCGCGGGCAGGGGGCATCTGCAGGTGGTAGCCTTGTGTCTGGATATTATCCATGACCCTGGCTGTTTCTTCCCGTGCCAGTTTCCGTTCAGGTGTCAGTAACATGTCCATGACGGGTACCGGTTTTCCGAATACTTTCAGCAGTGTCTCCGGGGCCGCCTCCAGCCCTTTCCGTTTTTCCACGTAAAGGTACATTTCTTCTTTGACCGGGCTCTTGTAGATGGATACCAGCAGTTTCACGTCATGACTCCTCTGACTGTTGCTGCATGCTATTCAAATGGACGATGAGGTTATCCAGAATCGTTTCACGACGCCAGTTTCCCTGGGCATTCAGCAATGTGGGGGAAGCGATAAATTCCCCCGTATCGAGATACTGTCTGACCAGCGTGTTGGCCAGGAGTTTCACGGGGATCAGTTCGCGGGCGATCTGCAGGGCTTCTGAGGTTGTATGGCAGTAGTTGCGGATGGCTTCAACCCAGGGCTTTGCGCGCTTCGGGAGCGGTGCCGGGAGACGTTCAGGCCATTCGGATTCAGGCACTTTCAGTGCTTCGCGAATATGCGCCAGGATCGACTGGCCGTGCACCCGCAGAATCGCTGGCGTCATTCGCTCAATACGCTTGAGCTTGTCGAGGCTGTCGGGCTGATAACGGGCCAATGGCCAGAGGCTAGCCGCGTGGATCACCTTGTTACGGGGAACATCCAGTTGCCTGGCGGTCTTTTCCCTGAACTGGCAAAGGGCGCGTAATACCGCCAGCTGGCGGGGATATAGCTTCCAGGCGAGTTTGGCATCCCGCCAGGCTTCACCGGGGTCCGGCTCATGCCGGGCGTTACGAATCATGTTGTCACAGTCTTCACGATGCCAGTCCAGTCGCTGTTTGTCTGTCAGTTGTGAAGTCAGAATCGGATAGAGTTGATTCAGGTAGTAAACATCCAATGCGGCATAGCGAATCTGGTTGTCACTGAGCGGGCGTGCCAGCCAGTCAGAACGGGTTTCATCTTTCGCAAGCTCGACCCCCAGGAAACGTTCGACCAGTCGCTGATACCCCATACAGTGGTCTGTGCCCAGGAAAGAGACTGCCAGTTGCGTATCAAATACCGGGTCGGGCAGGGTGCCCAACAGGCGCTGAAATACTTCCAGATCTTCGCCGGCCGCATGCATCACCTTGATGATATCGGTGTTTTCGAGAATGGCACGGAATGGCGTCCAGTCAGTGATGGCCTGGGGGTCAATCAGCATGACCTGGTTGTCATGTCCCGCCTGAATAAGGCCGGGAATCGGGTAGAAAGTACTTGTGCGAATAAATTCGGTATCTAGCCCCAGGTAGGAGACATCCTGCCACTGCTGGCAGGCCTTTGCGAGGCTTTCGTTATCAGCGATCCATTGAATCTGTGGTGCATCGTCCATCTGGAGGTGGCCTTGCGTAAAAAGTCGATTATATGAGGAATGGGGCCGCGTTGCTTTAAATAAAAAATGTCACGGAGGGTGGGATTAATACGCATGTCTGTGACAGTCTGACTTTTGTACCTTTGTACGTCTAAACCATCAGGAGTGTTATCCATGGCAAAAACGGTTCACGGACGTAAAGTGCTGAACATGGTGCTGGAGTCTGGGCAGCCCTGCAGTCGCGATGCCCTTAAGGACGCAATGGCTACTCAGTTTGGTCAGGATGTGCAATATCACACCTGTTCCGTGCAGGAACTGTCCGCTGACGGCCTCATCGATTTGTTCCTGGGTAAGGGCAAGCTGGTGGAAACGGATGCCGGCATCATTGGCGACGCCAGTAAGCAGTGTGGTCATCACTGAGTTAGCATGAGCTGCGTGCCTGCTTCCTGATCGGTAAGGATCGGGAAGCGCTCGCAGTCCGGCAGCTGGTAGTGCCACCATTCGTAATCAAATTTCTCAAAGCCTGCCGTATGCATCAGGCCGGCCAGTAACAGCCGGTTTTTCCGAGCTTCCACGGACACCGATTCATTGAGGTGCCAAGCGGCTTCCTCAAAATCATCAAAGCCGGTTCCCATATCCAGTTCTGTGCCACTGGCGAGATCGACAAGGGTCAGGTCTATCGCGACCCCGCGACAATGGGGACAGCGGCCGGTATCCGGATCAGACACATAGTCACTGCCGGGAAAGGCGTTCCAGAGTACCCGCTGCGCCTCGACTGGGCGAAAGGCGTCCCACACTTTTAGTTTAAAGCCAAGACCGGCAGCATGGGAAATCGCGCTATTGAGGCAGTCGGCTGCTTCCTGGCGCAGGTAGCAGTGGCTATTGTGGTAGATGCTTTTGCCCGTCACGTTATGCGCTGTGGCGTAGTAGAGTTCAATATCAACATCAAACTGTTCACGGGTGATTTCAGTTAGTGTGGCGATCACGGCGCTACCTTGCATCTTGTTGAGTTTAGATACTCCTTTCAGTGTAAGTCATAGCCAGACGTATATTGGGTAGATGACAGGGGCTTCTGTCAGCAGGCTTTGTGCTTACTGGAAAAACTGCCAGAGATTGATGACGCCTAGTAGAATGCAGAGTAATTGCCAGAACAGGGTGGGATTTCTCGACATCAGCGGCTGAAAGTCCGCACTTTGGAATGCGGGGTTGGGGGTGGAAAGATCCTGACAGAATTCGGATAACGCTGCGTAACGTTCCGTCGGGTTAGGGGCAATGGCTTTTGCCAGCGCCTGGTTGATCCATTCAGGCAGGTCAGGACGGTCATCCGTCACCGGACGATACCGGAGATGCTTGTAATGCTTGATGCGAATACTGTTCCCGGCGACTTCGCGGTAGGGAAGGTTGCCTGTCAGCATCTCGTAGACAATCACCCCGACGGCGAACTGGTCGGCACGGTAATCAATGGCGCCACCCAGGAAATACTCGGGTGCGACATAATTCTTGGTACCCTGGGGGGTATTGTCATGGAGACCTGAGAGGATTTCAGCGTCTCCTGCGACTCGTGCAGCACCGAAATCAATCAGCCGGACCCGGCCATCCCGGTCAATCATCAGGTTTTCAGGTTTCAGGTCCTGGTGCAGGATCTGCATCCTGTGCAGGCCGCGCAGGGCGCTGACTATCTGGCGGGTCAGATCCCTGACGGTATTGAGATCAGGCTTGGGGTTATCCTGCATCCAGCCGCGCAATGTTTGTCCCTGGATATACTCGCAGGCATGGTAGAGAAACTGTTTACCCGGTTTCGGCGGGTAGAGGGCCATGATCGCAGGGTGATTAACTCGCCGCCCTATCCATTCTTCCCGGAGAAATCCGTCCAGGTAGAGCGGATCGTCTTCAAAGTTGACTGATGGTGTCTTGATCACGATCTGTTGACCGGAGTCGGTGTCTTCAGCCAGGTAGAGTTGGCTGCGAGTGCTGGCATGAAGGATTTCCAATATGCGATAACCATCCAGAATCTGTCCTGGCTCAAGATCGGGTGGGAAACGCAGTTGTGCCAGACGTTCTAGCGTTTCGTGGTTGTCTTCTGTCGGCAGGCTTTCAATGCGACAAATGACGGCTGTCAGGTTGTCGCTGCTACCGGCAGAAAGGGCGGCCTGAACGAGGCTATCGGCTATTTGCTGAAGTCCGGGGTTTTCCTGACAACAGGCGACGATTTCCCTGTGGCTTAAAACATCATGAATGCCATCCGTGGTGAGAATGAACACATCTTCTGTTTGCAGGGTTTCTGTGCGGTAATCCACTTCCGTATGGCGATGCATGCCCAGTGCACGTGCCAGGTATTGTCGCTGACCAAGACGTGATGTGTGGTCTTCTGTCAGACATTCCAGCTGTTGGTTTCTTAGGCGGTAGATACGACTATCACCTATATGCAGCAGGTGGGCGGTATTGGATTTCAGTACGATGCCGGAAAAGGTCGTGCAGAGATCGGTATCATTGTGAATGTGATGTTGACCCTGGTAGTGCAGCCAGCTGTTAATGGCGGTGATGACCTTACCGGCGGCATGACGCACCTGCCAGGAGTCCGGTGTGCTGTAATAGTCCGCCATAAACGACGAAATGCTGGTGTTGCTGGCTTCCCGTGCCCGGGTGCAGGCGCTGACACCGTCGGCGACCAGTGCCACGGCGCCTTTGTGTGTGAGCGTGTTGCTGTTGTCGGGAATGCGGATCGCACAGGCATCCTCGTTTTCCGGTTTGATGCCGGCACTGGTGCTGAAAGCGTAATCAACGTCTAGCCTGTTGCTCATACTGCCCGTTTACCTGTCCTTAAAAAAGAGGGTGACTGCTGCCAGTCACCCGAATGTACCACTGACAGACTCAAGCGGGGGAATCTGTCATGGTATTTGCCAGTTATGCTCAGGTCACATCGATCATGGTCACCGTGCCATCTGGCATGACTTCTGTCATCTGCCCCTTGGGTTCCTCCAAGAAAAGCAGGGTCATGAAACCCAGTACCGCGGTGCCTGCAATCACGAGGAAGAACGTCTGGTAATCCACCAGAGAGAGTACGGTCAGGTAGAAGACAGCGCCCACATTGCCGTAGGCACCGGTCATGCCGGCAATCTGCCCGGTCAGGCGACGTTTGATCAGTGGTACAACCGCAAATACCGCGCCTTCACCCGCTTGTACGAAGAATGAGCATGTCATGGCGGCGATAACGGCAAGCACCAGCGGCCAACTGGAATCGATAACAGACATGGTTGCGTAACCAACGGCCAATCCTGCGGTTAACACCAGCAGGGTTGTTTTACGGCCAAAGCGGTCACTGATCAATCCACCACCGGGGCGTGACATCAGATTCATGAAGGCATAAGCCGAAGCGACAAGACCCGCCATGACCGGATTCAATTCAAAGGTATCCATGAAGAACAGCGGCAGCATGGAAACAACGGCCAGCTCAGAGCCAAATGTGGCAAAGTACAGGACGTTCAGCACGGCAACCTGCTTGAACTTGTACTGATGGATAGTGGGAACGGGCTTGCTGAAGATGCTTTTATTGATTTGCCAGGCTTTCCAGGCATCCACGAGATAAAGCAGAGTAAGACCTACGTATATTGCCGTAGAGATTTCCGCTGACAGCATGCTGACCCCTTGAGGTGACAGCTTCCAGGTCAGCAGTGCCAGTGCGGCATACATCGGGATTTTCATGATCAGTAACAGTGCGAAATCACCTTTGGAGGTGACTTCCATACCGCCAAGGTTCTTGGGGCGGAAATAGGTCGAACCTTTGGGGGTATCACTGACACTCATGTAGTAAACGACGCTGTATGCCAGTGACATCAGGCCAGTTATGCCGACTGCATAGCGCCAGCCATCCTCGCCGCCGAACAACAGGGCGACTGTCGGCAGGGTCATAGCCGCAGCAGCAGAACCAAAGTTGCCCCAGCCGCCATAGATGCCTTCAGCAGTACCCAGCTGCTTGGCAGGGAACCACTCAGACACCATCCGGATACCAATCACAAAACCGGCGCCGATGCAGCCCAGCAGGAAACGGGCGATGGCGGCCTGGGTGAAATTGTCGGCCAGCGCGTACATAAAACAGGGGATACTGCAAAGCGCGAGCAATGCTGAATACACACGACGGGGGCCAAACCGATCGGTCAGCATACCGATGATGACCCGGGCGGGGATGGTCAGGGCTACGTTGAGGATTAACAGGGTCTTGAGTTGTTCCCGAGTGAGTGACAGTGAGTCAGCAATCGCGGTGACCAGCGGCGCATGGTTAAACCAAACGACAAAGGTAATAAAAAAGGCAATCCAGGAAAGGTGCAGGACGCGCATCTTGCCTGTAAATGAAAAGAGGTTGATTTTATCGGGTTCTGACATGTCTGCTCCTTGTCGAGACGTGCGTTATTGTTGTCAGGTTCCCCTTGAGCAAGGATCAGGCCAGAGTGTTGATGTTGTGCTGTTGAGTCGACTTTATCCATCGAACTAAAGCGTTTTATTCCCTCCTGTGGGTTTCTTAATAAGAAAACGGATGAATGTCTCTGTTGTCTTACGGGCACATTTGTTGTGCTCGGGAAAATTTACTGCACCAAATTGTTTGTGTATTGAGGCACCGAAATGAACCGCTGCCGTGCTCTGACTTGGTGCAGGACGGTCAGAATAAAGCGTTCCCGCTGTAAATATTTCCTCTAATGCATTGTTATTTAAGGAATAACCGACTTGGGCGTGATATTTGCTTTATCGGTGCAGTCAGGTTGGTTTCATCCAACGCGAGAACAATAAAATGACTGGAGCCAGGTATGCAGCAGAAGGAAACACTGGTCGTAGTAGGCAATGGCATGGTGGGCCATCGGTTTATCGAAAAGCTGGTGGATGCCGGTGGCCTTGAGCAATATGACGTCATTGTTTTTGGTGAAGAACCGAGGCCTGCATACGACAGGGTACATTTAAGTGAGTTCTTTAGCGGCAAGACGGCTGATGATCTGAGCATGGTTGTCAGTGGCTTTTACGATCAGGCAGGTATTGAGCTGGTGCTTAATGATCGTGTTGCCAGTATTGAGCGGTCGACACAGGTCGTAGTGTCAGACAGTGGTCGTTGGGTTGCCTACGATAAACTGGTGCTGGCGACAGGTTCCTATCCGTTTGTTCCCCCTGTGCCGGGTCATGACCGGGACAACTGCTTTGTCTATCGCACGATTGAAGACCTGGAAGCCATTCGCGAATCTGCCCGATCTGGCAAGGTGGGTGCTGTCGTCGGTGGTGGGTTGCTTGGTCTTGAAGCCGCCAAGGCGCTGAAGGATCTTGGGCTGGAAACCCATGTCGTGGAATTTGCCTCCCGACTCATGGCCGTGCAGGTGGATGAAGGCGGTGGTGCCATGCTGCGTAGAAAAATTGAACAGCTGGGTGTGTCCATTCATACCAGCAAAAATACGCAGCAGATAGTGGACGGTGAGTACTGTTTCCATCAGATGCAATTTGCCGATGGCGAAGTGCTGGATACCGATATCGTGCTGTTTTCTGCGGGTATCAGACCGCGGGATGAACTGGCCCGGTCGTGCGATCTCGCGCTCGGCGAGCGTTGTGGTATTGTCATTGATAACCAGTGTCGTACATCGGATCAGGCTATCTACGCGATAGGTGAGTGTGCCTTGTGGGATAACCGGATTTTTGGTCTCGTGGCGCCTGGCTACCAGATGGCGCAGGTTGTTGTGGATGACCTGCTTGGCAGTGAAGACAGTGAGTTCACCGGTGCCGATATGAGCACGAAGCTGAAACTAATGGGCGTGGATGTTGCCAGTATCGGTGATGCTCAGGGTCGAACCCCGGGTTCGTTAAGTTATCAGTATGTTGATGAGGAGCGTGAAATTTATAAACGGCTGGTGGTCTCCAAAAGCCGGAAGAAACTGCTGGGCGCCGTTCTCATTGGTGATGCTGATGACTACGGTTCACTACTGCAGATGATGCTCAACGATATTCGTCTTCCAACTAAGCCTGCACAGTTGATTCTGCCTGCGAGTGATGGCGCAGCACCTGTAGGGCTGGGTGTCACGGCATTGCCGGATACAGCGCAGATTTGCTCCTGTTTCAATGTCAGTAAGGGAGCTTTGTGCAGCGCGATCGCGGAGGGCTGTCAGGATATTGCTTCGCTGAAAAATGCTACTAATGCCGGTACGGGTTGCGGTGGGTGTTCCGCGCTGGTCAAGCAGGTGCTGGACAGCGAACTCGAAACAATGGGCATTGAAGTCAAGAAGGATATCTGTGAGCACTTCCCTTATTCACGGCAGGAACTCTATCACCTGGTCAGGGTGGGCGAGATCAAGAGCTTCCAGGCGATGCTGGAAAAACATGGCACCGGTCATGGTTGCGACATCTGTAAACCAACAATTGGTTCTATCCTGGCGTCCTGCTGGAACGACTATGTCCTGAAAAAAGATCATGCACACCTTCAGGATACCAATGACTACTACCTGGGCAATCTCCAGAAAGACGGCACGTATTCCGTGGTTCCGCGTGTGCCGGGTGGCGAGATCACACCCGAAAAACTGATTGTGATCGGTGAAGTGGCCCGAGATTTTAATCTTTACACCAAAGTGACCGGTGGTCAGCGGATCGATCTTTTTGGTGCCCGTGTCCATGAACTGCCGTCTATCTGGAAACGGCTTGTGGATGCTGGGTTTGAAACCGGGCACGCCTACGGCAAGGCAATGCGGACGGTGAAATCCTGTGTTGGCAGCACCTGGTGCCGTTATGGGGTGCTCGACAGTGTTGGGATGGCGATTCAGATCGAAACCCGTTATCGCGGTATCCGCTCACCACACAAGATCAAGCTGGCGGTATCTGGCTGTACCCGGGAGTGTGCTGAGGCTCAGAGTAAGGATTTTGGTGTGATAGCCACCGAAAAAGGCTGGAATCTTTATGTCTGCGGTAATGGTGGTATGAAGCCCCGGCACGCGGATCTGTTTGCCACAGAACTGGACGATGAGGCGCTGATCCGCACCATTGATCGCACCATGATGTTCTATATCCGGACGGCTGACCGGTTACAGCGCACATCTGTCTGGCTTGAAAGCCTTGATGGCGGGTTGGATTATCTGAAGGAAGTCATTCTCGAGGACAGCTTGGGTATTGGCGAACAGCTGGATGCGGATATGGCCCGGTTGGTTGGAACCTATGAATGCGAATGGAAGAAAACCATCGAAGACCCTGAGCAGTTGAAGCGATTCCGGCATTTCATTAACAGTGATGCAACCGACGATAACGTGGTGTTTGTCAGTGAGCGCCAGCAGATTCGTCCTGCCTTAGAAAGTGAAAAGTTACTGATTGCGACCAGTGCCTGATCAGAAACGCCAAGGAGACAATGATGGAACAGTGGACAACGGTTTGCAGTCAAACTGATCTTATACCCTACCTGGGCGTATGTGCCCTCGTGGCGGAAAAGCAGATTGCACTCTTTCAGGTAGGCGTCAGCTTGTATGCCATTGATAACTATGACCCGGTCAGTCGTGCGAATGTGCTTTCGCGGGGGATTGTGGGGGATCTCAAGGGCGAGCTGGTGGTTGCATCACCGGTCTACAAGCAGCATTTTTCTTTACTGACGGGACAGTGTCAGGAGGAACCTGAGATCAAATTATCGGTGTACCCAGTGCGTATACAGGATGGCATGGTTCAAATCTCGCCAAACCCGGACACCCATGCACAGGCAGCTTAATTTATGCGACGACAGCAGCTTGTAGTCATCGGCAATGGTATGGGAAGCGTACGTTTCCTGGAAACGCTGGTGACCGGAGGGGAGCATGGTTATGACATCACGGTACTGGGTGATGAGTCGGACCCGGGTTATAACCGGATCATGCTATCCCCTTTTTTGGCCGGTGAAATCCCTTTTTCAGACACGGTGTTAAGGTCGCGTCAATGGTACGAAGAAAATGGGATTACATTGCATACCGGTGCTGACTTTCGGGTTGTTTCAATTGACCGGCTGCAGCGTCTGATTGTCACCGCAGCAGGTCAGCCGTTTTTTTATGATCACCTGGTGCTGGCTACCGGTTCTCATTCCTATATTCCCGATATTCCGGGGGCCAGTTTTCAGGGTGTCGTGCCGTTTCGAGGTTATGGTGATGTGGAAGCCATGCTGAGTGCAGCAGAACCTGGAAAGCACGGAAAACGGGCTGTCGTGATTGGTGGTGGTCTGCTGGGGCTTGAGGCCGCCAATGCACTGAACTGTAGAGGCATGCAGGTCACCCTGGTACATAGTCAGTCGGTACTTCTGAACCGCCAGTTGGACGCCTATGCCGGTCAGTTGTTACAGAGTGAGTTGGAATCCCGAGGCATTGCTTTTCTGAAACCTAAACGCACAACCTTGATTGAAGGTGTTGATGGTCGAGTTACCGGCGTGGGTTTCAGTGATGGCTCATGCATTGATGCAGATCTCGTAGTGTTCGCCATTGGCATTCGACCCAATGTGCAGTTAGCTGTTGAATCCGGACTTACCTGTAAGCATGGCGTTCTGGTGGATGATTTGATGTTTACTAGCGATCCGGCAATCAGCGCTATTGGTGAGTGTGTTCAACATGGCGATGAAACTTTCGGGCTGGTGGAGCCCGTCTATTCGCAGGCGGTAACCCTTGCGCGTCGTTTGCCAGGTGAAATACAGCCATTCGTTTCACGACCCTCGGCAACAAAGCTGAAAGTCAGTGGCGTTCAGTTGTTCTCCAGTGGTCAGTTACAGGGGAAGGATTGTGATGAAGTCATCGCTCTGAAGCACCCCGATGCTGGTATTTATCGACGACTGGTCATTCGTGATAACCGGGTGGTGGGTGTGTTGCTTTATGGTGATACTTCCGATGGTGCCTGGTATCAGGAATTGCTGGAGTCTGGCCAGGATATCAGTGCATACCGGAATACATTGCTATTTGGATCTCAGTTTGCTGCCGTAGCGTGACGGCGAAGCAGGCAGTCATTGGAGGTGTTGTCATGTCTGTAACGGAAGCGGCTGAGATCAGGACAACCTGTGCCTATTGTGGCGTGGGTTGCGGTATCGTCGCAGAAACACCGGCCATTGATGCAGAAGTGATTGCGGTCAGTGGTGACTCGTTGCATCACGCCAACCTGGGACGGCTATGCTCCAAGGGCAGTGCCCTGGGCGAGACCGTCCACCATGAAAACCGTCTTTTATATCCCATGGTGAATGGTAACCGTGTGACCTGGGACGCAGCCTTAACCGATGTCGTCAGTCGCCTGCAGTCAACAATTGAACAATATGGCCCGCAATCTGTAGCGCTGTACGGCTCAGGTCAGTTATTGACGGAAGATTATTATGTGGCCAACAAGCTGATGAAAGGCTTTGTTGGCAGCGCGAATATTGATACCAACTCCCGGCTTTGCATGGCGTCAACGGTTGCGGGCCACAAACGTGCCTTTGGCACTGACACGGTACCGGGTTGTTATGAAGATCTTGAGCTTGCGGACTGCCTGGTGCTGGTTGGCTCAAATATGGCCTGGTGTCATCCCGTTCTGTTTCAGCGGATACGCGCCGTTAAACAGGCGCGGGGTGATCAGATGAAGATTATTGTCATTGACCCGCGTCGTACCGATACCTGTGATATTGCAGACCTCTTTCTGCCAATACAACCGGGTACAGACAGCGTGCTGTTTAATGGTTTGCTGATATGGCTGCTTGAACAGGAAAAAGTTGATCACTCCTATATAAGCCAGCATACGAGCGGATTTGGTCGCGCCCTTGAGCAAGCTCGGGTTACGTCACCTACGGTACATGCAGTATCCGAAAAATGTGGCCTTGAACCAGAAGCCGTTGAAAACTTTTACCGGTGGTTTGCTGAGAATGAGCGCTCGGTCACGGCCTGGTCGCAGGGGGTCAATCAATCCAGTGCGGGAACTGACAAGGTTAATGCGATTATCAATTGCCATCTGGCTACCGGACGTATCGGAAAACCGGGTAGCACGCCGTTTTCACTGACTGGACAGCCCAATGCCATGGGAGGGCGGGAAGTTGGTGGGCTCGCGAATCAGTTGGCAGCTCATCTCGAGTTTAATCGGCCGGATGATGTTGAGCGAGTCGCGCGATTTTGGCAGGCGCCCCATATGGTTGAAAAACCGGGGTTAACGGCTGTGGAGATGTTCGATGCTGTTGCCAAAGGTGATATTCGCTTTATCTGGATTATGGGAACGAATCCCGTGGTTAGTATGCCGGATGCTGACCGGGTGAAAGAGGCGCTTATGCTGTGTCCCACGGTTGTTGTATCGGATTGCATCAGGAATACAGATACGGCTGATGTCGCGGATATCCTGTTACCTGCTGCTGGCTGGAGCGAGAAGGATGGTACCGTAACCAATTCTGAGCGGCGTATTTCACGGCAGCGATGTTTGCGAGCACCTGTTGGAGAATCGCGAGCCGACTGGTCGATCATGGCGGAAGTAGGGCGGCGCTTGGGGTATGGGAAGGCTTTTTCATACCAATCGGCAGTAGACGTTTTCAGGGAGCATGCGGCATTGTCAGCGTTTGAAAATCATCCGGCGATGCGGCCCCGGGATTTTGATATTGGTGGTTTGATGCATATCACCGATGAGGGTTATGAGGGTCTTGCCCCGATTCAATGGCCTGTTCCTGATACAGCTTCAGTTGGGCAGGCAAGGCTATTCGAAGACGGCCATTTCTTTACAGAGACAGGTAAGGCCAACTTTATTCCTGTCAGTGAACCAACGCCAGCTAATGTGCCCGATGATCGCTATCCACTGGTGCTTAATACTGGGCGAGTTCGCGATCATTGGCATACCATGACTCGAACTGCACTTTCCCCAAGGTTGAACCAGCACAGGGATGAACCCTTCGTGGAACTTCATCTGGACGATGCCGTCTCTCGAGATATTTCGGATCAGTCGCTGGTAGTGGTTTCATCGCAGTTTGGACAGGTGGTGGTGCGTGCAAGGGTGACGACAGATCAGCAGCCGGGGCATGTTTTTGTGCCCATGCACTGGTCGGGGCAATTCAGCCGTTCAGGGCGTGTTGGTAGTGTCGTTAATCCGGTTGTAGATCCGTTTTCTCGTCAACCTGATAGTAAATATACGCCTGTCGAACTTAGCGCCTTTTTACCTCGACGTTATGGTGTTTTGTTGAGCCGATTACCCATCGCATTACCTGAAACCGATTATGCTGTTTCAGTAAAATCATCGGCTTGTTACCGATATGAACTGGCTACTACTGATGATTCTGAAGCTGGTTTTACTGCTTTTTTACCTGATCTTTCGACAGTATCAGTGATTGAGTATGGTGATGATGCTATCGGGGTAAAGCGTTACCTGTATCTGCAGGATGGCGAGGTGATTGCAATGTTGTTTGAATCCCAAACCTACGAATCTCTGATTGATCGCGCCGGACTCGAGTCTGTTTTTATTGAAGGTCAAGGGTTGGCTGCCCCTCAATGGCAGCTGTTATCTGGACAACCCGGTAAGGGGGCAGGTTGCCAGGGACGTCAGGTTTGCGCTTGCTTTGGGGTGGGTGAAAAGGCAATTGTTTCGACCATTCGGCAGGAAAACCTTGAATCCGTTGAGTCTGTAGGTGGGGTGCTCAAGGCGGGTACTAACTGCGGTTCCTGTATTCCGGAAATTCGGCATCTGTTAGCATCGGTGAATGGCTAATGGTAAATGTCGGTTTGAATAACCTCAGCCTGAATCGGCTGGTTTACAGAAGTAATTTCGATTAAGTATTGGCAATGACAGCCAGGGCAGCGGGAGGTCAAGGTGCCTGCTTTTTGCCTGATGATTCGCACTTCCGGAATAATAACAGCCTCATCGAACTGGCACGGGCAAGACCAGCTCAGTATTGCGTTATTTACGGCAATATCAAAACAGGTACCGTCAAAATAGAAGCCTGTATAGCGATTTACTTCATTCATGAAAACTGCATGTATCTGAAAAAATTGCCAATGTAACCGCAACGGGTCATTGGCAAACTGTCCATTATTTGAGTATAGCGAGATGTGGTCGCGGGTTTCAGCCGTTGGCTGCATCCCGAATGGCGCTGATTTGCTCTGTCAGATCTGTGACGCTGTGGGGCGGATTGAAATATTTATATACCTGGAGATCCGGGCCGATCAGGGTTAGCGCCCCGGCGTGATCAACCAGGTACACACCATTACTGTCAGGTTCACCAATACGGTAGGGCAGGTAGAGGCTGCCGGTCAGCTGGTCTATTTGGCTGCGTGTCCCTGTAGCGGCTGCAAAATCGTCATTAAAAAAGCGGATGTACTCATTAAGGCGTTCCGGGGAATCTCTGTCAGGATCGACGGAGACAAGCAAGACGTTGAGTGGCTGTTCTGCAGGCAATTGTTGGTGTAACTGGTTCAGTAGAGAAAGTGTGGTCGGGCAGACGTCGGGGCAAAACGTGTAGCCGAGGAATAACAGTGTCCATTGACCTTCCAGAGACTGTTCAGTGATTTGTTTGCCGAAATGATTGCTGAGGGTGAAAACGGGAACGCGGTTATAGGTTGTGGGCTGTTGCGACGGTTGATTGATCTGTTGGAACGTATAGGCACCCGCAGCGATGGCCGCTAAAGCAACGATAATCAGTAGCAGCCGTGTAAGTGCAGTGGTTGGCATGGTCAATCCTGTTTTATTGGTATACGACGCTATCCACCTGCAGAACGGGTAGCAGATCTGCGCCGATGGACTTTTATGTTAATTATTTCGACGCTGAGTGAAAAGGCCATTGCGAAATAGATGTAGCCTTTGGGGATGTGGAGTGACAACCCTTCACCAATCAGGGATACACCCACCAGAATCAGAAAACTGAGTGCAAGCATTTTCAGAGTGGGATGCGTATCAACAAAGTCGCCAATGGGCTTGGCGGCAAATAGCATCACCAGAACGGCAATGACAATCGCAATGACCATAACAGGAATATGGTCTGCCATGCCTACAGCGGTGATGACGGAGTCGAGTGAGAAAACGATGTCCAGAATCGCGATTTGAACCAGCACCATCATGAAGCCTGAGAATGCAGTTTTGACGGTATTATTGCTGTCATGCTCCATAGCGCTATGAATTTCATGGGTGCTTTTACTCAGTAAAAATAGCCCGCCACCAATAAGAATTAAGTCTCTGCCGGATATTTCCTGTTCAAGAATACTAAAGAGAGGTTGTGTCAGTTGCATTACCCAGGCGATGGATAGTAACAAAAGAACCCGTGTACACATGGCGAGTATAAGGCCAATGGTGCGGGCTTTCTGTCGTTGATGCTCGGGCAACCTGCCAGCGAGAATACTGACAAATATGATGTTGTCGATACCAAGTACAATTTCAAGGGCAACCAGCGTGATCAGTGAAATCCACGCTTGTGGGTCTGCCAACCATTCCATGGAGTCTTCCTGTTGCTCAAATTGTTTGTGTGATATCGGCTTAAATGTAGCAGGAAAGTGTGCTTGTCGTATAAAGCGTACTGACGTGGTTAGTGGGTAGCAGGCAAAGCAAAGCGCCACATAAAAACGTAGCGCTTCTTATTAATCTAAAGCGAGAAAGGATTAACGTTTGTCGACAGGCGTATAATCGCGAGCTGCAGGCCCTGTATACAGCTGGCGAGGACGACCGATCCGGTAGGATCCGCTGATCATCTCATGCCAGTGAGCGATCCAGCCTGGGGTACGACCGATGGCGAAGATAACAGTGAACATCTCTGTCGGGATGCCCAAGGCCTTGAGGATAATGCCTGAGTAGAAGTCAACGTTGGGGTAGAGCTTCTTGCTGATGAAATATTCATCTTCAAGTGCAATCCTCTCCAGACGCTTGGCGATCTTGAACATCGGGTCATCGCCCAGTCCCAGCTCGTTCAGCACTTCATCGCAGGTCTCTTTCATCACCTTGGCGCGAGGGTCGAAGTTCTTGTAAACCCTGTGGCCGAAGCCCATCAGACGGAAAGGATCGTCCTTATCTTTGGCTTTTGCGATGAATTGATCGATATTCTTCTCATCACCGATCTCATCAAGCATTTTCAGTACGGCTTCGTTTGCGCCACCATGAGCAGGACCCCACAGAGCGGCAATGCCTGCAGCAATACATGCGAATGGATTGGCGCCGCTGGAACCTGCCAGCCGAACCGTAGAGGTGGACGCATTCTGCTCATGATCAGCATGCAACAGGAAGATGCGGTCCATGGCGCGAGCCAGCACGGGGCTTACATGATATTCCTCGCACGGCGTTGCGAACATCATGTGCAGGAAGTTGCCGCCATAACCGAGATCATTCCTCGGATACATGAAGGGTTGGCCAATAGAGAATTTATAGGCCATGGCCGCTAAGGTCGGCATCTTGGAAACCAGGCGATACGCTGTGATTTCACGGTGGCGTTCGTTCGTGATGTCCAGGTAGTCGTGGTAGAAGGAGGCCAGAGCACCGACAAGGCCGCACATGATCGCCATTGGGTGTGCATCACGGCGGAAGCCTTTCAGCAGCTCAACCATCTGCTCATGAACCATCGTGTGGCGCAGGATGGTTGTGCTGAAAGTCTCTTTACTTTTTGCGTCTGGCAGCTCTCCGTACAGGAGGAGATAGCACACTTCAAGGAAGTCGGAATGTTCTGCGAGTTGTTCTATCGGATAGCCGCGATGAAGCAAGACACCCTTTTCACCATCAATATAGGTGATTTTGGATTCGCAGGATGCGGTGGATACAAAGCCCGGGTCGTAGGTGAAGTAACCATTACTGGTCAGTCCCCGGACATCAATAACATCTGGTCCTGTGGTTCCGCTAAGAACGGGTAACTCCAGAGAGAGATCAGAACCTTCAATGGTCAGCCGCGCAAGCTTCTCAGCCATCTGGCCTCCTATCATGCTGTTCTTGGCTATTGTTTATAGAGAACCCTTGCCGTTTTGTATCAATTATGATCAACCGATCAGGGTTCATTATTGTGAAGTCGGCTCAACTATAGAGACATAAAAGTTTTTGTCAAACGCTGGCGTCAATAGAGAATGTACTTAAATAAGGCTTATGGAGTTACCGATTTTTACGCATGGAGTACGCACTTTGCTGGGGCGTTTTGAGTTGAGCGTGATGCGTTATGGTGCAGGCATTTTTGTCTTTGATAACCTAGGGTTATGATAGGTGTGTAGTGGGCTAAGTCGTTGTAATTAAAAACCGAGATGTCTATACTGCGAGGCCGTAAGCCTTGGGTAGTCGGTACTTAGGTGTGGGATGCTGGCAAGTGACTGCCCTCTTCAGATCACGCACAAAAATCCAGCAAAAAAATGTCCTTGGCGGACCAGTTAAGGTAGATTACTCGTGAATAGCAAAAGACCAGTCAACCTCGACATAACTACTATAAGGTTGCCGTTACCAGCCTATACCTCAATTCTTCACCGTATCTCCGGCGTCATTCTGTTTGTTGGTATTGCGTTTCTTCTTTATGGGCTTGATCTTTCGCTTGGCTCGAAAGAGGGGTTTGAGCAGTTGAAGGAATGCCTGCAGAGTCCAATTGCCAAGTTTATCGCATGGGGTTTGTTGTCTGCGCTGGCCTATCATTTTGTGGCCGGTGTGAAGCATCTCTTCATGGATATCGGTATTGGTGAAGGTAAAGCCTCTGGTGTGGTGGGCGCCAAGCTTACGATCGCAGCTTCTGTGATCCTGATTGTTCTTGCGGGGGTGTGGGTATGGTAACCAATATTACAAACCTTTCTCGTAGTGGGCTGTACGACTGGATGGTGCAGCGTGTTACCGCCATTGTGCTAGCCGCTTACTGTGTATTCCTGACGATTTATCTGGTGGTTAATCCCGGTCTGGGTTTTGAGCAGTGGAGTGCACTTTTTCAGCAGACCTGGATGCGTGTCTTTACCATGATGGCGCTGCTTGCTCTGGGTGCCCATGCCTGGGTGGGAATGTGGACGATTTCCACTGACTATTTGACCGAAAAGGCGTTGGGTAGCAAGGCACTGTTTATTCGGTTTTCTTTTCAGGCGCTTTGTGGTGTTGCGATGTTTAGCTATGTGGTCTGGGGGATCCAGATCTTGTGGGGGCTATGATTTATGACCGGAATTCGAACTCTGTCTTTTGATGCCATTGTGGTCGGTGGCGGTGGTGCCGGTATGCGTGCTGCCCTGCAGCTGACTGAGTCAGGGCTGAGGACGGCTTGTGTCACCAAGGTTTTCCCCACGCGTTCGCATACGGTTTCTGCGCAGGGAGGAATTACCTGTGCGATTGCCAGTGCTGACCCCAATGATGACTGGCGCTGGCACATGTACGACACCGTTAAGGGGTCAGACTATATTGGCGACCAGGATGCCATTGAGTATATGTGTTCTGTAGGGCCTCAGGCTGTATTTGAGCTGGAGCACATGGGGTTGCCATTTTCCCGTACCGAAACTGGTCGTATCTATCAGCGCCCATTTGGTGGTCAGTCCAAAGATTTTGGTAAGGGTGGTCAGGCTGCTAGAACGTGTGCTGCAGCCGACCGTACCGGTCATGCGCTGCTGCATACCTTGTATCAGGCAAATCTCAAGGGCGGTACAACCTTCTTTAATGAATGGTATGCCGTTGATCTTGTAAAAAATCAGCGCGGACAGGTTGTTGGTGTTGTTGCCATTTGTATTGAGACTGGTGAGACCGTCTATATCAAAGCCAAGGCAACGGTTCTTGCTACCGGTGGTGCCGGTCGGATTTATCAGTCTACTACGAATGCCCTTATTAACACCGGTGACGGTGTGGGGATGGCGTTACGTGCGGGATTCCCGGTTCAGGATATGGAAATGTGGCAGTTCCATCCAACCGGTATTCATGGCGCGGGAACTCTGGTTACGGAAGGTTGTCGTGGTGAAGGCGGTTACCTGATTAACAGTGAAGGTGAGCGCTTCATGGAACGCTATGCGCCCAACGCCAAGGATCTTGCAGGTCGTGACGTTGTTGCCCGTTCAATGGTTATTGAGATTCTTGAAGGGCGTGGTTGTGGGCCAAATAAGGATCACGTGCTCCTCAAGCTGGATCACCTGGGTGAGGAAACCTTGAATCTCAGATTGCCAGGTATATGTGAGCTTTCACGGACATTTGCGCATGTTGATCCCGTCAAAGCGCCCATCCCTGTTGTGCCAACTTGTCATTATATGATGGGTGGTATTCCAACGAATATTGGCGGGCAGGCGCTTACGCAAACTGAAAGCGGGGAAGATGTCATTATTGATGGGTTGTATGCCTGCGGTGAGGCTGCCTGTGTGTCTGTGCATGGTGCTAACCGCCTGGGTGGCAACTCGCTGCTGGATCTCGTGGTCTTCGGTCGAGCTGCAGGCTTGCAGATAGAGAAAAGCCTTAAAGAAGGTTTTGATAGCATGGATGCCAGTGATACCGATCTGGATCAGGCGATGGCTCGTTTGAATCGCTTGAATGCCAGCACGGCCGGTGAAAGTGTCGCCGCTGTTCGGAAAGATCTGCAAAATACCATGCAGCTTTATTTCGGTGTATTCCGCGAAGGTGAAAGCATGCAGACAGGGTTGGGCATGCTGAATGAGATCGGTCAGCGACTCCAAAATCTGCACCTGGAAGATAAAAGTCAGGCATTTAATACCGCGCGTATTGAAGCGCTGGAGCTGGAAAATCTCTATGAGGTCGCTTATGCGACTGCTGTTGCTGCGGAAGAACGAAAAGAGTCTCGCGGAGCGCATGCCCGGAATGACTTTCAGGAGCGCGATGATGAAAGTTGGCTCAAGCACTCCATTTATTTCCCTGCCGACAAGCGAATTGGTAAGCGGGATGTGAACTTCGCTCCAAAAACCATGGAGCCGTTCCCGCCGAAAATCCGTACATATTAAGGTGATGGGGGAGATTATGACGCTGAATGTGAGTGTTTATCGTTACAATCCGGAAACGGATAACGCACCTTATATGCAGGACTTCAAGCTTGAAGTGCCTGAAGGTAAGGATTTGATGGTGCTTGATGTCCTGAATCTGTTGAAAGAGCAGGATTCTGGATTGTCTTATCGACGTTCATGCCGGGAAGGGGTTTGCGGCTCTGACGGCATGAATATCAGTGGCACCAATGGCCTGGCTTGCATTACCCCGCTCTCTGAGGCGGTGCGCAAAGGCAAGCTGGTGTTAAGGCCGCTGCCTGGTCTGCCGGTGATTCGTGACTTGGTCGTGGATATGAGTCTTTTCTATAAACAGTATGAAAAGATGAAGCCGTATCTGATCAATGATACTTCTCCTCCTGCTATTGAGCGGCTTCAATCGCCTGAAGAGCGTAGCAAGTTGGATGGACTGTATGAGTGCATTCTGTGTGCCTGTTGCTCAACATCTTGTCCTTCTTTCTGGTGGAATCCTGACAAGTTTGTTGGACCGGCTGGGCTGCTTCAGGCTTATCGCTTCCTTGCGGATAGTCGTGATACGGCAACTCAGGAGCGCCTTTCGGCATTGGATGATCCGTTCAGTGTTTTCCGCTGCCGGGGGATTATGAACTGTGTCAGCGTCTGTCCCAAAGGTTTGAATCCAACGAGAGCGATCGGTCATATCCGGGATATGCTCCTGAGGAGTGGCACATAAATAGTCAGGGCTCCTTCGGGAGTCCTGTCAAATAATGGACGTTGATAAACTCATGCTCTGATTGTTGTATTTTGTAAATGATCAGTTATCACCGACTTTAATAACATCTATAATTAGTGCGTGGATTCGTACAGTTCGGATTGTTATATTTATCCGGCTGATTTTGTCTGGATAAGCACTCAAAAAGTGTCTATCCAAGGGGCTGCCTTACTATCCGATATTTCTGTCCGTTATTGTGGCGGAAGGGTTTTTTTGTCAGCCAGTAACGGTTTTAACCAGCAGGGGCGACCGGGCAACACCCGGACTATCTGTGGGGAATAGCAGCTGAAGTGATTTTTACCCGATGCTTCCACTGCACAAGCACTCTCCGGTTTCGACATCAGATAGTGACCCAATTGAGTGGGGTTACAGGATAATGCAAGATGGTGTGATGCAGCGGATGTGGGGCTCAGCCCATATATCCGGGGGAAACGCTGCATACGTAGAAGAACTGTACGAAAGTTATCTCCGAGACCCTAATACTGTACCGGAGGAATGGCGCGATTATTTTTCACGGTTGCCTCAGGTGGCCGATTCCCAGAGTGCTGATGTCCCTCATTCAGCTATACGTGATAATTTCCTTCTCCTAGCCCGCAATAAAACCCGCCAGCAGCCGGTGGGTGCCGGTACTGTCAGCAGTGAGCATGAAAAGAAGCAGGTTCTTGTTCTGCGACTGATCAGTGCCTACCGGGTGCGTGGCCATCAGAATGCCCAAATAGATCCCCTTGGTATTATGGGGCGAGAGGTCGTGCCAGACCTGGCGCTTGAACATCATGGGTTAAGTGAAGCGGATCTGAATACTGACTTTCAAACCGGTTCACTGTTTATCGGCAAAGAGGAAGCTTCGCTTGGAGAAATTGTTCAACTGTTGCAGCGGACTTACTGTGGCAGTATCGGCGCTGAATTTATGCATATTGTTGATACGCAACAGCGTCGGTGGTTTCAGCAGCGTCTGGAAAGTGTACAGTCCAGTCCTGCTATCGGTGTTGACGCCAAACATCATTTGCTGGAACGGTTGACTGCTGCTGAAGGGTTGGAAAAATACCTGGGCACCAAATACCCAGGAACCAAGCGTTTTGGTCTTGAGGGTGGTGAGTCGCTGATTCCGATGCTGGATGAGTTGATTCAGCGTGCAGGGACTTATGGCGCGCGAGAGATTGTCATTGGCATGGCTCATCGTGGACGTCTCAATGTATTGGTAAACATTCTCGGTAAGAACCCTTCAGAACTGTTTGAAGAATTTGAAGGAAAGAAAATAGCAGAGAATGGATCAGGCGATGTCAAATATCATCAGGGCTTTTCTTCTAATGTGATGACGCCGGGGGGAGAAGTTCATCTTGCTCTTGCTTTCAACCCATCTCACCTAGAGATTGTCAGTCCTGTGGTTGAGGGATCTGTCCGGGCAAGACAAGATCGTAGAAGTGATGCTCAGCGTCATTCGGTTGTTCCGATCTCATTGCATGGCGATGCCGCTTTTGCCGGGCAGGGTGTTGTCATGGAAACGTTTCAACTGTCGCAGACTCGAGCTTACGGTACGGGTGGTACGGTTCATATTGTTATCAATAATCAGGTGGGTTTCACTACCAGTCGACGCGACGATGCCCGTTCTACCGAATACTGTACCGATGTTGCAAAAATGGTCGGTGCGCCCATTCTGCATGTGAATGGTGATGATCCGGAGGCCGTAGTATTTGCTACGAAGCTGGCCATGGACTATCGGATGGAGTTCAAGAAAGATATCGTTATCGATCTGGTGTGTTACCGTCGTCGTGGCCACAACGAGGCCGATGAGCCATCAGGTACACAGCCGATGATGTACCAGAAAATCAAGGTTCAGAAAACGTCGCGTACTCTCTATGCCGAGCATTTGCTCGACCAGGATGTCCTGACAGAACAGCAGGACAAGAAACTGGTCGATGATTATCGCAATGCACTGGAAAGCGGTTTGCATGTTGCCAAGAGCTTGGTAAAAGAACCCAATAAAGAGCTTTATGTCGACTGGGCCCCTTACCTCGGACATGAATGGACAGCACGACATGATACTCGTGTTGCACTCAGCATACTCCAGGAGCTGGGCCAGAAAGTCTGCGACACCCCGGAAGGCTTTGTCGCACAGCGGCAGGTGGGCAAGATTCTTGACGACCGCAGAAAGATGGCTGCCGGTGCATTGCCAATTAACTGGGGTATGGCAGAAACCTTGGCTTATGGCAGTCTGCTAAAAGAAGGGCATCCTATCCGAATGACAGGGCAGGATGTTGGCCGAGGAACATTTTCCCACCGCCATGCGGTTTTGCATAACCAAAAAGATGGTTCAACCTGGGTTCCGCTGGCTCACCTGGCCGAAGAGCAGCCCCAGCTGCAGATTTACGATTCCGTATTGTCAGAAGAGGCCGTTGTTGCATTTGAATACGGTTACGCAACGACAACACCTAAATCACTGGTGATTTGGGAGGCGCAGTTTGGTGACTTTGCTAATGGTGCTCAGGTAGTTATTGACCAGTTTATTGCCAGTGGTGAGCACAAGTGGGGACGGCTATGTGGATTGACCATGTTATTACCGCATGGTTATGAAGGACAGGGGCCTGAGCACTCTTCTGCGCGCCTTGAGCGTTTCCTGCAGCTCTGTGCAGAACACAATATTCAGGTCTGTGTGCCGACAACACCTGCCCAGGTATTCCATATGCTGCGTAGACAGGTACTGAGACCTTTACGTAAGCCACTGGTTGCATTCACACCCAAGAGCCTACTTCGCCACAAGTTAGCGATTTCTTCGCTGGAAGAATTGGCTGATGGTTCATTCCAGACACTGATTCCTGAAACGGATGAACATGAAAAGTCTCAGATAACACGACTCGTCATGTGCAGTGGGAAAGTGTATTACGATTTGCTTGAAAAGCGACGTGCTGAAGGGTTGGATCATGTTGCGATCATTCGGATTGAGCAACTGTACCCATTCCCGCAGGAAGACCTGGATGAGCTGATTGCTGGTTATCCTAACCTGACGTCTGTCGTCTGGTGTCAGGAGGAGCCCATGAATCAGGGAGCCTGGTACTGCAGTCAGCATCATATGCATCGCGCTATTGCCCAACACAGTAATAAGCAGTTGCAATTGCAGTATGCTGGCCGCGAAGCTTCTGCGGCACCGGCTTGCGGCTACATGTCTATCCATGTGGAGCAGCAGCAGAAACTGGTAGCGGATGCGCTGGGTCTCCACTGAAGCAGCACTGAAACAGAATCGTTCAAGGAACTAAATCGACATGGCCATTGAAATCAAAGCACCAACCTTTCCTGAATCTGTGGCTGACGGTACTGTTGCCAGTTGGCATAAACAGCCAGGTGAGGCGTGTGCCCGTGATGAACTGTTAGCGGATATTGAGACTGATAAAGTTGTCCTTGAAATTGTCGCTCCTGCGGATGGCGTTCTTAAAGAAGTCATTAAAGCCGAAGGAGAGACAGTCCTTAGCGAAGAGTTAATCGGTATCTTCGAAGAAGGTGAGGGCGGAGTGATTCAGCCTGCGTCAGCGGAAGCGGAAACTGCCCCTGTTCAAGCCCCGACAGCACAATCTGAGGGTGGTGCGCACTTGAGCCCTGCCGCACGCCGCATGGCTGACGAACATGGTATTGATCATGATGCAGTGGCTGGTACTGGCAAAGGGGGGCGGGTCACCAAAGAAGACGTCATCAATTACGTCGAGTCTGGCGCAGGCGCTGCAGCCTCGAAACCTGCCAGTGCACCTGCGCCGAGCGCCCCCAAAGCCGCTGCGCCTGAGGCCATCGCGCCGGTGTTTGATGGTGATCGGGTAGAAAAACGTGTTCCAATGACTCGTTTGAGAGCGCGTATTGCCGAGCGCTTGGTTGAGGCGCAGCAATCTGCGGCGATGCTGACCACATTCAATGAAGTGAACATGAAACCCATTATGGATCTTCGTCGCCAATACAAGGATCTGTTTGAGAAGCGGCATAATGTCAAAATGGGCTTCATGTCCTTTTTCGTAAAAGCCTGCGTAGAAGCGTTAAAGCGTTATCCTGTGGCAAATGCGTCTATAGATGCAAATGATATTGTTTATCATGGCTATCAGGATGTGGGTGTGGCCGTGTCCAGTGACCGTGGTCTGGTCGTACCAGTACTTCGTAATGCTGAGGACATGAGCCTCGCCGATGTTGAATTAAAAATCAGGGAATACGGTGAAAAGGCCAAGGAAGGAAAACTCTCCATTGAGGAGATGACGGGGGGAACCTTCACGATATCCAACGGCGGTGTGTTTGGGTCACTGCTTTCAACACCGATTCTGAATCCGCCGCAATCGGCGATTCTCGGTATGCACAAGATTCAGGAGCGTCCCATGGCGGTCAATGGTGAAGTGGTTGTACTTCCCATGATGTATCTTGCGCTTTCCTATGATCACCGTTTGCTGGACGGCAAGGAAGCGGTAGGCTTTCTGGTCACTGTGAAAGAGTTGTTGGAAGATCCTGCACGTATGCTGCTGGATATCTGATTTGTTTTCGACAGTGGGTGGCTTCGACTGCCCCCAGATAATTGTTTTGAATCCGGGAAAGCGATATGGCTGAAAAATACGACGTGGTGGTAATAGGCTCAGGACCTGCAGGTTATGTCTGTGCCATCCGTGCAGCCCAGCTGGGCCTGAAAACGGCCTGTATCGAGAAGTGGGTGGATGAAAAGGGTAAAGCCAAATTGGGCGGAACCTGCCTGAATGTGGGCTGTATCCCCTCTAAGGCGCTGCTCGACAGCTCCTACAAATATTACGAAGCCAAAAAGCATTTTGATGTGCATGGCATTACCACGGGTGAAGTGGGTATTGATGTCCCTGCCATGATTCAACGTAAGGACAAAATTGTTGGCAACCTTACTCAGGGCGTTGGCGGTCTGTTCAAGGCTAACGGCGTGACCCTGATCCAGGGAACCGGCACTGTGCTGCCAGGTAAGCAGGTCAATGTCACAGCAGCGGATGGATCCAGTCAGGTTCTGGATGCCGAGAACGTGGTTATTGCAACCGGTTCTGTACCTGTTGAGATTCCACCTACGCCGCTTAACGACGACATCATTGTTGATTCTACCGGTGCGCTGGAATTCCAGCAGGTGCCTGCCCGCCTGGGTGTTATTGGTGCGGGGGTTATCGGGCTTGAGCTGGGCAGTGTCTGGGCGCGCTTGGGTGCGGAAGTGACTGTGCTGGAAGCGCAGGATCGTTTCCTGGCAACAGCTGATCAGCAGATTGCCAAGGAAGCCGCCAAGATCTTTAAAAAGCAGGGGCTCGATATTCGTCTGGGAGCACGTGTTACGGGCTCTGACGTGAGCGGTAGTGAAGTTACCGTCAAGTTTACCGACCAGAATGGTGAAGAGCAGTCACAGGTATTCGACAAGCTGATTGTTGCCGTTGGACGTCGCCCGCTGACTGAAAATCTGATTGCGCCAGATTCTGGTGTCAATCTGGATGAGCGCGGTTTCATCTTTGTGGATGAGCAGTGCAGAACCGATGTTCCTGGTGTCTATGCTATTGGTGATGTTGTTCGCGGCCCGATGCTTGCCCATAAGGGCTCCGAAGAAGGTGTGATGGTTGCTGAACTCATTGCTGGCCAGCCCGCACAGGTTAACTATGATCTAGTTCCTTCCGTGATCTATACCCATCCTGAAATCGCATGGGTTGGTAAAACGGAAGAAGAGGTCAAGGCTGGCGCTGAAGAGTATAAAGTGGGCACATTCCCATTTGCTGCCAGTGGGCGTGCAATGGCATCTAACGATACCGATGGGTTTGTCAAAGTGATTGCAGACAAGAAAACCGATCGTATCCTGGGCGTCCACGTAATTGGTCCCGCTGCCGCGGAACTGGTACAGCAGGGCGCTATTGCGATGGAATTCGCTGCCAGCTCCGAGGATCTGGCATTGACTATGTTCTCGCACCCAACCGTCAGTGAAGCGTTGCATGAAGCGGCGCTGGCTGTTGATGGGCATGCCATCCACATTGCTAACCGCAAGCGTAAATAATCTGCAGGGTGAAACTCTCACCCGATCGAACTATGGCGGGCCTTGTTGCCCGCCAGCTAAAAAACAAAAATAGCCAGCGTTTTTATTTGTTCCAGAAGTCAAAGGGTAGGGCTTCCAGGGCCTGCCATAACGAGTAATAAAAAACCGAATCATCTGAGATGAGGGAAGGGTCAATAGCATGAACTTGCACGAATACCAGGCCAAACAGCTCTTTAAAGAGTATGGTCTGCCCGTATCCGTGGGTTTTGCCTGCAAAACTCCTGAGGAAGCGGTTGCAGCGGCGGATAAGGTAGGTGGTGATCACTGGGTGGTGAAGGCGCAGGTCCACGCTGGGGGGCGTGGTAAGGCTGGTGGTGTCAAGCTGGTTAAAAGCAAGGAAGAAATTCGTGTTTTTGCTGAGCAGTGGCTGGGTAACCGACTGGTGACCTATCAGACGGATGAGAGGGGGCAGCCGGTTAGTTGTATTCTGGTTGAATCTTGTACAGATATCGCCAGCGAGCTTTATCTTGGCGCTGTTGTCGATCGTTCAACCCGGCGTGTGGTCTTCATGGCTTCCACGGAGGGCGGTGTTGAAATCGAGAAGGTTGCAGAAGAAACTCCTGAAAAAATTCTCAAGGCAACCATTGATCCCCTGACAGGCGCACAACCCTATCAGGCACGGGAACTGGCGTTTAAGCTGGGCTTGAATGCGGCTCAGGTCAAGCAGTTTACCAAGGTGTTCCTGGGGCTGGCCAAACTTTTCACCGACTATGACCTGGCGCTACTGGAAATCAACCCGCTGGTTATAACCGAGTCAGGTGACCTGCTTTGTCTGGATGGCAAAATCAATATCGACAGTAATGCTCTCTACCGTCAGCCCAAGCTGAAAGCGATGCATGATCCTTCTCAGGATGATCCACGCGAAGCACATGCGGCACAGTGGGAACTCAATTACGTTGCACTGGATGGCAATATTGGCTGCATGGTAAACGGCGCGGGTCTTGCTATGGGTACCATGGATATCATCAAGCTGCATGGTGGGCAGCCGGCAAACTTCTTGGATGTAGGAGGCGGCGCAACAAAAGAGCGGGTCTCAGAAGCCTTCAAGATTATTTTGTCAGATGACAGCGTGAAAGCCGTTCTGGTGAATATTTTTGGCGGTATTGTCCGTTGTGATCTGATCGCTGAAGGCATCATCGGCGCTGTTAAAGAAGTGGGCGTGAATGTGCCGGTTGTTGTTCGACTGGAAGGTAATAACGCAGAACTGGGAGCCAAGACACTGGCAGACAGTGGTCTGGATATCATTGCAGCAAATAGTCTCACGGAAGCTGCAGAGCAGGTGGTGAAAGCTGCGGAGGGGGGCAAATGAGCATTCTCATCAATAAAGAGACCCGCGTCATCTGTCAGGGCTTCACAGGTTCGCAGGGAACATTCCACTCAGAACAGGCCATTGATTATGGTACTCGAATGGTGGGTGGTGTCACGCCGGGTAAAGGTGGTCAGACACACCTGGGATTGCCGGTCTTTGATACGGTGCGTGAAGCTGTCGAACAAACCGGTGCTGAAGCGTCTGTTATTTATGTGCCGGCTCCATTCTGTAAAGACTCAATACTGGAAGCGGCCGATGCCGGAATTCAGCTGATTGCATGTATTACGGAAGGCATACCGACATTGGATATGCTGGAATGTAAGATCAAGTGTGATGAGTTGGGTGTCCGGTTGATTGGGCCCAATTGCCCGGGTGTCATTACCCCTGGTGAAAGCAAGATAGGTATCATGCCCGGGCATATTCACAAACCGGGTAAGGTCGGTATTGTGTCTCGTTCCGGTACCCTTACCTATGAGGCGGTTAAGCAGACAACGGACTATGGTTTTGGTCAGTCAACCTGCGTTGGTATTGGTGGCGACCCCATTCCGGGCTCAAACTTTATCGATATTCTTGCGCTCTTCGAGGCTGATGACAGTACTGAAGCTATTGTCATGATTGGCGAAATTGGCGGTACGGCGGAAGAAGAGGCTGCAGCCTACATCAAAGATCATGTGACCAAGCCTGTTGTATCTTATATTGCTGGTGTCACAGCACCACCTGGGAAACGTATGGGGCATGCAGGTGCAATTATCTCGGGAGGGAAGGGGACTGCCGATGATAAATTTGCAGCTTTGAATGATGCTGGAGTTAAGACGGTTCGCAGTCTTGCTGATATCGGTAAAGCATTAAAAGAAATTACCGGCTGGTAAAAAACAGAGGGCTATAAAAAGGGCGCTATATAGGCGCCCTTTTTTTATTTCTAAAACAAATATCAAAATAGAAAATATTGCTGTCTAAGTATTTAAATACAGTGACAATAATTTGTCTTAGGTGATTATACTTAGTGTTAAGTGATGGTATAAAACAAGAAAGGAGTGGAACATGCTGGTAGGTGTACCCGCTGAAATCAAGAATCATGAATATCGCGTTGGTTTGATTCCTGCTGCAGTAAAGGAACTAGTGGCGAGAGGGCATTCTGTCATTGTTGAGAATCATGCGGGTGCCGCTATTGGATTCGACAATGATGCCTACTTGGCTGCAGGCGCGGAGATTGTTTCTACAGCAGAAGAAGTCTTCGCCCGTGCTGATATGATCGTCAAGGTTAAGGAACCTCAGGCGATTGAGCGCAAGATGCTTCGCTCTGAGCAGACACTCTTCACCTATCTGCATTTGGCGCCAGACGTCCCTCAAACCAATGACTTGATCGCTTCTGGCGCCACCTGTATTGCCTATGAAACGGTGACAGATGATGCGGGTCGTTTACCGCTGCTGGCACCGATGTCAGAAGTGGCAGGACGCATGTCTATCCAGGCTGGCGCGCATTGTCTGGAAAAGGCCATGGGTGGTCGTGGTGTTTTGATGGGGGGCGTACCAGGGGTTGAGCCTGCAAATGTTATTGTGATCGGTGGCGGCGTTGTTGGCTACAATGCAACCCTGATGGCCGTGGGCATGGGGGCTAATGTCACTGTTCTTGATCGTTCGCTGGATGTACTCAGGCGGTTGGATCAGCAGTTTGGTAATCGCATCAAGACTGTTTTCTCAACGTCTCAGGCGATTGAAGAGTATGTAGCTGAGGCAGATCTGGTGGTCGGTGGTGTACTGATTCCGGGCGCTGCTGCACCTAAGCTGATCACACGTGAGATGATTCGCTCCATGAAGCCGGGTGCAGCCATCGTTGATGTGGCGATCGACCAGGGTGGTTGTTGTGAAACCTCTCATGCCACAACGCATGCAGAGCCGACCTATGTTGTTGATGATGTGGTTCATTACTGCGTCGCCAATATGCCAGGTGCTGTTGCGCGTACATCCACCATTGCGCTGAATAACGCGACGATTCCTTTCGTACTGCAGCTTGCAGACAAAGGCCCTCGGAAGGCGATGGAAGAGAATCTTCATCTGCTCAATGGCTTGAATGTCTGCAAGGGTATTGTTACCTGCAAGAGTGTGGCAGAGGCGCAGAATCTCGATTACCAAAGCCCCGAAGATATGTTGAAAGAACTGTAAAACAGTCTGTTAGTAGGAAAAAACGCAGCTTAGTTATAGGCTGCGTTTTTTTATAGGTTTCTTAACGAATAGCCCATTATCTGTGAATCCTCTATGCTTCGCCACCGGGTTGATAACAGGTTGACAGGCATGCAGCAGGCCATTGAGTTTCCGCAGAAATACCGTTTTATTCGCGCATTAAGACCCTTCTCTTTTAGTGTGGCGCTGATGACCTGTGGTCTCGGTGTGACGCTCGCCTATCAATCGGGTGAAGGTCACTTGTTAAGATCTGTTTTAGTGATGATTGCCGGAGTCCTGTTACAGGCTGCCACTAATCTGTTTAATGATTACGCTGATCTTCACTTTTGGCAGCGACAAACCACTACGTTGGCCAAAGATGTGATGCACCAGATTCGATTGAATGCACAGTCTGCGATGGTAATGGCGCTTGTGGCTTGCGTGCTCGGCCTTTATTTGGTTAGCCATTCAGGGTGGCAGCTTCTACTGGTCGGTCTGCTTGGTGTGGCTGGTGGGTATTTTTATACGGCAGAACCCATCAACCTTAAAGAACGCGGCCTTGGACTGGCCGCGGTTTTCGTTTTTACGGGTTTGCTGATGGTGGAAGGTGCCTATATGGCCGTCAGTGGTGGTTGGTCTTTCCGAGCACTATTGCTGGCCTTGCCTTTATCCATATTGTCGAGTCTGGTGCTATTGGCAAATGAACTGCGGGATGTAGAAGATGATAGCCGGCGTCATATAAAAACATTTACCGTACGTTTTGGGTTTAACGTTGGTCGGTCACTCTACCTGATTCTGTTCTTGGTGCTTTTTGCTGTAGTTGTATGGCTGACAGTATCTGGCTATATCCATCAACCTATCTGGCTTCTGCCATCAGCTGTTTGCCTCTTTTGGCCTCTGCGTTTGTTGTTTAGTGGGCAAAATGATTTGTCACGTTTGCCGCCAATGACAGGACGTGTCTTCATGGTGTTTGGTCTCGGATTGATGTGTGCAGTGTAAGTTTGGCTGGAACGGGAGCAGAGATTGAGAACCTCTGCTCCGACTACGACTAAATGGTTTCGGGCACTATTTTTTCAAGCGTACATCAAACAACTTGGCTGCCGTATCTGGCATGCTGCCGCTAACGGGGGATGAGGCTTTGCCGTCATGAATCAACTTTAGCGTTGAATATTTCCGGTTGGTTGCGTTTGTCAGCGACTCAGGAGTTCTCATGATGCTGGGTTTAATGAAAAGCATCAGGTTTTTCTTGGTGCGTTTATCTGTTGTGTTAGTAAATAGGCCGCCCAGTAAGGGGATATCGCCCAGGAAAGGCACTTTGGAGGAACCCTTCTGAACATCGTCCTGTAGCAGGCCGCCGAGAATGACGGTGTTTCCATCATCTACGATAATGGTGGCTTTGATTTTTCGTTGACTGGTAATGGGGTCGCCACTCTGTGTCAGGGTGGATGTGTCATTCAGCAAATTGGAAATTTCCTGTTCAATCTCCAATCGTAAAGATTCTCCATCACCAATGTGAGGTGTGACTTTTAGTGTCAAACCGACTGGTTTTCTCTCTGTAGTGGTGAACGGGTTGGTGCTTGAGTCGCCGCCATTGGTATAAGAGCCTGTTTGGAAGGGGACTTCCTGCCCGACGACAAATTCGGCTTCTTCATTGTCTAGCGTGATCATGCTCGGTGTGGAGAGTAAGTTGGTTTTGGTGCGGTTGCTCAAGGCATTGATGAGTACACCAAAATTACTGTTTCTTAATGCTACGGTGCCAATGTTAATGTCTGGCAAAGGCGCGCCTATCACCGATACAGGGTTAACGGCATTGCTGGAGTAGGTGTTCTTGCCGCCAATGCCCCACTGAATGCCCAGTGCATCATTCACATCACCTGATACTTCGACAATGGCGGCTTCAATGAGCACTTGAGCCCGGCGAACATCCAGCTGCCTGACCAGGGTTTCCAGTTCTTTCAATGTGTTCGGATCAGCAATCATCACAAGTGCGTTGGTTGTCTCATCCGCCTTTATAAAGATATTGCCACCAAGGCCTTTATTGCTGCTCCGTGAACTACTGCCCTGACTTGTTGGAGCAGATGACGGTACGCCGGGTGGTCTTGAACTGCTGCCAGATTGTGAACCCGTATTACCTTCTTTAATTGACTGGGATGCTTCACTGAGAATTTCGGCAAGGTTCTTGGCGTCAGCATAGCGAAGGAATATGACCCGAGTGGATGAAGTCCGGATTCCCTGTTCGTCAAGCGTGTGAACGAGTTTTCTGACCCGTGCGCGCTTGTTGGCATTGCCCTTGATAACCAGCCTGTTACTGCGTTCATCGGCAATGACCTGAAGGCTGCTGGGGAGCGGTCCTTTGTTGCTTGACAGTGTGTCCTGAATGATTTTGCTGACATCACCAACCCAAGCGTGTTCGAGTTTGATGACTTCGTAGTCATTGTCGCTGGCGTCATCCAGATCCCTAACAAGATGAGTGATGCGTTCGACGTTATCGGCTAAATCGCTTATTACTACCGCATTGCCGGATGACGATGCTGCAGCGTGACCATATTGCGCGATTAATGGCCGGATAATAGGAATGACCTCAACGGCAGAGACACTGTGCAGATCCAGTACGCGTGTCACCATAGTGGCGTTGTCAGGCTTGTTTGTAGTATTCGGCGCAGTACCCGCGGTCTTGGCAGTGGTGGTTGGGATAATACTCTTGGCATTGCCTTTCGGGATGACCGCGTAGCCATTGGCACTGAGAACCTCGAGAAAGATGTCGTAAATCTGTTCCTTGTCCATAGGGGTGGATGAGATGACCGAAACGGTATTGCCGCCCTTGATGCGGGGGTCAATGACGAATGTGTCCCCCGTGATATTGGCAATCTGGGCGATGAATTCCCTGATGTCAGCATTCTGTTGGTTCAGCGTCCAGCGCTTTTCCGTGGTTGAATCCTGGAGGTTGGACGCTGTTTGCTGGGGCAGCGCTGACTGCTCTGCCTGTGCAGGAAAGCAGGTGAACAGCAGAGTGAGTGTCAATACACCCAGGCGTTTCATGCCTGCTCGCTCTGTTGAAAACATAATCATTGGCAACCTGTACAATTTATTGTTCGCTATGGCTAAATCCCCTGAGCCTGCTCTAGGCGCTGGCGCAGCTGTTCCATTCGATCTTCAAGGGCCTTGGCGTTCTCCTGATATTGATCGCTCAGGCCGGGTATCTCTTTGGGCATGGATGGGGTTTGCGGGTAGGCAACCGATTCCAGCCCCTTATCCGATGATAGTTCGGGAAACATCAGTTTTTGCAGAGCCCCTTGATATCGGATAACGATATGGTGGGGGTGTACCTGATCCAGAACTGCGCCACCCGGGAGGGTATCGCCAATCCGGTAAAACCGATCCTGACCACTGCCGTCCTGAATGATGGCGCTGGAATCTGTGGTTGTGTCTCCTGCCAGTGCGCCACGCAGTGTCAGGTTCAGGCTGGTTTTGGGGAGTTCCTGTGTTGTGGGTTGGGACTTTGAATCTTGACCTTCACCAAACAAAAAACTGAAATCAGCGAGAACAAATGGTTTGTGACTAATGCTGCTATCGTTTGAAATGTCTGAGACTTCAGGGGAGCCCTGTAGTGTGAGATACAGGTTGAATGATTGCACTGCCAGCGTGGTAAGCATCCCAATAGTCAGAAAAACCAGAATAATGGTCGACTGGTGTTTCGCAAGCAAATTCAGAGATTTATCAAGCACTTCGTTGTTCATGTTGTCATGATTATCCTGGACGAACAGTGCAGAGAGTTAAGTTTATTAATGTAGTTATTATTAATCATGATAACAGCAATTTTTTTTAAAATCGTCAAATGACTCTCAGAGGACTGGGCCTTGTGAAAAGAGCGGTGTGGCATCTTCAAAAAACCTGCAAATCGTATGAAATCAAAGCATAATAGCTCATAGTCTGTTACTTGGACGTTATGACTAATAAATCGTTCCCACTCTGTCAGGAACGTTATACTGATTGACCAGTCCAATAATTATTAATGGGGTAATCAGGAGCTGCATGCTTGAATAATCAAAGCCAGCCGGAATCCGTTAGGGGGCAGATTGTCACTGACGCACAGGGGCGTGAGTCAATGGCGCCCGACGCATTGGCGACACTAAGTGAGCCAGTGCGAATGTTGCCCTTTGCTTTTGCAAGACGTCATAACCTGGTGCTGGATGAGGAAAACGGGAAGCCTGTTTTGCTCATGCTGAATGTCCCCTCTGTCGAGCTGATTGCTGAAGTGCGCCGCTTTTGTGGTGGTCCCATGCAATACCGTCAATTGGATCAGGATGCATTTGCTGCGGTTATGTCCCGTTGTTATCACGAAAACAGTTCGGATGCTCTGCAGCATGTGGCCGGTATCGGGGATGACCCTGATCTGGTGAGTCTGGCGGATGCAGTGCCCGAGACAGAAGATCTGCTGGAGCAGTCGGACGATGCACCGGTTATCAAGCTGATCAATGCGCTTTTGACTGAAGCCATCAAGGAAGGCGCTTCCGATATTCATATTGAAACCTTTGAATCCCGTTTGGTGGCGCGTTTTCGTGTAGACGGTGTTCTGCGGGAAATTCTTTCGCTCAAACGTAATCTGGCCGCATTGCTCGTATCCCGGATAAAGGTTATGGCACGACTGGATATTGCTGAAAAGCGTATACCTCAGGATGGTCGGATTTCTTTGCGTGTGGCTGGGAAAGAAGTGGATGTCCGTGTATCAACATTGCCATCGAGTAATGGTGAGCGTGTTGTACTCCGTCTGCTGGATAAGGCGGCAGGACGCCTCCGTCTTGAGCATCTGGGTATGCGCCAGGAAGTGATGTCAACGCTGCAGAGTATGCTGGCTCAGCCCCATGGCATCATCCTGGTGACGGGGCCGACCGGTTCCGGTAAAACGACGTCGCTTTATGCGGGCCTTTCATCACTCAATGACAGTTGTCGCAATATTCTCACGGTTGAGGATCCCATCGAGTATAACCTTGAAGGCATTGGCCAGACTCAGGTTAATACCAAGGTCGACATGACCTTTGCCCGTGGTTTGAGGGCTATTCTGCGTCAGGACCCAGATGTTGTGATGGTAGGGGAGATTCGTGATACAGAAACGGCTGAAATCGCTGTACAGGCCAGTCTGACCGGTCACCTGGTGCTTTCTACCCTGCATACCAATACTGCCATAGGTGCTATTACCCGCCTTCATGATATGGGTATTGAACCGTTCCTGTTGTCCTCCAGTCTGATCGGGGTGATTGCACAGCGATTGGTCAGAATTCTCTGCACCCATTGCCGCCAACCCTATGTGGCGGATGAAGTGGAGTGTCGTCAGCTGGAAGTAGACCCATCGAATCCGCCGACACTCTACCATGTGACCGGTTGCAGTGAGTGTAAACACAACGGTTACCGTGGGCGTACGGGCATTTATGAAGTGGTCTCCATTGATAATGAGGTCCGGCGAATGATTCATCGGGAAGCCGGTGAGCAGACGATCAATGACTATGTTCGTCGCACCATGCCCAGCATCCGGGCGGATGGCCGGGCGAAAGTGCTGACCGGCGTTACCACACTTGAAGAAGTACTCAGGGTTACCCGTCAGGATTAACAGGCTGGAGGACGTAGAAGCACATCATGGCTGCGTATGAATATCTGGCACTGGATGAAAATGGTGCCCAGCAGCGGGGAACCCTTGAGGCGGACAGTCAGCGCCAGGTCCGACAGGTATTGCGTGACAGGGAGTGGACGCCATTGCAGGTTGATGCAGTGGCAGAACACAAAACACGGCAGGGCGCTGCACGATTTCAGGGTATTGGCCGGGGTATGTCGGCCTCGCAGCTGGCATTGATCACTCGCCAGTTTGCTACCTTGATTCAGGCAGCCATGCCCATTGAGGAAGCCTTAAGAGCCGTTGCAGCCCAGCAGGAAAAAAGGCGCCTGAAAAATATGCTGTTGGCCATCCGGTCAAGAGTGCTGGAAGGTTTTACCCTGGCTCAGAGCATGGATGCCTTCCCTAATCATTTCCCCCATATGTACCGTGCCACCATTGCGGCTGGTGAGCATGCCGGTTACCTGGACAAGGTTCTGAATCAGCTGGCTGATTATACTGAGCAGCGCATGCAGTCCCGCCAGAAGGTTCAGCTTGCGCTCCTATACCCGGTGATACTGATGTTGGCATGCGTGGCTATCGTCAGTTTCCTGCTTGGCTATGTTGTGCCGGATGTAATCAAGGTTTTTATCGATAGCGGTCAGGCGCTGCCATTGGTGACCCGGGGGCTGATTGCTGTCAGCGAGGCATTCCAGCAGTACTGGCCGTGGATGGCGGGTATTGGTCTGCTGTTATTTTTTGCTGCACGGTATGCCCTGGCAAAACCGGACATCCGGTTACTCTGGGATCGACAGTTGCTGGGGTTTCCAGTGGTCGGACGTTTCAGTCGGTCGCTGAATACCGCCCAGTTTGCCGGCACATTGAGTATTTTAACCCGCAGTGGTGTCTCACTGGTGGATGCATTGATGATTGCGGCCCAGGTGGTGGGTAACGAAGCCATGAAGGCCTCGGTGAAAACCGTGGCAAGAAAAGTCAGTGAAGGGTGTAGTCTGCACCGGGCACTGGAAGAAGCCGGCTATTTCCCGCCATTGATGCTGCATATGATTGCCAGCGGTGAGGCAACCGGTGAGCTGGAAGCCATGCTGGACCGGACGGCTGCCAACCAGCAAATGGAACTGGAAAACCGTATGGCCATGCTGGTCGGATTGTTTGAGCCTCTCATGCTGGTGGTGATGGGGGGCGTGGTTTTGGTGATTGTGTTGGCGATTTTGCTGCCAATTTTGAATATGAATACATTGATTGGGTAATCGGTGTCAGGAGGTAGAGACGTGATGCAGGACAGGCGGCAGCGTGGTTTTACACTCATAGAGATTATGGTGGTAGTTGTCATTCTGGGTATTTTGGCAGCGCTGGTAGTGCCCACTATCATGAGCCGGCCGGACCAGGCCAAGGCGACGGTAGCCAGGACAGACGTTAATGCCATCGCCAGTGCCCTGGAAATGTACCGCTTGGATAATGGTTTTTATCCGAGTACCGAACAGGGGTTGGATGCGCTAGTGAAGGAGCCTTCTGGCAGCCCGGAGCCGCGACGCTGGAATCCGGATGGTTATCTGCCCAAGGTGCCTGTTGATCCCTGGGGGCATCCTTACCAGTATGAAGTGCCCGGTACACATAACACACGCAGTTTTGATGTTTATTCACTCGGAGCAGATGGTCGTGTCGGTGGGGACGGCATTAATGCTGAAATAGGGAACTGGGAAGAGTAGCGTGCGTCAGGCAGCCAGAAATCAGGGCTTTACGCTGATTGAAATATTGGTGGTCATATTGATCATCGGCATTATTCTGGGCGTTACACTCCTTGCTCCCCGGACGTCTGGACCTGCACAGGCCTTGTGGGATGAGGCTCAGCGATTACAGTTGTTAATGGAGCAGGCTCGTGATCGAGCGCTGCTTGAAGGTCAGGAATATGGGCTTTCTGCCATAGAAGATCGTTATTACTGGTGGCGCTGGTCAAGGGACGACGAGGGGTGGAGGAAATTCGAGGACGCTCAGTACAGGCCGCACCAATTGTCGGATCGTATCCATATGGAAATAATCGAACCGGCACCGTCGAATCTACCTGGACATGAGCAAAAACCATTAATTGTCATGTACAGCGATGGTTTGATTTCTCCGTTTCAATTGAATCTGTATATGGAAACGGATCGACAGCAAACTGTTCAGCTGTCATCCGATGGTTTTTCTGCGGTATCTATGCCATGAGAAAATGCCAGGGCTGGGTTAAAAGAGGAAACAACGGTTGATGCGGCGCATGTCGGGATTCACGCTGCTTGAGGTCATGATTGCGCTGGTGATTTTTGCCGTGGCGGCTTCAGCCTTGTTGCTTTCTGACGGGAATGCTGTGAAACAAACGGCACAGATACAGGACAGGGTTGTTGCCAACTGGCTGGCGGATCAGGCAATCAATCATTTTTACCAGGATGCAGATAACCTGCAGGTCGGCAGTTTTGGTGGGCCACAGGTGATGTCTGGTCGGGACTGGTATGTGCAGAGTGACGTGATTGAAACCAGCAAGGCGGGGTTCTACCGGGTAGAAGTGACGGTTTTTGCAGGCAATCAATTGCCTGAAAACAAGAAGGAGGCGATATGGGATCTAACCGGATTCCTGCACAAGCCCCTTCGTTGAGGCGGTCAGGGGGTTTTACATTACTGGAACTATTGATCGCGATTGCTATTTTCGCGCTTATTGCTACAGCCAGCTATCGGCTGCTTAAATCCGTGACCCAGATGCAGGAATCATCCATTGCCGTTTGGGAGAATGTTGGCGTGATGCAACGTGCCCGGTTGATTCTGGAAAAAGACCTGTTGCAGCTTGCCATGCGTCCCATAAAAGATGAATTTGGTCAGCGTCAATCCGCCCTGGTTTCCGGTCAGGACGGCAAGTTGCTCGAATTCACCCGTGCCGGTTGGCGCAATATTACCGGTGAACAGCGCAGCAATTTGCAGCGGGTGTCCTACGAATTATCTGATGAGCATCAGCTGGTTCGTCGTTATTGGCCAGTACTTGATCGTGGCATATCCCTGGAGCCCAAGAGTCAGGTGCTGATAGAGGATGTCGACGCCATTCGCTTTCGTTTCCGTGACAGCCGAAAACGCTGGCATAAAACATGGCCGCCTCAATCCGAGAAGCAGAGTCTGCGCCCCTACATGTTGCCGGCGCTGGTTGAGGTCGTCATTGAGCGCCCTGAGTATGGTTACATCAGGATGCAATTACCGGGTGTGAGCTATGAGCCTCAACTGCAAACGGAACAAACGCCGCCATCTCCCAATAATGGAGGGAGCGGATAATGAGGGTGTCGGGCATAAATTCTCATGCCGGATCCCGTGAGTCCGGTGTCGCGCTAATTTTCGTGCTCCTGATTTTTGCCATTATTGCGGTTGTCGCAGCAGGCATTGCCACAAGGCTTTATCATAATACGGAGAAGCAATCGCGCTATCTGCAGTATGTTCAGGCTAAACATTATGCTCTTGGTGCGGAGCACTATGTGGCGTTATTGTTAGAAGAAGACAAAAAAAATGACAAAAAAGACGGTAAGCCTGCCGATCACTGGTTTGAACCCTGGGCTGATGCCAATGACCAGTTCGATGTTGCCGAAGGTGAAATCACCATCCAGGTGCTGGATGATCAGGGGCGCTTCAATTTGAACCTTCTTGCCGATGGGCAGAGTAAGGAGATTCTGGAAACGCTGGTCAGGATTCTGGCTCACGAGAAAATTGATCCACGACTGGCTTATCGTATCAGGGATTGGATTGATGCCGGGCAGGAGGTTTCTGGCAGTGGTGCAGAAGACAGTCTCTACCTGACTGCGTCTCCCCCGTATCGCACCGGTGATACTTTGATGGCTTCCGTATCTGAACTGAAACTGCTGCAGATCTTGACGCCGGATGAATATGCTCGGCTGTTACCCCATGTCACGGTGCTGCCTGACAGTAAGGCAGGGTTAAATGTCAATACGATAACGGCGGCGGTTTTTCAGAGTTTGTCTGACCGGGTGACTGAATCCGATGCCAAAGCCTTTATTGATGGGCGGGGGCGTGATGGTTTCGCTGATACTCAAGCCTTTAATAATCATCCTTTGATCAAGGGAAAGGTTGATGAAAATGTGGTCAAAAAGTTAAACCTTGATGTGAAAAGCCGTTTCTTCAGCGTCTATATCAAGGCGGTATACCGTGATGTGACGTTTTATCTCCATTCCCGGCTTGCCAGGGATGATGAAGGCAAAGTGACCGTGATAGGTCGAGAACTGGATGTGTCCCCGAAGTGGGTTGCAGCCCTACGTGAGTCGGTGAGGTGATTGATGAATCAGGAACTTGTCATTCGTATCATGCCATCTGTACATGGAGAAGGTGTCACTTCCCCTGTGCAGTGGATGGTGAGAGGACAAGCGTCAGGCGACGAGGCGACCATTCGCCAGGGTAACCTTTCTGATCTGCAGGTTTGGGCTGAGCAGGCGCAAGAAGAAGCGCCGGAGCAATGGCCAGAGCTGATCACTGTCTTATTGCCCGGCACCCTGACAGGCCTTCAACGGTTGCCGGTGACTGCCGCCCAGAAAAAACACCTTCAGCAGGCGCTGCCTTATCTGGTGGAGGAAAGTCTGGTTGGCCATATCGAAGACCAACATATTGTTGGTTTGCCGGAAACCGGGCGTGACAGCGTGCTGGTCGGGCATCTTCCGGTGACGGGGATGCAGCACTTGCTGGATACTTTGTCGGAGTGTGGTATTGCCCCGGTCAGTGTTGTCCCTGAGAACGCGCTTTGGCACACCGATGCCCAGACGATCATGCTGTTGTTTGAACAGGGGATGGTGACGATTGCTTCCCATGAAAAACCGGCGCAGACCGTTGATCATGATGCGTTGTCTTTATTGCTTACTCAGTATCTTCATCAGGATTCAGGTGAGCTGAATACAGAGGTTCAGGTCGAGGACGAGAATGACACGTCCGCGCAAGATAATGTGATCACTACCATCAAAGTACTTGCCGAGCATAATGAAATTGAAGCGGATATAGCCCAGATCGCCGCTTTAGCCGACGAGAGCATCTCCATAGAGCAGCAAGGCATCAATGGCGGCAGCGTGCTATCGGCGCTTGCGTCACTGTTGTCTGAACAGCGCAGGACGCGAGCGCTGGTGGAATTTCGCAGCGGTGTTTTTAAATGCCCCAAAAAAGCGGGCAAACGCTGGCGACAGTGGCGTCCGGTTGCCTGGGTGGCCGGGGTATGGATAGCGCTGGAATTTGTCTTTTATGTGGGGCAGGGGTTTTGGTTTCAGCATCAGGCGGCTCATTATTATGCCCAAAATTATGCGCTGTATAAGGAAATCAATCCGGGTGATCGCACGGTGGTGGATGTCCGGAACCGCTTTAACAGCCTGTTAAAACGGGCTGGTACGGAAAAAGCTGACAATGGTTTCCTGCAGGTGTTGAACACGATGTCCAGGGTCAGTGCTCAGGCTGCGGCAAAAGGTGTCGAACCGAAAAGTCTGGATTTTAATGAGAGCGGTGATGGGGTCACACTGAATGTTGCGGCGGCAAGTTTCGAAGCGGTTAACCGTTACCTGGAGGCACTACGTGATGCGGGGTTAAAGGCGACGATGGAAACCGCAAACCAGGAAGGGAATACAGTGGTTGCCCGGCTCAGTATGAAGTCGTCATAGCGAAATGTTGGATTGGGTAAGTTCAGTTGGTTCACTGGTAAGGATGAAACGTCATCATGGGTAAATTGGCCGATGCATTAGCACCTTATCTGGACCGTGCGCGGGATTATTATGCGCAATTGTCCAGCCGTGATCAGCGGGCGCTGCTGGTGCTGTCGATATTTTTTGCTGTGATGCTGGTGTATTTTGCAATATGGCATCCCATTGCCAGTTGGTCAGCCAAACAGCGTGCGGATTATGTCTACGAAAAAGAAACCCATGCGCTGATGATGGCCAACCAGGCCAAGGCAAGATCCGTGGTGACAGCGTCCTCGCAGTCAGTTCCAACCAAAGATGCTGCGTCGGTGATTGCTTCGTCCGGTAAGCGTTCAGGGTTAGCTCTGACCCGCGTGCAACCTGCACGACAGGGTGTATCGGTATGGATTGATGAGGTGCCTTACCAGAAGCTATTGGGATGGCTGATTGAGCTGAACGAAAGAGAACACTTGCAGATTCGTCAGATTCGCATTGATCGCTCCGAGCAGGATGGTGTTGTCAAAGTCTTTTTGCGGTTGTCCTATTAGTCAGAACATTATGAGGTTGTCGTCTTTTTCAGTGTTGGGGCATTGACCTGCACCGGTAAATCTGTAGAATGCGCTTCCCGTAGCCACTTGCAGACGTCAGTGACAACCTTCTCCGCGAAGGTGGCGTTTGACAACGTGTTGGGTGATTAGCTCAGCTGGGAGAGCATCTGCCTTACAAGCAGAGGGTCGGCGGTTCGATCCCGTCATCACCCACCAAAAACAAGTGCTGCGAAAAGAGCGGACCGGTAGTTCAGTTGGTTAGAATGCCGGCCTGTCACGCCGGAGGTCGCGGGTTCGAGCCCCGTCCGGTCCGCCAGATTAAAAAAAGCCTGTAACAGTTGTTGCAGGCTTTTTTATTATCCTCTTCACGGCATTGTCGTGTATCCCTTTCTCTTGCCCATTCTGATATTCTTGCTCCCTTTACCCTACAGCGGAGCAGTTGAATGTCTCATTACGAAACCCACGAGCAGCAGGCCAGTTACGGTATCGGTCGTCAGATGGGTGACCAGTTGGCCAGTCAGAGCTTTGAGGGGCTTTCCATTGAAGCCGTCCAGCAGGGGCTGGGTGATGCACTGCGTGGGGAAGGCTGGGCTGTTGAGCCAGCACTGGTTAAAGAAGCGTTTTCCGTCATCAGCCAGAAAATGCAGGCTGAGCATGAAGAGAAAGCCAAGGCGCTGATGGCTGAAGGCGAAGCGTACCTGGCAGAAAATGCCAAGCGGGATTCCGTTAAGGTGACCGAATCCGGTCTGCAGTATGAAATTATTGTGGAAGGTGAGGGTGCGCAGGCTTCTCGGGACAATACCGTACGTGTTAATTACCACGGCATGCTGGTTGATGGCACTGTCTTTGACAGTTCAGTGGCCCGCGATGAACCGGCTGAATTCCCTGTGACCGGTGTGATTGCCGGTTGGGTTGAAGCACTGCAGATGATGCGTGTGGGTGACAAGTACAAGCTGCACATTCCCCATAACCTGGCGTATGGCGAGCGTGGTGCGGGTGCTGCGATTCCTCCTTATGCAGCCCTGGTTTTTGATGTCGAGTTGCTCGATATCGTTGCCTGATCGCTAGCCCCTTCTATCGATTCCGGCGGCCGGTCTGGTGCTGTCGCCGGAACTCTCCCGGTGTTATACCGCACCACCGCTTGAATGCACGCTGAAAGGCTTCTGTTGACGAAAAACCTGTCATGAAGGCGATTTCAGATAGGGCATGGTCCGACTCTTTCAGCCAGGCACTGGCCAGCGACTCCCGGGTTTCATCCAGAACGTGTTTGAAGCTGGTCGTTTCTTCCTGCAGTTTGCGCCGTAAAGTCCACGCCGGCAGATGCAGTTTTCCGGCAATATCATTGAGACTCGGTGTCATTTGCGGTAGGAGTGTGGCGATAAGCTGTGCCGTTTTACTGCGGTAGCTGTTCCATTCTGCCAGGCTGTGTAGTCGTTGTTCGCACTGGCTGACAAAGACCATATGATCCGCTGAGTTGCCTAACAGGCAGGGAGTCGAGGCTGCATCGGCTGTCAAAATTAGCTGGTTGTGTGACTGACCAAAGAGTACAGGAAGACAAAATGCGTCAACATAGTCGGCTACGTAGTGCGGTGCCGGGAATTCGAAATGCACCTCCCTGACCTGATTGTTCGAACCCGTCAGTAATTGGCAGAGCTGGTACCAACTGCTCAACACACTATCGACCACAAAGCGGTTATATTCGTTGTATGGGGCAATAGAGTAAAAACGAAGGATGCACTCACCTGTGGTTTCCAGGTAACGGGATTGTCCGCGGATATTTTGCCCGTATAAAGGTTCAAACCGTGCCAGCAATGACAGGGCTTCTCCCAGTGTGCCCGCCGTCATGGCCGCATAACCACACAGGCCCAATCCATACAGACGGCTTTGTTCGCCGGCTTTCAGTCCCAGTGCCGGATTGCCGGTTAATTCGATCAGTGCATGCCCCAGCCGCATGAAACGGGAAATTGAGATCCATTGATGCTGGCTGTCCAGCATCTCGGGTGTAATACTGAACCGCTCAAGGACAGGTACCGGATCATAGCCGCTGCTGCGGGTAGCGTTCAGCAGTGGCAGGGCAAAATTCAGCGACAACTCGCCCAGCTTCATCGTTCAGTGTGTATCCACGGTCAGTGATTTGTTGTTTTCGGTCATTGTTTCGGTATGTCCTTACGATTACTGTCGTCTGGGCAATAAACCGGATTCTAAACCGTGAATAACGGCGGACAAAGCCTCGTGAGCATAATGGTCGCATTGATCACCCTCAACGGGGCTGCTTTACGCATAACAATACATAACACCGCCTGCTGATGAGTGAGGAGCAACGAATGTCAGGACATGACAAATACCCGCACCTGCTGGAGCCGCTAGACTTGGGCTTCACCACCCTGCGTAACCGTACCCTGATGGGATCCATGCATACGGGACTCGAGGAGCGACCGAAAGGGTTTGAGCGCCTCGCCGCGTTCTACGCAGAGCGCGCCCGCGGTGGGGTTGGCCTGATTGTGACGGGAGGTATTGGCCCAAATGCTGAAGGCGCAGTGGCCATGGGGGCTGCCAAGCTGAATACTGAAGAGGAAGCGGAAGAGCACCGGATTGTCACTGAAGCGGTTCACAAGGAAGGCGGCAAGATCTGCATGCAGATTCTTCATGCTGGCCGTTATGCCTATAGCCCGAAAAGTGTTGCCCCTTCTGCGGTTCAGGCTCCCATCAACCCGTTCAAACCCCATGAATTGACGGAAGAGGAAATCGAAGAGCAGATTCAGGATTTCATCAACTGTGCCGCACTGGCCCAGAAAGCCGGCTATGACGGCGTGGAAATCATGGGCTCTGAAGGGTATTTCATTAACCAGTTCATTGCCGAGCGGGTTAACAAGCGAACGGATCGCTGGGGCTGCAGTTATGAGAACCGTATCCGCCTGCCGCTCGAGATTATTCGTCGAGTGCGTGAGCGGGTAGGGACGGATTTTATCATTATTTATCGTCTGTCCATGCTGGACCTGGTGGAAGGCGGCAGCGTCTGGGATGAAATTGTCACCCTGGCGAAAAAGGTGGAAGAAGCCGGCGCTACCTTGATTAATACGGGGATTGGCTGGCATGAGGCGCGTATTCCGACTATTGCCACCATGGTGCCTCGGGCGGCCTTTACGGATGTGACCGCGAAACTGAAAGGCGAGGTGGGTATTCCGCTGGTGACGACCAACCGTATCAATACGCCTGAAGTCGGTGAAGAGGTGCTCGCAAACGGTCAGGCGGACATGGTTTCCATGGCGCGTCCGTTCCTGGCGGATGGTGAATTTGTCATCAAGGCGGAGCAGGATCGTGCAGATGAAATCAACACCTGCATTGGCTGTAACCAGGCATGTCTGGATCACACGTTCCAGGCCAAGCTGACCAGCTGTCTGGTCAATCCCCGTGCCTGTCATGAAACAGAATTGAATTATATTCCGCTGAAACAGGAAGAAACCCGCAAAAAGATTGCTGTTGTGGGTGCCGGTCCTGCGGGTATGGCTTTTGCCACGGTAGCCGCTGAGCGCGGGCATGCAGTGACCCTGTTTGATCAGGCCGATGATATCGGTGGCCAGTTCAATGTGGCCAAGCTGATTCCCGGCAAGGAAGAATTCTATGAAACCCTGCGCTATTTCCGTCGTCGTATTGAACTGACGGGGGTTGATCTGCAGCTGGGCCAGAAGGTCACGGCGGGGGATCTCCTGGGTATCGGTTTTGATGAAGTGGTGCTGGCAACCGGTATCGTACCAAGAACACCAGCCATAGATGGCATTGAGCATGAGAAAGTGCTGGGTTACCTGGATGTCCTGAAATATGGCAAGCCGGTGGGCAAGAAGGTCGCAGTCATCGGTGCCGGTGGTATCGGTTTTGATGTGGCGGAATTCATTACTCACGAAGGTCAGTCCAGCAGCTTGAGTAAGGAAGCCTTCTTCAAAGAGTGGGGTATTGATAAGGATTTCAATGTCCGCGGTGGTGTTGAAGGGATGTCGCAGCAATTGCCGCAGTCTCCCCGTGAAGTGTTCCTGTTGCAGCGTAAGAAGAGCAAAGTGGGGCAGAATCTGGGTAAAACCACGGGCTGGATCCATCGGGCAACCCTCAAGCACAAAAAAGTTGTGATGCTCAATAAAGTGGAATACCAGAAGGTGGATGACGAGGGATTGCATATCCTGCAGGGCGGAGAAGCCAAAGTACTGCCGGTGGACACTGTGATTGTTTGTGCCGGTCAGGAACCGCTGCGTGAGTTACAGGCCGAGATCGAAGCAGCCGGTGTAAACGTCCATCTGATCGGCGGTGCCGATGAAGCCGGTGAGTTGGATGCCAAGCGTGCGATTGACCAAGGTTCACGACTTGCTGCTGTAATCTAATTTCTCTGTCTATTTGAGGTAATGCCGCTACAGGAAACCTGTAGCGGCATTTTTGTTGGTCAGTACGCTGCTGTCTAGAGGACGTCTTCTCCCATCTACTTATTGCAAAAGCAATACGTCTGCTCTATGGCAGTTCATTACAGCTATTTTGCTATTAGATCGCCATAGCTGTATTTCACATGGCATTTGAATATTGGTCTATTCACTCATGGCCATAGCCTTTCGAATACCTGCTTCATACGACTCATGGACATTACCGAACAGTTTGAGCTGTCGTTCGGCGATATCCAGAGGAATGGTGATCAACTCACTGGCAATACGTTGGTACATGCGCTGGTGTTCGTCGTCGCTGAGCAGGTTGTAGAGCGCCTCGACTTGAGAGTAATAGTCATCGTCTTCCCGATGGTTCCAGTGGTCGTCGGCACCATTCAGGGTGAGCGGCGGTTCAGCGGTTTCCGGAGACGCCTGAAACAGACCAAAACTGTTGGGTTCATAGGTAATGCTGTCGCCGCTGTTACTGTCTACCCGCATGGCGCCATCCCGGTGGTAATTATGGAACGGGCATTTAGGCGCGTTAACCGGTATCTGATGGTGGTTGACGCCCAACCGGTAGCGGTGGGCATCACCGTAGGAAAAGAGCCGGCCCTGGAGCATTTTGTCCGGTGAAAAACTGATGCCGGGCACCACGCTCGCCGGGTTCATGGCAACCTGTTCCACCTCATTAAAGTAGTTGTTCGGATTTTTATTAAGCTCGAAATAGCCTACATCCATTAGTGGGGCATCTTTATGGCGCCACACCTTGGTCAGATCAAAAGGGTTGTAGGGCAGTTGGGCTGCCTGATCTTCAGTTAATACCTGAATCTGCATACGCCAGCGTGGATGATCGCCCCGTTCAATGGCGTTAAACAAATCACGCTGGGAAGATTCCCGGTCCATGCCCACCATTTTCATGGCTTCGTCGTCCATCATGTTTTCAATCCCCTGCTCGCAGCGAAAGTGAAACTTCACCCAGTGTCGCTCATTGTTGCTGTTGATCAGGCTGTATGTGTGGCTGCCAAAACCGTGCATATGGCGGTAGGAGCGGGGCAGTCCCCGATCGCTGTAGTCTATGGTGATCTGGTGAAGGGTTTCTGGTTGGTGGGAAAAGAAGTCCCATTTATGGGCGTTGCTTCGCATATTGTCCCGCGGATCCCGTTTCACCACGTGGTTGAGATCAGGAAACTTCAGTGGATCGCGCAGGTAGAAGACCGGGGTATTGTTGCCCACCAGGTCCCAGTTACCTTCCTCGGTGTAATATTTCATGGCAAAGCCGCGAATATCCCGTTCAGCATCCGCCGCACCCCGTTCACCGGCTACAGTGGAGAAGCGAATAAACATCGGCGTCTCTTTACCGACTTTCGAGAAAATGGCGGCTTTCGTATATCGGGTAATGTCATGGGTGACGGTAAAGGTGCCATGGGCTCCGGAGCCTTTGGCATGCATCCGTCGTTCAGGAATGACTTCGCGGGCAAAGTGGGAGAGTTTTTCCAGGTACCAGACATCCTCCAGCATCATCGGTCCACGGGGACCGGCTGTTTTGACATTGTTATTATCTGCGACCGGAGCGCCTGAAACAGAAGTCAGGTGACGTTTTGACATGGTTATCTCTCTTCATCAGAAACGGGGAGTATCTTTTGGTGTGGTGTTGCAGTGGTAAGTCTAGGTAAATCAGCGGTTTATCAACTATAGCTCACGTGACGAATTATGAGATTTCAGGTGACGTTCTTATCGTTGCGAGGTGTTTGTTTAGCGATTGATGACGCTTGATAAGCTGGTTTATCAATCCGTAATACTCTAAATTATCCGCTCTTTTGGGAGGTCTTACCGTTTTTATGTGACGGCCTTCTGTCGCATGATTGTTTTCCGGATTGCTTGCATGGCATTGCCTTCTGATCTTATTCCCGGGTTAAAAGAACCTGTTCCCCTGCAAAACCTTGTGATTCACAAAGGGCCATTGGCAGCTGTCCATCTGGATGTGTTGCGGCTGGACCTGGTACATCCATTAGTCAGTGGCAATAAGTGGTACAAGCTGAAATATAACCTGGATGCGTGTCTCAAAACGGGTGTCCGTACCGTTATCAGTTTTGGTGGTGCCTGGTCGAATCATTTGCATGCCTTAGCCGCCGCCTGTCAGGTGGTTGGTATTGAATGTATTGGTGTTATTCGGGGTCATAAGCCAGCGGTGTTGTCGCCGTCACTGCAGGATATGCAGGCGATGGGCATGCGATTGCATTTTGTGACACGTGACGCTTATCGTCGGCGGTATGATATCGAGTTTCATCGTGAGCTGATGGACACACTGGCCTGTGATCCGACATCGACCCGGATTGTTCCTGAAGGAGGTAGCAATACTTCTGCTATGAAGGGTTGTGCAGAAATTCTGTCTCTGCATGGTATCGAGCCAGACGATTACGATCTTATTGCGGCTGCTTGCGGAACAGGGGCAACGTTGGCAGGAATGATACTGGGGGCAGAAGGGAAGGGACGATTTCTCGGTGTTCCTGTCTTGAAGGGAGGCGAGTTTCTGGTTGAGGATATTCGCAAGCGGTTGATGGATTTTGGCAGTGATTATCAAAACTGGCAGCTCAGGACTGAGTTCCATTGTGGGGGATATGCGCGTCAAACCGATGAACTGCAACAGTTTATGCGACGTTTTTGTGATGGAGCAGGTGTGCCTCTAGATCGGGTTTATACCGGTAAGTTGTTTTTTGCGTTGGAACAGTTGGTCGAGCATGGGGATATTCAGCCTGGCAGTCGCATTCTGGCAATCCATACCGGTGGCTTGCAGGGAAACCGTTCACTGACCGAGTCGTAAGCGAGCCTCATCTTCCCAGTTATCGGGAACAAGAAAGAAGCGAGTCGTTTCGCGGTAATGGTCATCCTGACAGACTAATCCAGCCAGCATGGCGGGGCCTCTACAGTGCTCGAGCAAAGATATTGCATGTTGGCGGAGCCAGTCGACAGCCTGCATATCGTTCCTGGCGATGGGTGAGAGAGGGCTGTCACAGGACGATATGATCCATTGAGACTTGTTCAGGTGAGTGACGGCGTCGAACTTTTGACTGTCAAGGTAGTGATCCAGTGCGCCGATCGGTAACCAGTCGCCACGGAGGTGTTGGTCAGATAACTGGATGGGTGCCGCCAATGCACCTTCGAAGGGGTAAAACAGACCGCCTTGCAGCAGGATTTCAGGGATAACCTCGGTAATGCCAAGGGCTTCCAATGAATGGCGGCCTTCAGTTGTCTGACCCAGCACAGATTGGTGGTTCAGCAGTCGGTCAGCTTTTTTGTCAAAGCGATCCTCCAGGCCCGGGCCAAACCAGCCGGAGAGTGAGTCACTGCTTGGTAGACCCAGGTAAAACTTGACGGCCATTTCACGGTGAATAAAAGCCTGTCGAACTTCGCAGTAATAAATCAGGTCAAATTCCCCGAGGGTGCGTTTCCCTGCCTGAACTTGACGATTGCAGCTGATCACCCGGGTATCCGGTAACTGTCGGAAGATGGCTTGCCAGAGTGTCTCGTAATAGATGCCGAGCAGATGGTGTCTTTTTCCCTGTAATTCGTTCTGCAATGCTCGGATGCATTCCGTCAGGTCTTGTTTCAATGGCTTGCAGCCTGTCGGCAGGGTAGATGCCAGCAGGGCAGGATGCTGCTTGTGATCCAGCAGTACCGGGCTTTCCAATAGCCACTGGATTGCTGCTAGAAGCTGTTTGGCAGAAAAATTGACGCTCATACCTCAGAGTTCCCGAGAAACCCTGTGACGCTCAGGGCTGTGGACGTTTATAATGGACAGTAACATCTATTTCTCATAACCAATGGTTTTATGGAACAGTTCAAGAACATTGGGATCATCGGTCGTCTGGGCAGTGTCCAGGTTGTGGAGACGCTCAAGCGGCTGAAACAGTTTCTGTTGTCCCGTCACCTGCACGTTATTCTGGAAGAGCCATTGGCGCAACTGTTACCCGGTCACGGGCTGCAGGTCTGCAACCGGAAAATGATGGGGGAAATCTGCGACCTGGTGATCGTCGTCGGTGGCGACGGCAGTATGCTGGGCGCGGCCCGGGCGCTGGCGCAGCATAACGTGCCGGTGCTGGGTGTGAACCGTGGAAGCCTCGGGTTTCTCACCGATATCCAGCCTGACAACCTGGAAGAGCAGGTCGGCGAGGTGTTGGAAGGCAAATATATCGTCGAGAGTCGGTTCCTGCTGGAAATGACCATCAAACGGGAAGGCGAGGTCATTGGCCGCGCCGGCGCCCTGAACGAGGTGGTGCTCCATCCGGGTAAGGCGACCCGGATGATTGAGTTTGAACTCTTCATTGAAGGCCAGTTCGTCTACAGCCAGCGCTCTGATGGTTTGATTGTGGCGACACCGACCGGTTCCACGGCCTATGCGTTATCTGGCGGCGGCCCGATCATGCATCCTCGTCTGGATGCCCTGGTGCTGGTGCCGATGTTCCCCCATACCCTCAGCAGCCGTCCGATTGTTATCGACGGCAACAGTGAGCTGAAAATTGTCATCGGCCGTAATAACCCGACCTATCCGCAGCTCAGCTGCGATGGTCAGGTGCATATCACGGCAGCCCCGGGTGATACCGTGACTGTCCATAAGAAACCGTACAAACTGCGTCTCATCCATCCCCTCAATCATAACTACTACGAAGTGTGCCGCACCAAGCTTGGGTGGGGTAATCGCCTGGATAGCTAAGCGCCCCACGCGGTCTAACGTTATTCAGGCACTGATTTCCTGGATTGGAGTACGTCATGGAATATGCAGACAGTGTGTGTCATCAGGGCTATGACCTGATTGGCGATGTCCACGGCTGCAACAACACCCTGTGCCGCCTGCTGGCGGAACTGGGCTATAGACAGGTGGATGGTATCTGGCGCCATCCGGACCGGCAGGCTGTTTTTGTCGGTGATATTGTGGATCGTGGGCCGCGGATTCGAGAGTCCCTGCGGACTGTGCGGGATATGGTGGAAGCGGGTGCCGCACAGTTGGTCATGGGTAACCATGAATATAATTTGCTGGCATTTCTCACACCGGGCATGGAAGGTTCCGGGCTGGAGTTTCTGAGACCTCATACGGAACGTAACTGTCGCCTGGTCAGGGAAACGCTCGAGCAGTTTGCCGGCCATGCCGATGAGCTGGCCGATCATGTGCAGTGGCTGATGACCTTGCCGTTGTTTCTGGAATTCCGCCGTTTCCGGGTGGTGCATGCCTGCTGGGATCCCCGCTTGATTGGCGAGTTCCGTCGCCGTTATCAGCACAATACCATCGACACTGAATTTCTACAGGCATCGGCCGTTTATGGCAGCTTTGCCAACCGCACGGTGGATCACCTGCTGCGTGGCATTGACCTGCCTTTGCCGGATGGCATGACCATGACCAGTAAGGATGGCCTGGTGCGTCGCTTTTTCCGGGCGGCTTTCTGGCAGCAGTACCCGGATACCCTCAACGATGTAGTCTTCCAGCCTGATCCGCTGCCGCCGGAACTGGCTGGTCGCAAGCTGACTCCGGATGATCTTGAACGCATTCCCTACTATGACCCGGACCAGCCGGCATTGTTCTTTGGGCACTACTGGCGCTCCGGTACGCCCGCGTTGATCCGGCCCAATATTGCCTGCCTGGATTACAGTGCCGTCAAATATGGCAAACTGGTCGCCTACCGGATGAGCAATGAGCGCTGGCTCAAGCACAGTCACTTTGTCTGGGTGGATGTGGACCCGGATGAGCCGTTCACGGCATCGGCTTCTTTTTAATTTATGACGATTGATCTGCGAGACAACCATGCAACGTTTATTTGAAGTGTCTATGGAGACAGACCTGCTGCCGTTTTCTGCCTTTCTCTGGCGGGACGGGATTGCTCACAGGATCACCGAGGAAGGTGGTCGGCAGGTGTTGTGGCTGGAAAATCCCGGCAATGCGGCACAGGTAGAGCAGTTTTTTGCTGACTGGCAAGCAGGGTTGCTGCAGCTGGGTGAGGTCAAAGTCCAGTGGTGGAAGCGGCATGGTCTGATGAGTGGCCCACTGGCGGACTGGAAACGGATGCCGGCCACCTTGCTGTTTCTGGTCGCGTGCCTGGTGGTGGCATTTATTACCCGGTTGGGCAATGACTATCAGACAGTTGCCTGGTTTTCGTTTCTCAATTTTGACATTGCCGGCGAATATATCCGTTTCGTGCCCTTGTCCTATAGCCTGTCCCATGGCGAGTATTGGCGTCTTCTGAGCCCTATTTTTCTGCATTTTGGTATTTTGCACCTGGCATTCAACATGCTTTGGTTGCTGGAATTCGGGCGACGGCTTGAGTTACATCATGGCAGTTTTTTCCTGGCACTCTTAATTATTGTGACGGGGTTGGTTTCCAATGTCGCCCAGTATCAGTTTGGTGGCAGTGTGGCGCTGTTTGGTGGATTCTCCGGTGTCATATATGGCCTGATGGGCTTTTTGTGGATTCGCGAAAAAGAGCAGCCAGGACTCTATGGCGTACCCTCCGGCATTTATATGTTCATGCTGATCTGGCTGGTCATTGGTTTTACCGGTGTGCTGGGGGCGATTGGGTTTGGCCAGATGGCGAATACGGCCCATGCCGGCGGTCTGCTGAGTGGTGCCGCCTGTGGTTGGCTCTACAACCGTTTTCGGGGCGAAAAGCAAAACGTGATAAAAGACGCGTGAGCGCTATAGCGATTCTGTGACAGGGGGAATAATGGACTTCGATCAGTTAATCAAAACCATGACGTCTGAAACCGTGGCGAACCTGCGTCGTGCGGTAGAGCTGGGCAAATGGCCGGATGGCCGTAAATTGACGCCGGAGCAGCGTGAATCCAGCCTGCAGGCGGTGATTGCCTGGGAAAGTTACCATCTCCCGGAAAGTGAGCGCACGGGCTACATGGCGCAGGCGTGTAGTTCGCATAACAATGACACGTCGTCCGATGAAAGCAAGGACAATGAAACCATTCTGCGCTTCAGGGATGCCTGAACCCGGAAAATGGAGTGTAAGTTGACAGAACAGGTAATAGACGGCGCCAACGTTCTTTCGGGGGCGCTCAGGAAAATGCAGGGTGAGCTGGTGGATGGGGTGGTTCACTATCGACTGCCAGTCGGTGATGATCTGCTGCCACTCAATGCATTGATGGGAGAAAAACTATCCATCCAGTATGCAGGGGCCATCAATTGCGTCCATTGCGGTCGAAAGACCAAAAAGAGCTTTAACCAGGGCTTCTGTTATCCCTGCTTCCGCAAGTTGGCGGCCTGCGACAGTTGCATAATGAGCCCGGAAAAGTGTCACTATGATGCAGGCACCTGCCGTGAGCCGGAGTGGGGCGAGCGCAACTGCATGACAGATCATGTGGTGTACCTGGCGAATTCATCGGGCGTCAAGGTGGGTATTACCCGCTTGAACCAGGTGCCGGTTCGCTGGATTGACCAGGGTGCGGTGGATGCGCTGCCGATTTTCCGGGTAGCTACCCGGCGATTATCGGGACTGGTGGAAGACCTGTTCCGGTCTGCCGTCAAGGATCGCACCAACTGGCGTGCGATGTTGAAAGGTCAGGTGACTGAAATTGATCTGGCCGCAGAAAGAGACGCCCTGTTTGAGCGTTTTGGCGATGATATCGCGGCGATGCAGCAGGAATACGGCGTTCAGGCGATACAGCCTGTGCTGGATGCAGAGCACTACCACTTCAGTTACCCTGTTCAGCAATACCCGGTCAAAGTGACCTCCTTTAACCTGGACAAGACACCGCTGGTCGAAGGGGTGCTTCAGGGCATTAAAGGGCAATATCTGCTGTTGGATACCGGTGTGATCAATATCCGGAAATATACCGCCTACCAAGTGAGCGTTTCCGTGGCAGGTTGAGACCAGAAGTCTCACATTTCACAAGGACCTATTGATCTCAGGAACAAGCCGTCTGTTGGTTTGTCTGAAAGAGACAGACCATGACCCAAGGAGCATACGATGAAAGACGCACAACCCGGCGCGATTTATCTCAAGGATTATCAGGAACCCGATTACTGGATCGACAAGACTGACCTGTCGTTTGATCTGGGTGAAAACGAAACCCGGGTAACGGCCCGCCTGCAATTCCGTCTGAACCGGGATCGCCACGACAGTCAGTTGCCGGCGCTGGTCTTGCACGGCAATGCCGATATGAAGTTGGCGCAGGTCAAAGTCGATGGTGTCGAACTGAGTGCTGATCAGTATACGATGACATCGGAAACGCTGACGTTGCCGGTCAGCAGTGATCACTTTGAAACCGAAATTGTGTCGGTGCTGGCGCCACAGGATAATACCTCAATGGAAGGGCTGTACAAGTCCGGCGGTATGTACTGCACCCAGTGCGAAGCAGAAGGTTTTCGTCGTATTACCTGGTATTTGGACCGGCCGGATGTGATGTCACTCTTCACCACCCGGATTAGCGCAGATAAGGCAAAGTATCCGGTGCTCCTCTCCAACGGTAACTGCATTGAACAGGGTGAGACCGAGGATGGTCGCCACTGGAAAGTGTGGGAAGATCCGTTCAAAAAGCCAGCCTATCTGTTTGCGCTGGTGGCAGGGAATCTTGCCCATGTCGAAGATACGTTTACCACCCAGAGCGGTCGCGACGTCACTCTTCAGATCTTCACGGAACCGCACAATATCACCAAGTGTGATCATGCGATGCATTCCCTGAAGAAATCCATGCGCTGGGATGAAGAGGTCTATGGGCGTGAGTATGACCTCGATATCTTCATGATCGTGGCCGTGGATGACTTCAATATGGGCGCCATGGAAAACAAGGGGTTGAATATTTTCAATTCCTCCTGTGTTCTGGCCCGGCACGATACCGCGACGGACACCACATTCCAGCGCATTGAGGCCATTGTCGCTCATGAGTATTTCCATAACTGGTCCGGTAACCGGGTAACCTGCCGGGACTGGTTCCAGCTCAGCCTGAAAGAAGGGTTTACGGTTTTCCGGGATTCCGAGTTCTCGGCCGATATGAATTCCCGTACGGTGAAACGGATTGAAGACGTCAATCACCTGCGTAGCGCCCAGTTTGCAGAGGATGCGGGTCCGATGGCGCACCCGGTTCGTCCATCGTCGTTTATAGAAATCTCCAACTTCTACACGCTGACGGTGTATGAGAAAGGGGCGGAAATTGTCCGGATGATTCACAACCTGGTGGGCAGGGATGGTTTCAGAAAGGGCAGTGATCTTTACTTTGAACGGCATGACGGTCAGGCCGTGACCTGCGAGGACTTTGTTCGCGCCATGGAAGATGCTAATGGTGTCGATTTGGGCCAGTTCATGCGCTGGTATACCCAGGCCGGCACTCCGGTTCTGGATGTCACGGACAGTTATGATGCTGAAAATCAGCGTTACGTGCTGGACGTGACGCAAAGCTGTCCTTCAACGCCCGGGCAAGATAGCAAGGAACCTTTCCATATTCCCCTGGCGATAGGCTTGCTGTCGCCAGCAGGTGTCAATCTGCCGATCGGTGAGAAAGGCGAAACCACAACCGTTCTGGAAGTGCGGGAAGCCAGCCAGCAGTTTGTCTTTGAGAATATGGCAGAACGGCCGTTGCCGTCGCTGCTGCGCGGCTTCTCTGCGCCGGTCAAACTGAACTACGACTACAGTCGTGAAGATCTGCTGTTTCTGATGCGCCATGATGAAGACGGCTTCAACCGCTGGGACAGCTGTCAGCGACTGGCAACCGATACCATCCTGGAATTGGTGCGTGATATTCAGGCTGCCAAGCCGTTATCACTGGATACACGATTGATTGAGGCCTGGCGCGAACTGCTGGAAGACGAGACGGCTGACAAAGCCATGGTAGCAGAAATGCTGACATTGCCGTCTGAACAATGGCTGTCTGAGCAAATGGCTGTCATTGATGTCTATGCAATCCATGAGGCACGGGAGTTTGTCCGTGCAGAGTTGGCGAAGAGTCTCAGTGAGCCACTTCAGGCGGTGTATCGCGGCTTGGCTGTCGAGAAGCCGTATGTGCCGGAAGCAGCGGATATCGCCGAGCGACAGCTGAAGAATATTTGCCTCGGTTACCTCACGGAACTCGATTCGCCCGCCATGCTGGCACTGGCGGAAACCCAGTTCAGGCAGGCCACCAATATGACGGACCAGATGGCGGCGCTGTCCTGTGTGGTGAACGGGGCACATCCGTCGGCACCGGAAAAAGCAGAAGCGTTGCTGTCGGCGTTCCATGACCAGTGGAAGGATGATGCTAATGTGATGGATATGTGGTTGTCCGTGCAGGTTGGTGGGTCGCGTATGGGATCACTGGAGCGGGTTAAACAGTTGATGGAGCATCCGGTATTTGACTACCGTAACCCCAACAAGCTGCGCTCGCTGATTGGTGCGTTCTGCATGCGCAACCTGAAGCGCTTTCATGACATCTCAGGGGAAGGGTACGCATTCCTCGCAGACAACATCATCAAACTGGATAAGCAGAACCCCCAGATTGCCGCCCGCATGCTGACGCCTCTGACCCGCTGGCGTCGTTACGATGAACAGCGTGGCGCCCAGATGAAAGCGGCTCTGGAGCGTATCCAGGCGAATGAACTGTCAAAAGATGTCTTTGAAGTGGTCAATAAGTCACTGGTGTGATGTTTATGTTACCTAGCCAATAAAACTGTTACCCGGTGGTTGGAAAGTGTTACCGGGTAACTTTTCCATTCTGAAGAGGCGGAACCGGTGGGTGTTGTAAACCGGTTCCGCTTTTTTATTCCTGTCTGACTGGATAGCTTGACGCGACATTCGGTTATTTTTCTTTTTCTTACCCTGTTGACAAGGCGTTTACAGCTCAAAAAGGCACGTTGGTATTATTTTTGCTGTGACAGCCCTGAAAATGGCTACAGGCAGATGCCAGAGCGTCCGGGAGTTGATTTTCTGAACGTCGCCTGTCATCCTCGTGCCCGCCTGCGGGGGAATGTCAGCATCCGGTAAGGGGCTGGTCAAGCAAAGTGGGCAAAGGCGAAGCCTGACAATAATAAAGGGGCTCTGGGGCGCCCCGTCACAATCCACGGAGTTATCACGATAATGAAGAAGAAGCAGAACACACTGCCGACACCGATACGACTCGCGCCGGCCGCCGCCGGATTCACCCTGGCCAGTATCCTTGCGGTAGCACCTGTTCACGCTCTCGAGTTTGAGCTGATGGATGGTGAAGTGACCGGGTCTGTAGATACCACGCTGTCTTATGGGGCGATGTGGCGTGTGCAGGGGCAGGACCGCAATAACGACGATATCAATGGGAACGATGGTAACCGTAACTTTGATACTGGTCTTGTTTCTCAGGTTTACAAAATTACTTCAGATCTATCTGTAAATTATGAGAATTATGGTGCCTTCGTTCGCGGTACCGCATATTACGATAGTGAATTCTGGGGTAGTAATAATTACGGCAAAGAAAGCTGGCAGGCTTCACAGCCTAGCCAGGCAAGCATGAAAGGTACTAAGCCTAATAATCGCTTCACAGATGATGCTAAGAGTATCTCAGGTAAGAATGCTGAAATATTGGATGCTTATGTGTATGGAAGCTGGGATATCGGTGAGATGCCTGTAGATGTCCGTTTTGGTAAGCAGGTTTTAAGCTGGGGTGAAGGCTTATTTTACCGTAATGGTATAAACACAACCAATCCTCTTGATGCTGCTAAGTTCCGTCTTCCGGGTTCGGAATTAAAAGAAGCTTTGGTTCCTGTTGAGACATTGGCGTTAAGTGTTGGCTTAACAGAAAACCTCTCGATGGATGCTTTTTATCAGTTCAATTTCAGAACTACTCAAATTGATACTGTAGGCTCGTTCTTCTCAGAAACTGATCTTTTTTCTGATGGCGGTAATACAGCATACAACGAAATGTCCGCCGACTTGGCTGCACTGATGCCATTGTACGATAATGTTCTTGTTGCCGCTGATGATGTTACTGCAAGGGAGTACACAGGAACAGATGCCTTTAAGGTAGCGAATATTGGGTCTGATATTGATGCCAGCGATGATGGTCAGTTTGGTGTGTCTTTCAGATATATTGCAGAACAATTAAACGATACGGAGTTTGGTTTTTACTTTGTGAATTATCACAATAAAGAACCTGTTATTAATGCAAGTCTTGATGAGGATTTTGCAGGATCGGATCTTGCCGCTATCAGTGGTGCAGTGGGTGGTAATCCAGTTGCGATAGGGGGAATTGCAGCTGTCGATTTGGGTAATAATCTCAATGGTCAGCGTAAGTACGTTGAAGATATTCGCACCTATGGTTTTAGTTTTAGTACAACATTTGGAGATACGTCTTTTTCTGGTGAAGTTGCCTATCGTCCAAATATGCCTATCAGCATAGCTGCAACGAATGATTTGCTTGGTGATGCATTGTTGCAGGCTACTCAGCTTTCTTCTGGTGCTGACATGGTTGTTGCAGGACAGACTGTTAATTTGGCTGGGGTTCGGACTCTGGATAATTATGAAAGAGTTGAAACTTGGAATTTGTCATTATTGGCAATTCATAACTTTGGTCCATCTTTGACATTTGATTCGCTTTTTGGAGTCGTTGAGGTTGCTTCTGAACATCTCCGAGGTTCAAGTCTCTCTTATACAGACTTTAACGGTGATGAGCGCGATTTTGCTGGGCGTGGAGATTGTGCTTACGGAGATTTTGATGAAGGTTGTGATGCCGATGATCAGGTCACTCGTAATGCCTGGGGCTACAGTGCGGTTCTCGCGGGTACATGGAATGATGTTTATGCTGGCGTCAACCTGAATCCTTATGTTCGTTGGAGTCAGGATATTGAAGGTAACTCGCATCGTACCGGTAACTTCCTGGAAGGCCGTAATGCCATGACTGTAGGTATGGATGCCGTTTACCTGAATAACCTGGAAGTCGGCGTTCAGTACACCGAGTTCACAGGTCCAAGTACCAGCTCAGTACGTGACCGTGACAACATCGGCATCAACGTTAAGTACTCCTTCTAATCCTTGATAAAAAAGGTTGCCAGCCGGGTCATATGACCCGGCTGGAGAAAACGATAATAAGCGACGGATTACACTATGAAGTCAAAACTCCTCCTGACTGGTCTGGCCACAGCGCTGCTGGTGGCCGGCCAGGCGATGGCCAAGGTCACACCAGACCAGGCGGCAGAACTGGGTAAAAGCCTGACGCCACTGGGTGCGGAAATGGCGGGCAACAAGGCAGGGACTATTCCTGCCTGGAAACCGCTTTCGGATGCAGACATTCCTGCAAGCTACAAGAATCCTGGTCAGCATCAACCTAACCCTTATCCTGATGACAAGCCGCTGTTTACGATTACCGCGGAAAATCTGGATCAGTATCGGGATAAACTGACACCGGGTCAGATCAAGCTGTTTGAAACCTACCCGAAAACCTTCAAGATGCCGATCTACCAGACGCGGCGTAACGCCCGGTATCCTGAGCGGATTTATGAAAACACCAAAAAAGCCGCTACCAATGCTGAACTGCTGAAAGGCGGTAACGGTTTCAAAGGCGCCTATGACGCTTATCCGTTCCCAATTCCGAAGGATGGTCTGGAAGCGCTATGGAACCATATCGTACGTTACCGGGGTGAATACCTGGTGCGCCGTGCTTCTGAAGTAGCGGTCCAGCGGAACGGTGACTACTCACTGGTCACCTCGCAGCAGGAAGTTTACTTCAACTATAACAACCCCAGTCAGACTGAAAAGGATCTGGATAATATCCTTTTCTACTACCTCTCCTTTGCCAAGGCGCCAGCCCGTTTGGCGGGTGGCGCAGTCCTGGTTCACGAAACGCTGGATCAGGTGGATGAGCCGCGTAAGGCCTGGGGTTATAATGCCGGTCAGCGTCGTGTACGCCGTGCGCCAAACCTGGCTTACGATACCCCGATAGCGGCTGCCGATGGTCTTCGTACTGCGGATGACACCGATCTCTACAATGGTGCGCCGGATCGCTACAACTGGGAGCTGAAGGGCAAGAAAGAGATCTATATCCCGTATAACAACTTCAACCTGATCAGCCCTGAGCTGAAGTACGACGATGTATTGATGGCCGGTCACGTCAACCCTGAGCATACACGATATGAGTTGCACCGTGTCTGGGAAGTGGAAGGCACACTGAAGAAAGGCAGTCGCCATATTTATACCAAGCGTGTTCTGTATCTTGATGAGGACAGCTGGGGTGCAGCGCTTGTGGACCAGTATGATGGTCGCGGAGAGTTGTGGCGGGTCAGCATCGGTTACCTGATGAACTTCTATGACCTGCCCACGACCTGGACGGCGCTGGATGTGTTCCATGACCTGCAGGCCCGTCGTTACCATGTACAGGGGCTGGGCAACGAAGAAAGCCTGTTCCTGGACTTCGCTCAGGCGATACCCAACGATCGCTACTTTAAGCCTTCGTCGCTGAGACGCAGGGGACGTCGCTGATACAGTGGCGAAACACCAAAAAAGCCACTGAATCCAGTGGCTTTTTTGGTTCAGTTACGGTGATGAATGGTTTCGGTATGTGCTTATTTTTTCCTGTTTTCTGCGTATAATCAGGCGCGTCCATGACTGTCGTTGACTGAGTGCACTGAATAAGAAGAACCGTCTAACAATAATTTGATGATCTGTTTCCGGGGGATGAGTATGCATGGTCTCTTCACCAGAGGACCTTCGGGGTCCCGGGCTTTACCTGGCAGAGCCCTGAAGGGGATAACCGCAGCAGTTGCTCTGGCGTCTTCTCTTCATATTGTCTCTGCGCAAGCCAATCCGGTCGCTGCCGTGAGCAGTGATCACGCGGTGTTATCTGAGAAAGCCGCCTCTTCCCTGTTGCTGGATATTACCCGTGCGGGTGATGGGCAGCGGCTGGTTGCCGTCGGTGATCGTGGTCATATCCTGATTTCTGATAATAATGGCTATGAATGGAGTCAGGTCAGTGTGCCGAGTCGACAAATGCTGACAGCTGTGAGCTTTCCGACTGCGACCACCGGTTTTGCGGTGGGTCATGACGCCGTGATCCTGAAAAGTACCGATAGCGGTGAAAACTGGGTCAAGGTTTACGATGATCTGGATGCGGAAGTGCCGCTGCTCGATATCATGATGGTAGATGAGCAAACCGGCTTTGCTGTCGGTGCCTATGGCTATATCGTCCGTACCGAAGATGGCGGTGAAACCTGGGACGACTGGTTCGACATGATTGAGAACGAGGAAGAGTTCCATTACAACGCCATGACGCAGATCGGTAACGGCACCTTGTTACTGGCTGGGGAAGCCGGCCTGCTGTATCGCTCCCTGGATGATGGTGAATCCTGGGAGTTGCTAGACAGCCCCTATGAGGGTTCGTTCTTTGGCATTATTCCGAGCAGTGATCCTGCTTCGGCTGTCGTATTCGGGCTTCGCGGTAATGCCTTCAAAACGACGGATACCGGTGAAACCTGGGAGGCGGTCGATACTGGCACAGATCAGACACTGTTCGGTGCAGTGCATATCGATGGCAATGGGCAGGTGATCGTGGGGAGTTCCGGCACGCTGTTCGAGATGAGTGGCCCTGAGCCACAGGTTCATACGCGCAGTGACCGGGCAACGTTGCTTTCCGCATCCAAAGCGCCTGATAACAGCCTGGTCGTGGTCGGTGAAACCGGCGTCCACCGGATGCCGGTGGGTAAGCCTGCCGTCGCAACCCTTTCAGAGCAATAATAACGGGGTTTCCTGAATGTCCAGTCATCACCTGAATACCGAACCCGTGCTTGAACGCCTGTTTTTTAATAACAGGGTGTTCTTCCTTGTCTTTTTCCTGCTGGCGACGGTTGTCCTTGGCTGGCAGGCTACGCAATACCGTATTGATGCCAGCTTTGAAAAAATGATCCCGCTCAAGCATCCGTTTATTCAAAACTGGATGGAGCGCAAGGATGAGCTGGGCAGTGGCGGTAATTCGCTGCGCATCTCCGTTGAAGCCAAAGAAGGGGATATCTTCGATGCCGGCTACATGGAAAGCCTGCGGCGTCTGACCGATGACGTGTTTTACCTGCCGGGCGTTGATCGGGCGGCGTTGAAATCGCTCTGGACAGCCAATGTCCGCTGGCTGGAGGTGACCGAAGACGGCTTTGAGGGCGGTCCGGTCATCCCGCAGACCTATGACGGCTCACGTCAAAGTTTGAATGAGTTGCGCGTCAACATACTGCGTTCCGGCCAGGTGGGCAGCCTGGTCGCGAATAACTTCCGTTCCAGTATCATCGAATTTCCGCTGCTTGAGTTCAATCCGGAAACTGGCGAAAAACTCGATTACAAAGAACTGTCCCAAAAACTGGAAGAACTGCGCACCAAATACTCTGTACAAGGGGTCGATCTCCACATCATTGGCTTTGCCAAGATTCTGGGCGACCTGTTCGAAGGTGTGGATGCCATCAAGATCTTCTTCCTGTTGGCCATCGCGATCACTCTGGTTTTGCTGTTTGCCTATTCCCGTTGCCTGAAGAGTACGCTGGTTGCGGTATTCTGCTCATTGGTGGCGGTGGTCTGGCAGCTGGGCCTGCTAACCGCCATGGGCTTTGGTATTGACCTTTATTCCATACTCGTACCGTTCCTGGTGTTTGCTATCGGGGTGAGCCATGGGGTACAGATCATCAATAATATCGGTATTGAATCTGCCCATGATGCCAAGCCACTGGATGCAGCCCGCCGCACCTTCCGTACGCTGTATATTCCCGGCATGTTGGCCCTGGTATCTGATGCTATTGGCTTCCTGACACTGCTGGTGATTGAGATCAGTGTTATTCGCGATCTGGCCATTGCCGCCAGTATTGGTGTTGCAGTTATCATCCTGACTAACCTGGTGTTGTTGCCGGTGCTGATGTCTTACATTGGTGTCAGCAAGCGGGCCAGTGACCGGTTGAAGGTGACGGAAAAGAAAGAGGCCATGACCTGGCGTGTGATGTCCTATTTCGCGCATCCGGTAGTGGCGCCTTTGTCTGTCGTACTGGCTGTTGCTGGCTTCGGCGCCAGCTACTACTTCAGTCAGGATCTCAAGATCGGTGACCTGGATCCGGGTGCACCGGAACTGAGGGCGGATTCCCGTTACAACCTCGATAACAAGTTTATTACCGAAAACTATTCCACCAGTGCGGATACCTTTATCACCATGGTGGAAACTGATACTGAACAGTGTTCATCCTATGCGTTTATGGATGCGCTGGATCGCTACATGTGGCATATGAAAAATGTCGATGGCGTTCAGGATGCGGTATCGATGGTGACGGTGGCCAAACAGGTTATCAAGGGTTTGAATGAGGGGAATCCCAAGTGGCAGGCGCTTTCGCGTAACCAGTACGTACTGAACAATGCAATCAGCAACCAGACTGCTCAGCAGCTTTATAACAAGGACTGCAGTCTGGCGCCTGTATTGATCTTCCTGGAAGACCATAAGGCGGAAACCCTTCAGCGAGTGGTTCAGGCAACGGAAGCGTTTGCGGCAGAGAATAACCGGGATGGTCTGACCTTTCTGATGGCGACTGGTAATGCTGGCGTTGAAGCGGCCACCAATGAGGTTATTTCCTATGCGCAGAATCAAATGCTGGTGTTTGTATATGGCGTAGTGAGTATTCTGTGTCTGGTTACCTTCCGTTCTGTTCGGGCATTAATCTGTATTATTGTTCCTCTGGCGCTGACGTCGCTGCTGTGCCAGGCGCTGATGGCGCAGCTGGGTATCGGTATCAAGGTGGCTACCTTACCGGTTATCGCGCTCGGTGTTGGTATTGGGGTGGACTACGGTATCTATATCTACACGCGTCTTGAAGGATTCCTGCGGCAGGGTATGCCACTGCAACAGGCCTACTACATGACACTGCGGACGACGGGTAAAGCAGTTATCTTTACTGGTATTACCTTGGCCATTGGTGTGGGCACGTGGATCTTCTCGCCCATCAAGTTCCAGGCGGATATGGGTATGCTACTGACCTTCATGTTTGTATGGAATATGATCGGCGCGATCTGGCTGATGCCTGCACTGGCGCGTTTTGTCCTGCGTCCTGAATTGCTGGCCTCCAAAGCCCGTGAGGAAGCCGTGTTGAAATCGCAAACGTCTGCTGGCTAATAGAGTCGTACGACGTTGATGAAAGGATCAGCTTGTGCTGATCCTTTTTTATTGCCCAGAATACCGATAAAACGCGTAAACTGGCGTAAGCTTATAGTGAAAATGACGCAGCGAGGGTGCAGGGATGACGACCTATCACATTGATGACAAAGAAAGTGTTGTAGAAAATCTCAGGGAAGCCATGGCGCTGGATTCCGGAGAGGATGTTGTCAGAGTCGCGATAGGCTTTCTTGAAGCCATGATGGAATTTGCCGGTGATGCTAATGCGCTGACCATCAGTAATGGCAAGGAAGAAACCGAAGTGCTGCTGCGCCGTGAAACGGCGAGTAGTAGTGAGTGAATCATTCGCCCTTTAATCCTGTCGGAGTGTTCTCGCAGGGGATATGGGGGTCGGAAGTCTGAAGACGACCAAATAGGTTGACAGAATAAAGGTGATAATTGCCGCTGTTTCAATAATCATGGCGGTGTCATGGGATAGCTTTCCTGCTGATAAGGCTCCGCTTGCTAGTAATAATGAGAATTCACTGCTTTGCCCTAACCTCAATCCCATTTCCATCGCATTAGCGGGTGTTGCTTTACCAATGTGGGCTAGCAGGATTCTGAATATCAAGGGTTTCCCTATAAGAATAACCGCAGCCAGCAGGATAATTGGCAGGAGCAATTGCCCAGTTTCAAAAATATCAAATTGTGCGCCAATAGAAAAAAAGAACAGTATCAGGAAAAACTCTCTGAGCGGTTTCAGTCCTTCAGCAATAAACAGCGATACCGGTGATGTGGCTATGGCAACCCCGGCAAAAAAAGCACCAATTTCGTAGGACAGCCCGATTGCTTTCGCAATTTCTGCAGCGGTAAAGCACCAGCCCAGGGAAACCAGAAAAATATATTCTGGAATGGTATCGAATTTCTTGAATAAAGGCAGGGCAATAAAACGGACAATCCACCAGGCTGCCAGTGCAAACAGGGCTGTTTTTATTGGTAGTAAACCGGTTTGCCATGAGAGCGCGGCTTCATTGTTATAAATCAGCAGAATGGCGAGAATCGCCAGTATATCTTCGAATAAGAGAATACTGATCATGACCTCGCCCGTGCGTTTATGGTGTAACGTGGTGGTTGGTATCAGTTTCAGACTGATGACGGTACTGGAAAAGGAGAGTGCGACACCTGCAATAATGGCTTCTACCAGGCTGGTATGAAACAGCGTTATTAAAGCTATCGTTACGATGGCCGTGGTAAGAACAACTGCCAGTAATGTTACGGCGGCGGTTTGTTGAAGCAACTGCCATAAGTTTCTTGGATGTAGATGTAGTCCCAGTAAGAACATGAGCAGAATAATGCCCATGTGGGAGATAGCTTCAATATGGCCGGGGTCGGCAAACAGTTTAAGGCCGTCAGGACCGGCAATCAGACCCAGGGCAATATAGGCAAGAATAATAGGTTGCCGAAGCCAGACAAACAGGGTGCCTAATAGAGATGCGCCACCAAAAATGATGGCCATCTCCAGTACAAAATTGCCATAGATACCCTGCACGACAACTCCTGATTACCGCATGACTGCATAAAAGATGGTTTCAAGGTAGTCAAATGCACGAGAAGTGTCAGAGAAAAGAATAAGAGAAAAAAATATGACTCAATAAAGGCGTTTGCTTGATTGAATAGCGTGCTTTTTATGCTAATCAATTTAATTCTATTTATTAACCATGTATTGTTAACGGTAATGACGATAACTGTCTGTATAAGGAGATGGCAGTGAAGGGACGGTGTATAACAGTAACGTCCGGGAAAGGTGGCGTCGGCAAAACAACCACATCGGCCGCAATCAGTTCCGGATTGGCATTGCGAGGCTTCAAAACCTGTGTCATCGATTTTGATGTCGGATTAAGAAACCTGGATTTGGTTATGGGCTGCGAGCGTCGGGTTGTCTACGACATTGTTAATGTAATGAACGATGGTATTACGCTCAATCAGGCGCTGATAAAAGACAAACACAACAGTAATCTTTATATTCTTGCTGCTTCGCAGACCCGCGATAAGGATGCGCTAACTGATGAAGGCGTTGCCCGAATTATTGATGAGTTGAGAAAAACCTTTGATTACATCGTCTGCGATTCGCCAGCGGGCATTGAGCGAGGTGCCATTCATGCGCTGTATCATGCTGATGAAGCTGTTGTGGTAGTGAATCCGGAAGTGTCTTCTGTGCGTGATTCTGATCGGATTCTTGGCCTGTTGCAAAGTCGTTCCCAGAGAGCAGTCGAAGGGTTGGAGCCGGTGAAAGAGCATTTGTTAATTACCCGCTATGACCCTGTGAGGGCAGCAGAAGGACAGATGCTTTCGATTGAGGATGTCGTGGATATCCTGGCTTGTCCGCTCTTGGGCGTTGTTCTGGAAAGCCGGGAAGTGCTAGATGCCTCTAACAAAGGGGTGCCTGTTGTTCATGAGCACGAGTCGCTCGCGGCCATGGCTTATATGGATGCGGTTGATCGTTTACTGGGAAAAGAGATTCCTTTGCGACATATCCGTCGAAAAAAACTTTCCTTCCTGGAGAAGGTTTTTTCGCGGGGGGTGAAAGATGCTGTTTGATAAATGGTTTACCTTCGGGAAGCAGGAAAAAAGCGCCAGTGTCTGCAAAGAGCGCTTGCAGATCGTAATTGCCCATGAGCGTCGCCAGCGCGAAGAGTCACCGGAGTTGGCGCGATTGCGTAGCGAAATCATGGAGCTGGTGCGCCGTTTTTATGACATGCCATCCAATGAAGATATTGAAGTGATTATGGAGAAGCAGGAAGAGCAGGATATCCTGGCATTGAATATCCAGATTCCTGCGCGTCCCTGTAGCTAGAAAACAGGCTTGAATCTGTGTTAGCCGCTATATTATGTTAGGAGTATCAAGCTAAATGAAGCTTGGAGGGTGACAGTGACTCGGTAAGGATAATGACTCACTGTCGCGTTACTCAAAGCGTAACGGAGTGTCGAGTCGTAATGGCGCAGCCGTATTCTCCCATTAGGGATGCTTTTAACGGGAACGGATTCCTGACCATGAGCCGGTGCCTGCAGCATTTTATACTCCTGTTTGTCAGTCTCATGGCGGTTGCTTCAGCGGCAACTGCTGATCTGGAAAAGCAGCGAAAAACCTTTCTGAGTGCAGAAAAAAGCCTGCAGAAAGGCCAGCCGTGGCAGCGGCATTGGAATTCAAACCTCTCTGATTATCCGCTTTTCCCTTATCTCGAAATACAGGCACTTCGTCAACGGCTTGCCAAAGCTTCTTCTGACGATGTTGATGCGATTCGACAGAAATATCCCGATTTACCGGCGATTAGGCAGTTGGAAGTTGCCTGGCTTGATGAGTTGATCAGCCGGAAGCGATGGTCAGACTATATCGCCAGTTATAACAGCATACAGCCCCGAGGGTATCAATATCAGTGCTATTTTGCTCAGGGGTTGCTCGCTACAGGAAAGCGCCAGGATGCAATGACGTTGGCTGAATCGTTGTGGGTGGTTGGGCACTCACAACCAAAAGCCTGCGATCCGGTCTTTTCGATGTGGCGTCGTGCGGGGCTACTGACATCGGATTTGGCTTTCAAACGTTTTTGGCTAGCCGTAGAAGAGGGGAATATTACGCTGGCGCGTTATGTGAGTCGCCAGATTACCACGGCACAGCATAAGCAGAGTGTTGATGTCTTCTGGCAAATCAGACAACAGCCCACAGTATTAACGAAGAACACTTTCTTAAGACGTAGTCTGGCAAATCGTGAAGCTCTTCTGGTTTATGGCGTTAAGCGCTTGGCGCGTCGCGATATTGCCCGCGCAGCGCGGGTCTGGCTAAGGGATCGTGAACGTTTCTATATGAACGGTGAACGTCGTCGATCGCTGGATCAGTGGCTTGCCTTGCGTATTGCCCAACGCTTCGAGCCCGATGCAGAAAAGCTGATTAACTGGATTGACCCCGTGTTTTCCTACCCTGAGGTGACAGAGTGGCGGATAAGGGTGGCTCTGGCGGATCAGGACTGGCCTCGGGTATCAAGTCTTATCGTGAAGTTGCCGGAGGAGCTGCAGTCTTCACCTCGCTGGCGTTATTGGGACATGATGGCGCAGAGGCATATCGCACAGCCTGAAAATACGCTTGTTGCCACGCTTGCCCAGTTGGGTGGCAGCCGTAGTTTTTATGGGTTTTTGGCGGCTGAGTTGAACAATTCGGTCTTTGGGCTGGAGCAGAGCGAGACAGCCCTTGATTTGGGCAGGATGCAAACATTGAAGGTGAGACCCGCTTTCCAGCGAATCGCAGAACTCCTGGTGTTGAAGCGGGAATATCGGGCTCGCCAGGAATGGTTTGCCGCTATGAAGCAACTGGATAAAGATGAGCGTCGGCATGCTGCACGTCTGGCTCATCACTGGCAGTGGCACAATCAGGCGATTCTGACTGCGGCGCGGGAGTCCATGTGGAATGAGTTGGATATACGTTTTCCTGTGCCTGGTCCAATGCCGATATTCGAGCACAATGCGCAGACATTTAGTGTTGACCCGCTTTGGTCATTAGCTGTTGCGCGCCAGGAAAGTGCGTTTTATCCGAAGGCACGGTCAGGTGCCGGGGCGAGGGGGCTGATGCAGTTGATGCCGGCAACAGCGAAGCATACAGCCAGTAACTACGGCATTTCCTATAGAACCACGTATGATTTGTATCGCCCCTCTGTCAATATTGCGCTTGGCACCGCTTATCTGGCAGACATGAAAAAAAGATTTGAGGGTAATCGGGTGTATGCGACGGCAGCGTACAATGCCGGTCCAGGCCGGGTTAAACAGTGGATCGAGCAGCGGGGGGATCTTCCGCTAGATATCTGGATTGAGACGATCCCCTTCAAGGAAACCCGTAACTATGTACAGAATGTCCTGTCGTTCCGGGTGATTTTTGCCAGCCTGATGGGTATGCCCGTCAGGCTGTTTACGGATAATGAAATGAATCTGCTGGCTTATAATCAGTAAATTGAGGTAATCAGTCGATGGGAGCCAGCATCGTATTCAGATTCGGTAATTGTTTGATCGCTCCTACCTGCTGCAGATAAGTGGCATAGGTTTTAAAGCGTTGGCGGTCAATAGCGGCTGGGCGTAGAGCAAAACGATTCACTGTATCCTTCCAGGCCATTTTATTTAGCGGGTTATCCAGTCCTCCAGGGGAATACGCGGCAAACACTTCCCAGGCTTCATCGGGGTGGTTAACGATGTATTGACTGCTCTTTTCTATTGCACGAAGGAAACGGCGAATAATTACGTTGTCTGTTTTTTTACTATTGGCGGCAAACAGGAGTTCCGAGTAAGGTGGTACCCCGAATTCTTCAACATAAAAGGCCTTTCCCTTGGCGCCTTCAAGTGCCAGTTGATTCAACTCAAAATTTCGATAACCATCCAGAATGGCATCCACACGCTTACTGAGCAGTGACCCAGTCAGAGCCCATCCAACATTGATGACATTAACGTCTTTTGAACTTAAGCCGGATGAAGCAAGCATTACATCCAGCAGCTGTTTCTCATAACCACTGGACAGAGATACTCCTATGTTTTTGTCTTTCAGATCTTTCAGGGTCTTGATAGGGCCGTCTTCCAGTACAATCAGGCAGTTGAGCGGCGTTTCTATCAGTGTCCCAGCCCACCGTACGGGCAACTGGTTAAGAGAAGATTTCACTAGCTGTTCGCTGTAAATGACTGCCATATCAACTTCACCGGCTGCCAATAGTTTAATGGGCAGGCTCGGTTCAGCGGGTTCCTGGATAGTAACCTCAAAGTTTTCCTCGGCAAAATAGCCTTTTTGTTGCGCAATAATGATAGGACCGTGATCGGGGTTGACGAACCATTCCAGCATGAGTGTGATTTTGTCTGGCTTGTCCTGTTTTTGCGGGGCTGGGGTTGCCTGAGCATTACCGGCCAGTACGGATAGCAATGCCAATATCGTCAGAATTGAATACTTGATGTGTCTCATGGCTTATACAGTGGTTTCAGAGTGTGAGGGGGAAACAGGTAGTTACCTTATTGATAAATGCTGGTTGTTTCTGGTTGCCAGGGCACGAGTCGCTTTGTGGCCCAATCAACCAGTAGATAAAAAATAATGGTGAACGAGGCCAATACAACCAATGCAGCGAAAAGCTCACTGATCATCAGGCGGGCATTGGCTTGTAGCATGTAGTAACCAAGCCCGGCACTGGATCCAACCCACTCACCCACCACCGCGCCGATGGGTGCGATAACTACGGCAATTCGCAGTCCTGCAGCGAGGACGGGCAGAGCAGCGGGCCAGCGGATGAAACGGAGTGTGCTGTATGGAGTGGCGCCCATGGTTTGAGCCAGATCCAGCCATTCCTGCTGTGTATGGCGCAGGCCGTCATAGCAACACATGGTTACCGGAAAGAATAAGGCAATGGCTGCCATGGCGACTTTGGACGCCAACCCGTACCCCAGCCACAACATCAGAACCGGTGCCAGAGCGAACGTGGGTATTGCTTGACTGATGATTAATACTGGCAGAAGCCATCGGCCAAAACGGCGGAAATAGAGCAGTGCAAGAGCAAAAGTAATGCCGGCAGTTACGCCAAGTAGTGTTCCCAGTAATATCTCAGTGGCTGTGATGGCGCTGTGATAAAGCAATACGCCTCGATTTTGGTAAAGGCTCAGAGCAACATCACCCGGTTTTGGTAATATCCAGGCGGGGAGGGACAACGCACTGATGAGCCAATGCCAGCCTAAAATCAGGCCTGCAGCGAGAATGATACTGTGCGTAATCTTAGTTCGCATCCCTGAGCTCCTCTTGTCGAAGCTTTTCAAGGATATGACCGTGCAGTGCCATCAGCTGTTTGTCCTCAAGGGAACGGGGTGGTGAACCTTGTGGGGACAGTGGGTCAGTTAATTTAGCCGGACTGCCCTGAAGATGGTAAATAGCATGGCCCAGGCGCAGTGCCTCCAGTGGATCATGAGTTATCATCAGGATAGTGCGGTCGGTGAGTAGTTCGCTAGCCAGATCCTGAAGCTTCAGGCGGGTTAATGCATCCACCGAGGCAAAGGGTTCGTCCATCAGCACGAAAGGACGATCCTCCATAAGCGTACGAGCCAGCGCGACCCGCTGACGTTGTCCGCCAGATAGTTCTCTGGGGTAAGACGATGCATACTGTGGTAAATCAACGGAAAATAACAGGTGATTGGCCTGTTCAATCGTCTCTTTTGATAGCGGTTCTTTTCTCAGACGGCATCCTAGCGTCACATTATCCATAACGGATAGCCAGGGAAGCAGGAAATCCTGTTGGGCCATCCATGCGACACGGTGATTGACGGGCAATCCATCCGAGCAGGTGATATCGCCATTGGCTTGAGTGCCTTGAGGGAATGCGAGTCCGGCAATTAATCGCAGCAGACTGGATTTCCCAACACCACTGGCACCTAGCAGGCAGGTCCATTGATTGGCAGGGAGTGTTAAACACAAATTTGCAAAGATGTGTTTGTTGTCATAAGTAAGTGACGCATTTTGTACGTGAAGATCTGGCATAGTTTGGGGTGGAAACGGCTCATGAACTTACAGCGATTGTGCAAGTTTACAGGCTGGCTTTTATTGCACAGTTTTCAATGGCAGTACGATTTCCAGCCAAGATGGAGGATGCCATACATCATATGTGCTGGTAGCGGATTGTCCGTAATGCAAGCCCCATTCGCTTCAAAAAGCTCGCTGAGGGGCTCTTATCTAGATCATTCTCTCAAGCGGGTTCTGCTTCTGCGACCGGCTGTTGAGCTTTGTTAGATGATTTGGATGACTGTGCAGCTTCAAGCTGTTCTTTCAGCTCGTCACGCTCTTTGTTGCTGGTTTCAAGCTCGGCGGTTAATTCATCAATGCGTCGCTTCCGCTCACGGCTTTCTTTGCTTATCTGATCAACCAGTTTTTTCTGCTTTTTTAATTCCTGACTGGCATCGTTGAATTTTTTCTTGAGTTTTTCAGGCTCCAGCGCCTTGAGCGTTTTCTGCTCACGCCTTAGCTTATTGGCCTCAGTTTCCAGGGTTGTCAGCTTTTTCTCTGCGGTTTCCAGTTTACGGCGTAAGCTGGTGGCATCTTTTTCGTTGGTGTTAGCAGAGGTTTGAGCCTCTTCAAGCCCATCCTTCATGCTGCGGTTATCATCAAATAACTCGCTATTTCTGCCTTTGAGTTTCTCATTTTCTGCTTCAAGGGTTTGAACCCGGCTTTTCAGCTGTGTGAGTTCATCCCGGATACTCTTTTCGTTGGACTCGTAGATTTTCCTGATTTTCTCGTCGACGCTCAGATAGTATTCGAGTCGGTTTGCTAGCTCAGCGCGAAACAGCTGCTCACTCATGGATATGATGGCTTCCTTAGAGAATGGTCTTTAACGGAAAGGGTTCAAGTCTTTGAAACAGCAAGAAGTGTAATCCTTTGACTGTTGCATAACAACGTAGCTATAAGAAAGGTATTGTAGACGAATTTATCTGATTTCCCAACATATTCCCTCAACTTGTGCAATTCGTAGTCGCCATCGCTTATTTGTGTAATCTATCGGCAATCTTTGAGCTGTATATGTATACAGCTCTGTTGGGTAATGCTTGATTGGAAGAGATAAGGCGCCAAATAACAGGCAGGTATGCTGTGATTGTCATTCATCACTTCCCTTGGTGTCGGTTATTTGATACTGCAATAGATAAACTGAATAAATGTTCATCACTCAATAAGAAAGTTGTTTACTCTGATGAATATAAGGAATGCAGTCATAGTTAAACTGTTGCACGGATGCTGCAGGTTATTTCATGGATTCGTCATCACACCAAAAAGCCTCTGCCGCAGATCAAGACCGGTTTTCTGACCCGTTGCTTCTTTGTCTGGTTAAAATCTGTCGACTTTATGATAAAGCTGACAGTGTAGAGGCCATTACGGCCGGTTTGCCGATGGCAGGTGGAGCGTTCACAGTTGACCTGTTTAACCGCGCCGCTGAACAGGCTGGGTTTGTCACACGGCAGATCCGAAAGAATTTGCTAGATATTCCTCGTTTGTCTTGCCCAGCGGTATTGTTGCTAAAAAATGGTCAAGCCTGTGTATTGATGGATATCAATCATCAGCGACAAATGGCTAGTGTAGTGATGCCATCGATCGGTGATGATGTGCAGGATATTGAATTTGAACGGCTTGCAGAGGAATATCTCGGTGTCATGTTGTTGCTTAAGCAGAAGCACCGATTTGATGAGCGATCTCCCTCGGTACTGGATGATAATGGCAAGCATTGGTTCTGGAGTGCGCTGACAGTTTCATTACCGCTGTATAAAAGTGTGCTGCTGACTTCGATCATGATCAATTTTCTGGCCATCGTCAGCCCTATTTTCGTCATGAATGTCTATGACAGAGTTGTGCCCAATAATGCCTTTGAAACGCTTTGGGTGCTGGTCACCGGTGTCCTGATTGCCTTTGGTTTTGATTTTCTGGTCAAGTGGTTGCGTTTTTATGCGCTTGATAAGGCAGGGAAGAAGGCTGATATCATTTTGTCGTCAAGAATAATGAATCAGGTCTTAGGGCTGGAAATGACGTCAAGGCCAAACTCTGTGGGCTCTTTTGCTAGAAGTATGCAGGATTTCGAAAGTATTCGGGACTTCATTGCATCATCAACCATTGCCAGCCTGATTGATATACCGTGTGCCATCATTATTTTAACCGTCATCGGAATACTCGGTGGATGGCTGGTTGTGATACCCATTGTGGCGATGATATTGATTGTTACCTATTGCCTGATTATTCAGCCTGCCTTACGAAGCTCCATCGAGAAAACCTACCGCTCTTCATCTGCTAAAAACGCCACATTGATTGAAAGCCTCATCGGCCTGGAAACGATTCAGTTATATGGTGCGGAATCTAAAATTCAGCATGAGTGGGAGAAGCACATTGGATTCCTGGCCAAGTGGGGCGTTAAGAGCAAGATGTTGAGTCATTCGACCTCTATGGTGGCGGGTTTTATCCAGCAATGCAGTACTGTGGTCCTGATTGCAGCGGGCGTTTATCTAATTGCTGAACATACGTTGTCCATGGGGGCGCTCATTGCCTGTAACATGCTGGCGGGTCGGAGTATGGCGCCTATGTCACAACTGGTTAGCCTATTGACCCGTTTTTACCAGTCTAAAACGGCACTGGCCGGACTGGACAACATCATGAATATGCCCAAAAGGCGTAGTCCGGACAGGCAGTATGTCAACCTGGAAAATATAACGGGAGACTTGGAACTGGAACAGGTGACCTTCGCTTATCCTGACCAGAAACTGAACACCCTTGAAGATATTACGCTTTCAATCAAGGCGGGTGAAAAGGTCGGGATTATTGGCCGCATAGGCTCAGGGAAGTCGACCCTTGGGAAAATGTTGCTGGGTCTTTATCCACCGAGCAGTGGCTTGATCCGTCTTGATGGTCTCGATGTAACGCTCATTGATCCGGTCGCTCTGCGTAAGACGGTTGGTTGTGTACCTCAGGATATTAATCTGTTTTATGGCACGGTCCGGGAAAATATCACGCTGGGTGCGGGCGCAGTTGATGATGAAACCGTTGTCAGGGCAGCCAAAATGGCTGGTGTCACGGATTTTACCAACATTCATCCGGAAGGAATGGATATGCCGGTCACGGAACGTGGGGCGAACCTGTCGGGTGGCCAACGGCAGGCGATTGCCGTTGCCAGAGCCTTTATGCACGATCCTTCCATTATGGTGCTGGATGAGCCGACCAGCTCCATGGATCACAAATCTGAACAGCTCATCAAGGATCAGCTGCAAAAGTATTGCAGCAATAAAACACTCGTACTTGTTACACACCGAATGTCATTACTGGATCTTGTTGATCGCCTGATCGTCATTGATCGGGGGCGAATCGTTGCGGATGGCCCGAAAGGTCAGGTCATGGAAGCGTTAAAACACGGAAAAATTGTCATCAGTTAGCCTGATAACCATGAGCACACTACGAGAAAAGCTAGGGCAGATGATTGAGGGTACAGCAACCAGGCTGAAGGCATGGAGCTTCTGGCTGGTGATGTTTCCTGTCAGCTCTATAAAAAAGCTGGTAAATAATCCTCGGGCAATCAAAAACTTTTTTTCCCGTTCGGAAGAAAGTGAATTTAAATCAGAATCCATTGAGGTATCGCTGCAGGATTCATCGTATGTAACGGTTTTTGTCAGCGTGACTGGTACTGCACTGATCGTCATTGCGCTTATCTGGGCCTCCTACGCAGAGCTGGATGAGATTACGCGCGGTGCTGGTACAGTGATTCCCTCGTCCCGATTACAGATCGTTGAAAACCTGGAAGGAGGAATCATCAAAAAAATCTACGTGAAGGATGGTGATCAAGTACGCGCCGGTCAACCGCTTTTGCAGTTGGATGATGTCCATTTCTCCGCCAAGTTTCGCGAAAACGAGCTGGAATATTTCAGTGAGTTTGCCAAAGTGGTGCGTCTTGAGGCTGAAGTGAATGGTGAAAGCCTTCACTTTCCCGAGGAATTGAATGGTTACTTGGAATACATTCATCGTGAACGCGATTTTTATGATAGCCGCAAACGTACCCTGGATCAGGGGTGGATGATTGCCGAACAGGAAGTCGCTAAAATTTACCAGGAGCTTGCGTCCATTAAGGCGAAGCATTCCCATCTTGAAAAAAGTTATGAACTGATGAAAAAGGAATATGATCTCACTAAGCCCATGGCCGAAGAGGGGGTTGTTTCCAAGGTTCAACTGTTGCGGTTGGAGCAAAAAGTCAGTGAGATTGAAAGTCAGCTGGCAGATGCTACGCATTCTATTCCAAAGCTGGAAGCTGCATGGAGCCAAGCGCAGGGTAAGCGGGAGGAGCTTGGTCTTCAATTCCGTGAAAAGGCCATAGATGAACTCAAGACCGCTGAATTGAAGTTGGCGCAGTTAACGGTTAACCGGAATTCTCTGAAAGACCGGGTGTCCAGAACCATCGTTCGATCACCGGTTGATGGTGTAGTGAAGAAAATCCATATCAATACGATTGGTGGTGTGGTTGATCCCGGCATGGAACTGGTTGATATCATTCCGGTGGATGATTCCTTGCTGGTTGAAGTCAAAGTGCCTGCAAAAGATATTGCCTTTATGCGGCAGGATTTGAAGGCCATGGTTCGTTTTACTGCTTATGATTTCACGGTTTATGGCGGGCTGACGGGGGAAGTTGTTCATGTTAGCCCGGATGCTCTCGAAGAGGAAGATGGTAGTTACTATTACCTGGCTCAGGTCAGAACGGAAAAATCTTATTTCGGTACCAACGAAAAACAGTTGCCCATTATTCCGGGTATGCAAGCTGAAGTCGATATTATGACGGGTAAGAAAACAGTTCTGGAGTATTTGATGAAACCAATCCTAAGAGCCAAAAAAGTGGCACTGACAGAGCGATAAAAATGAACGCATTTTTATCCGATAGTTATTTTAGATGTTTATTTGTTTTTTGATGGTGATGTGTGCGTTGTTTGATTAATAAGGAGTAAGCGTTCTGCACTTCAGGGAATTCGTATGATTAACAGGCGCTTAACAATACGAGGTCTGTCAATATGGCTGCTATCAGCCTGGATTGTATCTTCCAGTGCGACAACTCTGGAGGATGTAATTCTTATTACCCTGAAAGAACATCCTGATATTCTTGCCGCTAAAAGCCGTGTAACAACAGAAAGCCTTAAAGCAGATCAAAGTAAAGCTGGTTTGTATCCGACCATGGATGTCAGTGCTGCCATTGGGGTTCAGCGAAAAGATAGCCCCAGTACGCGGAGTAATGGTAATGATAAAGACAATATAGAGCGTAACGAGTCTTCTCTTGTTGTCCGGCAAAATGTGTTTAAGGGGTTCGAAACCGTCCGCCGGATGGAACAATATGACCATGGATCCAAAGCCAGAGTATTTGAATCATTAAATACGCAGGGATCTATTGCCCTGAAGGTAGCTGAAGTTTATATCGGTGTTCTGGAGAAGCGGAAACAGCTTGAGCTGGCAGAGAATAACAGGGATCTTCATGAAAAAACTAAAAAACAGATCACAAGCTTGTTTAATCAGGGGTTGGCGAGTGAGTCGGATCTGGCCCAGATCAGTGGTCGAACATCACAATCCAGAGCATTTGTCGTAGGTGCAAAAAGTGAGCTGGACAGAGCACTTAGCAGTTATATTTCTGTGGTTAACCGTAAAGCGGATAATTTGTTGATGCCAAAAGTGTTCAAGCTTGGTTTCAAGACCTTGGACCAGGCGATGAACCAGTTGGATGCACACCCTTTAATGCGTGCATCTCAGGAACAGGTTAACAGTGCGGATGCTGCTTACCAGGCTAGCTTGAGTGTCTACTATCCCAGCGTGAATGTTGAATTTACCCATCAGCGGAGTCGTGATGCAGACGGTGTGACAGGACATGATGAAAGCTCTGTGGCCAAATTGAGTATGTCATACAATTTGTACCGTGGTGGTGCTGATCAGGCGCTAGTGGGACAGGCTGCATCGCAGGCGCAGTTAATTCGTGCAGAAAGGCAGAAAACGCATCGACGGCTCATGCTTGAACTAAAACAGGCTTGGTATTTGTATGAGTCATTAACGCAGCAAAAGCCCTATTTGCAGGAGCATGTTAACAACAGTATTAAAACGCTGAATGCTTACACCAAACAGTTTGATCTGGGGCAGCGTACTCTGGTAGATGTGTTAAATACGGCGACGGAGTTGTATCAAGCGAGGAAAACATTTGTCAGGCATGAATTTGATATCATGTTGTCAAAATACCGTTTGCTGAATGCTGCAGGTCAATTAATGGAGCGGCTCAAGCTCGCCGTGACTCAAAATGAAAAAGAAGGTTGATAAAAATTAATTTGCAGTCGATAAATTGGCCCGTATTATTCGGGCCAAATCTTTGGCTTAAATCCAATCATTAATTTTTCTTGGTCCAAGATAGTGTTCAGACACGCTTTCGCTGGCAGTCTGAGTAGATTGCGATTCCATTTTTTGTAGGAATTCGCTCGGTATCAGGTGTCTGATGGCATCTCTTTCTTCAAGCAATTCCTGTTCTGTGATTTTGAAATAGTCCCTTGAAAGGTCATTTAACGTCAGGCCGTTGATTATTTGGTACCTGCCATAATTGCATCGCACAGGGTAGGAGAAGAAAATACCTCTTTCAACATCATAGCTGCCATCACTCATGACACTCATACTGACATAGTCGTTTTGTCGTGTGCCATGCACCCAGTCATGCATATGGTCGATAATGGCTTGTGCTGCTGAAGACGTACTGGAATGTCCGCACACCTGAATGATTTCAGCCCCCCGTTTCTGAATGCGAGGAATGTAGGTGTTGCGATACCACTCAGTATCAATCTGAGGCATCACAGGGTTTCCATGCATCATGGCGTGATGGAGATCGGGGTACATGGTTGGCGAATGATTACCCCAGACAATCACTTTTCGAATATCCTGCGGGTTACAGGATTTTTTGCTGGCCAGAATACCAACGGCACGGTTGTGATCCAGTCGCGTGAGCGCGCTAAATTGTGTCGGGCTGAGGTCAGGCGCATTGCTGCAGGCGATTAGTGCATTGGTATTAGCTGGATTGCCGACCACCACCACCCTGACATCCGGGTTGGCGTAACGATTGATCGCTTTACCCTGTACGGAAAATATCTCAGCGTTTGCCGTCAGCAGATCGCTACGTTCCATCCCTTGCGCGCGGGGTTTGGCACCGATCAGAATCGCGTAATGGGCGCCGGAAAAGCCACTGTCAGGGTTATCATGCAGACTGATCGAATGCATCAGTGGATAAGCACAGTCTTCCAGTTCCATGGCGATACCCCGCAGAGCGTCAATGGCCTGGGGGACTTCGATCAATTGCAGATAAACTGGCTGGTCGTTACCAAACATGTCGCCGGCGGCGATCCTGAAGAGCAGAGCTCGGCTGATGCTTCCCGCTGCGCCGGTAACGGCGACACGCACAGGTTTCTTCATAGGGATATTAACCTTCGTTGAAGTGAAACGGGCAGGGGGAAGTGTAGTCAAGAGAACAGGGTAGTCAGTGAATGACTACCCTGTTTTAACGAGAAAACAGGTGTTATTTGCCGACACGAACGGCCAGAACATCACAGGTAGCGCCATGGAGAATGCTGGTTGACGTGGATCCCAGGATCAGGGCCAGACCATGCCGCCCATGGCTGCCCACCACGATCAGGTCAATCTCATGCTCTTCGGCAATGCGATGCACTTCCCGCTCGGGGCGACCGTACACTACGTGCTGATCACCTTTTTCAATGTTGATCTTGTCGGCCAGTTTGTTAATACGTTCGCGGGCTTGTTGGGTGATTTCATCTTGCAGGGTCGTCAGATCAAGGGGGATATCGCTGCCATAGGCAACACTGAGGGGTTCCACGACATGGACCAGAGTCAGCCGGGCCTCATTGGCTTCGGCGATGGCCTGGGCCTTGTTCAGCACTTCATCAGCTTCCTCGGTCAGGTCGACAGCTACCAGAACGTGCTTGTACAGGCTCATTGTATGTTCCTTTTCCGGTTCGTAAAGAGGCTGTTCCTGATGTCTATCCGCCCGATTTTGCCGGCAGGCCTTGCCCGAAACCGAGACATGCAGGCAGACTTACATCAACATACTAAAACAAAATGCTGAGAAGTGTATGACCTGGCTCATAGTTTTACTGATTTTGGCGGTAATTGCAGGAAATCTAATGTGGTTGATGCCATCAAAACGGGAGCGTCAGCAGATGGTATTCCGGCAGGCAGCCTTTACCAAAAAAATGCAAGTCAATGGGTTCAAGGAGCTGGAGAAATTACCAGAATCCTGTGACACGGAAGCGCACTGGATGGAGTATGTCCTGCCAACCGAGCGCTCGTTAAATATTCATATTCCAATCATTCTCAAACGTATGAAAAATCATGCCTGGGTACTACCTGATGTCCTGGATCAGCACGCTATTGCTGGATTACTTGAAGAACTCCCCACTGGCGTTGTTCAGATTACCATCCGGCAAATGAGTGTGGTGGCTTTGTGGGATGAACGGGGCGATAAAAATGCCATCGATCAGCTTTATGGTGTTTTGACTTCCCTCAGAGATACCTATCTCTGAATCATAGAATGTTAAAAAACAATGATTCTGTAGTCGGTTAATTGAACTGCTATTTTGCAGGGCATTCTGTTCGGTTCTCAAAGGTGTGGGTGTCGGTAAATACGTAAAACACCCTTGACATTACCTAGCTTTTCCGTGAAGGTTTCACACCGGATTCAAACGGTCGTATGAATTGCATGCGGTCATTTGTCAGAACACGAACAGGTAGCCAGGGAATGGCAGTGAAAAAATCCTTCAATGCCCGGTGCGTACCTCGGCTGCAGCGGGTTGTTGTACAGGCCTAGAGTGTCGCACAAACGTGGAGAAACGTTCATGATTTACGAAGGCCAGGCCATCACCGTCACATTGCTGGATGATGGCATTGCTCAGCTGAATTTTGACCTGCAAGGGGAGTCCGTCAACAAGTTCAACCAGACCACCCTGAAAGAACTGCATGAAGCTACTGATGCCATCAGGGCCAGCAGCGACGTCAAGGGTGTGGTTGTGACCAGCTCCAAGGACGTCTTTATTGTCGGCGCCGATATCACTGAATTCACCGATACCTTTGCTCTGCCTGAAGAAGAGTTGATGGGCTGGGTGCTGAAAGCCAATGCGGTATTCAGTAACTTCGAAGACCTGCCTGTACCAACAGTCACGGCCATAAACGGCATGGCCCTGGGCGGCGGATTTGAAATGTGTCTGTCGTCTGACTACCGGGTGATGTCCACGAAAGCCAAGGTGGGCTTACCGGAAGTCAAGCTGGGACTGTTCCCGGGTTTCGGGGGAACCGTTCGTCTGTCCCGTGTTGTGGGTGCGGACAATGCTATTGAGTGGATCTGCATGGGTAATGAGAACCGTGCGGATGCAGCATTGAAAGTTGGTGCTGTGGACGCGGTCGTTGAGCCAGAGCAACTGCTGGTAGCGGCCATTGACCTGGTTAAGCGTGCAGGTGCGGGTGAGCTGGACTATCAGGCCAAGCGTCAGGAAAAACTGGATGCGGTCAAGCTGCCCCCGATGGAGCAGATGATGGCGTTTAATTCGGCCATTGGCTTTGTCGCCGGCAAGGCTGGTCCTAATTATCCTGCGCCGGTTGAAGCCATCAAAGTCATGCAGAAGCATGCTGGTAAGAAGCGTGACCAAGCCATTGAAATTGAAGCAAAAGGCTTCGTTAAAATGGCCAAGACTTCTGTGGCCAGTAACCTGATCGGCTTGTTCCTGAATGATCAGGCGCTGAAGAAAACAGCCAAGGCTTATGAGAAGCAAGCCAAGCCGGTCAAGCAGGCCGCGGTGCTGGGTGCCGGTATCATGGGGGGCGGCATTGCCTACCAGTCGGCCTATAAGGGCACGCCGATTATCATGAAGGATATCAATCAGGCTGGTATTGATCTGGGCCTGAATGAGGCGAAAAAACTGCTGACCAAGCGGGTTGAGCGTAAGAAGATGGATGCGGCGAAGATGGGAGACACCCTGAATCGCATCGTGCCTACGCTGTCTTACGGCGATTTCAAGGAAGTCGACGTTATCGTCGAAGCTGTTGTTGAAAACGTCAAGGTTAAGCATGCCGTTCTGGCCGAGGCTGAGAAGCAGATTCGTGACGATGCGATCCTGACCTCAAACACCTCAACAATTTCCATCAATACGCTGTCGGAAGCGCTTGATCGCCCGGAAAACTTCTGTGGTATGCACTTCTTCAACCCGGTGCACATGATGCCGCTGGTGGAGGTTATCCGTGGTGAGAAGACCAGTGAAGAAACCATTGCCACAGTGGTCAGCTATGCCAAGGCCATGGGTAAAACGCCGGTTGTCGTCAATGACTGTCCGGGCTTTCTGGTAAACCGTGTCCTGTTCCCTTATTTCGGTGGTTTTGCCGGACTGCTGCGTGATGGTGCTGACTTCCAGCAGGTCGACAAGGTCATGGAGCGCTTTGGCTGGCCGATGGGGCCTGCCTACCTGATGGATGTCGTCGGCATTGATACCGGTGTTCATGCAGAAGGCGTTATGGCAGACGGCTTCCCTGACCGTATGAAGCGCGACTTCAAGAGTGCGGTTGACGTGATGTTCGAAAACAACCGTTTGGGTCAGAAGAATAATCTTGGTTTCTACAAGTATGAAACCGATAAGCGCGGCAAGCCGAAGAAAGTTGTTGATGAAAGCACCTATGAGCTGATTGCTCCGGTGTGTGCTGAGCGCCGTGACTTTGAAACCGATGAAATCATCGCAAGAATGATGATCCCGATGTGTCTCGAAGTGGTTCGCTGCCTGGAAGATGGCATTGTCCAGACTGCGGCGGATGCTGACATGGGCCTCATCTTCGGCATTGGCTTCCCGCCATTCCGCGGTGGTGCGCTGCGTTATATCGATGAAATGGGCGTTGCTGAGTTTGTTGCCCTGGCAGACAAGTATGCGGACCTCGGACCGCTGTACCAGGCAACAGAAGGACTCCGGAAAATGGCCGCCGAAGGGAAAACCTTCTTTTAAGGTTGTTCAGGAAATTCCGTAACAGATAACGCCTGGCCCGGTCGGTACCGGGCCTGATAAGAATTCAGGAGCAAACGACATGAGTCTGAATCCGAGAGATGCGGTGATCGTCGATGCGGTCCGCACGCCGATGGGTAAGTCCAGAAATGGGCAGTTTCGTAATGTTCGGGCAGAAAAGCTGTCTGCCGAGCTGGTTGAGGCCCTCAAGGCGCGTAATCCGAACTGGAACACCCGTGAAACAGAAGATGTGATCTGGGGCTGTGTGAACCAGACCAAAGAGCAGGGCATGAACATTGCCCGTAACATCGCCATGCTGGCGGATCTGCCCCGTGAAGTGGCAGCACAGACCGTTAACCGTCTGTGTGGCTCTTCCATGCAGGCGCTGCATACCGCGGCCATGGGTATCGCTACCGGTAACGGTGATGTGTTTGTGGTCGGCGGTGTAGAACACATGGGCCACGTAAAGATGGACCATGGTATTGACCTGAACCCGGAAGGTTCCAAGCATTACGCGAAAGCGTCCAATATGATGGGCCTGACGGCTGAAATGCTGGGTCGTATGCATGGTATCAACCGTCAGCAGCAGGATGAATTTGCACTGCGCTCCCACAAGAAAGCGTGGGAAGCTACGGTCGAGGGTCGCTGGAAGAATGAAATCGTGCCGATCGAAGGTCATGATGCCAATGGCTTCAAGGTGAAGTGTGAAATTGATGAAGTCATTCGCCAGGACGCTACACTGGAAGCCCTGAGCAGCCTTAAGCCGGTCTTTGACCCGAAAGGTGGTACGGTGACAGCGGGTTCTTCTTCTGCGCTGTCTGACGGCGCTGCAGCGCTGCTGGTGATGTCTGCTGAGCGTGCGCAGGCGGCAGGCCTGAATATTCGTGCCAGAATTCGCTCTATGGCTGTGGCAGGCTGTGAAGCGGCGATCATGGGTTATGGGCCTGTACCGGCCACCAAGAAAGCGCTGAAGCGCGCCGGCTTGTCCATTGACGATATTGATTACTTCGAGCTGAATGAAGCGTTTGCGGCGCAGGCGTTGCCAGTCGCCAAGGACCTCAAGTTGCTCGATAAGGTCGAAGATCGCGTCAACCTCAATGGCGGTGCGATTGCCTTGGGTCATCCGCTGGGTTGTTCCGGTGCGCGGATCACAGGCACACTCCTGAACGTACTTGAGTGGAAAGGCGGTACTCTGGGGCTTGCTACCATGTGTATCGGCCTTGGTCAGGGAATTGCCACGGTGATCGAACGCGTGTAAGGCGTAGTTTGATTATGTGAAATAAGTCAGACCCCGGTAAGCTTTTGCCGGGGTCTGTTGTTTTTACCCTGATAAATAGAGTAGAGTTTTCCGCCGAAAAAGGATCGCTGTCCGTGGGGACGATCGATTGGCGCATTGCCTGGAAAACGCTATCCATTCAGCTGTCTGACACACAGTCTGGCCATGACAGCACATGACGGGGGATGGTTGCGTTGTCAGTGTTTCAATCAGTACTGTTATTGGCGTATCTCGCTTTGATTCACTAGATTCGGTTTTAACAGTGTTTGCATTCGTGCAGTGAAGAAGGTATCCCTTAAATGATTTGGCGGGGTAGCTTTGTGGGCTGGCTTTATAGCAAAACAGATAAAATGCTTTTGAATCAGTCACCTGGCTCGCTTTCTTGACCCGGCGTATGTTAAACCTTATATATTGACGCGATCTGCATAGCTCCCCTGTCCCGATCTGAACCGAGAGGCAGGAACCCGCAACAGGATGTGAAAAACAGTATGGGTAAATCACTGGTCATTGTGGAGTCGCCCGCCAAGGCGAAAACCATTAACAAGTACCTGGGAAAAGACTTTATCGTCAAATCCAGTGTCGGCCATATCAGGGATCTTCCGGTCAGTGGCAGTGGCTCTCGCACGCCCGTTGATCCGAAAGCGCGGGCGAAGGCAGCGGCTGAAACCCGCAAAATGACGCCTGAGCAGAAAGAGAAACATAAGAAGCAGAAAGCGCGTGAGCAGCTGATCGGCCGGATGGGTATTGACCCTGAAAACGGCTGGGATGCCCATTACGAAGTGCTGCCAGGCAAAGAGAAAGTGGTCGACGAGTTGCGTCGTTTGGCCCAGGCGGCAGAAACCGTTTATCTCGCAACGGATTTGGATCGCGAGGGAGAAGCAATTGCCTGGCACCTGCAGGAAACCATAGGTCCTGACGTGGCTGACTATCGTCGTGTTACATTCAATGAAATCACCAAGAGCGCTATTAACGAAGCTTTCCAGAGCCCCGGTCGCTTGAATATTGATCGCGTTAATGCGCAACAGGCTCGACGTTTTCTCGATCGTGTCGTGGGTTACATGGTTTCACCATTGCTGTGGGCAAAAATTGCCCGTGGTCTTTCTGCTGGGCGTGTTCAGTCGGTTGCCGTCCGCTTGATTGTTGAGCGCGAACGCGAAATCAGAAAGTTTGTGCCTGAAGAATTCTGGGAAGTGTATGCAGATCTTGCTACGGGCAGTGGTGACGCTGCACGATTTCAGGTCACCAAAGAAAACGGTGAAAGTTTCCGCCCTGTAAGCAAAGCGCAAACCGATGCCGCGCTCGCTTTATTGAAGTCTGCGGGTTATACGGTACGTTCACGGGACGACAAGCCGACGACAACTAAAGCGCCGGCACCTTTTATCACCTCTACTCTTCAGCAGGCAGCCAGTACGCGGTTGGGATTCAGTGTTAAGAAAACCATGACACTGGCTCAGCGCCTCTATGAGGCAGGGCATATTACGTATATGCGAACCGACTCAACCAATTTGAGTGCTGAGGCAGTGGCATCTGCGCGTGATTATATTAATGGTCGTTTTGGACAGGATTATCTACCCGATCAGCCCAATATCTATTCCAGTAAGGATGGTGCGCAGGAAGCTCACGAAGCAATTCGTCCTTCTGATGTTGAAGCATCACCGGGCACCTTGTCCGGACTGGAAAAAGATGCCGAGCGTTTGTATGACCTGATCTGGCGACAGTTTGTGGCTTGCCAGATGGTGCCTGCACGGTATTTGAGTACCAGTATTACCGTAGAAGCAGCACAGTTTGAGCTGAAAACCAAAGGGCGCACGCTGAAGTTTGATGGTTTTACCCGGGTTCTTCCGCCGCTGTCTAAAAAAGGTGAAGATGTCATTCTGCCGGACATCCAGCCTCAGCAGAGTTTGAATCTTAATAAGCTGGACCCTCGCCAGTTGTTTACTCGTCCACCTGCGCGTTTTTCTGAAGCAGCACTGGTCAGGGAGCTGGAAAAGCGGGGTATTGGCAGGCCATCGACCTACGCCTCCATTATTTCAACGATTCAGGATCGTGGTTACGTATCGCTGAAGAATCGCCGGTTTTATGCAGAAAAGATTGGCGACATCGTTACAGATCGTCTGGTAGAAAATTTCCACGACCTTCTGGATTACAGCTTTACAGCGAAGATGGAAGAGAGTCTGGATGAGGTGGCGGAATCTCAGAAAGAATGGAAGCAACTGCTTGATGCCTTCTATGCAGAATTCAAGCAGAAGCTGGAACAGGCTGAGCAAACCGATGGTGGTATGCGTGCCAATGAGCCGGTTTTGACAGCAATTGAATGCCCGGCCTGTGGTCGCCATATGCAGATCCGTACAGCGAGTACTGGTGTATTCCTGGGGTGTTCGGGCTATACCTTGCCGCCGAAAGAACGTTGCAAGACAACAATCAACCTGGTGCCAGGTGAAGAAGCTATCAATGCTGATGATGAGAACGCAGAAGTCAATGCGCTCCGTGCCAAGCATCGATGTGGCAAGTGTGGCACTGCGATGGACAGCTACCTGATTGATGAGCAGCGCAAGCTGCATATCTGTGGTAATAACCCGGATTGCGATGGCTATGAAATTGAACAGGGGCAGTTCAAGATCAAGGGTTATGAGGGCCCCACACTGGAATGTGACAAGTGTGGCTCTGAAATGCAGCTGAAGAGCGGCCGGTTTGGCAAGTATTTTGGTTGTACCAACAGTGAGTGCAGTAATACCCGCAAGCTGCTGAAAAATGGTCAGCCAGCGCCGCCGAAAATGGATCCTGTGCCCATGCCGGAGCTGCGGTGTATCAAGGTTGATGATACCTACATTCTGCGGGATGGCGCGTCGGGCCTCTTCCTGGCGGCGAGCCAGTTTCCGAAAAATCGGGAAACCCGTGCGCCGCTTGTGAGTGAACTGATTCCTCACCGGAAGGAGATCGACAGCAAGTACCATTTTCTTCTGGATGCACCTGCTACTGACCCGGACGGTAATCCCAGTATTATCCGGTTTAGTCGTAAGACTGGTCAGCAGTACGTCATGACTGAAGTGGATGGCAAGTCAACAGGCTGGCAGGCGTTTTACGAAGATGGCCGCTGGCAGGAGAAGCAGACTAAGAAGAAAAAACAGGCATGAAGCAATCCGTGCGGGCCAGAACCAATCAGAAATTGTATATGGCCCGTCTCAATCTCGATCATTGGGAGTCTCTTCTGTCCAGTAAAGCCTTGCCTGTTGAAGGTGAGGCTTGCCGGGAAAGCTTTCTGTTTCATGCTGTTGGCGCTTATCGCTCTCTTTTAGCGGAAATGCTGGAAGCGGCGGATATTGATGCCAGCACTGAAACGGCTGAACAGGCGGTTCTAGTTGTTGATAAATATGGCAAAACGGTAGCGGAACTCTCGGCGCTGTTGCAGCTTGAAGAAACGCCGGAAAGCTGGTTGTCAGCATTGCTGATGAAATGGGATGGTTGCTGGCTACCTTCCATAGCTGGTGTGGTTGAATCTGCACCTGTTGAATGTATTCCACTCAAGGAAGTCGGTAATCATACGGTTAAATTTTCTGATGCACCTGAAAGCTACCGGATGATTTATGAGTCATTGAAAGCAATGATTGCCTGGGTTAGGTCGCAAATGGTTGAATGGTGATGGCAAGCGGCAGTATGCTTTGCTGATTCCGAGCCGATCATTTCTTCGCCATACAATCAGGAAAGCAGTGTAGATGTCAGATGATTATGTGTTAGAAATTGTTGAGATTTCCGAGGGTGAGATTGTTTTAAGAACCCGCCATGATCACAACACGCTGCTAACCCTGAAGTTTTCATCAGATGCATTGGATTATCTTGATAACCGCTACCTGGATGTTGCTAAAGTGATGCTTAATGCCGGGATGCAGGCCGCAACCGGCGTCGATGAAGCAGAGGCTTCTCTGTTCATCGGGCGCAGGCTGCACTGAAAAAATCTGGCAATACGGGTTGCTTGCGGGTCGTTTTTCGCCCCCGAATCGCCAGAGCATCCGATCCTCCGAATGTGGCGGATCGTTCCAGTTGGTCAAGACCTTGCTCAGACAGGTCGTTTATCCAGACGACAACGGTATGACTATTGCCGCTGCTCAATGCGCGGCATGCGAGATTTAGCGCTTGATCAGACGTGTCAGCTGTCAGCATGAGCAGCTTGTTGGTATTTAAGTCGGCGTTTTTCAGCCAATGGCTGATTTCGCTGGTAAAGGCTGATGATGCAATCAGGGTAAGCCAACGGTCATCATGATTGCGGGTCAGCTGTGACAGGATAGGTGTGATCAGACAAATGCTGAGGCTGCTGAAGGCAGGTGCAATCACTTCATTGACACGTCCATATGGGCGATCATCCTGATAGAATGCCTCGTTCATGCCGGATGGCTGGTGGAGTCCGAATTCGTGCGGATGAAGCGTCTGCGGTTGAATCATCGAATACATCATCAGTTTCTCCAAAAAAGCCCTGGTTTACTTTGCTTAAGCTGTTTTACTGATCATCCATTAGCCTTAATGGCGAATAACCCCGACACTGAGTCCTTCTATGGTGAGGGGGTCGGTCTTCAAATCGACTTCTATGGTGTTGAATTCTTCGTTTTCCGGGTGAAGCAAGACTTTAGCGCCTTTTTTCTCAAACCGTTTCACCGTGACTTCGTCATCAATGCGGGCTACGACGATCTGGCCATTGTGCACATCGGATGTGCGATGCACTGCCAGCAGGTCACCGTCCATGATGCCGATGTCTTTCATGCTCATTCCCTTAACACGCAGGAGATAGTCGGCCTTTGGATGAAAAAAATCCGGGTTGACCTTGCAGTGGTCTTCAATATGTTCCTGAGCAAGGATCGGCATCCCGGCGGCAACCTGGCCGATTATGGGTAAGCCTTCGGCTTCATTGGTGTTGTCGTCGGGAATGCGGATGCCTCGAGATGCGCCAGAAATGATTTCAATGGCACCTTTGCGGGCCAGTGCACGTAAGTGTTCTTCTGCAGCATTCGGTGAGCGGAATCCCAACTCTTTAGCGATTTCGGCGCGTGTCGGGGGAAATCCGGTGTTCTCAATATGCGATTTAATGAGAGCCAGAATTTCTGCCTGACGGGGAGTGAGCTTGATCATGCCGCTACCTATTCTGTCGTTATATACAGTAACTGTGATTATATACAGTTGTTTGGTGTCTGCAATAAGAAATGTTGTTGGTATGTCGCAGTAATGAGACGTTATCGCAGATAAAAACGACGTCTTGTAGTAATGATTTGTTTCATTAAGTGTGTAATTTTCTTGTAATCATCTGAATTCCTTGACAAAAGGCTCTGGACATACGATCGTTTCAAACGATCGTTTGCTTCAGGTATAAAAAATAAGATGTTATGGCTCAGTCAGATACTGTAGACCGAATACTGGATGCCGCTGAATCCCTGTTCGCAGAGAAGGGATTTGCTGAGACATCGCTACGGACAATTACCAGCAAGGCCGGCGTGAATCTTGCGGCTGTCAATTATCACTTTGGCTCCAAGAAGGCTTTGATACAGGCGGTATTTACCCGTTTTCTGGATCCCTTCTGTGCCCGGTTGGCAGAAGAAGTTTCTAAAATTCCCAAAGATAAAGAGCCGTCACTGGAAGAGTTACTTCGCTTGCTGGTCGACCAGATTCTTGCGACAAAACCTCGCGGGGAGAAGGATTTGGCGGTCTTTATGCGGCTGCTGGCGTTGGCGTTTACTGAAACACAGGGGCATCTGCGGCGTTATTTGCAGGATATTTATGGTGATGTACTCTCCGGTTATTTGAAGCTGGTTGTTGCAGCCTCGCCGGCCTTGCCACGTAACGAACTGTTCTGGCGTATCCACTTCATGATGGGAACAGTGATTTTCTCCATGTCAGGTTTTGAAGCGCTCAAGTCGATTGCTGACTATGAATACGGAGAAAAAGCCACGATCGAGAAAACCCTTCACCGGATGGAGCCTTTCCTCGCAGCAGCCATGCGTGCCCAGCTAGATTCATAAGTCGTAACCGGTAATACTGTGATGGTTGACCATTACTCGTATTCATCGGTTACCTATGCATATCACCATCAATATTGCTTCTCAGGAACTTGTTCTTCATACGCCAGAAGGTGAGCGTACGTATTCCATCTCTTCCGGCTCCAATGGGATTGGCCAGGAGAATGGGAGCTATCAGACACCACTGGGAAAACATATTATCCGTGCACGAATTGGTGAAGGGCTTCCGGAGAATGCAGTCCTGGTGGGGCGTCGTTTTACGGGAGAGATCTACAGTCCTGAATTAAGAGCACAGCATCCTGAGCGCAGGGATTGGATCCTGACCCGTATTCTCTGGCTCAGCGGTCTTGAGCCTGGCTTTAACCGGCATGGTAGCGTTGATACCATGCGTCGGTATATTTATATTCACGGTTCGCCGGATACCGCCGAAATGGGTAAACCCGGTTCCCGTGGCTGCATTCGCATGCATAATCGCGATATTCTTGATCTGTTTCCCCGGACTGCACCGGGTATGTCCGTCACCATTCTTGAAAATTGATACTGGAGTATTCCCATGACACAGGGCGTCCTGATGCTGGACCTGCAAGGCCTTCATCCTGACAGTGTTGAAATCAACCGGTTGTCTAAGGCGTCAGTGGGGGGCGTGATTCTTTTTTCACGAAATTACCAGGATGCTGATCAGTTACAGCAGCTGGTTGCCGCCATTCGCTCGGTCAGGCCGGATATGTTGATAACGGTTGACCAGGAAGGTGGGAGAGTTCAGCGTTTTCGCGGAGAACCGTTCACCCGATTACCGCCAATGGGAGTGCTTGGTGACTTATATCAGTCAGCTGATCCGCAGAGTGCAGTTGATCTTGCCAGGGAGTGTGGCTGGCTAATGGCCAGTGAAGTTCGGGCTTTTGATATTGATCTTTCTCTCGCGCCGGTTCTGGATCTTGATCGGGGTTTGTCACGTGCCATAGGGGATCGATCGTTTGGTGCCGTTCCTGATTTTGTTATCCCGCTGGCGAGTGCATTTGTAGAAGGTATGCATGAGGTGGGCATGGCTGCCACGGGCAAGCATTTTCCCGGACATGGCGGTGTTTCTGCAGATTCCCATATTGCTTTGCCCAGAGATACGCGAACGCTCGCAGAGATTGAGCCTGATCTCATTGTATTCAAGACGATGATTGAACAGGGGCTTGAGGCTATTATGCCTGCCCACGTCGCTTTTACAACTTTTGATAATGTACCGGCCGGGTTTTCGCCTTACTGGCTGCAGCAAGTTTTACGTGAACAACTTGGCTTTGAAGGTGTCGTCTTTAGTGATTGCCTTAATATGGCAGCTGCCAGCATTTCTGGAGGGTTTCCGGCCAGAGCTGAGACTGCTCTCGAAGCGGGTTGTGACATGATACTGGTCTGTAACAATCCGGAAGGTGCACATGAGGTGGTCGACTGGCTTGAACGGGAACAAAGGGAGGCCAGTCCACGGTTATCCCGGTTGAGGGCAACTCAGGCAGTTGATTTGAGTGTCTTAATGAATTCTGAGCGCCGACAGGCCTGTCGGAAACGACTTGAGGCGCTGGTCGATGAAGGATTATGGCGGTGATTGATTATGAGGCGCTGTTTCGGTTTATTCAGGATCGTGATGGCTGGATTTTTCATATCGGTTTAATTTTGCTGGCAACCCTCGCTGCGCATGGATTGATGCAGGTGGTGTTGAAACGGCTGGAGGCCGGTTTTGCCCGAACTACTACGCTGTGGGATGATGCGTTCATCCTGGCGTTGAGAACTCCTGTTTTACTTATTATCTGGGTGGCAGGTATCTCTTTTGCCGGTGATGTTGCCCAGAATGAGACTGGTGCAGCCATTTTCAAGGCGATTGACTCGATCAGGGATCTGATTGTCATTGTGGTTGTGAGCTGGTTCTGTATTCGCTTTATTCGCGAGGTGGAGCGGAAGATTCTATCGAATGCATCCAGCACTCGGCATCTTGATGAAACGACGGCTCAGGCCTTGAGCAAGCTACTGAAAGCCGTAGTGATCATTGCTGCTGTTCTGGTGGCCATGCAGACCCGTGGTTTCAGTATTTCCGGATTGCTGGCCTTTGGTGGTGTAGGCGGACTGGCCGTAGGTTTTGCGGCAAAAGATATGCTTGCTAACTTCTTCGGTGGTTTCATGATTTATCTGGATAGACCGTTCAAGGTAGGGGATTGGATAAGGTCTCCGGATAAGAATATCGAAGGCGTGGTTGAGTACATAGGCTGGCGTCAGACGCGCATACGGACATTCGATCAAAGGCCACTCTATGTGCCCAATGCGACATTTAGCAGTATTTCAGTCGAAAATCCATCGCGTATGCGTAACCGGAGAATCAATGAAGTCATCGGGATTCGTTACAGAGATGCACACTGCATTACCCAGATTCTGGACGATGTCAGGGATTATCTGGCCAATAATCCTGAGATTGCCAAAGACAGAACGTTGATGGTCAACTTTACCCGTTTTGGTGGATCATCCCTTGATTTCTTTATCTACTGTTTCACCAAGACGACCGACTGGGTCATGTTTGAACAGATTAAGGAAAATGTGTTGTTGAGAATTATGGCCATTATTCATTCCCATGGTGCCGATATCGCCTTTCCGACCACGACGCTGGATATTCCTGACCCTGTGCCTATGAGTGTGAGGGCTGATGCGGCAGGAGAGCCAGTAGAGGGTGATGTATCATGAGCATGACAGCCATCATTGGGGGTACCGGACTGACAGACCTGGATGGGTTAAACATCCAGCGAGAAGATATTCTTGAAACATGTTGGGGTGCAGTGTCTGTACCGGTGCTGGTCGGCGATTTTCATGGTCATGAAGTGGTGTTTTTAGCCCGCCATGCACCGGATCACTCCCTGCCGCCGCATAAGATTAACTACCGCGCTAATATTCAGGCGTTGGCGGCACTGGGGGTTGACCGGATTGTTGCTGTCAATGCGGTCGGAGGTATCACGGAAAGTATGTGTAGCGGCGTTATCTGTATCCCAGATCAGATCATTGACTACACCTCAAATCGTGAGCACACCTTTTTCAGTGATGACTTTGAGGTGGCAAACCATATCGATTTCACCATGCCCTATGATGAAATGCTCCGGCAGTCTCTGATCCAGGGGGCGATTCAAACAGGGCTAGAGATCAGGCATGAAGGGGTATATGGCTGTGTCAATGGGCCACGACTGGAGACGGCCGCTGAAATTCTGCGGATGGAACGCGATGGTTGTGATCTTACCGGTATGACTGGAATGCCGGAGGCAGCGCTGGCCCGGGAGCTTGGGTTGCCGTATGCCTCGGTCTGCCTTGTGGTGAATCGTGCTGCTGGTAAGGCGGTTGGTGAGATCACTATCGATGCCATGCGTCAGGTGCTGATAGAGGGCATGCAGAAAGTCAGGCAGTTGATTGCGGCGTCACTAGATCAAAGCAGTTAAATGTTTGTTTTGGCCATAAAAGCAACGATTTGACGAAAATTTGGCGGATTATCGAATGCTATACTGACAGTGTTTTAATGCATTCTTGAGCCTGCTGCTACAGGAGGTGGTGGCTGGCTTGATACCGGTAATAGCCAACATTCGGAGTCGGCGAAGTATATGGATATTCTGATTGCCGAAGACGCCAGGGATCAACGCCTCCTGTTGTCCACCTTCATACGTAAATTAGGCCATACCGCTCATGAAGCAGAAGATGGCCGTGAAGCGCTTGCCTGCCTTGAAAAGAACCCCCAGATTCGTGTTGTGATCAGTGACTGGATGATGCCGGAAATGGATGGTATTGAGCTGTGCAAGGCGATTCGTAATCAGGATCTGGGCCACTATGTTTACTTTATATTGCTGACTGGCAACCAGGATCATGATGCGGTTGTTCAGGGCATGAGTATCGGGGCAGATGATTTCCTGCATAAGCCGGTCAATTTTCGTGAACTTGAAGCGCGTCTGAAGGCAGGGCTTCGTATTATTGACCTCGAACGTAAACTTGAGGAGCGCAACGAAGAGCTGGCCAAAGCCTTTGAAACGATCAAGAAGGATCTTGAATCGGCGGCTAATACTCAGGCAGAACTACTGGTACAGCCGACAACTATTGATTCCGTCAGCTTTGACTGGTTTTTCAAGCCCAGCAAAATCATTGGCGGTGATATGTTCGGTTACTTTGCCCTGAGTGATGAGCATGTTGCGTTTTATCAGCTGGATGTCGCAGGGCACGGAATCCCATCCGCACTGTTCTCGTTTACCCTGAATAATCTGATGGGGGATACCACTGGCAAGACATCCCTGCTAAGAGAAGAAACTGTTGATCCCCCTTACTATCGCATTCTGGAACCCCATGAAGTGGTGAGCCGTCTTAATGACCGTTTCCAGACATCGGTGGAAAGCATGCTCTATTTCACAATGGTGTACGGTGTCATTCATACGCCAACCGGGAAGCTAACCATTAGTCATGCCGGGCATCCACCGGCCATGTGGATGCGACCTGCAACCAACGATGCGCACTTTGTTGATGGAGGCGGGGTGCCTGTCGGTATGATCCCAGGCATGGCCTATGATACCCAGCAGATGCAGCTGTCACCCGGTGACCGGTTATTTCTTTATTCTGACGGCATTATTGAATGCGAAAACAGTCAGGGTGAGATGTTTGGTAAAGACAAGCTGAAAACCCTGCTGAAAGAATCGCAAACCTTGCCGATGAAGGACATGATTACAGCGGTTCAGGATCAGATCGAAGGCTGGCAGGGTAACGATCAGTTTGAGGACGATGTCACCTATCTGGTGGTGGAATGGAAGCCCTGACGGAAAAGAATTAACAGAGGAGCTGGAGTATGGGGTATAAAACCAGGCAGGAGGGCGATGCGACCGTTGTTACGGTAGAGGAAAGTCGCCTGGATGCGAGCCTTGCAGCGGGCTTCAAAGATTTTATGGTAGATCTGATTGATAACGGTAACACGAACTTTGTTATCGATATCTCAGGTGTCAGCTTCATGGACAGTAGCGGTCTTGGTGCGATTGTCGCGGCGCTCAAACAGGTGGGTGCTAACGGGAGTGTCAAGCTGGCTGGGCCTCAGAAAGCGGTTAGCGATCTCTTTGATCTGACATGCATGGATCGAATTTTCAAAATCTATGCTACTGTTGATGAAGCACTGAATGCGTAAGTATTAAAACAAGAGAAAAGGCAGGGTTGCATGGATCAGCGAACCCAGACAATACAACTGCTCATTGATAGTCGACTGGAAGACACCGTACTGGTCGCCATGGCTGTCCGTGGCCTTTGTGCGATGACCGGTTTAACCGCAGAAGAAATCAATCGTATCGAACTCTGTGTTGTTGAAATCACCAATAATGCGATTGAGCATGCTTATAGTAGTGCTTCAGGTCACTCTGTTGAAGTGATGATTAATCTCACCACGGATGAAATGGAAATTGTGGTCAGTGACTGGGGGCAGGCAATGGCTGCTTTGCAAAGTGCGGGGATGTCGGATATGCAGAATATAACCGCTGCAGATCCTGAGAGCTGGAGTTGCAGCGGTCGAGGCCTGAACATCGTTGAACAATTAATGGACGATGTCAGTTACATTTCATCAGATGGCAAGAACAGCTTTTATATGAGTAAAAAGCTCACTTAGCGCTGTTAATTACATCTCCAGAAATCAAATTTTATCGTTATCAAGCACCCTCACTCTTTGAAACCTGTGCTTCAGCAGCACTGCTCGGTTTAACTTTCCTGGGTATTTCGTAAGGTGTAATAGAAAGCAGAACGGCCAGTGACGGGCTATCAAAGTAATTAATAGTGTTTAACTTCAAGCGGCGAGTTTCGGCCATCAGTAGATTGCCGGTGTAATGGGTGTTGATTGGCATCACCAAGCCGCCAGTGCTGGAAGATGTCATCAATGATTTGTCTTTTATAGGCGATGTCAGCAGCTGATTGGTCAGCAGCAACTTATCCATTGGCAGGATTGGGTTTAGGCGATTCAGCCAGAGCTGAGGCGCGGCGTGGACAAAGCGGCGTGCAGATAGCGTGATAATCCCTTCCAGTTCACTGTCATTACCCACTTTTTGGCCAGCTTCGATATAAATGTGAGTCGGCTTACTATCCGGTTGTAGCGGCATGCGCCAGCTGGCTTGGTAGAGCAGGCGATAATCTCGGCTGCGTCTGATAGAGCCGGCTTCACTGTTGAGGTGTCCCAGGTTGGGGGGGAGTAGTATCAGCGGCTGTGTTGCGATATTGGGCTTTCTATCAAGCGGGATACGTTTGGCGGAGGCTGCATAGGTTGCGTCATCCATGGAGGATGGACTGTTTCGCTGGTAAGTCGTCTGTGTTGGTGTTGGCAGGAATTCTTTGCCTACCGTCTGTTGCTCGACGGTATAAAGCTTCACAGCATCCAGCGGGAAACGGTGCTCCGCAACCGATGGCCAGCGCTCGGCAGAATCCATGGCTTTGTCCAGACGGCTGATCACCAGTACATCGACCTGGTACCAGTCTTCCTCAGGGTTGGAAGAGGTTGGCTTGTCGGTGTTAGCACTGACGCCTGTACCGATAGATAGCAGCAGGCTGGTCAGCAAGAGTGTACGCAGTATCATCATTATGGCGATGTCACTTTTTAATAGTGTCAAAGGATTGATTGCCGGCGACTCTCTCCGTCAGGCCGACAGAGAGAGTTCTTCCAACAGATTTTGTGTGATTTGCAGGCGTTGCTCAACCGTTTCCATGGGGGTTGTGTATTTCAGGGTTGACGCGCCCTGAAGTCGATAGCGTTGGGGCTCACGCTGAACCATCCTGACCAGCTTCATTGGATCAACGTTAGGTGTCGTTGAAAAATCAATGGTGCCGGTTTTTTCGCCGGTATCAATCCGGTCAATACCCAGCTTCTGGGCCAGTAGCTTGAGCTCAGTCACCCGGAACAGGTATTTGACCGGGTTTGGCAGCAGCCCAAACCGGTCGATCATTTCAACCTGCAGCTCCCTCAGTGTTGCGCTGTTTGAAGCGGAGGCAATCCGTTTATAGAGCACGAGTCGGGTATGGACGTCGGGTATATAGTCGTCCGGAATGAGTGCAGGCAGGCGAAGATTGATATCGGTGTGGGTGGCCAGCGGTTTCTCCGGATCTGGCGTGCGACCGTGACGGATATCATCGACGGCACGTTCCAACATTTCCATGTAAAGGGTAAAACCGACGGTCTGGATCTGACCGGACTGTTCATCGCCCAGCAGTTCACCTGCGCCTCGAATCTCCATATCGTGGGTGGCCAGTGTAAAGCCCATGCCCAGGTCGCCAGCCTGCTCAATAGCTTCCAGTCGTTTGACGGCGTCAGTTGTCATGCTTCTGCGATTCGGCGTCATGAGATAGGCATAAGCCTGATGGTGTGATCGGCCGACCCGGCCACGAAGCTGGTGTAGCTGAGCCAGTCCGAATTTATCGGCGCGATCAATGACTATGGTATTGGCGCTGGGAATATCAATGCCGGTTTCAATAATGGTCGTGCAGACGAGAACATTGTGCCGTTTGTGGTAAAAGTCCTGCATGACTTGCTCCAGCTCCCGCTCACGCATCTGGCCGTGACCAATGGCGACTCGGGCTTCAGGCAGCATTTCCTGAAGATCGCTGGCAACTTTTTCAATCGTTTTGACTTCATTATGCAGGTAATAGACCTGGCCACCACGGAGCAGCTCCCTGAGTATGGCTTCCTTGATTAGAATGCTGTCCGCTTCCCTTACAAAGGTTTTGACCGCGAGTCTTCGCGCTGGGGGCGTTGCAATGATGCTCAGATCGCGCATATTCGCCATGGCCATGTTGAGGGTTCGCGGAATAGGGGTGGCAGTAAGTGTCAGAATGTCCACTTCAGACCGGAGTGACTTGAGTTTTTCTTTCTGTCTGACACCAAAGCGGTGTTCTTCATCAATGATCAGTAACCCGAGATTTTTGAAGGTGGTATCTTCCTGTAGCAGCTTATGGGTACCAATGATGATGTCGATGGCGCCTTCCGCGAGGCCATTTTTCAATTCGCTGATTTGCTTGGCAGTCTTGAAGCGGGACATGACTTCCACTTTGACCGGCCAGTCAGCAAAGCGATCTCTGAAGCTTTCAAAATGCTGTTGAGCTAATAGCGTAGTAGGTACGAGTACAGCGACTTGGCGGCTGTTGTGAACAGCCATAAAGGCGGCGCGCATGGCGACTTCGGTTTTGCCGAAGCCCACATCACCACAGATCAGGCGATCCATCGGGCGATCGGCCATCATGTCGCGAACGACTGCCTGAATGGAGACTTCCTGGTCTGGTGTTTCCTCAAAGGGAAAGGCTGAGGCGAATATCTGATAATCAGGGCCCGGGTCGGTGCAGGCAAAACCGGACTGAGCCTCCCGGCGGGCATAGATATCCAGTAATTCAGCCGCTGCATCTCTGGCTTTTTCTGCAGCTTTTTGCCGCGCCTTGCTCCACTGTTCTGTGCCGAGTCGGTTGATCGGGGCTAATTCATCATCAGCACCGCTGTAGCGGGATACCAGATGAAGTGAGGATACCGGGACATAGAGCTTGGCTTCGTCTGCGTACTCAATCGTGAGGAATTCCTGGGGCTGGTTGTTCAGATCAATGGTTTGCAATCCCCGATAGCGACCAATGCCATGATCCAGATGAACAACTGGCGCCCCAAGGCTGAGTTCGCCAAGATTACGAATCGCCAAATCGGTTTCATCGGTCGCACGCTTTCGGCGTCGACGCTGCATGACCTGGCCACCCAGAAGCTGAGTTTCCGTTAGTAGCAGGATGTTGTCTTTGTCCAGCCATAGCGGAGAATCAATCGGCGCGGTGGTAATAGCAAGCGCGGTACTGGATGATAGAAAATCATGCCAGCCGGATGTTGTATCGGGATTGATGCCATGGTGGTTCAGAAGTTCGGTCAGGTTTTCGCGCCGACCTGCGGATTCCGCACATAGAAGTACTCGGCTGGCATCGCGCATCAGGGCTTGCAGTGCCGTGAGAGGTTCACTGGACTTGTGATCAATCTCGACAGCAGGTACAGAGCGAACGGGCAAGTCGTAATGGCCTACTTTGTTCGGCACTGGTTCCTGCTCCAGCTGGATTCTCGGGAATGCCTTGCACTGCCGGAAGAGTTCTTCATCAGCTAGAAAAATATCGGCTGGTGGAAGAATCGGGCGTGAAGGATCCACCTTCCGGTTCTCGTACCGACTGTTCAGGTCATCCCTGAAATGGGTGATTGCCGGCTGAATGTCCCCGGTAGTGAGTAGCAGGGTGTTATCCGGCAGGTAGTCGAATAGGGAGGCTGTTTCCTTGAAGAATAGTGACAAATAGTATTCGGCTCCCGGCGATGCTAGGCCACGGCTCAGATCTAGGTAGAGAGGGCAATCACGGTAATCGACATCGAAGCGACTGCGGAAAGCCTGTTTGAAGTGGGTGATCGCGTCCGGTGTGAGCGGGTATTCCCTGGCAGGCAGCAGGTTAATGCGTTCAACTTGCTCAACGGAGCGCTGGGTTTCCGGATCAAAGGTTCTTAACGTATCAATCTCGTCATCAAACAGATCAATCCGGAAGGGGGTGTTGCTGCCCATGGGAAAGATATCGATGATGGAGCCACGCATGGCGTAATCGCCGTGTTCATAAACCGTGTCGACACAGTGATAGCCGGCACTTTCCAGTAGTTGGCGTTGCTTTTCCCGGTCAAAGGTATCGCCTGCAGCCAGTACCAGACTATGACCTTCCAGGAAGGAAACCGGAGGCGTTTTGTGCATCAGAGTACTGGCCGCTACGATCAGGATGCCACGTTTAACCCGCGGCAGTCTGTGCAGGGTATGAAGGCGCTGGGAAATAATATCCTGATGGGGCGAAAAGGTGTCGTAGGGCAGGGTTTCCCAGTCCGGGTAGGTCAGCAGTTCCAGCTGCTGGGTGGGATCAATAAAGAAATCAAGTTCCCTGCGCAGGCGCTCGGCCTGCTCCTGATCAGGTGTGATGATCAGGCTGAAACCGGCATGTCGCTGGGCCGCGTCGGCGACTGCGAGCGATAATGCTGCCCCCTGAGCGTCGCCCCAGACCTGCTTGTCGCCGGGTTTGACCGGAAGCGGGAATGTGAACTGTGTCATGAACATCCTGTAACGGCTGGATTCGGTAAAGTGCCGATTCTAGCAGGAAGGGAAAATCCCGTCCTCCTGCACCGAAAACAAACAAAAAAGAACACAAAAAGACGGTTTCGCACGGATGGTGTGTTGCGAAATGTAACCCGAATCGCGATAATGGCGGCGCGCTAACCCGAGTCGGTACCAGGGGGTCGTTGTATCATGGGCCGGGTCGGGGCCGATAAACAACAGCCATGGGCGAACAGGGTGTTTCCCGGGCGCTTCCTGGTTGTCTCGCTAGAGAATGCAGGTAACAGAGTGACTCAAGAGAAAATGCTTGATAGTTTCGCCGACTGGAAAGAACGTGAAGCCATGGCCGAGTCCATGATTCCGCTGGTTGGCAAACTGTACAGGGATCATAACGTTGTAACCTCTCTTTTTGGCCGCCCGATTATTAACCGTTCTGTCATAGATATCATCAAGGCTCACCGGTTTGTCCGCCAGGTTGAGCAGAATGGCCTCTCTGTCCGTGAAACCCTGCCGGTGCTGGAGCAGCTGGCGACATTAAAGCTGGGCCCGTCCCGTATTGATATTGGCAAGCTGGCCATGAAATTTAAATCGCAGGATCAGTTTGCGGAATTGAATGATTTCCTGCGTGATGAGCTGAAAGATGTTCTCGGGGTAGAGCAGCCGGAAGCGCAGAATGGTCAGGACGTCGTTCTGTATGGCTTTGGCCGGATTGGTCGTCTGATGGCGCGTATTCTGATTGAGCGTGCGGGTGGCGGTGCGGGTCTCAACCTTCGAGCCATCGTTGTGCGTAATGGCGGTGCCGAGAATGATCTGGCTAAGCGGACAAGCCTTCTGCGTCGTGATTCTGTACACGGTTCCTTCCGTGGTACTCTCAGTATTGATGAAGAAAATCAGTGCATCATTGCTAACGGCGTACGTATTCAGGTTATTTACTCCAATTCACCGGATTCTATTGATTACACCCAGTACGGCATCAATAATGCGATTGTGGTCGACAATACTGGTAAGTGGCGTGATGAAGAGGGGTTGGGCCTGCATCTGAAATGCTCCGGTGTGTCTCGTGTGGTTCTGACGGCACCCGGCAAAGGTGAAATGAAGAACATCGTTTATGGCGTGAATCATAACCTGATCAGTACGGATGACCGTATTGTGTCGGCTGCATCTTGCACGACCAATGCCATAACGCCAATCCTCAAAGCATTGCTGGACAAGTTTGGTATTGCCAATGGTCACGTTGAGACGGTGCATGCCTATACCAACGACCAGAATCTCATTGATAACTATCACAAGGGGGATCGCCGCGGTCGTGCAGCAGCCCTGAATATGGTGGTTACTGAGACGGGAGCAGCGAAAGCGGTTGCCAAGGCTATTCCCGAGCTTAAGGGCAAGCTGACTGGTAATGCGATTCGGGTGCCGACGCCGAATGTTTCTCTCGCGATCTTGAATCTGAATTTGAAAAGTAGCACTACTGTTGATGAACTCAACGATTATCTGCGGGAGTGTTCTCTGTACTCGGATCTGCAAAAGCAGATTGATTACGTCAAATCACTTGAAGTGGTTTCCAGTGATTTCGTCGGTTCTCGTTATGCGGGCATTGTGGATGCTGAGGCAACTATCGTTGATGGCGATCGCTGTGTACTGTATGTCTGGTATGACAATGAATTCGGTTACAGCTGTCAGGTAAATCGTATTCTGCAGCATATGGCAGGTGTCATGTATCCTGTGTTCCCGCATAGCTAATTTCGTCGTTTAATTCTTGCTTAGTTGAGCCTGCTGGTGGTGAAAATAGTGTTACTGCCAGCAGGTTTCACGCCATCCTGCTTTTTTCTGCTTTACTTCAATGTGATTCATCGTGATTAGTGGCAACGGGTATCGCCAGCTTTGATTGATCAGTGCTGGATGCGCGTTTATAAAAAAAATGCTGTACAGGGAATGTCGGCTTGATGGCATTACCAGCTATATGAGGAGCAAATCTGTATGGCATATTGGCATAACGGTCATTATAATTCGCCCTTGGGATTTCAGGGGAGCACTATCCGGAATAACCGACCGTTAACCATAGGGTCGTTGTTCCTTCAATCCGTAGTCTTCCCTAATACCTGAAAGTGAAATTAGAACGGGCACAGGCCTGCACGGGGCGGATATAACATCAAAATCAAGCTTCCGTCCTGCCAGTCACCTGGAGAAAGGTTTTCCTTCACCTTGCATGCAACCGGTTAGGCGAAACGTATGATCAACATAAAACGGGGCCTGGATCTACCGATAACGGGATCGCCAGAGCAGACCATTGCCGAGGAGCGTCATGTGCGTTCCGTGGCGGTGCTCGGCTCTGACTATGTGGGAATGAAACCCACGATGGCGGTCGCAGTCGGAGACCGGGTAAACCTGGGGCAACTGCTTTTTACTGATAAAAAAAATACCGATGTCCGTTATACATCTCCGGCAAGTGGTGTCGTCGCAGCTATTCACCGAGGTGAAAAGCGCGTCTTCCAGTCACTGGTCATTGATGTTGACGGTGAGGGGGAGGAAACCTTCTCCCAGTATGCACCTGTAGACCTGGACGGTCTGACCAGGGAACAGGTGCAGGAGAATCTGGTGCAATCCGGCTTGTGGACCGCATTGCGCACCCGTCCTTACAGCAAGGTGCCTGAGCCGGGTACTGCGCCGGTGGCACTGTTTGTGACCGCCATGGACACCAGCCCGCTTTCGGCTAATCCGGAAGTGATCATTGCCGAGCAGGCTGAAGCCTTTGAACAGGGCCTGAAAATGCTCAGCAAATTGACGGACGGCAAGCTCTATCTGTGCAAGGCACTTGGTGCAGTCATGCCGACTGGCCCGGCTCAGGTGGAAGAGTTTACCGGTCCTCACCCCGCGGGCCTTGTGGGAACCCATATTCATTTCCTGGAGCCTGTCGGTGCCAACAAAATGGTCTGGCATATCGGCTATCAGGATGTGATTGCCGTCGGCAAACTGTTTGTAACAGGTCGCCTGTTTGTCGAACGTGTCGTTGCACTGGCTGGCCCTCAGGTGGAAAAGCCGCGTCTCATCCGCACCCGTTTAGGTGCAAGCACGGAAGAACTGACCGCAGGCGAGTTGCTGACAGACGAAAATCGTGTGATTTCCGGTTCCGTCTTCGGTGGCTTTACGGCCAGTGGCCCTTATGCCTACCTGGGTCGCTACAGCAACCAGATCACCGTGTTGCGCGAAGGCCGTGAACGTCCTTTGCTGCACTACATCGTTCCAGGCTCTGATCGCTTTTCGGTCATGCCGATCTACGTCTCCCGGTTCATGAAGAAGCTGTTTCCGTTCAGCACAACCACGAACGGCAGTGAGCGCGCCATGGTGCCCGTTGGTGCGTATGAAAAGGTGATGCCGCTGGATGTGCTGCCGACTCAGCTGCTGCGCTCCATTATTGTCGGCGATACTGAAACTGCCCAGAAACTGGGTGTTCTGGAGCTGGATGAAGAAGATCTGGCCCTGTGCACCTATGTCTGCCCGGGCAAGTATGAATACGGTCCGATCCTGCGTGATAACCTGACCACCATCGAGAAAGAGGGGTGACCATGGGGTTGCGAAAAGTTCTTGATTCCGTCGCGCCTCTGTTTGAGAAAGGGGGCAAGTACGAAAAGTGGTATCCGCTCTATGAAGCGGTTGATACCGTCTTTTACAGTCCGCCTTCGGTCACCCATACCACGTCACATGTCCGTGACGGGATTGACCTGAAGCGTATCATGATCACCGTCTGGGCCTGTGCCTTCCCGGCCATGTTTTATGGTATGTGGAACCTGGGTTATCAGGCGAATATGGCCATTCAAGGCGGTTTGTCTGCACCGTCTGACTGGCATGGTTGGCTGATCAGCTTGTTTGCCGGTCATGATCCGTCCAGTATCTGGGACAACATGGTCTATGGGGCGGCTTACTTCCTGCCGGTTTACCTGGTCACGTTTATGGTGGGTGGCTTCTGGGAAGTTTTGTTTGCCACCGTGCGTAAGCATGAAATTAACGAAGGTTTCTTTGTTACCTCCATTCTGTTTGCGTTGACGGTACCACCGACTATCCCTCTGTGGCAGGTTGCTCTGGGTATCAGCTTTGGTGTGGTGATTGGTAAGGAAGTCTTCGGTGGTACCGGTAAGAACTTCCTGAACCCGGCGCTGACGGGCCGTGCGTTCCTGTTCTTCGCGTATCCGGCTCAGATGTCCGGCGACGCGGTATGGACTGCCGTTGATGGCTTCAGTGGTGCGACTGCGCTGAGCCTGGGGGCTGATGGTGGTGTTGAAAATATCATGAGCCACGGTATTACCTGGTTTGATGCTTTCTACGGCAACATTCAGGGCTCTATCGGTGAGACTTCCACGCTGGCCATCCTGCTGGGTGGTGCGGTTATGATTGCCATGGGTATCGCGTCCTGGCGGATCGTTGCCGGCACCATTCTGGGCATGATTGCCATGAGTACGCTGTTCAATGTGATCGGCTCTGATACCAATCCAATGTTCGCCATGCCCTGGTACTGGCACTTCGTACTGGGTGGTTTTGCCTTTGGCTTGATCTTTATGACCACTGACCCGGTCTCCGCAGCCATGACCCATACCGGGCGCTGGCTGTTTGGTGCCCTGATTGGTGTGATGGTCATTCTGATCCGTGTCGCCAACCCGGCCTTCCCGGAAGGCATGATGCTGGCAATTCTGTTTGCCAACCTGTTTGCACCGCTGCTTGATCATTTTGTGGTGCAGGCCAACATCAAACGTCGGGAGGCACGCGTCAATGGCTAATAACGACACAATTAAAAAGACGCTGCTGGTCACCATCACACTGTCGCTCGTGTGTTCGGTGCTGGTGTCCGGTGCGGCGGTGGCATTGAAGTCCCGGCAGAACGAGAACAAGGTGCTGGATGTTCAGCAGAATATTCTCGCGATCTCCGGGCTGGTGGCCGATCCCAAGGCACTGAGCCGTCAAGAAATCCAGGAAGAGTTCAGCAAGATCACACCGAAGCTTGTTGATCTTGAAACAGGTAAGTTCGATACCAAGCTGGATGTCGACACATTTAATCAGCAGGCAGCCTCCAAGGACCCTGCGATGTCCAATGCGTTGCCTGCCGATCAGGACAAGGCGCTGATCAAGCGTCTGGAGAAGACAGCCAAGATCTACGTTGTCGAGAAGGATGGCAAGCTGGAAACTGTCATTCTGCCTGTGCGTGGTTATGGTCTGTGGTCAACCCTGTATGGCTTCCTGGCACTCGAAAGTGATCTCAATACGGTTGCCGGCTTTGGCTTCTATCAGCATGCTGAAACGCCAGGTCTGGGTGGTGAGGTTGATAATCCTCGTTGGAAAGGGCTCTGGATCGGCAAAGAAGTTTTTGATGACAAAGGCAATATCGATATCACCGTCGTCAAGGGCGCTGTCGATCCGTCAGCGTCTGATGCCAAGCATAAGGTGGATGGTCTCTCCGGTGCTACTCTGACCAGCCGTGGTGTCGATAACCTGGTCAAGTTCTGGCTTGGCAAGAATGGCTTTGGCCCGTTTCTCAACAATCTGAAGAAGGGGGAGGCGTAAGATGAGTGAAAAGAAAGACGTCATCCTGACGCCCATATTCAACAACAACCCCATCGCGTTGCAGATACTGGGTATCTGTTCCGCGCTGGCGGTAACAACCAGCATGAAGGTCAGTATGGTTATGGCGATTGCCGTAATCTTCGTAACGGCCTTCTCTAACCTGTTCGTTTCGCTGATCCGGAATCAGATTCCGAACAGCATTCGTATTATCGCCCAGATGACGATCATTGCGTCGCTGGTTATCGTGGTCGACCAGGTGTTGAAAGCCTACGCCTACGAAATCAGCAAGCAGTTGTCGGTGTTTGTGGGTCTGATCATTACCAACTGTATCGTTATGGGCCGCGCGGAAGCCTATGCGATGAAGAATCCTCCGGGCATGTCCTTCCTGGATGGTATTGGTAACGGTCTGGGTTACGGTGCAGTACTGCTGGTCGTAGGTTTCTTCCGTGAACTTCTGGGGTCCGGTAAGCTGTTCGGCTTTGAAATCCTGCCGCTGGTTAACAATGGTGGCTGGTATCTGCCTAATGGCCTGATGTTGCTGGCACCCAGCGCCTTCTTCCTGATCGGCCTGTTGATCTGGGCATTACGTGTCTGGAAAACGGAGCAGGTTGAGGCACCTGAATACAAGATGGCAGCGCACACGACGGCTAAGGAGGCGCACTGATCATGGTTGAACATTATCTCAGCCTGTTCGTCAAAGCCGTGTTCGTTGAGAACATGGCGTTGGCGTTCTTCCTGGGCATGTGTACCTTCCTGGCCGTGTCCAAGAAGATCCAGACCGCGTTTGGTCTCGGTGTTGCGGTTATCGTGGTACTGGCAATCACTGTACCGGTCAATAACCTGATTTTTACCCATGTGCTGAAAGAAGGCGCGATTGTTGAGGGCGTTGACCTGACGTTCCTCGGCTATATCACCTACATCGGTGTTATTGCTGCCATCGTTCAGATTCTGGAAATGTTCCTCGACCGTTATGTGCCGGCACTGTACAACGCACTGGGCGTTTTCCTGCCCCTGATCACAGTGAACTGTGCCATTCTGGGAGCTTCCCTGTTCATGGTGGAGCGGGACTACAGCTTTGGCGACAGTGTTGTCTACGGCCTGGGCGCAGGTACTGGTTGGGCGTTGGCCATCGTGGCACTGGCTGGTATCCGTGAGAAGCTGAAATACAGTGACGTTCCTCCGGGTCTCCGGGGGCTGGGCATCACATTCATTACCGTAGGACTGATGTCGCTTGGCTTCATGTCCTTCTCCGGTGTCCAGTTGTAAGGGGGTGAAAGAACATGAGTGATACGCAGATCATTGTACTGGGTGTCGTGATGTTCACGCTCATCGTGCTGAGCCTGGTGGCGATCATCCTCGCCGCCCGTTCCAGGCTGGTCAGCACCGGTGACGTGACCATTGAAATTAACGGCGATCCCAGCAAGACCATCACGGCTCAGGCCGGTGGCAAGCTGCTTCAAACCCTCGCGGGTCAGGGCATCTTCCTTTCTTCTGCCTGTGGTGGCGGTGGTACCTGTGCCCAGTGTAAGTGTCAGGTTAGCGATGGTGGTGGTTCCGCACTGCCGACGGAAGAGCCGCACTTCACCCGTCGTGAGCTGAATGAAGGCTGGCGTCTGTCCTGCCAGGTGCCAGTCAAGCAGAACATGCAGATCGAGGTGCCCGAAGAGTTCTTCGGCGTTCAGAAGTGGGAGTGTGAGGTGGTTTCCAACGATAACGTGGCAACGTTTATCAAGGAGCTCACGCTGAAGCTGCCTGAAGGTGAGAATGTTGATTTCCGCGCCGGTGGTTATGTGCAGCTTGAAGCGCCAGCCCACGAAGTTGACTACAAGAACTTCGATATTCCGGAAGAGTACAAAGGTGACTGGGATAAGTTTAACCTCTGGCAGTACAAGTCCAAGGTTAACGACACTGTTATCCGTGCCTACTCAATGGCGAACTATCCGGAAGAGAAGGGTATCCTGAAATTCAACATCCGGATCGCGTCTCCACCGCCGGGAATGGATGTGCCGCCAGGACAGATGTCTTCCTACGTCTTCAACCTGAAGCCGGGCGATAAGATCACTGTTTATGGTCCATTCGGTGAGTTCTTTGCCAAAGAGACCGATGCAGAAATGGTCTTTGTTGGTGGTGGTGCAGGTATGGCGCCGATGCGCTCCCATATCTTCGACCAGCTCAAGCGCTTGGGTTCCAAGCGCAAGATTTCGTTCTGGTATGGTGCGCGTTCCATGCGTGAATCCTTCTATGACGATGAGTATGACCAGCTGGCTGCAGACAACGACAACTTCAACTGGCATTTGGCCCTGTCTGATCCGCAGCCGGAAGATAACTGGGATGGCCTGACCGGGTTTATTCATAACGTGCTGTATGAAAACTACCTGAAGGATCACCCGGCACCTGAAGACTGCGAGTTCTACATGTGCGGACCGCCCATGATGAACGCCGCTGTCATCAAGATGTTGGAAGATCTTGGTGTAGAGCGTGATAATATCCTGCTCGACGACTTTGGCGGCTGATAGGCGCTGAAAGAAAAAGCCCGGTTAATCCGGGCTTTTTTGTGCCTGATGAATCGCATCGAAGAAGGTGTTCATCGGAAACTCGCATGGTAACGCCAGTGTGATCACGGTAGAATCCGTGCCTTGATTCACACTCAGGATATGGTTCCTTGCCTAAGCGTTTCCCCTTGACCCTGGTGCTGATTGCCGCTCTGGTATTAGCTGCTGCGGTCTATTACCAGTCGACAAGACCTTCCATTCATGCCCTCCATGGCAAAACCATGGGTACGACCTACAACATCAAATATATCGCCGATAATTCGGTTCCTTCAGAGGATGTTGTTGGCAAGCAGGTGCATCGTGCCTTGCAGGATGTTGATGACCGCATGTCGACCTATAAGCCGGATTCAGAATTGATGCGTTTTAACCGGCATCCTGTTGATCAGTCGTTTACCGCCAGTGCTGATCTGGTTGCCTTGATCCGTGAAAGTCAGAAGATTTCACAAATGTCGGGCGGCGCTTATGATGTGACGTCTGGGGCGCTGGTGAATCTTTGGGGGTTTGGAGCGGGTAATCAGGCGACAGTCGCATCGCTGGATCCCGTACTGGATGATCCCGCGTTTATTCAATGGTTGGAAGAGAGTGGTGCGTCCCATGTACCGCCTGCGGATAAAATCCAGGAAACCATGAAAACGGTAGGGTATGACAGTGTGGCTGTTGATGATGCGCAGAAAACCCTGACCCGTTTAAAGCCCGTCTTTGTCGATCTTTCTTCGATTGCCAAGGGATATGGCGTAGATCAAGCCGCCAAGGCGCTCGAAGCTGAAGGTATTACCGATTATATGGTTGAAGTCGGCGGCGAAGTCCGGATTCGGGGGCGTAAGCCGGATGGACAGGCCTGGCGTATTGCCATCCGGCTGCCGGAATTGCTGACAGAACAGGCAGATGGCATCATAGAAGCTAATAACAAGGGGATAGCCACCTCCGGGGATTATCTGAATTACTACGAGCAGGATGGCGTACATTACTCCCATTTGATTGATGCGCGCACCGGCTACCCAGAGAAACACCGTCTCGCTTCTGTCGCTGTCGTGGCTGACGATACTGCCACGGCCGATGCCTATGCCACGATGTTTATGATTCTCGGGGAAGAAAAGGGCTTGGCGCTGGCCGAAAAAGAGGGCTTGGCGGCTTACTTTATCTATCATACGGGTAAGGGCTTTGAATCGGTCGCCAGTACGGCCTTTCGGCCATACCTGGTTCAATAAATGTTTGCGATAAGCTGTACGATTAACGTCTAATTTGGGTGATATGCAATGACCGTTATGCTCCTGACATTTGCCCTGTTGATGCTCATAATTCTCGCCATGTCGATCGGTGTGATTTTTGCCAATAAGCCGATCAAGGGGTCATGTGGTGGTTTGGGGAGCCTGGGCCTGAAGGAGGACTGCCCGATTTGTGGCGGTGGCGACAAGGAGGCTGAAAAGCTGCCAGAAAACGCCGAATCCCTGTTTTACGATGCCGGTAAGAAGCCGTCATAAACGGCCGCGCTGGACCTGCGAATAATCAGGCGGTTTGATCACCGCCATTAACAGACCATTGGAGTGCCTTGATGGGTGTGAGCAATTATGACGTTGTCGTACTTGGCAGCGGACCGGCCGGTGAAGGGGCGGCTTTCAACGCAGTCAAGCTGGGAAAGCGTGTCGCGGTTGTCGAGCAGATGCCGACTGTTGGCGGAAACTGCACTCATCTCGGCACCATTCCTTCCAAAACACTCCGTCACTCCGTCAAGCAGATTTATAGCTTCAACAATAACCCCATGTTCCGGGAAATCGGTGAACCTCGGTGGTTCAGTTTCCCGAATGTGCTGAAAAGTGCCCATGAGGTTATTCAGAAACAGGTCAAATCCCGTACCCAGTATTATGCGCGTAACCGCATTGACCTCTATTTTGGTATGGGCTGTTTTGTCGATGAGAACACCATTGAAGTGGTGGAAAATGGTGGAAATGTAGAGCATCTTGCAGCGCGTCATATCATCATTGCCACGGGCTCACGGCCATATCGTCCCGCTGATGTAGACTTCACGCATCCTCGTATTTATGACAGTGACACGATTCTGCAACTTAATCACACGCCGCGCCGGATTATTATCTATGGTGCGGGTGTTATTGGTTGTGAATACGCGTCAATATTTTCCAGCCTTGGCGTATTGGTCGATCTGGTTGATACCCGTGATCGGCTTCTGTCCTTCCTGGATAACGAGATTTCGGACGCCCTGAGTTACCACCTCAGGAAGAACAATGTGATCATCCGTCATAACGAGGAATACCAGAAAATCGAAGGAACGGATGATGGGGTGGTCATGCACCTTAAGTCTGGCAAAAAGATCAAGGCGAATGCACTGTTATGGGCGAATGGTCGCAGTGGGAATACGAAGAACCTTGGCCTGGAGAATATTGGCCTGGAAGCCAACAGTCGTGGCCAATTGAATGTTAATGAGTATTACCAGACGGACGTTGAAAATGTCTATGCGGCAGGTGATGTCATTGGTTGGCCAAGTTTGGCCAGTGCGTCCTATGATCAGGGGCGTTTTGCGGCCAACAATATCAAGGGGGATGAGCCGCCATTGTTTGTGAGTTCAGTACCCGCTGGAATCTATACTATTCCCGAGATCAGTTCGTTGGGCAAAACAGAGGAAGAGCTGACAGAGGCCGCTGTACCTTATGAGGTTGGTAAGGCTTTCTTCTCACGTTTGGCGCGTGCACAGATCACCGGTGAAACTGCCGGTATGCTGAAAATTCTGTTCCATCGGGAAACCCTCGAAATTCTGGGTATTCACTGCTTTGGTGACCAGGCGGCTGAGATCGTCCATATCGGTCAGGCCATTATGGAGCAGCCCAATGAGGTCAATAGCCTTAAGTATTTCCTGAATACGACCTTCAATTATCCCACCATGGCAGAAGCCTACCGGGTTGCAGCTCTGGATGGCATGAACCGCGTTTTTTGATTCTTTCTGGAAATCCCGGCATTGCGTATCAGGCGATGTCGGGTTCATCGCTTTTGGAAACCTCCGCCTGTCTAAGCTGTCTATAAGTATTCCTAGTGTCTAAAAAGGCATCTGGCATGGCAACGTTCTGAACCGTTGGCACCTGAGATGCTGTGTAGGAAGCACGTTATGACAGTCTCACAGGGCATGACTTCAAATCGGGCCTTTATCTTGGCTATTGCGGGCGCCGCCATTGGGCTGGGCAATATCTGGCGTTTTCCCTATATGGCAGGGGAAAATGGGGGCAGTCTCTTTTTTGTTCTGTATCTATTCTTCGTTCTGCTTTTAGGCATGCCGGTAATGATATCTGAAATTATTATCGGACGTGCAGGGCGTGCCACACCAGCCACTTCAATGCGTCAGTTGGCTGTTGCATCTGGTGGTTCCAGGCATTGGGGAAAGCTGGCTTGGCTGGGTACACTGGCTGCGATGTTGATCTTGTCGTTTTATTGTGTGGTTTCTGGCTGGGCGTTGTTTTATTTCATTCAGTCGATGACCGGTCAGTTGGGTCAAATGACAGCCCATCAGGCACAGGACGTTTTCGAGACATTTCTGTCAGACCCTTTCTCGGTTGTCAGTTATCAGCTGCTGTTTATTGCAATGACTCTGTGTGTCAGCGCGCGGAATGTTGCCAGCGGTATTGAGATGCTTAATAACCTGATGATGCCGTTGTTATACGTAATATTGATCGCACTGGTTATCGTTACGTCACAATTTCCTGGTTTTTCCGATGCGGTTTATTACCTCTTCACTCCAGATTGGCATAAGTTGGAGTGGTCAGTTGCCTTGGAAGCCATGGGGCATGCTTTCTTTACACTTGCGGTTGGTGCCTGTTGCCTGATGGCTTATGGTGCCTATATGCCTGATCGGCAGTCAGTGTTTAAAGCCGCTGGTGTTGTGATAATGCTGGATTTGCTAGTTGCAGTGCTGACGGGGCTGGCGACTTTTTCCGTTGTTTTTTCGGAAGGATTGGCACCGTCATCGGGTCCTGGGCTGATGTTTGAGACACTTCCCGTTGCACTGGGCGAATTGTCGGGTGGACTGTGGTTGATGCCCCTGTTCTTTCTGCTGCTGGTCATTGCAACCTGGACGTCTTCGGTGAATCTGGCAGAACCGTTGGTGGTAGCAATTGCACGAACCGGTAATCTCGGGAGGAAAAGAGCAGCGATTATGACGGGTAGTATTGTATGGTTGCTGGGATTGATCCCAGCGTTGTCATTCAATATTTTCGAATCAGTACAAACCGATTCCGGCAAATCGTTGTTTGACCTGTTTACGGCGTTTCCTACTGATATATTGCTACCGCTGACAGGTTTTTTGATTCTGCTATTTGCTGGCTTTGTCATGGATAAAGAGACTCTGCTGAATCAGCTGGGTATTCGCAAAGTCCTGTTCAAGCCGTGGCAGGTGATTGTGCGCTATATCAGCCCGGCACTGGTTTTGTTGGTCTTTGCCTGGTCCTGGATGCACTAAATGCTAATCTGGCCCCAGCGTCGACGCTGCCAGACGATCAGAAATGCTGTCGATATCAACAGTTTCTGAACCAGTAGAACACACCACACGGCCGTAAGACTGGCGGTACCATTATGGGTGACCAGCCAGACACCGGGCAACATGAACAGCCATAGCGTGCTGAATCGTATGGCCAGTACCGTTTTGTTGGCGCCTGCGCCGAGCAGTGACTGGGTTAAGACCAGCGCAAATGACTCAATAATGATGCCGATCCCTGCTATCTGAAGGGGTAATACCGCCAATTTAACGAGATTCTCATCGCTACCGAGGAAGGGGCCGAGAAACCATTCGGGGAAGACCAGGACCGGCACACTCAGCAGTGCCAGGATCGCACAGGCCAGCAGAGAAACATCCCGCCCCCATCGCCAGGCCTCCTGTTGTTTGCCTGCACCTAATGCGTGGCTAACGAGTGTGGTCGATGCCATCCCAAGCCCGATGCCGGGGAGAATCAACACCAGCGAGATATTAATCAAAACATGGGCGACTGCCATGGCGTCACTGCCCAGCCGGGCAATAAGCCAGAACATCAATGACATGCCCAGGGCAAAACAGGTCTGCTGTGCAGAGTCCGGAATAGCGAGACGAACCAGGCGAAAGAAGCCCTGTCGTGACGGAAGTCTGAAACGCAGTCCCGTCTGACGTGCCCGCTGGCGAATAAAGTAATGATTCAGTATTGCGCCAAGGTACATGGCGATCAGGGTGCCTGTAGCAGCACCGGCAACGCCCATCGGTGGAAAGCCTAGCAGGCCATAAATCAGGATATAGCTGATGATGGCATTGCATAAATGCGTAAACAACAGCAGGCGGAAGAAAGCGCCAGATTCCCGAATGCCATTCCAGAAACCACGATAGGACAGGTTGAGCACGGCAGCCGGCAGACTCAGCACCCGAATGGCAAAGTAGAGCGCAGCCGCTTCTGTCACCGCATGATCCGCCTGAAAGACAGGCATGATATTGCCAGCTTCCAGACTGAGCAGGATGCTGAGAGGGAGAGCGCAGAGTAACGCAATCAGAAATCCGCCGCAGACTGGTTCCAGCGGATTACCCGTGCCTTCGCCTCGGCGGCGCGCCACCTGGGCCTGGATCGCTGCTGACAAACCGCTGATCAACCCAAAACTGACAAAAATCGCATAATTACCGGCCCCGACAGCCGCCAACGCCGATTCACCCAATTGACCCACCAGAAGTGTGTCAACCAGGTTAATCAGGCTTTGTGAGAACATGGTGCCGATGATCGGCAGACCAAGGGACAGAATTGTGCGTATACGGTCTTGCACAACTACCTCTATCAGGGGCGGAGGAGGCGGGACGCAGGCCCGTTCCTTATGCCGGATCGTAATTCAGGTTTGGCGCCAGCCAGCGCTCGGCCTCTTCAATGGTCATGGCCTTCCGGGCAGCGTAACTTTCCACCTGGTCCCGGTCGATTTTGCCAATGGCAAAGTAGTTCGAATCCGGGTGGGAGAAATACCAGCCGCTGACACTGGCGGTCGGGAACATGGCGAAATGTTCCGTGAGGCTGACACTGGTTTCCTGTTCTGCATCCAGCAGACGGAACAGCGTGGCCTTTTCCGTATGGTCAGGGCAGGCAGGATAGCCGGGTGCCGGACGAATGCCAGGATACGCTTCCTTGATTAACTCGGTATTGCTGAGCTTCTCATCAGGGCAATAGCCCCAGTATTCCTGACGTACACGTTCGTGCATGTATTCAGCCAATGCCTCGGCCAGGCGATCAGCCAGTGCCTTGACCATGATGCTGTTGTAATCGTCGTGAGCGTCTTCAAAGCTTTTCGCCAGTTCTTCTGCACCGATGCCTGCGGTGACAACAAAACCGCCCACATAGTCCTCGATGCCTGTGTCGCAGGGCGCGACAAAGTCAGACAGGCTGGCATTGGGTTTGCCGGGCACTTTCTGGGTTTGCTGACGGAGATGATGGAGTCTGGCAAGTTCCTCTGTGCGACTCTCGTCGGTATAGAGGACAATATCATCGTGATCAACCTGGCTGGCGGGCCAGAAACCAATCACTGCCCGAGCTTGGATTTTATCTTCACTGATCAGTGTTTGTAGCATTGCCTGCGCATCATCGAAGAGTTTGCGAGCTTCAGTACCAACGACTTGGTCATCGAAGATTTTCGGGTATTTGCCGTGCAGATCCCAAGTGATAAAGAAGGGGGTCCAGTCGATATAATCGACCAGTGTTGCCAATGAAACGGCAAGAGTTCGACGTTCCAGGAATGACGGTTTCGGTGGCTGATAACCCTGCCAGTCGATAGGTGTCTTGTAGGTGTGAAGCGTGCCATATGGCCGACGTTCCGCCTTGGGGCGGCGATTGGCGTTCCGCTCCCGCACCTTTTCATACTCAGCTTTGACAGAAGAGACAAAATCGGTTTTCAGTGTTTTGCTCAATAACTGGGTCGCAACGCTGACACTGCGGGAGGCATCCGGAACATAGACAACGGCATCCCGCTTAAAGCAGGGTTCTATCTTGACCGCTGTATGAGCACGTGATGTGGTTGCACCGCCAATCAGCAATGGCATATCGAAGGATTGCCGCTCCATCTCCCGCGCGACGTGCACCATCTCGTCAAGGGACGGTGTGATCAGGCCAGAGAGGCCGATGATGTCAACGTTCTCATCACGGGCCGTCTGCAGAATTTTTTCGCAGGGCACCATGACGCCGAGATCGATGACTTCATAATTGTTGCACTGCAGGACGACACCGACGATATTCTTGCCAATATCATGGACATCGCCCTTGACCGTCGCCATCAGCACTTTGCCCTTGCTTTCGGTTTTGCCGTCTTTTTCTGCCTCAATGAAAGGAACCAGATGCGCAACGGCCTGTTTCATTACCCGTGCGCTCTTGACCACCTGGGGTAGGAACATCTTGCCTTCACCAAACAGGTCGCCAACGGTGTTCATGCCATCCATCAGCGGACCTTCGATGACTTCAATGGGACGTGAAGCCTCAAGCCGGGCAGCTTCGGTATCTTCGGTGATGTAAGTCGTTATGCCTTTGACCAGCGCGTGTTCCAACCGCTTGTTTACCGGCCATTCGCGCCAGGCCTGGTCTTCTTCCGACTTTTCAGTGCTGCCGTCGCCACGGTACCTGTCTGCAATGGCCAGCAGGGCTTCGGTTGCACCGTTGTTGCGATTGAGTACTACATCTTCGACACAGTTTCGGAGTTCTTCCGGAATATCTTCATAAATGGCCAGCTGGCCGGCATTAACGATACCCATATCCATACCCGCACGAATGGCGTGATACAGAAACACGGCATGAATCGCTTCCCGCACGGGGTTATTGCCGCGGAATGAGAAAGAGACATTGCTGACCCCGCCGGAGATCATGGCGTGTGGCAAGTTCTCCTTGATGAAGCGGGTACTGTTAATGAAGTCGACGGCATAGTTGTTATGGTCATCAATACCGGTGGCGACAGCGAATATGTTGGGATCAAAAATAATATCCTGGGGCGGAAAATCCAGTTCATTCACCAGGATGTCATAGGAACGCTGGCAGATAGTATTTTTACGTTCTTCGGTATCCGCCTGGCCAGTTTCATCAAAGGCCATGACGACGACCGCCGCGCCATAACGTTTGCAGAGCAGTGCCTGTTCCCGGAAGCTGTCTTCACCTTCTTTCAGGCTGATGGAGTTAACAATGCCCTTGCCCTGGATGCATTTGAGGCCGGCTTCGATGATCTCCCACTTGGAGGAATCAATCATGATCGGCACACGGGAGATGTCGGGTTCAGAGGCGATCAGTTTCAGGAACCGGTCCATGGACTGAAGGCTGTCCAACATACCTTCATCCATATTGATATCAATGACTTGCGCGCCATTCTCAACCTGGGTTCTCGCAACATCTAACGCAGTGTCGTAGTCCTCAGCTTTGATCAGTCGCTTGAAGGCCGCTGAGCCAGTAATGTTGCAACGTTCGCCGACATTGACGAACAGGGAGTCTGCCGTGATGTTGAATGGCTCCAGACCACTTAAACGACAGTAAACAGGTATGTCTGGAATACGCCGGGGAGGTAATGACGCCATACGGCGCGCGATTTCGGCAATATGCGCAGGGCTGGTACCGCAGCAACCGCCGATGATATTGACCAGATTGGAGCGAGCAAACTCTTCAACGATGTCAGCCATCTGTTCAGGCGTTTCATCATATTCACCAAACTCGTTTGGTAATCCGGCATTAGGATGGGCGCTAACATAGGTGTTGGCTTTGGTTGCGAGCTCCAGCACGTAAGGGCGAAGTTCTTCGGCGCCCAGGGCACAGTTCAGGCCAATACTGATAGGTTTCGCATGAGCAACCGAGTTCCAGAAGGCTTCTGTGGTCTGGCCGGAAAGGGTTCTGCCGGAAGCATCTGTAATGGTTCCGGAGATCATGATCGGGAGTTCAGTACCCAGTTCCGTGTAAACATCCTGAACCGCAAAGATGGCAGCTTTTGCATTGAGGGTATCAAACACGGTTTCGATCAGGATGATATCGGCTCCGCCTTCAATCAGTGCCCGGGTTGCCTCGCGGTAGCCCTCTGCCAATTCGTCGAATGAGGTATTGCGAAAGCCGGGATCGTTGACGTCCGGTGAAATGGATGCGGTTCGGCTGGTAGGCCCGAGTACACCGGCGACAAAACGTGGCTTGTCCGGTGTTTCCAGTGTCATGGCGTCGGCGACTTTACGGGCAAGGCGGGCGGATTCCCGGTTGATGTCGCTGACATGACCTTCCATGCCGTAATCCGCCATGGCCGCCGGGGTGGCGTTGAACGTATTGGTTTCGAGAATGTCGGCGCCGGCTTCGAGATAGGCGCGATGAATACCTTCAATGATGGCTGGCTGGGTCAGTGACAGCAGGTCATTATTGCCTTTCAGATCTGAAGGCCAGTCCTGGAAGCGTTCCCCCCGGTAATCAGCTTCCTCGAGTTTGTGTTCCTGGATCATGGTGCCCATGGCGCCATCCAGAATCAGGATGCGGTTGGCTAAGGCGTCGTGCAGCAGGCTGATACGTTTCTCTCTGGACATCATTATTGTTTCGTCTGGCCTTGGATGGATTAGCGCAGCGCAATGGTACCAGAATTACCGTCCGTAATGGGATGGGGGAATGGAAATGCCGTTGCGTTGTGAAACGGCATTTCCATGTATTGAGCTATCAGGCCTGGACGGTGGGCTGATGTGGGGAGGCAAACAGCTTGAATACGATGGTCAGGATGATGGCGATACCCAGTGTTGTCGCGGTCAGAGTAGCCAGCGGCAGGGTGCTGCTGTGATCAATCTTGCCGGCCAGGGTGCTGACCAGGCTGGCAACCAGCATTTCCAGGAAGAAGATCAGGCCGGAGGCGGTGCCCACATGCTTTTTCAGATGGCTGAGTGCATTGGCCTGACAGGCCGGCATAAACAGGCCCAGACCTGCTTCATAAATCGCGATACCGGCGACATAACCGATAATGGATTGTCCATCGGTAATCAGGGCGCTGACAACGGCGACCAGTGTGCCGGTGATCAGAATGCACCAGGCCAGACGCTGGCTTTTCGCTTTACCCAGCCAATCTGTAATACGACCTGCCAGCAGGCTGCTACCGATATAAGCGCCCATGATGATCGCGAACAGCATGCCATAGGTTTTAGGCGCCAGTTCAAAGTGACCAATCAGCACGAAAGGCGCACTGGCGACAAACACAAAGGCGCCAGAGAAGGCGAGTGCTGCCGTTAGCGTCAGCGTCATGAAGCGACGGTCGCTGAACAGATCGCGGTAACCAGCCAGCATGCAGGCCAGGGAAATCTCAGTATCCGGCGTATTGCTTTCTGGTAACAGGCTGACGGCGCCGGCGACAAATGCGCCGAATACAGCCATGGCCATAAAGCTGGAATGCCAGCCAAACAGTTCCTGCAACACGCCACCAATAATCGGTGCCACCATGGGAGCGATACAGAGCGTGGCGCTGATCATGCCAAGGATTTTGACATCATTCTTGTCTTTATAGAGATCCCGGGCAATGGCGCGGGAAAGTGCGGTGCCGAAACAGCCTGCAACAGCCTGCAGGAAACGGGCAGCGATAAAGACCTCAATACTGCTGGTCCAGAGAATAACGCCGGTCGCAATCAAGTAGACCAGGTAACCGACCAGCAGGGTTTTGCGACGGCCAAATCGGTCAGAAAGCGGGCCGCAGATCAGCATGGATACCGAAAAACCGATCATGAAGATGCTAACGGTCCACTGGGTGACGGCGGCGGAGCTGCCAAAGGCTTCAGTAATGGCCGGCAGGGAAGGGGTAAACAGGTCTATGGAAAGCGGTCCGACCATGGCGCTCAGCACGAGGATGAGCATGACCAGGCCTGAATGTCGATTGTGATCGATTTTCAGCACGTTGCCACCGAGGGGGATAGAGGAAAAAAGGCGGCAAAATAGCGATGTCAGGCCTTATGGGCAATCCGTGAAATTACTTCTTGTTCTATAGAATACGAAAAATCGGGGTTTAACTGAGTGGTTTGGTCGGCTTTTCAGCGGGTGAGGACAGGAGTAGAATTCAGGCAACAGCGATCAAACTACAGGCAGTAATAACGTTGACTACCACGGATCTCAAAATAGATATTACCGAATCGGCACAGGACTACCTGCGTGAGCTGCTGGACAAGCAGTCAGTCGAAGGCATTGGCGTACGCCTCTTTGTCACCCAGCCTGGCACGCCGCATGCGGAAACCTGTCTGGCGTACTGCAAACCGGGTGAACACAAGGAAGCCGACCTGAAAATTGAACTGGAAAAGTTCGATGTCTGGATTGAGGCGGAAAGCGAAGAATATCTGGAAGATGCGACCATTGATTATGCGACGGATCGGATGGGGGGGCAGCTGACTATCAAGGCGCCGAATGCCAAGACGCCGAAGATCGGAGAAGACAGCTCGCTGGATGCCAAGATCAATTATTACCTGATCACCGAGATCAATCCTGGTCTGGCCTCCCACGGCGGTATGGTGCAACTAGTCGAGATTGATGAGGGCGTTGCGATTCTGCAGTTTGGTGGTGGTTGTCAGGGCTGTGGTATGGTCGATGTGACACTGAAAGATGGTGTCGAGAAAACACTGAAAGAACGTATTCCTGAGCTGGTTGGCGTGCGTGATGTCACTGACCACTCAAACCGGGACAATGCTTTCTATAAGTAATCCGCCAATCACTGATAAAAGGGCCTGATTGATCAGGCCCTTTTTATATTTCTCATGACATCATTTTGTTCGAAAACGTATACGCAGACCCCAGCCCCTAGATTGACTGAACACGGTAGTCCAAGAGGGCGTTGCAACGTAATGGAAAGAAGAGATAATAACCACGCCTCATACCTGATTGCTTGCAGGCTCGTTTGTTTTTTGTATCTCTCAATCTGCTAATCCAAATTGAGAGATACAGGATTATTGTTGTTTTATTATCACAAGCTGATGCTGCTCTCTGATTCCTGATCATCAGCGTCTATCTTAAAGTCATGAGAGTATTCACCCATATCCCGCAATCCACTTTCCATCTGTCTCTTGAGAGGGGCAGCAGCGGAGGTTACGGGTATTCCTTGATTCGTGGAATAATAAGAAGCGATGGAGGGTGGTGTCGACGACGAATCCATGGTGCGACGAGTGCCACTGGTTGTCGGTTCGGGTTCTGAGGTTGTTAACCTCCTGCCAGTAGTGCGCGGCGGCCTTTGTGGTACAATATCGACCATCTGAATACCTGTAGATTGAGCAGGTGTGTAGATCGCTGAACGGCCCCTTGTATCCACTCTCTGTTGCATATTACGTGTCGTCCACCAACCATGCAACTGATGGATTTGTTGTTGTACGAATCTCCATGTTGCTCGGGATGCATTGGCGAGATTGGTTGCCGGCATGCAGAACAGCTCCCAATTTCTTTTGCCTTGGCGGTCGTAACCATACAGCCAGCTTCCTCCTGTAAATGCAACCACGCCAGTAATAAACGTCCCGACATAAGGGGGCCACGCGACACCCTGAGCGACAATAGCGGCCTGAGCTTGCAGCGTGGTGGTGTTGGTATAGTTGTATGTAGCCTCTGTTGTTACATGAGAATGATTCAGCATAGTGCGTAATCTATCGACATCAGCAGGGCTAATTTTGCAGGATACAACATGTGCAGATGTATTTTGAGGTTTGCTGAGAACTTCATGCAGTTGTTGGGGATCAATTTCACAATTTAGGCTAATGTTCTGCGTTTGGCTTTTTGCAGGTGGCCTGCTTTCAAGTACGATCGGTTTGAGAGTAGTCGTATTGGATGCTTGAGTGGTATTGCCCGCTTCTTTTGGAACTTCGGGTACTTCTTCAGGTGCCTGGGTTGTTGTAGTAGTTGTAGAGGAAGTTGTATTACCCGCTTCTTTTGGGACTTCGGGTGCTTCTTCAGGTGCCTGGGTTGTTGTAGTAGTTGTAGGGGAAGTTGTATTGCCCGCTTCTTTTGGAACTTCGTGTACTGCTTCAGGTGCCTGGGTTGTTGTAGTAGTTGTAGGGGAAGTTGTATTACCCGCTTCTTTTGGAACTTCGTGTACTGCTTCAGGTGTCTGGGTTGTTGTAGTAGTTGTAGGGGAAGTTGTATTACCCGTTTCTTTTAGGACTTCGTGTACTTCGGTTGTGTTTGTAATGACAGGTGCAGCGCCATTTGTATCGCTAGTATCCTGCCCTTTGGATGAAATACTTTCCTCAAGTGCTGTAGTACTGTTAGTTTCTCTTTCGAGATTCGCCTCTGTCTTTGACAGAGGTAATTTTTCTAGCATGCACAAGCCCGCGTAAGCATTTGCGACCGCTAAAAGTGATCCGCTATTGAGCGCGTTAGCGGTAATCATGACAATATTACCCAAGGGTATATTGTTGGGAACGATGCTTACAGATTGGAATCTATTATTGGCTTCGGAAGTATTTGGTTCTCTATTCTGAGCATAGCGGGGAGACAATGAGACAATAAATAGACGTGCTGTGTCTACGATGGTCGCAATAGGCTTATTACGCCACATGGTCATTGGATCCACTGTGATTGCTCTGGGTGAGGGTATCTGATTTACTGCTACTTGCTTGACTTCCATAACAATTCTCCTTTTTAGTGTCGAGTATGTATAACGTATTTAACTGATACTTGTATCAATTGAAGCATCAGTGCTATTTAGGATTTTGGAATGATGTAAAAGTTCAGCAAGAGAAGAATTTGTCAAACAGATTTGCGGAACTGTCAATCTTACCGAATGCATAAGAAGCCGGTGTAGTAGTCCAAAGTTCTGTTGCTGCATATTAAAACAGACTTACAGACACAAAATTTGTATGTTGAATCTTTTACCGGGCTTATCGGAATAAAATACCCAACATGTGTGTTCAGGAGGCTGGATGAAGTCTGGGGGCTAGATATGAAAATATAACAGCCGACATCAATACAGTTCCCTGAACGACTTGACGTAATGGGCGTTTCAGGCCAAATCAAAGCAGTCGGAAAACTCTGCTTTAGGGGTAGCTAAAAAAGGAGTGATTACAACTATCTGATAATTCAGAAAAAAGGTACATGTCAGCAATGTACCTTTAACTCTACTCAAGGTTTCTGGTATGAGATGCCTGTTACGCAGTAATAAGTTTCCTTCTCATCTACTCGAATGACGATCTCATCATCAATGGTTTTACCCATCAAAGCGCGGGCCAGAGGGGAATCCATACTGAGCAGGCCGTTTTTCAGGTCAAACTCGTCAGGGCCTACGATACGCCAGGTGTTTTCTACACCGTCCTCATCTTCAACCGTTACCCGGGCGCCAAAGTAGACACGGCTGGTATCCTCGGGCAAAGTAGTAACAACTGTTAGCTGATCCAGGCGTTTCCGCAGGAAGCGGACGCGGCTGTCAATCTGGCGAAGCAGTTTCTTGCCGTAGATGTACTCGGCATTTTCTGACCGATCACCCAGGGCCGCGGCTTCCGACACGGCCTGGGTGACTTGCGGTCGCTGGGTTCGCCAGAGGTAATCAAGTTCGTCCTTGAGCTTGGCGTACCCTTCAGGCGTAATGTAAAAGGAACCGGGCTTGCGTGGTGGTCGGTATCGGGACATGGGACTTTTACGTATCCTTGTCAGTTACTGATAGGAAGCATGAAAAAAATGCGATATCTTACGCGGCTTTTTTAAACCCTGTTGGCACTGAGACCTGTGAAGCGTTACAAACAGAGCATACTGTCAGACTACTTTGTTACGATAGGACACTCTGGCCCTGCGCATGTTGTCGAGGCCAATTTTGATATAGAGTCCAGTCAGGATCGTACCCTCTGCACGGATGTCATCCAGGCCAGCTGGGGCTTTGAGGTGCTTACAAACAAGCATCTGCCGATCATTTGCCCCATCTGTAACGCCATCCTTGATCGTCGGATCAGCAATATGCCGCGCCTCAAGCGCCATGTGCTGGTAGAAACCGTGAAACCGGTGCAGTTACAACTGCCTGTCTGCCAGTTGGGCCTTGATTTTTAACTGAGTCATAAAAAAGGGCAAGTCAGACTTGCCCTTTTTGACGCTAATCTCCGAATTAATAACTATTCTGAGCGATCACGTCTCGGTAGAACGTCTCTCAGCTTGTCTGCCATTTTCTTGATGGTTTCTTCCGTGGTATGCCAATCAATACAGGCATCCGTGACTGATACGCCGTATTTCAGTTCGCTGAGATCGTCCGGAATAGACTGGTTGCCCCAGCCCAGATTGCTTTCAATCATCAGTGAAGTGATGGAATTATTGCCTTCCAGAATCTGGTTGGTGACATTGTCCATCACAAGAGGCTGCAGGCTTGGATCCTTATCAGAATTGGCATGGCTGCAGTCGATCATGATGTTGGGGGCAATACCTGCCTTTCTCAGTGCCTGTTCGCACAGGGCAACACTGACGGAATCATAGTTGGGCTTACCGTTACCGCCGCGCAGTACGACATGGCCATATTGATTCCCCTTGGTGTGGGTGATAGCGACCTGTCCTTTTTTGTCGATACCAAGAAATCTGTGCGGGCTGGATACAGACTGCAAGGCGTTAATGGCAACGGTGAGACTTCCATCGGTACCATTCTTGAATCCGACCGCTGACGACAGACCACTCGCCATTTCACGGTGAGTCTGTGATTCCGTGGTACGTGCGCCAATGGCGGACCAGGAAATCAGATCCTGCATATATTGAGGTGTAATAGGATCCAGTGCTTCAGTAGCGGTAGGCAGTCCCATCTCGGCAACATCCATCAATAACCGGCGTGCAATATGGAGGCCTTCTTCAATCTTGAAAGAATCGTTCAGGTAAGGGTCGTTGATCAGGCCTTTCCAGCCGGTGGTGGTGCGAGGCTTTTCAAAATAGACACGCATGACCAGATACAGCGTGTCAGACACTTCTTCTGCCAGTTTTTTCAGTTTTTCTGCATACTCACGAGCAGCATCGACATCATGGATAGAGCAGGGGCCTACCACAAGAAACAGGCGCTTGTCGGTTCCACTCAAAATATTGCGAACTGTCTGACGTCCCAGGGTCACGGTTTCACGGGCCGCATCACTCAACTGGATTTCAGACTTAATCTGCTCCGGGGTGACAAGGATTTCCTGGGATTCAATATTCAGATCATCGATCGGTAACTGTGCCATAGCGTCTTTCACTTCCGGTCATGCGTAGTGGAATAGTTATAATCCGGATTCCCTTTGCGCAGAATCACGCGTCAAGAGTAATGTATTGGCTATGTTTCGACAATCTATGCGTTTGATAAACAATCTCTATTCTGATGCGGGAATGTTTATCGGAGTCAGTAGGAGTGATGAGAAACAGTTACATTGATGAATGAAAGGGAGGTCATAACACAATGAAAAATATCATAATTCAATTTGGCTTTGGGTCTGTGCAGAGCATTTACAAGATACTGACGTAATTAGGTGTCAGTCGCAGTAGACACTGTGAGTACTCCCAATATAATCCGCCGGAAATATTAACGGGTTCATCAGAAACCCGGTTGTCTTTATTAAATCTTTTTGACTGTCTTCTAGCTGCTGAGTGAACCCTGTTGGTTTCAACAGGCCATTACGCATTTAGTAAGTCGTATCTTTTACCTCTTAGTGCTCCTTTTCCTCCGGGGAGGAAGGGCTCTGCTGTTATTAGAGCATTTCAATGAATCGAGCGGTTAAAATCCTGCTGGCAGGTATCTGTATTAACCTCTGTATGGGCGTTCTCTACGCCTGGAGTGTATTAAGTAAGGCCTTGGTCAGCGAATGGGGTTGGTCTAACGCCAGTGCCTCCATGCCGTATACCGTGGGTATCGTAACGTTTGCAGCTGCCGTTCTGTGTGCCGGCGTTCTGCAGGATCGTATGGGTCCCCGTAAAATGGTTATCCTGGGCACCTCTCTGGTTGGTCTGGGGATGATAGCATCCAGCTTTGTCACTAACCCGGTTGGTCTGGTAATGACCTTCGGTGTACTGGTCGGTACCGGTATCGGTTTTGCCTATGCCTGTCTGAGCCCTTCAGCGATGAAATGGTTCCATCCTTCCAAGAAAGGTATGGTGAATGGCTTGATTGCCGGTGGTTTTGGTATGGCGCCGCTCTACCTGGCACCAACCACGTCTGCCCTGATCGCTTCTGTAGGTATCAGCAGCGCATTCCTGTATCTGGGTATTGCTGTACTGCTGGTTGCTGTTCCGCTGTCTTTCACCATCGTTAACCCTCCGGCTGGTTATACACCGGCTCAGCCTCGTGGGCTTAAGGAAACCGGCAAAACGGCTAGTGCGGTTGCTGATTTTAACTGGCGTCAGATGCTGAAGACCCGTCAGTTCTACTACCTGTGGATCATGTTTGCGTTTGCTTCTTCTGCAGGTCTGATGCTGATCGGTAACATTACCACCATCGCCAGTGTTCAGGGTGGCATTGCCAATGCCGCGTACCTGGTGTCTATCCTTGCGCTGTTCAATACCTGCGGCCGTGTTTTGATGGGTATGCTGTCTGACAAGATCGGACGTATCCAGACACTGCTGCTGGTATTTGTCCTGCAGGGCGTTAACATGATGATCTTCCCGATGCTCTCTACCGACATGGGCTTCATCTTCGGCGCTATGCTGGCAGGTATCGGTTACGGTGCGCTGCTGAGCGTATTCCCATCCATCACTGCGGATTATTATGGTCTGAAGAACTACGGTAGCAACTTCGGTGTGCTGTACTCCGCATGGGGTGTGAGTGGTTTCATTGGTCCTGTGGTCGCGGCCGTGGTTGTCGATGCTACCGGTTCTTTTGCGATTGCCTATACCGTTTCTGCCGTCATGCTGGGTATTGCTGGCATTCTGGCACTCTTCACCAAGCCCGTTACCGAGCTTCCTGAAGAGCAGCAAGCGCCTCTCGTGGCTGCTTAATCCCTGCGATTATTTTCAAGCCCGCTTTCTTGCGGGCTTTATTTTTGCGTGTGTGCCGAGCATGGCACTTAACTAGAGAGGTGAAAGTCCTCTTACCAGGTATTCGCAGAGCCGAAGGTTAGCGAAAGGGCAAGGGCGTTGTCGCGAGGCAGGGTCTGAAGGAAGCCCAACGCAAAATCGCGGGGCGATGAACAAGAATCCAATATGAGGTGTGACGTATTCGGGGCCAGTGGGCACGTGACCATTAAGCCCTCCATCTGCAATCGGGATACGTTTTATAAATTGGGCGTCTACGCGATGAAAGTTAAGTGCCTTACCTCGGGAGGTCTGCATTGTGTTGAGGGATTAACTGACATGGGAGCAATCCGGTGTGATCGCAGTGCAGAAGTCAGCAGAAGGCATAGTAGGTGACCTCTCGTCACTGAAGGCCTGAACAAATCTCGGAGAGTAATCATCGGGGAAGTGGTTTCGGATGGCATCTGTTAAACAACTGTCGTTGTCTCTGGAAACTCCGGAGGATGAACCGGAATCGGGAGACCTGATTGAGCCAAAATCCACCTTTTGTTCATCTTTGATGGCGCGGGTACTGGATAGGAACAATCTGGTACGTGCACTGAAACAGGTTCAACGCAATAAAGGAGCTCCGGGCGTGGACGGCATGACCGTTGACGACCTTCCAGGCTTCCTCAAGCAATACTGGCCGATGTTACGGAAGCAACTTATAGAAGGGACTTACTCACCCAAACCCGTCTTGCGGGTCGAAATCCCTAAACCGGATGGACGCAAACGTAAGTTGGGAATTCCTACCGTTCTTGACCGCCTGATACAGCAGGCTATTGCCCAGATTATGCAGGAGGAGTGGGACGATCAATTCCATGACAGCAGTTATGGTTTTCGTCCACACCGTAATGCTCATCAGGCGATAGGGTATGCTCAGGCTGCTTTCAAGAGTGGATATGACTGGGTGGTAGATTGTGATCTTGAAGCGTTCTTTGACAACGTCAACCATGACCTGTTGATGATGCAACTCAAGACACATCAGGAAGATGCCACGCTGTTGCGATTAATTAATCGTTATCTGAAAGCCGGTGTCTGCATCAATGGAATAAAACAAGCCAGTGTGAAAGGGGTACCACAGGGCGGCCCACTGTCGCCTGTCCTTTCAAACATCGTGCTGAATAATCTGGATTGGGAACTGGAAAAGCGGAGCCTCAGGTTCGCTCGTTATGCTGATGACTTTGTGGTATTCGTTAAAAGTCAGGCCGCGGGTGATCGCGTGATGAAAAGCCTGCAACATTTTATTGGAGAATCGCTGCGACTCACAGTGAATACCCAAAAGAGTGGAGTAGGTCGACCTTGGGAATGTAACTTCCTTGGGTTTACGTTCAGTCGACGGGAACTGAAAGTGAAGGTCAGCGATAAAGCACTGGTCAAATTGAAGGCGACCGTCAAAGAGCTGAGCCGTCGAACGAGAGGCCATTCAATCACCCAGATTATCGCAGAGCTGAGAAAATCCCTGCTTGGCTGGAAAGCGTATTTCGACATCGCTGAAATACTGAGTCCTCTGCGGTGTCTGGACAAATGGGTTCGACGACGATTGCGGTGTTATGTTTGGAAACAATGGGATCGTAAGGGCTACCGAATGTTAAGGCGATTAGGTGTAGACAGATGGTTGGCATGGAATACAGCCAAGTCTGCGCACGGGCCGTGGCGTTTAAGTGGTAGTCCAGCTCTACGATACGCTTTGCCAAACAAGTACTTTAAGAACCTTGGGCTGCCAGAACTGGCGGCAAGATGAACACAAAGTAATTTGAACCGCCGTGTTACGTGATCCGTATGGCCGGTGGTGTGGGAGGAGCGGAGCTGTGAGGCTTCGCCCTATCCCGATTATTTTGGCATCGTACAAATCCTGTCTTTTTATCCTATTCACCAGTAGTACACTGGTAATCCTTGTTCCATACCAAGAACACTATCAATGCCGGATACCCTGAACGACAAACTGGTTGTCGCTATCTCGTCACGTGCTCTGTTCAATCTTGAAGCTGGTCACAAAGTCTTTGAGGAAGAGGGGCTGGAGGCCTACCGTCATTATCAGGTTGAACACGAAGATTGTGTGCTTGAACCCGGTGAAGCGTTCCCGCTTGTCAGGAAATTACTCAATATTAATCATCTGCTTGGTGATGTTCCGCGGGTTGAGGTGATCCTCTTGTCTCGCAACAGTGCAGATACCGGGCTTCGTGTCTTCAATTCCATTGAAGAATACGGGCTGGATATCCGACGGGCTGCGTTTTGTGGCGGAGAAAGTCCGTACCGTTATGTACCGGCATTTAATTCCCATCTGTTTCTCTCGACAGATGTCGATGATGTGCGCAGTGCGCTGAAGGATGGCTTTGCCGCTGCGACGGTTTTGTCATCAATTTCCAAAGAGCGACAGGAAACGGATGAGCTGCGGATCGCCTTTGATGGCGATGCGGTCATATTTTCCGATGAAGCTGAGCGTGTGTATCAGCAGTCTGGCTTGCAGGCATTTACCGAAGCTGAACGCTCTTCGGCGCATCAACCGTTACCGGGCGGTCCGTTCAAACCGTTTCTGGCCATGCTTCAGGATATCCAGCTGGAATTCGGGGAACGTCATTGCCCGATTCGAACGGCACTGGTGACAGCACGGAGCACTACCGCCCACGAGCGAGTGATCCGCACGCTGCGTTCATGGAATATCCGCCTTGATGAAGCCATATTTCTCGGTGGGCTGGATAAGGGCGCGTTTCTTAAAGCGTTTCAGGCAGATATGTTCTTTGATGACCAGGTGCGTCATTGCGATTCGGCACGTGCACATGTCACCACCGGACACGTTCCCCATGGGGTGACCAATGAGTTAAAAGAGCGTGTACTTGATACCGAGTCCGAGCAGGAGGATTGACAGTACGCGCTGGAGGAACACATCCGGCAGTTTGTGTCCCACGCGTGTGCCAAGGTAAATGGCTGGCAGGGAGCCAACCAGCAAAGCGCCCAGCAGCTGGAAGTCGACATTGCCCAGATAGAGGTGCCCCAAACCGCCAACGAGTGTCAAAGGAACTGCATGGGCCAGATCCGTCCCGACAATCCGGGTGGCGGACATCACCGGGTAAAGAAGAATAAGGATCGCTGTGCCCAGCGCACCTGCGCCAACGGATGACAGTGTCACGAAGACACCCAGCAAAATGCCCATTATGGTAGTGAAGAATGCCGCGCTTCGATCACTTAAGACTGGCGCATGCCGTAATAATTGCTTTCTAAACAGCAAAACGATTGACGATAAAATCAACATAAAGCCCAGCGACACCGTGAGCACGTGTGTATAGCTGTCGCTGTCGGTAAAAAACTGGTCGAGTACTACAATGGTGAGGCCTGCTGCTGGCAGGCTGCCCGCGGCCATGCGCTTGACCACTGTCCAGTTGATGCTTTTCTGACGGTGATGGGCGAGCACGCCACCCGCCTTGGTGATGGATGCGTACATCAGGTCGGTACCGATAGCCACAGGGGCAGGGAAGCCAAACAGCAACAACAGAGGGGTCATAAGTGATCCTCCCCCGATGCCTGTCAATCCTACGGCGAATCCGACACCCGCGCCCGCCACGATATAAAGCAGTGCATCCATGAATAAATTATGGTCTAAAGTTATAAGTATTCTTCGTAATCATAGTATTCGCACTTAACACACCATCGAAAGATTGATGTGTATCAATGAAGCGAGTGCGGTGGTAAATGTAGCGATAAGCTACTATTCTATAAAAGAATATTTATTCATATTTTTATGCTTCATTCGAATAATGGGTTTTTGCGGAGGCCATAATGAAGCTGCAACAGCTGCGCTATATCTGGGAAGTGGCTCATCACGAGCTGAATGTGTCGGCAACGGCGCAGAGTCTCTATACCTCTCAACCTGGTATCAGTAAACAGATTCGTCTGCTTGAGGATGAACTCGGTGTCGAGGTCTTTGCCCGCAGCGGCAAGCACCTGACCCGGATCACCCCGGCGGGCGAAAAGATTATTGAAACCGCGGGTGAGATTCTTCGGAAAGTGGATTCCATCAAGCAGGTTGCCCAGGAATTCAGTAACGAGAAAAAGGGGACTCTGGCACTGGCCACCACCCACACCCAGGCTCGTTACGCCTTGCCACCGGTGATCAAGCAGTTCATCGGCAAGTATCCGGACGTTTCCCTGCATATGCATCAGGGCACACCGATGCAGATCTCGGAAATGGCTGCCGATGGCACGGTGGATTTCGCCATCGCGACCGAAGCCCTGGAACTGTTCAATGACCTGATCATGATGCCCTGCTACAGCTGGAACCGAAGCGTTCTGGTGCCAAAGAATCATCCTCTGGCCCAAGTCTCTGAACTGACCTTGCAGGACATCGGTAAATTCCCGATTGTGACGTATGTATTTGGCTTTACTGGTCGCTCCAAGCTGGATGAAGCCTTCATGAACGAAGGAATTGCACCGCGCGTCGTATTCACCGCTGCTGATACCGATGTTATCAAAACCTATGTACGACTGGGTCTGGGTATCGGGATTGTTGCCGGCATGTCCTATGACGCAGAGCTGGATTCAGATCTCGTTGCACTGGATGCCTCCCACCTGTTTGAGGCCAGTGTCACCAAGATCGGCTTCCGCCGCGGAACTTTCCTCCGTGGATTCATGTACGATTTCATCGAACTCTTTGCGCCACATCTGACCAAAGAAATCATCGATGAAGCCGTATCCCGTCATAACAAGGCGGAAGTGGACGAGCTGTTTGAGCACATCAATCTGCCCGTACACTGACGGTTAACGATCGCACAGAACGGGCTGATCTGGCATTGTTTGGATCAGCCTTTTTTTTCAGATTGTTTCTTCCGCTTTTTCTTTTTCCAGTACGTCTTTCACGAGCTTGAAGTAGATCGTATAAACAACCGGTGCTTCACCCGGCTTTTCGACGACAAAGAAGGGCGCTTTATCGATATTCAGCATGGCGGCAATCTGCATGCCTTCGCTGAATGGATCATTCTCATAGGCTTCGACAATACGGTCGATGCGATGTATGTGGCCTGACTGTTCCAGACGCTCTAGCACTTCACCGCATTTCTTGCAGGGCGACCCATCGGCCAGAATTTTTTTGACCATCGTTATTTTCATCGGGAATTCCTTCTTTTCCTTGGCAGCACGGAGTCTTGGCGATTTTATCAATGCCATCGCAATCTACTAATAACATTTCCGCATAACTTAATAGCGACAGGTTGGGGTTTGCATGGTGAGAGGGGCAGGGGTAGAGTGTGCGCTGTTCAGCTGACATTGTCAGCGCCCAAGCACGACCAGAACAACACTGGCAAAACAGTATAAATAGTACAAAAACAGAAAAATCAGGAGTCGTTGTGGAAATAGCCTGCCTGGATCTGGAAGGGGTACTGGTTCCCGAAATCTGGATCAAATTCGCCGAACAAACCGGTATTGATGAACTCAAAGCCACCACTCGGGATATTCCCGATTACGATGTTTTGATGAAGCAACGCCTTAAGCTGCTGGACCAGCATGGCCTTGGTTTGCGGGAAATTCAGGCTGTCATCGCGGAGATGGCGCCACTGCCCGGTGCCAGAGATTTTATTGACTGGCTGCGGGAGCGTTTCCAGGTCGTTATTCTTTCCGATACTTTTTACGAATTTGCCCAGCCGCTGATGCGTCAGCTGGGATTCCCGACGTTGCTCTGTCATCGTCTTGAAGTGGATGAAAACGGTAAGGTGACTGACTATACGCTTCGCCAGAAAGATCCGAAGCGGATGTCAGTGAAGGCATTCCATGGTTTGAACTATCGGGTGATTGCTGCCGGTGATTCCTACAATGACACCACTATGCTAGCCGAAGCGGACGCGGGTATTCTGTTCCATGCGCCGGATAATGTCATTGAGGAATTCCCTCAGTTCCCGGCCGTCCATACCTTCCATGATCTGAAGATGGCGTTCTGTCAGGCCAGTGTTCGGGATATTCCTCTGCAATAACAGGCTGATGGGCGGGTAGGGCTAGAGTGCTACCCGTTCGGCTTCCATGCTTTCCAGCACATTCATCAGGTTTCTTACCTTGGTGATGGATTCCTGATATTCCATCTCGCAATCTGAATCTGCCACGATACCGCCACCACCCCAGCAATGAATCTGCTGGCCATCGGCGACCAGTGTGCGTATGGCGATGTTGGTATCCATCCGGCCGTGGCTGCTGATATAGCCAATCGCGCCGCAATAGACGGAGCGGGGGACCGGTTCCAGCTCGCGAATAATCTCCATCGCACGAATCTTGGGTGCGCCAGTGATGGATCCGCCGGGGAAAGCATCCCGCAGTAACATCAGGTTGTCATGACCTTCTGCCAGCAGCCCTGTTACTGTACTGACCAGATGATGAACGTTGGCGTAACTTTCCAAGCCAAATAATACAGGAACTTTAATGGATCCCGGTTTGCAGTTGCGTCCGAGATCATTGCGGAGCAGGTCAACAATCATCAGGTTTTCTGCCCGATCCTTTTCACTCGTCAGCAATTCTGCAGCCGTAGCGATATCTTCATCCGTATCACGACCCCGCGGGCGGGTGCCTTTAATGGGGCGAGTTTCGACTTCGCCATTGTCGGAGCGCAGCAGACGTTCTGGCGAATGGCTGAGTACTTTCAACTCCTCAAAATCCAGAAACGCGGCAAACGGGGTAGGGCTGGCAGCACGTAATGCCAGATAAGCAGACCACGGGTCACCTTGGTAGTCAGCAGAAAAACGTTGAGTCAGGTTGACCTGGTAGCAGTCACCGGCGGCAATCCAGTCCTTGATGTGCTGGAAAGCATTTTGATAATCAGCAGGAGACATACTGGCCGTAAAAGGCGTATTCAAGTGAAACGCTGACGAGAATACCGTTGGCGGCTTATGCAGTCGTTGTTCAATGTGATGGCGCTTTTCCTCTGACATATCCGGATGCGCCACCAGCCAGGTTCTACCGGTATGATGATCCACCACCACGGCCCAGAGGTAGAGCCCAACCAGCATGGACGGATGCGATGACCGGCGCGGTTTGATCCGCCCTGGCTCCAAGCATTCATTCAGCTCATAACCCCAGTATCCGGCTAAACCACCAGTAAACGGCATTTGTTTACTATCAACCGAAGAGGGGAGTGCCGCGTGAAGTGTTTCAAAAGGCGCAGTGGGCAGTGGTTGCCAAGTGTCGCTTGTTGACGGCTTGCACCAGGTTACGCCGTCCTTATGACGGTAGAGATTTTCCGGTGCGGCAGTCAGAATATCGTACCGGTAACGGTAGTCGCCGCTGGAGCGGGCCACACTGTCGAGCATCAGCGCATTGCCCAGCGGCCGAAGACGCTCAAACCACTGGGCGGAATCCGTCAGGTGTGGCAGTTCGGTGATGGAAAGGTGTTTCATTGAAGTGTTTCACTGCGGTTTGACGGCATTCTATAACGGAATGTATCCGTGAAAAAGGCATCATTGCGGACGACAGACAGCCACACCCATAACAGACCATTTTCAAGGAAAACGACAAAGGATGTAAGAGGTTATGCACGCCTGTCCAAAGGCTACTTGCTGCCACCTATTTGTCTTTCATAAATGTTTAGCCTGATGATCTACCTAAAAAGCTTGTAACATTTTATGTCTGATAAAAATGCTCGACAGAAAATGACTTATTGAACATCTGTGAACAGTCTATATGACATCATTTGAACTTCTTCCTACACAACTGACCTAAATGTTTATGGTGGTTAGATTTTTTATGTTTTTATAACATATAAGTCAGTCATGATTAATTGACTCGTATAAAAAGATCAGATTTTACATGTAGAGAGTTGTTGGGAAAAATACAGAGATTACTTGATTCTGAATTAGTGTGGAATCATTTCTGAACGGAAAAATGAGTGTGTTTATTGTATTGTTAAGGTGTTTGTATTATGCGAGTGAAAGATATGCCTGCTGCCATTGCAATAAAAAAAGAAAGGCGTGTTAATGCAGAAAAAAGAAAGTTAGCCGTAAAAAGACTTATTTATGCAAGAGAAACGTTAGTGAAAAGAGATATGCTGATAAAGAATAAACTTTTTAAGATTCAACCGAAAATGATGGGTGGTTCGCTAACGAGACTAAAGAAAGTCAAGATTTTTGATAAAGTGTGGTTGTCTATGGTCAGTGTAAAGCTGGAATCAAATTGCATGCTTTGCATGAATGATTTACATATACCGACCAAGGCAGTTTGTCATCTGATATCCCATGCGGTTTGCGAAACATGTTTCCCACAAATACTGAAGCAGGTGTGTCCTTATTGCAATACCGCTAGCAGTATATATAATATTGAATCGCGCAGGATAATATCAACAAAATGCTGTCTGAATCTTTTGTAAAATATCATAACTGTGATGAAAAGGGTCAGTTATCTGCATTTTAAGGAGCACTTTTTAAAAGAATGCAGCGCCGTGTACGCTTTGTGCAAATATTGCAAAAGCTTGATAAAAAAAGAAAAGCTTGAAGATCATAAGCTTAATCAATGTGAAGCACATGTGATAACCAAGGGGTATCTAACAACCATACGATCTGAAGTGAATTGTCTCGAGTGGCTCGGTAATCAATTGACAGTCAGCAATAATGAATATTTGATGCAAATGCCAGCATCCCACAGAAATCAGCTACTCATGTCTTGCTGTGAGGTGATGTCAAAAGTGGTTGGCATAGTACTTTCCGGGAAGCCCCATCAGGGTACAATTTACTCTACTGAGCAAGAAAATATTGATCAATCATCAACGTCTTCCGGCATTTGAAAACAACCGTATTTGCAGATGCTCCTGAAAAAATCAGAATGCTAGTGCTCTTAATCTGGATGTCGAGTTAAATCATAAAATTACTATCGGATGTGTTTGATGTGGTTTGTTTTTAAAATGTTTTTTAGCGAATAGATTCAAATACCTATAACCTGATAACTTGTTGGTGTATCTTTAAGTGTCGAGAGACTTAACTAGTTCATTCAAAATAAAAGATATATCATCAAGAATCTCATCTATTCCTGTTTGTTCTGGTTTTTCATCTTTTTTATGAGTTTCCCTGACGGTTGTTCTTTGTGACTCTATACTTTGCAATGTCCTTGGGGTTGCGTATGATACTGACGCCTGTGCATCTGCTTTTCCCGTTGGTTTCTGATCTTGGTCAGTGGACGATTTTAATGGCTCTTCAAATAAGGTTTGGAGGTTTTCAGAAATTTCTCTAATTCTTGCTTTTAGTTCTAAATGTTCCGGTTTTCTTTGCCTTCTCTCTCTTTTTGTTAGTTTGCTTGTTAGCAATTCGTTGATTTCAGTGTCGTGTGAGTCTGTAGATGACTTGATCTGATTGTGTAGCTCATGTGCCGACTCTTTTTTTTGAGTCTCCTCAAGATAGAATTTCATTAATGTGAAATTTCCATGTTCCAGTAAGGCGACTAAAGCTCCCAGATTTCTATATTTCATAGACAAAAATAGAGGGTTTTCATCGTCGTTGTTTGTAATGTTAACGTTAGCCCCTTGATCAATTATTGACTGAATGATACTCGGGTTTTTGTTCGGTAAAAATGCCATGCAGCTTCTCAATAGTGCCGTGTTTCCATTTCGGTCTGTTATATCAATATCCTCACTCCTTACTTTATCACAACAGGCTGACACCACAGATACATGACCGTTTTCTGCAGCAGTCATCAATACTGTAGAGAGAGAAGGCCCGATCATAAGGCTGGGGTTAGCTCCGTTAGATAATAGTTTTTCAATTAGTGACATATCCTTTCTGGGGTTTTTTTCATAAAGATGTATTGCAACACTCAGTGGGCTTCTCATGCCATCTTTTGATCTTAGGTTCCAGTTGGCTTTGACTGCATGCGTTAAAAATACAGTCATAACATCCAAGTCATTTGAATTGAGTGCGAACCTTAGAGCAGACGTGGTTTGTGTTGGGGTAGTTGTGTTGGGATCAGCGCCGTATTGTAACAACAGTGTTGCAACAGCCAAGATATTTTCTTTGGTTTCATAGCGTGGTATTTTCGGCCTGCCTTTTCTGCAAACGAGGGTATGAAACAGCAAGGTTTGTTCAGGTGCTCCTTGCTCCATAGGCATCAGTCTGTCAGGGTTGGCCCCATGATATAGTGCGAAAGCAACAGACTTCGGTCGACATGCTTTCACAGCACTGATTAATTGTGCCTGATAACGATGACGACTAACCGGCGGCAATGTGGCTGACCGTTGTCGAGCATACACTATCCGTTGATCTCCCTCAGAATCAACAGATGTCATGAGTGTCTCTACGATTCTATTCATTTGGGCAGCAACACCGATGCGTATTTCAGCGTTTGTTATTTTGTGTGCGAAATCCAGAGGGGTTGCACCACTTTCAGAAACTGTACTGACATCAGAACCTTCATTCAGTAATTTTCTTATTATCGTTTTATTAGCATCCTCTTTCCCCATCAGCGCCATGTGCAAAGTATTTTCGCCTTTATGGTTTAACATGTGAATGTCAGCACCATTTAAAAGAAGAAATTCTGTGGTTTCTTCATGGCCCAACCGGCTGGCGATCATAAGTGGCGTCAATTTGTCGTCTTCATCTTGCGCGTTAATGTTTGCACCATGATTGAGTAGATACAACACGACATCTTTTAGGTTTTCATAAGTAGCTTGCTGTATTGGATAGCGGTTTGCCTGCTCATCCATGGCATTAGGATCTGCCCCATGTCTTAACAAAATACCGATAGCTTCACCATGAATTGACCTTATTGCGAAAGATACCGGCGAAACACCATGAGTTGCCCTGATTGCGAAAGATACCGGTGAAACACCATGTCTATTGGGTTTGTTGGGGTTTGCGCCATGCTGCAATAATAATTCCAGTGGCAGATAGCTATCCCTACCTATGCCTTCGTCATGCTTGGCGGCAATTGCATCTATAACCTGCATGATTAGCGTTCTTTCAGCGGTGTCTTTCGTATTGTCTCCTAGGTTGGTTTTTTCTAAATAGTGCATGATCAATTTTATGGCCAGTAACTTGACAGTCTCTGACTGTGCAATGAGGGGAGATTTTAACAGGTAATAAAGTGGTTGACGGTTACCGCCACGCGGCTTCGTGTTGGCTGTTGTCGCATCAGCGCCGTAATCAACTAATGTATGAATCATATTGCAATACATACGTATATTGCTTTCATCGTATTGCATACTGGATAGTTCTTTACAGAGTTTAAAAACATGGGTCTCATTATTAGTGTTTTTGTCATTCAGGTAATCCAAACCTGACGGAGTCATAAAGATCAATGGAGCGAGATTCTTGCGAGTGGTTTCCAAATCAGCATCCATACATTTTTTGATTGCCTTAGTTCCATGATCATGCGCTTTGTCTGGTTTTCTTGCTATATATCGAGCTCTTAATCGATCTTCTCTTGTAGGTTTCGGTTCAGGTGTTGGTCTATGTATCAATCCTGGGCCTGTCGTTGCCTCAGATGCCGCTGATTCATGAGAAGTTCTAGAAACAATTGACGTACTTGAGCCGAACCTGAATAGACCTTTTCTTTTTAATTTGGGAGTAAACAGGGATTCATGGCTTCCAGCCCGTTTAATGAATGAAAACACACCTCCCTTCTTCTTAGTGGATTCAGACTCTTTCGTGGATTTTGATACCTTCCTTTTTTGTCTTGTACTTCTGGTTTTCGTTGTCTGTTGCGAACCGGATAGAGTGGATTCAAGGGATGAACTAGAGGAAGACGATGAAATGGGTGAAGCCATATTGATCTCCGGGATTTGTTTAATGGGTACCAGGTTTTGCCTGCCTGAAATAAGTTTGTCCCGGCGGCACCCCTTAGACGCCTGACTATCTGATGCGTGTCATAGCCAAGGACAGCAATTGGAACGCTGTCAGCGTTAAGCAGGGACATAGCATTAGGTCATAGTCGGTCTCAAGAGTTCCTTGGTGAAGGGTTAGTATTGTTTGCATTCGGGCATTTTTACCGGTGTTATTGCTCGATGTGCAGAACTTCAGCAGGCGTCTGTCTGGAATAATCCAGTAGCCAAACGGTTGCATGTTGTGGCTTCCTGCTGGTAATCACTTTGTTGACAGAATCAAAGAGCAGATAACCATGCTTCTGATTCAGAAAACGGCTGTGTTGCCATTGCCATCTTTGGTTGGAACTGTGTGTGCATCGCGTGATATGAACGCTACCGTTCTCGTCGGCAGTAAGACAACGGTCATCCGCGATCAGAGAGTGTAATCGCTGGTAATGATCGAACTGCCATAGCTGACGATCCCAGTTTCGACAGTGGTGCACGCCAACAGCACTGCCGTCATCCCGGTTTCCTTCAGTCACGTTCAGGCAGAGGTTATAACGCTTGTTTTCGCTGAGAGTAACCAGAGAAACGACAGGCATGGAGGAAAAAGCACTTGCCCCCCAGTCAACACTCAGGGTCTGAGTTATCACAGAGGGACGGCCTTTCTGATCCCAGGTGGAAAAATCCTGAAAAAAAATACGGTTATGAATATGACCGCCCATGGCGACAGGAGTGACTGTACTTGAAAACGTCAGGATTGATACATCATTCTTTACCGCTGGCACCTTGAATGTAGCGGAAAAACCGGGCGTGAAATGACTGTAGGCGTTGGGCGAAAAAGCTCCATCGGAAAAAAACCAGTCCTGCCTGAACAGTTCACCTGTTTTCCGTGTGCGCCAGGTATGGCTGTTTTGCTCAAATTCACGCGTCCATAACCATCGGGCAGAGTCTGTCACACCTGATCGGGAGCGATTGTAAACGGGGTATTCATGATTCTGGTAGGTCACCGAACGTGTGCTCATATAAGAGGTGGCCGGTATCAATGCCGTTCTGCGTGGAGAATACGGTGTTTGGTGGTTTATATGGCGGTGTTGATGGATGCCATTGTCTGGAACCGACTTGAACATTGAAAAGTCCTGAAGTCTGACCGGGGCGCTAGCATCCTCTGAAGAGTAAGAGCTACTGTCGGACAGGCTTTCCTCTGAGCTGCTATTGTCACTCCCTTCTTCAGGAATGGCGGGTAAAGCGTTCTCCCAGGGAGTAGTGGGTAAAACGTTTTCCCAGGTAATGGTGCCAGTAGGTATTGCGACATCCTGGGGCCTGGCAGGCGCAGTGAAGCTGTTGGAAAAATTGATCTCGGGCGGTTGTTCAAGCGGGATATAATTCTCACTCTCTTCTGTATGAATGGCAGGTAATACCTCTTCTGGTGGTGGCTGCAACTCAATTGCGTCAGTCGTGTCAGAAGCATATGTTTCCATGCAAGGGAGGGGCATAGGTTGGTCAATATCTACAAAATCCTCCGGCACCATGTCCGCCCCAGATAACGACCCTTCGATGTCGACATAGCTATCCGCTTCTATGTCTGGGCTGGAAAATAGTTCCTCACTGAGACCAGAAAACGTCTCCTGTTCCTGCTCATTATCCAGGCGACCCTCCTCGTTGTTGCCAGATGGAGTATCCATCCATGGGAACCGTCCCGCCCACCGAGTCAGGATGCCCACTTTGATGGTGCTCTTGGCCATTATCATTGAGTGCATGGGCATATTGTTAGGAATAGTATGATAGAGGCGCATGATCGAATCATGGGCATTGATTTCAACAGCATAACTATCGGCAATAGGGCCAAACCAGGTGGTCCGATTGGCCCAGCTCTGGAACCAGGTATGCCGGTGTCCGGGTTTGTCCACCAAGTGCCATCCCGCACCACCGCCGGATGCCGGATCGACAGTGATCCGGAGATATTTGGCGTCATCCGTGCCAGCTGCTGAGGTCTCGACTGAGCGAATAAGATCGACACGGTAGCTCAAGGAAAGGCTGGCGTTCTGATCGCAGGCGTCGATCAATCCACCTGTCCATTGCACGGGGGCCGACAATCCGGCTTCCAGTTGGTTGCCGACCAGGCAAGGGAGATTAATCTGTCGTAATTCAACGTGGATAGACGTTTCGGGGCGCCAGACCTGTGAGGAGGTGCGCAGGTACGTTGTTTTAGGGCGCGGCTGCCGGAGCCAGTGATTGTGCGATGCCAGGACTTCGAGGGCCAGTTGCTTCACTCTTTCGTCGGCACTGGTGTTCTGATCTGCTGTTTTAGCAAACAGTAATTGCTTGTATTGACCGGGTGCGTCACCCGGTTTGTAGATCATGATGACATGCCCATTCAAACCCACGCCGCCCAATGATGCGCTGATGGCATGTGTTTCGCCTTCGCCTCGCGTCCCATCAATCACCACGATATATCCGGCCAATAATTGCTCGCGGATCCAATCAAGCTGCTCCGGCGTAATAGGGTTGTCACTATCCAGGTAGATAAGTGGACAGGGAGTAGTACAACCACTAAGAGCATCACGTGTCAGCGATAGGAGGTGTTTGCCAAGTGCGGTCTGTGGCTCATGTACATAGATGGGTGAAGCGCTGACCTGCAGAGTTAAGATGATAAACAGGATAATTAGGGTGATCAGGGAAGAGCGCATATAACACCGAATCCGTATGTACTATGAATGCCGGAGATGGAAGATAGTTGTCATTGTGTTAATCTGCCGGCCCAGACTGGATTTGTTTTTCTCGTTGGTTGCATCAGGGCACGGCGAATAAATACGATGGTGTCTCGAAAAGCTAAACCTCAAGTCTCACTGACTTAACGCTAGGTATTCCATAAACAAACGATACTATTCAGTTTGCAGGTCTAAACGCTGTATTAATTGACTAAGAAGTCAGAAATTGTGTTCTCGTTGACACATTGCTTACAAAGCTTGCACTTGTGTCCCAAAGCAGTTATAAAATCTCGCATACCTTGAACAGGTTGAGTTACAGCGCACAATAATAAAACTGTTGTCTGGCATGTTTGAAAAATCTCCGGCAAAACAGACAGAACAATAAAGCAAGCATAATAAGAACAATAAAGCGGAAACCTCACAATGTTCAGAGACCCATCCTCAGACCGACACTCCGTCGATTCCCGGAACACCGAAGCCCTGGTCTGCGCCGGCAATGCCTGCCTCGCGGTCAGCCTGGCGGTCGTGTTCCTCTGGACGCTCTGGTAACCGCGGATTCCTTCGGAATCCAACCGGCTTCGTGCGTCCGATCGTTGTTAAGCATTCGCGGAATGGACGTGGAAGGCGGTCCGGGTCGCTCCCGGATCGACGTGCAATGTACACTGCATTGCAGTACAGGGAAGGCTAACGCCTGAACATGCAACTGGAGACTAATAATAATGAAAGGCCTTAAGAAACTGCCTCTGGCAATTGCCATCTCCTCAGTCATGGCTGCCACAGCCCAGGCTGAACTGAAAGCGCTGGAAGACGAAGTCATGTCAGAAATGACGGGGCAGTCTGGTATCACCATTGAAATGGAAATGCAGGCTGAAGTCGGTGCTGTAACCTATACCGATGAAGGCTCTATTCGCCTTGAAGGTATCACTCTTGATAATGATGGTGGTGCTCTGAATCAGACCATCGAAATTGATATGCTTGAGAAGTCTGACTTGGCATCAGGTCCAGGTGCTGCAACCAAGGCAGCTGGTGATATCATCAAAGTTGGTATCAGTTCCATGGAAATGGATGTTGAAGTCAATGCGATCCGTACCGGTGATGCCAGCGCGGCCAGCTTGGGTCAGCTGAATCTTGAAGATGTCGCTATGAGTGGTACAGACATGTATGTCTATGCCCTTGATGGTAAAAAAGGCATTGGTGTTGATGCAATCGTTAACCAGTCCATTGGTCGCGTGAGCTTTAGAGATGTTGATATTGCATCAGATGGTACAGTCACAAATGGTGCTTTAGATGGCGGTACTATTGCACTTAACGACATCAGCATTTCCACGCTGGATATGACAGGTACTGAAATCACCATTGTTGATGGTGCTGAGAATAATTTTGGTACCAATGACGCTGTTAAGATCAATATGCCCGGTATTAACGACGGCACTATAAGCATCGGTGGTATTCAGCTCGGTAGTGCTACCGATGATAGCTATGACCAGTTTAACCAGACAATCGGTGCGGTTGAGCTGGATGGTCTCACTATGGCAGGTACTGAAATGTACGTTTATGCGCCTGATACGGGTAGTGGTATTCGCGTTACTCAAACCATGAACGTATCACTTGACGAAGTGACTTATGTTTCAGGCGTTCTGGACAGTGCGACCGCAGCCAAGTCTGCTGATGCAATAGGCGCAGCACTTACTGCTCAAGGTTTAAATGATTATGCTGATGCAGCAGCGGCGCAAGCGGCATTTGCAACCGCTCAGTCTGATCTTGGTAACTATCAAGCAATTGGTACTCAGCAAGCAATCATTGATGATGAAATTGCCAATAATAGCGTTGTTGAGTCCGACTCAAACACTCATACCGCAGCATATACAAATGCCGTTGCTGCACGCGATACAGCGGCTGGAAATTTGAGCGGAAATTATGCAAATGCAGCTGAGGCGACTTTAGACGCAAATTCAGCTGGTGCACGTTTGACGGCTCAATATCCTGCAGCTGATAACTACTATGGCAATGGCGGCAGTAGGACTGGCGACGGTGTCGGTTCCTTAACCTTGTCAAATGTTTCGTTCACTGCAGATCAAAGCACTGTCGCAATTGATGTTTTGGATGGTGGCAGTACCGATCAATTGGTTATTGATGCGCCTATGACAAACGCCAATATCTCAATTGGCGCAATCAATGTCGGCGATGGCAATCTTGGTGGTCTGGCGATTAGTGGTCTTAATATGACGACTAATAGCATCACTGTCTATGCGCACTAAGAACGTATGACATGATCGAAAAAGGCCGACCGGTTTACCGGCCGGCCTTTTTTACTTAAACTGCACGAAAGTACAAATAATAAAAACAACAAAAGACCGACTTCCATGATTGAAATTCTGCTGGGCAGCCTGCTTGCCGTTTTCGGCGTCAATACCGCGTTTGAGGTCAAGCCAAAGGACGAGGGGACGGTCTACTTTGAACAGCAGGCCGCCAATATCCCGGTGACCGATCAAACGGCCGTTGAGCCGCTCGCCAAACTGAAATACAAGAACATCATCCGGCAGACATACGACTACAGCTGTGGTTCCGCCGCACTTACCACGCTGCTGGATTACTACCTGGGCCGGAACCTGACGGAACGTCAGGTGATGGAAGGGTTACTGAAATTCGGTGAAGCCGACAAGATTGTTGCCCGACGCGGTTTCTCTCTGCTGGATATGAAACGTTTCACCCGCGCCATCGGCCATAAAAGCGGCGGATTCCGTGCCAGCATGGATGACCTGGCCGAACTGGATCACCCGGCGATCGTCCCCATTGAATACGCAGGCTTTAAACATTTCGTGGTCGTGCGAGAAGTGTATAACGGCCATGTCTATGTGGCAGACCCGGCGGTCGGGAATATCAGTTTTACCATTGAGCGCTTTAAGGAAGTCTGGGACCGCAACGTCCTGTTTATTGTGTTCCCGAACGGTCACGCGCCGCTGCCGAACCTGGAGTTGCGTAACGAAGATATGCGGGTTGTCGATGAACGCACCATCAACTACCTGGCCTTCCAGGAATTTCCGCAGTTCAACAACCCGATGGAAAACCGCCTGAAAGATGCCGCGGCCATCCGTCGGCTGGAAAATGCCACCAGCAGTGGCGAGGTTGGCGCAAGTGTCGGCGGCATGAGCTATAAAAGGCAATAACATCGGCTGATAAAAACCGGTAGAATGCCGTGAATTGGATCACAGCCGGATGACGCCATCAGAAGCGTCACCGGCAATAAAAGAATAAAAAAATAACAATAACAAGAGCGTATCAGGATGAAGTTTCGCATTTCTGCGTTAACCATGGGGATTGCCCTTGGCGGCCTGGCCTGGACCGGGTACGCTGCCGCCGCCAACTCATCAGACGCCCGCAGCGCCCTGGCCAAGCAGGACGGTGACGCTGACCAGAGCAAGCAGCTTGAGGAAGTCTTCCAGGCGGCGGAAAAAAGTTATTCGCTGCTGAAATCCGGTGATACCCGGCTGACCTATTCATTCAATTATTCCAATACCCGTGACGCCCGGATTGATTTCGCTAATGCCACCGGCACCAATGGCACTGAGGTGGTCACCAATTTTGTCCGGAATACGACGGACCATACCTTCACCAATACGTTCAGCTTTGATTACGGTATCTGGGATAACCTGACCTTCTCGGTACGGATTCCGTTGGTTGCCAAGTATTCCGAGAATAAATCGGTGGCGGCCGGCAGCTATATCAGCAAAGAAAAAACGGTGTATGGGGTGGGTGATGTCGGTTTAAGCCTGCGCTGGCAGCCGTTTGAGGTTCGCCCGGGTCGCCCGTCTCTGACGCTGAACAGTTCCTTTAACCTGAAAACCGGCGAGAGTCCCTACGAGATCAATCCTGACAAAGATCTTTCTACGGGTAGCGGCTATTTCTCTCTCGGTTTCGGGGCGAGTCTTTCTCATGTTCTGGATCCGGTCGTGCTATTTGGTTCCGTTGGTTACAACATCAATTTCGAAGAAACGGGTTTGAATCAGTACCAGGGTGACCCGACCAACCGGAACCTCAACCCCAATCAAGATACCCTGACCCTGGCATCCGTAAACCCGGGTGACAGTTATTCCATGAATATGGGTTTTGCCTATTCACTTTCCTACGACGTCTCCATGAGTGCGTCCTACCAGATGTCCTACAGCCGGGAGAGTGTGTTCACGTTCAAGGATGGACGGAGCGTGGATTCACCGTCCAGCACCTCGGGCATTATCAATATGTCCCTGGGGCTACGGATGTCGCCCACCTATATCGTCAATATCAATGCCGGTTTCGGCCTGACCGAGGATTCCCCGGATATCCTGCTGGGCTTTTCGCTGCCGCTCGACCTGGAGGGTCTGAAAGCGGAGTAGTTGTTCTGGCTGTTGAATGCCCCGGTTGTCCCGGGTGGCAAGACAAGCGAACGCTGGCTGACAGCTGATCTAATAACAAGAACAAGAAGAAATGCGCAGTATGATCAGGACTTTTTCAGGCTACGAAAAACCCGGATGGTGGGCGACAATGCTGGTACTTACGTACTTTTTAGTGTCGCCACTTCAGGCCCAGATGGCCCAGAACCTTACCATCGGCAACCCGAAAGCCATGGCCATGGCGAATGCGGTCACGGCGGACTTTGTCGGGCTGGATAATGTGCATTACAACCCGGCAGGTCTGGTTGACCTGAAAGGGCGGCAGTTTGAAACCAAGGTCATTGCCGCCTACATGGATATCCGCGCGGAATTCGAGCCTGGCGCCAATTACGACTTCTTTGGTTTTGATGCGGATGATGATCCTGTCTCCTACAGCAAGAGTCAGACAGCAACACCCGCCATGTATATTCCCGGTGTCGGATTGACCTCCGTACCGGCGTTGATCGCACCCCTTAATGGTGTGTCGTTCAATCCACCGGGCTCAAAGTTCACGTTTGCCAATAATCTTTATGCGCCCATGGCGCTGGGTTTCAGCCGGGATGAAGGCGATGATCCTGCGGCATTCCAGGGACAAAAGGTGGCGCTGCAGCGGATTACCTATCTGTCGCCTTCCATAGGTTACAAAATCAATGATCAATTGGATGTCGGGTTGTCGGTAGGTTTCTCTCACCAGGCGTTGGCGATGGAGCAGAAATTCCGTAGCCCGAATGATCTGTTGGCGTTGAATGCCAACTCAGCCATTCAAACATTGTTCTGTGATACACCGGGTATCGATATTTTAACCGCGATTTTTCTGGATATCTGTCAGGGGGATGCAAACCCATTTGCCAATATGGCGGATATGTCCCTTGAAATGACCGAAACCCTTTCACCGACTTATAACCTCGGTCTGCGCTGGAAACCTTACGATTGGCTGCGCTTCGGACTGGTTTACCAGAGCGAAGCGAAGATGAATCTCAAGGGTAATTATTCCTTCGAATATTCCGATGATTTCTTTGAGTTCATGAAAGGTTTTGCTGGTGCCTACAACCCTTCCATCTTCGGAGCCGCACTGATTGGACCGATCAGCGCTAAGCAAAAGGAAGAGGGGATTGCTTCCATGAAGCTCACCTATCCGCAGCATATCTCCGGCGGGGTGAGTGTTGATCTGACGCCCAGGCTGACCATGAACTTCGATCTGAAGTGGACAGATTACGATGTCTGGGAAAACTTCGTTATTGAGTTCGACCGCCAGGTGATGGCCATGCAGTTTGCCACTATTCTGGCACCGGCTAACGCCCAGCCGAACAGAATCGTCATGCCCAGGGGATACGAGAGCAAATGGAGCTGGGCGATCGGTTTTGAATACGATGTCAGCAGCCGACTCAGTCTTCGCTGGGGCTATGAAAACCGGCCATCCTCAATCCCGGCGGACAAAGCCGATATCATGGCGCCACTGGGCGATGCCCATATCATCGGATTGGGCTTTGGTTACCAGTGGGACAAGGAATCCGTTGTTGATGTCGGTTTCCAGTATTTCTGGTCCAAGCAGGAAATTCCTGCAGGTACCAGCTGTAACGTCAACTGTGACGGTATCACCGACCTGGTTTACAACCCTTATGCTGGAATGGATCTTGAAACCAGCGTGAATGCCTACATTTTTTCTCTTTCTTACCGGACTCGTTTCTGACAGCAAGCGGTGCCGATTGGCTTGAAAGCCGGGCGCGAAGCAGGGAAGATGGTGTCCGGGAGGGCGGCAGTATGAGAAAAATAACCCGGTGCTGTTCTGGCAGTGTGTTTGTTTTGAGTGTGATGGCGGGGCTTGCGGTATTACCTGCTAATGGCGCGGAACGCTATTTCACTTATATCGATGAGACCGGAAAGGTTCGAAATCTGTTTCTGGATGAAGAATTCAAGGAACAGCAGAACGAGGTTCGCCATCGTATTAGCCTGTCCAGTTATATCGATCCTTACGATAATCCCAGTTCCATTGCCTACCAGAATTTTTCGTCGTCATCCGAAAAGAAACGTCGTTATTTTACCTGGGTAGATGCGGACGGCACTGTTCAGAGTAGCTTTTATTCTGATCAGTCTGATATCAAGCCCCGCGATCAATATATACTCGGTTCCGGGGAACGCGCCAGCAGTTATGTGGATGCGGATGTCTTGGAAGGGCGCGGCTTTGTCCGCAGTGAAAATGGTCAGCCGTATTACACTTGGACCGATGCAGAAGGGCGTATCCAGAACACTGCAATTACCACTGAGCAGCGGGCGCAGGCTTTCAAGAGTCCCAAACTGCCGGGGATTGGCAGTCGTAGCCATGACTTTACAGATGGCAATGAGTTATTGCTGAAAGAGCTGCCTGTACCCAAAACTCAGCATGTTGCCCTGAGTCCAGAATTGGCTGGGATTCTGGATGCAGACCGTGAACAGCGACGTCAACCGCAACGGGCGCGTGATGCCGAGCTGGCAAAGGCTTTTAGCGACGGCTGTTGCATCCAGATGGATGTGCGAAATTTTGAAAAACTTGGTGTCGACCAGGCGAAATATGATGAATTTAATCGCTTTACCCCGCTGTTCGATTTTCCGACAGGGCTAAGTTATTACAGTGGTTATGTGATCCCGGCCGACAAGCCCAGTTCAGCCATTCGTGTACGGAGTTTTTCCAATCAGGATGTCATGTATCCCAGTCTGTTGTTTCTGGATGCCGCTCGACGTCCAACTCGTCTAGTCACCGATGCAATCTACCGTTTAAACCCCGAAACCTGGCACAGCTATGCCTACATTGAAGGCATTGTTTCGATAAAACCGCGGTTGGGTGAACGTTATGTAGTTGTCATGACCACGGAGGAAGCCCTGCAACAGCAAACCCTCGATAACAAACCTTTCGCCCGCCCACTGGATATGGCGCCGGTTGTGGCTGAAGAAGGCATGGTGATACGGCAGCACGCTTCAACCGGTTCCTTCGAGGTCACATTCCTGAAATAAGTCAGTATTGTTGACAATTGCATCCTTGACGCTCGGTTTATACCTATATAAGCTCAGCGTCACCGATTAATTGTCGACAATGTCAAGAATAATAAAACACTCATGAATCAGCCGGAACCTCGCACGTTGTCCGACCGCGTGTTCACGCAGATCCAGCGTGCCATTGTGCGTGGTGATATTCAGGGGGGCAGCAAGCTCAGTGAATCCGGGCTGGCGGAACAGTATGGTATCAGCCGTGGTCCTTTGCGAGAGGCCATCCGTCGCCTTGAAGGCTGCAAGCTGGTGATTCGTGAACCCCACAGCGGCACCCGTGTGGTGTCTCTCTCTACCGAAGAACTCCTTGATATCTATCATATTCGTGAAGTCATGGAAGGGCTGGCTTGTCGCTTGGCGGCTGCCAATATGACCCAAACCCAGATTGACGACATGCGTCGTTTGCTGGATCAGCATCGTGAACAGTCCGAACTCAAGGATGGCGTTGCCTACTTCCAGCAGGAAGGGGATTTGGACTTTCATTACCGGATTATCAGCGCCTCAGGCAATCGCAAGCTGGTCGAATTGCTATGTGGTGAGCTCTATCACCTTATTCGGATGTATCGCTACCGATTCAGTACGCAACAGAATCGTCCCTTGAGAGCTTTTACTGAACACCAGCAGATTATTGATGCCCTGGGCGATCGGGACGGCGAATTGGCGGAATTACTGATGCGTCGGCATATCCGTGTCTCCCGTAACCGGCTGGAAGAACGCATTAAATCAGGATTTGAGGCTGCGCCGTCGTGACAGCGGGGCAGGCTGTACTAAAACAATAGCGATGACAGCGACTGCACGAACAACAGGATACCGCGTATGACCGAACTGACACCCGGCCAGAAGTTTCGCAAGGCCGTTGAAGCGAACAACCCACTGCAGGTGGTGGGCACCATCAATGCCTATTGCGCCATGATGGCCGAAAAAACAGGGCATCAGGCGATTTACCTGTCAGGTGGCGGGGTGGCGAATGCATCCTACGGTTTGCCGGATCTGGGAATGACCTCGCTGAATGATGTGCTGGAAGATGTGCGTCGGATTACGGCAGCCAGCAGTCTGCCACTGCTGGTTGACATCGACACGGGGTGGGGCGGCGCGTTTAATATTGCCCGAACCATCAAGGAAATGACCCGGGCAGGTGCAGCAGCCGCTCATATCGAAGACCAGGTGGCCCAGAAGCGCTGTGGTCATCGCCCGAACAAAGCCATTGTCAGTAAGGAAGAGATGGTCGATCGGGTTAAAGCGGCAGTGGATGCCCGTACCGATGAAAGCTTTGTCATCATGGCCCGTACCGATGCGCTGGCCGTAGAAGGTATGGATGCTGCCATCGAGCGCGCCTGTCTCTGTGTCGATGCGGGGGCCGATATGATCTTTCCGGAAGCCATGCAGACACTGGACGATTACCGTCGTTTTGTTGAGGCTGTGAAGGTGCCGGTTCTGGCCAATATTACGGAATTTGGACAAACACCGCTGTTCAACTGCCAAGAGCTGGGGGGCGTCGGTATCGCCATGGTGCTCTATCCATTAAGTGCATTCCGCGCCATGAACCAGGCGGCACTGAACGTCTATCAGCACCTGCTGAAAGATGGTGATCAGACCCAGGTGGTCGACACCATGCAAACCCGGATGGATCTGTATGATTTCCTTGATTATCACGCCTATGAGCAGACCATCGACCGTCTGTTTGAAGAAAAGGACGAAGAATAAACTGGCAGGACAACGCGTTAACAACAATTCTTAACGACGTCTCTTACACACAAGAACCAGAGGGAGCACGTATGGCTGAGAAGAAACTGACCGGCGCCGGCCTCCGCGGCCAGACGGCAGGACAAACTGCACTCTGTACCGTGGGCAAAAGCGGCACCGGTCTCACTTACCGAGGTTACGATATCCATGAGCTGGCGAAATACGGCACGTTCGAGGAAATCGCCTGGTTGTTGTTTCACGGTGAGTTGCCAAACAGTGAAGAACTCGCGAATTACAAAAAGAAGCTGCAGGGTTTACGTGGATTGCCTGAACCGCTAAAGCAGTGCCTGGAATTGATTCCTGCGGATGCGCATCCCATGGATGTCATGCGGACCGGTTGTTCCATGCTGGGCAACCTCGAAACTGAAACCGATTTCAGTCAGCAGCAGGATGTTACGGATCGTCTGCTGGCCGCATTTCCCTCCATTCTTCTTTACTGGTACCGGTTCAGCCATGATGGCGTCCGTATTGAGACAGTAACGGATGATGACTCTATTGCCGGGCATTTCCTGCACCTGTTGCACGGTAAAAAGGCGGCGGAAAATCATCGTCGCTGTATGGATGCGTCCCTGATTCTTTATGCGGAGCATGAGTTCAACGCATCGACCTTTACCGCCCGTGTCTGCGCGTCCACGCTGTCGGACATGCATTCCTGTATCACTGCGGCCATCGGTTCACTACGTGGACCGCTGCATGGTGGCGCCAACGAAGCCGCCATGGAGATGATCGAACGCTTCCAGTCGCCGGAAGAAGCCAAGGAAGCCATTCTTGGCATGCTGATACGCAAAGACAAAATCATGGGCTTCGGGCATGCGATCTACCGCACCTCGGATCCCAGGAATGACATCATCAAGGAGTGGTCCCGGGTGCTCGCCGAAGAAGTGGGCGATACCGTGCTGTATCCGGTATCGGATATGATCGAACAGGTCATGTGGGATGAGAAGAAACTGTTCCCGAACGCTGATTTCTTCCATGCTTCGGCCTATCACTTCATGGGCATTCCGACCAAGCTGTTTACCCCGATCTTTGTCTGTTCGCGCCTGACCGGGTGGGCTTCCCATGTGATGGAGCAACGCGCCAATAACCGGATTATCCGGCCTTCGGCGGAGTATGTCGGGCCTGAGCCACGTGAGTGGGTCGGTGTAGAAGCACGCTGATAACGTAATAAAACGTATTAATAACGTCATACAACCAGAAGTCAGAGAAAACCAATGAGTGCAAACGTTGATGTCAATGAACGTCCTGATTACGACCAGGTAATCCAGGATATCGCCGATTATGTCCTCAACTACAAGATTGAGTCAGACGAAGCGCTGGATACCGCCCGTAACTGCCTGATGGATACCCTGGGTTGCGGTCTGTTGGCGCTACGCTTTCCCGAGTGTACCAAGCATCTTGGCCCCATCGTTGAAGGCACCGTGGTTCCTCACGGTTCACGTGTTCCTGGTACGTCATTCCGTCTGGATCCGGTAAAAGCCGCCTGGGATATTGGCTGTATTATTCGCTGGCTGGATTACAACGATACCTGGCTGGCAGCTGAGTGGGGGCATCCTTCTGATAACCTCGGTGGCATCTTGGGTGCGGCCGATTACCTGTCCCAGAATCGGGTGGCCAGCGGTCAGGCGCCGCTGTCCATGCGTGATGTGCTGGAAGCCATGATCATGGCTCATGAGATTCAGGGCTGCCTGGCGCTGGAAAACAGTTATAACCGGGTCGGTCTGGATCACGTGGTGCTGGTGAAGGTGGCCTCAACGGCCGTTGTCGCCAAACTTAAGGGTGCAAACCGTGAGCAGCTGCTGGCAGCCCTTTCCCATGCCTGGGTGGATGGCCAGTCTCTGCGTACCTACCGTCATGCGCCGAATGCCGGTTCCCGTAAGTCCTGGGCGGCTGGTGATGCAACCTCTCGGGCAGTACGTCTGGCCGATATCGCCATGCGTGGCGAAATGGGTATTCCCGGTGTACTGAGTGCGCCCAAGTGGGGCTTCTATGATGTGCTGTTCAAAGGGCAGGAATTCAAATTCCAGCGTCCTTATGGCAGTTATGTCATGGAGCACGTGCTCTTCAAGATTTCATTCCCGGCTGAGTTCCATTCCCAGACTGCCGCTGAAGCCGCTGTTCGTCTGCATGATCAGGTGAAGGGACGTGTTGATGAGATCGAGCGGGTCGAGATCACTACCCATGAATCCGCGATCCGCATCATCTCCAAGGTCGGCCCCCTTGCCAATGCCGCCGACCGGGATCACTGTCTCCAGTATATGACTGCCGTACCGCTGTTGTTTGGTAACCTGGTGGCTGAGCACTATGAAGACAACTTCCATGCGGCGCATCCAGAAATTGATGAGCTGCGTGAGAAGATGGTTATCCTGGAAGACGAACGTTATTCCCGTGAGTACCATGAGCCCGAAAAGCGCTCTATTGCGAACGCGATCCAGGTGTTCTTCAAGGATGGTTCCAGCACAGAGAAAGTGGCGGTTGAGTATCCCATCGGCCACCGTCGCCGTCGCGAAGAGGGTATTCCGCTGCTGGAAGCCAAGTTCAAGGCCAACCTGGCGACGCGCTTCCCGGCTAGTCGCTGTGACGCAATCTTTGACCTATGCAGGGATCAGGCGAAACTGGAAGCAACACCGGTTAACGCTTTCATGGATCTGTTTGTGATTTAATCGCAATATCAATCTCAATAGAAAACGCCCAGTAGAAATCTGGGCGTTTTTTTCACCAGTGTAAGTTTCTGATTTATTTCAACCGACGTTCAATGCCAGTCTGGGCAATAATGCGCGTCGCAATCTCTTCAACAGAGTAACGGGTCGTGTTGATATAGGGGATATTTTCCCGCTGAAACATCAACTCCACTTCGTTCACTTCCATTTCACACTGACGACTGGAGGAATAGCGGCTGTTGGGGCGGCGTTCGTTTCGAATGGCTGCTAGATGTTCGGCATCAATAGTCAGGCCAAACAGTTTGTTTTTGTGCTCTTTGAGTATGGCGGGCAGGCGCATCATATCCAGATCATCTTCAGTGATTGGGTAGTTGGCGGCACGAATGCCGAACTGCAGGCCCATGTACAGGCAGGTAGGGGTCTTGCCGCATCGGGATACACCAATGATTAAGATGTCCGCTTTATCGTAATAGCGGGTTTTCGCACCGTCGTCGTTGTCCAGGGCAAAATGGACGGCATCAATCCGCTGGTTGTATTGAGTGTTGGCGGTGATGGCGCGCTTCTGGCCAATCTTGTGCATGGCGTGCTGGCGCAGTTCCTGCTCCAGACCGGGCATGAACGCCTGAAAAATATCCGTCGTATAGGCGTTGGCGTCTTTCATGATTTCGCTGATCTGCTCATCAATGATGGTGCTGAACAGCAGTGGCTTGTGTTCGCTGTTTTCTGCCTGCCGATTAATGTCGGCGACAACCGCCTGGGCTTTGTCCGGGGTATCAATGTAGGGCAGGGTGAGGCTGTCGAAGTCGATATGGTCAAACTGCGCCAGCAGGCTCTTGCCAAAAGATTCCGCGGTAATGCCGGTACCGTCCGAGATAAAATAGACTTTGCGTTTCATTCCTGTGTTCCAGACCACGGAAGTGGCTTCAAAAGTGCCCAACTGCCAGAAAAACTGACAAAAATCATAGGCACTGGCTGTTTGTTCATGTTAAAAAGACGCGCTTTCAGATAGGTAAAAGTCCCTAATCCTTGGTGACGGGATTCACAACCAGTGTCTGCTGGTCGTATAGTACGGCCATCTGACGTTGCTGACAAAGGGCTCTGAACCTTCGCATTTTGCGTTTATACTTGTGCGACCTTGTTCGAGCCACTGACTTTTTTGCCGGGAACCCGGATAAAGTTCCAAATCAGGGGGTGATACCTTGGAAGAGTATGTAATTGCCTTTGAGCACCTGGGAGCAGGTGACGTTGAACGTGTGGGCGGCAAGAACGCCTCTCTGGGAGAGATGATCAGCAACCTGGCCGGAGCCGGGGTGTCTGTTCCCGGAGGGTTTGCCACCACCGCAAAGGCGTACCGGGAGTTTCTGGAAAAGAGCGGCCTGAATGAACGCATTCACTCGCTGCTCGACACCCTGGATGTGGACGATGTCCGCGCACTGGCCGAGGCGGGCGCCAATATCCGCCAGTGGGTAATGGATGAGCCGTTCCAGCCTGCGCTGGAAGACGCTATCCGCACCGCATTCACCAGCCTGCAGAGTGGTAATGAGAACCTCTCTGTTGCGGTTCGTTCCTCAGCTACCGCAGAAGACCTGCCGGATGCCTCTTTTGCAGGCCAGCAGGAAACCTTCCTCAATATTCGCGGTTATGACAATGTCATCCACGCCGTAAAAGAAGTCTTCGCTTCACTGTTCAATGACCGTGCGATCGCCTACCGGGTGCACCAGGGCTTTGATCACCGTGAAGTGGCGCTTTCTGCCGGTATCCAGCGCATGGTGCGCAGTGAGACTGCAGCTTCTGGCGTTATGTTCACCCTGGATACCGAATCCGGTTTCCGTGACGCGGTATTCATTACCTCATCTTATGGTCTGGGTGAAACCGTTGTGCAGGGTGCCGTAAACCCTGACGAATTTTACGTTCACAAGCCTACTCTTGAAGCGGCTCGGCACGCCATTCTGCGCCGCAACCTGGGCAGCAAGGCAATCAAGATGATGTATACCGACGACCACAGCGCGGGCCGTTCGGTAAAAACCATTGATGTAGATGTGGCGGATCGCGAACGGTTCTCCATTACCGATGACGAAGTACATGCCCTGGCTCGTCAGGCTCTGATCATCGAGAAGCACTACGAGCGTCCCATGGATATTGAATGGGCAAAAGATGGTGATGACGGTCAGCTGTACATCGTTCAGGCCCGTCCGGAAACTGTGAAGAGCCGGAGCGAAGGCAACACCATGGAGCGTTACCTGCTGAAAGAGAAGGGTACGGTTCTGGTGGAAGGCCGCAGTATCGGACAGAAGATCGGCAGCGGTGTGGTCAAGGTCATCCATAACCTGGCCGAAATGGATAAGGTTCAGCCCGGCGATGTGCTGGTCACCGATATGACCGACCCGGACTGGGAACCGATCATGAAGCGGGCTTCCGCGATCGTGACCAACCGTGGCGGCAGAACCTGTCATGCGGCAATCATTGCGCGCGAACTGGGTATTCCTGCGGTTGTTGGCTGTGGCGATGCTACTGAAAAGTTGCAGGAAGGTCAGGATGTCACCGTTTCCTGCGCGGAAGGTGATACTGGTCTGATCTACGAAGGCAAGCTGGACTTCGATATTCGTACCAACAGTGTCGACAGCATGCCGGATCTGCCGTTCAAGATTATGATGAACGTCGGTAACCCGGACCGTGCCTTTGACTTTGCGGCACTGCCGAATGCCGGTGTGGGTCTGGCGCGTCTTGAGTTCATCATTAACCGGATGATCGGTGTTCACCCGAAAGCACTCTTCAACTATGACAACCTGCCTTCAGATATCCGCAGCAGTGTTGACAAGCGGATCTCCGGTTACGTCAGCCCAGTGGATTTCTACGTTGAGAAGCTGGTAGAAGGTGTGGCATCTATTGCTGCAGCATTCTATCCGAAGAAGGTCATCGTCCGGATGTCTGACTTCAAGTCCAATGAGTATGCGAACCTGATCGGTGGCCGTCTGTACGAGCCGGAAGAAGAGAACCCGATGCTGGGCTTCCGCGGTGCTTCCCGTTATGTATCTGACAGCTTCCGCGATTGCTTTGAGCTGGAATGCCGCGCCATGAAGAAGGTGCGTGACGAAATGGGTCTGACTAACGTCGAGCTGATGATCCCGTTTGTTCGTACCGTCGGTGAAGCCAAGCAAGTCATCGACCTGCTGGAAGAAAACGGTCTGCGTCGTGGCGAGAATGGCCTGCGTGTCATCATGATGTGCGAGCTGCCTTCCAACGCGATTCTTGCCAGTGAATTCCTCGAGTACTTCGATGGGTTCTCTATCGGTTCCAACGATATGACCCAGCTGACCCTGGGTCTGGATCGGGATTCCGGTATCATCGCGCACCTGTTCGATGAGCGGAATGCAGCGGTGAAGGCGATGCTTTCCATGGCGATTCAGGCGTGCCGCAAGGCCGGTAAATATATCGGTATCTGTGGTCAGGGTCCTTCTGATCATCCGGATCTGGCCAAATGGCTTATGGAAGAGGGGATTGAAACAGTTTCCCTGAATCCAGATTCCGTGCTGGATACCTGGTTCTACCTGGCTGATCAGAAGATCGATTAAGGCAAATCGCACTAACTAATCAGTGTGATAAAAAGGGGTGAGGCAAAATGCTTCACCCCTTTTTGTTTGGTGTTCTAAAGAAGCAAGAATTTCTACTCGGTAAGAGCTTCTCCAAGGGTATCCCTCAGAAGCTTGGTTCTTATCTTGTCTAACACCGGGTATTGAATTGCGAAATTTGGTCGGCATGTAATAATCACCCCACCAGACGTTGAGGATAATAACAATGCAATATGTAACACCCAATCTGTGTGATGCTTACCCTGACCTGGTCCAGGTTGTAGAACCGGGCTTTCGCAACTATGGCGGCGTGCTTTCGTTTGGTGGCGAAATCATCACGGTTAAATGCTTTGAAGATAATTCCCGTGTGAAAGAGCTGGTTGAGGAAAACGGTGAAGGTAAGGTCATGGTGGTTGATGCCGGTGGTTCAATGCGTCGCGCCTGTCTGGGCGATATGCTGGCAGAAAAGGCGGCCCAAAATGACTGGGCAGGCATCATCATGTATGGCTGTATTCGCGATGTTGATGTAATTGCGCAGCTTCCTCTCGGTGTACAGGCGCTGGGCTCGCATCCGATGAAAACAGATAAAAAGGGTATTGGTGAAGTTAATGTACCGGTTACCTTTAAAGGGGTGGCATTTAAGCCGGGTGATTATGTTTATGCGGATAATAATGGCGTCATTGTTTCCCCATCGCCTTTAGCTATGCCTTTATAGAATAGATTGGGTCAGATAATGCAATGTTATCTGACCTTATTGTTTTTGCTTAAGGGTATTCTGAGGTTGAGCGCAACCTGAATGATGTTTAAAGATTTCGTGTTCCATGAAATGGAAACGCTTTTGCAGTAGTTTTTTATCTGTTGATATTGCATCAGGTCAAAGAGTACCAATATCGAGTTGCTTGCAGGCCGTTTTAGGGCTTCATATAGAAGGCGGTGTTGGCCAGGTAGAAATTCATTGATAAATATTGGCATGTATGGATAAGAGGTAGTTTTGACCTGCGGCGAAGATGTTTTTAGCACTGCTTATTGGTTCAATAGCCAGTAAATACAGTTGGTTATTTTGAGTTTTGTATTTGCTGGTCTGTTTAGGAAAAGACAAAACTTTTACTGTCACAATGAGGCAGGCCAATATGTGGACTGTCTATTTATGCATAATAATCATATATTTTATGATTAACTTTCATTTTAATCATGACGCCTATCTCAATAAAATTTTGCCATTGATATGAAACAGCATTGGTATTGACGGTAATGTTTAAGGCTTTAGTTCTAAACCAGGTTGATCGGGCAACCTTGGCTTCAGTGGCGGAAATTGATGAAGCACAATTGCCGGAAGGGAATGTGCTGGTTGAGGTCGATTACTCCTCTCTCAACTACAAGGACGGTCTGGCGGTTACGGGTAAAGGTAAAATTATTCGTCAATTCCCAATGGTGCCGGGGATTGATTTTGCTGGTCGTGTTGCTGAATCCTCTGATGCCCGATACAAAGAGGGTGACTCAGTGGTGCTGACTGGCTGGGGCGTTGGAGAAAATCATTGGGGTGGCATGGCAGAAAAAGCACGCGTTAATGCCGACTGGTTGGTTGCGCTGCCTGATGGTCTTGATGCAAAAAAAGCCATGATGATCGGTACTGCCGGCTTAACCGCGATGCTGTGTGTGGATGCACTAATTGAAGCAGGCGTCACACCGGACCAGGGTGACATCCTTGTCACTGGTGCCAGTGGAGGGGTTGGCTCAGTAGCTGTAACATTACTTGCCAAGTTAGGCTATCAGGTTGTTGCCATGTCAGGTCGCTCTGAAGAAAACCGAAGCCTTTTAACCCGACTGGGTGCTTCTCGCATTATTGATCGATCCACTTTTGAAGAACCTGCACGCCCATTGGAAAACCAATTGTGGGCAGGGGCTGTTGATACTGTAGGTAGCCATGTCCTCGCCAAATTACTGGCTCAGGTTCAGTATGGTGGTGCAGTCAGTGCATGCGGTCTTGCCGGAGGATTTGACTTACCGACAACCGTGATGCCATTCATTTTGCGAGGTGTAAAATTGCTGGGTATAGATTCAGTGATGTGTCCAACCAGTAAGCGTCAGGAGGCATGGGCCCGTTTGAGTGAACTACTGACCGAAAGCTACTATCAGCAGGCATGTAAAGAAATTCAGCTTACGGATGTCCCTGCTTATGCGGAAGCAATTACTCAGGGCAAAGTTACCGGTCGTGTAGTGATCAAGCTATAAATCTTTCATAAAATAATTTTAAGGCCAACGTTGCTGGCCTTTTTTTGTCTCTTCGTTTTTAGATAAATCCCATCTCGTGTATTCGCTTCGTGATTAAGCGTCCACATTCTTCCTTCACTAAGTGTCGCAACCAGATTTGTGCTGCGGAATGTTCGCAGCGTGGATGCCATATCATGGAATAGTCAAAGGGCTTGAAATCGAATGGCAGGGGTTTGATAACCAGCTTATGCCTGTCGGCAGCAAGATAAGCTAGATCCGCAGGTGCAGTGATAATCAGTGGCATTGTATTGATAATTGCCAGAGCTGCTTCCAGGTGATAAGCACGAAGCACCATCCGACGATCAGGGTAGCCTCTCAAGGCCTCATCAATCAGCGATTTAACACCGTCACTGACAGCAATCATTGCATGAGGGCATGAGAGATACGCTTCCAATGTCAACGTCGTATTTGCCTGGGGGTGTTGTTGCGAAAGCAGGCAGAAAACACTGACGAGTCCCAGTATTTCCTGATGCAGCGGTGCAACCGGACCAGTTGGACGACATAGCGCCATGTCACATCCCCCCGTTGTTAACTGGGTTGGTAGCTGGTCGTGCTGTAATGGCACAAATTTGAGCGAAACACCCGGCGCTTCACGATATATCCGGGGTAAAGCGAAAGGCAGAATGGTCTGCATCGCATAGTCGGTTGTGGCGATGACGAATCGCTGTTCGCATAGTTCTGGCCTAAAGCTCTCGGGTGAAAGAACTTTCCTTAAGGCTTCCAGAGGATCATGCAGGGATTGCTGTAACTGAAGAGCGCGCTCTGTTGGGATCAGTTTTTGACCGTTACGCGTGAATAATGGGTCGTCAAGCAGTTCCCGTAAACGCCCCAGGATTCGGCTCATGGCGGATTGGCTCAGGTTCAGCCTTATTGCTGCATGGCTCACGCTGTTTTCTTCGAGCAGTACTTTCAACGCAACCAGTAAATTCAAATCGCGCCGGTAAATCTCTTCAAGTTCCAACTATCGTTACTCGCAGTGTAGGGCGGGGCGTAACGTCTCAAACGTATGTGCGTTACGTTCGTCGATATTTGCAGGGAATAACCTGGAGTGCAATTTTTCTCTAACTCATACCAGTGCTTTTCCGCTCATCTGGCAGCAATCAGCACAAATCACCGTCTAGAGCACGTTCCTTCTACTCCCTTATCCCAGTCGCTTTAAACATTGAAATAAAAACCAATTAAGTGCCGGTAATTAATATTACCGGTACTAATATGATGTTGTGAGAATATAAATAATACCTATAATACCAGTATTACAATACTGGTATTATAGGTGCGAAAATGACTCAAGATAAAAGCGGATTGCGTCGGACCAAGGTGTTTAGTGCGCTAGATGCAATGAAAGAAGCCGGTGAAAAGATTACAGCCCAGAAGCTGGCAGCTGCCGTCAATATGGGTAAGCAAACAGTGTTGCCGCTCTATCGCGAATGGCAGGAGCTGGAAGTGCTTGGCGATAGTGAAGGTGTTGAATTGTCGTCAGAACTGACGCGGGCACTAAAGCGAGAGCTTGCACGCGATAAGTTCAGGCAGTCATCACGGTTGCTGGAGTTGGAAGAGGGTATGGAAGATCAACATCAGGCTTTCACTGAAACCATCAGTCAGCTACAGCAAGAGATACAAACCTTAGCTGATCAGGGCAAAACCTTTGAGCAACGAAACCTGACCTTAAATCAGGAAAAAGAGCTACTGGAGAAGGCTAATAGTGTGCAGCTTTCACGCGTCAAAGAGCTTGAGTCTCAATTAAGCTTTTCTGAAAAACAACTCGAAACAGTAGAAAGCAAACTCCAAACGAGCGAAGACAGCAAGGAAAGGGCGCTTCAGGAGCAGGAAAAGCGTCTTGATGAAGCAGGCCAAAAGCTGCTTAACCACTGGCTGTCCGTCGTTGATAGTGAGCGCCGTGAAAAAGAACGTCTTAATAAGCAACTTGAACGCGAAAAAGAAAAAATCGTCAAGGTTGAGCGCGAGCTGGCTGAAACACGGCAAGATGTGAACCGTTTGGATACAATGCTTGATAAAACTCATGAAGAGAATGCAGAGCTTAATGAGCAAATCAGGGAGCTCAAGCAAAAGGCGACTGTCTCAGAGACGATTTCCCTTATGCTGGGCAAACCTGAAGATCTGCTCGCATCAGTTAAAAAGCTGCAGGAAAATGCTTCTGAACTAAATAAGTGTGCAGAAAAGAATCATGAGCTAGAGCGGTCGCTTCAAATAATCAATAAAAAACTGGATGCCTACGAACAGCTTCAAAAATCAAACATTGAATTGGAAAAAGAAGTCATAAAACTGCAGGCTTATACCGACGGTCTCAAGGAAGCAGCCAAGACTCCTACTCGAAACGTTGCGAAGCAGAAAGCATAATTCTGCCAATCAAGTAAACCGGTACTGCACGGCCGGTTTACTTGATGGTACGCAGTTTTTGCTTAAGCTTCTCAACCAGCTTTTTGCCTTTGGGGCTAAGGGAAAGCCGGAAATAGCGGCCGTCGTCCTCATGCTGCTGCTTTTTAAGCAGACCGAGCCCTGGACGATCATGACGACCTTCACCCAGACGCTTAACGCTTACAGCAATATCGCTGGGGGTTCCACAGTCTAATTTGCCGTCATTTACCAGGTCAGTGATGGTTTCACCTGGGTTTTCTGCAACAACCAAGAGTATCTGCCACTGGATAATGGTCAGAGGTGGCTCCTGGAGTAAGGAGGTCAATTTGATCAGGCCATTAAGGGTCATGGTTCGTTTTATCCTCTTGGTTATCCGTTACCGCATCAGTGTAGTACATTCACTTTGTCGTTTAGACAGGTAAAGAAAAGCGTTGCTGCAATGCTTACCTCACTATACAGGCGGCATCACAACAGACATCTTTTGAATAAATAGTAGGCAGACATCTGCATTTTTTGCAAATTGAACGCTATAAAATTCTGCAAATATATTCATTTATGTTTCATAGTGTTAAAAGATGCTGCAATAGCAGACGAAACCACCGCCCAATGTTAAAGGTCGCCAATAATTCTTATCCAGAATGTAATTACCATTATTGCGCATAATCTATATTATGTTAAATATTGATTATTTATCCCTGAATAGGACTGTCTCCGAAATACCTTCACCGACACTGAATTCGCCAGTTTTCTGATAACCCATGGATTCAAAAAACGGCAGCATCTCCGGGTTGGATGTGTTAAGTCCCACCCCTTTAGACTGCTGATCCAGGTCGCAAAGATTATGAACGGCATCCAGCAACTGCCTTCCATGCCCTTGATGCTGAAAATCGGGATGCACTCCGATCAGTGGCAGATAATAGTGAGGTGAATCAGGTATTAATTGCTGAATGCTTTTCAAGAAGCCTAGGTATTTTTCGGTTCCTGTATAGCCCACCGTCAAAATCATTTTGCAGCGCCAAAAGAACCGGTCAGCAAATTCTGCGTTTGCTGCAGATTTGGCAACAAAGGCTGTGGCGATCAGCCGGTCATTTTTAACAACGCCCACTACCGGGAAATTTTCAGAAAAATACCCGGATGCCAGTTCCCGGGTACAGGCCCTGATGCGCTGGTTATAGCCTGTGCGCCCGGATTCAAACAATGTTTGATAAACGGGGTCATTCTGGTATGTGTGATACAGTAATGAACGGATCTGGCGGCTGAAACTCCCATCCAGATAAAGCGTACGGGTATCGTCAGAGACCTCTGCCTCTGCACTATTAAAATCACTCATTGAAAGCTGCTCCTGCTTAGCCAGTCTTGTTTTTCTTATTTCTGGCGCCGTCCTGATGGCGTCAACTCCAAGATAGCATGGTCATCACTGCAACGACCACCCACAGACAATGAATAGCAACCGGTGATCCAGTATAGTTGCCCTATTCCACAGGTCGACTCAGGGTAAGGGAGATGAAAGTCGTTTCATTTAACGCCAACAGTATTAGAACGCGACAACACCAGCTTCAGGCGATTATCGACAAACATCAGCCAGAGGTAATCGGTATCCAGGAAACCAAGGTGACTGATGAAGAGTTTCCCGTGGCTGACATTGAGGCGCTTGGGTATCATGCGGTTTTTCATGGCCAGAAAACACACTACGGTGTTGCCATACTGACCAAAATGCCGCCTGTTTCAGTCCTGAAAGGCTTCCCTTCTGATGAATTCGATGCGCAAAAACGATTGATTATTGCAGATATCACAACAGGCGACGGCAGTAAGCTCTCTATTATTAATGGTTATTTTCCGCAGGGTGAAAGTCGCGAACATCCGGTCAAATTTCCCAATAAACGCCGTTTTTATCATGATCTGCAGACATTACTGAAACAATCTTATGATCCCAGTCATCCAATCCTTATTATGGGGGACTTCAATATCTCGCCTGAAGACAAAGATATTGGAATTGGCCCAGACAACGCCAAGCGATGGCTCAGAACCGGAAAATGCAGTTTTTTGCCTGAAGAGCGCGAATGGTTTCAATCCTTGCTGGCATGGGGCGTAAAAGATACTTTCCGTGTTTGTAACCCCGCTATTGATGACCAGTTCAGTTGGTTCGACTATCGCTCCAAAGGGTTTGAGCGTGAACCTAAACGAGGCCTGAGAATTGACGGAATACTGGCTACAAGCCCATTGATACAGTCACTCTCGGCCGCAGGTATCGATTACGATATTCGCGCCATGGAAAAACCGTCAGATCACGCCCCGGTCTGGGCAGAATTCACTATTTAATGTTTCTACACGTCAGAAGCCATTCTACCTGCTTCTGACGTGTCTGCTGTCATTCATATTAATACCAACTTTACGTTAACGTAAAGGTAAGCTATGTTAACTGGCAATATAACAATGTAGTCATCGATTTCTTGATTCGGTATGAGCCAAACCTACACCATTTCAGAACTGGCAAAAGAATTTGATATCACCACCAGAGCGATACGCTTCTATGAAGAGCATGGTCTTCTCGCCCCTGATCGCCAGGGTCATAACCGTGTTTATTCTCATGGTGACAGGATTCGGCTTAAGCTCATTCTGAGAGGTAAACGACTTGGTTTCAGTTTGGATGAGTCTAAAGAGCTGTTTGAACTTTATGATCCACATACCGGCAATGAGAAGCAGTTACTCGTCATGCTGAACAAGATTGCAGAACATCGCGCTGCACTCGAGCAACAACTGCATGATATCCAGATCATGCAACACGAACTGGATGAAGCGGAACAGCGTTGTCGACAAGCATTAACAATACCTGTCGATACAGCCACAGCATCTGAACAATAAAAATAACCGTCAAGCACGGTCAAAATCCCAACCAGGAGGCGACATGTATACCCCGGTTAGCAGTTTGAACTTTGGTCTTGATGAAACGACGGAGATGCTGCGCGAACAGGTGCAGCAGTTTGCAGCCAGGGAGATCCAGCCTATTGCTGCCAATGTAGATCGGGACAATCTCTTCCCTGCCCATCTCTGGAGAAAGTTCGGTGATATGGGGTTACTCGGCATCACAGTGCCTGAGCAATGGGGTGGCAGCAATATGGGCTATCTCGCCCATGTCATTGCCATGGAGGAGGTCAGCCGGGCTTCCGCATCTGTCGGCTTGAGTTATGGCGCTCACTCCAATTTGTGTGTGAACCAGATCAAGCTAAATGGTACTGAAGAACAAAAAAATAAATACCTTCCCAATCTGATTTCCGGTGAACACGTTGGCGCACTGGCCATGAGTGAACCCGGTGCGGGTTCTGATGTGGTTAGCATGCGGCTGCGTGCCGAAAAACGCGGCGATCGATTTATCCTCAATGGCAACAAAATGTGGATTACCAATGGACCGGATGCCAATACCTATGTTGTCTACGCCAAGACTGCACCGGAAAAGGAGGCCAAGGGTATCACCGCCTTTATTATTGAACGTAATTTCAAAGGCTTTTCCCAGGCTCAAAAACTCGACAAATTGGGTATGCGCGGTTCGAACACCTGTGAACTGGTTTTTGAAGACTGTGAAGTGCCAGTCGAAAACATTCTTGGCGTAGAAAATGGTGGTGTCCGGGTGCTTATGAGCGGACTCGATTACGAGCGGGTCGTACTGAGTGGTGGTCCTGTCGGGATCATGCAGGCTTGTCTTGATGCTGTTATCCCGTATGTCCATGACCGCAAACAGTTTGACCAGCCCATCGGTGAATTTCAGCTTATCCAGGGGAAACTGGCTGATATGTATACCGGTCTCAGCGCTTGCCGTGCCTATCTCTATGCAGTGGCGCAGGCCTGTGACCGAGGGGAAGCGACTCGCAAGGATGCCGCCGGCGTCATTCTGTACTGTGCGGAAAAAGCCACCCAGATGGCGCTTGAAGCGATCCAGATTCTAGGCGGGAATGGGTATATCAATGAATACCCGGTTGGACGCTACCTGCGCGATGCGAAACTGTATGAGATCGGTGCGGGTACCTCTGAAATACGGCGCATGCTGATTGGTCGTGAACTCTTCCGTGAAAGTGCTTGAGGGCTGTCGGTCATGGGGGTTATCAAAAGTCAGGTTAATACGGGATCAGAAACCTATCAGTCCAACTATCGGGCGATGGCCGACTTGGTTTCAGATCTCAGGGAAAAGGCCGGTGCTATCTGTCAAGGTGGTGGGGAAAAAGCACGATTACGCCATACCCAACGCGGTAAATTGTTGGTTCGGGAGCGAATTAATGCCCTGCTGGATCCGGGTTCTGCTTTTCTTGAAATAGGCCAGTTTGCAGCACTGGATGTTTATGATGAACCAGTGCCGGCTGCCGGTGCCGTCGCTGGGATTGGCCGTGTGTGTGGCCAGGAGTGCATGATTGTCGCCAATGATGCGACGGTCAAAGGGGGCAGTTATTACCCGTTAACCGTTAAGAAACACCTTAGAGCCCAGACAATTGCCGAACAGAATCACCTGCCCTGTATTTATCTGGTGGATTCCGGTGGCGCCAACCTCCCCCGGCAGGATGAAGTCTTTCCGGATCGCGAGCATTTTGGTCGTATTTTTTTCAACCAGGCGCGCATGTCTGCCAAAGGAATTGCCCAGATAGCCGTTGTCATGGGGTCCTGCACAGCTGGCGGCGCTTATGTTCCGGCGATGTCGGATGAAAGCATTATTGTTAAACAGCAGGGAACGATCTTTCTGGCGGGTCCGCCACTAGTGAAGGCGGCAACCGGTGAAACCATCAGTGCTGAAGAGCTTGGTGGTGCTGACGTCCATGCACGAACGTCGGGCGTCGTTGATCATTATGCCAATGATGACCATCATGCCCTTCACTTGGCCCGTCAGTGTGTTTCCCGGCTGAATCGCCCTCCCCGTCAGACCGTAACGGACAGCGAAATTATCCCTCCCCGTTATGCGCAGGATGAAATTTACGGTGTCGTACCGGAAAGCCTGAAGACACCTTACGATGTACGGGAAGTCATCGCACGTATCGTGGACGGCTCTGAATTTGATGAGTTCAAAGCTCTGTTTGGCAAAACACTGATCTGTGGCTTTGCCCGGATATGGGGCCATACGGTCGGTATTCTAGCCAATAACGGAATTCTTTTTTCTGAGTCAGCCCAAAAAGGGGCGCACTTTATTGAGCTCTGTTGTCAGCGCAACATTCCTTTAGTCTTCCTGCAAAATATCACGGGTTTTATGGTCGGCTCACGGTATGAAGCAGGTGGTATTGCCAAGCATGGCGCCAAACTGGTGACAGCTGTCGCCTGTGCTGCGGTTCCCAAATTCACCGTTTTGATTGGGGGCAGCTTCGGTGCGGGTAATTATGGCATGTGTGGCCGCGCCTATGATCCCCGCTTCCTCTGGAGCTGGCCTAATGCCCGGATATCGGTCATGGGTGGCGAACAGGCGGCCGGTGTGCTGTCGATGGTTCGTCGAGCGTCCCTGGAAAAACAGGGGCAGGATTGGGCAGAACAGGATGAGTTGGCTTACCGGGATGCCGTCATGGCTGATTACGATCGCCAAGGCTGCCCCTACTATGCCAGTGCACGCCTCTGGGATGACGGCATTATTGATCCGGCGGATACCAGGCAGGTGCTGGGGTTGTCGATCAGTGCGTCAATGAACGCCCCGGTTGAAACCACCCGTTTTGGCCTGTTCCGGATGTGAGGGGGAAGTCATGATTGAGACAGAAAAGAGCATTCTGCATATCCTGGACAAGCGTGGTGTTGCACGCCTGACATTGAATCGTCCTGAAAAGCATAACGCTTTCAACGATCATATGATTGACGCCATCAATCACCAACTTGATCAGTGGCTTGCTGGCGGCCTGGCTCGTGCACTGGTCATTGATGCCAACGGCACCAGTTTCTCGGCCGGTGCGGACCTCGGTTGGATGAAACGCACGGCGACGCTGTCCCTTGAAGACAACCTGTCAGATGCCAATGCCCTTGCCGGTCTGATGCGCCGTATTGATACCTTTCCCTGCCCTGTCATTAGCCTGGTGAACGGCCCTGCCTATGGCGGTGCACTGGGGATCATCGCAGCCAGTGACATGGCGTTTTGTACACCTGATGCCAGTTTCTGTTTAAGTGAAGTCAAAATCGGGCTGATTCCAGCGGTTATCAGCCCCTATGTGATTCGGGTCATTGGTGAGCGTTCAGCTCGTCGCTATATGTTGACGACCGAAATGATTGACGCAACAAAAGCCTGTCAAATGGGTCTGGTTCACGGCGTTGAAGAGGACCTTGCCGCTGTGGCTGATGATGTAATCACGCGCCTTTTGAACAATGGCCCTTCTGCGATGGCAGCCTGTAAATCGTTGATACATGCGGTATCCAGTCAACCTTTGAATGATGTCTTGATTGCAGACACCAGCGAGCGCATTGCCCGGATAAGAACGTCTGATGAAGGTCAGGAAGGCCTGAGTGCGTTTCTTGAAAAACGTCGTCCAGCCTGGATCAAGGAGCAGCCATGAGCCACGGCATTCAAAGTATTTCCAAGCTCCTGGTTGCCAACCGCGGCGAAATTGCCTGTCGTATATTCAAAACAGCCAAACAGCTGGGATTAGGTACGGTGGCGATTTATTCCGAGCCGGATGAACACTGCCTGCATGTCGACAGTGCTGATGAAGCCTATTGTGTTGGTCCGGCGCCGGCAACAGAAAGTTATCTGAACATACCCGCTATTTTGGCGGCGGCCAAACAATCCGGCGCTGACTCCATCCATCCCGGTTATGGTTTTTTATCGGAAAACTCAGGGTTCGCGCAGGCTGTTATTGATGCCGGGTTGAAATGGATTGGCCCGCCGCCAAGCGCTATCGACGCCATGGGCTCCAAGAGTGAAGCCAAACGATTGATGGAAAAGGCCGGCGTTCCCTTGTTGCCAGGATTTCATGGCCAGGATCAACAGGATGACATCCTGTTTGATGCCGCGCGAACCATCGGTTTTCCGGTCATGCTCAAAGCCTCGGCCGGCGGCGGTGGAAAAGGCATGCGCGTGGTTGAGAATGAAGAGGCCTTTGCTGAAGCGCTAACCGGTGCGCGGCGGGAAGCCCTGAAATCCTTTGCCGACGATACTCTCTTGCTGGAAAAGTACCTGCCCGCCCCTCGTCATGTGGAAGTACAAATATTCTTTGATAACCAGGGTTCAGGCATCTACCTGGCTGATCGGGACTGTTCGGTACAACGGCGCCATCAGAAAGTCGTTGAAGAAGCGCCCGCCCCCGGTTTAACCAACGAAACCCGGATTGCCATGGGCACCGCAGCCGTGGCTGCCGGGCAGGCGATCGGATACACCGGCGCCGGCACGGTTGAGTTCCTGTTCGACAGCGATGGCAAATTTTATTTCATGGAAATGAATACCCGCTTGCAGGTTGAACATCCGGTCACAGAAATGATTACCGGGCAGGATCTGGTGGAATGGCAGTTACGTGTTGCGGATGACCAGCCATTGCCTCTGTCACAAAAACAGGTGCGTGTGAACGGCCATGCGGTTGAAACCCGTCTTTATGCGGAACAGGTGCAACAGGGATTCATGCCTGCCACCGGCGACATCAGCTTTCTTGCCTTCCCGGAGGAAACCGATCAGTTACGGGTAGAAACAGGCATTCGCGCAGGGGATCAGGTTTCTCCCTATTACGATCCTATGTTGGCGAAATTAGCAGTTTGGGGAGAAAATCGAGACCAGGCCATTGCCGGCATGTGTACTGCCCTTCAGCACACCCGCATTGCAGGCGTTTCCACCAACCGGGATTTTCTGATCCGGGTCTTGGACAATCCGCAATTTTGCTCAGTGAATTTCAGTACCGGCCTGATTGAGCAGCATAAGGTATCGTTGCTCGAAGACAGTCCGGAGAATCACAACCTGTCGGTTGCCTTGGCTGCACTCTGGTGCTTACACCGCATTGAGCATCAGGCTGTCATGGATCCCTGGACCCAGGATCAGGGCTGGCGGATGAATCAGCCCGCTGTCAGTCGCTATCGGTTTGTCGGTCAAGGTGAGATGTTTGATGTCGAAATCCTTCCCACCGGAAATCAGTATCATTGCCGAGTCAATGGCAATGACCTTTCTGTTGAGATTTCCAGCTATACCTCAGAAGGCGTTGTGCTGGCGGGCAAAAAAGACGGCTTGTTTTCTATTGTCACGGACTTGGGGAACAACACATTCACGGTCATTTCAAACGCATTGACGCTGACATTGTCCGCACCGGACTACGATGTTCAGGAAGAAACCAGCTCCGGCTTCAATGCACCCATGAATGGCACCATTGTATCGGTCCAGGTAAAGCCCGGGGACCAGGTTCAGGCAGATGCACCGTTGCTGGTGATGGAAGCCATGAAAATGGAACACACCATCCGTGCTCCCCGCGCAGGAACCATTGCTGATGTATTCTATAACCATGGTGACCTTGTTGAAGAAGGCGTTCCCCTGCTGGCCATGACCGAGGATCCTGCTTCATGAATCTGCCCGAAAAAGTCACAATCGTTGAAGTGGGTCCGAGGGATGGACTGCAAAATCAGCCCCATACCCTGACGCCCGCTGAACGCATTGCTTTTATCGAGCTACTCAGCCAGTCCGGCCTGAGACAGATTGAAGCCGGCAGCTTCGTGTCCCCTGCACGTATTCCCCAGATGGCTGACACTGACCAGGTGTTCAAGGGGCTGCCAGACAGTCAAGCAATACGGTATTTTGCCCTGGTCCCAAACGTGAAAGGACTTGAAGACGCCATTGATTCCGGGGTGAAGGATATTGCTGTATTTACGGCGGCCTCGGATGCTTTCACCCATAAAAACATCAACTGCTCCGTTGAAGAAAGCCTGGAACGTATCGCGACGTTGATGCCTCTGGCCAAGCAGCACAATCTTCGGGTTCGTGGCTATGTGTCGTGTACTCTGGGTTGCCCCTATGAAGGCGAGATAGCGCCCAGTCGTGTTGCCAGTGTCTGCAAATCCCTCATGGACCTTGGCTGCTACGAACTTTCATTGGGCGATACGATTGGTGTTGGCACACCGGAAAACGCCCGGCAGTTGATCAAAACTGTTAGAGAGCATGTACCACTCTCTTCCCTGGCGGCACATTTTCATGATACCTATGGACAGGCACTGGCCAATCTCTATGCGGTCTTACAGGAAGGCGTTACCGTTATAGACAGCGCCATTGCCGGTTTGGGCGGGTGTCCTTATGCCCGTGGTGCGTCCGGCAATGTGGCGACAGAGGATGTGCTTTATATGCTCAATGGTCTGGGGATTGAGACGGGTGTCGACATGACAGCCCTGTTAAATGCCAATCACTATGTGTGCAGCCATTTGGGGCAGCCTAATCATTCCAAGGTGGCAGCGGCCCTTCAGCCTGCAAAACCCTGATGTCCCCGCCATACCAGACACAGGAATAGATGATAATGACAACGAATACCCCTATCTGGTCGCCTTCTGAAGAACAGATTCGCGCCTGTGCAATGTGGCGATTCATGAGCGCTGTGAATGAACGGTTTGATACAGCCCACAAAAGCTATGACGATCTTTATCACTGGAGTGTTTCACACAGCCCTGAATTTTGGGCATTTCTTGCAGAATATCAAAACATCCATTTTCATCAGCCAGCGCAGCAGATTTTTACCGATGCTGAAGAATTGCCCCAAACACGCTGGTTTTCAGGCGCAACATTGAACTATGCCGAACACCTGTTGAATCGTCGGGATGAAAAATCGGCGTTGGTCTTTTGCCGTGAAGACGGAGAGCGACGCGCCATCAGCCACGCAGAACTCTATTTGCAGACAGCCCGGGCTGCCAGGGCACTGCGTGATGCGGGTATTGAAAAGGGGGACAGGGTCGCAGGTCTGCTGCCGAACGGCATTGAAACCGTTGTTATGATGCTGGCGACAACCAGTATTGGCGCTATCTGGTCATCCTGTTCGCCAGATTTTGGCCTTAATGGGGTGCTGGATCGTTTTGGTCAAATCAGTCCTAAATTACTGATCGCTACAGACGGCTATTTCTATAACACGAAAACCATTGATGTGCTTGAACGTGTCAAAGCACTTAAATCAGCGATTCCCTCTTTGCAGGATGTCGTTGTTGTACCTTTTCTTAATGGAAATGCTAAGGCAATCAGCAAGGCAGGCTTTACGCCCTACGATACCTTTATTGATAACGAGGAAGACAGCCTCCATTTCGTACCGGTAGATTTTAACTACCCTCTCTATATTCTGTATTCATCCGGCACGACGGGTGTACCCAAATGTATTGTGCACGGCCATGGCGGCACCCTGCTTCAGCATGCCAAGGAATTATGCCTGCACACGGATGTAGGGAGTAACGACACCCTGTTTTACTTCACCACCTGTGGCTGGATGATGTGGAACTGGCAAGTCAGCACCCTGATGACTGGCGCAACAGTTGTTCTCTATGATGGCTCTCCATTTCATCCGGGTCCTGATGCTCTTTGGCGGATTATCGAGCAGGAGCAGGTGTCAGTATTTGGGACCAGTGCACGGTATATCTCTGCACTTGAAAAATCAGGATACCGACCGGTTGAGCAGCATAACCTTTCAGCGCTGAAACGACTCCTTTCAACAGGCTCTCCCCTGCTTCATGAGAGCTTTGATTTTGTGTACGCCGCAATTTCATCAGACATTAACCTGGCTTCTATATCCGGAGGTACAGACATTGTGTCCTGTTTCGCCCTGGGGTGCCCTATCCGACCGGTTTATCGAGGACAGCTTCAGTGTCGCGGCCTGGGTATGGATGTACAGTTCGTCAGCAGTCAGGGTGACGTTCTGAGAGAGCAAAAAGGCGAGCTGGTCTGCAGAAAGAGTTTCCCTTCCATGCCCGTCAGTTTCTGGAATGATCCTGAGGGTAGCAAATACTACAGAGCCTATTTTGAAGCACATCCCGGCCTATGGGCACACGGTGACTACGGTGAGCTCACGGCTGAAGACGGGGTTATTATTTTTGGTCGTTCTGATGCCGTTCTAAATCCCGGTGGCGTACGCATTGGGACGGCTGAAATATACCGACAGGTTGAAAAAATAGCAGAGGTGCAGGAATGCCTCGCCGTTGGTCACCTTGAAGAGGGTGATGAAAAAGTCATTCTGTTTGTCCGTCTGGCAGATAGACTGGCGCTGGATGAGCCGTTGTCAAAACGTATCAAAATGACCATACGTACCAACACAACGCCACGTCATGTGCCCTACAAAATACTTCAGGTAGCAGACTTGCCTCGAACGGTTAGCGGCAAACTCAGTGAACTGGCAGTCAAGGCGACAATTCATGGAGAAACCGTTAAGAATACCGATGCACTGATTAACCCGGAATCGCTGGAGCACTTTAAAAATATTCTTTAACTTGCTGATATGAAAGAAGGAATATTTTTGCATTCCTTCTTTCTTCGGGCATCACCTGCGATCAGATTAACTGACGATCTGTCAGAAAATCTGTCACCACCTGTTCTACGCTTTGTCGATCAACATCAATTCTTGAATTCAAATCTACCATTACTGTGTCGTTCAGTTGATTGGCCAGTGTATTCAGCAAGGTTTCTAGACCCGGGTTCTGCTCAAGCACTTCAGTGCGTACAACGGGTGTGATCGCATAGGACATAAAGAAATTTCGATCATCTTTCAGGACGCGGAATCCAAATGCCTTGATGCGACCATCGGTTGCGAAAACAGAGGCAAAGTCAACCTGCCCTTTTTGCAGTGCACTGTAAACCAGACCACTATCCATACGGCGAATAGCTGAACGCGGCACCCTGAATTGATAAGTTTTTTGCAAGGCTGGAAGACCATCCTGCTTGCGGGCATAAAACTCGACATTCGTTGCCAAGACCAGCTTTTCACCAGAGCTTAGTGCACTGACCAGATCGCTGATGGTCTGGATGTTAAGACGCTCTGCATCTTCTTCTCGCATCGCAATAGCGTAGGTGTTGTTTGCTTTGGAGGGTGTCAGCCATTCAATGCCATTTTTAACATCCAAGGATCTTAACGTCTGGTAGGCCGTTTCTGCATCCAGCCTGTCGTTAACCTTGTGGTAGTTACGCAGTCCGGTGGAGACATAATCCCAGTTCAGACTAATCTGCTGGTTCTCAAGGGCCTGTCGTAATACAGCACTACCGAGCCCGACTTTTTTGTCGACATCAAATCCGTTCGCTTTCAGGTATTGGGTGGTCATCTCTGCTAGTAGCCGCTGTTCGGTGTAGCCTTTTCCGCCAACAACGATCTCATCGCCACTGGCAAACACGTTCAGGGAAAAAAGAATAGCAATAAGGCACACAACTTGTCTGAGCATCAAAACTCCTTCCGGATAGGGATTGTTAGAGATAAGGCCTGATTCGCATCAGGCTCGCAGTGGATTGACGCCTCTTGGCACCGTGATATAGGTGACAGACGTCATAAACATATCAACCAGCACGGCCAGAAGCGCCGTCGGGATAGCACCGGCCAGCATCATGCCGGGTTCATAAAGATCAATACCGGTAAAAATCAATTCACCCAGTCCGCCACCGCCAATCAAAAATGCCAGGGGTACTGTGCCGATATTGATAGAGAGCGCCGTGCGGATACCGGCATAAATGACAAACAAGGCGTTGGGTACTTCAACACGTAACAACACCTGCATGGGTGACATGCCGATCCCTTTCGCTGCCTCAATCAAGTGTGGGGGAACATCCATCAGCCCTGACCAGGTATTGCGAACGATGGGTAACAGCGTCGCCACAAAAAGGCCAAATACGGCAGGCTTGGCTCCAATACCAAGAAAACTCATGGACAACGCAAGCAGGGCCAGTGTAGGTACCGTGCCACCAATATTTAACACCTGCATCCAGGTTTGTGACCGGGCACGGTTTGCCGGACGGCTTAGCCAGATACCCAGGGGAACTCCTACAAGAATAGCCATGCCGCCTGACATCAGCGTTAGCAAGAGATGTTGCTGGCTCAGGTAGAGAATATCTTCTGTGTAATACAAAATATCATCCAACAATCCGGTACGCTGGCAGGCGGCTCCCAATGCAAAAACGGCAAGTAACAGTGCCACACGCCCTATTCTTTCCACAGGTCTCCGTTTCATCCGTTAACCTCCGTTCCGATACGTCATGCCCAAGTGGTGAGTAATACCCCGTTGGGTAATCTCTCCGCGGAATCGTCCCGTTTCATCGACACAGGGCAGCCAGGTAGCATCATGTTTGTATAACAGCGAAGCCACTTTGCGGAGATTGTCGTCAATGGATATCACCGCCTTAAGACCTTCGTGATGCTCACCACAGGTGCCTTTCAGGCCTTCAACCATCTTCCGTTCCACAATGCCAACGGGGGCTTCCTGTTCATTCACCACTACCACACAGCCATGTCCACGATCTTCCATGACCTGGATCGCATGCTGGACGGAATCCTGCGGTTTGACCGAGGCTGGACGCGTTTCCATGACTTCATTCACCCTGACCAATTGCAGGCGCTTGAGCGTACGGTCATCACCGACAAAATCAGCCACGAACTTGTTGGCGGGATGGGCCAGGATATGATCCGGCGTATCAAACTGGACCAGCTTGCCACCACGGAAAATAGCAATGCGATCTGCCATTTTGACGGCTTCATCAATGTCGTGACTGACAAACAGTACGGTTTTTTTCAGTTCCTGCTGCATACGCAGGAACTCATCCTGAATGATTTCCCGATTGATCGGGTCAATGGCGCCAAAAGGTTCGTCCATCAACATGACCGGCGGATTGGCTGCCAGAGCCCGGATCACACCGACCCGCTGCTGCTGACCACCGGAGAGCTCATTAGGATAGCGTTGCATGAAGACCCGCGGATCCAGGCCCACTAGGTCGAGCAGTTCCTCTGCCCTTTCGGCCATTTTATCCGGCGCCCAGCCCAGCATTCTGGGAACGACGCTGATATTTTCCTCAATGGTCATGTTCGGAAACAGACCGGTCTGCTGAATTACGTAACCAATCTGGCGACGCAGCGTGACGGTGTCGAGATCGGTAGTGTCTTCACCATTAATGAACACTTTCCCTGAGGTGGGATCAATAATGCGATTGATCATCTTAAGCGTTGTCGTTTTGCCGCAGCCTGATGGCCCAAGCAGAACACAGATCTCCCCTTCCGGTACTTCCATGTTGATCTGGTCGGCCGCAGTGACGGTGCCTTCGCTGGTATCAAAGATTTTTGTGAGTTTGTCTGTTCTAATCATATTGTCTGGAGAGTGAAGCGTTGTAAGCGTGAGAATCTGTCAGGACGTCAGGCGGCTTTCAGCAGGCCTGGCGGTGTCAGTCGGCGCTCAAGGCGCAATAACCCGTAATCCACGACAATGGCCAGTAGACTGACAGCCAGTGCGCCGGTAACCAACTGGCGCGGGTCTGTCATGGTGATGCCCCGGCTGATAAACGTACCCAGCCCTCCGGCACCGATATAGGTTGCGATAGCCATCACACCGATATTCATGACAACTGCAGTGCGCACGCCCGCCATGATCACAGGGGTTGCCAGTGGAATTTCCACCCTGGCGAGGCGCTGAAACGTTGTCATGCCAATACCCTTTGCCGCCTCCCTGAGTGCCGGATCGACATTGTTAATGGCGGTATAGGTATTGCGGATGATGGGCAGTTGCGAGTACAACAGCACGGCAATGACCGCAGGGACATAACCGATCCCCTGCCCAAACAGGGACAGTACTGGCATCATCACACCAAAGAGTGCAATGGACGGGATCGTTATAATCACGGACGCCAGGTACAGGACAACATTGGCTGCACGCTGGTTTTGGGTGATTGCAATACCAATAGGTACACCCGTGATGATCGCCAGCCCAACGGCTACGCCGACCAGTGCGATATGTTCTGCAGTCCGCACGGCGATCAGGTTCAGATTTTCAAAGATGAAGGTCAACAACTCCATGCTCGGATGCCTCCTGGCTAGAATTTGTGACTGTTTAAGCAACAGGAGAGCCAGGGAATCCTGAAGGCTGGCTCATTGAATTGCGGGCCCTGAATGGCCGCAGCGAGAAAAGGTCATCATCATAACTTCGCTTTTTATCAAACATAATGGGTAATGACCGAACCCTTACAGACTTGACGCAGCCTTGGTAAAACGCGTTATCGTATAGTGAAACTAGTCTCAGAGTGCGCTGTACATGATCCCGTGGTTGGATAACCTGAATCCTGATTTTCCTCCTGTTGAACACGCATTAACGGAGCCGGATGGTTTGTTGTGCGCTGGTGGCAACCTTTGTGTAGAGACTCTCATCCGTGCTTATCAGTATGGTATTTTTCCCTGGTTCAGTGAAGGTCAACCGATTCTCTGGTGGTCACCCGACCCGCGAATGATTCTGACGCCGGAAGCCCTTCATATTTCAAAGAGCATGCGAAAACTGATGCGTCAGCAGAGATATCAGCTTACTGCAAACAATGCCTTTCCCGAGGTGATAAAGACTTGCGCAGAGATTCGTCATGCACATGAAGGGACATGGATTACGGATGATATGCAGTCAGCTTACATAAACCTGCATAAAGCCGGTTACGCCTGCTCCGTTGAAGTCTGGCTAGAAAGAGAACTGGTCGGTGGGCTCTATGGTGTTGCCATGGGACGGGTGTTTTTTGGAGAGTCCATGTTCAGCCGGGACCCTAACACATCCAAACTGGCTCTGATTGCGCTCATGCAAAGCGCACGATTTGATCTCGTTGATTGCCAGGTTCACACTCCGCATTTGGCAAGTCTTGGAGCACAATTGATACCACGAATTTCCTTTATTGAAAGAATCAAACCGTTAGTCAGAGCCGATGCTGAATGGCTGACCACTGATGCACTGCAACCAGAACGATCATGAGTCAAGAACAAACCTTACGCTTTTATGCGACACCTGCCCATGATTGCAGCTACCTGCCCGGTCAGAAGGCAACCACACTGTTTCTTGATCCGGCAGTTTCTGTTGATCAGAATCTTTCCGGGTTATTGGCTGATAATGGTTTCAGGCGTAGCGGTGACCATTATTACCAGCCTTATTGTGAAATGTGTCATGCCTGTATACCGACCAGGGTGCTGGTAACAGCGTTTCAGAAAAGTAAAGGACAGCGTCGCATCTGGAACAAGAATCAGGACTTGACTGTGCATCGCTCAGCGCCTGGGTTTACACGCGAGCGCTATCGTCTTTATCGCCGTTACATCCGGGAACGGCACGATGATGGTGATATGTTTCCTCCCTCACCCAAACAGTTCATCGATTTTCTCTGTTCGAATGATGGGTTCACTCAGTTTTATGAATACCGAAAAAACGACCGTCTGATTGCTGTAGCGGCAGTTGATCATCTCCCAAATGGACTTTCTGCTATTTATACGTTTTTCGACCCTGACCAAGCGGCCCGAAGCCTTGGTACTTTTTGCATTTTATGGCAGATTGAAGAAAGCCGTGTGTTGCAACTCGACTACCTGTATCTGGGCTACTGGATACAAAACTGCCCTAAAATGGCATACAAGTCATTCTATACCCCACAAGAGCGTTATATTAACGGTGTTTGGCAGCGACCATGACACCGTTGGCTTTGATTCGCGATGGGTTTTAAGGCAGAATGCACGCCAATTTAAGATCTGATATCTGATTTTCATTCACTGAGGAAGACGCCGAATGGCAAAAGAAGACTCGTTTGAAATGGAAGGGGTCATTGTCGATACCCTTCCTAACACCATGTTCCGTGTAGAGCTGGAAAACGGCCACGTGATTACTGCTCATATTTCCGGAAAAATGCGCAAGAACTACATCCGTATTCTGACCGGTGACAAGGTTCGTGTAGAACTGACCCCTTACGATCTTACCAAGGGTCGTATTGTGTACCGCGCGCGTTGATATAGAGTCTTTTCGCAGGGAGGGATTCCCTCCCTGAGAAAATGAAACGCTTCAGGATGGCTCTGATTCGAAAACCAGCTCATCATCCTTCAAGCTGATCTTCATTATTCCACCCTTCACCAGGTCACCAAACAAAATGGCTTCTGCCATGGGTTTCTTCAGTTTATCCTGAATCAAACGAGCCATTGGTCGAGCACCCATCAGGCGGTCATACCCTTTTTCGGCCAGCCACTTGCGGACGTCATCATTGATATCAAGCTGGACTTTCTTATCATCCAGCTGTGATTGCAACTCTGTCAGTTGCTTATCAACGACATGACTGATGACTTCCGGACTCAATGGCTGGAACTGAATCACGGCATCGAGACGGTTTCTGAACTCGGGCGTAAACGTTTTCTTGATTGCTTCCCCGCCATCAATGGAGTGATCCTGGGTTGTGAAACCAATGGAACTCCTGCTCATGCTTTCCGCACCGGCATTGGTCGTCATGATAAGAATCACATTACGGAAATCCGCCTTGCGACCATTGTTATCTGTCAAGGTGCCATGATCCATGACCTGCAAAAGCAGGTTGAAGACATCAGGATGACCTTTTTCGATTTCATCCAGCAACAACACACAATGTGGCGTCTTGTTAATCGCTTCGGTCAACAGACCGCCTTGATCAAACCCAACATAACCGGGAGGTGCACCAATCAGACGGGAGACGGTGTGAGACTCCATGTACTCAGACATATCAAATCTCACCAGCTCAATACCCAGCGACTTGGCAAGCTGGCGGCAGACTTCTGTCTTACCCACGCCGGTCGGACCGGCAAACAGGAAGCAACCCACAGGTTTTTCAGGCGCTTTAAGACCCGCACGAGATAATCGGATATTGGTTGTCAGCGCATCAATGGACTCATCCTGACCAAAGATAGTGAGTCGCATGTTTCTGGGCAGCTTTTCAAGCAACTCCTTATCAGAAGACGATACTGACTTCGGCGGAATCCGTGCCATTTTGGCGACAATGGATTCAATCTCGTCAATACCGATACTCTTCTTACGCTTGTTTTCCTTCTGCAAACGTTGATAGGCACCTGCTTCATCAATCACATCAATGGCTTTGTCAGGCATATGTCTGTCGTTGATATAGCGATCTGCCAGTTCGGCCGCAGCCCTGAGCGCTTCATTTTTGTATTTGATCTTATGGTGCTCTTCGAATTTTTTCTTGAGACCCAAAAGAATGGTGTAAGTGTCATCTACATCCGGCTCTTCGACATCCACTTTCTGGAAACGACGAGCCAAGGCTCTATCCTTTTCGAAAATGCCCCGAAATTCCTGGAAAGTAGTTGAGCCAATGCAGCGTAAATCACCACTGGTGAGTAGTGGCTTGAGCAGGTTTGAAGCATCCATCACACCACCCGATGCTGCACCGGCACCAATGATCGTATGAATTTCATCGATGAAGAGAACTGCGTCTTCTGTTTTCTTCAATTCAGACAATAAATGCTTGAAACGCTTTTCAAAATCGCCGCGGTATTTGGTGCCTGCCAGCAAAGCACCCATATCAAGGGAGTAGACAGTTGAATCTGCCAGAATATCCGGCACTTCGCCATCAACAATCTTTTTAGCTAACCCCTCGGCAATGGCTGTTTTACCAACGCCTGCCTCACCGACCAGCAGAGGGTTGTTTTTACGACGGCGACTCAGAATCTGGCCAACCCGCTCAAGCTCGCTGTCCCGACCGACAAGAGGATCAATCTTGCCTTTCATGGCCAGCTCATTGAGATTGGTTGTGTAAGCCTCAAGTGGTTTGCTGCCGGCTGCATCATCACTGGTTGATGTATCTTCCTGCAGCTCATGCCCGTCCATTTCCTGACTCTGGTGGCCTGGCACCTTGGAAATGCCGTGGGCAATATAGTTCACCACATCAATACGGACGATTTCCTGCTGTTTCAGGAAATAAACGGCCTGACTTTCCTGCTCACTGAAAATCGCAACCAGTACATTTGCACCCGTCACTTCCTTCTTGCCCGAACTCTGGACATGAAAGACGGCCCGCTGCAAAACGCGCTGGAAACCAAGGGTGGGCTGCGTTTCACGCTCCTCGTCATTGCCGGGGATCAAGGGCGTGGTTGAATCAACAAAATGGGAAAGGTCATTGCGAAGCTTATCCAGGTTCGCGCCACACGCTTCCAGGACATCATTCGCTGACTTGTTATCGATGAGCGCCAGGAGCAGATGTTCCACCGTCATGAACTCATGACGTTTGGTTCTGGCTTCCTTGAATGCGCTGTTCAGTGTCTGTTCTAGATCTTTGTTGAGCATATTCGTACCCGACCAACGCTAGTTCAACTGTTTTTTTCGATTTTGCAAAGCAAAGGATGCTGGTGTTCCCGCGAAAAACGATTGACCTGTTCGGCCTTGGTCTCGGCAATATCTTTTGTATAGACGCCGCAGACTGCCTGTCCCTGAGTATGTACTGTCAGCATAACTTGTGTCGCCTTTTCCCTGGGCAAGTTGAAGAAGGTTTCGAGAACTTCGATCACGAAGTCCATCGGGGTGTAGTCATCATTAACCAGTATGACCTTGTACATCGGCGGGGGTGCAAGCTTCGGCTTCACCGGGGCTACGGCAACACTACCCTCATCATCATACTGATGATTTTCTTCCTCTAAGGATAGTAGAATTCGTTCAATGCTACTCATGAAATGCGTTGTCAACATAATGCCAGATAAAGTGTTTTCTCAAACGCTATAGTACCATGCTGGCTGACGAATACTTGACAGCATTGATAGCATGTCTAACACTTGTTTTAACCCATGGACGCGGTTTCATACAACTAAAAACGCACAAAAACATCCACTCAAAAGCAATAACAAGCAGTGAATAGAGGGACTGAAGGATGCCGACAGGTACAGTAAAGTGGTTTAACAATGCAAAAGGGTACGGGTTTATCCTGGGTGAAGGCAGTAATGGGGAAGACCTCTTCGTTCACTACTCTTCCATCAATATGGATGGTTATAAAACCCTGAAAGCTGGCCAGGTTGTCACCTACGATATTATCCAAGGTCCCAAAGGACTTCATGCCGTCAATATCACCATACCGCAAGATCAATTAGACAATGAATCCGATAGCAGCAATGCTGAAGAAGCCATTGCGACCGGCGTTCCCGTTACTGAACAATGAATGAAAAATAAAATGCACTGCAACAAAAAACCCGCCTTAATGGCGGGTTTTTTGTATAGAACGCGGTCTCACATATTTTTGATAATCGCGTCCGCAAATTCAGAGCACTTCAACAATGTTGCGTCTGGCATCAAGCGCTCAAAGTCATAAGTCACAGTTTTGGCTTCAATGGCTCCCTCAACCCCTTTCAGGATCAGATCAGCCGCTTCGAACCAGCCCAGATGACGAACCATCATTTCTGCAGAAAGGATCAGTGAACCGGGATTTACTTTATCCTGGCCAGCATACTTAGGGGCTGTACCGTGGGTGGCTTCAAAAATTGCAACACTTCCGCCGATATTGGCACCAGGCGCAATACCAATCCCGCCGACTTCTGCAGCCAGCGCATCTGAAATGTAGTCACCATTCAGGTTCAGAGTGGCGATCACACTGTACTCATCAGGGCGCATCAGAATCTGCTGAAGGAAGGCATCAGCAATAACATCTTTAATGATAATTTCATTGCCGGTTTTCGGGTTAACCAGCTTGTGCCAGGGGCCACCATCAAGCAATTCTGCACCAAAGCGTTCACGAGCCAGCTCGTAGCCCCATTCCTTAAACGCACCTTCGGTGTACTTCATGATGTTGCCTTTGTGAACCAAAGTCACAGATGGCTTGTCATTATCGATGGCAAACTGGATGGCTTTGCGAACCAGGCGTTGCGTGCCCTCTTTGGAAACAGGCTTGATACCAATACCACAACCCTGGTCAAAACGGATTTTCTCAACACCCATTTCTTCTTTGAGGAAACGGATAATTTTCTTCGCTTCCGAACTGTCAGCCTGCCACTCGATACCAGCATAAATGTCTTCCGAGTTCTCACGGAAGATAACCATGTCGGTTTTCTCTGGCGCAGTCACCGGGCTGGGTACCCCTTTGAACCAGCGAACAGGACGGATACAGGCATACAAATCCAGTTCCTGACGCAATGCAACGTTCAAGGAACGAATTCCGCCACCCACCGGCGTAGTCAGTGGCCCCTTGATACCGACGCTGTACTCCCGCATGGCTTCAAGGGTTTCTTCCGGCAGCCAGACATCATCGCCATACACTTCCACGGCTTTTTCGCCGGCGAACACTTCCATCCAGACAATGGAGCGGCTTGAACCATAGGCCTTTTCAACAGCGGCATCGACCACCTTCAACATAGCGGGCGATACATCAATACCGATGCCGTCGCCTTCGATGTAGGGGATAACCGGATGATTGGGAACGTTGAGGGAGAGATCGGCATTTACAGTGATTTTGTCACCATCTTTCGGAACTTTGATCTTCTGATATCCCATTATCTACTCCGTAATCTGGACCTTTTTATGCCGCTGGCGATAACCGGCAGCTTACCTGTTTTTGTAGTTTTGCTACATTCACTGCTGGCGATGGCTCGGATCGGTTACTGCCCCGCTCGACATTTATCGCTCATGGCTGTTTGGCGCAATAAGATATACCAAAGCAGGCCAAGAATAAATGTAGTTTTGTTACAGAAATGCGTACAAACCACGCTCGAGCTTCGTTATACGCCTAAATTATAGCTACATTCTGACCGCATGAGCTTTGGCGCTGGACGTCCGGGGCTGCATCATTACAATTGACGCCCTGTCTAACCCCTAATTAGTTTATCATTCTTATGACCGATAACGCGCACACCCGTGTGATCGTTGGTATGTCCGGCGGTGTCGATTCCTCAGTTTCAGCGCTCCTTCTCATGCAGCAGGGCTACCAGGTCGAAGGCCTGTTCATGAAGAACTGGGAAGAAGATGATGACACGGAATACTGCACGGCCCGTCAGGATCTGGCAGATGCCCAGGCTGTCTGTGACCGGCTTGGCATCCATCTTCACAAGGCCAATTTCGCCGCTGAATACTGGGATAATGTCTTTGAGCATTTCCTGTCAGAATACCGTGCCGGACGCACCCCCAACCCTGACATTCTCTGTAACCGGGAAATCAAGTTCAGGGCTTTTCTCGATTACGCGCTTGAGCTGGGTGCTGACGCCATAGCAACCGGTCATTATGTGCGCCGTGCTGACCGTGACGGGCATACCCTGCTGCTGAAAGGACTGGATAACAACAAGGATCAGAGCTATTTCCTGCATGCGGTCGGCGAGCAGGAACTGTCACGCAGCCTCTTCCCGGTTGGAGAGCTTGAAAAGCACGAGGTGCGGGCCATTGCCGAACAGCACCAGCTGGCGACCTTCAACAAGAAGGACAGTACAGGTATCTGCTTTATCGGCGAGCGACGTTTCCGCGACTTCCTGAAGCAGTACATTCCTGCCCAGCCCGGCGACATTGAATCCGAAGACGGCAAAGTTATCGGCCGCCACAGTGGTCTGATGTACCACACCATCGGCCAACGCCAAGGGCTGGGTATTGGCGGACTCAAGAATGCCGATGATGCGCCTTGGTATGTGATTGAAAAAGACCTTAGCCGGAATATTCTGATCGTCGGTCAGGGCAACGACAATCCCGGCCTGTTCTCAGAAGCTCTGTCCGTTGACACGGTGTACTGGATTAATGACGATCCTGCCCTGGTGCCTGACAAACTTCGGGCCAAAGTTCGTTATCGTCAGGCAGACCAGCCCTGTACACTTCAACGAAAGCCGGATGGCGGCTATCATGTCCTCTTCGACGAACCTCAGCGTGCGGTAACCCCTGGCCAGTCCATTGTTTTCTATGATCAGGACGTCTGTCTTGGCGGTGGCATTATCGAGCAACGCTTTGCCCATAAAACCATGATTTCGGGTTGATGTTAGGGGGCCAATGGAGCTGTGAATCAACAAGATCTTGATCGTACCCTGGCGCTGGCCGGCCTGTTTCAGGCCGCCACTCTGGTAGAAAAAATAGCCAAAACGGCCCAGGCGCCTGAACATGAGCTGGCTGTCTGCATCAACAGCATCTTTGTCACCAATCCCGATAGCGTCAAGGATGTCTATGGTGGCAGTGCCGGGAATGTCACAGCAGGCCTCAGAGCCCTCAGGGATGTATTGCAGCGCAATCATGATGCAGTGAAAGCCGATGCGATCCGCTATTCTCTAACGCTGATTCATCTGGAGCGCAAGTTACGCGGCAATCCGGGGATGATGAACACCATCGCTGAACGTATTGACCGCGCCAAGGAGCAGGCTCGCCACTTCTCCCCCACCCATGAGAATGTGCTGGCCAGTCTTGCGAGCATTTATCTCGATACGATTAGTACATTCAAAACCCGAATCCAGGTCATGGGTGATATCCGGCACCTGCAGAACCAGGCGTGTGCCGACAAAATTAGGGCCGCCCTACTAGCCGGAATGCGCTCCGCCATCCTGTGGCGTCAGGTCGGTGGACGCCGCTGGCACCTGGTCTTTGGCCGCAACAAAATGCTGGCCGCGATAGACCAATTGCTCAAGGGTCACTGACCTGATCGGTCACCGATGCAACAAAACCTGATACCGCGGCATTTTTCAGGTAGAATGCCGCGCAATTTTTCAGCCCGTTCCCAGATCCTATCCGGCAGATGTTGCCCGATAATGATCGGTTAACCGCTTCAAACCAAGGGGGTTTTGATGGAATTGTCTGCACTGACAGCGATTTCGCCGGTTGATGGCCGCTATGGCAGCAAGACCAGTCCGCTGCGTGAGATTTTCAGTGAATATGGCCTGATCCGCTTTCGGGTCATGGTTGAGGTACGCTGGCTCCAGCATCTCAGCCAGCAGCCTGCCATTGCTGAGCTACCGCCCTTCAGCACAGAATCCAATCAGCTTCTGAATGCCATTGTTGACGATTTCTCTGAAGTTGATGCTCAGAAGGTCAAGACGTTTGAACGTACGACCAACCATGACGTTAAAGCGGTCGAATACTTCCTGAAAGAAAAGATGGCCCAGAATGCCGAACTGACCAAGGCGCTTGAGTTCGTGCATTTTGCCTGTACATCGGAAGACATCAATAACCTGTCTCACGGATTAATGCTCCAGGCCGGTCGCGACGCGATGCTTCAGCCACTGACACAGCTGTGTGATGAGATCCGTTCCCTGGCACACGACTTCCACGATGTCCCCATGCTCTCTCGCACCCATGGACAAACAGCCTCCCCAACCACGCTGGGTAAGGAAATGGCTAACGTCGTTTATCGCCTGGAACGCCAGCTAAAGCAGATTCGTGCGGTTGAGCTGCTGGGTAAAATCAACGGTGCCGTTGGTAACTACAACGCCCATTATGCCACCTACCCTGAGATCGACTGGCCGACGCTGGCGTCTGAATTTATTACATCGCTGGGTCTGACCTGGAACCCCTACACCATCCAGATTGAACCCCATGACTATATTGCCGAGCTGTTTGATGCGCTGGCGCGCTTCAACACTATCCTGATTGATTTTGACCGGGATATCTGGGGCTATATCTCGCTGGGCTACTTCCGTCAGAAGACGATTGCCGGTGAAGTAGGCTCTTCCACCATGCCGCACAAGGTGAACCCGATCGATTTTGAAAATTCGGAAGGCAACCTTGGGCTGGCTAATGCCATTATGAGCCATCTGGCGACTAAACTGCCCGTTTCGCGCTGGCAGCGGGACCTGACTGATTCTACCGTGCTTCGCAATCTGGGTGTCGGAATCGGTCATAGTTTGATCGCTTATGAGGCAACCCTGAAAGGTATCAGCAAGCTGGAAGTCAATCGGGAACGCTTGGCGCAGGATCTGGATAATGCCTGGGAAGTGCTTGCCGAACCCGTTCAGACCGTAATGCGTCGCTATGGAATTGCCGAGCCTTATGAAAAGCTGAAGGCCTTTACCCGAGGTAAAGCCATTACCCGTGAAGGTATGCGGACCTTTATCAATCAGCTGGAAATTCCGGCCGATGCCAAGGCGCAACTGCTGGCGCTGACGCCGTCAGCGTATATCGGCAATGCCGCCGATCAGGCAAAAGCTGTTTGAGTGAGCGTCTAAACGCCGGCTAAATGCTGGCGTTTATATTTCATTATGTAACAGGTTTACTCATGAACCTTCCCCGTTTCCCGGTGCTTGGTCATCTCTCCGCCAGTGAGTTCCTTAATCAGTACTGGCAAAAACAACCATTGCTGATCAGGCAGGCCCTACCTGACTGGGTTCTTCCCATTTCTCCTGATGAGCTGGCGGGATTGGCCTGCGAGGAATCCGTTGAATCACGCCTCTTGCTACGGCAATTGGGTGACCAGGAATGGGTATTGAAGCGAGGTCCGTTTAATGAACAGGATTTCACGAACCTCCCCCCTGACAACTGGACGCTGCTCGTCCAGGCCGTAGATCACTGGGTACCAGAGGTTCGAGAGTTGCTGAATGAATTTCGTTTCATTTCGGACTGGCGACTTGACGATATCATGATCAGCTACGCTACCGAGGGTGGCGGAGTCGGTCCGCATTTTGATAATTATGATGTTTTCCTGATCCAAGCATCTGGTACTCGCCACTGGCAAAGTGGCCAATTATGCGATGATACCAGCCCCCTGCTCTCTCATCCGGATTTGAAAATCCTGGCAGAATTCACAACCGACCAGGATTTCTACATGGAGCCAGGCGACATGCTGTATCTTCCGCCCGGTGTGGCCCACTGGGGTACGGCAACCTCTAATGATTGTGTGACTGTGTCCGTCGGTTTTCGCGCGCCTTCCCATGGTGAAACGGTCAGTGATTATGGGCTTTGGCTCAATGAGCATTTATCCGATTTCCTGCGTTACGCGGACCCTGATCTCAAGGTGCCATCCCATCCGGCAGAAATTTCCGCTGAGGCCATAACCCGTGTTCAAGAGATATTGCGAAAATATGCTAATAATCCAGAACAAGTGGCGCGTTGGTTTGGTCGGCTGATGACTGAACCCAAATATCCTGAGAATGTCATAACTGACCCCGAACCTTTAACGGCCAACCTGTGGGTCGCCGATGATGCACGACTTGCTTGGTACCTGTCCGAGAATAACGATGCCGTGTATTTGTTTGCAAACGGTCAAGACTATACATTGCCCGTTTCGCTCAAAGCAGCCGTCATTGCTGTTTGTGATAATCGCTACGTCCTAGAAAATTTGCCTGACAGTGAGCAAGAAACTTGGATATCACTGCTGGCTGACTTGGTTGAAAGTGGTGTTTTGACTAGTGCTGAATAACTTCAAGTAGCACTGGATGATGCTTGCCACCTTACCTGTTCTTGGCAAAACAAAAGAACGTTTTATCAAGCTTAAACAATACATTCTAACTTGCTGTATTTAACCCTTTGAAGGGCGCTTTTTTGTAGTGATTTCATCCAAAATTGCTGCCTGGCAAGCACCTGAAACAAACGGGAAAATCCAACAGGGCTCAGTACAAGAGAGCGGCTCAAGAAAGGCGTTATCGTCGCTACCTCAATCCTCTTTATATCGCCCCCTTTAGCGTTAGTTTTCTGGGATTGGTTAGACAGGACAATTTGTGGATTGCTTTGCTTGATTACCGTTTGAGCATTCATCTTAGGAAATGCCGTTGACAGCAATAATCGGTCTAGCAATGAGGCAGGGATATCTGACTGGGAAGATTGCATAGTGAAAAGCTGATTGATGGTATCAATCAGCTTCTCCCTGACATCGAGATTTACACTTTCGCTTTTATCCTTATTCTTTACTATTTTATCGACGGCTTTATTATCTGTTGTCGGAACAAAGGCCAGCGCTGGCTTAATAGACACTTCTGCTTTGTCTGTCTCTCTATCCTCATGCAGAACAGCGGTAATTGCTTGTTTCGAAAAATACGGATTATATGAGATTTCATCAGCAACAGAGTTAAAGGCTAAAACTCTGGCATTGGCGTCCGCCTGCCTATTAGCTCTGGCAAGCTCCGAGGTGCGTTTGAGTCGGTTCAATCGCTTGTCTGCAACAGTCTTCTGTTTATTCCTGACTTTTTTCTTTTTGCGCTTAGGCAAGGGGTCATTAAACTGGGTTAAAGGCAGGTTATTGGCATTTTTATTATTAGAATTTTGAACCCGTAATTGAGACTGAGAAGTCTGCTCACCGTTATTGTTTTGCTTGATGGGGATTTGGATACGCATTAACAGCGTTTCATCAGCTGGGATTACCATCAAAAGGAAATCTAGGTTTTCAAGTGAAACGGGTAGCGAGCTGGTTAAACGAATAATTCGACGGCCATCAGCCTCTTGGTGCCAGGAAGTATCGATTGCCGCATTAAAGTATTGCAATGGAACGTCATAATTTTGGTGATCCAGGGGAGGAGCGACATCCACGACAACCGGCGCGTCAGGATCAACAAGACCCGAAACTTCAATCTCGGCATGGAGCGGCTCATTAAATCCGGAGAATAATTGAATAGCGGAAAATTCAATAGCATGAGCAGAAGGCGCTAGCAACAGGCATACCGCAAGGAAAAACGAATAAACGCTTAACCCCGAAACATGAATAATGTTGTTATTCGGTTTCTGCCTAACCACTTTCATACTATTCAGAATAGCAAGACAAAACCGTGAAAATTTGTCATAAAAAAACGCACCGGATGGTGCGTTTTTTACATGCGCTGCGTAACGACCTTCTTAAGAGCCAAACTTGGCCTTGGCTTCCCGACGACGAGCATGGAGAACAGGTTCGGTGTAGCCATTAGGCTGCTCCGTTCCCTTGAAGACCAGGTCGCAGGCTGCCTGGAAAGCAATGCTCTCGTCAAAGTTTGTCGCCATATTGCGATACTCGGGATCTTCTGCATTCTGACGGTCAACCACTGTAGCCATCCGCTGCATGGTTTCCATCACCTGCTCTTCCGTGCAAACACCGTGACGTAACCAGTTGGCGATGTGCTGGCTGGAAATACGCAGTGTGGCGCGATCCTCCATCAGGCCAACATCATTGATATCCGGTACCTTGGAACAGCCAACGCCATGATCAACCCAGCGGACAACATAACCCAGAATACCCTGGGCGTTATTGTCCAGTTCCTGCTGAATATCTTCTGCTGTCAATGCGGCAGGATCATCAAGCAATGGCAGTGTCAGGATGTCATCCAGACTCGCGCGCTGCCGATTAGCCAGTTCGGCCTGCACTTCTGCCACATTGACCTGATGATAATGGATGACATGAAGGGTCGCGGCTGTCGGCGACGGCACCCATGCAGTATTCGCTCCCGCCTTGGGATGGCCAATCTTGACCGACATCATCTGTTCCATTTGATCAGGAATCGGCCACATTCCCTTGCCGATCTGCGCACGCCCTTTCAGGCCAGTGGCAAGTCCGGTATCAACATTCCAGTCCTCATAAGCCTTAATCCAGGGCTCATTCTTCATGGGGCCTTTAAGGACCACAGGTCCCGCTTCCATGGAGGTATGGATTTCGTCACCTGTCCGGTCAAGGAATCCTGTATTAATAAATACGACACGCTCTTTGGCGGCGGCAATGCAGGCCTTGAGATTTACCGTGGTACGGCGTTCTTCATCCATGATGCCGACTTTTAGCGTATTCACCGGCAAGCTCAGAGCTTTTTCAATCCGCCCGAAGAGTGTATTCGTAAATGCCACTTCCTCAGGGCCGTGCATCTTCGGCTTAACGATGTAAACGCTACCCGTGCGTGAATTGCTGTGAGGGCTATTGCCCTTAAGGTCGTGGATGGCAATCAGAGAGGTCATCATGCCATCAAGAATGCCTTCGGGGATTTCATTACCATCCTTATCCAGCACCGCCTCATTCGTCATCAGGTGACCGACATTTCGGACAAACATCAGGCTGCGGCCCGGTAATGTCAGCGATTCACCGGCGGCTGTCAGATACTCACGGTCCGAGTTGAGGCTCCGGGTGACAGTGCGATCACCTTTCTGGAACTCAATACCCAGCGTTCCCTTCATCAATCCCAGCCAGTTGCCGTAAACAACGGCTTTATCTTCCGCATCAACAGCTGCAACAGAATCTTCGCAGTCCATGATGGTTGTCAGGGCCGATTCCAGCAGAACGTCTTTCACATTGGCGGGATCGTCCTTACCAATAACGTGTTCAGGATCAATCTGAATTTCCAGATGTATCCCATTGTTTTGAATAAGAATTGCTGTCGGATTACTTAACTCACCTTGATAGCCGACAAACTGTTCTGGTCGCTGGAGCGCAGTCTCGGAACCGTCTTTCAGTTTTACCACCAACTGGCCTTCCTTGACGCCATAACCACAGGCGCCAGCGTGAGAACCTTTTGCAAGTGGTGCGGCTTCATCCAGAAAACGTCGGGCATAGGCGATCACCAGGGCGCCACGTGCGGGGTTATACCCTTTCCCCTTCTCGGCACCTTCCAGTTCAGGAATCACATCGGTGCCGTAAAGTGCATCATAGAGGCTGCCCCAGCGGGCATTGGCTGCATTCAATGCGTACCGGGCGTTCATAACCGGTACAACGAGCTGCGGACCTGCCAGTGTTGCGATTTCCGGGTCAACATTCTCAGTGGTTATCGTGAAATCTTCAGCTTCCGGCAGCAGATAACCAATCTGCTCAAGGAATGCTCGGTATTCGGCCGCGTTATGGGCCTGACCGCGTCGCTGCTGATGCCAGGCATCAATCTGTGCCTGCAGCTCATCACGACGAGCCAGTAAGGCTTTATTGACAGGAGCCAGCTCGCTGATAATGGCTTCCAGTTCTGTCCAGAAGTGACTGGGATCCACTCCGGTTCCTGGTGCTATCTCGTTGGCAACCAGGTCATGTAAAACCCTGGCAACCTGAAGACCACCTGCTTGTATGCGTTCTGTCATCGTTATTATGCCTCTCAGCCCTGGTGAACAATCCTGTCCTGCCAACCCCAAGCCTCCCCGGCGAACAGCAGGTTTCAGGGTATAGGAGTGTGAAAATGCCGGAAAATTCTAGAAGATGCCACTAGGATTTCGCTAATTTATCGTCTTTATGACCGCTATTTTCCGGATGAATAAAATCCGACACCTGACTTTCATACCCGAAAGACCGCAACGATTGCTTATGTCATGCCAGTAAGAATTCATAAAGGGCATATTCGGTATAAAAAATAAAAATTGCCCCCTATCCGTAGTTCCACTTACAATGCCTCCGGCATGCGGCTGGTGCCTTATGGTTGGCACGATATTGAGGGGTATCAACCAACCTGTTTGCACGCGCCAGACGCTCATTCCAGAAGTCAGGAGCGAAACATGACCACCTATAATCGCCAAGAAGAAATCGCCCGTATCGAAATGGACTGGGCCGAGAATCCCCGCTGGAAAAACGTCAAGCGTACCTACACTGCGGAAGATGTTGTGCGCCTGCGCGGTTCCGTCAAGATCGAGAACACCATTGCCCGCCAGGGTGCTGAGAAGCTCTGGGATCTGGTTTACGGTGGCCAGGCCAGGAAAGGTTATGTGAACTGCCTTGGTGCCCTGACTGGTGGTCAGGCGGTTCAGCAAGTAAAAGCTGGTATTGAGGCCATCTATCTGTCTGGCTGGCAGGTTGCAGCAGACAACAACTCCGCCAGCAGCATGTATCCTGATCAGTCTCTGTATCCGGTGGATTCTGTTCCTGCCGTCATCAAGCGCATTAACAATAGCTTCCGTCGTGCTGACCAGATTCAATGGAAGAATGGCGTTAATCCTGGTGATGACAACTACACCAACATGTTCGCACCTATCGTTGCTGACGCAGAAGCCGGTTTCGGTGGCGTTCTGAACGCCTACGAGCTGATGAAGCACATGATCGAAGCCGGTGCCGCCGGTGTTCACTTCGAAGACCAGCTGGCTTCTGTTAAGAAGTGTGGTCATATGGGCGGTAAGGTACTGGTTCCGACCCAGGAAGCGGTTCAGAAGCTGATCGCAGCCCGTCTGGCTGCCGACGTAGCTGACGTACCAACCATCGTACTGGCCCGTACCGACGCCAACGCTGCAGACCTGATCACCTCCGACTGCGACGAGTACGACGCGCCCTTCCTGACCGGTGAGCGTACCCCTGAAGGCTTTTTCCGTGTTAAGGCTGGCATCGATCAGGCTATCGCCCGCGGTCTGGCTTACGCACCTTATGCTGACCTGCTCTGGTGTGAAACTGCGACCCCGGATCTGGATGAAGCCCGCAAGTTCGCCGAAGCCATCCGTGCCGAGTACCCGGATCAGCTGCTGGCCTACAACTGCTCACCGAGCTTCAACTGGAAGAAGAACCTGGACGACGCCACTATCGCCAAGTTCCAGCAGGAACTGTCTGACATGGGCTACAAGTACCAGTTCATCACCCTCGCGGGTATCCATAACATGTGGTACAACATGTTCGAACTGGCACACAACTATGCCCAGGGCGAAGGCATGAAGCACTATGTTGAAATGGTTCAGGAGCCTGAGTTTGCCGCTGCCGAGAAGGGTTACACCTTCGTTGCTCACCAGCAGGAAGTGGGTACTGGCTACTTCGATGACATGACCACCGTTATCCAGGGTGGCCAGTCTTCTGTAACGGCTCTGACCGGTTCTACTGAGGAAGAGCAGTTCTAATATTGCTATCAGCTAAAAGAGAGGCCAGCTATTTGCTGGCCTCTCTTTGTAATACGTCAACAACGCGTTTCTCGTCACGATGCCCTACGCTATTCAACAGTCTCATTTCCCAAGGTTTTTCAACTATAGAGCAACGAATAGCCGACTTTTCAAAATCACTTCCCAAGATTCTTGTTTGATTTCTTAGAACATGAACCTGCAGTGTTCTCAGCAATTCCTTGATATTGTCATTCGCATTTTGTTGAGCATATCGTATTTGAGATTCTTCAACCGGTATAGAGTCCAGCACCTGTGCTTTTTCACGCCTGAGTCGTTCCGTTGCCCTATCAGCCGGGGATGTCATGGAAAGATAATGATTACTCTGCCTGGAACTTGTGATAATCGCTTTTAAACGACCAAATAATTCACGTCTCTCGAGAAATGCTTGATATTTTTTCTCATGAATCGAGACGGCCTCAGGGCAGCCTTGTGAGTCTGTCTCGATGTTAGGTGCAGCCAAAAAAGCCATTAGGTTCGAAGATAGCAATCTGCCTTTTTCTTTTTCAGCGCTTATTAAGTCAAGAATGACACCCTCCGAGAAGCTACAGCCAGCATCATCCCAGTTGAGTGTTTCATGTGGCCGACATGCTAACACGGCTTTTTCACTGGATTTTAAATCGACAATAGCCGTTTTTAATTCTTTGTTTGAATAAGCTTCCCAAGGTTTTATTATTGCTTTTGGCGCACTCTCCCTTACTTTTCTTTCTTTAACCTTTATTTTTGCTATTTCTGCGCTGCCATTATGGCTAATATCGGGATAATGGGCTAATAGGTCAGATTTACTACGTGTCCTAAGACCCGTCTTACAAACTGACGCTGCAGTAGTGCTAACGTCTTTCGAGCGTTTTGTCAGCCTCATCGTTCCCTTTTTTGTTGAACAATGATCTCGCCGCTCTTTTTTTGACTGGTTGCAATAACTAGGGAACCTGCGATTAAGTCCCCAATAATAAGCTAATCTCCACTCAGCCTTTGCCGGAGATCAGTCATGGACCAACAGCTCAGCTTTTCTGACGCTGAATTCACTCAAAAGCGTCGCCAGACCCGCAAAGAAATATTCCTTGCCCGTATGGATAAACTGATTCCCTGGCATCGTCTTGAGACAATTATTGAACCTCATTACCCCAAACCCGGTAATGGGCGTAGACCGTACCCGTTATCCACCATGCTCCGGATACACTGCCTTCAACAATGGTACAGCCTCAGTGATCCGGCCATGGAAGATGCCCTTTATGAAATTGCGTCCATGCGATTATTTGCCGGATTGTCTCTGGATAAAGCAATTCCTGATCGCACAACCATTATGAACTTTCGACACCTGTTGGAGGCTCACAATCTGGCTCGGGCTATTTTCACGGACGTAAACCAATGGCTGACAGAGTCTGGTATCGTTTTGAAAGAAGGCTCTCTGGTCGATGCCACGATCATCGAAGCTCCGACATCCACAAAGAATCAGACGGGGCAGCGAGATCCCCAAATGCACCAGACCAGAAAGGGTAACCAGTGGTATTTCGGAATGAAGGCGCATATTGGTGTCGATGCCCGTACAGGTTTGACTCATAGTCTGGCGACAACAGCCGCCAATGAACATGACCTTAATCAAGCCAGTAACCTGTTGCACGGTGATGAACAGTTTGTCTTTGCCGATGCCGGCTACAGAGGAGCCGAGAAGCGAAAAGCGCTCAATACAGACGCTGTACAGTGGCATATAGCCGAACAACCAGGCAAGTTAAAGAGACTCAGGAAACACCCTCGAATCAATAAAGTCATTTTGAAAACGGAATACCTGAAAGCCAGCATTCGAGCCAAGGTGGAACATCCCTTCAGAATCATCAAATGCCAGTTTGGATTTATCAAAGCCCGTTATCGGGGACTTCGGAAAAATGATGGCAAACTGGCGATGTTATTCGCTCTGGCAAACATGGTTAGACTGGACCAAATGATCCGGGCACAGGGTTAATGTATCCGAAAGCCGGACAACCGGCTTCAATGGTAAGAAACTGAGTAATTTTCAGGCTGGATAATAGTGAATTAATGACTTTTCATTCACTGTGTTTCTTTAACGTCACTTGCTCGCAGGTTCCCTAGAACTTAGTACTCTCTTTCCGGTTGTCTTCATAGTATGCATCATCCTTAAAGCTTGATTACTCCATTTATGCTTTTGGTAATCTTACTTCAAGAAAGCCATTTATTAAGCGTTCTAGCTACAGTCTGTCATCGATACTAACTTTTTGGTCATCCCTCTTGTCAGCCTCAGGTGCTAACAGCGCAAGGCTAGCGCCTGAGGGAGTAGAAATCTTTGGTTATCGATTCTGAGCAATGGATATAATCATCCTTCTAAGCCATTGATGCCCTGAATCCTGTTGTAACAAAGGGCTCCAGGCCATCTTTAACTCAAAAGCGGGGATTTCAAAAGGCGGCGCCAAAACAACAAGGTCTCCCCCGCCGGTCTGAAGCCGAGCAGCGCGTGTAGGCAGCGTTGCTATCAAGTCATTGTTGCGCACCAATTGCATGGCAACCTGGTAGTGACGGGTAAACACAGAGATTGTCCGTTTTTTGCCTAATCGGTCTAATGCTTCGTCAACCCAGCCGAGCCTCTGAACATCTTCCGGGTTTACCCCTACACCGACTCCCATACCGGTTTTGCTGACCCAAACATGCCGGGCAGCAAGATAATTGTCCAGAATGAACTCATCAAGAATAGGGTTGCTGCGGCTGATCAGGCATGAAAAGTCATCTTCCCAGATAATTGCCTGGTGGAAAGACTGCGGCATATCGTCAAAGCGGTTGATGGCCATATCCACCCTGCCCCGCTCAACATCCTGAAAGCTGACATCACTGGGCGTCAACACATCGAGTGTTACATCCGGCGCCTCAAGACGCAGCTGACGCAACACCTGGGGAATCAGTGTTGATTCCGCATAATCACTGGCCATAATCCGGAAAACACGTCGGCTGGTGGCGCTTTCGAAAGGTTTTCGAGGTTGTACGGCCTGCTCGATCTCCGCCAGCACATTGCGAACGATGGGTTGTAACTGACGAGCACGCTCTGTTGGGGTCATACCGTCACTGGTTCTCACAAGGAGCGGGTCTTCAAACAGATCCCGTAACCGCCGCAGGCCATTACTCATGGCTGGCTGCGTAATCCCCAGTTGGTCTGCCGCCCGGGTGACGTTACGCTCCCGTAACAAGGCGTCAAGGTAAACGAGTAAGTTCAGGTCAATTCTCGATACATTCATACTTATGGCGACTTCTGGTCAGAGCATCCCTGCCTGTTATTCATGGTTTTTATGTCGAAAATAATAACTATAAATTTCCGAAATTTTCTCACACTCCATAGAATTCGTCACGTTCATGTAGTTCACCAATATCAATCACTACAGGAGTAACGCATGACTGCCTATAACCGCCAGGAAGAAATCGCCCGTATTGAGAAGGACTGGGCCGAGAATCCCCGCTGGAAAAACGTCAAGCGTACCTACACTGCGGAAGATGTTGTGCGCCTGCGCGGTTCCGTCAAGATCGAGAACACCATTGCCCGCCAGGGTGCTGAGAAGCTCTGGGATCTGGTTTACGGTGGCCAGGCCAGGAAAGGTTATGTGAACTGCCTTGGTGCCCTGACTGGTGGTCAGGCGGTTCAGCAAGTAAAAGCTGGTATTGAGGCCATCTATCTGTCTGGCTGGCAGGTTGCAGCAGACAACAACTCCGCCAGCAGCATGTATCCTGATCAGTCTCTGTATCCGGTGGATTCTGTTCCTGCCGTCATCAAGCGCATTAACAATAGCTTCCGTCGTGCTGACCAGATTCAATGGAAGAATGGCGTTAATCCTGGTGATGACAACTACACCAACATGTTCGCACCTATCGTTGCTGACGCAGAAGCCGGTTTCGGTGGCGTTCTGAACGCCTACGAGCTGATGAAGCACATGATCGAAGCCGGTGCCGCCGGTGTTCACTTCGAAGACCAGCTGGCTTCTGTTAAGAAGTGTGGTCATATGGGCGGTAAGGTACTGGTTCCGACCCAGGAAGCGGTTCAGAAGCTGATCGCAGCCCGTCTGGCTGCCGACGTAGCTGACGTACCAACCATCGTACTGGCCCGTACCGACGCCAACGCTGCAGACCTGATCACCTCCGACTGCGACGAGTACGACGCGCCCTTCCTGACCGGTGAGCGTACCCCTGAAGGCTTTTTCCGTGTTAAGGCTGGCATCGATCAGGCTATCGCCCGCGGTCTGGCTTACGCACCTTATGCTGACCTGCTCTGGTGTGAAACTGCGACCCCGGATCTGGATGAAGCCCGCAAGTTCGCCGAAGCCATCCGTGCCGAGTACCCGGATCAGCTGCTGGCCTACAACTGCTCACCGAGCTTCAACTGGAAGAAGAACCTGGACGACGCCACTATCGCCAAGTTCCAGCAGGAACTGTCTGACATGGGCTACAAGTACCAGTTCATCACCCTCGCGGGTATCCATAACATGTGGTACAACATGTTCGAACTGGCACACAACTATGCCCAGGGCGAAGGCATGAAGCACTACGTTGAAATGGTCCAGGAGCCTGAGTTTGCCGCTGCCGAGAAGGGTTACACTTTCGTTGCTCACCAGCAGGAAGTCGGTACTGGTTACTTCGATGACATGACCACCGTTATCCAGGGTGGTCAGTCTTCTGTAACAGCACTGACCGGGTCTACCGAAGAAGAGCAGTTCTAAGGCATAAGCCTTGAATCTTGCATAAAAAAACGCCGGTTCCTGCCGGCGTTTTTACGTCAGAAAGCTTCAAAATCTGCCTATTCTAAGCTGTGTCCTTGTTTATGAAGCATCAAGGATATGCCCTGGCATCTGATCAAAATTCTTTTTGAAGAGATAATTAAACGCGCTCAAGCTCGAAAATCCTACTTCCATTGCCACGGTCGTAACCGGTAATCCTTTTGCCAGACGCTTTAATGCCAGAAAAAGCCGAGCCTGCTGCCGGTACTCAGCAAAAGAAAGCCCGATATCTTTACGAAACAACCGGCTCAACGAACGACTACTGATGTTGATATGTGCAGCCCATTCAGCCAGGGTGCGATTATCGTCAGGATGCTCCAGTATGCTTTTACAGATGTGCTTCAACCTAGCATCTGATGCCATGGGTAAATGAAAAGTCATTTCATTATTAGCACTTCAAAAGAGCTGGGACATTGATTATGCCGAGTTGCTGACGTACGGCAGTTTCGGCGTGCTTGCCTATGGTCTGGGCTCTATTCCTGCTGGCTGGCTTGGAGACCGCTGGAGCCAGAGAGGCATGATGAATGTTTACTACTTTGGCATGGGGTTGTCTGCCATTTTGACCGCTTTTCCCAGGCACCGGCACAGCTCGCGACAGGTGTTGCCGCTATTGGTTTGCTTGCATCTATCTACCATCCGGTTGGCACTGCACTGGTTTTCAGTACCGCTGAAAAAACAGGTCGGGCCATTGCTATCAATGCGCTGGCGGGAAATTTGGGTCTGGCCTGTGCGGCGGGCGTGACGGCACTGTTATCCCAGGCGATTGGCTGGCAGGCGGCATTTCTTATTCCGGGCATTCTCTGCGTGCTGGCGGGGGTTGCTTACACCTTGGTATCCAAGGATATTCAGATTTTTCATCAGCGCACGAACCGGAACAATGAAAGCTACGCCAGCAAAAACAATTTAATAAAAATGTTCGCCGTCATAGCGATTATCGCCTGTTTTGGCGGTTTGGTGTTCCAGAGCCTGACGACCGCATTACCCAAAATCATTGATGCATCGTTTGACATATCCATCAGTAAAACTGGCATGCTGTCTACCATCATTTACATTCTGGCTGCAGTGATTCAACTGGTTATTGGAGAGCTGCTGGACTGGATCTCGGCAAGGACACTGCTGCTTTTTGTGACCTCGTCTCAGGTGATTTTTTTAATGCTCGCGGCCTTCACGTCTGGCTGGATGCTGATTCCAGTCTTTATCGGGCTAATATCCAGCACTTACGCGCAGATTCCGATCAACGACTGGCTGATTGGACGATATTCATCCGACCAGTGGCGCTCGAGAATCTATGCCATGAAATACATGGTGAGCTTCAGTACAGCCCCCATTGCTTATTGGCTGATTGCGATTATTTATGGAAAGACGTCTGAATTCAGCCTGTTATACGGGATTCTTGCCACTGGCATGCTGTTATCGACTCTGGCTGTCTGGCTAATGCCGGTTATCAGGCCAGAACCAGATAAGGCTTATCGTCACAATCTGGCTTGAACATACGATTCTGCTCAACTGAAAGCACCTTTCTGGATATGCTTTCAGTTATCTTTGCCACATTTCCCCACTGGGGCATGAAAAATAGATTTTATTGCACCTAGGGAGATGCCAGCAAAAAACAGACAGCTGTATAAAGACCGAACAGTCAAATGAAGAATGAGTCAGATTAAATTATGCGGGAAACATTGAACGACACGGACGTTGAGAAAGTTCTTTTTATCGGTCTGTCCTGAAAGGCTGTTCAATAAGCTGTCAGTCTTTAAATTCCATTTCCCTCAATATCTACTTAAAAAGAAAATATTTTAACGACAAATAAAAAAAGGGAGCCATCTGGCTCCCTTTTTATTGGAGGCGGGCACCGGAGTTGAACCGGCCTAGATGGAGTTGCAGTCCACTGTATAACCGCTCTACCAACCCGCCTTAAAACTTTCAGATACTGTCAATATGGTGCCCGGAGCCGGAATCGAACCGGCACGACCTAACGGTCGAGGGATTTTAAATCCCTTGTGTCTACCAATTTCACCATCCGGGCGTAAATTCTTCACCGGAAATCACTTTCCGGACACCACATCATAAATCGTCTTACCGTGCTTCATCAAAGACTTTGATGAAAAATGGAGGCGGGCACCGGAGTCGAACCGGCCTAGATGGAGTTGCAGTCCACTGTATAACCGCTCTACCAACCCGCCTTGAAGGTTTTCTGCATAAAGCGTGGAGCGGGAAACGAGACTCGAACTCGCGACCCCAACCTTGGCAAGGTTGTGCTCTACCAACTGAGCTATTCCCGCGCTGCCCTGCAGAAGACGAGGGCTATTGTATGGACTTATTACAATCTGTCAACCATCTGATAAATAACAAATTATTTAGAACCAAACGGTTTCAATTCCGGCCAAGCCGCTTTCAGGTAAACAACCATAGACCATAGCGTGAGAATTGCCGCCACGTAGAGCAACACAATGCCTGACATACCGACCAGACTGTCCGCAAAACCGGGTGCCCAGAGCAGCAGTGTAATGGCACCCATCTGCATCATCGTCTTCATTTTACCGATGAAGCTGACGGCCACACTGGTGCGTTTGCCAATCTCTGCCATCCACTCCCGCAAGGCGGAAATCATGATCTCCCGACCGATGATGATCAGCGCCGGAATGGTCAGCAGCGGACTGTCGAATTTCTCAATCAGTGTGGCCAGCGCCACAGCGACCATCAGCTTGTCTGCAACCGGGTCAAGGAACGCACCGAAAGGCGTTGTCTGGTTGAGTCTTCGTGCCAGATAACCGTCAAACCAGTCGGTTATCGATGCGACCATGAAAATGGCGGCACTGGCCAGATGCGTCCAGCTAAACGGGAGATATATGACCACCACGATGACCGGAATCAGCAGCAAACGTATCAATGTCAAAATATTCGGTATATTCATCGTCTGAAATGAGCCTGAAAATCATCCACTGTAGGGAGGCACTCCCGATTTTGGGCGCCAGTGTAACAGTTACCGGTCAGTGATTGGATAACTAATCATACGCAGAGCAATATTCTTTAGCGGTGCAGATGATCATGGATCTCCTGCGCCAGCGCCTTGCTGATACCGTTGACCTTGTTTAACTCTGCGACAGTCGCCTGCTGTATCGCCTGCAATCCACCAAAGTATTTCAACAAGGCAGAGCGCCGCTTAGCGCCCACGCCGGGAATATCTTCCAGCGTTGACTTCCTTCGCTTACCTTCCCTTCGCTGGCGGTGACCAGTAATAGCAAATCGGTGCGCCTCATCCCTGACCTGCTGAACCAGGTGAAGCGCCGGACTGGTTGGCTCCAGCACGTACTCTTTGCCTGTCACACCATCCAGCAAAGTTTCCATGCCGGGCTTGCGGGTTTCCCCCTTGCCTACACCAACAACAGTAATACTTGTCAGCTGCAGGTTTTCCAGGGATTCCATCGCTTTCCCAAGCTGCCCTGCGCCGCCATCGATCAGAATCAAGTCCGGCATTTTGCCCTCGCCCGTCAGTAGACGTGCATAGCGCCGCTCTACCGCCTGCCCTATTGCGGCATAATCATCGCCGGGAGTTATGTCACGAATATTAAAGCGTCGGTAATCGGACTTGGCGGCGCCCTGCTGATCGAACACTACGCAGGAGGCAACCGTTCCCTCCCCCATGGTATGGCTGATATCAAAGCATTCGATGCGTTCAGGCACCGCAGGTAACTGCAGCGCCTGTTGTAGCATCAGGAAACGCTGATAAATGTTTTTCCTGTCCGCAAGCCACGATGCCAGGGCCTGGACCGCATTTTTATCAGCCAGTTCGAGCCAACGCTTTCTGTCCGCTCGCACCTGATGCCGCACTGATATGCTTTTCCCTGACACTTCCCGCAATGTCGTTTCCAGTACTTCCTGATCTTCTACAGCACACGGGATCACGATTTCGCTGGGGAAATCCCTGGAATCGGCATTTCGAATATAAAAATTGGCCAGAAAGCTGAGTAAAGCGGACTCGCGGGTCGACTCCAGCTTGAAGTCAGGATGAAACTGCCGGGTGCCCAGTACGCGTCCCTGCCGAACAAAGATCACAATGACACAGCAGCCAGCGGGTTCCCAAGCGATACCCAGTACATCCGCGTCACCTCGCTGGGCACTGATCACCTGCCCTTCCTGGGTCTGACGAAGGAAATTCACCTGATCACGGAAGATCGCTGCCTGCTCAAACGCCAGCGATTCTGCCGCAGCATCCATTTTGCCAATCAGATCAAAGATGATTTCCTGGCTTTTGCCTTCCAGAAATCGCACAGAATCCTGTACGTCCCGGCCATATTCCTTTTCATCGACAAGATCGACACAGGGCGCCTTGCAGCGGTTGATCTGATACTGCAGGCAAGGCCGTGTCCGATTTCTGAAAAAGCTGTCTTCACACTGCCGGACCTTGAAGATTTTCTGCAGGATACCCAGCGTTTCACGGGCTGCACCCGCGCTGGGATAAGGACCAAAAAAGCGCCCCTTCTGGTTCTTTCTGCCACGATGCAAGGCGAGTCGCGGGAATTGATCCTTATGGGACAAATAGATAAAGGGATAGGATTTGTCATCCCTGAGCAGGATGTTATAAGGCGGCTTCAGGGTTTTGATCAGGTTCTGCTCGAGAATCAGCGCCTCTGATTCGGTGTTGGTTACCACCGTTTCAATGGCTTGAATTCTGGCAACCATGGCCTGTGTCTTGACGGCCAGCCCCTGCTTTCGGAAATAACTGGCTAGCCGTTTTTTTAGATTTTTCGCCTTACCGACATAAAGAATGGCCGCATTGCCATCTAGCATTTTGTAAATGCCCGGTTGTTCCGGGGCATTTTTCAGGTAGGTCAGATAATCAAAGGCGTTACTTTCTGTCGGCATAACAGGCACATCCGGTAAATTCTACCGAATGGTAACGTGATCTCTGTAACACTGCACTCGCCAACGGGTTAGATCGCCATGGTCTGGGTATCAACGAGTGCATGCCGGATCGCCAGGTGCGTCAATTCCACATCGCTGTTGATCTCCAGTTTGTCAAAAATCCGGTAGCGATAGCTGTTGACCGTTTTAGGACTGAGGCAGAGTTTATCTGAAATGTCCTGCACCTTTTGGCACTGAACAATCATGGTGGCGATTTGAAGTTCACGCTGAGAGAGTTGCTCAAAGGGATTATCCGACTTTTTACTAAACGGCTTCAGAGCCATTTGCTGGGCAATTTCAGGGCTGATATAACGATTGCCGGAAACTACAGCACGGATAGCGGTGACCATCTCATCCAGCGCCGCTCCCTTGGTCAAATAGCCAGAGGCACCGGCCTCAAGCAATCGACTGGGATAAGGGTCATCAGAGTAGACTGTCACAGCAATAATTTTTGAGGTTGGACTGCAATGCTGCAGTTTGCGGGTCGCTTCCAGCCCGCCAATACCCGGCATACGGACATCCATCAAGATCACATCTGGCGTATTCTGGCGGCAAAACGTAATAGCCTCTTCACCCGTTGCCACTTCACCGATGACATCAAAATCCTCAACATCGGACAGCATCCGTACAATCCCTGTTCGAACCAGATCATGGTCATCTGCTACAAGAATTGAAACCACTCGCGTACTCCCGGTAGACACCCGCTTCCTGCTCTTGTCGTTATTATTGCAGTCGGCATCCCAGCCTTTGCAGCGTAAAACCATACTAACAAACAAAGGCTGTTATGCAACAGCCCGGATCGCCGAATCCAGAGCCGATAACCGGATAAAAAAAGACCCACTTTCGTGGGCCTTTTGGTTTGCCTTAGAGCTTGCCGGCCAGTTCCGGCACCGCTTCAAAGAGGTCTGCAACCAGACCGTAGTCCGCCACCTGGAAGATGGGAGCCTCCTCATCTTTGTTGATAGCAACAATGACCTTGGAGTCCTTCATGCCAGCCAAGTGCTGGATAGCACCAGAGATACCAACGGCAACATACAGCTGAGGTGCGACAATCTTGCCGGTCTGACCAACCTGCATATCGTTGGGCACGAAGCCAGCATCAACCGCTGCACGGGAGGCACCGACAGCGGCCCCCAGCTTGTCGGCCAGGCTGTAGAGAATCTCGAAGTTCTCACCGTTACCCATGCCACGTCCACCGGACACTACAATGTCAGCAGCCGTCAGCTCAGGACGGTCAGACTTTGCCAGCTCTTCACCCACAAATGCAGAGTTACCAGCATCGTGTGCAGAAGCCAGTGCCTCAATCGGTGCACTGCCACCAGTCGCTGCTGCATCGAAACCGGTACCACGTACAGTGATCACCTTGATCGGCGCACTGGACTGCACGGTTGCGATCGCATTACCGGCATAAATCGGACGTTTGAAAGTGTCAGCACTTTCGACAGCCACGATGTCAGAAATTTGATCAACATCCAGCAATGCAGCTACACGCGGCATGGTGTTCTTCCCGGTGGTAGTAGCAGCAGCCAATACATGAGAATAGTTCTTGCCTAATTCAGCGATCAGCAGACTGGTGTTTTCAGCCAGTTGGTGCTCGTAAGCCGCGTTATCAGCTACCAGAACCTTGGTAACCCCTTCGATCTGGGCAGCGCCTTCAGCGACAGCCCCACAGTTGCTGCCAGCAACCAGGACATGGATATCATCACCGATGGCCCTGGCAGCCGTCACTACATTGTTAGTAGCAGCGTTCAGGGCGCTGTTATTGTGTTCAGCTACGACCAGAATACTCATCAGATCACCTTTGCCTCGTTCTTCAGTTTCTCGACCAGCTCCTCCACGCTGCCTACCTTGATGCCAGCCTGACGCTCTGCGGGCGGCTCAACTTTCAGTGTGGTGATGGTGGAAGCCACTTCAACGCCCAGTTCTGCCGGGGTCTTGACATCCAGCGGCTTGCGCTTGGCTTTCATGATGTTGGGCAGTGACGCGTAACGGGGTTCGTTCAGACGCAGGTCGGTGGTGACAACCGCCGGCAGGTTCAGCGCGACAGTCTGCAGACCACCGTCGATTTCACGGGTGACGACAGCCTTGCCATCTTCAACTTTCACTTCAGACGCGAAAGTCCCCTGTGGCAGGCCAGCCAGCGCAGCCAGCATCTGACCGGTCTGGTTGTTATCGCTATCAATGGACTGCTTGCCAAGCACGATCAGGTCTGGATTTTCTTCATCGACAATCGCTTTCAGCAGCTTGGCGACAGAGAGTGAGTCCAGTTTGTCATCGGTTTGCACTTGAATGCCGCGATCAGCACCCAGCGCCAGCGCTGTGCGGATCTGCTCCTGACACTCTTTGGGTCCCATGGAAACAACGACAATCTCGGAAGCCACGCCCTTCTCTTTCAGGCGAACCGCTTCTTCAACCGCGATTTCACAGAACGGGTTGATGGCCATTTTCACGTTAGTCAGATCCACATCACTGTGGTCCGCCTTGACGCGTACCTTGACGTTGTAGTCTATGACTCTTTTTACCGCTACAAGAACCTTCATGAGCTCCTCGTACATTGTCCGTTCAGTTTTTTATCCAGCAGGCTGTACAACTCTGAAACTGTCCAGACTGTTGGCGTCCAGGCGGCGATGCATTGGTCGTTATATAAGGTTTGTTATGTGAGCATCCCGTATCTCGTGCCGACGTTATCTTGACCGTTGGCCGTAACCGGGTCAAGGAAAGCCGGTGAGTCGTTGCACTCTACCCTTAATGACAGGCAGTAACCCTGACTATCAACAATAATGGCATCACCCGGGCTTTACCCGTGGTAGTGGCTATCCGCAGCTTGATTGCGGTAGACCACTGTTCATTTGCGCGAAGCCAAGTATAATGCGAACAAAAATTCAAACAAGCGTTTGAGGCAACGAAGACGCATTTTTACCAAAAGCCGTGTGTTTGCCGGACCAGGGGGATGCCAACCCCGTGTCCGACTAGCCGTAGCAGCAGGAGAGTGTCATGGAACGCGAATCCATGGAGTTCGATGTCGTTATCATCGGGGCCGGTCCGTCCGGTTTGTCCGCAGCCTGCCGCCTGATGCAGCTGGCCCAGGAATCAGAGCAGGAACTGACGGTCTGTGTGGTTGAAAAAGGTTCAGAAGTGGGTGCGCATATATTGTCAGGCGCCGTTTTTGAACCCCGGGCTATGAATGAACTGTTTCCTGACTGGAAAGAACGTGGCGCGCCACTGAATACGCCGGTTAAAGGCGATGAAATCTACTACCTGAAAGATCAGGATAACGCAAAAAAGATTCCTGCCTTCCTTACCCATAAGACCATGCATAATGAAGGCAACTACATTATCAGCCTGGGTAATGTCTGCCGCTGGCTGGGTGAACAGGCCGAGGGGCTTGGTGCAGAAATCTTCCCGGGCTTTGCTGCACAGGAAATCATTGTTGAAGACGGTGTGGTCAAAGGCATTATCACCGGTGACATGGGGGTCTCCGCCACTGGTGAACAAAAAGAAGGCTACATGCCTGGCATGGAGCTTCGCGCCAAATACACGATCTTTGCTGAAGGCTGCCGTGGTCATTTAGGCAAGCAGTTGATCAGCCAGTTCAAGCTGGATGAAGGCAAGGACCCTCAGCATTATGGTATTGGTATCAAAGAGTTGTGGGATATTCCTGCCGACAAACACCAACAAGGACTTGTGGTTCACACGGCGGGTTGGCCGCTGAGTGACAGTGGTTCCATGGGGGGCGGTTTCCTCTACCACCTGGAAAATAACCAGGTCGTAGTGGGTCTGATCACCGACCTGAACTACAGCAACCCTCACCTCAGCCCGTTTGATGAATTCCAGCGTTACAAGCACAGCCCGGTTGTGAAGCAATTCCTGGAAGGCGGAAAACGTGTTTCCTACGGCGCCCGTGCGATTACCAAAGGTGGCCTGCAGTCTCTGCCCAAGATGACCTTCCCGGGCGGCCTGCTGGTGGGCTGTGATGCCGGCACGCTGAATTACGCCAAAATAAAAGGCTCTCATACCGCCATGAAGAGCGGCATGATTGCTGCCGAAACCGTTTTCGAAACCCTCAAATCAGGTGATGAAGGCGGCAGTGAGCTGGGAGCCTTTGCTCAGGCTTTCGAAAGTTCCTGGGTCTATGAAGAGCTTCATGCCCAACGTAACTTTGGCCCGCTGGTGCACAAGCATGGCGCGCTGTTGGGCGGTGGTTTGTCATGGGTTGATATTAATATCTTCAATGGCAAGCTGCCTTACACCCTGCACGATAAGTCTGCCGATTTTGCCCAACTGAAGCCCGCAGCTGAGTGCCAGCCACTTAACTATCCAAAGCCGGATGGCCAGCTGAGCTTTGACAAACTGAGTTCCGTTTTCCTCTCCAATACCAACCACGAGGAAGACCAGCCCTGCCATCTGCGTTTGAAGGATGCCGATCTGCCAATACGCGACAACCTGCCGAAATTCGATGAACCGGCTCAACGTTACTGTCCTGCCGGGGTTTATGAGGTCATGACAGATGAAGCGTCTGGCGAAAAACGTTTCGTTATCAATGCACAGAACTGTGTGCACTGTAAGACCTGTGATATTAAGGATCCTGCCCAGAATATCACCTGGGTTGCACCAGAGGGGACTGGCGGACCCAATTATCCCAACATGTAAAAAACACAAGGGGCGAATAGTCGCCCCTTTTTCTTGTCTTTCATTAATGCATCAAGGCGATGTAACCGGCGCGATTTTGTAAAACGTTCCACCACTCCAGATGCCATACCAATCGCCACCTTCCACTGACTGAATATCTGCCATTTCAACAAGCTGATAGAAAATATTCCGGTGCACCAGTGCTTCAAGGCGATCGCGCACCAGGATATAAGGCGAAGGCTCTGCTGACTCTGGATCAAGATCCACTCGAAACGGGTGCTCACTGTCCAGACGCACGGTATCACCCACATTGGTCGTGAACGTCAGAACCTGTTTCTGCCCTTCCCCTTCTGTATCGACGGCAATGGCAACAAAAGGTGCATCTTCCACCTGGATTCTGACTTTCTCGACCGGTGTTACCAGGTAATAACAGTCGTCATCATCATGCCGCATAATGGTAGAAAACAGCCGCACCATCGAAGCCCGCCCAATCGGACTGCCCATATAATGCCAACTACCATCACGGCGTATGACCATATCCATATCACCACAGAATGGCGGATTCCAGGCATGAACAGGTGGCAACCCAGCCTCGGCTCTTATTTCTTCCAGGTTACTCAGCAGGGAATCCCGGGTTTTATGCTGATCTGTCACACGACCTCCAGGCAATAGCGCCATTGTTCTGACACAGAGATAATCCTTGTTCACTAAGTATAAGGTTCACCACGGCTGAATCCAGCGGAGTGCTAATCTCACCAATAGAGGGATCAAATAAACTTGTTCAGGCTGTAGCAGAAAAGACAACAATGAATCCTTTCAAGGTCATCGTTCAGTGGTTAGAGAAATGGCTGACCCATGAAACAACGCCAGCACGGGGCGCTACGCTCTGTGATTTCGACCGTATCCGCTATGAACTGAAACCTGCTGACGTTCTGTTGATCGAGGGAAGGTCGCGGGTGGCAGGTGTCATTAAGCAGATTACTCAAAGCAACTGGTCTCATGCCGCCCTCTATATCGGCAAAATGCATGATATTGAGGACAAGCGTCTGCGGGATTACGTCAGCAAAAGCTATGATGGCGACAGCGAGGATCAGTTACTGATAGAGAGCGAGCTCGGTCTTGGTACAGTGATCCGTCCTCTGCAGGTTTATGAAGGTGAACATGTAAGAATCTGTCGTCCTAACGGCATGAGCTATCGCGATGGCCAGCAAGTCCTTCACTATGCCGTCAGCCGACTCGGGCAGGAATACGATATCCGCCAAATCCTGGATTTACTAAGATTTCTGCTTCCATACAGCTTTATCCCCGGCCGCTGGCGATCATCCCTGTTCAGCCACTTGCCTGGACAGGCGACTAAAACCGTTTGCTCCACCATGATTGCCGAGGCATTCAGCTTTATTCATTTCCCGATCTTGCCACTGGTCAAACGAAATGGAGAGAAAGGCGTCCAGCTGTTTCAGCGGAATCCGAAGTTATGTACGCCACGGGATTTCGATTACTCCCCCTACTTCACCATCATAAAATATCCGTTTCTGGATTTCAGCCAGCACTCATCGGATTGTCGACTACTACCCTGGCATGGTGACAGTACGCTGGAAGGTCAGGAAGCAGATCTGTATATGACAGCCGGGCAGATTCGCGATCTCAAGCGTTTTAAAGACAAGCTTTCCGATGATTCAGATAATCCTAAATCCACCTCAAACGACAATCCCAGCGATACCAAGGGCTAGCACCCACAGACCGTCAAATAAATTACCTAAATAATCATTAATTTCATTTTTATGCGTTTTTTGTCTAATTCTTGGCTGGAAGATGTCAAAATATCGTTAATACTTACAGTGCTGATGAGGTTGATGTCCCCCTACAATCTTGTCAGCTAGGTCAGCAATGACCTTGGTACTTGGATTGTGTACCTATGTTTCACTCCTAATGGTCTTAGCCCGCGATACTTCCCCCAGTACGCGGGTTTTTTTTATCCCTGACAAACCCCACATTATAAATATCAGTCACATTATGCGATCGTGGAAAGCCCATTTCGCACCTTGCGTAATATCATGTCCTGAAAACTTGGCAAGAACTTGTTCAATTAAGTGCCTCAAGCCCGGGAGAAAATTCATGCGTAAATCGCTATTAAGATTAGCGCGTTAATCGAGAAACAGTATGAAGCAAGAATTTAAAAGAGATAAAACCAAGAAATCATGGAAATAGAAACACAGGCATATACCAGCATGACTGGGAATCCGGCGCGAAGATAATCGGTTAACTGATAGTTACCCGCACTATAAATCATCAGGTTGGTTTGATAGCCAACAGGCGTCAGAAAGCTGCAGCTGGCAGCAAAGGCAATGGTCATAATAAAAGCACCGGGATCGATGCCCAACACCTGGGCCAGCCCCAAAGCGAGAGGAAATGATAAAGCTGCCGCAACATTGTTGGTAACGACCTCAGTCAAGACCATGGTTAAAATAAACAACCCAGTCATCACTACCCAAGGCTGAAAGTCCTGCAAATAAATCGCGGCATTTTGTGCGATGGCATGAACGGTACCATCATTGGTAAAGACCTGAGCAATACCCAGAGCAGAACCGATAACAGCAATCAGTTCAAACGGGATGCGATTTCGCAGTTCTTCCAGACGAGTGTAATCAGCCAGAAGATAGACGATAAATATGCCGATCAGCCCTTCCAGCAGGGGAAACAACCCCATAATGGAACCTGCCAGGGCAAACAGAAACAGCGAAATACTGATCACGCTGCTACGCGTATCCAGGCTGCCACTGGCCACATGCTCTCGTAGAATATGAAAATCTGTTGTTTCTTCACTAAGTGCTCTGAAATCCTCTCCCGTGGCCAACAACAACCGGTCTCCTACTTGAAGGCGGACATTGGACAATTTTCCGGTTAATTCCTGATTTCCCCGGCTTAAGGCTACAACGGCAGCATCATAGCGTATGCGAAGCCCCAGATTACGGACAAACTTGCGCGCCAAGTCAGAACCTGAGGCAATAACCACCTCGGTCAGATTGCCGACGGGGATTCTCTCTTCTTCGGTGAGTAAGACCAGGCCGGAAAACCGATCCAGTTCAGAAATAAAGTTCGGATCACCATTAAAGATCAAAATATCGTTGGCGCATATACGACGATTCGGGCGAACAGGGGTAATCAACCGGCCTTCCCGCCACATTTCGACGAGGAAGATACTTTCCAGGTCACGAAATCCGTTTGCCTTGATACTTTTACCAACCAGCGGAGAACCTTCTTCGACCCGTGCCTCCATCAGAAACTTGTTATAAGACTCACTGGATTGGGTACTATCCGGTAAAATGTACTGACCTGTTGCGATCAAAACGAAAAGGACCGCCATCACAACCGGTGCGCCAATCTTGAAAAAATCACCAAATTCAAGCGGTTCAAGACCAGCACTAACCACAAAACTATTAATAATGAGGTTGGTCGATGTGCCAATCAACGTCAGCATTCCGCCGGCAATAGCACTATAAGAGAGAGGAATCAGTACCTTTGAAGCCGCATGTTGTTTTTGCCCTGCTACCTTACCCATGAATGCAGCAACAATGGCAGTATTGTTTAACATGGAGGATAAAAACGCCGTCATGGTGCACAGGCGCAGTAACGCCGTGCGGTAACCGCAATCCAGTGCATGGCGAGTGGCCATCTCAATGAAACGGTTTTTTTCCAGGACAATCGAAACCAGCAACAATAAGACCAGTGTCATCAGCACTGGATTCACGAAATTGGCCAATGCCTCTTCCACACCTAACTGGCCGGTAAACAGAAAATAAAGCAGCGCCATCGCAAAAATCTGTCCCGCACGCCACAGGTTGCTGATTAATGCTGCCAGTACGAGCACCAGAACCGAGCCATTAATCCATGGCATAAGCTGGGAATAGGTTTCCATTAACCGTCCATGGTTTCACATTACTTATTTAGATTACTTTAGCAGCGAGACACAATTCAGGTGATTTATTAAAAGGCATCTACAAAATCAATCATGGTGGGATTGCCATTTAATAACTCATCCAGCAAACTTTCGGCAGCCTGCCAATTAAGTTCTGGATATTGCGCCATGGAATCATTGACCAGTTGACAGAAGGTTTTCTGGCGCTCCTGGAAGATATGCTGGCTGACGCCGCCCTTTCCTTCACTACGAATGAATTTCATCGCCTCCATGATATCTGCCAATTTGGCAATCCGCTTTAAACGGTCAGGAAGATGATGCTTATGCTGCTTGTATTCAGGGCAGAGGGATTCTTCAATTTTTTCGATGGGGCTGTCCCCTTTGGGAAAAGAGGCTTCCAGCCGACGCTTAAGCGGTGTTGCCAAGTCACCGGTCAATGTTTCCGGCATATCATGCCACAGGCAGAACTGAACCAGAGCCAGCTTTTCTTCCGGTGAAATAGCGGGATAAACCGCATCCGTCAGCGAACAGGCGTACATTGTGACCAGAAAAGAATGCTCGGCAATCGAGGGATAACGATGACAGGGAACGGAATGCCAGCGAGTCACATCAGCGCTTCGTGCAATATCGTATATATTCATAAATCCCCCGGAAGCAAGTTGAAATCAGATTAATAAATGTTCACTTGTTCTCAATTGCCGTTAAATCAACAGACTGCTTATTCCTATGTCCAGTATAAGTCTTGTATCGTCTGCCGCTTGTCACTATTCTGACCCAGCCAACAGAATAATGAATTTTAATAGGCCACACCTCATGACAAGACTATTTCAGATAATATTACTGTTTTGCTTTAGCAGTACTGCCATTGCAGAAAGTTATGTTTACCTCACCAACAATACTTATGAAACCCTGCAGATAGAAACCCATGTGCGGGGCGATACTACGCTGGTCGCAGGTGAGCATTATGAACAGCTCGCCGATGAAGTACCGCCACTGGCTACCCGGCGGGTACTGCGAATGAACCGGGATAAAGGCATCAAAAACGGCAAGACGTATTTTCTGAACACCCTGGTTACCGGCACCCAAAACCAGGTGACTCTCCAGCAAAAGCTGACAGGCACCCTGACCTTCAGCAAGATGTGGCTGAGCGCCGCCAGTGACAGCGGTGACCTGGCATGGTTTTATGACCGTGACATCCACCGCCAATCACTGCCGTTTGATGGTAAACAGAGCACTTTGGCCTTCCGTTCCCAGAAAGCCAGAACCTCTGGGGATGACCTCTACTATGTGATCCATAATGAACGTCAGCAACCCACAATCCAAAGCAGTGATAAGCTCAAGGTTCTCTCCTACAACACCTGGATTCTCTTGCCGGGTCTGATTGCCAAGAAATCCACTGAACGACTGGACGCCATGCTGGACGTTGTCAGCGGGTACGACGTGATTGTTTTCCAGGAACTGTTCGATAACGCCTTGCGCCAAAATTTCATTAACCGACTGGATGAAGAGTACCCCTATTTCACCCGCATCGTTGATGAAACCGGGAAAATGGAAGATGGTGGTATCTTCATCGCCAGTCGCTGGCCAATTGAAGCGGAAGATCAAACCGTTTATGAGCGCTGCATTAATGATGGTTGTCTCGCTGCCAAAGGTGCCGTCTATGCCAAGGTCAACAAAATGGGGAACAACTACCATCTTTTTGGCACCCACACTCACGCTTATACGGGCACAGAAGACATTGCGGTCAGGGCTGAGCACCTGCAGCAGCTCAGAGATTTCATTGACAGTCAGAACATTCCAGCGACCGACCCCGTCCTGATCGCCGGTGACCTTAACGTTGATAAAGTCAATTACCCCGGTGAACACAGTCAAATGCTGACGATTCTCGATGCGACAGAACCCCAGGCAACGGGGGCTTATCCATACAGCTATGACGGCCACGTGAACAAGTGGGCCTCCAATTACCGGGAATACCTCGATTATGTGCTTTACAGCAATCGCCATCTCCAGCCAATTGACAGCAGCAATGCGCTACTCACACCACGGAGTATTGATACAAGCCTCTGGGGCGACTGGGATCTTTCTGACCACTTCCCCGTAGAGGGCAGTTTCGCCTTCCCCCTGCCCTCACAAGCACCCGTTGAACGTGACGGCTACCGGACCATTACCATGAGTAATCTCTGTCTGGATGGAAACAGCGTGATTAACCTGGCCCATACCAGCCTGGAAGCCTGTGACGGCACTGACAGCCAATACTGGCAGTTCACCGCAGAAGGCAGTATCAGAAACCGGGAAAATCCGAATCGCTGCCTTGACGGCATGGGTGTTCTGAATGGTACCCGCCTGATCGTCTGGGATTGTCATGGAGGCGATAACCAGCAGTGGATCAAGGATGGCAGATTTATCCGCAGCGCTAAAAACAACAAAAAGGTGATTGATGCCTACCGCACGTCCCGAGGGGGCGGTGTTGGTATCTGGGATTACCATGGTGGCGATAATCAGCAATGGCATTGGTAACAATAAGGCGTGTCTGCTGAGTGTTGCCTCAAAAGACACACTTTCGGATTAAGACCATTAGGAGTGAAGTATAGGTACACACGCCAAGTACCATGATCGTTGCTGATCTGGTGCCTGCCCAGACTGAATCGTATGATATTCATACGATTCAGTCTATTCAGCACTGCTGTTACGCGAACTAATCCGGTAACATTTACCGTCAGTAGTCATCATCGCGGAGTCAGCATGTACGAAGAGTCCCCTTCTGATATTGACCCTAAAGTATTAATTAATCAGGAAACTGCGCAAATCCCCTGGCATGATCTGCAGCTTTTTTTCGCAAACGGAAAGACACTACATGTTCACCATGGGCTTGATCTCGTCGATGTCGCCCTGGCAATGCATGAAGATGATAAAACAGCCATTCAACGCTGGATGCATGATGGACAGTTACACGGTGTGAGCGACGACGAAGCAAAAAGCTGGTTCGAACAAAACGCAACGGTATGGGCTGTTGTAATTGCCCCCTGGGTATTGGTTCAACCCGTTGCAGACAGACAGTGATAACCCAGAAATGGATACCCTGGTGATGGCCTCAACTGAAGCCATCACCAGAGCGAAAAGCAGACAGGGAGTCAGAACTCTGACAATTCTATAAACAGTATGAAGTGTCTGTTAACAAAGGAGGCAGAGCATCCCTCTAGCTCGAACAGGAGCTTCAGTATCAGGAATTCTCTCGGATTAACACCTTGTCCAGAATTGAATAATCATCTGTCCCTGCATTGGGCGGATAAAAACACGATCAGCTGGCAGCTTCTTCTTTCTTCTGTTCGGCCTGAGCCTTTTCCAGTTCAAGTGTTAGGTTCTGAACCTGCTGCTGCAGCTGTTTTTGCTTGCTCTTCAGCGTATTGTTCTCGGTGGTCAAAACGCGATTCTGCTCCTGCAGACGTTTAACCTGCTTTTTCATACGATCAGGATTCTGTGCGCGCAGAGTCTTGATTTCACCATCCAGATTCTTGGCCTGCACTGAAAATTTCATGACTTTCTTTTCAGCCGCTTCCAGCTGGGATTTCAGGCCCTGTACTTCCTTGTTGTGTGAGGAGGTAATTTCCAACAACGCTTCCAGTCTGCGTTGCTCGATGAGCGCTTGTTCTTCTGAAATGATAGGATTTCCTCCTGCAGTGGATGTTTCCATTGAAAGTACCTCAACCTCTTGGCGAACAGGCAGCGTTTTTACTGTCTATCTATTGAATCAATATGACGTTTATAGGCCAGTTTTGAAGAAACTGGACGCAAGGAAACTGTCAGAGCGCGGCATTATACACTTTTTCAACGCATGGCAAGTAGTTTATTTGAACATATTTTATATGGATTTATCGAAGTTCAGCAGAGAATCACGTTAACTGCCAGCCCGCCTAATGCAGTTTCTTTATAGTTACTCTGCATATCCTTACCGGTCTGGTGCATGGTTTCTATGACTTCATCCAGGGTCACCCGGTGAGAACCGTCCCCCCGTAACGCCAGGCGTGCGGCATTGATGGCTTTGACAGCGCCCATGGTATTGCGTTCAATACAAGGGATTTGAACCAGACCAGCAATCGGGTCACAGGTCATACCGAGATTGTGTTCCATGCCAATTTCCGCGGCATTCTCAATCTGCTCTACACTGCCACCGAGTACCGCTGTCAGGCCTGCTGCGGCCATGGAGCAGGCAACGCCAATCTCTCCCTGACATCCGACTTCAGCTGCTGAAATCGAAGCGTTTTTCTTATAAAGCATGCCAATCGCCGCGGCGGTTAGCATGAAATCAAACAATCCCTGCTCATCTGCCCCGTCGATAAAACGCATATAGTAGGCAATGACAGCAGGTATAACACCGGCAGCACCATTGGTTGGCGCAGTAACCACCCTGCCCCCTGCCGCGTTTTCTTCATTGACCGCCAGGGCAAACAGGCTCACCCAGTCAATTGCAAGCAGTGGATCAGCAATATCACTGCCTGCATTGGTCAGCTCCTGATAGAGACCAGCCGCGCGACGTTTTACGTCAAGGCCGCCAGGCAATATTCCTTCGGTTCGACAGCCACTTTCAATACAGCTGTCCATGACCTGCCACAGTTCTCTCAGACCTTTTTCAACCTTATCACTGTTACCGTGCAAGGTGATTTCATTGGCCATCATTAATTGGGCGACAGATAAATTATAAGCAAGGCATTTATTTAACAATTCTTCTGCAGATTCAAAAGGATATGGAATACTTTTAACACCCAATACCTGAACATTTTCTGCCGACTGAATTTCGGTGGCCGAAACGATGAAACCACCTCCCACGGAAAACCAGGTTTGATCTCCTACCGTGACGCCCTGTTGATTGAATGCCAGCAATCTGAGGCCATTCGGATGTTCGGGTAGCGGCGTGTTATTGAAAATGATATCGGAGGATTTATCGAATTTAATCTGTCGCTGATTAGGCAGGCTTAATTTCTCATCAGTGCAAACAGCTAGATAACGGTCATTAGCCGTTTCAGGATCAACAGTTTCAGGCATTTCTCCCATGAGACCAAGTACGACAGCCTGATCAGTGGCATGTCCTGTCCCCGTCAGCGCCAAAGCTCCGTAGAGTTCTACCCGGATTCTGGCAACTTCATCTAATGCGATAGTACGAACAAACTGACAGGCTGCCTTCATGGGGCCGACAGTATGGGAACTGGATGGCCCGATACCAATTTTGAACAAATCAAACACACTGAGGGTCATAGGGGTTGTCCTGCATACCAGATGTTATGATTATTGACCGCCGTCCCTGGCGGTCTTTGAGACATTCGATCGATCAGACAGCTTCAGGTGCTGCGGCCAGAGCCGCCTGCAGCCACTGCCAGAAACGACTCACGCTCGCAATGTGAACTTTCTCATCAGGTGAATGGGGGAACACGATGGTTGGGCCGATGGATACCATATCCCAATCTGGATAGGTGGCACCCAAAATACCGCATTCGAGTCCCGCATGAATCACCTTCACTTCCGGTGCTTTACCGAACAGCGTCTCATGGGTTTCCTTCATGGTTACCAGCATGGCAGAGGATACATCGGGCTGCCAGCCCGGGAACATGCCAACCATACGGGCTTCAGCGCCGGCCATACGGAAGAGACCGCAAAGACGATGTCCCATGTTCTCAGTGGCACTGTCAATCAGGCTTCTGGCAAAGCAGGCTGCATGCAGTTTGCCCTCAGCAATCGTAACAATGGCCAAGTTGTTCGAGGTTTCAACGACGCCAGGCACACTGTCGCTCATCCGGTCAACCCCGTGAGGACATACATCCAGGGTATCCAGCCAGCGCTGCTGGTCCTGTTCTACCATGATATTGACCTTGGCTTCTGCTTCTTCAGCCAGCATGACGAGACCTGGCTCAACAGCCTGCAGCTCGTTACCGAAAATAGCAGCCATCTTGTCAAACAGGCCATCAAACGCGTCTGACTGATTGGCAGGAATAGCAACAGTCGCGAAGCACTCGCGGGGAATCGCATTGCTGAGATTACCGCCTTCAAAGCTGCCAATACGCACGCCAAGGATTTGCATCTGCTTGAGCATGCGGATCATCAGCTTGCTGGCATTACCACGCTGCAAATGAATATCGCAGCCGGAGTGCCCGCCCTTCAGGCCCTTGATGGTCAGCTTACGCCATTGCATATCGGCAGCAGGTGCTTCTTCGGCGTATGCGGCATCCGCCAGTACGTCAACGCCACCGGCGCAACCGACGTAAACTTCACCCTCTTCTTCGGTGTCCAGATTAATGAGGATTTTGCCCTTCAAAACACCAGGCTTCAGGGCCTCTGCACCCACCATTGAACGCTCTTCATCAATGGTAAACAGCGCCTCAATGGGACCATGAGGAATATCCGTGGCTTGCAGAATCGCAAGAGTAGCGGCGATGCCCATGCCATTGTCTGCACCCAGTGTGGTGCCGGCAGCGGTCACCCACTCGCCATCAATATAGGCCTTGATGGGGTCACGGCTGAAATCATGGTCCGTATCCGCATTTTTCTGGGGAACCATGTCCAGATGACTCTGGAGAATCACACCGGTACGGTTTTCCATACCTGCGGTGGCGGGTTTCCTGACGATCAGGTTGCCAACTTCATCAACGTAACTCTCAAGACCCAGACGTCCCGCGAGGGCAACGATATGGTCTCTGACCTGCTCTTCCTGACCGGATGGACGAGGAATCTGGCACAGATCACTAAAATGTTCCCAAATCCTGGTGGGTTCTAACTGCTTGATATCAGACACAATCCATTCCTGTTTTATGACTACGATTATGGCTTGGGACTGTTATATCAATCCGAAGCCATGATTGGCGTAGGTATATCCCCGTATTCGACATGATTAATGTCAGCAAACTTTGATATTTCAGGAGTAATAAACGGTCAATAAACAAGTAATATGATTGTATATTATTTATATTTTAAGATCTCAACCGTCATTCCTGTCTTAATATTGCCTTGTCCGTGATGGATCAGGTTCTGGCCGAAGAAAATGCCATTGCCCTGCCGTCGGTATGATGCCAGCATGCGTAGCGGTTCACCGGTTTTGACCCCTTTCTCAGTATCGACTGTTGTCATGACACAACGGCTGCAGGGTTTCGCCACGCTAAATTCAATATGGCCAATACGGATCCTGTCCCACCGATCTTCTTCATGAGGATCGCACCCGCTCACAACAATGTTGGGGCGGAATCGACGCATTGGCACAGCCGCATCCAGTCGTTCATTCAGTGTTTGAAGGGATGCCTCTGAAATCAGCAGGAAGGAAAAACCATCAGCAAAGGAAACCTGATCACCGGTTGATGCGTATGCCCTGTCCACCTGACGAAGAAATGTATCCGGCATCCAGACCAGACGACATTCGATGCCTAAGAAATGACTAAACCACTCATCAGCTTCACTACCGGCGCTGATGGCCTGACATTCATCCTTCCAGACCTGCACCGATAACTGCGAAGTATCACTGACAGACGGTGTCGTTATGGCAAGCGGTTCCATGCCCTCTGCGGATATCACAATGCCCGAGTCCTGCTCCTCAACCGCCACCTGAACCAGACGAGGATACTGCCGCTGAGTAATGAACTTCCCGCTTTTATCTACGACCATCCAGCTACGATCGCCACTGAATCCAAATGCATCGACCAACCGCTCTGTCACCACATTCTGACGGCAGGATTTAATTGGATAGACCGCCAACTCTGACACAGTAATCATGTATTTCCTCTATCAATGACGCTGTTTTTCCGGCTGTGCGCCCTTTCCTGAGCATCAGGTCAACGTAACGTTTCCCCGATAAACCGGCTGCGGTATAGTTAGCCGCACTTTCCGCCGCCATCATGCCGCGGCGTCTAAGAAAAAACAAAAACACATTAATAAAAACAGGGATTCAGGGGACTCAGAATGCTTAAGCGATGGCTGCTCACCGGTGTAGTGCTGGCCCTTCTGTTTGGCGTACCTGCCGGCTTAAAGCTGTTTGAAAAGCACATGACGCAGCAATTCTTCGCGTCCTTTACCCCGCCGCCAGTGACGATTTCCGCCGAATCTGTCCGCCTTGAGACCTGGCAGCCCCGCCTGACCACTATTGGTAGCCTCACCGCCATACAGGGAGTTGAACTCAAGAGCGAAGTGAAAGGCATCGTCCGTGACGTAATGTTTCAGTCCGGTGAGCAGGTATCAGCCGGACAGCCGCTGTTGCAGCTGGATGATCAGACTGAACAGGCCAACCTGAAAAGCTACAAAGCCCGGCTGAAACTCGCACAGCTGACCTACGATCGCGATCGTGCCCTTATTGAGAAACGGGCCATCTCCCAGACCCAATTTGACCAAAGTGCCGCCACCCTGGACGAAGCCAGCGCCGCAGTCGCCCAGACGGAAGCCATGCTACGAAAGAAAAACATCACGGCTCCCTTCAGCGGCACCATTGGTATTCAACGGGCTGAACCGGGCGATTACCTGAGTGAAGGCGACAAGATCGCCACCCTTCAGGATTTATCCCGGCTTTACATCGATTTCAGCCTGCCAGAACAGGCAGTGCCCAACCTGTTCAAAGGACAAGCCATTCGCTTTCAAGTCCCCGCCCATGGTGACCAGTGGTTCACTGGAGCCATTGATGCCATCAACGCCAAGGTCAATAGTGATACCCGATACATTGATGTCCGCGGTATCGTCAGCAACAGCGAGACCCAACTGCTCCCTGGCATGTTTGCGGATATCGAAATCATCCTGTCTGAGCAGGTTCCCGTCGTGACCGTGCCTGAAACCGCTGTGACCTATACGCTCTATGGTGATTCTGTCTATGTCATTGAGGGCAAGGAGGACGAGAAAGACGCGGAAACCTTAACCGTCAAACGCACCTTTGTTCGAACTGGGGAACGCCAGCAGGGCCGTGTAGCCATCACCGAAGGATTGGATGGTTCAGAACAGGTCGTCACGTCTGGACAGTTGAAGCTGGATAACGGCGCCCATGTTGTCATCAACAACAGTGTACAGCTCTGAGGGTGACCCGGATGTCGATCGCAACGAAACAATCCTTTACCGATATTTTCATCCAGCGACCAGTGCTTGCCACCGTGGTCAGTCTGTTGATTCTCCTTTTGGGTCTGCAAGCCTTCCAGAAGCTGCCGGTTCGGGAGTATCCGGCCATGGAAGATGCCGTAATCACGGTCACGACCATCTACCCCGGCGCCAGCGCCAAACTGATGCAGGGGTTTGTTACCACCCCGGTTCAGCAGGCCATGGCGGGAGCCGAGGGCATTGATTACCTGACCTCGAGCAGCAGCCAGAACACATCAACGGTCACCGCCTACCTTCAGCTTGGGTACAATGCTGACCGCGCCCTTACGGAGATCATGGCAAAGGTCAACGAAGTCAGGAACCAGCTGCCGAGTGAAGCCGAAGACCCGATCATCACCAAAGGTGATAACAAAGGATCCGCCCTGCTCTATATGAGCTTTTACAGTGATGCGATGAGCAACGAGCAGGTCACTGATTACCTCACCCGAGTGGTGCAACCAAGACTCGCAACCCTGGAAGGCGTTGGCAGCGCGGAGATATTAGGACAGAAAACCTTTGCCATGCGGGTCTGGCTGGATCCGGTGCGAATGGCGGCGCTCGGTGTCACTGCCGCGGATATTAATCAGGCTATTCTCGACAATAACTTCCAGTCTGCTGCCGGTGAAACCAAAAGTCTCCTGACTGTCACCAGCGTCAATGCCCAGACCGATCTGAGTACCGAAAAAGCCTTCCGGCAAATCATTGTCCGCAATGATGGGGATACGCTGGTCAGGATTCAGGATATTGCCAACGTTGAGTTGACCGCCGAAAACTTCGACAGTTATGTAGCCTTCAACGGCATCCAATCCGTCTACATCGGGATCTCGGCCACACCTTCCGCCAACCCGCTGGATGTGATCGAACGGGTCAGAGAGACACTCCCCGGCATACAGGCCCAGCTACCCGACGTACTCAGTGCCGATATCGTCTATGACGCCACGGAGTTCATCCAGTCATCCATTGATGAAGTGGTCAAAACCCTGCTGGAAGCGACGCTAATCGTTATCCTGGTGGTTTTCCTGTTCCTGGGTTCACTGCGTATTGTTGTCATTCCTGTGGTCGCTATTCCGCTGTCCATGGTCGGCGTACTGTTCCTAATGCATCTGATGGGCTATTCCATCAACCTGCTGACGCTGCTCGCCATGGTGTTGGCTATCGGGCTGGTCGTGGATGATGCCATTGTGGTGGTTGAAAACATTCATCGGCATATTGAGGAAGGCAAGTCACCGTTTGACGCGGCACTGGCAGGTGCCCGTGAGATTGCCCTCCCGGTAATCTCCATGACAATCACCCTGGCAGCAGTTTACGCTCCCATCGGCTTTATGACAGGCCTGACCGGCAGCCTGTTCAGGGAGTTCGCCTTCACGCTTGCGGGTGCTGTGGTGATCTCCGGCATTATTGCCCTGACGCTATCGCCGATGATGTGTTCCCGTCTGCTGCAACCGGCTGGCAATGATAGTCGCTTTGTCCAGTGGCTGGATCACCGTTTTGATCAGCTCAAGAACGCTTATCAGGCCGCTATACGCAGGGGCTTGTCTTACCGTGGACCCACCCTGCTCTTTGCCGCTGTCGTTTTTTGCTCGATTCCGGTGATGTTTATGGAAACCCGCAGCGAGCTGGCGCCCAATGAAGATATGGGCATTATCTTTATCATGTCCAAATCGCCCCAGTACGCCAATATTGACTATCTCAACCGGTATACCGATACCTACGAAGCCATATACCGACAATTCCCGGAATACGAAAGCTCATTCCTGGTGAATGGGGATGGTGGGCCAAACATGTCGTTCAGCGGTATGTTGCTAAAGCCCTGGCATGAACGGGAACGTAGTCAGTTCGCCATACAGAAGGCGTTGCAGAATCAGCATCTCAGCCAGGTTGCCGGTTTGGAAGTCTTCTCCTTCAACATGCCTTCCCTCCCCGGCGCCGGTGGCGGCTTGCCGGTTCAACTGGTGGTCAATACTACCAGTGATTACGAAACCCTGTTCCGGGTGTCCGAAAAGCTGACCAGGGCGGCGCAGAAATCCGGACTGTTCATGTTTATCAGCAACGAACTTCGCTTCAACAAACCCGAAACCCAGCTGATGGTTGACCGTAACAAGGCAGCCAGCCTAGGGATCAGCATGCGGGATATCGGCACCACACTGTCAACGATGCTGGGCAACGGCAATCTGAACCGGTTCAGTATCGAAGGACGCAGTTATAAGGTCATTCCCCAAGCGCCGCGAGAGTTTCGGCTTAGTCAGGAATGGCTCGGTCGCTACTACATCCGTGCAGAAACCGGTGATATGGTGCCATTATCTGCCATCATAACCGTCAGTACGGAAACCCAGCCGAACCGGCTGACTCAGTTCCAGCAGCTCAACTCGACCAAACTCCAGGGGATGCTGACGCCCGGTGTCAGCCTCGGCGAAGCCCTCGCCTTCCTGCAGGAGAAAGGGGCAGAGATCAATCCTGAAGGCTTTGGAATTGATTACGAGGGCAGCTCCCGTCAATACATCAACGAGGGGCAGGCTCTCATGGTGACCTTCGCCATCTCCCTGCTGGTGATTTTCCTGGTGCTGGCGGCCCAATTTGAAAGCTTCAGGGATCCGCTGGTCGTGATGGTCACGGTTCCAATGTCCATTTGCGGCGCCTTAATCCCGTTAATGTTGGGCAGTATGTTTGAGCATGGCCTTGGCATCAGTGTCACCATGAACATCTATACCCAGATTGGCCTGGTGACACTGATTGGCCTGATTACCAAGCACGGTATTCTTATCGTCGAATTTGCCAACCAGCTACGCCGTGAGCATGGCCTGGACATCCGAAAAGCCGTTGAAGAAGCGGCGGCACTGCGTTTACGGCCTGTCCTGATGACCACCGGCGCCACGGTGCTGGGTATCGTACCGCTTCTGCTGGCCTCTGGCGCTGGCGCCGTGAGCCGGTTCAATATCGGTGTGGTGATTGCCAGCGGCATGATGATCGGCACGCTGTTTACCCTGTTTGTCGTACCGGTGATCTACACCCTGTTGGCCAGCAAGACGGTCAATAGCACGAAGCCTGCAGCGTAAACCCACTGAAACCCTGCAAGAAAAAAGGCTACCGGAATCAGCAACCGGTAGCCTTTTTTATGAATGAGCTCATCTGAAGTTCTAATTGGGATCCAGGTGAAAGGTCACATCAGCGTCAGGCATCCACGCCAGGATGGCCTGCTTGACCTTCCCTCCGATATCATGGGCCTGCCGGACGGAAAGGTCGCCCTGCACATCCAGATGGAATTGGATAATGGGTAGCGCACCGGAGATACGGGTTCTCAGATTATGCACTCCCTGCACACCCTCAACGCTGAGAATGGTTTTTTCGATGCGTTCCAGCTCATCTTCCGGCAGTGCTCGATCCATCAGCATCTGAATCGCTTCCCAACCTACTTTACGGACACTGTTGAGCATATACACCGCAATCAGAATACCGAAAATTGCATCTGCTTCACGATAACCTGCCGCAGCCAGGGCCAGAGCCAAAATAACACTGAGATTGGTAATCAAATCCATGCGGTAATGCATCTCGTCGGCCTTGATCGCAATCGAGCCGGTCTGACGGATCACATAGTTCTGAATCAACAGCAATATCAGGGTGCAGACAATCGAAAAGGCCATGACCATAATGGCAACCTGCTCATTGGCGATCTCCACGTCATTGGTCAGGTCATTGATCGCATGCAGAATCAGGAAAATGGCCGAGCCGGCAATGAAGGCTGACTGTGCCAGTGCCGCCAGCTGCTCAGCCTTGCCATGACCGAAATGATGATCTTCATCCGCCGGTTTCAGCGCAATATACACCGCCACCATGTTGATGAGCGATGCAAAGGCATCCAGCATGGAATCAATGACCGTCGCCATCATACTGAGCGAGCCGCTGACCCACCACGCAAACAGCTTCGCGACAATCAGGATGACAGCCGTGACAACCGATGCCATGGATGCCAGCTTGAGCAACCGCGCATTACGCTCTGCGTTTGAGTTAACCATATCGTGATTTATCTAATTTGCTTTCAGAATCCCTGTCTCTACAGTAACGACTTTATTACAGGGAAACCAGATCAGAACTGTTAGGCATGATAACCAAAGTCGTTGTCCGGCCTAACACGAAAACAACAAAAGAAATGATTTTATATCAGAGAGTTAGCGAGTATTTTAGCGACAACTTATCAGATGATTAAGAGAATTTTACATGCCCCCTTAATCATCTGACTTGCCTTAAAATGATTAGGACTGCAGACCTTTCGCCAGGTCAGCCGCCTGATCACCTGCCAGCAGATGGACAATCGTGTCACCAATCACCATATGCCCAAGTAACCCTGAAGACTTCAGTTGCGCCCGGTTTATACGCTCAGGATTCAGCACCTCAACACGAACACGGGTCATGGCGACCTGGACAGGACCGGCGATATTTTTCCGTCCACCCAACGCCTCGATACAGTCTTTTATCAGCTTCACCGTTTTGTCATCTTGATTTTCAGAGACACTGACTGGCTCTACCACAGCAGATGGATGATTAAAAGCCGTTTTAACTTTGTCAAAAAAACCCATTGGAATACTACTTCCCTGTTAGATAGACCTGATTTGCCACCAATTGCCGAACCCCTGTCGCTGATTCCAGTGACAGAGACTGATGGGCCAGTTTCCGGCATTGCTGCATAGAAAGACGTCTGATTGCGGCCTTGATATCAGCAATGGCGGGTACACTGACAGACAATTCATCAACACCGAATCCGAGCAGCAGTGGCACGGCTTGCTCATCACCCGCCAGTCCGCCGCAAACGCCGACCCACTTGCCATGCCGATGAGCAGCCTCAGTCGTCATGGCTATCAGCTGCAGTACAGAAGGATCGAGCCCATCCGCTCGAGCGGCGAGACGGGCGTGGCCACGGTCGATGGCCAGTGTGTACTGCGTAAGATCGTTAGTGCCAATAGAAAAGAAATCCACTTCTTGGGCAAACCGGTCAGCCAGCAATGCGGCTGATGGCACCTCAACCATGATGCCGATGCTGACATCGCTGACACCCAGCTGAGCCTGTTCTTCTCTGATCAGAGTTTTGACCGCTCGAAGCTCCGCCAGTGATGAGACCATAGGCAACATAATTCGGAGCTGACAGTGTTTCGCTGCCGTAAGTATTGCGCGTATCTGTCGACGCAGCATGCCGGGCCGGTTGATCCCGACACGGATACCTCGTTCTCCAAGGAAGGGGTTATCCTCTTTAGGGATTGGAAGGTAAGGAAGGGGTTTATCGCCGCCCACATCGAGCGTCCGGATAATCAGCGGTCTATCCCGACCGAGAGTCCGTGCAATTGCCTGATAACATTCTGCCTGCTCAGCCTCATCCGGCTCGGTGACCCTGTTCAGAAACAGAAACTCGGAGCGTAAAAGACCAACGCCCTCACCCCCTTCAGCTACGCTGTCATGAGCTTCTTTGAGGTTGCCAATATTAGCCAGTACTTCAACGTGTTCACCATCCAGAGTGATCGCAGGTTTGTGTGCCTGAGCCCTGTTCAGCGCGCGGCGTTCATTTTCATTAACAATACTTTTACGACACGCATCCAGCATGGCTTGATCTGGATTGGCCTGCAGCCAACCTTCTGCAGCATCCAGTATCACCTGGTAACCATTTATCAGAGTACGCCCCCTGACGATCCCAACCCCACAAGCATCGGCAATGAAAGGCTTTTGGCCAAAATAGCCGCATGAGAGGTTGCACCTCCCTGCAGTGTGCAAAGTCCCTTAACCTTTCCCGGATTGAGCATCAGGACATCTGCGGGTGCAAGATCATCAGCCAGTATGATGGCGTCATCCGGTATGCTTGTGGCTGGGTTCTGTATGCCAGAAAGCTGCAGGAGAACCCGAAAACCGCTGTCCTCAATATCAATCGCACGCCCAGCCAGAAGAGGATTATCCAATGATCGCAGTTGATTGGCCTGAGCATCAATCGCCTGTTTCCAACTGAAAGCGGCGGTTCTACCTGCCTGAATGCCCTGCTTTGTCGTCTTCAACACATCAGGGTCATCCAACAGGGCGGTCTGTGCGGCAAACAACTCACCCAGCCCTTCTTCGCCCCGGGCGCCCATACGAGACTGGAGCGCCTGCAGCTCCTGACGAACTGCGTCTATCGCCACTGCGAGCATGCTGAGCTCATGATTTGAATCCGAGGCATATTCAGCGATCTTGATATCGGGACGTGACAGCCAGTGCACTACACCGGTGGCAAGTCCGTTCACTGCCACGATACCTGGGTAGCATCCCGGCACCGATGCCTCCCCTACTCCCAGAAGCGGTTTCTCTTCAGCAACGGTTGAATCTTGAGTACTTTCTACGACAAATTCTCCCAACCCCTTGCGGATAGCCTGTATCACAGCGTCAAGCGCCAACACCGCCTCTTGCCCTTGGGCCTTAACGGTAATCTCATCCCCGAGTCGAGTATTGAGGCCCATGACAGACGCGACACTCAAGGCGTTCGCCTCGCGGTCATGGCAGCTCAGGGTGACGCTTGCGTTAAAGGGTTTAACGGTTTCAGCGAGCACCGCTGCCGGACGGGCATGTAATCCATTGGGGTTAGGCACGATAATCGTTGCCTGATGACTTTCCAAATACTGAGTGACAGCCTCCTCAGAAGCGGCCAATGCAGTGCCTCCGTCTAAAGCCAGGGTCATTACCGGTGTTGTGCCCTGCTCAACATGCCCTTCCGCTGCACAAGCCATACTTTCTACAGCCCGTGCGCCTGTCACCACCATGGCCGTTACCAGACTCCGCGCATGACAGGCCAGGTAATCAGGATCAAATTCAATCAATACCTGCCCCAAGCCGACCTTATCACCTTCCTTTACTCGAGGCTTGAAGCCTTCGCCTTTCAGCATCACGGTATCCAGCCCGATATGGATCAACAGCTCGACACCTGCTGGCGTCTGCAGTGTAACCGCATGACCAGAATCGGGTAACTGGATAACGACGCCCTCACACGGTGCAGTCAACGCATGGCACAGCGGGTCAATGGCAATGCCGTCTCCGAGCATTTTTTCTGCAAACACGGGATCAGGCACCCGTGTCACCGGCATCAACCAGCCTGAGAGTGGCGCATACAAAGTCAGGGAGTCGGATGGCTTCTGACGGATCGTCATAGGCAAGATCCTCCTTGAGCAGGTATTGATAAGGGTTCAATCAAAAACAGAGAGGAACGCAATAGCAATGTGCCTTACCTGAAACGAGCGGCAAAGCACATTACCAAATGGCCGCGTGATCAGAGTGCCGGTTCTGCCTCGGCAACCTGCATTGATTTCATGATACCGGCAATGGTTTCGGCTTCAGGGCCAAGCACCACCTGGATACTCTTCTCACCCACCCGAATCACACCGCTGGCGCCCAGTGCCTTGAATTCAGCATCGCTGGCAACAACCGGTGAATGGATATTCAGTCGCAGACGAGTGATACAGGCATCAATGGTTTCGAGGTTTTCAATACCACCCAGCAGTACCAGATAACGTTGTGCCTTACCGGTTGGTGTATCAGCAGCGTCCATGGCAACTGCTTCAGCTGGCTGAACGGTAACAGTTGTTTCTGCTTCAGCCATATCCTCATCACGACCCGGTGTTTTGAGGTTCATGAACTTGATCAGTGCATAGAAACTCACAAAGTAAACAACACCGGTGCAGAGTCCCTGCAGCAGCAACACCTCTGGCTTCGTCGCAAGGCCCCAGTTCAGAACAAAGTCAAAGAGACCGGCTGAGAATCCAAAGCCATGCAGCGTGCCCAGCAGGTTGGAAATCATAAGCGACAGACCGGTCAGCACCGCGTGGAGTGCATACAACGCCGGCGCCAGGAACATGAACATAAACTCGAGGGGCTCTGTAATCCCGGTCAGGAATGCCGTCATCGCCACGGAGAACAGGACACCACCGACCTGCGCACGACGCGCTTTGGGTGCCGCCAGATACATAGCCAGGGCGCCTGCCGGCAAACCGAACATCATCACCGGGAAGAAGCCTGCCATGAAGGCGCCTGCGGTGGGATCACCGGCAAAGAACCGGTTTAAATCACCCGTCACCAGCTCGCCGGCGGTATTGGTGAAATCACCCAGGCCAAACCAGAAATAGGAATTCAGCACATGGTGTAATCCAAAGGGAATCAAACCGCGGTTAAGGGTGCCATACAGGAATTGCCCTACAGAGCCAGACTCAGCCACACCGTGGCCAAAGGCATCAATCCCGGACTGGATCACCGGCCAGACATAACCACAAACCCAGGCCACCAGCAGCATGATCAGACCGGTGATAATCGGCACCAGCCGCTTGCCACCAAAGAAACCCAGATACTGAGGAAGGACGGTGGCATGGAAACGGTTATAGACGTGTCCGGCAACAATACCAGCCATAATCCCGCCGAAAAACGACATATTGATACTGTCATTGATCGTACCAGCCGCACTGGTCAGCACGAAATAGCCAATCGCACCGGCAATGGCGGCAGCACCGGCGCCATCACGGGACAGTCCCACGCCAATACCCATCGCGAACAACAACGGCAGATTACTGAAAATGGCATTGCCGGCTTCCGCCATAAACGGAATATCCAGCAAATCGGGCTGCCCGAGTCGCAGCAACAGGGCTGCAACAGGCAGCGAGGCAATAGGCAGCATCAGCGCCTTACCCAGCTTCTGCAGGTAACTGAAGATGTTCACGGCAGGTTCCCCTCGGTTGGCTAGTAATTTACGGCATCATCGTACCTACTTTTTTTATTTCGCGAAATATGTGGTGGGAATATTTATGTTTCAGATCACTAAAAGCCAATCAAAACGAAATAATTTGACCTTTAAACCGCCTATTATTTTATTATGTAAATTATTGGCAGATTCTATCCGTTACCCAAATCGGTACGCATCAGCCCAGACGAAACCGCTACACATGACCATCCGGGAGACAATCCATGCGTCTTATCCCTCTGCGAGACAGCCAGACGGCAGGACTCTGGTCGGCACGCTATATTGCCGACCGTATCCGGGCATTCAACCCCGCCCCGGATCGCCCTTTTGTGCTGGGCCTCCCCACGGGTAGTACACCGTTAGTGACTTACCGGGAGCTGATCCGGTTACACCAGCAGGAAGATCTCAGTTTCAGGCATGTCATCACGTTCAACATGGATGAATATGTTGGACTCGATGCCGGACATGCCCAGAGCTACCGGACCTTCATGGAAGAGAACCTGTTCCAGCATATCGATATTCCCGCTGCCAACATCCACTTTCTTGATGGCAACGCTGATGACCTGGACGCCGAGTGCCAGCGCTACGAAGACTGCATCAGTGCCGTTGGCGGTATCCACCTGTTTTTTGGTGGCGTTGGCCATGATGGGCATATTGCGTTTAACGAACCTGGCTCTTCCCTGCGCTCACGCACCCGGATCAAAACCCTGGCCCTGAATACCCGACAGGCGAATGCCCGCTTTTTTGAGAATAATATCGATCAGGTCCCCAAACTGGCATTAACCGTCGGGGTAGGTACCATCATGGATGCTGATGAAGTATTGATTCTGGCCACCGGTTCTGGCAAAGCCCGGGCAGTCAAAGCCGCCGTGGAAGATCCCATCAACCATATGTGGACGATCTCAGCCCTTCAGCTTCACGCCAAAACACTGCTCGCCTGTGATGACGCAGCCACACTGGACCTGACGGTTCGCACCCTCCGGTATTTTGAGAGTATCGAAGCTGAGCATATCCAGGGATTCTGACATGGACATCGGACAAACAAACACCTTCGCCCTCACTGATGGCATCATCATTTCAGCCGGTGACATACTGAAAGGTCACGCCGTCGTCATCAGCGATGGCGTCATTAAGGCCGTAGCCCCTGACGATCAGCTGTCCGAAGGCATGGCGACCCACTCCCTTGGAGGAAAACATCTCTGCCCTGGCTTTATTGATCTTCAGCTGAACGGTTGTGGTGGCGTTCTGTTCAACAGTGACATCAGCACAACCACTCTGGACACCATGCATCAGACTAACCTTCGTCACGGTTGCACCAGTTTCCTGCCAACGCTGATCACCTGTGATGATAACGATATCCAGCGCGCCATTTCGGTCACGCGGGAATATAAGAGCCACCATCCGTTTCGTGTGCCCGGTCTGCATCTGGAAGGCCCCTGGCTTAACCCTGATCGCAAGGGTATTCATGATGCTAAACAGGTGCGACGCCCTGACGCTGACTTACTTCGTCTGATTTGCGATAACAGCAGCACCATCAGCATGGTAACCCTGGCACCCGAAGTCTGTCCGGCCGGTACCATTGAACAATTGACGGAAGCCGGTATCCGGGTAGCCATAGGTCACACTGCGGCCACCAGCGTAGAGGTTGAGCAGGCTATCAAGGCAGGCGCTGGCTTTGCTACACACCTGTTTAACGCCATGCCGCCTTTGACCAACCGCGAGCCCGGACCTGTCGGCGCCATTCTGGATGACCAACATATTTGTTCCGGCATCATTGCCGACGGCGTACATGTGAACTGGCAGAATATTCATCTGGCGTGGCGTCTTCTCGGCAGCAAGAGACTCTGCCTGGTTACCGATGCCACACCTGCGGCTGGCACCCAGATCGATCAGTTCCTGTTTGGCGGTCAAACCGTCTATTATCGCGACGGCAAGTGCCTCAGTGCTGAAGGTACGATCGGCGGCTCAGCCCTGACCATGGACGCAGCGGTTAAACACAGCATTGAACACGTTCATATTCCGCTGGCTGAAGCTGTCTGCATGGCAACCACAACACCGGCGCACAGTATTGGCATGAGTAACCACATCGGCCAGATCAAACCGGGCATGCAGGCTAACCTCACCATTCTGGATCAGAATCACTCTGTCACTGCAACGATATCAGATGGCCAGTTAATCGATTGGGGCAACGGGACTCTCAACGGACAATGATCAAAACCGAATCCACGGGACAGGAACTCAGACTGCATCCGATCGCCACGGTCTACAGGACTATCGATCAGGCAGGCCCGATATCACGGATACAACTTGCCCGTGAATGCCTGATGGCACCTGGGACATTGACCCGCATTGCCCGCCTCCTGATGGATAACCATCTGATTCAGGAAGTCGCATCACAGGCTTCCACTGGCGGTCGGCGACCGGTTTCCCTTGCTATCAATACAACCGCTCGTCAGTTGCTGGCGGTACGTGCAGGCCGCAGACATTTCCACATGGGATTGTGTGACCTATCCGGAAAGCTCATCAAAAAAGAAACTGTTCAGGCTTCAACCGAATCAGAAGAGACTTTCTGTGCAGGTCTGATCAGTGCCATGCGCAGCTTCATCAGCAACAATAAACATCACATAACCGCGTTAACGGGTGTTGGCATCACTCTCCCCGGCCTGATTGATAGCCAGGCCGGTATAGTGCACTTTATGCCAAACATTTCTGTCAATCGCTTAACACTGGCAGAAAATGTCCGCCAGTCACTCGAAATACCCTGCTATATCAGCAATGACACCGCTGCGATGTGCCTTGCCGAACATTACTTTGGTACTGCGACAACCTGCAGCAACGCCCTTTTCATCAGCATTCATAACGGTGTGCGTGCCGGTATGATGATCCATGGCGAACTTTATGAAGGCTGTCTGGGTGCAGCCGGTGAGATTGGGCATATTCAGGTCGATCCACTGGGACAACGCTGCTATTGCGGTAATTTTGGCTGTTTGGAAACTCTGGTCTGTAACCCCGCCATCGAAAACCGTTATAACCAGCTGGCCCGGGACCACCAGCCTGCCGCTGATGCCTATCCATTGGGTAACAAAACCATCGCTGACATCTGTACTGGTGCCGTCAATCTGGAGCCACTGGCCGTGAATATCCTCAAGGACGTGGCAAAACACCTTGGTAATGTCATCGCGATGAGCGTTAACCTGATGCGCCCTGAGAAAATTATCCTTTCCGGGGAAATAGCAGCGGCCTTTCCGGTTATCGCACCGGTCATTCAGCACTGTATGGAAAACGGAACGGTACAAGGCATTTCCCACGCGCCAACACTGGAAATCTCACCTCTCGGTGAGCAACGCTGGCTTGGCGGTATCGCCCTGGTGAAACGAGCCCTGCGGGATGGCAGCTTGCTAGGCCAATTACTCGATTAAGATTGGGCAGGTACAACCTCTTAACGCTTGCACCTCCATTGCGCTTAAGAGAATGCCTCTTTTGCCCTTTCGAGCAAAGCCAACGCTTGTTCGGCATCAAAGGGCCAGCCGAGCTCATGGCCGTCCGGGGCAACCTGCACTACCGGAATCCGCTCGCCATATTTCTCAATCAGCTGATCAGATTCGGCGATATCAATGAGTTCCAGGGCAAAAGGTTCTGCGGGCTTCAGATTCACCAGCATGTCCAGGGCCTGCTCACAGAGATGACAGCACTCCGTGGTGTAGAGGAACAGCGTGATCATGATAACCCCCTTCTGACCAGTCAGAGCACCTGACACTGAACTATGCTCTTTATGAATGAAGTATGTAAGCAGTTCTTACAGATATAGTGAGTAGTAATAACATTCTTGTCTGTCACCTTACTACCAGCACGCGTAAAATAACGTGATAAATCAACTGACTGCAACCGATTATGCAGATCAGATATGACAACGAAATAACTAACTGTCGTAACAGGGGATTGCATGGATTTCAGCTTTTTCAATCAACTTCTAATTATCTTCTCCCTGTCAGTGGTTTGTATTGCTGTCTTTCATCGCCTGCGTATCTCCGACACCCTGGCTTACCTCGTGGTAGGACTGATACTCGGCCCAACAGCGACCGGATTCATTGATACCAGCTTTGATATCAGTCTGCTTGCCGAAATGGGCGTAGTGTTTTTGCTGTTTTCCCTGGGGCTTGAGTTCTCACTGTCCAACATGCTGGCTATGCGCAAGGTCGTGTTTGGTCTTGGCGGACTCCAGGTACTTATCAGCACAGTACTGATTGGTTTCTGCGGCCTGTTGCTAGGCTTTTCCCATGCCGGGGCACTGGTAATGGCTGCCGGACTATCCCTCTCATCCACAGCAATTGTATCCAAGGAGCTGTCACGCCGGAACGAGATCCGCTCTGACCATGGTCAATTGGCAATTGGTACCCTCATCTTTCAGGATATTGCGGCGGTATTTTTCCTCATCCTGGTACCCGCCGTCGGCGGTTTCGGTGAGTCAGGACTGGCGATGTCGCTACTCATCAGCCTGGCCAAGGGCAGCCTGTTTGTGATCTTTATGCTGATGGTTGGCCGCTGGGTGATGCCAAAGATATTCCATGAAATCGCCAGGGCTCGTTCTGAAGAACTGTTCGTGCTCACCGCTATCGTAGTTGCCCTGCTGGCGGCGTGGCTGACGCACCTGCTGTCGCTATCCATGGCGCTGGGTGGCTTTGTCGCCGGCATGATGCTGGGAGAAAGTCATTATCGCCACCAGGTAGAAGCAGACATCCGCCCTTTCCGTGACATCCTGCTGGGTCTGTTTTTTGTCTCCATTGGCCTGATGCTGGATCTGGATCAATTCCTGAACCAATGGCACCTGATCCTTCTGGCCAGTGCTGGACTTATCGTGTTCAAAGCAGTATTGATCAGCCAGCTGAGTTATTTCGTCTTTCCTGACAGAAAGACTGCGATTCGCACCGGCCTGTCATTGGCCCAGGGCGGTGAATTCTGTTTTGCCCTGGTGGCTCTGGCGGCTAACAACCATTTCCTTTCAGCCAGCACCAGCTCTCTGATCCTTTCAGTAACCATAGTTTCGATGGCCGTAACACCGCTGCTGATCCGCTATAGCGAGACCATTGCTGAACGTCTGACCGGCGAACGGAAAAAGCGGCCAACGATGATCTCATCTGCCGACCGCATCCGTCAGGAAACGGAAACGATGGACAACCACATCCTGATTTGCGGCTACGGTCGCGTGGGTCAAGCGATCAGCCGTTTTCTGGACAAGGAAGGCTTACCGTTCGCCGTCCTGGATGACGACCCGGTACATGTCCGCGAGGCTACACGCGCCAGCATGCCGGTATTTTATGGCGACTGTCAGCGCCTGGAACTACTGGAAGCCGCAGGTCTGAAACGTGCCAGGCTGGTTGCGATCTGCATCAACAACTCCCGAAATGCCCATGCTGCCCTGAAGAAAATCCGCAGTGTAAATCCTGACATCCCGATTCTGGTCCGCACCCGGGATGATGCAATGATGGACACCCTGAAGAAGGACGGCGCAACAGAAGTATTCCCGGAAGTGCTCGAATCCAGCCTACTGATTATCAGCCACGTTCTCCATTTGCTGGGGCACAACAAACTGGCAGTCGCCCAGCGAATTGATACCGTCAGACGGCAGCACTACAACATCCTGCATGGTTCCTTTTTTGGCACCAGTGAAGCGCTGCATGATATTGACGGAAACCCCCAGCAATTTCTGCACGCCGTAACCCTGCCTGACAAAGCCTATGCGGTTGGAAAGCGGCTATCTGAAGTTCCGCTTGAGAAAACAGGGGTAAATGTACAAAAGCTGACCCGCGAAAATAGTTCTGTTCCTCTGTGTAATGACCCATCCCTTTGCCCTGATGATGTCGTACTCATTAATGGCACGCCGGAGCAAATCGAACACGCTGAAACTGTCTTGCTTAGCGGCCAGTAATCATCAATCAAGACCGGATGGCCTGCCCATCCGGTTTCCGTCATATTATTCTGACTGATCTATACTGGCAGTGGCCGCATCATTCCCCGCAAGCTGTAGCGGCACCCAACTCCATCTTTTCTATCAATTTTACTTATCATTCACTACTGACCGGCGTCGGCCGGGAGGTAAATCATGTTTCCTGCAAAAGTACCGCTCTTGTTAACCAGCCTTGTACTAGCATCAACGGCCGGAGCAGAAGCCCAACGCTCCAGCCTGACAAGTGCCATGCCTGACCGGGGGCTTTGGACCCGAACCTTTACGGATTTACTCAGAACCGACCAGCCTGACCACTGGGGCAACTGGAATCTTGACACCTCTATTACCGCCGGCGCCATAGGGTATATCAACACCAATACCGGAGAATTCGAACGTATCGGGATCGTACCCAATATCACCACCAGCAAAACCCCCATGTCAGAGGTCATGAAGCTATCAACCGAGTATGTCAACACCTCGCAGTTCAACGTTAATCTGAGCGACAAGCTTCCGTCAAAGGACAGTTCTGCTGCACCGGAAATCGGGACAACAGTGCAATGGAAATTCAATAAAAGTGGCTCTATTGCGACTCAGTGGGCAGTGTCATCCCATGAGCGCGTAGAGAATCCCATCAATGTCATGACGGAGAACATGACCTGGCTGCAATCGGAAGCGGGCAAAGTCAACATGTATGATGCTGATAATGGTGTCTCTCAAGGTTTTGGGATGGTCACGGGCGTCATTTGGGCCAAGAGCGGCATGAATGCCGGTTCATTATCGGACTCGGCGTCATGGAGCATCACGGGTAAAACCAGCAATATCGACAGCATGCTCGGCAGCGGTTCCGCTGAAGCCTCGTTCCTTAAAACAGAGTCAACAGGCGCGATATCAACCCATACCTGGCCTGCCAGCGCCAATTCGGTATCTACAACACTGGTTCCCATCGCCTACAGCTTTGCCTCAATGGATGGCACAACCATCATTCCTTCATGGATTGGGATGATTAATTCTTTCCAGATCATCCTCAACAACACCCATGGCAGCTATATCGTTGACGCAGACCTCTCCTACAGCACTGAAAGTGGTGAGGTTCACGAACAGACACAACTTAGTGGCGGTCTCACTCGAACATTTGGCAATATCCCACTGAATGCCGACCATCTGAAACTTGAATTGAAATTTATCGGCATGATCAACAGCGATTACTACACCATTCGCTGGGAAAAGCCGCTTGGCCATTGGCTGACGGGACAACGGCATGTTGAACTTCACGGGTACTGGCCGGGTCCAACGTCCTATACAATACTGGAGGAGCAGTTCGCTGATGAGTAAACGCTCAAGGTAGCGTAATCACTCATGCTATGAATACGCAATAAAAGAGACACTATGGCAGGCAAAAAGGGATCAGGTCTTTTTCGGATCATACAGAGCGTACTGGCGGCAGCCTTTGGCGTTCAGAGCAACCGTAATCGTGAAAGGGACTTCACGGAAGGAAAACCCGGCCACTTCATTATTGCCGGGATACTGTTCACGGTGATTTTTATTATTATCCTGATCAGCATCGTCAATACTGTGCTGGGCTGAATAATCGCCTTATTGACCACTCACCCAATAAACGGCAGCCACCACCACAATCATGATCAAAGCCACAGCTGACCACGCATCAACTTTGCTGTCGGTCTGTTCAGTTTTCTGAGACATTTTCTCCCTCCTGATTACTTTAAAGAAACACCCGTCCAGACTAGCGAAAGTCAGAAGATTCAACAAGCAACGGTCTTTTTTATTACTTTTATATAGATATCTATGACTAAATATTACTTTTAAACATATGAACGCATTGGTATTTTGCTCAGCAATTCTTCCTTGATAAAAACAATGCCAGGCGGGATGCCCGGCCAGAAAAAAGACACACCATGTATCAATACGATCAGCATGACAAAACACTCGTGGCAGAGCGAGTCCGACAATTTGCCAGCCAGACTCAGCGCTATCTTGCCGGAGAGCTTAGCGAAGAACAGTTTCTACCCCTGCGTCTGCAGAACGGTCTCTATGTTCAGCGACATGCACCAATGCTTCGTATCGCTGTGCCCTACGGTATGATCAGCGCTGCACAGCTACGAAAAATCGCCGACATCACCGAAACCTACGACAAAGGTTATGCCCACCTGACCACGCGTCAGAATATCCAGTTGAACTGGCCGGCACTGGAGCAGGTCCCCGATATCCTTGCCGAGCTGGCGAGCGTGGAAATGCACGCCATCCAGACCAGCGGTAACTGCATCCGTAACACAACTACCGACCAGTTTGCCGGTGTCGCCGAGGATGAAATCGAAGACCCCCGCCCCTGGTGTGAAATCATTCGTCAATGGTCGACCCTCCATCCGGAATTCGCATTCCTGCCACGTAAGTTCAAAATTGCTGTTAATGGTGCCAAAGAAGACCGCGCCGCCATCTTGGCCCATGATATCGGTCTTGAGCTGGTAAGAAATGCAGATGCTGAACTGGGCTTTCGTGTTCTGGTGGGCGGCGGATTAGGCCGAACGCCCATGCTGGGTACGGAGATTACTGCCTTCCTTCCCTGGCAACATCTGCTGACCTACCTGGATGCCATACTGCGGACCTATAACCGCTTTGGACGACGGGACAACAAGTACAAGGCGCGTATAAAAATTCTGGTTAAGGCACTGGGTATTGAAGCCTTCCGCCAGCGGGTCCATGACGAATGGGACAACCTTAAAGATGGTCCAGGCACTTTGACAGAACAGGCACTGACCAAAGTCAGTCGACACTTTATTGATCCCGACTATGAGGCCCAACCAGCAGCATCAGCAGAACTTGACCAGCAACGTACAGAAAGCAAAGCCTTTGATCATTGGGTCAAACGCAATGTGTCAGGCCATAAACGCTCTGGCTATGCGACTGTCACCCTGTCGCTCAAAAGCACAGCCTATGCTCCTGGTGACATCAGCACAGAACAGCTGCGTATTGCGGCCAATCTGGCAGAAACCTACAGTTTTGGTGAACTCCGTATCAGCCACCAGCAAAACCTGATCCTCCCGGATGTGCAGGAATCATCGCTTTATAACCTCTGGCAAACATTAAGTGATGCGGGCTTTGCGACGCCTAACCTTGGTCTCCTCACTGATGTTATCTGCTGCCCTGGCGGCGACTACTGCGCCCTGGCCAATGCCAAGTCGCTACCGGTAGCCGAAGCTATCCAGCGGCGTTTTGACGATATTGATTATCTTCACGACCTCGGCGACCTGGACCTTAATATCTCAGGCTGCATGAATGCCTGCGGGCATCACCACATTGGTAATATCGGAATTCTCGGTGTCGACAAGAAAGGCGAAGAGTATTACCAGATTCAGATTGGCGGCGCCTCAGGCAATAATGCTTCAATTGGCAAGATCATAGGTCCGTCATTCAGCCGACAGGATGTACCGGATGTGCTGGAGCGTCTGCTGAACGTCTATGTGGAGCAGCGGTTTGAAGGTGAGACTTTCATCGCAACCTCTCGCCGTATCGGTCTTGAGCCTTTCAAGGAGCGGGCATATGCCAAGAAAGATCATTAAGAATCAACGCGTTATTGATGATAGCTACGAGATAATCAAAACTAAGGCACTAGATTCAGGCGAGATACCACAGAACTGCCTTGTTCCATTCTCAGTCTGGAATACTTTGGTGGAAGACAAACAACAAGAGTGTCTTCCTGCCGGTTTCTGGCTGGACAGTCATGAAACACCCGAAGAGATGTTTGGCAATCCCAACCAAGCGATGATTATTGCCATTCATTTCCCTGCATTCACCGATGGCCGCGGCTACTCCCTAGCACGCCTGCTGCGTCAGCGCTACCACTTCACTGGCGAACTGCGGGCTATTGGCGACATCCACCGTGACCAGCTCTACTACCTCTCGCGGTGCGGGTTTGACAGTTTTGCACTGGCCGACCCTGCACAGACTGAGTCCGCCATTGAAAGCCTGAAGGATTTCAGCGTGGCCTACCAGCACGCAGGGGATGCGGCAAATTCGTCTACCTCAATTATCCGCTGATACCAATCCCGGGGCCTCAGCCTCATGAGAATCCGGGTATCTCTATGAAAAAACACCCTTTTTTTCGTGTTAATACTTCATATCTGGAACAAAACACCGATTACATAACTATACAGGACCTATGGAGTTAGCCTCAGCGTCCGGCAGTGCTCTATACCGGACAGGCATCGAGCGTTTATACTCTCGAAAAAACAGAACACACACATGGACATGGATTCGGGTTCTCTGGTCTTCTCTTTCTTCCTCATCTTTACGGGTGCGGCCGTACTGTCCACGCTGATCCTGTATACCCGTCAACCCCTGATTGTTGGCTACATTGTTCTGGGCGCCATCCTCGGCCCTTACGGTGTAGAGATGGTATCTGACACCAAGCTGCTCAACGACATTTCCCATGCCGGCATTATTTTCCTGCTATTCCTGCTCGGGCTCGACATGCAGCCTGCTCACCTGATTCATATGTTGCGCAAAACCGCCATTGTGGGGGTATTGAGCTCATTAGTATTTGCCTCTGCAGGCTATATCTGTGCTCTGGCGTTTGGTTTTTCCCAGCTGGAGAGCCTGATCATCGGTGCCACCATGACGTTCTCAAGCACCATTATCGGGATCAAGCTGCTCCCCACAACGGTTCTCCATCATAAACACACCGGAGAGCTACTGATCAGCCTGCTACTGCTGCAAGATCTGCTGGCCATTCTACTGTTACTGCTGCTACAGAATGGCGACAACCTCAGTGAAGGTTACTCGACATTATTGATACCTTTGGGTATTTTGCCGATGCTGGTCATTGGCAGCTTTCTTAGTGTCAAATTCATCATATTGCCATTGATGGCGCGGTTTGATCGCTACCATGAATACCTGTTCCTACTGACTATTGGCTGGTGTCTGGGTGTGGCAGAACTGGCGCAGGCTATCGGGCTATCGGCAGAAATAGGCGCATTCATTGCTGGTATCAGTATGGCTACCAGCCCTATATCCCAATATATTGCAATCAACCTGAAGCCCCTGCGGGACTTTTTCCTGATTCTCTTTTTCTTCTCAACCGGCGCCAGCTTTGACCTTTCGCTGCTTGATGACGTATTCATGCCGATGCTGGCACTTTCTGCTATATGCCTTCTACTTAAGCCTCCGGTCTTCCGCTATTTCCTACGTAAGGTGAGCGAAAAACGCAGCACTGGCTGGGAAGTGGGTGCCCGTCTCGGTCAGAACAGTGAATTCTCCATCCTGATAGCCAGTGTCGCATCCAGCCATGCCATTATTGACACCATTGCTTCGCACACCATTCAGGCAACAGCGATCCTGACACTGTTGATTTCCTCCTATATTGTTGTCTTTACTTACGAATCACCAATTGCCATTTCCGATCGACTGCGACGGGATTAGGCAGATACAAAAAAGACCGGAAAACCGGCCTTTTTTTTGGGGGGGGGAAATCTTACATTTCCTGCACATTGACCACGACACGGCCAACCTGTTTCCCCTTGAAAATGCTTTCGATGTATTCCGGCAGCTCCGCCAGGCACACTTCAGTAGTCATTTTTTCCAGTCCATCCGGCTGCCACTGGCCCGCAAGCAGCTGCCAAATCGCCTCTTTTTTCTCCCGTGGCAACTCAACGGAATCTACACCCAGGAGATTCACGCCGCGAAGAATAAAGGGGAACACCGTTGCCTGGAAGCTGGGAGAAGATACCAGCCCACAACACGCAACACTGCCACCATATTTCAGCGACTTTATGATATTGAACAAAATATCGCCGCCCACTGTATCGATGGCACCTGCCCATGACTCCGGCAGTAAGGGACGATCAGAACCATCTGCAATGGTTTCACGATCAATCACCTTACTGGCACCAAGTTCAGTGAGGTAATCGGCTCGCTCCAATTTCCCGGTACTGGCCGCTACAGAGAAACCCAATCTGGCAAGAATCGCCACACTGAGACTACCAACGCCGCCGGTTGCCCCACTGACGAAGACATCACCCTGGTCAGGCGCCAGCCCCATCTGCAGAAGCTTTTCAACACAGAGCGCCGCCGTGAGACCTGCCGTACCGAACACCATACTGTCACGCAGTGACAAAGCTTCCGGACACGGAATAACCCAATTGCCCGGCACCCGGATATAACCACCAAAACCACCCGGTGTATTCATACCCAGGTCATAACCTGTGACAATCACCCGATCACCGGGCTGAAAACGACTGTCACTAGACTCCTCTACAATGCCTGCTGCATCAATACCCGGTGTATGGGGGTATTGACGGGTAACCGCCTTGTTTCCTTTCGCTGACAGGGCATCCTTGAAATTCAAGGAGGAATACTGCACCTGAACCAGTACATCCCCTGCGGGCAAAGCATCAACCTCTCGGTCGATCAACGACAGGGAATAAACGCTTTCATTTGCTTTCTTGTCGACCCACAGGGCCTTGAACGTTGTCATTACACATTTACCTACACAAATGCGGCGCTATGAAAAAAAACGGCTGGCGGTCAAGCGATCCCACCAGGAAAGCACAGTCTGTTCCAATGCCTGCTGCGCACTGAAACCGAATTTTTCCGGCAGGGATTTTTTCTGGCTCCAGTTCACCTGGTAAACCTGGGTACCGGCATTAACCGCATCACAGATATACTCATCACTGGTCTTCAGTTCGTCGACCAGTTGACGGTCCAGCGCCCGTTTGCCGTACCAGATTTCACCGGTTGCGGCTTCTTCAATATTCACCAAAGGACGCTGTTCAACCACATATTCTTTGAACAGTACATGGGTATCTTCCAAGTCCTGAATAAACTTGGTACGCCCTTTCTCCGTGTTTTCGCCCATCACCGTCAGCGTTCGCTTGAATTCACCGGCCGTATGGAGCTCAACATCCACATTATGTTTTTTCAGTAATCGATGAATGTTAGGCAATTGTGCCATTACACCAATGGAACCCAACACCGCAAACGGCGCAGCCAGAATTCGGTCTGCCAAGCAGGCCATCATATAGCCGCCGCTCGCAGCGACCTTGTCGACCGCTATCGTTAAGGGAATGCCCTGCTGCTTAATACGCTGCAACTGGGATGACGCAAGCCCATAGGCATGTACCATACCACCGGCACTTTCCAGTCTCACCAGGACTTCATCCTCCTGCCGTGCAAGGCTTAGCACGGCTGTAACCTCCTGACGAAAGTGCGTTACCGCAGATGCCCGGATATCGCCATGAAAATCCAGTACATACAGTCGCTTCTCAGGGGATTCATCTCCCTGTTTTTTACGCGCCTTTTCCTCTTTTTTCAGCGCCTTGTGCTGCTGTTTTAACGTCTGCTTGTCAAGGACAGCTTCTTCCAGCGCCGTTTTCATATCCTTGATATCATCATTAAGATGACGAATATCCAGATGCCCTTTTCCCTCTTTGCGACCTTTCTGACCCAGCGACGCCACCGCACTGATAACCAACAGAATACTGCCTACCAGAATGACCGCCTTGGCCAGAAACAATCCAAGTTCAGCAAGAAACTCCAATGCATCTCTCCTGAGTCAATAATGAGATCACACCTATAAAATTGCCAATAGGATAAACCATAGCCCCGCGCTACCGAAATGCTTTTGGCATGCCATACTGCAAACACCACCAAAGATGCGTGTTATTCACCTATTTCGGATTCAAACAAGTGTATGATTTTTTATTGACACCCTCGGTGAATACCAATAACCTCATCGCAGCCTATTATGTTGGGTTACTCATTTTTACGCACTACAGCAGAAAGCAATAAGGGACATGACAATGGCCACTATCACTGAAGTATTCGAGCAGATGAAAGACAAGTTCAATTCCGATGCCGCGGCCGGTCTTGACCTCGTATTCCAGTTTGACATTGAAGATGGCGACACCTATCACCTGCTGATCAAAGACGGTGGTCTTGAGATTGTTGAAGGTGCCAACGACGATCCCAACGTCACTCTGATCATGGACACCGAAACCATGATCGGCATCATGACCGGCGAAGTAGACGGCATGCAGGCGTTCATGATGGGCAAACTGCGCGCTGAAGGCGACATGATGCTGGCTACCAAGCTGAGCGAACTGTTCCCTAACTAAGCACTGCGAAACAGCCTCATCAAGGTAACCTGATGCCAGGTTACCTTGCCATTCCAAATCACTTCCCTATCGCTTCAAATGCTAATTGAGCTTCTCGGTAATTGTCTTGGCGGCTTCATTGACCGGTTCCGCCCTTGCGCCATCAGTTGAAAGCAACACATTAAAGATAACGCCGTCAACCATTGGCATATAAGAGGTCAGTTTTTCCTGTGCCTGCAACGCTCTGACGTGATAATTGAACCAAAGCAATACCGGCCAGCTATCAATACGCCAGTAAAGTTTATGAAGTGTCACTCGCTGACTGCCCTGTTCCTGCTCCTGTTCAAGAGTCAGGTACCGACTCTGGATAGCCTGCAAGCGGTAGATCGGTTCAGCCGGCAGCCCGTTCGCCATATCAGGCGCCACACTCACAACAGCAAACTCGGCACGCCATAAATCCCCTTGCACAGGCACGGTCAGTTTTGTCGATTTTCCGCCGCTTAATGTCATCTCGTATTGCTGCGGCGCTGTTTCGGTGAAACTGACCGTGGCAACCACCGTCTCATTTTGCAACGCGTGGTAATGCCACAGATCCCAGCCAACCACCAGGGTTCCGATACAAGCAGACAACAGTAGCAATCCCAACGTGCCTTTCAGCCACCCTATCACCCAGCGCATATCAATCAACAGACGGCCTGCCAGCCAAAGTAGAACCAGCGCAACTATGGCAACGATCAATGTCATCACGGCAATGACCATGGTATTGTCTATCCCCGCTTACGTTTTCCTGAAATATCAGCCCCTGCATCCAAGCTCAGCTAGTCGATACTCTATGCACTGCCGCTTTAGGGGCTAAGGCAAATGTTGGCACCTTGTTAAGGCACATCATCTATCCTGAGATCACAATGCTTGAACTTTCAATGGACCCGGGACTCTTTGCTGTTTTATCCATGGTCGCCTTTCTTGCAGGCTTTGTGGATGCCATCGCAGGCGGTGGCGGACTTCTCATGATCCCGGCGCTGCTCTCGGCCGGCATCCCTCCCCATATCAGCCTGGGCACCAACAAATTGTCAGCCAGCTTTGGCAGCTTCATGGCTTCTCTCACCTTTTACCGGAAAGGGATATTTCGCCCCCGGTACTGGATACTGGCAGCTTGTGCCACAGCCATCGGCGCAGCCATCGGCACATTCAGCGTAGACCTCGTGTCTACGGAGTGGCTCAACCGATTGCTACCCTTGGCGGTTTTTGCCAACGGCGTTTATATGCTACTGCATAAATCCGACAAAAAGGATGATGCGGTCGATAAAACCACAATCCAACCCAACCGTATCATACAGTCTTTACAGGGACTGATTATTGGCTTCTACGACGGATTCGCCGGTCCGGGCACCGGCTCATTCTGGGCCGTCAGCAATATGAGCTTGCATCGCCTGAACCTGCTTGTAGCTTCAGGCGCGGCACGGGCAATGAATTTTATCAGTAATTTTATTTCACTGCTGACCTTTGCCTGGCTGGGTCACGTGAACTGGATGCTGGGTATCGGCCTTGGCATATCACTCATGCTAGGCTCGCTGCTGGGTGCACATTCGGCCGTTCGGCTGGGGAGCCGGTTCATCAAACCCGTATTTATCCTCGTCGTTCTGGCGATATCCATTCATCTGGTGATCAAACACTGGTTTTAGCCAGTTTATTTTTATTCTTTCCAACGACGAATACTGCAATGAATGGAGAGTCAGACTCTCCATTCCAGCAATTACCTATGAAACAGACTTTTTGCTGGCAATATGGCGCTCAATTAACTGCCGGGAAAGTGTAAACTTCGGGGGCAACTCTGGCAGCTGATCAATATGAAACCAGTCACCAGCCTCCAGTTCATCCCTATCCAGCACAAGATCACCCGATTCAAACTCAGCGTGATAGCCCAACATTAGATTATGAGCAAAGGGCCAAGGTTGGCTGGCAATATAGCGGAGGTTTCTTACCCTGATCCCTGACTCTTCATGCACCTCACGAGCCAGGGCCTGCTCGACGGTTTCACCGGGCTCCACAAATCCGGCCAACAGCGTAAACATACCCGGCTTGTGACGTGGTGAGCGGGCCAGCAAAATCTCATCGCCTTTACTGACAAGCACAATAACGCAAGGGGAAACTGGCGGATAATAATGCGCCCTGCACTGATCACACGCCTTGTAACGCTCTGCTGAAATAGTCACCAGTGATCCTCCACAGGCAGCACAGTATTGCGCTTTTCGCCCCCAGTTCAGCAATGAGGCAGCCATTGCCAGAGGTTCACCATCCAACTCAGTTGTCTGCCCCATCGCACTGCGAAGATCTTCCCGTTGAACATCAGATGCTGCATCTGCAAGCTCAACGGCATGAAAAACAGACCGGGAATCACTTCCCAAAACATAGTGTTGTACGATAGTTTCCTGAGAAAAAGCGTCTGGCACACCCTGCGTACTGCATGACCAATACATCGCGCCCTGCCCATTAAGCAACAGCTCCCTGCCCGCAAACACAATGGCATAGGCAGATTTACCCGTGTCCTTATCAGACAACTTACGGCGATCCAGAGACTCTAAGGCACTACGGGAGGTTAATTCAGGCGGCAATGTGATATCCCAGTTCATCCAGCGCGTTTTCTGCCAGCTTCAATGCATCGACCGGCGTCGTCGCCGGAATATCCAGGGATTCCAGATAGAACTCCAGACTGGAAAGCACATCAGCAAACACTTCCATGACCCGATCTGACGGGATGGATTCCTGCTCCATAATATGCTCCCGGATAAACCGGGCACAATACTGGAGAATATCGAAACAGCGACCCTCACCCAGAAAATAGAGTCCGCCTGCGATGGCAGAGAGCGAACGCGGCAAACTTTCCAGATGAATCTTGTCATAATCTGACTCAAGGTAGGCGGTCACTGCGCGCTTGGCGAGTGTAATACCTGCTAGCGCTTCAGACTGGACAACGCAACTGGCCTCCTGCAAGTGACGCTCGGTGACATGATCCTCTTCTCGCGGTTTTTCCGCACCCACTGTCTCGATAGACGATCGGCTTGGTCCGGCACTCAACGCACTGACCATGGTATCTACATACAGCACCGCTTCAGCAACAGAATCCAGCTCTTCAGGAGTGCCGACGGCGCCCACATCATGCCACTGTCTTACCAGCGACTGCTGCCGGTGTAGCGTATTCGCCGCTGAATGCAGCCCGGTCATCGACAGCGTTTTACCCAAGCGAGCAATATTATTCTGTAACTGGCCGAAATCCGGATCCTGACCAGCCCCGCGCTCGAGTAGGTCCAACGTATCTTTAACCGAGGCCAACTCGTCTCCCAGTGCTTCGGACAACGACTGGAACACGCCACTATCCGGTCCCGACATTACCTGTCGGGCACTCTCCAGTGAAGCATCATTGAATGGAAGTGCTGTGATTTTGTAACGATCCCGAACACCCTGCACCAATTCGCTACTGCTATCCGCCAAAGCCAGCAAATACAGCAATTCTTTCTGGTGCAACCGGGGAACATCCAGAACATGTTGACCCGCATGCAACTGCAAGCGTCGAATCTGTTGATCCAGGCGGGAGAATAGAATCCGACGATTCGGCGTTAAAGCCATCTCAACATCGAAAATCGCTTCCAGACAGGCGGCTGCAACCAGAAATAACTCAGTAATCGCTTCTTTCTGAGACAGCCGGTGCAGATGCAGCATACTTCGCTGCATCAGCTTAACCCCAGCATAGGGCTTTTCCTTTGACATCATGCCCTGCAGCCCCACCTGATACATCTGCCTCAGACGGCGTATGGGTGATCTATTACTCTCAAGGGGTTCTACGAGAGGCGCTGATGCCTCGGGTTTCACATCCAGCCGCACGGAAAAAAACCAGCTTTCGGGCAATGCTGCTTCCCCCCGGGCTTTTCTGACACGGTTGATCTCTAGCAACAACAGTTCAGGTAGTTCATCACGCTGGGTCACAACATAATTCAGGTAACGCTCCAGAATAAACAATCCGCGTCCCAGGCAATCAAGACGATCATCGACGGTAATGGTATTGCCGGGTGTCAGTGTCAATGCCAGCTCTGTGAGTTCTATGACCAGCAGCTCTGCACCATTGAGTTCAATCAACGTCAGAATGCCACCGATCTGCTGCAGGTCATCAACACATGCCTGTAGTGATGCCCCCTGATCCGGTGACTCAGCAAAATGCTCCAACGATTGAACTGCGTGCTGGAGCGTAGCATTCAGCTCATCACGCAGCGGATGCAGTGCATTGACTCCCGCCATGGAGTTACTCCTTGTCGTCGTATGCCTCAATCATCAAAGACAGGGGTTTGTTTAGTCATTTGCGCCATGATGGCCTGCTTGAGATCATCTGATTGCAGCATGGCAGCATTCCATGAAGCCACGTAATTCAAGCCTTCCTCGACCGAATGATCACGGGTGTAAATCAGCATTTCCTTGGTACCCTGCACGGCAATGGGGGATTTGGCCGCAATAAGCTGAGCTTTCTCCAATACCGCATCCACGAGGCTGCCATGATCCGGATACACGGCATTCACAAGACCAGCCCTACCAGCCTCGCCACTGCCCATAACCCGACCGGTATAAGCCAATTCGCGCATCAGGCCATCGCCGATGATATAGGGAAGACGTTGTAGCGTACCGACATCCGCTGCCATACCTATGTCCACTTCCTTGATGCAAAAACGGGCATCTTCTGTGCAATAACGCATGTCACAGGCGGCAACCAGATCAATCCCCCCGCCATAACAGCATCCATGAATGGCCGCCAGTACAGGCTTACTGCAGCGCTCAATCGCACTTAGAGCATCCTGAAGCTCTGTAATTTTACGTCGCAACAAGCGTGCATTACGCCCGACCTCCTTGCCCAGCGAAGCACCCAGTCCAGCCATCATGGTCAGATCAATCCCGGAACAAAAATGTTTGCCGTTGGCACTGAAAACCACAGCACGGACAGAGGGCTCTGTATCAGCCCAATCAAAAATAGCGTGAATTTCCCGCCAGACGTCTTCACTCATGGCATTGGCTTTATCAGGACGGTTCAGCCTGACGTGCGCCACCTTTTCAATCTGTTCCACCTCGAAGGTTTTATAATCGGACATCCTATAACTCCCGTTTTTTCTGGGTCGGGTGGGAAGAACGCGCCAACTATATCAAGGCTTTCTCTACCGTAACAGAGCGAGGCAGGGATTCAGTTAATCGCCTCACGCTTTCCCACGCCACCTTAAAAACAGGCATTCTTACGTTGAACAATCAAAAGGACGTGCCAAGCTCAAGCACTCCAACTCCACTGATATCACGGAAAAACCATACTTATGACTGCTGCAGTATGGCCCACACTTGGGCATCGTTTTCTTGGTGATAGTCCCGTCTGGTATAAAAAAACCATCCTTCTTTTTCTTATCGTGAATCCCATCGTCTGGCTTCTGGCCGGTGGGCAGATCTGTGCCTGGCTGATACTGGGGGAATTCATTTTCACCCTGGCCATGGCTCTGGAGGCCTTTCCCCTCCAACCCGGCGGATTGCTGCTGATCGAGGCACTGGTTCTGGGACTGGCAACACCCGAGAACCTGTACAGAGAAGTCCTGAACAACTTTCCGGTCTTGCTGCTGCTGATTTTTATGGTGACAGCCATCCACTTCCTGCGAGATTTGCTGATGGTGGTATTCAGCAAAATTCTGACCAGCACTGGCAGTCAGGCCATGCTGGCCCTGGCGTTTACGGCATCAGCCGCATTCCTGTCAGCCTTTCTGGATGCATTGACCGTCACCGCAGTGGTGATTACGGTGGCAACCGGTTTTCACGGACTCATCAACCGGGCCCGACAATCCGACACTATCAGCGACACAGACTTTCAGCAATTTCGGGACTTCTTATGCGGATTGATGATGCACAGTGCCGTTGGAACCGCACTCGGCGGCGTATTCACACTGATCGGAGAACCCCAAAACCTGCTCATTGGGGAGCAGATGGGCTGGGACTTCATGGAATTTCTCGTCCAGATGGCACCAGTTTCTCTCCCGGTTTTTGTACTTGGATTGGGCACCTGCCTGTTTCTGGAGCGTTCCGGTCGGTTTGGCTATGGGATAACCATGCCCGAAACAGTCAAAACCTGCCTGCACAGTGTCTCCCTTGGCGAGCTGACGGGCAGTCGAGACACCGACAAACTCACACTCACTGTCCAGGCTCTGTCCGCTCTTTTATTAATCACCGCACTGGCATTGCATTTGGCGGAAATCGGCCTTATTGGCCTGATGATCATCATTCTCACCACATCACTAAACGGCAACAACAAGGAAGAGCAGCTGGCGGAGGCTTTTCGGGATGGGATGCCGTTCACAGCACTGTTGGTGGTATTTTTTGGTATTGTGGCGATGCTTCACGAACAACACCTGTTCAGCCCATTGATCGCCTGGGTTCACAGCCTGCCGGAAGAGCTACAAACCAGTATGATGTTTGCGGCCAATGGCATTTTGTCTTCGATTAGCGACAATGTCTTCGTCGCCACCATTTACATTGAGGAAACCCGTGCAGCTTTTGACAACGGTCTTCTGACACGGGCGATGTTTGATAAGCTGGCTATAGCGATTAATGCCGGTACCAACCTGCCAAGTGTAGCGACACCCAATGGGCAGGCTGCCTTCCTGTTTTTACTGACATCGCCACTGGCACCACTCATAGGGTTATCCTACAGCCGTATGGTGTGGATGGCATTACCTTACACTATAGTGTTAACCATCTCAGGACTGGCCTGTACAACTTGGTTGCTGACATAACCGCTAAAGTGGCTCAACAGTGGCAATGAGGCTATTGCCACTGTTTGAATAGATCAAAATCCGCGATTGCGGTGCGCCTGAAGCATATCTCTCCGCTCTGAGAGTGGAATATGCTTGGGCAGAGACCTACGGGCTTTTACACTGGGTAAATTCTGCATAATTTCTTCAATAGAGTAGGATGAAAATGACCGATTAGGACAACGGGAAGGCGTGGACAAAAAATGAGAAACACCTTGAGACAGCTTTATTCGACGACCTTCTTGTGTGACAGATACCGACTCTTTAGCCTGAATCTCTACTGCTATGTGTCTTGTTTTGGCACTCCCATCAACTCTCGGCATATGCTATTCCTTTAGCCACTAATCCATATTTATAAAAGTTTAAAACACCTGGTTGAATTATAGTTCTCTATCAATGGTCACCATGAAACTCTAACCAGTCTGCCAGAGACAGTTCCCGCCGCTTTTCTTGCTGATTTCAGCCAGCTTTTCCTCATGAAGACGGAGTTCGTTGTCGGTGGCCATGACGACAGGCAAAGAGGGACGATCCATCGCCAGACGCCGGATTGCCGTATCATCCCCTCCTTCTTCCGAATCTGACTGGGCACCAAGCGACAGGCTGGTTTGGCCACCCGTCATGTAAAGGTAAACATCAGCCAGAATTTCAGCATCCAGCAGTGCGCCGTGCAGCGTTCGGGAAGAGTTATCTACGCCATACCGCTTGCACAACGCATCCAGGCTGTTCTTCTGCCCCGGGTGTTTCTTGCGGGCATACACCAGGCTGTCGGTGATCTTGCAATAGGTTTCGATCTGCCCCGGCGATGGCTTCAGCATCGCGAATTCATGGTTGATAAAGCCCACATCGAACGGGGCATTATGGATAACCAGCTCTGCGCCTTTTACAAAGGCCAGGAATTCTTCAGCAATCTGATGGAAACGGGGTTTGTCGGCCAGGAATTCGTTGGTGATACCGTGCACTTCCATCGCACCCGCATCAACTTCCCGATCAGGATTGATGTAGACGTGGTAATGGTTGCCGGTTAACTTCCGGCCAACAACTTCCACACAGCCAATTTCGATGATCCGGTGTCCCTGCGAAGGCTCCAGACCGGTGGTTTCCGTATCAAGCACGACCAGTCTTGACATCAGTTATCTCCTGCTTTCGGAATGCCGCGGCGTGCCAGCTCATCGGCAATCTCATTTTCTCTGTGACCACTGTGCCCCTTGATCCAGCACCACTCCACCTGATGACGGGCGGCCTCACTGTCCAGACGCTGCCATAAATCGACATTTTTGACGGGTTGCTTAGCGGCAGTTCGCCAGTTGTTGCGCTTCCATCCCTTCATCCATTCAGTGATCCCTTTTCGAACATACTGGGAATCCGTGGTTAGCCGGACCTGACAGGGACGCTTTAACGCAGCCAAACCCTCGATCGCAGCCATCAGTTCCATACGATTATTGGTGGTTTTTGCTTCACCACCGTAAAGCGTTTTTTCTGTGTCACCATAGCGCAACAAAACGCCCCAGCCACCCGGCCCGGGATTGCCGCTGCAGGCGCCATCAGTGAATATTTCAACCACCTTTGCTGAACGATTATCTGAAGCGTCAGACACTCTTAGTAAACTCCCTGCGTGTTACGTTGCATCCCGGGATGCGGTATTTCGGGCATAAGACGCCCCCAGCAGGCGCTTTCGCGACGTCTGCCAGCGTGAATGATAGCGGGTCATGCCCGCCCGGTCCTTTGTGGCCACCAGCATATAAAATCCGCCGGTTGGCAGTTTCCTGAGACCCGCATGGCTCTGCAGCCAAGACTGATGACTGGGCTTGAGATGGGAGCAAAATGGATAAAGGTGACCACCATAGTGCAGATGGCAGCGACTGAAATTCAACAGTGTCAGCCAATCTTCGATACGCCGATGATGGAAATAACGCACACGTCGCATAATGCTGTTAGCACCCATACCGAATAACCGGTATATCCCCCAAAGACTGAGGGGATTAAATCCTACAACCACCAGCTTGCCGCCTGGCACAATAGTACGACAGGCTTCACGAAGCACCCGGTGAGGCTTTTCTGAAAACTCCAGGGCATGGTGTAACAGCACCAGATCCATACTCCTCGGCTGCACCGGCCACTCGTTCACATCAAAGCGAATCACTGACTCGGAAGGCGCTTCTACCAGCGGAGTAAGCATCGTCCCGTGGACGACCTGGCTGTAATCAAGCAGTTTACCGTCAGGGCAGATTCCCAGCGTCGCCGCATGATGGCCGAAGATCCGAGGCAACATGGCCTGCAGCATGCGTTCTTCCGATGCCAGGAGGTAGCTTCCCCTTCCCGTGGCCAGCCATTCCCTCGCCAGAGGCAGCTGGTCGGCAAATGTTTCGGTCTTTTTTGACGAACTATGTCCGAACATTCGGTATCCGTTACTATTGGAAGTCAACCGGCAAACCGATAGGATGCCAGTAATCCCGGTTTCAGAGTACACCAGACGCCCATGATCAACGTAACCGGCCTGCCGGCCTTCAATGACAATTATATTTGGCTGCTGACTGATCCAGACAGCAACCTCTGCCATGTCGTTGATCCCGGTGATGGTGACATCGTACTCAAAGCCTGCCGCGACAACAATCTGGAACTGGTGGGAATACTGATCACCCATCACCATGGTGACCACACCGGCGGTATCAGGACGCTGCTTAAGCACCACGATGTCCCCGTCTACGGTCCAGCCAGTGAAAATATACCCGGCCTGACCCATCCCCTGCACGAGAACGATACGCTGTTGCTCCATGGCTGTACATTCCGGGTTATCGAAACGCCGGGACATACAGCCGGCCATATTGCGTATTACGGCGAACCCGATCAGCAGGCACCGATTCTATTTTGTGGCGACACACTCTTTGCCGGCGGCTGTGGGCGGCTCTTTGAAGGTACTGCCGAACAAATGCTGGCGTCACTGACCAAACTGTCAGCACTACCAGACGCGACCCTGGTTTACTGCGCCCATGAATACACACTGGCGAATCTTCGTTTTGCACAAGCAGTTGAAACGAGCAACGCAGAGCTCCAGCAACGCCTGACCGCAACAGAAGCACTGCGGCAACGAGGTGAACCTTCAGTGCCATCAGACATGGCCACGGAACGGGCAACAAACCCCTTCCTTCGTGCCGATCAGGCAACTGTCAAAGCCGCTGCAGAGCAGTTTTCAGGCCGATCCATGACAAACGATACGGACACTTTTGCAGCAATACGTCGCTGGAAAGACAGTTTCTGATTACCAGGGATATACTGTTATGAGAAACTACAGTCATTCCCTGGTGCGCGTCGATCAATACCAGCGCTCCTATTGACGCACAACAACAATCACGGTACCCAATGCAAGAAGCGAATCGAACGAAGTCCCCCTCGCGCGCCTTAAGCCGGATCAGCCCGGTAGCGGGCGCGGTTCTGGCCCTCAGTCTACTGGCAGGATGTCAAACCTCCCCACTGCAACAGGCACCTGAATCTGCCCAGTCTTCTGTTGGCACAGGTTCGGCACAAGCTGCCGGTGACCAAACCAGTCAAGTGAAAACCCCAGCGGCCCCAAAACCGGTGGTCATTACCAACCTGTGGGATCGTATTATCCCCGGCCTGGCCCTTAATCTTGACCAGGATGACCCAAGAATACGCGCAGAACTGCACTACTTCCGGCGCCATCAAGGCTACTTTGACCGTGTCATCAACCGGGCATCCCCTTATCTCTACCACATCGTGGAAGAGGTACAGGAACGCAATATGCCCATGGAGATGGCGTTGCTGCCGGTCGTGGAAAGCGCCTACGATCCCTTTGCCTATTCCCACGGTCGGGCTGCGGGCCTATGGCAGTTCATTCCTTCAACGGGACGCCATTATGGTTTGAAGCAAAACTGGTGGTATGACGGACGCCGTGACATCCTGGCGTCAACGGATGCCGCACTGGATTATCTCCAGGAGCTTCACGAAGAGTTTAACGATTGGGAGCTCGCGCTTGCCGCATACAATGCAGGTCGAGGTACCGTCGCCTCGGCTATCCGGAAAAATCGCAAAAAAGGCAAGCCGACCGACTTCTGGTCACTGAATCTGCCACGGGAAACCACCGCTTACGTCCCCCGTCTGATAGCCATCTCAAAGATTGTCCGCGATTCAGATACCCATAACATCACGTTGAACAGTGTCGCCAACAAGCCTTATTTCGATGTTGTTGAAACTGGACAACAGATTGACCTGGCCCGCGCCGCCACACTGGCGAAGATTGACATTGATGAACTGTATCGCCTGAACCCGGCGTTCAACCGCTGGGCAACCGATCCCGATGGACCACACCATCTGCTGGTACCCGTCGACAAGGCCAATCATTTCCGCCAGGTATTGGCCAGCCTGCCCGTAGAACGTCGCCTGCAGTGGCAGCGTTATACCATTCGCTCCGGCGACAGCCTGCTGACGATATCCAAGCGCTATCAGACGTCCGTTGACCTGATCAAGGAGGTCAACAATCTGAAAAGCAATACTATCGTTGCAGGTAAGGCCCTGCTGATCCCGGTACCTTCCGAGGACAGCGAAGCTTACGCACTCAGTGCAGAGCAACGGAAACTGGCCCGACAGAGCCGTTCTGTCAGTGGTCGACAGAAAATGCAGTATCAGGTGAAACCGGGCGATAGCTTCTGGTTAATCGCCAAACAGTACGATGTCAATGTCCGGGCTCTGGCCAAATGGAACAGCATGGCTCCCACTGACACGTTGCGCGCGGGTCAGCAACTGGTCATCTGGACAGAACCCAGCAAAGGGAATTCCGGCATTATCCGCAAGGTCAACTACCAGGTCCGAAACGGCGATAATCTCTCCCTGATTGCCGGGCGCTTCAACGTCAGGGTCAATCAGATCAAGCAATGGAACACCCTGCCAGGAAAATACCTTCAGCCTGGCCAGCAGTTAACCCTCTATGTGGATGTGACCAGTACCAACTGACCCTGAAACAACCCACTTTATCCCCCCTGCTATAGTTGGATAAACGTCCATATAGCAGGGGGACATTCCAGCAAGTGCGACCCTTTTTTATTCTCTTTTCCGCCATCCTGACCGTGGAAACCGGGAGCGTTCAGGCCGATATCGTCCACTCGCATGGACTGTCTCTTCACGAACCGCTGAAATATCCACCAGACTTCACTCATCTGGAAACGGTCAATCCAAACGCCCCAAAAGGCGGCACCCTCCGATTGCAGGCCTATGGCACCTTCGATTCACTCAATCCTTATATTCTCAAAGGCAATACGCCATCCGCATTACCCGGTTTCTCGTTACTGGGGGTCAGTGAACTCAATGAAACACTGATGACCGGCAGCCATGCGTTCCAGCTCTCTGCTGATGAAAAACAGGCTGCCTATGGTTTACTCGCAGAATCCATCCATTACCCCAGCAACTGTGCCTGGGTAACATTCCGGATCAGACCGGAAGCGAGATTCCATGACGGCAGCCCCGTTACAACAGAGGATGTCCTGTTTTCATTTCAAGTATTACAACAATGGGGACACCCGCGCTTTAAACTGGCTTACCAAAGCATCAAGCACGCTGAAGTAACCAGCAATGATGAAATCCGGTTTGACTTTCAGGAAGCGAATCACTGCACACAACTGTACACGCTGGCAGAGCTGCCCGTTTTCTCAAAAACAGCCCTCACCCAAAACGGCCCGGACAATCCGCTGCAAACAAAAGATCCGTTGATCCCTCATCTCAACTCAGGCCCTTACCGCATTGCGCACATTATTCCTGGCAAACAACTGGTATTCGAGCGTACTGCTAATTATTGGGGACGAGATCTTCCGATCAACCGGGGAAAGTATAATTTTGATCGAATAATCATAGACTTCTATCGTGATATTAATGTCGCTTTTGAACATTTCAAATCCGGTGCCTTTGATGCTTATATCGAAATGGTTTCCAAAAACTGGCAAAACGCCTATGACTATCCCGCCATTCAGAACGGCACCGTAAAAAAGCTGGAACTTCCTCTGTTTAGCCCGGGGGGGCTCAGAGCATTCTTTTTCAATACTCGCCGCCCGCCTTTCGACCATGAATCAACCCGAGCGGCCGTGAGCCTGTTTTTTGATTTCAACCTGATTAACCGGGTGCTGTTTTATCAACGCTACCAACTAAATCAGAGTATGTTCCCGTTCCTTCAAAACCAGCAATGGGACAGACCGGATAGCCACGAACAAAAGCTGCTTACCCCCTTTAGCCATCAACTACCCTCCAGATTATTTTCAGAGCCACCACCAATTAACAACGAGCTCATAAACCAGCATCAGGCAAAACATCAGGCACTCAAATTACTAGGACAAGCAGGCTGGCATTATCAGAATCATCGCATGATCAATGATAAAGGGATCCCCCTGCGATTTGAGATTGTCCATCCTTCGCAAGGCCTGGAACGCATTACACAGCATTTCGTCAAACATCTTTCCGCTATTGGCATACAGGCAACCGTTAGAACCCTGGATGGCAGTCAATACCGCCAGCGTTTGAAGGATTTTGACTTCGACATGATTCATTTCCCCATTCCACAACGTATGCTGCCAGGCCCAGAAGCGATGGACTTTTTCCATTCCTCGACAGCAAACGAGCCTGGCAGTATGAACTTTGCCGGCATCCAGGATCCCGTGATTGATCATTTGCTCAGCGGTTTACAGTCTTCCCAAGGGATTGAATCTCTCAGCCATTATGCCCGGGCTATTGATCGGGTGATTCTGTGGCGGCACTACGTCATTCCTGGGTGGCACAGCCCTATTCTGCGGATTGCGCACCAGTCAAAGCTTCATTACCCGGCGACCGCGCCATTATATGGCTTCAGTTTTGCCAACTGGTGGGAGCAGACAACACGCCCTCCGCAAAGGGCACACGAGCGGGATTAATATGCATCACGAGACGCTGCAAAAAGGGTTATACATTGTCATCTTTTGCTTGATGATACTCTTCAGATCACCTCTTTCGGCAGAGACATTGACCAGCCATGGCATCGCGCTCCATGGCAGTGTGAAATACCCCGCCGACTATACGAACCTTGATTACGTCAACCCTGACGCCCCCAAGGGCGGCACACTGCACCTCCATGCGACAGGCACATTCGACAGTTTTAACCCCTACATTCTCAAAGGAAAGGATGCATATGGCAGCCTATTCCTCCATGACACCCTGCTCAGCCGAACCGTCGACGAACCCCTCAGCAAGTACGGTGTGATCGTCAGCCACATTGAATCGCCAGATGATAACCGCTGGGTTGCCTTTCAACTTCATCCTGACGCCCGTTTTCAGGATGGAAAACCTATCACCGCAGCAGACGTTGTCTTCAGCTTCAATACCCTTCTAGAGAAAGGCTCTCCCTTCTGGCGACAGTTCTATGCCGACGTTGACTCGGTAACAGCCACAGCATCGAACCGGGTGCTTTTCACCTTTAAAACCGGAAAAAACAGGGAACTCCCTTTTATCCTCGGACAAATGCCGGTACTCGCCGCGCACTGGTGGCGCCAGCGCGATTTCTCCCACAGCGACCTGCAGCACCCGGTAGGCAGCGGCCCATACCGGATCACCGATTTCCAGCCCGGGCGTTATGTGGTCTATGAGCGAGTCAAGGACTACTGGGCCAGTGACCACCCCTTTAATCGCGGACGGTATAACTTCGACCGCATTCGGGTGGATTACTACCGTGACCAGACCGTCGCACTGGAGGCCTTCAATAATGGCAGCATTGATATCCGTATCGAAGACAACCCACGGCACTGGCTGGAGGGATACAATCAGAAAGCCCTTCAAAGCGGAAAGATTATTCGAGAAAAACATCGCAACCTGAATCCCCAGACACTCTCGCTGGTCTTCAATGCCCGAAAACCATTACTCAAAGATCACAGTCTCCGTGAAGCCATAGTCTGGTTGCTGGAACCGGACTGGATGATCAATCACCTGCTACAGGACGAATTTAACCGGGCACTGAGCCTGTTTGCCGGTACAGACCTGTCCATGCCACAACTGCCCGGAGCAGAAGAAAAAGCACTCCTGGTTCCCTATAACACCCTCTTACCCACCGCACTGTATACAACCCCATGGCACCCTGCACCCGCCACAATGACCAGCCGACAACGACTGCAACAGGCACACCATCTATTGCGGACAGCAGGTTATTCTTTTGATAAAAACCAGCTGAGAAACAAAACCGGCCAGCCTATTAAGCTGGAATTGCTTCTTTATCAACCTGAATTAGAGCGTTTATTCCAGGGACAGCGCAAACGCCTGGCGGAAGCCGGCATCCACCTGAACATCAGAACGCTGGACAGTGCACTCTACCTGAACCGCATCCGGCAATATGACTACGATTTGATTGTTCATACCTTCCGGCATACGCCATCACCGGGTACAGAGCAATGCAATTTCTGGCACAGCAATGTCGTGGATACGCCAGGCAGCCTGAACCTGGGCGCAATCAGCAACCCTGCCGTGGATGCGCTGTGCACCAGCATCCCCGAGGCCAGCAGTCGTGCTGAATTAAAAAGCCGCCTGAACGCCATGGATCGCGCCGTGCTATGGCAGTACCAGGTCGTGCCATTGTTTTACATGCCTGACTGGCATATTGCCTATCAATCCAAGGTCAGACACCCCTCTCGCCTGCCAGGCTATGGCATTGACCTGAATACCTGGTGGCAACGCACGCCTGAGCATCAAACGCTAGACTAATACTCATTCCACACAGTTAAGCGGCATGATGCCCGAACACCAATGCGCCAAAATCCAATACTGATCGCCAGCCAGAATGGTTAACCCGATGCGAGCCTATATCGCCCGACGACTTCTGCTGTTTATTCCCACACTGTTTGGCATCATGCTGATCAACTTTGTGATTGTCCAGGCAGCGCCTGGCGGTCCTGTCGAGCAGATGATCGCCAAACTGGAAGGGCTTGATACCGACATCACCGCCCGCATTGGTGGCGATACTGGCAGCGAAATCCAGCAGCCATTGATGGACCAGACCAGTGAATATCGCGGTTCACGGGGACTCGACCCTGACCTTGTTCGGGAGATAGAGACGCAATACGGTTTTGACAAGCCCCCGGCAGAGCGCTTTTTCCTGATGATGTATCATTACCTGACACTGGATTTCGGTGACAGTTTTTATCATGATATTTCTGTTACCGCGCTGATTGCGGAAAAACTGCCGGTTTCGCTTTCTCTCGGACTATGGAGCACCCTGCTGGTTTATGGTCTGTCCATCCCCCTGGGAATTCAAAAAGCGGTTCGTCATGGCAGTCATTTTGACGTCTGGAGCAGTACGCTGGTAACGATCTGCTATGCCATTCCCGGCTTTTTGCTCGCGTTATTACTGATCATCGTGTTCGCCGGTGGCAGCTATTGGCAATTCTTCCCGCTCCGGGGGCTAATTTCCGATAACTTCGACACACTATCCCTGGCCGGAAAAGTCGCCGATTATTTCTGGCACCTTGTACTCCCTCTGACAGCAATGGTGCTGGGCAGCTTTGCCACCCTCACCTTTCTGACCAAAAACGCCTTCCTTGACCAGATTGCCAGGCAGTACGTAATGACGGCCCGAGCCAAGGGACTTAACGAACGGCAGGTACTCTACGGACACATATTTCGCAATGCCATGCTGATCGTTATCGCCGGTTTCCCTGCAGCATTGATCAGCATTCTCTTCACCAACAGTCTGCTTATTGAAGTGGTTTTTTCCCTGGATGGATTGGGTTTACTGGGCTTTGAATCCGCCATCAGCCGGGACTACCCCGTGGTGTTTGGCACCCTCTATATTTTTACGCTGCTGGGACTCGTCGCCAGATTGCTGGGCGATCTCACTTATGCACTAGTCGACCCGCGCATTGATTTCGACACGAGGGATTATTGATGCGCCTGCGCCCCCATAACCAGAGAAGGTGGCAACAGTTCAAGGCAAATCGTCGGGGGTACACCGCTTTTTGCCTGTTTCTGACATTATTTGTGCTGGTGTTGATGGCAGAGTTCATTGCCAACGACAAACCACTGCTCGTGCATTATGAAAACCATTTTTATACACCCGTTCTTTTTGATTACCCGGAAACAACCTTTGGAGGCGATCTCCCCATCCGTGCGGATTTTCGGGAACAGTTTATCCAGGACAATATCCATCAAAAAGGCTGGATGCTATGGCCCCCGATCCGATACTACCACGACACCATCAATTATGACCTGCCAGCGCCGGCCCCGCCGTCCACCGAGAACTGGCTGGGTACAGATGACCAGAGCCGTGATGTTTTTGCCAGAGTCATTTATGGCCTGCGAATATCAATTCTATTCAGCGTGATCCTAACCCTGCTCAGCACTGTGATTGGCGTCATCGCAGGCGCCGTTCAGGGTTTCTATGGCGGACGCACAGACCTGCTTGGACAACGTTTTCTGGAGATATGGACGGGGCTGCCCATGCTCTATCTGCTGATCATACTGTCCAGCCTGGTAGAGCCGGGCTTCTGGTGGCTGCTGGGCACCATGCTGCTGTTTACCTGGACGGCCCTGGTGGATGTCGTCAGGGCAGAATTCCTCCGCGGTAGAAACCTGGACTATGTCAGGGCTGCACGAGCACTGGGCGTCAGCGATACCCGGCTGATGTTCCGACATATTCTGCCTAATGCCATGGTTGCGACCCTGACCTTTATTCCGTTCATCCTGACCGGCGCCATCAGCACCCTGACTTCCCTCGACTTTTTGGGGTTCGGTCTGCCAGCAGGTTCACCGTCCCTCGGCGAACTGATAGCCCAGGGCAAAAACAACCTCCAGGCCCCGTGGCTGGGTATTACCGCCTTTCTGATCCTCTCTTTCCTGCTGACATTACTGGTCTTTATCGGTGAAGCCGCAAGGGACGCCATGGATTCGGGAGCCACAGCATGAGTCTGCTGGACATACAAAATTTGTCCGTACAGCTGATACCTAGCCAAAAAACACTGGTGAAATCCGTGTCATTGGCCATTGATCCCGGAGAGACCCTCGCACTGGTAGGTGAATCAGGTTCAGGCAAAACCCTGACTGCGCTCAGTATCATGGGATTGCTCCCTCATCATACACAAGTGTCCGGGCATATAAGATTCAATGGACAGGATCTGCAGGCACTGGACAGCCCCAGCATGTCCAAACTTCGCGGCAATCGACTTAGTATGATCTTCCAGGAACCCCTGAGTTCACTGAACCCGCTCCATACCGCTGGCAGGCAGATCAGTGAAACACTTATACGCCATCAGGGTCTTAGTGATCGACAGGCTAAAGCTGAAACCCTTGGATTACTGGAAAGGGTTGGTATTAGAGAAGCTGAACAGAAATACAACGCACTACCCCATGCGTTATCAGGCGGTCAACGCCAGCGCGTCATGATTGCCATGGCACTTGCCAACCGACCGGACCTGCTGATCGCTGACGAACCCACAACAGCGTTGGACGTCACTGTCCAGCAACAGATTCTGACGCTACTGGACAGTTTACGGGATGAATACGGCCTGTCGATTCTCTTGATCAGCCATGACCTGAATCTGGTCAAACATCACGCCTCACGGGTTGCGATTATGGACGACGGACAGATTATTGAGTCAGGCGCCGTTGAATCGGTATTGCATAACCCACAGCAGACGCTGACCAGAAGACTGATTCACTCCATACCGCAAGGGCCGGCACCAACACCTTTGGCTTGCTCCCCTGAAATATTGAATGCCTCGGAGATAACCGTTCGCTTTCCTGAAAAAAAAGGACTACTGGGCAGAGTTCAATCCTGGCACTTTGCCGTACGCAAAGTATCGCTACAGTTAAAAGCGGGTGAAACCTTGGGACTTGTCGGTGAAAGCGGTTCCGGGAAAACAACCTTGGCCTGCGCGCTCATGAAGTTGCTGCCATTCGACGGCAACCTGCTACTACGTCAGCAGAAGGTTGACGCGCTGGGGCGTAAAGCATTCCGACCTTTTCGTCGCCATCTACAGATGGTTTTCCAAGATCCTTTTGGCAGCTTGAGCCCCCGACTCACCGTGGAAGAAATTATTGGAGAAGGACTTCACGTCCACTGCCCTGACAGCCCTGAAAACATCAGGCAACAGATTCTCAGCGTCCTTCAGGACGTCCAGTTACCTGAGACAATCCTTGGCCGCTATCCCCATGAATTCTCCGGCGGACAACGCCAGCGGATTGCCATAGCCCGCGCACTGGTACTCAAACCTGACGTACTGATACTCGATGAGCCTACCTCCGCCCTGGATCGCACGGTTCAGTGCCAAATTATCAATCTGCTCAAGACGTTACAAAAGAAACATCATCTCTGCTATCTGGTGATCAGCCATGATCTTGCGATCATCAGGGCCGTCAGCCATCGCATCATGGTCATGAAAAACGGAGAGATTATCGAATCCGGCACAACGGAAAGCGTCTTTCAGCACCCCTCGCAACCCTACACACGCCAGTTACTGCAGGCTTCATTGACAGATAATTACATAAAATAAAGTGTCGTTATCGAAACCGGCACGGGGTTTCTCTATACTGGCCCAATTTGTTGAAATAAAGGAATTCCAGATGGCTTTTCTCAAGGGAAAACGCGCATTGATCGTGGGCGTTGCCAGCAAATTGTCTATTGCCAGCGGCATTGCTGAAGCCATGCACCGGGAAGGCGCAGAACTGGCCTTTACCTATCAGAACGAAAAACTGAAGGGGCGGGTTGAAAAGTTTGCTCAAGAGTGGGGATCATCCGCTGACTTGTGCTTTCCCTGCGACGTTGCCAGCGATGAACAGGTAGAAGCCGTATTTACAGCACTCGCCAAACAGTGGGACGGCCTGGACATCATCATCCATGCCGTAGGCTTTGCGCCGGGCGACCAGCTCAGCGGCAATTTTGCCGATGTTACCACCCGCGACGGCTTCCGTATTGCCCATGACATCAGCACCTACAGCTTCATTGCCCTGGCCAAAGCAGGCCGACAGATGATGGCGGGCCGCAATGGCGCCTTACTGACCCTGTCATACCTCGGTGCTGAGCGCACCATGCCCAACTACAACGTAATGGGTCTGGCCAAGGCCAGCCTCGAAGCCAGTGTCCGTTACCTGGCAACCAGCCTGGGTGAAGAAGGCATCCGGGTTAACGGCATCTCTGCCGGCCCCATCCGCACCCTCGCAGCCAGCGGCATTAATAGCTTCCGTAAGATGCTGGCCCATAACGAAGAACGGGCGCCGCTGCGCAGGAACGTGACGCAACTGGAGGTAGGCAATGTAGCAGCCTTCCTCTGCTCTGACCTTGCCAGTGGTATCACCGGTGAAATCACCTATGTGGATGGAGGCTTCAATATCACCGCCATGGGTCAACTGCCAGAATAAACCCTGCTCTATCAAGGGATACAAAAAAGGCCGGATTGCTCCGGCCTTTTTCTTAACTGAAAGCTTAGCTTTCTGAATCTTGAGCAAACCGCTTGATATCCGCAGTATTTTTCAGATCCTGCTGATACTCACCAAACAGCGCTTCTCCCATACGTATGGAAAGAATGTTACCAATGGTCTGCACTTGCTCAGACTCAACGGCCTCCGTTCCCTGCATCACCTTATTTACCGCCACGACAATCACATCACCATTTGGCAGGGTTGTTTTACCGTAACTAGGCACATCGCCTTGCGGATGTGGCAATTTAAACGCATCCATCAGTAGTTGTTGAGGCATATCGTCTTCTGCACGTCTGGCGGCTTCTTTGACCTGCCACTCTACTGCATAGTCTTTGGCAACAACATCACCAGTACTGCCTTCGTTAAGGGCGGCCATGATAGCATCCGCCTTGTCGTTGAGCTGCTGGTCTGCCTGCTCTTTCTGGATCTGCGCAACGATAGCATCACGAACACCAGACAGGGGTTTCACCTCCGGCTGCTTGTGCTCCTTGATGCGAACAACCGCGACTTTACCGGGTCCAATATCCAATGGCTCGCTGTTTGCCTGCAGATTGAGAACATCATCACTGAAGGCCGCGTCGATAACCGCACGATTTTCAGCAATACCTTCGCCACCACTACGGCCAAACAGGTCGGTTGTTTGCACGTCGAGACCCAGTTCTTCCGCAGGCTGCTGAAGGTCCGCCGCTTCAAAGCTGATATCTGCCAGTTTCTGGGATTGCTCAACAAACAGCGGATCTACGGCACTTTCCTTGAGTTCTCTGACTAATCCATTTCGCATATCAGCCAGCGTTGGGATATCTGCATCAGTACCTGCAGTACGCTTGATCAACACCACACCAAAATCGGTTAGTACGGGCTGGGAAACTTCGTCCTTCGCAAGGGCTGCCAGAGCCTCATCGAAAGCGGCTCCCAGGAATCCAGTCTCAACAGCGCCTAAATCGCCGCCCTTAGCAGCAGAATCAGGCTCCTCGGAATATTCACGGGCCAGTGCGGCAAAGTCTTCGCCCTTATTCATACGTTGCTTGAGTTCATCAGCAAGCGCCAGAGTCGCTTTTTCGTCTCGAGTATCGCTGGGTTCCAGCAGAATCATGGAGGCGGTAACGGTATTGTCAGCCTTCTCTTTCAGATCAGCTACTCGGGATTCATAGCGAGCCTTGATTTCCGCGTCACTGACATCAATCTGATCTGCCAGCTTGGATCGATCCAGAACCACATACTCCAGGCTGACCTGCTCAGGTGTCATATAGTCAGCCTGATGATCCCGATAATAAGCCTCAATGGTCGCATCATCGACTTTCACTGCCTCTCGCGCCGCAGCAACATCCAGCGTCAGCCAGGCAATATCACGGGTCTGCTGCTGTATATCCGTCAGCATCTGCACTTCGTACGGTGTGGCAAATTCAGAGCCGGCAATACTGGACCGGATATGGGACGCCAGTAGCTCTTCCCGGAGATACTGTCGGAATTGCAGCGGCGTCATGCCCAAAGAGCGCACCAGCTGCTGGAAGCGATTGGCGTCAAACTGACCATCTACCTGGAATTCCGGTGTGGAGCGGATCAGTTGATCCACACTCTGGACAGAAATGGACATCCCAACCCGGTCGGCATACTGACGGACGACTTCCTTCTGGATCAATCCTTCCAGAGCAGCCTGTTGCAGCATCTGCTCATTGAACATGGAGGGGTCGAAGTTACCGCCCAGCTGCTGCATCAATAACCGACGCTGTTGATCAACTGCCTGCATCAGTTGCTGCTGGGTAATCTCCTGGCCATTCACTTCGGCGACTTCAGGGTTATTAGGGTTCGGAGCCAGTGACTCCAGACCGAAGATAGCAAAGGTAAAGGCAATGAAGGCAATAATCGCCTTAGCGATCCAGCCCTGGGCCTTATCCCTCATGTTTTGCAGCATAGAAACCTCAACAACGTCCTGTGAATCGAATTCTGTATGAATGCAACAACCTGATAGTCAACCGGCCAATCCTGCATCAGATTGCGCGGGCTTTTCCGGCCAAGGCCTACTGTGCACGTCATAGGATGAAAAGTAGTGAATAATAATAAAAAGGCGTATCCATGGATACGCCTTTTTCATCTCATCCCCGCACACAAAAAATTGCACTTATAATGGAACAGATCCCAACAGGCATCACCATTCGCGCTACAGGGTGAGCATCAGTTACCTTAATTAACCGCGTCCTTCAAAGCCTTACCCGCTTTAAAGCTGGGGATCTTGGCTGCGGCAATCTGGATCGGCTGGCCAGTCTGAGGGTTACGACCAGTACGCGCAGCTCGCTCCTTGACACCAAAGGTTCCAAATCCAACCAGGGCAACCTGATCGCCACTCTTCAATGCACTGGTAATGGACTCTACAACCGCATCCAGCGCGCGACCGGCAGCTGCTTTCGGGATATCCGCAGATTCAGCAATTGTCTCGATCAGTTCAGACTTGTTCACTTCATTCCCCTTCTTGTGACGTGGTGTTTCGATGGTCTACGCAAGGGCTCAGCCATCGTGGTACATACTTCACCAGTTTTTCCGGTTATTTCTGTCACACACTAACCAGAAAGGGGTGATGACTGAATGGGCATACCGGAAGGAACTGCCATACATTTCGACCTGCAAAAACCGCAAAGTTTTATACCAATACGCTTCAGTCACTGTCAAGAAAGCCCCGCCCTGCAAGGGTTTCAGAGATACAGAATCAGTATAAATAGACTATTTTCCGGCAGGTCGTGTAGAAAATCGAAGAATATTACCCAAAAACAACCGCGGCGAACCTAAGCCCGCCACGGATTAAACACAGGTTTCAGTGTGTGCTAACAAGGTCGCCGCGGGCAGTATCTGCTTTGCCTTTCGCATCCTCGACCGCGACATCCTGATCCTTAGACTGCGGATCGGGCATAAATTTCAATGCCAACTCCAGCACTTCATCAATCCACTTGACCGGACAGATATCAAGATCCTGCTTGATATTATCCGGAATCTCTTTGAGATCCTTCTTATTCTCCGCAGGTATGATCACTGTTTTGATTCCGCCACGGTGGGCCGCCAACAGTTTTTCTTTCAATCCGCCGATCGCCAGAACCTGGCCACGCAAGGTGATTTCACCCGTCATCGCCACATCAGCACGTACCGGAATACCCGTAAATACAGAGGCTAGCGCTGTGCACATAGCAATCCCTGCACTGGGGCCATCCTTAGGTGTCGCCCCTTCCGGCACATGAATATGAACATCATGGGTCTCATGAAAATCGGGCTTGATACCAAGAACAGGCGCACGACTTCTCACGACGGTCATTGCGGCCTGGATAGACTCCTGCATGACATCTCCTAGAGAGCCGGTCTTAATGACCTGCCCTTTACCGCTAATCGCTACTGTCTCGATAGTCAGCAATTCACCGCCTACCTGAGTCCAGGCCAGCCCGGTCACCTGACCAATCTGATCCTTCTCTTCAGCTCGACCGTAGGTAAATTTCTGAACACCTGAGTAATGATCAAGATCATCCGGAATGATTTTTCCTGGCACATCTTTAACGTCTAGCGCCTGCTCTTTAACCAGCTTTCGGCATATTTTGGCAATTTCCCGCTCCAATCCACGAACACCAGCTTCACGCGTGTAATAACGAACGAGATCTCGGATCGTATTTTCATCAAACTGGGTTTCCCCCTTCTTCAGCCCTGCATTCTTGAGCTGTTTTGGCAGGAGGTACCGCTCAGAGATATTGATTTTCTCCTGTTCGGTATATCCCGGGATTCTGATGACTTCCATACGATCCAGCAACGGTGCCGGAATATTCATGGAATTGGAGGTACAGACAAACATGACGTCTGAGAGATCGTAATCGACTTCCAGATAGTGATCATTGAAGCTGTTGTTTTGCTCTGGATCCAGCACTTCCAGCAATGCAGATGCCGGATCACCACGCATATCAGAACCCATCTTGTCTATTTCATCTAAAAGAAAGAGCGGGTTCTTTACGCCAGACTTAGCCATTTTCTGTACCAGCTTACCGGGCATGGAACCGATATAGGTTCTTCTGTGGCCTCGGATTTCAGCTTCATCGCGCACACCGCCCAGTGCCATGCGAACAAACTTGCGGTTTGTCGCCCTGGCAATAGACTCACCCAGCGAAGTCTTACCAACGCCTGGCGGACCAACCAGACACAAAACGGGCCCCTTGATTTTACGAACGCGCTGCTGAACAGCTAAATATTCAAGAATACGGTCTTTGACCTCTTCCAGACCATAGTGATCTTCATTAAGGATTTCTTCCGCTTTCTTGAGATCATTCCGAACTTTGCTGCGCTTTTTCCAGGGAATGCCCAGCATCCAGTCAATATACCCACGAACCACCGTGGCTTCTGCTGACATCGGCGACATTTGCTTGAGCTTCTTCAATTCCGACATGGTTTTGTCGAGTGCTTCAGCCGTCATGCCGGCAGCCTCTACTTTCTCCTTGAGGCTGTCAAACTCATCCGCGCCATCCTCGATACTGCCCAGCTCTTTCTGAATGGCTTTCATCTGCTCATTCAGGTAGTACTCCCGCTGGCTTCTCTCCATCTGTTTCTTGACACGCCCTCTTACGCGCTTCTCAACCTGAAGCAGATCAATTTCGGTTTCAATCAGAGCTATTAGGTACTCAAGTCGTTCGAAGATATCCTCTACTTCCAGAATCTTTTGTTTATCTTCTATTTTGAGAACCATATGGGCAGAAACCGTATCTGCCAGTCTCTCAGGATCGTCGACTTCAGTAAGAGAATTGAGGACTTCTGTCCCTACCTTTTTGCTGAGCTGTACATACTGCTCAAACTTGCTGTAGAGAGTTTGCGTCAACACTTCAGAGCGGCGTGCTTCAACCGGCATGGATTCCTGAATATCAGCAAGTGCTGCGAAATAGTCACCACAATCCCGGAACTCAGTAATATTGGCTCTTGCAGCCCCTTCCACCAGAACCTTTACTGTTCCGTCAGGCAGTTTCAACATCTGCAAGATGGTTGATAGCGTACCGACTTCGTAGATTTCACCAGGACCCGGATCGTCATCCTGGGCATTTTTCTGGGCCACAAGCAGCACGCGGCGATCACCCGCCATGGCCTTCTCAAGTGCTTGAATCGATTTATCCCTTCCGACAAACAATGGAATAACCATATGGGGATAGACGACAACATCCCGGAGTGGCAAAAGCGGTAGCTCCACCGTCTCATGGCAGCGGGTGAGATCCTGATTTTCCATACGCAGCCCTCTCTTCTGATACTCCTGACGGTCAGAACACACGCTGACAACTCAGTGCAGCGACAACGAGTACTGGAAACCGCCTTACAGTCACTAAGATGAGGGCTTACGAACAAAAATACAAGGACAAAATGACCTGCATCAAAAAAACGCTGACCACATAGTCACCATTAACAAAAGTTATTGAAAGACAAGCAAAAAGAGGCGCTTAGCGAAGACAACAGTAATCAGAAGAGGTGATAGAAGGGCAGCAAACGGAAAAGAGGTGACAATAGACATATTGTCACCTCAAAGAACTGTTTACTCTTCAGGCAACGCCTTTGGCGCTTCAGTGTTTTCGTAAATCAGAATAGGTGCGGTTTCACCCCGAATCACATTGCCATCTATGACAACCTTGGAAATGGTTTTATCCGAAGGAACATCATACATAATCTCAAGCAACACATTTTCAAGAATAGAACGCAAACCACGAGCACCTGTCTTTCGTTCCATCGCCTGCCGAGCAACTTCCCGCAGTGCTTCGTCACGAAAATCGATATCCACACCTTCCATCTCCAGAAGACGTGCGTACTGCTTGGTCAGAGCATTCTTGGGCTCAGTCAAAATTCTGACCAGCGCCTCTTCATCCAACTCTTCAAGCGTAGCTGCAACCGGTAGTCGACCGACAAACTCAGGAATCAGACCATATTTGACCAGATCTTCCGGCTCAACATCCTTGAATGTCTCACCAAGACTCTTCTTGACATCTTTGCTTTTGACATCCGCAGAAAAGCCAATGCCACCTTTCTCGGTACGATCACGAATAACCTTTTCCAGGCCAGCGAATGCGCCACCACAAATGAAGAGAATGTTCGAGGTATCAACCTGTAAAAATTCTTGCTGCGGATGTTTGCGTCCACCTTGAGGCGGCACAGATGCCACAGTACCTTCAATTAGCTTGAGAAGTGCCTGCTGCACCCCTTCACCTGATACGTCCCGGGTAATGGACGGGTTATCCGCCTTGCGGGAAATCTTGTCGATCTCATCGATATAGACAATGCCCATCTGAGCCTTTTCTACATCATAATCACATTTCTGAAGCAACTTCTGGATGATATTTTCTACATCCTCACCCACATAACCCGCTTCAGTTAACGTCGTTGCGTCCGCAATCGTAAACGGCACATTTAACAGACGCGCCAGCGTTTCAGCGAGCAATGTTTTACCAGAACCCGTTGGCCCCACCAGGAGGATGTTACTCTTTCCGAGTTCTACATCATCTTTGTTACGGCTTTCACCCGCCTGGAGTCGCTTGTAGTGGTTATAGACAGCAACAGAAAGCACCTTCTTGGCGCGCTGCTGGCCGATAACATACTCATCCAGAATATCCTTGATCTCTCTGGGAGCCGGAAGCTTGTCACTGTTGCCCTCTGGCGCCGCTTCCTGAACCTCTTCACGGATAATATCGTTACAGAGATCAACACACTCGTCGCAAATAAAGACCGATGGACCCGCAATCAGCTTCCGCACTTCATGCTGGCTTTTGCCGCAGAAGGAGCAGTAAAGCAGCTTGCCGCTATCATCACCCTTGCCGTTGCTCTGGTCGGTCATTCAAATACCCTGTTTTCTGGGATAACCCTTTAACAACAAGATGCTGGTTTTACCGTCACATTTCAAGGGGTCAGACAGAGAAAAGGTAATCGCCTTGTCCGTGCTGCTGACCACCCGAAATGTCATAGGTCAGCCCAGGCTTCTACTCGGAAACCTGGCGCTTATCCATCACCTCATCAATCAAGCCATACTCTTTGGCCTGAAGGGCATCCATAAAGTTGTCACGATCAGTATCTCTTTCAACCACTTCCATGGGCTGGCCGGTATGATGCGACAGAACCTTGTTCAGTTTGTCCTTGATCGTCAGGATCTCTTTGGCGTGAATTTCAATATCAGACGCCTGACCCTGGAACCCACCCAGAGGCTGATGAATCATCACTCTGGAGTGTGGCAGACAGTAACGCTTACCCGCAGCACCGGAAGCCAGTAGCAACGCCCCCATACTGGCCGCCTGCCCTACACAATAGGTACAGACATCCGGCTTGATAAACTGCATGGTGTCATAGATTGCCATGCCTGCCGTGACAGAACCGCCGGGAGAGTTGATATAAAGATGAATATCCTTATCCGGATTTTCTGACTCCAGAAACAGCATCTGGGCGACAATCAGGTTAGCCATGTAATCTTCAACCTGGCCCACCATAAAAATAACCCGCTCTTTTAACAGGCGGGAATAAATATCGTAGGAACGCTCACCCCTGGCAGACTGCTCCACCACAATGGGCACCAGCCCACCGGCTGCCGAAATCTGGGGAGCGCTGTAATCAGTGAATCTGGACATATCCTGGAATGGCTCCTTGTCGGTGTGGGAGCACTGTCTCCGACAGTGCTCCGATCTTGCTGAGAAGAAATTTCAGCAGGCTAAGACCTTAAGCCTCAACCTCTTCTTCAGCGGCATGTTGTTGAGCAGGCTTGATTGCCTCTTCGTAACTGCACTCAGCCTCAGAAACCTGTGCAGCATCGAGAATAGTATCCACCACCTGTTCTTCCAGTACAACATACTGCACCTGGCTCAGCTGCTGTTCATTGCTGTAGTACCAGTCAATAACCTGCTGAGGCTGCTGGTAGGCAGAAGCAATGTCTTCGATCATGCTGCGCACACGGTTATCATCGACCTTGATCTCTTTAACCTTAACGATCTCCCCAACCAGCAGACCAAGCTTGACGCGCTTGTCAGCTTCATCTTTGAACAGTTCAGCCGGAAGATTTTTCGGGTCAATACCGCTGTTAGCACCACCAAACTGGGCGACAGCCTGATGACGCAGGCGATCAATCTCCTGCGCAGCCAGTGCCTGGGGCACATCCAAGTTATGAACAGACAGCAGCCCATCCATGACCTGGTTCTTGATCTTGGTTTTAACCGCTTGACGCAGTTCACGCTCCATGTTCTTGCGAATCTCTTCACGGAACGCTTCTTCACCACCTTCTTTAACACCATACTTGGCGAAGAACTCATCGTTCATTTCAGGCAGTACAGGCTGGCTGACAGATTTAACCTTCACAGTGAAAGCTGTCTGCCTACCCTTCAGTTCTTCTGAGTGGTAGTCTTCAGGGAAGGTCAGCTCCAGCACTTTCTCTTCGCCGGCAGAAGCACCAACCAGACCATCTTCAAAGCCAGGAATCATCTGCCCGGAACCCAGAACCAGCTTCTGGTTCTCGGCGCTGCCGCCTTCAAACGCTTCACCGTCCAGAGTACCAACGTAGTCAATCTCTACCTGGTCACCGCTCTCGGCAGCACGCTCAACCACTTCCCAGGTACGGCTCTGTTCACGCAGGGTGTCGAGCATGGTGTCAACATCAGCATCCTGAACAGTGCTAACCGGCTTTTCGACCTTGATCTGAGCGAAGTCTTCCAGGGCGATTTCCGGGTAAACTTCAAATGTCGCAATGAACTCGAAGTCCTTACCTTCTTCCATCACCTTGGGCTCAACACTGGGAGAACCGGCCGGCTGGAGTTCCTCGCTGGAGATCGCTTCCATGTAGGAGGTCTGCATAACCTCACCCAGTACTTCCTGATAAGCGCCCTTACCGTAACGCTTCTTGACCACCTTGAACGGTACCTTGCCCGGACGGAAACCATCCAGACGGACACGGCGGCTCATTTCCTTAAGACGCTCCTCAACCTTGGCATCCACATCAGCCGCCGGAACAACAATTGTCAGGCGACGCTCAAGGCCGGAAGTCGTTTCAAGTGAGACTTGCATGGGTATTCCTCATAAAACCAGCTGTAGCAACATTCGGTCACTGAAAAGCGTAACAGGGTATCAAATTATCACGCATCACTGAATAGTCGATGCACATCCCCTATTACAACATCAATCCCCGGAAGACAGTCTTTTATGCGCTTATTATTTGCAACCAAAAGGCACAGACGTATCGGCACGACACATGAAGAACCTTTTCGCCACATACGAAAAATGGGGATAAGGCAAGCTTATCCCCATTTTTAACCATACATGGTGCGGAAGGAGAGACTCGAACTCTCACGCCTTTCGGCACTGGAACCTAAATCCAGCGTGTCTACCAATTCCACCACTTCCGCACAAAATCCCGCCAACTTGGCGGGATATTCTTAAAAACTGGGGTGGACGATGGGAGTCGAACCCACGACCGCAGGAGTCACAATCCTGAGCTCTACCAACTGAGCTACGCCCACCAGCACAACATCAAACACTATCAAAGAATTAAGTGGGGTGGACGATGGGAGTCGAACCCACGACCGCAGGAGTCACAATCCTGAGCTCTACCAACTGAGCTACGCCCACCACTAAATTCATACTGCCAGAGAGAAATTCACCGGCCAGTTGCGAAGCGCATCGTACTGATTTTCAAGCAGGATGCAAGCCCCACTCGCAAACCAGACAACACATCATCGAACCATCAAAACGCTTTTCAAAGACTGGCAAAGAAAACCGATCAGAAACACTGCATGGCGCGCCCGGCAGGATTCGAACCTGCGACCCACGGCTTAGAAGGCCGTTGCTCTATCCAACTGAGCTACGGGCGCATATACCCTTTATATCACAGGTTGTAACTGGTCGGGGTAGAGAGATTCGAACTCCCGACATCCTGCTCCCAAAGCAGGCGCGCTACCAGACTGCGCTATACCCCGAAAAGCCCGCTAAGACTATGATTTTAAAGCGTTTGATTCAAGCCTCGGCTTTCCGAAACCCTTCTAAATCAATGCCTTACAGTGTCTCGTCACATGGCGAGGGTGACTATAAGGCGATATCGCTCAGATGTAAATACCAAATTGAAACAGCACCGATATACATAGGCTATCGCCTAACTTCCGTGAAGTATTAGCCACGGTAAACCGCCTAATATTGTCAAAATATCTAATCCATACCTACAACCCATAACCGACACCAACAACTACACACCTTTTTAGGCGCCCCCCTTAGCCCGACCCGAACCTCCCCAAATGCTTTAGAATAATTCAGGGACAAAGAACAGCTGGACAGAGCTATGACAGATAAAGCCTACAACTCACAAACACACGCTAAGGACGCAGGCTTTGACAACAACAAAAAAACGATCGAACACCCTGACCAGCTTAGAAAGGCTCTCTATGCGATAAGCGAACTTACAGATTACACAAGACATGAAAAGCCAATAACGCACCCTCCCAGGCGCGTTTTATTTAGGGGAATCCTGAGAACAACAATAACTGGATTTGGTATGAACGAGTACAGCAAAGAAGACTTGACTAATCTGTGCTTTTATCTGGAGAAGCTACTAATAGGCAGAGCATTAAGAATACAAGGCATCAATGCTTGAGCTTGCTGGGGTGATACTGATCACCATATTCATCGCTGCTTGTAGTATACTCTTTAACAAAGAATACAAAGAGGGAGAATAACAAATGGAAATAACCCCCTTGTTTTTGGTTAGTTTAGGTATGCTGGGCACAATGCTGGTTTGCATGGTTGTCGGAGGCTTCTTCCGTGACGAAAACAAACCGAGTGGCAGCGCGGGCGTGAAAGCCGGGAAAGAACAGAAACACCACAGCTAAGCCCACCCATTCCACTGAAGCCATTCATTCGGGCGGCCTTTTCATTCCTGAGAAAACAGCACCCCTTCACCTTAAAGCGATCTCACTGCCGCAATCCTCGAACACCTGAAGCACCACCCCCATAAAAATAAACCAAAGCCCATCAAAACAATCTCAAGCGGATATGACATTACTGGCTCATGACACCTGAGACCGCCTCTGAACACGAATACCAAAGATATGAAAGATTGATTGACTGATGCGATCACTAGACCGATTATGCATCGATTACGTGATAAATACAGAAGGGAAAATCAACTTGCGGAAGGAGGACTACTTAAATGCACTGGATAGTCTCTAACCACTACCTTTTTGACAAAAACCTCGCACGTTTGAGCCAAAGGTAGAGAACAATCCAGTGACTAACTTAGCGAGCAATCAGTTTCAGGGTGCATTCCAGAGCGGTTTAGCCAAGGCAATGGGAATAAGTAAAGTCTTCCCAAAGCAGGCGCGCTACCAGACTGCGCTATACCCCGAATCAGACGCTGCGAAGCGGCATGAGTGCTGCTCAACGACGGGGCGAATATTACCCGCAGCCCTTCGGTTCGTCAACGCCTCATCGACTACCTTTTTCCGTTAGGAAACGAGGACTTACAAAAATGCCGTTAACGAAAATACCACTCACCTGTTTTCCTTTATTAAAGAACATTTTTTGGAGAAGCTGCAAAACCGAATGACAACGCGCACTCATCAACCAACTGAAAGCATCACAACGTGATCAACCTTAAACTATAAAAGCGCTAACGAATGAAAGCTGCGCCCTGCCATGCGTTGACCCATGCCACGATTTAGCGTCGAAAATCTGTCATACTCCCCGCCTTCCTGAAACAGAAAAAACAAGTCACATCTCATGCAAGCAAAGATCATTGATGGCAAACGCATTGCTGACGGGATCACGGACCGCATAGCTGCTGCTGTAAAAACGAGACAGGAACAAGGTCTCCGCACCCCAGGCCTGGCGGTAATACTCCTGGGCGAGGATCCGGCCTCCCGCGTCTATGTTGGCAAGAAACGGCGGGATTGCGAGAAAGTCGGTTTCCTTTCACGCTCCTATGACCTCCCCGCCGCCACAACTGAAGACCAACTACTCACTCTGATTGACAACCTGAACAACGACACCGAAATCGACGGCATCCTGGTTCAACTTCCCCTCCCCGCTCACATCAACAGCACTCACGTTATCGAACGCATCCGACCGGACAAAGATGTTGACGGTTTCCACCCCTACAATATCGGACGCCTCTGCCAGAGAAACCCGATGTTGCGCCCCTGCACCCCAAAAGGCGTGATGACACTACTGGAAAGCACCGGCGAATGCCTGCGAGGCAAGAAATCAACGATTGTCGGCGCTTCCAATATCGTTGGCCGTCCCATGATGCTTGAACTGCTCCTCGCAGGCAGCACCACAACCACCGCACATCGTTTCACCGAAAACCTGGCATCCGAAGTGGCCAGCGCTGATATCGTCATTGTTGGTGTCGGAAAACCTGGACTGGTAAAAGGCGAGTGGATCAAACCCGGCAGCATTGTTATTGATGTAGGCATCAACCGACTGGAAAGCGGCAAGCTGGTCGGCGACGTGGAATTTGAAGCGGCCGCTGAGCGCGCCTCATGGATTACACCGGTTCCCGGCGGAGTCGGTCCGATGACCGTTGCCACTCTTCTGGAAAACACACTATACGCCGCAGAGCATCTACATCCGGACGCTTAAGACATACAAACAAAAAGGCCGGGCAAAATACCCGGCCTTTTTTATGGCTACGAATTACAGGGCATTGCGGTAGATTGCCACAATCTCCTCATGAGTAGCCTGCTTGGGATTGGTCAAACCGCAAGCGTCTTTGAGAGCGTTTTCAGCGAGCAGATCCAGATCTTCCTCTTTCACATTAAGCTCACGCAGACCTGCGGGAATACCAACAGATGCTGAAAGCTCACGAATCGCTTCGAGGGCTTTTTCTGCAGCCTGAGGTGCTTCCATCCCCTCAACATCCTTACCCATGGCGCGTGCTACATCTGCCAGACGACCTGGGCTAACCTGAGCGTTGTACTGCTGAACATGAGGCAGCAGCACGGCATTACAAACACCGTGAGGCAGATCGTAGAAACCACCTAACTGGTGCGCCATCGCGTGAACATAACCCAGGCTGGCGTTATTAAAGGCCATACCAGCCAGCAGCTGCGCGTAAGCCATCTGGTCACGGGCTTCCATATCTTCGCCATCCTCAACCGCACGACGCAGGTAAGAGGCAATCAGCTTGATCGCTTTCAGGGCACAGCAGTCAGTCACAGGCGTTGCGATAGTAGAAACATAGGCTTCTACTGCATGAGTCAGCGCATCCATACCCGTTGCCGCTGTCAGAGATGCCGGCATTCCTTTCATCAGCGCAGGATCATTGACGGACATGACTGGCGTGGTGTTCTTGTCAACAATCGCCATTTTTACGTGACGCTTCACATCAGTAATGATGCAGAAACGAGTGATTTCAGAAGCAGTACCCGCTGTAGTATTAATAGCTACCAGCGGCAGCTGGGGCTTGCCGGAAACGTCTACACCTTCGTAATCCTTGATCTCACCGCCATTGGTCGCAACCAGCGCGATACCTTTAGCGCAGTCATGAGGAGAACCACCACCCAGAGAAATCACGAAATCACAGTCATTTTCCTGCAGCAGCGCAAGACCATCCTGAACGTTTTCACAAGTCGGGTTGGGCTGAGTACCATCATAAATAACACTGGCAATCCCTTTTCCGCCCAGCTGCTCAACCACATCGGCAACAAGACCAATATCGTTCAGCACCTTATCTGTCACAACCAGTGCTTTCTTCAGGCCGAACCCGACAATATCGTTGATCGCTTCAGCCAGACATCCTTCACCCATATGGTTAATGGTGGGCATGAAAAACTTGTAGGCGCTCATGGTTATCACTCCATATCAGCATCACAGCTAAGCCTGTCGCGCTATGTGCGGCAGAACCCAAAAATCCAATGCGTACCAAGTTACCACCAGCCACTCGCCCCCATATTGACCTGACGCAAGAGGCAACCTGCGACATAAGCACGATTGCATTGATCTTTGACAGTAAAAAAGCCTACTGTTCAATGCTGTTTCACTGGCAACCAGCAGCAAACAGGAAGAATCAAATCCGAACAGGGTGGCACACATCGAAGAAACGCCCGCTTAATACCCCATCGGGAGAAAGTGCTATTTTTTAACCGCCCTAATTCTTCTGACCTGATAGCGGAGCTTCCATGAAAGCACTGGTATTTGATGGTATTGAACGCATTACTCACGCCACGGTTGCCGATCCGGAGATCTGCCACCCGCTAGACGCCATCGTTAAGGTAAAGCTCTGCGCCATTTGCGGATCTGACCTGCATGTTTATCACGGCCGAGAGACCGGGCTGGACCATGGCACCGTAATGGGTCATGAGTTTATGGGGGAAATCGTTGCACTGGGGAGAGAGGTCACCAACCTGTCCATCGGCGACCGGGTTGTCAGCGCATTTTCCACCAGCTGCGGACATTGCTCCTTCTGCCGGGAGGGACTGACCAGCCGGTGCGAGATGAGCCAGGTATTTGGCTGGGTGCAGAATGGACAGGGATTACAGGGCGCACAAGCTGAGTATGTGCATGTACCCAATGCACAACACACACTGATGAAACCATCACCCGAGCTATCCGATGAACAAAGCCTGCTACTGGGAGACATCTTGTCGACCGGATACCATGCCGCCAAATCCGCCTCCATCAAAATTGACGGAGCCTATGCCATTGTCGGCTGCGGCCCGGTCGGCATGATGGCTGCAGTAGGCGCATTGGAACAAGGCGCCGGAAGCGTTTTTATCATTGATCGAATTCCCGAGCGGCTGGCCATCGCTGAACGATTTGGCGCCATTCCCGTCAACTTTGACACCGCGGATCCCGCACAGGTCATTAACGATGCAACAGATGGTCGTGGTGTAGACGCCGTGATGGAAGTCGTTGGCAGCCCGCAGGCCTGCTCACTGGCCTTTGACCTGGTTCGACCCGGCGGCATTATTTCCATAGCAGGTGTCCATAATGAACCTCACTTCACCATAACCCCGACGCAAGCCTACGATAAAAATTTGACGCTTGTCTCAGGAAGATGTCCCGCACGCGCCTACATGGAAACATTGCAGGAGGTAGCCAGCTCCGGTCGCTATGATCTGTCCGCTATTATTTCCCATCGCATGAACCTGCAGAAAGGTAGCGATGGTTATGACATGTTCGCCAGTCGCCGGGACAACTGTACGAAAGTTGTGCTTTCCATTTGACGGATTTCATCAGATGACTCATCCATGACATCCAGAGGACATCCAGAGGACATCCAGAGGACATCCAAAAAACGATTCAACAAAATGATGACCGATAAAAAACCCCCGAGATTCGGGGGCTTCAGGGCATACCGTTAACGCTCAATCCGCCACGTCGTACCTTCGCGACTATCTTCCAGGATCACACCTTGCGAGGCGAGTTCGTCACGAATCCGATCAGCTTCGGCGAAATCACGGTTTTTCTTGGCAGCAACACGCTGATCGATCATGGATTGAATCCAGGCTTCATCAACGTCAGCGCCTGACTTCAGGAAGGCTTCCGGCTCTCCCTGAAGAATACCAAGAATACCACCCAGCTTGCGCAGTAGCGCCGCCAGCGGCAGCGCCTTGCTGACATCTTCACTGCGAACCCGGTTCAGCTCACGGACCAGATCAAACAGCACAGCCAGTGCTTCGGGGGTATTAAAGTCATCATCCATCGCGCCAAAGAAGCGCTGCTCAAACGAATGATTTTCTGGCACTTCAACACCGGAGAGATCCAGATCCTTCAGCGCAGTATAAAGGCGCTCAAGGCGGATACCCGCTTCCTTCAGACTATCTTCCGAGTAGTTCATCGGGCTGCGATACTGACTGGAAATCAGGAAGTAACGCACCAGCTCCTGGTTGTACTTTTCCAGCACTTCACGAATGGTAAAGAAGTTGCCAAGACTCTTGGACATCTTCACGTTATCAACGCGAATCGCGCCGGAATGCATCCAGGTATTCACGAATGTAACGCCATTGGCGGCCTCACTCTGGGCGATCTCGTTTTCATGGTGAGGGAACTTGAGGTCGGAACCACCACCATGAATATCAAAGGTTTCGCCCAGGCAGCACTTACCCATCACAGAGCATTCGATATGCCAGCCTGGACGTCCCTTACCCCAGGGGGAATCCCACGACGGCTCTTCGGGCTTAGCGCCTTTCCAAAGCACAAAATCTAGCGGATCTTCTTTTTGCTCATCCACTTCGATGCGAGCACCGGCTTCCAACTCCTCCAGCACCTTGCCGGACAGCTTGCCGTAGCCCTCAAACTTACGCACGCGGTAATAGACATCCCCATTGCCCGGCGCATAAGCAAAGCCCTTTTCAATCAGGCCTTCGATCATGCTGATCATGCCGTCAACATGCGCGGTTGCACGGGGTTCCTCATCCGGATCCAGGTTACCCAGCTGACGGAAATCCTCACGCATGGCCGCAATCATCCGGTCAGTCAGTACATCAATGGACTCGCCGTTTTCTAGGGCCCGGCGAATGATCTTGTCATCCACATCGGTGATGTTGCGCACATAGGTCAGGTTATAACCACGGGCACGCAGGTAGCGGGCCACTACGTCAAACGCCGTTACAGTCCGTGCGTGACCAATATGGCAAAAGTCATAAACCGTCATGCCGCAGACATACATCCGGACATTGTTGCCATCCAGCGGGGTAAAGGGCTCTTTCTTTCGGGTCAGGGTGTTATAAATCTGAAGCACGGTGTCGTCCTATTTACTGTCTTTTTACCCAAACGTGATAGCCGGCCTTGCCTCTGCAGAAAAACCGGTACAGGGCATCATTATTTACCCTGGGTATCCTTGAGGCCGATGGTCAGGTTGAAAACGGGATTTTCAGCCGTGTGATCCATACGATCCGCCACGAAGTACCCTTCCCGCTCAAACTGGAAGCCCTGCTCCGGCTTTGCATCAGCAAGCCCCGGCTCAATCCAGGCCTGCATCACCGCCAGCGATTCAGGATTTACATGCTTCATGAAATCTTCTTCACCACGATCCGGCGCTTCATGGGTAAACAAGCGATCATAAATACGCAATTCTGCCTGACGCCCGTGCGTGGCCGAAACCCAGTGAATCACACCACGGGGACGAATATCCTCCGGAGGATTCTCCCCGACAGTTCCCGGCACCAGCGTTGCACGGACTTCAACAATATTGCCACCATCATCCTTGACCACTTCGTCAGCCCGGATGACATACGCACTGCGCAGACGCACCCACTCACCCAGCACCAGTCGCTTGAATTTCTTACGAGACAGAGTGGTGTCTTCGGTGAAATCTGACCGGTCGATATAGATCTCACGGGTAAACGGCAGGCTACGCCCTCCCAGCTCAGGACGGTTGGGATGTGCCGCAGCCGTCATTGCCTGCACTTCGCCTTCAGGCAGATTAGTAATGACTACTTTCAACGGATCCAGCACGGCCATGGCGCGGGCTGCATTCTCGTTCAGGTCATCACGGATCGCATGCTCCAGCATGGCCACATCCACGATACCATCGGAACGGGTTACGCCGATCATGTCGCAGAATTTGCGAATGGCGGATGGTGTGTAGCCCCGGCGACGCATACCCGAAATGGTCGGCATCCGCGGATCATCCCAACCGGATACGACGTCTTCGTCCACCAGCTTCTTAAGCTTCCGCTTACTGGTCACGGTGTAGTTCAGGTTAAGGCGCGCAAATTCATACTGACGCGGCTTGTTGGGCACCGGCAGGTTCTCAATGAACCACTCATACAAAGGCCGATGATCCTGAAATTCCAGCGTGCAGATAGAATGAGTAATACCCTCAATCGCATCTTCCTGACCATGGGCAAAGTCATAACTTGGGTAGATGCACCACTTGTCACCCGTTTGGTGATGGGACTGCTTGCGGATCCGGTACAAGATCGGGTCGCGCAGGTTCATATTGGAGCTGGCCATATCAATCTTGGCCCGCAGCACTTTGGCACCTTCATCGAATTCGCCAGCACGCATCCGTTCAAACAGGTCCAGGTTTTCTTCAACACTGCGAGTACGGTAAGGGCTGTCCTTACCCGGCTTGGTCGCCCAGCCGCGGTATTCACTGGCTTCTTCCGGCGACAGGTCGCAAATGTAAGCTTTACCTTCACGGATCAGGTGCAGCGCCCACTCATAGAAGGTATCAAAGTAATCGGAGGCATAACGCACCTCGCCCGCCCACTGGAAGCCGAGCCATTGTACGTCTTCCTTGATCGCATCGACGTAAACCTGTTCTTCCTTCTCCGGATTGGTATCGTCAAAGCGCAGGTTACATTGTCCCTGGTACTTTTCCGCCAGCCCAAAATTCAAACAAATGGATTTGGCGTGCCCCACGTGCAGGAAGCCGTTAGGCTCCGGTGGGAAACGGGTGCAGATGGACGTAAATTTGCCGTCGGCCAGATCTTTTTCAATGATCTGCTCAAGAAAATGGCTGGGTTTGTCTGTGGTGCTCATCGTATGCCGGTGAAACTCAGAAAATAAACGGTTGATAGACAGTAATCTGAAGAAACGCGCAATCAGCGTCTGGCAGGTTTACTGCCCGGCACTCTGTTCAATCTTGTTGCCCAGAGCCTGAATATCCTTGCCAATGCCTTCCATGGTATTACAGCCGCCAGCCACCAGCATCAGAACTGCCATTACGGCAGTGGTGACCAGACCTGGTATCCTGCGTGTCATAGTAAATCCTTCGTGGGAACATGCCTCTGCCGGAAATCAGCAGGGTGGGAAATGCCAATTGTCAATTAAAGGCAGAGATTACCACTATCACTATAACAGTTAAATCCCCTGCCTTCGCCGGAACTACGGGCAAAACAACGTTATTTAGTCGGACAATACCGACAGCAAAGCCAACAAGGCATTGGTCTTGGAGAAATCTGAAGCTATCATATGGCCAATCTGCACCCTCAACGGATCGCAGCAACCCTTCAGACCGCGCAACGCTTCAGGCGTATCTCGAAAAGAGGCTGCGGTCTGCCCGTAGTAACAGCATCTAAGGCACGTATATGGTAATTCTTCACACCAATTTCGGTGACATCAAACTGGAGCTGGATGCCGAGAAGGCGCCCAAGACTGTCGCAAACTTCCTGGAGTATGTGAAAAAGGGCCACTACAACAACACTATTTTCCACCGTGTCATCAACGGATTCATGGTTCAGGGCGGCGGTTTTGAGCCCGAGATGAAGGAAAAAGACACGGCCAACCCCATTGAGAACGAGGCCGACAACGGCCTGCAGAACGTCACCGGCAGCATTGCCATGGCGCGTACTATGGATCCCCACTCCGCCACTGCCCAGTTCTTCATCAACGTCGCCGACAACGACTTCCTCAACCACACCAGCAAAGACGCCCAGGGCTGGGGTTACGCCGTATTCGGCAAAGTGGTTGACGGCATGGACGTGGTCGAAAAGATCAAGTCTGTCCAGACTGGCAATGCCGGCTTCCACCAGGACGTTCCCGTGGAAGATGTCATCATTGAATCCGCCGAAGTGGTGGAGCCTGCGGTCGTTGCCTAGTCTCTTTATCTCAGACCTTCACCTGATGCCCGAGCGACCGGATGTCGCCCGGGCATTCCATGGTTTTATGCAAGGCAAGGCGCTTGAGGCAGAATCACTCTACATCCTGGGCGATTTCTTCGAGTACTGGATTGGCGATGACGCCATGGACAGCTTTCACGTCGACATTGCCGAAGCGCTGCTCCGCTACACGGCAACCGGTCGAAACGTCTTCTTCATGCCTGGCAACCGGGATTTCCTGGTCGGCAAAGCCTTCTGCCGAAAAACCGGCGCCACCTGGCTGGACGATCCCACGCTGATCACACTGGATAAGACGCCGATTTTGTTGATGCATGGCGACAGCCTTTGCACCTTGGACACAGGTTACCTTCGTTTTCGAAAGATCGTTCGCAACCCATTGATTCAATGGAGCTTTAACCACCTACCACTGCATACACGAAAACGCATCGCTGAAAAGTTGCGCACCAAAAGTCGTGATGCGGGTTCAGCAAAGCCCCTGACCATTATGGATGTGACGCCAGAAGCCGTTTCGGACATCATGCAGGCGCATCAAACGCTGACACTGGTGCACGGCCACACACATCGTCCGGCTACACACGCATTACAGTTGGATAGCCAACCTGCTCAACGGATTGTCCTGGGAGATTGGGACAAAGACGGCTGGTACCTGGAATTCAACCAAGGCGTTTTTCATCTGGAACATTTTCCGATCCCGAATCCCTGACAGGCCGGGATCATGGAGAATGGCGCTACACTGTTTCGAGGACGTGCGCGTCGGCAGCCTCTTCCGCCATATGAACAGGCATGCCACTGTGAAAACGAAACTCAGTGTCTGCTCGCAAAATGGTTTCACACTCAATCTCTGCAAAATCCGCAACACGCGATGTGATGGAGCCCTCTGACGCATTCATGGCCAGCACCAGATAATCCTGAAAATGTCGCGCTTCAGATTTAAGTAAGGATCGATAAAACTTGGCCAGCTCATCATCCAAATAAGGCGCCAATTTGCTGAACCGTTCGCAGGAACGTGCCTCGATAAACGCTCCAACAATCAGCGTATCCACCAGCCGCAGCGGTTCATGCTTTCTGACATGGTCACGCAACGCAGCCGCATAACGGGACGCCGAGACATACCGATATTCAATCCCCCGCTGCTGCATGATGGCAAACACCTGTTCAAAATGGCGAAGTTCTTCCCTGGCAAGCCGGGACATTTTGTTCTGCAGGTCGGTCTGCTCGACATAACGGAACATCAGGTTAAGCGCGGTTGCCGCAGCCTTCTTTTCACAATTGGCATGATCAATCAGAAGGATGTCCTGATTATCCAATGCCGCTGCCACCCAGGCATCCGGTGTTTCACACAGTAAAAACTCATCCAGCTCTGGCAACGCACCCATGACTCACTCCTCCCGGCAACTGTCAGTCATTATAAAAACACCGCGAACAAAGCCAAGCACCAAGTAAAAAAGGTCTACGCTTCAACGGGATAGCGATGCTGCTTAAACGTTTTCATCATCCGGAGGCAGACTATGCCAATGACTCGTACAACCCTGCTGCTTTTCCTTATCCTGGCCACGCCATCTCTGCTACCTGCATCCGATAACGCTTTCCGACTTAGCCCTCAGCCATTAGCCGTTCAGCACTACACTGATCTGGAAGCCTTATTACTGAGCGGGCAAACGATACGCGCCCTGATTAACTACCAGTTTTGTGAATGCGACGATGACACTACCACTGATGTATACGCAAGTGACAACCCGGAGGAACGATGGAACCCTAACCGATTTGTTGCATCGGTTGACTGGCGGACTTTCTGGCTAATGCCTCCTGACCATACTGACCCCAACACGCATTGCCTGGTCACCTTCAAACATAACTTTATGAATACGGCAGATCTGAATTATCTGTTTGACAACGATGCCGAACCACAACCTGATCACGAGCATGACTGGGTGAAACTCACCGTAAACTATGCCGTTTGCAGCGACACACCCGAACAACTGAATTTCCACATGAGCAAACGCATCGTTGCGGCCAGCAACCCTCGTGAAAATGGCATGCTCTACCCACAGGAGACCTATAAATCACGGGTTTACGGCCACTGCCCTCTCAATGCAGTTCGCTTCTTCAAGCACTAGCGAAACAGGCATGCCCGCCAGAATTTGAACGAGCGTTTGAAATTAGAGGCCAGCATTGACATAGATCAAGCGCAGCGTATTTTACCTCGGCTATGATCTGATCAAACCTTGGTCAAATGACATTGGATAGGGAGGTACTCGGGCATGCGTGCTCTCAAGAAGATGCTGGTGATCGTCGACACCAGGCAGGACAAACATCTCGCACTGGCCAGAGCCCGACTGCTGGCAAAGGCAACCGGCGCCACCATCCACGCTCTGGCACCCAACCCTCGCGCCAACGAAGCCTCCCTCAAGGTGCTGGAAACACTGATCAAGCCCTTGCAGGATGAAGGCATTGAGGTGATCCCACACGAGCTCTGGCACAACAATGCCGTAGAAACCATCATTCACGTCCGCCAGTCTGAAGGCTGTGACCTGGTCGTCAAACAGGCCAAGCGAGCTGATAATGTTTCCCGTGTGATCAGCACACCGGAAGACTGGACATTACTGCGTAAATGCAGGGTGCCGGTTCTGATGGTCAAGCATACGGATCCCTGGGCAGACGGTAAGATTCTCGCCGCCATTGATGCCAACCCCAATGACAGCGAGCACCAGGTACTGAATGAAGTCATCCTAGAATATGCGGCGGCTATCGCCGGTCTCGCCGATGCAGAATGCCATATCGCCTCTGCCCACCCAGCCCCCATGCTGTCCTCTGCAGATCCGGACAAGCAGACTCAGGAAGGTATGCGCTTCAGCTATCAAGCAGGCTGCAAGCCCTTTGCAGACCGTTATGAGATTCCTGCAGAAGACATTCATGTCGAGGAAGGTCCGGCGGAAACCCTGATCCCTGCGATCGCCAAACGGATTGATGCTGACCTTGTAGTCATGGGTACTGTCGCCCGTACCGGCATCAAGGGTGCCCTGATGGGAAATACCGCCGAATTACTGCTGGGCGCCATCGAGTGTGACGTTCTGACCCTCAAACCCCGTGACATCATGGAGCCACTGGAACAAACGCTCTACCGCTTCTAAAGCGGACAACTGGATAAAAAGCCGGCTAGCATACCGGCTTTTTTTATGCCCCGACCAAGGCACTATTCACTAACAAAATACCCGCTATTTCGGTATTTCCTTAACTTGCCCGAGGCCTTCGAGTATACTTTTTGGCGCCAGAAAAAAATTCTATAAACCCAGACGATGGCCCTGCCAGAGGCTGGTTTTGCCACGGGATTCCCTGACGTATCAGCGCCTTTCCGGTACGTTCCGCCATAAAAAACCGGCAAGCCCTGAAACTGTCCAGCCTGAACCCCGTATGACAAGCCCGCCCAGACCTTCCGTGGCAGGTGAAGTGATGAGGAAATCAAACGTGTTAGAAGCATATCGCGCCCACGTCGCAGAACGTGCTGCAGAAGGTGTACCACCCAAACCTCTGAGTGCCGAGCAGGTCACCGGTCTGGTAGAACTGCTGAAAAACCCACCCGCCGGGGAAGAAGACTTCCTGCTGGATCTGCTTGAAAACCGTATTCCCCCCGGTGTTGATGAAGCCGCTTATGTGAAAGCAGGCTTTCTGTCAGCCGTTGCCAAAGGTGAGTCCGAATCACCTCTGCTGACCAAAGAGAAAGCCGTTGAATTGCTGGGTATGATGCTCGGCGGCTACAACATTGAGACACTGGTCAGCCTGCTGGATGATACCGCCCTGAGCGCCCTGGCGGCTGAACAACTGAAAAAGACCCTGCTGGTCTTTGACGCCTTCCATGACGTGGAAGAAAAAGCCAAAGCTGGTAACGACAATGCCAAAGCCATCCTGCAGTCCTGGGCTGACGCGGAGTGGTTCACCCAACGCAGTAAAGTTCAGGACAGCATCAAGGTTGCCGTATTCAAGGTCACTGGCGAAACCAATACCGATGACCTGTCCCCTGCTCCCGATGCTTGGTCACGTCCCGATATCCCACTTCACGCCCGTGCTGCCTACAAGATGCCCCGTGATGGCCTGACCCCGGAAGAGCCCGGCGTAACCGGCCCCATGAGTCAGATTGAAGCCATCAAAGCCAAGGGCATACCGGTCGCGTTTGTGGGTGATGTGGTTGGTACCGGCTCCTCCCGTAAATCCGCCACCAACTCGGTACTGTGGTTCTTTGGTGACGATATCCCGGGCGTGCCCAACAAGCGCTCTGGCGGCATCTGTATCGGCAGCAAAGTGGCGCCGATTTTCTTCAATACCATGGAAGATGCTGGCGCACTGGTATTTGAAGCCCCGGTTGATCAGCTCAACATGGGTGATGTGATCGAAATCCGCCCTTACGACGGCAAGATTCTGTCCGAATCCGGCGATGTACTCTCCGAGTTCACCTTCAAGTCAGATGTCATTCTGGATGAAGTTCAGGCCGGCGGCCGTATCAACCTGATCATCGGTCGCGGACTGACTGACAAAGCCCGCGAAGCACTGGGCCTGGAAGCCTCCTCCGTCTTCCGTCGCCCTGCCGACGCAGCCGCCAGCAGCAAAGGGTTTACGCTGGCACAGAAGATGGTCGGAAAGGCCTGTGGCGTCGAAGGCGTTCGCCCCGGTCAATACTGCGAACCCAAGATGACCACTGTCGGCTCACAGGACACTACTGGTCCCATGACCCGCGATGAACTGAAAGACCTGGCCTGCCTGGGCTTTTCGTCCGACTTGGTCATGCAGTCTTTCTGCCATACGGCGGCCTATCCGAAGCCGGTCGATGTGGAGATGCAGCACACCCTGCCGGACTTCATCATGAACCGTGGCGGTGTCGCGCTGCGCCCTGGCGACGGCATCATTCACAGCTGGCTGAACCGGATGCTGATGCCTGACACCGTGGGTACCGGTGGCGACTCTCACACCCGCTTCCCGCTGGGTATTTCGTTCCCGGCAGGTTCCGGCCTGGTCGCCTTTGCCGCCGCAACGGGTGTCATGCCGCTGGATATGCCAGAGTCGGTACTGGTGCGCTTCAAGGGTGAAATGCAGCCTGGCATCACCCTGCGAGATCTGGTTCACGCCATCCCGCTCTATGGGATCAAACAGGGTCTGCTGACCGTTGAGAAGAAAGGCAAGAAGAACATCTTCTCCGGCCGTATCCTTGAGATTGAAGGTCTGGAAACCCTGACTGCTGAGCAGGCCTTCGAGCTGTCTGATGCCTCTGCCGAACGCTCTGCAGCCGGCTGTACCATTACCCTCTCTGAAGATTCTGTCGGCGAGTACCTCAAGTCCAACATCACCATGCTGCGCTGGATGATCAGTGAAGGCTATGGTGATGTCCGTACCCTTGAGCGCCGCGCGAAGAAGATGGAAGAGTGGCTGGCCAACCCGCAACTGATGCGTGCTGATGCAGACGCCGAGTATGCAGCTGTCATTGATATTGATCTGGCTGACATCAAGGAACCGATTCTCTGCGCCCCGAACGATCCCGATGACGCCCGCACCCTCTCCGATGTCGCCGGCGACAAGATCGACGAGGTCTTCCTCGGCTCCTGCATGACCAATATCGGTCACTTCCGCGCAGCCGGTAAACTGCTGGAGCAGAACAGCGATCCGCTGCAGACCCGCTTCTGGATGTCACCCCCAACCAAGATGGACAAGAGCCAGCTGGAACAGGAAGGCTATTACGACATCTACGACAAAGCCGGCGTCAGAACCGAGATTCCGGGCTGCTCCCTCTGCATGGGTAACCAGGCCCGTGTCGAACCCGGCGCAACCGTGCTTTCCACTTCAACCCGTAACTTCCCGAACCGCCTGGGTGACGGCGCTAACGTTTACCTGTGCTCCGCGGAATTGGCGGCAGTCGGTGCTATTCTCGGCAAAATCCCAACCGCCGAGGAATACATGGACTACGCCAAAAATATCAACGCCATGGCGGGTGATATTTACCGCTACCTGAACTTTGACCAGATCCAGAGTTACCAGGAAGCGGCGGATAACATTATCGCCAAAGCCGGTTAACCCAAAGCCGGAAACGGGGTCAGTGCTTCTGATCCCGTTTTTTTTCGTTCAGAAACCCAATAAAAAACAGGAATGACCATGGCCGGTAATCGACTCAGCCGTATTGTCGCCAAGACGCAGAAAGCCCCGCCTTTCATGCAACCCTGGTTATTGACGAAAGTATTTGGCACCGCCATCAAGTTTGCCGGGACGGCCAAGGTAGATATTCATCACCTCAGCCACCAGGAAAGCCGTCTTACCATCAAAAACCGAACGCGTGTACAGAATCACATCGGCAGTGTCCATGCCTGCGCCATGGCATTGCTGGCAGAATCTGCCACAGGCTACATTGTCGGCATGAATGTGCCGGATGACCGTGTACCTGTCATCAAGAGCATGCATATTGACTATATCAAACGTGCGACGGGTGACCTCCACGCTGTAGCCCACCTCACCGATGAGCAAATTCAGCAGATTCAGACCACCGAGAAAGGTGAAGTGACTGTCGCCGTCACCATTACTGATGAGAAAGGCGTTGAACCCATCAAGGCCGAGATGATCTGGGCCTGGACGCCGAAACGCCGGTAAAGCACGCCATACATCAAGGTGTCCTCAGCCAAACTATGGCGGACACCTCAGAATTTAAGTATCCCCGCACCATACCCAGTCTAAAGCTTGGATAACGTGGTTTTTAATTGCTTAACACGGTCAGCCTGATCCATCGTGATATTCCCATACTGGCAACGCGCATAGCACTCAGCAAACATGATCGCGACTTCCGCCAGTTCCGGTGCACTCTCGGCTATCCGCTGACCATAGGCAACTGGGCCTTCGCCAGGGCGCCGTTCAAAACCTTTTTTTGCCATTTTACGACAAAATCGATCATAAACTTTCTCTACTGCCGTGCGCTTCTTTCTACCTGGCCACAATAAAACTGCGCTCATTATCATTAAAAACAGGGCTGTGGCACCTGCCAGCACTATCGCCAGGGTCTGGTACATATCACGGTCACCAAACAGTTGTCGGAACAACGCCTCCTGACTTTCATTGTGGTAACCCAGTACCCGACGCTGCCACTGGTATTCCAGTTTTTCCCAGGACAAGCGCAGGGTATTCAGCAGATCAATATGCCGGAACCGAACCGGTGAAAAAGGACGCTCACTCAAAAAGCTGCCTTCCCCGGAGACAGCCCGCTCCAACCCTTCACGAACACGCTCCGGCGAGACCGCAGCGGTAGGGTCGATCCTTACCCAGCCCCTGTCCGGCACCCATATTTCAGCCCAGGCATGAGCATCAAACTGGCGCACCTGGATGACACGGTCATCCGGCTTATACTCGCCCCCCTGATAGCCAGCCACCACCCGGGCAGGGATACCAGCCGCGCGCATGACAAAGACAAAGGCTCCGGCGTAATGGCTGCAAAAGCCCTGCCGCGAGGAAAAAAGAAATTCATCAATGGTATTGGCACCCAGCAACGGCGGCCTTAGCGTGTAATAAAACGGCTGGGATCGAAACTGCTCCAGCAAGGCATTGGCGATTTTGACAGGATCAGCATCAAACTGCTTTGACAGCGCCTCGCCATAGGCGCGAGCTTCGCGGTCACCATCATAAGGCAAGCGTAAATTCAGCTCTGCCATCCACTCCGGTAAATCGCGCTCATCCGCCTGTCTTTTACGGGATTCCAGCTGATAAGCCATCCTGAAATCAACCGGATTGCGGGGTATAAGCCGATAATTGCGCGTCACCCCGGTATCTTCAATCGCTTCCCAGGCAGGCCCCAGCGAAAACAGCCAGGACTGACTCGTCGGCTCCAGGATAATGTCGTAACGGTATTCTGGTTCAAGGCCCTTATCCACCTCGTACCAGGAAGGCGACGGATGCCAGCGCACCAGACCATCTTCAGTAATATCTTGTCTGACGGCCAATTTATCATGATCTTCCTGAGACCAGGTGCGGCCGTCGAAATGGCTCATCACGATGCCACGCCAGTAACGCTGTTCCGGGGGAGGCACTTTGCCTTCAAACGTGGCCCGAAATGCCAGCTTGTCTGACTGGCTCAACCGGGCGATATCACCGGGGGTCATGGAGTCACTGATACCGGTGGTCGCATCCCGTTCAGGCATCGGCACAGACCACAGGGGTGGAATACGGGGAACCACCAGAAAGAGAATCAGCATCATGGGCAGTGCCTGCGCCGACAGTATGGCGCCACGCCGAAAGACAAAACCCAGCCCCTGCCTGTTACTGCGGTAATGCAATCCAGCCATTGCCGATACAATCACCACCAGAACTACGAGCAAATAACCCGCCATCAACAGGCTCTGGGAAAAGAGTAAACCGGTGACCACAACAAAAAAGCTCAGCAGCATGATAATCCAGGTATCACGCACCGCTTTTAATTCGAGCAATTTCATGGAACAGGCGGCCACTAGCACCGACGCCCCGGCAGCCAATCCAACCAATGTTTTAAATTCGATATAGATATTGATGGAGCAGAATACGACCAGCAGCACCTTCATCCAGGTTGGCGCTTCACCAGAACGCCCCTGCAACTGACGATAACGCCAGTAAACACAGAAGATAACTGTCCCAATCACCGCATAAGGCAGCACCGGGAACAAGGGTGCGCTGACCAGCAGCAGCGTTGCTACCAGCCAAATCGTGGAAGATCGAGCTATCCGTTGGGACATCCTGTTTTACCCATATCCAAAGCCTGTTCTCTTATTTGTGGTATACCGTAACGGCCTTGTTCAGCGCCTGACGGGGTCATCCTGCTGAAACACAACACCCCCTCACTTTGTGCGCTACTTTTTCCCTATCCCGTCACACGCCTTATGAAGGACATGCATTGTCACAGTTTTTATCGGCATCCTGGTGGTCGCAGGTGGAGCAAACCATTGCTGACACTGGCAATCTGAAAATTCCCACAGACATCCGCGCTATATGCCTGAATATCACAGTTGTTACACCCAAAGGCCAGAAGTTCTTTCTGGCCATGAAAAACGGGTTGTTTGTTGCCAGGCACCAACCGGATGCCTCTGCCCACATCACCCTGCCACTGGACGTAGCCCGCCGTGTCTTTGTCGAGAACGATACGGCAGCCGGGCTCAAAGCCTTCTTCAAAGGGCAATTGAAAGCCTCCGGCGATTTACGCTGCCTGTTTACACTCCATACCGCACAACCCACCCCAACACAGCGCCGCCTGCAGCAGGCCATTGCCGCATTTACGGATTAGCATCATCGTTACCATAGAGCGCCAAAGCCGTCAGGCAGTCTTGTACATGCGCTTCACCCTGGGCCGGTTCAATCACACGGTCCGGCAGCCAAAGTCCGAATTGCGCCTGCTGATCCGAATAATGCAAGACCAGACCACAAAGCCTTGACAGCTTTTCTTCTGTCTCGTGCCCGGACACCGTACGGAAATCGAGCCAAAACCGCTCGTCGGCGTAATCATGGAACTGCTTGGTCAACAGCTCACCGGTTCGCGAAAAGGATTTCCAGCTGACATGGGCTAACGGATCGGTCGGGATGGTTTCGCGCAAACCGGCAAAATCCTCATTGCCGTCTGGCCTCACGGCACCGTCCCCCTGACCGGTCAGCGCAAATGACTCTGCATCGACATCGGACTTATCCGGTGTGGGATATACCAATGTTTCCAACTGCAGATCGACCCGACTCCAGGCATGAAACAGACCCAGCGGGAACTCAGTAGACACCCTCAACCTGTCAGGCCTGAGCCAACCACGCTGACGGGTCGAATGCCAGACAACCACTTCATCATTATCCTGACCGGGTTCTGCTGTTGTCGGCTGCCCCAACCATCCCAACTGAATCGCATGCTGAGATCGTCCTTGAGCCGCTTGAACGGTAATTTTAAACCCGGCATCCTGACCAGCATGCACCGACTCAGCACCATGCCCTGACACCGTCAAACCAGCAAGGTTCTTCCAGGTATGCAGCATGGTGACGAGAAACAAGCCAACCATGAAAAAACTGACCACATAAGAAAGGCTGTTCTGGTAATTGATGGCTGCGAGAAAGACCAGAAATGCCACCACCAGAAACCCGTAACCGACTCGTGATGGCACAATGAAAATACATTTCTGATTCAGCGTGACATGGTTGGCTGGCGGAATCCGCCGGGTCACCCAGCGGTCAAATCGTTGCTGCCAGGCCGCCCTGATCATCACGATTGACCCGATACATCAATTTCTGACAGTAACTCATTGGTACCAGAGGCATTTTTTCTTGCGATAACCCGGTGCCGGCAAACAGGCTGAAACACCACCTGCAGATCTTCCGGTATCACATAGTCACGCCCCTCCATCAGCGCCCAAGCCTTGGCTGCCGACAGCAGACCTAGTGCGCCACGAGGGGAAAGACCACAGACAAACCGATTCCCATCCCGCGTGCCGGCTACCAGTTTTTGAAGGTAATCGAGCAAAGATTCACTGACATGGATGCTGCTGGCTTGCGCCTGCAGGTCGATCAGCGTTTCAGCCGTCATGACCTGCCGGAGTGTATGCAGCTGCCCCCTGCCGGATTCCCCCCGAAACAGTGCCCGTTCAGATTGGGCACTGGGGTAACCCAGCGTGATCCGCATCAGGAATCGATCCAGCTGAGATTCTGGCAACGGAAACGTGCCACGCTGGGAGGCCGGATTCTGGGTTGCGATGACAAAGAACGGGCGAGGAAGCTCACGGGTTTCACCTTCGACCGTCACCTGCCCCTCTTCCATTGCTTCCAGCAGCGCGCTTTGCGTCTTTGGCGTGGCACGGTTGATTTCGTCGGCAAGTATTACACTGGAAAAGACAGGACCCGGATGGAAAACAAAGGCGGAACTGGCTTGGTCAAAGACAGAAACCCCCAATATATCGGCAGGAAGAAGATCACTGGTAAACTGAATCCGCTGATAACCCAAACCCAAGACCTGAGCCAAGGCATGTGACAGGGTGGTCTTCCCCATCCCCGGCAGGTCTTCGATCAACAGGTGGCCTCGACTCAGAAGCGTACACAGCGCCAACCTGACCTGCTGCTCCTTGCCGACAACGACCCGCCCCAACTCCTCAACAGTCTCATGAATAATACTCATACAATCCGATTGCACGTTTTATTGTCATTGTTTTTAAGCGTAGCGCCTAATTGACGAACGAAAGAGCGCTGGGTAGCTAAATCCAGCCTACCCAGCAGCACATTACCCCAGTTCAGCCCTTCAAACGCTGTAATCCACGGGCAAGGTCTTTCATGAGATCTTCCACTGCCTCCAAACCGACCGCGACGCGAATCAGGTTTTCACTGATGCCGGCACGACGCTTATCTTCATCACTCAGCCGACAATGCGTAGTGGTTGCAGGGTGAGTAATCGTGCTCTTCGCATCACCGAGATTGGCGGTTCTGGAAATGATCCTAACACTGTCGATGACCTGCCAGGCAGCCTCGCGACCACCTTCCACTTCAAACGCCAGAACACCGCCAAAGCCAGATTGTTGTTTTTGTGCCAACACATGCCCGGGATGCTCCGGCAAGCCGCAATAATGGACTTTCTTCACACCATTCTGGGACTGCAGCCACTCGGCAAGCAAGCCGGCATTGCGACAATGTGCATCCATACGCAACTTAAGGGTTTCCAGTCCTTTCAGGAAAACCCAGGCATTAAAGGGACTCAGTGTGGCGCCCGCGGCCCTTTGCCAGATATTCACCTCATCGACAACACTGGCATTGCCGACAACAACACCGCCTAAACAGCGCCCCTGTCCATCAATGTACTTGGTCGCTGAATGGATCACGACATCAGCACCCAGTGACAACGGGCGCTGCAAAGCCGGCGTACAGAAGCAGTTATCTACGGCTAACAATGCTCCCTGCTCACGGGCAAGACGACTGATGGCTTCAAGATCAGCCACTTCCCCCAGGGGATTCGAAGGGGTTTCCAGGAACAGTAACCGGGTTTCCGGCCGGATTGCATCCTGCCACTGCTCAATGTCGACCAGATCCACAAACGTGGTACTGACCCCAAAACGATCCATATACTTGGCAAACAGAGTAACAGTGGTACCAAAAACACTGCGAGAGCACACCACGTGGTCCCCGGCCTTCAATACCGCCATGCAGACGCCCAGAATGGCAGCCATACCCGATGCTGTCGCGCAGGCTCGCTCGCCCCCTTCCAGGGCGGCCATGCGCTCTTCGAACATTCGAACCGTTGGATTGGTATAACGGGAATAGACATTACCCGGCTCATCACCGGCAAAAACCGCCTGGGCCTGGGCCGCCGATTCATAGGTAAAACTGGAGCTGAGAAACAAGGCTTCACTGTGTTCACGCTCAGCGGAGCGGGTGATACCGGCCCGGACCGCCAGAGTTTCAAAGTCCGCCTCTAAGAGTTCGCTGCCGACCGGCGCGCTATCGTTATTATCGTTCATAGTGATCCTGATACTGCGTGTCGGATGAGGGATTTGCCGATCCTCAAACCGGGCGGACGGCCCGGTTTCCTCCTGTTCGGCAAATCCAGTGCGTCAGGCCGATTCGTTATGCATATCGATGACCGCGTTTTCGCGTGCCTCGCGCTCCGTCTTGGCGCTGTCGCTGCGCTGCATGGCCAGCTGATTCAGATAAACTTCATCAATATGACCTGTCAGGTATTTTCCATCAAAGACCGAACAGTCAAATGCGCTCAAGTCCGGATTGCCTGCCCGAACCGCCTCAATCAGATCATTGAGCTCCTGATAAATCAACCAGTCAGCGCCAATCTGCTGGCAAACTTCCTCATCGCTCTGACCATGCGCAATCAGTTCACTGGCCGTGGGCATATCGATCCCGTAGACATTCGGAAAACGCACGGCCGGTGCAGCGGAGCAGAAATAGACTTTCTTTGCACCCGCATCACGTGCCATCTCAATAATCTGTTTACAGGTAGTACCACGTACAATGGAGTCGTCCACCAGCAAGACATTCTTGCCCTTGAACTCGAGATCAATGGCATTCAATTTCTGGCGAACCGACTTCTTGCGCTGGGTCTGCCCCGGCATAATGAAGGTCCGGCCAATGTAGCGGTTCTTAACGAAACCTTCGCGATAACTGACGCCAAGACGCGTCGCCAGTTCCAGTGCAGCGGTTCGGCTGGTATCCGGAATGGGCATAACCACATCAATATCGTGATCAGGGAATTCTGCCAGTATCTTGTCCGCCAGCTTCTGTCCCATGCGAATACGGGACTTATAGACGGACACTTTATCCAGAATCGAATCAGGACGGGCAAAATAGACGTACTCAAAAATACACGGCGTACAAGTCGCTTCAGTTGCACACTGACGCGTATGCAGCTGGCGATCCTGGTCAATATAAACCGCTTCACCTGGCCTAACATCACGCACCAGCTTGAAGCCCAGAACGTCCAGCGCCACGGATTCGGAGGCAATCATGTACTCCTTGCCATCGGCCGTATCCCGCTCACCAAACACCAGTGGACGAATACCGTTGGGATCACGAAAACCGACCACACCATAGCCATTGATCACGGCGACAACCGAATAGCCCCCTTCACAACGACCATATACCTGCTCAACCGCCGTAAAAATATCGTCAGGTGTCGCTGACAGCTTACCCTGCCGTTGCAATTCATGGGCAAATACATTCAGGAGGATTTCGGAGTCGGAGCTGGTGTTGATGTGGCGGAGTTCAGTGCGGAAGAGATGTTCCTTGATGGCATCGGCATTGGTGAGATTACCGTTATGGGCCAGTGCAATACCATAGGGCGAGTTGACATAAAACGGTTGCGCCTCGGCCGAACTGGAAGAGCCGGCCGTCGGGTAACGGACATGGCCGATACCGGTGCGGCCCTCCAGCAGTTTCATATGCCGGGTGCGAAAGACATCCTTGACCAGCCCGTTATCCTTGCGCATGAAGAACCGTCCTTCATGACAGGTCACGATGCCGGCAGCATCCTGCCCCCGGTGCTGAAGCACCGTCAGCGCATCAAACAGCGCCTGGTTGACATGGCTGGAGGCCGAGATTCCGACAATACCGCACATTCAGATTTCCTCATCACTTGCAAACAATGACTAACAAACCGTATGCAGGACGCCGGTAGTCAACGATTGTTAACCACCGGCGCCATCCAATCAAATACCATTGATTTCGACCATTCAGCCACCAGTTCAAAATGGGGAACCAGTACTGAATCACGCCACCACGCATCCTGCTGGACCGGCAGGTAGGAAGCGATTCCCACCAGAGTCACCACCAGCAAACCACCGCGCAGTGCGCCAAATACCATACCCAGGGAGCGGTCAGTGCCGGTCAGGCCGGAAAATTCCACCAGCTTGCCAATCAGGGTATTGATAATGCCGCCTGTAATGAGGGTCAAAATGAAGAGAATGGCGGCGGCGACAATGACGCGCAGCGAAGGCGTTTCAATATAATTCGCAAATAACAGCGAGAGGGAACCACTGAACAACCAGGCGATAATCACCGCCGCAATCCAGGTCAACAGTGATAACACTTCCCTGAAAAAACCCCGGCGAAGGCTAATCAGGCTGGAAATGACTGCAATCCCTACAATAACCCAGTCAACCCAGGTAAACGCCATAAGTAAGATCCTGTCGGGCACTAACACCGCACAGGCCACCAAGCCCTGTGGTGCCCCATCGCTAAAAGAGTGTGAATTACACTACAGGGCGGATGATTTGCCCTGTACTGCATGGCAAGGGATTCTAACAAAGAGACAAGCGTGAATGATAGAGACTCTGCCCGCGATAAGCCCTTATAGCGCGATCACGGGCGATACCTTACGACCAGACCTTCCAGCTCATAGCCCTTATCAAGCTCAGTCAGAAGGGTTTCTGCCTTGTTACGCACCAGTTCAGGGCCAACATAGACACGTACGACGGATTGTCCGTCAGACAATGTCACCGTACGCAGGTAGGCACGGTAGCCGTCTTTACGCAGCCTGTCCCTGAGGGCGACCGCGTTTTCTTTTTGAACAAAGGCCGCCAGCTGCAATGTCCAGGTGACAGGCATGAGATCAGCACTCAACTCAGGTACAGTGTTATCCTTTGCCGTCAGCTCCTCATCATCCACCGGCTCTGCGGGTAGTGCCGGCAGAGGCCGCTCAATATCCGCCACGTAGACCGGGACTTCGGGCACTGGCAATGGCGGCGCGATCTGGGCAGCTTCATCATCCCGGAAGACCGCATCATCAAACAGCAACGGATAGAGCAATAGCCCTGCCGCTACCAGCACGGCCGCCCCGGTAATACGTTGTTTCTTAGCCAGTTCCATGGTTGCTGCCAGCCTCATTGAGCAAACCCGGCCATTCTAACCGGTTTCCTACACAAAATTGGAGCCTGTCATTCATACTGCGTGACGTTGTCCATCCTGCAGGTGCTGAAGACTCTCCGAAACCGTATAAAACGAACCGAATACCACCACGGTATTGGTGTCATCGTCCACTTCCAGCGCTGCATCTAAAGCATCGGCCACTGTGTCATGACATTGAACTCGCTGCCCACGACTAATCAGGTGATCCGCCAGCGTTTCTGCCGGCAGTGCCCGTGATCCATAACTGACAGCCGCCACGTGCCATTCCGCGAATACGTTATCAAACCCATTCACGACACTGCCAAAATCCTTGTCGTCCAACATGGCCAACACGGCGGTTAAACGCTGGTTCGACATTAAAGCCTTCAGACGCTCGGCGAGATACTGTGCAGCCTGAGGATTATGCGCAACATCCAGAATGACTGTTACATCTCTGCCATCCTGCCGACGTTTTACCTGAAGTTTCTGCATGCGGCCAGTGACAGACACTTTGGTCAAACCTGCATTTATGGCCGGCACAGATATCTCATACGGCAACAGCTGAATAGCCTCAAGGGCGCAGGCCACACTGGTCAACGGCAGCTCAGGCTCAACCAGACCGGACAAAGTCACCTTTTCCCCCGCAGAACCTGTGCCTCGGAAGATTAACCCTTTGTTGCTACGTTCGATGGCAAAATCGTTTTCCCGCAGGAATGATTGCGCTCCAATTTTATCAATCACAGACAGCAGGCTTTCTGGTACCGGAAAATCACCGAACAATGCCGGTTTCTCACTCCGGTAAATGCCTGCTTTTTCTGCAGCAATCGTCTCTATATCGTCGCCCAGCCACTGCTGATGATCCAGTGCAACAGTGGTAACAATCGCAACATCAGGCTCAATGATATTTACAGCATCCAGTCTGCCACCCAGTCCCACTTCTAACAAAAGGACATCTAGGGCGCTTTTGCTGAAAATAACCAGTGCAGCCAGCGTGGCAAACTCAAAATAGGTCAGAAATGTATCGCCCCGCGCAGCATTGATCTGTTCAAAGGCCTCGCAAAGCTGCTGATCGGAGGCTATTTCCCCCTTGATGCGTACCCTTTCATTGAAACGCAACAGATGAGGCGACGTGTAGGCCCCAACAGTCAAACCACCTTCGCTCAGCATGGCATCCAACAAGGCAACAGTACTGCCCTTGCCATTGGTACCGGCCACTGTAATCACCGTGGGCGAAAGTTTTTCTGGTAGCAATCGCCTGGCCACTTCGCCAATGCGATCCAACCCCAGCACCATATCATGCTCGGGCCGTTGCGCTTCCAGCCATGACAACCAGTCAGCAAGTGAATCAAATGACATAAGGCATTCCCAGCACTAAAAAATCGAATAAAAGAAAGGCAGGAAACAATCGTTCGGGAGGAAAAAACCTGTGGCAAAAGATGCCACAGGCCTATTAATCAGCTATCGAAAGCAGCATCCTGTTCAGGATCCGGCGCTGTAGCAACAGCCACTTCTCCCGATTGATGGCGCAGCATACGCGATAACATCCGGGCAATCGTCGGCTTCATGTCATGGCGGTGGACAATTTTATCAATCGCGCCATGCTCCAACAGGAATTCACTGCGCTGAAAGCCTTCCGGTAGCTTCTCTCGCACCGTTTGCTCAATAACCCGAGGACCCGCAAATCCCACCAGCGCCTTGGGTTCCGCCAGGTTAATATCGCCCAGCATGGCAAGGCTGGCTGAAACACCGCCATAAACGGGATCGGTCAATACAGAAATAAAAGGGATACCCGCCTGCTTCATACGTTCCAGCACGGCACTGGTTCTGGCCATCTGCATCAGAGAGAACAACGCCTCCTGCATCCGCGCACCACCACTGGCAGAAAAACAGACCAGCGGTACATTATGCGCCAAGCAGTATTCTCCTGCCCTGACAAATTTCTCTCCCACAACGGCACCCATGGAGCCGCCCATAAAGGCAAATTCAAACGCTACAGCAACGACCGGAACCTCATTGACCGTGCCCCGGAAACAGATAGCCGCGTCTTTCTCGCCGGTCGCCTTCTGTGCCTGGACCAGGCGATCCTTGTATTTTTTACTGTCCCGGAACTTCAACCGGTCTTCCGGCTCCAGTTCGGCGAACATTTCCAGGCGATCCTCGGATTCATCCAGAAAACGTTCCAGACGCACCCGCGCAGAAATACGCATATGGTGGTCACATTTCGGGCATACATCCTGGTTACGTTCCAGCTCGGGACGATAAAGAATGGCGTCACATTTGACACACTTCTTCCATAACCCTTCAGGCACATTACTTTTTCCCGTCTTTTTTGCATCCATACGGGAGAGAGATGGAATCAACTTGTCTAGCCAGTTGCTCATAGACCTTTCCTGTAAGCCCGTGCCTGTCCTTCGCTGGTTGACCGGCATCCGCTTCAATGCCGGTCGTTCAGGGAAAACAGGTTAGCAGGCATCCATTCTGCTGCGCATTTCCGCCAGCTGCTGTTTTACGGCCTTGCCGCCCAACGCCGGCGTTGCTTCTGCAGTGAGTGTTTTAACCAGCGCGGTGCCGACAATCACACCATCAGCCACCTGGCTGATGGCCGCAGCCGTATCACCATTATGTATACCGAAACCCACACACACGGGGAGCTCCGTCATTGTCTTGATATGTGCGACACGCTCACGAACACCGTCCACATCCAACGTTGCCGCACCGGTTACCCCTTTCAAAGAGACATAGTAGACATACCCGCTGGCCGCCTCACAGATATGACGGATACGCTCATCAGGCGTTGTCGGCGCGAGCAGATAAATCGCATCCAGCTCATGGCGACCCAGCGCTTTCAACAGCTCGGCGGAATGTTCCGGCGGACTGTCCACCACCAGTAAGCCATCAACACCCGCCTCGGCTGCAGCCTGGGCAAACGGCTCATAGCCCATGATCTCGACCGGGTTAAGGTATGTCATCAATGCAACCGGTGTATCATTATCGGTTTTACGAAATTCGGAAACCATTGCCAGAACGTCAGCAAGTGTAACGCCCTGTGACACACCGCGCTCATGGGCAGCCTGTATGACCGGGCCATCAGCCCCGGGGTCAGAAAACGGCACCCCCAGTTCAATGACATCAGCGCCTGCCGCCGCCATTTCCAGCATCAGGTTGACCGTATAGTCTTTTTGCGGATCACCTGCGGTAATGTAGGGGATCAGCGCCTTGCGCCCCTCACCCTCAAGACGGGCAAAGCATGCCTTGATACGACTCATAATCACTGCCCCCTCTTACAGCTGGATGCCGTCAATTTCAGCAACGGTATGGATATCTTTGTCCCCACGTCCGGACAGGTTCACGATAATACTCTGTTCCGGCGGCATCGTTGGCGCCAGTTTTTTCACCCAGGCCAGCGCATGGCTGCTTTCCAGGGCTGGCATAATACCTTCATAGCGGGTCAGGTCGCGGAATGCCGACAAGGCCTCATCATCATTGACGTGAACATATTCAGCCCGAGCAGATTCTTTTAACCAGGCGTGTTCCGGCCCTACACCGGGATAATCCAGCCCGGCAGAGACCGAATGACTTTCAATAATCTGACCAGCATCATCGGACATGATGTAGGTTCGATTGCCGTGAAGAACACCGCGACGTCCCGCGCTCAGACGGGCTGCATGACGGCCGGATTCAATACCTTCGCCTCCGGCTTCCACACCGTAGATTTTGATGGCAGTGTCATCAATAAACGGATGAAAAAGCCCCATGGCGTTGGAACCACCGCCGACACAAGCCACCAGTGCATCAGGCAGCCTGCCAGTCATCTCCAAACACTGTTTCCTGGCTTCACGCCCAATAATGCTCTGGAAAGTGCGCACCATTTTAGGATAAGGATGAGGACCAACCACCGTACCCAACAGATAGAACGTATTATCGATGTTGGTGACCCAGTCTCGCATGGCTTCGTTGATCGCATCTTTCAGGGTTTTGGCACCCGCCACTACCGGGACAACCTCCGCCCCGAGCAGTTTCATACGATACACATTGAGCGCCTGTCGCCGCACATCTTCAGCGCCCATGTAAACGACGCATTCCAGACCCAACCGGGCTGCCACTGTGGCCGTCGCAACACCATGCTGACCAGCACCGGTTTCGGCGATAATCCGGGTTTTGCCCATCCGCCGCGCCAGCAGCGCCTGACCAATGGCATGATTGATCTTGTGAGCGCCGGTATGGTTAAGGTCCTCACGTTTGAGGTAGATCTGTGCGCCACCCAGAAGACCCGACCATCGTTCAGCATGATAGAGTGGTGAAGGACGCCCGACATAATGAGCGAAATCCTTGTCCATTTCTTCCAGGAACACTGGATCCTTGATATAGGTTTCAAAGGCTTCTTCCAGCTCCTGCACCGCAGGAATCAGGGTTTCGGGGGAAAATCGTCCACCGAATGGGCCAAAGTAGCCCCGCTGATCCGGCATGCTGTAACGGGTTTTCTCAGTCTCCAGAGACATTATCTACCTCTCTCATGAATGCCCTGATAAGGGCTGCATCCTTAATGCCTTTTTCACACTCAACACCACTGCTCACATCCACACACCAGGGTTTCACCTGGGTGATGGCCTCACCGATATTGTCAGGCCGCAATCCACCGGCCAGCATGACCGGACAGGTCAGTCCTTCAGGGATTAAACCCCAGTCACACAATTCACCGGTTCCACCAAATGCATAAGGATTGTAGCTGTCGACCAGGAATGCACTGGCACCCGGCCAGGCATCACTTACTGCGGCATAATCCTCATCCTGACGCAGGCGAAGTGCCTTGATATAGGGCAATCCCCACTGCCGGCAGAAGTCATCTTCTTCATCGCCATGAAACTGAATAGCATCCAGCGGAACGCGAGCCAGCACTTCGTCTAACCAGGCCGCCGTCGGGTTAACAAACACCCCGACAATGGAGACTTTTCCTTTCACTTCAGCCGCAATTCGGCTTGCCTCTTCAGGTGTCACAGCGCGAGGACTGGGCGCATAGAACATAAGCCCAATGGCATCAGCACCAGCGTCCACCGCCACACTGGCCATCTCGGGATTCCGCAAACCACATATCTTGACGCGGGAACGCCCATTTCGCGTAGAACATGCCTGAAAAGTGTCTGCGTCAAATAACATGCGGAACCCTGAGCAATTCTTTTTACAGGTTTAACAATGGTGCGATAAAACCAGGCCCCAAGGGGTCTTCTGGCAGATCAAATTCCACCGGATAAATGACATTGACGAAATAAAGACCATACGGTGGCGCGGTTACTCCGCCCATTCTTCTGTCCCTGGCCTCCAGAACGTCTCTCGCCCAGACCGGCTCTCGCTTACCACAACCGATTGCCATCAAAACACCGGCAATATTGCGCACCATATGATGCAGAAATGCATTGGCCTGAATATCAATCACCAAAAGGTCGCCAAAACGTTTCACACTGAGACGGGTAATTTCTCTCACCGGGTTCTTGGCTTGGCACTGAACGGCGCGATAGGACGTGAAATCATGTTCACCGACCAGGTAACGGGCCGCCTCAGCCATCCGCTGTTCATCCAGAGGGCGGTAATTCCAAGTCACGCCCTTGGGCAATATCGCCGGTCTGACGGGGGTATTGTATATCACGTAACGATAGCGTCTGGCCAGCGCTGAAAAACGAGCATGAAAATCAGTGCTGACCGGCCGTACCCAGCGCAGGGCAATACTGTCCGGCAAATGGGTATTCGCACCAAAAACCCAGCTGCGTTCCGTACGGTCAGCCGGCGAGTCAAAATGGATAATCTGTCGGCAACCATGGACGCCCGCATCGGTCCTGCCTGCACACACCACCGATACAGGATGGTTTGCGACGAAGCCCAGCGCCGCTTCAACATGCTGCTGCACCGTCGGAAGCCCTGATTTCAGGAATTGCCAACCGTGATACCCGGCACCATCATATTCCACACAGGCCGCATAACGCTGACCATCACTCATTACGTCCAAAACTGATCTCATCAATGGTTTTAAGGGCACTAGAGACAGGCAACTTGCCCTGAAAATCGCCCGCACAAAAAAGGCCGGTAATCATACCAGCCTTTTTCGCTACAACAGAGTGTCTGAATCGGGAATCAAAGCTTTTTCAGCAGACTATCCGCTTCCTGCTTCTGGGCATCATCGCCTTCACGGACGACCTCCTCAAGAATATCCCGGGCGCCATCCTGATCGCCCATCTCGATATAGGCCCTGGCCAAATCCAGCTTGGTGGCCGTTTCGTCCGTTTCTTCCAGGAACTCGAGTTCTTCATCCAGCTCCGTCGCTTCGTCACTCGCACCGACTTCACCAGAATCACCCGTCGCTGACAAATCATCGGAAAGATCCAGAGAATCAAGATCCAACGTATCAAGACCCGATTCATCGTTACTCTCCACGGCCTCTGGCTGCAAGGCGCCATCAAGGTCAGCCTCACCCAACCCCTCAGAGAGATCTGACAGATCCGTATCCAGAGAAGCCATTTCAGCATCCAGATCAAACTCAGACTCATCAAGTTCGATCTCATCTGATGACGCACTGTCATCACTGACAGGCTCTTCGAGGCTTGCTCCCAGATCGTCATCCAGTTCAAGGTCAAGATCACCCAGATCCAGAGCATCCTCTTCGGGCTGCTCATCCAGCTTTGATGGGACCTCTACCGCTTCAAGTTCATCATTGAGCTCCAAATCATCAAGCTCAACAATATCGTCTTCAACAACTGATGCTGGCGCTTCTTCTACAGGCTCCTCGATCTGAAACTCATCCGCATATAAATCGAGGGAGAGATCGTCAAGGGATTCAACATCGGACGAATCTTCAGACACCTGTGATTCGGAGACGGTGGAATCATCCAGTTCAAGGTCCAAGGCAATATCATCGAGATCATCTGAGCGAGATTCAGCCAGCGTTTCATTGCCGCCAACATCACCCAGCGACAAATCGTCTGTCAACTCACCGGCATCGATTCCCTCATCGTCATCATCCAGGCTCAGGCTGATATCATCGAGATCCGCAATGTCATCCGATCCATCGTCAGAAGCGGCTTCACTGGTAGCATCATCAAAACCTAGGTCAAGCTCTAGAGCATCCAGCCCATCGATAGACAGATCGTCATCGTCAATCTTGTCAGTATCGAGTGATGCCTCAACATCAACAGCATCGATACTCTCATCAATGCCGAGATCATCCTCCAAAGACAGATCCAGCGTATCCTCAGAAGCGAGATCTGATGACGCTTCCTCCACCACGGAGTCCAGACTGACATCCAGGTCAATATCAGTACTGGTCAGCTCATCGGTCAAAGCTTCCAGCTCATCCAACACATCTTCAGGTTCGAAATCTGCCAGCGTCGCATTGGCAAACTGCGACTTCAGTGTCTCAACTTGCGCCTGCGTAGCTTCATCGACATCTCCTAATGCGTCCAGTTGCTCCCTGAAACCCTCCAGATCATCCATTCCCGCCTGGACTGCCATCAGCTTCAGGCGATAGCCGGTATTCCCCGGCTCAGCTTCAACCGCTTTAGTGAGTATTTCTGCAGCCTGATCGAAACGCCCATAATCTGCATACACATCAGCTTCAGCAATCGCACTACCTGCAGTAGATGCTGCCTGTTGATCCACCAGCTCCTGATCAATTTCCAGCTCAGTATCTAACTCTAATGGTTGAATACCTGCACCACTGGCCATTTTCGTTGGTACAGCAGGACTTAAACCGGTGCCGAGATCAATCTGCTCATTACCTGCCGGCGAAAACGCATCCTGATCATTAAGGGAATCCTGAAACACATCTTCGGCCTGAGCTCGCCGCCGGGCGACAAACATCAGACCGGCAACGATGAACAATACACCTCCCCCAGCAAGCCCCATGTAGAGCGGGCTATCAAGAAACTCATCCACAAAAGATTTTTCAGGCTTGGGCTGTGGAGTATTGACCTGATTGTCAGGCTCTTCGGAAGTTTTACTGTCAGCGGCACTCTGTTGCCCCTGACTCTTCCCACCATCAGCGACCTGCTGCTGGGTTTCACCAGACTCAGCGTCACCCTGATAGTTATAATCAATCTCGCCATTTGCAGGCGGAGGCAAAGTCGTAGGCGGGGTGGACTGGACAATATCCTGAGACGGTTCCGGAGGAGTATAGGTTGCACTCGAATCTTGCTGTTCCATACCCTGTATCGCTGTCAGCTCATCATTTTTAAGCGCTATCAGTCTTTCCAGAGTAGCCAGCTGATTGGTAAGAGCATCCAGTTTATCCCTAAGCTCTGCATTCTCACGAGTCAACAAATCAATTCGTTCAGAACTTAATGCCAGTTCATTTTCCAAGGCTCTAACACGGCCAGAATCTCCGCTACCACCACCCTGGTCGGCTCCATTACCACTCCCGCCATCGCTTGAAGAGACAACCGTTAACCGGCCATCGTCCTGTCGTTTTCTTGGCTCATCATCCGCGGTCGCACGACGGGTAGCATCCAGCTGCCTGACACTCCCTTTCCAAGTGGAATTCTGTTTCGCAACACCTGCAATAGCGCCTGCCTCACTGACCTCCCGTAGCATGACGCGATCAGGAATCCGCAACACACTGCCCTGCTTAAGCATGTTGATATTGCCATTAATGAAAGCACCCGGGTTCTCGGCCTGAATAGCCAGCATCATCTGCTGTGGAGACACCGAGCGGTCAGGCCTGTAGCGCAATGCAATATCCCAGAGTGTTTCGTCTTTTTTAACCTTATGGGAGCCAGTTGGCGTCTTGGAAGGGGGTCTGGATGACTCTGGCGTCGAACGGACGGGGGCAACGGCATCAGGAATACGCTGATAACGATTGACGCTGCCGCCCTGATACATTGGCTTGCGCGCAACTTCTTCAGCGACACGAGCACTGAATGAGGGCGGATCCAGCAATAGCGTATATTCCCGTAACAGGCGCCCGCTGGGCCAATGCACTTCAACCAGGAAATTCAGGAAAGGTTCTACGACTGGTTTCTTGCTGGTTACACGAACCGTGGTTCTGCCGTCATCATGAACAACCGTTTCAAACTTGAGATCGGATAAGAAAAAGGGCCGTTCCACCCCGGCACGTTTGAAGTCATCCCGCGTCGCCAGGTTCGGCAATATCTCTGTATTGGACAGTTCCCTGACCTGAACCAGTTCTATTTCAGCATCAAGCGGCTGATTCAGATACGAGTTAATCGTAATCTCCCCCAGCCCGAGCCCAAGTGCAGGACCCGCAGATATCGCCCCAGTGGCAGCCATGGCCACTATCAGCTTGCGTAGCATGATCCCCTATCCCTTGATTATTATTGTCGCTCGACTTGGCAATCCGGTATCACGGTCGACACCGGTAAAACCTGCAAAGCCACATGATTCTGATCATTATGCCCCGGTCAAGCCGAGGCTTCTCTTTTATTCTCAATAAGTTATCATTCCGCGAAGGATTTTATCAATAGCTCTGCGATCTGAATGCTATTGAGTGCCGCACCTTTTCGTACATTATCTGACACAATCCACAGATTCAGCCCCCGCTCACAGCCGATATCCTTACGGATTCGCCCGACAAACACGTCATCCTGCCCTGAGCAATCCCCCACTGGTGTCGGGTAACCACCCGCTTCCCGCTCATCTATCAGCGTGACACCGGGCGCATTTTCCAGCAACTGCCGGGCATCTGAAGCGCTGAGCTGCTTTTCCGTTTCAATGCTGACCGATTCAGAATGGCCATAGAAAACCGGCACGCGGACACAGGTAGGATTCACCTGAATCGCGTCATCCCCTAATATCTTCCGGGTCTCCCACACCATTTTCATCTCTTCCCGGGTATAGCCATTGTCTTCAAAATGATCGATATGCGGAATCACATTAAAAGCGATCTGCTTGCTGAAGACATCGGCCTCAACCGGCTTCGCGTTAAGTAAACGGGCTGTCTGGTCCGCCAGCTCTTTAACACCTTTCATACCCGCACCACTGACAGCCTGGTAAGTGGACACCGTGATACGGCGAATCGTCGCCGCATCATGCAGAGGCTTGAGCGCCACCAGCATCTGAATGGTTGAACAGTTAGGATTAGCAATGATGTTATGGTTGCGATAGGCACTAATCGCTTCGGGATTCACTTCCGGCACAATCAGGGGAATATCATCCTGATAGCGGAAGTGCGAGGTATTATCGATCACAACGCAGCCTGCGGCGGCAGCCTTGGGCGCATATTCCGCAGAAACATCACCACCGGCAGAAAACAACGCTAGTTTTACCTGGGAAAAATCAAAGTCGGCAAGATTTTCAACCCGATGGGCGCGATTACGAAAGATCACGCTGCCACCTGCGGAGCGCTCACTGGCCAGGGGGTACAGTTTGCCGACCGGGAACTCGCGTTCCTCCAGAATCGACAACATTGCCTCACCCACAGCACCGGTGGCACCGACTACAGCAATATCATAGGTTGAACTCATCAATTCTCATCCAGCATTTACAACGAAATCAGTCACCTATATACCCTTTTTCAGACCAACAAATCCAGCGATACACCAAAGATGAGCCGTTTACCGATGCAACATCCCTGTTACATCAGGTGATGCAATCTCACGATTCCAGCAGAATTCGCAACATACGACGGAGTGGCTCAGCCGCCCCCCAAAGCAACTGATCCCCTACAGTGAATGCTGACAGATACTCAGGCCCCATATTCATCTTGCGTAGTCGGCCTACCGGTACAGACAACGAACCACTCACCACGGCAGGAGAGAGTCGCTGCATACTGTCCTCACGATGGTTAGGCACCAGCTCTACCCAATCATTTGCCTGGGCGATCATAGCCTCAATGTCCGCCAAAGGAATATCGCGATTCAACTTCAGCGTCAGCGCCTGGGAATGACAACGCATGGCACCGACACGAACACAGATTCCATCGAGCGGGATCGACTGATCCAGCCCCAGGATTTTGTTGGTTTCGGCCTGGGCCTTCCACTCTTCCCGACTCTGGCCATTATCCAGCTCACGGTCGATATAGGGAATCAGACAGCCCGCCAGCGGCACACCAAACTCTGATGCCGGGAATGCATCAGATCGAATGACGTCTGTGACCTTTCGATCAATATCCAGAATGGCGGCAGCAGGATCCTGCAACTCTGCAGCTACGGTATCCCGAATCACCCCCATCTGGCTGATCAATTCACGCATATTGCGCGCACCTGCCCCACTGGCCGCCTGGTAGGTCATGGCACTGGCCCATTCGACAACCCCTTCACGGAACAGACCGCCAAGCGCCATCAGCATCAGGCTGACGGTGCAATTCCCCCCGACAAAGGTTTTGACCCCCTGCGCCAGCCCCTGTCGGATCACACTGTCATTCACGGGATCCAGCACAATGATACTGTCATCATCCATTCGCAATTTGGATGCCGCATCAATCCAGTATCCCGTCCACCCTGAAGCTCTCAGCCTCGGGTACACATCACCGGTATACTCGCCCCCCTGACAGGAAATGATGACATCCATCTGCGCCAACGCCTGCAGATCCCGGGCGTCAGCCAGGACAGGCACCTCACGACCAATATCTGGCCCCGGCTGACCTTTCTGGGATGTCGTAAAGAAGGTGGGTTCTACCAAGGCAAAATCGTTTTCCTCGAGCATCCGCTGCATGAGTACGGATCCCACCATACCCCGCCAACCCACCAGACCAAGCTTGATCATGCAATAAACTCCCCGCACCCCTGTTGTTTATATCGCTGCCGCTGCTGCATCACCCATCGCCTGGGTTGAAACCTTTTGCAGTCCCTCCGACCAGATATCTGCTGTACGCAAACCATCATTCAGCACCTTGCTGACTGCCTGCTCAATCGCATCGGCAGCCTCTACCTCAGCAAAGGAATAACGCAACAACATGGCCAGCGACAAAATGGTAGCCAGCGGATTGGCAACACCCTGCCCTGCGATATCCGGTGCGGAACCGTGTACGGGTTCATACAGCCCCTTGTTATCAGCATCGAGTGACGCCGAAGGCAGCATGCCGATAGAGCCAGTTAGCATGGCTGCACAGTCAGACAAAATGTCGCCAAACATATTGCCGGTCACCATGACATCAAACTGCCTTGGCGCGCGCACCAACTGCATGGCAGCGTTGTCGACATACATGTGTTCCAACTCAACATCCGGGTATACCTTTCCGATCTCTTCCATGATTTCGCGCCAGAGCACGGTAACCTCCAGCACGTTGGACTTATCGACGGAACACACCCGACCACCTCGTTTGCGTGCTGTTTCAAAGGCGACCCGACCAATTCGACGGATTTCAGATTCACTGTAAACGTAGGTGTTGTAGCCTTGGCGCTCACCATTTTCGAGCGTATGAATGCCCCGGGGTTCCCCAAAATAGATACCGCCGGTCAACTCGCGGACAATCAGGATATCCAGACCACTGACCACTTCCGGCTTCAGCGTCGAAGCTGACGCCAACTGCGGATAGAGAATCGCAGGACGCAGATTGGCAAACAGATTCAGACTAGAGCGCAAGCCCAGCAACCCTCTCTCAGGACGCTTCGCTGTTTCGAGGTGATCCCACTTCGGGCCACCCACCGCCCCCATCAGCAATGCATCGGCGGACATCGCCTTGTCGAGGGTTTCTGCCGGGAGAGGGTTACCAGTAGCATCAATAGCCGCGCCACCCAGTAATGCCTCATCAAGGGAAACGGCAAGACCGAATTTCTCTTTGACCTTGTCCAACACTTTCAGCGCTTCGGTAACGATTTCCGGACCAATGCCATCACCAGGCAGCACCAGCAACTTTTTCATTTTTCTATCAACTCCTGAAACGTAATCACTGTCGTACAACGATTAACGGGCAACTGTGTTAAACAGCCAGGGGAAACGTGCCTGATGACGCTGCTCAAACTGCCGGATGTGATCGGACTGCTCCAGCGTCAAGCCAATCTCATCCAGCCCTTTCAACAGGCAATCCTTGCGAAAGGCATCAATACCAAACTCAATCTCACGACCACCTGGGCGCACAATCACCTCGCGCGCAAGATCGATTGTCAGCGAATAGCCATCTTGATCAGCGGTTTCCCGAAACAACTCATCAACAACATCTTCAAGTAAAACAATAGGTAACAAGCCATTCTTGAAGCAGTTGTTATAGAAAATATCCGCAAAGCTCGGCGCGATCACACAACGAAAACCATAATCATCCAATGCCCAGGGCGCATGTTCACGGGATGAGCCACAGCCAAAGTTATGCCGGCTCAGCAGAATCGAAGCATCACTGTAGCGTGGCTGGTTCAACACAAATTCAGGGTTCAGTGGACGACCGCTGCAATCCTGATCAGGCTGCCCTTCATCAAGATAACGCAGCTCATCAAACAGGTTTTTCCCAAACCCTGAACGCCGGATAGATTTTAGAAACTGCTTGGGAATGATCATGTCCGTATCAACATTGGCGCGGTCCAGTGGCGCCACAATACCGGTATGTACGGTGAATGCTTTCATGATGCACGCTCCATCAATTCCCTGACATCTACAAAATGCCCTGTAACCGCTGCTGCTGCTGCCATGGCCGGACTGACCAGATGCGTCCGCCCGCCAAACCCCTGGCGACCTTCAAAGTTACGGTTGGACGTAGACGCACAGTGTTCACCTGAACCTAATTTGTCAGCATTCATAGCCAGACACATGGAGCATCCCGGTTCTCGCCATTCCATACCGGCTTCAATGAAAATTTTATCCAGCCCTTCCTGCTCTGCCTGCTCTTTCACCAGACCAGAACCAGGCACAACCAACGCCTGCTTCACTGATGACGCCACCTTACGCCCCTCAACGACACGAGCCGCTTCACGCAGATCTTCAATCCGGGAATTGGTACAGGAACCGATGAAGACACGATCCGGGCGAATATCCGAGATATTCATACCAGCCTGAAGTCCCATGTAAGCGAGTGCACGGCGAATACTCTCTTCCCGCGCCTCATCTTTCTCTTTATCAGGATCAGGCACGAGGCCACTGACAGGCGCCACCATTTCAGGCGAAGTCCCCCAAGAAACCTGCGGCTCAATAGCCTCGCCGCGCAGAACCACAACATGGTCAAACTCGGCATCAGAATCCGACACCAGTGTCCGCCACCAGTCGACGGCCGCTTCCCACTGATCACCTTCCGGCGCGTAGGGACGCATCTTCACGTATTCGATCGTGGTCTCATCCACCGCGACCAGACCAACCCGGGCACCAGCCTCAATCGCCATATTGCAGATGGTCATCCGCCCTTCCATCGACAGGCTTTCAATGGCAGAGCCGGCAAACTCAATGGCATACCCGGTACCACCCGCTGTACCAATTTCACCAATGATGGTCAGGATGACATCCTTGGCGGTCACCCCAGGACCCAGTTCGCCATCCACACGGACCAGCATGTTTTTCATTTTCTTGGTGACCAGGCACTGGGTGGCCAGCACATGTTCGACCTCGGACGTACCGATACCATGTGCCAGCGCAGCAAAGGCACCATGGGTAGCCGTATGGGAATCCCCACACACCAACGTCATACCGGGTAACGTCAGGCCCTGCTCTGGGCCTACAACATGCACAATCCCCTGCCGCCGGTCCTGCATCTGGAATTCCAGAATACCGAACTCATCGCAGTTCTCATCCAGGGTCGCGACCTGAATACGGGAAACCGGGTCCACGATTCCGTCGATACCGGCCTCCCGCTCGGAACGGGTCGTCGGTACATTGTGATCAGGCGTCGCGACACTCGCATCCACCCGCCAGGGTTTACGACCTGCCAGCCGCAGTCCCTCAAAGGCCTGCGGCGATGTCACTTCATGCAATAACTGACGATCGATATAAATCAGCGCGGAGCCATCATCCCGGGTTCGAACCAGATGACTGTCCCAAAGCTTGTCATAGAGCGTTTTTCCGGACACGTTTCAGTCTCCTTCACATACCTACCCTGCTGACCAACAAGCAGGTGTATTGTTGTTCTATTGCCCTTCAAGATGTGAAATAGCCAAGATCAACGCAGGTGATTGGTATTGCCTTTGCCATCCCGCCACACATCTGAATGCCTTATGCTGGCAATGTATGGTATCGTCTCACATAAAACAAATTCATATTTTTAATATTTTGGATAACCATCAGGAATAGGATTATCTCCGTGGACAGCCAGAACCTCAGAGCGTTTCTTGCGGTTGCCGAAAGCGGTTCCTTTTCCGCTGCCGCCCAGGCGCTACACCTCACACAACCCGCTGTCAGTAAGCGAATTGCCTCTCTGGAAGCGCAGCTCGACTGTAAACTGTTTGACCGGATCAGTCGACAGATTACGCTGACCGAAGCCGGTCAAACATTACTTGCGCGCGCCCGAGCCATCCTGAACGCCATCGACGATACCCGCAAGGCGCTGGGCAACCTGTCCGAGAAGGTATCAGGCAGCCTGACCATGGCGACCAGCCACCACATAGGCCTGCACCGGCTACCGGCGGTATTGAAAACCTACAGCAAACGTTATCCGGATGTCCGTCTTGATATTCGTTTTATTGATTCAGAGCAGGCTTATACCGCGCTGAGCCAGGGCGAGATAGAACTAGGCATCATTACGCTGTCACCGGACAACCAGCCTCCCGTCATTGCACGCCGGCTCTGGCAGGATCCGCTGGCCTTTGTTGTTGCACCAGAACACCCGTTAACCGAAAAGCCTACAATTAACCTGAAAGACCTCAGTCATTTCCAGTCCATTTTCCCGGATAACCGGACATTTACCCATCATATTGTGAAGGCGCTGTTCGATCAGGCAGGCTTGACACTGGACATTTCCATGTCGACCAATTACCTGGAAACCATAAAAATGATGGTATCTATCGGATTAGCGTGGAGTGTATTACCTGAAACCATGCTGGATGGCACCACTGTCCGGCTGCCGGTAGAAGGGGCCAATCTGTCCCGAACCTTGGGCGTTATTCATCACAGTGAGAGAACCCTGTCGAATGCAGGGCATGCAATGCTGGCGCTTTTGGAGGAGTTGGAACAGCCCTGAGGAAGAATCACAGGGCTGATAAATCGATCAATGCTTACTGCTCAAATGCGCAGGGATACTTGCCAGTAATATTGGCATAAAACGCTTTAATAGCCGCCATATCCGCTTCGATGTCGCCAGTCGGCATGAAGGTCGGCCCAAAGCCACCCACCTTACGTTTGAAATCAAGGAAGCCAGACGCAATCGGCACCTTTGCACCATGGGCGATATGGTAGAAACCGGTCTTCCACTTCCGCACCTTGGCTCGGGTACCTTCCGGGGGAATCGCGATAATCAGTTCCTTGTTACGGTTGAACGCATCAATAGTCGCCTGCACCAGGTTAGTAGAACGGCTGCGGTCAACAGGAATGCCGCCGAGCCATTTCATAATGGGTCCCATTGGCCCGCGGAAGAGGGAGTCTTTCCCCATCCAGAACACCTTGATCCGGAAGACAAACGCCATAGCTATGGTCAGGGGGAAATCCCAGTTACTGGTATGAGGCGCTGCTATCACCACGTATTTGGGTGCATCAGGCAACTGCCCTTCCATTTTCCAGCCCGTCAGTTTCAGGCCGATTTTCGACACCTGGCGAAACACCCAGTTGACGACCGGCGTGTCAAAAACAGTATGACGCATCATGATTCCCTGTATAACGGCGGCTTCTGAAGCGCGCCTTGATCAATGGTTTGCCCCCTTGCGTTCCTGCAAACAGGGGGCGGAATTTTCAAGCCTTGCCTAATTAAACCGACGATACCGGCAAGACATAGCCATAAATGGCCAGAAAATGGCACACGCAACCGCCCAGTACAAACAGATGCCAGATGGCATGATTAAACGGCACCCGTTTCCAGACGTAGAATATCACCCCCAGGCTATACACCAGCCCACCACTGGCCAGGAGCCAGACGCCCCCAGCGGGCAGACGTTCCACCAGTTCCCCAATCGCAATCAGGGACAGCCACCCCATTCCCAGGTAGGTCAGCAGCGACAACTTCCGGTAACGGTGACCAAAGATCAGCTTGAATGCCAGCCCAAACGCGGCCAGACTCCAGACAACGATCATCAACACCATGCCGAAGGTTCCCTCCAGCGTCACCAGCATAAAGGGTGTATAGGTGCCGGCAATCAGCAGGTAGATAGCGCAATGGTCGAACAACTTGAGCCATCGTTTCGCGCCCGGCGCCGGAATCGCATGGTAGAGCGTCGAGGCCAGAAACAGCAGAATCATGCTGCCACCATAAATGCTGAAACTGGTGACCCGGACCGCATCATCCAGGGCGACGGCTTCATTCACCAGCAGCACCAGGGCAACAATACCAAACACCATGCCCAGCCCGTGAGACAGGCTATTGGCAATTTCCTCCGCCACCGAGTAAGGGCTTTGGACGGACTGACAACCCGACATGCTTTCCTCCGCTGAGTTTCGGGACAGCGCTTTATAACACGACTGTGTATCGAACTCAGTATTATTTACTGAATTAAACGGCTGATTCCTGCCAATAGCCTATCCTTTTCTTTCGAAACTGCGACCTGCAACCTGAAGAAAACTCGGTATAAACCCTTAATTACATGGCGACACCACTGGCTACAATCCGCGAATCAAATTCCACGGACCTGGCCATAAGCACCATGAACATCAAACCAGTCCTGTACGTCGCAGGGCTTTTTCTGATGGTACTGGGCATTCTGATGCTGATCCCGGCCCTTATCTCCCTGTCAATGGGTGACATCGGCGCTGGCGCGTTCTTCGAGTCTGCCATCTATACCTTCCTGAGCGGCGGCCTGCTGGCCCTTCTGATGCGATCCCGGCATTTCAGCCTGGTTTCCCGACAGATCTTCCTGCTGACCAATGTAAGCTGGATTCTGGTCAGTGCCTTTGCCGCCCTGCCGTTTGTCCTGGTTGAAGACATGTCCTACACGGACGCGTTCTTTGAAACCATGTCCGGCATAACCACCACCGGCTCTACGGTCATGACCCACCTGGCCACAGTCAACGGTGGCATTCTGCTGTGGCGCTCGATTTTGCAATGGTTGGGCGGAATTGGCTTTATTGTGATGGCGGTTGCCATTCTGCCGTTTCTGAAAGTCGGTGGCATGCGCCTGTTCCAGAGTGAATCCTCGGACTGGTCGGAGAAAGCCCTGCCCCGCTCCGGTTCAATCGCCAAGCGGATTGTGATGGTGTACAGCATAATCACCATCCTTTGTATGATTGGTTATATGCTGGCCGGCATGAACCTCTTTGATGCTGCCAACCATGCCATGACCACCGTATCCACCGGCGGCTACTCCACCAGTGATGCCTCCATGGGGCACTTCAGCAATCCCTGGATACACTGGAACGCAACCATTTTCATGATCCTGGGAAGCCTGCCCTTTGTACTGTTTGTAAAATTTCTGCGTGGCGACCGGGCATCACTGATTCATGACAGCCAGGTTCAGGCGTTTATTGGCTTTCTGGTCATGATATGGCTGCTGTTCAGCGTCTGGCTCTGGTTCAATTCCAGCTACGACTGGTTTGAATCTCTGACCCTTGTTGCCTTCAACACCACCTCTGTTGTTACGACTACAGGGTATGCGCTGACGGATTACAGCCTCTGGGGCGGTTTTGCTATCAGCCTGTTCTTTTTCCTGACCTTTGTAGGCGGGTGTTCCGGCTCAACTGCGGGCGGCATCAAAATCTTTCGTTTCCAGATCGGGTTTAAACTGCTCCATATCCAGCTGAAACAGCTCAACCATCCGCGGGCTTTCCTTGTCCAGTCCTACAACGGGATTGAGATTACCAACGATATCCTGCGTTCCCTGGTAGCATTCAGTTCTTTCTTTGGATTGCTGGTTGCACTGCTGACCATTGGCCTCAGCCTGCTGGGACTGGATTTCGTCACCAGCCTGAGCGGCGCAGTGACTGCCATTGCCAACGTAGGCCCGGGCTTTGGTGATGTGATAGGCCCCGCCGGCAACTTTGCGACATTACCCGCCGCAGCCAAGTGGCTGCTCTGTATCGGTATGCTGATGGGACGTCTGGAAGTCATAACTGTATTGGTTATGTTCCTGCCCTCGTTCTGGCGTAACTGATGATCGGAGCGATACAATCGCAGTTTACACCTAGGCTATTCAGGATCGTTTGTGGCGCTAACGGACAGCTTTGACATCCTCATTAATGACCTGATAAACCAGGCTCGTCACTCAAGACAACGACGGGCACTGGTTTTATCGGGTAGTCATACGTGGTGCCTGGATCAGGTCCGCGCAGTTATAGCCCACTTTGACGAAGCGCACTGGATCAGTGATACATCAGGCCCTGGTCATACAACACATTTCAAACCCAACCAAACCCGACAACTTTTGGGTACCGAAAGCAATGCTGTTGTCATTGATGCCCATCGCGGTTTTAACCCCAATGCACTGGGTGCAGCCTCTGGGATTATTCGCGCAGGCGGCTTGCTGATACTGCTTTGTCCATCGCTGGAACATTGGCACAAGCATAATGATCCCGAGTACAGCGCCATTCTCAGTTATGGCTGCGAATCCAATGCTATACAGGGCCATTTTCTGGCTCGTATGGCCAGACTGATTAAAACATCCAGACACACCACCACAGTAGAGGAAGGTCTGCCACTTCCCTCTCTGGATATTTCCGTAACCATCACAGCTGATCAGCTATTTGATGATGACATCTGCCGAACGGATGATCAGCACAAGGCTGTTGAAGCGATAGTCCGTGTTGCCACCGGCCATAGACGTCGCCCCTTAGTAATCACCGCAGACCGAGGACGCGGTAAATCAGCCTCTCTCGGCATTGCCGCAGCACAGCTACTACAACAGGGAACCGGTCCACTGGTGGTTACAGCTCCTCAACCCGATGCGGTGAAATCGCTCTTTGCTCAAGCAGCCAGACTCCTGCCCGATGCTGAGATCAGAAAAAACCAGATTCTATACAATGGAATATCGCTTCATTTTGTTGCACCAGACGAGCTGACCCAACATCATCATGACGCGGCACTGGTCATGGTGGATGAAGCTGCGGCCATTCCAGCGCCTCTGTTAAGCAAGTTATTGCAACAACATGCACGCATTGTTTTCTCATCCACCATTCACGGTTACGAAGGTAGCGGTCGGGGATTTGCTATTCGATTCAAGGAAACGCTGGACCGGATAACCCCAAAATGGCGCCATCTGATACTGGAGACGCCCATTCGCTGGGCAAATGGTGATCCCGTTGAAGCACTCACTTTCGCACTACTGAAACTGGATGCTTCGCCTGCTTCCGATGCCGCAATAGTGGATAGTGTCAATGAGCAGTATCGCATCGTAAAACTGTCGCAAGCCGAGCTGGTCACGGACGAGACGCTACTTAATGAGCTGTTCGGCCTACTGGTTACTGCACATTATCAGACGACGCCTCGCGATCTGCAGATGCTGATGGATAGTCCGGACCTCTCCATTTATGTGTTTTATCGCGGAGCGCATATCGCAGGCACTGTGTTGAGCGTGACGGAAGGAGGGTTCAGCAAACCACTCGCTCAGGCGATTTGGCTCGGCGAACGACGCTTGCGTGGACACCTGATTCCTCAATCACTTGCCAACCATGCCGGAATCGCAACAGCTGCCGAGTTGACGGGAGAGCGCATTATGCGAATCGCTATTCATCCCGCACTTCGTCACCAAGGCTTGGGAAAACGGCTTCTTGAAGCAGTCATAGAGGACAGCAAACAAAATAACCGCGATTTCATTGCCAGCAGTTTTGGCGCCACCCCGGAGCTCCTGAATTTCTGGCAAGCATCACGGCTTACCCCACTGCGACTGGGCTCAACACGCGATACTGCCAGTGGTGAACACTCAGCATTGGTCATGCTGCCCCTGTCTGAAGCTGCATCAAGACTGCATAAACTTGCAAGAAAACGGTTTGCACAACAGCTGCCCCTTTTAATGAGCGACTCGCTCCGTAGCATTGAGAGCTCGCTGGCGGTGGCGCTGTTACGTGAAACGTCAAAAATGTCCGAAATAGGATGCGACGTCCTAACAGATCAGGACTGGCTGGATTGTCTTTCATTCGCCTGCAGCAACCGCACCTACGACGGGTGTGTTCTTGCTATCGAAAAAATGCTGCTTAAAGCACTGCGGGATAATCAGGCACACATAGCGCCAGAATTACTCAATGTATTGGTTCGTAAGGTCTTGCAGAAATACAGCTGGCAAGAGGTCGCCCTCCACTGTCAGCTATCGGGAGAAAAGGCTGCCGTCACTCAGCTCCGCCTGGCCGTAGGACAGATTATCCAACAATACCTGCCTGAATGCCCTGCGCCCGTCCATGCAAAGTTACAACCTTTACTGGACAGGCTATAAAAAATCACACCTAGGTTACAGCTCCGGCAATCACCGGTGTAGACACCGATACACTACTGTTTTGGGCACGATGCCGGAGCAGGTGATCCATCAGCACAATCGCCATCATTGCCTCGGCAATCGGTGTGGCCCGGACCCCGACACAGGGATCATGGCGGCCCTTGGTGACCACCTCAACAGGGTTGCCATCAACATCAATACTGCGACCTGGTACCAGCAGGCTGGAGGTCGGCTTGAGAGCAATATGCGCCACAATATCCTGCCCCGTGGTAATGCCACCCAGAATACCGCCCGCGTTGTTCGACAGAAAACCCTCAGGGGTCATCTCATCCCGATGATCGGTGCCCTTCTGCTCCACACAGTCAAAGCCGGCACCAATTTCGACACCTTTGACAGCATTTATGCTCATTAGCGCATGGGCAAGGTCCGCATCCAGACGATCAAACACCGGCTCACCCAGCCCAGGTATCAGTCCGGTTGCAGTGACGGTGATTCGGGCGCCAATGGAATTGCCTTCTTTTCTCAGGGCATTGATGTAATCTGCCATCTCCGCGGCCTTTGCCGCATCCGGACAGAAAAACGGATTACGATCCACTTCATCCCAATCAAACGTTTCCGCCTTGACTGGCCCCATCTGCGAAAGATAGCCCCGGACAGTAATTCCCTGTGCCTGCAGAAATTGTCGTGCAATGGCACCTGCGGCCACACGCATCGCCGTTTCCCGTGCAGAAGACCGTCCACCACCCCGATAGTCACGGATGCCGTATTTGTGCCAGTAACCATAATCAGCATGGGCGGGACGAAAACGATCCTTGATCTCGGAATAGTCTTTGGAGCGCTGATCCGTATTTTCAATCAACAAACCAATCGGCGTCCCCGTGGTCACTCCTTCAAACACGCCGGACAGGATACGCACAGCATCAGGTTCGCGCCGCTGGGTGGTATAACGGGACGTGCCGGGCTTTCGACGATCAAGATCCTGTTGCAGCATTTCCTCGTCCAGCGGAATGCCCGGCGGGCAGCCGTCAACGATGCACCCAAGACCGGGACCGTGGCTCTCACCGAACGTGGTCACAGTGAACAGTTTTCCGATGGTATTACCTGCCATGATACTCCACTGCCGTTTATTGCAGGGTAATGGCTCAAGCCATCACCCTCGGTTCTTGTTGATGCCGGCATTATACCGGGTTTTCAGTGGCTGTCGCCGAATCGGTCACGATAACGACGGCACTCTTCCGCTGTCAGCACAAAGACCCCGTGGCCACCATGCTCAAATTCAACCCAGGTAAACGGTACATCCGGGTAAGCATCCTGTAAGGCCCACTCGCTGTTGCCCACTTCCACCACCAGCAGACCATTGTCATCCAGAAAATCTGCCGCGTTCGTCAGGATATTACGGGCAAAATCCAGCCCGTCATTCCCCGCTTCCAGACCTAAAGCCGGTTCATGCAGATATTCATCCGGCAAATCTGCCATATCTTCAGCATCCACATACGGCGGATTACTGACAATCAACTGATAGCGGGGGCGGTCTTCCATGGATTTCAGTGACAGGAACATATCTGACTGAATGCTTCTGACGCGATCCCACAACTCAAAGCGATCAATATTGATATGGGCAACTTCCAGCGCATCCTCAGAGATATCAACCAGATCCACCTGGGCTTCCGGGAAAGCCTGCGAGCAGGCAATACCAATGCAACCGGAACCACAACAGAGATCCAAGACCCGGTTGACGGGTTGATCGTTGAGCCAGGGTTCAAACCCTTTTTCAATCAATTCCGCAATCGGCGATCGTGGCACCAGCACCCGCTCATCGACATAAAACGGCATACCGAAGAACCAGGCTTGATTCAGCAGGTAAGCTGTCGGGATATGTTCCCTGATGCGGCGTTGCACCAGGGTGGTCAGTTGCTGTCGCTCACTGTCGGTCAGACGGCTGTCAAAATAGCCTGGATCATAATCCCAGGGCAGGTTTAATGCCTGCAAAACCAGGTGCCGCGCTTCATCCCAGCCGTTATCCGTACCGTGGCCGTAAAACAATGACGGCTCTTCATTGAAACGGCTGTATGTCCATCGCAGCCAGTCGCGAATGGTTAGCAGGCCGGACGTATCATTGAGCAAATCTGACACCATGACTCCTACAACGGTTCAGTTTAGAATGCGCGATTATATCCCACTCTATCCGGGAAAGAGCCGGTTTCTGAACTATTTAGCCTGTGTCGTTTCAAACGACGAGATAGCCTGAACTGTGTCACTCCCAATAGCCAATGGAACCAGCAATGGGCGACGACGCCAATCACAACGCCAGCACCGACGACGAAAACCGACTGTTTCAGCAGGAAATGGCCGGAGTAAAACCGCTGCGACAGCATCAGGCCCAGACTTCAGGTAAGTCGGATACGATTCCGGAATTCACCAAGGCGCTGCGCCGGCGTTCGGCTGCAACGGATTATACGCCACCTGCCGACGGACTGTCGGACACCCATATTGAGCCGATCGAACCCGAGCAACCCATCGAATACCTGAGAGCTGGCCTACAGCATAGTCGCTTCAAGCAATTAAAACAGGGGCATTTCCCTGTCAACTACAACCTTGATTTGCATGGCTGCACCATCGAAGAAGCCCGTAACCTGCTGCCCCGTTTTCTGGCCTTCTGCCAGGATCAGCATTACAGCTGTGTACGTGTTATTCATGGCAAGTCCCATCGTAGCTTCGGGCAACAAGATACGATGAAGAGTTATGTGAACCAGTGGTTAAGACAAATCAATGCTGTTCAGGCTTTTTGTTCCTGCCTGCCCAGGGATGGCGGTCGTGGGGCGGTTTATGTCTTGCTGAAAACACGACGTTGAATACTGTGCTGGAAAGCAGTGATTATGCCTTTGGCTGGCTGGCATCCAGCGCCACATCACCTTGATCTGGAGCACTTCCCTCATCATCTTCCGCCGTAACAGCGAACTGCGGGTGCTGATCCAGCAGTGAGGCTGCCTGTAAACGCCCGACCTGGATCAAGTCTTCAGCCCGGTGGAATTCATAAAAACGACACTGTCGGGCAGACACTGGAATCAGAATATCCGCGGAATAGGCCGCCATCTGGTGACGGGTCAGGACTTCCTGCATGATTTCCAGCGACTGGTTTACGATATCCAGCATCCCTGTTTTGCCTGACGCGAGCTCAACCGTTTGCTGCATGGCTTCATCGGACTCATCCGCTGAACCACTCTTTCGCAGCTTATTGAACCAGCGCTCCAGTATGCGTTGTTCCTTGGCGGCAGGCATAGGATCGCAAGCAATCTGCATAGGGGCGATATCCGCATTAAGATCCACTGCTATGATCAAGTCAGTATGGGCTGATACGGTTGGCGCAATAGGGATAGGATTCAACACGCCGCCATCCACCAGCATTCGGCCATTGTACTCAACGGGAGTAAACAGACTGGGGATAGCAATGGACGCCCTGATTGCCTGCAGGAGATCACCTTCCTGGAACCAGATTTCCTTGCGGGCATTGAGGTCGGTGGCAACGGCGGTATACGGGATGGGCAGTTCTTCTATCAGGCAATCACCGACCATGCTGCTCATGGCATCCAGCACGCGCCCTCCCCTGAAGACGCCGGGTGAGCGAAAGGAAAGATCAAGCAACCGAATCACATCCAGGTATTTCAGCTCCAGCACCCACTCTCGGTAAGCGTCCAGCCGACCCGCTGCATAAAGACCGCCCACCAACGCACCCATGGAACAGCCCGCTATGGCGGAAATCTCATACCCTCTGGCCAGGAGCTCATCAATCACCCCGATGTGGGCATATCCCCTTGCTCCGCCACTACCGAGAACCAGTGATACTGTTTTGGCCATGATTTTTCTCCCTATCCCTTATAAGCCTAGGTTATGTCAGGGAAGTATCAGACCATGCAAGTTGCTCACAACCGGCTTTTCATACTATTCGATAGCCATAATACGAACGAAAGGCATCGCATCATCTGCCTTTTGCTGTAACAAAGGCCCTGCACCAATGACAAAGAGTCGCGTTTCAGCCACATTTTCTTCGACTAAGCGATCTTTCAGTGCTTGGGCATATTGTCTGGAGCGTTCAATTTGCTGATCCAGCTTGAGCTCAGACACAAACGGAACAGACCCCGCCAATACTACTTGCGTCGTACTGTCACGCTTAAGTTGCGCCAGTATTTTGTCGAAATCCTGCTGTACAATCGTTCCAGCCCCTGGCTGCACGACAGCATCCCAGTATTGCACCATACCAGACGCTTGCATCCCTTTCTCAGAACCGGAAATACCAGGAAGCGGGCCCTCAACGATCAACTGATCAACCATGGCATAAACGCGTTTATTGCCACGCCTGACCGTATACAACACATAATATTCCGTCTGATTGTCAACGGTGCGGGTGCCCAGTAAATAAAACTGATCCTTGTCCAAACCGTACAGGTTGGCTTCCTCGAATACTTTATTGGCCCAAAGATTACTGGGGCCACAATGACGACCATCACACTGGTAAAGGGTTTTAACGCCGAGTTTATTCAGGCGATCAGAAAAATAGCGAAAACCAGCATCGCTGCCATGCCCATCCGGCATCAGATAAATAACCCTGCGCCACGCGCCATCACGCCGTTGCTCCTCATCAGCGCGGACCACGCCATTCACTTTCTTGATGGTGCTGGCAACCAACGGGTAATTGACTTTATCCCCTTCGCCATAACGGACTATCGTCGCGTTGGGATATCGGTCAATACCCGGCAAATGGGACGAACCCGGAATATCAGAGGAATGAGCACTGCCCAAGAGAGAAAGCAGACAGAGAGAGAACAGGATCCTTTGCATTGTCGTCAACTACCCGGTACAGGTTGAATGAGAATTGCAGTTTACCACTTGCCCCGGAAATCAGCCTGCCAAAACGGCCGTTCTAGTTCAATGCCCGAATGATCCCTTACTTTGCGCTCAGAACCACGCCTTCACACGCTCAACAAACGGCAGGAAGGATCCTACAATCCAAAGTCTTGCACGAAGGCCGGCACTGGTCGTATAGCCGGTTGTAATGAAACGAACCTTGCCACCCATCACCACTACGAATGAAGGCACCGTCGTCACCCCCCACTCCCGGCTGATAGTGCCTGTTGTATCATTCAACACGGGAAAACTAAGCTCCCTTGCTTTCATATACTGTTTAAGCCATTCCTTACTGCCGGAACTCATGGTCACTGACACGACTTCATAATCATTGGCGACTTTCTGTACTGCCGAATTGATTGCTCGGCACTCCATACACCAGTTAGCCCAGAAATAAAGCAAAACGGGTTGTTCCTGGCTTTTTGAAATCAAATCAACATAGCCACCATCAATCAGGCGTCCGGAAACCGTTGGCGCCTGATCCTTGGGCATACTCCGCTGGGCAAAATAGCCCTGCACCGTAAGCACCATGACAACCATCAGGACACCAAACAGGATAGGTTCCAGAATCTTGCGACCATCTATGAAGGAAAACATCGACACTCCCTGTCGTTCTATCGTTTGCACAATATTTGGATAAAAAGCCATGGTGTTTCAATACGCTGCCACTAGCTTAATTATTAGCTTGATTCTGGTTTGATGCTAACAGTAGCCAGTAGCCCATTGATGATGAATCAGGTGAAAAGCCCATACTCAGTACAACTTTCGCTACCATTATTTGTACATTTATTATTTTTTGTCTAATATTTGATTAGTAAATTGCGATCCGTAAAACAGAATCTAATCAGGATTAGCCCCTAAAAACATGGAGTTTTACTATGAAAGTCAAAGAGTTAAAAAAACTCATACGAGATAATCCAAATACAGCAATCAACCTGGTGGCCAATGAAGGTGACATCTACCTTTGCCAAATTACGAAAGATGGAAACCAGTACTTTCTAACCGAAAAAGACCCGACATCTCCCATCATATTTCACAGTATCAGTGAAGCGTCTGAATATCTGGGTAACATTGGGCAGCCAATTAACCTGATACAACACAGTGCATACGATGAAATGGTGGGCAACCAGACCGCTGAAGAGACCTATTCGTCGTTACAGGTTCGCTGAAGATTGTCAGCATACTGAAAAAGCATGCAACTGCATCCGCATGGATGCGTAAATCTGCGTACAATACCCCATCAAAAACACAAAAGCCGGGGACCATAATGGATTTTCTTCGTCACGAAATACCGCTACTGAATGGCAAGTCTCAAGCCCTGTCAGCGTACAACAACCATGCTATTCTTGTCGTCAACACGGCCAGCAAATGTGGATTTACGCCACAATATCAAGGGCTGGAAGCACTTTATAAGAAATATCATGACCAAGGGCTGATCATTCTGGGGTTCCCCTGCAACCAGTTTGGTCACCAGGAACCCGGAAACAGCGAAGATATCGCCAGCTTCTGTGAGAAGAACTATGGCGTCAGTTTCCCCATGTTTTCCAAAGTGGATGTCAATGGCGATGATGCCCATCCATTATTCAAAGAACTCAAGAGTGCCGCACCGGGTGTATTAGGGTCTGAGGCTATCAAATGGAATTTCACCAAGTTCCTGATCTATCCCGATCAGTCCAAAGTCATGCGTTTCAGTCCAACAACAGCACCGGAAGACTTGGAACTGGACATCCGCCTTGCCCTCAAGAAGATCAAAACACCTTCAACAGCCTGAGAGACTGAGCCGCTCTTTCAGAATTAAACCGGGAACCACACTTCTGGTCGGTTCCCAATTCACTCACTCTCCGGCCAGAAAATCACACAAAGCTTCCGCTACCGCCTCTGTCTGATTCTCAAGATGAAAATGGTGTCCACCGGGTAATGTCTTGATGGTAATGTGCTCAAACTCGTCTTGATGAGCTTGTACACCCGCCATCACAATGCCGTCTTCAGCAGCAATCAGCAGTGCTGGCATGGACAAACGATCTGTGAAAGCCCTCGCATGTGCGTGGGTCAGGCGCATGACTGAAGGTAGCGTCAAGCGGGCATCGGTACGCCATGTCCAACCACCGTCACAAGGCTCAACACCACGCTCAACCAGGATTCGAGCGGCCGCTTCACTGATTGTCCCAAACCCTCTTAAGCGTGCAGCAACCGCCTCATCTTTCGTAGCAAATACCGACTTCTTACGGCCACGCAACCGAATGCGATGCTTGACCGCCTTGGCCAGCTGCTCCGGCGCTTGATTGACCTCTGTCGGAATCGGCCAGATACCGTCTATCAGCATTAACCGCTCGACACGCTTCGGAAAAGCGCCTGCCGTCAACACACTGACAATGGCGCCCATGGAGTGACCCAGCAATGAAAAGCAATCAAGGGATAGTGAATCAGCAATGTCGATAACATCACCCACATAATCCCATATTGCATAACTGGCATCTTGGCTGCGATGATCCGAAAAACCATGACCCGCCTGATCAATCGCAATGATTCGATAGTCATCCAGCAGTGGCGCCAGTCGGGTGAATGTCGCCGCATTATCGAGCCAACCATGCAGGGCAAGAATGGCTGGTGCATCATCGCGTCCCCACTGGCAGGCTGCAAAGGTCATCTCCGGCGTGGTTATTTTGAATTCTTTCACGATGCTTTGGTCACTCCCATGGATTCCGCTAAACGGGTAATCAAGTGTGCCGTCTGTTCAGGCTGCTCAAGGGGAAACATATGCCCACCGGGAACTTTCTGAACGCTGAGCTGACGACGAAGGCGCATGGCCATCACCATATGCGGCATCACCACATCACTGCGATCGCCGTACACCACAACGGTTGGCACTGGAAAGGGTTTTACTGCCCGTGGCCAACGGTCCGGAATACTGCGATAAATGCTGATCTCGATATCCGGATCAAAACCAAGACGCACCTCATTCTGACCATGCTCCATCCCGTGATCCACATAATCCGCCAGGCACTGAGGATCAAATTGCTGAAACAGTGGTTTTTTTCGGAAATAATCCATCGCTTCCTGACTACTGCGCCAGACACTCCTGCGCCCCAGGGTACGCCCTGCAGGCGTAATCCGGTCGACAGCCCCAAGACGTTTGATCAGGCGTACCAGACTTCCCTCTAATGGCGTTAAGAGCGGTGCATCCAGCATGATGACACCACGAAAAAGCTCAGGTGCCTGCCATGACGCAAACAGACTCAACACACCGCCCAGTGAGTGCCCTACCGCAAGGACTGGCTCGGAGTGCTGCTGTCGTATCGCTTCCAGGAGTTCATCCACCAGGTGAGGCCAGCTGTCCGTAACGGGAAACAGCGGATCATGGCCGTGTTTTTCCAGCCAGCTAACAGGAAACCCCTGTTGCTCAAGGGCTGAAAACAGTTTCCTGTAAACCGGCGCTGGAAAGCCATTGGCATGGGCAAAGTGAATTGGCAACGTCAGGGTGCCCCTTTATTTTTTCAAACAAGCGTTTGATTAAGAATAAGAGAGCATCGCACTGCCGTAAAGGGCGAAAGGGTTCTGATCACTGACAATCAGCCCCCTTTTTGTCTCAGGCGTAAAATAGCAAGGGGACAAACGCCGTCAGCAGTAATGTGGCAGCCATCACCAGAAGCGGCAAGACAAAGCGCTCATAGCGTCGCCAGAATGATCCCGTCACAGCGCCACGATCCACCTCATCATCACCGACCACCTGCCGGGTCAGCAAATGATTCAGTGCAACCGGTGGACTGAGATACCCCAGCTCAAAGGCAATCAGGGTCACCATCCAGAAATGCAGCGGCTGGATACCATTGGAGAAGGCAAAGTCGGTCAGGGTGATGGTCACCAGGATCACAGCACCGTAGGGATCCATGATCATGCCAATCAGCACCAGTATCACCACCAGCAAAGCCATGGTCAGCCAAACCGAGGAAAGGTCCTGCGGCAGCATGGACACCGCATCACCGCGATCAAAAACACCGCCGAGACAGATGGACAGCGCCATCAACATCAGCAGCGCCCCGATATGCGCCGATGCCTCGCCGGTCGCATGACGGACGGCGAGCTCGGTATCTTTCACGATATTGCCTTCCCGCTCCGGGTTGTCCCGGCGACATAACCACTGATCAAGAATAACAACCGCCAACATGACCGCAGGCAATATCACCGGTGCACTGAATTCGTCCAGCGCCGTATTTAATCCCCAGCGATACCAGAGCACCATGACCACAATCACTAACGCGTAAGGCACCAGTTTTTTTATCGTCTTAAGCGTTTCCTGCCACGCATTCTCTACCGGCGAAACAGACAGCGTTGCACGACGGGATACCATTGAAACTATGAGAAACAGCGATGCGGAAAGCAGGAACAACCACAAACCCCAGCCGTACAATTCACGCGTTGTCACTTCCTTGTTCAGGGCAGCAATAATCACTATCAGAAGACAGGGGTTCAGAATCACCCCCATACTGCCAGACATAGCCGTCGTCGCCAGAGCCAGTTGACGCTGCGCCCCTGCCCGTCGCAACTCCTGATAAATCACCGCACCAACCGCAATCACATAAATGCCGCTTGCACCGGTGTAAGCGGTCGGCAAGGCTGAAACCATAATGGCAAGAAATGCCAGCATCTCAGGCGGCAGACGCCAGGGTCGGAACAGGTCAAATACAAGACTGGCCATCCGGGTCTGTTTCAGCAACATACCAATCCAGACATACAGCCCTACATTGATAAACAGACCAGATAAATCGAGCATCTTGCCCAGATAAATCGTCATTGCGGGCAGGTGGCCGATCAGAATAAAGAAAACACCCGAAATCAGTGCCATCCAGCTATACAACGGGATACACAACAGTGCATGACCAATCGTACCGCCGGACTCTAATCCTTCCGGACTCCGCAAATATTGCAACAGACTGATCAGTGTTAAGACCGTAAAGCCTGCGATCCAGCCCCACTGGATCCAGTGTTGTTGCAGGTCAGACACAATACCAGAAGCTTCCTGCATCGAACGATAAGCAATCGCTGAAGCCAGTAACAAGGCATTCCCTGCCAACTGTGCCAGACTGGAGATTTGGAGATCTTTCTGGGTACGAATGCCTCGTAAAGCAATATGATCACGCAGAAGGGTTGCCGAGGCAGCAGCTACCAGGAGTAACGTCATCAGTATGTAACGGGAAGCATTCAGCCCCAGATCACCAATGGCTGCAATCCCTTCTTCAAAGGCCGCATAATACTGAAGCCTATCAGTTACCTGACCCTGGCGCGCAGCATAGTCAGCATGACGACGCTGGCATTCTGCCTGTGACCGCTCCAACGAAGCCCTGAGAACAGCTGGCTCTGCCGGTTCTTCATCGAACAGAGACAGCTCACCATCAATATCCACCTGCTGGTTCGCCAGCAAAACAGCGAGCGCCTGATCAATATCAAGATCTGGCTGACAGAGCGGCGCCTGGGCAGGGATTCTCAGTTCGTGATAATCCGTCCAGATCTCACTGCCAATGGCAAGCAGGCGGGAATGCAGCATACTGCTGCTTTCCAACACAATTACCAGCAGTAGCACCAACGCGATGGGCAAAGAAGAGAGCCAATCTGATAAAGTGCGGTTACGGCTAACACTTTCGTACATCGAGGTTTCGCCTTGTTATTATTATGGCTGTATCGTACGAGCAGTAATCCGCTGATTACTCAAGTTTTTCCGCACATTCCGCCTGAACCGGGTCGTATTTGCAGCGTACCTTACGCATCAGTTTCAGCATTCTGCCGTCGTAAATTGACTGATCCCGGAGGGCGAGCCGCGCTTCGCGCATAATCTGACGATAGTCGTCAACCTCAGCAGGGTTGGGTTCTACCCAGTACTTGTCGTCAATTTTGTTGGTAGCTTTCCCGATAAAAGCGAATGCACGATCGAAGTTTTCCAGCGCCATCTGCCTGGATTTCTGGCCAAAATCTTCAGGAAAGCGATCATGACGGATCACCATCTGGAAAGTCAGCTGGATGAAAATGTGATCAACAACGCCACCGCCTGGCTCCAGCCCCTTATACATTTCCAGTGGCTCATAGGCGACAGCAGGCGCAAAGGTCACATCCACGCTGCCGTTATTGAATTTACCGGCGAAATTCGTTGTATTCCCACTGACCGGCGTCCCACCGACCTGTCGCACCAGCTGCTGGGACACTTCATCCCCTTCCATGACGATGATCTTTTTACCCTGGATTTTATTGAGGCTGTCCCAGTCCCGATTCCTGACAAATGCATAAATAGCCCCGGCCGGCATGATGCCTGCCACTTCGTAAGGACCATTTCGCATCAATTTCGAAGCCTTAGGGCCCATCAGTGTCTGGAGTGTCGTTCTCAGCGTCGTATAATCCGGCAAAGCACCCACTGCCTCGACTGTCGATGTGAAACGATTGAAAGCCCGAGTCTTAAGGCCGGTAAACGCAGCAGCATCACACTGCCCCGCTTTCAACTCATCAACAATGACGCTTTCATCCATGAAGGTTTTCAAATCAAGGTCAACGCCCCAGGACAAAGCTTCCGTCTTGTAATCCTTCATCAGTGCCAGAACATCGCCATTGTTTCCAACAGGATCGAAAATACAGAAGGTATTCTTGGTCAAAGCGGCCTGGACAGAAACTGAGCCGGTCAGCAGGCATGCGGCAAACAGTGATAGCAGAGGCCGGCGAATATGATGGGACATGAAAACCATCCTTTACAGTATTCTTCTTTTTATTAGCTACACAACGAATCAATCAGATTTATAGCAAATCATTGATATCTATAGTTTCGCTCGCATCCTGCTTATCATCCCAGAAACGACCAAAAGCACCCGTCGGCGTTCGTTTACCGGTTGCGGCAGTCCATAGTGCATCAGAAATGCCCAACATCTGCTCATGGGCCATGGCATCAAGTAATTGGTAGGCAGGATCGGGTAAACGACGTTTTTCAGCCTGCGCATGGTCACGTATCAACTGACGGACCAGTGCTTCATCACCAGCACTGACAGCCGCCATGGCATGGAAAATATTGGCCAGCCTGACACCACTGACTTCACCAGCATCACTGGCTTCCTGCAAACGATGCCAAGGGTCTTCTCCTTCTGGCACCACACCGGGAATCATTACCCACAGCGTCGCACGAATGGCTTTTGGTACACCCCACCATTTCTGGCTCTCAAGGCACTGGGCACTGCGCTCAACGCGGGCAGCGATACTCCGAGGAATACGTCCTTCTGTTGACCGGATATCACTGTTAACCGCCTGCAATCCACCAATTAATCCTAGCAGCCAGACCAGCTCATCCTGAGAAGATGCTAATTCAGGGCAACCTGTACCCGGCTCGCCGTAATATTTGCTCAGATGATGCCAGGCCTGATATTGACGATCGGCCGCAACAGCCCACGCGCGTTTAACCATAATCCTGGCGTCCTGCGCCTCCATGGTATCGCCTTGCAACAAAGCCCGTTGATAACGCAGTTCCTGCTCACGTGCCTGCGTCTCGGCACACAGAGCCGACGACATATACGACATCACGCCCAATTTGCTAGCACCACGATTGAACGTTTCCATGGACATCAACGCTGGTGTCATGGCATCACCCATGGCGCATCCCATAGCCGGGTCACTTGTGGTCATGACATACGGCATCGCAATCTCTTCGGCGTAGGTCTGGGTATACTCCGTTGCAACGTTAAAAACCATACTGCTGCAACCACTTAACAATCCCAGAAAGAGCAGCAACGACAGTTTTCTCAGAGAGAAGCGAACATCTTCAAACCGTGAGATGATATGCGGCATCCAAGACTCCATGGACGTTTATTATTGTTATTGACCGCAGACTATGACAAGTACTTTAGTACCTGTAAATGACTTTTGACACGGGATTAATCGTCATGCCAGTCAAGTTGAAAACCTGGATTCGTCACTTAGCCTTTGCCTTATTCGCCAGTTCGACTGCCGTTTCCATCAAAGCGCTAATATGCATCCAGAATCGTGCATTCTCGCGAGGATCATCCGGGCTGAATTGCGTCATTGCACTAGCCTCTATCCGTAACACCTCAGGACAAACAGGCTGACGATCAGGCGTTTGCATATCTGGATAACACATCTGCCAAAACCGATCCCAGTCAAAACAGAAACCAGGGTCTACTTTACCGCGATACCCTGCAATATGTTCATGCCCAAGAATACGACTTGGGCTCACCAGTGAGGGATAATGCTGCTTCAACAACAAGACGACGGCCGCAAGCGACTGATATTGGGCATCAGAAAAAGGAAAGATATTGCCATTGGCATTCACCAGCTCAATACCTATAGAAAAGTCATTAAACCCAGACCATGCCTTTTCATCATCCACAAAAGAGCTTCGACCGGCATGCCATGCCCGATAAGCCTGCCCCTGTAAGCAGTCAACCAGTGAATAGACTCTACCATCAACATCAATCACCATATGCGACGATACACCACGCTGTTCATCCTGAAAGATGGCCAGCGTGTTCGCAAGATCCGTTGCCGTATAGTGCAATACTAAATACTCGACCGGTATTACCTGGCGATCCTGATTCGGACACTCGACCTGTTTTATAGGAAATGACATAAAAGAATTAGACCTAAATAGTATGAACGCTTAACCGGCAAAGGTTTTGACCGCCATGGTTAAACGGGATATACAGACCAAACGCCCTTCTTCATCTTCAAGGGTAATTTCCCACACCTGTGTAGATCGACCAACATGCGTCGCTGAGGCATTTGCGGTTACCAAGCCTGACTTCATACTTCGTATATGATTTGCATTGATATCCAAACCGACACAATAACTTTTTTGATCAACGGCAAGATTCGCGGCCAGGCTTCCTAGCGACTCAGCCAATGCCACAGAGGCGCCCCCATGCAATAGCCCCATCGGTTGCCGGGTACGGGAATCCACTGGCATAGTCCCTTTCAAATAATCATCACCGACTTCGGTCACCACCATTCCCAGATGGTCGCAAAGCGTATTTTCCATCCCTTTATTCAGACCTTCCAAGGTAAACGACTTTTTCCATATAGACATCTTGAAACTCTCAGTGAATAAACATACTACGACAACAATATCTAACCGAGAATCGCACGTAACAATATCCCTTGACAAGAGTTATACAGCTGTAATTACTATTACAAGGACTGTGAAGGAAAAAGCACGCCGTATGCAAAAAACCAAGCATGACAAAAAACAGTAAACATCAAAAACTTGACCTACGGCATGTTCAACATCGAATGCGTAGAAATTATACCTTTGGCTCCCAACCCAATTTACTTTCTGCCTGCAGTGTAAATATATCGACACTCTCTCTATCCTCTCTACAGCCTGGAAGACCTCTACTTATTAATGAATTGACAACCATGTATACAGCTACTCTTTTTTTCTGAAATTTAATTCACCCCAAAATTTTCAATTTTATATTACCCCCTTTTTCAAACTTATAAAATCTTAGCAAGCATAAAGGATTAAAATATTTTTTATAACACAAAACCTATAACTTTAATTAATAAAACTCTTTACAAAAACACCCACAAAAAAGATATTTTTTCCATTCACTCCCACCACATCAACAATCTATATTTTATTCACTCTTCTCCACAAAAGGCGCCAATTACACTGAACACAAGCCCCACCAGTAAAACATTAAATGAAATCCGATAGGAAGCAACTGTAACTTCACCACCAGAATACTCCAAAAGCAAACCAATAAACGGCTGAAATATTACTGTACCGATCAAAACCTCAATCATATTAACCATCCCCATTGCCGCGGAAACGTTCGCGGGTTCAACCCACTTCTTGACCAGAACAAAAGGAATAACATATGCGCCACACGCCATGCCCATTGACAGTAGAGAGAGGCCAACCAATACCTCAGAAAACGGATAATACATGATGCACAAAAAAAACAAACAACAAGTAATACTACAAACAATCATCAGCGGTTTGGCTTGATTACGACCACCACTTAAATACCCAACAATAGGCGAGCCAATCGCTACACCTATAAACACCATACTAACAATATCAGTGACAGACGCTGAATCACCAAATACGGCTGTAAAATAAGGGATAGCCCACATTGCTGCAAAACTATTTACCAGTGCAAATATTAGCCCACCAAAAATTGATACATCCCAAATTCGCTTATCTTGCAACACTATCAAAATAATTGAATGACTCTGATTATCACTGCTACACACATCCTGGCCTTCAGAGCGACAAGGCAAAATCACCCAGGCAACGATAGCTATACAGAGCGCCATCATTGAGGATAAAAGAAAAACGCCTTCCCACCCTGTATGAGCCATTTCCCAAGGTATAAACCACTCGCCTGCCACGGCCCCAATCATACTGACAACATCCAAAACGCCTGCCAGCAAACCAAACCAGCGGACAGTAAATAGTAATGAAATCACCTCGAGTGTTGACACGACACCTGCTGCACTGGCTCCCCCCATAAGCATCCGTCCTGTCAAAGCCTGATAGAATCCCGTTGCAGCCTGGGAAATAAGACAGCCAACAGCTAACAGGCAAGCTGAATAAAAAATAACCCGTCTGACTCCATAGCGACTAACAAACCGCCCCATTGGAATCTGCATAAAAACGTACGGATAAAAAAAAGAGGAGGACAGTAAACCGATACCCGCCATATCCACATTGAAGGCATGCTGCAACTCGGGAACCATCAAACTGATAGCCCCCTGCAGCATAAATTGCAAAGCAACAAATATCGCACATACACTTAATGCAAGCAGTGATTTCAGTCTTGTACATTCATTTAACTTCCTTATCGACCTGTTCATGTGAGACGCTTCCTTAATGGCAACGGATCCATTGAGAGACTTGCCACCAGCAATGCAAGCGTTAACAAAAACAACAAGGGGCTTAAAGCAATCTGAAAATGTACAACAAGGAGATCTTGAACAGATGATAATTGGTGATCAAGTAACCAGCCAATCAAAGGTTGGAACAAAATACCGGAAATCAGCATACTGCCATTTATAACGGCCATTACTTGCCCCAATTTACAACTCGGAGCAATCTGTCTTGATTGAAGAAATGCGAGACTATAAAAACCTGAAAAAAAACCAAATATCGATAACATTAATATCATCAGAAATAAAGGCATGGGAACATAAAGAATAACTATTAAACTATTCAATGCGATAATTGCACCGACCATCATCAAGATACGACATTGATTTAAAACGCCTGCCAACCATCCAGAACACAATGTACCCAACGCTATAAACAGATACATGCAGGCTAATCCTACTCCTGCTTGAGATTGATTATCAGGATAAAGTGTCTCAAGAAATGGCAACCCCCATAACATGGCAAAAACATTGATCATACCGAACATGCATAATCCATAAAGTGCGTTTAATAGAAGCGTTCGCAAAACAGAATGCTGCAAATTGCTGTGGATTTCGCCTGCATCTTCAGGAACAGTGAGGCGATTTCCATCACCAATGACAATAAATGCCGTAATAGCCAGCACCAGCCCGGCGACTGCATTAATAATCATTCCATTGCGCCATCCATAAGAATCGACAATAGCGGGTAAAATAGTTGTTGCCCCCATACCACCAGACATACCAGCCATTTCCAATAATCCGACCAGCAATGGAAACAAGCGGGCGGGATACCATTCTGACGCCAACAAGAAAGAGCCCACAATAGCAAAGGCACTCCCGCCCCCCATCAGCACCCGTCCTAGAGCTGCTTGCCAGAGTGTATTCGCAAACGCGACCAGCAATGATCCACCCGCTACCAATAAAATCGCAAGAGGTAACAATTGTTTACCACCAAAACGATCCAGAAGCTGTCCAGCCGGCATTTGAAATAACAAATAGGAATAACTCAAACTACTTGCCAACACTCCAACACCGGCAAGATCGATATTGAGATCTGACATCAATTCACTGACCATGCTCCCCGGTGCCGCCTGCATATACACCTGATAACCACAAAACAAAGCTGACACCAAAGCAATCAAGTGGGCCCGCATAGGGCAGCATGATGCAATTCGGTCTGACATATCCCCCCCCTACGGCTTACCAGAAACTTTTTCAAGCGTTAAAAAAAACTGCCGCAAAGATGGCTTGGGGAATAACAGCTAAATCCCGACAGGCGCTCGTTCGCAACAGCTTCAATCAAAGGGGCAAGACGCGAGAGTATAGTGAGCAATCCCTGCTCTTACCTCTCTTTTTGACAGCAAAGGAAAATGATGGTTCCACCGAACTATCGACAGATTGAGGGTTACCCGTTAATCGAAGCCCCTCACAACAGAAACGATCCAGTAGTCAATCAAGGAAGATAGCTGACCAATTGCATGGCCAGCCCAGGCGCCACAATAGGCATATCAAGAGCAACAACCATGGCTGTAGAGAAAATAACACCTCGATCAGGTGCCTCCTCGGTCAGGAGGCCAGCAAGCCGACTAACCAGTGGCATATGAGATACCAGCAGCCATTGCCCCTCTTCAGGCAGAACGCTTAGCACGGATTGAACAGGGGCATCCGGCATTAACTGATCAGAGCAATTTAAGGGGACATCTGTCCCCATACCAGTCTTCATCAATTCAGCGGTTTGCTGAGCGCGCAGGTATGGGCTAACCAGAATACCGGTCAATGGCAGGCCTGACATCTGCCTCGCCACTTCAGCGACCTGCCAACACCCATGATCAGAGAGAGGACGGCTTCGGTCGACATCAGCGAAAGAAACGGCCTCTCCATGACGCATGATATACAACTTCATAACATCATTCGTTCCGGTATTGCTCTACAGATTCTGCATGATTCACTTTAGGCCAGTCAGTGAAAGGATAGGGTTTTTTGTCACTGTTAAATGTTAAGAAACAGAGAATTTGGTAGAGGTAGCGATTTAAACCAATACTGAACTCCTGCAGGTTCAGGTTCGGTTTTCCCGTTACCAGTCCAAACAGCGCCTGGGCAACCGCGATGACAGCCACCAACATGATAGCCACTTGGCTGACCAGGTAAAAAATAACCATATAAAGTATCCGCAGCCAGAGTGACTCGGACATCAGATTTTTCTTCAGTTTTTCATCCATAGCACCACCCGCTTTCTCTCTGTTTTGACCCAATCTGCATTTTCAGACAGGCAATCTCAAGATTCTTTCAAGATAAACTCAACATCCGTCTTTTGCTCACGCAACATCATAGTGCGAGCAATATCAGCAATATCATGACCGTTAAAGATAATTTCATAAAGACCTGTAGCAATAGGCATGTAAACGCCCATTTCATCAGCCTTTTCTTTGACCAGCTTTAGGGTATTGATACCTTCCGCCACCTGCCCCAACGCCTTTACTGCGGCTTCCAGAGATTTGCCCTCGCCTAAGGCATACCCTACGCGGAAATTTCGGCTCAGATTGGACGTACAGGTCACTATCAGATCACCTACACCCGCCAACCCAAGAAATGTCAGGGGGTTTGCCCCCATCGTCACCGCAAACCGTCCCATTTCAGCCAGCGCACGGGTAATCAATAGACTCTTGGTGTTTTCACCCATTCCCAAGGCTTCTGCAAGCCCAGAGACAATTGCGTAGATATTCTTAAGGGCTCCACCCAGTTCGACACCATAACGGTCATGGTTCGAATAAACCCGGAAATAGTCACAGTGGAGGACTTCCTGAACGATCTGACAAAGCTCATCGTCTTCACAGGCAATCACCGTGGCGGTAATGCATTTCGCCATGATTTCTTTGGCCAAGTTTGGACCGCTCAATACACCGATACGTGCCCCTGGCAATTCTTCATGCAGGATCTCACTCATAAGATCGAAGGTTTCTGCTTCAACCCCTTTGGTGGTCGAAACAAGCAGCTTACCATTCACCAAACCTTTCATGCTTCGCACGACTTCGCGAAACGCCTTACTGGGTATGGCAACAAAAACCAACTCACTGTCTTCCAGCGCAAACGCAAGATCTGATGTGGCAACTACATTCTGGTTAATCGTAAATCCGGGCAGATAACGTTCGTTAATATGAGTGGTATTCATGGCCTCAGCCTGCTCAGCAGAACGCATCCACTGACGGACATGGTTACCTTTTGCAGCACTGATATCCGCCAGGGCAGTACCAAAGCTACCACCACCTATCACGGTAATCCGACGCGTTTTAGTTGGTCTATTCTGTTCTGTCATGCACTGTTACAGCTATTTTGGTCAATAGCATCATGATACTTGATTACAGCCTCAAAGAGCGAGCTATTACCCTATTTTTTATATGCGATACTTAGGGAACCTGCGATTAAGTCCCCAATAATAAGCTAATCTCCACTCAGCCTTTGCCGGAGATCAGTCATGGACCAACAGCTCAGCTTTTCTGACGCTGAATTCACTCAAAAGCGTCGCCAGACCCGCAAAGAAATATTCCTTGCCCGTATGGATAAACTGATTCCCTGGCATCGTCTTGAGACAATTATTGAACCTCATTACCCCAAACCCGGTAATGGGCGTAGACCGTACCCGTTATCCACCATGCTCCGGATACACTGCCTTCAACAATGGTACAGCCTCAGTGATCCGGCCATGGAAGATGCCCTTTATGAAATTGCGTCCATGCGATTATTTGCCGGATTATCTCTGGATAAAGCAATTCCTGATCGCACAACCATTATGAACTTTCGACACCTGCTGGAGGCTCACAATCTGGCTCGGGCTATTTTCACGGACGTAAACCAATGGCTGACAGAGTCTGGTATCGTTTTGAAAGAAGGCTCTCTGGTCGATGCCACGATCATCGAAGCTCCGACATCCACAAAGAATCAGACGGGGCAGCGAGATCCCCAAATGCACCAGACCAGAAAGGGTAACCAGTGGTATTTCGGAATGAAGGCGCATATTGGTGTCGATGCCCGTACAGGTTTGACTCATAGTCTGGCGACAACAGCCGCCAATGAACATGACCTTAATCAAGCCAGTAACCTGTTGCACGGTGATGAACAGTTTGTCTTTGCCGATGCCGGCTACAGAGGAGCCGAGAAGCGAAAAGCGCTCAATACAGACGCTGTACAGTGGCATATAGCCGAACAACCAGGCAAGTTAAAGAGACTCAGGAAACACCCTCGAATCAATAAAGTCATTTTGAAAACGGAATACCTGAAAGCCAGCATTCGAGCCAAGGTGGAACATCCCTTCAGAATCATCAAATGCCAGTTTGGATTTATCAAAGCCCGTTATCGGGGACTTCGGAAAAATGATGGCAAACTGGCGATGTTATTCGCTCTGGCAAACATGGTTAGACTGGACCAAATGATCCGGGCACAGGGTTAATGTATCCGAAAGCCGGACAACCGGCTTCAATGGTAAGAAACTGAGTAATTTTCAGGCTGGATAATAGTGAATTAATGACTTTTCATTCACTGTGTTTCTTTAACGTCACTTGCTCGCAGGTTCCTTAGCAATCAGTGAAGTCTCTTTGGCTAACAATCTGTGCATACCGATATACCTTTATACAATTGCTGACATAATCATTCGGACGTTCAAACAGGTTTACAAGATGCTTAAAAATTATATGCGTAAGCAATCATCAAAATATCAAGTCAAAAAAGAATAGCGTCACACATTAATCTGATCAGATCCAATGTCCCCAAAACACAGAGCTCAATTTAATACAAACAGAATAAAACCTCTCAACCAAATCCAGATTCACACTTCCCAAAAAGCAAAAAAACGTCAACAGTCAAACATTAAACCGAAACCTATTCAAAAACATAACAGTAAGGACATACAAACAATTCTACCAAAATGATCTTTCCATTCACTCTACAATAATTATGATAAACTGCATGCATCTATTCGAAGCGCATTACTCGATAGAGAGGCTACGGTCGCACTAAAGAAGATACCTTATAACGTACTTATCACATAGCAGAACAATTCCACATAAGCGTTACGATCTGTGTACAGTCGTTTTGTTTTTTGTTACAAATCCACGATTGTCGTTAATGCTACGACATTCCAGTGTTATAGTGCCACGGTGACGCAATACTCAGCACGCCAGGGAAGCTCCGTCACATGCTAGCATTACCAACACCCTGTGCGAGGCGCACATTACCAGTAACCCTCTACTGTGCCTGCCTAGTGCTGAATCCGGCCATCAGGGCCGGATGAATAGGGGAATGATTTGGCCGACCGGATCTCCATGATGAAAAAAGACAGCTTTAGCCGTGATGAATTATTAGCCTGTTCCCAGGGAGAGCTCTTCGGCCCAGGAAACGCACAGCTTCCCGCACCCAACATGCTGATGATGGATCGCATTACCCACATCAGTGAGGAGGGTGGCGAATACGGCAAGGGAGAAATCATTGCCGAACTCGATATCACGCCCGACCTGTGGTTCTTCGAATGCCATTTCCCGGGCGACCCCGTCATGCCCGGCTGCCTGGGGCTTGACGCTATGTGGCAGCTGGTAGGCTTTTATCTCGGCTGGCTTGGCAACCCTGGCCGAGGCCGCGCCCTGGGGTGCGGCGAGGTCAAATTCTCAGGCCAGATACTGCCACGCCACAAGACTGTGACCTATAACATACATCTGAAGCGGGTTATCACCCGTAAACTGATCATGGGTATCGCCGACGGCACCGTCAGCGTCGATGGCAAGGAGATCTATGCTGCCAAAGACCTGCGTGTCGGTCTGTTTACCTCAACCGATAATTTTTGACATAACCCGGGTTTTTTCATGAGACGAGTCGTTATTACAGGCCTTGGCATCACTTCCTGCCTTGGCAACTCTGCTGATGCCGTGACCGAATCACTCAGGCACGGTCGCTCCGGTATTCGCCTGAACGAAAGCTATCGCGAAATGGGCTTCCGCAGCCACGTCTCCGGCTCCGTCGAGATCGACCTGGAATCCCAAATTGACCGGAAATACCTCCGTTTCATGGGCAATGCTGCAGCCTATGCCTACATCGCCATGCAACAGGCTATTGAAGATGCCGGCCTCGAAGAAAGTGATGTATCCAATGCAATGACGGGGCTGATTGCCGGTTCCGGCGGGGCATCTTCCAACAACATCATTGAAAGTACTGATATCCTGCGCAGCCGCGGCATCAAACGAGTAGGCCCCTATCGCGTACCGCGGACTATGGGAAGCACTGTCTCCGCCTGCCTGGCAACCCCGTTCAAAATAAAGGGTATTAATTACTCCATCACATCGGCCTGCGCGACCAGCGCCCACTGTATTGGAAATGCCCTTGAGCAAATCCAACTGGGCAAGCAAAACATTATCTTTGCCGGTGGTGGTGAAGAAGAGCATTGGTCACAAAGCGCCATGTTTGACGCCATGGGCGCCCTCTCCAGCAAATATAACGACACCCCCGAAACCGCGTCCCGCCCCTACGATGCAAATCGTGACGGCTTCGTTATCGCAGGTGGCGGCGGCATGGTCGTTCTTGAAGAACTGGAGCACGCAAAGGCCCGTGGCGCCAAAATCTATGCGGAAATTGTGGGTTACAGTGCGACTTCCGACGGTTACGACATGGTAGCGCCTTCCGGTGACGGCGCAATACGCTGCATGAAGCAGGCGCTATCAACCATCAACGGTTCCATCGATTACATCAATACCCATGGCACCAGCACACAAGCTGGCGATATCACCGAGCTGAATGCAATCAAAGCAGTGTTTGGCGATACCATTCCAGAAATCAGCTCCACCAAATCTCTATCTGGCCATTCACTGGGAGCTGCCGGCGTTCAGGAAGCGATCTACAGCCTCCTGATGATGAAAGAAGGGTTCATCTGTGCTTCTGCCAACATTACCGAGCTGGACGAAGGTGCTGCGGGTGTTCCTATCATCACGGGCGAATCTGTATCACGCGACCTGAACCGTATCCTGTCAAACAGTTTTGGCTTTGGCGGTACCAATGCCTGCCTGGCATTTGAAAAGTACACGGGCTAACCAGCAAATAAAAAGGGCAACACATGTTGCCCTTTTTATTTATCCAATTCTTACATCTGCAATTAACAAGCGGGTGTAACACCAACCGCTTCAAAGACCTCATTAACTACAGTCTCTGCGACCCCTTCCTGACTAGCCGACAACTTTACACCACAAGCGGCTTCTGCGAAGCCCGAATCCGGCGTCCAATGGAGCATATTTGCTCGCAACATCAGACCAAAAACCTTGCGCACATTGCCATTGAGGCGCTTTACCATTTCATAAAATGCCTTACTGAACAAACCGCTGCCGAGATGGGCAATATCTCCCTCATCCACGTCATCAAAACTGAGGTAACAGCCTGCCACTCGATAATAACAACCTGCCGCCCCATAGAGTTCGGGCTGGCTGAGTGATCTTATTGGATTCTTGCTTTTGCTGATACGTTCGCCAAATTGCCAAGTTAGCTGGTTTTGCCCATAAAGGCGCTCATGGAGCTTTTCATCGTGGCTTTTCAGATAATATTCAGCTGTAATCGCCGCCATATCTGAAAACGCCTCATTGATGGCTGCAGCCTCACCAGCCCCAGTTAACCCGGAGTGTTGCTGCGTAAAAGCGTGACTGATTTCATGCGCCAAAACCCCTAAAGAAACAAACGGATAAAAGCGTTTTCCTCCATCCCCCAAAAGCACATACTGACCATTCCAGACAGCATTCTCGTAATCAACACCAGCATGAGCTGCCACCATAATCGATTGCCCACCAGCAAGAACCGGCTGCCTATACCAACGTTCATACATGGCAATAACCATATTGCCAAATACATAGGCATCATTCGCAGGTGAAAAAGCGCCATTCGACCTATCCCCACGATTACTATCACACTCGTAATTGAGCGGCATGGAAAAATCATTATCCACCCAATAAGAACGATTCTTTAGTGATATAACCGTCAGACGCGTATTGGCCAGCAAACAGATATCATTACTTTGTGTCACTGACAATGAAGGTAAACCACCTTCTCCGAACACATACCGACCGGTTTTCTCATTACCACCCGGTCCTTTGTCCCGATAAAGCGATTTAACGTTATCCCAATACTGATAAATGCTGGAATCAGCTGCATCAATTAAATAGTGAGGCCATTTCTCAGGCCCATTAGGTGGTCGTACCCGGAAGCTGACCTGATAGACAAAATGCGCCGTACGATTACGATCAATCCATATTGCGGGCTGAGAATCACTCTCTAAAATATCGCTGTTAATGCCCGTTCGCTCTGCGAACTCTTCCTTCGCAAAACTGAGCATTTCTTCACGATAACCATCCGTTTTTAGCTCATCTTCTATCTGGAGGCGCAGCCCCCTTGCCAGCTTTCCTGAAAACTCAGCGCTGCTAAAGTCTTCATCCTTATCAGTCCCGAAATGTGCAATGACATGACGCCCCAAGACCAAAATACCTTTGTAATACTGCAGGTAACGGGCATAGTTGCGTTGCCTGTCGGTAAACTGATGAATCCTGACGAGCGAGTGATCCAGCGACTCAATATCCTGTTCGCTGTTATTACGGTCATCAATGACCGTAAACCCCTTCAACACCCGCTGATCAAATAACTCCAGACGCAGATCGTCTATCGCGGCCTGTGCGCTGACAGAAAGCCACAACGTCACCCCATAGAATATAACGCCGTTCCAAATAGGCTTGAGAGCCATGGTATCGTCCCTGAGATCCCTACCATCAATTGATACAGACCAGACTCACTCTTCCAATTAATTACCGCCTTATCAATTTCACTATAGACCCGAACACAAAAGAAACTACCTCAATGCAGACATCTCTTGATGTGGCGATCAGTCATGTTTATCTGAAGCAGCGGCAAGGATGCCGCGGTAGCGAAGCAGGACAAGGATTGTCCTGCCAGAGCGGGTGGAAGATAAACATGACTGAGCGCCACTGGCACAGAATTTCAATCGACACCGCACAGTAGAGGCATAAAACACGAAAAAATGCCGGAGAGCGTTCGCTTTCCGGCATCATTTTATAAACCAAGGAGGATACGATCAGCCAGCCATATCCACCAGCAGCTTATTCAGGCGTTTGACATAAGCTGCCGGATCATCCAGCTTACCGCCTGCCGCCAGACTGGCCTGATCAAAAATAATATGCACCAGATCGCCAAACCGATCTTCATCAGGCTCCTGATCCAACTTGGTAATCAGCGCATGATCTGTATTGATCTCCATGATTGGCTTACTTTCGGGCACATCCTGGCCTGCAGCCTGAAGAATGCTCTTCATCTGGGCACCCATATCAAACTGGCCGACGACCAGACAGGCAGGTGAATCTGTCAGACGGTTAGTGACTCTCACCTCTTCCACACTGTCACCCAGAACAGTTTTGATGCGTCCGATCAGATCTTCATGAGTCTTGGCCGCGTCTTCCTTGGCCTTCTTGTCCTCTTCATCATCCAGACTACCCAGATCCAGGTCACCGCGGCCAACATCGACGAACTGCTTACCTTCAAATTCGTGCATATGGGACATCAGCCACTCATCCACACGATCAGTCAGGAGCAGTACTTCAATGCCCTTCTTACGGAAGACCTCCAGATGTGGGCTGTTAGCTGCAGCATTGTAGCTTTCCGCTGTGATGAAGTAGATCTTCTCCTGACCTTCCTTCATTCGGCCCATGTAATCGGCCAGAGAAACCGCCTGTGCGGATGTAGCAGTATGTGTAGAGGTAAAGCGCAGCAGAGACGCGACCTTCTCACGGTTGGCAAAGTCTTCAGCCGGACCTTCCTTCAGCACCTGACCAAATTCATTCCAGAATGCCTGATAGGTTTCTGCATCACTTTTCGCCAACTTGGACAGCATATCCAGCACCCGCTTGGTCAGCGCGGTCTTCATACTCTCCACCTGCGGGTCTTTCTGCAGGATTTCACGGGAAACGTTCAGGGACAGATCATTGGAGTCAACCACACCCTTGATGAATCGCAGGTACATCGGCAGGAACTGTTCGGCTTCATCCATGATGAACACGCGCTGCACATAGAGCTTAAGACCCTGCTGCATATCGCGGTTATACAGGTCAAACGGCGCCTTGGATGGCACATAAAGCAGACTGGTGTACTCCAGCTTACCCTCAACCTTGTTATGGCTCCACTTCAGCGGATCAGCAAAATCGTGGCTGATATGCTTGTAGAATTCCTTGTACTCTTCATCGCTAATGTCACTGCGGCTCCGGCACCAGAGCGCTTTCGCGGTATTAACCGTTTCCCATTCAGGCTCAACAGCGGCTTTCTCTTCGCCCTCTTCAGGTTCCGGCTGGTCCTTCAGCATCAGGACTGGCAGTGAAATATGGTCTGAATACTTGCGAATAATGGAGCGCAGACGCCAGCCATCGGCAAAATCCTGCTGATCTGATTTGAGGTGCAGGATAATGGTAGTACCACGCTGCTCACGATCAATCGACTCAACCGTAAATTCACCGGTACCTTCAGATATCCAGCGAACGCCTTCCTGCTCACCGGCTTTACGGGTTTCAACCGTGACTTTGTCAGCCACAATGAAGGCCGAGTAGAAACCGACACCAAATTGACCAATCAACTGGGCATCTTTTTTCTGGTCGCCCGTCATCTGCTTCAGGAATTCACCGGTACCGGACTTGGCAATAGTCCCCAGATTATCAATAACTTCCTGACGATTCATTCCGACACCATTGTCAGTGATGGTGACGGTTTTGGCCTCTTTATCAAAGCTGACCCGGATATCCAGGTTTGGATCAGACTCCAGCAGGCTGCTGTCATGCAATGCTGCAAAGCGCAATTTGTCAGCCGCATCGCTGGCATTGGAAATCAATTCACGGAGAAACACTTCCGGATGAGAGTACAGGGAGTGAATCATCAAGTGCAGAAGCTGCTTGACTTCGGTCTGGAATCCCAGGGTTTCCTTACTGGCTTCAACGGTCATAAGGTGCTTTATCCTCTTGAATTCAGCATGACAAATGAATACTGAAAACCTAGATAAGGTCATCCTGATCGATTTCAAGGGCAAATTGACGGCAAATTGCTTTCAGTTCCATCAAACAGTACCGCTCATTACCAACCTGCTCGCACCGTTTTCAGTGAAAAACAACATCGTCATTGACCATAACAACCGTTCAAAATACTTATTGTCGCTGATGGCCATGGCCCCTAAGATGCGCCGCTTTGGCATAGAACCGCCCCGTTGCGGTGAAAAGGTCTTCTATCGACCCCTGTCAGGATGACAGTATTACATGCCCAACCACTGGTGCAATCGCGTACCGCCGGAGGACAAGCAGAGACACGATGACAGCCATTTCCTTTATTTACGGCCCCATGAAGTCCGGCAAGACTGCACGACTGATCGGTGACTTTTACGCGCTGTCTGAGCACTACAAAGTCACAGTCGTCCGCCCGTCCATTGATACCCGGTCACCGGATGGCTACGTGAAAAGCCGCAATGGCAGCGAACTGCAATGCAAGGTGTTTGCGTCTACGGATCAATTGCTGTCAATAATGAATGAGTCGGGCACCGAGGTTCTGCTGGTCGATGAAGCCCAATTTCTGCCTGCCGAAACCGTCAAGCAGTTAATCCGTCTCAGCCTGAAAACTGCACTGCAGGTGCGCTTCTACGGCCTGATGACGGATTACCTGGGCAATATTTTTGAAGCTTCGGAAACCATCACGAAGTTTTCGCAGAAACTGGAACCCCTGTTTGCCAACTGTCACTGCGGCAAACCCGCCCAGTTCACCCAGTTTACCGGTGAAAGTAACGGCCGAACCATCATCGTCGGCCACGATGAAGAATACTTTCCTGTTTGCACCCACTGTTTCCTGGAAGCCTGTTAACCATGACCGATTGCCAGACCAACCATTTTGTTGCTGTAGAAGCTAACATCGCCGCCGGTAAATCGACGCTGCTGCCGCGTCTCGCCGAGGCCATGGGCTGGGAAGCTCTGAAGGAACCGGTTGACGACCCACGCTTCACCGAACTGCTGGAAGATTTCACCAAGCATCCCCATGATGCCAACCGTCGTATTCGCTTCCAGAAGTACATCACCGAGCGTCGTGCGACACTGGTAGAAGGATTGGACAGGGGCAAGAATTACCTGATTGAGCGCTCGCTCTACTCGGACCTGATTTTTTCCCAGGCCAACTTCCTGTCCATGGAACAGCCTGACGCCATGTACATGGATTATTACTACGATATCAAGCGTCGTCTGGAACACTACCCAAGAATCAGCGCTGTGGTATACCTGCAGACAGACCCGACCGTTGCCCATAGCCGCCTGCTGGAACGGGCCCGTTCAGCTGAAAGCGGCACACCGCTGGCTTACCTGGAAGATCTGCATCGTTTCCACGAAGCCTGCCTGCCCCAGATTTGCCGGGAAATGCAGACCCCCATGCTGACCGTCAACTGGAATGCGTTCGGTTGCGAACATGAGCTGGCCAAAATGATCTTTTCGACCATCGAAGACAACCAGTCATTGGCTGCCTGAACCCATACTAAAAAGGGCCCCTAAGAGGCCCTTTTGCTTGCTAAGCGTTCTCTTCCTCCAACCCAAACCATTTCAATCGTCCATGTAACTGAACCACTTCACCCACAATGATGAGTGTGGGCGGTTTGATTTTTATTTCAGCAATATCACTGACGATTGAGTCCAGAGTACCGGTATAAACACGTTGATCACGTGTTGTACCCTGCTGAATCAACGCAACCGGTGTTTCGTGACTACGACCATGGTCAACCAATTCCTGACAGATTCTGGAAAGCCCCATCAATCCCATATAAAAGACCAGTGTCTGATCTTTGCGCACCATCTCAGACCAGTTGAGGTCATAACCACCGTCTTTTAGGTGACCGGTCACAAAGCGCACAGACTGCGCATAGTAACGGTGAGTCAGGGGAATACCGGCATAACTCGCACAACCGGATGCGGCCGTAATACCCGGAACGACCTGGAAAGGAATGCCTTCTTCGGCAAGGGTATCAATTTCTTCCCCGCCACGGCCAAAGATAAACGGATCGCCACCTTTGAGGCGCAAAACACGCTTACCCTCTTTCGCCAACTTCACGAGCAGTGTATTGATATCTCCCTGAGGTAACGTGTGCTGATCCCGTCGTTTACCCACGTAAATATAATCAGCATCACGACGACACAGAGCCAGTACATCTTCTGATACCAACCGGTCATGTAACACAACATCCGCCTGTTGCATTAGACGCAAGGCTCGGAAGGTTAACAAATCGGGATCGCCTGGCCCGCCGCCGACAAGATAAACTTCGCCGACCTGCTGCTCTTCCTGCGCGTCCAGCGCCTGGCCGATCATTTTCCGGGCCTGTTCCATATTGCCAGCCAACACCTGCTCTGCAGCAGGCCCACCCAGCACTTTCTCCCAGAAATAACGGCGATCATTCAGGCTGGAAAATCGGGCTTTGACCTGCGTCCGGAAGCTGCCGGCCAGCTCAGCCAATCGTCCATAACCATCGGGAAGCAAACTCTCCAGACGGGTACGTAACAATCTTGCCAGCACTGGCGCCTTACCAGCACTGGATACGGATACAATCAGGGGAGAACGGTCTATGATGGCCGGCATAATGGCATTACCCTGCTCTGCCCCATCCACCACATTCACGGTCAAACCGCGAGCTTTGGCTGCCTCAGCAACGGCTCCATTTACCTCATCGCTGTCTGTTGCTGCAATAACCAGTCGAACATCGCTCAGGTCTTCATCCAGAAAAGGACGTTGAATGATTTCATGCCGCTGGTGATCCAGCATGCCTGCCAGTTCTTCAAGAATATCCGGCGCCACCAGACGAATACGCGCCCCCGCTGAAAGCAGTAACCGAATCTTGCGAAGCGCTACAGCATCACCACCAACCACCAGGCATAAGGTATCCCTGACATCCAGATACAGCGGCAGATAATCCACTGTCGCACCCCCATTTTATTCTCGAAACGACCGATTCCCTGTCTGTTCCTGTCCTTTGCAATGGCATTTTACACCGACTAAACGACAAAACGCTTATAAAACCCTGAAATATCCTTATACGAAAAAGGCTTTTTACCGAAACCATACCCCTGAAATCATCAAATATGGTAACCTCGGTGCGCCTGAAAAGGTTTAAAAAAAGAGCGGCAAACGCCACAAAGAGAACTGCCGTTCCCCACGGCACGCAGGTATCGACAAGGACCAGTAATGACCCAAGAGAGTCGCTATATTGTCGCGCTGGATCAAGGCACCACCAGCTCCCGCAGTATCATCTTTGATCATGACGCACAGATTGTCGGCATTTCACAACGGGAATTCACGCAGATTTATCCCCGGGCCGGCTGGGTCGAGCATGATCCCATGGAAATCTGGGCGACCCAGAATGCCACACTCACAGAAGTCCTCGACAAGGCCGGTATTGGCGTCGAGGAAGTCGCAGCCATCGGCATCACCAATCAACGCGAAACAACGGTCGTCTGGGATCGTCACACCGGCAAACCGGTTTACAACGCCATTGTCTGGCAATGCCGGCGAACCGCCGAGATCTGTGAGTCCCTGAAAAAACAGGGCATGGAAGACTATGTCCGTGAAAATACCGGACTGGTACTCGACCCTTATTTTTCCGGCACCAAAATTCGCTGGATTCTGGACAATGTGGATGGCGCACGAGAAAAGGCCGAAAAAGGTGACCTGCTGTTTGGCACCGTGGACACCTGGCTGGTCTGGAAGCTGACCAACGGCCGTACCCATGCCACCGATTACACCAACGCCTCCCGCACCATGCTGTTCAACATCAAGACACTGGAATGGGATGAGACGCTGTTGGAAGCCCTGCAGATCCCACGCAGTATGCTTCCTGAGGTCAAAAGCTGCAGCGAGATCTACGGCAAAACCACGCTCCGCAACAATATCAGCGTTCCAATCGCCGGTATCGCCGGTGACCAGCAGGCAGCCCTTTTTGGCCAGCAATGCTATGAGAAAGGCATGGCCAAAAACACCTACGGCACGGGATGTTTCATGCTGATGAATACCGGTGAGACACCGGTTCCTTCCAGCCACGGACTACTGACGACCATCGCCTACGGCCTGAACGGCAAGGTGAATTATGCGCTGGAAGGCAGTGTCTTCATGGGCGGCGCCTCTATCCAGTGGCTACGGGATGAAATGGGTCTGGTGCGGGATTCTGCTGACTCCGAATATTTCGCCAGCAAGGTGGATGATACCAACGGCGTCTACATGGTGCCGGCATTTACCGGACTTGGTGCGCCCTACTGGGATGCCCATGCCCGTGGCACCATTGTTGGCCTGACCCGCGGCGCCAACCGCAACCACATTATCCGGGCCACCCTGGAAGCCATTGCCTACCAGTCGCGCGACGTACTGGATGCCATGCAGCAGGATGCCGGTATTGAACTACACCAACTGCGTGTTGATGGCGGCGCATCTGCCAATGAGTTCCTGATGCAGTTCCAGGCCGACATGCTGGGTGTTAATGTGGTACGTTCCGGTATCACCGAAACAACCGCAGCCGGTGCGGCCTGCCTGGCAGGTCTCGCGGTCGGCTTCTGGGACAGCGTCGATGCATTCAAACAAAAAGCCAGCGACGCCTCGATTTTCTCAGCATCCATGCCTGCAGAACAGGTCGAACAACGCTACAAGGGCTGGCAAAAAGCCCTGAAACGTTCCCTGGCATGGAATAGCGACGATTAATCCAGAACAAAAAACCCGGCAATAGCCGGGTTTTTTGTTAAAACGGCAATGTAATTACTGAATAATCTCAATGCCGCCCATATAGGGTTTCAGTGCTTCAGGCACGTGAATCCGACCTTCAGCATCCTGGTAGTTCTCAATGACAGCCACCATGGCACGACCAACAGCCACACCGGAGCCATTCAGGGTATGCACCAGCTCAGGCTTGCCTTCGGCATTACGGAAACGGGCCTGCATCCGGCGCGCCTGAAAATCCAGGCAGTTGGAAACAGAAGAAATCTCACGGTACTTCTGCTGACCGGGCAACCAGACTTCCAGGTCATAGGTCTTGGTCGCACTGAAGCCCAGATCGCCACCACATAATGCAACGACACGGTAAGCCAAACCCAGCTTCTGCAAGATCGCTTCCGCATGACTGGTCATTTCTTCCAGCGCATCAAAAGACTTCTCCGGATGAACAATCTGCACCATCTCAACTTTGTCGAACTGGTGCTGACGGATCATTCCTTTGGTGTCTTTACCATAGCTGCCTGCTTCGCTACGGAAACAGGGGGTATGGGCAGTCAGGCGAAGAGGCATTTCAGATGCTTCGACGATGGAATCCCGAACAATGTTGGTCAGCGGTACTTCTGATGTAGGAATCAAGTAATACGGCTTTTCCTCACCTTCACAGGACGTCTTGAACAGGTCTTCCTCAAACTTGGGCAGCTGACCAGTACCACGCAGGACATGGTCGTGTACCAGATACGGCGTGTAGCACTCTTCATAGCCGTGTTCACGGGTCTGAACATCCAGCATGAACTGAGCCAGGGCACGGTGCAGGCGGGCAATCTGGCCACGCATCAGGGTGAAACGGGCGCCAGACAGTTTGGCACCGGTTTCAAAATCCAGTCCGTAGGCCTGTCCCAGCTCGACGTGATCCTTTGCTTCAAAATCGAACTGCTTGGGCTCACCCCACTGGCGTACTTCGAGGTTGTCGTCTTCGTCCTTACCTTCCGGTACTGACTCGTGCGGCAGGTTGGGCACAGTCAGGAAAATGCCGTCCAACTCCGCCTGAAGGTCCTTCAGGGTCTGCTCGGAGGTCTTCAGTTCCTCGTTAATGCTATCCAGACGGGATTTGAGCTCAGTGACATCCTCGCCTTTTGCCTTCAACATGCCGAACTGCTTGGAACCAGACTTGCGCTCGCTCTGCAGTTGCTCGGTACGCAGCTGGATGGATTTCCGCTCGGCATCCAGGGACATGATCCGTTCCACATCCAGTTCGTAGTGTTTCTTGCGCAGCAGGGCCGCGACTTCCTCAGGATTGGCGCGAACGTATTTGGGATCTAGCATGAGAGCTCTGTTACCTTGTCTGTATTAAGCAAAGACCTTACCGGCCAGCGCGTAACCGGCCCAGGTTGCCAGCAGGCAACCTGCCACACTGGTCAACATGTAGGCAATGGCGCCTACCGGGTCGCCGTCCTGTATCAGGCGAAACGCATCCAGCGAAAACGTCGAAAAAGTGGTTAATGCACCTAGGAAACCGACCATGATGAACTGCCGCCAGATCGGCGGTAATGAAGCCTGTTCAACCAGTGCGTAGTAAGTCACGCCAATGATAAAAGATCCAATAATATTGGCAACCAGCGTCGGCACCGGGAACAGTTTTGCTTGACCCAGCTCAGCAAAACCCAGGTAGATCACTCCCCTGGAGACCGCGCCAAGCGCGCCGCCCAAGGCAATCGCAATCCATTCAAACCAGAGAAACATAAGACAATATTCCGATTTTCATTCAAAACAGGAAAGCACCAGTTCAAGGTGTTCCAGACAACCGTCTGGCATTAATCGTCAGGATGAAGGTCGTCGGGGGTTGGGAGCCGCTGCATCCAGAGATTGCAGCCATTCCAGTTTCTGACGAATTTTGCTTTCCAGCCCACGATCTGAAGGATCGTAATAACGCCGAGGCTCCATATCCTCTGGAAAATAACACTCGCCGGCAGCGTAGGCATTGGGCTCATCATGGGCATAACGATACCCTTCATGATGCCCCAATGATTTCATCAACTGAGTCGGCGCATTGCGAATATGCAGCGGCACCTCATGGGAAGGATTATTCCTGACATCATCAAACGCAGCCTTCATCGCCCGATAAACGGCATTACTCTTCGGTGCACAGGCACAATATACCGTCGCATGGGCAACGGCAAGCAACCCTTCAGGGCTCCCCAGCCGCTCATAGGCCTGCCAGGCATTGAGTGCTATTTCCAGGGCCCGGGGATCCGCATTACCGATATCTTCACTGGCAATCGCCACCAGTCGCCTCACCACATACAGTGGATCGGCGCCGCCATCCACCATTCGGGCAAACCAGTACAGCGCCGCATCCGGACTGGAGCCCCTTACAGACTTGTGAAAGGCAGATATTTGGTCGTAAAAGGCATCACCGCCCTTATCAAAGCGGCGACTGCTGTCCGCCAGTACGCCTTGGAGAATTTCGGGCGTAACGGCCTCATCTGAAGCCAGATCAACCGCAATCTCCAGTAGGTTCAGCAACCGCCGGGCATCACCATCGGCGGCACGAAACAACATCGTTTTTGCTTCGTCGGTCAAGACCGGCGGGTGTTCACCCAAACCACGTTCATTATCGGTCAGGGCATGTTCCAGCACACTGGCCAATGCTTCCTGCTCCAATGGTTTGAGGACATAAACACGAGCACGGGATAGCAGGGCGTTATTCAGTTCGAAACTGGGGTTTTCAGTCGTCGCCCCAATAAAAATTATCGTGCCATCTTCAATATGCGGCAGAAACGCATCCTGCTGGCTTTTGTTGAAACGGTGAACCTCATCGACAAAGAGAATACTTCGACGACCACTTTGCTCTCGCGCCATCCGTGCCCGTTCTACCGCTGCCCGAATATCCTTAACGCCAGACAACACGGCAGACAGGGTTTCAAAATGCGCATCGCAGACATTCGCCACCAATCTAGCCAGTGTCGTCTTACCGACACCGGGCGGGCCCCACAGTACCATGGAATGGGGACGCCCCTGCTCCAACGCCTCACGCAGCGGCTTACCCTTGGCAAGGATATGGGACTGCCCAAGGTAATCATCCAGTGAACGAGGCCGCATCCGGGCGGCCAGTGGTTCATACGGTTTTTCCAGAGAGTCAAACAGAGAGCGGCTCATGGGTTGTTGCAGTGTCCTTATCAGCTCTCATCATCAATGACATCCACACCGGGTGGGATATACAACTCAAAGTCTTTCTCTGCCAGCTTACGCTTGTTGCTGCTGGACAGATCACTGAACTCAATCCGGGTTTTGGCACCGAGCGCATCGGTCAGCATCATTTCCCTGAGGGTTTTCCCCTTAAACGACAGCTGCAGATTCTCAAACAGGGCATCCTGCCCCTTCGGCGTTAACGTAAACAATGACTTACCATTAGAAGCGGATTCTGTCACTCGAAAGTTGCGGGTGAGGTCGGCTGTTTCACCGCTCAAAATCAAAGCTGGCGTCGTATTGGTGCGGGCATCGAGCTTCTGAATCGTGACCTGCTCAAGATCCATATCATACAGCCAGACTTTCTGGCCATTCGACACTACCACCTGGGGAAAGGGTTTCTTAACCTCCCAGCGGAACAGGTTTGGCCGCTGTACGGTCATCACTCCTTCAGATTCCTGAATGCGCTTGCCGCTGGCTTCCAGCGTATGCTGGGAAAATCCTGCCTGAATATAATGAAGAGGATTCAGCAACCTGGACAACTGACTCGCTGCCTGCTGCTCCTGAACTGACACATCAACGGCTTTCGTTTTGTTGTCTTGAGCATTCTCGCCATAGACAGGCGACGTCAGCAACGAGATAGACAAGACCAATCCACCCAGGCAGCGGATGGAGAATTTATCGCTATGAAACATGCAATAGGATTCTGCTCTGAAAACTGCGGTTAAGGGTAACACAAGCTTTAGCGGAAGGATGGCCGTTTTGATCAACCACCCTTCACCTTCAGGTCAACGCCGTTATGGTACTACCTTGGCGGCGGCGGGGCGATCACTTCCCGGTTACCGTTACTGCCCATAGCTGAAACAACACCTGCCGCCTCCATGCTTTCAATCATTCGGGCCGCACGGTTGTAACCGATCTTGAGTTTACGCTGCACCGATGAAATTGATGCGCGACGCGTCTCTGTCACAAAAGCAACCGCTTCATCGTACAGGGGATCCTGCTCTTCATCACTGCTGACACCGAAGCCGCCGGCATCGCCCTCTGCATCTGAGGTGCCACTCAGGACATCCTCAATATAATTGGGCTCTTGGCGCTTTTTCCAGTCCGCAACCACCCGATGCACCTCATCATCACTGACAAAGGCGCCGTGAACGCGAACCGGTAAACTGGTACCAGGTGGCAGATACAACATATCGCCATGACCAAGTAACTGTTCACCGCCCCCCTGATCAAGGATGGTCCGGGAATCGATCTTGGAGGATACTTGAAAGCTGATCCGGGTTGGAACGTTCGCCTTGATCAGGCCGGTGATAACATCCACCGATGGACGCTGTGTCGCCAGAATCAAGTGAATCCCTGCCGCACGGGCTTTCTGGGCAATACGGGCAATCAGTTCCTCAACCTTTTTGCCGACAATCATCATCATGTCGGCAAATTCGTCAATTACGACGACAATGAAGGGCAGTTTTTCCAGTTCTGGTGCAAGGTCATCCGCGGAAACCGATTCATAGAAAGGATCTCGCAGCGGCTCTCCGGCTTTAGCCGCCTCTTCCAGCTTGCGGTTGAAACCCGCGAGGTTTCTCACCCCCATGGCAGCCATCAGTTTGTAGCGTCGTTCCATTTCGGCCACACACCAACGCAAGGCATTGGCCGCCTCTTTCATATCAGTGACTACCGGCGCCAGCAGATGCGGAATACCGTCATAAACCGACAACTCCAACATTTTCGGGTCAACCATGATGAGGCGAACCTCCTCCGGCGACGCCTTGTAGAGCATGCTCAGGATCATCGCATTAACACCCACAGACTTACCGGAACCCGTGGTACCGGCTACCAGCAAGTGCGGCATCTTGGCAAGATTCGCCACCATCGGATGACCACCAATATCATGACCCAGGGCCAGAGTAAGCGGCGACTCTGACTCATCAAAGACTTTTGATGCAATCAACTCACTGAAATACACAATCTCCCTATCCTCATTGGGAATCTCAATCCCTACAACGGATTTTCCGGGAATAACCTCAACCACACGCACACTAATAACCGCTAACGATCGGGCTATATCTTTCGCGATATTGGTAATCTTGCTGACCTTAACACCGGCTGCCGGCTGAATTTCAAACCGGGTGATCACCGGACCGGGGTGAACAGCGACGACCTCCGCATCAACACCGAAATCCTTTAATTTAAGCTCCAACAAGCGGGACATACCCTGCAGGGATTCTTCGGAATATCCTTTTTTACGGGAATGATCCGGCGCATCCAGCAGGCTGACCGCAGGCATGCTGCCTTCAACGGCCGTATCCTCAAACAATACCTGCTGTTTTTCCTTTACAGCCCGCGTACTGGGTTCCGGTTTCTTCGGTGGAGGCGCAATTGCCGGGGGCATGCGCTCAGCTTGTTTCGCCTTTTCTTTCTGGATGACGGATTCACGTTCCTGCCGTATTTTTTCAACCGTCCGCTTTTCCTTGCGGGCTTCCAATTTAACCGTCAGGGCTTTGAAACCATTCTGAAACAGTGAAATGCCATCAAGCGTCCACTTACCGACCAGGTCCATGAGACGGAACCAGGACAAATCCGTTAACAACGTCAGACCAAACAGGAACAGGGAGAGAAAAATCAGGGAAGTGCCAAAGCGATTCAGCGCAGGTAATGCAACATCAAGCACCAGCTTGCCCAGAATACCACCACTGGACGCGGGCAATCCGGCACCCGCCTGCTGATAGTGTAAGGCGGCCAGCGCACAGGCACTGGTCAGTACTAACAATAGTCCGGCAAAACGAAGGATAAAGAGCGGCCAACTCCAGACACGTATTTCGTAACGATCACGAAATACCGTCCACGCTTTCCAGGCTAACAGCAACGGAAAAAGGAATGCCAGATGACCAAACAGGGAAAACAGTACATCCGCAAACCAGGCGCCCGCCCTGCCTGCACTGTTCACGACCATTTGCGAATGGCCTATATGTGTCCAGCCGGGATCGCCGACATCATATGTCACCAGCGCCATGCAAAGATACGCGGCGGCAACCAACAGGGTCAGCATGAACCCTTCCCTGAGTCTCAGAGCAAACGGCCCGGGCTGCCTGCTCTCAGTGTCCTGTTTTTTCTGCTGTTTCACTCTTGACCTGAAAATCTGAGGCTAACGTAACATTCTCTATTGTAAGTCTTTTCCGTGAGGAATCTACGGTGGTCATTACCTGATTCCCGAAGCGCTAACGATTACCTCACACCCCCGTCGCTGACAACTGGGCAAGCGCCTGTGCATACGAACGAATATCAGCACCATTTTCCAGTTTATACAAAAAACGCTCGGGGATAGCACTCACACCATGGAAAGCACCTGTCAACGCACCAGTCAGAGCGGCTCTGGCAACATTCTCTCCCCCACCGTTACTGGCGGACAGTATGGCCATTTCGAAACTGTCGGGATAACGATACAGGAGGTAGTAAGCTGCGGGTAAAAGATGGGCCACCTGGCAATCCAGACCAAATACGAGACTAATATATTTCGCGGGTTCTACACTGACCATTTCCGGTCGTTCAGCGATCTGACCTAAACCCGGCTGCTGTAATAAGCCATAGGACCCAACCCGATTCATAACCTCGTGATTTCCCGACATGCTGGTCATGGTTTCATTCAGTTCCACCATCGTGGTCCCTTGAATCAAAGCCTGAACGGTAAGCGCATACACCAGCTGACAGGCACGAAGGTAGCGATCTCGATAAAATACCTGCAGTAATTGATCAGCCGCTTCAGCCAATGAACATGGATCATCACATAGCACAGCCAAAATCACACAAAGCTGCGCACCCAGAGAGGTATCCGCATCGGTTGGCAGATCAGGCGCATTCCAGGCAATCCCCTGCTGACGTTTTTGCCATATGTCTCTGACGATGCCTTCACTGTATCGACCAGACAACGACTCACCATTGAGTTCGCTCATGAGTTCATCCAACCGACAACCAAATGCTGATATATCAAGACATTGTTGCTCAACAACCGATTCAAGCAACAGGAATAATATCTGCCCTGTTTGAGAGTAATTACCCGCTCTTAGCCCCTGATCCAAACGGTACTGACTGATATGGCGACAACCATGCTCACTCTTTACCACCGGATCCAGATAGTCCGTCACCCATGAGCCAACATCATGTTCCAGCAGGTTAAGGTCATAGTACCAGTGATAACCGAGACCAAGGGCATCACCGACAAACAGCCCCAGCAGCGCGCCTTCCATCCGCTCTTCTCGGGTCAGGACTGTGCCGGCTTGTGTATTGCCAGCCATGAGAATTTTTTCCTGTAGATATGGGAAAATTAGGTCATGTCACACAGCCAGACGCTGGGTGACAGCACGTTAGATTCGCATCAGTCTAGCAGGAGGAAGTGGGAAAGATTGTCGAGTGGCAGTTAACCCTATAGTTAACTACCACTGTCAGAAAGGTTTGATTAACCGGTGAAAACAGGCAGCAGTTTCAGCATATTCAGTACTTCCAGCAGCATCACTGCGATACCGAAAGTCAGTACCAGCCAAAGACGGGCATTCCCTCCTGAAACACGGAAAGAAGAACCAGACAATCCTTGACGACGGGTCTGGCGAACCATCAGCACCGGACCAATCACACAGAAGAACGTTGCACCCAGGCCGGCAAAACCGATCGCGGTAATGAAACCGTCAGGAATAAACACGCCAAGCAAAGTGGGAGGAATGAACGTCAGAGCTGCAGTCTTCAGACGACCGGGCATATCATCAGAAAACCCGAACAGGTCTGCCAGATAATCGAACAGTCCCAGTGACACACCGACAAAAGAGGTCGCAACGGCCAGCTGTGAGAACACCTGCAAAGCACCAGACAGATGGACACTGATGCCAGAATCTTCCAGCGCACGAATCAAGGCACCGATGTTACCGCCACTGGCCAAAACGCCTCCGAACGCTTCACGGGACAGGTTACCCATTATGCTCACCTGCCACAGAATATAGATAACCAGCGCCAGCAGGGAACCCACAAGAAGCGCATTGCGCAAAGGACGGGATTCCTTGCCACCCATATACTTCACGAGACTGGGGACACAGTTATGGAATCCAAAGCTGACCATCATGAACGGAAGCGCCATCAAAACGAAAGGCAGACTCTCACTCACTGGTAACGCCGGAAAGAGTGTTTCCTGCTGCGCGCTGCCAACAAGGCCACCTGTGAAGCTAAGGAATGTGATCACCATACCGGCAACCATCACGGTCGTAATACGATCTACAGCTTTGGGACCAATAATGACAAAAATCGACAGGCCAACAGCAAATATCAGGCTTGCCAGGTGTGACTCCACCGCAATGCCCGCCAGTGACTCCATGGAATGCGAAATAATGGAGCTGCCACCGGAAATGTAGGCGTAGGTCAGGATATAACAGACGAAGGCAACAGAGGCACCATTGATCAGTCGACCGGTATTACCAATGGTCTTTCCGGCTAGCGTATCAAAGCTGGCACCGTCCTTATAATGAAGATTCACTTCAAGAAGGTACAGAGCAGAGCTGTAACAACAAAACCAGGCCAGCACGAGGACAGCAATCGATACACTGAACCACATACCACTGCTGACAACCGGCAATGAAAACATACCGGCACCAATGCCTGTGCCGGCAACAATCAAGGCTCCCCCAAGGACTTTACTCAGGCTGGATCGGGGCGTACTCCCGATATCTCCCGCAGAAACTGCAACATCATTCATTATGTACTGCCTGTATAGCCTGTATTAGAAAGTCACGTTCGTCATCGCTCATGGATTTGAGATTGTTGGAACCTCGCGTGACGGTGGCGACACTCACTCCCAAGCGCGTCGCGATTTCCCGCTGACTCTCGTCACCATCGATCAGGGCCTTTGCAATGGCGACCCTGCCATTGATGGCATTGTGCTCATCCCTGGTCAGCATCAGCTTGAACAAGCACTCAATCGCTTCTCGGTTTGTCGCGTTTTGAATCAGATCAATAAACACGGAAGTACCAACTATCCATCATTCACCATGTAACGCTGTAACAGTACAGCAGTACACGCTATTGATGACATAGAGATATATACGTATTAATTTATAGGCTATTTATTTATATGAAACCGGCAGGCAATCGGGTCAATAACCCTTCCAGTAGTAACGACCATAATCGACTAACACTTCGCCCCCCTCCTTGATAGGCTCGATACTGACAACAAAGACATACGGCCATCCGTGGTAAGTCGCCAGCACAAAGCAGGCGTTATCACGAAGCACAGGATCATGCTCAGAGTACGTGGTGTTAGCATTGATACAGATGGTGATATTGCCATGTCCATAGCCGCACAAATCGATCTGTACACCCTCGAGGGAACAATCGACGGCATAGCGGCCAACATTGGCGCCATAGCGAGCTTTTTCTTCAGCAACATCATTACCCGCACAATAAAGGCCGGCATACGGTGCGATCACGCTGAAAGCTGGAATATCAGACGCTGCGATAACACCTGATTGGCCATGCAGCTTTTTCCTGGGATCTGAACTCCGAATCGTGGTCAGCTGCAAAGATAACTCAATAGTATCTTTCCGTCGGTCACCATCGAGTGATAACCAATGCTCGATAGCTTCTGTCCAGTAATTCTGGTCCATTAATGGGTGACGGCCTGGAAGGACTTTTAGTCTTTGCTCAAGAGCCGGGGGAAGAATAATCAGTGATTCTGACATTCTCTCTAAAAATGACTCTCTTAGATTACTGGCATCAGCCCCCAAAATACATAGCGGCGCCCTGTTATCCCAGTATTCAGATAATACAAGAGACTCATTGTTTTTTTTCTTTCCCTCGGGAAGAGAATCATCAGACTGATTTTGTTTTTGTAATGATAAATGATCTTGTGGTAAAGAAAATGGCGAGATCATAATACACTGCAACGGGCGCTTTCTCACCCACTCATCATGATCCTCAGAAAGAATGTAAGATTTGTTTATCTCACGATTCTCTGTTGGTTCTTTTTGATTATTATTGACCTGAAAATAACCAGTAGAATGTCCTGATGGAATCTTAGAAGACAATTTCGGCACCTCTGAAAACGAAAAGCGTTACTCATCAATCATCAACGCACTCGTTCTACTGATTCAATCCTATGTTTCTCAATTGGCATAGTGAATGTTCCCCCACCATGTCTCAACTGTAACGACACAGTATCTGGCTCCACAGATACCAAGCGCCCTATAAAATGTTTGGATCGCTCTACAGAAACCTTTATATAACGCCCAATGTGCTCAGAAAGATTTTCAAGCGGTATAACGCGACTAGAGCCTATTTTCTTTCGTATTTGAGATTCAGGCTGTTCATTTTTTGCTGCTGGAGGTTCTATTACTTTTTCCGGTTCACTAACAGCCATCCTTTCAGATTGTTCAGCTTTCAGCTCTTTTTTCTTCACATCCGCCTGTTGCATAGGAGGATAACTTCTCTTTGGAACATTGAGTTCAAAAGGTGTAACCGTTTTATTATTTATACTCAGGGTCAGCCCTAAAACTTCTACTAAATACTGAGCTTCATACATACCAAGTATCATCGGGTTAAAATCCGGCGGAGGATATGAGGTAATAGTGATATTGTCAGGATTTTTCATGAAGTCGAGGTAAGCCGTCTTCATTGCTTTGTTAGGAACGACTCCCAGCGATAAGGCATAGTAATCATCAGGTAATGCAGCAAAACGTTCAATATATTGTTCAGCTGTTATGCCTTCTTTCTTTGCGCAAAAACGATTGGTTTTCTTTGTCAACCCTTCATCTTGATAAACCAGCTCAACACTATCAACAGAAGGCATAGACATAAGATCCTGTATACGCAAAGAACGCTGATTCTCAAGGTTAATTTTTGCGGTCACAGTGTAAGCATCAGGAACCCCGCCACCAATTCTTAAACTGAGCTTTTGATCTAAACGATTAAATTCATACGCCACGAACATGCTTGAAAACATTGCATCATAGCCCATCTCTTTGATTGCGACAGGCCCTAACACATAGTGTTCACCACAAACAGGTTCAACTACTCCATCAAGCCGCTGCCTGATCATAGCATTCATTTTCTTCACAGACTGGGCATACAGACCATATTCACTGATCAAAGGGTCATTAATTCCATCAAAACGGAGCGTTAATGATGCTGGCATTTCCCAGTCATTATCCATCCTGATGTCGTACATTAACTTCATCATTTCAAGCGTGTTTGGAAAGACTACAGACGCCTTTTTGGCATAGAATTTATCTTCCATGTAACTTCTTGGTGCAATTTCGAGTTCGGAAACAGAAATCGATCCAGAAATATCAACCGTTACCTCGTCAAATCGAATCCGTGCTTCAGAAGAGGCCATATAAGCAGCCTGCTCAAGCCCCTCCTTAATTCTTTTTTCGGAATAATACTTAAACCCAAACCATGCAATCGAAATAATAATTGAGAGAAAAACAAGCTTTTTGAGAAGCGACAGAATCATTTTGACACCCTGAAAATCCTGTACAAATGGCGTTTTTTATACATGAAAAACATGACCAATAAATAGATTATTGATCATTATCACTCCCCTATTATAAAGAAGCCTTCAAAAGCCTTCTTTTCAAAGAAAACAAAAAATTAAGCTGCCACTAATTTGACACAAACATCTGCACCACATGATGGAACTATAGGCAATGACGTTAAATAACATTCCCAAAAAACTCAAACTCACAGACTGCAGTAATAACAAAGGTAAATACATGCATCTTAATCTACAGCAAAATCTGGGGGGGTGAGTCAAAAAGTTTTTCGGCCTAAAAGCAAAAACCCTGACCAGTTGCCTGATCAGGGTTTTCTCAATTAAAGCCTGGCGATGACCTACTCTCACATGGGGAGACCCCACACTACCATCGGCGATGTATCGTTTCACTGCTGAGTTCGGTATGGGATCAGGTGGGGCCAATACTCTATGGTCGCCAGACAAAACTGGTTGAGACTGTGATTTCTCACACTCTCCGGAATCTGACCACCAGGGATGGCGGGAATGTCAAAAATGCACGACTGCATGGATGCAGAAGCTAGAGCAATGCAGGAGCAGTTGCCGTGGAGCATTTTTTGACTGAATTCTGATTTACTGTGCTACACACTCTCAACGATCTGCGTCGTTGGCGTTCAAATCGCTTTGGCGTTATATGGTCAAGCCGCACGAGTCATTAGTACTGGTTAGCTCAACGCCTCACAACGCTTACACACCCAGCCTATCAACGTCCTGGTCTTGGACGGCTCTTCAGGATCCTCGAAGGATCAGGGAAGTCTCATCTTGAAGGGGGCTTCCCGCTTAGATGCTTTCAGCGGTTATCCCGTCCGAACGTAGCTACCGGGCAATGCTTCTGGCGAAACAACCCGAACACCAGTGGTTCGTCCACTCCGGTCCTCTCGTACTAGGAGCAGCTCTTCTCAAACTTCCAACGTCCACGGCAGATAGGGACCGAACTGTCTCACGACGTTCTAAACCCAGCTCGCGTACCACTTTAAATGGCGAACAGCCATACCCTTGGGACCGGCTTCAGCCCCAGGATGTGATGAGCCGACATCGAGGTGCCAAACACCGCCGTCGATGTGAACTCTTGGGCGGTATCAGCCTGTTATCCCCGGAGTACCTTTTATCCGTTGAGCGATGGCCCTTCCATACAGAACCACCGGATCACTAAGACCTACTTTCGTACCTGCTCGAGATGTACCTCTCGCAGTCAAGCGCGCTTGTGCCTTTACACTAACCGTACGATGTCCGACCGTACTTAGCGCACCTTCGTGCTCCTCCGTTACTCTTTGGGAGGAGACCGCCCCAGTCAAACTACCCACCACACAATGTCCCCACGCCAGGTAATGGCGCCAGGTTAGAACCCCAACATGACCAGGCTGGTATTTCAAGATTGGCTCCACCCAGACTGGCGTCCGGGTTTCATAGCCTCCCAGCTATCCTACACAAGTCATATCAAGGTCCACTGTGAAGCTGTAGTAAAGGTTCACGGGGTCTTTCCGTCTAGCCGCGGATACACTGCATCTTAACAGCGATTTCAATTTCACTGAGTCTCGGGTGGAGACAGCGTGGCCATCGTTACGCCATTCGTGCAGGTCGGAACTTACCCGACAAGGAATTTCGCTACCTTAGGACCGTTATAGTTACGGCCGCCGTTTACCGGGGCTTCGATCAAGAGCTTCGCCTAAGCTAACCCCATCAATTAACCTTCCGGCACCGGGCAGGCGTCACACCGTATACGTCCACTTTCGTGTTAGCACAGTGCTGTGTTTTTAATAAACAGTCGCAGCCACCTGGTATCTTCGACCGCCGACAGCTTAAGGAGCAAGTCCCATCACCATCAGCGGCGCACCTTCTCCCGAAGTTACGGTGCCATTTTGCCTAGTTCCTTCACCCGAGTTCTCTCAAGCGCCTTGGTATTCTCTACCTGACCACCTGTGTCGGTTTGGGGTACGGTCGTTTGTAACCTGACGCTTAGAAGGTTTTCCTGGAAGCATGGGATCAACCACTTCAGTCACCTTAGTGACCTCGTCATCAGCTCTCAGCATTATGAAACCGGATTTGCCTGGTCCCACTGCCTACTGCCTTAAACCTGGACAACCATCGCCAGGCCGGCCTACCCTTCTCCGTCACTCCATCGCAGTTACAACCGGTACGGGAATATTAACCCGTTTCCCATCGATTACGTCTTTCGACCTCACCTTAGGGGCCGACTCACCCTGCGCCGATTAGCGTTGCGCAGGAACCCTTGGTCTTCCGGCGAGGGGGCTTCTCACCCCCTTTATCGTTACTCATGTCAGCATTCGCACTTCTGATACCTCCAGCCTGCCTTCCAGCTTGACCTTCATCGGCTTACAGAACGCTCCTCTACCACCCAGCACAGTAAACTGTACTGAATCCGCAGCTTCGGTGTATGGTTTGAGCCCCGTTACATCTTCCGCGCAGACCGACTCGACCAGTGAGCTATTACGCTTTCTTTAAAGGGTGGCTGCTTCTAAGCCAACCTCCTGGCTGTCTGGGCCTTTCCACATCGTTTCCCACTTAACCATACTTTGGGACCTTAGCTGGCGGTCTGGGTTGTTGCCCTCTTGACGACGGACGTTAGCACCCGCCGTCTGTCTCCCGTAATTGCACTCCACGGTATTCGGAGTTTGCATCGGTTTGGTAACCCGGGATGGGCCCCTAGCCGACACAGTGCTCTACCCCCGTGGGTGAGATACGAGGCGCTACCTAAATAGCTTTCGAGGAGAACCAGCTATCTCCGGGCTTGATTAGCCTTTCACTCCGATCCACAGGTCATCCGCTAACTTTTCAACGGTAGTCGGTTCGGTCCTCCAGTTGATGTTACTCAACCTTCAACCTGCCCATGGATAGATCGCCCGGTTTCGGGTCTACTCCCAGCGACTATGACGCCCTATTAAGACTCGGTTTCCCTACGCCTCCCCTATGCGGTTAAGCTTGCCACTGAAAGTAAGTCGCTGACCCATTATACAAAAGGTACGCAGTCACCGTCCGAAAACGGCTCCCACTGCTTGTACGTACACGGTTTCAGGGTCTATTTCACTCCCCTCAACGGGGTTCTTTTCGCCTTTCCCTCACGGTACTGGTTCACTATCGGTCAGTCAGGAGTATTTAGCCTTGGAGGATGGTCCCCCCATGTTCAGACAGGATAACACGTGTCCCGTCCTACTCGTTTTCACACTATCAGGCCTTTCGCATACGGGGCTATCACCCACTATGGCCATGCTTCCCAGCATGTTCTGCTAAACCTGAAAGTGCTTAAGGG
>OZ220224.1:280000-2300000 GCA_964291485.2 uncultured Kistimonas sp. | reverse complement strand
GTAATAGATCGAAGCCCTAACAATAATTCATCGTACTGATCAGAGACTAGGGTACCGGCATGAACACCTTCTCCTTCGAGAGGAGACAAATAAACAATATCCTTTGCATCTAACAGCAAGTGCTTTACATACGACAGTGTTTTTTCAACATGCGAATGCCGACCAACACCAGCAAGAATCGTTACCCCGACCCGAATACCTGCAGTTTTGAGCTCTTCTATCATTCGTCGAGTCGGTAGCAAATCGCGTGACTTGCCGAGCTGCGCACGCAATACACCATCACCGGTTTCCAAACCAATGACCACCTGGCGCAAACCATGCCGTGCGAGCGAAGTCCAATCACCAGATTGACGCGCAGGCGCAAAATCCGCATCACCAAAAGCAGAAACACCACGCCGAATTACACCAACCTCATCACGGATCAGCTGCAATACTGGCAACAAACGACGGGTTGAAAGCGCCAGTGCATTGGCTGAGCCTAAAAATACACCATCACGCCCACCCCACCCTGGACCCAATAACGCCTCCACTTGATTAACATGCTGCTTCAACACCTGATCGCTAAACACGCGGAAGCGTTTACCTTGATAAAAAGCACAAAACGAGCACCGCCCATTAGGACAACCTATTGCAGGCTGTATAACGACATCGCCATAACGATCAGGCGGAAGAATGGGAACAGGTTCCTGATAGACTGATTCTGCCAACGAGGCTCTCTGACAGTAGTCCTCCAGCTTCCGCCGGGATGCAATGAAAAGCAACTCTAAAGCCTGTTGATCAATAGCCTTTTCAACACCTGCGTCGGTACCAAAAAGCGCCACGATTCGATCCAGTCGAGACAACACTTCCAGCGTTATCTTATCCGCCTGCTGCGACGATAAAACGACAGGTGCTTCTCGCCCTTTCACCACTCGACCATCAACGCATCGCCGATAAAAAGCCTCAGCATTGCGATAACTGCACCAATAGCCAAGAACATCCAGCCTTGCAGCCAGCCCCTGCCCAGAATACTCGAGCTTTAAGCCATTTTTCTTTTTGACAACGAACAACATGATGCCTGCAATACGCTCACAAAATTGCCAGAACAAAACAATCATGTTAAACATCTGGCTCCTTGAAATAAGCACAATAACAAAACCACCCACCATGCGCCCTGTGATTATCCGAACCGCCTTACTTATAACGGCACTGATTTTTGCTTCTTCTAAAGCCGGTGCACGAATGTGCCATAGCGTGACAATGTCTGGCCCTCCGGACTTTCCACCGGTGGTATGGAGTGATTACCTGGAAATACACGGTGCGGCCAAGGAGCTGCTAGAAAAAGCGTTCAAAAGACATAACATCGATGTGACAACCGATCATCTGGGTGGCTACAACCGAGTACTCAGCCATTTTAAAAAAGGTTTAATTCATGTCATTCCAGCCATGACGCGAAACAGCGAACTGGCGGAACATACAACATTTATAGAACCCGCCATTTACCAGCAGACCTATGCCGTCGTAGTCAGACGCGACAAGGAAAACCATCCTCAAACCTGGGACGACCTGACGATGCTACGAGGGGTAGCCCCCAGAGGGCTGACATTTGGTGATGACTTTAATCAGTTTGCCAATAACAACCTGCACGTTATGCGTACAACCCGCCCCCGTCAGGGACTCAAAATGCTTGAGGTTGGACGCGTAGACTACGCCATCTACCCAGACATCCAAGGCGATCTATTCGTCTCACTATTGGACCTGGAAGGTAAATTTGAAAAAACGCCCATAGATATCGCCACATTTAATTTATATGCCGGCGTTTCTAACGCGCTGGACTGCGATATCCCGATTGAAGAGATCTCAAGCACGATTCAGGCTTTGATCACAAGCGGCGAAGCTGCAACAATTTTCAACGACAGTCTATATAAATGGATGGGCTACAGTCTTGACCAGAAAGGCATGACGTATTCACCCATCGAATAGCATTTAAAGATTGCCGTTTCTATTGAGATAATCAGGCAGGAAACTTTCCGCCTCTTCAGGATTCCTACTGAGCTGAAGCTCATAATCCTCACAGATGGCAAGATAGCGAGCCAGAACCGGCGCAGGTAAATCTCGCCAGTTATAGACTGTATTTTCAAGGGCATTATGCAGCATGATCTGTCCAATAAAAGCAGTACGAGGACAATCTGCATCGGCTGGATATAAAGCTTCAATTCCGTCCATAAGACGCTGTTTCTGCGTATCCTTCATAAACTGCTCCCTGGATAGCATGCGCTTAATTAAAGTGTAGCCATACCACCCACCCGCAGAAGGCGCCGCTAAGACCCAGACAACATATCTATTTACTCTTTAATAGAGTTATAATTGCACCTGTTCGTGCGACAGCTGTAAAAAGCACATATCGCAGGCGTCCGTTATCACAAAAACAAATATATGACGACTGTCCATGTACCACACCCGTGAACCCTATCGTCACCGGCACATGTACAGCAGAACAGACAGGCCTGAATTCATGAAAAAAATAACATTACTCACCACGACCCTAACACTCCTGATCACTGGCTGCGACACCACCTTCAGCGGCTCACACTCATCTTCCGGATTCTGCTCCGTATCGTCCGACAGAGGACAAACATTTTCCCGCTCAACTCGCACAGAAGGTAACAGGCTGGATGGTGAATGCGGCTTTACCGGCCTGGAAGGCAGTATCCGCATGGATAATCATGTTATTCGAATGGCAGACCAGCAACTGACACTTAATGGCATCACTCTTGGCGTCAAAATACCAGACGACCGCCCGACCACCATCAGAGTCATCGCCGAAGGCCAGGCCAAGCGTCTTACTGTAAATGGCGATTCTATCAGGGAGCTGGCAACAACGCAGAAAGCAGGGCGCACTCTGGCAAGAACAGAATAATATAGCTAATACCATGGGGGTGTTGATCCACGACCAACACTCCCAATCAAGCAGCATCAAGCGAGATACCCTTCCAACGCCGACTGTTCACTTCTGATCACATTTGAGCAATTCGCGACCACCACGACAGACGTAAATTCAACATTTGTTGAATTCTGATCACTAACGATCAACAGTCTTCAATTTTTTTGAATTGTCTTGCGATTTTTATTTATTTACTCAACAAAATCCCCCCCTTACCATTCGCCGCAATTGCAACACAACCCCAACAAAAAACCGCAATAAATGACAAGCCTTGCCTGAGACAAAACGTCATTGGGCTTCTCGGAGTGGCATTCATCGACAGGCTGATGTGCTGGCGATATGACCGGCTGTTTGTGGGGGAAGAGCTTTCTCATTTCCTCCCAGATCGGCGCAACCATTTACTGTGATTAAACCGGCCATGTTGGTCAGGGGGACAAACCGTGCAAATTCTATTCAGCATGCTGGGCATTGCATGTCTGCTGGGAATCGCTTTTCTGCTGTCGGATAACCGCAAGGCCATTCGCCTTCGCACTGTCTGCGGTGCTTTCATTATTCAAGCCATTCTTGGCGCCTTTGTTCTTTATATTCCCATTGGCCAGACCGCGCTTGCCAGCGCAGCTGAAGGTGTTCAGCATGTCATCAACTTCGGTAATGAAGGTATTGGCTTCCTCTTTGGCGATCTGGCCAAGTTCAAGCTCGGGTTTATCTTCGTCATCAACGTTCTGACCATCATCATCTTCTTCTCCTCCCTGATGGCTGTTCTGTACTACCTCGGTATTATGCAGCTGATCATCAAGGTCATCGGTGGCCTACTGCAGAAAGTACTGGGCACCAGCCGTACAGAGTCTCTTTCCGCGACAGCCAACATCTTTGTTGGTCAGACAGAAGCACCTCTGCTGGTTCGTCCTTATATTGCCAAAATGACCCAGTCTGAGCTGTTTGCCGTTATGGTTGGCGGTCTGGCTTCGGTTGCCGGTGCGGTAATGGTCGGTTATGCCAGCATGGGTGTTGAACTCAAGTACCTGATCGCCGCCAGTTTCATGGCTGCACCCGGCGGTCTGCTGATGGCAAAGATCATCAAGCCGGAAACCGAGTTCGATAAGGTCAATCAAGACGCGCACCTTGACGAAGATGAAGAGAGCAAGCCTGCCAACGTGATTGACGCTGCCGCCAGCGGTGCTGCCAGCGGTATGAAACTGGCTGCTAACGTAGGCGCCATGCTACTGGCCTTTATCTCACTGATCGCCCTGCTGAATGGTCTGATCGGTGGCATCGGCGGCATTTTTGGTCTTGAAGCTCTGTCTCTGCAGCAGATTCTGGGCTATGTGTTCGCCCCGATCGCCTGGGTACTGGGTATTCCTTCTACTGAAGCACTGCAAGTTGGTAGTCTGATCGGTCAGAAGCTGGTACTGAATGAATTCGTCGCTTATGTCGATTTCGTTGCCATCAAGGACAGCCTGACACCGCACTCCCAGGCCATCGTGACCTTTGCGCTGTGTGGTTTCGCTAACCTGTCGTCTATCGCAATTCTGCTGGGCGGCCTGGGTGTTATGGCACCTGAGCGTCGCAAGGACATTGCCCGCATGGGTCTGAAGGCTGTCGCTGCCGGTAGCCTGTCTAACCTGATGAGCGCCGCTCTTGCCGGCCTGTTCCTCGCACTATAATTGGAATGCCCCGCAGACAGTTCTCTGCGGGGCCTGACCTTTATCAGGAAACTGACCGATGACCGATACTTCCAAGTACAGCCAACTTGCGCTGACTCTGATGGACCTGACCACCCTGAACGACGATGACACTGACCAGAAGGTGATTGACCTCTGTCGTTCAGCAAAAACCGACGCAGGCACCCCTGCAGCGGTCTGTGTTTACCCCCGTTTTGTCCCCATCGCCAAGAAAACCCTGCGTGAACTGGGTCTGGACCACATGAAAGTGGCGACCGTGACCAACTTTCCGGCAGGTGGCGACGATATCAGCATTGCTGTTGCAGAAACACGTGCCGCTATCGCCTATGGTGCGGATGAAGTCGATGTCGTCTTTCCTTACCGCGCACTGATTGCTGGCAACGCAGACGTTGGTTTTGAACTGGTGAAGCAGTGCAAGGCCGTCTGTGGTGACACCGTTAAGCTGAAAGTCATTATCGAGTCCGGTGAACTGAAAGATCCCGCACTGATTCGTCGCGCCAGCGAGATCGCCATTGAAGCGGGTGCAGATTTCATCAAGACCTCAACCGGCAAGGTTCCGGTTAATGCCACACTCGAATCCGCCCGCATCATGCTGGAAGCGATACGCGACAGCGGCCGTGACGTAGCCTTCAAGCCCGCCGGCGGCATCCGTACCGCGGAAGAAGCCGCAGAACACCTGCAGCTGGCGGAAGAGATCATGGGCGCCGACTGGATCACCCCGGATAACTACCGCTTTGGCGCCAGCAGCCTGCTGGGCAACCTGCTGATTGCCCTCGGTCTGCGTGAAGGCAATATCGACAAGCAGAGCTACTGAGCATAACCGCCAGTCTGGCACAGGAGATCATGCCATGTTTCTACCGCAGGAAGTCATTCGCAACAAGCGTGAAGGAAAAACACTGTCGGATAACGAAATACGAAGTTTCGTTAACGGGATTACCGACGACAGCGTCACGGAAGGTCAGATTGCCGCACTGGCGATGGCCATTTTCTTCCGAGGCTTATCCATGCCTGAGCGAATAGCACTGACCTGCGCCATGCGTGACTCTGGCGAAGTACTGGACTGGTCTGGTGAAAACCTCAATGGTCCCATTCTGGACAAACATTCCACCGGCGGCGTCGGTGATGTTGTCAGCCTGATGCTGGGCCCTATGGTTGCAGCCTGTGGCGGTTACGTACCCATGATTTCAGGCCGAGGACTGGGTCATACCGGTGGAACCCTCGACAAATTTGACAGCATTCCTGGCTATACGACATCTGCCTCAGAAGAACTGTTCCGGAAAGTCGTAAGGGAAACCGGTGTCGCCATTATTGGCCAGACCGGTGAACTGGCCCCTGCCGACAAACGTTTCTACTCGATTCGCGATATCACCGCCACCGTTGAATCCATTGACCTGATCACTGCATCTATTCTCGCAAAGAAACTGGCCGAAGGACTCAACGCGCTGGTCATGGATGTCAAAGTCGGCAGTGGCGCCTTTATGCCAACCTATGAGCTTTCTGAAGGGCTAGCAAAAAGCATTGTCAGCGTCGCCAATGGCGCAGGCGTAAAAACAACCGCACTGCTGACAGACATGAACCAGTGTCTGGCGTCGACCGCAGGTAATGCCGTCGAAGTCCGCGAAGCCGTTCAGTACCTGACAGGTGCCTACCGTAACCCGCGGCTGCACGAAATCACCATGGCGCAATCTGCGGAATTGCTGGTTTCCGGGGGGCTGGCTACTGATCACTCCGAAGCCCGGGACAAACTACAAGTCGTTCTGGATGACGGTAAAGCAGCTGATATCTTTAATCGCATGGTGGCAGGCCTGGGCGGCCCTGCAGATTTTGTCGAGAATCACGACAAATACCTGCCAAAAGCCAGCATAATTAAACCAGTATTTGCGCAAACCGAAGGCTACGCTAACAGCATGGATACCCGCGGCATGGGGCTGGCTGTGGTACAACTGGGAGGTGGCCGTAAAACAGCCGCTGACGCCATTGATTACAGCGTCGGCCTGAGCGATATCTGCACACTGGGTCAGGTCATTAATAAAGAGACCCCATTGGCCATGATTCACGCCAGAGACGAGCAGTCCTGGCAACAGGCAGCTGACATGGTGAAAGCCTCAGTGAGCATTAGCGACAAAGCCCCTGAGTCAATGCCTGAAGTGTATCGCCGCATTACCCCGGAGGATTGCGCAGAATGATCATTCCGGGTAAACCATGCAGCAGACAGGACGTAAACGGAGCCTGAATATGACAGCAAAGAAACGAGCCATTGTGCTGGTACTGGATTCTTTCGGGATCGGTGCCGCACCGGATGCGGACAAATTTGGTGATACTGGTTCCGATACCCTCGGCCATATTGCCGAACTCTGCGCTGCCGGCAAGGCTGAAAATGGTCGACAGGGTCCTCTTCACCTGCCGAATCTGGCCAGCCTTGGCCTGCTGCATGCCGCCAAAGCCTGTACCGGTCGTTTCCCTGAAGGTATGGCCACGGATGTGACCATCACCGGCGCCTATGCACCGGCCTGTGAAATCTCCAGCGGCAAAGATACGCCTAGCGGTCACTGGGAAATGGCAGGCGTTCCGGTACTGTTTGACTGGGGCTACTTCACCGAAAAAGAAAACACCTTCCCACCCGAACTGCTGGAAAAAATCACTGCAGCCATGGATCTGCCGGGTATTCTGGGCGACTGCCACGCTTCAGGCACTGAAATCATCGCCCGTCTGGGTGAAGAGCACATGCGCACCGGTAAGCCGATTCTCTATACCTCAGCAGACAGCGTCCTGCAGATCGCCTGTCACGAAGAATCCTTCGGCCTGGATCGCCTGCTGAAATTGTGTGAAGTTTCTCGCGAACTGTTGGAAGGCTACAATATCGGCCGGGTCATCGCCCGCCCCTTCATTGGCACCAATAGCAGCGACTTCGAGCGTACCGGTAACCGTCGTGATTATTCGCTGACACCACCCTCTCCCACCGTGCTTGAAAAACTGGCAACCGACGGTGGCGAGGTAGTTAGTATCGGCAAAATCGCTGATATCTATGCGCATCAGGGCATCACAAGAAAGATCAAGGCCACGGGGCTGGAAGCGTTGTTCGACGCAACGCTGGAAGAAGTTCGCCTGGCGGGTGACCACACCATTGTTATGACCAACTTCGTCGACTTTGACATGCATTACGGCCATCGTCGTGATGTCACAGGTTATGCCGAAGCGCTGGAATACTTTGATCGTCGTTTACCTGAGCTCTTGGCGCTGCTTGAGAAAGACGACATCCTGATACTAACAGCCGACCACGGCTGTGACCCGACCTGGCACGGTTCCGACCATACCCGTGAACATGTGCCAGTACTGGTTTACGGTCCCAGTGTAAAACCCGGCTCTTTGGGTGTCCGTGAAACGTTTGCAGATATCGGCCAGACACTGGCAGCTTACTTCAATCTGCCAGCCATGGATCATGGCACTAGCTTTTTACCCGACATCATGCCCGAAACGGCCTGATCAACGTAATGAACAACGCCCGGACTGACGACGGGCTATCAGGGAGATAACCAATTGGCTACGCCACATATCAATGCAGCTGACGGGGCTTTTGCTGAAACGATTCTGATGCCCGGCGACCCACTGCGTGCAAAATACATTGCCGAGAACTTCTTCGAAAATGCAGAAGAAGTGACCAATGTACGCAATATGCTGGGTTACACCGGTACCTATAAAGGTATGCGTATCTCCACCATGGGTTCCGGCATGGGCATTCCTTCAGCCTCCATTTATTACAAGGAACTGATCACCGAGTACGGTGTGAAGAACATCATCCGTGTCGGCAGCTGTGGCGCTGTAAGCACCGATGTCAAACTGCGCGACATCGTCATCGCACAAGGCGCATGCACTGATTCCAACGTCAACCGCATCCGCTTCCGTGGTTATGACTTTGCCGCCATTGCCGATTTCGGTCTGCTGGAAAAGGCCGTAAACGTCGCTCACGCCTATGAGCTGCCGGTGCGTGTCGGCAACCTGTTCTCGGCCGATCTGTTCTACACCCCGGAACCGGAAATGTTCGAGGTCATGGCCAAGCACGGCGTACTGGGTGTTGATATGGAAGCTGCAGGTCTCTATGGCGTCGCTGCTGAATTCGGCGCCAAGGCACTGACCATCTGCACCGTGAGTGATGTTATTCCCACCGGTGAAAAGATGTCCTCTGATGACCGTCAGAATTCATTCAATGAGATGATCGAAATCACATTGGATTCCGTGATCGCCTGATCATCATACGACTAGCCGGCCTGCCAGGATGGCAGGCCGACAAGACGACAGTTTATGTCGCCCCCACTGGCCGGAGTTGCCAAACCAATGAACGTCACGGCAATCAGAGCAACAAAATAGCCGTTGCCCTGGCGGACTTGATTTGCTGTTTGAGTTTGTAACAACACATTAGGATTGAGAGTTAATGGGTATTCGCAAGAACGTAGTTGCCGCTGCCGCGGTAGTTCTGGGGGCAATGTCAGCCACAGCCGCCAATGCTGAAATGGTGTATGGTTTCGGTAATGTCAGCATCAACTATCTGGACTGGTCCAAGGGCACCCAGAACCGTACTGCTGACAATGCTGCAAAAAAAGACTTCTTCTTCCTGGAAGTTGAAGGTGGCGCAGGTTTCAACTGGGGTGAAGTCTACGGTTTCTTCGACGTAGAGAACCCGACCAACGACACCAAGGAAAATGACGGTTCCAAGAACCTGCGTACTGCCGCCAAGGGCACCACGCACATTTACCTGGGCGACACCAACTTTACCCTGTACGGCCACATCTATGACTTCCGTGACGACGGCTACCGCAGCCGTGAACAGGACCGCATCGTAGGTCTGGGTTATCGCTTCGCTAACGACTCCGGCTTCTGGGTCAAGCCTTTCATCGGTCCAGCCTGGGTTAAGAGCGACAAGTACAACGGTAGAAACGGTTACATGCTGGGCTGGGTAGCTGGCTATAACTTCAACCTGGGCGGTGAAAAGTTCAGCGTCAGCAACTGGCATGAAATGACGTTCGATCGTGATGACGAATACCTGGAAACCAAATATGTTGGCGATGCTGCCGGCAAAGTTGGCCAGAACGGTGCTCTCGCCCTGTGGTGGCACCCGATCGAGAAAATCACTGCCGGTGTTCAGTACCGTTACTCCAAGAACAAGCTGGGTACACCTGACGCCTATCAGAACGCTATGATTTATACCCTGAAGTATAATTTCTAATACTTCTCTTACGATCAGACCGCTATTTTAGCGGTCTGATCGTTCCTACCTGTCTCTTCTTCTCTCCAACACCTTAGATCATTCTTCTTTTCAATAACGGCGTCTGCCAGCTTTATTGAAGTCCGTTTTCCGCCTGCTCTGACAGACCATCCTGCCCTGCATCGCTACCGCGACATCCCTGTCGCTACTACAAACGAACATCAATAAAGCCAACCTCGAACACCGAGAAACGCATTAAGGATTGCATTTGCTCATCCAGAAACACATGTTAGATTCAATAAACAGGGAAATTACTGGCTACTCACAGACAATCATTAGCTCACTGCTTTCTTTGAGCTGATATCTGCTGAAGGGGTGATGGATGAAAAAGACAAAGCGACAACCGGCTAGTAAAAAAGAGGCTACTGATTCACTTCACTACATGTCCGGTTTTGGCAACCATTTCAGCACTGAAACACTCCCTAATGCCCTGCCCGTTGGCCAAAACTCCCCCCAAAAACTGCCTTATGGACTCATTGCCGAACAACTCAGCGGTACGGGTTTCACTGCCAAACGTCACGAAAACCAGCGATCCTGGCTTTACAGAATTCACCCTTCTGTCAAACAGTCGCCGTATGAACCAGTGGTTTCAGAAATCTGGGAAACCGGACCCTTCAGTGATATCTGGTTGACACCAGAGCGTCTGCGCTGGAACCCCCAGCCACCAGCTGAACCAAGATGCGATTTCATTGCAGGCATCCGAACCGTGGCAGGCAATGGTGACGCCTCAATGCGGCAGGGCAGTGCGATTCATCTTTATTCAGCGTCACAGAGCATGGAAAAGCGTTGTTTCTGTAATGTCGACGGTGATCTGCTGATTGTTCCCCATCAAGGCGACCTATCCATCGACACTGAGTTCGGACGCCTCCAGATAAAGCCAACCGAAATTGCGGTGATTCAACGGGGTATTAAATTCCGTGTCAGTCTATTGGAAGACCAAGCCAGCGGTTATTTACTGGAAAATTATGGCAACCCTTTTCGTTTACCTGACCTTGGACCTATCGGCGCTAATGGGCTGGCAAACCCTCGTGACTTCAAGACGCCTGTTGCCTGGTTTGAAGATAGCAATGAACCAACACAACAATTGACCAAGTTCGGCGGGCATTTCTTTACCTGCGATCTGGATCACTCCCCCTTTGATGTTGTTGCATGGCATGGCAATTACGCGCCTTACAAATACGACCTGAAGACCTTCAACACCATCAATACCGTAAGCTTCGACCATCCTGACCCATCTATTTTCACGGTCCTGACCTCTCCTCTTGATCATGAGGGGCTGGCTAATGTGGACTTTGTGATTTTCCCCCCTCGCTGGATGGTCGCAGAGAATACGTTCAGACCCCCCTGGTTTCATCGCAACATCATGAGCGAGTACATGGGCCTTATCGAAGGGATATACGATGCCAAACCAGACAGTGGATTTTTGCCCGGTGGCGGCAGCCTGCACAACTGCATGTCGCCCCATGGGCCAGATGGCGCCGCCGTCGAAAAAGCGACAAAAGCCAAGCTGACACCACAAAAGCAGGAAAACACACTGGCATTTATGTTCGAGTCATCCTTCCTCTACAAACCGACAGCCTTTGCTATCAATGGCGGATTACGCCAGGAAAACTATACCGACTGCTGGCAAAACATCTCACCCACTTTTAATGCTGCTGGCACGAGCAAATAAAACATATTTCGATATGTGTGGCAGATCCATTGCCCCACTATCGAAATTCATTCTTAGCCTTCTGGTAGTCGCACAATCCCATCCGGTTTGTAGCCAGCAACATGGATGGGAGAATGTTTGCGAATATACTCACGCAACGCGCTGGCATCAGTAACCCCACTCTCAACATAACTCGGGTTGGAGGTTAACACCGGGTAATTATCACCACCTGCGGCAGAAAAGCTGTTCACAGCGAGCCGATAAGTCTGGTTATACTTCAGCGGTTTGCCACCTACAGTAACCGACACCAGCGAGCCGCCTCTGATTATCATTTCAACACCGGCAAAGTGGGCAAAACCACCGCTGTTAATGGTTTTTGCGGCGACATTGCTCAGATACTCTTTCAGTGCCTTTCCGGAAAGATCGACATACGCAACACCATTGCCAAAGGGCTGAACACTCAGAATATCCCGGTAAGTAATTTCGCCTTTTTGAATACTCGCCCTTATGCCACCAGCACTCACAACAGCCATATCTGCACCGACCATCTCCATTTGCGCCAGTGCAATTAAACGACCAAGGTTGGTATAACCAAAGCGAACCTCACGTCTCTCTCCCTTCAATCGTCCATCGGTATAGCCAACCGGTTGCAGAACTTCCGCTTCACCTTTCTTTTGATAGGGGGCCAGCAAGGCAAGCATTGCAGGATTTTCCGGGATAACCTCACCGACAGGCATCCGAACCTGTTTACCATGAGCATTCATAACTGACTGAGTATGGTTAACTGGAATCAACTGGTAACTCAGCAGTTTGAGCTGTCCGTCGCGGTACTCAAAATCCGCACGTCCCACATAACGCCCCCAGTCCTGCGCCTGCAAAATCCAGGTGCCATTCTGCCGGTCCGGTTCAAAGAGTGGGTTCTGGGAATGGCCGCCAACGATCACGTCAATGCCGCGAACGTTTCTCGCCAAAGTAACATCACCGGGCACATTAGAACCGTGTTGACCATTGTTATAATGCCCCATATGGGTGGTAGCGATAACGACATCGGCCTGTTTTCTCAATACAGGTATCAGAGCTTTGGCCTCATCCTCAGGACGGGTGAAAACAATACCCTGGATATTTTCCTGATTGCCGATTTTCTGGGTATCGTCTGTCGTTAAACCTAAAACAGCTACCCGTAAACCTTCGAGTGTAAAAATCGTGTAGGGTTTGAACAAACGCTCGCCGGTTACCCCATCACGAATATTGGCAGCAAGAAAAGGAAACCGGGCAATCTGCTCCTGCATGCGCAACACTGGCATAGGGTTATCAAATTCATGGTTACCGACCGCCATGGCATCATAGCCAAGCAGGTTCATGCCCTTGAAATCAGGCACAGCATCCTGAAGATCGGATTCAGGAACACCGGTATTGATATCGCCGCCAGACAATAACAACACATGACCGCCTGATTCGGTCACTTCTTTACGGATACGATCAATTAATGTCTTTCTTGCCGCCATGCCCCATTCACCGTTGCCATTTCGCCAGAAATGACCGTGATGGTCATTGGTATGTAATACCGTGAAGTGCCAGACGTGACCTTTATGCGGCTGCTCGTTCTCATTATTCAGAAATGAACAAGCCGTCAAAGCTACGGAAAACAGTAAGAACAGCGAAATGGAAATCCTTCTCGCAACAGGGTGTGGCGTCATTCTGAAAACATCCCCCAAAACAAATGGGGCAGCTTAACCGATCGAGGCTATCGTCAAATACCAGACAGCCACAGGCATTCACGTGAAAAACAACCCTCACCCAAGAAAAAACAACAACAAAAATAAGGAATTATCGATAACCGGTTGCGCATATTCACACGCTTTCTGATATGATTGTCACCGCCTCGCGGATCGGCCTGCAGATGTGGACTGATTCGGCACATTCGCAGGCCCTGTCTGATAACAAAACCAACAACAGACAGCGTAGAAACCAGATACCCATTAGCATCCAGCTCTTATACAACAGACTCTCGACTGGTCCCGGCCCTAACGGCTGACGGTATGGTTTTGACGCGTCAAGCACCTTGCAGGGGTATGAGGAGCAACTGCGCAGACATTGACTCAATATTGACATAGGTCATTGTTTTGCCTTTTCGGCTTACTGATACTTAAGTAGGGATATGTACGTACTTAAGCGAAGGTTATGTGGATCCATACATGAGTAGCGCAACAACGAACACACACTACAACTATAAAGTGGTTCGCCAGTTTGCCGTGATGACGGTGGTATGGGGCATCGTCGGCATGGCTGTTGGTTTGCTGATCGCAATCCAGCTGGTGTTTCCTGATCTCAACTTTGAACCTTACCTGACCTTCGGTCGACTAAGACCGCTGCATACCAATGCGGTGATCTTCGCGTTCGGTGGTTCCGCACTGTTTGCTACATCGTACTATGTGGTGCAGCGAACCTGTCAGGCCCGGCTCATCTCTGACGGTCTGGCGGCCTTTACCTTCTGGGGTTGGAACCTGGTCATCCTGCTGGCAGCGATTACCCTGCCACTCGGCCTTACCTCTTCCAAAGAGTATGCCGAACTGGAGTGGCCGATTGACATTCTGATCACCGTTGTCTGGCTGGTCTATGCCTACGTCTTCTTTGGCACTGTCATGAAGCGTAAGACCCAGCACATTTATGTTGCCAACTGGTTCTACGGTGCCTTCATCATTACCGTTGCCCTGCTGCATGTGGTCAACAGCATGTCTGTGCCGGTGACCGCATGGAAGTCCTATTCTGCCTATTCCGGCGCCATGGATGCCATGATCCAGTGGTGGTACGGCCACAACGCCGTCGGCTTCTTCCTGACAGCCGGCTTCCTGGGCATGATGTACTACTACGTACCCAAGCAGGCTGAACGTCCGGTTTACTCCTACCGCCTGTCCATCGTTCACTTCTGGGCACTGATTGCCATTTACATCTGGGCCGGCCCGCATCACCTGCACTACACTGCTCTGCCTGACTGGGCACAGAGCCTGGGTATGGTGATGTCACTGGTTCTGCTGGCACCTTCCTGGGGCGGCATGATCAACGGTGTCATGACACTCTCAGGCGCCTGGCACAAGCTGCGTACTGACCCGGTACTGCGCTTCCTGGTGGTATCCCTGTCGTTCTACGGCATGTCCACCTTCGAAGGCCCGATGATGGCTATCAAGACCGTCAACGCGCTCTCTCACTACACCGACTGGACCATTGGACACGTACACTCCGGCGCACTGGGCTGGGTGGCCATGGTATCCATCGGTGCCCTGTATCACATGATCCCGCGCCTGTGGGGACGTGACAGCATGTACAGCATTGCCATGGTCAACGCGCATTTCTGGCTGGCCACTATCGGCACCGTGCTGTACATCGCCGCCATGTGGGTTAACGGTATCACCCAGGGCCTGATGTGGCGCGCAGTCAATGCTGACGGCACACTGACCTACAGCTTTATCGAATCCGTTATCCAGAGTGAGACCGGTTATATTGTCCGCGCCATCGGTGGAGCTTTCTTCCTCGCCGGTATGGTAGTGATGCTGTACAACGTCTACCGCACCATACGCGCCGCCGAGCCTGACCAGGCCAGGCTGGCCGCCCAAATGGCGTGACAGGGGGAAGTTAAAAGCCATGAATAAACATGAAATCGTAGAAAAAAACCTTGGCTTGATGGTGATACTGGTCGTCGTCGCCATCAGTTTTGGCGGCCTCGTTGAGATCGTGCCGCTGTTTTTCCAGAAAGAGACGACCCAGCCGGTTGCAGGGATTAAACCCTATCCCGCCCTTGAGCTGGAAGGTCGTGACGTGTACATCAAGGAAGGCTGTGTGGGCTGCCATTCACAGATGATTCGTCCGCTGCGAGCAGAGGTGGAGCGTTACGGGCACTACTCCGTAGCCGGTGAATCCGTCTATGACCATCCCTTCCTCTGGGGCTCCAAGCGGACCGGTCCGGACCTTGCCCGGGTGGGTCAGCGCTACTCGGATGAGTGGCACCGCGCCCACCTGTACAACCCCCGTGACGTTGTACCTGCGTCTATCATGCCGGCTTACCCTCACCTGATGGACAATGTGCTGGATGGCAAGGACACCGCCAAAAAGATGGAAGCACTTCGCCTTGTGGGTGTGCCTTACACGGATGAGCAGATCAAAAATGCCGCCGCAGAAGTCAAGGGCAAAACCGAGATGGATGCCCTGGTTGCCTACCTTCAGGGTCTGGGCACTGCGCTGACGACAAAACGGTAACGGGCTTATGGATATCAACACTCTGCGCGGACTGGCCACCGTCTTTTGCATGATTGCTTTTCTCGGCATCGTGTTCTGGGCCTACAGCAGCAAACGCAAGCGCGGCTTCGATGAGGCGGCCAACCTGCCCTTTGCTGACGATACCGCGCACCGTTCTGCCGTGATGAGTACGCTCGACGGCGGCGACAAGAAAAAGAACATGGGGGAGAAACAGAATGTCTAGTTTCTGGAGCGGATGGATTTTCATCCTGACTTTTGCCTGTCTTGCGGTGGTGGTTATCGTGCTGGTCGCCACTACCAAGGCCCAGCGCAAACAGACCACCTCGGAAACCACGGGCCACATCTACGATGGCATTGAGGAATACGACAACCCCATGCCCCAGTGGTGGCTTGGGCTGTTCGTAGCGACACTGGTGTTTACCGCTGGCTATCTCATCCTGTTTCCCGGTGTATGGAAAGGGGCGCTGGGTTGGACCCAGATCAAGCAGCTGGAGGCGGAAACCACCAAGCATACCCGCCAGTATGCACCATTGTTTCAACAGTATGCTGCCAAATCCATTGAGGAACTGCAGAACAACCCCAAGGCTCTCAAGATGGGCCAGCGTATATTTCTGAACAACTGTGCGCTTTGCCATGGCAGTGACGCTCGCGGCGCCTTCGGCTTCCCGAACCTGGCTGATGATGACTGGCTGTGGGGTGGTACACCGGCAGACATCAAACATACCCTTCTGGAAGGCCGTCGTGGTCAAATGCCAGCCTGGGGTGCGGTCATTGGTGAGACAGGTGTACGGAATGTCTCTGCCTATGCCCGCAGCCTGAGTGGCATTGATACCGGTTTCAGCGATGCCGATCTCGCCAAGGGCAAGAAAGTGTTTGAAACCACCTGTTCCGCGTGTCATGGGCAAGAAGGTAAAGGTAACAAGCTGCTTGGTGCGCCAGACCTGACTAACGGCAAATGGCTTTACGGCTCATCACAGGCCCAGGTGATGTATACCATCCGTAACGGCCGTAACGGTATCATGCCTCCCTGGAAAGATATTCTGGGCGAAGAAAAGGTACACCTGGTGTCCGCCTACGTATATAGCCTGACACACAAGAAAGACAGCCAGTAAAACAACCTTGACCGACTGCGCTATGCAGTCGGTTTTTCTGGGTACAGGCTTTCAAACTGTACTCAGAAAAACCGCAACGCTTCCTGCACTATTCCAACAATAACATCCGACGCCGAAGCGCCACCGTGAACAGCCAGGGACATGACCGGATGAGTGAGCCCAACACACCTAAAAATGGTTCCGACCAGGAACCCGAAATCATTGAAGTCGTAGACCTCTACAAAAAACGGGAAAAAATCTACACGCGCTCGTTTCAGGGTTTTTTTCGCAGCCTCCGAATCAGTGGCGGCGCGCTGCTTTTCATCCTCTATTTTGGTGTCGCCTGGATTTCTGTCACGGGACGCCAGGCGGTTTTATTTGATCTACCTGCACGGCAATTCCATATCTTTGGCGCAACGTTCTATCCTCAAGATTTCATCCTGCTTTCCTGCCTGCTGATTATCTGTGCGTTTGGTCTTTTCTTTATCACCGTTCTGGCGGGGCGTGTCTGGTGTGGTTACACCTGCCCCCAGAGTGTCTTTACCTGGGTATTCATGTGGGCTGAACACATTACCGAAGGCGACCGTAACCAGCGCATGAAGCTTGATAAGGCTGAAATGAGTTCCGCCAAGTTTCTCCGTAAAGCACTCAAGCATCTCCTCTGGCTGGCCATAGCACTGGCGACAGGTATTACGTTTGTTGGCTATTTCACGCCGATCCGTGAGCTTGTACCCAATCTTTTGACCCTGGACGTACACCCCTGGGCCCTGTTCTGGATCGGTTTTTTCACGCTGGCAACCTACGGCAATGCGGGCTGGCTGCGTGAACAGGTTTGTATCTACATGTGCCCCTACGCCCGTTTCCAGAGCGTCATGTATGACGAGAACACCGCCACAGTTTGGTACGATCCATCACGGGGTGAGTCGCGCGGCCCAAGAAAGAAAGCCGCCGATCACAAAGCCCAGGGGCTGGGTGACTGTATTGACTGCAAGATGTGTGTTCATGTCTGCCCGACTGGTATTGATATTCGGGATGGCCTGCAATACGAGTGTATTGGCTGCGCTGCCTGTATCGACGCCTGCGACAGCATCATGGATAAAATGGGTTATGACAAAGGACTGATCCGCTACAGCACCGAAAACGAGATCGTCGAAGGCAAACCCGGCAAGATCATCCGTCCTCGTCTGGTCGGTTACTTCGTTGCGCTGACCATCATAACAGTCATGTTCCTGGTGGCGGCCAGTAGCCGTTCCATGATTGAACTGGAAATTCTAAGGGATCGACAGAGCCTATACACCGAAACCGTTGATGGCCTGATTGAGAACGTTTACACCCTCAAACTGGTCAACAAGGATCAGAAAACCCATCGTTACCACATCACTATCGCTGGCCTTGACGGCCTGCGCTATGAAGGAGACAAATCCGTCGAAGTTGCCTCCGGCGAACTGCTCAACATACCGGTACGGCTGGTTGCTCCGCCGGCGGCACTGAAGGGCAAGCGGAACGCAACGGTCATCTTCACCGTCAAAGCGGATGTTGATACGATGCCACCCGTATCAACGGAAAGCCGTTTCCTGGCTCCGGCGCCCCGGTAATACCAACAGAGGCCATTCTGTAATGCATCATCAACCCAACCAGACTGACACTTTCACCCCATGGTACAGGGAGCCATGGGTGTGGTTTATCATTTCCATCCTGCTGGTGACCTTTACCTGGGGCGCAATCACACTCACGGTTGCGCTGAATAATCGTGATACCGTGGTCGTGGATGATTATTACAAGGTGGGCAAGGTCATCAATGAAGACCTGTCACGGGAAAACCGCGCCGCCGAATGGGATATCAGTGCCCTGATCAGCGTGGATGACCTGACGGGTGAAGTCCGCGCCAAGGTGACCGGCAACCAGCCCGAGCGCCCAGAGGTACTGCGACTCCGCTTTTCCTCACCGGTTTTCAAGAGTAATGACCGGGATATCATGCTTCGCCTCACCCCTTCCGGTGACTACATTGGCAATCTGACCAGCAGTGTCGAAGGGCGCTATTACGTACAGCTGGAAACCCTGGACGAACAAATCCCTGAAATGGCCTACCAGACAGGCTGGCGCCTTAATCATGAAGTCGTCATGGCGTCAGGCATTCCTGTTATGTTGTCAGCTGACAAGCCCGTTCCCGGTAGCGAGTAATAGAGATTTTCATGAGTGTAAGCTGTTTTCACTGTCATTTGCCGATTACCGGAACACCGCGTTATTTCGCCGTCATTGAAGCCGTGGAGCAGCCCATGTGCTGCCCCGGCTGCAAGGCTGTCGCTGAAGCCATCGTGGCCGGTGGTCTGGATAATTATTACCGTTTTCGTACTGAACCCGCGGAACGGGCTGAATCTGCCAACCAGGTGCTGCAGGCAGAATTGGCACTTTATGACCGTGATGACATGCAGGCAGACTTCGTTCGGACAACACCGGAAGGAAGCCGTGAAGCTCGCCTGCTTATTGAAGGAATTACTTGTTCAGCCTGTGTCTGGCTGATTGAAAAACACCTTTCACACCTCACAGGCATTACTGGCGTCACCGTCAACCTGAGCCAGCACAGCGCAACCGTCAGCTGGGATCCTGACAGCATCAAACTCAGCGATATTCTGCTGGAACTCCACCATATCGGCTACAAGGGTCACCCCTGGCGCGCGGAGCGTCAGGAAGCGCTGATGCAGCAGGAACACCGAACGTTCATTCGCAGGCTCGCCGTTGCCGGCATTGGCGCCATGCAGGTGATGATGTACGCCGTCGCACTCTACGCTGGCGCCATGCAGGATATGGAAGCGGAATACCGGGATTTTATCCGCTGGGTCAGCGCATTTGTGGCAACGCCCGTTGTTTTCTACGCCGCCCGCCCTTTCTTCACGGCAGCCTGGCGAGACCTGAAAACCCGGCATCTGGGCATGGATGTGCCCGTCTCAATTGCCATCGGCGGGGCTTATATTGCCAGCCTCTGGGCGACCTGGCACGGCCATGGTGAGGTCTATTTTGACTCCGTGAGCATGTTTACCTTTTTCCTGCTGCTGGGCCGCTACCTGGAATTACGGGCCAGACACCAAACTGCCAAAGCAGGTCGCGCTTTGCGGAACCTTTTGCCGGCCAGCTGTCTGAAACTCAAAGACAATCAGACAGAACGTGTTCCCGTTACGGATCTCCAGCCCGGAGACCGGATCCGGGTGTTACCGGGCGACAGCGTACCGACAGACGGTTTAATCATAAGCGGACATTCCAGCCTGAATGAATCGGCTCTTACCGGTGAATACATGCCAGTCGCACGCCGCACTGGCGAACGGGTTATCGCAGGCAGCCTCAATACCGAGAACGCGCTGGATATAGAAGTCACCCGTATTGGCGATGATACCCGTCTTTCAGCGATTGTCCGCCTGCTGGAACGGGCGCAGAGCGATAAACCCGCTATTGCCCGGATTGCAGACCGGGTCGCCGGATTCTTTGTCGCTGCCGTGCTACTGACTTCTATCGTCGTCTATACCCTGTGGAACCAGATCGATCCGGGACATGCATTCTGGGTCACTCTTTCCGTTCTGGTTGTCACTTGCCCCTGCGCCCTTTCACTCGCCACACCTGCCGCCTTGACCGCGTCTACCGGCACCCTGCAAAAGCTGGGCATTCTTATCAGCCGTGGTCATGTGCTGGAAGGTTTGAACCAAGTGAGCCATGTTATTTTTGACAAAACGGGTACCCTAACCAAAGGTCGGCTGATCTTGCGACAGGTTATCCTTGTAAAAGATGTTACACGAGAAAAGGATGATCTCGTCAATCTGGCAAGTGCCCTCGAAAGCCACTCCGAGCATCCCATTGCACAGGCTTTCTCTGGCTCATCGCCCTACACAGCCAGTGATGTCACCAATACTACAGGCAAAGGGCTCAGTGGCTACATAGACAATGATCTGTACCGTATAGGGACACCGGCATTCAGTGTTCCGGACAGTAACCTGTCACCGCCCGATATGTCTGGACAATGGTTATTGCTGAGTTGTAACGACCAGCCCATGGCCTGGTTCGAGCTGGATGATGAACTGCGTCCAGAGGCTGCCACTGTCGTTCAATCACTGAAACAAAGGGGAATAACCGTAGAGCTACTCAGCGGTGATACACCCGGTGTTGTGTCAAGGGTGGCTGGCGAACTGGGTATCGATGAATGGCAGGCCGCCGCTGTACCTGACGATAAACTCAACCATGTACGCGCCCGGCAGGCTCAAGGCGCCAAAGTCCTCATGGTGGGTGATGGAATCAATGACGTCCCGGTACTGGCACAGGCCGACCTTTCACTGGCCTTGAATAACGCCACAGACCTGGCAAGAACCACCGCCGATGCCGTCCTGTTAACGGGAGACCTGCAGCGTCTGCTCACGGCATTCGATCTTGCCCGCCAGACACGACGCATTATCTGGCAGAATCTTACCTGGTCACTGGGTTACAACATTACCGCCCTCCCGTTGGCGGCAACCGGCCTGATAGCCCCCTGGATGGCTGCAATCGGCATGTCTCTGAGCTCTTTAATTGTCGTTGGTAATGCCATGCGACTCACCCGACTGGCACCTGAGACAGCTATGATGGATACGGGTAAACTGTCTGCGACCTCTTTCCAGGGAGCCTGATGCCATGGCCAGTTTATATTTGCTGATTCCCCTAGCCGTGATCTTTGTTATCATAGCCGTCGCCCTGTTTTTCTGGGCCGTTGATAATGGGCAGTTTGATGACATGGAGGGCCCTGCACACAGTATCCTGTTTGATGATGAGCCAAGAAAGAAACCAACGATCACGGATAAACAGGACAAAAACGAATAGTCAGTGATCTCTATCAGAACAATTAACGCGGTCTGGCGGTATACATATCGTCGACCTGATTAACGCTACGCTTTTTTATGTCTGAAACACTGCATTATACGACCGCTATCATTCTCGGCCTGCTTGGCGGCGCCCATTGTATCGGGATGTGCGGTGGCATCATGTCTGCCCTGACACTGTCGACGCCTGCAGGCAATACACTCCCACGCCGCCTTTCTTTACTTCTGGCGTATAATTCCGGACGGATCCTCAGTTATGCCATCGCAGGCTTCCTGATGGGAACACTGGGCTGGTTTCTGGGCGGGTTCAGCCGTGAAACCAGCCTGGCTATTCGCTGGCTGGCGGGTCTGATGCTGATCGCCATGGGACTCTATCTTTCCGGATGGTGGTTTGGTCTCACTAAACTGGAACAGGCCGGCCATCGACTCTGGCGTCATATTCAACCACGCGCTGCGGCTATGTTGCCGATCACATCGCCCTCCCGAGCGTTATTAGTCGGCATGCTCTGGGGCTGGCTACCCTGCGGGCTCGTATACAGTACGCTGATCTGGGCTGCGTCCAGCGCTAATAGCTGGAACGCAGCGATGCTTATGCTCTGCTTCGGTATTGGCACCATCCCGGTATTATTGGCAACCGGTCTGCTGGCTGACCAGATGAAAAGCGTTCTGCAACACCGGGGCGTCAGGGCCAGTGCCGGCATACTGGTCATGCTATTCGGTCTCTGGACTATTCCCGGCCCACACCAGCACTGGGTGATGAGCCATCTTCAATTTGGCACGTCTCAGCACAATGCACCCCAGCCTCACGACACAGGCAGTCAAGCACATCAATGAATTCTTCTTGTGTGATTTCGTGCCCCCGAGAACAGGCTTGCCAATTAAAGCAGTGACCGCCTGTTATTCGGGTATGGGCTGGCATATCAAGGATAGTTTTGCCTGAAAATGGATGCTGCCTGCGTACCAGCAATTCCAGGGAGACTGCTAAAGAGAACCAATCACAGGATTCGCGCATCATCCCTTGATTACGCAAAATTGCAGGCGACGCAAACGCCGGAGATGCATAACAAGGGATAACCTTTGAAATGGCTATCCCTATATCCGTAGCGTAAGTAAAGTCGATCAACATACCACCGCCAGAACACATGATATTCGACGGTTTGATATCACCATGAATAAAGCCTTGACGGTGGCACCTTGCTACAACCTCTCCGATCTGCCTCAAAAGAGCCACCCCTTGAGGTAGTCTAATCCTGTCCGCTGCAATCAAACTGGCTAGATTGCCCGACCTCAACCAGGGAAAAACTATTACCCCAACAGAAGGAAGCAATGCTTTCGGCTGCAATACCCCCTTGCCCGCCGCCTGTATTAATCTTTCCCATTCCCTGCCCAATTGCACTGAACATCCTCCTTTCAGGGCAACCAGAGATCCACACCAATGATCGTAAGCTTTTACGACCCTTTGTCGCTCATTAAAGGGTTGATCCAGTGTGAAGCGGCCGGCCAGTCGTGACAATGCCTGTTGTTCAAGAAACGCATCCCTGCACTTCATAACAGGGTTTCCGGCAGGTTGAATGTCAGGAACAGTTCCTGTGCTCTGGGTCCCGGGTACTCATCCACCGCTGCGCTATGCAATTTAATCGACCGCTCACCCAACTGATATTCAAAAACAGCCCCCATCGTGTCAGCTTTCATTCGTGCATCCCAAAAGAAGCGCAGCAGTGCCCAAAAGCCGTTATATTGCTTTTCTGCCAGCAACACGCCACTTCTGTAGAATTGTGCCGTTACCCCCGTATCGGGGGTATCATCAGTCGGCCAATGCAGCGGGCTCCAGACGCGTGGGCCATGCTGGTATCTGAATATTGGCCGCGCAGCTGACAGGACAAAATCCGTCACATCCGGACTCATAGCCAGTGCACGCACAGTCAGATCCAGGGATAATTGCTGGCCATTGGCATCGAGATAAACATGGCGAATCCGTTTTGCCTTGACCATCAAATCCAGCACCTGCACTTTAAGCGGCAACCGAAAACCATCAATCGATTTGACCACAGGCCTCGCTCCCTGCCAGTCGACAAAGGGAGCCACATAGGCGGCCATGAAGCCATCCCATACCCCTTCCGGCCGGAAAAAAGTCACAAATGACGACAGCGAGGATTCCCACCCTTCACTGACTGCAAAGGGAAAGCGTCCTGCTAAAGTCGCTTTATAGACAGGCAGTACATCCTGACGCCACTTTTTATCAATATGCCGATACGCCTCCATAAGAACCAGTTTCCAGATCTGCTGAGACAGGGCCTGGCCGATACTGGCCACAACCGGTGGCGCCAGTGTTGATACTGTATCAATGCAACGGATAGGGTCATTGTTCCCTGCTGCATGGGCAAGTACATAGGTAAAAAAGACTTCACCCGGATCAGGGGCTGTCAGCGCATCCTGCAGGTAAACATCAAGATTCGACACGCACTTTTCCAGCCGTTCAAACGCTGAACCCTGCTCGTGACGGGTTTCCACAAAATCGGCATATTGCTGGAACTGCTCATCCACCACATAGGCCGGGTTCAGGCGATATTGGTCAGCTGCCAGCCACTTCGCCCCTTTCCCACCAGCCTTGCTTGCTGCTTTTTCGACGACCGACGTGTCTAACGGTTCCCTGGTTTGCACCAGCTGGGTATTGGCCACGAGAAAATTTAACGCATCCAGAAGAGGACTGATGGACGGTGCTCTCAAGATTTCCAGTGAGGCTCCCAGCTGAATAAGCGTATCAAAGTGAGCAACCTCAATATTGTCATACAGGTTTTTCCAGCGATAAATGTAATCTGAAAAATACAGATTCTGGATATTGCTACTGAGTGCCAGCAGGTCAACATTAAATGGCCCTTGCAAATCACCCATAACCAGCCGGTATTCCGTCAACAATTGTCGAAGAAGCGGTGATTTCACTGAGAGATCCAGGTTGGCATACCCCATGGCGGTATACATCACTGGCATGGTGAATGCATTGAAACCAGGCCGAAAACGGCCCATCAAAGGAAAATATTTGCCCATGAAATGACGGACATCCAATGTTTCACGGTTATCCGGTAGCGCCTTGAGCCGGCCATAAATGAGCTGATCAACAGGTACACCCGCGAGGCTCTGACGCGCCATTTCAACCAGTTGTTCTCTGGGTCTGTAGACAACAGCATACTCGGATTCCAGCAAATCGTTGATCAGTTGCTCGGCCTGTTGCCCATTAAGTTGCGGGACTGCGGCAGCCATCCGTCCAAGCAGAAAACGCTCCAAACCATTGGTATTCAAGAGGCGCTTGTTAAACAGCATCAAGTAAAATCGAAGATATTCGAATACCTGCCCTGTATCATCATTATCCAGACTGTGCTGCAGGGCTGTTGCTGTCAGTTCTATCAGTCTTGGAAGCAGGAGTTGCTGGAGATGATTGTGGTAAGCCTGGGTCACCGCCGTTGATAACCGGCCTTCAAACAAACTGCTGCGCAAATACCAGGGTTTCTTACGGTTACCTTCCAAGTAAAGCTGTCTCAGGTCTATCAGAACGGGGAGCACATACTCAAGGTCGGTTGTTCTCTCCTGACGCTCCAGACGAAATATTTCCGAATGGTAAAGCGCCAGACGCGACTGCATACTGTGAAAATAGGATTCGTCCCTGATCCAGTTCGCACGCATCTGGTAAATAAATACGCCAAGCGACAATACGAGTACCAGTATCACCAACAAATGGGCGAACAGATAACGGCTTTCCTGTTGCTTGTTCCGACCGGCAATACCCGATTCCGGCAAGATGACCTGCTGCAGCAGCCGACTGGCGAATAGTGTCATCCGGCCTGGTACCTGAGCGTGAACCGTTGTGCTGGCACAGCCACCAAAATTGGAGACTGCCTGCGTTAATAAATCATACTGGGCGCCCTGTTGTTCCGAGGTAAACAGAAAATAACCCCGCAGCCAGACATACTCCCGCAACAAAGACTCAGCACAGAGATCCTTGCAGAAATTCTCCATGACCCGGCCAAACAGTTGCAGCTGGAAGGGCAAGGCAATCAGGGATTGCCAGCTTTCTGGACGCCGTCCCTGTTGCATGGATCGTAACTGTTTGTCGACCAGCCCCAGCAACAGGTTTTGCAGAGAATGTCGAAACCATTGCACATCAAAGTGCCGGTTATCATACTGCTCAACCAGGTCGCCAAACGGTGTGTCGGCCCCACCCTCTCGCCGGCTGCTGAACGCTGGCAGAAAATCACGAATGGCGTCCACACAACTGAATGCAGCGTAAACCGGCAGCTGTATGCCGATACGATTATTCAGTGTAAGAATCGCTTCACGTATGCGGCTGGCGAGACCGCGACGGACATCGCGACTCCCATGCAGAAGGTCGGCGCAGCTGATCACCATGATCAAGCCATTCAAGGCCTGACGTGGTCGGTATTTCATTAACAGGTCAGAAAAATAGTGCCAAAGCGCTTCATCAACACCAGCGCCAATCAATCCCGGTCCGGTTTCAATAACGACGATACGCTTCCCTACCCAAAAACGGCACAACCAGTTGGCGGAGGTTTCCTCATCCTCAGAATAAAGAAACAGTGGTTCAAGATTATTGCTCGACAACAGCGTACTTTTGCCACTGCGACCGTCACCCAACGCTACGTACCATGCCTGTTCATATAAGCTTCGTGTAGCGAGACGCTGACGGTTTTTTAGCTGTTTGACGGCGTCTACAAACAAGCTCGCCAATGCTGTTTTATCACGTTCCAGATCCGTAACTGTCGTCTTTTTTTCCTGCACGGCACGCCGGCTGGTCTTTCGGCGATGATACCACCAGGCAACACCAGCAATACCGGTCAGCAGCAACGGAATCAGCAGTAAACGCAACAGCATGCCAGGCCCTGGCGCCACAAAACCACTCAGCAGCCAAACAACACTGACAACCGACAACATGCTGATCCCGGTTACCAACAATAACGGCCTCAATGCCGTCAGCAACATGCGTTTCATTCTCCCGGTACCCGTTCGGTGCCGGATTCCGGCAGTAGATCCAGTTCTACCGTTCCTGTCAGGTTATAACGTATACCCAGCTCATTCTTGAGTAACTCTGCTTTTTGGCGACTCGTTGCAGGAATTTTAACCACCCATTTATCCCTTACCTGTATGACTGTCGCCAGGTAGCCGACATGAGTCAGTTCATTGCTGATAGCCCTGGCGCGACTTTCACGCTCGAAAGGAGTCAGTGTGACTGACCAAACACGCTCAAACAGCTGCCCGGTCAAGACACCCGCTGAGCGGAGTAAACGTGACGTCTCGTCATCACTCACCGTGCTGGCGATCTCATCCTGCCCTGTATCCGTATAGAAAACTTCCATAGTCAGACGTTCATATTGCGACAATAGAACGGCCGATTGACTGCCATACCAGAGTTCAGAAATCAGCACTGTGATTGCCACCAGCGTGGCAGCGCCCAGTAATAGCCAGGAAAACGGGATAAAACGGTATGGTTTACCGTGCCTGACAGGTTTTTCACGCGTCTTTTCGGGTGGTTTCGTGTCCTTATGTTGCCGGAACAAAAGTTTCAAAATGCTGGCGCTGAATTCACTGACCGGGCTATTCGGCGTATCCCTGTACCGCCCCCTGAAACCCAATTGTAACAGGCAGTACTGGACTTCCAGAAAGTCCACCAGGCGCATTTGCTGCCGCAGGGCCTGATTGAGTAAGTCGAAGAATACCTCTCCACCATTACGCTGGTTAAAGACACTGCTGACCAACGTGTTATTGCCCCAATTCGCAGCCTCCCCCCAGTCCGTGTTCATGATCGTTTCATCCAGGGCGGCACAGAGAACAAAACACGTTTTATCGATCACACTGGCGTGGTAATCCAGAAACAGTCCCCGATTACGCACCTCTGCAATCAGGTCAAGCAATAACAGGCGTAACTGACGGATATCTTGCGGGTACCCAAGGCGCGGCAAAGCAACAAGCACTGCAATCACTTCATGGGAAATATTGATCAGGGGATTGGGGTGAAGGTCAAAACGTTCAGGCAGGCTGGACAATTCCCAGAGATCAGCACCTTCAGACGCGCCCTGTGTTGGTTCATGATCATGAGCCGCAGCAGACTCTTTCTCCACGGCCCGGATGTTAACGGTCTCTTCATCAACAAACAGCGAAGTCACTCATCATCTCCGACCCCCCTTGATAACAGCACCGCATCAGCGAATGGCAAAAAGCTCAACCGTCACATCACCCAATTGTTCATCCATATGCAAGGCAAGCGACTCATCCTTCTTCAACATGTCCAGCCAAAGGGGTGAACGCGTATCCAGCTCAAAATAAGCAGCATCTGTCTTGACCTTCAATTCAACAGGCGGAACCGGCAATACCTGAAGAGGGATACCGGAGAGGGCATTACGAACCAGCTCTGCAATACGACTGTTGCCACCGAGCTTGCACAATAACGGGAACTGACGGCTGATCTCCTGAGTTCCCATAACGGCTGTCACTGAAAGAACAAATCGGCTGGCAGAGTACAATGAACGATCCTGAATACTGGTACGCAGCAAACGCCGCCGAATCAGCAATGAATCATCCCACGCCAGTTGTACGACGGCATCAACTCGCACCTGTTGTAACTGGGTACGTAACGTTGCAAAAAGACCTGAAAACAAGACATACAACCTGTTCACCTGAAAGTTTTCCGGTTCATCCTGCAGCCCGCCTTCCAACGCACAAAAATCCCCCTGTATCACTAACAACCAACGGTAGAGTTCTTCCGGATGGACTCGCCGGTTATTCAGCCATGACTGCAATAACGGTAACCACCGGCTCAGTGTTTGCAGCCATAAATGATCCTCCATTAACGCCTGCGGGCTCTTGTTACTTTTGTCTGCGCGGATTCGGTGTGAAATATCCCGCGCTCGAGACAGCATCTGGGTATAAAGGTCACCGACATGATCGACCAGATAATCCGAGACACCAAAGTGCAGACACATGGGAATGAATGCCTTGTTTAATTCAACGACGCCGTCAGGTTTTCGTTCATGGACACGGGCAACAGGAATCACTGTCAAATCCTGAATATCCTCGCCTTCAAGCTTGAGCCGAATATTCAGTTCGGCCACATCCAGCTGAATGCTGTCACTGTCTTCACGGCAGGCATCAAACGCCTGATAACTAATCAGATGATAACGTCGGTTATCCGACGTACTATCCCCCACTTCAACACTGCCCGTCTTGTAGACAGGCAACGCCAGGTAAACCATTTTGTCACGGGTATCTTCCGGCACCTCTATCGCCACTGCCATTCTCAAATTAAACGGTGTGCCATCTGGAAACAGACCACTGGCCTGCCTGACACCCACCTTGCCGATTGCCAGCAGATGTTCGTCCAACGCCAGATCCGTCAACCCAAATCGCCCTGGCTGCAGCTGTTCGAGATAGCGGCGGGCATAGTCTTCGAGATACCGTTCCTGCTGCTGGAAATGTTGCGGACAGAGGAACATCCCTTCACTCCAGACCACTTTTTTCCTGTCCATACCCTACGCCTTATACCGTATCGAACCCATACTCAGCCCCTGCCTGGAAATGTTCATTTCTCTGTCGTGTAGTGTAATGATGTTCAACATGATGATTTTTTTCATTTCACGGTCGTGAGTCTGGCCGAGATATTCTCAATATCAAGGCGAACCCGGTTGTCGTGGTCTGGCTGGAGAGCAACAACGCCTTTGTTAGTCGCATCCGGGTAGTTGGCAAAGGCCACCATGACAGCCAGATAAAGTGCTCCCTGTGCCTGGGGCAAGGTTACGGTATCCTTGCTACCCGGCAGAGCGCTGCCAGGCAACCGGCGGCTCAGCAGACTACCCTTCAAAACGGCGAGGTCATCATCAAACAGCAACAGGAAGTCTGCCTGGTCAAAAAAGTCCCGCCGTGATAGTTGATAGATGCGCCATTCAACGGGTGTCGCCAGTCCTTGAGCGTTTGGATTGATCTGTGGCGAGACACGAACGTCAATAGTGACTGTCGGTTGATGACGTCCAAACCAACCACTGAAAAAGCTGCAACCCGCCAACAGGATAACCAGCCCCAGTCCAATACGTACTACAGCAGGGTATATGCGCATTACCCTTTGCCCTGCCAGCCCTGGTGCTGATACAGCTCATCAAAACAGCCCCGAAACCTGAGTAAGAGATCCCGATTACTGACTGACTTGTGAAAATGCCGACAATACATGTGCCAATAGAACGCCTTTCTTCCCGGCCACCAACGGCTGCGTGGTGCATATTCATCAAACATTACCGCCAGCTGGACAGGATTAAACTCTTCGATCACCTGGGTAAAGGCCGTTTCCAGACAATCATAGAGATCCATTTCCCTTGCCCTGTTTCGTTGTTCAAACCATTGCATCTGCCCAAGGACAAAGGCTAACTCCTGATGTTCTGCGCCTCTGTGGGACGTTGAACCGGCCTTACCACCTTCAAACAACAGCGGGGCGGGCTCACTGAACTCGGTCAACGAACGCTTGCTGTCAGACTGACAGAACGACACATCAGGTTCTGCAATAGAGTCAATTTCCTCGTTCAGATTCCCCACTGCTGACAGCGGCTGATGAGCATCAAATTCAGTGAAAGGATCAGGCTCCAGTGAGAAACCGGGATTATCATTCTGATTTGCCGTATGCCTGTCTGACTCTGCATCAGGCTTTTTTTGCGCTGCTTGTGTTACACGAAACTCAGGCGTCAATGCCTGTCGATTACCCATCGTTCTACCCAAGGGATCATCGATAACATCGTCAGACGTTATTTTCCCACTGCGTTGCAAATCCGGAAACGTGGACTGCCCGGGGTTGAAACAACTCACCTGCAGGCGGTATTCACCAATATCGAGGATATCCCCATCATTTAAAGGTCTGTGACAGTCACGTCCCACCGGACGTGCACTGCCATTGATGTAAAGACCATTAGTGCTCACATCGGTAATGCGATACCCCTGCTGATCCCTGCTGATAATCGCATGAGTTCCGGACACAACACGTCCCCTGTCTGACAGCTGCAGGGTAACCCCCGGTACTCTCCCGATACTTCCACCACCTTCGGGGAAGGTCACACTCCAGTCAGTGACAGATTCACCTTCCGGTGATGAGATAATTCTGATAACCAGTCCCATACATCGCGCCATTACCGGATATCCAGAGAAGCCCAGAGACGCTCATCAAACAACCCAATTACATGACTGTTCCCGTCTCTGCGTCCAGCAAGTAAAGAGGATAGTTGACCTGATCAGAGTTGATTCAGATTTCAGCTTTCATATGTTGTTTTAATGGCAGAATCACCTTTCTATCGTCCTCATCCTGTACCGGGATATAGGTATTGAGTCCAAGCTGAAAACGCTCTGTAAGCCGTAATGGCGGCAGATAATTGTTATCAATTTCGAGCTGCAGGTGAATCTTCACCTGTTGGCCAACATGTCGCTTTGCGAATTCAAGAATAGCGTCAAACAAACGCTGATCCCGTATATGACGCAGTGCACAAGGCTTATCAGCCACCATCCGGATATCCAGATGAGCAAAAGGTACTGTAGCGTTACGACCGATCAGTGCATCCCTACCCAACTGCTGATTCTTCCCGTCAAAGCCCAGCGATGTAAGGCTATGACTGGATAGGGGCTCAAAACCCTGATCAGAGGGAATCACGCGAAATTGCCAACCGAAATAATCTTCCAGAATACCCGACAGAGCTTCCGGATTGGTCATGTGCATGCCAAGCAATGCACCATACTGAAACAAGTGTGCTGACTTCAGATAACGTGTGCCTGTCGCCCCACAGATAGCCGCAAGATAGAAAGAAAGCGAACCTAGAGACTGATGATATTGACATTCATCGTTCTCAGCCAACTGAGCAAAATCATACTTGTACCCCACCCGGTAACTCAGCTGGTGACTTCGTTGATTGAAGATCTCCAGAAACGCAATCCCCGCACCCTGCCCCTGCTCCAGCCAGAGACGCAGCACCTCGTCCCAGAGATAGCGCGGCATAACCCCCAACGCACCACCCAGCGCTTCCTGATGCAGTGTCACCTGCCAACTGGTCCGATTGATATGTTGCAGGCTGACAACCGCCATAGATTTGTAGCCTGCCAGAAGATCAGTTTTGTAGTGTATACCGGCTTCAGTTGCCAGACCGTGCTTCGACAGCAACCTGACAACCTGACACGGCGAAAAGCTTGTCGCCTTGTTGATCAGTGAATGAATCAGATCATGACCTTGCATCCAGCCCTCTTTGGAAACACCTGGTAATGCTGTTCCATTCCTTCTAAGTGAATGACCACCTGGGTAAAGCTATTAAACCCGGCAAAACCGGCAAAAAAGCGATCCAGAAAGCCCGTCAGTAAACAGATTCCACCATCCACGGGACGGACATTCAGGGTGATCAGGATGCGCGTCCCCGTCACAAGGCAGCTTTTTCGATTAAGGCGAAAAGGTTCCACCACCTGACGAGCTTCCAGTCCAATGATTGCATCAATGTAAAACTGGTTTTTTCGGCTGGCACCAAAATTATAAAGTGACAACAATGAACGTAACGCAGCAGGCGGGTTCTCTGCCTCAAACAAAGCGTTGAAGTTAAAGTGCAGATGCGCCAATAACTGCCAGGGCGCTTCTTTGCGATCAAAATTTCTGACCGGGACATGCGGCCGATGTAGCAATCGGACGGTACCCGACAGTGACAATGTGTCAAGACTGGTCAGGGGAACAGAGGGAGGTAGCTGATTTACCCGTCGACCATTACTGCACAACGTCTCAGCAATCCAGACGGATTCCCGACGTAAAGATTCGCTCCCCATTTCCGCTACAGAAACGGTAGTGAACAACGTACCGTCATCCCGTTGCGTTTGATGAAGACACCATCGCATAGAGGATTCTGTGGGACGGTAATTTTCTCCAAACAGCGGCGGAACACACCGGCTTTCGCCACCGGTCACATCCAGCATTCGCTCGATCGAAAACACTTCGAGGCCATCTTTTCCTATAGCATTACCGACCGATTCTCCGTCAGCAGAGGCTCTGGTCATCATCACAGGATAGCGTCGGCGCTTATGGTCAATGTTGATCGGTTCGGACATCACTGGAAAAAGATTAATGGCAGGTATGCAAAACAACCTGAAATTGTCTTCCGACAGAAGACGGACAATATTAGCCGGCAAATCAGTCAGAAACAGTACAATCTCCATCACTGAGCCACTACCGGTGATATTCGAACAATCCAGCGTAACGGTATTGAATTTTTCCTGATACAGAAAAAGTTCACTCAGGAGACGAAAACCGGCAAAGGTTTTGGCATTATAGGGCAGCAGGTCACACTCTCCCTCGAAGCCTGCGCCGTAAAGTCTGGCTGGCGGTAATCGATTGACGACACCACCCAGTGTCACCGTGACCTGTTGCAAACCGTGGATAAGCGCATCATATAACTGCAAGACAAACTTACCCTCACCGCACAGGTGCATATCCAGACTATCGAGCCCCAGCTCATCCAGATTAATGTCCGGATCGTTAGCCTCAATACTGAGAACAATAGCGGCACGGGCCTCTTCAGCACCAACGGGACGCTGACAGTCAAAAGGCGCCAGCTGAGCTTCAGCGCATTTTATTTGAAAAGGGTATACAGTCTGTTCACGGCAGGTACGAAAGAGGCAACGCTCATTGTTTCGGGTTAACGCTTCGAACGTCGAATGACGAGGAATTTTCTGTGGTGCACCGAGATCTTCATCCGGTTCGCAAACCATCATGATCCACGCCGGAACCGGTCGGAGAAAGTGTGGAAACAACAGTTGCAGTAATTGATGGACCAGTTCCGGATAACGGTCGTCAAGACGCTGTTGTAACCGGGCATTCAATAACGCCACACTTTCAGTCAGGCGAATAAGATCAGGATCTTCAATGCTCCCGACACTGATGTCCAGATTCCGTGCCGCCTTAGGGTGTAACCGGGCAAAATCGGATGCTGTATGCCGGAGAAAAACCAACTCGCGCTCAAAGTAACTCAATAGTGATTCAGGCACCTTACCGTACTCCCCGGGTAAATCCTGATAATCAGAACCCTTTCACTTCCAGGCGGGTATCAAACAATTCACCTTTGTTGCCCATTTGTCGCTTCATGGACAATACAGCAACGCTGGCCTCAATATGCAGTTGAACCCGATTGCTGGTTTGGTTAGCCTCAACAACCCCAACACGGATATGGCTAAGCCGATGCTCAAAGCGTTGGAGAAGGTCACAGGCATCATCAGCAAGTTGACGCCCTTGCCAGTCCGAAACACGTCGTGGTGGATCCACTAATCCCAAACCGGCAATGGATGTCCTGAGAATCTCATTCTCCAACACACGCCCCCAGAGAGGGCTCCGACTTGACAACAGTTTGATCAGGTGATGAATGATTTCAACACGCCGTTCCTCATCACCGTGTTGTCGCACCTGTTCGAAACGCGCAACTAACCCCATACCGCCAACCTAATCCCATCACAGTGACTTGCCCGATACCACATCAGTAGCGAGCTGGATATAACTGTCAAGGTAATCATATTGATACTGCGGCAACAGGCTGATTTCACAGCGATAACGGGTTTGGTCTTCCGGATCGGCCGTCAACACAACTTTTGCCGCTCTTAGCGGGTATCGAGCCATGACGGCATCCTCACCATAATCCACCTCACTGACATAATCCTGTATCCAGTTCTGCAACAATTGACGACATTCGTCCGCGCTGTCCCAGCCACCAACAAGATCGCGGGCCAGAACCTTGACATAATGTGCAAAACGGCAGGCCATTAGCGTCGTCTGAATCATGGTCTTGACCTGTTCATTGTGAGCACTGTCTGCCCGGTAAACGGACTGGTTACTGAAAAAGCCAAGCTGTCCGCTCAGATAAATACTGCACAGGGGAATAAAGCCCAACTCCGCCCAAAACGTATCTTGCTCTGCAGGCAAATCAATGTCGGCAACAGGCGAACAAAGGTAGTTGGGATTTCCCTGCCCTCCGCTAGTGGCTTCGCCGGGATGATTGACAATTGCCCCCGACACACCCGTCTCATCACAGCTCCGGAGAAAACCAAACCAGCTGATTCGATTAAATTCTCCCATGACATTCGCTACAAAGGCCCAGGATGCGCTCCCCCACAGTTCACCGTCATTATCCGCAGGTTCGTTGAACACAAATCCGGGAAAACAGTCCTGCCAACGATGACGCAGTCTGATGAAAGGCAATACCAAGCCAAGGAAACGAGCAGACTCAATCGTGCGCAGTAATTGCCAGGACGCCATATCGTCACTATCCAGTATTCTGCAAACCCGGGATCGATCATGCAGTATGCGTAACGGGTCATCACCAAAGAAATACCGGTCTACCCCACTGATGACAGGGCATAGCGCCCTGGCGCCCAAGTCAGCCAATAACTGGAGGGTATAAAGATCGTCAAAGCCTGTCTCTGAGGAAGCGCCTGCAGAGACCCAGTGATCCACCAGCAGCAATCCAAAAGGATCCCCACCTGCGGTATCCAGTTCTCGGGAATACACTTTGCGAAACAGGCAGCTCCGCCGTATCTCAGAAGCAAGATTCAGATCCGCCGATAATTCAGCCCAGGTGCAATCAAGTATTTTCAAGCGCTGCGCACCTTTACGTCCTTGAGCCTGCACAACGCCTTCCAGACTTCGCCAAGAGGCTTCAAGTCCGCGAAATTGTTCATGGCGAACAACCAGCGTCAGCTGCACACTGAGCACAGCATCCAGCTCAGCCATCAGGCAGGCAATGACAGCTTTTACATGATCCCCGGAGTACAAATCTCCCTGACAGTCTTCACAGACAAAGGCATTTTCATTAACAGAGACGGGTGACATAAATAGTGCTGCGACAGGCAAGTATTAACCGGGGATCCGCGCCACCATTCTCAGTGACGTTGTCAGCTCCTCCATCTGCAACCAGGGACGCATATAGGCGACAGCGGAATAACAACCGGGTCGTCCTGTTTGCTCCTGCACCTTGATGGATGCTTCACGCAAAGGATGCTTTGCTTTAGCCTCGTTACCAATCGCGTTGGGATTGACATACTGTCCAATCCACTCGTTCAGCTGTTTTTCTACATCCTCTGGCTCCATATGGGAGCCAATACGGTCGCGCCCGATCATTTTGAGATAGTGGGCAATACGACTGCTGGCCATGATATAGGGTAAACGCGCTGAGATAGCAGCATTGGACGCTGCATCCGAGTCTGTGTAGGTTTTTGGGCGTTGCGCCGTTTGACCGCCCATAAAAACGGCAAAATTCGTATTTTTGTAATGCACCAGCGGGAGAAAACCAAGATCACTCAGCTCTTTCTCGCGCTCATCGGTAAAGTTGATCTCGGTCGGGCTCCAGACAACCCGTTCTCCCGCCGTAGTCGTATAGCTATACAGGGGCAGGTTCTCCACCTTGCCGCCGTTTTCCATCCCGCGTACAGCCGTACACCAGCCAAACCGAGTAAACGCCTGGGTTAATAACAGACCGTATTCATAGCAGGCATTACTCCAGACAAAACTTTTACCACTTCCCGGTTGACGATGACCGTCGGCATCAGCAGTAAACTCCTCAAACGCAAACGCCTTCACCGGCATCGTCTCAGCACCGTAGGGCAAACGAGCCATGGTTCTTGGCAGAGTCAAGGCCACGTAACGGGCATCGTCACTGTCACGAAAAGCATTCCAAGCGCCATAAGCCGGTGCATCAAAACCTGCCGCAACAGGCTTACCTTCGTAGAACGTTTCGAAACCAGCAAAATCAAACATGGCAGGACTGATAGCGGCAATAAACGGCGCATGCGCTGCCGCAGCGACTTCTCCCATATAACGAAGCAAAGCGACATCTTCATCACGGTATGAGAATGTGTAGTCACCTAACAGGGCACCAAAAGGTTCACCACCGGCCGTACCAAACTCCTCTTGGTAGACCATATTGAAGAAACGACTCCGGTCGATGGCTGGCGCATCCTCAAACTGTTCCAGCAGTTCATCCTGCGTATAATCGCTGATCCGTATTTTCAGATCAGGACCCAGCTCACTGTTCCTGACCAGTTTCTGCAACCCCCGCCAACTCCCCTCCAATTTCTGGAAGGAGGCATCATGTAATACCGCCGACAGTTGCTCTGAAATTTTCGCATCAATGGCTGTGATGGCCTTTTCCATGGTGAGAGTCAGATTTTTGTCCCAGGTCACGGTGCCTTCCAGCGCCTGCCGGGTCAATTCCGTCATCAGTTCTTTGGTTGTGTCTGGTGACGTCTGATTGGTCGCCCCAATAGCGCGATCCAGAATACTGACAGACTCTGTTGTGGCTTCTGCCCCCTGTTCCTGAACCTCTGCTTCAGTACTCATGAGGTTTCGTCTCCACTACCGGCATCATCGCCTGAAACATCCACACCCAGCTCAGCGGCAAGAGACTGAATAGACTCCGTATTCTGCAACACCTCTTTCAGCAACCGTTCCAGGTCACGGGAACGGTCAGCCTTACTCAGCAGCACTTTGAGCTGATTACGGGCTTCAACCAGTTTTTTGAGTGGCTCAATCTGTTCGACCAGGCTTTCAGGATGGAAGTCTTTCATCGCATTAAAGCGAAGGTTCACTTCAAACTGGGAATCATCGTTAGGATTGAGGCGGTTATCGACCTTGAAAGAGAGTCTCGGCCCAACCTGTCGCATGACACCGTCGAAATTATCCTTATCAATCTGGATAAATTCTCGCTCTTCAAGATCCGTTTTCTCAGTCTCCGGCTTCTGGCCGGAAAAATCACCGATCACCCCCACGACAAACGGCAGTTCACGGGTTTCAACCGCACCGTTAGTCTCAACATCGTAAGTAATACTCACCCGGTTTTTACTGACCCGCTTATGCTGGGAGTGCAGTGCCATGACAACTCACCTCACTTCGGCGCTCGCTCAAGAGCCAACCCGATTGATCAACCACCATCAAAGATCCCGTTTCCGGCTATTTTTTGCCTGAAATAACTTTACCGGTAGCCAGGTCATACGACACAAGACCACCAGCCTCCAGCTTGCCTCCCGCTGATTCATGCCAGTGTTTCTGGTGCAAGGTGATGTAGGAAAAGGACAGACTTTCATAAGGCTCACCACCATCCGTACCACTGACGTTATAGGTCACCAGTCGTGCCTTATCCATTTTGATCTGGAAATAGACTTCCGCGCCCTGACCTGAGCGGTGAGGCTTGGTAAACACCACTTCCACCACCTTACCTTCGTCACCGGGCATATAGAGAAATGAGAGCAGTCCTTCAGAAGCACCATCCACCTGCTTGGTTGCATTCACTTCACTCATCGCGACCATACCGGAATCCGCATTATTGGCATTCCCGATATCCATGGTCACAGACCGGACACCTCCCCAGTTGAATGACTTGACGGCAAACCAACCCTTACCAAGGTTTTCAAGCCCTTCAATAGTGGCAACACCCTGTACATCCAGACCATCGACTCGCATATAAATACTGGCCATATCGAATACCTGTCAGATACATCACGTTTACATCTGCCCTGGTGCTACCAAGCCAGACCACTGCTGCCATCAGTTGGCTCTGCCGTTTCTTCTGTATGCTTTTCTGGTGTTTGCTCAGACGACACATTACTGTCATCAACTGCACTGGTTGTCTGCACATTGTTTTCCTGTGCCCGTTTAGACTCAGCAACACCTCCGTTCTCCTGCCAATCCGTTTCTTCAGTACCAGTCACTGGTTCAACCTTTTCTGGTTCAGGTAATGACGCAAGCGCATCAAGGTCCAGTCCCGTCTGAACAAAAATTTGCTGTTTCAAATCCTGATGACCAAGCAGTAACTCATCCAATAACTCTGGCAAAGGGGTATAGCCCCAACGAATGGCTTTTTCCAGCAGGTAAGGCACAACACTATGAGGTTCCGTACGACGAAAATAATTCGCCAGCTCCCGCAACTGCCGGAAAGCATGATCACGAGTGTAGGCTTTAACCACGGCAGGTGAATGAGCCTTTGTTTTGTCGCACGTATTTTTTTCCTGTACACGCTCTTCTTCAACAGGCGGTATAACGGCGTGTGCGGTCATATCAGTCGGCTCCGGTGTAACTTCCGGGGGTTTAGGTAAGACCATTCCTGTTATCACTGAAACCGCGTGGGCAAAACCTTCCAATAACACCATCATGAAGCGAAACCCGGGAAACCGGATATTCATCGCATGCACCTGTGGCATGATCGCTGTATCCAGTGCAGCCAGGGCATTCAGTGATGACCGAATGTTATCCAGCCTTGTCCTTGCGATGTCACGCTCCATATCCTGAAAAGAAGACACTTGTTGCTTTATCGCAGATAACCTGCCTGTGCGCTCATCCCCCAGGTACTGTGCATAGCTGATATCACCAATCAAAGGGGTCAGACAAAGTGGCATATAAAGCAAGCCACTGCCTTCCGCCTCACCGAGCAGAGGTATCAAGGCATCCAGGCGACAACCAAGTTGTGCTTTTGTAATTGCCTCCTCATCCATCCCTGTCAACTTGTTTTCCGGGAGCTGAGGAAAAAGCTGGTCGTTATACTGCTCAAACAAATCAGACAATAACGTCAGTGCATTCGCCATACCTGACAGTGTGGGATCAAGCACGACCTGTGCCGCAATCAACCAGCCGGTAATTTCAATATCTTTGGATTGCGTACTGAGTGTTTGAATAATCTGTTCAGACAGCTGTCGCCAATATTGCTGGCACTCATCCTGTCGGGTTTCCAGCTCTGAAGGATCAGGTTCCTGACTCAACTGACGCAGGGCTGTCTGCGCAAGATTGAAACTGTTTCTCAACGGACGAAACAAACGGCGATCCGCTTTCAGTGAAGCACCACAGGGTGCCGCATCACTGATTGCATGCAATAACTGCTCAACTGCGGCTTCATCAAGTACATCTGTTCCAGACACAAAGGCTTCCGTCACCTGATTCAACGATCTATGAGTTATAGCTGTTTTATGCCTGACTGAAGGGTTAAATGCATCAATATCTTCGGGCCTTATTCCACCTTTTTCACCATGCTCTATAGTTGGAACTCAGTCATTGATTGGCATCGTACGTGCTGCCCGGAATTTCCCATAAATCGAGATTGACTATGTCAGGTGCATACAGTGATGTTCGTCCAGTCTCTACACAGATAGACGGCATTGATATCGTCATATCCGCGTTAACGGTTCACGACACGGTCTCCGCCACCTGCCGCCTTGAGGCGACACTGGAATGCCCTTCCCGCCTTTCATCAGACCTGCTGGGGCAGGACATTACGATTACCTATCGTCCTGGAACGGGCAAACACCGCAAAGAGGCATGTCGTTATGTCACCACGATAGCCGGACTGGAAGAACTGGATTATCGCAGTCACAGTAAAACCTGGGTGTATCAGCTCTTCGGCGAACACTGGCTTGACCTGTTGCGTTATCGCCTCCAGTGCCGTGTTTTTCAAAACAGTAACAGTCGAGCCATTATCAGTAGGGTGCTGGATGATGCCGGGTTTCGTGGCGCTTACCGTTTCAATATCAGTGGCCAAGCTCGACAGAGAGAATATTGCGTGCAATTTAATGAGTCGGATGCTGATTTCATCCGACGCTTAATGGCTGATGAAGGCTGGCACTACCACCCTGTCAAGCAAGGCAATAGAGCCATACTGCTGATCGGCGATACTAACCAGGCATTTCCGAAATCGCCCGACTATGAATTGCCCTATGTTCGGGAAACCGGCCAAAAACAGTTTGCGATTACCGAGTGGCGTGAAGTCAACCAGCTCAACAGCACACGGGTATACCTCAGGGATTACAATGAAACCCTCGCGCAACCGATTGATGGCGGCCAACATGACACCCGCCTGTCTCGCGGTAAGGGCATGCGATCACAGCTGGAACGGTATCGCTATCCGGCATCTCGCATTGAGCGTTCCCTGATGCGGTCAACCGGCCGTCAGCTCACGGAAAGTCTCGATGGTCAGTTCCACTATTACCACGGTGCTTCACATGTAACGACACTGGCAGTTGGCCAGCGCTTCAAGCTGTCTGAACATCAAGAAGGTCGCATGAATGACGAGTACCTCATTATCAGTATTGAGCATCATCTACGCGCCACCGAAGCTGTACGGGAGCAGGAATACCGGTGTTGTTTCACCTGTATCCCGACCAGTATTGCTTATCACTGTGCAACACTGCCAAAACCAAACATACAGGGGCTGCAAAGCGCCACAGTGACCGGTCCATCCAATACCCGTATTCACCACGACAAACAGGGGCGTATAAAAGCCCTCTTCCATTGGGACAGAACCGGTAAAAATGATGATACCAGCAGCTGCTGGCTGCGGGTTGCCCAGGCACTGGCAGGCAATGAATTCGGTGCGCAGTTTATTCCCCGTGTCGGGGATGAAGTGCTGGTCAGTTTTCTGGATGGTGATCCAGACCGCCCGGTCGTTCTGGCCTCTGTTTACAACGGACGGCATGTACCACCGTATCCTGTGACAACGCAGTTTGGCATTCGCACCCGTTCAACACCGAACGGTAATACCAGCAACTGCAATGAACTGCGCTTTAACGATCACACTGGCAAGGAAGAACTCTGGGTACAGGCAGAACGGGACTGGAACAGCCTGGTCAAGAATGACTGGAACCAGACAATCAAAGGTAAGCAAACAACCTCGGTCGAAAAAACCGCAGACTGGTTGTCGCGGGAAGGCATGACGTGCAAGACAGAAGATGCCTTAAAGATTGATGCAAAAAAAACTGCACACTTCAACAGCACCGACTCGATGACACTGTCCAGCGACCAGACGATCCATGGTAAAGCCGGCGTGGATATGGCTCTGGAAGCCCCGTCAGCAGTCACGGTTGATGGCAATACCGTGACTGTCACGGGAAAGTCGTCCATTGAGCTGAAAGTCGGTGCCAGCAAGATTGTTGTTTCTCCATCCAGTATCTCGCTCTCAGCCCCCTCGATTGAGATCAAGGCATCAGCCACTGCCACCCTGAAAGGCGCCACCACTACCGTCCAGGGACAGGCAAAAGCCGACCTGAAAGGTCCCATCGTCAACGTCAGCGGTGACGCTATGGCCAAAGTCAGTGCCGGCGCTATGGTGCAGATACAGGGAGCAATTACCAAGATCAACTGACCATGGCAGCCTACCTGAAAATTCCTCACACACTGGCAGACGATATATTTGCACGCTACCAACCGTCCGATAACGCGCTTGCCTGTCATGAGAATGACCAATCACCTGCTACTTTCATCAAAACCTTGGAGAACGCCGGGCATTATCCGGATCTTGTGATCTTCCTGGCCCACGCATTGCCTGTACGGGAAGCCATCTGGTGGGCCTGTTGCTGCACCGATTACCGTTCAGACTGGAGTGAGGCGGAAACACGGGCAATTCAGGCTGCCTGTGCCTGGGTGACTGTGCCCGATGAAACTAACCGGCGCCATGCGGAAGCCATGGCCAATGCAGCAGGTCTGGAAACGGCTCCCGGATGGATTTCACAGGCTGTGTTCTGGAGCGGCGGCAGTCTCATCGAACAAGGACAGCCTGCAGTACAGCCGCCTCCCAACATTTACGCCCATGCCGTTGCCGGCGCCATTAACCTCTGTGCTGTATTACCGGATGGCGCTGAGGCTGAACACCGTTACCCAGGCTTTGTCCGTATTGGCCTGGATATCGCCTCCGGCGGCAATGGCCGTCTGACCGATGAGGAAAGTACAGTATGAGACCCGCTGCCCGAGCTGGTGACATGCATGTCTGCCCGATGCAGACTCCGGCCGTTCCACCGATCCCCCATGTCGGCGGCCCCTTACTCCCCATGCCCTGTACCGTATTGATTGGGAACCTGCCGGCAGCAACACTGGGGCAACTGTGTGTCTGTGTGGGTCCACCGGATTCGGTGATCATGGGCAGCTGTACCGTGCTGATTAATAACAAGCCGGCCGCACGTATGGGTGATCCCACCGCTCACGGTGGCACCATTGTCATGGGTTTTCCGACGGTACTGATCGGCGGTTAAACTAGAGCGGCGTCGTCATTACAAACACGCCAGAGCGCTGGGCAAATGCGGGATGCTGGCGGGTATTTTGATCCGCTTCCCGCATTGTTGTCGCGTCCAGCGCCTGCTCTGATAGCTTGAGTTTCTCTTCTTCTGACAGTGTCGGTTTATCAATACTGAACTGACTGCGACCGGCAATATGCAGATCTTCCACCTTGCTAAAGTCATACTTGCCATACTGAACGCCAGGCTGTCTGAGGGCTGCCCGCTGCAGTGTTTCACGGTCTACCTCCACTTGACCGAGCAGTGCGGCGATTTGTCCCTTGATGGTCCCGTAATTGGCCCAGGCGGCAATATACTCATGACGGCGATCGGCTTCAGCCAGTAACCCCGGGTGTCCGGATGCCAACTGGACAATAACCTGACGATAGATGTTGTCATAACACACCAGGTGCAGACCAACCGGATTCAAGCCCATACTGAAGTCCACACCACCACCGACAGCTACCGTAGCAGAAGCGGCGGACTGGAACTTGAAGCCCTCGTAACGACTGAACGCAACACACACATTGGCACTGGCGCCGACGCCTAACCGCCCTTCCCCCGTGAAAGAACAACTGGCTACGCTGACGCCCTTGTGCTTGATTTTCACTTCCTGGGTAAAGCTGCCCTTGAGGCCGACAAAGGCACTGGCATTCAAATCCACGTTGACACCGTCCAGGTTTGCCGTCAGCTTTCCGCTGCCTGAGGCCATTGCCCCCGCCAGCCCCTCAAACTCGAGATTACTTTCAACAATATCCTTGTAGGCCAGTGCAACTGAACCTGACACCATTAATCCGACTTTGACTTCCGCTTCTGCCGACAATTCTGCGCCAGGCGCCGGTTTATAGTCCTCCGCTTTGCCAATTGCAGACTTGATGCTCTCTCCTACGCCTTCGCCCTTAACAATCGATTTCGCTGCCTCCTTGGCCTTATCCGTATAGAACTCCTTTTTAGTCAATTCCATGGGATTGAAGCCAGTATTCCCAATGCTTCCCTTGGCGCCCAGTTTGACACCGGCCAACGCCTGGAGCCGTGCCTTTGCTTCACCCGTTAAGACACCTTTCAGATTAATCTGGTACTCATACTCAACCGTTTTCTGGATATGGGCCTCCAGACCGGCACTGAAACTCGCCGTCTGCTCATCGCGGGTTGGAGCAGTTCGGGAGAAGCTCGTGTCCAGCTTAACGGTGTGGTACCAGACCGGGCGTGCCACGCGGTTAAAATAATCATTCGCCACCTGCTGAGCTGAAGCCTGTAACAACGTCATCCGTGCTCTTACCAGCGGGGAGTAAAGATCGAACTTCTCATTACCGCTATGCTTCCAGTATTTAAGAAGATCCAGCTTGTTGCGCAGGGCGGCTTCCGTTCTTCCATTCATCAATAGCCTTTCGATACGCTGCGGCAATACATCGGTGGGCTGGTAAATCGCCATGTTCTCACGAAAATGCCGGGAGCCGATGGCCGCAATGGCCGCATACTCCGGTGTTCCAAGAAGCAGTGAGGGATTGGTGCTGTTGTATTTCTTTTCACAGAAGGTGTAAACCATATCCAGTGCCTGCTGAAAATGCTGGATACGGGTTTCTTTTCGGTAATGCCAACTGGCCAGCGCCCGTACCCACTCATTCAGTTTGGCCCGGTAAGCCGGTAAGGGTAGCGTCAACCACTCGTTCTGGAACTGCATGGCATAACCTCCAGACAATAAGATCACGATGATATGCTGAGCACTGTTAAAAGCAGGTGCTCTATATATTACGAGACAGGAATTAGAGGCGAATCCGTTAACTGATTTTTTAAGCCGTGTTCAACCATTCAAAAGACGCAGATTTCAAGATACCAGGATGTAAATGACTTCCTGCTCAAGCATGCTCATATAAAACCATTGCTGGCTTCATCGATGGGTCGATAGGAAACGACTCATTCAAACCTGCAACCCATAGGTGGCGGCATATTGTGCAAGGTGCTGTAAAAAACTTACTTTTCGCGCTTTCGATAGCCACGCAATACTGAAAGCATTGATCATCAACTGCACGATTTCTCCTTTTGTAAAAGCACCTTCATCAACCAGCGCGATTAAATTCTCATTTATATAAGCACGAAAATAGGCAGGATCATCGGAGTTAACAGTGACCTTGAGCCCCTTACGTAACATGGTTCTGATGGCATCAGACGTCAATGACTGCACAACATATCTGTTTGAAACGGGACAAATCGTTAAGCCAATTCCTCGCTTTATCAGTACGCTGCAAAGTTGCTCATCCTCAAGCACATTCAATCCATGATCAATTCGATCAACCTTGATCAGCTCCAGACACTCTCGGATATGGGCCAGTGTGTTCGCCTGATTAACATCGCAGTGCATCGTTAGCTGGTAACCATGAGCACGCGCCTGTGCAAAGACCTGTCCAAATTTCGAGGGTGGATTGTTGTGTTCATCCGAATCCAATCCAACACCCACTATCCACTCCCGGAATGGCAGACTCATCGAGAGATGTTCAGCGGCACTTTCTGCACTCTGATCTCGAAGAAAACACATGATCAGGTTGGATTCCAGGCCTAATACCATTCGTGCTTCACATTGTGCCCGATGAATACCCTGAATAATCACTTCAAATGGAACACCACGCGCCGTATGGGCTTGCGGATCAAAAAATGCCTCAACATAAACAATCCCGTCGGAAGCGGCCCTTTGAAAATAGCGGAATGCCAGCTCAAAAAAATCCTGCTCTGTGACGAGAACCTGTATTCCCGAATAATAAACTTTCAGAAAAGAAGATAAATCACAGAAATCATAGGATTGAATCAATGCTTCAGGCGTTTTGTATTCGAGATCAATACCATTCCGCTGCGCTAATGCCAGGCAATGCTCAGGCTCGAGCGTCCCTTCCAAATGCACATGCAGTTCGGCCTTGGGTAAACCAGCAATGAATTGATGCATAAACAATCACGCTACGAGATGCTGAGTGAACGAAATCAAAGTGAAGCCATCAGGCACAATAGTCATCATGAAGCCCCGGCACACAGCGTAGCAGTTAACCATTTGATTAATCAGACTTTTACAACTTTACTCTGTCACACTCTGGCAGGTTTTCCCTAGTAGACGATACTACTCACCCAACAGTAAACTAAGGGAAAAGATGCTATTTGCATGAAAAAAAGCATTTAACAGGATTAATTTCGCCCTTCACACTCACTGACGAAACATTATTTGATGCCTTCTTGATACATATCAACTCGAAAACCTAGCACCCAGCTAGAATTGTCAATCAGTATTTTGTGCAATATCACTACGCGAAATAACCGGCAACTATCCACGCACCCATTCTATACGACAACCACAGGATAGGGCCGGACACCATTACAAGATCAGGGTAAAGAGCATGGCAACCGAACTGATATGGGATCTCGAACTGATCAAGCGTTATGATCAGACGGGACCTCGCTATACATCCTATCCGACAGCCTTGCAGTTCTCGGACAATTTCGGCGTTGCTGCCTACCATGCTGCAGCCGCCGACAGCGCCACCGCCCGGCGCCCTCTGTCTCTCTACTTCCATATTCCGTTTTGCGCCCGGGTCTGCTACTACTGCGGGTGCAACAAGGTCGTCACCAAACGCCGCGAGCATGCCGAACCCTACCTGCAGGCGTTGTTCCACGAAATCGAAATGCAGTCTGAGTTGATGGGTCACAACCAAACCGTTGAACAACTCCACTGGGGCGGTGGCACGCCGACTTTCCTGAATCCCACCCAGATGCAGGCTTTGATGGACAAAACCACCAGGCACTTCAACCTGGTCAGCGGTGATTTTGGCGATTACTCCATCGAAATCGACCCAAGGGAAGCAGACTGGAGCACCATTGGCCACCTGCGCTCGCTCGGTTTCAACCGGATCAGTATCGGTGTACAGGATTTCGATGCCACCGTTCAGCAGGCGGTCAACCGGGTCCAGAGCGAAGAGGAAACCCGGGATGTCATTGACGCCGCCCGTGCACTGACATTCAAATCCATCAACATCGATCTCATCTACGGACTCCCCTTCCAGAGCTGCGCCAGCTTCATGAAAACCGTCGACAAGGTGATCGACATCCGCCCGGATCGCCTGTCTGTTTTCAACTACGCCCATATGCCTAACCGCTTCATGCCTCAGCGGCGCATCAACAGTGAAGACCTACCCAGCCCACAGGAAAAGTTGGCGATCCTCGAAAATACCATTAGCCGCCTGCTGGATGCCGGCTACGTGTATATAGGCATGGATCACTTCGCCCTGCCCGATGACGATCTGACCCTCGCTCAGGAACAAGGCACACTGCACAGAAACTTTCAGGGATACACAACACACAGCCAGTGCGACCTGATTGGCATGGGCGTTTCTTCCATTAGCCGTGTCGGTAATGTTTACGCACAGAACCACGCGAACATGGAGGAATACACCAGCCGGATCAACAACGGCAAGCTGGCCATTCGTCGCGGCTTATTGATGAATGAAGATGATCGTATTCGCAGTGCGGTTATCAATCAGTTGATTTGTCACTTCCGCCTGGACGTCAAACCCATTGAAGAAAAGTTCGGCATCTGCTTTCAAAACTATTTTGCACATGCCATCAAGAAACTGAGCACCATGGCTGCCGACGGCCTGATTCAGATGGACAAGCAGCGCATTATCGTCAACCCCCGTGGGAGATTGCTGATCCGCAACATCTGCATGCAGTTTGACGTTTATCAGCAGGTGGCAGAAGTCCAGCGCTTCTCACGGGTTATCTAACCCCCGCCTTAAATCCTGAAAACACGCCGGTTTCATGTCTTTTTCTGACATTGAAACCGGCTTTTTTTCAAGAAACATTCAGATACGTATCCTCACAGTCTTAAACTTGTCAGGAGAATCCCCTACAATACGGCCGCAACGACTTTTACACCCACCGGTTCACAGGGGTTCTTCTGTATGGTGTCCAAGCTGAATGTGCGGCAAGTGACTCATGTGGCCTGCAGAGACTGCAGCCTGAGTCAGCTCTGCCTGCCACTGGCGCTGAAAATTGAAGATATTGATGAACTCGACAGGATCATCAAGCGAGGACGTCCGCTGAAAAAAGGCGAGCATCTGTTTCTCGAAGGTGACCCTTTTCACAGTGTCTACGCAGTACGCTCCGGCGCACTGAAAACCTACACAGCCACCAACGAAGGTGAAGAACAGATCACGGGCTTTTACCTGCCCAGTGAACTGGTGGGACTGAGCGGTCTCGATACAGAAGCTTATCCGGTGTCTGCCCAGGCCATTGAAACCACTATGGTCTGCGAAATTCCGTTTGATCGCCTGGAAAAACTGTCTGACGACTATCCGGAGCTTCGTCGCCAGCTGATGCGCGTCATGTGTCGTAAAATCCGCGAAGATCAGCAGATGAAACTGCTGCTGTCGAAGAAGAATGCGGACGAACGGATCGCCACATTCCTGATCAACCTGGCCAGCCGGTTCCGTCGTCGCGGCTTTTCATCACAGTCTTTCCGTCTGTCGATGTCCCGCAACGAAATGGGCAACTACCTGGGCCTGGCCGTTGAAACCGTCAGCCGCGTGTTCACCCGTTTCCAGAAAAACGGCCTGATCAACGCCAATGGCAAAGAGATTGAGATCACCAACGCCATGGAGCTGTGCGCCCTGGCCGGTGGCAAGCTGGTTGAACACCAGGACATTGTCAACATTCAGTAACGCAGCGCAGGACTCACGCTCTGATGGTTTTTGACCAGCAACTGCTTCACTCCCTGATTCGGGCCATCCCTAACTGGCCCGAACTTGGCGTGACATTTCGCGATATCACGCCACTGTTCCAGTCCCCGAAAGGGACAGCGATGATCATCAACACCCTGGCTGAGCGCTATAGGGACAGGGATATCACCCATATCGGCGCACTGGACGCCCGCGGTTTCCTGGTTGGTTCGCCACTGGCCTGCAAACTGGGCCTGCCGCTGGTCATTTTCCGCAAACCCGGCAAACTGCCCTATGACGTGATTCGCGAAGAGTATGAGCTGGAGTACGGTTCTGCCGCACTCGAAATCCATACTGATGCACTGAAAAAGGGTGATCGCCTGCTATTGGCCGATGACCTGATTGCCACTGGCGGCACCCTTTGTGCTGCAGCCCGACTCTGTCGCCGACTGGGCGCCGACCCCGTCGAAGCGGCTGCGATTATCGACCTCCCGACACTGGGTGGATCAAAACGCCTCGACGCCGAAGGCATACCCAGCTTCAGCCTTTGCAGCTATTGATCAAGCTATTGGTATTACCGCCGATTCCCCGTTTATAGAACCTTTAAGGCAGGGAAGCCTGAAGACCATGGGAATCTGCGCAGACGAATTCAGGGAATATGTCGTCCAACCCACGCTAGACCATCTCGACATGCGGTCACCACTGGCAGAAAACCTGCTTCTGGGAACCGCAGCCGTAGAATCCGGTCTTGGCTCTCACCTTCACCTTGCCAATCATGCATCGCTCGGCATCTACCAGATCAGCCCGACGACCCACCGCAGAATCTGGGACACATTTCTTTACAACCAGCACGAACTGGCCAGCAAGGTCAGGGGGCTTGCCAGCCAACGGGAGTTCCTGCTACATCCGCATGCAGAACTTGCCACCAACCTCTCCTATGCAACAGCCATTGCCTGGATGGTTTACCTGAGCACCGCCCCAATGAGTGATGACCCAGCAATCGCCAACGACCCTCAGCTTCTGGCTTCTCTCTGGCAGCAACATTATCAGAGTGAAAACAGTCACTCACCGGAAGCGTTTATCGAACACTACAACCATCTTATCCTGGGTAAGACAATAGCTGCATGACATTAGCAAAATAGCCTCTTATTCCTGATTCGCCGCACACTTCACGCAGAGATCGGCATAGGGCATGATTTCGAGGCGTGCCATGGGAATTTCGCTGCCACACCCGGTACAGATTTCGTAGTCACCCTCCTCTATTCGCTCTAGCGCTTTCTGGATCAGGCGTAATTCAGCCACCGCCTCGTTACCTAACGCATCCAGAACTTCGTCATTTTCACGCTCCTGGGCCTGCTCTGACCAATCTGCACTGGCCTTACGGGTCACATCCCGGGTAATGTTGGCAACACGCCGCTCCAGCTCATCCTGCCGAGCCTTCAGCCGCTGGCGAAACACCTCGTATTCTTTGTTCATTCGACTCCCTCTGCAACTAACAAGATCCCGCCCATGCCCTATTCTAGTCAGACTGCCGGTCAGCGCGGTTGATCTGAATCATGACTGGAATGATCAATCCTGCGGACTAATCACCCCATCAAATCAGCCAAAAAGTCTAGCAAAGCCCAACCCTGCCACAGGGCTTTCCTGCCAGAAAGTCTCCTGAGGTATAGCTGCTGGGAACAACTATGTATTAACCGCGTGCACCTGCGGTCATGAATACCTGATTATTTGCGCACAGGTCTTTATAATGCTGCGACATTTCATCACTGTGATTAACCTGAGCCGTATCCCGTTCATCACAGTGTGTCCACTGACACAACCAAGTATCCTGACTGTATGCAGATTGAGACCCGAAGCGAAAAAGTCAATTTCAACAAGCTGCAGAAGCGCCTGCGCCGCCTGACCGGTCAGGCTATTGCTGCCTACAACATGATTGAGGATAGCGATCGCATCATGTGCTGCCTGTCCGGCGGCAAGGACAGCTATGCCATGCTCGACATCCTGCTCAATCTGCAGAAATATGCACCGGTCAAATTTGAACTGGTCGCCGTCAACCTGGATCAGAAACAGCCAGGTTTCCCGGAGCACGTGTTGCCGGAATACCTGGCCAGTCTGGGTGTTGAATACCGGATTATCGAAGAAGACACCTATAGCATCGTCAAGGACAAGGTTCCCGAAGGCAAAACCACCTGCGCCCTCTGCTCACGCCTGCGCCGAGGCATTCTGTACCGCACAGCCACTGAGCTCGGCGCCACCAAAATTGCCTTGGGCCACCACCGAGAGGACATCCTGGAAACCCTGTTCCTGAACATGTTTTATGGCGGCAAACTCAAAGCCATGCCGCCAAAACTGATCAGCGATGACGGCAAACACATTGTCATTCGCCCCCTGGCCTTCTGCCGGGAGAAAGATATCGCCAAGTTTGCCGAACTGAAGGAATTTCCGATCATCCCCTGCAATCTGTGCGGTTCCCAGCCTAACCTCCAGCGCCAGACCATCAAGGGCATGATGACCGAATGGGATAAACGCTTCCCTGGCCGGATTGAAAGCATGTTCAGAGCCGTGACCAATGTCGCACCCTCTCACCTGGCAGATAACAGGCTCTACGATTTCAGCAGCTTGGTACCACGTGGAATCCCTGTTGAAGATGGCGATACAGCGTTCGACAAAGAAACATTCCCACTCCAGTTTACTGCGGATAATGATGAAGAGGCAGAAGCTGAAGACAATCTCATAAAACCGGTAAACATCATGGACTTACCGGCTTAAAAAGAAAAAAGGGGCAACTGTGCCCCTTTTTCACTCTGAACTATTGACCACCCGTATCATTCAGATCCCAGTCATAGCCGTAACGAACGCGCCCTTTGAAAGTCGCCAGCTGATTATTGGCTTTCACTGCCGCGTATTTCTGCAGGTGCGCTATCAATGACTGATAATCGCCAAAATCTACCGCGTACCAGTCATAAATTTTGGAAAGATACAGCGCCCCCCCCTCAAACCTGACACCCTTGGCCTGATTGATAAATCGGCTGGCAGCCTTTGCCATCTGTGCATCGACATTTTCACCGGTGTAAGCCAAGGCCGCCAGATCAGGGCAGCCCATGCTGGCACAGTTCACCGCATAATGAATCCGTTTATCTTTCCAGATCGGACGCAAAATACGGTGCTCGATATCATTCAGCGTTAACCGCTGTCCCGCCACGGTGATGACATCGTCATCCCAGGGGCCAAAGCTGAAAAAACCTTCGCCCAGCTTACGGATGGACTTCACGGGATAATTATCAAGAATAAGCCGAACTGTCAGGGCATTGTAGAGATTAATCCAGTACGCCATCTGCTCACGACGGTTATAGGAACGAGGATCAAGACCTGCCAGATACGCCAGGTAATGATCGAGGCTGGCGCGATCTTCTGCAGACACACGGCCATAATCAAACAGACGTACATCAGGCTTTTCTATCAGATAGGCATCCAGTAAGTGCTGCCATTCAACATGAGAAATCGCTTCAGCGTTATTCTCATGACTCCGATCCCACAGCGGCCAATACTCGCTTTTCGGTGCAGCAACAGCCACACTCGTCAGACACCAGATGATTATCCCTGATAGCCAGTTACGCCACATGGGCACCCCTCCCCCTTAGGTTCGACTTATTTGAGCCTATTACATTATCCTGCCCCCGGACTGGCCGGTGCCGCAAGCGCGACATCGTATTTTTCAAGGCCGTTACCTGTGATCATCGCCATCAATTCATGCACATAGGCTTCGCCCCGCTGAGAATAACGGACAAGACCGGGAGACAGGTAAATGCCGGTAACCGGCTGATCTTCACGACGGGCCTCGGCACGCAAGGTACGAAGATCCGCATATTGACGATGGGTATTGATATTCAGGAGGTAAGCCGCCACAGAGTCTGATACCGAATCAAACTTCCTGACTTCATGATCAGCCCCTTCACTCCGCTGCGTAGGAACCAATCCACACCCTTTACTGAAACACCACTGCCCAAACAGATTATTCCCTTCACGGGCAAAACGGGATGTTCCCCAGGCCGATTCATTTGCAGCCTGGGCCAACGCCAGCGAAACTGGCAGAGTATCAACACGCTCAAGCAAGGCTGCATACCATTGCGGCGTTAATTCATCCGTCAGAGACAACCGATATTTTTTTGCTATGACAGCCAGCCACGCCTTATCCGTTTCACCCTGTGCGGATTGACTGGACAGCTGCTCGATACGGGTACGATCAACTGCTATTTTCTGGTTTTCAGCATCAACGATGGGCTTCATATAACCAAAAAATGCCGCCTTTTTCGCTTTAACATCCTGAATACTGCCAAAATCAGGCATTTCACTGTCAATCACTGGCTCATGGGTCACAACGGGATCAGTCGCCGTACTTTCTGCTCGCTGATTGAGAACAGAATTGACCAGCAACACCGTCAACACCAGTAACAGCAGCAATACCGCTGCCATCTTGCCTAATCCCTGCTTCGCCGACATAGCACCTCAAGCTTTCGTGTAAATTAAAGAGATAAAACAGTTTTTCATACAATGCCGACTATTGCCATCCGGAGCGTCGCCTGTTCTACTGTTTGGTAGCAGTATTGACAATTGACCCACAACCAAAACAGACAAGCCAGCTCATGAGCAGTCCAGGGGTTTTCCTGATCGACTGGCAAGGAGGCAGAATCATGGCGCTTCATGTTTGGGGATTATTCACGCATCCTGACCGGGAATGGCGCAGTATCCGTGAGGAAAAATCCTCTGTCATCAAAACCTATATGGCCAATGTGGTTGTTCTGGCGGCGATCCCCGCCATATGTACCTATTTTGGCACCACCGTGACCGGCTGGTCCCTCGCGGGCAGTGAAGAGGTGGTACGGCTGACCTCTGATAGCGCCGCCTCTATGGCCCTGCTGGCTTACCTTGCCATGCTGTCAGGTGTCTACGTGATGGGCCGGGCGATTCACTGGATGGCACAGACGTATGACTGTTATCCAACTATCAGCCAATGTGTCACCTTTGCCTCCTATACTACCACCCCCCTGTTTCTTGCCGGCCTGATCGGCCTCTACCCCTCCCTCTGGCTGATGATGCTGGTCGGACTGATGGCCGCCAGCTGGTCCACTTATCTGCTCTATTCTGGCCTGCCGGTCTTTATGAATATCAGCAAAGAACAGGGCTTTGTCTTTTCCAGCTCAATTCTCTGTATTGCCCTGGTGGTACTGGTGGCGATTCTAGCCATCACCGTCGTTCTGTGGAGTGTCGGGGTTGGCCCCATCTACACCACCTGAGCTTGCCTGGGAGGCTGGCTGCACAACCGCCTCCCTGATCCGCCACTAATCCGCATTTCTGCTACGCACAGTTGCTCCAACCGGACGATACGTCCAATTACGGCTAGTATCCATGGCCTTACGCAAGGCATGATCTAATACACATGAGAAAGGTTTATCGTATACCGGTACTAAGGGCAGTCACCGTGAGCCAGACAGATCAGGACATCAACAGACGTATCCAACAGCTTATCCGCAAGGCGTCCCACTACTACGATATCCCTTTTCCTCCGCCGGTCATTCTGATGGATTTGCTGGGCAGCGACGCGGGTCAGGCCTTGCCGGGCAAGAACAGGCTAAGGTTCAATCCAGCCCTTTATCGGCAGGACCCTACCCATTTTGTCCACCATATCGTTGCCCATGAAGTGGCACACCTGATCGCCGCCAGAGTCTACGGCCATCGCATAAAACCCCACGGAAAAGAGTGGCAAGCAGTCATGGCACTGTTTCAGGTGCCTCCTGATCGCTGTCACAGCTATGACATTCGCCACGCTGGGCGTCACCATTTTATCTATGGCTGTGACTGCCCGGACCGGGAAATTCCGCTAACCGCCATTCGCCATAACAGGATTCGTCGCGGCGTTAAATACCACTGTCGGCACTGCGGATCAGCGCTGAAATTTCGCTTTGATGCTCGCAAGCCGGGGCAACGCCCCATACCTGAAACAGCCTGAGCAGGCCTCAGGCCAAAACATCCTCGGCTTTACCTGCACCAACGGAAGAGGATTCAAACGTTCTTAGAACTGTCAGGAACTCATCCCCGTAAGCCAGTAATTTACGCTGACCAACACCAGAGACTTGCTCCATCTCGCCAAGACTCGCGGGACGCCGACGAATCATTTCCCTCAGTGTTGAATCATGGAAAATCATATAGGGAGGAATTCCCTGTGTTTTGGCAAGTTCACGGCGCGCCTCACGCAGCGCATTCCAGAGTGGTTCATCTTCCGGATGAATCTCAACCACTTTCCCGATGCTATCACGGGTTTCACGGGCTTCCTGCACCTCATAGCGATCCCGTCGCAGCATCAACACTTCGTCGCCACGCAGAAGAGGACGGCTTGTTTCTGACAACTGCAAACCACCATGCTCTTCAATAACACTGAGAAAACCACGCGCCACCAGCTGGCGATACACGGAACGCCATTGTTTCTGGCTGAGATCACGGCCAATGCCAAAGGTCGAAAGCTGGCCATGCCCCAGCTGCTTGACACGGGTATTTTCCCGCCCCATCAGCACATCCACCAGATGGGTGACACCATATCTCTGACCGGTTCGATAGACATTCGACAGGGCTTTCCTGGCGGCATCGGTTGCATCCCAGGTCACGACCGGTTCTGCACATAAGTCACAATGCCCGCAGGGTTCATCCAACGCCTCGTCAAAATAGGCCAGAAGGGCCTGCCGGCGACAACCACTGATTTCACAGAACGCCAGCATGGACTCCAACTTCTGCTTCTCAACATTTCGGATGGAAACATCCGCACTGGACTGGGACAACATCTGTCCCAGGATAATGACATCCTGCAACCCATAAGCCAGCCACGCGGTTGCGGGTAAGCCATCCCGCCCCGCACGACCGGTTTCCTGGTAATAGGCCTCGATACTGCGAGGCAGATCCATGTGCGCCACAAAGCGGACATCCGGCTTATCTACCCCCATACCAAACGCCACTGTCGCCACCATAATCAGTCCCTCCTCGTTATGGAAAAGGTGCTGGTTGCGGGAACGCGTTTCCGGTGACATACCGGCGTGGTAAGGCAGTGCACGAATACCGTGGCTATTCAGCCATTCCGACAGCTCTTCGACCTTTTTCCGGGAAATGCAGTAAACAATGCCGGACTCCCCCGGGTGGTCCTTCAGAATAAACGCATGCAACTGCTGCTTGGCCTGACGCTTCTGGGAAATCCGGTAAAAGATATTGGGACGATCGAAGCTGCCAACGAATGACTCTGCCTGGTTCAACGCCAGGCGCTCAATGATCTCCTTTTGGGTACGGCTGTCCGCAGTGGCGGTCAATGCTACCCGTGGCACACCGGGGAAACGCTGCCCCAGCACGGCAAGCTGCAAATACTCCGGCCGGAAGTCATGCCCCCATTGAGACACACAATGGGCCTCATCAATGGCAAAGAGCGCGACCGTAATCTGCTCCAGAATAGCCAGCATGCGCGGCATCAGCAAACGCTCAGGCGCCACATAGAGGAGATCCAGCTCCCCACGCACAAGATCCTCTTCAGTCTGCATCTGATCCTGTACAGGCATCGCCGAGTTCAGGCAGCCGACCCGCACTCCCAACTGGTTCAGGCTTCTTACCTGGTCTTCCATCAGGGCGATCAACGGTGAAACCACAACCGCAGTGCCCGAACGTATCAAGGCCGGCACCTGGTAACAAAGACTCTTGCCCCCACCGGTCGGCATCAGTACCAACGCATCACCACCGGCCAGCACACGCCGGATCACCGGTGCCTGCTGACCGCGAAATGCCGTAAAACCAAAGGTATTATGGAGAACTTCAAGCGCCTTGTCGGACATTCAGTACCTTACACCAGGATCAAAACCACGACCGTAAGACCCGCAGTAATGCAATCTGTCAGACGGTTTAACAAGCGAGGCAGTATACACTTTGCTTGAGCGACGTGCTGCCCTAGAATGCGCCCATCTGGCAAACCGATTGCCATCTTATTCTTTTTGAGGTTATTCCCTTGGATATGCATCATCAGCACCTTGCCGATTTCCTGACCGAGCTGGCCGGCAACCGTGAGACCGAACAGCAGGAAGATGTCATGGATTACCGTTCCGCCCACGGTTTTCTTACCGGCCTGGTTGTCGGCCCGGTGGCCGTGGACGATGCCACCACACTGGATTACATGACCGCAGGACTGACGGACAAAGCCTCCCCTGAAGCGCGGGACAACGCCCTCAAAAGCATCCAGATTATCCGATCAGAGATTGACCGCCAGCTCAACAGCGATGAAGACGAACTGGATATTCCGGCCCAGGTCGCAGCAGACCAGTCCCCGATGGATTCTCCGCTGGCAGACTGGTGCACCGGTTTCATTGAAGCCCATTTTGAACATGAAGAACACTGGCTGGATCCCCATGAACAGGAAGTAGTTGAATTACTGCTACCCGTGATGACCATTTCCGGCGTATTCAGTGATGAGCCGGAATTCCGCGAGATCAGCGCCAATTCCGACCTGGTGATCGATATGTGCGAACAGCTCCCCGACATCCTGGTCGAAATGTACCTGCTGTTCCATAGCTCTGACGAGAAGAAAGGCGGCAGATAATTACAAGCAGTGGGTGTTGGTTGAGAGTTGAAGCAGAACCAATACCCACTCACACAGTGCTTCACCCGAATTTCGCGGAAGCGCCTGCTTCATACACCTGGCTGAATTGTGCTGCTATCAGGACGATACCAGACTTCCACCCGACGATTCTTGACCCGCCCCGTGTGGCTTTGCTGATCTGTCAGGGCCAGATAAGCGCCGAACCCCAGAATATCAACCTGAGCACGGTGAACCCCTTCACGGATCAAGCCCTGCCGGACGACACGCCCCCGCAATCGCGATAGCAGCTTGGCATTGGGGTTATAGCCTTTATCCTCTGCAAAACCAACGAGAAGCAGTCGACCGGGCTGTCCCTTCAAGAACAACGCGAGCCGTTCAATATCCTTCAGCGCCTTGTTATCCAGCCGGGCCTTGCCTTCATAAAAACGAAAGTTCACTGACAATCGATAATGGTGGTCAACCCGCTCACGGTAGTAGAGAGGCTCATCATCCAACACTGGCGACAACGGCGTGACATTCTGAGAAATATACCCCACCTGATCAACCACCTGCTGCCCCTGCTGACTCACAGTAAAACGCATAAAATCCTGCGCATAGGGATTGGGTCGAACAGATGGAAGGTAGAGAAAAAGACGTCGAGCCAGGGCATAATCTTCCGTTGCCACTGTCAACCTGTCAGGCAGTAATGCACGCGCCTCACCACTGGCAATGGCGAGCGCCCTGGCCTGCCCGATGGTATTCAGGCTTACAAAACCGATAGCACCACGCTCAGCCGTCACGCGCCCGGATAGCACGGCGTTGGATTCAAACCGGATGGCAGCCGGTGTTAATGAATAGGTATTCCCTAATACCAGCTTTCGGAAGGTATCCCAGGTTCCAGACCGTTCGTCCCGCGCGTGGACCACAATGGGACGATCCTCACCACCGAGTTCTGACCAGTTCGACACCTCACCGGCAAAAACCCGTGCAACCTGGTCAATCGTCAGCTGCCTCAAAGGATTGTCTGGATGAACCACGACCGCGATACCATCAATGCCAACCACTGTCTCGGATGAGGCTGACATCAAATCACCATACCGCACCAGTGCCAATCGCTCTTTTTTGCGGATTTGACGGGATGAGGCCACCATATTGGCTTGATCATTCAGCAATGCTTTAAAGCCGCTTGAACTTCCATGGGCCTTAACGTTAACCGCAATCTGTCGCCCACTGGAATGGAGGGCCACAATCCGCTGTTCATTTTCCACGGTAGTTGGTTGAATCTGCGCCTGCTGAAGGCCTCTTGCCACCAGCCAATCCCGCACCAGCTCGGGCGCCAGACGTGCGCCAATCGTATTGGATCCCTGGATCGTGAACAGCACATCAGGCGGGTCAACAAACAGACTCGACGTTAGTTGCTCATTGGCCCGCAGCGATGCAGCACCTGCCATCAGCACCATAACCAGCAGTAAACGCACCATGTATCGGTACTCCCCTGTCGTCCGTTTTATTGCAATCATTGGTTTTAGCTGGTAAGAAAATTAGCAGTACAATATTGCTAAAACATGACACCGGGTCTGCGGTTTCGGCCGAACCCAATAACGGATACCAGTATGACAGCCACTTACGACCTGATTTTCTCTGGCGAGATCGACGACAATGTGGGCGAGGCACAGGTGCGGCAAAACGTCGCTGCATTGTTTAAGGCAAGCCCAGCACAGGTTGAGAAGCTGTTTTCCGGAAAAACCGTGGTGCTGAAAAACGGGCTGAATGAAGCAACAGCAAAAAAATACCAGGCGGCCTTAAAAAAGGCAGGCGCCGTCTGTCAGCTGAGACAGAAACAGCCTGAAAACGCTCCCGCACCGCAACTAGAACCTTCCCCGCAAGCGGCACCTGAACCCAAAGCATCACAAGAACCTGCGACCTGCGACAAGACCCAAATCAATACCCCTGAAGCAGGCATCACTGTGGCACCTGCCGGCGCTGACGTTCAGGACAAGAAACCAGAGCCCCATTACGACGTACCGGACACCAGCGACATCAGCCTGCGCCCACAATCGGGCTACCTGGTTGATCCCTCACAGGATGAGCCGCCACCAGCACCCGACACCAGCCACATTACACTTGACCCAAATGATTGACCGTTACAACTCCCTATCGAACCCGACAGGGACAAACCATCTCACTCAACCACGATGGAAGCCTATCATGCCACGTCGCTTACTCACTTTCGCTGGCGCTTTTCTGTTACTGATTACCAGTATCAGTCATGCCAGCACATCGGAACCGGTCACCAGCAAACCGAAACCTCAAACAAACAACGTAGTCGTAGACATCAACACCAACCAAGGAACGATCACCCTCAATCTCGACAAGAAACATTCCCCTGAAACCGTTCGCAACTTCCTCAAGTATGCCAACGAAGGGTTTTACGACGGCACCATCTTTCACCGGGTCATCGCCAACTTCATGATCCAGGGTGGCGGCATGACACCTGACATGAGCCTCAAAGAAACGCACAAACCCATTCGCAACGAATCTGGCAATGGCCTGTCCAACCGGAGGGGTACCATCGCCATGGCTCGCACCAGTAACCCGGACAGCGCAACCAGCCAGTTTTTTATCAACCTGGTTGACAACAACTACCTTGATGGCTCGCAATCACAACCCGGCTACACCGTTTTTGGTGAAGTGATCAACGGCATGAACGTGGTAGAGAAGATAGGCAAAGCCCGAACAACTCGTAAAGGGCCACATGGAGATGCGCCATCAGAAACTATTACGATTAAAAGCGTCACTGTACGCCAGTAACGCCTAACAGCTCTAGATTCGCCATGACCGGTAAGCGGTCATGGTCTGTCAGGGAGGTCAACCCAAACCGCTGAAGCTTTGTTACTATCCTCTCAAAAAACAAGACAAAATCGGCTTTTTCCCATAACAATAATTGTTCAAAAGACAAAGGGCGGGTAATGCGAAAATTACCACTTCTCCTGCTGATATTTTTCCTGGCCACGCTGTCGCGCCTCACACAGGCAAACGATGTATGGGCTAGCTATCCTGAAACGCTACCGCAATATGATTACAGCAGTGATAAACTCAAACAACACTGGCATCGCCTCGCTACGGGTATTAATGAGCCTTTTCCTGACCTCACTTATTTGAAAAGCCTGGTGACCAGCCACCCCGAACTGGCCAACATGATTACTGGCACACCCAACAAAACCGACAGCACAAATGGTCAGACTATCGATCACAAGACAATCAGTAATTCGCAATATCAACGCTACGCGGCACAGCTACAGGATGCCTGGCGCGCCCTGTTCGAGGGTCGATTCCAAGAGGCCAAACAGCTCGGAATAGCATTAGGCCCACCTGGCTACATCCCAGCGCTTTACGCACAATGCATTTACGCCCAGCATTTAGCGCGATCGCCACAGGAAAAGCATGATCTTCTACGGGAAGTGATTTCGCTCTCTGACAGTCTGCGTGGTTACCAGCCTGTCACTCATTATGTCTTGTTCAGTAACGCCTATGCCAAAGCCCGCATTGCCGAGGATCTCAGCTTAAGTGAAGCCCTGGCAACCGGTTACACCCGCCCGATGAAATCAGATCTTGAACAGTTAATGTCCCTGCAACCCAACCACCTGTTCGGTGCTGCGGCGTTGGGCGGTGTACACGCAGGAATTATCGAGAAAGCCGGTAAACTGGTTGGCAGGATGACCTACGGTGCCAATGAAAAAACCATGCGTAAATGGTTTGAACAGGCGATGAATCACACCCCACTGCCACCGGTCATCCCATTGGAATACAGCATCGCCCTGAGTCGTCTGCATGGAAGCAAAGAGACAGACAAAATTAAGCAACTGCTGAGAAAAGCAAACGCCATCGTTCCAGCCAACGCTGAAGAAAGTCTGGAAATGGCCAAGGTAAGGGCCATGCTGAAAGCGATAGAGGCGGGAAATAACAATTGATAACGGAATAATACATCCGGCTACGCCATACCAATGGATAGCCGGACTTACAATCAGGCAGTAACTTCCCGCCGCCCGGCAAAGGCGTGGGTCAGTGTACCGCCATCGACGTACTCTAACTCACCACCCAGTGGCACACCGTGGGCAATACGTGAAACCTTTAGCCCACGACGACGTACCTGATCCGCCAGATAATGGGCCGTCGCTTCCCCTTCTACGGTTGGATTGGTCGCCAGAATCACTTCCTCGACCTCAATCTCATCCAGCAGACGAAGTAATTCAGGCGCACCGATATCATCCGGGCCAATGCCATCAATGGGCGACAGATGCCCCATAAGGACAAAGTAGTAGCCGCGATAACTGCCTGCCTGCTCAATGGCCAGCACGTCGGCGGGCGTCTCAACGACACAGAGCAATCGCTGATCCCGCGTATGACTGGAACAGATCGCACAGAGTTCGGTTTCTGTGAGTGTACGACACCGCTTGCAGCGCCCTACACCCTCCATGGCGGCCTGAAGCGTCTCTGCGAGTGCCAATGCCCCTTCCCGGTCACGCTCGAGCAGATGCATGGCCATACGCTGGGCGCTCTTGGGTCCGACACCCGGCAAACAGCGCAGCGTCTCCATCAGGCGAACAATTAGCGGACTGAATGACATAGTTTAGCGTGTCTCAGAAAGGCATCTTGAAGCCGGCTGGCAAACCCATACCACCGGTCAATTCAGCCATACGTTCCTGCTGGTTCTTTTCCAACTTGCGCACAGCGTCGTTTACTGCAGCAGCCAGCAGATCTTCAAGCATTTCCTTCTCTTCGGTCATCAGGCTAGGGTCGATGGTGACACGACGGACATCGTGACGCCCATTCATGACCACCTGCACCAACCCGGCACCGGACTCACCCTGCACTTCGGCGTTGGCCAGCTCTTCCTGCATTTTCTGCATCTGCTCCTGCATCTGCTGAGCCTGCTTCATCAGGTTGCCCATACCACCTTTCAACATATCCACCTCATAATGACCGACCTGCACTGTATAACAGATCTGATATTGGTATTTTGTCGTTCAACGGCCGAGAATCAGTCGATCGGCTCAATTGTATGATCAAGAATGCTGCCGGAGAATGTGCTGACCAGTGTCTGCACCCGCTCATCGGCATAAATACTGTTTACAGCTTCCTGCTGCCGCTCCTGTCGACGCCGCTCACGCCAGGCCGCCGGGGTTTCCCGATCAGCTACGCCGGGAGTCACTGCCAACGTCACCGCCGTGTCAAAATACTCACTGAGCGCCGCCTCCATACGTAGACGATGAGTGTCGTTGTATAAGGTATCGTGGTTCTGGTCAAGCACCATAGTCAAACGATGACCATCAACGGCTTCCAGCAAACAGTAGGAAGCAATTGTACGAGTGACACCGGCCAATGGCAGTTCCTGAAATACCGCAATCCAGCTATCAGGTGTTAAAGCAGACAACGGTAGCCGCTCTGTTGACGGCGGCAATACTTCTTCAGCCGTTGGCTCCGGAGAGACATTCTCTTGTGCTGTAGCATCAGAAGTCACGGGTAAGTCAGGCGTCACAACCTCTGGCAAGGTAACTGCGACCGGGTACTCAAGCTCCGGTTCGGGATTCACTGTCACCGGCTCATCCAGAACAACAGGTTCTTGCAGCGACGGCTCCTCTTCCATCGATTCTGCAGCCAAAGCATTGAACGTCTCAGGATCGACTATTGGCAAAGGCGAAGGATCCTGCTGAACAGGTTCCGGCACCCCTTGAGCAATTCCAACCGCAGGCTCAGGCTCTTCACGCTCGCTTTGTTCAGGCTGCGACACTGCAGGACTGCTATCCATTTGCCCTGCCGATGCTCTGCCCTGCTGCAGCGGTTGCACCGGCGCCACAGGAACACCGTCGGGCCGGAAGGCCAGCATACGCAGCATCACCATCTCAAACCCTGTGCGCGGATCAGGTGAGAGCGGCAGGTCCCGTCGCCCAATCAGGCCAGACTGGTAATAAAGCTGCACATCCTCAGCCGTCATCTGTCGCGCCAGGGAAAGTACGTTATCTCGGTCCCCCTGACTGTTATCCACGGCATCAGGAAGCGCCTGCGCAATGGCTACCCGGTGCAGAACCGATAGCATATCAGCCAATACAGAGGCATAGTCCGGCCCATGTTCCGCCAGCCCAGCCACGGTACTCAAGACGTTTGCGGCGTCACCGGTCGCCAGTGCCGACACAACATTCAGCACCAGGCTTCGATCAATGGTACCGAGCATGGCGCTGACACCCTGCTCGGTAATCGTGTTATCACAGAAAGCAATCGCCTGGTCGGTCAGGCTGAGCGCATCACGCATACTGCCATCAGCCGCACGCCCCAGCTGCCAGAGGGCACTGGATTCGTATTGAATACCTTCCTTATCCAGCACATCCTGCAGATGCCCCACGACCTTTTCCGGTGACATGTTCTTCAGACTGAACTGCAGGCAGCGAGACAGGATGGTGATAGGTAGTTTCTGCGGATCGGTAGTGGCCAGAAGAAACTTCACATGGGGGGGCGGTTCTTCCAGCGTTTTCAGCAGTGCATTGAAACTGTGTTGGGACAACATATGCACTTCGTCGATCAGGTAGATCTTGAAGCGGCCACGGGTGGGCGCATACTGCACGTTATCCAGCAGTTCACGGGTATCTTCCACCTTGGTACGGGAAGCCGCGTCGACTTCAATCAAGTCAACAAAACGCCCTTCATCAATTTCACAACAGGCGGAACACTGCCCACAGGGCTCTGAGGTGACACCTGTCTCACAGTTCAGGCACTTGGCCAGGATACGGGCAATGGTCGTTTTACCGACACCCCGGGTACCCGTGAAAAGATAGGCGTGGTGAAGCCGGCCACTATCAAGGGCATTGATCAACGCCTGCAGGACATGCACCTGTCCTACCAGCTCCTTGAAGGTACGGGGGCGCCACTTTCGGGCAAGTACCTGATAACTCATTGGCGATTCATTACTCCAGGGACAATTCCGGACACGAATTTAAATGCCAGCCAACCTGCAGCCCCACTTTAGCCGGGAAACCGCAACAGACGACAGATCATTCCACAACGGTGACAGGAAGACACTCAGGCAATTACAACGTTATATGCTAACTGAAATCACCCCGGCAATGCACGAAGCCACAGCATGAAATCGTTAAAAGGGATAGAAATGAGGGTAAAGGTAGAGCAGAAGATAATGGAGGCGTCCCCTACCAGCCACACCCCGGCACATGCGCGCACTGCTACCGTTGCTCCCTTCCGGGCCTGGCGGAGTTCACAGCTGCTCATTGCGGGGGGACCGGCAAGGTCCGCCATAAAGATGCCGACTGAGAGCTCGTCGGCAGCGGGATGCATTCTCCCTGAAAGCACGCCCGTTTGCAACCCGTTTATCAGCCAAACAGGCTGAAAATACCGAGACCAATGAAGAGTGCCGCTGCCACAAATCGCACCCATTGCAGTTTGAAACGATCACCGGCGCGACAGCCCACCCAGACCGCCGGAATGTTAGCCAGCATCATGCCCAGCGTTGAACCGGCCACCACCATCAGCAGCGCATCATAACGCGCGGCCAGAATAACCGTTGCCACCTGTGTCTTATCCCCGATTTCCGCCAGGAAGAAAGTCACCAGCGTTGCCAGAAATGGCCCCAGCTGCTTTTTGTTATCGCTTTCTTCATCCACCTTGTCGGGAATCAGCGTCCACAGTCCCACCCCGATGAAGGAAAGTGCCACCAGCAGCTTCAGAGTTTCCGGTGAGAAGACACCCGCCAGCCACTGCCCGGCCAGTCCGGCCAGCCCATGGTTCGCCAGCGTGGCAATCAGAATACCCCAGAACAGGGGCCAGAAGCGTCTATAGCGGCAGGCCAGGACCAACGCCAGCAACTGGGTTTTATCACCAATTTCTGCGATAGCGACACTCAATGTCGAGACAAGCAATGCGTCCAAGAAAACTTCCAGAAGGGCGGGTCTGACAACATCGGAACACACTACCCTGCCCGCCCTCGGAGTCAGGATACCGCGTTCCGGTCTTGCCAAACCAGGGAACCCGTGACAGGTTCCGGCAGGTCGCAATCGCCATGACCATGAGGGCCAAGTGTGTTGACGATCACGCTACAAGGGAGCCGACAGACGACTCCCGGGAGCAGGCTACTCCCCGGTAACAGGTGCGTATCCTAGCGGGATACGCTGGAAGTTACAAATCAGCACAACCCGTAGACGTGGCGTAGCTGGGCAATATAGCCCTGATCAAGGCACAACGTCTTACCTGGCGCATCAGAAATCTTCGCCACGGGCTGGCCGTTACAACTCACCAGTTTCAACACGATACTCAGGGGAGATGCACCAACATCATTGGTCAGCCAGGTTCCAATCCCAAAGCTGACCCGAATTCGATTACGAAAATGGCGGAATATGCTTAGCGCCATATCGAGATTCAACCCATCACTGAAGACCAGTGTTCGTGTTAAAGGATCAATACCCAGCGATTCATAATGGGATATCGCTTTTTCCCCCCAGACAATGGGGTCACCTGAGTCATGGCGCATTCCCTGATAAGCCTGGGCCAGCCCCCGATTAAAATCATTCAGGAAAGCATCCATATTAATGGTGTCCGTCAAGGCGATACCCAGCTCACCGCCATACTCTTCCAGCCAGACTTTAAGCGCCTGCTTCTGACTTGAGCCCAGATCGGGTGCGAGTGCCTGGTGCGCCTGCAACCATTCATGCGCCATCGTCCCCACAGGACGCAATCCAAACTCACGGGCCAGCATCACGTTACTGGTCCCGGTAAACTGACTCGGCACGGACTCAGCCAGACAGGCAATCAACTCGCGCTGCCAGGCACCACTGAAACGTCGGCGGGTACCAAAATCCACAAAACTAAAACCATCGTAAATCCGCTGACTGGCGGCCCCACGAACCTGATCCAGCTTATCGGACAGCCGACGACGCCCTTCATCCAGATTCATGACCGGCTCAAGATAACGGCCATACAACTCACTGACGATCGCCAGAATGTAGATTTCAAACAGGGTGATTTCCAGCCAGCTGCCACGGATATCAATTTCCAACCCCTGCGTACCGGCACGGATGGTGACGCAGTCCGGATCCAGGCGCGTGGTCTGCAAATAATCCAGGTAATCCTTTTGAAACAGGCCCGTCGCTTCCATCCATTGTCGTTCATCTGGCGAAAGACGTAGGTCTGCCAAGGCAACCACTTCCTCACGAATACGCTCTGCCAGTGCCGCTAGATTGGTATTCGTTCGGCAATGAAAGCGGGCTTCCACCAGCGCATCAGGGTAATGATGAAAAATCGCCTGCTGCATGGTGAACTTGTAAAAATCCGTATCCAGTAACGACGAAATAACCGGTCCGGTCATACAACGATCTGCTCTTTTATAATCACAAAAAAACCGATACCGTCAGTCATCAACACCATCAAAATCACTGACAGAATCAATAAATTCAGCACCTGCCTCACTCATTTCCTGGCAGGCAGACTCCGACGAATGCGGGGCTAACCCCCGACAGGCCGCGCGGTTCACAATGACCCGAAAGCCAGCCTTCAATAATTGCAGCACAGTGATCCGGACACAGTAATCGAGCGCCAACCCGCCGACCAACACCGTATCGACTTCCTGCTGCCGAAGGAATTCTATAACCCCCGTACTGCGCTGCCCTGCCAGGTCGTGGTAACAGGCGCCATAAGGATGCATATCGGGTTCAACGCCCTTCCAGACGAAGAAGTCATACCCCGCGATATCAGGCAACCCATCCAGCAACTCAAAACCCTGCGTACCGGGCACAGCGTGAATCGGCCAACGGACATCGACATTATCCCCGGCAACCGGTGACAATACCGGCCGCTCTGTATCCGCAATCCATACCGCCGATGGCGGATGAGCATCTTTGGAGCCAATGCGATAATGGGCACAGGCAGCCTGACGGTTCAGCTCCTCCACTATCAAGTGGCCTTCCGGAACCGGTAATTCCTGCGGGCAAAGCGGTGTGAAACACTTCTGTGCATCGACATCAAAGGCTGCCGTCCGCTCTCTACTACCCAGCTTCCGCATAACCACCTGATCACATAATGAACTATATTCACTAACATAGTGAATATAGTTCATTAACCTGTCAAGATAACACAGTACAGGTATACTGACGAAAGGGTTTCAGCCGGTTCCTGGCAAGCAGAGCAAACAACGGCTTATAGAGAGATTCATGCCAACAGAAAGGACAACCACCGCCATGTCAGTGTCGACGGCACTGATTTCCGTTGATGTGGCGGCATTTCGGATACTCGAAGGAAAACTCCAGGTCTTGACTCGCCTGCCGGATGCACAAGCGACTACCGTCAAACCGGCCCTACCGGCAGGCAGAATCAAACCAGAACTGGACAATGAACTGGATGACGCAGCTCGCCGGCAGATACGCACATTAATCAATGCCGAACCGGGCTATCTTGAACAGGTCGCCTCCATTGGCAACCATTACCGGGATTCCCGGGGCTGGTCACTGACGGTTGTCTACTGCGCCCTGCTCGGGGCAGATCTGACTATCTCCGATAGTCCATCGGCGTATTGGTGTGATATTCAGGATGGCAGCCCTGTATGCGCGCTATCTTACGATCATGCCGCATTGGTAGAAGAAGCGATCAGACGACTACAAAGCAAGATCCAATACACGACAATTCCTCTTTACCTCCTGCCTGAACTCTTCACTCTCGCGGATATCCGGGATGCCTTTCGAATCATTCTTGGCAAGGCGCCCCCCATGCGCTCTATCCGCAACCGCTTTCTGGCGGGCAATCTATTAGAAGACAGCGGCCAGAAGCGCCGCGGCAGCAACCGTCCTGCGAGCCTCTACCGCCTCGCCGACCGAAACTGTACACGCCTTTTCAACCGGCTCTACCATACGACACAATCTGAGTAACAGGTCAGCGAGCCGCCAAAAGATCTTTTAGCGCATCATCCAGTTTGGGGAAGGCGAAAGAAAAACCATGCTCCACCACCCTGGTCGGGATCACACGTTGTCCACCCAGCAGCAATGAAGCGGATTCTCCCAACAGCATGCGCAATGCTGGACCCGGCATCGGCAAAAGACAGGGTCGATGCAGTGTTGATGACAGTGTCTGTGCAAGCTGATCATTGGTCACAGCATGAGGCGCCGTGGCATTGAAAGCCCCCGACAACGACGAATCCCTGAGGAGAAACTGGATAATACTGACCATGTCGCGGATATGGATCCAGGAGACCACCTGATGACCATCCCCCATTCGGCCGCCCAACCCCAAACGAAACGGCGGCAACATTCTGGACAACGCACCGTAGCCCGGGTGCAGGACAATCCCCGTGCGCAGCAGACAGACCCGCATGCCCAACGTCTCCATATTCCGGGCTTCCTTTTCCCAAAGACGACAGAGGTCAGCCGCAAAGTCGTCACCCGACGTATCCTGTTCCGCGAGATTAACATCACCGCCATGCATCCCGTAATAGCCGATAGCTGAACCACTGATCAGCACCTTAGGCCGGGTATCCAGTCGTTCAAAGCATTCACGCAATTGCCGGGTGACACCGATGCGGCTGTCCATCAATACCTGTTTGCGCGCGACCGTCCAACGCTTATTGAAAAGCCCCTCGCCTGCCAGGTTGATGCACGCATCAATCCTGGGCTGACCCTGTAACTCTTCCAGTGACAAGACGACACTGAACGATGGCCCCAGTATGTTGATGACACGATCCAGCGGTGGGCGCGCATACACGATGACCCGCCAACCATCCGCCAGTAGCTCAGGTACCAGAAACCGTCCTATAAACCCCGTTGCCCCGGTCACCAGAACCGTCTTTTCAGCTCCATTCTTCCCTGCAACACTGTCACTCATGGCATCCACCCTTGTGGGGATTAGTCGATCATGTTCTTCCAGTATAATGCCAGCAAACGGTTATCCCTTTGCAATAGCAAGGACTGCACACGGAGACATTATGAAACTCTGCCTACATGGCGTCACCAGCCTTCTGCTTATTACCTTAACAGGCCCTGCCAGCGCAGACAGTGCCTCCCCCGCTAACCTATCACTGGAAAAATTGCAGGCTGTGGTACAAGCAAAAGGCTGTGCCAGCTGTCACGGAACCCGTGGCCAGGGTAATCCGGCCATGAAAGGGCCCAGGCTGGCCGGCCAGACAGCGGACGCGCTGGCCAGCAAGCTGCGTGACTATCGCAATGGCGAGATTAAAAACCCTACCATGAATGTTATGGCCTATCGGCTTTCTGATCAGGAAATCATCGAGCTGTCAGAATATTTCAGCCGATTCCAATAACAACGTTAACGAGGCTTTTAAGCCCCCTTTAAATAACGCTGCTCAAGATGCTTACGGAAATAGGCAGGATTGAGCGTCTCCCCCGTAGCAGATTGAATCAAGGCATCTGTTTCCAGCCGGGAACCCTGCTGCCATATTCCGTTACGCAACCAGTCAAATATCCCTTGCAGATTCCCCTCACGAATCTGCGCATCAACATCCGGCTGTTCCTTACGCAGTGCGGCAAATAGCTGCGCAGCGACCATGGCACCCAGGGTATAACTGGGGAAGTAACCAAAAGAACCGTCAGTCCAGTGAATATCCTGCATACAGCCGTCGCGGTAATTGCCCTGTGTATCCAACCCCAGCGAGGTCTGTATTTTCTCATCCCAGAGCGCAGGAATATCACTCACTTCAATCCGCCCTTCAACCAGGTCCCGCTCAATCTCATAGCGAAGGATAATGTGGGCAGGATAGGTCACCTCATCAGCGTCCACCCTAATAAAGCCAGGGCTGACCCGGTCATAGATTCGGCAAAGGTTATCCAGCTCAAGCGCCGGATCATCACCCAACGCAAGCGACTCAACAATCCACGGTGCGATCAACGACAGGAATGCTGGACTACGCCCCAACTGCATTTCAAAAAACAGGCTTTGGCTTTCATGAATCCCCATGGAACGTGACTCGCTCACCGGTAAGCCCAACACTGCCGCGGGACGGTTCTGTTCATAACGGGCATGACCGGTTTCATGGATAATCCCCATTAACGCCTGGGTAAAGTCATCCTCGTTGTAGCGCGTGGTAATACGCACATCTTCCGGCACGCCACCACAAAAGGGGTGCACGCTGACATCCAGGCGACCGTGGTCAAAATCAAACCCCAGCAATGTCATGATTTTACGCCCCAACGCCGCCTGTTTTTCGATAGCGAAAGGCCCTTTTGGTGCCAACACCACATCCTGCTTCTGCTGCTCACACACTGTCTGGATCAATGACGGCAGCCAGGAGTTCACGTCAGCAAAAATGCGATCCAGTTCAGCACTGTTCATACCCGGCTCATACAGATCAAGCAAGGCATCGTAGGGCGAACAGTTCATGCTTTCGGCACGGATTTGCGCCTCTTCCCTGGAGAGTTTGACGACAGCTTCCAAGTTTACAGCAAACCCCTGCCAATCATTTTCCTTACGCTGTGTTCGCCAGGCGTGCTCACAGGCACTGCCTGCCAGGCTTTTGGCCTGCACCAGCGCCTCGGGAATCACCGTAGCCTGCTGCCAGACACGGCGCATTTCACGCAATGAAGCCTTGCTGTCAGCATCCGCCGCATTACTGTCTGCCTGATCCAGCCATTCCCCAACCTGAGGGTGTGTTTTTTCCCGGTGAATAATTACGGCCAGCTCGGCCAATGCTTCACTGCGCGCCTGATTACCTCCCGGCGGCATCATGGCGGCCTGATCCCATTGCCCCATCGCGGCAAGATGGGTTAAGCGATGAATCTTCCGAAAATGTTCCTGCAGGTTTTCCAGCGCATTGCCCATAGCTTCACCCTATGATTGAGCTATTCGAACCATCACCCGCCGACTTAATCGGCGATGCCCGATATCGACACCGGGGGTTTTCGTTTGCAGCAGCGGCAGGGATGCCGCGGTAGCATCGCAGGGCAGGAGCCCTGTGGATGCGGCAAAAAACGGAAATCGCCGGTGTCGATTTACCCCGATCTCACCCAGACAACAATCACCGTTTCCCAAAAGCCACCAGACCAAAGCCTTGCCACACACGATGCCTGATAGCAGCCAGATCATCCAGCATCATATATAACGCAGGAATCAGGAACAGAGTGATAACCGTGGCAAACAAAATACCGAACCCAAGAGATACTGCCATCGGTATCACAAACTGTGCCTGCAAACTCTTTTCCAGCAGGATAGGCACCAGACCCAGGAAAGTCGTCAACGATGTCAGGATAATGGCCCGGAAACGATTTTCACCCGCTTGCAGCACAGCATCACGTAACCGCATGCCCGCTTCGCGCCCCCGGTTAATGAAATCGACCAGAATCAGGCTGTCATTCACCAGTACCCCCGCCAGCGCAATGAGCCCGTATATCGACAACATGCTGAGATTAAGCCCCAACACACCATGTCCAAATACTGCCCCGATCAAACCAAACGGGATAATGGACATGATAATAAACGGCTGGGTATAGGAGCGCAGCGGTATGGCAATCAGCGCATAGATCATAAATAGCGCCAATAAGCCTGCCTGCGACAATTTGCTCAGTGTTTTCTGCTCTTCCAGACTGGCACCTTCAAGCCCATGCTCAATGCCAGGATAGCGTTTCAGCATCTCCGGCATAAACACGTTATTGATATCATCGATCACTGTCGTCGGCTCAAGACGGGACGTGTCAACATCAGCACTGACGGCAATACTGCGCTTACCATCCAACCGTCGGATCGACGCATAGCCCTGTCCGCGCTCCAATTCAGCCACTTCTTCCAGCGGGACAGCATCCCCATTGGCCGTTCTGATTCGGACACTTTCCAGCTGGGCCAGCGTTTGGCGCTCATCTTCCGGATAACGCAGCAACACACGGATTTCATCACTGTAGCGCTGAAACCGCTCCACTTCTTCACCATAAAATCCCTGACGAATCTGCCCTCCCAGATCCGCCAGGCTCAACCCTAAAGCCCGGGCACCGGGCTTCAGTGAAAGGATGATTTCATCACGGCCGGATTCAAAGGAATTTTCAATGCTGTGCACGCCGTCAGTCATGCGAAGGTACTGCTCCAGTTCCCGGGCGGCAGCCTGCAGCTGCGGATAATTATCGCCATTCAACTGGAAAAACAGGGGCTTGCCTCCACCAGCATTTTCACCCGCCTTGATATCCAGTACACGAATCCCCGGAAGATCACCCACCCGCTGTCGCCAGAGATCCGCAATCTCATAAGCATCCAGCGTACGACCTTCCGCCTTGGTCATTTCCACAACAACTTGCCCGACGGTATCCCCGTCCGTGAAAATCAGAACATGCTTCAATAATCCGAGACTATCAGGATGTTCTTCACGGTAGTCGCTATCCAGCGAACGTATCGCTCCCTGCAGCTTTTCCAGGGTCTGGTTCCTGACCTCTGGCGCTGTTCCCGGATTCATTTTTACCGTGACTTCGAGAAAATCACTCGGCACTTCCGGAAAAAAGACAAACCGTACCAATCCGCCCTTCATCGCTCCCATGGTCAACATCAATAAACCAACAAACAGTGCGATGGTGGCATAACGGTGTATTACCGCCCTTTCAAGCAGCGGTCGGTAGACACCAGAAATAAACGACAAAAGAGACTTATTAAAACAATCCTGTAAACGACTGATCCAGCCCTTTTCATCGCCGGCGGCGGGCAAACGCTTCATATGGGCAAGGTGTGCCGGCAGAATCAGTTTGGATTCCACCAGGGAAAACAACAGACACAAGATGACAACAACACCAATGGATTCAAAAAACGGTCCCGCCTGACCACCGACGGTCAATACAGGGGCAAAGGCGGCAATCGTTGTTAAAACACCGAACATGGCCGGCACCACCACCCGGTTCACGCCAACGATGACACTGTCGATGGTATGCCCCTGTTTTCCGATTTCAGTGAATACGCTCTCACCGATGATAATGGCGTCATCAACAACAATCCCCAGCACGAGGATAAACGCGAACAAACTGATCAGATTCACAAACACCGGAAACGGCCCTACTGGCATCAACCATATGGCGCCCAGAAAGCTGACCGGGATACCAATGATCACCCAGAAGGCGACCCGGATACGCAAAAACAGGCTCAATACCAGAAAGACCAGAACAGCACCTGCCAGCATATTCTCAAGCATCATGTCCAGACGGCCCTGCAGATAGTACGCACTGTCCCCCCAGACCGCGACATCGACACCCTGGGGCAACCGGTCACGATGCTCATCCACCCACTGGGCAACGGCTGCTGATGAGGCAATATCATCCCCATCGCCGGCAGACAGAACATTCAGACTGATGGACGGCTTGCCATTGAACAATGACAGAGAATCATCACTGTCAAACTCTTCCCGGATACCGGCAATATCCCCAAGCCGTAACCGACTGCCATCAGGGTTTGAGCGCAGGATGATGCGCGCATAATCCGCTGGTGACCAGGCTTGTCCGCGTGTACGCAGCACAATATCGCCATCCGGCGTTTCCACGGAACCGGCGGCAATATCCACGGAATCACCGCGCACAGCCTGGGCAATTTCAGCAAAAGTAAGGCGATACTCGCGTAAGGTATGCTCAGAGACTTCGATGGCGACAATCAGGTCATCATCACCAAACACCTTGACCTTACTGACTTCCGGCAACGCCAGCAGGTCATCACGCACCCTGACCGCCACCTGATGCAGGGAATAGGCACTGGCGTCACCATAAACTGACAGCCAGATAACATTGTTCATCCGATCATTCTCAACCTTGCTGATCACCGGCTTTTCCGTTTCTTCCGGCAACCCTGTAATGCCATCCACAGCCTGTTCGACATCGGTAAGAATATCATCCACTTCAAAGCCGGATTCCACATCAATAATGGTGACCCCGCTCCCTTCCCGGGCGATGGATTCAATATCCTTGATACCGGCAATCCCGTTAAGTGCTTCCTCCACCCGGATACTGATACCCTGCTCGACATCCCCCGGTGACGCACCAGGGTAATCAATCACCACCTGGATTTTATTGATTTCAAAATCGGGAAAAGTGCGCTTCTTGATACTGAAGGCAGCCGTAATTCCTGCGACCACAATGATCAACATCAGCAGGTTGGCGGCCACAGGGTTACGGGTAAACCAGGCAATCACACCCTGTCGTTCATAGGATTCACTACTCACCGGTTATCCCTCACCCGTTCCATCGGATTGACTGCTGTCAGTGATTGGTGTCCCCTCCAGCGGATCCTCCAGCACCGTGGTAATCAGACGGTCTCCAGCCTGAAAACCACTATCCACATACGCCATCCCGGCTGAGGCATAACGCACGTTCACCTGTCGTAGACGCATTACTCCCTTGTCAGCCACCAGCACTTCATTGTTCCGCCGAATCAGGGAACGGGGCACCGCGTAAACACTGCACAGTGATATGCCGGTAATGGACGCACGCACAAAGAGTCCCGCTTTCAGCGGCATCCTACTGTCACTGCGCGTAATGCCGTAAGGATCATGGACTTCAGCCACCAGCACATGCATGCGGGTTGAGCCTTCAACGACGCCCTCGCTGCGAACAATGTCACCTGTCCATTGAGCGGTCTGCGAACCAAACTGCGCGGTCAGTGTGACAGAAGGCCCGTTCGCGATACTGCCAAATGCCGGTATATCCAACAGTGGCAGACTACTGGCCGTGACCGGCAAACGCACCTCGGCAGTATCCGTGGCAAAGATGATCCCCAAGGGCGTACCTGGCGAAACATATTGTCCAATATCCGCCTGACGACTTTTGACCATGCCGTCATAAGGTGCACGAATTTCTGTCTTACCCAGATACAGTCTGGCCTTATCCAACTCGGCCTGCGCCGCCTTGACGTTGGCGTCGGCCTCCGCAACAAACGGCTCCCTCAATAACAGTGGTGGTGCGTCTGCCAAGGGGCGTCCGGATTGCCGCCAGTTGACCGCTTCCGCCTGACGGCGCGCCAGCTCTTCCGTCAGGCGAGCCTGGCTGGCTGCAAGGGCTGCCTCTGCCTGACGAACTGACACCGCATAATCCAGGGGATCCAGCCGGATCAACACATCCCCCTTGCGAAACACACCTCCAGCAACGAACACCGGTGACAGTTCTGTAACAAGGCCGGATACTTCCGAGACCAGCGTGGTTTCCGTAGAAGGTTGCACGGTGCCCTGACTCTCAATCAGAACGGGTATGGTTTCAACCCGCAAAGTCTGCGTCTCGACAAGCACATCGGAAGAGGCTGTGTCTCTGGTTTGCCGATCAGGTTGATACGCCGACAGTAGCAACGCGCCCAATAAGAAGACAGCCAGAATGATGACCGGCAGCAGGATCTTTTTTATTGTCATGCCCAATCCGTGCAGTCTGTTTGGTTAACAGTAATATCACACTGTCGTTGATTTTTTTGTGAGTAAAGAATACCGGTCTTCAGCGAAGATTACCGCAACAATTTGATCAACTATCCACCTGCATAAAAACCATTGCCTCATGCATAACCGGCATCCCGGTGTTTACCGGAGTTATGAAATGGCAACTATACTCCCCCTGTCGGCCTCATGACCGACAGGTCAGTCAGTCACAGGGCAGGAGTCATTATGTCCGATAAAGCGCATAAAACATCCGTCAGCATGCAGGAGCAAATGGAACGCCGGTATGGCGACGATGAGGAGCACAAGCACAACAAGGATCACATGGAATACCGCGAACACGAGAAAAGTCATCCGCATACGCAACATGGGGGCGATCCCACCGGCCACAAACACCCGGTTGCCCATCACGGTGCTGAGTCAGAGCATCACCATAAGACCAAGATGCACGACCACAAAAAGTCCAGCCGGGAACACCACAAAACCAGCGACGAGTCAGACTAACTCTGTCACTGCTTCATGAGTCCAGCCATCTATTCATTATCGAACCTTACAGGGAGCACCGATGGACGCAAAGAAACGCCTCGTGCTCCTGCTCAAAGACATCCAGGTCACTAAGGTATCCCTTTCTGATGCATTGACGGCCCATGCATGCACTGAATCCAAGCGCCTGAAGACTAATACTCATAACAGAAAGCAATAAAAAGAACTGCAACCATTATCCAACCATAAAAATGACGCGGTTCAACTCGCAGAATATTCTCACTGAAAACGAGAAATCGACCTGAGGAACCAAATATCCACCGAACTTGTCCAAGCCACTGTATGTGCCAAAAAATCTTAACTTTTACCCCAAAAGGCCAGCCTCTAACGGCGTCCGTTATTTTGCAGGTAGAGAGTCAAGATAACCTACGTCATTGGAGAGTATTACATGCAGAGAAAGAAACTGTTTGTCGGCAACCTGGATTTTTCGGTCACCGATGAAGAGCTGCAAGAGGCATTCAGCCCCTTCGGCACTATTGAAGAAGCCCGCGTCATCACAGACCATGAGTCAGGCCGTTCACGGGGATTTGCTTTCGTGACCTTCAGCACGGAAGAAGCTGCCGAGTCTGCCCTCACCCTGGATGGCCAGGCACTGAACGGGCGAGACATGCGAGTTAGTATTGCCACCGAACGGAGCAAGAATGACCGCGGTAATGGCGGCCGTGGCGGGCCAGGCGGACGCAAGCGGTTCTAACGCAACCCAATACTCAAAAAGCCGACCTGTAGGGCCGGCTTTGTTGCGTGCTACCAAACGTCAAACACAATTACCGCAACACTCTCCTAGATCCGCATGCCCCATGCCTATCGGTTCACGGGGTGGTTTAACGGATTTCTCTTTTACGACGAGTTCACCCAACTGATCCCAGCGATAGGTGGGGCCATCAACACAGACCAGATCATTCGCCACATAGCAGTGACCACACAGTCCAACACCACAGTGCATACGCCGTTCCAGTGACAGCCAGATATGCTCTGCAGGATATCCCTGCCCGGTCAGATACTTGCAGACCGCTTCCATCATCCCTTCCGGACCGCAGCAGATCACATCATCAAAGGGACCATCCTCTGCCTGGATACGATCCAGGTTGCTCATCAATTCCCGCCCTTTCAGGTATTCCCGGCTGGCGCCTTCCTGGTTGTCCACGGCTTCATAAAGGCGGCAGGTTTCCCGCCACTTCTCCCGCTCCTCGCGCATCACCAGCATGGCTTCGCTGCGCGCACTGAAATAGACAACCGGCACCGAGCCCTGCGCTGTCAGGGCATCGATCTCCGCCGCTACCGGCGCGAGACCACAACCACCCGCAATCACCAGCACCCGACGCCCTGCCAGATCCGGCCAGCCTTTGCCAAACGGACCACGGGCACCGAGCACATCACCGGGCTGACAAGTGAAAAGTGCATCGGTCAACTTGCCGATCTGGCGAATCAGCGCATGGAAGCGGCCGTTTTCGTCAGGCATGCCGGCATAGGTAAACGCGGCTTCACCCTTGCCCGGAACAGTCAACATAAAGAACTGCCCGGGACTCACCTGGGCCGGGTTAGCTACGCTGGGCAGCACACCCTCGACCGCTACCGGTTCAAAGGTGAAATGATCTATTTCCTCACCGTCCGAGTAACGGTCAACAAGCCGAACGGCAACAGGGGTTAAATCAAACATGAGCAATCTTCTCCATGACCGAGTGCACTCCAATGGATCCGGGACAGGTGGCTTCACAGCGGCCGCAACCGACACAGCCAAACCGCCCCATCTTGCGAACAAAGTCGCCAGAGAACTTGTGGTACCAGTAACGGGCAACACGACGCCCTGCTGCCGAAGTCGGGTTGGCACCGCTGGCTTCACGCTGGAAGCCTTCCATCAGGCAGGAGTCATGGAAACGCTCCCGGTAAAAGCCCTTGTCGGTCTTGATATCCCGTGTCGCATAACAGCTGCAGGTCGGGCAGGTCTGGCTGCAACCGGAACAGCCCAGGCACTTGCGCGCCAGGCTGTCCCAGACATCGTCCGGAATTGCTCGGGCGTTGATACGCTGGATGCCGTTGATGATATAGGTGTCATTCGGGAACGCAGCCCGGGCATGTTCACCGTTCATATCCCGCCAGTAGCGCCAGTGGGAATCCGCCGGTGTCAGGTTCATACCGTCAACTGCGGCCTGGCCTGCCGGGCTGGCGCAGATTAACCACCAGCCGGGTTGATCGCCACCAATACTGGGCATGGGCGCCAGGATCAGGTCAGCTCTAGCTTCATCTACCAAGGGGCCTGCATCAACCGTGCTACAGAACCCGTTTTCACAGGGGCTGCTGCAATCGATGCCAACTAACAGGGTGTCCTTACGGCGTGCCTGATAGTAAGGATCATCCTGGAAATGCAGATCCTGATACGCCAGCGCTGTGAGATCACAGGCTTTCATCCCGAACAGAACCTGCGGTTCAGAGGCCGGTCGGGAGGACCGGAATGTCTCACCATCGAATTCGAACAGGTGTTCCCGCTCCGCAAAAAACATCGACTTGGGCGACATTACGGGGCGCAGAGCCGGATCAAACGGGGTCACATCACCGCTGATAACTTCCTGCCAGCTACCGTTGCCAGTGGCATCCTGCACCGGCTGCATGACCCGGTAGCGCATCAACAGCCAGTCACGCAGGTGCTCGGGGCGTTCCAGCTCATACACGTACATGGCAATCTCCCTGTTCACGCAATACCTGGATCGGTTTCGGACGTTCAGCCGGATCCAGTGGTTCAACCCGTACAGCACAAGCCTTGAGTTCCGGCATCCGGGTGACTGGATCCTGGGCATCGTTGGTCAGCTGGTTCGACGGCGTATCATCAAAGTGGTAAGGCATACTGACCAGACCCGGTGGCAACTGATCGGTAATCACTACGCGGGTTTCCACATAACCACGACGGGAACGGACACCCACTGGTGCATTGTTGAACAAGCCCTGGTTGGTCGCATCCTGGGGACTCATGAACAGCAATCCCATGGGGGTCTCACGCTCCAGCAGCGGTGACTTGCGGGTCATTGAGCCACAGCCGTAATGGAAATGCAGACGGATGGTGGTCAGGAAGTAAGGGTATTCAGCATCCGGGTTTTCTGCCGGCGGCAGGTAGTGCAGCGGCATCAGCCGTGCCTTGCCGTTCGGGAAGCTTTTCTGGTGCAGAATCGCAGTACCATCGGGGGAGCGGCTATCGCAGGGCCACTGGAGTCCGCCATGCTGCTCCAGGCGCGGATAACTCATCCGGCTGTAGATAGGCATCAAAGCCGAAAACTCATCAAACACGGCTTCGGCGGATGGCCAGTCAAACCCTTCCGCCCCAAAGGCACGGGCCAGCTTGCCAATGATCTGCCAGTCTGGCAGACAGTCGCCCACCGGCTCAATCGCCTTACGGATACGCTGCACCCGACGCTCACAATTGGTGAAGGTACCGTCTTTTTCCGCAAAACTGGCGGCCGGCAGGATCACGTCGGCGAACCGTGCCGTTTCGGTCATGGCCATTTCCACCACGACCAGGAAATCCAGACGATTGAGTACCTTGGCGACCTGGTTCTGGTCAGGATCGGTGACTACCGGGTCTTCCCCGAAAATCATCATGGCGTGGAACTGACCGGACAGGGTAGCCTCATTCATACCCAGGGAGGTCATGCCCGGCTTGTCTGCGACTTCACAGCCCCAGGCGCGGCTGAACTTTTCCCGCATGACCGGATCATCCGTGGACTGGTAACCGGGATACACACCCGGCAGCGCCCCCATGTCACAGGCCCCCTGCACATTGTTCTGGCCCCGCAGCGGGTTGATACCGGTACCGGGACGTCCCACATGACCACAGCTCAGGGCCAGGTTGGAGATTGCCATAACATTGTTGGTACCGCTGACATACTGGGTCACACCCATGCCATAAGCGAGGAATGCCGCCCGGGCATGACTGTAGATACGTGCGGCCTGCACCAGCTGATCTTCCGGCACTCCGGTAATACGGCTGACCACTTCCGGCGGATACTCTTTAACATTGGATTTCAGCAGATCCAGATGCTGGCAATGCTCGTCCAGAAACGCCTTGTTTTCCCAGCCTTTCTCAAAAATGATATTCAGCAGGCCATTGAGCAGCGCCACGTTTGACCCCAGGCGCAACTGCAGATGGACATCCGCCAGACCGGCCAGTCGGGTCTTGCGGGGATCCACAACCAACAACAGCGCTCCACGCTCCTTTGCCTTGATAATCTCACTGCCAATGATGCAGTGACTTTCAGTCGGGTCACAGCCGAAGACGACCACAACATCGGCCCTTTCAATATCCCCAATACTGTTGGTCATCGCGCCGGAACCCAGTGTTCGGGCAAGCCCGGCTACTGACGGGCTGTGACAAATACGGGCACAGTGATCGATATTGTTGGTTTTCAGCACCGCACGGGTAAATTTCTGGATGGCGTAATTGTCTTCGTTGCTGGCCCGGGCACAGCTGATCGCACCAACCGAGGTCGGGCCATGCTCTTCCATGTGGTAACTGAACTGCTCATGAATCAGGCTAACGGCTTCCTCCCAGGATGCTTTCCTGAAGCTGCCGTTTTCCTTGATCAGCGGTGTGGTGATCCGGTTCTGCCGGTCAACCCCAAAGGCGCTGTTCCAGCCCTTCGAGCAGAGACGGCCCTTGCTGACAGGATGGTTCCGGACCGGCTCAACACCGATGATCTGCTGACCCTCCGTGCGCAAGCCAAGACCGCAACCCGTACCGCAGAACGGGCAGATAGTCGAGGTGGTTTTGATGCTCATTGACATGTGTCACCTGAGTTTGAAGATGATTGCATCCCTTCGTCACCGCCAACTCACACCCGCGCTCATGCGCCGGTTTTTTTCAGGTGACTTTGGAATCGTGCAGGCGTGCGAATGCATCGGACAGTACCCGAGCTGATCTACGTCAACGTCGTACCCGATACGCGACGTATGATGCTACTGTCGTGTAGTAAATGGATTGATTTAAAACAATAGTTTTCGTGGGGGTATATCGCCACCCGATTTCAGGTGGCGATGATCAGAGAGGCGGGAAAATCAGGCAAGCTCTTCGTCGAGCTGTGCTTCAGAGGCTTCCGACATGGTGCCAAGCGGACGACGCCAGCCGAGTTTTTTCTCAATGGCGCTGATCATTTGTCCGGCAATATCCTTGCCGGTCGCATTCTCAATGCCTTCCAGGCCCGGTGAAGAATTCACTTCCAGCAACAATGGCCCTTTACGGGAACGAATGATGTCAACACCGGCCACTTTCAGCCCCAGCGTCTTGGCCGCCTTGATGGCCAGTTTACGCTCATCCGCCGTAATCTTGATCACCGAGGTGCTTCCCCCTTGGTGAACATTGGCGCGGAATTCACCCGGCGCCGCCGTACGCTGCATGGATGCCACCACCTTGTTGTCGATGACAAACAGCCGCAGATCCTTGCCATCAGCTTCCTTAACAAACTCCTGCACCAGCAGGTTCGCTTTCAGGGACTTGAACGCACCGATCACACTTTCCGCCGCCTTGCGGGTTTCCGCCAGAACCACACCACGACCTTGAGTACCCTGCAGCAACTTCACGATCAGCGGCGCACCACCGACCATATCGATCAGGTCAGCCGTTTCGATCGGCGAATTGGCAAAACCGGTGGTCGGAATATCCAGCCCGCTGGACAGCAACAACTGCAGCGAGAACAGTTTGTCACGGGACATGCTGATGGACTGCGACGAGTTCAGCGGATAAATACCGACACTCTCAAACTGCCGGGTCAGCGCACAACCATAGAACGTCATGCTCGGACGAATCCGCGGAATCACGGCATCCAGGTCATTCAGGATACGACCGCCACGGTAATGAATTTCCGGCGTTTCCGCATCCAGCTTCATGTAGCAGTGCTTGATGTTCAGAAACTTCATCTGGTGGCCGCGCTCTTCACCGGCTTCCAGAATACGCTGATTACTGTACAGGTTCGGGTTGCTGGCCAGCAGGCCGATCTTCAGACCGGTGCTCTTCTGCTCCTGGTTGCCGTACAACGCCCTCACCTCATCCGAGGTACGGGTGCCGGAACGGTGACTCTCCGCCGGATCCACCAGCAAACGGCCACTCATGGCCTCACGGCCCAGCAGCATCCGGTAACCCATGGAGTCACGGTTCGCCAGGGTCAGCTCAATCTCCCAGGTTTCCCCGGCAAACGTCAACGGTGTCCGGATCACATAACGTTTCTCGGAAATGCCCGTGGAACTTTTCACCAGACGGCGGTCCACGATCTGGGCTTCACAACGCACCACCGTACGACGGTCCTGCTGGATCGGATGAATCTCAAAACTCACCCAGGGCGTCCCACTACGGGAGAAAGGGTGAATATTGAAGGCATGAATTGAAGATGTCTTGGCGCCGGAATCCACCCTTGCCTTGATGGCGGGGATGCCTAACGCCGGAAAGGCACACCACTCTTCACTGCCAATAATGATCTTGTCCGAATCATTTTTCAGCATTGGAAACTATCTCTCAAATGACCGACGGCTCCCGCCTGCCGGTTATCAACAAAAAAACACCACCGCCCGTAAAACATCGGTAACAGGTCAACTCGGCGTTGATCATGAAGGACCAAAGTGACAGCAGCATGCCCGGGCACTGTCGTACCCATTTAAACCGTCTTCTTTAAAAAAAGATAAAATATAGTACAGCGTTTCGTCAGGCAGGATGCCGACGACATTAACGAATGATTCACTGTACGACAGATACACTCTATCTAAACAAAAAAACTCCCGTCAAAACGGGAGTTTTCGCAGTTTAACCGAAACCGGTCGATAGTAAATAATAGTTCTTAAAAAGTCTCCATTTAATTCTCATCCGGTGCGCATTTTCCCCTCGACCGAATGATGGCGTCCCGCCAGGGCGACAAGCTGGCCAGCGCATCCCCACGCGTACCGGCCAGGCTCCGTAATCCCTAAGGCTCAGACAGTCTGCGGAGCTGCCATGATGCTGTCGTCTTCTTCCAGACCCAGCAGTTTATCCTGCTCACGCTGGTGCGCCATGATGCGACCATAGTTCTGGTTCAGGTACTGCAGTGTCTTCACCGCGGCCACAAAGAAGACCGGCATAATCAGGACAATAATCAATACCGGGAATGACTTCAGGATATTGAGGTCCGCGTTGATCAGCAGGAACACAATGGGCAGTGCAGTCAGCAGCAGACACCAGAACAAACGGAACATCGGAGATACGTTGGCTTCGGCATCCAGCTCCTTGGTGGCGATACCCGCCAGGGAGTAGGACGTTCCGTCCAGCGTGGTCACGGTGAACAGGATCATGGTGACCAGGTAGATCGCTGTCAGCAGCATCGGAATCGGACTCTGACCAAAAATATCTTTCACCAGCGTGGTCGGCTCACCGGCCTGGATCAGGGCAACACCATCCACGACACCGCTATTAATCAGGTTCATGGAGTAAGTACCGCAAACCCCGAAGATCACCGCGCTACCCAGTGTACCACCGATGACCAGGATCAGAACCACATCACGCAGCTTCTGGCCCTGGATGATCTTGGTGATGAACACGCCCACACCCGGAGAGTAAGAGATCCAGTTCGCCAGGAAGAAGACCGTCCAGTACTGCGGGAACAGCGTGGTGCCATAAGGATCCGTGTTGGTGCTCATCCGCAGGTATTCTGTCAGCATGACACCAATACCATTGGTCAGGTTGTTCATGATCAGAGCAGACGGACCAATGATGAAGATAATGCCAACAAACGCCGCACAGATGTAAATGGTAGCACTGGACAGACGCGCCATACCTTTCTCAATGCCGATGTAAGAACTCAGCGAGAAGATCACGGACAGGCCCAGGATGACACCAATACCCAGCATCAGGTTATCGGGAATACCGGTGAGGCTCGCGAGATTGGACGAGATCATCGGAATACCCAGGCCCAGGGTCAGCGCAGTAGCCGCCAGGGTGGTGATGATGAACAGCAGGTCGATCAGCTTCTGTGCCCAAACCGGCAGACTGTCGTTGAACAGACTGTTGATGACACCACTCAGGCTCATGCGCTGGCTCTTCTTCAGATAGAAGACCACGGCAAAAGGAATGGCGACAATCAGGTAAATGAACCAGCCAGCCGCACCCCAGTGGAACATGTTATACGCAGTGGCGTATTCCATGGCCATGTGCTTGTCAGCGATACCGAACTGCGGGTCCATGAAGTAGTACACGCTTTCGATAAAGCCCCAGTACATGGTGCTGGCGCCCATACCGGCAGACAGCGCCATGGCGAACAGCTGGAACTTGCTGAACTTGGGCTTGCTGTCACCCATACGGATGTTGCCGAACTTGGAAAACGCCAGGTACAGCAGCGCAAAGGTGGCAAACAGCGTATACCAGAGGAAACCGGAACCAAAATTGATCACGGTGAAATCCAGCATGCTGCCCATGGTGCCTTTCACCGCTTCCGGATAAAGCACTGCCAGGATACCCAGCAGCAGCACTACTGCGAAGCTGGTAAACGTCAGTTTAAGGTCAATGCCTGAAGTATTAAGTTTCATCACACTACCCCTTACTCGAAGGTATAAGACAGGATGGAAGCGGCCTTCACGGCATCCCAATCCATCTCAACACCCAGACCCGGCGCTTCAGGTGCGTGGACATAGCCGTCACGATCCGTGCGGATCACGTTCTTCGCACCGTACTCAAAGTTCTCGTAGGGATAGGCCTGTTCGAAGTAAGTGCTGTTGTGGTGCGCCAGTGCTACGTGCAGGTTGGCAGCCTGGGTAATGGTGTAACCCCAGCTCTGGATTTCCAGCGGCTTGCCGTGGGCTTCTGCCAGTGCAAAGCACTTGTTCAGCGGAGTGATACCGCCGCAGACAGTGGCATCCTGACGAACATCGGACCACATATCGTTAGCCAATGCATGGGCTACTTCCGGCAAAGTCAGCAGGCAGTTACCGTGGCTGGAGATCTGGACACCCGTCTCACGTACCAGACGCTGGTAAGACTTGTAGTCGTAATCGGATACCGGCGCTTCATACCAGGCCCACTCGAACTCTTCCAGCAGCTTGGCCATCTTCAGGGCCTGCTTCTGGTTGTAGTACATGGCGGTATCCAGCATGAAGGCGATACCGGAATCCTTGTAACGTTCCTGAATCGCTTTCACCAGCTTCACGTCTTTCTCATAGACACAGTAGCAGTGCAGCTTGATGGCCTTGAAGCCGTGCTCAATGCAGCCATCAATGAAGGGGAAGTACTCTTCAACGGTGTCGAACATTGGGGTAGAAGAATAAGACAGCATCTTGCTGCGCGCGCCGCCCAGCATCTGGAACAGGGGCATACCGGCTTTCTTGCCCTTGATATCCCACGCAGCGATATCAAACGGCGACTTGGCGACCAGTCCACCCCAGCTGCAGCGATTCATCAGCCAGCTATGGAGTTCTTCGGTCATCAGTGCGTTTTTGCCAATGATACCGGGGGCAATGGTACGCATGGCTTCAACGATGCACTTGTCAAAATCATTTTCGGTGTAGCTGATGGTCGCACCCACACCTTCCAGGCCGTCTTCAGTCACCAGACGTACGACATTATTTGTATAAAGTAACGGCTCCTGGTCATCCGCCCAGGGCAGGGTTTCGGCATTACGGTCGGCTACAGCGTACAGTTCTACGCGGCTGATTTTAGATTCCAACATGTTCACACTCTTTAATGGTTTCAATCTCTCAATGGCCGGGTGCAGCCCGGCCTTATAAGGCGCCGGTCTTCTTAAAACCGACTGCCTGCTTGTGTCATCTGTTCACGGACATCTTCACCCTGGATGTCCCGGTAGCGACACTCTTCCCGGATGGAAAGCAGTGTTGCCTGGGCTGCTGCGTGACCGTATTCGAAGGTCTGGGCAGTCACACGCGCGGAAGCCAGTGCTTCGTGCTCGGCACAGAGGCAGCGACCGGCAACGATGATGTTTTCACCCAGCTTTGGTACCAGTGTGCCGTAAGGGACTTCGTACCAGTCATCCAGCAACCAGTGCAGCTTGGGCTTGGTGCCGGAATGCAGTTCGATCGGCCATGGGGTCCGGACGATGCCATCACTGCGCTTGCGGCAGCTGACCACATCTTCATTGGTCAGCTTTTCAATACCTTCGATGGAGCGGGTTTGACGGATGCCGACTTCCACTGCGGTATCCACCACGTAACTGTTTTCACAGCCGGGGATGAATGCCTTGAGGAACTTCGCGTAATCGCGCACCTGCTTGCGGCCAAAGATTTCTGCTTCGGAGAAATCCACCGGATCAATCACGTTCAGAACACGACCATCCTGTCCGGCAAGACGGGTGGCATTCACCATCAGCTCATTGGGGCGGGTGGTCGGGAAGATCCAGATTTTGTGTCGGGGCAGGCTGTATTCGCCGGAAGCGTTCAGCTCAAGAATCCTCTCGGTCACTTTGGGCGGACAGATGGTGTCTTCACCGTAGAAATCCAGATAGGTGTCCATATCCACGTTACCCAAACGGAAGAACATGGTGGGGTTCTGAATTACGCCGTTATCACCGAAGAAATATTCTCCACCGGCACGTGCAACCACCGCAGCATCACCGCTGGCATCAATAATGCGCTTGGCCAGAATCACGGAACGGCCGGCATTGGATTCGACGACAACGCCTTTGTATGTCTCGCCATCCATGATCACAGCGCTCACCGCCGTGTGGTAAAAGATCTCGACACCCGCTTCTTCGAGCAGCTCATCAGCCACTTCACGCCAGACCAGTGGATCGTGAGTGACGGTGAAGGTCTTGCCGTAAATCTGTGGCTCAGTCACCCCGCCGCGGGCAGCCAGGCGACTGCGGAATTCTTCTGTAAAACCGAAAACAACCTGCTCCGGTGCATGGTTCTCTTTATCGGACGCCATGTACATGCCGCAGATGGTGCCAGACAAACCGGCAACGGCCGCGCCACCACAGAAACCGTACTTTTCAATCAACGCGGTTTTCAGACCGTTACGGCCACAGACTGTCGCGGCGGCCACACCGGCGGAACCACCGCCAACCACCAGAACATCCAGCTCCCGAAGCACCGGCAAATCCGGCAAACCGTCTGTGCGGTTTTCAAGTTTCCAGTCTTTCATCACAACCTCACAACTGCGCTCTAACTGATATATCAGTGATATGCGTATAATATTCACAATGGGAATCAGATAGCTGACCTGCGTCAACAAAGCAGTCAGTGTTCAGCGTTAAATTGCGCTGCCAATACGCAGTCAACTGCGGTGACAACCGCTATAAATGCTGGATTGCGATGAGATGACAGAAACTGGCACAACGCCGCCAGCTTCTTTAGACTCCGCAGACCCACGGCACAGATTGATCGCGAGAGCCTGATACCTTTAATCACCGGTTTACGAAAACCCCCTGGTTTCCGGATTCCATCACAGAGCCACCCCCTGCCCCGAACAACAAGGCAGACACAATGAGAAGCACCGGCGAATATGGGCGCACTATCAATGGATAATGAGATTTCTTTAACGGACATGGCGTACGAGCGCCTGGAGCGCATGATCATATTCGAGGAATTGCGCGGCGGCGCCATGTACTCCGAAAAGCAACTGGCGGAACGCCTGGATATGGGACGCACCCCTGTCAGGGAAGCATTGCAAAAGCTGGCCTGGGAACAAATGGTGGTGATTCACCCCCGTCGGGGTATTCAGATTCCGGAAGTGTCCGTAGAAAACCAGCTGAAGCTGCTGGAAGTTCGCCGCCCTATCGAGGCCGCCTGTGTGGAGCTGGCCGCCCAGCGCGCCACATCAGGACAGAAAAAGCGTATGCTGGCATTGGCCGAAGGCATCCTGGTCTGTTCTGATAATAATGACGATGAAACCTTTCTGACCTATCTGCGTGACATTCATCACCTGCTGGTCGAAGCGGCACGGAACGAATACTTTATTAAAGCCATGAGCCCGTTACAGGGGCTTTCCCGTCGCTTCTGGTTCCTCAATAAAGAACTGGACACCGGCCATCCCGCCAACCTGCATGCGGATATCATGCGCACCGTTGCCGCCGGTGATCGAGACAACGCCCGCGAAGCCTCCGATGCACTGATCAGTTACCTGACCCAGCAGGCAAAGGATAAAATCGGCATGTAAGCCACCGATTATTTTCCCGGTTACCCGCCTGATGCTGTAGCCGGGCTTTACCGTCCATCAATTTGCACCCTTCTTATAACGACCTTGTCTTTGGTACATTCTCCCGGGTTTTCTAGACTTCCCGCCTAATGCCTTGTCTGCTGGCTATCAATTCGTCACGACAGCATGACACGTTTGCACGTGCCTCTTTTCACCCTCAGCTAATGATCTTCACGTTTCTGCCCCCCCCTGTGATCCCTTCTATATCAGGAGTGTTACCATGAAGTTCTTACGCTATTGCTTGACCTGTCTTATCCCTATCCTTGTACTCTTCATGCCACCGGCACAGGCCTCAGAAGGTGTCTTTGAATACACGCCAATGGATGAACATATCCTGGCCAACACGACGGAACGGGCAGATATTTCAATCAACTTTCTTCCCGGCACCGCATTTGTCGCCTGGATCGTCTCACGTGATGGTGAAACCCAGAAAGTTCACGATTATGGCACCTACGCCGTTGGTAGCCACTGGCAGGTGAGCCTGCCGGTCAATTCACGCATCAAGGTCGGTATACAGGGCTTTGGCCCGAAACATTGCCGCTACTTCAGCGTGATAAAACCCACGTCTGGCACGATCAAGTTCTGGGGTGCATCCGATCATTCAAAATACGGGATAGAGGGTGATGCCGTTAAATATGATACGGAAGAAACCACTTTCCACAGCTGTTCGGATCCGTAAACACGGCTATTTTATACGATAGCGATACAGGTAGTACGTAGGTGCTGCCTGTCACTGACAGGAAGAATGTTTCGAGGTAAATAAAAAGAGGGAACAAGGGAAGAGGATAAGCTGACACATCCCTGTGCCATGTTTCACTCAAAGAGAAAGGTCTTAGCCATCTGCTTTGAGTGTCGTATCGTATAAAAAACCATCGATTGGCATCAGTCGCATTTAACGACTCATCACTTCGGTATCTTCGGATCAGGCTTCTGTCATTGATCGTTGTCGCCAAATCACTGCGGCAAGAATCACACAACCACCGATCAGAGTCGTTATGGCCGGAATCTCCTTCAGCCAAAATGCGGCCACCACCATCCCGTACAGCGGCTCAAGGGCTGTGAGCAGAATCGCCATGGTTGCAGTCACGACAGCCATGCCACGTATAAACAGTGTATGGGCCACAGCAGTTGCCAACACACCCAGCACAAATAACCAGAACAGTGTATTGCCCTCTAAAGCGGGCAGTACCGGCCAGGCAACCGGTGCAAGCACCAGCGCGGCAACCGATGTCTGCCAGAAAGAAACCTGAACCGGAGAATACCCACGGATCAGCCTCCGGTTGGCTATCTGCAAAACCGCAAAGGTCAATGCAGCCATCAGCCCCATGCCAATGCCACTATATAACTGACCATTGGCGCCTTTCAGATCGGCAACCATTGCCACTCCCGCGATCACAGCCACTCCGGCCACCAGGTCGCGACCACTGATCCGGCGACGATCCACCAGCGGCTCCAGCAAACTGGTAAAGATCGGCGCGGTAGTAAAGGTCACCAGGCCTACCGCGACACTGGTCAGCACAATGGATTGAAAAAAGGTATACCAGTGCAGCGCCAGCAATACGCCCAACCCCGATATGACCAGACCATCCCGATAGCGCCGCAGGCGAAAGGATATACCGGTCATCACCATAAACAGAGCCAGCGCCAACGCGGCGAACAGTGTTCGGCCACCTGTCGTGACCAATGCATCCAGTGCGACATATTTTCCTATAACGCCTGACAGGCCAAACAACACAATAGAAAGATGCAATCCTGCCAGTTCGCGGTACGACTTCTGTACCATACCATCACTCCGTTACGACGTTTCTGCCAGCAGGCAGCAAAAAAGTCGCATTATTACTGCACACTGAAGGGAATAACAGGTTGTTTTTCATGCTTTGCTCATTACGGGTTTCAATCATTTTTTTTGCTCATCAACAGAAAAATATATCCATTTACCTGTGCTGTTTTTTGCCGGACAGTTACTTCGCCATCTTTAACATCCTGAGCGAATCGCCGTGGAAGAGATCAGCTATTTATACGAAGAAGACTTCGAAGAGTCCTCTCGCAAAGAAAAACAACGTCGACGTCATGCTGAATACGAGAAAAAGCGCAAGCGTGCCGAGCTTCACCTGGAGCGTCGCAGGCTTCGTGAAATGCTGGATATGGACGATCTGGACTTTAGCTGGTAGCCCGTCTTTTATGACCCAATAACCCGCTCGTCGTAGCGGGTTATCAATGCACTCCACAACCCTCTTTTTGTTTAAGTATCATCTGTTTTACAGGCATTCTTTCCTAGTAACGGTGCCAGTCTCCGCGACAGACTATGCCGGTTTCTGGCAAACAATCGATACACACCGTCCGCCACAACCCGCACCAGCGGCCAGCGCAGAGGTGCTATCCAGCCCCCTTTCCCGACCGCCTCCCAGGCCGCCAGAGTGGCATCCACACCTTTCACAACGATACCATTGCCTAATCGCGCATGAATGAAGCGATCAAGCTCTACAGGATTTAACTCCGGATAACGTTGCGCAAACCCGTCACTATGAATATCCACCAACTGCAATTGCCCTGCCTGGTTCAAACTCGACAAATGATTAATTTCGCGAAGGCATAAAGGACAGTTGCCATCATAAAACAGGGTCACGGGTAGCGTGATATCCGATCGTTTCAGCACCATAGCTCATTATCCTTATATCCATCCATATATTTCGCGTAGTATTACACCTTCCCTACTCTGGCGTTCCCTCCCGAAACACACAAGAAGCGACTACACTACAGCCGTTGCTCAATGACCAGAATAGTCAGTATTTATTGCCGCCGATAGCCGGCAATTTACCTTCACACTTGCCCTGTATTCCCGTGAGCCTCCCGGGAGGTCATCATGCATTACTTTATTACTCCGTTATTTCTTTTATTCTTCGTGCTTTTTTCAGCCAATGCATTGAATGCATGCGCAACAAACACGACAGACGCAGCCAAACAAAAAATCCTGCCACCCGATATACCCTGGCACGGCAAGAGTGAGCAATTTACCGCATCGGACAGCGACCCTTTAATCACCAAAGCCGAAGCTACCGATTACCGGGAAACCGGTGATTACCGGGATACTGTTGACTGGCTGAAACGACTGGCCGCCCAAACGGATGATGTCCGGATTATCAATCTGAAAGAGAAAACACCCCAAGGTCGCACCATGGTCATGGCGGTCGTCTCCACCAGTCAGGACAAAACCCCCAAAGGGTTGAAAGAGAGCGGTAAACCAACGGTACTGATTGAGTCCGGCATTCACCCCGGTGAAGTCAATGGCAAGGATGCCGGCATGATGTTCCTTCGCGATCTGACCGTCGGAAACAAATACCCTAACCTGCTCAAAAAAGTGAACCTGCTGTTTATCCCGTCAGTGAACCCGGATGGTGATATGCGCCGCAGCCGTTACAGCCGGATTAACCAGAATGGGCCCGACGTTACAGGCTGGCGACTGAATGCTAACAACCTCAATCTGAATCGCGATTTCACCAAACTCGACAGTGCCGAAATCCGTAATGTCGTGAATGTACTGGATACCTGGAATCCGGACTTTTTCATGGATGTCCACTCAACCGACGGTATCAACTACCAGTACGATGTCACCTATTGTGATAACGGTAATGGCTGGTCACCTGCCGCCAAGGACTGGATGGACAAAAAAATGGCTCCGAGGGTTTACAAGCAACTCAAGGCCATGGGACATATACCGAATGTCTGCATCAGTGCCAACGACAACAATGACCTTTCACAGGGCTACTACCCCTACGCCAGTGATCTCGCACGTTTTTCCAACCAGTACGGCGATATACGGGGTATTCCGAGCATTCTTGTGGAACTGCATGCACTGAAACCCTATAAACAACAGGTGCTGGGCAACTATGTGCTATACAAAGCCATCCTTGAGAGTGTTGCAGCAGACCCCAAAGGATTAAAAGAGGCTGCGGAACGCGATCAGGCCCTACGCCCGTCCAACACCACGCTGACCTGGAAAACACCGGATAAATTGCCGGAGGTGGACTTCAAAGGGGTCAGCTATACTACTGAACAATCCCCCGTGACCGGCGAAGAAGTCATTCTTTGGAGTAATAAACCAAAAACTTACAAGGTCCCCCTCACAGCACAATCGGAACCTGACCTTATCGTTAAGCGTCCAAAGGCATACGTCATTCCGGCGCAGTGGCAAACCGTGATCAAGCGGCTCAAAGCGCACGGGATCAAGATGACCACCTTTAAACAACCCACCACACTGGATGTCATTGTCTACCGGATGAAAGACATCAAACTGGGCTCAGGGTTTGAACCGGACCGGGTCGGAGGCGCCAAGCTGCCCGGCTATGAGGGACGACTCTTGATCAAAGGCACCCCGGTACCGGAAAAGCGTCGTGTAACTTACCCGGCAGGATCCGTCGAAGTCTCCACTGACCAGCGCCTGGGCACACTGGCCATGGACCTGCTGGAACCGCGCAGCCCGGATTCCTTCCTGCAGTGGGGCTTCTTCAACAGCATGATGACCATTGGTGAAGAACCGGAAATCTATGTTATGGAACCCATGGCTCGGGCCATGCTCGCGCAGGATCCGAAACTGGCTACGGCTTTCAAGGCCAAACTCAAAGCCGACAAGGCCTTTGCCAATGATCCCCATGCCCGCCTGATGTGGTTTTTTGAGCATACACCCTACATCGACAAAAACCGGTATCTTTACCCGGTAGGCGTGATCCCTGCTAAATCGACTGACTAACCTGCCCCAGGATGGAAATCTATGACAGGAATGGCAGTGGATTCTTCGAAATGGCAACGGCAAAGATGTAGCCAAAAACAACAATGGCTGACAGCGCCATTACGGCCTTAACTTTCGCTGGACGCCCCGGTCGAATCGCCATGGCACCCAGCATGATATAGACGACTACCGCCACCAGCTTGGCCTGAAGCCAGGGAAAACTCCAAGCTGACAGCAAAGATGCCAGCCAGAGACCACAAACCAGCAGAAAAGTATCAATGACATGAGGGACAATTTTCACCCAGCGTTTCTGCAACCACTGGGAGCCGGTCACAGACCAGCAGGCCCGAATACAGAACAGGCTCAGACTCAACAGCGCCAGGGTCATATGCAGATGCTTGACGACCATGTACATGTTATCACTCCACTTATTTACGTCACTGGAGACAACGATAGCGTCCGTCATCAACACAGAGCAACAGTCAGCGTTTTTTTCAATAATGCATCATGCCCTGTGGCGCGACTTCGGTAAATCCCTAGTCATATTTATTTTCATGCAGACCAGCCTGCGCTCTCCCTCAATACAACAAGCCAGAGCATGAAAGTGACAACTGACTCATGGCCTTCCAGTCTGGGTAACCACAGTGATTTTTCGTTTTGTCAATATTGATCGGCATCGACCTTTATTGGAATATACCGCGCCTCAACACCATATATAGTGTTCCGCACACTTCCCAAGCACATTTTAAGGGATCACCCGGAAACACATCGCCCTGACCAACCTGACTCCCGGAGATGGATCGCATGACTGACATCATCAAGCGCGATGGCTCACGCAAGCCTTTTGACGCGCCACGTATTGCCAAAGCCGTGGCTAGCGCCCTGAATGATGTCCATCTCAAAGACGATGCTTTCGCCGAGCAGGTTGCCAGTGAGATCGAACAGAGTGTGGCAGGCTGTGATGTCGTCGATATCTACGACATCCAGAACCAGGTGGAAGACCTGCTGATGCGCAGCCAGTACTCCAATGCGGCGCGCAAATACATTGAATACCGCAAGAGCCGGGATATTGAGCGTGAATCCCGCAACGCCCTGAGCCGCGATATCCTGAGCATCATCAACCAGGATAACGAAGAACTGCTCAACGAAAACGCCAATAAAGACAGCAAGATTATCCCCACCCAGCGGGATCTGCTGGCGGGTGTTGTCGCCAAGCATTATGCCAAGCAGCACATCCTGCCATCCCATATCAGCACCGCTCACGACCGGGGTGAAATCCATTACCACGACCTGGATTACGCGCCATTCTTCCCCATGTTCAACTGCATGCTGATCGATATCGAAGGCATGATGACCAATGGTTTCCGCATGGGTAACGCGGAAATTGAGACGCCCAAGTCCATCACTACAGCGGCAGCCATCACGGCCCAGATCATTGCCCAGGTCTCCAGCCATATTTATGGCGGCACCAGCATTAACGAGATCGACCGGATTCACGCACCTTACGTTCGCAAGACCTTTGACAAGCACCTGACCCAGGGCATGCGCTGGATCGGCGATGACGCCAAGGCCCGTGAATACGCGATGGAAATGACCGAGAAAGATTGCTACGACGCCTACCAGGCTCTAGAGTATGAGGTCAACACCCTGCACACCGCTAACGGTCAGACGCCGTTTGTTACCTTTGGCTTCGGTCTGGGCACCAGCTGGGAAGAACGTCTGGTGCAGAAATCAATCCTGAAAAACCGGATCCGTGGTCTGGGTCGCAACAAGAAGACACCAGTCTTCCCCAAACTGGTCTTTGGTATCAAGAAAGGCGTGAACTTCTCCCCTGAAGATCCGAACTATGACATCAAGCAACTGGCTCTGGAATGCGCCAGCAAGCGGATGTACCCGGATATTCTGAATTACGACAAACTGGTTGAAGTCACTGGCAGCTTCAAGACACCGATGGGCTGTCGTTCATTCCTGAATACTTACGAAGAAAACGGCAAGCTGGTACACGACGGCCGCAACAACCTGGGCGTTGTTTCCCTGAACCTGCCCCGTATTGCCATTGAAAGCGCCAAAGCCGCGCAAGATAAAGACACCTGTGAAGCGGCCTTCTTCAAACTCTTGGATCAGCGTCTGGAACTGGCTCGTGAAGCCCTGATGACCCGTATCCAGCGCCTCGACAAGGTACGCGCCAGCGTGGCACCGATCCTCTACGTGGAGGGCGCCTGCGGTGTGCGCCTGAAGCCAGAAGACAAGGTCAGCGAAATCTTCAAGAATGGTCGTGCATCCATCTCTCTGGGTTACATCGGCATTCACGAAACCATTAATGCACTTTACGGCCAGGGCGATATCTATGACTCCGCGGAACTGCGTCAGAAAGGTCTGGCCATTGTCGAGTATCTGCGCGATGCCGTGAATCGCTGGAAAGCGGAAACCGGTTACGGTTTCAGCCTCTACTCCACACCCAGCGAAAGCCTGTGCGACCGTTTCTGCCGTCTGGACGAAAAAGCGTTTGGTGTGATTGAAGGTGTCACCGACAAAGGTTACTACACCAACTCCTTCCACCTGGATGTCCAGAAGAAGGTAACGCCTTACGACAAGGTGGATTTTGAGCAGGATTATCCGCAGTACGCATCCGGTGGTTTCATCTGTTACGGCGAATACCCGAACATGACCCATAACCTGAAAGCGCTGGAAAACGTCTGGGACTATACCTACGACAAAGTTCCCTATTACGGCACCAACACCCCGAACGACTCCTGCTATGTTTGCAGCTACGAAGGTGAGTTCAACGCCACCACCCGTGGGTTTGAATGCCCACAGTGCAAGAACCGCAACTCGGACAAGATGTCAGTGACCCGCCGCGTATGTGGTTACCTGGGTCAGCCTAACAGCCGCCCCTTTATCCGCGGCAAGCAGGAAGAAGTGGTTCGTCGCGTCAAACACCTCTAACCTGTCCTAACCTTAAGTCGGCCATTACAGGGTAATGGCCGACTGCTACCGTCCGAGTCGCCATGAACTATCTCCAGTATTACCCGATTGATGTCGTCAATGGCGTTGGCACCCGCTGTACGCTGTTTGTCAGTGGCTGCGACCATTTCTGCAAAGGCTGCCACAATTCCAGCTCCTGGAATGCGGCTGGCGGTCACCCTTTTACGTCAGAGATGGAAGATCAGATTATCAAGGATCTCGGTGATACGCGTATTCACCGTGACGGGCTATCCCTGTCCGGTGGTGACCCTTTGTTTCCTGGTAATATTGATGGAATTCTGAAGCTCGTGAAGCGGGTAAAAGCAGAATATCCCGACAAGGATATCTGGCTCTGGACCGGCTACACACTGGAGACTCTGACGGATTCTCAACGTGAAATCATGGATTATGTTGATGTGCTGATTGACGGAAAATTTGAGCTGGATAAACGAGATCTTTCACTCCCGTGGCGTGGCAGCAGTAACCAAAGAGTCATTCACCTGCATGAACTGGATTAATACCTAGGTAGAGTCTACCTGCAGCTCAATTCCTTCTTCCATTAACTGAGCCAATATCCGTGCATAATGACTGCCTTTCCAGAAGACTTGCTGGCAAGCATCGCATTGATAAAAGGTATCGTAATAACGGCGTGTGTCCGGCTGAATTCGATGCCATATCTGCTCAACCCTTACGGATTGCAACTGACCATTACAAACACAACAACGGGTAAACGGTTTGAAGCTCGATTCCAGCTGCAGCGCCTGAATCACTTCTTGCAGTTGTTTAACAGGATCGGTATTTCGTAGCCAATACCCATGATTTACTCGGCTATTTTTCAACATGCCCAGATCACGGGTCAGAATAATTCGGTGAGTCTGCTGACTGACCGCTATGATCGTTTCGTCTTCATAATCGTTCTGGTACAGGACATCCAACCCCAGAATCCGTAGATAACGTGCGAGCCTGCCAAGGTGAACATCAGCAATAAAACGGGGATGGCGTAATGGCGCTGGCCACAAGCGGTTCACCGACTGGATATCAAGCCGTTCAAAAACCGGATAGACAGATACCCGCTCTCCACCGCGTAGTGGATGTTTAAAGCTTACCGGCTGTCCATTCACAAGAATGAGATCGACTTCCGTATGCGGTACCTGCTGCGCCTCAATCAGATCTTTAAAGCAGGCTGTCCGATAAAGCTTACCGGATGGTCACACTGCCGGTAGCTCTGGGGTAAAAAGTCATTCAGTTCCGCATAAAAACGAAACCAGGCTTCACGCTTTATGAATGCATGCCCGTTCACATCACCACCAACCTGTGTGACCGGTAAGACAGCGACAGTTTTACTCCTGTTATCTATGCTCTGAAAACCAGAGTTTTGTTTCGCCCTGATCAGACGACACTGCATTCGGCTCCAGAAAGATGGTCACCACAGACCTTGATTACAACACACTGACAGGCTCCATCCTGCTACAACCCAATAACTCACTGAGCTGGAAAGGTAACCTTTGGTTTCTGCTCATACTGTCGAGCCTGTCGCTCACCATTGCCACCAGCCTGATGCTCGCTGGCGCCTATCTGGTATTGCCCTTCTCGCTGCTGGAAATCATAGCACTCGCTGCCGGCCTGTATTACTGCGCCTGGCAACGTCAGCGCAAGGAAATCATTACCTTTACGGATTACCAGGTGACGATTGAGAAAGGTCATTATCAACCTCAAACAACCCTGCATTATCACCGGATCTGGGCACACTTTGTGGTTCGACAACCGTCCCATCCCTGGGAGCCACACCACCTCTGGATTCGTTCCCATGGACAGGAAGAAGAATTGGGTAAATTTCTAAGCCGGGATGATAAGAAAATCCTCATTGCACAGTTACGCGCATTTATTCAGCAGTCGCAGCAACAACAGTAATTCCAACCCGCATGCACTCCGATAACGTTAAATATCATATTGAAACATCAATGCGCTAGCTGAATCATTTTTCACTGTATGACTCCCTCAAAATATGCAGGCATTTAGCGAGACCAGCTTTCCAATCAACAACATGGCGTCGTCATAACTCAGGTTGGATTGATAAATCGTGTTATCTAACAATACACGGTAATAATAACCGTCCTGCTTCAATAGTCTGCAGTGCGGTACACCGGTTGACCCATAACCTGAGGAATGATCTGATTCAGTAAAAATGGACATCGGCCTAAGCTGCTTTTGCCAACTCGAAATTCATGGGAGTCATATACCCCAATGAACTGTGTCGGCGGGTTCGATTGTAATCGACTTCAATGTATTCAAACACCGCCTGCCGCATCTGCGCCCGATTCATCATTGGCTCATGATGTATAGCCTCAACTTTCAATGAGTGGAAAAAACTCTCTACGCAAGCGTTATCCCAACAGTCGCCTTTACGGCTCATACTCTGATGGCAGCCGTTTTTCTCGATCATGTCTCTGAATACTTGAGAGCAGTACTGACTGCCTCTATCGCTATGAAATAGCACACCAGCAGGAAACCGTCGGCGCCAGAGCGCCATGTTCAATGCATCACACACCAGGTCAGCTTTCATTGTGGTTCCCATGGACCAGCCTATGACTCGACGTGAGAACAGATCAATGACAACGGCCAGATACAGCCAACCTTCGCTGGTTTGCAGATAGGTGATATCACCGGCCCATTTCTGGTTGGGCGCTGTGGCTACAAAGTCACGCTTGAGCAGGTTAGGCGCAACAGGCAACGTGTGCTTGCTGTCAGTCGTGACCCTGAATCTACGAGCGGCCCTGGGAACAAGACTCTGTCGTTTCATGCTGTCCTGAACGGTTTTGATACAGCAAGGCTGACCAGCATCCTCCAGGTCTTTCTGGATACGACGAGAACCTGAACGAGACTTACTCCTCCGAAATGCCTCCAGAATCAACCCGTCACGAAGCTGCTGTTTGACAGCGCGATGACTGGATTTATGGCGGGTTCTTTCCCAGCGGTTGTACCCACTTCGCGAGACTCGTAGAACAGAAGCCATCCTGACCAGAGAAAACCGGCTCCTGTTCCTGAGCATAAAGCGGAAGCGCTCTATTTTTGGTTTTTTGCGAAGTAGGTGGCCGCCTTTTTTAGAATTTCAAGCTCCTCAGCCTGCACCGCCAGTTGGCGCTTGAGTCTGGCAACCTCAGTCGCTAACGCAGACTCTCGCTCACTGACCGTCTTTTTTCTGAGCGCTGCGGATCGCCATGCGTAGAGCTGGGACTCTTGCAATCCCAACTCCCTGGCTGCTGACGGGATACTGGTTTTCTCGGCCAACCTCAGGGCTTCGGCTTTGAATTCCGGTGAATGATATTTACGTTTTTTCTTGGTAGTCATTGGTCACCTCAGAGAGTGATTTTACTCCCTTAAGAAGGTGTCCATAATTACTTCCTCAGATCAAGGAAACTCCTATCCATAAAAATGCTCAATGTGCCCTAACTAATCAGCCACCACCTCAAAACTGGTCAACTTCCAGACACATGCTCATTAGCGTTCCCAACAAAAAATACTATGCTTGCTGCCATCCCTAAAATGTCACTAACAATGCAGTGTGGACTATGACGACAAATCTATTCAAAGAACTCAAGCGCATTGGTATTGATGAAGAGCTGGCCTATCAGCTCGACAAAAGCCTCGCTCCTGAATACAACGCAACCAAACAAGACCTTCTGGTCATGCAGGAAACCCTGTTGCAGATGCAGTTTCGCACAGAATCTGCCATCACAGGACTAAGGGAGGAAGTCCGGAAGGACATGCACACTATGCAGGAGGAAATTCAGGAGATTCGAGGGGATATTAAAGATGTACGTGGTGAACTCAAGGATGTCAGAGGTGAAATAAAGCTGGTTGAAGCAGGCTTGAAGTTGGACTTGGCCGGTTTCTCACGTCAATTCTGGATCACCTTTGGCGGCTTGATCGTCACGATTCTAAGCGTTTGGGGCGTGAACTGGTATTTTCATGCACTGGGTTAATTCAAGACCCGCTGACACCCCATACAAGCAAATATCATTAATTGAAGCGCATTCATGATAAGGCCAATCGCACTCCTTAACCGATAGAACTCACTTCACAATAGTGAGTCAGAAAATCAAGGGGCAGCGTTACCACGACAGCAGTCTTAATCTCAGGCCATGAGCTTTATGCATGACCAAAAATTTTTACTATAACGAAAAAAGCCTGCCACCCATTGGGTGGCAGGCTTTTCAAATCTGGCGGTGGTTGGTTGTTAATCAATTTTTGAACGTCTCTACGGTACATTTTTTCAACTACCACTCTCGCTTTGTCAGAACTTTTGTCGCCTACAGCCCGCAGAATACGGGCTGTCATGATGAAAACCTAGCTCTGCATACTTGCAAAAACTACAGGTCTTTACTGTCAATAAGTGTCAGACACTTCCACTAGTAAAATGAAAACATCTGCACTTCAATATTTAAATAAGCTCTGGAATACCAGCAGGTGGCGCATCAAATTTGACTGTCCGCATCCACTCCCAGCACTCCGGCTTCTTAGCCCACTCCGACACCATTCGAGTCATTGCAGAACGATGTAGCTCATCATGAACTTTTTGAGACCAATCACTTATCAATTGCATTAAGGAAGACGAAACCCCTTGATTCTGCCAGACCATATCGAGATTTAAACGAGACCCGAGCTTCATTGCCAGAATTGCCAAGGTATAGGTATTGATATTGGCTTGGAAGGCGTGATATCTCCGACGGATCAGTTTCTGGGCACTCAAAAAGATTATTGCTTTAGCAACAAGCTTTTTATAGTCATCAAGAGTCGGCATCTCTTCACCAGACTCCCAGCGATACGATGGTAATGACTCCATAAACTTAATGAAGTTCTTCTGTGCTCCCTGAGAGACCAAATCAGGCTTTTTAGACCAGATATTGAGGTATCTGGCCATATCCGGCTTTGTCATTTTTCTCGATGTTGGAATGGCGATTTGAAGAGCTTTCTTTTTAGTTTCGGTAGTACCCTCACGCTCAAGCATGACCCGGTAACTGCCTGCAGAACGCTCATAGAACCAGCGGCTTGTACCATCTGGGCAATAAGTTGTATTGGAGATGTTTTCCAATCTTATATGCAAAGGATGATTAGCTTCCAAGTCAGACTGTCTTACAGCATTCTGACTATTGGCATACCTTGAAATATTTTTAATAAGAGATTCTTCTCCATCCTGATCTGCTGATCGAAGAACAATAAGTTTTGCTGGTACCCTGACCCGAGATAGATCCACACTTTTATCTTTTTTCTGGGTAAAGTACAGCGAAGCCGTAGTTTGACCCCCGTTAACAATCTGCAAGCCCTTCAGCCAAGTGATGCCAGGGCCACCATCTGATGTTTGTCCTAGGTGAGCTTCATCTGCAACAATCACCAGCCCATTGTTGTAAGCCATAAAACGTTCCGGATGTTCTTTTAAAGTATTCCGGATACCTTTATTAACCTTTCCAAGCGCCTGCAAAAACGAGCGAACATTGGCCTCAAGAACCCGTTGTCCATACTTTTCATAAATGAAGCGCAGAGCCTCCCCCGGGATGACAGTCATGGCATAGTCGTACTCGCTCATCTCTCCAGGTACCCAGACACAAGGTAATGCACCACCGGAAATTTGTTCAAAATTAACAATCAGTTCATCTCGAGGCCTTCCTGCTTCAGTGTGTCGATACAGGCGCTCAATATCCATGATTTCCAGTTTGATTGTTTTTCCCTGGATTTCTCTGGACTGAAACTGTTTGGACTTGGCTATTCGATCCGTCAGCACATAGATACGAATTTGCTCCAGAGTGTGGTAGACCTCCTCGATAATCAGTGCCAAGGTATAAGCGTCATTGGTTTCATCCATCTTGCTGGCCAGCTTTTGATCAACGCACTCACTCAGGAAACGGAGACAGTTTTCGGCTGAGTTTGTTGCCTCTGAGGAGGGGATAGATATCTCTTCCTCAACACCTGTATACAGACTGACAAAAAGATCCAGCTGATCCGTTTCATCCGAATGGGCATAGCCGGTTAATTGAACCTTTGTTTTGCCCTTACCAGCCTCATAATGACAAATCTGGGGCTCGAATGTCATACCAACATCGTACATATGCCCCATCACGATTTCTGCAAACGCAATTTCCGGTACGGGCAGAGACTCTCCTGGGGATTCAAGTTTCTCATTTAGCAGGTTTTTCACTTCAGCTTGTGTCTGCCTGAGAAAATCAATCAATTCCATAACAACACTACACCAGTCAATTCAAATCTATTCAGGATTTTTTATATTCCCAGCACATTACCAAGCCGGGCCATAATCCTGTTCCCAAAGTACGTTATTCACTTCATAACGTACTTTTGTACCACTATGACTTCCAGGGAAGCTGATACCAAAAGAGACAACAGGAGGAGCTTCTGAGCTCAGTTCTGGATCCATTACCTGTGGATCCAGAAGATAGATAAGTAACAGGCCGTTTTCAGGACGTGGTTGCACACCATCTGCACCATAGCCACGAACAGTTCTGATCGCCGGACCATTAGGAACCTCAGGCTGCTTTCCTTTATCCTCTTCTGATCGACCGGGGTCGGCATGCCAGCTGGTACGAGTCAGTGCCAGTGCGGCATTCCACGCCTGCTCATTCAGGTCCAAGGCTTCATCTCGGGGTGATAACAGTCTCCGGATAGTATACCTATCCTCATGCTGATCACGTGGCTTTCGTTTGGTCAGATTTACGCTGTGGTGGTTACCGATTCGAATTGGCTTCTCCTGTTTTCCGCTCATGACTGAAACAGTCCAAGACACCAGCTCCCCCACTCGTGACATATTAACGATAAATTCAGATAACAGCTGACTGTTGACTTTCATGGCTGCAGGATGGGTTCTGAACTCAGCCAAAAAATCGCAAACTCGTCCTGCGGAAACATCATGCCACTGCACACCACTCCATTTGTCGATCCGCCCATTCCTGTTTTGTGATGTGATTTCATCCGGCTCGCCAAGAGCATCAACCATTTTCCGGAATGCCTTCTCATTGGCATTCAAACTGGCCATATCCTTGAGCATGGAGACAGTTTCAACCGATTGCCCACTGAACGACAGATATAGACTTTTGGCACTACGCATTTTCAGGCGTGATGTCACCATCAGCACAGGATGTGACATTACTTTCAGGCCGTATTCTCTCGGAGTCGCGCCACTGGCCACCATAAGGTCAAACTCTTCCCGCAACTCTTCTGACGCATCAGCAATATGCTCAAACCACTCAACTAAATCATCCGTCGTGTAGAGTCGGCAAAGATCAAGATAGCCGGGACGATAGCCAAACCAACGCCCCATCTGCATCAAGGTGTCGTACATCCGTGATGCTCGGAGAAAGTAACTCACAGTCAAGCCTTCAAGTGTCAGGCCCCGGGCCAGTTTATCGCCACCAATAGCAATAACCTTCAGGCCACCAGTATTATCTGCGTAATCCAGAGCCTCTTTGGCGTGCCCGTTGATTGCTCGTACATCAATTTCTGAAAGAGTACCCGCAAGCAATGGTTCAATATTCCTCCAGTCGGCCATCTCTTCAGTAACCATCTCAGGAAACATTTTGCCAGCCTTACAAGTGCTTGGGATAAAATCCTGCTCCCATAGTCGATGCAGATTGCTGATAATTTCCTGATGCCCGATATTCCGGGTCAAACGCTGTTTCAGTTTACCCACATAATTAGCTATCAGATCCTTCACCGCACCCTGAACAGAGGTAAACCGTGTGACATGAACGAGCATGGAGCAGTGCTGATCCCCCTGACCACGCAAACGCCTCAATACACAACTGAGGATAAAACCATCAACAGCTTCTCTTAATGATTCGGGGATTCCATGTTCATTGTCACAGACAGGTGTGTGACCATTCTTGTGTTTATGTGGCATCCAGCCAAACCTTCCATCCTCGGTACAGTGGTCACTGACTACACGAACCAAAGGGAGTGCCTGAGTGCGGGACCCATCACTGGACAGGCCGAAAACCTTGGTTGGACCGACATAACTGGAAGACGCGGATAGATTACAAATAAATGCCGAAGGGAAAAGATCCGGACCTTCATTGTCGGTTTCGCCACGCTCATGGATAAAAATATTGGCAAAGGGGGTAGCCGTATAACCGACGTAAGCCTTACGTGTAAACGTATGTAGTATTTGCCTCGTCAAACGGTTTATGGCCGTCGGCTCGTGCTCCACATCAGGCTTGCCAAGCTCATCAAATACCTGATCCCCCGTATCAACCGAGGCATTATCGGCTTCATCATCAATCACCAGTAGGGGAAGATGAGACACCAACTTGCGTCCCGTTTCCTTATCCTGGGTGTTAGCAACATGATCCTGGATCCATTTCAACAGGCTCGTCAAAACAGACTTGTTTTTCTTAACCACAAATAGCCAAGGTTTCTGTTCCGGAGAAACACCCAGCGTTTTCGCCATTCTAAGATTGAAGTCACCATTCTCCAACCGAGTAGTTGCAAAGTTGGGACGAATCGACGGATCGCTGTCGATATGACCAACACCAGTAACCTGAATCGCATCATGGATCGGGCTGGTTGTATAACCAAGAAAACCTTCATCCAGACGAATCTGGGTCTGGGAACGCAGGTTATTATGCATCCCCGCCAGCACAATAATTAACTTGTAACCGGCATCTGCTGCCTTGCAGATCAGGCCAGTATAGTTACCTGTTTTACCAGACTGCACATGGCCAACCACCAAACCACGACGATCCCAGCCACCTTCTCGCTCAGGGTCCTCAAGGTTAGAGAGTATCTGATCTGTAGATTTATCCAGACCCTCAACAATATTCCAGGACAGCTTTTTCTCCTGATACTCCCGGTATCGCTGCCAATAGCGCCAGTCTCTTTTGCGATCTCGGGTCAACCATGGAATATGACCTTCATTGTTGATCAGGCTGACATCATCACCAATCCAGGCACTGGCACGACGAAGTAACTCCTCAACAATTTCCTCTTGCTGGGCTTGAGAGTACCATGAAGGGTTTAGCATAAGCGCCATTTGCACCTTGCTCTCTATTTCTTCACGGGTTATTGCCTGATTTTCGCCTAACAGGTTCTGAACAATCCCAAGCACTTTCAGATCTACATCACCTAATGCCACAACAGGTTTTCCTTATAAATTCTCTAGCGTCAAGGAAATAAAATCAGGATATTTTTCAAAAGGCTCCATCGTCAGCAGCATTCTGAGTGCTGACTCACGGCTATATCCTTTTTGGTCAACAAGGTTTTTACACATAAGCCGAAGCGCAGACTGAATCTCCTCTGAAGGGAGCTCTTCTTCAGGCTCGACCAGCACGGAATCATGAATCACTCGAGTAGAATCCATCGAGGCCCAAATCCGTTGGACAGGCATAGTCTTTTCCAGAAGATCAAAAAGTGCATACAACTCTGATTCTTCACTCCGGCTATATTGGAGTACCCTCTGAACCATAGGGTGATCACGGTTGATTCGATACCGGCTTGTGTCACCAATGTATTCGGTGATCCAGACAGGCGTTTCATCTTTTGGGCAAGTATGTTTGATAACAGGCCGACTACGTGCTCTAAACGCCTTGCGAGCGCGGACCTGTGTATCTTCAGCAAGACGCAACAACCATTTTTTCATCTCAACCGGAGGACGGGCTGAGGACTTGCGTATATCGATTTCCCAGTCCACATCGACGCTATTTGGAATATCCACGGAAATTCTGGCCATCTGGTGGGCCTCATCTTTTGTCCATGCCTTGCCTTTACCGATACCAAGCCAGCTTCCTGCCACCAACAAGCGTTTGTTCCTGTATACATAAAAACCTTGCTGCGAGGTCCAGCCATCAGGTCCAGCCAAACTGGAAAACTCCTGCTCACTTAGACGATCCCGGTGCGGCAAAACGTGACAGACTGCCTTGATCTTGCCCATTGACGGTGGGAAGGGAATCTCCGGAGATGTCCAAGCCTTACCAGGATGTCCAGTCAAAAATGGATCCCAAGGCTTTATTTTTCTTCCATTAACAAGCAATGAGACCCGGGCGGCATCACCATTGATAAAACGATGAAAAACCATCGACAGATGCTGCTCCACCCGATCGACAAGATCCAGAAAATCCTGTTCCGTAAAGCCATCGACAACGATGCGATCCAGTTTTTCCCATAACACCAATGTACCGATGTTTTCACCGTCCATTGGAGTAATGAAGGCTTCGCTATCCGGATGCCCTCCTTCCAGCAAAAACCAGCCACCATCAGACGCCGATGTCAGCACATCCAGATCCCAGCGCAGGCAGCTTTCAATACCCTTTTGCCAAGAGGTAACAGTCAAACTACGACACTGGGAAAACGACGCAGTTTTTAATCCCATGCCAAAACGTCCAAGGTCATGTGACGACCTGTTATCAAGCGGGTTGAGTTCCCCAAGACGCATTGCCCGGTCCAGCTCATCAGGACTCATGCCTCGTCCGTTGTCACGTATCTCAACACGACTGGCCACACCAGCCCATACAAAGTTCAGCATCACTTTTGTGGCATTGGCAGCAATACTGTTGTCTATAATGTCAGCCAAAGCAGAAGCGGTGCTATAACCAAGACCACGCAACGCTTCGACCATTGCACCAGCCTTTGGTGGTGCAGGGCGTAATTTCCTTGGTTCCATATCGTCCCTGACGGATTAATGCTGCAGGTTTGAATATGCGTAAGCAAGTAGGTGTCCGGAGCGCTGAGTATGCCGTAATTTACGCAGTGCCTTGCCTTCAATCTGTCGAATTCGCTCACGGGTCACATCAAACTGCTGTCCAACTTCCTCGAGTGTGTAATCAGCATTCATGTCTATACCGAAACGCATTTTCAGTACACGAGATTCTCTCCCGGTCAATCCATCAAGTAATTTTTCTACATGATGCTTACAGTCTGTTTTACCAAAGCACCATTCCGGTTCCTGCGCAACAGATCCCAAAACCTCATTAAAATCCTGATCAGCGCAATCAGGCTCCATATCAATGATTGATCGAAATCTTCTAACATTTGTTTGGTCAAGTTCCAGCTCGTTAGCCAGCTCCGATACCGTGGGATTGCGGCCCAGTTTAGAGATGAGTTCACGTTCTACTCTGGAGTATTTATTGATCGATTCGATCATATGAACAGGGATACGAATGAGGCGAGCCTGATCAGCAATAGCCCTGGTTACGTTCTGGCGTATCCACCATGTGGCATAGGTAGAAAACTTGAAGCCCTTTCTGTAGTCAAACTTATCGGCGGCTTTCATCAAGCCGATATTAGCTTCCTGAATCAGATCCAGATGTTCCACACCCTTGTTCTGGTAACGGTTGGCAATGGAAAGTGCAAGCTTGAGATTAGCAGTAACCATGGTATCCCTTGCTTTTTGGCAAACCCTGATACCTCTATCAAGTTCATGTGCAAGTTTTTTGATGCTGGCAATAGGTAGTAACTGCTCTCTTGATATACCTTCAAGTTCTCTAACAAGAACGCATAAGCTGAACTGATGCCTTTCAAAAACATCAAAACTTCCAGGATATAGATCTCTTATGGCCCCAAACAGATTGGTAATATCTTCTGTGCTCAGCAAGTTGATGACAGCTCCCCGTTGTAACTTCAACTTACGGATACAAACCTCCAGAACCTTACGCTCCAGATGACGTATAGAGGCCATAGTTTGCTTAACTCTGTCAACCATCAGACTGAACACATCATCAGCCAATTCGACTGCAAGTAGATGCTCCTGCAAAACAGCAGAATTATTCCCCTGCTTTATTTTACACTGAAGATCCTTAATCCAGCCTGCAATGCTGGTGTAGTCATAGTCATCCTCTGGTGCCCCTACACTATCCATATCTTCCTCGGGAGATTCATCCAGAAGTAGTGGCCCTGTCACTTTTTCTTCATAAGTGAAAGGAGCATTGTTTTCCCTAATCCCAGTAATAATCTTTTTGATAGAGACCACTGGATCTTCATCATGAAGTGCGCTTACGCAAGATTCGGCTAATGAGGTTATAAGCACAGGAAAACCTGCCAAAGCTGACATAATACGAAGCACACCCGCTTCTCTGCGTTTACCAATCTCTGCTTCCTGCTCCCGTGTCAGCAGTTCATCAGAAGGGATTTCTGCGTAGTAGTATTTTGAAGGTTCATCCCGATTGAACAGGTTTTGCTCCAGCAAGACAAGAGCAGTATCAACAGCTAGCTCAATATCATCAGAAATGACTTCAGATGCAATGAAATCGTCTTCCTCATCCACACGATCAGAGATAACCACCCCAAGATCTTCCAATGCTGTCGAAACATTGCAGATTTTTTGCTGAAGTTTTTCTTCATACTGGCTTTGCAGAGCATCTTGCATTTCAACTTTGGCATAATCCGAAGGGCGTTTGTTATAAGCCTGAAGTGTCGCCTTCCAAAGCAGATCCCCAAAAATACTCTCAACCGCTGTAGAAATTCTCTGCCCCGATATAAAGCCTCTGTCACAAGCCCGACAGAGCATATTCCTAAGCTGCTTATGTATACCTTCGTTCCGGAAAAGCGTTATACTTTCAATGTATTCCGGCAGATCTATTAAAACGTGCGACCAATCCTCATCAGTATCAATCGGGACGTGCCGGGTAATCCGGGACTGTACTTCACCAGACTCTATCTTGAAGGATTTATCCTCTTCAGGCAGCACCTCTTCTTCTTCAATCTCCCAGCCATAAAGATCCTGTTCTTCAAACAGGCACGCTATCTCTATTGAAGTGGTCTTTACTTCTTCAGATGCAGAGTTGGAAGAGGCATTATTTTCCGGAGGATCCGGCTGCACAACATTCAGGCAAATGGTCGTAATGGCGCCCTCTACATCTGAAGATTGCTCCTCTTCCTCCACTGTCACCCATAAACCAACAGACTCCCTGAATTCAAATTCGCCATCGTCAGACTCATACGCATCAGTTTTTTTGTCACCAAGTTTCTCAGTAGCCTCCTCCAAGTCTTGCTGAAATACATCCTTATTAGTCGAAATAACGAAAGCATCATTTGCTGCAACAAAGCTATCCGTTTCACCGTGAGGGATACCTGCTCCGGTAAGAGACTTGTCCTCTATATCAATGTGGTAATCTGAAGCCTCAGCACACGCAGTATCATCAGTTGAGCCTGTGAGGGTTTCAACATCATATAATGTAAAGCCTAGGTCTTCAGCACCAATCACCAAGTCAGAGGCATCGTCCATGGTTGTGTTCATACGCCTCATCGCAGGCTGTATTTCAGCATTCTGCTCCAAGGAATCTGCACAACTCCCGCGATAAAAGGCAATAGTTTCAGAACTGGCACTGCCTGAAGAAGCATCGTTAGAAGATAGAGAAAGGCTCCTGTTACTGATTACAGTATCATGCCCATCAATCACCATCGCTGGAATCGCGCTTCCCACAGACGCCATATGCCCTAGAGACGCAGAGCTCCCAAAGTCCAAGCTATCTGCTCCAGTAGGATAAGTACAAGATATAGGGCATGTGTCATCTGCGGCCCATTCTGCATCACCCATTATCTGATGGGTAATCAATTCACAGAGAGTATGATACCCATGACGTTTTGCATAATCTCCAGCTGTAAAGCCATTATTATCTCTGACTGCAGGATCTGCCCCCTTACCCAAAAGCAACTTACAAATTCCGGTCTGCCCCTTGGCTGCTGCCAACATAAGAGGTGTCAAGCCATCCTTATCCCTAACATCAACAGATGACAGAAATTTCAACTGCAGATTTACAGCTTTTTCAACACCAGCTTTTATGGCGAACTTTAGCAATCGGCTAAAATTCTTGTTTTCTTTTTCCATTGCCTTACTCCGAACGTTAAGCGACATCATCAGATCGGTAACCCGGAGCAAGCACAGCACTGGGAACACCATACAAAGATAGGGGGTTGGCCAGACACAGCTCATATTGCAAGGGATTAAGCTCATGTGTGGCAGAGCAGTCTACATTCCAGTAACGCAGGAAATAGCCCAACACTGCAGAACGCACGCAAACCTTCAAGCACCCGTCACGCATTCTATAATCCTGCGCGATAACATTTCTATTAATACTTTGTGGATGCGGAACAAACGCGAGTTCAACCATCCGGTTCCAATCCACATCCTGCTCTTTGCCCTCATTCTTGACAGAGAAATTCTCGAGAAGAGTTGCTGACATCACTCTTGATAAAACAAAATCCCTAAATTCAGATCTTTTTCTGTCAAAGGCTCTTACATGCCATCGAAATCCGCTACTAACCAGTGCATGGGGCACAATAACCCGATCAGTTTCACCACTTGATCTTGACAGATACTTCAGACGAACCGCCTTTCCTGAGAAGATAGAACGCGAAATTACCGAGAGAACATCTACGTCCAGTATCTGCAGACATCCAGGGGTCAAAGTGGATACAGATTCACATGCACCCTCCCAAACATCCCCAAAACCATTTGCCAATGAAGCCAGTACCTGTTCAGGAGAATGCTGGAAGTATGGCGTGAAATTCTGACCAATTTTGTATGTCTTGCTAGACTGATCAAACGCCAAGTTGTCTGGAGCCATCGCACGATAAGCGGCGATGTCTCTGGTTGCGCAAGCCGGTGCCACATCAAAGTAATCTATTATGTCTGATCGCCTTAACTCCCCAAAGAAATAAAGCCTGTTTTCCAAGTAGGCTAACCGGAGCTGATGCTTCCGTCCTATTTTCCCCTGCCCCATCGCCCCGCCCTAAAAAAAATGCATGGAAAGTATGTTGATTTTACCCATGGAACATCTAATCAAAATGAGTAGATAGCGCAGTCATTTTGATTAGACCTGAGTAAGAGACATTGGGCCGACAAGGTTGTGAACCCCTTGAGGACAGCCGTTATATCGACAATGCAGCCAAAAACTGCTTATTCAGCAGCAATACAATTACAATAGCCACCCGCACCAATAGACCAAACAAAAATACAGCTAAGATTTATTTATCTTTATTTATACTTATTTTTCAATTAGTTAAGTTTTTCTGCCTTGTTTTACCCTTGTATCCCCCTTGTCCTATGAGAAGATTACGCATATCCTGAAAAGACGATTACATCCATGGAGTAAAATGCAATGATCTTTGAATTCAACTTCAACTCACTCAGCGCTCTCAGTGACATCCTTCGCAAACATGGAGTGCATGACGCCATTATCAAGCCGCTCAGCAAAAACCATAATGACAAGAACCAGGTATACTCCGGCTCTGACTTCAAACCCCTAACACCGTTTTTTGAAGTTTCCTTCCAAGAACGCTCAGCGTGTATCAGCACCAAAAAAGGCGGGACACTCAAAGGCTCTTCCATTATGGAAGCCACATTTAACGAGTTTCACTGGCTCAACCGTTCAGAGGAGGAAGTGAGAGCTCGAAATGTCAAACTGATTATTTACCCCCAATACCCAGAAGCCCGCCTGTCAGGCTTCCAGACAGTAGACAACACCATGCCAGAGTCGATGTCAGTCGAATTCACCAAAGCTAACCCCGACTGCATACGCTATCTGGTTATGGGACGACGCGGACAAGGAGACGTCCTTGCTCTGATGATTCTGAACCCGGCACAAGGTCTCATTGATGAAATCAAAAAACTACCCAATGCAGAAAAATCTCGTGTCTGGAAGTATCTTGCACTAGACACTACCAGTAGCGATCGTCTGGAGAACTTGCTGTCCCTAGCAGCCAAGACGGATCACAAGGGATGCCGTCTGAATACAGAGGGGCTGACAATCCCATTCAACGGCACACAGGTGTGCGGATACACCCTAGAACAAGCTTGCGGAATACTTCCCAACAGCGACAAGAATGGCGACTTCGAAGGCATTGAACTTAAAGCCCATACGCATAGAAAGGTTACCCTTTTCACCCCAGAACCAGACATGGGGGATTACGCTGATAATTTTGACCAATTCATGAAGACATATGGCTATCAGGATGCCAACGGGAATTATCGGCTAACAGGGATTCACAAAGTGGGAACGATTTCAAAGAAAAGCGGCCTCCTCATGAAGATCGAAAACTACGATCCATCAAGACCTGTTGCAGCACAAAGTAATATTTATGTTGCACTTCTGGATGAGAAAAACAAGCTGGCTGCAGGCTGGAGCCTAGAGCGTCTTCTAAACTGCTGGGGGGCAAAACACAATGAAGTTGTCTATGTACCGGCCTCCCGAACAGATGCTACCGATACCGACGACATCCGGGAAGGCTACAAATACAGAGTGTCCTTTGACAACAAGATACTTTGGTGCAGAAAGACATCTGTAGACCGCCTTTTTCAAGCCATTCACAGTGGAGTAATCTTCTTGGATCCCGCCCCCAAATTGAATATCTCCGATAAAAGCCAGTCAAAACGCCGATCACAGTGGAGAGTGAACGATATTGGCAAAGCAGCCAACCACCTTTACGAAGATGTGCGCCACATATTGTTGTGATGCCCCTCTTCAATAGAAAGGCCGGAGACTTCCATGGAAGCTCCGGCATAAATCAACCAGCTTTTTATGAGAAACACAACTTCATCAAGCGACTGCTTATGTCTCCCCCTTAATGCACACTCCCAAACAGTCAAAACTCGCCAACCCAACTGTTCCAACGCAAGGCCATTTGATTCATCCCGTAACTTGTTGTCAGTAATTTTTTTCTTCCAGAACGACTGACGGCTTGATGGCCACTTGAACATGTGACAACCATGGCCATGCCAAAAACAGCCATTAATCTGGATAACAGCTCGATACTTGGGAAAAACGAGATCAGGCTTTCCTGGCAAGGATTTTTCATGAAGCCGGTAGCGAAAACCCTGCGCAAACAAGGCCTTGCGGATCAATAGCTCCGGCTTGGTGTCTTTGCCGCGAATGCCGGACATCATGCGACTGCGTACAGCAGGTTTAACAACGTCCATCAGGACTACTTCCAAATGACAGGATAAGCGCGTTGAATCAGGCTTCCGTAACCTCCATCAAATTCTTTCGGGAATTGCGTTCATTAACATTTTGCTCTCTATCCTGATCAATGATCTTTTTCGCGGACAAAATCCGATCTTTCATGAGTCGAGCAACTGCAGCAAAGACAGGAACAACAACCGAGTTTCCGAACTGACGATAAGCTTGCGTATCAGAAACAGGTATACGGAACTTTTCTTCACTAGGGTGTTCAAAGCCCATCAATCGGGCGCACTCACGAGGAGTCAAACGTCGAGGACGCAACGCCTGATTGCTCTCATTCCAGAAGTCCTGCTCCCCCTCCACCTTGTCCCAGCCACGATCAATTAGGATTTCAGAGCCATCCTTGTGATAACGAGCGGAGAGCGTTCTGGCTACAGCTTTCGGGTTTTGAGGGTCAACCAAACCATAACCAAACCCATTACCCTTTGCCTGATGCTTCTTTGCATACTCATAAAGGTATTCCCACAAACGGGGAGTTAGAATGTACTTGTCATCTACCTCTCCATCCATCAAGTCTTTAAAAGCAACAGGTGAGCGCGGAATTTCTTTCTGGATATCCTTCAGCGTAAAACCTTTGTGAACATTCAGATCCTTACGAAAACCAACCAAGACAATACGCTCCCGGTGCTGCGGCAAAAAATGCCGCCCATCAATCACCTTGGGATCTCTAGAGCTCATATCTTCAATATCAGCAACCCAGTAACCTAATTCATCTAGGGTTTCGGCAATAACCTTAAACGTGTTTCCCTTGTCATGGCTTTTCAGGTTTTTCACATTTTCGAGAACAAAAGCTGCAGGCCTTTTCACCTCAATGATACGAGCTACATCAAAAAACAGTGTGCCTTGCGTTTTACACTCAAATCCATGCGCACGCCCCAACGCGTTTTTCTTGGACACTCCCGCGAGAGAAAATGGCTGGCAGGGGAATCCGGCCAAAAGCACGTCATGATCTGGGATATGCTGATCTACGAAATCATGTACTTTCGAATTAATTTCAGGATATCGCTCTGTGAGCGTCACTTCCCGGATATCAGAGTTGAAGGTATGGCGCTCAGGATCACTATAATGGTTTGCTTTATATGTCTGTACCGCATATTTGTTCCACTCACTGGTAAAGACACACTCTCCACCGATTTCTTCAAACCCCTTGCGGATACCGCCAATACCGGCAAACAAGTCAATAAACTTGAAAGCTGGAGGCTCTTTCAATCTAGGTTGCGGCAATAAATCTTTCAGTATTTCCCGCTGAAAATCATCAAAACTGGGACCATGCTCCAGCTTCAACCACTTTGTCACTTCCGAGTGGTGTTTACCCAGTGTTTCCGCAACGTGCTTCTTCCCCCATATATCAACGGTATGTTCTAACAGGTCTTTATTGCTCAAATTCATATAAGCGTTCATCTCGCTGGGTATTTTATGTGTTTTAGCGTCACACAAATGACCCAGACACTCAAGTGGTAGTTCCCGAGAAAGACAAAATCTGATACTGCTCACACACAGGAAGCCAAATATGAAAACTAGACAGAAGATGTGTGAAAAACGTGGAGAAGCCTGCATTGGTACAGCATTATATTATCATCAACACCAAAAAAGGACTTTAGTCTACTATTTCAACTTCATCCAGATTATTCCTCTAAACCTCCGAATCGTAAAAAGGCAGATTCGGTATCTCTCTCTTAATTTCCCCCGACTCAACAAAAACTTTTTTCCCTATATCCACATAAAGTCCTTTAACCAGGATAATACTTGACGAACGTAACAGGACAGAACTGGTACCATCACTATTATGCTCAACTATCGTACCTACAAATCCAGCAGGTGATGCCAACAAGCCTGTAAATCGTTTCCATATACTGGTTGATGCCATCAGTAATGTCGCTCCAATCCAACCCTCTGTATGACTTTGCTCTGTACACCACCTGTACAAATAATGGCTATCGACAGACAGAGTCCATACCACACCTCTCCAGTCTCAATAACCTCAACCAATCGTCCTGGCAAAATCAGTCCTGGAGCCTCTCCTGTATGCATTAGCGGTATTTCCAGTGTTACGACTGCCTGATTGCCACCTTTGGCCAGTTCATTCCTTCCACGTTCCGTATTAAGGCCAACATCCACCAGCCAATCATCGTAAATATCCGGAGCTGGTTCATTCCCTGCAGTTCCTTGGCGCCTGACATTCACCGAAACACCTGCATATATTCCCGACACATAAACTGCATTGTACTGAGACTCTGGTTTCCATTGAGCCGACAGGCTGATCACCATGCTCTCTGGCATTATGTGGTGTGTAACCGCAGTTCCTTGCCGCCAGTCCCATGGACTTTGCAGATAACGCGGTTGAATGGTTAGCGCATCATTATCCATCGACGGTATAACAACAGCACCGGCGGTCGTTGCTATACGTGCAATAACCTGCATAGGCGTCTGCTCATGGTATGAAAAGGTGTTTTCAGGAAAGGTCCAGTCAGGCGTGACAGAGTCGCCTTCGCTTTGCCAGTCCAGAGTAAACCCCGTGTTCTCAAGTTGCTGGATTGCTGCCTGCTTGGCATTGATTGGTGAACTCTCGCTGTGGGATCGAAGAGGTGCGTAAGGTGCTGCCAGTAATTTCGTTCTGCTCTCGCCATGAATCCGGTAGCGCTCCCGGTTGAAACTACGGTTGGCCTCATAGCGCTCAACGATAAACACCCAGCGCCAGCCGTTAATCGTGACTTCGATTTCCTTCGGGCCATTCTGATCTGGCGCTACACGGTTAAGACTGGCGCGATTATTGATCTGTGCTGACAGCTGCCAGGTGAAACTGTCGATATCCAGTTCAATGGCCAGCTCGGTGACATCCAGTGGCTGCTGATCCAGCAGCGTGACAACACTGATGGTGTTCATGATAAGCCAGGCATCCTTGTCGGCAGGTCGTTCAGGAGTAGCGGGAGCTGTGGGATCAACAGGATCAATATTGGCCGCAAAACGGATACTGTAATCCGCATCGCACCGTTGTTGGCTCTGCCCTGCTCCCCATGGTAACTGCCAGGCAGGATTGTACTGTTTTGCCAAATTCCACTGAGACAGGATGCTGCTATTACGCGGCCTGCTCGCCTTTGATGTGACTGTTGAGCCAAACGTAAACCAGATGGATTCATTATGGGCTGGCGTGTAGCGTGTACCCTGAAACACAAATGCCAGGCGAGCCGGCTCTGGTATATAGGTCTTCGGTTCGATTTCCCCTGACAAGTGCTCCTGCACCCGATACCAGCCACCGCCGTGCTGTTGATCCTTACCAGGCGGATTCCCCCACCATATGCCGCTGCTGATCTCATTTACTGTAATGCTGTCATCCCAACCTGCGCGGGTAGGCACAGTATCTTTGGCTGGCACGTCTCCCCAGAAGCCTATAGAAACAGACTCACAACGATGACCATGTGCCCATGCCAGAACGGAATCTGTTTCTTTGCACGGGATTCTTCCCCAAAGTGAGTGCAACTCAGGTTCAAGCTTTTTACTTGCCACGCGTTGTCGAAGCTGTACAAAGCTTTCTGTCTGATTGGCAGGACGCCAACCAATATCTGTGCCCTGCTGTTTATCAACTGCGGGCTCCCATAGTGCCTGCCATTGCCGTGTTATTGATGGCGCTACCGGCCAGCTAACAGGAGGTGGTTTAACAGGTTCTCCGAATGCGACATCCAGTGAAATGCTGGCCCCATCAGGCGCTGAATAATCATGGCTACCCTCCAGTGTCAGACTCGCAGGATCCGGAATGTAATCAGCCATCGCCAGTGCTGTTGCTTCTGGCCGGCAGCAAAGGGCCATGGACTATGGCCTGATAGAAAGGACGTGCCTTGAAAACTGCGGTTCCCACCAGTCCGGTATTGGTGCTGCCGTTATCCTCCCACCACTCGGGTTCTGATGAGCCTGATATCCCTTCCGCCAGACACTCGTAGACAAAGCCTGCAAACCTTCCTGTTCTGGGGTGAACCACATCGCCGACAATGTAGCGGGTATTCGCCTGCCAGGTATCGCCATAGTCATCCATGGCAAGTACCAGTACCGGCTCGGCAAAGCCATTCAGGTCAATCTCAAAACGGCCATCTGTTCCACTCTGACCGCTTGCGATAATTGTACGCTCCGGCAATTGTCCCTGCCGCTGTTGTTGCCGGAAGGAAACAACCACAATCTCTTTATCTACCGGTTCACCGTTCAATGACACCGTGCCACTGACAAAGGTCTGCGCCGCATCCGGTGATGGAGCATCAAGCACCACATTGGCGGCAGCCGGTGCGTCATACCCGCCCTGTACTGACAATACCAGTGCGTTCGGGTTTGGAATGTAACTGCCCATCAGCCGAGAATCCTTTTCGGCGTGACCGGCCCATGCAGCATAGGCTGACGGAGTTTATGGGCTTCAAAGATGGCAGTACCGCTGGCTAGCTGATCGGTCGGCCACGGCTCGGCTGGAAGCGCTGCGTCCGTCGTACCGGCCTGAATACAGATATAGCGATAGCCGTTGGGTGTTTGCGGATGTGTAATGGCACCAATGCTGTAAGCCGTGTCAGCCTCCAGCAGGCTACCGTACTCATCAAATGCATACACCAGAATACCATCGGTGTAGGGGCTGGTGACCAGCTCAAAGCTGCCATCACCTGCGCTGTCGATCTGTGCGATCAGTTCATGGCGTTGCATGGTCACCGCCCGCACTGTTCTCGGTACAGGGCTGCCGTCGACTAATGTGGTACCCAGCACATGGGTATAGCGACTGTAGTCGCCGGTTTGCGGTATCAGGGACGGAACACTGCCTGATGTCAGGTTCCAGAGGGCGGGATCCAGATTGACGTACTCCGCCGGATCATAGATATCGCTGATCAGGACGCCATCGTTGTTATTGGGATCACGGTTCATGGCCACATAACAACCGCTGGTATCGAAGCGCTCCTGGTTGGCGATGTACTTAAGCGTCGCGAGACCACTGAGTACTACATTCCGATAAACCGGTTGTCCTTGCGGCCATGATTTGGATAAATAGACATCGGCAGTATGCTGCCAATGAACCCGTACATCCTGTAACACCGCGCCATTGTAACAAGTCTGGTGGAGACCGGTGGTAAGGCCACTGGCAATGTAGAACTCAATATTGCGGATATCACCAAAACCAAAGAAATGCCAGTAATTACCACAGGTCATGTTAATGACCTTGTGGCCCTTGCCGTCCAGATGGAAACTGCCGCCATTGTCGTTTTGACTGAGATAGCGGCCATCCATATCCAGATCAGTGGTCAACTCGTAGTAATAGTTCTCGGAATGATGCCAGACAGCTTCAAAATCCTCCGGTGTCTGGATCAGGAAGGGATTAATCTGACTGCCGTTGCCGATTGCCAGGGTTGCCATCAGTCTGCATCCCCCCGAATCTGCAGGGTGAAACGGTCATCGTCCGTAGTGCCTTGTCCCGACAGGACGGTTCGCACCAGCCAACAGGGTGCCAATGCGCCGGTGGTGTTGAAACGAAGTACATTACCACTGCTCCAGCCGGTGCCCCAGCCATCAAACCGGATGATGAAATAGGGGACATGGGTTTCCGGATTCAGGGGGGCACAATCGCTGCTGGTAGAACCGGTAGCGATGATACCAAGGTTTTCTTCGACGACCTGAAAGGTGCTACTGCTGGTGAAGATGATCGCCCAGCGTCCGTCAACCGCACCTTTGTTGCTGACCTCAATGGGATAGTTGATCAGGTTGTACTGCGCTGTGGTGTCGTCCCCGATGCGATGCTTGCTCCAGTTGGGCTCGCCGCTATCCCAGGTGCGCTGGGTGAACTCGTCGTGTACCCGGGATTGAAGATCACCATACACGACGGCGCTGCTGACCAGTGTTTCATCTGCCGGAAAATCCCACGCCAACGGGGTGGCCAGACTGAGATCGCCGCTGATCTGTACATCGCTGACCAGCGCCATCTGCTCAATACGATTATGGATAGTGAGTGTACCGGCCAGATCGTTTGCAAAGGTGACGGTGCCGGCTTCCAGATCGACAGAATAATCCGCACTATTGATTGGAGTACCGGAGTCGTCAGTAACCGTGATTTCAGCCTGATGATCCCGGCTTAATGACACGGTTTGTCCGGCCGTGGGCGAGTTCACCATGGTGGTACCGGTATGGGCCAGCACCACCACATCACCGGGACGATAAATGGGTACCCTGCCATCAGCAGGTAAACGTACCGGATCCAAACCTATCAGTTCGCTATCCAACGGAATACTGGTCAGCACCACACTGTTGAAACGAATGGACTGTGGGATGACATGGATAGGATTGACGCCATCGGTGAATTCCACCTGACACCATCCGCTCTGGTAATCGATATAACCCAGCATTTCCGGACTACTGATCAGCCCATTGTTATCCGCCTGGGTACTGATAGTGGCGCCGGTATCGGCACGCAGGGCACTGACTTGCAAACTGCCGGTGCGAATCGGTGCACCAGGTGTACGAAAGGCGACCCTGTCTGTCTGATAACCCGCCGCCGTTGTGGCAGAGGCCACCAGATTGACTGCAGGACTGGCACCATCCGGCCATTGGCTGAGGGTCACCTGTGCGCCAGTGTAATCAATGCTGCCGACGATGGTGCCCGCATTGGTTGCAGTGGAGAGATTTCTGATAATGCTGCCATCCCTGTCCTGATAGAAGGCTCCGCCAAACTCAAACATCACAGAGCCCGGTACCAACGGTTCTGACGTATTGGGCAACAACCGGATAACCAGATCCGGCACTGTGACACTTTCGGTTTCGGGCTGATGGGAAAGCGCATTCTCCTGCGCTAGCACTGATAGGGTATTACCCTGATAAGTTTCAGTCAGTGTAGTGGTGTCGCCCTCAATACGCTGTCGGGTGTAGATTTTGCCGGCGAACTCATAGTCATAGGCGTTGATCTTGTAGGTTTGATAGCTGTAGTTCTGTTCGGCCTCAATGGAGAACTCGCCGGTGGCATAGTTGATGGAACCAGCCCGACCGTTCCATCCGCCGGTACTGTCATCGGATGCGGTATGGGTGACGTTGTAAACCCGGTCATAGATCTCAATAGGTTTGGTGTTGGTGCCTTTCCAGGCACTGGGAACCTCTCCAACTCGCTCACAGGTAAAGGTCAGTTTTACACTGCCCGGCAACAGAGGCGCACCGGGGATAGTGCCGGTAGCCGTACCGCTTCCGTCCACCTCAACCGTAACCGGACTGGTGATCTGGTTCCCCTGCTCATAGCTGACCGTGATGGCAGTACCGGCATCAGGCAACGACTCCGGTACAAAGGCCAGTTCACCCGATGCATAAATCAGGCTGCCAGTACCATCGCCAGACAGAATCGCTGCTCCGTTGTCCGAGAGTGTTTTGCTCTGGCCACCGCTGATATAAGTTATGGTGACGCTGCCCGGCTTGATTCCCGAGTGTGCCGTGGTGTGACGAATCTCCGGTTGCTGCGCTACGGCAGAACCCGTGTGGATAGTCAGCTCGTCAGCAAATGGCAGGGAGTAACTGACAACCAGCGCCGTATCAACATCGGGCATGGCCTCCAGTGTTACCGCGACAGAGCCGGTGGCGAAATTGATAGTGCCGCTGCCATTACCGGTCAGCAGTCCATTACCAGGATCGCGCAGTTCATACCATTTCCCCAGCGCCATATAGCTCAGTACGAAACTGCCGGGACGAGGTTTCTCCTCCGGAAAGGCAAAGGTGTAGGTAAAGCCCCGGTTCTGTAACTCAATCTGAACAACCTCCGAGACGCTGATGCCGGTTGCTGTGGTTCCCGGCTGCCAGGTCGCAGTGGCGTTACCGGTGAAATAACTGGTTGTTCGATAAGCGTCGATTTGGCCTGTTTCGTAGTCAAGGGTGATGCGCTCAAAGGGATCGGAGCCAGAGACATGGTTAAACTCACCGGCCCCGTTGTCTTCATACGTACCACCGTTGATGGACAGTACCAGGCTTTCCCTCACCACGCCGGCCCCAATATAGGAGCGGGACTGGTTGCCCTGGATATGTCCGAAAACCAGCGTCGTATTCAATGTGCCATTGCGCGTTGGCAGAATCTGGCGACTGCCGCTGTAACCGGGCTCATCAATCACTGCCATTTCACTGGTGGCGCTGGGCACCAGGTGGGCGTAGATGCTGTCGACCTTGATTTTGGTACTGCTAGCAGTGGCTGTTTCCTTTAGATGGGAGGCACCATAGTATTTGGCCGCATCCGCGACCTGGGTACTTTGAAGACGGGTGAGTTTGGTGCTGTCCCTGCGTTCCGTGCCGGTGGGGGTAGCAGTCCCCCCGGGAAAGGTCTGCTCCAGTGGTGAGCTTATCCCCAGCGTCAAACGACGGCGGACAAAATCCACATAGTTATCGTTGCGGCTGATGGTAAAGGTTTCGGTGCTGGCGCTGACGTCGGTGATGCGGATGTACTGTTCGCCTCCGTTGTTTGAATCCAACAAACGGTAGACCTCACCAATCTCCGGCAAGCGATCCTCGGTTCGTTGTATGGCTTGGATACTACGCTGGCCAACCAGCTGGTCACCCAAGAGTTCCCAGGAAGCATCCACCGCCGGCACCACATAGGACTCAATCCGGTTACGGGCCTCAGTTCGTTCATCGGTCTGGCTGTCGGTATTGAACAGCAGAACATCGACCTTGGTATCCTGCGGCGGTTCGGTAATGATCAGGTGAGCGCCAAGGTAGGGATCGGTATTGTCGGTGCTGACACCGGCATAGACTTTCCGGAGCGACACATCGCCAAGGGTGCGATCAATGCGGGAAATATCCCGGAACAGGTTATTGATATCCCCATCAATCACTTCATTGCCGGTCGCACGGCCGCCGCCGTCAGACTCATCGGTCAGGCGTTGCGAGGCGTAGAGTTTTACATCATCCGGAAGAATCGCCATCCATGGATCTCCGTAAATAAAAAAGCCACCTGAGCAGATGGCTTTTTAGTTTTTATCGCTAATGACAACTCAGATCTTTTTTCTGCTTGCCATTGGTTTTTTCTTAGGTGTAGAAAAAAAGAAATTAATGGATTTGATTGCTTTTCTATAACGATTCGAAAGTTTCCTTTCCTCACGTAATCGCGCCATTTCCTCTTTGCGCGCTATTTCCTCTATCAATTCTTCACGGCGCATCTCATAGAACGCTGAGCGATCTTCCATGCTTATCAGACGCCCGCCTTCAAACTGGCAGGTCTTTACTACTTCAAACTCAAGTGCCCTGGCATAACCATGGTGGCCTCTGTCAAATCGCCCAATCCATTCTCTGGCCAGCACCAAAGTACCTGTGTAGTTAATAGGCAAATTTACGTTTCTGTATTTATGTCCGAAATACGGCTTACAGTTATCCAAGGCACAACGTCAGCTAATGGATGTGTGGAGTAAGCAATTTAAAGCTGAAGAATGGGAGTGCGAGAGGGAGAGGGTGGTTTCAAAGATTCAGGGTAATCGTAACGACTATGTAGTGCGCTCCTGTAATTTGCATTGAGAGCCTAAAGGTACTCTGTTTCCCCGTCGTAAAGCCGTTTTTTACGGTTTATCAAATACACAATAATGAAGTGTACGCCTGCTACCGGTGCAACATATACGATGCTCTGATACTTTATTGCATTATCTGCGTTTACGATTGATAACCCCACCCAAAGTATTGACTCGCAAACATTACATACACGTCAACTGTTGTTCTTATGTGGCTACGAATGTAGCATCTCGGCTCGCAAATTTTTTGCGAACTGCGAGCCGTCCAACATGGGTGTTGGCGGACGCTAACCCTGCAAGAGTAGTCTGTCTCTTAACAAGTTAGATTTGTGACCAAAAATCACACACATCAACCTGTTAAGGAGATTAGCTCTCTGCTCATAGGACATAAATTCTATGAAAACGAAGAACCTACGCGATCCACCTATATATGAGGAGAAATGCTTATGGCTATACACCTTCGAGATCTAGTGATGATTGTTAAGGGACATGCTGCTACTTGCTCCAATTTAGGAGCACGAAATGTCCCTATTTACCAAGAAATCTATTTGTCGCCTGGTTAAAGGTGTAGTCCTAGACCTCATCAAAGATGAGGTTGTTTCGATAATCCTTGAGCAGCTCGGTGTCATCATTATTGATCCGACGGGAGGATGGCTAACAGTGTTAACCATCCTACTGCGAATATTTCGTTATTATCGAAGAAGGGTTCGTCACTAAATTTATCAGGCGTTCTGCTGGCGAGCCAGCAGAACGAAAAATGGATTCATTGTCAATCGTCACAGATCACGATCTGATGACTAGAGTCGAAAAACCAAAGAAAGCGGTGGCCATAAGGCTGCCGCTGATCTATCGCTATAAACGCCAGAAGCAATTGCCATTTACTGTAAGTAATATTTGTTAAATACAAAAAGTTCCCCATCCTCTACAGTCGCGGGCAACACTCCATGGAGAGCTGGCGGTGGTTCACTGACACCAATTGAGGCCCTATCCAGCACTAACTGATCATCAACTACTGCGTAACAGCTCGTTTATCCACGCCAACAGCAGGTAGCAAAGCTAAAGGGCCTGATTCCATGATCTTTAGGATCAAACAGATCCCCACCCTCTTTCTGAACAATGGTGTAGGTATCCTCACCCAGAATACAGTGATCAGAGAACTGCGACGTCATAAAACATATTCCGATACTTCATACTTCGGATCATGATGCCACAGTCATCAGACGTAACGTCAGTGTGTAGATATACCCGGCATCCGGGTAAGCACTCGGTAAAAGTTGCTCTGCTTTAACTGCGGCTCCATTACTCCGATCGAATATCACTTCAAAGGTTCTACTATCAGGCAAGGTAAGCGTCATGACCTTCCCGGGGATTGCCTCCATGCCTTTCAAAGCATCTACAGTCGCGCGGCTCACCCAACCCGACTGTTCTCCGGCGAGCTCAATCTCCCGCCCATACAACTTCGCCTGTTCCTGCACCAGCAAGGCGCCGGTCAGGGTGCGCTCGGTTTCCTGTGCGACAGGCTGCCACTGGTACTCATTTACCCAGAGGAGATCGTCCGGCAGTTCGATATCATCCAGCGTCATCAGATAGATCTCATGCCGGCAGTTTCCAGCGCCTTGAGGAGCTTCATTTCATCGCTGTCACGAATGCCGACGTCGACCTGTCCGCCGGGATACTCCAGACGAATGATCTTTTCAGGTGTCGTGTTGGTATTGGCCTGTTGCGGCGGTCTGGCGGGTATCAATGGAGGCTGTGAGATCGACGGGCTTTGTTCCTGCTCACGCCGCCGCTCCTTGTTCTTCTCATCGCTGAGTTGACGACGTTTTTCGTTATAGACCTGTCGGTTAAGCCGCAGGGATTTTTCCAGATTATTGATGGACTCAGCATCGCCCTTCTGCCGGGCATCGTTGAGTTCCGCCTCCAGTTCACGGTTACGCTGTTCAAAGTTCCGTTTCTCAACCGCCCCCGTATTCCCTCGCAGCTGATCAAGTTCATTCTGCAGGCTTTCCAGGGTATTGCGGGTGCTGTCGTTGAGAGCATCCATCTGTTGTTTGGCCTGGGCAAGCGCACTGTTCAGCGCACCAAGGTCTGCCTCGTTGAGCAGGTTCAGACTGTTACCCATGGAAGATGCCTGACGGGTAAAGGACTGGGCTGTCAGTTCACCGTTTCGCCATGCCTGCATCAACTCTTCAAAGGTTATTTTCTGCTCCAGGAATTTGGCCTTGGTGACTTCTGCTGCAATTGCCGTCTCCTTGAACCAGTCACTGATGCCGGTGGCTTCCAGATGCCCCATGGACTGACTGAGCGCCTGAGCCTTTTGCTGTGCCTTACCAAGCTGCTCCCTGAGGATTGCTATTTCATCCCCTGTGTTACGAATGGCATCACTGTTGTTGCCGGCATTGATTGCCTGAAAGGCGGCCTCTGCCGCCGGGCTCATCGCATGGAGTTCAGTGGTAATGCCGTTGATATGATTGGCCATCATGCCGGTGATGGATTGCGCGTCACCAGCACTTTGGGTAATCCCTGCGAATGCGTCTCCGCCGTCGCTTTTGATGGATTTGAAACCGGAAGACGTCTCTTTGGCAGCCTCTTTGAGCGCTTTTAGCTTGTCCTTGAGTTTTTCAGCCGCGCTCTGGTAGTCCTCAGCGGAGAGTTTCTGTTCGTTATAGGATCGCGCAAGGATGACACCGATATCCGCCAGTTCGGCACTGGTTTCTGACGCATCAATGGCATCCAGTGCAGACTGCATATCACTGTACAGGTTGGACGTGGATTCAGCGGTTTGTTCGTTACTCTGCTGGATATTGTCGTTTGTTGATTTGACGGTCGTCGCCGTCTTTTTAGCAGCTTGCTGTATCTGGCGCTGGCTGCCGGTAAAGGCTGAAGCCATGTTATCGAGGCTTGTGCGGATCTGTTTGGCGTCTTCTGCGGTTTCCCGGGCAAACCCCGACATCACCTCGCGGGTGGCCTCACTGAAGTGACGGGTTTTCTGAGCCAGCTCATCGGCGTCAAAGACCTCCAGTACATCGGCCACGCCCTGAGTTATCTGCGCCAAAGCACCGCTAATAAAGGTCGCGGCGCCCTTCACCACCAGGGTAAAACTGTTGAAGAAAACGCTGATGGTATTGCCGATAATACGAAAGGCGCCAACAATTCCGCTGGCCTGTTCGGCTATGCGGGTAAAACCCTGTCGTACCCGCTCAACAAAATCATCCAGAGTAATACCTTCAAAAGCCCCTCGAATGCCTTCTGCCATGGCGATAAAACTGTCTGAGATGGCTTTGGCAAGTGCCTGCAGCCTGCCATCCTTGTCCAGCGTATCCAGTTTACTGCTCAGTGTGGCGAGGGCCGAGTTCACATAATCCAACCAGCCACTCTCGGCGACAGCGTTTTTGAACTCCTCCCAGCGATCCTTGAGGTTGGAAACATAACCGGACAGCAGTTGCATATTGGCAGCCGCCGCTCCTGACGACGACCGGCCAATTTCAGTAATCAAGCCCCGAATGACATCGGTGCCCAACTTGCCCTGTTCGGAGAGCTTACGCAGCTCGGTGACATTACGCCCTGTGACATTGGCCAGCAGCTCCCACACGGGGACACCGGCCTCAATCAACTGCCGAAGTTCCTCTCCCTGAAGTTTTTGTTTACCCCAGGCCTGTCCCAGCGCCAGACTGATACGCTGCAGCCGTTCATAGCTTCCCCCCAGCTTGCTGTTCACATCAACCAGGGCCTGCAGGGTGCCGTCCATGGGATCCAGGCCAAAGTTCTTCAGCGTGACAAAGGCTTCGGTGACCTGTTGCAGTTGCAGCGGCGTGTTGCGGGTGAACTCACGAATCCAGATAGTCGCCTCGCCCCCTGCCTCAATGGAGCCCATGATGGCGTTGAGCTGGATACGCAGGCGTTCAAAGCGATCCCCTGTTTCCAGGATACCGGTCAGTGATCGCTTGAGGAGGTACAAACCTGAGGCCGCTGTGACCAGCCGCAGGAAGGAACCCGACAGGCGATGAATACTTTGCCGGGCATTGTCCGCGTCTGCTGCCGTTTGTCGAAACCGGTTGCGACGCAGTGTCTCACGGGTGGTGCGAGCCTTGCGGGAAACCGACTGATAAGCCTCAGCTGTCGTCTTGAGCTTTTGTTGCAGTGATGCCTGCTGGCCGGTCAGGTTGCGATTCGAGAGACCCTGTTTCTCAAGGGAGCGACGCAGTTCAGCCAGCTTGTTCCGTTGCTGTCCGTACTGATCATTAAGCGCGCTGACGGTTTTACGGGCGGAGGCCAGCTGCTGTTGCAGGCGATTGGAAGGCTGTGCTGTCTTGCTGTAGGCACGGGCCAGTTCCACGACACGGTTTTGCGCTTCCCGATAGGCCCGGTTACTGTCCCGTACCGTGGTGACCTGTTTGCGAAACGCCGTCAGCAAACGATCCTGACGCTCTAATGCTTTCAGTTCCGTCTTGAGATCACGGGCACGCGCATCCAGCTCGCCCAGTGAGTCTGCGGATTTGCGGATCACTCCCGAGAGCAGGTCCCGGGCCTTGAGGGTGAGCCGGATGGCCGAGTCGCGCAGGCTCACCATATTATTGCGCCAGATCCAGCCGCATAAACGGACTCAGGCCGGCGCCGCTAATGGTCGGGTCGGCCAGGATATCCATGGCCAACGGAATACTGGCAAAGTCTTCCGAAATAAAGCCCAGGTTCTGAACCGGTGAGAATTTCACCCGATGCACCCGGATACTGAATGGCAAACCTTCCTGGGCATCGTTGAGTCCTTCCATAAAGAGCGCAAACTCCTTACCTGACTCCACGAGCGCCTGTACCGCATTAGCGACCAGCGGCGTATAGGAAACGGTAATGCCCTGGTCATTGATGGCCCCACCATCCAGCACCCGAACACCGGATTTGGTCAGTTCATAGTCCACATTTTCGGTCAGGGGATTTGAAATGCTGTCGTTAACCGTGATCGCCTGACTTAAGTCTGGCAACTTATCGAAAGGAATCAGTTCATCGGCGATACCGTGACTGGCATGGGGTTCATCAGTCACTGCGCCCGCGCCAATCTCACTGACCGAAGCACGCAGGGCCAGGGCGATGTTCTGTGCCGTGAAATCATGAGCAGTGATGGAACCGGTAATCCCTGAGATACGTGAGACCACATTGCGGTTGCCGCCACCGCCGAGATAGTTTTTCAGCTCCTTCTTTTCCTCCTCAAAGCTGAAGGTAAACTCACTGACATTGCCCACCGGTAATAACGGTGCTGACTGGTCGTATGGCTGGATATGGATACTGCCGGCGCCAATAAAACTGCGGTCAACCTGTGACATAAGCGTGTCCTTTGCTGGATTTCTACTCGGGAGTAATCAGGGCGAGAGAACGGTATCCACCTGCAGATTCATGTCCGCAAACGACAGGCGTCCATGGGCGGGAGCGATATCAAACTGTGTTTCGGTCAGCTGCAGCTTACGGGTGTCCGGGCAAAGTCGTGTACCTGGCACCATTGCCTGACGGATCTGTCGGCTGAGCTGCAGCAGTGATTCAGTGGAAGCATCACTGGTGCGAACCGCCAGACTGATGAGAAACTGCAGCTGGTAAAGCCCGCGTTGACCGCGGCGATTGAGTTCAGTCAGCGATTCCAGCTGCACCAGTATGGCCGGCACTTCCAAGTCATCTTCAAGACCGGTGGCGGGATAGCCGATTTTTACGTTGGAGCAAACGGATTCCAGCTGGGCAATCAACGCTGCCAGAATCCGGCTTTCAGGAATAGACTCATCCATCAGCTGCCCTCAATATTGAACGCAAAGTTGAGCTCCTGCTGAAGCAACGTCGTGAATCGTTCAAGCAAGCGGGATTCCAATGCGGACAACAGATCACCGGCCTGCTCATAAACAGACAACGCCTGTTTCTCAATCGGGAGCCCCATCCACATCACCTTGCCGGAACGTTGGGACAGCTGCTTTCGGTGCTGCCAGTGGGGTACCCGTTTGAACACCATCGCATGGCTACTGTTGACCGGCTGCATCAAGAACCCACCCTGCCAGAATCGGCGACCGACTCTGACGCCTGATCGGGTTTGTCGTGGATAACCCAGGTAATGGGCAGGAATAGCGGAGAGCCCCACCCAGATCACCACCTGATAGCCGTCATTGCCACGCCGGCCCGGCGGTTCCAGCGTGACTTTCACCCGACCGAGGTTGTTGAGCAATGCCTGGCTCACAGAAACCCGACGACTGAGTTCACGCAACACCTGCCGCTCGGCAAAGCGTGAGAGTTTGGTCATGGCTCGTCGGATGGCGTGGTTGACCTTCTCCGGCGAATCATTGAGTTCTGCCGTCAACCGGTGCAGGGTTTCATCCAGCTCAATGGTCAGCTGCATGAAGGTTCCAGGTGGTCATGTAGCCGTCATCCTTCAGCCTGCGATCAACCGTCCAGAACTCTGTCTCTTTACTAATGACATCTCCCCGCCGTAACACCAGCGAGCGGTCAATGGTGAGCGTGGTCATTGACTGCATAACGGCATCCACCGGCCCGACCGCCTGTACGCCGTGCTTGAGAATACCGGTGATGGCATGATCAGCCATGCCTTCACGTCTTAGCAACAAGCTGTCACCAAATGCCTGTAACACGGTACTCGTCATCGCGTTGAAGGAATCTGTCATCTTGGGATACCCTTAAATAAAACCATGAACCTTGGCAGGGATGGCATGAACATCAAGACCACACAACCCATCATTGATGGCACAGAAGCGGTACTGCTTATTCGCCACAATACCGATGATGGCTACCTTGAGATGTCCGGCGCCACGCCACTCACCGTTGATAACGCAGTCATAACCGACAGTGCCCAGATCATTGCCCGCGATCCTTTCATGATGGGCATTGATACCCTGCCAGAGGGGTGGATGGCTTCGCGCAAAACAGAAAACGATCCCTGGCGACTGGAACCTGCTCCTTCCTCATGACATCTTGCAGCGAATCACCGCCCGGGGCTTGAGGCAAATAGGCAGCGGGTTGGACTGGGTGTGAATCTGTACGCCCTTATCGAAGTCCATGACCCGTTGCTTGGCATAGCGCGGCAGCCCGATAGTGTTGACCGTTTCAACAAAGTCCGCCGGGGCAAACCAGGTACGAAAGATGCCCGTCCCCTCCGGGATCACATAGGCTTCATTGGCCGGGATAAAAGGAATGCCATCGACCTGGCCGCGGTATTCCTCCCAGAAAATATCCCCGAAGTTAAAGCCCCCTTTCGGATCATTCCTGAGCAGCGCACTGTCCTGGTAGCGGTGGTAGGCATCCTTGACGTAATCATGAGCGACCAGCGCATCGTAAAAATCCGCTCCACAAAAGGCCCGTAAGCCAGAATAAGGCTGGGCGTCAAGGGCGTCGTCTACCTTTCGACGGAGTTTGACGCACTGGATACGAACGTCAGTGGCAGCATCGCTGAATTTGTAGGTATGGGTCTGCTGGATCACACCAAACTCATGGAACAGGTCGTAAATCACGGTGCTGCCATCAGAATCAAGTATCAGTCCCTTGAGCGCTCCCAAACGCAGATGCTCCAGCGTCACCTCATGGTTGGCATTCATATCGCTGAGGCGTTGATTCACAACGGTTCGCACACCTTCAAGCGCAGACTCGGACCCGAAAGCACGCACATTGCGTACTTCATCGGCCAGAATGGTCGAGTCATAGGGAATGTGGGGAATCACAAAGCTGCGCACCTGTCGTTTACCACCCCGGGCCTGCAAAGCCGGTGCCCCTCGCTGACTGGTTGGCAACAGGTGCAGTTCACCGTTTTTCGATTCCACCATGGCCGATGTGGTATTGATGCCGGATTCCGTAAAAAGTCCCAATTCACCTATCCGCCCGGGTTTATAGGGCTGGTTGTTGATGGTCGCCGTCAGACTGGTCAGGCTGAAGGCATCATCATTGAAGATATCCAGTAAGCTCATACGGGTTCTCCCTCCCGGACAAAGATATTCAGCGGCTTCAACTGCTCAATGCCGGCATTGATTTGCTCTTCACTGAGGTCCTGCCAGAGCAACAAGGTGCCATCCACTTCTGCCAGCCGGGCAATCAGCACGCCCTCCCCCGGCTCATCACCGGTATCGACCCGGTCCAGCAGAACGCCGCCTGCCGTGGCAAAGGCATCCGCTGCCGCAGCATCCAATGCCAGGTACTGATCGCTAGCCGCATCCATGTAGACGACTGTCCCTGGCAGCAATGTCTGGTTAGGCGCCAGCACCACCTTCTCGCGGCTGATACTGTTGTTTCCTTCGGATACAAGAAACTCTCCGGTATGCACCGGTTCGGTCATCACAGGCATGGGCTGAGTCCTTTCAGGCAGGGTATGTCTGGTTCTGGTTACGATTGCGATAGACGGCAGCGGTATCAATCAAAGGTTTGATGGTGTTCTGCTGCTGATCCGGTGTCAGGGTATTGTTCACTGTGGCATCACTGGCCGTCAGTTTCTCAAACAGTGATGCCCTCACTTCATCCACGGTATTGGCCGACTGGATAAACCCTGCGGCCAGATCAGGTGCATGAGCCGCGGCACAAAGGGAATTGATGCTTTCACAGTCCTGGAGCTTTTGTTTGACCTGTTCCGGAGTTAACTGGTCACGAATACAACGCTCTGCCAATTCCGGATAACCGGCCTGATTACAAAGCCGAACAATAGACAGCACCGAAGTATCGCCATCGTTCGCTTCTTCGTTTTTTACTGATGTGGGAGCAGGCTTTGGCGCCGGAGGCTCCATTGTGATGGGCGGTGCATGATTAAACAGGGACAGATCAAACGACGCAGCCAGTTTGACCGGCTTATCAATACTGTCAATCAGTCCTTTCTCTTTGGCCTCAGCGGCAGTGAACCACGTTTCCTCCGCCATCAGTGCTTCGATGTCAGTCACCGGCAGGCCGCTGCGCTCACTGTAAGTCATGGCAATACTGTCCCGGGCCTTGTCCAGCATGCCCGCGATACGACGGAGATCATCCGCTTCTCCACTGACCCAACCAAAGGGATTATGGATCATAAAGAGTGCATTCTCTGCCATCTGTACCGTGTCGCCGGCCATGGCAATGACACTGGCGATACTAGCCGCCAGTCCTTCAATCCGTACCGTGATATTGGCCGGGTGATAACGCAGGGCGTTGTAGATAGCGATACCATCGAACACGCTCCCGCCGGGACTGTTGATACGCACCGTAATCTCATTACTGTCGATAGTTTTAAGGCTATCAACCAGCTGCCGGGCAGAAAGTCCCGCCCAGTCACCAATCACGTCATAGATCATGAGCTCGGCGTTACCAGACTGATTTTTCAGTGTGTACCAAGGCTTATTGGTTCGACTCATCGACGGGTTCTTCCTTGAGTGACTCGGATAATGGTTGTTCGGGTTGCGGTGTTTCTGGTTGCCGGGCATCGCTGTCGTATTGCAACGCCAGCGCATCCGCACGACGGTTGTCTGCGGCCATTTCCGCATCGACCTGCTCGCTGTCATACCCCTGCTCGGAAACTACTTCCGAGCGGGATTTGAAACCATTGCGGACCGCCTGTGCCTGAGCCTGCATATCCTGCACCGGATGGATGTAGGCCCAGCCATGGGGAATCCATTTCACCCGGCGATAGTCGTTGGGCTTGTTGTGATAGTTCGGTGCTGAAATAGCGCCTGATAGCACCGCCAGCTCCAGCCAACGATTCCAAACAGGGCGACACAGCTGGAACACCAGTTGGTTGTGCTGCAACTGCTGGATCCGGCGACGAAACTCATTGAGCACCACGCGAAGTGCCCGGTCACTGACGCCTTTCATATCTCCCGATAGGAGTTCATAGGGAAGGCCAATGCCTGCCGACACCGCCATCAGCTGCTGCCGGATAAAATCGGGATAATCACTGGCCGCCCCCGGCGGTGTGTTAAAAACAATTTCTTCTCCGGGTGATAGCTCCTGCATGGTGCCCGGTTCCATTCCCACCATGGGTACACCCTGCAGATCGTAAACAATGGGGCGTCCGGTCAGCGGATCCACCCGCTCCTGCTCTGGCGCCGGTTTGGTGATAAAGCCTGTAAACAGGTTGGCGATCTCCTGCCTGAGCAATGTGGCATCATCAAACTTGTCCAGGTGGTGCATCCGCAACAGCACCTGGGTCAGCACCGGCTGGCCCCGTAGCTGTCCTGGCCTTAACGGCTCATAGAGATGCAACACCTCTTCTGCCGGAATACGACGGAGATTAGCTGTATCCAGAATGGTGTAATCGTGCGGATGGGTCTTGTGCATCCAATAGGCCACCCGGCGCCCCAGTTTATCCAGCTCAATACCGGCCCGGATGGCGTGGCCGTTTTTCAGGTCATCGTTGTAATCCCAAGGGACAAACTCCGCTTCCAGCAGTTGTAGCTGCAGCGGTACCGACAATCCATCTTCTGGTCGTCGGGGCCGGAGACGGATAAAACACTCGCCGGCTTCGAGCATGGCCCTGGCGGCAAGGCTTTGCTGGCCGTAGAAATCCAGTTGCCCATCAGCATCGGACTCATCGGTCCAGTCCAGAAACAGCTGCTGTAAATCCCTTCGAACACTGTCGTCAGTGGCCTCTGACTTGGGTTTAATACCAGTGCCAACAATATTCGATACCAGTTTATCTAACCCACTCGCTGCCCAGGGATCGTTGCGGATTGCCGCCCGACTGCGATTAATCAGGGTGCCCAGATTCCCGGTCAGGGCATTATTGGGACCGGATTGTGGCGCGCTCCATCCCTGGCTGCGACGACCACGACCTGCCGAGGTATAAGCCAGATTCACCGCTTGCTGAATTTTCTGTTGCCATTTCTGGCGGATCCATGCAATCAATCAGGACGTTCCTTGTCTAAGATCACAAACAGAGCCAAGAGGTGCTTCCATGGCAAAATGGCTTATCGTTGTCGGGTTAATCTTTCTGGGCATAGGCCTGGTTCTGCACTTTGCGCCGGGACTACTGAAATGGTTTGGGCATCTGCCCGGCGACCTGCATTTCCGTGGTGAGCGATCCCAGGTGTTTATTCCCATTACATCCATGATTCTGGTGAGTTTGATACTGACTGTGATTCTGAATCTGTGGCGATAAAGCGATACAAAGGCACACAGAATCACTCCATATGACCATGTGCCCCTATTGACCTCTGATTAAGTAATTCAGAAAATCACTTTTCTCTCCGGCTCCATTGCCCTGGCGTGTTGTAAAAAACCAACCGGGCCTCCAGATCACAATGAGAATATGAGCCCAGAATCATGTTCATCTGGAGAGAGCTCCCTTATGACCTGCTTTTGCTATAAACCCCATACTGTCGTGGTCGCTTAATCTGCCTGGCCAATTCACGTTCTATGGCGTGCAAACGTCGCTCCATTTCGCTGAAACTGGCGTATTCCACCTTGCGCCCCTCAAACTCCACTGTACGGGTATCACGAAGCAGTACGGCCCGCTTGAGTGCGTCGTATTCTTCCTGGCTGATCATTGTGTTATCCGTTGAGGTAGCTGCTGCGACTGATGCGACGTGGCCGATTTTCCAGTGATGGTGCTGGCGTTTCCTGCACTTCTTCGCAGGATTCCGGCACAGGCCGGTTGAGTGCCAGCTGTTCCAGATCCAGTCCCCGGTGTTGTTGCAGGATCCTGACGGCCGTCAGGGCATAGACCCGGCAATCCAGTGCTTCGTTACGACGCTTTTTGGCATCCCACTCAAAATGGGCGACGCCATGTTTGTATTTGCGGATCTTTTCCTCTGCCGTCGCCTGCTTGAAGTAATCTTCATCAAAGCACTCTTTGACCGGCCAGTGGCAATAGCCGGCACCGGGTTCCTGGATTCGGTAGCGTTGGTAGATAAGTTCCTTGGCTGTATCCGTGCCCACCAGAGTGAGGTACACACCTTTGCGGTTGCGGGTCTTAGGAAAGGTGGCAATGGCCTTCCCGGCTTGTGACGCCCCCTTGATGGGAATCAGCCAGTCAATGCCCAGCTTGCGGCTAAAGGCGTAAGCTTCATCGGTGAAATGCCCGCCGGAATCCATGCAGACTTGGGCCAGATTCATCAATACACCATCGTCCCGTCGATACGACTGCCGAAGCTTGTCGGCCAATATCTGCCAGATTTCCGGGCGGCTGAGATCACCATAAAGACGCACGTAGTCAATTGACCAGCTTTCCTCACCTGCGCCCCAGCCGACGACCTCAAACTCCACACGGTCATCCTGTACATCAATGCCAGCGGTCAATACTTCCACTGACCAGGGAACGGGAGCCGGATAATGTTCACGACGCTGGTACAACAGCTCATGGTCTACTGTTTCACCGGCTTCCTGCCAGGTTTCTCCCAATACGGTATTGGTCCAGTCCTTGAGCAGTACCGGATCGTCTTTGGCCGCGAGAAAATCCGCCACCGCATCTCGCCAGCTGTACCAGCCGTTAGGACTGTAGAGGGAACTCAGGTGATAACCTCTGATCTTGCTGCCAGCCTCCGGGTTTTCTGCAACCCATTCACCACCTGACAACAGTTTCGGCTTGTCATGCTCACGCATCCGCTGACCACAGCGGATGCATTCAAAACTGGCAGTATCCGGGTCTTTGTCTTCAAAGCGGATCTGCGCCCATTCGATGGGTTGTTTGTGTCCACATTCGGTGCAGGGCACATAAAAGCGACGCTGGTCAGAGGCCTGGTAAGCCGATTCGATCTTGCTGGCCCCGGCAATGTTCGGGGTGGAGACCATGAAGATCTTGCGATTGCGTGAAAACGTCGCGGTTCGCTTGATGGCCAGATTGATGGGACTGCCCTCGCCGTCCACATCGTCTTCGTAGGCGTCTACCTCATCCAGAAACAGAAACCTTGCTGGCATGGAGCGCAGTCCGGTGGCGGAGTTGGCCCCGGTAATGATCAACACCCCGTTGGGAAACTCCTTCACCATCTGGGTATTGCCCGAATTCCGGCTCCTGGGGTCTTTTACGCGGTCACGCAGGATGGGCATCTCCTCGATCATCGGTGCAATGCGCTGCTTCGAGGTTCGCTTGGCCATATCCAGTGTCGGCAATACATAGAGCATTGGCCCCGGGGTATGATGAATGACGTACCCAAGCCAGTTATTGCCACACTCGGTGCCACCTACCTGGGCGCCTTTCATGAACGCCACCCGCTCGACAGAAGACGACGGACTCAGGGCATCCATGATCTCCTTCAGATAGGGTGTCCTTGCCGTACGCCAGCGACCCGCTTCCTTGGCCGCTTTCATGGGCAGGATCCGGTGCTGGTCTGACCACTCCGAGACGGTCATACGGGTATCAGGTTTCAAGCCGGTGAAAAAACCATTGAACCAAGGACTGTTGGTCATGATTTACCGGATGCCATAAACCCTGATCTCACCGGAACCAAAGGGCGCATGGGTCAAACGCATCTTCAACGCCTGCACCGGCGCTGCTGCCCGGACAATACCGTGCCCCAAAGTGGCTTCGGGATTACCGCTGTTATCCTCGTGCCAGACCTGCATACCAATCCGGGTTGGCGCAATCGCCGTCGGCGCAAACACGGTTAATTCGGCACACACCGCACCGCTTTTGCCAAGGGCATTACTGGTCAGGGCCAGTTTGTTAGTAGTGGTCGATGAAGAGGACTGGGTGGTGTCGTTAAACCGGTACTTGTAATCAAAGCTTCCGGTCTGCCAGGTACTCCCGTCACTGCTGGCCAATAATTCCATCTGGGTGTTGGAACTGCCATCGCAGGCAACATTGAGCAACATCAGCTTGTACAAACTGTACTCACTGCTGAAGGTCACCGGAAAAACATACTCGGCATTGCCGGCCGGAAAGTTACCGGTTGCCAGCAAGGTCCAGTCGCCACCACCGGCCGCAGCGGGCTGCCAGCCGTTGTCCTGACGAACATACTGCCCGCCATCGGCCGGCGCATCGTCAATAAACGACACACTACCAATGACAACCACCTGCCCCGACACATGGGCATAGAGCTTGCCATCAGCCGTGTTGATGGCGAGTTCCCCTTCCTGAAGACTCGCCGGAACAGCACCCGGCGATGCTGAACGCCTGAGCTGAATACCCGCCATCTCAGAAGCTGCCCCCATCCAGGGTTACGCCATTGATGGTGCCGCCGGTAATCGCCACAGCACCGGCGTTTTGCTGCGCCATATCGTCCAGACCGAGATTGGTACGCGCCGCTGCAGCATCGGCAAGATCTGACAAGTTAGCACTTTTAGCCAGCTTCCCGGAAACACTGGTTACCAACGAAGCAATCTCGCTGTCATTCCCCTGTAATGCGACAGCCAACTCGTTCAGCGTATCCAGTGCAGCGGGGGCACCACTCACCAGCGCATTGATGGCATCGGCAATTTTGCTGTCAACCTGGGATTCCGTGATGCCAGACGCACCATCGAGGGTCAGCACACCATCGACATCAACCAGTAAGCCGGAGCCTGCCTTGATGCCGCCCAGGGTTGTAGTGGTCGCAGCAGGCAATGTGTAGTTGTTGGCTCCGGTTTCAATAGAGGCCAGTTTGTCGTGGTCGGCAAAACCACCAATGACGATAACCGTGTCACCACTGGCGCCAATAAAGAGCTGCCCCGAGGCTTCCGAGTAAGCCAGTTCACCTTCCTCTAATGCCGTAGGAGCACCGGTCACCTGGCTACGCTTGATGCGAATAATATTGGCCATATCGTCAGTCTTCCCTGAATTGGAACAAACGTCTGTTGACTGTTACCACGAGTTTCTTTCCGTGACAGCAGCATCATATCCCTGTCACTAATCCGGCTTTGGTGCATACCACCTAAAACACCCGATTTCGCTACAGACTACGACTGACGGGCCAGAAAGTTTTTTGGCATGCAGGATGCACCTATACAAATACGTATTAACCCTTGCCGCAAATCAATACGGCTTCGATTTCAGGGAAAGATAATACGGTCATGGATGGCCATCTTGAGGGGCTGACAATAACAAAAACGTCAACAACAAGAATCGCCCCGAACCGGCCTGATGCCCTGCGCGAGCAGGGTTTTCTTTATGTAGAAGGATGAAAGACCATGGGTAAACCGACACACTGTCATATGGTTGCCTATCTTAAACGCATCGGCGTGACACTTAACCCTCTGACCCGAGAGGCCATTGAATCAGCCTATTACCGCAGCATCTATCAGGTGTTGCCTCGGGAACAGGCCTTACAAACCATCGCCATGCGGCCTCGGAAGCCTCGCCGGAGATCAAGCCCAAATCACTCTCAATTTGGTTTTCCTCTAGCCCCTTAGTTTTTCATACGATGTTCATGAAATTGATTTCAGTTTGAGCCGTTGATAGTGTGCAAACCGCCGACTCGGCTCCATCGCCTTGGTGAGCGTTCTGTGAAGAATGGCGGGGCTTCAAGTCACGATGAGAGGGCAGCCTTGCAATGCCTTCATCCGAGTCGGTCCAACAGACAACCTTCCTACAGTTTTGTCATCTGTTCTCAGCCTGTGTTCACATTTTAGGTATCTTGTTTTCTGCCAAGAAAATGATAAGTTGCAAGCAACTGTTTCGGCTCCATTGCTCTGGGTAGCTTAAATGCTGGGCACCAGGGTTGATGAGAGGGGCGCCTCTGAAGACTCCTCATCCGAAACAGCCACTTCCTCACAACATTCAAAGAAGTTGCAAATTTTGATAAACTCCCTGCGACCGTTTCGGCTCCACCGCTCTGGGTAGCTTAAATGCTGGGTGCCAGGTGTCGATGAGAGGGGCACCTCTGAAGACCCTTCATCCGAACGGTCACCCTGTTTCCAGTCCTGCCTTCTAGCCGCCGGTTCCAGCGCTAAGTTCTTTCCGCTAGACGTTCAAGCGCCACTTCAAGCTCGTCACGCAACAATCGCTGTATATTGGCCGGATCATTTTCGGCTGCCAGTACATCAGCCAGACGATCTGGCAACCCCATAATGGCGTCACGTACAATGCGCCCCGCCTGAAACGCATCCTCGCGGACCTGAGCCGCATCCGTCAGTTTCCCCTGCTTCTGCTCATACTCCATCCGGGCCATCTTGGCGCGATAGGCCTCACGCATCGTGCGGGCCGTAAGATAATCCACTGGGGCGCGCCCTTCTGCTGGCACAGGCGCTACGACCGGCCCCTGTGCTGGCTTTTCCGGACTGGATTGTCTGAGCACTGTAGAAGGCTCTTCTTCGGCTTGCAGCGCCTGTAAAGCGGCGGCTTCATTGACTTTGCCATTGTCGAGGGTTATCCGCCCTTGACGCACGAGTTTGTTGACATACTGCCGGGACCAGCCATTGCGTTTGGCAAACTCGGATTGTGAAACCAACGCCATCGGCCCCATTCCTCCCGCAGCAGCCTGAAAACTTGCGATACAACCCTATCCTATTGTTTTTACTGGAATTTATGACTTGCTAAATAGTGATTTCGAAGCCTTCATGGTTACAACGCATCCTGAACAGGACATCAACCATGAACCGGCAAGACGCTATTGAAGAAGCCCTGCTCATGCATCTGCACCGCATTGACACGCTCGCATCAAAGCTCATCGATCTGCGGGTCAACCATTTCACCATGCCCTCACCGGAGGAGTGTGACTGGAGCCATGTTGGCACCATTGCCCGTCTGGCAGAGGATCTTGAAGACGCACTGGCCAATTGGCCTGATTAACCACGGCAACAAGGAGAGACGCCATGAAACTGACAGATACCCAGACTCATATCCTGCAACTGATCCACGGCAATGGTCACCTGACCGCCCAGGATATCCCGCTGCGCGGTGGCGCCCGGAAAAAAGTGCTCGAGAGTCTGATCAAACGGGGGCTCTTGAGAGCCAAGACCTGCAAAAACTGGATCAATTACTCCCTGACACCGGAAGGACGACAGGCCATCGGGGTTGAACTGTCAGAAGACGATGAGAAAAAACCGGTTACCCGTGCCGGTACCAAGCTCCATACATTGGTAGAGCTACTGAGACGAAACGAGGGTGCCACCATTGCCGAAATGATGCATGCCACCGGCTGGCAACAACATACGGTAAGGGGAACCTTGGCAGGCACCCTCAAAAAACGACTGGGTCTGAATATCTCATCGGACAAGCCCGAAGGTAAAGAACGGGTTTACCGGATTGTTGAAGACTGACAACTACTGATCCGACGAACAAGATGACTCTGCCTGTTGTTGCATCATTGCCCTAAGCTGTTCTTCGGAGCCAGCTCCGGCGGATGGCGCAGTGTTTCGTATTTTTACAGATGGTTGAGATGTGGATGGTGAATCTGAACCCAACTTACGCTTCGTTGATTTTACTTGCTCCCCTGTGGGGCGCTCCGTGCTGTGCTCCCGCAGGTGATTTTTCAGATCAGCCTTTCTCTTAAAGCTCTTAGAGCAGGTCTGGCACTGATGGGGGCGCTCTTCGCTGTGCACCCGCAGGTGCTGTTGCAGCTCATCACTCCTCTTAAAGCTCTTAGAGCAGGTCTGGCACTGATGGGGGCGCTCTTCGCTGTGCACCGTCTGGTGCCGTTGCAGCGCACGTCTGCTCTTAAAGCCCATGGAGCAGGTCTGGCACTGGTGGGGGCGCTCTTCGCTGTGCACCGTCTGGTGCCGTTGCAGCTCACCTCTGCTTTTAAAGCCCAAGGAGCAGGTCTGGCACTGATGGGGGCGCTCTTCGCTGTGCACCGTCTGGTGCCGTTGCAGCGCACCTCTGCTCTTAAAGCTCTTAGAGCAGGTCTGGCACTGATGGGGGCGCTCTTCGCTGTGCACCGCCTGGTGCAGTTGCAGCGTACGTCTGCTCTTAAAGCCCATGGAGCAGGTCTGGCACTGATGGGGGCGCTCTTCGCTGTGCACCGCCTGGTGCAGTTGCAGCCAGGAATTGGCGGCAAAGCTCTTGTCGCAGCCTTGCTCGGGGCACTGGAATGCGCCCGCTTTTTTGTGTTGAGTAATACAGTGCTGTTCCAATGCCAGAACCCATTTGTATGATTTATCACAATCAGGGCACTGTTTCGTTTCACTCATCATTTTGATGAGTTTATCTGATGACAGATCTAAATCATCAGTGATATCGTCAAAATTGAGGTCATCTCCATATTCCGGAAAGATATCATTTAGTTCTTTTAGCAGTTCTTGCTCAAGCAGATTCTCCTCATTCCCCGTCAAGCCTTGAACATCTCGTTGTTCGGAGCCAGCTCCGGCGGATGGCGCAGTCTTTCGTATTTTTACAGATGGTTGAGATGTGGATGGTGAATCTGAACCCAACTTACGCTTCGTTGATTTTACTTGCTCCCCTGTGGGGCGCTCTTCGCTGTGCACCGTCTGGTGCCGTTGCAGCGCATGTCTGCGCTTAAAGCTCTTAGAGCAGGTCTGGCACTGATGGGGGCGCTCTTCGCTGTGCACCGCCTGGTGCCGTTGCAGCTCACGTCTGCTCTTAAAGCCCATGGAGCAGGTCTGGCACTGATGGGGGCGCTCCGTGCTGTGCTCCCGCAGGTGATTTTTCAGATCAGCCTTTCTCTTAAAGCTCTTAGAGCAGGTCTGGCACTGATGGGGGCGCTCTTCGCTGTGCACCCGCAGGTGCTGTTGCAGCTCATCACTCCTCTTAAAGCTCTTAGAGCAGGTCTGGCACTGATGGGGGCGCTCTTCGCTGTGCACCCGCAAGTGCTGTTGCAGCGCACGTCTGCGCTTAAAGCTCTTAGAGCAGGTCTGGCACTGATGGGGGCGCTCTTCGCTGTGCACCGTCTGGTGCCGTTGCAGCTCACGTCTGCTCTTAAAGCCCATGGAGCAGGTCTGGCACTGATGGGGGCGCTCCGTGCTGTGCTCCCGCAGGTGATTTTTCAGATCAGCCTTTCTCTTAAAGCTCTTAGAGCAGGTCTGGCACTGATGGGGGCGCTCCGTGCTGTGCTCCCGCAGGTGATTTTTCAGATCAGCCTTTCCCTTAAAGCTCTTAGAGCAGGTCTGGCACTGGTGGGGGCGCTCTTCGCTGTGCACCGTCTGGTGCCGTTGCAGCGCATGTCTGCTCTTAAAGCCCATGGAGCAGGTCTGGCACTGATGGGGGCGCTCTTCGCTGTGCACCGTCTGGTGCCGTTGCAGCTCACCTCTGCTCTTAAAGCTCTTAGAGCAGGTCTGGCACTGATGGGGGCGCTCTTCGCTGTGCACCGCCTGGTGTCGTTGCAGCCAGGAATTGGCGGCAAAGCTCTTGTCGCAGTCGGGACACTGGAACTTGCCCGCTTTTTTGTGTTGAGTAATACAGTGCTGTTCCAATGCCAGAGCCAATTTGTATGATTTATCACAATCAGGGCACTGTTTCGTTTTCGTTTCACGCATTATTTTTATGAGTTCATCTAATGACAGACCTAACTCAACAGCGGCATCGTCAAAATTGAGGTCATCTCCATATTCCGGAAAGATATCATTTAGTTCATATAGCAGTTCTTGCTCAAGCTCCTCATTCCCCGTCAAGCCTTGAATATCTCGTTGTTCGAAACCAGTTGTACTAATGCTTGTGCTCGTGCTTGCTATTGATTGTGGAATATGGGAGGTTGATTCAACTCCATGTACTGTACTTAGAGCAGAACTTATAGCATCAATAAGGCCAGTATCTGTCGTTGTGCCAGATATTGACGAAGTTACTGTAGGGGTCGTTATCGAATCCATGGCATGAATGATTATGATTGCTACAACACCAGCTCTGATTGAATGGCATCCATTTGCCGATAGGCCGGTTGGGTTATTCTTTCATCATAACCATCAACCGTATAGTTTACGGTGTATTTGGTCAGATGCCTGAATATCAAATAAAACACGGCGGTTTTGCCGTGGTGAATGACACGGTGGTCAGTATTGCTAACCGGACAGTGGCCAACCGCAATTTGTCAACCAGGTTGACACTTTTTGAGGCATCCCTGACATTTCCAGCATCGTTTCAACCGCTCTGGTATAAGCCTTCATGGAAGTTCGGCACTGATTTTGTCAACCACTTTGTCAACCCCGATTTTCGCCCTGTCGCTAGCGAAACCACGCGAGTGTGTGGCCCCGCATTCCAGAGCGGTTCACAGGGTCCCCGGCTAACCATTTCGCACCGTCCTGACCACCTTTTCAACCCCTCGACTGGCGATGTAGCCCCCCAGCCCCAGCTGAACAATACCCAGCAGCTTGAGCTCTACCGCCTCGGTCAGACCCGGTGTCGTCCAGCCCAGCCAGCGACAAACGACCAGCGCCGTGAAGGTCAGCATCACCAGGGGACGCCAGCTCCGTTGAAGCCAGCTCTCACCCTTGGCTTCAGCGGTGATCACACCAGCCTGCTTGGCCAGTGTGTCCAGCTCTCCGTTAAGTGCCAGTGTGTTCAACGCTTGATGGGCTTTGGCTTTCTGTTCGGCATCAGGCAACACCTTGTCGATCAGTTTGCCCAGCACAGGTATTGCCAGTGTCCAGCTCATGGCGCCATACCCTCATCGACCAGCCATGCCTGTACATCAAAGGAGGGACACTCCTTGTCCCGATTGTAGTGATGGTGACCTTTCACCGTCACCCCAGGCCACAGCCCCCTGCAGCCTGCCACCAGAAAGCGCAGCATCCGTTTCTGGATCGGCGTGAAATTGTCCTCCGCCTGCCCCCTGGCATCCATGCCACCCACCAGGCAAATGCCTACGCTTTCGTGATTGTGGCCTTTCGCATGTGCACCCCAATCATCAATAGCCCTACCTTGCTTGAGGCTGCCGTCACGTTCAATGACAAAGTGGTAACCGATATCCATGAAGGCCCGCTCCATCATGTGCCAGCGGCGGATGTCGTCAAAGGTGACCTTGCTGTCCGGGCGGGTCGCCGAGCAGTGCACGACCACCACAGTGGTTTCGTTTCGCTTGCCCATGTCTCAGTCCTTGAGGGTGTAGGCGACAATGCCAATCGTGGTGGTCAGGATCAGCCAGCCAAAACGTTCTACCGACGCCAGCACCACGCCCCGGGCACTGGCCTGATGCTCCAGCAGGCGAATGCGCTTTTCCGAGTCTTCCAGTTTGTGATTAAGATTATCAAGGGTATGGTTCTGGTGGATCAGTCGCTCTTCCACGGCCGCCAGCCGACTGACCGCATCGGAGAGTTTGTCCAGCTTGCCATCAATCTGGTCAAGCCGCTGCTGGATCATGTCGGTCATGGCCACGCTCCTGCGCTGTCTGGGTGAAGGTCAGCTGACTGGCATCCAGCACCGCTTCCTGACCGGCATACTCCTCCCAGCGTCGTACGATCACGTCTACGTATTTGGGATCCAGCTCGGTGAGCCTGGCCTGACGCCCGGTCTTTTCGCAGGCAATCAGGGTGCTGCCTGAGCCACCAAACAGATCCAGCACGATATCCTTGGATTTGGACGAGTTTCTGATAGCCCGCTCGACCAGCTCCACCGGCTTCATGGTGGGATGAAGATCATTACGGGCCGGTTTGTTGAAAAACCAGACATCCCCCTGGTCGCGGGCGCCGCACCAGAAATGATCACTGCCATCCTTCCAGCCATAGAGGATGGGTTCATATTGTCGCTGGTAATCTGCCCGGCCCAGGGTGAAGGTGTTCTTGGCCCAGATCAGGAAAGTGGACCATTTGCCACCGGCTTCCCGAAACGCTTTCTGGAGCGTGTCCAGCTCCGATGAACTCATGCAGACGTATACCGCGCCCTTGCAGACCGAGAGCATGTTGGTCATGGCCGCCAGCAGGAAGGCATGGAAGCCGGCACCCAGGTTGTCGTTTTTGATCCGCCGATCCTTGCCACGGAGTTTGTCCTTGGCGTTGTTGCCGTAGTCCACGTTGTAGGGCGGATCGGTAAACACCATGTCGGCCAGCTGGCCGTCCATGAGGTGTTCGACATCTGCCGTTTCCGTGGCGCTGCCGCAGAGCACCCGATGGCTGCCCAGAATCCAGAGATCACCCGGCTGACTGACAGGATGCGCTTCCGGTTCCGGCACATTGTCGTCTGCTTCGCTGTTATCCGCCGGTTCTTCCAGCAACAGGTCATCCAGTTCCTCATCACTGAAACCCACCAGCTCCAGATCGAAGTCCATATCATCCAGCGCCTGCAGCTCAGCCTTGAGCAGTTCCTCATCCCAGCCTGCCTGCTCGGCCAGCTTGTTGTCAGCCAGCACCAGCGCCCGACGCTGCAACTCGTCCAGATGGCCCAGCACGATCACCGGCACCGTGGTCATGGCCGGCCAGTGTTCCAGTTTCTCAACGAGGATTTGTTGGATGTCTCCGGACATGGGTTCCGTCCCTGGAAAGCAAAACGCCCCGGAACAGATCCGAGGCGTTGGTAGGTTGCTGCACTCCCTCACGGCATAGCGCTGCACAAGCATACAGAAAATCTATACCCAAACCGGCCTATTTGTCCCACTGCACTTTTGACCGGCAACAGGCCAATGCCTGATGTCACCTGCTCCTCTCTGCTACAACAAGCAAAGACACGTTATTGCCTAAACCCGTTGTGGAGTGCGATCCGAAGCAGCGCTTTGTGCCAGTGTCTGTGTACTGAACTGCGTGGAACGCCTGTTTGCTGTGCAATTTCACGCCAGGCCAGGCCCGATGCTCTGTACCAGATCAATTTGCGTTCTTCGTCCACCAGCGGAGTCAGCCATTGAATACACTCCATTAACCGTTCAACTTGCTCGTTATCCGGTATCGTATTCAGAATCTCTCGCTCGGCCCGCCGCATCTGTTCGCGCTGGTCAAAAATCATTTCAGGCCAACCGGAACTGTGCCCGAGGCGAATACCTGACGGTAGTCGTTTTGATATCCACCAGGCTTCCCGATAACGACAAGCCAGATAATCAATGTGCGTCTCCATATCAGTTCCTCGCCTTCCATGGATTTGACGGGTTTGACAGGTTTTCCCGATAACCCCTTACGAGTGCGCGCGTACGTATATACGCGCACGCATAAGAAGGTTTCTTGCAAACACGTCAAATCCGTCAAATGCAGAGTAATTTTTACCTAGAAATCAGTAGGTTCGCCGTGAAACTTAACAAAGGGTCGTGGTCGCAGTGATAGCCCCATCAACCCTCTGTGTCCGGTGGTTGTCCGACACTTGTCAAATTTCCGGGATTGAAGGGTTTCTGAAAAACGTTTCATGGAGCCAACATACAACCCCTGATCGTCACACCAGACTTTCCAGTCACTATAAAGCTGAGCTACCCCTTCACGCTGACTATCACCCAGCTCACAGCGATCACTCAGCCATTGTCCGATATGGTCTTCGGCCTCAAAGTATTCCTGCGTTGCCTGTTGGACACTGGCCGGCGGCTGTATGCCTTCACGCTGCCAGCGTAAACAGCCAGTTACAGCCCAGGCCAGAATACCGTCACGCTCATGCAGCAGTTTGTTGGGTAGCGCACGATCCTTCTTCTCATCAGGTACTGTGACAGTGAAAGGAATCAGGTGTAATCGACGCTTCATTGCCTCATCCACATTACGGATAGACGGCTTATGGTTACCGGCAATGACCAACTTGAACTGAGGCGTGTATTCAAAAAAATCCTGGCGCATAAAACGGGCAGAGATCTTGTCGCCACCGGTCAGCGTTTTAAGCTTGGACTCGTTCCACCGTTTGCCCTGTTCGGTTTCCACACTGGAGACATAGCGAGCCCCCTGCAGGCTGGCCAGATCCGTTGGATGCTTTTCAGTACGGGACTCCATGAACGTTTCCACCGGCGCGTTGGCGGCATAGTTCCCCAGGATAGACATCAGCACATGGACAAAGACGGACTTACCGTTAGCGCCACCACCATGGAGAAAAAACAGGGCATGCTCCGTCGTGACGCCAGTCAGGCAATAACCAATGACTTTTTGCAGGTAATCCACCAGCGCCTGATCACCGTTTGTGACATCATTGAGGAAACGCAACCACAGAGAACACTCCCCTTCGGGTGTCGCCGTGGTCATCCGGGTCATCATGTCGCTGCGACAATGCGCTCGCAGCCGCCCTGTTTTCAGATCAACCACACCACCCGGGGTATTCAATAGCCAGGGATCACAATCCCATTCATCTGCCGTTGTCGCATGACACGGTGCCGAGCGTGCCAGCTTGACAACATTCTGGATAGTGCTGGTGGACGCCAGCCGATTACGCTGACGCTCTTTTTCAGCCTGGCTGGCCGCTGCCCTGCACAGCAACCGTGACAGATGATAAACATAAAGCACCTTATCTTGATTCCAGCACTGACCGGTCCACACGAACCACTTTCCCCACTGATCACAGTAGCGCCAGTTGTCACCATAGATAGTGTTGAACGCCTCGGTCAGATCATCATCCGTCTCCAGTATGTCTGTCACCAAAGCGGAGATGTCATCCTGCTCTGCGGATAACGAGACCGGTGTTCGATCGGCGCCTGTCAGAAAGCCGGGAACATCAAATGGGATCTCCTGATCATCCCGCTCCTCCAGGGCATCGGCTGCATCCCATTTTTCCGGTTTTCCCGCAGGCGCAATGAGTATCGCGCAGGACGTTGCTCCAGCCCGCAACACCGCGATGGCCGCTGTTTGTGCGTATTCTCTGCCCGGTTGATCGTTATCCGGCCAGATCAGCACCTGCTTGCCCTTCAAGGGTGACCAGTCCGTTTTATGGACCGGCGCTTTCGCCCCATTCATAGCCGTTGTCGCACAGATTCCGGCCTTGACCAATGCCTGGGCACACTTTTCACCTTCCACCAGCACAACGCCATGACTGTGTTTAATACCTGGCTGGTTGTATAACGGCCTGGGATATGGCGCCCGATGTTTACCCGCTTTGACATCCCAGGGGCGAAACTGTTTGCCGTCCTCCGTGTCATAGCGATACACACAGGCAATGAGTTGACCTTGCGGGTCGTGGTAATCCCATTTGCCGGTATGCGGCCCTAATGTCTCCACCGTTGTTTTTGTTTTTTTCGAAACAGCTTTACCTTGAGTGACTGGCATGGGCTCCACACCCAGCCAGCGCGCAATAAAACGCAGACTCTCCGGGAAGTCCATGTGCTGGTTTGCCTGGACCAGGCCAAACATATCGCCGTGTTCCCCCGAGGCAAAGTCATGCCATAACCCGGCCTTATCCCCCTCAATGGCAATATTCAGGCTCTTGCCTTTTGCACCACTGCAATCACCAACAGCATAGTAATCCGAATAACGTTGGGCATTAGGCAACAGGTACTCAATAAACGCCGGTAGTTGAGCCATGAGCCGTTGTTTGATCTCCGTTGCAGAGAGCCTTGAACCATCGGCATTCGGTAGCTGAACGATCTCGGCGTCATTGAAATCCATAAAGTCTGACATGCTCTTTCGTCCTGAAAAGATGAAATATCTCCGTCCAACCCCAGCGTTAGACGGAGACCGTCCGTTATGATGATTAGCGTTCCCAGAAACCATCCGGCTGCTGGAACTGGTAATCAGCGCTTTGGGTCCGCGTCACCGACGACTGCGGTTGGGAAACCGGGGATGGACCAGTCTCAGCCATCACGGCCTGATACTGTTTGTCATCCGACGTCACGGCATATTTGATGACGTTACTCTCTTCACCATCAGCATCCTTTTCGACATCAATGCGAGCCACAAACTCGATGCCGTCCAGCTCCCCAAAGTCTTTCAGGCGCCGGGCCAGTACAGCCTGGGGTGACTTGTCGTCCTGATGGATACCACGCGCGGAGCAGAGAATGGCGCGCACAAAGCTGCGCCCCATTTGTGACCAGGCAGGTCCTTTAGGACTATGAAGTCCAATCAGACTCCAGACCTTACGTTTCGCATAGGGACCGGTCAGCACCATGAACTCAGCCTTCAGGTAAACGGCGCCCGACTCGCTTCGTGTTGCCCAACCACCCAGCCATCCCATGTGGGGCTCGTCATAACCACCGGGCTTGAGTGTCAGGTTGACCTTGGCAAGTGTGCCTTTGGGAATCAGATCAAACTCCTGCTGCACCTCAGCATCGTTAAAGTCTGTCCAGGCATTATTGGTGGGTTGATTCATCAGACTCTCCTTGTTGTGTGTCTGTTTTGGGTTGTGCGGGGATATGGGCGGTGTACTGCAGTTGTCGCTCGGTTAGGGGCTGGCCAATTTTGCGAAGTAACTGGCCGAGGTGGGCCGGCTCGGTCTGCTCCAGACGACCACTGCGATCCTTGGCGGGAAAGCCCCAGGGATTGAGTGTTTGGCAGACAAAACAGCGCTGCAGGCTACCTTCTTCATCCGGCAGGCTAGCCAGGGTAATCACCTCATCCACGATGCCGGGGAGCTCCAGACCCGTGCGGGAGCCTTCGATCTGAGGCTGGAAAATACGACGATTAAAATCATCCACCCGCTCCTCCAGGATGCCGACATAGATCACATGCTTCCCACGCACATGTTGCAGATGATTCAGGGCGGCAATCATCTCCCGCCCATGCAGCCCATAAGCGCCCCGTGTATCCGGTTTGCCGGTTCTGTCACTGAAAGCCTCCGGTTGCTTGCTGCACCACTGAAAACACAACCGGGATAACGCAGTAATCGAGTCGACAAAAAAGATGGCGTACTTATCCAGCACGTCTCTTGCACCGAATACTTTGCAGGCCTGTTCGTAATGCGCCTGCGAGTAAGGCTGGTTGTCAGCCAGTGCCGGATTGGGTCCACCAATAAAAGCCACCAGCAAACGGAAGTCCGGCCAGGTTGGTGGACGAACGGCCTCTCCTTGCCAGCCCTCAACAGCCAGATCGCCAGCCTCAAGATCAACGAACAAGGTCTTGTCCGCGGGTAATGTCCACAACTGCGAGGTTTTGCCAACACCGCTGGCTCCCAACAGGACAGCCTTGACGCCTTTATGCTCCTGCTGGCGCTGCTCTGCGGTGATAATGGGTAAACTCATTCGTCTTCTCCTTCCATCCCGCCAACAATCTCGCGGGCACGGGCCAGACGTTGCAGGTAACGGGCATTGCGCAACCGATTCAGGGAGCGGCTTGACTGGTTGACCACCTCTACGGCTTCACGCATCAACCGTTTGAGCTCCGCATCCGGAATCGTCATGACCTGCAACAGGGTCATATCGGGAATGTCAGACAGTTGAAGCTTTTGTGTCATCGGTGCTCCCCCTGGACGAGGCCGGTTGACCGGTTCCCTGAAAACAGCGGGCCTGCTCATAACGCTCGACATCCGACAGCCGGTACATCACCTTGCTGTTGATCTTGAGAAACAAAGGCCCCAGCCCTTGCTGACGCCAGCGCTCCAGCGTGCATGTCTGAACGCCCCAACGCTGTGCCAGCTCTTTTTGCGACAGGTGTGCTATCGCCATCAGTCTGCCTCCTTCCTGTTTTGTCCTGTGGCAATTCCATGATGGCGAAGGTGGGTTAGACGAGCGTTAGATGACGTTAGACCAGCGTTAGAAAGGCGTTTGTTTTCGTACAGCAGATATAAAAAAACCGGCATCAGCCGGTTTCATAATGGACATTGACTCAGGGTTCGATAAGGCACCAGCGTTTATCAACATATTCAATATAAGGTGCCCATTCCTCCCTGCATTTCCAAAGCTGTCCCGGTGTTTTTGATGTCACCCCGGCTTCCTGTAACTCCTCGACAGAAACACCCTTGCGGCCAGTACGCCAGGCATCAAACAACAGGGAGACCACCATTCGCTGTTTAGCCCCCTTAACAGCCCAGTCGGGTCGACCATCAACCTGCAGGACGCCGACAAGATCATCCCAGCTCATCGCTGCTGACGCCTCGTCAGGATAGATACATGAAAGATCCAGCCTGGCAGGCATGCCTTTTATCACATCGTGTAAGGCGACAACGGTCAACCTGCCCGATAGGCGAAGACATTGCTGACGTCGTGGCGGCTGATACGCGAGCAGCGCACCGTCTGTAAAGCGGGAATCTCGCAAGTAGAGATCCACGGCATCAAACACCTCAGGCTCATACATGCGGCGGACCAACCAAACCGGCCTGCGTCGCTTGCCTGCTCCAGCCTCACCGAGAAACCACAATGTCTCTTTTAACCAGCACTCGGGTTGCCGGCCATAAGTGAGTTCCTGACTAAGCCATTGCGGCATCCAGTCCTTCGTTAATCGGTAGCGTCGCAGATCCGCCTCTGGCACAGCAATATCCGAGCATTCCAGAGAGGGACGAATAAAACAGCCCGGCGCTGTTTCCTCAACCCTGTGACTGTTTCCGGCACTATCCAGCACCCACTCGTCAAACTGATCAGGCACCAGGGCGCGACTCTGGAGCAATGTTGACGTCAAACTACCGTGATAAAAACGCAGCTCGGAACCATTTCGGTGAGTGACACCGGATTCCCACCAGCGAGCCAGAATGTCGAATACCTCCGGAGAGAAACTCATCCGATGCTCGCCTCATCCATAATCCCCGTATCCACCAGCATGCGTTGTACGATACGGCGATCTTTGGGTGTTAGCTCCCGCAAGTTATGGGAATTGGGGTGTTTGATGCGAACCGTGATCTGCTCACGCTTTTGCATTGTCCCCGTGAGACCTTTCTGAATATGGAGAGTAGCCCCCATTATGTGCCAGTCCGCCGCTGACTCAATATGACATGCGGCCTGGCTGTCCTGGGAGACATCATAAATATCCTGTTCAAGCAGTAACTTTGGCGGTACAGCCAGCTCCATAGTCAGGCCATTCTTCGTCGACGTCAGGTTAAGCCCTGTTACATGAACCGCCGTGATGCCATCTCTCAGGTCAAAATCAAACAGTGGTTTATGTCTGAACAGCTCCAGCCCCAACCGCTGAGGCGTGATTCGTTGAGGAATATCCGTTAGTCCCAACACGGTGCGGGCATAAAGTGTGCTGATCAGATCCCTGATATCACGAAGATTGGCGACCACTTCAATGATGCCCGTGTGCCACTCATGGGTCAGCGCATATTCACGGGCCGGCCGGATTACCCGGGTATGCAGTGCCTGGTCAGAATTCAGTTCATTGATAACCTTGGGTAAGCCTTCCCGAAAGATGGCCACATGCAATACCGGGTGGGATTCACCACGGTGGTTAACACGAGGATAGGTAAACGACTCGATGCGAAACGCCTGATGCTGACAGGCCCGCGACAAAGCCTCGTTAAAGGCTTCAAGTGGTGCCGGATCGACGGGATCCACAGCAGGCGTGAGTTGATAGGAATCCCACATGCGACCATAACGATAACCACTCGCAAAACGGTGCCGCTCAGCGCGTTCCAGTAACGCAGGCTGGGTCAACATCAGGTCTATGACCTTGTCATAGGGATTGCCTTGCAAAGCGCCCTGAACCTGATGCGCCAATAACTGTTGACCGACACCGTCCGCCATGCGGACCACGCGCTCGGCCATTTGATCAATATGGTGATAACGCTGGGGTTCATCTTGCCGAATGGCTGCCAGTATCTCTTTCAGGTCAACGGGTTACTCCAGCGCAAAAGCGTCACTGTCGAACGCCGGAGTCAATACCTCAGCCAGTTGGCAGAAACGGTAGAGCCCCTGGGGGCTTGCGCAACGCATGACACGTGTCAAATTGGGCATAGCAGTTCTTCCCTGAAACCATCTTGCCACATCTTGAACAACTGTACAGATTTACAGATATTGCTTATAGCACGATAGTCTGTCAAGCCATGCCATTTGACCTGTCTTTCTACTCTCCCGCCTCATACGCCCTCATCGAAAGGCAACGCTAGTTGTCTTAAAAAGAAATACAACAACTCAACATAAATGGAGGGATTTGAATATGGTTGACCATTTCGCAATGAAACCGCTTTCCAGAGTATCTCCACAGGATGAACTAATCGATCTGCTTGCACTGGCCGTGGCAAGACATATCCAACGCAGTAGTGAAAAAACAGGAGATATCCGGCAGGACTGGACTTTCGGTGCAGTAAGAGCCTGTATGTCTTCTCCAAAAACAACTCAAGAGGAGGATGCAAATGACAGTACTTAGTGAACAAAACCTTGCTGCAGAGGTTGCACGAATTCTGAAAATGAATAACACGGAATTACATAGCACCTGGAAAAAACTGCTTGGGAAAGAAGCCCCACCATGGAATACAAAAATACTGCGCCAGCGGCTGGCATGGGAAGTACAGGCATTGGTACTGGGCGGATTTAGCGAGGATGCGAAGAAAATGCTGCGAAGAGCCAGAAGAGTTGTGGGAAGAAACAGGAAAATCCCCCAACCAAAAACCTGCCAGCTTCCCCCTGGCACGCGACTTGTACGCGAATACCGGGATGAGGCACATGTAGTTGTCGCAACAAGTGATGGTTTTGAATACCGGGGGAAAATCTACCAAAGCCTTACCCGAATATCAGAAGTCATTACCGGCACCCGCTGGAATGGCCCTGCCTTTTTCGGACTGAGAAACAAGCAGCGGGACAAGAAAAAATGAGCAAAGAGAAAAGCACCCAACCAATCAAACGCTGCGCCATTTATACCCGAAAATCTTCTGAAGAAGGTCTGGAACAGGAGTTTAATTCACTTGACGCGCAGTGGGAGGCCGGTGCTGCCTATGTCACGTCCCAGAAGCATCAAGGATGGATGCTGGTGGATGAACGCTTTGAGGATGGTGGCTACTCTGGCGGAAACATTGAGCGCCCCGGATTGAAGCGGCTTATGGCTGCAGTCGAGCGTGATGAGATTGACATTATCATTGTCTATAAAGTTGATCGCCTGACTCGCTCAATCTCTGACTTTGCACGGCTGGTTGCCATACTTGATGAACACCAGGTGTCCTTTATATCAGTCACACAACCCCTGAATACCGCTGACAGCATGGGCCGGCTTACCCTGCACATGCTGCTGTCATTTGCCCAGTTCGAACGCGAAATTACAGGCGAAAGAATCCGGGACAAAATTGCCAAATCCAAAAGAAAAGGCATGTGGATGGGCGGACAGGTACCTTTGGGCTATAACGCAATCAATCGCAAGCTTGAAGTCAATCCGGGTGAAAAAAATGTTGTCCGAATCATTTTTGAAACATTCATTGAAACTCGCTCCGTCAGTGAAACCTGCTATCGGATTAATGACATGGGATTCCGGACAAAGGTATACAAACGCAGAGACGGCAGCTATTGGGGAGGAAGGCGCTACTGTCGCGCTACAATGGAAAAACTCCTCAAAAACAAAATCTATATTGGCCTGATTCACCACAAGGGTGAATGGTTTAAAGGCCAGCATCAGGCCATTCTGGAGCAAGCTGTTTGGGAAAAGGCTGAGGCCATTTTTACATACAACAGGGAAAACCGCCGTGTAGAGTTCAGGCGCCAATATAATCCTGCCATGTTAAAGGGCCTGATATACGGCCCGGATGGAAAGGCGCTTACCCCCACCACAGGTATCAGACGGGGAAAACGCTATCGCTACTACACAAGTAATACCGCTCTGCGCGAAGGCTACAGACAAAAGATTATTCCTCCCCTTCCAGCAATACCACTTGAAGAGCTTGTATTGCACGAAGTAGGAACATTGCTAAACAAACCCGATCTGATCATGCAGGTTTATGTCCGTGGCAAAGAAATGAAACCAGAGCTTAGCTACGATGCCACCAGCGAAGCATTACAAAACCTGAAAACAATCTGGCAGGAGTTATTCCCTACGGAACAACAACGTATTGCAAGGCTATTGATTCAACGTATTGATGTACAGGAAAACGGCCTGCGCATTCGCTTTCACTGTGCCGGCCTTCTTTGCATCACGCAGGATATGAAATGGAGGACCCAATGAAGAAAAATTTTGAAATTACAGGTGAAAGGCAGGAACGGCACTACCCGGACGAACAGATTATTGAAGTACTGATACCCATAAAGCTGATTCGCAGGGGAGGAAGAACGCATATAGAAACCCGTAGCGGAGACTCTGTCGAAACCCAGCCCGCCAAACGTGACACAGCTCTCATTAAGGCACTTGCCCAAGCTCACACATGGAGAGAACAAATAGAAAAAGGAAAGTATAAAGATATTCTGGATCTTGCCCGCAATATGAAAATTAGCGACACCTATGTTGCACGGATTATTCGTCTTACAACATTGTCACCTTCAATACAGGAGGCAATTTTGAAAGGCCGATATATCGGCGGACGAACACTTGCAGATTTTATGGGTGGGGTACCACTACTATGGAAAGATCAGAATTCTTGGCTGAATCAGTAGAAGCCGATATAAATCAAGAAGAGAATTTTATCGAGATCACCAAAATGGCTGGCGGTGAGGGAGGGATTCGAACCCTCGATACGTTGCCGTATACACACTTTCCAGGCGTGCTCCTTCAGCCACTCGGACACCTCACCAGCTGATACGCTTTCGTTTTGGGCTGTGCCCCGAAAGCGAGGCGTACTGTATATCAGAAGGGGGCCTGAAACAACCTCCTGAAAGATAAAAATGTTTAATTTTGCTGAAATTTCATAGTGTTACTGTGCTAATAATGTCGATAAATGAGTGCTCACAGATAAGTTATCAACTTTTTCAAAAGCACCTACCCCACTGATACACATATTTCATTCAAAAAGGTGTATACGATGAGCGGTACAATACGAACCAACATCGTGCTGGATCAAACACTGGTTGAAGAAGCGTTATCACTGTCAGGTTTGAGCTCTCGCCGCGAACTGGTCGATTTCGCTTTGCGTGAGCTGGTTCGACGCGCGCGCCATAAAGAACTTCTCGCACTCAAAGGGAAAATCAACTGGGAAGATGATCTCAGTGACATGAGAGAAACCCGATAAATGGATACCCTTGTTGATACCCGCGCCTGAATAGGTTTTTTAACGGACTCATTACCCCCAGACTGCTTCTCTGGAAATTAGCCTTGAATGCCTGTTCGCAGTCACAGCAATGCAAGCCAACCTACCACTCCTACATCGTGACAGAGACTTTTACGCCATAGAACAGCATTCAGCACTAAAGTGCATACATCTGACTGAACATTAATGGAGATCAGTTCAGATCACTCCCAGAGTCCTTCCATAATGAGCGCAAACTCCTTAACAGTTTTCTTTCAGAAAACAAAATCCAGAAAAAGTCATTCAGCATCCTTAACCAAATGATTTTCATCAGTTTTTCCAACGCACTTTCAAAGTCTCTCTGATGCGCTAAAAACCAGAGAATATTATGTAAACAGGTGGTATTTACAACGATAAAAGGTCAAATAAAAGGTGATTGGAAGTGCGTTAATCGCCCAAGAGAAAGGGCCTAGATAGCGGATAGTTTGCGTGCTATAGCGAAAAAAGCCTGTCACCTTAGAGGATGACAGGCTTTGCTGTTCTGGCGGTGAGGGAGGGATTCGAACCCTCGATACGTTGCCGTATACACACTTTCCAGGCGTGCTCCTTCAGCCACTCGGACACCTCACCAGCTGATTGCTTTCGTTTCGGGCTGTGCCCCGAAAGCGAGGCGAAATGTATACCAGTTCCGTGCCAGAAACAACCTCATCAGACACACTTTGCGGCATTTACGGAACACACGCGTTAAAACCACTACCTAACCCCATGCACCGTCACCGCGACATCTGCGCCCTACCACTTCTCTATATTGAGGCGATATAGCAAAGGTGATTAAATGCAGTTATTGACTGTCAGAACGACAAACCGGCATTTTTCACCTTCCAGGCACTTTTATGGACTCCGTCAGCGGGACTGTTACCTTCCACCACCCAACACGCAAGCCCGCAGCCGAAATCCTTGCTGACACCCTCGTCAACCTTGACGCCTTCAGCCGCCATATTCACCACACCCGCCACCATTGCCCCATCTATTGCTGGCTGGCGGAAGGAAAGGTGAAATTCCATAAGGTCTTTATCGAATCCCGCGTCTTCCTTTATATGGAATATCGGGATCAATATGGTGCCAGCCGTTATCATCAACGGCAGTTCAAACGACTGGAGGAAGCACTGCACTTTCTGGAGCAGGAAGCTGCTCAAACGGAGCTTCCTAATATCAACGGCGAGGAAACAGCCAAACGGCCCATCAAGCTGCCGGACCGAAGCCAAGCAGCCTGAGATTTACTGGGTAGTTAACGGGACGATCTCGAAAATATCCCGCAGCATCGGCTTCAAGCCGCCGAAGAAATATTCCACCGCGATCACCATCACGATCAACCCCATAATCCGCATCAGCACCTTGTTACCACTTTCGCCCAAACGATCCATGATCGGCTTGGCGAACAGCAGGAACAGGTAGGTCACGCCAATCACGGTCAGGATCGACAGGAACAGCACTGACCGGAACAGGATATCCTTGTGCTGTTCCATCAGAATGATGACTGTCGCAATGGCACCCGGGCCGCAGATCAACGGAATCGCCAGCGGCGTGATCGCCACGTTATTGGTGTATTCCTCCAGGTCTTCCATCTCTTCCTGCTTGTCGATCCGGGTACGGCCCATGCGCGCCTGGACCATCTCATACCCCATCAGGAAGAACAGTACACCACCAACAATCTTCAGGCTGTTCACGGAAATCGCAAACACCTTGAATATGATGGAGCCAGTCAACGCAAAGGTGACCAGGATCGCAAACGCCGTCATGGTGGCTTTCAGGGCGACATGGCGCGCCTGCTGTACGGGCAGGTCCGCCGTGATCGAACTGAATACCGGCGTAATACTGACCGGGTTGATCATCGTAAATAATGAGGTCAGACAAAGGAGCGCGAACTCCATGAGGCTGTTAGCCATCCACCTAACTCCAGGGAACTGTTCTATCGAAACGAGTGAATTTAAATAGCGTCTGATTGATGCGTGATTAACGCGGGCGCTTTCGCTTAGAATACGTTAGCCGATACGGTGCGCCCCAGAACGGGTCGCTTACCCTGCCGGCAGAAATCTATGTTGTTGAAGGCGCGCATTCTAACGCAGCTTCCCCCACAACAGTAGACCCCGCGCCCGATAGATTGTTCTTTTTTATCAGCGCAGTTCAGAAAAAAACAATTTTTCCCAAGGATACGGTTTTCCAGGCTGCGGCCTATCTCAGCCAGCCTGCGGAAACCCGGTATAACGGTAACGCAGTGACACAGACCAATACCCGCTCCGGCCTTTTTTTTGCGATCGCCGCTTTCAGCTTTTATGGGTTTATGCCGGTTTACTTTAAACAGGTGGAAGCCGCCTCCGCCATGGAGGTGCTGGCACATCGGGTCTTCTGGTCGTTTCTGCTACTGGGTGGCACACTCTGGCTGCTTAGTTTCTGGCAAGGTTCGGCGTGCAAGCAATCTCTTGCGGCACTGCGTAACTGGCGAACCTGTCGGATACTGCTGCTCTCTTCCAGCCTGATCGCCGTGAACTGGCTGACATTTATTTGGGCCATAAGCGATGATCGTATTACCGAGGCCAGCCTGGGCTATTTCATCAATCCGCTGGTCAACGTTCTGCTGGGCATGCTGTTTCTGCAGGAACGTCTGACACGCCCTCAAGTTCTGGCCGTTCTGTTAGCCTTAACAGGTGTTGTCTGGCAGGTCATCACGACCGGCAAGCTACCCATCGTGGCGCTGGTGCTTGCCATTACGTTTGGTTTTTACGGGCTGGTTCGCAAACAGGCTGCGTTGCCAGCGGTCAGCGGCCTGCTGGCCGAAACGGCATTAATGCTGCCTTTCTGTCTGGCGTGGTTTGGCTACCTGGTCAGTACAGACAGCCATGTCTTTCGCGTAGAACAGCCAGAACTTAGCCTTTGGCTGATGTTTGCCGGTGTTATTACAACCGTGCCACTGTTGCTGTTTACCGCTGCCGCAACGCGTATCCGGCTATCAACACTGGGGTTCACCCAATACATCGGCCCCAGCCTGTCGCTGTGTCTGGCGATTTTTGTGTATAACGAACCGTTCGACAATAACCGGCTGGTCAGCTTTCTGTTTATCTGGATAGCGTTGGCTGTCTTTACCGCAGACAGTCTTAGACGGGGATGGCGGCAGGGTGCCTGATCAGGCACCCTGATCCTTTTCAGCGACCTTAATCGGATCGGAAACCTCAAGTCCGAGAATGCCTTCCTTGAACGTCCGGTTGATGGGGTTTTCACCAATCCAGACCGAGAGCAGTGCATTAAAGAAAGCCTTGCCCGGAATAATCCCTTTGTCCTTACCACTGATGCGCACCCGGGAGCCCAATCCGGGAATATAATCAATTTCCCCTTTATCACCTGCCTTCATCCGCCCTTCGAACATGCTGATCATGGTCTGAATCTCGGATTCCAGCGCCTGTTGCTCTTCTTTAGTGATATTGAGCTGCAGGGCTTCATAGAGCGCATTGGCCACACGACGGGCGCTGATTCGCTTCATCAGGACATGAAATACCATGCGCTTGTGGCCGTCATCAGCAAAAATCGCCTCAGACGATTGCATGTGCTGCTCCAAATAGAGCTGACCAATGTAGGTATTCACCAGCAGGTACTGGGTTCGCAGGGCGGCACCATTCAAAACCAGCTCCGGACGGCTATCCCGGGCAGGAAGTACCTCGGGTATATCGACCCCCTTGATGGTCAGACTCCAGGCCGGCTGCACCAGCATCAGAAGTAATAGCGGCCATTTTAGCCAGATGAAATGCCTGTTCCTATCAAACTGCGACGATGAAAACAGGGATCCTACGGTCCTGGTGCGCCGTATTCCCATGACTCTCTCCTGTGATTGTTCTTCTTATCGTTATTATTGTTGTGCTAATGGCGGTCTCGCACCCCTCATTACACGGCCCTGCGCACAAAAAGTAATTCACTGCCCTAACCTGCTACCGCTGGTCATTTCTCCTGACAGAAATCATCGCGATTTCCAACAGGCAGGCGCATATTGGCCATAATTAACGTATCACCATTTAAAAACCTCGTCTCCATCCCAATCTATAGAGGCATGATGTCATTTGAGTCATCCTCAGGGCCCGAAAAACCGGCTAAAACGTCAGTTTCCTGACGGCAGGGATGGCAAAACCTGGAAACAGCATTCGGTGTACAATGAGCGAACAAGAGAAAGAATCCCCGGAAATCATTTCCGATGAAGCTGAAGAATCCACACAGGCCAGTACCGGACTGGTGATTCCCCAGCAGGCGCTGCCAGACAAACTCTACCTGATTCCCGCCAGCAACCGGCCCTTTTTCCCAGCCCAGGTTCAGCCGTTGGTGTTCGCTGCCGCCCCCTGGGAAGATACCCTCAAGCGTGTCGCCCAGTCAGACCAGATGGTCATGGGCCTGTCCTTTATCGACAATATTCCCGAGACGGATGAGGCCACGCCGGACCAGTTCCCGGAAATCGGTTGCGCCGTTAAGATTCACAACCTGGTGGAAGTGGATGACCAGATCCAATTCATCGCCCTTGGCATGCAGCGCTTCAAGATCGTCAAATGGCTGCGCCGCACGCCGCCCTACCTGGTTCAGGTGACTTACCCAGTCAGCAGCGAGGAAGACCCCGATACCCTGAAGGCTTACGCCATGGCGCTGATCAACGCCATCAAGGAATTGCTGCCGCTGAACCCGCTTTACAGCGAAGAATTGAAAAACTACCTGAATCGCTTCAGCCCCCGTGACCCCTCACCGCTGGCTGATTTTGCCGCCGCCATCACCACCGCCCGTGGCGCAGAATTACAGGAAGTACTGGAAACCGTTTCCGTTCAACGCCGCATGGAAAAAGTGCTGGTGCTGATCCGTAAGGAGCAGGAAGTCGCGAAACTACAAAGCGAAATCAGCGAAGCCGTCAACCTCAAGATCAGCAAGCATCAGCGTGAGTTCTTTCTGAAAGAACAGCTCAAGGTCATCCAGCGGGAACTAGGTATTTCCAAGGATGACAAAACGGCGGAAATCGAGGAATTCCAACAGCGCCTGAAAGGCAAAACGGTTCCGGAACCCGTTCAGAAGAAAATTGATGAAGAGTTGCACAAGCTGGCTCTACTGGAGATCGGCTCACCGGAATTTGGCGTTACCCGTAACTACCTTGACTGGGCCACCTCTGTACCTTGGGGCGTCTGCTCTGAAGACAAACTGGATTTAGAGAATGCCCGCAAAGTGCTTGACCGTGACCATGATGGGCTGGATGACGTCAAAGATCGGATCATAGAATTCCTGGCTGTTGGCGCCTACAAAGGTGAAGTCTCCGGCTCGATTTTGCTTTTGGTTGGCCCGCCTGGCGTGGGTAAAACATCCATCGGCACCTCGGTAGCAGAAGCCTTAGGACGAAAGTTCTACCGCTTCAGCCTCGGCGGCATGCGGGATGAATCCGAAATCAAGGGACATCGCCGCACCTACATTGGCGCCATGCCCGGTAAACTGGTTCAGGCATTGAAGGAAGTCGATGTCGCCAACCCGGTCATCATGCTGGATGAGATCGACAAGATCGGTTCTTCATTCCGGGGCGATCCCGCATCGGCACTTCTGGAAGTGCTCGATCCCTCCCAGAACACCGAATTCCTGGATCACTACCTGGACATGCGTATCGACCTGTCCAAAGTCCTGTTTATCTGCACGGCCAATCAGCTGGATACCATCCCCGGCCCTCTGCTGGATCGGATGGATATGATCCGCCTTGCCGGTTATATCACTCGTGAGAAAGTGGCGATTGCCAAAAACCATCTCTGGCCCAAACAGCTGAAAAAGGCCGGCCTGAAAAAGAGCCAGATAAAACTGTCCGATGCGACATTGAAACAAGTGATCGAAGGCTACGCCCGAGAGTCCGGTGTTCGCCATCTGGAAAAACTGCTCGCGCGGATTATTCGTAAGTCAGTTGTACAAATTCTGAAAGAACCTGAGCTGAAGTTAACGATCACCGCGAAGAATCTGCCTGATTACCTGGGTGCGCCGTATTTCCGCAAAGAGAAAATTGTGCAGGGTGTCGGCGTTATCACAGGTCTTGCCTGGACGTCACTGGGCGGCGCCACCCTGCCCGTGGAAGCGTCCTGCATCCACACACTTCGCCCCGGCTTTAAATTGACCGGCAAGTTGGGCGAAGTGATGAAAGAATCTGCCGAAATCGCTTACAGCTACGTGATGAGCCACCTGAAAAAGTTTGGCGGCCCCGCTGACTTCTTCGACAAGGCGTTTATTCATCTGCACGTGCCAGAGGGCGCCACGCCGAAGGATGGCCCGAGTGCCGGCGTCACCATGGCCAGCGCCCTGCTGAGCCTGGCGCGCAACCAGAAACCACGACCACTGGCCATGACCGGTGAGTTAACACTCACAGGACTGGTATTACCGGTCGGCGGTATTCGTGAAAAAGTGATTGCGGCAAGGCGCAGCGGCATCCATGAAGTTATTCTGCCTGAGGCTAACAGACGGGATTACGATGAATTACCCGACTATATCCAGGAAGGAATGACCGTACATTTTGCCAAGCGATTCAGTGACGTCGTCAAGATTATCTTCTGATTTCGCTGACACCTCATGCAGCATGGGCACCTCAATAGTCCATGCTGTTTTTCCTACCCCAGAAAAGAGAAAAGCCGCAGAACCCATCTATGCAGGTTGAGCGGCTTTCTTTCTTGCTTAAGCTCAGCAGCGTAGGCAACCCACGCTTGGACACTGTAGTGAGCTACTTATATTTATAGAAGCTGCATCACTCAGCGTCCATTATCTGTCATACCGTTTAGCGATCTTGGTATCTCTGTATGTTATATAGTGCGGGCATACATGTAATTCACGGTCTGTCGATCAAAAAACCGCTAAACATCAAATGCTAATTGCACCCGGTTATAACAAAAGCAGGCCACTTATTTAGACAGCAATCGCTGTATAAACCCCTGGTCTCCGAGGCAGCGTTTTACAGTATTTACAACAGCCTGAGTTTGGCTGTCGATTTCCAGATTCACCTTATCGCCTGGCTCTACCGTTGCAAACGTTGTCAAACGGAGGGTTTCGGGAATCAGGTGAACCCGGAACTCATCGTCCGTTACCGTTTCGCCCAACGTTAGACTGGCGCCATTCAACGCCACGTAGCCCTTCGGCATCAGGTAATCCCGCCAGCGAGGATCGGCTGTAAACAGGATTGTTGTATTCTCGGGTTCACGAATCACGTCTTTTACGACGACCGTATCGTGTACATGCCCGGAGAGTAGGTGTCCGCCAATTTCATCAGAAAAACGCGCTGCACGCTCAACATTAACAAACGTCCCTGGCCGGACATCCACCAGGTTGGTCACACGCAGCGTTTCCTTCATCACATCGAAAGAGAGCTGCCCTTCATCAAACGCAGTCACCGTTAGACAGACGCCGTTTACTGCAATACTGGCACCTGTTTTTAAGCCCTCCATCAGGGAGGGATCCATCTGAATCGTCAGTGTTGAGAAATCCGGTTTGCTGTCAACCGCTTTGACCGGCATCCGGCCCTGCACGATTCCGGTGAACATACTGGCACTTACTCCTGTTCCGAGGTGTTCTCGTCGTTGTCTAAATGGATCAGCCGCTCAAGGGCGACCAACGTATCCGGTGTGTAGGGGTATTTTTCAGGCTCAGCCAGCACCGCTTCAGGCTTCTCCCGGATCACACCAGCCACTTCCTCTTCCTGCAAGGTCAGCAAGCCGTCATAGACACAAGTGAAAACCTTACCCCACAACCGGCACTCATCAGAGTGATAATAAAAATGAAAGCGGGGCGAGAGTGGCACATCATGAATTCCCAGCTCTTCCGACAATTCGCGAACGGCCGCCTCATCATAGTCTTCCCCTTCGGCTACCACACCACCAGCGGCAAGGTCATAATAACCGGGGTAGACATCCTTGTTCAGCGTCCGTTTCTGAATATACAGGTAACCGTCCGAATCAAAAACAAAGATAAATGTCGCGCGATGGCACAGGCCATCACGCCGCATAATCGACCGCGGTGCTGAGCCAGTCACCTGGTTTTCATCATCCACAATTACGACCTGCTCTTCGGTCATGCCAACCCTCCCAGTCGATACGCGTTTTTATCGGTTCTTGTTTTGATTTAGTGCTTTCAGGGTGCAGACAGACGGCATAACCGCCCATGCTTGAGCCGATTGTTGTAATCCTCCCGAAAAATTGCAAGTGCCTTTTCCCTCCGGCAACAACCGGTAACATTTTGCTGCCTGTCAAACTGGACAGAGACCGCCTCACGGGGATATAACAGATCTATACGCCATTACTGACATTCAGGCGTATTCACTATACTGAACCTGATAACCGGCAACTTTTTCATTATTCGCCGGTCAGAACACCACTCGAAATCATTCGTTCTTTCAGATTTTACGTTCACATGCAGAGGGAGATGTGCATGGGTCATTGCGATACTGTAACTGCAATCGTCAACCCCACCGGGTCCATGAATGTGCTGTCCAGCCACGAGGTCAGCAAACTTCAGGACACCAGTAAGACGGGGCTTTACACCCTGTTCCGCCAATGTGCACTGGCGGTGCTTAACTGTGAGTCAGAAAAAGATAACGCCCACGAACTGATGGCGGAGCATGAAGACTTCGACATCCGTATCATCCAGGAGCCCCGCGGGCTTAAGCTGGAACTGATCAATGCACCAGCCTGCGCGTTCGTTAACAAGAAACTGATTCTGGGCGTCAAAGAGAACCTGTTCTCCGTCCTGCGCGACATCCTCTATGTATTCAGCGAGATGGAGGAACAGGGACTCTTTGAGCTCAATGAACCCCGGGATGTCACCAACCTGGTCTTTGAAATCCTGCGCCATGCCCGCGCCTTCATTCCCAAGCAGCCACCCAACATTGTCGTCTGCTGGGGTGGTCACTCGATTGGCCGGGAAGAATACCTCTACACCAAAGTCGTCGGCTACCAGATGGGCCTGCGCGGCCTGGACATCTGCACTGGCTGCGGACCTGGCGCAATGAAAGGCCCCATGAAAGGCGCTTACATTGGTCATGCCAAACAACGTATTAATAAAGGTCGCTTCATTGGGTTAACCGAACCCGGCATCATTGCCGCCGAGAGCCCCAACCCGATCGTCAACGAACTGGTCATCATGCCGGATATTGAAAAACGACTTGAGGCGTTTGTCCGGCTGGGACACGGCATTGTCGTATTTCCAGGTGGCCCTGGTACCGCGGAAGAAATTCTCTATATTCTTGGCGTGCTGCTGCATGAGAAAAATCGGAATATCCCCTTCCCCCTGGTCTTTACCGGTCCGAAGAGTGCTGAAGAGTACTTCCAGCGTATTGATGAATTCATCGGCGCCACCTTGGGCAAAGAGGCGCAGGCACTCTATAAAATCATCATTGATGATCCCGCCGCTGTCGCTGAAACCATGAAAAACGGTCTGGATAAAGTCACCCGATACCGTCGGGCCAGTAAAGATGCCTACTACTTCAACTGGGAACTGACCATTGACCGCCTGTTCCAGGAGCCGTTCGAACCAACCCACGACTCCATGGCAAGCCTGGTGCTGAAGCACGACATGCCACCCAGCGAGTTGGCCTCCAACCTGCGTCGCGCCATGTCGGGCATTGTGGCGGGCAATATTAAGGAAAGCGGCATCCAGACCATACAGCAGCATGGTCCATTCCGCCTGTCTGGTGAGCGGGATCTGATGCAGCGGATTGATGAACTACTCAGCTCATTCGTTGCCCAGCATCGGATGAAACTGCCGGGTAGCCATTATGAACCCTGCTATGTCATCGAAAACTGATCACTGACATAGCCACATGAGTCGGGCAGCTTACAACTGCCTGACTCAGTCACATATTTATCGAAAACAACAAAAAAGGGATCTGCAATGCAGATCCCTTTTTGATAATGGTAGGCGGTACTGGAATCGAACCAGCGACCTCAACGATGTCAACGTTGCGCTCTAACCAGCTGAGCTAACCGCCTCTAAAGCTGTTTTTAACACATTGCCAATAATGGCGAAATTGGTAGGCGGTACTGGAATCGAACCAGCGACCTCAACGATGTCAACGTTGCGCTCTAACCAGCTGAGCTAACCGCCTTCAGATGCGCCGCATGATACTCATGCCGCACTAAAACTCAATAGCTTGCCCGACTTTTTTGCTACAGGATACTTCTTTGAAGCATTGAAATGGTAGGCGATACTGGAATCGAACCAGCGACCTCAACGATGTCAACGTTGCGCTCTAACCAGCTGAGCTAACCGCCTGCTACCGTAGCCTTCACAGTAAAACTGTCGGACAAAAAAACCGGATGCTTTCGCTTCCGGTTGATTGCTACTGATCTCGCCATCGTTTTGATGGCTCCCCGAGCTGGACTCGAACCAGCGACCCAATGATTAACAGTCATTTGCTCTACCAACTGAGCTATCGGGGATCAGTCGATGCAGGCGTATGGTACTGATCGTCCCAGGAGAGGTCAACCGGTTTTCCGTGTTAATTCACTGCGTTAAACCGCACCCTGAAAAAAGGCCTGAGACTGCTCAGCAGCTTCAGGCCTTTGCCAATAACGTTGTTGAAAACCGGGATCAGGCGACAGCGATTTCCAGACGATCCAACGCCTTATCGAGTGCTTCCAGGCTGGTCGCAAACGACAGACGCATGTGACCCGGCGCACCAAACGCGGAACCGGGCACCATCGCAACACCCGCCTCAAGAAGCGCTTCGGCCAGATCCAGGTCAGAGCTATAACCTTTGGCAGCGATCACACCGGAGAAATCCGGGAAGCTATAGAACGTACCGTCTGCAGTAATAGCTTCTACGCCCGGCAACCGGTTCAGTCGCTCCACAACATGGTCATGACGCTGTTTGAAGGCTTTCACCATGGTCGCGACACAATCCTGTGGCCCCGCCAGCGCCGCAACCGCAGCCGCCTGGGCAATCGAGCAAGGGTTGGAAGTACTCTGGGACTGGATCTTTTTCATGCTGGCAATCAAAGCCTTCGGGCCACCGGCATAACCAATACGCCAACCGGTCATGGAATAAGCCTTGGAGACCCCATTCAAAACAATGGTGCGATCATAAAGCTCAGGACAAACATTAAGGATGTTCACGAAGGTCTGCCCCGGCCAGAGGATATGCTCATACATATCATCGGTTGCGACCATCACATCGGGGTACTTCAGCAGGACGTCCGCCAGTGCTTTCAACTCATCGGCACTGTAAGCGGTACCGGTTGGGTTAGACGGACTGTTAATGACCACCAACCGGGTTTTGTCGGTAATGGCGTTATCCAGCTGCTCGGCACTCAGCTTGAAGCGGGTAGCCTGTGTGGTTTCGACAATCACTGGCACACCTTCAGCGATGGTGACCATATCCGGATAAGACACCCAGTAAGGCGCGGGAATCACCACTTCGTCACCGGGATTTAATAACGCCAGCGACAGGTTAAAAAAGCTTTGCTTGCCGCCACAGGACACCAGGATCTGACCCGGTTCATAATTGAAGCCATTATCTCGTGCGAACTTGTCAATCACGGCCTGCTTCAGCTCGGGGGTACCGTCCACCGCGGTATACTTGGTCTTGCCATCATGAATCGCCTTGATGGCCGCTTCCTTGATATGATCCGGCGTATCGAAGTCCGGCTCGCCGGCGCCAAGGCCAATAATGTCCTTTCCAGCCGCACGGAGTTCCGCCGCCCGAGTGGTCACCGCCAGGGTCGGGGAAGGTTTGATACTCTGAACTCTACGGGAAAGTTGCTGGTCCAAGCTGATATCCTCTTTATTTCGGGAAGCGTCTCACCCGGGATCGGGGGCTTCCGGCCAAGCAGACTGGCCTGTTGTATAAGGAATTGGCACACTAACTTGTCATACGACGCCATACTACATGATCCACAGGATAGCAGGAACCCATGGGCCCACGATTCCAGGTAGTCTCCGATTTCCAGCCCGCCGGCGACCAGCCGGACGCCATCCGTAAACTGACCGCCGGGGCCGACAGTGGCCTGGCCTGTCAGACCCTGCTGGGCGTGACCGGTTCGGGCAAGACGTTCACCATTGCCAATGTCATCCAGAACCTTCAGCGCCCGACGCTGATCATGGCACCCAACAAGACCCTGGCGGCACAGCTTTATGGCGAGTTCCGGGAATTCTTTCCGAACAATGCCGTCGAGTATTTTGTGTCTTACTACGATTATTATCAGCCGGAGGCTTACGTCCCCTCCTCCGATACGTTCATTGAAAAAGACGCCTCAGTAAACGATCACATCGAGCAGATGCGGCTCTCTGCGACCAAAGCACTGATGGAACGCGATGATGCGATCATCGTTGCAACCGTGTCCGCGATTTATGGTCTGGGTGATCCTGAGTCGTATTTCAAGATGGTGTTGCATCTAAGCCGTGGTGACACCATTGATCAGCGACAAGTACTGCGTCGCCTGGCCGAACTGCAATACACCCGCAATGATATGGAGCTGAAGCGAGCCACTTACCGGGTTCGCGGCGATGTCATTGATGTTTTCCCTGCTGATTCGGAAAAAGAGGCCATACGGCTAGAGTTGTTTGATGATGAACTGGAAAACATCAGTTGGTTTGATCCATTAACCGGAGAAGTTCTGCGTCGTGTTCCACGGGTGACCGTTTTTCCCAAATCCCACTACGTCACCCCCCGACAAACTATTATTGATGCCATTGATTACATCAAAGTGGAACTGGAAGAACGGCTACAGGTATTAAGAGAAAACGACAAGCTGGTAGAAGCACAGCGCCTGGAACAACGTACCCGTTTTGACATAGAAATGATGGTGGAACTGGGTTACTGCACAGGCGTTGAAAACTATTCCCGCTACCTCTCAGGCCGTGGGCCGGGTGAGCCCCCACCCACCCTGTTTGATTATCTGCCTGATAATTCGTTGCTGGTTCTCGATGAATCACATGTCACAGTGCCACAAATCGGCGGCATGTACCGGGGTGACCGCTCACGAAAGGAGACGCTGGTTGAATATGGTTTCCGCCTGCCCTCCGCGCTCGACAACCGCCCAATGAAATTTGAAGAATGGGAAAGCAAGCGGCCACAAACCATTTTTGTTTCTGCAACGCCCGGCCCCTATGAAAAAGAACACCAGGATCAAGTCGTTGAGCAGGTGGTTCGCCCCACAGGCCTGATCGACCCTGAGATAGAAGTGCGCCCAGCCACAACTCAGGTCGATGATGTTCTGTCTGAAATCAACAAGCGTACTGCACAGGGTGACCGCATTCTGATTACTGTTCTGACCAAACGAATGGCAGAAGACCTGACAGAATATTTGTCTGAACAAGGGGTCAGGGTTCGCTACCTGCACTCCGACATCGATACCGTTGAACGGGTAGAGATCATTCGCGATTTACGCATCGGCGCCTTCGATGTCCTGGTGGGTATCAACTTACTGCGGGAAGGCCTCGATATGCCAGAAGTGTCGCTTGTTGCGATTCTTGATGCTGACAAGGAAGGTTTCCTGCGTTCTGATCGATCACTCATCCAGACTATTGGACGGGCCGCTCGAAACCTTAACGGTAAAGCGATCCTCTATGCCGACCGCATTACGGGTTCCATGCAACGAGCGATGGATGAGACCGAACGTCGAAGAGAAAAACAGCTGGCCTTCAACAAGGAACATAACATTACGCCTAAGGGCGTCACCAAGCAGATTGCGGATATCATGGAAGGCGCTATTCCCGGACGACGCACCAAACAGACGCGCAAGGCTGCAGAGGTAAAAACCGAAGAACAGATAGACACAAGTGCACTGGATCCGAAGCAGCTCGCCAAAACGCTGAAATCACTGGAGCAGCAAATGTTTGAGCATGCCAAAAACCTTGAGTTTGAAGAAGCCGCTGCTGTGCGTGATAAGATCAACCAATTGAAAGAGAATGTTCTAAAACACTGACACAGCATTTAAGTGCATACCTCGTAGCCCCACCCAACAAAAAGGGCTTCCGATTCGGAAGCCCTTTTTGTCACCGGTGATCATATGCTACTGAACAACAACATTCTTTTTATTCGCCTCGACGACCTTCTTTCCAATACCCCTGACATTGCTTAACTCTTCGATACTGGTGAAGTTGCCGTGCTTCTTGCGGTATTCAACTATCCGCTTGGCGATAGTTTCACCCACATACTTGAGCTCTTTATCGAGAATCTTGGCATTGGCCGTATTGATATTGATCTTCCCGGATTTACCTTCAGCAAACGCAAGAGAGCTGAAGCTAAGAACAGCAACGAGCAAAGCGGCGAAGATATTACGTGTCATAGGTATCATTCCTTTAATAACCATGAGGGGGAAAACAAGACTTGCGTCTTATTTACAGTCTTAAGCTAGACATAGATTTCCCAGTTTGCAAGGCCAAATGTTTCCAGCCAGTACGTATTGAAGCCACTTATGCAAGCTCCGATAAATCCTTTTCTTCGGGATAAACAGAACACGATAGTTACAACCTCAACCCGTATGGTTCAGACTCTTTGTAGTCTGTCATCAGCAACATGTAGTGGTCAACAATTCCCGGACAATAAGTTAAGCCGATTCTCAGCCAAGGCAGGCGGTAGTCCACCATTATGATGATGTGGTCGCTGCCAGTTGTAATAATCCATCAGGTAATAACTGATATCCCGTCTCGCCTGTGCCAGATTTGAGTAGCCTGTTACCGGAATCCATTCAGTTTTCAAACTTCTGAATAAGCGCTCCATTGGTGCATTATCCCAGCAATTGCCACGCCGACTCATACTCTGTGTCATACGATAGCGCCATAACCATTGCCTGAAGATACGACTGGCATACTGGCTGCCTTGATCTGAGTGAAACAGCAACCCTGAAGGCTTACCACGTTGCGCATAAGCCATATCCAGTGCAGTTATGGCCAATGAAGCATCTGGTCGCTCAGACATGGCCCAACCGACAACCCGGCGACGATATAAATCCAACACTGTCGCCAGATAGCTCCACTTGCAGCCTGTCCAGATATACGTGATATCACCGCACCACACCTGGTCGGGAGCTTCCACATCAAATACCCGATTCAGACGGTTTGGAATGTCCAGTCGTTCTACTGTTGGCACCTTATCGTTGTGTGAGCCCGGTTGTTTGCACACCAATGCGGCCTCTTTCATTAACCGACGCACTTTATAGCGTCCGATGATATGCCCTTGTTCACGCATCATCAGCGCCAGTGTTCTGCTGCCAGCAGACGAGCGGCTTGCAGTAAAGAGTCGGTTGACCTCACTTCGAAGATGCAGGCGTTCAACATCGATGGACTGTTTTCGGCGTAAATGGTCATAAAAGCAAGATGGGGCAATATCAAATACTGAGCAGACCAGTTCCACCGTTTCCTGCTCCCTCAATTGGCCGATCAGCTCGTACGTTCGAGTTCGTCCGACATTAAGAGAGCGGTGGCCTTTTTTAGTATGGCTTTCTCCCGTTCCAGCCGGTTCACACGAGCCTCCAGCGCCTGGATGCGTTTCTGCTCAGGTGTCAGAGCTTTGCCGGGAGGCGTGCAGCCTGAACGCTCTTGTTGAAGCTGTTTAGCCCAGCGTCTGAGTACTGTTTCACCGACAGCAAGAGAACGACTTGCTTCTGATATGGAATAGTCCTGATCGAGTACCAGGCTGGCGGCTTCAAGTTTGAATTCTGCCGTAAAGGAACGACGCTTTCTGGTCATTGGACACCTCTTTGATGGCGGTGACTTTACCACCTAAAACGGTGTCCGGGATCATTAAACCACTACAATACCTCTATGCATCTTGCCGAAAACATAAAGGTAGATAGCGAGGCAAAAGTTGAACTCGCGCGAGTCTCCTCGGCAGAGACGTGGCTTTAGCAATGTTTTATTATACCCCCAACTCCCTTAAAAATGCGGATTTAGAGTATTCGCTCTTTACAATGAAGGCTAATCACCCTTGATACCAAAGCTTGTTACTGATTGAAGCAGCATATAATGGAACAGAACAACACCTCTAACTGCCTTACATAACGACAGCTGTCTCCTTCATCTGTACAATATCTCCCATTAAATACTTACATTTTCTTCACTTACTTACTGCTAATGACACAAATTCCCTTCACTGCCAAAAGAAACCATGAATTACCGATATGGCTTGAACGGTTTGATGTCCTGCTTAAAAAACGGCTGATGCCCTTTGGCCTTTTCCTTCAGTTAACAGGCATGCTTTGGCTGGGCTCTAACGGCGGTTATATAACTCAAACCTATATCTGGTGTCTGCTCCCTGGTTTAATATCACTTTGCATTGATCTTTACCGGTATGGTTTGAGTAACTGTATCAAAGGGATGAGCACTGGTGAAAAATTGCTTGGACTACTGTTCTTATGGATCATGATAAATCCATTTTTTGCTGATGACGGTATGGATGCAGGCACTGTACTCAACAGACTAGTCAAAATTGTCCTCTATCTTTATGTCGTACGAACGGTCATGCTTCATATGAATAAACCTGAACAATTTTTACTATTAGCTGCTGGTGTTGCTACCACCTTCGCTCTTATCACACTAATTTACCAGTTTGGAATGCAGGGCCATCCAATTGGCTTCCGTGCTCTGGGTGAAAACGGTTATCGTGTAGGCAGCCTCGGGATTGGAGAATTTGCTGAACTGGGCAACCCGATCCTGGCAGCACTCTATTATGGTACCTTTGCATCTATCCTTTGCGGTTACTTGGCATCGCGACCGTTTAACTGGCAGCGTCATGTGCCTATACTTCTGGCAATTGGCATCATCGGAGCCTTTATTCTTCTTTCCGGCTCACGGGGACCATTGATAGCCTTCTTGGCCATGGTCGGCATTGCACTTTTACTTTGCCAACACATCTGGAAGCGTCATTTGATCGTTATCCTTGGAATAGGATGCACCCTGTTCCTGACTTTTTTCCACAACGATGTGGCGAAGCTAACCAACGAAGTGCTGGCCGATGGATTTAATAGTCGGTTTGCGATCTGGCGTGTTGCTATTGAATATATCAGTGAAAAGCCATTGATAGGGCACGGCGCTTATGCTGAATTTGTGGGACCTGTTGTGCACTGGGATAGAATGAGACATCCCCATAATATACAGCTAAACCTAGCCTACAACTGGGGCATACCTGCCACGTTATTATATACAGTGATCAGTGCATGGTGTCTGATCACTGCATTTAGACACAGAAAAAAGCTGCTTATGGTTATTGCGGCTTGTCTCTTGGTTTTTAGCCAAATCGGAATGCTGACCGATACTTACAGCTTCCTGGTTCGGCCTGACTTGCAGTGGCTGCTGTTTTTCTTTCCTATAGCTCTTTGCACAGCCATTAAAAGAATACCCTTAAAGACCGCCTCGGTATAACGGGAATGTCGCCTGAATGGCTATTTATCATCAGGCGACGAATCTAACTTTCATGAGATAGAGAGAAAACAACCCTTTTGGACCGGCTCTGAACTTCCCCCGTTTTAGTGGACATCAAAACCACTAGATCGGAGGCTGCTATGCCCGCCTATAAGACAGGTAAGAAAACACGTCAGTACAGCAATTAATTCAAAGTGGGTGCTGTACTGATGTCCTGCAAACCAGACAGGCTAATAAAGGATGTTGCACAATCGCTGGACATCCATCCCTTTATGTTGTCCCGTTAGCGCAAGGAATACTTCGAGGGCAAGCTTGTGGCAGATAAGCGTAAGATACCGGCTGATCTCAAAGCCATTGAACGACCTGAGCAGCCACCTGAACCTGATCGTCTGAAACAACTTGAACGGTAAAATGAGGCACTCCGTATGGAGAACGATTTCCTAAAAAAGTAGCAACGATTTCTTGCGGAACAACGGCGGAAAGGTTCTCGTTCATAAACGTTCATGGTCAACGCTTTGGCATTGTCTGGTTATGTAGGCGTCTTCGGGTTTGTGAGGTTCCCGACTTCGACTGCACTCGAGCCTTAATTATCAATCACCGGTAGAATACGAGACCACAGTTTAGCTGTAGGCAAGTGTCCATTTTATCGGGGGAAGATCCCCCCCCCCTAAAAAGTCCAAACTCTACTGGCCAAGTGTGAGTTTAACCCGCGTTCATATCAGTAATATCAAGGACTTTCGAGAACCTTCCCTGACCGCCACTACTTGTTACCATCCAGTCAACTATCTCAGACGAGGGAGAGAAACCATTCACATAACTGCATAACTGATCCCTGAGTGCCGAAAAATCACGTTCATTAGCCATTTGAAAAATCTTCTCGAGCCAATCATTCAAGATTAACCACTCTTCCCTGTTCTCAATAGCCATACTGATTTTCGGATGGCTGGTTCCCGTCACATTATTTCCGATCAGCAACTCTTCGTAGAGTTTCTCCCCAGGTCTGAGACCTGAAAAGACAATTTCAATATCACCGTCAGGGTTATGATCATCCCTTACAGTCAAACCAGACAGATTAATCAGACGCTTGGCAAGATTAACAATCTTTACCGGTTGCCCCATATCCAGCACAAACACATCACCGCCTTTAGCCATGGCGCCTGCCTGTATAACCAAAAGCGCAGCTTCCGGTATCGTCATAAAGAAACGATTAATATCAGGGTGAGTGACAGTGACCGGTCCCCCCGTTCTTATTTGTTCACGAAATAGCGGAATAACAGACCCACTGGAACCTAGCACATTCCCGAATCTCACCATGCTAAAGCATGTTGAAACGGGAATATTCTTTCCATTTTCGAGACCAAAGCGTTCCGCATGATAGAATGGAACCGCTTTTTCATGTGCAAACGCCTGCAACACCATTTCGGCAAGCCGTTTTGATGCCCCCATAACATTGGTCGGCCGAACCGCTTTATCTGTAGAAATGAGAACAAAACGTTCGACCTGGGTCAGAATTGCCGCCTGCGCACTATACAACGTCCCCAAGGTGTTGTTCCGCAACCCTTCTTCAATATTATGCTCTACAAGTGGCACATGCTTATAAGCTGCAGCATGATACACCGTTTCAACACCAAACCGTCGCATGGTATCAATTAACCGTGACGGATTGTTAACTGAACCAAGAACAGCCACTAGCTTTGTGTTACGTGTCTGGTTCAGCTTATTCTGAATTTTTATCAGTTCCTGTTCTATCGTGTACAGATTAAATTCAGAGTGTTCATAGAGAATCAAGCATAATGGCCTTTGCTGTAAAATCTGCCTGCAAAGCTCTGAGCCAATAGAACCTCCAGCACCGGTGACCATAACCACCTTACCCATGATACATTTTTCTAGCAGATCAACTCTTGGTGCAACCTCTTCCCTACCGAGCACATCACCAATATCAACATACTGGATCTCCTGCATTTTCATACGGCCACTGGCAAGGTCTGCCATAGCTGGCACCGTGCGAATCGGCAATGCATACTGCTCCAAGCTCTGAACAATCTCCCGCCGCCTTGCCCTGCTGGCAGAAGGAATAGCTAACAATATTTCTTGAGCACCAGACTCCTTCACCATTTGCAAAAAATGTTTAGGGCGGTAAATTTTTCTGCCTTGGATAGACCGGCCAGAATGATCTTTTTTGTCATCAAGAAACGCGACAGGCTGATATTCTAACCCCCTATCCAGGGCTGACATTAACTGCACTCCAGCCGCCCCTGCACCATAGATGGCAACTGGAATTCCATGAGGAGAGTGTCCCTGTTTTCCAGGAAAAAACTCAGGAAAAATATCAGCAAAGTTATGCCCTAATAACCATGAGCGCATCAAGTAACGGGATAGAGCCATTACTGGCAGCAATAGCAGCCAATAGATAAATGGTATCGAGCGCGGTATATGCCCCTGACCGAACAAAAATCCCGCCAGCATAATACATAGCGCAGAGTAAGAGCAGGCCTTGACAATCGCTATAAGGGAATCTGACCCCATGTATCGCAGCACAGCCCGATATAACCCTAGCCGTATAAGAAATGGTAATGTAACAAATATTCCAATGATATAGGTTGTATAATAACGACTTATTGAATCAGTGATATCCAACCGAATATAAAAAGATAACCACAGGCATAAGACGATCACTCCAGTATCAAACAAAAGGCCCACAAGCCTTTTTCTAGACCGAGGGAGTGAAAGCAGTAACTGCCGCATGAGGAATACCCCCATCAATTTCTTGAATATTTTATCAGGGTATGATGTGCAAAAATAAAGGTTTTAAATAAGCAAGAGTATGCACATCAACTAATTTTTACTTTTTAAACTATTATCTATTTTTTCATGCTGGTTAATTTTTGTTAAGACCAGATCAGAAGCCTGTCTCTGTTTATTTAAAGACACGACCACCCTATCACCCTGCCCCTTTCCTGTCACCGTCTTCAAAATGTAACAAAAATAGTTAGAGACAGACAACGTTCTTATCATCTCAGCATCCGTTCTGGCCAGTAATTGCGGTGTTGACATATCAATAGCAGAAACTTGGGCCAATCCCGTGATTCCAGGACGCACATCGTATGCCCCAAGATGGCTCCGGGCTTGAATGAGCTCCTCTTGATTGAAAAGGTTGGGCCTTGGTCCCACCAAACTCATATCTCCCAATAGAACATTCCACAACTGAGGCAGTTCATCCAGTTTTGTTTTGCGCAAAAAACGACCTAACATTGTGATCGAAGAAACAGAAGCGAGGTGACTTGCAACAGAAGCAGTGTCGATCTTCATTGTACGGAACTTAACCAAGGTAAATGGTTTCAAGTTACGCCCAACACGCTGTTGCATAAACAATGGCGAACCGGTATCCAACAATCCCAACACATAAATGATTAAAAACACCGGCAAGCCAAGTACAAGCCCCACCAGAGATAATAGAACATCAAACAAGCGCAGCATGTTCAACCCTTATCCTTTTTGAAAGCATCAGCTGTGATCTTAATCCCCTTCTCTATTGAAAAGGGAGGGCGCCAATCCAGTAAATCCTGAGCTTTACGGGGGTCAATTTGCAAATCTCCCACGACTCGCTCGACGATTGCTTGTTTACCGCTTAAAAACCCTAATATTTTGAACAGCGTAACTGGAACGGGTAGTAACCGTGCAGGCAGACCAAAAGCACGACGCAAATGAGTAAGCAACTCAGCCAACGACAGGTCCTCAGTGTCTGACACCAGAAACGTTTGATTGGCCGCTGCGGGATGATCTATACAATTGACGATAAAATCCACAAGATTCCCAACAAATACCATACTGCGCTTGTTGTTAACCGCCCCAAATGGCAAGGGTAGACCAGTGGAAGCCAACCTTAATAGCGTATGGAAATTTGCCTTAACACCAGGACCATAAACCAGTGGCGGCCGAATAATGACAACCTCCATATCTGTTTTATCAGAAATTTCTCGTAAACCCGATTCTGCTTCATATTTGGAGATGGCGTATGGATCCTCAGGCGCTTCTTGAAGATCCTCAGTAAATACATTCTCCTTAAAGGTAGACTCTCCGTTAACTTTGATAGAACTGACAAAAATAAAGCGCTTCACTCCTTTTTTTGCTGCTTGTCTAGCAAGGTTAAGTGTTCCATCAACGTTAACTTTTCGAAATTCAGTCAGGGAGTCATGATGTTTGTCAGCCATAATATGCACACGGGCGGCACTATGAATAATGACATCAATACTTTCTAATGAAGAAGACCAGTCTGTATCTTTGTTGATATCTGCAACACAGACAGCATTGCTGTATGGCTGCCGATACACGGGTACCGCAATAAAATTCCTATCATCTAAAGAATGCAATAAAGCAGAGCCTACAAACCCACTGGCGCCAGTGATCAAGCACCTTTTGATCGCATCATTTTCTATCTTATTTACCTTACTTAATGACATAACCGAGTATCGTCTCTGTGTTCTTAGACAAAACGACCAACCGCTACCGAGACTCGTATGATCCTATCAACTCTTGGTAGATTTGTAGATGTGCCTTAACCACTTTCTCTATGCCAAACTCTCGCTCAGCCAACTTGCGGCCCGCATTCCCCATGGATTGACGCAACTTCGGATTGGCAAGCAATCGCTCAATTGCATCCGCTAGCGCTACAGCGTTTCTGACCGGCACCAATACTCCCGTCACGTTCGGCTCAATCGCATCCCGGCAGCCTGGCTGATCCGTAGTAATAATTGCTCGCCCAACGGCTGCGGCTTCAATTAGTACCTTGGGCAGACCTTCACCGTAATAGGAAGGAAGCACTACCAGATTTGACTTGGCAAATACGTTACTGATATCGGTTCGGTATCCCATAGCCTCAATTAAATCTGAATCTCGCCAGACTTCAATATCCTTGTCACTGACAGAGGATGGATTACCATGATCCGGAGCCCCTACTAGCCAGAAACGCGATAGTATTCCGCGTTTTTTTAATGTGCGAGCTGCCTCAACAAACTCTAGTACGCCTTTTTCCTTTAATAATCGAGAAGCAAGTGTTACAACCGGGATATCATCAGGCTCTGGTCTCATCGGATATTCTGCCAAGTCTACCCCTGAGCCTCGTATCAGCACGGCCTGATCATCCTGAATAACACCAAATTCTGTTAACAAAGCTTTATCATCGGGGTTTTGGAAAATTGCCTTCAGATTAGGATGTCCTAGCGCTAAGCGATACAGCAGCAAGACAGCACGGCGCAACCACGAAATCGCTCCATTGCGCGCTACAAAGACAGAGCCTAGGCCGGAAATAGCCACCAGCACAGCTTGTACACCTACCAAGCGCGCTATCAAACCACCATACAACACAGGCTTAATAGTCACCAGATGAAGTAGGTCAGGTTTGATCCGACGCATCAGCCGCAAAAGTAGCCAAAGGCAATGCAATTCCTTACAAGGATTGGTACCTGAGCGGGATAAAGGCAGGCAATAATGGACAAATCCCAGCTTTTTTATTTGTTCGCAGGCAGCCCCTCCTGCCCCCGTAGCAATCTGAACATTATATCCCGCTTCACGCGCAGCAATTGCTAACGGTAAACGATGAGACAGAAAAAATTCTGGAGAATTGACAATAAAAAGTAACTTCACGTTGTTCTGTTTCATTTTTAACGGTAAGAGTTGTCTGATGACGACATATTTTCAGCGTTCGCCTTCTAGCCACGCCTGAAACATCAGCACATCCCAAAGACAATGCTGCCAATTTTTCCGGCCAGATAAATGCTCTACCCATTTCTGCCGAATAGGTGAAGGATCAAAGTAACCCTCCTGTCGAAGGCGGGTTTCATCCAGAAGACTTTCCGCCCAATCACGAAGAGGACCGCGCAGCCAACTATCGATGGGCAAAGAGAATCCCATTTTGGGACGTTCGACGAGTTCTCGGGGCACATACTTATTAAGAACCTGACGCAATATCCATTTACCCTGACCTCCACGGATCTTCATCTCCAATGGTAGCTGCCATGCAAATTCCACTATTCGATGATCCAGCATCGGTACACGACTCTCCAGAGAAACACCCATTGCGGCACGATCGACTTTACATAATATGTCATCTGGTAGAAAGCTGATTGAGTCAAAAACCATCATCTGCTCTATAGTGTTATTGAAGTGCAATTCTGGCGGTGTAATCTGAGTTGGAGGCTCAACTCCATTAATCACGATAGATGCTGGATCAGGCCAATGTGTAACAAAATTCAGATAAAGATCAAAGCCATTGTTAGCCTCAAAAACATCAGCAAGCTTAGAAACGAGATTTCCGAGATTAAGCCAGCGTTCTTTATGTTCGGATAGTTTGGCAATATTCTTACCAAACAGATCCCAAACATCTGGAGTAAGAACACTAAGGCTTCGTCCAATAAAATGCCGAAGCGGAGAAGGTAACCTACAAATGGACGCCCACCAGCGCTGAGTCATAACATAGCGGTTATATCCGCCAAATAATTCATCTCCGGCATCCCCCGAGAGTGATACAGTTACATGTTGGCTTGCCATTTCAGAGACAAGGAAAGTCGGAATTTGTGAGGAATCAGAAAATGGCTCATCATAGAGGGTGGGAAGCCGAGGTATTACATCCAACGCCTGCTCCGGTGTCACATACAACTGGGTATGATCTGTTCCCAAAAATTTTGCCACCCCTCTAGCGTGCTCAGCCTCGTTATAGCCCGCCTCATTAAAGCCAATGGTGAAAGTTCTTACTGGTTTGGACGACTGTGATTGCATCAAAGCAACAATAGTAGACGAGTCAATTCCTCCAGAGAGGAAGGCCCCTAGAGGTACATCAGCCTCCATCTGCTGTCTGACAGATGAGCAAAGTAGATCATCCAATGCATCTATAGCTTCACGGGGCGTACCGCCAAACGGGACAGAACGGCCGCGCTCAACAGCCTTCAAGAAGGACCAAAAAGGCCACGCTTCACTCTGCTCAAGTCCTCCAGAAGTATTAATCTTCTTACAATGCCCAGGCAGCAGTTTGTGTATGCCACGATAGATTGAGTAGGGGGCAGGAACATAATTGTGACGCATCTGCAGAGCGATAGCGCCACGATCAATTTCCCCCTCAAAAGCTGGATGCGCCTTGAGAGCCTTAAGTTCGGACCCAAATAAAAAAACTCCCCGCTGCCAACCGTAGTAGAGTGGTTTTTCACCCATACGATCACGCGCCAGATAGAGCGCTTTTTCTTTCCTATCCCAGAGAGCCAAGGCAAACATGCCCACTGTTCGCTTCAAAGTTTTTTCCAGTCCCCAGACATCAATTCCTAACAAAAGAGTTTCCGTATCCGAATGCCCTCGCCAGATAAGTTTAGTTGTAACAGCGTGATGCTCTAGCTCCTGCCTAAGTTCAAGATGGTTGTAGATCTCGCCATTGAAAACGATCACAAAACGACCAGAAGGCGATACCATAGGCTGGCGGCCGGCTGGTGATAGATCCAGAATAGACAAACGCTGATGGACCAGTGCAACTTGAGCATGATCGTCATGCCACACATCAGAGTCATCCGGTCCTCTGTGATGAATAGCCTTGCCCATACCTAGCGCAATGGACTGACTATCTGCCCCTTCCAGGTATTGATATCCAATAAAACCAGCAATACCGCACATCAATGAGTCCCGTCCTTTACCGCCTTAAAAAATCTAGGGGCATGAGTTTTGAGCGAATACTTCTCCACAGCACGATTTCTACCAGCTATACCCATAGATTGCCTATAAGATACGTCAGACTGAAGCAGATGTTCGAGAGCTTGCATCCACTCATCCGGTGTGTCAGCAAGTAATCCATTTTCTTCCTGGATAACAATTTCGCGATTGACACCGACCGGTGAGGCAACAATTGGTAAACCACAGGCCATATATTGAATGAGTTTATAACCACACTTTCCTCGTTCCCAAGGAGAATCAATAAGTGGCATGATGCCAATATCAAACTCCTGAATGGAAGTAATCTCTGTCTCTTCCGACCATGTCCAGACTTCTACCGGGGTACCCTTAAAATCTTCACTTCGCGCACCAACAGCAACAAAGCGCACTTGTTTCACTTTCTTTAATGCTGTAAACACCGGCAGAAGAGGCTTTAGATACCGACTAGTTTCAGGCGTTCCTATCCAGCCGACAACTGGTATATTATTGAGTATACCCTTTCTGGGAAGATAACGGTCAGTATCTACAACCGTCGGTATTACCTCAACATGCAACGCTCCGGCTTGCCTGGCTCGTTCGGCTAAATATTCATTCCCTGCAACAACCATTGTTGAATGGCTCATAACCGCATCGATTTTCTTTCCTAAGACACGTCGTACAATATCACTGGAATGACAATCATAACGATGGAACAGCGCATCATCATAATCAGCAATATACGACACGCCAATCGCTTTCAAAATCCTCTCAACTGAAGCAGGGAAAAAAGGAAATAATTCTTTCTCAACAATCACAACATCAAATCGGCGTACTCTAAACAACGCAAAAATTCGTCTACAGTAACCGACCACAACTTCACGCCATCGTGATTTACCTCGGTATAAAGCCTGTAAATAATTATCTGAAAACAATGGTACGATAGTCACATTTATATCATGTAAACGAAAGTAAGGCAGATACTGAAAAAATCGAACACGGGAGCTTGCCCCTAGTGATCCATAACGAGACAATAAAAGAACTTTCATAAAGCAATATTCAAACCTTTTGTACCTGCAATGTTATTATTAACGTCAGAAAACAATCTCAGGTATGAGTTAAGTGTTTTGCACCAGTATATCGCGCCACAATATCGCTTTCGGTGATTTGGCCATCAATCTTCTGTCCAAAGAAAAATGAACAAGATGCGCCATCCATCGCAGCTGGTCTATTCTTGAGTATAAAATCAAAGTACTTAAACCATGAAAATCCAATACGCATGAAAATTTTCACTAACTGCCTAGTTTTGTTACCACTGAAGAACGCTAAAGCAAAATTTTCAATTGACCAAGCTAATGCAGTTCCTGGTCCTGCTACCATACCTGCTTCAATTTCAGAAAATTGATTAAAAAGTCGACGATGCCCACCCAGAGTGTAGCGAGTAAAATCGTAAGCCCCCTCATGGACTTGTTGCATAAATGGCAATTCCGAATAGAGCAAGGCATCTAACTTCAAGACACGGGTTATTTCAGACGCCACATGTTCCGGGTAAAGAACATGCTCCAAAACTGCCGTAGTTATTACTGCATCGAAGCAGGAATCAAAAAAGGGTAATTCATGAGCATCACAGAACACATCAATATCTGCGTAAACATCGATATCCGAATAGACAATTTCGGCACCGCATCCTGCAAGCCTCTCATTTAGCCATGCTTTTTGACTTCCGCCTCCCACGACCAACACCAAAGGCTTATCCAATTTGCTAAGCCGATTTTTCAACTTTGGAAGAAGCCGATCACTAGCGAGATTAACTGACAATTCAGGTATGAACCTTTGGCCAATTTTATATAACTTACTATTTTTTTCGGGTTGATTATCAACCATATAATCGTCAATCCGAAACAATGGGTTGTCTTTACGTAGTAAAAAGGGTCGTCCATTGATGATAGGAAACTGCTCTCCGCAATGTGTGCAGACTAATTCACCGTTTGTCGCAAGTTCACCTAATCGGCATTGTGGGCAACGAAGAAATTTAGTTGCTGTTCCAATATTGAGATTCATACATAAACTCTCAAGAATCTTTATTGTTTACGCCATATTCCAACTGAACTTTTTTTACTATCTCACAACGGATTTCATAACATGGAAATAATGCGCTAAAGCTCTCTTCATACAATTCTTTTGTATAATTACAAAAATTGAATATGAGGCCGATAAGTTTTTTAAAAGCATGTCGCAAGTAGTAAGGACGATAGGATTTAAAAACTAGTTCAATATCTGTTATTTCCAAACCAGGTATTTGACTATAATTTGGAGTCATTCGAGAGAAACCAGCGTAGCTCGCAAAATAACTGAATGTATACAACCCAAAGAATTGCTTATGCGTTGGGTCTGAATAAAAAAAAGGATTAGAATGATGAGGTACAGTTGTAACTATTACCCCATTTGGCTTTAAGATTCGTTTTGCTTCAACAAAGAATTCACCTAAATTATCTATATGTTCCAAAAAATGGTAAGAACTTATCCTATCAATTGAATCATTAGCAAGTAAACGTAGCGTATCAACTGCATCCCCTAAATAGTTTACGTCTGGATAATCATCAACATCAATCCCTATTGCATCTTTATCTTTTTTACTCCAACCACAGCCTAGCTCTAATTTAACATAATCGCGGCGTTCTATTTCGTCTATCAAACCTGCTAGATTGTACCTAACCATCATTAAAGCCTATCTTTTTTGTATATTAGAAAAAACTGCCATTACACGATCAATCATGAGTACAGTTCGACCACTTAAGCTGTAAATCACACGCCATAAGAAAGGTTCTCTTTTGCCTGGATTACCATGTGGCGCCCATTCAACACAGTCATTTTTCAGAAGATCTCCCCGTACTAGGGTATATCTCACTTCATTTTTCCAGACAACATACGGTAAACTGATCTGATCTCGAGGTGTATATTTGTTTATTTCTTCCCACCAGTCATGCATTGTGGCCTCAACAGTCTTATTTGAACGCCTTATTATAAATCCGCCTGCAAACAAACCAAATCCTAATGGGTAGCCCAATCGACGATAATTTGCTACTTGTGAATATAATTTTTTTTTCTCCCCCTTCGCCAAGCGAGCGCAAGCAAGCGCCTCGCCCTTAATAGTCTTTCTAATTGGGTGATTAAATAGAACTAAATCACTATTAACCGGTATTGATTGAAGGACATTGCTTACAGATTTAAGCACTAGATTAGCATCAAGCCAAACGGTAAGCTTGGCGTTTGGAAAGAGTACGTGAGAAAATACTTTAAATACCTTTGCCAAATAAACCGGTTTAATATCACTTTCATCTATCAAAAAGTGCTGCCAAAAATTATCATTTTGCGATGTGCTATCTGAGAAAAACACAAACTGCACATCGTCCACCACATTGCTTGGATACATACAAGGAGGTGAATAGTCTCTATTACCGATAGCCGCAGAGTAAATTACAGTGCCTCTAAACTCTTGAACTGCGTATTTTTTTGCGACTGCAAATGCACAGTCAATAGGCAACATATTTTTTATTACCTCGTAATGAAACACATACTAGGAAAAACAATAGCGTCCACCCCTGAGGAAGAACGAAAAATAATTCCTTAGACATCATCACTGCTTGAACTATCAAGAGTACCGGTACCAGGCTTGATATTTTTTTTGGCACCCTTGATTCTAAAATGAGTGAAAGAAATGGCATAAGCCAAAGGGTTAGACCCAGAAAACCACAATAGAATATTAATCGTATATAGCCCACATCTGACGCTATATACGTTTCATCATTTGCCCGACCGGCATTACCAGTACCAAATAATAAACTCTGTCTTTTTTCTGGAAGGAAAAGCATATCGTCTAGGATTATATCTGTAGACTTTGATTTAAACTCACCAGTTGTATGCGCAGAATAAAAAGGTTCAAATACCCAAACCCTTTTACTTTCCTCAAAGTTGATTACACCAACAAAAATGAGAAAAAAGAACAGCAGTAACATAAGCGGTAGCCACACATCTTTTTTGGACACTATATATTTAATTTCTTTTGAGCAATAGATAGTCATACGAAAAAGAAGATAAGCAGAAATCACAAGCAAACCAATAAATAATCCAGCCCTACCAGAAATAAATATTGCATATACTAATAATGCTTGCCCGCACCAAAATAAACAGTCACTGATCAATCTATATCGTTGCCATATTTCCTTCCAATAAAATCCAAGGGCAATCATACTTGCATTTATTGCGGATAAGGCACTTCCACCTCCTGAAGTAAAACCAGTTGCCCTCGTATTCGTATCTAGAAATAACAAACCTGTTTCAGTATGCACAAATAATATCCTGCCAAGTTCTTTTATCTCTTCAAAGTTAAATTGCAACGCCATCAATAAGGCATGTATCACTCCAGCCGTATAGATCAGGCCAAGCATATCACCCCTAAAAAAGTAGGTCTGCCGTCTATAAAAATCCCATAAAAGTAAAGCAAAGCAATAGAGTGCTAACCCATACACCATATTCCTCAACATTTCCAAATCATAATAGCCACTAAAAAATGTGATTACTAACGAGTATGCTGAAGCAGCTAGCCAAAGAGCAATGAAACGAGAAGATTGTCTACTGAAATTTCTCCGACGCAATAAAAGATATGCGCCATACGAAAGACCAATAATGGAGGTTACCTGATAGACTGCTATCTCCATCCCCAAAATAATCAAGCGTGGTGCAAATATCAGGAAGGTAAGAGTTGTGCTATAAATCAACCATCTTACCACTTTAAATGTTCCTTTAACTTCTCTGCACGCTTCGTCCACGTGTAAGTTCCCATAAAATGAATTTTTGCAGCATTACCTAAATCCAAACGTAATTTTTTTGACTCCATCAATCGACGAAGAGCACCGCTCCACGCCTTTACGTCATTAGAAGGAACAAGTAAAGCCGTTTTTTCATTTTCTAATATTTCACGTAATACAGGCAAATCTGAACACACTACAGGTTTACCATAAGACATATATTCAAATAGTTTTAGTGGTGACATCCAGCTTGCTACATTTCCCTTGCCACCATATACGGATACCTGTGTTTGATAGGGTGCTAAAAAACAATCAAATGCAGAAAAGTAATCATGAAGTTTGCTGGGCGGTACATATCCGTAAAGTTTCAAGTTTTTAGGTAAACTCTTTTTTTTCCAGAACTCAATCCAGTCTTCCGTTCCCCCGACAACACCGAAATTTAGTTCTGGCATTAATCTAGCGAGTGGAACTATCAACTCCATACCTTTTCCTGGATATAAATGTCCCACATAACCAACATTAAAACCGTATTCATCAATTACTTTCGTAGGAGTAAGCAAGCTTGATTCGTCTGCACCATCATGCAATACCATAGTTCTATCGGTCAATTCTGGATAGTTATGTAAATACCATGTTTCAAGAGATTTGGAGATTACAACTAAACGACTAAAGTTTTTAATTGAAAAAAGAAGCTTTAGTATACAACGTGTTGGCCACCCCATATCAGTGGCACTTGTATGTACCTCAAGGCTAGATGGTAGTCCCAGGATTGTTGAAACAAAAACACCTAGAGGAAATCTTCCGTATACAAAGTCGGCTTTATGTTTATTGAGCTCCTTTACCACATACATCGCATAAATGTATGCAGGTAATATTCGTCCTGGCCAAGGCAAGAAAGTAATATTGAAATTATTAGCCACGCCATAGTATTCATGAATTGATCCCTCAAAAGAGGTATCAGTACTCATTCTAGGTGTAAGCAGCTGAACTTCAACACCCCGTTTTGCTATTGCTGCACACATCTTCATGACATGTACAGAACTAGCTGATCTTGAAGGTATTGGTGAGTTTGAAATGTATACCAGTTTTTTCATAACATTGATTATTTTAATAACCTTCAGAAATCAAATTAGCTTTTCTAGCATAAGCTCTTGAAGAGACTTTTCAGGTGAGAAAAGCTTTGAAAAAAATGACTTTTTGTTTGGCATTGAGAAGCCGCGTTTTTTTCTAGCAAGAACCTGCGGCGGGAGCAATTCTTTAAACCCTTCTTTGAATCCTCCTTTGCTTTCACCATTTAAATAAATAATTTTTTCATCTTTTGAAAAAGCTGACAAAATGACTTTAGAATCTAGGAGAGGAACTCTAACCTCTAAACTACAAGCCATTGATGCCCTATCTACCTTAGTCAGGCAATCCTCTGGTAAAAAAGTATGAAAATCCAAATATTGCAGTGCGGTTCTTAACGGTAACTCGGGACGCCAATACTGACGAAAAAACCACATGTCATCATAGTCATTTGGTATATCAAGTATATATCGCCAATGTTGATAGGATGTATAAGTAATTTGAGAAAAGTAACGCGCATTATATAATGCTAAAATTGGATCATTTGTACGAGCTGCGCGATTCCAGTTTTTTCGAAGACTGTATTTCCCCCCAATATTAATATCTGGTAGTTCTACACGAGATAGTGATAGCATCTGCTTTAAAAATTTTGGCATAAGTTGATACCAAATATAACCGCCAAAGAGCTCATCTCCACCATCGCCACTCAATGCTACTTTTCTATCCTTTGCAATGAATTGGCATACATTCATAGTCGGTATACTTGAAGAATCACCAAATGGTTCGTCATGTAGATTTAATATTTTTCGAGCGACATCAGCTCTTTGCATTTTATGATTATCTAAATTAACCTCATTAAAAGGTAAATTAAATTTATCTGAAACTGATCGAGCATAAACAGCACTATTATCAGGTTCGTCTGAAAATGTTACGCAATACGATTCTAGATCTTGAGAATTAGTTGAGAGTGCGCATATTACAGAAGAATCGATACCTCCACTGAGTAGAAGACCTACTGGTACATCTGCTACTAACTGTTCGTTAACGGCTCTCTTTAACTCAGCAACATAGTCAAGATCATGTCCTTTATTATTTTCAAGTGTATCACCCAAACTCCAATAGCGTTTTACTTTTATTCTAGCGTGTTCGTAACTATTAACTTCTAACCATGACCCTGGCTCAAGCTTATAGACATTTTTGTATAATGATTTAGGGGATGGAATGTATCGATAAATTAAAGCATCCCAAAGAGACGTACCATCTAATTGAAGTTCACTACCTAAATATTTTTTTATAGCTTTAAGCTCAGAGGCCCACACAAAGTGATTATTGGTTAGTGCATAATACAGAGGCTTTATACCAACTCGATCTCTTGCTAAGAACAAACTATGCCTTAATCTATCAAACACAACAACTGCATACATTCCTTCAAGCTTTTTTAATAGTAATTCTAAGCCCCAACAAATATAACCATGCAAGACGACTTCAGAATCTGAATTCGATTTAAAATTCGCGCCTATACTTTCTAATTCTTTTCTCAGTGCACGAAAGTTATAAATCTCGCCATTAACAGTGATGACCACATTTCCATCGTCACTAACCATTGGTTGACGACCACACTCACTTAAATCAAGTATGGATAATCGGCGGTGCCCGATATACACATTTTCAGTGCAAAAGTTGCCCGCCTGATCAGGCCCCCTGTGAAAAAGTGTATCTCTAGCAGAATCACATTTTAATAATGTGCTTTCGGTCAATGGAAAGGCTGAGATGACGCCAAATAATCCACACATATTATACTCTTTTGCTAAAATTAGGCTAAACGTTAATTCATTCTATTTACAGGGAAAATGCATGAAACCCCTTGCTATGACTGAGCTCAAGGCAGATCGCGATCTGCTGAAAACAGATTAACCCTATCAGCAATTTGTGGTTTTATACGTCCCTGGACAAATAATGAGCCACACCTGAAATGAATGCATTTGGTTTGATAGAGCACTTTTCCAATCTTCAGGACTTCCGCCAACCGTGGAAAGTTGAACATAAGTTGACTGACATTTTCCTCCTTGTAATCTGTGCCATGATAGCCGGCGCCAGAGGCTGGGCAGAAATTGAAGATTTCGGAAAGCTCCGTGAAACCTGGCTGAAAACAATGGGTGATTTTACCTTCGGTATTCCATCACACGACACCATTGAGCGTGTTGTCAGCCTGGTCAATCCAAAGCAGTTTCATAAGCACTTTTCCGCGTGGATGCAGAACTGTCATGAAGCAACTGAGGGTGCGGTGGTTGCCATTGACGGGAAGGCAGTCCGAGGCTCCGGTGACAAAAAAAACGAGCTGGATCCCATCCATATGGTGAGTGCGTTTTGCACCGCTAACAGTGTTGTACTGGCGCAGACAAAAACAGACTGCAAGAGCAACGAGATAACCGCGATTCCGGAACTGTTGGAGCTCCTTTCCATTAAGGGATGCCTTGTCACTATTGATGCCATGGGCTGCCGGCGTGATATTGCCGAAAAAATCGTAGCCAAAGAGGCTGACTATCTTCTCTCGGTCAAAGGCAACCATCCAAAGCTCCACAAAGCGTTTCAACAGCATTTTCCTATGAGCAAAATTCTGACCGGAGGCTTTGAGAATACCTATGAAACGATAGAGAAAAATCGTGGCCGAAAAGAGCATCGCATCCATGTAGTGAGTGATATTTTTGATGAGTTTCTGAACTTCTCGTTTGACTGGAAAGGCCTGCGAACCCTGGGTGCTGTTGTTGCTTTCCGTCAGGTAGGAGAGTCACCGCAAAACATCGAGGATGTCAGCATTCGTTACTATATCAGCTCTGCTGAGCTCACAGCGGCAAAGCTCGCAACCAGTGTTCGGAGTCACTGGGCGGTTGAAAATACCCTGCACTATGTTCTGGATGTTTCCATGAGTGAAGATGCCTGCCAGATACGTCGCGGAGATGCAGCCGAAATTCTCTCAGGCTTCAGACACATTGCCCTGAACTTGTTAAAGAACGAAAAAACCTTCGAAGGTGGCATTCAACGAAAAACGAGGTGCGCCATGATGAGTACCGACTATCTGGAGCGGGATCTGGCCGGATCGCCACTACCAACCGCCGAGCTCGATGGAGCCTGAGGCCAGTGATAGCGCGGGGTTTCATGCGCTTTCCCTGATTCTATTTATCAATAAATGATTGCACATCTAATTCAGCCACCCACTGCAAACCCATTTCCTTAAGATTTTATTATATCAAATACATGAATGCATTTAGCTTTTTCTGACACATATTCAATGAGATATGTAAAAGCGATATTATTTAAACTGATTCACTATTCTCAAGATCAGCAACATGGACTGCAAGCACTTAGTACTAACATTACGAATCGCTTTAAAGTGTTGCTCATCAATCATATTATATTTATATTGAGAGAGATACTATAAATAACATACTTAATTGACTAACACATTTGAACAATCACATCTTCTTCTCTTGACTATCTTTAGCAAGATATTCATCAAGAAGGTTCATTTCTTTGATAACAAACCAAGGACGCATATGACTGCTATCCTTGTATTTTATTTGGTCATTAGAATTCATAGCTGAACAAATACCATTCGGACATATTTTTTCTGATTGATTTACCACATCAATATCCAAAGTTGAAAGCCTGTACGTCATCTCTTTATCAAGCTCAATTTGCTCTCTCTCCTGTTCGAAGTCGGCGACTCTTAAATCACTTGATATGGGAATCCTCCTATTTCCTTTATACTCATTCAGAACTGAGTCAGGGGAAAAACCTTTACTAAATGGCAAGTCGAGCAAAACTACAACTTTATATTTTTTACTTAGCTCATTCAAAAAAGTATAAAATGATTCTTTAGCTTTTTCTATACCAATTGTTTCTGAGAGTGAAAAACTTTTTTCTGAATCAGTGATATAATACTGATTTCTTTTCCCCTCAACATTGGGAAAAAAATAACTATAAAACATTCCACCGATGATCACTGTATCAATCTGATTTTTTGTTAATACAACATGAAATGTTTCGAGAAGCATGTCACAGTGATCATAGCTTTTTCTATAAACGTTTGGAATTGGTGGGCACCCCCCTCCTGTTATAAATGCAACCTCCTGAATATCACCCTTTATATATAAATCAACTATTCTCGGACTGTACTGCTCTATATGAGAATCACCTAGAAAAATTATATTAGGAGAAGCTTCACTAGTTTTGAAAACATCTGCATCACCGATCTTTGCTTTTATAAGACCATCTGGATAACTCCATTCATTTCTTGCCTTATTTATATGATCAGCTTTTTCATTCCATACAGTTTTTCCATCAACTTTGTAGATGAGATATCCTAAAGAACCTACTATGCAGAGAGATATCACAAGAAATACAGTTTTAGCAGTTTTAAATCTACCAAAGCGAAATGGCTTCTCAACAAACTGATATGTAAAGTTTGCAAGAATGAGCGATACTAATACTGCAAATATCGAGGTATTAACATTGTGACTACCACCTCTAGCAATATAAATAAAAGATAAAATGGGCCAGTGCCATAGATACAACGGATAGCTAATTAATCCAACACGTACAACAAGCGGGTTCATCATGATATAACGATTAATCCATGCTCCAGATCCAGCCAAAATAATTAAAGCTGACCCCAGAACTGGAACAAGAGCCCACCCGCCTGGAAACTCAAAATCTTTCTCAATATAAATAACGCCAAATGCTAGTATTAAAATACCAATTAAAGACAGTAAATCATCTACATTAATACTTCTATTATCTTTTGATACTCTATCTATCAACGTTGAAAGATACGCGTTAAAACTTGACCTTATATTTTGAAGCGCTTCAGATTTATAATGTATCAAGTACGCAAGTATTGCACCAGTGATAAGCTCCCACAAGCGTCCTACTGGCCAAAAGAAAGCTTCAATTGGTTTAGACTCAACAAATTTCAGATTAAGAATAAAGGACAACACTAACAATAATAGAATAAAAACCAATTTATTAGCTTTATTTTTCCATGCCAACCAAAGAACAATTGGCCACAAAATGTAAAACTGCTCCTCAACTGCGAGACTCCACAAGTGCAGCATTGGTTTAGCTTCAGCTTCACTATCAAAATAACCACTCTCATCAACAAAGATAAAGTTGACAACGAAAGCTGCACCAGCAGCCACATGCTTTCCTAGCTGTCTATACTCGTCAGCCAGCATAGAAATCCAACCAAAGGCAAGCGCACACCCCATTACAATAACAAGTGCAGGAAATATTCTTCTTATACGTCTTCCAAAAAAGTCTCGAAAGCTAAATACTCCCTGATCAAGGCTACTATAAATATGACTTGAAATAAGAAAGCCACTTATCACAAAAAAGACATCTACACCAATAAACCCACCTTTCAGTATACTTGGGAAGGCATGAAATATGACAACAGAAACAACCGCAAATGCTCGAAGTCCATCGATTTCCGCTCTGTAAGCAGATTTATTTGAAAGCACTCAACTCTCCAAACTTCTTATTTCAATTATATGATTTACTACGAACATCAAAAAACAGTTATCAGCTAAACATTTCTTAAATATCAAATCCACCCATAAAAACTTATGAAAGGCGCAACTTCATAATCAAACACATTAAATATAATCATGAAACTAACAAGGAAATGATATAATTACACAAAATTTAGCTTTTTATTTGACTTTCTCTCTATTATGAACAATCGAACATATCAAATTAGACTATTTTAACACTCAGCAGAGCATATACTGATACTTCATATAAATAGTAACAAGATTCGATTTGAAATCGTAACAAACATCGTCATAGCCTTGCTACATGGCATTATTAAATCCTATCCTCATTTTAGAATTTCTGACTTACTAGTATCACGATTTAAAATCAAAAATCATCCCCGATACAGTCGGGGATTGACCTAAAAATAAAACATATTATTTATTGAAACTCACCTAGTATGATCTGATTATTTTTACGGGGTTTAAATTTAAGAATTCGTAAAATCTCCTGTTTTAGAATAGGCTTATCAAGTGCCAGACGATACGCAGGCACATGAAAATGTTCAATAACTTTAATTCCTTTCGATTCAATATACTGCCTGAACTCAGAAAAGTTCCACTCTCTTACATGTGCAGGATTAGGACTGTATAAGCACTCTGCACCATGACATTTATCTCTATCAGGTGTTGAAAATATGACTTTTGTCTTTTTGGTACAATTAGCCCTAACAAAATCAATAAGAGTATCAGGATTACTTAAATGTTCTATTACATCTACACTTAATACTAAATCAGCCCCATCAGAGACTATACTTTTCTTCTCTCTAATATCAGCGTCAAACCATTTGCAGTTTGGAAATTTCTTCGTGCACACCTTAATAGCATGGGGCTGATCTACGCCAGAACATTCTAAACTTGGATACTTACTCTTAAGCATAGAAAGCTTAGTTCCAACACCACACCCAACATCAAGAACATTCTTAACAGCATATTTTTTTGATATTTGACCAGCATACTGATACACATGCCACTGATAGATTGCAGACAATCTTATTCTACTCTCGTCCCAGTAATTCTCCCTTACCGACACATCAGATTCAGATGTAATTTCATCATTTTTCTTATATTCATCAGGTAAGAAATATTTATCGACCATGATCTCATCCTATTTTTATCAAACTTGCCTGTAGCTTTTCAGGCTCAAAAAAGATATTGAAAGAATCCATACTATTGAGAAAATCGGAACAGAGACTGCCGCACCATACACACCATAACTTTTCGAGAATATAGCAATGCAAATTAGAAAAACAATTGCCGCTATTAAGTGTGAGATCAAATTATTTTTTGGGCACTTTATCGACAGATTTAATGCAACAAGCGGGGAACCTAGCGCCCAGATCACTGCGCCAAACATCATTATCAATGTAAGCTTATATGCTTCCGAAAATGCTTCTCCAAAGCTAAGAGTAACAGCGTATTTTCCAAAAACAAAGAAACCAAACATGATAAGCAATATTATTAATGTGCACTTCGCAGACGCATCAACCATAAGACTTACAATTTTTTTGTGATCTTCGTTTGAGATACATTTTGACATAGCAGGTAAAACTACCTGATAAAATGGATCAATAAATAAATGTGTTATTTCTGCTATTCGCTTGCTTATACGATATAAGCCTGCTGCATCTACCCCAAGCACTTTACCAACAAAAATAACATCAACCTCTCTGAGTATTTTTATGGAACCTTCAACATTACTCAAAACAAGAAAACGCATCATTTCTCGAATTTCAACTGACTGTAGATAAAACCTTGAAACACTTAATAACGGAAACCCAAATGAAAAAAAACGCAAATAGAGCGACTTAGAAAATATTATTAGTAATAGAGAGTTTATAAAAATCGTCAAAACATAAACAAGTACATAATCTGTCACACCTCCATCAAACAGGAAAACACCTGCAGCAAAAAATGTTCCTGCAATGGCAGAAAACACACGTCCAAAGGCTAGCTTGTCATACGACTCACTGAGTCGAAGTAATGCAGTCGAAGCACCCGTCTGATTCAACAATATGCCATAGGACGCAATAGAAGCAGCATTAGCAAATTCATCTGGCAAGCTGAAAACTGAGGCAGTGAGATCAATCAATAAAAATGCAAATACAGTTGCCGTAATTGCAGAGATTAGATCTATCAGTACAGATATTATTGTGAGTCCTGCTAGTTCTCTAGATGATCCACTTCTTTCCCAATACCTCGCACCAAAACTAATAAGCGCCTGCCAGGATTGAAAATTCAAAAGCCTATCCAAGATTGATACGTAAGCGATTGCGAGAGCATATACACCAAAACCGGTAACACCAGCACCTCGGGTTACTAATATAACACTCAATAATTGGAAGACTGCAGCTATTGCCCCCGCAATCGTCAGGCGTGAAATGCCTGAAACTTCTTTAGCACTTAGCGACACTGAAGATAACAACCTTTTTGATTTCTTGCTTTTTTAGCATTGATATGATGAAAACGATTATTGCCCTTTTCACATAACTAAAAGACCATAAATGTATTGGGACTAACTATGGGCTCTCCCATTGGGGTAAAAGTCGAATATCGATATCATCAAGTGTGGGGGCTTCCTCATCTTTACCCGAGAGGGTCGGACTAGTGATTGGCCAATCAATCTTAATATCAGGATCATTCCATCGAATAGAAACTTCAGCGTCAGGGTTATAGTAATCTGTACATTTATATGCAAACAGTGCGGTTTCACTGATCACACAAAAACCGTGGGCATAGCCTGGAGGCACCCACAACTGCCGCTTATTATCTGCAGAAAGCACAAATCCCAACCAATGACCATACGTGGGTGAGCCTCGCCGTATATCCACTGCGACATCAAAGACCTCACCCTCAAGGACATAAACCAGCTTTCCCTGTGAATTTGGATTCTGAAAGTGAAGCCCCCGTACAACACCTCCACTTGAAAATGAGAGATTATCTTGAACGAATGGTGCGGTTATACCGGCTTGCGCATAGCGCTCTACGTGAAAAGATTCTTGGAAAAAGCCCCGCTGATCCCCGAAGAACTTAGGTTCTATGATGAGTACACCGGGTAGTTCTGTTTCAATAATTTGCATTAAAATACCTTATTATTCAGCAGACCTAACAGGTATTGGCCATAGATACTTTTTTTCAGAGGTTCGGCCAGACGCTGCAGCTGTAATGCGGAAATAAGCCCCGTACGATAGGCAATTTCTTCTGGACAAGAGATTTTAAGCCCCTGGCGCTTCTCGATGGTCTCAATAAAAGTGGCAGCCTCCAGCAGTGAGTCGTGGGTACCTGTATCGAGCCAGGCCATGCCACGCCCCATGATTTCAACATTAAGTTCTCCCTGCTCGAGATAATGCTTGTTGACATCGGTGATTTCCAATTCACCTCGATCGGAAGGTTTAAGTAACTTGGCAACGTCAACCAGGCGATTATCGTAGAAATAGAGGCCGGTAATGGCGTAACGAGACTTCGGCTTCTGTGGTTTCTCTATAATACTTAACGCTTGCCCTTTCTCGTCAAACTCAACAACACCGTATCGTTCAGGATCATGAACTGGATAGGCAAAAACAGTTCCTCCCTGATTTTGTCTTGCTGCCACCTGCAGTTGAGATACAAAATCATGGCCATAAAAGATATTGTCGCCCAATATCAGTGCAATGGGGTCATTATTAATAAATTCTTCGCCTATAAGAAACGCTTGAGCAATACCGTCGGGAAATGGCTGTACAGCATACTGTAAACTAATCCCCCATTGCTGTCCGTCACCCAATAATTGCTTAAAGTGGGGAGTATCCTGTGGTGTAGAAATTATGAGTATCTCGCGGATACCTGCCAGCATTAAAGTACTTAACGGGTAGTAAATCATTGGCTTATCGTAAACTGGCAATAATTGCTTGCTGATCGATAGAGTGGCTGGCTGTAGGCGCGTGCCAGAACCTCCGGCCAAAATAATTCCCTTACGAGACATAATAGGGTTATATCCTTCGTGATCTGTTACTGTCCAGGCTTCATCGCCATGCTCTGTAATAGCGTTATTACTTCACAATAACCGTTCCATTAACGTTAGAATAAGCTGGGATTCCCAGCGAGGCAAACGTATACCCAGTACCCGCTCTATTTTCTCCAGTGATAGACGTGAGTTAAGTGGACGCACTGCCGTTGTCGCCCATTCTTTAGTTGTTATCTTTAAGACATGTTCCGGCTGTATTGTTAAACGGAGCCCTTGATGACCTGCATACTCAAAAATGGATCGTGCAAATCCATACCAACTAGTTTCGCCGCGCGGAGAAAGATGATAGATACCAGAGTCTATGGAGCGTTCGCTGTAAATTCTATTTAGAGCAAGTAGTGTTAATTCTGCGATCAGCCTTGCCGGGGTTGGTGCACCAATTTGATCCCCAATCACCTTGATGGTATCTCGCTCTGCACCTAAAGCCAGCATAGTGTTCATAAAATTATTGCCACGGGCGCTGTATACCCAGCTGGTACGGAATATAAGATGCCGCACATTGCTAGCTTCAATAGCCAGATCACCTTCAAGCTTCGTCTGACCATAGACTGAGAGGGGTTTAGGTACATCCGTTTCCCTCCAGAGCATTTCTCCTACACCTGAATAGACGTAATCCGTAGAGTAATGCACTAACCAGATCCCTTTGTCCGCTGCATATTCAGCCAGTATCGACGGCAACTCTGCATTGATAGCAAAGGCTTCTTCAGGCGCCTCTTCAGCCGCATCCACTGCCGTCCAAGCCGCAGCGTTAACTATAAGATCAGGTTGCACCTTAGATAGGTACGACTTCAAAGCATCTGAGTTTGTAAAGTCTAACTCACACCTGGTCGGGGTGATGAGTTCCCCCACCGGCGCCAGACTTCGATTCAATTCGAATCCGACTTGACCAGTGACCCCCAGCAATAAAATTCTCTTTATAGCCGGTGTCATTACACCGCATTCATGTTGATAAGCGCTACTCATGATTCATTCAGCCCTAGTGTTGACAGCTGTGATTCTGATCATGCAGACACCAGTTGTTATTTTAAAATATAATCCAACCGTATTTTCAGCAGTTTTCATAGATCATCTGTCGTTCTCCCCTATCTAATATTAATCCAACATTTAGAATTCCTAGAGGATGTAACAGTTGAAGGCCTCTAATGTCTTTTGGGGGACATAAAGAGGCGCCAAGGATAGCATATACTATGCATTGGAATAACTTAAAATAATCATGAACATTCCTTCGAGAAAATATGCCCGCACACACAAGTAATTGTTTGAACATATATTATCTTATATTTGTGTTATTACTACATGGATGACTGGAACTGTTATATACCTAGCAGAAGCAGATATATTGTCGAAAAACTGTTTGCCTAAGGAATTCGGCGTCATAAATTAGCTGTAATCAACAATCAGAAAAGCAACCTGTTTTTGTTGTATATCGAAATACATTAAAAATAATTTTTATTATCATCAATGATGTAACATCGTCTTATTAAATGGGGCTAAATAAGCAGAAAAATGAAACATCTTTATCTAGTATCACAGTCTGATATCCGATTCATTTGACGAAAGAACATACTTCAGATCATATAGAACATGGACAGACTTGCCTAATCTACGTATGGCTACACACCCTATATCCTTGAACTCTTGATGAGCAACCGCCAGTACGATGGCATCATACTTATCTGCATCATCTTCTGAAACAGTGGGCAGGGACGTGATAGGTGTAATATCATACTCCACTTGAGCTTCCTCAGTGCTCACCCACGGGTCGTAGATATCCACATTGCAATTATAATCTTTGAGTTCAGCTACTATATCAACTACCCGCGTATTACGTATATCAGGGCAGTTTTCCTTAAAGGCGAGTCCCATAACAAGAATACGCGCGCCTTCGACTTGGATACGCTGCTTCATCATGGTCTTGACCAGCTGCGATACCACATAAGTTCCCATACTGTCGTTCAGACGCCGACCTGCCAGGATAATTTCCGGATGATAACCAATGGCCTGAGCCTTGTGGGTCAAATAGTACGGATCAACGCCAATGCAGTGACCACCAACCAAGCCTGGACGAAAGGGTAGAAAGTTCCACTTACTTCCGGCCGCTTTAAGTACAGCTTCAGTATCAATACCCATTTTGTTGAAGAGTATTGCAAGTTCGTTGATAAGTGCGATATTGAGATCACGCTGGGTATTCTCAATGACCTTTGCAGCCTCAGCCACGGCGATACTCTCAGCCTTGTGAGTGCCAACAGTGATGATTTCATTGTAGAGTGCATCAACAAGATCAGCGACCTCAGGGGTGGAGCCGGAGGTGACTTTTTTGATACTAGTAACTCGATGTTCCTTATCGCCTGGATTAATCCTCTCAGGACTATACCCAAGATAGAAGTATGGGGAATCAAATGTCTGGCAGGAGCTATTGGCGTATGTCAGACCAGAGAGCTTTTCAAGGATAGGGGCACAGTCTTCTTCAGTACATCCAGGATAGACTGTCGATTCATAGATAACGATATCTCCAGGCTTGATCACTTTTGCTACGACCTCGGTGGCCTTGATTAGCGGACTTAAGTCGGGGCGCTTGTGCTCGTCGATGGGAGTAGGTACGGTAACGATAAAACAGTTAGCCGTTTTCAGATCTTCCAGATTCGTTGTATAAGTTAAGTATTTTGCTTCGCGTAGTTCTTCATCAGTAGTTTCCAGCGTGCTATCCCTGCCCGCTTGCAATTCATCGACTCGCCGCTGATTGATATCGAAACCAATGACGCTGCGCTTTTTACCGAATTCAACCGCGAGCGGCAAACCAACGTAGCCGAGCCCGATGATAGCCAGTTTTATGGTGCTAAGGGTTGGATGCAAGGTATTAAGTAGCATTTTATTTTGAAAGTTTTTTGCTTAGTAAAATTGGTGAGCATGCTCAGGATTTATCAGGCTGTTGAAAACCTCTCCTTGCATGATTTCAGGGATCAGTGATTTCACATTCTACAATTACTCATTAGCCCCTAAGCATTAAAACCAAAGTATTCCCGATACCAATTAATAAATTGCGCGACACCTTCTTCCACCGAGGTTGTTGGTTTGTAGCCGAACTGCTCTACAAGATCATCAACGTCGGCGTAAGTGTCTGGTACATCGCCGGGCTGCAGTGGAAGTAGATTCATTTTGGCTTTTTTGCCCAGCGCCTTTTCCAGCGCACCAATGTAGTCCATCAGCTCTACGGGTTGATTATTCCCAATGTTATAGACACGCCATGGAGCCAGGCTCGTGCCCGGATCCGGCTGAGCGCTGTTCCAGTCAGGGTTGGTGGGCGCAGGACGATCCAACACACGAATCACCCCTTCAACAATGTCGTCAATATAAGTGAAATCGCGGCGGTGTTTACCGTAGTTGAAAACATCAATGGACTCGCCTGCAAAAATGGCCTTAGTGAACTTGAATAGTGCCATATCAGGCCGTCCCCAAGGACCATAGACAGTGAAAAAGCGGAGACCCGTAGTAGGCAGATTGTAGAGATGACTATAAGTATGAGCCATCAACTCATTGGACTTTTTGCTGGCAGCATAAAGGCTGAGTGGGTGATCAATGTTTTGATGTATAGAAAAGGGCATAACGGTGTTAGCGCCATAGACACTAGAACTGCTGGCGTAAACCAGGTGCTCAATCCCGTTGTGACGACAGCCTTCCAGAATGTGAGCGAACCCGACAATGTTGCTGTCTATGTAAGCCAGCGGATTTTCTATGGAATAGCGGACTCCAGCCTGTGCGGCGAGGTTCACTACACGCTGCGGCTGATGAGTTTTGAAGCAGTCATCCACGGCTTCGCGATCAGCAATATCAATGCGCAAATGGGTGTAATTCAGGTGATCAGCAAAGCGTGCCAATCGAGCCTCCTTTATTGCTGGATCGTAGTAGTCATTATGATTATCAATACCAATGACTGTATCACCACGCTCCAACAGACGTAGCACCAGTGTGGAGCCGATAAAACCGGCTGAGCCCGTCACAAGCACCTTCATGCTTATTCTCCTTGGTGATTAATGAAGCACCTTCCGCTGCTGTTAAAGCAACAGAGCGAGCTTCCAGCGACTGTTAATTTTACCTGCTTCAATACAACAGAGATCACAGGTCATGAATACCCGCTTAACCTTGTTGTCGAGTGGCACTGGGTCATGAATCTAATAGGCTCTATGATAAAAAATCAGCCGCGACCAACGGAGTAATAGGTGAAGCCTTTTCTAGCCATGCTATCTGGTTCGTACATATTACGGCCGTCGAAGATAACCTTCTCTTTCAGCAGTTCTTCCATCTGTTCAAAGTCTGGTGCGCGGAAAGCTTTCCATTCCGTACAAATCACCAAGGCATCTGCTCCTTTCAAGGCTGACTGACGAGTACCACATAGCACCAGATCATCCCTAACACCATAAATACGCTGGGCTTCATCCATGGCTTCGGGATCAAAAGCCTGCACATTGGCCCCGGCATGCCAGAGAGCCTCCATTAGTACCCGACTGGGTGCATCCCGCATATCATCGGTATTGGGTTTGAAGGAAAGCCCCCAGATTGCAAAGGTTTTACCCGCCAGATCCTCATGAAAATGAGCACTGATTTTATTGAACAACACCCGCTTCTGTTGAGCATTACGCTCCTCAACCGCTCTTAATACTAGCGGCTCAAAATCAATCTCTTCTGCCGTGTGTTTCAGTGCCTGAACATCTTTTGGAAAACAGGAACCACCGTAACCACAACCAGGATAAATGAAGTGATAGCCAATCCGCGGGTCTGAGCCAATGCCCTGGCGAACCATTTCAATATCAGCACCTAATTTTTCTGCCAGCCCAGACATTTCATTCATAAAGCTGATCTTGGTGGCCAACATGCAATTGGCAGCGTATTTGGTCAGTTCGGCACTGCGTACATCCATGAAAATCATGCGATCGTGATTACGGTTGAAAGGTGCATAAAGTTCATGCATCACATCCTTAACATGATCGTTGTCAGTACCAACAATGATTCGGTCAGGCTTCATGCAGTCGTTAATGGCTGCGCCTTCTTTAAGGAATTCCGGGTTGGAACAAACATGAAAGGTATGTTGGGCATTACGAGCAAGTAAAACTTCAGAAACACAGGCTTTAACCTTATCGCCCGTTCCCACCGGTACGGTTGATTTATTGACAATAATCTTATCGACTGTCATATACGTTGCAATAGTTTCTGCCACCGATAATACGTATTTCAGATCAGCTGAACCATCTTCATCCGGCGGTGTGCCTACTGCAATAAACTGAAGCTTACCGTGTGCCACACCTTCTTCCGCGTCGGTAGTAAAGTGCAATCTACCTGCCCCATAGTTCAGCTTAACCAGCGGTTCCAATCCGGGTTCATAGATGGGAATGATACCGCTTTTCAGGTTGTCTACTTTTTGTTGGTCTACATCAACACAGATCACATCATGGCCGACCTCTGCCAGAACAGCAGCCTGGACCAGACCAACATAGCCAAGACCAAAAACGGTAACTTTCATAAGAGTTCCTTAAAGGCGTTAAATCACAGGGAAGGCTGCTTAAGGTAGGAAATGATCTTCCCCTCACTGTTATAATTTCATCAGTAATTTGAGATGTACAATATTGATGCCCAGTAATCATGTCGCTATATTATCCGCGACAAGACTATGAAAACACTGCCACTGTTTAGGTAGCAAGATTTCACATTGCATGTACCTAATGCAGATATGATTATTTAGTGAATAGTTCTATTAAACCTAAACTTTCAACGTAGACCGAAGAGACAATCCAATTTTCTGCATGACCGATGTTTTTTTTACACTCCCAAAAAACAGTTTTTTTACTTCGCGCCCATGAAAGGCATTTTTTTTGCAAACATCATAAAATTTTTCATCTAAAAATTTTCGGCTTATATTATTGGCATCAAGACAAGCACCAAACTTCCTCACAAAACCGCTATAGCACAAAAGATCTTGAAAGGTGCTTTTCTTTCGTGACTTTGATAAAACATAATTAGCATTTAACTCTTCATACGTAAATGCTAAGGAAAGCTTTTTCAGAAAATAATTAGTCGCCTTTTTTGTTGACTCGAGTTGTTTTTCCTTTCTTTCTTTTGAAATTTGTTTATCATGCACTCGATAATTCAAAAGCACATCTGGACAGTTACCCAGTCTAAATTTAGAGTTAAATGCGATATCAAGCCATAGTGCCAGATCTTCAGCATATGGGAACTGTTCAGTGTAAAAATGTTGCTGAAGCACTTCTGTTTTCACCAATAGCGTTGGATGAGGAATTGATTTCCCATAAAACCCAAGATTAGAGATCAGTTCATCATGGGTTTCAGGATACTTTTTTATTCTTGAGCTATTTCCAAACAGTCTCATCGAACTACCACAAAGATCGAGTTTATTTTCCTCCATGAATCTCATTTGAGTGGTCAGCCTATAATTCACACAGATGTCATCTGCATCCATTCTTGCAACATAATCGCCTGCTATGTGTTTAAACCCATGCCTTAATGCATCGACTATCCCGCTACTTTCTTTTTCAAGAAAAATTATTCTTTCATCTTCTTTTGCAAAACTCTGAATAACGTCTGCACTACCATCTGTTGATCCATCATCAACAATTATAAATTCTATTTCCTTATAATCCTGATCAAGCACAGAACGAATTGAGTCAACAAGATACAACTCAGCATTGTAGACGGGCATTAAAACACTGATCAGTTTTTTTTCCATAAACTCATCACATCTTAACTGTTATAGTATTTATTGAACTTTACCTATCACCGTTCCCAACGTATATTGTTCTTAACAACTTTCACCGGAACACCTGCAAGCACACTATTTTCTTGATGATCCACCTTGGTCACCAATGATTTAGCACCAACAATAGAACCTTTTTTAATCTTACTTCCTTTTAAAACCATAACATCTCGCGCAATCCATACGCGATCTTCAACCGTAACAGTTTGAGACATATTGATATATTGACCACTACCCAAATCATATATTGGATGTTTGTCCCCTGTACGAATCATAATATCTGTTGAAAACATGCAATCTTCGCCGATTTTTATTTCGCACTCCCCATCACATAGGAGATAAGCGCCTTCAACAGTGGTCTTATCACCAATTGTTACCACACCATTTGAGCCACTACAGATATAAATTTTACCCTTTCGATAATGGACATGAGAGCCAATAATAAGCGTCTGATTAGAACCTTTTAATCGTATATTGGTATGAGAGATTCGCGCCCCCTCTCCAATCACGAGGCGATTATTTGAACCCGTCATTGATATACGGCATTTTTTCATCGTTCGCCAAACACTGTCCGGAACATCTAACACATGACCAGTACCGGAAAGGCTAATACGGTTCACTCGAAGTAAATTAGTAATAGAGCGTATTACGTTCATAAATTTAAAAAATAGAGGTTATTGCGTTAAAATAAGGGCATGTAAACGATTAAATGAATAAACATCAACATCAGGTACTGACGGCTCACCATCACAAACTTTCCCGTTTTTCTTGCGGACATTTAAAAAGTAACTGGCACGATCCTTATAAAAACGATGAACATCAGGATTACGCTGAATATAATTAAAGAACTGAGACCTAACATTGGATAGATGATCATCGACATTGTCTACCGACAGTCTCGAACCAAAACCACTGATCTGACCTTTGCCCCCCCCATACATTGTATCCAGCATTTTTTGACCTAATGCCTCTGAAAAGTGGGATGAGTCGATATACCATGCCATTGCACGGTCAGACTCCTTAGGTAGAGCTTCGTTACTGTATTGGTTATAACCACTGAAGTCCCACAAGTTAATTTGTGCACTTGGATGTTCTGTTTTTACCTCATCAACAATGGCAACCAGGTCACGCTTCCATTGTTCATAGGCTGGCCATAACCCCATGGCTTCCATTGCTACCAACAGGCGGACATGAAGTGGTGCTATGTATAATGAAAGACTCACATTATTTCTATTTGCTTCCTGTAGAAGGTTCTTGAAAATTGTTAACGTACTGCCTGTTCCTGTCTCATAGCTGTAAAGGTTATTACTGCATGGTGTCCATGTTGAACGCATGAAACCATCTTCAAACTTGGTAAAAACGCGTTCATAACCATCTTCCAGAGCTTTGTTGATTTCCCGCTCATTATTTATCTGTCCTGTATCAAGGTACTTGTCATACGATGGTTTTTGCTTTCTCAGCGTGTAAATACTTGCTTCTGTTATACCGGGACTGAATAAGGTTAACTGATAACCCTTCAGCTTTCTTGCCAGTTCACTATCATGCTTAGATTGGGCAAGCACCTGAGGGTAGCTATACGATGCCTGCCCTTCTCCATTAAACATGAAAAAATCAACACCGATAACCGCATCCTGAAGATCAGTTTTCAACAAGGCGTGTCGGAATAAAGCATCAACGGCTACGATGTCCGCCCCACTGACCGCTGCATTGATACCTTTATCCCCGGCATGATCCCAAGCAGTCCCATAAACCGGTATACCGATTTCTGTCCTGGAGGAGCCAAATGCAGCACGCTGATAATGATCGCGCTCTAACTGTAATGGTTTTGCAAGCCGACTATAACTTCCCAGCTTTGGTTTGAATTGATTAAACCCTTCTATATCTACCAGGCGATAAACATTTAAAGGATCAACCAACAGATTGATACTGATCGTCCCCAATAAAAACAGCAACAGCGTACATACCGCTGTTAAGAGATACTTCTTTGCACTCATTGATATTCAGAACTGGAAATAGAGAAATTCGCTGACACGAAACAGGTTAATAATGGAAAGCATACCGAGTGAGGCAATGGCCACTGCCCAGCGTTTGTTCATTTGCCAGCAGAATCGTCCGCTATAGCAACGCCAGTCAATCATACGGTATTGCATGATTTCAGAGCTATTGGGCATACACCAGACGATAAACAGCAGCCCAATGATCCATTCCAACGTACTCTTATCGACATACCGTGTGGCGTAATCCGACATTTCGACATTTGCACCGAATGACATCAATACTGAAGCTACTCGAGTGGCGTCCGGGTCCAGAAGGAATCCATTCAGACCTGCCATACCTGACAGAATGGTAAAGGCTCCATCGAAACTGGCGGCACGGAAAAATACCCAGCCAATTACGACGGCAAGGAAAGTTAATCCATACGCCATAGGAGTGGTCATAATGCGAAGAATCGCGGGCATTTTGATAGCAGCTGTCAACTTCCTCCAACCATGATTGATACAGAGATAGACGCCATGGAGAGCTCCCCAGAGAACATAAGTCCACGCAGCCCCATGCCATAATCCACCCAGCAGCATGGTCAGAAAGAGGTTCACATACCGACGCTTTTCACCCTTACGATTTCCCCCCAGAGAGATATAGAGATAATCGCGCAGAAAACGTGACAGTGTCATATGCCAGCGACGCCAGAACTCTGTGATATTTCTGGATTTATAAGGCGAGAGGAAGTTTACCGGCAGTTTTACCCCAAACATTAAAGCTAAGCCAATTGCCATGTCAGAATAACCGGAGAAGTCAAAGTAGAGCTGTAATGTATACGATAATGCGCCCCCCCAGGCTTCAAAAAATGTGACCTTTACACCGGCATCCGCCGCATTGAATACTGGTGACGCATACAGGGCGATACTATCAGCCAAAACCACTTTCTTAAAAAGACCTAAAATAAAGAGCGTCAGTCCCTGAGCAAGAAAATCCATCGTCTTTTCTTTGTCAACGCGTTGAAACTGAGGCAGCATCTCCTTGTGGTGTACAATCGGCCCAGCAATTAACTGGGGAAAAAACGTTACAAAGAGGCAATAGTGACTAAACTGGTATTCTGATGTTTCCCCCCGGTAAGTATCAACCAGGTACGCAATCTGCTGAAAGGTGAAGAAGGAAATAGCCAGTGGCATAATAATATTCTGCAGATTGAAGTCCGTTTCAAATACCGTATTTGCTGTGCTGATAAAAAAATCAGCGTATTTGTAGTAGCCGAGCAAGATCAGATTTGCAGTAATGCCCGCGATAAGCAGATTCTTCGCAGACGGACGCTTGAGATTCCTTATTATAGACTGTCCGATCCAGAAGTTACCCAGACAGGACAGAGCAATGAGAAGCACATAGCTTGGGTTCCACCAACCATAAAAACAAAGTGAAGCCACGACAAGAAACAACAAGGCAGCCTCTGTATTGAATCGGCGAATAGTGTAATAGCCGGCCAATACAACAGGCAAAAACAGAAAGATAAAATAAAATGAGTTGAATAACATTTAATTGAACATCGTAATCAAATTATGCAAAGCCATCAATCAATTTCAGATTATTACCAGGTAAAAACCAGCCCCTTAACCGCCAATCATTCTTACAATCCCTTTTGAGATTTTAAGTGGTGCATCAAAAAATGAAAGTTGACTCAATAATGCTCTAGCAAAAGTCTTGTCTCGGTTTGCTGTTTTGACGAATGTACTTAACAGTAATCGTTTTTTTACTTCTTCATACTTGGGATGTGTCGAGTATGAATCAATAATTTTTAGCTCATTCTCAAGCATTGCACGATAGTTAGAGTGGAAATTACCAGTGTGCTTCCGATAATAGGCCATTAAGTCATTTAGAATGTATATCTTATGGCCTGCGTAGGTAATCTTGAGCCACATATAAAGGTCTTCAATACGAATATCTGGATCGTAATTACCCACCTCTTCTATCACTGCTGAACGTATCATTGCAGTAGGTGCCGCAGGCCCAGGAATATTACGCCAGAACAGATCATCAAAATCTACTTCGCGAGCTGGTCTAATCTTCAGACTCGATGAAATTTCACCGTTTTGATTAATCGCAATCATATTACCGGCGCAGACAGCGACATCCGGGCGTCGCTCAAGCAATGTCACTTGCTTCTCGATACGATCAAGAAACATCACATCATCCGATGCAAAAGGGCAAATATATTTTCCCTTTGCTAATGACAGACCTTTATTCAAGGTGCCATTAATCCCCATATTTTTCTGGTGTTCAAAATAAAAACCATACTTCTCAGAAAGGTCAGATAATATGGCAGGACTATTATCTGTTGAACCATCATCAAGTACAATGAGTTCAATGTTTTTATAGGTCTGGTTCAGTATGCTGTTGATTGCATCAGCCACATAATCCTGATGGTTGTAGCAAGGCACAAAAACAGATACTAAAGGTAAAGATTTCATTTTCATCAAGTACGATTGTAGCTGTCCTCAGAACGGACAAAATAATCTTGTTCACCTAATAGGAACCGCACTGCATTTCATTTGATGAATCAAAGGCTAACATCATCATCGTTTAATACTTTTATATGCGAAACCTAAATAGACGATACCATTAACTAAATATACATATTTTAATGCTAAAACTACAAAATACCTCCTAAACTATTTAGGCAAATAGTCTACATTAATGTCACAAAATTCGTAACCTTCTCTAGTTGTTCCTCTGGATAAAACTAGAATCTTTTTCATATCTGTAGCTTCCCCAATTTTTATATCCGTATGTAATCTATCACCAATAATGGCAGATTTTGTGACATCTATATTTTCATGCTTTATTATATAATCAATCATTTCAGCGTTTGGCTTACCAAATATTCTTTTCGGTAACTTGCCGGTTGTAGCTTCAATCATTTTTATCATCGAACCTATGTCAGGTACAGGGCCTTTTGGCGTCGGGCAAAAAATATCGCAATGTGTAGCTATATAATCGACACCATCATTTATAAGCTCACATGCTTTTTTCAATTTATCATATGCCAATTAAGTATCATAACCTAACAATACATACTCGGGATCATGATCTGTAATTTCAATCCCATATTTTGAAACTTCATAATCCAATGCTTTTGTACCTAGAGTAAAACCTTAGCATCCCTCAAGAATGACAAAGCACCATCAGTCGAGAGTATTATATTTTCCGGCTGAATTTCGACTCCAATTTAATTCAGCAAATCTACATAGTTAGATTTGCTCTTTGAAGAATTATTAGACAAGAAATATATTTTTTTTCGGCCTGCAGTCTATTTATTGCACTTCCGCTGCCCGGAATTTCAAAACCATCTAAATATACTGTACCATCCAAATCGATAAAATACGTATCGATCTGGCTTATATCCAGTGCAGAAAATGTCTTTTCTGCAAGAGCTAAATCATCATAGTTATCAATTTCAACCCAAGATTGTCCATTAATAATCTTTGGCTTTGATAGTATTTTACCATTTGCAAATAATTCTTGAAGGGCAACCTCTGTCCAGCACGGCAAGATCATGAAGCCCCTTGCCCTGCAACTCTCTTTTCATCCGTAATGAAGGAAGATTTGGAATAGTATCAGCTAAGGGGAGTAGTAACGCAAAACTTACCACCCATCTCGTCCCCACTCAGGAGCATGGGAGCGAGGGTTGGTAAGACTCAAGTTGCATCTACCCTAAGGGCTTGATTATCCAACTCTTAGAGTTTAAATGATTTTATTAAATCCTCTTCATGTATCTTGAAAGGGTGATTATCTAGTCGCTCAGAGTTCACTAGCTTAACCAACTCTAGAATGCAATCTTGATTAACAATACCTAGTTCTTTCAAATCAAATATTAGACCACACTTGCTCATCAAATCGTACCACCACATCCTTGCATCATCAGGCTTATCTACACCAATAATTGAAAGTAATTTTGATAAATTAACATACCAAGAATTAATAACAATAAAATTACCTAATGTTAATGCTACTGCATGACCATGCGGCAACCCCATTTTACTTGTAATCGCATACGACAACGCATGCGGCGCTGTCGTTTTGCTTATGTTAATTGCTTTTCCTGAAAAATAAGCACCTCTTAGCATAGCATGCCGTGATTTTATACTTTTAATATTTACAGCTTCTTCAATATAACCCTTTAGCAACATTATTGCTTCTACGGCATATTTTCGACTTACTTCTGTTGAACCCTTTGACCAATAACTCTCAATCGCTTGCGATAAAGCATCAAAGCCAGTGCAGGCTGTTATGTATGATGATAAACCACTAGTGTAACTTGCATCCAGGACAACATAGTCTGGTAATATTGCTTGGCTTGTAAGTGAGTATTTTACTCCACTTATATAAATAACAGCAAAATGTGTTGCCTCACTACCGGTACCTGCTGTCGTTGGAATTGCACACAATGGTGCTAGTTTATTGCTAACTTTTTTTATCCCAGTAGCTATCTCAAGCTCTTGCCCCTCATGAGCTTGCAGCACATTGATAGCTTTAGCAACATCTATAGCACTTCCACCACCAATAGCAACCACGAAGTCACAACTACGGTCCAGATACAGTTTTGCTCCAGCTAAGGCTTCTTCGAAAGTTGGGTTTGACGAATAATCGGTATAACGACTAACTTGATAACCACTAAGCACACTTTCAATATCATTTTTTGCACCACTTGATATATAGGACTCTTTACCAGTGACCAGGAAGATATTCTTAGAAGAGTTTATCTTCAACAAATGTTCTAGCTGGCGAATTTCACCATTACCACTGTATACTAATTGCCGCTTTTCCATATCTACTAAAAGGTTATTACAATCAACCACCCCGCCGTAAGCGGCGGGAAATATGCCCCTGAGAGATTTAATTAGCTCTAAATGATGTTTCACTGAAGAATCAGGAGCAAATATCACTACTGATTCATAACACTAATGGATTAATGCAATCAAAAACAACTATATTTTATAAGCTATTTCATATCAAGAATCTATATATAAGCTCACTTATTGTAAAAATTCCATGAAGGCAAATTTATTTTCTTTCGGCGTACTGGTAGGCCTACCAAGATCAGCTCTATTCCCTTTTTTCACTCTTATCTCTAAAAAACAAACCCCTTCAGTAGTAAGGAAGTCAGATATTGACTGTCTAAGATCAAACTCACTATCTATACATTGTATATTCTTATATCCGCATCCTGCTGCAATTTTACAAAAATCAATATTAAATCCTATGGTTTTTTGACCTCCAACGCTATCATGTGCGCCATTGTTTATAACAATATGCTTGAAATTTTCAAGCCCACTCTGCGCTACTACAGCCATTGTGCCCATATGCATAATAGAAGCACCATCCCCATCAATACACACAATCTTTCGGTTCTGTTTTTCAGATGCAATACCCATTGCAATGGAAGCTGCATGTCCCATACCTCCAACCGTCAGGAAGTCTTTTTCGTGCGTCTGGCCTTTTTCTTCACGGTATTCGAACAATTCCCTCGAAGCCATGCCAGTTGTCGACACAAGAATATCATCATTCTCAAGTTGATCAACAACAATTCCAATTGCTTCTTCACGTGTCATCGTAAAAACTGAATCAGCTTCACTTTTCTGCCTATAATTATCAAAACTGTTTTTTTTAACTACAAGGGCATAAGGCGAATTATTTTCTTTGGCATATTTTACAGCCCTATCAAGAGCTGTAAAATCTTCCTCAGCATCGCCACAAATAACACTAAATGGAATTCCAATAGCGTTAAGTGTATCAAGAGTTACTTTTCCCTGTTTAATATGCTGAGGTTCATCTTTTGCGCCCGGCTCACCTCGCCAACCAATCATCAATATCATAGGAATTGAGTATACATCTCTGTCAACTAATGACATGAGCGGGTTAATAGCATTACCAAGCCCTGAGTTCTGCATATATACCAGGGGTATCTCTCCAGTTGCTAGATGATAGCCCATTGCAAGCCCAACTGCGGCTCCTTCATTAGATGCAATTACATGGCGTTTGTTAGGTGTATTATCAGAAATATAAGCACAAAATGTTTTTAGTAGGCTATCTGGAACACCAGAAAAATAATTAATACCAACTGATGACAAGTACTCATAAAATGCTTTTGGAGAAGTCATTATTTAGTCCCCGGAATAAGCTCAAGTATTTCTTTAATTGATAAGCAATCGGGCTCGCATTCTTTAGATCGACCATGCTCCAAGATCGAATGAGCTACGTTAGACATAGCAGGGTAAGCTGCGCGCAGCATATGGTTAGCATATATAACTACATTTACACCAGCTTCCCCAAGTTGTGTATCTGTAATTGAGTTATAACTTGATGGAACAGCTATGAGAGGCACTCGGTTTTCAAAACTGTTATACTTTTCACAAAATTCTAACACTTCTGCTGGTGATGACTGACGACTATGAATCATAATACCATCTGCACCTGCTTTGATATAAGCATCCGCACGATGAAGTGCATCTTCCATACCTGCATCTAGAATCAAGCTTTCTATACGAGCAATAACCATGAAGTCATCGGTCACTTGCGCTGCTTTTCCCAATCTAATCTTATGACAAAAATCTTCGATTGTGTCTTGCTGCTGAGCTACATCATTACCAAATAGACTATTTTTTTTGAGTCCAATTTTGTCTTCAATAATAACTGCAGACACTCCAACACGCTCTAAACTCTTAACAGCAAGGGCAAAGTGCTCGGGCTTACCTCCAGTATCAGCGTCATAAATCATCGGCTTTGTAGTTACTTCAAATGTATCATTTATATTTTGAAGACGAGTTGTTAAATCAACTGCTTCTATATCAGGTTTTCCTTTTGAGGTCGAGTCAGTTAAGCTGCTTGACCACATACCATCAAATTCAACCTTAACTCCGGATTTTTCAACATTTGCATGTTCTATTATTAAGCCACATAGCGGCGTATGAGCTTCTAAAATTCGAACTACTGGTTTCGCATCAATCAATCGGCGTAGACGGCGTAATCGTATATCAGGGGTTGTGCCAACTTCTTTAATTGATGCATTTAGCTGAGTAGATGATATGCCAGGTGTATACCCAACTTCCACTAACTGCCCACCCCATTCAGATATAGTATCGATTACTTTCTGCCTAGTCTTAGCCTGTACTCCTTCTTTCCAATCATCCCCATGTACTACATAATCAGGTCTAATCATTTTTAAATTTTTTGAATAATCTAAAGTTTCCTGAGCGATAACGCTATGAACGCCCTTTATATTTTCAACAATTACTGAGCGTTGTTCATAAGTAAGGTACGGTAACCTTTTATAACTCGCAATAGCTCGATCAGTAAGAACTCCAACAATTACTTTACCTAATTTTGAAGCCTCACCAATAACATTGATATGACCTGTATGAATCAAATCTGCACTCATAGCTACGTAAACAGTTTTCATGTCAACCTCACAGCAATAGTTTCATTAAGTAGTGCTTATTTACTTAATGTATTAATAGTCCCTGAAGATAAAAAGAAATACAGGGATCACGGCAAGATCATGAAGCCCCTTGCCCAGCAAGGACTTCAGCCAAAAACGTTATGCTTCGTGAGGCCTTCTTCTGCTTCCTTTTCAAACCACCACCAAAGCTTTTGACATCGTTAAGTAAGGTTAAGCTCAATATACCGAAAGCCTGCCAGGATTTCGGCAGCATCTCCCCGTCTAATCCTGCAATCATCTTCACCCATCGCCACATCAAGCTTCCAGTGCAGTTTATTCTCGATGAATCAGTGCTCCCTGGTAGCTTGTGCCAGCTTTTCAGCCGTCAGTTCTGCTGAGCTGATGTAATACCGCAGGGTGATATCTTCAAGGGCAAGCTCTCGACCTTCTACCTCCCGGATAGCAAGCGCTACACCGAGCGTTTTCATGCCTGCCCAGTCAAACGACAGATTCACAAACTCGTCGAACAGCTCACTGACAATATAGAAACGTGTTTCATGTCGGCCATGCTGTTTCTCGACGGTCTGGTAGCTGTCACCCACCCAGTTCTGAACTTTCATCACAGTAAAGTGGTTTTAAAAGGCCTCATGTAATTTGCCTTGATTTCATTTCACCGCAAGAAGGTAATCAGCCTCTTTATCCACGATCTTTTTAGCAATGGCTCTCTGGCATCCCATGGCATCAATGGTGACCAGACACCCTTTTATTACCAACAGTTCAAGCAGTTCAGGGATGGCGGTAATCTCATTACTTTTTTCTACTGTCTTAACCTGGCCGAGTACAACACCATTGGCTGCCGCAAATGCACTCACCATATGAATGGGGCCACGCCTGCGACTTTTGTCGTAGGAGCTTCGGACGGTTTTACCATCTATCGCAATGACATCTCCATCAGTGGCTTGATGGCAGGCTTTCATCAGTCGATAAAGCATTGTTGAAACTGCTTGGGATTCACGACACTGACAGCTCTGGCAATGGTGTCGTCTGATGGTGCGCCATGCTCAAAGTCGCCATATTGTCTCAACCAATCAAGGCGATCTTCGCCGAAATCAGCGATATCTTCCCAGCCTTCTGCGCCGGCTATAACTGCACAGATTGTCAGCAGCAGGATATCGGATATGGTATGTGTCACTTTCCAGCCCTGGCGAGGATCGTGAAGTACGGAGAGTTGTTCAATCAAACTGAAAGCATTCATTTGCGCGTTCCCATTTCCATACCGGGAATGAGAACATGGCTAAAAAGAAAAAGTGTTAGTGGCGGTCAATTGCCCGCGAAGTCAATGATAGCAAGGCCTTTCATGATCTTTCCCTGCTAATATAACCGCCTTCATTAAAACCACCCAGGTTACAAATAAATATTAAACGCAAGAAACATGGAGATTTATTTCTTCAAAATGAAGATTTATTCTTTCTTCTTCAGGAGGTAGCTGCATATAGTCGCCATACAAATCCGTCAAAACCTTATCTGAATTATATGGCGAAAAAAAAGAGTACCCTTCAAACTCTATAGTTTTCAATGGAAAGATATCATTATAATCAGTACATTGATAAATATAGGTAAATGAATAATACAAAAACTTTCCATCACCACTTTGCATTTTTATTAATTTATTCTTAAAACATTGTGGAATCCTTAAAAATCGATATATTTTCTTTTTAAGGATTCTTTTTTTATTGTGCTTTAATGGATCTATACTATTCCGAATAAGCTGCCCTATTTTTTTAAAATTATCTATCTTCTTTCTATATCGATCCAATGAATATATATCAATAAAAACCCCAGTCGGCTCAGAATCATTCTTTTCAAGATGTGACTGCTTAACACTACTACTATTTTTATCAATCACCCTCGACAAGCCTTCTCGATAATAACTACATTGAGCCCCATTAAAAAAAAGCAAGTCATCAGGAAGTTCATCATTAGCAACCTTAATAAATGCCTCATAATCTTCACGGAGCATACATATATCAAGATCATCATCCCAAGGAATAAATCCATGATGACGTACAGCACCAAGAAGCGTTCCAAAAGCTAACCAGTACTGAATATCATACCTATAGCAGATATCGGCAACAATGCGCAGCATTCTCAGCCTAATCTGATTAGCCACAGTATGTATATCAGCTGCATTTCTATCCGGATCAGGAATCAACTGAGAATAATTAACTTTTTCCATGACGCACAGCTCTAAATCAGCAACTAAATTTATTAATGCAAGATACAATTTTCTCAATATCGTTATCAGTCATCACTGGTGATATTGGAAGTGACAAAACTTCATCCGAAATGCTTTCTGTTACAGGGAGTTTGATATCATAAAAGTCTGAATAACACTTTTGCTTATGTGCTGGGCATGGGTAGTGTATCAAACTGCTTATACCATTTTCACTTAAGTATTGCTGAAACTTATCTCGTTCCTTACATCTTACAACGAACAAATGCCATACATGATTTTCTTCATTAAGCACTTCGGGCAACGTTATCATCGAATTAGCAATTTGGTCACGATAACGGTTAGCTACTTTCCTCCTTTCCTCAATCTCATGATTAAGATACTTAAGTTTAACATTCAAAAAAGCTGCTTGTATCTCATCGAGACGACTATTTACGCCCTGGTAAAGGTTTTCATATTTTACTTTAGAACCATAGTTACGGAGTGCTAACAGTATTTCAGAGAGAACTGGGTCAGAAGTAGTGATGGCTCCACCGTCACCTAATGCACCAAGATTTTTGCCTGGGTAAAAACTGAAGCCAGCTGCATCACCAAGGCTACCAACCTTTTGGCCTTTGTAGATGGCGCCATGAGCCTGGGCACAATCTTCAATCACTTTAAGGGAATATTGCTTAGCAAGTTTTGAAATGTCATCAAAGGCACTTACATAACCATAAAGATGAACGGGTAATATTGCCTTGGTTTTATGAGTTATGTGCTGCTCTATTAATTGGGGATTAATATTATATGTCAGAGGATCAGGCTCAACTAAAACAGGCTTAAGTTTGTTATCCGTGATAGCAAGAATAGAAGCAATATACGTGTTAGCTGGTACTATGATCTCATCACCATCTGTAAATTCACCAAGCTCCTTCCATGCTCTGATTATGAGACTTAGTGCATCTAACCCATTTGCAACACCAATACAATATTTCGCACCACAGTATTCTGAAAATGTTTTTTCAAAAGTGTTGAGCTCCTGACCTTGAACATACCAACCAGAATCAATTACTCTTGCGGACGCTTCTTTTAATTCTTCTGCATATTGCTTATTGACTAACTTTAGATCAAGAAACGGAATCATGGCACATCCAACAACTTAGTAAAATAGATAGCATGAGAAATATTTAAGCCCATTAAATCGTAAGAGTAACTTAGACTAGACGTTTAATTAGCCACGAAAAAAGCAGAGTATTAAACACAAAAGTTATTAGGGAACAATATCATAGAAGCATTACCCCCATGGCTTGGCATATCGATAACATTAGAAATACTATCATTACGAACACTTCTTTATAAATCTTCCTCAACTACAATTAATCATTGGGATTAACAAATCAAGATTCCGAAAAGAGTTTACACCTATAGCGTTCCAGTATGTTTCTGATCTTGACCCTCTGCCTAAAGCATAAAATTTCGCACTTTTATTTTTTGCCCATATATAATCTATTTCACTATCACCAACAATCCAATTATAAGCGACATCACCGACAAAACTTTTGCAATGACCTTTTAATTCTTTATGTTTTTCAAAATATATTTTTTTAAAAAATCGAGAAAGCCCGAGTTTTTCAACTTGCTTAATTGCATTAGCTGGTCGATTTCGTAATGACACAAGGTATAAGCTGCATTGTTTATTTAAAGACAGGGTTTCTAACGTATTTATCGCATCATCATACAAACTGTCAAGAGACAAGTACTCTTCAAACTCAATGCGTTTAATCCATTCTTGATGAATATCTGACGCATGAACCAACTGCATATCCGTCAACACCTGCAAACCACTTAAACCATTCTTTTTCAAAGATAAGTAATTATCAAGTTCATCGTTAGAGAGTTCAATATTGTATTCAGCAGCTATATCTCGTAATACGAGTTTGTGTCTTTTATCGGTATTAAGAAGTGTACCATCAAGATCAAACCCAACACTTATGATCATACTGTAATGATCTCGCTATAAACCCGAGTAACATATCTATCAACATCAGGTTCAATAAGATATTTGGTAGGGTCAGCAATTCCTGCATATACCGCTAGCATTGCTTTGGTAAGGCTCCAACCCACCGCAGTCACAAGGGCTGTGCCTGCACCAATACGCGGGTTTAAATCTGTTATCACCCATTTTCCATCTTTGTTCATCATAACTTGAAAACAAAAAGCAACAGGCATCTCTAATACCTTACATAGGCTTTCAGCGAGTTTATGTAGTTTTTCGTCTCTAAATATTCGCGTTTTTGTGCATACTCCTGCCTTGGTTTCTATACGCTCCCTGCACAAAGTACGAATACCGTCATGATTAAATACTTCGACAGTAATTTCTTGTTCACCACATAATTCTTGTATTAAGACACTCTCATCTTCAACTTTAACTAGAGCCTCTTCTTTGCTAATCTTTCCTACGCCGCGACTACCAAAACCTTGGTTTGGCTTCATAAAAAAAATGTTTTCATCTGTATTCAAGAGCATTACTTTTGTAAAAGTTTTGGGTGCACCGATATTAGCTGCACACAAGTAGTCATTCAACTTTTTTTTATCCGTAATTAATTTTGAAGTATCAAATGAAGGGCTTGTTGAAAGCGTATCATTCCTTATTAAGTTTTTATTATCTTTAGAAAAGATTTCGACATCTCTATCAATCAGTGGAATAATTATATCAATCTCTTCTCTTACCAGAATTTCAAAAACTTTTTCTTCGTAGCCCTCATCAATAACGAGCGGTACTTGATGATGATGCTTACTAATTACTGACGAAGGTGTGAGATAGTCAGGATTGATATCCGCTGTATGGATAGTAAATAAATCATTGAAATCTTCATTAATACAATTACATAAATGCCAAGCACTCGCTGTACCTGCAGCAGTAATTAAAACATTTTTTTTTGGCATATGACTAAACTTATCTTAGAACAATGACTATTAACTATAAGCAATCAATAAATATGACTAGTGCATTACTGACAATGAAATTCTGCTACAGTTTTTTTAAATTCACTATAGCAACGAATATAATCAGCTTCACTGTAACATTCACTTGCAAGAACCATTAATACACAATCAGGCGTAAAATCATACATTTCTCGCCATACCATTGTATCGATATATAGACCAACATTCGGACTGTCCAGGCGAACGGTCTGCTTATGTTCACCATTATCTAACAGGAAGCTACAGCCACCTTTTACACATACAGCAACTTGTTTTAAAGCCCGATGCGCATGAAAACCACGCCTAACATCTACAGGTGTATCATAAATATAATAAACACGCTTTATCTCGAAAGGGATGTTTTTTCTTGATTCAAGCGCAATAAGCCCACCCCGACCGTCAGAATTTTCTCGAAATTCAATGAGATTAGGAATCACACTACAGCTCCAACAACTGATAACAAATAACGTCCATAACCAGTTTTATTTAACTCATTAGCCTGTTTAAGCAACTGTTGCGTCGTTAACCAGCCATTGTTAAATGCAATCTCTTCTAAACAGGCAACCTTCAGCCCTTGCCGATGCTCTAAAGTTTGTACAAATTGACCTGCTTCCAGCAACGCATCATGCGTCCCTGTATCCAGCCAAGCAAACCCACGCCCAAGCAACTCCACATGCAGTTGTCCTGCCTTGAGGTAAATCTGATTTAGGTTAGTTATTTCCAGCTCACCGCGAGCAGAAGGTTTTATTTCACGGCACAGATCAACTACCTGGTTGTCGTAAAAATATAAACCAGTAACAGCATATGATGACTTAGGAGACGCTGGCTTTTCTTCTATGGAAGTCGCACGACCTGCTTCATCAAAGGCGACAACACCAAAACGCTCCGGGTCTTTAACACGGTAACCAAATACTGTAGCACCCTCTTCCCGATTGGCCGCCTCTTGAAGTTTTGGGGTAAATCCCTGCCCGTAAAAGATATTATCACCCAACACCAGGCATACACGGTCGTTACCTATAAAACTCCGACCAATGGTAAAAGCCTGAGCAAGCCCTTTGGGTTCGGGCTGTATGGCATAAGTTAGGTTAATGCCAAACTGGCTGCCATCGCCAAGTACATTATAGAAATGTACCTGATCATCAGGCGTGGTGATAACAAGGATATCCTGAATACCCGCCAGCATAAGCACTGAGAGCGGATAATAGATCATGGGTTTATCATAAACAGGTAGTAATTGTTTAGACACCCCACGCGTAATAGGATGTAACCGGGTTCCGCTACCACCAGCAAGAATGATCCCTTTCATGTTTACTCACCCTTTCCCAGTCTTTCTCGTTGATAGGTACCGTCCTGAACATGCCGACACCATTCGAGATTATTCAGATACCATGCAACCGTTTTTCTAATGCCTGTTTCAAATGATTCTTCAGGCACCCACCCCAGTGTTTTCTGAATTTTGCTGGCATCGATAGCATAGCGCTGGTCATGACCGGGACGATCAGCTACAAACGTAATCAAGTCCTTATAATGCTTTAATTCAGCGGGTTTGTTGGGCGCTAGCTCCTCCAGCAAACCACATATACTATTGACGACATCGATATTACGTTTTTCATTGTGACCACCGATGTTATAAGTTTCACCGGTTTCACCTTTAGCTAAAACGGTATACAACGCCTTTGCATGGTCTTCTACAAATAACCAGTCTCTTATTTGCTCGCCTTTGCCATAAACAGGTAAGGCCTTACCTTCCAGTGCATTGAGAATAACAAGAGGTATCAACTTTTCAGGAAAATGAAACGGGCCATAGTTATTGGAGCAATTCGTCAGAACAACCGGCAAGCCATAGGTTCTGTGCCAGGATCTCACTAAATGGTCAGAACTCGCTTTACTCGCAGAGTATGGAGAGCTAGGCGCATAGGGTGTCGTTTCATGAAAGAGATCAGTATCGTTTTCAAGATCGCCATACACTTCATCTGTCGATATATGATGGAAGCGAAACTGGCCTTTCTCTGCCTCGTCCAGTGTATTCCAATAATTACGCGCCGCTTCAAGTAATATATATGTGCCTACAATGTTCGTCTGAATAAAGTCTGCAGGGCCATCAATTGAACGATCAACATGGCTTTCCGCAGCCAAATGCATAATCGCACCAGGTTGAAACTCGCTGAAAACCTGAGCCATTACATTACTATCACAGATATCACCTTTAAAAAAGTGATAACGTGGGTGATTTGCCACAGTATTGAGTGACTCAAGGTTGCCAGCATAGGTTAATTTATCAACATTAATAACCGTATGCTCAGTCTCATTAATCAGATAGCGCACTACTGCTGAGCCAATAAATCCGGCGCCACCCGTTACAAGAATCGTATTGTTACTTTGCTTCATATTAAGCGACTACTGTTATCTCTGCTCAATCAATTGTCTGTATTGGCGCCTGTAATCTTCTATCGCATGATTGGCCTGAAGGTAGTCCAGATGCTCATTACCTGATTGTGTAATCTGTTCAGGCGACATTTGCAGATAGGTTTCCATAGCCTCTGCCAATGATTCAGTATCTTCAGGCTTAAACAACTTGCCTACCTTTTCGATAACAGGGCGTATCGAAGGAATATCACTACCAATTGTCGGAAGAGCACCACTCATCGCTTCCAGCAGAGATATGGGCATGCCTTCACTGAGAGACGGCAATACAAATACATCAAAAGCCCTGACATATTGCAGAGCATTATCTTTCCAACCCACCAGTTTAACGACATCAGTTAACTGATTTTCATCAATTTGCTTCTGCAGCGCTTGTTCAAGGCGTCCACCACCAATAATCACAACTTGCATGGCAGGATACTTATCCTTAAGCAACCTTGCAGCCTCGATCAAATACTTATGCCCTTTTACTGGTACAAGTCTGCCAATTGTTCCAAACACAAAGCGCTGGCTATCAATACACAGCATTTCACGTGCTTTATCACGCGCATGCTGAACATCATGTGCCCGCTTAATATCAATCGCATTGTTTATCACCAGCGTATTTTTATCATTCAGGTTATGACAATGCTTGATCAAATCATTTTTAACGGCTTTAGAAACACCAACAAAACGCCAGTTATCCTGAACTAAACGGTTAACCACTTTCTGACGGTAGCGACGATCGAAATCACCAAGACCATGTGTAACGCTTATACATAATTGAAATGGTAAAAACCGACTGAGCAATAAAAACAGGTGAGTCGGCTTGAATCGATGGCAGATCACCACATCGAATTGATTTTTTTTGCAAAAACGGTATAGCCGATAAAGAGCTAAATATCGTTGCAAACCTTTCAACTGCCTGCTACTAAAATCAAAATACACCGATCGCTCTGCAGCACTAAGTTGATCACCCGCGCTTGGTTTTTTTTTCAAAAAAGCGGTTGTAATGTCAAAGCGTTCACCATCAAGCCCTTTGATGATTTGTTCAGCAAGATCAGACTCATTGACATTAAAGTTATTCTGTAATTGCAGAATGCGTAGTTTCGACGTCATTAATCAATCATTCAATATGTGGTATCAAGCGACAAGTAGACGAATCGCTTTTTTTGTATACGAGAACTTCAAGAGCGCACGCCAGTCATAGCGCAGCGCCTCCCGATAATAGGCCAAAGCAATTTGCTTTTGCCCGGCAAGATAAAACGTCCTGAATAACGATAAACAACGTTGGCCTGCATAAATACGCTTGTATTTTTGAAGATTCTCTGGAATGTAGTCTTTCCGGAAGACCTCTTCAATCAGGCGAGTACCAATATCATTTGCGTATTTGAGATTATGCCTGAGGCTATCGGCATGCTTATAGATACGATTCAGGGGTTTATCGAGCGCAGCGCTTTTAAAATTTGTCAAAGCATAGGCAAAAACAGGAATATCTTCAGAATTGCGGAACTGTTCTGGATAGCGGCAATGTTCAAAAATGCTTCTGTGCATAGCGGTCGCACCATTTGATGGTGTTATGGTCTTTTTCAGCAGATAACCGACAAGACAAGCCTCGGCATTTTCGGGCAAAGCTTTCACACCACGGTAGCGCTCACTACCATCAGACTCTGCAACCATATGACCACCTACGATTAAACGCACAGCCTTGTAGTCAGTAATGAACTTACGCAATTCGGCCAGGGTATCTGGCATTAGCTCATCGTCAGCATCCAGAAATATCAGCCAGTCACCGGATGTATGATGGATCCCATAATTCCTGGTTGCTGCAGGGCCAGAGTTCTCTCTGGATACTGCGTTAAACCGGTCAGGATAGGATGATATGAGATTTTCAATAACAGCTTTCGTGTTGTCAGTGGATCCATCATCGACAACCAGAACTTCATAATCCTTTCCCGGCTGTTGAAGTACAGACTCCAACGCCCGTGGCAAGCTGTCAGCATAGTTATAGGTGGGTATCACTATACTAAACAGCGGTTTCTCATCTTTCATCAGTAAGTATCTTTGAGATAAATCCGAATGTGTTATGACGCATTCGCAGTGGCATGAGCACTCAGGCAACAGCAATAAATCCCAGACACGCTACCGCCCGCCAACTTCAAAACGCATTTGCTGGAACTGCGGTAGGTACATGTTGGGAGCTGAAATTACCTGCTTACACTCACTCCTGTACACCGATGGTGACGTCTGCCTGAATGACTAAAACAATGGTTTGAAGTTTGGCTGACCGCACAAAAAGCAGTCACATGCGTGTCTTGGCAAATGACAAAAATGACTACACATTACACCTACCCAACTAAGCCAAAACAAAAAAGATATGTGAATTCTACGTGCTCACAAACGAGATGCAATCTTGACTTTCGCATCTGCTAACATTTTGAGAGTAAAAGAAAATTGAGACTCATGAAACGACGACCAAACTGGAGCAATCATCACTAAATGCGTGTTGATAAGGTCGCAATAACACTGAAAACATTAATAAAACACGAACAAGCGTTACTTAGAAATCGCACTCAAAATACTTCAGCTTTGCTTGCGTAGAGTATCAGTTCGAACAACCAGTCGCTGCTCACGATTTAACACATTAAGCAATACAACACTACGCTCTTCACCACGGTCACACAGATAAACCGCCTGAATTTCAGCGAAAGGACCATCAGCAAACTCAACCATCTGACCTGCCTCAAAGGCTGGAGCACCCATTAGACTTTGCTCTTGATGACGAACCCCTTCAAGCAGATCTTCAGGCACCTTGGCAAACTCATCACCAAAGCGAACAAACGTCATCACGCCACGTGTCGACCGCACTTTGCCATAGTCAGGATTATCGTCGAACGCTTCATGCTGAAGAAAGACATAACCAGGAAACAAAGGCTCCACTCTGGCTTTCTTTTTCTGCAGCATAGGGCAGTAGGCTGTAAACCCCTGCCGCTCCAGGTTTTCGACAGCCCGCAGCTCCTGCCGGGGCTTGCTACGAAGCAAATACCACTCATCCATAAGAGTTTTTCCCTGTTGTTCAGCTCAGGCTGGCGATGATCGTCTCCAGCACGCTAACTGGTTCTTTAGCCTGTGTAATCGGTCGACCAATAACCAGACAATCACTACCATTCTGCACAGCTTGAGCCGGCGTTACAATACGACGCTGGTCATTTATATCAGAATTTTCCGGACGAATTCCGGGGGTAACCAGCTTGAAATCGGCACCATGAGACTGCTTGAGCATCGCAGCCTCCTGAGCCGAGCATACGACACCATCCATACCACTTCTTGCAGATAAAGCGGCGAGATGCTGCACCATCTCTGCAGAGCCAGACTTGTAGCCAATTTCGAGCAGTTCTTCATCACTCATGCTAGTGAGTACAGTAACCGCGATTAGCAACGGCAGTCGTTCCAGTTGAAGCCGCTCAAGTTCTTCACGACAGGCCTCCATCATTCGACGACCGCCTGACGCATGCACATTCACCATCCACACCCCCAATCTGGCCGCAGCGGCAACCGCTTTACTGGTTGTATTAGGGATATCATGAAATTTCAGATCAAGAAAAACATCAAATCCTTTATGCTGCAGCGCTTCAACCACAGCAGGCCCTGCACAGGTAAACAACTCCTTACCCACTTTCACACGACACATCGCAGGATCCAGCCTATCTGCCATAGCAAGCGCCGATGCAACATCAGGATAATCCAGGGCGACAATGACAGGTGAAGAGCAGCTGGAAGCGGATGAAATCATGAGTAATGCGATCTCTCAGACGTGAGCACGGGTGGGGCAAAATTCTGAACAAGTATACAGCATGGTAATTTACAATGCATCTTGCAGACCATTTAGCGCAGAAGCCAAAACGCCCACAAAGCTGACACTTGGCACACCACCTCTTCAGAAAAACCTGACAACCTACTCGCCCTCTATCCCCATTATGGGTTCTGTCGTTCCCCACTCATGACACCGGGGACAACGCCAGTGAAGTGTTTTTCCATCAAAGCCACACTGCGTACAACGATACACAGGTTTACTCTCAAGCAGGCGCCCAGTTAGCTCTCGCAACAACATCAGATTTTGCCTCGGACGGCCTTCCGTATTTTCAATATTGAGATCAATCAGCGCGTTCAAACCTTTCAGCGAAGGTCGCTTTACAATCTGCTCAGCAATAAAGCGCCCTGCCTCCTTATCTCCCTGCTGTCGCGCAATCAGCCTGGCAGAAGCCAGCACAACCGCCGCTGAAGGATACTCACGCAAGCACTTCCCAAGATAAACGGACAGCCCACGACTGGACCACAACGCCTCAAAACAGCGCTCAAGTAATGGGATACTTTCAGAGATAAACAGTGGATTCTGCTGATAGATGCGCTGCAGAATACGTGCAGACTCCCGGTAATTTTTCAACGAGCACTCAAGGCTTCCGAGAATCAATGTTGCACGGACATTATCCCGATCCCGGGCAAATGCGAGGCGAAGATTTTTCCGGGCAGTCAGTACATCATTACCTTCAAGCGCCGCTTCCGCGAGCTCACAGTGATAATGGGCTAACTGATGCTGGTAACGATGACTCTCGACACCTTGTGCCTGATGAATCACATCAATTGCTCTCTGCCACTCTTTCTCCTGCTCATACACCGATAAGAGCAACTGGACAGACTCATCCGCCCCTGACCAGGGCGTTTTCAGCATATCCTCAAGCAATGATTCACCACGATCCAGCAATCCCGCCTTGATATAATCATGCGCCAGCTCCAGCTGGACACGGAGGGACTGCTCGCGACTCAGGCTCGGCCTGGCAAGCAGGTCTTGATGGGCCTGAATCGCTTTTTCGATCTCACCACGACGCCGAAACAAACGCCCCAGCACAATGTAGGTATCAATCGTATCCGCATTAATTTCCAGCGCCTTGATGAATGACTCAATCGCCTCATCAGTCTGCTCATTCAACAGGTAATTGAGACCGACAAAGTATTCGCTGTTGAGCGATCCATCCTGCCGCTGACGTTGCGACTGTTTGCGCTGACGATATCCTAGGAAAAAGCCAGCCGCCATGGATACCAGGATTAGCGCCAGCAAAAGGGGGTCAAACATCGATCAGCTCAACCCTTTCAGCGCATTCATTCTCAACTTTTTGACCTCCGCTTCAAGCTGCTCGTTTTTACGCTTTAGAAGCACATTCCTGACCCGGAACCGCGCCACCATAACCGCGCCGGAACAAACACCAACCAGACCACCCAGCAAAAAACCGACAATAACAACCACCGAAATAGAAGCAGGTGCCAGAGGATAACCAACGATAGTCAGTGAGACTTCAGCAGGGTTTTCCAGCACGAAAGAAAACAGCAAGAAAAAAAGCGCTATAGCCAGAACAGACCACAGCAAAAGACGCATCCACCTGATGACCATGTTGTCACATACCCGAATTATTACCGGCCAACACCGTCCAGTGCCGCCTGATTCACGCGCTCACGCAGCTCTTTGCCGGGTTTAAAATGAGGAACATATTTACCGGAAAGCGCGACAGTTTCACCAGTTTTAGGATTCCTGCCCTTTCTCGGCGCACGATAATGGAGAGAGAAGCTACCGAACCCGCGAATCTCTATTCGCGCACCCGATGATAATGCGCCGGACAACTGATCAATGATGGCCTTTACCGCCAGCTCAACATCCTTGAGCATCAACTGATCCTGCGCTTCAGCTATACGCTCTATTAATTCCGATCGTGTCATAGTGTGCTTCCCTCATCACGGCAGGTTACCGCGCCCCCATGCCTCCCGTACCGGACGAAGCGTATACACAATTCACACGCCTGATAATTCACTGCCCGGAACCCGTGAGCCTAAAATTCTAAGCTAGCCAATTCCCCCCTGATAATCAAGCAACTTATTGATAAGCATAAAAAAACCGCCGGTCAGACCGGCGGTTTTTTTACAGCAATTCAGTCGCTAGACTTACTTGCCTTCCATCTGTGCCTTGATCAGGTCACCGATGGTGGTAGGACCAGCTGCGGGCTCGTCCTGCTTGCTGCGCAGCTCTTTCATGGCAGCTTTCTCGTCAGCTTCGTCCTTAGCCTTGATGGACAGGCTAATGACGCGGCTCTTACGATCAATGCTGATAATGCGAGCTTCGATCTCTTCGCCTTCCTTCAGCACGTTAGTCGCATCTTCAACGCGGTCACGGCTGATTTCGGAAGCCTTCAGAGTACCTTCAATTTCTTCACCCAGCTCTACGATAGCAGCCTTCGCGGTCACTTCCTTCACCACACCCTTTACGATAGTGCCCTTGGGGTTGGTGTCGGCATACATGGCAAACGGATCGGAATCCAGCTGCTTGATGCCCAGGGAGATACGCTCACGCTCTGCATCGATAGACAGAACAACGGCTTCGACTTCTTCGCCCTTCTTGTAGTTGCGAACAGCTTCTTCGCCGCCTTCGTTCCAGCTGATGTCAGACAGGTGAACCAGACCGTCGATACCACCTTCCAGACCAATAAAGATACCAAAATCGGTGATGGACTTGATGTTACCGGAGATCTTGTCGCCCTTGTTATGCTGACCGGAGAACTCTTCCCATGGGTTAGCTTTGCATTGCTTGATACCCAGGGAGATACGACGACGCTCTTCGTCGATATCCAGCACCATAACTTCAACTTCATCACCCAGGGAAACAACCTTGCTCGGGTGAATGTTCTTGTTGGTCCAATCCATTTCGGATACGTGAACCAGACCTTCAACGCCTTCTTCCAGCTCTACGAAGCAGCCGTAATCAGTCAGGTTGGTAACGTGACCGGATACACGGGTACCTTCAGGGAAGCGATTCTTGATAGCAATCCACGGATCTTCGCCCAGCTGCTTCAGACCCAGGGAAACACGGTTGCGCTCGCGATCGAACTTCAGCACCTTGACGTTGATTTCGTCACCAACGTTAACGATTTCGCTCGGATGCTTGATACGCTTCCACGCCATGTCAGTGATGTGCAGCAGACCGTCAACACCACCCAGGTCAACGAACGCGCCGTAGTCAGTCAGGTTCTTAACGATACCCTTGACTTCCAGACCTTCCTGCAGGGTGCCCAGCAGTGCGTCACGCTCAGCGCTGTTTTCAGCTTCCAGAACGGCACGACGGGAAACAACCACGTTGTTGCGCTTCTGATCCAGCTTGATAACCTTAAAGTCCAGCTCTTTGCCTTCCAGGTGCGCAGTGTCGCGAACCGGACGGACATCAACCAGAGAACCAGGCAGGAACGCACGAATCGTGCTGACGTCAACAGTGAAGCCACCCTTGACCTTGCCGCTGATAATACCCTTGACCACGTCATTGGCCTCAAAGGCTTTCTCAAGCTCTTTCCAGGATTCGGCACGCTTGGCCTTTTCACGGGACAGCTTGGTTTCGCCGAAACCGTCTTCGACTGCATCCAGAGCTACCTGAACAGTGTCGCCCACCTGAATGGTCAGCTCACCGTTCTCAGCGCGGAACTGCTCCACAGGGATAACACCCTCGGATTTCAGTCCGGCGTGAACGATAACCCAGTCGCCATCAATATCAACCACGATACCATCGATGATGGAACCAGGCTTCATTTCAATCTCTTTCAGACTCTCTTCGAAGAGGTCGGCAAAGCATTCAGTCATTGTCATTCCTGTTAAAGATGTCAAACGAAACAGAGCAACGCGGCCTGAACAGGACGAAAACGTTGTTGATTTCGCATGATTCCCACCGTACCACCAGCCTGTACGGGTTAATCATCACAAAGGGGCTATGATCCATCACTGGCTGTACGACCTGCAGCAGGATAAGGCTCCTGCCACGTTTCCGGTCGTCAAGACCATCACCCCACCTTGCTTCAGCAAACAGCTGCTACCTTCTTTACGCTATGCCGAGCATGAGAATTGCACGATACAACTATAAGACTACAAGGTCAGTAGCTATCTGCTGATGCATAATTCGAATATAGGTGCCGATTTTCAGATCACTGCGTTACGACGCATGGTATCCAGCACTTTATCCAGCACTTCCTGTATTGTCAGTTTAGTGCTGTCTATGATAATCGCATCATCAGCGGGCTTGAGCGGCGCAATCGCACGATTGCTATCCTGATCATCCCGTGCCTTTATATCGGCTAAAAGGCGATCAAGACTAACATCTACCCCTTGGCCTTGCAACTGCTCAAATCGGCGTTTTGCGCGCTCTTCCGTGCTGGCGGTGAGGTAGAATTTAATGTTCGCATCATCAAATACCACCGTTCCCATATCCCGGCCATCAGCAACCAACCCCGGCATTTCCGCAAACGCCCGCTGCCTTGACAACAGCGCCCTGCGCACTTCCGGTAGAGTCGCGATTTTTGATGCCCAGGCACCCACCTCCTCGGTACGGATCGCATTTTCCACATGCTCACCTTCGAGCACGATGCCGCCTTCGGAGGCACCATCACCACCGGCCAGAAACTGCACATCCAAATGGGCTGCCAGCACTTTCAGGGATTCTTCATCTTCCAGACTGACGCCGTGATTCACAGCCGCCAGCGCCGTCAAACGATACAGTGCACCACTATCCAGAAGGTGCCAGCCCAACTCACGGGCCAGCAAACGGGCAAGCGTTCCCTTACCGGATCCTCCCGGACCATCAATGGTTACAACAGGAACAATGTTTTCAATCACGTCTGATCTTCTCAATCACTTTAAGTCTGAAACCAACCGAATCGGCAAGCTCCACAAAATTGGGGAATGAGGTAGCAACATTGCCGCAATCCTTGATGATAATCTCATCACTGGCACGCAACGCCGCCACCGCAAAGGCCATGGCAATACGGTGGTCACCATGGCTGTCGATGGTTGCGCCACCCATGTCACCACCCAGAATTTCAATACCATCCGGCAACGGCCGAGCATCAATACCAAGCGCCTGCAATCCATCCGCCATGGACTGGATTCTGTCACTTTCCTTGACCCGCAACTCCTCTGCACCACGCAACAACGTTTTCCCTTCTGCACAGGCTGCTGCAACAAACAGCACGGGAAACTCGTCAATCGCCAGCGGCACCAATTCCTGCGGCATTTCAATCCCTTTGAGTTGGGCTGAGCGTACCCGGATATCAGCCACTGGTTCGCCACCGACTGCCTGTTCATTGTCGAGGGTAATATCCGCCCCCATCAGGCGCAGGATATCAATAACGCCGGTGCGGGTCGGATTAATCCCCACGTGCTTCAACAACACATCGGAATCCGGTGCGATACTCGCAGCCACCATGAAAAATGCCGCAGATGAAATATCTGCAGGAATATCGATTGTCGTTGCCGTCAGCGAACCTCCGCCAACAAGCGCAGCATGATTATCATCGACAGTGACGGGATAACCAAAACCCGACAGCATACGCTCGGTATGGTCGCGGGTCACGCCCGGTTCAGTTACAGACGTTTCACCTTCGGCATAGAGACCAGCCAACAACAAACACGATTTCACCTGTGCAGACGCCATCGGCATGGTATAGGAGACACCCTTAAGCAAGCGACCACCACGGACTTTCAACGGCGGACGCCCTTCCGGCGCAGTCTCAATCTCCGCACCCATATCCCGCAGAGGATCAACCACACGTCCCATGGGCCGTTTTGACAGAGATTCATCACCAGTCAATTCAACATCAAAGCCTTGAGCGGCCATCAGCCCGGCCATCAGTCGCATGGCAGTACCGGCATTGCCCAGGTAGAGCGGCCCAGCCGGCTGCTTCAGGCCGTGCAACCCAACACCATAAATAGTGACATGCCCATTGTGTGGACCTTCAATGACCACACCCATATCGCGAAACGCCTGCAGCGTCGCCAGCGCATCCTCACCCTCCAGAAAACCATCAACTTCCGTGACGCCCTGCGCAAGGGCGCCCAACATGATGGATCGGTGAGAAATCGATTTATCGCCTGGCACACGAATATCACCGCGTACGGAACCGCCCGGCTGGGCCACATAGGTCAACTGACTGTTTGTCATGGGTTTCAGATACGCCTGATTTTCCAGCATGCTGGTAAAATGCTCCCGCGCCGCCCTGGCCCGGGTGAAGATACCCCGCATGGTTTGACTGTCACCGCTTGAAACGGCTTGATACAAAGTGTCCAGACCCTCCCGAAACGCATCCAGCGCTTCCAGCACAGCCTGGCGATTGGCCTGAAAAACATCATGCCACATGGTGGGATCGCTGGCGGCAATCCGGGTAAAGTCCCTGAATCCACCCGCTGCATAACGAAAGATATCCTGGTTATCCTTCTCACCAGCGAGAGTATCCACCAGAGAAAATGCCAATAAATGAGGCAAATGACTGGTTTTTGCCAGCACCTCATCATGATGAACGACATCCATGTGAAGCACATCCGCACCACAGGCTGCCCACAACCCTGTCACACGATTGATTGCCTTTTCAGCGCTTTGTTCTGTCGGGGTTAGGATAACCTTGTGAGCCTCAAACAAATCCGGATTCGCCGCCAGAACTCCACTCCGCTCGGAACCCGCGATAGGATGACCAGGCACCAGATTCTCCGGCAAGCCTCCAAAAGCATTCCGGGCACTATCCACGACAACCTGCTTACAGCTGCCTACATCAGTAATGACTTTGCAGGACCAGTCAACCTTGAGACAGGCCAACTCTTCCAGCAGTGACCCAATACCGAGAATGGGAACCGCTAACACCAGAAGGTCTGCATCATTAACTGCCACCTCCAGAGAGTCTGGATAGCCATCAATAATGGCCTGCTCCAATGCAATAGCCAGCGATTGCCGATCACGATCCCATGCAAGCACACGATGGCAAGCATCCCGCTGCTTCAGCGCAGCGGCCAGGGATCCACCAATCATCCCTAACCCAATCACCAGTACTGTACTATCCGATAGCGGCGGCAGTGAGGGTTTATCCGCCATCGGCGATCTCCTTCAGGACTGCACTCAAGGCATCCAGAAATTGCTGATTCTCAACCTCTGTACCTACAGATACCCGTAGATGGCTCGGCATACCATAAGCTGCAATCGGACGCACGATCACACCACGCTGCAACAGACGGTCAAAGATACCATTCGCATCACCGCCGGTATCAAACGTGATAAAGTTGCCAATTGAGGGAATCCACGACAGCCCCAGACTGGTAAGCCCGACTTCAAGCTGACGCAAGCCATCTGTATTCACTTGCCGGGAACGTGCAAGATACGCATCGTCTTCCAAAACGGCAAGCGCACCTTCCATAGCCACACTGTTCACATTGAACGGCTGCCGGATACGATTCAGCACATTGTTAATTGATGCACCGGCCACCGCATAGCCAATCCGCAACCCGGCAAGCCCATAGAGCTTGGAAAACGTGCGCGTCACAACAAGATTCGGATACTGCTCCAGCCAGAGCAACCCATTGGGGTACTCCGTCTCATCAACATATTCGCAGTAAGCCTCGTCGAGAACGACGATGATATGCTCAGGCACGCCGTCCAGAAACGTCTGCAATGCCTCGCGCTTCAGCCAGGTACCTGTTGGATTATTGGGATTGGCAATAAATATGACACGAGTCTTGTCGCTGACACGGTCTGCCATGGCAGCCAGATCATGCCCCCAGTCCTGAGCCGGAGCAACAACAGGGACACCACCTACGCCCAGGGTCACAATGGGATATACCGCAAAGGCATGCTCGGAGAAAATGACCTCATCACCCGGTGCCACATAGGCTCTGGCCACAAGTTCGAGAACGTCATTGGAGCCATTACCCAGCGTAAAACACTCAGCCGCAATACCATACTTAGCTGACAGCGCCGCTTTCAACGCGAAGCCATTACCATCTGGATAGCGGGCCAAATCACCCACAGCCCGAGCCATCGCATCTACCGCTTTTTGTGAAGGACCCAACGGGTTTTCATTGCTCGCCAGCTTCACAATCGCACTTTCTTCCAACCCCAGCTCTCTGGCGACTTCACTGACCGGCTTTCCCGGCTGATACGGTTGCAGCCCCTGAACCCCTGGATTTGCCAGCGCTATGTAATCACACCCCATCTCTGCTTTTACTCCCGATATTGCGAGCCTGAGAGCCCGTCACTAGGTGATTTACAGAACCCCTTTGGGGTATGAACCCAGCACCTTCAACTCTGAGGCAAATGCCTCAACCTCCTTCAGCACATACTGCACCTTCGGATCATCCCGGTGGCCGGTAAAATCAATGAAGAAGACATAATTCCAGGCGCCAGAACGTGACGGACGACTTTCGATCCGGGTCAGGTCAATGTCATAGCAATGAAATGGTGCCAGCAACCTGTGGAGGCTGCCCGGCTGGTTTCGCATGGAGACAACGATAGACGTTTTGTCTTCATTGCTGGCCGGCACATCCTGGTTGCCAATAATCAGGAATCGAGTGGAGTTATCCGGCTCATCTTCAATCTTTTCAGCAACTTTTTTCAGCCCGTACAGCTCGCAGGCCATATCACCGGCAATCGCTGCCGAGTTCCACTCGCCCTTGACCCGCCGCGCCGCCTCAGCATTGCTGCTGACAGCCACTTTCTCCACCATGGGCCAGTGGGAATCCAGCCATTTACGGCATTGCGCCAGCGACTGAGCATGGGAATAAACGCGCGTGATTTTTTCCTCGCGGGTATTCTCCCCGACCAGGAGGTGCTGATGGATTCGCAACACCACCTCACCACAAATACGCATCGATGAATGAATAAAGGAATCCAGGGTATGACTGACCACCCCTTCCGATGAGTTCTCTACCGGTACTACACCGTAATTGACCGCACCCGACTCCACTTCCCGGAACACTTCATCAATAGCCGCCATGGGCACACTGACCGCAGAATGCCCAAAATGCTTCAGCGCTGCCTGCTGAGTAAAGGTTCCCTCAGGCCCCAGGTAGGCAACCCGTACCGGCTCTTCGAGCGCAAGACAGGCCGACATAATTTCACGAAACAGCCGGGCCATTTCCTCATCGTCGAGAGGTCCGTCATTACGCGACATGATCCGCCGCAACACCTGGGCCTCGCGCTCCGGGCGATAGAAAAAAGCATCCGTAGTACCCGCCGCCTCCTTGACCCTGGCGACCTCCTGGGCCACTGCCGCACGGGCGCTGATCAGCTCAAGAATCTTGCCATCGATACTGTCGATTTTATCCCGAAGCCCTTTCAGCTCTTTTTCCTGGTCTGCCATCTCGATCACCCGTTATCCGTTATCACTCGCCAAACAGCCATGCGTAGAAGACAGGCTTTTTATAAAGAACACGATCACCCGTAACGTCGCTCAAAGTCCGCCATAAAGGCAACCAGCGCATCAACAGCCGCCTCAGGCACTGCATTGTAGATGCTGGCGCGCATACCGCCGACAATCCGGTGCCCCTTGAGGTTTAATAAGCCAGCCTCCGTGGCCTCACTCAGAAACGTGCTATTGAGGGCATCATCTGCCAAGCGGAACGGCACATTCATGATGGACCGGTAAGCGGTCTCAATCGGGTTACTGTAAAAATCACTGCCATCAATGGCCGCATACAGTTTGCCAGCCTTACGCTGATTCAGGGCCTGAATAGCGCTCAATCCACCTTGACGCTTGAGCCACTGAAAGACCAGTCCAGACAGGTACCAGGCAAAGGTTGGCGGTGTATTGAGCATCGAGTCATTATCCGAAACCAACTGGTAGTTCTGGAGCGACGGGCAGGCATCCGAAGCAAAACCCATCAGATCTTCACGCACGATAACCAGTGTGATACCCGCAGGGCCGATATTTTTTTGCGCACCGGCATAGATCAGGCCGAAGCGACTGATATCCAGCGGTTCGGAAAGGATAGATGAGGACATATCCGCCACTAGCGGAATATCACCGGTATCCGGAATATCGGCAAAAGCCAGACCACCAATGGTTTCGTTCGGGGTATAGTGCACGTAGGCGGCATCGGATGACAAGCGCCACTGCGAAGCGTCAGGCACTATCGCATAGTTGGAATCAGCACTACTGGCCACAACATTCACCCGACAATAACGAGAGGCTTCTTTAATCGCTTTGGAAGACCAGTGTCCGGTATCGAGGTAGTCCGCCGACATCCGCTTACCCAGAAGATTCAGCGGTACTGTCGCAAATTGCGCAGTCGCTCCACCCTGCATAAACAAAACGCGGTAGTTATCGGGAATGGCGAGCAGATCACGCAGATCCTGCTCCGCCTGCGTAGCCACCGCCATAAACTCCGGGTTACGGTGACTGGTCTCCATGACCGAAATGCCACGACCCTGCCAGTCCAGCATTTCATCGCGGGCTTGCTCAAGGACTTCAGTGGGTAATGCGGCGGGACCCGCACAGAAATTAAAGGCTCTTGTCATGACGGCACTGCCTGTTTTTCACCGTTTCGCACTTTTATCCGCTAATTCTTGTTTGACAGGGAATAATCGGAAAAGTTTGCTCGCTTGGCTCGATTTTCGTTTTTATTGCAACTTCTGCACACTTGTTACGTCACCCATAAGGAACAGGCTGCACCAGTGATGGTTACAGCCTGCCTGAGTAACGCTTAACTTTCCGTTGCAGTTTCCGCTTCGGCATCCGGCTCCTGGATACCATCATCTGCCAGGACAGATTCGTCTTCCTCGGGCTCATCTACCCGTTCCACACCCACAAGGCGCTCACCGGCAGAGAGTCGAATCAGGCGGACGCCCTGAGTATTACGGCTCATTACGGAAATTTCCTCAACACGCGTACGCACCAGCGTACCGTGGTCAGAAATCAGCATAATCTCATCACCACCAGACACCTGCACCGCTCCGACCATCTGGCCATTACGGTCATTGCACTGCATGGCGATAACCCCCTGCCCCCCACGACCGGTCAGACGGAAGTCATTGACGACAGAACGTTTGCCGTAACCATTTTCACTGGCGGTCAGGATATGCGCATCATCATCCGGAATGATCAGGGAAATGACATGCTGATCATCCGCAAGACGCATACCACGGACACCACGGGCGGTTCGCCCCATGGCGCGAACATCGGTTTCCTTGAAGCGAATCGCCTTGCCGCTATTACTCAGCATCATGACATCACGATCGCCATCAGTGATCGCAGCACCCACCAGCATATCGTCTTCATTCAACTCAAGGGCAATCAGACCGGAAGAACGCGGACGTGAGAACTGCTCCAACGGTACTTTCTTGACCGTACCACGCAACGTGGCCATAAAGACGTAATGCCCTTCGGCAAACTCCTCAACCGGCAGCATGGCAGTAATCTTTTCACCTTCCGCCAACGGCAGGATATTCACCACCGGACGACCACGGGACGTACGACCCGCCTGGGGAATCTCATAGACCTTCAGCCAGTACACCTTGCCCTTGCTGGAGAACAGCAGGATACGGGTATGGGTATTAGCCACCAGCATATGCTCAACGAAATCTTCTTCCTTGACCGATGCCGCCGCCTTGCCGCGGCCACCACGGCGCTGCGCCTGGTATTCAGCCAGCGGGGTTGTCTTGGCATAACCGGCATGGGACAGGGTGACGACCATGTCTTCTTCGGTGATCAAATCTTCAACGGTCAGGTCACGACGGGAACTGGTGATTTCAGTGCGACGCTCATCGCCGAATTCCTCAAGCACTTTTTGCAGTTCTTCACGGATAACGTTCATCAGACGTTCCGGATCCGCCAGGATCAGGCTCAACTCTGCAATTTTGGTCAGCAGCTCCTGATATTCTGTCAGCAGCTTTTCATGCTCAAGGCCGGTCAGACGATGCAGCTTCATCTCAAGGATGGCGTGGGCCTGAGCCGGTGACAGGTGGTACAGATCTCCCTGAATACCATAGGCTGACGGCAGATCTTCCGGACGACAGGCATCCTGACCTGCTCTTTCCAGCATCTTGACGACGTAACCGGCACTCCAGCCTTTGGCCATGAGGCGTTCACGGGCTTCCTGAGGTGTCGGCGAGTCCTTGATGGTCTGAATAATCGGATCGATATTCGACAGGGCAACCGCCAGACCTTCCAGCAGGTGACCACGATCGCGGGCCTTGCGCAGTTCATACACCGTCCGGCGGGTCACCACCTCACGACGGTGACGGACAAACGCTTCCAGCAACTCTTTCAGATTCAATGTTTTCGGGCGACCGTCGACCAAAGCGACGACATTGATACCAAAAACATTTTCCAGCTGGGTCTGCGCATACAGGTTATTCAGCACGACTTCGCCGACTTCACCGCGGCGCAGCTCAATCACTACGCGGAGACCATCCTTATCAGATTCATCCCGAATCTCGGAGATACCTTCAATCTTACGCTCTTTGACCAGCTCGGCGATTTTTTCAATCAACCGGGCCTTGTTCACCTGGTAAGGAATCTCGTGGATGATAATGATCTGCCGGTTACGCTTGGGATCATCCACCACTTCGGCACGGGCACGGATATAAATACGGCCACGCCCGGTACGGTAAGCCTGAAGTATTCCGGCTTTACCATTGATAATGGCGCCGGTAGGAAAATCCGGCCCCGGAATATGCGCCATTAAATCATCGACAGTCATATCCGGATCATCAATCAGCGCCAGGCAACCGTTGATCACTTCACTCAGGTTATGGGGCGGAATATTGGTGGCCATACCGACAGCAATACCGGCAGAACCGTTGACCAGCAGATTAGGGATACGGGTCGGCATGACCGCCGGGATCTGTTCCGTGCCATCATAATTGGGCACGTAATCCACGGTTTCCTTGTCCAGATCGGACAGCAGCTCGTGGGAGAGTTTGTCCATGCGTATTTCGGTGTAACGCATGGCTGCCGCTGAGTCACCATCGATGGAACCGAAGTTACCCTGACCATCGACCAGGGTATACCGCATGGAGAAATCCTGGGCCATGCGCACAATGGTTTCATAGACCGCCGAGTCACCGTGGGGATGGTATTTACCGATGACATCACCGACGATACGCGCGGACTTCTTATAGGGTTTGTTCCAGTCATTGCCCAGCTCGCTCATGGCAAACAGCACACGGCGGTGCACGGGCTTGAGGCCGTCACGGACATCGGGCAAGGCACGCCCGACGATTACACTCATGGCATAATCGAGATACGACTGTTTCAGCTCGTCTTCGATATTGACCGGAAGAATTTCGTTCGCAGTATCCACCATAAACGCCCAATATTCCTTGCTACAGATGACCCGCCGGACAGATCCTGCCCCCTATTCAAAGGGACCAGGCCAACAGGCGCAAACGAACCCCTTGTCCGGTTGCTGCCCGGCTTATAGCCAGACAAACCTGCCTGATCGACCAACGGTATCGGGAAGTGATGTAAATGCCAGTGCCCGAAAGCCTGCTGACGAACATAAACGGCTATCCAGTTCGCCTGAACACCGACAACTTCCAATGATTTGATAAACTTTGGCATGATACCACAGGCTGTTTACTGCATCACCAAAAATACCGGCCTAAATCTGCCTATATGGAGCCGGAATGATTGGCCATACCCCCTCCCATTCCTGCTATCACACCACTATCAGCGCACGCTATAACCTTGAGACCCGCAAATAGACAGATATATCCATAAAAAGGGTTTCCGACGGTCACGCCTGCCCAAGAAATACGATATGATTCAGCCAAATAGCAGAAAGACTGCACGACAATACTGGCTGACAGGATTTCCTGATGACACAGAACACCGCAAACAGCATCAAGCAGGTCAATACCCTGATCCACGCCCGCTGGGTTATTCCGGTCAACACCAACCGTGACATACTGGAACATCACACTCTGGCGATCCAGGGCGACAGCATCATCGACATCCTGCCAACCACCGATGTAGCTGGCCGCTACCAGGCTGCACAGGAACATAACCTGGACCGTCATGCCCTGATACCGGGCTTTATCAATGCTCACGGTCATGCCGCCATGTCACTGTTCCGCGGACTGGCTGACGACCTGCCGCTGATGGACTGGCTGAACAACCATATCTGGCCCGCCGAAAGCCGCTGGGTCAGCGAAGAGTTTGTCCATGACGGTACCCGACTGTCTATCGCCGAGATGATCCGCTGTGGCACCACCACCTACAGCGATAACTATTTCTATCCTGACGCCTCCGCAACAGCGGCCAACAATGCCGGCATGCGGGCGCAGATTGTCTTCCCCATCCTGGACTTCCCCACAACATGGGGTAAGGATGCCGACGACTACATCGAAAAAGGGCTGGCAACACACGACAAGTTCCGTAACCACTCACTGGTTCGTGTTGGTTTTGGCCCCCACGCACCCTATACCGTCAGTGATGAGCCCCTCAAGAAAATTGCCACTCTCGCCGAGCAACTCGATCTGCCGGTCCAAATGCACATCCATGAGAGCGCTGACGAAATCAATCAGGCCATGGAAAAAGATGGCCGTCGCCCGATCCAGCGTCTGGCCGATATTGGTTTCCTGTCACCGCGCCTGCAATGCGTCCACATGACCCAGATGAACGAAGCGGATTACCAGCTGATTGCACGCAACGGTTGCCACGTGGTGCATTGCCCGGAATCCAACCTCAAGCTGGCCAGCGGCTTTATGCCTCTCGACAGAATGCAGCAGGAAGGTATCAACGTCGCCCTGGGCACTGACGGCTGCGCCAGCAACAACGACCTGGACATGCTCGGTGAAATGCGCACTGCCGCCCTGCTGGCCAAGGCCGTAGGCCATAACGCCACCGCCCTCAGCGCCCACGAAGCCCTGGCCGCAGCCACCATCAACGGCGCCCGCGCGATGGGGATTGAAGAGCAGGTTGGCTCGCTGGAGAACGGCAAACTGGCGGATATGGCAGCATTCGCACTGGATGAGATTGAAAACTATCCACTCTACAACCCGGTTTCCCAGCTGGTTTACACCGCAAGCCGCAACCAGGCCACTCATGTGTGGGTCAACGGTCGCCTGCTGATGGACAACCGCCGCCTGACCACACTGGATGAATCGTTCCTGATTGAAAACGCCCGCCAGTGGCAGAAAAAGATCACCGAGCGCGCATAAGGGGCCAATGCATGACCGAGGAACGCTACAACGCCAACGTTGACCGCGAAGAAATCGCCAAGTTCGAAGCCCTGGCCAGCCGCTGGTGGGATCGTGAAAGCGAGTTCAAGCCGCTGCACGCGATCAATCCGCTGCGCCTCAACTACATCGACGAGAAAGTTGGCCTTGCAGGCAAAACCGTTCTGGATGTCGGCTGTGGCGGTGGTATCCTCAGTGAGGCGATGGCTCACCGCGGCGCGCAGGTGACCGGCATCGACATGGGGGAAGCTCCGCTCGCCGTTGCCCGCCTGCACAGCCTGGAAACCGGCGTCGAAGTCAATTACCAGCAGATCACCGCTGAACAGCTGGCCGATGAGCAGCCCGGCAGCTTTGATGTGGTGACCTGCCTGGAAATGCTGGAACACGTTCCCGACCCTGGCAAGGTCATCGACGCTTGTGCGCGACTGGTCAAACCGGGGGGGCATGTATTCTTTGCCACGCTCAACCGCACACCGAAGTCCTGGCTGTTCGCCATTGTCGGGGCAGAATACATCCTGAAATTGCTTCCCAAAGGCACGCACGATCACGATAAATTTATTCGCCCGCACGAACTTGCAGGCTGGTGTCGCAGCGCAGGACTTGATATAAGACATATGACAGGTATGGTCTACAACCCGTTGACCAAAGTTTACCGGCTGAAAGATGAGGACCTGGACGTTAACTATCTCGTCCACACCAGCAAACAGCCATAAACCGGTCAGCGTTACAACGCACAATACACCGGATAAACGATGGGCTTTCAGCCAGACCACTGCTGGCCCATCGCCTATAAAGAACGAGAATGGACGAACTACTGGATACCACCGATATCAACGCCGTCCTGTTTGACCTGGATGGCACATTACTCGACACCGCCGACGATTTCATCCATGTTCTGAACGCCATGCTGGCGGAAGACAATCGCCCTGTTCTACCCTCTCCCGTTATCCGGGCTAATGTGTCCAACGGCTCCAGGGCCATGGTGACACTGGCCTATGGGCTGACCGAATCGGCACCCGATTTTCATGCTTACCGCAACCGCTTCCTGGAATGCTACGCCCAGCACATTGAGGATCAGCAGCGTCACTCAACACCGTCGCTGTATGCGGGCATTCCTGAACTGCTGACCGCGATCGAAGCCCACAACCTGCCCTGGGGCATTGTCACCAACAAGCCCCGCCACCTGGCTGAACCGATACTGGAGCAGTTGCAGCTCAGCCGTCGCAGCAGTGTGCTGGTGTGTCCGGATGATGTCCGGCGCAGCAAGCCAGACCCTGAATCACTGTGGCTGGCCTGCGAACAGCTGGACTGCGAAGCCAGTCGCTGCATTTATATCGGGGATCACAAGCGGGACATTGATGCAGGACGCAGCGCTGGCATGACCACTATCGCCGCCCTGTACGGATTCATCCCGGATACGGACAATCCGCTTGACTGGGAAGCCGACTACAATGCGGAACAACCCGACAACATTCTTGAGTGGCTGGATGACAACCGCTGGCGCCTCCCGCAGCAGTGAGACCCCCAATCCACCCGTAAGCATTGACACGTTTTCAAACCATTGCACGCAGTCAGGACACCATGTCACAACAGCCAAGCAACAACAAAGAAACCACCGTCACCACACCCGCCGATCGCTATGAGGCACCCCAGAACCTGCTGCAGGACAAAATTATTCTGGTGACCGGCGCAGGTGACGGCATCGGCAAGGCTGCCGCTCTGACATTCGCCCGCCATGGCGCTACCGTCATCCTGCTGGGTCGCACAACGGAAAAACTGGAAGCGGTTTACGACATCATCGAAGCAAACGGCTGGCCCCAGGCTGCCATCTACCCCATGAATCTGGAAGGCGCGGCCATACATGATTACGAAACCATGGCGGCCACCATCGAGAAAGAGTTCGGACAACTTCATGGCCTCCTGCACAATGCCGGACTGCTCGGCAAGCTGGGCCCCCTGTCACAATATGATCCGGATATGTGGCAGCGCATCATGCAAGTGAATGTCAATGCTGAATTCATGATGACACAGACACTCCTGCCGATCATGCGGGAATCCGGCCCGGCATCCATCATTTTCACCACATCAAACGTTGGCCACAAAGGCCGCGCCAACTGGGGGGCTTATGCGGTTTCCAAGTTTGCCACTGAAGGGCTGATGCAGACGCTGGCGGATGAAGAAGACGGCATCAGCGAGGTTCGCGTCAACTGCATCAACCCCGGCCGCGTCCGTACCGCCATGCGGGCCAGTGCCTATCCCGGAGAAGACCCGATGACGCTCAAGGCACCTGAAGAGATTATGGCGGCTTATCTGTACCTGATGGGAGACGACAGTCAGAAGATCAATGGTCAAACCGTTGATGCCCAATAAGGGATAACCTGCGGCAGGCTGCGCTACTCGTACTCAGCCTGCCACCTTCCCTCATTCCGGATATTTCAGAAACAGGGCAAAGATAAATGCCCGTGTCTTGCGCGCCAGCTATCTCCCTGACGCTCCATAATATACGTTCCTCTTACCGGCGCTACGGACACCCTTTCTCCTGTCGATTCGTATTCTTCTTCCAGCAGGATATCCGCACTCAGACAGGCGTAATCCCCACCCAGAAATACCACGGGATGTTGAAAGTGCATATTTATCCTTACATCTCGCAACCGCTCCCGACCAAAATTGACTATCTGCTCTCGAGAACGCATTACCTCACAGTCAACAACGGGCCAGCATAAGAGATTGTCATCCTGAACCCATAATTCAGTGACCAGCCTTTCAATTGCTTTATTCTTCACCAGATCAGCACACTGATGTAACCAGCGCTGAAACGGCTCCAATTGCCGTCCTTCAGCACGGCACGACGCTTTGTTCACCACATCAGGACGCGCAGGGATGGGCTTGCATGGCTTTATCGCCGCAATATCCCAGGCAACAGACCGATGGCCATGGCGTATACACCAGCTATCTGCGTGATTTTCCAGGTACCAGGTCACACGAATATTGTTGAAATTTTTCTTGCGACCATCACGGTATGTGATGGTTTTATCAGACAGGTATGTCAGGCAGGCAATTTGTTCGTCGCCAAAGGACCACTGATCCCTTTCAGAAGCCATCTGAATGTTCGCTATATTGCGCATTTTTTCAGACACCACTGACTCAAGACTGCCAAGTGTCATGTAATTATCATCTGGCTCCAGTGACCAGCCGGTAATATCATCCCGGGCATTCAAAGCCATTACGCCTTCGCTGGATTGCGTTGTGACGCTACGATTAAAAGCCTGAATAAACGCATCCAACGACGACGAAGCCATCACCTTTTCCTCACTCCGCAGTTAAGAAAAGATAACAATAGTCTTAATTTCCGTTTGGATACCAAAAAGCACTAAGCACTGGAAGCGAGGCGACAGAATACTACTGCCACCTCACCTGACTTACGCCATATGCCAGAACCCGCTCACTTAATAGTCCACGGTATATGACAAACTAAACGTGCGTCCCTGCGCAGGTATTGCAGACGTTACGCCGTACGTCTGCTGCGCCCACTGGCTGTAAACCGTTTGATAATCACGATTCACCAGATTACTGACCGCCGCATCCAACCGACCGGCTGGAAGGTAAACCGATGCCAGCAGATCAACGGTGGTATAACCATCCACTGATTCCTTATTTCCCCCACTGCTGTAACCCTTGTCGTAATCCGCAAAGGTCAAACTCTGCAACCGTACATTGAAACGATCACGCTCATAAGCGACATAGGCTGTTAACTTTTCCGGAGAGACATCGGCCGCACTCAGATCCAGCCACTTGCGCTCATCTTCGTCATAGGTGCGCCCTTCTGTGAACACATAACTGCCGCCCACACTCCAGCGGTCAGTCACAAAATAATCCAGGGATGTCTCGACGCCGTAGATTTTCTTTTTCTGATCCAGCAGATCAACGCTGTAATCATCATTAAACGCAACCGTCTGGTCAGACTTGTTATAGAACACCGTGACGGCACTTTGCAGCGTATCCCAGCGTCCCCGCCAACCGAGTTCGTAGTTCTTAACCTTGACGGCATCCAGGTTTGCGCTGTCTACCGTGGTCGGATTCAAGCCAGGTAACGCCGCAATATCACTGGTTGTAGCAACCGCATTACGCAGGACACGTGCCACGTCAGGCACTTCAAAGCCTTCACTGTAGCTGGCAAACAGGTCATTGTGTGCGTTGAGATTGTATACGACACCCAGGTTATACAGGGTTGCCTGGTATTTCTTTTCAGCACCTTCAAGTACGGTGTAATCCTGGTTGCCCGGAATCAGCGGGTTATACCAAGTCTCAGCCACCGGATTATAATCGCCGATATCGGATCGGATGCGCTCATGACGCACGCCGGCACGGAGCACAACGTCATCCGTTAACTGGTAGCGCCCCTGTAAAAACAGCCCGAGGGTTTTGGTGTCGACATCCGGCCCATAATCGTACTCATCCCCTATCGGCGTATACGACAAGCCGTTGCTATTAGAAAACGCCGTTGTATCAAAGCTGCGCGCTTTCTGGCGGCCTTTATCAACGTCGTAATCCAATCCATAGGCCAGCTTTAGCTGCGATGATACATCGGTATCCAATACCAGCTTCAGGCCATAGACCCGGGCCTCACTGGTAGACTGGTTCACCACCAGGTCATTCACCCCCGCTGGCGGATAGATCACTTTATAGGCATAAGGGAAGAAACGAGCCTCACGCTCACGGTAGTAGGTCTGCGCCGTTAATCGGCTGCCATAGAAATCCGCATCGGTAAACGACAGCGAAAAACTATCACGGTTTGTGAAAGGCTGACTGTCCAGATTCAACCCTTTGACCGCCTGATTATCGCCTTCCGTAATGGCTGACGCTCCCAGAATCCCCACCAGTGACAGGTCTGGATTGCCATAATAGGGACCATAATCTGAATCCATTTCATCACGAAAAACCTGGAGCGAGGCTTCCAGCCGGCGATCCTCATCCAGGTCAAAACCCAGCTTAAACAGCAGGTCCCGGGTATTGGTATCACTTCGTGAGACCTGCGCCGGCTCCGGCGCAATGCGATTGCCATCGGCATCATAAAACCCGTTACGTTGTTCAAACGCCGCACTGGCCAGAAAGTCGAATGCCCCCTGCTTGCCACTGACACTCTGGCTCAGGGTATAGGTCGCGCCATCCTTACTGATCTCGTTGGTAGCTACACTGAACCCGGCATGCGTTGTAAAAGCCAGCGCATCGTCCGTCGCCTTTTGGGTAATGATATTAATGATGCCGCCTGTACCTCCCGCCCCATAAATGGCGCTGGCACCTGACACGACCTCAATCCGCGCCACATTCTCGGGACGAATACTGTTCATCTGCCGGCTGATCTGGCGATTCTCTTCCTGAGGAATACCATCAATCAGAATCAGTACTTTACGTCCGCGAATGGACTGGGTTCGATCAGTCACCGTCTGGGTGCTGGGTCCCATACCGGGAATGAGGCGTTCCAGCACATCCGCCAATTTCTGTCCCGGCCGGCTTTGCTGGCGTCTCGCTTCCTGATCAATCACCTGCACCGTGCTGGCAATGGCAGACACCGGCTCGGCTGACCGGCTGGCCGTTACCATGACCGGATCAAACACCGCGGCAGGTTCTGACGCTGAAGCATTGGCGTGGATCATCGCCACCGATAGCCCGGTGGCCAGTGTGAGGGGTTTAAAGGGCTGCCCCGTAGGCATGGCTCTACTCCTTATTGATTTTCATTCTCATTTGATCCTTGTTGTTATGCATGACCTGTTTCCTTCAGGCTTGTGTTATGAAAAGAGAGATCAGGATCGCTGGATATATTTGCCGGTCAGCAACAGCACAATGAAATACAGTCCGCCGACGGCAGAGACCACCAGACCGGCGGGTAACTCAAACGGGAATAACAAGGCACGCGACAACCAGTCTCCCAGCACCAACAGCAGCGCACCGATCAGTGCAGAAGCCGGCAACAGGTGACGATGGCTGGATAATCCAAACAGGCGGGCAATATGAGGGGCCATCAATCCGACAAACGAAATACCGCCCACCACAGCAACACTAACGGCCCCCAGTATCGCAACCACCAGCAACAACACAACGATACTCAGTGATACGCGGATACCGAGTAGCGCCGGCCAATATTCCCCCAGGGAAAGAATATCCAGTTGACGCCAGCGAGCCGCCAGCAGGGGAACAACAACCGTAAGGCTCAGTGCCAGCAGGTCAACCAGGTGAGGATCCACCGCATAGGTGCTGCCAGACAACCAGAGCAGCACATCACTGGCCTGGTTACTGCCAAGTACCAGTGCGATATTGATTAGGGTTGCGGCGGCGGCAGAAAGACAGATTCCGACCAGGGCAAACAACTGCGGTCGAAACCCGGTCAGACGCCCCACAGCCACCAGTAGCATGAGCGCCAGCCCGCTACCGGCAAGCGACAGCCACACCTGTTCCAACCGACTCAGTCCGGGCAAAAGCACTGTACCCAGTACCACAAACAGCACCCCGGTGGTCGTTAATCCTGACACATCAGGACTGGCCAACGGATTACGCATCAGGCTCTGTAACACGAGTCCCGCCAGTCCCAGCGCAGCACCTGCCAGTAATGCGGCCAACACCCGTGGCCAGCGCAACTCAAACCAGTCAATGGCAAGATTATGGGAAAGACTGCCATAGCTCACCACGACCAGTAACAACAGCATCACCCCCATGAACCGCCCGGGTGAAACACGCCGCAGGGATCGGATACCCGTCTCCGATGGGGGCTTCATGCCACTAAAAGATCGCCGCCTCAGTAGCAGATAGATCATAAACGGCGCACCAATCAGCGTGGTCATGGAACCGGCCGGCAGGCTGTAATGGCGCCCGGCCAAGAGACGGGCTAATACATCAGCACCCAGCAGCAGCATTGCGCCCACCAGAGCAGCCACCAGCAGACGTCTAGCGGCACGGCGATAGCCCAAGCCCCGGGCAATATGGGGTGCAATCAACCCGACAAAACTGATCATTCCCACCTGACTGACCACAAGCGCCGATAAGAGCAACGCCAATCACAGGGTAATAGCGACAGTCTTTCTGACATCGACCCCAAACCCGCTGGCCAGCTCATCTCCCAGTTCCAGCAGATCCAGCCGTCGCGCCATCAATATTGCGAGCACGGTCAAACCGAACACCCACGGCCAGCTACGGGCAAACCCGCTGAAATCATGCTGAACCAGGTTACCGGCGCCCCAGATATAGAGGCCGTCCAGACGATTTTCCCAGAACATCAAGAGCCCCGCGCTGAGCGCACCGAGCGACAGGGTCACTGCCATGCCGACCAGCACCAAGTTCAGCGGAGAATCACTGATCGCTCGCGACAGTCGGAAAACAATGACAGTGGTCAGAACCGCACCAGAGAACGCAACAGCGACTGGCCATTGGGCCGTCAACGTTGGCCAGACAACACCGCCTATGACGATGGCCAGCAAAGCGCCGGCATTGACGCCCAGCGTAGCAGGGCTGGCAAAGGGATTGCGGGTAGCCTGTTGCACAAGAACGCCAGCCACCCCCATGGCGGCGCCCATCAGCAACGCCATCAATGTGCGCGGCAGCAGCAGGTACCAGACAACGGTCTGCTGCAACGTCGAGAGCGCCTCTCCGCCAGACAGTAAGCGCAGAACGTTGATATCAGGCAGCCCGGTTGCCGCCTTCACCGAGAACAGTGACAGGAAAACCGTAACCAAAAAAAGTGTCGCCAACGGCAGGGATAATGCTTTCATTTACCCCTCCGGCGCCAGCTGAGCAGTGAATACATGGAGCATTCGGATGGCAGAATCAGGGCCGCCAAAACTCCACAGATTGGGTGCACGGTACAACCGATCATCACGCACTGCCGGCAGCTGTTGCCAGACCGGCGAATGTGTCATGCCATGGGCTTCCTGCGGGATATCGCCCAACAGTATCAGGCTGACATCGCCAAGTGCTGCCAGCTTGAGCAGATCGAGATGGGTAAAATCCCTTCCAGGCAACGGTGTCAGCGGTACACTCTGCAGCCCGACCTCACGCAATAATGAGCCTGCCAACGACGCTTCACCATAAACCCGCAATCCAAGTCCCATACCAACAAACTTGCCGACAATGACCGTTTCGCCGGTGCGTCCAGCCTGCTGAATACGTGCACGGGCATCTGTCAATGCATTCGCCAATGCGGTTAATTTTGCTTCGGTCTGCTTCTGGCGCCCCACTATCTCGCCAACCGTACGAAACGTGGTTTGCATACGCGCCAGGTAATCTCGTGGATCCGTTGGTGTCGGGTACTGGCGAAACAGGGCCGTTGGTGCAATCGTTTCAAGTACCGGCAACAACCGGGTATGCCGCCAGTTGTATCCCAGGATCAGATCCGGCTGCAGATGGGCAATGGCTTCCAGGCTGGGTTCTGCACGATGCCCCAGTTCAACCACCTGGTCAGGTAATGGCGGATAATCTGACTACCACTGTCGATACCCCTGTACCGATGTGACACCAACAGGCGAGATACCCAGCGAGAGCAACATTTCCGCCTGCGTCCAGTTGAGTGCAGCAATTCGCCGGGGAGAATGGTCAAGGATCAAATGGCCAGCATCATGCTGGATAACAGCTCCCTGTATACCAGGGGAGAGGATCAGTGTCAGTCCCATCAGCAATCGAAGTCGTTTCACGCCGGGACTCCTGAGGACTGAGGCACAAACAAGACATCCCCATCGTTTTCTGACAACGCGACCTGGCGACACTCAACCTCAAACACGGCCCGCAATATTGTCTTATCCAGCACCGCATTTGCCGCACCGCTACGGACAATACGCCCCTGATCAACCACCACCATGTGATCGCTGTATTGCATCGCCTGGTTCAGATCATGCAAGACCCAGACAATCGTGACGTCACGTTCACGATTCAGGGTTCTGACGATCTCCAGCAAGCGTAACTGATGGGCGATATCCAGCCAGGAGGTCGGCTCATCCAGCAGCAGAATACCGGTCGACTGGGCGAGCACCATGGCAAGCCAGACCCGCTGCATCTCCCCGCCCGATAGCCGGTCTACCAGCTGACCTGCACGCTCCGTCAAACCGACCCGTGCCAGTGCCGCGTCTATCACCTGATGATCAGATGGCTTCAATCGCCCAAATGGCCCCGCCCAGGGATGGCGGCCACAGGCAACGAGATCGACAATGGTCATGCCAAGGGGAACCGGTGAATACTGTGGCAACAGCGCCAGCTCACGAGACAGCGCCCGTCGGGAATAAGTCGAGAGTGACTTACCATTCAAGATTAACTGTCCCTGATCAGGTACCAGCAACCCGGCCAGCAGTTTCAACAAGGAACTCTTTCCAGAGCCATTCGGTCCGATAATGGCGGTGATCTTACCCGGAGGAATCGCCAGCGACAGGTTGTGCAACAAGGTTTTACCGCCGGTGCGGACGGTCACCCTGTCAAGCTCGAAAGACGACTGATTCATGATACTGAGGAACTGGCATTGTTGTTATTGGTCGCGAATGTTATTGATTCGTATTTGCAAAATCAACGATTACTCACAGCGTTTCATGCAAATGACGAATGGCCCAATCCCTGGCCTTGTCATAATCCGTGAGTGCTACCATCGGGAACGGCATGGCTTTTTTCATGTTGTTGCTGACAACCTGTTCACCTTCCTGCTCAGATACCACCAGCCGCACCACCCCTTTACAGTAACGTTCCATGAGACCCCGGTGCTGGCGAAACCAGAGCCCCATCGCCTTGCGTGAGTCAGGTGATAACTGACTGTCAGGTCGTGCCTGAACAATGATCGTAAAGGGCTTCTTGCGTGCCAACAGCACGGACAGGTCATGCAGCCATTCGTCAGCGTCCTGATCTGTTGCCTTACGGTTAAATTGCAGACTGACTATGGGCCACCCCATCATCTGAATCGGTTTCACAGCGTTTACCTCTCCTGCTATTGCATCTGTTCGGGACCAACAAGCGACTTGCCGGAACCGCCCAGTAAAAAAAAGTGGTAATGAAAGCCATCAGGGCTATGAGTCCTGTCATTAAGAGTGACAGATCCACACCCCTGACCAGAGATAACCCCGCAAGCACCGCGCCAAGGGAATAACCGAGGGTGTGAATCGCACTGAATGTTCCGGTAAGCGTCCCCTGTCGGGAACCTGCCTCTTGAGCCGCCGCCCCCATGTAAGCAGGAGTCAGAAGCGTGACAGAGGCTGCAGCAATGGCCACACCGGCAATATAAGCGGGGATGTTTTCAGCCATAATCAGCACCATGCACCCGCTTAACAACAGTGTGCTGCCGGCACGCATCGAAAGCAGCTGACGGCGACTCACCCACCGGATGATCAACAGATGGGTCAGCAACGTGCTGATCGCTGCCATCACCATCAGCTCAGCAAGCAATTCGGTCGCCTGCTGTGGTGAAAACTGCAAACGCACCTGCACCAGGGGGCCAATCAGGTACTGCAACTGCCCAAAGGCGGTGGTCACCCAACAGGCCAGCAACAGCATGGGCCAGACCGCCTGACTCAATGAACGAAACGCTAAGGTGTCAGAAGTAGCTGGTGCCGAAACCACAGGCTCCCTGCCCTGACCAAACACCAACAAGAATAACGGAATGAGCGATAAGCCAATTAATGCGACAAAAGGCTGCAATACCCCCGAGGAAATCAACAACAATGGTAATAAGGGACCGGTAAGACGCCCCAGGCTGATGGCTGCGGTAATACGGCTGAGCGCGCGACTGCGGTTTTCCTGCGCCGTTTCATCGAGCACCCAGGCCTGCACGGCCGGATATAACCCTGCGACCGTCAACCCATATATCAGCCTGGCAACCACAAGCAGACCAACGGCAGTCGAGTCCTGTATAAGTTGCTGTGTCAGCCCATAGAAAACCGCCACCATCAGCGCATGACTGAATAGAAACCCTAGGATGCCCACCAGAACAACCGGTCGACGTCCAACCACATCACTCATCCGCCCCCACAGCGGCGCCGCCACAAGAAACAGTGCAGTTCCCAGCGCGACCAGCGCCGCAAACGTCCCATAGCCAATACCGGTTTCTGCGACCAACAGCGGCAGACAAATCAACAACGTTGTCTGCCCCATACCGAGAAGACAGACCGCAGACAGGCGTCCAGCTCCAGCCACTCCTGTGGCAATTGAGAAATGATTCATTGGCAACGTCACTGTTGTCAGGGGGTGATAGGAATGCTTTAATGATAACGCTTCTCATTTGCATTGCAAGAATTACAATAATCAGGAGTTCCCCTCAGATGCAGGCATTGCATGAATCCCATGCCCAGGCACTGGCTATCGGCAGTTTTTTTAATGCCCTGTTACGGGAGTGGCAGGCATGGCGCCCTCTCGATCCACAGGCTGCTGCCCGCATAGATCCGGATGCCTGTTGTGTCATACCGCTTCCCTTAACCCACTCAGGCAAAACCGCGTTCCTGTGCCTGGATCATTATTCAACAGCAGGACGACACCGGTTCCGCTCACCGCTGCTGATCAACCAAACCAGTCAACCGCAGCCCGAACCGGTCGCCTTTACCACACTGGTCAGCCTGTTATCACGGGAAGAGCAGATTCTCGGGAAGGTGGATGAAACACAACGCCGACGCTTTGTAGAAAAGGTAAAAACCAGTGTGACCAATATCGCAGAGATGCTGGTTTCAAGGCCGGAATCCCTGCAGCAACTCCTGGCTAAACCGCTAGGCTTTGAGGCCTCTGAACAGGCACTGTTTGCCGGCCACGCAGTGCATCCATCCCCCAAAAGCCGGGACCAGTTCAGCACAACCGAAGAACGACAATACCTGCCGGAATCCGGCCGGGCATTCCCGCTACACTGGCTGGCGATACATGACGACGATCTGGTCGCAGAAAGTGCACATTCGCTGTCGTTTAAGAGGCTGACCCGGCGGCTTGCAGATGAAGACCGTGCACTGCCTTCAGGCTTTTATCATGATATCCCTGATACCCACACCCTGCTGCCTGCCCATCCCTGGCAGGTTCAACAATGGCTGGAAAATCCCCATATCAAGATATTGATCCGGGAGGGTCGACTGATTGACCTGGGGAAAACAGGCAGTGACTGGCGCGCCACCTCGTCGGTCCGGTCGGTTTACGGTCGTCACGCCTCCTTCATGATCAAGTACTCACTCAGCGTGCGTCTGACGAATTCCCTGCGTCATCTGTTGCCAAAAGAAGTGATTCGGGGAAGGGAAATCCATCAGGTCAAATACCACAGCCACACCGGACAGGCATTGCGTGAACGTTTTCCGGATTTCCATATCCTCACAGAACCCGCCCATGCCGCAATCCGGGGAGCCAACGGCAAGGCCCTGCCAGAAACCATGATCGTGCTCAGGGAAAATCCCTTTACCGACAAAGCGAGTGACACAACAGAACTGTTGGCCACGCTAACCCAGGACAATCCAACGGGTCATTGCCAGCTGGTCAACGTGATTCTCAATCTGGCAGAAAAACAGCATCAAACCCCAAACCAGATTGCCTGCATCTGGTTCAACCGTTACCTGGATCGTGTATTCAAACCACTGATCCTGGCCCAGGCCGATTATGGCCTGTTGTTTGGTGCTCACCAGCAAAACCTGCTCATAACCTTGAAAGACGGCTTACCTGACAAGGTGTATTTCCGGGACTGCCAGGGTACCGGCTACAGCCAGACGGCCAGAATGCTGCTGAAAGAAGATCTCCCCGGCATTGATCACAGCGCTGAACACCACGTCGATGATACGTTGGGATACCGCCTCTTTACCTATTACCTGCTGATCAACAGCACCTTTGGTGTCATCAGTGCTTTAGGCAGCAGTGGTGTCATCCCGGAAGCCCCCCTGCTGCAACAACTGCGCGATTACCTTGAACACCTTCGCCAGGGCGATCGCCAGGACACCGGCTGTCTGGATTACATGCTCGACAGCCCCAGGCTGTGGTCGAAGGGTAATTTTTTCTGCAGTTTCAGGCAGATCAACGAAAACACGCTGGAGGATCCACTGGCGATCTACCACACCCTCAAAAATCCGCTGCATCACATTGAAAGGACACGCTGATGAACGATACCGCAACCATCACACTGCCCGGACAGAATGGCCAGATTTTCCTGAAACTCCTCACCTCCAAGCTGTTTTCGGTTGAGGATGAAACGCAGTCGTTGCTGTTCACTATTCAGGAAAATCCGCACGTCACACTCTCGGCCGCCACGCCATCCGACCTGCCAAGCCCGCTGAATCCGGCGCTGGCCGCTGCAGCCATGGAATACCTGTTTGCGCGCAATCCCCTGCTGGACACCATTGGTGTGGCCGCCGAACTATTGCCTCATCTTGAACATTGCGGGTTTGATATTGCCTTACCAGCGACAGACCCAACGCGTGAAGACAACCATTTTGTCAGCCGCCCGGCTTTTTTTCAGAGTCGGTTCCTGTGGCACAGACAAGGCCAACAAACCACCTGGTATGAAAACTGGACCTCTGACAAAAACAATGTGGATCACCCGGTGCGAGCACCGCAACCGTCGGGCGTACTGTATGAGCGCTACGACTACCAAAGCGATACCCACATCAGCTTTCGCACCATTGATCCAGACACTGATCTTGAGCGATTTCACGACTGGATGAATCAACCCCGTGTGGCCGAATTCTGGGAAATGGCGCAGTCAGCGGATGAACTGCGGGATTACCTGGAAGCCGGACTGGCCGATTCCCGCACCTGGCCGGTGATCGGCAGTTTCGATGGCGAGCCTTTTGGCTATTTCGAAATCTACTGGGCCATGGAAGACCGTATTGCCCCCTACTATGACTGCACTCCATGGGACCGTGGCTTCCACCTGCTGGTTGGCAATCCACGGTTCCTGGGTGAACGCTACTCTGGCTGCTGGTCCCGCTCAATCACCCACTTCCTGTTCCTTGATTATCCACGAACACGACGACTGGTGGGTGAACCACGGCACGACAACCGTCGCCTGCTTAAACTCCTGGAGCCCAGTGGATGGCAGTGTGTCAAAACCTTTGACTTTCCTCACAAACGTTCCGCACTGGTTGACTGTGACCGTGCCCGGTTCTTCCAGGAGGTTGCCCTGTGACTGTAACCGCTCCGACACAGCCGGATGCCGCCAATACCCCACTCTGGCATACCGCCAACCGCCGACTGCTGGCCAAGACACTGGGCGAACTGAGTTGGGAGGAAGCCATTCATCCGGAGAAAATCACTGACGATGACTACCGGCTGGTATTGCCAAACAATGTCGAATATCGCTTCAGTGCATGGCGCAACATCTGGCAACAGCTCGTCCCGGATCCGTCCAGCGTTTACCGTCTGCCGGAAATCACGGCTAACCTCGAGGCCGCCCAGTTTTTTATAGACGCCCGGGAAACACTCGGGATGACACCGGCAACACTGTGCAATCTGCTCGAAGAGCTCAGTAACACCCTGATGGCGGATCTTCGTGTTCTGAAAAATTATCAGCACCTGCGAGCGGCGGACATGATCACCTTTCCAGATGATGAACTTCAGTGCCTGCTGGATGGACACCCCAAAGTGACCGTCAGCAAAGGCCGCATGGGCTGGGGCATGAACGACTACCAGGACTATGCAACGGAATACCGCCCCAATATTCAGCTGGAGTGGCTGGCGCTCAAACGCACGGCCTGTCATCTATCCATCACGGAGACGCTGTCTGAAGAGCAGCTCCTTGATGCCGTACTAGACGCTGAAGAAAAGCAGCGACTTTTTCAGGCATGCGATGCACTTTCAGTCGATACGGATGACTATCTGTTAGTACCGGTGCATCCCTGGCAATGGCACAACAAGCTGGTGAACCAGTTTGCCGGTGAAATCGCAGCCGGGAGGATCCGCTATCTTGGCCCGTTCGGGGATCCCATGCTGCCGCAGCAGTCACTGCGAACGCTATCAAACCGGCGCCGACCGTCTGCCCTGAATATCAAGCTGCCACTGACAATACTCAATACCTCCTGTTACCGGGGGATTCCGGGACGCTACATTATGGCGGGGCCAGCCCTTTCATCCTGGCTCGCCGACGTTGCCCGGCACGATCCGGTACTCGCTGAACGACGGTGCATTGTGCTGGAAGAACCGGCCGGGATGATGTATCCCCACCCACATCATGAACAGGTTCCGGATGGCCCCTACCGCTTTCACGAAATGCTGGGATGTATCTGGCGCGACAGCGTGCACAGCCACACCGATGAAGATGAAACAGCCATTCTGATCGCCACCCTGTTTCAGAAAGACGGCTGCGGAAGGCCTCTGATTAATGAATACATTGACCGCGCCGGTATAGGCGCGGAGACCTGGCTGGCGCAGCTGTTCGACCGGGTCGTCATTCCCCTTTACCACCTGCTCTGCAAGTATGGCGTGGGACTGGTGGCACATGGTCAGAATGTCACCTTAGTGCTGAAAAACAACCAACCGGAACGGGTCGCTCTCAAGGACTTCCAGGGAGACCTGCGACTCATTGATCAACCCTGGCCGGAACTGGACACCTTGCCCACATTTGTTCGTGAAGCCACGACACGTCTACCGGCACATTACCTGATTCATGATCTGCAAACCGGACATTTCATCACCGTACTCCGGTTTATTTCCACCGTCATGGCCGAATCCGGTTTCCCGGAAACGACGTTCTACCAGATGCTTGCACGCTGTCTGCTGGGTTACATGGCAAGCCAGCCGGAGCTGGCCCCTCGCTTTGACGATCTGGACCTTTTCAAGCCTACGATGGCACGCATCTGTCTCAATCGCGTCCGCTTTACCACCGGTTACGACGACAGCGCCGAACGACCTCTGCCCGCACTGGCATCGGACATTCCCAACCCTCTGGTTCTCTCCTGAAAGGAATAATAACAATGCATCCAACCTCCCCCTCACTTGATCTGGCCGGACTGGGTATCGGACCGTTCAATCTGAGCATCGCGGCGCTGCTGGACAGCCAGCCCACCCTGAAGGCCCGGTTCTTTGATCGTAAACCCGTATTCAGCTGGCACCCGGGACTGATGTTGCCCGGCGCCCATATGCAGACCTCCTGTCTCAAGGATCTGGTCACGGCTATTCAGCCAACCAGTCCCTGGTCATTCATGGCGTACCTCGTGGAAAAAGGGCGTTTTTACCAGTTTCTCTCAACAGAAAAACTGGTTATCAGCCGGCAAGAGTTCGTGGATTACATGGGCTGGGTGGCAGACAAACTACCCAATCTGACATTCGGTGCGGATATCCGTGAAGTCCGGTTTGAAGGCAATCAATTCCAAATCCATTTTGATCAGCAAACCGTCACTGCCAACAATATCTGCCTGGGAACAGGCAAGTCGCCCTACGTACCCGACTGCGCCCGAGGGCATCTCAGTGCTACCTGCTTTCACGCCATCGACCTGGGGCACAAAACACCCGACCTGTCGGGCAAGCGACTGGCCATCGTCGGCGGCGGGCAGACCGGTGCTGAAATTTTTCTCAACAGCTTGCGGGGATTATGGGGTGAGGCAGCGGAGATTCATTGGGTATCCCGACGTCCAAACCTGGAACCCCTTGATGAAAGCCCGTTCACTAACGAATATTTCACCCCGGGGTATGTCGATTATTTCTTTATACTGCCGGAAACACAGAAGCAATCTATCGTGCAACGCCAGAAGCTGGCCAGTGACGGCATCACGCCCGCTTACCTTCTGGAGATCTACCGTGAACTTTATGACCGCACCAGCTTCAGGGAACCGCAAAGCACCCGCTGGTCAGTGCTGCCCGACCGAAGCCTCTGCCAGCTGAAAAAAAACGGACTCAGTTATCAGGTAGTTATGGACAATGCACTGAGCCAGCAACGAGAAACTCTGGAAGCCGATATCATTATTCTCTGCACCGGTTTTGAATACCGCCTGCCAGACTATCTTGAACCCTTGCAGCCACAATTGCACCTTGACCAGCACAATCACCATTACTGCCTGACAGAGAATTTTCGTGTTCAGTGGGATGGGCCCAACGATCGCCGGATCTATGCTGTCAATGCCGGTCTTCAGAGTCACGGCATTGCAGAGCCGCAATTGAGTCTGACCGCCTGGCGTTCAGCCAGAATCATCAATGATCTTATTGGCAAGAGTCTCTTAGACACAGAGCCGGAGACAGAGCTGATTCAGTGGTCTCCCCAGGCACATAACATGGACAGATATGTGGCGGCGTGAAGAGGTATTCAGTCACACTGTAATAAATAGCGGAATCATGACAAGCGGCGGATACAGACAGCACCGCCACTTGTCGCTGTTCGCCAGCAATGTCCTTTGATCATCACTGATTTTGAATAGCCCTGAGTCGTTTCATAAACGACAGACGTCTTGAGGCAATACCATCAGCCCAGCGGATCGGTTCAGGTAAACGGTAGCGGGGGGTTGCCTGCTTCACCAGGTCAAGGGCTGTATCCAGGTCAACCTTATGCCCAATGGACACATAAACCGGTTTTACATTGACTCGTGTTCTCAATACCTTGCCGATACACTCCCCCTCATCCAGCAATGGTGTACTGGCTCCGGGTTCATTACCCACGTCTTCATGCTGGCCACACAGCCGGGACTTACCCACGCCAATGGTTGGCAAACCTGACAACACGCCAAAATGACTTGCTACACCAAACCGGCGGGGATGGGCAATTCCCTGTCCATCACAAAGCACCAGATCAGGGGTTAAACGTAATTCGCCAAGGGCTTTGAGTAATGCCGGGCATTCACGAAAAGAAAGTAAACCAGGAATATAAGGCATAACGGTTGGTAAACGAGCAATCGAATAATCCATAAATGCCAGAGAAGGCCAACTTAGCACGACCAACACAGCCCGGGTTACCGTTCCCTGTGCCTCAAACCCGACATCCGCACCTGCAACAAAACGCAAGGGAGGTAGCCGGTTTTCACGAATAACACAGCGAGACCAGGATGTTTGAAGGGCACGCGCTGCTGATGGGTCCCCCGTCCACTGGGGCGTCACGTCATCATTACCGCACAAAATAGTCATCAGCAATATACCGGCGAGGTGAATTTCTGCCGGTTCAGCTTATCAGAGAAATGAAAAACAGGCGCCAGACCGACGCTTTGAGGAAGCCAACAGTCAGCTATCAACGGGCAAAAAGATCGTAATTTCCAGACCAGGCACCACATTACGGGCAGAGATCCTACCGCCATGACCTTCAACAGCTGCGCGTGCAATCGCCATCCCCAAGCCACTACCACTGTTATCACCACCACGGGTTTCATCCACCCGGTAGAAAGGTTCAAAGAGGTGATTCACTGCGTCATCAGGCACACCAGGACCGTAGTCACGTACAGTCAGCGTAATGGCTTCCTGTGTTTTGATCAGGGAGACATTGATAGACGAATCTTCCGGGGCAAACCGGATGGCATTACGAATGATGTTTTCAACCGCACTGGACAACCAGTTCTTGTTACCCTGAACTGTGCATTCATCACAGTGAATCAGCTCAACGGAACGGTTTTTGGCGCCTGCCTCAAAATCGGCATCCTCAACCAGCATTTTCACCGTGTCATCGAGCCGGAAGGATTCCGCCTGCTCGGTTGACGTCGCTGTCAGCATCTTGGACCAGAGAATAATCCGCCCGATCATCTCATCCAGACGACCAATCTCGCGCTCAATGCGATCATGCTCAACTTCTGCCTGGCCAATGGTTTTATTTCGAGCCAAAGCCAGTGACAATTGCAACCGGGTCAACGGTGAGCGCAGCTCATGGGACACATTACGCAACAGCTGCAGCTTATGCTGATCCAGTCGCTCCAGTTGCTCCGCCATCACATCAAAATCTCGCCCAAGTTCACCAAATTCATCGTGTCGTCTGCACACAACCCGCCCGACACGGGCCGTTAAATCGCCACTGGCTATAAGACCTACCGCTTTCTGTAATTTGCGCAGCGGCCTCACCAGGTAAAGCGTTAGTATCAGGCACAACAGACCACTGACCAGCAAGGCTGTCCAGACATAGCCAGGATGGCTTCGCGTAATACTTTCCACACGGGAGAACAGGTACCGCGGACGCTTTTTCACCATAAAGAAAGAATAATCTTCAGAGCGAAGACGCACAGTAGCCGGCCCAACAATCACCTGCCCTTCTGTCAGCCGGATTTCAGGCGTCATACTGGGCGCCATTTCAAACACCGTTTTCCTGACTTTCCGGAGCGGGTAGCGCCCGAGACTGATCAAACGCCCATCGCCGGATACCAGGACAAGGTAGGTATACGATGACAAGGGCATGGCACGGCTGACTTTCTCCAGCACATCAATAGGCGCACTGTTATAGAAACCGGCCCGATCCACCATCAGTGACTTGCTCTGCAGCTCTTCGAGCAAGGCCCGACGCTCAGGCAGGAAATCACCGGGTTCCACGGTATACAACAGCGTTCCAATAACCGCTGTAACGAGGACGCAGGTACCCAACCAGAACCACAGGAATATCTTCCAGTAGATCCGGTACCAGATACGTAGAAAAAATGTACGAACGGCTTTGAGGAAGACCCCAGGCTTTTTTAACATTGGCGATAGCTTATCAATTGAAGTCATTCACCAATATAAAAATACCCTGAACCTCTTACTGTCTTCAGCCTGGGACGACCATCCGGCTTATTGCCAATCTTACGACGCAGGTTGCTGACATGCATATCAATAGCACGATCGAATGGCTCAAGCCGACGATTGAGTGCCGTCTGGGTCAGTTCATCACGGGTCACCAGTTCGCCAGCCTTTTCCACCAGTGTTTTAAGCACGATAAACTCGGTTGCCGTCACATCCAGCAACTGATCCGACACATAGACCTCATGGTTGGCCAGGTTGAGTGTCAGGTCATCAATTTCCAGTTGCTTTTTACGGGACGTGGTTTTTTCCGGCTCCATCTGGGTGCGTCGCAGGATGGCTTTCATCCGCGCCACCAGCTCACGGTGCTTGTAAGGCTTCGGCAGATAATCATCCGCGCCGATTTCCAGCCCAACAATCCGGTCTACATCGTCACCGCGGGCTGTCAGCATCAACACCGGTGTCTGGCTCTGCTGCCGGATGGTACGCAGCACCTCAAACCCGTTCAGTTTGGGCAGCGTCACATCCAGTAAAACCAGCTCATATTCACCCGTGAGCGCAGCCTCTACGCCAGCCGCACCATCATGAACCGCCGTTACATTGAAACCTTCCGTACCGAGCAATTCGACCAGGAGTTCACACAGTTCAATATCGTCGTCTACCAGCAGTATCTTGGTCATAGGCTGTCGTGCTTTGCAGATCCTGTTTATCTTGGAAACCCAGCAGGGAGAACCTCACAACTGCGTACTACCCGTTTCGCTGTCGCGTTCCATCGAGGGTCTATTGTAATCCGCCAACCTTTTGATGGGTTTTATTGATTGTAAGGATGCCGTAAATAGAGGTGATTTCGTGCATTGTTTACACGACAAAAGGCAGTGCTTACAACGGGCAGACACCTTTATACACAATGTGAAGTTTTCAATCGGGAATGAACGCTATACTCTCCCGTGTGTTAACGCAAGTCGAAACCTACCGGAACGGAAAAAAACACGTATTTTTACAGCTTCTGTCGCACCGGGTGCACTCTTATAGTGGTACGATTACGCCAAAATCTTATCGTCGACCTATTTCATTGCCTTTCCATGACTGGCAATACGCCCATTCCGGGATAAACGGCGGTTTCTTACAACGACAGAGCAACCTGCTGACAGATACATGTTTTCGTCAGCGGTGATGGATGACTTGTCTGTGCCTGCACAGCTGAAAGAGATACAGGAATGACCATAACCAACCGATTTTCCATCAAGACGAGCCTTGCGCTTGCCGCCGGCTTCTCACTCCTGCTTGCAGGATGCAGCGATGATGCTGACAAGCATCAGGCCGCCGCACCGGCACCCGCAGTATCTGTAGTCAAGGTTGAAAACCGCCCCGTTGGCGATTACCGGGAATTTGTCGCCCGGACAGAAGCCGTCGAAGAAGTGAAATTGCGCGCCCGGGTGGAAGGCTACCTGATTCGCCGTGACTTTATTGAAGGTGACCGGGTTGAAAAAGGCCAGCTGCTCTTTCAGATTGATCCCGCCCCCTTTGAAGCGTCTATCAGCCAGGCCAAAGCCAACCTGAGCAGTAGCAAGGCGGAACTGATCCGTGCAGACAAAGCACTGAAGCGTGGCCGTGAACTGTTTCCCAAAGGTTTTATCAGCCAGTCTGACCTGGACACACTGACCAGCAATGACGCCCAGGCCCGTGCCTCCGTACAGGCTCGTCAGGCGGAGCTGGAAACTGCAATGATCAATCTGTCGTATACCCGCATCACCGCCCCCTTCAGTGGTGAAATCGGCAAAGCCCGTTACAGTGTCGGCAACCTGGTTGGCCCATCCAGTGAACCGCTGGCGGTACTGACCAGCACAGATCCTATGTACGTTTCCTTCTCGGTCAATGATAAGGACGTGGTCAAGTATCTGGAACAGTATGCCGGTGAGCGTGATGAGCGCCCCAATGACTTTGACCTGTCTCTGCGACTGCCCACCGGTGGTGAGTTCTCACAACCCGGCAAATTCAACTTCGCCAATACCCGTGCAGATGAAACCACTGGCACGATCAACATGCGGGCTGAATTCCCCAATCCGGAAAACATTCTGCTGCCCGGCCTTTATGTCACCCTGATTGCCGAAAGCAAAGAAAAAACGGAAATGCCCCTGATTCCCCAGGCTGCCGTACAGGAAAACCAGCAGGGTCGCTTTGTACTGGTCGTCACCGCTGACAACAAGATTGAAACCCGGATGGTGGAAATGGGGCGTCGCCTTGGCGCCATGTGGGTCGTCAACAAAGGGCTGCAGATGGGTGAACGCATTGTGGTCGAAGGTCTTCAGAAGGTACGTCCGGGTGTCGTTGTTAACCCGGTTATGAAAAACATCGACATGGAAACCGGCACCCTGTCCAATCCGGCAGAAACGTCATCCCGCCCTGCTACCGCCGGCACCTCACCTGAAGCCAGCGCAGGGGCCCAGTAATGATCAGTCAGTTTTTCATACACCGACCGAAGTTCGCCTTCGTCATATCGATAGTCATCACGCTGGCGGGTTTGATCTCCCTGTATACCCTACCAGTTAACATGTACCCGGAACTGGCGCCGCCCCAGGTGACCGTTTCTGCCGTCTACCCCGGCGCCAGCGCCAGTGTGGTTGAAGAGTCTGTCATTCGACCCATTGAAGAGCAGATCAACGGTGTAGAGGATATGCTCTACATTGAATCGACAGCCTCCAATAACGGGTCTGCCTCGATTACGGTCACCTTCAAAAGTGGTACCGATGACGACATGGCCCAGGTTAACGTCCAGAACCGGGTTGCCATTGCTGAGACGAGCCTGCCGGAAGAGGTTCGTCGCCAGGGTATCACCACCATCAAGCAGTCCAGTAACATGCTGATGGGTATCAACCTGTTTGCCAAAAACAACAAGTTTGACCAGATATTCCTGAGTAACTACGCCACCAACTACCTGACTGAACCGCTGGCCCGTCTTGACGGTGTTGCTAAAGTCGAGGTAATGGGTGAAATGACCTACAGTATGCGTGTCTGGCTGGATCCGGACAGCATGCATTCCCTGGACGTCACCGTTGCTGATATCCAGCAGGCTCTGCAGGAACAAAATACCATTGTCGCTGCCGGTAAACTGGGCCAGGGTCCTACCCTGCCAGACCAGCAGTTCGAATATACGATCCAGACCCGTGGCCGCCTGGCGAGCCCGGAAGAATTTGGCAAGGTCATTATCCGGGCCAAAACGGATGGTGCGATTGTTCGACTGCGTGATGTCGCGAAAATCGAGATGGGTTCAAAAACCTACAGCGCCAGTGCGAACCTGAACAACAATCCAACGGCCTTTATTGTTATTTACCAGCTGCCTGATGCCAACGCGACCCAGGTTGCCGAAAGCGTTTACGCAGAAATCGACAAACTCTCAAAGAACTTCCCCCAGGGGCTGGAATACCACATCCTCTATGACACCACTAAATTCATCAATGCCTCCATTGATGAAGTAGTGACCACACTCTACCAGGCGGTCGGCCTGGTCATCCTGGTTGTCTTCCTGTTCCTTCAAAACTGGCGGGCAACATTGATTCCGTCGGTTGCCATTCCGGTATCCCTGATCGGTACTTTCGCCGTCATGAATGCCCTGGGATATACCATCAACAGTATCACCCTGTTTGGTCTGGTACTGGCAATCGGGGTGGTCGTGGATGACGCGATCGTCGTCATCGAAAACGTGGAACGATTAATCACCAAGGAAAAGATGGAGCCGGTAGCCGCGACGATCGAGGCTATGCGGGAAGTGACCGGCCCGGTTATCGCCACAACGCTGGTGCTTCTGGCCGTTTTCGTACCGGTCGGTTTTATGCCGGGAATCACCGGCGAGCTATATAAACAGTTCTCGGTTACGATTTCCGTCGCGGTACTGATCTCGTCCATTAACGCCCTGACACTGAGTCCGGCACTTTGTGTGGTACTGCTGAAGGAAGGACGCATGGGCCATATGGCCTTCCTGAAGCCCTTTGAGCGGTTCATTACCAAACTCACCGGCGGTTACACCGGCTGGGTCAGCTGGATGCTGCGTCGGTCAACCCTGATGGGTATCCTGTTCCTCGTACTGCTCGGCAGCACAGGTTTCCTGGCCAAAATCGTACCGACCGGCTTCGTACCGGAAGAAGACCAGGGCTTTGTCTTCGTTGATGTCCAGCTGCCTGACGCCTCTTCCATCAACCGTACCGAAGAAGTGATGCATCGCATCACGGACCTGGTGCTGCAACAGAAAGGCGTCACGGACTTTATCTCCGTATCCGGATTCAGTCTGCTCGGTGGCGCCGGTTCCAACAATGCCCTCGGCATTGCGGTACTGGAAGACTGGTCAGAGCGGAAGTCTCCGGACCTTCAGCTGAATGCCATCCTCGGCCGCATTCAGGGCACCCTCTGGTCACTGCCCGATGCGCAGGCCATGGCCTTTAACCTGCCGCCGATTCCCGGCCTGGGCAGCACCGGTGGCTTTGACTTCCGTTTGCAGGACACCATGAGCCGCAGCCCGCAGGAGCTGGCGCAGGTTCTCAATGGCCTGATTTACGAAGCCAACCAGAACCCCGCACTCAGCCGTGTCTTCAGTACCTACCGGGCCAACGTTCCCCAGTACTTCCTGGAAGTAGACCGGAACAAGGTCAAGGTACAGGGCATTGCCATGTCGGATGTCTTCATGACCCTGCAGGCGCAACTGGGCTCGTTGTATATCAACGATTTCAACAAGTTCGGCCGTATCTACCAGGTCATCATCCAGGCAGAGACCGAGTACCGTGCAGAACCTGAAGATCTGCAGCATTTCTATGTCCGCAACAAGGATGGCGAAATGGTGCCGCTCTCAACGGTCGCGCGCCTGACGCCGATTCTGGGCCCAACCAGCCTGACCCACTTCAACCTGTACCGTTCTGCCACGGTGAATGGTCAGGCTGCACCGGGTTACAGTTCCGGTGATGCGATCAATGCGATGAAGGAACTGGGCGCCAAACTGCCGGATGGATACACCTATTCCTGGGCAGGTCAGTCACTGCAGGAAATCCAGGCCGGCAACCTCGCGCCGATCCTGTTCTCCCTGGCGCTGATCTTTGTTTACCTGTTCCTGGTCGCCCAGTATGAAAGCTGGAACATTCCGTTTGCCGTTATCGCTTCGGTACCGATCGCAGCATTCGGCGCTATGGCGGGCCTGTTTGTAACCGGTATGGTAAACGACATCTATGCCCAGATCGGCCTGGTGCTGTTGATCGGTATCTCGGCGAAAACGGCGATCCTGATTGTCGAATTCGCCATGGTCCAGCGTCAGCAGGGCAAGAGCATCTTCGATGCCGCACTCACCGCCGCTGGCCTGCGCTTCCGTGCAGTTATGATGACAGCACTCTCCTTTATCCTGGGGGTAATGCCGCTGGTTGTCGCCAGTGGTGCGGGTGCCGCCAGCCGTCGTTCGCTGGGTACCACGGTTATGTGCGGTATGCTGGCCGCCACAATCCTTGGCACACTACTGACGCCAGTGCTCTACAAGATCATCCAGGCTATGCGTGAGCGGGTGAAAGGTGAGTTGATCGAACACAACGATCCTGATCACAAAAGCCATACGGCCTAAAAACAAAAAGCCCGTCTAAACGACGGGCTTTTCTTTTATTGGGAAACTCTTTCGTTAACGCTGACTGATATGTATGCCAACCAATCGTGCCACCAGCACCGTTAAATAAAACTGGCCAATAAGCGCCTCCATACTGGTGATAGCCTGGGCCCCACGGGTAGCCGGCACAATATCCCCATACCCTAACGTTGACAGGGTGACAAAGCTGAAATAGATAAATGTCGAAATATCATGAATGCTGGATAACCCTTCACCATGGAAAGAACCGGGCATCCAGAATTCCAATAGCGTGTAAATAAACGCGCCCTGCAACCCCAGCAGCAAGTACACACACATACTGCCATAAATGATATTGCGATCGACCCGCTTTGCTGAAAAGATCAGCACAACCAGCTCATAAATCACGTAACTGAAAAACAGCAGGTTGGTCATGTTATCCAGAAAGATAAACGTCGGACGATTATAGAGAACGGGCAACCACAGGGTAATAAAGGTCGGGAAGGCAAGGAGACTGGCAACAATCAGGAATTTGCGTTTATGACTCAGAATATAAACTGACGCCACCAGCAACAGAGACAGTGACACCTTCAGCATAAAGCCGGCCCGAATCACATCCGGCATGAAGGGAAACACCACCACGACCGTCATCAACATCAACAACAGCATGGCAAACCCGAAACGGGGCACCTCTGTCTGTCGAAAGTTACCCAGAAAAACCATTCACACTCCTTTCACACCTGCTCACACGATACAGCGTTATAGCACACGACATAAACCAACTAACCGGCACCTGTGCCAAACCTAATCCCCCATCACTGCCCCTTCACGGCGGGAGTCTGCGGCGCCTTCCAGGCCGGTTTCCGTTATGGCAATGGCATGCAGTCCGCTGTTCAAATCCCGGATATTGACCTGGTAGCCCATCTTTTTGAGCGGAGCCGCCAGCTTTTCTGCCGCTGTACCAGCTTCGATATCATAGGGGCCGAACCGGTTCACCAAGTGAGGTAATTGAATCGCATCATGGACTGATAACTGCCAATCGAGATGTGCAATCAACGTCTTGGCCACATAACCAATAATACGACTGCCTCCAGGAGAGCCCACAACCAGGTAAGGTTTGTCATTTCGCATCACAATGGTAGGCGCCATAGACGATCTTGGACGTTTGCCCGGTTCAATCCGGTTGGCGACCGGCTTGCCATCCTTACTGGGGCGGAAAGAGAAATCCGTCATTTCATTATTCAGCAGAAAACCCCTGACCATCAGGCGCGAACCAAAGGCATTCTCGATGGTGGACGTCATGGATACGACATTACCGTCGCTGTCCACAATGCTCAGATGCGTCGTCGATGGGAGTTCGAGTGATTCATCCGGCGCCCACGCCAGGTTGCGTTTACCGGGTGGCGTTCCCGGTTGTATAGACGTCAATGCGCGATTGCTTTCCAGCAATGCACTTCTATCCCTGAGATAATTCTTATCCAACAATCCATCAGGGATCGAGACAAAATCAGCATCCGCCATGTAATGGCCACGGTCAGCAAAAGCCAGTCGCGATGCATCGCCGATCAACCGCCAGCTTTCTGGATTTTCCGGGCCTGATGCTGCCATATCATAAGGTTCCAGCAGACCCAGTATCTGGCCAACCGTCAAACCACCCGAACTTGGCGGCCCCATGCCACAGATGTCATTTTCGCGATAATCAATGCAGACCGGATCTCTCTCCCAAACCTGATAGTTGGCCAGATCTTCACGGCTCAGCACACCGGGGTTATCCGTGACGGAGCGGACAGCCGCGACAATATCGCGCCCGATCTCGCCCTTGTAAAAAGGCTCTATGCCTTTTTCAGCAATCAACGAGAGCGTGTTGGCAAAGATCACATTCGTGAGCAGTTCCCCTTCCTGCAGCGCCTTGCCACCTGGAAAGAAATAGGTTGCTGTGACCGGGTATCGGCGTAATCGATTTTCGTCCCTGGCAATGAGTGCAGCCAATCGCGGTGAAACCTCGAACCCCTCATGGGCCAGCTGGATCGCTGGCTGGAACAAAACCTCCCAGTCCAACTTGCCGTAGCGCTCATGCAGGGTATGCATCAGTTTCAACGTGCCGGGCGTTGCCACTGACCGACCACCGACGACCGCATCATAAAACGACAGCGGATTACCTTTTTTATCCAGGAACAAGTCTGGCGTAACAGCCTGCGGTGCGGTTTCCCGGCCATCCCAGCTTGTGAGTTTGCCAGCATCACTGTCGTAATACACGACAAAGGCACCGCCGCCGATACCCGAGGACTGAGGCTCCACCAGGTTCAGCACCAACTGGGTTGCGATCATGGCGTCAACCGCTGATCCACCTTCCTTGAGCATTTCATAACCGGCCTTAACCGCATGCGGATTGGCGGCAGCCACCATAAACTCACTGGCTGAAACCTGCTGTTGTTGTGTGGTGCCGGTGCCCTCTTCCGGCGCCACAGCATCAGTAACGTCCTCGGATGCATTTAACGATGCGCCCTGCAACCACAAGCTGCCGATCAGAAGCCATGCAAGTCTGTTCCGCACAACGGATTCCCCCGATTTTTTATTATCTACTGCAAGCATACGGTATGCCGACGGGAGATCAAAAGCGAAAGCGCGCGATCGATAAAAAAACCGGCGCTGATGCGCCGGAAAGGTTACATGGAGGAAGAAAAATTAACGCTTACGGGTTTGAGAAATACACGTCCAGGTCATCTGCTCCCCCTATCAGACGGCCATTCAAAAACACCTGAGGTACCGTACCCGCATTCGCAACAGCCCGGAGTACGCGGGAAGCATGGCTGCCTCTAATCAGCGGGATATTTTCATAAGCAATTCCCCGGTCTTCCAGCATGGCCTTGGCTCGCGCACAGTGTGGGCAGCCATCCCGGGTGAACAACGCCCAGGCATCAGGCTCCTGCCAGTTATTGCAGAGGTAATTGAGCATGGTATCCGCATCGCTGACATGAAAAGGGTCACCGGGTTCATCCGGCTCAATAAACATCTTTTCAACCACGCCATCTTTAACCAGCATCGAATAACGCCAACTACGCTGGCCGAATCCCAGCTCGTTTTTATCAACCAGCATGCCCATACCTTCGGTAAATTCACCATTACCGTCAGGAATAAAAATGATATTTTCGGCATCCTGGTCTTTTTTCCATTCATTCATGACAAACGTATCGTTTACCGACACACACAGAATGGCATCAACCCCCTGGCCACGAAACACATCGGCCAGCTCATTGTAACGGGGAAGATGAGTTGACGAGCAGGTGGGTGTGAACGCACCAGGAAGAGAGAAGACAATCACTGTTTTCCCCTGAAACAAGTCATCGGTCGACAGATCTTGCCACTCTCCTGCCTCGCGCACCCGGAATACGACCTTTGGTACGGACTGGCCTTCACGACTATCCAACATTGCTAGCTCCTGACATAAAACCACGGACGTGTTTTAAATCAGTATGAATCCAACCCTTATACCAAAAAAATAAATATTATTTATCCTGTCGATAGGCTGCAGATATCAAAACTCTTCGTTTTCGAATGCCATCAACACCTGCTTGCCTGACTGAATATCCTTCAACAGGATCGCCGTTTCTGGCAACACCTTGGCCATGTAGAAATCCGCTGATTTGATCTTGCCCTGGTAAAAACCAACATCAGGATCACCCTCCGCTAACATCTGTTCGGCCTTGACGCTCATTTTCAACCACAGCCATCCAACAGCCGTCAGCGCAAGAAGACGGAGGTAAGGCGTTGCCCCCTGTGCCGCCTCTTCCGGATCTTTCATCCCTTCCTGGGCCAGCCAGAAGGTTGCCGCCTGCAGGTCTTCCCTGGCAGCATTCACCGCCGCATAGTGGGGGTGATGACTGTAAGCTTTCAATTCAGCATCCAGTTGCTGCAGAAAGCTGCGGATCAACCGTCCCCCCTGCATGGGCAACTTGCGCCCCACCAGATCCAGCGCCTGAATACCGTTGGTGCCTTCATAAATACGGGTAATGCGCACATCACGCACCAGCTGTTCAATGCCCCAGTCCTTTGTAAAACCTGAACCACCCAGTGTCTGAAGGGCCAGGTTGCAGCAATCAAACCCTTCATCTGTCAGGTGGGCTTTTACGACCGGTGTCATCAACTGGACAACGTCGTCGGCCTGTTCGCGAACCTTTTCATCATCATGATGGTGGCTGATATCGATATGCATGGCCGTCCAGTAAGCCAGAGCCCGGTTACCTTCGTTAATCACTTTCTGACGTATCAACATCCGGCGCACATCGGGATGGACAAGGATAGGATCCGCCGGCTGATCCGGTGCAACAGGGCCTGTAATAGAACGGCTCTGCAAACGTTCGCGGGCAAATGATAATGCCGTCTGATAAGCGCTTTCAGCCGCACCCAGCCCCTGCAGCCCCACCATCAGACGGGCAGCATTCATCATGGTAAACATACAGCTCAGCCCCTTATGGGGCTCTCCCACCAGCCAGCCAGCCGCATTGTCAAAACTCATGAAACAGGTAGCCGATCCCTTGATGCCCATCTTGTGCTCAAGCCCCGTGCAACCCAGCGCATTACGCTGGCCGTTTTCCAACACTTTGGGTACAAGGAACAGTGAAATCCCTTTTACCCCCTCCGGCGCATCCGGCAACCGGGCCAATACTAGATGGATGATATTCTCGGTCAGGTCATGCTCTCCGCTGGTGATCCAGATCTTATTGCCGGTGATGGCATAACTGCCATCAGCCTGCGGTTCCGCTTTTGTCCGGATCATGCTCAGGTCTGTGCCACACTGTGGCTCTGTTAAACACATGGTGCCAGACCATTGACCACTGACCATATTGGGAAGATAAGTCTGCTGCAGTTGTTCATTGGCATGCGCAGCAATCAGGTTCATGGCGCCCACTGTCAATCCCGGATACATACTGAGAGAAAGATTGGCGGCGCAGCTCATCTCCTCCATGGCGAAACCCAGCAGATGAGGCATGGCCTGTCCGCCCCAGGCTTCATCCATGCTGATTCCCAGCCAGCCGCCTTCAGCGAAAGCCTCGTAAGCCTGCTTGTACCCTGCCGGCGTCACCACGGACTGACCGTCCACATCATAGTGGCAGCCTTCTTCATCACCACTGGCATTGACAGCCAGAAACTCCTGTTCACAGAGCCTGGCGCCTTCATCCAGAACGGCGTCCAGTAAGTCCGGTGTTATCTCCCGGTATTTTTCCAGGGATGCAATACCGCCTCCCTCCAACAACCCGTGGATAAGAAAACGAATATCTTTCAACGGCGCGTTGTAAATAGCCGGCATGGCTCCCTCCTGACATCGTGTCTCAATCATCGTTATAGGTTTTATGGCATACTATAATTATACATATTTTTATATTTGTACAATTTAATGCAAGTATATCGTATCAGAATATATGGAAGGCATTACTACCAACCCGGCATATAATGCTCAATCACAACGGCGATCCCTGATGCCTCCGGACACTGTGATACAGTAAATTGGACATGTTTTTGATTCTGCCAGGTTGCCATTGAGCCAGTTATGACAACGAGAACCACGGATAAATTACAGAAGAACCCACTGGTTCGCCTGTTGCTGACCGGCATCGGCATTCTTGCCACGGGACTCGGCATCATCGGCATTTTTTTGCCCGTCCTGCCGACGACACCTTTTTTATTGTTGGCCGCAGCCTGTTTCCTGCGCAGTTCTCCGGCGTTCCACGGATGGCTGCTTGGGCACCCCCGGCTGGGGCGTTACATTCATTACTACCTGGATGGCAAAGGGATTCCGCGTAAGGCTAAAATTTACACGCTGATCGTGCTCTGGCTCAGCATCAGTGTATCCATAGCGATGGTGCCGCTGTGGCCCGTACGCCTGTTACTGGTCATCAGTGCCAGTTGTGTCACGCTTTATATCCTGAAACAAAAAACATTGGAGTTGCCACCACTCACCGATAAATCGTGATGAGCGATGGTCAGTACGGGGCAAGCAAAACAGACAGGAATGATAAGGTTTAAAATCACAAAAAGCGTTTTAAACCTTATGAGCTCGTTATCACAGGTTAATCAGTAAACCTGCCATCAATCATTTATTGCAAGTGCCCATACAGGCGAGCATACAGGCCATTTTGTTGCAGCAGTTCATCGTGCCCACCCTCTTCACTGATACAGCCATCTTCAAAGACATAGACACGATCCGCCTGTTTCACTGCACTCAGGCGATGGGCAATAATCAGCGTCGTCCGGTTGGACAGGAACTCTTCCATCCCTTTGTGTAAGAGGAATTCCGTCGCCGTATCCAGAGCAGACGTCGCTTCATCAAGAATGACGATAGCAGGATCTGTCACAATCATACGCGCAATAGCCAGCCGCTGCCGTTGCCCGCCAGACAGGCGAACCCCCTGGTTACCTATCAGGGTATCCAGACTGTCATCCATCTGCTCGATAAACGCCTTGAGCTGAGCCACTTCCAGCGCCTGCCAGAGTTTTTCATCGGGCACACTCCGTCCCAGGCAGAGGTTTTCGCGCACCGTGGTATTGAACAGCACCGGATGCTGCAACACCGTCACGACATTCTCGCGTATGGCATCAACCCCGATCTGTTCCATGGGCGTATCCCCGAAGCGCACACAGCCTTGCGTTGGCGTGTACAGCCCCAGTAACACCTTGACCAACGTTGATTTACCACCACCACTGGCGCCGACCAACGCGACCTTTTCGCCCGGTTTCACAGACAACGAAACCCCTTTGAGGATTTCATTATCGCCATACGCAAAATGCACATCCTCGATATCCAGACCAACAGTCTTGTGGCCACGGAAAGGATCCAGCAACGCGGTATACCGTTTCTCTTCCTCAAGCTCGAGCAGGTTATTAATGCGTTTCAATGCGGCATTAGAGGCAAAATAACCATACTGCATGCTCAACAACTCATTGACTGGCCCCATCATGAACCAGAGATAGCCAAATACCGCAAACATCTCACCGATGGACAGATCGGAAAACACCACCGTCATCATCGCGCAGGCACGGAAGACATCAACGCCCAGCAGGAACAGAACAAAACTAAACCGGGAGGCCGCATCGTTTTTCCAGGCAAAAGCGGTTGAGCGATCCCTGACAGCACGGGCATGGTCCAGCAGGCGACTGATATAGTGTTTTTCCCGATTAGCTGTCCGGATCTGTTGAATCCCGTCCAGAGTTTCCGTCAGCGCTGCCTGAAAGACGTCAAAAGCACTGTTTTCCTCTTTCTTGAGCTCACGGATCTTCTTACCCAGTCGCGTAGTGAACCAGATCACCACCGGGTTGAAAAACAGGATGATCAGCGCCAACTGCCAGTGCAGCCATAACAAGACGGCCGCGGTACCAATGATTGACAGGACAGCCACCAGCAACCGGCTCACCGTTGAACCAATAAACTGGTCAATGGTATTTAGATCTGTCACAAAGCGGGAGGCAACTGAACCACTGCCCAGCGTCTCATATTCCGACATCGATACCCGCGACAATTTGTGCAGCAGGCTCGACCGCATCCGGAATACCACTTCCTTGGAAATAATCGTGAACTGCCGTGTCTGCCAGACGTTAAAGATCAACGCCAGCAAACGCAGCATGAGGGTCAAACCCAACACCAGCAGAATATAGAATGTCGGCCCATGCCATTCATTGGGTATGAGGGGCCGCAGGGTGGCGACCACCGCACCAGGCTCCTGCAGCAAGACCTCATCCACCAGCAGCGGCAAGAGCAATGGGGTCGGGACACTGGCCAGCGTTGCCAGCAGTGCGACGATGTTCGCCACCACCAGCTCGCGCTTGAACTCCAGCGCAATATGGCGGATACGCCGCCAGTCATAGACACGGGAATCGTGCTGCTCACCGGTCGCATGGCCGGCAGCATTTACTGTTTCACTCAAAATGGCGATCCTGGATAGTCTTCTGCACTGCTACGACCACATCGTCCCCAGATGTGACTGCAGCAGGTATTACGTTATCTTATCGGTATACGACAGATGGCTCTATATAGACGAAAGGGTTAACACACAATACTGCGATTCAGGAGCGTTTCTGATGGGTATTACCCAAAGGCATGGGCTCACCCCGCCCCTTTGCCAGGTCAATCTGCTTCTGACGTTCCGCGGCACGGGCACGGGAACGATCAGTCTGACTGTCATGACAGTGAGGGCAAGTCACACCCCGTACATACAGCGGTGAACGCTTGTCCTCGTCAGTGATCGGGCGCCGACAGCCATGACACTGGTCATATTGCCCGGGCTCAAGGTCATGATTTACGGTCACGCGATTATCAAAAACGAAACATTCCCCCTGCCAGAGGCTGTCTGATTCCGGTACGGTTTCCAGGTATTTGAGAATGCCGCCCTTCAGGTGGTAGACCTCCTCAACGCCCTGCTCCAGCAACAGCGATGTCGCTTTTTCACAACGGATACCGCCAGTACAAAACATGGCAACCCGCGGCGGTTTCGCCGGTTTGATAGTCTCTTCGGCCCAGTCGGGAAACTGCCGGAAATTGTCTGTATCGGGATTGATCGCTCCCTTAAAGGTACCCACTTCGATTTCGTATGCATTGCGGGTATCAACCACCAGCACGTCCGGATCCGATATCAGGGCATTCCAGTCTTCCGGCTCAACATACTGTCCCACCTGGTTGACGGGTGAGACACCGTCAACCCCCATGGTCACAATCTCTCGCTTGAGCTTGACCCGGGTACGGTAAAACGGGTTGTCATCCGACAGTGACTCTTTATAGGTCAGGTCCGTAAACCGGCCATCGGCCACCAGCCAGGTTTTCAAGGCATCAATACCCGCCCGGGAACCCGCAACGGTACCGTTAATGCCCTCTTCCGCCAGTAGCAGTGATCCCCTGACACCATTGTCCAGCAGGCATGACAGCAACGGTTCACGCAGTGAGCGATAATCCGGCAGGCTTACAAACTGATAAAGTGCGGCAACAACAACGCCAGGCATGCTTTCCCCGGTTATGGATACATCAACAGATAATCAGGCATGACACCCTTCCTGAATGCAGGCCACGAATACTATCGACTTTGCATGCAAATAGGAATAATTATCAATAATAAAGCGTATCGTTCACTGCTCCCTGGTGACCGCCAACGCCTTGCCTTCTGATAGGCAGGTACCCTATCCTAGCCTCCCCGCAAACCACAACAACAACATGCCTATGACACTGGACCTTGAAAGCCTCAACCGCGAGCTGGCTAACCGTCATCCGTCCGAAATTGTCGCCTGGACCCTCGAACAGGCAGAGAACCCGGTCCTGACCACCAACTTTGGGCCTCACGAAGCTGCCATCATCCACCTCTGCGCCAGCCAAAAGCCGGATATTCCGGTGGTCTGGATTGATTCCGGTTACGGGACACCGGCCACTTACCGGTTCGCCCACCAGCTTATCCAGAGACTGGATCTGAACATCCGCATTTATCATCCCCGCTACAGCCGTGCCTGCCGGGAAGCGCTTTACGGCGGAATTCCGGATGTCGACACCCCGGCCCATGATGCCTTTACCCATGACATTAAACTGGAACCTTTCCAGCGAGCCATGGCCGAGACTCAACCGGACTTCTGGCTGACCGCCATCCGCAAGGAGCAGACGGCCTTTCGCCAGAGTCTGGATATCCTGACGGAAACCCAGGACGGCATCATCCGGGTGGCACCGGTCTTTTACTGGTCTGAACTGGATCTTGAGGAATACCAGGTCGAGCACGACCTGCCCATTGAAGAGGATTATTTCGATCCGACCAAGGTTCTGGGCAACCGTGAATGCGGTCTGCATACCAGCACCAGTCGTCAGTAACGCGACAGAATGGGCCGTCCCAATCAAGCTTGGTCGGTCCATTTAATCAGAACTTCTGCATCGCACCTCTTCCACTGACAATGACCTGATTCTCTTCACCAGCAACAGTCCCGACGTTTTCATTAATTTATTGCGATTTCCATTGAACTAATCCCCACCGCTTCAGTCCAAAACGCAACGCTGAAAACAGGGAGATATCCCGTAACCCGTTCAGCATTCCACAGGAACAGTCAATTGTTTGTTTAGACAGGAGCAGCAGAGAACGTCATGGGTATGGAACAATGGCTGGCCTTTGTATCAGCCACACTCATTCTCTTCCTGATACCGGGGCCCGATATGGTACTGGTCGCAGGCTGGAGTGCACGAAAAGGTTTCCAGATGGGTATGGAAGCCGCAATGGGGACAGTATCAGGTCTGATCCTGCATACCGTAGCTGCGTCCATGGGGCTGGCGGCTTTACTGGCGACATCAGCCAGTGCTTTCTCTGTGCTGAAATGGGCGGGCTCCATCTACCTGGTCTGGCTGGGTCTCATGAAACTGAAAAAACAGGAGCATGATCTCTGCCCGACAGAAAAAACCAAGCGGGCCAGCAGTCCTTATCTTCAGGCATTGTGCACCAATCTGCTCAATCCCAAGGTCATACTGTTCTTTCTGGCTTTTTTGCCTCATTTCGTCAAGCCTGGTGGGGATTTGAAGGCGCAATTCATCATGCTGGGGCTGGCGTTTGCTGTCATTTCTGCCGCCTGCTACCTCATCCTCATTGCGGTGACAGCGAAAGCAGGTCAGGCACTCGGTAAGAGCCGTCTGGCGCAGCAGCTGGGCCGCTGGCTGAGCGGCACGGTGATGATCGGCTTTGGCGTCAGGCTGGCAATGGCCAGCCATCAGTAGATAGCAGGTGAACTCAGAAGAAGAACACCTGCTATACATCTCTTCAATCCGTCAGAGACCAACGGTTTCCAGCGCGGCCTGTACACGGCGACCATAGTCTTCATCACATTGCGTGAAATGAGCGACCATACGCTGCTGCACGGATTCACTGGCCTGAGACAAACCACCCGCAACATTTCCAACCAGCTGCTGCTTCTGGTCTTCAGACATCAACCGATACAAGTCACCCGCCTGGCTGTAGTTGTCCGCATCGCGACTGTCATAAGCCTTGGTCCAGGCTTGCTCCTCCAACGGCATGGGCGGCTCAGCCACGGATGGATCAGGAACAGGCGCCCCGTCACTGGCCCTGTCGTTGGGGTAGAAATTGACCGTACTGCTCTGGTTATGTCCACCATACGGGCATGCCATACCCGCCATGGCACCATCACGCTGATAATGGTTTACCGGGCACTGCGGCCGGTTGACCGGCAACTGCTGATGGTTCGCGCCGATCCGGTAACGATGTGCATCGGCATAAGCAAACAGGCGACCCTGCAGCATCTTGTCCGGCGATGCCCCGATACCCGGCACCAGGTTACTGGGCGAAAACGCTACCTGCTCGGTTTCGGCGAAGTAGTTTTCCACGTTGCGGTTCAATTCCAGCTTGCCGATTTCCTCGAGCGGAAAATCCCGGTGTGGCCAGACCTTGGTCAGGTCAAACGGATTGATGGCATAATCACGGGCCTGGGCTTCACTCATGATCTGTACCTTGACGGTCCAGCTCGGGAAATCACCGTTGGCAATCGCCTCAACCAGGTCACGCTGCATACCATCCGCCGGTTTTTCTGCGGCTGCCTGGTTTGTCAGCGTCCGAATGCCCTGGTCAGTCTTGAAGTGCCACTTAACCCAGTAGCGCTCACCCGCCTTATTCCAGACACTCAGGGTATGAGAGCTGTAACCATTCATGTGACGCAAAGAGAAGGGAATGCCGCGGTCTGACATCAGGATGGTCACCTGATGCATGGACTGTGGATTACTGGCCCAGAACTCCCAGTGATTGGCTGGGTTGGGTAAATTGGTGACCGGATCTTTTTTCTGAGAATGAATAAAATCAGGGAACTTGGCAGGATCGCGAATAAAAAAGACCGGCGTGTTATTACCCACCAGGTCAAAATTACCCTGTTGGGTGTAAAAACGTACGGCAAAACCGCGTACATCACGGACAAAATCCCCCGAGTCCTGTCCGCCCGCCACAGTTGAGAAACGGACAAATACATCGGTCTTGCGTCCGACATCTTGTAAAAAGTCCGCCATTGAAAACGCGGACAGGTCTTTGTTCAGTGTGAAGGTGCCATGAGCACCATAGCCGCGCGCATGCACCACCCGCTCCGGTATGCGTTCACGGTTGAAATGTGCCAGTTTTTCAAACAATCGATAATTATCAAAGGTCAGAGCCCCCCGTTCGCCAGCAGAAATACTGTTATCATCATCGGCGATTGGTGCGCCATTCGCTGTTGTAAGTTTATTCATCGCTTGATCTCATTCTGAGTTGTCCAGAATTTTGGACAGAAGGTACTAATACATGGTCAGGCAATGAGGAGGGATGACGCCAATCAATTTCCTAAATGCATTTGATAAAAATTTACAAAGAATCAGGGCTGATCGACACCAGGAGTAATCACTGTCGGTCAAATAAAGCACAGGCGCCATGTTCGGCGCCTGACAGATCAAGACAATAGCCTCAGCTATTCAAGGCAAAATGAACCCCGACACTGGCCGCGTATCCCAATGCGATCGCCCAGGACCAGCGCAGATGGCTCATAAAGGTGTAGGTTCCCTTCGACGTGCCCATTAAGGCGACGCCGGCAGCCGAGCCCACAGAGAGCAGGCTACCACCGACGCCTGCCGTCAAGGTCACAAGCAGCCACTGAAAATTACCCATTTCAGGGTTCATGCTGATAATGGCAAACATCACCGGAATATTATCCACCACGGCCGAAATCAATCCGGCAACGACATTGGTGATTGATGGTCCCAAATCGGCATACATGGACGAGGAAATCATCTCCAGATAACCCAGGTAACCCAGACCACCCACCGAGAAAATAATGCCGAAGAAAAACAGCAGGGTGTCCCATTCTGCCTTGGCAACCTTGTGAAAAATATCGAGTTCACCACGATCGCTACCTTCAAGCGGATGGGTAGACTGACCGCTTCGGGTCCTGTACGTCAGATACCAGGTGTAAAACATCAGCAACGACATACCGGTCATCATGCCCATGAACGGGGGCAGGGAGAACACCTTCTCAAAGGTGACAGCCAGGATAATCGTCAATCCGAACAGACCACACACGACAAGTCCGCCCGGCCTGATACGAACACGTTCATCAATCGCCGAAGGCTTTTCCGAGGGTACGAAGAAACTCATGATGATTGCCGGCACCAGGTAATTAACCACTGCCGGTAAAAACAGCGCAAAGAAACCAAAAAATCCGACCTTGCCAGCCTGCCAGACCATCAGCGTTGTGATATCACCAAACGGACTGAAGGCACCACCAGCATTAGCGGCAACCACCACATTAATCATCGCCAGGGTGACAAAACGCTGATTCCCTCCCCCGACAGACATAATCACAGCGCCCATCAAAAGCGCTGTGGTCAGGTTATCAGCGACAGGCGAAATGAAAAACGCCAGTATGCCCGTTACCCAGAACAGCTGACGGAACCCCAGCCCTTTCTGCATCAACCGTGCACGCAGGGCATCAAAGACCTGACGTTCCTCCATGGTGTTGATAAACGTCATGGCCACCAGCAGGAAAAGGAACAGGGCGCTGTATTCGTCCAGATTGTGCATCACGGCAACACGAAGCGCTTCATGTTCCACGCCATAATCCTGGGCAATGGTAGCAATCAGTGCCCAGATAACCCCGGCGGCGAGAATCACCGGCTTGGATTTACGCAGGCGGAGCACCTCTTCGCCCATTACCATCATATAAGCGATGACAAAGATGGCGATACAGAGATAAGCCAGTGGATCTTCAGTCGCCCCAAGCACCTCATATCCACCAACCGATGCGCTCGCCCATCCCGGACACAGCGCAAGCACAACTGGCAACAAACCGTTTTTTAGCACTTTCATTATGGATTTCTTATTGGTTATTTTGTTCAAAAAATTCCACACCCCTGAAAAGGATAATAAACGCTGAACGCATATACCACCTTCCTCCCGGAAAAATTAAGCGGGGGCAGAAACCATTAACAGACGTATGGCGGCATGCAGCATGATATTGCTGCCATGCTCAATCAGCGCATCCGGAAAATCGTAATCCGGGTTATGCAGTTGCGGGCAAGACTCACCACTTCCCAGACAAAACAGCGCACCCTTGAAGTGACGGGTCAACTGTCCAAAATCTTCCGACCAGCGCATGGGACGCTCCACCGTTACGACATTTAGACCCGCGTCTTCCGCCGCCGCCATAACGAGGGAAACGGCCGCAGGATGATTTTCTGTTGCCGCAAATTCATCACGGTAACAAATCGACCACTGCAACCCGGCCTGTTCAGCCTCCTGTTGAACCAGCGCCTCCGCCTTCTGCCTTAACGCCTGCATACGATCATCTGCCGCGGTTCTCAGCGTCACCATAATCGTCGCGTCACCCGGCGCGATACCAAAAGCCTGTTCTCCCAGACGAGCATAGACGATCGTTGCCAAGGCAAATGCTTTATCACTTTCGACCGGTGTACTGAGCGCTGTAAGCTGCTCCAGCAGTCGACACATCGCCGTCTGCGGGCTAACACCATCTTCCGGCCTGGCGGCATGAGATGTTTTACCGGTAAGGGTTATCTCCATGCCACAAGACGCACAGGCAAAACTGCCTGATCGCACTAACAAGGTGCCCATGGCCGTGCCCGGCAGGTTATGCCAGCCAATCACATAATCCGGCCTCAATGCCATAAAGCGTTCATCCGCCAGTACCGCCATAGCGCCAGTACCGTCTTCTTCCGCTGGCTGGAAGAGTAACCCGATCCGCCCGGCTGCCGGCCGCTCACGCGCCAGTCTGAGCCCCAATGCCAGCAGCGTAGCCATATGCCCGTCATGACCGCACATATGGGCTTTACCTGCATGCTCTGATCGATAGGACAACCCATTGATCTCATCCACTGCGACGGCATCCATGTCTGCACGAAAGATCACCGTAGGGCCAGCATGACCGCTGTCAAACAGGGCAAGTACACCATGTCCACCTAGCCCGGTGAGCACACAATCAGGCCTGATATGTGTGACTAAAAAGCGCTGCAATCGTTCAGCCGTATCACTTTCCGCACCTGACAACTCCGGGTAACGATGCAACGCCTGCCGTATCTGGCGACACAGTGTCAATTCTGCATCCCCTAAACTGATCATCCTCTATCTCCTGCTTATTTCCAGCCTGACGCTACCGTTCGTCAGTACTGCAACACGGTAAGACCCGATAGTGTCATGTTCAGGAATACGGACGCAGCACGTATTTACCCCGATATTTATGGCCTGTATTTATAAAAAAACGACTGCTCGCCTTTAATCTGTCTTAAAACAGCGCTGACACAAGCAAAAGATTCATTGACAATCCGATATACTTACACGCAACAGAGACATGTCGGTAAGCAGCAGTTATCGGAGGCATCATGTCCATTTCACCGCAGTTAGAGACATTTCTCGCTGAAAACTGTACGAGCTATGAAGTGGTATCCCATCCCTACTCTGAACGGGCCGCGAACACCGCCCGGTCAGCCTGTATTCCGGATCGAACCATGGCAAAAGCCGTGGTACTGAAAGATGGCAATGGCTACGTAATGGCGGTAATGCCTTCACGCAACCGATTAATGCTGGCGTGGTTGAATATGCGTTTGGATCGAAACCTGAAACTGGTGCAGGAAACCACGCTTCAGGATCTCTTCCCGGACTGTCAGCCCGGTGCCATACCCGCCATGGGAATCGCCTACGGCATGAAAACGGTCTGGGACGATGCACTCAATACCGTTGCTGATATCTACATCGAGGGTGGTAATCACCGAGAACTCATCCATATGCACCGAAACGAGTTCCAGAAACTGATGTACGGGCAGCCCCATGCGGCGATCAGCTGTGATATTGAGGAAGAAGAGGCCTATCGAACCTGCTGACAACTGACAGATATTCACTGCCAATTCTTATCGACGATCTGCTCTTCCGATAGGCGGAAAAATCTGTAACGATCTCATATGAGGCTATTTCTATAGTTTTAAATGAGAATGACTAGGACGCTTGCAACAGACAGTAATCCATCAACAGCCGTGATAGCTGAGGATTCATAACAGACGCAGGTGATGCTATGAAGCAACGCTCTCTTCTGGCAAGACTCATAACCGCAGCGATTTTCTTCTTCGCTGCCATCTTTGGTGCGGTTCAGGGGCTGTTTCTGGTTGCCTTCCTCGCGTCCGTCTTCCTCGGCATTCTTGTTTATGACCTCATGGACTTCACCGTCCAACAGTCACGCCAACTTCCCCGTATCACTGCGACCGGGCCTCTGTGCATGCATTTCAACGGTGAGGCTTTTCCCGAGTGGCTGGAAGTCGGAGCCTGCCATCGCTACTACCTGGCAGGGATTGCGCCCGAATATGTTTGCGAGAGTCTTGTAGAGAGAGAAGACATCATTTACAACGGCGTTCGCTACCATCCAGCCTGAAACAAGAGGGGAATTAACCCGGTCATCCTTATCGCTTATCGAGTCATCTTCTTAACGAAGACCACCACATAGAGTGCAAGGATGAAAGTGCCCAGAAATGCCTCAATGGCCGCAATCGTTCGACCTATCCCCACTGGCGCAATGTCACCATACCCCAACGTGGTAAACGTCACCACACTGAAATAAAGGCATTCCATGAGCTGTGCCCAGTTAGCCTGCCATCCCAGCTCAGGGTGCACCTGAATGATCTCACCGCCCGCACTGACCCCGATCATGGCGTAAAGGAACGCACAAACAACAATCATGGCGGCAGAGAAAGCGATCACCCGCATAGGGCGTTCACCATAGCCACACAGCAGATCAACGGTTTTTGATACGATCCTCTGCCACGAAAAAGGGGGTAACTGATAACGGCGGTAGCGCATCTCCTTTTGAAAGAACTCGCCGGCCTCCTCCTGCAAACCGTGCAGCTCACATTGCCGACGAATATTCCGGCAGACTTCCTCAGCCTCTTCATTGAGCCTGCGCACGCCCTCTTTGCGGCCCGGTTCGCGCTTTCTGAGCTTCTTGCTCTCTGCTGCCTGCAGGATGACATTACCCCACTTGATGTGCTCGATCTTCGCATCATCAAGCCGGATACCCAGCAGGTTGGCACGGGTCAGATTGGCGGCGTTGAGATTCGCATGCCTGGCGTCCACCTTGAGCAGGCAAGCGCCCTGTAAGTTGATGTTATATAAATGCGCATCGCGAAGATCGGCATGATTCAGGTTAGCATCCGTCAGGTCATAGCCATCCGTGCTGCCTCGATTGACCAGGTGAACATTGCGAAGATTGGCATTTTTTAACTGGAAACCGGACAAAGGCCTGCCTGATTTAGCAATGGCCTCCACGCGCTCGCAGATATCATCACCCCGCTTATCGGCCTCCGGATCATGCCAGAAACACAAGCCCCCTTCCTTCTCTGCACTATCTTCACAACGCCTGCCCTGATAGTCCACATAGCTACATTGAACGCATCCCTGCGCTTCCATCCTGTTGCCAGCCCCGTAATCGTAGTCATCCCATTATTGGAGAGTATAGCCAGCCAAGTCAGTTTTTCTTCTATGTCAGGAGTTTCGTTTAAGAATGCTGTTTAGAAAGGTTTGATCTGATGCCCCGCCAAAGTGGGTCATATACTGATGTGCAGCCTGAAGTCCATTCAGGTTCGACTTAACATGGAGAAGTCATCGCCATGAGTGTTTCCAAAAAACTGTCTCAATTTCTTGCACAGCAAGAGGTTGATTTTGAGCTGGTTCATCACAGCCCCAGCATGAGTGCTATGCAAAGCTCCATTGCAGCACGCGTTCCCAGTGAGGAAGTCGCAAAAGCCGTGATCCTGAAAGATCATGTCGACAATTTCCTGATGGCTGTGATTCCTGCAGGTCGGCGCCTGCACCTGCATACTGTGGAAGAACTGACAGACCAGAAGCTACGCCTGGCCTCCGAGCACGAGCTGCAACAGAAATTCGCAGATTGTAAAACCGGCGCAATCCCCGCTATTGGGCCGGCCTTTGACATGAGCATGGTCTGGGATGACCGTTTCCTGCAGCAACAGGACGTTTACCTGGAAGCCGGCGACCACGAAACCCTGGTGCATCTATCCGGTCAAAACTTCCAGAAGCTGGCTGCCACCGAGCAACATGATCAGATCAGTATGCCCGTTAAAGAGCAACAGTCTGAATAATCACCTTACTGAGTCCAGCATCGCAGCGCCGCAGGCAAGCACAACCATCACGAACAGCAGCCATTTCAACGTGGCCTGAGAGGCTTGTATGGCAAACCGAACGCTATAGTGAGCCCCTATCATGCAACCCACGGCAAGAATCAGCCCCGGTACCCACAGCACCAGGTCGTACCAGATGAAGACACCTAAAGCCAACAGGCTGAAGCAGGCCGTACAAACCACCTTCAGGGCATTGGCGCGTACCAGATCGTAACGAAGTCCTCCCGCCAGCGCCGCAATCAACATGAAGCCAACCCCGGCCTGAACAAACCCTCCGTAAACACCTGCCAGAAATAGCCCGGCCCAGGCGGAAGGCTTACTGTGCAGAGGAACAACCGGCGTACCCGGCTCCGGCGCCACGGTTGAAGGCTTAATGATCATGATCAGGGCCATCACCACCATGCTACCCAAAAGCACCGGTTTCAAAATCATTTCCGGCAGAAAAGCGGCAGCAAGTGCACCGATCAGTGAGCCGAGCAATGTCGGCACCACAACAGCCATCATGGAGGGAGCTTCGAGTTGTTTCTCGCGATAAAACCCCTGCATACCTGTTAACGATTGCATGACGACACCCACCCGGTTGGTCGCATTCGCCACATCTGCAGGCATTCCCATCAACATTAACGCAGGCAGGGTCAGCATGGAGCCGCCCCCCGCCAGGGTATTGATAAATCCGGCTACGACACCTGCCAATAACAGCGCCGTGACATTTACGAGGGTCAGTTCATACATCGTTTGTTCCATCAACAGGGTCTGCAACAGCCAGAAAAGCAGGCTGCATCCGTTCCGTCACGAGAGACCGGCAACCGGATACCATCAATGCATTGGGCGGGGAGAAGCATGAGGCAGGACAGGACTATCTGCAAGTATCAAGCGCAAAAACCAGCCCCTGCAGATACAGGGGGCACTTGATTATACGGTCAGAATCTTCATGGTATTGGTTTCGCCGACAACCGCCAGTGTATCCCCTTTGGTCATGATGACCTGGTCACCGTCCTCGAGGTAACCGGCATCCTGCACGATTTTAACAGCGGCTGCATTCACTTCATTGCCAGAGGTGTAAACCGTTGGATCGAAGACAAACGCCTCAACCCCGCGGTACAGTGCAACCCGCCGGCGCGTGGATTCCTGTCGGGTCAGTGCAAAAATAGGCAACCGAGAATTGATACGGGACATCCACAGCGGTGTGGATCCGGATTCTGTCAGGCAAATAATCGCTTTAACACTCTGCAGATGGTTCGCAGCGTACATAGTAGACATGGCGATCGTCTCATCTGTCCGCTCAAATGAGAACGCCATTCTATGGGTCGACACCTGGCTCGCCGGTTGTTTTTCGGCACCGAGACAAATACGCCCCATCGCCTGCACGACCCGTCCGGGATTAGCGCCTGTCGCGGATTCTGCAGACAACATGACAGCATCGGTACCATCCAGCACCGCGTTGGCAACATCAAACACCTCAGCCCGGGTCGGCAGGCTGTTGGTGATCATGGATTCCATCATCTGGGTGGCGGTAACCACCGGGCGGTTCAATCGACGGGCTTCAGCGATGATCTTTTTCTGAACACCGATCAGCTCGGCATCCCCGATCTCAACGCCCAGATCGCCACGGGCTACCATCACCGCATCGGATGCCAGAATGACCTCTTCCAGCACCTTTTCATCCTTGACCACTTCAGCACGTTCGATCTTGGCCATGATGGCCGATTCACCACCGGCATCGTGCAATAGCTGGCGCGCCAGCTCCAGGTCAGCCGCACAACGGGGAAAGGATACCGCCAGGTAATCCAGCCCCAGCTTGGCGGCGGTCTGGATATCGTCACGATCTTTATCCGTCAGCGCGGGTGCCGAGAGACCACCGCCCTGGCGGTTAATCCCTTTGCTGTTGGTCAGTTCGCCACCATTAACCACAAGGCAATGAATCTGACGTCCATCCACCCGTTCAACCCGCATGGTGATACGCCCGTCATCCAGTAACAGCATATCGCCGGTGGCGCAGTCATTGGGCAGTGCTTCATAGGTCAGACCCACCCGGTGCTGGTCACCGGCAGTCTTATCCATATCCGCATCAAGAATAAAGTGGTCGCCTTCTGTCAGGGTGACTCCGCCCTTGGTAAAACGGGCAATACGGATCTTCGGTCCCTGCAGATCGCCCATCAGGGCAACCGACCGCCCCAGTCTTGCTGCCGTCTCACGTACGCGGTCTACCCGCTGTTGCAGTTCTGCCGGCGTGCCATGGGAAAAATTGAGTCGGACAACATTTACACCCGCCTCAATCAATGCGGTCAGTGCCGCCTCGGCATCCGTCGCCGGCCCCAGGGTAGCGACAATCTTGGTACGCCTTGGCATTGCGACCGTTCTTTCCGACATGGCAACTCTCCTTGATTAAACTCTTGATAAACCATTAACCCTGTGGACGCTTAATCGCTCTTCTGTAAACGGGGATAACCCGACAGAATCGCCACGATGGCACACAGCGCCAGTATCCACGGGTAGTAGCTTTCACCAACCAGCATCAGTGGTGACAGACCTGCAATGGAGCCAGCCAGCAGCAATTGCGCCCCCCAGGGAATCGCGCCCTGGATCACACAGGAAAACATGTCCAGCAAACTGGCAGAACGCCGGGGATCAATGCCATTCTTTTCAGCAATATCCCGCGCTACCGAGCCGCTGATCAGGATGGCCACCGTGTTGTTTGCGGTAAACAGGTTACAGATGGATACCAGCAGCGAGATACCAATTTCACCTGCCCGCCCCTGCAAACGCTTAAAGCGCCCCACCAGCGACTGGATACAGCCTGTCAGCCAGACCAGACCGCCTTCATAGCGCATCACTGCTGCCAGACCACCAATAAACATGGAAAGCACCATGATTTCCAGCATGCCTTCAAAGCCAAGGTAGATGTTATCGGCCATCACTGCCATCGAATAGCCATCCTTGACCAGCAGTCCCAGCAGGCCGGAAAAAAGAATGCCGACGGTTAAGACCACCAGCACATTCATACCACTGATCGCCAACCCAAGAACTAACAGGTAAGGCAACACCAGCCAACCATTAAACTCAGTTGCGGCCGGCGTGGTTCCCCCATGCCCCAGGATGAACAACAACACCATGGTCAACAGTGCAGCCGGAATGGCTATCCGGGCATTCAGGCGAAACTTGTCTCGCATGCTGCACCCCTGAGTCCGCGTGGCCGCAATCGTGGTATCAGAAATAATGGAGAGGTTGTCACCGAACATGGCGCCTCCCACCACAGTACCCGCACACAGCGCTGGCGGCAGCCCCGTTGCCTGACTGATCCCGATGGCTATCGGCGTGATGGCAGCAATGGTTCCCATCGAGGTGCCCATTGCAGTGGAAACAAACGCTGCAACCAGGAACAACCCCGGTAACAGTAACTGCTCAGGAAGAACGGATAAACCCAAAGCCACTGTGGCATCCACGCCACCAATGGCACTGGTCACCTTGGCAAAAGCACCGGCCAGCAGGTACACCATACACATGGTGACAATGTTGATATCACCAATGCCCTGCAGAAAATGCTGAATGCGTTCATTCAACCGGGCATGACCAATCAGCATACCGATAATAATGGCCGGCAATGCCGCAACCGGCGCCTTGATCTGGTAAAAGGCAAACTCAACGCCGGCCAGGGAGTAGTAGATACCGCTTCCGAAAAACACGCCCAGAAAAACCAGCAAAGGCAAGAGGGCTCGGGGGTTGGCTGCAGGCTGTATCATCAATATCCTCGTTCAGACCAGTAATGATAAGCGAAACGCCATCCACCGGGTCGCAAGATAAAGCCTGCATTTTATCGAGGATACGTGGTTAAACAACTAGGCAATTTACTTAAGATATCTTTGAAGCCCCAGCTTGCATTGGTACCTGTCTGTTAACAGTTTGAATTGTGATGCCGTTGCTTGCCTGAATATAATTCTTGAGAATTTGAGGATACGTCAAAAGGGTTAATTTTTGGCTAAAAAGCCTTACAGGTAAACAATTAGAATTACTTAATGCCGATCTAATGATGTAACGACACCTTTTTTGCAGACCATCACTATCTTTTTTGGCTTTCGCTAAACATGCTTGAAACGCTTGATCTGTTGCTTCATGACCTAGCTGAAAGGAGGTCTTATTATCAGCATTAGGGATGTCTATTCTCGCACCGGCATTCACCAAAAGTTTGGCTATCTCAAAGTCCAACTCACGGATAGCCACGTGTAACGCCGTATTATTTTGTCTATCCTGCAAATCCAGGTTTGCACCTTCGCTGATTAAGAGTCCGAAGATATTTATTTCTTTCACTCTATTGGCTTTTCGCGACATACGACTTTCATCACTTTCTACTGGAATAGGGAACACACTCTGAAAGTTTTGAACGCTATCATGTAAAGGCGTAGCCTGATTTGCGTCTCGTACATTCACATTAAAGCCGTTACTGAGCATGAGCTTTACAATGCCAACCTTTTTAAAGTGAATAGCAACCGTCATGGCTGTTGACATACAATCGATCTCAAGTTCGACAGGCGCATACATATCAACACCATTATCCAACAAGAAACGAGTAATATTCTCTTTTCCGTAACATGATGCCAGTGCCAAGTCCGTCCACGACCAGTCATGAGCATCATTCTTCGCACCATGGCAGAGCAAAGACGAATAAGCGCTAACATTGTCACACCGAATAGCCTGTTCCAAGGCAGTTAGCATTCGGGGTCGATTAGCAGTACCCACATCAACCATGACATTTGCATAAGCACCAGACTGAAGGAGGGCCTCGGTCAAACGCTTACTTCCTTTCTGAATAGCCATCTGCAAAATAGGTTTATTCTTACCAAATTCAGCATTTGGGTCCGCTCCTCGATCGAGCAACTCACAGGCCAATAATGTAAAATCATCTGTTTCATGCCTAATTCTGTCGACCGTGTGCCCCAACAACGAATTACCTGATTCATCCTTGAAATTTACATCAGCTCCATTCGCTAGCCATTGGTAAGAGTGCTTTATAGAACGCTCATCACTTGAAACTTCCTCCAAAATCAGTATTGCTAACTCTCTGGGCGAAGCTGGGTCAGTAACTGGTATATCCACAGCGAATGGCTGAGGCTCAATTGATCGTTCCTCCAAACATTCACCGCTACGTAAATCTGGTTACAACGAAGCTTCCAAGCCTAAATCTAGTGGGGGAGCTTCTTCTTGCGTTGTGGCTGGTGATACAGAAACACTACTTTCGTTAACTGGATAATTTGATCTCATTGCATAATCCCTTGCATGACCTTTATTCCGGATAACGTTAGAGTTTTTTATACAACTAAAGTTCACACTCCTCTGAAGAGTTCAGCAAAATACTGACAAATCGTTAGATTGCATGACATAGCGGCAGATAGAATGATTACACAATGTACACACTGTAGCTGCCAGAAGCATCATTTCGATCTCAACCTCAGCTGTTATTCAACTCAATGTATAAATATCAGGAACTTCGTAATGGATTTGTTCGTCTTATGACTAATACTTAGTGAACATCCGATTGATGATCAATGCTGCACGCTTATGGAACATCCCGCGACCCCTAACATTCTGTCCGGAAAGGCCCTGCTGGCCATGGGCTTCATGACCTTTGCCCTGTTCCTCGGGGCCGGCAACATGATTTTTCCGGTAATCTCCGGTCAACTGGCAGGCACTGAAACCTGGTCAGCGGCGGCTGGGTTTCTTGTTACCGGCGTCGGCCTGCCTCTACTGGGCATCATTGCCATGGCCAGGGTGGGAGGAGGCTTCAACGATCTGTCGCAGGATCTCCCTCCCCGGCTGATCGCACTGATCGGCATTATTATCTATCTGCTGATTGGTCCTCTTTATGCCGTTCCACGAACGGCGGCGGTCTCCTTCGAAATCGGCATTACCCCTTTCCTTGATACTGAAAACAGTAATAGCGATGCGCAGCAGCTTCTGTTCTCACTGGTCTTTTTTGCCATTGCCTGGTGGTTTTCCCTGTACCCCGGCAAGCTCATGGAAACCGTTGGCGAAATCATCACGCCGGCGTTGATACTTTTATTAATCGTGCTTGGTATTACCCCGTTCATCAATCCGGCCGGCGACCCCGGCCCACCGGCTGAAGACTACCAGACAACGGCTTTTATCCAGGGATTTCTTGATGGTTATATGACCATGGACGCCCTGGCCGCACTGATGTTCGGTATTGTCATCATCACTAACCTGCGATCGCATGGCATTACCGACCGCCAAGCACTGACACGCTACTGCATTGCCACCGGCGTTATTGCCGCCATCGGACTCTCCCTTGTCTATATCGCACTGTTCAACATCGGCGCCACCAGTCGGGTGCTTGCACCTGACGCCAGTAACGGCGGACAAATCCTGACCACCTTTGTTGAGTATCAGTTCAGCCAATGGGGGATACTCATCCTTGCCGCCATTGTAACCCTGGCCTGCCTGACAACCGCCATCGGCTGCATAACCGCCGTCGCTGAATACTTTGAGCAACTCTGGCCCCGCTATTCCTATTTCTCACTGGTGACCGCCATTACAGTGGCCTGTGTTGTAATGGCCAACATCAATCTCGATCAGTTGATCGAATTTTACGTCCCCATCCTGTTGGCGATATACCCGGTCGCGATGATCCTGATCCTGCTGGCGCTGATTCGTGAATGGCTACCAGCCCCTAAACTATCGGCACGTTTCACGCTATTCCTCGTTGCCTTGTTCGGTATTGCCGACGGACTGCACGTACTACCCTACCGGGCCATTGAGTACTACCTTTTACCCTTGAACAATGTGCCGGGATTTTCTCTCCACCTGAGCTGGGTATTACCCGCGATTGTCAGTCTGGTCATCACCAGCCTCATCGGTTTTTTTGGTCCTGATCGCCAATCCCAGACGGAGTCCAATTCCGGCCAGTAAGCACGCTTTACCTGCAGGCCTTCTATGACACGCTATAGCAACACATTGATCATTACAGCCTGCCTGTTATTGATGGCAGGCTGTCAGTACAACCAGAACACGGCGCCACACTACTCACCAGCCAGGCTCCCCGGCCTCTCCTTTCCACCCGAAAGAACCCATATAGTGGGTACCAACCAGGTTTGTCCTCCACCGGATGTCAAAACACATACGGATACAGTCGAGATGTCAGCAACTATTAACGGACTCCCCGTCATTGGTTGCGTCGAGTCCGTCTTTCTACACGCAGCCAACCAAACACTGGATGCCCTGATAGACACGGGTTCAACCATCTCCTTTCTGGCCACAGACCATATGGTTCAATTCGATCGCGACGGCAGCCGTTGGGTACGGTTCCAGATCAGCAGACAGGCTGTTCCCACCCAACCTCAGGAATTGACACTACCGGTTTCCAACCGGTCTCGCTCACGTCACAGGGGTTCACACAGCCCCACAAACCCCAGTGTCAGGATGAAAGTCACACTGGGAGATATTGACCTGTTTACTGATTTCACACTGATGGATAGCAACCTGCTGAGTTTTCCTGTCCTGCTCGGTCGCAACTTCCTGAAAGGCAATGCCATCGTCGATAGCAGCAAAACCCATATCGCCCGGAGCCACTCTCTGATACTGACCGAGCTGGCAATATCAGACTAAGTCAATCACGTATCGTGTCAAAAAACGTCCTGATGGTTGAAAAAGCGACAATGGTAAACATCCAGAAAGAGAAACACTGTCGCCATGCTGGACGGCAGCAACAGGAAGATTGCCATGGTCACAAGGAATAGCACGGGTTTCCGGATTCATTGAGCAGGAAACACGCTTATGCTGGATAAGATCTGTTCGGTCGAAGATTTCCGTACCCTGGCCAGAAAACGTGTCCCGCGCATGTTCTATGACTACGCAGACGCCGGCTCATGGACAGAAAGCACTTACCATCAGAATGAGCGTGATTTGAAGTCCGTTCATTTTCGCCAGCGTGTCGGCATTGATATTACCTACCGCAATACTACGACCACACTTGCAGGAGAAGACGTCGCTATGCCAGTTGCCCTGGCACCGGTTGGCATCGCCGGCATGCAGCATGCGAACGGTGAGATTCTGGCCGCCAGGGCGGCCGAGGCGTTCGGTGTACCGTTCACCCTCTCCACCATGAGCATATGCTCCATTGAGGATGTTGCGGCTCATACCTCAAAGCCCTTCTGGTTCCAGCTCTATATCCTGAAGGACCGGTCTTTCAGTGAGCGGCTGCTTGAGCGCGCAACGGCGGCAGGCTGCAAAACACTGGTGGTGACCCTTGACCTGACCATTCTGGGACAACGCCACAAGGATATCCGGAACAACCTGCGTGCCCCGCCAAAGATCACACCGTCAACCCTATTCCAGTTCATAACCCGTCCCCGGTGGTGCCTTGAAGTCATAGGGACACGTCGGCGCAGCTTTGGCAACGTGGTAGGCCATGCCAAGGGCGTTTCTGACTTCAGCTCGCTGGCCAGCTGGATTACGGAACAGTTTGACGCTGCATTTACCTGGAAAGACCTGGACTGGATTCGCGCCCGCTGGGACGGCCCAATGATCGTAAAAGGTATTCTTGATCCGGAGGATGTGCCGAAGGCTATCGACGCCGGTGCAGATATGATCGTAGTTTCCAACCACGGAGGACGGCAGTTGGATGGTGCGCCGTCCACGATCAGCGTTTTACCGTCAATCCTTGAGGCTGCCGACGGAAGGGTAGAGGTTCACCTGGATGGCGGTATTCGCTCGGGGCAGGACGTACTCAAAGCCGTCGCCCTTGGAGCCAAAGGCGTGCATATAGGCCGCGCCTATATCTACGGGCTTGGCGCCTGCGGTGAAGCTGGCGTCACCAAAACACTGGAGATCATCCAAAACGAACTGACGCTGACCATGGGTATGGTCGGTGAGCGGGATATTAATAAGGTGGGTCAACACAACCTCGTTCCTGGTTCCATCCAGAAAATTCGCTGTTTCTCCTGACACCCACCACCACGGAATGTGCGTGATTAATTGCCGGTCAATTCCCTGTCCTGCTCAGAGGCTTGAGATATGTTATGTCTACTGATTATCGAGATGATTTTGTCAATCACCTTTCTGGCCGTCATTATTCATAACGCCAAAGGCAAGTGATACGAACAACTCTCAATGTGACCATTTAGGACACCTTTGAACGCAATCAGTGTCGCAACATGTCACACCTTACAAGACCACTGTCGCCGAATACGCTACGCCGATGCCCGATACCACTGCCATGGGGCATTGTAAGAGACACCACAAGAACGTTACGATAATTGGCCTGAGGATTGCTCAAGGCATGAGACCCTTTTCACAATAATAAATACTGAGAACAGGGGTTACATCAGGGATGTGTATTACCCATACAGACACTGTGTTTCCACATAAACTCCCAATATCAACGGCATTACTGTCAGCTGTTGCCTGTTTATGGTCAGCGCCAGCAATAGCGGCTGATCAGTCAGGCGATACATCACTGACAACATCATCACCGGTACTGGAACCATTAACCGGACAGGTGCTGACGCTCTCGCTGGGTATGCTGCTGGCGTTAATGATTTTCAACATTTGCATTTTCATTCGTGCGCACAAGTCCAGCTACCTGTTCTTTGCCATTTATACGGGTGCGACCCTGCTTTATCTCGTATCCAGCGATTTCTCACACTTTGACTTGCCAACATTCACGCTAGACAACTGGGCCAGTCAGCAACCCCTGTTTTTCGGCGCCATTGCTGCCGCGTTTGCCATTCGGTTTATGTTGTCCCTGGTTCCGGTCAAAGAGGAATCACGCCCCGCCTACATTGCCTGTCGTATACTTTATTCCATCTTTCTGCTAATAGCAGGCAGTTGTCTTCTGAATTTCCAGTCTCTGAATCAACCTCTTACGACACTATTCCATAGTGTGCTGACAATCACGTTTATCGTGACGAGTGCATCCAGCCTGATAATTGTCAGAAAGGCACACAGCAACGCATCGTTTTTTTTCATGGGATGGCTGGTCATCAGCCTGGGAAGCCTTGCCAGCCTGTTAGCCATTGAAGGCTACACCATCGACGTATTCCGCTGGGCGCCTTATCCCGCGCTGGTCATCCAGGCGATTGCCTTCAGCCTGGCTTTGCCTGCCTACACCACCGCACTTTATCGTACCTATCAACAAAACTATGCGCTGATGGAAAACAGCCTTCAGCGGCATTACCGCCATCGACGTATATACAATGATGCGGTCAAACACTACCTGGACAACCTCAACGGCATGGATGAGGAAGCGATAGGCTCGCGCCTGCTTTCCACCCTGAGCAGCTTGTTACCAATCAATACCTGCGCCCTTTTGCATATCAGAAATAACCAGATATCGGTGATCGGCCTGAGTGGCCAGCAGAACATTCTGTTTGAGCAACTCGTGGATGGACGCCTGACATTACTGGGCAACATTGCCCGCTCGGCAGAAGAAGCAACCCTCCAGATGCAATACGGCCACCATCAGGCCGCTTCGGTCAGTATCATTCCAGTACTCTGGGAATCCAGCCATACATGGACTGTTGTATTACTGAGCCAATACGACAAGACGCCTTTAGACAAAGATCAACTTCAGCTGGCCAGCGATATCGCTTCCCATACCCGCACCCTGTTCCAGGCCAGCAAGCGTTATGACGAACTTCGGCGTGAAGCGGACCTGGATGACCTGACCGGCATGTGCAACCGCCGGGCCTTTCACCGGGATGCCATCGCCATGCTGGAGCGTCTGCAGCAGGAAAACAAACCCGCCACCCTGTTATACATGGACATCGATCACTTCAAACCACTGAATGACACCTATGGCCATGCCTTCGGCGACAAGGTACTGCAGATGTTTGCCGACGTTTGCCGCGACAATCTGCGTAGCCGTGACCTGCTTGCCCGCATGGGTGGAGAGGAGTTTGTCGCCCTGATTCCCCATGCCACACCGGCAAGAACCGAGCAAATCGCCGAACGTATACGCACCGGCCTGCTGGCACTCAATTTTGAGGAACTGAACGCAGAAAAAGTCACCCTCAGTATTGGCCTGTCCGGCACTGAACACTGCGGCTATGACCTCGACCGTCTGCTCGATTCGGCCGACCGGGCGTTATACCGGGCCAAATCGGACGGCCGAAACCGTGTCAGGCACTCTGAACCCGAGCCCCATACCCTGCTATAACCCACGACGATCGAAACCAGTCACGGATTGGCGTATTAATACATATGGGAATCCGCGCCACCCCCTATACAATCAGTACCAGAAAAAACCTGGCGCAATCTGCCTGCACATCCTTTTCAGCCGTTCACCCGGCAGTCAAAATCGACCAGAACAACCCATGTGGCCGGTACGAAAAAACAAGCAATATATCCACCGCTCAGCAGACACACTGGCCATGGAGGCCCGTGGGCAGGGGCTGCTCGATAAAATCCGCACAGCTCCTCATAAGGAACCCTGGGGTATTACGTTTCTGATGCTTGCCTGGACCGCTGGTCCGGTTACTTTCATTACCGCTTCAAGTGCGTACTACATCGGCTACGGTACGTTTCCACCACTGGATCGAGCCATTTACTTCCTGGCCTACTCACTAATTGCCGGTCTGCTGGGTATCGCCACAAAACTGATCTACAACACCACCCACGGCCACCGGGAAAAGCAGGACGAAAAAAATCTGCTGGAAGTCATCGACTGCCTTCCTGAACTGCTCTACATGGTGCGCGACCTACGGCTGGAAAATATGGGGGAAGACAGCCGTCGTATTGAATCCGCCGGTATTATCCTGCGGAAACTCGACTTGGGTCCTTCGTGGGTTGCCCTGGCCGTTGAAGACCTGACCGGCGATGCACAACTGGCCCGACAGGCCGAGCACATAGAACTGTTCCGCCGTGCGGGTCTCTATAACCGGATGCAGGATATCGTCCACAGTATCCGTGACCAAACGCACGAGACCTGCGACACACTACGCCAGACACACCCCCGTATTGCGGAAGCCCTGCGACAGCGCCTGACCGGACGGGTGCCCAGTGTCCGCCAGGGCACCCCACGGGAAGAGATGTTCCTGGAGCGCATTCTCTCTGCAATCGAGCAGGACAATGAAGACCTCATGACCCTGCACGATGTAGAGGAACTGCTGACCCTTTGCTTCGAATTAATCTGTGGTCGCCGTATTCGTTACCTGAAATACCAGTACAGCGGCGACTGGACCCTGGCCCGTTCCATGGACAGCCTGGAAAAGGAACGCAACAACTACCGGCTGGCCCGTGCACGGGTCAATAGCCGTCTGCGGGCACTGACCACTTACCTCAATTACATCGAGCCACGGGAAGACATCCATACTGCGCCGGGCCTCAGCCCCCGCCACCTGCTGACGGTCGCCGTTGACGCCATGGACAGCCTGTCCCGCCAGGTTACCGAATGCCGGCGCATCACCAACCACACCGGCAAGCAATTGATGGCCTTGCAGATCAAAACCCTGCAACTGGAAAAGGCCATAGACCTGTACGAACGCGCCTTCGATGCCCAGGAAAGACTGACCCGGGAAAGCCGACGCTTCAGCCGGGCACTGAAAGTCTGGCAATTACGCAGTAAGCAGTATGAGGAAAGCAGTGGCGACCAGGTCAGGCGTTCGCTGAAAATCTCGGAACAAAGCATCGCTCTGGATGATGACGAAAAGATCGAGGTTGCCCGACAGTTAGCCCAACTGCTGGAAGACAACCGCATCCGCCGCACCAGCGACCGCAGCATGGACCATGCCCGCAGCAGCAACGAGAAGCGCCTGACCCAGTCCCGGGCCCGGGAGCTGGCTGCCGGCATTGCTGTCATTCTCGGTCAGACTATTGACCTGAGCAACCCAGCCATCCAGCGCGCCATCGACAGCACCCCGGCCACCAGCCTGGGCGCCATCGAACCGGGCATGAGCCCCATGATCAAGGCCTCGGTTGGCAAGGCCATGGCGAATGCCGTGGATGTCAGCCTGGCGGCCATGGCGGAACGGCTGGCCCAGAACCTGATCCGCTATTACCGGGTGCCACTGACCCGGGGCACCATGGACTTCCTGGTCGACTACTACCAGGCCAGCCGAGAAAAACTCGAATTTATCGCCGAACATGAAGCCCCGGTGAGCAACCAGCAGACCCAGCTCAATCGCGCGCCCATCGAAATACCCGGCGTCCACAAAGGTTGGCAGATCAGCCTTTATAATGCGCGCCGCACACTGGAACTCCATACCTGATGCGCGGTCTAAAATGTGCGCTTTCAAGCCGAGTTGAATTATTCAACAAATTGTCTGGCACGGGACAAAAATATTGATCCAGATCAATTTTCGAGCGGTCAGGACACCTATAATTCTCGCTGCCAGTCTAGGTATGTAATACCTCCGAAGATTGCACCGTTCACCCCTTGTATCAGGAGAGTATTACAGCCATCTGGCCAGCAGCCGGAGAGCTGTGGCGACGCAGGGAAACCGTCGTATTGAATACAACGGGAAAGGTCTCCTGAGAACGGGCGGTGCAGGCACTTTTCCCCCAAGCCACACCAGCGAGGATAGAATGATCCCGGATGAAGTAATAGACCTCTCGCGTCTGCAGTTTGCACTGACGGCGATGTACCATTTCCTGTTTGTTCCCCTGACACTCGGCATGAGCTTCATGTTGGCGATCATGGAGTCGGTCTATGTCATGACCGGCAAACAGATCTATAAAGACATGACCAAGTTCTGGGGCAAGCTCTTCGGCATCAACTTTGCCCTGGGCGTCGCCACCGGTCTGACCATGGAATTCCAGTTCGGCACCAACTGGTCCTACTACTCTCACTATGTCGGGGACATTTTTGGTGCGCCGCTGGCCATTGAGGGCCTGATGGCCTTCTTCCTGGAATCCACCTTCGTCGGGATGTTCTTCTTCGGCTGGGATCGCATGAGCAAGGTTCAGCATCTGGGCTGTACCTGGCTGGTCGCGATCGGCTCCAACCTCTCTGCCCTCTGGATCCTGGTGGCCAACGCCTGGATGCAGAACCCTGTCGGCGCCGAGTTCAATTTTGAAACCATGCGCATGGAAATGACCAGCTTCGGCCAGTTGTTCTTCAACCCCGTTGCGCAGGTCAAGTTTATCCATACCGTGGCCGCCGGTTACACCACCGCCGCCATCTTCGTCCTGGCCATCAGCGCTTACTACATGCTGAACGACCGGGATGTGCCGTTTGCCCGCCGCTCCTTTGCGGTTGCCGCCGGTTTCGGTCTGGCCTCCATCATGTCCGTTATCCTGCTGGGTGACGAATCCGGCTACAAGCTGGGCGACGTACAGCAGGTGAAACTGGCCGCCATTGAAGCAGAGTGGGACACCTATGAAGCTCCGGCGCCGTTCACCGCCATCGGCCTGCCGAACCAGGAAGAGATGCGCACCGATTACGCCGTCAAGATCCCGTGGGTCATGGGCATCATCGCCACCCGTACGCTGACCGAAGAAGTGCCCGGCATCAAGGACCTGCTGGTCCGCAATGAAGCCCGCATCCGCGACGGTATGGAAGCCTACCGCCTGCTCGAAGAGCTGAAGGCCGGTAACGATACCCCGGAAATCCGCGAACAATTCAAGGAAGTGGAAGACACCCTGGGCTACGGCCTGCTGCTGACCCGCTACACCCCGAACGTGGTGGATGCCACCGACGCCCAGATCAAGCAGGCGGCGGAAGACACCATCCCGCAGGTTGCACCGCTGTTCTTCGCGTTCCGGATCATGGTTGGCCTCGGCTTCTTCATGCTGCTGATCTTTGTGACTGCGTTCATCAAGACAGCGCGCCGTACCGAATACCAGAGCAAGCGCTTCCTGAAGATCGTCCTCTGGTCACTGCCAGCGCCCTGGATTGCCTGTGAAATGGGCTGGTTCGTCGCCGAGTTCGGGCGCCAGCCGTGGACCGTCGCCGGCATGCTGCCGACTTCGCTGTCCGCATCCAGCCTGACCGCGACCGATCTCTACATGAGTATTGCCGGCTTTACCCTGTTCTACGGTATTTTCGCGGTGATTGAATGTTACCTGATGATCAAGTACGCCCGTCTCGGCCCCAGCAGCCTGCATACCGGCCGTTACCACTTTGAAAAACAGGCTGAACTGCCAGCCGGCATGAGCACTCACTGACGGGAGGATGGAACACATGATCGACTACGAAGTATTAAAACTCCTGTGGTGGGTACTGGTCGGCGTGCTGCTGATCGGCTTTGCCATCACCGACGGCTACGACCTGGGCTCCGCTGGCCTGCTGCCTTTCCTGGGCAAGAATGACAACGAGCGCCGTGTGATCGTCAACGCGGTCGCGCCGCACTGGGACGGCAACCAGGTGTGGTTCATCACCGCTGGCGGCGCGATCTTCGCTGCCTGGCCGATGGTGTACGCCACCGCATTTTCCGGTTTCTACTGGGCCATGGTACTGGTGCTGTTCGCCCTACTGATGCGCCCCATCGCATTTGAATACCGCGCGAAGGTTGAGCCGCACCAGCGCAAGTGGTGTGACCTCGGCCTGTTCATCAGCGGTACTGTGCCGGCACTGGTGTTCGGTGTAGCGTTCGGCAACCTGTTCCAGGGCTACGACTTTAACCTAGACAGCTACCTCCGCTCCACCCTGAATGGTTCCTTCTGGAGTCTGCTCAACCCGTTCGCCCTGCTGTGCGGTGTGGTCAGCCTGACCATGATCCTGATGCAGGGTGCCTGCTGGCTGGGCCTGCGCACCGAAGGTGGTGTTGAGAAACGTGCGGTTATCGCCGCCCGTCGTCTGGCCATTGTCGTGATTATCACGTTTGCCGTGGCCGGCTTCTGGGTTGCCCATATCCCGGGTTTTGAAATCACCAGCGTCATCGACGGTAATGCGGCGTCTAACCCGCTGCACAAGACGGTAGTTGTTGTAGAAAGCGGTCGCTGGCTGGCGAACTACAGCAAGTACCCAATCACCCTGCTGGCGCCGGTACTGGGCTTCCTGGGCGCCATCGGCGTTATCCTGCTGGCAGGCCGTAAGCCTTCACTGACGTTTATCAGCAGCTCCCTCTGCCAGCTGGGTATCATCACAACGGCGGGCGCTTCTCTGTTTCCGTTCATTCTGCCCTCCAGCAGCAATCCGGCTGTCAGCCTGACCGTGTGGGACGCCACCTCCAGCTACCTGACCTTGGGCATCATGACCTTTGTGGCTGCGGTCTTCGTACCCATCATCCTGGCGTACACCACCTGGTGTTTCTACAAAATGTGGGGCCGCATCAGCGTGCAGCACATTGAAGACAACAACCATTCACTGTACTGAGCGCAGACGAGGAGAATAACGTTATGTGGTACTTTTCCTGGATTCTCGGCGTTCTGCTGGCCTGCTCTTTCGGCATCATCAACGTGATGTGGTATGAGTTCCAGGCGGGCGGTTTTGAGAATGAAATCAAAGACTTAGACGAAGAGTAACAGTTTTGGGGTCCAATTTCGTGGACCCCAAAACCTAAAAATGGTGGCTAATAAGGCGAAATGGGGCTCCATCCTGCTGAATTAGTCCACCAGCTCCAGCAGAGCCATTCCTCATGCTGCAGTAAGAACCACTGTCATTTATGTTAATGAATCTAAACAACTCTATAACCCTCCACTTCTTTTCCATACATTGAACAAGGTTATAGCACTACCTCAGCCAAGAATCTGAAGATTAGCCCTTCACCCATCACTCAGACCATTAAACCGGTGAGTACCAACAAAGGCAGTTCATAAGAAAACAAATATGAGAGCGAACCTTAAGCATATGTTTGCTTTGCGGTTGTTAGATTTTCGCCTTTTGGGAGTACTACTTCTCTCAAACTTTATTCCAGTGATTTACTCAACTGTCCGGGTTTATTTTCTGGGGACTGTGCCAGAGACCTGGGCTTTCAGTATTGCGTCTCAAGTGGCATGGCTAAATCTGATGTACGAGGTAATTTCAGAGGGCTTGCTGCTCCCCTTGTATTTCATCTTGGGACAGGTGATTAATAATTCAAAAAAACTCTCAGAACGGATCAGTACCGCTTTGGTTTACACCGTCATGACCTATGCCTTGTTGTCTGTAATTGTACTGCTATTCGCTGAAACAATGGTTTATTCAATGGGTCAAAGTGAGGCACTGCTAGAGAAAACTGTCAGCTACATCAAACTGGAAAGTTTCGCATTACTGCTGTCATCCGTTTACGCCGTTATTACTATTGTTTTGGTGATACAGAAGCGAGAACCGCTTCTATATCTATTATTGGTTATAAAAACAGCGCTTATTGTGTTTCTAGACAGTTTATTTGTCAGCCACTTGCCATTCTCTCTGCAGCTGGGAGTCAACGGTGTAGCCTGGACAAATATTGTTATGAATGCCCTACTCGCCATGTTTTCAATTGCATGGCTGATTCGGTCTGGCGTGTCATTAAGATTTACTTGGAAAGCGATGAGACTGGCATGGATAAGGTGTTGGATGCAGATCAGCATCAAATCAGGGCTTGAGTCTCTGGTACGAAATCTTGCCTTTATGATCATGATTCTAAAAATGATCAATGAAGTTCAGCAGTCTGGTGTTTATTGGATAACAAACCAGTTTATCTGGGGCTGGCTATTGCTCCCCATACTGACATTAGGCAACTTGATTAAACAGGATGCTGCATGCAATGAGGGAGATCTGGGGGCAAGATTTATAGGATATCTACAATTCACCGCACTTGTATCACTGGGATGGATTCTCACTATGCCCTCGTGGGAGTGGTTTGTTGGAAACATGATGGGGGTGACGCAGGCCCGGCAGGTTGCCGAGTTAGCACAGCTGTTAATTGGCTTTTACATCGTGTTCGCGTTTAACAATATTCTCGATAGTTACTTCTACGGCATTGGACGGACAGACCTGATGCTATATCAGTCAATTCTTGTCAGTGGCCTGTTCTATGGGAGTGCATATGCCCTGTACAAAACTGGTTACTTTGTTCCAACACTAGAGTCAATTGCCATCATGTTCGGTCTGGGAATTACAGCTGATGCACTGGTAACCGCCGCTCTCTATGCAGGCCATAGAAAACAGATTCACCAACGTAAACCTTTTCCTGAAGATATTAATGCTTCCAAGCATATTAATCCTCACTCTCCAACGCCTTCAATGTAATACCGTTAGCATTCTTCCAGGCCGTAAGCCCATTCGTACTTCCCCCACAAATAATGGCACCGGCTGTACTGGGGCTGCCGAACTCATGGTCAGCGGTAAACAGGTAGCCGGAATCCGTCTTATTCAAGACCCCATTGTTGATCAGCTTTTCTCTCAGCTCCCGGATACCATTACTGCAGGAAGGCTTCAATTCAGATACCGCCTCAGAGCCTGAGTAAACCACAAACCCCTGCTCCGTACGTTGTCCGGTAGCGGTCAGCTGCTTGATGCGGTAATAGAGTGTTGTGTCTTCTGCTCTTTCAACTATGCCGGGTTGCTTACGCGCAGGCTGTCGCACAGGCGTAAAATGCGTGACGCCAAGAACGGGCAACAACTGCATCATGTTATCGATAAAGCCTTCCATTTCAGCCGTATCCGCTTCCGACAGTTTCGCGCCACTGGAGACTGAATTTTCCAGCTTTGCCCGTCCGGTCGCCCGGGCCATCTCGATCAAACGACCTTCGATGTATTTCACATGGGCCTTGGTCATGTAGTCGTTCTGGCTGATGAAGATGGTGATGGTATTCCAGAAATCCTGGCTCACATGCTTGTGACCGGTCGCCAATCGTTTACGCAGATGCTCTGCCTCGCCGATGTAGATTGCCGGTTCATCGGTTTCCGGCTCAACACCGGTCAGCAGATAGATACCCGGTTGTTCCAACTCTTCACGGGCCAGAAAATCCTTGAACTCACTACGGGGACAGGTCACCCCTTTGCCATTCCAGTTGGACAGTTCAGCGGTACGCAACCCGGTCGGGCTGCCATTGGCGAGGAAAAGACGGATGGAGGCGGGACGCATGAAATTCAGACTGCTCGAAGATAGAGGAAAACTGACGGGTATTATTACCAGATGTGTCTTCGAATCAACGCATTTTGTTGGCCGTTTTTACATAAACAAGCCTTTCCTGTGCGAATAGTCAGCTGCGCCATTTTGTGGTTACATTGTCCGCCATTAGACATCGCCTATATACGACATATTAAAGCTACCGGGAACCCTGCTTCACCGGGTCATCAAGACCCAGGTCAAATCCTTGGGCGGTAGCGTCCCTGCGAAAAGGCTGAGCCACCAGCCAGTATGCCGAAGAAAACATCGCTCTCATTCGGTAGAAACACTACCTTTCCCCTTATTTCGACATAAAAGAATCATGCCCAATACTCAATCGCACAATAACCTCGCCGCCTTTATCTGGTCCGTCGCCGACCTGCTGCGTGGGGATTTCAAGCAATCCCAATACGGTCGCATCATCCTGCCCTTCACCTTGCTGCGGCGTCTGGAGTGCGTGCTGGAACCGTCCAAAGACGCGGTATTGGCCCAGTATGACAAAGTGAAGGCGATGAACCTGCCGGAAGACGGTATGGAGAAGATGTTGCTGCGGGCGACCTCTGGCCTGTCGTTCTACAACACCTCGCCCATGAACCTGTCGAAGCTGGGCCAGGGGGATATCAAGTCTAATCTGGAAACCTACATCCAATGTTTCTCCAAAGATGCGCGGGAAATCTTCGAGCATTTCCGGTTCGATGAATTTATCGCTTCCCTGAAAGAAGCCAACCTGTTGTACAAGGTGGTGGGCAAGTTCGCCAGTACCGATCTCAGCCCGGCCAAAATCTCCAACCACGATATGGGCCTGGTGTTTGAAGAACTGATCCGTCGGTTTGCGGAAGGCTCGAACGAGACGGCCGGTGAACACTTTACCCCACGGGATATCGTGCGCCTCACCACCTCACTGGTGTTTATGGAAGACGACGAAGCCCTGACGAAGGAAGGCATTATCCGCACCATTTATGACCCGACAGCGGGTACCGGCGGCTTCCTGTCCTCCGGCATGGAATACGTGTACGACCTGAACCCGAAAGCGGTGATGCGCGCCTTTGGCCAGGAACTGAACCCGGAATCCTACGCCATCTGTAAAGCCGATATGCTGATCAAGGGTCAGGATGTCAGCCGGATCAAACTGGGCAACACCCTGTCCAACGACCAGCTGGTGACCGACCAGTTCGACTACATGCTCTCCAATCCGCCGTTCGGTGTGGACTGGAAGAAGATCGAGGGCGAGATTAAGGACGAACACACCTTCAAGGGTTTCGACGGTCGTTTTGGCCCCGGCCTGCCACGGGTGTCCGACGGTTCCCTTCTATTCCTGATGCACCTGATCAGCAAGCTCAGGGATAACACAGGCTCTTCACAAAAACCGGGCGGCCGTATTGGTATCATCCTGAACGGTTCGCCGTTGTTTACCGGCGGTGCGGGCAGTGGTGAAAGCGAGATTCGCCGTTATATCCTCGAAGCCGACCTGCTCGAAGCCATCGTCGCCCTGCCCACCGATATGTTCTACAACACCGGCATTGCCACCTATGTGTGGGTGCTCTCCAACAAGAAGGACGCAACCCGTAAAGGGAAGGTGCAACTCATCAATGGCGTGAACCTGTGTGGCAAGATGCGGAAGTCGCTGGGTTCCAAACGCAACCAGATGAGCGATGACGACATCAAAACCATCACCCGCTGTTTTGGCGCTTTTGAAGCGGTTGAACCGCAGGTTCTGAATAAACCGGCTGAACAGAAAAGCAGCCGTGGCAGACAGTCGGCTAGCGCAAAAATAGAAGCCCCGAAGACCTTTGCCAGCAAAATCTTCCATTTCCACGAATTCGGCTACCGTCGTATTACCATCGAGCGACCGCTGCGCCTATCTGCCCAAATCACCGATGCAGCCATCGAAGGCTTACGGTTTGCACCCAAGCCGTTTAATGCGGTGATGCGCTGGATTTACGATGAATTCCCTGTTGATGGAAACCGTGAAGGCCACAAGCACCTGGCCGACGCGTTATCAGAGAATGAAGCCGCTATCCGCGCCAAGATCAAAGCCGACTTTAAAGAACTGAAAGAGAAGCAAATCAAGGAGCTGCTCACTGCCAAACTCTGGCAATTCCAGCTTGATCTGATGACGAAAGCCAGGGCATTGCAGGCAGAGATCGGCTCAGCACAGAGCGACGACTTCAACACCTTTGAAAGAACCCTGAAGGCGGCGCTGAAGAAAACTGGTATTACGCTGGATGCCAAAGAGAAGAAGCAGTTTCTTGAGGCCGTCACCCACAAGAACCCGGAAGCCGAACCGGTTGTGAAAAAGGTGCTCAAGGAAGAAGAGCAGCCGCTCTATGGTGCCTTCAGCTACAAGGACAAAGTCGTAGAATTCCAGCCCGATGGTGATCTGCGGGATAACGAAAACGTCCCCCTCGATCCATCGGTCAGCACCACCACACTGATTGAAACCTACTTTAACCGGGAAGTGGCTCCCCATGTACCCGATGCCTGGATCAATGCCGACAAGTGTGACGAGAAAGACGGTGAGATCGGTATTGTCGGTTATGAGATTCCCTTTAACCGGCATTTCTACCAGTACCAGCCACCACGAGCCCTTGAAGAAATTGATGCCGATTTGGATGCCGTCAGTAAGCGGATTATGGGGCTGCTGGCTGAGGTGCACTCCTGATGACTGGCAAGTATCAAGCATATCCGGAATATAAGGATTCTGGTGTTAAGTGGTTAGGGGAAATTCCAGCTGAGTGGGTAGTTAGTAAGATCAAGTATCTGGCACCTTTTCAAGTGGGCTGGACACCTCCAACAAAAAATGACGCTAACTTTGATGGTACAAACCTTTGGGCAAATATTTCTGACCTGAAAGGACGTACTTTACTTGATACTGCTAAAAAGATTTCTGATAGCGCAGCTAAAGAAGCTTCGATGGATTTAACTCCTAAAGGATCACTGCTTTATAGCTTCAAATTGTCAGTAGGTGCTGTATCTTTTGCGGGCAGGGATATGTACACAAATGAGGCTATTGCATCCTTCCTTGAAGGAGCAGAGCTTCCTCTATCATACCTTTACTATGTCCTGCCAAAATTTGTGATCGAGAATGCATCAACAAATATTTATGGTGCACGCATTCTGAATCAGGAGTTGATTTCTAATGCCCTTATTCTTGCCCCTTCTTACACAGAAGCGCAAAAAATCGCCAACTTCCTCGACCACGAAACCGCCAAAATCGACACCCTGATCGAAGAGCAGCAATCCCTGATCCGGCTGCTGAAAGAAAAACGACAGGCGGTGATCAGTCATGCCGTCACCAAAGGTTTGAACCCCAATGCACCGATGAAGGATTCCGGTGTGGAGTGGCTGGGGGAAGTGCCGGCGCATTGGGGCGCTCCAAAAGTTAGATATGTTGCAAAGCTTGAGTCTGGCCATACTCCGAGCAGAAATAAGCCTGAATACTGGGCTAATTGTTATATACCGTGGATCAGTTTGAGTGACGTTTGGCAGCTACGTGAAGGTAATCAAAAATATATATCCACAACAAACGAAACAATCAGTGATCTTGGGCTAGCAAATTCTGCTGCACGTTTATTGCCTAAAGGGACAGTGATTCTGTCTAGAACAGCATCGGTTGGTTTTGCAGGAATAATGGGGGTAGATATGACTACCACCCAAGATTTTGCAAACTGGATCTGTTCGGAGAAAATTATTCCTGAGTATTTACTGTTTTGCTTCTGGGCGATGAAAGGAGAGTTTAGTCGATTGATGATGGGATCCACTCATAAAACGATCTATATGCCGGATATAAAGGAGTTGTTCATAGCACTACCTCCATTAAGTGAACAGAAGAATATAATCAATCATATCAACGAGTTCATACCTCGCTTCGATTGCTTAGAAGAGGATGCAAAGCAAGCCATTAAATTATTGGAGGAACGCCGCACAGCCCTGACCTCCGCAGCCGTCACCGGCAAAATCGATGTCCGAAACTGGGTCGCGCCAACCACCGAACCGGAAAATGCATCCTGCCATTCTGACACATCAGCCATTCCAGTCAGTTACCAAGAACAAACCGTAGAGGACATGTAATGAGCAAGGATGCCAGTGTAGAAGCCGTCTTCCAGAATGACATCATCGCCCAGATGCAGGCCAATGGCTGGCAGCTGGGTACGGGGGATCAGTACGACCGGGAAACCGCCCTGTATACCAGCGATGTGCTGGCTTTTGTGCAGGAAACCCAGCCGAAGGAATGGGCCAAGTTCTGCAAGGTGTTCCCGAACGATTCGGAACAGCACTTTATCAGTCACCTGGTCACCCAGCTAAAGAAGGCTGACCCCAACGCCATTGATAAAGACCTTCGCAGTTACGGCACCCTGGGCGTGCTGCGCCACGGGCTGAAGATTCGCAATGCCCGTTTCTCGCTGTGTCAGTTTATGCCGGAGCATTCGCTGAACCCGGAGACGCTGGCGCGCTATCAACAGAACCGTTGTCGGATAGTGCCGGAGCTGGTGTACAGTCCCTATGCCACGGCGGAGCATCTGGCTGCTACCGGAAAAAAGGCGAAGGCCTGGCGTATTGATCTGGTGCTGTTTGTGAACGGTCTGCCGGTGGCTACACTGGAGCTGAAGTCCGAGTTTAAACAGTCCGTCGATAACGCCATTCGCCAGTACAAAACCACCCGTCTGCCGAAAGACCCGGAAACCAAAAAGCCGGAGCCGCTGCTCACCTTCAAGCGGGGTGCGCTGGTGCATTTTGCCGTGAGCCAGTATGAAGTGCATATGGCCACCAAACTGGCGGGCGGCAGTACCTACTTTCTTCCGTTTAACAAAGGCACTGCGGAAGGTGGTGCCGGGAATGATGTGCCTGACGATGCGAATCGCTATGCGACAGACTACCTGTGGAACGAGGTGCTGACGCCCGATAACCTGCTGAACATTATCGGCCGGTTTGTGCACCTGGAGATTAAAGAGGTTGAAGACTGGGAAGGCCGGAAGTCGAAGAAGGAAACCCTGATATTTCCCCGTTATCATCAGTGGGATGTGGTCAACCGCCTGGTGGATGCCGCCAGACGTGAGGGCACCGGCAACAAGTACCTGGTGCAGCACAGCGCCGGTTCCGGTAAGTCCAACTCCATCGCCTGGACGGCCCACAAGCTTTCCACCCTGTACGATAACGATGGCAACAAGACGTTCCACTCCATTATCGTGGTCACCGACCGTACGGTGCTGGATGACCAGTTGCAGGACACGATTTATCAGTTTGAACACGCCGATGGCGTGGTGGGCCGGATCAATAACAAGGAAGGCGACGGGTCCAAATCCGAGAAGCTGGCAGCGGCGCTGGAAACCGCCCAGCCGATTATTATCGTTACCATTCAAACCTTCCCTCATGTACTGGCGGCCATCGAGAACAGCACCCGCCTGAAGGAACGCTGTTACGGCGTCATTGCTGATGAGGCGCACTCGTCGCAAACCGGCTCGACCGCCCGACAGTTGAAGGAAGTGTTGATGCTGGATGGCTCTTCTGAAAAGCCTGAGGCGGCGGATGACGATAAGACCGTCTCGTCCGAGGATATTCTGGATGCAACGATTGCCGCTCGCAAAGGCAGCAGCAACCTGAATTACTACGCTTTCACGGCAACCCCCAAGGCGAAGACGCTGGAACTGTTTGGCCGACTGCCGGACCCGACACAGCCAGCTTCAGAAAAAAACCTGCCGGAAGCCTTTCATGTGTACTCCATGCGTCAGGCCATTGAGGAAGGCTTTATTCTTGATGTGCTGAAGAACTACACCAACTACCAGGTGGCGTATCAGCTCGCCCAGAAGATTGAAGCCGCCGATGAAGAGGTGGACAGCAAAAAGGCCAAGGTAAAACTGGGCCAGTGGGTGCGGCTCCATGAGTACAACATTGCCCAGAAAGTGAAGGTAATTGTCGAACACTTCAAAGACAATGTGATGGGGCTGCTGGGTGGTCAGGCGAAGGCAATGGTGGTCACCGGTTCCCGTAAGGAAGCGGTGCGTTACAAGCTGGCGTTTGATAAGTATCTGGTTGAGAACAGGCATTCTTCCATACAGGTAATGATTGCCTTCTCCGGTGAGGTTGAGTTCCACAAGAATGATCCGGACAGCCTTGCCCTGCTGGATCAGAAGTTCACCGAAAAGAGTATGAACCCGTCACTGAAAGGCCGGGACATGCGCAAAGCCTTCGACACCGATGACTACCAGATCATGTTGGTGGCCAACAAGTTCCAGACCGGCTTCGACCAGCCCAAGCTCTGCGCCATGTATGTGGACAAGCCGCTGGGCGGCGTGGAATGTGTACAAACCCTGTCGCGCCTGAACCGCACCTATCCCGGCAAGGAAGTCACCGGCACCTTTGTGCTGGACTTTGTGAATGAGCCGGATGAGATTCTGGCGGCATTCCAGCCTTACTACCAGACGGCTGAACTGGCGGATGTGTCCGACCCGGACAAGATCTTTGAGCTATATGAGAAGCTCCGTGCCAGTGGCATTTTCACCTGGCACGAAGTGGAGCAGTTCTGCGAAGCCTTTCTGATGAAAAGCAAAAGCAATGCCGCCATCAGTAATATTTGCAAACCCGCCGTGGAACGCTGGCAGAAGCGGTACAGTTCAGCCATTGACGCGTATATCGTCGCCAGGGATGTGCTGGACCGCACCAAGAAAACCAACGATGCGGTGCTGATGGCCAACGCCGAGAACAGCTTCAAGGACTGCAAGAAAGAAAAGGATGCGCTGGAAATCTTCAAGAAAGACCTGGGCAGTTTCACCCGCTTCTACGAGTTTATGTCCCAGATTGTGGACTACGACGACAAGGAGCTGGAAAAGCTCAGCCTGTTTGCCCGTTACCTGCGGCCCATGCTGCGGGAGAAGGTAATGCAGGACGATGAGATTGACCTGGATAACGTGGTGATGAGCCATTATCGCCTGTCCAAGATTCGCCAGCAGGATATCAAGCTGCAGGCGGATGCCGAAGGCTACGAACTGGAACCAGGCAGCGATGTGGGTTCCGCCAAAGCCAAGGACAAGAAAGAAGAGTTCCTGTCACAGATTGTCGCGAGGCTGAATGAGCTGTTTATTACCGACAACCTGACTGATGGGGACCTGATCAACTACGCCTACGCTGTTCGGGACAAGCTGACCGAGAATGCCACGGTGATGAGTCAGATCAAGAACAACACCGCTGAGCAGGCCCTGCTGGGTGATTTCCCGAAAGCCATTGACGATGCCGTGATGGACAGCAATGACGCGCAGCAGGAAATGATGATGCAGTATCTCTCTAACCCGGACATTGCCCGTGGGTTTGCGCGGGTGGTGTTTGATATGTTGAAGGGGTGAGGTAGTAGCAAAATGCGCAGTAATCATGCCGACAGCGTGGTCGTGCTGGACTTTGAAACCACCGGCCTGTCACCGGATATGGGCGACCGGGCGATTGAGATCGGCGCAGTGTTGATTGAAAACGGCAGAGTAAAAAAGCTTGATGATAAAATAACGAAAGGAGCCAATGGCAGTGGAACGATTAGATAATTTGGGGATGTAATTTTATTGTTGTGTTTCGCCAACAGAATCCAGAAAGCGCAATCCGTTACTGTAACGGATGTGCGCGGGTTTCAGACAGGCTGCACCCTATTGATGTGAACGGGTTAGCTGGACAGGCCGGGGACCCCAACAGGCAATAGCAAACGTTCGGTGTCTTTTATTGCAGGGTCAATGATGAAAGGGACAATCCATAAGCGTAGATCAGCACTGAATTCAAAAGCTGATTCTATCGGTGACTGGAACTCGGCAGATTGCGGATAAACCAACACCATGTCACCTACACCACCCAGATACTTCTGACCATAAGCAAACATCTGGTAGAAGTCTCCCTGAGACAGGCCAAATTTTTCAGTGCTATTGCATTTTTGGCTGTATAGCAGTTTCCACTTCGTATCTAAAACCAAAAAGGGGGTACTGTTTTTTTCAATCAGCAAATCCGGTTTCAGGCGAAACCAGAATTCACGGTTGAATTGAACCAGTGCTTTGGAACTTACCTGTTCCCTGAGGCGAAGCGGTCCGTGGAGTTGCTTCTTCAAGATTCGGGCAACATAGGCTTCAAATACTGATTCCATGGGGAAAAGTAATGAGAAAGCATGAGTCTGCCCTGATGATGTCAGTGGCGATACACCTTCCAGAATCAGTTTTGCCCAGGATAGCGAACTCTGATAGTGACCCATTCCCCGGCTGTGCTGAACCATCGAAAAATCCTGCCTGATATTCTGGCTCAGGGGAACATCGGAAAATGGCTGCAATAATTCACGGCAGAGTTTATGGTTTTGCTGACTGCGGCTCAGTCTCAATACTTTTTTGAGGGCAGAGTGAATCAACCGGTTAACTGGGCGATTCAGTTCGTACTCATCATAAACAACGTAAAAGCGATGCTGATTAACCAGATTATGTTTCAGCTGCTGTGCAGTAAGAAGCTTGCCTTTCATAAAGAACAGGTTGTCTTCTGTACGAACGTAGTCTGAGCGAAGGCCGCGTTTGATCAGGTGATTTACGCTATCCAGAAACTGGCCAATAAAGATCTCCAGAAGAGGCATCTTCTGACAGGCAATTTGAGCATTTTGCAGCTGTAAATGACGAAAGTAACCTAACGAGCGCAACATATTGAGCAATGCTGCCCTGGCAGAGTCGTGAGATTCTGCTGCATGGCTTCGACCCGTTTTCGGCAGAATTTCAATATGTTGACCATCAGGTGTTGCGAGAACACCTGCATAATTTCTTACTTGTAGAGCCCGGTGACCGTGATAGCGATTCAGACGCAACAGGGAGCCGAATTGACCGGCCCCCTCCAGGCAGAGAGTTTCGAGATAATCAAAGGCCTCTCTGCTGATTTTACGACAACGCTCGTTTTCGATTCGGGTGCTGAGAAAGTCATGCTCAAAAACCGAAATGGTGTTGTTCATCGGGTTCTCACTGCTTGACTGCATCCAAAACCGGGCTACTACCCTTTGCCATCTGCAGATAGGCTTCCGGTGCAGAGAAGGCATCGTCATTAATGACATAGACCTTCCGGTCCTCTGCGTATTGGTCAGCAGCGTATGAAGCACCAAAGAGCTGTTGAGTATTGACCTCTTGATGTGTCACAAACTGTAGTGTTTTATCATCTTTCTGGTTGTCGCCCAGTATAAGACGGATTTTTTCCCAGTCTTCAAAGAAGTATTCCTGTAACAAAGGCAGGATTTTCTTTTTGAAGATAGATGCCAGCTCGTTAAACCTGTCATCGTCACTCTCTTTTTTAGCGATCGTCATAAAGAAAGCGTGCCCGAGAGTGTGTTCACGATCATAGAGGTATTCAATACGATCATTCAGTGTTCGAAGCAGAGCCCCCATATTGATGCCTTTCACCGTCAAACTATTGAGTTGGGTGTAATCCGGCATCATCTCGATAAAATCAAAACGGCGGCGCAGCGCTGTGTCCATGGTGACCAGTGAACGGTCAGCCGTGTTCATGGTACCAATAATGTGCAGGTTTGACGGAACGGTAAACGTATCTCCTGAGTAGGGAAGCTGTACCGACAGGGCTTCTGGTTGCCCAGCCCGCTTGGAGGACTCAATCAGGGTAATCAGTTCACCAAAAATTTTGGAGATATTGCCGCGGTTGATCTCGTCAATGATCAATACAAATGGCTCAGGCTCTGATGCTGAAGTGGGCTCATAGAAAGTTGGTACATCGTACGATTCAACAAGATGGCTCAGGATCGCCTTGACGTAGGATGGATTATAAATTCTCTCACGATTTATCCCCTGGTACTCATTCCAGATATGCTCAATGGATACTGGATAGCCCCTGTCCAGGTTGTCATTAATGGTACCCGCAGGGAATGCCCGGAATGTTTTGTTGCCATGAAATTCAACCCCAAAAGAGTTGCCTCGCTTAGTGGTCAGGGTCACTCTCTGCTCTGTTTCCAGCCGGGTTTTGAATGCTTCAATCGCATTTTCCAGAGGTGAGTCTAGCGTGGTGGTACCAAAGGTGGCATCGGTGCAAATCTGTTTGAAAATACCTGGCGTAACACGGTAACTGATCTGACCTGCGTCGTTCGTCTCTGCCCGTAACCCTTCAATAAACTCTTCATAGCTGAAGCTCTGATGGAAAGTTACAAAACGGATACGACCCGATTTCAACAGACTATCGTACTCTGCTTTCAGTTGCTCTCGATCCTTACAGTCAGAAAGCTCTGGTTTAGCCGCTGAAACGGCTGCCTCTATTACACGGTGGGTTTTGCCGGTTCCAGGTGGGCCGTAGAGAATGGTGTTGATTCCGTAGTTTGTACCTATGGCCATAGTGTCCTCAAGAACGGCATCTGCAGGTTCACTCTCTGTTATCTCCTTGGAGTATTGATAGAGGCTCCAAAAAGCAATGTTTCGTTTAAATGGGTTCCAGCTGTCACTCAATAATGGAGTGACAACATCAATAATGTTTTTGTTGACAAGGCTCCAGCTCCCTTTGACACCAAGTGAAATAAGAAAGTTCTGTTGAAGCTGTTTACCTAACTTCTCAGGGAATTTGTCATCTGCGGCACAAATGTAATGATTCGGGTTAGCCGCGGCAAAAAAACGGTTAATCTGCGACCAGTAGACGGAACCGAATAACCCTTCTTTTTTCCAAGCATCCCATTGCTTGCAGACAGAATCGTACATTTCGGGTGAGGGATTATGCAGAATGTCGAGTGTAAGTTCCTTGAGCAAAGTTCTGTTTTTATCCATCTCGTTACCGGAGAGTCCATTTGAGCGGACGCTGGCAATAGGATGGTCTTTCTCTCTGCTGAACCACAACAAGCGAAGGTCCTCATCCAGCACCTCCCCGGTTTCCTTGACTTGCAGGGCTCTTTCGCAGGTTTCCCGATATTTCTGATACCAGTCTTCATTTCCGTCTTTATTGTCGTAACACCAGCGCAAAGCAATATCTAGGCTATGTTTGCCTTTATTTTCAGTCCATAACTGCGCCAGCTCGGAGACATATTCCGGCTTAATCTCTATCCCGGAAGACTGTGGACTCCATCGTTGATCGGGAAATGCTTGCTGGAGCACTAAAAGAGGCAGGGCACCTTCAGATTGCTCGAGTCTGACATCTTCAAAGCGAAAACGAATCTTGCGCTTTGTCTGAGAAGGATCACGGAAGTCTGGCTCAAAAAAACTCTCCCTGATCACAACACCTTTAGCCACCAGGCCACGGGGTTCTTGTCCGACACGCACCAGATATACAGTGTCATCTATTTTGGGCTGCTGACTATAACACGACCAGATTATTTCATCGCCAATATTACAGGACGCATCATTTCTGTCCCCAAAGGTGAACAGGGTCGGATTCCATGTTAGAAGGTATGCACTCATTATTGTCGTAACAGTTCACAATCAAATAGTTAAAGGCGGGTAATATATTAAAAAGGCGTTATATTGGTTATTCGGTAAAATCGCAGGTTCATTGGTTGGTAGAGTACAATTATCAACGCATCCATCAGGGTAAGATGTGTTGTTATCATGCGCCTATAGCAACGTTAGAAAATCGCAAGTGAGTCGCCAAGGAACAGCTGATAGCCTGATGCTAACCTGGCAGTCTAACGACACTGTCCGGTATGTGTCTGATCAGATCACGCTTTCTACAGGTGAATAGATACAGTTTTTGGTGCCCTGACTCTGTAGTTCCAACATGCTCTGATGAACCTAAAAAAATCACTCTTTATGATCTAAATGGCACCCCGTGAACAAACAATTGTATGTGGTGTCACATCCTTATCTGGAACAACATTAATCAATAAAAATGTCAGTCTGCAATGCAGCAGCGCCAGGCCCGTCTTGACTCAACTGATTCGCATAATAAGCATCCTCGATAAGACGACTGAAACTACTTGAATCCATACTATCCAGAAAGAAAATCTGGTCAGACAGTAGCTTCATGAATATATCATCCGGATTCTGACCCGCCAGACAGACGGCAACTGATGAGAATTTATGCTGCTTAAGCCTGCACACCATTTCATCGTAGAGAGCGAGATCAGATGGATACCCATCTGACATGACAATTATCATTGGCGGCATATAGTTTTCATCACTCAATAGAAGGACTTCAGCCAATATGCACTCAAGCCCTTTGCCAAGATTACTGTCTGTATCAGCGTTTGAAATTGCTATATTGGTAAAGCCTGTATCATCGACAATGGATAACGGCTTTTGGCTTATCACATTGTTGCCAAATACCAATAAGCATACCTCTACGCCTTGGGACAGATGACAATCATTGCGAATCAAGCTGGAAATATCATCCAGGAAGACGGTCAGTGACGCAAAGGCTTCACCTAGCATCGATCGTGATCCATCAACCAGTATATAAAGTGGAAGTATTTTGTTCACAGGAGAGACCACATCATAAGGTAAAGCTGGCAAAGACTGTTACCAGCTTTAAAGCTCTATACCAACGCTACTTAACTGCCAGAAACCATTTGAATAACAAACAGCCTGCCGCTGTTACTTCCGACCAACAACTGGAGACCATCTGTCAATTCAACATACTGTCCCGGACGGTAAACCTGTTGTGTTGTTAGTGACTTCAGCTCAGGTATGGCCTCGTTCACCAGCAGCCAGCGTCCATTATGAAGCAGGAAATAACCGACTCGCTGCTTCTGCTCAGTGCTCAGCTTTTCATTCGGGACAACATGGCGGTATATATGCCATTGGTACAAAGATTGCTCTGAATACACCATAAGACGCTGATTATCAGGCGAATAGCGCCCTTTCATTCGTTCAGAGTACAGGTTGATAACAGGCAGCTTACCCTTGTAAAGGTGCCCACAAAATGAGCACTGCGGCCTATGGCTGTTATCAAAAACAAACCACTTCTGCTGGCAATCCGGGTTGGAGCATGGCTGAAGCAGGTCAACGGTTTTAACCAAGGCTTTTTCCCACTCATCTGCGGTTGGGCGTTTATGGGGCTCATGTAATCCGTCGATGAAAGCCCTTTTAAACAACTCTGTCAGATAGGGGCCTGTCAGCGTATAGGGCAATTTTGCAGTATCCCGCCACGGTAAATCAGTCGGTTTCCCCGTTGTCGGGTCCAATCGGTTGGAGTGATCCGTTGGGTGCTCAATGAAAAGAGCCTTTTCTCCCATCATCAAAAGCTCATCGGTCTGGGGTTCCAAATCATGAACTTTTTCGCCCCTTAGGGGATGACGCAGTAATAAGTAGTTGTATATCAGGACGGCCAGCGCATGTCTGTCGGTGGTGATGCTTGGCATGACCCGACCAGGATCATCTTTTGGCAGATGTTTCGTGGCAACAACTTCCGGCGCGATAAAGTCAGGCGTTCCCAATACATCTGGGGGGTATTTACCTGGTACAACCAGGCCATCAATATCAATAATGCAGGCCGGATTCCCAGAGGTAACAGGAGATACAAGAACATTCTTGTAACTTAAATCGGAATGCGCAAGGCCCGCAGCATGCAGTCTGCGAACAGCTCTGGCTATCATCAGGCATATTCTTAAATAGCCAAGCCAGTCCCCTTTTTCACGATCATCCAAAACACGGTTCTGGTTACTTGCTGAAGCAAACCATTTCCCTTGCTTCTCTTTCGCCTGAATGCCAAGCATATCATTATTTTTAGAGCCGAATTCAAAGAAGAAGCTCTTCTCATAGGTCGGGACAACAATGCCGGTCCTGCCGTTGTGCTCGACAATTCGCTCAGGCCAGCAGAACAGTTTTTTCCAGTATTCACCGTGCTCGCTATCAATCAGGTTTTCCCGGTACTTTCCGGTTATCATCTCCAGACGTTCTCTGGCCGCAACATCTATCGGGTCACGGTAAAACGCCACCACATAGGAACGGCAGGGGCTGAAATAGACATCTTTCATTCCCCCCGCCATAGGGTTGCCATCATCAACAAACTGTATAACCTCACCGTCACTACAGGTGATGGATACTGCCTTATGCATTGTCACCATCCTTGAGGTGAGTTAGAACAGCAATTGTCCTGTCATCATGATTTCCGGGTGAGAAAAAGCCGGACCAATCTTCAAGCTGTTGTTTTGCTGATTCACCGTCAGCAGTTGTCACTACCTCTTTCAAGCTCTTACCCCCCCATTTCACACCACTCCAGATATCATCCCACTTTTGCGGTTCAGCCAGTTCGGCATCCGAGTTAAAATTCGGATCAGTAACACCATCAGTCGCCATAATAAGGGCTGTAAAGTCCTCGACCACCTTAATACTTACTCTTCTCATCAGCGCGGGATCATTAAAAATCCGTTCATCCAGGAAGCGGGTTTGACCTGCATACTCACCACCATCAGGTTCCCCCATCAAAATGCAAGCACCATTTTCCTGGTATAGTGCAATAGCGCCATCTCCTACCCAAAAGGAGATCACAAAATGACCGCGCTCAGTTTTTTTATGCGCAGCCAGAAGAAGAGTCGTAGAAAAGTCCTTGACGGACTCGCTATTATCATTTGCCTGTTTGTTAATAGCTTCACAGGCACTGTAAGCAGCTTTTACTAACGTCTCATAAAGGGAGTTCTGTAGCTTTCTGAGCTTTTTCTGATCAGTCTTTTCTTCTTCGGTTTCGGGGTAGTTATCAAGCAATGCCTGACCTTCATCATTTTCAAGTTTTTCACACAATGCTTCTACAGCGCATTTAACTACTATCTGAGAGCCGCGTCGTGAAAATTTGCAAGAGCCTGCCCCGTCAGCAACAGCAAGAATATTCCAACCTGAATTGTCAGAGTGGTGTATGTAAAAATCATCATCACGGGGAGAACCGACATGGGCATGGGAACGTCCACGTACGCTTGCAGCAATCAAACGCAAGCCATCCTCTGGATCAAGGCATTTACTATCTTTATCTGCTTTGTAATATATAGTGATGCTTTCTCTGGTTGGTATATCCTCCCACATGTTTTTGGTATCAAAAACACTTTGCTTTTCAGTCGGAGTCTTCATATTCTCACCATTTTTTTCAGACTGAAGTGCCACCTCGTCTGTATGAATATCAGCATTAGCCGGGATATGGTCTTGCTGACCGTCTACAACTCTTCTTTCAGCCTTGTCGCTTTCTAATTCGTTATTTAGTTCAACAAACTGGCTTTGATCTGATTCAGTTACAGGCAGGGTGTCAACAATTAAACTGGAATCATCGCGATACACAGTATCTCTATTTAAAGAGAATGAATCTAATGCATCTTTATCCACGTCTTGTTTTTCACTCATCGGGCAATTTGAAGATTCGTGGAAATGGTCGTAAATTTTTTCAAGCGGAATAACTTTATATTCAGCAGACCTATCTGTAGTTTTGAGTATTCTCGAATTTTCAATGTTGTTATCCTTAGATCCTTTGACAGGCATACTTATTTTATCATCGTCACCTATTTCATTATCCGACCCAAACATATGCTCCGATCTTTTGGGGTTAGACAAGCTATCAATCTCACACAGTCTTTTATCAATCCAATCAGAAATCTGCTTTATTATTCCTCTTGACTTCCTAAGCTTTTCAAATTTCAAATCATCGAATGATGAATCATCGCCAAAATAAGATTCAAAAATCAAAAAAATATTTTCAGTTTTATCAACAGCTAAAACACTATCAAGAAATGTATATACCGTTTTTTCAATAACGTCCTGATCATCCATCCGATGAGTCTCATATATAAAGATTTCAGATATTTAAATTGGCCAGAACAACTGGCCAATTCCTACATCTCGTTAAATAACGATCTGAACTTCTGAAGGAGGTGGAGGCAGATCACCAAGACCGTTCGCCTCGCCCTGACCATGCTCTACTTTCTCACTGTTTGTAGCGATGCTTGCAGACACCCAACGGAAGAAAGCCTTTATGCTGTTGGCATCAGCAGTCTCGAGCTTAACAACGCACTCTGTGATTTTCTGCAGTTCGGATTCATCCGCACCATGACCTGCAGCGCATGCAACAACGACTGCCGGCTTGACCTTTCGCAGATCTTCAATGCCTCTGCGGATATCATCCGTTGGCATACCATCAGTGAAGATAAAAACCATTGGTTTCCAGTCACCTTTGGTGGTCGCTGTGGTCTTTTGGACTTCAGTCTCAATTTTGTTAGCCAGCAGACTTAGAGCTTCACCCAGACTGGTTACACCACCTGCTCGAAGAGTAGGTTCTACGAAATCCAAAAGCTCGGTCAGGGGAACAGTCTGTTCAGCCGAGTCATTAAACTCGATCACTGACAGGTAGGCAGTTTCAAGAGCCTGTGGATCCTGTCTAAGCTCTCTTACAAGGCTTGTTACACCATTTTTTACGGCTTCGATGGGCTCACCGACCATGGAGCCGGAGGTATCAATCAGAAGATAAACAGGCAATCTACGCATAATGTAGTGATCCAAGCTAATTCTGGAAAAAATTGACATCTGCGAATATCCGCAGACAAGTTAGTGACAGCACCTCACTCTTATTACTTCAGAAAAATATATCTTTAGTAATATGGATTTATGCAGTCACTGTTGTTTTCAAACGATGGCATGTTGTCGCAGGTTATACTTGCACAATAGGAGGCGTGTATCTGCTAGCCTTCACATACAGCTATGGTTGACTGGTTCCAGAGGCTTTCCCTGAATTACCAGAGGCGCTTGTTGTCGAACCGGCATTCGGGGTCTTTCCCACACGTGTGCGGTATGAAAGTCCTGTACCAGGAAGTCCGATGTTGGCAAACTTTCCACGTTTGCCAATAGAGAGTGAAGCGCCTCTTGGCCCAATACTAAGACTAAATCCCGTCTTTGAAATATTGAGCCTGACTCCAGGAAATATTGTGATAGTGCGTCGAAACCTGAAACCCATAATGTTCACGCAAAAGCATAAGAATTAAGGCATCTTAAATCTATATATCAATTCACACATATAGGTATTTCCTGTACTGACCTGCAGTAGTCAAACTGGTCACTCCATTAAGCTGTTTTTCAAACTCAAAGCTCATTTTGGTATCTAATCCCATGACTGTGGGTTCTGAGTTAGCACGAATTTTACATTCAGTGCCAGGTACCCGGAACTGGAAAATCACCCGCAGTGGAGGTGTTGTTTTCCATTAGTCTTTTGAGTCGCTGTTTTGCAGGGACATGTCCCGCTACTGCAGCCTTGAGCAGATAATCCCGAGCCAATGAATAGTCAGCCGATATCTCATCACCCTCTTCATACAGACAGCCAAGAATATAGGTTGCTCGTATATCACCAAGTCCTGCGCATGTTCTGTACAGAGAGAGCGCTGTTGCCATACAGCCGTTAACTCCCGCCCCCAGTCGGTATCGCATTGCAAGGTGATGCAACCCTTCTGTATGGAACGTATCCCTAAGCCGTTTATGCAGACTAGAAGCCTCATCACTGTTGAGAGGGATACTATCACCACAGGCATGCAATACTGCCAACCGGAAGATTGCATCTGGATTCTCTTTCTGGGCTGCCTTTTTTAACAGCTCAACAGCCAGGACGGGATGATCCTGCAGGTAACTCTCTCCCAAAACGTATTGAGCATTGCTGTCCCCCTGGTCAGACAGCCTCTCTATCCGACCCAGAAGACTCCTGCATCCCTGACCGAATGCATGAATTTCCCATCGGCAGATATCCTCAAGATCCTGTGAATCAGCATCACCCTGATGATACATCTCGCTCAACATAACCTGCGCCTTGGTATCCCCTGACTTGGCGGCTGCTGTCAAATACTTAAGCGCAAGGGCATTATCGGTAAACTGCTGATCTTTATTCCGATAGTGTTCTCCCAGAAGGCGGCAGGCTTTCACTGAATGATTATCCGCCGCTGTCTTTAACAGGTTGAGCATTGCCGAGTCATAGTGCGTTTTTTCGGAATCAAAGTCCTTCAGCTCTTCAACTTGCAGGCATGCTGACCAAACCTCTAATTTCTGTATCACTAGTTCGGGCAACAACGCCTTTTTTTCACTAATGAGGCAAGCATAGGTACGGACGGCAAACCGAACAAATTCACTACAAAAGGGTTCATCAAAGTTTATACTGGGAGCTAGCAGTTCAAGACACTCAAGATTCAATTCAGGCCAGTGGGGCAAATCATCATCAAAACCCAGATCAAGGATGGCACTGATTCCATAGTATCTTTTCTCTGGTTCGGTGATTTTACTGAAAGACTCTAAAAGCTTTCTCCAGATGAATCGCTCCATTCGCGCCGAAATGGCTGTTTGGCCTACAGCTTTGGAAATTTCGTTTTGGAGGGTTGAATCTCCACCAAGAATACTGTGGGCAATCTGCTCAAACCATTCTGCATCCGGCAGATGCAATTCCCTGGGGAAATAAACAGAAATATCCTGAAGCAGCTGCTCTAGCTGTTGATTATCTTCAGGCCAGTTTACGAATAATGAATGATGTAGCTCTTTTATCACCAGCTGATCATGACGGGCTCTCTCCCTCACGAACCAATGCATAAAATCGGTATTGCAATGCAAGGGGGGACCTTGCCCTAAGTCCTTCCATACAACAGATGCTAGATGCCGATTAAAAAGATCAGGAATGTGATCCCATACTGAGCTTGGCAACTTCCTACACATTTGCACAAGATCAAGATCTGTTAACGCTGGTTGCAGACATTCACTCTTACGTTCCTGAAGCTTGTTTTTCAAAGCCTGCAGACATCCACTTTTTGCAGACCTAAAGTTTACAGGGGGTAAATGCATCTGTGTATTCAGTAGCATGGCGTCAGTGTTCAACAACCGGGTTCTTATCTGCATGAATAAAAGGCGACATAATGATTCGTATGTCTATTCTACGGTTCACAGGATCATTTCTTATCGCTGTCCACTTATGGCCTTTAACAGGGCGGTCTGCACCATAGCCAGAAACAGAAATGACAGGTACCCCTTTCCCATTTTTCACATTGGCCAGTTCCGGGGCATATTGCAGCATCTGGTTGTACGTATGAACAGCTCTAATGGTAGAAAGCTCTCGGTTGTCTTTAAGGCCAGACTTAGCAATTAGCGCCTTACCGAGCGGGACATTATCAGTGTGCCCTTCGATGAACAGAGCCTCAATTTTGTTCGCATAGGGCAAGCATTGGCGCTTTACTATTTTCGCTTCGGCAGATGGGGTAGAGCCAACCAATCTCTTCAGAAAGCCAATCGTGTTGCCAGCCTCAGGTATAAACCGATTTGCAAATGACTTTTTCTCTGATACGACATCTTTTTCGGGTTGGCAAACCAATGCCTCAGCCAACACCTTGGATATACCTCTAAGATTGTCCAAGCTATCTGTTACCGTGCTGCCAGAACTGAAACTCAAATAATCTTCTCCTAACCTCAACACACCAGACTCATGATCGATAGTAACCAGCTCTTTATTGTCGAGCCTTTGCCATATTGAGGTAAGCATCTGACTTCTCACTCTGGCGTTTTCACTAACAAGACGATCAACTGTTCTGTCTCTTTGTTCATAGAAATCCTTGAGTTCAAGCGCCTGGGTGGCAAGCTGGTTCCGCATTTCCTCATTTTCGGCATGCAGGACTTCGAGTTCCAACTTCATGTATTCATTAACACCAGACATGTCTTCATAATCTGAAACCATGACTTCTAATGACTCCGCTTTCTCATCCAGGCTGGCCTTTGCAGTTATTGCCTGATAGACAAAACCCATCAGTACAATCATAAATATGAAAAGAAGTCCGGCCATCATGTCAGAGACAGATGCCAAATAGTTCTGGGGACTGTACTTCTCTTCCATCAGGCTGCTTCCACGCCTAGCTCTTTCATCCCTATAACGGCAAGCTGTTTCAGAATTCGCTGCATTTCATCAATGGATTTAGAGAGGGTATTAAGGATCTCACTCGCATCGGCATCCAGCCCTTCAACATATTTATTAGTGCTCTCTTCAAACTGCTTCAGCTCTTTCTGGGCATGTGTGAACGCAGCACTCATTTGCTGGTTCAGAGCCTGCACTTCAGAGCTGTGAGACTTATAGAGTTGAGCCAAGGATTCCTCATGAACTTTCCAAGCATCTTTCTGAACCTGAATATGCTCATTGAGACTTTCTTTCAAATCGCTGTAATGCTGGTTAACCTGAACCTTAATGCCATTAGCCAGTGTATGGGTGATAACATTTCCAGATGACTCAAGGCTGTGTGAAAATTGTTCAGCCCCTTGAACCATGGATTCACCCATCCCATCCAAGCTATCAGTAATAGACAAGGCAGCTTCGACCAGTAGCTTCTTGCTATCTTCGGATGCTGCCACCAGAATCTGGCCCGCTCTGTCTGCATTGTGAGTCATGGTTGTACTGGCTGAATCCAGAGTTTCAGCAAGTAATTTCTTACTGTCTTCGGATGCTGCCACCAGAATCTGACTGGCTCTGTCAACATTGTGAGTCATTATTGTCCCGGCTGACTCAAAAGTTTCAGCGAGCAGCCTGCCACTGGCTTCAATTTCCTCATTCACCCAAGAGTCCAAGTTATCTCTCAAGCCATCAACATGGTCCACAATATCACCAGTAAGGCTGGCAATCTGATTGGTGCATTTTTCCAGTAATGCAGCCATCTCATTTGTCTGGTTGAAGGCTTGAACAGCATGCTCAGTCGATTTATTCAAAAACTGATCTTTCTGGTCGATAATCTGTCGTTGTGCTTCAACGTATTCATGGTGGAGTGTCTTGAGCTGGCTGGCAAAAAGCTCCATTTCATCACCAGCCATTTGCCTGATAGAGCGGTTAAAATTTTTCGTTAGCTTATCGAGACTGGTACCAAAACTATTTGCCATGGAATCAAGGCTTTGATTAAAGCTCAAAGACATATGGCCAATGTTTTTGTTGAACGCTGCGATCATACCATCGAACTTGGACTCCATCATATGAGCGGATGATTCATCACGCTCTTTAATACTTGTCCTAATGTCTTCCATTATGTGTGTTAAACCGTCACCAATGCCACTTGACACGTGTTTGGGCAACAGTTCCATCTGGCTCACTTGTTTTTCATTTTGGGCAATCATGATCATCTGCAGTTCAGCAGGAGACATTAAGGGGCAAATTTCATCAAGTTTTTGGTTCCATTTATCAATTTCCACCTGAAGTGCATTCGCGTTGTGCTGTGACCCAACGCTATAAACCAAAGATCCAAAGAGACCAGCAAGAGATGTAGCGAAAGCCAAGCCTGCGCCTTGCAACAGCGGTTCAATCATGGCAAGCAGATTACTCTCTGATCCTGTAATGACGTTGGACAAAGAGCTTGAGGCGCTTGATACTCCGATAACAAGCCCCATAAATGTAAAGGTAATCCCCAATCCTGTCAGGTTTGATGGAAGCGATGCCATAGACTTTAAATCAAGGCCAAACTTTTTTTGGGTATAGGAAAGGGTAAATAGTTCTTCAGGTTTTACGGACGTGCGCGTGTGCGGCTGGCTAATAATTCCCGGGACATCGATAACTGAGGCAAGAAACCGCTGCCAGCGTTCTGCCCATGGACCTTCGATATTAACATGTTTTATATCTGCAGTTTTCCCAAAACAATCAACGTGCGCCTTTACGTAGGAAATAGCACGCTTGGTAATCATGCGCTCCTTATCCCACCTGAAGACGGCGTAACCGAAGAGGAGGAAAGAAGAAGAAATAGTTAAAAATATGGATAAAGTCATATGCTCAGACTAATCATAACCCAACAGGTATCTGGTATGCTGAAATATAAAAAGAACCTTTAATTTTGGCTGAATCTTATAGGGCAGACGTTATTCTCAACATGAGCATTAATTTTAATCGTCTACAAATAAGTACTCTGGCCTAAATTTTCTCAGCGAACCAGCCTGGGGGTTGTAGGTAAAAAATGAGATTGCTTTTGTACAGGTTCTTTAGCCCGTCATTGTAAATCTCAATAGGTTAATATCAGCTTTGTAAAGTAGCTATTGATAAAGAGTTTGTGGAGCCAGCTATTGTCATTAAAATTTCGCTTTGCGACGACTGGATGTTGTTTTTTGTGCATTATCATTACTTACTATGATTGTATAGTTAGATGTTACCGGGCATTCGATCCCTTTCAGATCAGTTCTGACTCAGTGCATATGAATGCCTCACATCCATCCCAAGACACTTTCCACACATGTGTATGTATGGAATAGGTAGTATACTCCGAGCGAATAACTTGAGGTGTTAATTGCACTAATACTTCAAGATCTGGACACTCTCCAACTGTATAAACAACAGTATTGACGTACTTAAACTCTCTTTTCCAACGAATAATTTCTTTCTTTGCTGAATCTGCTTTTTCACTATCTGTAAAAATTATGCAGATAGGGTTAAGGTCACCTCTTACATACGCTGTCGTCCTTTTCGTCTGAGTAATGATCTCTCCCATCAACGATTCAAGCGTTTTGTTCAGCAATTCCCCCCTGCCTAAAGGTATTTCAGGCATAGAAAACTCAAGAAGTTCTACTAACGGATAGACAATCTTTTTTTCACCATCAAAACAAACTACTGATATATATAAAGTTTCAAGGCACGTAGGATCTTGTCGAAAAACTCTAATGGATTCGTCAATGTTTTTCTTGATCAGCTCTAACTGCTGATTCCGAACAAATGCCTCGTCTAAATCGAACACAAGAAACACTGGCAACCTTCTCAAAATACCACCCTTATAAAAAAGACCAGCATAAAAAAACCCTTAATAATTAATTAGATTGAATTTAGCAAAAAGATTACAATTAATAGCTTACGATTTTTAGTAGTCGAAATGTTTGTGTTCGAGTCAAGTCGATCACGTCATCCATATAATACAAGTAATGTATTGTTCCTTGACGTGATGAATACACCTCATTGAGAAAATCAACTGACCGGTCGCGGAATTTTATCCACGCTCGCTGTGCATCACGGAGCTTAATGTTTTTACTGCCGCCCAGAGCATTATAGACTCGGTTAAGTTCATTATCCCAAGCCTTCAGGGTGATGTCTTTACAGCTTTTATAATCGATGGTGGTTCTAGCGTGATTGCGACAGGCTGCTCCGATCATGTCTATAGGGTGTGGTGAGAATGCTCCATTAAGAGGGATTGCTATATGGGATGCTGGGTCCTTTAGCATGATTCCCTGATCAGATGTATAAATTATTAGCAAGTTTCTATGTGTTTTTCTATTTTCATTTTCTTCCTCCCAACTATTAAGTAGTTCAAAGTATCGTGGATCATAGCTGGTTTTTATCAGGTTTCCGCTTTTTGATTTAAGCACTATTACCGAAGGGTCTTGGATGGATATAAATTTAACTTCAAATCCATCTGAAGCAAGCTGATTAATATCGTTATTATTTTGTCCGTAGGCATATGAATTAATAGTAAATGATAACAAACAAACAAAAATGTATAATAAATTTTTCATGTAAATCAGTAAAAATGTTGTCTGTGAATGGCAAAAACATAAAAAACTCACCAACCAATAGATGTAGTAAAATACGATTATCTATACACTCCAGCACTCAGACCTAGGTTTTATCAGCGTATCAGTTTTTTAGGCATAGTTTATCGGTTATTTTTGTTATTGTGGTTTACGATGAGTCCGCCGTTTATGCAATAGTTTTTTTGGCTCGGCTATTAGCAAGTGTTGCTTGAACAAACGTACCCCCTCCCCCTTGTCTGTCGGGCCTGAAACTATCCATGTTATTACACGAAAACCGCTAAAGCACTAATTCTGACTGAAACAGCAACACGTAATTTGAATAAAACCAAGCTTTTTGTAAGTATAAACGTGATGAAAAATTCATTAGAATTGGTGAAACATGAGATTAATATTTATTTAGAGATACGACTCTTGACTTTATAGGTCAATTATAAAACCCAGCTACCAATGAGGTGAAAATCAAAATAAACATTGACACTCCTAAGTAAAAAGGAAAATCATTATATCTGAGACTTTCTGATGACTCGGAACATTTATTTGATTCTGTCTCACTATTTTCTTCAACTTCATATTTTTCTTCTATCTTTTGTATTATCTCAAACGCATCAATTGAATCACCAAAAAAAGTCACAGCCTTATTTAATTCTAATGCCGCGGAACGGTTATTATTTAAGATAAATCTTCTTGCTGCATTTCTGATTATTTGATTACTTCCAAAATATTTTTTAAAGTAGTTCTCCTCTAGAGCTTCTGCAACTTCCTCATGATCGCCGAATTTTTTCTCTTCAATTATATACACCCTAAAATTGCTAGCTAATGTTTGCGAGAGCTTCTTGAGTTAATCAAAACTTTTTGACAGTTCTGGAATATAACTGATTGCATATTCCCACTCTTTTTCTAAGGAGTCATAGTTTGCATATTCTGTGTTTTCATTTTGCGAAGACTGATAATCACCACTATGTCCCCACTCCATATCATATGCTTTTCTCTTAATGGGATCTGAAAGAATCTCATAAGCTGCATTGATGACATGCATTTTTTCTGTAGCATATTCACCATCTCCCTTAAACCTGTCAGGATGATATTTTTGGCATAATGCACGGTAAACAGCTTTAATAACAGCTTGATCAGCATCTGGAGTGATTCCCAGAATATCGTAATAGTTTTTCATATGTAAACCTTAATAAAAATATCATATTGACAATCCAATAAACCAATCTCTGCCAAACTTATTCTCTTCAATAGTCTTTTTTATAAAAACCTGTTACTTATTCGCTTTGCATCAACTTTTTATTTAATTTACTTCTTGTTTTTATAAACATCATCTAAAAGCTCTACTTGAAACCATGGGTCAATATAAGGCTCAGATTGCTCAACACTGATTTAACCAATATTGACCTTATTAGCTGCAACAATGACATGATAAATTCATTAATAATCTGCTTTAGAATGGTTTTTGAAGAGAAAATTAACAGAACATATTTCCTTGTGGCAAGTTCAAAATTTACTAGGAAAAGTGTTTATAGAACTGCTTTTGATTGACCAGCCTGACACCATGCTAAATGGTGTCGTGTGATGGAATACCGAATGTGAAACCACCCATTGCTTTCAGCCGAATTAACGAAGCTTGCCGAAATCAGCAATTTCTGCCCAGCCTTTAGCGCCGCCTATCATGGCACAGACAACGAGGAGCAAGATATCGCTCAGCTTATATTCAACTTTCCACTGTTGGCGAAAACCCTGAAGATTGGAGAGGTGTTCTATTAGACCAAACTCATTCATATCAGGTGTGGGCCACTATTCGTCTATGGACGTATAAAACTACAAATTAATGATAGGGTTAACCTGTTTTCAGCAGATCACAATTTGACTTTAGCTCTGTCATAGCAGGGAGTTTCATGCGTTTTGACTTTGCTCAGTTGCAGCCCCTTTGACGGCAAGATCATAGAGGTTCTTGCAGGGCAAGGTCTTTCATGATCTTGCCGTGGGGATTATACGCCCTCCAATTCTCATGTTGCACGCACGCTACCGCCCGAAGGTCTGGCGCGATCGTTTGGTGATCGGCGGAGCATGGGCCTCAATAGCTCGATATTTTACGGAATATTTAGGGCGGCGTATTTAATCAGACTTTCAATTGATGTCTATTGACGTGAACAAGGGAAAAGCTAGGTTTTCTACTTGTTTTTTTGCGACATTTTCTTGTACTTAGACTGTCACATTATGACAACCTGATTCTGATGTAAGAGGTGGCCCCACTCTGAATTGACGTGTCCATCAACGCAGTAGCTATGGTCCGTGCTTTTTTCAGGTTACGAATGAGATGAGACGCTAAAAAATTTTCTCATCCATTAACCCCAAAGAAGGATCTCATTCGTTATCTAGTGAAAGGAGGCCATCAGGCACTCATCAACCACTTCTACGGATCATGGTAATGACTCAAAATAACAATGTTTTTCATCGATTGGCTCGGCTTATCCAGTGGGCAGGTGTTCTGTTCAGCGCCTTATCACTGATCTTCTTTGGCATCTGCTGGTTAAATGGAGTAATGGCATTCTGGCAAGCATTACTGGTGCAGGCTGTCGTTGGTGGTTTGAGTCTGTGTATTACATCTGCAAGCAGCTATTTGCTCACCGGGAAGACGCAAGTATAAGGTCGTATATTAGGGGGTGGGCGCTTGCGCTATGTTTGGTGTGTACCACTCTTGAGCGCTTACCTTTCACTCATGCTGTATAACATCTGCCGTCACGCCATTGTCGTCTTATTATTCATCGTCTCAACAACCAGTCATGCTGCAGATAGCCCACAGGACACAGAGCCGCTATTAAGAGCAGAAGTGTTATTCAAGGAAGGACATTTCAATGAATCATTCACACTATATGAGAAGAATCTTGATCCTTCAATCTTGGTAGCTGACATTGATGAAGCCAACTACAGCAGGATGGCGATGGCACTTGGCATGATGGGCAAAGGTCAGATTGCACAGAGTTTGCTACAGGAGCGATTTCGATTATATCAGGCGACGCCAAAGCCAGCGGACAAGGCTCTCCTGGAGTTAACAGCCAGCCTCATGGTTCTGCAGCTGATGGCACAGAACCCTGCAGCTGCTATCGAAACAGCCAGACAACTTCCTGCTCATGTCACCCGTCAGGGCGCAGATGCCGCCCGTTTATTTTTTATACTGGGTGAAGCATGGAGCCACATGGGTAACTATCCCCAGGCCGAGCGGGCCTACCAGTTGGCGATGATTGGTTCGGACGATGCATTGATCAAAGTATCGGTCATTAATCGTTATGCATCACTTCTTAACGAAACCCGACGAAGCAGGCAAGCCATTGAGCTCCTCGGCCACCTTGAAGACTTGAAACCTGATATAGCGCCAGCAGATCAGCCACTATACAACAATGACAGGGCAAGAGGTCTCATACTCCTTGGCCAGCTTCTGATGGAAAGAGCCAAGGCAAGGCCAGAGCTTAGACCGGAAACCGCAACAACAGTGCTGGCGTATATCGCAGAAGCGATGAAACTGGTTAACCAGCTACCCGACACCAAGTTGTATCGGGAAACACGTCTTTCCGTCAGCCGGGAAGCGGGGCGTGCTTTTGAGACAATGGGCTATCGTGACGAAGCCATTCAACTCTATAACATTGCTCAACCATATCTAGATGAAAATTATACGCTTGATCCGGCGATAGCCCGTGCAGCCCAGGATGCCGTGGTCCGCCACAGTAAACTCACCAACGCTGATAAAGATCAGCAGGTTCGTTTTGCTCAAGCCAGAGTCAATACTTATCTGGAGACATTTCCTGCTGAGAGCCAACCAATGCTGGAGCCATTGACGACTCTGGCACTGGCGCATTTCAACAATGGCCAAGTGGATGAGGCACGAAGATTGATTGATCACGCCATTACCAATTACGCAAAACCGATTGCGGACTATGGTGTGTGCTACAGCGGCCTTGAAAGCCTTTATGCAGGCAACCTGGTCAAATTGTACGAGCCACAAACACTCTTAGGGTATGCCGATGAGATACTTACACAGCTCCTGATTGCCAACAGCCGGGGACTCAATATTTGGCAATCAAAAAATTGTCGAATGGCGTTATACACCATTATCGCGACAATGGAACGGTTGCAAGGCCAGTTCAGCCCATACGATCAGCCCAATGAACGAGTCAGGCTGGACAGCATGATCGTTCTTGCCGCACAGCTGCAGCAATTCAATCCGCAGGCGCACTCTCTGGCTATACGCAAAATCAAGCGTGATGCAGCGAACCAGCCTTATCGCAACGAGCTCAACCGCATGCTGGCTATTGGTGAACGACAGCGGCGCCTGCAGGCACAAATGCGCCAATTACTGACCTCTGACCAGCCAGACAATCAAGCTAATGTGATTAAACTCTCGCAGGAGTTTGAAAGCCTTGCTCAGGAATACAGCACGATTCAGGCAACAATTGTCCAAAAATACCCGAACGCTCCTGCGCCCCAAATACCATCGCCAGTACATCCATATGCCGTTATGCAAAACCTTGGGCCGGATGAAGCCGTCATTATGTGGCTTGTTGAGGAATATGAGTCTTTGGCCGTAATCATAACCCGGAATAGCGTTCAGACCGTCAAACTCGCTATTTCCCTGGATGACATGGAACAACGAATCAATCAGGTCAGGGCAACGCTGGACCAACCTGGTATCCGTTCAGCAATGGATATTCGTCCCTTTGCAATGGGGCCTGCATACCAGTTGTATCAGGATACCTTTGAGCCGTTGCAACCTTACCTGAAAGGCAAAAATAAACTTTATCTGCTGCCAGATGGTCCTCTGGCAAAGCTGCCGTTTCAAATCTTGCCAACGCAGTTACCTAAAAAGGCTATTTCATCGCCACTGGATTTTGTGCGCTATCGCTCAGTGCCATGGCTTGGCAACGAGTATCTGATGAGTTATCAGCCATCTTTGAGCAATCTCCATACCCAGTTGACATCAAGCCAAACGGCAGAACATAAAAGTAAACGGCTTGCTTATGCAGGATTTGGCAATCCAATAATGCAAGCAGTTGAAACAAATGGAAGTTGGAATACGGCGCTTGCGGAGGCCGGAGAGCATCTGCAGGATATGCGACAAAAGTTTCAAACATCCTTCAGCTTTATGGGTGATAGCACGCAGGAAAGCCTGAGTCGTCTGGCTCCATTGCCAAAAACAGAGCAGCAGCTACGCCGAATCGGGCAGATTCTGGGTGAAGATGACTATATTTATGTCGGGAAAGCCGCAACGCTGGCCCAGCTGGAACAGTTGCCGTTATCACGCTTTGAAACACTGGTATTTGCGACTCACGGTCTGATGGCTGGTGAAAGCACGCCGGAGCCAGGGTTGGTTATGACTCCAGTTAATGGGGATTATTCAACCGCCATACTGGATAGCAGCACGATTGCAGGCCTGAAACTGGACGCAGACCGTGTCATTCTGTCCGCATGTAATACTGGCGAGCTGGGTGATGACAACGGGCTGGCAAGCCTTAGTACGGCATTTTTCTATGCCGGTGCCAGAAGCCTGCTGGTTTCACACTGGTCTACTGAACAATCTGCGACAACAGCCTTGATGGTGAAACTCTTTGCAGAACTGAAAAAGACACCTGAACAGGGGCTTACCGCAGCCTTACGACAGGCGGCACACGACATGCGTGATCACGACAAAAACCTGTTCCACGCACATCCCATGTTCTGGGCACCATTTGTGGCCATTGGCCAGGACCGCTAACAACGTTTACCACTAGAAAGACGTACAACATGCCTTACTCAGTCCTTTATGGCATTTACGCAGGAGCCCGCTTGGATGTCTGACATAATGGCGGATGAAGCGCTAATTGAGCGCTATAACAATGGCGATGCAGCAGCTTTTGACATTCTCTATGAACGTTACCGGCAAAGCTTCTACAACTATATGGTCAAAACTACCGGTGATACTGGGCTGGCAGATGACATTTATCACAACTGCTGGGAAAAGATCATTGAGAAACGGGATGAATTTGTCCTGAGGATTCATGCTGGCGATCCACCGTTCAAGTTTTCCAGTTATCTCTTCTCAATGGGCAAAAATGCCTGGCTGGATCATACGCGTTCCGCCGCCTACAAGCGCCAGGTTTCGTTGGACGGTAACAGTGATGATGAAGAGTGTATCTCACCACTAAGCGGTTTCAGATGTGACGATACAACCAACCCAGATGAACAGTACCGGCATAAACGATTACTGGAAAAAATTAACGAAGCGATTGGCCTGCTGGCTCCTGAACAGCGTGAAGCCTTCATGCTGACTCGAGAAAATCGCCTGACTCTGGAACAGGTCGCTGAAATCCAGGGCGTTGGCCGGGAAACGGTTAAAAGCCGCAACAAATATGCGCTTCAGAAATTGAAGCAGCTCTTGCAGGAGTGGTTGCCATGACAGACGCCAATGAACGTGAACTGCAGGCTTTTGATGAGACTCTTACGCCACTCTACAAGGAAGCCATGATTGCCCCGCCGGACCACCTGGATAATGCAATCAAGGCAAAAGCTCGTCGGGCGGTGAGCTCTGGTCCTTCACGGGTAACATCTGACGGCACGCAATCAAAGCCCGGATTTTTCCGGCGTCGTGAACTCTGGCAGGTACCACTGTCGCTTGCTGCTGGCTTGATGTTGGGTGTACTCATTATGCCAAATACTCGGCAGACTGATACCACGGACTTTTCTTCCAGTGAGATGGTCTTTATGGGAGATCAACACGCAGCGTCTGAGGAGGTTGTTTCTTTGGAAGACCAACCGCCGGAGGAATGGGTGCGTATTATTGCAGGCTTGCTATTGCAGGGTGATACTAAGAAAGCCGAAACCCTTTTGATAGAATTTAATCGCAGATTTTCAGAGTTTTCAGCGAAAGATAGTAAGTGATAAAAAGGCCAGCTATAAAACATAGCTGGCCTTTTTTAGCTGGTTTAGTTCAGACTTTTACCTTTTCAAGGATGATTTTTTCCGATAACACCTCTTGCACAGCTTTATCAAAAGTCTCTTTATCCAAGTAGTAGTATTTGGTGTTGGCATCTACTTCTTTGAAAATCACCTCAAGAATTTTTTCATCTTTCAATGCATTGATATTGTACTTGCGAATAGTCGGGAGAATATACCTTTCATAATCCTCTTCTTCTCTCATCTTGTATACGATGTTTATAAAAAATTCTGGATCAGTAGAGCTAGTAACAAAATTCTCTGAGAAGCTCATTTTTTTTATAGCATATTCCATAGCTTGACTATACATTTCATCATTCCATTCTGGGATTTCCTTCTTTATTGCTTCAATTGCCATTTCTACATTGTTTTTTGGTGAAGTGGATACTTCATCACCAGAAGAAATATGAAATATTTCTGCTGCATCTTTATTTACAGTCCATCCTTCTGTGACGCTGCAGTAATCCATAGTCCGACTAAAAACTCTTTTTGCGTAATTTTCGGGCAGCATTTCATGATAATATTTATTTAATTCTCCACTTTCTTTTCGTGATGCGCACTTAATATTTTCATCTATATATTTTATATATGGAGAGTGAAAAAATAATTCTCCATTGTGCTCTACATTTCTGTAACGCCCACCTAGAAATGCGACTGCACATGCAGATGCACAGACCTGATCTCCTGAAACAACAGTTTGAGCTTGAGTATTTCTGAGAATTCTTCCTAGAGAATACCCATCTTTTAATAATCCGCCATTAGAATTCATATAAACACGCGTTGAATAAACTACTTTAGTTTCTTTATCAATGCATTTTTCAACTTTTTTTAGGAGTTGCTCCATGACGAAAGTACTATCAGGACCAATAGGCCCATTTAGCTCAAGATGATCTGCGTATCCGCTGGTACATATACTGGAAGGCGTACGCACATGCCTTACTTGAAGGCCGCTAACCTCTATGTCTGACAATACGGTGATTCCATTTTTTGACCAGCCATACGTTGTACCAGCAATATTATGTCTAGATGCTTGGGATGCACAGCCACTGATCATGACTATTGTAAAAAGTATCAGAACTGTTTTTTGATGAAAGTGCGTCATTAGTGCTGGGTTACAAATATAAATATTACGAGAATTATGAGATAACCGAATTTTGAAGACTACTTATCTAAGTGAAAAAACAAATTCGAATCTCGGCAAGATAAAACTATCTTTAAGTCTTACTGCACATATTTTCTTTGCAATAAAGATTTTAACTTGCTTATCATTTGACGATAAAATCGTCTATAGTGTAGCCCCCTTTACTTGCACGAAAGGGGGTGATTTCGAGTTCAGGCAAGCTCAAACATAACAGTGTTGATAATATCGTTATTGCTTACAATTGCCTACATACTCACCTTTGAACAAGAATGGATTGTAAGGCAGATACTTTATAATTTCTGGCGCAACAGCTGCTGCACAACTATTTTCGCTTTCCATGTTTTTTTCGGTAAAGGCAAAGTAAATTGCAGTACTTAAAATAATTATTGCTGGTATGATTAAATACTTAATAAGACGCATTTGTAAAACTTAAACCTTTCTAAAGTTATGAATATATAATTCTATTTACAGCTAACAATCATGCTTCTTGTCGTGACGGATGAACCATAAAGCCCAAACTGGTTTCCCGAGAACGCACTACCTTGGTCACCACTTCTTTCCAGAACGAGGAAACCACGAGTACCACAAATGTCACCTGCTTTTTCATAGCACATACCCCAGTTCCGACCATTTCCTGAACAGTTAATGTTGAAACCTTCTTGCCCATCTGCGGTATATGTTCGACTCGCTGTTGCACAGCCTGTCATCAATAGCAGTATTGATGCTGTGTAAAAAATTGTTTTTCTCATGTGCTGGCTCTAATAGTTCATGTAAAGTTAGATGAATTTTAATCAGTAAAACTATGTGAAAACAAAGAGTAAATTTCTCTATATTTATCTGAAAAAGCCGTATTTTTAATAGCTAATACGCGATTCATAATATTGAATTAGGTATTAATGCTGCGTCGCTCGTTGAGCCTTATCCAAGGATAAGACTGCATAACCACATCACCTGTTTTCAACGTTCCTTCTAGAATGTTGAGTGAAATACAATATCATTATCGAATGACACTCGTCTTCCAGACAAACGGCTTTTCAAAGCATTTATCAATTTGTTTTTTTGTGAGTTTACCTGTATGCCTTTTTGCCTGAGCGGCCCATACCGGACATTTGCTATCAAAGTTGTTGATGATGCCCATAGAGTTACGACGGACTCCGAGTACTTTAGTGCTCATGTTTGCGATATCTCCAATATTGCTTCGGAAGCCACCCGCTTAGTGATAGCTAAACCCAAATACCAACCCGTTTGATCACATAACAAACAATTGCCAACTATCGGTAGTCTCTTCGTGTACTAGATCATTCATCAGCAATATACGGGTCGCATAGTTATATAACGATCGCTGCTGCAGGAAGGGGCTAAGCCATGTGAATTTTTTTTCATTACGCAAACCACGCTCCCGAAAGCTCATGGTTAAGCCTTATGGGAGGTGGTAATGCCGTCTTGGACAGGGTTCAGGATCAGCCGTTATTGACAGGGCACATTGGCGTCACGGTATACAGTGTAGGGCTTGTCTTCCATGCTGCACCGGAGATTAGGTCGATGGGGATAGTGATCAGGCCAAAGTCGATGAAGATGCCAAGAAGTGTGGTGGCATCAAAGGATTCACCTGTCTGGATAATGAGATCCTCACAGCCTTCCTTGGTGACTTTGATCGTATGAGTATCACCTTTATCGACCTGTGCCATCGCGTCATCAATACCCCGCTTTACGCCATCCACATAGATGACCGTTCCTTTTTCCAGGGAGTTGACACTGATCGTATCCTGCGTTCCTTTAATGACAGAAGCGCAGCCCGTCATTAATACTGAAAACATGCACATTGCAGTGATAATCAGTTTTTTCATTCTTTTTTACTCCAATCTCCCTGTATTGAATGCACAGAGCTTACCGACAGGGAAACAGTAAGCCCTGAAAACATACGGTTAAAAAATTAAGGACGACGTGATGTGTGGATTACTTATTCAGGCCGCCATCTCACAATCGATATCCACCATTCCGGCAACTTCCTGTAAGAATTGATTCCAGATGCCCTGTGCCCGAATACGTATCAGTTCCTCTGTGTTCTGGTAGCCGTGGGTTTTAAACCAGAGGGCTGAACCATCAGCAATACGATCCTTATATCCTGCCCCCTTCCCCCACTCTTGTTGCAAGTTGTGCCAATGATCCCAATCCTCCTTGAGTGGGTCCTTAAACAGCTCGTGTGACAGGTTAAAACCCTGCGTGTAAATCTCTTGAGTCTGATGCTCAACGGTCGTTTTGATTTGATTGATGAATCCTGTCGCACTTGAATCCTGGTCAGTTCTTTCCAGCAGATTATCCAGCAGGCAATCTACCTCTCTTTTGAGTGGCTCAAAGTGTGCCACCAGTTTGCTACGGCTCGATTGCGCCATAACGTGGTAAAAGTCCAGGTTGTACCATTGACCTCGCCGGTTAACGCTTGCCCTCACACTGCCGGGATGCGAGTGACGGATTTCGGTTGTCAGGTCTTTAAAAAGATCCTGGACGCCATCCACATTGACGGTCGCTTTCCGTAACCATGGCTCAAGCGTCGCTCTGACTGTTTCAAGCGCTGGATTGACACGACGAGTTTCCGCTTCAAGAGACAGCTGCTGGATGGACGTCTCAAGGCTGTCAATTTCACGGTAAAGACGGGCCTGCAGTCTCGCAAGCTTATCTGTGATGGCAGAGTGCAATGGTTCGATGTCGTCTTTCAGTGCATTGTAAAACGCTATATCTATACCCTTCAGTCTTAAGGTCTGCTGCAACTGCTGTTCGACCTGTTCGTCACGAATAGCTCTGCCAAGATCGACATCATTAACGGCTTCATCAATGTATGTGGTGTTTTCAGCCTCACCCGAGCGATCCAGTACCAGCAATAATGTTTCATCTGCCAGGTAATCAGACTGGCCACTTTTGATCGCCACATCCAACAACGATTGAGTCGCCTTGTCTGGCGCATCATTAAACCCTGTGCACAGGATGTTGAGTGTGCGGCGGCAGTTCATTTTGTTCAGTAGATCCGCACGATTGGCGGTATCATCAATGCCCTTGGTATCCTGGACATTAATGGCGCCAGCGTCAGACGAAAACAGTGCCTGATTGACCCGGATGATAATTTTTTCTGGCAATGTCGCATGTGGATGACGGCCATTGTTCAGTGCAGAAAAGGTACGCTGAAGCCAGAGCGCACCGTTCTCCAGATCCTCTTCGGATGGTGTAAACGTGGTTTGGCAGCGATCCTCCAAATTGATGTTGTGTTTGATCTTCTGAATAAACTGCTCTTTGTCGCCCAGCTCATCAAACAACTGTTCTGCAAGGTCAATTGACTGAATTCGCCTTTCTGTGGTGCGTGTGTGCTTGAAAGGCAGGCCCAACATGTTGCGTAAAGCTCGCTCGACCTCGCTACTGGGTTTAAGGCCAGCAGAGGTGCCAGTCAGATCTTCCCCTCGCTTGCTGGAAAGGTACTGGGCAAACTCTTCAAGATAGGCATAAACGGTTTCTGATGAGGACGGGATGATAGTGATACTGATATCTTCGGCAGATTGAAGTTCCACTTCGCAGACTGTTGTCTTACCAGCGCCAGTATTCAGAATTACACTATCTTCTGTGTGTAACCCAAAAAGATGACAAATTGCTGAAGTCTTGCCCACTCCAACACGCCCCATGAATGAAACATTCCAGGTATTGCCGCTCAGTCTGGTTATGGCATCATCCAGTAATCTTCTGGTGTTCTGTAGTTTATTAAACAAGGGAGAATCCTGTTCAACCTTGTCCATGGTCTCAGCAATTTTGCAGCCAAGATCAAGAGCCTTTTCCCGGTAGAGCTGGATATTGGTAGTCATGATGTTTATCTCGTTGAAATATCGAAGTTACCGGTATAACGAGACTGAAAAGGGAAAGGGGCTAAAAAAAATTAAATTTATAAGAAAGTGGTTATTCAGCCCCGAAATATGTCAAAGCCATCCGAAAAGGCGGCAACCTTCCCGGATGGCTTGTCTTGTTTATCCACTGAAGAATCTGGGATTTTACTGATTGGCTGTCATCAGCGTAGTCAGGTGGTAACCGCAATGGCCAATAACAACGCATTGAGCATCCAGATCGAGGATAAAGTGAATACGGATATTTTTACCAACGCGGAGATGCTGCTCGAAAAAATATTCCTTGTTGTTGTAGATAAACATACGTTCAGCCGCACAGCGCTGGTTTTGCGCTACGTAAACGCTCTCTTTTGCGCTGTAGACGTTAGTAGGGAAGCACTTTCTTGCTTCAGAGTCTGGTGTTCCGCTGATAATGGCGGGCATATATTCATCGACCAGAATCTGTAACTGCCTTGCCATTGTACCTGCATGATCCAGCCCCAGGCTTTGAACGGAGGATTTTGCGCTATCCAGAACCCGCAACTGATTGCCATATAAATCTTCAGCCAGACGCAGAACATCAGCACAGCTAACCTTCTGTCGGTGCAGATCCACAACATCCTTAAAGCGGATGATGTTTTGGGCAAGATTTGTGTCCTGCATGCGAGATCTGTCCAGCAGCGCATCACGCTCTTGCGTCATCTGCTCAAGTTTACGCACGAGATCCTGAATAGTTTCCTGGCTGCTGTCACGCTCTTGTCGTATGCCTGCCAGCTGGTTTTTCAGACTGCTAATTTCCTCTTGCTGTTTTATGTTGGCTTGCCTGCTGATTTCACGACGCTCGCTTTCGGTGCTCTGGTATTCAAGGGTTAACGCAAGCACAGCCCTGTGTTCATTGAGAATCTGGTCAACAAAGTCATTCCACTGTTGTGAGAAAAGCTCCATGTCGTCACTGATCTGTTGGCTGATAGTACCCATTGTGCGCAGCACCGACGGCCGTGGAATCTGACCGGGTTCTGGTTTGTAAGCGTCACAGTAACGGTTTGTCAGGTTGTTGATTTGATCTACATTTTTTCTGATCGCATCAATGGCCTTACTTTTTATCTGCAGGCGGGGCAACACACTACTCGCAGCAAGGTATAGCTGGTTATAGTCGATACCAACCAAAGCCTCGAGGGTGAAGTCTTGGGGGAGGCTGAAGCTGATATTCTCTAACTCAAACTGGTCAGCCGTTTTCTGTAGGGCCTTTACTAGATGAGCAATCTGCGCAGGAAGTAAGGTAAACACCTTTCGGGTTGTTTCTGCCCGTTGTTGTGCAATGGCTTCTGGCGTCATCATGCCGGACCATTCCTCAATGGCACCGGTATAGCGCTGGTCTTCAAACAGGGACTCAAGTGTCGAGAGAGCACATTCGGACTTTTGGGATTCTTCTAACTGTTCAGCAAGCCGCGAGAAAGTATCCGCTATGATGCCAGGAATGTCAGCTGGGCCTTTATCCTGCATAACATCAAGTGGTTGAGTCTCGGTATCAGTCTCAAATTCCGGTGGCTGGTTCTGCCCATAGAAATCATCATAGCCGGATTCTGTTTTCTCAAAGGCAGTGATGCTTTCCAGGTAAACAATTTTTCCCATAGATGGAAATGCATGGCCAGCCAGCACAAGTTTACGGGAATTGAATAGATAAGTGATGGCATGCCAGCAAAGCACTGCCAGCATTTGGGTCTTCTCTGTTAGCGGCTCCCCCTTCATTAGCAGGTCATAGGCACATTTTGCCCAGTAAGCAAGGATGCCGAAGAAACGTGAGCTGATAAAATCGGGATCTGCATCAGTATCATCAATACCAAGTCTGTTGGTAACACTGCGGAAGTCATCATTACGATGATGTTCAAGTAGTGCAGCCAGTGGCATGCCCGGAATGCCCAGTTGGTGAGCGGCAAAGTTCACAATGCAGCGAATATGATAATTCAGCCCCAGTTGTTTAGGATCTTCCTGTCCCTCCTTACAGATATCCGCGCTAAGTCTCAGGCCACAGATAGACAACCTGAGCTGGTATATCGGGGGGATTTTTTTGAAATAGCCCTTTTTCAGGTATTCTCCTGCAATTCGGTGCTTCATGTAGTAACTAGCCGCACTTTTCAGGTCTTTCCCGTACACAAAGTGGAAGAACCTTTCAAGATGGTGCTGATGCTCGCCTGCACTGTTGGTCTTGCAAACATAATCTATGGGCACGTTGTGGGGGGCAGAAAAAAAATGCTGTACTTTATAGAGAAGCTCTGGATTGAAGGTTTCCGTCTTGGTTTCTACCTTTGTCACCACAGAGTATCCTTTTCTCACTTTCAAAATCTTGCCCATAGACATCCGAGGGTTCCTTGTATAAACGGCGTGAGCTTCTGAAATAATCGCTCATGCTTGTTGTGTAAAACGTCAATTAAGTCGGTACATGGGCCTCAAACCAATGTAGCCTTATGTCGCTGCTCTGACAGAACCCAAAGAAGGTGACGAGATCATTGAAATAGATGAATGCCTCTTACACCTATCGTCGATGTTCAAAATCAGCGAACTGTATCTATAACGAAGTAACATGGCGTATGGGGCTAAACGTTGGGCTTGAAATGACGTCTTAAAGTAGAGCTTCATTTTTGTGAAGCCACACTATCTTCAGGAAACACCACCTGTGAAAATTAGGTGATGAAGAACCCTAAAGCAGAATAGAGTTAAAACAGCAGCAAAATGCAGGTTCTATACAGTTGACCAAATTCACAGTTACCAAGACTGACTAAGACACCAATGTCCTACCTAATCCCCCCTTAGAGGGTGGAAAAACTTATTATTACCCATAAAAATCTCAGGAATAGGTCATACTTTTGAGAAAGCAGCATAACTGTAGATTAATCTACGGTTGCATCAATCCAAGCTCAAATAGAAGTGAAATGTGGGAGATACCCATCAGCAATGGCATTCGATATTACCAGACAACGTCACATTGTTCTGCAACAGTAAATTGGCATGATGTGCCAACCCATGATGAACTGCTAGCGGAAGAGCTGAAACTCATTTCCACCATTCCTTGTAATGCAACTTTAAGGCTCCCTGTGTGGTTACAACATAAAATACGGCTATTTTTTGATCAAAATTTCAAACACATATCCAAAATCAAATAGCATCCTATAAACTCACATTATTTTGGCGCACCTACATGTGCCATTAACTTCCCCTATTCTCCTCTCTATCTATCAAAACTCCTCTCCATGAGTATAAAAATTATTTTGGCGGTTATACCTCCATGGGGTTGTTTTCACACAAGGGGGGGGTACCGCCAAAATATGAATCTTTGCACGCGCTCTGAGTGTATTTTTACGCTGCATCACATCAATCCGTCCAATATATTTTACGCAGCACCAAACTCTTTCGATGAGCAAAACAAAACCTACGTACGCACGTGATATGCACTTTCAGCCTATAAAAACGACAGTTGCTTTGTGTACATGTTGAGATACTCTCGCTATCAAAGAGCACTACGAGACCATCTGTGACAAGGAGAGTCGATACATGACAGATGATGAAGCTTACACCCTATGGGTAACGCTAGAAAAAGCCGCACGTTTGACCGGGTACAGTACTAATGCACTGCGCCTGAAGATTTATAACGATGTACTCACTGAGAATTATCATTGGATAAGAGGCAAGGATGGGCGCCTTTTGATGAACATTGATAACTTTTCTGAGTGGATTGAGTATGGGTGATTCAAGGAGGAAACATCATGCTGATCAAAAACCTTCTGATACCTAAATGGATCACTGTCGCTTTGGCAGCCGAACTGACGGGCTATTCAAGCAAGGCACTTAACCAGAAAATCGATAAAGGCCAACTTCCCTATGGGGTTGTCTGGATCAATGCGCCTGATAACCGCCGCATGATAAACCTTCAACAATTCATGCGTTGGCTGGAAGGTGACATTGAGACTTAACATTGACCCTGCCTTGCCAGACATTACTGGCAAAGGCGGGTTCTTTTATTCAAGTGATCTGTTACTCGCTTCCGCCCTTTCCTAAAGCCACCAGCTTCAAAGCTGACTATATGTTCAGGCAAGCATAGCCAGCACTATCTTGTTTTGGTTAAATACAGCCCATAAAGACGACAGATAAACAATAAATTGGGTGTGTACCCCCATGAATAAACAAGCGTCTCTGCCATTACGCTCTAGATTGCACCACTGTGTTCATGGTCATAGTGAGTAATGAGTACCGTCAGCGCCTACTCCATACAATCACTAACGCTACTTGAAACATTGCGCAAACTGGTGCTTGACGAAAAAGAGGCGGCAGATGCCCACCTTCGTGAAATCTGGCGCCGCCCTCTGAACGAGCGGATAGAAAAAGGCTGGTGCCTTCCATTGAGCCACATACAGCCAGGCCTATTGCCCTATCAGCTAATTCTTCACTTTAAAGAAAATCTGTCCCGTTTCCGTGAGGGGGATCTGGTTTGCCTTAACCCTGGCGACCCGTTTGAGCAACCCTGCTGGAATGAGCTGCTCATTGAAGAAGAAAACAGTTCAAGTCTCCTTGTCAGCCATAAGCAGGCACCAGACATTCTGGCCTTCTGCCAGAGCCACCAGCAGCTCTGGACTCTCGATACCGATACGATGGATCTGACGGCTTACTACCTGAACGCCATTGATGATCTCGGTAAAACTCGTATCGGTCGTGAGCGGGTCCTGCCTCTACTGCTCGGACAATCCGATAATGCCATGGATGCGGACGACTACCAGTTTGCCCACGAGTACGCTCTGCAAAGTGAATGTAATGATGATCAGGCCGACGCCATCGCCAGTGGATATGCGACAGCCCTTGATTTCTGCACCCAGGGGCCGCCTGGTACGGGCAAGACACGCACCCTGGCCCATCTTGTCAGCTTGCTCGTAGAAAAGGGTGAACGGGTACTGGTCACCGCCCATACACATATGGCGATCAATAATGCACTGAATAAGATACACGAACTCGCGCCTGAGCTTCCCATCGTCAAAGTCAGTGTTATCAGCGGCAGCAAAGCCCTGAATCACGCTATTGATCGTGTTGATCGTTTCAACCTGTGGGAACAGGCTTCAACTGCCAGTCATTATGTCGTCGGCGCCACGCCTTTTGCCTGTCGAAGTTCCCGACTGGCGAATCTTACCTTTGATACCGTCATTTTTGATGAAGCCAGTCAGGCGACAATCCCGCTGGCGTTGATGGCGATGTTAAGCGGCAAACGTTATCTGTTTTTTGGCGACCATCAACAGCTACCGCCGGTGTTACAGTCTCGATCAAGGCTAAATGACCGCGAAGCATCTGTGTTTGAGCAGCTGATTCACAACCGGGAATCCGTCATGCTAACCGAAACCTGGCGTATGAATGAACCCCTCACTCGCTGGCCCAGCACACAGTTCTATGACAATCGCTTAATCGCTTCTCCACTGTCCCGCACACGTCAGTTATCACTTCACTGCAACGATTCACCGCTGGCGAATATTCTGAACCCTGACGCCCCAATGGTCTGGCTTGACCAGCCACTCGGCACCGCTCAATCTGTCAATGCCACTGAAGCAGAACAGATCGCCTATCTCTGCCGTGCCTTGATAAAAGCTGGCGTCAGCCCGGATGAGATCGGTGTTGTTGCCCCGTTTCGTTCCCAGGGCAGGCAAATACGCAATGTGCTGCACACACTACTGGGGAGACAAGCCGAAAGCATCGTGACTGACACGGTAGAACGTATGCAGGGACAGGAACGGGACGTCATTCTGTTGTCACTGACCAGTACTGACAGCAACTTCGTCAGAGCCATCGCAGAGTTCTGGTATCAACCAGAGAGATTGAATGTATCGGTAACACGGGCTCGCTCAAAACTGATTATTCTCGGCTGCGCCGAACTGCTTGACTGGACACCTGATAACCCGTTACTGGCACGATGGATCTCAGGGTTTCGTGCTCTTCACGCTGCCTGTCTTAAAACAGACTGGCCAACCCATGACATTGACGTTAACAGGATGTCTCATGGCACGCTGCATTCCTGACAAGGCTTTAAACGACAGTACCGAAGCCGTACGACTATTTAATCTGCTGAAACGCTCGCTGGACGACAAGTACATTCTGCGCCAGCGCATCCCCGGCGAAGACTGGGCGCCGACATTCTGGATAGAACACGACAGCGGCCGACATCTTTTCCTGGTCGTTTCTCCGGTTAAAGCCGGAGAGATTACGAAGCTGGCCACCAGCAACACACCAGACTTATTTGGCAGTGCCAAAACAACCGCCCCTTTTGGTACCGGTGAACAACAGCACCTTGAAAGTTTCTATACACGGATTCAGCAGGATCTCACGGGTTCGATGCCGACAGGCCTGATCAGAACCGTTGCCCCTGTCGCCGTGGTCTTTTTTAATTTGCGACAGGCTGATATTAAGGACCTGCTCGATAGCCCGACCGCTCTCCTTAAAACAACCCCCGTAGCTTGTGGTGAACAACTGAAAGGAGAAAAAGGTGCTTTATGGGTTGAACGCCACTTGGGCCTGAACGCCGGCAAGCTGCTACCTGAATCACTGCGCAGGACATTCAGCCCGGAAACCATGGTTCCCACGTCCATCACAACACGACGTATCAAGCGGCAGGACAACCGTGAACGCCAGACCGGGTTCTTTCTGGACTATCAACAGGAGTGGGCCAGCAAGATCGATCTGGCCCCACCGGAAGAGCATGTGCAAATGAGCCGCGACTTTTCCCTTCGCCTGCTCAATGGCGTAGCAGGAGGTGGAAAATCCTTAATTCTCCTTTACCGTGCCCGCCTGCTTCGTCAACTGTTTCCAGACAGCCGTATACTCTGCCTGATACACAACCGCCCTGTTACCCGTGAAATGGAGCGACGCTACCGCATCCTGACCAACGATGATCATGGCGTACTCTGGCTGACTTTCATGGCCTGGTGCAAGCAGTTCTACCCGCAAGGCAAACCATTACAGCCCCATATTCGCCATTCTCTGATCAGTGGTATCCATCGGGAATTTCTCAGTCAGTCCCGCCTGACAGCATCCCAGCTGGGAAATGAGTTCACGTTCATTAAAGATCGCCTGATTTTTTCGGAAACTGATTACCTGAATGCCGATCGCACAGGCCGTGGATTTGCCCTGAGGGAAAGTGAGCGAGCGCTCGTGTACAGAGCACTGAAAGCCTATGACCGCAAGGTCACGGCTATACCGCATCGTTTTGACTGGGCCGACCTGCCTCGCATTGTCTGGCAACAGTTTCAAAGCGGTACCGTCAGTGTCCCTCAGTATGAGCATGTTTTAATTGATGAAGCCCAGTTCTTCGCACCCGTGTGGTTTGAGCTGGTCAAAATGATTACCAGCAAGGGAACGGGCCAACTGTTTCTCGCCGCCGATCCTTCTCAAGGATTCCTTAAACGACGACTCAGCTGGGTTCAGGCTGGACTGGAAGTCCGGGGACGAACACATAGGCTGGATCGAAGCTACAGGACAACCACTGGCATACTCCAGGCCGCTACACGCTTCAGGAAGTTACGCCTGAGTGATGATCCGGAACAGTATGTAGAACCTGCCTTCACAAATATGCCCGTTGGCGACAGTCCACGCCTGATTCTGACAGACTCCCCCAATGATGAAATTCTTCGGACAGCCGGAGAGATCAAGTCTTTACTGAATGCCGGTATACCGGGGCGGGATATTCTTGTTGTCTATGCCGATGGCATCCGCCAACAATCCCTGACGGATGTATTTGAACAGGCATTAGGAAAAAAATGTTACTGGCTCATGACCTCGAAGGCCAAAGATAACGAGCAGGCTGTCAGGTTATGCCCTTTAGGTGCTGCAACAGGGCTAGAAAGTCCCATTGTGTTTCTTCTTGGCTTACAAGGGTTACTGGATAAGGAATCTGCCCTGGAACTCACGAATGACGAACGAGCCGAACTGGTTGAAGAAAACACGCGAAAAATCTACATGGCCATGACCCGTGCCGGGCAGAAGCTGGCGATTACCTGGCCGAATGATGAAGTGCCAGAAGTGATGGTATCGGCGCTGAGTTCACCGTCCAATGAGAATGCTGTGGCTGTGTAGACGTCAACAGACACTCTCGCAGCTTGGCTTAGGTGGTGAATGTTTAGTAAGACAACCAGGGGAGTGCTTTCAGGATAGAGCAGGCTTGATGTTGTTCTGAATTATAAACCTGCTCTAGTGACGGCTTTTTGATGGAGATGGTAACCGACTATCTCGCAATGATGGGTTACTCGACACTACGAGTGCCTTTGATCATCTCCCAAGTGTCTGAATACATCTGATGCCGGTTATCCAGGTATTCCGCCAGATCTTTTAACCTGACCATGTAAGGCGCTTTACGGCTATCTGACATTCTTACCACAGGAACCGGTAACTGTTGGCTGACTGCTGCCTGTTTGGCTTTCTTGGCGCAAAGATTGAAATACTCTTCGCATATGTCTTCCAGATGCACATACGGCTTTTGATATCTGGCGTATAAGACGAATTCAGTGTTCATGTTGGATTTCCTTTCCAAAAAATATTATATCGAGCTGCCGTTTAAGACAGCTCATCCTCGTCAATAACTTTCTGATCACGCTGTGGGACAGCGTCATCAGAACATGTGCTGCTCACACCATACTTTTCCTCGTACTTCTTAATCAGCTCCTCAGAGGGTTTTGTTGGAACCTTTGACCCTGATGACTGAAATATATTTCTACTATCAATCTGGTCAGCTTGCATTTCCACCCTCCTACCATCTGCTCGCATTCTTTCGATTGATGCCTGATTTAAATCATCGGCAGTTTGCTTACTCCTCATACGCCGTACCATAACGTCGTATTTAAACTGCAGATGATTTTTAAAACCCATAAAACTCCAATCAGCCTCTCGACTCTCACAATATTTCAAATAATCTCTGATGATTAACAAAATATCATCTCGACTGAAGACACTGGCTGGTTCTACTGCTCTGTTAACAGAATCAAAAATTTCCTGCATGGCATCATTGCCATAACTACATACCTTTTTTTTATTGATATCTGATGTTGTAGGACTTCTGCTGTTAAGAGCATCATTACTTCTCTCTTTGAAAAAATCATTCCCCCCTTTAAAATCAGTGTTTTTTGATGCGTCTTGTCGCCCGACTTCATCACAGTAGTTTCGACCCACTTTATTTTGCTGAAATTTTTCCTCAGTGACTAGCTTGCAGCGCAACACCAAGTGGCGATCACCTTTTTTTGATAATCTTTCAACCATGCCAATCCCAACAAGTCGGTCTATTGCTCCCTGCACCTCGCTACGAGAATATTTTCTTTCTTTAACCCCAGGCCTTGCAATAACTTCAATAGCCTCTCGTATTGATTGTATTGATACGCGACGTCCAGGCCGATCTCCAACCATACCCGTTTCAAAGTCAGCCCTAGGTTTTATTCCCCAAAAATACGTTCTCAGAACCGTAGATCTTTCTCCAGCCAAACGATCCATCTCAGATTCATGAAATACAAAAAAACGATTGCGCATAGGAACCTCTCCCTTCATTAAAATTAGGGGGTAATTAATTTACCCAAGTAAGGACAACATAAACTCTAAAGCCAATATCTTTAGCGATAGATTCTTAAAAGCAAAAACCTTAAATAATCACACTATTTTTTCGTGACACCCTCCCCCCTTATTCATCAAATAAACAAGAGAATCATCCTCACATAGAGATTAATATTATTAACACAATGCAGTTATCAACCTGATACTGATGGGCGATTCTCAATCCACTTAAGAACATCTTTCTTAAGCCAGCCCACAGTTTTAGAGGAAAGTCGTATTCTTCCGGGAAAGTTACCGGCTTGTTCGAGCCTACGAATTGAAGAACGACTCAAGCCAGTCAAATGAATAACATCTGACTCTCTTAATATTGAAAGGTCACTCTCTGAGCTCATTGCTTTCTCCCTTTGAGCATTCAACCGGTACGTCCTGTACCAGCTGTTTAGCAAGACAAAATGAGGTAGGCCCGCATAGGACTTAGTACCTCACATACCACGCCATGCTGTTTCTTACAGTTTCATATTGAGCTCTTACAAAAGGGGTGTCAACGGCAAAAATTCATTTTTTTACTTATATTTCAATAGCTTACTATGGTAAACATAAAGGTCAGACTTGGCTGCGCCCAGAGTATTAGAAATGATCCAAAACTGCAACTGCTTCCTTTTTGAAAACAACAGGCATCGATTCCATGCCTGTTTTTACCTGATAAAGCTACGAATACACGATGTTCATTTTTTATGAGAGTCCGGATCTTTCCAACCTCCCATTTTCTTAAGATATGGATTGAAGACTTCATGCCTGGACCAGTACTCTCTCTCAATAGCAAGGCATTCGGACCATATATCGCCTGGCTGTGTATTCAAAAGATGTGTGTAACGGCGAAGATGCTCCCACGTTCTATGTCCGCTTCTTAATGCCACTTCCGGTATCGACATGCCCAGTTCAAAAAGGCGAGAAATACCTTCATGCCGGAATGAGTGGAAACGAACTTTATCAAATCCCAGTTTGAAAGTGACTTCACTGAAACGCTTGGCGACAGACAACGGTTTATAAGGAAAAATCCGATCCTCTCCCTCGAACACTGGCTGCATACTGATGATATCAAGGCATTCTTGCGGTATCGGCACTTTCTGATGATTCCCGTATTTATTATTTGGATCCTTGCGATTTTCAATGATAATAAAACCATTGTTTTGGTCCAGCTGGCTGTATTTGATGCGACAGATCTCGCTTTCCCTGAACGTACTGTAAATAGAAAACAGCATCAGATGATGATAGGGAATCAATGACTGCGTAGTGTTATACATCTTAAGGAATGTTTTATAGAGTCCAAAGATCTCATCACGAGAGGGTCGATAATCATCACGTCTGGACTTACCTACCAGATCCAGTTTCCATAGTTCCTTCATCACTTCATCCGTGATAAAGCGATTAAAATGCAGCCTTACGCGCTCCTGCCAGTCGATTGCCCGCCGCAAGACAGAAACATAAATATGGTTTGTCGAAGGTGTCACTTCGGCTAGTCGATCATCCAGAAAATCAATGAGATCCTGTTTACGTATCTCATTCGAACGTTTCTCTGCCAGCTTCGTTCTCATCCAGAAAAGAATCGCCAATCTATCGCGATTACTGATTCTTTTGTGCTCAGGCAGACTATCGTTTTTTTCAAGATATCGCTTAAGGTAGTGCTTCAGTTTGATATCACCGGTACGTGACTTAGCGCGTTCATATTCAGGTGAATTCAAGTTAGCCTGACGCAGAAGTTCCTTTTCGACCTGCCGTGCCCATGCCCGCCCTGCGGGTCGTTCTGGAAACGTCATGGTTTCCATAGCAGAAAAATGCTGCGTTCTGACCCTGACTATGAACTTGTAAACCGTCCCTTTTTTCCTTTTTCTGGTCTCACATGTAATACCCATCGTTTCACATCCCTGTAGCAAGTAGCATCATTCAAAATTTCCGGGGTCCAATTTGGGGTCCAACCGGTTTAAATCTATAGTGCCTGAAGGTGCTTTTTAGTTCCCACAGTAGGAGCAAAATAGCTACATTTTGTCGTTTTTATGTGTACGTCTACTGTCGTCAAGAGATGTGGTATGAGTTCCAGGCGGGTGGTTTTGAGAACGAAAACAACGACGTAGACGATAAGTAATCGTTTTGGGGTCCAATATTTTGGACCCCATTTTTTTATAGCGTTAAAAATAAAGTGCAACATATGCAGACAATATTTCGCTATATCGCCAACGGGTAGAGCCTCATTCATTAAGGCGATAGTCATACCCTTACACAGGGAAATTGATCTTGGTTTGTTGAAGTCAAAAGCTTTCCTGCCATCGATAGCGGTACGCAATGAGCTATCGCATTCACACAATACCTACGATTGATCTACGTCAGTACGCACTTGCCGCAATCACTGGATACTTCCCAAACGCCATGTGGCGCGCAGCCTGCCGTAATTTTATGAACATCAACTGGGAAGCCCTGATTCATCTCGACAAAGTCAGTCAAATGACCTGCTCGAGAATCACCGTTTTACAACTTCGAATAATTAGACAGCTTCACGATACCCCCAACCTTAAGCTAACCACTTTATCTGACAGGCTTTGTGCGGGTCGGGAGACCCTGCGCCAGAATCTGGTCAAACTGGTTGATCGGGCAGGACTGCTCGAATGCAATGAGGACGGCGCATATTACCTGAGTAGCCAGGGCCATGAGTGGTACGAGCAACTGTTTGCCGACAGTGGATTACCATTTCAGATGCCGGTACCAATCATGGACTATGACCACGCCCAAGCCTCGTACATGATTTGATTGTATTGATCAGGCACAAGATCACAGGCCTGAAATTCAGGCCTTTGGTTGCTTAACGTTCAAACAGCAAATGACCGATTCAATCAGGCTGTCATCGCCATGCATTCCCCGCTGGCAGGTGCCGTGTATTTTTCCCCCTTCAGCCTAGCAGGTACGCCGTTAATGAAGACGTGCTCAATACCATCCGGGGCGGCATCGCTGCATTCCCGCGTGGTGTTATCCCTGACCTGCTCCCAGTCCAGCACCACCACATCCGCGACATTGCCATCTTTGATAATGCCCCGATCCGCAATACCAAAACGCTCGGCCGCCTGGGCCGTCATGCGGTGTATCAGTGTTTCCAGCGACAGGTTGCCCGTCTCCCGCGCGATCTGCAGGAACCGGGGGAAGGCCCCATAGGTCGCCGCGTTCTCGACACCGGAGGGTTCAGGCCAGGAATCCGTCATAAATAGCGCGACGGGATGGGTCATCAGCCGCTCCACGATTTGGGGGCCGTAATACTTATGCATAATCATGCGCGCTTCAGCACGGGACTGATCCAGGATATCCACCATCACCCGGAACGGAGACCGCCCGACCCGTTCGGCAATATCGGTCAAAAACATCCCATTGTAGGGTTGATAAGCCGGGCAGCCGGCGTCGCTGATCTGAATACAGTCATAGCCCAGGCCAAGCGACCGGAACGCCAGACAGGCTTCCAGGCGCAACCGCCACAGGGGCAGTGGCTGTTTCAACACACCGGGCATACGGGCCATCACCCTCTCGGGCAGCAGCGTATTCAGCAAGGTGGCGCCAAAGGGATAGGGAAACATGTCGAATTTGACATCCACCCCATCCGCAATGGCCCGATCAAACTTGGCAATGGCTTCATCGAGGGTTTTCCAGGTGCTTTCCCCCACAAAGATCAGGTGAGAAAACTGCAGGCGCACACCGGTGTCCCGCGCCAGGTCCAGCATTTCATCAATCGCACGCAGGTTATGCGCTTTCCCGAACGGGTTCATGGGATAGGTGCCCGACAGACTTGAATAGGCTTTGGCGTGCACGGTCAGCACCTTGTCATGCTGCTTCACCAGCCGGGCGACATCCCGCAGCTCTTCATTACCGGCAAACACACCCGGCTTGTATTGAAGGCCCAGTGACACCCCGGCAGCGCCTTGGCACAGGGCTTCATCCAGTAGCGACAGCATTTCACCTTGCTGTTGTGCAGAGAGGGGGCTGGCACTAAACCCGTTTAACGACGTACGGCAAACACCATGCCCCACCAGGCTGACCAGATTGGGGCCACACCCATGCCCCCGGATGCGTTGCTGATACCCCTTGAAGCTATGCCAGCTAATGTCGCCGTGGCCTTCCTTGAACAGGGAGTTTTCAATCAAATGCTGATGGGGCGTATTGCATTTAAACCCGAATGGGCTGAAGCCACAGTTGCCCACCACCATCGTGGTAATACCCTGGGCGATGAAGGGATCAAAATGTTCGGGGGCATTCTCAATCGCGAAGTAATCCATGTGACTATGGACATCAATAAAGCCCGGCGCGATCACCTTGCCGGCACAGTCGATGAGGGTGACATCGGCCACCGTCTCGCCCGGCTGGAGCACACGCAGACGACCGCGATCCATCAATACGTCGGCGTTTCTGGCAGGTATTCCCGTGCCATCCACCAACAGGCCATTTTTCAGCAGGATTTTTTTATTGTTCGTTGCCGTGCCCATGGCCACCCCGCATTTGTGCGACGATAGTACATCAATAGAGATTTGATCATCACACTAATTGGATTAACGACAGAGTCAAGGTATTTATACGTACAATTATTTGCAGGAACAGAAGCCGGAGCTCGTAAAGCGACAATAAAGCTTGAATAGCTGAAAACTAACGGAAAAACCTGCTAACACCTTCGCTCCACCTGATTTTAACAATCGGACCAAGCCCGCTAGCTATAAGGCCTCTGCGTCCTCGAGCGCTTCTCTTAACGCTTCCCTCACTTGGTATTGCAAGACCTGACTTTTTTCTGTCGTTAACCTGGCGCGTCGAAGCTGCCGTTCAGCCTTGGCCAGCTGAGCCTTCAGGTCATCGACTTCCCGCTCAAGGGCGCGCCGTTTTTCCCGGTCCTCACGAGCCCTGTCCCGCCATTTGATTGCCTGTTCTTTCCATCGGTCAGTCATTGGTTCACCCCGGAGCCTGATGGTGATCCTCACTTATCGTTCACAACAATGGTCACTGAGACTGCCTGCACAGATTACTGCGAATACGCGACGACTAACAGGGCTGATTGAGGCTATAAGGCGACATTGCCAGCCTAACCTGACGTGAAGCAATACGCACGACGTTGAGAGCCAGCGCACTGCCCCCAACGCCGAGCGTTTGGCCTGCAACATCACAAGCAGGTCTTAATGGGATGCATACACGCTGGTCTTCCCATCCTTGGTATAACTGATGGTGTTATAGGCATCCTTACGGTCCCCATACTCCATCCCCGGGGAACCCATCGGCATACCGGGCACGGCCAGCCCGCGAATGGCCGGTTTTTCCGTCAGCATGCGCTTGATATCAGACGCCGGCACATGCCCTTCCACCGCGTAACCACCGACAAACGCTGTATGGCAGGAACCCAGCCCATATGGCAGGTTGGCTTTCTCCTTGTACTGATTAATATCCTCGACATTGTGGTTCATCACCTTGAAGCCGTTTTCCTCGAGGTGATTTGACCACTCCGTGCAGCAGCCGCAGGTCGGCGTTTTGTACACCATCACCATGGGAAACGATTCCTCCGCGAAGCCGTTCATGGATGCCACGGTCAATACCGTCCCTAACAGTAGTGATTTAACGTTTTTCATAGCATTCACTCCATTTCTTCCTAACCGGCAGCGCCTGATGACGCTGCATTTTACTTAACCAATTCTTCAGGCGTCTGCCTTACTGGCTGTCCGCCCATGCCACAGGAAATAGACGGCCGGCACCAGTACCAGCGTCACGATCAGTGAACTGGTGATGCCACCGATCATAGGGCCGGCAATGCGTTGCATAATTTCCGCACCGGTGCCGTCGTTCAGCATCACCGGCACCAGGCCAAACAGGATGGTGCAAACTGTCATCATGATCGGGCGCAACCGCAGCACAGCGCCGTCTATCACCGCATCACGGATGGCCGCCTGCGTAAGCGGCAACCCCTGTTCCTGCCCCCGCAGACGGCAGTCGTCCAACGACTGGTTGAGGTACACCAGCATCATAATGGCGTTGCCCACCGTCACCCCCGCCAGGGCGATAAACCCGACACCGACGGCAACCGACAGGTTGTACCCCTGCAACGCCATCAGCCAGATGCCGCCTATCAGCGTAAACGGCAGCGTACCGAGAATGGCGACCACCTCGAAGGCGCGCCGGAATGTCAGGAAAAGGATCACCGTGATGAAAAACAGGGTGGCCGGAATAATGATGCCGAGTCGTTCATTAGCCCGTTCCATGTATTCATACTGGCCGGTCCATTCCAGCGCATAGCCGGCAGGCAGCGTAAGCTGCTCCCGTACCAGCGCCTGTGCTTCCTGAACCCAGGAGCCCAGGTCCCGTCCCTCAATATCCACCAGCACCCGCCCGGCAGGCCGGGCATTCTCGGAACGGATCGCGCCAGGGCCGTCTTCAATCACTATATCCGCCACATCCCCCAGGGCGATGCCCTGTCCGGACGGGGTCACCACCGGCAGGATTTCCAGTGCTTCCACCGAATCCCGGAAGCTTTGCGGGTAGCGCAGGTTCACCGGGTAACGGGCTAGCCCCTCAACCGTGCTGGTGACGTTCATGCCGCCAATGGCGGAGGTCGCCACCGCCTGGATATCACGGATATTCAGGCCGAACCGTGCCGCCCGCTCCCGGTCGATATCCACCCGGATATACCGGCCGCCTACCACCCGTTCCGCATAGACGGACAGCGTACCGGGAACCGCCGGCAGTAGCTTCTCCAATTCACGACCAATGCCGTCAATACGCTTAAGGTCCGGCCCCGTTACCTGAATACCGACCGGTGTCTTGATGCCGGTGGACAACATGTCGATACGTGTGCGAATCGGCATGACCCAGGCATTGCTCACCCCCGGCAGTTTTACCCGCTGTTCAAGTTCCGCGCGCAGGCTTTCCGGGGTTACTCCTTCCCGCCATTCGCTACGCGGTTTGAGCTGGACGACGGTTTCTATCATGGTCAGCGGCGAAGGGTCCGTCGCCGTTTCCGCGCGCCCGACCTTGCCGAACACCGTGTCCACCTCCGGTACGGTCTTGATCAGCCGGTCGGTCTGTTGCAACAGCTCACGGGCCTTGCCCACCGAGAGGCCGGCATAGGTGGTCGGCATGTACATCAGGTCGCCTTCATCCAGGTCCGGCATGAACTCGCTGCCCAATTTGGTCGCGGGCCATAAGCCGACCACCATCAGCACCAGTGCCGCAGTCACCAGCCACCGGGCATGGGTCAGCGCCCCTTTCACCAGGGGGCGATAGGCTGCCATCATGACGCGGTTCACCGGGTTGCGCTTTTCTTCCATCACCTTGCCCCGCACCAGGTAGCCAATCAGCACCGGCACCAGGGTGATAGTCAGGCCCGCTGCTACCACCATGGCGTAGGATTTGGTAAAGGCCAGCGGTGAGAACAGCCGTCCTTCCTGCGCCTGCAGGCTGAACACCGGCATGAAACTGATCGCCTCAATCAGCAATGAGAAGAACAGCGGCGGCCCTACTTCCAACGACGACTGTTGTACAATTACCCAGCGGTTGGCCGCCGTGACCCTGACCCGCTGCAGGTGCTTGTGGAAGTTCTCGATCATCACAATGGCGCCGTCTACCATGGAGCCGATGGCCACGGCGATGCCGCCAAGAGACATGATGTTAGCGTTCAGCCCCTGCAGGTACATGATCGCAAACGCGCCCAGAATCCCCAGCGGCAGACTGATAACCACCACCAGCGATGAACGGAAGTGGAACAGGAACAGGGCGCAGATCGCCACGACAATGACAATCTGGATCAACAGTGTCTGGGTCAGGGTCGAGACCGCCTCCGAGACCAGCCGTGAGCGGTCATAGGTCGTCACAATCTCCACGCCCTCCGGCAGGCCCTGCTGCAACTCGGCCAGTTTTTCCCTGACGCCCTGGATCACCTCCCGGGCATTTTCGCCATAACGCATGACGATGATGCCGCCGACCACTTCCCCTTCACCATTCAGGTCCGCAATCCCCCGGCGCATCTGCGGGCCCTGGCGGACGTCGGCGACATCGCCCACGGTCAGCGGCGTACCTTCCGCCGTGACTTTTAATGGCACCTGCCGTATATCGTCAACGCCCTGCAAATAGCCGGTAATGCGCACGATATATTCCGCCTCAGCCATCTCGATAGCAGACGCACCGGCCTCACGGTTTCCGTTCTCCAGTGCCTGGCGAAGCCTCTGCAAAGGAATGCCGTAAGCCCGCAGCTTGTCGGGATCCGCCACCACCTGGTACTGCCTGACCATGCCGCCCACCGTGGCCACTTCACTGACCCCGGGCACCGACTGCAGCGGGTATTTCAGATACCAGTCCTGCAGGCTGCGCAGCTGGGCCAGGTCATGCTGCCCGGTCCGGTCGACCAGGGCATAGTTGAACACCCAGCCGACACCGGTGGCATCCGGCCCCAGCGCCGTGACCGCTTCCGCAGGCAGGCTCGACTGCACCTGGTTCAGGTATTCCAGCACCCGCGACCGGGCCCAGTACATATCCGTGCCATCCTCAAACAGGATGTAGACATAGGAGGTGCCAAACATCGAGGAACCCCGCACATCCACGGCACCGGGTACCGCCATCATCGCCGTGGTCAGCGGGTAGGTCACCTGGTCTTCCACCAGCTGCGGTGCCTGACCGGGGTAGTCTGTCTTGATAATCACCTGTACATCCGACAGGTCCGGCAAGGCGTCTACCGGCGTGTTCCGGGTCACCCAGACTCCGGCAAATAACAACGCCAATGCCGCCAGCAACACCAGGAAACGATTTCCCAGTGATCCGCGAATAATCGCTCCGATCATGGTCGTCTCCTCAGTGCCCCATCTGGCTGTGGTCCATCATGTCATGGTTCATTTCGCCATGATTCATTGGGCTGTGATCCATCGTGTCGTGGTTCATCTCACCATGATTCATTGGGCTGTGATCCATTGTGTCGTGGTTCATCTCATCATGATTCATCTGGCTGTGATCCATCGTGTCGTGGTTCATCTCGCCATGATTCATCTGGCTGTGATCCATCATGTCGTGGTTCATCTCGCCATGATTCATCTGGCTGTGGTCCATCATGTCGTGGTTCATTTCGCCATGACTCATCTGGCTGTGATCCATCGTGTCATGGTTCATTTCGCCATGATTCATCTGGCTGTGATCCATCGTTTCATGGTTCATCTCGCCCTTTGCCATCGCCACGACCCGGTAACCGCCAGCCGACGTTTTTTCCATTTCAAAACGTATGGCCCGCCCTTCATCAAATGCACTGATGCCAACTTCCGGCGACAGATCAAAATCCATGGTCATGGCCGGCCAGCCCCATTCGGGCACCGGCTCATGGGTGATCGTGAGCACACCGTCCTTCTTTTGCTCCAGGGTGCCCGTCGCCCATACACGGTCACGGACTGAAGACTCATACCGGCTCAGGTCTGCCGTTACGCTGGACTCGGAATCCAGCAGGAACTGGGCCGAGGTCACAACCCGCTCGCCCTGGTACAACCCGCGTAGAATCTCTACCTGTCCGTCGACAGCACGGCCACTGTCCACCCGTACTGAACGGAACTGGCCATTTCCCAGGGCTTTGACCACTCGCTCCTGATCACCGGTTTGTATCAACGCCTCCCGGGGAATAGTCAGCGCTTCAAAGGCATCGGTCACAATACTGACCCGGGAGTACATGTTGGGTTTCAGTGCATCGTCAGGATTATCAAACCGGAGTCGCACACGCAGGCTGCGGGTTTGTGCGTCCAGTTCCGGATAGACATAATCCACCGTGCCCTGCCATGCTTTACCCGGCAGGTAGTCCACGGTCATGGTCGCCGCCTGACCGGCACGAACCAGCGGCGACTGCCGTTCAAACACATCCGCCACCACCCAAACGGACGCCATACTGGCCAACTCAACCAGCAGGCTGGAAGGATTGATATAACCACCCTCACGGATATTGAGCTGCGAGACATAGCCGTTCTGTGGCGCATAAACCGATAACGTTCGCTCAATCCGTCGGTTGTTGACGATGCGGCGGATGGTCTGTTCAGGCACATCCAGCGCGGCAAGCCGTTCGCGGGATGCCTTGATCAATCCGGCATTGCCAGAACGCAGTGCCGACAGCAGTTCTTCCTGAGCATTGACCAGCGCCGGTGAGTAGAGGTCAAACAGCTTGTCGCCCTTGCGCACATCATCGCCGACTGACGACAGCTGCAGATTTTCGACCCAGCCCTCTACCCGGCTGTTGATCTGCAGCAGACTGTCTTCGTTATAACCAATGCGCCCCACGGTGCGAATCTGTGCTTCAAGGCTCTTTACACTGACTTGTTCAGTTCGCACCCCAAGGTTGTTCTCTACTGCGGGTGAAATGGTCACTGTGCCGGGTGTGTCGTCCTTAGCGGTCGTCTCTTCATAAACCGGCACCAAATCCATCCCCATTGGGGATTTGCCCGGCTGGTCACGCCGATAATTGGGATCCATCGGCGCGACCCAATAGAGTGGTTTCTTTTCCTGAGCATCCGCTGCCATCGCACCACTGTGGGGTGTCAGAACATACTGGGCCGCCATACCGGCGGAAAAGGCAACCGCCGACGCCAGACTGATCAGTGTGATTGTCTTCATTACAGTTCCCTCTTCTCGTCGGACAACAGCGGGTTTCCTGCCGGCAACAGGTAATGCAAACGCGCTTCACTTTGCCGGGTATCTGCCTGCAGACGTTTATAGGCCAGGGTGAGGTCCAGTCGTGACTGGTAGGCCTGTATTACGCTGGTAAAATCCGCGGTATCTGCCTGGTAGGCCTTGAGTGCCGCATCCGCCTGACGCCTAACGGTGGGCAAAAGTTGGTTCTTATAGAGTGCCAGACGCTCTTTTAGCCCGTTATAGCGGGCAGCCTCAGCCTGCAACGTACCCTGTAACTGTTGCAGGGTATTCAGGCGGGTGGCGGCACTGGCTTCGCGACGGTACTGGCTCGCGGACAGCTGGCGATCCTGATGATTGCCGGTGAAAAGCGGGATATCCAGCATCACCATGGCGGAAAACCGGTCACGGTTATCGATTCCCATCCCGCCCATATCGCCCTGTTCACGACCATAGGTCAGCTCAACGCCCCACTGCGGCTTATAACTTTCCCGGGCCAGGGCAACATCCTGTTCTGACTGGTCAATGACCAGATCTGTCATCCTGACCAGTGGATGGGATAGCAAGGCCTGGTCCGTTATCGCTGGCAATGGCGGCAAAGTGGGTAATGTCTCACTTACAGACACCACCGGCTGCCGATCCAGCCAGCGCGCCAACCGGGCGCGACTTTCATTGGCGCTTGCAGCTGATGTCGCCATGCGATCATCCAGTCGCGACAAGACGACTTCCGCCTGCAGCACATCCTGCTGGCTTTTGCGACCCTGGCTGTACATGGATTCTGTGACCGTCACCAGGCTTTCAAACAGGTAACGATCTTTGTGCAGTTGTTCCAGCGACTGTTGCCAGTACCAGGCATCCAGCCAGGCCAGACGGACATCCCGTACCACTGACAAACGACGGTCGTCCGCCTGCTGCCGGGCAGCCGCTTCCTGTAACTCACCTTTACGGCGGAGAATGGCAGCGTTGTCGCCCCGGGGCAGCATCTGCTCCAGTTTCAGCTCAAGCATGCCCTGGTCAAAGGGATCCGGGTTATCCCCCGGCAGGTTCATGGTGCCAATGGAGAGTTTGGGATCAGCCCAGCTTTCAGCAGCAACGGCCTGCTCGGAAAAAGCACGGGCCTGTGCCTGCAGGGCGCGCGTACCAGCATCCGCCGACAGCGCCTGTTGTTCGGCAACCGTTAACGACAGCGGACTGGCAGATGCCGACAGTGCAAAGACCGACCACCACGCCAGCCAGAGCGGGTAACGGTTCGGGGTCGCAAAAAAGCGACGTAAGAAAAACATGGTGTTTCTCCGTTGAGGAGCTGTCACTGCGGCTTTTCGTCAAACGGCCAGCCAGTGCAATCAACGCCAACACAGGCGCAGGCTAACGACAGCTCATGGGCAATAACGAGGTCAAAAAAGGGTTATTGCGACAACGGGCTATTCGAGGAAGGTGGCTTTCGCCAGGTAGATATCGGGTAGGGAGGTTCGTATGTCCGGCTCAGTGAATACCTGCCAGTTACGAGTTTGCGGCACCGGGTCGAACATCGGTTGCACAACCGTAAACAGCAACATGAAGACCGGTTTCAAATCCGGCGAGGAAGACACCTGCAACGCAGGCGCATCACCGTCACAGTCAGGACAGACAGCATCTGTCATGACCATTCTGGATACCGGGCTGTCTGGCTGGCAGCAATCATGTGCCATGCCATGACCGGTATCCATCATCACCATCGCGCTTTCCATAGGCGACGGATGCATGGATTTCCCTTCAGCGACACTCATCAGACAAAACTGCAGCACAGACAGCAGCATCGCAACCAGCAGGGCGATACCGACAGGACGTCTATGATGGCGGTGCAGTAATGTCAGTGTCATACAATCAGGGATTACTATTCTCCGGCTAATAGTGTGTTTTCGGCGGAAACAAGTCAATCATAAGATCATATCCATTAAACGGTTTCTGACGCTTGATCCGAGGTTTGCGTCACTGAATTAGTGAAATTGCTTGCCATAAACAACGTTGCAGCCGCATGGGGGGCACTGGCGAAATAGGCATGATGATAGGACGCCTGGATACTGCCTTGCCGATAGACAGCCTCCCCCGTGTCTGAGCCATACCGCGCCCGCTGACGTCGGGTATGATGCCAGGGCTCCATGGATGTCGTCATGGTGGAATAATGGAAGCTGTGGCCACGCAGTTCCCCTTCAGGCAAATCCAGCGCTTCCATACCCAGGTTAACCAAACGTTCCTGCAGTGTTGCCGAACCCGGCAGCAGACCTGCCATCATACCAGTCGCTCCATGACGGTCAGTCAAAGATTCCAGCAAGTAAAGCATGCCGCCACATTCAGCGTACAGCGGTCGGCCAGCCGCCACATGCGCTTCCAGATCAGCGATCAGTGCACGATTTTCCGTCAGTGCCGCCATGTGCAGCTCCGGATAACCACCTGGCAGCCAAACCGCATCACATTCCGGCAGACGATCCCCTGCAACAGGCGAGAATATCTGTAACTCCGCCCCTAACGCTTTCAGGGTGCGAAGGTTTGCCGCGTAGATAAAGGCAAAAGCATCATCCCGTGCAATCGCAACACGACAACCATTAAGTAATGGCTTCAAACTATCGTGCTCCGGCAACATAAATGTGACTTCAGGAGGCAAAGCACCGAAACCGCGGCTTTCCAATAAGGCTGCGGCCTTATCAAGCTGCTGATCCAGAGTAGTTGCCAGTTCGCTGGCCTGGACAAGCCCCAGGTGCCGTTCCGGCAGCACCATGGCGGAATCGCGAGGTATAGCGCCGATCAGGGGAATATCCGCCGGCAAACTCTCGCGCAGTAACTCAACATGGTAATCGCCGCCTACCTGACCGGCGATTACCCCCGCCAATGGCGTATCCGGTTGATAATGTTTGAGCCCATAAGCCAGCGCACCAAAACTCTGGGCCATGGCGCTGGCATTGATCACGGTCCAGATTGGCAGAACCAACTGGCGGGCCAGCGCTGCCGGTGTCGAATCGCCATCAAACAGTCCCATAGCAGCTTCAACAATCAGGACATCATGACAGGCTGCTGCTTCCGCCAACATAAACCGGGTATAGTCGTCCGTTGTCATCCAGGTATCGACGACATCGACCGGGTTACCGCTGGCCTGTTCATGGATCATGGGATCCAGGAAATCCGGTCCACATTTGAACACCTTCACGTTCAGCCCCTGGTTGCGATACAAGCGGGCAAGCGCGGCAGTAAACGTAGTTTTTCCCTGACCGGAGGCGGAGCTGGCGATCATGACAGCCGGGCAGACAAACTGTTTAACATTGGCAGGTGATAGTGAAGCGGAATGGTCGGTCATGGGCATACGCCAGCAGTATCAGAATTAACAGGAAAGCCGCGAACAATACTCGAAAAGTCTGTCCAATGTCCCGTGATATGCGTCAACACCAACTAGATTGCCTGTGTTTTTCCCATGACTTTCACTAAATACGAGAAGTCATAACGCAATTTGATTGGCTTTCGCCTTGTCTATCGCCTGCTCCAGCTGTGCTGCCGGCAGGTCAAAATCGCCTTTTTTCTGCAGCGTATGCTTCACATAACCGGCACTTTTTCGCGACAGCACCATAATCTCGATGCGTCGGTTACGCTGGTCTGCCGGGCTGAAACCCTGTAACGGCGCCTGATCCGCCATGCCGACAACCTGCATTACCTTATTATCTGGCAAGCCACCAAAGATCAGGGTTCGACGTACTGTATCTGCGCGGTTAGCCGACAGTTTCCAGTTATCCATAGAGGATGCCGGCGACCAGGGAGTAGCATCGGTATGCCCTGAAATAATCATTTTATTGGGGAGCTTTGACAGGATAGGCGCCATTTCCAGAAACAGGTCTTCATAGAGGTAGGTCAGGTCCGATTTTCCCGACAAAAACATGGGTTCATTGTTAATCTCGGGGATCGTCAATATCAGGCCATTGGGAATCCGCTCCACTTTATACGACGACCGCATACCACCACGCCCTTTCTGTGCACCCACCTTCGACAATTCTGTCGCGACACCATTCAATTCATTCACGCCAGGCGCTGTGTTTCCAGCAAGCTCAAAACCCTCGTACCCTGTCGCCCTGGCCCGTACCGGCGTCGGGGCGCCCTGGTGCACAGACGTTGCACCTTCCATACGGATCGGGTTATCGCTGGAGGGGTGCTTGAACATACCCGGATTGGAAAAGTAGTCTGCAATCACCTCCTTTTGCAGACGGTTGGTCGCTGCTACCAGCCAAAGCACCAGAAACAGCGCCATCATAGCAATAGCAAAATCCGCAAAGGCCACTTTCCAGGAACCGCCGTGGTGACCGTCATGTGAGACATGCACCACCCGTTTGATAATGACAGGATGTTCGGACACTGCATTTTACTCCCCGCCCCCTCTCAGCCATTTTTCCAGCTCGAGGAACGTCGGCCGTAGTTCATCGTAGAGCACCCGTCGTCCAGCATCGACGGCCAGAATCGGCGGACGCCCCAACTGGCAGGACACCAGCGCTGACTTGACACAGTCAAAAGCCAGGCATTCATTCTGCGCGGTATAGCTGACGGCACTGGCCAGTGGTCCCACAATACCGTAACAAAGCAGGATACCCAGGAACGTACCTACAAGCGCTGCTGCCACATGAGCACCGATCTCGCCAATAGGGCCATCCATAGACTGCATGGTGATCACAATTCCCATCACCGCCGCCACAATACCGAATCCCGGGCAGGCATCTGCAATGGACTGCAGCGCACTGCCCGGCCGCCTGAGGTCTTCCTCTAGCGTATGGATCTCCTGCTCCAGCAACCCCTCAAGTTCATGTGGGGTAATGTTCGTCATGCCCGTGATACGCAGGTTATCAGTAATGAAATTCAACAGTCGTTTATGGCCGATAATACGGGGAAAGGCCGTGAAGATATCGCTACTTTCAGGCGCTTCAATGTGATCCTCTATTCCTGCCGCTCCCTTGGTTCTGAGCAGGTCAAACAACTGGTATTCAAGTTTCAACAACTCCATAAAAAAATCTTTTTCAAAACCGGCTTGCTTGACAATGACATAGTGCAAATGGGTTGCGACCAGTTTCTGAACTGAAGATGGGTTGGCCACCATGAAAGCACCAACGGCAGCACCCACAATGATGACAATCTCTGCCGGCTGCCATAATGCCATCAGCTTGCCGTTGGCCATGGTAAAACCGCCGAAGACGCTGAGAATCAGTATCAGGAAGCCCGCCAGTCTTAACATGATGCATCCTCCTACGGGTTCAACAGGATTCGCAATTTCAACAGGCACTGTTTATGGATCTGGCTGACCCTAGCCTCAGTGATCCCAAGACCGGAGGCAATTTCCTGCATGGTCAGCTCCTGGCCGTAATACATTGACAACAGTTGTCGTTCCCTGACCGCCAATTGACCAACCGCTGCCGTCACCTGCGCCTCCGTTTCCCGGCGTGACACAGCGCTTTCGCAGCCAGCATCACCTGCTGGCTCATCAGTTTCCGGGGGTAAAACCTCCAACTGGCCCATGTGGATATCATTGAGGCAATGCTGGTAATCGGTCAGTGACATACCCATGGCCTGGGCAATCTCCCGCTCTACGGGCAGGCGTCCGAGAGACTGCTCCAACCGGACTATCACCTGGCTGATGTTGCCGGCCATTTTCCCAATCCCCCGGGGGCGCCAGTCCTGACGACGGACTTCATCAATCATCGCCCCCCGGATACGCGGTAGTGCGAATGTCCAAAAGACAGCACCAGCATCGGGTCGGTAACGCTGAAGTGCTTCCAGCAGGCCGGACAGTCCGGCCTGAACCAGGTCATCTATCATGTCATCCGCCTGCAGCCGGTCAGAGACATAACGCGCCTGTCGTTTGACCGCCGGCAACCACCGGGTAATCGGGTGCGCATGCCGTGTACCCGACAACTGCGTCGTCTGATAACGTAATGGCGACTGTGGCAGCGTACCGTTCATTTACTGAATGACCATACTGGTCAGAAACAGGTCATCCACCCGCTGGCGATGAAGGTGCGCTTTCGCCACCTCGCGAATCCGTTCAAGGGCGCCTTTACGCAGGACTTCCCGCTGACCGGGATCATCCATGGTTTCATAGTACTGGGTGGAAAAATAATCACTGAGGGCATCGCGCAACACCGGTTGATATTGCGCCAGTTCTTCCTGGTATTTCTTGCTGGCCACCTGAATAGCCACCTCAAGCTGAAGGTAGTGAATCTCCTGTTCCTGGCTGCGCAGGTTCACCACAATATTATTGAGCGTGACAAAGTAAGGCAGGATGGACTGAGTTGACGCGTCTGCCTGTTTTTCATCTTCCGGCATAAAAAACATCGCTGCGCCACCAGCAGACAGCAGTGCAATAATCGCAACAACACCCAGAACCCATTTACCTTTCATACGCTTGAACCACTCTATGCCGGCGGTTGAACATCAGGCAAACAAATCCACCAACTGACTGGAAACCTGCATAATCTGAACTGACGATAACGGTCCATTGCCGATACTGTCGTTCCTCGAAGCCTCTTGTGACAAGCCCTGAGGGTCTCGGCCAGAGGACTCTTCATTGCCGGCAAGCCCGGCTCCTGACCACGCTGATTTTTCCACGTTGACCGCCACACTGCCCGGTGGCAACCGCCCTTCCCCCCACGCAGGATTTTCCAGCATCAGCCTGACGCTATCGCCATGTGCGGAGAGAAGATGGTGGTCCGTTGCCGTTTCAGTCATGAGTTGTACCGACAGCGCCTGATCCTGTTTTTGCACAACAATCGTCAGATGCCCCATACCCGGTGGTTCAACGCCCAGCTGGAGATGGTTGCTATCAGCCTTCAAGAATGTCACTGCAGGGTCAGCGGGGGTGGGAGAAACCGGCACCAATGAAAACGTTGTTTCTTCAGTCGAAAGGACTGACACTGACACCATAGGAGTCGGGGGTGATTGAACCATACCACGCGCCTGATTCATGGTTGGCAACACAGCGGTATTTGAATAACCATCACTGTCAAACGCTGTCACTGTGACATTGGCAGCATCCGACAGGAAATGCTCACGTTCGAGGGGTTCAATATTTGCGACAGTTTCCAGGTGGCAGGGTTTCTGCTCGCTCACTGGATCACGCTGGGAGGCAGCATTCTGTGGAGGCATAGATGGCGCCGGTTGCCGATTGAACGATGCATCGGGCACAAAACGACTCAGGGTGCCTGATGTACCTTCCTTGCTGACGGCCTGTATCGATAGTTCCACATTTTCTGGATCAGCCTGATAAATGACAGACGCCAGTATCGCAACAGATTCGTGACTTTGATGAAATAAGTCAGAACCTGCTGTAACTCGATCCGAATCACCCTTTGATTCTATTTCAGACAGCGTCTCATTCGGCGCCGGTGGCTGGTCGTCATCTATTGGCGCTGCCAAGGTCTCAGTCGCCTGCGAATCATTACTGTCAGTATCAATGGCAACCTGTAATAAAGATGAAAATGCAGGCATTCCCTTTGATAAGGACAACGCATCATCCGACGTCAGACAATCATCTGTAACACCGCACACGCCGTCAGCAGCCTCATATTCTGCTGAGTCCATCGCAAGCGAGGTCAAACCGGCAGGAGATAAAAGAGTCAACATACACAGGCAACTGCAAACGCTGTTAAGGGAGATGAGCCATCCGGCCCGGCGGTATCGCCTTGGGCAATATTAGACTATTTCATCCCACGCGGATTTTAGCGTTTTCACCAGATTGACGATTTCTGCAATGATGGCCGGTTCATTCGCCCGGCTGGCCTGCAGTAGCCGAAGCATGCAATAGCGATACAATTCATCCAGGTTACCGGCGATAGCGCCGCCTCTGTCATGATTAAGCGACGACTGCAGGCAGGTAAAAATATCCAGGCAACGCCCCACTGTTTCCCCCTTGGCCGCCCACATCTGTCGCTCCATATACCCCTGGGCCTGCATCAGCTGGTTTAACAATGTCGTATACACCAACACCAGGCGTTCACCCTGATTGGCGGCCACCGAGCGGTTACGCAGGGTATTGCCGTAGCCCTCGGCTGACGGTTTGCTATGACTACCCATGGAATACGCCATTACCGTTTCCCTTTCTGCACATTAAGAAGTTGGCTGGTCAGCAGATCAAGGCGCTCGCCTACCGCCTTGAAGCGTGCTATTTGACGATCCATCTCAAAGAATTGCCGTTGGGTGCGATCCTGAATCACTTGCTCATACAGTGACAACTGTTCACGCTCCATGGCCACCTGATCAAGATTATGGGACAGCGTGTTGACGCGAGTGCCCAGTACACCCGATGGCCCGGCCCACCGGGTCATCACTTTGCTGACAGCTGACATCATGCCATCACGGCCTGTCATAAAGGCTTTCACCTCAGCCCCCTGTTGCTCCAATGCGCTGACCAGCCTGGATTCATCCAGCCACAGCGTACCATCACGCTGGGTTTCAATGCCCAGTTCCACCAGGGAGTGGACACTACTCTCAGCCACTGTCTGCCGTAGCACTGTACGCATCTGGTTCAGCAAATCACTGGCCATGCGGGCTTCCAACCGATCGGCACGGTTATCATGGAGTCCCGGTCGCGCCGCCTCTACCAGTGCATTGCATGTATCAACAAACAAAGACACTTGTTCAATAACAGGCTGATAGTTTGACGATACAGAGACCCACACGGGATGCCCGGAATCCGAGTGAAGCAGATCCAGAGTGATACCCGGTATGACATCCTCAACCCGGTTGTCATGGCTGACCAGTTCAACGCCATCCAGTGAGAAGCGTGCATCACGCCCGGGCTCTACAACCCGGAAAGACTCCGCCAGAACCACCCCGCTCCCCTGACCGGTCATCTGGATCGCTTTATCTGCACCCGGCTCTATTGCACTCAACAACAGCTGTTCACCACTGACGTCTTTTAAGACATCCATGCGTGCACCGTATTGACGGGCCACGGTATTGACCGCAGCAGCAATGGCCTGCAGGGTCATGTCAGCTTGGATATCCACTTTAAACGTGCCACCGGAAACACTGATTTCCAGGGAACCTTCACCGGGACGGAATACCGGGGAAAAAGGGCCGGCCAGTAACTTTTCCCGTGCGGCCAGCTCATGAACAACAATCTCATGGGCACCACCAGCATTCGGCTTACCGGTTACCGACACCCGTACACGGTCGTTTTCAGCACTATTCCCCTGCCAGGTTTGCCAGGTTGGTTCCAGTGACAGCACGGACGCCTGTTGCTGCAAGGGATTGGCGACTGACAACAATTTCCCCAGTCCCGTGAGTTCGACTTCCGCCGCTTTTTCCCGACGCTCAATCTGCGCCTGCTTGGGCGCAATTTCAGCCTGGGTAATGGCCTTCACCATTGCCTGGACATCCATGCCTGTGCTGTTGATATTCAAGGTAGGAGCGTTCATTGGCATAGCCTGTGTGCGCTTTCGGGCATTGTACGGTGGGGGTGGGCGCAATTGAGACAGATTGTCCCTGAACTGTCGTCGGTCTGCCACTATCCGGCTTATCCGATACAACGCCCTGACCGGCATGACGCGTAACATGATAATGTCCTCATGCTACGCGACCGGTTGTCATTCACTTAACGGATCAGCATCAAGACATCCCGGGCCATTTCATTGGCCTGGGCCAGGTTGGCAATACTTGCCTGCTTGAGGATTTGCTGCTTGGTCATTTCTGCCATTTCCGCCGCATAGTCGGTGTCTTTTATACGGCTGCGGGAGTTGGTGACATTTTCCCGGATGCTTTGCAGATTGAAGATGGTGTGTTCAAGCCGGTTCTGAACGGCGCCCAAAGTACCGCGTTGAGAGTCAATATCAGCGATAGCATCATCGATAATAGCCACAGCCTGCTGCGCGCCAGCCTCTGTAGTAATGTCAATATCGCTGACATGGAGGTTACGGGTTTCAACTTGCGAGCGACTAGTGGCCATATTCGTCGATCCCCCATCGACAGCAGGCCCACTCAGCGTAATCGGGCCATCAGACTGCAACTCGAAGGCGCCAGCGACCACCGCACTATTATGGCTGGCATCAAGCAGCATTCCGTTGACCTTAACACTTTCGTCGTTAGACACATCCGCTCGGAAGTCGCTGATTTCAATATCCAGCCCGGTATCAGAGCGCAGAGTTACAGAGCCATCATCATTGAGACGGCTGCTGATACCTGCATGTTGCAACCGTGGGTTAGTGTTGACCATATCCGAAAATTGCCTGGGATCGGTCATCGTCATCTCAACACCGTTGATGGTGACGGACATTTCGGTCGGTGCGATACCATTCTTGCCAGAACCGATGTTAATGTCCGTAATATTGGCTTCTGTAAAGGCCTTTGCAACGACACCGGTAGTACCGCTTCTATTGTTGATGTTTTCGGTAATGGAAGCCGCGCTGTCAGTGACACCGATGGTGACTGAATCACTACCCGTCGGCCCCTTGATGATCATGCTTCCGATCCCTGTCAGTGTCCGAGATGCAATGGGCAAGCCCGATTGACAGATACCGAAATCAGAGCCGGATGTAAAACTCTTACTATCGGGGGTATTGGTTGAGGTTGCCCCTGCAAAATTAGCTAAACCTCCAGCGGTTCCACCACCTGTTTCAGCCAGTGAAATATCGCCATTAGCCTGTAGTTCAAATGTGCCGACTACTGTTGTTGAGTCAGTTGTGCTACCCGTTGCTCCTGACAGAGATACACCACCCACTTGTAATGCCGCTGCACCACCAGCAGAAGAAACGAAATCCGCAAGTTCTATATTTGCCCCTGTTGAATCTGTCAGGGTTAATTTACTTGTACCATCATAGGTAGCAGTTACATTACTCAGGTTTAATTTATTAATTTCGGTAGCTAATTCATCCAGGTTGGATGCACCCGCTCCGGTCACAGTTCCATTAACTTTAATTGTCGCAGTTTCCGCTCCGGTCAGTGTTAGACCAGAAATTTCCACCTCAGTTTTGGCGGTTGCACTAACACCCGTTTCTGTTGTTTTGGCATTCACTTTTACAGCGACTTCTGCGGCAGAATCATCAGCTGTGATTGAAATGCTAGCAGTACCAACTGGCCCTGTTATGTCAACATCACCGACTACTGCGCCAATGCCTGTAGTTGGTGCATCAGCTGCAGCAGCAGCAACTTTACCAAATTGAGTACCGTTGGATGCTATCGTCCCCATTACGCCACCAGCCACATTGGATCCCGTTGCCGCCGTGCCGGAAAGGGTAATCGGATCTTCTGCGCTCATAATATAGGTGCCCATGGCGTAGGCGGACTCTTTCGCAGCCAGTGTTTTTCCACCAAATATTCCACCTGCAGAAACATCTGCGAAAGTTATCGTGTCGCCATTGGCCGACGTTAATTTCTTCCCGGAATCACTGGCTGTGATTCCCATTGCCTTTAACGTTGCATCACTGTTTACTTTGGTTTCAAGTGCAGCCAGATCAGCGACGCCGGTAAAGGAAACGCCATTTATTGTGACATCAAATGCAGTAAAACCATCCAGTGCTACTTCCGTGCTAGCCGTCGCAGTCACTCCCGTCGCCTTTCGCTCTGCGTTAATCTTGGAAGCAATGGTACGAGCCGAATCATTGGCTTCTATCTCAATGGCAGCCTTCCCCTGACGGGTAGCGATATCCAGCGTACCCGTGGTGCTTAACTGGCCGTCCCCTCCGCGGGTTACCGTGCCAAATTCCGAACCGGACGTAATAACATCAAGGGTCTTGTCCACGCCACCGATCACGGAAGCGCTCATATCACCGATGGTAACGGCAATGGTTTCATAGGCATTGGCACCCACCTGAAAATTCTTGTTGGTATAGGAACCATCCAAAACTTTGAGGCTGTTAAAGGTGGTTGTCTCTGCTATCCGGTCAATCTCGGACTGCAGTTGAGATACCTCTCGCTGAAGCGCAATACGGTCTTGGGCATCGTTACTGGCGTTAGCAGACTGGAGTGAGAGATCGCGGATACGATGCAAAATGGAGGTGGTTTCCGCCATCGCCCCTTCTGCGGTCTGGCTCACGGAAATCCCATCATTGGCATTGCGAATCGCCACGGATAACCCATTGACCTGGGATGTCATCCGGTTACTGATCTGGAGACCTGCAGCATCATCCTTGGCACTGTTAATCTTGTAACCGGTCGACAGTTTCTTCATTGACGCTTCGAGCCCGTTCTGGGCACGTTCCAGACTTTGCTGGGCTGTCAGGGAAGGTGAGTTGGTGATGATACTCAGCGACATGGTGTTAGCTCCGGTATCAGTAACAGGTGCCCTTAAACTCGACGCACATCAACAGGTGCTTAAATACTGTTTTTTTCTATAGCAATGCATTGATGTAATAAACGACAACCATTCCCTGTACAACTACAGGTAATCAAACAGGGACAACCCCGCCAGTTGCACGACGCTTTTTCGAGTAGCTTCCAGTGCGGTCATCTCACGGTTCAGTTGTGTCATCGCGGCCGCATAATCCAGATCACCTAATTCACCGGCCAACTGCTCGGCATAGAGCTGCCGCTGGTCCAGGGATTCATTGCTGATGACCATGATATGCTGCCGGGTACCAACCTCCGTCTGTACCCGGAAGACCTGATTCAACCCCTGATCAACGGTCTGCAGTGATTGATTGAGTTGTTCATTAATATCGTCACCTGGCGCCAGCAACAGGTTATGGAGATTGCCCAGAGCATCCAGCAGGTTAAAGGTCCCGCCCTGGCCGTCGTCGATGCGGAAACACAGTTCAACTGCGGTATCATTCGCCAGCACCTGCCATCCCTGGGCAATCGTCACCTGCCGTTGGCCCGGGTCATCATTGTTAACCACCCAGCTGCCGTCTGTTTGTTGCAGTACCGGTGCCTGATCATCGCGGAAACCACCAAACAGATAGTGCCCATCCGGCCCCCGTGAATTGATTACAGAAGCCACCCCATCCGTCAGCCCCTGCACTTCACCAGCGATCGCTCGCAGGCTGATAGGATCCATGGCGCCATTTGCCGCCTGCAGGACCAGTTCACGACAGCGTTGCAATAAAGCGCCATAAGCGGTCAGGGTGTTGTCTTCACGTGCCAGCAGCGCATCTAGCGAGGCGCTGTTTTCCAGGTAACGGCTGTCGGCGACCTGCTCGCGAGAAATACCCTGCAGTCTTACCGCGGTCAGGGGATCATCTGCCGGCTGCGATAAGCGTGTACCCTCTGCAATGCGATCCCACGTTCGGTTGAGATCCCCGGTGGTCTCCTGCAATCGATCCCGGATATTATCAAACACCTGACCGGTACTGATCCTGAACTCACTCATGATACAACCTCTCTTGCCAGCGCCATGCAGCCCTGTTTCCTAGAGTGATAACAACGTATCCAGCACCCGTTGTGCAGCCGACAGCACCCGGGCATTGCCCTGGTAATGCTGCTGGAAACGCATCAGGTCACCCGCCTCCTCATCCAGGTTAACCCCGCTGCGTGACTCCCAGGCCGAATCCGCTTCCTGCTTCAGCAAACCGAGGGATTCCGCCTGCTGTGTCGCCTGCCAGCTGCGGGTCGCGATGCGCCCCAGTAATCGGTCAGAGGACTCCGGCAAGGTACCCGCACTGAAACGTTCTGACTGCATGAACGTCATCAGGTGTGAGAGATTACTGTTGTCACCGGGGCCATTACCCGTAGCGGCTAACCCCAGGCGATCCGGTTCCGACAATACGGTTCGAATGGCAGCGGTTTCATTGCGCCAGGGAGTCAACAGATAACTGTCGTCTTTTTTGGAACCCGGCGACAGCTCCAGTACTAATCCTTCAAAGGTCACACGGGTAGTCGTTGTCGCATCCAGTGTGCCGGATGCGACCTCCCGGTCCTCCATCATGTTCTGGACGGTATAAGTCAACTGCCCGCCCTGTTCTGTCACCCACAGCCTGTAGTCACTGGGTTTCAACTCAGCCAGTTGCGCCGTATCCACGGCAAGCGTCGCCGTGGTGCTGCCTGAGACCTGTTCAGGAATCACCCGGGCACGACAGGCGTCGGCGGCATTCACATCATTGAATAGCGCAGCCCCGGGATTGCCAGACAAATCTTGTCCTTCGGCCAGAATCCTATTGTTGCCAGCACTGATAATGGCAGCCTGCCAGCCCAGCGTATTCAATGCCGGCAGTAACACCTCGGACCGGAAACGCGCCAGCCCATGCAGTTCGCCACTGTCCGTTCGTAACGGTTCCAGGGAGCCGTCCCTGTTCAGCTGAGGCTGAATCGCCATGGCATCGGGTGCACTGTGCGGCATCATTAACCCAAAACCACACTCGCCCTGCACCAGCGACTGACCGGAGCGGAAAAACAGACTGATCATCCCGTCTGGCTGACGCAGACTCTGTACACCAACCCGTGTTGTTAACTGGTTAATCAACTGATCCCGCTGGTCTTCCAGGTCAGCAACATGGGTTCCGCGGCTGTAACCATCCCGAATAGTGCGGTTCAACGTCGCCACACTGTCCGAGAGTGCTGACGCCTCCGCCGATATCGCCCCCAGCTGGTCATCCACCTGCTGGCTGAAATCCACCAATACCCGTCCAAGATTGTTGAATTTCACGGCCATGGCAGCCGCTTCGCTGATAATCTGCTGTCGGTAAGCGGTCGAGGCTGGCTCCGCTTCGGCCGCACTCAAGGCACTGACAAACCGTTCGACCGAAGACGATACGCCGGTGTAATCATTGCCCAGATAGGCATCCAATCGCTTCAGGTAATCACTGAATTCATTGGCATCGCCATAGTCTGCCGAGGTTGCATGACGCTGGTCGACCAGGAAATCACTCGTCACCCGCCGGATATCATCAATGCGCGTACCCGCCAGCATGACCTGTTGATCCGCGGGATACAGTTCACAGCTTGATTGCAGGACTTCACGACGGCTGAAACCCTGAACCGCTACATTGGCGACGTTGTGCCCGGCCGTTTCAAGCCGGGTGCGGGCACTGTTCAGGCCGCTGAGCCCGATATCCAGAAGGTTCATGGTGCTTCAATCCGTAACTGCCGGAGCATGTGGTCGGAGAGACCGGTTTGACTGTGCCGGGTCATGGCCTGCGCCCAGATGCCCGACAGCCAGTCATCGGCCCAGCTGCGATCCGGCAACAGCGCGTTATCGCCGGATTTAATAGCATCCGTCGTACGGTGCATGCTGTTCAGCAATTCCTGCCAGAGTAGCGTTTCAAATCCCTCAACCACCGCACTTGCATCTGTCTTAGAGTCACCCATGACCTGCGCTGACGGTGTGGCCAATGCGGGCGGTTCTGACAAGGACATTAACGTATTCATGAACTCCTCGAGGATGGCTTTCAGAGCACATCAATCTCGGCTTCCAGCGCGCCGGCCTGCCTGAATGCCTGAAGAATGGACATCAGTTCACTGGGTGTCGCGCCCACACTGTTCAACGCACTGACGACATCACTGAGCTTCGGGCTATCCGGCAATTCATAAATCGTGCCCTTCTGCTCGCTGATCTGTACTTCACTGCGCGGCACCGTGGTAGTCTGCCCACGGGAAAACATGCCCGGCTGACTGACCTGCGGCTCTTCCGACACCGTGACGACCAGGCTGCCGTGACTCACCGCCACCGGCCGTATCCGGACATTCTGCCCAATCACCACCGTGCCGGTTCTTGGGTTAATCACGACCCGGGCCGGCAATTCCACCTGGGGAATGGTCAGGCTCTCCAGCCGCGACATGAACGCCACCCGCTGATCCGTATCGTAGGGGGCCGACACCGCCACCCGGGCTGCATCAATCGCATGGGCGGTTCCCTGGCCAAACTCCCGGTCAATGGCATTGACGATCAAGCGCGCCTGCCGAAAACCCGTCTCATTCAGGTTCAGCATGATCTGGCCATAGTCGTCAAACAACGGAATCACTGAACGTTCAACTACTGCACCGCCGGGGATACGGCCCACTGTGGTAATATTCACCGTCGCCTTGCTGCCACTGGCGCCTTCCGCCGTGACACCACCGACCACCAAGCTCCCCTGGGCAATCGCATACACATTCCCGTCAAGGCCTTTCAGTGGTGTCGCCAGCAAACTGCCGCCTCGCAGGCTCTTGGCATCACCAATGGACGACACCACCACATCCAATGCCTGCCCTGGGCGCACATATGTATCCAGTGTCGTATGAACACTGACCGCCGCGACATTCTTCAGCCGGGGCTCGGCGCCTTCCGGCAACTGCACGCCAAACTGTCTCAGCAGGTTATTCACCGATTGCGCGGTAAACTGGGTCTGCCGGGTCTGGTCACCGGAACCCTGTAAGCCGACGACCAGCCCATAGCCCACCAGCTGATTTTTCCGGGTCCCTTCCGGTGTCACCAGGTCCAGCAATGGCATCGCCTGCAGGGTCAGGCAAAAAAGCCACTGAACCAACACGGTAAAAAGACCCGCCGCTTTCATTATCAAAACGGCGACCACCGGCTGTTAAAGAAGCGTCCCATCCATCCCATGACATTGGCCTCGGCCATATCCCCCTTGCCGGTATAGCTGATCTTGGCATTTGCCAGCCGCAGGGAGGATACCCGGTTGTCCAGCGTGATATCTTCAGGCCGTACAAGACCACTCAGGTAAATAATTTCATCGCCCTGCCCGAGCCGGATCTGTTTGTGCCCTTTCACATAAAGACTGCCGTTATCGAGCACCTGTTGTACGACAACACTCACGTAGCCGGTCAACAGGTTGTTCTGCTCATTACTGGCCTTGCCACTGAAGTTGCGTTTCATATCCATGGAGTTCTGCAACGACCATTCGCTGCCCAATAGCCTGGCGCCGGTCCGGCCAAACAGCACGGGGTCGGGCATATTGATGGCGCTGTTTTTACCAATCGAGGTATCCGCGGCCTTGCTGGAACGGGTCAGTTCAGCCAGTACAACAGTCAGGATGTCGCCTTCCCGGTAGGCGCGCCGATCTTCAAACAAACTGGCGGACGCCGGTCCCCGAAACAGGCTGCCGGGTGATGCGCTATAGCGGGAAGGGGGAATATCAGGCAATTCACTCGACTCCTCGATCGGCCCCGTCATGGGCGACAACTGGCAACCACTGAGCATCATCAGCACCCACAGTATCCACAGTCTTGCCGCCAGTGGTTTCATACACCGTGCCTATGAGGAGCGAATCAGAAATTCCATCATGTCATCCGTCGCCTTGATGGCCCGGGTGTTCATCTCGTAGGAACGCTGAGCTACGATCAGGTTCACCAGTTCTTCCACTGCCTGAACATTGGAGGCTTCCAGCGTGTACTGCTTCACCAGGCCCAGGCCGTTCTCACCGGGCGCACCTTCAATGGCATCACCGCTGGCAACCGTTTCCACGAAAATATTGCCGCCCCGGGCTTCAAGCCCGGTGGGATTGATAAAATTCGTCAGGGTGATCTGGCCGACATTACGGGGCTCCACCTCACCGGACACGGAAACACTGACGGTGCCGTCTTCCCCGATCGTGATATTCAGGGCTTCCTGCGGAATCGTGATGGCCGGCTCCAGTGGCAGGCCGGATGCCATGACCATATTGCCGTCAGCATTCAGCTGAAACTGGCCATTCCGCGTATAGGCGGATGTCCCGTCCGGTAACTGCACCTGGAAAAAGCCATGGCCGGAGATGGCCAGATCAAGGGGCTGCGTCGTGGTTTGGAGATTGCCGCCGCTGAACACCTTCTGGCTGGCCACAATCCGAACACCCGTGCCCTGCTGTTGCCCGGACGGCAGGTCATTGGTCTCATCCGCCTTGGCGCCCGGCTGTCGCAGCACCTGGTAAAACAGATCCTCGAAGGTGACCCGGTTTTTCTTGAACCCAACGGTATCAATATTGGCCAGGTTGTTAGACGACGTTGATAGGTTATAGTCCTGGGCGGACAACCCGGTCATACTGACCCACAGTGCCGGATGCATCAGACAGGTACCTCAATACGTCTGGCGTTTCAGGAAGATCGCAGCAGTTCATTGCCCCGGGCGGCTATCTGGTCAAACGTACGAATCGCCTTCACCTGCAATTCAAACTCCCGGGAAAGCTGCAGGTAATCCGCGATTTCTTCAATGGAATTGACATTACTCTGTTCCAGCGCCCCCCCCAGTACGGCTACATCAGGGTCGTCGGGCACAGCACCGGGGCCGGTGTAACGGAACAGGCCGTCCGTCCCTTTCTGCAGTGTTTCCTGTGGCGGATTCACCCGCCGTAACCGGCCGACTTCCACCAGGTCACCCCCTTCCACGACTACGGTGATCATACCGTCGCGGGCAATCTGCAAACCGCTGAAAACCGGCAACACCATCAGGCCGTCTTCACCGAGCACGGGCAGCCCGGCACTGGTGACCAGCTCGCCGAAACCATTGACGACAAAGTTACCGCCCCGGGTATAAGCTTCATCCCCTGTCGGGGACTGCACGACAAACCAGCCCTCACCGACAATCGCTGCATCCAGCTCCCGGCCACTCCACTGGTTGTCGCCAGGTACCAGCCGACTGCCTTTTAACTGCATCTCGGCGCCAGTGCGGGTACCGGGTATGCGGCCTTCTACCCCAGCAAGATTAAACGCACGCTCACCGGTCCAGTTGAAATCGGAACGAAAGCCGGTTGTCTCGGCATTCGCCAGATTTGACGCATGGGTCTGCTGGGCGAGCATGGTCTGCCATGCAGCACCGGCACTCAGGTAAACACCATAATCCATGACATGCACTCACTTCTGGCGGTTAGGCGGTTTCCGGACTGAGCAACGTTACACTGTGAGCAGTGCCTGCATCACCACATCTTCGGCCTTCAGGGTACGGGCATTGGCCTGATAGTTTCGCTGGGCCACAATCAGTTGAACCAACTCAGACGACAAATCTACATTGGATGATTCCAGCCGCTGTGCATTAATGACACCGGCACCACCGGTACCTGACTCGCTATAGGTAGGATCACCTGCATCCCTTGTCGCCTGCCAGCTGCTGTTGCCTGTCGCGACCAGACCGTTTTCATTGGTGAAAGTTGCCAGCGCTACCTGCCCCTGGGTGGCCTTCAGGCCATTGGAATACAACACCTGAACAAGACCGCCGGTATCTACCTGCACCGCATTCATTTTACCGGAGGTGAAACCATCCTGATTGATGGCCGCAATGGAATAATCCTGACCGAACTGCGTGGTTAAAGAGAGATCAAGGTTCAGCACTAATGGCAAAGCACCGCCTCCCGGTTCCAGCCCCGTCAGCTTGGTATCCGTACCATCCAGTGTGATCAAACCGCCGGATTTGATGGATCCATCCCCGTTGAAGACCAGTTGGTCTTTCCGGAATACCGGATTGGCAGGATCAGAGATATCTTCTAACATCGTGTCATCAAGCCGGTAAAACAGATCCCAGGTGCTGTTGTCTCTGTCCGCCAACACGGTAAACAGGGTCAGCTGATGTGGCACTCCCAAACTGTCGTAGAGTCCAAACGTGGTGGCCCAGTTGTAGCTGGAAGGTTGCTGTTGCTCGAAGACCATTGCCGGAATCGTTGAATCGCGGGCATCAAGATTGATGGCGGCACTGATATGTGACGTTGCCCGGGCGGGTATGCTTTTTCTCTCAATATGAATATCACCCAGTGCACCGGTTACCACTTCCCCCTTGTCATCCACCTGAAATCCCTGAACTTTAAATCCCTGGTTATTGACCAGGTCATCATGACGATTCAGCCCAAAATAGCCCGCACGGGAATAGAACGTGTTACCGTCGCCTGACAGCACAAAAAAACCACTGCCTTCGATCCCCATATCCAGTGAATTACCGGTGGTCTGCAGTATGCCCTGGTTAAAGCGCTGCGAGGTGCCCTGGGTCAGGACACCGGACACCTGCGCCATCTTGCCGCCGGATTCCGCGTATACATCAGCGAACATACTGCGAAAGGATTTAAAGCCCACCACATCGACATTGGCGATATTGTGGCCGGTTACATCCAGTTCCTGTTGAGCCGCCTTCAGACCGCTCACTCCGATATTCATGGACATCGCACTACCTCACGACCATGCGTGTGTACCAGGGACTACTCAATTTTGCGCACAAATGAAGCAGGCACCGGGCCGACACCTGCCAGCTGTAACAATGTCCCCCCTCGATCCGCTGATAGCGAAACACTGTTAACACGACTATTGACGGATACCGGCAACGGCACCTGTTCTGAGGCGGCTGACACGAAATAGACGCCATCCGGCAGCGATTCGCCCCCGATCTCTTTCAGGCTGAACCTTAGCGGGTCACGCCCGGAACAAGACAGCTCACGCACGGCTGCGGGCTGCCCCATTGCATCCGTCAGCATGAAGGTTACCCGAGCGCCGATGGGCTCATCTGTGTCCACTTCAATGGCAAGATCCCGGCTGTCTTGGGACAGCAACAGTTGATCGGTATTCACGCTGACCCGCCGCCCCGCGAGCCCTGCTGCCTGAAGCACCTGCAGCCCACCACTCACCCCATACATGGATGAACGGATATCGGCCAGAGATTCCACCCCGGCAAACTGGGCCAGCTGGGTCACCATCTGCGTACTGTCGGACGGATTCAGGGGATCCTGGTTACGGATCTGGGCAACCAGCAGCTTCATGAAATCCTGTTTGCCGAGATCCTCAGCTTTGCCCGGCCGGGCTGCGGTATCCGCTATTGCTCCATGGCCGGACAACGGCTCGGTTAACATGGCCATGACTACCGGAGACTCACCAGTTCAACCAGCTGATCCTGCATGCGCCGGGTCGTGCCCAGCACCGATACCGTGGCTTCAAACTGTCGCGACGCCGCCATCATGGCCACCATCTGTTCCACCGTGTTGACGTTGGCGTAATACACAATGCCATTATTGTCCGCAAGGGGATGGCCCGGCTGGTAACGTTGCTCAGCCGGACGCTCATTCCTGAGCACATCACTGACGGTGACACCAAACGCCGACTGACGTCCACCACCGACCGGTGCAGCACGAAAGACAACATCACGCTCTCGATAGATGTCCGCCTTGTTTGCCGCGACCGACCGGGCATTGGCCAGGTTGCTGGCAACGGTATTCATCCGGATCGTCTGAGCCGCCATCGACTGGCCGGCAATGTCATACACCGCAGAGAATGACATACGTTACACCTCACAGACGGGCTTACTGGGAACCATTGATGGCCAGGGATAACCCGTTAAGCCGGGCGCGGAGAAAAGAGAGACCACGGTTGAAATCAGTCGCATTGCGCATAAAGGCCAACTGTTCCCTTTCCGGCTCAACCGAATTGCCGTTGAGCGGGGTTTGCACAGGCGCCCTGATCACCTCGTCCGGATAAGTATCCAGCGCTCCCCTCTCGGAAAGATGCTTTGGATTTGTTCTCACCATGCGCTGATGAGTACCCTCAACCTGAAGCAGATGTTCGAATAAAAGATCCCGTGCACGATAGCCAGGGGTTTCCTGGTTCACCAGGTTACCTGCCAGTATGGCACTGCGAGCGCTTCTAAAAACCAGTGCTTCTGCCTGATTCCCGAGTGCCTGGTCAAAATGAATGGTCATCGCGTTATCACAAAGGTGGGAACAAACTGAACCAATGAATGAAAAAGGGTCAACTGGCTATGCGTTATACGTCAGTGACATAAAGCCAGCACTCTGTATATAGAAGTGATTGACTCAAAATACCACCCAAGTCGTTCATAAAAGAGAAATGCTAGATGTATTGCCCGAGGTTGCCCCTCTACAAAAGCCCGCTTATTTGGCGCCCTATATTGTGTTTGCCAAGGGTTTCATCACGATCATAAAAGGGGAAAGAATACTGACAACATCCGAATCCGTATACGGCGCAGGCTGGCGTTTCAGCCATCGGAAGAAATATGTACGGCGCCTGCTATCGGCAGGTCAAGGGAAGCGTTAGCCACGTAGGGACAAGCGGGCGCACCGGACAAACTCTAGTCCGGTGCAACCATGATGGTGAGCGTATCAACATAAGTATCCACCGGCATGGTTTCAGCATCAGGCGCATCGATGATCATTTCCACATTGTCGCCGGTCGCGCAGTTGGTACTGACACTGCCCTTGAAATCACTGTCAACAACGCCCGGGGTCAGATAACGGGTTGTCCACTGTTGACGCAGTTGAACGCGATAATTAACACACTCACCAACCTTCCAGTTACACTGCCTTTGCAGAGACACGGGACTCAGCCAGAACCGGTTATCGTGATCATGCTGGCCATGCGCCACTATGCGTACGTGATCGTCACGGTTACGGTATATGCAGATAGTCTGCCTGTGGCGGTAATAGGGCGGAACCAGCCTGACATCTTCAAGATGATTGATGCGCACGAGGTCAGGCACCCTGAATTCAATCGTCAGACCGATGGTGTTGGTTTTACCCGAATCGGGCCGGTTATTGATGTTGTTGGATTTTTCCGCCTGAAGCACCTTGAGCTGGAGGCGCCCCTTGTACAAGCCGGCCCGAAGCTGCCCGGATTCTTCCATTGTCTTGCGACTGATCATGACCTTCAGCCTGACTGGCAGGCATGCCCGGCAATCCTGATTAGGGATGTACTCATCATCGTCGTCATCGTCAATTTCACCACCGGGAAACCGTCCAGCCCCATAAAACGGGCACATATTGAGACTGCCCCCGGTACCCGCACAAACCCGTGCCGTTTCATTCGGCAGCGGCTTTTGCAGGTTCTTGTTAATTTGCTGAAACACGATGGTGACTGGCACCGTATAACGACGCGACTCGTGGGTCAGCACCATATCCGTTTGGCCATCCATCAAGGCACTGACCGTATAGTGGGTTGGCCAGGTGCAGGTTTCACTGCCACAGGAACGAATCTGAAAATCGCGAGTGGCAGTGAGCTCCAGGGCATCGGAATTCCAGGGAATGCTCAGAGGGGTCAGGCTGCCTCCGTTACGCCGAATCCCGTTTTCGCAGAAACTGATTGCGCGATCCTTGCTGTAGGGATCACTGTAATTCATTGGATCACAGATAACCCGCCTCACCGCCTTGCTTTCCCGAAGAATCCCAGGCGGCTCGTATGTTGTGGCCGTCACGACAACGCTACACGACCAGGCAGACAGCAACAGCAGGCACAGACCGACGACACGGGTGCTTATCGGATGCTCGTTGCCATACATCTTCATTGACAGATACTCCGTCCCAGATTGATTATCGTCTTGTCAGCAGGTTGCCCATCCAGAGAGATCCGGCAAGTTCCACCTTCTTCATGCTCAAATTCCAGCACCCTGGTCGTGACCGGTACTTCTACCTGGAACAGGCCTGTCGCGTCTGTGCCGGAGAAGCGCCCGACGTTTCGAATCCGGGCCTCCGCCAGCGGCTTGCCGTCTGGCGCCAGCGCCAGGCCATAGACCACCCGGAGTGTCGTCGCAGCATAATCCAGGGTGACCACATTCCCCGGATAAAGAGTGACTTCACGCACGATTTCCGGGAAATCATAAAATCCGGCGCCACTTTCCCGCAGGCGTACCTCATAGGTGGCGAAAGGCGTCAGCGGGATGACCGAAGCCTGCCCCCCCGATACCCAGCCGCTGCGCTGACCGTTGACAAGCACATCAAACCGGGCGGTTTCCGGCGCGCCGTTCACCCGAACGACCAGTGCACTGCGGTCTAGCCGGTCGCCACCGATAGCGAACATCCGACCATCCGTCAGAAAGCTGGTCGAACCAGCAAGCGCATAACTGGTGGTACTGGTTGTGTCACGATTGGCCATGTGACTGACGGATAATCCCAGACTGCCCAACCGGGAACCGTAATCGACATCCATGCCGAGAATATCCCCGCCATCATTGTGACTGACGTTGACACCCGCCGACAGGTCGTCTGCCAAAAGATCACGGTCATCCCACCGGGCATTCGCCTGCCAGCCAGACACGGAAGATGTGCCGCCGCCATCAATACGACGCTGTTCATACTGCGGTCTCACCCCAAGGTTCCAGTGCCCGGTATTCCAGCGCCAGTCCAGGCTGACCAGGCATACCCGATCATCATCGGCAGCACTGAAATCCAGTCTTAGATCGATGTCTGACCGCAAGCCACGGTAAACGGTGCGAGTGTAACCCAGGGTATGCTGGTTGACCCGCGCTTCCTGATCATCACGCCGGGTCGAGAGTCGGTACGAGGCACTCCCTCCGAACAATCCGACATTGAACCCCAACGCCGCCTGCTCTTCTGACAGGCCCGACAAACTGTAATCATCAGTATCCCGGTCATGTGAACTCCATGTCTGCTGATAATCCAGCAAAACGCTGCCAACATCTCCCCGGTAAACACCGTTGAAGCGGGCGCCGTGGCTGCCATTGCTCGCAACCATCAGACCCGGGCTGAGCTCAAGCCTGCCTGCCATGGCGAAAAGTCCTGCTTCCAGCAGCGACTCACCAGGCAGGGTAGCCAGCGCCAGTGAACCCGCGAGCGCATCATGCAGCCGGACATTGACACTGCCCCGGGTTAACCAGGGACCGTCTGCCTTCGGCAAGGTGCGGTCGGACCGGTTGCTGGCAATACGACCGGTCTCCAGTGCAAACCACGGTTCGCCCATGGGTGGCAACTGGGCCTGACGGGCAAATAGTCGGGTACTCTCGCTAACCAAACGACCAGTGTCGTTCACTACGCGGATAGTCACATCATAAGCCCCGACCGGAAACGACGACGTATCCAGCAGGTGGTTGCCCGCTTCCATCAGGGAGGAATAGATCAGCCGATTGTCCTTCAACACATCGACACGGCCACGCTGCGGCAGGAACACTTCCAGCGGCGAGCCCTGGGTCAGGTTCTGGTCCAGCCGAGTGCTATCGGAGCGTCCGAACCTCACGCCCCAGATATCGCGGTCGCTGCTGAACCGGAACAGTCCCTGGGTATTGACCAGGCCGGTCTCATACAACCGCCCTTCAAACTCGCGCTGCAGTTGCAGGGTGCTGATACTGAACGGATTATCCTTTGCATAGTCCCAGCCGATTTCCAGATCATTTTCCCGGAACGCCATTTGACTGGTCCCGTATATCGTGTAGTCATCGCTGGCATTGTCGCCGCCACGGGTACCCGAGGCCACAGTCCCCAGTGTCTGGATCAATGACACTCCCGCCTGTGCCGGTGGCAGGTATTTGCGCCGACCTGCCGGATTCACCAGGCGATAAGCCGGGTTGACAAAGACATCCACACGAAACCGGTTCTCATCGAAAATCACCCCTGCCACCGCCGGTTCCAAGCGGCCGCAGCCTTCCTGGCCATCGTAGAGGCAGACACGTTGGGCGTGGCTATCCAGTTCAACACTGAGTGCCGCCGTCACCACTCTCGGACTGATAAGGTCGGGTATCAATGCAGTCAGTTGTTCCGGAGAGGTGAAGCGAAGGGTGCCCGGCGCATAAATGATTGGCAGGGCGCCCAGCAGGCGACCACCGTAATAGACATCCGCCAGTGTTTTGCGCGGCGCCAGCAGATCTTCGAACCCCGGAGGGACAGATAACGTCGTCAGACCCGCTGAATTATCAGCAAAGACTGGAAGAGTCAGCAACCAGATCAAGAGTGGACAGGCAGTACGTCTCCAGCATCTTGTAACATGCATACGGCTCGACATGGAAACAGCTGGAAGATCCAATGGAATAATAAAGACAGGAAACAACCATGAAAGACGTGACTGCCATGACTGTTTCCAGTATAGAAATCTATCAGTAAACCAACCCTGGCTTTATCAGCAACTCCGGCAGCGGACTGTGTGTGTTAAAACCTGGATCATTTTTTATACGGTTACTTAATAGCTTTATTCAGCAGAAACCTGCAGGGTCAGTGTATCCCTATAGCTGTCAGGCTTAGCGGCAATGGCATTGTCCAGATCTGCAACCACCCACATGCTGGTGTTCTGTCCGCTGGCACATTGGAGAAGATCCTTGGTGTTTCCACCAACCAGGTCATTAACTGGGGTCTCGCTAGGGCTATGGTTCACACCCCATTTTCCCCTGGCAGAGTTGTAATCAGAAACAGTGTTGGCATCGATAAAGACATCGTAACCGACGGTGTCATCATTGCCCTGACTCCCTTCAAGTTTGAAGGCGTGTCCTGCACCGGCGTTATCACTAATAACAGTCATGTTGTACACAAACTGATCACCTTCTGGTTTATTAGTGAAAACACAAAATTCAATTTTACCTGTCAGCGTCTTCTCATTCATTGCACCGTCGACAATTTTGTTGGCATCCCAAGGCAGATTGATATCTTCCAGGCCAGAAATCTTCAGCAGGTAATCGGTCTTGAGATTCACTTGCACCGACCCTTTTGAGGTATGACCCAGCTCACCCTGAGTCGCGGCAAAAGCCACAGGTGCCTGCATGAAACCCAGTGCCAGAATAGCTGCAACCAGGTTACGCGCCCCTCTTCGCTTATACATCGACATTGTCATTAAGCAACTCCGTTTCTTCTTTAATGCATTTTCTCTATGTGCCTTGTCCAGGCAGGAGGGGCGCAAATCTTAAGGGGGACAAAAAAAAATGGGATACGAAATTACCGAAAACAATCACGAATACTTACATTTTTTATGCTTTTATCACTAGATATATTTATTAACATAGCGCTTAACTCTACCTTACAAACATTTACAGGATTTTTTTTACATAACACCCCCAACATCCCCCTGAAGTCTCTAGACAAGAGGGCTTTTCATGGAATTATTGAGGAAAGTGCCTTATTCTCAAGAACTTAGAGCAACATTTAGACACAAACAGTATGACCTGCATCAATAAACCCCCTGAATTCAGACACTATTATGTCTTACGAGTCAGTGTAAGAAGGCTCGAGGGCACTGAGGACAATCCTGCTAAGACCATATTGCCGAAAAGCCTGAAACGTCACGCGTTTTCTTGCTCTGACCGCTCGATTCACCAGAGCGAATTTATACGCCATGATCTACGCGCAATCCCCCGCTCAATCCCTGAACATTACACGCTTTCTGATTGCCCGATACGTCTCCCTCCTGATATCCGCACTTGCCTCACTAATTTTACTGGTGCTGTCACCTAAACAGGTTTTCCTTATCCCTCTGCTGGCGATCTGTATGGTTCTGCCAGAAACCTCACTGGCAACCCCGCCCAGAGACAGCTACAACACCGGCAAGGTCCGGATCACACTGAGGATTACCCGCCCTACCCATGCAACTCAGCACACAATGCTCGACAAACAGTCCAGCCTTTGTGTCACGGGTTCTCCCCGAATCAGGGTTTATATGTATACCCAGTCCACCACCGCCAATGGCCGGGGCACCCTGCTGTTACCTGCACACGTGTTCAGGGCTAACCCTGCCCCGGATTCAGTCAGGTGCAATGACGGGAAAGGAATCACCTTGGCTCTGCCGCAGCTGGACAGTGTGAACATGGTGGCATCAGGCACATCACATGACCATCTGGTTGCGGTTGTCGCGGCCATTTGAAACTGAGATAGTAAGCAACGGTGCACAGTACTGTGGATCTGCTAGAGTGAGTTTTGTCAAGATTCACAGGCAGCATTCTGATAATGACTATCAGCCAGACAGGCTCAACCAGTGCCTTACAGGGTATTGACGGGGGATCAAATGTACGGGTTACGTCCACTCCCCGGGAAAAAGCACCAGGCTCAACACCCAATGTGCCAGACCAATCCGCCAGCGCTGATATTGAGATCAGTGAAACGGCTCGTCAGCTGAGTACTCTGCAGGGAGATCAATGCAATGATGCTCATCAGACAAGAAAGGTATCGAATACATGGCAGACGGGAATGACAGACTCCGTTCAGGCAGTCACCCAGTGTAAAAACGACAACGACCCGGAAATGATTGCCCGGAAATTCCTGCAACTGGAAACACTGTTTTTCAAACGATCATGACAGAACCACTCATTAACACCCTGAAGGATGGCTGTACACTTCTGAAAGCCCTGCACACACAACTGACCCGGCAGCATAGTGCCCTGATCAGTCGGCAGACGACACGTTTGCAGCCTATGGCCGGACTGGTTGAAAAAAGTCACGAAGCGCTAGCCAGGCATACGAGCCAATGCCAGGATCAGCTGGCCAGACTGGGTTACAAGACGCTTGTAGCCTGGCTAAACAACCCCGGTAGCACACTCACGACTGAAGCGGTTGATGAAGCCCGAAGCCTCCACCGTGAATACCTTGCTCTTGCCCTGCTATGTCAGCGGCAACGCGATACCAACCGCTGGCTGCTGGAAAAACAAGCCCAGGTCTGTCAGCTTTACGTGAACCAGCTAAATGGTTTAAAACGCCAGCGCTATAATGCCCTGGGCCAACGGATCAGCGACCGCACGTCTCACAAGCTGATTCAGTCATAATCATCAGACCAGCGGCATACAACCTCTTCCAGCACACGATTCAACTGTTTTTTGCACCGCCTGTGCCGGTGAAGCATCAGGCGCTGTTCACTCACATCTGCCTGTCGTTTCAGGCGTAATGCGTCGAAATTCAATTGCTGGCAGATTCTCTCATTGCGATCCAGAATTCCACCCAGATACTGCCGTACAGCCGATAGCTGGTGGTTGAACACCCGTCCATTGGACAATGTCAGTCCATTACAAACGGGCTCAGCGTTACTCTCAGGATGACAGCTATCGTCCAGTTGACGGATCAGTCGCTGGTGCTGGTCACGCTCGTCAGCCAGTTGCCGTATCTGTGCCATGAGCTGCTGTTGTTGTGCCCGCCGCGTTTTGAGCCAACGGATCATTGTCTTTGCCTGCATGCGAGCATTCCTCAGCTATTTGGGTCAGCGCCAGAATCGTGTCGCGCAGGGAAACTGACTCCGTCAGTCCCTGGCAAATAAAACGATTTAAGCGAGGTTCAAGAGTCAGCACCTGATCCATGACCGGATCACTACCCGGTGTATAGGCACCCAGCTCCATCAGTTCCCGGATTTCATGGCAACGTTCCCAGGTCCGCCGGAAAACCATCGCCGACGTTTGATGTGCCGGACTCACCACCCGCTCCATGGCGCGACTGATAGACAAACCAACATCGACTGCCGGATAGTAACCAGCCGCAGCTCTCTGTCGGGTAAGGTGGATATGCCCGTCCAGAATGGCACACGCGGCATCGGCCACCGGGTCTTCCTGACTATCACCTTCCACCAGCACGGTATAGAACGCCGTGATTGAACCCGTGTCGCTACAGCCGTTGCCGGCACGTTCCACCAACCTTGGCAACAGGCTGAACACCGAAGGCGGATAGCCTCGACTGGATGGCGGCTCCCCCACCGCCAATGCAATTTCACGCTGAGCCTGGGCGTAACGGGTCAGGGAATCCATCAATAACAGGACATGGTTCCCTTCATCCCGGAAATGTTCAGCAATGCGATGTCCCACCAGGGAAGCACGCAGGCGCATGACCGGTGAGTCGTCAGCAGGTGATGCCACCACAATCGCTTTCGCCATGCCGTCAGCGCCGAGTGTATGCTCAATAAACTCCCTGACCTCACGCCCCCGCTCGCCGACCAGAACCACCACCACCACATCCGCTTCGGTATTGCGGGTCATCATGCCCAGTAACACACTTTTTCCTACACCCGTTGCGGCCAGTATGCCCAGACGCTGTCCGCGGCCGGCGGTCACGAGACCATTCAGTACCCGTATCCCCACATCCAGTGGTTGCGTTATTAATTGGCGCTGCAGGGGGTTAATCGAAGGACAATGCAATGAAATACGCTTGTCGCATAAGAGCCCCCCTTTTCCATCCAGGGGTCTTGCCATACCGTCAAGCACGCGCCCCAGCAATGCCTTGCCCACCGGTATCCCGGTATCACCTGACAAAGGCAGCACGGTATCGCCAGGCCCCAGGCCTTCACCGTATTCCATGGGCATCAGGAAAAAACGTTGTCGGTCAAAACCGACCACTTCCGCTTCTACCTGCTGCCCGTTCCGGTTCCTGACCTGGCAGCGCTGGCCGGTGTTAATCTGACAGCCTTCTGCCTCCAGCAACATGCCACGCAGACGGGTTAACCGGCCCGAAACGGTAATCGTTGATAAGCGTGGAAGGTTGCTGCAGGCCTGCTGCAAACCTCTTCGCGTGTTATCCCAATGTGTCATCCGCCATTGCCATTGGTGCCCGGTAGTCCCAGACTTTTGCGCAATTCTGCAATACACGCCGCGAGTCGGGTTTCGACCTGGGCATCCACCCTGCCGCCAGGCGTTGACAGAACGCAGCCACCGGCCGTGATAGCATCATCGTCAATCACCTGCCAATTGTCTGGTAGCACAAGATTGAGCGTTTCAAGGTATACCCGGTCTTCCGGATTCAGGCGTATGGTGGCGGAATCTGTCTGGGGCAACAGATCCAGTGCATGATCCAGTAATGCCCTGACACCATCAGGCCGAACCGTCAGCTCTAGCTGAATCACCTGCCGACAAATCAGGTTGATCACAGACACTAACTGCTCATCCAGTTCACGTGCGCAGGTCTCACGCCATGTACTCACCGCTTCCCAGGCAGTCACCAGGGTTGTATGCAGTTGATTGATTTTCTCCAGGCTGTCATTACGCCCTTGCTCAAGGCCCTGGGCATAGCCATTCTGATAACCTTCCTTTTGTCCCTGCTCCAGAGCATCGTCATAACCGGATTGGAACCCGTTCTCCTGCCCCTGACAGAAGCCTTCACGGTAGCCATGTTCACGCGCCCGACGCAGCATTCGGCATGCCTGCCGGGCACTGTCATCGGCTGATGCACTCTGTGTCTCAGTGGTTTCTTTCACTGGCGGGGCAGGGAGAATCTCCGGAAACCGAAAACGTACGACAGCCTCGTTACACTGCATGGTTCCATTCTGTACGGCCATGGGAAAGTAGTAAGGAGTATAGGCAGCAACGGCGAGACGAAAGGTAAAAACAGGATTAAGTCGTGCTATACGTGGAGAACCCACTCCTTATTCGACCATTTTCTCATCCGTAAACGACAAGGTAATTTCACCGTCATTGATCAGGGATTCAGCCCGTTTCAGGATCTCACGTCGGGCGTTGTCCACCACGCCCTGCCGGATTCTGCCCAGCCCCTGCATCTCATCCTCAAGGTATTGCACAGCCCGCTTGGGAAGTCCTGAGAAAACGACCTCTTTCAGGTGTTCATCCGCCCCCTTCAGGGCCTGCGCCAATGTTCTCTGATCCACATCACTCAACAGTTTCTGCAAGTCTTCCCGTGACAGATGCAACAGATGTTCAAACAGGAGCATCCGGCGTTCAATGGTTTCAGCCAACATTTCATCCATTCCCCGGATACCTGACAGGATTTCCCTGCCACTCTCGCGACTGAGCAGGTTCATGATATCCGCCACCTGCTGGACACCACGCAGCGGTAATTCCCGGTCCATACCGGTCTCATCCAGATATTGCTGCAACAACGCCGCAATGCTCTGCAAGCAGGCCCTTGACAGGCTTTCCAGCCCGGCAATCCTGACCAATAGTGCCTGATGCGTCTCCTCAGGCAATAATCCCATCACCTGTGCGCCCTGCTCTGCCGGTAAACAAGCAAGCACTGCCGCCTGAAACTGGAGTGATTCACAGCGAAGCATGCCAGCCAGCACATCCGGCCGCGCATATTGAAGACCTTCCAGAACATTCTGCTGTTGTTCATCGTATAGCGGCCGAAGCAGGCAACGAGCCTGCTCGCGTCCCAACGCACGCTGCAGTGTTTTTTTCAATTGTGTCTGATAGTTCCCGGCCAAGACCCCGGCATGGCTGACAGCCTGAACAAAATCGTCCAACAGGCGGATCAGATCGCGGGAGTGCAGCGTTTTCAATGCAGAGACTTTCTCACTGAGCACGCGAATTTCCGAGGGTGTCATCTGCTTGAGTACCGCAGAAGCATCTTCCTCGCCCAGTAACAGCATGATAGCCGCCGCGTCGCTGGATGTTCGTCGCTCCGTCGGCCCCGGGGGTTCCCGCTGGCTATCGGGTCGTGTAATGCCGGGACTGACCATCAGGAGACCTGCTTCTCAGATAACCACTGTCGCAACACATGGGCGACCTTACCGGGCTCTTGCCGTGCAAGCTGCTTCAAGGCATCCACCCGGTGCTGAAAACCGACAGTATCGTCATCATAGGACGTCTCTGTGGTGGCTGAAGGCTTATCCATACCAGACAGGCCTTCCACTGAAGATTCCCTGCCAGGCTCTGGCTGAGCCGCCGGATGTTTGCTCTTAAGCCAACGAAGAACCAGTGGACGAATACCAACAAATAATAACAACACAATGATCAGAGCCAGCAGTACCCGTCCAGCCCATGCGATCATGGCTGGTTGTTGCCACCAGCTCGAACTCTCCTGGTTATTCAGCGACTCTGTGACAAAAGGCAATGACTCGACACTGATCTGATCTCCGCGGCCTGCTGTATATCCTACAGCCTGTTTGACCAGTACCGTCATCCGTCCCAGTTCTTCGTCACTCCATGGTTGTGCCTTTTGCGTCGCTTGCGTTTGCTGCACTGCTTGCCGTGTATTCAGCAATACGGCTACCGTCAATCGCCGGAGTTCACCCGGCAGGCGCTGTTCGCGGCTGACCGTACGATCCACCTCATAATTCCGCACATACTGTTTTTCCTGAACAGACGCTTTCCCTGTTATGTTCTCTACGTTTTCAAGCGCGCCAGGCGTTCCGGTTGGTAATTCATTCCCCGATACCACCTGCTGCATGGATTCGCTGCGTACCGCTTCATTGTCAGGACTGTAGACTTCACGTGTCTGCTCTCCTGATGTCATGTCCAGTTCGGCAGACACCTGCACACGCACATTACCAGTCCCCACCAATGGGGCCAGCAGACTCAGTACCCGGGACTCCAGCCGACGCTCTATTTCAGATTGATACTGCAACTGGCGCCGCGCCTCACTTAACAAGGTTGTCTCGTCCAGCTCATCACTGATCGGTGCACCCAGCTGATCTACGACACTGATATTATTTCTGTCCAGGTTCGCAATACTGCCTGCGACCAGGTTAACAACCCCCTCAATCTGCAGCGGCGTCAACCGGCCCCCCGCATTGAGTTCCAGCACCACGGATGCGCGGGGTTCCGGTGACTGACGCAGAAACACCGTCTGCTCCGGGATCGCCAGGTGCACCCGGGCACTGCGTACCGGTTGCAGTGTCATGATGGTTCGGACCAGCTCCCCCTCTATGGCGGCAATGTAACGCTGCCGTTCCATGAAGTGGCTGATACCCAGGGGAGGGGATTCCGTTAACAAGGCCCGTCCCTCCGGGAGAGACGGTGTGATACCGCCGGTCGCCAATGCCATCCGCGCTTGTGGTAGTTCAGCGGATCGCACCATCACCTGCCCCGTATCAGGGTGCACACGATAGGCAATCCCGGCTGTGTCGAGCTGGTCTATGACAGCGCCGGCATCATACTGCTCCTGCCGTCCATACAAAGGACGATAATCGCGGTCCTGCCACCAGAGCCAGGTCACAGTCACCATTGCCAGACATGCTGCTCCGAATAATAATCCGATCGTCAGGCGCCGGTTTTCAGGGCGGCGGAACAGTGAAAGCTGTTGCTGAAAGGAATGCCATACGTCACGTATCCGACGACCGGCCTGTCCTGTTGTGTTCGCTTCAGCCATGGTTGCGATGGCCACTATAACTGCAGGTTAAACACTTCGTGATACCCTTCCACCAGCCGGTTGCGTACCTGCAATAGTAACTGGAAGGAAAGGCTTGCCTTCTGTACAGACAACACCGTTCCCACCAGATCCTCCTCCTGCCCTGACTCTACCCGATTCATGCGATCCGATGCCGTCTGCTGCAACGCATTGACCTGGTCCAGTTCCGCTTTGAGTAATCGGGAAAACTCCGTTCCGGTACCAACCAAGCCATTGGCATCAGAGGGATATGACATCGCACGCGTATCGGCCTGCTGAGCGGCCAGAGGTAAATCCAGCGCAATAAACACGGGATGTACGACATCAACCATCATCTGCTCCTTTACTGACGCCCTGGTTAGACACCTGGTCAGACCAGTCTTCTTTACGCTGCAGGGCCACCATAACGCGACGATTGTCATGACGCCCTGTTTTTGTGGCATTGCTGGCAGTCGGATACCGTTGTCCATGAAAGCGCAGGTGGGTCACCATTGCGGCAGGCACCCCTTCTTCAATGAGGTAATCCCGGACAGTTTCCGCCCGTTGACGCGACAGACGCAAATTCAGGAGCCGGTCTCCGGTCGCGTCCGTATGGCCGTCAATCGTCAATGCAATCACCTTCTTGTCTGCCTGAATATAGCGCGCAATATCCCGTAGCCGTTTCATCTGCCCGGACGTCAGTTGCCATTTACCTGAATCATAAAATAGCTGCGTCCGTCGAATCTGCGCAAAATTTACCGGCAGCAGATCACCCAGGCACCGTTTGAATTCCGGGAGGACGTCGCGGATACCGGTTGTCGAGAGGTTTAACAATACCGGCTGTCTCGGGTCTGTCATTTCAACATTGAGCCACATGCCATCAAACAGGTTGTCGAGCAATTCAGGCAACAGGCTGCCAAGGTCAAACGCCACCCCCTGGTCAGTTGCACGATAAATGTCTGATAACAAGTCCTGTCGCCCACTGTGTTGCCAGGGTGCATCCACGGTACTGACCAGTCCTCCACCCTGGAATGGTGCATACCCCAGCAAATCCAGCCTTATCTCCCTGACCGCACCTGCATCTGCGCGCAGCGAGATCACACCCAGGCTGGCAGTTTTAAGCATGAGCCGACAACTGAAAAAACGCTGCGTAGTGACTGTCCACTGTGCTTCATCCAGTGCAACAGTCTGCTCCATGGCAACAACCCGGGGATTCAACATGAGGCAGAATAGAAGTGCAGCGGCCAACAGGCGGGAAAACCACCACAAAACGGGATAAAACGTTATAAGTGACATACCGACCATAAACTGCAATTGAGCCTGCACGTCAGAAATTTTAGATTATGATTAGCAGACCAACGCAGTATGAATGGTTGCTGACTTCCCGTGGACATTTGCCATCAATTCCCAGCATCTCATACACGGGATGACGACGCCCCGTGCAGCGAAACAACAATCTACCCCTGCAGCCTGGCCCATCCCCGCTTTCAGGCAGTTTATCTGCTCAACCTGCAGGATCAGTTGGTAAAACCGTTCCTTCACCTTTTCCCTAAGCAGCTGTCACGGGAACTGGAGTTCTCGGGTACCCACATGGAATACCAGGGCGCGGAGATTGTGAGGTCCGAAGAAACGGTTACCGTCCCAGCAATAACCAAATGCTTTTCAGTCTCAATACTCTCCGATGATGACCATAGACATGATGACCTCGGTTACCTCTCACTGGCGCCGGTGTTGTTATCGTCGTTGTTCGAGCGTTTTTTTGGTGGCAATGGCGATACCCGTCAGGATTCCCCAGCCGATTCTGTATCCACACCTCTCACCCGGGCAGAACACTACCTGTTCGAAGCCATCGCCCAATGCCTGCTGACCAGCTGGCAGGCAATCTGGCATCCGTTACCTTCGCTGAATCTTAGCCTTCAGGACTCGCCCAGTATCGATGACTTACCACCGGAGGGGCGGTTTATGCGATCACACTACAGGCTGAATCTGGCAGAAGCTGCTTTAGGGACATTCGACGTCAGCATGCCCATGTCCCTGCTGGAGCGCATTGCTCCAGGGAAAATCTGTCACCCAGAAACAAAAAAAAGCCTGCACTGGCAACAACGCCTGACAACAGCATTATCCCAGACGCCGGTCGAACTGCGGGCCATTCTTGCTGAGCAAACCCTGCCCCTGCAGAAAATCATGGATTTCAGGAAAGGTGACATTGTTCCCCTGCCACTCCAGGAAACCGTTGTCGTAAACGCAGCGGACCAAGCAGTATTTACTGCACGCGTGGGGATTGGCAGTGGTCACCTTGCACTGGCGTTTCTGGCCAGCCTCAACGCTTCCTGACCTCACTCAACGTTAACCACCTGACAGCCTGCAGGAGGCTGTGACATGCACGACACCGGTGAAACCGATATCGCAACAGCAAAAGAGGAAGACACACAACAGGCTGAAGACATCATAGAGCAGCCAGAGACAACCGATTATGAGGTTTCTATAGAGCGTAATGACGACACCAGGCAGGCCGAGCCCTCTCCCCCTCTGACAGAAGACAATACACCCGGGCGTGATCAATCACCGGATTTTGTGGGTCCGATACAGCCTGAACCGTCACCCACCGTGCAAGCGGGTTTGCAGTCAGACTCTGACGAAGATGAGCAACCGCTCTCCGATGCATCGCCCACCTGTGCCCCCGCTTCAGCAGAAACAGCGGCAGGAGCGGATGCCGATGTTGGTGATATCGACCTGGTCAAAAACATACCGATTCACCTGACCCTGGAAGTCGGCGGTCGTCGTATCACTATCGGGGAGCTGATGGCCATGAAACCCGGCGATGTGATCAGCCTGGATCGCAGCGAAGAGGAACCGCTGGATGTCAAAGCCAACGGCATTCTGATTGCCCGGGCCGAAGTGGTGCTGGTAAATGAGCGCTACGGGATACGACTGCTGGATATTGTCAGCCCCTCCGTCCGTCTCAACAAAACGGTCAGTACCGGGCCATCATCATGAAGTCGTTGTCGTGTACTACATCACTGAGCGCCATACTGATCTGTGCACTGCTCCTGGCGGGATCAGTCTCTGCAGCTCCAGCCATGCCCTTCATCTCGGTGACGGAGGGTGACATCACCCGTGACTACACCGTCAACCTGCAGATTCTACTGCTCCTGACAGCGCTGACACTGTTGCCCGCCGCACTACTCTGCATGACCAGCTTTACCCGTTTTATTATTGTCCTGGCGATTCTACGACAGGCCCTGGGGCTGCAGCAGACACCACCCAACCGGGTGCTGATCGGCATTGCCCTGTTCTTGACCTTGTTTGTTATGCGCCCAGTGTTCGACACGATCTGGGCAAAGGCCATTGATCCGTGGATGAATGAACAGCTGACGTTTCAGGAAGCCGTGGCCACCGCGCGTGATCCCATTCACAAATTTATGCAGATCAATACCCGGGCCTCCGACCTGGAACAGTTCATCACCCTGAGTGGTGCTGACGTGAACGCCACACCAGATGACATCCCCCTGACCACCCTGATTCCTGCATTCCTGACCAGTGAACTGAAAACCGCTTTCCAGATTGGCTTTCTGTTGTTTCTACCGTTTCTCGTGATTGACCTGATCGTCTCCAGCATCCTAATGGCGCTCGGCATGATCATGCTTTCGCCCCTGGTCATCTCCCTGCCATTGAAGTTGATGGTCTTTGTGCTGGTAGACGGCTGGAACCTGACCGTCAGCAGTCTCGCCGGCAGTGTTGCCACCTGACCCTGATACTGATACTGGGAACGTGACGTATGACACCCGATCTCGCTGCTGACCTGCTACGTAATGCCCTTATCGTCGTCGTTCGGGTGGTGGCGCTGCTCATTGTACCCGGCCTGCTGGTCAGCCTTATGATCAGCGTCATACAGGCCGCGACGCAGATCAATGAACAGAGCCTGACTGTGCTACCACGCTTGATTGTGACTCTGCTGGTCATGGCATTTATGGCCCACTGGCTGATCCGAGAGCTGAATGATTTTTTCCTGATGGTGGCCAGTCAAATAACCCGGGTGATTGTATGATGGAATGTGACTCACTGCGCTGATGGCTGATATCACTCTGTCCCTTACCCAGCTGGATGAGTGGCTGTGCCGAGGTATCTGGGGCGTCACCCGCATTGGCAGCGCCCTGATGATCATGCCACTCACCGGCGACCTGGTACCTGCCACCCTGCGCCTGGTCATCGCTATTGCGCTGATGCTACCGATCTTTCCCACGATTACCCTGCCACAGCCCGGTATCGCACCGTTTTCTGCTGACGCCATACTGATCACCGCCGGTGAGTTGTTGACCGGTTTGGTGCTGGGCTTTATTCCCGCCCTCTACCTGGCGCTGTTTGCCCTGGCGGGAAACCTGGTGGCCATGCAGATGGGGCTGGGTATGGCGCAACTGAATGATCCGGTCGGCGGTATCAGCGTGCCGGCGCTGAGCCATTTCTACCAGTTCGGCGCACTCACCCTGTTCATTGCCATGAATGGTCACGGTGTCGTCTTCACTATCCTGCTGGAAAGTTACCAGGCACTGCCGGCTGGCGCATTCGCCCATGTGCAATCCTTACTACCGACACTGGTCAAACAGGTGGCCTGGCTGTTTTCCGCCGGCCTGTTGCTGGCGTTACCGGCTATTTTCAGCCTGCTAATTGTCAGCCTCGCCCTGGGTTTTCTGACCCGGGCGGCCCCCCAGCTGAACATGATGAGTATTGGTTTTCCCGCTACCCTACTGGCTGGCCTGATTATCCTGCTGATCACCAGTCACCGGTTTGCCGATGCTGTCGGTCGGTATACGACAGAAGCACTGATCATGATGCGACAACTGACAGGATAAGACGCCAATGGCTGACGAGAACGAAGACGATGCCCAGGAAAAGACCGAAGAACCCGGCGAGCGTCGCCTGAAACAGGCACGCGAGGAAGGCCAGGTTCCCCGTTCAAAGGATATGACCGCTGCGGTCGTTATTCTGGTGCTCAGCCTGCTGTTTACCGCACTATCCCACTGGTTCACTGAACCCTTACTGCAGTTCAGCCAACACTGTCAGCAGTTTCAGTGGACGGAGGCCACCGATCCGGGCCATATGCTTGCCTTGATGAGTAATGCACGTTCTCTCCTACTGTCTCTGCTCGTTACCCTGACATTGATCGTACTGCTGTCTGCCACCGTCGGCGCCTGGCTGATGGGCGGTGTGATTTTCAGCGGCAAACTGATTCGCCCGAAATGGCAACGCATGAACCCAATAAAGGGACTGCGCCGTTTTTTATCCAGCAAGGCCCTGATGGAACTGGTGAAAGCCCTGCTGAAGACCGGGCTGCTGCTGAGCTGTCTTTGGCTGTTCATTCGTTATTGCTCAGCCTCCCTGCAATCACTCAGTGGCAACGATGTCTGGACCGCCCTGCCACAGGGGTTCACGCTCCTTGGCCATGCCCTGCTGATGTTCGCGATTGCCTTACTATTCACCGGCCTGATTGATATGCCCTTTCAATGGCACCATCACCGCAAGCAGCTGATGCAGACCCATCAGCAGGCACGGGAAACCCATAAGGAAGAAGAAGGCAAACCTGAGGTTCGTCGCCATATCCGACGGATGCAGCGGGAAATCGCCACCCGTCGTATGATGGCGGAGGTGCCCAGGGCTGACCTGGTCATTACCAACCCGGTGCACTATGCCGTTGCCATACGCTACCAGGAATCCGAATCTCGGGCGCCGGTCGTGCTGGCCAGCGGTGTGGATGAAATGGCCAAAACCATTATCTCCGTCGCCCGGCATCATCACCGGACGGTGGTGCTCTACCCCGTACTGGCACGCGCCCTCTATCACACCGTCAAACCCGGAGAAACCATTCCTGCCGATCTCTATCTGGCGGTGGCCAAAATACTGGCTTATGTTTACCAGCTGAAACGCTACCGGGCCGGTGAGCGGGAAGACCATCCCGAGCTGCCGGTCATTGACCTTCCGGAACACTACCGCCGCCAACAGACGACATCCACCAGCCATGTACCCGGGTGATACGACAGACCAGCACCGCTTCGGTTACCTGGCCACCCCAGCCCTGTTGCTGCTGACACTGGCCATGGTCATCCTGCGGATTCCGCCGTTTCTGCTGGATACCCTGTTCACCTTCAATATCGCGTTTTCCCTGTTAATGCTGCTGTTGGCGATCCAGATCGACCGCCCCCTGAATTTTTCGGTGTTTCCGAGCTTGTTACTGATCGCCACCCTGCTGCGACTGGCGCTGAATGTCGCCTCCACCCGGGTGGTGCTGCTGCAGGGACATACCGGTACAGACGCCGCCGGCCGTGTGATCGAGGCCTTTGGCACCGTGGTGATTGCCGGCAACTATGTGGTGGGCTTTGTGATCTTCACCATCCTGGTGATTGTGAATTTCGTGGTAATCACCAAAGGGTGTACCCGGATATCGGAAGTCACCGCCCGCTTTACCCTAGATGCCATGCCCGGCAAACAGATGGCCATTGACGCCGACCTGAACGCCGGCATTCTGAATCAACAGGAAGCCGGTGAACGACGGGAAGCCGTGAGCCGGGAAGCTGACTTTTATGGTGCAATGGACGGCGCCAGCAAGTTTGTCCGGGGTGATGCTGTCGCCAGCCTGTTGATCCTGGCGATCAATATCATCGGCGGCATTGCCATCGGCCTGTTTCAGTATGACCTGCCACTGGCAACGGCGTTTCACACCTACGGACTGCTCACAATTGGTGATGGACTGGTCGCGCAGGTGCCATCCCTGCTGTTGTCGACCACCGCCGCCATTATGGTGACCCGGGTGTCTGGCAGCGGCAACATGCCGGCACGCATTCGTCAGGAACTGTTCAGTTCACCTCGGGCGTTTCTGGTGTGTGCCAGCATCCTGATTATTATGGGACTGGTGCCCGGTATGCCGCATCTCGCCTTTGCCGGCCTGGGGCTGCTGGTTGCCCTGCCCGGATTAAAGTCACTGCGTCGTACAAAAACCGAACGGGAAACCGGCTCAACGGAGACCGGTGGCGAAACACCCGATACTGCAGAATCGCCGCTGGACTGGCGCGAACTGCACCCGGCTGACCCACTTGGCCTGGAGATCGGATACCGCCTGATACCGCTGGTCGATAGCCGTAACAAAAGTGAGCTGACCAGCAGCATTCGCGGGGTACGTAAAAACCTGTCGCAGAAGCTGGGGTTCCTGATTCCCAGTGTCCATATCCGCGATAACCTGGACCTGGATCCGGATCATTATGTGATCACCCTGCACGGAGTACAGTTCGCCACCGGCCGGGTCATACCTGACCATGTACTGGCTATTACCACCCGGGAATCCAGTGGCGAGCTGGCAGGCACGCCTGACCATGACCCCTGTTATGGCCTTGATGCGGTATGGATCACCCGGGACCAGGAAGAACAAGCTGTACGACAGGGGTATACCGTGGTGGATGGCCCCACCATCATCGCCACCCACCTGGGACAGATAATGGAAGACCATGCCCATGAACTGTTTGGTTACGATGAGGCACAGGACTGGCTGGAGCAGCTGCGCCAGCTCTCTCCACGACTGGCGGATGAGCTGATTCCCGACAAACTGAGTCTGGGACAACTCATGCGTATCTGTCAGGCGCTGCTGATTGAACAGGTGCCGTTAACCGATATGCGCACTATTGCCGCCACATTGATTGATACCAGTAGCAAGGACCGCCAGCCGCTGGTGATGGCCCAGGAGGTTCGGGTTGCCCTGCGCCGAATGATACTTAACAGCCTGGCGGGTATGGACAACGCACTGCCCGTCACCACCCTGTCACCACCCCTGGAAAAGCTGTTACTGGAAGCCTGGCGCCAGGCCAACCAGAATGGCGGTTTCAGTCCTGATGCCATTCCGCTGGAACCCAGCCTCACCGCCCAACTGCAACAAAATCTCCCGACGGTTGAGCAACAAATGGAAAACCAAGGTCAGGTACCGGTGCTACTGGTGGTGCCACAGCTGCGGCCATTGCTGGCACGCTTTGCCCATGTCTGCACCAAACACCTGAGAGTGTTGTCGTTCAGCGAAATACCGGACGACAGGCAGGTTAATATCGTGAGTCAGATCGGCTGATCTCACGCGCTTGCCAGAGAAACTGGCAAGCGCGATCACAGTATTAAATAGATAGTGCCTGGTTGAACAGGCTGGCAATCTCTTCGCTACCATTCTGCTGCAGGTAACCCGAAGCTAATTCGACCAGCGGCAGCAACTGCTCCAGTGGTATCCCGTATTCGTCCAGAATACCTTTCATGTAGTTCGCCCCCTGCAGGGCTTTCCCCGCATCGCCCGCCTGGGACATCAGAGTGCCCAGCAGGCCGTTCTCTTCCTGCATGGCTGGCGCCAGGGCTACGAGGGCATCAACGCCCGGCACTGCATCGGATACCTGTGCGAAGTCACTGCTGCTCAAATTGTCTTTAGCTAAATGAAAGAGACCACCCAGGCTGTGCTCAGCCTGAGTCTGTGTCAGATCCAATTGCTGCATGGCAAGATCAACCAGGGCCTGCGTCATTGGCTGCTCAGCGTTCGTTGTACTGGTCTGTGTCAGGCTGTTAGCCACCGATGTGGCTGATTCAAGCCAGTTATTGGCCACTGCTGCCGATGGCACCATCAATGTTGCCGCCAGACAGACCGCTACCCCCGTGGAAACAAACGTCTTCAATGGTCACCCCCGTGCCGTTCTTGTGATTATCCGACTGTTGTTGATTACTACCCGGCTAGGCTACTGGCACAGAATCCGAATAGCAAACCGTTATGTAAAGGATCGAAAAAGCGGTTAAAAAAATGCCATGAATACTCATTTTTGCTGTTTCATTAGCAACGCATTCAACCAGCGTTCGTCTTCACGTTCCGGTCGATTATCACCGGTCTGCCAGATTGACAGAATATGAATATCAGCCAATGTGTCCACCAGCTGCTCCAGTGAAGCCTCGGTCAAATTCGTGAAGTTTCTACCCCTCCTGCTGACTTCACCTTCGCCATATTTGAAGGAGAGATACCATATGCCATTATTTTTTAAACTCTCTGACATACGAGCCATAACATCAGGTAATGCCGAAAAGGGAATGTGTAATAAAGAGGCACAGGCCCAGATACCATCAAACACCGCATGAAAATCCAGGTCTTCGAACTTAAGCTGTCTTACCGGGATACCCGTGAATGCTGATGCGTGACGCACCATGGTAACCGAGCCATCAATCGCCGTAACACAATACCCCTGCCTGATAAAATGCAGTGTATCCCTGCCAGAGCCACACCCCGCGTCCAGAATATGGGCGTCAGGCTGCAACCGGGATAAAAATGAGGCATACAGTTCTGTCATATCAACAGAAACCGTGTTTTCCACAAACGCATCACAATGCTGGTCGTAATAGGCAATGGACGTCATCGACCACCTGTCAGAATGTTGAGCCGCCTTTGGGTTGCGGCTGCCATGTATGAATAATCCGGGTTTTCGCAACCGTGTAACAACTCTGGAGGAACTGCTGCCGTTGCACTTCTGTCCTCCCTGTCTGTTGTATCAGGGTTTCCCTGATTGGCAAATGGCTGTTAATAAAATATTCATTACGGGCATGCAGCCTTTCCAGCAGTGACAACGCAGGGACACGCTCAAACTTCCCACCTTCACCCCGGTTGCAATCAGTACAGGCAAGCACCAGGTTCCAGATACCATTAATCGCGGGTAACTCTCGTCGTAAATACCAGGGAAAGAAGTGATCGACATCAGCCAGATTAGCCGCTGAACTTTCTACCGAAACAGGATCATAACAATAAAAGCACCGGCCTTTCTGATAACCATTCAGGCTGTCACGACAGCTGGTGATGTCGACCCTGCGGTCTTTTACTTGCACAAACAGGCTGCCGATGTCGTGATCATGCTGTACAGCCAGCAGGTTTCTGGAAAGTCCTTCCTGCCAGGCGGTTTCCACCAGCCGCCACCGAGCCTCCGTCTCATGCTGAAAATCCACAAAATCCGGGCGCTCCGCCAGTTTGAAAAATGCCTCGGTCAGGCGGATCGCTTTTCCTGAACTTGAGCGTTCATCCAGAAAAAAACGGCAGCCGATTTCTGCACGGCTGACAGTATGAAATGCATCAATAACATTCTGAAAACCCAACCGGACCGTCTGCTTCAGCAGGGTATCCTTCGTGATAACACCATTATTGAAATCAGCGCAGCTTGTCAGAAACTGACTGGATCGTGATGTCGTCTGTCTGGGGGATGCACGAAGATGTTCACAGATATGACGTGAGAAGGGTTCAGCCAGGGTTTCCAGTGGAATCAGGTCAGCGTGGGAGTCTGACAGCTCGCACAGCGATTTGGCCAGTGCGAACTTGTATGAAGCAACATTACTGCCAAACAGGATGATCGCCCGCCAGTAATTCTCCAGTGACGGTTCGACTTCGTAAAAACGCGACAATGTTCCCCCTAACGCATCCGTTTCACTTGTTATCAATCCGTCTATTTGATTTTTTTATGCGATATATTTTTATTGGTAATTATCTTTGATTATATAGGTATAAAAAGACACATGTCTTCTAAAAGGCGAATATCAACCAGACTCTAATAAGGCAAAAGCTGCCTACCTCTGTACCCATCATACTCCCTGCGTATAAGCATCGCCGTTTATCCAGCGCAGATAGCATCTGGTCGTCAAGCATACGTCTTTGACTGCACCTCATTACAACACGCCTATACTTGCTCTCCCGCGAATAAATACGTACGGGAGGCACTCCATGACATCAACAAACGATACAAGAGCCGCCCTGGCTGATGCCATTGCAGACAAGCTGAGTGAGATACCTCAGATATCCAAGAAAGAGAAACACGCAAGCGAAAGTGCCACCAGTCAGTCCACCAGCAATGATGAACATTTTGCGAAACTGTTACTGGGCCAGAAAACCTTTGATTCCTGTTTACTCACTCTTCGGTCCGATCTTGCAGATCTGAAAAACACCATGCTCCAACACCGCTCAGAAGGCATCGAAGCGCTGGCAGATGCAACCCTGTTCAAACTGTCGCTACAGGAGCTAAAAACCAGCCTGCTTACCCTGCGATACGATGTCACTGATCGTACTGAAAGCCTGACATCAGCCATCGAAAGCCTGTCCCAAACGGTTACCGCACTATCCCGTCAGATAGAAGCCAACCAGCAGACCAACCTATCAAACCAGGCAGCCCTGTCATCGAAAAGCGACACTTGACCGTTAAGTAGACAAAGCCATTTACCAACCCTGTATTCCTTAAACGCATTCAACCAATGAAATAAACAGGACTTTCTACAATGACTGATACATGCGAGCTGATGGAAGAGCTAAAATCACATCCCCGCCGCTTAAAACGGCTGGAGGATTTCCACCGGGCGGAGGCAGAACCATTGAATACATTACTTCAGGGGCAGCGCCGCCTGCTCAATGAGATTCACTCGAATCAGAAAGCCCATGACAATCGCTTTGAAGCCATCGACAACTGTTTTGGTTCCGTGGACAGGCAACTCAACGCCACAGAATCAAATACCAATGAAATTAAAAACGATATCTTCAAAATCCAGTCAGACATTATTTTCATGAAGGACAATCAAAAGGAGATGCAAAATGATATTGGCAAACTCCAGTCCGATACTTCAGTTTTGAAGATAGATGTTGATACATTGAAGCACGATGTCAACGAACTGAAGTCTGATCTATCAGAGGTTAAAAATAAGCTGGATCTTGTACTGGCCAAATTGACCTGACAAGAATAATCTGTCGCCTCTTTGTCCTGCCTTTTCATTTCACCGGTCGGGGACACCGGTGAAACAACATAAGAACGCGCTGTGCTGATCAAATGCCAAGGCCGTTTATCCATTCCCACCGTTATCAAGAAAACGGACTTTATCGATCAATTGCAAGCCTCAGTTATTTAGTTCCCATACTTCGTCAAGATATCCTCATACGTCCTTCACTTGGCGACTTATTCCAGTAATCCAGCGTTTCCAGTGCATTACGCAGGTCTTCATGCCGATGCTCAATCACTTCGCGTTTCTTCACTTCCACGGCAGGTGCATTGGTTTTGGCTTCCACCTCCCTCGCGAATACCTCAAGTTCTTCAGCCGTTGCGGAGGCAGCCGGCCTGTTTTTCACAGCAAACAGGTAGGCATTCGCCACGCCACCACGGTCGATATCATCCTTGCAGGTATGGTTGTACGTAGTTGCATCTACGGTCTGAATGAGTGATTCCACCAGGGTTTTGTTGAGGAAATGGAAGATAAAAGCCCGTCGTTGTTTTCTGTCGAGCACAGCATCCTGACGGATTTCCAGCTCCTGAGCCGATGCATTCAGGCTGCGTGACAGGAATGTGCTGAAATCATCGCCATTGCCCGATAGCCGTTGCCGTAAAACCGCGGGAAAGAAAAAGCCTTGCTGATTATCTACCATGAGATTGGCCATCTGCGCCTGTAATGCCTGCAACGTACAGTCTTTAGAAAAAGACTGTCGCTGGTTATAGAAATCACCGTCCGCCGGCAAGGTGACTGCCGTGACTTTGCCTTGTAGCCCCGTATGATCCTGAAGTTTCTCCAGGGCATGACTTCTGTTGCCTTCAATACCGGTACGTCGCTGACGGTTGAGATACAGGTGATGCTCACTGCTTCCCCGGCTCTCGAGAAAGCAACGGAATTCCGGGGTGACACTGGCACCAAAAGGCGTTTCCTGCCGGGTCGGTGTACCCATGCGGATGCAGTCGACAATTTTTCCGTGTATGCGAGGACTGAACAAAATATCCGGTATATTGCCCTGCCGATACGGGTCATAATGGATTCCCGCCTCACCCGCCGCCAGGCTACCTATCATATTACTTAGATGCTCACCTTTCCCTGCAGGGGTTTCTAACGCCGAGCGCTGACTATGGATCAACTGCTGTGTATGCGCCAGACGTGCAGCCAGATCACGCCCCTGAGTGCTGGCGAGCGGTGGCGGCAAATCTTCTCCCGAACCAGAGGCTGCCTTCTGCCTGATAGCCTGTACCAAATCTGAATGAAAAGGACTGTTCATCTCAGTACCAAACAGCGCGCGGGAAACACTATGGAGGAAAACCCTGGCATTATGCCGGAAAAGGTTAGAGCTATTCCCCTTCAGCAGTATCGCGTCTGCCCGGCGAAAAGCGGTAATAGCACCTTTATAACGCGCTCTGGGCGAAGCGCCCGGCGATATTCCCGCAATACTTTCGTCACTCAGCTCGACAAACACCCGCCGCAGGCACTGTACAAGACGCTGATCTCGGCCTTCCTGCCCGCCCTCAATCATGTCTCGCCATTGTTCAAATGTCGGCTGTGCCTGAAGCGCCTGCCAGACCGTGGCCAGTTTCAGCCCATAGTGACGTTGTTTCCAGGCATCGTCGCTTATTGGAATCCCCGGTTGTCCAGACGGACTAGCGGGTTCTACAGACTGTAGCTTTCGGTTCTTTACCGGCGTGAGGTGTGAGAAATGCGTTCTCACTGATGACCACAAGGAATGGAGTGGACTGGCCAACCTGACTCTCCACCGCTTTATTCGTGACGTAGCAGCCGGCTGGGTTGGGCTTATATCAGAGGACGTTCCTGACTCGTCGGTTCTGGCACCCTGAATTTGCCCGGCATTTCGGTTACCAGAGATAGGGCCTTTGTCCATCCTCAGCATCCTTGCTGTTGAGTGCTATCCAATACTCCTTACATCGGCAGTAACCCATTTTCTGCAACAGATGGAGATAGCCCATACTTATTTACCTGGAACTCGAACGAGGGCTGCAAAAAATCGGGTAAAGAACCCAAAATAGCAGAATTAATTAACGCTCAACTCGACACTGGCAAACACATCTGCCAGATGTTTCTTTACCCAATCCCGCCGGTACATCCCCCAGTCCCGTAGAACGTAGTAGCCGGCATTATGCTGCTGGCCTTTGAAGCCGGAGTCACTGGCATGGTAATCCTGTACATACTCGACCGTGACCCCCCAGGCCGGCAGGCGCTTGATCGCATCCTGCAGTGTACGGCGGGGCCAGCCCGTGCGAGCCTGCAAATTGGGTACGTTGGGGTGTTCCATCGTGTCGATCAGCCAGGCCAGGGCCAGGTGACGGCACAGTGTCGGGTTCAGCGCCATGGGTTCCTCCGGGATATCGTGCGGCAACTGTAACACGAAACCACCGCCTGGCAGTCAGCAACTGCTGCCCTCATTGTCATTTCCGCACCGCCCCTTCACGAAACCATCGTTCCGTTTTAGTATTGGCCGTTGCTGCTCATCACAATAAGAACAAGAGGCGCACCACTATGTCAGCTCAGGACACTCCCCTGCTGGATGTCGCAATTGTCGGCAGCGGCTTCTCCGGTCTCTGCATGGCCATCAAGCTGAAAGAGGCCGGCATCCATAATATTCGTATCTTGGAAAAAGCGTCCGAAGTGGGCGGCACCTGGCGGGAGAACACCTATCCCGGCGCCGCCTGTGATGTGCAGAGCCACCTCTACTCCTATTCTTTTGCCGGTAAACCAGATTGGAGTCACGTATTCTCCGGTTGGGAAGAAATTCAGAACTATATCCTTGATTGTGCTGCACGTTACGGACTGAAGAATCATATTCAATTCAATACAACCGTAACCGGTGCACAGTTCAATGAACTGGACGGCCGCTGGATTATTTCAACGGCGGATGGCGAACCGATTCATGCCCGCTGCCTCATACTGGGGACAGGTCCTCTTCACGTGCCAGCAATTCCGTCCATCCCCGGACTGGAGAGTTTTATCGGCGAAGTCTTCCATTCATCACAGTGGAATCATGACTATGACCTGACAGGCAAGACCGTCGCCTCCATCGGCACCGGTGGCAGCGCCATCCAGTATGTGCCGGAAGTGGCGAGAAAAGCCGCAAAACTGCATGTGTTCCAGCGAACCCCGGCTTGGGTAATGCCCCGAAATGAACGGGCTTATACCCGCCTGGAAAAAGTGCTATTCCGCAAGGTGCCAGTTCTGCGCAAGGCGTACCGGTCAATGCTGTACTGGATCAACGAATCACGCGTCACCCTTATGCTGAACCCGCGCATCGCCAAACTGATGGAAGGGTTGGCTCGCCTGCATCTGCGTTTCAAGGTCAAGGATCCAGTCACCCGCCAGAAACTGACACCAGACTACACCATTGGCTGTAAGCGTATTCTTATTTCCAACCAGTATTACCCTGCCTTCAACCGGGAGAATGTGGAACTGGTGACTGACGGTATCCAGGCCATTAGTAAGAACAGCATTGTCACGGCCGATGGCGAGGAACGTCCAGTTGATGCCATCATCCTGGGCACTGGATTTGTGGCCGACCCCTGCCAGTACATGAAGCACTTTCCAATCACCGGCCTGAATGGTCAGCCTCTGCTGGATACCTGGAAAGACGGCGCAGAAGCCTATCTGGGCATGAGTGTGTCCGGATTCCCCAACCTGTTCCAGATGGTTGGCCCCAATACCGGGCTGGGCCATAACTCCATGATTTTCATGATTGAATCCCAGAGCCGCTACATCGTTGATGCCATTACGCACCTGAAAGCTAAAGGTATGGGGCATATGGATATCCGGGCCGATATTCAGCGGGACTTTAATGCTGGACTGCAAAAGAAGCTTGTTGGCACCGTTTGGCAAACCGGTTGCCAGAGTTGGTACAAGCGGGCGGATGGTAAGAACTTTACTTTATGGCCAGGAACGACGTTCCGGTATCGGTGGGAAACCCGTAAAATAAAACCTGAGTACTATAGTTGGGCTGAAAACAAAAACAGCCCCCTGCCACGGAAAACGGAGAAAGAAGAAGCACTTTCCCTATAGCTCTTTGTTGCTGCTTGAATTACGATCTGTTCATTGGCAAGTTTACGAACAGATCGTTAGCATTGGTGGTAATCAGCCGGCAACACGATACTTATATTGCGTCCTGTTGCCAAAAGCATCCGTGTTCCAGCAAATATAGATTGTTGCTATACGCTTCCTTCGTCCCTTTCCATCAACGGCATATTCATATTCCACGTCATCATTCATATTATTAATGATCACTTCCGCACTCTCATGCCTACTGTTCTCTAACGCGGAAATTAACAGCCCTGTCTTTGTATCAACATCTACAGCCATACCGCCAGACACTTGATCATCCAATACTCTCCGGAGACAGTCTATATGATGACGGTCTTCAGCTACACAGTGTTCCCACAAAGATTGATTGAGGGAGTCCTGTCCATAATGTCTATTCGGTTTTTGAGCAGTTATAACATCCTGATCAGTGGCCACATGCGAGTTAGCAGATAGAAATATATTGACAGAACGATCCTGATACGTTTTTTGCGATTTATCAGATGCCCACTCTCGCCATCTTTTCTCCCCAAGCCATCCATTACTCACTTCAGGATGATTATGATTAACACTGCGCATCCCCCAATAAGAAGCGGGTAACACTGGTGTATTGGATTTAGAGCTGTCAATAGGACGATCATACTGCCGATAATGGTAAAACCAACGATCAGTGATGTTTTTTGCCTGTTGATCATAGGAAATAACGGGGTGAGTGTATGTGGCCATGGACTAGCAAAACCTTTACAGTTAACAGAATTTGATATTAAGACCCCATATTTAAAAGAAAGTTCATTCACAAATAGAAGTTACCTAACCTAACCACCACAGCTATGCTGACTTACCGATTAATTGCTTTCTTACTCCTAAACAGCAATAGGTGTCCACAATTCGTGGGTAACTCCTCCACCTAACGCCGTTCAAATTTATCTAAATGTGAATATTTCACTTATTGATACACTAGATAGCCCGTTAGAAAATAGCTGTCAATTTATCGTCAATAAATAACATTTTCCATAAGCTCTATAACACGAAATTCGTTTAAAAAAATAAACTCCTGCCGATTAGCTGTTAATAAACGCCAAAAACAAACACCAACTTATCGCTTAATAAAAACAGGAAGAAGAGCAAATGAAACTGGAAGGGCTTGGTAGCACGATAAAAGATAGATTTAAAACCAGCACTCAAAAAATAAAAACCGGTTTATTCAAGCGATTTCCTGTTTCTGCAAGCGATACTGAAAAGACAACTCAAATCGAATCCGATCCCAGCAGAGAATCAACCCCTATCAGGGAAAGAACCATAGAATCAAAGAACAACACAAAAAAAAACAATAGAAACACTCACTAAACAATGGCTAACAACACAAAACAGCGATTTCAAAGCACAAAAGAAAAAAATGGAAGACGCCTTATGTCGGTTAATAAAGGACGAAATTGGAGACAGCACATTCAAGTTAGCCAACGAGTATATAGAAGACTGTAGAGCAGCGAAAAAAGAATATAACAAAAAGGCACGGAGTGAACCATTTACATATATAACAGACGAAGAGCACCAACATGCCTATGAACATTACAGTCAAACAATTAATGCAATCAACAGCATTTCAAACGAACTAACATCTAATGACCCCGAATTCAGAATGGCCAGAAATATCTATATCACCATGTCATTACAAGAAAAATATGGAACAAAATTTGAAACAGGCAGAAAAATTGTTCAGTTCAGGGCTGTAATACCAAATAACGATTATGGCACACCTGAATTCTGTTTTAAAAATGGCTTTTGCCCTCAACTCTTAACCCAACATTTTCTGTTTCAGGAAGGACTTTTTAACGAGCCATTCATTGTGGATTCAACTGAAAATGAGTCTAAAGCAGGATGGACAGGAGGTGTTGTTTCTCACTCCGCCCATTTAGTGCATAGTGCAGCACTGACCTTCTTACCAAAAGGCGCAAAACTTCCTGATGAATATTATGTGTATGCAACCCGAGCAAGAACCTATGCGCCGGTTTCGCAACATTTGGATTCAGGTGTCAGTACGCTTAGTGAGGATGCCCAGGAAAATGTCTTGACCATTGTTGATCCCGAGGATGTACTCTATGCGATAAAAATCAATCAAGACGGTACTATTGATAGAGCAACGGATAGTCCGTCAGAACATATCTACGAGGGTGTCAGAGTCAACCAGGCTATGTTTAAACAGCCGGATTCTTTACAAGGTGATAAAGAGTTTATAAAGTTTTTAAATGCTAAATGTGTAGAGGAATTAGAAGCTCAAGAACCCGGCAGACCATACAATCGCAGTTTATCCTCGTCATCGTCTTCTTCATCAGAAGATGATCAAGATCAATTCCAAACAGAATGGAAAAAGAATTTAAGAAGTCGTCCGTAGCTCCGTCAGTCTGAACGTAACAAACTTGAAAAAAGTAGATAACGGCAGATCTGGCCGTGATACTTTGGCCAGAAGGAACTACGTACCTCGACCTCTACACCTAACCCAAGAAAAAACCAGTGTCATGAGTTTAAACGGGAAAATGACACATTAGTTTTGACTGTCAGCCGAAGTCGGGAACCTCACACATTATTGATTCGGGTTACCATTTGGATCGAAATTTTGCGTTACCCTTTGATGTACAGTCAAGCTCTCACTGCCTTCCATTACATCCGGCTCTCGTCGCCCACCCTGCCTGATTTCAGACTGAACACGATGTATAGTATCAGTTGCTTCTACACGTACTCGAGAACCGCGGCGATAAACAAGATCCCTTGTATGATGACGCTCATGGGTGATTGAAAACCGCGGTCTACGAAATATCCTATTATGCCATCGATCACTGACAACCACTTCGGCTGTTGCCCCGTTATCCTGTTGTTCAGCCAGTACAGGATTGTCTTCTTGTGCTGCTCTCAGCATCCCATTCTGCGGTGCGCTAGCAGGCTGCAACCTGATCATCAATTCTGTGCGGTAACGCTCAACAACAACTTCCGCTTGAGCAAGGGGCTCTACATTGTCATGATTCTGTTGTTCATCAGAGTCATGGTGCGCTAATGCCTGACTCAATGGCGTACCATATTCCCTTAAACAGGATTCGCAGTGTTGAGTATGATGAGACAGGCTCTCCAGTGACGAGGAATACACATCTGTAACACCGGGCTGCAAACACGGCATATAGTAAGATGACTGGCGACATAGGGGGCACAATACCACAAGCGGATTCAGTCGATTATCCCCTTGTGAGTGGCACTGCCTGTACCATCTTGCCAGACAGGGGTTATGATGGAACTGGTGCTCACAAAAGAGTGCAACCAATGGTTCATTCGTATGGAATTCCCCTTGGCAGATAGCACAATCCTGCGGCTCTTCACCCTCCTCATTGACTGGCTGTAATTGTACATAGCGCTCCCCCTCGTCTATCAGACAACCAATCATGATGGGATTGTTAAAGAGGTCCAATAAGGCATGACCATTAAACATGCCGGGATGCAGTGTGGTGATCTGATTTTCACCGGGACTGACAGCTACCGATGAAACCACCACAAACTCATTCGTTTCAGCATTTCTCTTCAGCATCGTAAGCACAAGGCTTCTCTGCTCGGTGTAAGCCAGAAATGGTAAAAGAAAGATTGCCTCCAGACCTTGCCCACTTGTGTTTTCCAATATTTGCAGATTGATATTGACTTCTTCAGTGGGATAACGACTCAGCCATCTGACAATCCAGTCATCTTCAACTGTACTCTCATCCAATCGTTTACGTAATGCATCTCTGATTCGAATATGCGCCTCACCAAACAGGTGACGTTGCCATTGCCGCGTTTCCTTTAATATTACATATTCCCAGTCGCAACGGTTTTGGGGAATCTCAACACAGCGATAGCCAATAGGCCGCTGAGTGATAACATTTCCATGCACATCATGATGCTCTTGCAGAGCCCATGCCGCCATCGCATTACTCTGATTAACCCTTTGCAAAACATGGTATTGATTGACCCTATACCGATGACACTCCCGCAAAGAACTCATCGTAGAACGTCGACAAATCTCTCCACGCTCAATTCGAAGGTTCAATTCACTTCTAAAATGATGTGGGTTGACGCTATTGGTATCCGGCAATGTTTTTCTCCCTAAGACATATCAGACAATGACATAAATAAGGATCATCATTGCTGAATATCATTAAAGAAGTAATAACAAACACGTCGGGCAAACTGGCAAAAACCAGCTATTAGACGTCACCAGGAAAGCTGTATGGCACAGGTAATCAGGTATTCGCCTACCGCCGATGCGAGAAGTAGACGATCTACCCCGTTATCAATACTTTAAAGAAGCAGTATGAAGTAGATAACAAGTGAGAGCATATCGTTGTGTTTTATCTCTGCTTGTCAGCTGTTACGTATGACGTGGTGACGTTGTTGGGCAAACACAAGGTATCTGATGAAAAACAAGATCCACTGAAAACCATATGCTCTCAAAACTATTATCTTCACCCAAACAATCTGAAATTCCAGTTTTCCACGGTCTGGGTTTCCAGCCGCTGTACAACCTTGCTCATCCAACTATCCGATAACCTGGTTTGCTGCCTCAACCTGTGTAGCGCTGCTTCATTGAGAGGATCACAAAAAAACCATTCGCACACTTGCAGAATTGACAGGGCGTTACCTTCCCGCTCTACCAGCATCAGCGCATCCTGCATACTCACCCTGCCCGGCTGGATGACACGGTACAACCATCCGCAGCGACTAAACGCCTGCATTTCCACGGAAAAACGGTCAATTCCCCAGCGTTGGTTGAGTTTATAGCAGGGTGATCGGGGTTGACTGACCTCAATAATGGCCTCCCCCCAACGATAACGGTCACCCAGACAGACATTCTCTTCCAGCATCCCTTCCGTACTCAGGTTTTCTCCCATACCCGGTGCTATCCACTGATGCTCAGGACCATATTTCTGTTGCCAGTAGGCATAGTGTTCGAATGGATATTGGTGCAACGCCCGCTCTCTTCCACCGTGATGGCGACGGTCGGCACAGGCATCGCCATCCAGCCCTTCCCATGAAAGGTACAGGTTCTCGTCAACCGACACTTTATCAATGGCCGTTTCAAATCCGTAGCGTTGGGCTACCCTGCCACGATAAACACCTTTCAGAATGATTGAATCTTTCACACAGCGTCCTGTTACAACCCATATGTCGAGCCACAGTTGGCTCAACGCGTTATTTCATGATTTGGTCCAGCAGTGCCCGGGCCCGTTCCTTGTATTCTGCTTCGGTAAGCACGCCATCGTCGAGGGCTGCTTTCAGTTTGAAAAGTTTTTCATCGGCGGCCTGACGCTCTTTTTCCGTTTTGTTTTTCCAGGCATTCCAGGCTCGGGAAATAGCCTCAATGGAGAAAGTACCACCCGTCACGGCATAGACGATGATCCATCCCGTCGCCCCAACCGTTCCGACCGGGGCAAAGGCCGGAACGGACAGCAAGATCCCGATCGCCGTGGCGCCGGCCAGGAGGGATTTGATGAAAATATTCTCTTGAATCGATTGCGGAACGAAGTTGAAGACGATATCGCGGATCTGGCTGGCGGATAATTTCGGCATTATTGTCATGTCACTTTCAAGCTGGCGAACGGAACGCCCATCGATGCCATGATACAACAGACCTGGCGTGAAATGATTCACTTATCGTCTTACACGCCCGACACTTCGGGATGCCCAGCAACCATTAGCCATAGGCCTATTCACCTCCTACAAATCGATATTTTGCCCGTTTATGTATTCTGGATAAGAGGCTCAAACTCTTCTGTCATGAACATCATGATATCATCGAGTTTTTTCTCGGAAATAAGATCCAGACTCCGGTGGGCATCCAGGTAGGCCAGCATAAAATTGATGTCATAGTTGTTCACATCTTCTGGAGAGAGCTGGAAATCCCGCGCCCTAGCCTGTGCCGCGTAACGGCTCATCGCCACCCGACCCTCTCTCGATTGCACGGCCCGGTTCTTAGCGGCAAACATGGCGGCATATTTGAACAGATTTTCTTTTGCTCCCACAGTCAATTCACCGGACTCAGCCTCAGCCAGCTTGATGGATTCACTGATGGCATCAGAGATTTCTTTCATCCAATGCTTGTTCTTTCTGGGTAATTTAGTCATAACTCGATTGAATAGCTTGAACTTGCAAAAAGGGTAGAAACAAATAGTAGAAAGCGTTTTCTCAGTATTGCCAAGACAATCAGCAAATCACGCCGGCTGTTAACCAGACTGTGTGCCAAGCACTTTTTCAAGATCGCCTACACCGTACTCTGCCTAAAACCAGTCGTTACTTCAATGCAGGAGATTGATGGATTAACGATATTGTCACAATCAGTCTGACCGCATCAGTGCTCGCTGATAAACCAGTACCGACAGAGCCAAATCGCCCATCGCATGGCCCCTAAAAACAAATGCATTCCGATCACTGTCCCGGTTACGGCCTTTGTGTTTTCCCAGAACCAGCTGGGACAAATCGCCTGTCACATAATCAGGTGGCATCAGTTTATTAGACATAGCGGCCTCCTGCGCCAGATCGTCAATAACGACCTGATCAAGCGCTGAAAAACTCTCTTTAACCCAGGGAGCTGCCAGATCCGTAATCGCTGCAAAGGCTCCCGGCTTTAGCCAGTCAGCATCAAGAAAAGGGCCCACGTTCCCGGTATGCGTCACCGAACTGATGACAATATCGGCCCCCGTTACTGCCTCTTCTGGCGTATTACAGACCCGCGCAGGCAAGGATAATTCAGCGGCCCTGGCACCAAGACGTTCAATGTTCGCAGGCCCTCTTCCAAACAGGAGCACCTTCTCGAGCGGGAAAAGTGTTGAGAAAGCCTGCAAATGGCTATTAGCCTGCACACCACAACCGATAAAAGCGATAACCGACGCATCTTTCTTTGCCATATGGCTGGCCGCGATTGCACTTAATCCTGCGGTGCGGACAGCCGTTATCCAGTTGCCATCCAGGATCGCAATCGGCAGGCCGGAATGGCTATCCAGCAGCGTGACAAGCCCATTGATCAGTGGCAAACCCTGTTCAGGGTTACAGGGATTGAGAACCACCGTCTTTACGGCCAATACCGGAGGATCATCTGCAGCAGCCAGGGCTGCCATCATATAGCGTCCATCACCTGGCTGGATAACAGCCTTGGGTGCGCTCCAGGCTTTTTGCTTGTCACCATTAATAATCAACATCTCAATACTGTTGATCACCTCATGCGTTGTAAGCCCCAAGCCGGCGAGTTGTTCTTCAGAAAAATAAGGAATAGACGTACTGGCAGACATCTCGTTTTTCTCCGGACTGGCCTAAGGAACCTGCGATTAAGTCCCCAATAATAAGCTAATCTCCACTCAGCCTTTGCCGGAGATCAGTCATGGACCAACAGCTCAGCTTTTCTGACGCTGAATTCACTCAAAAGCGTCGCCAGACCCGCAAAGAAATATTCCTTGCCCGTATGGATAAACTGATTCCCTGGCATCGTCTTGAGACAATTATTGAACCTCATTACCCCAAACCCGGTAATGGGCGTAGACCGTACCCGTTATCCACCATGCTCCGGATACACTGCCTTCAGCAATGGTACAGCCTCAGTGATCCGGCCATGGAAGATGCCCTTTATGAAATTGCGTCCATGCGATTATTTGCCGGATTATCTCTGGATAAAGCAATTCCTGATCGCACAACCATTATGAACTTTCGACACCTGCTGGAGGCTCACAATCTGGCTCGGGCTATTTTCACGGACGTAAACCAATGGCTGACAGAGTCTGGTATCGTTTTGAAAGAAGGCTCTCTGGTCGATGCCACGATCATCGAAGCTCCGACATCCACAAAGAATCAGACGGGGCAGCGAGATCCCCAAATGCACCAGACCAGAAAGGGTAACCAGTGGTATTTCGGAATGAAGGCGCATATTGGTGTCGATGCCCGTACAGGTTTGACTCATAGTCTGGCGACAACAGCCGCCAATGAACATGACCTTAATCAAGCCAGTAACCTGTTGCACGGTGATGAACAGTTTGTCTTTGCCGATGCCGGCTACAGAGGAGCCGAGAAGCGAAAAGCGCTCAATACAGACGCTGTACAGTGGCATATAGCCGAACAACCAGGCAAGTTAAAGAGACTCAGGAAACACCCTCGAATCAATAAAGTCATTTTGAAAACGGAATACCTGAAAGCCAGCATTCGAGCCAAGGTGGAACATCCCTTCAGAATCATCAAATGCCAGTTTGGATTTATCAAAGCCCGTTATCGGGGACTTCGGAAAAATGATGGCAAACTGGCGATGTTATTCGCTCTGGCAAACATGGTTAGACTGGACCAAATGATCCGGGCACAGGGTTAATGTATCCGAAAGCCGGACAACCGGCTTCAATGGTAAGAAACTGAGTAATTTTCAGGCTGGATAATAGTGAATTAATGACTTTTCATTCACTGTGTTTCTTTAACGTCACTTGCTCGCAGGTTCCCTAACCGTCATCGGCATGAAACATTAAAGATGCTAATGTTCAGTAATCAAATAACAGCTTGGTCAGATCTAAAAACAGTATCCAATTAGCCAGAGATATTTTTATAGCCTGAAAAATACTAAAAATCATTATTTTTGACAAGAACAATTAAAACTGGCTCTTTAGCATTTAATCTCGATTAAAATGAACGGAACTAAATTGAATAGACATTACAATTTTCATTCACAGAACGAGGATTAATGGCTATTTAATGTTTCTATACTTATTCCCATTAACATACGCTAAAAGCCCAAACAGGGTAACCACGAAAAGGACGACAAGACCCAGAACACCGAGTACCTTATTGAGCCACGAATCTCCTAACCACTGCAGGTAATGTATTTTATAGAGAGTGCGGATAACACGTGTATCGGTTCCGGTTTGCTGAAGCGCTAATCGTGGCCAATCCACCGATATCTCGACACCGGTGTCTGTGAATACCCTGTCACCTTCCACTGTAACAATGCTTCCATAACGTTCTGGATTTACAGAGATAGCATCATTCACTAACCTCTCCAGCGACTGCGTTGAGGGAAGAGGTCTTTCCTCGAACGTTTCCAGATCAAGCTGTTGCCAGCGCCCATCCTGTTGAACCATCAGATGATATCCCAGAACACTTCGCTTTATGGATATTTCCTGCCAAAGGGGCTCAGGGGTTATCGTCATCGGTTTATCAATTGCGTAGTGCTTGACAGGCAGTTTTTCAAACGCTGTTTGGTAACCAGGCTTAATCAAAAAGACAACACCGGTCAGCGCCCACAGAAACAAGGGTATCAGCATAATAATGCCTGCAAGCCGATGTATTTTCTTTGAGTTCATCATGACATATAACACTAAACGTTCACTTCCAAGTCTCTCACATAAATAAGCGATCTCATTATTCATGTGTAATTTTAAATATTAAAAAGCCTAATCAGCCAATGAATCAGCCAATGAATCAGCCACCCATTTTTTGCGCATATTGATTCGTTTAAAAACACAACGAGCACCTGCATGTGTAGCCTGTTGACTCAAACAATGTCAGTAGCAAAAGGTTTGGCAGCGGCACTTGAGAGGTGCCGCTGCCCCTTTCCCTCAACGAAGCTAAATAAAAAATACGCTACCGCCCGCCAACTATTGCCTTTGTCGGAACGGCAAGGGGCTGCCGCCCTCTGTCTTGTCATGGAGCCTCACGCCTGTGAATGATGCCGGCATGTTACCCGATAGCACCACCACATCGAACAGGTATTTCCACAACAACCCTGCTTCATACGCCATATGCAGTCCCTTTCCTCCTGTATGTGGGTAAAAGACGAGGCATGTTGCATAGATGACACTTGATGTGTCATCTCAACATCACAGAGAGAGTCGCAATCGCGGTAATCATTCTGCAGATTGCTTTGTAGCACGGGTTGATAAGATCTATTTCACGGATAGGTCAGAGCATCGCATTGATAACAATTTCAGCGATTCTGTTTTCATTCGCTTTTGCGTGATCACCTGTCGAGCCTTCGTACGGTGATTCATCTTTCTGTTTAACAACATTCTGGAGAACACTGGACGCTTTTCTGCCAAATTGATTCGCTTTTAAAAATAGCGAGGCGGTTTCCATATCCCGACAGTAAGGAGCGCAGGCATTATACGTCGCCAGTCGTTGCTGAATTCTTTGTGACGTTTCCATTCTTTCCGGGTACAAATAGGCATGGTAATCATCAACGTTAAAACAGATGCGTTCGGAATATTGAGAGCGGCCTAGTTTGCAGCTTTCCATTAAACGCTGATGCAGGTCACTGTCAGGCAACAGCGGTTTATCGACATCCTGTTCATCAATGCCCTGATCCCAGGATACCCCCCTTAACCCCCGTGCCTCAGAAATCAGAACCACAGAATTCATATCGTCTTCTGTGACCCAGACATCGTTACTGCCCAGCCGGACAACCTCTTCCGCACCCGCAGCAAAGAGTTCATGGAACGCCATGGCTGAACCACTCGCGCCCATCGGCGCATAGGCAAAGAAGAAATCTTCACCCACGCCGTCGCGTGTCACATTGCCGGTTATGACTCCAATCCCCCAGGATTGTATTTCAACACAGCCGTTTTCCAGAAAATGGGAGGCTAAACGAAGGGTGCGTTCGGGATTCGAACTGACGATACCTTTTTTAGGGACAGGTGTTTTAACAATAATGTTTTGTTCGATCGTGAATAAACACTGCTTCATCATTAAACCCTGATTACCAAAGCCAAAACACGGTTTGAATTGACCAACGATGGAATGAATAAACTGTTTTACGGTTCAATACTGAAAGCAGGATATTATATCTCCCATTCAGGGCAAGGGGCATTCCAAATTAGAATGCTTTTACTGACGGAAAACACGTCGATAAAGGTTTTACCCGTGGCCGGTTGTACTAACCGGCCACTGTTTACAAGGAAAATAGCGTTAATCCACCCATTCCCAGCGCTGGGTGCCATCCCCCTGCGCACTCCAGAGGTGGGCGTCATGGCCATTAATGCCGGGACCGTAAAGCGGATTTTTGATATCCAGCGCCCTGCCTGTGTTTTTCTTTAGCAGAAAGCGCTGCTGATCATCGTAAATCCATTGCTGGTTAGTCCCCAGGTGGCAGTTCCACAGAATGATTTTGGTACCTTTGCCGGTGTTACCACCACTGGCGTCCAGACACATATTCGGATCCAGGGCGGAATGAATCCGGCCCAGTTCATCCTGGTACCAGTACTGGGAATCTGCACCATGGCAGCTCCAGGCATGGGCCTGGGTACCCGGTGAGGTACTGCGGCCTTCAAGATCCAGGCAGGCGCCGTACTTGCTGAACTTCAGCTTGCGGTACTGGGGCTTGGGATCCATCAGCGGGTTGGAGAATGTCCAGCGCTGAGTGCCATCCTGCTGAGCATCCCAGAGGTGGGCATTGTTACCCTGGATCGCCACCTGAGGATCCTTGATGTCCAGCGCCTTGCGGGTATCCATCTTCGCCAGCAGGCGACCAAAGTTATCGCGAACCCACTTCTGGTTATCCTGGCCATTACAGTTCCACAGCACGACCGAAGTTCCATTGCTGGTACCTGCACCGGCAGCATCCACACATAATTCAGGATTCAGGGCCGAACGGATCTCCTGTTCTTCGGTATAGAACCAGAACTGGGAAGCGGCAGCATGACACTGCCAGGCATGCACCGGCACACCGGGCTCGGCACGTCGATCCTCGATATCCAGACAGACACCGTAGCTGGAGAAAATCAACTGGCTGGCCGCAGCGTCCTGGGCAGGCAGTGCCGGCATGCTGCGACCATCCGGCAGCCACTGACCCTCGTTGGCGCGGTCATTGAAATTGATCCAGACAGCCTGGCCATTAGCCGCATCCTGCAGGCGACGGTTGTGGTAACCGCTTTTCGGTACACCAAAAGCGAAGTAATTGCCGAATTCGGTCTGGCAGCTCAGCTGCCCCACATCAAACGTGCCGGTGGCACTGGTGATGCGCCAGTCGCCACTGCGCTCATCCAGGCAGGCGAAACGATACTGTTTCACGCAGCTGTCGTCATTCCAGCGGCCGTCCGGACGTTGCACAGCGCAGTCTTCACCATTGCCGTAATCATTGGGCTCACCATTGCCCCAGCTCCAGACATTACTGTAGAGACGGGCATCATTGGTGGTCATTTTGTCGTATCCAAAGAGGCCGAAGCCACAATCGGTCAGCGCTTTCGCCTGATCCGCATTCAGCTTACGTCCAAGGCCTACGCCAGTGGCCAGGTTGGTCTGGTCTTCGTATAAACGGGTCAGGCGCTGATCCATTTGCTCGGCACTGGTGCCACCGAAATCACAGGTCGGATAACCGGTGAAACGGCCATCAAACACCGATTGATTGGAGCTGATAAACCCATGGTTCAGCTGCTTGAGCGGATGACCGGCCGGTGCGCCGTCAACCCCGATCAGCACAATCTGCTTGCCCTGTGACAGGATGTCCATTGGTGTCAGCTGATCCGGGAATGCCGCCCCCTCGTAGGGAACCGGCAGCATCAGATCAACCAGCTGGCCAAAGTCCGTGTACATCTGGTCATAACGACCGTCCGCGTGATCCTCGACATACAGAACCAGAACCTCTTTCCGGTTTTCAGGCCGACGAAGCCACTGGTTGATTTCATTGGCGGCTTCACTCAGGTACTGATCTTGCACATGACAGAGGGTATGGCACAACTTAATATTGCCACTCGGCCCGTACCACCAGGTATCAATCTCCAGCATCCGTACGCCAGCCTCCAGCTGGGCTGTCATCGTCAGGTAATGGTTGGGATCAGACAGGTGAAGAGGATCACTCCCTTTATAATCGGTGGCATTGTAACTGTTATGGGTACCGGGCGACTTGAACTTGCCCAAAGGTTCCCAGAGGGTAAGGGTGCGCTGGTCTTTAAGACCCTGCTTCAGCCAGGAATCCTGGCTTTCAGCCTGGGCGGTTGCCGTCACAGCGGTCAGTGCCAGCAGCGACGCCCAGTGGCGAATCGTTTTTTTCATACGTCGGACCTTTTATCGTTATTAATGGTCTCAGTGATGGAATGCCTGTCCCTGTTCATACCGAACAACAAGCAACACATATGTGCTTATACAACAGCGAATTGGTTGCATGGAAATGACGGATTGATGAAAGGTAAAACGGCATTTTAAAGAGCCCCTGTTATTGTTTTTATGACAGACTCATCAGTAACACTATATATAGCGGCTCCAGTCATAACAGGTAATGCCTGCCATAACCAAAGTAGTACCATAGTCTATATACAGTCTGGACAGATGAAAATACTTTGTTTACATCATCACCCAGCGCCATAAGAACTCATGTATTGGCAATAGTCACCACATATGGGAAATTAGCATTCCCTCTTATACAGGCTATTGTCTGAATTCCACGACAACCACCTTGACCGGTTTCCTGCCTTCGTTGATATCACCATGGAATTCGCCGGGCGGATCGGCCTCCAACCAATAGGTTTTACCGGTCTCCAGCACCAGCTGCCCGGTTTTCTCATACTGCTCATTAACCAGCGTCAGTATGCCCCCTTCAAGCACCACAATCGCCCTCGGATAGTCATGGCGATGCAGTTTCAACGGCTGATTTGGCATGATAACGGTTTCCCAGGCACGGGAAACCGGGTTGTCGTAATGGGTAATCCGCCGGGTTTGTTGTTCAGTGGCACAACCTGAGAATAGAGCCATCAGCCCTGCTATCACCAGAGGGGGCCATTGTTTTCTTAACATGGATAGCTGTTAACCCTCATTAATTACATAACGCCGCAAAAGTGCCATGACATTAGGCCACGCCGGTAAAAACAGCAATAAACAATTATTGAAAGGAGAGAGGGATTAACCATTCCGTTATGCAATACAACAAAATCAACTCACAACAAGAATTTTACACCTAGATGCTGTCAATCATTCAGAACTACCCTTTACCACCTATGTATCATGGATGACAATAACATGCAGACTTCGGATATTAGCAAATATGCCCAGCCTCTTATTGAATTGAGTACAGACACCTGCAGCACACATCACTATGTAACATGCTTTAATAATTGGAAAACGACCCTGACTGGTTTATGCAACAGCATTTATCGACGCGTAAACACCATTGAAACCCTGCTTTTTATCTGAAAAAAATGTCGTCCTGCTTGCCTATTCAGCAACCTGCCTACTGGCCAACCGAACCACCGCGATGCCAGCAGGCAACCGCGAGAACCTGTTGACTAGCACAAGCAACCCGTTTGACGTTGTCGATCACTCGCTGCCTATGTTTAAGCATTCCAGTTTTCATGAAGGATTGCTGGCATTTGCTAATGATGAGTATGATGACCTTGATTTCGGCTACGAGAATACAGAGGAGGATACGGAAGATAATCCTGATCCTCTCCCAATGCCAGCATTGCAGGATAATGTACTGGAAACTCACGATAATGATACCAATAGCCGACAGCGGACTAAGCGTCAGGCTGCTCCTCGCTGGGTACCCGTTCCAGTCGTCAAAAATCCTTTTGGCCACCGATACAATCGCTCGGAGACAGCACGAAATGGTAAGTACACACGTATCGGTATTAATAAGCCAAATCGCCTGCTGGAGCGTACATCCGTAAGCAAAGGAGATGTCTACCAGTTCAAGCTCAGGGATTACCGCGATAACACCATCAGAAAGACAGAAGGCAGAGTCAGTCCTCCCGCAGCACCGGGACACTTGTCAGACTGCAAGGGACGTATAGAACTTCGGTCGTGCTTTATCAAAAATACCGCACCCCGTCTTTCCCCCGCCCAGACAGCATTTAAAATTGCAGCCTTTAGCTATGAAAATGATTGCGATGCAGTCATACCCAATGGTGACACCTTTGCAATGGCTATGGAGATAAAATTCACCACGACCAGCAAAGTCATTATCCAGCAATTACATGGTATGCCTGATCGCAGACTCTACCGCAGCGGAAATAAAACCTATCTAATACCGGAAAATAGTGACGCAAGGGTTTATCGGGCACTCAAAAACATAGGCGCTGAGTTCGAACAGGGAGGATATCCCCCCGAGTCCCTGGCCATAAAAATAGCAGGAGGCAAACCCTATCTTTTCATGCAGGTCCGCGCTGACTACGCGGTATTCACAGACCTGACAAACCGTTGTAACAAGAACTTCAAACCAGACGCCAGTGATCTTAATCAGGCAAAATGCTGCCATGGAGAACGTGATGTCAGTACCGTGTATTTTGGTGAAATCGGTGTAGACCTTTCCAGAACCGGCTGGAACAGATTTGCCTTTGAAATCAAGAGCAGCGATTTTTCCGGCTCCCTTGTTACCCCCGGTCATGTAAAGATCTGGAATAACCGTAAGATGGTTACGCACAGCATCACCTATATTGGAAGAAACGATTCGCCAGACCGTGGCGGCGCAGGGCTGCACAACAAGTTCGGCCTTTATCGTCCCAACTCTGAGGAGCCGGCAACGATACTCTTCAGGCATGTAAGAACAGGTCATGTGATAACGGATGTTGATCCCGGACTCAGGGAGACCTTACCCCCTGTTACAGTCAATGGCACCTGTCATCCACTGCCAGCGGCGCCGACAACCCCACCTCCATCAACAACAAGGCCTGCCTCTACTACATGGACGACAGCTGTACCGACAACCATTCCATCAACGACACGGTCGACACCTGTTCCGGCAACCAGTAATGCAACTTTGCCTGGGCCGGTAACCCATTCTGTTAACGTGACCATTCCCCCTTCCAGTACCTCTACCTTACAGACCGGGATCAATGGCAGCACTGTAGTGACAGATAGTCTCTCGACATCACGCCCCAGTCAGAACATCACTGAGTTGAGTAATCATCAAGCCCGATTAATTACAATCCTGTCGATCACCTGCGCCAGTCTGGGCATCTGTATTGTTGCCGGAACGGCGGTATTGTGCTGCCTTGTACGTCAACAGAGGCTAAAACTTAGACCATCAACCCAGCATCCAACATTGGTATCGTTCAAAAGCCTCGCTGATGAGATAAACAACGCACAGGATATTGAGATGCAGCAACTATATCCATCTGCCTAACGCATTTTGACTGGCAGCATGCCATGCAAGACAACAGATAACACCTGTCTTCTATCAATGGCCATTGTGTACACTGTCGTTGTTATGAAACAACTTCAGAAATAAAAATTACATCTACCTTACAGGCGTATTTGAAAACTTGATCAGCCACGAATTAATGGATCATCATGTATTATGAGGATCAAAGAAAACTAGGGTTTCACAATAGCAAAATATTTCTCACCAACCTGACGGCAAAAATATTCCGACGATATCTCTACATTCATACCATGATATGGCTCCCTGATTGTTGCATAGTTTTTATTGATTTTATCCAAAATAATGACATGTGAACCCAGCCCACCATCAAATTCAACAATGATGGAAGTACGCACGCTATCAAGAACAGCTTCAAAATCAGCAACTGTGTGGTGCAAAGGAACATTATATGATTCAGCAACCAAATTGCATTGTTTGAAATACTCGGAAATAAGCATGATATCTGTAATATAATTTTTCCCAGTAAGAAGATATTCAGGCAGACTTTTGGAATGATCACGTGCAATCATTTCACAACAGGCTACTACACAAGCCTGTTTGCCAGGCTGTTGTAAAAGATAATGTTTATCAGGTGTCAAACCACACCTAATTTCACTTACACTATTTAAACGGGCAATGACCTGTTTGCACTGATCATAGTTCATCAATACGTGGCGGATCTCACGATCAGGAATACAGAGTTTTAATTCATCGTGCACATATCTGAACTTGTCATCTGTTTTGGCTACCACAGGGAACCATCGGCATATTTTCCCAGGCTCATGAAAAAAACGCAGATCCATCAGCCGTAAACGCTGCCGCTCCATCAACTCAACATCGCTCTCCGTAGGTGGTTTTTCTTGAGATGAATACTGAAAACGAGGATATTCTGATAATTTTACTTTGAGTTTCTTGACGCATTCTCCAAAACGCTCACTCTGTTCCAAACCATACTCCTTCCCTATGTTCGCCTCAATGAACTTGTTGAAGCCACCTGGAACAATGTTGATAAAATACCCAATCTTGATCGCGCTTTCTTGCGACTCTTCCATCGGAACGGATGTTTCCGGGAAAGCACAGGCTCCAGAACTGGTTGATTGGGTTACAGATTCCACAATGTCTCTCCAACTAACACTATAAACATGAAAGGGAATGGCTCTACAGCTAGACATCCACTCCCTTTAAGGTGCTGCAGTGATTGACACATTCTGTGTCAAGCAGTGAGGACCTCCCTCAGTAAAGAAATCCAGCTCCCGATCAGAGTCACTTAATGCATGATCAGGATTACTGAGCCTGGACATCACTTCGTAATAATATTTTTCATAGTCAATGCATTGGTATTCCTCACCGACCCTGACCAGATAGCTCGGCCGACAGGGTAAAGCCTGTAACAATGTAGTGGCGTTAACGTCCTTGTAGCCAATATTGCTCAAATACGAAGCCACTTTCTGACTTAAGGGTTCATCATACCTTGGGGTACGACTATCCAATGTATTGACCGTGATTACTTTTCCAAAGGCAGATAGTTTATCCAGTAAGTCTGCACGTAGATTATTACTCACAATCACAACGCCATCATTATCAACAAATGATATCAAATTCATTGGAGGTAATTTTTCTATATCCGTCAGGGGGCATTCAAGGTCAATAAGACTTTCACCCCACTCCTTTTTTAACGATTCAAAAGAACCGGGATCAAATAATTTTTTAGTCAAAATCAGCAATCTGCCTTTTGGTAAAATATGCATTACCAAATCCAAATGAAAAAATTTATCATCTATTGTCTTTGAATATGATTTTCTATTCAACCGAATGCCTAACACATTAACCCCATACTTAAACAATTTATCCTTGAGTTCTCTACTCACCTCTGTACTCCTGGGATCGCCATCTTTATAGTTTGTAACAGTATTATCTCCATGCAAGAGCAATTTCCTTTCCGCTGAATAGATCACATTACCACCATCCATAGATGACTCAAGCTCTACAAAATCTATTTCCGGACAACCTGGAGTCGCCTTGACAGTGTCAATAATCGTTTTGATATCACTCTCATAAATTTTGCTATAGAGCGCCACTATTTTCCTCTGATAATTGAACAACAACAGCGGATCTCTTATAAAGAGTTCGTTTCGTTTATCCATACCTGCAGGACCGCGCGCTTTAACCGTGCTCCTGACGGGAGGAACAACCCTGACTTCAGGAAACAATGAAAACAATACACCCGTAAATAAGTCATGAAGATAAGCATTTTTCAATGCTCCAAATTGAGTTATTCTCAATTGATCAGCAGGATGCTTGCCTAGAGCATCAATAAACGTGTCCATGACAAAGTATACATTTCTCTCAACCAGCGTTTTTTCAGGTAAGGGTCTTTGCCCACCCAGCTCAGTAGACGGACGAGCTTTTTTACTTTCACCGGCCGATTCAGCACAATGTGCATATCCGCTCGCACTAGAGGCGTTTCCGCTAACACGCTTCATCATCCAACACCATAAACATCAAAAGTCAAAATTAATCAGGCAATAAAAGCCCTCAAAACCATCGATGAAAAATTCATTTCCTATAGGGATTAACAAATATTCTCTTTATTACACACTACATGTAATAGTCACTTACATTGCTAATTAGTTCTGCAATAAGAATGGTTTTTAACCAGCTTGTCAGCATCAGGAAGGGATCGGACGGGTATCAAAGAGAATAACGATCCGGATCACACTGCGATCCGGATCGTTTTAAACGCTATCAAAGGAAAAAATCAGGAAACTGCTACTTCAGCATCAGCCGTCTGCTTTGCCCGGAACAGCTCATTGAAAGCAATCCGTGCCTGCTGAGCGGCTTCTGACGCCGCCAGCTTACGCTCTTTGGCTTGCATGGCTTCATCGGTCAAACGACGCAATTCAATGACCATCTCTTCCGGCGCCTCTCCCAGCTCCAGTCCGGAGTTACCGCGCGAGAGGGCTTCAGCCCGAATCTTGCGCTTCATCTTCCAGATGGCATTCAATGCCAGGCGTTCGGCTTCGGCCGCGTCAATGGCTTCATCCTTCAGCTGTTCAAAGGTCGCCAGCGCCATCCCTTCTTTGGACCAGGGATCCACATCCGGCAGTTCTTCAATGTTAATGACCGGATCTTCGTAACCTTCCTGGTGCACCAGGTCCAGGGTGGCTGCTTTCACTGCTGAAATCATCAGCATCACAGCAATCACCAGCAACGGCAGACCACCTACAATGGCTGCTGTCTGCAGTGTCGACAGACCGCCCATAAATAGCAATACGGTTGGCAGGAATGACAGTGCAAACGCCCAGAACAACCGGTTCCAGCGCATGGGTTCTTCAGTCACGTTGTTCTGAACCACGGACGCCAGAATATAAGAAATGGAGTCAAACGTGGTCGCGGTGAAAATCAGACACAGCAGAGTAAAGGCAGCAATCACCAGCGAACTGAGCGGCAACTGTGCCAACACGGAGAATATCGCCTTGGTGGCACCTTCACTGTTCAGGATCGCGACAACGTCCACGGCGCCGGACAGCTGCAGCGACAGGCCATAGTTACCCAGTACCATAAAGAACAGGAAACAGCCCAGGGAACCAAAGAAAATAGATCCCGTCACCATCTGCTTGATGGTTCGACCACGGGAAATCCGCGCAACAAACAGCCCCATGCTCGGCGCAAACACCAGCCACCAGGCCCAATAGAAAATGGTCCAGTCCTGCGGAAAATGGGTGTTTTCAAAGGAACCGTAGCCACCGAAAGGTTCTGCCCAGGTCGCCATGGCAAAGAAGTTGGTCAGCATGCGACCGAGCGAATCCAGACCGGTTTCCAGCATGAAAATGGTGGGACCAGTAACAAGGATATACAGCAACAAGCCAATGGCACCCCAGAAGTTGATATTACTGAGCAGCTTGATGCCTTTTTCAAGCCCGGCATAGGCGGAATAAGCGAACAACGCCGTACACACCATCAATACTGCAATCTGGGTTTCCGTTGTCTTGGGAATACCAAACAGATGGTTCACACCTTCGTTAATCAACGGAGCCGCCAGGCCCAGGGTTGTCGCGCCACCGCCCAGCAGACCAAAGATGAACAGAATATCAACGACCTTGCCCACCCAGCCATGGCTGCGCACTTCACCGATAACCGGCATCAAGGCACTGGAGACTTTCAGCACCGGCTGTTTACGGACATAGTAAAAATAGGCAATGGGCAGAGCCGGGATCAGGTAAATCGCCCAGGCAATGGGCCCCCAGTGGAAAATGCCGTAGGTCGCTGCCCAGCGCACCGCTTCCTCACTGCCGGGCTCCAGCTGAAACGGCGGATTCTGGTAGTAGTAGGCCCATTCAATGGTGCCCCAGTACAGGATACTGGCGCCGATACCACCACAGAACAGCATCGCAGCCCAGGATGCCGTGCCGAACTCCGGTTTCTCATCGGCATCGCCCAGCTTGATCTGGCCAATATCACTGAACACGATGTACACCATGAAAAACATGGCAGCCATGCCCAGGGCAAGATACAGGAAACCGAACTGATCGGTCATGATGGTCTTGGCGCCGGCAATCCACTGCGCCCCCTGTTCAGGCCAGAGCGCCAGTGGGATCACCACGGATAACAACAGGCCTAACGCCCCCAGGAACGTTGTTTTGTCAATCAGTTTTAATGCGTTGGCCGGTAACATACCGCCTCCATGCCGATACAGTCATAAGGAAAACCGACAGATTCTGTACGTATGTACCCTGATCATCAAACCAACCTTTTTGTGATGACCATAAATTTTATCAATACCACCAGGCATTAAATAAATAGGGCTCTGCAGCAGGCGACACTGAACGGCCAGATTCAAACAATAAAATTGTCATTCAGACCGACTTATTATTTTAAGTAACCTCTAATGCAACTACGCATGTGTCGGTCACTGGAATGGAGATTGAATTCAACCCTGTAGGATATTCAGCCCTGTGTAGTTATGAGTCTTATCTATCTGAATGATCAATTTTCACTGTAGCTGGCCATCCGCTCCAGCAACCCGGGAATCAATTCCAGCTGTGCTGTGGTTCGAAGCAGACAGAGACGGTCTGCACTGGTCATCTTCGGATACAGGCACCGGAATTCCTCCAGCAAACCCAGCATCTGTTCCCTGGCACTACGAAGCTGACGGGGAAGTCCATCGCTACCCTGCCCTTTCGCCCACCGCCTGAAGCCCGGCGCAAGGTTTATCAGAAAGCGACTAGTATCCCGTTGCAGCGTTTCCGGCAACATGTGCTGTCGCTGACGGAAACGGTGAAGAAGCTCACCGAAGTACAGCACCTGGATCACGAGCTTGGCGTCATTCAAACCGCGAGGTGTCGCCTGAATCCACTGCAGAACCTGATTTAATCGATCGTACATTCGTGATTCAAATCGCCGTTGTTCATCAAGGTCGGTTTTGTTTTCACATATCCGTGCCAGCTCCTCCAGCATCTGCCGATGGATACTGCGAACAATACGCTGCGGACTTTCCGGGAATACCAGCAGCAATGACAAACACCCCAGTATCGAACCGGTCACGGTAGCCAGCGCCTGGTTAATAAAAGCAGGGAAGTGATAAACCGGCATGTTCACCGGTTGTAGCGACAGATAAAAATTAATCAGCAACACCATCCCAAGCCCCAGTGTGGCACGGTGACAAATGAGTAAGCCGGCGAGCACTATCACGGGAACCTGCGCCAGAAAGAACAGCGGAAAACCGTCAATCAAAGGCATCACATGAAAGAGCATCAGGTAACCGAGCCCTATGCCAAGGATGATGCCGGCAATGGTCTGGCGAAAGAGCTGGGCAGGAAACGGGTGCGCCGCAAACAGGGTCGGTATGACAATCGGCATCATCATAAGACTGACTCCCTGGGGCCAGGCAGTCCAATACCAGATCACAAGCCCCGAGAGTATTGCCACCGCCGGACGCAATGCCCGTAACAGACTGAGCCGGTGGAATACATGAAAAGCCAGGCGGGGTTTCTCATCCGCTACGGTCAGGTCCGGTCGTTCACGATGCAGCTGCTGCATGTGTCGAAAGGAACTCTGCAACGACTCCAGACTGCCAATGGCCAGATACAGCGTCAAGGTAATACGCCATAGCACGGTATCCGGTGTATCGGTATCCGCCAGCAAATCACCCAGCTGCGTTTCAAGAAGCGCCAAATGTTCGAGCTGACGCGTCAACAAGGGCGTCAGCGTGGCTACCAGCTGATCCGGCGAGGTGTTATCCAGCGCCTCCAGTTGCTCGACACAATACTGGAGAGAGAGCATCAATTCTGACTTGATGGGAATCGTCGTTGTTGACTGGTCAAGATGGGCCATCTGATGCGCCATCACATGCAGACGGGACACCGTGCGCAACAGGTTCTGAACCAGTGCGGTGGCATGTTGATAAACCTGCCCACGGGAAAGGTTTTCCAGGGAGGCATCAACGCGCATCCGCTCCAGTTCAAAACTGCCGCAGATGCATTGCATATGTGCCGCACGGTAAGCAGCAAGATCATTGACCACTCCCCCGCCCACGGCCTGACGCAGCAATGCCAGCACATCGGTCACACTCTGCAGGGCTTTTCGGCGCAGCAGTTCCCGGGCAGACAGGGGCACCACCACTGTGCTGACCACCGTCATCACCAGCACCCCGACCAGAGTGTCCGTCATGCGATGGACCGCCAGAATAAATCCATGATCAGGCACAGCCTGTGCAGCCACAGCCACCATTGCCACCGTGTAGCCTGACAGGCGGGTCATATACTCCAGTGGCCGCCAGATTCGGTTGCCTAACCAGGTCATGACGCAAACCCACAGCACAAGCAGCGCGAAAAACACGACGGGTGTCTGACCAAACGCCATCAGCAGGAACAGTGAAAACAGGCAACCGAAGAGCGTCCCCAATACCCGGTTGGCGGCCTTGGCGTAGATCATGCCCACCAATGGCTGGGCCACGATGATACAGGCCACCAGCGCGGTACCGGGGCTGGCCAGGTTAAACCGGTAGCTGAGCCACTCAATCACGCCCATGCCGAGGACGATTTGCAGCACCCGTATCCAGTTTTCTACCGGTGCCTGCAACAGCCAGCCCAGTTTACCCTTGAGATCCATAAGATGGTTCACTCAAGCGCAATCGTGCAGGTCATACCGCTGGCCAGCACCAGCCCAGGCGGGATATTCGTCAGATGAATCCTGACCGGCACCCGCATGGCCAACCGCACCCAGTCAAAGGTGGGATTCACCTGGAGCAGGCCGACACTGTTATCCCCTCCAGGTGTGCTGTAATCGGTGATTCCCCGGGCAATGCTGACCACCTCGCCCTGCAAATGAATGTCATCATCACTCAACAGTGTAATGCGTGCTGGCGCACCGATTCGCACCTGAGGCAACTTGGTTTCGAGGAAATACCCGTAAACATAAAAGCTGTCACTATCGACTAATGACAGCACCGGCTGACCGGCTGTCGCAAAATCCCCTTCTGTCCGCGTCCGGTTGGTGATGTAGCCATTGCCGGGGGCATAAATACGGGTTCTCGCCACATCCAGACGCGCCTTATTAACAACCGCTTCAGCGGCCCGGAACTGGGCTTCGGCCGCCTTGAGGGTCAGTTCGCTTTTATCACGCTCTTCCTTACTGATCATCTCAGGCCCGAGTTTGCGCCGCCGTTCAGCTTCCAGGCGTTTTTCTGCCAGATCTGCTTTGGCGCTGCTGGCGTCGGCTTCTGCCCGTGCCAACGCCACCTCATAGGACGCCGGATCAATCGCAAACAGCAGATCGCCCTTGCTGACTTTCTGGTTATCCGACACGGCCATTGCAACAATACGACCCGTCACATCCGGCGCCACCTGGTAGACATCCGCACGGATACGGCCGTCACGCGTCCAGGGGCTTTCGGTGTAATAGACATACAACCAGTGGATGGCATAAACCGCGATGGCAACAACAACCAATGTCACCAGAACGGAAAACAGCTTTTTTGCTGTCAGCGAAAACGGCATGAAGACAACCTAAAACGTGGATTGCTGGAAGATGGCAACACCCATGACAAGAATAAAGTAGACGGCCAGGTTGAACAGACCCGGGTGCCATACCCACTCATAAAGACCGAGCCGGTCAGCGATACGCCGAATGATCATCCAGGCAAACAGTGCAAAACACAGGGTACTGATGAAGTGCGGCAGACTCAGGCCGCTAATAACGAGATCAGGCATAGGGAAAACAGAACCAGTCAGCAGGAGAAACGGCAGGTTAGTCAAACTGAGCGATTAATGCGCGAATCTTCAGACTAACTACCTCATGAAAAGTGCATAATCGATAACGCACAATCACTATATGCCTGCCTGACGCAACAATCCTTACGTATTTTCACCAGATTCATGACCGTATCCGTGTTTTCCCCTCTCTCCTGCACCCTGATGAGCCAAACGACAAAAACACTGAAACCAGTATTCCTTGACCATTTGGCACAGCATCTACACACCATCGTCTCATTACATTGGATAACTAACGCATCAGTTATTGTTTCACCCCCAATAAATCATTAAAAAAACAGTCGATACTCAACAGGCGCGTTCAAATGAAAAAAATCACCTCCCAAGATTCCACCAATCCTCAGGGACAGGGAAATCACCCACCATCACATGGTCAGGCTCCGGCACACTCACACTATAGAAGAGTGAGCTTAGAGGATGTTGAACCCGACGGTGCCCAAAGTGTCGGAAGCGCCAACCTGCTAGGAACGGATGTATGGGGTACACCTGATCCGAATCATCCCTGGACCAATGTTGCACACTTAGAAGCTATCCCCCCTATAGTGTCACACGTAGCAGAAACAGCACTGCAAAAAGCGTTTACTGCATTGCATGCCATGATCGATTCAGAGGGACTGGAAAATCTTTCGGATTTTGAGGCAATACTTCACGATAATCAGGTTCCAGACCTATATACCATGACAGAGAATGAAGCACAGATAAGAGGCCACTCTTTTTATAATGAGCATCTTTTTTTTCGTGCCATTCGCATGCATAAATATGGCTATGCAAAAGCCATTTACTGCCACTGCCCGGAACCATCAAAAGAACAGATGCTAAGTCTATTTTCACTCGGCGGATTTAATTTTTTAACCGTACTTTTATGGTCTGCAAACACTGCCCAACAATATGAAGAAACGTTTAACCTATTAACTTTAATAGAAGACATACCAGACAATGCTTTGGACTCAACCCTGAAAGGCAACTGTTTTTTACACTTTATGGATTACAGCAAGCCATCATGCGAAGACATTTTCAATACTGTTTTCACAAAATGCAAAAACCCACAAAAACTATCAAAATTATCAATCCAACCAAACGAAGAGAACAACACCGCTTTATTTTACGCAATCAATAGAGGAAATGAACCCATACTCATTCTGTTTTTTTATCATTTATTTATAACAGCTGCATTTAACAACCCTAGCCAAAAATTATTAGCCATGATGGAACGTGTCAAATCAGAGTCAACACTTGAAAAAATAGTTGAAGATGAAAACGTAAAACACGAACTTGATGGCATTCTGGCGTCTATTGCCAATAGCGATGATGAAAAGCAGTTATTTCAGATCAATGAAATCCTGGCACGTATTGATGACGTACAAATATCCGATTCGTCAGGAGGTATGTTACTTCTGCAAGGGGTACACTTCGATACGTAACTTATCAATCTAAAGGGTTGGCTCCTCCTGCTTTCACAAGAACAGAACCAACCTAATATTCTATTACATTACCAATGCCGCAAAGATCGCCGCTCCCCAGGCAATGCACTCTTCTTCAACCAGGAAAGGGTTGGCATGCAACGGGTTGCAGATGCCTTTTGCACGGTTGCCACTGCCCAGGAAGAAGAAACCGCCGGGCCGTTCACGGGTAAAGTAGGAGAAGTCTTCGGAACCCACCATCGGCTTGCAGTTGGCATTGATGGCATCCGCTTCCATGACGTTACCCGCGGCTTCCAGCATCCGCTCAAAACCCGGTGCTTCGTTGATGATGGCCGGGTAACCCTGCACTTCCATCGACACCTCGAACCCACGGCGGCGGGATTCCTCAAAGGTTTCCTCCATCCGGCGCAGCATGGTCTGCTGGGTGGCGTCATCAAAGGAGCGAACGGAACCGGCCATCTCGGCGTTGGTAGCGATGATGTTAGATGCCTCTCCAGCATGCAGGGTTCCCACCGCAATCAGCGCCGGCTGCATCGGGCTGCAGTTGTTGGCAACAATGCTGTTGAACTCAGTGATCATCCGGCTGGCTTCGCGGATAGCGTCCAGTCCCAGGTGAGGCGTGGAGGCATGGGCGCTGCGACCCTTGATCCGGATGGTGAAGCTGTCGCCATTGGACGACATGGCACCGCGACACATATGGATACGGCCGCTTTCAATGGTCGGGTCATTATGTAAACCGTAAACTTCGTCCACGCCTTCCAGACAACCCGCCGCAATCATCTCTTTTGCACCACCGACGAACATCTCTTCAGAGGGCTGGAACAGGAACCGAACGTTGTATTTCAGTTCATCCTTATGTTCCGCCATAAAGCGTGCTGCAGTGAGGGCAATGGCCATATGCACATCATGACCACACAGGTGGGCAACGCCTTCATTCTGAGAACAGTAGTCTTCTTCCAGCCGTTCTTTCGCTGGCAACGCATCCATATCAGCACGGAACGCCACCATTTTCAGTCCTTCTCCGACCACCAAATCGGCTGTAAAACCGGTGCTGAAGGAGGGACGGATTTCGTAGCCCAGGTTTGCCAGTACTTCCTGACAATAGGCAGACGTCTTGTGTTCTTCACGTCCCAGTTCCGGGAAACGGTGCAGGTGGCGGCGGTGCTCAATGCCCCAGTCCAGGTACTCACGCAGGTGATTAAACAGATTCATCGCACTCTATCCTTAATTCCGTTCAAAATCGTTCAGATAACACCGGTGAGTTGCAGCACCAGGTGGGCAACGGCAGCGGAGCCAAAGTAAGCCGCGGTAAACACGACCAAGGCAATCAACACAATCTTCCAGCTCATGGCACGCAGCTTGTCGAGCTGGTTACCCACGCTCAGGCCCGCAAACGCCAGCAGCGGCGTGGTGGTGGCCAGAAAATCAATCTTGTCGGTCTGGGCCATGAACCAGCCGGAAACCGGCGAAGACGGCAGGCTCAGCAACAACGCAATCAGGGTTGCCCAGGCAAAGGCCGGCAGCGGCACCTTGGGCAGCAGCTCCTTGATTTTCAGAGAGGCGATAATGATCGCCACCATCATCAGGGCACCCGGAATCGCGGCGATGATGGACGCTCCCTTGCCGATCCACTGCCCGGCCAGCACCAGCAGCACACACAGGATCGCCAGTTTCAGTTCATCCAATGTCTTGGTTAATGTCATGGTCGTGATCCTCAGGCAGCAGGCGCTTTTTTCGGCGCAGGTTGTTGAACAGGCATGCCTTTACCTTTTTTACCCATCAGGGGTTCCAGGCGGTCATAGAGCGTATTGGTGAGGGGCAAGGCCAGGAAGATCAGCGCGTACATGCCGGTCAGACCGGTCAGCATGTTACTGGTGGCGGCATAGGCCAGGATCTGGCTGGCATATTCAGGCACCGCCGCAGACAGGGAGGCAGACGCCGCGGCCATCATGGAACCGGAACCGATACCGGACCCCATGGCCAGGGCAAACGGATGCAGACCGGTCTGCGCAGCAAACGAGCCCAGAACCGAGAAATAGATGGTGCCCAGCACACTGCCGACCAGGTAAATGCCCAGCACGCCAGTCCCTTCAGGACTGTTCATACCATAACGTTCACCGATAACACCGAGGGACGGTTCACGGCAGATAGACGAGCAGGCGCCGATAGCTTCACGTTTCATCCCCAACGCCAATGCCAGCGGCAAGGCAAGGAAGATACAGGCCAGGTTGCCCAGCTCCTGCAGAATCAACGCAGGACCGGCGGAGATGATGGCTTCAATGTTCGGCCCGACCAGGGTGCCGTATTTCACACCCAGCGGCAGCAGTGCCATCATCACCAGGGAGCCGGCGCATTCCACTTCTTTGCGGGTTACCAGCGAACGCAGGGGTTTGATCAGGCGCCCCAGCAGGTCTGGCGTGACCACCAGGCCGATCAGCACGGCATACAACATGGGTAATAAGGTCAGCGTACCGCTGCCCACGGCAATCTTCGCGGTACCGATAGCTTCAGACACCAGCGTGATAACAAGTACCACCGCCATGGTTTTCAACAGCGACGTCGATAATACGCCGCCCGATGCGTTTCCAGACATGACAGCCTCCCGGATTCATCAACAGAAAATATCCCCTTGAACAGCAGGGGAATTAAAAATCGTGGCGATGAAATCACAGGCTGGTTGTCCGGCGATATGAAAGAAAAACCAACGCACTGTTGCCTAAAAAGCAACACCTGACACAAACGTACAACCGGTTTTGGATTTTTCAAATGGAGTGAAAACGAACGTACCAGATGAGAGATGAACAATGATGCCGATCAAACCGGCGCATTAAACCGGCATCGTATTTATCCTTAATATTGTTGTGGTTAATTTATGTATGAATTGAAGCGCCGTTGATACACGTCAACAGCTTAATGACAGGCCGCCATCTCGCGGATCAGCAGGGCCGAGAAGGCTTCGACTGACTTCGGCAGGTGGCGTCCCTTACGAACGATCACATGGGAGTTCATCCGGTTAAGGAGTTCATGCCCCAGGGGAACCGCACGCAACAACCCGCGACGAATCTCCCCTATCACACAAAAACGCGGCAACACCGTGACACCCAGCCCTTCCTGTACATACAGTTTGACCACTTCAAACGAATCGCACTCCAGGTGCACAGGGAGATCTACTCCCACATCCGCCTGGCACTGCATCAACAGCTGACGCACCCCAAACGCGGGATTCATCATCACGAAACGTTCCGAGGCGACATCCTGCAGGGTAACGGGATAATTCGCAGGAAAGCGGACATCATCCGCCCGGACAATCAGGTAAAGCGGCTGGCAGCAGACATTAAGGGATTCAATCATCGGGTCAAACGACGGGTTAAAGACCAGACCAATGTCTGCTTCATCATGATGAATGCGGCTGACGATCTGACCGCTGCCGCCAATCTTCAGTTCAAACCGAATACCGGGATACTGCAATGAGAACTGTTTAATGGCAGAACTGATGAGATCGGCTGAGTAGCCGCCCCCAAGGGCGATACGGATCACCCCGGATTCAAGGTTTTTCAATTCTGCAATACTGGCCAGCAGCCCGTTTTCTTCCCGGTGCAGGGTGCGAATATGATCCAGCAGCCGATGACCGGCTTCAGTGACCACTACTCCCCGGGTGTTGCGTTCCAACAACTCAATGCCAAGGGTTTCTTCCAGCCGCTTGATCTGTCGGCTGACAGCGGATGGCGCCACACACAACCGTTCAGAGGCAGCGCGAATGCCACCTGTTGTGGTGACCGTTTCAAAGTAGCGGAGGGCGCGGTGGTCCATGGCTCATACCAGCAGAGTTATTAGCGGCATGATTACGTTTCAGTCCCGCCAATAACAAGCCGTATAAGCGCTTACTGTGTCATGACATGCAGACACTGTGATAAGAAACAAACCGTTCAGACATTCAAAACCTTATCTATTAGCGACTGTCAAACAGCCCGACGAGCGGCAATCGATCTATGGTTCTGTTTTGATCCCTTTACAACTTTGTTATGGATAAACCAGGGCATCACGATTAACTTGTTTAATAAAAAATTCAGCAAACGGAAAATGACACAACTATATATGCTTTCAAAAAAGCAACCAGCCGGATATCACACCATTTACATTTCGTGATTTATTCATGACTAACAGGAGCCATCTCCTTATGAGTAACATAAGCATAAAGTCTTCAGGCTCAAAAATAACCATTACTTCAATACAACTGGATATAAGCTGGGATATTGAGAGTAATTTAAAGAAAATAAACCATTTCGTCATTAAAGCGGCTACAAACAATGCACAACTTGTTGTTTTACAGGAGTTAATATCCACCCCTACTTCTGTAAAACGCAATCCGACAAATATTTAAAACTGGCCACCTCTCGGGCAAACTGCGAATTGATTCACTGTATGAGCGAACTGGCACGCAAACACCAGGTCGTCATTCCTGTCAGCTATTTCGAAAAGGCAGGTCCGTGCTTTTTCAATGCGCTGGTGATGATTGATGCCGATGGCACCGTCATGGACAACTACCGAAAATCACATATTCCGGACGGCCCCGGTTATAGTGAAAAATTTTATTTCTGCCCGGGGGATACAGGTTTCAAGGTATGGCAAACCCGCTATGGCAACATTGGAGCCGGTATCTGCTGGGATCAATGGTTTCCTGAACAAGCCCACTCACTGGCACTGGCCGACGCTGAAATCATTGTTTATCCAACCGCCATCGGCTCGGAGCCGCAGGATCCCACCCTCGACTCAATGAAGCACTGGCAGCGGGTTATGCAGGGGCATGCTGCGGCTAATATGGTGCCGTTAGTGGCTGCCAACAGAACCGGGAAAGAATTGGATGACAGCGTAGAAACCCTGTTCTATGGTTCTTCGTTCATTACCGATCACACCGGAGAGATACTGGTAGAAGCCCCCAGGCACGAAGAAGCCATCATTTATGCAGAGCTGGATCTAGCCGCCATTGCTGAGGCCCGTAACAGCTGGGGCCTCTTCAGGGATCGTCGGCCAGACCTGTATCATCCGCTGACATCGCTCACTGGGAAGTAAAGCTGTGGGTGATTGTCTGACGTGGTTGTCCCTCATTTCGATACGGACTTCCATGGCCCGCTGTAGTCGTCGGTTTCTTTTTGATGCGGAAAGGTTCAAACCCGGCTGCCCTGCTGATACTTTTTCACCGAACATCCGCTTACCGATGTTCTTTTTGTCCCGATGGCGCTGATTGCCTTTTCCCGCCACCTTTCTGTCTGCTGACAGGTATAGCCTATTAAGAAGCCTACCATTGCGGTGATCACTTCATATACCCGGAGGGTGCGGTAAGCCATGGTTCATGCCGGTAGCGTGATTACCGGGATAACTTCGAATTCATGCTTAGCAATAACAAGCCATATAAGCGCGCAGAGCGACGTAAAACGGTTTGTTGATCATATGGAATAAGGCCTGGTTGTTTTTCGTATTTCATCGTAAATAAGGAATAATGATGATGACCTGAAATAATTTATGACACCGCCATTAATACAGCTGGTAGTCCTGCATAAGCCTCCCACTTTCTCATTACTCAGTGTATGCATAATATATTCTTCATTTTGCTGGCATACAGGACAAGGCTGGGCAAAGATACCCTTTCCATTATTGTCCGGGTCCGGATAAGGATTGGGCCTCCCCCCCCACCAGAAGGTCGTCATTCCGGAGACTTCAAACTCTGAATGCATTGCCGCACCAATCGCTTTGGGCTCCGAACATAATCGCTCTCCGGGCATGCTATATGGCAGATTGGCATCAATAGGAAAGTCTTCACACTGAAACGGTAGCGCCAGATTGCTGGCGCCGCTGAAATGGTGGACAGAGTATTCGACACTCTGCATGCGATTTAAGGATTTATCCAGATTTTTTCCTGACGTTATACCCGACGTCGCCACTATGATACGCAGGTCGCCAGGATCCTTTGGCTTACCCGTTATCACAGTTACCATTTTGGAATTCCTGTTCCCCTTAGTAACGCCAGCATTTTGAAGACGATGGTAAAGCTTTTCTGCATATGCATCACTCGTCTTCGATCTGGGAGGGAATTTCACTGCATTACCTCAGCACATTGATGCCATCTGACTTCTTAGCCAAAAAGAACCCTGCCGTTATTCACAAGCCCAGCATAGCATCTCAAAATAAATCATCTATTTTTACTTCACCCTACTGATACATAGTGATTTTTAAAGCAAAATATCACGACAACAGATAAGAATTTGCATCTCAAAACCAATCTGTTTGAAAGCCTCCGAAAATGGGCGAATAACAACAGATATTTACTGCAACAGTTGTAAAATGCCGATCAAAAATATCACTGATCGCCGTCTATTCCTCATGTGACCGTCCATGGCCTCATGAGGAATGATTGCTACTCTACCACTACCGGCTTCTTCTTGATGCGGAAGGGTTCGAAGCCGGTTTCCTTCCCCTGACCTGTTGACACCTTTTCACCGGACTTCCGTTTGCCGATGCTCTTCTTGTCCCGATGGCGCTGCTTGCCCTTCTCCGCGGCTTTCCTGTCTGCCGGTTTTTTCTTTTTCCGACCCGCAGCTTTGCCGGATGCCTTCACCTTTTTCGGGCCTTTATAGCTGGCTTCCATTCCGGGGATGGAGCGTCGTTCAAAGCGGATATTGAGATAGCGTTCAATACTGGCCATCAGGTTCCATTCCAGCGCACTGACGAAAGTGACGGCCAGCCCCTGCTGCCCGGCACGACCGGTACGACCGATCCGGTGCACATGGTCATCGCCCCGGCGAGCGACATCAAAGTTAACCACCAGGTTAATACCGGGCACATCCAGACCACGGGCCGCCAAGTCGGTAGCGACCAGTACATTGATACGGCCGTTATGCAGCCATTCCATCATCTGCTTGCGTTCTTCCTGGGTCATCTCCCCGTGAAGGACGCCGGTTCTCAGTTTGTGGTAACGCAGGAAGTTTTGCAGCTTGGTCGCCTGAGCACGGGTCTTGGTGAAGACCAGAGCCTTTTCAAAAGGCTCAACTTCCAGCAGACGAACGACCAGTTTCTCCTTGAACGCCAGGTCATCCACCAGGATCATTTGCTGACGGATGTTCTCGTGCTGCTCTTTTACTGTGTTGAGCAGAATCTCTTCCGGCTCCTTCAACACTTTCATTGCCATGCGCTTTACGCCTGACTGTTGCAGGGTCGCGGAAAAGAGCAGCGTCTGACGTTGGGCGGAGGTGCACTGACCTGTGATTTTGAGCACATCCTCACTAAGGCCCATGTCGAGCATGCGATCCGCTTCGTCCAGCACAAGGACTTCAAGATCACGAAAATCCGGCGTGCCGCGATCCACGTGCTCGGCCAGACGACCGGGGGTGGCAATGATAATCTCCGGATTCTTGCGGAACAGGCTGGCCTGGTATTTGAACTCTTCCCCGCCGGTAATCAAACCAGCCTTAAGCCCTGTTCCTGTCGCCAGCAGCTGACACTCCTTGAACACCTGGCGGGCCAGTTCACGGGTCGGCAACAGCACCAGTGCACGCGTCCCGGTATTGGGCGCCGGAGTCAGCAGGCGATTGAGCAGGGGCAGTAGGAATGCGCCAGTCTTGCCGCTGCCCGTCTCCGCGCTGACCATCAGGTCCTTGCCTGACAGGGCGACCGGGATAGCACGGGTCTGGACATCGGTAGGCTGTTCCCAGCCTGCGGCTTCCAGCGCTGTCAGCAGACGCTGGTCAAGTGAGAAATCGGAAAACAAGAGACTATGCCTCAGCAATAAAAATCGACGCGCACTCTACCAGAGCGGCTGAAAAACAACCATGAATAATCACATCAGCCATTCTTACAAACACAAATACAAGATCAGCCCCGAAAAACATCTTACTGATTAGAAAACGGCTTTACGGTCCTATCGAACGTGTAATGTGACATTAGTGCCATAGCCGAACGACACAAAATGTGATTATATCACCCGCCATAAACGACACAGTAACCATATAGCTACCGAGAACCCGGCTGTGGTTGCCTATGAGGCTGCCAACATCTCCGGGCGGTAGCGTGGCCGGTATTTTTTTTTGGGGGGGGGTAGCAGACGCATCCGCCGTTGGCGACCGGTTAGGTTACACCGTTTCACACTGAACAGGCTTTCCGCTACGAGCGAGTTCGCCTATGCAGTTTTTGGTAATGTCATTAACCTGTTGAGTCATTGAGCTTTATAGCCCTTTCGTGGGGTTTTAATATTTTATGCGAACTTGATAAAAAATCGTGAAATGCGAACTGGCTGATAAATGAGCTATTTACCACTAGATAGCTTAACGTATTGATATATCGATCTTTTTATAAAAGACGAATCATAAATAGATAGTATGTTATGCGAACTCGGTTCGTATAAACCTCTGTTAAATGCATCAAGAATCTTAAATATGGAATTAAAAGAAGAAATAGCATCAAAATCAACACCTAAGATAAAGAAAGCAGCATCGAAGATTTTTAATCTGAAATTTCATGGCTATGAAGAGGACCTACTCTCTTCCCTAAAACTTCTAATTAAAAACCCAAAATCATGGCAAACACAATCGGAAATAATAAAAGCCTTAGGGGTCACTGGTAGTGAAAAAGCATTAACATACCTAAAAGAACTAGTAAGTCATGACTTCATATCAACTATTTTATATCGTGACTTAGGGTTTTCTATTTGTCTGCTGAATGACATTCCCAACAATCATCTTGAATATACAATTACCAAACTAAATTCTGACAACGATCTTTTACTATCCGGAATATGTGCAGCAATATTGTATTCAGAATTTATTCCTAGTGAAAAAGATATAAAACAAATTATTGTCTCAGTCGAAAATCGAGATAGCAACGAAGGCAATGTCCTTACTCCCAGATGCTACATTGCCGCTGCTTGCTACTCATGGCCTTCACCATTAACAGGTAACTTTTTAGATAAGTGCACAACGTCTACATGGCAAGGATTGGTTGAAATAGCCCATAGCTCTCTGCGGGGTAAGAAAAGCAAATATGTTCTTATCTAGCAAGGCATTTAACAATTCGTTCTTGTTCGCCCCTCCGGGGCTCGGGACCTTCGCAGCTTTGCTGCTCGGCCCCAAAAATTAGCGTTATGCGTTTCGAGCATGTTCGAGTTACCTGATATAATTCAAATTCAAAGTTGTATGAATGAGTAATAGAAAATGTCTAAGAAACCGACACTGGTAGAGTTAAAAAAAGAGTTAAGAAAGAAAACTCAAAACGAGCTTGTTGAAGAAATTGCTCACTTGTATCAGAAATTCAGTAACGTAAAAGAATTCTATCAGGCTTCATTTTTCAGTGATGACTCTGCAGTTCTTGAAAAGTACAAGCAGATTGTACAAAACGAGTTCATTCCAAGTGGGCGCTCTCAATTTCCAAAAATGCGGGCATCTGTAGCGCGTAAAGCCATTTCTGATTATAAAAAAGTATCATGTTCTAACTCGGGAATTGCGGACATAATGCTCACATATGTTGAGTCTGGTGTTTATTGCACTACCGAGTTTGGGGATATTGATGAGGCTTTTTATAACAGCATGGAAAGTATGTATGAAAGTGCACTGAAATACATGGCTAAAGAAGGGCTGCTTCATGAATTCCAAGAGCGAACAAAAGCCATCGTGAATAATACATCTCAATGTGGCTGGGGTTTTCATGATCAATTGAGTGATCTTTATCTCTCATATAGCAGTGAAGCTTAGTAACAATCAACGCATAATGAGGCGTTACAACACTCAAGAAAATTATGAGTAATCTGAAAGTCACCTTTGATTCAAATGTTTGGGAAAAGATAGTTCGTAAGGAACCAAATTTTGAGGTGCTGACAAATAGAATAATTGCAGGTGAAATTGAGCCATACATCTGTGAAATTGCAGTTTCTCTCGAATCGATACGTAAAAGGGAAAGGCTTTCTTTTTGGAAAACATACAAACCAAAAGTTGAAATTATTCGCGAAGATTTCATTGACAACCGTGTTAAGGGAACCATTGGCTTTGGTCCTGATAATGAAGCTCATCCAGGCCTGCACCCTAAGCTTAAAGAATACCTTTTAGAAGCTTGTTCACTTGGTTTCAAAGTACTGAGAATGATAAATACAGGCACAGTTCGCAGCCCAGAAATTCCAGAACAAATGAAGATCAATTTGTCAGAAATGGACGAATATTGGTCTTATGCAGATAAGCTCGATGCTTGCAGCACGTACATTGAAAGCCTTGGTGCTGGCCCATATCAGTATTTCAACTTCAAAAAACTATATGGTTTTAATGGCTATTCCATCACAGAAATCATTAGAGAACTTCCAGAAAACTTAGAAAAGAAATTTTCCGATTCTATTGCTGAGTGGGTAGATGGAGATGCATTATCAGCCCACTATGCCTACGGAAATGAATACTTCTGCACTCAGGATACCGGCAAAAATGCTGGTGCAAGATCAGTATTCTTCCCGGACAACCTTAAAAAAGTATCAAACAAGTTCAAACTCAAAGTAATTTCAGCATCTGAGTTATCCGTATTGTAACAAGTGCGTGCATGCGACCGTAAACCTCCCCCGTTTTAGTGGACAACTCAATCACTAAAACGGGGGAGGTTCAACACCTTCGGCGCCCCACAAGCAAGCATTATTTGCTTGGCGTAAGTCCAAAAGAGCCATCACCATGAAGTATTGTGAAGTTACACCAAATGAAATCCCCATGAACCTCTTGCTTGAAGCCGACCCTTTAGAATCAAGTGTACAATCCTATTTACCACATTCACGGTGCTTTATCGCAAAAGATGAAGATAATAAAATCGTAGGTGCTTGCGTTCTAAATAAAATTGAAAACAATATAATAGAATTATTCAACATTTCTGTTGATCCAAGATTACAATCTAAAGGCATTGGTTCAGCGCTGCTTCAACATGTAATTAAAAAGGTAAAATCCACCGATATTAAACGTATAGAACTGGGAACAGGAACATTCGGCTACCAGCTGACTTTTTATCAAAGATTAGGTTTTCGTGTGGACTCAGTACTTAAAGACCATTTCATTAATAATTACCCTGATCCAATCTATGAAAATGGCATCCAGCACAAAGACATGCTGAGGTTATATCTAAATTTATAAGTACACACATGACAAGAGCTTACTGTTCGTCGCTTCGCTTGAGGGTCGCCTGCGGCGACCCTCAAGCAGACGTCAAACCAAAAATGAAATTAGAACTTTATAAATCCATTGACAGAATTCCTTTATCAATTAGCCAACAATCCTGATTGATACCAAAGGAAAGCCAGAAAGCATTAAAACCAGCAGTAAAAATCACTTACTTTTTCTTGATCTACCCTGAACTGCTTTAAAGCGTGGATTGGATTTACAGATGACATATATACGTCCCCTACGCTTAACTACCTGACAATCTGAGTGCCGCGATTTAGCCGATTTTAAAGAGCTGAGGACTTGCATTATTTCTTACCTCTATTTTTAAAGCGTTTATTGAATTTGGCAATTTGACCCTCATTCTGAGCCACTCGGTGCTTACCTGTATAGAAAGGGTGTGAAGCACTAGAAACTTCTATTGTCATATAAGGGTAAGTTTTGCCTTCGTATTCGGCGGTACGCTCAGTGCTTAAAGTGGATCCAATAACAAAATAGGCATTGGCTGTAGTGTCGTGGAACAACACATCGCGATACTCAGGGTGAATACCTGGCTTCATGAGACTGCCTCCAAACTAAAACCATACGTTATGTTATAACATATCTGTAAAATAGCAATGATTCTCATTTGCGCCAGATCAATACTTGCTAAAAAATGATCACCTTATAGGCACATAGGCACTCTACGGTGTGAGGTCCTCAATTGCGTGCGACATGCTCTAATAAAAGCGTCAACAGAACGCTGAATCTCCCCGTTTTAGTGGACAACAAAACCACTCAATCGAAGGCTGTCATGCCCGCCTACAAGATTGGTAAAAAACACGTCAGTTAGCTTGATTTCAGTATTACTAGCGTTAAGACCTACTGATCCAAACCATATTTATACAGCTGTAATCTCTATAAATTTTATTGATGCAATAAATGATTTATCAATTGCATTTATGGCCATTGTCATTTGCTTCTTTACACGCATTATTTCAGATTCCTTTTTCATAGGTTATGTAATTACCCCACTTATCAGAAAACTAAATTTAAAAGATCATTACTAAAATGTCTTATCTATAAGTTCGCAAAGAATTCATTTATAAAAAACACTGCAGTAACTATCCAAAAAATATTGAAAACTTACACTTTGCGAATGATCGAGAAATTAGCTCATAAAATCATGTTTATTCTGGGCTTCGCCTCTCCACCAGAGGCGCCTTAGGCGTAACTAGCAAAACATGCACAAGTGACTGTTTGGGCATTCCCCCCCTTGATCAATCCATAACAGTTCTGACCCCGCCCTGGAAAACCAGGCTCAACAGAGAGAGGCTAGACGTTCTCCAAATCCATTGGACTCGAACTACTCAGCGAACTCGAACCCTCAACGAAACGGACTAATCGCTGATATCCAACGTCAACAGCAACCGATTTTCTCCGGTCGGCACTTCGGGCGATCGATGCACCAGTCCGGCATTTTCGTTCCCGACCCAGCGTTCGCCTTTGAAAAGAGCAACGTCGCCACAGGTGAGTCGCTGAATGTCATCCTCTTTCTTAAACAGACCAGAAACCGAATCGGGCTGACCATTATTTCCGGAACCGAGCTTTGAACGATTGACTGCGTGATGCGGCAGCCACTCGGTGGCGACACCGCAATAGGTGGTAACCAATCGGCAGGGAACCCGGTCGACGTGAAATCGTGGACACATTGCACGATTCAGTGTCGCCAAACGCAAGCCGGCACACTTTATTTCAAAGAGGTAGCAAAACATATCTACGAGCTCGGCAACGTTCTCGGCAAGCTCTGTTGGCACGGTTCCTCTACTCGCCTCGCCGACTACGGCGTGAACGTTATGCGGCGAGACGATCATGGAGCTTTCAAACTGCGGTTTAGCGGCGAGAAAATCGGCCACGGCGTTCTTTAGCTGTTCGTTGAGCGTGCGCTGCCAAATTGCGATGTTGATATCTTCCTGATAAATATCGGCAAGGACTGTTGGCGCGTTGCCAGATGAGGGAAGCCGATAGTGAGTGCGATCACCTTGCACAGCACCAGGGACGAGTAATTGTTCAGTAATAGCAGACCTCATCAAGCGTTCTCCCACGTTGGAAACGGATCATCCAGTGTCTGCCAGTACGCTTTCCCACGAAGCACCTCTTCTTCGCTTAACAGACAAGCGTCAAGTGCCCGGGTGATCTCCTCGGTATTAAGCCCTTGGCCAATGAAGACAAGTTCCTGACGCATGTCACCGAATGGCTCAACCCATTGTTTCTCTATGGATGCGAGATGCTCCGCGTCAGTTGGCCAGCTCGATTGGGGCACTGCTTTCCAGAACATGCCAGCGAAGCCATAACGTGCAACACCACCCGCCTGACTCCATTGGCCGGCAAACTCCGGTCGCGAAGCCAGCCAGAAGTATCCTTTCGAACGAATGAGCTTGCCATAGCCCTCCGTATTATGAAGAAACTGATAAAACTTTTGTGGGTGAAACGGTCGGCGAGCCAGGTAACTGAAGCTGCTAATACCGTATTCTTCCGTTTCTGGCACATGCTCTCCGCGCATTTCCTTTAGCCAACCCGGTGCTTGCTGCGCCCGCTCGAAATCAAACAACCCGGTGTTCAGAACAGCATCCAGTTCCACATGTCCCTGGGTTATCGGCATGATTCGGGCGTGCGTATTGAGCGTTTTTAGAATTGCGGTCAGACGCTCAATGTCGACTCTTTTGACCAGGTCTGTTTTGCTGATGAGAATAACGTCAGCGAACTCGACCTGATCTATCAGTAAATCAGAAACGCTACGTTCGTCTTCCTCGCCCAGTGATTCCCCTTTATCCCGTAAAGCCTGCGCGTCTTCATAGTCTCTCAGGAAATTGACCGCATCAACGACGGTGACCATTGTGTCCAGCTTGGCCACGTCTGATAGAGACTGACCATTTTCGGCGGCAAACGTGAACGTCTCGGCGACAGGCAATGGTTCCGAGATGCCGGTCGACTCAATGAGTAGGTAGTCAAACCGCCCATCTTGTGCGAGCTTGGTGACTTCTTCCAGCAGGTCCTCTCTTAATGTGCAGCAAATACAACCGTTGCTCATTTCAACCAGCTTCTCTTCGCTGCGGTTCAAGCTGACCTCTTGTTGAACAATCGAAGAGTCGATGTTTATCTCGCTCATATCGTTGACGATCACGGCAACTTTTTTCCCCTGCCGGTTATTCAGGATATGGCTCAGTACCGTGGTCTTCCCCGCCCCAAGGAAGCCTGAAAGAACAGTGACAGGGAGCATTCCAGTCGTGTATGGCTGCATACGTGGTGGTCTCATTAGTTAGCCTATAAATTGTTACGTTATAACATATCACATAATCAGACACACACTTCAGAATGCAGATTTGGCTATGGCCCGCGTAACAATATCCATTCGAGGGGATGCAGAATATGCCGTGGCTTGTCTGTCTGCTTATGGCCGTGATCTGACATTAGAGGTGCTCAATGATCCAAAAGGGGTTGAATGTGCCCGGCTCCTCTCAGGGAAAGAGGAGATAGCAAGAGAAGTAGATGAAATTGGCTCGAAGCACTCTGTCTGCCAACATAGATGCCTTTTCAATATGCTGAGAGCTAAAGGCGTGTATAGCTTTCTTGCAGGCAGCTAAAACATCCCCGCCCCTAGTCGATGGATTTCCTCATTCCCAAGCATTCTTTTTTTATTTGCGTTTTGGGGAGTGTTGGTAGCCGAGACGGTTTATCAACCTGACTGACTGTAATTATAAAAATGTTATATTATAACGTTTCTTCGCTGTTTGTAGGAGCCGTAACTGTGGCAAAGGCTATACCCACTAATCTGATTACCGGCTTCCTGGGATCAGGCAAGACAACCGCTATTCTTCACCTGTTGGCCAACAAGCCCGAACATGAAACCTGGGGCGTGCTGGTGAACGAATTTGGTGAAATCGGCATTGATGGTGCCATGATGGCGGGTAAAGGTGCCGTGGTCAGGGAGGTGCCCGGTGGCTGCATGTGCTGCGTAGCGGGCTTACCCATGCAGATTGGTTTGAATATGCTGATTGCCCGCAGCAAGCCGGATCGCATTCTAATTGAACCAACAGGCCTGGGGCATCCTGAACAGATTCTCAACACACTGACCGGTGAATACTACGATGAAGTGCTCGACCTGAGAGCCAGTATTTGCCTGCTGGATCCCAGGCACCTGAATGACAGCCGATACCTTGAAAATGATAACTTCAGGGATCAGGCCCAACTGTCAGATGTGCTGGTAGCGAATAAAACAGACCTCTGTTCTGATGAACATCGCCAGCTGTTTGAAGGCTATAGTCGTCAATTCGTACAGCAGAAGACCATAGGCTGGGCCGAACACGGTGCGTTAAAAATGGCGTGGCTGGACTTACCTCAATATAAGCGAGAGGCACATAATAAGCATGCTCATAGCCATCACGACGCTATGCCTGATACAGCACCATTAAGCCTACCTGATGGTGAAGCCTATATTCGCAAGGAAAATCACGGTCAGGGATATCACAGTTGTGGTTGGCTGTACGACGAGAAAATTGTTTTTTCCTATGAGCAGATGTATCTGCTTTTTACGGGTGTGCCTGCTGACCGTTTGAAAGCGGTTATCAGAACAGACCAAGGGTTAAAAGGCTTTAATGCACAGAAAGGCGTGGTCAGTGTGGTAGCGCTGGATCAGCTGGATAACAGCCGCATTGAAATTATTGATAAGGAATTACTGCCCTGGGATGAGCTGGAAAGCTCGCTCTTTAAGGCAATCCTGGAAAATGCTGCCTGATCGGATTTACACATTGAAAAATAGGCAAACAGGCGAGAAAAAACGTGAGTTACTTGGCCATCCAGCTAGCAAACTTTCAAAACTCTAAGTAATCACAACTGTTCATCCCTTTCTCCCCTCCCCCTCGTGCCGCCATTGGCGGCACAGCTAAACGACACGCTGGTTGAGCCTAGGCATTATTATGAATAATGCCTGCTAACGTGAACGCAACGACGATAATCAATATCTCCTTATGTCTGACGTTTTGTTCCAGCAAAAAGTCTGACAGGCTCTGAAATTGCTGAAATGCCCGATTGCAATCAAGGCCGCAGCCAATAACGTGAGATTTTCTTCCCAGGCCTCATCAATAACATCTTCTGAAAAATAGCCGGTGAAGATAAGAAGCAACAATCCTATGCTACCTGTGATTATGGCAAAATAGCGCTTATGTCTTTTGCAACCCATGAGTAGAGAAAAAGCGCTAACGGGTACAACTGCAATAACCATCCAGCGATGAAAGGATTCATCCGCTATGGAAGATGCCATTGAAGGTAGCAACACTAATAGCAGAGGAAAAATAAGACAATGGACAGCACAAACCAGTGAGAGACTGATTGCAGCCGCATCACTCACGCCCAGAAGTTTTCTCATTGCGCTTTAACTCCCCACAAGATTAACCTGAACAGAACTAGATTGATCAGCATCAGCAGATATGTTGGGTGGCTTACAACGTTTGGTCAGAGTATGGCTTAAGAATGGCAAAAAGCAGCTTTTTTTCACTAGTGGGCTTGCGAAAACTATATTTTAACTAGAACACTCTGACTTTCTCATCAGTGTACACGGGTACATTCCTGAATGAATGAATGGCTAGCTGAATCAAATACATCATCGTTGCAAATCAATTAGTAGGAGATACAATGAATAGCTACAATACTTTTTATACTTCATCCATTTTTTAAAAATAGATATAATGACATCAAATAAATCAATCACAGCTATTGGCTACCGTAGCCAGTATCGGGAATTTTAACTCATAGCAAAAACATAGAGACTATAATATGGATTTATTTACAGCTTATACTCATTATTACGATGAAAACCACACCAGCAGCAGACCAAAAAATACTCGATAAATCTATATCAAAACGAAGACTACTTGGTGGCTTTATCACTGGACTTGCATCCAGTTTTCTTTCATCAAATTTGGCAGCAAATACAATTCAATACCGAAGAGAAAGAACAAAAAACATTACACATTTTAACCATGAACACTATATGAAGCTTGCAATTGAAGAAGCCAAAAAGATGCCAGAATATCCATTTGGCTCAGTGATTGTGGACAGAATCACCGGTGAAATAGTTGCAAAAGGTTACAATCAGTCTGCTCACAACCCAATTTTTCATGGCGAAATCGTTGCAATAAATCATTGTGCAAAGCATAAAAAACACAAACTCTGGTCTGAGCTCGATTTGTATACTACTGCAGAGCCTTGTTCTATGTGTCAAAGTGCCATCGAGTGGGCTGGAATTAACAATGTATACTACGGAACTTCAATTCCATTTTTGCAAAGCCTGAATTGGCAACAAATTAACATACGTGCACAGGAAGTCAGTGATAAGACGCCATTCAGGAGCACCCGAATTTTTGGTGGCGTACTGGAAAGTGAATGTAATGAGTTATTCCTCAACGCCCTGACAAAATGACTCCAGTGCGTTAATAACGCTAAATTTCTCAACCGGAAGCTGCGTTATATAATCAATTTAAAATCGTCAGCCACGTTGATACTTTTTTTGCGCTACATCACGCCACTTTACACATCACATATTTAGAATACCAGTAAATTTTCTAGTATCAGGTTAACAATGATTGCTGTAATTTTTGAAGTTCAGGTGGCTGAAGGAAAAACCGCTGAATATTTGAACATAGCAAACGAGATCAAACCGTTACTTTCTGGTATTGATGGGTTCATCTCTATTGAGCGCTTTCAAAGCCTCACTAACGAAGGCAACGTATTATCACTCTCCTTCTGGCGTGATGAAGAGGCCATCAAAGCATGGCGTAATCTGGAACCTCATCGTATGGCTCAGGCTCAAGGCCGTAACGGCGTGTTTGAACGTTACCGGTTGCGTGTTGCTGGAGTCGTGCGTGACTATGGAATGGATGACCGTCATACAGCGCCACAGGATAGTTTGAACATCCACGGCTAAAACCCACAAGCTAATCTGCATATGGGGCTGTCCTTTCATACAGCTCCCTATTAAGTCATTCTGCTTTGTATATAGGAAGTCATGTCAGTTATTGAGTATGACGTCTGTTTTTGCTTTCGGTAGCGGTGTTTGCCTGACGGGGTGCTAAAGCTTCACTGGCTCTTTCCAATAGAACAGACCACCTTATGCCATTTTATAATCGGAGATACCTGCAGCTTTACAGATTAAGGCGTTATCAAACGTGGTAACTTATTTTGGGACGTATATGCAAAAAAGTGCTTTTTTACTACTAAAAACGGCTAAACCATATCATCGAAAAACTATTCTTAACGGAGTAAGTATTCATCAGGTTTTATGAACTAAAAATTTTCAGGAGATTCTGAGCTGGAAACATATCCCGTAGGATAATAAATCCGCCGTTTATAATCATAAGAACTATTCGAACAGAGTGATAAGGATGACAGCCAAACACGCCGTCAATAATAAGCAGTTATGTGTGATATGCACAGTTCATATCAAACTCGTGTTTAAGATTACAATGTCGCTCATCGACTATTTGCGCCAATCGAACCTTTGCAAGCTGGCAATCAGCTTACAAAGGTCGATGAAACACTCAACAGGAATCAAATTCCCATTATGCGTTTGGAGGCGTACCTTCACCGTTAGAAATTACGGCATCGATTTGCACCAAAGCATCCATAGGAATAGCTGAAACGCCAATAGTGGTTCTTGCAGGCAGATCGCGCTTGAAGAATGTTGTGTAAATTTCGTTTACAGCATCAACATCTACGATATTTTTAACCTGAACATTGATTTTAACCACATCGTCCATAACGTGACCGATGCTTTCAACAATGGCCTTGATGTTGTTCAGACATTGTCCAGCCTGCTCTTTGGCACCACCATCAACCAGCTTGCCGGTTTTGGCGTCTACCGGCAATTGAGCGGCAATGTGGTTGTAATGGGAGAACGCGACAGTCTGAGTATAGAAAGGACTCTTGGGCGCATTGTCCGTGTTGTTGGCTTTGATAACGATGCCATGACGGTCTTCAATTTCCTGCGGAGGGGTACCGTCTCCGTGAGATACAACGGCATCAATCTGTACCAGTGCACCCATAGGCAACCCGGAAGTTGCTACGGTTGAACGTGCAGGCACATAGCCTACGGTTCTGGCGATGGCAGAGTCTGGGAAAAACGTCGTGTAAACTTCGTTAACGGCGTCAATATCAGCGGCGTCTTTCAGGAAAACATTGATTTTGACGATATCGTCAAAAGGTACGTCGATGCTTTCCAGAATGTTCTTGATATTTCTCAGGCACTGTGCGGTCTGCTCTTTAACACCACCGGCAACCATTTTACCGGTCTTAGGATCGATCGGTAATTGTGCAGAAATGTTGTTGTAATGAGAGAAAGCGACAGTCTGCGTAGAAACAGGGCTAATTGGCGCATTTTCAGTATTTTTAGCCACTTTTACGAGATCGCAAGGTGCCTGGGAAGGCGTACCTTCACCGTTTGAAATAATGGCGTCAATTTGAACCAGTGCACCTTCCAGAGGTAAAGCGGCAACAGCGAGAGTCGTACGAGTAGGGAAATAATTTTGGAAGAACGTGGAATACACTTCGTCAACAGCGTCAACATCAGCGATATTCTTGAGGAATACGTTGATTTTAACAACGTCATCCATCACATGGTCGATACTTTCTACAATGGCTTTAATATTGGCCAGACACTGCGCAGCCTGCTCTTTAATACCGCCCGCTACAATATCACCTGTTCTTGGATCTACGGGCAATTGCGCTGAAATATTGTTGTAATGGGAGAAAGCAACTGTTTGTGTTGAAACAGGGCTTATTGGTGCGTTTTCTGTATTTCTTGATACTTTAATAATATCGCCACTCATATCGATATATCTCCTATTCGATAATGGTATAAATGTGCAGACCCAACGCTATAGCATTGTCTGGTTATGTAAGCGTCAAAAAGCATCCCCTGCGCTTCTACGCCAGGCGTAACAGAAAGCCATAGAGGGAAACCATAGGGATGCATTCCCAGTGCAGTGAAGACTGCCTTATCAGGAATCATCGTTGAATGCACGGTAACCACGCATTCATCAGTCGCTACGCAAGTAAGGTATATTCAAAATCTAACTATAGGCAGACACCCATTCTATCAGGGGAAGATCATATACATACCTTAATTACGTTAATTCAGTTTGAAACAATTTAAGATATAAAAACCGTGAGGCAAGTATATAGAATACAAATGTCGTACTTTCAAGTAATTGATCTGAAGCAGTAAAAAGGTATCTACCACTGCCACCGGTGCTCAACAAAACACCATCGCTCTCATATACCTAATCCCTAAGTACAAACAGGAGGAAAAAATACATTCAGAGGATCTGCTCTATGGCAGTGACGCCCTGATCATCAACGGACAAGAGAAAGCGTTACAATCCATCTTATCCTTGGTACTGGCTTGAAAGCAGACAACGAATAAATTCAAAACAGGCTAATAGCGCAAAAGTTCTGACAGTACTCCTGTAAGAAGCACTGTCACCTATTCTTAACCCAGGTTAGCGATATACTGACGCACCACCTTGATCACAAACTCCTGGCAGTCTGAGGCTGTGCTCGGGTCATACTTACCGCCATTCGTAATATTATTAGACAGTACACGAATACCCAGCACCGGTACCTCATAAGCTTCTGCCATCATGGCTGCTGAAGCGCCTTCCATTTCTTCAACACTGGTTCCCAGATTCTTGTTCAGCCATGCAATGCGATCCAGTTCGCTGTTCCAGAAATTAGCCGATCCAATGGTGCCCTCCACCACCTTGCCACGACGGTACTCGTCCTTAACGGCATTGGCCGCTGCCAGCAGCTCCTCGCTGCCTTCGTAATAACGAATTTTTTCTGCATCCACATTCTCACCGGCGCTGCCTTCTGATGCCATGAGATCCATGGGAATCCAGCTCATGGGATCCGTACCCTTTCCAGCTGGCTTGAACGGTGTTTTCAGGTTGCCATGATTCACTGTGCGTTTACCGAGCACAATGTCGCCCACATTCAGGGACTTGTCATGCCCACCGGACGTTCCCTGGTTGATAATCGCCCTGGGGCGATACCGCTCAATAGCGATCGCGGTGGCTGCCGCCGTGTTTTCCAGGCCTTTGCCGGTCTTGGAGACAATCACCGGATAGCCATCCAACTTACCAATGTAAAACGTAAAGTTACCCGTACGCTCGACCCGAACATCTGATAGCTTCTTTGCAAAGAGCTCGGCTTCAATAGGCATAGGCCCCTGAATCAGAATCGGCTGTAAGGGTGCAGAATTACCTGCCACGGAGACACTTTTCATCGGTGTCGCCACAGCTGTCAGCGAAAAAAAGGCCATGCACAGGGTCAGTGCAATGTTTTTCGGGAAAGCGATCATGGAGTTGTTTAGCCCTGAACGTCAAAGGAATACAGACAGTGAATTTTGCCGAACCACCGTTCACAAAATTTGAACAGGAAAATAGCACTATTGTTCCGTAAACAGCATAGGTAAGTATACGGTTTGCCACTGGCTCCTTACTAACCAGCGGGCTGATTGTTTTGATGCCTTATATATTTAGTAATAATGTTTCTCACGCCATAGATTACCGACTCAAGGCAGCATCCGGTATATGAAAAGACTGCTTAAAAAAACTCAGTGCATTCAACCCTATTGTTAGAGAATCACTACACCGTAAAGCGTTACGATTAATCTTTTACACTCACTACTACCTTAAAAACCATGCAAAAATTACCACCGATTTCAGAGATTCTTCAACAAACCCGTCAAACTGTGGACGCACTTCCTCTACCATGGTATGGGGACAACCGTGGCACTCCACCAGTCGAACCAATATTGCAACGACAACAAGACACGACTTACCCTTGTACATCGTCAAACAGTCTAGATGACCGAAAAAAAGAAGTCCGGACAACACAAACTACGAAATTGGCAATAAAAACTGCACCTGCAGAAGCTATTGTTCCCCCCCCTCCCAGTGAGAAGCCTTGTAATACAGACGTAAAACCAGACATGCCAAATATAGCTCAGCAAAACGTTGCGATTGCTGCACATATAGAGGAAGGTGCAGCAACCGAAAAACGCTTTCGATGCTTAACATGCGAAAAATATTATTCCTCCTCTGGACATTTAACCCGACATACAAAGCAGAAGCACCTGAACGCTAAAAAAAACTGCACATGCACTTTATGCCCAAAAGCATTTTGGACAAATTATGATTTAAAAAGGCATATGATTTCTCACAGCAAATCTAGGCCTATGAAATGCCAGCTGTGTGAGTGTGACTTCAAATATAAACATGATCTATCAAATCACATTAGAAAAAATCATAATAACTAAAATCGAACTATTGCCTAGGATTTATATTTTATACAATCACTCTCATGTTCCAATAACTGACTTATTTAATTATCCCCAACGGCTATGAAACGGCCACACTGCAGGCCATGAATGGTTATCACCCGTCTCACCGAACAGATAAAAAGACCGGCAACATTAACCGCAGTTTCAACGGGTTTTTTCCCCAGACTGACTGGTTGTAACATCACTGAGGCAAGGATCTGACCATTACCTGGTAACAGTTGCTATGCATGAATCGCCTGACATCCATTCTCCAGATGATACACCACTCTACGAAAGCTGTAGACTGCACTCACAACCTATCGGCCGATTACTGACAGACACTTTTCCTGAACATATCGCCCTCTGTCTCCGGTATAAATCTACGACAGTACCTGTGACGGCGGCATTATCGCTTGCTCTCAAGACACCACTGAGCATGGAAAATACGCGCAACCATCTCCCTGAAGAGCTACCTGTTTGAGTATTACGCCGACTACGCGTTTACTCTGGAAACACCTACTGGGTGAAAACTGGAAAAACGCATTGAAGCCCAACGCCATTTTCTGAATACCATTCAGGAGACTTATCAAAAGTGCAGAGCAAAAATAACGTAACTGAATTAATTCGTGAGCCGTAAGAGGTCAGCCAAAACAGTACCATTTATCTTCCCCTTTTTTTACAAAGCCACATTTTTTAAGGGAAGGGGCCGATGCAGCAGTCGATGCGTATGCCCAAAGCCCCCTATATTCAATGAAATCAACCCTTTTGCATTGACTCAATGGTGCCAGCGCTACCGTCAAAACCCGACCAATACAAAGAGGAAACTTATCAATCAGAGGATGCGAAAATGTATGGGTGTCTTCAGACACACGATCCACCGCCCTGAAAAACTCAGACGCATCATCTTCCTCTAAATAAAATGGAACAATACTGCTTAAGAATACGGTGAGTTTTTCTTTACGTTCAGAGAAAGACGGCATCAACATCCTCTTCCCTGTGTACGGTTGGTACATGTCAACAATGCCCTTTAAGGCTTCTGTGCCATACCCTTTGCCACAGCAATTTTGTTGAAGATGTCTGTCCACCTCAGACAATCCACTTTTATCCAGGGCTGATGTTTGCATCATACCAATCAGACATGCTGTCAATTGTTCTCTGATAAACCATGTTCTGGTAAAAAAATCACCCGCAACCTCTGTAATCTGCAATAAACTTTTTACAATATGTCTTGGTGTGTTTTCAGGTATTTCCAACACCGTCCAGCGGCTGCCTCCATTTCGAAACGCTTCATTTAATTTATCAACAAGCTCATATTCCTTTTCGGTAAACTGGGGGTGAGAGAGTGTCAATCGCGCCGTATTAACGACGGCGGTTCGTTCATACAATGACTTCCACGCATCAAATGATATGGGCCCAACATCAGAACCATTGCCTCCATACTTGACACTCAGGCTGCCCTCCTCTCCGGACGAGGGTGCTTTGGATCCACCACTTTCTTCTGCACAAGAGAAAGTTTGAAGATGGCTACCTGAATCTGAAACATTCATATCAGTCACTACCACGCTATGTCTTTTAAATCCTCCTTTTGACACCGAGCATGGCTGTTTGATTTATTAAAAACTAACATGGCTGTCAGGTACTCAAGGGATTGGATTAACATCCTGATCATCACCTTTCAGACTGAGATGAGTCACACAGAAGCCCATGACACAACAGCTGCAGCATTAAACTCCATTCTTCTTTGGATTAGAACACAGGCGTGCTCTAATACCCGTAGAAACGCCCATGGTCACAGCAGCGGGCACCGTGAATCAGTTCAGGTCGAACCTTATTTTCATGCTACAGATTTCTACCAACGTAACCTTGCCCGACAGTGAAATTGAACTCAGTGCGATCCGTGCCCAAGGCGCCGGTGGTCAGAACGTCAACAAGGTCTCAACCGCAATTCACCTGCGTTTTGATATCGCAGCGTCCTCCCTGCCTGAGTTTTACAAGCAACGGCTGTTGGCACTGAAAGATCAACGCATTTCCTCTGATGGTGTTATCGTCATCAAGGCTCAGCAGTACCGCAGTCAGGAGAAAAACCGGGCTGATGCCCTTGAGCGGTTACGCGAACTCATCCGCTCCGTCGTCGTATTTCGCAAGAAGCGCATTATGAGCCGTCCCAGCCTGACAGCCCGCAAGAAACGCCTCGATAGTAAAAAACGCAGGAGCAATACAAAAAACCTACGCGGTAAAGTTGAGCATTAAACGATCAGAATCCTATTACAGTATTGCCACCACATTCGTAAAATAATGAGCTGTGAGTTTCCAGTCTTGAGTAAAAAGTTCTTAAGACAACTGCAGGAAAGGCAACAGACGCCATGAAACCATCGCCATCGGAAGTAAACCGTACGAAATATATGATCTGACCATAGAGGGCAAAGTTTACTGACAGGCTCATCCTGCTTCTCAGAAGCATATTGTTTGACATAACATATCTGACACGGTTTTAGCCAAGTGTTATCGGTTAGGTAATGAGAGCAATGCACTGGATTAGCATGAGTAGTAATCAAATCATTCAAAAAAGAAAACTGACTCTATTTTCTTGATTTAATAAAAACATCAACCCTCAATTAAAAAATAGAAATTATTTTCACCAGCAACAACTTTATAAAACAATCATCCTGCAATTATGACAGCTTTAATTTTCATATCCTATTTGAAATTTTCAACAATATTCTTAACCAGCATCTGCAGGATCAAGAGCCTGTAACAACAATGCAGGAGCAGGAGTCTTCTCTACCAAAAATGAATCAATACCCTCACACATGATATACTCCATTATTTGGCGAGGTAAAACTTTTCCAAGCTGATCAAATTCAGACTTCTTCTTACGATTTCTTATATACTGTCGGACTATATTTTGCAGTGAAAGATAAGAGTCACCTGCTTCACGCACTATTTCATAACATTTATCCGGATCTGGCCTATCATGATGAAAAGGTGGCTGCAATGGAGGACGACCATAAAGTTCTATTACTCTCTCGTAAAAGTCTGGTTCATCCATGATCTGCCGCGCGTTATATAAAACATTAAATCCATCCTCGTCACGTGCATCCAGATTAGCACCGGCATAAAGCATCATATTGACCAACCTAGGTTGCATAAGAATGACTGCATAGTGCAAAGGTGTCAGCCTATCTCTAGAGACATTGCCTCGTCCTCGCCGCAAGGAAAATTCCCTATTCACATCAGCTCCAGATTTCACTAATTTAGCAACTATCGCCACATTGCCACTCGATAGAGCATACATTAATGGCGTATAACCATCTCGGTCTATCACATCAACGTCAGCATCGTATTTCACGAGCATTTCAACATGGCCTAAACGATCTTCGAGACTATAATGAAAACCAGTGCTATCATATCGTTCGCACATGTCGCGCGTAAAACGAGCAGACATATGCAGTGGCGGTTTACCATAAGAATCAGGATCAAAGTCAGGATCTAAATTACGCCCTATATTTGGGTCTGCTCCTTTATCTAGCAGTGCTTGCATTAAATTGCCATACCCTCTATCCGTTGCCAGGAAGAGCGCTGTCCGCCCCTTCGCATCAATCGCATTTAGAGGCGCTCCCGGTGCATTGATGAGCACCTCAGCGGTATTATTGATGTGTCGATAAGTTACTGCACGATGCAATGCAGTATCTCCCTTATGGTCAGTCGTCTTCGGATCCGCACCGGCATCAAGCAGTATTTCAGCAACACATTTATCCCTTGCTTCATGTAGCCAGAGATGGTGTGTAGTTTCAACTGCTGCATTAATGTCAAAGTGACCTGACTCGACCACTATTTTTAAAATATCTGTATCCTTCATATGTGCCACAATAAAAGCCTCACCCAGCATACCCGTTTTATTGACATAAGCATTGACCATATCTGGCTTCATCAGCAAAGCCCTTACGAGCAACTTCAAATTAGAGCCAACAATCTCACGCCACAATACATTGCGCTCATGTTCAGTGGCACAATTATCACAAGCAGCAGCTAATTTGTTTTGCGCTTCTTCAACAGTCATTTCACGCTGACACAAGCTTTTCTCTACATTTATTAATTCTGCCATGTCTTTATTAAAGTGCTTAGAGTGCTTAGATTGTATGATGTAATTTTCAGGCGTTTCTAACGATGATGTGGATGATGCGGCGCTCAATCTACCTTGTGAAGTAGAAGGTTGTTCACTCACCAAGCTGGGAGAGCTGAGTGTTACAGGGATATTCCTCATGGTTATCTTTCATCCTTGAATTTAAGACTATCTATATAGATCGCTAACAGCCAATATAGTTCATCCCCGCTATTTAGTTGTTTTCATACCGCCAGGAAGGTAAATACTAAATCATAGTCATTCGCCTACTGTTATAATCAAAATACATATATGCAATTTATTTAATCCAAATAACTATCTAATGCTGTCCCCCTCCTACCAGTAGCATTCCGGCAAATTCGACCTATATTCCTGATCCTGACACTGAGCAATTGCGAGGTCATTGGAATGAAATCTGTTGTCATCAATCGCGAAACACGGTCATGGCGAACGATCAGGCATACCCTGTCAATGTGCTTTCTCTGCCTCCTGGCGTCGATGATATGCATGGCCAATTCCAGTCAAAGCACCGATACCGTGGTCATGATTTCGCCCGACCACTTCGGGTTTAATCCCGAAACCGCTGTTACCAATTATTTCCAGAACATCCCCGACCTGGCGGCCGAAATTACCCGACACAACGCACTGAATGAATTCACCGGACTCCGGCAGGCACTGGAAACACATGGTGTTCGCGTTCTGTCGATGCCCAGCCGGGATGACATTGCCACGCCAGGCGCGACCTTCCCCAACAACTGGTTCCTGACCTTTCCTGCTGCGAACCATATGACGGAACTGTATGTCTTTCCGATGCTGGTACCCAGTCGCCAGAATGAAGTGCGGTTACAAGCACTTGAGCAGCGACTCGCTGACGCCAGTATCGCTCTGGCGGATCAACACGACCTCCGCCAGGCATCCAACGTTGGCGAAGCGCTGGAAGGCACGGGTAGCCTGGTACTGGACCGGATTAACCAGCGGGCGTTTGCTGCACTGTCGCCCCGCACCAGCCACGCGTTGACTGAAACCTTTTCGAACCAGACGGGTTATCAACCGGTATTTTTTCATGCGGTTGATCAGCATGGTCAGACGATTTATCACACCAATGTCATCCTGAGCATTGGTACCCGATTCGCCGTGTTGTGTGAACAATGTATACCTGATGCAAAAGAACGAGAACATGTCATCGCCCAACTCGGGGACCGGGAGCTTATCTACATCACACCGGCTCAGGTGAGTCATATGGCCGGCAACCTGCTGGAACTCAAAAATCAGACAGGCGAACCTCTGATACTGCTCTCTCAACAGGCACGCGATCATTTAACACCGGTACAGCGGGCAGCACTGGAACGCTACGGGACATTGGTTTCTGCGCCACTGGATACGCTGGAGACCGTGGGTGGCGGCAGCGCACGCTGCATGGTGGCTGAGATTTTCATTGGTGAGTAACCTCACCATTCTATAAAGCTCGCACCGATGGTGCTGACAACGTCAGCGCCATGGATATACTCCCTGCCTCGATGCGCTTATTATTATCAGTCTATCGGACAGGGATGTACCCCATGCGGTTAATAATTAAAAAAACCTATATCTCGCTGTTCTTTGCACTGGCGTTGCTGCCCCTGCTGGAGCCGGCACTGTCGTTTGCCCAGCAGTTCGCCATCGCAGACATCATGCCTGACTGGCTGCACCGAAACACCGCCATTTTCCTTTCGGGGCTGGTAACCATTACCCTGCCATGGATTGCGATCACCCTGGCCACGGCACTGGCACTTCTGTTCGCACTTGGCACCAGTGCACGTATCTATTCGGTGGTCGTCGTGGTGGCACTTCAGCTGCTGGTTTATGGCTTTACCGGTGGACTGACTTTTAGCTGGCATCACTGGGCAGTCTCTCTTCCCGGCATACTGGGTGCCTTTGCCCTGGTGCCGGTTACCCTGATGTTGTCGCTAAAACGGTTTTAAGGTTATTTATTTCACTGATGAAGGAGGGAACCTGCTGCGTCCTGCAGCAGGTAAGGTATTCAACAATCCTTTTTGGTAACAGCCCGTTGCCTGTCTTTTACCGTCCCTGTGTTACAGCGCAACGATTCTGTCAGCCAGTGTCAGGGGCGCTTTCCGATGAGTCACCATCAGCAGCGTTTTGCCACGCGTCGTGTCATCCAGCACCTTCAGGATCTTATCCTCGGTGTCAGGGTCCAGGCCCTCTGTCGGCTCATCCAGCAATATCAGCGGGCTGTCGCACAAAAGTACCCGGGCCAGCCCCAGACGCCGTTGCTCACCACCCGATAATGGAACACCACCCTGCCCCAGCCAAAGATCCAGCAGATCATTCTCTCCGCCTGTCAGGCGGTCCAGCCCGACCTGACGAAGCACGTCCATCAAACGCTCATCACTGGCTTGTTCACAGGCAATTCGCAGGTTGTCCCTGAGCGTCGCACTGAAAACATGAATACGCTGCGGCATTACTGCCATAGCATTACGCAGAGTGGCCTCCGACATGCGCTCAATGGGACAGTCCCCTATGGCAATCGTACCAGCATCCGGATTCCAGTCTCTGCTTAACAACTGCAACAGGGTGGATTTGCCACACCCGGTATGACCGGTGATAGCGATACGCTCACCAGCCCCTACATTCAGATTAAATCCATTCAGAACGGGCTTGCCAATCATGTCCGGATAATGGAAACAGAGTCCCGCAACAGTCACCTCCACGCCTGAACCATCAACGACAGGTGCCTCCTGACGATCCGAAGGAAAACTAACCATTGGCACCTGACCGGTCACCTCATTCAAACGCGCCGCTGATCGCCGTACCTGACCGAGCACCTGGAAGGCCGCAGGTAATGGCATAATCGCCTCAAAAGCCGCCAGTGTCGCCAGCGCCAGCATCGCCATGATTGGGCCAGCCAGCGCCCCCATAGATACCTCAGCTGCTGTCACCCAAAGAAGCCAGACCAGGGTTGCTCCAGCCAGTACGGTGACCAACGCCACCGCAAAACCGTTAACCCGTGCCAAGATGGACTGCTGACGAATCAGCTGTGCTTCTTCATCCTCAACCGCAGCACGGTAGGCGGGTTCAGCCCCGAAGATCAACAGCTCTGCCTGCCCCGCCACATAATCATGCAACCGGGTACGCAACTGACCTTTGGCCTCTGTCACGGCTTGCCCTGCCCGGTTACCCAGCCGGTAAAACACCACGGGCAGCAGTAACAATGCAGGTAAAAGAATCGCCGCCAAAGGCACCACTGCCGCTGGTGAAAACAGGCTAGCCAGCACGATCAAACCCACCACACCGAGGATCGCGCAGATCAATGGCGTCAACAGGCGCAGATAGAGATTATCCAGTGCATCAATGTCCGCCACCATCCGGTTGAGCAGATCCGCCTGTCGAAACCGTCGCAGGCCTGCCGGGGCCAGCGGTTCGACACAGCCATAGAACCAGACCCGGAGTCTGGCCAGTAACTTGAAGGTGGCGTCATGACTGACCACCCGCTCAAAATAGCGACCCGCCGTACGCACTATCGAAAAACCACGAACACCTGCACCCGGGGTGAAGAAATTAAAAGCCTGTGCCGTGGCCAGGGTCAGCCCCGCAATCGCCGTTGCGGTAATGAACCAACCAGAAAGGGTCAGCAAGCCGACACTCGCCACCAGCGTCACCAGTGCCAGGATGATGCCCAGCCCCATCTGCAGGCTGTGGTGACGATACAGTTTCAGGAAAGGCAGCAACTCACGCATGCTCTGTCACTCCATTCTTCGCCGGGGTGGCCGGCGGTGTCATATCATCCAGTTCCTGTTCCCAGGTTTGCCAGAGTCGGGCGAATGGCCCGCCCTGCATGCGCAGTCTGTCCGGTTCGCCATACGCAATGCATTTACCACCATCAAGCACCAGCACGCGGTCTGCACGTTGTACCTGTAACGGTCGGTGGGTCACCATCAACACCGTTTTGCCTGTGCTGTAACGGCGGATGCCATCATCCACCATCCGCTCACTGACGTGATCCAGGCTGGCGGTCGGTTCATCCAGCAAGACCAGTTGTGCCGGTCGGGCAATCGCACGGGCCAGAGCTATGCGCTGGGACTGCCCGACGGATAGCCGACTGGCAGTTTCCCCCAGGGAGGTATCCAGCCCCTGCTCAAGGTTGGCGACGATCTCGTCCGCATGAGCCTGCTGCAAAGCGCTGTTTATGGCGTCCTCCGACAATTCATGACGTCCCAGCCTGACGTTGTCCCTGACAGAGCCACAGACCAGCAACGGATTCTGACCCAACCAGGTCAGCTGGCGTCGCCAGTGATCCGGGTTGAGTTCACGTAGTTCAATACCATTAATTTTCAGGCTGCCCTGGTATTCGAGAAAACCCAAAAGCACATTCAGCAGCGTACTTTTACCTGCACCGGAAAGTCCCACTATGGCCAACTGCTCACCCGGCACGACAGTGAAACACAATTGATCCAACAGCACCTTGTCACCGCCCGGTGCCTTTACAGTGAGACGATCACAGACAATCTCGACCGCCGGTTGTGCAGGACAGGCCAGCCCGCCTTCCGGACGTTGCGGTACGGGTTCATTGAGAAAATGCATCAGACGATCGCCGGCACCAATGGCCTGAGCGCGGGCATGGTAAAAGGTGCCCAGTTCCCGCAGCGGCTGATAAAACTCCGGGGCGAGCAAGAGCAGGAACAGGCCGGTGAACAACGTCAGCTCACCGCCCCAGTGACCAAAGTTGAGGTAACCGAGGTAACTCATGCCAAGGTAAAGCGCCGTCAGTGCAATAGAAACAGAGGCAAAGAACTCCAGCACGGTCGACGAAAGAAAAGCCAGCCGTAAAACCTGCATAGTCTTAACCCGGAAGGCTTCCGCAGCCGACTCAACCATGGTTTTCTCCTGACGACTCCGGTTAAAAAGCCGCAGGGTCGCCAACCCCTGAAGACGGTCCAGGAAATGGCTACTTAATCGGGACAATGCCTGAAAATTACGACGGTTGGCGCCTGCCGCCTTGATGCCGACCAGAATCATGAACAGTGGGATCAAGGGTGCTGTTCCCAGGAAGATCAGGGCCACCGCCCAGTTTTGTGGCAAAGCCACCGCCAGGATCAGCAACGGAATCGCCACTGACAGGGTCATTTGCGGCAGGTAACGGGCAAAGAAATCCTGCAGTTCCTCGACCTGTTCCAGCAAAAGCGTCAGCCACTCACCCGACGGTCGTTGTCCCACGGCGGCCGGACCCAACTGGCCCATACGGTCCAGTAACAAACGACGCACCTGTTGTCGGACGGCCTGACCTGCCCGGAATCCTGCCTGTTCTCTTCCCATCAGACAGCCGGCCCGCACCAGGCTGGCCACCAGAAAACCACCCAGATACGGTAGAATAGCCGCTCGATCCTGCCCCGCCATCACCAGGCTATGGACGATAGTGGCCAGCAACCAGGCCTGGGCAATGATCATCAGGCCATTGCCCATACCAAATGCCATCACACAGCCAAGCCAGCGTCCTGCTGCCTGCTTCTGGCTGCGTAACCAGCGATAAACCTCACGTTCGATGGTTTTATTCATGCTTACTGCGCTATTTCACTCTGCAACCGGGCTCATACCATCAGGACGCCGGTAGAAATCAGGATATGCTGCCAGGGCAACACCAAGAAAAAGGGATGCGGATTCTAGCAGTCTTCAGGGTTGAGGTAACGGTCAGTGTCAGGGTTTTCAATGACAAACCTGTCAGCCAGACTACCCCGTAGTCGCGGCACTTCCCATAGCCCGAAGGTATCGCTGATAATACGCCGTTTTTCAGACAAGAACGCCTGCCACCATGCTGGACAACATCCGTATCGTCATGATCCGTACCTGGCACCCGGGAAACATTGGATCCGCCCTGCGCGCCATGAAAACCATGGGCCTGCGCCACCTCACCCTCGTCAGCCCGCCGCACTGGCCCCATCCGGATGCCGACACCATGGCGGCCGGCGCCGCTGACCTGATAGATAAGGTAAAGGTAGTGGATAGCCTGGCTGAGGCCATTGCCGACTGCTCCCTGGTCATTGGCACCTCCGCCCGCAGCCGCTCGTTCTCCTGGCCGATGCTAAGTCCCCGGGCCTGTGGCCAGCAGGTCATTCAGGAAGCTGAAAACAGTCAGGTCGCGCTGGTGTTTGGCCAGGAAACCATGGGGATGACCAATGAGGAATTACAGCAGTGTAACTATCACGTCTGCATTCCCGGCAACCCGGAGTACCCCGTGCTGAATGTGGCGTCAGCGATACAGATTCTCTGCTACGAGATCCGCCAGAGTCTGGAAGCACGTATGGAAACAGCGTCTGGCTCGGATGAGGAAATAACCACTTACCCCGATGCCAACGCCATGGAGCAATTTTACCAGCACCTGGAAGAAGCGCTTTACGATGTGAACTTCATCATTCGGCAGCATCCCGGGAATGCCATGACCAAACTGCGCCGACTCTTTAACCGGGCACGGCCAGAATCAGAAGAAATGAATATGCTACGCGGTATTCTGAGTCGCGTTCAGCAAACAAAAGAAAAAAGTGACTTAACGCCCCATTAATTGACTAACTGACGTAGCAGTCACCAAAAGGTTATTTCTGGAGCCGGCAAGTAGAGCAGTCTCTAGCAGGTTAATGGCAATTTGCTCAAGGCTTATACCTTGCTGCCTCTGCCCTATGAAGAACGAACCAATTTGATGGGTTGAGGCATGGTCTGCAACCCCTTTGTTACACATTACAAGATAACAATTACGGATATCCGCGCCTTCATATACCGTAATTTTCGGGCGGGCAGTAATTGAATAATCATATTCTTGGCCATGCAAATGGTTGCCAATGGCGCGGGCAGATTGCTCAATACCATTGATTTGCTCACCTATAACCACTCCACCACGCTTAGTAACCGATTGTGCGAAATGATGACCAGTGTTCACATTGACATCACGGCCACACCGGGCATCTTCACTCATTTGGATAATACTGTTATCTGGTTTAATCAAAATCACTCTGACATCCCCGGCACTAGCGACATAAAGCCTGCCGTTGAGCACGATAGCTATTGCAGCTGTCGCACCACGTCCTGCGCCAACGGTATTACGATCCGTGGCGACAAAACCCAGCTTAAGACTATTCCAGATTTTTACCAGATCAGGTATTTCAGCAGCCATGTTTTGCCACTCGCCATGGGCATTAACAATCTCACTCGGCAATGTATTAGCTATAGTTACGGTTGAGTTATTCACTCTCCTGCCGGCTTTGCCATCACGCACAACCCCATCAACGATGCCCACAATATTGAGCGGTACAGCACTCGGCTGGACAGCTTCGTTTGTATGAAACCGGTCTCCAGTTATGATATAGCGATGAGGGATTATGGCTGCCTCCATCTCTTTTCTTCGACCAATACTTTGCGCCACGCCGGTTCGAGTTGTTGTGTCTGTATAAAAATGCCCTCTAGCTTCAGCATCTGTTGCTTCATCAAACATCATTCGACTCCGTACGACTGCAAACCTACCAGGACTATGCATACGTTTACTGCTATTAATTCGATTCTGAATCACATCCCCGTTCCGAACGGTATCAAAACGTTCAACAGGTTGTTGAGCGTCTTGCTGCCTTTGCGCTCGTTCTAAATTATTCTGCAATTTATGCTCAATACTGCGAGGATAAATATTAACCCTATAATCACGCGTTTCTATTATTCCCAGGTCTTCATCACTACACGGCTCTGTTACAAAACCGCGACCGTCAGACTCCGATTCACGGCGAACCACAGTTTGACTTTGAGGAAGATTCATTTGTCGCCTGGCGGCCCCATAGATAATCACACCGTCACGGGATTCAAATCCTTCCTGATCAATTTGACGGCGTAATTGGAAATAATAAATAGCGTCATGAACAGTAATTCTTCTTTCTTGAAGTACGCTATTCAGTTGCAATTGATGATCGAGCTGATTAAACGCACGTTGCTGCTCTTGCTGATTCATCCGGTCAATAGCTTCAATTTTATAATTAATGTATTGACCGCAAAGTAAACAGGACGCCACTTTCAAGACATAAACAAGGAACTTTCGAAAGGTTTTCGATTTTTCTCCGACGTAGAATTTTTCTCCATCAAACTGTAACCACTCATTACCGTTACCATTCGTATTTAATGATTGCAGCTGTGTTAATGTATCGCCTGTAGCGTTCATGCCTATTTTATCCCACTAAACACACCATCCCGACGCTTAGAACCCAAGTTGATGTTAGCCCCATTAATTACAATTATTTGACTTCCTGGCAACGATTAAGTTCCTGATAAGAAGAGGATTTTTGCAACTATTTCATACGTAAATCTAAAAACCTGACACTTCAACAGAAAATCAAAGTAGGAACACAGCCTGTCAAGGTAGTCAGCAACCTAACAGGCTATGGAATCTGGGACCACACGCGTCATGACTAATGTAGCGGTAACACCCTTCGCAGTCCGGCATCTTTTAAAATAGCGGCTAATGGTGCTGTATAGGTCAAGTACTGGACCTCCCTTCCCTGGTAGCGTACCGGACCATGAGCCACTTCCGGCCCTACATGGCCAGGCTGCAGATGGAAAGACCGCGCCAGACGTGCACCATCACTGGTGGCACACAGGCCGCCAATATGGCGAATTGATTCCAAGTATTTGCCGGCGTAATGGGCCATCTCGATTAGCAGAAGGGCAGCCGCTATCTTGCTGGCGCCATATAAGGAATAGATATACAACCCATGGGGCTCTTCCGGCGGCACAATATCGCTGTTGCGAATTTCCGCTTCTTCCATCTCACCATGAATCAGGCGCCAGTAAATATCTTCCGCCAATGGCAAGGCAATCAAATGACCAAAATAATGGCTGAATTTGGTACTGACCACACTGAGCACATTGCTATGCCCAATCCAGCCATGCAGCAACTCATGACTGACTGGCAATCCTGCTTCATAAATGGAATGGTCATAATCCAGAATCAATTCAATGAATGGATCATCCACATCATTGCCGGATAGGTGGCTAACCTCGTATTTTCGGTTTTCCTTTTCGGGAAAGGTTCCAACCTTACTCCCTAGCTTGGGAGAATTAAGATAATGCCGGATCAGGTATCCCACGGACTGTTCAGGACTGAGCAGATTGGGGCGTGCGGAACGAAATGGCAGCACCTGGTCCACATCATCACTGAAAAAATGGATGACATGTCGTTGTCGTTCCAGCGTAGGTTCCGTGGTTCCCCGCTCCCAGCGACTGATGGTCACTGAGTCAATGCCCCCCAGGGCGGTAGAATGACAGGAAAGCGCCAGCGCCAGCCGGTCCTGTGTCAGTCCGTTATCCCTTCGTCTTCGCTTTAGATAAGACCCGAAATTTTCCAGCATCCGTAACACCTTAATCCCGTAGCAAAACCGGACAGATGCACTAACCCTTTCTGTTTCATGTGTTGGGTTATCATTGCCCGGATCAGGCAGTCTAAGATCGGTTTTTCTGCAGGAAACGCCATGGTCATGCACCAGGCGCCCTGATCTCTGACCGCATCATAGCGACCTGCCAAGACAGAATTATTGAGTTAGGTTAAGTTTTGTGGGGTATTGTGCTGAAAGGGACACTATCAGGGATGACCTTGACCCAGATCATCCCTTAAAGGGACTTTAGTTCCGGGTAATAATACGCAGCAGGTCGAGTACTGTCACAATACCGACGACCTGACGGTCCTGGGTCACCAGCACCCGGTGAATATGCCCACGCACCATGGCATCTACCATTTCGGTCATCGGCGTTTCGGGAGTCACACTATACACGACAGGTGTCATTATATCCGAGATCAGGACACCGTCATCGACCGCTTCGTGGAAAGCGCGCTGTTCTTCATCGGAGAGTTCTCGATCCAACAGACCCTGGTAAAAACCGTCATCCCGCTGGGCGAGATCGAGCAGACCCGAGCCTGTTTGGCGAACAATATCCGTCAGCGTCACCACCCCGGTGAGACGACCGGATTCATCCACCACGGGCGCACCGGAGATCGCATTGTCGGTCAGAAAACGTGAAAGACGGTCAACAGACCAGTCAAGCGGGACAGTACGAACATCACGGGTCATCACATCAGCGGCGGTCAGTTGCCGCCAGTCACTATCGGTTATCTTGCCGGCTGTGTCCGTACCAAGAGAATCAAGCGAAAGCATCGTTAGCCTCCTGTAGTCCAGGGATTCGCAGCTTGCGAACAAAAAGTGCCGGCCTGCTACTGACTGCGTAAAAGGCACGCCCCACTTGCGATTGATCTTATTCTTCGCTGCTTGCAGCCTCAGTATTGCACTTCCGCCAAAGCTATTATTGACCCATATCAACAGACAGGCCGCCACCAACAACCAGGCTGGAATGACCGTTCAAAGAGTATGGTATTACAGTGCATGAGCGTCAAATTGACAGACATGGCACTCTCTGACGTCTACTTATTAATGGCCTGCACTGAGTATTTCTTCAGCCATGATTTGAAGCAGTTTGACGCCGTTTTCACTCTCCCAGTTCATCGCAAGCTCCGACAAGATGGCACTTGTTGTGGTGAGTTCTACGCCTGCTCGTTCCATACGTCGAAAGGCCATTTCATCAGTAAGCGCCGAAGGAGAACCGGACGCATCAACGACACAAAACACCTCAAAGCCTTCCTCAACGGCACAGATTGCGGGAGGAGCCAAACAAACCTCTGTCGTGACACCGGCCATAATGAATTGCTTACGTCCAGTATCCTTACAGGCCTTCGAAAAGGCCGAATCCTCCCAGCAATTCACTATGCCTGTACGCTTGATTCGGTCAGCATAAGCTTCAGATGCAATCTCCTGTAAAGCGGGTATTAGAGAACCTTGCATCTGATCTTCCTGGCTACTGGTAAAGACGACAGGCATGCCAAGGGCTATAGCAGCTTTGGCCAATGCGCGCGTATTAGCTGCGACTGTCGCCCTATCGACGGAATTAACCCAATGCATGGTACCCACTTGGTGATCAATCAGAATCATTGCAGCCTTATCGGCATGGACTTTTTTCATTTTTCACTCACCTCAAATTTTGATGTCGTCAGTAAGACCTGAGCCATCAAAAATAGTTCAATGTTTGCTTTTTCCAAACTGCAGCAAATACATTGGAAAGAAAGTGGCATTTAACAAAGAAAACAGGCAGTCCAGAATTTAAAAAAATTAGATATTATAAACTGGTTGCATTAGATAACCTTCAATATGGATTCCAAAGCTGTTATTGCCCTATCAACAGACTGACCGACATCAGAAACCTGGCTGGCTTGACCGTTCAAGGAGTATGCTATTGCACTGCGTCAGCGTCAAATGGATCAACAAACGAAAAAAAACAGGCAACACGGCTTCTATGCCGATGATGAAATTTTTGTCAGTTTTATGGACGTTTTTCTTTTTTAATAGTTGAATGAAAATATCATCTGCAGCATCTGAACAAATTTACACGGTAAAAAAAGTGAACCGCCAATGATTGGTTCACAACAACTTCATCAAACAAATACCCCGGAATTTCCCAGAGCAGCCTGATTCAGGCCAATCACGCATAGGCGATGACAAATACAAGGCAACCAAAGCGTTACTCGAATCCATTGACTACAATTTCGCCACATCTTCCATATTGTCAGACACATTAATCTATCGTGGACAACACAACTGTGCCTTTAATTGGAAGTTGATTATGGCATGCACAGGTATCATTTTGGCATATATGACTGAGTCAAAGTTATTTCTCAACGCAATACACTAAACAACACAAATAATATTCAACGCGGATGTTTTTATTCTTGCTGTAAACGCATTCATAAAAAATAAAAAACTTATCGAATAGCTCAGCATTATCTAGAACAATCTCTTCACATTACAGGTATCTATTCTACGCATACTGTTATGTTGGCACCCTAGCCACCTGCATCGGCGACTTAATACAGCATAAATATCATGATATCTAAAAAAACTGACAAGCCCACCACTGCAAATAACTACGCCTCAGCGATTATCCTGTTGTTAAATCCGAAACTGTCGTCATTTATGGTTTGTGTGCCTGCTGTCATAGGGACAGAAAACAAAACGAAGAGGTACCACACGTGATCACGGATAGTCAGGCTGAAGGCCACCAGCCTGACTGATTCCATTCTACTAAACGGACGAGTCTTCGCCGATCCGGCTCGCTATCGCACTGTGTTGATCACGGTATTTAGCGTTCTTGCGCTTGTTATAGGGCTTGTCCGCCGCACCGGTCATGGTTTCAAAATTGATCGCGCCGATGGTCATTCCCGGACGCAGGGCAATCGGTAACTTGCCACCATTCACAAACTCCAGCACGATCTGGCCACTCCAGCCCGGATCAATCCGGTGCGCAGTGACATGGACCATTAAACCTAACCGCGCAAGTGAAGAGCGACCATCCAGCCAGCCTACCAGGTCATCCGGCAAACCCACGGATTCACGGGTCACCGCAAGCGCCAGCTCACCCGGATGCAGAAAGAAGGCTTCCTTCTCGCCCAGGACAATCTCCTTACTCATGATGGAGTTCAGGGTCTGATCAATCTGTTCCCGTGAACCACTCAGGTCCACGTAAGGCGCCGCATGATCATTGAAAACCCGAAAGCTGTTGCCCAGGGTCAAATCCACACTGATACCGGAAATCTGATCCGGTGTCGGCCGGGGCTCAATCACGATCCGGCCGCTGTCCAGACAGGCTTCTATGTCACGATCACATAGCCGCATGGTTCACAATTCCTTAATCATCACTGATGCTGATGGTCGGCGCCGCCGGCGCCTGACGGTTTCTGACAGAAAGCCTGGCTGCCATTCGGCGGGCCAACTCGCGGTAGGTCATGGCAATCTCGCCATCCGGTTCGGCAATAACAGAAGGGTTGCCACCGTCGGCCTGTTCACGAATACGCAGGGTCAGCGGCAGGGATGCCAGTAGTTCGGTATCATATTCGTCGGCCAGAATGCTCCCGCCGCCTTCACCAAACAGGTGTTCCGTATGGCCGCAGTTCGTGCAGGTATGGGTTGCCATGTTTTCAACAACACCCAGCACCGGTACATCCACCTTGCGAAACATCTCGATGCCTTTACGAGCATCAAGCAATGCCAGATCCTGTGGGGTTGTGACGATCACACTACCCGCCACCGGCACCCGTTGCGCCAAGGTTAGCTGAATATCCCCAGTACCGGGCGGCATGTCGACAACCAGATAATCGAGCTTATCCCAGCGGGTCTGGGTCAGCAGCTGCTGCAGGGCGCCACTCACCATCGGGCCACGCCAGACCATCGGAGTGTTTTCCGTCACCAGGAACGCCATGGACATCACTTGAACGCCATGGGCTTCAATTGGAACAAAGAACTGCTGTTCGCCCTCAGTGATGACGTCCGGCCGGACACCATCGGCGATACCAAACATCAACCCCTGGCTAGGGCCATAGATATCCGCATCCAGCACGCCGACACGGGCGCCTTCTGCTGCCAGCGCCAACGCCAGGTTGGCGGTCGTTGTCGACTTACCCACGCCACCTTTACCAGACGCGACCGCAATGATATTGCGAATACCAGACATCGCCTGCAGGTTGCCCTGGGTCGGCATGGATTCCACATGCCACGCCAGTGTGACCTCTGCTTTCGTCACGCCGGGCAGGTCTTCAAGGTAATCCTGGAGAATCCGGGTAATACCTGTCGACAGTCCCTCACAGGGATAACCCATAAAGAGATCCACACGAACCTGTCCGCCCTCTATGGCGATATCGCGAACACAACCAGCTTCTACCAGACCCATCCCCAGGTAAGGGTCGTGGTACTGCTGCAGTACCTGCTCAATCATTGTTCTGTTGATGACGTCCGACATAGCTATTCCAGTCAGTGATTGTTTGATACGCCGAAAGCTCTCCGCTCCAGCGCTACAACCCGGCCGATTAGCCCCGGGTTAATTTTTCCTTTATGGATAAAAACGCCGCTCGACCGCTTTTCGGATCAATCCCCTGCTCTTTCATTAGCGCCTGCTGCTGTTTTCGGGCAGCTTCTTCTAAGCGGTCTGCACTCGTTCGGCTCTGGCTATTTTCCAGCGCCCGGGTAATCTCTGCTTCCAGGTCTTCGCCATCCAGCACCCGATTACAGAGAATCTCGTAGTTCCGCTCAAAGACAGGGAATGCCGTTTCCTGAGGTTCACCGCGAATCATGAACCAACCGGTCTCCCGCGCAGCAAGGTAAACCGCCAGGTGCGACCAGCCGTAATCCCGGGTCTGGGCTGGCGCGTTACAGGCCTCGTAATATGCCTGTAATGGTTCCTTCAGGCCGTATTCATCAAACCGCAGCTTGCACAGCTCCCGGATATCGGCAAGATCCGGAAAGAAACGGGTATTATCAATGGCTTTCTTGGCGGCCCGCAGGATCCGGCGGGGACTGAACTCCTTGAGCGATTGCAGCCAGACACTCTTGGCCCGGGCCTGGTCTTCCGCCGTAGGAAACGCCCGCCGGAATTTCAACGGAAACGCATCTTCCAGCAGGGTGAACAGGGTATTGATGGCGTACTCGTGCTCGCGCCCAGGGCGCACTGTCGACTCAGTCTTCGTCGAGGTCGATTCGGTACGCGTCTGACCAGCTCGTGTCAGTGAGCTTTTCAGCTGTTGATCGATGACTTTCCCGGCCTCCTTCACTCTGCTGACGCCTCCACTGATAAATGACATGATTCTTGAAACGGTTCTGCCAGGCTTTGCGGGCTTCTCCCGTCTCCAGCCAGTACAGCATGAAATCCGGCAGCTGGGCGAGGGTGAACTCCGGCGGAATGCCGTGGTGCAGCTGCAGGAACTGAATATACCTTGGCTCGGGCGCAAAGTCTTCCGGCAAAGGTTGTACCCGCGCGCCCTCCAGCACCTCGCGGTTCTCGGCAAACACCGGATGTGCCGCCGAGTCATCACCGCCTTCGTCCATTATCTGGAACAGCGGCTTGTCCTGTTCGTAGGCCCTGCGGCCCGGCGCCTTATAGCCCTTTGACATCAGTAAACCATAACCCCTGACAGCACTCCCGGCCGTCTTGACTGTTACTTTAACTATAAACGCTCATTCTACTTCGGTGCGTTAGACCGGCGCCATAGTATTTTCCCGACACCGGTCTGTCTGCTGCCACCAACTCACTGAGAAGTATGTCACAGCGACTGGCTTACTACGTTGTTCTCCCTCTAAGCCGCAGGGAAACTTATTCACTCATCGCCGGTCTATATCCCTATGAGGAAAGCAGGGATTCCCGCCCAAGACAACGGGGATCAAAATAGCCTTTACCATCTTTCAGGAGTACTGCATGGTCACAGGACGAACTCTACTTTACCCCCTTTTCACAGGCGTTTTACTTTCATTAATACTGTCTATCCCGGCACGCGCCCTTCCACTTACCCAGGTTGTTTCCGCAGATAATGTGACGATACAACTGGAGCATGAAGGTTCGAATTACTACAGATTTACGACCGGCGAATACAACTACCGCTTTCTTTGGGATGGAGGCCCGACTCAGCTGAAGCTCCACAGAGTTTTGGGGTATGACGCCAACGACAATGTGATTAAGTCTGCGCCAGCAGAAACATCGAAAGAGGGCTTCCCTGTTCCAGACGCTCAATTACCCTTCAAGGGAGCAGGAAAGGCACGCCATGCCAGCACAGAAGTTTTTCGGATACCCGCTGCCTTTTACCTCAACAGAAACATCAAGCATATCGCAGTGGATTTTTCTGTAGTTGACGGACGCATGAGTATTGGCCCCTGGTTACCGATGTACAGTAACTGGGATGATTGGTCATCTGTCAAACTCAATCTTAAACTGCTGATATGGTGAAACACGTTTAAGCACATCAGAGAAACGAGTCTCACTGACAAGAGTGTTAGCCAACTCGGCATTAATCCGGCTTGTCTTTTCCTCCTTGTTTATTCGTTGAAACTTTACTGCAGTCGTACTGTCTTCTCCTGTATGGGAATAGGAGTGAGTCTCCAGCAACTCGCCCAAACCACAATCCCGATATCAACATCGACAATAGAGACAATTAAGGACAGCCCAAAGGAGAGACGCATGTCACATTACAGATTTATTTTAAGGCAGATTTTGGTTATAGGGGTGTTTCTGTTTCCACATGTGACGCAGGCCCTTCCCCCCAAGGTACTTCCATCATCCAGAGAGGTCAGCATTATCGCCGTTTCCAAAGGAGGTCGTGCCTACGAATTCAGTGCTGGCCCATACAGCTATAAATTCCTCTGGGACAGTGGCCCCACCGAACTGATCATTCATGCCATTCATGGATACGATAAGGAAGGCAATTTAGTGGCTTCAATGCCTGCCGGAATTATTTACTATGATTTCGACCTGCAACGCCTGATAGATATACACTCTGAACCCGATGCTTTATTAAGATTCTATGGCAATGGCTTAGCTCGATATACGACAACCATACCATGGTTTAGGGTACCTGAACCTTTTTATGACAATACATCTATCCAACATGTAACAATAGAATTTTCCGTTGTTGATGGTCGATTAAGCGTTGGACCATGGTTTCCCATGCTGACAGATTGGGGAGATGCATCATCAGTCCGGGAGCATGTTGAACAGTTACTCTGGTAAGGCAACTTATCCTAGTAACGGTCTAAGCACCAATCAACGTCATAAGTAAATATCGTGTTGCCACACAGAAACCGGCCTTACGGCTAACAACGGTTTCCGTGTCTGCTGACAGCGGCATATAATGGCGGCTTTGCGCCTTATGCGCCCACTGTAGACCGGAGCAAGTCTGATTCCCCATGTCTGATCAATGCAAACAACGCAAAATTCTCGTCACCAGCGCCCTCCCCTACGCTAACGGTCCGCTGCATATGGGCCATCTGGTGGAATACATTCAGACCGATATCTGGGCGCGTTTCCAGAAGCAGCGCGGCCACACCTGCACCTATGTCTGCGCCGATGACGCCCACGGCACCGCCATCAGCCTGCATGCCGAAAAGCAGGGTATGACACCGGAAGAGTCCGTTGCACTGATCAACAAGGAGCGCATCCGGGACTTTGGCGAATTCCACATTGAGTTCGACAACTACTACAGCACCCATTCCGAGGAGAACCGGGTGTTGTCCGAGTCCATCTACAAGGCACTGCGCGACAAGGGCCATATCGCCACCCGCAACATCATCCAGGCCTACGACCCGGAAAAACAGATGTTCCTGGCGGATCGCTACATCAAGGGTGAATGCCCCAAGTGTGGCGCACAGGACCAGTACGGCGACAACTGTGAAAAATGCGGCGCCACCTATACACCGGCCGAACTGAAAAACGCCTTCTCCACGATTTCAGGCGCAAAACCTGTCGATAAGGAATCCGAGCACTTTTTCTTCAAGCTGACCGACTTCCAGGACTTCCTGAAAGACTGGACCCGCAGCGGCACCATCCAGCCCGAGATCGCTAACAAACTGGCCGAGTGGCTGGACGCCGGCCTGCAGGACTGGGACATCTCCCGTGACGCCCCCTACTTTGGTTTTGAGATTCCTGACGCACCCGGCAAGTACTTCTACGTCTGGCTGGATGCCCCTATCGGCTACATGGCAAGCTTCCAGAATCTGTGCAACCGCCGTGACGACCTCGATTTCGACGAATACTGGAAAGCCGACAGTGACTGCGAAGTCCACCATTTCATCGGCAAGGACATCGTCAACTTCCACTGCCTGTTCTGGCCCGCGATGCTGACCGGCGCCAACTACCGTACCCCGACCAAGGTCAGTGTGCATGGCTACCTGACGGTTAATGGCGAGAAAATGTCCAAATCCCGCGGCACCTTCATCACGGCGCGGACGTACCTTGATCACCTGAACCCGGAATACCTGCGTTATTACTACGCCGCCAAACTGTCCAGCCGGATTGATGACCTGGACCTGAACCTGGAAGATTTTGTCCAGCGGGTGAACAGTGACCTGGTCGGCAAGGTGGTCAATATCGCCAGCCGTAACGCTGGTTTCATCCACAAGCGCTTTGACGGCATGCTGTCCGCCAACGACGCCGCCCCGGAACTGACCAAAGCGTTCATGGCGGCCAGCGAAACCATCGCCGAGCACTATGAAAACCGTGAATTCGGCAAGGCCATGCGTGAAGTCATGGCATTAGCTGACCAAGCCAATGCGTGGATTGATGAGGTGAAGCCCTGGGTTCTCGCCAAAGAAGAAGGTAAAGACCAGGAACTGCACAACATCAGCACAGCTGGCATTAACCTGTTCCGCCTGCTGCTGATTTACCTCAAGCCCATACTCCCTGCGATGGCTGAAAATGCCGAAGCGTTCCTGCAGTGCGGAGAACTGAACTGGGATGACAGCCAGACCCTGCTGCTGAACCATAAGATCAACAAGTTCAAACCGTTGATGACCCGCGTGGAAAGCGACCGGGTCAACGCGATGCTTGACGCCAGTAAGGAGGCTTTAAAAATGGCTGATGCCAAGACCGAAGCACCAGAAGACAGCACTGCCGAAGACACTGCAGGCAAGTGGCTGAAAGAAGAACCCATTGCAGAGCAAATCGAGTTCGGTGATTTCGCCAAGGTAGATCTGCGCATTGCAAAAATTGTCAATGCCGAACAGGTGGAAGGCGCAGACAAATTGATCCAGCTCACCCTGGATATCGGCGGCGAGACTCGCAATGTCTTTGCTGGCATCAAAGCGGCTTACAGCCCGGAAGCCCTGGTTGGGAAACACACAGTTATGGTAGCCAACCTGAAGCCACGCAAAATGAAGTTTGGCATGAGCGAAGGCATGGTGCTGGCTGCCGGCCCTGGTGGCGCTGACCTGTGGATCCTTGAACCTCACGATGGCGCCGAGCCTGGCATGCGGGTGATGTAACTCAGAGATAGTGTCTATGGGAGGCTAATAGCTAATTAGACCTCCCAGTGATGTATTATTTTTTTTAAATCCCTGAATAATGAAGCAAACCATCTGTGTGATCATTAATCAAATATGATCCTTTATCAGCACCCAGACTTCAGTTTTCTCAGCACATCCCCCCGCATTGTGGGCTGTAGGCGATACAATATGAGATTGTTTTTGGTCGGCCACTACTATTAAAACTGCTCGAAATCCAGTTGTACTAAATAAACAAGGGTTCAATAAAAAGCCAAATAGAAGAAGTATCTTTATCGAACCGATAATTAAATGAGGTTTTTATTAACCATTGAAAAACTATACTCACGAACTATCGAACAATTAATCTTACACAATAAGATTCCAACAAATACAACGAGAAAAAATACTGCATTTCGACAATTATCAACCAACGTAAGAAAGCCGAATAGGTTACAACGGGGCAGGAGAGCAACTGTCAGTGCTCGATATCAGGTACTAGCCTGTAGAAGTTCAGACTTGAACTTCTACAACTATCGTACGAAAAGGGCAGCCTGACTCAGGCTCCGCAGCACTTCTTGTACTTCTTCCCACTATCGCAAAGGCAAGGATCGTTACGCGAAGGAAGCTTCTCGTTTACCTGCGTTGTTGCCGTTTTCAGCAGGGCATCCAGCTGACAGGTATCCTCTGGTTCATCCTCAGATACAACGATGTCAACCACGATATTGTGAGTTTTGGCGAGTGCCAGTAGCTCTTTCTCTCGTTCTTCAGTCTGAACTGAGACTTTGGCCGGGCTGCTCTCTGTTCCTACTCTAACCACTTTCTTGGAGGTGTATCCCGTGCCGCGGTTGTCCTGCATATTGACGCGGCTGCCTTTGTAAAAAAACTTGGACATAATGTTCAGGGTGCTTTGCAAGTGAATTCTGGTACATTATACAGGATTTTACAGAAAGCATCTGCGATAATGACGACGGATAAATAAGGGTATCTACACCGTTGAAAAAACTCAAACATCCTGCGTGTATGCCCTCTCCAGTATTGCCTTTTTATTAGCATTTACATAGATTCAACTTTAAATTTTTCTAGCATCCGAAAACCACTGGCTAATTCATATAACAATAGTTAATTTATATTCACGCAAACCCTCCCATTTTAAAGTCAGCGGCTTAGATTCAAACGCTCTGCAAAGTTTAAATGTATTGACATTAATGATCTTCTTTATCAACGTACACCACTCAATCACCTTCACTGTCAGAACCGACTGAAGCAACTCAGAGGGATAGTGGAATTTACTCCACAGCTATGAAAAATTAGCGTCTTTAATAAGTCTTACCAGCGAAAATGGACACCTTTTGTTGATTTACTTCTTCGAACTTAACAGAACAAGATTGCGATCAATGAAAAACTTGCTGCAAAAGCATAAAATCAACGTGTTCAATCCATTGATATCCCCTGCGAAAAGTGGCCGGCTCAACTGGATGAGACACCACTATGGATGTTATAAAAATCGCTGATACCATGACCCAAACGCCTCAGACGAGGTCGTCGCAGACACCGCAGAAAAGTGGCTGAAAGAAAAGTTCATCACCGAACAGGTGGAAGGTATGGACAAGCTGATCCAGAATGTCGGCGGTGAAACCCGTAGTGTCTTCGCCGCTATCACGGCGGCCTGCAGCCCGGAAGCCCTGGCTGGAAAAGCACGATTATGATGGCCAACCTCAAACCACGAAAAATGAAGTTAGGAATAAGTGAAAGCATGGTGCTGGCTACCGAACCGGTCGGTGCAGATCTGTGGATCCTGTAACCCCATGATGGCGCTGCGTGATGTAAGCCCCAAAAACAACGATAAGTGACCAATTAAATCAATGATTACGTCTCTATCGTAATGCCTGTGAATCAGGCCAGCGAGCTATAATGTAACAGTATATTGATTTATCATCAGGTTCAGAATACTTAATTTCTCCCTTTATTTATTCTCTTGGCTATGTCGCCTATCATTATCGGGACTACCTTCTGGATCACCGAGCAGCGCACTCTGCAAACATGCTTGCAACAATATATCCATGCCCGATTGCCCAGATTCCACGCTAATGCCTGCCCCTGAAAGATACTGTGGCGCTTCATGGGGTAAACCCGCAACAGGTTGCCCCCGCCCCGTGCCAACAGTACTTGTTTGTATTCGAGTTAGAATGGATGGTTGTCCGTGCTCGCTGGTTGGTCCCTCCGAACTCTCCAATAGCGCTTTCAACCTAGGGCTTTCTGTAGAATCACCGGTTGCTCCTGAAACACTTGCCTGTTCCTCTTGCCCTGATGGGTGAAAGCCTTTTTTTCTTTCTGGCGTATCTGCTGCGACATAGACTGCTGCAGATTCACGGCGCAATCTTAAAACCGGTACCCGTACATGCTCCTCCTGCAACGTTAACGTTTCTGGTTTTTTTTTTGGAGAGCTTTTCTTACCCTTACCTCTTACTTTTTTAGGTTTACTTTTATCCGCCGTGACAGTATCTGTTTCATCTTCGACAATGCCTTGTTCAGACTGTTTCATTGATTCATCTTGCCTTGCCTGCGTCCCTTCTTCTAAAACAAGCTCGGAAAGCTCTTGAGTAATACCGGTGCTAGGCAAGTTTGGTGTTTGCGATGATTGTATTATTTGCGGTTCAGATTCTTCTGCTGCAGTTTGAGACTGGGGTACAGAAGACGAACCGACTCCCGGTTCCGACTTCTGCTGTTCAAATACTTTAAACGTTCTCCTTTTCTTAAATAGAGAGTGGCTATTGTCATCCCTTTCTCCACCCGGATCAGACGATGATTGATTATCTTCATGCGCCGTTGGATCAACCACTAACGAACGACGTCCATCACGAACAATCTCAACACTTGCATCTATGTTCTCTTGAGTCGATGCAGCTCCATCAGCCTCATCATATTGTTTCGGACTGACACTTTTCGCAAGAGGCAATCCTGTGCTTTTATCTATTTGCACTTGTATGTCTGATTGACAATCAGTGTCGCTCTTTTCAGTTGTACTAGTAGATAATCCGCTGACGGTCGCTGACCGGCTCACAACAGGCGGTGGGAGCATTCCCGACATCATCGACACAAAGGCCGCCAGGGAGTCTTTTACTGGAATACCAAAATATAGCTCAACCCTTCCAAATTCAGCCATTACTTGCTGTTCGGCAATTTTACACGACGCATCTATTATCTGTTGACGTTTAGAAACAGACTGAGGTTCAACGGATACGCTACTTGCGATTGAAGAGTGGATATCTCCGGGTTTTGTTACTACAGCTTCAGTAGTGACTATTCTGGCCCTTTTTGCCTCTGGAGCAGAGAACAGCACTTCCGCTCTTCCTCTGTTCGTTACAGGACTCTCTGTCATTAATGAAGTGACTGTAGAAGAAGCCAGCTGTTTTTGTCTATCAGCCTGCTGTTCTCTAAACATTGGCGGATAAGGAAAGCTGCCATGAGCACTGCTCGCCGATTGATGCATGACCGAACCGGCTCTTGCCAAGGCACCTGATGGATCACCAAAACCTTGAAATGCCGTAACGTGGCTTCCTTCATAAACGCCAAAAGGTCTGGCAGTTGGGTCTACCGTTTGTGGATAGCCTTGTGGTAAGCGACCTGTTTGGCGGGTCTGTTCTGATGAATGCGCGGCAGACTTTTCCCTACCGCGTAAAGCCGCACCCCTTGATTGCCCTGAAGGTTGATGGGACTTGTGCGGATATAACGTTGGATCATACCCCCCAGGCGGCGCTATATGCGGATCGCCGTACTGTGCATGCATAAACTGCGTCGTTACAGTCTGAAGACTTGATTGCACAAACCCATGTGAAGCTTGCTCTCCAGAAGGGGGCGGAACATGGTGAAGAGATTGCCCAATGGGCATTCCCTGACTATGAACCTGTAACTGCGGGGGCTGACCTAGAATAGACTCTGAACTGCCATGAGGAGGGAATGGCGAGGATTGTCTATGCTGCAAAGGCATCTGTGGCGTCATTGACCCATGAGGCATCCTAAATGGCAGGAATGGATCCATTCTTGGACGGGGTGGTACAGAATGAGGATACGGAACAGCCTGCTGCTGGTGTATACCGCTATCGCGCGAAAACTGCCCCCCCCTTCCTCTAGCGTCTTGAGCCAATGGCTGATTATGATGGTAGCCCCCTCGATTTTGATTATAGCCACCCCGATTTTCTGGAAACATACTCTACAACTCCTGTTATATATTGAATTCCTGTTATATTGAGCAAGCTAAAACACGCTGCCTGATAAAACCCAGATGCAAAAACTAACATAATGGATGACATGCCCATTCACTGCATCTGAATAAATGCACAATCTTCACTTTGGTATGACTTCTGCCGCTCAAATTAAGTTCATACAGTTTCAAAGAATTATTCCTGTTGTACTATTTACAAACACGGTTGTTAGGAATATTTAAGACAGCACTAATAAAAAATGGATCCTCACTGATAAAATAAACGGGTATTCAGATCCGTTTATTCATCCAAAAAAACGCAGGCTGGGGCAGCCTGCGTGAAAGGCGTCAACAGTCATTGCTGTCAACCAATTGGAGTGGGTAGAAACTGTTAATCAATCAGAGCATGGCAGCGATTTTTACCCTTGCATTCTGTAAGGCTTCTTCCTTACTGTCACCGCCCATACTCAACCCTTCCGCATACACAAATTCCACATCGGTGAGTCCCAGGAAACCGAGAAACATACGCACATAGTCTGTCTGGGTGTCTTTCGGCGTGCCCTGGTACATCCCACCACGGGCTGCCACGATTCGTACCTTGGTAGCACTGTCCAGCAAGCCAACCGGCCCCGTTTCAGTGTACTTAAAGGTGACACCGGCACGGGCGATGTGGTCAAACCAGGCTTTCAGTGTCGATGGCACGTTGAAATTATACATGGGCAATCCAATCACCAACGTGTCAGCCTGGCGGATTTCCTCTATCAACTGGTCTGAATAAGCGACAACGGCATCCTGCTCCGGCGTCCGCTGTTCTGGCGCTGCGAGGAAGGCGCCGAAACGGAAACCATCCAAATGCGGCACGGGTTCCTCCGCGAAATCCCGGGTGAATACTTCGCCCTCCGGGTTGCGGGCCTGCCATTCTCTGACAAAGTGGTCGGCAAGCTGAGTGGACTGGGAGTCCTGACCAAAAATCCCGGCGTTAATCTGCAGCAGTTTCATCATTGTAGCTCCCTGACTCGGTTCATTAAGGCTCGTATTGGATGTCACACGTTCTATTATCTATCGTTTTTTTCTATTTAAAATCACACAATATCTGACATAGCCTTCTATTAATTCGAAAATAAAGACTGATTAACTCACCGCCATTGCCAGTTCCTCCGCCACCGCCAGCAACTGAGTCCGCAGCCATTGCAACCCTTTATCGCCAGCCTGCACGGGATGCCAGGCAAGAATATGGCGAAACCAGGGTGGGTTATCCGGCAAGGTATGCACATGAAAACCATAGTATCGGGCAAAATAGCGGGCAACGGCAGTCGGCAAGGCGACCAACCAGTCTCCAGTCTGTAACAAGGGCGGTACGGCGATAAACCCCGGCACTCGAATGCCGACATTGCGCTCAATGCCTCGCTGTCGACACCAGTCATCCATGATGACCTGGCTATGCCCCCAGGGGGATGGATAGATAAATGCCCGTTCCCGGAGATGCTCCAGTGACAGTTTACCCTCCGTATCTGCGAATTGGCTGGCAGACAGGATTTCCAGCTGCTCTGTCAGAAGGGGGCAACTGGACAATTTATCCGACAAATGCACCGGCTGCTCAAAGCCAATGACCAGATCCACATGATGCCGCTCCAGCTCATGCTCATAATCACTCGCGGACATTTCTGATACATCCAGCCGAACACCCGGCGCCACCGCAACCAGCCGTGTTAATAAAGATGGCAGGATGATCAGTTCAAAGTAACTGCCCGCCGCAATCCGAAATACCCGCTGACTGGTTTCGGGCTCAAAGTCCGGCTCACGTTCCAGACTCTGTTCCAGCAGCTGCATGGATTCACGAATCTGCTGCGCCATGGCCTGCGCCCGCGGCGTCGGCAACATACCACTACGGGTTGAGACAAATAGTGGATCACCCAGCCCTTCCCTGAGCCTGGCCAGTGAATGACTGATGGTTGACTGGGACAGGTGCAACTGCCGCGCCACCCGGCTGACACTGCGTTCACGCATCAGCAGATCAAAAATACGCAGCAGGTTAAGGTCGAAGCGATGAAACAGGGAGGTCATGGCAGGCACATCTCGGGCAAATAAAGCTATCGAAATCAAGCATATCACAATGCCGAGTATTCATTTTATTCATTATTACAGGCGCACTATCATCGCGCGCAGAATGCGTCTGGATAAAAGTTATGTTTAAGAATCTGTTGTTTCTGCTGGGTATTGGCATGATCTGGGGCTCTCAGTTCCTGTTCCAACAGATGGCTGTGGCTGACCTGCCAGCTGTCTGGGTCGGTGCCGGCCGGGCACTGGTTGGCTGCCTGACCCTGCTGCTGGTCTGCCGCCTGCTTAACCTTAAGAGCGAAAAAAGCAACTGGAAAATGTATCACCTGGTGGGTTTCCTGGAAGCCACCCTGCCCTTTGTTCTTGTGGCCTGGGGACAGCAGTACATGGATACCGCCGTTGCCGCCATCCTGATGGGCACCATTCCCTTCTTTACCATTTTGCTGGCGCCCCTGCTGGTTGCCGGTGCCCGTATCACACTGACAGGCATTACCAGTGTTGTGGTTGGCTTTGCCGGACTGCTGCTGTTGTTTTACCCGCAGCTGATTGCTGGCAACAGCAACGGTTCATTGATCGGCGCACTGGCCATCGTTGGCGCTTCGGGCAGCTTCGCGATTGCACTGCTGATGCTCAAGCGTATTGAGGGCAGCCACCCCCTGATGGTCGCGCGGAATGTCCTGGTTGCCGCTGCCTCACAACTGCTGGTGATTGCCAGCCTCATTGTGCCGCCCACAACCCTGTCGCCCAGCACTGAAAGCCTGACTGCAGTCGTTTATCTGGGACTGATGTGTGCGGGTGTCGTTTACTTCCTATACATGGTGTTGATTCAGCGTGCAGGGCCAGTCTTTGCATCTTTCAGCAACTACCTGGTTCCCCTCTTTGGTGTAGTGCTGGGGGCGACCATTAATCACGAAATCTTGCCGGGTACCACATGGATTGCGTTGGCTGTTATTTTATCCGCTGTCGCCATCAACCAGGTTTTCTCGGCCAGGGCCGAAAGAGCCACTGCCTGACGATGTACACATAATAAAAAGCCCGCTTACCTTCATGGTCAGCGGGCTTTTTATTAATCAGTAACGCGTTATTGCAGATAAGCATTCAGCATCCACAGCAGTTTTTCCTGCTCACGAATGTAGTCGGACATCAGCGCTACTGTACCCTCATCACCGGCGTCACTGGCCATGGACATGATTTCACGCTGCTTAACCAACACCTTGCTGAAGCTATCCACCAGGTTACTGACGCAAGCCTTACCATCCGTCACATTAGTATGCTCGGCAATCTCACTGTGCTCCAGGTAACCTGTGAAGCTGTGCTCAGGTGTGTGCCCCAGGGTCACGACACGCTCGGCAATCTCATCCACTTTGTTCTGTAGATCGGTATAAATCTCTTCGAACTTCTGATGCAGCTGGAAAAAGCTACCGCCCCGGATATTCCAGTGATACCCGCGACTGTTCATATACAACACCTGGTAGCTGGCCAGCAGGCGGTTCAACTGTTCAGCGATGGCAGCGCTATGGGTCACTTCAAGACCAATCAGGTTCTTGTTCATGAGAGCATTCCTCTTTCATCAAACAACTTGTTGAAACGAAAGATATGCCTGAAGAGGCATCACTGCTAATAAATTAAAATTAATTATCTGATAAGGTTTTCTTATAACTCAGACACGGCTGACGGCGCTCGCCAAGCTGTCAGTGTAAGATCACCACTGTCACATGACTTCTGGATAACCGAGCCTTCATGGAACTGACTTTCCTGGGTACTTCAGCCGGAGTACCGACCCGACACCGCAATGTGACCGCACGGGCCCTGCAACCGGAGCAGGTACGCCAGTGGATTCTGGTTGACTGCGGTGAAGGCACCCAGCACCGTTTGCTACGATGCCCGCTATCCGTCGCACGACTGGGGCTGATACTGATTACGCACCTGCATGGTGACCATTGTTATGGTCTGCCCGGGCTACTGGCCAGCCGTGCCATGACGACGCTCTCGCCTGAGCATCAGGCATTAACGATCATTGGTCCCCAAGGCCTGAAAGCGATGCTTGAGGCCGTCATGTTCCACTCTCAACTGTCACTGGATTTTCCGCTTGAGATTATCGAGCTATCCGAGGACGGTGGCGTACAAACCTGGCAGAACCACACCATTACCGCCATTCCCCTGAAGCACAACATCACCAGCTTTGCGTTTCACATTCAAGAACCTGACTTCCCGGGTGCATTTGATAAATCACTGGCTATTGCTGACGGCATACCGGAAGGACCACTCTTCGGCCGACTGAAGAACAGGGAAACCCTCATACTGGATGATGGCCGAACCGTATCAGGAACCAGTTACTGCCTGCCTGACACACCCGGTCGAATCGTGATCATCGCGGGCGATAACGAAGATCCAAAACGGCTGGCGTCGTACCTGGGGGATTGCGATCTTCTGGTGCATGAAGCCACCTACACGGAAGAGGTCTACCAACAGCTGGCCGTCAAAATACAACACAGCACGGCCGCACAGGTGGCGCAAACCTGTGCCGACACGTCTCTGCCCAACCTGATCCTGACGCATTTCAGCCCCCGGTACCAGACCATCAAAGGCGCGACTACCAGTAATAGCCGATCCCTGAACGAAGTCGAACAGGAAGCGAGACGCTTTTTTACCGGCACGCTGTTTCTTGCCAACGATTTCGATACATTCAGGTTAGGACGGACAAAAACACTGTCATTACACCAATCGCAGCGATAAAGACACTCATTATCTAGGGATAATGAGCCTTGCACAGCCTGTCAACGTTGTCAGAACTTCCGTGCCCCTCATGCTGTCATAACTCCTGTATTGGAATAGGCAGAGAGCATGGCTATGAAGGTCAGTGGACAGCAAACAAGCATCCCCTTCCGTAAACGTCCAGCAGATTGGAAGGAGGCGGGAACTGCGCCTCCCAGAAAATCACTAAGGCATTCAGCCCTTAAACGTCAAGCCGAGCTTCCTCAGACCGAAACAACACTTCCCAGAAAATCGCCAAGACTCTCAGCTCGTAAGCGTCAAACCGAGTATCATCAGGCCGAGACAACACGTCCTGAAAAAGCAGCAAGGCTCACATCGGAAGCATCTGCCGAATCACTGATAGCAAGCTCATCCTCTCGGGCACGCAAGATCACTAAGGTTAAATACAAGAGTCCACCTCAATGGGAGGTGCCAACTGTTAGGCATACGCTCAAGGAACTGAACAGAATGGCTATTGAAGCCACAGAAATAGATCCAAAGCTGAAACAACACCATAAAATCTTTAAAAAAGACTTGGCTGATTTCAAAACAGGGTTCGCTAAAACACTTCAAAAAAAACTGCTTGAACAATCCAAAAAAACGCATGGATGGTTGAAACCTTTTTGGGATGAAATGTATCTCAAGACCAGGGATGCGACCCCCATCAATGTCAGCTTTGCCGTCGAATTCGACAAAAGCACATGGCGTGAACAACCACACCATGAACAATTGGCTGATGTCATACTCGCTGCTTATGAACACTATGACCAAATTCAAACAGAAACGCTGCCGCAGGACACGTACACAACACGCGACCAAAAACAGCATCCAGTTTGCATGGATCAAGTTTTCAGATTATTCAATAATCGTAAACCCGCCAAGGGCGAGGACTTCCTGAAACCTTGCACACAAGAGGGAGCCCCAAGCAATCAAGAGCAACATATTCTCGTGCTATCCGGTGGCCATATGCACACCCTGCAAATTGCCGAGAATAACGGCAATCGAATCAAACGCTCCCACCTGGCCAAACAGTTAGCCTTTCTGCAGACAAAGAAGCCCACTCGGTCAGCGGTTGACCTGACACCACTGACCGCTGTCGATCGGGACACGTGCGCCACACTTCAGACGCAGCTTCTTCAGGACAGCGACAAGAATGCTCGCCTTATGCAACAGGTCGACAACGCTTTCTGCTGCATCTGTCTTGACAGCGATCGGGCAGCCGATCCCCAAGATACCAATCCCGATCCTGCCGCCCGCCAATGTTTGGCCGGTCATGGCTACGATCGCTGGTTTGACAAAACGGTGCAGATTACCATGCAAACCAATGGCACAATCGGCGCCGTCCTTGAACACACACCGGCTGATGCAGATGCTCATATCCCACTTTTCAATCGCATCAACGAAAACCTCAGCACTAAAACACCGGAAGAAGGCGACCTGGAACCCATCCCGCAGAAGCTGAACTGGGATATTCATCCGTCACTCAAAGAATCGATTGAAACACAGCGTTCATGCTTTAAGGCAGCCATCCAAAAGACTCATCTTAAGGAAACCAACATCCCTGGCGTTGGCCGCAGCCCCCTGAAAGACCATTTCAAAATCAGTCCGGATTCTTTTTACCAGGTAACCATTCAGGTAGCGGCCTGGCGTGTCTGGAAATCCATGGTGCCTACCTATGAAGCGGTCGCCATGCGCCACCTTCATTTGGGCCGTACAGAATGCCTGCGAAGCTGGTCACCCGAAACGATAGCTCTGGCTAATGGATTAGAAGATCCGCTAACAACCCACGAACAAAAACAAAAGCTGCTGAAAAAGGCGGCTCAAAAACACAGTCAAAAAATTACAGCCTGCAAGTCATGTAAGGGGATTGTCCGACACCTGTTCGCACTTAGGAAAATCTGGGAAAAATTTGGCAAGGAACTCGGTATTTCTGAAATGCCCAGACTGTTTGAAAACCCTTTGTTCAAGGCCTTGATCACTACCAATACTCTCTCAACGTCCTGCGTAGTATCTCCATCTATCCAGCGCTTCCTGTTTGGCCCCGTCGAAGACGATGGACTCGGAATTGCCTACTACCCTGATAATGATGCGTTTCGCTCGACGATCAGTTATAACGAAGAAAGCAAGGAGAAAGCGGCGGAATTCGAGCACGCTTTCACGCAAGTGATTGATGAGTTAAAAGCACTGCACCCCATGCCCAGAAGCGCTTCGTAATAGCCTGTTCACTTGTCCAACGGGCAAGCCTACCGACCACTGGTGTTTTTCATTCAAAACCTTATAATTTCGCGGCTGGAATATCACCTGCCTGTAGACAGTTCAACCTTGGCAGTGTAAACCGCAACACCCATAAGCATATAACCAAATATGCTTGATCAGATAACCAACCGCTATTGTATGGAATAACGCCCTGCCGGATAATAGACCGGCTCAGGCGCGGGTCGCCATATAATAAAGTGCACTGTTACCAGGAGCCGCGTCGCCTGTTACTGCGACGTTAAGGTAAACAGTGCTTGTCGCAGCCCGGTGAGATACCGGCTGCCTTGCAGCTATCGGTGAGAGTCATGACCGAAACCGTGACCCAGCTGGCGCTTATCCTGTTGAGCGCAATACTGGTCAACAACTTTGTCCTTGTGCAGTTTCTCGGGCTATGTCCGTTTATGGGGGTTTCCAACAAGCTGGAAACAGCCATGGGTATGTCCATGGCGACCACCTTCGTGCTCACCCTGGCGTCAATCTGCAGCTACATCACCTACGAATATATCCTGATTCCGCTGGGTCTCGAGTTCCTGAAAACCCTGTCGTTTATCCTGGTAATCGCCGTTGTCGTGCAATTTACCGAGATGGTGGTACGAAAGGTCAGCCCACTCCTCTACCGGGTACTGGGTGTATTCCTGCCACTGATCACCAGTAACTGTGCCGTGCTCGGGGTCGCGCTGTTGAACAGTAACCGTATGCACAGCAGTTTTGTGGACTCGGCCACCTACGGTTTCGGTGCAGCCATCGGCTTCTCGTTGGTGCTGGTTTTGTTTGCCGCCATGCGTGAACGGATCGCCGTGGCTGATGTCCCGGTTCCCTTCCGCGGCGCGGCCATCGGTATGATTACCGCCGGCCTGATGTCCCTGGCCTTCATGGGCTTTACCGGCCTGATCAAGCTGTAAGGGGGCGTTGTTGGATATCATCATTACCGCGATTCTCGCCCTGCTGGCATTGACCCTGATTTTTGGCGCACTGTTAGGGTTTGCCTCAGAAAAATTCAAGGTGGAAGGCGATCCGATTGTCGACCAGATCAACGAACTGCTGCCGCAAACCCAGTGTGGCCAGTGTGGCCATCCCGGCTGCCGCCCCTACGCGGAGGCCATTGCCAACGGCGAGGCGATTAACCGTTGCCCACCGGGTGGCCAAAGCACCATCAACGCACTGGCTGACTTGCTCGATGTGGAAGCGGTTCCGTTGGATGGCGAACACGGCACTGAAAAACCACCCATGGTCGCCTATATCAGGGAAGACGAATGCATCGGCTGCACCAAGTGCATCCAGGCCTGTCCCGTGGACGCGATCCTTGGCGCCGCGAAACAAATGCACACGGTTATCGTCAATGAGTGCACCGGGTGTGACCTCTGTGTCGAACCCTGCCCTGTAGACTGTATCGATATGGTACCGCTTGAAGTGACAACAAAAAGCTGGGCATGGAGCCTGCCCGTTCCACCGGAACAACTGATTGCTACTGACCGCCGGCCCGCGTCCGGACCGGGGGATCAGGCTGCATGAGTAACCTGATCACTATTCATGAATTCCCGGGTGGCGTTCACCCACCGGAAAACAAACAGCAATCGACCCGGACAGCCATCGCTACGCCACCGCTGTCGGCAGAATATGTGTTGCCATTGAACCAGCACTCCGGCTCACCGGCCCAGGCACTGGTCAAGGTTGGTGACAGTGTATTGAAAGGCCAGTTGCTGGCCCGTGCCAGTGGCTTTGTCAGTGCACCTGTGCATGCGCCGACTTCTGGCACCATCACGGCAATTGAAGCTCGTAAAGTGCCCCATCCCTCCGGGCTGACCGAAACCTGCATCGTACTGGCCAGTGATGGTGAAGACCGCTGGTGCGAACTCTTTCCGGAACCGGATTATACGGTGATAGATCATCAGGCGCTGGTTCGACGCATCTACGACGCCGGTATTGTCGGTCTGGGTGGCGCCGGTTTCCCTGCCGCCGTCAAGATGGCGTCCCGAAATGAAGACAAGATTCATACCCTGGTCGTCAACGGCGCCGAGTGTGAACCCTACATCACTGCTGATGACATGCTGATGCGTGAACATGCCGATCGCATTGTCAGCGGTATTGATATCCTGTGCCACCTGCTGCATCCGGAGCAGGTTCTCATTGGCATTGAGGACAATAAGCCCGAGGCCGCCAAAGCGATGGAACGTGCCTGCCGGGATCGCGCTTACCAGGTGGTTACCGTACCGACCAAATACCCGTCCGGCGACGCACAACGACTGATTTACCTGCTGACAGGACAAGAAGTCCCCAGCGATGCACGCTCGGTCGATATCGGCATTCTCTGCTACAACACCGGGACGATCGCGGCGATCCATGACGCCATCATCCTGGGCAGACCATTGATCTCGCGCATCACTACCCTGACAGGGGATGCACTGTCACAACCACAAAACGTTGAAGCACGCATCGGCACCCCGGCGAAGGATCTATTGGCCTTTGCCGGTCTCAGGCAGAACCTGATGAATAACCTGATCCTGGGCGGCCCCATGATGGGATTCACCCTGGATAGCACAGATATCCCGGTCATCAAAACCACCAACTGCCTGATTGCCGGTACGACCCAGGAATTCCCGGCAGCGCCTCCTGCTCGGGCCTGCATCCGCTGTGGTGACTGTGCTGTCGCCTGCCCGGTTTCCCTGTTGCCACAACAACTCTACTGGCATGCAAAAGCCGCCAATAACGATCAACTGCAACACCATAACCTGTTTGACTGCATAGAATGTGGCGCCTGTTCTTATGTCTGCCCCAGCACTATTCCCTTGGTGCAGTATTTCCGTGCCGGCAAGGACCAGATCCGGTTGCAGCAGGCAAAACACGAAAAGGCCGAACAATCCAAGCGCCGCTTCGAAAACCGTCAGCAGCGTCTGGAACGTGTAGCGGCAGAAAAAGAAGCGAAACGCAAAGCCAACGCTGAACGCGCCGCCCAGCTCAAGGCAGCACGGGAAGCAGAAAAGTCGGCTCCGGCCAAACCGTCTGACACGACAGCAGATGCGGGTAAACAGGATGCTATCCAGGCCGCGATTGAACGGGCAAAAGCTCGCAAGCAGGCAGCTGCCGGACAACCCGCGAGCGAGCCTGTACGCAAGGCGCGTCCAACACTGAACCCTAAGCAGAAAGAGCTGAAGATACAGCTCTCCATGATCAATGCCCAACTGAAGAAAACCGAGCGAACACTCGCTCAACTGGACGACAGCGAGCCGGAAACTACCGCTAAACTTCGTGCAGATATTGATCGCCTGTGTGAACAACAGGCACAACTACAGCAGGATTTTGATCGTGCGGGTGACACTAACGAGTCGGCAGCCACTTCAGACGCACACCCCCCTAAGGCAGAGAAAGCGGCCAAACCGCCCCTGAGTGACGATCAGAAGAAGCTGAAGATTGAACTGGCTATGGCCCGCGCCGAACTCCGCAAGGCCGAACGTTCCCTGGCGGAAGCACTGGAGATCGACAATGATCAGACCGAGGCGCTCAAGCTGAAAGTCGAACATTGTCGCCAGATACTGGCCGAACGTGAGCAGGCACTGGCTCAACCTGCCACCAGCGAGACAACCGCTTCTGATGAAGAGAAGCCAGCCAAGCTAAAACGCGCCCCGTTGAGTGATGCCGCCAAGAAGCACAAAATCGAGAGCGCCATGGCCTGGGCCAAGGCCAAGAAAGCCCGGCGTGCGCTGGAGAATGCTTCCGATGATGATACAGCAGTTCTGGAACAGGCACTGAAGACAGCAGAAGCCGAGGCACAACAGGCGGATGCAGCACTGTCAGCCTGCCTTGAGCAGGAAGCCGCGCAGAAGGCATCTACGAACGAGCTGCCGAAGGAATAATTATGGCGCTGATACGACAAACGTCACCCCATACCCTCGGCGCCAACCAGACGCCCAGGGTCATGCAATGGGTACTGGCTGCAAGCCTGCCCGGCTTGTTTGCCCTGACCTTTTTCTTTGGCTGGGGCACATTGATCAATGTTGTCTGGTGCTCACTGGTCGCCCTGGTGACAGAAGCGGCTGTACTGGCCCTTCGTAAACGTCCACTGACGTTCTACTTAAAAGACGGCTCTGCCCTGGTGACTGCCCTGCTGCTGGGCCTGGCTCTGCCCCCTTTTTCCCCCTGGTGGCTTACCCTGACCGGAACGGTGTTTGCCATTGCGATCGGCAAGCAACTCTACGGCGGTATGGGGTATAACCCCTTCAACCCCGCCATGCTGGGTTATGTACTGCTACTGATTTCCTTTCCCCAGGAGATGACGAGCTGGGCGCCTCCCGTGGGTATTGAAGGCCATCCTGCCCTTACCGGTTTAAGCGAAGCATTCCACGCGATTTTCACACCGGGTAGCAGCCACCTGGCTGTTGACGGCTGGACGCTGGCCACCCCTCTGGACATCGTCCGGGAAAATCGCTCATTGACGATACCGGAGCTGTGGGAAAGCACGCCACAACTGACCGGCATGAGCAGCATCGGCTGGTTTTGGGTTAATCTGGCCTTCCTGGTCGGCGGCCTGGTGCTGCTGTACCGGAAAGTGATCACCTGGCATGCACCGCTGGGTATGCTGGCCGGCCTGTTCGTCATGTCTCTGGTGTTCTGGGGCGGTTCAGGCTCTGAATCCAACGGCTCCCCTTGGTTCCACCTGTTCTCCGGGGCCACCATGCTGGGCGCCTTTTTTATTATTACCGACCCAGTCAGCGGCGCCACTTCAGCAAGGGGACGTTTTATTTTTGGCCTAGGCGTTGGATTAATCACATACATCATCCGGGCCTGGGGTGGCTACCCTGACGGTGTCGCCTTTGCCACGCTGTTGATGAACATGGCGGCACCCACTATTGACTACTACACCCAGCCCCGTACTTACGGACACAAAAAACCGAAACGGGGGCTGGCAAAGTCTGAATAACCATGACGGCACTCTTTCGAACCATCAGTAAAAACAGTCTGACCCTTGGGCTATTTGCGGTATTGACCACGGGTCTCGTGGCCTTGACCTGGTACGCGACACGTGACCAGATTGCCAGCCAGGTGCGCGCCAGCGAAGAAAAGGCACTGCACGAGGTACTGCCACCTAAAGCATTTGACAACAGTCTGCTGGATACCCGCGTCAAACTACCGGAACCTGAGCGCCTTGGCCCTTATGTTCAGCCCCCTGAAGCCTACGTTGCGTTCCTGAAGGACAAACCATCGGCCATCATCCTGCCAGTGGTCGCACCGGATGGTTACAGTGGCCGTATTACCTTGCTGGTCGGTATTTACGCCGAGGGACAGATATCCGGCGTTCGGGTCATTACCCACAAGGAAACCCCCGGATTGGGCGATGGTATAGACACCCGTATCTCCGACTGGATTCTGGGTTTCAATGGCAAGTCCATGAATAATCCTGCCGGAGAAGGCTGGGCCGTACGCAAAGATGGAGGTGAGTTTGATCAGTTTACCGGTGCAACCATCACCCCACGTGCGGTTGTTGCCGCCGTACGCCGCAGCCTGGACTATTTTGCTGAATACCATAGCGCCCTGTTCACCAACGGGCTTCAACGCCTGAAGGAGTCCCCCCATGGCCAGCACTGATCCACGCCATATCGCCCTGGAAGGCCTTTGGAAAAACAACCCGGCACTGGTGCAATTGCTGGGTCTGTGCCCGTTGCTCGGCGTCTCCAACAGCGTGGTCAACGCACTGGGCCTTGGCATTGCGACAATTGCAGTTCTGACCTTTTCCAACATCGCGGTTTCCCTGTTCAGACGACAGATGACTGAAGCAATCCGCCTGCCGGTCTTCGTGATGGTCATCGCCTCACTGACCACTTGCGTTGAACTGCTGATGCAGGCGTACACCTATGAACTGTACAAAATTCTGGGCATCTTTATCCCGCTGATTGTGACCAACTGCATCATTCTTGGCCGCGCAGATGCCTACGCATCAAAACATGCTATCACACCGGCGGCGTTGGACGGCTTCATGATGGGTACTGGCTTTACACTGGTGCTGGTCTTGCTGGGTGGTTTACGGGAACTGGTAGGACAGGGCACGCTCTTTGCCAATATGCACCTGCTGTTTGGTCCTGTTGCTGAAAACTGGCAAATGACAGTCATACCCGATTACAAGAAATTCCTGTTTGCAATTCTGCCGCCTGGTGCATTTGTATTTATGGGCTTTTTGATTGCATTGAAAAACCTAGTGGATACTAAAATTCAGACTCATCGGGTAGCCCTGAGAGAAACATCTGTTACTGGAAGTAAACGGGTCAGGGTTACAGGCACTATCCAATAGATTCCCTACATTCCCTTAGATGCGGCTGATTACCAATGGTGATGATAATCAGCCACCTGCCCTACACAACCCTAATAATTACAACGCTGTATTAGCAACAGAGTTAATCAGCTACTTGTACCCGTTGTTACAGTCGCCTCCGGGAAATGACGGGTGCCGTTCACCCTAATCCTGACGGTGGCTTCGGATGCTCTCCCTTGGTTATTGGTCATGACATAACGTATGTTGACGGTGGTACTTTCACCATTGGCCATATTGTCGAAGTCACTGCCCAGCATAAACTCCAGCCTGTTGCTCACCACCCTGACCGTGCCCTGACCGTTTAATAACGGATTGCCACGGTTATCAACAATCTGCGCACTGTGGACCCTGACGTTGTCGGTCTGGTTGGCCAATACATCGATGGTGATGGTTGCGGTATCGGCAGTTGCCACCGGGAAATGACGGGTGCCGTTCACCCTAATCGTGGCGGTGGCTTCGGATGCTCTCCCTTGGTTATTGGACATGACATAACGTATGTTGACGGTGGTGCTTTCACCATTGGCCATATTGTCGAAGTCACTGCCCAGCGTAAACTGCAGCTGGTTGTTCACCACCCTGACCGTGCCCTGACCGGTTAACGGATTGCCACGGCAATCAACAATCTGCGCTCTGTCGACCCTGACGTTGTCGGTCTGGTTGGCCAATACATCGATGCTGGTGGTTGCGGTATCGGCAGTTGCCACCGGATAATCATTGGTGCCGGCCACCCTGATCGTAGTGGTGCCTTCGGATCTCCTTCCTTGGTCATCAGACATGTCATAACGCACGGTGACGCTCGTGCTTTCACCCCTGACCATACAGTCGAAGTCTGTGCCTGGCGCAAACTGCAGCTGGTTGTTCACCACGCTGACCGTGCCCCGACCGTTTAACGCATTACCACGGCTATCGACTATCTGCGCGCTGTTAAGCCTGACGTTGCCGGTCTGGTTGGCCAATACATCAATCGTGATGCTGTCGTCATTCCCGCGTCCGGTCATACGTCGGTACTCTGCAACCAATGGCACCAGCCTTGTGCGATAGGCGCCCACTCTCCGGCTTCTTGCATTATCTTCAGAAACTGTACATCCGTAAAAATATCTTGGCGGATTAGCTACGACTTCTCCCCGACGCTGAGCCTCATGGTATCGGTGGTGCGCCTCTGCAGTTCGCTCATAACAGCCATTCGTACCCATAAAATTATCCATGCAATTCCAACAGAAATTGCGTCGACACTTGTCGCAATTCATCTCGTTACAGCCAGATTGACGCTCTATCCTCCTTAAACATGTCTCGTTGGGGCAAAGCTTGACGTTATCAGGGTTACTAATAGCCAAATGCATTGACTCTATCTTATTTAGCAGGACAGCTTCTGGTGATTGAGGGCACTCATGCTGCCTTCCTTCCCAGATATTGCTGCAACTGACACAAACCCGTCGTGGCCTGCGATCAGGATGCCTTTCGATTTGTGTGCATTCGAAATAGGGCTCCCTGTAGCTTGAATCTACCGTCCCACCGTTACTACACGCTGTGCACTTCACAAAATAAGTGCCTGCACCTTCATTGAGGACTCGTTGTGCAAATTCAAATAATTTGTCTTGAGTTTCCTGCGTCAGATAATTTGCATAAGGCCCTAACTCCACGCGGGCTCTGCACGTTTGGCAACGTATGGTCTGGTTATTCGCAAGGTAATCATCGAATTTGTCTGCGTCGAGTTCTACCGAAATTGTCCCATCAATACACTCCGGGCAAAACGCCACCCGCTCATTTTGAGCAATAGAACAACAAGACCACTCCACAGTCCCAGGGTTACTGAAACACATTGCACACTCTGGCGGCTCTTCAGGCGTTTCCGTTGGTTCGGCTTCCGTTGCTATTGTTTCTGTTTCTGTTTCGGTTGCAGCTCTTGCATTGCGACTGCGCGTTCGAGTATCCAAGAACGTTGCCAGACTGTATTCATCTATTATCTCTCTTGCGCTGTGTTCATTTCGGCGATAAGACTCACGCAGGCTGGCATATGGGCTGCTTTCATCTTCACGCTCTTCGGCGACGATTGACATGGCCAATCGACGCGCCATATGTCGATTTTTAGTTAGATAAAACTCTTGCCGGAGAAGCTGGTAAGCCTGATCGCCGTTTGGATTATCACGGCATAATGCTGTTGCTTCCTCATACTCTTGACGAATGAGGAGTTCTGCCAGACGAACCGCCCGAGGAGAAGCATCTCCGCTCACCCTGTCTACCGTTCTCAGCACGCTTTCCGAATCCGTCCTCCTGCTACTGGCCAAACGGGCAAGTTCATCTGACGGCATATGCGTCGCCCCCAGATAAACACCATTCGTTGTATAGTCCTCCCGTGAACCTGACAAAGGCTCCCTTGCCGGAACAGCGGTGCTGGTTCTTGGACGTGCCCCCCCCCAATCACGCCTCTCGCCCGTTGTCGGGCCATTTGACGGAAGGGCATCCTCATCCTCAGTCAACGGGCTATCTTCAAGGTCAGATTCTTCTGCAAGGCTACTTCGTCTACTCGTCTCAACAGACGTTGAACGACTACCAACACCGGTATAATCCGAGATAACCAAGGCTGCAATAAGCATCGTATCAAGATCTCTGTCTGTACGACGCCTTCCCCTCCCCTGTTCGTAGATGTTGACCAGATTCCTGACCTGGCTCCTAGCCATATCAAAAGGAGTTTGTCTCAGCAGTTGTGGCAGCACTTGTTCTATCGCCTGATTTGTTGCGTTTTGTCTAAGGCCTGTTCTTCTAAAGAGAAAATCTGTACGCTCCCCCCAGCGGTCATGCGAAATGGCCCGCGCAAATTCAATCAGCGCATGATATCGATCCAACCTTCGGTCACTGTCACGAATACGGTCAGGGCCATGCGCTAAAAAAACCGGCTCGTCAATATCCATCATTCGCCGTGCTACAGCCCCTGGCGGCGTATAGCCTGTAGCGCCTATGGGTTGGGGTTCTGCGTGGTCAGCCCAAGCTGACGGACGGTGAATCACCGTTCGCACAGACGTCAGGGATTCCAGGTCATCGGCATCTTCTTCATCCCCCCCAGACTGCACCAAACGCTCTAAAAACTGGCGGGCATGATTACGGATAAAATAACCACGACCATCCAGTATTGCGCTATATAAACCATTGCCTCTGTTATTGTTACCAGCTTCTTGCAAGATATTTTCCAGTTCTACCCGCCTGCTGCTGGCGACTTCCGGATTGCGTAGCGCGTCACGAGCAAAAGCGACCAGTCTGTCACTGCCCGCCAGATGTTCGGTCGCCTGGAGCAATCCTGACGTGGTTTCATCGGGCTCACGCCGTTGATCTGATAGAAAGGCATGTCGCAGTAGTGGGTGCGGACGAGTAAATCCAATGCCTCGATCCAGGGGAGCACGCCGTTCCCGAGGCAAAAAAGGTGCAGGCTCTCTAATCTCAGACTCAGTGGCTTCAGATGATTCTCCTTCAACCTCTTCTCGATCCCTTTCAGCTCCCCCACCCGGACCTGGCATGACTGGTGCTACATTCTCCAACACGCGACTCTGCCGATGACCACACGGGATACAACAACAACAATTATCCCAGAGATATTGGAAAAAACTGGCAATGCAGCGACCAATCTCCTTGATACCGCTGAGCAGCGCATTATCCTGTTGCGTATTCTGTGCTTGAATGCCTCGATAACGAGGAGCCTGTAATTCCGTTCCTGCTGTTGCCGCCATGTATGATTCCTTAACTTAGAAAGTTCAATGCATAATTCATCTCTAAAGCTATTCTTTCATTTGACAACAACAGCGCCAGAAAACTACTAAACATCATGTCAGTATCACTAACATTTTCACTTTATCCAGATAACAACAGCGTCAATCAAAAAGATAACTATTTGATATATAAAAGCTAAAAAACACATTAAAAACGTATGGAAATTCAACCTGAAATATACCTACAGACAAATAATCTATTCTCACAGAACTGATGTTTCCAACAGATCTCTGCGCAAACCATTTCTACTAAAGTGCAAGTGCCAAATAAATTCACATACCAATGAAAACAACCTCCTACCCAAAAACCTGACAATGCTGCAAGCACTAATAACCTAAGAGTCGTTACATGTCATCATGTCGCCCAGTAGAAGTCGATTCCAGATACATATCAGCATATTTTCATAATTGTAATGATTTTCACCCCATTTCGTTAAAAATTTATTTGAGGCTTCCAACTTTATCTTCTGCAAACCACGATGAAGTAGATGGCAACAAGATCTGAAACGTATTATCTGGAAAATATAAACGCAGGATGATCAGTATTTTTATAAAAACAGAATTAAACCCTACAATTAACAATCTTGAAACAGCCAGCTTTCACTCTATTTATCGCAGATCTTATCATTTAACAATTCTGACAAAATCGTCACAACGATGATCAACAGGAAATTTATTCCAATATATTCTCAATCATTATTGAAACACATAAACCAGAGCAACATTATTAATAACAAGGGCATTAAAATGTCTAACAACGCTATCTTCAATGTTAATGAAAATCGGAAAAATTATTTTTACTCTCTGCATAATTTCATTTATATCCATGAGAGAGCTAACATGAGCGTAAATTATACCGTTGGAGGCAATCAGTTTACTCACCAAATAAACGCAAACGCCATTGTTGAGCGAAGTAGTTGTCTCGACAAGTTGAGAGCATGTTTCGATGCACTGCTCAATATCTGTCGATACCTATGGAATTGTTACTGCCCATGCTTGCGCATTGAAGACAGGTCAGTGAATGCTGTAGAACCAACACCCCAAACTGCCCCCCCCCCAGACTGGGAAGAGCGGCTTGACGCAATGACCCTGACACAACGAAACGACCTCCTGAATGCTTGTCATATTGAAGAAGAAGCACCGCTTGTTGCCTATCTTGACGCCGTACGTCAGCACCGCGGAGTGATGCATGGAGATATTCAAAGGGCTGCCTCCCGATTATCCCAATCCACGAATGAAATCATAAATGACCACTATGCGAGGATTACCCAAGGCGGTCGCGCAAATGCACGTGCCGCCTATCTTGAAGCTATCGCCATCCAAGAGGTGATGATGCACGAAGGTATCCGTGCTATTCCCACGTACCACCCGGAACTTGCTACGCCTGCGCCATCATCCCACAGAGCAAGTATATCAACGACCCACTCTGGCGCTGACGACTCGCATGCCGTCAACATAGATGAGCCCCCCCCGGAAACGCCTCTCGTAGATGATCAGGAGTCCAGATTAGATTCACTGGATTCACAACAGGGTGGTTTTGCCTCTCTGGGACGGACCTTGCGTCCCGATGAAGAACTCGCCCGAATCATATTAACCCCCAACCTGGACCAGCGTGAAATTCAACTAACTGCACTATACAGCAGGTATCATGGGAGCAATCTGATGCGAGGCGACTCGCTGTTTGGCCATATGTGGCGATTTGCAGCAGCATCCAACTGGCCGCGTGCGGCTGAAATAGCACAAACTATGCTAGATCAGGCAACACGTACAGCCGTTGTCAATCAACCCATCAGTCGTCATGAAACAAACGGAGCAATAATTCCCCCGGTTCCCGCACCGGCACAAGAGGATGAAGAAAGCGCTCCTGTTGCCACATTCCTGGATAATCAGGAACAGGATGAATGCTTCCTCGCATGTGGTGAGGAACATGCCTCACAGACTAGCTGCTGTAATAACTTTATCTGCTTAGGTTGCTTCTCGGGTTACATTACAGCTGATGGAAAGCAAGGCTACGACACCTGGAGGGAACGCGGCCAGGTGCCAAGATGTCCGGGGTGTAACGGAGCCTTTAATCTTGGTGCCCGTGAAAACAACCTGACTCCAGAGGCAAGAGTACTATTAAGGTATTTTACTCAACGGTATGTCGGTGAATTATATCCAACATATTCAGATGCTCGAGCGGTGTTCTGCGAAGAAGACGACTGTTACGCAGCATATAACATCGACATGAGAAAAGAATATTTCCAATGTCATAACAGAGAAGCCCATACGGGTGGAAGAATAACACTGCATCATGTGCCTTGTGGGCTGGTATGGGACTTTGACCATGTTTGCCCCATGGACAGAGAACGCCGATTGCGGGAAGAGATTTATCAATTCAGGCATGTTCGGGACAATATAGATGCTGTGAAGCGATGTCCCCGGTGCCAACGGTACACTTATCGAGACGAGGGATGTAATCATATGGTCTGCAGGCCCTGTGGACATGAATATTGTTGGGTCTGTGAGCAGCCGTGGCACGGTCCTGGCTATTGGTTCCAATGCACAAGCCCTGAGCGGGAAGCCGTCTTACGGGAAGCACGGATGCGGGAAGTTATGGCTGAGCTGAATCCTCTGGAAGCTCAGTATCGTGAACTCACCGGCCATGCGCTTCCTGAGACAGGGGCTCAGCCGCAAAACGAAAACTCAAGGGTACAGCCACAAAACCAAAACGCGGAAGTACGACCCAGTATCAGTGTCAGCATCAGTAGCAGTGATTCTTCCTTTTAAAATTGCATATGGATTAGCATCACTAACAATGGGCCAGCACCAGAGCATGACCACTATCATTGATTGATGGAGTAGTGTGTCGTGCTTTGGTTGTCTAGCGTAATCATTTCGCGGTCAATTCAAACAAATTACCCAAACAAGCAGAAAAGCTCATATTTGGGCGTTTCGATCATTCCCCTCAAAGCAGCTGTCATATTATCGCTAAATATACGACAAATGCTTAATTACATACGTGCTACTTTCATACCATCATTGGATCTTGGTATACGCCTGCACCACAGGATGATAACCACAACACAATCCGTACAGCATCGGAGAACCAAGGTTCATGATCTACGTACAACCCGGCCATGAAGGCGCACTGGCTCACTTCAAGCCCCGCTACGACAACTTCATCGGGGGCGAGTGGGTGGCACCGCTCGAAGGCCGCTACTTCACCAATCACTCTCCCCTCACTGGCGAGCACATTTGTGAAGTTGCCCGCTCCAGCGCCGCCGACGTCGAACTGGCACTGGACCACGCCCACAAGGCCCGCGCCAGCTGGGCGAGGACCTCCACCACCGAACGTTCCAATATCCTGCTGCGCATTGCCGACCGCCTTGAGCAGAACCTGGAAATGCTGGCCGTGGCCGAAACCTGGGAAAACGGCAAGCCGATCCGTGAAACCCTGAACGCCGACCTGCCCCTGGTGGTTGACCATTTCCGTTATTTCGCCGGCTGCATCCGCGCCCAGGAAGGTACCATCGGCGAAATCGACGCCAATACCACTTCCTACCACTTCCATGAGCCGATCGGTGTTGTTGGCCAGATCATTCCCTGGAACTTCCCACTGCTGATGGCGGCCTGGAAACTGGCGCCAGCCCTGGCTGCAGGCTGCTGTGTGGTGATGAAGCCCGCCAGCCAGACCCCGGCATCCATCCTGATGCTGATCGACCTGATCGCCGACCTGCTGCCCGCCGGTGTTGTCAACGTGGTCAGTGGTTTCGGTGGTGAGGCCGGTGAAGTGCTGGCCACCAGCAAGCGTATCGCCAAGCTGGCCTTTACCGGCTCCACGCCGGTCGGTTCCCACATGATGCACTGTGCGGCGGAATCCATTATTCCCTGCACCGTTGAGCTGGGCGGCAAATCCCCGAATGTCTTCTTCGCGGATATCCTCCAGCAGGAAGAAGACTACATCAGCAAGGCCGTCGAAGGCATGCTGATGGCATTCCTGAACCAGGGCGAGATCTGCAGCTGTCCGTCCCGGGCGCTGGTGCAGGAATCCATGTACGATGAATTCATGGAAAAGGTGCTGGAACGCGCCCGCCAGATCCGCATGGGCAACCCGCTGGATACCGACACAATGATCGGTGCCCAGGCCAGCCAGAATCAGCTGGACAAGATCCTTGGCTACATGAAGATCGGCCAGGAAGAAGGTGCAGCCTGCCTGTTGGGCGGTGACCGCGCCCAGTTGGATGGTGCTCTTGCAAATGGCTACTACGTCCAGCCAACCATCCTGAAGGGTAACAACGGCATGCGGATCTTCCAGGAGGAGATCTTCGGTCCTGTGCTGTCCGTTGCTACCTTCAAAGATGAGCAGGAAGCGCTCGCCATTGCCAACGATACCCAGTTTGGCCTTGGCGCCGGTGTCTGGACCCGCGACATGAACCGCGCCCAGCGCATGGGTCGCGGTATTGAAGCCGGTCGTGTCTGGATCAACTGCTACCACCTCTACCCGGCACATGCTGCCTTTGGCGGTTACAAGCAATCAGGTGTTGGTCGTGAAACCCACCGAATGATTCTGGATCACTACCAGCAGACCAAGAACATGCTGGTCAGCTACGATAGCTCCCCGCTCGGCTTCTTCTAAGCCTTGCCAAACCCGGCTGGTTGATCCAGCCGGGACTTCCGTTGTCAGTACAACTGACTACCGTATACAGCGCCCACATTCTTACAGTCTGTCATGCTATGATGCCGCCGTTTGATGAGAATCTAAGGCATCATAAATGAACAAGGAAAAACGCAGACTGATCTTTGAACGTCTACGTGAGAATAATCCGCATCCCACCACCGAGCTGGAATATACGACGCCGTTTGAACTGCTGATCGCGGTGATCCTGTCGGCCCAGGCCACCGACGTTGGCGTTAACAAGGCGACCCGTAAACTCTACCCCGTGGCGAATACACCGGAAGCCATCTATGCCCTCGGGGTAGACGGCCTGAAGGAATACATAAAAACCATCGGTCTGTTTAACAGCAAGGCGGAGAATGTCATCAAAACCTGTCGGATGCTGATCGACAAACATAACAGTGTCGTGCCGGATAACCGGGAAGATCTGGAAGCACTCCCAGGCGTTGGCCGCAAAACTGCCAATGTCATCCTGAATACCGCTTTTGGTCAGCCGGCCATGGCGGTGGATACCCACATTTTTCGTGTTTCTAACCGCACGGGCATAGCGCCGGGCAAGAACGTGCTGGAAGTTGAAAAGCGCCTCCTCCGACTGGTCCCCAAAGAATTTCTGATAGATGCGCATCACTGGCTGATTCTACATGGCCGTTATGTCTGCAAAGCCCGAAAGCCCCAGTGCGGCTCCTGCATTATTGAAGATCTGTGTGAGTATCGGGACAAAACAGAATAACCATGTGTGGCTGGCAGCCGTCGTTTGGTTTGCCTGCCTGACCTGTTTGAAAGGAATGACAACACCTACGACGGATACATTCTGCTAAGATAGCGTCTCTTTAATAATGACAACAGTTTTACCGGAAGCATCAATGGAGTCACATACGCCTACTGTCACACTCGCCTGTGACCTGATGTCGCGCCCCTCAGTCACACCGGACGACGCAGGCTGCCAGGATCTGCTGGCCGACCGTCTTGCCCCCCTTGGCTTTATGATTGAGCGGCTGCGCTATGGCGACGTGGATAATATCTGGTTACGCCGTGGCAACCGTGGACCAGTGCTGGCATTTGCCGGTCATACCGATGTTGTGCCCACAGGCCCTGAGGATCGCTGGGATTCTCCGCCCTTTGCCCCGACATTCAAAGACGGTTACCTGTATGGCCGCGGTGCAGCAGATATGAAAGGCAGCCTGGCAGCCATGATCACGGCCATTGAGCGCTTCCTCGCCAAGCATCCCGGCCATAAAGGCTCCATTGCTCTTTTGATCACCAGCGACGAGGAAGGACCGGCCGTTAATGGCACCCAGAAAGTCATGGAAACGCTCGAAAGCCGTAACGAAAAAATTGACTGGTGCATTGTCGGCGAGCCTTCCAGTACGGATAAAACGGGAGATGTCGTAAAAAATGGACGACGCGGCTCACTGACGGGTGAACTCACCGTCAAAGGACATCAGGGCCATGTCGCCTATCCACACCTTGCCGACAATCCGGTTCACCGCGCAACACCGGCACTGACAGAACTGGCTGAAACAGTCTGGGATGAAGGTAACGAATTCTTCCCGGCCACCAGTTTCCAGATCTCCAATATTCATGCAGGCACCGGAGCCGGCAATGTCATTCCTGGCGAACTGGATGTAATGTTTAACTTCCGCTTTTCGACAGAGCAAACCGACCAGCAACTCAGGGAACGCACTGAGGAAATTCTGAAAAAACATAATCTGGAATATGACCTTAACTGGACCCTGTTCGGCCAACCGTTTTTAACTTCTGAGGGGCCGTTGATTGATGCCACTGTCGCTGCTATCCGCGATATCACTGGCATGGAAACCCAGCTGCTGACCACGGGCGGGACTTCTGATGGCCGTTACATTGCACCTACCGGCACCCAAGTGGTTGAACTCGGTCCCTGCAATGCGACCATTCACCAGATCAATGAGTGTGTAAAAGCCGATGATCTGGATATTCTGAGTAACATCTACGAGCAGATTCTGGTCAACCTGCTAACCTGATTGCCTTGTCTTTCCTGCAATCGGGATAATGGATGATCCCGATTGCATAATATCTGTCTGATACCCGGCAAGCTCTGATACAATTCCCTTTCTTTTATATAGTCTTTCAGTAATGGGTCGTTCCCCCCTTACCCACTATCAGTCTGCAGTTAAACCTCCGATGACATCAGCCACCCTAGCCCTCTTCGCCCGAGATATACTTCGTTGCCCTGTGTGCCGTGATCTTTTGGCACTTTCTGGCCATGGCATGGAGTGCGCCTCCCGACACCGTTTCGATTTCGCCCGGCAAGGCTACCTGAACCTGCTGCTGAGCCATAAAATGAACAGCCGCCAGCCGGGCGATAACCAGGACATGGTGGACGCCCGCACCCGGTTCCTGGACGCAGGCCATTACCAGCCAGTCAGTGATGCAGTCGCACAAGCCGCGACTCAACTGCTCACCAATAAGGAAATGCCCGTCATTCTTGATGCCGGCTGTGGCGAAGGCTATTACACTCATCAGCTGAAAACCGCCCTGCCCAATGCCGACTTGTACGCACTGGATATCTCCAAGCCTGCCATACGGGCCTGCTGTCGGCGCAGTCGTGACATTCACTGGCTGATCGGCAGTGTGGCTGACCTGCCACTGGCGGATAACAGCACCGATCTGGTGGTCAGCATCTTTTCCCGGATTGACTGGAAGACATTTGCGCAGGTGCTCAAATCGGGCGGCCATCTGATCATCCTGGCACCTGGCGCCAATCACCTGATGTCACTGCGGGAAGCGATCTATGAAGAGGTCCGAAGCTACCCGGCTGGCAAAGTCCTCAACAGCATGCCGGAGACGTTCAGCGTCATCAGCGAACACACCATTCAGGCGGATTTTTGCCTCAACAGCGCAGCAGAGATCCGTGATCTGCTAGCCATGACGCCCCATAACTGGCATATTAGCGCCGCCCAACGCCAGCGACTGGATGCATTGCACCAGCTCCAGTGCACGGCCGAGATCAAACGCTACACCCTTCAACTGACACCGTAGCCCGGCTTGCACACCGGCCTTCCGCCGACCAGCCACAGAGACACAGACCATGCAGCAGCCCGATATTGAAATTTACGTCAAGCGCACGCCGATCGACGCCATCCTTTCCTGGCTGGACACCTGTGCCGACGACATGTCGGATGTGACGCAACAGGGACGCAGCCATTCGCTGATCCTGACGTTCAATGGCCAGACAATCCCAGTCACCGTGGTGGAAGATGCCGCCGGTAAGGCCTGGACCAGCATCTGGTTCAATTCACCGGACACCCCTTGGGAAAGCGATGTCGATTGTGCCCGCGCCTGCCATACGGCGCTTAACTGCCAGATCCGCTGTAACGGCGCCTTCTGGCAAGAAGAAAGCGCCAACATGGATGAATGGTGGCAAATCGCCGAAAACGGTGAAGAGCGCCTGATCGAGTGGGCATAAACCTTTAAACGGCTGTCTGGCGTCCCTGCCCGGTGATAGAATAACGTCCCTTGAGCCTGCACGATGATGGTGCAGGCATGAAACCGGGTTTTCGGAGCTTTACAGCCAGTTTCACCACCATGTCACCGAATCTGCAGACTTTTATGGATAAACCGATCCAACTCAGCCGTTTCCTGTTCAACCTGCTGCGGCGGCTTATGTTTTTCTGGGTCAGGACCCGGGTACAGAACAATACCTTTGATTCGCTCGGCCTAGACGCCGACAAACCCATCATTTACGTCCTGCAAAGCCGTTCTTTGTCTGACCTGCTGGTACTGGACCGTGAATGCCAGAAAGCCGGCCTGCCCCGTCCTTATACACCACTGACAGGTCAGGCGATCAGTGAAAAGCACGCCTATTTTTTCCTTGCCCGTCCGGAAGGTCTCTTTCTGACACGGGAACGGATGTACCACTCCGACCGGCTGGTGCGGCTGGTCAACGCGGTTGAATCCAATCAGGACCAGGATGTACAGATTGTGCCTGTCAGCGTTTTCTGGGGCCGGGCACCGGACAAGGAAGACTCCCCACTGAAACTGCTGTTTGCCTGGAACTACAACGTTGGCAGCCGGTTCCGTAAATTCCTGGCCATCCTGATGCATGGTCGCCAGACACTGGTTAACTTCAGCCCGGCGTTGTCACTGCGTGAGATTGTTGACGAAGGGCAGGACCATAACCGGACACTGCGTAAGATCGGACGCATCCTCCGGGTTCACTTCCGGCAAACACGCGCCTCCGTTCTGGGTCCAGACCTGTCGCACCGACGCACCCTGGTCAACAGTATCATCAGCTCTGACAGTGTTCGCAAAGCAATCACTGATCAGGCAGAAACCCGCAATATCCCTCTTGAAAAAGCCGAAGCCAAGGCCCGGGATTACGCCCGCGAGATTGTCTCCGATTTCAGTTATTCCGCCATCCGGTTCCTGGATATCCTGCTGACCTGGTTCTGGAACAAGATCTACAACGGTGTGGACGTCAATCACATCGAACCCGTCCGTGACCTGGCGGGCAGCCATGAACTGATTTATGTCCCCTGCCACCGCAGTCACATCGACTACCTGCTGTTGTCCTATGTGCTGTATCACAAGAGTCTGCAGCCACCGCATATTGCTGCAGGCATCAACCTGAACATGCCGCTGGTCGGCTCGCTGCTGCGCCGTTCCGGTGCGTTCTTTATGCGTCGCAGCTTCAAGGATAATCCGCTCTATACCGCGGTATTCCACGAATATCTGCACACACTCTTCACCCGGGGTTTTCCAACCGAATACTTTGTCGAGGGCGGTCGTTCACGAACCGGACGCACCCTGCGCCCCAAGACGGGCATGCTGTCCATTACCCTGCGCAGCTTCCTGCGTGACAGCCGCAAGCCGATTGCTTTTATCCCGGTCTATATCGGCTATGAAAAGCTGCTGGAAGTGAACACCTACCTGGGTGAACTGCATGGCAAGACCAAGAAAAAAGAATCGCCGCTGGACATTATTCGTACCGTCGCCGGTCTGAAAAACAGTTTTGGCCATGCCTATGTCAACTTTGGCGAACCGATCCTGCTGGACCAGTTCCTCAACCGGACGCAACCCACCTGGCAAGCACAGGAATACGGTGACAATCCCCGCCCTGCCTGGCTATGGGAAACAACCAATCAGCTCGGCACGCTGATTGCCAGCCGTATTAACAGTGCTGCGGCGATCAACCCGGTTAACCTGGTGGCCATGGTGTTGCTGAGCTCACCCCGTCATGCGCTGGGTGAAGAAGAACTGGTAATCCAGCTGGAGGCCTGTCAGGAACTGCTCGCCAAGGTCCCCTATAACAGCCATACCACCCAGCCTGCAGGCATGTCCGGCCAGGATATGATCCGCTATGTCGAATCCATGAAAATGGTTTACCGGCAGACTGACAGCCTCGGCGATATCATCCGGATGGATGACCGCAATGCCGTCCTGATGACCTATTACCGCAATAATATCCTGCACATGTTTGCCATTCCCTCGCTGATCAGCCGGATGTTCGCCAACAGCCACGCCATTGAACAGCAGGAAGTCATCAATTTCTGTCGAATTCTGTATCCCTACCTGAAATCCGAGCTGTTCCTTCAGTGGGAGATTGAAGCGCTGGACGACATCGTCAAACACTGGCTATCCGCCATGGCGGAAGCCGGCCTGCTTACGGTGGACGGCACCCTGCTGCGACGGCCGGAATCCGGCAGTACCGGCTTCATTACGCTGACCATCCTGTCGCGTCCGATCCAGCAGGCACTGGAGCGTTTCTATGTTGTGATCAGCCTGATGCTGCGCAACGGTTCCGGTGAAGTGGATGCGGAATCCCTGGAAAGCCAAAGCCGTGATATGGCGCAACGTCTATCCATCATTCACGGCCTCAATGCACCGGAATTCTTTGATAAAACACTGTTTCGGCATTTTATCGAGGAATTGCAAACCAATGGCGTTGTTCGTATTAATGCGGATAACAAGCTGGAGTTTGGTGAGGAGATTGCGGTGGTCGCACGTGATGCCCGTCGGGTCTTACCCAGCGAGATCCGTCACAGTATTCTTCAGGTGACCCACGCGGGCAGCTAACCTGCGTCTTTCTTGTGGCGGCGGAGGCGTTAGCGCCTGTGACGCCGCCACTTGATCTTGTCAATGGATTCATCCCAGACGCCTTGTGTAATACCGGGATACACTCGCTCAAGATCACTGATCGCACTGTGGCTATAGACCTTGTGATCCAGAAGATAATCATTATCTGACTTTTCGAATTTCGCCATCTTCTGTTGCTTGGAGGCTCTTATCATATCCTCAGCAGTCTTCAGCAGTTTATCGTCCAGATAAGGGCGTGTCATAAACTGTATGGAATCCGATTGCCGGGTATCATGTGTCACTGCTTTCATATCACTGAAATTACTGAGCACCAATCCTGCCAACCCTGGCTTGAGTCCCTGCATTTCCTGAATCAGCATGACACCATTCTTGTCCTTTAATCGATAACCACTCACCACAAGGTCAAACACCTGCCGTTTCACCTGTGCCAGGGCATCCCGCCAGGTCAGGGCCACTTCACAACCATATCCCCGGGATGTCAGCAGGTTACGCAACGCCTCAACCGGTTTGGGATTGTCATCGATCAGCAGCACTCGATAACGATAACTGCGACTACTCATGTTCGCCCCCGACATCATGACGATGCACTGTTCCCCTGAGCCGATTCAGATGCCTTGATAACACGGTTTCGGCCCTGTTCCTTGGCTTCATACAGGGCCTCATCTGCCCGCTTAATCAGCTGTTCTGTTTCAATTTCACCCGGTATTGGAATGCAACTGGCAACACCAAGACTGATGGTAACCCAGTCGCACACCTGCGACTTGGCATTCTCCAGCTTCAGCCCTTCAACCGTACTGCGCAGCTGCTCCCCCACTTTGGCAGCCCCTTCCAGATCAGTCGCGGGCAGCAGTACCGCAAATTCTTCCCCACCATAACGGGCGACCATATCAGCCGGACGCTTTATGCAGCCGGCCAATGCTTTGGCCACACGCCGCAGCACCTCGTCGCCGTGTTGATGGCCATAATGGTCATTACACTTCTTGAAGAAATCGATATCCATCATGATCAGAGACAGGGGGTCACCATCCCGGGTCGCCCGTTCCCACTCTGTATCAATAGTCTCCTGAAATGTGCGGCGGTTAGGAATACCGGTCAAGCCATCCATGCTGGCCAGTTGCTGCAGTTTGATATTACTGGCAGCCAGCTTCCTCTGACTGATGTCTAGCGCCCGAAACGCCTCATCACGCTGCAGCAACCGGATATAACATTGTGAGTGATAACGGATTCTTGCCAGCAACTCGATGGATTCCGGCAGCTTGATCAGGTAATCATTGCCGCCGGCGCTGAATATATCCGCCTTCAGCTTGGCATCATCTTTCATGGACAACGCTAATACAGGAACCGACTGCGTCGCTTCATTGACACGGAGATAGCGCAACAGCGTCAGGCCATCAATATCCGGCATCACCATATCCAGCAGGATAACCGTCGGCTTGAGTTGCTCAGCGACATCAAGCGCCGTACTGGCATCCGAGCAATAATGCATGCGCAGATCATCTTCCCCCTCGACCATCAGGCGCAGCGCTTCAGCCACCATTGGATCATCGTCAATCAGCAGCACGAGGCAGTGATCCTGTGTATCAACCATCTTGCTGGCTGAGTTATCATCGGTTATCACAGGTGTCTCCCTCCCTGCCTGATTCCCCCGTTCAGGGGTAAAGCAATCATGTCCCGTATCCGTTGCCCAATATCCTGTGGTGTCATAATGTCATCGGCAGCTCCACGCTGAACCGCATCCTGCGGCATACCATACACCGCACAGCTGGCTTCACTCTGGGCAAACGTGTGATAACCCAGCCGCCTGAGGGCCAATAATCCCCTGCCCCCATCACGCCCCATACCCGTCAATAAAACAGCCATCATCCTGTTGCGCCAGTATTGGCCGGCACTGCAGAAAAATTCATCGACAGAGGGCCGATAAGGGTTTTCAACCGGTTCACGGGTATATGCCAACCGGCCTGTCGGATCCATCACCAGGTGATCATTGGTCTTTGCCAGCAGTACCGTGCCCACTTCAGGCTTTTCTCCCCCCTGAATGATCCGGGTTGGCATGGGAATTTGGGAATCCAGCCACTCCGCCATACCGGAGGCATATTCCTCGTCTACATGCTGAACAACCACAACCGCCGCAGGAAAATCAACCGGCAGTTCAGCCAGCAGCAAGGCAACAGCGCCAGGACCACCTGTCGAGCACCCAATCGCTATCAACATCTCCGAGCCCTGGGCCGCCGGCTTTTTGACATGGGAACCGGGCTTGTTGACTCCTGACACCCCGCCAGCGTTATCCTGAACAAGTGTTCTGACAGACTTCATCTTACTGAGAAAATGGGCAATGCTGTCCGCCTGCCCAGACGGCATTTCCACGGCATCCAGCGCACCGGCAGACAATGCTTTGAAGATACCGGCACTCTTGTGTTCTGAATTGGTAATGATGACAATGGCGCAGGGATTGTCTTTCATGATGTTGCGGGTCACGGTCATCCCGTCCTCGCCACCAGGCAGTGCCAGCGCCATGAGTACCAGCTCCGGCTTATGGTTCAGGCAGCGACGGACGGCCGCAGGGCCATTGCTGACTTCCCAAAGCACCTGCCAGCCCAGTTTCTCACGCACCAAGCGGGCCAGTTTTTCCCGCCGTGCTAGTTCCGGCTCGACAATCCCTATTTTCATGAGTTCAGGATATCCCCACTGCCGTTGGCCTCATCAGGCTGTGCGCCACCAATAAGATCCCTGACGGTACTGATGAAGGTTTCATCCATGAAACTGCCCTTGGTGAGATAATGATCCGCACCAACTTCCATTCCCCGTTTGCGGTCAGACTCACGATCTTTGTAGGAAATAATAATAATCGGCAAATGCTGCAGGTGATGTTCACTGCGAATATGCGAGATAAACTCAAACCCATCCATGCGTGGCATGTCGATATCGGAAATGACCAGGTCATATTCATTCATCCGTACAGCATTCCAGCCATCAGCGCCGTCAACGGCCACATCAACCCGGTAGCCGTTGTCTTCCAGCAGACTGCGTTCCAGCTCTCGAACCGTCATGGAATCATCAACCACCAGCACCCGTTTTGCCGAGGCCGCCCGTTCATCGTCTGTGGTACCACTGTCGCATTTATCAACGCGGCCGCCCGCCACCAGGCGCTCAATGGAGATCACCAGGTCATCGGCATCCAGAATCAATATCGGTGTCCCATCGTCAAGAAATGCTGCCGAGCTGATATCCTTGATTTTGCCCATGCGCGTGTCGATAGGGCGTTCAACCAGAGTGGTCTCACCAATCACGGAATCGACAGTCATGGCGTATTGATGTGATCCGCGGCCCAGGACAATGGCTTCCTGTCGTCCACCAGGCTGCTGTTTTTCAGGCAATTCCAGTAACTGGTGGGCATTCACCAGCCCCAACTGCACCCCGCTGCTGTCACGAATATACTGGCGGTTTTCAAGTATGTTCACGGCGTCAGAGGTGAAGGTCAGCACCTTGTTAAGTGGGCCGACCGGCAGGGCATAATAGAAACCCGATACTTCCACCACCACACAGCGCAGCATGGACAGTGTCAGAGGCAGAAGCAACTCAAAACAACAGCCTTTGCCTTCCTCCGAGTGAATCACAATACGACCGCGCAACTCCTGGACCATCTCGTGGATCAGGTCCATACCAACACCGCGGCCCGAGACCGTGGTCACCTTGTCTTTCAGCGAAAAATTCGGCAGTAACAGGAATTCATACAATTCGGCATCAGACATATTGGCGACCATATCCTCGGTCGCCATGTTCTTCTTAAGGATGGATGCCCTGAGTTTCTCGCGATTCACGCCGCCCCCGTCGTCCTTGACAGTGACCACCAGCAAGCCTGCTTTATGGCTGGCCTCAACCACGATATGACCTTCTTCAGGCTTACCTTTCGCCAGACGGGCATCCGTCGTTTCCAGCCCATGGTCAAGGGCATTTTGAATCAAATGAGTCAGCGGCACATTGAGCCGCTCCAGGATATCCCTGTCAACCTGGGTATTCTCCCCCCGGATCTCCAGGCGGGCTTTCTTACCCAACTTTTGGGATACGGTACGCGCCAGGCGCAGCAGTCCCTGTGTACCCTCCTTGAAAGGCCGCATACGGTGCCCGAGCGTCTCACGCACCAGCTTGTCGGTCAGCCCGGTGGTCTTGCGCTCATAATCCTCAAGCACTTCGCAGTTGTGATTGACTGCTTCCTCAATCGCGAGGGACTCCCGCATCAATTCGGTCAGGTAATGCCGATCACTCTCATCAATCTGGTAGCTTTTCAACAGGGCGACACACTTCTCGACCACCTGGTTCATGGTACGCGCATTGCGTCTCAACTTGATGTTTTCCTGCCAGAACTTTTTCAGCTGGCGGGATTCAACCGACAGCTCACCCGCCAGACCGATAACCTTGTTCAGTTTTTCAGCATTAACTCGGATAACACGCTCTGCAACGGCCTCTTCCTCATCTGAACCGGCAACCTCGCTGGACTCACTGGACTCATTGATTTCCTCGACCAAGTCCGGCTGCGGTTGGCACTCACTGCTACCCGCTTTGACCTTGAAACTCTCAGGATCTGTCAGTACCTTACCCAACTCCTTATTGAGTGACTGGTACTGCGCCATGGCAGTCTTGTCCATGCCACTTTGCTGTGTCGCCTGCTCTGACAGCTGCACAATGCTGTCGACACCTTTCAGCAGCAGATCGGTATGGTTGCTGTTAATGGTAATCTGTTGTTTCTGAGCGCTGACAAAGATATCTTCCAGGGTATGTGCCAGTTGCATGACCGGATCGATATCCGCCAGACGGGCTCCCCCTTTGATGGTATGCGCCATACGCATCATGGTTTCCAGCCGCTGCGGCGAACTGAGTCCCTGCTCAAGTTCCAGCAGATGGCGGGTCAGCACTTCAACCCGCTCTTCCAGCTCTTTCCAGAAGAAAGAGCGCATTTTCAAAATAGCCGGCGTAACCTCTTTTGCCGGTGCCAGTTCAGGCGGTTGCTGTGTAACCGGCGCTTCCGAAGCAGGAGCAGGCTCTACAGATGAGGGGGCAACCTGACTTGAATCCTGATCGGTTGTTTCCTGCTGCTGTTCCTTCTTCACAGACGCATCATCAGCAGACTTTACGGCTTCAGAATCATCGACCTCTGCAGCCTTGCTCACTGCAACCGGTGTTGCCGCTAACTGGGCACTGAGCTCCGAGGCTTCACGAATCAGATCGACACTGATCTTCTCCTTACTGACTGTCTCCTTCGCAATGCCACACAGGCAATCGCAAGCCTTTGACAAGGTCGGCAGCTGCTTTTTGATGGATGCCTGCTGCTCTGTGCGTGCCTCTGACACATCCTGACACCAGTTCTCACAGTAGTACTCACACCACTGCAGCATGGCATCCAGCAACCCCATGGCATTGGTCACCTTGGCCAGCTTGGCGCCACCACGAACTGTCCGGATCGACGTGGCCATCTCAGTCAGGTCGACCCGTTCAATCCCGGCACTGGACTTCAGTTTCAGCAATTCCTGAAACTTGCCAGCCTGCCTCTCAACTTCGCTCTGAAACAGCTTGCGAGCAGCCAGATCCGGATTTTTTTTCTTTGACTTACTCTGTTCTTTGGCGTCCTTGTCTGTCATAACACTTATCCATTATTTCATGGCTTGTTCCAGGCCATAGAGCAGCAGGCTTGCATCCAGTAAACCCACCAATGTGCCATCCAGTTCCAGCAAACCAATGCTGTATTTCTGCACCGCCTTGCTGACTGTTGACGGTAACGGCATGACTTTGTCTGCGCTGTATCTCGACTGTCCCCAGACCTCATCCACCTCAACAACGAGGGGTTTGTCTGATTTACCCAGTGTCAACATCCTGGGATAGGCCTTGTTGACTACCCCCTGACCGGCTTCGGCATCCTGCTGTTGACTGGCGGAAATACCCAGTAGCCTGGCCAGGGAAACCACGACCAATGCGTCCCCGTCAATATTAGCGATGCCCTTGATACCCTTACCGCTTCTATGCGGCACCCAGCAACAAGACTGAGGTTTCAGAATACTGCCAACCATGGCCGTATCCAGTGCAAACCATTCATCGCCCAGGCGGAACAGGGTCACCTTGCGCAATCCCGCATCTGTCTGGATCTTGGCGTTGCGATATAACTCGCTGTACTGCTGCATTTCTTCGTCATCGGCCAGTGCCTGCCCGGCCAGGCAATGTCGTCCGGCCTGCACATAGGTTGGACAATTACGGCAGTGAATAACGTCCTTTAATTCCGGGCAGGTAGCACCATTCGTCGCCCAGACACCGATTCGCTGCCAGCAGGCATCAATGGATTCCCGTGCATCCACATCTTTCTGGATGATTTCCGGAGATGACTCGTCTTCCGCCATACCTAACTCCTTTTACAGCACACCTGCCTTGTGATGTCCTCTGTCAAAATGCCCTAACCGATCAGGCGGCTTAACCGTGTCCTGAGATTTTCAGCCTTGGCCATATCACCCTGCCGCTCACAGACCATGGCGCCATGGAGCAGCGCTTCATGGTGTTCTGGGTGGAGGTAAAGCACTTTACGAAAATACTGGAATGCCGATGCCCACTCACCGGCCGCCTCGCTGATCACACCCATCAGGAACTGGGCTTCAACGTTTTCGGGATGCTGGCGCATCAGTTGTCGGCAAGCTTTCTTGGCTTTTTCAAGTTTGCCGCTGTCTGCCAGCATTTCAATCGCATCCAGCTGATCATCCAGACTCTCAACCACTTCTGACGACTTGGTTGATGGTGTTTCCAGAGCGGTTTCCTTCTTTGCCGCTGGACGCACCAGCTCATCGGTCTGCGGCACAAACGCCAGTGAGGACTGCTTGGTCGGTGTGGGTAAAAGAGCAGATTTTGTGGGTGATTCAGCACCAGGACGCGAGGCTGGCTTACCAGAAAGCATGGCGGATCTCGCCGGCTGTTTTTTTGTGTTCGGTGTCGCCAAAGGCTTGGACAGCGACGGCACTACATTGACCGCCAGCGCGTCCCGGGACGCCTTGGTGAAGGCAAAGCGTTTATCTCGGGCCAGCGTGTGAAAACCCAGCTGCGAAATACTCGGTGCTTCACAATGCCCTACCATCAAAATCCCATCCTCTGCCAGACTGCGGCGAAGCACTTCCGCCATGCGCCTGCGGCTGGGAGCATCCAGGTAAATCAGGAAGTTGCGGCAGAAAATGACATCATACAAACGCGGTTCGGCATTGTTGGCCAGCTCCAGTAGGTTCGCATGGTGGAAACTGACACAGTGCTTTACCGCCGGCTTCAGGCTGAAACCATCACCGTGCGTCTTGAAATACGGTTTGGAAAAATCCGGCATGGTGCCACGAAAGGATACCCGGCCGTATTCAGCCTTACGGGCCTTGCCTATAGCATCCGTATTGATGTCATAACCATCTACCACAAACTGGTTTTTCTGCAGCCCGATATCGAACAGCGCCATGGCGATGGAATAGGCTTCCTCGCCGCTGCTGCAAGGCATACTGGCCACCCTGAACTGCGTTAAGCCATTGAGCCGGTTCCGACTGCTCAGCGCCTTTTCCTGTAACACGGAAAACGCCCTGAATTCCCTGAAAAACCAGGTTTCACCTACCGTAATCTCATCCACCAGCGCAGTCAGCTCGACAGGATCATCCGTCACCTTCATGAAATAATGATCCGGATTGTTCAGTCCGACCGATTTCATCCTGCGCTTGATGCTCTGTTCAATGGCATCCTGACCAATCGACTCGGGATCAAGTCCGATATGCTGCCGCAGCAGGCCAGTCAGTGCGTTAATCGACATGATTCACTGACTCCTCAACCAGATGATGCTGCGGATAGAGCTGGCCCTGAAGATCCGGCGGCAAGATATCGTGAACCTCCAGGCGGTAAAGTAATTGTCCTGTTCCCAGTGTGGCGGCACCAGAATAAGGAATATGTCCGTTATTAATCACCTGGGGATTGAAGGTATCATCATCCAGCTTCATGGTTTCCGTCGCCTGTTCGGTGATCAACGCCAGGTGGAGGGTCTCACCGTCAACCTCCCGATAGTTGACGATGACGATACGGGTACTGGTATAACGGGCGCTGGGCTGTTCATTGAATAACATGGCCAGGTCAATGACGGGTATTAACCCACCACGATAGTTAAGCGTTCCGGCAACGGCGGCTGAGGTATGCGCCATAGCATTGACCGGGATACAGGGAATTACCTCAACGATGGCATCACTGGCAAGGGCATACACCTGCCCGGCAATTTCAAAGCGTAAGTAAATCATTGACTGCGTCATTCCTTGACTAATGATTAATTCTTAACTTGACCGCTCTGCGTCAAATCTCCCTGGCTCACGCCAGATCAGCGTTGCTTGCTGTCGTCGACCTGGAAGACCGAAACCGACTGCTGCAACCGCTCTGATTCTTCATTCAGTTTTTCCACCACACTGTTGGACATCCGCATGGAGTCATTCAGGTTCCGGATGGTTTCGCCCAGCTGTGACAGGGCTTCCTGTATCTGCTCAGCGCCATCGGACTGGGAACGCATTCCCTGGTGTACCGTCTCAAAATGGGGCGCCAGTGTCTGCACTTTCTCAACAATCTGACTCAATTGATCACCCACCTGCTGGGTATCTTCAACCCCCTGGCGGATTTCATCGGAGAATTTCTCCATTCCCATAACACCGGCAGATACAGCAGCCTGCATCTCTTTAACCATTTCCTCGATGTCATAGGTTGCTACCGCAGTCTGGTCCGCCAGACGACGGATTTCCGTGGCCACCGTACTAAACCCAACGCCATACTCTCCGGCCTTGTCCGCCTCAATGGCGGCATTGACCGACAGCAGGTTGGTCTGATCCGCAATCTTATTGATAGTGGTTACCACGGCATTGATATTGCCGGCTTTCTCATTCAATACCGTCAGCTTGTCTGAAATATTCTGGGAGGCGGATACCATCTGTTCCACAGTGCCCCGCATCCGGGTCAATCCCTCATGACCATGCTCTGCCAGTTCCGACGTATCATCCACCGCTCTGGCCACTTCATCCATGTTATTAACCAGTTCTCGGGACGTGTGCGCGATATGCTGGGACGTCGCCATGATCTCATTGGTCGTCGCTTCCTGCTCTTTCGCAGACGCCGCCTGCTCCTTGGTCGTGGCACTGATATTGACGGAGGAACTGGACAGTTGGACGCAGGATTGCTGCACATTGTCGACAATAGTGGCCAGATTATCGGCCATCTGGTTAGTGCCTTCCTTGAGAATGGCAAAATCACCTTTCACATCCAGCTTCACCCGCTCAGAAAAGTCGCCAGCCGAAACGGCAGCCATGACTTCATGAACCTCGGCAATCGCCTTCTGCTGGCCTTCGAGCATCTGGTTAAAGGCTCGGCTGGCCTGACCGGTTTCATCGGTACTGATCACGTCAAGGCGTCGGGACAGGTTGCCACTTTCCTCAACGTTGACCATCATATCCGCCATAGCCTTGATGGGCCTTGCAATCATTCCAGCCAGGTAAATCGCCAGACCAATGATCAATACCAGTGCAACCAAACCTATGATCAACATGGTGTATTGCGCATTCCGTATAGGCGCGAACGCTTCAGCCTCATCAATTTCCGCGAGTATGGCCCAGGTGACGTTGTCAGCCACTTTCACGGGCTCATAGGCAGACAACACCAGATTACCGTTGAAATCAATGGTGATCATTGCCCCTGTCTGGCCTGCCAAAGCGGCACGAGAGGCTTCCGTATCAACCTTACCCAGCGTGGGATTGGTAAAAGAGGCCTTAACGGTATGGTTTATCGGATCACGGAAGGAATCAGAACGCATCAGCTGGTCGTACCCGACGAGATATGTTTCTCCGGTTTCCCCCATACCCGTACGTTCAGTCATGACTTTATCGATTTCCTCAAGGGATAATTGCAGGGCAAGAATCATGACAGTCTTTCCCTTGTCCTTCACCGGTATGGCGATAAATGCAGCAGGTTCACCGGCACTGGGCGCATAAGATTGGAAGTCTGTCATATGGAAGCTACCCGTGTTCAGAGCCATTCGGGTGGCCTCTCCTAATCCACTGTCCTTGTATTTCCCCGTCAGAAGGTTGGTCTGGTAATCACTTTCATGAACAACGGTAAAGAAGCAATAACCGGTCAAATCCAGAAGAAACAGATCATAGTAACCATTACGTTCGATAAAACGGGAAAAGACACCCATACCGTCTTCTTCAAAATGCTTACGAGCCTTTTTCAACCCTTCACTTTCTATTTGAAGCCCTAACTCGTCGGCCAGTGTTTCCAGTTCATCACGACTTTTATGCAACAGGTTTTGAATCTGGTGGGCTTTAATTGTGCGCACGGCTTCCAGATGTTCAAAGGCATTATTTTCCAGGGCGTCGGATTTAATCATCAGCCCGACAAACCCAACGGTAAAGGCAGGAACCAATCCTGTAAGAATCAAAACAATCAGTAGCTTTCGCTTAAAGTCCAGGCGATTCCACACGCTCATTAGTTCACTCCTGCAAACATCCTTGTTTCAAGTTTCAGCCAAACAAATACCGAAACAGTGTTCAACCACGCATTTCTATTGAATAAATCACTCTCACTCATCAAACCGGAATACAGAGACTGATTGCTGCAAACGATCCGATTCCTGATTCAATTCATCCACCACGCTATTTGACATCCGCATGGAATCATTGAGATTCCGGATCGTTTCTCCCAACTGGGAGAGTGCTTCCTGAATCTGTTCAGCCCCGTCCGATTGGGAACGCATCCCTTTATGCACGGATTCAAAGTGCGGTGCGAGTGTCTGCACCTTTTCAACAATCAGGCTGAGCTGGCCGCTGACATCACGGGTATCATCCACACCCTGGCGAATCTCATCCGAGAATTTCTCCATACCCATGACACCGGCAGATACAGCAGCCTGCATTTCCTTGACCATCTCCTCGATATCGTACGTCGCCACCGCGGTCTGGTCGGCCAGGCGCCGGATCTCAGTGGCAACGGTGCTGAAGCCTACCCCGTATTCGCCGGCTTTGTCCGCCTCGATTGCAGCATTCACCGACAGCAGGTTGGTCTGGTCGGCAATTTTATTGATAGCGGTGACGACCGCATTGATATTGTTGGCTTTTTCGTTGAGCACCGTGAGTTTGTCGGAAATATTCTGGGAAGCCTGCACCATCTGCTCGACAGTGCCACTCATACGGTTCAGCGAACCATGCCCCTGCTCTGCCAAGCCGGACGTCTCATCCACCGCCCGTGCCACTTCATCCATGTTATTGACCAGGTCACGGGCCGTTTGAGAAATATGCTGTGACGTCGCCATGATCTCATGGGTCGTAGCTTCCTGCTCCTTGGCTGAAGCCGCCTGTTCTTTGGTCGTTGCACTGATACTGACGGCAGAACTGGAAAGCTGTACACCCGACTGTTGTACATTATTGACCAGTCCGGAAATACTGTTGGCCATGTTGTCAAACGACTGCCCCAGCATGGCGATCTCATTGGCACCCGACAGCTGAAGCCGGGCTGACAGGTTGCCCCTGGATATCTCTTCCGTAGCTTCCACGACCTGATCCAACCGCCGCGTCAACGATCCGGCATACATCATAAGGGTCACAATCACCAATCCAACAACTACGAGACAAACAACCGCCAGGGTTCTAATCATGGCTGATGTTTCAGACTTGACCAGCAGCTCAACATCATCGATCAGCGCTTCAAGCTCATGAAGCAGTGCTTCTTCCTCACCAGCCGTTCTGGCATCAATGGCCCTGAACGCAAGTGGGTCATGACGGTCGAAAGCGGCCAGGGATTCCTGATGGTGAAGTACCAGCGTGTCATGATGCTCAATGAGCAAATCAATACCCGAAACATCGACATCAAGACCTGCCAGTATTTCCCTGACTTCATTGAAATGTTTAACGGTCAGTGTCTCCATATCGTGGAAACGCTTTAGATGAACCTCAAACGCCTTGTCATCATGACCTCGCAGCAGGATGTTTTTCCATTCATCCATTTGAAGCGCAAAATCCACTTCGGATTTTTCCAGTAAGAGATCAGCATGGTTTAAATCCTGAGTCTTTTGATAGAGCCAGATACCTGTACCACCAAGACTTCCCAGTGTGACAATAAAGACGAGCCCCATAATAATGAAAAGCTGTAACTTGAGCTTCACATTATTCATAAACAGATTAAACATACAGATTCCCTTCCAATCGAGCGATTATCCTGCAGATCGCATTCCCGAACCGGAAACTTCTCTTCCGCAACTAAGTAAAAGCCTAGCCGATTCTGTATCACAAATTCCCATCCGATGGCTGCCAGAAAAGAAAAGAAGAGAACTGAATAGAGATTTTAAATAGCTTCCTATGCCTTGAGTGAATCACTCGTTAATTAAATGGCATTGATTGCTAATAAAGGCGCTCTTACCCAAAAAACGTCAACTATTTATTACTGCCTGTTTAATCATTGCTTTTAGATTGCCCTATCCACAGCTTCCCTGCTGTTGAATAAATGTGGCTATTAGCTGCGGTAGAGAACTTTGATGATATGAAAGCCAAATCGGGTCTTCACAGGCCCGATAGGCTTGAGAAGATCGCCTGAAAAGACCGCTTTTTCAAAGGAAGCGACCATATCTCCCCTCCGAAACTCGCCCAGATCCCCCCCACGCCTTTTGGAAGGGCAGATTGAGTACTTTTTGGCTAACAGGCTGAAATCGCTTCCCTTTTCCAGCTGTTTGAGCAGCTCGAGGGCCTGTTTTTCCGTTTTGACCAGGATGTGCATTGCTGCCGCAGTACGTGCCATTGTCTCTCGAATACGCGTTAATCAACAAAAACCAATAATAAAGGAACCCACACTATTACCGTCAACACGGCTGACTACCCGTCAGGCGGGCTCAGCCTGACGGATACTGGTGAGGGTATAAACATCAAACCGACCGGATTTCCCTTCAAGGCGGTAATTTGGCACTCTTCCGGCAAGGTCAGGTGCCAGCCTGGGCCGTTTCACCACGACCCGGAACCGGGCAAGGGCCAGCGCCTGCGTCAACAGGCCGTCAGCATCGGGGTCTTCGCCGACAAGATCCTGAAACAACCGCATTTCTTTTTTCACTGCCGCGGCCTTACGGCGGTGAGGAAACATCGGATCCAGGTAAACAACATCCGGCCGATCCGCCGTTTCCTTAGCAGCCATGGCGGCCATGACACCAAGGGCATCCCCCGGCGCCAGGGTCATGTTCTGGACGATAGCGCTGACCTCAGCATCATCCGCGGCACGGCGCAGGCCATCAATCAGCAGGGCCTGCACCACATTCGAACGCTCAATCAAGGTCATCCGACACCCCAAGGAGGCCAGCACAAAGGCATCGCGCCCCAGTCCTGCGGTGGCATCCAGCACATGCAACTGCCGTTTACCGGCATCCGCCAGACCAACGGCCTTGGCAATATCCTGTCCCTTTCCCCCGCCAAAACGGCGACGATGGGCGGCAGAGCCACCGACAAAATCGACCCTCACCGGTCCGGGCGCGCCCTTACCTGTCAGCTGCAGGCCCAGTCCGTCTTCACTTTCGTAAAGGACGGCATCATAGGCATCCAGGGTTTTCAGCGGCTGATCGGCTACTAGCGGCAAACCCAGCTGATGGGCCAGCCGGCTCATCCGCTCATGAATACCGGTATCCTGTGAAGCCATCGCTGCCAGATTCAAGGCACTCATAGCCAGACCACACCCAGCAACAGCACGCCCAGTAACAGGCGATAGATAACAAACGGCATCAACCCAATACGATTAATGAATGCCAGAAAATAGTGAATACACACAAAGGCACTGACTGCAGAAATGGCAATACCGCTGAACAGAATACCCCACTCAACAGGCACATCGGCTGATACCAGCTGCAGAATTTTCAGGCTGCCGGCCGCCACGATAACCGGAATAGAGAGCAGGAACGAGAAACGGGCGGCGGCGTCACGTGTCAGCCCAAGCAACAGACCGGCAGTCAGGGTGATGCCTGAACGGGAGGTACCCGGGATCAGGGCGACAGCCTGGGCAAAGCCGATAATCAGCGCCTGTTTCAGGCTCAACTGCTCTAAAGGCTGTGACAATTTGCCCTTGCGATCCGCCCATCCCAGCAACGCACCAAAGATCAGTGTGGTACCGGCAATCAGGGTCGCTGAGCGCATGGCGTCGTCCAATCCTGTCACGCTCAGGAAACCGCCAAAGATCACAGCGGGAAAGGTCGCCCAGACCAGGTACCAGGCCATCCGGCTGTTCTGGGTTGATGGACCACCGGTGAAGCTCTTGCTCCAGTCGACCAGCATCCAGATCAGATCCTGCCGGAAATAAGCCACCACGGCCAGCAGCGTTCCCAGGTGGACAGCCACGTCAAACGCCAGCCCCTGGTCCGGCCAGCCCAATAGCTGCGAGGGCAGAATCAGGTGAGCAGAACTGGAAATCGGTAAAAATTCCGTCAGGCCCTGGATCAGCGCCAGGACAATCACATGCAGTGTTTCCACAGCTAAGGCTCCCTCACTCAGCGTTCATGTTTCTTTTTGGCCACGTTGTCGCGCAAATACACCGGCAACGCCTGCTCTGCAGCAACACCTTCACCACGGGCAAAGGCAGCCGACGCCAGCAGGGCAATATCCGCCGCATGGGGATACTCATCGGGATAACTCTGGCTGACGGGCACCGCGATTCGATCCCGGTAATGCCAGCCTGAACCTACGCCCACCAGGTTATCCGACATCTTTTCTACAGTTACCGCTTCAGGCGGGGAAACCTGCTCAGCCCCCTGCAACACCATGATGCCATTATCCGCGCTATACAGTGCCTGATAGATTTCATCCATACGGGCATCAATCGTCGCCAGCACCTGTTGGGCGCCATATTCACGCAAACCCAGCTGCGCCAGCGCCGCCAGGGTGGATACCGGAATCACTGGCAGATCTGCCGCAAACGCCAGTCCCTGGGCAATACCTGTGGCAATACGCACCCCGGTGAACGCCCCCGGCCCACGCCCAAAGGCAATGGCATCCAGCGCCATCATCGAAAGGCCGTGCTCCGCCAGAATTGCCTCGATCATCGGCAGTATCTGCTGGCTGTGCTGGCGTGGCAGAATTTCGAAGTGTTCGCGCACTTCACCATCCAGATAAAGGGCGACGGAACAGGCTTCCGTGGCCGTATCCAGTGCCAGAATCCTGGGCATAATTACACTCACTCCGGGAATATTTGCGGCGAATTATACGTTGAAAAAACGATCAGGCCGATAAGGGATTAAACAACAAGCAGGTTAGCGTTGATAACGGCAATAGCGCACTTTTCGGTTATTCAGCAGCAGAGAAAAAAGCTGGCCGCATAAAATGCTAAGCCAGCCCTTCACAGATGATTAAGACTGCAATGCGGACAGAACAGCTGCAGTGATATCTTCCACAGAGCCCACACCTTCTACGCGGGAGTAGCGGGGTGCATCGGCGCCGGAGGCTGCCATCTCGGTGTAGAAGCGAACCAGCGGCTGGGTTTGCTCATGATACACAGCCAGACGCTTACGAACGGTTTCTTCATTATCATCGTCACGCTGAATCAGCGGTTCGCCGGTGACGTCATCTTTGCCGTCTTCTTTGGGCGGATTGTACACCACGTGGTACACACGGCCGCTGCCCGGATGCACACGGCGACCACTCATGCGCTTGACGATCTCTTCGTCTTCCACCGCGATTTCCAGCACGTTATCAATGGCAACGCCGGCATCGCGCAACGCTTCGGCCTGGGGAATGGTGCGGGGGAAACCGTCAAACAGGAAACCCTTGGCGCAGTCATCCTCTTGGATACGTTCTTTGACAAGATCAATGATGATGTCATCCGACACCAGCTGACCGGCATCCATCACGGCCTTGACTTTCAGCCCAAGCGGCGATTCCGCCTTGATGGCAGCACGCAGCATATCGCCCGTGGAAATCTGGGGAATACCAAACTTCTCACAGATAAACTGGGCCTGAGTCCCCTTTCCAGCGCCAGGTGCGCCAAGCAGAATGACACGCATGTAAAATGCTCCTCGGATGTGACCGGTTCCGGATTTTCTGCCATTAAACACGCCACCCTCGATGGCAGCGCATCCAATCGCAACAAGAACCCACTACTAATGGCGACGTACTAATGCCGCAAAAGGGCTCAAAGATACACATGAGCGACGTCTGACTCAACCCTGTTGCATCTCATCGACATTCGCCACACAGTCATCATGGCATCATTGACAATGCATTTTGAGCAATCACAGTCAAAATGTTCCTGCATTATCTTCGGCAAAATGTTGTTTTAAAAAAACGCCAAGAGGCTTACACATCTTGCAAACCTCTTTCTGTTAACTGTCACCCGGTATTACGCATACCTGCAGCAATGCCTGCGATCGTTAACATCAATGCCCTCTCAACGGCTGGATTGACCGAGTCAGGTTGATGTCTTGCTCGATAAAGCAATTCAGCCTGCAACACATGCAATGGATCGGAATAAGGATTACGCAATTCAATCGCCTGTCGCACCCAGGGGTCCTGTTCCAGGAATGGGTGACCATCCTTGAGTTCAACCATCACCGCTACAGCGTCCGCCAGCATTTGACGAAGCTTTTGCCCCAAGTAACGCAGGTTTTCCGGTACCAGGCATTCTTCATAATATTCCGCGGTTTCAGCATCCGACTTTAAATACACCATTTCCAGGAGCTCAAGCCGGGCACGGAAAAACGGCCATTGCCGAATCATTTCTGCCAGTACTGTCTTGTGGCCGGATTCAATGGCGCGCCGCAATGCCACACCGCTCCCCAGCCAGGCGGGCAACATTAGACGACACTGAGTCCAGGCAAAGATCCAGGGAATGGCACGCAGGCTTTCAACGCCGCCATCAGGCCGACGCTTGGCGGGACGACTGCCAAGCGGCAGCTTGCCAAGCTCCTGCTCCGGTGTCGCAGCCCTGAAATACGGTACAAAATCCGGTTCCTCTCGGACAATACCACGGTAAGTCGCCAGAGATTCCTGCGTCATCTGATCCATGAGCTTGCGCCATGCAGGCTCAGGGGCTGGAGGCGGCAGCAATGTCGCTTCCAGCGTTGCACTGGCATAGAGCGAAAGGCTTTGTACCGCAATAGCGGGGAAACCAAACTTGAACCGGATCATCTCCCCCTGTTCCGTCACCCGCAGATAGCCCGCGACGGACCCGGGAGGCTGGGAAAGAATAGCGGCATGTGCAGGGCCACCACCACGACCTACGGTTCCACCGCGGCCATGGAACAGTGTCAAACCAATACCCGCCTTCTCACAGATAGCTGTCAGCCCTTCCATTGCCCGATATTGCGCCCAGGCAGCCGCCATCTGGCCGGCGTCCTTGGCGGAATCCGAGTAGCCGATCATGACCATCTGCCGATTACCGGCATAATTCCGGTACCAGGGCAGCGACAGCAGCGTCTGCATGGCAATTTCGGCATGTTCAAGGTCCGCAAGCGTCTCAAACAAGGGAGCAACCGGCATATTGAAGCGACAGCCCGTTTCACGAAGCAGCAGAATGACAGACAAAACATCCGACGGTTCACGTGCCATCGAAATAACATAAGAACCCAGCCGTTCCTGCTGCTGTGTCGCAATCACACGACATGTATCCAATACTTCCTGCACGTCTTCGGATGGCTGCCAGTCCAGAGGAATTAACGGACGACGATTATCCAGTTCCGCCAACAGGAACGTCTGTCGCTCCTGCTCTGTCCATTGTGCATAATCCCCCAGCCCGAGATAACGGGTCAGTTCGGAGAATACGCTGGTATGGCGGCCGGCTTCCTGGCGAATATCCAGCCTGACCAACCCCAGCCCGAAACAACGGGCGCGACGCAATGTATCCAGTAACGGGCCACGGGCAATGACCGACAAACCTACATCACACAGGGAGTCATAACAAAGCTGAAGCGGCGCAACCAGCGCTTCATCACACTCAAGAATTCCATCATCTGACGCATCACGACCGGCCAGTTTCTGCTCACAATAACGGCGCGTCGCCTTGAGGCCTTCCCGCAATTCCTTCAGTACCAGGCGGTAAGGTTCATGACTGCCTCGAGCCTGATAACTCAAGTCCGATGAACACTCCGCCATCGACAACTCACTGATCAATGGCTGCAACTCACGGAGAAACATATCCGCCGCCATCCAGCGACTCAGCAGTAATACTTCACGGGTAACAGTCGCCGTGACGTTAGGATTTCCATCTCGATCCCCCCCCATCCAGGAGGCAAACCGAACCGGCATGACATCCTGAGGCAGGTGATATCCAGTATGCTGATACAGTCGTTCATCCAGTTGCCTTAAGAATTCGGGCAACGCATGCCAGAGTGAGTGTTCTACCGTAGCATACCCCCACTTGGCTTCATCCACCGGTGTTGGACGATGGCTACGTATTTCCTCGGTATGCCAGATCTGGCTGATCAACTGTTCGAGTCGATTGACCAAGCGCTCTCTTTCCCTGGGCAACAGATCCGAATGCTCCATATGAGTCAGGCACTCGGTAATTTCCGAATGCTTTTGAATGACCGTTCTACGAGTGACTTCAGTGGGATGGGCTGTGAGCACCAGCTCGATAGTCATCGCTGCTACACTGTCGCGAATCTGTTCCGGTGTAAACTGCCGCGCTTTCAGGCGAACAAACAGGTCGTCCAGGGTGTCCGGTACACAAACATCCTGCTCACATTGACGAGATACGGTATGAAACTGTTCCGCGATATTGGCCAGATTGAGGAACTGGGTAAAGGCACGTGTGACAGGGACCAACTGGCTATCATCGAGATTTTTCAGCAAACTCACCAGTTTGGCATGATCAGCCTCGTTACCTTCTCGACCGGATTTGGACAAGTGACGGATCTGCTCAATCCGGTCAAAAAACTCATCTCCCAAATGGGCCTTGATGGTATTACCCAGCAACTCCCCCATCAGGTGGACGTTACTTTTGAGTGCAGACTGCTCGCTGGTCATAAACCTTTTGTCCTGTCCGGGTCAATGAAGGAAATTCAATAAAACCTGACGGCCTTTGTAACCTGATACAACCAATTTGCCAAGCCATCTAACCATCCTGTCTTTCCTTTCCTACTGAATACCTACAAATGGGAGCAAATAGCGTTTCGATTTGTCGAAACAAAATTATTTCATGACATGTTACAAATACGCCACACGAGAGAGTGCCATCATGCTTCAAGCACCCCATCGATCACATTCGATGCCCACCCTTACCTATGAAAAAGAATATGATTACTCGTCATTACACAAGTCAGATTCGTTTGTTAACCTGAACACTGATCGCACAAACGGTCTTCAACGTCAGGTACCATTGCACTCCAGGTCAACAACTGCACCCTCCCAAAACCACGAGTATCAGCAGGATGTCGTCATTGAATACCACAATTTCGGCCCTGAGATTCAGGCCACGACATCAGGCTTCACCGTAAAAATCACTCATTGTCAGTGGCAAAAAATTACACCGCAATTCCTTAGTCATCTCCATGAGCTGATCAGACTCCCGGCAGATAACAGAAAAACGGAATTATCAAGACTTCTGGGTGATGCCATCAACAAACAGAGAGTAATAAAAAAAGCTGACACATTTCCTTTTTTTCAAGCCGATATTGCAGCCATCAAGAACGCAAAAAAACAAGCTGGCAAACTCAACCTACTCAAACGCTCCCTCAATTATCACCTGTACTATTCCAGTTCTCTCACGAGTTCTGATGTTATGGATCTTTCCCTGGCTCTTGACCTCATAGACGCAATTGAAAAACATCAGATTCCACAAAAGTTCCCCAGCCCTACAGTACTGCTCCGCTGTTCACTGTTGCGCTCAATGTTTGATGTAAACCTTTGCCAATACCTGTCGCTGAAAAACATACAAGACATATTAATACCGTCTCATATTCAGAGAAATGCAGGATCACTTGATGAGATTTTCTGTTATAGCCTGACACGCTATATGCAACACCGGGGTAATAACTGCATAGTACTTGAACTCCATGCTGGTAATGGTTGGCTCAGCTGGCAACTCACTCAAAAGGGCATTCCGGCTATAGCAACTGATGCTTGTGTGTCAGCCTGTTTGTCCGCGTCACTTATCAAAGACGTGTATTTTGCAACCGATTATCAGGCCATTGAAGGTTTCAAAGATATTCTGCGAAAACTGGACCATCGAGGCATTCCACATACTCCCTATATTCTGGCTTCTTTCCCGGGCACAACCGATGATAATTTCTTTAAGGTATTAAAAGGGCTGATACCAGAAATACCCAATATTCGAGTAATAACAATTGGTAAAGCCTGCAATTTTGCTTATTTGGAGCAGGATAAGCTGGCCTGTATCAATCTGACACAGCGTTTAAATTACGTTGGGACTGGCACCGCCCTGGACCTTGTATTGGAATATCACATCCTATCTTCACGACCGCCGCCTGGTGCAGATGAGTTTTCATAAAAGAGATTCACAAATATGTGTCGTCCCTCTATGACCTTAGCGATACTTTTGAAGGTCGATGACAATTTTGACGCAGGTCAACTGCGTTTTTGATGTTTCTGACTATCATCTCCCGCCTGCAGCCAGCCTGCCCCGTTGCCCGACGATCCGATGCCCTCCCCACCTGGACCGCCTGACCGGCTGCAGTGACAGAGACCAAGGTTCGCCCGTGCAGCAGGTACCAGGTACATATTCCTTCTTGAATATCCCGGCTGACCAGTATTGATCTACACAGGGTAATGGTTAATGAGTAACACTGAGGGCTCTCAGGACAAGGTGTCATGGGGCGGCTATGTCGCACTGGCATTCGCTGTCGTCTTCTTTTCCGGTTTGATGAAATCCAACGAGTGGTGGGGAGTCTTCGACTTCACAACCCTGAACGGATCGTTTGGCAAACTGGTGTCCGGCGTATCTGAAAATGCAGAAGGTGTCGTCACCGCAGCCGGTACCACCTTCCGTGGTGCAGGCGGCAGCGGAGCCCGGGATGGCTTTATGTTTGCCCTGAGCCTGGTACCGACTGTCATGTTCGCACTGGCCATGGTCAACATCCTTGAGCACTATGGCGCGCTGAAAGCCGCCCGTCGTCTGATGACGCCGCTACTCAAGCCGCTGATGGGTATTCCTGGCAATACCGGCCTGGCACTGATCGCCAGCCTCCAGAGCACCGACGCCGGTGCGTCCATGACCAAGTCCCTGATTGATAACAAGGACCTGACCGCCAAAGAAGCCGACGTATTCACTGCTTTCCAGTTCTCTGCAGGCGCAATGATCGTCAACTTCTTCAGCTCAGGCGCCATTCTGTTCACCCTGACAGACACGAATGGTGAACTGGCAGTGCCCGCCTCTATCGGCCTCTGCTTCATGGTTATGCTGATCTTCAAGGTTATTGGCGCCAACCTGATGCGGCTGTATATCACCCTGACCGAAGGCAAGCAGAAACCGACTGACCACACCAACATCAAGGGAGACGTCGCCCATGGCTGAACAGGCTAAGAAACCGATGATTACTGACGTCTTCGTTGAAGGCGCGCGCAAGGGCTGGGGTATCGCCACCTCCAGCACCATTCCCAACATCATGATGGCTTTTGTCATCATCAAGGCTCTGAACGTAACCAGCGCCATGGAGCTGATGGGCGCCCTGTTCGGCCCCGTTATGGCTCTGGTAGGACTCCCCGGCGAAGCCGCTGCCGTGCTGATGGGTGCCTTTATGTCCATGGGCGGCGGGATTGGTGTAGCAGTCGGCCTGTATTCCGATGGTGTCCTGAACGGCACCCATCTGGCCATTCTGGCACCGGCAATCTATCTGATGGGTTCTCTGATCCAGTATGCCGGCCGGATCCTGGGCGTCATCGGCACAGATGCTCGCCGCTTTCCAATTCTCTTTGCCATCTGCATCATCAACGCATTCCTGTCCATGTTTGTAATGAATATCCTTGTGTAACAAGGTGTTAGGCGGTTTTCAGGTAGTTTACCCCACTCCTGAAAACCGCTATGTTTTACACGACTATTACCTTAACCTTCTCCCGTGAACTTTAAAATCTGACGGGAGTCTAAATCCATGATGATAGCCAACAAAAAATATGGAACAACGTCATGGAAGGCCCTCAACAAACGCCATCACCTGCACACAGTGAACAACTGCCAAATAATGACACTATTCCAGCCACTGATCCGGATAGGCGCAAATTTGGAACACGAGTGGTTTCTGTAGTCATTACGATTCTCCCACATTTAACACTCAATATTTTCCTTGCCGCACTTAGGTGTATGGAGCTTGCCGTTACTCGTCCTATTGAGGCACTTGGAGCACTGGGCGAACGTATAGATCCAAGCCATCGTATAGCCCGGGCACTGGCCTGCGGTGCCGGCTATTGTTTCGGATTTATTATCGGCATTACTGCCGCAATACCTGGCCTATTGATTGGCGTGCTATGTGGTGTTGGTAGAGCAATATACAAACTTCCCTCCGCCCTTATCAAAAGCTGGCTTCAAGGCGTTTCCTACGCCATGAATCAAACGTTTGATGACTACAATATTAATAAACGACACGTAGTAGCAATTGGTGCCGTCATATCACTGCTGCTAGCTTCCGCTTTCATCGGTATGGGCGGCGTTATTGGCGGCCCCCCTCTTGCAGGCCTGATTACCATACTTGAAACACCTGCCTTTTTAGCCAGTTTCACAACACTGGCGTATCTTTACGCAGACAGCCCCCCCGCTACCGAAAGATCCACTCCGGCAAACAACTCTGAGGAGGAACGCTCTTCCCCCCCATCTACCCCCTTGAGCACAACAAGTGGCGCTGATTTATTGTCATCAATTACCCATCATGTCCGCTTCTGCACCTGAGATGGTTGGCTGTTTGTCACCTGCTCGTCAAATTGGGGATTACATAAAGGCTCCTTAAGTCTCTAGGCTAAACTTGTGAAGTAATGAAGAGCCTATTATCAGGCAAATGCGTTTAAGTAGCTGTACAGGGAAGTAAGTATGTTCTGGAAAGCGCTTCTGTCTACACTATTGCTCATACCATGCATGGCCTTTTCTGATGAGCAAAATCCTGAGTACCCTTACCAGTATCATGCTGAATATTCAGCGGCAGCCCATCGCATTGATGATTATGGCAACCTCTGTCTGCATAACATCTCGTTGAGTAACTCGGTCTGTCGCTATTTTCATGATGAGTACAGCAATATGCTGGAACGGCTCGACGCCATGCCGGATCATCTGATACAGGATTTCAGCGATCCTTTGGTAGAATGGAAAAACCTGTTTAGTGCTCTGCAGAACCTAGCTTCAGAATAAGACTTAGTACAGAAAAACCAGTCTACTTACTTTACGGTATTACTGAAATCTGTAGCCATTTCTACCAATCCGACCCGACTCAGTATTGTAATACGATACAAGGCTCATCAGTCTTCAGGTGTTTCATTGATCCAGATCATGCGTTGACCCGGAACAGACCCTCTAGACTGCCTCTCGAATGTGATAGATCGGAAACACCATGACTGAAGTAAACACTACCGCCTGCAACTGCATGGATATCGGCACCCTGATCCAGGAAGAAGACACCGTCACGGAACTGACCATCAAAGCCGGTAGCCAGCAGGAGGCGGAAGCCAGGCTGGTCAAGCTGCAGACACTGGCACAGAGTATTGAGAGCGATCCCTGCACTATCAGCACCCACATCACCCAGACTGATCTGGAAACCAGTATTCAGGCACGCTTTGATTTTGTCTGTGCTGCAGAGAAGTTGATCTTCGATATGCGGACAGCCTCCTACCGCTGATCATTAATGCGGTACTGATCAAGACCATACTGCCGCCTATTCAAACGACAGTATGGTTTTTATCAAGCGTTTAGCGAGCGTTGGAAACTGCTTTGGGGTTGCGGCTTTTCTTTCGTGACACAGGCGCAATACGCTTACCCTGCAGACGCTTCATCCGAACAGTCTCTTCGCGACTGCTTTTGACATTCACGGGTACCGGTTCCAACCCTACCAATGCCGCAAGCGCATCCACTGTCGCCTGATCGAGTTCAGCCCACTGCCCCTGGCGCAGATGATCCGGAATGATCACACTGCCATAACGCACCCGCTTCAACCGGTTAACCGCCAGCTCCTGGGACTCCCACAAACGACGCACTTCCCGGTTACGCCCTTCCAGCAGACAGACATGGAACCAGTGATTTCTGCCTTCGCCGCCACTGTCGACAATGTCGGTAAATCGGGCCAGACCATCTTCCAGCTCTACCCCACGGAACATATTACTGATCTTGTCCTGGGTGATATCACCGAATACACGCACCGCGTATTCACGCTCAATCTGGTGAGAAGGATGCATCAGACGATTAGCCAGTTCGCCATCGGTTGTGAACAACAACAAACCGGATGTGTTGATATCAAGGCGGCCAACATTAATCCAGCGCTCCCCTTTCAGCTTGGGTAAGCGATCAAACACGGTTGGTCGATCATCCGTTCCCTGACGGGTACATACCTCCCCTTCCGGCTTGTTATAAGCCAATACACGACGCGTTTTCACCGTCTGGCATTTCACCTGACGGCCATCCACACGAATATCCTCCACACCGGACACCCGCACGCCCAGCGTCGCCTTATCACCATTGACGGTAACACGGCCATCCGCAATCCAGCCTTCAATTTCGCGTCGCGAACCCAGTCCCTGGCGAGCCAGCAACTTCTGCAGGCGCTCACCTTCAACCAGTAACTCGATCTCTTTGGTATCTGTCATAATCATTACTGCTATCAAAAACAAGACCGGGGTTCCGACATCAGGCCGAAAACCCCGGTCAATTTTCTTTCATGGTTAATGGGTGTCAGTCTCGCAGATCAGCAATGGATGAAGAGTCTTCTTCATCCTGCTCTGGCTCATCAAATGACTGAATATCATCACCGCTGTCGTGTGTATCATAGGTTATCTCGACCCGGACTGCTTCATCGGCGTCAATCCCTTCGTCGCCATCACGGTTCTCATTCAGATCACGGGGGGCTAAATCAGTGAAGTTGGTTTTCAGGCCATCTTCGAGATCATCCAATTCGGCAAAGAGTCGCTCAACATTTTGCTCACTCTCTTCCTGAAACTTTTGCGCCACTGCCACCAGTGAAACGGGTTCGCTGGACGTCTCAGTTCTAACGGATTCTTCCGCGCTACCCGCTTCAGAATCCAGCCCCTGCAGTGCCTGCTGTGCGGCTTCTGGCAACGCAGCAGCTTCCCCCTCAAGCGAGGCTGCCATTTCATCCAGATTCTTGATTTCACTGAGCGGCGGCAATTCATCAAGGTTCTGCAGATTGAAGTAATCCAAAAACTGCCGGGTAGTGGCAAACATCGCCGGCCGGCCAGGCACATCGCGGTGCCCCACGATACGCACCCAGTCTCGCTCCTGCAAGGTGCGCATAATATTGGAACTCACACTAACGCCACGGATATCTTCGATTTCGCCCCGGGTAATCGGCTGCCGATACGCAACCAATGCAAGAGTTTCCAGCATAGCCCGGGTGTAACGCTGGGGTTTTTCTTCCCAGAGCCGTCCCACCCAGGGACTCAACTCCTGTCGCACCTGGAAGCGCCAGCCACTGGCAATTTCCTTCAGTTCAAACCCCCGCCCTTCGCAGTCGGCAGCAATCTCTTCCAACGCAGCCTTGAGGGTGGGCTTATCCGGACGCTTGTGCTCATCAAACAAATAGGCAAGCTGCTCCAGATTCATGGGCTTACCCGCCGCCAGCAGGGCGCCTTCCAGAATCAGTTTTACCGATGGCTCTTCGTTGCTCATTCCGTGCGTGCCTTGACATGAATGGGACCAAAGGGCTCGGTCTGAACCAGCTCGACCAGAGATTCTTTTATTAATTCCATAATAGCCAGAAATGTCACAACCACACCCAGTCGCCCTTCCGAGACGGTGAACAGAGCCACAAACGGGGTAAATCCATCCGATTTCAGTCGGCTCAAAACCTGCGCCATACGTTCACGGGTAGAGAGCGCTTCACGTTCAATATGATGATCTTCAAACAGGTCAGCACGCCCAAGCACTTCTGATAACGCCAGCAGTACTTCACGAAGATCCACATCCGGATGTACTTTCTGCGTTTCCAGTTTGGGCGGCTCTGCCCTGGCCAGATAAAAATCCCTTCCCTGGCGCGGAATGCTGTCAAGATCCTCTGCGGCGATCTTGAAGCGTTCATATTCCTGCAAGCGGCGGATCAGTTCCGCCCGGGGATCTTCTTCCTCGTCATCCACCTGGGTTTGACGAGGCAGCAACATTCGGGATTTGATTTCTGCCAGCGTCGCAGCCATCACAAGGTATTCGGCTGCCAGCTCAAACTGGCTTGCCTGCATCAGTTCGACGTAGCTCATATATTGCCGGGTAATTTCTGCCACCGGCATTTCAAGAATATCGACATTGTTTCGCTTGATCAGGTACAGCAGAAGATCCAGCGGTCCCTCAAAGGCTTCCAGAAACACTTCGAGGGCTTCCGGCGGAATATAAAGATCATCCGGCAATTTACTGAGTACCTCACCACGGAACACGGCCAGGCGTACGCTTTGTTCAAGGGCGCCTTCCACAGTTTCCACAGCAGGTTCGGTTGCCTTCACCTGTTCATCCGGCGTTGCCGATTGATCGATAATCTCCGCATCCATACTCATATCCTAACGGTAAGCCAGTCCCATAGCCTCGCGTACATCCTTGAGGGTATCCTGCGCTTCATCGCGCGCACGTTCATTGCCTTCTGCAATAATGCCCTGCACTTCATCTAGGTTGTCTTCCAGATCCGCAATCCGCAGGCGAATTGGTTCGACTTCACTGATGATCTGTTCAATGACCGGCTGCTTGCAGTCCACACAACCGATCCCTGCATTACGACAACCCGACCGCACCCATTCACGGGTCTTCTCTTCAGAATAGGCCTTATGGAAATTCCACACCGGACAATGTTCCGGCTCACCCGGATCATTGCGACGAACCCGGGCAGGATCGGTCGGCATACGACGAATTTTTTCTGCCACGGTATCACTGTCATCACGCAGACCGATGGTGTTACCGCACGACTTCGACATCTTCTGGCCATCCAACCCAGGCATCTTTGCCATAGGCGTCAACAGGGCTTTGGCCTCAGGCAAAATCATCTTGCCGGTTCCTTCAAGATAACCCAGCAAACGCTCCTGGTCACCCAGGGTGATATTCTGCTGTTCTTTCAAGAGGGCCTGTGCCGTTTCCAGGGCATCATGATCGCCGTTTTCCCGGTACGCCCTGCGAAGGTTACGAAACATGTTTCCCTGCTTGCGTCCCATCTTGCCGATCGCCTGCTCGGCAATGGTTTCAAAACCGGGTTCACGCCCATAAAGATGATTAAACCGACGGGCGATTTCGCGGGTTATCTCCACATGGCTTTCCTGGTCTGCACCTACCGGCACCAGGCCTGCGCGATAAATCAGGATATCTGCACTCTGCAGCAACGGGTATCCCAGGAAACCATAGGTCGACAAATCCCGCTCTCGCAACTTTTCCTGCTGGTCTTTATAACTGGGCACACGCTCCAGCCATGACAAGGGTGTCATCATGGATAACAGCAAGTGCAGCTCGGCATGTTCCGGCACCTTCGACTGAACAAACAACGTTGCCTGCCCCGGATTAATACCAACCGCCAGCCAGTCCACCACCATTTCCAGCACATGGCTCTCGATATCGCCGGGATTATCGTAATGCGTCGTCAGGGCATGCCAGTCTGCCACAAAAAAGAAGCAGTCATACTGATGCTGAAGCGTCAGCCAGTTTTTCAACACACCGTGATAATGGCCGAGGTGTAACTGTCCGGTCGGCCGCATGCCTGATAATACCCGCGAACCGGGGTCTGTGGCGCTCAAAAGGTTCTCCAGGAAGTCCGTTTATTTTTCGGTCAGTTCTAATAACGTGAGAGTGTATCCGGTTTTGAAAGTTCCGGATATGCCGGAACGCCGCAGAGCAGAACTCAGTCCACCAGCTCGGTCGTATCCTCCTTGCCATGACGCAGAATCTCCGGAACCTCTTCCAGCAGGCTGACGACGCTGGTTGCTTCCATACCGCAGAAACCGCCATCAATCACAAGATCAACCTGATGCTCCAACACCTGGCGAATTTCATAGGGGTCAATCATCGGATAATCGTCCCCGGGCAGGATCAATGTGGTACTGACCAGTGGCTCCCCCAGCTCTGCCAACAGGGCTTGGGCAATCGCGCTGTCAGGCACCCGGATACCGATGGTACGTCGCTTGGGATGCAACACCAGCCTTGGCACCTGGCTGGTTGCTTTTAAAATGAATGTCCAGGCGCCGGGTGTTTTGCTTTTCAGGAAACGGTAGTCGCTGTTTTCCACCTTGGCATAAGTGGCTAACTCGGAAAGGTCTCGACAGACCAATGTAAAGTTATGCCGGTCTGACAACTGGCGGATACGGCGAATGCGCTCAATCGCCTTTTTTTCACCAATACGGCAGCCCAGGGCATAGGCGGAGTCCGTAGGGTAAACAATCACACCGCCATCGCGCACGATATCAACCGCCTGACGGACCAGGCGCGCCTGGGGATTTTCTGAGTGAATTTGAAAAAACTGGCTCACGGCAAGGTTTCAATCTGTGAAAGGAGAACGGCGATTATAAGCCAACTCACGAAGCAACCGGTAAGACTCTGTCATCAAAAAGCTCCCACACCGGCTGACAATTTTCAGGAACAGGCCCCAGTCGCCCCAACTCGATCCGTTCTGACCACGGACCATGAAAGTCACTGCCCAGCGAAGCCGCCAAACGATATTTACCACATAACTGGGCCAGCCTGTCACGCTCACCCCACGGCTGCAGACAACCCACCACTTCCATGGCAAGGCCGCCTGCTTTGGCAAAGTCTTCGATGAGCGCCTGCAGCTTCATCCCAGTGAGTTTGTACTTGCCCGGATGCGCCAGCACCGGCACACCACCCCAGCTGCGAATCCAGTCCACAACTGTTGACAGGTGAGGCCAGTGAGATTTTGCGTTACCGAGATGCTTATTACCAAGATACTTCTTAAAGGCCGCCTCACGGTGAGGCACCACACCCTCCTGAACCAACCAGTCGGCAAAATGGGGCCGACCAATTTGCAGCTCATCAGGGTCGGGCACAAAATCTGAACCAGCTGCGAGCTGAGTCTCTCTGGCCAACGTCATTGCGCCGGCCAGTAACTGTTCTGCCGTCACCTGTGACAACCGTTTTGCCACCTTTTCGGCAATGCGCTCACAACGCTGCCAACGGGCCTGATGCTGGCGCGCCAGACATTCATCGACGCTAGGTTCAGAGAGTAAAAAACCCAGACCGACCACATGAATTTCCTGATTACCCCACACACAGGACAATTCCGTACCAGCAATCAGCGTCAACCCATGCGCCTCTTCACGGGATAACAGATGCCGGACGCCAGCCACCGTGTCATGATCCGTCACTGCCAGCAGATCCACCCCTTGTTCCCGGGCGCGGGCCAGCAGCTGCCCCGGTGAAAGGACACCATCCGAGGCAGTAGTATGACAATGCAGGTCAGCACGACTATACATCTGTGTTCTTTATCCTGACGAAGACACCCAGTAAACTAGATCTTTTGATCCCACTTTGCCGTTACAGTTCAACGTAGCAGCAGTGCATGGTAACAGACCTGAAACAGGACGAGCCAATTCACCTATGAAGCAGTTTATCGATTTCCTGCCATTGCTGGTTTTTTTCATTGTTTACAAGATTGATCCCCGGACGGTTAGCCTGGCGGGGCATGAATTTGAGTTCGGCGGCATTTTCAGTGCCACAATGGTACTGATTGTTGCCTCTGTGATTATCTATGGCCTTCTCTACCTGAAGCATAAAAGCCTGGAAAAGAGTCAGCTGATCACTCTGGTGGCCGTCTTGCTGTTTGGCTCCCTGACCTTGGCGTTTCACGAAGAAGCCTATCTGAAATGGAAAGCACCTATCGTGAACTGGATATTCGGCGTGGCGTTCCTGGCCAGCCAGTTCATTGGCCAGAAGCCACTGATCCGACGGATGCTGGATCATGCCATGACCCTGCCCGACGCGATCTGGACACGCCTTAATACCAGCTGGGCTATCTTTTTCATCCTGCTCGGCGCGGCGAATCTCTACGTGGCGTTCACCTTCGAAACCATCTGGGTGGATTTCAAGGTATTCGGTAGCCTCGGCCTCACATTCGCCTTTGTGATCATTCAGTTTCTCTTCCTGGCTCGCTATATCAAGCAGGAAGAAAGCGATAAAACCACCTGACACAACGCCTGATCTTTCATACAAAACGAAATCAGTTGTCACGTGTTTACCGGAGTACACGATGTATTACGCCATTATCAGTGAAGATATTGAAAACAGCCTGCCCCTGCGTCAGGGCGCACGACCTGCACACCTTGCCCGGCTGGAGGCCCTGCGTGCAGAAGGTCGCCTGCTGACGGCAGGACCGCACCCTGCCATTGACTCGGAGAATCCGGGCGATGCAGGTTTCACCGGCAGTCTGGTCATCGCTGAATTTGACAACCTTGAAGCCGCGCAGGCCTGGGCCGATACCGACCCATATATTGAAGCTGGCGTCTACGCACACGTGACTGTAAAACCGTTCAAGGTCGTTTTGTAAACCACAAACCCTGCGTATAACCACCGCAGTCACAAAGCCGCAGCATGTAATATCGCTGTCGACGTGCTGTGGTTTTACTGCTTGGATTTATGTCATAGTTCCACCTTTTGGCAGCCCGATAGAGAGCACAGCCTTGAAAAGACTGATTCCTTTTTTAATGGCCATCATGACCGCCAGCGTCGTTCAGGCCGAAACCCGCTATATCTCCGATACCCTGTACGTTCCCCTTCGGGCAGGTCCGGGTAATGAGTACCGTATTCTCCACCGAGGCCTGAAAACCGGCACTGCTTTGGAAGTGCTCGAAGAAGCTAAAGCCGACAACGGTGAGGAGTACCTCAAGGTTCGTACCCGTTCCGGCAACGAAGGCTATATCCCTGAGCAATATTTGCTGAAAGAAGAACCTGCCAAGGACCAACTGGAACGGGCTCAAAAAGAAAACGTCAAACTGGTATCACAAAATACCGATTACCGTAAGCAGCTGAACGCGTTTGAAACCAGCAACCGGGAACTGACGGACAAGCTCAACAGCAGTACCCAGAAAATCCGTAAGCTGGAGCAGGAACTGAATCGTATTCGCGAGGTTTCCGCCAACAGCCTGGAAATCGACAGCCGCAACAAAACTTTGGTCGTAAATAATGAGCAGTTGAAAGCCCAGCTCAATACTCTGCAGGTTGAAAACCAGCAGTTGTCAGACAGCACTCACCAGCGCTGGTACCTCTATGGCGCCCTGACACTATTGATCGGTGTTTTGCTTGGCCTGTTTGGTCCCTTGGTGAAACCCAAAAAGAAATCCAGCTGGGTCTGACAACACAGGATGTATGGGCTGGATGATCCAGCCCATTAGAGACAATAATCAGCGTTATTAAGAATATTAACTTTACCGCACAATTGAGAATGATTATCATTTGCTCATTCCTTGAATAACGAGATTGGACTCATGACAAAGACCCTCACTTTTGCAGCCATCCACTTTTCCATTGGTTTTACCATTGTGTATTTGCTGACCGGCAGTCTTGCAATTGGAGGGCTCGTCGCCTTGATTGAACCAGCCTGCAATACTGTCGCTTACTTTTTCCATGAAAAGGCTTGGGACTATTTCAGCATTAAAAATACAAACAGTGATGTAATAAATCACTCCCTGGTCGGCTTAGATTAAGAAGCCCCAAAGCTGATAGATTGTTCACGAGTAAAAACAGCAACCTGTTAATTATGCAAGCAAATCTAACAATACTGTCAGTGATTACATTAACCACAAGGGCTACGTTTCTATTACTCAAAGGACGTTATTTAATTCAATTTCACTCTTAAGATGGAATTATTTTACCAAGAGGTTGAGCATGGAGCGCCAAACTACCTATACAGATCCCACAAGCAACAGGCAAACAGCTAGCTTTGATTCTTCGTCTACCACTACCCAATCGACAGGCAGCCACCAATCGTGGATTGTAATGATTTGGGAAAGCATTCAGTCGTTTTTCAGCTCTCTTTTTGAAAGGTGCTGCGGATGTTGCTGCCTTCGTGAACGAAGTATTGATGAGACAACGCCAACGCAGCACTTAGCAAACCAGGAAACACCTGCTGAAATACAACATCAAGATAGAGAACGTCCGCCCCTTGCCCCCAACTACGACTATGACTATGACAGGGAATCGGAACCTTTCGTAAATTATGAAAACATTGAAGTTGACGGTGTTTATGATCACGAAACGCACACACCAAGCACCATACCAGAAACAACACCCAGAACATACAGACCTATTGAGACACCAGAACAAAACCCTGATTTCTATTCGCCAATAGATATAGAGCCAGACCCTATAGACTTCCGCTCAATGATCAGAAACGAAGTATTACAAGCTACAAGCATGAATGAAATAGCCGACATATTCGGCAATACCAGATATGACGGAGATAACAACACTATCAACGATTTGGTTTTTGCCATGATTGCTTATATAGATACTTCCCCAGAAATCAGATTATTAGTTATTGTGTTAACTGGGCAACATGAGAATATTCAACAGACTATAGAGCAGATTCCATCTGAGGATATAAACGATCAAACACGCCGAATTATAGAACTACTCCGGCAAAATCAATATCGGGTCAATCACACAATTCGAAATCTGGCCTATGACCGTTTATCCATAATGGCAACGCAGACAATCATCAGCCAGCCACCTGTTACATCTGAAGGCAACACTTCTCTAGTATCATCATCGCAACAAACAGCAGTTTCTAATGATAGCATCCGCTCTACCACTTCAGATGCTGTTGCCCCTGAGAGAAGCGCTGAAACTCCAGATGAAAGCCTTCGCTCCTCCTCATCAACAGCAGGTACAACTGAACCTCACGAGACACGTGAAATTGCAGACGAAAGCCTTCGTTCAGTGGCATCAGGCTCTGAAGAACCCGATGACACTCAGGAAATTCCAGATGAAGACATTCAATCACGAGTACCCAACATTGACTTACAAAGAAATGTTAACGATCTCTCCAGACTACTAAGTCGAGAGTTTACAAGGGCTCAAATTGAACTCACCGAACCACAATCTAATAGTTTAATTTCTCAGTATGACAACATCCAACGCTCTATTGCCTGTGATTTCCAGGAACGTGCTAGACGTCTAGCAAGAGCTCTAAGACTAGAATTGCTTGATATCACTGAACAAAACGAAAGTTTTGTCGATGCGCTTTGTCGCCGCCTCATACAAGGTACTGCAATGGACTATGGCGTGTGCAATGTATCCCTTCGTTATGAGATTATGGATATTTTGACAGGCCAGGATACTATCGAAGAGCACGAAGCAACGACTGGCGAAGCATCGGCCAACGACTCGACTGAAGGAGAACACACAGAAGCTTCATCGTCAGACCAAGGCGCCACCGGTGGCATACCGCCTGAGCAAGTGCCACAACCCTCATCCTCAAACACAGAACATGATAACAGCCTTTCGGCTGGAGATGATTTTAATGACAAAATTGAGCTTGCATTGAATAAACTAGGAATGCAGAACCCATTTACAATCCCTGAACGAAAACTGGTCAAACACTTAATGCAATCAGGTCATATCCCTACAAGTATTGTCATGGATATAAATGGACCAACTGCTGATATGAGAGACTATGTTTTCATTATCGCCGACTTTATGACACGAGCTCAACGCGCAGGGATTAAACCTTCAGATTGAGGGGATTGCCTGCGCTTCGTTTAATGGTCTCCGATACATCACTATGCCCGAGATCCCGGTCAGGATTCACACGATCCCTGACCCGCTGTTTCAATATTTTTGCTTCGGGAAACCCAGCATCGGCTTTGCGTTCCCAGACCACATGGCCATCCACATCAATCTGGAAAATACCGCCGGTTCCAGGAATCAGGCGAACTTCGCCAAGATCAGTGGAAAAGGTATTCAGTAGCTCCTGGGCCAGCCAGGCGGAACGCAACAACCATTGACACTGAGAACAGTATTGAATACTGACAACCGGACGCTGCATACCACCTTCCCCCTGCGATCCCTTTTTGACTTCAAGCCTTATAGCCGAGAATGGTAGCGATCAGGATTCGCCACCACCCTTGCGGATGTAATAGTAAAACTTTTTCTCCCGCGCTTCATTGCTGATCAGTTCATGAGACAGGAAAGCGCAGAACTTGGGAATATCCCGCTGGGTTGACGGATCAGTGGCAATCACTTCCACCACGTCCCCCTCACTCATATCCCGCACCTTACCATGCAGCATCATGACCGGCTCCGGGCAGGTCAGACCAGTGGTATCCAGGACATGGTCAATCACCAGGTCAGTCGGGGCAATGCTTGATTCAGTCATTCGTATCCATCAACAGCCACTGTCATCACACGGTCACAGCGTCGCGACACACTGGATGAGCAGTCAATCATGAAACACCGGTGCATACATGCACCGGTCATACTAAGATAAAAATACAGGTTATCAGTCCGTACAGAAACAGGGATAGCGGCTCATGATCAAAGTCATTATTGATCGCACCATCGCCGAAGGATTCGGCCCCCATTACGACGACATACTCCAGCAGTCGACCTCGCTGGTCGAAAAAGCGCCGGGATTTCTCGGCTGCGAGTCACTGAAAGACTGCAACAATCCCAACCATCGGGTCACCTTCAGCCTCTGGGACAATGAGCATACCTGGCGGCAATGGCTCAAATCCGAGCACCGAAAGGCGCTCCAGGCCAAACTGGACCCTATGCTCGTCTTCGATGAAAAAATCACCGTACTGAAGCGCTGACCGGCTCCGCCAGTGTGCGGCAGTAGTTCCGGTATACAGGGATAAACGCTGCCGCCATACCGATACTTCTTGCCGCCATAAAGAGCGTAAAAGCAAACCACAGACCGTGGTTTCCGGATTCCCGGGTCAGGTACCAGGCCGGAATAAAGATCAACCCTGTCGACAGCACCATCAGGTTCTGCATCAGGCCAGTCTTACCCATACCAATATAGACACCGTCCAGCCAGAAGCAGATCACGCCCACCAGCGGCATGGCGATCAGCCAGGGGAGGTATTCGGCGGCCATCTTATCAAGTCCGTTAATATCCGTCAGCAGACCCAGGATATTCTGCCCAAACAGCAAAAATACCAGAAAACAGCCAAACGCCATGATGATCGAGCAGACGCCCGTCGCCCTGACCACAGACTGGAACGTCGACCGGTTGCGCTGACCACAGGCCTTGCCTACCAGCGATTCTGCTGCAAACGCAAAACCATCCAGGGCATTGGAAATCAGCATCAGGAAATTCAGCAACAGCGCGTTGGCAGCCAGAGTATCATCCCCTAACCGGGAACCCCATGCCGTGAATGTCGCAAAGGTTAACAACAGGCAAAGCGTTCTGACGAACAGTTGCCGGTTGACCAGCAACAAACTCTGCATGGCATCCAAACGGATCACCTCACGGAAGCGGAAACAACCGGGCAGTGTCTTTAGCTGCCCGGCCACCAGGTAAAGGCCCAGCAGCAGCGTGCTGTAATCAGCGACTACCGTCGCCAGCGCGACACCGCCTGTTTTCATGCCCAGCCCCAGCACCAGGAACAGGTCCAGCACAATATTGATGGCATTGGCAAAGGTCAGCAGAATCAGCGGCGCCCGCGCCATCTGAACGCCCAGCAACCAGCCCAGGATGGCATAATTGGCGAGTACCGCCGGTGCCGAGAGAGAACGCGTCAGGAAGTAGGTTTCCAGCTCAGGTGTAATTAACGGCCCCGGCTGGTAAAAAGGAATCGCCGCAGAAAGAATCGGGCGCGCCAGCAGTATCAGGATAAAACCAATACCACCCGCGAGCACCAGGGACTGCACCAGAATATCGCGGACTCTCTGGCTATCACCTTCACCGGACGCATTCGCCACCAGCCCCGTGGTGCCCATCCGCAAAAAGCCGAAAGCCCAGAAGACAAACGTAAACAGACTGGCGCCAATGGCGACAGCGCCAAGATACGTCGTAGACGGCAAATGCCCAAGAACTGCGGAATCCACCAGTCCCAGCATAGGTACAGTAATATTGGAAAGGGTGACCGGCCAGGCAAATTGCCAGACCCGACGATAACTGACGTTCAAGGAGCCCCCGAAATCCGTTAACAGCGTATTATCGTCGTCATACTAAAGATGCACTAACAATATGCAATCCGTCTTTTATGCAGGCAGGTTCTGAAAAACGAACCCGCCACTGCCCTGCTTAGTTAACCGGCGTCGCAATCATATTGGCCTGTATTCGCATGTTATAAAGATTGGCTTCACGCATAATCGGGCTCTCGCCGACATTGATGCCATCAAGACGTAAATGTTGTGCCTGACTCATGGCGTTGACAGCAAAACCCAGCTGATCACTACTGTTGTTCTGTACGTCAATGTTTAATGTTGTCTGCAGACCATAGCCATCACCGGATACATTGTCCGGATCCGTTTCCAGACCAACAAACTCAATATAAAGGTCATCATCAGCGGTGTTCTCATCACCACTGTCCGCCGTCCAGCGAATAGCATTCTGTCCATTACTATCTGCAGCCAGGTATTCATTCTTCAGGAAAACCGTAACGCCCTGATTGCCGCGTGTGGGATCGCCGCCACTGGCCAGGGCAATAGTTGAACGGATATTGCTGTCAATTCTCAGCCCCCCGAGACTGGTCGAAGCCGCCAGTGCTGCCGCATGGCCGATATGGACATTACCAATCGCCTTATAGCCATAATTCAGGCTACGGATCACCACCGCTTTACGCGCCAGAGACCACAATCTGCCACTTTCATCCAGTAGCTGCATATTGACGTCTGCCGGCTGCTCTTCCACATCAAACGTCATATTACGTACATGACTGATCAGCGTGGCATCTGACGACCAGATACCACAACCCTGCTCACAGCCCGCACGGTCATAATCAATCAAGAGACCACAGGTTGCACCATTGATAACAAAATCAGCATTAATCGTCAGACCCTGACCGGATGCCCCGCCCCCGCTGAGGTAGAGCGCGCCATCCAGTTCTGAAAACGAAAGTGCCTGATACAATCCCAGGGCATACAGCAACTCCACACCACCCTGCCGCTCCTGACTCAGCACGGATTCATCTGGTAACGCTGACTGGTCCGAGACATATAAACCCTTGAATTGGTAGCCACCCTGGAAATCCTCAAGACCAATCCGGATGCCATCTGCCAGATAACCATTCGCAGTAGACACAACATCCACCGCCGCTTTTCCCTGAACAGCTGCGGTCAGGCCGGTTAACCAGACATAATTGCCATCATCGGCATAGCGGATGTTGCCGTCAGTCAGTGTCCAGTCCATATCCATGGTGACGCCACTGCCGCCATCCGCACCGCCGACATACAGCTTCAACAGGCTGGGTCCAAACTGCGTCTGACCGTAGATCTCACCAAGGCTGGTTGCATCGCTGCCAATGTATATGTTGTCAGCGCCAAACGTGACATCCATCCCGGTAAATCCGAGTTGAAGATAATCACCCTTGCTACCTGCAGCACGATTTTTGACCAGATCCAGCGTAATACCGGGCGACACCAACCGACCATAAAAATCCGCCAACCCAAGATAAGGGTTGGATGCTTCCGAACTGTCACCATCAAAATAATAAAGGTAATACGTATGGGAGGTATCCACGGCACTCAGGCAGTCTTCGATGCAGTTGATCCTGACGTCCGGCACCAGTGTCATCCCCGTGCCGGGGTTAGCACCACCGGGTCGTATATCCAGAACACCTGCCAGACTAAATACACCGGAAAGTGCACCCATACTTTCACTGAGAACGCCACCACTTGTGGTATGCCGGAGGCCCTCAACCGAAAATGTCGAATACAGGTCATTCATGGTTAAACGGATAAAATCACCGTTGCCATCTTCCAGCACAACAAAATCCAGCCCGGCATCACTTCCTCTGGCATTAAGCACCATCGCGACATCTTCCAGATGCAGTTCACCTGCCCCTTTATCCCTGTAAATAACAGTGCCATCGTTGAACTGCAGACCGCCTTTCAAACGAAGGCCAGGGCCAGTCGCAGAAAGCGCCAAATCGGCGTTCAGGGCATAGTCAAATTGCCAACCGCCGAATCCTTTGCCGGTATAGGGTTCGCCAGTTTCATACGACGAAGCCAGTCTGACCTCGTCGATCATCAAACGACGACGGTTTTGGCGAATACCAATATTCAGCCCAGTCTCTTCAGTGGCATCAATCTCAACCACCGTATTCAGATCAGGATCCGTAGCACTGGCCTTGTCGACGGTTATACCATCCAGTGACAGGCTACTACCTGCTACTTGATCAGCAGCGCTCCATGTCAGTTGGTCAATATTGATTGCTGGCGCAGACGTCGCACTATCTGTCTGAGTGATCTCAATCGTAATGCCTGACTGCCCCGTCACCGCCGACATGCCATCGTCGTCCAGCGCCCGAAGTTCTGCCGAAACCGGTCGAATACCGCTCAGCGTCAGCAGCAACAGTATGCATCCTGTGAATAACACGTCCTGTCGTTGTGTCATGCTTGCATTTTCTTTTGTTATTGTTCGATTCAATGTTCAGGCAGATCACTAATCGGTTGGGAATATCAGGATATTGCCCCTGCCAATCACATCACCATCAATCTGCAGTGAATAAATATTCGTCTGGTTCGCCGTTGACTCCGGACCGTCGGCGGTTGCCACCGTAAAATTCAGGTCGCTGTAGCGCAGAACATTGCTCATTTTGACGGCAATCACCGATTTGGTCTCACCGGCATTGTTATCACGTTCTTCAACACGGATTTCCAGCGGCTGACCACCGGGCACTGACTCACCAAACTCAATGCCACCTTTCAGATTATCCAGCACAAACCAACCGCCATCTTCAGTAGCCTGCAGGGTAAAGCGGGCTCCACAACGTCCGTCGTTCACAGCACATTTTGCTTCACCATTTTCCAGGATCACCGAACCATCCGGATTACGTTCAACATCCCAAAGCGGCCCACCGGCAGTATTCAAGTCAAAGGAACCCGACAATGCCAGTCCGCTCTGCGCATTCAGTTCACTGAGTGTTTCTTCGGAGAGCGGCAGCATTTCAGCATTCGATGGCAATGCCGCCACGATCGCCATCAAACCAGGCAGTGGTTTTAACCAGTCAGGGAAGGTCATGGGATGTCATCTGCAGGTATTGGATACGAATGCCTTCAAGGGATGAAGATCCGAGGTTCACGCCACCTACCGGCAACGCGCCCGATGATGGACGACTGCCACCGGCCATCAGGTTATCAATGGTAATGCTGGATTTGGGCAATTCCTGGTAATACCGGTCGATCGTCTGCTGCCGGTAATCGGCTGCGGATGTATCCAGGTTATAACGGTTGTCGTTAACCGCCTTATTAATACCTTCCCCGACGGCTGGCGCGCTGATCTGAAACTGCCCATCAGGCGTGACACTGAAATTGACCGGCTGCACATCACTGTAACCCAGGTTAAGATCCGCACGGATACCCGTGATGTAAACGGTGTGATCAGCACGGGTCGCCTGGTCAGGGCAGTTGGCCGTGTTATCGCAGGTATTGATATCCAGTGTATCTGCCGACACCTTGATACGCGCGTCACCCACAGTTTCGTTGCCGTCCCCCCATAACCGCAGGGAGCTGTCATCCATATCGAAACCGGTGGCGTCTACATCAAGGGTATCTACGCGCCCCCCTGTTACCGTGAACTGGTATTTCACCCCGATATCGGCAGACGATGAAGGCAACGCACTCTCTGGAAAACGCAACGCAAGCGCCTGGTAAGGCCCTAATTGTTCGATATCCAGACTGATAGGATTATCCAATGATCCTATATTGGCCGAAACATCATTGGCGCCCTGATTACTGCCGGCACCTTTAATATAAAGTTCCTTCACTTCAATTTTGTCGGTACCGCCAATATCGGTGATAGTGACGGTTGCGCTGGAAGCATCATAAATAAAATCCTCCAGTGCGATATCGATACCGCGGGCATCTACCGAAGCCAGATCATCATCGCCCAATGGCTGCACGTCCGCATTGGCACAAAACGACCCTAACGAGCCAATGACCAATCCGATGAGTATGGATTGCCTGTTCCTGTTTATAAGCATCCTTTTCTCCATCAGCATCCCACCGTGGCCGAACCGGCACAGGTATCCTTGGATGCCGTACCATTAAACGCTTCATTGAAATCAACGACAATGGAAGGCGTACCATCGGTTTCCGGAATATTCATGAAGGCTCCGAGAACCGTATTGATGGTTTTAGCCGGATCTTCCAGATCACGCCACGCCACGCCATCTTCAAACTGAACGGAGATGAACATACCCTTGGCTGCGCCGTCGATAGAGGCAAGATCCGGCAACTCTGACGCGGTCGGATTGGCAACGTTTTCCTGGCCAACATAGAGCGCTTTATAATCCGACAACGCAAAGCAGGTCGCCAGACCAGTCACTTCACAGTCATCTGAACCAAACAGGCCCAAAAGCGCATCAGTCCATCCACCGCCTCCGCCAGAGACATGATCCAGCGTCTGGCCATTGACCATACCGACATGTGTTGCCCTGACAGGATCAGCTTCACCACTTTCAGTCACCAGCTGTGCATTGGCACGCAGCACGGTGCTATCCGTCACACCCGCTAAGCCGAGAAGGATCCTTTGTCCAAAGTTGGCTTTATCCAGGATAGGTTCAGCCGTACCTTCAATCAAAACCGGTACATTACCGGTCAATGTATTAATGGTACCGCCCAGATCCCCTTTGGCTTCGTTCAAACCGATCCGGAAACCCACCATCTTGTCACCTTCATAGGCAAACTCGAGATAGGGATCCTTGATATAGAAAGGCACCACATTGCCATCGTCGTCGACGGTGCCCAGGGAGAAGTGATCGATATCAATATCTGCAGACCCAGCCACTTCACCGGCACGGTCATATTGTCCGAGGGTTAATTTATCGATATTGGTCTGGGTGGCAACACTGACCCCGAGGTTGACCCGGGTGTATTCTGTACTGCCAATCTGATCGGTTTCCATCTTGATGAACGCCTGTCCGGTAATATCAGACAGTTCATCATCCTGAATAGGCGCCAGTGCCGCGTGCAAAACCGCTGCGTGCATGGATAGCAGAAGGAACCAGATCGCATGAACTGCGCTCTGTTGTCTCATGGTGATTGCTTGCCGTTCTTATTGTTATTGCTGACTGCCAGCCAACAATAACGACTCCGTCACGGTTTCGCAATCACCCAAAACAGAAAAAAGCCTTTATTATCATAAAGTTAGAACTATAGTACGCGTACTATAGTTCTAACTTTGCGTGGACGGTCACTTCTTCACGATCATGGTAAAGCTGTTTGATCGCAAACTTATAGGCGCGTTCCGATTCGTCCAGTCGAGACTGGATCTTTTCCATGGCCGCTTCCACGGCACTGAAACGCTGCTTCATTGGCAGTTTCAGGTTAAAGATCGCCTCACGACACCAGCCATTCACCAGCCAGTCCGCCATGCGGGCCGCAGTGCGCGCGGGTTTATCCACAATATCGCAGACCATCCAGTCAACGGGTTTGGAGGGCTGGAACATGAAACCATCTTCCTGCAGATGGTTGACCAGTCCGGATTCCATCAAATCCCGATTCATGGGGCCATTATCCACAGCCGTCACGAACATATGCCGATTCACCAGCTGCCAGGTCCAGCCACCGGGAGCCGCGCCCAGGTCAACCGCTTTCATGCTTGGCGCCAGGCGGGTATCCCATTCATCCCGCGGGACAAACACATGGAACGCTTCTTCCAGCTTCAGAGTTGAACGACTGGGTGCGTCTTTCGGAAACTTCAGTCGAGGAATCCCCATGAACCAGGGACTGTTATTACCCGGACGCGAGATACCGGCATACAGGTTACAGGAATCAATAAAAAAGAGATGGAGACAGGGTTTACGGGAATCCTCGGTTTTGGTGAGAATACCGGCCTTGCGCAACCCTTGCCGCAGGGGATGGGAAAACTTACGACAGAATACCGAAAGTTCCTTGGCCTCATTGGTATCCGCCGTTTCCAACCGGACCTCACCGCATTGCGGGAACGCTGACAACGCTGACGTCAACGCACCGACCCGGTCCTTCATCGGCAGATCGGTCATCATTTCACCGGTAGCCACCCACTGTCGGGCAAAGATCAATCCGGAAAATCGCTGCTGTTTCTGAATCTGCAAGGCGCCATCCAGTTCATGGGTAATGAAGGTGACATACCCGGCGTTCTCACGGGTTTTCACATACCCATAAATACCCAGTCGGGCGGAGACCGACTGGATCTCATTCGCACAGTCAGACTCGAAACCCGGGCGGCAGTAAAGCAGTAGATGATTCAGCGACATGTCAGAAACAGCGGTTTTAGCGTCCAGAAAAGGCGCCACAGACTACTGGCTTCGAATAAATTCAGCAACCTTTTCCGCTGCTGCCTCCAAGTGCCCCTCATGGGTATGACCGGATGCCTTGCGTGGTTTCAGGTCATGATTCCCATCCGGTAGCCATTGAATATCCAGCTGGCCAGGTAAGCCATACCCCTGCACTGTTTCCCGGTTACCCATAGCATCGCGATCCCCCTGAATAATGCGAAGCGGGACGGGAAATGCCATCAAATGCTCAATACGTGGTTTATCCATTTTGCCCGGGGCATGAAACGGGTAACCCAGACAAACAACGCCGGACAACCCTATTTCAGGTGCCTCTGCCGCCAGCAGGGTTGCCATGCGACCGCCCATGGACTTGCCACCAATAAAGACGTTTTCGACGCCTGTCGTTTCTTTAACCAGGGCAATCACATCCCGCCAAGCCTGCAACAACACCGGCTGACGATCAGGCGGACGCTTCTTACCGGTTTTGCGACGTTCCTGCATATAGGGAAACTCAAACCGGACGACAGACACACCCTGTTCAACCAACAATGCCGCCATGGTATTCATAAAATCACTGTCCATCGCAGCACCGGCACCGTGGGCGAGAATCAACACCGGTGACTGATCGTCAGCCTCATCATTCCAGATGCAGTCTGTTTTTTTCACTTTTTTGAACTCCTGTTGAGCCGCGACAATTCAATGTCCGAAGGAATCAGGTAGAGTATTGGACTTTCGTCTCTTAACGTTACGGATGCGCGAATGACAACACCCCAATCAGGCATTTTGCCGGAAGCCAACACCAACGCTACCTTCATCACCCTGCTGATTAACAATGACGCTCACAGCATCGAGACCATCCGTCGGGCTGTCGCAGCCATCCCCGCGATGACGGCTGAGATGGCACAACAGCAGCCTGACAGCCAACTGGTCAGCACGGTCAGCTTCGGCGCCCATGCCTGGGATACCCTCTTTCCTGAAACGCCTCGCCCTGAATACCTGGCACCTTTCAAGGCCCATAAGCACGGCCTGCGCCAGGCACCGTCCACACCGGGCGATATCCTCGTGCATATCCGTTCCGAGGGCAAGGATGTCAACTTTGACCTGAGCCGTCAGATCATGGGCGAACTGGGCGACAGCGTATTGGTTGAGGAAGAAGTCCACGGGTTCCGCTACCAGGATTCCCGGGACATGACCGGCTTTGTCGATGGCACCGAAAACCCTCAGGGTGAGGATCGCGCGGAAGTGGCACTGGTCGGCAATGAAGACCAGGCATTTACCGGCGGCAGCTATATCAACTGTCAGCGCTATATTCACAACATGGGCGACTGGGAAGCCACACCGGTCGAGCAGCAGGAACAGATCATCGGCCGCACCAAGACCGATAACATTGAATTCACCAGCGAGCAGAAAGCACCGACTGCGCATATCAAGCGGGTCAGTATCAAGGAAAACGGCAAGAGCCTGGAAATCCTGCGCCACAGTTTGCCCTACGGTGACAGCAGCGAATGTGGCCTGTTCTTCATTGCTTATGGTAAAAGCCCAAGACCATTTGACCTGATGCTGGAGCAGATGATTCACGCAGACGACCATGGTCATTACGATCACCTGATGAACTACACCCAGGCTGTGACCGGTTGTGCGTTTTTTGCGCCTTCAGTTACTTTTCTCGAAAGTTTGCAGTGATCAATAATAAAATCGCCGCAGTGTTAACTGCGGCGATTTTATTTCAAAGATAACAACCTACCGATTCTATTCTTCAGGAAGCAGTGCTTTGCCAGACACTAAGCCTTCAATCGTTCGCGTGGGAAAGGCGAAATCGGCACCTTCCTGGTGAATCAGTTGTCCCGCTTTTAGCAAAATCTGTTGTTTAATTGCACGATATTCGACCAGTGCAATGGTTCGAGTAAAACAGTCGATGAGCAAATCGATGGTTGACTCACCATATTGACTGAATGTCACCTGCAGAATTCTTCGATCATCAATGCCGGGATGTTCTTTCAGATAGCTCTCAATATCAACAGCAATTCTTTCCAGTTTACTCAAGTCATCGTAACGAAGACCAACTGTAATCTGAATACGCCGGTTATCCATCCGGGAAAAATTCTCAACGGCATGACTGGTAAACAGGGAATTGGGCACATAAACCGGTTTCCGGTCCGGCGTTCGAATCCGTGTCTGCCGCCAGCCAATCGCTTCAACGGCACCTTCAATGGAACCGTTAACAAACCGAATGCGTTCACCAATATGGAAAGGCCGGTCCAGATGGAGCATCAATCCGCCAAACACGTTGGCCAGCATATCCTTCGCTGCCAGACCAATAGCGATACCGCCGATGCCGCCAAAGGCAAGAATACTGGCAATACTGTAACCATGGGTTTGCAGAATCACCAAGAATGTAATAATGACAATAGCCAGCTGCGCCATGCGAACGCCGGCTTCAATCACACCGGTTTTGGCCAACCGGCTATCAACCGGCGTACTGATCCTGAGTTGTTTGACAAAACTCAACAGAAACCAGGCAACCAGAAGAATAACAACCGTTCGACGGAATGTTCTTACGGCGTCGAGTAAAGGAATCGGCCAGGCGTGATTGATAATCTGAAGAATCCAGGTAATACCAATTATCCAGATCAACCAGCGCGCGGGTGAACGGGCTGCCAACAGCATGGCACTGTCCCAGCCGACACGTGAACGGGCAAAACGCTTTTCAAGCGCTCCGAACAGACGATGGATATACCAACCGGAAAACCCCATTAACAACAGGACAGCAACAATCTGTCCTATCCAGAAGGTCTGCTCACTGAGACTGCCCCAGACGTTATAATCATCGGGCCATTGCATTCATTCGCACCTGCAGCAATCAATCAAGGCTTACCCTGAAATATAGCTGCCCGGTGAAAAAAGAAACGTGCGCCTTTGATTACCCCGGAGAACGGCTTTTCAAAATCAAATCCATTGATTTTGGCAATCAATGTTACTTTACATTAACCGAATTGGCTTAATGCATCGGCCAGTTGTTTATCCACATCATTAAATTTGGGATTACTCTTTTTCTCTTCCGCGGGCTTATTGCCACGATACGGCTGACGTTTGCCATGATGCCGAGATCGGCGGCGTTGTTGCGGCTGCTCCCAAACCGGAGCTGTCTCAGCCTGCTCTCCGGCCTGCGCAATGCGCAACAGGCGCTCCAGGCCACTGATATCCGAAAGTGACAACGAGTGCCCCTGACGGTTTCGGTAACCATTCATGATGCGTTTGACATCATCAGCCAGTCCCAGTCGCTTGGTGGCGAACATCAGGGAAATCAAAGCGGATTCAGCATCTTCAACAACAATAATCGATCCGGCGAGATTAATTTCGAAACTCTTTTTATCCCGGGCATCAATATAAAACTGATAAGGACCGATTTCGTTCAAGCTGGATAGAAGATGTCTGACAAAACGAAAATCCAGTTCTGCGTGTTTCATTTATCTCACGAATTATCAAGACTCGCGCACATGATATCCATGACACGGGGGCTATGGCAATCAAAAACGGGGGAATTTATACGGTTTGATGCCCTGTTGAAGTGCCAGAATCAGCATCCTGTCCTCGGTGATAACGTAATTCCCTCGCAAATAACCGGTGTATTCCAGGACAACACCCGCTTTCTTCGATCAATAAAAAGGCCGGGGGCACCCCGCCCATTCAACAGATAGCTCCGTTATTACGCTTTATCGCCATTACAATAAAGACAATCCGGCAGTAGTCATGGCAAGTCTGCTCCCCCTGAGCATGCCCTGTTTCACACACGTAAACAGCACCCGACCCAATATTCTCCGAACCATAACTCCAGCCACCCGCAGTAAAATTGTGCCAGCCATAAAACCAACAGCAAATCTACCGGCCAAGATACCCGCAGACAGCGCATTGAAGAGGTTATGATCCTCATTGACTGGAAGATTGACAAGACAACCCGGGCGCCGACCCGCCCCAAGGCCAAGAGCAGTGAATGGAAATTGACATATTGCAGTTACAGGCAGATAACCTGCTGTTGTCCGATGATCCAGCAGCTGGCATGACGGACGAAGAAACGCCCCGGACTGCAGACCTGTTGAAAACCATTGCCCGCGAGTGGTCAGTCGTGATCGTTGAACACGATATGGTCTTCATTCGCGCGCTGGAGTCACGGGCGACCGTACTCCATGAGGGCCATGTATTGTCAGAGGGGACACAGGATCCTGCCCAGCAGGACCAGCGAGTCATCGACGCTTACTTGGGGAGATAGGCAATGTTAACGATTGAAGCCATCAATGTGCATTATGATGCCAGTCAAGCATTGAAGCAGGCCTATCTTCAGGCAGAGATCGTCCAAGTCATGAGCATCATGGGTCGCAATGGGGTTGGCAAAACAACCTTGTTGACAAGTGCGGCCGATCACATCCCCACCTCAGCGGGACTCATTACCTGGCAGGGAATCCCGATTGATGCATTAGCCCCATAGGAACGGGCAAGGCCAAGCATTGCCTATGCGCCTCAAGGGCGCCATATCCTTCCCCTGCTGACAGTACAGGAGAACCTGGAGACCAGTTTTGCCTGCCTTGCGCGTAATCAATGCCATATTGATCCGGAAATTTTCGATCTGTTCCCGGCACTACACAATATGCGTCATCGCCGGAGCGGAGACCTTTCTGGTGGCCAACAGCCACAACTGGCCATTGCCCATGCCCTGATCTGCAAACCGGAACTGCTGATTATGGATGAGCCCACAGAGAGCATCCAACCATCAATTATCAAGGATATTCAAGCAGTTATTGCACTATATAAGGGATCGGGGCAATATGGTGATTCTGCTCGTCGAACAGTTTTTTGAGTTTGCCCGGGATCTGGTTGACCAATTAGCGGTTCTGGATAGAGGTGAGATAGTACTCAGTGGCCAAGGAAAGACTATGGAGGAAGTATCTGTTCGATGCTTATATGACTGTATAACCTTGTCTATAGAAAGAAACTGAGGCACTCACAAAAATAATGATCAGAAAAAGACATTTCGAATAAAGTAGAGAAAAAACTTAACTCCAATTGATTTATTTTTGACCAAATCAAAAAAACTCAAAGACTAAGCGACAATAAATTAGCACTAAAACAGATATATTTTTTATCCACACCAAAACAACCTAGCCATATAAAAAGGCGTATTTATATTATTTCATCATCGATATCAGAAAAAGAGTTTTAGTAACAGCATGACATTCGGTACAACTATAATTTTTAGAATGGAGATTCGTAAATTCAAAACAGGCACCAACATGAAGGGATTCAAAGGACATAGCGCACTGGAACTCCTTACGATCATATGCGTATTAAGCATTCTATTTGTAGCTGCCAGCTATGTTTTCCGGCCCAGCGTCGAAAGAACCAATATTGTAGAGGCCGCTAACCTTGCTCACGATGCCAAAATGATGGTTGAGCGTCATGTAGCAGCCAAGCGTAACATGCCGCCTGAAATATCACGTAGCTATCAAGCAACAAATACTGTAGCCGCTGAAAAACTCGAAACCGTTCAGACTGGCCCCAATGAATACCGGATCAATGTTTATTTAAAGAAAGAGGCATTCCCGGGTCGGCAAGAACAACAGGTTTATTCGCTGCTTGGTAACTTAGTCGAAGGCGATATGGAGTGGAGCGACTGTGAATCAGATTGTCTAGTGGATGTTTCAAGTTTGCCGCCAGCCTTGCCACCAGGCAAGAAAACCAGACCCACATCAACTGGCATTACTGTCGCTGTCGGCCCGCCAGCCCCACCGACATATCCTACACGATCGGTCAATCCACCGATCAATCCACCGGTCAATCCACCGGTTAATCCACCGGTCAATCCGCCGATCAATCCACCGGTCAATCCACCGGTCAATCCACCGGTTAATCCACCTATCAATCCACCGGTCAATCCGCCGGTTAATCCGCCGGTTAATCCACCAAGACCATCAACACCTGTTGCCACTCCATTTCTTGGCACCATCTACCTTGCCAGAGCAGTAAGGGATGATTCATTTCGACCAAATTATCAAGTGACCCAAACCAAGGGGATATGGTCGCATAATTTTTACACGGGAAGAATCACAATGACCGTTATGGATGTTGATAGTAAGCCCGGCAATGAGATAAAGAAAATTTGTACTATCAGTGGTAAAAGAAAGATTGGCAATATTACCGCGTTTGACTACGGACAATGTGTCCAGCCCGCAAACGACTTTACCAAAAATGATAAGGACCCATGCTACCTTATTACTCAAGATTTAAAATTAATAAAGTCAAAATTGATTCGAAATCATGAAGGCAAGTATGTAGGCTGCAACAATACCTCTCAAATTGCTGAAAAACCACAAGATAATGGTGTTTTGACAGTTCGCGTCGTCAGGGGCTTAAGCGATCCGAATTTTAAACCCAAGATTTTCTTTGAAAAAGAAAGCAAAAATTCGCGAAATGGGGGTTGGTACCACAACTTTTATACTGGAGAAGTAACGATATCTGTTCTTACAGACAAGAGTACGCCAGACAGTAGACTGAAAAGAATCTGTACGGTGAAAAGCACAAGAAAGGTTAATAATTACCATGTTGATGATTATCACCACTGCGTCATCCCGTCAGATGACTTCTCCTCATCCGACCAAGACGCCTGCTATTTAGTAACCGCTAACAAGCAACTCATTAAGGGGCGCTATTCACACGTCAAACAGCAGGGTAGAAACATTATCAACTGTAATACCGGTTCACAACCATCGGCAACCAATAATAATGATTCCATGACCGTCCGTGTAGTTAGACAATCCAGCGATCCGAATTTCAGGCCCAGTGTTTTCTTTGAAAAAGAAAGCAAAAATTCGCGAAGTGGGGGTTGGATGCATAACTTTTACACTGGAAAAACAACAGTATCTGTTATCTCAGACAAGAGCACGCCAGACAGTAGATTGAAAAAAATCTGTACGCTAAAAGGTAGTCGCCATCATCACTGTGTCATCCCATCAGATGACTTTTCCCCATCTGCTCAAGACGCTTGCTATTTGGTGACCACTGACTACAGGCTAATCAAGGGGCATTACTCTAACGTGAAGCAACAAGGTAGAAATGTTATCAACTGCAATACAGGTTCACAACCATCGGCAACCAATAATAATGATTCCATGACCGTCCGTGTAGTTAGACAATCCAGCGATCCGAATTTCAGGCCCAGTGTTTTCTTTGAAAAAGAAAGCAAAAATTCGCGAAGTGGGGGTTGGATGCATAACTTTTACACTGGAAAAACAACAGTATCTGTTATCTCAGACAAGAGCACGCCAGACAGTAGATTGATAAAAATCTGTACGCTAAAAGGTAGTCGCCATCATCACTGTGTCACCCCGTCAAATGACTTCTCACCGTCCGCTCAAGACGCCTGTTATTTGGTGACCACTGACTACAGGCTAATCAAGGGGCATTACTCTAACGTGAAGCAACAAGGTAGAAATGTTATTAGCTGTAAATAAGCCAAAAGCACGAAACAACATATGAAAGTAAAAACTACCGGCACACGCCGGTGGTTTTATTTTGATTCAAAAAAATACTGTTACAGATTAAAGGGCGGTAGCGCTGTTTTGAAACATGTGAGTCGCTTCTATCTGACATAATCGAACCCTTGAAGCGATTGATCCATTTAGGTAAGACGGCATTAGAAGCACCAAGCTCTTCGTCAGGTACTGAGCCAGTGATATAGGTATATAGCTTGCTTAATCAATAAAAAAGCTCCGCCCACAACAGCCTGTATCAAATAAACTTGTAACGAAATAAGTGGGTGCGCGGCTTTCTACGCCTGAACCAGGAAGATTCAGGCTTACCAGGTTTACAGACTCGACGATTTAACGCTATGGCTCGGTATTTTTTTCGCCCAAAACGGCTATTGATCACAAAGGTCGCAGCAAGTGCCATCGCCAGAACGGCACGGCCACTCATAAAGCCGGGAAACTCTTCCAGAAACGGCTGAACCTGAACGGTATTCATCAACCGGTTGACACAGGGTGATGCATTATTCATCACATACAGATTGCAATGGCATGTCATGACAGGCACCTCCTTCCGGTTTTTCCATGATTATCAGGATACCGAAATGGTCAACAATCACCATTCGACCTTCGTCGGTACAGCCCAAATACGCTGTCATCTATTAGACCAAGGTCTTGGTCGAACGTTCAGAATTCCCCAGAACATCCATAAAAACAGGCATTTTCCGTAGCAGGAAGGCAGCGGGAAATATACCATTACACCCAATAACACTGCCTCAGGACGTCATAGCCGTATGCCTGATTTTCCTTGTCGCCCACCTGCTTCATTGCCAGCCATCGTGACGGCAGGCCTTCTGTCTGCGTTTATCCCTCAATCGCTCTGGGCATCGGCGTATCAGGCCTGTCTGCTGAAAGCCCTCCATGAGGCGTCACCGGACACAACCGTGGCACAACTGCAGGCTCGCTGCCGACCACAAACGGTGGATACTCTGCCCGATTTGGACGCACCGGCTGCCGGCTCAGACGTCACCTCTGCAGCCAGCAACAAGGAAACAGAATCACTGCTGGAGCAACGTGTCCAGCAGGAGGAGCGCACCCAGAACAAGCTGTTTGTCCTGACGCCTCATCGGCAAAACTATTTTCTGCCGATTTCCTACAACAGCAATCCGAACACCAAACCCTTTGATGCCAGCGAAGACGATTTCGACAGTACCGAGGTCAAATTCCAGCTCAGCCTCAAGGTGCCGGTCGCCCATGGCGTATTCAATGGGCATGGTGATCTGTATTTTGCCTATACCGGGGTTTCCTGGTGGCAGGCCTATAACAAGGATCACTCCAGCCCATTCCGGGATACTAATCATGAGCCCGAGGCGTTCTTCAGTTTTAATACAGATTACGATGTCTTTGGTCTGAAACTGAGCATGGTTCAGGCAGGGATTAATCACCAGTCCAATGGTCGCAGCGGCAGCCTGTCACGAAGCTGGAACCGGTTGTTTGCCAACTTTGTTTTTGAACACGACAACTTCTATTTCTCCGTCAATCCCTGGTGGCGGATTCCCGAAAGCAGCAAGGACTCCCTGGATGACCCCCGTGGTGACGACAATCCCGATATCGAGAAATACCTCGGCTATGGCGATGTTCAGATGTTCTACACCCTGGGCGTGCATAAGCTCAGCGTCATGGTGAGAAACAATCTGCGTAGCGATAACAAGGGCGCCGTGGAACTGGGCTGGTCTTTCCCGCTTACGCCACGGATCAGGGGTTATGTGCAGTATTTCAATGGCTACGGCGAGAGCCTGATCGACTATAACGCCAGTGTTAACCGGCTCAGTATCGGCGTCATGCTGAACGACTGGCTCTGATCACACATCTTGTAAAGGAAAAACGCTCGTTAATTATGCGCAAGGTAATTGTTGCTTCTACCAATCCGGCCAAAATTAATGCCGTTCAACAGGCCTTCACTCAGGTCTTTTTGCATGAAGAGATGATGTTTGAAGGCATCGCCGTCGATAGTGGCGTTGCCGATCAACCCTTGTCCGGAGAAGAAACCCTGACCGGTGCACGTAACCGGGTCAGACATGCCCGTCAACAACAACCAGGCGCCGATTTCTGGGTTGGGCTGGAAGCTGGCATTGAAGCCCCACTGACCTTTGCCTGGATGGTGATCGAAAGCGCTGATCAGCGCGGAGAAGCCCGCTCCGCCAGCCTGCCTCTACCACCGGAAGCACTGCTAAGAATTGCTGATGGCGCTGAGCTGGGAGACGCCATGGATGCCATGTTCAATGAGCACAATATCAAACAGAAAGGTGGCGCCATCGGGCTGTTGACGGATCATCGCTTAACCCGTAGCAGTGTGTATGAACAGGCACTTATTCTGGCATTAATTCCGTTTATTCAACCTGCTTTATATCCCGCTGAGGCCTGATTTTATTTACTTCAATCAAAAAGAGTTTAATTCTTGCAAATACAGGGAAATCCGCCATAAAACCCCACAATTAATGCGCAGATTTCCTTACACTCTTTTCCGGAATTTGACGATTAATGTATTGTACGCCAAGCACAAAACAGTTTAGACTCGCCACTCAATTAAGTATCCCTTAACTGATGCCCGAAAACGCAGAGTCTCTTTGTGGCGTTCGATGTTTTTAAGGTAACAGTGAAGTAGTAGTGATAACGTCATCGGAGATGAATCAACATGCAACAGAATAAGCTGTTTGTAGGTAACCTGGCATTTTCCAGCTCTGAGCAGGACCTGGAAGCCGTTTTCGGTCAGTTTGGTGAACTGCAGGAAGTTAAAATTATCATGGATCGCGAAACTGGCCGCTCTCGTGGTTTCGGTTTCGTATCCTTCGTAGATGCGTCTGACGCAGAAGCAGCCCTGGCTGCTAACGGCCAGAACGTTGGCGGTCGCGATCTGCGCGTCAACTTTGCTACCGAACGTACCGGCGGCAACGGTGGTGGTCGTCGCGACAACAACCGTGGTGGTTTCGAGCGTCGCTACTAAGCGATAGTTCAACCCCATAAAAAAGCCGGCTTGTCCGGCTTTTTTTGTGCCCAGACTCTGCATTATCCCTGCAATAACAACCCGGCATAAGCTGCAATCCCTACCCACGTCATAACCAGCAATACCCATGGAAGTGGATGCTGGCGATAGGTCATCACCTCTTTGATCTCCTGAATTTCAACAGCTTCCGACTGACGAGACTGGTTTTTCTTGCGCTGTTTATCCAGCTCACGGGCTTTGGCTTTCTGCTGTTTCTTATATTGATCAATTCCCTTCTGGATACCCTGGGCAATCAAGCGCGTTTGTTCCTTGGTCTGGCCAGGACGTTGGGTACCACGGGCGATCTTCATCGCTTCATCCCGGGTTTCCTGTGACACAGCCTGCTTTCCTGAAGTTCTGGTCTTAACCACTGCCATACATATCCACGTGATAACGGAATTAACCAATGACGCCCCTGGCATCATTTCCATCAGGCCCGATACTAACGCGCCCCGTTAAAGAACAAAACAGCCAGAGTATCGGCATTTTTTCCTAAAATTGCCCAACACCATGCCGATTCACTTTTCAGACACCCAAGGGATCAGCCCATGAGCACGCAAAAGAGCGTATTCAGAATTGAAAAGCGTCTGGAATGTTACCTGAAGCTGCAAGCCGACCTGGAAAAGAAATCCCCACCCTCAAGGGATGAAGCCATACCCAATGAGGAAAGGGAAATCTACCTGGAGGGCATCCAGCAGGGCCTGCGCATGGCCCTGAACATGATAGAAGAGGACGATAACGCCTGAGTCCAGACAGGTTACGAGCATTCGCTTATAAAGACAGCTTCTCTGCCATGGCTGCAATCTGCGCCTGGAGCTGTCTTACCTGCTCCTCCAGGACATCGACTCGAATTTCCAGACTCTCTCTCGACGAGTGCTCACCATTGTCAGAGACATCCACCGCCTCTCCCTGCTCATCACAGAATAAGTGAACATATCGGGACTCACGTTTGCCCGCCTCACGAGGCAATTTCCGGACAAAAGGCCCATCGGCCCGTACAGCCAGGTTATCAAGGACAGCCTCAACCTCTTTTACGTCAGTAAAGGAACACAGTCGATTAGTTCTGCTGCGCAATTCACCCGGCGTCTGGGCAGCACGCAGAAAGAGAACACAGAGAATAGCCAGTTCCTGCTCGGAAAACCGGAGGTTCGAAAACTCAGTATTACAGAAACGATGCTGGTACTTCTGGACCCGGCTGCCAAACCCGGATTGCGCAGTGACCAGTCGCTTGGCAATCAGACTGTCAGTCGCCTGCTGAACCTCGGATTCTTCATAAGAAACCACTGGTTCCCGATTACTCTTCTGGTTACAGGCATTAGTCAGGCTGTTGAGCGTAAGTGGGTATTGATCCGGCGTCGTTATCTCTTTTTCAATCAGCGCGCCGAGCACACGGGTTTCAGGAAAAGACAGCGAAATATCCATGACAGTCCCGAACGGTCAGTGAAAACAGTGGACAGATTCTGCCTCATACTGACACGACATGCTATCAGGACTATATCAAGCTGAAACAGAAGGTAACTCTCATTCTTGCGGCTGACTCAGAATCACTTTCTCCACATCGTTGGCATCATTCCGGGCCACTAACGCCCGAGCCGGCTTCGTTTCACTCATATTGAAGGCCTGATGTGTCAAACCGGGAGGAATATAGATGAAATCCCCCGCCCGGTTGACAACCCGTTTTTCAAGATACTCACCATAGCGAGTCTCAACCTCTCCTTCCAACACATAAATGGCAGATTCATAGCCATCATGCTCATGGGCCTCAGAAACCGCACCGGGCGGTATTACGATAAAACTCAACGAAAGCCCTTTACTCCCTGCGGTCTGCTCGGAAATCCCAATAAAATAAGGCAGCTTCTGCAGGGTTTCAGTCGCTTCCTGGGGTCTTACCGTAACAATTTCATCTCCAAAAGCATTGGCATCCATGCCCTTCTCCTTCTCACCCGGTAGCACTGTTAATGATAAAAAAACGCAGCAATAGCGCCCGGGAAACGGCGCTTCTCCTTCAGATACTGTAGCAGCACTTTCATCGGCAGACGCTTCAGCGCCTGACGAGCCTGTCGGAATCCATCGCCGTAAACCGGATCAGGTGACTGCGTAATCTGCCGGATAAAATAAGCCGCTTCCCGGGTTTTCTGATGTCGTAACCACAGGTATTCCATCAACACACACATGCCTTCCTCTACCTCCAGAGGGAGTCCTTCATACTGATTGTAAAAAAACCAGGCATGGCAGAGTTCATGAATAGCTACTGTTCTAAAATGCAGCTCCGGCAGATTCTGCTGGATAATAATGTCCTGAAAGGAACGATCCACAACCCGGCCACTGGCGCGGGTCACCTGCCAGCGGGCAAGCCCGAGCAAAGGGTGCTCTTGATGATGCTTATGGCGACTGAACTTGTGTAATTCATCTCGCCCAGCCAAATGAACAGGGGTCGGAGCATTCGCAAGATTCAGTCCTATCTGGCTCAACGCCTGACGCATTTCCTGTAGCAAGGATTCAGCGCGGGCTTCTGTGACAATACCACTGTCACAACACAGATTGCAGATGACCAGACCATCCGGAAAACGCATGCCTCCTCCAGTCAGAGGCCCGCAGACGATACGGCCACAACTGGTGCAGCGGTCATAGTTTCGATGTTTTGCACAATAGCGATTACCCCAGAAGTCCTCAAAATAGCGACCCTGCAAGGGGTCTCCACAGACCGCACAGGCAGGCGTAAATTTTTGATGAAAACAGGCAACATGCCAGGGCGCATTGTCTTTTTCTATATACTGACCAACAACTGGGTTATGGCAGCCCGGGCAACGCAAACAGTGCGGATGCCATGGTTTATCGCCAAATACCACAAACTGATCTGACTTAAGTGACTTGCCGCACCCGGCACAAACAAAACAATGCACATGCCAATATTTGCCCATTACATAAATGGCTTTCTCGCGTACCGATTTCTGGCATCCATGACATACACGCATGATTAAACCTGTTCTTAAAGCTATCCTTCGCCCGCCCCTGAACGACGGTTACTTTATGATTTTAGCCGATCAGAAAATTGTTCCATGCCAACATGGCATTTCATTCATTGAGAGACCGAAATCACGACATGCATCAATGCAACTCATACTCAATGTATACCACTGCCATCCAAGCAAAAGAAAAATGTCTGTTTTAGCTGGTCGGCTCTAGTCGTCCATAACAGTCTGGTTTATGCTGCACACATCATAATGAAATGAACAGAATACGTTTTCATGCAGAAGACACCATCACCGGAACACAAAACGATGGACTCACGCATTAGCGAGACACTGAAACACGATATTGAAAAACTGTCTGACAGATCAAAAGCCGAAATACCCAAGTCAGAAGCACTGCGTATTGTCCGGGAAGTATGGCCGTACTTATTTCGAATCTCTGAACCGGCACCCTTGAAGATAGGCATACACAAAGAGATGATCGCTACAGACTTGGTGCCTCCAATGTTAATAAAAATTGCTTTGCGCTATTTTGTAGAACAGGAACGTTACCTCGAAGCATTAAAGGAAGGCGCCATACGCATCGACAGTAATGGCAAGCGTGCGGGTCGCGTTACACTTCGTGAAGCAGTTGGCGCAGAAATGGCTCTCTATCGCAAACAACAAAAAATATTGACAGGCAGCACATGCGACAATCGAGAATTTATTGGCCAACTACGCGTCATTCAATAAGCGACAAGTGTAGAGTAGATGGGCTGGATAATACGTGATTGAATACGTGCCGCAACGAAAACGGTTGCGGATTTTATAGTAAATAAACCCGAATTGATTACAAGCGTTCAATTTTCTGGCAAACTTAACTTCTGCGCATAAGATGTTCATGTTCAGAGAGGTGAATGGCGCAGCATGTTATGACTTCAATGGCATGCAAAAACGTTGCTAATCACCTGTCTGCATAAAAGAGATGCGCCAGAAATTCCGAATGGTCAATGGCGCTCGCGTGAGCCGTTAAATACACAACATCACACTACGAAGATAACGTACCTATGAATATATTCGAAGAATCTCTCGCCGTCCTCAAATCCAAAACCAAGCTTCGCACCCTGTTCAAGAATGTCCACATCGAAGATGTAGAGAACGTACTCTCTCGCGTTCAGGCAGTTCTGGAAGAGAAGAAAGAGGAAGTTGAGCAGCAGGCCGCGGCTCAGCAAGAGAAGCAGGAACAGCTTCAAACCATTATTCAGCTGATGAAAGAGCACAACATCAGCCCGGAAGACCTGAACGACACACTGGCAGGCAAATCCACTACCCGCAAGCGTCGTGACGTACAACGCATGACATTCCGTTATGAAACCAACGAAGGCAACGAAATCATCTGGGAAGGCAGCAATGCTGGCCGTATTCCTGCTGACTTCGCAGCTTACCTGGAGCGCACCGGTAAAAAGCGTCTGGACTGTGTCGTAGAATAACAGCCATTACTGTGCCCATGATTCAGTCGTCGCATCATGGGCACATCATCTCCCGATACAAGCACCGAACCATACGAAAATAGCCTATAACATCAGTAAGAAAGCCTGATATGACCGCACCTGAAGTCATTACAACATTCCACAGCTATTAACATTTACACCGTTAAACTACAATATGCTTTATCAAACACTTAATGTTCTACCGAACACTTCTCTCAGCCAGATGCTAAATCATACTTCAATCACTTTACTCAAAATTCATGCTTCAACACTACCAGCACTACCCTGTTGAATGCATATCTCTCTCCTCCCTTAGCCTGAAAAACCTTCATTACATCACTTAATATCTGCCTAGAAATTTTGATTCACTCCAACTTCATCCTTAATATATGAAGCCATCCCACTGGAGCCTATTACCCAAAACGCGATGAATAGCACTTGCTCCACCTCTCTGAATTAACGCTGGCTGGGTTCATAAACAATCGTCTTAATCACCAACCAAACAATAGGCTCTACAGAAGTAGTTAAAATGACGATAAGATCCAATCACACAATGCCTGATGCGTATTGGAACCGTCTATCAGACTTATATACAGACTGAATTCAGTCAAAACTAAGGAACCTGCGATTAAGTCCCCAATAATAAGCTAATCTCCACTCAGCCTTTGCCGGAGATCAGTCATGGACCAACAGCTCAGCTTTTCTGACGCTGAATTCACTCAAAAGCGTCGCCAGACCCGCAAAGAAATATTCCTTGCCCGTATGGATAAACTGATTCCCTGGCATCGTCTTGAGACAATTATTGAACCTCATTACCCCAAACCCGGTAATGGGCGTAGACCGTACCCGTTATCCACCATGCTCCGGATACACTGCCTTCAACAATGGTACAGCCTCAGTGATCCGGCCATGGAAGATGCCCTTTATGAAATTGCGTCCATGCGATTATTTGCCGGATTGTCTCTGGATAAAGCAATTCCTGATCGCACAACCATTATGAACTTTCGACACCTGTTGGAGGCTCACAATCTGGCTCGGGCTATTTTCACGGACGTAAACCAATGGCTGACAGAGTCTGGTATCGTTTTGAAAGAAGGCTCTCTGGTCGATGCCACGATCATCGAAGCTCCGACATCCACAAAGAATCAGACGGGGCAGCGAGATCCCCAAATGCACCAGACCAGAAAGGGTAACCAGTGGTATTTCGGAATGAAGGCGCATATTGGTGTCGATGCCCGTACAGGTTTGACTCATAGTCTGGCGACAACAGCCGCCAATGAACATGACCTTAATCAAGCCAGTAACCTGTTGCACGGTGATGAACAGTTTGTCTTTGCCGATGCCGGCTACAGAGGAGCCGAGAAGCGAAAAGCGCTCAATACAGACGCTGTACAGTGGCATATAGCCGAACAACCAGGCAAGTTAAAGAGACTCAGGAAACACCCTCGAATCAATAAAGTCATTTTGAAAACGGAATACCTGAAAGCCAGCATTCGAGCCAAGGTGGAACATCCCTTCAGAATCATCAAATGCCAGTTTGGATTTATCAAAGCCCGTTATCGGGGACTTCGGAAAAATGATGGCAAACTGGCGATGTTATTCGCTCTGGCAAACATGGTTAGACTGGACTAAATGATCCGGGCACAGGGTTAATGTATCCGAAAGCCGGACAACCGGCTTCAATGGTAAGAAACTGAGTAATTTTCAGGCTGGATAATAGTGAATTAATGACTTTTCATTCACTGTGTTTCTTTAACGTCACTTGCTCGCAGGTTCCCTAACACTTTACCTCCATTCATTGCGTATCACGAACGACACAACACAAAGAAAAGCTATCTTGGCATGTACCTACCATGTGCCTGATTCTTTATTGATACAACGTGAGACCCGTCAATCAGCAGAGAATTAATTGCTTTTTATCAAATCCTTATCCATCTAACGGTTGCTTGCAAACTTCCTAAAACTAGAGCCTTTCTACGAGAAAGCCCACAATTGCAACAGACTAGTCTTTCAACCTTTGAAAGGATCAAACCAGTGTTGAAGCTACGCTCTCTCTCACATCGACTTTCACTTGACTAACAAAATCTATATGTACGTTTTTACCGAAGTAAACCCTTTAATCGAGGATAGAGGCTTGCAACAGCTCCTCTCTGGAAGTACTATTCGCTCCGCGCTCAGGGGCCACCCTGACAGAATAACGGTGTGTAGCGCAGCCTGGTAGCGCACTTCCTTCGGGAGGAAGGGGTCGGAGGTTCGAATCCTCTCACACCGACCAAACAAAAAGGGTTGCAGAAATGCAACCCTTTTTTATTACACTAAAAATGTCAACGTCTTTGCCAGAACATCCGGACACTGTAAAAGGCCGCATCCGGATAATATATTATCAAGCCACCACTTTCTCTGTGATTGAATCACCCAACGTGATCAGATGATCCTTCCTGCAATCCTTTAGTGTTTCCGCAATCAGGAACGCCATCTCCAGTGATTGGCTGGCATTTAACCTTGGATCACAGTGAGTATGGTAGCGATCAGCCAACCCTTCAACAGTCACACAATGTGAGCCTCCCACACACTCCGTCACATTCTGTCCCGTCATTTCAAAATGAACACCACCCGCATAGGTTCCTTCTGCCCGGTGAACCGCAAAGAAACTGCGAACTTCCTGTAAGACCCGAGTCACTTCCCTGGTCTTATAACCATTCGCAGCCTTGATGGTATTGCCATGCATCGGATCAGAGCTCCAGACCACTTTGCAACCTTCTCGCTGGATCGTCTGAATCAACGGAGGCAGACATTCCTCTATTTTGTCTGACCCCATACGCACAATCAGGTTAATACGACCTGGCTGATTGTCAGGATTTAGCGTATCCAGAAGACGCAATAGCTCATCGGGATTCGTTGTCGGCCCTGCCTTGATACCAATCGGGTTATGGATACCGCGCATGAATTCAACATGAGCACCGTCCGGCTGACGGGTACGATCACCAATCCAGAGCATGTGGGCAGAGCAGTCATACCAATCGCCTGTCAGGCTGTCTCGACGGGTCAGCGCCTCTTCATAAGGCAATAAAAGCGCCTCATGAGAGGTATAGAAACTGGTTTCCCGGATCGCAGCGGTGTTGGCACCGGTTATGCCACAGGCTTTCATGAAGGCCAACGCTTCATCAATGCGTTCTGCCAAGCGCAGATACTGCTCAGACTGTGGCGTCGCTTTAACAAAACCCAGGTTCCATTCATGCACCTGCTCCAGTGAGGCCAACCCCCCCTGAGCAAATGCACGAATCAGGTTCAGCGTTGAAGCTGATTGATGATAAGCAGCCAGCAATCGTTCCGGGTTAGGCTCACGTGCCACTTCAGTGAACTCATTACTGTTTATGATGTCACCACGATAGGATGGCAACTCCACACCATCACGGGATTCGGTTCCCTGCGAACGGGGCTTGGCAAACTGGCCAGCCAGTCGTCCTACCTTCACCACAGGACAGCTGGCGCCAAAGGTCAAAACCACCGCCATCTGCATCAGCACTTTAAAGGTATCTCGAATATTATCAGCAGAGAACTCGGCAAAGCTCTCGGCACAATCACCACCCTGAAGCAGGAAGGCCCGCCCTTCTGAGACGTCAGCCAGCTGCTGATATAATGCACGCACTTCACCGGCGAACACCAGTGGCGGCATACGGCGCAATTCTGATTCTACCTGCCTGACTTTACCGGGATCACGGTATTCCGGTTGTTGCAGGGCAGTTTTCTGTCTCCAGCTATCTGGCTTCCACTCTTGCATGTTTCTCTATTGCCCCATACCGGGTTGTCATTAACATACACCTGGCGGTCATCAAGGACGACGCACAACCATGCTGGATGGGTCTTTACGCGCAGACAGCCTCACATGCAGCAGAGAGCTTCGTTTCCGCCGCACCCGCCAGGTGGAAGCTTACAATACCATCAGAGAATCGGAATAACACCCATCCCGTCAATAGTCAGTGCGGGCTCCTTCATAATCATGATGTTCCCTTACTCAATTGATTGAAGATGGCATCCTTAAGCTGCACCCGCTTCATCTTCAACGCCTCATAATGTGCATCCGTCGTCGGTACATTCTGCATTTCCAGACCACGTACCTGGTGCTCAACCTCATGGTACTCTCGGGCAAGGTTCCTGAAGTTTTCATCACTCTGTTTCAGGGTCTGGATTCGTTCCTGGTACTCGGGGAAGTCATCAACCAGGTTGTGCTTGTCACGCAGCATTACAGGTCTCCGCAGAAAAACACCCTCAGCCAGTTTAGTCAGCCCAAAATCCCCTCGTGGACAAAACGCACACATTCACGGGTTTTCAACACAAATATGCGTGTTATACTTACCGCGCTTTAAGAATATTGAGCGATTCAGCCTTGACAGCATTTACAGCGACTTCCACTAAACTGATTAAGATGACCGGGATTATGACCATGATCAGCCGGCGGGGAAGCGTTTTTGACTGAAGGCAGCAGATACCAAAAAACCCCCGCACCTAACCGGTCCGGGGGTTTTTTATTACTGGCGGCACACAACGACGGAAGCACAGCATGACCAGCATTCAACTCAAACTGATCACAGCCAACAATCCTGGCTGTCTGGAGAAGATCCTTTCAACCAGTCGGGGTGGCGGTTTTGAAGTCAGCAACTTCATTGCTGAATTCAATCCTGAGCGGGATCATTATGAAGTCAAACTCCGCGTCCAAGGCGAAAAGAGCCAGGACAAACTGATCATGCAACTGCTGAAAGAGGAAGACGTACGCTCACTGGTTCCCTGCCGGCGCTGACTCAGTCGCCGGTTGCCACAGGGCGGGCAGGATCGGTAATCCACTCACTCCAGGAGCCGGGATACAATATCGGCCAGGGCAAACCGGCCAGTCGTACGGCCAAAATATTATGGCAAGCTGTCACGCCTGAACCGCAATAGCAAACCGGCCGTGAGTCCTCTTCCTTATCAGGGATTGAGTAAAAACGACCGAAACGTTCCGCCAGTACATCCGGCGAAAGGAAGCGATTATTACCATCCATATTGTCAGTAAAAGACATACAGATAGCACCAGGAATATGCCCAGCCACCGGATCAATGGGCTCTTCTCGCCCAGCAAAACGCTCTCGTCCTCGCGCATCCAGCAATACGGCCGATTGGTGTGACAGCATCAATACCTCATCCGCTGTCACCGTCTGCAGATAACCGGGTGACAACACATAATTGCTAGGATCAGGCACACTGATATACTGGGTCACCGGTAACCCCTCATCGCCCCATGCATTAAAACCACCATGAAGAACACGCACACGGGATAGTCCAGCCCACTCCAACAACCACCAACAACGTGCTGCCATGGCATGACTGCCATCATCATAGACAATAATCTGTGAAGACTCAGTGATTCCCCAGGACTGCAACCGTTTCGCAAATTGCACCGGATCAGGCAGTGGGTGCCGACCAGTGACGCCCGGCGTAATTGGACCTGACAGGTCTTGCTCCAGGTCCGCATAAACGGCTCCTGGAATATGGCCATCAAGATATTGCTGTTTGCCCAGAGTGATATCCTGCAACGAGAAGCGGGCATCAATCAGCCTTAGCGATTCATCACCCAGCATTCCAGCCAACTCATCAGCTTCAATTAACAGGTTCATAGTGTGGTTACTCATATAAAATCAGGCAGGCCAACTGCAGACCATTTATTGATTTCCCTTATGAGGGAGATTGACCACTTTGTCGTTGACAATAACCTTGTCAGACAGCACCTGATCAATATCCACATCACTCCCCTTAAGGCTGTCGCTGACAATAATACGCGTGACATCCTCTGCATCGCTGTGTAGATCAGCATCTTCCGAATAAACGGGCACCGGATCAAACGTAGCAGCAGCCTCAGGCTCGGCGGGTAATGGCTGTACTGTCGAATGATCGTACCAGAGCCACAGTCCGCCAAGGATCACAATACAGCCGACAATACCGACTGCAACCAGTGTATCTTTTTTCATGGTGGTTACCGGAATAGTAAATTCAGCAGTCTAATGGTTGACTTGCTGACTCATCAAGTGCTCAGCTGTTACAACGCGTGTCATACCGCTTTCCGATGTCAGGTTTACCCTGCCCTAGGCAGCGCTTAAACGGGAACTCAACTTTTCGGTGGAGCTTGCAGTTATTGAGACAGCAACATTTCGGGGATTGATACTGCTATAGGTGCCCCTTTATTACCGTTTAGCCCAGCTTTAACGTTATGACGTTCATCATAATACGCTTTGAGATATTCTTTGGCCTATATTCATCATCATAAAATCTTTATATGCCAACAATATTCCCCTTACCTTTTGCAGTTGCTCAATGGACTCAAAAAGATTTTTATGGAAATAGCCGGAATATTTTCCCAAGTTTATCAGATTCGCTTTCTCATACTTATTAAGTATGGAGTAAGCCAACTTTTTGTGTATATTCTTTTCAGTGTAGTCTCCATCGATATTATCTTTAATCTGTATGTAAAATCCATTCCTATGTCCTACGATTTTCTGCTCCAGACCATTCACCTTACGCTGGCTTTTATCTAAAATATATTGATGGTTTGAAAGTTGTCTATAGACTCTTCTAAAAAAACTTTTCTTTGTTTTTATATTGGTTGTTTACCCACGAAATAAACATGGCAACCCTTTAGTAAATAATATATTTCGCATATACGGCTACCTCACAAATACACATGAAAAGCCTGAATGATAAAATAATGAAAAAATAGATTGCTGCAAGGTAATCTTCAAGCAGTGAGCAGTTTGGCCAAATCACTTTTTCCGGTTGGCAGCACCAAGATACAATGAATTTATCTATCCAGCTCGCAGTCGTTGGTTTTTCTGTCTTGCTCAGCACGCACCGCAAAGCAATGGTTTATCGGTTCGGTCGCCACGCCATGAAACGCATTTCTCAGCCAACACAATCGAAATTTTCTCCAGATACAGGGTCAATCCTTTTGCATTTACATGTGGTAGCAGAAGGTTAATGATTGAATCACTGATTCATCAAGGGGTCAGCTGTTACAACATGTGTCACCCCACCTTTCGAGACCAGATACACCCTATCCCCTTTATGAATGGGATAATCGAGTTTTACAGCCTGCTCAATAGAAATATGTGCGCCAGCATCAAGCTGAACCGTCATGAGAACCCGCCGACTGTCGGCACTGGAATCAGTCGCATCGCTTGCACTAACCCCCGCTTCTAAATTCGTCGTCCTGCCAACAACCTCGACGTCGATGACGGTACCAACATCTGTCCATGTCTGGCTGGCGATTTCACCTCGACTATAACTGTAACCAGTCAAATCAGACATACATCCTCCCAGCAAGACCAGGAGTCCTCCGGCGAAACCGATCCCCCCCCACATTCCATCGTCCTCCCTGATTCCATGCTTTCACAGCCAACCAAAATCATCGTGTGTACTTATTGTTGAATAACCTTAACTCCTACTATAATCCCCGCTTTCTGCGCAAACAGGCAAGATGCATCGCAACATTTTGCGCAGCGGCATACACAAGGTACTTGCCACCCAGTACATAACCGACTGACCAATACCAAGGAAACCCCATGGATGACCGATTGACCATCAAGGAATGCTGCCTGCTAACTCTTTCACTGGCGACACTGGCCACCAGCATTCTCCTGCTGATTAACGCCATACAGTAAACCTGCAACTCATACAGCCCGGACATATCCATTGGATACCCCTTGTTCGGGTCTGGCTCACTCAAACCTTTTGCGATTGATATTATCTTTCTAATTCCATACCGACGATAAATACGCACCACTATCTGCCCTTCCTGAATCCATCAACATCTATTCTTAAAGGAGAAGGGAAGCATTGACATGGACTCATCAACACCGAACATTCCCGGCAAATCACCGGCAGGAATGGCCAGCCAAACCTCAGCCACCGGGTTTCAACCTGAAGGCACCACCCGTTCCCAGAGAACCGTTAAAAAATCACAGGGTGATGAACTGTTTGTCAAAAAAATAAAAACACATGGAGAAGAAGCTTCGGAATCCCCAGTCAGCACAATATCACTTCACCAGAGGGTCCCTCAGGTAATCAATCCGGCAGCCGAACAGCTCCACCAACTGTTCAAACAACATACCTTAGCACCTTCCTCTGGTGATCCGAAAAAACCGCTGACAACAGCGATATCATCTGAGCAACATGAACAGACACTTTTTACTCCACCGGCAGTCATGCCTCAGCCTGTACAGGAAAAACAACTCAAACGCGTGATCGGTAAACCCTGGCAGACGTTCCTCAAATCGGCCTGGAAACAACACAGCTTGTCTCCATCACTGGATCGCATACCTGCCGGAGAAAAAGCCTGGCTAAGGCAATCGTTTCTAAAGCATCTGAGTGATAACCAGATCCACCCCAAAAACACTGAAGAAGCCCAATCACTGTTTATTCAGTATTTAAAAGAGCATGTCTCGCTCTTTCAGAAAACCCTGCCTCACACGATTGAATATCTGACAAACCATGAAAACCGTTCCCAATCACTGCTGGCTGAATCACTTCAGGCACTGCTGGATAGTGCAGGACTGACTAATCGGGAAGTGAGCCTGGTGAGGCAAGCAACCAGCCTGGCCTCACGAGTCAGCCATATGGCCAACCTGTCACCCTACGAAACCTTAAATGGTGATGGAGCCGGGCAGCCCGCGCGTCTGCAAAGAGAATTGAATGCGTTAAAAAGGCGATTAAACCAAAGTAAAAGCATTTCAGATACATTGAAGGATTGCCTGAGGCAAGATACCACGAGGATGCTACAAACCTGCATAGAGCAGGAGCAGCTTTTCACAACATTACAACATAATGATTTCAGAACGCCGGATGAATTCAAACAATGCCTGGAAGTCCAGTACCAGGCGGTTTGGAAAACCCTCGGCAGTTCCATGTCACCGCACGTCCAAAAAGCCCGAAAGTCCTTGCTGAAACTGTATATGCATCATCAACGATACATTAAACAACAAAACAATTTCATCCCTGATTTAGTGCAACAGGTCGCACACTGCAATCAAGAAATTATTGAGGAACTTAAAAAGGCCGGTCTAAAAAAGACATTCAATACCATGCTGATAGAAAAGCTGGGCGAAACCAGCAAGGCATTCTCAAAGCAACAGGCTTTTCGTATCAATGGTGTTCTCCATCATTCGGAAACCTCCTACTGTCCCGCTGCCCAGCTACGCTACCACCATCCCGGCGAACCTCAGGGTGACAGGGACCCCTTTGAGCATAGCTATCATGGACGTATGAGTCCGTCCATGCAACGTGACAGCGACTCGGCCGTAAACCTCTATACATCAAGCCTGTCCATGGATGGCAAGGCATTGGAAAAGTCTGTCAGAGTGGGCATTCCCTATGCTTATGCCCATCCTGCCAAGGAGCGCGACTCTGTCACCCATAGACGACTCACTGAAGCACTGACTGCCATGCTGCTGCAACACAAAGCAGGCAGCGAAGAGCTGGCAAACGCGATGGATAATCCGGATGCCGTCATTGACATGCCCGTTTGCTACACCAACCTCATGAGTCCAGATGTTTTGCGGGGTATTGGCAAGCACATCCCCATAAAAGCACTCCAGGAATCCATGGATGATGAACGCAACTGGTGCCGCGAAACCTGGAAGAGCATGGAACACCACTGGCAGGATAAAACAACAAGTCTCACCGTTTACTCAAGTGCCGGCATCCCCCACAAGGTCAACGTCAATGTTGAACCCTTTATGTTTATCTGCCCCTGCAACCTGATCGCACATAATTCGTTCCTTGCGATGACGGGCGACACCTGGAGTGAAGCAGAAATCCATAACAAGCGGGCACTCACTAACCTCATTGGCAGCCTGAAACCCGGCGCCACTATAGAAGGATTTATCGGGAAACAGCTGGATCGTTATTCACCGGAACAACAGCTGAAAATCCAGCTATTGGTCAACCATATGCGTGAACTGACGCGTATCGGGATGCGTCATTGTGCCACCAAAGATCCTTTTCTCTACAGCCGTACCCTCAATTCCCTGCTTAACAGCATTGATATGCCGGTTATGGAGGGCTGCAAGAGCAACAAGGACAGAACCGGGTTGAAAAAAGCACATGACCATACCCAGCTCTGCTACATAGAGGCCAGTCATTCAGACGCGATTGATTCTGATTTCATCCGGCGATATGTCATGACAGAAAGCCCTGATTTCGCAGCATTACTGCAACAAATGGCACTCAACGGCGGCCATACCACGATACAAACCCAAAACACCGCCATGCCTGGATATCGTATTACCGAATCCGTCAGCGCCAGACTTGAACCGATCTATGAATTGATTCAACGGGGCAAACCACTCTCCAAGAAACAGATCAAACTATTACAAAAAGCGCTGACCGAAAAAGCGACCTCTATTGCGGAAAACCATCCTGTTTCCGAACAAGATCCACCTATCCAACAGCCAGAACCCTTCCGCCCTGCCGTTAATGCGGTAGATGATCCCAATCGTCCACTGGTACCACCGGTATAACCACCGCCAACAGCAACACTATAAAAAACCCCGCTTTCGCGGGGTTTTCTGTTTTTACTCAGTATCAGTTAACCCAGACCCGGGCATTACGGAACATCCGCATCCAGGGACCATCTTCCCGCCAGTCATCCGGATGCCAGGAGTTCTGGACAGCCCGGAAGACCCGTTCAGGGTGCGGCATCATGATGGTGACACGGCCATCATCCGTGGTCAGACCGGTAATACCCTCCGGAGAACCATTAGGGTTGAACGGATAGCGTTCCGTCACCGTACCGTGGTTATCGACATAACGCAGCGCCACCAGCCCGCTGCCGCTGGCACGACGCAGGGCATCCGCATTAGCAAACTCCGCATGCCCTTCCCCGTGGGCAATGGCGATCGGCAAGCGGTCACCCACCATCCCGGACAGGAAGATCGAAGGACTCTTCTCAATCTGCACCATGGCCACCCGCGCTTCAAATTGCTCGGAGCGGTTACGGACAAAGTGAGGCCAGAGCGACGCACCGGGAATCAGCTCCCGCAGGTTGGACAGCATCTGGCAACCGTTACAGACACCCAACGTGAAAGTATCCCGGCGATCAAAGAAGGCGGCAAACTGCTCACGTGTGCGGCTATTGAACAGGATGGACTTCGCCCAGCCCTCACCCGCACCGAGTACGTCCCCGTAAGAGAAACCGCCGCAGGCAGCCAGACCGGTGAAATCAGCCAGGGAGCGGTCACCGCTCATGAGGTCGCTCATGTGCACGTCAACCGCAGCAAAACCGGCACGGTCAAACGCTGCGGCCATTTCAACCTGCCCGTTCACGCCCTGTTCCCGCAGTATCGCGATTCGGGGTTTGGCACCTCGGGCAATGTAGGGCGCGGCAATATCCCGGTTATGGTCCCAGGCAACCACGGCGTGCAGGCCGGGATCCCGGTCATCCAGCAGGTTATCAAACTCCTGACGGGCGCATTCAGCGTTATCACGCAGCGCCTGGATCCGGTAGCTGGTCTCTGACCAGATGCGATGGTAGCGAATCCGGTTGCCAGTCAGTACCTCATGGCCACGGAAGACAAATTCGATATTCTGCTCATCCGCCAGCGTACCGATGCTGTGGACACAGCCTGACAGACCAAACTCGGCCAGACAGTCCATCACATAGCCCTTATCCTCACGACGCACCTGGATCACAGCACCCAGCTCTTCGTTGAACAGGGTCGGCAGCAGGTCAGACTGGGTTTCCGTCAGCTTGTCCAGCTCAACCCGGATACCGGTATGGCCGGCAAAGGCCATTTCCAGCAACGTAGCCAGCAGGCCGCCGTCAGAACGGTCGTGGTAAGCAACTATCTTTTGCTCATCCATCAACTGCTGGATCGCATTAAAGAAGGCTTTCAGGTCTTCCGGGCTGTCCAGATCCGCCGGTACATCACCCAACTGACGATAAACCTGTGCCAACGCAGAACCACCCAAGCGATTCCGTCCACGCCCCAGATCGATCAGTACCAGCTCGGTCTCGCCCAGATCCGTCCGCAACTGCGGCGTGACCGTCTTACGAATATCCTGAACCGGCGCGAACGCAGAAATAATCAGGGACAGCGGAGAGGTAACGGATTTCTCGGTACCATCTTCGTTCCAGGCCGTCCGCATGGACATGGAATCCTTGCCCACGGGAATAGTGATACCCAATTCAGGACACAGTTCCATACCGACGGCTTTCACCGTATCGTACAGACGCTCCCCTTCACCGGGATGGGACGCCGCAGACATCCAGTTGGCCGACAGACGAATGTCGGACAGGCTGCCAATCCGGGCACTGGCAATATTGGTGATCGCCTCACCAATCGCCATCCGGCCGGACGCGGGGCCATCCAGCAAGGCCACCGGCGTACGCTCGCCCATGGACATGGCTTCACCCGTGTAGACATCGAAACTGGTCGCAGTGACGGCACAGTCCGCCACGGGTACCTGCCACGGACCCACCATCTGGTCTCGATTGACCAGACCGGTGATTGAACGGTCACCGATGGTAATCAGGAAGCTCTTGCCAGCGACGGTCGGCAGTCGCAGTACCCGCTCTGTCGCCTCTGCCAGATCAATACCGGCCAGCTTCAGTGCCTTGCGCTCAAAGTCGGTTCGATCCACTGAACGGTGCATACGGGGCGCCTTGCCCAGCAGAACCTCCAGCGGCAGATCAACCGGATTGTTGTCAAAATGGCTATCCGAGAGGCGCAGATGTTCTTCTTCAGTGGCGGTACCCACTACCGCGTACGGACAGCGCTCCCGACGGCAGATCGCCTCAAAGCGCGCCATATCCTCCGGTTCAACCGCCAGAACATAGCGTTCCTGGGACTCGTTACACCAGACCGCCAGCGGGGACATGCCGGGTTCATCATTGGGAATATTGCGAAGTTCGAAATCACCACCACGTCCACCATCACTCACCAGCTCAGGGAAGGCGTTGGACAGACCACCAGCGCCAACATCGTGGATAAAGCGAATCGGGTTCTTGTCGCCCAGCTGCCAGCAGCGGTCGATGACTTCCTGGCAACGGCGCTCCATCTCGGGGTTGTCCCGCTGTACGGAGGCGAAATCGAGGTCTTCCTGGCCTTCACCGGTGCTCATGGATGAGGCTGCACCACCACCCAGACCGATCTGCATGGCCGGGCCGCCCAGAACAATCAGTTTGGCACCCGCCGCAAAATCGGCTTTCTGCACATGGTCAGCACGAATATTGCCCAGACCGCCGGCAATCATGATCGGCTTGTGGTAACCACGCACTTCCTCACCGGCCGGGCCATTGACCTGCTCTTCATAGGTCCGGAAATAACCGCAGAGATTGGGACGACCGAATTCATTGTTGAACCCGGCGCCACCCAGTGGCCCTTCAATCATGATATCCAGGGCGGAAACAATGCGATCCGGCTTGCCGAAATCCCCTTCCCAAGGCTGTTCATAACCGGGAATACGCAGGTTCGAAACAGAGAAACCGGTTAAGCCAGCCTTCGGCTTCGCACCACGACCGGTTGCGCCTTCGTCACGGATCTCACCACCGGAACCGGTGGAAGCGCCGGGATAGGGAGCAATGGCGGTGGGATGGTTGTGGGTTTCCACTTTCATCAGGATATGGACATCTTCCTCATGAAAGCCGTATTCGCAGGAGTCAGGGTCGGGGAAAAAGCGGCCGGCGCGGGAGCCGGTGATGACGGCGGCGTTGTCCTTGTAGGCAGACAGCACGCCATCAGAATGCATTTCCCAGGTATTGCGGATCATGCCAAACAGGGATTTCTCCTGGGCTTCACCGTCAATGTCCCAGGAGGCATTGAAGATCTTGTGCCGGCAATGCTCCGAGTTGGCCTGGGCGAACATCATCAACTCGACATCGGTGGGATCCCGCTGGAGTCGGGTGAAGTTGTCCACCAGGTAGTCAATTTCATCCTCCGCCAGTGCCAGCCCCAGCTCGGTATTGGCCAACTCCAGTGCGGCCCGTCCCTCCGCCATCACCGGCACCGTGGTCAACGGCCGTGGCTCCGCTTCACGGAAGAGACATTCGGCCGCTTCCAGGCTATGGAGTACGGTCTCGGTCATCGGGTCGTGAAGGATATCCCCCATTCTGTCCAGCGCTTCCGCACCGGGTTCACCCTCCATCTGGACGTAATAGGCAATGCCACGTTCCAGACGCTGGACCTGGTTCAGGCCACAGTTATGGGCAATATCGGTCGCTTTGCTGGACCAAGGGGAGATGGTGCCGGGGCGTGGCACGACGAGGAAAAGTTGTCCGACAGGGTCACGGGCTTCAATGCCCGGGCCGTAGCGCAGCAACCGTTGCAGGATGCCCTGCTCCTCGCTGGTCAGCGGGGCGGTCAGTCGCGCAAAATGCATGAAGTCCGCGTACACACCGGTGACGCCAGTCACCTGCTGCTGAAGCACCTTCAGCAATCTCTCAGAACGGAAAGAAGAAAGCGCGGGATTGCCGCGTAAAATCTCCATGGTCAGACGAACCCTCGAAATCCGGGAGAGGTTGGTAAGCACCGTAAACCGCAAATAGTCTGCGCGGGTACTCAGGGTGCGCGTATAATACAGAAAGCTGTCTGGCTGAACCAGCCAGCGAACCCCTGTTTTACTCTCTTGGATGCCATTGCCTGACATTCGTTCACATGCCCTGCCCACACACGGCCGTGAGACGGCTGACTATCGTCATACAGGGAGCGCCCATCCCCTTGCTGAGAATCACCATCCTTACCGGAATCACCCGGCATCGTCACGCCGGCCAGTGTCGTCTGCTACTCGGGATAATGCTCCTGATCGGATGTGACAGACCCGCCGACTCCGGCACCATTTGCCACGACACCCTGCCTGACATGGCTGCCCACCGGCAGACCGGCTCCCCACTGACCAGTCGCGACAGTAATCGCTACTACCGACAGCTAAGCTGGGTTTACTATCTGGGCAACAACCTCGCCACCCCACTCTTTGATCCACCCCTGAACCTGATTCCCGATACCCTGTCTGCGGCTGAAAACGCCAGCATCAACATCCACATCACACAGCGTCTGCCACGGTTTGAGGCACTGTTTCGCCGCATTGCCAAAACCCACCAGATCGACTGGCGCCTGCTGGCTGCCATCAGCTACCAGGAGTCGCACTGGTCGCCCAGGGCCCGCTCACCCACCGGCGTCAGGGGCATGATGATGCTGACACTGACGACAGCCAGGGAAGTGGGCGTGCACAATCGCCTGGATGTCGAACAGAGTCTGCGAGGGGGAGCCCTGTACCTGAACCGGATCTATAACCGGCTGCCCGGGACGATCCGGGAACCGGATCGCACCTGGATTGCCCTGGCGGCCTATAACGTCGGCATGGGGCACGTCTATGATGCCCGGGACCTGACGCTGCAGGCCGGCGGCAATCCCGACAAATGGGACGACCTTCGGCTCCATCTGCTCCTGCTGGAACAATCCTGGTGGTATCGCCAGACCCGCTACGGCTATGCCCGTGGCTCCGAGCCTGTGCGTTATGTGGAAAATATCCGCCTGTTCTACCAACACCTGAAACAGCCAACGGTACTGGCGCAGTCCGACTGATTCAGCAACAGGTTTGCTGGGTCTGCTGTTTTGCCTGTTTCTTTTCCTGACGGCGACGCCGGAAAAAATCCGAGAGCAGCTGTGAACATGCCTCTTCCAGGATGCCGCCTGTCACCGTTACCGTGTGGTTCAACCATGGCATGTCCAGCAGCAGGGCCTGGCTGACAACCGCGCCGGCCTTGGGTTCACGGGCACCATACACCAGCCGGCGAATCCGGCTGTGGACGATGGCGCCGGCACACATGGTACAGGGTTCCAGGGTGACGTAGAGATCGCAGTCCACCAGCCGGTAATTGTTGAGGGTTACCGCGGCATCGCGCAATGCCTGGATCTCAGCATGGGCGACCGGGTCTCCCCGGCTGATCGGGCTGTTGTAGCCCCGCCCGACGATGCGGTTCTGATGCACGACGATAGCGCCCACCGGCACCTCGTTCAGGGCTGCGCCCAGTCGCGCAAGGCGCAAAGCTTCCTGCATCCAATGCTGATCTGTTTCCTGAGAAGCCTGCATTACACTACTGCCATCATCCAAAAGGGCGGGATTATAGCGGGACAGTCTGGCGAAACAATGTCAGAGCCAGGCAACCTCCCCTGTCAGGTGAGGTTTTCCGGCTGTCGAGTACAACTGAAAAGCCCCCCCTTCCCCGGTCAACTGCTGGCTGAAGTGAACGTCCGACGGTAAATAAGCCGGGGTTTTGAAACGCACATCAACCGTAAAGGGCTTTTCTCCAATCGCAGGCATCAGCGCCGCCAGACAGCGGGCCTTGGACCACATACCATGGGCGATTGGCTGTCTGAAGCCAAATAACCTGGATGTGGCAGGATACAGGTGAATGGGATTGCGATCCCCGGAAACCGCCCCATACCGGCGCCCCAGGTTTGGTGGCAATGACCAGGTCTCGTCAGGTTCGGGCGGTGGGGCACTCGTTTTTTTGGGTTTACCATTCCCCTTTCTGGGCATGCGTGACAGGTTCGTACTGACACTCTCCCACACCCTTTCGCCACTAACCTCGATGCGGGTGGTCAGATCGAACTCCAGCCCGGCATCCACCTGACGGGTTTCACCCACGGCACAGTCAATCCATAACAGTTCATCCGGACCAATCGGGCGGATCTGCCGGATACTGTTACAAACATGCACCAATCCTATGGGCGTCAGCGGCATGGCGTGATGCACCAGCAAATGCATGTGCAGCGGAAAAGCCAGACTCTGTAAAAACGTCGGCGACAGCCCCGGCAGGTTTTGAAATCCGCACACCCGGTTATAGGCCCACGCCTGAGTGCGATCGACCCTGACACCGGACACATTGACGGACAACGCCGGCAACTGCCCAGGCGCAGAACGCCCCCGTTTGACTGCGGCACCGGCATAGAGTCGCCACAGAGAAGGAAGGGAAGTTAAGGTTTCGGCCTGCATGATGGTCAACCGTACGTCGAGATGAATACACCTGTGATTCTTGCATTCCCCCATCGTGTCGCATTGGCTGATTCACCACTGTCGCCACGCCCCATTGCCAATGACCCCTGATTTAACCGATTGTCATCCCCGGCAATCCTCTCTAAGATAGCGACATTGACACGGCACGATCAGACAATAACAACCCGTACAGTCAGGGTGCTGCGAATAACAGCCGCAATGGACTGATGGAATAACAACAGAAGCCGGGCAGTAACATGAGCGAATTAAAAGACGCAGGTATCCTGGTACGAATGGCACACCAGGCCTTCATGAATGCCGGGATTGATCCCACCCCGATCTACCGACGCTGCAACATCACGGCACAACTGCTGGCCGACCAGCGCACCCGCACCCCCCATCATGCACAAACCCTTTTCTGGCAGGCCTGCGAAGACGTCACCGGGGATCCGTTGATTGGCCTGCACCTGGGGGAGCATACCCCGCTGTTTCGCGGACAGGTACTGGAATACCTGTTCCTCAGCAGCCACACCTTTGAAGAAGGCCTGCAGCGGGCACTGCGCTACCAGCGGTTGCTGAGCGACGCCATCAGTGGCCGACTGGAACAATCCGGGGATCGCTGCGCCCTCGTCGTTGCACCGGCTACCGGGGATGCCATGAGTATCCGGCACCTGAGTGACAGCATCATGCTGGGCGTGATCCGTTTTTTCCAGCATGTCACCGATGGCACGTTCAAACCGCTGACAATCACCTTCTCCCATACCGGTGTCGGGGACGACAGCGAATACCAGCGGGTATTTGGCTGCCCGGTGTCGTTCGAGGGTGATACGGATGAACTGGTCTTTGATGCCACCGTCCTGAATTACCGGTCTCTCCATGCCGAACCGGAACTCATGCGCGCCCATGAACAGGTCGCGTCCGAACAGATGGCGCGTCTGGAAAAGCAGGATGTGGTCATGGCGGTCAGCCGGGTGATCGGGGAACTACTGGACTCCGGCCAGGTCAGCCTGGAATCCGTGGCGGAACGGCTGGATATCACCGCCAGAACCCTGCGCAGTCGGCTGGCGGAAGCGGAAACCAGTTTCAACCAGCTGCTGGCCAATTACCGGAGCAACCTGGCCCGGCGTTTACTGGCGCGGACAGATGAGTCCATTGACGAGATTGTCTACCTGACCGGCTTTTCCGAACCCAGCACCTTCTACCGGGCCTTCAAACGCTGGACAGGGCTGACCCCCATTGAATACCGGCGCAGCAAAAAGCGCGAACGCGCCGCAGCACGAAAAGTATCACCAAAAGCGGGCAGTCCGGAGGAAGTCCCGGCATGAAGCCCATCCGCCGGTTTGTCACAAAATGACAAACCGGTCGTCAGGCTGCTTTACCCATCCAGGTGCAGGTTGCCGTTCTGCAACAGGGTATTCAGGATAGCGTTGTTATCCCCCAGGCTGGAGAGGTCGACATCCTGCAGGACAATCTTCTGTGTCACATCTCCTCCCTCACCGGTGGGATGAATGCTGATTTCGGTACTGCCATCCACCACCGCAACATCCAGGAAGTGGTCAATGGTTTCGGGGGTTCCTCCGGATATCAGCTGGCTCAGGTCAATGGCATCGCCACTGACACTCGCGTCGAAATCGGTAATGGTATCCACCGCAATTGTCGATGCTGTCCCCTCATCCCCGGCAATCCAGACAAAAGTATCGGAACCCGCGCCACCGGTCAGGGTGTCATTCCCGGCGCCGCCGATCATGAAGTCATCGCCGTCCAGTCCCAGCAGGGTGTCATCGCCGGCCATACCGTCAATCCGTTCGCTGAATGCTGTACCGTTCAGCGTGTCCCCATTCGCCGTTCCTTCCAGGGCGCCGGTTGTATCCATGGCATGCAGAACATCAATGTCCAAGGTGGCCACACTCGTGGAACTGCCATCATCGGCGGAGACTTCATAGGTAAACGTTTCTGACTGATCGGTCTGCCCCAGAACACGAACCTCCTCAGCCGACAACTCCCTGTTATAGATCCGCGCTTCATCAATGTCGCCATTGAAACCCAAACCATCACCAGAGGTGTCACCGGTATGGAGTTTGGCCGAATTATTTTTCCCGCCGAAACCAATACCACCGCTGTGCGCCTGCACGGCCTCGCCATAGCCACTGGCAAACTGATTGCCATCAAGGTATCCGGTAAGCGCTGTATTGCCGGCAGTGGTCATGTCCAGCGTCAGGGCTACACTGTGCCAGCCATTGCCAGCGGTGGAAATATCCGTGCTGATCCAGTTGCCGTCCCAGCTGCTGCCCTCACTCCAGGCGCCGACATACAACAAGCCGTCTTGAATGTAGATAACCAATCCATTTGTACCACCACCTTCTTCGAACAACACCTGTGTACCGGACAGGTCATTGTTTTCATCAACCCGGAAAAACAGGCTGATGCTTCGCCCTGGCGGAATACTGGCGTTGCTATAGGTATTGATATCAGCAGAGTTCGCCATATCGACAACATTGTTACCACCATCCGTGTGGACTCCTCCGCCACTAATCCCCTGCGAGATAAAGCTGGCATTTGATCCCAGGGTGGCATTGGATACGTTAGCGTTGTCCGGCGCGGTATCCGCCGCTGTCGTTCCGGTACCTTCATCAAAGGTCCAGCGAGCGACCAGCCCATCGTCCAGGTTCATACCGTCGTAGGCGGGATCAAGGTTGTAGGTCCAGCTACCGTCAGCGGCGATATCCAGAGTACCGAATTCCCCGGCAATACTGGTGGTACCGGATTCGGCCACAGCCTGACCATTGACGCTGGAAACGGTCAGGGTCGCCCCCGCTGCCGAGGTTTCCACCGGCAACACATCATCACTGATACCCGTGGTGGCAGACAGTTCAATGCTGGCATCCACCGCGTGGTCTATCTCGACGGTTGCAGTGGCTGCCGTAATATTGGTTCCGTCACTGACGTTGTAGTCCAGGGTCAGGTCACCACTGAGTTCATCGCCAGTGCGAATCGTCCAGGTGCCGTCATTGTTGTCATACACGGTGTGGACATTATCAGGGTAGGTATCCCACTCTGCGCCATTAATCGTATACGTAGAAACAGAATTCCCCCGGTTCATCACCCCAAGTTCGCCGTCACTGATATTCTCTGTGAACTGATGCGCAATCTTCTCCACACCATCCACCGTCAGGCTGACCCGGTTATCAACAATATCCACTTCGTAGTGGCGATCTGTGTTGATGTTGGAACTCGCGGTGCTTTCATCAAAGCTGTTCAAGATCGTACTAGCGCCATTAGTCCACTGTTCCACACGCCATTCGGGTGAATCATCACCATCATAGCTACCAATGGTCTTGTAGTTATTGGCATCCACATAATCAAAGACAATGAAATTATTGCGGGTGGCATGGCCATCGGTCGGCGCTACCGTGAAATCCAAGTGCAGGTCAGTACCGCGGGTTCCACCGCCGGTGGTATCAATCAGCACCACGTTTTCTTCTGTGCCAGACGTCAATGTGAGCGTATCACCATTAACGACCACGCTGCCGCCGGTACCTGCCGAGAAACTGGTCTGGAAGTCATGCCGGTGGGCGCTGACGCCATCGATGCTGACATCCTGCACACTGAGCGTGTCGCCCTGGGCATCGCTGGCGTTGGACAGCAGGAACGCCTCGGTCACGGTGTGGGTGACCAGGTCATCCGGGGCAACAATGTTCAGTTCACCGTCAATATAGGGATCTTGCTGGTAATGCACATTAATCGGCTGGGACGTCACTTCCGTTGCGCCGGTCGCCGACTCTGTAGCTGTGGCGGTAACGGTCATCGTAAAATCGGTACCCGGCCCCGATGACAGCGTCAGACTACCCAGATCCCATTCGGACACATCCAGCGAATCACCGGTTGATGTCACGGTATTGGTGCCATCCGTAAGAACGACATCCGCAGGAATACCGGTCAGCTCAATCGCCAGGGTTTCCGAGCCGTCACTGTCCGGTGTTGCCACGCTCAGATCGACAGCCATTGCCTGGTCTCCCTGGGCATAGAGACCCACACCGGTGGTAATATGGCCGTTGTCGGCACTGCTGGCCTGGATTGAAACATTATCCACCCACAGGTCACGACTGCTGGTATCAGCCGTGGTGTCCGTGACCCTGAGAATCGCATTGCCGGCTGCGATGCCGGTAAAGTTCAGGTTCAGGGTCTGATAGGTTTGACTGTTGGGCGTAACATCCTGGCTCGCAAGCACGGTACCGGAATCTGCATCAATAATTTCAATACGACCGGAAACCGAGAAAGTGTTTGCACTGGCAAAACCCAGACTCAGCGAATATCCGACATCCGGATGAATAGCAAACGTCTGCTCCGCCACACCGGTTACAGGACTATTACTACTACTGAATGTCATCCGACCACTGGCAATACCCACATTACCACTCAGATCCCAACCTGTTGATGACGACAAATCACCACTGGTGATCAGCTCCGTATCCAGCGCCAGGTCACTGTACACCTCGTTATTCAACGTAATGGTCGGCGCATCCGTGACCGGCGTGACATCAAAGGTCAACGTCTGGACAGAGCTTTCCAATCCATTGTTGTCGGTTGCCTTGAACTCAATAGACGCCGCCGCGTCACCACTGGCGTTGGCATCCGGCACGAAGACCAGTTCCTGCAGTTCGTCAGTGGTGAACGTGTCATTGGCAGACACTTCTGTGGTACCGAAAGGCTGCCCTTCCACGGGACTGGGTGCCAGCGCTTCATTCACGATCTGGAAATTATCCAGCTGGGCGGCAAAAGGCTGGTTGTCGCCATTGAGATGGTTTCCCACTGTGACAATAGTGTCAGTCGACTGATAGTCAATGGAACCGACCTCAACGCCATCGATATAGAATGTCGTCGTGCCATTTTCTCCGACTGCAACCAGATCATGCCAGCCATCGCCAATGGAACTGGCAAAGAAACCGGAGCCATGGAAACCGGTTCCACCGGTATTATCCCAAGTGCCCAGTTCACCGGTGCTGGAATGGAAGATCACTTGATGATCAGTACCCCGCGTCAGCGTGTTCCAAAGATTATTATTGAGGAAAAGATCGTTGAAACTGACGCTGATGGTCCACTCATTGCCCAGGTCATAAGCCTGATCCAGCTCGATGTAATCGCTATTGGCATCAAACTGGATAACCTCACCCTGCTCCGCATCCGTGACCTGCTCTACGCCATGCAGGGTGCCATGGATAGAGTTCTCGACATCGTTGGCAGGATCAGCAGAATCACTGAAATCAAAATGAAGGTTCGGTGATGGCGGCTGCCTGTACAGCGTACCGTCACCATTGATCGCGGTGATCGTGACCGTATGGGTATCCCCGGCATCCTGATCCGCAATGGAGAAGTCATCCGCCGTGAACTGGTGCGACGCATCCTCATTGATGGTCAGGGTCTGATCCGCCACCGTCGGGGCATCATTAACATCCTGCACCAGGATCGTGAAGGTCTGGCCGCCGCCTGACAGGCCATTGCCATTGTCGTCAACCGCCGTCACCGTGACCGAGATAGACTCTTCGGTCTCATGATCCAGCACCTGGTTCGCTTTCAACTGCAGTTCACCGTTGACCACCTCAAACCGGTCGTCTGACACGGTGAAGCTGTGCTGGCTGAAGGCTTCGTTGTCCGTATCCGGATCGGTCGCGGTGACAGTGCCAATGGTAACTGCCGAGGTGGTATTTTCATTGAGCACGACATCAACGGCTGTCACCATTGCTGCGGCCTGTTCGGTCGTCACTGCTTCATCAAAGACCTGCAGTCCCGCGATATCTCCGGTAAAGCCATCACCAAATCCACCATTGGAACTCCCTAAACGAATCGTATCCTGCCAATCAAAGTTAGACGCTGCCAGGTTACCGGACGCGACCGATGTACCATCAACAAACAGCGTCTGCCCCCCCTGGTCACCGCCAAAACTGTGAACAACATAATGCCATTCACCATCATTGAACGTCGTTGATGCATCACTGGTGATGGTTTCCTCTGGCCAGACGCGGGCATTGATCCTGCCATTGTCATCAATCCAGATTTCACGATCACGGGATCCTAAACTCCCATCATCGGTAATTTCAACCATGCAGCCGGAATCCGTCGTGCGGAACCAGAAACCAATCCCATAAGACGTTTCAGAGGCATCCAATGGGGCGAGAAAGGCAGTACTGCTGCCATCGAAGTGAAGCGCACTAGCCTGATTATTAGGACCCTCAACAAATGTTGGCGAGGCACCCGAGAAACTGTCCCCCCCGGCTTCACTTTCATAGCTGTTATCGAAGTTCCAGGCGGACTGCACCGTCACATCCGCAGGGACTGAAACAACAATCCCTCCGGAAGGCGCCACCGCAGAATCCACTGCCAGCGAGACAGCCGTCGGCGCTTCATTCACATCACCGACCTGGATAGTGTAATCCTGCTCACTGGTAAGCCCGGCGGCATCGGTCACCTGTACCCGCACTGAGTGGGTAGTGTCTGTCTCATGATCCAGCTGGCTGCCGTCCGCGACGGTGATTTCACCGGTGCTGCTGTCGATGGCAAAACGACCGTTGTCATCATCCAGCAGGGAATAGGTCAGCGTCTCGTCGGCATCGACATCCGTTGCCGTAACCTGTCCCACCACCGTGCCATTGGCAACATTCTCATTGACACTGAAGTCATCAATAAAGTCTTCCAGCTGGCTGGCCTGGAATAGGTTGCTGATCTGAGTGGCGTCCAGGGCTTCATTGGCAACCAGAAGATCGTCCAGCCGGCCATCCAACCGTTGACCACCTCCCCAGTTATCATGCCCCACCAGGTTATTGCTTCTGACCATTACATCCGGTGGCGCCCCTGTGGTTGTCGTCGCTGATCCGACTTCTGCGCCATCCACATAGAGGATTATTTCACCGGCATCATCAATCGTCATAGCAACATGCGTCCATTGATTGGCCTGAATCACATCCGTGAGTTCCAGCTGGCCTATCAAATTCGATGAAGCGTCATAAATGTGGACACCAAGACCATTGGTTACATGGGAACCCAACACGATATTCTGGTTAGCACTGCCATTGCCAAAATCAATAATTCGGGACCAGCCACCGGTTGCATCAAACTCTACCCAGGCTGAGACCGTCATGGCACCTCCTGTTTGCAACCCGCTGATTTCGCCGGCACCATTAATGCCATCCATTTCAAGCGAACTGCCGGTACCATCACGCCCCTCTCCCCAGGATGCAGTACCAGACAACGTCAGTGCTTGGTTTCCATCGCCCATATCAGACGCACTGGTGCCGGAACCCTCGGAAAAGGAGTACGCCACATTAAGGTCAATATCATTGACCGGATCCAACGTGGGCACATCATTCACCCCGGTGACATCAAAGGTAAGGGTCTGTGCTGCACTGCTGTCCGTACCATCGCTGACGGTGAACTGCAGGCTGGCATAGCCAGTACCAAAGGCATCAGCCGGTGGTGTATACACCAGGCTGCCAATATCCCCGACAGGTACACTGTCACCTGCATCCACCGCTGCGCCATTCAATGTCAGCGAACCATCGGTTGGTAATTGCGTGATGGTAATGGTATCTAAACTGTCGCCGTCCTCATCATTGAAACTGAAGTCGCCCGCCGCAAAGGTGTAACTGCCGTCTTCCGTCAGCGTGACCGTGTTATCCTCAGAAGTCGGTCCATCATTCACATTGGTGAAGTTGATCGTAGCCGCCGCACTGGCCGTCACGGCCACACCATCGGTCACCGTCACTTCATAGGAAGGCTGCACTTCCCCGCCATCGTGGGTAAAGCTGACTTCACCGTCCAACAGTTGCTGCTGGGTGAAACTGAAGGTGCCATCACCATTGTCGGTAACGCCGGTACCGCTGAAAGCGCCATGTTCAACATTGCTGATCACGAAGGTCAGGTTACTGTCATCATGGTCTTCATCCGTAGCGCTGAGGTTGGCAGAGGTCAGCACCACGGTGGCGCCTTCATCAAGGGTGAGGGTATTGTTCACCAGGACACTACTATCATTCACATCACCAATCTGGATGGCGTAGTCCTGCTCACTGGTCAGACCGCTGGCATCCGTGACCTTCACCCGGACTTCATGCATAGTATCTGCTTCATGATCCAGCAGACTGCCGTCCGCGACGGTAATTTCACCGGTACTGCTGTCGATGGCAAAACGACCGCCGTCATCATCCAGCAGGGAGTAGGTCAGCGTCTCGTCGGCATCGACATCCGTTGCCGTAACCTGTCCCACCACCGTGCCATTGGCAACATTCTCATTGACACTGAAGTCATCAATAAAGTCTTCCAGCTGGCTGGCCTGGAATAGGTTGCTGATCTGAGTGGCGTCCAGGGCTTCATTGGCAACCAGAAGATCGTCCAGCCGGCCATCCAACCGTTGACCACCTCCCCAGTTATCATGCCCCACCAGGTTATTGCTTCTGACCATTACATCCGGTGGCGCCCCTGTGGTTGTCGTCGCTGATCCGACTTCTGCGCCATCCACATAGAGGATTATTTCACCGGCATCATCAATCGTCATAGCAACATGCGTCCATTGATTGGCCTGAATCACATCCGTGAGTTCCAGCTGGCCTATCAAATTCGATGAAGCGTCATAAATGTGGACACCAAGACCATTGGTTACATGGGAACCCAACACGATATTCTGGTTAGCACTGCCATTGCCAAAATCAATAATTCGGGACCAGCCACCGGTTGCATCAAACTCTACCCAGGCTGAGACCGTCATGGCACCTCCTGTTTGCAACCCGCTGATTTCGCCGGCACCATTAATGCCATCCATTTCAAGCGAACTGCCGGTACCATCACGCCCCTCTCCCCAGGATGCAGTACCAGACAACGTCAGTGCTTGGTTTCCATCGCCCATATCAGACGCACTGGTGCCGGAACCCTCGGAAAAGGAGTACGCCACATTAAGGTCAATATCATTGACCGGATCCAACGTGGGCACATCATTCACCCCGGTGACATCAAAGGTAAGGGTCTGTGCTGCACTGCTGTCCGTACCATCGCTGACGGTGAACTGCAGGCTGGCATAGCCAGTACCAAAGGCATCAGCCGGTGGTGTATACACCAGGCTGCCAATATCCCCGACAGGTACACTGTCACCTGCATCCACCGCTGCGCCATTCAATGTCAGCGAACCATCGGTTGGTAATTGCGTGATGGTAATGGTATCTAAACTGTCGCCGTCCTCATCATTGAAACTGAAGTCGCCCGCCGCAAAGGTGTAACTGCCGTCTTCCGTCAGCGTGACCGTGTTATCCTCAGAAGTCGGTCCATCATTCACATTGGTGAAGTTGATCGTAGCCGCCGCACTGGCCGTCACGGCCACACCATCGGTCACCGTCACTTCATAGGAAGGCTGCACTTCCCCGCCATCGTGGGTAAAGCTGACTTCACCGTCCAACAGTTGCTGCTGGGTGAAACTGAAGGTGCCATCACCATTGTCGGTAACGCCGGTACCGCTGAAAGCGCCATGTTCAACATTGCTGATCACGAAGGTCAGGTTACTGTCATCATGGTCTTCATCCGTAGCGCTGAGGTTGGCAGAGGTCAGCACCACGGTGGCGCCTTCATCAAGGGTGAGGGTATTGTTCACCAGGACACTACTATCATTCACATCACCAATCTGGATGGCGTAGTCCTGCTCACTGGTCAGACCGCTGGCATCCGTGACCTTCACCCGGACTTCATGCATAGTATCTGCTTCATGATCCAGCAGACTGCCGTCCGCGACGGTAATTTCACCGGTACTGCTGTCGATGGCAAAACGACCGCCGTCATCATCCAGCAGGGAGTAGGTCAGCGTCTCGTCGGCATCGACATCCGTTGCCGTAACCTGTCCCACCACCGTGCCATTGGCAACATTCTCATTGACACTGAAGTCATCAATAAAGTCTTCCAGCTGGCTGGCCTGGAATAGGTTGCTGATCTGAGTGGCGTCCAGGGCTTCATTGGCAACCAGAAGATCGTCCAGCCGGCCATCCAACCGTTGACCACCTCCCCAGTTATCATGCCCCACCAGGTTATTGCTTCTGACCATTACATCCGGTGGCGCCCCTGTGGTTGTCGTCGCTGATCCGACTTCTGCGCCATCCACATAGAGGATTATTTCACCGGCATCATCAATCGTCATAGCAACATGCGTCCATTGATTGGCCTGAATCACATCCGTGAGTTCCAGCTGGCCTATCAAATTCGATGAAGCGTCATAAATGTGGACACCAAGACCATTGGTTACATGGGAACCCAACACGATATTCTGGTTAGCACTGCCATTGCCAAAATCAATAATTCGGGACCAGCCACCGGTTGCATCAAACTCTACCCAGGCTGAGACCGTCATGGCACCTCCTGTTTGCAACCCGCTGATTTCGCCGGCACCATTAATGCCATCCATTTCAAGCGAACTGCCGGTACCATCACGCCCCTCTCCCCAGGATGCAGTACCAGACAACGTCAGTGCTTGGTTTCCATCGCCCATATCAGACGCACTGGTGCCGGAACCCTCGGAAAAGGAGTACGCCACATTAAGGTCAATATCATTGACCGGATCCAACGTGGGCACATCATTCACCCCGGTGACATCAAAGGTAAGGGTCTGTGCTGCACTGCTGTCCGTACCATCGCTGACGGTGAACTGCAGGCTGGCATAGCCAGTACCAAAGGCATCAGCCGGTGGTGTATACACCAGGCTGCCAATATCCCCGACAGGTACACTGTCACCTGCATCCACCGCTGCGCCATTCAATGTCAGCGAACCATCGGTTGGTAATTGCGTGATGGTAATGGTATCTAAACTGTCGCCGTCCTCATCATTGAAACTGAAGTCGCCCGCCGCAAAGGTGTAACTGCCGTCTTCCGTCAGCGTGACCGTGTTATCCTCAGAAGTCGGTCCATCATTCACATTGGTGAAGTTGATCGTAGCCGCCGCACTGGCCGTCACGGCCACACCATCGGTCACCGTCACTTCATAGGAAGGCTGCACTTCCCCGCCATCGTGGGTAAAGCTGACTTCACCGTCCAACAGTTGCTGCTGGGTGAAACTGAAGGTGCCATCACCATTGTCGGTAACGCCGGTACCGCTGAAAGCGCCATGTTCAACATTGCTGATCACGAAGGTCAGGTTACTGTCATCATGGTCTTCATCCGTAGCGCTGAGGTTGGCAGAGGTCAGCACCACGGTGGCGCCTTCATCAAGGGTGAGGGTATTGTTCACCAGGACACTACTATCATTCACATCACCAATCTGGATGGCGTAGTCCTGCTCACTGGTCAGACCGCTGGCATCCGTGACCTTCACCCGGACTTCATGCATAGTATCTGCTTCATGATCCAGCAGACTGCCGTCCGCGACGGTAATTTCACCGGTACTGCTGTCGATGGCAAAACGACCGCCGTCATCATCCAGCAGGGAGTAGGTCAGCGTCTCGTCGGCATCGACATCCGTTGCCGTAACCTGTCCCACCACCGTGCCATTGGCAACATTCTCATTGACACTGAAGTCATCAATAAAGTCTTCCAGCTGGCTGGCCTGGAATAGGTTGCTGATCTGAGTGGCGTCCAGGGCTTCATTGGCAACCAGAAGATCGTCCAGCCGGCCATCCAACCGTTGACCACCTCCCCAGTTATCATGCCCCACCAGGTTATTGCTTCTGACCATTACATCCGGTGGCGCCCCTGTGGTTGTCGTCGCTGATCCGACTTCTGCGCCATCCACATAGAGGATTATTTCACCGGCATCATCAATCGTCATAGCAACATGCGTCCATTGATTGGCCTGAATCACATCCGTGAGTTCCAGCTGGCCTATCAAATTCGATGAAGCGTCATAAATGTGGACACCAAGACCATTGGTTACATGGGAACCCAACACGATATTCTGGTTAGCACTGCCATTGCCAAAATCAATAATTCGGGACCAGCCACCGGTTGCATCAAACTCTACCCAGGCTGAGACCGTCATGGCACCTCCTGTTTGCAACCCGCTGATTTCGCCGGCACCATTAATGCCATCCATTTCAAGCGAACTGCCGGTACCATCACGCCCCTCTCCCCAGGATGCAGTACCAGACAACGTCAGTGCTTGGTTTCCATCGCCCATATCAGACGCACTGGTGCCGGAACCCTCGGAAAAGGAGTACGCCACATTAAGGTCAATATCATTGACCGGATCCAACGTGGGCACATCATTCACCCCGGTGACATCAAAGGTAAGGGTCTGTGCTGCACTGCTGTCCGTACCATCGCTGACGGTGAACTGCAGGCTGGCATAGCCAGTACCAAAGGCATCAGCCGGTGGTGTATACACCAGGCTGCCAATATCCCCGACAGGTACACTGTCACCTGCATCCACCGCTGCGCCATTCAATGTCAGCGAACCATCGGTTGGTAATTGCGTGATGGTAATGGTATCTAAACTGTCGCCGTCCTCATCATTGAAACTGAAGTCGCCCGCCGCAAAGGTGTAACTGCCGTCTTCCGTCAGCGTGACCGTGTTATCCTCAGAAGTCGGTCCATCATTCACACTGTTGACGGTGATAGTCCGGGTAATACTCGCACTCTGGGCTTCTGCCCCATCACTGTTGCCCAGATCGTTGATACTGGCCGTCAGCGTGGCCGTGCCGTGGTAGTTCGCCGTCGGATGAAACTGTAGACCATTGATGGCTGCATTCAGGTCGGTGAGCGAACCCTGCAGGGTCATGGTGCCGGAGTTGTCGGCACCTGCTGTCACCGTCACACCACTGTTATCAGCAAGTTCGAGTGTACCGTTAGTGATGCTCAGCGTGACCTCAACCGTATCACTCCCGGAATCCGAATCCGCAAAACTCAGCGTCGTGATGGTCAGCGGCTGGTCTTCCGCAGTTTCCCTGGCCACTTCTTCCCAGGTGGCGCCATGGCGCTCCAGGGTGTTCCCGGCCGGGCCAAAGTCTTCAATATCGCCACTGCCACCACTCATCGGGAAATAGCTGACCAGATCGGACTCGGTTCCGCTCAACGCCTGATCCTTATCCGAGTCAATGGCGCTTTCCGATTTGGCACTGTTCCAGAGCCGGATATCCCGCATCTGGCCATCAAAAGCCTGGCTACTGTCAAAGCCGCCACCGACACTGTCCTGCTCCTGGCCAAAGACCAGTGAGCCCCCATCCGGGATGGAAAAGCCTTGTTTCAGGGTACCGCTGTATTCCTCTGCGCCATCCACAAACACTTTGGTGCTGCCAGTTGAACTGTCCCAGGTCCAGGCTACATGGTGCCAGTTGCCATCCGCCACATTGATGCCCGTGGACACATTGGCTCCATTAATATAGAGACTAAGATTCGTCTGATTGAACATCAGAATCTCATTATCGTGGCCAGATGTTGCATACGAGAACACCCCATCCCTGCTGCCGGTAGTATTGACCCACATCTCCATTGTGAAAGAATCGGACGGTATATCTGAGGCCGGGTTGGCAATCAGGTAGTCACCGGATGAACCGCTCAGAGACATCGAGTAATTCTGATCCAGTATGCCCGGCGCCTCGTTGAACTGGCTGACATTGATGGTGCTGGTGGCAACTGCACTGTCATCCGAACCATCATTCACCGTAATACTCACGGTACGCGGATCGGTGCTGCGGTCATTGGATGAATTACTGTACGTCACCGACTCCAGTGCCGCTTCATAATCTGCCAGCGTCGCATCCCCTGTCAGTGTCAGGGTACCGGTTGCAGCATCCCAGCTACCGGTAATGCCACTCTGATCAGTGAATGCCAGAACATCTTCACCATTTGCGTAGTTGCCGGAAAGCTGGACGGTGGCACTCTGCAGGTTGGTGGAGTCCACATCCGTAATCGTCACGCTGCCGTCGACGACGACCTGCATGTCGCTATTGGTCGTGTAATTGAGGGTATCACCTGCCACCACCGTGGCAGCATCATTGACAGCCGTTACGTCAAAGGTCAGTGTCTGGGTGTCGCTGCTCGCCTGCCCGTCACTGACTGTAAACTGCAAATCCGCATAACCGGTACCGTTGGCGTTGGCATCGGGTGTAAACACCAGGTCGCCGAGTTCCGATGCTGTGACAACCTGGTTCAAGGTGACAGCAACGCCATCCAATGCCAGAACGCCTGCACCGGGCAGGCGGGTGATGGTCACGGACTGCAGGCTGTCACCGTCATCACTGTCAGTGAAACCAAATTCAGCCGCCGTAAAGCTATGCGCACCATCTTCTGCCAGAATCAACGTATTATCAGCGGCATTCGGCGCCTCGTTGACAGGGCTGACTACCACATCAACCGGATACAGCGTGACCGGTGATGTCACGCCCTGCTCAACTGGTTGCACCGTCACCGTCAGGGTGAAATTCGTGTCTGTATCCGCCGGAGGCGTCAGCTGAAGCGCGGATAAATCCCAACCGGAAATAGTAATGTCGGCACCGGTGCTGGTGATCGTTGTGCTTCCATCTGACAGTACATAGCCTGAAGGGATATCCGTTATTGTCACGACCGGAGCCGCTGAGTCATCGATATCCGTGATTGACACACTCAGATCAATGTCAATCGGCTGTCCTTCCACCCCTGTCAGCAACGGGTTTTCTGCCGCCGCGATCGCCGGGTTATCGGCCGGCTGCGCTACAACGGAGATGTTATCAATCGCGGCATTGGCATTAATGCCGGTAGCACTGATATCACTGAAACGCACCACGGTTTCACCATGGTTCAATGCGTTAAATTCAAAGCTAAACGGTGCTGATGCCGTACTGTTACTGCTCACGGATTGACTCAGCAACACGGTGCCTGTCTCGACATCCACGACCTCAACCAGCATCGATTCCAGTGTGCTGTTGAAAGAACGGAAGTCTCCCTGTAACTGGTAATTCACACCCGCAACCGTGTCGATCGTTTGCTCAACGGAACCCGTTGTTGCTGCCTGCCCAATATTCAGGCTCATCTCATCATTGAGATAAAACGCAGGATGATTAACCTGCCAGCCATCACCATTACCCGTAAAGTCACCATTGGTAATCAACTCAGTTCCCAGCAGTGGATCGACGGTATTATTCAGATCAATATCCACGGAGGCGGCATCGTTGGTCCCGTTCACTGTGATTGTCGCAACCGATGTTGAGGTCACACCTTCGTCATCGGACATCACATAACGCACGCTGACCGTGGCTGTATCACCACTGGCCAGACTGTCAAAATCCGTACCCGGATCAAACTGCAGCTGGTTGTTAACGATGCTGACTGTGCCCTGGCCAGTGACAGGATTCCCGTCACTATCAACAATCTGCACACTGTCCAGGCTGAAGTTGGCGGGATTGTCGTTATGATCCACATCCGTGTCGTTGGCCAGCACATCAATAGTCAGCGTCTGGTTCTCGTGACCGGTCGCCGTATCAACACTGGCTACCGGTGCATCGTTGGTGCCGGTTACCGTGATAGTGGCCGTTGACGTTGATTGCGCGCCTTCGTCATCGGACATCACATAACGCACGGTCACTGTCGTACTTTCGTCACTGGCCAGATTGTCAAAGTCTGCACCCGGCACAAACTGCAGCTGGTTGTTAACGATGCTGACCGTGCCCTGGCCAGTGACAGGATTCCCGTCACTATCAACAATCTGCACACTGTCCAGGCTGAAGTTGGCGGGATTGTCGTTGTGATCCTCATCCGTGTCGTTGGCCAGCACATCAATAGTCAGCGTCTGGTTCTCGTGACCGGTCGCCGTATCAACACTGGCTACCGGTGCATCGTTGGTGCCGGTTACCGTGATAGTGGCTGTTGACGTTGATTCCGCCCCTTCATCATCGGACATCACATAACGCACGGTCACTGTCGTACTTTCGTCACTGGCCAGATTGTCAAAGTCTGCACCCGGCACAAACTGCAGCTGGTTGTTAACGATGCTGACCGTGCCCTGGCCAGTGACAGGATTCCCATCACTGTCAACGATCTGCACACTGTCCAGGCTGAAGTTGGCGGGATTGTCGTTGTGATCCACATCCGTGTCGTTGGCCAGCACATCAATAGTCAGCGTCTGGTTCTCGTGACCGGTCGCGCTATCAACACTGGCCACCGGCGCATCATTGGTGCCCGTTACCGTAATGGTGGCATCCGCTGTTGAAGTATCTCCGGCCCTGTCGGAAATGCCATAACGCACCGTCACCGTCGCGGTTTCACCGGAAGCCAGGTAGTCAAAATCGGTGCCCGGCTCAAACCGTATCTGCCGGTTGGTAATGGTGACAGAGCCCGTGCCAGTTGCAGGATTCCCATCAGTGTCAACGATGGTCGCGGTATCAAGATTCAATGTGCCGTAGTGATCCCCGGCATCCGCATCCGTGTCGTTGATCAGCACATCCAGCATGAGCACCTGGTTTTCCAGGGCGCTGTACACATCGGCCGAAGCCACGGGAATATCATTGGTACCGATCACGGTTACCGTGGCAACCTGCTCAGCCGTCCCACCCTTGTCATCCTCAATCGTAAACCGGTATTCAATGACGGCCTGTTCATTGTTTTCCAGGTAGGTATAGGCAGAAGGATCCACCGTCATTTGATTACCTGTAATGCGAATACCGCCGCCATCACCACTGACAAGACGGACACTGCCATTCTGTAGCGCTAACGTATCACTGGTGTCAATATCCCCGGCATGCGATAAGAGGTCGATGGTATAGCTGGCGTCGTCTGCGCCGACCTCAGACGTAATCGCCCGGCTGACAAAGGGGGCATCATTACTTCCCTCTATTGTCAGGGTCACGGTCGATTCAGAGGTGCCGCCAAAACGGTCCGACATGGTGTAACGCACCACAACCGTTGCGTCTTCCCCTTCTGCCAGAGCATCAAAATCCCCACCGGGGACAAACTGCAGCTGATTATTAACAACGTTGGCTTGCCCGCGACCGGTCTCAACGTCACCCTCAACCGAAATAATCGCCACACGATCGAGGGTGAAATTCATCGGACCATCATCGGTGTTGGCATCCGTGTCATTGGCCAGCACATCAATGAAGAAGGTTTCGTTTTCATCACCCGTACCACTGTCTTGCCGGGCAACCGGGATTTCATTGACCCGCATGACCGTTGTCAGAACCGATTCTTCCGGTCGTTCACTGTCAGACTCTGTGAACACATCCGATTCCCGCTCCAGTGCCTGACGGGCATCAGCGGCCTCAATGTTCAATATGCTGGATTCTGTGCGGGTGATGAACGGGGATTCATCCAGTTTGTCTTCAGGCTGGTCTTTACTGCCCTGTTCGTTGTATCGGACATCAGAACCATCGCGGGAGGAGGTCGATGGCTGCTGGAATTCACGTGCCTGGACGTTCTGCGTTAACACCGTGTAATCGGATTGGCCTTCATCCAGTTCCTCAACGTCTTCCGGCATAAACGGATTATCCGTTTCCTCTGAAGCCTGTTGATTGCCAAACCGGTCATAGGTCACCCCGTCCACAACAATGGCGGGATCAACGGACTCATCCGGTATGCCCTCTTCATCCTCAGGCTGTTCCTGCTCCGGATGGACGACGACCGGTTGTGCGGAGGACTCGTGCGTCTGCTCCTCTTGATATTCCTGCGCGTCCTCAGGTGTTGTCTTTACTGGTTCATTCGGTGTGTTGGCAGACTCCGTTCCGGCCTGCTTATTGTCCTTATCAGCCATACGACCTCCCTATCCATGGCTGTACAACACAAGCGGTTTCCCCGAAACCGCTCAACCGTCTATGTGCAGATTGCCGTTCTGCAACAGGGTATTCAAAATCGCTGTATTATCCCCAAGTCCCGACAGGTCGACCCCCTGAAGGACAATTTTCTGGGTGACATCGCCACTGGCGCCGTCAGGTTTGACCTCAATCTCGGTATTACCGCCGGTCACGTTGACGTTCAGGTACTGATCCAGTGTTGTCTCGGTTTCCCCCGACAGCAGCAGGCTCAGGTCAATGGCGTCACCGCCGGCCGTTGCATTGAAATCCGTGATGGTGTCAATGGCCACCGAGGACGATGTGCCTTCATGGCCGGCAATCCAGACAAAGGTGTCGGAACCTGGGCCGCCGGTGAGCGTATCGTTGCCGACCCCGCCGATCAGGAAGTCATCGCCGCCGTTACCGATCAGGGTATCCATGCCGGCCAGCCCTTCGATCTGTTCGCCAAACGCGGTGCCGGTCAGGGTTTCATCCCCAACGGTACCGCTGATGCCATCGGTACTGTCGAGAGTGTGCTGAACATCAATGGCCAGTGTCGACGTGCTGGTATGAGTACCGTCTGATACTTCATAGGTGAAGGTTTCTGATTTTTCTATCTGCCCCAGCACCCTGACTTCCGTATCAGAGAGCGCACGGTTATAAATCCGCGCCTCATCAATTTCACCCTGGAAATAGTTCCCGTCACCGGTCAAGTCACCGGTATCAATCTGGGTATCCTGACTCATACCACCAAATGCGATGGCACCACTGTGTGGGCTGACCGCCTTGGCACCTGTTTTGGTGCCAAAATCAATACCATCCAGATACCCCGTCAGCGTCCTCTCACTGGCTGTTACGCTGGTCGCATCCAATACCAGGGACACGCTGTGCCAACCGCCCTCCAAACCTGCTAGGCTGGTGCTGATAAAAGCACCATTGCTCCAGCCATTACCATCACTCCATGCACCAACGTATAAATTTCCAGCACGAATATAAATGTTAAATCCATTTCCGATCCCTCCCTGTTCATAGAGAACCTGGGTACCCGTCAGGTCATTGGCCGGATCCACCTTAAAGGCAAGGCTGATGGTTTGGGCTGTCCTGGTGCCGGTATAGGTATTAAGTTCAGTGGAATTTGCCACATCAATACGGTCATTGCTGCCATCAAAGGCGACTGCACTGCCGCTGATGCCGTCACTGACAAAGGTCGCCCCATTGAGCGTGCCATCGTCCGCAATACTGTCGACCGTGGAACTGTCCGCTACCGTGGTGCCGGATGCTTCATCAAAGGTCCAGCGCGCGACCAGATCACTGTCCAGGTCGGCACTGGCATAGGCCGCATCCAGGTTATAGGTCCAGCTGCCGTCGGCGGCGATATCCAGGGTGCCGAATTCGCCGGCGATACTGGTGGTTCCGCTGGCCGCTACCGACTGGCCACTCACGGATGTAACGGTCAACGTATCCCCGCCAGCCGTGGTTTCCACCGGCAACACATCGTCACTGATGCCTGTGGTGCTGCTCAGCTCAATGCTGGCGTCAGGTGTTCGGTCGACGGGGATCACGGCAGTGGCCGCCGTGGTCAGCTCGCCATCAGACACGTTGTAGTCCAGGGTCAGGTCACCGGCCAGGTCGTCGCCGGGCAGGATGGTCCAGGTGCCGTCATTATTGTCGTAGACCGCGTGCTGGTTGTCCGGGTAGATATCCCAGTCAGCGCCGTTGAGGGTGTAGGTAGTAATGGCAGGCCCGACATTCATCACACCCAGTTCACCATCGCTGACATTCTCACTGAACTGGTGCGCGACCTTTTCAACGCCATCCACCGTCAGGCTGACCCGGTTATTGACGATACTCACCTCGTAGTGGCGACTGGTATTAATGTTGGCACTGTCGGTACTGTTATAATCAGACAGCCCCGTCTTTGTGCCATTGATCCAGTTTTCAACAACCCACCACGACGTTCCATCACCGTCATAGCTGCCGATGGCCTTGTAATTATTGGCATCAACGTAATCAAACACGATGAAGTTATTGCGGGTCGTGTGCTGGTTTGTTGGGGTCACCGTGAAGTCGAGATGCAGATCAGTCCCGCGGGTGCCTCCGCCGGTGGTATCAATCAAGACAACGCTCTCTTCAGTCCCCGTAGCACTGCCTGTAAGGGTCAGTGTATCGCCGCTGACAGAAGCACTCCCACCGCTGCTAAACGCCAGGCTGGTCTGAAAATCATGCCGGTGCGCCGTCACGCCGTTGATGCTGACATCCTGCACACTCAGGGTATCGCCATCCTGATCCGAGGCATTACCGAGCAGGAAGGCTTCCGTCACCGTATGGGCATCCAGGTTGTCCGGTGCCGTGACCGTCACCGCGCCGGACACCTCCGGCGCCTCGTTCACATCCTGCACCTGGATGACAATATCCTGCTCAGTACTCAGCCCACCGCTGTCGGTGACGCGTACCCGCAGGGTATGGGAGGCATCGGTTTCATGGTCCAGCCGGGTGCCATCGGCAACGGTGATATCACCGGACGATGCATCAATGGCAAAACGTCCGCCGGCATCGTTGACCAGTGCATAGGTCAGGGTGGTGCCGTCTTCCACATCGGTGGCGCTGGCGCTGCCCACCAGTGTGCCATGGGCCGCATTCTCACTGACCTGGTTGCCGCCGAGTCCCACTGATGCGCTGTAGATGTTGTCATTGCCATCCTGGTTCGATGTCCACAGCACCTGCAGGGCACCGCTTTCCAGCTGGATGACAGAGGGATCAAACTGGTTATTGGCCGTTGTGCTGTTGATCGCAATCTCGCCGGTGAGCGGGTTGCCATCCGCATCGAAACGGCGTCCGTAAACCCCATGGCTGCCCCCCTGATCCTGCGAAGTACTGCGCCAGACTACGAAGAAGCCGCCGTCACTCAGCGCCTCTACGGATACCTCGCCCAGTGTGGAAATATCCGGCGCAACGGAGGTGTTGATCTGTACCGGGGAGCCTTCCTGACTGCCGGCCTCGGTCCAGCGCTGGAAGAACAGGTTGTCGCCGCTCTGGTAGGCGGTAATCACCTGTCCGTTCTCAAGGGTATCGATCTCAAAGTGGCGATTACTGGCAGGGTTGGTATCGCCGAAACTGATTTCGCCGGTGGTGTTGTTGCCGTCGCGGTCAAAGAACTGGATCCTGGCGTTATCGTCACCGGTGGCGCCGGCCGGGCGCCATACCAGGGCGAATCCACCGTTATCAAGGGCGGTTGCCTCCGGGCCACCCCAGCCTGGGCTGCTCCAACCGCCCAAAGTGCCCGTGGTGGTGGTCTCCAGAGTATTGCCATTGGCATCCAGTATCACGGCACGGATGGACGTTGCACCACTGCTCGTGTGCGCCACCAGGAAGCGGTTATCAGACAGGGCAATCAGGTCCGGCGTATAGTGATTTCCGGACCCCGAACCCACGGTAAATTCACTCTGGATCTCGGTGCCATCACTGGAAAATATCCGCATCTGGGTTGTACTGGTAACACCAGGGTCAAGGAAACGCCAGGCTACCGCATAATTACCATTCTCCAGTGTCGCCACCTGCGGCATTGACACCGATTCATCACTCGCCAGCGTTGCCGTATCCACCTGGAACTCCGCCCCCTCGGGCTGCAGTTCCGGTGTGGTGGCACTCAGGCGGACATTGTCGAAATGCATCTGCGGTCCGCTGATGTGCACCAGTTCAATGGTGATGGGCTGACCAAGCGCCGCGGAGTTCTCCGCAATGGTGGAACCGTCGAGATTGAGCGTTAACGTATCCCACTGGCCTTCCGCGGGCGACACCGAGCCATCCGTCGCCAGCACCACACCGCCTGCCGTGATCCGCACGGCGTAATCGGCAAAACCTGCGGTATCACTCCGGTTGCCGACCTCAACCTGCAACTGGTAGGTTGTATCCCGCGAAAAAGTTTCGGTCAGGGTCTGGGAAATGGTTTCATTGGTACCAGTGGCATAGCCAATGTTATTGCCATCCGGTGCTTCCTGGGTCACCTGGCTTGATGTTGGGTTCCAAGTGCCAGAGCTCGCTCCACTGAAGGTCCAGGGACTGGCGGCAGGATTGCCTGAATGACCACCATTTGAGTAAGTGACACTCTCAAAGCTGTGGTCAGCAATCGTAATATCGCGACTGACATCCACATACGCATACTTCTGCGCCTTGATGGCATGGCCGCCATTTTCCTCAGAGTGCCAGACCGCCAGGTAGCCGCCATCCCCCAGCGGTGATAACACCGCTTCTTTCTGGCTACTGTCCGTCTCGGTGTTGACCATGGCCTCACTGCTGACCGCAGTATCCAGCGTCGTGCTCAGTTCCGGCGCATCGTTGACATCGCCCACCTGGACAGTCACCTGCTGCTGGCTTGATGCACTCTGGCCATCCGTCACCTGGACAGTGAGGGTATGGCTGTCGGCACTCTCATGGTCCAGTGCCCCGGTAACAGTGATCTCACCGGTGGCGCTGTCGATGGCAAACCGACCACCGGCATCGTCGGTCAGGCTCCAGGTCAGGGTATCGGTGTCACCATCCTGGTCACTGCCACCCATGGTGCCAACGACGGTACCGGTCGCGCTGTTTTCATCTACGGACAGGGTGAAAGCATCGGTCACCGAGGTGGTGATGCCATAGGCGTCGAAGGCCACGCCGGGGTTGACTGCAGTCAGGGTAATGCCGTCAGTCCCGCTGGCGGTGGGTGTGACGATCTGCGTCAGGTCAAAGTCAGTCATCTGCCCGAGCAGGGCATCGCGGATGGCGGTAGCGTCTTCTCCGGCAGCCACCGTGTGGCTCACTTCCAGGTCATCCACATAGAACCGCACCGTCTGCCCCGCCTGCAGTCCGGCAGGAATTGTGAGGGTTTCCACCTGGGCGGTACCGGCGTTGCCGGCACCGTTATAGCTCACACCATAAACATTGGAGGTGTTACGTATCATGGTCACATCGGAGGCGACGACCTGGTCCGATGCATCCATGATCACTGTCGTCAGGTTAAACGGCGGGCGATTCGGGTCATCGAAACCGATCACGTTACGGTAACTTGAACTGATCACACTGCCACCTTCGGAGACTACGCTCACATGGCAGCCAATGCCGGGATCTGCATTCAGGATGGCGTTCGTCAGTCCTGATGCAATGACGTGTGCCCCCGTGTTGCTGCCAACCGTATACGTCACGGTATAGGTTTCACTGGCATCTTCACTATTGGTCAATGTGATCTCAATTTTTTCCCCGGCTGTGAAGGTATGACCCCCTGAACGCGTGATCTGGATATGCTGGGTCAACCCTTCCTGGTTGGCGGTATCCGTGCTTTCACTGAGCAAGGTGCCCGCCCCGGTAATCACCGGCCCATCGTTCAACTGGGCAACCGAGAGCGTGGTGGTGCCCGCATTGCTGTCCAGCGAGCCGTCGTTCACCGTGACCGACAGGATACGGTCATCGGTATCCGGACTGTCGGAAAGGTTGGTGTAGGTAATGCTGCGCAGTGCCGCCTGGTACTCCGCCACGCTGGCGGTACCGGTCAGGGTCAGGGTACCGGTGGCCGTATCATAGCTACCGGTGATGCCGTTCTGGTCAGTGAAATTGAGCCGGTCTTCCGCCACATGGCTCTGGCAATCGTGCTCGGTGAACTGCACTGTGGCGCTTTCCAGGGTATCTTCAGGGTCGGTCAGTGACAGGGAACCCAGCACCGCGACATCGCCATCCCCTTCGGTATAGCTGACCGGGCTGGAAGCAGTGACCACCGGTGCCTCATTGACATCCTGCACCAGGACGGTGAACACCTTGTCGGCAGACAGGCCAGTGCCGTTGATATCAGTGGCGGTGACTGTGACCTCAATCGTACCCTCAGTTTCATGGTCTAGCGACTGGCCGGCCTTCAGGCGCAACTCGCCACTGACCACCTCGAACCGGCTGTCAGACACCGTGATCGTGTGCTGGCCGAAGGGATCGGTGTCACTATCAGGGTCGGTGACATCCAGTGTGCCAATGACAACCGCCCCGGTGGTATTTTCATCAATCGCCACCACGCTGTTCGGATCAAACAGCTGTTGGGCCTCAATGGCTGTCACGGCGTCATCAAGCACCTGAAGGCCCGCAATCGCCCCGTCCAGGTGTGTATTTCCCATACTGGAATATCCCAGCCGTAAGTGTGTCTGGGTGGTAAAGGCGGAGGCAGACATCGTACCGCTGGCCACTTCCCCACCATCCACATACAGCGTCTGGGCACCCACTGTTCCACCAAACGTATGCACTACATGGTGCCACTCGCCGTCGTTGTAGGTTTCTCCTACCGTGCTGGTGATGGACTCATCATTCCATACCCGGGCGGTAATCGTCCCGTTCGCATTGAGGTAAACATTGCGATCATGGCCACCGCCTTCGATCTGAAGCAAACCGCCGGCATTATCGGCCCGGAACCAGAACGACACCGTATAGGCCGTTTCCGAGACATTCAGCGGTACATTGAACGTGCTGGCACTGCCGTCAAACGCAACGGCATTCTCAAAGCGGCTATTCGGCCCCTCGGTAAAGGCCGGGGTAGCGCCGGAGAAGGCCTGGCCGCCGGCCTCACTGTCATAGCTGTTGTCAAAGTCCCATTCATGATCCGGCGTCGGTCCGGTGGTTGCCCTTGCAGGATCAACTGTCGCCTCAATGTCGGGTGCATCATTGACGGATGCCACATCAAAGGTCAGGGTCTGTACGGCACTGCTTGCCTCGCCATCACTGGCGGTAAACTGCAGGTCGGCATACCCGGTGCCATGGGCATTGGCGGCGGGTGTGTAGGTAAGATCGCCCAGCTCGCTGGCCGCAATCTCCTGGTTGGCCGTGACGGGGGTATCGTTCAACATCAGACTGCCGTCTGACGGCAACCGGGTGATGGTCACCGATTGCAGGCTGTCGCCACTGTCCACATCTGTGAAGCCAAAATCGGCGGCTGCGAACGTGTGGCTTTCATCCTCGTTGAGGGACAGCGTCTTGTCCTGCGCGGTGGGTGCTTCATTGACATCCTGCACAAGAATCGTGAAGGTCTCGTTGCGGGTAAAGCCAGTGTTGTTGTTGTCCGTGGCAGTTACCGTGACCTCAATGGACGATTCCGTTTCATGGTCCAGCGACTGCCCGGCCTTCAGGCGCAACTCGCCACTGACCACCTCGAACCGGTTGTCAGACACCGTGAAGGTGTGCTGGCCAAACGCTTCCGTATCGCTGTCGGCATCCGTCACCGACAGTGCGCCAATCGTGACAGCGGTTGTCGTGTTTTCAGCCAGAACGGCATCCGGACGGAGCATGGCAGCAGCGATATCATTGGCCGTTAACGCCTGGTCAAAGACTTGTAGCCCGCCGATATCACCGTTAAACGTAGATCCTCCAGATGCAGTACTCACGGAGCTACCAAGCCGGATGCTGTCCTGCGTGCTAAATGCAGAGGCACTGACATTGCCGGATGCCACACTTTGTCCATCAACAAACAGGGTTTGTCCGCCAAGATCACCGCCATAGCTATGAACGACATAGTGCCATTCACCATCATTGAAGGTGTCGGAAAGATCACTGGTGATGACCTCATCACCACTTCCAGTCCAGAGACGGGCATTGATTCTGCCATCGCTGTCAATCCATACATTACGATCATGTGACGTTAGCGCGCTGGCGGTTGTTACTTCCATCAATGTCCCGGCACCCGTGGTACGGAACCAGAGCCCAATGGCAGCAGACGTTTCGGAGACTGCGGCACTGGCGACAAAAGCCGCATTGCCACCGTCAAAATGGATGGCATTTTCAACCTGGTCATTGGGCCCGGTGACAAAGGTCGGGCTGGCGCCGGAAAAGCTGTTGCCGCCTGCCTCGCTGTCATAGCTGTTATCAAAGTGCCATTCAGAGGCCGGCGCGGGCGTAGGGTCGGCATGGGCGCTGTCGGCTGCAAAGGTCAGGTCGCTGATCGCCTCATTGACATCCGCCACCTGTACGACGAAATCCCGTTCACTGCTTAATCCGCCGCTGTCGGTCACACGGACCCGCAGGGTATGGCTGCCGTCGGTTTCATGGTCCAGCAGGCTGCTGTCGGCCACGGTGATTTCACCGGTGGTGCTGTTGATGGTGAAACGACCACCAGCATCATCGGCCAGGGCGTAGGTCACATTGGTGCCATCTTCCGCATCACTGCCGGAGACCTGCCCGACCACGGTGCCGTTGGCGCTGTTTTCATCCAGGGTGAAGTTGGCATCAATGAAATCACCCAGTTCACCGGCCTGGTGGAGGTTGCTGATCTGGTTGGCATCCAGTGACTCATTGACGACCACCAGATCGTCCAGTCGGCCATCCAGCCGCTGGGAGCCTCCCCAGTTATCATTCCCCACCAGATTGTTGCTTCTGACCATGACATCCGGTGGCGCACCGGTTGTCGTGGTCGCCGTACCGACCGACTCGCCATCCACATACAGCGTTATCTCGCCGGCATCATCAATGGTAAAGGCGACATGCGCCCACTGGTTGGCGGCAATAACATCCGGCACTTCCAACTGACCAATTTGCTGTCCTGTACCGTTATAGATATGCACGCCTAAACCGTTCTCTACGTGAGAGCCCAGCACAATATTGTGTTGGGCAGCACCATTGCCAAAATCAATAATCCGTGACCAGCCGCCCGTTGCATCAAACTCAACCCAGGCTGCAACGGTCATGGCGCCACCGGTCTCTAAACCATTGATGGCTGCTGAACTGCTCCCGTCCATTTCCAGGGCGTTGCCTGTGCCACCATGACCGATGCCCCAGGTGGCGGTACCCGACAATGTCATTGCGTTATTGTTGCCACTCTCGTCAGCAACGGTTGTGCCGGTGCCTTCGGAGAATACAAATGCCGCGCTGGTGTCCACGGTATCCCCTTCGGCAATGACGGGCGGATCATTCACCGCCGTCACATCAAAGGTGAGCGTCTGTGCCGCGCTGCTCAGGGAACCGTCACTGACGGTGAACGTCAGGTCGGCATAGCCGGTGCCATTGGCATTGGCATCCGGTGTGAACTTGAGCTGGGTGATATCCGCGGCGGTGATGACCTGGTTGGCCGTAACCGGTGAGTCATCCAGTGTCAGGCTGCCTGCAGACGGTAACTGGGTAATGGTCACGGATTGCAGCGTGTCACCGCTGTCCCCATCACTGAAGCCGAAATCGGTCACCGCAAACGTATGGCTGCCGTCTTCGGTAATGGTGAGTGTTTTATCCTGCGCCGTCGGCGCTTCGCTGACATCCGCCACCTGCACCACGAAATCCCGTTCGCTGCTCAGACCACCGGAATCGGTCACCCGCACCCGCAGGGTATGGCTGCCTGCCACATCATGATCCAGCAGGCTGCTGTCAGCAACGGTGATCTCACCGGTGCTACTGTTGATGGCAAAACGACCGCCCGCATTGTCGGCCAGCGTATACGTGAGACTGGTACCATCTTCAATATCCGTGGCTGAAACCTGCCCGACCACCGTGCCGTTGGCGCTGTGTTCATCCAGAGAGAAATGAGCATCGGTGAAATCACTGAGCTGACTGGTGCGATAGAGGTTGCTGATCTCGTTGGCGTCGAGAGATTCATTGGCAATTAACAGGTCATCCAGCCGGCCATCCAACCGTTGAGTGCCTCCCCAGTTATCATTCCCCACCAGGTTATTGCTTCTGACCAATACCTCCGGTGGTGCACCGGTGGTCGTGGTCGCCGTACCGACCGACTCACCATCCACATACAGCGTGATCTCGCCGGCATCATCAATAGTAAAGGCGACATGCGCCCACTGGTTGGCGGCAATGACATTCGGCACTTCCAACTGACCAATTAACTGCCCTGTGCCGTTATAGATATGCACCCCTAAACCGTTCTCTACGTTAGAACCCAGCAAAATATTGTGTTGGGCAGCACCATTGCCAAAATCAATAATCCGTGACCAGCCACCCGTTGCATCAAACTCAACCCAAGCCGCAACGGTCATGGCGCCACCGGTCTCTAACCCATTAATGGCTGCGGAACTGCTCCCGTCCATTTCCAAGGCGTTGCCAGTGCCACCATGCCCGGTACCCCAGGTGGCGGTACCCGACAATGTCATCGCGTTATTGTTGCCACTCTGATCAGCAACGGTTGTGCCGGTGCCTTCTGAGAACACAAAGGCGGCGCTGGTATCCACGGTGTCGCCTTCGGCAATGACCGGCGGGTCATTCACTGCCGCGATGTGGACATCGATCGACTGGGTGGTGACATTCGTCGTGTTTGTGGCGGTTTCGGTGGCGGTCGCTTTGACGGTGAAGGTGAAATTATCGTTACTGTTGGCTGGCGGTGTCAGGGTCAGGCTGTCCAGATCCCAGCCGGATGCATCAATGGCTGCACCAGTAGACGTCAATGTATTCGTACCATCACTCAACACGACACCTGAAGGAATATCGCTTAACTCGATGGCCAGAGTTTCAGAGCCGTCAGTATCGGGCGTTGCCGCACTGAGATCGACAGCAACCGGCTGGTCCTCACTGCCATCCACCCTGGGGTTCAGGTTGGGGTTATCAGCACTGGTGGCCTGAATTGAGACATTATCGACAAACAGATCCACATTGGTTGTGGATGCTGACGTGTTGGAAATACGCAATGTCGCCTGACCATCAGATACCCCCGTAAAATCAAGACTGAGGGATTGCATGGTACCGGTACTGGTGGAAAAAGACTGACTGGCCAGCACATTGCCGGTCGTAACATCAACCACCTCGACCAGACCTGACTGGAGAAGGTCAGCCCAACCAGCGGCATAATCCAGCGAGAGTGAATACACCACATCCGGATGGATCGCAAACTGCTGCTCTACTACACCGTCACTGGGGCCCTGTCCTCCGCCAAAGGAAGCGACATCATTGCCTGAAGACTGAGCGCCATTAAAGTGCTGTACCGTTCCTGTCAGGTTCCAACCTGTAGCGCCACCGGAAAAGTTGCCATTGCTAATCAGTTCAGTATCCAGTGCCAAGCCACTGTAAACATCATTGTTGAGGGTGATTGTGGGGGCATCTGTGACCGGCGTGATATTAAACGCTAATGTTTGTGCACTGCTGTTGAGTTCACCATCGCTCACCGTAAACTGCAGATCCGCATAACTGTTGCCGCTGGCGTGCACAGCCGGGGCATATTTCAGGTTGCCGATATTGGCAGCGGTAATCACCTGGTTGAGCGTGACCGGCGTATCGTTCAGTGTCAGGCTGCCTGCAGACGGCAGTCGTGTAATGGTGACCGACTGCAGGGTGTCGCCGGTATCAATATCACTGAAGCCAAATTCCGAGGCGGCAAAGGTATGGCTCCCATCCTCATCGATGGTGAGTGTCTTATCCTGTGCCGTGGGTGCATCGTTCACTGCACCGACATCAAAGGTGAGCGTTTGCGCCGAACTGCTTAACTCACCATCACTGACAGTGAACTGCAGGTTCGCATAACCCGCACCGTTGGCGTTGGCTGCCGGCGCAAACTTCAGGTTGCCGATGTTGGCGGCGGTAATCACCTGGTTGAGCGTGACCGGCGTATCATTCAGCGTCAGGCTGCCTGCAGACGGCAGTCGTGTAATGGTCACGGATTCCAGGGTATCGCCGGTATCGATATCACTGAAACCAAAATCTGCCGCCACAAAGGTATGACTGCCATCTTCGTTGATGCTGAGGGTCTTGTCCTGTGCTGTGGGTGCATCATTCACTTCACCGACATCAATGGTCAGGGTGCGGACCGGGCTGTCGGCCCGTCCATCACTGACCGTGAACTGCAGGTCGGCATAACCGTCACCATTGGCATTGGGTGCCGGAGTAAAGGTCAGGGTGGCCAGTTCTGCGGCCGTAATCACCTGACCGGCCGTGACAGGCACAGAACTGAGGGTCAGGTCACCCGCCGTCGGCAACCGGGTGATCGTGACCGACTGCAGGGTGTCACTGGTATCGATATCACGGAAACCAAAATCGGACACCGTAAACGTGTGGCTGCCACCTTCTTGCACCAGCAGGGTATCGTCAGTTGCGTTCGGGGCAGCATTGACCCCAGTGACGATCACCGTCGCCGTGGAGGACGCACTGGCCCCCTCATCGTCCGACATCTGGTAACGCACTGTCACCGTAGCCGTTTCCCCTTCGGCCAGGGCATCAAAATCCGTGCCCGGGGTGAACACCAGCCGGTTATCGACAATGGTCACCTGCCCGGCGCCGGACGGACCAGTATTGCCGACGATCTGTACCTGGTCCAGGGTGAAGGTGGCCGGGGTGTCATCGGGGTTGCCGTCGGTGTCGTTGGCCAGGACATCAATCTCAAACTGGCTGTTGGCAAGGCCCTGCCCCCGGTCGGCATTGGCCACCGGCGCCTGGTTGACCCGGGCCGCCGGTTCAGGGGCGCTGGTCTCTTCGGCGGCTGGCTCTTTGCTCTCAACACGTTTTACCGGGGCTGTCCCGCCCCGTTCACCAATCACCACACGCACTGAAGGTTCCTGGACAATCAGGACACTTTCCTCGGTCCGCTCAACTGTGGGCATGCGGGTAAAAGCAGTTTCCACATCCGGCTTCTGGTTACCCCTGGAGCGGGAGGAGGAGTCGCTGCTCCGAGCGGGTCTGTTAGCTGTATCAATAGCAGGTTGGTTTATATCTGACTGGCTGTAATGGTCACGATTCAGCGCCACGGTACGGCCCAGGGATTCGTCCTGCTGCTCAGGCCCATCAGACCGGGATTCCGGGTCACTGCGCCGCGTGAGCGTGGTATCGGTGTCAGCGGCGGGCTGGTTGATCTCTGACTGGCTGTACTGATCCCGGTTCAGAGCGGCCGTACGTCCCAGGGTCTCTTCGGGCTCCGACTTATCCGTCTGCTGGATGCTATCGCGTCGGATAGCGTTCTGTTCGTACTGGTCACGATCCAGAACCAGTGACGTGTCAAGATCCTCTTCAGCGACCTGTTTCTCAGCGTTTCCCGGGTTCGATTCAGGCGTGATGGACTGATCATACTGATCCGCCCCGAGCACGACAGCCTGATCCAGTGATTCCTCGCCCGGCTGCTGAATGGCCCGCCCTTCCGGGGCCGTGTCAGTTGGTGCACCCTCCTGAGGCCGGGAGTCATCACTGTTCGGATTTTCCGGTTCCCTGGCTTTTTTATCAGCCATACATCCTCCGCTGATACTGACTGCTGGCTACTCAGCCGCTAAGACCTGCTGTACCGATCTGCCATCCATAACGATGCATCGTAACAAGTGGGATAATCATGCCGGTTAAAAGCAATGCCCCCTGGCCAACAGTTAAAGTCCTTCTTTCCACAAACAAGTAGCCTATTTATCTAATGATAAACGCTTCAGAATGGGCAGAATCGGCGACAATACAATCAGGCAGGGTATTTTTATAAAGGATTGCAATTAGACCTGACGAGCAAGCGTGATCAATGCAGAATCGTCGTTAGACGCTAACGCGCTTATCGCGCAGCCGAATATACAGGCAAATGGCCTGTACCACTTTTCAACTGGCATCATCGGTAAGTTCAATCATCTTTCAGCGGAATATTGAGCCAGTGCAACAAATCACCGGTCGCACTCAACAGCTCCAGCCGCGCATACAATAGTTCATAGTGCGCTGACGTATAGGCCTGCTGCGCCTGGAATAGCTCATTAGCGCTGTCCAGCAGGTCGAGCAAGCCTCGCTGCCCCAAGGCGAATTGCTCTTCGTAGGCGGACTGAGTTGCCTCGCTCGCCTGTACATGAATCTCCAGATAGGGCATCTGCTTTTCGAGATAACGGTAAGATGACCAGGCCAGATCCAGCACTTCATTCAGCTGTCGCCGGATCTTTTCACGGATCTCTTCACGCTCTGCCATTCGGTACGCTGATTCAGTGACTGCCGCTTTATCAGCACCGCCGCGATAGAGGTTATAACGCGCTCTCACCATGACCTGAAAGTTATCGTCACTGGCTTTGACCCCATCCGCATCATGGCTCCAACTGCGGTCAACTTCGAGGTTCAGGGCAGGATAGTAGCTCGCCAGGCTGACCTTATACGCATTCTCAGTGGCTTCAACCTCAAGGTTGGCCACCTGCATCTGTGGGTGCATGGTCAGCAGCTGCCGTGCCGCACCCAATGAACGGAATGGAAGTGCCCTGTCCAGTTTCGGTGGCAGGAGTTTACCCGGCGACCGGTCCGTCACTGACAGAAACTGGCTTTCGGCATCATCCAGATTATTACGCGCCACCATCAGGTTGGCTGCCGCCCGGGCCGTGCGCCCTTCCATCTGTGAAAGATCGGCTGCACTGGCCAGCCCCTGCTCAACCCGCTGGCGAATCTGGTCATGGGTTTTCTCGTGGATGGCAAAGTTTTCTTCGGCCAGTGTCAGCTGTCGGCGCTTTTCCAGTAAGGTGAAGTAGACTTCGGCAATGGATAACGCGGTATCCTGGGCGGCACTTCGCCACTCATGCCTACGGGCCAGGTAAAGATGGCCGGCCTGCTCAATGCGGTTATCAATAGCGTGCCCTTCGAATACTGACTGTCGCAGGCTAAGTGACAGCTCCTGACGGGTCATGTGGGTATCTTCATTGCCACTGGAGCGGGTTGTTGAACTGTTACGACGCTGTTTACCCCAGCCACTCTGCAGGTCAAGAGTCGGCAGTTTAGCGGCCCTGGCCTGCTTGTAACCGGCCTTTTCCGCCTGCATACGGTTGTAGGCGGCCATGACGTCCGGATGTTCATCAAGCACCTGCCCAATCAGCCCTTTCAGGGACACAGTGCTATCCGCCATTAACACATGGCTGCCTGAACCCAGCAGTAAAAACAACGCAACCTGGAGTATTGTTGTGTATCGTGTCATCACAGCATCCCTGCTTGCTTTCATTTACCTGTGCAATGACCTCTACACTTCCATTCATCAGGCAAATCGCTTAACAGCCAGTCCTCGCTGTTATGGCAGCCTACGAACTGCCAAATTTCACCATGGCTTCATGTGTTGGATGAAGCACGTTTTGTAAGAATCGTTCTACTACCGTTCTGTAAAGGCCCGATTCTTTGCCCTGAGAATCGGTTTCATCAGATACGCCAACAGACTTTTCTGTCCGGTAATAATATCCACTTCAGCCTGCATGCCTGACATGATTGGCAAGGGCTTATCAATTCCGCCCAAATGGGACTCATGAGTTTTTATTTTGACGATATAAAAGGCTTCGCCCTTCTCATTCTGTATGGTATCGGCACTGATATGGACGACTTCACCATCGAGCCCACCGTAAATGGTGAAGTCATAAGCGGTCAGTTTGACAACCGCCTTGAGCCCAACCCGGATAAAGGCAATATCCCGTGGGCTGACCATCATTTCCACTTCCAGCGAATCCCCGATCGGAATGATGTCCACCAGGTCCATGCCCGGATCCACCACGCCACCTAATGTATTGATGTACAGCTTCTGGATGATACCGTTGACCGGTGAGCGGATAATGGTTCGCGATACCCTGTCCCCCAGGGATTTCCGGGCCTCTTCCAGCTGATCAAGCACCACGTCCACTTCCTTGAGCGATTCAAGGGTCTCCGTGCGGTATTTCAGCTCGACTTCAGCCAGCCGATCCTGAATTTCATCACGGGCGGCCTCCAGCCTGGGAATAGACAGCTCCGCATTTTCTTTCTGGGAAGCGAGATCGTTGACTTCCTGCTCCAGCCGCAACAACTGGACTTTGGACACAATCCCTTTTTCGGTCAGCGGCTCAGTCATCTCATATTCCTGCTTGGACAACAGGTAATTCTTTTCCAGTATTTTCAACTGTGCCCGGATGGTCGTCAGCTCCTGCACGGCCTGCCGTTCTTGTTGGCGTATGACACTCAGTTCCGCTTCATGGGCATTACGGCGATTCTGGAATAACTGCTGTTCCCGGGTACGGTAATTTTCGTAGTCGTCCAGTTCCTCCGGAAACGCCAGCGACTCACTGTTGGCCAGATCCGCATTCAAACGCACTGCCCGTGCCAGATTGCTTAAATAATCCAGTTCTTTTTCACGGTAATTCGAAGCAAACTGGGTATCATCCAGCTCCATCAACGGCTGGTGGAGTTTGACCTCATCACCCTCCCCGACAAAGATGGTCTCAACAATCCCTCCTTCCAGATTCTGCACCACCTGCAGTCGGGAAGAAGGAATCACCTTGCCCTGTCCCCGGGTGATTTCATCCAGCTCGGTCAATGCGGCCCAGATGGTCGCTGACACCAGGAAAGCTGCCAGTCCCAAAATCAGTAACCGGGTCAGGTAGGCGGTATTCATCAGCATGGCCGCGCTGGACTCGGACATAAATTGCAATTCCGGTGGTGTACGCAACCAGTAGCGCTGCTCCGCCCCTTTCTTCCGGAACCGGGGAAAATAAGGGCGAAGCGCGCGACCGACCGGACTACTCCAGAACTGCCGCCGCATTTTAATGAAACGGTATTTTACCGTTCTTAATTGCTTCGATAACGCCATCCTTGGCTCCATACGCAACTAACGCACCGTGATCCAGTACAGCCAGCTTATCCACCAGCCCCAGCAATGATGTACGGTGTGTGATGAGAATAATCGTCTTGTCCTTGCAGTGTTCCTGAATATTGGCAATGACCTTGGCTTCGGTCACCTGGTCCATGGCGCTGGTTGGCTCATCCAGAATCAGGATTGGTGGGTCCAGCAGCAGGGCCCGGGCAAGGATCACGGCCTGGCGCTGTCCACCGGACAGGTTCGCCCCCCGCTCAGCCACCGGCATATCCATACCTTCGGGGTGCAGATTCACAAAATCCGTGACACAGGCGATTTTGGCCACTTCCGCGACCCGTCCCATGTCAACATCTTCGGCACCCAGGGTAATGTTGTGCTTGACCGTCCCGAAGAACAGGTTCATATCCTGCGGGACACAACCAATCAGGCGCTGGCGCTCAGCCGGATCTACCTGATTGATATCAATGCCATCCAGACGAATAAGCCCTTCAGAGGGTTTGTAAAGGCCCGGCAGCAACTTGGCGAGCGTCGACTTCCCGGAACCAATCCGACCAATCAGGCCCACCTTTTCGCCGGCCTCAATCTTGATCGTTAAATCTCTGATCGCTGGTACCGGTTGGTCGGCGTAGGTAAACGAGAGGTTGTTGATCTCAATGTCACCCCGGCAATCATCGAGGTGCAGATAGGCTTTCTCCGGATTGCGCTCCTTGGGCATATCCATCACTTTCTGCAAGCCTTCCAGGGCGGCCTTGGCCTGGTTGTAACGGGTCGAGAGGCTGGCCACCTGAACCATTGGCCCCATGGCGCGACCGGATAGCATGACAGCAGCGATCAATGCCCCCATGCTGGCCTCACCGGCACTGATCAGGTAAACCCCGACCAGCACGATCAGAATGGTGGCACTGCTCTGGACAAATCCGGCAAACAGGCTGGCTGAGTTGCTCAGCTGCTTCCCTTTCATACTCCAGCGTGAAATGTGGCCGACTGAACTCTCCCATGTGTGCTGCATCTGGGACTCTGCCCCGTAAAGGCGCAGAGATTCCAGCGCGGTAAGGTTCTCGATCAGGCTGGCATTTTTCTGGGCGGAGGCACGATACGTTTTTTCAATGGATTCTTTCAGCGGCTTCTGGATCAAGAAGCTGTAAACCAGGATGGCAATAATCCCTACCAGGGGCACCAGGGCGATAGGGCCGCCGATCATGAAAATGGCCAGCAAAAGCAGGACAGTAAACGGAATATCAATCAGTGTGGTCGTGGTCGATGAGGTAATAAACTCCCGGATACTTTCAAATTCCTGCATGCTCTTGGCAAAACTGCCTACAGATGCCGGTTTGGACGCCATCTCCAATCCCAAGACATGTTCCATGATACTGGCTGAAAGCAGGATGTCGGATTTTTTGCCTGCCACATCAATACAGTATGAGCGGAGCCATTTCAGGATAAAGTCGAAAGTGAATGCAATCAGCCCCCCAATGGACAGCATCCACAGGGTTTCTATTGCATTATTGGGTACGACCCGATCATAGACATTCATGACAAAGAATGGACTGACCAGCGCCAGCATATTAATCACAAATGAGGCCACCAGCACATCCCGGTAAATGGGTACTGACCGGAGAATCGTGCCCCAAAACCAGTGGGACTGCTTCTGCTTCAAGACTTCCGGTGTTCTACTGTCATGCTCCAGTCGCCGCTTGATCAGCAGGATAGAGCCATTGCCAGCAGCTTCCAGCTCTTCAAACGACACTACCCGGCTTTCAGGTTCGTCACCATGGAGCAGGGTTACTGTGGCTTCCTTGTTCGCCTTATTGACGTCCGTGAGAATGCACCCGGAGTCTTCACTGAATAGAAAAACCGCAGGGCAGATTAGGCTGCTCAGTTCATCCGGCTTGCGATCCAGCATCCGTGAGGAAAAACCGGCCCGTTCAGCGGCGCGGATAAACAGGTCAGGGGTCAGGCTGTGTTCCTTGATCGGCAGTCCAGCTGTCAGGGATTCGGCGCTGAGCGGCTTGCCCAGCATTTTGGTCATGGTGACCATGCAAGTCAGTAGGGACGTGGCAGGAATTGTCGTCTCTGATGCCTGATCAGGCGCGTCAAAAGCATCCATGCAGTACAGCCTTTGTAATTCAAATATGAAGCGAATACGAGGTGTATCGGCCGGACACGGCAAATACGTTAGAACCGGCTTTCCAGGGCATTATCCAACTGGTAAATATCGTCCCTGAACCGCACCCTGCCGGTTGCATCCGGCCAGGCAGTAAAATAGACGAAGAAAACCGGTATCTCCTGCTGTAATACCAGTTTTCCAGTATGGCTGGCGTCTGCCAGCGCCCGCCATTCTGTCTGCAACCCCTGGGGAGTCACCATCTGCCTGACCAGTTGCGCGATGCCCTCAACCCGGGTGCAACCCGAGCTCAGTGAACGGTCATCCTCATCAAACAGTTCTGGCTTGTGGGTATCATGGAGATAAATACCCAGCTTGTTAGGCAGGTTGATTTTGTAACGGCCCAGCCGGTTTTCTGGACCAGGCTTCTGTTCCAGTCGGTAGCGGAATTCTGTCTCTACCAGGCCTTGGAAATCGATCCGGTCAATCGCCACTTCCGGTGCCCGGTCATCCCAGCTTTCATAAACTTTGAACCCTTCCTGCTTTAGAAACCCGGGTGTTTTTTTCTCTTTGCGTAACAGATCATACGCCGCCAGAGAATGAGGAACCTTCCAGACAGGGTTCACGGTCACACTTTCAATGCTTTCCTGAAAAATAGGAGTCTGACGATTAGGCATACCGCTAATTGCCCGGTAGCGTCCGGCTTCACGGCCATCATTCATCCATATGACTTCATAGCCAGCGATATCAACCCAGACATGCTGCTCCGGCAACGCCCGGGGCAACCAGCGCAATCGCTCAAGATTCACTTTGAGAGTACGAATTCGGTCATGGGTAATCGCAATCAGTGCCTGACGCGTCATTGGCCCCAGGCGCCCGTCCGGCCCCAGCTTATAACGAGTCTGGACCTTGGTCAGAGCATCAAGATGTTCTTCACTGTAGTGATCATCCGGCAGGTTGTGGGCAATATCCAGATCTCGCAGCCAGGCATTGAGCAGCGGGATGGTTATATGCTGATCCCCCCCATAAATAACCAGATCATCAGGAAAGAGTCGTCGCACGTCCTTCAGCCAGTATTGTAAGCGAGCCATAGCCTCCCTGAGGGCTTCATACTGTGGAATCGCGGATTGGATCAGATAAAGCTGATTTATCTCAATCTGTTGCTGTTCAGGTGTCAATAGAGGTACGTCTGGAATCCGCCATCCCGGCTGGTAGAGATAGCGGTCCACCCGACCGGTATCAAGGTAATGGGCATATTTCGTGGTAATGACCTGTAATTGTGGCGGGGAAGGAGATGTCGACAGAATCAGCCAGTCCTGATGGGACACAGCTAAACCATGACTGGGCAGGCTGGCGAGCCAGTCCAACAGGCGCCGCTCTTCCGCAGGAAGATGAGGGGTGACTGTCAACAACAGCACGACTACAAACCACCGGTGCATGACTCTGTCCATACCTCCAAACAAACATCAGGTATACAGGCATGTATCGGCGGCTTTCGTGAGTAGTTCTGGATCAATTACGAATATAAAAACGGCGGACTGTCGGGATTTCTGATAAGTCCCGACAGCCTTACGCCGGGATCAGGCACCTAGCAAGGATTGCCCGCAGACTCGGATCACATTGCCATTAACACCGGCTGAGGCCGGGCTGGCAAAGAAAGCAATGGTCTCTGCAACATCCTCAGGCAATCCGCCTTGAGACAGAGAGTTCATGCGACGGCCCGCTTCACGGGTCAACAGCGGGATGGCGGCAGTCATCTGGGTTTCAATAAAGCCCGGCGCAACGGCATTAATAGTAATCTGTTTCTCTGCCAGCGGCTTTGCCATGGCCTGCACGTAACCAATGACACCCGCCTTGGATGCCGCATAGTTAGTCTGACCAAAATTCCCGGCAATACCGCTCATGGAAGATACACAGACAATCCGACCACCGGAACGTAACAGGTCCCGGGCCAGCAGCGCATCATTAATACGCTCTTCTGAACAGAGGTTGATGTCCAGGACCATATCCCACCACTCCGGTTTCATCCGGGCCAAGGTCTTGTCACGGGTGATACCCGCATTGTGCACCACTATATCCACACCGCCGCTGATCGCCGCCACAGCATCGGCGATAGTCTCCGGAGACTTATCATGGGTGATATCAACCGCCAACGTTTTGCCATTAATCGATGCAGCCACTGCCTCCAGTGCCTGGGCAGCCGCAGGAATATCCAGACAAACGACCGTCGCTCCATCCCGTGCCAGCACACCTGCGATTGATTCACCAATGCCCCGGGAAGCACCAGTCACCAGCGCCACCTTACCCGACAGGGGCTGCTCCCAGTCAGGGGCTTCTGCACCCTGGGCACTGTCAACGGTAATCACCTGTGCAGAAACATAGGCAGAACGGGACGAGAGACAGAAACGCAACGGGGACTCCAGTTGTTCTTCTGCTCCCTTAGCCACATAGATCAGTTGTACAGTAACACCTTTACGCCCGACCTCCTTGGCAAGACTGCGAACAAAGCCTTCCAGCGCCCGCATGGCAGCGGCCTGTGAAGGCGTCCCTGCAGTAGACACCGGTCGTCCCAGCACCACAATCCGGCCACAGGACTGCACCTGCCGGACCAGCGGACTGAAAAACGTATGCAATGCACGGAGTTCATAGGTTGAGCCAATGCCAGAGGCATCAAAGACCAATCCCTTACAACCACTTCCCGCCGTTGTAGCTTGCGTTTCAAACGGCGCAATCTGCCCCCCCGCAGCCGATACCGCCGCGGCAATCACCTCGGCGGTGTCAGCATCAGCCAACTGCTGGAGGTCTGCCCCGGCATCAGACAGGGTTTGCGCAAGTGCCGGCAACAGTTCGGCATTAGTCGCAGCGCCCAGCACCACTCTACCCCGGATAATGCTGTCAGATACCTGGACCTGACGCTCAAGCGGTACCGGGGTTGGCAGCCCCAGTGCACTGAACAGGCTTTTTCCCAAAGATGAATTGGCCAATTTCTGATACTTGTCGGGCATGGTGGGCCTCTTTGTTGTTCGGCGACATCGTTGTCTGCGGGCAGATGCTCTCTGGCGGCCTGCTATTTCAGCAAAGCCTTTGCCCCAGGGAATTGACTGGCTACTGAAGAATACGGGGCTGACAGGCCAATGAGAAGCAGTGCATCATGATTAGACTGCCCTCAGACATAACAACAGCTGCATCGCGGGAGTATTATGAGCCAGACCATCCAACGCGTCGCCATCATCGGAGGCAACCGTATCCCCTTCGCCCGCTCCAATGGGGTTTATGCCAACGCCAGCAACCAGGACATGCTGACCGCGGCCCTCAATGGCCTGGTCAACCGCTATCAGCTGAGCAATGAACGGCTCGGAGAAGTGGTCGCCGGTGCCGTTATCAAGCATTCACGGGATTTTAACCTCACCCGTGAATCTGTCCTGAATACAACACTGAGTCCGGATACCCCCTGCTACGATATCCAGCAGGCCTGTGCGACCGGTCTGGAAGCCGCCATCCTGGTCGCCAACAAAATTGCCCTCGGGCAGATAGATGCCGGGATCGCCGGCGGCTCGGACACCACCTCCGATGCACCAATCGGCGTCAATGAAGAGTTGCGTCACATTCTGCTGGCGTTGAACCGTGCCCGATCCCTGGGAGAACGCCTGAAGCTGGTTGCCCAGATCCGTCCACGTCACCTGATTCCCCTCATTCCGGTCAATGGCGAACCCCGTACAGGCAAATCCATGGGTGAACATGCCGAAATCACCGCCAAGCACTGGGAGATTGCCCGGGACGATCAGGACCAGATGGCCTTCAACAGCCACCAGAACCTGAACAAGGCCTATCTTTCAGGATTCTTTGACGACCTGGTCTCCCCATTCCGGGGGTTGGAGCGGGATAACACCCTGCGCCCAGAAACCTCTCTGGATAAGCTGGCCAGCCTCAAGCCGGTCTTTGACCATGACGGGGGCACCCTGACTGCCGCCAACAGCTCGAATCTGACTGACGGTGCGTCCTGTGTGCTGCTGGCCAGTGAACACTGGGCAGCTGAGCGCAACCTGCCGGTGCAGGCTTATCTCACACACTGTGAATCCGCTGCCGTCGACTTCTTTGGCAAGGCAGACAATGACAAGGAAGGCCTGTTGATGGCTCCCACCTATGCCGTACCCAGAATGCTGCAAAAAGCCGGGCTGACACTGCAGGATTTTGATTTCTATGAGATTCATGAGGCTTTTGCCGCGCAGGTACTGTCAACGCTCAAGACGTGGGAAGACCCGACATTCTGCCGGGAAAAGCTGGGACTTTCTGCTCCGCTGGGCTCTATCGATAAGGACAAGCTCAATGTCAAAGGCAGTTCTCTGGCCACCGGCCACCCCTTCGCCGCCACCGGCGCCCGGATCATCGCAACATTGGCCAAGACACTCGCAGAAAATGGTGGCGGGCGAGGCCTGATTTCCATCTGCGCTGCCGGTGGATTAGGGGTCACCGCCATTGTGGAACGGTAATTGCCCTTTCCCTGCCCTGAGCTTGTATATACTTAGGGGTATATCTGATGGCAGGTTTTCAGGATGCATGCATGCTACTGAACGTCGTCTGGTGTGAAGTTCTGGTTATAAGTCACTGAAATAGCCGGAACTTTACAGGGGGAATGTGAGTCTAACCCTGTAATCGCAGCGACCTGTCAACATTTTTAGATCCAGGGAGGATTCACCACCATGTCACACCGGCAGAATGTCGAAGAAAACCTGCAACGCTTTGCCGAAGGGATTGGGCTGGGCGAACTGAAGCTCAATGAACACGGCGCCTGTGGTCTCTGCTTCGACGATACCATGATCGTCAACATTGAGTACCTCGAAGATGACGAGGCCATGGTGTTTGTCTCCTCCGTCAAGCGTCTTGATCCCCACGGAATCGATAAAGCCAAGCTGTTTGAAAAGCTGCTGTTTATCAACCTTCAGCACCACAGCATGCAGGGCGCGTTCCTGGCGCTCAACCATGACAAGACCGAAATTCTGCTGATCAAGTCCATGCCTGGCTCCATTGATTACGGTTCCTTTGAATCCAATCTGGAGAAATTTGTAAATACGCTGGAATGGTGTATCGCGGAAGTGGACAACGAGAGCGATACCCCGATTGACCTGTCTGGTAAAACCGGACCAACCAATAACGACGCACCCAAACCTCCACCCGGTCAACCCGGTGGGGATATGGGCATCATGGTCTGATTTCTGGCAGATGTCGGTTTCCACACAAAAAGCGCCGCACTGTCGGCGCTTTTATTTTGACGGTTGTCAGCACGTTTTAGCGATCGGCCCGGACATCATCCACAGTGGAAACATATACTTTCCTAATGATCCGCTGATCAGACAGAAGGAACTGTCTCGTGAGCAACAATGACGCACTTGAATACCTGACAGAAGCCCTGCAGACCGCCGTTGACGGCAGCCGGCTGGTGGATATCCGTGGTCGGGTCACGGAAGTTCAGGGCATGATCATCAAAGCCGCCGTTGCCGGTGCCAAGATCGGTGAACTGTGTGAACTGGTAACGCCTGGTGAAGAGGAAGTGGGTTACGCCGAAGTGGTCGGTTTTCAGGGATATGACGCCATTCTGACGCCTCTCGGTGAAATGCTGGGTATATCATCCAATACCGAAGTCATTCCCACCGGCCGGGTTCACCACGTGGCTGTGGGTCCGCACCTTCTGGGCCAGGTGTTGGACGGCATGGGCAATCCGATCCACAAAGATCCCACTAACAATACCAAGCCTGAAGCCTGGTATCCGGTTTACGCTGATGCGCCTGATCCATTAACCCGAAAGCTGATTGACCACCCGCTTCCTCTGGGCATCCGTGTACTGGATGGGATGCTGACCTGTGGAGAAGGCCAGCGGATGGGTATTTTCGCAGCCGCCGGTGGTGGTAAGTCGACCCTGCTATCCATGCTGGTCAAGGGAGCAGAGGTTGACGTAACCGTTCTGGCGCTGATCGGTGAACGGGGACGAGAACTCCGGGAATTCCTGGAACATGACCTGGGACCGGAAGGCGTTAAAAAGTCCGTTACCGTTGTCGCAACATCAGACAAATCTTCTATGGAACGGGCCAAGGCCGCCTACACAGCGACCGCGGTTGCAGAGTATTTCCGTGATCAGGGCAAGAAAGTGCTGCTGCTGATGGATTCAGTCACCCGTTTCGCACGGGCCCAGCGTGAAATCGGCCTGTCTGCCGGTGAACCGCCCACCCGGCGCGGCTTCCCGCCATCGGTGTTCGCCACCTTGCCCCGACTGATGGAACGGGCTGGCATGTCTGACAAAGGTTCAATCACCGCACTATACACCGTATTGGTTGAAGGTGATGACATGACCGAACCAGTGGCCGATGAAACCCGCTCGATTCTCGACGGCCACATTATTCTGTCCAGAAAACTGGCGGCCGCCAACCATTACCCCGCTATCGACGTACTGTCCAGCGCCAGCCGGGTTATGAACAACATTGTCTCTGAAGAACAACAGATGGCAGCCGGACGCATCCGGGAACTGATGGCCAAGTATGAAGAGATCGAACTGCTGGTCAAGGTGGGTGAATATCGGCAAGGCACCGACCAGGTAGCGGATGAAGCACTGACCAAAATTGAGTACATCCGACAGTTTCTCAGGCAGCGCACTGATGAATTCACCGAGTACGAAACCACCCTGCAACACATGATGCAACTGGTTCGCTGATGCTGCATGACCTGCTGAGAATCAAACGCATCCGGGAAAAATCCGCCCAGGATGAGGTCAAGAAAGTCCGTTATCGTCTGGAGCAGGCGGTGATTGAAGTCGACCAGAAAAAGGAAGAGCTGACGACTTATGTCGACTGGCGTGGTCAAGAAGAACGCAATCTCTACGATAACATCATTAATGCCCAGGTCCACCAGCACGACCTGGACTTCCTGAAACAACGCATTGCCAGGATGCGGGAACATGACCTCGTGCTCGAGGAAGCCATCAGGAAGGCCGAATCCCGCGTAGAAGAAGTTCGAGAAGAGCTCCAGCAGGCTGAAGCTGCACTGAAAGTGGCCATGCAGGCGGTGAAGAAGTTCGAGGAGTTCACCCAAGTTCTGGACGAGGAAGAGGCCAAAAAGAAGGCCTACCAGGAAGAACAGGAACTCGAAGAGTTCAACCCCAGGAACCGGTATTAATGGCGTTACCAGTTCTGATGACACAGCAGGGACGCAGACATGAGCATCAGCGGTACACCAACGCCATCGACAGGGCCAACCAACAACCAGCAATCCGCAACCGGTGCTGAAGAGCAACCGCGAGGCAATGCCGACCAGAAAGATGCCGATGATTTCAGCAAAGCCCTGGTGAATGACAAGCCTAAAGGTGCCAAAGAGCTCAAACAGGACAAGTTGCCAGACGGCGAAAAGCTGCCCACCGATAAAAAAGAAACACTGCGCGACGAGAAGCAACCGGAATCCAAAAAGACCGACAGTGAATCGCCCGAAGACCTGTTTCGTTCTGTCTACGGTGACCGGGAACAGGAGCAGGGTACACAGGCCGTTCATGCCAAAGGAGCCGATGTCTCAGCCGCCAAAACCGCCGAGGTTCAGGGTGCCAACACCCAGGATGCCATCGACAAGATTGAGAAGATCGTTGAACGGATACAGGTTCAGACGGCGGGTGATGTCAAAACCGTCAACATCAAGCTGAACAATAACATCCTGCCGGGTACCGAAGTCATGTTTCGCCGCGAAGGCGGAGAAATCAAGGTCGAGTTCATGACCACTTCCGCCGACTCGTTCAATTTCCTCAGCAAGGGCGAGCAGGCACTCAGCGACACCCTGAACCGGAAGTTTGGCGACAATGTGTCGGTCAACATCCAGATGCAGAACGACAGTGATTCGGATCAGTCCGGCGATGGTCGCTCCCGTAACCAGTATGCCGGGGACGAGTCGCAAGACGATGATGCCGAGGATAACGGGTAACCTGAATCATGGCCATCAAGCCCCTGATCTGCACGGAAATCAGCCATGAGCAGGCCCTGCTGAACAACCTGGTCTGCGGTCAGCCACCGGCACTTCGTTCACAGCTGGCGTCTGAAAACTGCATGGTGACCGTGCGCCCGCTTCTGCTGAACCGCCGCTATAACCTGCGGCTGACAGCCAGTATTGATGGCATGGATACCCTTATTTTCCTTAACAGTTCCCTCTTCAACGAGGTTGCACTGGGCAACAGTCGTCTGGGAGATATTGCGGAAAGCCTGCCGGAAGAATTGCTGATTGGCACCCTGTCCATGGTCATCGATCGGCTGCTGGGCGATCTCCGCTCCCTGTTACAAACCGATATCCAGCTGATTCACGCCAGCCGTTTCAACCCTGCCGAAGAACTGCCTGCCGGCATTGAGCTGATGATCAGCACCGATAGCCAGAACAGCAGCGCCCTGATGACCGTCAATAACCAGACCCGGCAATGGCTGAGCCTGCTCCAGCAGCAGGCCGGTGGATATCTGCCGGATTCTCTGGTGTGCCCCCTGTCCCTGGAAGTCGGTTACACGGTGTTGTCGGATACCCAGCTGCGCCAGCTGGCAACCGGCGATGTGCTGCTGTTCGACCACTGCTATTACCAGAACAAAACCCACCTGTTTGTGCGGCTGTCGGCGCACAACGGGTTTCTCGGTCGTATCGACGGAACCCGAGTCCTTTTGGAAGAGACCGTGGAGAATCACATGAGTGATGAATTTGACGCATACGATGACGACCTGGAAGACCATGTTGAGGAACAAGTCGATGACGGCCAGCAGGCTCATCATGGGCAGGCAGCGAGCGCCAGAGATATCGACGGCCTTCCCGTCCGGCTGGTGTTTGATGTAGGCCAGCAGGAACTGACCCTCGGCGAAGCCCGCCAGCTCCAGCCCGGATTCACCTTTGAGCTGAACCGGGATATGTCCAGCCCGGTCACGGTGAAAGCCAACGGCAAGCCTTTCGCCGAGTGCGAACTCGTGCAGATCAATAATCAGCTGGGCGCGCGGATCGTTCGACTGCTGTAAACAGCAACCGCCGGGGACTCGCACGCATGGACCTGAATCTCACAACGCCGTTTTACCTTATTCTGCCGCTGGCGCTGATGTCGCTGGTGCCCTTTATCGCGATTCTGGGCACCTCGTTCCTCAAGCTGGTGGTGGTGTTCGGTATTCTGCGTAACGCCACCGGTCTGCAGCAGATTCCGCCAAACATGGCGTTGAATGCGCTGGCAATTATCCTGACGATCTACATCATGGCTCCGGTGGGCATGGAAGCTTATGAGATTCTCAAGGACCGGGAAGTCAGCCTGAAGGACGACAGCTGGCGGGGTGCCTTTGAAGACGGCATAGAACCCTACCGCAATTTCCTGATCAAAAACACCAATGAACGGGAGCGGGCTTTTTTCCTGAGAAGCGCCAAAGCGCTCTGGCCACCCGATTATCAGGAAGAGATTGCCACCGACAGCCTGATGGTACTGGTGCCCTCCTTTGCCATCAGCGAACTGACCAAAGCGTTCCAGATAGGCTTCCTGCTGTATTTGCCTTTCATTGTCATCGACTTGATCGTTTCCAACATTCTGCTGGCCATGGGGATGATGATGGTCTCGCCAATGACCATTTCACTGCCGTTCAAACTGCTGCTGTTTGTACTGCTGGATGGCTGGACCAAGCTGATTCACGGGCTGGTCATGGGTTACGCCTGAACCGGGACAGGAGCACATCATGGTCGATGCCGACATACTCAACCTGACCGCTGAAGCGCTGATGCTGACGCTGATCCTGTCTATGCCCCCAATCATTGCGGCGGCGGGCATCGGCCTGCTCATCAGTCTGATTCAGGCGCTGACCCAGATTCAGGAACAAACCCTGCCCTTCGCATTCAAACTGGTAGCGGTAGTTATCAGTATCTTCCTGACCGCGCGCTGGGTGGGCATTGAGATCTTCAACTTTGCCCTGGCCGTCATGAACCAGATTCCCGAGATACGCTGATGCCACCGGAAATCATCGATACAATCAAGGAATACATGTATGTCTATTCCATGACGATGATCCGAATGACGGCGATTTTCACCGTTGTTCCCATGCTGAATGCCAAATCCCTTGGCAGTGCGATGATCCGTAACGGTGTCGTTGGTGGTCTGGCAATCTTTCTGTTTCCGCTGGTGTCACAGCAACAGCCGGACACATCACCGGGCATGTGGATGTTGCTTGCCCTGATCATGAAAGAAGTACTGATCGGCATGCTGATCGGCTTTATCGCTACGATTCCCTTCTGGGCGCTGGAATCCGCCGGTTTCTTCATCGATAACCAGCGTGGCGCCTCCATGGCCAGCAGCATGAACGCCATGACCGGCTCGGAGTCCTCTCCCATGGGCATTCTGTTCGGCCAGACATTTTTTACCCTTTATCTGGTCAGCGGCGTCTTTTTGATTCTGCTCAACAGCATTTTCCACAGCTATGAGGCCTGGCCTGTTTTCAGTTTTTATCCCGTGCTGAACCAGTCGGCGGTCATTTTCTTCCTGGGTCAGTTTGACCAGATCATCACCCTGGCCGTATGGCTCGCTGCACCGGCCATTATCAGCATGTTCATTGCTGAGTTCGGGGTAGCACTGATTAGCCGCTCAGCACCACAGCTAAACGTGTTCATCCTGGCCATGCCGATCAAGAGTGCCGTGGCACTGGCTATTCTGGTCGTCTGCATCACCACCATAATGACGCTGGGCAAAGAGCATTCCGCCAAAATTCCCTGGCTGTTTACCCGGCTGGGAGAATTGATGGTATGAGCGGCCAGAGCAGCAGTGAAAAGACAGAACAACCCACCCCCAAAAAACTCCGCGATGCCCGACAAAAAGGCCAGGTAGCCAAAAGTAAGGAAGTCGCCTCCACCGCGACCATTCTGTTTGTGGTCGCTACGCTGTGGGCGCTGAGTGACTGGTATCTGATGATGTTCCAGGAAATCCTGCTGTATCCGGCAGAGTTCTACAATCTGGAGTTCAAGGAAGCGTTCCGGCTGGTGGCTGAGGGCTTACTGCATAAGATGCTCGTCATGCTGGCGCCACTGGTGGCGGTTGCAGCGTTTTCTGCCATCCTCGGCAATGTCATGCAGTTTGGTTTTCTGATTGCCTTTGAATCGATCAAACCGGATATCAAAAAAATCGACCCGGTACAGGGCGCCAAGAAAATCTTTTCAATCAAGAACCTGGTAGAACTCCTCAAATCCATTATTAAGATTGTGTTTCTCTCATTCGTCGTTTATTACGTCATCAAGACCAGTTTACCCGACATGGTCAACATGCCCTGGTGTGGCTCACGCTGCATCCTGCCAGTGCTGGCTGCCCTGCTGAAAAAACTGATGATTTTTTCAATCATCGCATTTGTGGTGATTTCTATTGCGGATTTTATGTTTGAAAAATGGAATTTCACCAAAGAACAGCGAATGACCAAGGATGAGGTCAAGAAAGAATACAAAGAAATGGACGGTAACCCGGAAATCAAGCAAAAGCGGAAAGAAATCCACCAAGAAATCATTAATTCTGATGAAGATGTGAAAAAGTCTGATGTCGTCATCAAAAACCCGACCCACATTGCCGTTGGCCTCTATTACGACCGGGAGAAAACCCCTCTTCCAATCGTGACGTCCCTGGGCAAACGGGGACAAGCCAAGTTTATTCTCAAGGTTGCGGAGCAGAACAACATCCCGGTTATGGAGAATGTAGCCCTGGCCCGCGCCCTGTTCAGCCAGACCGAAGTTGGCGCCTTTATCCCTTCCGATCTGATTGGTCCTGTCGCTGAAGTCTTCCGCTGGGTCCAGCAATTGAAACAGCAACAGGGCGATAACGGCGACACCTAGCCATCCACAAAGACCGGACCAAAACCCGCCTCCCAGAACAGTGCTGAAATCACTTTCATGGATACCAGCACCACCAGCCCGACACAAACAACCGCACTGGCAAACAGGAACCCCCGCTCAAACGGAATATGCATGACATGGGGAATCCCGATAAACAGCAGGTATACGGCATAACTGACGCCCATCAGGATCCCGAACAGGCTCAGTGATATGGAAGGAAACAGTGCCAGCAAGCCCGTCAGATAGAGAGGAGTCGCTGTATAGGCCGCAAAAATAATGCAACGCCCACGGGAAGGATGACAGCCATAGGTTCGCGCCATCCAGTGAATAAACAACCCCATAAAAACAATCGCACCGACAATCGCGACGTAAGACAGGGCGCTCATCAGCAGCGCACTCAACGGCGTCAGTCGGATAGGATCAAGCCCCAGCGGTGACCAGCCGACATAGGTTGCCCCCAGGTAAGAGCAAAAGCCGGGAATAGCCGCCAGAACAAACAGGTGGGAGAGATAAAAACGCTCACGACGATCAATTTCATGATCTATGGCATCCCATTCCTTGTGCGGATGGTAGAACATGCCCATTACATGATTAAGCATTGTCGTACACCTCCTCCGGCATTATAGACCAGCTGATCAACACGCTAATGATGCACTTCGCAGGTGATTTTTCTTGTCACGTTACCCTCACAGATAACGCACGGGGTTTCACGAATACAAGGAATGCGGCTTTTTCTGAATACTCCGGGTCACAGGCATAACTGACAGCAATCCTGTCATGTTCCGAACCCATTTTCTGAAGAGGATCAACGCATGAGCGCAGACAAACCGTCTTTTGTGGTCGCTTTCAAAAGCGACAAGATGGGTTCCGGTGACGATGAGCTCGGAAGCCTGCTGATCAAGGCCTATATCAACACCCTGGTCGAAAACGACAACAAGCCTGCCGCCTTGGTATTTTACAATGCCGGCGTTTTGCTGGCAGCTGACGAGTGTGACACTGCACCAGCCCTGCAGGTACTGGAAGAACAGGGGGTTGAACTGCTGTTATGCGGCACCTGTGTTGAATTCTATGGACTGAGAGAACGGCTGGCGGCAGGCACGATCTCGAACATGTATACCATCTCCGACACCCTCTCCAGCACCGGCCATGTGATCTATCCATGAACGTGACGCAACACCTGACCTATTTTGATAACAGCGCCACCAGCTTTCCCAAACCGCCCCAGGTAGCCGAAGCGGTTGCCCGCTACCTGACGGAAGTCGGGGGCAGCTATGGCCGCTCTGCCAATCAGCGCTGCTGTACGGTCGCACGGGTGGTGGAACAGTGTCGCGATACACTGGCCGGTATTCTTGGCATTCACGACGCCGGTCATCTCTGTTTTACCGCCAATGCCACCCAGGCCGCCAATACCGTGATTCGAGGCATGGATCTCACCAGTGGCCGGGTGCTGATTTCCCCAATGGAACACAATGCCATTGCGCGCCCGCTCGAAGCGCTTCGCCTTGCGGGTAAAATCCAGATAGATACCCTTCCGGCGTTCTCCGACGGCCTGATTGATGTGGCAAATATCCGCGTACCTGACGACACGCGCCTGGTGGTGATAAACCACCAGAGTAATGTTAACGGTGTGACACAGTCGCTGGCAGAAATACGACAGGCTATTGGTAAGGCACCACTGCTGGTTGATGCGTCGCAGTCACTGGGTAAAGTCCCCTTCAATGCAGAGGCCTGGGGACTGGATTATGTGATTTTCACCGGTCACAAGGGGCTGCTTGGCCCCACCGGCACCGGTGGTTTCTGGGCACGTCATCCCCAAACCCTGGAGCCACTGCTCCTGGGGGGAACCGGCAGCAACAGTGAACACCTCGATATGCCCGAATTCCTGCCAGACCGGTTTGAAGCAGGCACACCGAATGTCGCCGGTATCTTTGGTCTGGAAGCCGCGCTGGCATATCCACCGGAAGCATCACACCATCGTGATGACCTTGAAGAGCTGCTGGCAGCTATCCGATCTATTGAAGGTTTCCAGCTGCATGCTGCTACGGACTTTGCTCACCAGGGTGGTCTCTTTTCGCTAACCCACAACACCCTGGCCAGCTCAGAACTCTCATGGCGACTTGATGATGGTTTTGGCATTGAAACCCGTGCCGGACTGCATTGCGCACCATTGGCGCACCGCCACTTAGGCACGGCACCGGACGGCACCTGTCGACTCTCTCTTTCTCCTTACCATTCCAGCAGAGACTTTGACTATCTGCTGGATGCTTTGACCAAGGTGGCAAAACAACCATGACGCGCCAGTTTCTTCTGTTTGAAAATACCCGTGCGGTGATTCAGGCCGAGTCCCAGCTTAAGGCAGCAGCCGTAGAATGCCGTGTCATGCCGGTTCCCCGTGCGATTTCTGCGGAATGTGGGATGTGTCTGGAACTGATGAATTATGGCAGTGACACCGTGCCAGCCGGCCTGACTGTACCGGCAAAACTGGCGAGTATTGCGGGTTAAAAACAAAATAGCCTGTGCATGGTTTCCGTGGGAACCATGCACAGGCTGATATCATGGATAAGCGAACTTATAACATCTCCACGAAGGCTTCCATGCGGGTTCTGATCTGGCCAGTGTCAGACTCGGAGTAATTGGTTTCCAGCGTCATGAAAGGAATGTTTTTCTCACCGGTGACAATTTTCCGAATACCGTAGCTTTCGATGTTATAGGTGTGACAGGCCTGCAAGACCACATCAACAACGGCATCGACCTGATACTCATCAATCATATCCTTCAGCAAGGTTTCCCTGCCTTTATTCGGTGTCATGACAGAACAGGGAATATTCAAATATTTCCGGGCGATGGCTTCTACCGGATCAATATCTTCAGCCACCTCTTCATGCAGCTCCTGGTACCCCTGGCAGTTTTCCAGCGCCACCACGACAGCACCGGCCTCTTCGATGGCCTTGATCACCTTGTTGGCTACACCGCCAATCGGACAACCGGTGATTAATATTCGCGGTGTATGCTCGGGAACAACCCACTCACCCTCCACATGGCGTGCTTCAACATCCGAAATCATCTGCCGGACATTGGCCTTCATGGCTTCCCTGTCAAAGGTATAACTGGCGCCATTGAGCACCGTAAAGAGATCGAAGCCGGTTATCACTGAAGGCTTGTATCGCCCCAGCTGGTGGAAGGCTTTCAATGCACGACGATCTTCGTTACACGAGCGAATGGCAGCAGCCAGGTCTTCCTGCTTGATCACCGTGTCAAACTTCTGCTCCAGCTTCTCGATCAGTTTTCTAACTTCCGTTTTCCAAAGCGCCTGGGCATCGGTCTTTTCCTGGGTCTGGGTCTGGGGCAGCTGCATGACCCAGGTATCCTTGATCTCGCCCAGTAACTCGTACATTTTCTTTTTGCCGTCGCAGGTGGTTTCCCCGACGATCATGTCCGCAAAATACATGTAGGGACAACGGTCCGTCAGCGCAAAGCCGTAACTGGCTTTTATCAGTGGACAGAGGTTTCTGGGCAGATGTTTTTCTGCATCCGGTATGGTTTCCTCACTGACGGAACAAAGCGACACAGGATGGGCGCCCGCCGCATAAATCACTTCTTTCGGGGTAAAGGTACAGAAGGTACCGACCACCTTCTCCCCCCGATCCTTGAATTCCTTGACGGCCAGAAAACCGTTTCTGCGGGCTTCACCAAACTCATCAAACTTTTCCGGCAAATTGGATACAGCAATCTTTTCCATGGTTTTCATCCGTTGGTTTCAGTGAATACGTTCCTGCGCCAGCATGGCGGCGCCAATCGCCCCGGCATAGCGGCCAAGCGGACTGGACGTCACGCTCGCCTGCAATGTGCTTTCCAGGCAGCGAAGTAGATAGGGGTTGCTGCTCAAGCCACCGGTGAGAAGGTACTGCTCATCACGTCCGTGCTTTATGCAGAGAGAACGGACTTTATTGACGACCGAATCGACAATGCCAAAGGCAATGTTTTCTTTCTTTTCGCCCCGCCCGATCAGGCTGGTGACTTCGGATTCTGCAAAGACCGTACACATGGAAGTAATGGTGATGTCGGAACCGGCTGCGGCCAGCGTTGTCAGATCGTCAATCGTGACACCAAGGGTATTGGCCATGACTTCAATGAACTTGCCGGTACCGGCGGAACACTTGTCGTTCATGGTGAAGTTGACCACCCGGCCACCTTCCATGGAAATGACCTTGGTATCCTGGCCGCCAATATCCACAATGGTGCAGTTTCGATCCGTAAAAAACGCGGCTCCCCGGCCGTGGCAGGTAATTTCGGTGATGGTCTTGTGGGCATAGGGCACTGATACCCGGCCATAACCCGTGGCGATGATGTAGGCGTTATCGGGACTAAGCCCCTGTTCCGATAGATTCTGGAGAATAGTCTGTGCCGTTTCGGCACTGCTCCATCCGGTGGGAATGACAAAATGATGCTGAAGCGCATCCCGATGTAATACCGCAACCTTGGCGGCTGTTGAACCAATATCAATACCGATGGCATGCATGGTCTGGTGTCCATAAAACACAATGAAAGACGGCAAGATCCAGATCCGGTTTACGCAGATAACAGGCACAACAAACCCCACCTAACGGCATGGTGCGGTCAGGTCACAGGTATGATCAGCGTATTGTGTCGGTTACTGGTACGAACCGGTCATGTCGGTCTTGCTATGACAACAAAGGCATTCCGACAGGTTAGCCAGACGTTTGATCAGGCATGTCGGTTAGAAACGATCTAGTGGATAACCAGGATGGGTTACAGGCAATGTCATGGAAGGGAAAAACGATGTTGCACAGAACATCGTCCAGCCCACAGGGCCGGATGGTTGTGACAGATAACAACACAGGGGTATTCCTTTTAGCGAGTTCAATAGTCGCAATGTGGTTAAACCCTATCAATAGTAAGGCTTTATTTCCCTAATTCAGATCAATAAAACACCGGGTCAGGTCTGGAGTGGCTTGTCCGGGTCAATCACCACAAAGAAGTGTTCGCGGAATTCATCCAGGCTGATTTCAAAGATGCCATCGCCCTGATTGGCCGGTTGGCCGGGCTCCGTATGCCCCCAGGGGTTGCGGATCATGACCTGATACTCACCACTGTCCTTCTCCATCCTCACCTGAAGCACCTGGAAGGCGTGATTGCCGGGAATCCCCTGCGCAATTTCCTGCCGGTCACTGCGCCCCTTGCTGCCAATCATAACCGGCTGGCCATGGGGAGGATCCGGGTTCGTCTTGGCCAGTGTTGCCACCAACTCAGCATCAGACAGTCGGGTAACATCCTTTGGCGTCGCCGTTTTCCCCGTCAGGGAAAAGTACGCTTCATGGCCTCCACCGCCCTGATCAATTTCCAGCAGACCATCAACCAGTTCCTTGGTATCGGAACGGTACGCTGCATAGGCTTTCTCATACAACTGCACCCAGATCTCTTCCCGGCCATCCCGATCCATGTCCGGGGTATCGGCAAACATGGGTTCACCGTTTTTATCCAGAATATTCAGCGCATCGACCGGCACCCAGACCTCAACCACGCTGCCCGCTTTATCCTGTTCAAAGAAGCGAACTTCAAACTGGTTGGCAATGGTATCACCCGTCACTGGATGCGTACGTTCACGAATGCCGGAGCGAATCAAATCCGGGTTTTCCTGGGCCACCCCCGCCAGTTGCCCGAGAAAGAAGCAGTCGCCAATCATTCCCTGATGAACCGCCTCGTGTGTCGGCCCCTTTTCGCCGAAGACCTCTTTACGGGTCTGGTGCATCCAGCCTCGGGCATCACCGTCCTCATCGGCAACACCACTGCTTTCATCGCTGGTGATGCCCGCCTCATCCAGTGCTTCATACTTGTCATACAGGTTGGCAAAGGCAGCCTCAAGCGGCTTGTTGGCCTGCCCCCCCAGCCCATTGAGCAGATCACTGACCCGGTTCCAGACATTCAGGGTGGCCTGCTTGTATTTACCTGCCAGTTCCCGGCTGAATGTCTCTGCAATGATATTCAGCGCTGTGGTCTCCATACCATGAGTGAGGTCTCGCTGAATCTGGCGAATGGTGGCTTTCTTTTCAGCCGTGGCGGATCGGTTATGGTCTGCCAACAATTGCTGTGCTTTTTCCAGTTTTGGTTTGACCACAGAATCCGCCTGGTAACGGTCTGCCGCTTCCAGACGTTGTCCCTGAAACGGATCCCGCCACTGGGGCTTGGGGGTTGTCAGCCGGTCATACTCGGACTGCAGCTGCTTCACCACCTTGGTTAATGTGGCTGTTTTCTTATCGAGCGTGGACAGCGTTTTTTCGGCATTATCCAGCAATTGAGCCAGTGCCTCAGTGGTTGGTGCTGCTGGTTTCCTGGCCGTTGGTGGCGGCAGTTGGGTATCAAGCGCCGTTTTGGCAGCCGTTGATTGCAATAATGCCTCCGGACGGGTATCGGGTGACACACTGCCAGAACCGATGTCCTCCAGTGACTTTCCAGCAATAGCGGGCACTTTTCCCGTCAGGCTGCCAGCCACCAGCGTCGCACTCTTGATGATTTCCAGTAATTGCCCCGCCTGGCGAACGCCCCCCTTTTTGCGCCCCAGTGTCGCCTCAAACCAGCTTTCGGTGTTCGCCCAGGCGGATTTACTGGCCGGTTTTTCCGTGCCGCCAGTCTGGGGGTCCTGTTGTGAAGATTGGGGCTTTTCCTGAAGGGGCGTCTGGGACGGGATTCGCCGGGGGGAATTAATACCATCCATTGTATCCATCCTCAGATAAACCGCTTGCGATTACGCCCGGTGGAGCGCTTCGGAGATCGTTCCTGGACCAGTGTTTTCAGGGCCGAAACCAACCTTTCCCCCTGCTCTGCCAACGACTGGTTCAATGCATCCAGCTTCTCCCGCGCCGTTTCATCCAAGCCCGCTGAGAAAGTACTGGCTACTTGAGACAACGCCTGGGGGGTAAACTGGTCTGCCGGCAGTGCCTCAATGGCTTCAAGATACGCCTCCGGCAACTCAGCCATTAACTGTTGGTGCAGTGTGGCCAGCTGATTCAATGCTTCATCCAGGGCTTTATCGTCCATTTTTCATCCTGTAACCGCATGCAGACCGTCCTGTGGCTGTCCCGCTATCCGTCGTCGAAAATACAGCAGAGCCTTGAAATCACTTACTTTTTAACTATAGCAGTGAGCCAAACACCGCTATCCCTGTGCTCCCAATGACAACGTGCATCGTATAAATCATAAACACAGCGCCACACACAACCGGCCCAGCACCACCCAATAGGTAGTTCTGCCTATTGTGGTAAACCCCACCCGACCAGAGACTATCGCCCTTTCATAAAGCGGTATGGGCAGTCACTGGAACTCCTCGGCCCTCAACGATGTCTGAGTCCATAGTGCATAACCGCTGATTTCTCACAGTCCTGGCATCAGGTAGCCATTGCATGACACAGATTCACCTCTCCGGCGCATACCGTATTGAACACGACCTGCTGGGCGACAAGCAGGTTCCCCTGGAAGCCTACTGGGGCGTGCAGACCCAGCGCGCCACGGAGAACTTCAACATCACCGGCGTGCCGATCAGCCATTACCCCAACCTGATCAAAGCACTGGCCATGGTCAAGAAAGCCTGCGCCATGGCCAACCACGACCTCGGCCAGCTCTCCGACGAGCAGGCGGACGCCATCTGCATGGCCTGTGACGAAATCATCGACGGCAAGCATCATGAGCACTTCCCGGTGGATATGATCCAGGGCGGCGCCGGCACCTCCACCAACATGAATGCCAATGAGGTAATCGCCAACCGTGCACTGGAACTGATGGGCCACAAGCGGGCGGAATACCAGTACCTGCACCCGAACACCCACGTCAACATGGCACAGTCGACTAACGACGTTTACCCGACCGCTGTCCGCCTGAGCATGGTGCTCAAGCACAAGCAGCTGGTGGTGGCCGCCAAGCAGCTGAAAGCCGCCTTTGACGTCAAGTCAGAAGAATTCAAGGATATCCTGAAAATGGGCCGTACCCAGCTGCAGGATGCCGTCCCCATGTCCCTGGGCCAGGAATTCCGCGCCTTTGCCACTACCATTGGTGAAGATATCGACCGCATCCAGAGCATGATCGATCTGCTCAAGGAAATTAACCTGGGCGGTACCGCCATCGGCACCGGCATCACTGCCGACAGCCGTTATGCGCCGCTGGCCGTCAAACACCTGTCTGACATCTGTGGTCACCCGATGATCCTGGCCACTGACCTGGTGGAAGCAACCTCTGACATGGGTGCCTTTGTCATCCTGTCTGGTGCGCTGAAGCGTCTGGCGATCAAGCTGTCCAAGATCTGCAACGACCTGCGTCTGCTGTCGTCCGGTCCCAAGTGTGGTTTCAATGAAATCAACCTGCCGGAAATGCAGCCAGGTTCTTCCATCATGCCTGGCAAGGTTAACCCGGTAATTCCGGAAGCGGTCAACCAGGTGGCATTCCACGTCATCGGTAACGATCTGACCGTGAGCATGGCCGCCGAAGCGGGTCAGCTGCAGCTGAACGTGATGGAACCGGTCATTGTTTACAAGATCCTGCAATCCATTCAGGACCTGACCAATGCCATGACCATGCTGTCCGAAAAGTGCATTAAAGGTATCACGGCTAACGTTGATGTCTGCCGTGCCTACATTGATAACAGCATCGGCATTGTGACAGCTCTTAACCCTTACCTGGGCTACGAGAACTCCACCCGTATTGCCAAGACTGCACTGCTGACCGGCAAGCGGGTTGTGGATCTGGTTCTGGAAGAAGGGCTTATGGATCACGAAGAACTGATGGAGCTGCTCAAGCCTGAGAACATGATCGCGCCCATCGACATGACCGCAAGACTGCGTAAAGCAAACTAATCGTTAAACACAAAAAAACCGGTTTCCATGGAAACCGGTTTTTTCTCATAAACACGACAAACGTCTTTCTACTCACCCGCAGCCTTCATCAACTGCCCAACAATTGATTCACTGTATCGACTCACCAAATAAGGTACGGTCTGATTCTGGTAATCCATCAGTTTCGGCGAAATGAAACGCCACTTTTTCTCTACTTTCGCTAATGCTTCTGACATCTCGGCAGGAAGGTCTTTCCGGCTCAGCAACGAATCCAGCTGTTCAGTCAACCGCTGCGCGTGGACATCCACGGTATCGCCTTCCGGATAAGGCAAAATCCCCGTTCGCCCATTCCAGTGTGCGGCCAGACGAGTATAACGGGTACTAATCTTTTCCATCTGGACTGCACTTTTCAATAGCGCGAGATTGAGCGCCTGATGCGCTTCCTCACCGGCAGCATGGGTTTCCAGCATATCCAGAAGTTCAGCCTGGGCAGACTCCATATCATTGATGGTATAGACCGACGTATATCCCTCTGAAGCAATTTCATTGGACTGGATCAAAGTGATGTAGCTGGACAGTACAGGCCTGAATGACGCTTCCTGCTCTTCGACTTCATCCGCAAATAATGGATTAGCCTGCAACTGACTAACGACAGTATCCAGCTGTTCCTTTGTTTGCCGGTCTCCCTCCAACAGGGTATAGAGATGGAAGTGAGTTGCCGCACGGTAAATATCCAGCTGTGCACGGTAGACCTGCTCTTTCTGAGCAACAGACAGGGGAACGGCACTCAGACTGGTGGAAAATAACAGGAAAAAAAACAGGACGGCAGAACAGGAGTATCGCATGATCTAGCCCTTCAGCTTTTTGTTTTTATTGTTTGACTGCGCAGTATTTCACACATTTCACAGGAAAAACAATACTCCACGCTCCCATGAATCGTATCTAACTCATGTCCCAGTGATCACCAGCACAACAACGAAATAAGCACTACCCGCACAAGCTCAGGTACTTATACGACTAATTCAAATTGACCCAAGGCAATAACCTAGCCGGTTAGTGGAATCAGGACAGTTTTGGCGTGTTCTACCGCAAAATATTACCTGCAAGGGATATATCAATGCGTAACAGGCTGACTCAGAGTGAAATCATTACGCTGTGTATCACACTGCTGATATCCATAGGATGTACAGCTATACTAATTGACCAGTTGACCGGCAGGAGCTTTTGATTCCCGGCGAATCATCAAAGCATTGCAGCGACACTGGCTTGGTAATGAAAACACGTTTTGCCAACAGTTCGCCGGAGGGCGTGTCTGTTTGCCGATTCGATAGGTAGGGACTATAAGTAGCTATACATAGTGTTTCCGGGATCAAGGTGGTTGCGATGTGCACCCTTCGCTGTACGCTACACTTCCGCAGAGAAGCATGGACCTGTCACAGGGCAATGCAAGCCATTACTCAGCCGCATTCATTCTCCCACTGACATCATTATGTAGTTACTGGTGACGTGAAATTCCACTCAGGACGTTGCCTGCAAGCTTCAGTCTGGTTTATCGGTATCACGAAGATGTTACAACGTGCATGCTGAACAAAGTCACGCTCCCTGCAAGTTATTCGATATATCATTCAAGCCTGTTAGCAATAGTGGAGTAATCATGCAACAGCAACAACAAGAGCCCACAGTATTTATCATTGACGATGATGAAGCGGTTCGGGATTCGCTCAAGATGCTGATGAATTCCGTTGGCCAGAAAGTCCAGGTTTTTGCCTCACCGGCCGAGTTTCTGGAAGCCTACGATGAAAACCATCCCGGCTGTATCGTTCTGGATATCCGCATGCCGGGTATGAGCGGACTGGAGCTGCAGAGCAAGCTGAACGACATGCACTGCATCCTGCCGATCATCTTCATCACCGGTCACGGCGATGTACCGATGGCAGTACAGGCAATCAAGGATGGCGCGATGAACTTCATCCAGAAGCCTTTCCGCGACCAGGAGCTGCTCGACTATATCAACGACGCCCTGAAACTGGATGCCCAGCAGCGCGCCGAACTGCTGGAGCACAAGGAAATTCTGCGTCGTCTGTCTACCCTGACAGAAAGAGAGCGTGAAGTACTGCACCACGTTGTCGAAGGCAAGGCCAACAAGGTCATTGCCGCTGACATCAACCTGAGCCAGCGTACTGTCGAAATCCACCGCTCCCGTGTGATGGAAAAGATGGGTACCAAATCTCTCGCCCACCTGGTACGTCAGGTGATGCAGGTGAAAGAACACCTCAAGGATGAATTCAAATTCAAGTGATCCGTCACTGCATTGAATAATCAACAACGGGGCATCAATGATATTGATGCCCCGTTGTTGTTAACGCACTATTTCCATACCCGACAACGAAACCGGTGTTCGCCATAAGCCTATTCATCCGATAAAAATAACCTGTTTACTGTCGTATATCTCAGCCACTACCACATAACCCGTCGCCTGTACACGCAACCGTAGGTGTTACTCACAGGGGGCTGGGTAAAAGCAACAATGGCTGCCCTGACACCTCAATCCTATGATTATCAGGCTGGTACAGATCAACTGAACCAGCGTACAGCCAACGAGATCAAGAACCACCTGGCTGCCCCCGATCGCTCCATACCTGCATAAGATGCCTGATGGACGAAGGCGGCCTCTGTATCTGATAAGACAGGGTCAGCTATGCGTAATGCGAAACGGAACACTGTTTACCTTCTGGATGAAGACACCGCTGTCAGGGATACAGTGAACAGTCTGTGCTCATCTCGACAGCTCCAGATGCAACATTTCACCTGTGCACAACAACTGATTGCGCAGCTGGATGAAAATCAACCGGCCTTCCTGATTACCGCCTACCAGGTGAGTGATATGCCCGTGACGGATCTGCTGGCCGAGATTCAGCAACGGGAGCCTTCACTGCCTGTGATCGTGCTCGGTGAACACAGCAATGTCACTAGCGCCGTGGAATCCATTCGTGCAGGCGCCCTGGATTACATTGAGAAGCCGGTGTATTCGGGTCGACTGGTTGAGCATTTCAACATGCTTGTCGCTGACGGCTCTTACACAGAATAATTGCGTCGTACGCCGAACTAAAGTCCGGACTGAAGCTGATCAGCATAGGTTTTCAGTTCGGAAAGTACTGCTTTTTTCGCCTCTCCAACGTCAGCCATCAACGCATCAATTCGCGCATAGAACGCTTCAAGCGTGAGACTCCCACCACCTTTGCTATCCAACAATCGCTGACGGCGGAATGCCTGCCACTCGGATGCTTCATCATCAACCAATGTCTCAGGCCAATTCCGGGCACGGTAACGAAACAGCATGTCATCCAGCCGCGCATCAGAAAAAGATAACCTCAATGCACCTAACTGATCCGGCGGCGTCATCCGTACCTGCTGAATCCGTTCACGGTCAGCCGGACTAAAGAATCCACCACTATAGAGCATATGATCCGGATCAGTATGCGGCTCAAACGAATGCCCGGATAATACCTGACCCACCTTTGTCACAAAGGCATTAAACCGGCTTTGATCTGAAAACAGCCGCTGATGATGCAACTCACAGCCAGCCTGATCAATAGAGAGACGCGGCTTGTCTTCATCACGCAATACATTCCATGGAACAACGACCGGCGCCTTGTTAAGGTGCACTGTTTTCAAAGGGATACGAGTGAGCCCTTCTTCATCCAGTTGATCTGTCGACGTATAGAGACGATGCATGATTTCGTCAACGGTCAATTCCATGAAAGGCGCCGGATCAACACTCAAATCATAAACAACGATACCATTCTTGTTGGTCGGATGGGCAGCAATCGGCACAACAATACCCAGACAATGTCGTGCTGATGAATAGCGCCCGGAAATATGAACAACCGGTTTCCGTGCATGAATATCCAGCAGTTTTGCTACCTGGAATTTCTGACGATTAAACAGCGCGTAATTAAACAGTTTTTCCTGCTTCTCCCGCAGCAGACGCGCCATGGCGATTGTCGCCCGCACATCGGACACTGCATCATGGGCATCCGCATGACTGATTCCATTGGCTACCGTCAGCTCCTCAAGCCGAAAACTGACGGCACCATCTTCACGTCTTGGCCACTGGACGCCGTCCGGGCGCAAGGCCGCACACAATCTGACCACATCAATCAGATCCCAGCGGCTGCAACCGTTCTGCCACTCCCGCGCATAGGGATCCATGAAATTACGGTACAGGCTATAGCGTGTCACCTCATCATCAAAACGCAGTGTGTTATACCCCAGCACACAGGTATTTGGCTGACTGAACTCCTGGTTGATACGGGCAATAAAGTCGGCTTCACAAATACCCCGCTCATTAACCCTCTGAGGGGTCAGCCCCGTGACCAGACAGGCTTCCGGATTAGGTAGCTGGTCATCCGGCAGACGGGCAAACAATTCCAGCGGCTCACCGATTTCATTGAAATCAGCATCCGTGCGAATACCGGCAAACTGGGCAGGCCAGTCGCGCGCTGGATCCGTTCCAAAAGTTTCGTAGTCGTAGAAATAAAAGGTCTGCGTCACTGACATGATCCATTCGATTCAGAACTGCATACAGAGTAACAGCTGATGAGGCCAGTCGTTAGTGGCTTTCAGAAAGGATTAAAAAAACCTGATGCGAGACGACTTGCATCAGGTCTGAAAGGAGAAGTAGAACTGCAACGCCTTGACCAACTGCTCAAAGCCTTCACTACGCTCAATGATCGTGTAACCGGAATCATAACAATCCGGAGTGATATCCCTGTGACACCACTGGCAACGGGCATCAAAATCGATGACCGTATACCCTCCCAGCGGTTCCGGCAGCTGAATGCGCATCGAATACACGCCACCCAACTCCATCATCCAGGGCGTAATCAGCATCAGGCCATTACGGCTGATATTGCCGATATACCCGATCTGCATGTCATTACAGCGGTTATACACCACCAGATACTCGGCTAGACGCTCATTGCATATCCGGTGACTATTCTCACTGATAGCCTTCCTTGCCATGCCTGTACTTCCATCAAGAGCCAGCAGAATACTGCACCTCAATGACATCACTGCGCATCGAGGTTTTCTGTGATCCCTGTTCTCATCCCCCACTACCCCCCGGTAGCTCAAACAAGAAAAGAGTATCGACTGCAGCATGACGTTCTTACCAACCGGTCAGACCGGTTAACAGCCTGATTCATTACCTTTAAAAAACACGGGTAAAAACCATTGCCGTCATAGAAAGAGTAGCCCTGCCACCACTAGACATTTAAACCGCTTTTTACTAGATGCCAGACCACTTAATTCCTTTAACTGACAAGCAATCAGGAATGGCTATAAAAGAGAACCCATTCATTAAGGCTATAAACGCAGTGTCGTTTTTTTGTCATCCCCCTGCGGCATGATTTACCGCTACGTGTTTCATGGTATGCTTTCGACGCGGTTAACCACACAACAACAATAAGACAATGGTTCATGGAGTGTCGAAAATGCGTCACGGGAGAAACCTGTCAGGTCTCATTTTAATTCTGCTCACCGTAACCAGCTTGCCCGGATGCGCCCCCAGCACACCGCTTTTTGTCGCCAATGTCGGCACCCGGGAACTGGCGCGCCACGAAGACCAGCGATTAAAAGTTGCCCAGGCGATCATCGACGAAGAAGGTGACTTGTTTACCTATTCGGTCGACGCCATTATCAATGGCCAGTCAGCGGCTGCGGAGAAAACCTATCTCAATGGGTACACTCATATTGGTTTCAGCAATCAAATAAAAGCCATCGCCCTTTATCAGATCGCCCTCATTTACAAAAGCAGCTATAACCGGGAACGTAACTACCCACTCTCCCTGAATTACCTCTACCGCATTGTGAACGAATTTCCGGAAACCCGGGCCGCTGATTATGCGCGACCGAAAATCATTGAAGTGGAAAATCTCATCGATAATCCAGTGAAATTCACACCTGACGAAAAACTGGCGGATTGGGAGCAAATCAAACGGGTACCGGATCCACGCTACGCGAAGCTGGATCAAGCCATGAATTCTCTGTCAAAGCGGGCCGTGGTCAAAAACAGGACCAATGAAGTCATTGAACTGTATACCCTTGTCTACCGGGAGCGGGGGATGCCAACATCGCTCAGAGCTGACGCCCTGCTCCAAATCGCACTGATATACAACAGCCAGCCCCAGAATGCAGACAAGCGTGAACAGACACTGGCGGCATTCCGTAAGGTTTCCCGGGAATTCCCCGGCACCAGCTTTCAGAAAACCGCCGACCAGCATTTGGATATTCTTCTGAATCAACAGGAAGGCTGATACAAGACCGGGCATGGTTCAGCCATTGCCCGGAATCCTGTCAGTTATACAGCACGTTGACCTGATTCTTGCCAAAGTGATCTTTCAGCATTTGAACCAGCTCATCACTGGGGCTCACCTGCCACTGATCACCCAGACGCACCCGAGCCCGGGCATCAGCGCCTTCATACTGAACACTGACAGGTGTCTTACCTGAATGATCACTAAACAGCTGCTGGAGACGCCGCTCAAAACCGCTGGTGCAGCTGGCGTAATCCAGCACGATCTCCAGTTCATTGGCATAATGCGATCGGGCATCCACCAGACTGAGTACGTTTCTCGCGACAGCTTTCAAGGCCCCCGAGTAATCATCAAAACTGACCTCCGCTTCAACGACAATGAGCGTATCCTTGGTCAGCAAGTGCTGGAATTTGTTAAAGGTATCAGCAAAGACCGAGACCTCAATCCGGCCACTGCGATCATCCAGGGTAATGAAGCCCATCTTGTCGCCCCGCTTGTTCTTCATGACACGCAGGGCAACAATCAGACCGGCAATATTCACCTTATCCCTGCCGGGTTGAAGATCCACCACCCGGTTACGGACAAAGTGTCGTATTTCTTTCTCATACTCATCTATCGGATGACCCGTCAGGTATAAGCCCAGGGTATCCTTTTCACCACGCAGGCGCTCCTTGTCGGCCCACTCCCTGACGCGACCATAGTTGGCATAAGCATCCGTATCTTCTTCCGGCACCAGTCCACCGAACAAGTCACCGAGACCACTGTCGAGACTTCGAGCCGACTGTTCAGCAGCCTTGACGGCCTCTTCCATGCTCGCATCCAGCACCGCCCGATTGAGGTTAAGCTTCTTCTTCCCGGGATACGGGCCCTGCATATCCAGTGCACCGGAACGGATTAACGCCTCAAGACAACGCTTGTTCACCTTCTTGCTATCGATACGCTGGCAGAAATCAAAAATATCCTTGAAAGGCCCACCTTGCTTTCTCGCTTCCACGATCGCCGCAATCGGACCCTCGCCAACACCTTTGATTGCTCCTAGCCCATAAACAATATGGCCATCGTCGTTAACACCAAACATGTAGCTACCACTGTTAACGTCCGGCGGCAGGACATTCAGTCCCATATTCCGGCATTCTTCAATGAAGGTAACCACCTTGTCGGTGTTCTGCATGTCCGACGACATTACTGCCGCCATAAACTCGGCAGGATAATGGGTTTTCAACCAGAGCGTCTGGTAAGACACCAGGGCATAAGCGGCAGAGTGAGACTTGTTGAAACCATACCCGGCAAACTTTTCCACCAGGTCGAAGATTTTCATGGCCAACTCGGGATCCACACCCTTGCCCTTGGCGCCCTCTTCAAAGACAGAGCGCTGTTTGGCCATCTCCTCCGGTTTTTTCTTACCCATCGCCCGACGCAGCATATCCGCACCACCGAGGGTATACCCCGCCAGCTCCTGGGCGATCTGCATGACCTGCTCCTGGTAGAGGATAATGCCGTAGGTCGGTTGCAGGATAGGCTTGAGCCATTCGTGTTGATACTGGGCATCAGGGTAAGACAACTCTTCCCGACCGTGCTTACGGTTGATGAAGTTATCCACCATGCCCGACTGCAACGGTCCCGGACGGAACAGTGCCACCAATGCGATGATATCTTCAAAACAGTCAGGCTGGAGACGCTTGATAAGGTCTTTCATCCCCCGGGATTCTAACTGGAAGACCGCTGTCGTCTCGGCCTTCTTCAGCAGGGTATAGGAGGCGCTGTCTTCCAGGTCGATCTGCATGATATCGACGGGTGGCTGCCCCAGTTTTTCCAGACGCGGATTGATCATTTTCAGCGCCCAGTCAACAATCGTCAGTGTCCGCAAACCCAAAAAGTCGAACTTGACCAGACCGGCCGTTTCAACGTCATTCTTGTCATACTGGGTGACCAGGCCATGGCCACTCTCATCGCAATACAGCGGGGAAAAATCGGTCAGTTTGGTTGGCGCAATAACAACACCACCGGCGTGTTTACCCACATTTCGGGTAATACCTTCGAGCTTGAGGGCCATCTCCCAGACTTCCTGGGCATCCTCGTCATGCTCAAGGAATTCCCGCAACCCTTCTTCCTGGTCATACGCTTTTTTCAGCGTCATGCCGACTTCAAAAGGAATCAGCTTGGACAGACGATCCGCCATACCATAGGACTTGCCCTGCACCCGGGCCACATCCTTGACCACCGCCTTGGCCGCCATGGTACCGAAGGTAATGATCTGGGAGACCGCATCACGACCGTAAGTGCGCGACACATAATCAATCACCTTATCCCGGTTATCCATGCAGAAGTCGACGTCAAAGTCAGGCATGGAAACCCGTTCCGGATTCAGGAATCGTTCGAACAGCAGGTCGTATTCCAGCGGATCAAGATCGGTGATTTTCTGGGCATAAGCCACCAGCGAACCAGCACCGGAACCCCGCCCGGGCCCTACCGGAATACCGTTATTCTTGGACCACTGGATAAAGTCCATAACGATCAGGAAATAGCCGGGGAATCCCATCTGCAGGATAATATCCAGCTCAAAGTTCAGGCGATCGTAGTAAGCCTGCCGTTTAGACTCATATTCGGGATCATTCTTGTCCAGAATGATTTCCAGACGTTCTTCCAACCCCTGGGCGGAAAACTCCCGGAAAAATTCGTCCATGGTTTTACCTTCCGGAATGGGGTATTCCGGAAGATGGTAAGTCCCCAGAGGAACATGGACGCTGCATCGCTTGGCAATTTCCACCGTATTGGCGATGGCTTCAGGAATATCCGAGAAGAGTTCAATCATCTCTTCAGGGGTTTTGAAGTACTGCTCTTCGCTATAAGGACGGGGACGCCTGGGATCATCCAGCACCCGACTCTCACCAATACAGAACCGGGCTTCATGGGCGTCGAAATCATCACGATCCATGAACATCACGTCATTGGTGGCCACAACCCCACACTGGCAACGCGCCGCCAGTTCAACCGCCGCATGCAGGTAGGATTCATCGCCCGGACGACCAGTACGCTGCAGCTCCAGGTAGAAACGATCACCAAACGCTGCCTGCCAATCTTTCAATAACTGCTCCGCTTCATCCGGGTGCCCGGCCAGCAGCTTCTGCCCGATTTCGCCCTGACTCCCACCTGAAAGCGCTATCAACCCCTCTGACTTTTCCAAAACCCACTGTCGCTTAACCAGGGCTTTACCCTGATGCTGGTTGGTCTGGAAACTCAGCGCCACAAGCTCCATCAGGTTGCGGTAACCCTGCTCGTTCATACATAACAGGATCAGGTGGGTTGGCGGCTCCGTCGGATCACTGTTTTCCAGCCAGACATCACAGCCACAAATCGGCTTTATACCAGTGCCTTGGGCTGACTGGTAAAAGCGCACCAGCGAGCACATGTTGGACTGATCCGTCACCGCTACAGCCGCCATGCCCCGATCAGCGACGGCGCCAATCAGGGATTTAATCCGGATAAGACCGTCAACCAGAGAGAATTCAGAATGCAGACGAAGATGAACAAACTGGGTTGTCATGAAGCACAGGCCCGGGGGATGAAGAACAGAATCAGGTTAGTCTATCAGCCGACCGGGGTGAATAACACCGCCGTCGGCTGATGAAAGGAAGCATCACGCTGGCAGATTTTCCACCATCTCACGCACCGGTTTAAAGGAGCGACGGTGATGTGGCGTCGCACCCAGTTTCGCCAAAGCTGCAAGGTGCTCTTTCGTCGGATAGCCTTTGTGCTTGGCAATACCATAGCCTGGATACTGTTGATCCATCTCCAGCATTTCCCTGTCGCGAGTCACCTTGGCCAGAATGGATGCGGCGGCAATCTCCGGCACTCGACTATCGCCTTTGACAACAGACTCCGCAGCGCACGGCAGTTTCGGACAACGATTGCCGTCTATAAGCGCAAGCGATGGCTTCACAGACAACCCTGCAACAGCCCGCTGCATGGCCAGCATAGTGGCATGAAGGATGTTTAACTGGTCAATCTCATCGACCTCGGCACGCCCCAGCGACCAGGCTAACGCCCGCTCTTTGATAATATCAAACAGCGCTTCACGGCGACTTTCCGAGAGCTTCTTGGAATCGTTTAAGCCCTCTATGGGACGTGACGGATCCAGAATCACCGCCGCCGTCACGACAGGGCCGCACAAGGGACCACGGCCAACCTCATCCACACCTGCCACAACGGCTTCATCATCGGAAACAAAAAAAGACAGTTCACTCTGCTGCACAGGCAATGCCTCCCTGTTTCTTTAATAAGCCCATGACGGCCTCTGCCGCCTGCTCGCTGGCATTTCGTCGAAGCGTTTGGTGCATCGCCATGTATTGGTCAGCCTGTTCACGATGACGCGCATTGTTTTCCATGGCATCCAGCGTTTCCTGGGCAAGACGTTCCGGCGTCGCTTCATCCTGAAGGATTTCAGGCACCAGCGCTTTCCCAGCCAGCAGATTGGGCAGAGAAACCCATTCGGATTTCACCATCCGCCGTAATATCTGGTAGGTCAGCCAGGCCACACGGTAGCTGACGACCATTGGCTTCTTGTGCAGCATGGCTTCCAACGTGGCTGTACCGGATGCAATGAGAATTGCATCGGCGGCGGCCATTGCCTGATGCGAATGCCCATCCAGCAATTTCACCGGCATTTCAGGTTCATCAGCCAGGTACTGCTCAAGCTGCTCACGACGCTGGGCATTGGCACAGGGTATGACAAACTTTAACTCTGGTTGCTGTTGCAGCATCAGCCGCGCAGCATCCAGAAACAGCGGTCCAAGACGTTTGACTTCACCGCCTCGACTGCCAGGCATCAAGGCAACTACCCGATCTTTGACGTTATAACTCAATGCTTCACGAGCACCGGCCACGTCAATATCCAGCGGTATCTTGTCAGCTAACGGATGCCCGACAAAGGTGACCGGAATCGCATGCTCTTCATAAAAGCGTGCCTCAAATGGCAACAATGTGAGCATATGATCCGTCGACTGTTTAATATTCAGTACGCGCTTTTGCCGCCAGGCCCAAACTGAAGGGCTTACATAGTGAACCGTTGCTATACCGGCATCATGCAGCCTCTGCTCAAGCGGGAGATTAAAATCAGGCGCATCAATACCGATGAATACATCCGGCTTCTCGGCACAGAAATACTCCACCAGCGTTTTGCGGATATGAAGCAGCTCCTTGAGGCGACCCAGCACTTCTACCAGCCCCATGACCGACAGACGCTCCATGGGAAACAGGCTTTCAAAGCCTTCCGCCAGCATATCGGGACCGCCGATGCCAACAAACCGGGCATCCGGCAAACGCTGCTTCAGGGCTCGGACCAGGCCGGCACCCAGAATATCGCCGGAGGCTTCACCGGCAACAATGGCAATGGTAAGGGGTTTTGTCATCCAGAATATCCCTGCAGATCCGATGACCTTATCGGGTAATCCCACGGGTGGATGACTGCAGCGATTCTACCAGCAGTTGCATCTGGCTGGTTTCTGCGGCCATGCCCTGAAGGACCTCAACCGCCTGGGAAGTTTTCAGCCCCTGACGGTAAATCACCTTGTAAGCCTGACGCAGGCTGCGGATAACCTCATCGCTCCAGCCACGACGACGCATGCCCTCAAAGTTCATGCCATGGGCTTCAGCCGGGTTACCACTGACCATGATAAAGGCAGGAACATCCTTGAAAATGGCACTGTGAGCTGCACTCATGCTGTAGGCGCCAATCTGGCAGAACTGGTGCACGGTGGTCAGGCCACCGAGAATGACACCATCACCGACAATCACATGACCGGCAATGGCCGTATTGTTGGCAAAGATACAGTTATCACCCACCATGCAGTCGTGAGCGACATGCACATAGGCCATCAACAGATTGTTACTGCCAATCCGGGTCAGACTCTGATCCTGAACCGTACCACGGTGAATGGTGCAACCTTCACGGATAACATTGTTATCGCCAATTTCAAGCCGGGTGGGTTCACCGGCATATTTCTTGTCCTGGCAATCCTCGCCGACAGACGCGAACTGGAAAATCGTATTGTTTTTGCCGATGCGTGTCGGGCCCTTGATCACTGCATGAGAGTGAATCTTTGTACCAGCCCCGATTTCAACATCAGGACCGATAACAGTGAACGGCCCTACTTCAACATCACGGTCCAGCTGCGCGGACGGGTGAATAATTGCACGGGAGTCGATCAAGTTCAGATATCCTTTTTCGCACAGGTAATAACAGCAGAACTCGCTATTTTACCATCAACCAGTGCTTTACAGGAAAATTTCCAGATATCTCTTTTGCATCCCAGGTATTCGGCGACCAGTTGCAACCGGTCACCGGGTACAACAGGCTGACGGAAACGCACTTTATCCGCAGCGGCGAAGTAATAGACCGAGTTTTCACCACCGGTCTTGCCCGCCATGGTAAAACCGAGAAGACCAGCCGCCTGCGCCATTGCTTCAATAATCAATACGCCGGGCATCACGGGATGACCGGGGAAGTGACCATTGAAAAAGTCTTCATTGACTGACACATTTTTGTAGCAATCAATGGTGTTCTTTTCCAGGTCAATGTCGACAACCCTGTCAACCAGCAAAAAGGGATAACGCTGGGGCAAGAGCGCCTTGATCTCGTCTATACGCATCATGTGCGAACCATTTCTCCGAAGAAGCAGATAATCACCGTGCAGAACATTTGGCGTGCAGCCAGCAACGGATGCCGATCAGGGAAGGAACCGGGAGACAACCCGATACGTTATCACGCATCGGGCTTCATACCTCTCAATCCAGCTTTTTCTCAAGCTCCTTGAGACGTCTGGCCATATCATCCAGCTGACGGAAGCGCACAGTATTCTTGCGCCACTCACGCACTGGCATACAGCCAACAGAGCCAGAGGAATACTGCCCGGGCTTCAGGATGGATTTGGTGACCATCGCCATTCCCGCCAGATGTACACCATCGGCAATTTCCAGATGACCAGCAATGCCACAGCCGCCTGCAATGATGCAGTTGCGACCGATTTTGGTGCTACCGGATATACCGGTACAACCCGCAATTGCTGTCTTATCCCCAATGACCACATTGTGGGCAACATGCACATGGTTATCGATAATCACGCCCTGGCCAATCACCGTATCCGCAAGTGCACCACGATCAATGGCTGAGTTAGCGCCAATTTCAACATCATCGCCGACGACAACACCACCCAGCTGCGCAATCTTGACCCATCCCTGCCCATCATGGGCAAACCCAAAGCCATCTGAGCCCAGCACGGCACCGCTGTGCAGTATACAGCGGTCACCCACGACAACACCGTGACAAATGGTAACGTTAGGATTTAGAACCGTATCCTTCCCGATAATACTGTTACGACCGATGACAGAACCAGCGCCAATCCTGGCACCGGCAGCAATAGAAGCCCCTGCCTCAATCGTCACCTGCGGTCCAATACTCGCATCAGGGCTGACTACTGCCGTTTCATCAACCCAAGCGGTAGGGTGAACGGTGTATTCAACCGGCTCAGGTTCAAACAGACGGGAGACACGGGCATATCCCAGATAGGGATTCTTAACAACCAGTGCATTCCCTTCATACTTCTCTGCCATTTCCGGACTCAGAATTACTGCAGAAGCTTCTGTATCCGACAGAAACTTCTCATAGGCCGGGTTAGACAGAAAAGTGAGCGCACCCTTGCCCGCTTCCTGAAGCGTTGCGAGTCGGTGGATTACTATGGTGCTATCACCCTGAACATCCGCACAGAGAAATTCCGCCAGTTCGGCCAGAGTGAAATGTTTTTCGGCTTTCATCACAGGGAGTACTACTTTCCGTCTGCTTACTTCTGTTTGGCGGTCAGCCGGTTCAACTTGTCGATGACCTTACGGGTCACATCATTTTCCGGCTTAACAAAGTGGGCTACGCGACGATCAATGACAACATCATACCCTTCGCTTTTGGCAACGGCCTGAATGGCTTCTTCCAGCTGGGGCTGCAGTTTCGCCAGCTCTCTCTGATCCGCTTCATTCTTTTCTGCCTGGAGCTGACGCGCTTGGTATTCCCAGTCTTCCTTCTTACGGCGCATTTCCAGTTGCAGCTTGGTACGCTCAGCCTCACTCATGGTTGGGCCGTCCTTTTCCAGCTTACCCATCAACGTCTGGTATTGCGTTTCCAGCCCTTTCAACTTCTTGATCTGCTCACCAAACTGCTGCTCTGACTCCTTCGCATACTGTTTGGCCGCGGCAGATTCCAGCAGTGCCATCTGGGAATTGACCACCGCTACACGGTTAGGCGCTGCCGCCTGCGACAATGGGGCAACCAGAATCATGGCCAGCAGGGCAAATTTGATACTGCGCAACATTGAAACTCCTGTTATTACCTGGTTCGATAGATTCATCCCTGCCGACAGACAACCTCAGTACTTCAGCAAGCGGGGTGAAACAACAAGCAAAAGGCAAGGCTACTGCCTTGCCTCGAAAAAGTCATCAGGAACTGATGAAACATCAGCCCACTTCAGAGCACGATTAGAACGGCGCCCCCAGGGAGAACTGGAAGACCTGTGTTTCATCATCGTCCTTATTATTCAGCGCTTTCGCCAGGCTGAATGTCAGCGGCCCCAGCGGAGTGATCCAGGTCAGACCGACACCGGCGCTGTAGCGCAGGTCGCCAAAGGCTGGCTTGGAACACATTTTGACCTGATCCTGACCTGTAGTGTTATCTTTCGCATTACTGCAATCAGTATCAAAGACATTACCAGCATCCAGGAACAGAACGGTACGCATAGAGCGCTGATCCTTAACAAACGGCAGCGGGAACAGCAGCTCAACACCACCTTCCACCATGACATTACCACCGATAGGATCGTAGTCACCATCCGACTGCTGTAGAGCCCGAGGGCCCAGCGTATTATCCTTATAGCCGCGAATCGAGCCGAATCCACCACCATAGAAGTTCTCATAGAACGGCAGTTTGCTGGTAGAACCATACGCGCCGCCATAACCCAGACGAGTATGGAAACGTACGGAATACTCGGACGCCAGCGGGAAGAAATACTGGCCACGATAATGCAGCTTGTAGAAGTGAAGATCGCTGCCCGGCAGCGCAACTTCCATGGAAACGCCCTGAGAGTAACCCTTAGTCGGCAATAAACCGTGGTTCAAGGTAGATTCGGACCAGCCAATCGTACCCTTGAAGTTCGTGAATTTATCACCTTCCTTCTTCAGGAAGTCGGAAACAATCCACGCCGGATCATTCCCTTCCTTGATCGTGGAGCTTTCGATTCCCACACCAAAGTTGAGACTGGAGGTTTCGGATATCGGATAACCAAAGGTCATATCCGCACCCATGGTATCAACGTTATAGTTGGTGACATCCGTTTCATCGTAGTCCGTCTCACTGTAGTAGACGTTGTAACCACGACTCACACCATCGACGGTGTAGAAGGGATCGGTGAAACCGAAGCTATAGAGCTTACGGTATTTGCTGGTATTGGCCGACAGTGAGACACGGTTACCAGTACCCAGGAAGTTGCTCTGGCTGATAGAACCACCCAGAATCAAGCCATCACCCTGAGAGAAACCAATACTGGCGGTTATCGCACCGGAAGGCTGCTCTTCAACGGTATAGTTGACGTCTACCTGATCACTGGTACCAGGAACCGGTGTAGTTTCACTGGTGACTTCTTTGAAATAACCCAGTCGATTCAAACGAACCTTAGACTGCTCAATCTTGTAAGTGGACGCCGCTGCACCTTCCATCTGACGCATTTCACGACGCAGCACTTCATCTTCTGTCTTGGTATTGCCCTGGAAGTTAATACGGCGCACATAGGTACGACGACCCGGCTCAACAAAGAAGGTGATATCAACGGTATGATCTTCTTCGTTGGTTTGCGGAATCCCTGTCACGTTGGCGAAGGCGTAACCTTCGCTGCCCAGACGACGGGTAATCAGATCTTCTGTCGTTGTGATCCGCTTACGGGAGAATGTCTGCCCATCCTTCACCAGCAACAGCGCCTTGACCTGCTCTTCCGGCACCACCAGATCACCGGCCAGTTTGACATCCTTCACACTGTATTTCTGGCCCTCATCCACATTCACCGTGATGTAGACACTTTCCTTGTCTGGCGTAATGGAAACCTGGGTCGAATTGATATTGAAATTGATATAACCGCGATCCAGGTACCAGGAGCGTAAGCGCTCAAGGTCGCCCGAGAGCTTTTCGCGGGAATACTTGTCATCGTTAGAGTAGAAGGAGAGCCAGCCTGAAGGCTTCAGCTCAAACAGTTCCAACAGCTCTTCGCTGTTAAACACCTTGTTGCCAACAATGTTGACATGCTTGATGGTGGAAACCTTGCCTTCCTTAATATCAATGGTAATGGCGACCCGGTTTCGCGGCTGAGGCTCAACATTGGCCTTGATACTGGCACCGTAGCGTCCCTGGGCTACGTACTGTCGCTCCAGCTCCATCCGAATCGCTTCCAGCGTGGCTTGCTGGAAAATCTCGCCATCCGCCAGACCGGCCTGTTTCAGACCTTTTTTCAGGTCTTCGGTCTTGATGGCCTTGTTGCCTTCAATCTTGATCTCACTGATGGAGGGTCGTTCCACCACTGTGACGACCAGCACGTTGCCGTCACGCCCCATCTGGATATCCTGAAAGTATCCGGTTTTAAACAGAGCACGTGCAGCGTCAGCCAGTTCCGGGTTATCAACATCATCACCAATAGCCACAGGCAATGCATTGAACACCGTTCCCGCTGAAATACGCTGCAACCCGTCCAGGCGGATGTCATTGATGACAAAGGCATTCGCCTGTCCGGCCACGAGCGCACCGGCAACAAAAGGCAGCAATAATCGATTCATGGAATCCGTTCTTCCAGAAATTGGTCGTAAAGCCAAAAGATAAACTGATACCGCACCGGGACTCCCCCTTCGGTTACAGTCGGCTCAAATCATTATACAGGGCGACAAACATGAGTCCGAGAATCAACGTCATGCCAATACGTACCCCGATCATCTGTATCTTCTCTGGCACCGGCCGGCCTTTCACCAACTCCACCAGATAATACAGCAAGTGCCCCCCGTCCAGCACAGGGATGGGCAACAGGTTCAAAACACCTAAACTAATACTCAGCATAGCAAGGAAGTTCAGAAAACTTTCAAGACCGGATTTAAACGAGGCACCGGCCACCTTCGCTATGGTAATGGGGCCACTGAGATGTTCAACTGACACCAGCCCAATAACCATCTTGCGAATGGAGTCCAGCGTCAGTGTTGTCAACGACCAGGTGTCCTGCAACGCAACCCCTAAAGCCATGACTGGACCATAGCTGATGTCACGCAGACGATCAGCCGGCCATTCGAAGGGTTTTGCACCGGCACCAATGTACCCAATTTTCTGGCCATCGGCTAACGTTTTCTCGCCCGGCACCAGCGTTAATGAACGACTACTGCCGTCTCTATCAATTTCCACCTGCATCGCTGTGCCCGGATTTTCACGGACCATATCGACCCAGCTCTGCCAGTTGGAAATGGGTTGTCCGTTCGCGAACAAGATAACATCCCCGCCAATCAACCCGGCTTTTTCAGCAGCGCCACCTTCCAAAACCTGCCCAATAGCAGCAGGCACTTCCGGACGCCATGGCAGCACCCCCAAAGATCTCAGAGGATCGGGATTTTCTTTACCGGCAAGCCAGTTATTGAGATGAACATCGGAATAACGGGTATCAGCGCTTTGCTCATCAAAAGATCTGGTACCGACCACAACCGTGGCAGTTTCACCCAGTGGCGCCAGCAGCGCCATATTGATGGCATGCCAGGACGGCGTGTTCCGGCCATCCACACTGACCACTTCATAGCCGGCATTCACACCCGCGACAGCTGCCGGTGACTCAGGCACAACGTCACCAACCACAGGAATAACGGTTTTTACACCCACCAGATACATCAACCAGAGTGCAACAATGGCAAGCAGAAAGTTGGCAATCGGTCCAGCAGCGACAACCGCTATGCGGGCATACACCGACTTGTTGTTAAACGCCTGATCCTTTTCCTCTTCCGCCACCGGTCCTTCACGCTCATCGAGCATTTTCACGTAGCCGCCGAGCGGAATCATGGCGATGGCGAATTCTGTCCCGTGCCGGTCATGCCAGGTGAAGAGGGGCTTACCAAAACCAATACAAAAACGAAGTACCTTGACACCACAACGACGGGCAACCCAGAAATGCCCATACTCATGGATACTGACCAGCAGGCCAAGGGTGACGATGAACGCCAGAATTGTCTGCAATGTTCCCATAGTCCTGTCGGCTTTCCTGCATTTACCCCAAGAGGCTGAAACGATAAAGTGTCTGATTTTACAACATTTTGCGCAATCCTCGCATAGTGTCTGATGGATTCGCAAATACAAAAGCGCTCACTAACCTCAGGCATAGCCGTCTACCGTGCCACCCACCTGATTTACTGGCGCATTTACCTTAATAAAGCACTCCGCAACAGGAACTACCATTTTCAGCACCGTATGGACAGAAATTTCGACGGCATCGCGGATCGCTTCCGCCAACAGATTTACGGCACCCTGAAAGGTCAGCTCCGGCTGGAAATCCTGCAGGAAGACCTGACCACCCACATACCGACACTGTTTGACAGCAATCGCAAACTCACCATTCTCGACGCGGGTGGCGGCATCGGCCAGTATTCCGCCATGCTCGCCACCCAGGGCCACCGAATTATCCTGTGCGACATCTCAGCCGACATGCTGTCACTGGCACGGGAAGAATACGCCAGAATCGCACCCGATGCTGACATCCGGTTTATTCACTGCCCTATCCAGTCACTGCAGGAACATCTGGACGAACCCGTCGACCTCGTCCTGCTCCATGCCGTGCTTGAGTGGCTGAAAGATCCCCGCGAGGTACTGAACAGCCTGCCCACACTGACACGTCCGGGCGGCTGGCTTTCCATCCTGTTCTACAACAAAAATGCCCTGGTCTGGCGTCACCTGATGAACCGGAATTTCAAGCTGGCCTACCATGACAACTTTGAAAATCGGAAAAACCCTCTGACCCCTGCATGGCCATTAGACCCTGCCGACGTGCACGAATGGCTGAGCTTGCTAGACCTTGATATCAAGGCATGGTCCGGTATTCGCGCCATACACGATCACATGCCAAAACCCGTCCGCGATGTGACACCTGCCGATGACATGTTGCGTGTCGAAAAACACTTCGGACGCAAGCCCCCATACCGGGATCTGGCTCGCTATGTGCACATGCTTTGCCAAAAGCCTGCATAAAATAAAAGCCAGCAACACGCCGGCTTTTATTTAGGCTCATCAGGCTTCCGCAATAACCACAGCGCGCAGCGGTGCAGGATAACCCTCGACGGTTTTTTCAGGATTTTCAGGATCAAGAAAATCGGAGAGGGAATTAAAGCGCATCCATTCCGTCGGGCGCTGCTCCTCTGTCGTGGTGCGCGCCATATCAACCACGCGGGCATTACGGAAGCCCGCACGACGCAGCCACAACAGCAGCGTATCCGGTGATGGCAGGAACCAGACATTACGCATCATGGCGTAGCGATCTTCCGGCATCAGGACCTGCCCTAAGGCTCCATCAATAACCAGTGTTTCAAGCACAAGCTCACCACCCGCTCGCAAAGCACCTTTCAATTCAAGCAGATGATCAATCGGAGAGCGACGGTGGTATAACACCCCCATGGAGAAAACCGTATCAAAGGCTTTCAGGTTTTCAGGGACATCCTCCATCTTCAGCGGCAAAAGATGGACAGGCAGCGCCTTGCCGGCATAACGCTTGAACGCTTCAAACTGCACCAGAAACAGGCGGGACGGATCCACCCCGATCACCTGCCGGGCACCAGCACCCAACATGCGCCAGCAGTGATAACCAGAACCACACCCGACATCCAGCACCAGCCGCCCCTTCAGCGACGACAGGTGAGGCGCAACACGCTCCCATTTCCAGTCTGAACGCCACTCGGTATCAATATGTTCACCAAAGAAATCAAACGGCCCTTTGCGCCAGGGGCTCAGCGCTTTTAACTCACGGTGGAGATCATGCCTGACTTCATCAGACAAGGACTCCTGTGACACGACACTGACCGTGGGCACATCCAGATTCACCGCTTTAACAGGAATATCTGGCAACCGGTTCAAGGCAGCCAACCAGCGATCCAGATCACCGTGAAGATTCTCAACAAGAACATGCTGCAATTGTTGTGGCAACACATCCAGCCAGCGTCCTAGCAAGCGGTTATCCATTAACGGATACAAATCACTAAAAAAATCCAGAGGATTTGGCAAACTACGATTATCGCTTACAGGCATAATTATTTGATGGCCAGCAGTGAGCAGAAATTAAAGCACTGGTACCAGAGCACGACTCGACTAAACCCTGCAGCTAACAAACGCTCTCGGTGCTGCGCCAGGGTTTCCGGAATCAGATAATCTTCCAGCGCCGTACGCTTCTGACTGATCTCAAGGTCTGAATAACCATTGGCCCGTTTGAAGTCATAATGCAGTTCTTCCAGAATTGATTGTTCACCTTCCTCAAACACCAGCTTTTCAGAAAGAATCAATGCACCACCGGGATTCAGGCCATCAGCAATCTGGCTTAACAACGTCAGACGATCCTCAAGCGGAATAAACTGCAGAGTGAAATTAAGCGTAACAACAGATGCATTGGTCACTGGCACACTACGGATATCATCCAGCAATAACTCGACCGGCACACTGCTGCTGTCGGCTTCAATATATTTACGACAACGCTCAAGCATGGCATCGGAATTATCAACACCGACAATCCGGCACCCAGGCTGATCAACACCATGCCGCATCGCCAGCGTCGAAGCACCAAGTGAGCACCCCAGGTCATAAAGCGTTGTATGCGGCTGTGCATACTGGGACGTGATAATGCCAATCATGGGAATGATCGTGGTATACCCGGGCACAGACCGGCGGATCATGTCGGGAAAAACCCGCGCCACGGCATCATCAAACGCAAAACCCGACAACTCAGTATGGGGTTCTGCATAAATACGATCGAGTAGATTATTCATGCGTATTCAGGAATTTGCTGTGCTGAAATACCAGCTGTCACTCCGGGCAGACTGAACCAGCAACCTAATAGAAAAGCAGACATGCTAGCCTGATCAAACAAAATCACCAGTGGCAATTATCACGATGCATCACGTGCAAGTACAAGTCGTCCTGTCGTAAAGCCATGCTTCCCCCTGAAACAAAAAGGTGCCAACTCCTGTTGACACCTTTTCACATCCGAAAAAACAACGCTTCAGGTTGCCATCGCCAGGAACCAGAAAACGGCAAAGACCGGTATGGCAGCGGTCAGACTATCAATGCGATCCATGACACCACCATGCCCTGGCAGCAACTGACTACTGTCTTTCAAGCCGGCTTCACGCTTGAACATGCTTTCCAGCAAATCACCCAGTACAGACACCATAGTGACCACCAGTGTAATGGCGACCAGCCCAAGGCATTCAAATAAACTCAGCTGTCGGTACCAGCCAACCAGAAGAGCAATCAGTGACGTCATAAACAAACCACCGAAGACACCTTCCCAGGTTTTGCCCGGACTGAGACTCGGCGCCAGCTTACGCTGCCCAAAGGTTCTACCGGAAAAATAGGCGCCCACATCGGCGGCCCAGACCAGCACAAACACATACAGAATCAACAGATTCCCCTGCGGCTGCCCCTTTAGATACACAAGACCGCCCCACGCTGGCAGGAGAACCAGCCACCCCATCAGCAACCGAATCATCCGGTTCTGCCAGACCGGCCTAGAATCGGGATAACTGATCACCAGCATCAACGCCATCAGCCACCAGGTAAGACCAGCTCCCAACAAAAATCCGGAAGATGCCAGGGAAAGCAAAAAAATCATACCCCCCGTCAGCGCAGCATATCCCACGCGCACCAACTGGTGAGTAAATCCGGACAGGCCCGCCCACTCCCAGGCCGCCAATGCAATAACGACCGCAATAAACACCGAGAACGGCGTCAACGGCAACAGAAAAACCCCACCCAATGCCACCGGCAATAAAGCCAGCGCTGTTATTATTCGTTGTTTCAGCACGTTGACTCTGCCTCTAGCTGCTCACTGGTTTTACCATAACGACGCTGTCGCTGACTGTAATCCATAATTGCCCGGCGCAGTTCTTCAGGCCCAAAATCAGGCCATAGCAGATCCGAAAAATAGAGCTCGGAATAGGCACACTGCCACAGCAGGAAATTACTGATACGATGTTCACCACTGGTTCTGATCAACAGATCTGGCGGCGGTAACTCACCCGTCGACAGGGCAGCTTCAAAACGATCCGGTGTAATCGCTTCCAGCTCCAGTTCCCCCCGCTGCACCTCTGATGCAAGCTTCTTTGCAGCCTCAACAATATCCCATTGTCCACCATAACTGGCTGCAATCACCAACGTAACACGCGCGTTTTCAGCAGTCAGCGCTTCCGCTTCACGAATACGCTGCTGAATAGCCGGACTGAAGGAACTGACATCCCCGATCACTTTCAGCCGGATATGATGCCGGTGCAACTTGCGCACTTCCCGCTGAAGCGCCCGAAGAAACAGATCCATCAAGGCACTGACCTCGTCTGCCGGTCGCTTCCAGTTCTCGCTGGAAAAGGCAAAGAGGGTCAATACACGAATACCATAGTCACCACAGGCTTCAATCACCTTGCGCACCACCTCAACACCAGCGCGATGCCCGGCAATACCCGGTAAATGCCGTTTCTTGGCCCAGCGGTTATTGCCATCCATGATAATCGCGACATGACGGGGAATACGGTCGGCAGGAATGTCGTTGCCAGATACCGTGGCGGAAGGGGAAGCAGGTGGTTCAGCCATGACTTGTTTCAGGGTTACCTCACACTATCCGGGCAAACCGCCCGGCAAACAACAACCCGGGTCAAGCCCGGGTTTCGTCTGATCAGATTGCCATCAGATCCTTTTCTTTGACCGCCAGCGCCTCGTCAACGGCAGCGATGTACTTGTCAGTAATCTTCTGCACATCGTCCTGCGCACGACGCTCTTCGTCTTCGCTGATCTCTTTTTCCTTTTCCAGCTCTTTGAAGTCAGACAGCACGTCACGACGGATATTACGGATCGCTACACGGGCCTGCTCAGCTTCATGACGCGCCTGCTTGGTATAACCCTTACGGGTTTCTTCCGTCAGCGGCGGTAGCGGTACACGAATCACTTCACCGGCGGTTGACGGATTCAGACCCAGGTCAGACTTGAGGATGGCTTTTTCGATTTCCGGCACCATGCTCTTTTCCCAGACACGAATCGCCAGGGTACGACCGTCTTCAGCCGTTACGTTGGCCACCTGGTTCAACGGAGATTCAGAGCCGTAGTAGGATACCCGTACCCCTTCCAGCAGGCTCGGATGCGCCCGACCAGTACGGATTTTGGCAAATGCATGGGTCAGCGCTTCCACGCTCTTCTGCATTCTGGATTCAGCATCACTCTTCAGTTCGTCAATCATGCGTCACTCCCGCAAACCAGGGTTCCTTCGTCGCCACCGACGACAACATTCAACAGGGCACCGGTCTTGTTCATGTTAAACACACGTACCGGCATCTGGTGGTCGCGCACCAGGCAGATAGCGGTCAGGTCCATCACCCCGAGCTTACGATCCAGCACATCGTCATAGGTCAGACGATCAAACTTGATCGCATCCGGATTCTTGACCGGATCCTGATCGTAAACACCATCCACCTTGGTGGCCTTCAGCACCAGGTCAGCATCTACTTCGATACCCCGCAGGCAGGCGGCAGAATCCGTCGTGAAGAAAGGATTCCCGGTACCTGCGGAAAAAATCACCACGTCACCTGAATTCAGATAACGCAAGGCACGACGACGGTCATAATGCTCCACTACGCCGCTCATCGGAATAGCCGACATAACACGGGTATTAATATTGGAGCGCTCCAGTGCGTCACGCATGGCCAGTGCATTCATGACCGTGGCCAGCATACCCATATGATCACCGGTGACACGCTCCATACCGGCCGCACTCAGGGCCGCTCCACGGAACAGGTTACCACCGCCGATCACCAAACCTACCTGAACACCAATGCCGACCAGCTGGCCGATTTCAAGCGCCATACGGTCCAGCACCTTGGGATCAATACCGAAATCTTCGCTCCCCATCAGCGCTTCACCACTGAGCTTGAGGAGAATACGGTGATATTTAGGCTGGCGATCTGTTCCGGGCATGTCTGCTCTCCGTCAACGGGCTTGGCCATGAACAGGATGAACAGTGATACCAATCCTGCCATGCCCATGGCTGTTTTCTGATGATACCAATACCACTGACCAACGACTGCCTTTATCTGACAATCAACCAGCGATTGGTCACTGGTATTCGCCATCGAATAATAACAGGGGCGACAGATATCTCTGCCGCCCCTGTATCAGTATGCCTTACAGGCCTGCCTGGGCGCGAACCTCAGCAGCGAAGTCAACCACTTCTTTCTCGATGCCCTCACCCACTTCAAAGCGGATGAAGCCCTTGACGGTGGCACCGGCTTCTGCAGCCAGCTTGCCAACAGTGACGTCAGGGTTTTTAACGAAAGGCTGCTCTACCAGGCTGTTTTCAGCCAGGAACTTGTTCACACGACCAACGATCATCTTTTCAACGATCTCGGCAGGCTTGCCGCTGTCGAGTGCTTGAGCACGGAAAATTTCCTTCTCTTTCTCAACCAGCTCAGCCGGCATGTCGTCCTTGCTGACAACCTGAGGATTCACAGCCGCCACGTGCATGGCGATGTCCTTGGCCAGATCAGCGTTACCGCCTTCCAGGCTGACCAGAACCGCGATGCGGCTGTTACCGTGAACGTAGCTGCCTACTACATCACCTTCCAGGGCTGCAGCGCGACGAACACTGATGTTTTCACCGATCTTCTGAACCAGCGCCAGACGGGCAGTTTCCAGATCACCGTCCATCAGGGCAGGGATATCAGTCTGCTTGGTTTCGAAGGCACGCTCAGTCACAGTGTGCACGTAGCCCAGGAAGTTATCGTCACGGGCAACGAAGTCAGTTTCACTGTTCACTTCAACCAGCATGCCGAACTTGGCATCGTCAGCCACTTTAACGGCAACCACACCTTCAGCAGCGGTACGACCGGCTTTCTTGGCAGCTTTGGCCTGACCGGACTTGCGCAGCTCTTCGATCGCTTTCTCGATGTCGCCGTCAACCTCAACCAGCGCCTTCTTGCATTCCATCATGCCCAGACCGGTACGCTCACGCAGCTCTTTTACCAGTGCAGCAGTAATTGCCATTTTCGTATCCTCTAAACCTTGATTATGCCGCCTGTTTTCCAGCGCTCACCCGGAAAACCGGCAACAATCACGAAAGAATCTTTGCGCCTGAAGCCAGGGCTATGCTGTCACAACAGAAAACCCGACCCCTATGGCAAAAAAGGGGGCAAGGCCCCCTTTTTCTGAACAGGACGATTACTCCGCGGAGTTTTCGCTGCTCTCTTCACTCTCTTCAGCCGCTTCTGCCTTTTCAGCAGCCGCTTCTTCAACGACTGCACCGGCAGCAGCACGACCTTCCAGGATCGCGTCAGCAGCAGATTCAACGTACAGCTGAATTGCGCGGATCGCGTCATCGTTACCGGGGATAACGATGTCTACGCCGTCCGGGTTGCTGTTGGTATCAACGATACCGATAACAGGGATACCCAGCTTGTTGGCTTCCTGGATGGCAATCTTTTCGTGATCCACGTCGATGACGAAGATCGCGTCAGGCAGGCCGCCCATGTCCTTGATACCACCCAGGCTGCGATCCAGTTTTTCCAGATCACGGGTACGCATCAGGGCTTCTTTCTTGGTCAGCTTCTCGAAAGTGCCGTCTTCAGCCTGGACTTCCAGCTCACGCAGACGACGTACAGACTGACGAATCGTCTTGTAGTTGGTCAGCATGCCGCCCAGCCAGCGGTGATCAACGTAAGGCATGCCGCAACGCTGCGCGTTTTCACGGACGATCTTGCTCGCTGCACGCTTGGTGCCCACGAACAGAACCTTGTTCTTGCCTTCAGCCAGCTTCTTGATCAGACCCAGCGCCTGATTGAACGCCGGCAGGGTGTGTTCCAGGTTGATGATGTGAATGCGGTTACGGGCGCCGAAGATGAACTTGCGCATCTTGGGGTTCCAGTAACGGGTCTGGTGACCGAAATGGACACCGGCCTTCAGCATGTCACGCATGGACACTTGAGCCATGTAAAACTCCTTAAAAGGGTTATGCCTCCATACACCCCATGATTCGACCCTTTTTAAACGGGCACCCAGGAACCATGTGTCGGTGCATGTGTGGTTTTAAGTCATAAGAATACTTGCGGCGGTCGCCACAAGCGCGCATTTATACCACAACCACACGGGCATGCACCAGCCCCGGAAAACGGATTCCCTGCGAAAAGAATCCCTTTACGGGAAGAGTTTTACCACTTCAACATCAGGAAACACCTGCCTGATGCTCTCTTCGACCGGCGACTCAAACAAAAGTTTCACATTCGGCCCTGCATCCATGGTGATATAGACTGGCACCCCGTCCTCCCGCAACCGCCAGACTTTCTGCATGACAGCGACAGATTCAGGCTCCCAATACAGCAGGGGCGGCCAGGAGGCAATCATCGTGGCATGCATGGTCATGGCATTGTGTTCCGCGGTGGCGCCCAACAGCTCAAAGTCGCGAACAGCAATAGCTTGCTCCAGCGTCGCAATATCCGCTTCCGCCTGGGCAGGCCAGACGGAATAAAGCGGAGTCGTTTCTACCGTCCGCGCCATACCCTCCCGGGAACCGACTTTTTTTGCAGCGCCCGTCAAGGTCAGCACCCCAAGGCGCAAACCCGGCCAATCCCGGGACAATGGCGCCGCACAGGAATCCATACCATCGACTGCCTCACCTTTATGCCAGCGTACGAAGCCGTCGAAAACAGACCTACAGGCACTACCACTCCCCAGCCTTGCCAGAATGGATAGCGCCTTACCATCAGGATCGAAGCCTTGCACACCTGCCATTGCCCGAGTCAACGCTGCAAAGCCGGACGCCGACGAAGCAAGACCGGCCGCTGTCGCGATAGTGTTGGCCGTATCAATCCGAAAACAATCATCCCGACCCAGCCGAAACAGGTCCAGATGCGCGACCACTTTTTGATAGAAGCTATCCGCCTCTGACACCGGATGATCATTTAAAAAAACCACATCCTTTGACCCACCCTGCAGCCGAACCACCCGGGTACGGGTTCCCTTACCCGGCAAAGCTACGGACAGACTGTCATTGACCGGCAGATTCAGGGCAGTATCGCGCTTACCCCAATACTTGCACAGCGCAATATTGACCGGCGCCCACGCCTCGAAAACATCGGCAGGACGGTATTCACAATCACCCAGAAGACTTCGGGCAACATCAACGCGGGAAAACGTCAACGGACACTCCAACAGGGGAAACAGAAACAGGAATTCGTTCGAATCCGGACAACCCGGCACCGGTATCACCCAGCGCACAGACGCAATCACCCAGGCCCGAACCGGAAATTTTGGCGCCCATCACACCCGGCAAGGCACGCAATCCATAGACAATGGCAGAAAGCGTTGCATCATTCACATTCAGGGCATCCATCAACCCTTGATAGACATTCATGCAACGACCGAACTGCGATAAATCATCAGCCTCGATCGCCGCTATCGCCTCTCGACTCACATCACCCATTAACTGGTAAAGCGCATCCACTACACCCGGCACTTGCACACGTTCTTCTGCGACTCTCGCCAACACATCAGTCGTTGGCGTTTTATAGCCTGCATAATAAAGATCGATAGGCAATTCAGACGATAAGCGCTGAACCTGTAAAGTATCAGCATCAAAGGCAATCACACCGCCATAGACACTGGCTGCCAGATCAGTACCTGACCCTCGCCCCTGAACCGCGCGAACAACCTCAACACTTGACCGAAGAATTTCCTGCCGATCAAGCGGCAAACCACAAACGGCTCGCAGGGCTGAAACCAGTGCAACCGTCACTGCAGCAGAGGAACCCAAGCCAACGGTATGGGAAAACTCAGATGTAATGCTGATCTTCAGTCCACAGGCCAATGTCGACTGCCAGCGCCGCAGAATCTCAACAAGAAAACGGTGGGGAACAGAGTCCTGAAGATTATCAAGATATGAACAATAAGGACCAAGCGCAGACTCTACAATAACGTCTCGACTTGCCAGCGGCTCGACCTGAACACGCATATAGCGATCAACCGCACAGGCGACAGCTGGCTGGGAATACAAAACGGAATGCTCGCCCAGCAGCATAATACTGCCGGGCACCGATACATGAACTACCTGACTGGTATTAATGACAGAGTCTGGCACCGAGAGGATCCGCCTGCAGCCTGGCAACAGAGAAACCGTATTCATCGCAGAGACTTTCCACCGGCTCATCACTCTGAACCAGCACAAAGCCCGCCTTTTCACCATGCACGGCACCGGCGCCACTGATTTTGCCAGCAGCGCCATAGTGGGACTTCAGGTCACTGATGAATCGCTGCACGGTATCGGGCACCACGCCGATATCCACCAGCAATTGATGGTTACGCTTAACATACTCACGCAACGCGCGCGTATCGCGACAGAGAAACGCCTGCTCCAATCCTTGAATAATGGCGGAAAATTCATTCCAGATCGTGCTGGTGCCAAACCGACGTCGCACCTCGGCAACACACTGCCCGGTACTGACCTCAGGCTCACCGGTATTCACCAGGTACCAGTTCAACTCGGGCAGCTCACTACTTCGGGACAATTGACTGTTTTCAACCCGCACCAATCCACCATGAACTGTCACCATGGGATCAATGGTACTGGTGCAGCCATGCTGAAGTCGCTCGGTATGGCTGGTAAAACGAAACAGGGAGTCTTTATCCAGCTGAACTCCGAAGTAACCGGCTACAGCCACCAACACCGAAGCGACTGTCGCCGCAGAAGACCCCATCCCGGAACGCACCGGTATGGCAGACTTCAGGGAAATATCCAATCCATGATCAAACGGCAATGAATAACTGTTATACAGACTGGCGATGGCATACAGATACAGTTCACCGGCATGAGGCAGGACCTTATCGACAGTGCAACGCCCCAACAGGTAATGCTGATAGGCTTCATCAATGGTCAGGCGTACCTGCTCAAGCTCGGACAACGGCAGCGACGCCAGTTTGCCATAATTGTCGAGATGCAGATGAATTCCCGGCTCTTCAATACGCTCAACCACTGCATTGGCGTGAATATTCACAGCCACTGCCAGCGCCGGCGAGCCATACACCACCGAGTGCTCACCCGAAATGATAATTTTGCCCGGAGCAACAGACCTCATCCGCAGACAATCCCGAAAACAGTTTCAACCCACAGCGCCACGCCCCACACAGGAGCCTTCATCCACGCCATTTACAGTGGCCTTACCAGGTAGCAAAACACTGTAACAACTAAGCGTGCGCATCATAACGCATTCAGCGCGCACCTGTCTCTGTATAGATGCGCTTGTGATCATGCAGACCCGCCAGCCGGAAGCGGCCATCGGTCATTTCCGGGAAATCATGCTCACCATCCACACGGGGATATTGATGTTCAAACAGCAGGGCATATTCGTCATAACTGAGCGCCTGCCGGGATTCCAGCCTGTCCACATGGGCCTGCCTGCGGCTATAGGCCCGATACCCCGGCCGAACCGTCACGGCAAAGAACTCACCGACACAGCCGGAACCATAACTGAACAGGCCAATATGACGTCCAGACAGATCCTCAGGATCATTCTCCAGCATGGACAGTAGCCCGATATACAGGGACGCTGAATAGCTGTTGCCGATTTTGCGGTTATAAATCAGTCCGGAGCCGGTCTGCTCGGCAAACAGCTCATCCGACATGCTTTCACCACAGGTCACCGCCAGTTTACGGTGAGCCTTCTCCCCCATTTTGGCAAAGGGCAGGTGGTAGCAGAATCGGGAAAAATCAGAAAAGCCTTTGCCACCAGCCTGCTGATAGTGCTTCCAGGACTGACGCAGCGCCTTAAGGTATACAATGGTGGAATATTTGCCATCCACCAGCGCCGTATCCATATAGTTGGGGCGCCAGAAATCCATGACATCTTCGCTGTAACAGCCAGTCTCCGGATGCACCTCAACGAGTCGTGGGTTCGCCTTGACCAACAGGGCGACCGCACCACATCCCTGGGTCGCTTCACCCGGCGTGCCCAACCCATAACGTGCGATGTCTGACGCTATCACCAGCACAGACTTTTCCGGCTGCCTGGCCACCAGCGCACAGGCCATCTGTATAGCCGCGGTGGCACTGTAGCAGGCCTGCTTCAATTCCACGACACGACAGTTGGAACCCAGCCCCAGCAGACGATGCACATAGACACCGGCTGACTTGGACTGGTCAATACCAGTCTCTGTCGCAAACAGCAGGGTGCCGACACTGTCACGGTTATCGTCGTCAATGATAGGCCAGGCCGCACTGGCGCCCATCGTCACAATGTCTTCATCGACCGCAGGGATCGCCATCTCCTCCTGCCCCAGCCCGACGCGATATTTATCGGGATCAGTCCCGTAGCGCGTGGCCAGCTCAGTCAGAGGAATATAAAGACTGGACGAATAAAAACTGATGTCATCAATACCGACAGACATGATGCCTCTTGGAAATCCTGAGGTTTTCCTGTCATCACCCTGCACGGTCCGGGGACGACAGCATTCTTTCACTCACCTGACTTCTGGTTTTCTGCACGACAAGCGTCAGAAACCTTCATCCAGAATCAGTTGTTCATTGCCGTACAGTGTCTTCACATCCGGCATACCCAGCAGGAACATGGCCGTGGCAAATTCCCGCCGCAGTGTCTCAATCGCAGCAATCACCTGATCTGCTGATTCCATGGCCGGCTTCAGCAGCGGAGCCGCCAGGCCGCACAATCGGGCGCCGAGTATAACAGACTTGACCATATCGACACCGTTTCTTAAACCACCACTGGCGATTAATTCGACACGATCCCGAAATGGCGCCGCCAACTTCAGCGCCTGTGGCGTTGGTATGCCCCAGTCCTGAAAACGAAGCCCAAGAGAATCACCGGATTCTCCTGCACGATGATGCTCAATGCGACTCCAGGAAGTTCCGCCCTGTCCGGCTACATCGATACAGGAAATACCCCGAACGGCTGCCGCCTCAATATCTTCCGGCGACATCCCGCATCCCACTTCTTTCAAAACGACAGGACAACCCAGCTGTTCATTAATACCGGCAATTTTGTCCAGCAGCCCCGAAAAGTTCGTGTCACCCTCAGGCTGAACCGCTTCCTGCAGTGGATTGAGATGAAGATACAGCGCATCCGCATCCAACGCATCTACCACTTCACGACATGCTGCCAGGCCACACCCATAATTGAGCTGCACCGCTCCCAGGTTGGCAAAAAGCAGCGCATCCGGCGCAAACTGGCGTAGTTCGAAACTGGCACGGGCAGCGGGCTGCTCCAGCATCACGCGCTGGGAACCGACTCCCATGGCGACACCTGTCGCCTGTGCCGCAATGGCGAGATTGCGGTTAATCTTGCGCACCAGTTCATGATCCCCTCCCGTCATTGAGGAGATCAGCATGGGGAACGACAGGGTTTTGCCGAGGAATTCCACCTGAGTGTCGACATCCGCCAGGGCAATTTCCGGTAACCCACGATGACTGAGACGGATACGATCAAAGTACCCGCCTTCCCGGTCAGTGCCGCTATCCCGCTCAATCACCCGGATATGTTCAACCTTTCGACTGTTGGTCTGCTCACCGGCGCCTGACGCTTTGCTATCCGACATCAGCGCTCCAGCTTCAAATGAGACGCCATCAGCTCACCGGGGTTAGTCTGGGCCGCCAGCAGAGACAACTCACCGCAGAGTACAGCCGCTGCACAGATAACCGCCAATCTTCGCGCGTTAGTGCCGGGCTCACGATTTTCACGGCAGCCCAGCAATTCAAGATTGCGCTCAACAAAGTCCAGCCCTTTGCCGTTACCGACGGTACCAACAATCAGGTTTGGCAAGTTGACGGAGAAATAGAGGTCGCCCTCACGCACTTCGGCGTGCACAATGCCCTGAGAACCTTCAACTATGTTGGCGGCATCCTGACCGGTCGCCAGGTAAAACGCCAGCAACATATTGGCAAAGTGCGCATTAGCACTGCGAATGCCACCTGCCAGCATGGTACCCAGCAGATTTTTCTTGATATTCAGATCAACAATTTTTTCGGGCGTTGTCTTTAACCGACGCTCACAGAGATCCCGTGGAATCAGCAGTTCTGCCACCACATTCTTACCCCGACCCAGGATACCGTTAATCGCCGTGGCTTTTTTATCGGTGCAGTAGTTGGCCGAAATCGAGCAATAACACAATTCCGGGTATTCACCCAGAATCCAGTCCTGCAGCTTTTCAGAAGCCAGGGTCACCATGTTATGACCCGATGCATCACCGGTCAGATATTCCAGGCGGATATACAGCAGGTTGCCAACGATCTGGCTGTGCATATCGATCAACCGCGCGTAGCGGCTGGATTCACGCACCACCATGTTCATCTCGTCTTTACGCCCCTGCAGACTATGCCAGGCCGCCAGCGCCTTCGACGCATCCTCAGCTTCCAGCAGGATAGAGCGGGTCATCCGCTCATCAATCACGGTCGCCCGGATACCACCGGCCACACTGGCCACGCGTGCGCCACGGCCGACTGAGGGCCACAGCGGTGTTTCGTAGGTGGCGAGGGGCAGCATGACGCTGTCATCGACAACATCACCGATAATCGTCACCGGTCCCACGAGCCGCATGGGAACCGGCGCCTGTTGAATCTTGTTATCTGACATATATAACCGGCTGGTATCCTGAAAACTGTCCTGTTACGCACCCCAGGGGCTCTACGCCAGAGGAAACCTCTGCCCACACCACAGGATTGCAAAGGCGGGAATAATACCAGAATCCTCCCGCCGTGCGACAGGCTAAGACCGTTTCCCACTATCGCGGGCAGGCAGCCCTTTGCTAGAATGGCGCGATAGGCCTGAACAGAAAGGCGAACGATAAGTAATCACACGGTAATCATGACTGTCATCATCAAAACCCTGGAAGACATCGAGAAAATGCGCGTTGCCGGCCGCCTGGCCGCCGAAGTGCTGGAAATGATCGGTGAATATGTTGTTCCCGGCGTCACCACCGAGGAACTGGACCGCATCTGTCACGACCATATCGTCAACAAGCAGGGCGCGATTCCTGCACCACTGAATTACAAGGGTTTCCCGAAATCCATCTGCACTTCGGTCAACGAAGTGGTCTGTCATGGTATTCCTACCGACAAAAAGCCCCTGAAAAGCGGTGACATCATTAATATTGATACCACCGTCATCAAAGATGGCTACCATGGCGATACCAGCAAGATGTTCCTGGTTGGCGATGTGGCCGAGCATGCGCAGCGCCTGGTCACTGTCACCCAGGAATGCATGTACAAGGGCATTGAATTGGTACGCCCTGGCACACGCCTTGGCGATATCGGTTTTGCCATTGCCCAACATGCCCATGCCAACCATTATTCAGTGGTTGAAGAGTATTGTGGACACGGCATCGGCAAGGGTTTCCATGAAGAGCCTCAAGTTCTGCACTATGGTCAGCAGGGTACAGGTCTTGAACTGGTGGCAGGCATGACGTTCACCATTGAACCCATGATTAATGCCGGCAAAAAGCAAACCAAGCTCAAGCCTGACGGCTGGACTGCGGTCACCAAAGATCGCCGTCTCTCCGCCCAGTGGGAACACACCATACTGGTAACCCAGGATGGTGTGGAAATCCTCACACTGCGCAATGATGAGCAGATCCCCTTTACCACCAGCACCTTTACCGCTTAACCTTCACCACAATAATGCAATAACACTTACAGGGTCTCCTTGATGAGACCCTACTGCTGGGCAGCCCGCTGCCCTATGTCAGATCCAACGGTGACCAGGATAACCAGAATGAACGCTGTACTCACCGATCAACAGCAGTCAGAACTCTTTGACCGCGGCCAGTTCCGGGCCGAACTCACTCTCTCCAGCACCGCTATTCCGGCCTACAAAAAGTGCCTCAAACAAGCCGAGACGACCATGAATCAGTGGTTTGACGAGGGCGTCGCCATTCAGGCACTGGTTCGGGGGCGCGCATGGCTGATTGATCAGGTTTTGTCGCTTGCCTGGGAACACCTGTTTGGTGGTCGTGACGATATTGCGTTGCTGGCTGTTGGAGGTTACGGCCGCGGTGAGCTGCACCCGTTTTCTGATATCGACATCCTGATCCTGCTCTCCCAGGATGACCCGGAGCCCCACCGCGAAAACATTGAACAATTCCTGACCCTGCTTTGGGATATCAATCTACAAGTTGGCTCCAGTGTGCGTTCGGTTGAAGAGTGCGCCCGTCAGGCCGGTAGCGATCTGAGCATCATTACCAACCTGATGGAATCCCGCACCATCACCGGCCCTGAAAGCTTACGAAGCCGGATGATGTCCCTGATCAGCACGAACAAAATGTGGCCCAGCAAAACCTACCTGCAGGCCAAATACGACGAACAACGCAACCGCCACCGGAAGTTCAACCAAACAGAATACAACCTGGAACCCAATATCAAGAGTTCACCGGGTGGCCTGCGGGATCTTCATATGCTGGGCTGGATCACCCGGCGCCATTACGGCACAGACCAGCCCGAAGACCTGGTCAAGGTCGGTTTTCTCACCGAAACCGAATATGGCATGCTGCTTCGTTCCCGTGACTTTCTCTGGCAGGTACGCTGGGGCCTGCATCGGCTAAGCGGCCGGGCGGAAGATCGCCTCCTGTTTGATTACCAGCGAGGATTAGCAGCACATTTTGGTTACAGGGACACCAGTGGCACGCTTGCCATTGAGCAGTTCATGCAGAAATACTTCCGGGCCGTCATGATTCTGGGTGAACTTAAGGACCTTCTGCTACAGCACTTTGATGATGAAATTCTTACTTCCGGCCATGAGGAAGAGATCATCCCGCTGAATGAACACTTCCAAGTACGCAACAATTATATAGAGGTTACCAACGACCAGGTGTTTTCCGAGCACCCACCGGCCATGTTGGAACTGTTCGTTTTGATGACTCGCAACCCGTTCATCCTGGGTCCGCGGGCCTCCACCATTCGCCTGTTGCGAACCCACAGAAATTTGATAGACGCAAACTTCCGCAACAACCCTGAAGTGAATCAGCTCTTTATTGAACTGATGCGTGCGCCCTATGCCCTGACAGCCAATCTGCGACGAATGATCCGCTACGGCATTCTGGGCAGTTACCTGCCGGAGTTCAGGCGCATTATCGGTCAGATGCAACATGACCTGTTCCACATCTATACCGTCGATGCCCATACACTACTGCTGATCAAGCACCTGCGCCGTTTCAATTACCAGGAAAGCGAGGAACCTTTCCCGGTGGCCTGCGAAGCCAAGCGCCGCATCAACCGGCCCGAATTACTGTATATCGCCGGCCTTTACCATGACATCGCAAAAGGCCGAGGCGGCGACCATTCTGAACTGGGAGCCGAAGACGCCCTGGCATTTGGTCGACGACACGGACTCAGCGAAGCAGACAGTGCTCTGATTGCCTGGCTGGTAAAATACCATTTGGTGATGTCGACTACTGCACAGCGGAAGGATCTCTCCGATCCGGAAACCATAAACAATTTTGCGCAACTGGTGGGCGATCGCCGACATCTGGATTACCTATACTGCCTGACCGTCGCAGACATCAACGCCACCAACCCGACCCTCTGGAACGGCTGGCGCGCCAGTCTTCTTCGTCAACTTTACCGGGAAACCAGCAGGGCACTGTTACGTGGCCTGGAAAACCCCATCGATAAAAAAGAACTGATCGCAGAAACCCAGCATATTGCCCGTGAATTTCTGCGTGAAAACAGCGTTAACGATACGTCAGTGCAAACCCTTTGGGATACATTGGGTGATGACTACTTCCTTCGTCACACTCCGGAGGAAATCGCCTGGCACACCTCAGGTATTCTGCATCACAGCGACAGTGATAGTCCGCTGGTATTGATCAGGGAAACCACTGAACGTCATTTTGAAGGCGGTACGGCTGTCTTTATATATGCCAGGGACAGCTCCAACCTGTTTGCAGCCACAGCGGCAGCGCTGGATCAGCAAAACCTCAGTATCCACGATGCACGGATTATCACATCAACCGGTGGCTTCAGCCTGGACACCTTTATTGTTCTGGAAAGCAACGGCTCCCCCATTGGCGAAAATCCTGGACGCATCGAACGCCTGTGCAATCGACTGAGCAAGATTTTGAGCAATCCCGACTCTTTCCAGGACATCATTCATCGACGCACCCCCCGACAGCTGAAACATTTTGCAAAAGCGCCAGAGGTGATCATCAGCAATGACCTGTTGAACAACCGTACCGTCGTCGAAGTTTATGCAACGGATCGGCCCGGGTTGCTTGCCATGATGGGGAAAACGTTCACAGAGTTGGAGATTCGAATACAAAACGCCAAAATCGCCACACTGGGCGAGAAAGTGGAGGATGTGTTCTTCATCACCGACCACTCAGGCAATGCCATTAATGATCAGGACTTGCGCGACCGGCTGAAGCAAACACTCTGCATGCGTCTGCAAGATTACGCCAATCAAGATGCATTAAGACCTTAAATCGTCATGCAGAGCTGACTTTGAAACAGAAGCCAGCTCTGCAAAAAGGCGCATTAACCCGGGTTGTTAGCAACCTTGAGCGTCAGCGGCATGGACAAAATACAAGGGTTTTGATCGTCATTCTTCTGTGATCCTTCATCTGGACAGAGACAAACACCATTGCAGCAGGCAAACAGCAAAATCAGCTGACATCCCTGCTCTTCCCCACCAATACAATCAGGCTTTCCTTTCACACACAGAATGACCTTCCCTCCTGACGCCTGAACTGCCGCCAATCCTTCCTGGGTAAAAGCAGCAACGAGGTTTTCCACATAGTACAAGGGCTTGTCTTCACTGACGGCATCACCTCCGCCTGCAGACTCTTTTTCTGGAACGTCCGAGGGCTCATGCTCAGGTCTACCTGTAGAATCATCTTCACTACCGACTGCTGATTCAGCAGCTACCAAGTCACTCCCTTCAGCAGCACCATTTCCAGCCTCACTGTCTTGCTCGATAGCTACTTGATCCTGAATACTTTCCGCCCCTGAAAGAAGGTCACCATTTTCTTCCTGAGCAGCAATACTATCAGCCGATTCATCAGAACCACTCTCACTGGAATTTAGCTCCACTGTCTCAGCATCTTCTTCAGCAGGCTGATCTTTATCCCCTGCCTGGTGTTGATCATCTTCTTCTATAACAGTCTCCCCCTCAACATCGACTATTACAGCGACATTACTTTCGCTGACGACAACATCAATTTCTTTGTCGTCAGCAGATACAGAATCCTGATGCACGGTAACAGGTAAATCATCGCCAGGACTTTCCTCCCGACCCTCGCCCTTAATGTCACCTGACAGATCAGAAAGCCATTGCGATAAGCTAATAAAAGGAATCTGTTCCGGCGTTCGCCCTACAAGCTGAAGAAAATCAGTGTATGCCTGATAATCCTGTTCATAATCCTTAGAATTTATAGGGCTGTAGCTCAGAATCCCCTCAATACGATCAAGTTCCAAGCTATACAGCAGGTGATTATCCGCTGAAAGAATGCTTGCAGGCAGTGCCGGAAAATAAGCTGTCTGCTGTTGATTATTGTACTGATAGGTCACAGCCCCCTCATTAAGTGCAAGCCACAACAGCAATGGAAACGTCGGTTTAAAATAGCTGATTGCTCCATTTGTACTTACCCACTGCTGGGTTTCTGTATCATTTGAATCGCTTTGATAGAGGGGATTAACGTGACTGTAACTATATTTTTTCTTGATTGATATCAGTGCATCAATGTGATGATCGGCGAGCACTTCAAACCAGGCTTCACTATGAGGATCAGCATACCCGTGATACCCCAAATAAAGGAGATTAGTATTATCTGCCTTGAAATCGACTGAAGGTACGAATGCGCCATCATTAATTATTGATAATTCCGGAATCAGCTTCGCGTGAAGCCCACCTGCCAGCAATAAATCCTTCACGCCTAACGCAGCAATATTGTACCCTCTACTGATAAAACTAAAATTATCAAATACAACACCCTGCTCACGTAAACGCCCAAGCTTGGATAACGAACCATCGACCAATGTATGTTGATCAATCGTATCCCACAGCATGATTTTTATTATTTCTGTACCTTTGCCATACAAATCACTGGCAAATGCGGCCATTTTTTGAATTTGAGTAGCATCATAATGCAGTATTGCTGCATCAACCGGGAAGACTGTCACTGAAGCCAGGCGTGTTGCCAAATCGGGATCAATCACCACCTGACTAGCATCAACAATCATGGACGACTGGATATATAAGTGTATTTTTCCAGTAAACCCTTCCAGCTCACGCGCCAGCAGTGTATTGATTTGCTGACTAAGATCCACAGATTGATCAAGGGACTGTGACAACATCACCGTGCGACCACCCCGCTCATCTATCAGCGGATCTCCGGAATGCCGATTAATATACAGAGTGGCGTCTTCTGTATGGCCTAAACCATGTACCAGCGCCCAGGCCTGAGCAAACTCACTCTTCTGATCAGAGAGATAAACGGACTTATAGCGCTCAGTTTCATAGACCGTAAACAACTGCACTGTTTTGCCACACAGATATTTGGCATCAAATCCCAGTGCTTCTACAACAAATCGTTGATCACCGGCTTTGACTGGTGTAACAGCTATCGTTGCCCGGCAGGTTTCCCTTGGGCGCACTAACGGACATGATTGCTTGTCCAGCAAAACCTGGCCATCCGTCTGAGTAATACGCAATACGATATCAGCCGCTTCTACTGAACGATTGGTGATTGCCAACTTCAACAAACCTTTATCACCTTTAACCAGATCCCCTTCCGTTTCAACCTGGATATTAAACATTGCCTCAGCTAACACCACATAGGGGAAACCGCTCAACAACAGGAATAGCCCGATAAACAACGCTTTCATAATACGCTTCTCAGAAATGCCAGATCAGTCCCAGCAGCAATTGCTGACTCGTCAGATCATCTGTTTTCAACTTGCCACTGTAACGTCCCGGCTTATCTCGCCCTGACTCCACTTTCCCAAGATTCGCGTACTGATACCCCATATCCAACAGCAATACATCCGATAAGGGAATCAGAATGCCAATACCTATCTGCCAGGCCGGCTCATTACGTGTTGCACTTTTAAATGGTGTAATAGGATCAGGGCTTTTGGCTGTACTGTCTGCAGGGTAAATATCTTTTTCACTGTATCCCGTAAAACGATTACGCGAATAACCCAACCCGGCTGAAATATAAGGCTGTAAATCGGGATCATTCATCATCCAGAAAAATGCCCCTTCCAACATTAAACGCTGGTGCTGGGTTTTGTACTGATAACTGTAATCCCGAAAACTACCTTCACCATGGAGATCAATATATCCTTTGTTTTTAATCTCATTCTGCCAATACCAGCCAACGCCCGCAGATAATCGACAGGAATCAACATTAAAATTCAAGCCTGCACCCACTCCTATCACACCTGCATTGTCCGCTCTATCATGATTCTCATAGGAATCGATAATAACTTTGGAAATCTTATTAATAACATCAAGATCCTTTTTTAATTTTGACTCAGTGTGAGAGAAACCAGAAAAGCCCTTCAGATAATAATCGCCGCAATAACTTATTGATGGTATAGATAGCGTCATTAGCACTAACAAACACATAAAATAAAAACGCAAACAGGAGGATACATACATATTTGCCAACCTGCCGAAGAAATAACGTTGCTCCAAAAAGCCACTTCCTGTCATGAAACATAACAGTGATTAATACCACCATGCCCATGAAATAAGAATTCATGGGAGTCTAGTCCGCTTTGATAACACTGCAAGCACACACCAAATAAAACTATGATCGCTTAATAGAAAATATCGATAACACCAGGGGAAAAGCCGGAATAATACGCGTATGATAAATACTCGGAGCAACAGGGACATACACAGGAACACCCATGATTACGATGTATGGCATCAGCAACTGTGACACCATCAAAAAAGCCCGTCGCTGGCTGGATGAGAATAATTTTGACTACCACTTTCATGATTTCCGCAAAGACGGTCTGACAGAAGCCCAACTGACCCAATGGGCTGACCAACTGGGATGGGAGGCATTACTGAACCGCCGGGGCACGACCTGGCGCAAGCTCCCTGAAGCCACCCGTGACACGATCAATCAAGCCTCAGCCATTACCATCATGCTGGAAAACCCGGCCATTATTAAGCGACCATTACTGGTGGCCGGCGACCACTACCAGCTGGGATTTCAACCAGCCCAATGGCAAACACTCCTGACAGACTGACAATTATCGCCAGCAATCTTGATAATAAGGCAACACGCCCCCATCTCACCCGCACAAGGATCAAAGAGAAGAGCACATGAGCACGTTTTTTTCCCTCGCTGCCGGCATTGGCACCAAGAACAGCAAAGGTGAGTGGCTGGATGTTTACTACCCTGCCCCTCTGTTCCAGCCGTCTTTCAAGCTGATTGAGAAAATTGGCCCTGTGGTGGGCTATGTGGGCGGCAATGTCGTGGTTGAGCTGGACAACCCTACATGCCACGCACTGGAAAGCATCTTCTCTCAGCATGGATTGACAGAGCAGGCCGCCATTATGGCTACCCTGGAGGATTCAGAAAGCCCGAAAATCCTGACGCTGCTGGAAAATGACCTGGCGCCAATCACTACACCGGAAGCCTATCTCAAGCTTCACCTGATTTCTCATCGCTGCGTCAAACCACACGGCATCAACCTCACAGGTATTTTCCCCCTGCTGCCCAATGTCGCATGGACCAACGAAGGTGCCATTGACCTGGAAGAACTCCCAAGCCGCCAGCTACAGGCTCGTGCCGCCGGTCGAACTCTGGAAGTGTCTTGCGTCGATAAATTCCCCAAAATGACCAACTACGTTGTACCTATCGGTGTCCGTATTGCGCATACCGCCCGTGTCCGCCTTGGCGCCTATGTGGGCGAAGGTACGACCGTCATGCATGAAGGTTTCATCAACTTTAATGCCGGTACAGAAGGACCGGGCATGATTGAAGGCCGGATCTCCGCTGGTGTGTTTGTTGGCAAAGGTTCAGACCTGGGTGGTGGCTGCAGCACCATGGGCACCCTGTCAGGCGGCAATAATGTCATCATTTCCGTTGGCGAAAACTGCCTGATCGGCGCCAATGCCGGTATTGGCATTCCGCTGGGAGACCGCTGCACCGTAGAAGCTGGTCTTTACCTGACCGGAGGCTCCAAAGTTCAACTACTGGATGAAAATCGCCAGGTGGTCGAGACTGTCAAAGCGGCCAGTCTATCCGGCAAGTCCGACCTGCTGTTCCGCCGTAACTCTATCAATGGTGCCATTGAGTGTCTGACCAACAAGTCCGCCATCGCACTTAACGAAGAATTACACGCACACAATTAACAAAAAAGTGACTCATCTTCAGCCAGACAGAACCACTCTACTCTGGCTGAAGATGAGTGCTCACTCCAGAGAAAGCGCCTTATTATCGAAAACAACTCCCATACCGCTTAATTTTTGCGGGATTAATGTTTATACATCCTTAGCGAGATTAATTACCTGACCATCTACACTGATAACATTTGATTTAAACGATACCATGTAATGTCGTGGATAATAACAGTGTAATCCCGTGCAAAAAATGATGAGCCTTACAATATACTTTTTCTCTTATAATAACTGCATGCGTACCGCGCCATTTTCCAATAGTGATTACCTCAGGACCTTTTCAATACATGCAGCGAACACAGCTCACTGAAATTCAAGAAGCTGCTCTTACATTGAAGCTGCCATTTCAGACACAATAAACTACTATATACAGATTTTCCCTAATGGAAGTCAAACACTTACATTGCGAATAGAGTTGCTTCAAAGTTTTTACTGATATGGGGCAAGGAAAGCATGTTATAGAATCGATGATCAAGCACAATACATTGATGTAACCCATCATATCTAAATTCAATGAACGTAAGAAAAAACCGTTTAAGATAATTTATTTCCCACCAAGAATTAACCGTAAAGCCAAGCTTGCCTTTTATGTATGCAAGCAAAGATTTTCTCCTGCTTCGTAACATTGAATCTTCTCAAGTTCACCCTTTTGGATAGTGATTTAGGCGGCTTATTACCCGACCTACTTTCTGGCACACGCATAATATTTTCAGCATCATCCATAATAATATCGATCGTTCTATTCGCAAATGCTGGAGAAGTTACAACGAAATTTATCTCATGATCACTATTAGTAACTAATGACTTATAACCTAAATTTCCACTACCAGCAAAAACTTCATCATCAACAATAATGACCTTTTTATGAAAACTCGTTTTTCTTGGAAGGTTTTTTTCTTTTCGACCATACTCATAAACTGAAACGTTACCTAGATTCCTTCTTTGAATTCTTTTTTTCAACCTAAATATTTCCACGCGATTCCTTGAACCAAAGAATTTATGTCCTTTAGGCGAAAAATCTTCATTACCATTTGTCACAATCAACAAGCGAACCCCCTGATTCACTTTTCTAGCAAGCGCATTCAGCATTGAGTCCGGCCAATGAACATACATATGAGCAATATAAATATACCTTCTGGCATTTTTAATGGCATTTATTAAGCGCTCAAGATATAGATCATCTCCAAGCTCAGGACCAAGGGAATAAAGTTGAATATTACAACTATCCAAGTCATCCATTTCCTCCAAACTGTCCATTTCCTCAGAGCTATCCATTTCTTCGAGACCATCAAGTTCATCAGAAACAAGAGAATGACGCTCACTCCCTAGTTCCTCAGTATATGACAACAACTCATCAATAAAACGACTATCAGTACTTACATAAGATGGAATATCATCAGATTGAAAGGCAGTGTTATATTGCGACCAAACTTTTGCTAATCTCAAAATCTCCTTCTGTAACCTTATACCATGACTCTCACCTTCAAAATAGAAATCCATATCCCTAAAACCTCTAGGCAACATAACTTCATTAAAAAATCCGAGACTCCTGCCCTCCGTATCAGTTTCACGATACCTGTCACCCACCCCTTCGTAATAAGCATACTTATCTTCAATACCGCTCCCCCCCATTACACTATACCTGCCATCCACAACAAGACCTTTCACATGATTTGTCACTTTCTTTAACTGATCTGCCGACATAAAATAATCATCGCTCGGTACATATTCAAACCTGTCCGGATAATTATTTTTTATGTTATCTAGCCTATTCTTGTTATTATTTGTGACGAACTTGGATGATGAAATAACTAAAACCTTCAACCCTTCCTTTTCACCCATACGATCAGCCAACAAATCAAGAACTTCGTCGAACGCTTCACCACCACAATAATTCCCACTTAGAACAACACTTTCATTAGCGGATGCAATAAGATCTTTTTTAAGTTGAAAGCCAGCTTTACTATCCTGCAAAGGCATTCCTCTCACATTAAAAGTTTCACCACCTTCTGTTTCTGGGAGCTCACTTTCATCAGCGGCATTCTCATCAACAACCCTTAATAATTTTCCGTTAGCACCATAAACAAAAGCAGCCACTTTATCTGACAGACTCGTAGAAAAATGATTTCCATCAAACTCATCTTCAAGCACATTCCTCAACACGGGAAAACCGCCTGCTCTCTTTGACTCCACACAAAAACAGCCGTTTTTTATACCAACCCTGTCACTGTCAATATCTGTAACAACCGTCCGAATGAGTCTGTCCCATAAACCTACGCCTGCCACAGTATTTTGAATACGCCCTATCGTAGCATCAAGATGACGCGCCTCTACATGATAAACTGCAACAGTCCTTGTAAAAAAGCACCTGACAGATTCAGCTAATGCATATAGAAGCCCATAACGTAGATTCAATTGAAATGCTATATATGCACCATGGAGCCTCGCAAAGCAGGTATCATCTGCGACTAATTTTATTTGGCGATAACTCACACTTGAACTACCAACAGCCATTCAGCTCACCATTACATAACAAAAAAATCATTCAAAAAAGCAAAGAAATAAAGTTAAAAAACAATATGTCATTTATAAAAACCAACCTTACATATGAATTAAACGTAAAATAATGACTAGCTAGTTAACTTTCTTAACTCGACAACTGATAAAAGACTCAGCTTTTCGCATACTCCCTCACCAACAAAACTTGTTACCATGAAGACGCTTTAACTCAACAACATTTCTTACATTTCAAATATTTATATCACAACAAATAACAGAAAATTAACTTCGAAAACTATATCTACACCATCCATACAAAATCAACATTTTGAGCAATACGATAGATTACTCGTTAAAAAATCAGTTAAACCTCTATCACTTTAACTGATTACCAGCCAACCATTTAACTTGATTGTTAGCTATACGATACCCGCTCCAGCACTGCATAGAAAGAAAACATAAATATCTGAATATCAAATTACTCAACATCAGATAATATTAATCAAGCATTCTAGAAACTAGCTTCGTATACGTAACTACAGGGGAGTGTACTTTACTCAGTACGAGTCTTGGCAAGCACCGCTATGCATGAAACATCTAGATATTTAGCTGACTCTCTTCGACAGGATAATGGCTCTCACCATAACCATGCATGTATCAGCTGATTTATTGATAAAGGGCAATTTTTTTGTATTTACCTCTCCTTATGGTTTGATACCACTTTTCAATAAAGGTTAAACCGAATTTTATCCCAAGTCGTGTACGTAGTATTCAATAATGTTTTCCTCTCACAGTCCTTGTAGTGCTTTCTCCAACACAAAACACTTCTCAATAGCAATAGTGGGAGTGTATAGCGAGACTTTTATAACACATGGAAGCCGTATAAGAATTTCACACTATTTTTGTACTGTCAGTTCAGTGTAGAATCACTATAGTTAGCCATCCTAACCATTTACCACAATGTATCTCTCTCAATCATTTGATTACATAGAACGCTACCTGGCCAAACTCTGGCGCAGCGATGAAGTCGGCAGGCAGTTCGAACACGTGACATTCAACGAGTACGATTATCTGAAAGCCGTACAGACACTTGGCCAGCCAAGGCTCTCTGACCTGGCCGCCGAAATGCGGGTTCAGAAATCATCGGCCAGCACAATGGTGGCCAAGCTGGAACGCCGTGATTTGCTAAAACGAACGCCCTGTCCGGACGACCGACGATCAACGCGCGTCAGCCTCACACGCCAGGGGGAATCGCTGATGGCGCTGGAGGACAAACTGTTCGGTGATATGACCCGCAAAATCTGCACGGCCATGAGTGAGGAAGAGTACCAGATACTGGAAACCTTGCTGGACAAAGCCTGTCGCTGTCTGCAAGACAATACACGGGTGAAATCGACACCAGATTAAAGAAAAACGGCCGACATATTCATACCACGTTTAAATTTATAATTAGTTAGCCTAACAAAATATGGAATCAACACAGATAAACGCTCCTTCTTCAGACTTAGGGACACAACCCATTCTGCGGTTGTTCTGGCGCTACGCCATACCAGCCGTTGCCGCCATGATTGTTAACGGCATTTATGTCCTGATTGATGGCATATTCATTGGCCGGGTTGTCGGTGCAGAAGGTCTTGCCGCGCTGAATTTTGCCTGGCCAGTTGCCGGCATTATTCTCGGCGTCGGTATTATGATCGGTATGGGTACCGGTACGTGGATGTCCATCAGCCGGGGACAAAACGACCATCGCAAGCCGCGCCTTTATATTGGTAACGCATTGCTGTTGCTGGTTGCCTTTGGCTTGTTTTTTCCACTGATATTCCTGCCGCTGGAAAACCAGATACTGACACTGCTTGGCGCTACGGGTCATGCGCATGAACTGGCTGGGGATTACCTTACTATCCTTATCACCGGCAGTATCGCAGCACTGGCAGGCGCCGCATTACCCTTGATGATCCGGAATGATGAACGACCCCACCTGACCACGATCATCATGGCAACTGGCGCCATCCTGAATATTGTGCTGGACTGGCTCTTTATTGTGGTAATGGGGCTCGAAGCTGCCGGCGCCGCCATAGCCACAGTTATGGCTCAGGCTGCGGTCGCACTATGGGGTATTGCCTACTTCCTGAGCGACAAGGCAAATACCCGTATCGCCCTCACAGACATCTGCTTTTCCTGGGTTTATACCGTCAGGACACTGAGTGCGGGATTACCCAGCCTGTTCATGTTTTTCTACTATGGCTTTGTATTGGCAATCCATAATCGACTGCTTGTGGATTACGGTGGCGTGCTGGCTGTCGGCGCATTCACCATCGTTGGCTATGTACAAGGGGTCTATTACATGTTCTCTGAAGGGGTTGCCACAGGTATTCAGCCACTGGTCAGTTATAACCATGGCGCCGGTAACCGCCAACGGTTGCTCACCACATTACGGATTGGCCTGGGCACCGTTCTCAGTATCGGGATTGGCAGCGTAGTGTTGATCAACCTGTTCCCCGAGGCGATTGCCTTCATTTTCAACAACGACGATACCGCCCTGCAACAGATGACGGTGACAGCACTTCACCTGCATCTGTTCTCCATGTTCCTGGATGGCTTCATTGTGTTAACCGCCGCCTGGTTCCAATCCATGGCCAAATCCCGTGTTGCCAGCTGGATCACGGCAGGCAATATGCTGGTTCAGATCCCCCTGCTAATAGCACTGCCGCCCCTGTTTGGCATCACCGGTGTCTTAATAGCCCTACCGGTATCCAATGTTATTCTTGCGATTCCGGTTGCCTGGGTACTTTGGATGGATCTCCGGACATTGAAGAATCCACAACCCACCCCGGTTTCAGTACAAACTGCAGCCTGACCCCCAAACGCAGGGCGGATGGATCCCCCCGCTCTGCGTTCCTTCCCGTAACACCCCCTAAAAAACTCGTCACTTGCCAGAGCCATGTCCTTGCACACATACTGAAAGCCAGCATCAAAATGGAGGAGCTGCTGCATGGGCGTGATTCTTGAATTTCCACATCCAGACAAAGCCAGGGAAGATGATGTTGTTGATAGCTTTATCCGTAAAGTCGGCGAAAAAATTGGCCTTTCGGAGGAAGAGATTGCCGCTGTAACCAGCAGTTACCGTTCTGTCCACCCCTCACTGACAGAGAAGTTCGAATCGCCGATGGAAATACCGGCGGATGTCAACCTGGATGAACGCCAGATTGGTATTATCAATGAAGCACTGAAAGAGCATATGTCCGACCTGTTTGCCTTCTCTGCCAGTATTATCATCGGCCTGCTGGCCCGGGAACAGGTCAACAATCGACTGCCATAAAACGGCTATCGGACAGTGAAACGTGGAAACCAGCCGGATAGTTCATCCCATAAACGACGGGTAACGGATGCGTGCAAAGCCGGATGCGGTAGTGCGCCATTGAAGCATTGTTGATCGCGACAACGCTGAACGACAAAATCAGTAACACCTGCTTCCGATAACCGCTTCGCCAGTTGCCGCAACCGCTCTGGCGACAAGAGACTCCAGTTCACGGTTGTTCTTACCTCAAAATGAACCCCATGCTTCTGAAGCATCTTCAGGCTACGCCAGGCTTTCTCACCCGCTGACGCCCCCGTAATCAGGGGATAATCCTCCGGCAACCCCTTGATATCGAGACCTACCCAGTCCAGCCAGGGGATCAAGGATTCCAATCGGGATGGCGATTGCCCTGCCGTATGCAGCCCGATCTTAAAGCCCCGTTGCCTGACGGCTTGAACGGCTGGCAACAAGGCTTGCTGGAGTATCGGTTCACCACCGCTGAATACGACGGCATCCAGCAAACCGGATCGGCGTGTCAATAATGCCAGCACATCCTCCCATTTCAGGTCATTGTCGTCCGGCGTGACACTCATCAATTCCGGGTTATGGCAATACTGACAGCGCAGGTTACAACCACGGGTAAACACGACTGCAGACAGGTTATCAGGGTAATCCACCGTTGATAGTGGTGTAATACCCGCTATCTTCAGCTGATAATCCGGTCGCAAATCTTTTCCCGCGTCAACCTCAATCATTCGCCACGGTTTTCCCGAAAGTGCAGACGATCCTGTTGCTCCTGTTGTTTACCGGGATTAAACGCCGAGACAGGTCGGTGATAGCCCATGACCCGGGTCCAGACTTCACAGCGTTGGCGCTCATGCTCTTCGAGTTTCACAGCTTCATTCGTTTTCATACGTTCCTTCCTGCTATTAATCTTCTGTACCAATACGATCGGCTTAACTAACCACCTGTAACCTTACCTGCTTTGCCGCAAGCCGCTCCTCATCACAGCGTGGACAAAACTCGTGTTCGCCCGCCAGGTAACCATGAGTTGGACAGATAGAAAACGTCGGTGTCACCGTAATATAGGGCAGCCTGAAATGTGTCAGTGTTCGACGCACCAGCTTCTTACAGGCAGAGACAGAAGAAACCTGTTCTCCCATATACAGGTGCAGCACCGTGCCGCCGGTATATTTGCATTGCAGGGCGTCCTGCATCTCCAAGGCATGGAAAGGGTCATCGGTATAACCGACCGGCAATTGCGATGAATTGGTGTAATAAGGCCGTTCGATCGTCCCCGCCTGAAAGATATCCGGATAACGTTTGCGATCTTCCCTGGCAAAACGATAAGTCGTACCCTCCGCAGGCGTTGCCTCAAGGTTATAGAGATGGCCGGTTTCTTCCTGAAAATCCTTCATCTGGGCACGGATATGATCCAAAAATGCCTGCGCAAACGCCTGACCTTCCGCTGTCGTGAGATCATGGGCATCATCCGAATAGTTCCGGATCATCTCGTTGATGCCATTCACCCCAATCGTGGCAAAATGGTTGCGCAATGTGCCAAGGTAACGCTTGGTATACGGGAAGAGACCGCTATCCATGTAGTGCTGTATAACTTTCCGTTTCACCTCAAGGCTGTCTTTTGCCAGACGCATCAGCTCATCTGTACGGCGATACAAGTCTTCCCGGCTTCCTTTCGCCAGATAGCCCAACCTGGCGCAATTGAGCGTGACAACACCGATAGAACCGGTCTGCTCTGCCGAACCAAACAGACCGTTGCCCCGCTTGAGCAACTCCCGCAGGTCCAGCTGCAACCGGCAGCACATGGAGCGCACCATATTCGGCGTCAGTTCGGAATTCAGGAAATTCTGAAAATAAGGCAACCCGTATCGGGCTGTCATACCAAACAACAGATCGGCATTCTCGCAATCCCAGTCAAAATCCGGCGTGATGTTGTAGGTAGGGATCGGAAACGTGAAAACCCGACCCATCGCATCCCCGGCCATCATCACTTCGATATAAGCGCGGTTAATCATTGCCATCTCAGGCTGGAGTTCACCATAACTGAACGGCATCTCTTCACCGGCAATGATGGGGATCTGTTCTTTAAGATCGTCCGGACAGACCCAGTCAAACGTCACATTCGTGAACGGCGTCTGGGTACCCCAGCGGGAGGGTACATTCAGGTTGTATATAAATTCCTGAATGCACTGCTTCACATCTGCATAGGCAAGATTATCTTTGCGAACAAACGGCGCAAGATAGGTATCAAAAGAACTGAAAGCCTGGGCGCCAGCCCACTCGTTTTGCAGGGTACCCAGGAAATTCACCATCTGCCCAACGGCACTGGACAGGTGTTTGGGTGGCGCAGATTCTATCTTACCGGGCACACCATTGAACCCTTCATGCAGCAGCGTTCTCAACGACCAGCCGGCGCAGTAACCGGACAGCATATCCAGATCATGGATGTGAAGATCACCCTGTCGATGTGCATCACCAATCGCAGCACCATAGACATGATTCAACCAGTAATTGGCCGTGACTTTGCCGGAAACATTCAGAATCATACCCCCCAACGAATAACCCTGGTTGGCATTGGCACGTACACGCCAGTCCAGCTTCTCCAGATATTCGTCTATGGAGGCTTCCACATCCAGAAGGGTTTTCCGGGTATCCCGCAGGTTCTTGTGACGCTCCCGGTAAAGAATATAAGCCTTGGCGGTATCAAAGTAGCCACTGGCTGCCAGACACTGCTCCACCATATCCTGGATCTGTTCAACGTCAGGTGCCTTGTTGCCCCAGAAACGGTAACTGACCAACCGTAGGACTTTGTCTGTTAATACTCGTACTTCATCCTGGTCATATTCACCTGTTACCTGGCCTGCATGGAGAATGGCACGAAACACCTTGTCATTATCAAACGACACTCGCTGCCCATCGCGCTTGATAATCATGGCTGGAATTTCACAATTACTGTCAGACGTTGCCAGAACCATTTCGCTTCACTTATATATTGTTATTACAAAACAGAAAAAACACTATATATTGTGCTTAAGGTTCGCAGTGTATACGATCGACAAGGGGATATTTTGACAAAAATCAACGCTCAGCGAGCTGGATCAGACACCATAAAAAACCATGGCATCTGTTGTGAAAAAGTTTTTGTAAGACAGAAGATTTAGGAAGGTTAAGATTCAGGGTGTTGATTTCACGTCAAACTGATAGCTCCCTGAGGCCCTTACGTGGCAAGGATTTATGAAATTCTGTTCAAAAAAACGACCCCACAAAAATTTCCACCTTTGAAAGTTTATACCAATCGATTTTTCCAACTATGGTTTAGCCCTCTGCTACTGCCTGTTCAGCATTGCCTGCAGAAATGGGTACGGTTTCCTTCGCAGGTCGGTTTCCAAAGGAAGCCAGCAGTGTCTGCCGACAGAACGTCGGCTAGCAAGCGAATCGACCTGCGTTAATCAGGCCAGAGGCTGCCTGTTTCCAGTCAGCATGGTCACCCCTTGTATAGCCTGTGCTCCAGATCGTGTGAGTTATAACGATGTATTACTCATTCCTTACGGCCTGACAGGTCTGTTTTTGCCTGCTTGCTGCGGTTAGGTTAGTCATTGAGACTGCCCTGTCAGAACAGGGCAGCACCACTCACGGTCTAACACCAGTCTAAAAGACATAGTGGCCGCTATGCCTTGGTTCGTTCAGTACCGGCACTTGTAGTCTTCAATGTCGTCATGTTTTGTTCATGGATTGTCCCCCCTTTATTTCGAGTGGCAAGAAATATATTGGGGGGGAATGCATGAACCCAATGACAAGTCTGTTGGCATTCACAACTAACCAGGCAGCGTCAGGGTCGTGTCGTCCGTTGAAGCCATTCGTCGCTTGCGGTCGACTTGCCATTGCTCAAGGTCCGGTTTGTACCTTGACCATGGATTATCCTTATCCGGCACGGCTTCGGCTGTCTGTTCCGTTACCCACCCTGTAATTTTGTAGTATTGGGATGGTTCGCCCCTTTTAGCGGATTTGACTGACTTGTAGAGTAAGGGAATGGCCTGAAATAAACGCCCGCTTAGAAAGTGAGCATTTCATTTGGGCTTTATGGCGTATTTTCACATTCTCAGTTAGCGGGCTCTTAGCTGATAGAGGACTATCACGGATATTTATCCGGATGATTTCGCGTCATCCCAAAGCGCATCCAGCTCTTCCAGAGAGCAATCCTGTAAGCTTTTACCTTTCTCCTGCAGGCGTTGTTCTATATACGAAAATCGACGTTTGAATTTGTGATTACAGCCCAACAGGGATTGTTCGGCGTCAGCTCCGACATGTCGTGCAAGATTGACGCAGCTGAACAGCAAGTCACCCGTTTCATCACGTACGGACGCACTATCGTTACTGCGCCACGCCTGCTCAAGCTCATCAATTTCTTCACGCAACTTGTCAAACACGGGTCCGGCATCAGGCCAGTCAAATCCTTGCACCGCGGCTTTGGCCTGAATGGCCTGTGCACTTTTCAGGGCCGGGAGTGATGCTGGCAAATCTTCCAATAAACCCGATGGATTCTTTCCGGATGATACCTGCTTTTCAGCCTGCTTGATTTCCTGCCAGCGTCGTTTGACCTCCGCTTCTTCAATTTTCTCACTATCAGATCGGTTTGAAGCCAATGTACCGTCAGGAAAAACATGCGGATGCCGACGAATCAGTTTTTCAACCAGGCCATTAAGCACCGAAGAAAAATCAAATAACGATCGCTCTTCAGCCATCCTGGCGTGATAGACCACCTGGAACAGCAGATCCCCTAGTTCTTCTTCAAGATGGGGGTAGTCTTCACTGGCAATCGCGTCCGCCACCTCGTGGGCTTCTTCCACGGTATAGGGTGCAATGCTGGCGAAATCCTGCCGGATATCCCAAGGGCAGCCCGTTTCCGGATCACGGAGACGAGCCATCAGGTGGAGAAGGTCTTCCAGAGAGTACTGGGCCATTTATCGTCCCTTGCGGTGCCTGCGAGCCTCAATAACATTGGACAGTTGACTGATTTTGGCCAATATACGACCTAGATCATCCAACGTCGCGATCTCGATGGTTAACAGCATAGTGGCGATATTGTCTTCCTTCGACGTATGCGTGTTCAGATCAAGAACGTTGACCTTCTCGTTAGCCAGCACCACCGTGACATCCCTCAGCAGGCCCGAGCGATCATAGGCCACAATCTGGATCTCAACCGGATAGGTCTGTTCCTTGCCGCCGCCCCAGTTCACCTCAATCACACGATCCGGTTCCTGCTCCTGCAACTGCAACGCATTGGAGCAGTCAGAGCGATGGATCGTGACACCACGACCAAGCGTGATATAGCCAATGATCGGATCACCCGGCAGCGGATGACAGCAGCCGGCCATCTGTGTCAGCAGGTTGCCAACACCGTGGATGGTAATATCACCCTCATTGCGCGAAGACTTCGGACGGGTCCGCAACTCAAAGACAGACTCTTCTTCCGGCTCCACCTGACGCTGCGCGGCATTCACCACCTGCATGGTGCGCACATCACCGGCGCCACAGGCGGCAAACAGGTCATCTTCAGCATGGAAATTCATGGCTTCTGCCAACGCACGGAAGTCCACGCCTTTGATATCCAGCCGCTTGAGTTCAGCCTCAATAAAGTGACGACCCGCCTCAATGTTGGAATCCCGGTTCTGCTTGCGGAACCAGTTGACGATCTTGGCTCGAGCGCGACTGGTCTTGACGTAACCCAGGTTCTGGTTGAGCCAGTCACGGCTCGGCACTGCATTAGAAGCCGTCAGGATTTCCACCTGATCACCGGTTTGCAGGGTGTAGTTCAGCGGAACAATCCGGCCGCCAACCTTGGCGCCACGACAACGATTGCCGACTTCAGTGTGGACACGATAGGCAAAGTCGACCGGGGTTGCGCCCACCGGCAAGTCGACCACATGGCCATCCTTGGTGAAGACGTATACCCGATCCGGTTCAACATCCAGTTTCCACTGGTCTGCCAGACCTTCCACACCGTCACCAATCTCTTCCTGCCATTCGAGCACCTGGCGCAACCAGTTGAGTTTTTCCTCATAACTGTCAGCGCTGTTCTTGGTATCGGTCCCCTTGTATTTCCAGTGCGCACACACACCCAGTTCCGCTTCATCATGCATGGCATGGGTACGGATCTGGACTTCCAGCGTCTTACCCGCTGGCCCTATGACGGCGGTATGCAGGGACTGGTAACCATTTTCCTTGGGAGTAGCAATGTAATCATCGAATTCTTTGGGGATATGGTTCCAGATGGAGTGCACAACACCCAGCGCGGCGTAACAGTCGCGCACCTCATGCACCAGAATACGCAGGGCACGGATATCATAGAGATCCCGGAATTCCAGCCCTTTGCGGCGCATCTTCCGCCAGATGCTGTAGATATGCTTGACCCGGCCGTTGACATCCGCCTCGATACCGCTGGCTTTCAACTCGCTTTGCAGGTGTTCAATGGCGTCATGGATATACTGCTCACGATCCAGCCGCTTTTCGTCCAGCAGTCTGGCAATTTTCTTGTAGTCCTGAGGCTTGAGATAGCGGAATGCGAGGTCTTCCAGCTCCCACTTGATGTAACCAATCCCCAGACGGTGTGCCAGCGGCGCATAAATCTCGAAGACTTCCCGGGCCACCCGCTGTCGCCGCTCACGGTCGGCATTCTTGACTGCCCGGATTGCACAGGTCCGCTCCGCCAGCTTGATCAAGGCAACGCGGACATCATCTACGATGGAGACCAGCATCTTCCGGACTTTTTCCAGCTGATCCTGCTGCTGCCCCAGCACCTGGGCCCGGGCAGGGTTCTGAATGGCACTGATGACCGCCATGCCCAGAACACCCTTGATCAAACGGGCAACTTCACTCCCGAAACGCTCGCGGACATCACTGAGCGCCAGCTTGTGCTCCCGCACCGAGCGGTACAGCAGCGCAGCGATCAGCGAGGCCTGGTCCAGTTTCAGTTCAGCAAGGATATCCGTCATCTCCATGCCGATCTTCAGCGTGCTGCTGCCGCTCATCTGTGACCAGCTGCTGGGCTTGCCCGGATTAACCTCTGCCCCCGCCGCCATATCACAGGCTGCCAGCAACATCTGTTCATCCGCAAGATTCACATCACGCTTCAGTCGTCCGAGCCAGGACTGAAGATCGACACTTCCATCGGAACCCACCGGGTGATCTTCTCGGACCTTAACCATCTACTTGTCATCTCACTTTTTATTAACAGAGGCTGCCTGTCGGCAGCCACACAACATCGCATTCTTCGGCATCTCTGCGGATGCCCTTAATCACGCAGGAATAACGCCATGGTCTCCACATGCACTGTCTGTGGGAACATATCCATGACCGACAACCGGGCCAGCCGATAGCCAGACTGTTTCAGAATACCGGCATCCCGCGCCAGTGTGGCCGGATTGCAGGACACATACAGCAAACGCCCCGGCATCCGGTTCGCCAACCTTTCCAGCACTTCCCGCGCACCGGTTCTGGGCGGGTCAAGCAGGCAGGCGTAATAATCCGTCTGGCTCCATGCCTGATGCGTGAAATCTTCACTCAGGTCTGCCCGGCTGAATATTGCATTATCCATACCATTGAGACGAGCATTGTCACGCCCTTTGGCCACCAGCGATTCCAAGCCCTCCACCCCGACAACCTGACCCGCCCTGCGAGCCAGCGGCAGGGTAAAATTACCCAATCCACAAAATAGATCCAGTACGGTGTCTGTCGGGGATGGCGCCAGCCAGTCAACCGCCTGGCTGACCATCTGGCGGTTAATAAACGGGTTAACCTGAATAAAATCTACCGGCAAAAAACGGAGTTTTAAAGTAAATTCCGGTAACCGATAGGTTAGTGATTCTTGCCCGTCCGGTGCATACCCGCACACCAGCGGCTGCGGTTCGTTGGGCTGGTACCAGAGATGAGTCTGGTATTCGCTCGCTAACGCCTGCCATCTTTCCTGATCCTGCGTTGAAAGCGGGTTGATATGACGGAGCAGGATGCCCCGGCAGTTATCGCCAGCAGCCAGTTCAATATGGGAAATAGCCCGTGGATCGCTGGTCGACTTCAGCGCTGCCTCAAGGCCGGGCAACAGGGCCTCAAGCTCAGGCGCCAGCACCGGGCAGGCGTCAATGGGAATAATGGTATTGCTGTTCGCAGCACGAAAACCCATCAAGAGTTTCCGGTTAACCCACCGCACGGCGAGCCGGGCACGGTGACGATATCCCCAGGCGGGACTTCTCAGGGGTTCAGCCAGCACTTCGGGCTCAAGCCCGGCAAACCGTTTCAATTGCCCAAGCACCACATCAGTATGCGCTTCCAACTGCCCGGCATGATCGAGATGCTGGAGACTGCAGCCGCCACAGGTCCCATACCTGGGACACTCCGGGGTCTGACGCTGAGGGGATGGCACAAGAATACGATCAAGCTCTGCTTCCCAGAGGGAAGCCTTCTGTTTCACCACACGGGCAGTCACGGTATCGCCCGGTACGGCCTGACTAACAAACACAGCTCTCCCCTTGTACCTGCCAACACCGCGGCCATCGTGCGTCAGGGAGTCAATGGAGAGATCGAAAGGAGCAGTCGCTCGCGCGTTACGCGTGCGCGGTTGCATCGGCGGGATTCCTGTCAGTAAAACAAGGGCCTATTGTACGCCTGCTGACAGGATCCGCCAGCGCCTTTACGGGGAACATACACCGGTTGCATCAAAAATACATGTTCGATTTCAAGGGTGTTGGAAAAAGACTTTCCTACACGTTTGGCGTTAAACCTTGCGCCTACTGGCAGATCATCAAATGCCCAAAATCATCCTCTGTTCTACATTGAATAAAATGACATTCAGCGATTGTGTATCCCTGATCAAACATCCCAAGGAATGGGGAGCTTCATGCAAAACACACGCATCCAGCACCGGTTGCAGTTAAACTATAAAGCCATACTCCCGGCTTCACTCCTGAGCCTGTGCGTGAACGGGACGCAATCTGCACCACTGCCTGATGCCGGTCAGATTTTGCGCGAAACAAAACCTGCCGCTCTTCCTGCACCAAAAGATCCAGGCAACATCATCCTACCCTCTGAAAAAAAGCAGCCTGAATCACCTGCCAATCAGGGAAAACTACAGGTCAATTGGTTTCGCTTCACAGGCAATAAAAAAATAGCCAGCGAACGATTACTGGAACAGATTCCACTGTTTGCGCAAGTCATAGGAAAACGCGTTGGCTTGTCCGAACTTAACAACATCACTGATGCGGTTACCCGTTATTATCGTGACAACGGTTTTCCTGTTGCTGTCTCTTATGTCCCCGGTCAGGAAGTGAAAAACGGTGTTGTTTCTATTGTCATACTGGAAGGCCACATAGATCAAAGCCTGGTCGCCGGCAATACGCTCTACCCTTTCAACACCCTCCAGCGCTATTTGAGTGAAGCGTTATGTCAACAGGCGTCGTCTCGCTGCACCGGGACCGTGGTTGAGCATCGCCACATTCAACGAGCCATCGGCATCGCCTCCGACCTGCCGGGTATCAATGAAGTCACCGCCATCCTGAATCCAGGCGACACACAAGGCACAACCCAGATTCAACTTAACGTGACAGAAAGCCCCCGTGTCACCGGGCAAGTCAGTGCTGACAACTATGGCAATCAATATACAGGGCGCAAGCGCCTTGCAGGCGGCCTCCACATCAATAACCCTTTCAGGCCAGGTGACCGTTTAACCATTGATATTACAACGTCCGGTAAAGGCATGCGTTTTGGCGCACTGAATTACACACTTCCCATTGGCTATACAGGATGGCGAGGCGGACTGGGTTATTCGTCAATGACCTATGACCTGGGGGCGCCTTTTAACGTGACTGACGCCCACGGCGAAGCCCAGATCCTGAGCCTTTACAGCCAATACCCCGTCATTCGCAGCATCAGGCAAAACATCACGGCACATGCCAACTACGACCTTAAACAATTACAGGACAGTGTGCTAGACAGCACTTTCGAGAAACGGGAGCACGTATTCTCAGCAGGGGTCGGGGGCAATATCCTGGATAATGTGGCCGGTGGCGGATTCAGCACCTTTGGCCTATCCCTGAGTCATGGCAAGCTCGACTACAGTGGCAGCGCCATCCCCGCAGGCGTGCCCGACAATACCGGCAGCTTTGCCAAAATCAACTACAGCCTGACACGCGATCAAACCATTGCTTATACCAGAAATACTCAGCGTATCAGTCTATTTGGCTCACTGCGTGGCCAGATCGCCGGTGACAACCTTGATTCCGTCGAAAAATTATCTCTTGGCGGACCTAGCGGTGTAAGAGCGTACCCAAACGGTGAGGCTATTGGCGACAGCGGTACCATTGCCTCCCTTGAACTCCGCTACTCGACCACTGCCCCCATTGCCGGCACCAGCGATGTCAGCATAGGGCTGTTCCGCGACCAAGGGTGGTTAAAAATCAACCATAACTCCTGGGAAGGTTATACCGGCCCCTCAAAACGTCGCATCAGCGGAAATGGTATTTCGATATCCGTGGACAAACGTGACACCTTCTCAGTCAGCTTACACTGGGCCGCCCGGGATCGGGGTAGCGAAGAGGTAACATCAGAAAAGGATTCCCGCAGCCGACTATGGCTTCACACACGTTTCAGCTTTTAGCCAACACCGTTGAAAGCAACCATACTGAATCAATGAAGGATCAACAGAACAGCATTATCGACAGGGACCGTATCCATGCATGCTTTTTGCTATCGCCTGACCATCGTGGCGCTAGCCGTCCATACCATCAATCTGTCTCAGGCCTCGCCCCTGCCTTCAGGCGGTAGTGTCACCACCGGAACGGCCAACATTCACACGAACGGTTCAGTGATGACGGTCCAGCAGAATACCCACAAGCTGGGTATCAATTGGCAGAGTTTCAATATTGGCGCTGGTAACAGCGTTATCTTCGAACAACCTTCCTCCTCGTCCATTGCACTGAACCGCGTTCTGGGGGGCAGCCGGTCAGAAATCTACGGCAATCTCCAGGCCAACGGCCGGGTTTTTCTGATCAATCCCAACGGGGTATTGTTCGGTGAAACCGCAGAGGTCAATGTGGGCGGACTGCTGGCCACCACCAAAAACATTACCGATGCCGACTTTGCTGCCGGCAGCTATCGAATGCGCGATATCGCCAGTGGCGGCGAGGTGGTCAACCAGGGCAACCTGAAGGCGGTCGATGGCGGCTTTATTGTCCTGGCAGGCAATACGGTGAAAAACCAGGGCAGCATCCATGCTCCGGAAGGCTCAGCCATCCTGGCAGCCGGCGAACATATAAACCTTAACCTCGACGCTGGCGGCAAACTGCAGGTTACCGTTAACGGCGATCAACTGCAGGCACTGATCGACCAGCAGGGACTGATTGCGGCAGATGGCGGCCAGGTGGTGCTCACCACCCGTGGACGCGAGATGCTGCAAACCAGCGCTATCAACCTGGAAGGCGTGGTTCGCGCACAATCCATCCGCGAGCAAAACGGACGCATTATCATTGATGGCGGCAATGGTGCTGTTGTGGCCGACAACCTGCAGATTGATACCCGCGGTCTGGCGGCGGGCGAAACAGGCGGTGACATCACCCTCACCGGCCAGCAGATCACGCTGGCTGGCAACACTCGTTTGGATGCCCGGGGCCACAACGGCGGCGGCACTGTTCTGGTGGGCGGGGAGTTTCAGGGCCAGGGCGAACTACCCCATGCGCAAACCTTGTCTGCCGGTGAAGCCGTGAGGATTGATGCCTCGGCCACGGAGAACGGCAACGGCGGTCTGGTCGTGCTCTGGTCCGATCAGCAGACGGACTTTTATGGTGGCATCACCTCCAGGGGAGGCAGCCAGACCGGGGATGGCGGCACCGTGGAGGTTTCCGGCAAAGAGCAGCTTAACTATCAGGCTGCAGAAGCAACAGATACCCGTGCGCCTAATGGCAACTGGGGCACACTCTGGCTGGATCCGACCAACATCAATATTACCGATGGCACCGGAGGCGATAACAGCGGCACGGTCAACAGCAGTGGCGGCAATATTACCGATGGCCAGTTGATTACAGAACTGGGTAGCACCGGGGTGAACCTGATCGCCGACACCATTACCGATGATGGTGCCGGAGTCAATGTGACCACCGGTTCCGGCGGTGCCCTGACCCTGACCACAACTACTGGCGCTGGCACCATAAACCTAGGCGGCAGTTACAGCATTAATGGCGGCTTGGTACTTAACCAGAGTGGTGACGGAACCGTAACAGGCGTGATTAGTGGTTCTGGTGGACTGACTAAAGAGGGCTCCGGAACAGCGATTTTAACGGGGAATAACACCTATACAGGTACTACCACTGTTAATGCAGGAGTACTTCAGATCGGCACGGGGGGCTCCACCGGAACGATTGGCTCGGGTGCGGTTACTATTAACAGTAATGGGACCCTCAGACATTTCCTTTCCGGTACTTATTTTTCTTCACCGACGCTTGCAAACAATGTCTCAGGTAGTGGTAATTTTATTTTATCGGGAGAACATGCGGCTATAAACGGAAATTGGACCGGGTTTACGGGAACAGCCACCATTGACTCTGGAGCCCGCTTCAGGGCAGATAATAATAGCGCCACCAGTGGTGCAGCCCACTGGATTGTAGAAGGTACTATGAGCCTTCACTCAAATAGTGGCGTTACCTTAACACTGGGCAGCCTGTCTGGCTCTGGTTCAATCTATGCAGGAGGAGGCTACACCTCCATGCCGGTTATTGTTGGCGATTTAAATGAAAATACCACTTTTAGCGGTGGGCTCGGAAATTTTGGGGCAACCTCTTTTACCAAGGTCGGCACCGGAACGCTATCCCTTACTCGCTCTGGAACAGCTCATGGCCCACAGAATATTACTATCTCCGGCGGTACGCTTGCTATTGGTGGTACGGGTAACTTGACATCAAATGGTCAGCCTTCCGGCACATATACCAGTACAATCAGTATTGCCAGCGGAGCCACTTTTGAATATGGGTCATCTGCAGATCAAACCCTGTCAGGGGTTATTTCAGGCGCAGGTAGCGTTATCAAAAACGGCAGCGGAACCCTGACATTAGCGGAAGACAGCTCATATACCGGGGGAACCACTGTCAATGCAGGCATATTTAGAATCACAAACCTTAATCCAGGCACTCCTGCCCTGGCGAACAGCGCAACGAATACCCTTACCATCAATAATGGTGGCATCGTTGAATTTGCACAGCATGATGTCTTTGGTGACCACGCAACAAATGTTGTGGCACCAGTAGTCATTAATCAAGGAGGAATTCTCAGGAACAACAATACCTACAGCCCGCTTGGCCCCCTCACACTTAATGGAGGCAACCTGGAAGCCATCGGAGGTGTAGCTACTTTTCTTTCTTATTCATTAAATGGACCGGTAAACGTAACGGATGATTCTTCGATTACCGCCAGTGGTGTTGATGCCGATATTCGACTGGGTGGTCAAACCGCTGCAGGTACCACATTCACAATTGATGCTGACAAAACCCTGTCCATTGCAGCCCCATTACAAGATCGCTTTGTTGCAGGTGGCACAATTTTACCTTCATTTTTAACTAAAGAAGGCGCGGGCACTTTAGTGCTTACCAACAATAATAGCTACTCAGGTAACACCGCTATTAATGACGGTACAGTGCAAGTCGGCATTGGAGGAACCAGCGGCACATTAGGCAGTGGTGTTATTACCAATAATGGCACCTTAATCTTCGATCGCTCGGATACTGTAGCGCTTGGCGCACTGGCCAGCAACGCGGCAGGCATTACCGGTACCGGTCATTTAACTGCTCGAATCGGTGGAGGCTTTACCGTAGACCGCACGATTAATTTATCGGGGGCCAGTAGCGCAATTAGTATAGGAGCAGGGGTTAATAACCTGGCCGGTGATACCAGTGGCGGTGATCTAACCCTGAGCAGTTCCGTTACCACAGCCACCAGTGGCACCGTTACCCTGTTTTCCGGCAATCCGGATACCGCCAACCTGGTCAGCCAGCTCAATGGCGCCACCGGCACTACCCAGTACAAAACCTACAACGCCGGATACGGGGATCTTTCAGGCGCCATTGCCGGCACTCGCAATCTCTACTATCGCAGTGCGCCCACCGTGTCGGCTACCGTCTCAGGCGTGGATAAAACCTATGATGGGCTTGTCACTGCCAGTCCCTTAGCCAACCACTATGACTATGGCAGCTCTACCTCTGTGGATGGTGACAATACGGCCTGGACCCCGAACACCAGTGCCAGTGGCTACTCTGCCGTTTATGACACCGCCGAAATCGGTGATCGAGCTGTAACCGTCAACAACGTCAGTTTTGATACCACGGATACAACCAATGGCAACTTCGTGGTCCGCGGCTACCGGCCATCTCCGAACCCGGTGACGGGGACAGGAACCATCAGCGAGCCGGTTCAGACCGAATACGGGCAGGCTTCCTATGCTGCCGCTATTCGTTCGGCATTGACTGACGCCACCGGCGAAGCCGCACCTGAGGATGCCGCGCTGGTCGCAGTAGCAGAGACGACGGAAACTAACACGGGTAATGAAGGGGATGACAAAATTACAGTGTCGCAAAGCTCAGCTTCATCCATGCTGTCATCCGCGTTTGAAGGTAAAACGATAGAAGTGATTTGCGGCATTGGCATCCATCTGCCCGACGGCGTGAAAGCTGTGCCCATTGCTGACTGCAACACAAAGTGACATCCGTTCACCAATACACCACTTTGGTCATGAAGTGATAGGAGAGGTACGGCAAACTACCGTTCTATGAATCAGAATTGATAAGCACCCGAACCTAAGCTTTCTCAACAAATCAGCCCACGCCATGAAGGCTGTAGGCGATAAAATATGAGATTATTTATGACTGGGTACTTAAACGAATAGTAAGCGTTTTTTCATAGGCGGATTTTCTTTAGCGGGTATTGACTACCCAACAGACTGAATGGCGTTATACGCCATTCCCGCTAAAAACACCGGTTGAAAGATAGCGGTCGCCCCGGTCACAGATGATGGCGACAATGGTCGCGCCAGCCACCACCTGATCCACCTTCAACGCAGCCGCAACGGCACCACCGGACGAGACGCCACAAAAGATACCCTCTTCCCGGGCCATCCGACGCATGGCCACTTCGGCCTCCTGCTGACCAATATCCATCACCTGATCCACATGACGGGCATCAAAAATGCCGGGACGATAGGCTTCCGGCCAACGTCGTATGCCGGGAATCGACGCATTTTCCGCTGGCTGCAAGCCAATAATCTCTATGGAAGGATTCACTTCCTTGAGATAAGCCGACGTTCCCATGATCGTCCCCGTCGTTCCCATGGAACTGATGAAGTGGGTAATTTCTCCGCCGGTCTGACGCCAGAGTTCGGGGCCGGTTCCCCGGTAATGCGCAAGGGGATTGTCTGCATTATTGAACTGATCCAGCACGCGCCCCTGTCCTTCTGACTGCATTTTCAGGGCAAGATCACGGGCGCCTTCCATGCCCTGCGCTTTTGAGACCTCGATCAACTCCGCCCCGTAGGCGCTCATGGCTGCCTTGCGCTCTTCGCTCATGTGGTCCGGCATGATCAATACCATCTGATAACCTTTCATGGCGGCCACCATTGCCAGTGCAATGCCGGTATTACCGCTGGTCGCCTCAATCAGGGTATCGCCGGGACGTATATCGCCACGCCGCTCGGCCTCCTGAATCATAGAGAGTGCCGGACGGTCTTTCACAGAACCCGCCGGATTATTGCCTTCCAGCTTGACCAATACAGTATTGCGCCCTGACGCAGGCATTCGCTGCAACCTAATCAGCGGCGTCTCACCGACCAGGTCTTCAATTGTTGGATAATCCATACGCGTCCGTTTCACTCTCACTCCAAAACCATGGCATCACACTGCCACTTCCCCACCTTCGCAGGCAGATTATATATCTGCTTTATCGCTTACCAGACCAGCCAGGCAAAAGCGGTCAGTATAACAATGCACACCAGGTTGAGATAAACACCCGCCCGCATCATTTCTCGCTGCTTGATATGGCCTGAACTGAACACAATTGCATTGGGCGGCGTCGCCACCGGCAGCATGAAGGCGCAGGATGCTGCTATGGCAATCAATACCGACAGAATTAACGGAGAAATACCCAGGGCTTCGGCTATGGTCGCAAACACCGGCACCAGCAGAGCAGCGCTGGCGGTATTACTGGCAAACTCAGTAAGAAACACGACAAAGACCGCGACTGTCAGCAGCGTCATCAGTAGTCCTGCCTGCTCCAGAAAACCGCCAATTTCATGAGCCAGGAAGACACTGGTACCGGTCGCCTTCAGAACATTACTCAGGCAGATGCCACCACCAAAGAGAATCAAAACGCCCCACTCGGTCGATTTATCAATATCTTTCCATTCAACAACGCGCGACACACCCAGTAAAACAATCGCCAGCAAAGCCACCAGCGTATCAAACTTGCTGAAACCACCCAGCCAGGCGTTGATCGGTTTACTGAATATCCAAAGGGTGACCGTCAGGGCGAATATGGCCAGAGTCATCAGCCGTTGGCGATTCCACTCGATCACCTTGTGATCCAACTCAAAGGTATGATTCAGATTTGGCTTGAGCAGCAGATAAAGAACACCTACGGCCACCGGCAGGAGCACCAGTGTCACTGGCAAGCCAAATGCCATCCATTCGGTGAACCCAATGCCGACTTCAGCCGCCGCAATGGCATTGGGCGGGCTGCCGACAATCGTGGCAATACCGCCGATGCTGGCGCAGTACGCAATCCCCAGTAATACAAAGACCAGCGTATTGCGCTCATTTTCGGTATCCACTTTTGCCAATACACCCATGACCAGCGGAAGCATCATCGCCGCAGTGGCCGTATTACTGATCCACATGGAGAGCCCGGCCGTGACCGCAAACAGCATGAGCACGGCGACAGACATACGTCCCCGGGCCAGTATCAACACCTTGTCAGCAATCAACTGATCCAGTTTCTGTTTATGTAGCGCTGCAGCCAGCGCAAAACCACCCAGGAAGAGGAAGATGATGGGATTGGCAAAACTACTCAAGGCCTGGGGCGTTTCGAACACCCCGAACGCGACGGCCAGCACCGGCACCAGTATGGCTGTGATAGAGACATGCACCGCTTCGGTGAGCCAGAGAATGGCAACAAAAGCGAGGATGCTCAGGCCGGTCACCACATTCTGTTCAAAAGGCAGGGTATTGAGCAACACGGTAAACAGTATGCAGTCAGCAAGGAAGATTAAACGTTTCCTGTCGAAAAATGCCTGTTTGGAACTCACTTCAGCGACGGCCATAAATGCTCCTGCAACGTTCGGCAACAGCAACCATTTTTATTGCTTACTGCTGCCATTGACACGATGAACCGGGCTGCATCTTAACGGTTTTGATCCCCGTGTTTAAAGCTTTTCCTCCAGCACAAGAAAACGGTATCAACGGGTAACAGAAACACACAAAATGCTCGCCGTTTTATGCGACAATGCTTGAGCATGACCGCGATACGCGGCCAGAAAAAATCAATAACAACACGACTCAGCCAGTTTGATAAGAACATGAAAAAGAAACTGACCAGCATCAAGCATCGTGTTCTGTTGCTTGCCCTGCTCCCCGGTCTGGCCGCCGCCATCCTGCTGGGATTCGGACTGACCTGGCTTTACCTGAATGACATCAACCAGCGCCTTGAGCAAGAGGCTATCCGCACAGCCGAACAACTCAGCCTGCTTAATGGGCATGCGCTTCTGACAAACGACAATGATTTATTACAGAGCCTCGCTGATACGTCACTGAGTCGACAGGACATCCGTTCCGTCAGTATCTACGATAACACCGGGCAGGAAATCATACATTCCGGTTCCCGTTTCACACGACAAAAAACGCTGAATTCATTACCAGAAACCAGCCTGCTCACACGCCTGAATAAAGGGCTATGCGTTATCACTCCGATTTATACAAACAGCAATCTGCAAGCGATCAGCCTGACGCCACAGGGAAAACCCACAGGCTGGCTACAAATTCGCTTCTCCCGTGACAGCACCGAAATTCACCAGTACCAGTTGATCCTCCTCAGTAGCCTGCTTTTACTGAGTTCACTCCTACTCACTATCATTGCAGGCCTGCGACTGGCCGGCAGTATTACCCGTCCTATCCAGCAAATCAGCGATGCAGTCTCAGCCATCAGCCGCGGCAAACTGGATACCCGCATTCAAACCGGGGCAGGGGCGGAATTGGCGCAGCTGGAAAATGGTATCAATCAGATGGTGAACTCACTCCAGGATGCTTACCAGGAAATGCAGCAGACCATCGACCAGGCGACTGAAGACCTGCACGAAACCATGGAAACCCTGGAGGTCAAAAACGCTGAACTGGACATGGCCAGAAAACGGGCCCAGGAAGGAAGCCGGGTCAAATCGGAATTCCTGGCCAATATGAGTCACGAGATTCGGACGCCGCTAAACGGGATTATTGGCTTCACCAACCTGCTACTGAAATCGAACCTGAACGAAACCCAGCGCGAATACCTGACCACCCTGCAGAACTCAGCAGAAGGTCTGCTGGCGATGATCAATGACATCCTCGACTTTTCCAAAATAGAGGCGGGCAAACTGGTACTGGAAAGCACTCCACTGAATCTGCGGGAATTGGTGGATGAAGTGCTCACCATCGCAGCGCCCACAGCCCACGACAAATCACTGGAAATCGCTTGTCTGATCTACCGGGATGTACCGCTGGACATCATTGGCGACCCACTCCGTCTCCGACAGGTATTGACCAACCTGGTCAATAACGCCATCAAGTTCACCAGTGACGGCGCTGTTGTCGTACGTGTCATGCTTGATCAACAGGAAGACGGGCATGCCATCCTGAAAATCAGCGTGACTGACACCGGTGTCGGCATCTCGGAAACCCAGCAGAAACACCTGTTCCAGGCCTTTTCACAGGTCGACAACTCCCGTACCCGCAAAATCGGCGGTACCGGTCTCGGGCTGGTGATCTGCAAAAACCTGGTCGAACAGATGCAGGGGGATATCGGCCTGGAAAGCCATATCGGGGAAGGCAGCACCTTCTGGTTTACCTTCAAGGCGCCCTTTGCGGCAGAAGGCCAACTGAGCCAACTCAACTGTCGACTGCCTGGCAAGAAGGTCTTGCTGTTTGAGCCACGCCGCTACACACGCTATGCGTTCGAGCAGCTGCTGGAAGAATTTGACATGATGGTGCGCGGCTGTGACCAACTGGCGCACTTTGAAGAAGCCCTGACAGAACAGGACCGGGAAATTTTTGATCTCGTCGTGATTGGTCACGACCCCGCCAGTCTCGACAGTGGCCGGATTTTCCAGTTAATCAACCAGACACCGGACGACACTCTCTTCTTGGTCACCGCCATGACAGGTTACCTGGACAGCATCAGTACCATGGCCGCAAAATCCTCTCATACGGTACTGACACTGGCCAAACCCCCCTGTCGTAACCGCTTGTCCCGAGCGATTATGCATGCCCTCAGCAGCCGACTGGAACCGCATCTGCCCTCAGAAGAGCAAATCCAGATCAAGCAGAGCCTGCCAAGACAACCCCATATTCTGGCGGTTGATGACAACGAGGCAAACCTGAAGCTCCTTTGCGCCTTGCTGGACGATCTGGGTGTAGAAACCACCGCCGTCAATAACGGGCAGGCGGCAATTGATGTTGCACGCAACCGCCATTTTGACCTCGTGTTTATGGATGTTCAGATGCCCGTCATGGACGGCATGGAAACCACGCGCCGACTGCGGGAACAGGAAGTCTCCGAAAGCCGTATGCCAATCATCGCCCTGACGGCTCATGCCCTGGCTGAAGAAAAGAAACAATTGCTACTGGCGGGGATGGATGACTACCTGAGTAAACCGATCAGCGAATCCCAGCTGCGCCACGTGATTCAGAAATGGACGGGTCTTCGCCTGCTGGCCAGCCAACAAGAAAGCGGCGAAACCACCCACCCGGCCTTTACCAGCAAAAATGGCATTCCAGTAGTGGATCAATCACAGGGACTGCATCTTGCCGGCGGCAAAAAAGAGCTGGCGGATGAGTTGTTAACCATGCTGCTGGATGAACTGCCTGATGATCGTAACGCCATCATTGATCTCTGGCAGGATCACAACCTTGATCAGCTGCTGGAAATTGTCCATAAGCTGCATGGCGCCACCCGTTACTGTGGCGTCCCCCTGCTGCAGGAAACCTGCCTGGAAGCGGAGTCCCTTCTCAAGCAAAACAGCAATGACGTCACCGAGGAGTCTCTTGAGCAGGCCATCAAACGCCTGCTGGCAGAAATCGACCGACTGCAGCAATGGCGCACTGTCAGCACGAAAAAACCCGATTACGCCTGATATCAGTGATTGATAGCATCATGCGGCAATTGCCGCTTTCCTACCCTGACGGGTGCGCTCAGCCGTAAACGTCAGGGTATATGCAATTCAGGCTGTGCATCCTGATCATAGGTTAACCAGCACCGATTCAGCCGCTCGCTGTCACCCAGCCAGTCCAGACACCACTCCAAGGCAGGACCACGTACTTCATCATTCCAGGCAACATGGCATGTTGTATTCCAGGGCACGCCATGAATGGCTTTCCCGACCAACACACCGCGATCCAGATAATGACGGGCAAAATGCCTGGGCAGCGTTGTCACCCCGATGCCCTGCATGGCGCACTCAATGGCATTCCGGAAGTTGGGCACAGCCAGTACGGAAGGGTTATCATCCAGCCAGTTTTCACCCGGCCGGAAATAACGGGCACTGTCTTCTATCGTAATAGTCAGATAATCCCGTAGCTGCTCGGCAGTCAGGGGCGCATCAGCCTGAGCCAACGGGTGATCTGGTGACATGACCAGCTCCCACTCCAGCAACCCCATGGAACGAAAGTCAAACCGACTCTGGCCCGGTATGATTTCTGGCACAGTCTGCGGCGCGCCGATGGCCAGCTGGCAGCGCTGGTGAAACAAGGCATCCCAGCAACCAATGTAGACTTCCCCGTTGACCACCAGCCTTGTGGTAGGAAAGGCTGCATTGAAATCACGAATCAGGTCGTACATCACGCCCTGGTTCACGACATTGTCGATGGCTATGCGCAACTCCCGCTCATAGCCCTGGGCAACCTGGCGGGTACTGTCTTCCAGCTGCCGGACTTTATCCAACAGACGACCTGCATGTTTAAGGAAATGTTCACCGGCTGGCGTTAGTGCCACCCGCTTGCTGTCACGGACAAACAACTGCACATCCAGCTGCTCTTCCAGTTTCCGCACCGTATAACTGATGGCCGACGGCACCTTGTGCAGGTGTTGGGCAGCCACCGTAAAACTGCCGTAATGGGCGACAGCCTGGGCGACCTGTATTGACTCGGTCTGGATCATGCCACTCTCACATTCAATGATCAGAAAAACCGTTATCCCGGCAGCCCGTATGCTGAAAGGAGGATGACACAGAATCACCTTGAGGGAGAGACTCCGGACAGGACAACCTGAACAATAACGACAGCGAAAGGAAGCAGGACAAAGACCAAAAGGGAACGCTATTATCCGACAAGCATCACGGGCAATACAACGCCACGCTCGGACTTTACACCGTGATTCTGTTCGTACAACCGCAGAAATTACGCTTTACGAGATGAGTCAGGCGCCTTCAATGAAGACGCCCTTGCCATGCAGATTAATGCATCAGAGCAAACAGACGACTGCGGAAACGACGCACCAGAGGATCCGCATTCCCCTGCTGTTCAAAGAACTTCAGCATCAGAGTACGGGCGCCATCTTCGCGGAATTCACGGTCATGCCGAACAATGAACAGCAAATTTTCCAGCGCCAGTTCCGCCTCATCGGCCAACAACTGGTGGATCGCCAACTGATAGCGGGCTTCATGGTCTTTTTCATTAGCCGCGACCTGGGCGTCAACCGAAGCACGATCCGCAATATCACCGGCCAGCCCCAGCAAGGCAAGCCGCGCCTTGGGTTGCGCAATACCCGGCGCATCATCCGGCAGCGCATCCAGAAGTTGTGACGCATCAGCCACACGCCCCAACTGCAGCAACAGGTTAGCCTGCAGCACCTGCAAACCCATATTTTCCGGTTCTTCCTGCAATAACTGCTGCAATAGCTCCAGCGCCTGTTCCGGCTGCCCATCTTCAACCAGCGCTTCCACCTGCGCCTGAACCCGTTCCGCCGGGCTCATGGTCAGCTGATCCAGAATGGCGCGCAAGTCGCCTTCCTGCTGCATACCGGTCAACACCTGAACGGGCTTACCCTCATGCAAAAAGATCAGCGCGGGAATACTGCGTACGCCCAGCTGCATCATCAGGCTCTGGGCAATCTGCTGCACCTGTGGATCAGGATCCTCTGCATTCAGCTTGGCCAAAACAAATTTTCCCTGATAGGACTCAACCAGTTTCATCAGGATGGGCATCAGCATCTTGCAGGGCTGGCACCAGTCTGCCCAGATATCCAGCAGAACCGGAACGGATTGTGAGCGCTCCAGAACTTCACTGTGTAAATTGTCAGCAGTGACCTCGATAACATTGGCGGTTGGATTCATGACAGACCCGTGTGATTGTGATTTAGCGATACTCACACAATGGCGTCGCACAAGGGTGAATTCAAGGGGCAATACGCGCGCATAATTGATAGGTTAACGGGCCTTTACTCCACTCTGACACCCATGAAAAAAATCTCTCCCAAATGCCCCGAAAGTGTGCGTTCAGGTTACCCACATTTTCTGTGGATATCTTTGTGGATGAGCTGAAGAAAAACGCCGAAATCCCCCATTGAACCTTAAGAACTGTTAAATTGATCATTTTTTGATCAATTATTTTTTTCTTATTTTTCAATGAGTTATAGTTTGTTTTACGAAAAATCAAAGACTTAGCGCCAAATCATTGACCTTTGCAAAAAACGATCAAAATTTGTGCATAATTATTGACAAGAGAGAAAGTTTGCCCGAGCCCGCGACTCAGAGGCGCTTTACAAAATGCAAGCAAAAATTTGAGAAAATTCATGAAAAAACGGAGCCTTTGAGCTGCCACAAAAGCAGCTCAAAGGGAAGATCTTAATCGCCTTAATCGAACTTTATTCCAAGGCGGTGGCCGACTTCTTCATAAGCTTCAACCACGCCACCCAGTCCCTGACGGAAACGATCTTTATCCAGCTTCTTGCGGGTTTCCTTATCCCAAATACGGCAACCATCCGGGCTGAATTCATCACCCAGTACCACCTGGCCATCGAACAAGCCAAACTCCAGCTTGTAGTCAACCAGCAGCAGCTCCGCATCCAGAAACAGCTGCTTCAGGACATCATTGACCTTAAATGTCAGCTCTTTCATGGTTTCTACGTGCTGCGGCTCCGCCCAGCCGAAAGACCGGATATGGAACTCATTGACCATGGGATCATGGAGTGCATCGTTTTTCAGGAAGAACTCAAAGGTCGGGGGATTCAGGTCAATACCTTCTTCCACACCCAGGCGCTTGCAGATACTGCCCGCGGCAATGTTACGCACGACACATTCAACCGGAATCATCTCCAGGCGCTTGACCAGCGATTCCTGGGAAGACAACACCTTCTCAAAATGGGTGGCTATACCGGCCTCTTCCAGCTTCTGCATAATAAATGCATTAAAGAGGTTGTTGACCATTCCCTTACGTTCCAGCTGCTCGACCTTAACGCCGTCAAATGCAGACGTGTCATTTCTGAACAGCAGTACCATACGATTGGGATCATCTGTCGTGTAAACAGATTTGGCCTTCCCGGAGTAAAGCTCCTCACGCTTTTCCATCATAATCTCCACACAGGTGAATAAACTCAGCAGATTCAGGGAACAAGGAGACAATGAACCGGCTCATCAAACAGACTGAACCGGTAATATAAGCACAACCATTAACGCTGACAGGTGTCGAACCCACGATTAACTCAGATGCGACTTGATGGACTGCAGCACTTTTTCAGAAACTTCTACAGGTGGCAGGGTATTGATATCTTTTTCCAGTGTGACCTGGACTTCCTCTCCGAGCGGAGAAACCCTGACGCGATAGGCGGTTTTGGGCGCTTCTTCACTGTCGTCGGAACTGCTGCCAAAGAGGCCGCTGAAGAAGCCTTTCTGGTCTTCCTTATCCGTTTTCTCGTCGCCCAGTTCAATATAGAAGACACCGGCAGAACGGTTCTGGTCGACCACCTGAATTTTCGCTTCACTCAGCGCCACGGAAACGGCCTGCCAGCTACGGGCAAATGGCTGGCTGATTTTCAACACAGGGTTTCCATTGCCGTCATAGATCAACGCACTCTGGTCGCCAATACTGAGCGTCTGCGCCACTAATGACACGGACTGGTCATCTGCATTCTGTACCAGAAAGACCAGCATTTCATTGAGTAGCCCGGCTTCAAGACTGGTACTCTTTCCGGATTCCCCGTCCTGCCAGACGGCCTTTTCCTCACTGCCCAGTGCACGGCTGGCATGCTCCAGCTTTATCTCACTGGTACCCGCACGTACGCCCTGCTGAACCGTCAAACGGAAACGGTCTTCCTGCGGCTCCGTACTGTCCATACCGACTACGCGTCCGAACAGGCGACGAACCAGATCCTTGCTGGTTTCATCACGCATCACAATCCACTGGGTTTCCATAACACCCTGTTTGGCGTCCGACGCGGAAAGCGGAATATTGCTCACATCCCAGAAACGTACCAGTTGCGGCCAGATTTTTTCGGGGCTCTTCTCAGCCAGCAACCAGCGTTGATCACCACTGCGCTGAACAGAATACCCTTCATCTGCAGTCCGCATAATGCGCTGATCGGGACGCGGTACCTCACCACCGATTTTGCCTGATGCCTCTGCCTGCTCAGGCACGCGCAGATATTCAGGCATTTCGCGGGGATTCAAGCCTTCCGGAAGCGTCAGGCGACCATAAGTTTGCTCCGCCGCATAATCTTCGGATTTGTCGCGAAAATAACCATCCTTACCGGTCAGGTAGCTGCAGCCACCCAACACGAGAGAGACTGCTGCCACCAGAGGCAACATCCTTACACTGTGCATGCACTCTCCTTGGATACAACATTAACACCCGCTGCCTGCATGGCCCGGACAACGGCTTCATGGTGCTGTTCTGACAATGGCGTTAACGGCAGGCGGATACCTCCCTCCATTAATCCCATTTGCTGCAATGCCCATTTAACTGGAATCGGGTTTGACTCCAAAAACAGTGCCTTGTGCAACGGCAACAGACGCTGGTGAATCGCGCGCGCCTCATCCGCTTTGCCGGCAATGGCCAGGGCACACAATTCATGCATGTCTGCCGGAGCAACATTCGCCGTCACAGAAATATTGCCCTTACCGCCCAGCAGCATGAGCTCCACGGCGGTACCATCATCCCCGGAGTAGACCGCAATACGATCACCGCAACGAGTAATAACTTCACGCGCCCGCTCCAGATCGCCGGTGGCTTCCTTGATGGCAACAATATTGGTTAGATCAGACAGGCGCTCTACCGTATCAGGCAGCATATCCACAGCGGTACGGCCTGGTACGTTGTAGAGAATCTGGGGAATCGCGACAGACTCTGCCACGGTACGAAAATGCTGGTAAAGGCCTTCCTGGGTCGGCTTGTTGTAGTAGGGGGTTACCAGCAGACATGCATCGGCGCCCAGCGCCTTGGCTTCCGCGGTCAGGTGAACCGCCTCCTGGGTTGAGTTGCCCCCGGTACCGGCAATCACGGGAATACGTCCCTTTACCTGGGCAACAACATCGCGAATGACCTGACAGTGCTCTTCCACAGTCAGCGTCGCCGATTCGCCGGTGGTGCCTACGGCCACAATGGCGTCAGTGCCATTTTCCAGATGGAAGTCGACCAGATCGTGCAGGCGCTGCCAGTCCACTTCCCCACCGGACAACATGGGGGTGACCAGCGCAACAAGACTGCCGGTTATCATCGATACACTCCAGTAGCCATAAAAAATAAGCGCAAATGTTACCGGCCATGCCGGTATATCACAAGCTGCGTAACCACTCTTACCGACAGAAATCCGCAACGATATTCACTGCCGCGCACCCCTGCCGATAAAAAGCATAGATCAGGACACCGGCATCGGGCCAAAACCGGGAGGATAACCCTGAAACCGTGGTCCATACTTCTGGCCCCATAAACCAGAATCAGATTAACGCAGGTAAGGACATAGCATGAAGGCGAACATCGGCAAACCCACTCCCGATTTCACCGCCCAGGCCACCAGTGGCAACCAGGTCGATCTTTCCGCACTCAAGGGGCAGAACATCGTTCTCTATTTCTATCCCAAAGATAACACCCCGGGCTGCACCAGCGAAGGCCAATCGTTCAAGGCGCTCCACCATCAGTTTGAGGCAGCGAATACACAGGTGTTTGGCATTTCCAGGGACAGTCTTGAATCCCACGAACTCTTTAAAAACCAGTATCAACTGCCATTCGACCTTATTGCCGACACCGAAGGCCAACTCTGTGAATTATTCGACGTGCTACGCGCTCGCAGAGCAGAACAGGAGACGCCACTGATTGAACGCAGCACATTCCTGATCGACCGGGAAGGTATTCTTCAGCACGAATGGCGCCGCGTACATATCAAGCAGCATGTTGAGGACGTACTGCAGGCCGCCCAGGCATTGTCCGATATGATTGAATCTGTCGTCAGACCAGACACCGAAGAAGAATAAACAAACGTTCTACCTATTCCGGGAAGCAAGACCACCTCGCTTCCCGGCTCTCTCAAACATCCACAGCGGCTGCCTCTTCACCACCCGGCCAGGCATTGATAACCGCCTTCACTAACGTTGCCAGAGGTATCGCAAAGAACACTCCCCAGAAACCCCAGAGCCCGCCAAACAATAACACCGCCACAATAATCGCAATTGGATGCAGATTCACGGCCTCACTGAACAACAAAGGCACCAACACATTCCCATCCAGCGCCTGAATCACGCCATAGACGACCATCAGGATGATAAAATCATGCCCCATACCCCACTGAAAAAGTCCAACAGCAGCGACAGGTATAGTGACAATCGCTGCGCCTATGTAAGGAATAAGTACCGAGAGCCCCACCAGTAAACCCAGCAAGGCCGCATAGTTCAGACCAAGGAAAATAAACGAGACAAAGGTCACCAGGCCAACAATGACAATTTCAATCACCTTGCCCCGGATATAATTGGCAATCTGCTGACTCATTTCCTCTGATACTTGCTTGAGCATCCTGCGCTCTTTCGGCAGCATGGATGAGCACCACGCCAGCAGTTCTTTGCGATCCTTGAGAAAGAAAAAGACCAGGATCGGCACCAGCACCAGGTAAATCAACAGCCCCACCACCCCGGATATCCGTGACAGGGAAAACGAAACAATCCACTGACCCAGGTTGGCCACCTGACTACTGGCCGTTTCCATCCAGGCATTGACCTGAGCCTCCGAGATAAAGCCCGGGAATTTTTCCGGCAACTCACTCAGCAACAAATGCCCCCGCGTCACCATGCGCGGCAATTCATTGAGTAGATTGACCCCCTGATCCCAGACCAGTGGCAACAGCAGCAACAGCACAACCATCAGCATGGCCACAAACAGGGCAAACACCAGCGACACCGACACCATATGAGGCACGCTACGCCGCTCCAGCCAGCCGACCATCCCCTGCAGTACAAACGCCAGTACCATACCGGCGAATACAGGCGCCAGCATACTGCCGAAGGCCATGATAATGCCCATAGCCAGGAGCAGCAGTACAAACAGCATCACTGCTTCATCATCGGAAAAATAACGCTGCATCCAGCCGCGAAATAGTCTGAACATTGCCGTTTTATCCATGTTTTTTCAGTGTGTGGACAAACACACCCTCACACTCATCGCTCGCAAGAAGGCTATGCCCTGCCAGTTCAGCATAACTGCGAAAATCTCTGACTGAACCCGGGTCTGTTGCCAACACCCTGAGCACCTGCCCCGCCGCCATTCGATTCAATGCCTGCTTGGCCTTTAACAATGGCATGGGACAGGCCATCCCCCTGACATCCAATTCAACATCTATGTCTGACATACCACCCGCACAACCCTGAAAACAACGGCAAACTCCATGCCCGAACATCACCGGTTACTGATACATTTCGGCAAACCCGCCATGAACGGTAAAAATCACGGAATTATTAATGAAAGACCCAATTCATCATAGTATCTTATGGGCAAAGAAAATGCCCTCGCCATTCACCACAAACCAACAAGCTGTTTGCTAATGCGAAAAATCGCCCATTTTCTCTCCACCATCAGTCTACTGATGATGCTGACTCAAACCGCACAGGGCACCTCAGAACTGCCAACCCTGGGTGATGCGACGTCTGGCGTTGTCTCAGCCCAGCAAGAGCATGAGCTGGGGCAGGTTTTCCTGAAAATGATCAACAGCCAGGTGAAAACCCTGAACGACCCGGAACTCACCAGCTATACCGAAGCACTGATCTACCGTCTGGCGGAAACCAGTGAACTGCAGGATCGGCGTATCTCACTGGTCATCATCGACAGCCCACAGCTCAACGCATTCGCCGCCCCCGGCGGCATTATCGGCATTAATGCGGGCCTGTTCCTGTATGCAGAAACTGAGCAGGAATTTGCCTCTGTTGTCGCACACGAACTCGCCCACCTGAGTCAACGGCACTATGCCCGCCGGGTTGAGGCCGCACAACGTCAGCGCATACCGTCCATGGCAGCCCTGCTCGGCAGCATCATTCTGGCTGCTGCCGGTGGCGGCGACCTTGGTGCCGCAGCATTAAGCTCAACCATCGCCGGCATGCAAAGTGAACAGCTGCGATTCAGTCGATACAATGAACAGGAAGCTGATCGGGTCGGCATCCGTAACATGGCCCGTGCCGGTTTTGATCCCCGCGCCATGCCCAGGCTGTTTGAACGGATGAGCCGCATGGAAGGCAGCGGCCCACAGATGGAATTCCTGCGCACCCACCCAGTCTCCCGAAACCGTGTGGCCGACTCCCTCGGTCGTGCAGAGCAATACCCGGTTCGCAATTACCAGGACAATCCGTCTTACCACCTGATGCGCATGCGCGTGATTGTCGATTCATCCAGCTCGCCGGAGAACACAGCAAGACGCCTTGCCGCCGATCTTGAAACGGGACATACCAGCTATCCTTTCGCAACGCGCTACGGGTTAGCACTGGCACAACTGGAAAGTGGCGATACATCAAAAGCGGCTAAAACACTGAAACCTCTGTTAGCCAGTACACCGGACAACGTCTATTACCGCATTCTGGACAACCGCATTCGTTTTACCCAAGGTCAGCAAAAGGAAGCCCTTGCCAACATTAAGGATATGCTGCGTTTCACTCCCGATAATCTGCCCCTCACCATGACTTATGCGGACATGCTATTTCAGGATAAACAGTACACAGCAGCCACACGTGTTCTTAAGACGTTTTCCCGCACACGCCCAGACGATCCGGAAGTCTGGTATCAGCTGGCTGAAGCTGCAGGTAAAGCCGGAGATATTGAGGAAGTTCATAAGGCAAGGGCAGAGTTCTTTTTTCTGACAGGTAACTTTGATGATGCCATCAAACACCTGGAGTATGCCGCCGAATTACCCAGCACACCGTTCAGCACCAAAACCGCATTGAAAGAACGCGTCACAGAGATTCAGGAATACAAAAAGCGGATGAAACTGTAAACAGAGAACGCAAAATATAAAAAAACCGGCAGGCATTGCCGGTTTTTTTATTTCAGCAGGATAAAATCATTACGCTGCGGTAAATGCCAGCATTCGATCAAGAGGCAGTAATGCTTTTTCCCTGACGAGCGGATCCACATGGATCTCACTGCCGCCATGCTCCAGTGCATCTGCAATCAGCTCAAGGCTGTTCATCGCCATCCACGGGCAGTGCGCACAACTGCGACACGTAGCACCATTACCCGCAGTGGGCGCCTCTATAAATTCTTTCCCTTCACCGGCCAACTGCTTCATTTTGTAGAAAATGCCGCGATCAGTCGCCACGATGAAAACTGGGTTATTCATGGCCTGCGCTGCCTTGATCAACTGCGTGGTCGAACCCACTGCATCAGCCAACTCAACGACAGATTCCGGCGACTCCGGATGCACCAGTACCGCGGCATCGGGGTAGACCTGCTTGAGATCAAGAATCCCCTTCGCCTTGAACTCCTCGTGAACAATGCAGGCACCATCCCACAGCAGCATATCCGCCCCCGTTGCTTTTTCGACATAACGGCCGAGGTAACGATCCGGCGCCCAGATCAGTTTGTCACCCTCACCAGCAAGATGCTCAACAATGTCAATGGCACAGCTGGAAGTAACCACCCAGTCAGCACGCGCCTTTACCGCAGCGGAAGTGTTAGCGTAAACAACAACCTTTCGATCAGGGTGCTGATCACAAAAACGGGTAAATTCATCCGCCGGACACCCCAGGTCAAGTGAACACGTCGCCTCCAGTGTCGGCATCAGCACCCGCTTTTCAGGGTTCAGGATTTTGGCAGTTTCACCCATGAAACGAACACCGGCAACCACCAGCGTCGATGCTGAATGCCGGGTGCCAAAGCGAGCCATTTCCAGGGAATCCGCAATGCAGCCACCGGTTTCTTCCGCCAGTTCCTGCACCAGATCATCAGTGTAATAGTGCGCAACCAAAACAGCGTCTTTCTGTTTCAGTAAGGCCTTGATTCGCGCTTTCAACGCTCCCCCATCAACCGTACCCTGACCCGAAGCAGGCACTTCTGACAGGTACTGGCTGACAAATAGTCGTTCTCTTGTTTGTGTCATCCGCTTATATGGCCTGTGGCACTTTCATATCTGTCATCGCTGACCCGATAAACGATCCTATTCCTGCATACTTTCAGGGATACGAACGCAGAAAAACAGGCAGCATTGGGGAACGCATGTTAGCACAGTGAGAGCGGAAATTTCATGCTGACAGAACTGTCACGAGAAGGAAATGGTGGGTCGTGTAGGATTCGAACCTACGACCAATTGGTTAAAAGCCAACTGCTCTACCGACTGAGCTAACGACCCATACCGGACGACGGACTCTATCCCGCCTTAAGAGGAAGATGGTGGGTCGTGTAGGATTCGAACCTACGACCAATTGGTTAAAAGCCAACTGCTCTACCAACTGAGCTAACGACCCGGAACAGGACGCAATCTTACGGATTACATCGACGACTACAAGTGTTAATTTCCACCATATGTCGTTTTTTTGGGTAAAAACGCATCAGCATAGAACCTGATGCGCTTTCACTGACTTACATCGGCTTGCTTTGCAAACTACGCAGATACACATCTGCCAGCTTGGCCGCCGAACTCTGTGAATACTGGCTGATCACAGACTTGAGATACTTCTCGGACTGCGCTTTGTCACCCAACTGGTCAAACACACGCCCCAGTTTGTACATGGCATCCGGCGATTTTCCACTTTTGGGGTAATCCTTCAGCACTTTTTCAAAAGCGCCTTTGGATTGCTCCAACTTACCTTGCGCAAGGTATACCTCTCCGAGCCAGTACTGAGCATTATCCGCGTAAGTTCCCTCAGGGAATCGACGGATATAATCATTCAGTGCAACGATCGCCTCATCAAATTTGCGTGTGCGGATCAGCTGAAAGGCGTCCTGGTAAACAGCCTGTTCTGACACTGAATCCGTTACTCCGCCACTTGCACTGACAGCACTGGATGCACTACCGGTATCCGTCGGACGTAAGGCAACCGGCGTTTCAGGCGCCGAACCGGATTTCGACAGCATCCCAATACGGCGATCCAAGTCCAGATAGCGATCCCGATTCTCCTGGCTGAGACGCTGAAGGGCATTCGCCTGCTCTTCAACCAGACCGCGCAACTGCAACACTTCCTGCTGGAGCGAACTGATCTGTTCAAGCAACGCACCGGCCTGCCCTACAGGAGCGCCAGCAACAAGCACATTGCTTTGCGCATTCGTCGCAGGCAGTGTCAACGAAGAAGGATTAGACTCAACAACCGGCACGGGTGCAGCCAGCACGGGCAGGCTGCACAGGCCAGTCATGATCACTGCAAGACGCAATTTGACCAATGACATGGCGACAATCAGAGTGTGCCGTTGGCTGAATCGATTTCAGCACGACGGTTCTTGGACCAGGCTGTATCCGTGTGTTCAGGATCCAGCGGCTTTTCGAAACCGTAGCTGATGACTTCAATACGATCGGAAGTAATACCCTTCAGCATCAGGTAGTTCTTGACCGCATTGGCACGACGCTCACCCAGCGCCAGGTTGTAAGTACGGGTGCCACGCTCATCAGTATGGCCGCGGATGATCAGGTTAACGTTCTTGCCCGCTTCGGAAGTCAGGTAAGCCGCCTGCACGTCCAGCGCCAGGTAGTCTTCCGGGCTCAGACGATCACTGTCAAAACCGAAATTGTACACGTCACGGCTGAGCATTTCGGTGATCTGCTCAGGGGTAGCCTGCACCTTGCCACTGTCGATAACAGCCTGAACCGCAGGATCAACGATAGGCGTGGTAACCACTTCAGTCACAGACTGATCGGTTTCACCCGCCACTTCCTGGCCGGAAGTACTGCCACCTGTAGATGCACAGCCAACGAGATAGGTTGCCATCAGAGCCGCAACAAGCCCTTTGCCGATTTTGGCTAATTCCATCCTGAACTCCTGATCGTATTTTCAATATGCAATGAATAAAAAAGTTGAACTAAGGTAACAGAGTTAGCCTGCACAGACCAGTCAGCGTAGCAATCCGTAAACACGTATTGCTACGCAACTTCAGGCCAGAGCACGAAACCTTTTCAAATCACTGACGAACACTTCACTCACAGCGCACGAAACGGGTATCACACTAGCGCATGTAGGGAGACCAGGCCGGCTCCCTGACATCTCCTTCCTTGGATGGAAGACGGTAACTCACCTGCCCATCCGCCGAAATAATGCCCAACACACCCTGCTGCCCGTCCTGTGCAGAATAAATCAGCATCTTGCCGTTCGGCGCAACAGCGGGCGAATCCTCAAACGGCATGGAAGTCAGCGTGCGCGTTCTGCCTGTTTCCAGATCCAGCACCGCGATGTTGTAATCCGACTGCCCTTTGCCTTTATGCACCATGGCGATGGATTGTCCATCCGGGAACACCTTGGCCCGGGCATTGAACCGCCCCTCAAACGTCAGCCTGCGCGCATCACCACCGGTTGCAGGGATCTGGTAAATCTGGGCAGAACCACCGCGATTCGAGGTGAACACCAGGCTTTTGCCATCCGGCATCCAGGCGGGCTCGTTGTCTATGGCAAAGTGGCGCGTCACTTGAGTCAGCTTTTTCGTTGCCACATCCAGTGTGTAGATATCCGGATTACCTGACCGGGACAACACCAACGCCAACTTCGTACCATCCGGTGACCAGACCGGCGCACTATTCAGGCCTTTGAAGTTGGTCATCTTCTTCCGCTCACCGGTAGCAAGCTCCTGAATATAAATCGCCGGACGTCCGGTCTCAAAGGAAACATAAGCAATTTTTTTGCCATCCGGCGACCAGCTGGGCGCCAGAATCGGCTCACCAGAACGCAACACCGTCACCGCACGGCGACCATCCATATCGGCATAGACAAGCTGATAATCGGTACGCTCCGTTGAATAACGGTTGGCGATCACATAAAGGATCTTGGTAGAGAACACCCCGGGAATACCGGCAATCTTTTCATACACCGCATCGCTGATGTTGTGCGCAACCGAACGCAGCTGTGTTTTCGAGCCTTCAACTTCACCCTTCAATACCGGCATCTGGCGCACGATATCAAAAAGCTGGTAATTCACCCGGTACCGGTCATCAGGAAGTGCCGACACCTGCCCGATCACCAGGTAGGTCACCCCGAGCATATTCCAGTCGCGGAAATAGACTTCGTCTGCCGTGGCGGGAAAGCTCAGGAAGTTATTGCGATCCACCGGCATAAACTGGCCGCTAAGCTTCAGGTCATTCGTGATAATGCCAGAAATATCTTCCGGCAATATTCCCTTGCCGTTCCAGGCAAAGGGCACAACCGCAACCGGCACCGCCTGATCATTACCACGGGTAATTTCAATGGTGAGATCTGCCTGCGCCTGCTGCAGGCACAAGACCAGCAACAGTACCACCTGAATCACACCCGAACGCAACCTGTCCATCATAACTTGAGCCATTTTCATTCCAGCAAATCCTGCGGATCGAAATAGAAATTAAACGCCCGGAAGTGACTCTCAAACAGCCGACTTTCCAGCTGACCCAGCTCCCGGAACGGCGCCGCCTTCTGGACAGCCCGAATGGCTGAATCATCGAAAGCCGGGTTACCGCTACCCTTTAATGTCTCAATACTGACAATTTCTCCGGTCGGTGTCAGCCTGACCCGGAGTTTCGTCGTCATCCCTTTGCGCGCACTGGGGGGACGACTCCAGTTCTGACGCACCAGCTGTTCAATCAGCGCCACATAACCATTAACAACATTGGCATCCGTTTTCAGCTGATCGGCAATTCGCTGCTGCTCTGCCTGATCCCGCTCCAGTGCCGCCAGCATTTCCTGCTCCTGCAGACGCCGTGCTTCTTCCGTTCTTCTAGCCACCTCTGCCTTGCGTTGCTGCTCCGCCTCGCGCTCACGCCGCTGCTCTTCAGCCAGCGCTTTTTGACGTTCAGCATCTGTTTTGACCGGCTTCACCGGCACTTTCTTCTCCGGTACTTTAACCGGCTTTTTCTTTTCCGGCTTTTTAACAGGCTTTTGCTTAGGTTTTGTGGCAGGCTTCTTCGCCGGTTTAGGCTTCAGGGCGACAGGCTCAGGCGTTGGTACATACACCTTCGCCATGATATGCGCCGGCACCGGCCTTGCCCGCTCCTCAGTCTTGCCCGGCCAGACGATCACCATAGCTATAACGGCCAATCCATGAAGCAACAGCGATGTCAGAACCGGGATTGTATAACCATCACTGGTGCCACGACTACGAAGTCTTGATAAAACATTCACGGCGTCACTTCAGCTCCCGGGGATCGGTCATTAACCCCACATCACTGACACCGGCGTCCTGCAGACTGGCCATGGCCGCCACCACCTTGCCGTAACTCACCCGCTCATCACCTTCAATCAGCACCAGTGTATCAGGGCGAGCCCGCTTGATCTTGGCAACCCTTTCACTGATCACCTTAAGCGATAAAGCTTTTTTGCCGGTAGACTCCAGATTCAGGTAATAACTGCCATCTGCCTTAACCGAAACAATCAGAGGCTCCTTGTCCTTGGAGACTTCCATCGGCGCGCTGTCTGTCTTTGGCAGCTGCACCTTGATACCCTGCGACATCATGGGTGCGGCCACCATGAAAGCCACCAACATCACCATCATGATGTCGATAAACGGCACCATATTGATCTCAGACATCGGCTTGCGCCGGGCACGGATCCTCATGATGCGGCATCCTGCTGATGCGCGTGCACTTTACGATGCAGAATGCTGGAAAACTCGTCAGCAAAGGTTTCATACCCAGCCAACAGATGATCAACCTTGGCCGAGAAACGGTTATAAGCCACTACAGCAGGAATAGCAGCCACCAGACCAACCGCCGTGGTCACCAACGCTTCCGCAATACCAGGCGCCACGGCTGCCAATGTGGTTTGATGTACATTCGCCAGACCACGGAACGAATTCATAACACCAACAACCGTACCAAACAAACCCACATAAGGGCCGGTTGAACCTACAGTAGCAAGAAACGGCAAATTCGCTTCCAGGCGCTCCTGCTCTTTCGACAACGCCACCCGCATGGCGCGCTGCACACCCTCCATGACTGCATCAGGGTCACTGGTCTGACCACGCAGGCGGGTGAATTCGCGAAAACCACTGCGGAAAATGCGTTCCGCGCCATTATCAGGATCGGGATTATCATGCACTTCCCGGTACAGCTGACTCAGATCCATGCCGGACCAGAAACGATCCTCAAACTGACGAACAGCCTGGCGGGTATTACGCAATAAAATGGCACGCTGGATAATAAACACCCAGCTTAAAATAGAAGCCCCAATCAGGATCACCATCACCAACTGCACAACCCAGCTGGCATTCCATATCAGGGACCACATCGAAATACTTTCTGTCACAATCAATCCTCAGGGACAACACGGCCATCCAGATACTGCCTGCAGGCATCCGGCAGCGCCATTGGCTTCATACTTGCGGAATCAACACAGGCGATGGTAAAACGTCCCGAACACAACTCGACACCTTCCAGCCGCACCGACTGCTGGAACACCAGACTGGCTCGCCCCGCCTTGATAACATTAGCCGTCACCTCAACGAGATCATCCAGCCTTGCGGAGCGCCGGTAGTTGATCTGGGCATCGCGCACAACAAACATGAACCCATGTTCCAGCAATGCCCGTTGACCAAAACCCAGACTTCGAAGCCGCTCCGTGCGGGCACGCTCCATAAATTTCAGGTAATTGACATAATAAACAATGCCGCCAGCATCCGTATCTTCATAAAAGATACGAACAGGTAGGGAAAATTCGGATTCATTACCGGACATCGTGCTTACCAAAACAACCTGTCTGTAAGCGATGTTTATATCACGACATCATGATCCCTGCTATCACGCTACGACAAGCGGTACGGACATCAAACACAAAAAAAGAAAACGACTCAAGAGAGTCGTTTTCTTTTTTATCGTTACCCGTTATTGATACTGGCTGGTATCTTTCACTACACGAGTGGTGCTTCCCTGACCATAAATGGTGACCTTGTCACCTACCCGGAACACCATGGCGGGATCAACTTGCTGAACCACGGCGACATAGTTGCCATTTGCCAACTGGATGGTCAGATTGACACCCGCTTTTTTGGTCAGCTCATCTTCAGCCTTTCCGCCCAGGTAACCACCGAGCAGAGCACCGCCAATACTGGCTATCGCACTGCCCTTGCCACCACCGATATCAGACGCAGCGATACCACCCACGGCACCACCGGCAATGGCGCCAATTCCAGTATCGGTCCCTTCAAGCTGCACATTCTCAATACCGACGATCGTACCGAACTGAACCGTCTGCATCTGCCGGGCTTCACCACGGGAATACGTGGTAGAGGTCAAGTCGCTGGCACAACCGACGAGCAACAGCGCCATGATTCCAGCCACAACCAACTTAACTTTGTCGTACATTTGCACCACCTGTAACCTTAACCAGGTTCTTACATTCAGAATATTGGCTATTGTGCCGCCTTAAACCTGAACGGGAACTTAACCACTATTCCGACGGATTGACGGAAAGGCCAAAATGCTCATAAGCCCGACGGGTCAGCACACGCCCTCGTGGCGTACGCATGATATACCCCTGCTGAATCAGGTAGGGCTCAAGTACATCTTCAATGGTGTCCCGCTCTTCACTGATTGCCGCCGCCAGGCTATCAACACCTACCGGCCCGCCATCAAACTTTTCAACCATGGCCTGGAGAAGGCGACGATCCATATGATCAAATCCGGCACCATCAACATCCAGCATAATCAGGGCAGCATCTGCCACTGCCTGATCCACGTGCCCACTGCCTCGCACTTCTGCATAATCCCGCACTCTGCGCAATAGGCGATTAGCAATTCGCGGCGTACCCCGGGAGCGTGCCGCCACTTCACGTGCGCCGTCCTCATCCATAGTCATGCCAAGAATGGCGGCAGAGCGACTCACAATTTTGGTCAGGTCTTCAACACTATAGAACTCAAGACGCTGAACGATGCCGAAGCGATCACGCAACGGCGATGTCAGCAAACCTGCCCGAGTCGTAGCGCCAACAAGGGTAAAAGGAGGCAGATCCAGCTTGATGGAGCGCGCAGCCGGCCCTTCACCAATCATAATATCCAGCTGGTAATCTTCCATGGCCGGATAAAGCACCTCTTCCACCACCGGACTCAGACGATGAATCTCATCGACAAAGAGGATGTCGTTAGGCTCGAGATTGGTCAGCATGGCAGCCAGGTCTCCGGCCTTTTCCAGAACCGGGCCGGAAGTCGTTCGAAGCTGAACACCCATTTCATTGGCCAAAATATTGGCCAGCGTCGTTTTCCCCAAGCCCGGCGGACCAAAAATCAGCGTATGATCCAGTGCCTCATTGCGCTGTCTAGCGGCACGGATAAAAATTTCCATCTGCTCACGCACTGCCGGCTGCCCGGTATAATCGGCCAACCGGGTCGGTCGTATGGCACGATCTATACGCTCTTCCTGCGGAGTTCCATGGCCCGATATCAATCGGTCACTTTCAATCATCCAGCACCTGCTGATTCAATGACTCTGACATAGATCACTTGATTGTGTGTTATCTGATTTTGGCTGTAAATCCAGAGAGCCCGCAATGCTAACAGCGACAGTGGTGACCACTCACAGCATAGCCTTCAGGGCACGACGAATCAGCTCTTCACTGACCAAGCCATCCTCTTTCACTGCACCGATGGCCTTACTGGCATCCTGCTGACGATACCCCAATGAGACCAGGGCACTGATAGCATCCTGTACCGCCACACGATCCGACGGCGTATTGGCTACCACCAGAGACGGTGAAGCACTACTATCCCCCAGCTCAGGCGCCCAGTCATCCAGCCGATCCCGCATTTCAACGATCAGTCGCTCGGCAGTTTTCTTGCCGATACCCGGCAAGCGCGTCAGCGTGGCACTGTCATCATCGTGGACACAACGCACAAACATATCGGATTCCATACCCGACAGAATCGCCAACCCCAACTTGGGTCCTACGCCGTTGACACGAATCAGTGTACGAAACAGCTGCCGCTCCTTGCGGTCAGCAAAACCATACAGCAACTGCGCATCCTCACGAACGACAAAGTGCGTATACAGCGTCGCCTCCTGCCCCTCTTCCGACAATCGGTAGAAGGTCGTCATGGGCGCTTCAATTTCATAGCCGACACCATTCACATCCAGCAGTAATTGCGGCGGACGTTTTTCAACAACAATTCCCCTGAGACGACCAATCATGTCACATCCCACCTTTACAATGTTTCAATTCGGCATACCACTTAACGGAGCCGACCATTACCCATGCGCACGGACCCTTTACTGGTTGCCATGCGAATCAGGCTCTGCTGCGTATGGGCATGACATAACGCGACAGCCAGAGCGTCGGCAGCATCGGCCTGCGGCACCTTATTGAGCTTCAATAAAGCCATCACCATATGCTGCACCTGTGCCTTGTCAGCAGAGCCTTTACCCACAACCGACTGTTTGACCTGACGGGCGGAATACTCAGCCACCGGGAGCCCCTGGTTAACCGCCGCTACAATTGCAGCTCCCCTGGCCTGCCCCAGTTTCAGGGCAGAATCCGCATTACGCGACATAAAGACCTGTTCTATCCCTACAGTTTGCGGCTGGTAAGCCTCTATGACCCGATGAACACCCTCATACACCTGCTGTAGCCTTTCCGGCAACTCGCCCGGCTGAATCCTGATGCAGCCTGAATCAATGTACTCAATCCGTGAGCCAATCTGGTTAATCAGACCGTAGCCGGTAATGCGGGAACCTGGATCAATTCCCAAAATAATTGCCATATCCCTGCCTGAACACTCTTGTTACACACACCCACAATACTGTACTTTTATACACCTTTTTTGTGAAGTAATTACTTCCCCCATCAGGCCATCACCCCACCAAACAGCACGAGTCACACCTTATTTTTAAATGAGAAGGCGCCTCTCTGACTGGATGAGTTAGAAATCAATATATTCTTTCACTTTATTCACAAACCAACTCACAAAACTCCCAAGCATGTTCAAACTGTTATTACTAAAAACCTTTATCCTTCCAATAAACATAGAATGAACAAAATGCAACTCTCAGCACCAGGCGCTTATTCATACCAGCGACGTACGCGCATACTGTCTACACAAATTTACAAAAACGCTCGGTACGCTTACAGGAAGAATATTTCTACTACGAAAAAGTAGAAGCAAAAAAATAAACGAAAGGTTAGTACTTGATAACAATCCAAGAGTTAATAAGATAAGTAAGCAGAGAAAATTAATTTAACATCGGTGACAACTTAGCGATTCAATGAATGGTATCATACCTTCCTTCAGAGGATCATAATCAGCACAGACTAAAAAACCCAGTAATGCTTAACCATTCTCGACTGATATTTCTATCAGACTCAGCTCTGACAAATAGGCTGGCAGCCTGATAATGTCATCATTTTTCCACACAGGTCGCTTTTCAATTTTAAAACCTCAACGAAACGATGGCAACACGGCCACCCCTCCAAACATTACCTGATAAGATCTTTTAAATAGCATGACAAAAAACAACAACAAAACAAAGAATCAAGGTTCGCATAAAAATCATGTTCGCGAACAAAAATACATTTCTATATCCATTTCTAACTCACAAACAGATCATTACTTCATGAACACACCATTTACACCTAGCACATTGAACTAAGCAAGATAAACCTCAACAAAAGACTGCCACCCAAAATCAGCGCCGGATAACAGCACAGCATAGTATCACACGCAATCAGCTGCCGTTATGTCTCTCACTATTCATCAGGTTCCAGCTAATCGAATAACACCTGAAGAAATCCATCCTCTCATGTTTCACTATCACCAGTAATTTCCAACAGATCTGATAATGCTCTAAGTTCATCACCCCACATATCCAAACAAAGTCCACGTCGAACATCACTCAGCTTAAAACTAGCGTCAATATCACGATTTGCCTTGATATCAGCGTACAAACTGCCAAAAATATTGTCTCTCTGACCAACATCACTCAGCCTTTGCCCAAGATAATACAAGACAAGCATAAACATGCGAGTATCATTCCTCAAAGAGAGAGAATAATCATATCTCCCCCTTTGATTTCGCATTACATGTCGTTTTCTTAAACTACGTATATGGGTTATCTGACCAAGCCTTGATTCTTCCGCTTGATCAAATATTGCCATTATAGCGTTTTTATCTTTAGCAAATTCAGCTGCAAGCCTATAACTCAGGCATTCCCATAACAGTTGCGTGGCGCCATCAAGTTGCACATTATCAAAACCCTCTACTACCCCATCGTCATTATCATCCCCTAAAATCTCTAAAGCGCTCTGATAATAAGCACTGTTATCTATTCGAGCTCTAAACTGTTCCATTACGTTACCAGTAAAAGCTTCATCACTATATACAGAGGATGCCGCCTCCCCCAATGAACCCTGTGTCAGGCCGGTTGACGGCTCAGCCTCCTCCGGCACCGCTGATGCGAATGAATCATCAGTACTGGATCTATCCCCTCCATCCGTTGCCAACAGCTCTGAATCATCCCCCCCGATTGAGACACTACCCGCTGAATCATCTTCTGCGACTGCAGCAGGAACAGCAACGGCCGCAAACATATCAGCTGTCAAATCCGGCGGAAAAACACTTGGCATTTCCTCCGCCACGCTAGTCGAACCAGCTCGAACGCGGCACCTCAACCCTCCTTCCCCAGCGGAATCATCCCCGCCGATGGAGATAGTACTCGCTGAATCATCTTCCCTGACTGCAGCAGGAACAGCAACGGCCACAGACACATCTGCTATCAAATCCGGCGGCGAATCATTTGGCCTTTCCCCCTCCATACTAGTTGGATCAGCTCTAACGTGACTCCTCACACGTCCTTCCGCAGCGGAATCATCTGCATCCCAAGATAATGGCAGCCCATCCTGTGAAGTTGTTGTCGCATTCGGCCGTTCTCCATATATTCCCCGACTATGCAACTCCCTGACAAACGTCATGCTTTCATCATCATGACACATCGACAGAAGCGCTATAGCCTCGGCTTGCTGTACTTTATAACATTTACACAAACCCAGAAAAAAAGCCTCAACAACATTCAAAATGCGAGTCAAACAATCGCTATCGCGATCTCTGTACAAACTATATGAGCAAGCAGCTCCCTGAAAAAATCTTTGTGTTTCCATAACATAAGCCCATTTAACTAAAAAACTCACTTATTCATGCCGCATTTGACACCAAAATAACAATAAAGTTGCATACTCACGATCCGCTCCCAGGGATTTACCTTTCAAATTAAATACATCCCCCAAAAGAAAAGAGAAGCGATTCAGGCAACACCTAAAAGAGATTAAATATCTTTCATAGACCAAGCCCTAACCAGGGCACAAATTAAACCTCTAACAGAAAAAATAATTCTTATAGACCAACAGAATTCCAACTTTTTAAAAACAATCCAAATTATATAACCACACGATTAAAACCAACAACCAACAACCAACAACCAACAACCAACAACCAACAACCAACAAGATAATCAATCATTAACCAAACTTCAGACAAATACCCCATGAAAGCACTTTACTCATCACAGGAAACCAAAACATAAAACAATTCAGCATTCCATTTCCACGAATAACCTAACATTTACTTAGGTTAGAGCAATACTATAATCAGCTAAACCCAAGCTATACACCGACCATAACACTTAAAAAAACCTACCAATCCATATACTCACAAAACCCAAACAAAATTCAAACAATTCATAGCAACGAGCACACCCGAGAAACCGACACCACGCCATTAGTTAAAAAAACACCATAAAACCAACTAACAAGAGAAGGGATCACATCTTTAATTGATGATAAAAAAGCCCCTCTCCAAAAACAACAGCTCAGGCAACAACATGCAATACAAGCTCAAGACCAATAATTACAAACTATCAACCAGCGTAACGAAAATCTACGGGAAAGGTATAACAAACAGCGTACCCTGTTGATGATGACATGAACGAGCAACACACATGAAAGATTTACTGCCACCGCTTATAACAGTAACAGTTATAGTACTAGTGCTTTTCCTCGTAACACTTGGCATCAACCTCTGAAAACAGGGAGAAAATGAACACTTTGCGCCACCCTACGTAAAAGCGCCAGCGGTACTGCCAGCGCCAGAAAGAGCATCAACAGATCAGCCCAGAGATTCCATCACATCATCCGGAATATCTGCATTACTATAGACATTCTGAACATCATCCAGGTCTTCCAGACGATCAATCAACTTCATGATCTTGGCTGCACCGTCAGCATCCAGCGGAGACTGGGTCGTTGGCACCATGGCGACTTCACCATCGGCCGGTGTCATGCCTGCCGCTTCCAGCGCATCCTTGACCTGCATGAATTCCGTCCACTCGGTGGTGACTTCCACGGAGCCGTCATCATTGGCAATAACATCTTCCGCACCGGCCTCCAACGCGGCTTCCATCAGCGCATCTTCATCGACACCCGGCTCAAAGAAAATCTGTCCTTTACGCTCAAACAGGTAAGCAACAGAACCGTCAGTGCCCAGGTTACCGCCGTGCTTGGAGAACGCGTGACGTACTTCAGATACAGTCCGGTTACGGTTGTCCGTCATGCATTCAACCAGGATAGCCACACCACCCGGGCCGTAGCCTTCATAGGTGATCTCTTCCATGTTGTCGTTGTCGGCACTGCCGGCACCACGGGCGATCGCACGGTCAACGGTATCGCGGGTCATGTTGGCGCTCAGCGCCTTGTCGACCGCTGCGCGCAGACGCGGGTTATCTTCCGGGTTAGGACCGCCAGCCTTGGCGGCCACGGTCAGTTCGCGGATCAGCTTGGTAAAGATCTTGCCACGCTTGGCATCCTGCGCCGCCTTGCGGTGCTTGATGTTCGCCCATTTACTATGACCTGCCATAGGTCGAAACCTCACCCTTTAATGAATTACTAAAAACGACTTGTCGCATAAATCGATGGCCGACTGCCTGCCTGAAAGCAGGCAGCCGAAACCAGCCACATCAGTGACTGGTGGCAGAAGCAGGATCCCTGCGGATACGGATATTCAGGTCACGCAGCTGCTGCTCTTCCACGGCACCCGGCGCCTGGGTCATCTGGCAGGCGGCTGACTGGGTTTTCGGGAAGGCAATCACTTCACGGATGGAATCCGCACCGGTCATCAGCATCACCAGACGATCCAGACCAAAGGCCAGACCACCGTGCGGCGGCGCACCAAACTTCAGGGCGTCCAGCAGGAAGCCGAACTTCTCGCGCTGTTCTTCTTCGCCGATACCCAGTACACGGAATACCACCTGCTGCATCGCTTCATTATGAATACGGACAGAGCCACCACCCAGCTCAACACCGTTCAGCACCATATCGTAGGCACGGGACAGGGCTTCGGCCGGTGCAGCTTCCAGCTCGGCCGGTGTGCAGCTTGGCGCGGTGAAGGGGTGGTGCAACGCGGTCAGACCGCCCTTGCCGTCTTCCTCAAACATTGGGAAATCCACGACCCACAGAGGCGCCCATTCACAGGTGTACAGGTTCAGATCTTCACCCAGCTTGCAGCGCAACGCGCCCAAAGCTTCGCTGACCACAGTCGCTTTGTCTGCACCAAAGAAGACGATATCGCCATTCTGCGCATCCAGACGCTCCATGATCTTCATGGTCACGTCATCACCCAGGAATTTAATGATGGGTGATTGCAGGCCTTCCTCTACACCTTTCTCAATGGCGTTGACCTTGATCCAGGCCAGACCTTTCGCACCATAGATGCCAACATACTTGGTGTATTCATCAATCTGCTTACGGCTCAGGGTGGCACCACCCGGCACTTTCAGTGCAGTCACGCGGCCTTTCGGATCGCTGGCAGGTCCTTTGAAGACCTTGAAGTCAATGGTTTCCATCAGGTCAGCGATATCGACAAGCTCCAGCGGGATACGCAGGTCAGGCTTGTCGGAACCGTAGCGACGCATGGCTTCGGCATAAGTCATCCGCGGGAAGGCATCAAATTCAACATTCATCAGGTCGCTGAACAGCTTGCGTACCATGCCTTCGGTCAGACCCATGATGTCTTCTTCACCAAGGAAGGAGGTTTCGATATCGATCTGGGTGAATTCAGGCTGACGGTCGGCGCGCAGGTCTTCGTCACGGAAGCACTTCGCTACCTGGTAGTAACGGTCAAAACCAGACACCATCAGCAGCTGCTTGAACAGCTGAGGCGACTGCGGCAGGGCAAAGAAAGAACCCTGGTGGGTACGACTCGGTACCAGGTAATCACGGGCACCTTCAGGCGTGGCACGGGTCAGGATCGGGGTTTCGATATCCAGGAAGCCATTGCTGTCCAGATAGTTACGGATAGCGCTGGTCACCTTGGAGCGGAAGATCAGCTTCTGCTGCATATCCGGACGACGCAGGTCCACATAGCGGTACTTCAGGCGGATGTCTTCACCGACATCAGTGTACTCGTCCAGCTGGAACGGCGGGGTCAACGCGCTGTTCAGGATTTCCAGATCCTTGCCCAGCACTTCAATCTCACCGGTCTTCATGTTCGGGTTGACGGTGCCTTCCGGACGCAGGCGTACCTTGCCAGTCACCTTCAGAACAAATTCACTGCGGGCGCGGTCTGCCAGGGCAAACGCGTCCACGGTATCGGGGTCAAACACCACCTGGGCAATCCCTTCCCGGTCACGCAGATCCAGGAAAATGACACCTCCATGGTCACGGCGGCGATGGACCCATCCACACAGTGTGACTTCCTGCCCCTCATGGGAGGCGTTCAGATCGCCGCAATAATGGCTGCGCATACTCTAACCTCAGTCTTCAAATCGTTATCTGGCCTGCCCGTGGCGGACAGGTGTGCAATGCTCTCACCGACAATGGACAAGCCACTGCCCCGAATGCTCAGTCGCTGGTCGCTGAACAACCGCCGCAGCCGCTCTTGGTGTCTTTGCTCGGGCAATGGTTGTCGCTGGTCGCGACATTCTTTGCCTTTTTGCCCTTGAAGTCCGTCTCGTACCAGCCGCCACCTTTAAGACGGAACGACGGAGCGGACAACAGCTTCTTCAGGGCAGACTCCCCACAGGCAGGGCAATCGGTCAGCGGGCTGTCACTGAATTTCTGAATAGCCTCATGGGTATCGCCACAGGATTGGCAAAGGTATTCATAGATCGGCATAAATGGCGCGAACTCCGAACTCAAAACGGAACGAAACGCGGGATTATAACGTAATGCCAGCCCAAACAGCCATGCGCAGGACCACTATTCTTTGACCGGACGGCAGGCGCCCGTTCAACCGGCGGCATATAAGGAAAAACCAGCGCAAATAAGTACTACCACCTACATACGCAGAAAGTACCGCATTGTTAGACTTTTGTACCATGCAATACCGGCGCAGCAGATACGCTTTCCGGTCAAAAACTGTCAAACGACACTTACAATGACAGGCAAAACCTTGACACAAGGCAAGGTTTCGCGGCGATCCGGACAGATATACTGCGGCCAACCTGTAGGCAGAGATTGCTGAACGCAGTGTCATCCGTGTCTGGCTCGCGTTAACAACACTAAATAACGCCAATCAGCATAGATACCTCACTGCCTCACCTACAGCCCTGCTTTAGTCCGTCGGATAGGGGCATATCCGGCTGGCAACAAGAAGCAATACAACACCATGTGGAGTAGGTAACACAATGCGAGCATTTAAACTGTCCGCGCTGGGCGCGGCTGTTATCGCTGCGACTGCGGCTACCGCCGCTCAGGCCAGCTTTGATCAGTTCGTTGATGACAGCACCTTGGACATCAAACTGCGCAACGCGTACTTTGATAACGACACCAAGAGCCGTTATAACAATGCTGACGATCCGAACGATGTAAATAACGGTCGCGGTCAAGACTGGCACGATTGGGCTCAGGGCGTAGAGGTCAACTATACCTCCGGTTATGCTTTTGACATGATTGGCTTTGACGCTTCTTTCTATGGCTCCATGAAGCTCGACAGCTCCAATGAATTGCTCAATACACAAGGCGGCAGTGACCAGCTGCTGCGCAGAACCTCCGATGGCGACTCTACCGGTATGGGCAAACTGGGTCAGGCTTACATGAAAGCCAAGTTTGGTGGCGAGGATCTGAACATCCACGCTAAAGCTGGCTACCTCAAACTTGACACCGTTCTGCTGGCAAGCTCTGGCTCACGTCTGACCCCTAGCTCTTACAAGGGCTATTCCTTCGATGCGAACGTATACGGCGTTAACCTGTACGGCGCATACGCGAACGAAATCTCCCATCGTACCTCTCAGTCCTACGATGATTTCGAAAACAAGCGCGGTGAAAAAATCGACAACCTGATGAGCATTGGTGCTGCCTATGAAATCGGCAACCTGTACCTGAATGCTGAACAGGGCCGCGGTAAGGACTACATGAAGCAGACGTTCCTGAACGCCGGTTACACCTTTGAACTGGCTGAAGGCATGAGCCTGCTGGTCGACGGTCAGTACTACAAGGCCAAGGACGACGGCAAACTGTGGGATGCTACTGCTACTGGCGGTGAAGCGTTCGAAGATGACGCCAAACTGATCAACCTGAACACAGCCCTGACCATCGATTACCTGACCCTGAGCCTGTCCTATGCCAAAGTTGACGCCGAAAACGGCAACAACAGCGGCACTTACGAATACTGGATGGCTGACAACGATTACGGCGGTGGCGCTTACTGGACTTCTCGCCAGATCTCCGACTTCAACTACGACGGCGAAAAAGTTTGGCAGGTTGGTGCCCAGTACGACTTCACTGGCTTCGATATGCCCGGCTTCTACACCGGCGTTACCTACACCCGCGGTACTTTCAGCAACACTGATGCTGCCAAGCACGGCTTCGACGAAGAAACCGAACTGGACGTAGAAGTGGGCTATGCCTTCCAGCAGGAAGCACTGAAAGGGCTGAGCGTCGTTGTTAAGAACGGCTACCATCAGACCAAGGGTTACCAGAACGCAGACGACGACCGCACCAACAACCTGCGTGTCTACGTAGACTACACCCTGAGCGTATTCTAATACCCTCTCGGATAGTCAATGCGACAAAACGCCACCTTAGGGTGGCGTTTTTTTACATCAAGCCTCCCCCCCCCCATCACCGCCCACCGAATATCCCCACAAGGCATAAGTGCTTATCACTACATACGTCCCAATATGCCTATTGATAGACTGAAGTACCATGAAGCACAGGCTGCAACCTGTCGTTTTCCTTGCGTTCGACCGCTGTTTTCCCTCATCCATTCAGTGAAAACCAGAACCCGGGACAATCGCCATCAGCACAATCCAGCGCTGATTTGCAGTCTGCCTGTATCCAGCAGTGCCTGTATGAAACATTCCGCCCGGCCATGCTGTGATTTTTAAAAAACAATGCCAGTCATTGCCAACCGGGCGAACAGCCCTGGTGCAGCTTCTACCCAGGCAGGCGGATTGGGGTAATTCCGACCTGCCAACGTAAGACCGTTACAACACCATTTTGGAGTAGGTTAGGACAATGCGCGCATTTAAATTATCCGCCCTGGGCGCGGCGGTAATGGCTGCAACAGCAGCGCAGGCCAGTGTTGACCAGTTCGTTGACGACAGCAGCCTGACGCTGACGTACAAGGTTTATAACTGGAATACAGAAACCAAACAGGCTGATGGCAGCTACAAGGAAAAACAGGACGAATTCGTACACGCCCTGATCGCTGATTTCAAATCCGGCTACTACGCCGACATGATCGGTTTTGATATCCAGACCGGCTTTGCTCAAGACATCAACACCAATGACAAGTACAGCACAACCAACCTGCCGCAGGACAGCAACGGGCATGTTGACGATATCGCCGGTGTACAGCAAGCCTACCTGAAAGCCAAGTTCGGTGGTGAGGATCTGAATTTCCACGGCACCTACGGCCAGAAGAAGCGCGGTCTGCAAACCTACAACGACAGTGGCTCACGTATCCTGAACGCTTCATCCTTTGGTGTTGATGGTTCTGTCAACTTTTACGACGTGAATGTTTACGCTACCCGGATCGATGCTTTCAGTGCTCGTAACCACTCCGAGTTCAACGATGATTTAACCAATGGCGATGGTCAGAAGATTGATAACATCACCATTTTTGGTGCCGGCTATGAAAAGAATGGTCTGGGCGGTGTTATCGAACAAGCCAAATCCAAAGACTACCTGAAAAAGTCTTTCGCCAAAGTATATTACTCACTGCCGATCAGTGAAGGCATCTCTGTCGATATGGACGCCCGTTTCGGCAAGGTTGAAAAAGATGGCGATCTGTACACCACTAAATTCGTCGATCCCGACACTAACGATTTCGAGTCCAAGTATCACAACCTGAACGCCACCCTGAACTATGGCAACGCTTACGTTGGCCTTGGTTACAACAAGACCAAGGACGGCGACTACGACAACACCATGTTCAGTGACGACAACGGCACCTTTAACTCCTCCCTTGACCTTGAAATGGGTTACAACTACGAAGACGAAACCGCCTATGTTCTGCGCGCTGGTTATGACTTCGCAGATTACATCCCCGGACTGGCTGTTGACGTCTGGTACGCCAAGGGTAAAGACGCCAAGAACTTCGACAACTTCAGCCAGAAAGAATTTGGCACCAATGTAAGCTACAGCTTCTCCGGCATGCTGGATGGCCTGTCCATCTCCTACTTCCACACCACGTACCGCACCAGCGGTGACCTCTTAGATGGCAAAATAGATGCACTTGACGGCATGTACAACGACAATATCAACAAGGTTTACCTGACTTACACCTACGAAGTATTCTGATCATAACGGTCAGTTTGAAAACGCCACCTACGGGTGGCGTTTTACGTTCTTCTGCCCACGACAAAACCGCTACCACTCATCGCAAATACCCAGCCTGCAATTTGCATAATTACGATTTCTTGACTAATTCATTACACACACTCATTACGGGTACTGACGCCAATCGTGGCAAAACCGGCGGAGGCCGGTCAGTGACTTCAGGAAAGGAGGCTTGACCCCCGGCAGACAACAACGCCTAAGCAAGGGCGCTTACGCCGGGTACCGGACAAGAGACCGACTGGAGCAGCGGAGTAATGGCTTTACACAGATCCTCACTGGCAGCCGCCATTTCCATGGCAATTTCCTCAGGACTCATGATTGCGGCGGAAGCCCGGGCAGAAGGCTATGTCGGTGATTCCTTCGCCAAAATGATGGACGACACTGGCGTCAACCTGGAATTACGTAACTTTTATTTCAATCGGGATTTTAAAAGCAAGCAGTGGGCAAACGATGAGCGCCCACCTCATGCTGACGCAAGAAGAAATCCAGACATTAGAGAAGCCTGGGCACAAGGCGTCAGGCTCAACGTTGAATCCGGCTATTTTATGGATCTCATAGGCATAGATGCTGCTTGGTACGGTTCACTCAAGTTAATTGGCAAGGACGACAAATGGGGCACTGGCGCATTACGCGATGCAACAGAACACAAAACCAAAGTCAGAGATGGCATAACCTATATAGAACGCAAACAGAAAAGCTATGACAAACTGGGTCAGGCTTTTCTTAAAACCCGCTTTGGTGATGACTCGCTTAACGCCCATATCAAGGCAGGCCGTATGTTCATGGATACAGGGCTGCTAAATGACAGCGACTCCCGTGTCACCCCCTCAACCACCCAGGCAATCTATGCCGATATAAACTGGGACGCTTTGACACTTTATGGATTCAGTTCCGATAAAGCATCCACCAAAACACAAAGTGGTTTCCATAAATATAAAGGGCCAGAGTATGACGCAAACAACAATGTTATAGCCGGCAAAGAAGGCGACTGGAAAGTCAATTCAATAGGCGCCAGTTTTGATACCGGTGAAGGCTATGGATTGAATGTTCAAGTCGCCAAAGCCAAAGACTACAAGAAAATGGACTATCTGAATGCGTACTACACCCTAAACATTAGTGAAGACACCAGCATTCTTTTTGATGGTTATTACTACAAAGGTAAAGGGGACGGCAAGTATCTTGAGAAAGTCGAACATAATGGCAAGCTGAAAGAGTGGGATAGCAAGTTATGGAATCTTGTCGCCCAACTCCGTGTCAGCGATCTAAAATTTGCTATTTCATATCAGAAAGTCGACGGTGACTTTTATGACTACCTCTGGGGCGGTTCCGACGATAACGGCCTGATGACATGGAACGCTGTTCAATATTGGGATTTCAACAACAAGGATGAAAAATCCTGGATGGCAAGGGTCGATTATGATTTTGGCAACTTGGGGCTACCCGGTTTCAACTTCATGACTCGCTACGTCAAAGGTGAATATCATGAGCAGGTGACTGGCAACACGAAAAAAACCCGTCATGAGTGGGAACGTGATACCGATCTAAGTTACGCCTTTCAGGACGGCGCCCTAAAAGGTCTCACCATCACACTTCGCAACGCCACATTCAGAACCTATGGTACAGATAGTCTGAATGAGAACCGTCTTATTGTTGACTACACCATTGCACTACTGTGAGATAGATAATCCTCATTCATGCAGGCGGCTTGCATAGCTGCCTGCATGCTTAAATATCCAAACATGCCCCTTATGACACAAAAGAAAGGCATCTCTGCCCTTGAAGATTTATGACAATGAAATAACTTAAAGCGGTATCGCAAGTCATTGCCCAAACATCAAACCCACAACACATGATAAAACAATAATAACAATGCAAACACTCAACAATAAAATTGCCCTCATCACCGGTGCCGGTTCCGGTATTGGTCGGGCGCTCGCCATTCAGTTAGCCAACCAGGATTGCAAACTGATTCTGACAGACATAAACCAAAGTGCCCTGCAAGAAACCGCCACCCTGCTGCCAAATATTGACAACCATCTATTAGAGGCCGTCGATGTTGCCTCTCTACAGCAGTGGGAACAACTGAAAGCAAAAACTGTGGCCAAGTACAAGCATGTCGATATTCTCATCAATAATGCCGGCGTAGCGTTATGTCAGCCATTCTCCGATATGTCGCTTGAAAATCTTGACTGGGTGATGGACGTTAATTTCAAAGGGGTCGTCTTCGGTTGCAAACTCTTCCTGCCCCTACTCGAAAAAAGCCCTGATGCGCATATTGTCAATGTTTCCAGCGTCTTTGGCATGATTGGTGTGCCCACTCAAAGCGCCTATAACGCCAGCAAATTTGCGGTTCGTGGTCTCACTGAAGCACTTCACCAGGAACTTCACGAAACCAATATTCATGTATCCTGCGTCTACCCCGGCGGTATTCAGACCAACATCGTCAAAAATGCGCGCTACTTTGAAGGCCCGGAAGGCATAACCAATCAGCAGGACGCATCCTGTGAATTTGCAAAGATAGCCATGACCACACCGGAAAAAGCGGCCAGAAACATTCTCAAAGGCATTCTGAAGAATAAAAAGCGCATTTTAATCGGGGCTGATGCACGCGTTATTGACTGGATGCAGCGACTACTTCCCAACAGTTACGACAAATTGTTGAGATTAGGATTGAAGGGAAAACAACAAAAACAGCGACTTGAAACAACTTAGGAGAAGTATTGCCACGCCACTTGTTAAGAAGCGGCGTGGCATCAATCAGAGGATCAGCTGGAGGCAAACTCCTTGAGCTTTTTAAGCGGCCTCACTTTAACCTGTATGGAAGCAGGTTTAGCCGCAACATCCATCAGCTCTCCGGGTTTGAACGGGTTCGGTACATTTTTGCGGGCTTTCCGAGCGGGCTTTTTAACTGTCACAATTTTCAAAAGTCCCGGCAGGGTAAATTCACCACAACCGCGTTTTTTGACATGACGCTCAACCAGATCAGTTAACTCTTCCAGTACCGCTGAAACGTCCCGTTTTGTGAGACCGGTATTCTCGGCGATATCAGCCAGAATCTGTGTTTTGCTGTATTTTTCTTTGATTGCGTTTTTTTTGGCTGCCATAACGATCGTCTCCAGGCATGTCGTCCTAACACTAAACGAAATTCCGCTTTACACTCCCGTAACAACCCATCATTGACAACGAACCCGAGGACAAATACAGGTGTACCGATATGCTGTTATCTTTCACTAATAAGACGACACTGCGCCATCAAAACAACACAATGAAAACGAACAGAAATAACCGGGTACGAAATCAATATAAACGATGCATTTAGACCATGCGAGTATTTTTTGGACAGAAAATCGTCTTTTTTCCCTGTTTTCGAAGGTTTCATCGATTTTTCAGCTATATATACGACAATACTTCTACATAATTTGCTCGCAATAGCACGCTCAGGTTACAGTAGGGATATGGCTGGATTATGATCAATTTCAGTAGTATTACCCGTCCAGAGACGTACACGACAGGGTTCTATGACAGCCATCATGCAGTAACCATTTGGTTTCATCACGATTAACAACACTGTACCACCTATAAACAGGATGAACACAAAGGACATGTACCTCAAACATTTAAAATTCCTGCATACCCTGATGGGTCTAGCGCTCATAACGGGCTACCTGATCAGTTACACAGTGCTGACACGTCTTTACCCTGATGTTTACCCCAACCATACCGTAGTCGATATTCTGCTCAGCAGTAACAGCACACTGCTTTTGGCAACGGCAACAGCTAACCTGCTATTGGGCACTTACCTGGTCGGCTTGCATGGCAATCGTCGCTTACTACAAATGACTGGCAGCTTGCTGGTCATCCTGTCAGGACTATCTGCGGCTATTGTCACGTTCGCTCGTCTACCCCAAATGCCAGGCGATCTTACTGTGGCACTATTTCCTTTAGGCACACTAATTGCCGGACTTGCTGCACACCTGCTATGCAACCTTCGGGCACTCAATCCCAAAACACGACTGATCATTGATACTTCAGACCGCGAAACCGGAACAGTAAAATGGTTCAATATCTCCAAGGGCTTCGGTTTCATTACCCGCGATCAGGGCGAGGATGTGTTTGTCCACTATCGCGCGATTCGGGGCGAAGGCCATCGGACACTTGCCGAAGGGCAACGGGTTGAATTTATTGTGACCAAAAAAGAGAAAGGGCTTCAGGCTGAAGACGTAATATCAGCGCCAACCCACTGAATAAAAAAATGCCGGTTTTCACCGGCATTTTTTTCAATAGTGTGGCGGTGGCTCCTCATGCTCTTCCAGCTGCATGGTAACCATCGTCTGGAACTGTTCACGCAACCGCTCAATTTCCAGCGTCAGCCGCTCAATATCCTTCTGCTGACGTGTCACCACATCGTTCAAGGTCTGCAAACTGTCTTCCTGAAAGCTCAGCTGAGTCTGAACTTCAAGCAACTCATCACTCATGAAGCCCTGCTCCGGCTAGTCAATAAATTTAAGCCAAGTGGTAAATACCACGGCCAGTCTGGCACGAATTTCCTCAACGGCTTCTGCAGTATAGGCTTTTGCCGGGACTTTCCCCCAAACTGGTCCGGGCCAGGCGGCATCACTTTCATGGCGCACCACAACATGAACATGTAACTGCCGCACCATATTGCCTAGGGCCGCCACGTTCATCTTGTCCGCTGAAAAAATATCTTTCAGCTTCTCTGACACATACGCCATTTCCCACATCAACTGCCGCTGATTTTCTTCGGTCAACTGATAAATCTCTTCCACGCCGGCAATTCTGGGCACCAGAATAAACCAGGGATAGTGGCTGTCATTCATCAGCAATAAACGACACAACGGGAAGTCGCCAATGGCTACCGTATCGTTGACCAGTTGCTGTGCCAGCGAAAATTCTGCTATTTCATCGGTCATCAAAGCGTCCTCGTCACTCTAACTGGAACCAAGATACGTCGCAGGTCGTTAAATCACTATACGACAAAACCGATTTTATCCACCAGAACCCTGTGCCGGTGGCAAAGAGTAACTCCCGGAAACCTGGGCCACCATCTCTGGCTGGCCGGCAGAGTAAAGCATCACTTCACAAACAGCCAACCGCTTCCCCAGCTTTAATATCCGCGCATTGGCGATCAGATCACTTTTACCGGGTCGATGAAGAAAATGAATATTGAGATTAGCCGTAACTGCCATAATCACCGACCCTAGCTTACCCAGAATCGCGGCGTACATCGCCGCATCAGCCAGCGCCATCATGACAGGGCCGGATATCGTCCCTCCCGGACGCACAAGCGAATCCGAATAAGGCACACGAAGCACTGCGCCGTCTTCCGGTAAGCCATCGACAATGACGCCCATCTCTTCAGACATGGGTATCCCATGACTGAGAAGGTGTTGAACATCTTCTACCGACAATCCTTTTTTATCCACTTCTCTAATCCCTGCCGTGTGATGATAGTCAAGCGGGTAATTGAATCATTATATCGCTGAAGGGTAACCAATAACGCTGTCATTTATTGTTATTCTCCATCACGGTTCCTGTTTTTTTCTCATAATACGGCAATCGCGGCTTGGCCGAAGCGAATTGGCCTCGTACACTTGTCGTTTTGCAGATTAAAGAACTCTACGATCCATGCGTACCAGTCAGTATCTGATCCCTACCCTGAAAGAGACCCCCGCTGACGCGGTGGTTATCAGCCACCAGCTTATGCTGCGCGCCGGCATGATCCGCAAACTGGCGGCCGGCATGTACACCTGGCTGCCCCTGGGCCTGCGCGTCCTGCGCAAGGTTGAGAATATTGTTCGGGAAGAGATGGACCGCTCCGGCGCCCAGGAAGTCCTGATGCCCATGGTCCAGAATGCCGAACTCTGGCAGGAGACCGGCCGCTGGGATCAGTTTGGCCCGGAACTGCTCCGTTTCAAGGATCGCCACCAGCGTGATTTCGTGCTTGGCCCGACCCACGAAGAAGTCATCACCGATATGGTGCGCAATGAGATCAGCAGCTACAAGCAGCTGCCGCTCAACCTCTACCAGATCCAGACCAAGTTCCGTGACGAAACCCGTCCCCGCTTCGGTGTGATGCGTGGCCGTGAATTCCTGATGAAAGATGCTTACTCATTCCACACCAGCAGCGACTGCCTGAAGGATGAGTACCAGAATATGTACGCCACCTACAGCCGTATCTTTGACCGCCTGGGTCTGGATTACCGTGCCGTAGAAGCAGACAGCGGCGCTATCGGTGGCAGCGGTTCCCACGAATTCCACGTACTGGCTGAATCCGGTGAAGATGATATCGTCTTCAGTAATGGCAGTGACTATGCCGCCAATATCGAAAAAGCCGAGGCCATGGCGCCTGTTGCCAGCCGCTCAGCACCATCCATTGACATGCATCTGGTTGATACTCCGGATGCCAAGACCATTGCCGATCTGGTCAGCCAGTTTGATCTGCCTGTTGAAAAAACCATCAAGACGCTGATTGTTGCAGCCTCTGAATCCTGCGAAGCTGACTTCGTCGCCCTGCTGGTTCGTGGTGACCACGAGCTGAATGAGATCAAGGCTGAGCACCTGCCTGAGGTTGCATCTCCGCTCCGTTTCGCAACCGAAGACGAAATCCGCCCGGTAATGAATGCAGGCCCGGGCTCACTGGGCCCGGTCAACATGACCATTCCCTGCATTGTTGACCGTACCGTTGCCCAGATGAGCGATTTTGGTGCCGGCGCCAACATTGATGGCAAGCATTACTTCGGTATCAACTGGGAACGTGACTGCCAGTTCACCCGTGAAGCAGATCTGCGCAATGTCGTCGAAGGTGATGACAGCCCTGACGGCAATGGCAAACTGTTTATCAAGCGCGGTATTGAAGTCGGTCATATCTTCCAGCTGGGCAACAAGTACAGCGAATCGATGAACGCCACCGTGCTTGACGAAAACGGCAAGGCCGTGGTGATGACCATGGGCTGCTATGGTATCGGCGTTTCTCGAGTCGTCGCTGCTGCAATTGAGCAGAATAACGATGATCGCGGCATTATCTGGCCTGACGCATTGGCGCCTTTCCAGATTGCCCTGGTGCCGTTGAAAATTGAGAAATCCGAGCAGGTTCGTGAGCAGACAGACAAGCTGTATGCTGAACTGACAACCGCTGGTTTCGACGTACTGATGGATGACCGCAAGGCCAGCCCGGGCGTCAAGTTCGCAGATATGGAACTGATTGGTATTCCACACCGTCTGGTCATCAGTGATCGCGGTCTGGAAAGCGGCACCCTGGAATACAAACAGCGCCGTGGCGGTGATGTTGAGCACGTTCGCATTGAAGACGTGATCAGCCTCATGAAAGAACGCGTCAAGCATTAATCCAACCAGCAGGCAATGATACGGTGCGACAACAACGCGTCCTGACCTCACTCCTGCTGACCCTGTCCCTGGTGGCGGCTCCCAAAGCGCTGTCATCAGGGACAACTCCCACTATTGATAACGAACTCAGGGATATCCTGCAGGCTACCATCAACCAGGCCGATAGTTTTGCTGACCGATTTGACGCAGAAGTCTGGCTGGTCGATATGTCCTCACGATTGGAACGATTCATCGCATCGGATAAAGAACGCCTGAACCTGCTTCGCCTGATCCATACCGAAGCAACCCTTGCAGGACTGCAACCCGAACTGGTTCTTGCTGTCATTCAAACGGAAAGCGCTTTCAACCAGTTTGCCATTTCAAGGGTCGGCGCCCAGGGGTTAATGCAGGTGATGCCTTTCTGGAAAAACGAAATCGGCCGGGAGGATGACAACCTTACTCAAGTTACAACCAACCTGCGCTATGGCTGTACGATTCTCAGTTATTATCTGGACAAGGAAAAAGGCAACCTGACACGTGCACTGGCACGTTACAACGGCAGCCTTGGGAAAACCTGGTATCCGGAACGTGTGATGATGAACTGGGAACGTCACTGGCTGGTCAGATAAACCATCCTACAATCAACAAACATCAAAACCTGAGAATTGTTGCGAATCTACCGCAGCGATATCCAATGATTTAACAACGGCCAGTGGTGGCCCTTTCCTGAGCCATACCGACAACGTATCAATATCCCCTTCAAGACCACACATCATTACTTCTACCCGCCCGTCCGGCAGATTCTTCGCATAGCCTGTGATACCGAGCGCGAGTGCCTGCTCACGGGTAGAACCACGAAACCAGACGCCCTGTACCTTACCATCCACCAAGGCGCGTTTGCAGACCATCGTCATAATCATCATCTCCGGGACTTACAGTTCAGCAATAACGGCTTCCAATCCTTCACGTGTCTGGGGACCCACCAGTCTCTTCCTGAGGTTACCTTCCGTGTCCAGAATATAAGTCGCTGGCAGCACGGGAGGCTGCTTTAGTTCCAGGGCAGCAATACTCTCTTTGCTTAATACCGGAAAACCAATCGCCATTCTGCTGACTTTACTGGCCAGTTCATCCTGCGAGGCAGAACCATCAAAGTCCACGCCCCAAACCCGGACTCCATTTTCCGCTTCATGGAGGGCATTCAAATCCGGTATTTCCTCCCGGCAAGGGTCACACCATTCGGCCCAGTAGTTAACTAAAACCCACTGATTGCGACCATCCTTAAGCAATAAGACATTGCCTTTGAAGTCACTATGCACAGTGTCTCGACAACCGGACAGAACCAGTAAAGCGCCCAGAATCATACAGTTAAGCGTAGTTTTCACGATACCCCCACTGGAAAGATCACGGTTTCTTGCCATCAGCCTCGGATGCCTCAGCTCTGAACAGCATTTCAAGATCACCGGACAGAATAGCAGCCTGCTCCTGCTGCACCTCAGAAAGACGTTCCAGTAAACGTTCAAACCAGACCGGCCACTGGTCAACCTTAACCTGTTCAAGCATTTTTCTGCCAGGTAACGGCCAGGGAAAACGTTCCAATAGTGCTGCTGTTTCAATTGATGATGGCGATTGAGCGAGTATCATCCCGCCCCGGCTGGTGGTGCAGATTAATCGTTCTCTCAAAAGCCACTCCGTACAGGCGTCCCAGGTATCCTGCCCCAGTCGCCACCCTGCGGCGTGAACTTGAATCAGCCCGGTAGGCTTACCCTTGGCAAACCGCTGCTCAAACACAGAAAGAATGGCCAGAATGGCCAGCCCCGGCGGCAGTGATAAGCCATTCCCGACCGGCTGAACACAAGCCAGACTATGAACAATGACAGCCCCCAACAAAACCAGCAACCAGCTCAGGTAAATCCAGACCAGAAAAATCGGCACGGCGGCAAACGCACCATAAATAAATTCATAGGTCGGCGACATGGACAGAAACAGCGTGAAACCGCCCTTGGCGATTTCAAACAGAAATGCTGTGATCAAACCGCCAATCAAAGCATATTTCATCCGTACCCGACGGTTGGGTACTGCCATATAAAGTAAGGTAAATGCCGCCGTACTCAGAAGAAAAGGCAGCACCCGTAAAAACCAGCGCTCAGCCCCAATCATGGCATAGGCTTCTGTCAGCATTTTCATGGTGGTGAGGTAAGAGGTGGCGACAAATCCCAAGCCGAGCAAGAGCGGGCCCAGCGTCAAAATCGCCCAGTACAGCAGGAAGCTGGTGACAGCCCGACGTCGAACTGTTGTGCGGAAAATCCGGTTGATCGCTACATCAATGGTACGAAGCATCATCAGCGCCGTGACCAGCAAGAATGCCATACCCAGTACAGTGAGGTTACGTGCCTGGCGGGAGAATTCCGACAACCAGTTACTCACTGCCTCACCCGCTGACGGCATGAAATAGGCGAATACGAATTCCTGGATACGCTCTCCCGTTCCCTGAAACGAGGGAATGGCAGAGAGCATGCTGTACGTGACGGTCAGCATCGGCACGATGGCGAACAGCGTTGTATAGGTCAACGCTGCCGCATGGCTGGTGCAGCCATCATCCAAAAAACGGCGCGACACATCCATCGCGAGCCGCTTCAAGGCATCCGGCCCGGGCATTCTGACGAACATGATTGACTGTACCCCTTAATCCTTTCTGTCGATAGCATATACTTTTACGCTATCAACCGCCTGTTTTTACGGGCTTTTCTGAAATTTTCAGCGATGCAAAAACAGCAAATTCATCATATATAAATCAATACGTTACACACCTTTTTTGCCATTTCAAACTTGGCATTCGCTAGAGTTAGACGACAACTAAAGAAAGCACAATACCGGTAACATGTAGAGATCGGCTATACAGCTGATGTCTTATGCTTTTGCAACCGCCCAATCAAGCTTTCAGTGAAGAGGAGTGAACACGCTGCATGTGCAATCTAAGGCCTGTAGGCTGGGAAAAAGTTTTATCACATAATGTGCACGCGAAGCTCTTATCGCCGTGGATGAGCTTATGATGCTTGAGTTCATGATTGGAATAAAAGGAGCTTCCGCAGGGATCTTGGCTTGGATCATCTTGATGCTTGCAGACATAAGGTCTGATACCGCCATGGCGACGCATGTGCCTAGTCAGGCTAGCTTGCAAAGCATAGGAGTTACCACACTGCTTACACGTGTGGGGCTTCTGTTGACTAGTTGATTGTTCGTGTTTAGCACTTTCATCTTTTGAAAACTGCCTTTCTTCATCAGTATCTGCTGTAGTCATACTGGTCGAAGGGACTTCTGCAGATTCACCTTCCACTCCCTTCAGAAGCTTCAGAATCAGATTTCCCCCCTTTCCCTTGGTGCCTATATACCGTTTAGACTCCTCCGTAGATGAAGAACCTGGCTTACCATCTGGAGGAAGTGATTCTCTAAAGGCTTCCACACAAGTTGGTATTTGCTCGTTACCTCTCTCAATAACAGTTGATTGCCTATCGCTAAGGGATTGGTGGGCTGGTAAAACCATCCTCTCTGGATCAGCTGATAAAACCGTTGTCGTACGTTCACCGATTGAGACTGGCCAGAATGGAACGTTTTGAAGGTTTGTTAGTTGCTTAGAAGAATCAATATGAATCTCTGAATGCGCATCTTCCACAGGTGTCGCTTTCGGCGCCTCAGGCCCGGGCCACTTGAAATTTGTGAAAAGGAAATCAGCGCCCTTCGATCTAGCTTGCATAACGGTTCCATCCTATATGGTTATTTTAAAAAACTAACGCCTCTGCATTTCCAGTTTCTGGCGCCTGTCAGATGGTGTTGGATGCTCAGCTGATTATCACTGCCAAAAAGGTCAGTTTGGCTGACTTGCCTGTATTGATGACAGGCACGTTAGTCAGTTTCATTTTCAGAGTATTGCTTATTGAATGAGCCGACCTGCTACCACGCAATAACCAGGTCATGAAGGAAGTTGGTACACCACAACCGCTGAGTGCTATTGATACCTGATCGCCAGTGCCTGTACATTCACCAGCGGCACAGACATTCTCATACCTGCAACCGGCAACGATGCTGAACCACTGGAGTTTTGGCCAAGGATCACTATCGCATCAGCCCCGATGCCCTGTGCTTTTTCCTTAAGCGCCGGTATCAGCTTTTCCTGGGTGGCATTACTCAGGCGAGCGCTCAGCACGCCTAGCTCTATAAACGATCTCTGTGATGGCTTGGCAAAGAGCACATCAACAGCAGCGGTAACCGGGTAAACCCGGTCAGCGATCGGCATGACATTGACCGTGGGTTTAATACTGCAGCCCGTCAACAGCATGCCGGCCAGCATGAAGTACACCAATGTTTTCATTATTATCTCTTGTCCCTGGTATCACCCATGACAACACAACAAGACTGTCTAAGCATACTGGCTACCGGTTCGGATTAAGACCACATCCCCCAGCCTTCTGGCTTACCATCTACATCGTCAGCTATGTTGTCTTCGTCATCCACATCCTGCTTCTGAGCAGACTGTTCGAAGTACTGCTCCAAATCAGTTGCAAGCTGACCAAGCCAATCTGAGAGCTTGGCTTTCCCCTGCTTATCAAGATCTTTTGCCACGGACTTCAAAAGAGGCATCCGAGACCGCAAATCATCTGCAGAAATCATAATCTTTCCCTGCCTATTTATCGTTATCTATGCCCCAAGCGCTCCGCAGAACACAGGCATATGGCAGTGATGTAGGACGCAATGCGACGGAACAGAGGTAACATAAGTTTTGTCATGTTCATAACTGTTTCTCCTCACACGCTGTAAAATCGCACATAAGTACAAGAATATGCAAAGTACTGTATATTTATACAGTACTTATAGCCAATAGAATTTATAAATTGTCGTCTACTCAAGCGATGTAGCTTGATGCATCCGCGTCCCAGCATTCGAAGTGCCAGATGCAACCTCGCTAACACGGCACGTGGTGAGATTATTCGCCTGGATGTTTGTGTCATGGGATCCGCCCTTCTTTTGTTGTTGTCTTGTCCCGATGATCACCCGAAAAAAAAATAATTTCGAAAATCGCAAAACCCCCGACCACAAAAAAATAAAAATAATCACCATAAAAACAACAAGTTACAAATACAGAGCCATTAGTCGCATTTCACGATCAAAATTTTTTTGAAGTTTTTTTATAAAAAAAACACTCTACGGGTAAGTGTTAGCATCATATCGTCGTTTACGTGGACTCCCTGTTTCCCCTGTTTGCTTTTCCTCTGAATTTGCCACTGAAATTGGGGACCCGCTTCCTGTAAAATGCCGTGACACTTTCCAGCAACGTAGCAGGACAGGAAATGACAAAGCTGGAAAGATGATCTGCTGAACAGGAACAGTGAGGCAACACAACAACGTGGATACGGGAAAGGTCAGTACGAGATGCGCCGCATCTGATAAGGTTCGCCTGGTCGTTTCAAGCGCGCCCCCTTTGATGAAGAGGTGACTGCAGAAGCCGCCCCCCAAGACTGAACAAGAAGTGACAACGCATGAGAAATATCATCACCGAAGAAAAAGAAATGATCCTCCGGTCAAGGATTCTCATCAGGCCGTACTGGACAGAGCGACTGGTCGATAAGCTGCTGGGCGAACCAGACCATGTGCATTACCGCAAGGATGGCAAACCCTATGCGTCATTCTGGTTCATGGACAAGGTGGTGGCAGCCGAGAAAGACCCGGTATTCTTAAAAAAGAAGTATCGCCACACGGAGAAAGACGCAAAGCGGGACCAGGAACTGGATTCCGTCAGCCAGAAAGTGAAAACCGCTATCCGCAGCGATGTGCTGGCCGTGAAGATCCCTCGAAAGGGCACGCTCCAGGACATCTTTGACAACTGCAGAAGCCAGTTGGAAGAACACAGCGTCCTGCTAGCGATCCTCGGCATCAAGACCTTTTACCAGTATGAGCTGATCTACACCAACAACCGCGACCCGGAACTGAACATCTGGTGCCAGCTCTATAAACGCATCGGTAAGGAACGACGGAGCCTGACCTTCGAATGCGGCCAGATGTATGTGGCGAAACTCTACAACATCAACCACAAAATAGCCGACAACTGACCTTAATTGTCACACGACGATAAAATTTTGGTCACCTGTTACCTGTCAACGTAACACCCCCGCCACTGACGAAAGCCTTACTGATCCGGCAGATCCCTTTACAGTAAGGCTTCCACGCAGCATGGCACGCCAGTCAGAAATCTGGCACACCGGTTGCTTATAGGAGTGCGAACCAACCTGATAACTGATAAACAGAACAAGGTGTAAGCATGAAAAAGCAAGGTGGTTTTACCCTGATTGAATTGATGATTGTCGTGGCAATCATCGGCATCCTGGCTGCTGTGGCGATTCCTCAGTATCAAAACTACACAGCTCGAGCGCAGCTCGCTGAACCTGTCAGCAATATCGGCCCTGCTAAAGCGTACGTAGAAGAACGCATTTCTCTAAATGGTGCATTTCCAGACAGTATTGAAGCAGCTGCTTTAGGAATTAGTACCGCAGGCATTATCGATAGCGCCAAAACACAAAGAACTGGTGAAGCTAACAGTACTGCTGGCATTGTGCAGATGGTGTTAAAAAGTGACACTTTGGTAGATGATGACAACGATCCTAATACTCCTGACGTTGTCAGCTCTGCTGCGAATATGAATGCCGATCTGAAGGGTGCGCTAATTAACTTCAGCCGTAACGCTGCTGGGTCTTGGACATGTACGTCAACCGCACCTGAGAAATTCCTGCCAAGCAACTGTAGCCATAACGCTAACTTGGCGGCCCTTTAATAGGGTTTAATGGTGGGGGGCTAGTTTCACAAATTATATCTTCTCCACCATAACTGAGTTACTTTGATCGGGTCTTGAGCTGCATTCAGGCACTCAAGACCCGATGCTAGTAACCATCAGCCGCAATCATATATTCTCCTCTAACGTCACCAGCCGATATTTAGTTTTTGTTACGTTCTCCTCTATGACTGAAAAAAGGGGGTGGTACAGACTCCCACATATTCAAACATATACCTAATTCACACTTACCTTTGCTGAAGTAAGAAAAGCCGATGCACGTTGTTCAGTATTATGGATGATTTAATCGCTATCTACTGAAGGCTTATAAGTTTAACCACCCCAACCTTTCCAGCTCTTTGATGATAGGCCGAAGGAGCTGTTGAGGCTGCCGCTGAACGGTGAGTCGGCCTTGTCTTTTGTCCAGGAGATGTCGCGATCGGGTTCCCGACCTGATGCCATTAGATCGTCGAGAGCTGTGGTGCCAGTGCGGTGCAGGGAACCCCGCAGATTGATCGGGATGTCGAAATCGGCGGGACTCATGTGGATGCGCGAGAGCGCGTCGATGAGGATGTAGAAGGCGTCGACCTGGTCATCGTGGGCGCTGGCCGGGAAAGCCAGGCACTCGGCGACGAACTCATCGAGCCAGGGAGCGGCGGTGGGCAGCCATACCCGGCCTCCCTCGACGATATCGGTGATGGAGGAGACGCGGGCCACTTTGTCGCGCTCGACTTTTTTGAGCACGATAGCAACCCCGGAGTTCTTGCGGAGTTCCTGGATGAGTGACTGGCCGGAGGCAGCGTCCTTGATGCGGACCGCTCGCATACCCCGGCTGCGCCACTGGGCGTAGAGGGAGATGACCTTGCATTAGTATCAATGGCATCCACTCAGGCGCCATAACGGGGCATAGATGCCGCCAAATCCTGATCTATAAAAGACCATCGAACCGTCCAATTACTCTTCTGATATAGCCAAAGCCCCCGGCGCAGCCGCCCCCCGCCGATCAAACGGCAAGGCAAGCACCCCACCCGCTTTCCCTCCCCGTTGACGGAACAGCTTTTCAATATCCTCCGCTGAAAGCCCCTGCTGGAACAGGATATCCGTTACCTTAGCCTTGGCCTCCGGCGACAGTTCACCTTTCCCTAACAGGCGGTTGATAATGGTCATGCCGGTTGTCAGCGGATCACTGCTGGCCAGCGACAGAATGCCAGGGTCGGCCATATCACTGATCTGTTCCGACTGTTTCAGGTACTGGGCGGTTCGGCTGTTGCCCTGTACCGCGGCCCGGGTGCTGGATTTCTGCGCTTCCGCTTCGGCTTTCACCACAAACGCCTCAAACTCTTCCGGCGAACGGAACGCCAGCTTGAGGCGGTTGCTTCGGTCGGTTGAGCGGAACAGCCGTTTAACCGCATCATGGGTGGCGCCGGACTTCTCTATCTCATCCCGAACCGCCTTGACCGCGCCCATACGGAACAGCAGCCTTTCCGATTCCCCCATGCCGGCCAACGACTGACCCAGGTCTTCCATGTCCGCCTTGAGGATCTTGCGCCCCAGCTGACCTGCATAAATCAGTGAAGAGCCGCCCGCATAGATATTGCGCGCCTTACTGTATGCCGGCACTTGCTCATCCATTTCTGCCAGCAACGCATTGATGGTGTTCCGGATCTGCCGTGCCCTGTTGCGTTCACCCTGGCGCAGTGCGGTACCCCATTTGTCATCCAGCGCCCGCTTGGCGTAATCGAAGACTTCCACCAGCCGGGTTTCGTCCAGTTCATGCCCTTCGTTCCTGGCGACAACCGTTGCCTGCTTGAGGGCATCAACCATATCCGGGCGGTTCATCAGGTTCTGCAGTGTGTCCGTCGGGTGAAGCGCCGACGCATAGGCTTCCTCATACAGCGGTTTGGCCTGCGCCATGCGTTCACGCTCCAGCATCTTCACGGTGGGTGTGAAATCATCCGACGATGCTCCCATACCGGTTTCCGCCGCCTGCATCAGTCGTCCCTGCTGGCCTTGCTGGCGGGTATCCAGAAAATCATTAATCTGCCGTTTGCCCGGCCCCATGTTGTCGGCCATATCCCGCGCCACTGCCTGCATGTTCGGGCCGATATCCGCCAGCACCCCGTCCGGCCCCAGCTGATCCAGCGCATCGGTGACTTCGTCCACACTCTTGCCTTCCATGTCCAGTATCCGCTGGATCAACCGGTCGGCCTGTTTCTCCGGGGTATCCGTCAGCTTGCGGTAGATGGCTTTCGCCACCGGTGTGGCCACCTTGTCGTTTACCACGCTCAAGGCACCACCGGCGATCGGCGCCAGCACGGCACCCGCCAACGCCCCTTTGGCTGCGCCCTCGGTTCGCTCACCGGGATCAGCGGTTCCCATACCATACAGGGCACCTTCTGTCGCACCACCCGCTGCCAGCACCCCGGCCTTTCCCAGGGTGGAGAGGTTGGAAAACGTTGGCAGGGTCATCCCGGCATTGGCCAGCGCCTTCGTACCGGTCGCTGCCGCCTTGTAGCCACCCACACCGCCAGACAGCACTCCACCGGCCATTTCCAGCCCAACCGAGGTCACGGGATTTTCTTCACGGAATGTTTCCCGGTCTTCCTTGAAGGCTGCCATGTTGCCGTCGTATTCGGCTTTGAACTGCTCTGTAAACGGCAAGATATCCGACCGGTGCAGCATCGTGTTGCCGAGTGCGGATGCAGCGGCACCCAGTTCATCAGAGAAGCCGAACGTTGTCCCTTGCAGGAAGGCGCGGGGCGCATCATACCAGTGCGTTTCCGGTGCAGGTTGTGGCTGCATCTGCTGCAGGGTGCTGGCAGTTGATTGCGTCGCCAGCATCTGTTCAACCTGCAGGGCATACTGCGCCAGTTGTCGGGCGTCGTCGGCATTGCCTGCGGCATCGGCCTGTTCCAGGGCTTTGTAGGTGTTATCCAGTTCCGTTTGCCAATCCATTACTTCACCCCGTACTTGTTGAGCAGCGCCGTGGGACGTGCTGCCCCCTGCGGAGCCAGTGTCTGTGCCGATTCGGTCGTGGTTGGTGCCGGCTCAGTGGCCGCCGGTGCCGTATCATTCATCCACGACGGCCGGTAATCGATATACGTGCCGCCTTCATAGAAATGCTGATACCGCCGTGTGGCCTCCTGCCGCCCTTTCTCGATCAGCTGTTTGGCCCGCTTGAGTATCTTGACGTTGGTTTCCGGGGCGTTGTTCATGCTGAGCGTGGAGTCTTTCAGCAATGCCAGGTCACCATCCGACAGGGCGCCGGATATCTTCTGCGCCTGGTTGAGCACATCCTGGTTGATCAACCCGATCAGCTCCTGGTTATCCGGGTTCTGCATGAACTGCGGCATGAATTTATCCAGTGTTGTGCCGGTACTCGCCGCACCGGATTCCAGCAACGACAGGGCGCGGTTAACCGGTGAAAGCATGCTGTCGGCTGAAATGACCGCCTCATTCGCCGCCGCCATCTGTGTCGCGGCCTGCTCTTTCAGCCTGGCGCTGGTTTTGATGTCCTGCTCCTGCTGCAGCCGTTCGATGGTAGGCGACTGCGCCCGCTTGATGCTGAGGAACTGTTGCTGCTGTTCCGGGCTCAGGGTGTTGTAGTACTCGTATTCCTGTACCGCCGAAGGCGCACTGCCCGCATCCAGGGCCGGATCCCGCTGTACATTCGGCAACACCCGTTCACCGGTATCCTGGTAATACTGGTAGCCGTCGGCTCCCTTGATGGTCTGACGGGCTGCCGGTTGCTGCATGGCGTTGATCCGGGCTTCCATGTAACGATGGTTCAGTGCGTCCTGCTCTGCCTGTCGCTTGTCCTTTTCTGTCTGCCGTTTGTTGTGCGCCAGTGTATTGCGGGCATTCATGTACATCTGCATTCCCATGCCCGTCGATGGATTGCCGGCAAAAATATTGCCTATATCCATCAAAGTACCCGCCCACAACATGCGGTCAGGCGCGGCTGCACTTTCCTTCACCGGTTGCTGCGAGTGCATTGGCGACGGTGCCGGTGCCTCATCTTCCAGCCTGCGGCTGTCCAGCATTCCGGGCAGTGTTTCCAGCAAACCAAAACCGGCCATTTATGCGCCCTCCTGTGCCAGGGTTCGGTTCAATCCCGCGTAATCAATCGCCAGGTAACCGTTCAGTGTCGTGACATGCTGCGGGTAACGTAGCTGTACCTCCTGCGCGATGTAGCCCTCGGTCGGGCAACCCTCTGTGCCGATTCGTTTGGCTGCATCGTTCCAGCGCCAGCGATAACGGGTCAGTGGCCCGCGTTTACCAACCGGTTGCAGGTCAGTCTTCAAACGCCGGTCAGACGCCAGCAGGTAAGCCGCGCCAAGCTGGGCGCCGGCCTGCAGCAACTGGTTACCGGTCTGGTCCGGTGTGGTCATGGTCTGGTTGCCGCCCCAGTTGCCGTTGCCAATCACCCCGTAATACCGGTTCAGCAAATCCCAGCCGCCATTGGCCTGCTCGTTGAACAGCTGCATATCCGCGTTGATTTCGTTTTGCTGCTGGTTCTGTAGCAGACTGCCGCCCTGCAAACTGGTGGTGAGGTTACCGGTGCCGACATGGTTGGCCATGGCAAGGTTATCCATGCCGCTGTTGGCCATGTTGTTGAGCATGCCCGCCGCTACCATGCCCTGGTTGGCGTTGAGCTGGTTGTTCTGCATTCCCAGGCTGGCGTTTTGGGCGGCCACATTGCCCGCCTGATTCACGGCGTTGTTGTAGGCATTGCCGACAATGCTGGCGGAGACATCACCGGCCATCTGCGCCGCCCCGTTCCGCGCCATGGCCTCCGCCACACCGGCCCGGCTGGAACCCATGTTGCCGGAGGCAGCGGCATCGGCGTTGATACCGGTGATCTGGTTCTGGTAGAGGTTGTCGTAGATACGACCGGTAGCGGCATCCACCTGGTCGTTGACCAGGTCGCTGTTATACAGGCTGTCCACCAGCCCCATGTCCGGCCCCTGGTTGACCGGTGTTGCAACACCATTGCCGTTCAGTGTGCCGTTGGCCCAGTCTGCGGCGCCACCCCACTGCCCGGCCTGCCCGGAGGCATTGGCGTTGAGGGTGTTGAAAATATCGCCGCCAAAACCGGCCGCCCAGTTACCCATACTGCCCAGCGCATCCAACTGGGCGCCATTAAGATCGGCAACCCGGTCACCGGTAAACACGGGAACCGCACCCTGGCTATACAGTTTTCTGGCTTCATCAAACGCAAACTGCAGGGCTTCCGCCTGCGGCCCCCAGGGCGTGTTACTGACTTCCTGCTCCTGATCACCACCAAATAGTCCACCAAACATGTATCACCCCAGCTTTATCCATTGTCCATTGTCATAGCCATAGAACCCCCGGCCTTCGCCCGGATTCCATTGCACCCCGTCAGCCCGCACCACCATGCCGTCCACCGGTCGCGCCGGCGGTTTCAGCAACAGGGGCGCCTGCGGGATTTCCAGCCGTTGAAACGCTGCATCGATCTCCCGCAGCGACTGTTCCAGGTAGTGGCGCAGCGCCTGTTCGCCGTTATCCAGCAGCGGTCGGTAGCGGTAGCTCATCGTGATGAGGTCTCTGTCACGTCCAGGTCCCAGCCGGACAGGGAAAAGTGCCCCCTGTCGTCCATCGTCATGCGGATCGCCAGGTAGCGGTTGGAGGTACGGACATCCACCTTGCTGTCCGTTTCGATGTTGTAGTCTGCGCTGGCGCTCCAGCTCTGCTGCAGGGTGGGCGCATCACTGCCGCCCACCTGGAAGGTCACCGTGCCGGAGCCGGACATCTGCGGGTAAATGCGCGACAGGTGCTTGAACGTCACCGAGTTACCAATGGCTTCATCCAGGTCCAGCTTCAGCTGTTCGATGTAGGAGAGGTAATTAACACCATCCCAGGTGCTGCCGCGGTCCCCCTGCAGGATCTGGCCGGTATCCGGCCGAATCACCAACGGCACCAGGTTGTCATTGGCGGGTTCCAGCTCCGCCCAGCTGATATCCATCAGGTCATTCCACTGCCAGCCCAGTTCCGCCACCTTGTCCCAGGTGAGTGCAGGGCCGAGAAATTCCGGCGCGATGGCAAAGCGGCTGTAGAGGCCATTGCCGTCGGCATCCACCGGCAGATCCACGGGCGTCCAGATGTTTTCCCGGTAATTCCAGATCAGTGCCTTGTCGAACAGCGAGGAGTCGTTGCGGGTCGAGAAACAGACCCAGATTTCCTTGTAGCGATGGTTGGGCCACACCTGCACCCGGTCCGGATGCTTGCAGTTATCGCGGAAATACCGGCCGATGGTGCCGTCCCCCGCGCTGGTCTTGGTGTTGCCGTTGTGGACATAGATATCGTTCCGCCCCACCACCAGGTGCCCGCCGGGAAAACTCGCCACCCCCTGCGCCGAGGCAATGCCGTCATCCGAAAACACCTTGTCGAAGCTGAACAGCAGGGTGCCGCCGATATACTGCATCCGGTAAACGGAATACTCACAGTAGAGGTACATGGCGCTACCCAGTTCTTCCAGGGTGAGGATTTCCCCGTCCTGTCCCATCAACGGGTTCTCACCGGCCAGCGTGGTCGGGTCGGTATAGTCCCAGCTGGGGCTGAGTGCATCCGGGTTGGCGGCATCGGACCACTTCACCAGGTAAGGGTGGTCAACACTGCCTTTCTGGATACCAATGGCCACCAGGAAGGACTTGTAGGCGCGGATCTGGCGACAGGTGTAGTCCGTTGGCCAGTTGGGCAGCGGCGCCAGTTTATCTGCCGATGGACCCATGATATGCGGCACCGTCCGGCCATTGGTCATCAGGACAAACTGGCTGTACTGGGTGCTGTCCCATTCGCCGCCGGCGGTAATGCCATCATCCGGCGACACATCCACCACCGTATCCAACCCGGTGTGCAATTCCACCCGGCTGTCATAGGCCACCAGGTAGGCATTGCCCTGGGCACGCAGCCAGGGCGCGACATGGCGCGGGGTTTCCGTACCGGTAAAAATGCCAACGGTGCCGGAGAGCCGGGCGATATCACCATTCACCACCCGGATATTGACGCCGGAACTGGCTACATTGGGCGGCAGGTTGTACGGCGCCCGGTCGAGGATGACGCCACCCTCACCCATATTGCGAACGGCAACGATAGCCATCAGTCCACCTCCCCAATCACGACCCGGATGCTGTCATCACGCTGGGCTATCAGCACTGGTGGGCACCGACCGTCTACCGGGTTGCCCCAGTAACAGGCATGGAATGCCATTCCTTCCTCGAAACGGGCGCCGATGGTTTTCCCGTCGGTCGCAAAGTGTTGCCGGTGATGCAAACGAACAGACACCGGTATAGTGCTGTCGCCGTTTAACAACGCCCGGGCGGCACGGTGCCGGCCATCGTGGTAAAGCACCTTCCCGGTTTCAATATCCACGCCGAGGCACCAGGGCGCACCCTGCCCGTATGCGTGACCGGGCCGCGCGTTCACCTCTGCCACCACCCGCGCCAGTTTTTCCGGTCGGGCGGTCAGGGCCAGGAAATGCGCCGGCGTCATGCGGTACGCCTCCAGATATAGGCGACCAGGTATGGCTGGGTGATGTTATGGGGAACGTCCTTACCCATGGCCTCGGTGTAGACCGTTCGCGGCACATGACCGGGGCCGGAGTCATACCCGCCAAAGCTCTCGGGCACGAATACCTTGCCTTCGATCTTGAGTTTGACCGCCGGCAGTTCATCCTTGACCAGCTTGTGTTTGTACGCCCCACCGGTCGCGCCTGCGGTAAAGGACAGGGTTTCCCCCCGGCTGTCCGTGCCGGAGCCTGCACCGAGCAACAGACGCCCCTTGGCCTCAGCCACCCAGGTGCCGAAACCGAGCAGGTCTTTCGGGTTGGTGGCATTGGTAAAACTGATGAACGGCGAGCCCACCGGAAAGGCTTTCTGCAGCGCCTCATCCACGAAATCCCGCTGGCTGTAGTCGTTCAGGAAATCATCAAACTCGGTGCGCAGCGCATCGATCAGGCCACGTAACTCGGTCAGGTTGTTATCCACATTGCCCGCGTTATCCGGATCCGTGCCGGCAATATCCAGCTTGGCCTGGTTCGCCTTTTCCTCCGCCGTATCTATGATGTCCTGCGGCAGCTGGTTGATCGCCTCATGGCTCAGTTCCACCTCACCGGCAATCTGCGGGAAGGACTTCAGCAGCGCATCTTTCAGGATCCGGAGGTGGGCCGCCCCCTGCCCGGCATTGTCGGAATTGGCAGGATTGGTTTTTACCAGGTCGCTGATGAACTGGGGATTTTCTAAGGGCATGGTCGCTTCCTGCAGGCATTAAAAAACCCGCCTGGTGCGGGTTTCTCGAATTTGGACTTGGTCTGATCTGTTATTTGATGACTACGACAACACTGCCGCCAATTTTTGACGACAGATAAGAATGGACATTACTGAAGAACACGCTGTTGTTTATCTGTAACGTGCCCCTCATAACGCCTTGATTAAAAAAGTCATCGTAGCTTGTGACGATTACGTCACTGGCCGGTAACGTTAAATCAATTTCATAAGGCCCGATTTTCAACTTTTTCCAGCCCCGAACGACTTGTTCAAGCTGTTGTTTACTAAAGACAAGGCTATCAATTTCTACCCAAACATACGGACCCGCTGTACTTGATTGAACCATCCTCATACGTATATCAGGTGCGAATGTTTCAGGAGTTATTGACCCAAAATCGTTTGATGTATAAGACAAGTACCCGTGAGAAGTAATGCTATAAGCCAACTGAGTGCCAACGGTTACCGCCCCTTCATAAAGGTTGGACGTATAAACCTCTTTCGCTACGCCACCAATATTCAGGAGAACCCTTGAGGCTTCCTTACTGGTGCCAGCGTCATTCAACATTACTGTGACAATTTCTTTTTTTGCTCCGCTTATATTGATCTTTGCCGGCATGCTGCTTACTCGTAGATAACCCAGAGATCACCGGGCGCCCAGTCACCGGCGGCAGGCTCTGCTGTGGAGGCATGAATGACGCGCTTGCGGTTATCGGGCAACGCCGGTTCGGCCCCGATATCCTCCGGAATCAGCGTAACAATGCCTTTCTTGCCCTGAACACTGGTGACCGATTCCGTGTTATCAATCTTGTAAAAGGAATCCGTCGTCTTGCTGTACACCAGGGAGTCACCCACCCCCAGCTCTATGCCGTCCAGCGTGCCACCGGCAATAATCTTCCAGAAGCCGCTGGTCTCTGACGGCTTGGCGGGCAACGCACCAACGGATGCATCCCAGTTGCCCATTTCAACGATGCCGCCGGCCATGGTGCTGGCAATCAGCAGGGCATCATCACGGGCATCCACCGCCTGATCCTTCGCCGCCAGGGTTTCCTCTTTGGCCTGTTCCGCAAGGCTGGCGCTATTGCTGGCCGTTGTCGCCTCTATCGTTGCGGTGGTCGCCGCCTCGCTGGCAGCTTGCCGATCCTGTTCTGCCGATGTGGCAGACGCTGCCGCGGCACTCTCGGAACCGGCGGCTGCCGTCTTATGTTGTTCTGCCGTCGTCTCCGACAGCGCGGCGGCATTCTTGTGCGCCTCGGCATCGCTTGCGGACTGCGCGGCCTCAGCAGCCGATTGGGCTGCCGCGCTTTCACTGGTTGCTGCGGCGCTGGCGCTACTGGTCGCAGCCGTTGCCTGTGTGCCTGCGGTCAGTGCATCCGCTGCCGCCGATTGCGCACTGCTGCGGGCATCCAGCATTTTCTGGTCAGCCAGCACGGCGGCGTCATCCGCTTGTGTTGCAGAGGCAGCCGCTTCATCCCGGAAACCTTCTGCTTCCGTGGCGGCCGTCTGGGCCAGCTGGCGCTGGTCGCTGGCGGCATTGCTGGCCGTGGCCGATTCCGTGGCGCTGTTGGCAGCCTGAAGCGCCTTGTCTCCGGCTGCTGTCGCCTGTTGTTCGGCCAGTGTCGCCTGCTGGGTTGCCTTGCTGGCAGATGCTCCGGCGTTTTGTTCAGACTGCCGGGCATTGTCTGCCGCCGCTTCGGAACGGTCGGCCGCTGCAATGGCCGATTCCGTGATTTCCACCTTGGCGCCATAGAAACCGGCGCTGCCATTGCTCATCAGTTGGACGCTCCTACGCAGACAGGACCGCCGGAAAGCTCATCACGCTCCGCCTGGCGGTTGAGGCGGTTCATGGATTGTTCGTACTTCGCTTCCCAGGTGGCCACCCGGGGGTCATTGATCAGATAAGCCTCGGACTCGGTCAGGCAGGCGTACAGAAACAGTTCCCCCGCCGATTGCAGCAACTGGGTTTCGGCTTCGTCCCTGCCGGTCAGCAGTTCACTCTCATCGGTCCAGTACCAGATCCCGAAGTCGTATGGGCCATCCGGAATGGGCAGCAACGCCAGCTCCACACCGATGCGACCGAAACACTGTGGTTTGCCGGTCGTGCCCTGCCGCAGCATCCGGTGTGCCTGCTGATCAGTCACCCGGCTCAGGGGTTCACCGTTGCAGGTCAGCATCCGCAGTTCCAGAAAGTCACCGGGCAGCGGCAGCGTCTTGAGCCAGCCGGTTGTAGGCTGGGTATACCCCGCCAACCGTTCATTGGCCGGGCAGCGCACATCCCGATACACGCGACGAATACCCAACATGCAGATATCGTCGATCACGCTGGCCAGATCCTTCCGGTCGATCCAGCGGATCACCGACTGTTTCAGTTCACCGTAGGTCTGGATCATCTGGCGCTACCCATAAAAATACGGTTGCGGGGACGGGCATAGATCAGGTCAGGATATTCCGTCTGGATGATGCGCCAGAGGCGATCGCGGTCGTCTTTATTGAGCCGCAGAAGATCCAGGTTCCAACGGGTCTTGAATTCCGGATAGAGCACCGTAGGAATGGAAAAACCCAGCTGGATATCACCCGTGCCGTGCAGTTCTTCCAGCTCTCTCTTGCGCTTCCAGAAGGCACGCAGATCCTGTTTCCAGACCTGGTGAACCTGTCCGTCCTGTTGTTTGAGTGTTGTGTCCATGACTCAGGTATGTACCTATATCCCGTGAATTAACGGCCTGAGAAAATAGAAACTTCAGTGGGTACCGTTCGCCCGTGCAGTCCTTAAAAAGACTGCCTTGAAACTGAAGAGAAGCTTGATTTATGGAGAAGAACGGATGGTCTGATTTATTATCCCGATACCCAAATTCAGGACCAGGGATAAGCAAGCACCAGGGAGGATTTATCAATGGATAAATCAGGTGTGGTCACAGACCGCGTATCAGATAAAGCAAAGGCAGTTGATACTCTTTACACTGGCTTTAGGAAGGATTTCCAGCCTGTGAAAGCTCTGCCTGCAGCCTTGCTAGTTGTTCTCGTACTGCTAGCCGTAAATCCAGTCATGTTTGCCTTGCTGAATCTCTGATACAGGAAGCGGGTTTTTAACCCGCTTCCAACTTTCTCCCCATTATTTACGACGGTGCCGTGTAGGCGTTATCCAGCAGGCCGTGCGCCTTGCGGTTACCGGGGTGGTAACCCAGCTCACAGATCAGCTGGTACTTGTCGGCATCACCGGTCTTGGCCAGCTCTTCCAGCTGCATCGGGCGCAGCTCTTTCAGGCGGGCATACTCAGTATCGAGCGCCACCAGGTAGTTCGGGCTGGCGAAGATATCCTGCACGACTTCAACACTGCCGTGGGGCGTGACCAGGAAATCAATCACGTTCACCAGCGTGGTGGACTGCTGGAAATCGCGCTGCCGCCCCGAGGCCATGGCCCAGCCCGCGATGGTGGTCGCGTGTCCCGGTGCGGTGACCAGATAGCCCGGTTCACCACCTTCCTCATACACCTTTTCCATCATGGCGTTGAACTTGGCTTCGTCCAGCGTGCTGCTGCCGTCTATCGTGGTATCCGCATGGACATAGTGCGCCACCGAGCCGGTCTTGCGGGCGGCGCTTTCGGAACCGGCCACCGGCGCCTGCTTGCGCCCCATCAGCGCGGCCTCGATGTCGCGCTTGATCTCCTTGCCCTTCTTCTCCACCTGGTAGGTGAGTTCGTCCGCACGACCGTAGGTGTCGGTGGCGCGGGCGGAACCGGAGACCTTCACCGTCTTGGTGAAAATCTGGGTGCGACCCTGCACCGGTTCGGGCTGGCCCTGGTCGGCGTCTTCCGCATCCGCGCCTTCAATGGCGGCGTTGTCCGGGTTGGCCTCCGCCAGGTCATCCTCCAGCTCCTCATACAGCGGGTTGTGGCAGTCGTCTGCCATGAGCATGGAATAGACCGGCGTGCGGGTGGGGGCAATGTTCTTGATGATGTCCGAGACATCCTCAACCTTCCCCACCTGGTCGTGGGTGGTAATGTTATCTGCTGGCATCGGTAATCACTCCGTCATTCAGGTACGGCCGAACCGTTTCCCCAGCCGGTCCTTGAGCAATGCGCGGTTGGCGGATGTGTCACCGGCGTTCGCCTGTTTGGTGAGATTCATCCGCTTGGCCTGCTCGGTGGACAGCCGGGTGTCCCTGTTCTGGCCTTTGGGTTGTGGTTTGGGTTTACGCTTGACCGCTTCCCGGGCCTGCTGCTGCGCCTGCCGGTACTGCCCGGCGTCGTGCAGGATGCGCATGATGCGCGGGTCGGTGTACTCGTCGAACTCTGCCACCGGAATGTCGTAGGCCTGGGCGGTTTCGCGCAGTGCGCTGTAACGCTCATTGCCCCAGTCCGGAAACACCGTTTTCAACGTTTCCACCGCGTCCTGCGCCGCCTTGTTGCGCTGTGCCAGGCGCTGCTGTTTCAGGTGCTCAAAAAACTGCTGTTTGGCGCCGTCGATCTGCTGCTTGCGCTGCAGCAACTGCTGAAGCTCCTGCTGTTTGCGCTGGTACTCGGCCGGGTTGCTGCCCAGTTGCTGCCAGTCCAGCTGCTGGTACTGCTGCAGGCTGGCGTTATTGGCAGACTCAAGGAACGCCAGGTTCTGGGCGTACTGTTCACGCTCAGCCTCCATTTCCTTGCGTCTGTCCGACAGCTCCTGGGTTTTGCGGGTGTGGTCGGCCTTGAGCATCAACCGTTCCTGCAGCTCCGCCCCCGTGACCGTTTCATCACCGACCTGGTAAACAGCGGTGTCGTCCAGGGACAGGGCCGTGGGCGCCGGCAGATTGCCGTCCTCGCCGTCGGGATCCTCACCAGGTCGTTCTTCCGACGCATCGCCGGCAGAGTCCTGGCTGTTATCCCCGGGCGGGTTGCCTTCGTTACCCGCTGGCTGATCATCAGCCGACTGGTTGGGATCACTGTCGCCCGGTCGTTCTTCCGGCTGGTGTCGGAAAGAGTCCAGGCGTTGACGGAGTGCATCCCGGGTTGAGACTGGAGCGCTGGCAGAGTCCGGCACAATGGCAGCATTGGCCGATCGTTCTCCAGCAGGTTGCGCCAGTGGTTGGGTCATGGGTTAGTTTCCTTCCGCTTGCTGTTGTTGTTTTTCCCTGCGCCGGGCGTCCAGCTCGGCTGTCGTGACAAAACTGTTCAGCGACAGCGCCAGTGACTCCAGCGCCCGCAGTTCGATCAGCTGGCTGCGGATCCGGTCGGTGTCGCTGACCGGGTCGAGTCGCATCAGCGCATCGATGCCGCGCTCAAAGCTATTGCTGTACGCCGCCTGGAACGCGGGGTTTTGCAGCAGCGCGAGACTTTCTGCGGCCCTTGCGCCTTCCTGTCGGCGATTGAGGGGCTTCCGGCTCGGTCGGCGGCGGCGTAACCGCTCGATAAAACGCCTTGCGGCGCTCGTGGCGTTCGGCTTCGTTGTCACGGTTCTGTTCTCTCCTACGCGTTAACCAGGCGTCATCGCTCATACGTCCACCGGCCTTTGTTGCTGCTTTTCAATGGCCAGTTCCGCCATATCGACGGCCTGCTTGTGCTCTTCGGCGTCTTCACGAATATCCAGCTCGCGGTCTTTCTGGCCGGCCTTGCGGGCTTCGGTCTCCAGCTTCGCCCGGGCGTCCGCCTGCCGGTTCACCACCTGCACCTGCAGCAGCCGGTTGTTGTGGGCCAGTTGCTGGTTCTGCTGTTGCACCAACTGGAGTTGTTGTGACACCTGCGCGAGCTGTTGCTGCAGGCCGACGATGGATTGCTGTGCCTTGGGATTGTTCGGGTCTTCCAGGTAGAGGTGGGCGGATTCGCCGGTCATCTCCAGCACATCGGTCAACAGGGCGTGCTGGCGTTTCTCCGGGTAGAGCACGTCCGCCGACTTGCTGTTGATCAGGGTGTTGTGAATCAGCATCAGGGTCTGGGCGCGGCGGCTCGCCTCTTCATCGGTCACCGCCATATCAACGGCCAGCTCGGCATCCCGTCCCAGCTGTTGCGGGCTTACCTGTTGCCACTGTCCGCCCACCTGCAGCATCACCGGAGTGTTGTCCATTTCCACCGCCAGCCGGTAAACCCCCTGTAGCAAGGGTTTCAGGATCAGCTCGGCAAAGTTGCGGGCCTTCATCATGGTGCGGCGGGTGCTGGCACTGGTGTAACGCTCAATCAGGCTGTCGGCGTTCTGGTTGCTGATGGCGTCCTGGTTCAGGCCCTGCGCCACACGGGAGATACCGCCACGGAACTCCTTCTCCTGCTTCATCTCCTCAAGGATGGCGGTGGTAGCCGGTGATAGCTGGGTCTGCTGCAGGGGTTGCAGCGGCGCATGGCCATTGAGGAACGGCGCATCAATGACGCTGCCCACATGGTTCTCGATCAGGTCCATGGGGTTACGGATCACCTGCAGGTCACCCACCATCCGCTGGCTGTTCACCCGCGCCAGGTGATCCACCATCTGCCGCTTGATGTCGGAATTGGTTTCCTGGATATCCACCAGGGTTTCCGCCGGCGCCAACCCGTGGAATTTATGGGGTAAGGGAATCAGGCTGTCGGCCACAATCGGCACTTCCGGCACCGGTTCCGGTTCGGTCAACAGTTCCCCTTCCAGCCCTGCCCAGACCTGATACAGCTCGCTGATGCCGTCGTCATCGATATCCAGCCGGATATAACAGTCCACGACCGTGTATTTCTGCTGCGCCGGTGTCAGCTCTGCGTGATCCCGCAGGCGCTGGCTGTTGTCGTGCCGTTTGCGGGCGTTCCCCACGGTGCTGGACGCACCCGCCTTGTTGAGGGTTTCCAGTATTGCTGCGTCCACACCCAGCGCCACCAGCTCCGAGCCGGTCAGGTCGATCTCTTCACCGACAAACACCGCGTTGTCGATACTGTCAGCACCGGGATCCACCCGCAGGCAATCCGGGGCAATGGTGCGGATGCGTACCTGTGACTGGTCGATGATCCGGACAAACTCCCCGACAAACTGATCCGGGCCGGTCTGCTCCAGCGCCGCCAGCTGCCAGCCCTGCTGCGTCATTTCAAAACGGGCGGCCTGCAGCATGACGGCGTTGCCCTGGAAGGGGCGTTTCTCAATGTGGCTGTCACTGTCCCACCAGTACTTGTAGGCGGCGACCTTCTCCACCTCGGCATTGTGGATGCCATCGTAGAGCAGCTGGTAGCCCTTGTTCTTTTCCCAAAACAGGTGATTGAGGTAAGCGTTGCGCAGCTTGGCGGCTTCCACGTCGTCCGGATCCCGGGGACGGAACCGGATGATCTTGCGGGCGCCGGAAAACGTCTGCAGCAGCAGGGCCTTCTCACTCTCCACCACGTCGAACACATCACGGCTCACGTGGTTGGACAGCTCCGGCCGGTTCCGGTGGTTCCTGCCGTGGTAGGCGTCGATGGCCCGCACCCGCTGGCGGGCAATCTCGCTGTCTTCCAGCAGCGCCGACTGGGCGATGTGATCCCTGAGCAGTGCGGTCAGCTCACGTTCATTCTTCGGGGTTTTGCGCATCGGTAGACTCGGTTAGTAGACGCTGGGCCGGTAACGTTTGATGGTCACCCGTGGACGTACCGGGGTGACGGCGGCATGGCCTTCCCCACCGCCCAGCAGGCCGTATTCGGCGGCCTCGCAGACGTGGGAGTAATGATTCTTGTCCGGCTGGTCCTGGTAGCGTTCATCGCCGGCCACTTTCAATCGCCGGTACTGGAAGCCGCCCATCAGTCCCTTGCGCAGCACCTTGCATTTCGGGCTGATGATCAGCGCCGGGCGACCGTCCATGCAGTTACGGGTGCAAGGGTTGGCGATGGCGGCGCGGCGCAGTGTCGGGTCGTTGCTGTGACAGGGCTGCACCGGGATGCCGTTGGCTCTCAGAATCTGTATGGGCGTATCGTCCGTGGCCTGTCCCTTGCCGGTACCGGCCGGATCGCCCCAGGCGGCCACTTCAAAACCGGCGTAGTGTTGGTCCAGGTGCCGCTTGAGTTGCGGTGCAAACAACGCAGCACTCATATCCTCGGTGACAAACTCATCAATCGCCGACCAGCGCCCGAGGTTGTTCTGTTGCCAGATCACCGCTGCCGGTGTCCGGCCGAAGTCGATGCCGAGGGTCAGCGGGTAACTGGGGTCTGCCGGGATCGCCTGATCCGCACAGTGGACACTGTCCACGTATTCCGGATGCACCGGCTTGCCGTCCTGAACAAAGCCGTATTCGTTGGCCAGGTTAACCTTGATCCAGTCGTCCGACTTGCCAGCCATGCCCCGCAGGTAATACCCCTCCGGCAGGTTGTTCTGGTTTTCCGCGTTGGGGTTGGGCTGCCAGTTCACACGACCGTCCGCCCCTTCCCCGCAGGCAATCACACCACCAGGCTGCCGGAAGAACGCCCAGCCTTCGGGCCTTTCCTCTTCGGCCAGTTTGTAATACCAGTGGTCTTCATCCGGCGCGTTGGTGTCGCCGATCATGCCGTGCCAGCTGGGGCCACCATCCATGGCCGAGGGGTAACGGCCGTGACGCAGGTCGGCCATATCCACGACGGACTTGGGCAGCTCCTTCATCTCGTTGAGCCAGAAGCCCGTGACCTGCATGCCCCGCAGTTTCTTCACATGGTCTTCCCGATCCATCGCCAGGAAGATCACTTCCGCCATTACGCGGCTGCCGTCGGGCAAATCAAAGTCCAGGTAATGGGTCGGTGGTTCGATGCCCCCAGCCTTGTACCTGCCCAGCTCACCGAACAGTTCCCGCCAGTCCTTGATGGTGGTCGTGGTGAGATCCGGATAGGTGTTACGGATGGCGCACCAGCGCGTCTTGCGCAGGTTTTCCGGGTTGGGCTTCTGCTGACACATCAGGGTGAACAGCTTCTGGCAACTCTGGTACGTTTTGCCGGAACCCAGCGGCCCCATGATCGCGGCGACACGGGCCATGCTGGCCATGAAAGACTCAAGCACCGGCCCCTGGGGCTTCATGTGGATTTCAATCGTTGCCATCGCTGGCCTTGCGCCCGGTGAAGTTCTTGATGACGACAGTGTGCCGGCCATTGATCTCGCCGGAGTGGTCTATCTGGGCGCGTTCACGGTACCTGTCCGGCGCCAGGGCTTTCAGGCGGAACATCAACAGGGTATCGGAGAACTTGCGCACGGTGCCGCACTGTTCCCCCTGGTAAAACACGGGATCCTCGATACCTTCCACGGCACGACGGTCCGCTTCTGCCTCCAGTCGTTCAATGGCGATGGCAATGGCGTCGTCCCACCGTTCACAGAACAGTTCATCCTTCTCCCGGTGCTCATAAACCATGGTGCGCCCATAACCGACCGACTGTGCCGCCGTTGAGACCGGTATCCCCTTGGCCAGCGCGGCAAAGAACTTGCCGTCTTTTTGGGGTGTCCGCTTTGTTCGGTTAGCCATTCTTCTTGATGGCCTTTTCCAGCATGGCATTGCCCATATCGATCAGGGCAGTAATCACGTTGGGGGCACACAGGCCGCAAACCGCAATCAACCCACCACGCCCCGTGGTATCGGGTGGCAACAACTGTTCAACAATAATCCCCACCAGGAAGGCAACCACCGTCGTCAGCGCAAAGGAGACCCAGCGAAACTTGCGCATGCCGTTCTGGATCTCATGGAGATAGCGGGCCGTCCCACCGATCACGGCCATGGCGCCGGCGGGTATGATGCTTTTTATCCAGGCAATCAGCTGGGTGATCCAGTCCATATGCTCATTCACTTGCCCGGTACCCCTTTGCCCATCCATTGCGCCAGCTTCCCGGATAACGCCTCCCGCAACAGACGACGAAAACCGAAGGTATCCACATACACCAGCAACAAGGCAACCAGGTACCAGTCGGGCGTTTGCTGCAGGGCGGTAAAGCCCGCCATAACCGCTGCCGTGAGGTCTCCTGCCTGATAGCGGGTACTCAGCAGCACCAGTTCCGCAATGGGGGCAAAAAACAGGATCAATAACGGCAAGGTGGTGAGTATCAGCAGGTAGTCGTCTTTCCAGCCCCGGTTTTTGAAGCTGAGCTGATCCATGGAGATGGCCGATTGATCCCCCGACTCCGCCCGCCTTACGGCACTGTTGACCTGCGCCTCCTGAATACGCAGCGCCCCTTGGTGCTTCATGCGCTTCAGCTCAGTCTTTTGCCGCCTTGTCTCTTTCCACGCATTGATACCGGATGCCAGGAGGGGAATGATTGCCTGCAGCATGGTTACTCCGTGACCTGTTGGTTCTGATACCAGCCCGGCACATCGAAACAGGGGCAGGCTTTGCTGACGTTGGGGAAGTCCCTGTGCCCCTGCACCACTACGCCGGGGTAACGTTGGCGGAGGCCATCCACCAGAATGCGCAAACTCTGCATTTGTGCCGGGGTGAAATTGTTCTCGGGCTCACCGGTTACGGATAAGCCGCCCACCAGGCAGATACCGACCGCGGTATGGTTGTACCCACGCACATGGGCGCCGCTGCTGTCCAAGCCCCGGCCCATTTCGATAGTGCCATCCCGGCGGATCACGGCCTGGTAACCAATATCCCGCCAGCCTTTTTCCCGGTGCCACCGGCGGATCTCGGCCGCACCAATATCCATGGCAGCCGGCGTCGCACTGCAGTGAATGGCAATGTACTGGGTTGTTTTTCTCATGATGTTTGCAGGAAAAAGGACAGCAGAAGCCCGGCCCGGAGGAGGATAAGCCGGGCCTGTGTACGGGACAAAAAATAACGCTAACAAAAATAGTAAGGAGAACTGACGCTCACTACCGGTAAAGTGTATGGTCTCTAACCTCCATGCAGTTACCTTGTCGTATGCAAGCAATCAGTTCTCTGGCTTCTGAGCTTAAGCCCCATCTACCCTGGCATCAATCTCGAATCATCTGTTTTGCTCAGCTGGTTCTTGGCGTTCTGCAGGCTCGATCATCAAATCTTGCCCGGATTGCCGAGGAGTTCCAGTCACCGGCATTGACCGACTCCAGCTATAAACGGATCAAGCGTTTTCTTGCCCTGTATGAGTTTTGCTATTTCCAGTTCGGAAGATTGATCCTGCACTGGTTACCGCAGTCGTCTTACACGCTTTGCCTCGACCGAACCAACTGGCTGCACGGCCAGAAGGATATCAATATCCTGGTTCTGTCCATTGCCTGGCAGGGAACCTCTGTGCCGTTACTCTGGGAGTGTCTGTCCAAACGCGGTTGTAGCAATTGCAGGGAACGTATCGCCCTGATGGAACAGTGCCTGAAGCTGCTGCCAGCAGACAAAATCGACTGCCTGCTGGCCGACAGGGAGTTTGTCGGTGAGCAATGGTTACGCTGGCTGACAGCGAAGAATATTCGTTTTCGCGTACGGATCAAAAATAATACCCGGGTGGTTGGCAACTGTGGGCGCAGCGTACCGGTGTGTCGGCTGTTTTCTCACCTGGGCGTCAACGGTCAGGAAACCTGGATGAGTAAACGAGCGGTGGGTGACCTGAAGCTGCATCTGGCTGCTCATCGGTCCGTTAAAGGGCTGCTCATTGTTGCAAGCCCGGCTCGTCCTGGGGGCATGCTTGAAGATTACTACCGCCGCTGGGGTATAGAAGTCCTTTTCGCGAACCTCAAAAGTCGGGGTTTTGATCTGGAGAGCACCCATGTCAGCGAACCCGACAGACTGAAGAAACTGGTGGCGGTGTTGGCAATAGCCACACTATGGAGCCTGCGGGTCGGAGAATCGCAATATGGAGACAGTGCAGAATTGCCCCTTGGCCGACATTATCGTCCAGAAAAATCTCTCTTTCGTTTGGGACTGGATTTAATACGACGATTATTGAAAAACCAATGTCTGAAAGATAAAAGTGGCATTGCTCAGCTATTAACTGTTTTGTCCCCTACATAGAAGCCGGGCTTCGCGGTCACGGGTACACAGGGAAATGCTGAACGATGGGCAATAAAAAACCCCGCTCTGGTGAGAGCAGGGTTTTATTGACTATAAGAATTTATAGCTGAAATAGGTGCCTAATGCAATTAGGCATTCACTGCTTGCAGCAATTCTTCTGGCTGCTTCCTAAGCCAAGAGCGAATAGCATCCAGACTTTTACTTGCAAATTTTACGTGCTTATCCTTAAATGAGTCGATATTTTCGCTTACCTTGTCAGCAAAAAACTCAAGATGTATTGCATCTTCCTCAAGTAATAGCTTGTCATTCATTTCAATTTTATAAACGCGTCCACTATTCTTGCCCACGTGGAACCATAAATTCTTTGTGACACGCTCTTTTTTCAGTGGCTCACTGCCTGCCACATAGCGGAACTCTACATATATCTTGCCATCTTCCTGATGACCAGCAACCGCTTCAGGAATATCGTATGGAGATAAAAACATGCGCAGAATAACGCCATTCTCTTTTTTGTTTGACGGCTTATTAAGCTCTTTCTGATCAATGTTTATCCACTTCTTGTTCATCACGCCCTCTCCAATAGCTGCCCGATGATCGTAGCGGTCAAGCTAAATTGCTCTAACGTATCGCCGGTGACACCGTCAGGATGTCGACTATCAAGAACCAGCACCCCCCATCTATTGCCATGTACCTCTATCGGGATAGCACCAACTGATCTTGGTAAAGATTTCCCCTTGTTAATATAGTACTGAACCATAGATTCAGGACATTTTGTAGCCTTAGCATACGCCTTAATATCTCTCTTTTTAAGGTCTTTAGCATTAAGATCAGGTAAATTTACTGCACAACATGTGTAATTAGTGATCCACGCCTTGGCTGCCATACCTTCATATGCTTCGGGGTCATGCGGACTGACATGAAACGCAGCTTCTACCCTCTGCGTTGTATAGCCAGAACGTAGAACCGATACCAACCACCCAGACCAAGGCCTTACCTTTTTAACACTACCTTTGCGCCATGGCGACATCTTTATGGAGTACTTTTTATACTTGAAAAGGGTAACTCTATTGTAATGATCTGGATCGCTATCATGACCTGCGTATGCTTTGTTTTTGAACTCATTGAGCACAAATTTAAGTTTTTCCCATATCCAAGGATCACTTGCTCGCTTAGCAATAATTGCCAATACTGCCACGCCTAAAAGCCCAGAAAAAATAACTAGCTGATAATATTGAAATTTTTCTATTATCCAGACAATTGGAAGCGGCCAACCACCCAGCTTTGTTGTGTCTACTTCAGTCAGTAGTCCATAGACCGTAGCCAGAATAGCGGAACCAGGTTCCATTACTCTGCCAAAATTGTAAGAGATCTTCCTTAAAGTATAGTTTCCCATTACTCCGATCACACTGGATAAATAACAATAAGATATAAAAAGCCGCGCAATCATACCGACAAAGAAGCTCATTTTCTACTAACTCCCTCAAGCGGATTCCGCGTTCACGCCCTCGAATGATGAGTTAGAATTTTTTCAATATCAGTGAGGTTCATTTGTTGATTTTACGAGGGCAAAAACAAATCCGGCACTAATCCCATCAAATTTTTCAAAACGTCTATCGTAAAATCAATCCAGCTTCGATAGTCGTGCTCGAAGTGCGAATACAGTACGTCAAGCCGGCCGCAGATCCTTAATACCGCCCCCTTCTTAGCTGTACACAATGCCGGTAGTTGTAACATCTGACGAAGATTTGATACGACTAGAGAGAACCAATAGCAGAGTTGCCGCCATTGGATTCAGTGGGTTGCGTACACCTGAGATGATGTCGATCGGCAGAGTGCCATGTTGATTGCTGCTGTTTTGAGGAAAAGCTAAGGAGGCGTCCCTCCTTAGCCAAGTATCTTACTGAAGGAGCTGAAGTGCAGCAGCACCAATTTGTCCAAGTCCTGTAGCTACTGAAACAGTATTAGCTGTATTAGCCAATATATCCCATACCTTCCTGCCAGTTTCGCTATCGTTCATGGATTCTCGGAATCTCTCATCTACGACAGCGTGACCAAAACTGGCCTCGATAGTCTCCAAAATAGGAGCACTACCAGTGATCTTGTATTCATTTAAAGCTGTGATTATTTTCTGCAGGCTTTTGACGACGTAGGCTTTTACATCGTCTGCGAGCTCGCTTTCCATGACCTCAGAAAGTAAAGCGTGTAGTTTTTCTGTGGTTTCCTGGAGGCTCACCTCATCAATTAATGTTCTTTTACCGGTTACTCTCAGCAGCGTTGATGTAAGTGCAAGGTTTGACATAGCGTGGGAGTCTATAAATTTGATAAAGCTTTCCCATGTACCTGTGAGACTCTGGTTGCTGAACCCAGCATTAATCTGTGAAACCCAGTGCTGGTATACTTCTGGTTCAATTCCATCGTGGCTATCAAGTAATGAGACAATCTCATCGGGCAAGGCCATCACTTTGCCTAATCGGCTCATGAGCAAAGAGTGATTGCTTGCATCATCTACATCCAGCAGCTGACACCAAGCCTTCCTGCAGTTGTAACTCAAACTTATTTGCTTTCCTGCTTTTAAAATATGCAGCAGACGATCCGCAGGGTTGTCAGACACCACGATATTTTCCCTCTTCGAATGATGTTGTCTGCAAATTATCCCATAATTCCAACGTAGTACGAATAGTCTAAAACGCTACCGCACAGATCGCTGGCATGCTCACTTTATCTGCAAAACTGCATAAATCAGTTATAAAATTGAGCCAGTGTCTATAGTCCCGCTCAAAGTGCGAATACGGCACATCAAACTGCTCACAGATCGCCTTCGGCCCAACCAGATCCTTAATACCCCCATCACTCCCTGGCTGCACCCGATGCCGATAGTTGTAACAGGCTGCGACACACACGCGGCGCACCCGCTGCAGGGTTTTCTTCCGTATTTTCTTTGGTGCACGTTCAACGATCTGTTCATCCAGCCAGTTCCACCAGGGCGCTGCCACATCCGGCGCTTTGGCGGTACGTTCCAGGCGTTCCGCGATCTGCTGCTGGCGTATGGCATCGGCCAACAAGGCATCCGTATCAACGCCTTCCAGCTCATTGCGGCGCTCTTCGGTTTTACAACGGGCAATTCGCCCGGGGATACTGCCGGCGTAGTCGATCATGCTGTCTGCCTGTTCCCTGAGATGCCGGGCCTGCGCCAGTGTTTCGGCTTCCTTGAGCCATGTCTGGTTGGTCTTGCCCAGTGGCGTGTAACACCAATAGCACCAGGCTTTCAGGTGGGGCGGCAGTGCTTCGACTGCAGCAATGACCCGCCCGGCCTGGACCGAATCCCAGATCAAGCGGTCAGTATCCAACTTCACTGACTGGTCACCGCGGTAATGCCCTACCGGTGCAAATTCTGCCAAGGCCGCAACTCTTGGCTGTTCCTTCATGCGCTGGATCCGCGCCATCTGTGCAGACCAGTCCGGCTTGCTGACCGCCGATACCTGATTCACCTCAAACCCCTTTGAGCGCAGATGCAGTGCATAGGCGTCGTGTATCGCCTGCCGTGCGGTATAGAACTTCATGGCCTTCCCCCCTGCACTGGTATCTTCTTGACCACGTTGATCTCAATGCCAAACTTCGCTTCCACTTCCCGGCGTTTGATCTTGAAACTATCGGTTTCCACCCCCTTCACATCGGTAAAGCGGACTGTCCCGTCCGCCCAGAACTCTACAAAATCAATCACAAGACGGGTGCCGCCTAACAGATGAAAGGGAGCCTGTCTCAGAAAAAACAGCAACTCACCTTCGACCTCAAAGGTTTGGAGATACTCGTAGTAACGGGCTTCAAGCTTGGAATCGAAACGAATGCCGTCGTACTCCGTGCGAGTAGCATTGAATTTGTGGCGTATTTTTTTCATTAGTACCCCATGTCCTCGAGTATCTGGGCTTTAGCGATCTCAAGCAGAGCCACAATTTGCGAACTCTTCATGCCACACTGACGCCAGCTCACCGCGTAAGCCCCATCACGATCATCAAGCGCTAAAACCAGTAGCTTTTCTGCGCGCTCAAAGGCCCCCGTTTCTGGCTTACCAACTTCCTGCTGGCATGACGCCAACACCTGAGTCGGCGAAAAACTCAACGCACAGTTGGTTTTCTTTCCGATATGAGAAACACTCATGGTCAGCACATCCCCAGTATTTGCTCTACCTGCTGATCCAGGTCAGCGCGGGTATAAGTCCGCAACACCCGCTGCAGCAGTACGTCTGCCGTCTTGCTGTAGAGCTGTTCAAATTCGTTCTGGTCCATTTTTGCGAAACTGATGCTTCGGGCTTCCGCCCTGACGTCACCGTTCAGGTTGGCCACCACGTCGTAGAAGCCGGCGGCGCAGATCACGTCCTTGCGGAACCGGTCGAAGTTCTTCTGCACCGGCATGCCGCGGTATGCCTGCTCCGTCGGTTCGAACGCATCAAAGCCGATGTTGAGCAGCGCGAAGTACTTGCGGTGGAACCCGGCATTGCGCCGGCGTTTCCACTCGCCCCGCAGCCCCTGCCCGACCTTGAGCTTTGCCACCTTCTCAGCGTCCTGGTGCGTGGCTGGCGCCAGGCTGCCGTCGATGCGTTTGATCAGTGTCAGCTCGGTCATCACGCAATACCCTGGCGCTGCATTGGCTGCTGCTTCCGACTATCCCGCCCCATCACAGGCGCCTCATGCACTGCAGGAACACGGCGCGGCCACCATCGGGATCAATCCCCTGCGCCTGCATCTGCTCCCTCTGCTGTTCGCGGTAGAACTGCTCGTTGCGTTCTGCCGGTGTCGTTTTCTTGTGTTCCAGCAGGCCGGCGCTTAGTTCCTGCCCTGCCATCACCTGGTTGCAGAGCGCCCGGTAGTGTTTTTCAAACCGCTGGCGCAACGCCCGGAGCCGCTCGGCACCCGCGGCACTGCAGAGGTCAAACCAGCCGGTTTCCTTGCCCGCCAGCCGTACGGCCTCATGGCTCCACCGGTGGGATACCAGGTCACCGCAGTGCCTTGACGCTTCCTGCCAGGCGTCGTCTACCGTGGGCAGGCCGAACTCTTCCGGCCGTGGATGGCAGTACTCCCTGGCAAACTCCACCGGATCGGGCAGGTAGCGCAGCGGGTACTGGTTGCGCAGCCGTTCAATGCCCTTGCGGATCATGGCCGGTGTCAGCCCTTCCCACTGGCGCATGTATTCCGCCTTGGCGGCATCCACCTGTTCCGGCTTCGGGTAGGCTGCCACCAGCAGGTGCGGCTTGCGCAGCTGCATCAGCTTGAACAGGTCATTGACCAAAGGCGTCTGAGTAGTCGTCCTGGCCGAGGCTTTCACAGCCGGGCGAGTTCCAGATGGCGTCGATGGTGTCTGCGCGCTGCGCCTGGTAATTTGTCCGGTCAGTTGTCCGACGTGTTGCATTGGCGTCCCCCTTGCCCATGTACCGCTTCAGGCTTTCGATGAATTTTTGTTGCCAGGTTCGCTGGGTGTGGTGGCGTCCCGGTTGCTCCTCGGTCCAGTACAGGCGGAACTCCGCCAGTGCATGCCCGAAGGCGGTGCTGTCCACGGCCGAAAGGTCAAACCCCGTCTGCAGGGCCTGGGCGGCCAGCGTGTTATCGGGTTGCCACTGGTGAGACAGGGCGAACTTGCGCCCCGTTACCCGGAAGCCATCGCTGTTCAGTGATGCCGGTTCCCGGGCATTGCGAAATACCGGGTGTTCGTCGTCTTCACGCCCGCGCGAAGAAGAGAGAGAGTGATATTCGGAAGTAACGGATGTCTGTTGCTGCTCATGGTTAACCGTTGGTTGTTCCTTGGGTTGCCCATCCGTTGCCATCCCCTGTTCCAGAGGGGCGGGTTCGGGTTGCGCCTTCGGTTGGCGGCTTTGGTTATTCCTAGGTTGTTCCTCATAGGAACGGACGGATGCCAGGGGCAGACGGAATACCATCGGGTCACGGGCATGCTGCTTGGACAGGCGTACGACAAGGCCCGCCTGTTCCAGTTCGGCCACATACCCGCGCAGGTTCTGCCGGGACGGGACAAACTCCGGCTCCGTCGAACCCCGGCGGCGAAACACGGAAAGCTGCTCCTTGAACTGCTGGTAACTGATACGGCGGTTCTCCGTCCCCACCAGCCCGGTGCTGTAATCCATGAAGCGGCGCAACACTTTCATATAGAGCACCTGGGCCGGCAGGCTCAGGTACTCGTTATCCAGCGCCTCATACTCATGCAGGTTCATCAGGCGGACTCCGCCAGCAGCCGGGGGTAATCCGCCAACATCTCCTGCAGCTTGTTGCAGAGCCGGACAGGCAGCTGCAGGCGTCCGTTGTCACCGTCTGATTCGTATTCGCCGCCATACTCGGCAATGTGCCGGGCAAACGACGGAGTCACCGTGATATGGCGGCCGTAATTGTCACGCAACTCCACCCGGTTCAGGGTCTGGTAGTCGGCGGAGAGATACAGGGTGATGGAATGATCCCCCAGGACGCAGACACGGGTATGGGGGCTGTGAGGATTCAGCGAAGCAAACCGCTCACGGGTATAAAGGTCACAGGCCCGGCGGAACGCCAGGGTGACATGGGGCAACGGCTGGATATCACGCAGCAGGTCAACCAGCCGTTCGGTAAGAGTGACATCCTGATCCGGCAACGCCTCCGCTTCATCCATCGCCGGTGTATCCACAGGCTCGGGGATCAGGCTCGGTTGTTGTGCCGGAACGTCAGCTTTAGGGCGCAGGTCGATGCTGAGAATGTCGGCCTCGGTCACGCAGAAATAGCGGGCCAGCTTCTGCACATTGCTGCCACCGGGCAGGCGCTCGCCGCTTTCCCACTTTGACCAGGTGCCTTCCCCCAGCCCGAGTTCCCGGGTGATGTCACAGTTTCGTTTGCCAATGGCTTCGCGCAGGCTGCGCAGGTTGTCGCCAACGACGGCGAAAGGCCGGTGCTTGCTGATGGTTTCCATATCCCCCTCCGGGATGCAGTTTTTATTGGACTTCTGGTTCTTCGTGTTCTTACTGCTTGTCTGGTATCCGGCACTCCCTGTGGGCTCGCCGTTTAATCGGGGATGTGCCGCCCCTTATCTTTCCGAGGAGTAGATATCCGGCCGCAGGTCGTGACGGCTCACCTGCCCGTTAGTGGCCTGTTCGATCTTCCGGCACAGCACCGGCCCGGCATTCTTGTGGCCATTGGCTATCTGGCACAGGTACTGGTAAGAGGTGCCCACCGCATCTGCCAGCGCCTGTTTTTCACCCGGGTCCAGGTGCATGAAGTAAAACTTGAATGTCATGGTCATCCCCGACTGCATTCTTGAATATACCTTTTTATACCTTTTATACCTTTATAGCGCAAGAATTTGGTTTAATCAGGTATTTGCCCGTTTTCTACCTCCTTTGTTTAATATCCCCATGGATATTGATGAACTCCGCCGCCACAACGGCCGCATACTTGCCAGCGGCTATCCCTCCCTTTCCGCGTTTGGTGAGGCGATAGACCGTAGCCCCGTGCAGATCAGCCAACTGCTGGGCAGCAACCCGCGCAAGAACATCGGGCGGAAGATTGCCCGTCATATAGAGAAGTGCCTGGGGTTGCCGGTGGGATGGCTCGACCAGGAGCACGATGAGCAGGAAGAGATGCGGGCGGCCGGCATGCTGGAGGACGGTGTTCCGCTGTCCCGGCCAGCCATGGATCCATCCGCCGGAAAAGCGGACAGCCTCAGGCTCCAGCTGATTCCCATGCTTGATTGGTCAGAACCGGAACAGTTCGTCAGATCACCCAACGGCCCTATCCGGGAACAGGCCACCCTGTTGCCGTGTCCGGTTGGCGCCAGCGAGAAAACCTATGCGCTCAGGGTCAAAGGGGATTCCATGACCAGCCCCTACCCGACCCGCCTGAGCTTTATTGACGGCAGCCTGATCTATGTCGATCCGGACAGGGCACCCGTCAGCGGCAAACCGGTGATTGCACGGATGCCGGACACGGGCGAACACGTCTTCAAGCTCTACGTGGAAGATGCCGGCAGCATCCTCCTGAAGCCCATCAACCCGCAATATCCGACCATCCCCCTCCCCTCCAACGCCATTATCTGTGGCGTGGTCATAGGGCAGTTCATAGAAATCTGACCCTTCAGGACACGCAAAAGCCGGCTTTATGCCGGCTTTTTTGCATTTATACCTTTTTAAACCAAAAGTTGTTGCATTCCATTTTATACCTTTTTATACTTTTTAGGTATGTTAACTCATGCCCGACAGGGAGAGGGATCCATGGGATACGTAGAACAACAACTCGCCCATCACGACCAGCAGGAAAGCGCCATCCACCAGCGTGAGCTGGCGGAGGAACAGCTGGGCATTGAGCGCTATGACGAGATTGCCGCGGCCTGCACCGAAGCGGCGGAAACCAGCCGCCAGTCCAGCCTCTGCAGCCCGTACCACGTCATCACCCTCAGCAGTGACGCGGCGGCGGTTCTCCATGAGCTGCTGGACAACCCTGATGACCTCACACTGAACCAGGCCATTGACCGCGTGATCGCCAAGAGCGGGGAGCGCCACTGATGACCTCCCGGAAGGCAGCCGCCCTTGCCCTTGTGGCCGAGATCCGCGACCGGTTACTGGCCGGTGAGCTGGTCACGGCTGACGGGATGCTCTGGAACCTCATGGACGCCCTGGCAGTGATGGAAGCCCGGGAGGACTGGGAACAGGCCTGCGTTGCCCTGTTCAACGCTGAACCCGGGGGCGAACAGGATTGTCTTAAACACTGGCGGCAGACGCTGCGTAATGCTGTCCATGACTACGCCTGCACACTGGCGCCGGGTATCGCCCGGGAATGTGCACAGGAAACCAACATCAATCCCCATAAGGATGCCGTTGAGGAGGGAACGCCGTGAGCAAGGACTCAAAAAACAACACCATGGATTTATGGAACCAGGTCTGCAAGACCAATCCGGCCTTCACAAAACGGGTGAAACAGCGTGGCGGCTTTACCGCCATCTGCGCCCAAAGCCAGATCATGGAAGCAACCCAGCAGTGGGGACCTTATGGCTCAAGCTGGGGACTGCGTGATGTGAAGATGGATTTTGAAACGCTGCGCGAAAACAACACCTGCCTGTATGCCGCGGTGTTCTATTACCCCGGTGGCAGCTTTGATGTGAATAACGCCATCCAGTACCTGAGCAGTGACCGTATTGATGATGACTTTGCCAAAAAAGTCGAAACCGACACGCTGACCAAAGCCCTGAGCCGCCTGGGCTTTAACGCTGACGTATTCCTCGGCCTCTTTGATGACCAGCGTTATATCAATGCGCGCATTAATGAAGTGGCTGAAGCCGCCATGCAGAAAAATGCCGCAGCGGCTATCGAGGATCCGCTGGCCGTTATCAAGGCCATCATCCAGAAAAAGCAACGCACCGAGGAAGACTTCTTCCAGTGGGCGTCCCAAAAGGTCGGCAGCACCATCCAGTCGTTCGAAGAACTTACTGAAGAGCAGCTCCAGAAGCTGGCTTACCACATGGAGAACAGCCAATGAGGGATTTTTACCGGGAGCTGCAACAGCACGCGGACGTGTTTGGTTTTAATCCCACACACATAGAGCAGGGTTCTGATGAATGGCATCGCATGCGAGCCGGTGTTGTCACCGCTTCACGCGCAGACTGCCTGCTGGCCGGAAAAGAAACGGCCAAGCGGCAAGGCTATCTGGCCGAACTGGTGGCACAGGTCTGCACCGGCATGATCCCCGAGGAAGTGAACGCCAAGGCGTTGAACTGGGGCAAGGACAACGAGCGCGACGCCAAAGAAGCCTACAGCGCGGAAACCTTCAACATCGTTCAGGATATTCCCCTCATCTACAAAGACAACCTGCTGCGGTTCGGCTGCTCTCCCGATGGGTTACTGCACGACCGGGGGCTGGAGCTGAAATGCCCGTGGGCATCGCGGACCTACATCGAGTTTGTCTGTGCCGACAAGATCAAACCCGAATATTACAAGCAGTGCCAGTTCTCCATGTGGGTGACTGATCTTGAGCAATGGGATTTCGCCAACTTCGACCCGCGTATGCGTACACGAAAACTTCACGTCGTCACCATCACACGTGATGACAAGATGATGCGCCAGTTTGATGCGTGTGGGGCGGAGTTTTTAGCCGACATGGACATCATGCTGGAGCAGTTGGGGGTTGAGTTTGGGGATCAGTGGTAACCGGATGTATTGAGCAAACACTCTCACCAGCACTTAAACAAGAACGTATATTCAGAGGCTAGGCATGGCAAAAGGAATCAACAAAGTCATCTTGATTGGCAACTTAGGCAGCGACCCGGAAGTTCGTTACACCCCCAATGGCAGTGCAGTATGCAATCTCAGCCTGGCAACGTCAGAAAGCTGGAAAGACAAAAACAGCGGCCAGACACAGGAGCGCACCGAATGGCACCGGGTTGTTATTTTCGGGAAGCTGGCCGAAGTCGCGGGGCAGTATTTGAGGAAGGGCTCAAAAGTCTATATCGAAGGCAAGCTGCAAACCCGCAAGTGGCAGGATCAGCAAGGGCAGGATCGTTACACAACTGAAATTGTTGTGGATATCAGCGGTCAGCTGCAGATGCTGGATGGTGCCCAGGAAAACAGTGGCCACCAGCCCCAGCACAATTATCAGCAGCAGGCCAGGCAACAGCCAGCGCATACCAGAAACAATCCGCCCCCGTCTCCGCAATCTCAGCAAGGTGGCTTTGGCAATACCAAGGATGATGACATTCCTTTTTAAGCGCCCTGTGAACCAACCAGAACAACAAGGAGAAAAAGCCATGAACAAATGGATTACTGTGCAGGAATATCAAAAGCGCTCCTTTACCGGTAAGCCGCCAGCCCAAAACACCATTCGCGGCTGGTGCGCCAAAGGGGAGTTACCGGCCAAGAAAATCGGGGGCACCTGGTTAATCAATGCAAAGGTTCTGGAGCAGACGGGGAACGATCTGGCAGACATGATCATCAACAGTCATTGATAGCGATTGACCACCCATTGTTGCAATGGCTACATCGACTCAAGAGGTAATGGCAATGGGGCGCAAACGGCAGTCACGTAAAACAAAAGAGCTACCCAAAAACCTTTATGAGGATGCCTCGGGCTTTCGGTATCGGCATCCGGTAACAGGCAAGTTCATTCGGCTGGGACGCAATCGGTATGAGGCTATTGAAGCGGCCAAGATTGCAAACCATAAGTTTGCTCCCTGCTCTGATGATCTGGTTTATAAGATCGAGGGCACCCACAAAATCACTGTGGGATATGCCTGCGATGAATATAAGCGGGAAAAAGTTGATACATTACCCAAGGAGAAGAAAAACACTAAAAAACAGAACCTGCACTGCCTCAAGCAGATCAAGAAACATTTAAACGATATTTGTCTACGTGACCTCACCACCAAAATGTCGGCTGATTTCCTGAAACAGAATTACAACCAGGAAAACGGCAATGAGAGCATGTATCAAAAGGTTCGCTCCAAGTTCATCCAGATCATTGATTTCAGCATTCGCAATGGCTGGATTAAACATAACCCGGTGTCAGTGACAGAAACGAAAACAAAGCCACGTTCGCGCATCCGGTGGACAATGGAGACCTACAAGGCCACCTATGATGCCGCCAGTGATGATCTGAAGCGGGCCATGGATTTCGCGCTTTATACTGCCTTTGGTGTTAATGAAATCATTAACCTGAAGTTTTTGGATATCAGCGAAGACGCCATAGAAACCATCAGGAAAAAGACGGGCGTCCATCAGCGTATACATACCAACAGCGCGTTGCGGCATGTTATCTCAGCCTGTCGCAGCACAGGGATCGCTTCCCCGTATGTCGTCCATCATCGCCCCCAAAGGTTAAGAAGGCATGGGAAGCGGTCTGCGGAAACCGATCACTGGACACAATGGACCGCCAAGAAGCTTGAGCGTGAACTCCGAAAGGCCAGAAATGAAACAGGGCTATTTGATAATGTACCGCCTAAGGATCAGCCGGGATTTCACTGCATCCGAGCGCTGGCGGCTTACCTGCTCCTGAAGCAAGGAGTTTCCATTGAGGCTATTCGCGACCTGCTCGGCCATAAGAATACGAAGACAACCGAGGTTTATCTGGCGGGACACGAGCCCGAATGGATAGTGGGTTATGCGGCATTAGCAGTGTAGTTTTTGCCGTTTTTTTGCCAGTTTTTTGCCAGAAGATATGAGTGGAAATTCAATTAATCCGTAACCGGCTGTTTTTACTGGGTATTTTTTGTCATGTTTTCGGGCTGTCGCTTAGGGGGTATTCGTCGATAGAATACCCCATATTGAAAAAGAGGGAGACCACGACATGAATGACATCACAATTTATCATAATCCCCGCTGCTCCAAATCCCGCCAGACATTGCAGTTGCTTGAAGAACAAGGCATCAATCCTGCCGTTGTACTCTATCTGGAAACTCCGCCAGACAGGGATACACTGAAAGCGATTATCAGCAAGCTGGGCATTCCGGTCAGGGAACTGCTCCGTACCGGCGAACAGGACTACAAGGACAACAACCTCAAAGACCCCGAACTGAATGATGATGCGCTGCTGGACGCCATGGTTCGCTGGCCGAAGCTGATTCAGCGCCCCGTTGTCGTGAAGGGTAACAATGCCCGCATCGGGCGTCCGCCTGAAGCGGTACTGGAGATTCTGTGATGTCATCCCCCTACGTACTGGTACTTTATTACAGCCGTCACGGCGCCACGATGAAAATGGCACAACGTCTTGCCAGTGGTGTTGAACAGGTAGCCGGTGTAGAAGCACGGCTGAGAACTGTCCCTCCCGTCTCCGCCGTCTGCGAAGCCACACAGGACAGCATCCCGGCCGAAGGCGCCGTCTATTGTTCCGAAGATGACCTGCGCGATTGCAGCGGTCTGGCCATGGGCAGTCCCACGCGCTTCGGCAACATGGCAGCACCATTGAAATATTTCCTTGATGGCACCAGCAGTCTCTGGCTCACCGGTGCACTGGTCGACAAACCAGCCACCGTTTTTACATCAACCTCAAGTCTGCATGGTGGTCAGGAAAGCACATTGATCTCCATGATGTTGCCATTATTGCATCAGGGCATGGTCATCCATGGCGTCCCTTACACAGAACCCGCTTTGACAGAAACCCAATCCGGCGGCACTCCCTACGGCACCAGCCATTTAGCAGGCAAAGAGAGCAATCTGCCCCTGTCAGATCATGAAGAACAACTCTGTATCGCTCAAGGCAAGCGGCTGGCCACTCTGGCCATGAAACTGCACAGGACACCCAATGAGTAGCCAACAAAAAGACAAACTGACCCATCAAGCCTGGCTGATTGCAGCCCTTTCTTACGGCCTTCTTGTGTTGACCCTGAGCTTGGAACACTGGTGGCTGAACCCGCCAGCCGTGGACTCTCCCCTGCTGATCTGGTTGGCACGTATCGGCCCACTGCTGATCTTTATTCCGGGGGTAATACTCAAAAAGCCTCGCGGGTTTGCCTGGCTTTGTTTCGTGGTGCTGTTCTATTTTACCAGCGCCGTAGTCGACGCCTTTCTTGGCCACGATATTTCCGGATGGCTACAAACCGCACTCTGCGTCATCCTGTTTATCAGCAGCATGTTCTATGTGCGCTGGCATTATCAGGGGCTGAAATGGAAAGCGCATGAGGCAGCCAGCGAAACAAGATAAGTCAATAAGCAATAGTTCATGCCTAGCAATGAAACCGGGAAACAAGGTGTTTTTAACGTTTACCCCATCCCGGCTTCATTGCAACCTGATACCATCCCCCCGCTTAGAGAGCTCCGAGCGACATTGAACTGACCACTTTATTATCGCTACCTGCTTCTTCCCCAATCGTAGTATTTAGCAGATAAACGCTTTCAGCTGGAACCTGGGCCTGATCCACCAGAAAATCTTTGATGCTCCGAGCCCGTAGCTGCGCCAATTGATGCATCGCCATTTCATCGTAGGGTATGGCGCCCATCACCGTGGACTGCAACGCATCGTCAGACACATTATCAATGTCAGCAATTTTCAGCTGACGACCGTACTCCCGTAGCAATTCAGGGCGCTCATCAACGGGTACCAATACCTGCTCCAGTGTCGCCACCGTTGATTCACCGCGTGCTATTTGCTGCGTCTGCCACATCCGCTTCAGCATCGTTTCCAGCTGTTGCGATTCAAGCAACGGCCAGTCTGCCAGTCGATCTGCGCGACCAGACACTTCCAGCATTAACCCGGGACGTTCATTCAATGCATTACCCAGCGAACTCAATACTTTCTGCTGATCAGGCGACAGCAAAGTATCCCCCGGCAAAAAGGCGACTTTTTCCATCTGCTCAGCATCGCCACCTACCAGCGAAGCCAGGGCATTAAATGGCGCGGCTGCAATATTGATCACCATATTCATCAGCGCTTTACCGACTGCCCCCCAATAGGCAAATTCTGGATTATCCAGATCGCCCTGAATCGGCATATCAATATCAATCTTACCGTCACGGTCTTTCAGTAGCGCAATAGCCAGCCGCAATGGGAGGTCAGGCGCTTCATCACTGTCTACCATATTACCCAGCTGCAATTGATCGAGCACCAACTTGTTTGATGCCTGTAACTGCCCCTTCTGAATCCGGTAATTCAGATCCAGATTCATGCGTCCCTTACGAATGGCATAACCGGCAAATCGGCCTGAATAAGGGGTGAGCGTTGTTAATTCCACATTATGGAAGGACAACCCGATATCCGTATTGGCTTCCGGTTGCAAGGGATTCAGATGGCCGGAAATCTGCACCGGCGCATATCGATCGACCTGACCTCGAATAGCAACGGTGGCGTCACTCTTGCCGCTGGTACTGATATCCGAGATATCCCCCTGCAGATTCACCACTTCCGTGGCAAAGCCCGGTCTGAATGAAGCATCAGAAAAATCCATGCGACCATCCGCGATCCGGATTTTTCCGATATCCACAACGATTGACTGCCCCTTTGCCTTGGCATTGTTATTGTCATCAACAGAATCGGCAGATGACTGATCACTATTTTCAACCAGCAGCTTGGCAAGGTTGACCTGCATATTCCGGTCAATTGCAACACGCACATCCGGGCCAGCCAAGAGCAGCTCTTTGATACTGAAGCGACTTTCCTTTTCGGAAAAATTCATACCTACCAGATTCAGGGCATTCCAGCTGACAACCGGCTTATCCGTTCGCACATCATCAAGACGCAGCGCCTCAACCCCTAACTGACCCGATGCCACCACACCGGTTTCATGGCCACGCGCCACAGAAAGGCTGGCAGACAACAGGCCTTGATCCAGATGGAGCCAGGTCAGCTGATCCAGCAGCGGCTGCAACGTCGTCAGGTCCACAGACGACACATCCAGCTGCGCATCAACATCCCCTTGTGGTAAGACAATGGTGCCATTGATAACAAGCGAACCTTTTTCACCTATGAGGGTTTTTAACGTCAGTTCTGACTGTGATGCCGGCAAGCCCAGTGACTGGATATTCAGGTCGAATCCTGACAATGAAACCGAGAACGGCTTTTCGTCACGACCGATCATCTGGTTATCGGTAAAGTCAAACTGCCCCTGTTTAATGCTGATGTCATCAATATTGATTGCAAAGGGCTTTGACTCATCGGCAGTATTTTCGGATTCAATTTCCTCTGAACTCTGTTCTGGCAGCGGCTTGAGCAATTCCAGTAGATTCAACTGCCCTTCTTTATCCATTATGGCGTCAACCCTTGGCGCCTCGAGCATGATGGACTGTACATGCAATGAACCACGCGGCAGGGAATCCCACGCAAGGTTAATGCTGAATTGCTCAAAACCAGCAACAGGATTACGAGGATCCCCCAGCACCAGCCCCCTGGCATTTGCCTGAAGGGTCAACGGATTAAAATAAACGGAGGCGATCTCCAGCGGTGCCGATAGAAAGCGCGGAGCAAGCCAGACAGCCACACCATGAACAACGGGTGGCAGAATGACAAAGCCCAACAGGAGATAAGCAACGAATCCCCCCAAAAGAAAACGAATTATTCGGCGCATGGTATTTTTTAAGTCAATTCTGGATGATGAAAATCAGTGGTGTGATGGTACCCGCAAAGCGGGCAAAGCAAAACTGCAGTTATGCCGGAAAAAAATCGTGGCTGATTCGACTTGAAAGCAATAAGAAAGAGAACGCGAACGACTGTAACGGTAAAGACGGACTCACCTGTCAGGTTCCGCCCTTACCAACCCATGACCTGCTTAACAAAAGGTACACTTAGCTTTCGTTTTGCCCTCAGGGTTGCACCATCCAGACGTCCCAAGACATCAAACAGGTATTGCATGTCCCGGGAACCGCGATGAAGGATGTAGCGAGCCACCTCATCCGACATATCCATGCCTCGAAGATGTGCACGTAACCGCAACGCCATCACTTTTTCCTGGTCAGTGAGCGGCTCGACATGAAAAACCATGCCCCAGCTCATACGCGATAGCAGATCAGGTAGACAGATATTCAACTGACGGGGCGCGACTTCCGCAGCAACCAACAATCGATGGCCTTTTTCCCGCAACTTATTGAAGAGGTGAAAGAACGCTTCTTCCCAGGCCCTGTCACCGGCGATGGCACTGATATCATCAATGCAGACCAGCCGGAGGGATTCAATGCCCTCCAGCAAACGTGGCGGGTAATCCGCCAGCTCTTTCATGGGGAGATAGATACTGCGTTGGCCCATGGCATCGGCCTGGTGGCAGGCAGCCTGCAGCAGGTGGCTGCAGCCAACGCCGGGAGAACCGTAGAGGTAGATAAACTGCTCAGGCGTCACGCCAACCGGATAACGCTCAACGTCCAGCATATTGACCAACGCCTCATTACGCCCAGCGTAATAATTGGCGAATGTCGCATCATCTCGTAACTGGACACCAAGTGGTAGTTGCAACGGCAGACTCATATATCAACGACTGTGATGACAGCATCTTTGCAGCCCATACCATATCACGACTTGCGGCTGGCATGATACAGGTGACTCTCCTTATAGTTTCGGTGTAAATGAACCAGCAACACCATGACAATGGCCGCCACAGGGAGCGCCAGGAGAATACCGACAAAACCGAACAGTTGGCCACCAGCCATAATGGCAAAGATCACCGCTACGGGATGCAAACCGATCCGGTCACCGACCAGCAAGGGGGTCAACACCATGCCTTCCATCATCTGGCCAATGCCAAAGACAACCACTACACCGAGAATGGGCCACCAGCTGTCAAACTGGAAGAACGCCGTCACCAGCGCCACACCAATACCCACGATAAAGCCCATGTAAGGCACGATACTGGCCAGACCGGCAATCAATCCAATCAGGATGGCAAACTGCAACCCGAGCAACCACAGCCCCGTGCCATAAATAATGCCCAGCATAAACATGACCATGAGCTGTCCCTTGAGGAAGGCGCCCAGCACATCATCACACTCACGGGCCAGGGTCACTACCGTTGGTTCAATATTTCTGGGCAGTAACCCACGAATATTATCAATCATGCGATCCCAGTCCCTGAGCAGATAGAAACTGACCACCGGGATTAAAAACAAGTTGGCAAGGAAACCGGCCAACGCCATGCTCGAAGCGGAAAACGAACGTCCTATTCTGGCCAGTATTCCCCCCGCCTGCTGCCACTCATGCCCCAGCCGAGCACTCAGCTCCCGGAGGTTAAACAGCTCTGGATCCAGATTCACATAATTCGATAAGCGTGGCACCAAATTGTTCTGAAGCCAGTCTCCCCAGTGGGGCAACAATGAGATCACCACTTTGATCTGACTGGTGATCAATGGAATTAAAACCAGCAAGGTCACAACAAGCAGCAGACTGACCACGACAAAGACCGTTGTCACTGCCAGCGTTCGCGATAACCCCAAACGCTCCAGCCGATCCGTCACAGGATCCCCAAGATACGCCAGCACCATACTGACCAGGAAAGGCGTCAGGATGGGCTGCAGCAGGTAAATAAAAAAACCGGCTATCAGCACGAAGCCAAGAATAAACCAGCGCTGCGTATAATCCCTCTCTGCATTCATACCTTGAATCCCTTTAATGGCGGGTTAATCGCCCGGCCTTCCGGGCCTGACGGTTGTTAATCACTGGGCAACACATTATTTTTTCCACACATAATAGAGGTCAGGACGGCGAATCGGTTCAACCATCGATGGCTCTTGCGGCGTTGCCGGCAAAGCCGGATAGGCTCTTGCCAGATTCCGATCGAGGCTGATCTCCGCATCCACCTGCTCCGGACTGCCATCAATCACCAGGTCCAGCGTCAGGGTATCGCCCTTGACACGCACCGGCATCACCGTTCGAACCGCTGCCAGGTTTTCAAGATATCGCAACAGGCCGGCGTAATCATGCACATCATTGACAGCATCGACCTGTAACCGCAGCGGATGTTCAGACAAACCATCGGACAGGATGGCATAAAATGCAGCAAGGCGGCTGGCAACCAGTGATAAGGCATGGCAGGCAAATACATCCATCGTCACATCATTGATATCTTCATTAAATACCTGGCCCCGGAACGTAAACATCACCCGGCCGCTCACCTTATCCTGGCCTGAAGGATAAACCCGCATGGCCAGAACAGGGTCTACCCCGTAGCGTCCGGAAGCCTGCACAACGGGTGCCGGGAACAGACCCCAGAGTTCCGCCATGGATAATGACAGACTGTCTTCCACATCCAGCAACGGATAGAGCAATGGCACACCCCACTGATCCGATGCCTTCTGCAAAGCGGCAACAACCGTCGAGGGACTTTCAGCCCCCAGCATTTGCCGGCCGCCACGCTCTTCAGACGCAACCCAAATCAATGTTTCCGGCCGGTTATCGCCCCATAAAGGCAGCCGGTTATCATGCAAAAGCTTGTTGACTGCCGCCCGGTTAAAACTGACATCCAGCATAAAGCCCGGCTGACGATTGGCTTGATCCTCTTCGCCGGTGTCCACCTTGCGATAGTCGTACCGGCTTACCAGCACATCGGATTTCTGCATGGCAACCCGGATCCCCTCACGGGCCGGCGCACCAACCAGCCCCGTTACCTTAATCACAACCTGGGCCAGCGCCTGTGAAAATGCCTGTGCACGACTTTCACGCCCTTGATCGGGCACGATGACCTGCGCCTGGTACAGATTTTTGATTTCTGCGGCCTGCAGGGTAGGTGCGGCAATGACACAGAACAGTGCTGTCATCCACAATCTCACACCGAGACCCCATGAAAGTCTGGTCATTTCCTGTCCCCGAACAACGAATTTCCCAAGGGCACCGCGTTACCACAGAAACCGCCGTCTGAGTATCGGGTGCAAAATCTGCGAAGGGTATAGGGTAACCGATTTTTTGCAAGCTTCGGCATCTTTAGATCAACACTCTGTCATGAAGGCATACGAATGCGGCGATTTTCAGTGCAGTACTGACATCAGAATCAAAGCCATGAATAAATGCATACCGGCATTACCCATGTATATGAAAGCGATAAAGGAAGGAATAAAGCGGGAAGCGTCTTATCATGCCGCCTCGTGTGAGACGGCATGCGACACCAACTTACATGGAGCTGGTGAAAGTACGGGTAATAACGTCGCGCTGCTGTTCAGGCGTCAGGGAGTTGAAGCGTACAGCGTAACCGGAAACGCGGATGGTCAGGGAAGGATACTTCTCCGGGTTAGCGGCGGCATCTTCCAGCATTTCACGGGACAGAACGTTCACGTTCAGGTGCTGACCACCTTCACGTACCGCCTGGCCTTCAACCGGCAGTTCGCGGAAAGCGATCTCGCCCAGCTCAGCCACGGCAACTTCCTGGTCCTGGGCAAAGGCATCGCCCTTGGCGCACAGGCAGCGTGCAGTGGCGGCTTCTTCATCCAGAAGCCAGATGGAGTTCAGCAGATCAGCGTTGGCAGACTGAGTGATCTGGATACCTTTAACAGCCATGGTAAATCCCCTTTTTTTACTGCTTAGGGTTCAACTTGGTTTGAATGCTACCAACAAAAGTTGAAAAAGGTAAGTCTTTAATTTACTGTTTTGCACGGATACTCTTACGCATTTAACTATCCACTGTTTTCATGGTGGTGAATCTTTCTCTGACCGCTTCACCACTCCCCCATCGCTGTTGTCGTATGATGGAATCCTCCCATGCAATGCCACCGCATAGAAGAACTGATTGAACTGCTCAAGCCCGTCTGGCTGGCGCACAACAACCTGAACCTGGCACAAATGCTGACCCAGCTGGCTGAAGAAGCGGGTTTTGATGGCCAGTTGTCAGACCTGACCGATGATGTGCTGATTTATCACCTGAAAATGCGCGGAACGGCGAAGGACGCCATGATCCCGGGCATCCAGAAAGATTGTGAGGATGATTTCAAGAGTGCACTGCTGAAAGCGCGCGGCATTAAACTATAAGCAAATAGCAACTACATGGTGCCGGTAGATCAAAGACTGGCACCAGATAAAACGAAAAGCTTTATACTTTCTCAGTTATCACACTATTTCCTTTCACCCAAAAAAGCGAAGCACTTTCATTCATGCAAAAGTGACCCAAAACGCAAATAGTCAACCTTTTCATCAGTTATCGACAATCGACGCATAATTTCTTTTTTATCGTTAACATATAACCACTCAATCATTCTCAACCCCATTGAACACCATAGAGACAACCATATCCTCTGTGCCGCCAATGCAAGCAAACTATTAATAGTTCTATTCTTAATCCGAGCTGGAATCTTTAACTTTCGACCGTCCAAAGTATCTATCAGCGACTGCCCTACATCACCTTGATACAAATGCATTGCAAGTACCAACATCGCAGAGAAGTGCTTTTTAACACTCGAAAGAGGTTTTTCTGGGTGTGAAAATATAGCAGGTGCATTAATCTCAGCCCCATATGACAGTAATAAAGCTGTCATCTTTATAGGATCACCATGTGTTTCTCCCCAGTACGCTTTTTTCAATGCTGTATCCCCCCAACCTGTTGTCTTGATATTCATATCAACACCATGCTGAAGCAGACGTTTCAATATCGGATAGCTGCCTTCATGCACAGCCATATGTAAGGGGGCGGCACCTGTATCAACGCTAAAAGGAGCAAACACACCGATTTGACGATCTGTGGAAAAATCACAGATCACATTGTGGGCGAGCAGTACATTGACTGAGTCCAAGTCATGAGCTCTTATGGCATGACAAAGTGACGACTCGCCATAAACATTTGTAGCCTCATAATCAGCACCATACTCAATCAGCAATTGAATGAGCTTGCTATTTCCATTCATTGCTGCACGCTGAATCGGCGTTATATTTTCAACACTGGGCTCTAACTTGTTAACATCTGCATTTTGACGAGCCAAATACTCCACCATACTAAAATAATTGGATCTTATTGAACGCTGCAAAGCCGTTAATTCATCTAAATTACCTACCAAATCCGGTAAAGCACCTGCACAGACCAGTTTCTTAACGACAGACAAATAACCACACGTTGCGCCCCTGCCCAAAGTATCTGCACAATCACGAGAATCAATGCGTGATGCAACAAAACGATCACATTGATTAATCATATCCACAAGGGTTAGATAAATCGCCAGAGGCTTAATCAGAAAATGCCCCTTACTATCTATCTCCGCACGAATATCATCTAACAGCTGCCACACCTGCCCCTCAGCATTCCACTCCATACTCTTGACACCATTATCGAAAAGAATACATAGCATGCGGCCATCATGTGAGAACTCACATCTGCGAATTAGCTCTCCCCCCAACACCTGCAAAACCGATACTGATGGATATACCGCAGGCACACAATATTGACGAGGCTCAATATCGGCGTTCAGCAAACATTGATGCTTAACACGAAACAACTCAGCATTGCGGCTGCGTATCATCACATCATGGTAAGCCTGTGACACTAGCCGTTCATTGAAACGAGCAACAATATCTGTTTTAACCTTACCAATCTGTACCACACCATTTTGTACTGATTGGCCTGATAAATTTGCAATTGGCATAGGTTCCCCCCTAAGAATCTCCACGCATATTTGCCATAACCCTCCCTTGCATGGCATGCGGAACCTGCGATACCTAAACGGTCAAAAAATGAAGTCTATAGTTAATGAGTTCTCATCCTTAATTAGGTTCCGAACACATGTGCAAGCAACAAGGTCTACAACGATTAGATCCATAGCCAACCCCTGCAACCGTTGCTACAATACCGCCGCCTTCCAAACCTGTACGAATGAACCAGACAGGCCCACTGATGACCAAGTCTTCCCAGTCTCTGAGTTACAAAGACGCCGGCGTGGATATTGATGCCGGCAATGCCCTGGTAGAACGTATTAAGCATGTGGCGAAACGCACCCATCGCCCGGAAGTTATGGGTGGACTCGGCGGGTTCGGCGCCCTCTGCGAAATCCCGGCTGGCTATCAACAGCCAGTTCTGGTCTCCGGCACTGACGGTGTCGGCACCAAACTCCGCCTCGCCATGGACCTTGGCAAGCATGACACCATCGGTATCGACCTGGTCGCCATGTGTGTCAACGACCTGATTGTCTGTGGCGCAGAACCCCTCTTCTTCCTCGATTATTATGCGACCGGCCACCTGAATGTGGATATCGCTGCCAGCGTTGTTGCCGGTATCGGCAAGGGCTGCGAACAGGCAGGTTGTGCGCTGGTTGGCGGTGAAACCGCTGAAATGCCCGGCATGTACGAGGGAGAAGATTACGATCTGGCCGGTTTCTGCACCGGCGTTGTGGAAAAATCAGGCATTATTGACGGTTCAGCCGTGCGCCCGGGGGATGCTCTGATTGCATTGGCATCCAGCGGCCCTCACTCCAACGGCTACTCCCTGATCCGCAAGATCATCGAAGTCAGCCAGGCAGACCTCACCGCCGAGGTCGACGGTCGCCCACTGACTGATGCGCTGCTGGAACCCACCCGGATCTACGTCAAGCCTCTGCTGAACCTGATCAAGACCCACCCGGTCAATGCCCTCAGCCATATCACCGGCGGCGGCCTGCTGGAAAATATTCCGCGAGTGTTGCCTGAGGGAACCAAAGCCGTTATCAATACTCAAAGCTGGCAGCGGCCTGCGGTATTTGAGTGGCTTCGTGAGCAGGGTAATGTCGACGAGCGGGAAATGTACCGCACCTTCAACTGTGGCGCCGGCATGATCATCGCCGTTCCCGCAGAAGCCAGGCAGGATGTCATCACGTTCCTCTGGGAACAGGGTGAGACCGCCTGGGAAATCGGTACTATCGCCAACTGCGAAGCGGGCGATGATCAGGTCGAACTGACCGGCTTGTAAGAAGGAATCAAGGCCGGCGATGGCCGGCCTTCTGATAGCGATACACTTCACTCTTTTCAACGTGCAGGACTCATGATCCGTAACGCTTTATCCGTTGTTGTCCTTGTCTCCGGCAATGGCAGTAACCTGCAGACCCTGATCGACCAGCAGTCAGACCTGGGGATTCGCATCAGCGCTGTTGTCAGTAATCGTGACGAGGCCTATGGCCTGGTCCGAGCTCGCGAAGCCGGCATTCCCACCATGACATTAAACCATCATGACTACGCCGACCGGGAAGCTTATGATGCCGAACTGATGCAGCAGATTGATCAGCACAATCCGGAACTGATCGTGCTCGCAGGCTTCATGCGCATTCTGACGCCAGCCTTTACCCGCCACTACCATGGCCGCATACTCAACATACACCCATCCCTGCTACCTAAATACAAAGGTTTGTACACCCATCGCCGGGCGCTGGAAGCGGGTGATACCGAGCATGGCGTCACTGTCCACTTTGTCACTGAAGAGCTGGATGGCGGCTCACCGGTTATTCAGGCAAGAGTACCGATCACAGACACCGATACAGAAGACACTCTGCAGCAGCGCGTACATGCCCAGGAATACCGGATTTACCCCCAGGCGGTCGCTTGGTTTGCAGAAGGGCGCCTGAAGCTGATCAACAATCAGGCCTTCCTTGATGATGCAGCATTGCCAGCCAGTGGGTATGATTACCCCGTTAAAGAAACGGCGAAACTGTCATGAAACACCTGTTACTGGCCTGCCTGTTAGCTTTCACTCCCATCACTGGCATGGCAGCCACTCAGGCACCCCAAGCGTTTGAAGCCAGCTATTCCGCCACCATGGGTAACGTGCCCATGGATGGCACAGCGGAACGCAAACTGGTCAGACAGCCCGATGGCACCTGGCAACTGACCTTCAATGCCGAGATGCTATTTTACAGCTTTTCCGAACAGAGCCAGTTCACGCTGGATGAAAACAACCGCATCCAACCCATCAGCTACCAACTGAAGAAAGGCGCACTGGGCAAGGATCGACAGGCATCGGTTAAGTTTGACTGGAAACGTAAACAGGCTGACAGCCGGGAAGACAATGACCAGTGGAAACTAGCCATCCACCCCGGCGACCTTGACAAGATCAGCTACCAGTTACAACTGCAGGAAGATATGCGACAGGGACGTAAAGACCTTCATTACCAAGTCGTCAATGAAAATGAACGGGATAATTACCAGTTCCTGGTTGAGAACGAAGAAACACTCGATACCCCTCTCGGGCCAATAAAAACGATCCGTCTGAAAATGCAGCGTGATAACAACAAGCGCCAAACCTGGATATGGCTTGCGAAGGACTGGAACTACATGCTGGTCAAACTTCGACAGTTAGAAAAAAACAAAGAATATGTAATCACCTTAAAAGAGGCATCTGTTGAGGGAAAAGCACTTAAACCTACCCAAACGGCAAAAAACAACGACAAATAAGTAAAGACATAAAAACCACAAAGAGAACACCAAGAGTGCCAACCTATCCTTTAACGGGACGCACTCTCTTGAGGCAATCCTTGCCGCGCTTTAAAGGATTTTTGTGGCTAGTTCTCGCCCCCTAAAACGCAATAAATTACTCCGTATTTGTAATATGAAATTACTCAATTGACATAAATGGTAGCAAGCACCCGTACAAATAAGCGCATATTTACCTGCCTATCGCTCTCTACAAGAGTTTCTTTCAGATAAAACAAAACCTTAACGCTTACCTAATCAAAGCAAAAACACAAAACCAGCCATACACAAACATGTATTTCACACCGTTAGAGCTCAATAATAACTTCATTTGCAATACGTCGCTCATAATCAGGAAAAATTTTTTCAATTTTATCTATTACCGGCTCAAAATGGGCCTCTAACTCACCAGCTAATCCATATACATCATCAAATCGTTTCTTTATTGTTTCATATTCCTCTGCTATTTTCGCAAACCCACCATGACTAACTTCTCTTTTTATGTCTTCTAGTTTTTTGCATCAACAGGCCTATGCACCATGAGGATACTCTCAGCCCCCTCAATAGGCTCCTCAGTTTCAAATGGCTCTTCCAGCTTTTGAAAAAAAAGTAAAATAAGCTGCATTTTATCATCATCTAAATATTTAACCCTCTCTTTACTTTCAACAGCACCAATACCTGTATCCAAATAACAATATCGTCTTAATGCTGAAAGTATCCATTCATGCACATGATTTAATCGATCCTTGAAGCGATAAAACCCATAGTGCTCAGGCTTAAAAAAAAAGACATGTTTTACCGAGATTATCAACATAATCAATAAAAAGAACATGCCTGTGCTCTTCGGGCAAGAAAGAGCCTTCATCCAGGTCATACCCGTAGTGTTTATATGCATTGGTTTTCGATGTAAGATGTGAAGAAGGACGCTGATAGTGCCCATTATCTGGACGCCTAAGAAACTCAATCAGGTTACCAATATTATCTCCATACAATCGATATGCACCATCTGTAAAACGGTTCTTCGCATTTTGATATAAACAGTTACAAATATCTTGAATAATAAATTTCGTGGCAGCCCGCAAAGCCTCTTTACGGGCCTCTTCGAGATTTAAAGGCTGGTTAAACAAAACATCAACAATCGCGTTTTTCACACAGATTTCAAGCGGGCCATCTTTAGTAGCCTTAATGTCGTCTTGCATTTGCTGAACACTTGCAAATGTTCTTTGAATATCTAACAACTCTACTTCTTTAAATACGTTATCAATAAAATTATCCAACCACCTTTCTTCATCAAGAATACTTCTTAAATAAAAATAGCCACGCCTTACTCTCTCTGTCCATTTCGTTTCATCAAGCAACTCTTCGTCTTTAAACCCAAGCGCTCGAAACTCCTGAATATCACCATCTGTCACCTTAGGCTCTATAAGTCTGACTACACTCTCTGTTGCAGCAGATTCAATGACCACCTCATGTGGATCAGATATTTCACCTTCAGTGCCTGAAGATAATGCTTCAGCGCCCAAGTCAGAAGGCTCCTGCAAATCATCATCCTTTACTATGACAAATGATTCTGTTGCATGATTATCACTGGACGCAGCTCCATTAGAGTCTGAGCCATTGGAATTACCACAGCCTGTATTAGCACCACACTCCCCTCCTCCTTCTAGATGACTCTGGTGTACAATCACTATATCTTCGAGCGAAGAAGTACGACGAGAACAAAGACTGGTACCAGAACTCCTTCTTTGCTCAAGACTGACTGTCTCCATTTGCTCTTCCGGAGAACCTACAGATCTTCCCCGGAAACAACCTGTTATCAAATGCCAAATACTCTGGAAACAATCTACCGCCCCCGCACAACAAGCCCGTAAGCAACCATTCATATAAATACCACCATTCATGCAATAAAAAAGATAACCCGGTGTCCATCATAATTAATATGATTTACTAGCCAACTTAATAACCGTCAATGAAATAACCTTTATTCTGCAATTGCAGTAACTTATTGGTTTTCAAAAACGACAATTTTTCTATTCACGCCAACACATCAAAAGGCTTTATTTCTATGGGCTTAAGACTTAGACCGTTACCTAAATGAGATACTTCCTAGTAGAATTCCGCCACAATCCCTGACATGAGAAAACCTGATGAGACTACTGCACACTATGCTCCGGGTCGGCGACCTTGACCGCTCCATTGCCTTTTATCGGGATGTGCTGAAGATGCAGCTGCTCCGCCAGTCGGAAAACGCGGAATACCAGTACACACTGGCTTTTCTGGGCTATGGCGACGAAAGCCAGGGCGCCGTAATTGAGCTGACCCATAATTGGGGCACTGACAGCTATGATCACGGCAACGCCTTTGGCCACATCGCCATCGGTGTCGATGATCTGTACGGCACCTGCGAAGCAATTCGCGCAGCCGGCGGCAATATTACCCGGGAACCCGGTCCGGTTAAGGGTGGCAAAACCGAGATCGCGTTTGTTGAAGATCCGGACGGTTACAAGATCGAGCTGATCCAGATGACCCATGCCGGGCAGGGACTCGGTTGAACAAGCAATAAAAAAGGCCCTTAATCGGGCCTTTTTACTTAGAAGCACACAACATCAATCCAACAGGTTTCTGCCCTTACCCGCCGCGATGCGCAAACGCAACGCGTTGAGCTTGATGAAGCCTGCAGCGTCCGCCTGATCGTAAGCACCGGCATCGTCTTCAAATGTTGCGATACTTTCATCAAACAGCGACTGATCCGACTCCCTGCCTACAACAGTGATATTGCCTTTATACAGCTTGATCCGAACTCGACCACTGACATTCAACTGGGATTCATCAATCATCTGCTGAAGCATGCGGCGCTCCGGCGACCACCAGTAACCGTTATAGATCAGCTTGGCATAGCGCGGCATCAGCTCATCCTTCAGGTGGGCTACTTCACGGTCCAGCGTGATGGATTCAATCGCCCGGTGAGCCTTGAGCATGATGGTGCCTCCGGGTGTCTCATAACAACCCCGGGCTTTCATGCCAACATAGCGGTTTTCGACAATATCCGTTCTGCCAACACCATGCTCACCACCCACCTTGTTCAGGTAGGCCAGCACTTCGGCCGGTGTCATATCGTTACCATCAATGGCGACAATGTCGCCGTTACGGTAAGTCAGCTCCAGATACTGCGGAGTATCCGGCGCGGCTTCCGGCGACACACTCCAGCGCCACATATCTTCTTCCGGCTCGGCCCAGGGATCTTCCAGAATGCCGCCTTCATAGGAGATATGCAGCAGGTTGGCGTCCATCGAATAGGGTGATTTGCCTTTTTTACGCTCGACAGCAATACCGTGGCGATCACAATAGGCCAGCAGTTTTTCCCGCGAATTCAGATCCCATTCCCGCCAGGGAGCAATCACCTGGATACCGGGTTTGAGTGCATAGGCGCCCAACTCAAACCGCACCTGGTCATTCCCCTTGCCCGTGGCACCGTGGGAAATGGCATCCGCACCGGTTTCACTGGCAATTTCAACCAGACGCTTGGCAATCAATGGACGGGCAATGGAGGTGCCCAGCAAGTATTCCCCTTCATAGATGGTGTTCGCCCGGAACATGGGAAAAACATAGTCTCGGACGAACTCTTCTCGCAGGTCTTCAATGTAGATTTCTCGGATGCCGAGGGCTTCGGCTTTGGCGCGTGCAGGTTCGACCTCTTCACCCTGGCCCAGGTCGGCCGTGAAGGTGACCACTTCACAGTGGTAGGTATCCTCAAGCCACTTCGCTATCACAGAGGTATCAAGACCTCCAGAGTAAGCGAGTACAACCTTGCTGATATCTTTCATTAAAGACTGACTCCGATCGACTTCTCGTTTAAACGTTGTAATTCTCTGCGTCGGGGCGGCCATTCTACCCCGCTCTCCGCCTGAAAGCATAGAGCCTGCCGCGGGAAAGCCACTATTTCAGCGACAATTACCGAAGTTTTTTACCTACTCCCACCGTATTTGAACAGAACCTGCCATGGATTCACCGGCCCGTACTAACCAACCGGTTAACCCTGTATACCTTTCAGGTGACGCTTCGGGTAAGATTCGCCCGACCAGTTACCCGCCTCCCAACGGCTCCAGAGACAGGCTTTTGCGTCAATGACAGAACGATTGCAGATTACCCGCCCGGATGATTTCCACCTCCACCTGCGTGACGGCAAGGTTCTGAAAGAAACCGTGGCCGCCAGCGCCCGGGATTTTGGCCGGGCCATTGTCATGCCCAACCTGCGTCCACCGGTAACCACCGCACAACAGGCGGCCGAGTACAAAGCCCGTATCATTGAGCAGATTCCTGCAGGCAGCGCCTTCCAGCCCCTGATGACGCTCTACCTCACTGACAACACCACAGCGGCGATTGTCAGCGAAGCGAAAGCCATGGGCGATGTATACGCATTGAAACTGTATCCGGCGGGCGCCACCACTAACTCGGATTCCGGCGTCACGTCTCTGGAGAAAATCTTTCCGGCGCTGGAAGCGATGATTGATCACAATCTCCCGTTGTTAGTGCATGGCGAAGTCACTGAGAATCACATTGATATCTTTGACCGGGAAAAGGTCTTTATTGACCGTCATCTGCTGCCGCTGGTTGACCGTTACCCCGAATTGAAAGTGGTCATGGAGCACATCACCACGAAGGAGGCCGCTCAATTTGTAGCGGGCGCATCCGACAAAATCGCAGCCACTATTACACCGCAGCATCTGCTGTATAACCGCAACCACATGCTGGTCGGCGGCATTAAACCGCATTTCTACTGCCTGCCCATCCTGAAGCGCAACATTCATCAGGAAGCCCTGTTGCAGGCCGCCACCAGCGGTAGTCCCAAGTTTTTCCTCGGCACCGACTCTGCGCCCCACGCGAAAGGCGCCAAGGAAAGCAGCTGCGGTTGCGCCGGTTGCTTCTCAGCCTTTGGCGCCATGGCATTTTATGCCGAGGCCTTTGAATCCATGAATGCACTGGATCGCTTGGAAGGTTTCAGCAGCCATTACGGCGCTGACTTCTACGGGCTGCCACGCAATACCGATACCATCACCCTGGTCAGACAGACCGTGGATGTGCCTGCCTCCCTGCCGCTGGGTGACGAGGAAGTCGTTCCCCTGAAGGCGGGTGAGCAGTTACACTGGATGGTGGAAAACGTTTAGACATAACGTCAAACAATGCAGTACCTCCGGACTGTGCCAAAGCAGTCCGGCTCTCTCAGTTAACAATTAAGGCATTGGTGTGAGTAACGAGGAATACAACCGTTCACATTCCCCCATGGCGGACCGCTTCCGTGGTTTCCTGCCCGTCGTCATTGATGTAGAGACCGGCGGCTTCAACGCCAAGACCGATGCCCTGCTGGAAATTGCCGCCATCACGATCGGCATGGATGAAAACGGTTACGTCATGCCGGAAGATGAAACCGCCTATCACGTGCAACCGTTTGACGGCGCCAACATAGAAAAGGCGGCCATTGAGTTCATCGGGATCGACCCTTTTCATCCGTTGCGGATCGCGCATCCGGAACAGGACGCACTGACCAACATCTTTAAAACCGTGCGCAAGGCAGTGAAGCGTTACGGCTGTTCGCGCGCCATCCTGGTTGGCCATAACGCCACGTTCGATCTTGGCTTTGTCAACGCCTGCGCAGAACGGAATGACATCAAGCGCAATCCGTTCCATCCCTTTTCCTGCTTTGATACTGCGACGCTATCAGGTCTTGCCTACGGCCAGACCGTACTGGCTCGCGCCTGTGACGTCGCCGGCATTCGCTTCGACAAGAATGAAGCACACTCCGCCCGGTATGACACCCGAAAAACCGCTGAACTGTTCTGCACCATCGTAAACCGCTGGAAAGAGCTGGGCGGCTGGAACGACTGATCATCCCCTCTCACCCGAACGCTCTGAGCCCCGTGCCAGAGCGTTTTCTTTCTCAAAAAAATTCTGACAAAAGCCTTGCAGAGCTGACGCCGTTCAGGTTATTTTTCCAGCAACTGCAGACGCAGCTCAGTCCAGATCCACTATTACCGAGACAATAAGATGCTAATACTCTTTGACTCATACTGTTCACTACTCACGGTCACTTCTGAATCTGTCTGCACTGCCTGCCTGCATCATTCCCACCTGCACCACCATCATCACTGAAACCAACGTTTCAACCGGATTCTGTTACCTATTCTGACAGCTTCCGACAGTCATCCTGTCCGTGTCATCGCATAAGCTGATGCATAATTAAGAACACGGCGGCAACCCAAACATTTAAGACCTGAAGGTTTGACCCCATGAACGCAGTGATTGTTGCGGTGGTCATCATGCTCGCATTGAGCCTGATGCGCGTAAACGTAATTCTGGCCCTCTTTCTGGGCGCATTGGCCGGCGGCCTGACCGGCGGACTTAACCTGGAAGAGACCCTGTCCGCCTTTGGCGCTGGCCTGGGTGGTGGCGCCAGCATTGCCCTGAGCTACGCCTTACTCGGCGCCTTTGCCATGGCGATTTCCCGCTCCGGCATTCCGGAAGCCCTGGCTGGCGGCATCATCAAGCAAATGGATAAGGCGAAAGAGAAAGGCAACCCTCGCCTGATCAAGTTTGGCCTGCTGGGCAGCATCATGCTGATGGCAATAGCTTCCCAGAACCTGATCCCCGTCCACATCGCTTTTATACCGATCCTGATTCCTCCCCTTCTGAGTGCATTCAGCCGGATGCAACTGGATCGACGCCAGGTCGCCTGTGTGATCACGTTCGGCCTGACGGCTACCTACATGCTGTTCCCGGTCGGTTTCGGCAATATCTATCTGAATGAGATCCTGGCCGCCAACCTGAAAACCAATGGACTTGATACGACTGGCATTTCAATGTCGAGCGCCATGATCATACCGGTTGCCGGCATGTTCCTGGGGATGCTGGCAGCCGTGTTCATTACCTATCGCAAGCCAAGAACCTACAGCATCAACGAGCAGGCTGCATCCAGTGAAAATGCAGCCCCCAAGGTGACCCGTAAAAATGCACTGGTATCTGGGCTGGCTGTCGCACTGGCACTGACTGCCCAACTGCAAACCGGCTCCATGAGCCTTGGCGCCCTGGTCGGCTGTATGACGCTGGTTATTGGTGGTGTCATCTGCTGGCGCTCAGCGGATGACGTGTTTGTACAGGGTATGAAAATGATGGCCTTTTGCGGCTTTATCATGATCACTGCCGCCGGTTTTTCTGAAGTACTTAGAACCACTGGCGCCGTACCTCAGCTGGTCAGCGCTATCGGCGAAATGATTCAGGGGAATAAAGGGCTGGCTGCATTCATGATGCTGCTAGTAGGCCTGCTGGTCACCATGGGCATTGGCTCATCCTTTTCAACCGTACCGATCATTGCGACCCTGTATGTACCACTCGGCCTCTCTCTTGGCTTCTCTCCATTAGCCGTTGCAGCCCTGGTTGGTACATCCGGCGCATTGGGTGACGCCGGCTCACCAGCATCCGATTCCACCATCGGCCCCACTGCCGGCTTGAATGCGGACGGTCAGCACGACCACATCAGGGATTCCGTTATCCCAACATTCATCCACTACAATCTGCCGCTGCTTGCATTCGGCTGGGTTGCTGCAATGATCCTATAACAGCAGCTTAACCCGCAGCCTACTCTATATTGTCTACGATCCCTGCAACGCCAGTATGCAGGGTCGCAGCTTCTACCGTCTTAAGCATTGAATGAGCAGAAAAACACCAAATAACATTCGGCACGGATACTAGAGAAGACAACACCAGACATCCATATTCTGATGTTATAAGTAACCATAGAACCCAAACATTTTTTCAGAAAACATCACAATTAAATTACACACTTACATCTTGACCCAAAAACAATCAAGCAACAATCGAAAAAGAATATGTCACCCAAACCATACGCACCACCCTTCCCACACAACCAAGAAAAACCCACATTAAAAACCTATTAAAGGCAAAAAGCCCTTTTAAAAGAAAAGGGCTTAAAAAGCGAAAACAGGCTCACTATTAAAACCTTATATTTAAGGAAGATTAATACGATTACCCACAATCTTATTCCACAACAATTTTACCAATCGTTGATTGAGCTGTGGGCACATGATCAACAGACCACCAGTTAGAAACAGCTTCATGAGGCAGATAAGCCTGAGCATATCGGAAACGTACTTCATAAGTCCCAGGCTTTTCGGGCGCAACAATAGCAAAACTCACATCTTTTTCCGTAATATCTATCAACTGATTGCTGAAGCAGTTAGAGTAATAATCAAAATAACGCCGGCCTATTACAACGCCATTAGCAATAGAAACCTGAGCATGATCTTCACCGTCAATACCGACAATGATCTGAACAATGCTGCCCTGCTCTCTCGCCCAGAGCCACTTATAATGCGCATACACACCAATGGTTTCACCCGGCTTAACATGGGCAATAGCCCCTTCACCATGAATATTGACATCACTGATTGCAATACCTGAATATTCAACCACTGGATTTGCAACAGAGACTTTAGCCATCTCATTTATTTCTGCAGAAACAGCCAAACTCAAACCCATCAAAAAAACAGCAACAATCCATTGACTAAATATTTTTTTCATCATATTTACAACTCCATCAATTGACTAGATTAGTACGATATTTTAAATAACTGCAATCAATGCCATTAATTAAAATTATCTTATCTGACCAATACCCCTGTAAAAAGTTCGCTCAATTCACTAACTTCAAAAAAAACTGCCTCCAAAATTTCATAAAGCAACACATTAAAAACCACCCAAAAAAAATTAGAGACATAAAAAATTACAAGAAGACTACAATATGCTTAAGGCAATTAGCCCTGTTAAACAAGGAGCAGTTTCGTTTTTGTGATGAATCCATAGAAACACTTAGACGAGGAGAAGTGTTTTCATCAACACCAATCAAGAAAGACAATAAAAAACCCCGCTTTGCGGGGCTTTTCAAACCATAATGTCTACTTTACTGACAATTACAGCTCATCGGCATTCTCTGACAGGTAAGCAGCAACACCATTCGGGTTGGCCTGCATCCCTTTCTTGCCTTTTTCCCAGTTAGCCGGGCAGACTTCGCCGTGCTCTTCGTGGAACTGCAGGGCATCAACCAGACGCAGCAGCTCGTCAATGTTACGACCCAGCGGCAGATCATTCACGATCTGGGCGCGCACAGTGCCTTCCTTGTCAATCAGGAAAGCGCCACGGAACGCTACGCCACCTTCGGACTCAACGTCGTACGCTTTAGCAATGTCGTGACGCATGTCAGCTGCCAGTGTGTAACCCACCTGACCGATACCACCTTTGTCGACCGGTGTATTACGCCATGCGTTGTGGCTGAAGTGAGAGTCAATGGAAACGCCCACGACTTCAACGCCCTTTTCCTTGAACTGCTCAATACGATGATCCAGTGCAATCAGCTCGGAAGGGCAGACAAAAGTGAAATCCAGCGGATAGAAGAACACCAGGCCGTACTGGCCCTTGATGGCTTCTGCAAAGTTATATTCATCAACAATCGTGCCGTCAGCCAGAACTGCGGGGACAGTGAAGTCAGGTGCTTTCTTACCTACCAATACGCCCATTGAGTTTCTCCATCAGTATTGATCAACTGAGCCGCCAGGGATTCCCCCTATTGGCCCGGGACAAATGATCTACATCATATACCCTGTACCGAGGATAGCCTACCGCCGAAACGGGAAAACCTGATAGAAATTTTATCTCTGCCTGATAGAAAAATTTAATCAGAAAACGACAGATAAAGAATGGAAAACAGGGATGGGGGGGATGAAAACAGGCAAGAAAGAAGAAACAATGATCACAAAGGAACCGGCCATCGCATTAGGATAGCCGGTTGTATTCAGAGCTTACGCCTGCCCTGCATTGTCAGAGGCTTCTGACTCGTCCTTCACCGCAGCCTTGATCATGGACTGCAGCTCACCCTTCTCGTACAGGTCTACGAGGATATCACTGCCACCAACCAGCTCACCGTTGATCCAAAGCTGAGGGAACGTCGGCCAGTTCGCGAATTTCGGCAGATTTGCACGAATTTCCGGATTAGCCAAAATATCCACATAGGCGAACTTCTCGCCACAGGCGATCAGAACCTGAACTGCCCGCGAAGAAAAGCCGCACTGAGGCATTCTTGGAGATCCTTTCATGTACAGCAGAACATCATTGTCGGCTATCTGCTGCTTAATCGTTTCAATCACGTCCTCTGACATGTATTACCTCTGGTCTTGGGCATATAAATCAATGCGAATTATAACCTTCATCAGCGGATACAGTTCAACCACTTCCCTCTAACAATCCAGACATGGGCATGACGCAACCGTCGCGCAGGCCGTTTCGGCCGCTGCTCATTAATCAGAAAACATAACGGGATGGACAGCAGCATACAGGCCAGTAATGGCAACATCGCTACCTGATAAGAAGCTACATCAAGCGCTCCCTGACTGGCCAGTGCCCGATCCAGCAGCCAACCTGAGACTGGTTGAAACAGGGGAGACCCAAGCAGCATCAGGGCATTAAGCAATGCGATGGCAGTGGCCCGAATCCGAGAGCAAACAACATCCCGTACAGCACCATATACCAGCGCATAAGAGCCTGACGCCAACCCCAGAAAAAAGAGTATTGCGGACATTCCCAGCAGTGTCAGTGGCTGATACATGACGACCCACATAGCCGCTGCCACCAGCACAGCGCCACCTACCAGCACCGGTTTGTTCTTACTCGTCAGGCTGGCCATCATACCGCACAACGGCGTTCCCACTGCCAGTCCCAGAAAAATCAATGCCGTACCTTCCGCCACCTCGCGCTGACATTCCGGGTACAGACTGTTGAGGTAGGGAATACACCACAGCTGGGCAAAACTGCTGATCAGCGCGTAAATAACACCGCCATAAAAGGCACAGATCCAGAATACCGGCAGGTGCATCAACTTGCCCAAGGTATCGACCAGACCTAAAGCCCGGGGATCACTTTCATCCGGATCATTCAGGTTCTCATCTTTGGCAAATGCCGGTTTATCCCGAACAAAAAAGGCGATAGCTATAGCAATGACAGCTGCAAGAACCCCCATATCCAGAAACGCTGATCGCCACTGTCCGTCATAGGCTTCCAGCATCACACTGCCAGCGCCTCCACCCAGCATGGCCACCATCTCGATAATACCAGCAATCAGGGGAAACCAGGCTGCCGGATACCAGTTGCCCGCTAAATACATACAACCCGTAATTCCCGCAGCTGCAGCCACACCCATCAACATGCGTCCCAGCACTGCCATCTGCCAGGTGTCCGCCCAAGAAAACAACAAACAACCAAAAGTAATCGCCAATAACGAGACAAACATAGCCCACCGTGCCCCCCAGCGGTCAATCACCAGACCTGCCGGTACCTGGCAAATCATATAGGTACAGACAAAGGCACTGGATATAAAACCGATCTGTGCCGGTGATATGGAGAGGTCATCCATCAGCGCCGGCACAAACATCCCCGGCGCGCCCTGTAACATGAATTGAAGGAAACAAAACAGTGATGCGGTACCACACACCAGCGCGGCACGCCAGCCCGCTCTTTTGCCAGTCATGATCACACTCCAGCGTGCGAACAACTTGCATTGATGCTTCACAGATTATCCGGATATCACATCCAGTCGCCTGCAACCCGCTACGTGTCAACCAATATTAAATAAGCAATACATGCAGCAAAGGTAAGTATATTCACGGACCAAAAATCAGCCGCATATAAAAAACGCATAAGCTTAGGCCGTCTTACCAACAACAAAGCATAACCTTCAGCCAGCCCCTTTCGTCCGTAAAGGAAGCAATCTTTTACCGGACAGTTCAACAGGTAACACGCTCCTACTCACCGTGGGTAATTGCCATCTCTCCCCCTGCCGATTACCATCAACGCCAACTCATTCGGCGAGCCACGGTTTATCCCAAACCGCTGATCAACGCCTGAGCCCGGCACTCTGCAACGACATTACGGAACTCCATGACGCCACACCTGCTCACCGTCGATACCCTATCCTGCCATTACGGTAGCCATACCGCTGTTGATGCCGTCAGCTTTGGGATTGAGAAGGGTGAGGCTGCCTGCCTGTTGGGTCCAAGTGGCTGTGGTAAGACCACTACCCTGCGCGCCATTGCCGGTTTTGAACGGATCACTTCCGGCAGCATTCTGCTCGCCGGTACCACCCTGTCGACACCGAACTTCCAGCTTCCACCGGAAAAGCGACATTTGGGTATGGTTTTTCAGGACTATGCCTTATTCCCTCACCTGACCATCAGGGACAATATCGCCTTCGGTATTCACAAACAGGCAAACAGCAAGGCAACGGTTGATCGCCTGCTGGATCTGACCGGACTCACGGCCATGGCCAAGCGTTACCCTCATGAGTTGTCCGGCGGGCAACAGCAGCGAGTTGCTCTGGCCCGGGCTCTCGCCCCAGAACCACGCCTACTGCTACTGGATGAACCTTTTTCCAATCTGGATGCAGAACTGCGTACCAACCTCGCCCGTGAAGTACGGGATATTCTCCAAGCGGCACAGATCAGCGCGATTCTGGTCACCCATGACCAGGATGAAGCGTTTTCTTTTGCTGACAAAATCGGCGTGATGCACAACGGCAAGCTCTTGCAATGGGATACACCAGAAAACCTCTATGATGCACCAGCCACCGCTTTTACGGCCCGTTTTATTGGTGAAGGATGCCTGATCCCCGGTAAAGTTATCGATGGACAAATCCAAACTGAGCTTGGCTCACTGCCAAACTCACAATCTTACCCTGAGAACCGCACTGTCGAGGTGCTCGTCCGCCCGGATCACCTCAGACTGGAAACCAAGAGCCCTTACAAAGGCAAAGTCGTACGACGCACCTTTCAGGGAAGCCACACCCTGCTACATATCGCGCTACCTTCAAGCCAGGTCATTACGGTCACCGTACCGGGGAAAACATCCCCGCAAGCTGGCGAAGAAACAGGACTCAGCCTTAACGAAGACGTGCTGCCTGCATACCTCGTTGACTAAGATTCGCCCTCTCCTCACAACGAATAATTTCGCGCCTGATGATAGAGGGGCATAACCTTTGGAATGTAGTGACGAATGCCAGCAATGCGTGTCTCCGTCGCCGGGTGGGTACTCATAAATTCCGGGGGGCGGTCGCCGCCCTGCTTCGCCATTTTCTGCCACAATGTTATGGCTGCCTGGGGGTGGTAACCTGCACGGGCCATCAGTTCAAGACCGATGATATCCGCTTCCGCTTCCTTCTCCCGGCTGTTGGGTAGTGTCAGGGCATACTGGACGACATTGTTTGCCAAACCCATCACATTGTCATCCAGTCCCAACAGCGCGCCAACGGCGCCCCTGCCCAGCTCAACCGCATAGGCCTCAGACATAGCCTCACGACCATGTTCACGCAAGGCATGCGCCATTTCATGCCCCATGATGGCGGCAATTTCATCATCAGTGAGTTTCAGGCGCTCAATAATCCCACTGTAAAACAGGATTTTTCCCCCAGGCATACAGCTGGCGTTCATCACATCGCTCTGGATGACATTCACTTCCCAGCGCCACTGCTGGGCATCTACCCGAAACGCCCGGGTTTCGTCCACCAGATTAGCGGCTATGCGACGCAGTCGCTTCAGGGTGGCATCATCGGTGTTCAGAACATTCTTACCACCAGCCTCTTTAATCGTGTTGTGGTAAGCCGTTGCCGACATGGTATCCACCTGCTCCGCACTGAGCAGGGCAAACATCTTCTGCTCACGCTGAACGCCGACCACACCACTGTTGGTGGTATTGATGGTCTGACACCCCAACAGCACCGATAACAGCAAGCCTGCAAACACTGTCTTGATTGTCATGCCCTGACCCTGACACATTCTCTTAATCTGCACGTATTCCCACCGCCACATGCAACAGTTATTTATTCGATAACAGTAATGCTACCATGAACCTCAGCCCACTGCCGGGCAGAACCCACGCCTAAACCTGACCGGAACCAAACACCTGTATGGACCATTTCGACCGCCGCACGGCCATTCTCGACTATATCAGCGGCAATGGTTACGCCACCATTGACGAACTGGCCCAACATTTTCGCGTCACGCCACAGACCATCCGTAGAGATATCAATCAACTCGCCAATGAGGGCAAGCTGAAGCGCTATCACGGCGGCGCAGGCATTGACTCATCCATCCAGAACACAGATTACAATGACCGGGTTTCCCATTCCTCCAATCAAAAACAACGTATTGCCGCTGCCGTAGCGGCCGCTATTCCGAACCACTGCTCCCTGTTCATCAACATTGGCACCACCACCGAAGCTATCGCCCAGGCCCTGCTTGAACACCGAGGGCTCAGAGTTATTACCAATAATATCCATGTGGCCACGATTCTCAGCCAGAAAGATGATTTTGATATCCTGCTGACCGGCGGCACTGTCCGGGGAGATGGTGGTCTGGTCGGCCAGGCCACCGAGGATTTCATCAAGCAGTTCAAGGTAGATTTTGGCATCCTCGGCATCAGCGGTATTGACGAGGATGGCTCCCTGCTGGATTTCGATTACCAGGAAGTCCATGTTTCCCGCGCCATTATGAACAACTCACGGCAGCTGTTTCTGGCGGCGGATCATTCCAAGTTTGGTCGAAACGCTGTTGTTCGGCTGGACACCATCACTCGCTTTCACCGCGTGTTTACTGACAGCAAACCATCAACGTCCATCTGCCAGCTACTGGAAGAGCATAGCGTTCAGCTGACCCTGGCAGACTGATTACCCGGATACCTGTTCCGTTTTCGTTATTTATTGTTCAGAAACGATTGAGTTTTTACTCACAAATTCTAAAATGAACATAATATTTTCGTTTATGAACACTAAATTTTCTAATTCGAAAACGGAATCGAACCATGCAGGCTGTCGAGCAACCAGGAATAACGGCTGAAAACCCTCTGGATATGGTCATCATTGGCGGTGGCATCAACGGTGTTGGTATCGCCCGCGATGCGGCGGGGCGAGGGTTACATGTCCTACTCTGTGAACAGGCCGATCTGGCCTCTGCCACCTCGTCAGCCAGCAGCAAACTGATTCATGGCGGCCTGCGCTACCTCGAACATTATGAGTTCAGGCTGGTTCGTGAAGCATTAAGGGAACGGGAAGTGGTTTTGAAAAGTGCTCCCCACCTGGTGCAACCCATGCGTTTCCAGCTTCCCCATGCGCCTCATCTGCGCCCTGCATGGATGATCCGCTGCGGCCTCTTTCTTTACGATACCTTGGCTCGCCGGGAAGTATTGCCCGGCTGCCGTACCGTCAAACTGGACGACTCTTCACCGCTGAAGCCCGCTTTCAAAACCACGTTTGAATATTCAGATTGCTGGGTCGATGATGCCCGGTTAGTCATCTGTAATGCTATTGCTGCCAGGGAAAAAGGCGCCCAAATCCTGACCCGAACCCGCTGCACGGGCGCCAAACGCCTTGAGGGCACTAACCCCTGCTGGGAAATAGAGCTGACTCGGGATACCGGGGAAACCGTTCTCTATTACGCCAAAAGTCTGGTCAATGCCGCCGGCCCCTGGGTGGCCAATGTCATAGAACACCAGCTCCATTTACAGCCGGAATACGGCATTCGCATGATCAAGGGCAGCCATATCGTTGTTCCCAGACTGCATGATCAGCCCCATGCCTATATCGTGCAAAACAAGGATCGTCGTATTGTGTTTGTGATCCCTTGGCAGGATAAGTATTCCATCATTGGTACAACGGATATGGAGTACGAAGGGGATCCTGAAAAAGCAGCCATTTCAGAAGATGAAATCCAGTATCTACTCACACTGGTTAACGACAGTTTCCGTCAACAATTGACTAAAAACAACATTGTTCACACCTTCTCCGGCGTGCGTCCGCTGTGTAACGATGAATCCAGCGATCCATCCGCTATTACACGGGACTATACGCTGACCGTCAGCGATAAAAACGGCAATGCACCACTGCTTAACGTCTTTGGCGGCAAGCTGACCACCTACAGAAAATTAGCCGAGGCAGCACTGAAGAAACTGTCGCCATGGTTCCCTGACCTGAAACCTGCATGGACGGCTGAATCACCACTGCCTGGTGGTGAATGCGCTGATATCGAAACCTGTACCAGCGAACTCGCTGAAACCTATCCCTGGTTACCCGAATCAATGCGTCTGCGCTACCTTGGCACCTATGGTTCGCGCAGCAAAGACCTGCTTAAGCACAGCCAGTGCCTGGAAGACCTGGGGGAACACTTTGGCAATGATTTATACGCCCAGGAAGTCGACTACCTGGTTGAACAGGAATGGGCTGTGACAGCTGACGATATTCTCTGGCGTCGAACCAAGACCGGCATGGAAATGCCGGCAACTCAGGTAAACCGTTTAAGCCAATACCTCGCAGGTCATAAGACCGTGCCCTATGACGCACTGAAACCGGCCTCCTGACCGGTTTCAGTGACAACCTTAAACTGCCTCTATCACCTCATGCTCCTCACGCAGGGTCTGGGCAACAGTAACCATCTGTGCCAGAGCCTGCTCAACCTCAGGCCACTGCCGTGTTTTCAGGCCGCAGTCCGGGTTAACCCATAACCTCCGGGCTGGAATTCGCTCCTCTGCTTTATGCAGCAATTCCCGCATCCACTCGGCATCGGGCACATTCGGTGAATGGATATCATAAACACCCGGCCCGATTTCATTGGGGTAGGCAAAATCCTTAAACACATCCAGCAACGCCATGTCAGAACGGGAGGTCTCAATGGTAATGACATCCGCATCCATGGCCGCAATCGCTTCGATAATGTCGTTGAACTCGCTGTAGCACATATGGGTATGCATCTGCGTATGGTCATCCACACCGGACGCAGCAATCCGGAAGCAATCCACCGCCCAGTCCAGATAGGACTGCCATTCTGCACGCCGTAATGGCAAACCTTCCCGGATAGCAGGTTCATCAATCTGAATAATCCCGATGCCTGCACGCTCCAGGTCCAGCACTTCATCACGCAATGCCAGCGCCAGCTGTCGACAGGACGTTTCTCGCGGCACATCTTCCCGAGGGAATGACCAGCACAGGATGGTGACCGGCCCGGTCAGCATGCCTTTGACAGGTTTTTCGGTGCATGATTGGGCAAATGTCGTCCATTCCACGGTCATTGGCCCGTTTCGATAGATATCCCCGACAATAATGGGCGGTTTAACACAGCGAGAGCCATAACTCTGCACCCAGCCGTTACGGGTAAAGGCAAACCCTTCCAGTTGCTCACCAAAGTACTCGACCATGTCATTCCGTTCAGCTTCACCATGAACCAGCACATCCAGCCCCAACGCCTCCTGCCGTGCAATGACGGAGGCGATTTCCTCCTCCATCAAACGGACATAAGCGCTTTCGTCCAACTCCCCCTTTCGGAAGCGGTTACGATTCATCCGAATTTCCGCTGTCTGGGGAAAGGAGCCGATGGTTGTGGTCGGATACAGCGGCAAACCGAACCGATCATGCTGCGCCTTGGCGCGCTTATCATAGGGCGAACGACGCTCACACATGGCTGACGTTATCTGGCTGACCCGCTGCTGTACCTGCCGGTCATGGATACGCTGGGCGCCTGCGCGCGCTGCCTGTGCAGCATCGCTGGCGGCCAATAACAACTGATCTTTCTCACGCCCATTGCCACCTATCAGACGCCCCAGGGCCGCAATCTCATGCAGCTTCTGCACACTGAACGCCAGCCAGTTTTTGACTTCAGCATCCAGCGCTGTTTCAAAAGCCAGATCAACAGGGCTATGCAGCAACGAACAACTGGCAGATACCCAGAGCCGTTCACCAACGCGCTGGTAAGCACGCTCCAATAACGTCAAAGAAGCCCGCAGGTCATTACGCCAGACATTGCGACCATTCACTATGCCCAGCGACAGAACCTTATAGGCCGGCAGGCGATCAAGGACCGCACCCAGTTGCTCAGGTGCCCGAACGACATCAATATGCAGACCATCCACCGGTAGGTTAACCGCCAGCCCCAGGTTGTCATCCAGATGCCCGAAATAGGTGGTCAGTAACGTCTTGCAGCCCGCCCCCTGCAGCCGGTTATAGGCAGATTCATAGGCTTGCTGCCAGTCTGGCGGGAGATCCAGCACCAGCGCCGGTTCATCCATCTGAACCCATTCAATACCCAGCGTCTGCAGGCGATGCAGCAATTCAGCGTACACAGCCAACAAATCCGGCAACAGGCTTAACCGGTCAAAGGCCTCGCCTTTCTCCTTGCCTAACCAAAGGTAAGTGACAGGACCGACAAGGACGGGCTTGACCTTATAGCCCGCTGCCTGTGCCTCGGCTATTTCTGCAAACAACGCATCCGTATCCAGCGAGAACGTCTGATTAACGGTAAATTCAGGCACTATGTAGTGATAGTTGGTATCGAACCATTTGGTCATTTCACAGGCTGCCGCAGGCTGACCACTCGGTGCCCGGCCCCGCGCCATACGGAACATGGTATCCAGAGAAGACGTTGACGCTGCATCCGTATCACCAAAACGTGCCGGTATAACGCCAAACATCATGGAATGGTTCAGCACATGGTCATACCACGCAAAGTCACCCACGGTCACAACATCAAGACCTGCAGCCTGTTGCTGCTGCCAGTTTGTGGCACGCATGGCCTGGCCAGCCGCCATCAGTTCAGCCTGATCTATCTTGCCAGCCCAATAGGCTTCTACCGCACGCTTTAATTCCCGTTGCGCACCAATCCGGGGAAAACCGGGCACATGTGCAATCGCCATTCCTGTAACTCCCACTCTCGTCTATCGGTTTCTGGTTGTTATGTGTATCTGGTCACTCCTGACCGGTTGAGTCGTATTCTGAAAGCCGGCTAAAATTGAATCAATCTCATATTTCTAAACATAACAATGAGAATTTCTAATAGTCATGCTTGAAATCCGCCACCTGAAAACCCTGGAAGCCCTGCGTGAGTGCGGCAGCCTGGTCGAAGCCGCTGAACGGGTGCACCTGACCCAGTCAGCCCTTTCCCACCAGATCAAGGATCTGGAAGCACGATTGGGACAGGCGTTGTTTATTCGCAAAACCCGACCACTGCGCTTCACCACGGCAGGTCTCAGGCTGTTACAACTGGCAGATGACATCCTTCCCACGGTTAGGAGTACGGAACGGGATCTTGCACGGCTAGCAGGCGGCCAGTCGGGTCGGCTGCACATGGCGATTGAGTGCCACAGTTGCTACCAGTGGCTAATGCCGACACTGGACAAATTCCGTGACCACTGGCCGGAAGTCGAACTGGATCTGGCCAGCGGCTTTAATTTCACCCCCCTGCCGGCACTGACTCGCGGCGATCTTGATCTCGTGGTCACCTCAGACCCTGACGAACTACCCGGCATCCACTACGAACCCTTGTTTCGCTACGAAATGCTGCTGGCCGTGAGTAATCGCCACCCCCTGGCCCGGCAAGCCTGCATACGCCCTGAACAGTTGGCACAAGAGGTTCTGATCACCTACCCCGTCGAACGGCAACGTTTGGATATCTTCCGGCAATTCCTGGATCCGGCAAGTGCCGAACCTGCCAGCATTCGCCTCACGGAATTGACCGTCATGATGGTTCAGCTCGTGGTCAGCAACCGGGGCGTCTGTGCACTGCCCAACTGGGCTATGCATGAATACCTGGAGCAAAGGTACATAAAGGCACTGAAACTGGGCGAGAAAGGCTTGTGGTCCACGCTTTACGCGGCCATTCGGGAAGAGCAGCGGGATATGCCGTTCATGGCAGATTTTCTTAAAACAGCCAAAGCAACTTGTTTCAAGACACTGCCACAGATTCGCCGACCACAGCCGGAAGCTGAAGCAATCAGAGGCTAAAAAAAAGACCCACCAAACGGTGGGCCTAAGACAAGAACAATAATCAGGAATAAAATTCCAACTACAACCTCACTTGCAGTTTTGACTAATCTGACAAAGCTGCGTTGTCAATCATGTCAAATACGCATGCGATATGCCATAGCAGTGGCGTAAACAAATGTATCTTTACAATTGACCATCAGACGACAGAATGATTTTTCTAAACATCATGCCTGTCGTCTGGGCCAGACCAAGCTGAATCGCGCACCGCCGAGCGACTCACTTTTGCCCACCATGGCCTGACCGTTATGCCAGTTCATGATACGACGTACAATTGACAATCCCAATCCATAACCGCCTGAGGCGCGGGTACGACTGTCATCCAGTCGCGCAAATGCAGTGAACACCCGGTCGCGCTGTTCTTCAGGAATGCCGGGGCCATCATCTTCAACATCCACACGACAGCTGTCATGGCTGACACTGAAACTCACCCTGATTGTCGATTCCGCATAGCGGCAAGCGTTACCGACCAGATTCTGGATTGCCCGGTGGATATAGCGTTTATCCACATCAATCCGACGACGGTGCTCCAGCGCCTTGCACGGCACATGTTCGATAGTGATCCGGGTTTGCAGACGACGATGCTCTTCAACCACCTGGGCCACAATATGATCAACATCAGCCCGTTCATAGCGGATAACCGGCGTTCCCTGTTCCAGATTGGCATAGGTCAGAATCTCATCAACGAGCTTATCCAGCTCTTCGATGTCATGATCCATCCCATTGATATACTGCTCCCGTTCAGACGGTGTTTCTGCATCAGCCACCATTTCAAGGGCAAAACGGAGTCGCGCCACCGGAGTGCGTAACTCATGGGACACGCCGCGGATCATTTCTTTCTGAATACTCAGTAACCGCTGGATATGACTGGCCATACCATTAAAAGCCAGCGCCAGCTGACCAATAGAATCGGAGCCATGCATCTTAACCCTGACATCCAGGTTACCCCGGGATATTTGAGTGGCCGCCTCTTCCATCTTGCGCAACCGCCGCTCCAGCCCACGCACCAGAACATAAATGGCAATACTCATCGATGCCAGCATGAACAGGCCAATGGTGGCCAATAGCCGAAATGGGTAAAGATCCAGTAACTCCACCGGCCCCATCCGCAGAATACGCGAATCGCCTTCCATACCGACATACATGGTCATGGTGCGTCCATTAGGATTAAACATCACCAACGGATAACCGGTGCGCAGCAACGCCAGCTGACGAGGTCCCAGGCCCACAACCGGCGGCTCCATCAAAGTCAATGGATACTTAAAAAGACGCTGCCCCAGCTCTGACAGTACCTGTTCACGCTCAGCGGCAGGGAAGGACTGCAGCCAGTTACGGGTCAATGTCGCATTACCCGAGGCCAACTGTTCGGTCAGATCCGTCACTGTGCCCACAAGCAATGTCTGCGGATTAATGCGGGAGAACACCAGAAAGCTATCATCACTATTGGATTCCACAATGGCGCGGCCACCGGACAATCGATCCAGCATACGCTGACTGAGACCTGACTGATCATCTGGCATTACCTCCAGCGGAATCCCCAGTCGCCGCCCCCAGTCCATCAACTTGGCGTTCCACTGTGTCGGCTCCAACCGATCCAGTTGCCAGGCCATCATCCCGAACGTGCCCTGAGCCGTGCTTTCCCGGTAATCCTGTAGCCTGACACCATTAATAATTGTCAGCGCCATACCCGACAGGACAGCGACCAACACCAGCGTAAACAGCAGGCCGCCATATATGCGAAGGAATATACTGCTCACAAGATGACTCAGTCCGTACCGGTTTTGACAAATAGATAGCCTTTGGAGCGGACGGTTTTAATCAACCGGGGATGCATAGGATCATCACCAATCTTGGGACGGATACGGGAAACGCGCACATCAATGGAGCGATCCTGGCCGTCGTATTCGATGCCACGGAGTTTTTCGAAGATCTCTTCCCGGCTCAATACGCGCCCGGCATTGGAGCAAAGCAGCCAGAGCAGATCAAATTCAGCACTGGTAAGGTCGACGCTCTGGTTTTCCAGCCAGGCTTCACGCATGGCACTGTCCACGACCAGGTTGCCGAAAGTCAGCCGAATAACACCGGTTTCTTCCGTTTTCTCGACAGCGGGTAGTCGTCGGCGCATCAGGGCACGAATCCGGGCCAGCAACACCCGCGGACGCACCGGTTTGGCGACATAGTCATCCGCCCCCATTTCCAGCCCGAGCACTTCATCAAGATCATCGGTCCTGGCGGTCAGCATCAGGATCGGGCCGCTGTATTCTGGCCGTACCCGGCGACAGATAGAGACACCATCCTCACCCGGCAGCATCAGATCCAGCACCACCAGGTCCGGTTGCTCCTCCAGGATACGGGCAACTGCCTTGGCGCCATCGCCCTCGATAGCAGCAGACATCCCGTTGTTTTCCAGGTATTCCTTGGTTAAAGCGGCAAGACGCTCATCATCCTCAACAATGAGAATGCGTCCGGAGTCGGCATTTTCCACATTCGTTTCCACAAGCAGTTGGTCTAAACCGGCGAAACAGGTGCCTGTCCAATGACAGAATACTGACGCTTCACGTCAGTCTTTGCCCCTGCAGCATTACGATAGGCATAGCTTACCGATGCCTTATGATAATGACTGTTGCAATCTGTAACCAGAACAGCCTTCGTCACCCTTTGTAACAATTCATTCCCAACGTGCTTCCTGCTATCAGGCAACACATCCGTCACAACGAAATATCCCAAAAACGCCCAAAAGACCATTGACACCCACCACAAGATATAGTGAAGCCGCCTGAAACCTGAATTAAAGAAAAAATCTATCCCTGAATAAACGTTAATTAAAAAAAAATATAGAGCGCCCGAAGGCCGAGGTTGTACACTGGCTCAACCCTTCACGAGCATCGCTGGAATCGAAATTCTTGCGTGTGCGACCACTAACCCTTTTGCAATTACTCACACCTTATGCACAGTCCTCCCGGGTATGCCCCAACTTGAAAATCTGGCCATACCGCTTTATCTTGTGTTTATACGTTTTAATTACCCAATATGTTGTAGATCCTGCAAATCGGCCTCAGGTCGGCAAGGATGACACCGGACCACGAATAAGTAGAGCAACAGGGTCTTGCGCAGTGTGTCAAAAACCAGGGAGGGGTTCCATGAATGAACCAATAACCACTGACCCGCCGGCGGTTTACCCGGCAGTCAGTGCGGCATTCTTGCGCCATCGAAACAGCACACAACCGGTCGCCGGTGCCCGCATACGGACTGCCAACAGGCATTAAGTTTGCTTACCACCTTATTTCAGGCACCACAACATATAGTGATCACAGGTACAGGGCTTCATGAACAAAAATCTTCAGGTCACCAAGCGTAACGGACAAAAGGACCGGCTGGACCTCGACAAAATTCACCGCGTTATCGCCTGGGCTGCCGACGGGCTGGACAATGTCTCCGTCTCCCAGGTCGAGCTGAAATCCCATATTCAGTTCTACGATGGCATCCAGACGGTCGATATCCACGAGACCCTGATCAAATCCGCCGCTGACCTGATCTCCCGGGAAACCCCTGATTACCAGTACCTGGCCGCCCGTCTGGCCATTTTCCACCTCCGCAAGAAGGCCTTCGGTCAGTTTGAGCCGCCGGCGCTCTATGATCACGTCGTCCGCCTGGTGGAACTGAAAAAATACGACAACCAGTTGCTGCTGGATTACACCCGGGAAGAGTTCGACGCCATGGACAGCTTCCTGGACCACAACCGCGACATGGATTTCAGCTATGCCGCCGTCAAGCAGCTCGAAGGCAAGTACCTGGTGCAGAACCGGGTCACCGGCGAATACTTTGAGAGCCCGCAGTTCCTTTATATGCTGATCGGCGCCTGTCTGTTCTCCGGCTACCCGAAAGACACCCGGATGGATTATATCCAGCGTTTTTATGACGCGGTGTCCACTTTCAAGTTGTCGCTGCCGACCCCAATCATGTCCGGCGTGCGGACCCCGACTCGCCAGTTCAGCTCCTGTGTCCTGATTGAATGCGGTGATTCGCTGGATTCCATCAACGCCACCGCCAGCGCCATTGTGAAATACGTCAGCCAGCGTGCTGGTATCGGCATTAATGCCGGCAATATCCGCGCTATCGGCAGCCCGATCCGTGGCGGTGAAGCGTTCCATACCGGCTGCATTCCGTTCTACAAGTATTTCCAGACTGCCGTGAAGTCCTGCTCCCAAGGCGGTGTGCGCGGTGGCGCAGCTACCCTGTTCTACCCGCTCTGGCACTACGAAGTGGAAAACCTGCTGGTTCTGAAAAACAACCGCGGCGTGGAAGAGAACCGGGTTCGCCACATTGACTACGGCGTCCAGATGAACCGTCTGATGTATCAACGCCTGATCCAGGGCGGCAACATCACGCTGTTCTCACCCAGCGATGTCCCCGGACTCTACGATGCCTTTTTTGCTGATCAGGAAAAATTCGAAGCCCTGTACGTCCAGTACGAGCAGGATCCGTCGATCCGCAAAAAGACCCTGAAGGCCATGGAGCTCTTCTCCCTGTTCGCCCAGGAGCGTGCGGGTACTGGTCGCATCTATCTGCAGAATGTCGATCACTGCAACACGCACAGCCCATTCAATCCGGCCGTGGCGCCAGTCCGCCAGAGCAACCTCTGCCTGGAAATCGCCCTGCCGACCAAGCCGCTGAAAGATATCAACGATCCGGACGGCGAAATAGCGCTTTGCACCCTCGCCGCCTTTAACTTGGGCAAAGTGGATAACCTGGATGAGCTGGAAGACCTGGCTGACCTGATCGTTCGCGCCCTGGACAGTCTACTGGATTACCAGGACTACCCGGTAGAAGCCGCACGGACTTCCACCATGGGTCGCAGACCCCTGGGTGTCGGCGTCATCAACTATGCCTACTACCTGGCCAAGCACGGTGTCCGCTACTCCGACGGTTCCGCCAACGGCCTGACCCATAAGACCTTCGAAGCCATTCAGTACTACCTGCTGAAAGCCTCAAACCGTCTGGCTCAGGAACAGGGTGCCTGCCCGAAATTCAATGAAACCACTTACAGCCAGGGTATCCTGCCTATCGATACCTATAAAGATGACGTCAACGGCATTTGCGATGAAGCCCTGCACTGCGACTGGGAAGCCCTGCGTGAATCCATCAAGGCTCATGGCCTGCGCAACTCCACGCTGACCGCACTGATGCCATCCGAAACCTCATCCCAGATTTCCAATGCCACCAACGGCATTGAACCACCTCGCGGGTTCGTCAGCGTCAAGGCCAGCAAAGACGGCATCCTTAAACAGGTGGTGCCGGAATACGAACGCCTGCGTGATAACTACGAGCTGCTCTGGGATATCAACGGCAACGACGGTTACCTGCAGCTGGTCGCCATCATGCAGAAGTTCATCGACCAGACCATCTCTGCCAATACCAACTACGATCCCAGCCGTTTCGAAGGAGGCAAAGTCCCGATGAAACTGCTGCTAAAAGATCTGCTGACAGCCTATAAACTCGGCGTCAAAACCCTGTACTATCACAACACCCGTGACGGTGCGAGTGACGAGAATCACAAGGAAGACGACGACGGCTGTGCAGGCGGCGCCTGCAAGATCTGATGATCGAACCGTAATAAAAACAACGGCTGTCGCCCGCAAGGCGACAGCCACTGACCGACAAGACAACTGACTTCAGGCGGCCTGCCGCTGAGGACAACCCGACCGACTATGGCATATACAACCTTCAACCAGGAACAGTTCGACGCCACCCGCGAGCCCATGTTTTTCGGCCGCAACGTGAACGTGTCACGCTACGACGTCCAGCGCTACAGCATTTTCGAGAAACTGATCGAAAAGCAACTGTCGTTCTTCTGGCGTCCGGAGGAAGTGGACCTCTCCAACGACCGCAGTGATTTCAACGGCCTGCCGGAACACGAAAAGCACATCTTCCTCAGCAACCTGAAATACCAGACCCTGCTGGACTCCGTCCAGGGCCGCTCTCCCAATGTGGCGCTGCTGCCGCTGGTATCCCTGCCAGAACTGGAAACCTGGATTGAAACCTGGGCCTTCAGCGAGACGATTCACTCCCGCTCCTACACCCATATCATGCGGAACGTGGTGCCCAACCCGTCAGAGGTCTTTGATGACATCGTCTCCAACGAAGCCATCACTAAGCGCGCCACGGCGATCACCCGTTACTATGACGAACTGATCGAAGCCTGCCACTGGTATCACACCCTGGGTGAAGGTTCCCACACAGTGAATGGACAGACGATCAACGTCTCTGTCCGCGACATCAAGTGCAAGCTGTACCTGACACTGATGTCCGTTAACGTACTGGAAGCCATCCGCTTCTACGTCAGCTTTGCCTGCAGCTTCGCCTTTGCTGAGCGCGCCACCATGGAAGGTAACGCCAAGATCATCAAACTGATTGCCCGGGATGAAGCCCTGCACCTCACCGGCACCCAGCATATCCTGCAGCTGATGGCTGACGGGAAAGATGATCCGGAAATGGCCGAGATTGCCAAGGAACTGCGCGAAGAAGCCCGCGAAATCTTCATCGCCGGCGCCGAACAGGAAAAAGAATGGGCGGACTACCTGTTCAAGGACGGCTCCATGATCGGCCTGAACAAGGATATTCTCTGCCAGTACGTCGAGTACATCACCAATCAGCGGATGCAGGCCATCGGCTTTGACGCCCCGTTCAGCGTCCAACAAAATCCACTGCCCTGGATGAACAGCTGGCTGAACAGCGATAACGTTCAGGTGGCTCCCCAGGAAGTTGAAGTCAGCTCCTACCTGGTGGGCCAGATCGACAGCGACCTGCAGTCTGAAGACTTTAGCGATTTCTCGTTGTAACCTGCTGACAGCGCCCACCCGGGCGCTTTTTTTTCACCCGCCCCGACACCGGGCGACAGCAAGGGAAAGGTACGATGGCCAACATCGTTAAAATCGTCGACGGTTACAGCTTCATCCCCCGTTCCGAACATACCCTGCTTGAAGCGCTGGAACACCAGAACCTTGAAATGGAATACCAGTGTCGTCAGGGGTTTTGTGGTTGCTGTCAGATTGACCTGATCGAAGGGAGTGTTGAGTACCTGGAAGAACCTATCGCCTTTGTACCCGAGGGTAAAATTCTGCCCTGCTGCTGCCGACCTGCTGGGGATATCACCGTTGAATTGCCTATGCCATTGGCAATGCTGCAAAAACAAAAAAATTCAGCTTAATCTTACCCATTGAGACAAAAGACGGATGTTTACCACTTTTTTACAATTCTGACGCACAACAATTCCCCTACAGAATCGCATAGCAAGTAACCAGGCTTTCGATCCATCCCCCCCTGTTACTGGCCACATACAATAAGCAGAAAAAACAAAACCGGCTACAGCCGGTTTTGTTTTCCTATGTACCTATTAACCTTCTTGCACTGTCCCTGCATCTGGATACCTGCCATCAATAGCTGACGATGGTTTATTGGAAGCGTTAATCGCTGCCGTTAATGCATTCATAAGCTGTCTGCGCTGCTCTGAATTCATTTTCCCAGAAAAAGGCTTATCGACAAACTCTCGAACATTCGCCTGCAGATAGCGGAGCGTTAATAAGTCATGCTCCTGCAACCAGCGTTGAATATCACCAACCTTGAGATCGCCCTTAATAAATAAACCGATCTGATCTCTGATGAAATCGGCATCACTACCACCAGAAGACTGAGCAGGTGATGTCGGTGTTGCCACTGAAGCGGTCTTGCCATCAGAAAGACGACTTTCTTGAGACGGCTGCACCTGTACAGGCTTATGGCCTTCCCTGGCCATGACCAGTCGTTCCAGCATAGCCAGCGCGCGTTCATCACCATCCAGCAATCGGGTTTCCAGTAGACCAACCGCATGCTCAATACGCCTGTCATCCGCATCACGAATTTCAAAGGTGCCTTTAAGTACACCTATATAAGTATCGATATCATGATACTCGCCCGGTGTGATCAGTGTAGGGTCAAGACTCTGCGCCTTCATCATGTCAACGAATGTGCTTTCCTTGGCACCTGAAAAATAAGCAGCAAATGCTGTTTGATCCACAGGAATGCAGTTCAAACCCAAACAAGCGTCTTTATACCGCTCCTGAATTGTTCTGAGACCAAGGGCTTCCGACGAATTCGCGCCGCTTTTTGGCCTCAAAATTGTTTCCATGACAGGTTTCATCAGGGAAGCAATGTAATCATCAATAAATGCTTGCTTATCATAGTGCTCATAACCAGAACATTTATTTAATGCCTCGAAATCCCTAAAGCTCGACAAGCGTGGTGGTTGCTTAATATATTCTGACGCCTTGCCACGGCCGTTCTTCTGATATTGACGATCCAGAGTTGTCTGAACATGGTGCAAAAAAAGCATCTCATGAGAACTTCCCGATTTTTTGATCGCTTTCAGAATCTGGGAGCGCATAGCATCTGCCAGCGGTTCAGTATAATAACGCTCTGCCAGCAGCGTAATTTGTTCATCCAGGCGCTTATCAAGATCGTCCCCCGTCACATCAAAGCCATTGTTAATCAATGTCTCAGCAGTGACATATGGAATGTTTTTTTCATCTCTCAATTTGTGAGCAGCTTTTATCGTTTCATCAAGAGAGAGAGCAACCTGATCTGACGGTTGAGATTGAGCGACTTCAGGTGGCGTTGCCGCTTTTCTTAAGTTATTCAATCCTTCACTAATTGAGGTTGGCTTACTTTTACCCGCCTTGGGAACTGAGGCCATACCCATTAGTGGTGGCGGAGGTGGCGGAGGTGGCGGAGGTGCTTCCCCTGTCGTACCCGCGGATGTCAGAGAAGCATTTGTACTATTGCCCGTTTGCACAGGCGCAACCATCTCACCTGACTTGGGCTTTCCAGCTAATGCCTGTGGCTTTTTATTGTTTACATCCAGCTCTGCCGTTCCGGATTGATTGCCCGTCTTTTTTTGCCTGATGCGTTCGGCCAAGTCTTTTTTCCACTGAGGCGCAGTATCAGTGGCCATAGAATGAGAGGTATTAGATTTGTCTGCGGAACCTGCCTTCCCAACCTTGGGTTTATTCAGCTGATTCTTTTTCACTTTTTGCGTATTGGTTTCAACTGGCGTCTGCTGTGCAGTTGCGGATTGCTTGGCTGTTCTATTTTCCCGATTCTTTTTTGCCAGCTCTTGCATCCATTCAGGCTTCTCAGCACCTTTTGCAAGCTTATCGGCCACCTTGTGCTGATTGGCCATAGTTGTAGAATACTGTTGTTTTAGGGAAACATAGGGCGTATTGACAACAGCAACGGTCCGCTTCGTACGTGATTTGAAGGCTGTCCCTTGACTTCCTTTATCCGTTTCCGGACTGGCTGATGATTTAGGTTTCCACTCCACTTTAGGGAGATTGGAAACGATGGGCCTACTGGACATAAAAAACTCCTTTTACTTTTATTTGTTGTGCAATCCTTTTTCACTGCACAACCATTGTCCCATGCCAGCCTTTGTGCTCAATCAGACTTTCGTAAAATCCTTCTACTAAAGTCTAGAAGCCACGCTGAACGATATTGAGAAAGATCAACACATGCCAAGTTATTGAGAATCATTTACAAAAAAACTTGTAAAACTTCGTTACAAAAAGTAAAAATAACGGCAATCTTTTTAGAACTTCTTCTGAGACACTCTGTCCATATTCCAAAAAGCTGTATCCGGGACACACCACAACAACCTATGCTTCAACGACCACGGACCATCCTGCCAACGCTGGGCACTGCGGCTTTCTGTCTGCTTCTAACAGCCTGTGCGCTTACGCCGCCAGACGCCGCGCCAGATTTGCCACTGCCCGAGCATTTCAGCGCACAAGGCACCGCCAAGCTGGACAATGACTGGTGGCTAGACTTCGAAGATCCCCAGCTTCAGGCACTGATGCAACAGACATTTACCCGAAACTACTCCCTGCAGGCTGCCCGTGAGCGTCTGAACCAAGCGGAAGCCCAGGCCAGAAAAGCCGGCGCCTCCCTGTTTCCAGACATCGGCGCCTCTGGCAGTGGGAGAAGAACCCGGGCAGACAATGGCATCACCCTCGGGAACAGCACCGATTACAGTCTCGGCCTGGAAGCCGCCTATGAGCTCGACTTCTGGGGTAGAAACCAGGCCAGCCGGGAAGGTGCCCGCTTTGACTGGCTGGCCAGCCGGGAATCACTGGATGCCGCTACCATGACCCTGGCAGCGACTCTGGCCAATACCTGGTATGCCCTGCAGGAACAGGCTAATCAACTCACACTGCTGGCTGAGCAACGAGAGAATCTGGCTAACACTTTAAAATTGATAGATTTTCGCTATCAATCCGGCCGTGCGCCCGCAACGGATGTCATGCAGCAACAGCTTCAGCTGGAAGCTATTGAAGCAGATATCATCCAGGCCAGGGCACAGCAGCAGGTGCTGCTCCACCAGCTCAACATTCTGACCGGCCAGGCGCCATCAGCCCCACTGGACTGGAAGGCTGCAGCACTCCCGACACTACCAGACCTGCCGGATACCGGCCTGCCCGCAACACTCACCGAACGCCGGCCAGATCTGCGCCAGGCCTGGTTTGAGGTCGAATCCCTGCGCCAGGGCGTCGTGGTGGCCCGAGCAGACCGCCTTCCGCGCCTGACACTGACAGCCTCATTGTCTACAACCAGTGGCCACTGGAATAACCTGTTTGACACCTGGGCAGCCAGCCTGCTGGGCGGCATCACGGCCCCCCTGTTTGATGGCGGACAACGGAAGGCGGAAGCTGACCGGGCACTTTATGCCTTGCAGGAATCTGTTCAGAACTACACCCAGACCGTGCTGGAAGCACTCGGTGAAGTGGAAGACGCCCTGGTTCGTGAAGACCACCAGCAGGCGTACCTGGCTCAGTTGACCCAGCAGGTGACCCTGGCCACCCAGATCCTTGACCTGACTCAGCTGCGTTACGCCAAGGGGGCCACGGATTACCTCAATGTCCTGCAGGCACAGAAAAGCCTTCAGGATCTCCAGCGTCAACACCTGACAGCACAGCGCCAGCTGATTGAATACCGCATCGCACTCCACCGCGCATTAGCCGGTGGCTGGCATCCGGGCAAGAATGACCATCACGAGCCGCCTGCAGGTCAGGAGGTATGAAGACTATGAACATCCTACCGATTTCCAATGCACGCTGGTTCAAACTGGCACTGCCTGTTGTCGTCATCCTGGCAGGCATCACGGCCTCAGCCCTATTACTCAAAAGCCCCCCACGGGCAGGCACGGCAGCACCGGCGGATAATACTCGTCTGGTCGATACACTGCGGGTCGAAAAGGCTGAACATCGCCCCGTCATTGAAGTCATGGGGCAGGTAGTCGCAAAACGGCAGGTGACACTGTACCCACAGGTCAGTGGTGAAATTATCCAGGTCAGCCCAGCACTGGTGCCCGGTTACACCGTCAGCGTCGATGAAACCGTCATACGTCTGGATGGCAGTGATTACCGCATCGCCCTGCAGCGCATGGCCAGCAATGTTGCCAAGGCCAATGCCGACCTATTACTGGAACAGGGTCAGCAAGCCATCGCCCGTCAGGAGTATGAACTGACAGGACGTAAACTGTCGCCCGCCGACGAGAGCCTGGTGTTGCGCCAACCCCAGCTTCAGGCGGCCGAAGCTGCACTGGCATTGGCAGAAGCAGATCTGGCACAAGCCAATCTTTCTCTGGAACGCACAACCATCAGACCACCTTTTGATGGCCAGGTTGTCAGCCTGAACGTCGAACTGGGCAGCTTCGTTAATACCTCTACAGCCCTGCTGGAGATGGTGGATGTTTCAGAATTCCGCCTGGAAGCCAGCGTGCCCGTCGAGCAATTGCAATGGCTGACCGGCGGTGATTCGGTCAGTGGCTCCCCCGTCAAGGTTTACAGCCCCTCCTGGCCAGATAACCAGTTCAGGGAAGGTTATGTGCTGTCGGTTTCACCCAGCCTGGAAGCAGGTACGCGCATGGCCCGGGTCCTGATTGCGATTCCCGATCCGCTGGCGCTGAAACCGGAAAACCACCAGCAGCCAACCGTTCGCGTCAATGACTACCTGCGCGCTGACATTCAGGGTCCGACCATCGCCAATGTGGTCGCACTGCCCAGGGAACACCTGCATAACGGCAATACCGTCTGGCTCATGAGCAATGACAACACGCTCGAGGTTCGTACAGTAGCCCCCTTGTTCACTAGCCAGGACACGGTGCTGATTGCCAATGGCATTACGACAGGCGAACACATTGTCACCTCTGCCCTGCCGGCCCCTGTTCCCGGCCTTCCCTTGAGAACACGGAATAAAAACGCGGCATCACAACCACTGGCAGGCGCCGGTCACTCTGTCGGGGAGCAGCCCCTATGAGCCGACAATCCCTGAACCGTGGCCCTATCGCCTGGATGGTCAACAACCGGGTTACGCCCAACCTGTTAATGCTGTTCCTGTTGATTGGCGGCCTGATGCTGTCCATGCAGATCCGCAAGGAGGTATTCCCGGAATTCACCCTGGACATCGTCAATGTCAGCGTCGCTTACTCCGGTGCGACGCCGGAAGAAGTCGAGCAGGGGATCGTTCTCGCGATTGAAAATGAAATTCGTGGTATCGAGGGTATCGAGGAAATCACCGCCCGGGCCAGCGAAGGCAGTGCGATGGTGTCCGCGGAGCTGATGAACGGCGCCAATCCCGACCGTACCCTGCAGGAAATTGAGCAGGCTGTGGGCCGGATCAGCACATTCCCGGAAGAAGCCGAAAAGCCGGTCGTCAGCCTGGGGGGGAGAAAGCATGCCGTGCTGGATCTTGTCCTGCACGGCAATGTGAATGAAGTCACGCTGAGAGAGCAGGCGGAAACCATTCGTGACCGATTGCTGCAATCCCCGGGCATTACCCAGGCCGAACTGGATGGTGCGCGCAATTACGAAGTTCAGGTGGAAATCAACCGTGACACCCTGCGCCGTTATCAGCTAACCCTGTCAGACGTCGCCAATACGATCCGCAACAGTGCGCTGGATTTGTCCGGTGGCACCCTGAAAACAGAAGGCGGCGAAATCAGCCTCCAGGTTCAGGAGCGCCGGGACTGGGCCCGGGATTTTGCCGGCATTCCCCTGGTCACCTCTGCTGAAGGTGGCCTGCTGACGCTGGGAGATGTCGCCTCCGTCAAAGACGGCTTTGAGGACAGTGATGTTTACAACACCTGGAACGGTAACCCGTCGATTGCCATCACGGTGTTCCGTGTCGGTGACCAGACCCCTATTGGTATCTCCGATGCAGTGCATGATGCGCTGCCCGCTATTACCGCAGAACTGCCCCCGGGCATCAGCCTGGTCGTTGCCGATGATGACTCCGACATCTACCGGGCACGGATGGACCTGCTGCTGAAAAATGCCTTTATGGGTCTGCTGCTGGTGCTGGTCGTACTGGGACTGTTCCTGGAATTCCGTCTGGCCTTCTGGGTCACCATGGGCATTCCGATCTCGTTCCTGGGCGCCTTGCTTGTCCTGCCGGGGCTGGATGTCTCTATCAATATGGTATCGATGTTCGCCTTTATTATTGCCTTGGGCATCGTGGTGGATGACGCCATCATCGCCGGCGAAAACATCTATGAAAATATGCAGCAGGGCATGGATTTTCACAAGGCTGCGATTATCGGTACCCGACAGGTCGCCGTGCCACTAACCTTCAGCATCCTAACCAACGTGGTGGCCTTCCTGCCGATCCTGTTTCTGCCCGGATTCCTGGGCAAGATCTTCATGGTAATTCCCATCGTGGTGATCAGCGTCTTCCTGATCTCATGGATCGAGTCACTGTTCATTCTGCCGGCTCACCTGGCCTGGATGAAAAAACGCCCGGCAAGCCAGCTCGGTCGTCGCCTGGATCACTTTCAGGAAAGCGTGGATCGTCGCCTGCAGGGCTTTATCCATCATCGTTACCAGCCTGCAATCTCGCAGATCATGCACCATCGTTATCTGACCATGGCGATCGGTATCGCCCTGCTCATGATTGCCATTGCCTACATGGGCAGCGGACGACTGGGTTTTACGCTAATGCCCCGCACCGAGTCAGACCGTGCCACGGCGACGGCTACCCTGCCCTATGGAAACCCACTCAGTCAGGCCGAAGCTGTCCGTGAACAACTGGAGATCGCCGCCCGAGAAGTGGCTGAAAACAACGGTGGCGACACGCTGCTTCACAGCATCGAAGCCCGGATAAACAGCAATGAAGTCAAGGTGTTCATGCACCTGCAGGAAAACGGTATCCGCCCGGTCAGCACGACAGATGTCACCCGACTCTGGCGAGAAGCCGTCGGCCCGATACCCGGTATCCAGGGGTTGGCGTTTTCAGCCACCGGACGCGGACCTGGCGGCGGCTCTGCCCTGACGGTTGAATTGAGTCATCGTAAAACCGCAATGTTGAGAGCTGCCAGTGACCAACTGGCTGAGGATCTGGCCCGATTCCAGGGGGTTTCTGACATTGAAAATACCTTTGCCAGCGGCAAACCCCAGCTCAGTTTCAAGATTCGCCCCGAAGGACGAAGCCTCGGACTGACGGCTCGAGACCTGGCAAGCCAGGTTCGCTCGTCATTTTATGGCTCCCAGGCCTTCCGCCAGCAACGAGGCAGTAATGAAGTACGGGTCATGGTTCGGCTACCGGAGTACCAGCGCATCAGTGAGTATGACCTTGAGCAGCTTATGATCCGCACCCCGGCCGGTGATGATGTGCCGCTGTTCCAGGTTGCAGAGGTGATTCGTGATGAGTCCGCCTCAACGATCAACCGCCGTAACAGTCGCCGGACTGTCGATGTGAAAGCCGATGTCACACCATTGGGCAAAACACCACAGGTGATTGCTGCGCTGGAAAAATCGGTCTTTCCGGAACTTCAGGCCGCCTACCCGGGGCTGGATATCAGCCTGCAGGGACGACAGGCCGATGAGCGGGAGAGTCTTTCAAGCATGATAACGGGGGGGGCACTGGCACTTATGATGCTTTATCTGCTACTCGCCATTCCGTTCCGCAGCTATTCGCAGCCTTTTATTGTTATGGCTGTTATCCCGTTTGGTGTCGTCGGCGCCGTCATTGGCCACGTGTTGATGGGATATACCCTGAGCATGGTGAGCCTGTTCGGCATTGTTGCCTTGTGCGGCGTGGTCGTGAATGACAGCCTGATCATGGTTGATTATGCCAACCAGCAGCGACAGAAAGGGCTGAACGGGTATGACGCCATCATGCAGGCAGGCGTACGCCGGTTCCGGCCGATTATGTTAACCACCATTACGACCTTTGGCGGTCTGGCCCCCATGATCTTCGAAACCTCACGTCAGGCACGGTTCATGATCCCAATGGCGATCTCGCTGGGTTTCGGCATTCTGTTTGCGACGCTGATCACGCTCGTACTACTGCCCTGTCTGTACGGTATTCTCGAAGATACCAAGGCACTTTTTACCTCTGACCCCGACCATCAAACGGTCAGCAATCCTTAATCATGCAGCTTCTCCCGGACAGACTTGATACTGTCCGGGAAACTGACCTCTAAGCAAGCGCAACTAACACAACAACCACGCAATGCCCTTGTCAGCCGCCGGTCAGCGGGATACATTGATAGGAATACTGTCAGAATGCTTCGACTGGCGTCAGCCTCACAACATATGAAAATCGGCTTGACCCAGAACCGGCCATCCGTATAATGCCGCACAATTTGTCCGAAGCCCTCTGGCCGGACATGTTTTCTGAATCGTTTTGCAGCAGGGATAACCGCCAGTGATGATTTGCGCCGCACGCACAAACGCACACCGAATGGCACACAGTGTTGAGCCCTGCTCTGTTATTCCCCATTTATCGCTATTCATTTTAAAAAGCCCCTTATTTCAGGGGCTTTTTTTTGACCGCAATACGCTCGAACCACAACAGGGAAACCGCCTGCCTGATCGGCAGCCGGCTTTCAGACTTCACCCAGGAAAAGGACAGGTGCGCTGAAACATGGCTAATCCTCTCTACCAGAAACACATTGTTTCCATCCCCGAGCTCACCCGTGAGGAGCTGGAACTGATCGTGTCCACCGCCGAAAGCCTCAAAAAGGAACCCCGGCCGGATCTTCTGAAAGGCAAGGTCATTGCCAGCTGTTTCTTCGAGGCGTCCACCCGGACCCGACTCTCCTTCGAAACCGCCGTGCAGCGACTGGGCGGCACTTTCATTGGTTTCGACAACGGCAGCAACACCTCGCTGGCCAAGAAAGGTGAGACGCTGGCTGACTCCGTCCAGGTTATCTCTTCCTACACCGACGCGTTCGTCATGCGCCACCCGCAGGAAGGTGCTGCCCGGGTTGCCTCCGAGTTCGCCAGCGTACCCGTGATCAACGGTGGTGACGGCTCCAACCAGCACCCGACCCAGACCCTGCTGGACCTGTTCAGTATCCACGAATGCCAGGGCAGACTGGACGACCTCAAGGTCGCCTTCGTCGGCGACCTGAAATACGGTCGTACCGTGCACTCTCTGACCCAGGCGATGACCCACTTCAACGCCGAGTTCACCTTCATCGCCCCAGATGCCCTGGCCATGCCGGATTACCTGCTGGAAGAGCTGGACGAGAAAGGTATCACCTGGCGCACCGCCCAGAGCATTGAAGAGATCGCCCACGACGTGGACATCATCTATATGACCCGGGTTCAAAAAGAGCGTTTCGATGAGACCGAGTACAAGCTGATTGCCTCCCAGTACATCCTCAGCGCCGAAACACTGACTGAAGCCAAGCCCAACCTGCGTGTTCTGCACCCACTGCCCCGCGTCGACGAGATCAGCGTGGACGTGGACAGCACCCCTTACGCCTACTACTTCCAGCAGGCGGAAAACGGTGTCTACGCCCGGGAAGCGCTGCTGGCGCTGGTTCTGAACGAAACGATCTGAGGAGCAGGACATCATGGTTGAGAAGCATAAACTCCAGGTAGAAGCGATCCGCAAGGGCACCGTGATCGACCATATTCCGGCCGGTCAGGGCATCAAAATCCTCAAGCAGCTGCAGCTGCTGGATTCCAATGTCCGCATCACCGTCGGCTTCAACCTGCCCAGCAAGGAGCTGGGACTGAAGGATATCATCAAGGTTGAGAACCGCCTGTTCAACGAAATGGAAGCCAACGAACTGGCCATCTTCGCACCGGGCGCGACCATCAACGTGATTGATGAGTACAAGGTGCAGAACAAGTTCGAAATGAGCATTCCTGAATCTATTGAAGGTGTGTTCGAATGCCCGAACTCCAACTGCATCACCCACAATGAGCCGGTGCAGACGTACTTCTCCCTGCGCCAGACCAAAGAGTCTCTGCAGATGAAGTGCAAATATTGCGAGAAGAGCTTCAGCAAGGATATTGTTGCAGGCATTTAAACAACCTCTTTATTCTAGCAACATCAAACGATAAGCAGCTTCAACAGAAAAAGCTGCTTATCTTTACCATTGTAAATTCAATATTTTTTAGCTTTACCCGACACGGCGCACAGTTTTAACAATATATGATATAGATCTCCCTAATGTTAATAGCATTGTTAGTTACACTATTGCCTGAACACCAACTGCTTCAAAAAAGCTACGAATAGACAAGTCCATTAAAAATGAATCCCAGACTATTTCATACCAATATCAACGACTGACAAATGCAAATTTGTCACAAATCCCAGCCATTCAGTTAGGAAAGCATTGACACATCACCTGTATTCTTTTTTGAATCCGATCACTATCATTTAGTCAGGGAATTGCATATGGAATCATCTAAACCAAGCACTTCATCGAAAAGCTTATCTCCCAGCCACAGTGATACCGCACCAAAAGAAAAGGCTGGAAAACACTCGGTGGAAAGGACCCAGGGAATGACATCAGACTCACTAGATGAAACCAAACCTCTAAAAAAAATGAAGGTTTCTCATCATATAGGCAAGCAACTCCCTCTTTCCGAGGAAAGAATCAACAATGTTTTCATAAAAATCTTTGCGGATGGCAAGATTCATAGATTAACTCAAGATGATATTGCTGCCACTCAACAACCTTCCTGGTTTAAGTCTCGCTGGGTCTGGAAAGCTATATCTATTTTTGATAATGCTATCAGGAATGCATCGAAAAATCAGAGCCTTGACCAACTCCTGAAGAAGGCTACAAAGAAAGACCCCTATTTGAATCTTGTTGTGAAACGATCCATATTACAAGCATTAGAGTTTTCTGAAGAGCAATCAGGACTAAACATTAAATCTAAAGAACTCATAAAACTTTGGCTAAGATATAGTTTTGCATCAGAAGGATTTGATATCAACAACGAGTGGCTGAATGAATGGTTATGCGATCAAGACTGTAAAATAGTAGATAACACTCCACTATTTTTTAAATTCTCTAACACGGAAGAGCACTCTCTATTCACTCAAGAAACAGATACCGAAGCAATGCCATCCATAGGCCTTAATAAAAAAGATCTCACGACAGACAAAAAACCGGCATCACTTAAGCAAAGCCTATGGGATTTATTGAATGACCTAAGTTATTACCTTAGAGATTGCCATAGAAATAAACTTAAACCATTATCAGAAGCTGGCAGTAAAAAGCACAAAGAACTCTACATACTTCGAGATATTCTGTTCCGTTTTTTCTCTGGCATTGGCGTTAGCAAACTCATGCAAACGTGTGAACCAAATTACATTTATGATGAATCAGCCTGGCATAGACTGCAAATGGAAGCGCTATTGGATAGGGTGGCGATTGAATATTATCCGGATTTCAAAGAATGGCGAAGCTGGCTGCAAACCTACTGCCCCCTACCATAGCAATTTTCACCACCAAAAATAAACTTGTGCTTCTATCGAAACTGTTTGTCATCAGCAAGCATTATAAATGTTAGATATTTAATCTTTTTAGCAGTCCCGTTCGCATTATTATACTAAAAGAATTATTTTTTAAATGCAGACCGCATAAAAAAAGTACTTGATAAGCATTTAAATACTCAATTAATACAGCCCCCATGGAAACACTTACCCACTGACCTAAAGCAAATACAAAAACTATCCAGTTTAGAGTATCTACTACCTCATTCAACAACTTCAGCGAAAGACAGGCTATTCAAGCACGGCTTTTGCACCCACTTAACCAAAGTGGTATAAAAACGCGCTTTTGATCAGAATCGGTTACGGATAGCTGCGTTGTCATCCATGTATTATCAGAAAATCTTAGAAGAAATTATTGAAGAAATCCGCCCCACACTGGGTGAAGGCACAGTAGCGGATTACATTCCCGCACTGGCTGAAGTCGACCCATGTCAGTTCGGCATTGCCATCAGCACTATGGATGGTGAAGATTTTGCTGCCGGTGATGCTTTCAAACCCTTCTCTATCCAGAGCATCTCCAAGGTGCTTAACCTCGCCCTGGCCATGCGTCTTTGCGATGACGACCTGTGGAGCCGGGTCGGCGTTGAGCCCTCGGGCAATGCCTTCAATTCCCTGTCTCAGCTGGAATATGAGCATGGAATCCCTCGAAATCCGTTTATCAATGCCGGCGCATTAGTGATCACTGACAGCATTATCAGCCGCTCCAGCGATCCGGTTAATGTCATCCTGGAATTTGCACGGAGCTGCGCCGGCAACCCGGAAATCACCTTCGATGAAGAAGTTTTCCACTCTGAGCTGGCACACGGCCATCGAAACCGGGCGCTGATCAACTATCTGTGCAGTTTTGATAATATCGCCAACGATACCGAGCAGATCCTGACCACTTACTTCTACCAGTGCTCCCTGACCATGAGCTGCACGGATCTGGCGCGCTCCTTCCGCTTTCTGGCCAATGCCGGCCGGATGCCTGGCAGTGTCAGCCCGATCCTGTCCAGCCACCAGACTCGCCGGATCAACTCCCTGATGATGACCTGCGGCACCTATGATGAAGCGGGTGAATTTGCCTTCCATGTCGGCCTGCCCTGCAAAAGCGGCGTTGGCGGGGGTATTGTGGCCATTGTGCCCAAGCAGATGAGTATCTGCGTCTGGAGCCCTGCTTTGGGCCCCAAGGGGAACTCGCTTGCAGGCATGCGGGCTCTGGAGCTGTTCTGCCAGAAAACCGGGCTGGCCATTTTCTGACAAATGCGTAATCACTGCTAAACTGGGAACCCTGAGGGCGCTAGACAGTCAAAATTTATGAGAAACCGGAATTCCAGACTTATTCAAGGGTATTTGGAGCGCTTGATATCGGTTCTGAGACAGGAGGTATATCTCATGAGTGATTTAACTCTATCGCCCATTACCATGGGCCAATCGCAGTATTTGAGCTTCTGCCCTGCCATGGGCAGCATTCCCACAAGTCGACATGTTTTCTGTGGTATGTATGTCGTTGTTACGCCGGTAATTGAGCGGCAGCTAGATCCCTGCCTTGGAGACACCGAAGAAGATGAAATCGATCGGCGCCATAAGGTGGAAAAGGTAACACGTAAGAGTCGCACCGGTTTCACATTCATGAAGCAACACTTCTGATCAGTCTGTTTCTGGCTTACCGGGTGGATGGTTCAGTTTGTCCATCCACCGTTCAAGCTGGAATGATTCGCGATAGCGCAACCATTCGCGTTTGGTTCGTGTCAGCAGCTGGTCTGACTCATGGCAGCCCGCGCTTTCCGCGATGATCACCAGGCAATCAGCAGAGTCCAACGGGATCTCTCCTTCCATGATCACCACATAGGCAGCGCCGGTTTCCAGTGAAAAGCGACGCCCCGTCAAATCGTTCAGCCACTCTACACCGGCCTGAGAGGCTGCCGGTGAGATTTCAGACACCGCCTCGTCTAAGTGCTGCAAATTAATATCCCGCTGCTGATAATCCATCCCTGCCACCATGACACACAGTGCCTTGTTACAACGTAACTCAGACTGTAATACGTTCAATGCTTTATTAAGCTCTTGTTCCGATGCGCCAATCAGAAAAGTCACTCCTGAAAACGCGGATTCATACTGTGTGAGCTGCTCCTTCACTTCACGTACCAACGGTTCTGCGGCTGTTCTTAAAAGACTGGCATCAGAGGTCAAGTTATTAAACTGCACACCGGTTAACTCGGATGCAACTTCTTTTGTAGCATCCTGCATACGATCCGGCGCCACCCTATGGCAAATACCACTGCAGAACTCAATCTGCATGGATTCCTTCAAGGGACAATGGTCAGGAATAACAGCAACATACGGCAAGCCTAACATTTGTGCATACCACGCTTCCGCGATAGCCATCGCGGGTGGTGAATTACTGATAACCGGCTTATCAACCTCCAACTGCCGCTGGCTCAGCGCCTGGAGAAAGAGCACGCGCGCGACCCGCTGGCGCCAGCTGCCTACTGGATTACAGGACTCATCCTTAAGATAAAGCTTCTGCCCACCAGGACAGAGGGCATCAAGTTTCAGCAATGGTGTCTGCCCAGACAATTCAGCCAATAACTTCTGTTCCGCCTGTGCCACCCATAAAAGACTGTTAACCATGCCTTTACCCCATGCAACAGATTTCCGGGATGTCGTCACCTCGACCAATTCTAGAATGGGAGGCACTAAAGTCCATGACATAACTGTCGGTTCAACTAGGCAATATCACGACAAGGCTGTACTATTTCATCCATTATGTAACTAGGGCTGACACCGCCTCCTCAGAGGAGTGCATGATCCAGCCATTCTGATTTATTGATCCCCTGCTTGCTAGCACCAGCAGGCCGTGCAAGGAAAGACAGCAGCTTTGAGTGGTTTCCTGAACATTTTTCGCAAAAAATCGCCGGCGGCGAAAGAGCAACCTGCCAGCACTGCGCCCCGGCAAGCCAAGCAGCCAGGACGCCAAGGCAACCGTAGTGGCAAACCCGGTAAAAAGCCGCAGTCCCGGCATCACAGGCAACGTAACAATCCGAAACCGGCTATGACGCCATGGGATATCAGCCAGTTTGAAGTGCCCGCCGAAAAAGGCAAAACCCGTTTTCACGACTTCAATCTGCCTGCTCCGCTCATGCGGGCCATCCAGGCGCAGGGATTCAAATACTGCACCCCCATCCAGGCAGAAGTACTGGGCTCAACCCTGGAAGGTCAGGATGCCATCGGCAAGGCACAGACAGGAACCGGTAAAACAGCCGCCTTTCTGATTGCGACTATCAAGCAATTACTGGAAACCCCCCCGCCCGCCGAACGCTATCTAGGAGAGCCTCGCGCGGTCGTCGTCGCACCAACCCGTGAGCTGGCCATCCAGATCTGTGACGATGCCAAGGCGTTAACCCGCTATACCGACTTGCATGTGGTCATGGTGGTTGGCGGCATGGACTATGAAAAGCAGCGCAAGCATCTCCAGGAAAACTATGTTGATATTCTGATCGCCACACCGGGACGCCTGCTTGATTACCACGAGAAACGTGATGTTTACCTGGATCTGGTGGAAACACTGGTGCTGGATGAAGCTGACCGCATGCTCGACATGGGATTCATTCCCCAAGTGCGCCGTATCGTTCGTGCGACACCACGCCCCGGTGATCGACAAACGCTTCTTTTCTCCGCAACCTTTAATGACGATGTGATGCGTTTAGCGGAGCAATGGACCTGGCATCCGGTGCGGGTTGAAATTGAGCCTGATCATGTGGCAACGGATAACGTAGAGCAAAAGGTCTACATTGTTTCCACTGAGGAGAAGTACCGTATTCTTCACAATATGATTACCCGACAGCAGCTGGATCGGGTGATCGTATTCACTAATCGACGGGATCAAACGCGCCGACTGACAGAAAAACTGAAAAAAGACGGTATCAATTCAGACATGCTGTCCGGCGAGATCCCCCAGAATAAGCGAATCCGTACGCTTGAGAATTTCAAGAACGGCAAGATCCGGGTACTGGTAGCAACGGATGTTGCGGGCCGCGGCATCCATGTTGATGGCATCTCCCATGTCATCAACTACAACTTGCCGGAAGACCCGGAAGACTATGTTCACCGAATCGGCAGAACCGGACGGGCAGGTGCTACCGGTATCTCGGTCAGCTTTGCCTGTGAAGATGACGCATTCCTGATCCCCACACTGGAAGAATTACTGGGTGACAAGCTCAAAATGACATCGCCGCCTGACGAATTGCTCAGCCACTGAAGTTAACAAACGCCAGTTTTCCAGCATATCTAATCTGGGCACGCACACCTTTTATGGTAATTGTGTGCCCCTTTCAAAACGCAGAATCCTAGCCCCAGCAGGCCCTCCAGAACGTTCCGACAAATCCAGACCAGACCAGATTATTTCTTATTACCAGAGATTATAAGCATCACTTGCATGCTCGCGAATCTTTATCTCATAATGAAAACAGGTCTGGATAATATGGACTGTTGCCAGGCCGGTGATCCAACCATCGAAATGGAGCTGCTAATATGCCTCGAGCAGTGAAGCTTGAATCGATCACATCCCCTCAAACCACCACCTACATACTGGACAGCAACGTTCTCATACACGATCCAAACGCCCTACTTAACTTCGACGAACACCGCGTCATCATCCCGATGACCGTCCTGGAGGAACTGGACCACCTCAAGAACAGCAAACAAACCATCGCGGCAGACTGTCGGCAAGCCATCCGATTGATTGACAAGATCGTCGGTAATGCCAGTCCGGATGAGATAGGCCGTGGCGTTCCCATCACGCGAGGCGAGCAGGATCCGCCGCAGGGTACGCTGTCTATCATGATGGAACACGCCAAAGATAACCTCACCCACCTCTCCAACAATCTCAATGACAACCAGATAATCAACGACATCTGTCAACTGCAGAAAGCACGCCCTGACGGTGAATTTGTACTGGTCACCAAAGATATCAACATGCGCCTCAAGGCCAGGGGTTGCGGCATTCCTGCAGAGGACTACCATAACGACCAGCAGATCTCGGACGTCAACCTGCTCAGCAAGGGTTTCCTGGAAGTGGAAGGCAGTTTCTGGGATAACATTGACCAGGTGGATACGGAACAGGCAAACGGTCGTACCTTCCACACTCTTCCCCGAACCGGCATCCTGGAGGAGATCACCATCAATGAATTCATCATTGATGAGCAAGGCTTTGTTGGACGGGTAATCCAGGCAACAGACGACAAAATCAGGCTATTACATCTGTCGGAGGAAAGCCTGATGAATCAGAAAGCCTGGGGATTACAGCCACTAGACATCTACCAGGCCACGGCCCTGCACCTCTTGCTTGATCCCGATATACAGCTGGTCAACCTGAATGGCCCGGCCGGTTCTGGTAAGACGATTCTTGCGCTCGCAGCGGCGATTGAAATGACGGTCGCCTCCAAGCAATACCGTCGCATCATCGCAACCCGCAGCACCCGTGGGCTGGATGAAGATATCGGTTATCTACCGGGTACAGAGCAGGAAAAAATGGAACCCTGGTTAGGTGCGATCACCGATAACATGGAGGCACTGCACCGGGATGACGAAAACACCAATGGCAGTGTGGATTACATCCTTAACCAGGTACCTATTCACTTCAAATCACTGAACTACATACGGGGCAGAAGTTTTCAGGAGAGCCTGATCATCATTGATGAGTGCCAGAACCTGACACCGCACCAGATGAAAACCATCATCACTCGTGCAGGGATGGGCACCAAGGTGATCTGCCTGGGTAACCTGGCTCAGATTGATACGCCTTACCTAAGCCCTACGAGTTCTGGACTAACCTACCTGACAGGCCGCTTCCGGGACTTTGAATTCGGTGGAATGGTGCAACTGGAAGGCGTTCCTCGTTCTGCGCTGGCCGCCTTCGCGGAAGAAAATCTGTAATTTATACGTTGTAGCAACAAACAAGGCCTGATGATTCACTCATCAGGCCTTTTTATTTAGGCAACGAAACCTGATCAGGTATACATTGCCTCGATTTCTTTGCCAAAGCGTTGCATGATCACTTTTCTTCTCAGCTTCAGCGTGGGCGTCATTTCACCAAGATCCAGCGAGAACTCCCGCGGTAACAGCGTAAATTTCTTCACTTTCTCAAAACGTGCCAGTTCCTTCTGAAGGCTTTCCAGACGCTGGTGAAACAGATCCTGAATTGACTGGTGCCGAAGCAGATCCATCCGCGACTCGAACTTCAAACCCATGGATCGCGCGTACTCTTCCAGAGCTTCATAAGCCGGCACGATCAACGCAGATACAAATTTCCTTGCATCGGCAATAATCGCGACCTGCTCAACAAAGTGATCACGAACAATTGCCCCTTCAATCACCTGTGGTGCAACATACTTGCCACCGGATGTTTTCATCAGTTCCTTAATGCGCTCAGTCATAACCAGGTTGCCCTGATCATCAATATACCCGGCATCCCCCGTGCGGAACCAGCCATCGATAAACGCTTCATTGGTTGCTTCAGGTTTACGGTAATACCCCCTCATCACGGTACCACCGCGCACCTGGATTTCATTATCAACGCCGATTCTGATTTCAATTTCAGGCAATGGTTTACCGATTGAGCCCAACTCAATAGCATCGTCATAACAACTGACAGTGGCCGTTGTTTCAGTCAAACCATAGCCGTATTTGATATTCAGACCAATCACCTGGAAAAACAGGTTAATGTCGTCTGCTAACCTGGCGCCCGCGCAAGGGAAGAAGCGCACCCGTGCACCAACAAGGGTCCGTAATTTCTGGAATACCAGTTTGTCAGCAATCACATGCGATAAGCGAAGCCCCGGTGTCACCCACTGTCCAGACTGCCGACGCACAAAATAGCGTTCCCCTATGGCCAGTGCCCACTTGAACAGGCGCTTTCTGAAGGGCGTAGCCTGATCAACACGAGCCAGAATCGCCGAATGGATTTTCTCGTAGAAACGCGGTACCGCACACATAACGGTTGGACGCACCGCTGTCAACGCCTCCCTGACAGCCGCAGGATCTCGGATATAGGCATTGGTAGCGCCCCGATACATGACGTAAAACGTCCATGCTCTTTCAAATACATGACTAAGGGGCAGGAAGCAGAGTGAAATATCAGCATCTGTCAGCAATAACCGCTGATCATGCAGGCGCAGGGCTGTGCCAAAATTCCGGTAATCCAGCATCACGCCCTTGGGTTCACCTGTCGTTCCCGAGGTGTAAATCAGGGTGACCAAGTCATCCATATCACAGGTTTCAACACGCTCCGTCAGCAGATCACGGAAGGCGACCGTTGTTGCACTCCCGACAAAGTCCTTCAGGTAAATGGCCTGCGGACAGCCATCAATAGCCACACCAGGATCCAGCACGACAATTTTTTTCAATGACGTCTCACCAGAGAGAAGTGATACGGCCTTGTCAAACTGCTCCTGCTCGCCCACAAAGAGAATCCTGGCCTCGGCATCATTAATGATATATTGGGCCTGACCGGTTGTGCTGGTCGGATAAATCGGTACCGTCACCGCCCTACAGGACAGGATAGCCAGATCAGACATCGTCCACTCGGGCATATTACGGGCAAATATCGCCACTTTATCCTGAACATCCACCCCTTCCCGCAACAAGGCACAGGCCAGCTCATCAACACGAAGGCCAAATTGCTGCCAGGTTATGGTTTTCCAGGACCGTCCTTGTTGGTATTTGATGGCAATTCTGTCACGGTATTGGCTGACGCGTTCACGAAACAGTCGAACCAGGTGCCAGTCTGTCACACTTTGCATGAAATATTCCGGAATATCCGCTCGAACTTGAGCGGACGCAAGTCTGTCGCGTAGGGAAAATACGGTCAATACGGTGTGAGCGCAGATACCCGACCTTTTTCGACTAAAATAATCCCACCCCAACCATATAAGATTATTTTTTAATAAATACATAAAATTTGATTAACAATAGACATAACAAAGCACAAAGCTACAGAGTTCCTCCCTTCAAAAACCACTAGCATTAATTAATAACACCATTATTTGTGGGACAGGGGCATGAAAAGTAACATTCAAAAAGGATTCACACTCATTGAATTAATGATTGTGGTCGCCATTATCGGATTGCTGTCGGCTGTTGCCATTCCCGCCTATCAAAATTATGTCGCACGAGCCAAAATCACTGAAGGTCTTGCTTTGGCTGGCGGATTCAAGCAGCAATCCATGGAATACTTCAGCAGTGCAGGCAGCTGGCCAACCACCTTTGGCGATTTAGGCATTGATGATGATAATGGTGACGGATATGTTCATTACCCAGAACAGATGCATGTTGATCATGTATTTCTTGGCGGCGGTCATGTCTACGTAAGATTTGATGAAGGTCTTAGCAATGCAAGTCTTTTATTATTTGCTGACGCCTTAAGCTCTAACAGCAATATAGTCAAATGGCGCTGTATTCCTGCCCACCCTGATGCTCTGGAAGTATGGAAAGAATTAGGACTGGACTATGCCATGCCCAGCGAAGAGGACCAGTTAAAAGCATACAACTACTTCCCAGGTGCCTGCAGGAATAACCTGGACGAATCAATTGAAACATGGGAAACACAAAAGAAATTAGTGGAACTAGCTGAAACAAATAAAGGTCAAACGCCACCTGTGCGAACGCCTTCACCCCCAGCTACCCCCACACCTTCAGCTACACCAACTGGAGCTCCTGCAGGCCCTGTAGATACATCCTCATTTCTCAGTTCAGTTACACCTACACCTTACGTGGCATCACCACCAGGCCAGCCATATGTAAACCAATTACAAGGTTACTATGTCAGTACTGGAGAAGGCTGGCCAGGAGGCTGTCAGGATTTTGAGTGGGCTAATTGGGGGGGAACAATCGGCTATTGTATACAAGGTAGAACAGTTTCAATTGAAGCATTTATGTCCTGGGCTCAATTCAGGCCAGACGCACTCGCGAAACACCAAGAGGTCATACAAGAGATCAAAGATGCCGGATATGGTAATAGCATACCTGACGCGTACAAGAATCCGTAGCCGGTAACAAAAAACATCAGCATTGACTATCCGGTCAGTGCTGATATCTAAAAACACATTAAAACCTGAGAGTTATGAAAGTACTCCAGGAAACTCATAATAAAGGGCTTCCTTTTTATAATTAGTTTACCTAGAAATAGGACACCGGGAGATATACTTTAAACTTAACTCATTACCTGTCCCTCTATTTTTTCATATTTTCTGTCACACTTAAAAATAACATTCTCCCTTTAGTACACCATTGAAAATGGTTATTTTTCAAATTAAAAACTACAGCAACAACTAACATGACATCGAGAACCTTAAGATCATGAGATAGAGAAATAAAATTATCTTACTCAAACAGCAGATACATAAAAATCACAAAAAGTGATGGATAATGTTGTCATTGCACCGAATCATCCACCCCAGCCTCCGACTTCTGATCCACCAACAACTCTAAAGTATGCGAACTACCAGACCAGGTAATACAACGAGACTTTCGCTATGTTGATATTACAGCGAGTTACGATAGTGTCTGCCACCGTGCTCCAAAGGATGGGGGACGCAATTATAACACTCATATTCATTTAAATTCCCTTATACCCGATGCGTTTGTTCAACACCGAGAAGTCAAAGACACAGGAACCGTGAAAAGTCCGGCACTCATCATGTCACCTTCCATAACTCAGATTACACCAGTCAGTATGTGTTAGTGCCATCAGCACATACAGCGAGAAAGTGTCTGTCTAAACACTGAAGTACGTTAAAAACACAATACCTGCATATACACTTTTTCAGGCAGAACGTTGAACAAAGACCATAAGGGGTGAGTACACGACCACTCACAACTCTTTCAAGTCTGGCCATAGTCAAATTGACTGCTTTTATGACAGTGAGATATGCACCTGTATCCTTGATTTTTTGTAATATCCTAAAAAAACATTTACCGTTCTACCTTTTAATTGATCCAATGACAGTCGTAAACACAGCATTACCCATCCTATTTCATGATGATTCTCTCATTGCCGTTAATAAGCCTTCCGGATTATTGGTTCACCGCTCAATGATTGACCGGCATGAAACCCGTTTTGCCCTGCAGATGGTGCGAGACCTAATCGGGCAGCGTGTTTATCCACTGCACCGACTCGATAAACCAACGTCCGGTGTTCTGCTGTTTGCATTGTCGCCTGAAATAGCAAAACTGGCAGGTGAACTATTTCAAGCTAATACCGTCAAAAAAACCTATCTGGCAGTTGTGCGTGGTATTGCGCCCGAGGAAGGCACCATCAATCATCCATTAAAAGAACAACTGGATAAAATGACAGATCAACGGGCTGATCAGGACAAGCCTGCCCAGGAAGCCGTCACGCATTATCGTCGTCTGGATACTGTTGAATTACCTGTCAGTATCGACCGCTATCCAACCTCTCGGTATTCACTCGTCGCCGCTTACCCTGAAACCGGTCGAAAGCATCAGATCAGACGACATCTAAAACATATCGCCCATCCAATTATTGGTGATGCCAAGCACGGCAAGGGCAAACATAATCGTTACTTTGCTGAAACCTTGAATGCAGGGCGGCTATTACTGGCCTGCACGGAAATGCAATTGACCCACCCAGTCACCGGGGAGCCTCTTAATATACAAGCGCCACTGGATCAGGTAATGCATCATCTTTTAAAACGCTTTCACTGGGAAAACAGTATCCCTCAACCATGGCTGGACGAAGCGTCGCTGTGCATTACAGCGTGCCACTAGCCTTGATACTTAGGTAACCATTCACGAGTGCAACAGGCAACGAAGGCGGCAAGACATCCGTCAAGGTAATGCCCATGGAACCCAGCAGGCGCAACGCCTGTTGACGCTCCTGCAGATAACGGGCGGTGCCGCAGACTGCCAATGCCTGATCAAATGACTCCACCGATTGAGATAACAGTTGATCGAGCTGCACTTCGCGCATACTGGCTACCATGACCTGGTGACTGCCAGACAGTAGCCGGATAGCAGCCTGTAAGTCTTCAGCGCCCTCATCCCTCACGTTGGTGATGATAACGATCAGGGCATGCTTACGGTGACGCGTCATCAACTGTTCAGCTGCCCGTAAATAATCGCTGTTCTCTGTCGTGCTGTGCAGGTCATAGACCTGATTCAGCAACAGGTTCATGGCGGCACACCCCTTTACCGGCGATAACCAGCGTTCTGCACCCGCCACACTCATCATGCCGACAGCATCCCCCTGACGAAGCGCCATCCAGGCCGTCACCAGCATAGCATTTAGCGCATGATCAAAATGGCTAATCTCATCTTCTTTAATTCTCATACGACGACCACAGTCCAACAAGAAAATCACATCCTGATCTTTTTCAGACTGATACTCTCGGGATATCAGCTTTGCCTGTCTGGCACTGGCCCGCCAGTCAACCTGGCGCAGTGCATCGCCCTGCTGGAATTCACGTAACTGGTGAAAATCCAGCCCTTGTCCACGCCGCTGAACAACATGCGCGCCCATTCGAGTCAACTGCTGTTCCATCGACAGGATTTTATTGTCAAGAACAGGTTTGAAATTTGGGTACACATTGACAGTCTGATCAGCACAAACCTGCTGACGAAACTCCCATAATTGCCACATACTGGTGATGCGTATATCAATGCTACCCATCTTGAACTGGCCACGGCTGTTCGGATAGATGTAATAATGAATAATCCGCTTATGTCCTGCTTTCAGTGACATCGTCAACGGCAGGCTATCAGTAGTTATTCCATCCGCCAGCTGGTCTGTGACTGTACACAGTATTTGTCTTTTGTAAGGATTCTCCAAGATCACTGCTGCCGAATTGGCAATACCGACAGATAAATTTCCGGGCAACTGACGTTTGACAACTAACCTTATGGCTGATCGACCAAACAACAGATCGACTATCGCAGCCAGTAATATAAGGATAACAATGGCCCACCATAGCATGCCGACCAACTCGGCAGTTTCACCAGACAATAAATATCTGGCCAGTACGGGTAAAAATGACAGGCATAACCCAGTGAACGATAGCGTTATCAGCTTCCTTGAGGGTCTCATAGACGAGGCGCATCTATATCATCCATCATCTCAGCCAGCAGATAATCCGCGCTCAGCCCCTCAATCGCCATATCGACAGACAAAGCCACCCGATGTCGCATAACCGGTATCGCCATCGCCTTCACATCGTCTGGCAGGACATAGTTGCGTTTCTGAAGCAATGCATACGCACGCGCACATTTCACCAGCGCAATACAGGCCCGGGTGCCGGCACCACGGGAGAAAACAGAACGTTCCCGCGTTGCCCTGATCAATCTCACGGCATAGGCCGCCACCTGTTCATCAACGGTGACTCGCGATGCGGCAATCTGCAATTTTTGCATCTCTCTCGCTGTTAATAATGCTCCGGTTTGATCAGTCGGATGATCTCGCCCGTCTATTCCCGTTACCTGACGGGTAAGCGCCAGTTCATCAACCATAGCAGGATAACCAATAGATACTTTCAACAGAAATCGATCCAGCTCAGCTTCCGGTAAGGGGTAAGTCCCCTCCTGCTCAATCGGATTCTGTGTTGCCATGACCATGAAAGGTTCTGGTACCGATTGCGCACGCCCCTCAATAGTGACCTGATGCTCTTCCATGACTTCAAGCAATGCAGCCTGTGTTTTTGCAGGGGAACGGTTTATTTCATCTGTCAGCAACAGGTTGGTAAAGACAGGTCCCCGCCGAATCCTGAATTCGCCTTCTTTCATGTTGTACAACACATGACCGGTAACATCCGCGGGCATCAGGTCAGGGGTAAACTGTATACGCCGGAATTCTCCATCAAAACACTGCGCAAGGGTGCGAACCAACAGCGTCTTGCCAAGACCAGGCACACCTTCAACCAAGACATGGCCTTTCGCGAGCAATACGACCAGCACCTGATCAATCACTTCAGACTGTCCGATGACAACCTGATTAATCCGTTCCCGCAACGCACCAAGCTTTTCCAGCAAGGGACCCGATGTGCTTTCATCTGACCCTGAATCCATATGCTCAGTCATAACGACTCCCTGATTTTTTGTAATAGTGAAACCTGACGGATAAACCCTGTTTCATTAACGCTGTCGGGAATAGACATTGCCAGTCGTATATCAACCAACTCTAAACCTGTTCTGTCTGCCAGATAACGATAAATTTCGTTTTTGTCTGACTGACTGCCCGAATACTGTCGGTATGTCTTTTTCAGCACGTCTTGCTGAAGCGGTCCCAGTAATGCTTCATACCGCTGATGACGCCAAAGAAAACCTGCTGAAGCACGAACATGCTCGGAAATCGCACGTCGGCGACTGAAGTCAGGTTGCTGTACTGCGCCAAAACGGCGTGACCGATACACAAGCCAGGCGGCCAGCCATAGTCCGGACGCAATCACCAGTTCAGGTGCAGCCTGCCATATCATGGTCGTCAAAGGCGGCATCTGGCCCCCCCGGATAATGCGAACCATCGGCCCCCCACTCTCTATACGATTGGAGAGTGTGTGCAATAGATACGCATGATCAAACTGGTCAATTCTGCGAGAGTGCCAAACGCTACTATCCGACACAATCGTCAGGAGACCTTCATCGACCTGAAATTGAACGAAGTGCAATCCTGCTTCATTACCCGCCTGATATAACGGCATAGACGCCTTATCAGTCTCATTGCTTTCTTGCTGCCCTAAAGGATGCTCAAGAATATATTCCGATGAGAAATAGGCTGTGACGGGATCAGATACATCTTCAAACAGAATCTGAGTTAATTGTTCCTTGGGAATCAACTCAGTACTACCATCGTCACTTTCGTGGATTCCTGCTCCCTCATTCAAGGTGTGTTGATTCTGATTATCAGCTGGTGATTCATTATTTTCGTGTCTAACACGACTGACGAAAAATGGCGCTAACAACACGTGTCGAGACAATCGACTGGCTGCCGGTGCCTCAATGATCAGATGCCCCCCCTGTAACAGCCATGTTTTTAATTGTTGACTGCGGGACTCAGAGCGTACTAACTCCGCCTGACTGACCAAGAGTGTCGATACCGATGACAGATCATTCAGAATGACTACGCTGTCATCACTTTTTACGTCATAACCTAATGTTGTCAGATAATGTTCAGCTGCCAGAAACGGATTAACCTTGGCTTCACGGCTGAAACCACGATCAATGATTTTTTCCCACGGTTCAAAGAATGTTCTAAAACCATAGATAGCCAAACCCGTCAATAACACAATAACGCTGATAATACCCAGTCGCTTAGCCACGGCAGAAAACCTCCTGCCACTGCTGGCATAAGGCATCAAACTGTTGCTGTTCTATCACCTGATGACCATAAGCCAGACGTTGCCAGTCCGACGTCAGGCAATGCATATAATGATGCAACGTGTTTTCCGGCAAAGCCGCCACCAGAGCCACGCAGTCCTGTTCGGTGTGGCCGGAAGCCAGCGGCACAGAAAAGTCATGAATCAACCGTGACAGACTGGCTCGATAAAGGAGCCCCATTGCAGCCCTGTGATTACCGTCTTGCCACAATAACTGTGCCGTTGCCGGCACATCCTCAGGCAGACTTTCCGGGCTTACATCCATGCCGACTAACTCATTTGGTTTGGGTGGCTTAGGTCTTGTTCCCGAAGCAACCTTGGCAATAAAGCTGCCAATGTGCTGCCGGTAGTAATACAACAGGTAAACAATAACAAGGGCCAGTATCATCCACAGCAAGACCTCCAATAGGAAAGCCATATTCTGCTGAATCTGACCCTGTCGGCTGCTCCATTCCTGATACCACCGCAAGAAATCAACCAGCCATAAGTCATTAGATACTTCCGAATCCTCATCGGAAACATCCTTCAGACGCCAACCCCGTTGCGTTTCCTGCTGGTGGAACGCGTCACCCGCCAGAATGGATTGAATAAGTTCACGAGACTCAACCTGACCAACATCCTGGGACGAAACAGAGGCGTCAGCGGCTGGAGAACGGGCCCACGCAGGATCAACGCCAACCATGTATAGAGCCGCGACTAATGCAGCAGACAGAACCCCAACATTGCGCAATGTTGTGCTGCCTTTCGCACTTTTTGTCTCTCTAAAGCGTTGTGCCATCGCCCGAAAGCGGATTTCAATATCCCAGCCCTCCAGCTCAATACGACGATTAATGTACAGAGAAAACCCCGCCAGGGTGTAAAACGGCGCCACTACAGACATTGCGAGCCAGGCCAACGCATTAGTGACCACCTGCCACCACAGAGGCGCATCCGTGCTGTACCATTCAACCTCTAAGCTGCCGGGTAAAAACGACAACAAAAGGACTGTTGCGCCAACAGAAAGAATGACTTCTATATGGGCACAAGCGACCGTTAGCCAGGCTGAGCCGCCCCCTTCTCTCTGATCAAGCACACCAATACGCACACGCCGACGTTTTCCAGCAAGTTTCTCAAGTGCAGTGACTGGCATGACAAAGGAACGTCCCGGGCTGAATCGTCGCCATGTCAACCAAGCAAACCAGTCGGGGCGCAACATACCCGGCATGGCTCGTAGTGCAGCATCAACAGAAACCGGCTCACCAAACAACTGGCGACTGGCAATATAGAGCGTGGCGCAATCCCACAGGGGCTTAAGCCACCAGACGATCAGCAAAGCCAACCATTGACGTTCACCAACCAACAGGCTGGTGACCAGGAACACAATACCACTCGGCATCAGCCAGGCCAGAAACAATGAACGCCACCACTGCCTGGCCAGGACAAAGCCAAGATCCATGGCCTCATAACGACTACGCAGTCGCGGACGAATACTAAGCTGACCGAGATCCACGCTGCCTCCATGCTGCAGAAAATGAATAAACGAGCACCATCAACCAGTAGATGGCGCCCACCGTATACTTCACCGAAGCAGGCACCGTCGAACTGGAAGACCAGAAGGCTTCAAGAAAAGCGGCAAGCAGGAGCATTAAGGTTGTCCCGTAGATCAACCACACCGCGTCCTTGGCCGCCAGGCGCAGTGCAGTCAATCGCCGATAGGGGCCCGGATCGATCAATGCCAGCCCCAACCGCAGCCCGGCGGCTCCACTAAAGACAATGGCTGTCAGCTCAAAAGCCCCATGGCCAACGACAAAGGGGAAAAAAGTTTCGTCAAACCCCAAATGTACGATATGACCAGCCACCCCACCAATCGCCAGTCCGTTATAAACCAGGTAAAAAACGCTACCGAGACCAAACAGCAATCCACCCGCAAAGACCTGAAAACTGATGCCAATATTGTTCTTAATGTAATAACCAAACATGTAGAGATCGGTATCCGATGCCCGCTCACGCCCAAGTATCGCGTTGGCAGGGTCATAGATAGTCTCAAAGTGCCAAACATCTTCAGGTGACATCAAGGTATAAATCAGTTCATTATTCGTCAGACACCCAACAAACATGGCCAGACCCGGCAGGAGAAAAAAAGAAGCCGAAAGTACTATTAAACGGGCGTTGACACGTAAGGCTTCGGGAAAACCCATAAACAGGAAGTACATTACCTGAGGTAATAAACGCCGATTCTGCTGATAGAGAACATGATGCAGCTCCAATGCCAGCCGATTCAGGCGATCAACCAGTTCAGGACTGTATCCCCTTGAACGTGCTAATGCACAATGATGGCAAAGCTGTCGGTACAACGGCACGAGTTGCTCTGCAGAAATAGTCTTTTCATCAGTATCAGACGATTGTTTACTGCCCTTTCGTTTCAGCCAGCTTTCCAGAATCACCCAATCAGGGGTATACCGTGCTTCAAAGTCCTGCTGTTTCACTGCCGTTTACCCGATAACCACAAACCCATTCCCTGGAGCTTGGTGACACTGTCTTCTTTATTGTCATGTGTCACCCCCTGCAGGATGTCAGCCAATTCCTGTTGCCGGGCATCACTCAACGAGGCATGACGTCTTGTGAAACTCATCAATGCCATCTGATCATCCAGGTTCAAAGGCATTGATGGCGCTACAGGACGACCGTCTGGCAAGGTGCCCTGAACCTTTTCTACCGGTCGATAAACAACCAGCGTTCCTGCAGCAAGATCTCCCAGCCTCTGAAACCGGCGGGTTAATAGTAGGCTAACCAATCCGGTTCCATAGAGAAATGGCAGAAAATCAACACTACGCAGGAGGTTACGAATCACTGATGCCCCCAACGCTACCGGCGTTAGGTCTTCATTGACAACAACCAGCCCAAGCTTTTTTTTTCCAGGTGTTTGACCACCACGATAGACTTCAAAGACAACCGGATAGAACCATTCCAAAAGAAACAGCACCACCAGAAACAGACCGCCTCCAGCCTGACCTGCCAGGGCTGCTGCAATCAAGACAACAATGAAAATAACAAATCGAATCAGCAGATCCAGAGCGAACGCCAGCATGCGGGGTACAACCCCGGCGATTTCCGCCTGAAGGTCAATAGACTCAGGCGTTTCCACCCGGCAGGTGGTATCCAACAACTGGCGCATATCAGGCGAGCGTCTGGGTGCTGCAGCCAAAGATATTCCGGTATAACACGCCAAACGCAATCATCGACATGGGTGCTGACCAAATCAGCCCTATTCCCAGGGGAATCATCGCAATGAAATTAATAAGCAGCAGTACGAGCATCAGGCCAAATACAGAAAACCATCGTTTGGTCACCGCCTTTCTGGACGCTTCCATTGCCTGCCAAAAGCCCAGATTTTTATCCACCATCAAGGGAACGGCAAGAATATAGGCAATAGCCAGGTAAATGCCGGGTAACACTAACAGGACAAAACCCAACATAACCAATAGCGTCGTCACTACAGTCAGCAGTAGCAATGGCAAGGCGTAGGAGAAACAGGATAATACCTGCCCTGCCTGTATCGGCGCATCAGCGGCTCGACGCACCCCTATGATAAAAAGTCCCGCCCAGAGAGGCGTGCTGACAGCCATCAATGCCAGCTGGCTGACCACTGCAACAATGACACTCGACGGTAAGAACGTGGAAACAGCCATGATGACGAGCATGGCAATCAGGTAAACGATCAAATAAATCGCCATTGCAAGATGAAAGGTCCATTTAGCCCCCCTGGTTTTCTCCCAGGCTTCGCTGATGGTCTCGCCAATCGAAAAGGAGTAATCACCCGCTATCCCTTTTTCCAGAGAGCCGTATCCCTCCATCTCGGGTTGCCGGGAAACATCGGATTCCGGGGGTTCATAAATAGACGACATGCTGATTCCTTCTGCACCGTTATACGTTATTCATTGATTGTAAAATCATATAAGCACAAGGATAACGACTTGAGAATCTATCAACAAGAACAGTGCAGCATTGGTCTGCTCCCCTTTCTAACCGGGAGCAGACACGAATGTATTGATTAAATCATTATGCCAGCCAGCAGGTAACCTATCGAACATGCAACAACAACACCAATCAACCCGGGCACCATAAAGCTGTGGTTAAAATAATATTTCCCGATACGCGTGGTGCCAGTAACATCAAAGTTGCAGGTCGCAATATCTGACGGGTAATTAGGAATAAAGAAGTAGCCATACACGGAAGGCATAATCCCGATCAGCAGTTGTGGCGGCAAGCCCATGCCCATGGCAACCGGTAGCATCATCCGGGCCGTCGCAGCCTGACTGTTTATCACGACAGAAACTGTGAACATAGCCAGCGCAATGGTCCAAGGATACGCATGCACCATCTCTGTAATACCCGCCTTGAAAGACGGCATGGCATACTGGAAATAGGTGTCGCTCATCCAGGCGATACCGTAAATCGCAATAGCCGCTACCATCCCGGATTTGAAGACAACCCCTTCTGGCACCCTGGCAATGGGTGTGTCGGTTCCCAGAAGAATTAACCCACCAAATGCCAGCATCATCATCTGGATGATTACCGACATGCTGATGGCGTGACCATTAATAGTGCGAACGTCAGGGAACATCGCAATCAGCACAATACTGGCCAATGCTGCCAGAAAAAGCAGCACGGCATTACGGGCGGATACCGGTAATTTTTCATCCAGTGTCGTGGAAGTAGTTGAAAGAATCTTGTCGCGCCAGAGCGGGTCCTGCATACGACGCTGGTATTCCGGATCATTTTCCAGTTCAAGTCCACGCCGCATGCTGTAAAGGGAAAGTACCAGTACACCGCCCAGCGTTGCAGGCATCAACACGCTCAGGATGGTCAACAGTGTAATGGTGCTATCAACACCTGACATCTGCGCCAGGTAATACACTACCGCAGCTGAAATCGGACTTGCTGTAATCCCCATCTGGGAAGCGACGGATGCTGCAGCCATGGGGCGTTCCGGACGAATACCGTTTTTCAGCGCCACATCACCAATAATCGGCATCACCGAATAAACCGCATGACCAGTACCCAGCATCAACGTCATGATATAGGTGACAATCGGCCCCAGAAGCGTGATCTGCCTTGGGTTATTTCTGAGGATACGTTCTGCAACCTGCAACATGTACTTGAGACCACCAGCAGCTTCCAGAATCGCTGCACAGGTGACCACAGCCATAATGATCAACATTACACTGACCGGTGGGGACGTTGGCGGCATCCGGAACACAAAGACTTCAATAACCAACCCAATACCCGATACTACTCCAAGCCCAATACCTCCTTTCCTGCTGCCCAGGTACAACATCAGCAACAGAAAAAGAAACTGCAGAACCAGCACACTTACCCCCAACATCCTTTGAGAAAGAAAAAGCCGATCCGAAAGGAACATCCCTGATGCTCGTTCCGAACCGGCTTGTGAAGGCCTGTATTGTGCGCGCTTCAAACTGACACTGTGTTGACAGTCATCAAAACCATACAGTTCAAACGGTCTCTTTTGGTCGCATTGTGTGTTTTAACGTTAACAACACTTGTTTTCTGAAACTTTTTCTAACAACCCTCTGTCTATAATGACAAATTGATTAATCGGTGACCGAGGCTGCCATGAACAATCGATACTGTCTGCAAACACTTGGCCTGATTGGCTTGCTGTTCACCAAGTCCCTTTTAGCAGCAGAAACCCTCGTTACGCTTTATAACGTTGACACCCAGGGAACTGGCGCACAGGCTGGCACTGTCACTGTTATGGAAACCCCCTACGGTCTCCTGTTTCAGCCGACACTCGCGGGCTTACCGGGTGGTTACCACGGTTTCCATATCCATGAAAAGCCGGACTGTGGCCCCAGTGAAAACGATGGCAAGTCCGTTCCTGCCGGAGCCGCCGGCGGACACTACGACCCTGACAACAGTGGTGTCCACAAAGGCCCTTATGGCGAAGGGCATCGCGGAGACCTTCCTGCGCTGGTCGTTAATTCACGGGGGATTGCCGATTACGCCGTTTTGGCACCACGCCTGAAGCACCTGAGAGAGATCAGTGGCCACGCATTGATGGTGCACGTTGGCGGCGATAACTATGCCGACTCGCCGGCCCCGTTAGGTGGCGGAGGTGCTCGCATGCTATGCGGCGTGATTCGTTGAGAGAATGATCACCTATTGTTCGTCACACTATCAGCCTGATAAAGAATTCCAATCCGGGGTTGGATGGCTGGAAATCCGGCGCTGGTTTACAATGCCGTACTAACGCACCACAACTTCCGGATACCACTTATGCTGATTGTCATCTCACCCGCCAAAACCCTGGATTATGAAACGCCACCCGTCACAGCCGAATACACAACGCCAGACTTCCTGAACGATTCGGCGGAACTGATTGACCAGCTGCGCACATTAAGCCCGGCCGATATCGCCAGCCTGATGAGTATCAGCGACAAACTGGCCGGCCTGAATGCTGCGCGGTTTGAAGCCTGGCAAACACCATTTTCACCCGAAAACGCCAAGCAGGCGGTGCTGGCTTTCAAGGGCGATGTTTATACCGGGTTGGATGCCGAGACGCTTTCCGCTGACGACTTTGCGTTTGCCCAGAATCATCTGCGGATACTGTCCGGCCTTTATGGGTTGCTACGACCACTGGACCTGATGCAAGCCTACCGTCTGGAAATGGGCACCCGTTTTGCCAATACCCGCGGCAAGGATCTTTACGCATTCTGGGGCAAACAGATCACAGAAGCACTCAATCAGGCCATGACGCAACAGACTGATAACGTGTTGGTCAACCTGGCGTCCAATGAATATTTCAAAGCTGTCAAACCGGCAGAGTTTCAGGGTGAAATATTCACACCGGTATTCAAGGATTTGAAAAACGGCCAGTACAAAATTATCAGTTTCTACGCCAAGAAAGCGCGGGGATTAATGGTTCGTTACATTATCGATAACAAGATCACTCGCGTAGAAGACCTGAAGGGGTTTGATTACGAAGGGTACGCCTTTAATGCTGATATGAGCCAGGGCAATGAATGGGTCTTTACCCGTGACGAGGCCTGACATCACTCAGTAACGCGCTGACACTAAAGGCCGGCGCGTTAGCCAAATCAATTCTACCTTACAGCTGGCGTGCCCATTCAACGGCCCAGGGCACGGCAATCGCTTCCGGTGATGCGGTTTCACAAGCGTCAATCATCAACGGCTCGCCGACTCGCTTAGCCGTCAGCTCTGCCAGCAACTCATCCATCTGCTTACCGCCGCCACAATAGGTATCACCATATGAACTGTCACCCAGTGCGATAATGCCGTAAACCAGATGCCCCAACAGGGGAAACCGTTCTTTCAACTCAAGGTATACCGGTTGCAGATTATCCGGCAGGTCCCCCTGACCCGTGGTTGACGTGCAAACCAGAACGGCATCAGCGCCATCCCTGAGTACCGCATCTATTCCCTCAGCCTTGATCACCGTATGCCCGGCCTGCTCCAGGGCTGCCTTAACGTCTGTAGCAACAGCTTCCGCCGTACCATAGACACTGCCTGTCAGTAGCTTGATGATTGCCATTCTTACCCTGTTTATTCTGACTATTCCTGCAGGAACCAAGTCGACTCCCCGCTCCTGCAAGGCAGTGTATACCAGAGTGCTCCGACACTGAATAACCGTGATGACAGTTTGGTTTTACAGTCGATGCGTCAGGGATACAACCAATACATTGGCACTCACTTTGTACTTGGCCTTGTAAGATGCCAAACCTTGTTTAATGTCTCCGTTATTCCAGTCATATTCATGTTCATCGACTTTAACGTTTTTATTGAACATATGGCCGTAGGCCAGATCGATTGTGTAATCAGGCACCGGCTGATAACTGGCGCCAAAGGTCAGCCATTGCCGGTCAATATCCGGAATCCTTGCGGTCCGCCAGGCACTTTTAACCGGTGAGGTATCGTAGCCATAGCCCGCTCTCAATAACCATTCATTGTTATAGCGATAAGAAGCGCCAACAGACCAGGCCCAAACATCTTTCCAGTTTTCAGGGGTATAGGAAGCAACGCCACCGGCAGGTATGCCAAGGCTCGGAAGTCCATCATCAGCTATTGCCTTGATCTCATCAAATCGACTCCAGCGCGTCCAAACCGCACCTGCCATAACCGTCCATTGATTATCTAACTGATAAACACCACTGAGTTCCCATTTCTCAGGCAGTATTAATTTGATGTGCCCATGACTTTCCGCATTCACAAAACTCCCTTTTAATTTTAAATCGCCTTCAACGGTATAATTAATCTTTGAGGTATACGCTACGCCAACAGATACCGCTTCATTTGGCTTCCAGATAAAGCCGGTATTCCATCCATAACCCCAGTCATGGCCGGTCATCTTGGACTTGGAATCCGCAACAGCCATTCCTTTCATCTGGGTCAATTCACCATCCAGATAGGAAAACACCAGACCGATCCCAAGAGAGAAGTGATCATTAAACTTCCATGAAAACGTTGGCTGGAAATTCATGGTGACGATTTCAGTATTCAGTGCCAGATAACGACCGACAAAGTCATCCCCATACTCCGTCATGGCAGCGTAGGGTACATAAAAGCCTAATCCAAAATTAAGCGGCCCATCCAGCGGCATGGAAAAGAACCCGAAAGGAACACCCTGCGCACCAACAAAGTCGCCTTTGATAGAGCTATTAGTGACATCAGCGCCTGAAGAATCCTTTCCTTCTCCATGGGTATATTTTTCATGAGGAACAATAAGCCCACCACCCACAGTGAATTGAGGCTTATCAAGAAAAGCGATCCCGGCCGGATTGGCAGACATCACAGATGCATCCTCCGGGTTCGCCGCCCGCCCGGCATAGGCTGTGCCAGCCGCACCAGCCGAGGTTTCATTGAGGGTAAAGCCTGCACCAATTGCATTGCCAGCCACACAACTGCCAATAAGCAATGCCCCGCATTTCACAGCATCATCAAACCATCCGGAATTCATCACTATCCCCACGCAACGGCGTATAGCCTGACTTTGAAATGCTTGTTTATTTAGTTGGGGAATGTGGTTCTGTCACGTTTTGGTGTGGAAAGAAGGGAAAAGTCGCAAGATAAAAAAATCCCCATGACGTCGTCATAGGGACTTCTCAAAAGTAAAACTAATATCAGAAGCGATGCGTCAGAGAGACCATCAAAACATGAGCACTCATTTCATATTCACCGTGATATGATGCATTGCCACCATGTTCCGGCTCATTCACAGTACCCTTATTTTTAAACATGTAACCGTATGCCATATCAACTGTATAATCTTCGTTTGGTTGATACTTAGCACCAATGGTTACCCATTCACGATCCACATCGGGGATACGTGCAGTCCGGTATTCATTGCGAACAGGAGAGTTGTCGTATGAATAACCTGCTTTAAGAGTCCACTGTTTGTTGTATTTGTAAGATGCCCCCAAAGAGTATGCCCACACATCTGTCCATTCTTCAGGGACGTGAGAAACAACATCTCCAGGCTTAATTCCACCACCTAAAATTGGCGGAACATTAGGAAGAAAGTCTTCATCGGCAACCGCATTAATCTCATCAAATTGACTCCAACGTGTCCACTGCGCACCAGCTAACAATGTCCACCTTTCATCAAGCTGATGAGCAATACTGATTTCAAATTTTTCAGGCATAGTTATGTCAAGATGTCCCTTCGCCTTATCATTATAATCACTTGACGGGCCTGACAACTCCAAATCACCTTCAACAGTAAAGTCTACTTTTGAGGTGTAAGACATACCAATATTGGTTCTATCTGTCGCTTTCCACAGAACACCGACATTCCATCCCCAGCTCCAATCATCCCCTTTCATTGTTGAAGCATGATCGGACATTCCACCAGGACCACCAGGAACTAGTTTTGTATTAGATAACTCGCCTTCTAAATATGAAGCAAACAAGCCAAAACCAATTGCTAAATCATCATTAAATTTGTAAGACAGAGTTTGCTGTAAATTCATATTTACCAGCTCTGTCTTAGTAGCAAGATAGCGTCCTGCAAAATCATCATCATAATCAGTCACAGCAGCAAACGGCACATACATAGCCGCACCGTATGACCACTTATCATTGATTTGAGTAGAAAAATAAGCTGAAGGAACGAAGGTGGGACCAACAAAGTCTCCACCATCACTACCGTCAATTGGAGAAGGAGATATTAAACCATTTTCACCTGATGCATTTTTTACTTCCCCTTTAGGTACAACTACCGCTCCACCAAATGTCCACTGAGAGCCTTCAAGAAAAGCAATACCAGCTGGGTTGGAAGACTGAATAGAGGAATCTTCAACATGTGCCGCACGACCAGCATTAGCTGTACCCGCGGCACTGGCCGACAACTCATTCAACGCAAAGCCCGCGCCCTGCGCGACTCCGCTCGCAATACACGCGCTGACAGCCAGCGACAACAAAGACAGTTTGCCCGGATACGGCCTGAAGTTCATGCTACCCCCTGGTCATCCACCAGATTTTGTGTTGTGTAAAGTACGGATTGTGTTCGGCGTTTCTCTCGCAGCCCAACTACCCATTTACGAGAGATGCCTGTTTTTTTAATGCGGTTACCGGCAAGAAGGCGGCGTTTTCTGCATTTTGACGGCGGCAGTCTACTGTCTGCCAAGGCGGGCTGTCACCGGGGTCTTTGTGGTGTTTGCGTAACCCTTACATACGTTCCAAAAAGATTGCGGCAACAAAAAGAAACAAAGCTAAACCAAAGTACTACCGGGTAGGAATAACACTCACAAATAGCCGTATTAACCGTGATTCCTCTCCCCCTCAGCCCATGACCGATAGATGAAAAGGAACCACTGTCAAACAGCCGATTAACTGGGCAATGCAATGCGGGGAAGGGCGATCTTTCGTATGACGGAAATCATTCGCGTGGAGAATATCAAGATACCGGCAATGACTGTCGCCAGTGTCGGGTTAACGGACCATGACAGTAACAGGAGATAAATGAGGCAGCCAAAAATCGCAGGGGTTGCATAAAGTTCTTCCTGTCTCAACACCATGGGCACCTGGCCTGCAAGCATATCGCGAATGGCACCACCGCCGGCGCCGGTCAATACCCCCATGATGATCGCAACAACCGGCTCAGCACCAAAAGCCAGGGCTTTTTGTGCACCGGCAATACTAAAAACAGCCAGCCCCATTGCATCAAAGATCTGCAAGATACGGTGGATACGCACCATCCAGCTCAACGTTGCCAGCCCCAGGATGACGGCGCCCAGAATCACCCAGAGGTAATGCGTATTCTGAATCCAGAAGACCGGTGTGCTGCCCAGCAACGCATCGCGGATCGTCCCACCGCCCACAGCGGTGACAAATGCCAGCACCAGGGCGCCGAAAAAATCCATATTACTCCGACAGGCCAGCAGCACACCGGAAATGGCAAATACCGCTGTACCGAATAAATCCAGCGCATATAGTGTCATGCCACTCTCCCCCTGTGGATCACCGGCATTGTAATGCATCCGTTTTTACGGAATATTGTTTTAAAAGGCATCAAGAATGCCCATAGTGTTTTCCAGCCACCCCTCATTACGCGCTACCGTGTCATCAGTGATTGGTATAACAATAACGAGGTAACTATGACATCGCCGTATGATTCCCAACTCCGCATTAATGGTCAACGTCTTTGGCAGTCTTTAATGGCGATGGCTGAAATTGGCGCAACCGCCGGTGGTGGCTGCAACCGGCAGGCATTGACTGAGGAAGACAGGCGGGGGCGAGATCTGTTGATTCGCTGGTGTGAGGATATTGGATGCACGGTCACCGTGGACGAAATGGGCAACATCTTCGCCCGCAGGGAAGGCCGTAATCCTGCGCTACCGCCGGTCATCACCGGTTCACATCTCGATACCCAACCAACTGGTGGCAAATTTGACGGTGTCTATGGCGTACTGGCTGGTCTGGAAGTCATGCGCACCCTGCAGGAAAATGAGATTCGTACCGATTCGCCATTGGAGGTAGTGGTCTGGACCAATGAAGAAGGTGCACGGTTTTCACCCGCCATGATAGGCTCCGGCGTGTGGTCTGGTGTTTTTGATCTGGATTACGCCTGGCAACGAACTGACAAGGCCGGCATCACGATTAAACAAGCACTTGAAAGTATTGGCTATAACGGTGTATTACCCGCCAAAGCACGTCCTGTAAGAGCTGCCCTGGAGCTTCATATTGAGCAGGGTCCCATACTTGAACAGGAGCAGTTGCAGATTGGCGTACTAAGCGGCATTCAGGGCATGTACTGGTTTGACCTGATCCTTGAAGGGCAACCCTGTCATGCAGGCCCGACGCCCATGAACCGTCGTCGTGACCCGTTCATGGGATTGTCCGCCATCACCAGAAGGCTCTACGAACTGGCAGAGGCCTATGCCCCCTGGGCGCGGGTCACGTTTGGTGATATTCGGGCCGAGCCGGGTGCACGTAATACTGTGCCAGAGCAGCTCATACTTGCGGTTGATCTGCGTCATCCGGACAAGGCCGTACTGGATACAATGGAAAACGCTTTTCGGCAGATCGTGGATGAAGAATGTGAACGCGTGGGACTGGGACACAGTATCCGGGAAGAATGGCGGCTGCCCCCTGTTCCGTTTGATCCTCTATGTATCAATGCCGTTCGTCGCGCTGTTGAACGGCTCGGTTACCCTGCCATGGAGATGGTTTCCGGTGCAGGGCATGACGCCGGTTACCTTGCCGGGGTTGCACCTACCGGCATGATCTTCGTACCCTGTGAGAAAGGGCTGTCTCACAATGAAGCAGAATACGCTACCCCGGAAGACCTGGAAGCCGGAGCTAACGTACTACTGCATGCTATGTTGGATTTAGCAAAACAATGACTCTAACGCCTGCTCATTGAGGAAATACTGTTTGAAAACCCTTCTTATCTACCTGGCCATGGGCATTGCCCGCGTGATTGCATGGATGCCGCTTTCCGTGGCCCATGCCCTTGGCGCTGGTTTTGGCTGGCTGAGCTGGCGACGTAACAATCGCCGGACCAAAATCAGCCGAACCAATATTAAGCTGTGCTATCCCCATCTCAGCGCGACCGACAGTGAAGCGCTGGTCAAGCAAAGCATGATCGAATCCGGCAAAACCCTGTTCGAAGCTGGCATGACCTGGTTCTGGCCATTAGAAAAAGTCGACCGTCTGATCACCCGGGTAACCGGAATGGAACACCTGCAAAGGGCGCTCGACGAGAAACAGGGAATTATTCTTATTCTGCCGCATCATGGCACATGGGAGATTCTCAACCACTTCCTGCGCCATCACCTGTACATGTATGCCATGTACAAACCGGCCAAGATCAAGGCACTTGACCGGTGGATCTACCGTTCCCGCAGCCGGGTCAAGGTTGGTCTGATACCCGCGAATGTTACCGGTGTAAAAACCCTGCATCGCGTATTACGGGAAAAAGCAGTTGTTGCCGTTCTGCCCGATCAGGAACCTGGCCCCAAGAGCGGTGTATTTGCACCTTTCTTTGGTGAACAGGCCTGGACCGGCAAACTGGTGAACAATCTTGCCAGCACACATCCCGCGGCATTGCTTAGCATGTACGCCAGACGGAGTGACAACGGCGGTTATGAAGTGGTGATCAAGCCAGCGCCTGAAGCTATCAGAGATAAGGATCCAGCCATTGCCGCAACCGCAATGAACGCATCCATCGAAGAGTGCATTAATGAATGCCCGGCGATGTATCAGTGGAACTATGCCCGCTTCAAGACACGCCCGGAAGGCAAGGAAAAGCTCTACCGTTTCAAGCGCAAACACCGCAAGGCCCAAAAAGCACGGGCTGGTGTCGCAACATAACGATCAGAAAGATGTAACACACAGAACTTGCAAGCGGGCATCGGCCATGCCCGTTTGCAGCAGCGGCAGGGATGCCGCGGTAGTGTCGCCGGTCAGGATAGACCGCCGGCACGGGCGTAAAACGGGTATTGCCGATGCCGGCATACCCGTCACCCCAAAACCACGCAAAATCAGGCCTTGTGAATAATCATGCTGTCCTGTTTCTTAGTCCGCTTCAGCAGACGCTCCTGAAACGCCATACCCACCGCGGAAACGACAAACGTCAGGTGGACGATGACATACCACATAATTTCTTCACTCGGCGTATTGCTGGCATTCATAAACACCCGCAGCAAGTGAATGGATGAGATCGCCACGATAGATGTCGCCAGCTTCGCCTTCAGCGAGTCTGCATCCATCTTGCCCAACCAGGAGAGCTTTTCACGCTCTGACTCTCCCACCTCAAGGCGCGAGACGAAATTCTCATAACCGCTGAACATCACCATCAAAGCCAGCCCACTGACCAGCACCAGATCGACCATGCCAAGGATATGGAGAATCAAATCACGTTCGGGCATTTCCAGCAGGTGTGAGTACAGGAGCCACACGTCCTGGAAAAACTTGATCAGGATCGCCAGAAGAATCAGCGACAATCCGAGGTATAGCGGCGCCAGAAGCCAGCGCGCTGCATAAATACAGGTATCAAAAAACTTCTCTATCATGGTCCCCCACCAGAAAACCTAAACTGGCGGGGATAAAATACCCGATGAAACGCCGAAAAAACAGAAAAACCGGACAGCCATTCAGTCCACGTTCAGGCAAAAAACCACTGCAACATGCTCAATGACTCAAGATCTGCCCGAGAAATAGTTTGGTTCGTTCAGATTGTGGATGATTAAAAAATCGTTCCGGATCGCTCTCTTCAATGATCTGACCACCATCCATAAATATCACCCGGTCAGCCACCGTCTTGGCAAAGCCCATCTCATGGGTGACACAGAGCATGGTCATGCCCTCTTCTGCCAATTCGACCATGACGTCCAGCACTTCCTTGATCATTTCCGGATCAAGCGCAGAGGTTGGTTCATCAAACAACATGACCCGTGGGTTCATACACAGACTGCGGGCTATGGCTACACGTTGTTGCTGCCCGCCTGATAACTGACCGGGGTATTTATCGGCCTGATCGGGAATCCGGACACGTTCGAGATATTTCATCGCGATCGCATCCGCTTCCTTTTTCGGCATTTTGTGTACCCAGATCAAGCCAAGCGTACAGTTCTCGCGAACCGTCAGATGGGGAAACAGGTTAAAATGCTGAAACACCATCCCCACATCTTTTCGGATATGTTCAATATTCTTGAGGTCGTTGGTCAGTGGTATACCACCAACGGTTATCTCACCTTCCTGATGATCTTCGAGCCGGTTAATACAGCGAATCATGGTCGACTTGCCTGAACCCGATGGCCCACAGATCACAATACGCTCACCTCGTCGTACGGTCAGGTTGATGTCCTTCAACACATGAAAGTCACCGTACCATTTGTTGACATTGCATAGTTCAATCACAGGTTCCGTACCTGTTTCAGGCTGTGATTCTGTTGCATCCATCAATACATCCCCATCATTGCTATTCTGCCTGATCATTATTTTTGTCAGCTGTTCTTATGGCCTGTATCCAGTTTTCGTTCCAGCGCCAGACTGTAACGGGACATACCAAAACAGAATGCCCAGAAAACAAAACCCGCAAACAAATAGCCCTCTGAGGCAAACCCAAGCCATTTAGGGTCATTCAGCCCTGCCTGAACAATCGCCAACAAATCAAACAGACCAATGATCAATACCAGGCTGGTGTCTTTAAATAGCGCAACAAAAGTATTCACGATGCCGGGGATACAAATCTTCAGCACCTGCGGCATAACCACCAATCCCATGCTTCGCCAGTAGCCAAGACCAATGGCGGCCGCCGCTTCATACTGTCCCTTGGGAATCGCCTGCATACCACCACGGATGACTTCCGCCAACAATGCAGCCTCAAAGAGGATTATGCCAATCATGGCCCTGACCAGTTTGTTGAGATCAATTTCCTCAGGTACAAACAGCGGTAACATCACCGACGCCATGAAGAGAATGGTGATCAATGGCACACCACGCCAGACTTCGATAAATACAACAGATAACGCACGAATCAACGGCATATTGCTGCGACGGCCAAGCGCCAGCAAGATACCCGCTGGCAGCGCAAAGACCATACCGACGAGCGCCAGCACCAGGGTCAGCATTAACCCACCCCAATAATGGGTTTCAATAACGGTAAATCCGGGACCACCATAGAGCAGCCACCATGAACTGAGCGGAAACCCAGTCAGAAACCAGAGTGCGCCCCACTGCCGAGCCGGCATGCGATCCCATAGCACCCAGACGATCACAACGGCCAACTGTATGAAGAACAGATTTACCCGCCAGAGCTCGCTGTCAGGATAAAAACCATAGATAAACTGCTGCAGACGTGAACCAATAAACACCCAGCAGGCGCCACCACTGTCACAGTCTGTGCGGCTATCACCCAGCCAGTCCGCACTAAGAACAGCCCATTGGATAAATGGCGCCAACGTGAACCAGAGAAATGCCAACCCTGCCAGGGTCATTAATGTATTCACGGGCCCGTCAAAGAGATTTTCTCTCAGCCAACCCACCACGCCCCTGCGGGCAACGGGTGCAGGTCGATCCGGCAATGATTTGTTATTCACAATCATGCTTACTTCTCCACCAGCGCCATTTTCCGGTTATACAGGTTCATCAACAGTGAAACCAGCAGGCTCATGGTGAGATAGACAGCCATGGTCATACCGATGATTTCTATCGCCTGTCCGGTTTGATTCAACGTGGTTCCCATAAACACGCTAACCATGTCCGGATACCCAATGGCAGTTGCCAGGGAGGAGTTTTTGATGAGGTTCATGTAATGAGTAGCAAGAGGCGGAATAATTACCCGCATTGCCTGAGGTATGATCACCAGCCGCAATGTGCGTCCCCTGGAGAGTCCCAGGGCATGTGCGGCTTCCGTTTGTCCCTTGTTAACCGCTTCAATACCGGAACGAACATTTTCTGCAATATACGACGCGGTATAAAAAACAAGCCCAAGCAACAATGCCATTAATTCCGGTAATACTGTTATACCACCACGGAAGTTAAAGCCCTTCAAAACTGGATATTCCCAAACCACCATATTTTGACCAAACAGCATTACCAGCGCAGGGAAAATTAACAGCATTCCGATGAACACTATAGCTACAGGAAATGTTTGCCCGGTCTGGCGTTGACGTCTCTGGTTCCAGACCACCAGCAGGATAATACTCACAACTGCCAGTAACAGGGCTACACCCAACCAGACAGCCCCCGACTGAAACAACGGTGCAGGCACATACAATCCCCTGACATTCAGAAAAACACTTTCCCCCAAGGAAAGGCTTTGCCTGGGGGACGGCAGGATTCGCAGTACCGCGAAATACCAGAACATAATCTGCAGCAGTACAGGAATATTGCGAAATATTTCAATGAAAACACCGCAGAGACGGGAAACCAGCCAGTTACTCGACAATCGCCCAACACCAACAAGAAAACCCACGACAGTTGCCAGCATAATGCCAAGAATAGACACCAGAATGGTATTGAGCAGGCCAACGATAAACGTGCGCCCAAAGCTATGAGATTCATCAAAATCAATCAGAGTTTGCGTAATACCAAACCCGGCTGATTGATCGAGAAAATCAAATCCTGTTGTAATCCCACGTTTTTCAAGATTAGTGACGGTATTATCAACAATCACAATCACGAGGAAAGCAACGACTGTCGCAACAATCACCTGAAACAACAAGGCGCGTTTCTCTGGATCGTTCCAGAAACGGGTTTTCACCTGTTTATGGGAAGCGTTTACATCCATTTCTGCTCCCTCTTGAAGTAGCGGCTTTGCAATGTTGGCTCTACCCAAAAAACGACTAACGACACAGGTTAAAAGAACCATCAGCAGTCGTATTATTATTGTTCTTTACTATCGCTGCCCCAGTATGACCTGACGACAGCAATGATGTACTGCTGCCAGCGGAGGTATCACACTGCAGCAGCGGCAGGGAGTGCCGCGATAGCTCCGCAGGGTCAGGAAGACCCTTCGGAGCGGCGAAAGGGTGATACCTCCGCTGGCGGCTTCCCGGTAGCTCAACTATACAAACACCACCGGATATAACGGTTTACCGGAAAGGCGGTGCATACAGAATCCCGCCCTGATTCCAGAGCGCGTTGATGCCTCGGGCTACTTTCAGTGGGGATTTATCACCCACATTACGTTCAAAAATTTCGCCGTAATTTCCCACCTGCTTGACGATCTGATAAGCCCAGTCATCAGATAATCCAAGTCCTTTGCCACCAGGACCGTCGGAGCCCATAAACCGTGCAACCGCAGGATTGCCGGACTTCTGCATTTTATCTACGTTCATGGAATTGATACCGAGTTCCTCGGCGTTCACCAGTGCGAAGAGCGTCCATTTCACGATATTGAGCCACTGATCGTCGCCCTGACGAACAACTGGCCCCAGAGGCTCCTTGGAAATCACTTCTGGCAAAACAACCGCATTGCCCGGTTTAGCCAGACGCAGACGCTGCCCATAAAGACCGGACTGGTCGGCGGTCAGTACATCACAACGGCCGGATTCAAACCCTTTGACGGTCTGGTCAGCGGTATCGTAGTTCACCGCCTGGTATTCCAGGCCATGATGACGGAAGTAATCCGCCAGGTTCAGCTCTGTCGTACTTCCGGAAAGTACACACACAGCCGCACCGTCGAGTTCACGCACACTTTTCACACCCAGGCTTTTGCTGACCATAAATCCCTGGCCGTCATAATAAGCAACACCGGCAAAGTGCAGGCCCAGCGTATTGTCCCGGGTCTGGGTCCAGGTGGTGTTACGGGACAACACATCAATCTCACCGGACTGCAGCGCAGTGAAACGTTCCTTCGATGTCAGGGGGGTATATCGTACCTTGCTCTTGTCGCCCAATACGGCAGCCGCGATTGACTGACAGACTTCCACATCCAGGCCTGACCAGTTGCCTTTCTCATCCGGTGCTGAAAAACCGGGCAGACCGGTATTCACGCCACACTGCAGATATCCGCGCTCTTTCACAGACTCAAGCGTAGAAGCTCCCATGGCCATGGTGGAAACAGCGCCCAGGGCAAGGGCCGCACCTGCGAGCCATGAACGACGGCGGCTTCTGGCAGGTGAATGATCAGTGTTTACTTTCATGTCCCATTCCTGTGGTTTTTATTATGTTATTGTTTTTTTCAGCAAGTCCGTATTGCAAATTGCAGGCCAGATATCGTGTCCATTCGCGATGACCGTTCCGCTACCTTACCGGAACGGTGGCGCGTATAAAATCCCTCCATCCCGCCATAGGGCATTAAGGCTCCGATCCATTAACAGTGGTGAGAGAATACCCAGGTTGCGCTCAAATATTTCGCCATAGTTACCGACCTGCCCAATCACCTGTACTGTCCAGTCTTGAGACAGCCCCATGCTTTTGGCCGGAATCGACATCTCAAGAAAGCGTTCAATGGCCGGACCACGCGGAGGCCGGGTGATCGTGTTGTGAGTCAACCCCAATTCTTCACCATTAATCAACGCGGCCAGTGTCCAGCGCACAATATTGAACCATTGATCATCGCCTTGCCTGACGACCGGTCCCAGGGGTTCCTTGGAGATCATATCAGGCAGTACGACAGCATCGGTGGGCTTTTCCAGTCTTAATCGAAGGGCGTATAGCTGAGACTGATCCGATGTCACCACATCACAACGCCCCTCCCTGAACGCACTGCCAACAGCATCGTAGTTTTTCATAACGACAGGCCGGTAAGACTGCCTGTGCTGCTTGAACCAGTCGGCCAGGTTGAGTTCTGTGGTTGTGCCGGAAATGACACAGATTGAGGCATCATCCAGTTCAGTCGCCCGACGAATGCGCTGTTTCTTCCAGACCAGGAAACCCTGACCGTCATGATAACTGACACCCGCAAAATCGAGTCCCAGGGACGTATCACGGGACAGTGTCCAGGTGGTATTACGGGAAAGCAGGTCAATCGCACCGGTCTGCAATGCGGTAAAACGCTCCGGTGGTTCCAGGGGAACAAAGCGAACGGCGTTGGCATCCCTGAAAACCGCCGCCGCGACAGCGCGACAAAAATCGATATCAAACCCCTGCCACTGCCCCTGATCATTACGGGATGAAAATCCCGGCAGCCCCGGATGGACACCACACCGAAGAAAGCCTCGCTCCTTGACGGCAGCGAGTGTGCCAGACCATGCAGCGTATGGCGCTAATGAAAAAAGGACCAGAAGGGTGACGCGATACCAGAACGGTTTCATGGCGGGTTATCTTTATTGTTATTTGATCATTTGAACTGCAGCAACCATAGCGTTTAATGCCGTCATGACTCAATGGACACCCGGTGACTCCTGCCGTATTTCCCACTTATTTACCACTGAAAGTGGCTGGATATAATCCCAAACAGCTGTGTTACACTCCAGTGCCCCCGACAGCTAACAATAATGGTATGACCCCCTATGGCGGAAACCTCCCGCTCTCCGATCCTGATCACCGGTGGCGCCCGACGCCTTGGCCTGTACAATGCGCGGGCCCTGAAGCGGGACGGTTACCCCTTGATTATCACGTACCGGACGGAGAACGATGAACTGGAGGCATTGCAACGGGAAGGCATACACACTATAAAGGCGGATTTTTCCAGCAACGAAAATATCCTGGCGTTTATTACCCGGATGCAACAGGAAACTGACAGTCTGCGGGCCATCATCCACAATGCGTCAGAATTTACCCCCGACGCCAATACACCGTTGGATGCCGAGACCCTGGCCGACCTGTTCCAGGTGCATATGATGACACCCTGGCTGATCAACCGAGGCTTGCAACCTTTGCTCGACAACGCCGATAACGGTATCGCTGACATTATCCACATGACGGATCACAATACCCGTCACGGAAGTGCGACACACGCCGCTTATTCAGCGACCAAGGCGGGTCTTGAGAACATGACGGCGTCCATGGCCCGCCTGTTTGCCCCCAAAATAAAGGTCAATGCCATCGCCCCTTACCTGATCATCATGAATGATCAGGATCGGGAAGCAGAAAAGACAGGACGTCTGCAAACACCGCCCATGGGCTTGGCTCCCGGGGAGCACGTCATCTATCAAACCATCCGTTTTCTGCTGGACAATCCTTATATCACCGGCGCAACCATCCCTGTTGACGGAGGCATGGGCCTAACCCAGCTCCCGCTTCCGGCAACCCACAACAACATGGATTCAGAATGATTGATAACCTGACCGAACACTATCGCAGTATTCTTCAGTCCCTGGGCGAAGACCTGGAACGCGACGGCCTGCGCAATACCCCTCAGCGCGCTGCAAAAGCCATGGCCTTCCTGACCCGGGGTTATCACCAGGATCTTCAGGAAATCGTCAATGGCGCGGTCTTTGAGTCCCGCAATGATGAAATGGTGGTGGTGAAGGATATTGAACTTTATTCCCTGTGCGAGCATCACCTGCTGCCATTCATCGGCAAATGCCATATCGCCTACCTGCCAAATGGCAAAGTCCTGGGCCTGTCAAAATTCGCCCGCATCGTCGACATGTTTGCACGCCGACTACAAATTCAGGAAAACATGTCCCAGCAGATTGCTGAGACAGTGATGGAAGTCACCAGTGCACGCGGTGTGGCGGTTGTGATTGAAGCCAAGCACATGTGCATGATGATGCGTGGCGTAGAGAAGCAGAATTCATCCATGACGTCCTCCGTGATGCTGGGCGATTTCCGAACTAACCTACCCACCCGGGAAGAGTTTCTCCGTCATATCAGTTGAGTTGATCACATCAATGGGTTACTGGCCGCCTTAGCCAGTAACCTTTATTTCACGAATCCAATACCCCTGAACCGGTTGTATTATTCTGAAGCGCCTGAGTGGCACTCTGAATGTAGGCCTCCAGCTGTTTCTGCATGTTTTCCTCAACAGTCTTATCTTCTATCACCACGGCTTGCGGATGCTGGCCAAAATGGTACTGGTATAAACGGCTACCCAATCCTGCCGTCAATACCAGTGCTAAATCCCCTTCAATGATCGCTGCCATCTGGCTACCACCCGAGGGTTTGATCACGCCAAAACCTGGTGCGGATCGAGGTAGACTTAACAAATCCCGCCCCCAGCACTGGTGCTGCTGTGGTTTCCCCAAACGCCCCATAATGGTTGGTACAACATCCACCTGAGTACCAACGGTTGCCCTTTCTTTCCCAAACTGCGCCTGAATTCCCGGCGCAATCATCAGCATGGGCACATAGAATCGCAATAAATCAATATCAGTCAGCTGCAGTGGTGATGAAAACCCGTGATCACCGACAATCACAAACAGCGTCTGGTTAAACCAGGGATAGGTGCGTGCAGAACGGAAAAATCGCCCGAGCGCCCAGTCTGAATAACGCATCGCTGTCAAGTGTTCATCCAGCTCCCCATAACCAGTCACCGGTGATACCGGCAGGGGATCAGGAAGCGCATAGGGCGTATGATTCGAAAGCGTCTGCACAAGGGCGTAGAAAGGCCGGTCCTCAGGCATATTGGCTAACTCAGAGAGCGCACGATCAAAAACATCCTGATCTGAAACTCCCCAGGTATCATCAATAAATACGGGGTCAATAAAATCGTCACGACCAATAAATGTTGTCATACCCTGGTTACGGAAAAAGCCAAACTGATTATCCCAGGCAAAGTCACCGTTATACACATAAATATCACGATACCCACGAGCAGAAAGAAGCCTGGGCAACCCTGAAAACTGGTGGGCCCCTTCCGGCTGCTGCATCAGGTATTCATACCCCGGGAGATTGGGGAAACAGGCCATGGTGGCGAACATGCCCTGATGGGTATGTGTGCCATTTGAAAAGAATCGGGTAAATAACACCCCCTCTCCCGCTAACGTATCGAAATTGGGCGCTATATCCTCAGGTCCACCCAGCGCACCGACAAAACGCCCGGCAAAACTTTCCATCAGAATAATGACCACGTTACGGACACCTAGCATAGCACCGGCAACCGGTGGCTGGGTCACTCGCCGGATAACAGCAGTCTCTTGATCAATGAGCTGATCACGACGCGTCAGAAGTATATCCCGCGTCAGGGTGACAGCCTCATTTTCCGGCATAAGATCCACCCAGGCATGCACACCAGAATGACTGAAATGCTGAATGGCTGCCTGAGCCAACGTGAAGGCTCCATTTAACGCCAGCTGGTTTGCAAACAGTGATTGCCCCTGAAAGGCATCCCCCCAACGTAACGGCGGCCCGCTGCGAAAAGTTCCCCGTGCAAGGGCCAGATCTATCATCAAGACAAAGGCAAAGGCTAGCAGGCGTGCTGCTAGCACTTTGTCTCTCTGCTCTTGTGGCTTCTCGCAACAAAACCGGGTTCTTTTGTCAACCCATCGAAACAGGGAAAACAGTAACAGCGTCAGGACCAGCCAGCCCAACAGATAACGCAATACCGGGAAGCCATGCCATAACATGCTCATCACAGTGGCGGGATCTTCCTTCAGATATTGAAACACCAAGTTGTTCAGGCGCTGATGAAACTCCCGGTAAAAGTCCAACTCCAGCAGACCCAGAAAAACACTGAGACCGGACCACAACGTCAGCCACACACAGTAAAATCGCCTCGCATTAAGCGTCACTGACCATAACGTACCCACCACCAGCGGCAAACAAATAATGGCAATGACTCGCAGGTCAAACCGCAAGCCTGTGACAAAGGCGTGTTGCCAGTCAGATATTCCCATACCTGTGGCAAGATCAATGTTGTAGAGCAGTAACAGCAGGCGTAACAATGCAAACAACACAACCAGAATCAGCAGGCTACAAAACAAAAACAGCAAATGCGCAGACAGAGATAAAGAGCGTTGATAAGACGAGTGCCAACGTGTCATGGGAAAGGATTCCAGATCACAGATCATGAGTCAGGTTTAGCAGACAGTCCTATTCTTCTCTGATCAGCTCCAGAATCCGGTTTCTGCCCTGCTCTGCCACTAACATGCGTCGTTCACCGGCTTCAATAATAGTCTGTGCACTGCGCAGATGACTGGCAATGACAGATATTTCTCCATCAGCAAATAACAATACCCGGGCATGAGCTGTGGCATCTTCGGTAATCCAAAGTCCCTCAGCAGTGCATAACAGATAATTTGGCTTCTTGAGACCTTCAATAACCGACTCCAGTGGGTTACCTTCATTAAATCGGTAGACCTTACCCTGTCTTTTTTCCGAAAAATAAAGCGTCCCGTCAGGGCAACGGGTAATACCCTCCATCCCATCACCGTCAGCATAAAGTACATCAAGTGTTTTCGTGGCATGGTCATAACGCAGCAAACGCCCTCCCCTTCGATCTTCGACGGTATAAAGGTAGCGATTGCTCCATGCAGCAAGAGCCTCAACGGCGTGACCTGTAAACAGTACCTCTGCCTTACCCTGTCGATACCACAGGACAGGTGCAATACCACTTTCCTGCCCCACAACCACACCATCACCAAAAGAAACCAGACCATCAGGTTTACCCAGGTTTCCGAGTAATACTTGGCGTTGACCATTTTGCTGGATATGCAACAGCGTCCCACGGGGAGGGTAAAATTCCTGCGTGGCGTACAAGCCACCATCCGGATGCAGCGCCAGTGCAGAGACACGAGGTATGTTGTCAATCCAAGTACGGGCAATCCACCCCTGTGCGGTTGTGACGGGAAAGTAACGAACATACAAACCCACAAGTAACGCCGTCAGAAGAATCACAAGTACAAACACCCCAACCGACAACGTAAACCTGCTTGCCCACAACTTCATCGTTATATTAACCAGGAGAAAGGGTTATTAGGGGGTATCAAAAGTCTTCACGGAAGAAACAACACAGGTCAAACAGGTGCTCTCAATGCCTGTTTGATCTGTGTCGTTTTATGAGGGGAAGTAAAGATGGAAAAAGCGGTTACTGCCAATCAAGAATGACCTTGCCTGACTGACCACCGGCCATCACCTCGAAGGCTTTCTCATAATCATCGACAGGGAAGTGATGGGTAATAACAGGTTCAATCGCGAGTCCAGACTGCAACATGGTCGCCATCTTGTACCAGGTTTCAAACATTTCCCGGCCATAGATTCCCTTGATCACTAACCCTTTGAATATCACCTGATTCCAGTCGATCGTTGTATCAGCGGACGGTATCCCCAACAGTGCTACCTTGCCGCCATGGTTCATTTTTTCGAGCATTTGCTCAAATGCCGCCCCATTACCTGACATTTCCAATCCAACATCGAAGCCTTCCACCATGCCCAGTTCGTTCATGACATCATCCAGTGATTCTTTCATGACGTTGACAGCACGGGTCACACCGATCTTTTCTGCAAGGCCCAGCCGGTAGTCATTCACGTCCGTGATTACCACGTGCCGCGCACCGACATGACGGGCAATAGCAGCACCCATAATACCAATCGGGCCTGCGCCGGTGACCAGAACATCCTCACCCACCATGTCAAAAGACAGCGCGGTATGCACCGCATTACCATACGGGTCAAAAATCGACGCCAGGTCATCGCTGATATCATCAGGAATAGGGAAGGCATTCACGGCAGGAATGCACAGGTATTCAGCAAATGCGCCCTGACGGTTAACACCAACCCCAATGGTATTGCGACACAGGTGGCGCCTGCCTGCCCGACAGTTCCGGCAGTAACCACAGACCAGATGCCCCTCACCCGAGACCCGATCACCTTTGCTGAAACCTCGAACGCCCTCGCCTATCTCCACAATTTCACCGACAAATTCATGACCGGTGGTCATACCCAGCGGCACGGTTTTCTGTGACCAGTCATCCCAGTTATAGATATGAATATCGGTGCCACAAATCGCGGTCTTGCGGATCTTGATCAATACATCATTATAACCGACCTCTGGAACGGGTTTGTCATCCATCCAGATGCCCTTTTCCGGTTTCAGCTTTGCCAACGTTCTCATGACGGCCACCTGCTGCGACAGTATTGATTATCGAATAAGGCCCAGTTCACACCCAACTTTGGCAAAGGCCGCGATGGCTTTTTCCATGTGTTCATGGTCATGGGCTGCCGACATCTGGGTGCGAATTCGAGCCTTACCTTCCGGCACCACCGGGAATGAGAAACCGATCACATAGATACCTTCTTCCAGCATCCGGTCCGCAAACTGTTTCGCCAGCGCTGCATCGCCGATCATGACCGGGATAATCGGATGGTCTTTACCTGCCAGCATGAAGCCCAGCTTTTCCATCTCAGAGCGGAAATAGCGACTGTTGTCATTCACCTTCTGACGAAGTTCCCCACCTGCTTCCAGCATATCGAGCACGCGGATGGAAGCTGCAGCTATCACCGGGCAAAGGGTATTGGAGAACAGATAAGGGCGGGATCGGTTGCGTAACCACTCAACGACTGGTTTGCGGGCGCTGACATAGCCGCCGGAAGCGCCGCCCAGCGCCTTGCCCAGGGTCCCGGTCAAAATATCCACTCGCCCCATGACATCATTGTATTCATGCGTACCGCGGCCATGCTCGCCAATAAAGCCTGTCGCATGGCAGTCATCCACCATCACCATAGCGCCATACTTATCCGCCAGATCACAGACTCCCTTGAGATTGGCAATGATGCCATCCATGGAAAAGACGCCATCTGTGGCAATCAATTTATACCGCACTCCATTGGCATCCGCCTCCTTCAGTCGGGACTCCAGTTCTGCCATGTCGTTGTTGGCATAGCGGTAACGTTGCGCCTTGCTGAGACGGATACCATCAATAATACTGGCATGGTTCAGGGAATCACTGATAATGGCGTCTTCCGGCCCCAGCAGCGTTTCAAACAGACCGCCATTAGCATCAAAACAGGAGGAATAAAGAATCGTATCCTCCATCCCCAGAAAATCCGATATACGCTGTTCAAGTTCTTTATGAATCGAGTGAGTACCACAGATAAAACGTACCGAGGCCATGCCATAGCCATACGCCTCCAGAGCCAACTTACCTTCTTCAATCAGCTCCGGAGCATTCGCCAGGCCAAGATAGTTGTTCGCGCAAAAATTAATAACCTCCGCCCCATCTGACACCTGAATATCAGCCTGCTGCTGAGATGTGATTATACGCTCATCCTTGTACAGTCCTTTTTGCTTGAGCTCCTCTAACTGCACTGACAATTGGTCATAAAAAGCAACGTTCATATAATTTCCTGATTCCGATCATCAATCAATTAAATAAATAGAAAGCAAGCAGATAGTTAAGACGATTCGTTAAAAAAGAATCACTCACTTTAAGTGTATAAATAAAACAATACGTTACATTCTTAACACTTAATTCATAGCTTAGGTCAAATCAGTAAAAAACAGGTTAGTAAACGAATACAATCACAGCAACTATCACTAACACCTTGAACTTTATGTATTTTTTTTTATCAAACTGAGTAAACCAATGAATCTGAATTGTTAACAACATCTCGCTAAAGCACACGGACTAAACTTAGAATTATGGAGAAATTCACTATGATGGACCTATGTAGCAATACTCCCCCAGCTCAACCTGTTTCAGGTTCCATTAACTCTTCTTGCAATGGAACATTAAAAGCACAGTCAGCTAATCTCCCTTGCGTTTCACCAGCCACTACGGCTTCGTCACAAATGACACCTCGATATTCGGACCGTTTTTATCAGCACGACCTGGTGAATGGAACCACACTCAACGAACGTAAAATTGATAATGCAGTAGCAGCATGGTTGATTTCTGGCATAGTGCTGTTCCTTGCAGCATACATACCTCTTGTTGCTCTATCTTTCGTTATCCCTCCCCTGCTTATCCTTGTTTCCTTAGCTTGTCCAGTCGTGGTAAGCATTGGTGCTGCTATTTTCTTTTCACACATTTGTTCCACTAGCAGTAAACAACACGCACAACATGTATTAGGACCCAGTACTCAAGAAAAAGCCAGCGACATACAACGTCAGGCCATGGAATACTGCAGGAAAAAACAGCAAGAAATAAACCTGCTCGTTCAAGAGAATCAGCGTCATGAGGAGGAAATACGAGACCTGAAAGAGGATGCACCCATAGAAAAAGAACTCTTCGATTCAGAGGTTATTGATACACGCCCTACTAAAACTCGGCTGGAGCAGGTTATTGCAGAATACAATCGGAATCGTGCCAGTATTGCTCAAAAACAGAAAGAAAAAGACAGGGTCGTTCAAATTTACAAGCTGCAAGTCAGCAATGACATCAACGGTTTTGCCTATGCTCAAGCCATCCAGGAACCGAACCCTGCCGAGCTGCCACACTAAATGGGAGCTCTGTCGCCATACTGCCCCCTTCATTAGGGGGCCTTTTTTTCAAAAATGGCTCAATAGCTGTGCTTCCATCGATTTTACTGAAGCGTTGTCGTCTCCAAGAAAAACTGTGTACGCCGGATATTCGCATTGTTTACATCCCGGCGGCATACCAGATATAAGAACAACCAGTCCTGCCCGATAGAGTGCTTCTCCTGTTTCTTGCCAAGTACTCTCCGTCCCATACTCGACAACCACGGGTAAATAACCACGATCAAACAGGTTACGCTCCAACCGCTTCACATCGGCATTTTCAGGCAGTACCACCCATGCCGGTTTATGCCCGAGGCGCACCTGCCGATCATGCACAGAAACAGGTAACAACGTGCCGTCACCCGCTTCGGTTTTTCCACGGATCATACCGGCGCCTACAGTGACATGAGTCATCCGATCAATAATGATGAAAGCGCCCATGGTCCGGTTATCCTGGTACTGGTCAAAGGCTACCGCTTTTTCCAGAACAAGATGGCACAGGCCAATTTCATTCAGCGCCAGTTGATCAGTACTGCCTTTTTCCAAGGTATTCACATCAACCCTATGCGCAATGTCACGCACTGTACCATCAACCGTTGTGGAGGCCAGCTTGATGGCATAACGACGCCCCGGTTGCAGTGGCTGTTCCGCCATCCAGACGACCATCGCATCCAGCTCATAATGCACATCCGGCAGGTTATCGGAAAGGGCCAGTGTATCGCCGCGGCTGATGTCAATTTCATCATTCAGGGTCAAGGTCACAGCCTGGCCGGCAAAGGCTTCGTCCTGCTCCCCCTCCCAGGTAACAATGGATTTCACGGTAGACTGCTTTCTGGAAGGCAGGGCTGTGACAGCATCGCCCGGTTTAACGACACCGGAAGCGACTGTTCCTGCATACCCACGGAAGTTCAGATCCGGTCGGTTGACATACTGGACAGGAAAACGGAAATCAGTCAGATTCCTATCGCCATCAATCTCAACCGTTTCCAGAATCTCCATGATCGAACCGTCGGTATACCAGGGAGTCCGATCACTTCGGTTCACCACATTGTCGCCGTCCAGTGCCGACATCGGTACAAACCTGACATCACCGAGGTTCAGTTTCTCGGCAAAATCTAGGTAATCATTACGGATTTGCTCGAATCGCTCACGCGAAAAATCGACAAGATCCATCTTGTTAATAGCAACAATCAGATGCTTGATACCCAGCAGGTTGGCAATATAGGTATGTCGACGGGTCTGAGTCTGTACACCATACCGGGCATCGATCAGGATGATCGCCAGATCACAGGTCGATGCACCGGTCGCCATATTACGGGTGTACTGCTCATGCCCGGGAGTATCCGCAATAATGAACTTTCGTTTCGCCGTGGAAAAATAACGATACGCGACATCGATGGTGATGCCCTGTTCACGCTCTGCCTGCAAGCCATCCACCAGCAGGGCCAGGTCTGGTCGTTCACCCTGAGTACCAGACTGGCGGCTGTCGGCATTAATGGCCGCCAGCTGATCTTCGTAAATCATCTTGGAATCATGCAACAGACGACCGATCAGAGTGCTTTTCCCGTCATCCACGCTGCCGCAGGTCAAAAGCCGCAGCAATGCTTTTTCTTCGTGCTCCTTGAGATAACCAAGGATATCCTTTTCGATCAATTCAGACTGGTGACTCATGGCAAGCGTCCCCGGAATCAGCTGGTAAACGATATATTCAGTTTTCGAGTTGGACTGGAAACGCTAGAAATAGCCTTCCTGCTTTTTCTTTTCCATGGAGCCGGACTGGTCATGGTCGATAACCCGCCCCTGCCGTTCCGATGTACGGGTCAGCAGCATTTCCTGGATGATCGATGGCAGAGTATCCGCCCCAGACTCAATCGCACCGGTTAACGGGTAGCAGCCGAGAGTGCGGAACCGGACCTTCTTCATCATTGGTGTTTCACCCGGTTCCAGCGGCATCCGGTCATCGTCCACCATGATCAGGGTGCCATCACGCTCAACGACAGGCCGTTCCGCCGCAAAGTAGAGCGGGACGATCTCGATGTTTTCCAGATAGATGTACTGCCAGATATCCAGCTCAGTCCAGTTGGACAGCGGGAATACACGAATACTCTCGCCTTTCTCGTGCCGTCCGTTGTAGTTGTTCCAGAGTTCCGGGCGCTGGTTTTTCGGATCCCAGCGATGGTTTTTATCACGGAACGAGTAGACCCTCTCCTTGGCCCGGGATTTTTCTTCATCCCGACGGGCGCCGCCAAAGGCCGCATCAAAGCCATACTTGTCCAGCGCCTGCTTCAGGGCTTCGGTCTTCATGATGTCAGTATGACGACTGCTGCCGTGAACAAACGGGCTGATGCCCATTTCCAGACCACGGGGGTTACTGTGCACCAGCAGATCAAGCTCCAGTTTTTTGGCTTGTTCATCCCGGAAGGTAATCATGTCGCGGAACTTCCAGGTGGTATCCACATGCAACAGCGGAAAAGGTAGACGACCCGGGAAGAACGCCTTGCGGGCCAGATGCAGCATCACCGCGGAATCCTTGCCGATGGAATACAGCATCACCGGGTTATCGAACTCGGCCGCCACTTCGCGAATGATATGAATGCTTTCGGCTTCCAGCTGCTTGAGGTGGTTCTGGTGGTAATCCGTGCTCATGCGGTCACTCGTCTTCTGACACTGCAGTCGTCCATTTACCGGTGAGGCCTGTATTCAGCGCTCTCCATTCGTCTGCAGTGCGGGCTTATGATTATTCGGGTACTGTCAGGGAATGCCACTATACCAATAAGACTAAGGCATAAATAAGAGGCTATTTAGATGATTAAATTATATACATATGACGGGAAGGGAGGAGAACAGCCACCTCCCGATCATCTGAGTGGCTAAATCTGTTTCTTGTTTTTCATGATAAAATCCAACATGCCCATTCCGATCGCGGATACCACAAAGGTCAGGTGGATCAATACAAACCATATCAACTTGTCATTATCAACATGCTCTGCATCCATGAATATCTTCAGCAGGTGAATGGATGAAATCGCCACAATGGAAGCGGCCACTTTGGCTTTCAGGGAACCGGAATCCATTTTACCCAGCCAACTGAGCTTTTCTGCACCTTCCTTGATATCCAGCTTGGAAACAAAGTTCTCATAACCGGAATACATCACCATCACCAGCAACCCACCCACGAGCACAACATCAATCAGCGACAGAATCTTGAGAATGACCGTAATTTCAGTCAGTTCAAAAAGATTAAACAGCAGATAAAAGACACTCTCGAAGAACTTAACAACGAGAATAATCAACACCAAGCTTAAGCCAAGATAAATTGGCGCCAGCAACCAACGGGATGCATACAGCAGGTTCTCAAGCCATTTTTCCATATGATGCCCTCCTCCATAAATGACCCCCTTTTACGGGGATTCCGGCATGTCACCCTGTAAGTCGTTAACTGTTTCTAGCTTAGTGCCTCCCGGTTAAACCTGCCTGCTACATCATTAACTCTGCCTACAGCAGTATTTACAAAAAGGGAAAAACAATCCCATGAAAGACACCAATCCCTTAAAACATAAGCGTGCTCACTGAACAGGATGTGTCGCTTGATCAGTTAGTTTCCTGTATCGGAACACTATCGCCTCACCAAACAGCAACATCAAGAAACAGTCACTTATTTCCTACAGTGACCATGTTGCAGTCTATTCTAGTTCTTCATTACCTCACTGCGCCTCCGAACCACAACAGGATCACTCAACAAACCGGATCATGTGATGAACTGGAAAAACTCCCGTATTCTGGTATCCGCCTGTGTTCTGATGAACGCATTATGTGTGTCCCTGTCTGCTGCAGAAACAGCCTCTGCACTCGTTCATACTGATGGCAATACTGAACTATTCATACTGAAGCCCTACCGAACAAACTATCTGTTTCCGGTACATTACAGCCAGAAACCCAACCAGGCCTTCTTTGCACCTCTGAATCCCAACGACCAAAAAGTCAAACGAACCGAAATCGAATTCCAGCTAAGCCTTCGTTTTGCCTTTGCCGGCAACATTTTAAGGCCAGATGACACCGTTCAATTTGCCTATACCCAGAATTCTTTCTGGCAGGCTTATGACGAGTCAGCCTATTTTCGGGATACCGATTACCAGCCAGAGCTGTTTTATTCACTGCCCGTGAACCATGTCTGGGGGGAATGGACATGGCGTTCTGCATCAATAGGCTTTCTGCATGAATCCAACGGCAAAGGCGGGGATAACGAACATAGCTGGAACCGGATTTACCTGGATTTCCTGGTTGAAAATGGCAATCTTGCCATCAGCCTGAGACCCTGGCTCAGACTGAAAGTCACCAGTCATGACTATAACAAGGACATGACCCATTACCGTGGCGACGGCGAGATGCAGCTGTACTACACACTGGGAAACCACCAGCTAATGCTCAAAAGCCGTAACAACCTCAGCAGCCTCTTTTCCCGGGGCTATGAAGAACTCGCCTGGTTGTTTCCCATCCACCGTAATCTTCAGGGATTTATCAAATTAACCAGTGGTTATGGGGAATCCATTTCTGATTACAACCATTACAACAATACATTTGGAATCGGTGTAGCCTTTTCGCACTGGCATTTATGAAATGCTGTAATAAATATTAAAAAGTCAGGCTGTCACCTCATCACAAACCAAAAAACTCAAATCCTGTTGGGCAGACCAACGCAATCAATAGCATCATTATAAAAAACAACATGTCGAATTTTGCCTTTAACACTCACAAGACAATACCTGCATAAAAATAATTGTCGTTTTATCAAAATATGCATTATTTCTGTCTTTTACCTACCGGGTTTTCAACAATAAACCACGAAAATTCACAGAAAGCCGGTTTTCAAAATCAGCCTAATCCAAATCAATATAACAGGCCATGAGTCACGGTAGATTATGCCGCACCCTTTCTCTCGCCCAGAAGAAGTATGCAGGTATGCAACAGGCATTTACAGATCGCTTTCTCCGTTACGTTTCTTACAATACCCGTTCCGATGACGCCAGTGACACGGTGCCCAGCACGCCCGGTCAGCAGGTGTTCGCACAACAGTTGCGTGATGAACTGGCAGCCATGGGGCTGGCTGATGTCAAACTGGACGACAACAGCTATGTGACCGCACGACTGCCCGCCAATACATCCCATCCTGTACCTCCAATCGGCTTTATCGCACACATGGACACCGCACCGGATGCCTCCGGTGAAAACGTCAAAGCACAGATTATTGAAAACTATGATGGCAAGGATATTCTGCTTAACCAGGAACAGAACCTACGCCTGTCCCCGGCCGATTTCGCCACGCTGAAACAGTATGTTGGCAAGACGCTGATCACCACCGACGGCACCACTCTGCTGGGAGCGGATGACAAGGCCGGCATTGCCGCGATCATGACCGCTATTGCCTATCTGACTGAACATGCAGATATTCCCCATGGCGACATCTGCATCGGTTTCACCCCGGATGAAGAAATCGGCCGTGGGGCAGATCATTTTGATGTCGCCGGTTTTGGCGCCCGTTGGGCTTATACCATCGACGGCGGTGCACTGGGCGGCCTGGAATGTGAAAACTTCAATGCTGCAGGTGCCGATATTCTATTCCGTGGACGCAATGTTCACCCCGGAACCGCCAAAGACATGATGATCAATGCCATGCACCTGGCGCGACAGTTTGCCAATGAACTGCCCGCCAATGAGGTTCCGGAAAAAACCGAGGGCTATGAAGGCTTCTTCCACCTCTGCAGCATGTCCGGCAGTGAATCAGAAGCCCAGCTGGAATACATCATCCGTGATTTTGACCGGGACCACTTCGAGCACCGCAAACAACTGCTGCTGTCGATTGCTGACAGCATGAACCAGCAACTCGGCGAAAAGCGGGTCATCGTCAAGTTGACGGAACAATACGCCAATATGCGAGAAGAGCTGGAAAAAGTGCCCCATGTGGTAGCCTTTGCCCGTGAAGCCATGGAAGCCTGCGGTATTCAGCCAGACATTAAACCCATCAGGGGCGGCACTGACGGCTCCCGTCTGTCCTTTATGGGATTGCCCACGCCCAATATTTTCACCGGCGGCCATAACTTCCACGGCCCGTATGAATATCTCTGTGTTGAATCGGCGCTGAAAGCGATTGAAACCATCATCAGCATCGGTCGCCTGACGGCCGAGAAGCACTGGGACGCCGAATAAAACCACCTTATTCCAGCCGCAGTCCATGGGGGACATGACCTGCGGCGGTAACACCAAAAACACTGCACATCCTGTTGCTATTAGGGGGACTCCACCGTGAGTAGTACTGCCACCGCTACGCATTCTGAACAGAAGAAAAAACTGTCATTTCCATCCGCCTACACGGTTCTGTTAATTGTTGCCGCACTGGTCGCGATACTGACCTGGATGGTGACACCGGGTATCTACGATAAATTGTCGTACGACGACGTCAGCAATACGTTCTCAGTCACTTACGCGTCAGGCGAGATGAAAGCATTTCCCGCCACACAGGAAACACTGGACCAGTTTGATATCAAGGCACAACTCGATAAATTCACCGGTGGTGATATCCGCAAGCCTATTGGCATTCCCGGTACCTATACCACGGTCGAACCTAGCCCTCAGGGCGTGGCGGCCTTCTTCCAGGCGCCTATCGCCGGTATGTACGACTCCATTGGTGTCGTCTTCTTTGTGCTGGTGATTGGTGGTTTCATCGGGGTGGTCAACCATACGGGCGCCTTCAACTCCGGCATACAGAGCCTTTCCACGGCGCTCGAAGGTCGTGAAAAGTGGCTGATTATTATCGTGACAGCTCTGATCGCCGTTGGCGGCACCACCTTCGGGATGGCGGAAGAAACCATTGCCTTTTACCCGATCCTGGTACCGATTTTCCTGGCAGCCGGCTATGACGCAATCGTCGCCCTGGCCGCTATCTACCTGGGTTCTTCCGTGGGCACCATGTGCTCTACCGTCAACCCGTTCAGCACCATTATTGCCTCCAACGCCGCCGGCATTAACTGGACCGATGGCTTGACGCCACGCCTGATCATGCTGGCACTGGGCACGGCCCTGTGTATCTGGTACCTGATTCGGTATGCCGAGAAAGTGAAGGCCAATCCCGAGAAATCACTGATCTTCAGCCAGAAGGCCGAACTGGAAGCCCGCTTCCTCGGCAATCACTCGGCCGACAATACCCAGATGAGCTCTCAAACCAAGATGATTCTTGGTGTGTTTACAGCGACCTTCATAATCATGGTGTACGGGGTCTCCCAGCTGGGCTGGTGGTTCATGGAAATGACCACACTGTTCTTCGTGGCGTCACTGGTCGTCGGTGTGCTGTCCCGCAGTGATGAAAAGGCCTTTGTTCGTGAATTCCTGCAAGGCGCCAGTGATCTGCTGGGTGTAGCCATGATTATTGCCATTGCCCGCGGTGTCACTATCCTGATGGATCAGGGCATGATCAGCGACAGCATCCTGCATGCCAGCGCCGGTCTGGTTGACGGTATGGATAAAGGCTTCTTCATCGTTGTGATGATGATTCTGTTTGCCGGAATCTCTTTCTTTGTACCCTCCTCTTCCGGTCTGGCTGTACTTTCCATGCCGATCATGGCGCCGTTGGCTGATGTTGTGGGTCTGCCCCGGGATAATATTGTCAGCGCCTACCAGTATGGTATGGGTCTGATGGCGTTTATCACACCGACAGGATTGGTACTGGCCTCTCTGGCCATGGTCAACGTGACCTTTGATAAATGGCTGAAGTTTGTATTGCCGTTGCTGGGTATGCTGACAGGCCTCGCAGCCGTGATGCTTCTGATCACAGCCTACCTCTGATAGACAAAGCAGCCAGCCTCGAGGCTGGCTGCTAATCATCGACAGGATAGAGAATCGCTATTACCAAACATTGACTTAAACCGGGTTATCAATATCCACAAACTGATGTTCAATCCCCAACGTTGTCTCTAGCCATTCCCCCAGCGCCTGCACGCCATAACGCTCCGTCGCATGATGTCCGGCAGCAATATAGTGGATACCATTTTCACGGGCAAAGTGGGTGGTCTGTTCAGAGATTTCACCACTGATATAAGCATCTACGCCCAGCATCAGGGCTTTTTCAATGTAACCCTGGGCTCCGCCTGTACACCAGGCAACGGTCCTGATCGGATGGTCACCACCACTCACCAGTAACGGTGTTCGCCCCAACACCTGCTCAACATGCCCGCCCAGCGCATCCAGCGTCTGTGGATTAGCCAGGCGCCCTGTCAGGCCAATCGAGGTTTGTTCATCGGCATCCATGCCGCCAGTAGTTTCAAACCCAAGACGCTTGCCCAGGCAAGCGTTGTTACCCAGTTCAGGGTGAGCATCCAGTGGCAGATGATAGGCGATTAAACTGATGTCATGCTCTATCAGTTTACCGATACGACGTCGCTTCATGCCTGTCAGACAGGCATTTTCTCCCCGCCAGAAATAGCCATGATGCACCAGAATGGCATCCGCATCCGCATCGGCAGCGATGGCAGCATCCAGCAGGGCTTCACAGGCCGTGACACCTGTCACAACCCGCTTGATCTCGCGGCGCCCTTCAACCTGTAACCCATTGGGCGCATAGTCCTTAAATAGCCAAGGCTTGAGCTTTTGTTCGGCGGCTACAATCAGGTCATTCAGCTTTACTGACATAAACGGTTTCCATTCTGACAAACGGTATTTCCATAACTTTATCAAAAACATCTGGCAAAAAACCCAACCAACCGTGTTATTCAAAGCTGACCGCAGAAGTCACCAGCCAGAGGCCTGCTCAAGTCATGCTACGTTTCTAGACAAAATGGAAGACGCCAACCACACTTTTTTGTAATCAAAAAAATAAAGCGCATATTCCAAGGAGAGGAGTCATGCAGGCTGGCTATAGAGCCGATCAATACGGCTTTACCTTGATAGAATTGATGATTGTGATTGCAATCGTAGGCATTTTATCAGCTGTCGCCATTCCCGCTTATCAGGATTACACCAAACGCGCCCATGTTTCAGAGGGTTTGAACATGGCCTCAGGTGTCAAAGCGGCTGTTTCTGAGTACTACGCCTCTGAAGGAATCTGGCCCAGCTCCAATGCAGAAGCGGGACTTGATAATACGCTAACAGGGAATGCCGTTAAGGATGTATCAATACAAAGCGATGGTAAAATCGTAATGACATTCAGCAATAAAGTTCTTGATGATGCCAAGTTAGTTCTGATCCCTACGGCATCCAGTGGTGCTATTCAATGGACGTGTGCCGCCGTATCAGGATCCGGTATGAAAACCGCCTATTTACCCTCCAATTGCCGCAATACAGCACCCTCAACGACGTAAAGACTCAATCATGAGTCTATTATTTATAATGACATAACCGCATGAAAGTAATGGACGAATTCCGTTGAGGGTTTAATGAGAGGCGTCCACATCCGCCAACCGTCATGGATATGTCGTTATATTTATCGATTTTTACCCTATCCAAGTTTAAAGATGCAATCACCACTTTTGCCATGAACCAGACAATTACATACAATCCAGTAACAGTCACAGATTTATCCTTAAGATAACCGATTACAACTCAACACCGGAGTGGTAGCAGCAAACGGATGAAGCATATTCTGCGTTATTTCGGCTGGCCTGGCTTGTGTGGGCTACTTTTTGCTTTCGTGCTCTTGCAACTTTTTCCTCAGCTGCGTGGCTTTAATTTATCCACTGAGAACCTTGAGGGAAGTCATTCCCCCATTTTCTCTGGCCCCTTTTCTTATAATGATGCCGTTGAACATGCAGCTCCCTCGGTAGTCAACATCTTTACGACACGGGCTATTCGCCGCCCTCCGGCTGAACTTGATAACCCACTTCTGCAAGACGCCTACAGTTATAACCGGGTGCCCAGGCGCCAGCGCATTCAGTCGAGTCTCGGATCCGGCGTCATCGTACGGCCTGAAGGTTATATCCTGACCAACAACCACGTCATCGCCGGTGCCGACGACATTATTATTGCTCTGCAGGATGGCCGTGAAACCCATGCCACCATAATCGGCACCGATCCGGAAACCGATCTGGCTGTCTTGAAAGTTCAACTGGATAATCTACCTAGTATTACCTGGACTGACTCACAGACTATTCGCACCGGCGATGTCGCATTGGCTATCGGTAATCCTTTTGGTCTGGGACAAACCGTCAGCATGGGGATTATCAGTGCCACCCAGCGCAACCTCCGGCTAAGTACCTATGAAAACTTCATTCAGACAGATGCAGCCATCAATATCGGCAACTCCGGTGGTGCACTGGTTAACGCCCGGGGGGAACTGGTAGGTATCTCGACCGCTCTGCTGACCAGCGACGGTGGCAGCGAGGGATTGGGCTTCGCTATTCCCTCTAACCTGGCCAATCTGGTGCTGACCTCCATCATCGAAGAGGGTCGCGTTATTCGTGGCTGGCTGGGCATAGAGTCTCAGGCATTAACGCCTGAACTGGCCTCGGCTTTCGGGCTTGAACCCGGCAACGGCATCCTGATTTCCGGTATTTATGACAACAGCCCGGCCTCGGAAGCCGGTCTACAACGGGGTGATGTCATCATCAGCATCAATAACATGGAAGCTAATGACGGCAAGCAGATCATGAACCAGGTAGCGAACCTGCATCCCGGCAGCGAAGTGCCTATTACGGTGTTGCGTGGTGGTAAAACCGTCAGTCTGGTCTCCAAGGTCGGAGAGCGTCCTCCTTTGCTGGGTAATCGGCATTAATCCGCAGGCAGCCGTTTTATCACAGCTCCCTGCGCAATGGAGTCCTAATCCTTTATACGGTATTCAGCAGATCGGGCATGGGCCGTTAAACTCTCCCCCCGTGCCAATACCGATGCCACCTTACCCATGCTTGAAGCACCTTCTGCAGAAAAACGAATCAGTGAAGATCGCTTCTGGAAATCATAAACCCCCAGTGGCGATGAAAAACGTGCTGTTCCCGATGTCGGTAATACATGGTTAGGGCCAGCGCAATAATCCCCAAGCGCTTCTGCGGTATATCGTCCCATGAATATCGCACCGGCATGGCGGATAGAGGGTACCAGCGCATCAGGATCGGCCACAGAAAGTTCAAGGTGTTCGGGCGCGATGCGGTTACACAGCTCAACCGCTGCATTCAGGTCAGATACCTGAATGAGCGCCCCTCGGTGGTTGATCGAGTCAGCAATAATGTCCCTGCGCTCCATCCCGGGCAGTAGCCGGTGCATCGCATCCTCAACCTGATCCAACCAGTCACCATCCGTTGCAATCAGAATGGCCTGGGCATCTTCATCATGCTCCGCCTGAGAAAACAGGTCCATGGCAATCCAATCCGGGTCAGTCCCACCATCCGAGATCACCAGAATTTCTGATGGTCCGGCAATCATGTCAATGCCAACCTGGCCATAGACCATCCGTTTCGCTGTCGCGACATAGATGTTGCCCGGCCCGACAATCTTATCAACTTTCGGGATGGACTCCGTCCCCCAGGCCAGTGCTGCAACAGCCTGAGCGCCACCAATAGTAAAAACCCGATCAACCCCGGCAAGCGCCGCGGCAGCCAATACCATCTCATTAACGACACCATCAGGCGTGGGCACCACCATGACAATCTCGGATACACCTGCCACTTTGGCCGGAATCGCATTCATCAGTACCGATGAGGGATAAGCAGCACGTCCACCGGGGACATAAATACCCACGCGATCCAGTGGCGTCACCTTTTGTCCCAGCACCGTGCCATCCTGTTCTTCATACTGCCAGGAAGATTGTTGCTGTTCTTCGTGATAGAGGCGAATGCGATCCGCTGCGCATTGCAACGCGTCGAACTCAGCATCAGAGATGGCCTTCAACGCTTCTGCCACCCGCTGTTTACTGAGTTCCAGTTCAGCCATCGTTTCAACGGTAACCCGATCGAAGCGCCGGGTGAAATCAACAACTGCTGTATCACCTTCATGGCGAACCCTGTCGACAATATCAGCAACCGTTTGCTGTACAGCCTTGTCAGAAACCGATTCCCAGGCGAGCAATTGATCCAGCCGTTGATCAAATTCTTCTGTACCTGCTATCAGGCGGACAGGCCTGACCAATGATGGGGCAGAACTCATGACAACTCTCCCTTTTCACGGCGAGCCCTGTCGACGGCTTCGGACAGGGTATTGATCAATACAGACAGCGATCGGTGCTTTACCTTCATGGCCGCCTTGTTCACCACAAGCCGCGAACTGATATCGGCAATAACGTCACGAGGTTCCAGGCCATTGGCCCTGAGAGTATTCCCAGTATCGACAACATCAATGATGCGATCCGCCAGCCCTATCAGTGGTGCCAGCTCCATGGAACCATAGAGTTTGATAATGTCCACTTGTTGTCCAAGGCTTGCATAATAACGCTTAGCAACATTAACAAATTTGGTTGCTACCCTCAGGCGCTTGCCGGCAATCTCCTGCTGACCCACCGGCGCTGCAGTCATAAGCCGGCAACGGGCGATATTCAGATCCAGCGGTTCATAGAGTTCCTGGGAGTCATGCTCCATCAGGACATCCTTGCCCGCAACACCAAGGTCTGCGGCGCCATATTCCACATAGGTGGGCACATCACTGGCACGGACAATCAGCAACCTGACATTGGGTTGATTGGTCGGAATGATCAGTTTTCGGGTCTTCTCCACATCTTCAGCAGGACGGATATCCGCCGCTTCCAGCAAGGGACAAGTATCCCTCAGGATACGCCCCTTGGAGAGCGCGATAGTGAGTACTTCTTCTGTCATTATTGTGTCCGGCGTCAGTTTTTATACGATGATTTCAGCCTTTATGGGCGAATTCTGCCACAGACCGCATAGTGACTAAAGCGCTGATCAGACTTGAGTCATTTTAAACAGTCAACCAATTCAATGGGTTTAACAGGAGTCACTCGGTAGTGCCTAACGAGGCACTTTCACAAAACGTGTGTACCTAAGCCACCCATGGACTGAGCAGCGCACGACCCCTGATCAAAAAATAGCTATAATTGTGTTCGGCACAAATGCAGGCAATCAATAATGTGTAGCAGAGTTGATTATTATGCCATTAAATATTACACCCGAAAGCGACCCAGATTGGAGTAATATAGCCAATTGCTACTCCTACGCTTGTAATGATAAACACCCCTCGAATGGTTATTTCGGTGGAGCCATACCTGGCTCCACAAAAGGAATACCTGCTTTTCCCGGCCCCGATTACCATAACCGTCTGATCAAAGGAGCTATTGCTGACGGAATGGTATATTGCGCTGAAAATGATTTAAGCCATTTACCAAATATTATGGATGGACATTACCTCGTCCTTCTTTTAGCTGACAATAATGGATTCCACTGGATGCGTTACGATCACTTCCTGAACAGATGGAGTTGGAAATCAGGTAATTCAGGCTCCGTTTATTACAATGTTTTTAACATATCAAAAAACTATTGCGAATATATCAACATGGAAAACCTGTCACGGGCTCTTACTTCGGAGCGAAAAAATTATATTTGGAATACAGAAATGCAGTTCATTGCTTTTTTTCAAGTACCATCATCTGGCATCAATGCATCCTCACCAAGATCAAAACGAAAAAGCATGAATATGTCTTAAATACTTTCTATCAAACCCACTAAAAAACCTCATTATTACCCAATAAAAATCACTCAATTAAAATCAGCAGATCTCAAACTCCAATTGACTATTTTTAAGACTCACATCAACATGATTGATAGGTAATTTATCGGACAAACGCTTTAAACAGTCAATCGATAATCGGGGCAACAAATTCCGATTGACGAGCTGCTCTATCGCTCTCGCACCAACCAGAGGATTATTGTTCCAGGCAACCAGCTGCTCAACCACCTCGTCACTGACGGTCAGCGTTGCCTTATATTGGTCAGCAACATTCTTATGAATGCGCTTCAACGCCAGCCTGCAGATTTTACGCATATCGTCTGAACCCAGAGGTAAATATGGAACAATGACAACACGCCCCAAAAATGCTGGCTTAAAATAATTCAATAGCTCACTTTGGATAGACTCAATAATTTCATCGCGCGTTGGTTTACGCTGATCACTTTGCATATACCGATCCACGACATCCATAATCGCAAAGTCAGCCGCATTCGATGTCATGATGATAATACTATTACAGAAATTGACCTCGCGTCCTTCACTATCACTGATAGAGCCCCGATCAAATATTTGATAAAAAATATCATGCACACCTGGATGTGACTTCTCCATTTCATCCAACAAAAGCACCGAATAGGGTTTACGCCTGATAGCTTCCGTCAAAAGCCCACCTTCCCCATAACCAACATAGCCTGCAGGCGATCCCAACAATTGAGAAATTTTATGCTCTTCCTTAAATTCAGCCATATTCAGCGTCGTAAGATTTTGCTCACCACCAAACAGTTCTTCAGCAAGCGCCAATGCAGTTTCCGTTTTGCCTACACCTGATGGGCCACACATGAGGAACACACCGGCAGGCTTACGACGATCCGACAAGCCTGCGCGACTGGTGCGAATACACTGGCAAAGCTCTTTTAGTGCATCATCCTGACCAATCACCCGCGCGGTAAGATGCGATTCCAGCTTCAACAGACGCTGAATTTCATCTGACAGCATGTTATTGATGGGGATTCCTGTCCAACTGGATAATATGGAAGCAATAATCGCACTATCGACCCTGGGAAAGACCATGGGCTGTTCTTGTTGAAGCTGCTCCAGTTCCTTGCGCTGTTCCAGTATTTTTGAACACGGTACCTGTAACGACGGTTCTCTGGAAGTTTCTTTCCCATTTTCCTGTTGTAAAAAAGCATTATCAGCCTGAGATTCCAGATCTGCGAGCTCCTCCACCAGTGCCCGTTCCTTTTTCCATCGTGCATATAAATCATCCAGCGATTGTCGCGTAGTGAGTCTTGCTTGCTCGAGCTTATCAAGACTTTCCTCAAAACCAGCATGCCCAGAAGCCTGATCTCTACGCTGCTCGTTGAATTCACGTTCTATATATGCATATTGATGCTCAAGTTCTTCTATGACTTCAGGAATCGCGTGTCGGGAAAGCCCGACACGCGAACAGGCAGTATCCAGCAGGCTAATGGCTTTGTCAGGCAGCTGTTGTTCCGGCAAATAACGAACAGCAAGTTTGACCGCCGACACCACGGCATCATCATGAATACGTACACCATGGTGCGCTTCCAGCGACCGGGCAACCCCCCGCACAATATGGCAGGAATCTTTTTCATCCGGCTCCAACACTTTCACCAGCTGGAATCGGCGCGCCAATGCCGCGTCTTTTTCAAAATATTTTTTATACTCAGCCCAAGTCGTCGCACCGATAGTTCGCAACTCACCTCTGGCCAGTGCAGGCTTCAACAAATTAGCCGCATCATTCTGTCCAGCCGCACCACCGGCACCAATCAGGGTGTGCGCTTCATCAATGAATAACAAAACAGGGGTTGGCGCGCTCCTGACTTCATTCATCAGATCCTTAAGGCGACTTTCCAGTTCACCCCTGATACTGGCACCTGCCTGCAACAGGCCTAAATCCAGTGTATGTAGAGCCACCCCCTTCATACTTTCAGGGACTTCACCCGCAATAATGCGTTGGGCCAACCCTTCTACAATGGCGGTTTTGCCCACACCAGGATCACCAACCAGTATCGGATTATTCTGCCGTTGACGTGATAGTATATCGATGACCTGACGAATTTCTTTTTGACGACCAATAATCGGACGCAATTCGCCATTTTTAGCCGCATCGGTCAGATTGATCGTATATTTATACAATGCGCCCTTTGAGGACGTCCCACTACCTGCGCCCTGAGGTTGAGACAAAGGGCTTTCAGCCATACTATCGCCTTCCCCCGGTCCTTCCGCCATAGTCTGCAGGCTTTCCAATGAGATTCTCTGTAATTCTCTTGCCATCGGAGAATCAAGAATGGTGTACTGCGCCTTCTGTAATAACGCCAACAGGAGGTCAAACGCCGAAATAACATCATGTTGGCAGTTAACCGAAGCAACCAGCCAGGCATCCTGAATCAGCGCAAGAATGGACATGGAAAGCGACGGTGTTCCTGTATCGCCCTTTTCCAGCTTGGCCAGTCGTGCTTCAAGATCTGATAAGATGATTTGACGAGACAGTTTCTGAGAATTGATAACCGTTTCAATATCCGCTGACGGCTCAGAAAACAGCATCAACAACCAGTGTTCTATTTCAATGTATCGATGTTGCTGTCGAACACACAGGCCTGCTGCCGATTCAAGCGACTTACGCAAACTCGGATCCAGCTTGCTGATTAAGGTCTTTAGTTCCAGCGATTGCATAATTCAACAAAAGGGTATATTCGTAATTTGTTGGCCAATTACGACTCACCTTCCTCATTATTTTCCGCCTCATCAGCAGAGCCAGCATCTGACTCACCATCATTATTGCTTTCCGATTTCTGCTGAATAGAAGGCAATATTTCATTATCAAGAAAGATTTCAATATCTTGCATTATCAACTGCTTCACCTCGTCCATGCCGACAGATGCATCATCCCCCACACGCCCGGCATTTATACTGTCGACGAGTTCTGACACTATATTGCCCAAGGCTTCACCTACATTGTCTCTCAACTTTGGGAGAATCAATCCCAGTTGAAACTTAAAAACAATATCATCACTCATGTAGACCCTACTCTTGCCACGTGAACGAAACGTTTAATGCAATATGCACAAATAATGACTCACTACAGTGTCACACAATTAGCGAATCATCATTACAGAGATACTAGGTACACACTGATGTTTAAAACTATTGTGTCTAAACAAAAGATGTACATCTATTAAGTTTCAGCAATAGTACTCATCTCGACTTCTGGCGTATCCAGATTATAGGAAAAGGTGACCGCAGGCTCACGCGATAATAACTTCCCTTTACTATCCCGTTTAAATAAATAATCAATGCGCAGGATTGTCCTGTAGGCAAGCCAATACCGTTCTAGCTTACCGATATCTTCTTCCCAGTTACATATCCTGACCCCACCCAGAGTGTATTGGTGCATGATATTCATGCCTTTCTTACCAGCCTCTTGACGGGTTGAAATTACATCAACGGTCAAGCTGGGCTCTGCCAGTGAGACAATATTTTCCAGAAAAAGGCCTGTTGTTAAATCGGGCTCCTTTCCAATATAAAATGGCATAAAACTCGGTTTATCAGACCCCGTTTCCTCTCCTGCTCCCACAGACATAGGCGCAAATCTGTTAACCTGCACAGCAGCCTGACTAACCTCAAACCATTTAGCATTACTATCAAGGTCCAGCCCTTGGGCTGTATCTATCACTGTGGTATCACCCTTGAAATAATCAGAAAACTCACGAATAGCAACGTAAATACCGGTATTAGTAGCCACAGCGCAAACCTTCTCGGATATTGAAAAAAAGAAAGGCAATAGCCATTACAATTTCAAAGCACTTAAAGATGAAAACGTAAAACGATCAAAATATGTAATAACCGACATACCCTGCAACCCTTCTACAGCCTGAACCATACAACAGAAACACATAATAGATACCGTCCATTATCACAAGCTACTTATTTACAGCGATTATTCAGTGAAAGGTTGAGTCCAGATATTCCCAGCTGGATGCATTGACTACCTCGTTCACTAACCTCAAACCATTGACGATGCACCCTGTCCTCATAATGCCTAAATTGAACAAGGAAACCGATATATCGGGTCTGCGCTTCCAACTCAACTCTTTTTCGCCACACATCCCCAGGACGGATAGAAACGGGAGGCTGTAAGTGCACTAGTTGGTTACCCAGTGCAACATCCGCTTTATTCTGATAGAGGTCAAGAAAGTTAGCCATCTGAAAATTGCCATAATCTGACAACTGGTAGATTTTTACAAAAACAGGACTAGCCTCTTGATTATCAGAAGGATTTATATACTCACTGGCTTTTATAACAATATCTACATAACGTGCATGTCCGGAGTTAAAACTACACCCTTGAAGAAGCACATAGCAGGAGAGTATGGCTATCAGATAATATTTTTCAAGATTCGTTAACGACTTCATCGCTCATTGACCAACCATAGTAAGATAAATCTAGTGGTACGAAGCCTCTATACGATTTGTAATCATCTGACATCCCAGATCAATGAACAGTGGCAATCGATCCGCTTGGGAAAGCCCCTCATCACCATGACAGGCAGCAATCAACACCGCTCCTGCAACCGTATTACCAAATAACTGCGCAGAGGGCTCAACCACTACCTCCCCCTCAACAATACTGCCACCGCTATAGAAAACAGCCAGTGAGAGCCAACCTACTGGCGAATACGAACCGGCAATATCCAAACCATCGCGATTGAGGCAACGACTCTCTTCGTACCCATTGTTCAACCAGCGGTTAACATTATCCACTACACCCTTTTCTTCCTGACTACACGAAAATGCCATTCTTTCCAAACAGCCAAGACCCCATAAAATAGCATCCTTACAATCCAGAGCATGGGCAACAATCTGTACACAGTCGCTATAGAGTTGTCTTTGATGCAGCATTCTCACACTGGATAAAATATCGGAACAATCAGACAAGAGATCGACTGACACATCGGTTATACCGATATCATTGATGACTGTCGTTAGGTCTTTGATTCTGAGTCCGCAATCACTCATCACATACAACCGCGAAAAATACCACTAGTTGATCCTTACGATCCCGCCCTGATTGACAAGGTTGACACCCGCTTTGACCTGAGTTTGTATTTTTCCGTTCACGTCAACCATTAAACCCGAAACAGACGCCTTGAATGACGCATCCAGCGTCATGGTAGCCGCTTTTGCCGTCATTTTTTTTGAGTCAATATCAACCATCGTCCCGTTAATGCTGATTCCGGCTGGCGTGATTTCAATCTTGCTGTTTCCAGATTGGATAACAACCCCCTGCGGAGACTCTATCGTGGTTTTACCCTTCGCGTTAAACGTCATTTCACCAGCAGACTTTATATAAACGGCAGCCTTTGAATCACAGGTATAATCACTACCCGTTTTCATCAGTGCTGCCGCCTCCGTTTCATGGGTCATATCTTCTTTTGATTTCACTACCAGTGTCTTATCAACTTCTGTCAGTGACTCTCCAGTTATCATCATTTGAACGTTATTTTTCACTTGGCACAGCATATCTTTCTGGACCTGAATAAAGAGTTCCTCGCTATCTTTCGTATCGCATATGCGAAAAATATGGCAATCATCTTCCTGACCGTTTGGCGTAGAGTGTGTTTTCAATATCAGAGTATCAACAGCCACTTCAACCGGTTTATTAACAGCCGTATATAAAGCACCAGAAACAAAGGGCTGATCCGGATCACCATCAAAAAAATCGATCACGACCTGATGCCCCACCCTGGGTAAGACACTACTGCCATAACCATCACCCGCCAATGTTTGCCTGACAGGCATCCAACAGGGGAATTCACCATTTTTATCCCAATGAAACAAAACCTGAACCCGGCCGGAATCATCGGAATGGATTTCTTCACCATCAGGGCCAGTGACCGTTCCCTTCTGTACACCATCCATCACTTTTCTCTGCAGGGGGTCACTTCTGAACACCGTCGAAACAGGAAAACACATTAAGCTATTTTGATAATGAATGTCATTGACCAGCAAAGAATCAGAGGAAGACGTCAAACGATGCTCCATAGCCGAAATAATATGTACACCATTCTGTGTCTTATCAGGGTGTCCTTGCAGTGTGAACCGTAAGCCTGCGTGCAAGTAGGGCAAATGACTGGTACTAACGGCAGAGTACCGTTCACACGCATAATGTTCCAGACAGCGCGATGACGCCTGGCTCAAGGTTTCCTGGCAGACCTGACGACTCTCCCAGCGCATACTCGGCCCTATACCCATAGGATCTGGTGGTGTAACACAACGGCTAACCATCGTTTCCCCCCTGGCAGGATCATAACCTGTATATTCCCAACTCCCACCAGCAATATTATTCCGGCTCAACCAGCTTTCTAACGAAGGACCTTCAGGCATGGCATCGGGTCGGCGCACACTGATTTTATTTTCAGTGGCCGGTCGAAAACTCTGATTAGCATCACCAACAATCATTTCGTGGCCATTTTCATCACAGACGAAGTAAAAATGATAACCTTCCTCAAAAAGTAAGCGAGTTATAAAGTCATAATCGCTTTCCTGATACTGTATACATAAAGGTTTACTAGTGTCTGGTTGTGATTGAAGTGTTAGTTCATGTTCAAACGTATACCCACTAATCACTTCCTCAATAATATCTCCCAATAGCATTTCTTGAAAAATACGAGAATTGATCGTTTCTTTGAGAAGATCAATCCATGGGACTACCGTAACTTCCCAGCAGTGCATGTCAACATTAGGCTTTGAAGGCTGTGCATGAAGGGAGCGTACATAGCCGTGACAGATCGTATAGTCTTGCCTCTGCTCCTTTCCATCAACAGAAAAAAGGAAATAGCCCGTCTTTCCAATCATGTCTTCGCCTATGACTTCATAAGAGAGAATAATGGCCTTTGCAACAAACGGTTTGTTGATGGATTCAGAAACACTTAAGTCTACAGTAATATATTGCTCCCCTGAGGAATCCAAAAACCTTAGCGATCTCGAGGATGCCACTAACTCAGCCATATTCGTTACTGCGTAAGAAATTATCGGACTAATATAGCATAATCTGAAATACTGACAGGTAGAATGATTATGAAACCACAGATTACCGCGTTGCAGTCTTCTTTAAGAGAACATGATGTTTTATCAATAAAAAAAATAAGCGACGATGATTACATAACATTCAATGAACTACTACTTAATGCTCAAGGCACGCTGAAAAACTGGAGAAATGAACCCGATGATGAAATGCTTGAAAGCCTAGAGCAGGCTAATCAGGAAAGCTGGGGAACCTTGCTTTCATGGATCACTAGTCGCGTACTGGATGATGACTGGAATCCAGAGTGGCTTGGCTGGTTAATCTATAGCTCCCAATTCTCAGCATCACCATGGGAAGACCTGAGTCAGGCACTAGAACTTGCGGCATTCTGGCTTGATCAACAGACACAGCAAACAAAAAACGATACGGAAGAAGATATCCAAAAAGGTATAACTAAGCTGAATACGATAATAGGCGACTTAGGTGGTACACCTTTACTGCATGATAGCCTCAACCTTTTGCCTTTACTGTCAGGAAAAAATCGACCTCATATTGATACATTATCTATAGAGGAAAAAGAGGTATTTAAACGCAACTTATCCCGCCAGAGCAACGCAGATGCATCACAAATACGGCAACACCTGATTGAATCAACAACCCTGTTACAACAGCTTTCTCTAGTCAGTACTGGACCAGTAAATCTTGAAACATCCACAGTGCAACAATGGATGAAAAAAAGCGTTGCGATCATCAATGATTTTATTGGACAAGCGCCCAGGGAGAACAGCCTTGAAAACAACACCACAAACCCAAAAAAGATTGCCGACAGTTCCCCCCCCGCATCGACAAAGTCGGCCAACACTGATAGCCACTTAATGCTTGCGAGTCGCAAGGATGCCATAAGAAATCTCACATTGGCTTATCGCTACTTTATTACCTGTGAACCATTAAGTCCTCTGCCATACCTGCTCGAAAAAGCACTTCGCTGGTCTGATTATACTCTGCCAGAGCTATTAAATACCGAGCTTGAAGGCGATCAGGAAACACTGGAGCGGTTATGCTCACAACTGGGACTAAGCGAGATCACCGAAACAGACAGACTCATTGATGCTGAAGATGAAGATGAGGAGGAAGGTGAAGTCGAAAATAGCCCTACTGAGGATTAGCGTTTACATCGTTATATCTATTATTTTTTCTCAGATTGTCTGCCAGTTTAATTGTGTAATCGGAATCAGTTTACACACTAAAACACAGTAAAGATTCAGTTTATTCTCTATAAGTAAAGTTAGTTTGGCAATAATGACAACAATCACATACAACATATATTTATATAGACTGCTAAATACACAATCACCGACTATAGTTCTCCAATCTTAAACCAATGAATTTTCTTTTTCAAAAGCACTTTTATTTTATATAGCAAACATCGTTTATAATTTGAGGCCAGATTTCAATGCCCCTTGATTCACAACATAAGCGTATACGCAAAAACAGGGTATCCATCACTTATGATGTAGAAACTTATGGTTCTGTAGAAGCACGGGAGCTGCCTTTTATTATCGGTATAATGGGCAACTTTTCTGGTATGCTACCCGCCGATCAGCAAATCCCTCTTCACGAACGCCAATTCATCCAGATTGATCAGGATAATTTTGACACCGTTATGGCGCGGCTAAAACCACAAATATCGATCAAGGTTGAAAACACATTATCCAGTGGCCCTGAAAATGAAACACTGGCCTGTGACCTCTCATTTAGAAAAATGAAAGACTTTGAACCTGACGAACTGGCAAAACAGATTCCTGATATCAAGGAAATGATAGACGCCCGTAACCAACTATTAGTCTTACTCAGTAAGGCTGACCGCTCGCGAGATCTTGAACGGGGTCTCAAGGACGTACTGAAAAACAGTGATTTGATGGAAAAACTCAGTGCTGAGCTAGGCATTGAGTCTTAATGCTCCTCCCATGGAGACTCCAGAGAAAAGTTTTTGCATAACATTGAGATAAATACACAGTGATAGACGAATCCACAGAATCAGCCTCAGAAGAAGCAGAAGCAAGACGAGAAGCTTCACTGCTGGATGAAATACTGGAAGCCAGTGAAGATAGCGTGCTGAAACAGCTGGTACTGGCGCGTGGACAATGTTCAGTCGAAGAATTGAAAGGCTTACTGGTTCGCATGTGCAAACAATATGTGGATGGGCAAATCCAATGGACGGAAAGTCTATTGAAAACCATCAACACTGCCGTTGCCCAAATAGACAAAAGCATCAGCCAGCAAATGCGAAAAGTCATGAAAGCCCCAGAGCTTCATGATGTGGAGGGTCGTTGGCGTGGTTTACAGACTCTTGTTAAGAATTCCGAATTAGGTTCGGACCTAAAGATTAAGGTCTTCAACATCGACAAAAACGACTGTTTTAAACAGTTTCAAGAATCACCCACCATAGATAGAAGTCCTTTGTTTAACATTATTTACCATCATGAATATGGAACTGCCGGAGGCGAACCCTATGGTGTTCTGCTGACCGATTACACATTCGGATTCAAAGGGCAGGACGTCGCACTGATGAGGGCTCTCGCAGAAGTGGGAGCCGCGAGCCATATGCCTATCATTGCAGCAGCCTCACCGGATATGTTTGGCATACCCGATTTTCCTGCGTTTGCCGAAGGCCGGCCGGTTGCTCCCGGGTTTAATTCACCGACCTACAATAAATGGAATAATTTTAGAGCGACTGAAGACTCCCGCTATCTCGTGCTCACGCTGCCCAGGGTGATGGCTCGAGAACCTTACGGGAAAGACGCAAAACCTGTTGAAGCTTTTGATTTCGAGGAATTTGAGGTTGATGCGAGTGGAACCCCCGTATTCGACCCCAATACAGATTTCGTCTGGAGCAACGCCTGCTTCTCACTGGGACTTAAAATTTCTGAATCATTCTCTCGCTTTGGATGGTGTACCGCTATACGCGGCATGGAGAATGGAGGCAAGGTCGAAGACCTTCCCAACTACGTCTATAAAGCCCCTACGGGTGACCTTATTCAGCAATGTCCAACTGAAGTGAATATTACGGATGAACGTGAAAAAGAACTCAGTGATCTGGGCTTTCTGCCGTTGATTCATTACAAAACCACCTGTCATGCAACCTTCATCGGTGCGCAGACCACTCAGAAACCGAAAGTTTATGACAATCCAGATGCAACCGCCAATGCCGCCATATCCGCACGACTTCCCTATATGATGGCAGCAGGACGTATCGCACATTACCTGAAAGTGATCGGACGCGACCGAATTGGTTCCAACATTGAAGGCGCAGAGCTTCAGCAAGAACTGAGTACTTGGCTTGGAAAATACACCAATGCTGCAGCAGTGAGTAATGATGCACGTGCAAAGTTCCCTCTGAAAGAGTCATCCGTAAAAGTTGTCGAGCAGCGCGGACGTCCTGGTTGCTACTCAGCCGTCGCTTATCTTCGTCCCTGGCTGCAATTGGAAGAGCTGACAGCTTCACTCAGACTCGTTGCCAGCATTCCAAGTTAACGATCGCTTCCATGAAAAATATCCACTATCAGAGAGCTCAGATACATCAGCTGATCGTGGCAGCTGGTCATGCAATAGATAGACAGATAATGCGTATACGCGAAGATCAAGCCTTCTCAGATCTGCACACTGCCTGGTGTAATCTTTATTACCTCACGTCTATCATAAGCCCTGGAAGAAACTGTTTTATCCGGTTGCTGGATCTGACAGTACAGGAGCTGGTAGACGATATTAAACAGTCAGCAGCCTTACAATATACGGTTATTTACAACCTCGTTTATCACCGAGAGTTTGATACCCAAGGTGGTAGCCCTTTTGGTTTACTGGTCATTGATTTTCCGGTCAATCTACTGGGCAAACGGACCAAAACACACCTTTATCTGTTATCCGCCATGGCACATATCGGACAAGATGCCCTGTGTCCTGTCATATTTCCGATGGATGAACAGTGGCTTGCTCCGGAAACTGATCGAATAGCCTTTCTGGAAGAACGTATACTTCGTATATACAACAGCCTTCCTCTGGCAGATTACCGTGCACTGCGGAGGCAGCCACATAGCCTCTATTTGGGTCTTGTATGGCCCGGTGGCTACCTGATTCATAAAGATTCCCCATCACCCCCATATAAAATCTCTGGCGCCATTTGCCTGGCTGCCTGTGTCATCAAGGAGTTTGATCTATACAGTTGGTTCTCGGGCCTGCAGTGCTGGGGGGCTGAAGAAGATGGCGGAGCCATTCTACCAGCGCCGGAAGGCACAACCCTGCAGGCGACACTGCAGTTCTCCGAATCACTGGATCAGCTTTACTCCAGACTGGGTATCATGCTGTTATCCTCAACCTGGCTTGAAGGTCTACCTGGTTTCTTCACACAGACCCTTCTACACCGTTTCCCAACCAATGACAAACCCGGACAACAAGCGACAAAATCAGAAGAACCACTGCCTTGGCTCCTGATTGCATGTCGGGCAGCACACTACCTGAAAGTTATATTACGTGAAAATATCGGTCAGGTTCTCTCACCTGAAGACTGTCGACAGATATTGGACAAGTGGATCCAAAAATACTGCCTGACCTCTAAAACCATGACCCATGAGTCATATGCAAAATTCCCTTTTAATAAAGCCAGCGTTCGTGTGGCCTCCTCTCATGTTGATGGTTCACACATGACAGTCAGCCTGGAGCTATCGCCAAACCTGCCGCCCGGCATGATCGCAGAACCACTGGCCCTGAAGGTGATGCACAAAAAAGGTAATACATAGGAGCAGGACATGTTTGAGCTATTTACAGATCCCGGCGCCAACCATGACCAAACCCAATATGGTGTTATGGCATCATTATCCAATCTGCTCACCAGCCGAGTGCCTCTTACACCACCTAGCCTGACTGATTGCCTGCCATTGTTTCGTTATGGTATGCCCAGTCTATTCACACCTATCTGTGATATTGACAGCCTCTGCAATGACCTCAAAGCAGCCATTCTTTATTTCGAACCACGCCTTGAGAAAGTCAGCATTGATGTTAACCGACAGGCTGACAAAGCTTTGTCTATCACGATTGAAGGCTGGTTGAGTATTGACCAACAAGCAACCCCCATCAGGTACGTCCTCAGCTAATGGCTAATCACAACTTTTGGCAAGCGCAGGCAGACGACCATAATCTCAGGAATTACATTGAGCAGGAAATCAACGCATTACATAGAGAACTTGCCCAATTTGAGCAACGCCATCCTGATATCGCTAAAAAGTTACAATTACTGGGCGGGCGGCCAAAAGACCCTGATATGACGTTAATGCTTGAGGGGATAGCATTACTCATGGCAAGGCTCCAGCAACGTCTGGACAGTAATTACGATGCCATTGCCGAACAATTATTAAATATCATGGCGCAAGAGGTAACGGCCCCTTTGCCCGCTGCTGCAATCATAGAACTTCTGCAACTGAAAAACCGAACACATGTTAATTTGGATGCAAATAGTCAGTTTATCGTTAATTCCGAGCACGAAGGACAACAGGATTTCAGAACACCATTTTCTGTCAGCATTCCACCATGGCAGGTCGAATCTGCCAACCTGAGTCGTGGCCCTTTTCCACTACCGACGACACTGACAGAAGGCGCCCGCGTCGGTCTGCAAATCGTGTGCACCACTGAACAGAGCGGTTTGGCGATGCCCTCGAGTGAACAACAACAGCTGGATTTCTATATTAACCCTCAAGCTCCGTTATCAAATTTGCTCTTTGACCTTATGGCAGGTCCCGCAGAGCAAATACTGATAGGGGATGGTGACACCTATAGCGTTGTTGACTGCAGACAACTCTTACTGCCGGCATTCTCTGATCAACAAAGACTACTCAACAGAGATGAACGGCTGTTTCCAGCCTTACAATTACTCCGCGAGTTTTTTGCCTATCCAGACTTTTTTCGATTTCTTCGCCTTCCACTGCACAGTGTCTGTGAGCGATTGACCTCAAGCCGTCTCGTCATCTGGTTACTCTTTGATGATTGTCCTGAACCACTACTCAAACGTGTGACGGAGGATCATATCAAACTGAGGTGCTTACCGATCGTTAACCTTTATGAGCAGCTCATGGAACCGATCAATTTAAACGATGAACATGTACAGTATTCATTGAAAAATAACCCACGTTACCCTAACAGCCGGGTTTATCAGGTGCAGTCTGTTGAGGATGTTACAAATCCATCCAGCATACGCGCTTTAACACCGATATCAGACTGTGCACGCGGTGATAAGACTTCAGAACTTTACTGGAATTTTTTACGGAGAGCTTCGGATGATTCATTGATATTCATGGATACCCGATCATTTAGAACGTCGCAACATGGGCGCATCATTTCATCACGCTGTCTGTGTTATGACATGTCGACACATGAACTACCGCCCTACACACCCATAAAACCGCTGTTTGACTGCCTACCCGGGTCGACCGCACAGGTACTTGTCCGAAGCTGGTCTGTCCGTGGGCTGGATGATCGCCGGCCTGGCTGGCTTTTGCTGGGTTCACTATTAATGAATCCACGGAATTTATTTTGCGACGATCACATAGAAGACCGCCTGAGCAACATAATGGCACTCTTTTTTCGTCAAGACAGCGGTTTGGAATCAACCATTATCAACGCCATCCAATCCATCGTCTGTGAACAGGAAGTCTGTCCTGTCAGCCATGATAGCAAGCGTCATATGGTTAGCCTGGGATGCCGATTTGAACTCAGGCTAAAAACACCATCCTTTGACAACTTACCCACCCTGCTATTTCTACGCTTTATTGAGCAGCTACTCGCATACTGGCGACCGTTTGGCAATCATAGTCATTTCATCGCAGGATTACACAATGAACGAGGCTGGCGTTGGGATTTCGGACGACGAGTGGATGCATAAAGATGAGTTCAACCAAAAGCAAACAACAATTGAATGATTTCTGGTTGTCTCGTCTGCGGAATGATCCCAAACAGTTTGAATTTATACAGACGATTCGAATACTTTCAGATTCACCTGTTTTTAAAGGTAAACTATCGCTGGTACCACATTGTTCAGGCGAGTACACTCACTCAGAAATTGGCGATTTTAAGCACTTAGATAATAAATTCAAACTAACAGTATCAAAACCTGCTCTGACAGGAACACATGGTGTACTACCTCACAGTTTGAGAGATCTTGTCAGAAAGGTCATTTATGAAAATAGCAGCCACAGCCTTGAAGATTTCATCAACGTCTTCAATAACAGACTACTTTGGTCTCATTACCATACTGATGCTGCACGCTATTTATCTCTCTACCTTGAAAATAAGGTTCGTTATTCTTCTTTTGAAGAACAATCAGGCTTTAATTTGTCCGGCAATCTTTTTAACAACATAGACAACCTGGAATATCACCCATATGCGATTAGCCTTTGCATGAAAACAAATTCATTAGCCGGTGCTGAAAAATTATTATCCAACTACTTGAAATCGACAGTGACTATTGAGCGTGATAAGGGTAAACGTTGGCCAATCGACCAAGACAGCTGCTGGAAGATAAGCAGTGCCAGGCATTTAAATCCATTCAAACTTGGTCGCAATACAGTCATCGGTCGTCATGCCTGGTTGCTCGGCGAGACGGTGAATATTATTTTGCATTATGAAAATAATATTCAATGGCAAAAACAACTACGTTACACTCCACGCTTCACAGAAAAAATCGTTAACATCACTCGCTCCATACTTCCCTTTCATTTCATACGTTACTTTATTGAAATTCCAGCCACAGAGTCCACATCCATGATAGTATCGGCAAGAAAAAAAATTTATCGCCTTGCTTACCATACAACTTATTATAAAAACAAAAAACAGTACATGCGCATTTCATGGAAGTAAAAACCATTAAACCCGCATCGTTGTTATAGGTCGTGTTTTTGATTTGTAGGCTGTAATATGATGAGAACCCGAAAGACCACCATAGTATAATGTGCTAATATACTCATCCAAACATCTACAGAAATTCCTTGTACTACCTGTACCCGTTTTAGGCAATGCCCCTAAACCATAATTAGGATCAAATATCCCATAGCGATTTTCGGTATTAACCAATGCTATCGCATGACCACCATCATGACCGTATATACCAACATGAAAATAATGATTTGGATTGTCACGGATAAATAACGCAGAACCATAAATCCCCCATTTAGCAGAACTCTGCTCTCCTGTTTTATCAAATTTAGATGCAAGTGCCATAGCTGCAGCTTCGCTAATACTTTTAGCCAAGCTCATATCCTCCCCATCAAGATTGGCATAGATCGAATCATCATCTGTAGCTTTTCCTGTTTTTGTTATTGACCTGAGATGTTGCACAAACATATATCCCCTAACCTTACCCTTCCCTTCTCCTGTAGAAAGTGCCGACAAAAATGACGGAAAGTTAAAATGTTTCTCAATCATCAACAATGAAAACCCCAAACACATACCCTTCATGCCTGAAAAATTACTATTAACGACAGTGGGCCTATATGAGCTTAACCTGTTTGCCCTGATGCCAGAAAATTCAGCCAGATGAGCATTTTGGCAGAATTCAGCAGATACACTACCACCATAGCCTTTAATAATTGATGAAAACCCAAAGTAACTCATTGGTAGCGCCTTAATTCACTTAACAATATCCAAACCGTAACATTATATCAAATTTACGTAACTCCATCCCAAAACACTAAAAATTAACCAAGTCATTATTTATTACTATAGGTTCTAACAATCAATATTTAGATCTTTAAACAAGATTCTTCCTAGATAAAAAACCACTACCCCCATCATTATTATAAAACTCCTATCCTAAAAACTCTTAAAATCTTCAAAACTTCTCAACGTTAAATGACCGCATAATCCAGACCACACTCATTAAAATATACGCTCTATAAAATGAAACTGCGCCATCAGCGTCGGATCAAAAGGCAACCGCTTTCTACTATTCCTATCCATGATTTCAAACGAAATCGTCTGATCCCCCAGTGAGAAATGAGTACTCCCTATTGATGCAGCTCTATCTGAATAACGAAAATTTTCACTAAAAAATCTAAACCAGCTCCAATCCCCTGTATAACTGGCATGAGATAATGGAGCTTCCTGTGAAAAAAATGTCGCCTCAACAAAACCTCCCTCGTTCGACAAATCGATATCTTGCCAGAGATTCGGACCATGATCGTAACGGATCAAATTATTTTTATCCTGTACGACGAAATGCGTCGCTGTTGGGGACATGGAAATAATCCTGACCTGAAAAACATCCAGGGAAGCGCCATCACTTAAGAAAAAGCTCTGGTTGATCTGTTTCCCTATCCGTATCGTCTCGAGAAGCTGTCGCCTAACAGGCAATACCTTTCCGGGTATCAGGACTTTAAGCCTCTGATCATCAATGAAAGGCGCCAGATAGGTTTTAACAAATCCATCCAATTGTCCGCCTGTCTGAAAGAATACCGCAAACTGCTTAAAGTTAGCGTCTTTGGATGACGTTCGGACTAATGGATAGTGATTTTTCAAATAGCGGGTATAGGGTAAAACAACACGTTCTTCCCACTGCCTCTGTAGATACTGTCCACCATTCTCAATGTAGTAACTCGCCAGCTCATGACTAAGCTCTACAAGCCACCGTTTCGTTTGCTCTGGTTGCGGATCCGCGAAACTCACCAATGCATTTAAAGGATGTCGTGCCTCTACAATATCCACTAATTGCTGGTACGCACACTTCTGCTTATCATCACACTGCTCCATCTGCATTATTTTCTGATAAAGATCATTAATGATACCTTGGCATCTTCCCGCGAACTCGATGACGGAATCCCCCTGAATCAGGCGATGATAGGGTTCAAATGCTTTTACTACCTCTTGTCGACCCGACATATCCAGCGTCATATCAACATTTGCCTTCGATGAATCAGCAGACGGCAATGGCTCGGCCAACAGCCGCGTATTCCTGTCAATCATCTCAAGTATTCCTGCCAGGGACGAAAACTCCCACTGTGCCAAATTTGATGACGCTTCCCGAATAGCGACAAAATCACGCAAAGGTTTTACATGAATACAACTCAGGACTTGATTCCACTGTGAAATGTATTCAAGCACATACCGATGATGCAACTCTCCACTTGCTGCAGACATATAGTCAGAGCCAGGTCGAGCCTCAATCCCCTTGATATTATCAATATCGCTGTAGATCTTTTTGAATAGCCTTGAGTCAGGTGACATAAGGTTTTCATTCCAGGATTCCAGCGTAAAAAGTAAAGGAATATCACTCGGACAATCCTTTTGTTTCCCACTATCTAACTGGAAAACTTTATTAAAATTACTTCCTAACAATTTTGCCAGAGGCACTGGCCGCATCAGCTCAGGATCGGATTTCAACCGGCGATAAGCCAGTTGACTATCACTCAAACCGGAGAGGCTGTCTCTCGCCTGATTCAGCAGAGATACATCCGGTAACTGCACCTGATAGTCAGACAGCGAAAGCAGATCTCCGACCTGCTCCGCAAGCCTGTATTCATTGATAACGGATAAGCCTCTCTCCTCACTCACGACAGGCAAAAGCCCTTGAATCAACTCCCTTTTATGGAGCAGATCTGGATCATACAACATCTGATATAAGCGCAGCCGGTCAAAAACCGACTGGATTTCGGCGTTTGCAAGCTGGACTTCCAAGGCCTGAGCAGCACTCTTGACGAGGTATGGATATAACCGGCTTTTCAACTGCTCATCATAGAAATGACGAAACGTATTCGAAAATCCTCTGACAGCCCAATGCGCAATAAGAAACCGCATTGGCAAAGTCTCATATGTCTTGTTCAATGTCTGCAATATTTGCAGCTGCTCGAGGGTAGACTCCAGACTCTCCTCACTAATGGCACGTGCTCTGATCCTTTCCGTGACATAAGTATCCACAACACGGCTGGTTTCCGCATTCAACTGCTCCAGTCGATCAAGGTTCTGATAACACCACCAGGCCGCTCCGCCCACAAACAGAAACACACCAGCGATAAAGGCACTGCCCCACATACGATGAAAAAACTGTGCTGAACGATTAGTCCCGGCATATTGGGACATCGGTAAAAACACCTGATGGAACAACCCGCTGGCAAAAGCAACATCAGGCGTACACGGATGCTTTAACGCTGTAGACAAACCAAAATACTGATGACACCACTTCGCCAGAAGGCTTGTTACCGATTCAGTTTCACCGGATGCTACAAGGAAATAACCGCGTAACTGCGGCCGCTGTTTCTCAAATGCTCGATCAAAGTATTTAACCAGCTTTCCAAGCCAGGCACCCAGTTGTATGAATTCAAAAACCAGTGCAACACTGTCATTACAGAGGGCATCATCATAATCATTGCTGATTGCATGAATCTGCTTACAAAAGAGCTGCTGCATTTGCGATTGCCAGCTCTCAGCAAACCACTCACTGGCAGGTCTCTGTAATTCATCGCGCCACGCCCCCCATGCCTTGGACCGTTCTTCACGACTAAAATTACGATTCAGGACAGTCTTGGAAAAAACTGCATCAATGCCTGCCGTCATGAAAAGTATGGGGAGTGATTGGCCAATCCGCTCACACAATCGAATAATATGCTGCGGTAATTCTTTGCCAAACACAGCATTATCCTGCAAAACCGATGGCGATGTATCAATCAAAACACCGCTGAATGTCCTGCTTTTTCGATAATGGTGAATCCTGCCCAGCAGCTCGCTTAATAATGGATCTCTCTTGTCCAGTGATAAGAGTTTATTCGATGGACAAATGAACACTGTGCGACCTTCTGTCCAGATCTCAATCCAGTTAAGCACCTTGTCATTGTCGGGAGGAAGTAATCGAAAGCGCAGTGCCGTCATTAGCGCATGGGTTGCTTTATCTTCTGCACGGATAACATAGAACCATGGAAAGAATGCCGTTTTTTCCCGAATACTGGTCTGATAGGCCATCAGCTGATTCATGTATTCTGAGACTAGCTTTGCCGGTTCTGACAGTTGTCGGTATCGGGTTATTATCAGCAGCACTATACACAGGAAGGCCACCAAGAACACAATGACACCGGTACCGGTTATCCAGGCCCCATAAACAGAATGACCCGACATCATCACAGCCATTCCCAAGGCCCCAGCGATAATTCCGAGGATCAGGAATGCCAGTATGATAAAGACAAGCACTTTATTTCTTAGGGAAAAGAGCATGACGAATATCCGTGGGACTTACTGGCTTATCATCATCAAACAACTGATTAATACGCTGAGTTTCATCCTGCATTTCTGCGCGTAAACGGTATTGCATAGAAACAGACCATAGGCTTGCCCCAATCATCATCGTGACAACACAGGCGCAAGCCACAATAGTCATTGGCCATTTTTTTATCTGCCAACGGGTTTTAAACCGGGTATTGTGGTCATTGATGTCGATAAAAACAAAAGGCTGCTCGCGCAAATAGCGATTACGGCCCAGTTGCTTTTTCAGCTGCGAATAGAGTTCACTGACACGCTCCTTTCCACCATGCCTGAATTGTCCTCTGAACCCCATTTTCATGCAGAGGTAAGCAACCAGTAACAACGAAGGATTTGGCGTTGGATGATGCAACCACTGCCCCAGCAATTCGAAACAGTGTACGCCGGCATCCCCCCGAAAGAACAATCGACTACAGAGTGTTTCCTGCCGCCAGAGCGCCCCCCACGAGCTCATCATGATTTTTTCATCAATGGCAGCACACACCCACATACAACCTATCGAAGTCACCTCATCGGGGTAAGACTTCTGCAGCTTTATGGCTAATTCGACCAACTGCCCAAACAGACTGTCAGGCACTGTGTCCTGATCATCAAGGCGATTGATGTGACTGAGAACGGCCAGAAAAGGATATAGCCGGTTAATTAACGGATCTTTCAGGTCTACCCAGTTCAGAATCAACGGCACATCCGTACGTTGTTCCTTATCCGTAGCTGCATGCCCCAGCTCAGGATTCGAATGTGCTTTGACATCAGGCATATCAATACCCTTCAGCGCCGTACTATGAATAAACGTATGTTAAAGCTACCCAATTGCTGGAACGCATGAATCACGAGCGGCATGCTATTGTTGATAGCCTCCTTGATCAGGTCTGATTCGGTATCAATCTCATAAAAACAATGATCTGGTAGATTGAGTTCAAAAGGCGGGATCGATAACCGGGAAAGAGTGATACCTTTGACCGCTGAGGAAACCAGTTGATCGATCCGGTTTTTAGGTCCCAGGGTCAGTAGATTAAGGATGTCGCCGGGGTTTTCCCGAACCCTTTTTTCAGGAATTGCCATAATGAAGCGGCTTTTGTCATCAATATCTCCGGTCAATGCATACTCCCAGCGGCGGTCGGCCGGCTTCGCTTCTTTTGGCAGCAGTTCCCACACATATTCATAGCTTGCTGCCTGAATAAAATCTTCCAAGCATCCAAACAGCGGTGTAAATGCTTGTTCAAGGCAGTTAAATGTCAATCCCTTAGGTTCAGGAAAAGGGCGCTGGCTGATCGTACTTAATGCACCACACAGCGTTATCAGCTCATCATAAAGCTGTAATGTATCAATACGCCGGTGCATCCTGAGACTACCGAGTCGGGCTTCCCATTGTCGGAGAAGAATCTGCCAAAGCTGGTCATGATACAGTGCCTGCAGGCTTTTATAGCTTTTACCGCTATGAATACGATTTTCAATAAGTTTGGCGCGATGGCTCAGCTGGGCATAGAACTCTTTTAAGCGACTACTCAAAACAGTGCTGGCCTTGGCGCACAGCACGGGTGGAATAAACGTGGGATCCAATACAACCCCTCCGCCGCTGTCCAATTCCTTTACCTTTGCCAATGCCAAGGTTGAATAGTTGCTTAAGTCCCTTCCCCCCAGCTGAAGCTGAAAGTTATATTCTGCCAGTGAGATATTGACCGCCGGGTTATCCTTATTCGTATTGTCAGTAATTTCATCGCAAGAGAGCAGATAACGAAAATTAGTTTCCTCTTTGCTGCCGACCTCCTGATCCCCGTAACTGCGTAACGGTATCGTCAGATAAACGATAAGATCCGTACTTCCATCAGGAATATCAATGACCATTTCATGTGAAATATTAAACGGCGTAGCATCAGGAAAGACGCCTTTTGCGAACCTCAGCCCAACCTTACCTGCAGGCATTAACTCTCTTGCCAGCTGAAGCTCAAGGAATCCAAAATCATCACCGCCAAGCGTACGAAAGTACTGCATTGCGAGATCAGCAATATAACGCTCCTGCTGCTGGAAATGCTGAGGGGCAACATGCGCTCCCTCAAGCCATGCGACTGCTGCGTGATTCACATTTGTGAGCCTACGTTTGCACAACGTTTTGAAAGGAAACAACTTGGGAAACCAATATAGGCCACAAAATCAAAGATGACCATGAAAACCCTGTTATTCAATCCAGATTAATTGATGACACTGAAACATCTAAGACAAGAAATCCAGATCATGATGCACCAATCATTATTTTGACGATTAGCATTATTTACAAAAAAGTAAGACCTCTACTCAAAAAAACTAAAAAGACAAAAAAAGCACTCAAACAATCTATCACCCATTTATAATAAAATCAGTATTAAACCAAAAACCACAACCATAAATTATTATATGCTCAACAAAAAATTCAAAAATGACCAAATCAATTTAATTGATCAGAACAATTTATTAAGACAGGGTAAGCTAAACTAATCAAACAACATCTACGGCCACTTAGATAACATCATCCAGCACCTTACATTTTTCCCATCAAGATACCTGATTCACCTAACAAACTATAACAGCATCCATACTCATCCTTGATCCAGGCCCGCGTAGAGGGTCACTGTATATTATCCATTCATCTGTCACTTCAAGATCATAATCAGATAGGGCAAACTGGCCTCCAGAACACCGGTAATAACGATTGCATGAGGTTGGCCATTCATAAACAGGCCTGCTGATAACATCGGACCATAGCGTTTGAGGAGCTCATATAAGGCTTCCAATGTTTTTCCCGTATTCTCCCAATCTATCATCTGTAGCCCTGCAGCGTTCCCAAAGTTAATCATTTCCTGTCTAGTTACCCCACGATTAGGGTAATTATTTGCATCAGAATCAGATAATGGAGCGCTATTCAAAAGCTGCAGCCTCATAGATCTCGCAGCTCTCCCTCGTTTTTGGAAGTCTTCACAAGTTCGAACAGACAAGTTAAGCCATTCAGGATCAACAGATGCCTTACCCATTTCTTGTATAAACAACCAGTGATCAATCATTTGCATAGCCGTTAACCAACAGCTCATCTGTCTTTGCTGTTGAATATAAGGAACCTGATAATTAAAAGCCAAAGACATAAAAACCTCCTCCTATCACGAGGCATGTACCTTATACTCTCTATTAGTTCTTACTATCTAGCTAGATAATTATTATTTTCTGAGCAATACAACTCGCCGCACCGGAATACTTCTTACAACTTAATACTCCAAACGCTGCGTCATACCGGTTATAAATGAATAAAAATATCACTGAACACCAGACACTTTTACAATAAAAGTGTCTGGATAGTGTAGCGACGTTACATTAACCCGGTATGCGTTTTATTTTCGCACCCAGTTGCTGCAGTTTCTCCTCGATACATTCATAACCACGATCAATGTGGTAAATACGATCAACCATGGTGTCACCTTCTGCCACCAACCCTGCAATTACAAGACTGGCAGAGGCACGAAGGTCGGTTGCCATTACTGGTGCAGCCTTTAATTGCGCGACGCCTGTGACAATAGCAGTGTTGCCTTCCACATCGATCGTCGCACCCATACGCTTCATTTCCTGCACATGCATGAAGCGGTTTTCAAACACGGTTTCCGTAATGGAGCCGGTACCTTCCGCGACAGCATTCAGTGCAGTGAACTGTGCCTGAACATCAGTAGGCAATGCGGGATAAGGCGCGGTCTTCAGATTGATCGCTTTCGGACGACGGCCTTCCATGTCCAGGGAGATCCAGTCATCCCCCCACTGCACATTAGCACCGGCTTCCTGCAATTTGGTCAGCACGGAATCCAAAATTTTCGGTTCAGTATCCTTGACCTTGATACGCCCGCCAGTCGCAGCCGCAGCAATCAGGTAAGTACTGGTTTCAATCCGGTCCGGCAGCACGGAATAGACACAGCCATGCAGACGATCGACGCCCTGGATACGGATAGTATCTGTACCGTGACCTTCAATTTTCGCACCCATGCGCAACAGGCACTCGGCCAGGTCAACGACTTCCGGTTCACGTGCGGCGTTTTCAATCAGGGTTTCACCTTCTGCCAATACTGCAGCCATCAGCAGGTTTTCCGTACCGGTTACCGTGACGGTATCCATAAAGATACGGGCACCTTTCAGACGTTTGGCCTTGGCGCGGATGTAACCTTCCTCAACCTTGATGTCTGCGCCCATGGCTTCGAGGCCACGGATGTGGAGGTCAACAGGACGACTACCAATCGCACAACCACCCGGCAATGCTACTTCCGCTTCACCAAAACGGCTCAGCAAGGGTCCCAGTACGAGGATAGACGCACGCATGGTCTTGACCAGCTCATAAGGTGCGCTGAGATGCTTAATGGTGCTGGCATGCACTTCAACATTCATCTTCTCATCAATGAGCAGATCAATCCCCATGCAGCCAAACAGCTCGATCATGGTGGTGATGTCGTTGAGATGCGGCAGGTTACAGACGGTCACCGGCTCATCGGCCAGCAACGTTGCAGCCAGGATCGGCAGGGCAGAGTTCTTGGCGCCGGAGATCCGGATCTCGCCATTGAGTTGTACTCCACCAGTAATAATCAGCTTATCCATTGAAACCCCTGTTGCGAGGATAAGCATTATTTCCGGGAACTGACGTCACGTTCACCTTCCTGGAAATAACACAGCTAATACGAAACCATCACCCGGCTTGATCAACCAGCAAGCATGCAGCGTTGAACAAGCATAGGCTGGCAAAAGAATTACTGCTGGGCGGCCCACTCGTCACGGGTAAAGGTACGCATAGTTACCGCGTGAATGGTGCCATCAGCAATCAGATCATTCAGATGGGCATACACCATTTGCTGGCGTTTTACAGGCAAGGCACCGCTAAACTGATCAGAAATCACCGTCAATTGAAAATCACAGCCTTCACCGGCAACGATGACCTCGGCGTCATCCAGTCGCTCTTCCAGTAATGTCTTGATTTCAACTGCTTGCATGGTGCTCAATCCCAACCCGGATACAAAACGAGCAATGATAATAAAAGAAGCGGGCTGAACACCAGTGCCCAGCCCGCTTCTTACACGTTTTTTTCAGTTTTTCTGCAATCTCAGGTCATTGGCAGCAGGACATCCACGCCACAGACCCCGGCCAGTGCCAGCAACTCATCGGGTAATCCCGTAAATTTAAGCTCTACCTGTTTTTTGCCGGCATCACGCATCCAGGACAGCATCAAGGCCAGCGCGGCGCTGTCGGCCCGGGTAACGGCTGACAGATCCACTTCCCACTCAGAAGCAACCTGTCCATCAATCAGGGTCATGCCAGCCTGCTCAAGTTCTGCCGCCGTATCAACATCAACGGCCCCCTTCAAGGCTAGCTTGCCTGATGCAATGACCTCAACTGTATTCATCAGGCCCCCTGGGCGGCTTCTGCCTGGCTCTTCATGATGGCCGACCAGTTATCAATCACCTTGCCCACATCCTTGTACTGCTGCATGGCAGAGGCAAACTGGTTTCGGAACTGCTTACCGATATTGATCCCTTCAACGATGATATTCCGCGCTTTCCACTGGCCGCCATCCTGAATCATCGAGTAGGACAAGCTGTATTCCTGATTGTCCGAGCTGACCTTCAGGTTGACCGGAATCAAACCAATCTGCCGGTTACGATAATCTGCCAGCTGCTCTTCAGCTACCGGATCAACCCGGGACAGCTTCAGACGCGAAGGGTCCAGCGTCATCACTGCCTTACCATAAAACTCAATCAGGCTTTCCCGGAAGGTCCGGGTAAAGGCCTGCAACTGTTCAGGTGTCGCCCGGTGAGCATATTTTCCCATCACACCACGGGCCACCTGGTCAAAGGCAATCACCGGATCCAGGACTTCCTCAACGGCCGCGTAGTATTTCTGTGGTTCTTTTTCAAAGACTGCCCGGTTATCACGCAGCACCGTCAGCACCCGGTTGGTCGCTTCGCTGGCCACGGTTTCCGGTTTCTGCTCAGCCGCCGCGACCGGCAGGAATACCTGTGCAACAACCACCAGCAGCGCCAGCATAGGAGTCAGTTTCTGTGTCATTTTCATGGTTGGCAACCGTCAAGATCACACGTTAATTAAAGTCTATCGTCGTTAGGTCAAAACGCATCATCACTGGCCGTGCCGTCCTTGCCGACAGCACCCAGCATGAATTTACCAATCAGGTCCTCAAGCACAATCGCAGACTGGGTATCATCAATCCGCTCCCCTGGTCGCAGGAACTCTGCCGCACCACCGATACTGATACCGATGTATTTCTCACCCAAAAGGCCGGCAGTCTCGATGGCCGCCGTGCTGTCAACGGGAATATTATCGACATCACTGTCGATGGCCATGGTAACGCGCGCCATATAGGTTTTCTTGTTCAGCTCGATACCCACCACACGACCAATCGTGACACCCGCCATGGACACCTTTGCCCGATGTGTCAGTGAACCGATATTATCGAACTCCGCATGAAGCTGATAAGTCTGTGAGTTACCACTGAGTGACAGGCCGCTGACTTTCAACGCCAGCAGGACAAGCGCAAACACGCCCGCCAGAATAAAGGCGCCGACACCAATTTCTATCGTTCGCATCCGCATCGCTTACAGGTCTCCAAACATTACGGCAGTCAATATAAAGTCAAGCCCCAGAACAGCCAGGGAGGCGTAGACCACCGTGCGGGTCGTTGCCCGACTGATACCTTCTGATGTCGGCACGGCGTCATAGCCCTGGAATACAGCAATCCAGGTCACGACAAAACCAAACACCAGACTTTTTATCATTCCATCAATCACGTCATTGCGAAAATCAACGGCCTGCTGCATGTTGGCCCAGAATGAGCCTTCATAGATACCGAGCCAGTCAACCCCCACCATGGCGCCACCCATGATACCCACCATGGAAAAGATGGCGGCCAGCAGCGGCATGCTGATAAAACCGGCCCAGAACCGCGGCGCAATGATTCGCTTAAGCGGATCCACACCGATCATTTCCATGCTCGACAACTGTTCCGTGGCTTTCATGAGCCCGATTTCCGCCGTCAACGCAGAACCTGCCCGGCCGGCAAACAGCAACCCGGTCACCACTGGCCCCAGCTCACGCACCAGACTCAGCGCCACCAGCTGACCAACCGCCTGTTCAGAGCCGTAACGCACCAGGATGTTGTACCCCTGTAGCCCCAGAACCATACCGATGAAAAAACCGGATACGATAATGATGACCAGAGACAGAACACCCACGGAATACAGTTGCTTGACCAGCAACGGGAACATGGAACCGTGGCGGGAACGCCCCAGGATGGCATGAAACAGGATCATCCCAGCGCGGCCAATCGCCTGAATGCGAGTGAGACCAAGGCGACCGATCCTGACCAGACTATCGACAAAGCCCGTCATTATCCCTCCTCCAGCAACTCAGTGAGATAGTCCTCACCGGGATAATGGAACGGCACCGGACCATCAGGCAGACCATTCATAAACTGCCGGATATCAGGGTCATTTGAATTCATCATTTCTTCCGGTGTGCCCTGACCAATGACGTGGCCATCGGCAAACAGATACAGGTAATCGGCGATGCTGGCGGTTTCCGTCAGATCATGCGACACGACAATCGTCGTCATATTGAGGGAATCATTGAGCATCCTGACCAGCTTGACCAGCACCCCCATGGCAATCGGATCCTGTCCGACGAACGGTTCGTCGTACATCATCATGCCGGGGTCCAGTGCAATGGCACGGGCCAGTGCCACACGGCGCGCCATGCCACCGGACAATTCGCTGGGCATAAGCTGAGATGCACCGCGCAACCCCACTGCCTGCAATTTCATCAGGACAATATCCCGAACCATGCGATCTGGCAGGTTAGTATGCACACGCAGCGGAAAGGCAACATTTTCAAAGACGCTCAGATCGGTGAACAGCGCGCCACTCTGGAACAGCATCCCCATACGGCGACGCAGCTGGAACAGACGTTCCCGGTCCTGGGCAAACAGGTCATGCCCGTCAACCCGGATGCTGCCGGCATCAGGTTTAAGCTGAGCGCCAATCAGACGCAACAGAGTCGTTTTACCCGTACCGCTGGGACCCATCACAGCGGTGACTTTTCCCCGGGGAATATCCATATCCACGTTGTCGAAGATCACTCGTTCGCCACGTAGAAAGGTCAGTCCGCGGATTTCAACAAAATTGTCCGACAGTGCACTCATCGAGCAATAGCACCTTCCATCCAGGAATCGGTTAACGCGAAACAATCCATACCCAACCGCAGGCGATAAAGACGCTCACGGTGATTCAGTACAATCTGGGATTCAGCCAGTTAAGGCTACAAGATCACACAACAGGAAACGACAGCTTGCTATTTCAAGGCAACAGCTTATAACAACCATTATCCTGTCGCCAAAGTGTAACACCGTTCACACTATGACATAAGTCTCCCATGAACGATGCTGATCATCTGAATATTTTCCTGCCTTTTATCCTACGCAAAACTTCCTTAACAAAACCTGAACAAGTAAAAAGGTTGCGGTTTTTCGCCGGTTCCGAGTGCCAGACCGCGTGATTACAGATACAATCCACCGCTTTCAAGCAGACAGGTTTACGTAATCACCATGCTTCTCGCTACTGGCGCCATCCTTGCCGGATTTATCGCCCTGATGTGGAGCGCCGACCAGTTTGTCAACGGCGCAGCCGGCACTGCCCGAAACTTTGGCATGTCACCCATGCTGATCGGCCTGACCATTGTATCCATCGGCACCTCTGCCCCGGAAATTCTGGTTTCCCTGATGGCTGCCATGTCTGGCTATGGCAATCTCGCGGTTGGAAACGCTGTCGGCTCCAACATCGCCAACATTGGACTGGTGCTGGGTATTACTGCCATCGTTGCCCCCCTGCCCGTTAAGAGTGATATTGTTCGCCGTGAAATCCCTCTGCTGATGATTGTCACGGTTCTGGCAGGCCTGCTACTGATCGACAACCAGCTTGGCCGACTGGACGGCATACTTTTGATCAGCGGCCTGATTTTTACGCTTTACCTGATCTACCGCTGGCAACGCCAACCCGACAGCAAACTGCAAACCACTGCCGGCCAGGAAACCGAAGAAGAACTGCCGAACATCAGTCAGACAAAAGCCACCGTCCTGCTGATCATTGGACTGCTGGTAATGGTAGCCAGCTCCCGCCTGCTGGTTTGGGGGGCAACGGAAATCGCCCGGGCACTGGGCATCAGTGAACTGGTCATCGGCCTGACCATTGTTGCCATCGGCACCAGCCTGCCGGAACTGGCCGCCTCCGTGGTCAGCGCCCTGAAAAAACACCATGACATTGCGCTGGGAAATATTGTAGGCTCCAACATTTTCAACCTGCTGGCCGTAATGGCGGTGCCCGGAATCGTTGCACCGGCTACTATTGATCCGGCCGCATTCCAGCGTGACGTGCCAGCCATGACGGCCATCACGGCGCTGCTATTGATCCTGGCACTGGCCGGTCGCAAACGCCAGAGAATCGGACGGGGCGCGGGCATACTGCTGGCAGCCTGCTATCTAGGCTATACCCTGCTGCTGTATCTTCAGAGTTGATACGCCATGGACACGCACCCAGACATCACAGCGACCACTGAATCATTATCTGACCGAGCTGCAATGACCAATCCGGAAGCTTTTATCGCGTCAGGCCGACGCACCGTAGACCTTGAACGCAAGGCGGTTGATGCTATGCATAACCGTATCGATAACCATTTTGCCGATGCCTGTCAGTGCATACTGGCCTGTACCGGCCGCGTTATTGTGGTGGGCATGGGCAAATCTGGCCATATCGGCCGCAAAATTGCTGCCACCCTGGCCAGCACCGGCACCCCTTCATTCTTTGTGCACCCGGCAGAAGCCAGCCATGGTGATATGGGCATGATCACCGGCAACGACATCGTGCTGGCCCTGTCCAACTCCGGCAATACCAGTGAAGTCGTCACCCTGATCCCGCTGCTGAAGCGACTGGGCATTCCATTGATCAGCATGACAGGCAACAATAACTCCACGCTGGCACGCGCATCTGACGTCCACCTGGATGTCAGTGTCGAAAAAGAAGCCTGCCCCCTGGACCTGGCTCCCACCTCCAGCACCACCGCGACACTGGTCATGGGTGATGCTCTGGCGATTTCCCTGCTGGAAGCCCGCGGCTTCACCGCAGAAGACTTTGCCTTTTCCCATCCCGGCGGCAGCCTGGGCCGCCGCCTGCTGCTGAAAGTCTCTGACATCATGCACACCGGCGATCGCATCCCGATGGTCAGGGAGGGAACCCCCCTCGGTCAGGCACTATTGGAAATTACCGGCAAAGGCCTGGGCATCACCGCAGTCTGCGATGAAAAACAGCAAGTCACCGGCGTATTCACTGATGGCGATCTGCGCCGGACACTGGATCAAAACATCGATCCACGCAACAGCGTGATTGATGATGTCATGACCCGCAACTGCAAAACCGTTCGGGACAATATCCTTGCAGCCGAAGCTCTGCATATCATGGATGAATACAAAATCAACGCCCTCATTTGCGTGAATGAAGACAATCACGCCATTGGCGCTATTAATATGCATGACCTGCTCAAGGCCGGAGTTGTCTGAATGAATGCCGCACTGCACGAAAAAGCACGCAACGTAAAGCTGGCCGTTTTTGATGTGGACGGCGTTCTGTCCGATGGCCGCCTTTATTTCACGTCTGACGGTGAAGAAATCAAGGCTTTCAATATTCTCGACGGCCTGGGCATCAAGCTGCTGCAAAACAGCGGTGTTGAAACTGCCATTATTACCGGTCGCAGCTCACCACTTGTAGAAAAGCGCGCCCGTGACCTTGGCATTGCACACCTTGTACAGGGGCGTGAAGATAAACTCACCGTGCTGACCGGCATATTGGAAGCGCTTGGCCTGTCCTTTGAGCAGGTCGCTTACCTGGGCGACGACCTGCCAGACCTTGCAGCGATCCGCCGGGCCGGACTGGGGATGGCGGTTGCCAATGCCCACGACTTCGTCAAGCAACATGCCGACGGTGTCACCCAACTGAAAGGTGGCCGTGGCGCTGCACGGGAATTCTGTGAGCTGATCATGGCGGCCCAGGGCACCCTGGAAGCTGCACAGGCCGCGTATCTCTGAATCATCAGGGATACGTTGCCTGCGGGTTAAGGACGTTATATGCCACTACGCCAGATTCTATTGATAGCCGCCATTGTCGTCCTCGCGGTCGGCATGGGTTACTGGGCCTACGAAACTGACCTCAAGGTTTCCCGCCAGCCAGCCGAGGCCACCACCGAGATCAAGGTGCCGGATTTCTTTTCCTACAATGCGCATATCCGCGAATTCGATGAGAAAGGACAACTGAAATCGGACCTGACCGCTGACAGCATCAGTCACTTTCCACACAATGAAATCACGCTACTGGCCAGCCCGGATCTCTGGAGCTACAGCGAAAACGCTGCGCCCTGGCACACGGTCGCGGACACCGGCCGCATCCTCCCCGATGGCGAAACCGTAGAGCTGAAGAAGAACGTTGTCATGACCCAGATGGAGGGTGACACCCAAAAGCTGCGCATGGACACAGACTTTCTGACCATATACTCTGGTCAGGATTTTGCCGATACCAACCGGCCGGTCACCATCATCAGCCCCAGCGGGGTGATGAAAGCCAATGGTATGAAAGCGTTTTATAAACGGGATTTTATCCAGTTGAAGTCCAGGGTCAGGGGCGTACATGAATCACGCTAAACTCACACTTTCACTTGTTGCCGCCATGGCACTGTTCAGTGCAACCTCTGCACAGGCTTTGCCCAGCGATCGGGAAAAACCGATCCATATCTCTTCGGATTCCGCTGACATAGACGACAAAAAAGGCATTTCCATCTACCGTGGCAATGTCATCATGACCCAGGGCACCACCAAGCTGACCGGGGACATTGTCACCATCTACTCAAAGGATCGCCAGATTCAGAAAGTGGTCTCCGAAGGCAAGAAGAAACAGGCCTATTTTGAGGAAGAGCAAAATAGCGAGAAAGGCCTCCTCAAAGCCTGGGGCAAAACCATCAAATATTACCTGGATCATGAAAAGGTTGAGCTGATCAAGCAGGCCCGGCTTGAACAAAAAGGCGACACTTTTACCGGTGACATGATCGAGTACGACAAACAGGCCCAGGTCGTCAACGCAAAAGCTGATGGCGCCAACCAGGGCAAACGGGTCGAGATGGTTATCCAGCCTCGCCAGTAAGCCGACCCTTTCCAGGGGTGGCCGCTCTCACAGGGCGGCCATCACCGTTCCAACGAGTTTCGATGTACAGCGGTTAAACGACAGCATGTCTCAGCTTAAAGCCTGCAACCTCAGAAAACAGTACGGTGGCCGCCAGGTCGTCAGGGATGTCTCTGTCAGTATTGAGAGTGGGCAGATTGTCGGACTGCTCGGCCCTAACGGTGCCGGCAAAACGACCTGTTTTTATATGATTGTCGGATTGGTGCACGCCGATGGCGGCCAGATCCGGATTGATAACAAGGACATCACACCGCTGCCCATGCACGGTCGCGCCCGCGCGGGCATTGGCTACCTGCCACAGGAGGCTTCCATCTTCCGCAAACTCAGCGTAGCGGATAACCTGATGGCCATCCTTGAAACCCGCAAAGACCTGACCAAGGCGCAGCGTATTGAGAAGCAGGAACAATTGCTGGAAGAGTTCAATATCCAGCATATTCGTGACAGCGCAGGCATGAGTCTGTCCGGCGGTGAACGACGCCGGGTTGAAATTGCCCGCTCTCTGGCAACGGAGCCCTCTTTCATTCTACTGGATGAACCCTTCGCCGGCGTTGACCCTATCTCGGTCAATGATATCAAGCAGATTATCCAGCACCTGAAGAATCGCGGCATTGGCGTCCTTATTACCGACCACAATGTGCGCGAAACGCTGGATATCTGCGAACACGCCTATATTGTCAGCGAAGGCCATATTATCGCCGAAGGTGACAGCCACACCATCATGGCCAACCAGAAGGTTCGCGACGTCTATCTCGGAGAACACTTCCGTATCTGATGCAAAATCCGATCCAGCCATGTACTATACCGTCGCGAAAGCGATTACTGTCGCAACAGACTGAATAGCCGCAGGTGCTAACAGGCACCTGCCAAGCTCTCAGGGATGAGCAAGAACGACAACCGTGAATCAGATGTAGTGCAACCAGGACCGGTAGAGTCATGAAGCCATCACTGGAACTCAAGATTGGCCAGCAACTGACCATGACCCCTCAACTGCAGCAGGCCATCCGGCTGTTGCAGCTGTCAACGCTGGATCTGCAACAGGAGATCCAGCAGGCCATTGAGAGCAACCCGCTGCTTGAACAGGAGGAAAGCGCTCCTGAAAACAGTTCAGCCGATGACGCAGCAACGCAGGACAGCGATGCCGGCAGTGAAACCGGCCTGACCGACTTTGCAGCGGGCGAAAAAACGGAAAAACCCTCAGAAGACTCGGAATCCCAGGAAGAATGGAGCGATCAGATCCCGACCGATCTGCCCGTGGACAGCGGCTGGGACGATATCTACCAATCCTCATCCAGCTCCCAGGGCGAACGCTCTGACGACGATTTCACCAGCCGCAGCAGTGCCCCCGACTCCCTGCAGGATCATCTTGAGTGGCAACTCAACCTGACCCCAATGAGCGACACCGATCGCCTGATCGGCATGGCGATTATTGACGCAATCAATGACGACGGCTATTTAACCTGCTCATTGGACGATATCCTTGAGGGTATGGATCCGGCGTTGGAACTCGAGCTTGATGAGGTCGAGGTCATGCTGCGGCGCATCCAGCAGTTTGACCCGATCGGTGTCGCCTGCAGGGATCTGCGTGAATGCCTGCTGATACAGCTGAACGGCCCTGACACTCAGAAAGAACCCGCACTACTTGCCGCCAGGCAGGTGGTTGATCAGCACCTGGATCGCCTGGGCAGTCGTGATTACACCACCATTATGCGCAAGGCAAAGCTCAAGGAGCCCGAGCTGAAAGCGGCCATTGAACTGATCCAAACCCTGAACCCGAAGCCCGGCAGCAGCCTTGAAACCAGCGAAGCAGAATATGTCATTCCGGATGTACTGGTCAGCAAGAAGCAGGGCGAGTGGGTCGTTGAACTGAATCCTGATGCATCACCACGTCTGCGCATCAATACCGGCTACTCCTCACTGATCCGCCGGGCGGACAACAGCAGCGATAACACGTACCTGAAAAACCAGCTTCAGGAAGCCCGCTGGTTTATCAAAAGCCTACAGAGCCGCAGTGAAACCCTGCTCAAGGTAGCCACCCGCATTGTCGACTACCAGCGCGGTTTTTTCGACTATGGCGAGGAAGCCATGAAACCCCTGGTGCTGCACGATATTGCCGAAAGCGTGGAGATGCATGAATCCACCATTTCCCGTGTCACCACCCAGAAATATATGCATACCCCCCGGGGCATTTTTGAACTGAAATATTTCTTCTCCAGCCATGTCAGCACGGCATCCGGGGGAGAGTGTTCTTCTACCGCCATTCGGGCACTGATCAAGAAGCTGGTCTCCCAGGAAAACCCGAGAAAACCCCTGAGCGATAACAAAATTGCCGCACTGCTGGCGGAACAGGGTATTCAGGTGGCGCGGCGAACCATCGCCAAGTACCGTGAATCCATCATGATTCCGCCATCCAATGAACGAAAACGGCTGGTGTAGTCTACGCTGTGGCTAATGATCGGAAACGGCACGTATGGGCATACGCGGATTCCGGTAAATAGGTCGCAAAAACCCAAGACGATCGCCCCTGAGCAATGGTACACTACAGCCGTCAGCCCGGTTCGGACGGAGTGCGAATCGGATGTGAGCGAACCTGTGATCAGGAGAGTAACGCATGCAAGTTAACATCAGCGGACATCATGTCGAAGTTACCGAGTCCCTCCGCGAGTATGTTACCAAAAAACTAAACAAGCTCGCTGAACACTGCGATAGCATAACCAATATCCAGGTTACGCTGAGCGTGGAAAAAGTCAGACAGCTTGCAGAAGCGACCCTCCACATACGCGGCGCGGATATCGCAGCCTCCGCCGAGCATGAGGATATGTATGCTGCCATTGATCTTCTGGCCGATAAGCTTGACCGCCAGATTCTCAAACACAAAGAGAAAAACCTTGACCGTATGCAGGGAGCTGGCTCGCACTGAGCACCCCTCGCTACTCCCAGCATTCCAAAATGAGCATTCGTAAGATTCTATTGCCCGAGCACGCCCTCTGCGGCGTGCAGGGTGGCAGCAAAAAGCGCACCCTCGAATATATCGCCAACCTGATTGGACAACATGATCCCGTCATCGACGCCAAGGATCTGTTCAATTGTCTTGTCACCCGTGAAAAACTCGGCAGCACCGGCCTGGGTAACGGCGTCGCCATACCGCATTGCCGCCTGGTCTCCTGCAAAAAACCGGCAGCCGTATTTCTCCAGCTGGCAGAACCGATCGACTTTGATGCTATCGATCGCCACCCCGTTGACCTCATCTTCGCGCTGGTCGTTCCAGACAACAGTATTAACGAACATCTGGAGCTGCTGAAAAAACTGGCCGAAAAATTCAGCAACCCGGGACTTTGCGAGGCTCTGCGAAAAGCGGAAAGCAGCGAAATGCTGTATCAGCTGATCACCTGTGAGGAATAACTACCCTCGTAATACGTCAACCTTTCATAAACGATAAACCATTGTCGTTTGACCTCTTTCTCTTGTTTTCATTTTTTCCTATGCTTGAACTGATCAGGGATCCTGTCGCTACGGCTGACGGGCTCCCTGTTGGCAGCAACAAATACGGGATAATTAACAATGTCCACTGTCCCCCGGCTGATCGTCATCAGCGGTCGATCAGGTTCAGGCAAGAGTGCCGCGCTTCATGCACTGGAAGACCAGGGCTTTTACTGTGTGGACAACCTGCCGGCCGACCTGCTGCCTGGCCTGATTGACAGTCTGCGCAACAATCCCAGTGAACAGTCACCCCGAATTGCCCTGAGTATTGATGCGCGCAATATCCCCGGCGCACTCAGTCATTTCTCATCGATTTATCACGAAATCACTGAAACACAGGGTATTGAATGTGACATCATCTTTCTTGATGCCGACGACATCACCCTGCTGAAGCGATACAGCTCAACCCGCAGACGTCACCCCCTGAGTAACGAAAAGTATTCCCTGGAAGAAGCGATCAAGCGAGAGACCGACATACTGGAACCCATCTCTCTGCTAGCCGACCTGAGGATAGACACCAGCACCCTGTCACTGCATGACCTGCGCAGCACCATTCGCCAGCGGGTTCTGGGAAAACAGGAGCACGGGCTATCACTGCAGCTGCAATCCTTTGGCTTCAAGCATGGCATTCCCACCGATGCCGATTATGTCTTTGATGTCCGCTGCCTGCCAAATCCCTACTGGGATGAATCGTTGCGTGCATTTACCGGCAAAGATCAGCCTGTTATCGACTTCCTCAAAGGTCAGCCTCCCGTAGAACGGATGATCAATGATATCTACACCTTCATTGAACACTGGCTCCCGGACTTTGAAGCCGGCAATCGCAGCTATATGACCATCGCTATTGGTTGCACTGGCGGCCAGCATCGTTCAGTCTTTGTCTGTGAAACACTCGCGCAACGCTTTCAACAGGCTCACAACAACACGCAGGTACGGCACAGAGAGATTCAGGCACAATGATCCGTGAGACCATTACGATAAAAAACAAACTGGGCCTGCACGCGAGGGCCGCCGCAAAATTTGTTACGACCAGCTCTGCCTTTGCCAGCCGCATTGACGTGGGTCGTGATCAAAATATGGTGGACGGTAAAAGCATCATGTCCGTCATGATGCTGGCCGCCAGCCAAGGCACCGAACTGACTGTCGTGATTGAAGGCCATGATGAAGCCAGGGCGCTCCAGGCCATTCAAGCCCTGATTGATGATTTTTTCGGTGAGGGAGAATAATCTCCCACCCCTGCCCTCAAAGCTGTGGACATTTATTACAGCCAGCCTCATTCTCCGCTTGCCCCACAGTCGACAGACTGACTATTCTTCAAACATATAACCACTGTCTACTATATCCGCAGTCAAGGACAGGCATGACACAGCAACAATCCCTGGCGCTTTCAGACAACCAGCTGGACATCCTCAACAAGGCACTGGAGGAAGGCATTTCCACGCAGGTCAAACAGATGCTGAACAGCCTGTCCCCTGCTGATGCCGCCCATCTACTGGCCTCAGCGCCACCCCGCCAGCGCAGCCTGCTGTGGAAGCTCATAGACGTAGAACACGAAGGCGATGTCCTCAACGAAATGAGTGATGATGTCAGGCAGTTCTTTATTGACCGCATGAATGTGGCGGAACTGATCGGCATCCTGGATGGACAGGATATCGACGACATCGCCGACCTGCTGCAGCAGCTGCCCCAGACCATCACCCACCAGGTGCTGTCGTCAATGAGCCAGCAGGACCGCCAGCGGATTGAGGCTGTCCTGTCATGGCCTGAAGACACTGCCGGCGGCCTGATGAATACCGACACCACCACGGTCAGGCCGGATATCACCATTGATGTCGCACTACGATACCTGCGGCGCCATGAATCCCTGCCAGAACCCTTCGACGGCCTGCTGGTTGTCAGCCGGGACGACACACTCATAGGCACCCTGCCCACGACCCGACTGCTGACACAGGATGGCAACAAAACCATCAGCGAGGTCATGGAAACGGATTTTATTGCCATTCCCGCTGATATGCAGGACAGCCAGGTTGCCCAACTTTTCGAAAGGGAAGACCTTGTTTCCGCCCCGGTGATTGACGAAAGCAATCGCCTGATTGGCCGTGTCACTGTTGATGATGTCGTTGACGTTATTCGGGAAGAAGCGGATCACTCCGTGATGAGCCGGGCCGGTCTTGATGAAGATGAAGACACCTTCGCACCGACATTCAAGACCGCACGCCGCCGGGCAACCTGGCTTGGCATCAACCTGATGACCGCATTTATTTCCGCCAGCGTGATTGGCCTGTTTCAGGATACGATCGACAAAGTGGTTGCCCTGGCAGTTCTGATGCCCATTGTCGCCAGCATGGGCGGTATTGCCGGCAGCCAGACGCTGACCCTGATTATTCGTGCAATGGCACTGGGCCAGATAGGGCGCTCCAACACCCGCTGGCTGGTGACCCGGGAGTTTATCGTCGGACTGTCCAATGGCGTGATCTGGGCCAGTGTCGTTGCCACTGCCGCTATGCTGTGGTTTGACGACCCGGTGATTGCCCTCGTGATTGCGCTGGCCATGGTGATTAACCTGACAGTCGCCGTTGTGGTCGGGGCGATACTGCCAATGATACTCCGAGCCTTGAATATTGACCCGGCGCTGGCCGGTTCTGTAGTGCTGACCACTATTACCGACGTCACCGGTTTCATGTCCTTCCTGGGCCTGGCCACATTGTTCTATTCATAATCTTCAGCCATAAAAAAACACCGGATAACCGGTGTTTTTTTATGGCGCTATGACGCGTTAATTTCCCGCAATCGTCAAACCATCAATCAGCAGTGAGCCGGTCTGGATATTGCCACGACGATCAACATCATTACCCACCGCCTGCAATTGCATAAACATGTCTTTGAGATTACCTGCAATGGTAATTTCTGATACCGGATACTGGATCTCGCCATTCTCCACCCAGAAACCAGCCGCGCCCCGGGAATAATCCCCCGTCACGATATTCACACCATGACCAATCAGCTCTGTCAGCAGCAGGCCGGTATCCATTTGTTTCAGCAGCGCTTCCTGATCACCCGCATTACTGTCAACAAACAGGTTACGTGCACCACCCGCGTTGGCAGTACTTGGCATGCCTAGCTTGCGGCCAGAATATGTACTTAACAGGTAGTTGGCCAGCACACCATCTTTTATGAAATCCTTGGCATACGTTTGCAGACCATCACCATCGAACGCACCGGAACCCATTCCGCCTTTTAATAGCGGTTGTTCATGAATATGCACCCAGTCAGGGAATATCTGCTTGCCGAGATGGTCCAACAGGAAAGAGGATTGCCGATAAAGGTTGCCACCACTGATGCCAGCCATCAGGTTCCCGATCACACCACCGGCCAGCTCAGCACTGAACAGCACGGGCACTTTACAGGTTTTTAATTTCTGGCCACCAAGACGACGAATCGTGCGTTCTGCCGCGGTACGCCCCACGTCCACCATTCGGTCAAGCAAGTTGCCGTCACGAGCCACGGTGTACCAGTAATCACGCTGCATGTCGTCGCCTTTCTGGGCGATCACCACACAACTGACACTGTGCCGACTGGACGCCTGCGCACCAATGAAACCATGACTGTTGCCGTAGACACGACAGCCCTGATGGGTATTCACTGTCGCACCGTCTGAATTCGTAATCAGCGGACTGGTTTCGCGGGCTGCCGCCTCACATTCACGGGCAAGCGTGATCGCTTCTTCCGTACCAATTCCCCAGGGATGGTAAAGGTCCAGATCCGGGAATTCCGTTGCCATCAACGCCTTGTCGGCAAGACCCGCGCAATCATCCTCACTGGTGTAACGGGCAATATCGCAGGCAGCCTCCACCGTCGCGCGAATGGCATCCGGGCTGGAATCCGTAGTGCTGGCCGAGCCTTTACGCTGCCCAAAGTAAACCGTAATACCAAAACCTTTGTCCTGGTTGAATTCCACGGTTTCCACTTCACCGAGGCGAACCGAGGCGGACAATCCGGCATCACTGCTGGCGCCGACCTCACAGGCCGAGGCGCCCTGGCGGCGGGCCTCGGCAACAATGTCTTCCACCAGCGTCTTCAGACGCTCTTGCTCAACGGCGGGATCGATAGCAGGCTGCAGCTGATGGCTGGTCATTCCAACTCCCAATGGCGTTGTTTGCGATAACTTTCATTGTACCGTCAGCCTTGTTCAAGGGGAAACGGAACTGTCGTTGATCAGACCGGACTTTCCTGACAACAAACGCTACAATGCACCCCATCCTATGAGCGTGGAATAGCAATGAATCACCCCGACAATTTCGGAGAACAGGACGAGTTCGACGACATCGAGTATGTCAGCAAAAGCCAGATCAAGAAGGAAATGCACGAACTCAGGGATATTGGCGCCAGACTCCAGGAAATGAAGCCTGCGCAACTCGAGAAGCTGGTACTGACAGAGCGCCTACGCGCCGCACTGGAAGAAGGCCGCCGTATCAAGAGCTTCAATGCAAAGAAACGGCATCTGAATTTCATTGGCAAGCTGATGCGTGACCAGGACGTGGAACCGATTCAGGAACTCCTGCAGCGATTGGACAGCCAGACGGAAGAAAGCGCCCGTCACTTTCACCAGCTGGAGCGCTGGCGTGAACGACTCCTGACGGAAGGCAATGCCGCATTGACGGAGTATATGGATGAATACCCCCAGGCTGACAACCAGTATATTCGCCAGCTGGTTCGTAATGCTCTAAAGGAACAGAAGGAAAACAAGCCACCGGCACAGAGTCGTAAACTGTTCCGCTACCTGCGTGAAGTCAGTGAAGACATGAGACCCGCGGAATAAAAAAGACGTCAGGCAGTCTCGCAAGGAGACTGCCTTTCATAAACCTCAGGTGCCGGTACCACCTACGGTAATTTCATCAATTTTCAATGTCGGCTGACCTACACCAACGGGGACCGACTGACCATCCTTGCCGCAAACCCCGACACCGGTATCCAGCTTCAGGTTATTACCCACCATGGACACCCGGTTCATGACCTCCGGACCATTGCCAATCAATGTGGCTCCCTTAACGGGCGAGGTAATCTTACCGTTCTCAATCAGGTATGCCTCACTGGTGGAGAACACGAATTTGCCCGAGGTGATATCCACCTGACCACCGCCCATATTGGCCACATAAATGCCCTTATCCACGGAAGCAATAATTTCATCATGTTCATGGGAACCGGCCAGCATGTAGGTATTGGTCATACGTGGCATGGGAAGGTGTGAGTAGGACTCACGACGGCCGTTGCCCGTCGATGCCACCCCCATCAAACGAGCATTCATCTTGTCCTGCATGTAGCCCTTGAGAATGCCGTTTTCAATCAATACGGTACATTCAGAAGGCACCCCTTCATCGTCCATATTCAGAGAGCCTCGGCGACCGGCAATCGTGCCATCATCCACAATCGTACACAGCGGTGATGCTACACGTTCACCAATACGCCCCGAAAAGGCAGAACTACCTTTGCGGTTGAAATCCCCTTCCAAACCATGGCCAACGGCCTCATGCAACAAGACACCATTCCAGCCTGCTCCGAGGACTACCGGCATGGCGCCAGCCGGCGCAGGGACAGCTGCCAGGTTGATAATGGCCTGCCGCACAGCTTCCTTCGCATAATCACGCCAGAGGTCGCCATCCAGAAACATCTGGTAGGTGCCACGGCCACCGCCACCAAAAGAGCCCCGTTCAAGACGGCCATTCTCTTCGACAATAACACTGACATTCAGGCGAACCAGAGGCCGGATATCCGCTGCCAGGGTGCCATCACTGGCTGCCACCAGAATGGTTTCATAAACGCCAGCCAGGCTGACGGTTACCTGCTTGATTCTGTTGTCAGCCTGTCGGGCTGCCTGATCGACATTCTTCAGCAACTCAACTTTCTGATCACGGCTTAACGTATCCAGCGGATTGATTTCACCATAAAGGCTCAGGGGCTGACTTCTCTCCCAGGCCTGTACTGAACGTGATTGTCCCTGGCGGGCAATACTCCGCGAGGCGCCCGCCGCCGCTTCCAGCGCCGTGAGCTCAATATCATTGGCGTAGGCAAAACCGGTTTTTTCGCCACTCATGGAGCGTACGCCGACCCCACGATCCGCGTTGAAACTGCCTTCCTTGACGATACCATCTTCCAGCACCCAGCCTTCATGGCGGCTGCTCTGGAAGTAGAGGTCGGCCGCATCTATCTGGTGGCCCAGCATCCCATGGATGACCTGTTCGATGTGTTTCTCTTCAAGGCTTGATGGTGCCAGCAGGTGCTCTCTGGCGAGACTCAGAATATCTGTCATGAATTATTCTCTGGCTTTTCCCGCTTGTCTTAAGGCTATGGTATGAAAGGCCGGGAACCGGCACAAGAAGAGTATGATTAACTGTTGGTTATTTTATTCATAACTGACGGTGGGACAGGCAGGGCATCTGCCGCCGAACCTCCGCCAGCCGGGCCATATCCAGTTCTGCCATGATGACACCCGGCTCATCCCCGGCTTCCGCTAATATCTCACCCCACGGGTCAATAATCATGGAATGCCCCCAGGTTTCCCGGCTCTTGCCATGGCGTCCACACTGATTGGCGGCCAGAACAAAACACTGATTCTCAATGGCCCGAGCCCGCAATAGCACTTCCCAATGGGCTTCCCCGGTCACCCGGGTGAATGCTGCTGGCACCGTGAATATATCTACCTCTTGCGCAGACAAGGCTCGATACAATTCAGGAAAGCGAAGGTCATAACAGACTGACAAACCGACCTTTCCCGCCTCGGTTTGCACGCTCACCACCTGATCGCCATGTCGGTAGTTATCGGATTCGCGATAGGTGCCCTTACCGTCCGCCACCTCAACATCAAAAAGATGCACCTTGTTATAACAGGCCTGTTGCTGACCTTCAGGGTCATAGACAAAACAACTCGCGAAGTGACGTTCATCAGGGCCGGGATCCTGAGAATTACAGGGCGTCGTACCACCAACGATCCATAACCCCAATGCCTTGGCCTGATCGGAAAGAAACTGTTGCACCGTTGAGGAACGTCCTTCCTCCATACCCAGCGCTTTAAGGTTTCCTTCAATGTTGCTAAAACACTCCGGCAAAACTGCCAGCCCGGCACCCTGATCAGCGGCCAGTTTAAGACAGCGCCCTGCCTCTCTCAGGTTTGCAGCTACATCAGGACCGGAGTTCATCTGAATAACGGCAACATCAGCCATAGCCACCCCGACAATCAGTCTTTTTTGACCTTGTTGGAAAACAGCTTGTCCAGTTTCACATCCGGGTCCGCAAACGGCCCCTTGATTTCATACCGAACACTGGCCAGCTGCTCGACCTTCTTGCCCCAGATTTTATCAAACAGGTAGATAGCACCGGCAATCTGAGGCTGCCCCAGCAGCAAGCTGACCAGCGGCAGGTTTTCTGTGACCGGCAGTGTCACCACCAGCTCCAGGTTCAGGTTTTGCTTGGGCAGGTCAATGACGCCACCCAGTTTGAAGTTAGACGACGGACCGGACACTTCTATGGGTTCGGCAAAGGTAATCAGCCCTTCATTGAAGTTCATCACGCCCTTGATCCGGTCAAACGTGACGCCGGACTTGAACAGGTCAGAGAAGTCGAGTTTCAAGCGGCGGGTAATGGAATCCAGATTGAGAATACCAAAAATCCGCAGCACACCGGATGCCGCATCCGAAGAGAGGAAGCGCCCATCCTTGATATCAATTCCCACCCGACCTTTCAGACTTTTTGACATAAACGCTGCCGGAGAGCCAGGCCAAGCAACATCCGCCGTAAATACCGCCTTACGTGTTGTAATGCGATCCGGATATCCCCAGCTGGCCAGCACACGCTTCAAGTCACCGGTTGAGATATGCCCTTTGTAATGAGTATCAGGTTTCCCGTCTACCAGGTTCCACGACAGTGCCCCATGCAAGGCCAGCCCACCCAGGGCGCCATTGAGTTCCTGCAGAACAATACCCGTATCGGTTTTCCGTGTCTGAAGACTGACCTTGCCAAATTCTCGCTCCCCTATTCGCACATCCTGTATATCAATATCCATGACAGGAATCGTCTTCGGATTCACATCCGCCAGGGGATCTTTCTCCGCTTGCTCCGGCTTAGGTTCTTCCTCCTGGGCCAGCAGGGATTCTGGCAACACCAGCTTTTCCACATCCAACACCAGCGGCGTATCCTGATTCGGCACGGTCAGGGTGCCCTTTGCCATCGGCGACGTTAATCGGATATGGGTTCCACGCGGATCACTGAGGACACTGAAACGGGTATCATCCAGCACATAGTCATCGACTTTCAGCTGCTGAATGGAAAAATCACTGACACTGAGCTCCAGTCCACCTACCGTTAATTCCCCAGTATCCGTTCCGTTGTCTGCGGCTTTTTTCTGAGTCGATGTCTGGCTATACCCTTCCCACCATTTTTGCCAGGGTGATAAATCCAGTGTTTTCAGCCCACCCGCAACCTGAAGACCGGTTTCCGGCAGGCGGGGCTTTCCCCTGCCAAAATAAACGACACCAGACTTCAGAATCTGTCCATCCAACTTCAGGAGCGATGTGATCTCGCCCCCTAAGGTGGTACGCACTGTCACCGCCCCCTTCTTCTCTGGCAAGGTAACACTCACCTGAAGCTTCCTGGCAGCTTTCTCAGACTTGCCCAGTGGTGCAGGCAAAGGGATGGTGATGCCCTTAAGGTCGCTGGTCACATCCAGGGTAATCCCCCCCTTGTCAGGTATCACCAGATCAGCGCGATAGGCGGTCTGTCCACGAATCCATGGCGACAAATCCTGCCCCAGAGATGACTGGATGGCAGCCACATTCGCCGTCCCTTCCAGACCTAACCGCACGGTATCGGATTTCACATCGGTCTGAATATCCAGCTTCACCAGCTTGTCATACAACAATGCCTGCAGGCCCTGGGTGTAGAGACCTTTTTCCGTGGTGTAGTGGAATTGTCCGGCAACATTCCTGAGGGATACATCCGGACTTTTCAGGGCAAAACTGCCATTATCGGTTGTGACCGCAACATCAATCCTGTCTTCTAGGCCTTCTTTTAACGGGATGCCGAGACTGAGCTGGATATCCAGATCTCCGCCCAACGCCCAGTTATCTGCAGCATTGTGGATAGCGCCTGCAATCGGCGTCTCACGCAACAGCTTGAGACCATCCTTACCCGTTGACACCAGACCCGCCTGCAAATCCAGCACTAATGGATCCGCAGTTTCCAGATCCGGTACCGAAGCCTTCAGACTCACCACCCGACTGTCATAAATACGGGCACGACTGGCCAATACGTTGACGGCATCCTGATCAACCAGCACCAGTCCTTTAATATCCTTGAGTTCCGGCCAATCCGGGCTGTACATTAACTCGCCGTTTTCAATATTGAAGTAGAGGCCCCAGGCCACATCGTTAGGGGCATCAGTCACATCGAGCGGCCCATTCCAAATAAATGCGCCATCATTAATCGCAGCCCCATGGATACTGGTTTTCAACCAGCGCACCAGGTCCTCATCCATTCCGATCTTGACCGGCAGGTATTTCTCCGCATAACGGGCATCGCCGTTGGTGATGCCGACTTCCAACCCCATGGTGACCGGCTCACCATCCAGCGGCACATCCAAACGTAACCGTGCGTTCAGATCACCTTCTTTGGCTACAAAATGCATGCGATCCGTTCTCAGGCGATACACCTCATCGGTGAGGCGCCAATAGAGCCGTCCACTTACCTGTTCGTAGGTCCAGTCCTCGTCAAAGACATTATCAAAACCCAATACAAAATCCTTGCTATCCAGATCAAGCAGACCTTCCCAGGCGGTCATGCGTAACCGGCCCGAAATATGCTCGCCGGAGGGGGCGCCCTCCCAGGAATCCACCGCGACCTCGTCCAGAATCGCGGCGAGATCAAAATCGAATTTCTCACGTTCCGGATAAAACCGCAGCACTACCTGTTCCAACTCACCACGGGGATTCAACACCCGCAGGAGTTTGTCAGTAATACCCGGTAAGGCAACGGTATCCAGCATCTGCTTCAGCGGCTGGAGGGAAATACTGTCGGTCGCCACCGTTAATCGTGATTCCGGCTCATGACGGGAAGAGAAGTAGAACTGACTGCGCGGATAAGGAATTCCGCCAAAAATAAACTGCCAGTCCTGCAACCAGGCCTGCCAATCCTGCTGATCCCCTTTGGCAAACAGCCGGGTACTGAAGTCCGTCAGCGGTGGCAACGTACGATTCTGCCAGTCCAGGTCCAGCATGGGCGCTTTCAGGTCGCTGCTAATCTGCCACTGACCTTTATTCCATTCAGCCTGGATCTCCGCGGCTAAGCGGAGTTGATTGAGTTTGATACCAAGATGCTGCTGAACCAGATCGTCGAACAATGGTAGCCAGGGCTTAATATTGATCCGTTCTGCAACCAGGTGTCCGGACAACCGGATATCCGGCCAACGCAACAACGGCCCTTCTGCTGCCAGGTTAAGCGATAGTTCATCGCCTCCATCGGTCACCAGACGACCCGAAAGGTGACGATTGGCCCTCGTACCGCCCACCCGGAGATGCTCTACCATCAGTCCGGCGCGATCACCCTCATCATTGGCAATCTGCAGATAGACGTCACGGAAATGAATGCTTTCCTGGTTATTCAGGACGTCAGTGAGTTCCTTGAGATTTCGTTCACTGACCGCTGCCGGTTGATTAGCGGCAGCGTTGCCAGCCTGAGGGAACCCGGCCACGCCCCACTGACCGTTATTAAACGTCAACTTAAGCTGCGCGCCGTCGACGGCAATGCTGTCAAATACCGGGGATAACGTACGAATACTGGCGAGGGTATCCAGTTGCAGAATGGCGGTATCAATCTCTACCGCCGTCTTGCCAGGCTGATCGGGCTGGTAAACACGAATACCGGCTACCGCAATGGCGGGGTTGTAGTTGTAGATACGTCCCTTGATCGACGTCAGCGTGACTTTGGTCTTGAAAGTATTACCCAGATAAACCTGCAATTCTTCCCTGAAACTGTCCATCCAGGGCATCAGCAGACGCACGACACTGACAGTCAGTGCCGTGGATATCATGACTGCGGCAAATGCCAGCCAGGTTGCCTTTGCCAGCCTCTTCATGGATTCTGCCGATCACCCTCAAACCAGTACGACATCAAATTGCTCCTGCGAGTAACGGGGCTCCACCTGGAAACGGATGGTCTTGTCAAGGAAGGCTTCCAGCTCTGCCACATTGTCGGACTCTTCATCCAGCAGCTGATCCACCACCGCTTCGGAGGCCAGCACCAGGTAAGAGTCGTTTTCATAAGCCCGTGCTTCGCGCATGATTTCCCGGAAGATTTCATAGCAGACGGTTTCAGCGGTTTTCAACGTGCCGCGGCCGTTACAGGTCGGGCAGGCCTCACAGAGCGTGTTTTCCAGGGATTCCCGGGTACGCTTGCGGGTCATTTCCACCAGACCCAGTTCTGATACACCGGTAATATTGGTCTTGGCGTGATCCCGCTCCAGGTTTTTCTCCAGTGTCCGCTGCACCTGGCGCTGATGCTCCACATCTTCCATATCAATGAAATCAATGATGATGATCCCACCGAGGTTGCGCAAACGAAGTTGCCGGGCAATGGCCGTGGCCGCTTCCAGGTTGGTCTTGAAGATGGTTTCTTCCAGGTTGCGGTGTCCGACGAAACCGCCAGTGTTCACATCAATGGTGCTCATGGCTTCGGTCTGATCAACGATCAGGTAACCGCCGGATTTCAGCTCAACCCGCCGACTGAGCGCCCGATTAATTTCATCTTCCACACTGAACAGGTCAAACAGGGGACGCTCGCCGGTGTAATATTCCACCCGCCCGTCCAGGTGGGGCACCAGTTTCCGGACAAACTTGCAGACCTTGTTATAGGTATCAAGGGAATCAATCCGGATCTTTTCAATATCCGGCTCAACCAGGTCACGCATGGTGCGCAAATGGAGCGGCAGGTCTTCGTAGACACAATCCGGCGCCGTCGACTCCCGAATCTGCTCCTCTACCGTTGTCCACAGGCGATGCAGGAACAGGATATCCGCCAGCAACTCCTGCTCACCAATCCCTTCCGCCGCCGTGCGCAGGATAAAGCCGCCTTTATCATTCAGGCTTTCCTGCTCCAACAGCCGCTCAACAGTATCCTTGAGACGCTCACGCTCCTGGGGATCCTCAATACGCAGGGAGATGCCGACATGGTTGTTATGGGGCATTAGCACAAGATAGCGGGCAGGGATGGAGATATGGGTGGTGAGTCTGGCGCCCTTGGTACCAATCGGGTCCTTGGTAACCTGCACCACCATGGACTGCCCTTCACGCACCAGCTCAACAATGCCCGGCTCTCCCGCCCCCTCCGGACGGTTATTACGGTCAAAGATTTCACTGGCGTGAATAAAGGCGGCCTTTTCCAGGCCGATGTCGACAAACGCCGCCTGCATGCCCGGGAGTACGCGGACCACCTTGCCCTTATAGATATTGCCGACAATGCCGCGATTACGGCTACGCTCCACATAGACTTCCTGCAGAACGCCGTTCTCAACCAGCGCCACACGGGATTCCATGGGCGTGATATTCATGAGAATCTCTTCGCTCATCCCTTTACATCCCCCAAACTTCTCGGATTCCAGGTATATTTACGTAACCTGCCCGTACCGGGGTATGCGTTATTATCGCTGAACATGGCAAGACAGGCTCACTTATTCTTGGTTAAACCCGGTGGATTTCCCGACGACGGGTAATACCCACACAGCTGATCAGTTCATTCATTATTGCCAGTACGGCACACCGAAACAATCCAGCAGGTCAACGGTTTCGGCAATCGGCAGGCCAACCACCCCGGAATAACTGCCCTGCAGCTCCCTCACAAACACTGCACCCAGCCCCTGTATACCATAGGCACCGGCTTTATCCCGGGGTTCCCCCGTTTCCCAGTAACGGGCAATTTGTTCTTCGGACAATGGATTGAACAATACCCGGGTGATGCTGAGACGACTCTCCATACGATCGCCATCGCTGACAGCCACTGCCGTCATCACCTGGTGGTCACGACCGGCCAGTTCACTCAGCATTGCCATAGCCTCTTCCCGGTCGACCGGTTTGCCGAGAATTTTGCTGTCAACCACTACAGACGTATCGGCAGCCAGAACCGGCCGCTGTACCATACCGGCCTCCTGCATCGCGACCAGACCCACACCAGCTTTCTCGCAGGCCATACGAGCCACATAATCTTCGGGTGTTTCCCCGGCTTTCGGTGTTTCATCAATATCGCCCGCCACCAGCTCGTAGCGCACCCCTATCTGATCCAGAATCTCCCGACGCCGGAGTGAGCGGGAGGCGAGGTACAGCGATACAGCACTCATGGTGAAACCACCTTATTGTTGAAACGAAAGCGCCGGTTCAGACAATCCCGAACCGGCGTCGCAGGCTATGAAGAAGCAGCGATAACCAGGGCCACAACAGGGCGCTGGTTACAGCGGGTAATACATAAATCAGGGATGGCTGGATATGCCCGATGGCACTGTTTATCCAGAGACAGGTCAACTGGTAGAGCCCGATGATCACCAGCACCATAAACGTCTGCTGCCAGAGCGGATACAACCGCAACCGACGATACGATTTGTGGGTCGCCATGGCGAGAATCAGCATGGCAATGGCATTCTGCCCCAGCACAACGCCCAGCATGACATCCATCAGCAGGCCAATACACCAGGCAAAGAACACCCCGTAAGTCTGCGGCAACACCAAAAGCCAGAACATAACCGCCATGGCCATCCAGGCCGGACGGGCCAGCGACAGCCAGGGAGGCAAAGGAATAATACTGAGAACCGCTGCCAACAGTAGCGTCAGCCAGACCAGCCAGTGATGTCCGGTTTTATACATCACCCTTCTCCTTCCGGTTTGTCAGCCTGCTGTTGCCTGGCAGCCTCCGCCGCCTCGGTGAAGACCAGCATGACCAGGCGCCCCTCATTCAGCTGGGCGGCCGGTTTGGCAACGATCCGCGCGAAGGGGCGACCGGTATCACGGGCCACTTCCGTCACTACCGCCACCGGATAGCCAAAAGGATAACGCTGCCCCAGGCCTGAACTCACCAGCAAGTCACCTTCCTTGATGTCCGCCGTATCCGGCACATGCAGCAATTCCAGGTCATCCCCGTTTTCGGTACCGACGGCGATGGCGCGGTAGCCATTGCGGTTGACCTGAACCGGCACCCGGTTGTTGCTGTCAGTAATCAGCAGAACCCGACTGGTAAACGGCGTCACTGAAATCACCTGCCCCATAACGCCGTGGGCATCCAGCAACGGTTGCCCAACATAAACATTGTCCACAGAACCTTTATTAATAATGATCTGCTTAACCTGCGGATCAGGGTCGATGCCGATCAGCTCCGCCACCGTCACCCGCTCTTCCACACCCTGGGCAGAATTCAGCAACTCCCTGAGCCGGACATTCTGGGCGGTCAGCGCGGCATATTTCTGCAGTTTCTGTTCAAGGATCAGGTTACGGGCATTGAGGCGGGCGTTATCCTCAATCAGACCGGTATGGGAGGAGACAGCATCACTGGCAAGGGAAAACAGGCGGGCAGGCGTGTCAGCCAGCCACTGGATCGGCGTCACCACGACACCGAGGTAGGACCGGGCATGCTTCAGGTAATCAAAACGATGGTCAACAAACATTAACACCAGGGACACGAGCATCAGCAGCGTAAATCGCGCCCAGATTGACTGACCTTTACGAAAGATAGGGTTAATGGAAAACTCCTGACCCGTCGAGTCTTCTAGATAAATACCAAAGGACTGAATACACGACGAAACACGAACGTTGGGTGTTCACCGGACGTCATCCGTCCTTCCCTGAACCACGACAGCCGGGCATCAAGCCCGGCTGCCAGGATCAACCATCAAGCACAGTATTACTCGGTGGACAGCAGATCCATACGGTGCTTGTCCATCATTTCCAGCGCCTTGCCGCCGCCACGGGCAACACAGGTCAGCGGGTCTTCCGCCACAATCACCGGCAGGCCGGTCTCTTCACTGATCAGGGTATCCAGGCCGCGCATCAGGGCGCCACCACCGGTGAGCACTAGGCCGCGCTCGGCAATATCAGAAGCCAGTTCAGGTGGAGACTGTTCCAGTGCACTTTTCACAGACTGCACGATCGCCGCCAGGCTGTCTTCCAACGCTTCCAGGATTTCACGGCTGTTCAGAGTGAAGCTGCGCGGCACCCCTTCAGCCAGGTTACGACCACGGACATCAATCTCACGGGTTTCATCCATGGGATACGCCATGGCGATTTCCTGCTTGATGCGCTCGGCAGTGGAATCACCGATCAGGCTGCCATAGTGACGACGCACATAGGTCACAATGGCTTCATCAAACCGGTCGCCACCAATGCGTACCGATTCGGAATACACAACACCGCTCAGTGAGATGATGGCGATTTCCGTGGTGCCACCACCGATATCCACCACCATGGAACCATTGGCTTCCTCAACGGGAAGGCCGGCGCCGATCGCGGCTGCCATCGGTTCTTCAATCAGGTAGACTTCACGGGCGCCAGCACCGAGTACCGATTCCCGGATCGCCCGGCGTTCCACCTTGGTGGATTTGCAGGGCACACAGACCAGCACCCGCGGGCTGGGCTGGATCACGCTGTTTTCATGCACCTTGTTGATAAAGTGCTGCAGCATTTTTTCGCAGACATCGAAGTCGGCAATGACGCCGTCCTTCATCGGCCGGATGGCAGTAATGTTCCCCGGCGTCCGACCCAACATACGCTTGGCGTCGGAACCGACCGCCACCACACTTTTCTGGCTACCCAGATTACGAATCGCCACAACGGATGGCTCATCCAGGACAATCCCTTTTTCACGCACGTACACCAGCGTGTTGGCTGTTCCCAGGTCGATAGAGAGGTCTGTCGAGAACAGGCCTCGTAATTTTTTCAGCATTTTGTAATGTTACCCTGCACGGTCCGGGGGGAAAAACTGGTAAGCCCCGTTATCTTTCATAAAACTCTAACAATGGCGGGAATGCCGGACAACCCGCAAAATAGGATAAGTATGCCTTGCATTTGCCGGTAAGGAAACGATATTGTCACGCAATTCACTATCCCGGCCGTTGCATCCCTTGAGATTCAAACGCCAACCCCCTACATTAAGCCGATTAATTGCACTTGACCCGTTGATCCTGCACACGCAATCGAAGGGTTCGCTTATTTGTCACATTCCGGAGAATGATCCCTATGGCGATTGACCGCTCCACGATATCCAGTGTGGCGCATCTGGCTCGTCTGTCCATCAGCGAGACAGAGGCCCAGAAGACCACGGACAATATCGTGAACATCCTTGAACTGATCAACCGAATGCAGGCAGTGGATACCGACGGCGTCGAGCCCATGGCCCACCCGCTGGATGCGGTCCAGCGCCTGCGCCCGGACGTGGTGACAGAAACCAACCAGCGTGAACACCTGCAGGAAAACGCCCCGGCGACGGAAGACGGCCTGTTCCTGGTTCCCCGGGTCATTGAATAAAGCGCCGCCAGCAACCAGAACTTCCTGCTCCGGCATAACCTGTATTCACCTGATACCAAGACATGCATAACAAGACATTAGCCGAACAGTCCCGCGCACTGGCCGCCGGCGACATCTCCAGCGAAGAGCTGACCCGCGCCTACCTGGATCGGATCCGCGACCTGGACTCCACCTACAACAGCTACATCACCGTTACCGAAGAGCTGGCCCTGAACCAGGCCCGTAACGCGGACACGCTGCGCGCCGAAGGCAAGGCGACCCCGCTGACCGGTATTCCGCTGGCGCAGAAAGATATCTTCTGCACCGAAGGCGTGAAAACCAGCTGCGGTTCCAGGATGCTGGATAACTTCATCGCCCCTTACGAATCCACCGTCACCCAGAATTTCAAGGATGCCGGTGCCGTCATGTTGGGCAAGACCAACATGGACGAGTTCGCCATGGGCTCTTCCAACGAAAGCAGCTACTACGGCGTGGTGCGTAACCCCTGGAACACCGAGATGATTCCCGGCGGTTCTTCCGGCGGCGCGGCAGCCTGTATCGCGGCACGCCTGGCAGCGGGCGCGACCGGCACCGACACCGGCGGCTCCATCCGTCAGCCAGCGTCCATGTGCGGCATCACCGGCATCAAGCCGACCTATGGCCGGGTATCCCGCTGGGGCATGATCGCCTTCGCCTCCAGCCTGGACCAGGCCGGCCCCATGACCCGCACCGCGGAAGATGCAGCGATGATGCTGAACGTCATGGCCGGTTACGATCCGAAGGATTCCACCTGCGTCAACCGCGAAGTGCCGGATTACACCGCCGACCTGACCAAGCCGCTGGACGGCCTGCGCATCGGCCTGCCGAAAGAGTATTTCGCCGCCGGTCTCGACAGCCGTGTTGAAGCCATCATTCGTGATGCCGTGCGTGAATACGAAAAGCTGGGCGCCACTGTTAAAGAAGTCAGCCTGCCCAGTTCCGACCTGGCAGTTGCCGCGTATTACGTTATCGCACCGGCGGAAGCCTCCTCCAACCTGTCCCGTTTCGACGGCGTACGCTTCGGCTACCGCTGCGAAGACCCGCAGGACCTGGAAGACCTCTACAAGCGCAGCCGCAGCGAAGGCTTCGGTGGCGAAGTGAAGCGCCGTATCCTCGTGGGTACTTACGCGCTGTCTGCCGGTTACTACGACGCCTACTACCTGAAGGCCCAGAAGATCCGCCGCCTGATCAAGGACGACTTCACCCGCGCCTTCCAGGATGTGGACGTGATCATGGGCCCGACCGCCCCGGCGCCGGCCTTCCCCATCGGCGACAAGACCGACGACCCGGTCGCCATGTACCTGTCGGACATCTACACCATCGCCACCAACCTGGCGGGTCTGCCCGGCATGACCATTCCGGCGGGTTTTGTGGACGGACTGCCCGTGGGCCTGCAGCTGACCGGCAATTACTTTGATGAAAGCCGCCTGCTGAACATCGCGCACCGGTTCCAGATGGCCACCGACTGGCACGCCCAGGCACCCGCCGGCCTGTAACAGATTGATTTTGACCGCCTGCCGACGCCGGCAGGACTGAAAAGAGGTTTACAACATGGAATGGGAAGCGGTCATCGGGCTGGAGGTACACGTCCAGCTCGCCACCAAGTCCAAGATTTTCTCCGGTTCGTCCACCGCATTTGGTGCCGAGCCGAACACCCAGGCCAACGCCATTGATCTGGGTCTGCCGGGCATACTGCCGGTGGTGAATGAAGAAGCCGTGAATATGGGCATTCGCTTCGGCCTTGGCATCAATGCCAAGATCAACCAGCGCAATGTCTTTGACCGGAAGAACTACTTCTACCCGGACCTGCCCAAAGGCTACCAGACCACCCAGCTGGATCACCCGATTGTCGGCGCCGGCGAAGTGGAACTGACCCTGGAAGACGGCAGCCGTAAAACCGTACGCCTGCACCATGCCCACCTGGAAGAAGACGCCGGCAAGAGCCTGCACGAAGACTTCCAGGGCATGACCGGCATCGACCTGAACCGCGCCGGCACCCCGCTGCTGGAAATCGTTTCCGAGCCGGACATGCGCAGTGCGAAGGAAGCGGTCGCTTACCTGAAATACCTGCATACGCTGGTCTGCTACCTGGGTGTGTCCGACGGCGACATGTCCCAGGGTTCCATGCGCTGCGATGCCAACGTTTCAGTACGCCCGAAGGGTCAGGAGAAGCTGGGTACCCGCGCCGAGATCAAAAACGTCAACTCCTTCAAGTTCGTAGAACGCGCGATCAACCACGAGATCGAGCGCCAGATCGACCTGCTGGAAAGCGGCGGCACCGTGGTGCAGGAAACCCGCCTGTACGATGCCGACAAGGACGAGACCCGCTCCATGCGCAGCAAGGAAGAAGCCAACGACTACCGTTACTTCCCCTGCCCCGACCTGCTGCCGGTGGTGATCGACGACGAACACCTGGAACGTATTCGCCAAACCATGCCGGAACTGCCCGCGGCCAAGCAGGCTCGTTTCACGGCGGAATACCAGCTGAATGATTACGACGCCAATCGTTTGGTTGAAGACCGTACCACCGCTGACTTCTTCGAGCAGCTCGCGAAAAGCGGTGGCGACGCCAAGCTGGCGGCCAACTGGGTGATGGGCGAACTGGCCAGCCGTCTGAACAACGACAGCCTGACCATCAGCGAATCCCCGGTGAACGCCGAGATGCTGGGCGGTCTGATCACCCGTATCCGCGACAACACCATCTCCGGCAAGATCGCCAAGCAGGTGTTTGACGCCCTGTGGAGCGGTGAAGGCCAGAGTGCGGATGACGTGATCGAGAAGAAAGGCCTCAAGCAGGTGACCGATACCGGCGCCATTGAAGCCATCATCGACGAGGTGCTGGCGAACTGCGCTGACCAGGTGGCCAACTATCGCGCCGCCGAAGAAAGCAAGCGTGGCAAGATGCTGGGCTTCTTTGTCGGCCAGATCATGAAGGCCTCCAAGGGCAAAGCCAACCCGGGCATGGTGAACCAGATTCTGAAGCAGAAGCTGGATCAGTAATTGCTCACAGTTTCCGGGCCGTCACCGGCCCGGTTTTTTTACAGCGACCTTCCCTGATAGACCAACCTGCCCAAACGCCCGCACGTTCCCCACCTGTCATCACTCCTGAAAGACCTTCTCCATACGACTGAGGAAGTACGACTGGCCGGTAAGAATCCCCAGCAAGGCATCCGCGTCCTCCACGGAGAGCACCTTGTTTTCAAGGATGGTGTGGCGGTATTCCTGCAACGTCACGGCGGCCACCAGGAACGTGGCAAACTGCAGCCGTTCATCGCCCTCAAATAATTCCAGCAATGCGTTGTCTTTTTCCCGTGAACTGAGATGCCGTGCCGACGCCAGCAATTCCTTCACCAGTTGTTTCGTTTTCTCCTGCCAGCCTTCATCCGCCAGAGAGGCGGCTTCGGCATAACGCTGCAACCCGTCCAGATTGGCCTGCCGTTGTGGCGCCAGCCACTCGACATCCGCAGGACGCTCATCCTCACTGTAAAACCGCCGCCCTTCCTGCCAACGCTCGATGATGGAGGCCGGCATACGGGAACCCACGCCACCCAGTTCAAACCAGACATCGCGAATATGGATCGCCGTGCCCAGGCCAATGACATCCATGGTGCCGAAGATACCCAGCGGTCGCCCATAGACCAGCATGAACGCCAGATCGGCCATGGGGTAATTGATGACCTCTTTTTCAGTCATATCAATGAAATACTGCTTGAGGCGAAACCAGATCCGGTTGAAGGAGTGACCGAGCTGATCACGAATAGGAAGTGAGTCATTACTTAGCCGGAAAGACCTGATACCAAGGCTTTCGTTAAAGGCTTCCACGGCATCCTTCGTTGCCTGTGCGACCGGTGAATCGTCCAGCGTCGCCACTTCGGCCGCCGCGCTATGGGGCGAGTAGAGATGATTGACGGATACCCGCGTTTTCAGATCGTCCGGCAACTGTCGTGCGAGCAGGGTCGTGGGAATCGACGAGGTGTTGCTGGCCACCGGCGCCGGGTTCTGATGCTGCGCCAGCTGTAACACCGCCTTTGCCAGCAAGGCCTGTTTGACCGGCACATCTTCCGTCACCAGTTCCTGGATAAAGACGGCGTCTTGCCAGTGCTCATCCGTCACCTCGTCAATAGACGACAGATAATGAACACCCCCGCGCCCCTTCAGCCGCTCCTGCGCCTGGGCCAGTTTGTCCGGATCAATATCCACGATCACCAGGTCCAGCCCATCGCGGTATTTCAGCACCCGGTCAACAAACACACGCCCCGTTGCCCCATAACCAAAGACAATGACAGCATCTGCCAGCACCTCCACTGCAAAGAGCAACAACCAGGCCACCGCCAGGCCCAGAACACCACGCCGTACCATAACCGCTACCTCGTTACCGTTTTCCGGTGAGCATCTGGAGGCTGAGTGTAGTTCACCGGTGAAAGCGCTTGCGGATAAAACGACCTGTGACGGTGAGGTATCTGAATGAAAGATAAAGCACGGACTAACACGCTAGTGCCATAGCCGAACGCTTTAAAATATGGTTATATCGCACGCGATAAACGACAACGTAAATATATAGCTACCGAGAACCCGGCTGTGGCGGCCAGAAGGCTGTCAACATCTCCGGGCGGTAGCGTGGCTGATGGTTAAGAAAGACGCGCTCATCGGCAATTTCAGGCAGAATGAGACAGTAATCTTCACCGGGATCATGCGCTGTACAATTGCACCCGTTCGCCTATAAAGATGATTTTCATGGTGCACAACCTATTAATTTATCAGTTATTTTCAGGGTTTTAGTGACTTATCCTTATGTTATGCGAACTTGATAATAAATTGTGAAAGGCGAACTGCTTGATAAATAACCAAAGCAGGAAATTCTAGAGCATCTTATTTATATACTTTTTTAGAAAATATCGTTCATAAATAGACAGTATGTTATGCGAACTCGGCTCATATAAACCTCTGTTAGCCGCTATCAGCAATTATCGAACTAAATCTGTAAATACAAGGAATGCATAATGCAAAATATTAATGTTTTTATTAAAGACAACATTAGTCAGGTTGCCCACAAAGGTCTTCATATCTCACCAGACATACCCGAAAAGAAGCTTAATAACGCTGCTAGCTCTATGAATTTACAAGATAACATTAGCTCGGTTATCGCTTTACTTGACACAACAGTCTTCGGTAGTGGCAAAGATGGTTTTGCATTTACGGGTGAGAGAATGGTTTATAAACCAGTATTCGAGTCGCCTAAAGTTATCAATTTTGAAGACCTAAAAAGCGCAAAATTTGTCCGTGATGTTTCAGTAAATAATAAAGGCAAAGAAAAAATAAAAGAATATACCGATATACTTCTTAAGTCAGGTAACTCTATTCGCGTTGAAAATGTCAATGAGTGCAATCTTGAAAAGCTGGCCAACTTTATAAATACAATCACTGCTCAGTTTGATTCTTTCGAGGAAGAAGATCAGCTTGTTGCGCTGTCTGAGATGTCAGAAGAACTAAAGGTCGCTTATTTAAAAGTGATTGTTAACATGACTTACTCAGACGATGGAGAAGTTGACGAGGATGAGTTTGCACAAATTCTTCTTTTGATGACTCGTCTGGAGCTGAGCCCAGAGTCACGCTTCACACTGCGGGATTATATAACCTCTTTAGGTGAATTAGATTGTCTGAAGACCCTGGTTAAAACCATCGATGAATTCTGTACCCCTAGCCACAATAAATCTGTAAAGATCTCTTTGGTTAAAGATCTGTTTAGTGTCTATATGGGTGTGAATGATGGCAACCATGAGGACTTTGCCTTCTTCAAAGATAATAATCACCTCTTTAACGTCAATGAGAAGGAAGTTGAGCTCATTATTGAGGCTCTGAAGCTCGATTTTAAAATGCTTAGCGACGACTTCAGTGATGATGCCCTAACAAAAGGAATGAAAGAGTTAGGTGCTAAGGCGGGCGCTGTTGGTGTTCCTCTGGCAGCTGTGTACCTTTCCGGTTCTGTTGTTGGCATGTCAGCTGCTGGCCTTACTTCTGGTCTGGCGACTCTTGGTTTAGGTGGTGCTTTGGGCTTTTCAAGCATGGCGACAGGTATTGGCGTTGCAGTCTTAATAGGTGTTGGTGCTTACAAAGGAATTAAGCACCTGACTGGTGCGAATGAGCTTGATAAAACCAAGCGCAGAGAGTTGATGTTAAATGAGGTCATCAAACAAACTCAGTCAACAGTCTCCTATTTGATGGAAGACATTAACTTCATCACTCTCAAGCTGAATGATGCCATTGTTGCTCATGGCGCGCAGGATGAAAAAGTTAAGTTGCTTCTGCAAAAAGTTAAGCTCTTAACTTCTGCGGGTAATGTACTAACCCAAAAAGGCGAAGCAACCCAGAGCAAATGCTTTAAGTTGAAGTGTCCAGCTGAGCTGAATCACGAAAAACTCCAATCGCTCACCCGCGAAGCTACAAAGCAGCAAATCTACACTGCGGTCATGTCTTTCTATGAAGAGAAAGCCGTTGACAGAGAGAAAGATGGTGAAACGGTAACTGTAAACATTCTAGCCTTGAAAGGTGGCATCTCAACAATAGATATGGAGAAACTGGCAAAGATATTTGAAGCCATTGGATATTACAAAGCGGCAGATATTATCAAAGGTAAATTGTCAGGAATCTTATCATAGTGACTAAACGAGACGAACATGTTTCGGCCATGCTGGTGCAAAAGCACCAGCTGAATCAGTCCGAAAACAAAATAAGTGAGCTAGATGCTGTACTGAATGCATTACAACAGAGTCAGGAGTCCAATAACAGCACCCTTGATCAAGCGTTGGCTGATCTGGATGGAATGCTGGAAGCTCAGGGTATTGATACAGAAGAAGCTGCTGCAGTTGACGTGTCTCAAGAGTTGCAGCAATTGGCGCATTCTATCGATACTACTCAATTTCAACCGAAGATAACAAAAGTCTCCACGCTTAATATGCTTGAGTACAGCGATGATATGAGCTGGGCTGATTATCAATATTCTGTTGAGCAATATGCATCTAGGAATGAAATAGATTTAAGTGCAGATCCGTTTAAAACCCTGATGTCTCCAATTCAGCGAATTGAGCTGGAAAAGCGCATTAAAGAAGAGTTCACAATACAAAATGCGCAATGCGATAAGTACGATTACCTTATCGCAGGTACATGTGGAGTCATCGGTGGGCTTATTGATGTGTTCTTTGTTGGAATACCCGGTGAGGGCAAGTTAACAAACGTAGCTGATAGTGCCGTAGACTCTGCTGTTGAAAAGTTTGCATCAGCGTGTGGATGGCCTGGTGCTAAAGAAAGCGGTGATTCGACCAAAAGTGCGATTGCCTACCTAGAGCGCAACTTCAAAGTTAACTATGATCAAGCAACAACATTTGGTAAAAATGGTACTGATGGTGCTGTTAAGAACCTATCACCTAAAAATCACCACCTAAAAAGTTTGGGGCACTCACCCGACTTAATAGGCTTGTTTTTTTCTATCTTAAATCAGTTTACGGATACTTCCACTTTCATTTCGAACGGCCAAGTCATAACAATAGATACCGAAACCCATGAGTTAAAAGGCGGAAACTTTGTAGCTAAAGTCTTCTCAGGTTTCGCTAACTGGTTGGGACACTTATTCTCAGATATGGCCGGTTCATCTGGTGCAGCGGGGCGTGGTTCAGGGATACCGATCCCTTTCTATAATTTACTCCTGCTGCTAGACGTCGGCGAATTTGGTCAACACAAGCAATCTTTTGCAACTATTGCTACACAGGTTTTCGAGAAGGGGTACGACCTGAGGCACGGTGTTGCTATGGCAATTCCCGTTTTAATTACAGAGCTTTTAACTAGGTTAATGTGGGTTAGCAAGCAGCGTTTTTACCACAAAAAGCCTTGGAAGGAATGTATTCCATCAGCTAGTAACCCTGAGTTGAGGCGAATGCTATTGGTAGCTCACGGAGCACTTTGCTTGATTGATGCTGGGGATGCAGCTCTTCGCTCGGGAGGTGATATGATCCAGTTTCTACTCAGAACAAACATCATTGGTTGGGCAAGATTTGGCTCCCTTGCGTTAAAAGAGGTTTATGCCTGGTATAACGCGGGTCATATTAATGCTGGTGCCGTTGATGAGTACCTAGATGCTGAATATGAAAAAATGTTAAGGCGATCTTAATGTCCGACAAAAGCGTCGATTGAAGAGTCTGCGGCTAATGAGGCGTTATGCCCAAACAACCTGCATACATCTGTGTAAATTTCACGTAAACCGAAACTAATCCAAGCAAAAGGAAGCTGTATGAACCCTCTAGATGGTCCTCCAATGTACATTGACAATCCAGAAGATGAAAAAAATGACTACTACAGTGATGATGATCTGTTTAAAATTTCATCTTGGGGAGCAGATTTAAGTTTTAGAGAGCTAATTTCTCGTTACGATGAAAACGAGATGATTAAGCCAGAACTTCAACGTCATTATGTTTGGGACAAGTCAGAAGCTTCAAGGTTTGTTGACTCCATTCTTCTTGGATTACCGGTACCCAGCATATTTTTAGCTAAAACCAAAGATGAAAAACTTCTAATCATTGACGGCTATCAACGTTTAATGACCATAAGAGATTATGTCAAAGGTGTGTTTTCAAAGGATGGTAAAGTATTCAAACTATCTAGAACTGACAAAGTACATGAAAAATGGCGGGGTAAAGCTTTTAACGAGCTTGAAGAAGAAGATCAAAGAAGAATAAGAAATACTACAATCCACGCAATTATCTTCATGCAGCGACACCCAACAACAGGTGACACTAGCTTATATCAAATTTTTGAGCGAATTAACTCTAGTGGTAAGACTCTATTCCCGCAAGAGATAAGAAATTGTGTTTATCAAGGCCCACTCAACACCTTGTTAATGGATCTCAATGAAATGAGTGAATGGCGGGAGCTTTATGGAAGGCCTGTCAGAGATGAAAGAATGCGTGACTTAGAGTTAATACTAAGATTCTTTGCTTTATCATCTAACGATATTCAGTTAGATGAGCGTGCTCCTTCTATAATCTCACTCAAAAAGTTTTTGAACCAATATATGGACAAAAACAACAAAGAAGAATTAATCAATTCTTTACGTCAACGTTTTGTGAACGCCATAAAATATGCTCACCAGCATATTGGTGGAGGCGCATTTCATAATGTATCTCCAACGGATAACACTCGACTTGTGGAGAGATTCAGCCCTACAGTCTTTGACTCCGTTATGATCGCAATTGATCGTGCATTACAAGATGGAAATGCACACAATAATATCAATCACTTGGAAGAGCGTAGAAGAACACTTCTTACAGTACCAGACTACCAGCAAATATTGTCACAGGAGACAATGAGAACACCAAATATACGCTCACGAGTGAATCGCATGTATGAGGCTCTGTTTGGCTGTTAATAATATGAATAACATTGAAGTAAATGGAATTTTAGAAGCATGCCGAGAAGAGCTGAAAAGCATAAACTCATTAATTGTTGGGCTTGGTGGTGGTGCAGTGCCTGATTATATACAACGATATGCAGTCATACGGGCTACTGGCACCATAGAAACGGGCTTTAAAACAATCATCGCTGATAAAGTTGATGAAGACAGTCATATTCAAGTCAAAAACTTCATTCAGAAAAAAATCAGAAAATCGTCATGTAATCCTAGTCTTGGCCAGATTGAGAATATGCTGACTGAATTCGATGAAAGATGGAAATCCAAGTTTGATGAGTTACTCGCATTAGAGGACAGGCCTGGACTTAAAGGCGCTTTAAGTGAACTTGTAAATACCCGCAATGGTTTTGCCCATGGTGGTGTAACAAGTTTAAATATACAAACTATAATTCAACACTTCGAGAGTGGAATAAAAGTCCTTAGAATTCTTGATTCCGTTGTAAATCATGACTTTGATGGGGATTAAACTAAAGGCATGACAACTAAATCTAGGGATCAGTGAACCTCCCACGTTTTAGTGGACATCAAAACCACTGAATCGGGGGAGATACTGAGCTCCTTGCGCAACCGTTAGCTTCCCACGCGATTCAGTAAATCCCTGATCAGGTTTTCACGGTCCGTTTTGATCCGTTTGACCAGTGGCCGGGGCGCATTGGTGTCCGGGTCGTATTGGCTGCTCCAGGCAATCATCTCCAGCATGATCGGCAACATATCTTTGCCGGCTTGCGTGAGCGTATAGACTTTTTTCCGTTTGTCATTGGGGTCGGCCTGCCTGGTAATCAAGCCGTCGTTCTCCAGCTTTTCCAGGCGGCTCGACAGGATGTTCGTCGCCATCCGCTCATCCGAGTTTTGCAGTGCGGAAAAGGACTGTTTACCAAAAAACAGGAGATCCCGAAGGATCAGTAAGCTCCATTTGTCGCCGACACAATCCAGTACATTGGCGATGGGGCAGTCTGAACGCCGTGGCATGTTCTGTCTCTCTTCTCTCTGTATTCGCAAATTAGTTTACTTGCAATTTGCAATTAATAATATTTACTTGCATTATACAAGTAAGTTATCGCCGAGTAACTACCGAGTCGCACACGTTGATGCTAAAGGAGCAGGAAGATGCCACAACCAACAATAAACCTGGAACCCCTGGCAAAGTCGCATTGGAGCGTTGAGGACAGGCAGAATGTCGAGGCCGTCATCGGGTTCGTACAGCTGATGATGAACGACCATAACTTCGATGAAATCAGACGTCGGTATGCAGGCAGCGCCTACAAACAACACAATCGCACTATTGCCGATGGGATTGAAGGCATCCTTAAAACCATGAGTGACCTGACCAAAACGGCGCCCGAGTTCAGCTACGAGGTGAAGCACGTTTATGTTGATGGCGAGTCTGTGATTTTACATTCCCACGCGACGATGAAAGCCAAACACCGGGGCGATGACTCCCAGGGTCTGAATATTATCGATACCTGGAAGGTGGTGGACGGGCAGCTGGTTGAACACTGGGATGCCATCCAGGGCATCGGTTTTTCCATGCGGTTGTATGGGCTGCTGAACGGTGGCAACGTTCGAAACGATAATGGTGTTTTCTAAACGAATCATGGCAGTCGTAGCGAATAGGTGTCGCTGAAAAGTCAGCCCGATGTTGCAGACATCGCAAGGGTTGCATGTCAGGGCACCGCGTTCGCCAAGCTTGAGGTCATTGTCCGTATCGCCCATGAAAAGAGAACACTGTTCATTAATGGCTGTGTGAAAACCACTCTTTAATCCCTCAACGCCAATTATGCACCATAGTACCATTTACTGATTTCGATCAGTTTTTGCCCCCTCCATAACCCATACAATCCAGGGAGATAAGTATAAGGAGGGTGGTATGGGTTATTTCGGTGGAGAACAAGACCTCGCGTTTGAAGGCAAGGTCTTTCCCGACAAAGGGACAACGAAAGAAGACGTCATGAAACGGCTGTCGGACTTCGACGCCATGGATGTCACCGACATCTATTCCCACAACACCATCCAATCAACCACCTTGATGTCGCATCTGGAAGCGGCCGAGATCGCCAAAGATGCCAACCGGATGTTTTTAAGGCGGAATTACCTCTACAAGGAACTCCTGCCCGGCTGCACGCAGATGGGCCTGGAAGTGAAGCAGATGGTCAAGGAGATGCTCCGGTTTCCACAGGATGCCCGGGTCAGGTTCACATCCGGCGGCTCCGAAAGCCTGTACTCGGCCATTGCCTCAGCCAAGGAATGGGGCAAGCAGGAAAAAGGGATTATCAAGCCCAACATCGTTGTCCCCTACTCCATCCACACGGCCTTTTCCAAATGGTGTAAATACGCCAGCATTGAGATCAAGCGTATTCCCCTGGGCGACGATTATCGCGCCGATGTCGCCGCCATGGAAAAAGCCATTAACAAGAACACGATTCTTATCGCCGGTTCCGCCCCCTGCTGGCCTTACGGCTTGTTTGATGACATTCCCGCATTAGGCGCGCTCGCAGAAAAGCACAATGTATGGATGCATGTGGATGGTTGCCTCGGTGGGTTTCAATCACCGTTTGTCGAAAAGCTGGGGCAGGCACTGCCGGTCTGGGATTTCAGGGTGCCGGGAGTGCGGTCGATCTCGGCGGATCTCCATAAGCACGGTTACAGTGCCAAGCCGTTATCGTCTATCACCTTCCGCAACAAGGAGTGGGAGCAATATTATTGTTGTTCCGCCAGTGACTGGCCCGACGGTTTGTATTCCACCGAAGCCATTACCGGCACAACCTCTGCAGGCCCCATTGCCTCGGCCTGGGCGGTAATGAAGTTCCTGGGTGAAGAAGGTTACCTGGCGTTGGCCAAGCGTTCGATGGAAGTGAAACAACGCTACCTCGAAAAAATCAGTGCCATTGATGGCGTTGAGTGTTTCCCCTCAGACCTTTGCACGATGACGATTCGTCTGGAGAAAGGGCTGGATCTATTCGCGGTAATGGGCGGACTGTTTGAGCGCCAATCCTATTGCCTGCCCTCCTTTCAGCCGCCGGCACTGAAAATCGTGCTGGACCCGGTGACGGATGAAGTCGTCGATACGTTTGTGAGGGACCTGGCAGAGGTCATTCCGTTAGTGAAAGCAGGTGAGATTTCCATTGAGAATCTCAAACCCTGGATGTAGCGGAAGGACATTGCCATGAAGATGACACTGCTATTAATCGCCCTTGGATTCAAACTGCTGGCCAGCGCGTTATTCAATAAAACGTTCCGGAAAAAGATTCGCTATATCAACCGGACGGTTGTGATCCGGACGGCCGATGGCAAGCACAGCCACACGTATATCTTTCGACGCAACATGGTCTTATTCCATCCCGGCGGGAGCAAAAATGCGACGGTGGAGCTAATATGGTCGGACAAGGATACCGCGCTGAAAGTCATGCTATCCAAAGAAGAGCTGGATACGTTTTCAGCCATGGGAAAAGGGGACCTTGTGATTAAAGGGAATTTTCAGGATGCGCTGTGGTTTACGGAGATTGCTGCTTAACTTGCCGCTCCTGTCAAGTTCGAAAGGCTCGCGGGCTTTGTTGTTCGTGAGCTTTCATTTTTCGCATTAGCCCCACACATCGCAGTAAAGAATATTCTCAATCACATAAGACTGCCTTACGCACCTTTTGCTAACGGTTCACGCTCATCAGTTTGTGGGTTGTTATACGTCACTTCGATACAAAGTCATGTATTGAGCATGTAACGGCTCAAGCGACATACGGGTGAGAGCGTCCTCGTAATCTGTTGACTCAGAATGCCAAGCCATTCACCCTAACTGCTCCAGATGTAGATCAACAACAGCAGTACCTATGAATATAAAAAATATAACGATCGAAACGGACGACGGGTATCACCTTGCTGGCACCGAGTTTCTACCTGAAAACACCAATGGCATCGGTTTGATCATCAACGGTGCGACCGGTGTCGTGCGTAAGTATTACCAGGCCTATGCCGAGTTTTTATGCGAGCAGGGTTTTACGGTACTGACTTATGAATTTCGAGGTATCGGTGAGAGTAAGAAGGCTCGCAGTGATTCTCCGGTTCCTACCATGCTCCATTGGGGGCAGCGGGATATGGATGCGATACTGACAAATTTTATGGTGCGACATCCCCTTTTGAAGGTAAAAGGCATTGGTCACTCGATTGGTGGACAGCTGCTGGGAATACTGCCGGATAACAACCGCTATTCCGATTTCCTGAGCATTGCCTCGCAACATATTTACTGGAAGAACTGGCCGCTGAAAGACCGGCCGCTGACAGTCGCGTTTTTCTTTGGCGTGCTGCCGCTGTTTTATACCCTCACCGGCGGCTTGCCCAAATGGGTTCTGGGCGCGGAATACCTTCCCCGGCATGTCGCGCGGGACTGGAGTCGATTTGGCCGTAAGAAAGCGTACATCGCTGATCAGGAGGGGCGACCGTTACGTGAAGGATTCCATGGCTACAACGGGAAAATGCGCTTTTACGCCATGGCCGATGATCGACGGTTTGCGCCGCCTCCCGCTGTGCATAAGCTGGAAGCGCTGTTCAAAAATGCGAAGAGTGACGTAAAAATCCTTCAGCCCGGGGATTACCAGATGAAAGGCATTGACCATTTTGGCTTCTTCAAGAAAAGCATGAATAAGCAGGCATGGTCTGAAACGGCGGAGTGGTTGTCTCGCTAAGTTCTGGCATGCCGGTGTGAGGTATCCGGTTGGATACCTTTTATGTTTGATAACAATCGACATGCACGAAGATAAGAAAACATAACGTTTGGCCACCCTATAGCATGACTTCAAGAACACAATACCGCTTAAACCGTCAGCAAAAGGACAATGTTCTCTCTTCCAGCCAGAGAGAGATATCGGCACTTTATTGGCAGAGTGGCCGACTGGAAAAAATTATGGGTTATTTCCGATGCGGAAGAGAATCTGTTTGTTCGAACTGCATCAACAGTCGAGTACTTGCCGGTATGGCCACACCCCGAATATGCCGTTGACACAGCCAATCTTGTAGCACTCAAACTTACTGCCACTGAAGTCGATCTCTACGATTTTATGGACAACTGGCTAATGGGCTTGGACACTGACAATGTGAATGTCGGAATCTTCCCGGATCTAGAGGAGAATACCTGGATAATGGAACCAAGGGATTTACTTGAAGCTCTCGAAAGAGAATGCGAAAAATACGAGTAAAACATAGCAATTCCCTATAGCACGCCCCTGCGGGACGATAAACGGCCTACGACTGCCCTTCCAGCGTGACATTATGTGACTCTTGTCATCATTAATAACGATTCTTTTACAACCACATAGTTTATATATGTCTAAAGAACAAGCATTATTAGACCTTGCCAAAATCAGGCAAGAAACTCGATATGAGGGCTATACCTCTATAGGTGATTATAACAATGGCATATGGGAATGCGACTATGTATCACCATATAGCAAGTCGGCACATAATTCAGATACACCAATTCTCATCATTCTTCAAGACTGGTGCTCAGCTGACAGCTTTAAACAACCAGTATGCGAAGAGTCTGATCTTCCCCCGATAAAATGGACACCCTTCTACAGCTAAGCTGCCGCCTCGTATTCTACCGGAGATTGATAATTAAGGCTTGAGTGCAGTCGAGCACGATTATAAAAATGCTGTATATATCCAGCTAATGAATCACGTAGGTGGTGAACACTGCGGAATGTGGTTCCAGTAATCAACTCACCTTTCAATGAATGAAAAAATGATTCCATCTCCGCGTTGTCAGTGCATCGGTAGGCGCGATTCATACTGGGTATGAACCCATAGCGTTTATGTACGTTATGAAGCTCTGTGGCTCGGAATACGATGCCTTGGTCTGAGTGAAAAACAAGCCCTTTCGGAGGGCGTCGATTTCTGATGGCCATCAACAGGGCAGCTTTGGTTAAAGCCGCTGTCCGGTTGTTTTTTAGCGACCATCCAACGACTTTCCGTGAATACAGATCCAGCACGACAGCCAGGAACATCCATCGTCCTTGTAGTTTTATATAGGTCACATCCGACGTCCAGTGCTGGTTAATCGCCGTTGGCTTGGGGAGATCTTTGCGAATGTTAGGCACAGGGTCACAAGCTCGTTGTGGCAGAGGCTTTCTGCGATAAATGCGAGCCACACGGCCTTTCAGTTGAGCTTCTCGCATCAAGCGCTCTACGCGTTTTCTGCCAACACTTATCCCCTGGTTACGAAGCACCTTGAAGATGCGCGGGCTTCCATAGCGTCCCTTGCTTTTATCAAAGACAGACTGGATGCGCTGTAAAAGCAACTGGTCATCAAGTTTACGCTGACAAGGCTTTCGGTTTCGCCAAGCATGAAAGCCACTGCAGGTAACATTCAGACGTTTACAGAGAAAGCGAATCCCGAAACGCTGATGGTGGAACCCTATGAACGCGAATCTTTCCTGCGTTGTTCCGCGAGAAACGTTTCCCACTTTTTTAGAAAATCGACCTCTTTTTTGAGAGCGGCATTCTCGGCCTCGAGTTTCTTGATCCGCTCGCTGTCAGTCAGCTCTTTTTTTCTGGGGATAGTCTCAAGATTTCTGGAGACTTTGCGTTCATCGGCCACAAGACTGCCCTCAAAATATTCTTTGCGCCAACGAGACAACATAAACGGATGGATGTCTAGGTAGGCAGCGACATCTTTGATCATCACACCAGGTTTGAAGGTCATTCGAACAGCACTGACTTTGTACTCATTGGTGTAGCGACGCGTTGGTTTATCAGGTCTGTAACTTGTCATTTAAGCACCTCATTGGATTAGGAATGAGGTGTCCGCAAAAGCGGGGGAAGTTCAGTCACTAAAATTAGGATATACGCCAAGCGTTAGAACCAACATCAATCTCAAAAGACTATTACATGCGCATTTCGATCTTGAACTAGAAGATGTGTATGCAACTAATTTGTTCCCTTACGTAAAGCCTGGTGCAATGAATGCGCACATCCCTTCCAAAGACTTAATTCGTGCAGCAAAGCAATTCACACTGCCACTGATTAAAATCCTCTGTCCGAAAATATCAATTTGTTTAGGCAAAGAGACATTTAATGCCTTACGCAGGGCTTGCGGTTTAAGAAACGTCACCAATATTGAAAAAGCTATCCATTCAACATTTTCATACAATAACTCTAAAATATTTTGCCAAGCACACACGGGGCAACTTGGTCAAAACAATAGAAACCGAGGTGGAGTAAATCGCGTTGAGGGTGACTGGCATAGCATGTATGTAGAATTCGCATCAGTCGTATAATTTTAAAGTTATCACTTAAATACTGAGTTTGTGATGGAAAAAGTTATCTCAAAACTTAAAGAGTTAGCAAAAGAAGTCTCTTTGGAAAATTATCACTGGGATATCCCCGAAAAATGCCCTATAAAAATCCCTCAAAAGAGCAACCATGAACAGAACATTTTTCTGAAACATAATCTCAATCAGGCTTTGGAAAATGACTACAATTTAGAAAAAAGCTACTGGATTATTCAAGAATGGGGAGGAATAAAATCACTAAAACGCAGCGATAGAAACAATGAAACAATCATACACTTGAGAAAACAATTAGAGAGAAAGAAACTTAGTAGAAAAACGTTTACAACTATTTCATCAATGTCAAAAATCGCATCATTTTTAGAACCTGAAAAGTATGCTATTTATGATTCTAGAGTTATCTATGCTTTAAACTGGATACTCTTTACTTGTTCGGACATAAAACAATTATTCCCTCAACCTAATGGAAGAAATTCTGAGTTAGCAAAATATGACTTACAAACCATCATTCGTTTAAAAGATGATGGTCATGAATATAGAAGTTATAAATACGCTTATCATGAATATTGTGAATTATTGCAACACTTATCAGAGATGGTATATGAAAAAAGCTACCCCTATTTAGTTGAAATGCTTTTATTTATTATTGCTCCACAACAGATTGTCAATGACATCAGGAAAAGAACTAAAGTTATTTTCACATAACTTAAAACTCAGAGATAAAGCATGACATGATATTCTAATTTATTTCCGAGTTTTCCCCCACTACGCGACGCCCAGCTGATATATATATTACATACGAGAAACTATTAGAGCTTTGGCAGCATTCAACAAACGACGAAAGCGCTAAATAACAAAAAACCACGCGAATTCAACTAAAAACAACATGTTAGCCATTATTAGTAGCTGGCAAGTATCAACTAGACTATTGGATCAATCCACGATGGAGAGCATGATGAAAGGTCACTTGTTCAAATATACGATTGAGCATTTAGAGGATCCTAAAGGAAACACTCTGTCGCTTAGCCCCTTAGTTTTTGAGACAAAAAATCATGATGACATTTTCAAGATTGTTGAAATAATGAAAGGAAAAATGGAACTTGACGAAGTTGATGCGACAGCTTTTGCAGTCGGCTTAAAGTTATTTGGTGAGGTTATGCTAAAGAACAAAGATAATGAACTGTTCAAGCAGTTCAAACCTCACTTCTCTGACTTTATGAAAGAAATCAAGAAATTATAAAAACAACCGTTAGCTTATATTGTTATTTCTGGCAACAAGCACATTATTTTATGCTTCGTTCATGAGATAAGCCTCCCTCGCTCCAGTCAAGCAAACCTACTGGAACGAGGGATATTTACGATAATCACACCTATGAATGGTGTGTTAGATGCCTATACAACTCCACAATTATTCTCAATATACTTATAAGCCATAGTTAAACGAATCGTATTCCAATCATTTTTAAATAATTATCATTTTTTAGCATGAAGATTATTGCGTATTTAGCTGTTAGCCTTGACGGTTACATTGCGGATTCTGAAGGCAGTGTTGACTGGCTTAATGAGCTTCCCAACGCGGAACAAAGCGATTATGGATTCAATGATTTCATGAATTCCGTTGATGCTATTTTGATGGGTGCCAATACGTTTCGAACCGTCCAGTCTTTTGGGGTTTGGCCATATACAAAACCTGTGTATGTAGCGAGTAACAGTATCAAGACTGTTCCCCATGGATTTGAGGAAAAAATCACGCTCACTCATGGTAATCAAGCCGACATATTGAAAAGTATGAATGAGGCAGGATTTGATACTATCTATGTTGATGGTGGCATTGTCGTAAAAAACTGCATAGATGAAAACCTCCTTGACGAGATTTATATCACGCATGTGCCTGTTACTCTGGGTGCCGGGATAACGTTATTCCCCAACACAGGTATCCGGAATAATTTTGAGCACATCATGACTGAAGTTGTTGGCCAGGGCTTGGTAAAATCGCACTATAAAATGAAGAAACACCCCTGACACAGACTCCGCCCTATGTATTGCCACACTGCCCCTGACATGGGTGTGAGACTATAACTAACGATTCGATAATGGACTAGCAATGAAAATAAGACGAGCAACAGTCACTGACATTGATGATATCGTTGAACTTCAGGAGGCTTTTAACATCTTAAACCTGAGTGGAGCAGATAAATCTGATGGTTTTCTGAACACCGTTTTAAATCCTCAGTTAATACGCAAAGTGATTGAGTTCGAAAACGCTGTCTTTGTTGCCGAGCTTAACAACAAGATCGTAGCGATGGCGGTCTGCGCCTCCTGGGATTTCTGGTCTTTTTCAGAAACGCTATCGAAGATTGCCGATGGACTCACGAATGTCCACTATAAAAACAAACCGCTGAGTAAAACTAACACATACTTCTGGGGGCCTGTTTGTGTTGGTAAGGAATCCCAGGGGCAAGGTGTCTTCAAAGCGCTTTTCGATTACAGCTGTCGTGAAATGCACAGTGACTACCCGATGGTTTACACCTATATCCATGCAGATAATAGCCGATCCTATGCCGCTCATACTAAAAAAACAGGTTTTGAGTTTATCAAGGATTTTGAGATAAACGGGCAAGTATTCAAGGAGCTGGTCAGAGAAACACAATCAATTTAAAAAAGACTTTCAGGCCTTGCTTTGCCTGAAATATCGCCCTGAATCTGGCGTTAATTTTTCAAGAAAAAAAAGAGACTTAAGCCTCCAGGACATTGTCATTCACCTTTAAAAAGTAACGATGGAAACACGATTTTTGATGCCAAACCGTACCTTTAAAAGACCAGAATCACGCTTTAAGAAAACACAAGGATGAAATCACAAATGAACAACAGATGTTTCTCTGAACTTCTGCACTTATCAACAATCCAGCATGGCACCACAACCGACGCGCATAACTCAGCGATAGACAAACGGTTCTACGCCATGCACATCGAACATCCCCTGTTTCTCTGCCTGATTAAAGGTGGGTAAACAGATGGATATTTACTTTGATACGCTTGAAGAAATCAAAACACTCGCCGAAACAGAACAACTTCATCATCTCTGTGATGTGACGATTTTTCTCGACCGCTGCAGTGATCTTGACTTGCTCGCAACAGGCGTTTATGCGGAAGTGTACAACCTTCCCGGTGAACCCAACAAAGTGGTCAAGGTATGCACTGACAGCAAAGATGGTTATCACGTTTTTGCCCGCTGGTGTATGCGCCCTGAAAATCAAGACAACCCGCACCTTCCTAATATTCACCGGGAAGATGCCATTGAACTGTGCAGTGGCAAGGTTGTCCGTTTTTACGTTCTTGAGCGTCTGGATCACATGACGGATGATGGTACAGAAGCAACGCGCCCCCACCATTTCCACGATATCGACTTTGGTCTGTTATGGGGTTCTTTACGAACGATCACCCTGTCGTTTTTCACAAATGAAAAGAAATTCTCACACGAATTTGAAACACTGAATGACTTTATTGAACAGATAAAAAAATCCAAAATTCACATGCTTACTAGTTCAGAGCACCTCACACCACCTCGAGTGGATGATGACATCATTGATGATCATGAGGCATTTATAGAAACACTCTTCGAGGCTTTGACATTTATCGCCCCTGTTGGAATGATCGATCTGAACGGCAGTAACTATATGCTTCGGGATGATACAGTTGTGATCACAGACCCTATTGCGCAAAAGCATGCAGACTAATTTTCTACGCGTCATGCACCTTTCAAAGCAATATATTGCCTATGTATTTCGAGGCAATATATTACTTTGAAAGTCTAACATACGAGCTTGCTCTTCTCGTCAAACGGTATCCATAACCATACAACTGTGACGTCTTATTTATCCCACTGACAAATTGGCCTCATAGGGCAAAAGTTTGCGACACAATGCTCATAGCCACAGAGGTGGCTACCAGACGGGCATTTATCCCAGGAGGTAAACGCGGAACATTCAAATGCATTACATCCTCCACCATTACACCGATGACATTCGGGATGAAAGGTATCACCGGTACAGCTGCTAAAGGCCGTTGCTGCAACATGGAAGTAAGGCGAAGCGTAAAGTGCGCCATCATGGGGGGCGCAGGATTTCTTCCCATGATCCCCTACTTCTTCATAACCAAACTCAAACCCCTTACCTTGTGTTGGTTGAACACAAATAGCAGGCGCATGATCCGGACGGTGTTCATTGCATCTCAGCGCAAAATAGGCTGCTCCATTCTCGTTCTTTTCTAACGTGGCAAAAGAAATCAGCCAGCTGGCCAACTGATCATGGGTGATATCAAGCCACTTAAATTCTTTGGATACCTGCGCACCCGGCGCTACACCACCCGCCAATGCGGTGCTTTCACACGCGAAAGTACCGCCATCACTCCCCGGTATGACTTTACCAATCACGTCATTTGTACCGCCTGATTCTGGCGAAGAGGGTATGACACACAACAAGACATTGGGCCGGGACGGATCAAACGCTTGTGCGGTCAGTTCGGATGAATCTTTCATATGATTCGGAAGTTGAACGGAATGCGCCTGAAAAGAGATCACAGCGAGTAAAAACAGTGCGGAACAAATCTTATGCATGAACGACATAACACGTCTGCCTGCTTTGATATTAAGGAACAATGCATATAGGCAAAGGGTAAACACACGTCAAACATTACACATCATACGCCTTAGAAAAACACTTCATGAGGTATGAAATATAAAAAAAGTACTAGTCTTATGCACTAATTAATATCATTCACTTCAAAGGTTTAGAGTTTCATAGGGGATAAACTCTAACTGAATACGCTATTTGTTTTGAGCCACGCGGTTGGTGCGAGCAATCCCATGCCGTATATTGTGCGCAACATATGGTATTCGTTGCGAGGCACAGAACTATGACACCCGCTCCCGTTAAAGCACCCATTACCTTCGAGGATTTTGAAAAGCTGGACATTCGTGTCGGCACTATTCTCTCCGTCAATGACGTCGAGCAATCCAACAAGCTGATGAAGCTGACCGTGGACTTTGGCGATCACACACGCTCCATTCTTGCCGGCATTAAGCAAGAGCGTGAAAACCCAAGGGAAATTGAAGGTAAGCAGGCTCTCTTTGTTGTGAACCTGCCTGAACGGAAAATGGCGGGGGAAATCTCCCAGGGCATGCTGTTTGACATTGGCTATGCTGATAATCTCACGCCCTGCCTTGCCATGCCTGAAACCTCTCTCCCCAATGGCGCTCGCGCCGGTTAGCCCTCTTTGGCTGGCGTTTCTTCATATCCGCTAGCCTTCCCACCGGGTTTCAAAGAGACTCTCTCTTTCCATTATCAAAACCAACAGTAAATAGTTGATACTCCGTTCACCAAAATATTTTTCATCCCCTCATAGGCATGCCTGCCATAATTATCAAACTATTGATAAATGACATACACTATCGGAAAACTTGATACATAATAAAAAAAGACGATAAGATCGCAAAGAAGCCATTAAACTTTGCTTTATCAAACAGAAGGGACATCTTCATTGATAAAGAATACTAGCACCTCAAAAGCTCTCTTTTTTTCAGGGATCCTTTCAATAGCCTTTGGCTATTTTTTCAGTTATTTAGCTACTGAAGCCCTCCCCGCAACAAAGAATCTTGACAGCGCAGAAGGTACGTTACGCTTTCTTAAAAAAGTCGAACCCGTGCGGTCTGGCAGTGATGTGATCAAGTTTGGTTTGACCGGAGTTGACGAGGAATTTCACTATGATTCCAAATCCGGTGCGCTTGATAAGGTCTATACCGCACTTAAAAATGCAGACAAAGAGACAGTGGCCGTGTTGTTTAACAGGGAAGATCCCCGCTCAGCGGTTTTTGATGATCGTGTGTTTTTCACGGTTTACGCCTTGAGCATCAACAAACACAGTGTTCGCTCTTTTATCGAAGTCAAGGATGCTTGGGAGTCGGATAACAGACTCGGTTCCTGGATGGGAATGAGTTTTATCATTTTCGGCATATCACTGCTTTTAACAGCCTTCTTAAATCCCCTATCAGCTATCCCAGATAGGCGCCGTTGATATGAAAGCCTGCCTGAAATAAGGTGCTTATTCATTTGACGCTCTCTCTTATTTTATACTTTGATAATTAATTGTCACCATTTCTAACTTTTTTGTTATCGCTATGACCATTAAAATGGGTACTCTTGTTACTTCTCATATATTTTAAACACAAAAAACATTAATTCCTAAACGAGCTATAAAAGCTATGAACATTGAAGCACCAACCGCAAATAAAATTGAACAACAACTGAAATCTTTATCCTTAAAAGACCAATCAACAGAAACAAGTGAAAAGCTGAAGGGCACACGGTTAAGTAAGAAGGGTGGCGAACTGATTATTGGCGGGGTGAAGCATAGCTTAACCAGTGAAAATCTTCCTACAATTCGGAGTGCAATAAAAGCATTGCCTGCACCAATTAGAATGTTTCAACGTGATCACGACAATTCAGTATATAATCTAGAAGATCACCCTGACTATCCACAGGGGACGGGTTCGCTTTTGATTACCATTAAGAGTGGCAAGCAAGAAGAGCATTCAAACTTTCAAACAGACACTAGCGCAACATATTTGAGGGGTAAAGATGGCTATAAATTCTTAACTTTCCCATACCCCAGGAAATTACACCTAATACCTAGAGATAATTCAGCAAAACATATTTATCAAGGAAGTATTGGCTATAGTGAACCGGGTAAAGGCAAGCTAGGCACTGATAATTTACAAGATTGTGTAGCGCTTGTCATGCAAGATATACCTACAAAAAAAATGGCCTTAGCTCATGTTTCAGTACAGACCCATCGCCTCGTTGACGAAGGACTCCAAACACTTCCCCCAGGCGAAAAGAAGATTATATTAATTGGTGCGAGGTACCAAGAAAACACATTCAATGTCGATGGAATTATAAAAAAGTTCTGCACTTATCCGGATAAAATCCATATTGAAGAAAGCTATATATTTGATGGTGATTATTTAATAAATTATAGCTCTATGAATGACAATCCTCTTCCTTGTGGTTATGTTAGCTGCTATGAGACAAACACCAACTTTGGCACCGTAATGGTAGACCCTGATACATTGAAGATAACCACAGTTCAAGCGCAATGTAAGTAATCAAAAATGGATAGCCATTAAAAACAACCCAATAAACATCAAAAAACATTTATTGGGTTTATTTCATTATTCAAGCGACTCGATGGAATGAATCACCGCCTTATTGATTTGACGTTCCTTTCCGTCAACCGTTTCAATGGTATAGAAACCGCTATCATCGTCGTAGGATGGGGTATCGACAGCATCAATTCGGGTGCCATCATTCAGGTGCACAGCACTCGGTGTTGCACAGCCGGCCAGTACTACCAGAGACGTAGTGAACAGTAATGCAGCTATTGTTTTATTCATGATTGTCATCCATTTTTTTAATCCTCACAGTGTAACTGATCAGGCAACGTGATTTTCTGTGCAAACTGTATGGTATTTGTTTTTGTTTGTCTTCATTTGCTGACAGAGTGCTGAATTTAACAGGTGGCATGGAGCTTCCCATTTCACGTCGAAACGGTCACTCTGTAGTAACGGCTTAGGACAAGTATCTTCACAACACAGGAAAAAATAACAATGAATGGATCCTGCCAGTGCGGCAATGTTCGCTATGAAGTGCCCGATAATTATATCGCGCTGGTCGCATGTTATTGCACCCAATGTCAGAAAGCGTCTTCGGGCATTGGCACCTACTCTATGTTGTTGCCAACAGATGCCTTCCAATTGCTATCCGGTAAACTGAAAAGCTGGGAGCGCAAATCCACAGTTGGTGCGCTAAACAAGACGCACTTCTGCCCGGATTGTGGAAATCGAATCTACAATGTAAACCCTGATGCACCAGACATTATCAAACTGAAAGCGGGCACACTGGAGCATGCCGCCCAGCTGGTACCGGATGTTCACGTCTGGCTGAAAAGCGCCCCTGCCTGGATCAAGATTCCTGAGAATGCGCTGAGTTATGACACTCAACCTTCCTTTGAAGAAGGACTGAAAGACCTTCGACAGAAACGGCAACAGTATGCCTGATGCTAAAAAAGCTAAATGCAGTTTTTGCAACAGAAGCATATCCCTTTGATGGGCGATTTCAGTATTTATTTCGTTTAGCAAACAACCAGGGCGCTTCAATGAATTACACGGATTATCTGGACATCCCCGAAGGTGGCTGCTTCTCTCAGGTGTTCAAGTCTGATCGTAGGGTCATGACACCGGATGGGCAATCCCGATGCGCCCTCACGCACATCTACTACACCCTTAACCCCGATGAAGTTAGCCGCTTCCACCGGTTAGCATCTGATGAGATCTGGAGCCTTTATCAAGGAACAGGACTTAAACTCTACCTGTGGGATGGCACGAACAAATCACCGGAAGTCATTACCCTGTCTGCCAGTTCTGGTAAGTTCTGTCACGCCATTCCTGCAGGAACCTGGCAGGCCGCAGCGCCACTAACCGATACCGTACTGGTAGGGTGTTCCGTCGCACCAGGGTTCGAAGACGTAGATTTCGAATTGATGTCACTCCGGTCTGAACAGGCAAAATGCCTTATCTCAGTTGATTCAACGCTATCAAAATTCATGACTTCCTGAGAAAACGCGAAACATCCATTGGCTTACACGAAATAGCAACTTTGCTTAATCAGTCGTTTTGGTTTCGATATAACACAGACAGAGGGCGATTCATGTCATATTCCTCAATACGTTTCGGCCCTATAGGCAAGCATGCCTTACATGTCGCGATTGATATGCAAAAACGGTTTGCGGAACCCGGCAACTTTTATTGCGCAGGCCTGCAAGCCATCGTACCGGTTATCACCAAGATAGTGAGTAACAAAATTCAGGAAACGGTATTCACCCGTTTTATTCCGCATCGGATCAAGAATGCGCCGGCTACACAATGGGAAGCGCATTATCATCAATCGCTGAGAGAGGATTTTGGGCAACTGTCACCGGAACAATACGGTCTGATCGAACCACTTGATAGGCTTGCCACTCCCGACAAGATCATAATCAAAAATACCTATTCAGCCTTTGAAAGTCCGGCATTCCAGGCAGTATTAAATCAACGACAACCTGACACCCTGATATTTTCAGGCGTAAAAACCAACTACTGTGTGCTCGCCAGCGTGCTGTCATCCGTAGACCATGGTTACCGAACCCTTGTTGTGACCGACGCCGTTGCCGGTTCATCGGAGCAAGCACAGAACGCCGTGCTGGATACCCTTCTTCCCCGCTTTATCCACCAGATCGAGTTAGTCACAGCTGACACCCTGTTACGGAACTGGCACAACGGATAATTGAGAAGCTGCCAGCGACACATTTGATTTGAACTCTACGGATGATATTTGATGTAGTGTAGACAGAACTCGAAAAGCACGACTTCATGGATGAAGCATGATTATCAACAAAACACTGCTCATAATACTCTTACTGTTACTGACAGGTTGCAGCAAACCACTACCTGAAAACCGGATACACTACGCCGGCTATTGGACAAGCAAGAATATGGTTCTTGTCATTCATACCGATGGCACAGTGGACTATCAACGCATCCAAGATCGAACGACAACAACAGTGAACGGCCCGCTGGCCGAGTTTGCCGGAGATGACTTTGTCGTTGGCATAGGATTTCTAACAACAACATTTAAAGTATCAGAACCACCCAGTCAGATAGACGGCGTCTGGCAGATGACTGTCGATGGTGTACGCCTCACCAAAATCGATTAACCAGAGGAACCATAAGACTCCTTCGATCGAAGGGTTATCGAGTATACCATTAAATACAGCAGATACCGTGTTGGTCTGACTACCCTTATTTTCGTTACCTCGAGATCCCTACTTATATCAATGCAACCCGTAAAAGATTCAGCCATGATGCGCTCCATCACAATCAACATCTGGCCGACTGCCTCATGAGCACACTGTGCAAAACCTGTGCTAATCGCAACACTATCCAGTGCGGCTCTGCCACCTGCCAGGTTCGTCGTCAGCGTACCTTACGGGCGATTGAGCGACACCAGCAACGTCAGCAGGAAGCAATGATGAAAAACGATGTGAATGCCATCGCCCGTCATCAACAGGCAATAGACCGGTTACAACAAAAACTTGTTCTGCTGCAATGAGCGGCAATGCGCTACTTTTACTGGGTCATTTCCTATTCATACCACCGGAAAATACCCTGCCATCATGCTTCTTAAAAAGAACATATTTCGGCTATATCTTCTTTTATTGTTTATTTTATTCGCGACTGCCTGCTCAGACACGAGCATCAACGGGCCGCAGTTTTCGGTTGTGGTCGAATTATCTGAGTGGGCCAGCGCAGAATTAAAAGCCCTGCATGAAAAAATTATCGTTGTCGCTTATTTTGATGGCGACAGCAAACACATAACCGATCAATCACTACCGAGCCTGCGAGCCGTCTATCTGGGCAGTACCGAAGTGGTGATCAAACCGGGCAAAATAGCCCGGTTTTCCAATATCCGATTTTCAGAAGCCGAGTATCAGCAACTGCATGGTGGGCGTTATAACGTCACGATCAATGTTTATCCCAACAACCGGGAACAGATGAGAAATGCCCTGCGTTGCACCACACTCACAGGGCTCAGTTCAGAGTTTGATGGCCAGACACGAACCGTTAAATGCCGACTGATGAACGAGTGGAATGACAGCGATATACCTGAAACCCACTCACGCCACGAGCTGCTTCATGCCCCGCACTTCCCACAAGTCAAACCGGATACTGACACTCTCACTGCGTCTGCTGACGATTGCGCGGCTTTCTTGCAGCCGGCTTGAACACCTTAGGCTTCCCACTCTTTCCATTGGTTGCGCGTGATGGTCCCTGACGGGGGGTGGAATCACTGCCTGCTTTAGCCTGTTTCGGTTTCTTGGGTTTTTTCGGCTTTGGGGGCCGGGTGTCCAAGCGGGACTCCGGCACATCATGCACAGGCTCAAAGCCATCAATCAGTTTGCGTGTCAGCACCTGGCGGATCAGCCGCTCAATATCGGATAACTGCTTGAATTCATCCGCACTGACCAGAGAGATCGCCTGTCCGCTGGCGCCGGCTCGACCGGTTCGACCGATACGGTGCACATAATCTTCCGCCACATTGGGCAGATCAAAATTGACCACCTGGGGCAACTGGTCAATATCCAGACCACGAGCGGCAATATCAGTCGCTACCAGGATGCGGATCGCACAGGCTTTGAAATCCGCCAGCGCTTTTGTCCGTGCCCCCTGGCTCTTGTTACCGTGAATGGCGGCAGCCTTGATACCCTCACCGTCCAGGTGACGGGTCAGCCGGTTCGCACCATGCTTGGTACGGGTAAACACCAGCACTTGTTGCCAGCGGTTATCGTGAATCAACTGGGTCAGCAAAGCAGACTTCTGCTTTTTATCCACCGGACAAATCCACTGTTTCACTTTTTTAGCCGTACTGTTGGGCGGATTGACAGAGATTTCTACCGGATTATGCACCAGTCCCTTGGCCAGCTTGCGGATCTCATCCGAGAAGGTGGCGGAAAACAGCAGGTTCTGACGCTTGGCTGGCAGAATCGCAAGAATCTTACGGATGTCATGGATGAAGCCCATATCCAGCATACGGTCAGCTTCATCCAGTACCAGCACTTCCAGCTGGTTGAACTTCACGGCATTCTGGTTGTAAAGATCCAGCAACCGACCTGGCGTTGCTACCAGCACATCCACACCACGACGCAGTTTCATCATCTGCGGGTTGATCTTCACACCACCAAACACCACGGTGGAACGCAGCGGCAGATGCTGGCCATAGGTCGCCACACTGTCACCCACCTGGGCCGCCAGCTCACGGGTCGGCGCCAGCACCAGTGCACGCACATGGTTGGCCTGGGCCCGTTGTCCCTGCGACAGGTGCTCAAGAATGGGCAGGGTGAAACCGGCCGTCTTGCCCGTTCCGGTCTGGGCTGCCGCCATGACGTCCTTGCCTTCAAGAATGGCAGGTATAGCCTTGGCCTGGATCGGCGAAGGCGTTTCATAGCCCTGCTCAGCAATAGCCTGAAGGATAGGGGCAGATAATCCCAGGGAGGCAAAACTCATAATTTCTCTCTGTATTGCACATTAAATAACCAGCCCGGCTGGAGGCCGTGCAGCCTACAGTATCTGTCAGTCAATTACTATTATTGCTTTGCCTTACCGCTGCCGATTGATTGGGAGCCTTTTCCACCGGCAAAAACACTTCCTTTAAAAAACCGGTACATCAAAGCACTTGTGCCTATCCTTCGCTGGCAGATTCACGACTTGGCCATACGCATTCAGTCATTCGACCAGCAATGGGCACCCACAATCCAAAGCGAGCATACATCATGTCTACACCACTACCGGATCGCATCCTGCAAACCGGCCTGGCATTCTGGTCGTCCAAAGTCCTGTTAAGTGCCCTGGAGCTGGATCTATTTACTGAACTGGCCAGAACACCCGGCAATCTGAATACTCTGATTGAGAAACTGAAATTACACCCGCGCGGCGCCCGGGACTTTCTTGACGCGCTGGTTTCCATGGGGTTTCTGGAGCGGGATAACGGGCAGTATCAAAACACAGAAGAAACGGACTGCTATTTAAACCGTGACAGTCCATCCTACATCGGCGGTGTTCTCGAGCACGCGAACCTCCAGCTTTACCCGGTTTGGGGACGCCTGACCGAAGCCCTCAAGACCGGAAAACCCCAGAATGCCATCTGTGATACGGATGACGATGTCTTTGAAACGCTCTATGAAAATGACGACAAGCTCGCACGATTTATGCGAGCCATGAGCGGTTTCAGCCGGGCAGCCAATCAGTCTATTGCGCGCCAGTTTCCCTGGTCACAGTACAACACGTTTGTCGATGTCGGTACGGCTGAAGGTGCCCTCGCCATTGAGATCGCTCAGGTGCATCCTAATCTGACCGGCATGGGTTTTGACCTTGGGAACCTGCGAGCAAGTGACGTTAAAGAAACACAGTGAATGAAAAGTCATTAATTCACTATTATCCAGCCTGAAAATTACTCAGTTTCTTACCATTGAAGCCGGTTGTCCGGCTTTCGGATACATTAACCCTGTGCCCGGATCATTTGGTCCAGTCTAACCATGTTTGCCAGAGCGAATAACATCGCCAGTTTGCCATCATTTTTCCGAAGTCCCCGATAACGGGCTTTGATAAATCCAAACTGGCATTTGATGATTCTGAAGGGATGTTCCACCTTGGCTCGAATGCTGGCTTTCAGGTATTCCGTTTTCAAAATGACTTTATTGATTCGAGGGTGTTTCCTGAGTCTCTTTAACTTGCCCGGTTGTTCGGCTATATGCCACTGTACAGCGTCTGTATTGAGCGCTTTTCGCTTCTCGGCTCCTCTGTAGCCGGCATCGGCAAAGACAAACTGTTCATCACCGTGCAACAGGTTACTGGCTTGATTAAGGTCATGTTCATTGGCGGCTGTTGTCGCCAGACTATGAGTCAAACCTGTACGGGCATCGACACCAATATGCGCCTTCATTCCGAAATACCACTGGTTACCCTTTCTGGTCTGGTGCATTTGGGGATCTCGCTGCCCCGTCTGATTCTTTGTGGATGTCGGAGCTTCGATGATCGTGGCATCGACCAGAGAGCCTTCTTTCAAAACGATACCAGACTCTGTCAGCCATTGGTTTACGTCCGTGAAAATAGCCCGAGCCAGATTGTGAGCCTCCAACAGGTGTCGAAAGTTCATAATGGTTGTGCGATCAGGAATTGCTTTATCCAGAGACAATCCGGCAAATAATCGCATGGACGCAATTTCATAAAGGGCATCTTCCATGGCCGGATCACTGAGGCTGTACCATTGTTGAAGGCAGTGTATCCGGAGCATGGTGGATAACGGGTACGGTCTACGCCCATTACCGGGTTTGGGGTAATGAGGTTCAATAATTGTCTCAAGACGATGCCAGGGAATCAGTTTATCCATACGGGCAAGGAATATTTCTTTGCGGGTCTGGCGACGCTTTTGAGTGAATTCAGCGTCAGAAAAGCTGAGCTGTTGGTCCATGACTGATCTCCGGCAAAGGCTGAGTGGAGATTAGCTTATTATTGGGGACTTAATCGCAGGTTCCCTTGAACGTGTTGGCAAGTGCTTCGAGAAAAATGTGGATCACAACGGCCTTTGCAACAGACTCTCTTTTATAGCCGGTGATTTCTTTGTGGATCCACTGCCCACGGCAGATGTCATCCTGATGGGACACATCCTCCATGACTGGGAGCTCAGTAAAAAACAAATCCTGATTCAAAAAGCCTTTAATGCACTGCCGAAAGGCGGAGCACTGGTAATTTATGAAGCGCTTATTGATGATGAGCGCCGACAAAATACCTATGGATTACTGATGAGCCTGAATATGCTGGTTGAAACCCAGGGCGGCTTTGATTTTACCGGCGCTGATTGTGTTGGCTGGCTGCAGACTGCAGGATTTCGTGAAACCCGTGTCGAGCATCTACAGGGATCGGATTCGATGGTAATCGCCATCAAGTAACGCTACTGCTCACACGCATGCCCAGGGAAGGGAAATCATCTGATAATTTATCCTTATCCTCGCATTACTATCATTAATATCACCGCTTATAGGTAGATATCTCATCCAGCAGTAAATGAGAAACATTTCATGCGTTAGATCAATTCCGGCACACTGAACTTCTGTCACCATCGTGCCCCTCTGCAAGGTAGCGAATAACGACCTTAACCTAGGGGGCTCCCGGTTCCATGAAGTCTGATATTGAGATATCTCGTAGTGCACACCTGTTACCCATCACCGATGTTGCAGCGCAGCTCGGTTTAGAGCACCAGGACATAGAACCTTATGGCCACTATAAGGCCAAGGTGCGTATTGATTCCCTCAACAAATTACAAGACAGACCCGACGGTAAACTGGTGCTCGTCAGCGCCATCACACCGACACCGTTTGGTGAAGGCAAGACCGTTAACACCATTGGTCTGACCATGGGTCTGTCCATGCTCGGCCGGAAAGCGATCAGCTGTATCCGCCAGCCCAGCATGGGTCCCGTTTTTGGCATCAAGGGTGGTGCAGCCGGTGGCGGTTACGCCCAGGTTGTTCCCATGGAAGATTTCAACCTGCACCTGACCGGTGACATTCACGCCATCACCAGCGCCCATAACCTGGCGTCTGCGGCACTCGACAGCCGCCTGTATCACGAAGAGCGTGAAGGCTATGAAGCATTCGAACAGCGCAGTGGCCTGAAAGCCCTCAAGATTGATAAGGACCGTATCGTCTGGAAGCGTGTCGTTGACCACAATGACCGCGCGCTGCGTGCTATCACCGTGGGCCTGCCCGGCAACACCACCGGCGAGAACATGAACGGCGTCCCCCGCGAGGAAGGCTTCGACATCACGGTTGCTTCCGAGCTGATGGCAATCCTGGCCCTGACCGACAGCATTCAGGATATGCGTCAGCGGATTGGTAAAGCGATCCTGGCTTATGACCTGGATGGCAAACCGGTTACCGCCGAAGATCTGAAAGTGGCCGGCGCCATGACCGCCATCATGAAAGACGCCATCAACCCCACGCTGATGCAGAACCTGGAAGGCGGCGCCTGCCTGATTCATGCCGGCCCCTTCGCCAACATTGCCCACGGCAACTCTTCCATCCTGGCCGATCGCCTGGCTCTGAAGATGGGTGACTATGTCGTCACCGAAGCCGGCTTTGGTTCTGACATGGGTCTGGAGAAATTCTGCAACATCAAGGCGCACTATTCCGGTAAAACCCCTGATGTCGCGGTACTGGTCTGCTCCCTGCGCGGCCTGAAGTCCCACTCCGGCCTGTTTGACCTGAAACCCGGCAAGCCGCTGGACAAGGGCATGATCGAACCCAACCAGGATGCGCTGGAAAAAGGCGTGTGTAACCTGCAGTGGCACATCAATAACGTGAAGCGCTATGGCCTGCCGGTCGTGGTTGCCGTGAACCGCTTCCCGGATGACACCACCGAAGAACTGAACTGGTTGCTGGACAAGGCCCGTGAATTCGGCGCCAGCGGTGCAGCTATCAGTGATACCTTCCGCTTTGGCGGCGAAGGCGCCATGGCTGTTGCCAGCGAAGTAGAACAGGCCTGCAGCACCCAACCCACCAACTTCCAGCGTTTGTATCCGCTGGACGCCGGCCTGCAGGACAAGATCACCACCCTGGCGACCAAGGGCTATGGTGCAGCGACGGTGAACTTCTCCGAGAAAGCAGCGCAGCAGATTGCCGAACTGGAAGCCCAGGGCTATGGCAACCTGCCGGTCTGCATGGCGAAGACACCACTCTCCATCTCTCACGATCCGATGCTGAAGGGCGCACCGACAGGTTTCGACTTCCCGGTTCGTGAAGTTCGGGTCTCTGCGGGCGCCGGATTTGTCTACATCCTCTGTGGCCAGATCATGACCATGCCCGGCCTGGGTTCCAACCCCGGCTACATGAATATCGATATTGACGACAACGGCCATATTACCGGCCTGAGTTAATCGCTATTGCCTGCTCAGTGACGCCCACCCGATACCCGGATGCGGGTTGGCGTCACTGAGTCTTTGGCATGCCACGCCCTACCGGAATTGATCGCCGGAACCGGGTAAGTCAAGCCCGGAAGCGCACGAACTGCTGCGACAATTACTGACCGCCTGAGACTACCATCACCCGCCCCTGCCGTTATAATTGCCGACCTGTTTCACATCCATGAGCGCACCATTGTTAACCGGCACCTTCGGCCTGTCGGATACAGGGTGATTTCAAGGTAAAAGGCTGTAGCGGAGTCCCCGTTGATTATCTTCACCATTACTAACAAAATCACGAACCAGGTCTATGTCGGCAATACCCGCAACGACCTCGACGACCAATGGCAGAAGATGGTTGCTGCTGCCGAGCAGCAGCTCGACTACCCCCTTTACAAAGACATTCGTGTCCACGGCACCGACAACTTCTCTGTTGACGTGTACGACTATGTCGAAACCCGTGAAGAACTGGCCGAGGTGGAACAGGATGCCATTGAGCTGTTCAACGCCAAGAGCCTGAAAGGGTACAAAACCACCACGGTTTGCATTACACCCAAGAAAAAGCCCCGTAAAAGCCGTTCCATCTCCGCCATCGAAAAGGAGCTGATGTCCCTGCTGGGTGGAGACAGTGATTTCAGCGACGATGACGATGAAACACCGGTGCCGGTCACACCCAAAAAAGAAGTGGTGACAGAAGAGGAGAAACCCCAGGGGCGCATCATCAAGGCCGCCGATGTGAAGCAGGAAACCCCTGTCGAACAGGCACGGGAAGAAAAACCGAGCCCGCAGGCTCGTACCGTTGCAACCATCGAAGTAACTCGCAGCACGGCTGTAAAACCGCAAGCTCCGGTGCAGGCTGTGATCAAGCCTGAGGTCGAAGCGCCTAAACCCGCCGAACCGGTTCAACCCGTGCGCGCATCCCGCAGCAGTTCACTGGTGGATCTGGGCGGCTTTGAGCTAGATTCAGCGATTTCAGCACAGCTTGCAGCCATCACCGCCGCGGCCGATGCTGTACTGGCCGGAGATATCTCAGCGACCGATTCTCTGACCGACCTCGTAGCCAAGCCGGCTGTCACCGAGGAGATAGACGAAGAGATTGCAACTGTCATTGATGAAACTCAGACAGACACTGCTGTGCCTCAGTCTGCCCATCCATCACTGAGCGAAGTATCGAAAACCATCTGTGGCAAGGAAAAGCGTATCCGCGAAGCCATTGAACGTCATCGCCAGGCTCGCGCCAGCCGCACCAGCGCCCAGATGAATGAAGAGAAGGAAAAGATCAGCCAGATGCTGGCTGATTTGAATAATCGTGCACAGTCTATGGCTCAGTCACTAGTATCACACTAACTAGTAGAAAAACAATATTAAGGCGGTGTAGCCTTAGCACACCGCCAATCACCAACAGCGATGTAAAATTTCAAACAATCAAAAAAAAACATTAACACCCACACTTACTCCTTCAATGCCAAATATATTGCCCGAAAAGTTTCTTCATCAACCACTCGAACTTTCTCTCCTTGCATCTTCCTTCTCTTATATTGTTTTTCAGGGTTAAATTTATATGCCAACTGATAAATCTTCTCATACAACTTATTGATTTTTTTCGTATCATTTAATTGAGCCTGCAGCGATAAAAGGTGTCCCCACAATGAACATAATGATGCAACCAACCTTTTTTCACTCAATGAGAGAACAGTAAAAACATCTTCACTCAACAATGTCATATCGCCTCCAATTTTTACTTTCATTTCTTTCAGACCTTTCTTTACACAGGAAACACCATCCAAAAACAACGCTTCTCTCTTGGATAAGAAAAGCTTATCTCTTTTAACGCTCGATTCTGGCACTATATTTTCCATACTTGCCTTATAAAACCTTGCCCAAATATCATATAGTAAAGCCCTCACATATTTATCCGCTTTAGGAATTTTAGACTCTAACGGCTCTAAATATTCGTGCGCTATAAATAACTCCCCCTCATCAATATACTGGTTAATTAAACAGAACCTCTCGAAAAACGCCTGCCTGTTTATAATTTGTTTTTTCTTAACTGGTTTATCCGTTTTAGCTACAACCTGTTTTTCATTTTTTTCTACTTGAGGAGAATCCGCAGATGCAGAGAGAAATCCATCATCTTTTACTTCAACAACCTCGGCTGCATCACACAACGCAGCTCCCAAAGGTTCAGCCTTCCTATCCTCTGACTCAACTAACAAATCAACAGCACCTGCTTCAGAAGAAAGCGCTTCGCCAGAAAAAGATACTCTCGTTGAGTGCGCAGAGTGCGATGTTATACCAGTAAGCTCTTGTTCTGATACGATCTCGTCACAGAGATCTATCATTGTTGTGCAATATCTTGCCTCATCTGTCAAAAGTGTACCTGATAGCATTTGAAAAGCTTGGTGGAAAAGGTCTGAAGCCGCTTTAAAAAAAAACTTTTTTCTTTTTGAGTTTTCGATAATTAAGTCTGCCGCCCGAATATATCCAATTGCCAACCCCATACTTCCGGACATATCAAAATATTTAAATGCCAATTCTAATTCTCTTTTTTTATAATATGGGTATTTTCCCGCATAAAAATCACCCAGCATCAGGGCTGCTGCTGCAGAATCCTTATCAATTCCAGCGAGAAGAACTGTGATAATTTCATTCCTCGGAGACCGAAGCGCAATATGGCTAATAGCCTCAAGCACAAATCCCGCTGGGTCCAGGCATTGTGTTAATCTCGCATATAGCAATGCTCTCTTCGGATTAGCAGGCAGTCCCCCCCCAATAAGGGTGCGAAAAAAATCCCTGCTCCACTCATCCTTCCCGGCAGAATGGGCGACTGATTGCATGAGAAAGGCTGGCATTTCATAACGCTCAGGATTGTCAAAACACTTTAAAATTTGGTTTAACGTTTTTCTTGAAACGGCCTCTTCAACTGAAACAGTTTGTTGCTGAGAGAGGTTCAACAAGTGGAACATACGCTTCATACATCTACTATCTTCAACTATTGCTTTAAAAAAACCAAAAACAAAATAAAAAAATTGATCTAAATCCTTATTTTTTAGAACTACAGCAACTGTAGTTAACATTTTCTCTTCACGTTCCGAAACAATGCTTTCACTTGACAAATAACGTGTTAATGCCTGAAAGCATTTTAGACATCCATCAGAATCCTCATTACCAAAAGCAGTCGTAGCTTCCCGGAATTTTATTTGAGAAAACGCACGGAGATTCATCTTTTTTTTATCATCATCAAGCATAAAAACTTTTTCATAAATCCCAGATAACCTTTCCTGCTCAACAAAAAAAAAGTCGACAAATTGTTTTTCACGTTCTGGAAAAACAAACAAGACTTCACGTGAAAACTCAAGCCTCTTATCTTTCCAGCGGATATAAGAAGCTGCTGTAGAAAGTGCTTCTTTGGTTGCTCTCGCTCTCAGAACTATATCTATAACCGATTCCCATGAAGCCCCTACCGCCAACCCAATATCCATGCTGGTTCGAAAGACTTCCCCCTTTTTAATCAATGCAGAGGCTTCATGCTCAAGATTAACCAAGGCAAAGGGATCAGCCAGTCCCCTGCACCCATCAAGAAGACCAGCTCTTACCAAGGCCCATGTCAAAATACCGTCAGCACTCTTATACTTTCCGGCCAATTTTAGGTAATTCATCATCTGCCGGAGGTCATCTTTCTTGTAGTAGAGTACATACAATGCTGAATAAAGCTTATTCAAAAACCACGCAGGCGTTTCAGATTCCACCATTGAAAGCGAATGAAGCAAGAATGATTCAGATTGATCATATTGACCAACATAGTAAAGCAACACTCCATACCAAAGATTAAAAGCCGCCACTGGCAAGAAAAACAACGTTTCATCACCTTTCTTCTTAATACCTTTCCTTTTCACAGAAGAACTGCAACTAGACATGAATTTAAAATAATAAGAAAGATCAGAAAAAACATCCTCAGAATAATTAATACCATATTTCCGAGCAAAGGCATTTAATTCTTGTTCATTATAAAACTTCTTGTATCGGCCATATCCTTTCTCATACCAAACTGAAAACTTTTCCAGCATTTCATGCGCGTCGCCAATATTATACCTCAATTCAAACCAGTCAGCTTCTGGCTCTTCGATGTCCAAACTCACCTTCCTCACGCCCAAACAAACATCTGCAGCAGCTCCTGTTTCCCTACTGGTTTCTTGAACCCTGAAATCATCTTCGGACGAGGATTTTTCTTGGCACTTTGAAATATGCCCCCCCCTAACACCACTTACAGGATTAGCCATAAAAGCACCTCAATTGACAAAATTCCCGATCATTCACTGAAAGGCATCTGTGATCACTAACGATCCTGTTTAGATAATTAACTTTATTCATAAAGCCCTTTCACTGTGCATACAAATCAAAATTAACGAACCTGTACTAGACTTCCCAAGGAGTATTACGTTGAGACTGTTTGTCAGGATGACAAATCCATAAAAGGAACTTGCTGATGATGATTGATGCTGAGCAGCTCGCAAAACTGTCGAGTCTGCGATCCAATCTTGCCAGGATGGCTGCCAGCATGGCAGAGCTGGAAGACAGAATGGCGCTGGTGAATCACCAGTGCCGTCAGATCGCCGATGAAATGCGCGCCTTGCGCACACAGATCAAAACACTGCCAGAAAAAAAGCAGCAGTAATACATAAAACAACGGGCAGCCAGAAGGAACTGGCTGCCCGTTGTTTGTTTCAGGTTAGCTCTCAGGCGGGCGTTCGCATAGTCACAAACTCTTCAGCCGCTGTAGGGTGAATCCCGATGGTCTGGTCAAAGATCGCCTTGGTCGCACCGGCCTTCAGAGCGATTGCGAGTCCCTGGGTAATTTCACCGGCCTCCGGACCCACCATGTGACAACCCAGAACACGGTCACTGTCACCATCCACCACCAGCTTCATGAACACACGCTCATCACGCCCACTCAGGGTGTGTTTCATGTGGCGGAAGCCCGTTTTAAAGATCACGACATTGTTATACTGATCCCGAGCCTGTTCTTCGGTCAGGCCAACGGTACCAATGTTCGGCTGACTGAATACTGCAGTGGCAATATTGGAGTAATCCATCGCCACCGGCTGCCCCTTGTACAGGTGGCGTACCAGCGCCATCGCCTCTGCCAAGGCCACAGGGGTTAACTGGAAACGGTCGATGACATCACCCAACGCATAAATATTGGGTACCGATGTCTGGAAATTATCATCGACCTTGATGGCGCCATTGTCTGTCAGTGCCACACCGGCCTGCTCCAGTCCCAGCCCTTTGGTGTTGGGTACACGGCCGGTAGCGTACATGACTGTATCTGCCGTTTCCGTAGTGCCATCCTGCCAGGTCACCTGCAACTGGCCGTCAGGCAGTTTGTCAATCTGGCTGATGGTGCTGTTGAATTTCAGATTAATATGCTTTTTCAGCATTTCATCGCGCAAGGTTTCACGAATATCACCATCAAACCCCCGCAGGAACAGGTCACGGCGATAAGACAACACCGTTTCGGCACCGAGACCGGCAAAGATACCGGCAAATTCGACAGCAATATAACCACCACCTACGACGATGACCTTCCTGGGGAAGATATCTAGATAAAATGCATCATCAGACGTAATTGCATGTTCTGAGCCCGGGAAGTCAGGCACGAATGCTTTCGAACCGGGCGCAACCAGAATACGCTCTGCAGTGTAGCGCTTGTCACCAACAGCGATGGTGTGCTGATCGACCAGCGCGGCATAACCGGCAATCAACTCAACGCCTGCGTTTTTCAGCAGGTTCTCATAGATACCGTTGAGGCGCTCAATTTCCCGGGTCTTGTTATCACGGAGTGTTGGCCAGTCAAAGCTGACACCATCCACTGTCCAGCCATACCCTTTGGCATCCTCAAAATCCTCATGATAATGGGCGCCATAGACAAACAACTTCTTCGGCACACACCCCACATTGACACAGGTGCCACCCAGGAAACGCCCTTCGGCGACGGCCACTTTCGCGCCTTCTGCCGCTGCCATCCGACTTGCCCTGACGCCGCCGGAGCCCGCCCCGATGACAAACAGGTCAAAATCATAGGTTCTATTGTTCATTCAGCCTCTCCTGAAGGTAAAATGCGGCTTTTTCTCAAGCACGCACTCGGCGCCTGAGAATAACAGTCTCATTCAGTCGTAAAACGTACCGTCGTACGGCTGGTTCCGTCTGTAATGATACGGATTCATGTCCACTTAAGATGCAGCAGTTAAATACCCCGTTCCAGTCACTCCCCCTGCAACGCCTTCCCCTGAGAAACCGGGAAACCCTGCAGGCCTGGGATGCCGCTGATGAATACCTGTTGGAACACCTCGGGGAAACCGGCGTTTCCGGCCGGGTTCTGATCCTCAACGACAGTTTCGGTGCATTAACCCTGAATCTCGCAACGTATAACCCGGTACTTTACAGCGATTCATGGCTTGCACACCAGAGCGCCATACACAATGCGGAACACAATGGCATCGCCCCGGACAGCTTCCAGTGCCTGGCCAGTACTGAGCCCTTGGAGGGCACATTTGACCTGGTACTGATACGGTTTCCGAAAAACCTCAGCTGGCTCGAAGAGCAGTTGCTGCGGTTGCGCCCACATGTCCATGAGGGCACGCAGATTATTGCGGCCGGCATGGCCAGATATATCCATACCTCAACACTGTCGTTGCTGGAAAACACACTCGGCCCCACACGAACCTCGCTGGCTCGTAAAAAAGCGCGCCTTGCATTTGTGACGTTCGACCCAAGCCTGTCACCTGCCAATACCAGCTTTCCGAAAACCCTTTCCATGCCTGGCAACCTGGTCACGATCAATCACGCCAACGTATTCTCAAGAGAAAAACTGGACATTGGCACCCGATTCTTCCTTGAGCACCTACTGGGTGACAGACACTACGGCAACATCGTGGACCTAGGCTGTGGCAACGGAATTCTCGGACTGACAGCAGCCAGCCAGCATACGGACAGCGCGGTGACTTTTGTGGATGAATCCTACATGGCCGTCCAGTCCGCACGGGAAAGCTGGCAAGCCAATCATCGTCCCGAAGACAAAGGGTGCTTTATCGCCAATGACTGCATGACCGGTTTTCCTGCCAACAGTGCCGACCTGGTGCTATGTAACCCTCCCTTTCACCAAGGGGAAACCATTGGCGACCATATTGCCCGACGCATGTTCAAACAAGCCTCCCATGTGCTCAGGCCGGGTGGAGAGCTGCGTATTGTCGGCAACCGACACCTGAACTACCACATACGTCTCAAACAGCTATTTGGTGGTTACCGGCTGGTCGCCAGCGATTCAAAGTTTGTCATCCTGAGCAGTACGCTTAAACAGAAATAATGTTGTTACATAGATACCCACAGATTATGTGGGTATCTATGTGGACATATTCTGATTAAAAGCTTGTAAAGCCTTCACTAACGCCATGTGACAACGTTGGCGTTTTTTTAAGCACCACCTCACTCCCCCAAAACACCCGTTTATCACCATGTCGTGCAACAGATTGACACACGTCTAGAATTTTCCTCCTGAAATTTCGCCCCTGAATGGATTGGGTGCAACGCCTTGTCATGAACATCCACGCAAAACAGCGAATGGGAAATGAATATGCCATATTCCGGAGTAGTAAGACGTTTAGTTTGTGCTCTATTGCTATTTTGTAATAGTTTCTATGCTGCCAGTAGTGTACAGACAGACTCATACCTGCCTTCATCCGACCATGCTGCTATTTCCACACAGTTACTTATATGCCTAGCGCCATCAAATGATAGCGAACAGGCGTTGCCACCAGACGGCACCAGCGATGATTTAGTCCCCATATCAGAACATATGCTCAAGACTCTGAATGCTCAGCAAGTATTGTTGATCATTAGAGAAGGACATCCCGTATTTTCTGACCTGCTAGAAACGCTGAAATCGTCAAGCGCAGCTGACACTGCCGCTTTTGCTGATCTAATAGATTCCGTAAAAGACGTGCAGCGTCAGTGCTACGCATCACAGGCAAAGGATAGTACAGCAATTATAAATATCCTCGCAGCTGATGATTTTATGCTGTCAGGAGTACACTGGGTATTCATGGACAAGAACCTAACTGCTATCTACATCGATAATAAGAATTCAATCGCTCTTAGCAACCAGGATCCACTTGAGGCTATGCGGTACATTAAACAACTCAACCTTGATAAGCAGTCGAGTAATGTATGGATAGGAACAAATCGCTTTCGTGACAAGCTGATTCACGTCAACAGTGAAAAGCTTGAGCACTATCTTCATGTATGCCGTCCCTTATCCCACAACCATCACGCAGGTGATGGCAAACAGGTACCCTCATACGACAACTGCACCAGCATCTCTGAAGACACACAAAATGAGCATGAGCAAGGAATGTACCGGACGAACAAAGATCCCCATCATGATGCAACAGAAGCACTTCTGTGGAGTTCTGTCGCATTAACATTACTCCTCGTCATATTGATGCCATTTGCAATTTTTCTATGATTTGCTCCTTCAATGACACCATAGAGAAACAAAACGACAATGGGTGCTTTTGGTTTCAATCAACAAGAGTCACGAACCATTTTGACCTTAGACAAGTTTCGTTTAAAAAATCCGTTTGAATGATCAAAATATTTTAACGGCCCACGGGATTCGTGTAGACTGCGCGCCTTCTTCACCACCCTTTCTGAAGTTGTCGTACGAATCCCATGCTTGAGCGCTTATTTAAACTCCAGGAACACAATACTACGGTCAAAACGGAAGTGATCGCAGGCCTCACCACCTTCCTGACGATGGCCTACATTATTTTCGTTAACCCCAGCCTGTTGGCCGCTGCCGGCATGGACTCTGGTGCCGTATTCGTCGCCACTTGTCTTGCCGCCGCGATTGGCTGTTTCATTATGGGCTTTTACGCCAACTACCCGGTTGCCATGGCACCTGGTATGGGCCTGAATGCCTTCTTCAGTTTCACCGTTGTCGGACAGATGGGATACAGCTGGCAGGTCGCCCTGGGCGCTGTCTTCTTCTCCGGTATCTGCTTCTTCCTGCTGAGCGCCTTCCGTATCCGGGAATGGATTATTAACAGTATTCCGCTGTCACTGCGCGGTGGTATCGGCGCCGGTATCGGCTTTTTCCTGGGTTTCCTGGGTCTGCAAAATGCCGGCATCGTCGTCGACAACCCGGCCACCCTGGTTTCCATGGGCGATATGACGAGCTGGAACGCGATCATGGCCTGCCTGGGCTTTGTCGTGATTGCCGCTCTTTATTTCCGTGGCGTTACCGGTTCTGTGATGATCGGCATTCTGTCCGTGACACTACTCAGTATTGCCACCGGTCATGTTGAATTGAACGGCATCTTCTCCATGCCACCGAGCCTGGCGCCCACCTTCATGCAACTTGACCTTGCCGGCGCGCTGGATATCGGCCTGGTGAGTATCGTGTTCTCCTTCCTCTTTGTGGACATGTTCGACACCTCCGGCACCCTGATAGCCGTCGCCCAGAAGGGCAACCTGCTGGATAAAGACGGCAACATGCCCCGCATCAACCGAGCCCTGATGGCAGACAGTACTGCCACTGTCGCAGGCTCCATGCTCGGTACTTCCACTACCACGAGTTATATCGAAAGTGGTGCGGGTATCGCTGCAGGCGGCCGTACCGGTTTAACAGCCGTTGTCGTTGGTTTGTTGTTTGTTGTCAGCCTGTTCCTGTCACCGCTGGCAGGCGCTATCCCTGCCTACGCTACGGCACCGGCACTGTTCTTTGTTGCCGTACTGATGACCCACAGCCTGGTTAAAATCAACTGGGACGATATCACCGAAGCCGCTCCCGTTGGTGTAGCTGCTATTACCATGCCCCTGACCTATTCCGTGGCATCCGGTATTGCCCTGGGCATCATTGCCTGGACCGGCATCAAACTGATCAGTGGCCGTCAGAAAGAAATCACCCCGGCCATGGTGGTGCTGACCGTTCTGTTTGTCATGAAGTTCATGTTCTTCTAAATACAAAAGCGCCATTCCGTTAATGGAATGGCGCTTTTTCCATTCGCCCCTGCCAGACATCTGTCTTACAAACCGTTAACCCGATCGTCTAACTGCGCCAGATTATCCCACGCCTCGGCATAATAGGTAGGAGACGCATCAATTGCCTGCCGAAACCAGCGCCTTGCCTGCTTGCCATGATTATCCAGCATCATCAGGTAACCCACATCATTGCAGGCTTGGGCATACGACATAATGACTTTTAATATTCGTACAGCTTCTTCCGGTTGATCCTGCCGGGTAAGAACCAGCGCCAGATTACGTCTTGCCTGCCCATAAGAAGCCTGAATAGCCAGCGCCTGTCGCAGCCAGGATTCCGCATCAGGTAATTGACCTGCCATGGCATGGGAATACCCCAGGTTATTCAACAACAAGGGCTGCCCCGGCATCAGATCCAACGCCTGCCGGTAATAGCCGATCGCTTTTTCATAGTCACCTTCAAGGTCAGCCATCACTCCCAAACCGTTAGCCGCAAGCCATGGTTTATAGATATTCATTGTCGGCAATGTAGCAGGCTGCCCTGAAGTCACCACATCTGAAGGCGTTTCTTTATCATTCTCCTCGGTATTGTTCCCCTGCAGTCGCGCACGCTCTGCTTCATACTCTGCCAGTGCTTTGTTCAACAAAACGGTTGCAGCCGTATACTGGCGCCGCTCCAGCTGAAGCAACCCAATCCCTTCGAGGCCTGCGATATTGTCGGGTTGAATGGCCAGCACCTCATTCCAGGCCCGTTCAGCAAACACGGTATTATTTCTGCGCTCATGCACACGGGCAATACGCATGGCCGCTTCAACAGACTTTCCGTCCAGTTCCAATGCGCGAATGTAATACAGCAATGCCCGGTCACCATCGTCCCGACGCCAGTGGTTGTCGCCTTTTCTCAGGGCTTCTTCAGCCGTCAATGCATCAGCAACACCCAGCATATCTGCAGCGAGGGCGCCGTCGTAAAGATCATCCCGGGATATATCCTTCATCTCTGTGGTCTGCATGCCAGCACAACCACCCAGCAGCAATACCAACAGTGTGAAGAGCAGTGATCGAAATCCGTAACGCATTGTCATCCCCCGAAGGCTTCCAGTAATCGCAATAACGCCGGACCTACCACCACCACAAAAAACCCCGGCCAGATACAACAGACCATGGGAAACACCAGTCGTGTACTCATTTTGGCTGCCTGCATATCGGCCCGGTGCAATCGCATGGCGCGGAAATCACGGGTGTAATCACTCAGGGTATCCGCCAGGTTGGAGCCATACCGATGGGCTTCCACCAGGGTGCCCACCAGTCCGCGAACCTCTCTCAGCCCCGTACGTTCAGAAAAATGGTGTAAGGCCGCATCCATGGCCATGCCGGCATTGAGTTCCGCACGGACCTGCGCCAACTCATCCGCCAGTACCGGATAAGCCAGCCGGAGTTCCTTTTCCACCCGGCTGATCGCCATGGGCAAACCCAACCCGGCAGTCAGGCAGATCAGCAACATATCCAGCGCCTGGGGTAACCCTTCAATCAACTGTTGATGACGGTGACGTAACTGGGAATTCAATACCCAGGATGGGATCAACAAACCCAGCACAGCCCCCAACATCACCGAGAGGCCGGTATACTCGGCCAAGGCGCCCGGCAACCATGGATGCACCAGAAGCAGCAGCAACCCCAATAACAATGCTGTTGTCGCCTTGCAGCTGTAAAAGAACAGCAAAGCATGTTCATGACGAAACCCGGCCTGAATCAAACGACGGCTTACGCTAACGCGCTCCTTTTCATCGGATGGCAGCAGGTATCGCTGTGCCGGAGAAAGCCAGTGAGCCACGTCAGGCGCACCGGCATGCACATCAGGCCCAGCTATCTCAGCCATTTTTAACCGTCGGGCCGATAAGCGCCTTCGCCCGGTGACACGCAGGATCATGAACGACATCAGCCCGACGGCAACGGCCACCAAGGCCAGACCGGCGACACGGGAAACCAGCACCGTATCCAGCATCCGGCTCAACAGGTCAGGGCTCAATACTTCTGTAGCAGACATGTTGCCTCCTTAAACCCGAATTCTGACCAGGTGAAGCACCCAGACCACACCCACCACCATCAAGACACCCGCACCGATCAACAGGTTTCTGCCGACATCCGATTCCAGCAAGGGGGTCAGGTAGCCCGGAGAAGTCAGGTTAATCACAAACGCCAGGACAAACGGCAATAACACAAGAATCCAGGCTGACATCCGCCCTTCCGCCGACAGTGTTTTCAAGCGCCGGTCGAATCCGATCCGTTCCCGGATCTGGCCCCGCAATCCCGTTAACACTTCAAGCAGGTTGCCGCCCGTTTCGCGCTGCAGAAGAATGGCTGTCACCATCATCAGCAATGCTTCACTAGGCACCCGTTCCAGCATGGCAAGGAACGCATGTTTCATGTCCTTGCTGTAGTGGATATCCTGAACGGTCTGCTTTAATTCCGATGCAACCGGATCATCCAGCTCCCGGGCGGCCAGTTCCATGGCTTCTGTCAGGGGCAACCCTGCACGCAGAGCCTTGACGACCATATCCATCAGGTCAGGCAATTGCTGATCAAATAGCTGAAGCCGTTTATTTTTCAGCCGCTCCAGATAGCCAACCGGCAGGGCGGCTAATACCAGTGAGATCATCACGCCTGAAAACCAGGGAATCTTGAGCCATTGCGTAGCAACCATGCCCAGGAACAAAAGCCCCAGGCTGCAAACAACCACGACCAGTGCACGGGTACTTTTACCCGCCTGCAGCGTCAGAAGATCCAGCCCCACCATAAAGGGCAACTGTTCGAGCCGCTGTAACCAGGGAGGCAATTGTTCGACATAACGCTTGCGCAACATCTGGTGAACCGGTTGTTCACCATTGAGTTGATCAAGATGCCGGTGCAAACGTTTCTGAAGCCGATGACGCTGGCTGAGCAATGTGATCACCACGCTGACCAGGAAAATCATCAGGAAGATCACAGCCAGCAGCAAACTGAACGTATCAGACATAAGCCTTCTCCTGATCATTGAAATGGCATGCGCCTATCCATCCCGTCATTGCAGAACGCCCTCCATAAATACCGCTTCGTCAACAGACAGGCTTCTGCGTTTCAGCTTGTCGAGGAAGGCTGGCCGGTACCCGGTGCTCATAAAGTCTCCCCGCACACGCCCATCTTCCGACAATTGGTAACGCTCGAAACGACAGATCTCCCGTAATTCAACGCATCCCCGGGCTACGCCAACCAACTCCTGAACACTTGTCACTCGTCGTACGCCATCTTCCATGCGCTCCAGTTGGATAATCACATCCAGCGCTGAAGCAATCAGTTGTGTGACAATGCCTGTCTCCAGCCCCAGGGAACTCATGGCGGCCAAACTCTCCAGCCGTCGTATCGCATCGTTGGGCGTATTGGCATGGATGGTGGTCAGGGAACCATCATGGCCCGTGTTCATGGCGGTCAGCATGTCGATGAACTCCATACCGCGAACCTCACCCACTACTATCCTGTCAGGCCGCATCCGCAGGCTGTTACGCACCAGGTCCCGCAGACTGATCTCGCCTTTGCCTTCGATATTGGGAGGCCGGCTTTCCATACGAACGACATGTGCCTGCTGCAACTGCAGTTCAGCCGCATCTTCAATGGTAATGATGCGTTCAGAGGACGGGATGGCCGCAGACATGGCGTTCAGCAGTGTTGTTTTGCCGCTGCCGGTACCGCCGGAAATCATGATATTCAGACGCGCTGTTACCATGCTTTGCAGCAATGGCAACAGGCTGGCGGGAAATGCCCCATGGGCGGCAAGACCTTCAAGTGTCAGGCGCTCGGCAGGAAAACGACGAATACTGAGTATGGGGCCGTCCAGCGCCAGCGGCCGGATCACTGCGTTGACCCGGGAACCATCATCCAGCCGCGCATCCACCATGGGACTGGACTCATCAAGACGACGCCCTATCCGGCTGACCAGCCGTTCAATGGTCTGATACAGGTGCGCCTCATCCAGAAACCTGACCGGCACAGGCTCAAGCCGTCCGCGCCGTTCGACGTAAACATGATCAGGGCCATTGACCAAAATGTCCGTCACCGTGGGATCAGCCAGCAGCGGTTCAATAGGCCCCAGCCCGAGGATATCGTCACAGATATCATTCAATATCCGGTGCCGTTCCTGGCGCGACAACGGGGCATGAAGTTGCTCAAACTGACCATCGCCTTCCCTGAACACCTGGTCCCTGACCTGTGTTGCATCCAGCAATGCCAGTGCCTGTAAATCCAGGCGAGACAGGATTCGCTGATGGATCTGTTTCTGCCAGCGCTGACGGGTCTGGGCAAAGTCTTCTGATGACAGAATAGTGTCGTCCAACGTCAATGCCATCAGCTCGCCCTCCTGAGATGCTTCAGCCAGTTCGTCAGGCGAGGTCGAGACCGTTCGGATGACAGCAATACATCCCCCAGATTGGCAACCGCCCGACTGAACGGAGCATCCGGCATTTGTTGCACGGGAAGCAGCCCATTTTCCAGCGCCCGAACCACCACCTTACTGCTCGAAGGCACCATCACCGGCGTGATCCCCAGCGCCTTGCCTATTGTCTGTTTATCAATCGTCGTATATCGCGTCACGCAATTAACAACAACAGTCAGCCGCTCACGCTCAACGGATGCCAGTGACGCCTGCACTAACAAACCCGCACGCCGGATCGCATCGATCTGGGGCCGCACCACCAGCACCACCCTGTCAGCCCGTACCGACAAGGTTGTCAGTAAATGCTCATCCCAACCGGGAATATCAAGCAGGGTAACGTCAGCCTGGCTGCGCATCAGGTTCAGTAGCGGGTGCAGGTTATCCGACGGGGAAACAGAAGCGATCCGGTCCGGCGCCTGGCAGAGCAACTGAAGCTGTTTATTCACCGGCGTCAGGTAGCTTTCCAATGCGGTGCTGTCCCGGTCCGGACGCGCCATCAGCTCGCGAAAATCATTGCGTGGCCGGATATCATGCAGCGTAGCCTGGGAGCCGTACCGCCAGTCACAATCCGCCAGCAATACCTTTTCATTCCGGCTGGCGGCCTCATGGGCCAGACAGGCACTCAGCAGGGAGACACCACAGCCGCCCCCCACACCGGTCACCGCGACAACCTGGCCGGCTGCACCACTGCGGGTCTGCTCGCTCTGACAAAAGTCATCATGTATCCGATCCAGCGCCTGCAACAATTCGCCCTCATCGAAGGGTTGTTTCAGATAATCACGGGCACCGGTACGCAGAATTTGTCCCAGCTGCTGTTCTTCCAGCAGTTGTGAATCGCCACCGACCAGGATCAATGGTGGCAACTGTGCCTTCAGGCGCTGCAATGTCTGAAGATCGGCTTCAGGCGACGGTGACAGGATATAAACCAGCACATCGGCAGATTCCAGCAACGCGACGTCGAGGGAGGTCGGCTCCGTCAGCAGGCAAACATTGACCGTGACCTCACGAATCGCACGCAACAAACTATGTACCCGCTCCAGACGGGTGCGGTCATAACCCGTCAGCAGTACCCGCATGGTTCTACCAGCATCCATACCCTTTCCTCACAATGTATGCGCCTTCTCTCCTACGTTACGCCCAAGACTTTCTGCAACCTGTGTTGTGGTAAATGGTGGCGCAGGCAGCCTGTCGAATCCGGGCATCGGTATGAGCAACGTCAAATCAAAGCCAGTAATGGAAGCCGTGACAAAATAGGTTGTATCTCTCTCTGAAGCCGTATCGCCGTCAACTGTCAGGTAATCGATATTCAGGTGTTCAGGTGCCAGTGTTGGCATAAACTGCCTGGCAGCCTTGAGGATATCGGGCGATTCCCATTCTGAAACAACCGCAACACGGGCAGCGCTACGGGTACTCTCCTGCAGCAGGTGCCAGGTATACATCACCCGCCCAAATTCAATCACGCTGAACAGGATCAGGAAAAAGACCGAAGCCGCGATACTGAACTCTACGACAGTCGTCCCTTTCTGGACGCTTAGCCGACCAGGTGTACGATCGATATTCATGAACGATCCTCCTTATCAGCAGGCCCGAGGAGCGATCGCTGTATAGCCGATGGCGAAATGGTGAGGCCATCCACCGTATCAGGCAGAAAACCTGAAAAGATGAAATCCGGTGTATAGGTGGCGGAAACCTGCCAGTGGGAGTCATCCTCCTGATAGGCTCGGGTTATGACACCACCAACCCGGTCAGCAGGGCTGCCGGATTGCTTCGGCGACGCATACAACACCAGGTTCTCCGCAATATCGCAGACATTCGTCGTACCGCCGCCCGGCGTTTCCTGGCACTCGCCAGCTACTGCATGCATGGCCAGGTAACGGACAGCGCCATTGATACGCCCCTGCAACTGGGCGCCTTCATAAAAGATCCGGCCAAAGTCCACGATCGCAGCCAGCAATAAAAGCAACACCGGCAACACAATCGTCACTTCCACCAGCGCTAACCCCTGTTGTCGATGACCTTCTAAAACCATGGCCGGCCTCCTAACTGTCAACGCTGTCCGGCTGATCCAGGAGAACCAGCGTTCGGCCTCCTGACCCCATACCGCAATATGCTTTCAGTTCGTCATGGGTGTTTATGTCGTCAGATGAGATATATCGCAGCCAGATGCCTTCAACATCGTCATCCCGGGGGGTCGCTTGACGCAGAAAATCATCGTCATCCCACCACTCGCCGGGGTCATCTACTTCCCACAACAGTAAAAAACAACCGGTCTTTGTCGCTTTGATCTTATTAAACGATGTTCGTGCACCAATACCGACATTCACTATTCGCCGGTAATTACTAGTTTTCTCTACATACTTATCCAGTTTCGTTGCATTACTCTTGTCGGGAGGAAACAGCTCTTTCCGATAACTGAATTCATCGTCATCGTCATCACGATTGCACCACAGCGCACCATTGTGTGTTTCCTGATCATCGCATTCAAAACGGCTGTTCAGTCCCTCTTCAATGAATTCTTCCATCTCACCGTAACCGGAGTACCTGCAGTCATCCCCCTGGCAATAACGGTATTCCTTGTTTAGCGTCATCGGATGCCCGGTGCCGGCTAGGGCTGCTGCCAACTTGCCACCATAAGAGCCAGGCACATAATCGTCCTTACCCGGGTATCCGATCGTATTCATATCATCAGGGAATATGGCCTCAGCTCTTACAGGGAACTGGTGATAATCGCCTTCATCACACTGCTCAGAGCTCGGACACAACCTGGATTCAGGAACAATGAGCGGAATGGTTTCTACCTCATGGGGTTCCCCTATCATGCCTGCACGCGCGACAGCATTAATCCGGAAAACCGCGTTCTCTTCTCCGAAGATCCCGGCAAAGAGTGAATCCATCTCTTCGGAGCGAACGACTACGTCCACATAATCCTGCTCGTTACTCCAGGTAAATTGGGATTTCAGCACATCCCTGGAAACACCATTCGTAGCCAGATTGAAATCCAGGGTTTCCCGACCACAGGCATTCGCGTCCGCTTCACTGTTATCGTTCAGGAAACGACATTGAGCCGCACTCAATGCCGCCGCATCCACCGCCGACTGAAACTGTGACTTGCGCCACATCATCAGACCGATATCCAGCGCCAGCGCCATAAAACCGAGCAGGACGACCATGCTGATAGCCACCAGCGGCAGGATGGCGCCGCGCTGTCTCGCACCTTGACTCGGGTTCATGGCGTCCCCCTGTTTTTCAATATCCCGGTCAGTTGCTGCTGTCCGGGTTAATGTCGTACTCAATGTCTTCATTCAAGGCATCGCTGTCCGGTTCACGTTCCCGCCAGGTTTCGAGCACATGACGGCTGCGTTCACCTTCCAGACCGGTCACCACCTTGCCCCGGTTCTCTTCCGTGGCGTGGGGGTTGTAGCGCTGGGCAACAAAAATATCCCTGACGCTGTCCCGGCTATAGCTGACCATCTCCGGATCATGGTGGGGCTGTTCATAAAATCCGGCGCAGCCTGTCAACCCCAGCAGCAGGATGGCGCCTGTCAGATAGCGGCTCATAATGCGTCCCCTCCTTCATCCGGGCGCAGGTCATGGCCATATACGCCTGTTGTCGTTGATTCGGTATTGGGTAGCGGGAACCGGCTGCCGGTATTACCACTCAGGTAGAAATCCGCATCGGAAGGTTCCACAAAGGTGTCCGTCGGCAGGGGCAACTGCTCCTCAGCCAGTGGCCGGGCCAGGCGCGGTGTGACCAGAATCACCAGTTCGGTCTGTCCCTTCTGGTATTCCTGACTACGGAACAGGTGGCCCAACACGGGTACATCCCCCAGGCCGGGGAATTTCTGGATGGCATCACGCATGTTTTCGCTGATCAAGCCGGCGACACCTATCGTCTGTCCATCCATCAACTCCACCGTTGAACGGGTACTGCGTTTGCTCAGGTAGGGCACCACGTAAGCTGCATTACTGTCTTCCCCGTTACCCAGCACCAAGCTCTGTGAGTTATTCAACTCACTGACACTGAGATTCAGGCGCAGGTTGATCCGGCCGGAATCCATAACCACCGGCAGGAACTTGAGACCAATGCCGTATTCCTTGAATTCCACGGTGACAGAATCACCATCCTGAGGCACCGGAACCGGGAACTCACCACCGGACACAAAGCTGGCATCTTCACCACTCAGCGTGGTCAGGGTTGGCTCCGCCAGAATTCTTGCGGTACCGGTATCCTTGCCCGCATCGATATAAAGGTTGAACAGGCTGTCACCACTGACAAAGCTGGCGAACAGGCCGCTACCCGCAAATTCCGTGGGATTCGGTGTGAAATCCCCACCCGGCCAGCCACCGACCGGCGGCACCACCGGCAAGGTACCCGGCACCAGGCTGCCACCGCCCTGTCCGACACCACCGAAACTCCATTTGCCGCCATTGGTGATGCCGTTGAAATTCATATCCAGCCGTTTCATCAGGCTGCGCTGCATCTCGGCCACCCGGACTTCCAGCATCACCTGCTGCGCGCCACCGACAGTCAGCATGTTGACCACCTGCTCCTTGTTGGCAACAAAGCCTTCAGCAATACGCAGTACCGTATCCAGGCGGGTCAGGTTGCTTACTTCGCCGGACAGCACCAGGTGCTGACCACTCATGCGCACGGCCACCGGCTCACCGGGCATCACTTCATGGATGCGACGTTTGAGCAGGTTCAGGTCAGGGGTCACTTCGATATGCAGGCGGGCCAGCAGACGATCCTGCTTGTCCAGCGCCATCACCGCAGTAGTGCCCGTTTGCTTGCCCAGGATAAAGATGCGCTCCGCATCCAGCACATTGATGTCCGCCACTTCCGGGTTGGCGACCGTGATACGCCCCGGGGCTTCCGCCAGCGTGACAATGCCGGAACCGTTGACCATCAGGGTCAGGTCCCGGTTTCCCCCGCGAACAATGGAGCACTCCCCTGTTTCATCCAGAGCCATGGTCACTGACCCGGCCAGCAGCAGCCAGACGCACACCAGAGCCCGCCGCATCGTCTTACCGAGCGCGGGTACCAGACTGTCTTTCATATCATCCCCCAGACAATTGACTGCAAAACGATTGTTATGTGGGTCAACGCCCCTGTTTTTTATTCAGGCAAGCGCACCTCAATGGCTCACCTTAATCCAGCTACCTTCGACGCCACGCTGGAGGATCAGGCCAGTTGGCGTTGCCTTGGGCGTCGGAGCAGCCGCTGGCTCAACAGGATTGCGTAGCGCCAGATAGAGAGACGCGCCCCCCAGCGCACCGGCCAGCCGGGTCGCCTGTTCCGGCGTTACAGCAAGTGTGGCGGTACTGGCTACGACCGGTTCATCGTTTTCCATAGTCGTGGTCTGATCGATAGCCAATACATGACGATCTGTTAGCAACACACGACTGCTGTTCTTTCGGGTGGCGATCACATCCACCCGGCTGCCAGGCTGGACAAAGCCGGCTACGCCACTCACATCATTCACCCTGACAGTCATGGCGCGCATGCCCGGCTCCAGCCGGTCAGCCAATAGCGAAGTAGGCAGACGGGATGTGATACGTGCATCTAATAGGATTTCGCCCGCAAACAGATTTACCAGGGTATAGTGCCCACTGACAGCGCTTGATTCCTTCATGGCCTGCTCAGGCGCCAACGCCGCTGGCACGCTAACCATTGTGACGTGTTCTGCCGTCAACGCGGTTAAAGCAGGAACGTCCTTCTTGACCACGAGGACCGATATGCCTGCCTCAGTATCTAGCGGCTGTGCAGTCGGCACACTGCCAAGCCATTGCCCGATCAGCCAGGCGCCCGCCAGACCAAGAAGGGCCGACAGCGCAATCATCACCGGGGTTCGCTGAAGTATCATCATACTGACCTCCTGTCAGCCCGGATCCGGCTGACGACAACAGTAATCAGGCCAGAAATACCACCGCCAGCTGCGACAGTTTTCCAGAAAGATAAAGGGTCATTACAACGCCGGAAGCGATCGCCAGCGCATAAGGAAAATGGAGACTCGCGGCATCATTGGCCTGCGGCGTCACCCAGCTCCGGCTTAGCAAGCAGAGCCAGTAACGACGTATCGACTGTACAAAGCCGCCCTTGTACAACAGGAACAGCAGCCCGAAAATGGAACCGAATATCAAGGTCAGGCCTATACACAGCCCCCCGTCCTGAACACCCAGTACCGCACCAACCGCCGCCATCATTTTCACATCACCGGCGCCCATGCCTTTATTCAAGAGATAAAAGGGCAAAAACAGGAGCAACCCCAGTAATCCACCTCCCAGAGCATTCAGCAATCCGGAGAGACCGGATAAAAAGAAATGGGCTAGCAACCCAATGAGCAACAGACTCAAGGTCAACCAGTTGGGTAATCGGTGATAGCGAAGGTCAAACCACAGGGCAAATGGCATGGCTACCAATAACACCAAAGAGAGCATGACTGTGCTGTCATCAATAGCCATAGCGCATTACTCTTCTACGTTAAACATTACTGATTCATAGAAGCCGCCAATGAATGTATTGGACGATTACCTCTTATTATGGGAAAGGCCAGCCACCACCGCCTTTACCGGTTAGCTCCTTGGTAATACCTTCAATGATATCTTTGACTTCACCACCCAGTTCCGTAAATGCTGCAACGACACCAGCGGCAATAACACCACCCGCTACCGCATACTCAACGGTAGTCAGACCATCTTCTTCCTTAAGAAAATCTTTAATCGCCTGCTTCAAAGTCATGACAAGCCCCCCTACAAAGGCCATGTTGTTGAACGCAAGGACAAGATAGAATTTATGTAACTGTGTGTTAACTGGCAAAAATGCCAGTCATCTCACGCAAAGACTGATATGAATCAAAAATACGGCGAACATCGGATACCACCGCTTTAAATAAGCATCATATCCTTGGCCACAGACACAAGATGCACCCGGTTATTGGCGCCCAGTAACTCCCGCAACTGGGTGAGGTGATAATTGACACCTTTCTCACTGAGGTTCACTTTTTTGGCAACATCCCGGCTGCTGAATCCATCAGCCGTCAGGGTCAGGACATCCAGCGCCCGGTCACAAATAACATCACCCGCCAGCCAGGGATTGAAATACTGGTGATAATCGCGCATCAGTAAAGCGTGGAAATAACTACAAGTCGTCAGGAGCTCATGCTGTTTATCCAGCAGCCATCGACTGAGCTCGGCAGGTGGCATTCGACTGTTTAACAAGAACTGACAATGCCATGCATCCCCCGTCATGGGGCGCATCGGGATAAACAGTTGGGAATGGATATGGTGGTCAGTCAGAAAATCATGCACACGGCGCTGGATTTGAATGGTGCGATCCAGAGGAAGGCGCTGGAAGATTTGGTCACCGGCCCGAATCTGCGGCCACATCCGGGAATCGCCACCGGTCTGCCGGAAGAAATCACGCATGAAATCAGCTTTCAGGGTGCCGATAAAACGGGGGTGCTCACGGATATTATTCAAACTGAGCCGTTCGGCCTTGACTGGATCATGATCCGGCAAAACATCGGCAAGGCCGTAATAGAGATAGCCGTCAAAGCCCATCTCCCGGAAAGTCTGTTGAAGATGCTCATTGAGCACCGCCAGCGGCAACGCCTCACCCGGCCAGTGTTCCTTGCAGGAAGATAAACGAATCGTACTCAGGTCTACAGGGTAAAAATGCTGTACGCTTCGAATCAAATTCATCCCAGCTTCCTGAATATTATTGCTTTCAAAAAACGATCCCAAATGACCTCCCTAGATACAGCCAGAGATTACGAGCACCATCAGATCAGCTTCATATCCTTTGCACGGGCAATGAGATTGACCCGATTATTCGCGCCCAGCAGCTCCCGAAGCTGGTCCAGGTGATAGTTCACCCCTTTTTCACTAAGACCGGTCACCTTTGCGATATATTTGCTGGATTGTCCCTCACCAGCCAGCTGCAAGACTTCAATGGCCCGGTCACTGATAACGCCGCTTGCACGCCAGGGGTTAAAATAATCCCGGTAACCCAGCATCAACAGGTTGTGGTAGTAATGGCAACCCATCAGGATCGCTTCCCTGTGTTCTTCAATGTGTCGTTCCAGCGCTTCATTGGTGAGGCGGCTGTTGAGAATAAATGTGCAGTGCCAGGTATCTCCGGTCATTTCCTGCATATTAATGAACAGCTGTGAATGAATTCTGTGATCATTCCAGAAGGTATGAATATCGCGTTGCCGCGTATCTTGAAGATCAGGCGCCGGCCGAATGAAAAGTCGCCGGCTTGAGAGAATATGGGGCCAAATACGATAATCCGGCGCCAGTGCCTGAAAGTACTCAGTGATCAGCCGGTTGTCTAATGTCGCGATACGGTGGGTCCTGTTGCCACTCCCCACTATCGGAAACAGGGAATTTTTGTCCTCGGGAGTGAACGAACTGAACATCGAAATGCCGTCATAGGAGAAACTGTCAAATCCCAAGGCCATGAAATAATGTTGTATTTCCTCCTGCAAGGCTGCCAGAGGCGGTAAGGCGTTATAGAAAAGATGGTCGGTGGAGCAGAAACCAGTACCAAGTGCACCTCCGCAAAGAGCAGGAGGCGTTGATGAAAATCGTTTCACAAAAAGATCACTAAAAAGGTTGTGGCTATACGTAGTAGGTACTTAAGCCTATACACATAGCCAATCGCCATGGCACGCCGAGCAAAAAAGCAACCTTTTCACTTCTCCTATTATTGACTGAAGAATTGCTGACAATTACCCGCGTCAAAAGGCCGCACCCTTATCCGTTGATATCCGACTTTCCTTTATACCCTGCTCAGGTATCATGCCCGCCTTATTCGTTTTACCCCTGTCCACTGAATCCAGGCGAGGCCCGATGTCGACGGATACCGTACAACCTGAACGCTATGATGACCTGCTCCGGGAAAAAGCCGACCGGATCGAGGCGATGTTTGCTCCCTTTGCACCGCCGGCACTGGAAGTCTTCCGCTCTTCCCCGTCCCACTACCGTATGCGGGCAGAATTTCACATCTGGCATCAGGATGACCGGGCTCATTACGCCATGTTCGCGCCGGGCAATAAGTCCGAACCGTTTTTCCTGACCGACTTCCCGGTCGCCTCGGAACGTATTAACAGCCTGATGCAGCCTTTACTGGATGCGTTGTGCGAGCAGGAGATACTGCGTCGCAAACTGTTCCAGGTGGAGTTCCTGACAACCCAGACCGGGGAAGCCCTGGTTAGCCTGATCTACCACAAGAAGCTGGATGATCAATGGCTGGAGGCCGTCCGCCCCCTGCGTGAACAGTTCAACATCCATATCATTGGTCGCGCCAGAAAGCAGAAGCTGGTGCTGGATCAGGACTCTGTCACCGAGACCCTGACGGTCAACGACAAGCAATGGCACTACCAGCAAGTGGAAAACAGCTTCACCCAACCCAACGCGGGAATTAACGAACAGATGTTGGGTTGGGCTGCCAATATTGCACAGGGTTCTTCCGGCGACCTGCTGGAGCTCTACTGCGGCAATGCCAATTTTACCTGCGTGCTATCCGAGCAGTTTCAGCGGGTATTAGCCACAGAGATTTCCAAATCCTCGGTCAAGTCAGCGCTTCATAACTTCGCCCTGAATGGTGTGGAGAATGCCGAGATTGCGCGGATGTCCAGCGAAGAATTTACCCAGGCGATGAACAAGGAGCGCCCCTTCCGTCGCCTTCAGGACATCGATCTGGACAGCTACGACTTCTCCACCGTACTGGTCGATCCGCCACGCGCCGGTCTGGACAAGGGCACCGAAGCCCTGGTGCAACGCTTCGAGCGCATCATTTATATATCCTGCAATCCCGAAACCCTGCAGGCCAACCTGGATACCCTGAGCCAGACCCACCGGATCGAACGCTTCGCCCTGTTTGACCAGTTCCCCTATACCCATCATGCGGAATGCGGCGTTTACCTGGTGCGCAAATAACATCCGCTGATGGCGTAAACCAATGAAACCATCCCCTTCTGGCACAGTCTGATTCTATAATCAGGATTCTGTTGCCAGGGGGTGGCCAATGAAAACACGATTACCGGTCTCATTTTTCTTTTTCCTGCCATTTCTGCTGGTGACGGGCTGTGGCTCATTCGCGCAGCAAACCGAATCCGACCCGGCACCCGCCAGTGAAACCGTCGACATCTTACTGATTGCCAATGACCAGGGAGAAAGTCAGGTCTTCAACCTGCTTTTACCTGAACTGACCCGCCGAAATCTGAGCGCACAGGTACTGACCATGGGGCAGGCAGATACTGTCTTTGCCAACCAGACAGAAGCAGTCCTACTCAACACTCTCGGCTCATTGTCAGAAAACGCAACCGACGACAGAACACAACAACTCGATAGAGAGACGCTCGAACGTATCGTCACACAATTTCGTCCAGCCATCGTCGTTGCCGGCATGTCCCATGCGATACAGGCGCAGCTTGCCAACCGTTTCAAGACCGCTGGCGCAACCACGATGGCGTTTTATGACAACTTCGACCTGATCAGTCAGTCGCACTATGTGGTTCCCTGGCTGGAAACAACTACAGGAGTGGATGAACTGCTCCTTCCCGGCCACTACCAGGCTGTGGATGCAGGAAAACTCCCCGCTTTCGCCAACAGCCAAATATCTATCAGCGGTAATCCCGCCCTGGAACAATGGGACATTGTTTTCCTGATCACGAATGAAGCACAAGAGAAACAACGCCTTGCCCTTGATCCAAAGCGCCCGGTGATTCTCTTTACCGGTGGCTATGGCGATGAGTATGAACAATGGTTGCAGCTTTTCCTTCAAGCCATGGCTGAACGCCCCGACCTCCAGGTTCTGATTGCCCCCCATCCCAACACCGATGGCCAGCTTGAACGGAATGCCGTAGCAGCCTTGCCGCTGACCAACGCCAGCGTCAGGGACGTCAGCACTTCCACTGCACAGCTGGCAACTGTGGCGGATCTGGTTGTTACCCATAAGTCCACCACGGGTTTCCAGGCTGCCTGGCAGGGGTTGCCGGTTCTCTTTGTCGCAGCGGATGTTTACAACAATATTCTGATAGATGCAGGGCTCGCCAGCCGGGCTTCCAGCTGGCAGCAGATTCTCAATAACGTCCACCGTTATATTGATCAGCCCAAACGACGCGAAACCGTTTCATTCAAAATGCTGGGGGTACCGGAGCAGTCCCTGCAACGGATTGCCGACCATCTGCAAACCACCCGATACCAGGTCGTCGGGGCAGGCTCCCCGATCCTGGAACAGTTACAGGTTGAAGATAATTAACCATCGCCAGTGACCTGATGTAATCCCTCTTCTGCTGCTAGTCTGAATCTTCCGGCCGGCAGCGGCACACTGGTCTATGTTTATCCCCAAAAAACGTATTGCTATCCCAATCCGTCATCGTGGGAGAACCATTGCCATGCAGCAGATATCAGAAATACTGGTGCCGATTATTCGTGCCGAAGCCGTCTGCGACCCACGCCAGCTGAGTCTATCGCTGCAACTGGCCAGGGCCTGCAACGCCCATTTGACTTTCATGGTGTTTGAAGAAAACATCCCCCAGCTCGTGGGCCCCATCCCCTTTGATATCGGCCTGCTGAAAAAAAGCCGTGCGCAGGAGTGTCAGGTCGTACTGGATGCCTGTTTGGCACAGGCTGAAGCAGCAGGCCTGCATGCAACGGCTGACCTGGTCTGGGGAAACCCTGTCGACTGCCTGATCCGAGAGATCCAGCATCGCAAGGTCGATCTGGTGGTAAAATCTGCGGAATACCATCACTTTCTCGGGCAGCGTCGTTTATCAGGCAACGATCTCAATGTTCTGCGCCTTTCTGTTGCTCCGGTATTGCTGCTGGCAGAGGAGCAGCCGGATCATCCGGTCACACTCAAAACCCTGCTGGTCGCCGTGGATACCGCCCCGGACAATGAGGCACTGAACATCCGCCTGCTGGAACTGGGCCGACAACTGGCCGAACTCCAACAGGCCCAGCTTCATGCTGTGCACACCTGGCGCCTGATTGGTGAAGATTACATGACCCGTGCCCGACATCATGCGCCTCCGAATCTACATACAAAACTGGAAAATGTCCTGAAAGAAGACCATATGAAACGGTTCCAGCATCTGTTATCAGAGGCGGGCTTGAAGCATGGGGAGAACGTAACAGCCCACCTGATCCGCGGTCGTGCATCGGAAGAAATCTGCCGGCTGGATGAAGAGTTAGGTGTTGATTTAATGATCATGGGCACTCATGCCCGTCGCGGTCTGGAGAAATTCATGATCGGCAATACCGCCGAAAATGTTGCAACCAGTGTCAAAAGCTCATTGTTGATCGCAAGGCCCGATCACTGACCCTTCAAAAAGTCGCCACAGGCTCAGGATTCAGGCTTTACGCGCCCTCACCGCTTCAAGTAGGCTAACTTCATGGAAGCAGTCAATACCATAAACGCCTCGCAGTCCCTGACAGGGCAAGGATCACAAGCCAAGATGGCGGGTAACGGAAAAAGGACATGGCCGATCACGCTCTTTGCAGTCACGGTACTGCTGGGTATTGTTGCCGGCGTCCTTGTTCATGCCTGTGACCGGCTGGTGTCAGACCGTGCAACCGGTTATCTCTACAGTGATATCAATCGATTGCCCGTCAACCAGGTCGGCGTGGTCCTCGGCACCAGTCGCTATACCCGTGACGGCCTGCCCAATGGCCACTATCTCCGTCGCCTGGAAGCGGTCACCGAACTGCTGAACGCGGGAAAAATACGTTACATCCTCGTCAGTGGAGACAACGCTACCCGCTACTACGATGAACCCACCCGTATGCGGGCAGACCTGATGGCCATGGGCGTACCGGCTGACCGTATCTACCGGGATTATGCAGGTTTCAGAACACTGGACTCCATCGTACGCGCCTATAAGGTCTTCGGGCTGGCGCCGTTCACCATTATTTCCCAGTCATATCAAAATGAACGGGCTATCTTCATTGCCCGTGAACAGGGTATTGACGCCATTGCCTACAATGCTCACGGAAAATTCCCGACTTCAGACTATAGCAACCGAATCAGGGAAACCCTGGCCCGCCTGTTGGCTGTCCTGGAAGCCCGGCTGCTCAAAACAGAACCACGGTTTCTGGGTGACCCTATCGTGATAGGCGAAACACCACCCACCTAGGAAGTGCCGGTGTAAAATAACGTGCGCTTCCTACCTAGGGAAGCGCACAGGTCTCTTCAGCTATACACCCTCCCATCCTTGCGCTATATCAACATTCGTCACCTTATTACCTGATAGCCTTTGGGGTTTTTTGCCCCATTTCCATTAACAAAAGCCTGACGGCTGCCCGGCAGCACGACAGGCCATAGAAGAGACAGGTTGGCGTTACTATGGAGGTCATCAAGACCGACGTTGCCATTGTTGGCGCAGGCGGCGCCGGACTGCGCTCAGCCATTGCCGTGGCCGAGAGCAACCCGGCACTCAAGATCGCCCTTATCTCCAAGGTGTATCCCATGCGCAGCCATACGGTTGCGGCGGAAGGTGGATCCGCTGGTGTCGTACAGGCGCATGATTCCCTTGAACATCATTTCAACGATACTGTTTCCGGCGGCGACTGGTTATGCGACCAGGATGTCGTCGACTACTTTGTGGCCAATGCCACCGAAGAGATGGTTCGCCTGGAGCACTGGGGCTGCCCCTGGTCCCGTAAGGATGACGGCTCGGTGAACGTCCGCCGCTTCGGCGGCATGAAAATCGAGCGTACCTGGTTTGCCGCCGACAAGACCGGCTTCCACATGCTCCACACGCTGTTCCAGACTTCCACGAAATACCCCTCCATCGAGCGATTTGATGAATATTTCGCGACAGATCTGATTGTTGAGGACGGCCGCTGCCAGGGTCTGGTTGCCATCGAAGTCAAAACCGGTGAACCCAAGCTGTTTTTGGCCAAGTCAGTCATTCTCGCAACAGGCGGCGCTGGGCGCGTATTCCGTTTCAATACCAACGGCGCGATCGTCACCGGTGATGGTATAGCCATGGCTTACCGCGCCGGTGTTCCGCTGCGTGACATGGAATTCGTTCAATATCATCCTACCGGCCTGCCCGGCTCCGGCATCCTGATGACCGAAGGCTGCCGGGGTGAAGGCGGGATTCTGCTTAACAAAGACGGTTATCGCTACCTGCAGGATTATGGTCTCGGACCGGAAACCCCGATTGGCGAACCCCAGAACAAGACCATGGAGCTGGGTCCCCGGGACAAGCTGAGTCAGGCATTCTGGCATGAGCAGCGCAAGGGTCGCACCATCAAGACCCCGTTGGGCGATGCCGTTCACCTGGATCTTCGCCATTTGGGCGAAAAGAAACTCAAGGAACGTCTGCCGCTGATCTGCTCTCTCGCCAAGAACTACCTGGGCGTGGACGCTGTGCATGAACCGGTTCCGGTGCGCCCTGCCGTCCACTACACCATGGGCGGTATCCGTACTGATATGACCGCCTGCGCACTTCCTGGTCTTTTTGCGGTTGGCGAATGTTCCAGCGTGGGCATGCATGGCGCCAACCGGCTGGGTTCCAACTCGCTGGCAGAATTGGCTGTCTTCGGGAAAGTGGCCGGTGAAAAAGCCGCAGAATTTGCTTCACAGACGGACTTCAGCGCTGAAAACACGCTTCAGGATCAAGGTCGCCACCATATTGGCGCCATCGACTACCTGCGCACAGCCAAGGGTACAGAGAAGGTGTCCCATATTCGCCACGAAATGGTGAAAACCATGGAAGATTGTTTTGGCATCTACCGGCTGGGTGAGGAGATGCAGCAGGGTGTCGACACCATCGCTGTACTGCGTGATCGCTTCAATCACATCACCATGGAAGACCAAAGCCGCGTATTCAACACCGAGCTGTTGATGGCCCTTGAACTGAAGTCATCCCTGGAAATCGCCCACACGATTGCGCTTTCAGCGTTGCTGCGAAAAGAGTCCCGAGGTGCCCACCAGCGACTTGACGGGTATGAGAAGCGCGATGACCAGAACTTCCTGAAACACACGTTGGCCACCAGCAATGGTGATGGCGCACCGCGCATCGACTACGAAAACGTCAACATCACCCGGTCCCAGCCGGAAGAACGCCTCTACGGCGCCGCCGCCGAGCAGCCCCGTGTGGAGAAGACCCCATGACCGGACAAACCATTACCCTTGAGGTACTCCGATACAATCCGGAAACCGATAACGAACCCAGCTTCGGCACCTTTGAGATTCCCTACCGGGATGACTGGTCGCTGCTCGATGCACTGGGCCACATCAAGGATGAGCTGGATGCCACGCTGGCCTATCGCTGGTCCTGCCGGATGGCTGTATGCGGCAGCTGCGGCATGGTGATCAACGGCACACCAAAGCTGGGTTGTGAAACCTTCCTGCGGGATTACTACCCGGGCACCGTAAGGGTAGAACCGCTGGCGAATTTCCCGATTGAGCGGGATCTCATCGTCGATGCGGCCGATTTCATCGAGAAACTGGAAGCCGTTAAACCCTACATTATTAACGCGGCAGAAAAACCGATTTCCGAAGGTACCTACAAACAAACACCGGCAGAACTGGCCCGTTACAAGCAGTTCTCCATGTGCATCAACTGCATGCTGTGCTATTCCGCCTGCCCGCAGTTTGGCCTGAACCCGTTGTTCACCGGCCCAGCCGTGATTGCACTTGGCCATCGTTACAACCTGGACAGCCGGGATGATGGTCAAGCCATGCGCACAGAAGTCCTTCAGGACAAGAACGGCGTCTGGAGCTGTACGTTTGTTGGTGTCTGCTCCGAGGTCTGCCCGAAATCCGTCGACCCGGCCGGTGCCATCCAGCAGGAAAAAGCGATGGGCGCCCAGGACTGGGCCCTCTCATTCCTGATGCCTCGCAAGGGAGTTAAGTCATGAGCCGACGTCCCTACAAACCCGTCATGTCCAAAACCTGGTACCTGAAGCAAACCAGTTACCGCAACTACATGATCCGGGAAATGAGCAGTGTCTTTATCGGGTTGTGGACACTGAACCTGCTGGTTGGTCTGGGCAAGCTGATTCAGGGACCCGAGACCTGGTCACAATGGCTTGCGCTGCAGGCTCATCCCCTGATGGTCCTGTTCAGTGCTGTCACGCTGGCACTGGCACTCTATCATTCGCTGACCTGGTTCCGTGCGGTGCCGCAGGTCATGCGAATTCAGATTGGCACATCCTTTGTGCCCGCCAAACTGATTACCAACGCCCATATCGGCGCCATGGTCGGATTCTCCGCCATCGTGCTGGTTGCAACACTCTGGGGGGTATGAGATGAACGGTAAACGGCATTTTGAGCCCTTGTTCTGGAGTCTGTTTGGCGCCGGCGGCATCGTAACCGCCATGGCAACACCGGTGCTGGTGCTGATCGTCGGGCTCTGCGTACCACTGGGAATTATTCCCGCAGAAGCACTCTCCTACGACCGGATGATGGCCTTTGCCGGTTCCTGGATCGGGCGACTGGCACTGGCCGGTGTGATTATCCTGAGCCTGTGGCACTGCGTGCACCGCATCTACCACAGCCTGCATGACTTTGGTTTTCACCCCGGCATTGCCGTGAAAATCCTGTTCTATGGCAGCGCCCTGGTGTTTTCCATTGCGACGGTCACCATGGTGTTGCTGGTCTGATACCAGTCACCATTAGCTGACCTTCGGCTGAAAATCAGGCCGGTCATTCCTGACCGGCCTTTTTCCTGTCATTTCGTCGTGACGAGTGTTATCTGGCCTGATGGGCTGTGATAAGATTCGATCCTTTTTTCACGCAATCTCGTACTACTCGTAAAGGGAGCAGGCATTCGTATGATTACCGCTTACCGCCTTCTGGATAACAAGCTGAAGATTGATCACCTGACCCTGCAGGATGAACTGCCCGGTGATACGGTCTGGCTGGACCTGGTAGAACCTACCGATCAGGAGCGGGAGTGGCTGCATACGTATTGCGTAGAAGAAGTACCGGACCGGGAAGACCTGAACGAGATTGAGGCCTCCTCCCGTTTCTACCAGGACAAGGACGGTACCCATATCCACAGTTTCTTTCCCCACCGTTCCGGTAAAGAACTGCGGACCATCAGTGTGTCGTTCAACCTGCGACCCCATATGCTGATCACCCTGCGTGATGAGGATGTCGGCCTGTTCCGCCTTGTAAGAAATTACTTCAAGCGCAACCAGATCGAGATTGATTCGCCCATGGTGGTGCTGAATGCCCTGTTTACCGCCAAGGTCGACTACCTCGCCGACCTGCTGGAAGAGGTCTACGAGACCCTCGAAGAAACCGGACACATGGCACTGAGTGAAGACACCAATGACGGACAGCGTGATGATATTCTGAAAAACATCACCCTGCAGGAAGATATCAACGGGAAAATCCGCCTGAGCCTGCTCGACAGCCAGCGGTCTCTCCGTTATCTCGTGCGTAACCGACGGATTCGCCTGTCGGATATTCATCAGCAGGAAATCATGGATATGCTGCGCGACATTGACTCCCTGTTGCCACATACCGCCTTCCTGTTCGACAAAATTAACTTCCTGCTGGATGCGGTGATGGGTTTCATTAACCTGGAACAGAACAAGATCATCAAGATCTTCTCGGTCGCCGCCACCATCTTCATGCCGCCTACGCTGATTGCCAGCAGTTACGGTATGAACTTCGAGCTGATGCCGGAACTGCACTGGACCTATGGTTATCCAGTCGCCATTGGCATCATGATCGCCAGTGGTTTAAGCACTTATCTGTTCTTCAAACGGAAAGGCTGGCTTTAAACAACAGCCAGACACTATCACGCAAAAAAGAACCCGGAAAAATCCGGGTTCTTTTTTCCTCAATGCTGACGTCGGGTTTGTCGAATTCGCAAACCAATCACAATAATGGTCAGCAACAGCGGGATTGCGAAAATATTGATCAGCTTCAGGCGCGTGCCCAGGCTCTCAATATCTTGATTCAACTGGTGCTGCACATCCCGAAGCTCCTTACGAATCTTCAGTTTTTCCTGTTGGAAGCGCGCCAGTTCCTTCTGTTGATCCTCACTCAGGATCAAAGCATCTTGCCCCTGCTTTCCAGCCTGTAACTCCAGCAGCTTGTTTTCAGTTTCCTGCAGCTGCTGTGTCAGCGCTTCTTCCTTATTCATGAAGCTGGCCTGGGCCTCACGCTCCAGCGCATCAACCCGGGTGAACGGCCGCGAATACTGCCCCCGACTGCGAATACTGATCAGGTCCGCATTGCCGATGAGGTTATCCACCATGTTCACCACCATGTCGCCATTGTTGGCAAACGGTGTCGCCATCTGCTGACCAAAGAAATTGTTCACCTGAACCCAGAGGCGGTTGGACAGCACGTCGGTGTCCGTCACCACGATCAGGTTGACCGGTTTCTGAGAGGCCATGATTTGAGGCTGTTCTTCAGTGGTTGTAGCAGACTCTTCCAGCACAACCTCTTCTTCCTCTTCCTCGGATACAGGCGCGCCCTCAGGTAACGATTGATCCTCAACGACCGATTCTGAGGTCATGCCCACCGGCACAGTCGCATCCTCTTGATCATCGACCCTGGGCTGGGGGCGTCCGTCAGGGAACGCGGTTTTAACATCTCCGGTGATCCTTGCCGCCAGTACATAGGGCTGACCGGCAGGCTTATATTCCTTATAGAGTTCTTTGGGATCATGGAGCATGGCCAGCTGCGCTGAATCCAGTAACGCCGAATTGATACCGGACTCAATCAAAGGCTCCATGGTGACTGATGCGTTACCTTTCAGTGTGAGCGCACCGGCGCTGGCGAAATTGACGGTTTTGAGGTTTGCCGTCACCACATCATCAGGGGCAAAACTGTCCTCACCGAGGCCAAGAATACCCAAATGACGCACTGGCCGTCCTGTCCGACTACCGACGGCCAGAGCATGGTCTTCATCCGCCACAAATCGTTCCGGCACCATTTCGACGCCCCAGGCGTCAAGCAAGGTTTCCAGGTAAGCAGAGCGCGGACCACTGCCACCGCCCATCATCATACCGCCACCTTGCGCCGATTCTTCCGCGTTGGGATCCAGGAAAACCAGGGCATGGCCACCTTTCAGGACATACTGGTCAATGGCATACAGCGTATCGTCTGAGACCTCATCCGGGAGAATCAGCACCAGCAAACCCACATCATCCGGGATCTCCTTCACGGTATTGCCCAGATACTGAACATCATATAACTGCTCCAGCTGGGTAATACTCATCCAGGATTGCCCGGGACGTTGAGCCATATAATCGTAACCGCCGTTTACCGGTACTCCGCTGATTACCGCGACCTTGGGGCGGACCTTCTGGCTCACGGAATAAATCAGGTTACTGATGTCATATTCCAGAAAGCGTTCCTTATCCGGATGGAAAAAGCCGATGATTTCCTGACGAGTTTCATTCTTATCTTTCGCCAGAGATACTTTCTGGTTTTCTTCTTTAGCAACCTTTTTACCGTTTTCCGTGCCACCACTCTGGGCAACAAGGCCAAAGTAAACCTCCTTATTCCCCATGGACAATGGCACGGCCTGAAGCCCATGACCGGCGGACTCGTCTTCCTGTTCCGAGAAGGGTTCGGGATCAATCACATCCAGGGTCACCTTCCCGCCAGATGCCTGGGCATATTCGCGCAAAAGTTCCTCAACCCGGTTGGCATAGTTGCGCAACTGGGGAATCCCTTCTGTCGCCTTACGGGAATAAAACAGTTTCAGGGTCACCGGTTCCTGCAGGTCTTGCATCAGGTTTCGGGTTCCCTGAGACAGGGTATAAAGATGATCTTCCGTCAGATCGACCCGGGCGCCGCGGAACACCACCTGGATCACAACCGTCGCCAGCAGTACCAGAACAGCCAGCGCCACGAGTCCTGTCTTTGAAAACAGTTTGTTCGTCATCGCCTGCTCCTCAGTCTGCCTTTTTCATATCGATGACAATGGCAGTGGCCAGAAGCCAGGCCGCCATCATGATCAGGAAATACATCACATCCCGCAGATCCAGCACCCCTTTGCTGATCGCTTCAAAGTGCGTCAGGAAACTGAGTGCGCCGATGGCATCAACAACCGATGCCGGCGCCCAGGACTGGAAGGCGTCCAGCACAATCGGGTAACCCGCGACGACTAACAGGAAGCAGACAACCACACTGAGGATAAAGGCAATGACCTGGTTACTGGTGGCTGCCGACATGCAGGAGCCAACCGCAATAAAGCCACCAGCCATCAGCCAGCTGCCCAGATAACTCGCGAGGATCACGCCATTATCCGGGTTCCCCAGGTAGTTGACCGTCAACCACATGGGAAAGGTCAGCAACAGCGCCAGACCAGTAAAGACCCAGGCTGCCAGAAACTTGCCCAGCACCGCCTGCCCCAGACTGACAGGTAGCGTCAGCAGCAGTTCCAATGTGCCGGTTTTACGCTCCTCAGCCCATAGCCGCATACTCACAGCCGGTATCAGGAAGAGGTATAACCAGGGATGAAACATGAAAAACGGCATCAGGTCAGCCTGACGACGCTCGAAGAAATTCCCCAGGTAAAAGGTGAAGATGCCGGTCATCATCAAAAAGATCACGATATAGACATAGGCGAGTGGCGTTGCAAAATAGCTGCTCAGCTCGCGTCGGAAGATCACGTTGATACTGTGCATCAGGCCACCTCCCTCTGCAGGTCTGCACGGGTCAGCATCCGGAACACATCGTCAAGGCGACCACGCTCCACATAGAGTTCCTCCACTGACCATCCTTTTTCCTGCAGCAACTGGTTCACGGCAGGGAACAGGTCAGCGTTGGCCTCCGGCAACAGGGTATAACGCGCCGCCTGGTCAATACTGATTTCAATGCCGTCAACACCGGGCAGCTGACCAAGAGCGGCTTTCGCCGCTTCTGGATCGACATCCGGTAGAATGACCGTGACCGCACGGTGATAGCGGGAACGGCGCTCCAGTTCATCCGGTGCGGCATCCGCCAGCACCCGACCTTCAGCAATGACGATGGCACGGGTACACACCGCGGTGACCTCTTCAAGAATATGGGTGGATATGATGACGATCTTGTCTTCTGACAGGCTACGGATGAGCTCCCGAACCTGGTGCTTCTGGTTAGGATCCAGTCCATCCGTAGGTTCATCCAGGATCAAAACGGCCGGGTCATGCAAGATGGCCTGGGCAATACCAACCCGACGGCGGAACCCCTTGGACAGGGTATCAATGGATTGATGCATCACCGATTCCAGCGCAAGCTGCTGCACCACATGCTGGATACGAACGGTTTTTTCATCCCCTTTCAGGCCACGGATATCCGCAATGAAATCCAGGAAACGGGTTGGGGTCATTTCACCGTAAGCGGGCGCGCCTTCCGGCAGATACCCCAGCAATCGCTTGGCGCCCACCGGGTCTCGCAGCACATCATGCCCGCAGACACTAACCGTGCCGGAGGTAGGCTTGATAAAGCCGCTGATCATCTTCATGGTGGTGGATTTGCCGGCCCCGTTGGGGCCCAGGAAGCCAAGCACTTCGCTCGGCCCGACAGAAAAGGTAATCCCGTCGACGGCCGTGAACCGGCCAAAGGTCTTTTTGAGGTTGTCGATTGTTATCATCGCTGTCTGATCCAGTCTCCACAGGTTCAATACAGTTCTGGTTCGCCCTGCCCACTCCCGGCTACCTTAGTTGCAAACCGGGAAGCACACGCCAGCAGCAAGTCCCTGGCATAGTGGATATCCTGTCAACCGAAGCGCATAGAGCAAGACTCCGGGCACATCGGAGGCGAACGAAGCATAGACAACTTTTTGGTCAAAAAGTTCCCAATTTCATGATATTTTTCACAGAAAAACACCATAGATAAAACAGGGTTTTAGCAATCAGGCAATCCGGGTTTGTCAGGCCGTTGTAATCCGACAATAATTAACCTCAGACTATCTGTAACATCCCCGTCCCAAGCCGTACCGGAACCTGTACACCACCCAGAAGGTTCCATCCGATCCGGAAACCCGGGTTAACCGCCAAGACAGTCCTGTTACTGGGCGGATTAAGGTATTATTGAAGAGAAACAGCTCAGGGAAAACGATCTTAATGTCAACCGCAGTGAACAAGCTAAAAGTTGCCGCCAACCAGCTTTCTGCCCGCCAGACGGCGTCAGAACTGGGATTCAAGGACACCGACGAGCTGGAACCCTTTGTCGGCACACTGGGCCAGGAGCGGGCTGTGGGCGCCATCCAGTTCGGCGTCGCCATGCAACGTTCCGGCTATAACATTTATGTCATGGGGGAATCCGGCACCGGCCGAACCTCTTACGTAAGGCACTACCTGAAAAGTGAAGCCAAGCGGATGGAAGAGCCCTCCGACTGGGCTTACGTAAACAACTTTGATAATTCCCGCGCGCCCTCCGTGCTGCAGCTGCCTGCGGGAACCGGCCAGGTGCTTCAGGCGGATTTCGACACACTGATCGACGGCTTGCTGGATACTTTCCCGGCCGCCTTCGAACACCCGACCTACCAGCAGCGCAAAAGCATTATTGAGCGCAACTTTAACAAGAGTTACGACCTGGCTATCGATCGGGTGGAACAGGAGGCCCTGCGCCGTAACATCGCCCTGTTCCGGGAAGCCGGCTCCCTGACCTTCGCCCCCATGAGTGAAGGCAAGGCCATGGATGAAACCGAATTCGCCCGGTTACCGGACAGCGATCGTGAGCGTTTCAACAACGATATTACCGAGCTTGAAACCCTGCTCAACGACGAGCTGGCAGAGCTGCCCCAGTGGAAGCGGGAGTCCAGTGAAGAGCTGCGCAAGCTCAACCATGACACCATCGATAAAGCGCTGGAGCCGCTGATCAAGCCGCTCAAGAAAAAGTACAGCAAGCACAAGGATGTTCTGAACTACCTGGCGGCCATGAAGCAGGATCTGCACAAGGTTGTGGTGGAAATCCTGGCGGAAGAGCGCGCCATTGAGTCCCGTGATGACGGCAGCAAACGTGCCCAGTTGGAAGAGCAGTACTCGCCCAATATTGTTGTGGGTCACAAGAAAAAAGCACCGGCGCCGGTGGTGTTTGAATCCCACCCCAACTACAAGAATCTGTTTGGCCGGGTGGAATACGCAGCTGAAATGGGGGCACTGATCACCAGCTATCGTCAGATCTGCCCCGGCAGCCTGCACAAAGCCAATGGCGGTTACCTGGTCATTGAAGCCGCCAAGCTGCTGGATGAGCCGTTTGTCTGGGAAGCACTGAAGCGTGCACTGAAAGAAGAACAGCTGAAAATCGAATCACCGGCTGCCGAGCTGGGACTGGTGAACACCATCACCCTGACGCCGGATGATATCCCCCTGAACGTCAAGGTGATCCTGATTGGTTCCCGGCAGATCTATTACCTGTTGCAGGAACTGGATCCGGATTTCCACGAAATGTTCCGGGTTCTGGTGGATTTCGATGGCTACCTGGAACGCACCCCGGACACCATTCATGCTTTTGCCCGTCTGTTAAAAACCCGGGCCGATGACGAAGCCTATCCAGCGCTGACTTCCCAGGCAGTCGCCCGCATGGTGGAACACAGCTCGCGCCTTGCGGAGCATCGGGGGCACCTGTCCGCCCATATCGGTAACCTGTTCGACCTGCTGGCAGAAGCCGATTTTATCCGCCGTATGGCCAAGGGCCGTAAGATTACCCACCACCACATCGACAAGGCGCTGGAAGCAAAAGCAGAACGTACCAGCCGGGTCAGCAAGGAAATCCAGAAGGAGATGCTGGAAGGCAGCATCCTGATTGACACCGAAGGTACGGCCATCGGCAAGATCAACGGATTGACCGTCCTCGCTGTCGGCGATACCAGTTTTGGCTCACCGGCCCGTATTACTGCAGCGGTGTACCCGGGTTCTCAGGGTATTGTTGATATTGAACGGGAAGTTCAGCTGGGTCAGGCCATCCATTCCAAGGGGGTGATGATCCTGACCGGTTATCTGGGCGCCCGGTATGCCCAGCATTTTCCACTGGCTATTTCTGCCAGCCTGGCGATGGAGCAATCCTACGGCTATATCGATGGCGACAGTGCATCCCTGGCCGAACTCTGCTGCCTGATTTCCGCACTGACCGAGATCCCGATCAATCAGGGACTGGCCATTACCGGCTCCATCAACCAGCATGGCCAGGTGCAGGCCATCGGCGGTGTCAACGAGAAAATTGAAGGATTCTTTGATCTCTGTAAAGCTCGTGGACTGGGTGAAAACCAAGGGGTAATCATTCCCTCATCCAACGTGCGCAACCTGATGCTCAAACCCGAGATTCAGGATGCCGTCCGTGCCAAGCAGTTTACAGTCTATGCTGTGTCTGAAGTTGAGGAAGCCTTAGAGATCCTCTGCAATATGAAACCCGGCAAGCTGAACAGCCGTGGCAAATACCCGAAAGGCACCATCAATTACCGGGTGCTGGAACGGCTCAAGGAGATTGCAGAACTCGCCAAGGATTCCCACTGATACTGCGCATTTGATGCGATTCAGCTGGTCATCCTGACCGGAATGCGTCGGCGACCCCAGCCGCCGGCGCCCGGTTCAAACACCCCTGGTAATGCAGTACCACAATGACCACAGCAGCCTTTATCATCCAATTGCCAGTCGCCTAACTGATACCAGTCCCGCTCAATCAATCGTTCCCCACAGCCATTACAGTAGGTACTGCTACCGGCAGGATCGTGCACATTGCCCGTGTAGCAGTAACGAATACCATTCTGAATGGCAATCTTTCTTGCGCGAGTCAGGGTTGCCGCCGGAGTGTTGGGCTTGTCAGTCATTTTCCAGTCCGGATGGAACGCCGAGAAATGCAGCGGAACATCCGGCCCCAGGTGTTCAACGATCCAGCCGGTCATGGCGTCCAGTTCCGCATCGGAGTCATTTTCATCCGGAATCAGTAACGTTGTGATCTCGAACCAGACATTGGTTTCCTGACGGAGATAAATCAATGTATCCAATACCGGCGCCAGCTCCCCACCACAGATTTTCTTATAAAAACGCTCCGTAAACGCCTTAAGGTCAATATTGGCGGCATCCATGTGACGGAAAAAATCGACCCTCGGTTCATCGCAGATATACCCTGCCGTGACCGCTACCGAACGTACGCCGACCTCATGCCCGGCCTGCGCCACATCATTCGCATACTCAAGAAAAATAATGGGATCATTGTAGGTAAATGCCATACTGCGGCATTTGAGTTGAACCGCGGCAGCGGCCAGCCTTTCCGGCATGGCGCTGTCCGCCAGGGAATCAATCTGTCGGGATTTACTGATATCCCAATTCTGGCAGAACTTGCAGGCCAGGTTGCAACCGGCAGTCCCAAAGGACAAAACCGGCGTGCCCGGCAGGAAATGATTGAGCGGCTTCTTCTCAATAGGATCAATGCAGAAACCGCTGGAACGGCCATAACTGGTCAGTACGATCGCATCATCCCGACGCTCCCGCACAAAACAGAGCCCCTGCTGCCCCTCTCGCAGCTTGCAGCCCCGGGGGCAAAGGTCACACAGTATTCGCCCGTCTTCCAGCCCATGCCAGTAACGGGTCGGAAATGCCGATGGCGGTACGATGGATGCCTGAACCATGGCCATTCCCTCCTTAGATTTTCCTGCCACTAAGCATTAGACAAAATGCCCGTAGATGCAAAAACCAATTACCACGATCAAGAACATTCCTGATCAGCAAATATTCTGATACGCCTGCCAGGTGATGGTTATACTTAACTATGCTCGACGAACCGGGGGCCTGCTATGAAAACACGACAACCTGCCGTGGCAGGGAGTTTCTATCCTGCCAACACCGAAAAGCTGGATGCTGTTATTGCCACCTTCCTTGCCAATGCACCAACGCGGGATTTGTCGCCCAAGATCCTGGTGGTGCCCCATGCCGGTTACATCTATTCAGGGCAGACAGCCGCGACAGCCTATCGCCTGCTTCAGGAACAGGCTGATACGATTCGTCGGGTAATTCTGCTGGGCCCCAGCCATCGTGTGCCCTTCCGGGGATTGGCATTGCCGGACTGCGATACGTTTACCACGCCATTGGGAGAAGTCCCGCTGGATACCCAGGCCATGCAGGCCCTGCTCAGCCTGGGGCAGGTACAGGTTCTGGATGCCGCCCATGCCATGGAACATTCACTGGAAGTACAGGTTCCTTTTCTGCAGCGCTGCCTTAAAGATTTCCACCTGGTGCCACTGGTTGTGGGAGACGCCTCCACCATGGCCGTAGCTGAAGTGCTCGAAGCCATCTGGGGCGGCGATGAAACCCTGATCGTAATCAGTACTGACCTCAGCCATTACCACACCTATGATGAAGCCCGCGCCCGGGATGCCGCTACCGTCAAAGCGATTGAGCAATTAACCCCCAATCTGACCGGCGGCCAGGCCTGTGGCTGCCGACCATTGAATGGCTTGCTGGAAGTTGCCAGACAGAGGGGCATGCAGGTTTCTACTCTGGAAGTCTGTAATTCCGGTGATACGGCGGGGGACAAAAACCGGGTCGTGGGTTACGCTGCATTTGCCCTGCAGTAATTGACGCTACCAGAGCTAAACATAAAAGCCCCACTGGCCTGAAAGGAAAACACCATGTGGACAGAAGAAGACCAGGCTCAATTACTGGCCATTGCAAGAAAGAGTATCGAGAACGGCCTCCAGTCAGGGAAGCCTCTGGTGCCGGGAACAGAAACAACCTCCAATCCACTACAGGCAATCAGGGCCAGTTTTGTCACGCTGACGCTTAATCAAAATCTTCGGGGTTGTATTGGTTCTCTGGAAGCCTATCGTCCTCTCATCAACGATGTCGCTGCCAATGCGTTTTCCAGTGCTTTCAAAGATCCACGCTTTCCCCCAGTCTCGGCCGAAGAACTGGACAAGATTACTGTAGAAATTTCGATCTTATCGCCCATGGAACCGATGCAGGTCAACGATGAGCAGGATTTGCTCGTGCAATTACAACCCGGCATTGACGGTCTACTGATTGATGATGGTCGTCACCGTGCAACTTTCCTTCCTCAGGTCTGGTCACAATTGCCCGAACCTGCACTGTTTCTTAACCATCTGAAACGCAAAGCCGGCATGCCGCTGGAAAGCTGGCCTGACACCATGAAATGCTATCGCTATCACTGTGATAAGTTTCGGGAGCAGGCGGACGAAGATAACCAGTCTGCTCCAAAGCCCTAAATAGAGAATCAGTCATTAAATACTCTTGTTAACGGGCACCCATTCCCCCTGATTCACTACAGGTCCCATCTGGTAACCACTGGGCGCACCCTGTGGTGATTCAACCGTAATCACCAACGGTGTTTCCGCCAGCTGATCACGCCAGGACTTTTCGAGTTTAACCGTCTTCACGCCCTGCTTTGGCAGGATACCCAGGGACACTGGCTCCTTTCCCTTAAGCATCAGCCAGAGCTCACAAACCTGCCCATTGGGCAGATTCACTGGCTGAATGGCATTCATGCTGACAGTATTGGTCGACAGTGACGCATTCACAATCCACTCAGGTTGTGCTGTATTGCCCTGAACAACATACACATAATCACCGTCAACCATCGGAGAAGGATTACGCAGAAACAGTAACCCCACTACCAGCAACATTGCGAACAATCCGGCGGCAGCGCTTTTCCAGACCAGCAGGTTATCCCACCAACGACCAGCCGGCCGGGTTTGAGCACACACTGCATTCCAGACACGATCAGGGGGCGCCACCGGAGTTAATGATTGATTCAGGGTATCCAGACTCTCCCGCCACTGGGCAACCTCTCTCTGGGCATCATGACTGACTGACAGCAGGGCTTCGAACGCCGCTTTGTCATCCTGATCCAACAAACCCAATACATAATCTGCCGCGGCCTGGTTTCGCTGTTCCGGATCACACAGTTTCAGATATTCAGACATTCTTTCAACCTCAGCAGTCCACGTCGTATCCAGGTCTTCACGCTCCCCAGGGGCGTACTGAGCTGTTCCGACAACTCCTGATGCGTCATGCCCTCGAAATACGCCAGTTCAATGCACTGTCGCTGCTGGGCGGATAGCGTTTCCAGGCAATGATGAATCTGCCCCCCCCGCTGCATCCGAAAGACCTGCTCCTCCTGTGACGGCGACTCATCCAGCAGCTCGGGTGCCTGTTCATCACTGTCGCTGACTTCCACAACCCGGCGGCGTCGCAGCATATCCAGCGCCTGATTTCTGATGATGGTATTCATCCAGGTCATCGGGCGAGCCTTGCTGTAGTCATAACGGCCCGCGTTCTGCCAGATTTTGAGATACCCCTGCTGCAGGCAGTCTTCGGCCTGTTGCCGGTCATTCAATATACGCAGGGCAACAGCAAACAGATTCGCCGAGGTGCGTTGATAGAGTTTCTTGAGAGAAGGGTGATGTCCCCGGGCACAGCCCGATAACCAGGTCTGCAGCTCTGTGTCAACCTGCCCGACAGGGGCTGAATTCATCGTACGTCCACCGCTTATTGTGATAGTACCGGTTGAGGTTATGAAAAAAGCATCTATGAATGTTTCAACAACATTCGAAGTGTTCTAGTGCAGGCGATCATACCATGATCATTTGGCAGGCGGGATGCGTCAGAGATTCCGTATTTCCTCGCTAACATGGCGGTAGGTTTCAGCCAGCGCCGCGTAAAGTTCGTCGAAACAGTGGTCATCATGGGTTCTGGCATCGGCTTCCAGCTCACCAACCGCCCGAACCAGATCTGCCGCACCAATCACCTGGCTGGCCCCCTTGATTCTGTGGGCCAGTTCCGCGACCTGGCCGATATCCCGCTCCCCTATGGCTTGTTCAAGCTGCAGGATATCGCTGTCCGTGGTTTCGACAAACTGGGCGAGAATCTCACGAATCTCTCCCTCATCTCCAAAAAAGTCCCGAAGCATTTCCATATTCAGCATAACGTACTCCCTGTACCGCCAGAAAACTGATCCTTATGCTGTAAGGCCTAGTTACACTATAGCGCCCAGAAATCGGTGCTTCGGGAAGAAAAAATGGCTTATCGCCAATCACCATAAAGCCGGCTTGAAAACCATCAAAAAGAAAATACCCAGCATGCTGACGAAAGCTGCCCAGCCCAGCGCATACCAGTAGCGCATCAGACACCGGTGGGGATAATTGAAACCCGCAGTTTCTGCACTGGCGCGCTCCGAGGCGTTGGCAATCTGGCACTGAATCCAGACCACCGGTAGCCAGCAAAGGCCAATAAAGCCATAAAGCACAATACTGAGTAGAATCCATGGACTTGAGAGGGGAAAGCCGGCCAACCAAACCATCGCAAACCCCGTGAGAGGCTGCACAATCACTGCCGGCGTCGTGAAACACCAATCTGCTATTACCACTTGTCTGGAAACCACGGCCACCATGCCAACATCGCCACTGCGATCAGCACGCCACATGAAGAAGGCGCTTCCAATCCCGGTACCAAACAGTACGGTTGATGACAAGATATGAACCAGTTTCAACGGCAGGTAATAGTCCATGGCGTCATGCCCTATCGTTGTTTTTCCAAAACACCACAAATCGCCAGTAAGACCAGCAGAGGCAGATTCTTGGCCAGACCACCCAACGGAGAAAACCAGAATTCAGGCGCCAGAATAGCCAAGGCGGAGGTATAGGCCAGCAGAGAAAACGTCATCAACCACAACACAGCAGACCGACAGCGCGAATGCCAAATGGCAAGCCCCAACGCGATATCCAACGCACTCGTGATCAGTACCAGCGAGCCATGGGCTACGGCCGGTATCTTCATGGCATCAAGTATTGGCGAAAAACCTTCCTGTCCGTGCACAACGCCAGATAGGCCTGACAGAATCCAGAGGCAACTGAGAACTAACAATATCACCGGCCGGACACTGTAGAGCCTTGCGTGCCAGCGATCCTGGACAAAACTGGTTGAGTGCCGCATTGCTTCAATGACCGAGCGAGGCTGAATACCAGCGGCATCCTTAACGTCGTGTCCAGCTTCGGGGGACACTGTATTTCCACGCTTCAGTAATGTATGAACCGTCTCACCCAACGGCCCCCGACCAAACCACTGACCAAGCCTGACCACCAGGCGAACCCAGGACAACGGTATATTGATGCAATAGCCTGCGGACAGCTGCAACCACTGGCGTTGGGTAACGAGAAAGTCCTTTAATGCCACAGGCTCAGGGCCGGCAACATACAGTAATGGGTTATTAGGACGATCCTGCTGTTCTAGCAGCCTGACCACTATCAAAGACAGGTCTTCCAATAGTACAGGCTGAATCTTCTGATCACCCCGACCAGGTAAAACCACAAACCCTGGCAGCGCTGCAAGCGCCCTTAATAATGAAGTTCCTCCATAGGAACCTCGCAAAGAAACCACTACCGACGGTCGAATCACAACAGCATTCAATCCAGAGGTAAGCAGCCATTCATCAAACCGGTGTTTACTGGCAATAAAATCAGAATGTTCCGCATCGCCCACGGCTGAAATCTGTATGAATCGTTGAATACCAGAGGTGGCACAGGCCCTGGCCAGCGCCTGGGGAGCCAGATAATGGATACGTTCATAATCCCCGGGCACTGACTCTCGAAGTATACCTGCGCAGTTGATGACACCATCCACACCCTGCAGATAATCAATCCAGATGGCGGGATCAAGCATGTGATTCATATCCACCTGAAGGGTAGTGACCTGACGAAGGGTAAAGGGAGAATTTCCTTTTCGGACAGCCAAAACCACCTGATGTCCAGCCTGAAGCAGCTGTTCCACAATGGCACTGGCAATAAAGCCATTGGCACCAATAACGAGAAATTTCACTGAATCATCCTTAATTCATCGTTTTATTTACAGTGTATGCAAGACTTCCTGTAAACAGAAAACACCATGAAATCAGAGTAAGCATTTAAGGAATGCTATTAAGCCACGTCCATCCAATAACGTGGGTGAGTCAATCTTACTCAACTATTATCAATCACTGGATTTACTGGTAAATTGCTCTCGTCTGTACCCTCGTTTTCTTCGCTCCCCAAAGAGTCAAATCATGAAAGACACAATGACCACCTTCGCTGTTCAGGATGCTATCGAGTGGTCGCTGTTGCATGGCATGGCACTGAAAACGGCGAAAGACTCTGCCACCCATTGTGCTTTCAGCTTTGCGCCAACCATGATACAGCGAGAACGGTTCGAGTTACTGAAAGCCATTGTGCCACTGATGGGCAAACTGATTCACGGCGTCTCCGAAAATCATGATTTTCTCAGAGAGGCGATCACACCGCTTTGCAATGCTGACCCTTTCTTTGCCAGCCTGCTGGCGCTGCATCAGGCTATCCATCAAGGCCCCATCCCAGCTGAGCGCATTCCCATGCTGCTTATGCGAACAGATTTTATGGACGATGCAGAGCGGGGACCACAGTTGATCGAGTTTAACGGCATTGCCGCAGGTATGGGGCCTTTTGGTCAACGCGCCCATGAATTGCATCATTATCTTGGCTATCAGTGGCCATCTATTTTTCAGCACTGGTCAGAAGACGCGTCACAGGAACTGGTGCCTAACCATTGCATTGAACATCTCGCCAAAGGCATTGCCGGTGCAGCAAAAACGGTTCGGGCGCAATCAGGAGAGACGGGGCAACCCCTGTTCATCATGGTGGTTCAGCCAGATGAAGATAATGTCTATGACCAGCACCTGCTGGAAGAGGCAATTCAACAGGAAGGCGTCAAAACGGTGCGCAGAACCTTCCGGCAACTGTATGACCAGCTTTCGTCGGGTGAAAACCAACGGCTGCTGCTGAATGGCTTGGGCGGTGTCGATGCCATTTATCTCCGGGCCGGCTATCAGTACTGTGACTATGTGGCCCACGATGTAGACGAAGCCCGCTGCTGTGAAGCGCTGGGGAAAACCCGGGTGATGATTGAGCAACACCGAGTGGCAATCAATGCCACCGTCAGCCAACAGCTGGCAACCAGTAAACGGGTACAGATGCTGCTTTCTTCCATGACAGTTGAACAGTTAGTGGCGTTCGGCCTGACCGACGATGAAGCCACCCGGATAAAACCGTTCCTGGGAGAAATGCGTCCGGTTGATCATGAAGCGATAGCCTGGTTTGAACATGAAAACCCCCATGACTGGGTACTGAAAAACCAGGGAGAAGGCGGTGGCCACTGTGTCTTTGACGACGGGATTTTACCCAAACTGAAAAGTCTGAAGGCTGAAGACTATTCCGCCTGGTCACTGATGCGACGGCTACACCCAAGACATCGCTCACGGCCGGCACTGGTGGTTCGTCGAGGTGAAGCAACCACCGTCGATGACCTGATCAGTGAAATTGGCATGCTCACCCTCCACCTGAATGGCCACTCTCTCACCAGTGAGATGGGTTATGCGGGCTACCTGATTCGCAGCAAACCATCATCGGTTACCGAAGGTGGTGTACATAGTGGACAGGGAGCGGTTGACTCATTGGCTTATGGAAACAAGCCATCCGCGTAAAGCGCTTGATGCTATTTGGAGGGATGTGAATTCGCCTGGCAGGGGTCAGCAACCTTATGACCAGCCATGGGGGCTCTATTTATGTCCCTGCCTCCATGATCTGTACAAACCTTGAACAGATCGCACGAACCAATTCCGAACGGGAGAGCTCCTTTACCCTATCCCCCTTCTGATTCACAAAAATATATCGGTCATCACTGCGCAAAACGGCAGATAACTTTGCCCTGATTTGTACACCATCACGCTCAAGGAGTGTCACCCACAAGCCGGGTTTGAACTGATCAACCTGCTTACCCACCTGCATCCGCTGTTTACGCGTATCAATGGTGCGTTCAATAGAGATCTGTTTGTCCGATGCTGCTTTGGGCTCAGCAGAAATACTGGGAATTTCCTTACATTTATCCCTTTCAAATTCCTGAATTGCTTTGGTCACAGCGATATTTGGTTGTTCTTTATAAAACCTTGTCAGCCTATGAAGCTGCTCATCAATGGCGCACTTATCAAAACCAATACTGTCCAGTGACTGACGAATCACAGCAAACAGCTTGGGCAGCACCTTTTCACGACGTTCCTGCTGAGTCAGTCGCAGTGTGGCGATGAGATAGTCGAGTGTTTTAAGCCCTCGCTGCCAGGCATCACTGTCCTCCCCCTCTTTCAGGTAGACAATGAACAGGTAATGCCCCCAGATGTCATGCATGAAATCGAGCACATGCTCGGGCAGCAGAAAACCATTCAGAACTGTATCCAGATGTTCACGAATCAGTTCCTTTGCAGAATCCGCTCGCTGTTGCGCCTCAGTCGTTTGTTGCTGCCGTCGCAGCAGGCGCTGTTGACGCTGCTGTTCAAGAGTGAAACAGGTGTTGAAATCTATCAATATCTGTTCAAAGACACTGGTATCGATCACGAACTGATCCTGTATTGCAGCAACCGCCTTTTCGACCAAACGATGAAGGGGATCAGGCGCAGCAATATCGCCCCGGCACTGTATCCCAGCCCTGCCCAGTTCATTGAGCAGCTTTCTGGCAGGGTGAGATTCCCTGGAAAATGCCACGCCATCAATCATCGCGGCCTTGAGCAGAGGGATCTGCAGCTGTTCCAGCAAGGTTCTCACCGACAGTGACATGGCAGGTTCGGCCAGCACCACATCAAATAGTGTGGCGACTCTCCATACCATGTCATCAGCCTTTGCCGGCATATCACGGTAATGTCCGATACTATGGGCCTGCTGCAGCAGATACTCGAATCGACTCTCATCGACAACGGCCGACTTTCCCATAATGCTGACAACATTGGCTGAAGATATCGGTGCTTTTAATTCAGCATTGGCCATACCCGTGTCTCCTGGCGATTACATTGCAGCAGCCATTCCTTATTCCGGTTTATGCTTCAAACCGACAGTTATTTTTCCACCAACAGCGGCTAAAGACAGCGACATCGGTCTCATTTCTGCAGGAAAGCCTGGTGTTTTTTCGGGCTGGTCTTTTTCAGGTACGCATACATCACCATTGTTCACCCGGCAGCCAGTGATTAGGATTCCCCGCCTCACACCGAATCCGGAGCTCCACCATGACCGAACCTCGAGGCGAACTTTCCCTGCGCACCCTGGCCATGCCGGCTGACACCAACCCCAATGGCGACATCTTCGGCGGCTGGTTGCTGTCCCAGATGGATATCGCGGGTGGTCTGGCCGCCAAGGGATGCAGTCATAGCCGGATTGCGACCGTGGCCATTGAATCCATGAGTTTCCACCAGGCCGTTCGGGTCGGTGAGATCGTCTGCTGTTATACCGATATTTTGAAAGTGGGAAGAACCTCAATGCGGATTCGCATCGAAGTCTGGACCATGGGCATGCCCTATAACCAGACCCGGGCCAAAGTGACGGAAGGGATCTTTACCTATGTGGCCATTGATGAAAATGGCAAGGCACAACCGGTGGATCGCGAAGAAATCTGATTAACCCTCACTGTTCTTTTTCGCTTCATCCACCAGCTTCTTGGACTGTTCCATGAACTGCTGGAAAGAATTACGGCGAAAGAGCTCTTCGAATTCTTCCCGCGTGGTTTCTTCTGTGCCCTCACCCGCTTGGGTCGCATCAGCGGTGTCATCGCCGTCCATCATATTGGCGAAGGCATCCGCCTCTGTCTGATCGACCTGGCCGGAGGGTTTCCCGGTCGATCCCGGTTGTCCGGAGGGATCAATCGGCCCTATCGGACCATTATTATTTACCTGCGTCATTGCCCCTCCCTCCTGATTCACAAAACAATCCGTTCTTTTCCCTTGTGCTTTGGCGTGTGAGCAGTATTTTTAAAGGTTAATAAACTGCTTAAAGACCATAGGAAAAGCACGTGTATATTTATCTGCCGTTCCTATAAGGATAGTTGTCAGCCAGTCGGATCCGTGAACCAGGCTTCGCCTCGTTATCCACAATCCGCATAAAAAAGACGATAGTTAAAACCTGTTAAGCGATCACAGTAAGGGGAAACACAGGCATGTCACACGGCCATTCACTTCGCAAGTTGCTTTGTCTTCTACTGCTCTGCATTGCTGTCACTCTGGCCAGCGTCGGTAGCGTATTTGCCAAGCTCTCGGGCAGCCAGCTGGTTCGGGGCAATGCAGCAGAACCTGAATCGCTTGACCCGCAACAGATACACAGTCTGCCAGCCATCAACATTGCCAATGACCTGTTTGATGGCCTGGTGACCCGTGACAGAAGCTGGGATATTATGCCCGCGCAGGCTTCCCGCTGGGAGGTTAGCCAAAATGGCCGTGTTTGGACCTTTCATCTACGAAACAGTGAATGGTCAAACGGCACCCCGGTCACCGCGGAAGACTTTGTTTATGCCTGGCAGCGGGCCGTGGATCCCAAAACAGCCTCCCCTTATGCCTGGTACCTCGAAATGCTGGGCATCACCCATGCGAGCGCCATTATTCGGGGGGAACTCCCGCCTTCGCACCTGGGCGTCGCCGCCCTGTCTCCAGACACGTTTGAAGTGACGCTGGATCGCCCCTTGGCCTGGTTTCTGGAAACACTGACCCACCCGGTGCTATTTCCTGTGCCTCAGAAAATCGTCAAGCAACATGGTGATAACTGGATCGACAAAAACAATTTCGTCAGCAATGGGACTTATACCCTGACAGACTGGGTCGTCAATGAACATATCGAACTGACGGCGAATAAGCGCCACCCATCTTACAAGCATTTGAAAGTTTCAACCGTTTCCTATCTGCCGCTGACGTCCCCTTCTGCCGAATATCATCGCTACCAGGCTGGCGAACTCGACATTACCAGTGGCCTCCCTGCCAATTACTATGCCCATATCAGGAAAAAACAGGCCTCAGAGATTCACCTGTCCCGCCTGCTGGGCACAGAGTATTACGCCTTTAATACCCGCAAGGGTGCGTTCAAGGACATCAATCTCCGCAAGGCGCTATCCTATGCCGTTGACCGGCAGGCATTGACGGAAAAAGTGCTGGGCGAAGGGCAGATACCGGCTTATACCTTCACGCCGTCTTACACCACGTCTATGCCGGAATACACACCGGATTACCAGTTGATGTCACAGGAAGAGCGGCTGGCCGCGGCCCGGGAGTTTTATCGAAAGGCAGGCTATTCGTCTGCGAATCCCTTGAAAGTGAGCATCCTCTATAACACGAGCGAGTCACGCAAAAAAATTGCTATTGCTATCGCACAGATGTGGAAACAGGCATTAGGCGCCGATGTAGAGTTGGTCAACCAGGAATGGAAAGCAGCTATTGAATCCATCAAACTGGGGCAATTTGACCTGGCGCGTGCCAGCTGGATTGCAGATTTTGATGAAACCTCCAGTATGCTGTCGATTTTTGTCAGTGATCACGGCAGCAATAAAGCCCGATTCCATCATCCCGAATATGATCGGTTAATGGCAACGGCGCTGACTACGCTGGATATTCACAAGCGAGAAAAAATCTACGAAAAACTGGAAGGGATTCTGAATCAGGAGATGCCGGTGATTCCCCTGTATCACTATGTGACAGCACGCCTGGTATCACCCCGGGTGGGCAACTACTATTCAAGCCCGCAGGATCAGGTCTATACCCGGCATTTATACCTTAAGCAATAATCACTTGTGTGCAGCGGAGTCAGCGGCAGACTCTGACTCCGCGGGGAATTACCAGGTCAAAGCCGCAATGACAGCCAATACGGCCACAACCAGCACGCCATGAATGACATCCTTGCGATCTTCAGTCTGGACCTCCTGGAGAAACGCTCTGTCCGCATCCATTTCAAGCCGTTGCATATCGCTCAGGTCCAGCGCCAGGCTGCCTGTTGTACTTGAAAACAGGTAATGCTCTGCGTGGGTTTTCTCATCTTCCACCCGTTCCAGCGTGGAGAGGATCGCATTATCAATCGCCTGATCCTTTGGCATTCTTCCGTGCAGCACCGCCATGGTGGCATGATGGGCAATCCGCTGAACCAGCGACCGCATCTGGATATCAGTAATCATGACAACTCCCCCCCGAACTGATTGGGAAAATGTGCAAAACTGAAATACCGCAAGACACAGTCTGAACCTCGCCGCTGGCAGGTAAATGGCATCCCGAACAGAAAAATACCGGTCTGGCATGCAAAGGCAACATTGCATGTAATAAGACCGTAAAGCCGCTCATGCCCCTGCCGACAATCAGGGTATAACAGTCTGGAGATGGATAGTCATGAGCGGCGAACAGTTTACTTTGACCATCAGTCAGAGCGCGTCCGATAACGGGGATTTTGCTATCCATTTCTCTGAGCAGGGCAAGAAAAAGAAGGAAACACAGCTGGTCCAGATCCAGTTCAGCGACATGCCCTGGTTCGACGAAGCGTTCATGGATGAACTGGTTGCGTCCGTGGCCCGCAAGCTGGCAACCCGCATCATCGACAGCAAAAGCCAGTCAGACAACAAGAACAGCAAGGCCACCGAGGCCAATGCCCGCCGCATCGTCAAAGATGTCCTCGAAAAGATGCGCAAATATCAGTAAGCACCCGCTTTCTCGCCAGAGCCGGCCACAGGCCGGCATCCATCTCATAGAACTTCCCAGAGACTGATCAGCAAAAACACGGATAGTGGCTGGTACGCTGATCACGTATTGTGCCAGTAACCCAACCTTCCCCTTTCCAATCACTGCAGAGGCCAAACGACAGGTTTCTGACAACCCGTCATCACGCATATGGATCTGACCCGTTACGTCAACACCTTTGGCAATTACCTCCGGCAAAAATACGGAGAGCCGATTCACAAACTGTCCGTCAACGCCGACTTTACCTGCCCCAACCGTGACGGCACCAAAGGCTTTGGCGGCTGCAGTTTCTGTAACAACAACTCGTTCAGCCCGGCTTCGACCAAAGCGGGTTCTGTGACAGCACAATTGAATGCTGCAAGAACACGGGTTGAACAAGTACGAAAGGCGCGCCGCTTCATCGCCTATTTCCAGTCCTATTCGAACACCTACGGCGAGATTGAACGCCTGAAAGCGCTCTATGATGAAGCGCTGGCAGCTGACGAGATTATCGGTCTGGCCATCGGCACCCGTCCCGATTGCGTGCCTGATCCTGTGCTGTCCCTTCTGGCAGACTATCAACAACAGGGCCACGAAATCTGGCTGGAACTCGGCCTGCAATCCAGCTTTGATACTTCACTGGAGCGCATCAACCGTGGTCATACATTTGCCGATTACGAGGATGCCGTAAAGCGGGTTCATCAATTCGGCCTGAACCTGTGCACCCACCTGATCATGGGTATTCCGGGGGAAACCGCAAAAGACACCCTGACCAGTTACCAGCGTGTGCTGGATCTGGGCGTAAAAGCCATCAAGATTCACCCCCTTCATATCGTCAAAGGCACACAATTGGCCCGGGAGTGGAAGCAAGGTCTGGTACCAGAGCTGACCATGGACGATTACGTTAATACGGTGGTAGAAATCATCAAGACTGCGCCAAGAGAGCTGCTCTTCCACCGTCTGACCGGTTCTGGAGCCCATCAATATCTTCTCGCACCTGAGTGGGTGAAACATAAGTGGGATATTCTTGGTGGGATTTATGAGCGTCTGGAAACCGACGGTAAAGAAGAAATAGAGTCGGTAAACGGGTTCTAGAAAATGAGCTGCATTGCCTGATAATGAACTAATCAGGCAATGCTTCCTTATGCCAGAGTTTCAGGCATCTATATTGTCTATAAACCCCACTTAACCATTCACCAGGAAATGCACGCCAATACTGGCTGCGTAACCAAGGGCAATTGCCCACGACCAACGCAGATGCCCCATGAAGGTATAGTTGCCCTTGGCCGCCCCCATCAAGGCCACGCCGGCAGCAGAGCCAATCGACAACATGCTGCCGCCAACACCTGCCGTCAAAGTGACCAGTAACCATTGGAATTCACCCATTTCCGGACTCATGCTGATAATGGCGAACATAACCGGGATGTTATCCACCACAGCAGAGACCACACCCGCCAGGATATTCGTCACCGAAGGGCCCAGATCGGTATACATGGTAGCGGACGCAAGCTCCAGGTAGCCCAAGTATCCCAAGCCGCCCACTGAGAAAAGGATACCGAAGAAGAACAACAGGGTATCCCATTCCGCCCTGGCGACTTTCAGGAAGAAATCCAGTTCGCCCCGTATCGCATCTTTGGCGACTCTCTTTCCCCATAACCGGTGGCCGTTCTTCAGCATCCAGGTATAAAACATCAGTAATGACATACCGGTCATCATACCCATGAAGGGCGGTAACCCAAGCAGTTTCTCAAAGCTCACCGCCAGGATGATCGTCAGCATAAATAGGCCACAGATCACCAATCCGCCCTGCTTGATGCCCGTATTGTCGTCCACACTGACCGGCTTTTCTGCCGGTATGAACAGACTCATGATCAACGCTGGCACCAGGAATGTTGTCAGCGACGGGAGGAACAGTGCGAAGAAACCGAAGAAATCGACCTTGCCGGCCTGCCAGACCATCAGAGTAGTGATATCACCGAACGGACTGAATGCACCACCCGCGTTAGCCGCTACCACGACATTAATCATCGCCATGGTGATAAAGCGACTATTGCCAGCGCCCACAGCCATAATGACCGAGCCCATCAGCAACGCGGTGGTCAGGTTATCCGCTACCGGGGAGATACAGAATGCCAGCCCGCCGGTTACCCAGAACAGCTGCCGGAAGCTCAACCCCCGTTGTATCAGTTTTGCGCGTAATGCGGCAAACACCTGCCGCTCTTCCATGGTGTTGATATAGGTCATCGCTACCAGAAGGAACAGGAACAGGGCGCTGTATTCCACCAATACATGAATCAAGGCGGCATGGACCTCTTCCTTACTGACACCATAATCCTGTGCGATGACAGCGATCAGTGCCCAGATGATCCCTGCCGCCATAATCACAGGCTTGGACTTCCGAAGGTGCAAGACTTCTTCACCAATGACGGCGATATAGGCCACGACAAATACGGCAATACACAAATACGCCAACGGTTCCCCTGTGGCGCCAAGCACTGCACCACTACCGCCCGCAGCCTGCGCCAGCCCCGCCCCCGTCAGCAGGAGTAACGATGTTAACGCTTTTATCCAGATACTCATGATATAGACTCATCCAATCCGGCCCGGAGCAGGCCATGTCAAACCACGAAGACAATGAAAGGCCACCCTGAACCCAAGGTGGCCATACGATGGAAATCTCTGTTCGTTAACAGTCAAAACAGGTCATTAGAATCAAATGACGGACAGTTGATCCTCAAAGGAACTTCCAGTCGTTCCCACCTTTCATCAATGTGTTGTCATTGAAGTCATAATGAGGAATGTGCAAGGAGACAGTGGCAGAATGACCCTGCTCAGCGACACCACGCTCCGTGGCAGTTTCGATTGCGGGAAGGGCTTTTTCAGTAAAACCATGGGTTTCGCCCTTAATCTCTACCACCGGCGGAATGACACTGCCCGTTCCGTTGGCGGTAAATTCCGCTACAAAAATGGCCGTTCTCTCATGAAGACCAACAACGCTGGTCTTGTCAGCGACCATTTCCGAAACCGGTATTTCATCGAAGTCAATTTCCGGATTGTTGTGAATAGGGTGACGCCACTCATTCACCAGTTGTTCGATTGTCATTCTGTTCACTCTAGAATCGAAAAAGCGACTCTCCCCGGAGTCGCCTTGTTTTCTGTCTGCTTATTCCGCTAAAGGGCGCAGACCGCAAGACGGTTGTACCTCAAGCGCTTCTTTTTTTATTGCTGTATGTCAGCAAAATCATCATTGATCCGACAACTACGGCAATGACGAGCAATTTGTTTGATTTGTATATTTTTCAGCAGGTTACAGACAAGTTAACCCACCATAAAAATTGCCCATCCAACAGATTTTTTCACATAAACTGAGCCAGCCTGTGGCCGATAACCCCCTTGATAACGATTTTGTATCCAGGGGGTATCAGCTGTATGGACATCCAGCTCACCGACGACGTCTCACTCCGCAGTCTGCTCTATGGCGATGCCTCCGGACTGGCCAAGCACGGGGACAATCCCAACATAGCGGTCAACCAGCGCGAAAGTTTCCCTGTGCCCTACACCATCGAGCATGCCCGTCACTGGATTCAGCACGCCAAAGAGCATGAAACAGAGAGCCGCTTTGCCATTGCTACCAAGAAAGAGGCTATCGGGGAGATTGGTTTCTTGATGCAAGGCGATGTTCACCGGAACAGCGCCGAGATCAGTTTCTGGATCAGTGAGGAATACTGGGGACAAGGCATCGTCACCAAAGCGGTTAACAGTGTGGCGGAATATGCATTCAAAAAGCGTGGCATCAAGCGCCTGTTCGCGGATGTTATTGAATACAACATCGGTTCCCAGAAAGTGCTGGTTAAATGTGGCTTTCAGCTGGAAGGGGTATTGCGTAAAAACATCTGCAAGAATGGTAAATACTACGACCAGTATGTCTATGCCCGTCTGGATGAGGATGATTACCCTACCATTCACTGAAGTGGTCGCTGTCGGGTAATTATCCCTACCACCTTTCTTACGAACCGTCAGATCAGGTCAGCGATATTCTGCCCAGCGGTTGAACCGTGACTTCTTCCGTCAACTCCTGATGTGAAAGAACCGCCAGTTCATAGACTTCCGCTTCCAGCAACTTTCTTACATAACGGCGGATATCCATGGATGTGATCAACACCGGCTTGTTATCCAAATGACCGATACGACCAATGGTCTGCTTCACGACTTCTACAAAGCGCGCTGTCACCGTTGGATCGAGGGCCAGGTAGGCACCGGCTGATGTCTGCCGGATACCGCTGCGAATAGTATCTTCCAGATCCTGATCCAGCAGATAGACGGGCAGAATGTTCTGCCCATTACTGTACTTGAAGCTGATATAACGCTTCAGGCTGCCCCGGACATACTCCGTCAACTGCACCACTTCTTTTTCCTTATGCCCCCAGACCACCAGCGATTGCAGGATGGTTCGAAGATTTCGGATGGATATATCCTCGGAAACCAGTCGCTGGAAGATTTCCGCGATCTTATTGACCGGGATGAGACGCTGCACTTCCTTGATCAATTCACCAAAGGTGTCTTCCATTTTTTCCAGCAGGTAGCGGGTTTCCTGAATTCCAATAAAGTCTTCCGCATACTTTTTGAGGACGAAGGCCAGATGATGGGTGAGGATCTTCGAATCACTCATGTAATTAACGCCAGCGTTATCCAGCGCGTCTATTTTAGATTCAGGTACCCAGAGACTATCCAGTAATGGAATAAACGGTTCACCCATTTCATAAGGAATTTTGAGCATATCCAGATGTTCGGCCTGTTCACGGGCAAACACAAAGCCCTGCCGGAAGTGGCCGTTGGCGACCGGTACTTCATTGAGCAGAATCTTGTAATGTTCATCTTCAATCGCATCATTAAAGCGAAGGTGAATACCCGGGAATGGTACGCCAAGATCCATATAAAGCGCTTTCCTGACCTTCAGCAGTTCCTCGTTGAGCTCTGACGTATTGAGGCGATTCTGCAACGACGTCGGCACATCTATGATCAGAGGCAGGGTTTGGGAGAATTCTTCCTGCTTGTCCAGACGCTGCTTCTTATCAGGCTTGCCATCCGCCGCCGCAGCCATTGCGGGAATACCGCCCTCATCTTCATGTAGCTCTTCACGGCGCAACTTGCGCAGTTTCATAAATCCGCCACCACCCACCAGTGCCGCAAGGAGCAAAAACGTCAGCGTAGGAAAACCGGGAACCGTAGCAAAACCCAACAGTAAGCCGCCGCCTACCAGCAAGGCCTTGGGTTTGTTCATCAGCTGACTGCCGATCTCGTTACCCAAATCCGTGGCATCTTCATTGGCTACCCGGGTCACGATAATACCGGCCGTTATCGAGATCAGCAGTGCTGGAATCTGTGCGATCAGGCCATCACCGATGGTCAGGATGGAGAAGAGTTGCAGGGCTTCACCGGAGGTCATGCCCATCTGGAATACACCGATACTGACGCCCGCACCGATGTTAATAAAGATAATGATCAGGCCGGCAATGGCGTCACCCTTTACGAACTTCATGGCACCATCCATGGAGCCGTAAAGCTGAGATTCTTTCTCTACCCTGCCACGGCGAGCCTGGGCTTCATCCATATCGATGGAACCGGCACGCATGTCAGCGTCGATACTCATCTGCTTGCCGGGCATGCCATCGAGAGAGAAACGGGCGCTGACTTCCGCCACCCGTTCAGACCCCTTGGTGATAACCAGGAACTGGACAATGGTAATGATCAGGAAGATAACCATCCCGACGATGAGGTTCCCTCCCACCACGAAATTACCGAAGGTGTATACAATCTGGCCGGCATCTGCCTGCAGCAAAATCAGACGGGTGGTGGTAATGGACAACGCCAATCGGAACAGCGTTGTAACAAGCAAAACCGATGGGAAGGTCGAAAACTCAAGCGGAGACTTCAGGTAAATCGCCGTCATCAGCAGAATGGCGGAGATACCCATATTGGTGGCGATCAGCACATCCACCAGCACCGTCGGCACAGGCAGGATAATCAGAACGATAATGGATACCAGCAGAATCGCCAGCATCACATCCTTGCGGGCGCCTATACCCTGTAGAATTGAATTGATCCTGAGGCTGCTCATGGTCCCCTGCCGGTCGACTACGGCGGTTAATCGGATGTTTCGCCTTGCTGGGCTCCGTTCGCAGTTTTATCCAGCCGCAACCTGGCTCTGGCCTCTATCCAGCGGATCTCTTCATCGTCCGCGGCTGAAGGCAGATATTGCAGGTACTTATCGACCATCTGCAGGCATTCTTCAGGCTGGTCCGCCTGCAGGAGGGTATAGGACAACATGCGGTAAACTTCGGGATGATCCGGCGCCAGAACACACAATCCCTTGAGCAAGGCCAGGCTGCTTTTGTACTGTCGGTGACGCATCTTGGTGTAGGCCTGGGTCAACAGCCAGTCGATCTTCCCCTGATCAATCTCTGTTGCCATGATTTACACCGCGATCAGCACAAGACCGCGCATCTGTGCATCCTGGAAAAGCAGTTCATCCTGTTCGATTTCCGTCAGCATGGTCTTGAGCACAGCCTTGTCATCGTCAGGGATATCACTGTTCATGACATCGGTAATGAATTCTTTCGTCGCCTTCAGGTTGTCCTTATGTTCAGACACGTTGTACTGATGCCTCACCGCATTACGGGCAAAGTCAGCGAGCTTTTTATCCTGGTTGTCATAGCCCAGGGCATCACCCACGTTATCGGCAACGGAATAACTGTTGGCGGTGGAAACGGTGGTTTTTCGGGAAGCGCCAAGCTCAGGCAGTTCAGACGTATCCGTCAGGTAGCTGATTCCGGTCAGACCGCGGTTGATGTCCAGATTCATTGCCATCCGTAGCGTCGTCCTGCATCCATACATGAAAAGGGCTGTTATGCCTTCTTAAAAGTTTAGAAGCCCAGTGGAAATCCCCACTACCTGGAACCGGTGAAATCCGGTTTTTTTGCTATTTGCGATCAACAATCTGGCGCGTAAACCTCATAAGCCATCAACCATCCCGCCAAATGACAGTTAATTGTGCAGACTGGCTATTCGTTGTATAAACTTGTGATATTGAAGTCGTTTTTTATTATAAAACCGTACTAAAGTTGCCCGATTCTTTTTAACACCTGTCATACGGACATGATCAACGGAATGAGGCAGTATCCTGTGCTCAGACCTTAGCGGCGGGGTTCTGTTGGAGTTTTGGCCAGACTTCAGCAAGGAGGCGTTAAAGCAATGCGAATTGTGACGGCACTGTCACTCGCCGGTTCGATACTCATGTTCAACCTGTCGCCAGTGAGCCTGGCACAGCAGGGCTATGGGTACGACAACGGTTATTCCTCAGCCAACCACACTCAGAAGCATATCGTCCAGCCTGGGGAGTCCCTTTCCCAGATTGCCCAGATGTATGGCTACCCGGTCGCCCTCCTGTCCCATCACAACAGCATCAGTGATCCCGACGAAGTCATGGTCGGCCAGATCATCTACATGCCAGGCAATGAATACCCTGAAGAGTTACTCCTGCCGGAAGAAGCACCGGCTGCCGGAAAGGACGCCGCAGCAGGCATTCCGATGGATAACCGCTTCTACCAGTCTGAAATCAACCAGAATCAGGTCACCACGTCGCCACCGCTACCTCGGAACAGTTCCGCCCCTTATCCGGCCAATCAAGCGAATGCAAACCAAACGAACATAAATGAGCCGCGTCCCTCACAACAACGGCAAGCTTTCAACACTACCAAACCCTACGCCTATTTCGGTAATGGAGAACCCGTCGCCGATGTGCTGCGCAACTTCGCCAGTAACTATGGTATTCCGATTGTACTCAGCGAATTTGTCGAAGGTGTCGTCAACGGTCGTTTCGGACCACTGACCCCGGTCGAATTCCTCGACAAAATGGCCCACATCAATAACCTGATCTGGTACTTCGATGGTAATACCCTTTACATCTACAACAGTCAGGAAATTGAAAAAGAAATTATCAGCCTGCAGTACATGAGTGCTGAGGAATTCCGTCAGACGCTGATCGACATCGGTATATGGGATAACCGTTTCTATTGGCGCGCCAAGCCGGCCGAAGGAATCATCTATCTATCAGGTCCGCCCCGGTATATGGAACTGGTCACACAAACCGCATCACTCCTTGATTCCAAGGCTGGCACCCGGCAAAAAAGCCAGATGACCGTCAAGGTATTTCCCCTGAAATACGCCTGGGCCGATGACCGTAACTTTAACTTCAGAAGTCAGCAGGTCACGATTCCGGGTGTTGCCAGCATTCTTCGTGAGATTGTTCAGGGTGGTGGTATTTCAATGAGTGGCGGTGTCACCCACCAGTCCATGCAGAGCGTGCAGAAAGCCACGCCTGCCGGAAGCAGTGCACAGCAATCGTCGGATCCCAACCCGAGCGTGAAAGCAGAGAATGTCTATATCAACGCCGATCGTCGTTTGAATGCTGTCATCGTGCATGACCTCACCACCAAAATGGCGATGTATGCCAGCCTGATCAATACGCTCGACAAACCGCTCGCCCAGGTTGAAATCAACGTGTCCATTATTGATATCAACACAGACAGCCTCGATCGCCTCGGGGTGAACTGGAAACTGGATCTCAACAGCAGCGGCAGTGATTTTATTGAGTTCAATCCATTCAGCAGCGATACCAATGTCAGCGACACCTTCAGTACCATTATCCAGAACACCAGTGGACGACTGTTTACCCAGGTCAACCTGTTGTCATCTGAAGGTAAGGCCAAGGTTCTGGCCCGTCCCTCTGTCCTGACGCTGGACAATATGGAAGCGGTACTGGACAACAGTCAGACATTCTATGTTGAAGTGGCCAGCACCGAAGATGCCCAGCTATTCCCCGTCACCTACGGCTCAGTGCTCAAGGTAACCCCACGGATAGTGGAAGAAGTCACCGGTCGTAAGATTCACCTCAGTGTAAACATTCAGGATGGCGCTCGGGGTGACACCAAAGAGAATGTCAAAGAACTGCCCACTATTAAGAACAGCACCATCAGCACTCAGGCAGTCATTGACGAAAATGAAAGTCTGTTGATTGGTGGTTACTATTACGAATCCAATAACCAAAGCGTCAGCAAGGTACCCGTACTGGGCGATATTCCGCTTGTCGGCGCCATGTTCCGTTCCAAGTCCGATACCTACGTTAAAACCGTCCGGTTATTTCTTATCACACCGCGTATTGTGAATTTGATGTAACGTAACAGCGGCAAAAACTGCATAAAAAAGGGTACTGCAAGTACCCTTTTTTATTGCCTGTTACTGTCAAAGCACAAAGAACTATTGCGTTACAGGTTCAACCAATAACTCTGTCCAGTTTTTTCTTATAGAACGAGAAACGGGAATTTTGCTGCGCCCCAAACGCCCCATAAATACCACCCGTTCAGCTTTCTCACTGAACAATTGATCAAATTGGTGCTTTACCTTTCTGGCATGATTCAAAACATGTGTACTGTCCGTAAACTTTATAGATAAGTTGAGATAACGATTGAATATGACTGGAGTCTGTTCTGGCTGAAAACCCAAATTCAGTTTTGATGCCGTTAACCATAAACGTTGCATAGCCTGACATGCTGATATGTAATCATTGTGGTTTTCAGGAATTTTTGTGGCAACCAAAGCAAAATGCGCCGAGCTATTCTTTGCTGGCAACCAGTCCAGCTGAATGCGTGGCAACCAGGTACCGGCCAAAAATAATTCATGAATTTCACTCTTCGCCAACTGGCCATTGTCCACTTGAAGACTGTTGTCGTTAGTTGATCGAGCCCAACCGCTTTAACAGGAATTTTATCGGGACTTTTAACGGGGTTTTCCCAATCAATAACGTCCCTGTGTGTCGGGTAGGCTTCTTTCATGGTCAGCCGGGTTTTGCCATTAGCAAACAGCAATCTTGCCACTTTATTTTTTTGTGGCTGAGACTCCAGCCATATGACTTCAACCCCCTTCGAGTAAAGCACGCTCCATCACCGACTTTTCATATGCACTCAATGGTCGCGTACCCATGCTGCGTCGTTGAACGGTACGGTGCTTAATGTAAGGCGCGAGAGGAGACTGATCTTCCCCCGATAAAATGGACACCCTTCTACAGCTAAGCTGCCGCCTCGTATTCTACCGGAGATTGATAATTAAGGCTTGAGTGCAGTCGAGCACGGTTATAAAAATGCTGTATATATCCAGCTAATGAATCACGTAGGTGGTGAACACTGCGGAATGTGGTTCCAGTAATCAACTCACCTTTCAATGAATGAAAAAATGATTCCATCTCCGCGTTGTCAGTGCATCGGTAGGCGCGATTCATACTGGGTATGAACCCATAGCGTTTATGTACGTTATGAAGCTCTGTGGCTCGGAATTCGATGCCTTGGTCTGAGTGAAAAACAAGCCCTTTCGGAGGGCGTCGATTTCTGATGGCCATCAACAGGGCAGCTTTGGTTAAAGCCGCTGTCCGGTTGTTTTTTAGCGACCATCCAACGACTTTCCGTGAATACAGATCCAGCACGACAGCCAGGAACATCCATCGTCCTTGTAGTTTTATATAGGTCACATCCGACGTCCAGTGCTGGTTAATCGCCGTTGGCTTGGGGAGATCTTTGCGAATGTTAGGCACAGGGTCACAAGCTCGTTGTGGCAGAGGCTTTCTGCGATAAATGCGAGCCACACGGCCTTTCAGTTGAGCTTCTCGCATCAAGCGCTCTACGCGTTTTCTGCCAACACTTATCCCCTGGTTACGAAGCACCTTGAAGATGCGCGGGCTTCCATAGCGTCCCTTGCTTTTATCAAAGACAGACTGGATGCGCTGTAAAAGCAACTGGTCATCAAGTTTACGCTGACAAGGCTTTCGGTTTCGCCAAGCATGAAAGCCACTGCAGGTAACATTCAGACGTTTACAGAGAAAGCGAATCCCGAAACGCTGATGGTGGAACCCTATGAACGCGAATCTTTCCTGCGTTGTTCCGCGAGAAACGTTTCCCACTTTTTTAGAAAATCGACCTCTTTTTTGAGAGCGGCATTCTCGGCCTCGAGTTTCTTGATCCGCTCGCTGTCAGTCAGCTCTTTTTTTCTGGGGATAGTCTCAAGATTTCTGGAGACTTTGCGTTCATCGGCCACAAGACTGCCCTCAAAATATTCTTTGCGCCAACGAGACAACATAAACGGATGGATGTCTAGGTAGGCAGCGACATCTTTGATCATCACACCAGGTTTGAAGGTCATTCGAACAGCACTGACTTTGTACTCATTGGTGTAGCGACGCGTTGGTTTATCAGGTCTGTAACTTGTCATTTAAGCACCTCATTGGATTAGGAATGAGGTGTCCACAAAAGCGGGGGAAGTTCAGACTCCTTAGCGGTATCATCAGGAATGAGTTTGACATGAAAAACAGGACTGCGCGTTTTATCAGGCCTCAACTGATGAATGGTTGCCCGATGGGTAAACAGCGTTGCAGCAATTTCAATGGTTTCCAGTAAACCTCCAATGGCCAAAAGGGTCGACCACCCATTTAGATCATAAACAACCGTATTGCTCGTATCAGCGATATGTACGGTGAATGCAGAATCACCCTTAAGTTCAAACCGCCAAGGTTGGGCGTTATCGCCGCTGGGTGCCCAATACGCGTGATCAATCACTCTTTGCGCAACTGTCTCGGGTTCATCCAACAGCTTTGAAGGTATTTTCTGCATAAGAAATGCTTTTCTACCAAAGTGGATTGCTAATCGTTGTAATGGATTTCGGTTCCCCCATGGACGCCAAGTGACTTTTAATTGACTCGTATAGCCATCCATTTGCAAGGCTCGTGGAGCCGCAATGACATCACCACGGTTCAGCAGGAGTTTTACAACCTGTGAGGCCGCCAGCGCACCGGCCATTTCGCAACCAATAATGTTGATGGACCGCGTTTTTCCGACAGATTGACGGTAGTTGGATCCACCAGATAATCGGTATGTAAACACGCCGGTGCCAGCCCTACTAGAAAGCGCAAATACTGCTCTTGCTCCGAATGGCCTTCACAACAGAAATAATCCTCAAATGACATATGGCCCGGAAGAAAATTCAATACGGCAGCGCCCATGCCCAAAGGTGCAACTGTTGTCGCAGACATACCTCGTTCAGCACACTGTTTGAAAAGCGACCGTCGTATATTAAGCACAAAAAAATCCAGTGCATCGAGATAGCAATCCACATCCTCCAAAAAAGCATTCAGATTGTTTTCGTTGATTCCCTCTGGAAAGAGTTTTATATCGACATTCGGATTGATTCTTTTCAGCTGATCAACCATGACCTGCAATTTACTGCTGCCCAGGGTCAACATATCAGCCCCCACCTGACGGTTCATATTTTCAAGTTCAAACGTATCAAAATCTGACAAATGGAATTGACTAATACCAAGGCGGGCCAGGGTTAGAATATGAATACCACCGACCCCACCCGCTCCAGCAATTGCCACACGTTAGTATTTTAATAATGCTTGTTCTTCCTGAGTGAACCAACCAATATTTCTGGAAAATGCACGATCGTAGTCAAAAGAAACATTCATAACCACACCTTTCAGAAAAATTCATTATTATTTTTACACACAGGCAATTGATGGATTACTCTTTTCATTAACACTGGAAAAATTAACCATACGAATCTTGGACTTTGACATTGACCGTACCAAATCAAAGGTTGCCACCAAGGTCTTTGCATCTGAGGTTTTCATATAATAAATTTCCGGACAAGCACCAGATTTCCAATAACTATCATTCGGTATCTTTTCCGACTTATATAATGAGGCGGTAGCATTGTGTACAAAATGATACCGGTATTTTTTTTCCAGTTTATCAACAAGTCGTTTTCGTTGTATGGTTGAAACCAGCGATATCCCCCTATCCATAGCTGCCATGATGGCAAACGATATAATGCCTGCAATAATATATTCACGATCCGTTCCCCTGAGCTCCGAATCAACCGACAACCCCGTCAATTCGCAGAGCGTATCGGACGCAGAAAAACCGGCATTGAGCCAATGTTCTGGATAATAAAAATATTCACTAGGGAACCTGCGAGCAAGTGACGTTAAAGAAACACAGTGAATGAAAAGTCATTAATTCACTATTATCCAGCCTGAAAATTACTCAGTTTCTTACCATTGAAGCCGGTTGTCCGGCTTTCGGATACATTAACCCTGTGCCCGGATCATTTGGTCCAGTCTAACCATGTTTGCCAGAGCGAATAACATCGCCAGTTTGCCATCATTTTTCCGAAGTCCCCGATAACGGGCTTTGATAAATCCAAACTGGCATTTGATGATTCTGAAGGGATGTTCCACCTTGGCTCGAATGCTGGCTTTCAGGTATTCCGTTTTCAAAATGACTTTATTGATTCGAGGGTGTTTCCTGAGTCTCTTTAACTTGCCTGGTTGTTCGGCTATATGCCACTGTACAGCGTCTGTATTGAGCGCTTTTCGCTTCTCGGCTCCTCTGTAGCCGGCATCGGCAAAGACAAACTGTTCATCACCGTGCAACAGGTTACTGGCTTGATTAAGGTCATGTTCATTGGCGGCTGTTGTCGCCAGACTATGAGTCAAACCTGTACGGGCATCGACACCAATATGCGCCTTCATTCCGAAATACCACTGGTTACCCTTTCTGGTCTGGTGCATTTGGGGATCTCGCTGCCCCGTCTGATTCTTTGTGGATGTCGGAGCTTCGATGATCGTGGCATCGACCAGAGAGCCTTCTTTCAAAACGATACCAGACTCTGTCAGCCATTGGTTTACGTCCGTGAAAATAGCCCGAGCCAGATTGTGAGCCTCCAGCAGGTGTCGAAAGTTCATAATGGTTGTGCGATCAGGAATTGCTTTATCCAGAGATAATCCGGCAAATAATCGCATGGACGCAATTTCATAAAGGGCATCTTCCATGGCCGGATCACTGAGGCTGTACCATTGTTGAAGGCAGTGTATCCGGAGCATGGTGGATAACGGGTACGGTCTACGCCCATTACCGGGTTTGGGGTAATGAGGTTCAATAATTGTCTCAAGACGATGCCAGGGAATCAGTTTATCCATACGGGCAAGGAATATTTCTTTGCGGGTCTGGCGACGCTTTTGAGTAAATTCAGCGTCAGAAAAGCTGAGCTGTTGGTCCATGACTGATCTCCGGCAAAGGCTGAGTGGAGATTAGCTTATTATTGGGGACTTAATCGCAGGTTCCCTAGGTAACCGTGTCTGTGGTTTCCTGATAACAACATTCACATTACCAATCGTAGCGCCATCACTGTTGAGAGCAACAACACCAAGATCAACATCATCATTAAATTGCGATGTTCCCCAGGTATCCGAATAGACCTTACGGACTAACCCTCTACCCTGATCAAAGATATTATTACCCTTTTCACAGATATAAAACACATATCCTTCCAAGGCATCACTTTTCATTGGCATGCTATTTTACTCCCTGTTTAAAACGAGGACGGGTTACATAGAACAACCCTAAAAAAGAGAGTATCGGGATGAGGAATGTATTGTAATCGCCGAGGTAATAAAAGTTTAATTCACCCGGCGATTACAAATAGAGAGAAAAAACAATAAGGAAAAACAATACACACTGGTGTGAATACGCAAAGATCAGATATCGGCTTCAGAACGCTTAATAGCACCCATAGTTTCTGCCGAAATACTTTCAAACCGTCGTTTCAGGGCTTCAAGTTGAATATCAATACTGGCATCCACCACGCCGATCTGACTTTCCAAAATACAACTACCTGAATCGAGTCGTGGATCAGAAACCGGATTAATGAAACCAACGCCTTTATAATCCGCGAGAATCTCGGCAATGCGCTCTTTAACAAACGTATAATGCCCCGGTGGAATGCGAACACTAACCTGTCGTTCATTTCTGACATGCTGAAGCGCACTGCGTATCAGTCCAACGGTCAACTCCCGATCATCAAAACCGTCAATGATCTTCTTGACGGCATTCATCAGAATTTCCGCCATTTCACCTTCCACTTCCGCCAGGTAGTTGATACTGCGACCTACCATCTTCAGCATTTGTTCAGACTGCTCGATTTTACTTTCCAGAACACCTTCATCAAAACCACGCTGTTTTTCCTTCTCAAAGGTTTTCCTGGCCTGTTCAATGATGGAGTCAGCCCTTTCCCTGGCAATATCGAGCATGGATGCCAGCTGGGCAATGGCCTGATATTCCGCAGCCTTGAGTACCTTGGTTCCCTGCGGCAACTGAATGGCATTGTGATTTATGCCAACGACACGAATAGTCATCCTGAAAACTCTTTCATCAGTTTTTTCAACATGATGCCGCCCTGGCGGATCACCTCATCACTGCTCTGCATGGCAGAGGCCGAATAAAAATATTCTTTACTGGCCACGGGAAACTTGAATAACAAACGACGCTTATAGCATTCAGGTTCTTTCTTCAGCACGGTTCCCAAGAGTTTCACGCCGGAACGGAACAGGTGTTTTTTCATTTCATCCGGATTATTCCAGTCAATCTGGAAATCGCAGGGAAAGTTGTTCGGCAAGGCACCTGCGATGTACGGCGCTTTCTTGATCGCAAACATAAAGGCATCCGCACCGATACAGGCCTCTATGGCACTGCGTTCCTGTCGTTTAACAATACCCCGCAGCATGGCTGAATTTAACGACAGTCCGGCATGGTAAACTGTTTGGGCCAACTGGGGACGCTCCAGCAGTGCAATTCGTTTCACGTCATTTTCAAAGTTGAAGTCCACATCATCGGCCAGGTTGAACGTGCGCAGAATAAACTTCGACATCCAGGGCTGGGCAACTGGATTACCCAACATGGCAGCGGCTACATCACCATGGTCAAGGGGTTGCAACCAGCTGGCATCGATATACGCCGCCGGGGCGTAATTGAAATCCAGTAACTGCACCAGCTGCTGCATGCCCATGACTGGTTACGGTTCCCGATCCAGCTCAACGGGCGCCATGAAGCCCTCATCGTCTTCATCGCCGCCCTGACGTTTGCGCTGCATTTTTTGCCAGATGATCCAGCCACAGAAAGCCGAAACACCCACCAGCAATATCAGGAGGCTGCCTAACAGCAGGTAAAGGCGAGACTTACTTTCCGGGCTAACCCGAATGGAAAGGAACGTCGATAGCTCCGGACTGACGACTTCTGTCGGTTTACCCTCAATACGCGCCGACGGGAACAGTGAAACCGTAATCTTGTCCAGGCTCAATCCTTCGATGCTGTTTGCAACCAGCGTTTTGACCTTGGGGACAAATCCACCCAGCTCAAGCTCCGGCGTGTATTTGATGAATACGGAGGCAGACGACGGGAAAGCATCTTCAGGCATCCCGGCAGAATCCTGAGGCAACACGACATGCACACGGGCCGTCAGCACGCCATCAATCATCGACAACGTGGCAGCCAGCTCCTGTGACATGGCATAGGTATAACGGGCACGCTCTTCAGTAGGCGACGAAATCAGGCCATCTTTGGGGAAAATTTCACTGACAGACGAGAAACGATCTTTCGGGAAGCCATTGTTCCGGAGCATCCGGATGGCTCGTGACACCTGATCCTGCCCCACATAGAGCGTCAGGTTCTTATCCTTATCCAATTCCTTGCGGGCGTTGATACCGCCTTCCAGCAAGATGGCCAGCATGTCATTGCCTTCCCGCTCGGTCAGCCCCGTATACAGTTTCACCTCACATCCCGACAACAGCAGTATAAATGCCAGGCAGGCTAGTATTCTGGATTTTTGCACCGCTCTGTACCTGTAAAAGCGTCCTTGGTTTTTACCGGTCGCCCTGCTGGTTTACTGCTGTTTCATCAGGGTATCGATATTCTGAGTAGCTTTACCCACAATTTTGGCGATCAAGTCTTCCGTCATGGTCAGGTTGGTGATCGCCCGCTGGGAATTGATCATATCCTTCATTGACATAAACCCTTCGCCGCCCAGCATTTTATTGATGTCACTGTGCCGTGTTTCGATATTGTCCTTCATGCCCATGAAAGCATTCAGGATCTTGTCACCGGCATTGGCAGGAGCTTCCTTGAAGACTACCGGTTCGCCTGCCACATTCGTTTCACTTTCACTCTTGATACCGCCTTCATTCATCAAGGCATCGAATTGTGCAGTATCCTCGGAGTCCGCCTGCTCCTTGAGCTGTTCAAGATCCTGTTCGTCGGACTTCTGTAAGCCTTTGTCGGTAACGCCGCCAACGCCATTAATATTGGTTGTCATAACTACTGCCTCGACTTTTAATGGCTACTGTTATTAAGAAAGTTTAGTCAATAAGACTTACGTCCAGAAAAAATATCCGACGAACTACATGATTCGAAATAAAAAAAACGGCAGTAATCGCATTCAGCCCTGAATTCGATCGTGCATCTGAACCAGATGCTGCAAAACAGCCTCTACCTCAGGTCCAGTGACCTGCTCCTGCGCCAGATAAGCCAATAGAATCATCTGATTGCCATCCTTGATCGCCATCTGGGTGTCATATTTCCGGCTGTTTTTGTAATGACAAAGTCGAAATGCGCTGACAGCCTTCTCGGCCGCATCATACTCCGGGACCTCTCTGGCGAGACACAGATAAAGACCCAGATCGTCGTATTCAATGAAAAACTGTCCGGCACCGGCAGCGTCAAAGGCAAAACAGACGGCATCGCCATTATCAGGCAGATTCAGGTTATCCACATCCATGGTGCGGGCAAAATCTGCGACAGCACTGGCAACAATATCCTTCATAACGCCTCCTGGTCAGAAATCGAAATCCAGATCATCGTCGTCTTCATCCTCATCATCGAACTCTTCACCCATCTCTTCAGCTTCTTCCTGTTCGATCAGGTCGTCCAGAGCCTCCTGAACAGCCTCAAGCACATTTTCGCGGTGATCACTTTCCTTGAAATATTGATCCGGAATCTTTCGGTAGGCTTCCAGTACCTGGTTGAGTACATAGATACGAATGGCGAGCAGATCCTCTGGCACGCCCATTTTTCCCGGAATCACTTCCGTGTCAGCCACAGACACCCAGCGCTGGTCCAGCAATTTCAGCACTTCCTGGGCTATTACACCTTCCTTCAGCTGTGGCTTGGGCAGCGCATCAGATTCCTTCAGGAATTTATCAACAACCTGCTCTTCATCCTGAAACTTGCGGATAAAGGTGTTGAGGCCAAACAGGACTTCCAGCCGTTTTCTGATATGTATTAACTGTGTGGCATCCATGACGGGTTAACGTAGCTCCTTTCGTGGAAATAACTGGAATGGTGCTCCACGTATCGACAATCAGGCTTTAACCTTTCCTGGCCGAGCGTCCCGAAGACTCCTTGCCTTTCTCTGGCTGTAGCAGGGTCAGCCGCTTCTCTATCAATGACTGAACTGTTGCCAGGTGCGGAGTATTAGATGACACCTGCTTGATTTTATCCTGTAACAGCAGCAACTCATCCTTGTCAGACATTCTGTGAATAACGGATAACGCGCCATCGGTATTCCCCGAAAGATAGAGTTTTGCAGCAGCCTGAGCGGTCGCTTTACCTGAATCACTACTGGATGATGCTGCCCCGGCGCCCTCCATCATGGCCATTTCAACCACCAGCCCTGAACGAAGCCAGTCGATACCGGCTAGCACTGTTTCATAAAAGCCACCGGATGTTTTCATTTCTTCATGAATGTAGGACATGGCTTCCGCCAGCGTCGTGAAATCGGCCACACGGCTCATCGAGCCCTGTAAACCATTACGTATTTCAGAGAAGGTGACCGACTGTCCGTTATGATCTATGACAGGCGTATTGGCCAGATTATTAGCCAACGCTTCACTGTCCGACTCCCGGAGAGTTTCGATGATCAATCCCAGAGCTTCGTACTGATCCTGCCCTGACATTCCTCCAAGTGCCCGCTTGATGGCAGTTTCGTTAAGCTCACCGTTCTCATGCAGGTTCTGAAGTTGCTTCAGCAACGCACCCAGCTGTTCCGGATCAAGATGTGACTGTCCAGTTTCCTGAACCTTTTTAAGGGCTTGCAGCTTTTTATGAAGTGTTTCAAGGAAGTCGTCACTAGTGTCTTCCGTTTTCTTGGATGTAGCCATGAGTTTTTTCAGGTTTGCCCCCCCTTCCAGAGCATCCTGAATATCACTGGCATCCACAAAAAGACTTGGGTTAAAAATAACTTTTCCACTGCCCAACTGGGAATGACTGAAGGGGCTGACCGGACGGCCAGACCCTGTTTTATCCGAACCGTCTAAGCCCGCTGTATTGACCGAACCGCTGTTCAGCGCATCGATAGACATGTCGCGTATCCATTCCGCTATCGGTGATCAGATATTCCCACTGATTTTCGTCTGGGCCTGCAAGAACGAGTTCCAGACCTGCATATAGGTATCCCTGGCTTTGCTGGTCAGCTCCTTGGCCACTTCCATCTGGTCCTGCTCGGTCTGTTTGGTAAACCGGGCCTGTTCTTCTTCAGCACGTAGCAACGTGATCTCAGACTCCGTGATACCCGCCTGGTAGCGAGCAACAGAGGCGCCGGCTTCACCTATAGCACTGAATAATTCGGAAATACCGCGATAACGCATGTTCATCGCTTCAACCATACCCTGTGGGGTACCCTGACGAGATGCATTCATCGCTTGGGTGGCGCCACGCATTTGTATCAGTCCAGCGGCTATCTTCGTAGAAGCACTGACCATCCCGGCAACAAACTGCTGCATGGCGGCTGTACGCTGTTTCTCAGCCTGCATTTTGATCTTTTCAACGACCATTTCCTGGGAAGCGTTCCGGCCTTCGCGATGCACCCTGCGCATGGCAACCCCCATCTCATGAAACAAGGACATAATCTGGAAAAAATCGGTCATAATCCGGGTTTCATGCAGGTCCAATTCCATCGGCTGGCCGTTGATCGTCGCCTTGAAGGTGTCTTTCTGGCCAAACTGAAATTCAACTTTCTGTCCGTCAATATTCAACGCCATCTTGCCATTCTTGAAGTCAGCCTCAACAGACGTTTTGTTATCCAGCTTGGCGGATAGTCCATTGTCTGTGGATTTCAGGTTTATTTCCTTCGCGTCTGGTGGGGAGAAAGGGCTCAGTTGCTTCATGAGGCGATCCATATGTGCCTTTTTGGACTGATCAAAGGTAAACGCCCCGTTTTCCATACTCTGCTGAATATCTTTCAGTAATTCTGCCGCTTCACCGGCATCCAACTGACCACTGGCCAGAGCCTGCTGGAATTTACTGATCGCTGTTTTGGTCTGCTCAAACGCTTCCGGTTTAGCAGACTTTAGCGTCGTGAGCTCCCGCTCGATGTTTCGCAACTGGTTAGCCAGGTCTTTCGCCTGTTCCGGCGAGGTATTTTTCAGACGTACTTCCCGGGCCAGCACGTTCTGTCGCCTTACACGCCCTCCTTTCTGGCCAATCAAGACCCCGCCTTCACCATCATCACCGCCGGCGCCCAACTCTTCCGCCAACGCTGCCAGCACACCTGCCTGCTGTTCAGCATCCAGCTGTAACGCCACGCTGTTAAAGACATTCATGGTATTTTGGTAGCTTTTCATGGAAGGCTCAGAGGCAGGGCTCTGTAATGCAGGCTTCGGCATACCACTAGATGGCATCTTCTGTGCCAAAACAGACTCACCGAACTGGAGATTACTCCCTTTCAAATTTCCTGCCGTCACGGTTTTACTTGAAGTGAGGGGCTGCCCATCCGGAGGCAATTTCTCGGGGGGAACGCCACCAGTTCCCGGTGTAACGCCATCAATGCTCATCCATGAACTCCTGTAACTGATTCTGTCAGATATGACTGATAATGGAACTCTTGGTATCCAGTGCCGATTTCAGGGTATTTGAGGCAATTTCCTGACCGGACGTCAGCTGCTCATAAATCTCCCGTATATTTTCCATTAACGTTTCCATGAAAAACTGCAGCCGTGCCATACGCGCCAAATCCTCTTTGGCATCCGCACCGAAATCGGCGGCCTCTTTTTTCACGACAGTGGACTTAATCTCCACGCCCCCCTGAGCAGTCAGGGTAGCCCCTTGAACAAAATGGGCGCTGTAACGGCCATAGGTTGCGATTTTAGACATCGCACCCATTTTTGCATCGCGGGTCGCTTCTTGAGCCGCTGTCTGGCCAATTTTCTTGAGCGCTTTTTCACTCATGTTTCCGGCAGTATTGGTAATGCGATTGACCGTGGGTTGCATCTGCTGCTGCGTCATTCCCCTGACGCTGGCTTTGGTTGAGGCTTTGACGGATTCCCTGATGACAGAATCGGTTGCTTTCTTAACGGCCTGCTCCGCAGCTTTCTGGGTTGACCGGTACATGATTTCCCTGGCCATTGGCTTCATGCCTTCAGTGATTGCCGCTTCTGCCGCCTCCCGTGCGACCTGTTCAGCCGTTTTTTTCGTCGCTTCCCTGGCTGCGGCCTTGATCACATCATCGGTAGCACCTTTGGCGGCTTCCTTGAGCGCGGCTTTGGCCGCTTCCCTCGCGGCAGTCTTCGCTGCAGTTTCCGCCGCTGTTTTAGCAGTTTGCGAAGCGACTGTTGTCGCACCAGAACCAACGGTAGTTGCCAACCCGGCCCCCAGTGATAATGCTGCAGCAAGCACCGTCAGGGTAATACTCACCGCCAGAGCGGCTTTCTCATCCTTAATCACCTTGGTTTCACTGATCACCAGTGATGCCGTCATAACAGCTGCCGCGGCAAATAACAGGGCTCCGGCGGCTTGCGCACCCGGCGTAATGATTGTCACAGTGGCAATAATGTATGTGACGAGTAATGCGACAATACTCAGCGCTTTGATTAAAGGCCCCAGCTTTTTAGCTTCGCGAAGTTTTTCCAGCTGCTTAAACAACTTTTCCATGCGGTTTTCATGAATCTGCTGCTGCCGCTGTTTATTGGCTTGAATGGCTTCAGAATCGAATTTGATCCTGTTGTCCTGGAGCTTTGTCTGTACCTCAATTAACCACCGGGCAGCATCTTCAACATTGCCTGTTAATACCGCATTCAGGGCCTTGACCGCTGTGGATTTGATATCATCCAACAACTCTTTGGGAGCGCTTTCAATTGCCCCTACATGCGCCATGACATCCAGTGCAGTATCGGACAATGCCTCTACAGTTTTGGGCTCAATCGCCTGAAAGTGCGATATATCATCCTGTGTTAACTGCCCCACCTGCGGAAGATCCGCCTTGCCAGGGTTGGTCATCTGTTGCCTGACCGCCTCAGCTAATACATTCTGTCGGCGGATACGCGATCGTGCATGTTGCTTACCTGTTTGTACCTCCCCCTCTTCCCCTGCAGTGGCCACTTCACCTTCATCAAGCTCTTCTTCAGTCTCAGTAAACAACTCACCTAACGCTTCATAGGGGTTGATATTCTTCAGACTGGCGTCCACTTCCTGCAACATTCGGGGCGTGGCATCGGCCGCCGTTAGCCGGGGGGGCGGCAACACTATCTTTCGTTCTGCCGCTTTCCCGTCAACAGCCCGGCGGCCTTGATGCGATATGGAGTTGGTATCAGCAAAGCCTCTACCGACCACTTCCTTGGTATTTTCTGTTCCGTCCAGCGGTACATTATTCGCTGACTGCGACGCCGCTGTGGAATCTATCCTGATCCCATCCGCCATGGTAACTACTCTCCATCCTTGAGACTGTTCAGAATGCCTTGAGCACGCTCCTTCTCACTCTGCCACTGCTCTTGATCCCCGGCCCAGTCCACCGCCGCCTGGTAGGCGACGCAGGCAGCCTCGGAATCACCGGCAGCCAGATGACAATCGCCGATATAAAGCATGGCTTGCGGATCAGTGGTATCCAGTGCACAAACATAACCAAAAACTTCAATGGCTCTGTCATATTCCTTTTGCATTAACAAACAGGCGCCCAGTCCCAGAAAGTATTTTTTGCAGTAATGGTCGTAGAAACAAAGAAACTGGAAAACCTTAACCGCATCGTCGTACTTACCGCCTTCATAGAGGTTATAGGCAACGCTGTAAATAGCCTCCATGGAGTCTTCACTCATATCCTTAAGGTCTTTGAAGGTCCCCCCTCGGCTCAGAAAATCCGATAGCATGCCTTCATAGTCATCCGCACTAAAATCCTGTTGTTCTTTTTCCACGGCCTGTCCTCCATGACAAAACTATTATTAAATATTTCGAATAAGGTTGTCGGCGGTCCGATAGTATTTGGCAACAAATTGCGACATCATTTCAAAAGTCTGATTAAATTTACCGGATGTCGATTGCAACTTGGTCATATCCAGTTGTGAGGTACTGGTGAGGCTTTCAGTAAAACCTTTCATGTTTTCAATAGCCAAATCCCACTGGGCAGAATTCAGCTGATAGGTTTTATTGGGGTCAATCTTCCCGCCTTTCTTTTCCCAGGCAATATCGTTATTCACGAAAAACTGTTTTACTTCTTCAGGCATCTGCGTTTTAACACTTTCCTTGGAACCAGACTTTGCTGCACGAGCCTTGGCAAGTATTTGATTGGATTCCTTCAGTTTATCATTTTTTCTACGCACTTCCTGAACCTGCTCACGAAGCGTTTCCTCAAGAATTTCAGCACGTTCACTCATAATGGCAAGCATCAATGCATCGAGACTTGCCACACTCAGGAAATTGACATTTTTAGAAGCACCGGCCGCCTGATTAATCAGTTGAACAGATTTTTTCATCATCTGTTTTCCTGTCATTGGACGTTTGTTATTGGCCGCCTGTGCAGCTTGGTCCTGCTGATTAATCTGGGATGCGGATGTCAGTTTAGTTCCCACGACATATTCCTCTTGAATAAGGTACTCTCAATGATCTGCTATTACGCTTATCAATTGGCTGGTACGGAAAAACACTTTATCTAAGTTTTGGATTATTCAGAGCGTTCCAAACTTTTTCCCAATTATCAACATCAGTTTCTATAAGCTCGTCATTTCTTGCCATAAGCTCTTTTCTTGCAATTTTACAAATTTCTTGTTGACCCAAAAAAGTTCCATCCTTGGCATTCTCATTCTTTAAAGCATCAGAAAAACCCGCAGCATCCATTCCATGTTTGAATATATGCATTTGGAATGGCGTCAATTTTGGATTACCCTCTTCTTTCCCACTGTCAGAGCGTTCTATCAGCTTTTGATTATGAGTATTTTCCTGACCAGATTCACCTAAATGAAGCTGTGCCAAATTTTCATGCATTTGCAATTTTTCATCTTGGTCACTCTCATCACCATAATTACTGCCATAATCAGAATCATCCGTTCCTCTAGAACGGCTTTCACCCAATACATCAGCGTCTTGCTTAATGTCCAGCAAGTCGTGACCGCTTTCATAACCAGAATCTTGCTGCAGGTCCTGTTCATCCTCTGAGGGATCTACCAAATCAAGCTGTTTTTCCTGAGCATCATCATCCGATAGCTTTACCGAGTAACTTGGCTGTGCTTTTCCAAACGCCAAGTGTTCATGTTTTCCCTCATCCGGTACTGCCCCTTGGGACTTGTTCTTGCCTTTGACAGTCAGAAACTCTGGTTCATCTTCATTATGATCTTCTGACTGTGACCCAGGTGACTTTAGCTTGCGCGTTACCGTCAAAAACTCGAGTTCATCCTCTGTATGGGCATCCGGCTTTGACCCTGGGGACTTGAGTTTGCCTTTTGCATCCAAAATCGCCTTCAGGAACTCATCTTCTGTACGTGCATCTGACTGTGATTCTGGAGGCTGGAGTTTACTTTTTGCCGTTAGAGAATCAGGCTCATCTTTATCATGATCCTCTGACTGTGACCCGGGTGACTTTAGCTTGCGCTTTACCGTCAAAAACTCGAGCTCATCTTCTGTATGGGCATCCGGCTTTGACCCTGGGGACTTGAGTTTGCCTTTTGCATCCAAAATCGCCTTCAGGAACTCACCTTCTGTACGTGCATCTGACTGTGATTCTGGAGGCTGGAGTTTACTTTTTGCCGTTAGAGAATCAGGCTCATCTTTATCATGATCCTCTGGCTGTGACCCGGGTGACTTTAGCTTGCGCTTTACCGTCAAAAACTCGAGCTCATCTTCTGTATGGGCATCCGGCTTTGGTCCTGGGGACTTGAGTTTGCCTTTTGCATCCAAAATCGCCTTCAGGAACTCATCTTCTGTACGTGCATCTGACTGTGATTCTGGAGGCTGGAGTTTACTTTTTGCCATTAGAGAATCAGGCTCATCTTTATCATGATCCTCTGGCTGTGACCCGGGTGACTTTAGCTTGCGCTTTACCGTCAAAAACTCGAGCTCATCCTCTGTATGGGCATCCGGCTTTGGCCCTGGGGACTTGAGTTTGCCTTTTGCATCCAAAATCGCCTTCAGGAATTCATCTTCTGTACGTGCATCTGACTGTGATTCTGGAGGCTGGAGTGTACGTTTTGCCGTTAGAGAATCAGGCTCATCTTGATTACGATCTTCTGGCTGTGACCCGGGCGGCTTTAGCTTGCCCTTTATCGTCAAAAACTCGAGTTCATCCTCTGTACGGGCATCCGGCTTTAGCCTTGGGGACTTGAGTTTGCCTTTTGCATCCAAAATCGCCTTCAGGAACTCATCTTCCGTTCTAGTAGCTGGCTTATCTTCTACAGGCTTGAGCTTGTTGCCTTTTGCCGTAACCTCATCCTTCGCATTAGCTGCTGCCTGTGCCCCTGGGGGCTTAGGCTTGCCTTTTGGCAAGGCTGACGGTTCTCCTTTCCGTGAGCCCAAAGGCCTTTTTTTATTGCCAGACTGATTATCATCAGGATTAGTACCGGCCTCACTGTAGGAACCACTATGTGACCTGATATCATCATCGTCTTCGTCATCATCGTCACTATCATGATCATCAGTCTCTGAGACACTGTCTGAATCTTTTGGATCGGTTTTACTCGATGATTTCTTCTTGTCTGGTTGAACAACTGCTGTGCCATCACTAAACATTAATGCCGTACAGATTCCAACAATAGTGACAACGCATACTGTCGAAATAACTGGCCCTACGCCTGGAATAAAAATACCGACAACACCAATGGTAACAATAACGGCTATTCCGGCAATCTTACCTTTATACTTATTGAGCTTCCCTAAACCCTTTTTGATCATGTCAATAAATTTTGACGTATTTTTAATTGTCTCGTTCGCGTCTTGTTGTTCATTTTCGTTACGCCCACTGTCGGCAGCTACATTTTCAAGTTCCCGCTGACACGCATTATCCAATCCTCCACCAAGATCAACTCTAACTGTCGCTTCAGGCTTGAACTGCTCGGCTGGATTTCTTTGGGAGGTTCTTCGTTCACTTAAACGCGTCTGCGCAGTCGCAGCCCTCCCCTCTCTACCGGGGGGAATATCTGGATTATAAGCACTGGCAACGGTATGAGATGACGCTGTCGATAGAGGTTCCACTGAATGACGCCCGAACCTGCGAGGCTCCCCGGTATTGGGTTCTGCGCCTCTCGGTCCTGGAGGTACTATACTCGGTCTATCCACTCTAGAAGAGCGTCGAGAGCCATGATCCATATCATTCTTCCCTGAACAGCATTCGTTTAATAATTATTAAACGTTTTCATACAAATAGCTTAGTTGAACAACTTTAATACAACCCCCTGCCTTTAAAAGCAGGAAATTGATATACGATCAAAATCACACCAATTATTTCTAAAAAATATAAAGCAGGCATAAAACACTGTATTTCTACAGTACATCCGCCCCCTTATCTTTTGTATTAGCCAAACATTGAATTGATTCTACTTTTATTTACCTGCAGGCTTTTCATAATATTCCAGAACAGCACGCATTAAATCCTTTGGGCTGAGAATACCCACCAAACGCCCCTGCTCATCCAAAACAGGCACTCTCACCGCCCGCTGTTTCATAAAGCGTTCATAGACATCCAGTACACTATCTTCTTCTCCTGCACTCATGACACTTGCTGTCATATATTCCGAAACCAGCCCAAAATCCTGAGAGTAATAACTACTGGTCAACGTGGCAGCGAGACAATCCGATTCCGACAAAATACCAACTAATTTATGTTCAGAATCCAAGACCGGAGCCGCTGTGACCTTGTGCTTTAACAATATTCTGATTGCTTCTACCACTTCCATATCAGGCGCCAGAGACACCACCCGTCGTGTCATGCAGTCGGCCACGGTAATTGATCGCATGGTTGCTTCCTCATGTTGGAATACTTTTTTCCCCTTTAGTTCCGTATAGCTGTCCCCGGCGTGGTTGGCAAACTCCGCGGCACCAGAGGGCTGGTCTGCATCCCCTTCACACCTTATAATTGCCGGCTTTATTGATACTGCGCATTAAGGTAAGCACATGAGCTTTGAGCAGATTCCTGCGGGTAAAGATATCCCCAACGATTTCAACGTTATCATTGAAATCCCGGCTAACAGCGATCCGGTCAAGTACGAGATTGACAAGGATTCCGACGCGGTGTTTGTTGACCGTTTCATGGCTACCCCCATGTTCTACCCGGCCAACTACGGCTACATTCCCCAGACCCTGGCGGATGACGGCGACCCCATCGACGTTCTGGTTGTGACCCCTTACCCGGTCATCCACGGCTCTGTCATTCGCTGCCGAGCCGTTGGCGTTCTGAACATGACCGACGAGAAAGGTGAAGACGTCAAACTGCTGGCGGTTCCCCACGACAAGCTGACCGCTCTGTACAAAGATGTGAAGGATTACCGTGACCTGCCTGAGCTGCTGGTCCGTCAGATCCAGCACTTCTTTGAAAACTACAAGGATCTGGAAGAAGGCAAGTGGGTCAAGGTGGAGTCTTGGGAAGGCCCAGAGGCTGCCAGGGAAGCTATCGTCCAGTCGGTTGAAGCTTACCAGAAAGCCTGATCATCGTTTGAGCCGGACTTTCGTCCGGCTCACTCTCTCAGCGATTGCCCCACCGCACGCCCCATTGATTAAAACCACTCATCCTGACGGGATTGCCATTTCCTCCCTTTCCGGACGACAATTGTAAAATCTGATCCATCCGTTAAATACCAATAATGTCTGTCCAAACCATGCAAACGCTTTTTCGACCGTTTATTATACTGCTCATTCTCATGTCCCAGTCTGTCATGGCAACGGGGCTGCAAACACTGCTTGGACAGACAAGCGATAACGAATTCCTGCCGGTAGAAGAAGCATTTCAGCTGAATGGCTACCACACGGGCAAGGAGGCAGTTCTTCAATTCACCGTCACTCCGGGGCATTATCTTTACCGGCATATGTTCCGGTTTCAGGCCGTTGACAGCAATACTCAGCTGGGAACACCCGTGTTACCTGACGGCATTGTCAAATTCGACCCCTACCAGCAGACCGAACTGGAAACGTATCCCGAAGACATAGAGATCCGCATACCGATTGACACCCGCGAAGCACTGCCGGAAATCGCTGTTACTTTTCAAGGCTGCGCCGATGCCGGTCTGTGCTATCCGCCCCATACAACCAGCCTGATTCTAATTAACGAAAACACGCCAACCGGTGAGACAAAATCCTCTACAACCACACCGCCTGTTATCACAACAGAAACCCGACAAGACACATTTCTGGCGTCATTACTGAGCGGGAACAGCCTCTGGTCCCTGGTCACACTGTTCTTTCTCGGTGGTCTGGCGCTGACGTTCACCCCCTGTGTCTTGCCGATGATCCCCATTCTCTCGACCGTTGTTATTGGGAAAACCAGTAATCGCCTGCGAATTATTCTGCTAACTACCTGCTACGTACTCAGCATGTCAGTCACCTTCGCCCTTGCAGGTGTACTGATGGGCTACTTTGGCGCCAGCCTTAACCTGCAAGCGAAATTGCAATCTCCCTGGATTCTTGTGCCCTTCGCACTGTTGTTTGTGGTACTGGCACTGTCCATGTTTGGCCTGTTTGAACTGCAGCTACCGGAAAAACTGCGTGACAAGTTGCTCAAGGCTGACCAGTCCACTGGCGAGAAACGGGGTGGCACATACCTTGGCGCAGTATTGATGGGTGTTTTTGCCACTCTGCTGGTATCGCCGTGTGTTTCAGCCCCACTGGCCGGAGCCCTGATTTACATCAGCAGCACCTCCGACATTACCCTGGGCGGGACTGCACTATTCAGCTTGGGCCTTGGCATGGGCACACCATTACTGCTGCTTGGCATCGGTGGCAGCACATTTCTTCCGAAAAGCGGGGCATGGATGAACGGCGTCAAAGCCGTATTTGGCGTTTTGATGCTGGGTGTCGCAGTATGGCTGCTGGAACGCGTCATCCCAGCGCCTATAACCCTGCTGCTATGGGGCAGCCTGCTGATTGGCCCTGCGGTTTACCTTGGCGCCCTGGATTTCAACCTGCGCAAAGGCTGGAACGCCTTGCAGCAGGTCATTGGCATATTGCTGCTGATTTACGGCTCTGCACTCTTTATTGGTGGCATAAAAGGCAATACGGATCCACTTCGCCCACTCGCGTCAGAAACGATTGCGCTACCCTCTGATACAACATCCAGCAGTACGACGCATTCCAGTTTTCAAACCATTAGCACGCTGAGCGAACTGGAATCGGCAAAAGCTCAGGCTATTCTCGACAACCGTCCCCTGTTGCTGGACTTTTACGCCGACTGGTGTATCTCCTGCAAAGTGATTGAGCGCGAAGTACTCGCCAATCCCGATATTGCCAAGCGGCTGCAAGCCTTCAGCACCATTCGGATGGATATTACCCGAAACACACCAGAGCAAACCCAGTTACTGAACCAGTATCAACTGTTTGGCCCGCCGGCTTTCCTGTTTTTTGACCGGGACGGCCAGGAGATCACCCCACTGCGTTTACAGGGCGAGGTAACTGTTGAGGAAATGGCCGCATTGCTTGATCAAGCCCTTTCTTCATCCTGAGAACGATATCCAAGAATCGGTAACTGACACGAAATCCACTGTAACTTGCGGTTAACTTCCTGTAACACGCACAAACTGGACACCCTACCCCCCATACGGCAGAATGCTGTAATCAATCGTGATGCCAGCCATTGCTTTGGTTCATTTCTTGACTGGCATCATTAATCAATGACAAGCGCAGTGCGATAGTACGCCCCCTGAAGCTTATGGCTAATACAAGGGGATCACGCATTGACAAACAGGGGCGTCGAATGGCCAGCATACTAGTGCTCAACGGACCCAACCTGAATCTGCTGGGAACCCGGGAACCGGGTGTTTATGGCGCAGTCACCCTCGACGGCATCATTCACACCCTGACAGAACAGGCCGTGGCAGCAGGCCATCACCTGCAGGCCCTGCAGAGTAACGCCGAATACGAACTGATTGACCGCATCCACGATGCCAGCCGTCAGGGGATTGATTATATCCTCTTCAACCCTGCGGCATTTACTCATACCAGCGTGGCACTCCGAGATGCATTATTAGCGGTTAACATCCCGTTTATTGAGATTCATCTGTCCAATATTCATCAGCGTGAACCCTTCCGCCACCATTCGTATTTTTCCGACATCGCCGAAGGCGTAATCTGCGGACTCGGGGCGACGGGTTATGAACTGGCTCTCAACGCCGCCATTGACCGACTGAACCGATAATACCGTTGTTAAAGAATACCCACATTGAATCCCAACCGGATTGAATGTCCTGAACAAGCAGACAGGCAGACCAAATTCCATCAAATGTCCCACGGGCAATGGAGTTCACCCTGTTTACCGTTTACCCCATTCGACAGCCAACGACCGAATACAGAGACTGAGCATGGATATCCGAAAAGTAAAAAAACTGATTGAGCTTCTCGAAGAGTCCGGTATTGATGAGCTGGAAATTCAGGAAGGCGAAGAGTCTGTCCGCATCAGCCGTTACTCTCACCGCACTGCGCCCGTGCAACAGGCCGCCGTAGTACAGCAGCCTGCAGTGGCACCCGCCCAGCCTGCGGCGCCGGAAGCGACACCCGCCGCCCCACAGAGCAACACACAAAAACCTGCCGAAGACACCATGCGCGGCCACCAAGTGCTGTCCCCCATGGTAGGATCCTTCTACCGGTCACCGTCTCCCAGCTCTGCACCGTTCGTGGAACCGGGCCAGCACGTCAAAGAAGGCGATGTCCTGTGCATTGTTGAAGCCATGAAGATGATGAACCAGATCAAGGCGGATAAATCCGGCGTGATCGAGGCCATCCTGGTTGAAAACGGACAACCGGTAGAATATGACCAGCCGTTGTTTACCATCGTCTGACAACGGAGAGCGTATTCATGCTGGAAAAAGTCCTTATCGCCAACCGTGGTGAGATCGCCCTCCGAATCCTGCGTGCCTGTAAGGAACTGGGCATCAAGACCGTTGCGGTACATTCCAAGGCCGATGCCAACCTCATGCATGTCCGGCTGGCTGATGAAACCGTCTGTATTGGCCCCAACAGCCCGACAGAAAGTTACCTGAACATCCCTGCCATCATCAGTGCCGCGGAAGTCACAGACGCCAACGCCATCCACCCAGGCTACGGCTTCCTCGCAGAAAATGCGGATTTTGCCGAGCAGGTGGAACGCAGTGGGTTCACTTTCATTGGACCAAGCCCGGATGTGATTCGCCTGATGGGCGACAAAGTGTCGGCCATCCGCGCCATGCAAAAGGCAGGTGTCCCCACCGTACCCGGTTCAGACGGCCCACTGACTGACGACCACGCCCGCACACTCCAGATCGCCCGCAATATCGGCTATCCGGTGATCATCAAGGCGTCCGGCGGTGGCGGTGGCCGGGGTATGCGTGTCGTACACCGGGAACAGGCACTGATCAACGCCATTGGGGTCACTCAATCCGAAGCCCAGGCTGCCTTCAATAACGGTACGGTATATCTGGAAAAATTCCTGGAAAATCCACGTCACGTCGAAATCCAGGTTTTGGCTGATGGCCAAGGCAACGCCATCCATCTGGGCGATCGCGACTGCTCCCTGCAGCGTCGCCACCAGAAAATCATTGAAGAAGCACCTGCACCAGGCATTCCTGAAGAACAACGCCAGCATATTGCCAACTGCTGTGTAAAAGCCTGTATCGACATTGGTTATAGCGGCGCCGGTACGTTTGAATTCCTTTATGAAAACGGTGAATTCTACTTTATCGAGATGAACACCCGGGTTCAGGTGGAGCACCCTGTATCCGAGTACATCACGGGTATCGATATTGTGAAGGAACAGTTGCTGATTGCTGGCGGCGAACCGCTCTCCATCAAGCAAAGCGACATCCGTTTCACTGGCCATTCCTTTGAGTGCCGGATTAACGCCGAAGACCCCAAGACTTTCATGCCATCACCGGGCCAAATCAAACAATTCCACGTTCCGGGTGGTAATGGCGTACGCATGGATTCCCACTTATACAATGGCTACACCATCCCGCCCTTCTATGATTCGCTGATCGCTAAGCTGATCACATGGGGGCCGGATCGTGATACTGCCATGGCAAGAATGCGTAATGCTCTGGACGAGTTTGTGATCGAAGGCATTCGCACCAACATCCCTCTCCATCATGAGCTGATGCGTGACAACGCATTCCAGAAAGGCGGCGTCAGCATCCATTATCTGGAAAAGAAACTCGCGGAATAACCGTAAGTTACAGGGCAGTCTTCACACAGACTGTCCTGATTTACATCGCTCAAAATAGCAACCTGCCGCCTACTGCTTTGACAGCCCAGAGCAAACGCTCTACCCTGCCGCCACGTCCCCAACTGGGGCTTCTATTTCCCTTCAGGTAGCTAGCACACTATGTCCTGGATACAGATCAAACTGGACTCTACCGCCGAGCAGGCAGAACATCTCGAAGATCACCTGCTTGAGCTGGGCGCCTGCGCCGTCACCCTGCAGGATGCCTGCGACCAACCCCTCTATGAACCCGAGCTGGGCACCACTCCCCTCTGGAATCAGACCCGCATCATCGGTCTGTTTGATGCCGCCACCGACATGGACAGCGTGGTTGAAGCGCTGAGCGCGTCAGCCGCGGACCACTTCAGCGCCCATCGCGTAGAAATTGTGGAAGACAAGGACTGGGAGCGGGAATGGATGGTGCATTTCCACCCCATGAAATTCGGCCAGCGACTGTGGATCTGCCCCAGCTGGAAAGACGTTCCTGACCCTGATGGCGTCAACCTGATGCTGGATCCCGGCCTGGCCTTTGGTACCGGCACCCACCCGACCACAGCACTCTGCCTGGAGTGGCTGGAAAGTCTCGATATCGAGAACCAGCTGGTTGTGGATTATGGCTGTGGCTCAGGCATCCTCGGCATCGCGTCTCTGCTGCTTGGCGCCAGCCGTTTTGTGGGCGTCGATACTGACCCTCAGGCCCTGGAAGCCTCTACCATCAATGCTGAACGAAATCATATCAGCCATGACCGGTTTGATGTGCATTACCCGGATGCGACGCCAGCCATAAAGGCCGACGTCATGGTCGCCAACATCCTGGCCGGCCCCCTGACCAGCCTTGCGCCGACACTGGCCGAACTCACCCGCTCCGGTGGACACCTGGCATTATCCGGCATTCTTGCCGAGCAAGCCGAGGCGGTCAGCGAGGCCTATAGCGAGTGGTTTACCATGTCCCCACCGGTTAATAAGGAAGGCTGGGTGCGCCTCGACGGCATTCGCAAATAAGCCGAAAGCCCTACAATAGTCATTCCCGGGACAAGCTGGCAAAATAGCGCCTACAGTCACAACAACAATTTGATTGTCATGGAAAGCATGCAGGCCGCCAGAAACACCTGGGTCACCCGATGCCCCAACTGCCAGACCGCCTTCCGAGTCAGCCTGAAACACCTTCAGGCCGCTCGGGGTTCTGTCCGCTGCGGCTCCTGCCTGCAGGTATTCAAGGCGCCCGACCACATTGCATCGGGTGAACTGCCGGATGACATTCTGAAATCCCTGACCGCCAAAACGCCAGCTAAGCCTGAGACTGCCACCAGGCAACCTGACCCTGCCCCCGAATCCAATGATGACGAACTGATCCATGATCATGCCAGTGATCAGGATGAGCTTGAACTCAATGAAGAATTCATGAATCTGTCGCCAGACGATACAGGATCATCAAGCAATGATATTGATCCTCACGATGACGATGAACAGCCTGACGAGTCCTGGGCTCGCAACATTCTCAGTGAACTGGAAAAAGAGACGGGGTTACTGAAAGAGGCACCATCAAAGCCATCGCAAACCAGTGATAATTCTCAGGAAACCACTCAACCTGAAGAGCAATCTGAACACGAAAAGCCAACAGAAAAGCTTCAGTCACTGGAAGACACCCCCGTCGCACTACACTACGGGGAACGCAGACAATGGAAACCCCTGCTTCTCTGGGGCAGCCTGACACTCGCTGCCATTGTGACGCTCGCCGGGCAGTTGCTGTTTTTTAATTTCGACACGCTAGCGCGCCAGGACAACTGGCGGCCCTTCCTTGCAGCGACCTGCAACCTCTTGAACTGCGAGCTACCCGGCAAATCCGATGTCAGCCAGATACAGACCAGCCACCTGGTCGTCCGCAGTACCAGCGACTACGAGAATGCACTGTCAGTCGACGCCATCATCAACAACCGGGCCAGTTTCAGCCAGCCCTTTCCGCTGATTGAACTGACGTTTACGAATGATCAGGGCAAAGTGATCGCAAGTCGCCAGTTTGCCCCCGACGAATACCTGGCAGGCGAACTCGCCGGCAGCACCCTGATACCTCCCGAACAACCCATCCACCTCTCTTTACAAATCGTTGACCCTGGTCAAGAAGCAACCAATTACCAGTTGTTTTTTCACCCCAATCCTTCACCATAATCAGGAACCCTCATCATATCGCTGTATAAATGGTGACCTGCCAGCCATCCTGTCAAGGGGTCAAACCAGCGCGCTGGCATCGCTGACCAAATGGCAGTTTTGGCTTTAATCCGGTCAGCTGAACAGTTATGATAGCGCCCCCGTTTACCGTTGCTTTTTTGAGCAGCCAACGACCATGAAGACAGAGTGAAGACCCAGCCTTGCTGACAATTGGCCCTTACGACATTGAAACCCCGGTTATCCTTGCGCCCATGGCAGGTGTTACCGACCGCCCCTTTCGCAGGCTGTGCCTGAGACTGGGCGCCGGTATGGTGGTGTCGGAGATGGTCACCTGCGACACACGCCTGTGGAAAACCCGGAAAACCCGACTGCGCCTGGTGCATGATGGCGAAGCTGAACCCCGCTCCGTCCAGATTGCCGGTGGTGATCCCGAGATGATGGCTGAGGCCGCCCGCCAGAATGAGGCGATGGGCGCCCAGATTATCGACATCAACATGGGCTGTCCGGCTAAGAAAGTCTGCAGCAAGGCCGCCGGTTCCGCCCTGTTGAAAGATGAGACACTGGTTCGCGCGATTCTTGAGCGTGTCACCGCATCGGTGTCCATTCCGGTCACCCTGAAAATCCGCACTGGCTGGAGTCCCGAACACCGCAATGGCGTCACCATCGCACGTATTGCCGAAGACTGCGGCATTCAGGCGCTGGCCGTCCATGGCCGTACGCGCAGCTGCATGTACCGGGGTGAGGCGGAATACGACACGATTGCTGAAATCTGCGAGGCGATCTCCATACCGGTGATTGCCAATGGGGATATCACTTCGCCAGAAAAAGCCCGGGCAGTGCTGGATCATACTGGCGCCCAGGCTGTGATGGTGGGCCGCGCCGCCCAGGGACGCCCCTGGATATTCCGGGAAATCGACCATTTCCTGAAGCAAGGCGCCCACCTGCCCGCCCCCAAGATGGAAGACATTCGGGATATCCTGCTGGACCACCTGGCCCAGCTTTATGAATTCTACGGTGAACTACCCGGCGTCCGTATCGCCCGGAAACATGTTGGCTGGTACCTACAGGCCAACGACTGCGGCCAGTCTTTCCGCAGTGTATTCAACCGTCTGGAGTGCAGTGCTGCCCAATGCGACGGTATCAGGGAGCATTTTGAGAGATTAATTAATGGAGAGGAAATCGCGGCATGACGGCATCTGAAGCTTTAGGTCAGGACACTGCCGGCACTGACCACCGACGCCATCTGGCCAGTCCGATGGCGCAGGAAACCCAGACCCTGCGGGATAGTGTTGAGAAAGCCATGAACAACTATTTCGCCCACCTGGATGGACAGGATGTCACTGATGTCTACAACATGGTACTTTCCGAAGTGGAAGCGCCACTGCTTGAAACCGTCATGACCTATGTCAAGAGCAACCAGACCCGGGCAGCCAACCTGCTGGGCCTGAATCGCGGCACGCTGCGCAAGAAGCTCAAGCAGTACGGATTACTGTAAGGATCACATCAGAAAAAGGCGGACGTATTCCGCCTTTTTCTTTATGTCAGGGACGGACAGCAAATAAACAGAATACAGACTGAGTGCATGTAATGGTTAGGGCTCCTTTCCTGAAGGACTGAAGCATTCACGGTAAAACAGCAATGAGCGAAGCAACAATGGCACAAACAACCGATATCCGTCCTGTCCGTCGTGCGCTGATCAGCGTTTCCGACAAGACCGGTATTGTTGAGTTTGCCCGGGGACTGCACGGGCTGGGCGTCGAGATTCTGTCTACTGGAGGCACCTGGCAACTGCTGAGGGACAATGATATCCCTGCTGTTGAGGTGTCCGATTATACCGGCTTTCCGGAAATGATGGATGGCCGGGTCAAAACCCTGCACCCGAAAATCCATGGTGGCATCCTGGCCCGTCGCGGACAGGACGATGCCGTCATGGCAGCCCATGGCATCCAGCCGATCGATATGGTGGTGGTCAACCTGTACCCCTTCGAAGCCACCATCGCCCGGTCGGACTGTGACCTGGCGACCGCCATTGAGAATATCGATATTGGCGGCCCGACCATGGTGCGCTCTACGGCTAAAAACCACGCCTACACAGCGATTGTCGTCAACAACAACGACTACGACAACCTGCTGGCCGAACTGAAAACGGAGAATGGCCTGTCCCAACAGCGCCGCTTTGAACTGGCCGTCAAAGCCTTTGAGCATACTGCCGGTTATGATGCCGCCATTGCCAACTACCTGGGCTGCCTGAATCCGGAAGAGCCGGAAAAGAAGCAGGTTTTCCCCAACACCTTCAACCTGCAGATGGCGAAAGCGCAGGACATGCGCTACGGTGAGAACCCACACCAGAAAGCGGCGTTCTATGTAGACAAAAACGCCAAAGAGGCCAGCGTCTCCACAGCCCACCAGTTGCAGGGGAAAGCACTCTCCTTCAACAACGTGGCTGATACTGATGCCGCACTGGAATGCGTGAAAAGCTTCACCACTCCGGCCTGTGTCATCGTCAAGCACGCCAACCCCTGCGGCGTGGCCACAGGCGCAGACTGCTTTGAAGCCTACAACCGTGCCTATGCGACCGATCCCACATCAGCGTTTGGTGGCATTATTGCCTTCAACCGGACGCTGGATGCTCAGACCGCCAAGGCGATCCTTGACCGCCAGTTTGTCGAGGTCATCATTGCGCCTTCTGCCCAGGAAGATGCCCTGACGGTTCTGGCTGCCAAGCCGAATATCCGGGTATTGACCTGCGGGGAACTGCCTCAAACCGCTACGCCCTGGCTGGACTTCAAGCGTGTCAACGGCGGTCTGCTGGTACAGGATGCCGACTTGGGTCGCGTCACCGAGGAAGAACTGAAGATTGTCACCGAGCGCCAGCCGAGCGAAGAAGAACTCCGCGACCTGGTGTTTGCCTGGAAAGTCGGCAAATTCGTTAAGTCCAATGCCATTGTCTATGCCCGTAACCAGCAGACAATCGGTATTGGCGCCGGTCAGATGAGCCGCGTCTACAGTGCCCGCATTGCCGGTATCAAGGCTGCCGATGAAGGGCTGGAAGTCAAGGGATCGGTCATGGCCTCCGATGCCTTCTTCCCCTTCCGTGATGGCATTGATGCTGCTGCCGGCGCAGGTATCACTGCGGTTATTCAGCCCGGTGGTTCCATGCGTGACGAGGAAGTCATTGAAGCAGCTAACGAGGCTGGCATGGCGATGGTCTTTACCGGCATGCGCCATTTCCGTCACTAAGATCTGCCACGGGCGACCATGAACCACCCATGAGGTATTGATTGTATGACTCATGGGTGACACCGGTTCCTGGAAATAACATCAGGCACAGCTTCCGGCGTATCCGGAGGCCTACAACAAGGGAAACAGGACATGAACATACTGATCATTGGCAATGGCGGTCGCGAACATGCACTGGCCTGGAAAGCAGCAGCCTCGCAAGGCGTTAACGAAGTCTATGTTGCACCAGGCAATGCCGGTACCGCTTTGGAGCCTGGGGTCAGTAACGTCGCTATCGACGTACTCGATTTCGACCGACTGGTTGATTTCGCCAAGGACAAGGGCATTGACCTGACCATCGTCGGACCGGAAGCACCGCTGGTAGCCGGCATTGTGGATCATTTCCGTCAGGAAGGTCTGGCCATCTTCGGGCCTGACAAAGGCTCTGCACAGCTCGAAGGCTCCAAGGCCTTTACCAAGGATTTCCTGGCCCGGCACAACATTCCCACCGCAGCCTATGCCAACTTCACCGAGATTGAGCCTGCCAAGGCGTATATCCGGGAACAGGGCGCGCCCATCGTCGTCAAAGCTGACGGTCTGGCTGCAGGGAAAGGCGTAATACTGGCCCAGACAGAAGAAGAAGCTATCGCCGCCGTCGAGGACATGCTCGCGGGTAATGCTTTTGGTGATGCGGGTCACCGTGTCGTTGTTGAGGAATTTCTGACCGGTGAGGAAGCCAGCTTCATCGTCATGGTAGATGGTGAAAATATCCTGCCACTGGCCACCAGCCAGGATCACAAGGCCCGTGATGATGGTGATACCGGCCCCAACACTGGCGGCATGGGTGCCTATTCGCCAGCACCGGTCGTAACACCGGCACTGCACAAACGCGCCATGGAGGAAGTCATTATTCCTACCGTCAAAGGCATGGCAGCTGAAGGCCACCGCTACAGCGGGTTCCTTTATGCCGGGCTGATGATTGCCGCGGACGGCACGCCCAAGGTGCTGGAATACAACTGTCGCTTTGGTGATCCGGAAACCCAGCCGATCCTGATGCGCCTGAAATCTGATCTTATCGAACTCTGCCAGGCCGGAGCGGAAGGCCGTCTCAATGAAGTCACTGCTGAGTGGGACTCAAAAGTTGCCCTTGGGGTGGTAATGGCCGCTGGTGGATACCCTGAGACCTACCGAAAGGGTGATGCCATCAACGGACTGGAAAACGCGGGTGATGCCAAGGTATTCCACGCGGGTACACGTCTGGAAGGCGATCAGGTCACGACAAACGGTGGACGGGTACTGTGCGTTACCGCTCTGGGGGATACTGTCGCCCAGGCACAGGAAAATGCCTATAAAGGGGTTAAATCCATTGACTGGCAGGACTGCTATTACCGGAACGACATTGGCCACCGTGCCATAGCCCGGGAACAATAAAACAGCCTGATCACGGATTGGCGGCCTGAACCAGAGCCGCCTTTTCCATTGAGGGCCACATAGGATTTCCTTGCCGCACAGGTATAATGGAAAGCTGGACGTAAATGGAATACGCTGTGAAGAAGCAAAAACAACAACCGCAGCACCCTCAGTTGACAGGCCTGCTACTGCTTCTGCTGTGTATACTCAGCCCATTACCCGTATCAGGCCACGCACTCTCGGAATACGCCCTGGAGAAAGCGGATGTTCTGTTTGACCGCTCTGGCAGCCTGATCCCCCAGCAATTGACCTCCAACCAGTACCGTCACCGCTTTATTCCATGGGATCGCACCAACTTTTACTTCACGCAGGATAGTACGGTTTGGTTACGGTTTGCCCTGCCCATCAGTACAACCGAGGCCCAGATGTTCGAAATCCGGGCTCTCACCTTTGGTGATGATGACATTACCTATTACCTCTACCATGACAGGCCATCAAAAGGTAATGATGAACTCACTGAGCTGTCCTCTTATCCACAGTTCAGCAACAATCAGCACCTGATCCCTTTTGAATACCATCCGGGCGAACAGCTGACACTGTATGTCAGGATGCACTCTCCCTTTCACAAACGCATATCGGCCTGGCTCAGCACGCCAGACCACGAACACCACACCATCCAGCAAACCCATTGGTTTTTTGGCATTTGGGCAGGCATCAATATCGCACTGATACTCGTCACTGCGTCATTGTTCGTCACTCGAAAGCGCACAGATTACCTGCAACTCTTTGCCATCAGCCTTGTCTGCCTGGTATTCCTGTTAAGCTGGCAGGGTATTCCTGCATCATTGTGGAATCTGTTCCCGGACGCACAGAATCGCATTCATTTTGCCAGCATTTCTGCAGGTTATGGACTGCTATGCCTGTTATCAAGAACACTCCTTCAAACGAGAAACAGCCGATCCGCAGACCGATTGCTGCTATTAATGAGTACCGGCAGCTTTGTCACAGCACTGGTCATGCTGTTTCCGGGTTACGTTTTGCCGGAAAACGCTATCATCATACTCTCTCTCATGAGCTGTGCCAGCAGTATTATTACCGGGGTGATCCGGCTGTATGAGGGCTACATTGCCGCCTGGCGCTGGCTACTGGCTGTCGTGCCCTATACCGTGATTTTCATCACCTTTATCATGTGTCAGTTCGGCATTCTGCCGTTTGACATATGGATGATGCAATCCATCCTGGTGTCCAGCTTTCTATTACTGGTCACCGGCCTGTCGTTGCGTTTTTTGATACGTTCAGCAGCCCCGATTCCTCACTATGGCAACATGGTACCGGAATCCGGCCAGCAACCTACTGAAAAACCAGGCCGCCCTCTCTGGAGCTATATAGGCCACGACATCAGAACGCCAATGAATGGTATTCTGGGCATGTCGGAATTACTGCAAAACACCTCTCTGACGCCTCGGCAGAAGGATTACGTCAATACCATACAGCTATCCGGACGGGAAATGCTGAACCTGGTCAACCAGGTCGTTGATAACGTCAAGACGGAGCTGGAACCACCACAGACAGACGCCTTTCCTTTCGAAATCACGGAACTGGTCCAGGTCTGCATGGATCGCTACCGCTATAAATCAGAACAGCTGGGCGTTGAACTGATCAGCTTCATCCAGCCTGATATGCCAGAATTCCTGGCTGGGGATACCGAACGTATCCGCCAGATTCTACTGGCACTTCTGGCCTATAACTTCAATCACATTGCGGAAGGCGAAATACTCCTGACGGTCAGTCCGCAAACACTCAGTGTTACCGAGGAATCAGATAACACAACAGACCAGAAAACACTGGCGAGATTCACCCTGAAATGCTCAGACAACGGCATTGGCTATCGTGCCTTGAGGCCCTATGCAGAAAGCATGACAGACACCCTGAGCGAGAATGGCACCCATCCTCCGGTCGGTATACTGCTTGCCCGCAACATGGTCAAAAAACTGGATGGCAGCTTTAACCTGATGACAGACAACCAGAACACGATTTACTGGTTCACCCTGCCGCTGACCATTCTCCCTGAGCTGACACCAGACAGTTCAGATGACCCAAAGGCTATCCAACTACTCAGCAATCGCAAGGTGCTGGTTGTGGACGACAATGACACCTGCCGAAAAGTACTGGTTCGACAATGCATGCATTTGGGACTGGATGTCTATCAAACCCGCAATGCAACTGAGGCACTGGCCTTACTGCGAACAGAGGCCAGCCTGTCTAACCCCTTTGACCTCGCGATTCTTGATCAAAACATGCCTGGCACCAGCGGTCTGCAGCTTGCTTCCCGGATTGCGGAAGACCCATTACTGAAAGACAGACTCTTGGTCATTATGCTCACAGGCAGTTCCATACCGACGACACAGCAGACTCAGATATCAGGCATTCGCTGCATTCTCACCAAACCGGTCAGCAGTAAACGTCTGGGAAGGGTATTGGTCAGGGAGCTTAGCCAGAAGCCCGAAGAAAGAACGCAGGCTGTCATCCACTAATGACGGCCCGCTCAAGGACTTAACCTGCTTCGTGCCAAGCCGGTGACAGCTCATGGACTGCCTCAATGAAGGCACCCGCATGGGCCGGGTCAACAAACTGATGAATACCATGACCCAAGTTGAAGACATGTCCAAAACCGGATCCGAAAGTCTCCAGGATACGACTGACCTCTTCACGGATTCGACTGGGTGAAGCATAGAGCACACAAGGGTCCATGTTCCCTTGAAGGGCCACCCTGTCACCTACTCGGCGACGGGCATCGCCAATATCCGTTGTCCAGTCCAATCCCAGGGCATCAGCGCCAGTATCAGCCATGGCTTCCAGCCATTGCCCGCCATTTTTGGTGAACAGGATCACGGGCACTCGACGCCCTTCATGCTCACGGATCAGACCATTCACAATTCGTTGCATATATTGCAGTGAGAACTCCCGGTAAGCACCGGATTCCAGTACGCCACCCCAGGTATCAAAAATCTGGACAGCCTGTGCGCCATGACGAATCTGGGCGTTCAGGTAGGCTGTCACAGTATCCGCAAGTCTTGCCAACAACTCATGCAGCAGTGCAGGCTGATCGTAGAGCATCGCCTTGATGATCCTGAAATCACGGGTACTGCCGCCTTCCACCATATAAGTCGCCAGCGTCCACGGGCTGCCAGAGAAACCTATCAGCGGCACCCGACCATCCAGTGCCTTGCGAATGGTGCGGACAGCGCCCATGACGTAATCCAGCGACTGTTCAACATCCGCAATCTCCAGACGATCAACATCCTCAGCAGTGCGTACCGGATGACGGAAACGAGGCCCTTCCCCCGCTTCAAAATAGAGCCCAAGCCCCATGGCATCGGGAATCGTCAGGATATCGGAAAAGAGGATGGCAGCATCCAGCGGATAGCGTTCCAGCGGCTGCAGGGTCACTTCACAGGCCAGCTCGGGGTTCTTGCAGAGGGACAGAAAATCCCCCGCCCGGCTGCGACTCTCCCGGTATTCAGGCAGGTAACGGCCCGCCTGTCGCATCATCCAGACCGGTGTCCGGTCAACCGGTTCTCTCAGCAGCGCCCGCAACAGACGATCATTCTTGAGTGCTGTCATGTCCAATCCATACGGCAGTAACAAGACAGCAACTATACCAACAAACCCGTACGATGCTACGTTCTCTCTGCTATAAACAGGTGGCGTTGGCAAAATGATTGAAAGTTAAACTCCACTCCCTTGACCAGAATCAAAAATACTTGAAAAACCCGCACTAGAATTCAACCACTCATCTCGAGGCTGTTACAAAACAGCCTGCCCAGATAGATCAAAAGGTATACAGACCACTATGAAACAAGTCATCGAAACTAATGATGCACCGCCCGCTATCGGCCCTTACTCCCAGGCTATGCGCTTCAACGGCGTGATCATGACCTCCGGCCAGCTGCCGATCAATGCAGAAACCGGCGAAATGCCCGAAGACATCAAGGCCCAGGCTCGTCAGTCCCTGGAAAACGTCAAAGCCATCCTGGAAGCTGCCGGCTCCAGCATGGATCGCGTCATGAAAACCACGGTTTATCTGAAGGACATGAATGACTTCTCTGACGTTAACGAAGTCTACAAGCAGTATTTCTCCCTGCCGTTTCCTGCCCGTAGCTGTGTTGAAGTCGCCCGCCTGCCCAAGGATGCCCGCGTCGAGATCGAAGTCATCGCCGACTGCTAATAAAAAAAGAGAGCATAGGCTCTCTTTTTTTATCTCTCTGCAGCTCTGTGCGGGGCTAATCCAGCAGGAAGTCCCGCGCCCCTTCAATTGGTCCCAACGGGTTTTTCCTGGTGCCATGCTCAAGGAAAATCGGCACACCACTCCAGATTTTGTAGACCGCCACGTCATCGACCAGCACCACCACCGCGCGAAATTCCCAGCCACTGACTTCAGTTTCTTTCCTGAAATTCAGGAGATCCAGCGCAGCGTTGCCATAGCGTCGCTTTTTGCGGTAACGGGGATTGGCTTCAATCGCATAACAATTGTCTCGCTCTTCAATACAGCGCCTGACACCATTATCAAGGCGTTCAATCCCAATTGTCGGGTTCGGCATGAAGATTTTGATGACATCAAGGTAAGTAAGGCGTCGTACGTTCGGGGTTCGGAATGGATCAAATCCAAGCTTGGTCAGTGCCTTGAAATCAGTCCGACCAATAATGATACTGTCGTAAGCCTTCTTCGCTTCTTCAAAGGTCGACCAGGCAGTGAACGTCCTGTTCTGGTTACTGGGCAATACCGATGCACATCCTGAAAACAACAACGTGCAAATCGCCCCTACTGTTATTCCGAGTTTCCTGCCAACTGCCATAATTACATCCCTGTGCAAGCCGGGTCATTACCTTGAATATTCCGCTCCCGGTTCTTGAAGTATCGGCCATCCAGAGCCACCCATAAGCGTAATCGGCATAATGCATAAGAATAAAAAACCGGCATAAGCCGGTTTTTTATTTACTCAGGTCATAACTGTTTTCACACTTCGAGGTAATCCAGTATCCCTTCCGCAGCCTGACGCCCTTCCCAGATGGCTGTGACCACCAGATCAGAGCCTCGCACCATATCACCGCCGGCAAAGATCTTCGGATTATCGGTCTGGAACTTATAGCGTCCATTTTCTGGCGCTATCACGCGACCAGAGTCGTCCATTGCAACACCCTGTGTTTCAAACCATGGCGCAGGACTCGGCCGGAAGCCAAAAGCAACCAGCACCGCATCCGCTGGCAGAATTTCTTCACTACCCGGCACCGGTTCAGGGCGACGGCGACCGCGCTCATCAGGCTCGCCCATCTGGGTAGTGATGACTTTGACGCCTTCCACACGATCTGTACCGACAATCTCAACCGGCTGACGGTTAAACAGGAATTCAACGCCTTCCTGTCGGGCGTTTTCCACTTCACGCCGGGATCCCGGCATATTCTCTTCATCCCGACGGTACGCACAGGTGACTTTCGCTGCCTGCTGACGGATAGCTGTACGGTTGCAGTCCATGGCCGTATCGCCACCACCCAGCACGACAACTTTCTTATCCTTCATATCAATAAAATCGTCCGGGAATTTTTCAAACTCCAGGCAACGATTCACATTGGATATCAGGTAAGGCAACGCTTCATGAACACCAGGTAGGCTTTCACCTGGGAAGCCACCTTTCATATAGGTGTACGTGCCCATCCCCATGAAAACTGCATCATACTCATCCAGCAGTGCTTCTATGGTGATATCACGACCAATTTCGGTATTCAGTCGGAACTCAACCCCCATTTCGGTGAAGAGTTCGCGCCGGCGCTGCATGACAGTCTTTTCCAGCTTGAACTCCGGAATACCAAACGTCAGCAATCCGCCGATTTCCGGGTTGCGATCGAAAACAACCGGCTTGACGCCATTTCTCACCAGGACATCGGCACAACCCAGCCCGGCAGGGCCGGCCCCAATCACCGCCACCCGGCGATCGGTCCATTCCACATGAGACATATCCGGCTTCCAGCCAAGTGCCAGCGCCGTATCCGTAATGTATTTTTCCGTTGAACCAATCGTGACCGCACCGAATCCATCGTTCAGTGTACAGGCTCCCTCACAGAGACGATCCTGGGGACAGACCCTGCCACAGACCTCCGGTAGGGTATTGGTCTGGTGTGACAACTCGGCAGCCTCAATGATATTGCCTTCAGCAACCAACTGGAGCCAATTCGGAATATAGTTGTGAACCGGACACTTCCACTCACAATAGGGGTTACCACACGCCAGACAGCGATGGGACTGGGCCGCCACCTGCTTCTGCGAGAACGGCTTGTAGATTTCCTCAAACGCCTGCTTACGAATCCGGAGCGGCTTTTTATCAGGATCCTTACGGCCGACTTCCACAAACTGGAAGTCATTGTTCAGTCGTTCAGCCATATACACCTCATGAAACTTGTCGTCCTTCTCCGGTGTGTGAGCATTGGGTTGCGTAAGGTGTCATTTTCTTGGTCATACTTCGCATTGCCCGGGTAACGCTTGCTCACACCCTTTTCTTATTCAACCGGCTGCCTATGACAGCCGGTTCGACGATCACGGTTATTCAGGACGGCCTCTTACCGTGGCCAACAGACTGTTCATGCTGGCTGCCTTGGGCTTCACCAGCCAGAAACGGCCCACATAATCCTCGAAGTCCTCCAGCAGGGTACGCCCCCACTCACTGCCAGTTTCCGCCACGAACTCGGCGATAATGCCATAGAGATGGGTCTGGTGGTCTTCCATGGACTCGGCGTCAATCCGGTGGATATCCACCAGCTCATGGTTGTAGCGGTCAACAAACTGGCGATCCATATCCAGCACGTACGCGAAGCCGCCGGTCATGCCCGCACCAAAGTTGTGTCCGGTCTTACCGAGAACCGACACCAAACCGCCAGTCATATATTCGCAGCAGTGGTCACCGGTACCTTCAACCACAACATGGGCGCCGGAGTTCCGCACAGCCAGCCGCTCTCCGGCCCGGCCAGAGGCGAACAGCTTGCCGCCGGTAGCACCATAGAGACAGGTATTACCGATAATGGCACCTTCATTGGACGGGAATGCGCTGCCCTGGGGCGGACAGATGACGAGCTTGCCGCCCGCCATACCTTTTCCGACATAATCGTTGGCATCACCCTCAAGGTGGAGATTCAGGCCACCGGCGTTCCAGACACCAAAACTCTGCCCGGCACTTCCTTTCAAGCGAACCGTCAGCGGTGTATCAGACATCCCCAGATTGCCATGCCGACGGGCAATCTCACCGGACAGGCGGGCACCAATCGAGCGATCACAGTTACCTACGGCATAACTGAATTCACCCCCACTGGCAGCTTCAATGGCCGGCAGCATATCGCTGACCATGCGCTCTGCCAGCTCCCCCTGGTCAAACGGCGGGTTACGCTCCTGCAGGCAGGTATTGGGTTTATCTGCTGCGACAAGGCTGTTACCCAGAATCGGTGAAAGATCCAGCTGAGACTGCTTAGACGTCTGCCCTTCCTTCACTTTCAACAGGTCGGTACGCCCAATCACCTCTTCCAGGCTGCGATAACCGAGGCTTGCCAGCCATTCACGGACTTCTTCTGCCACAAATGTGAAGAAATTCATGACCATTTCGACTGTACCGATGAAATGCTCATCCCGCAGGTTCTGGTTCTGGGTCGCAACACCGGTTGCACAGTTGTTCAGATGGCAGATACGCAGGTATTTACACCCCATCGCCACCATCGGTGTTGTACCGAAACCATAGCTTTCTGCGCCCAGCATGGCTGCCTTGATGACATCCAGCCCCGTTTTCAGACCGCCATCAGTCTGCAGCCGCACCTTGCCGCGCAGATCATTTGAGCGCAGCGCCTGCTGCGCTTCACTCAGGCCCAATTCCCAAGGCGAACCCGCATAACGGATGGAGGTCAATGGACTGGCAGCCGTGCCGCCGTCATAGCCAGAAATCGTGATCAGATCCGCATAGGCCTTGGCCACACCTGCTGCGACTGTCCCGACACCCGGTTCAGAAACCAGTTTGACGGAGACTAGCGCCTCAGGATTGACCTGCTTGAGATCAAAGATCAGCTGGGCCAGATCCTCAATGGAGTAGATATCATGGTGCGGCGGTGGTGAAATCAGGGTGACGCCTGGTACTGAATACCGTAAACGGGCAATAAGACTGTTAACCTTGCCGCCCGGCAGCTGACCACCTTCACCCGGCTTGGCCCCCTGCGCAACCTTGATCTGCAGGACTTCGGCATTCACCAGGTAGTGCGGCGTTACACCAAATCGGCCCGAGGCAATCTGCTTGATCTTGGAAACACGATTAGTGCCGAACCGGGCCGGATCTTCGCCCCCTTCACCGGAGTTGGAGCGCCCCCCCAATCGGTTCATAGCTTCCGCTAGCGCTTCATGTGCTTCGGGAGAAAGTGCACCAAGACTCATGGCCGCAGAATCAAAACGCCGCAAAATCGCTTCGACTGGCTCAACATCATCCAGCGGAATCGGCTGGCGATCACTTTCCAGCGCAAACAGGTCGCGGATCACAGCGACGGGGCGCTGATTGATCATCCCGGCATAATCCCGGTACTTGGCCCGGTCACCGGTTTTCACTGCGGACTGAATCGTCTGTACCACATCCGGATTGAATGTGTGGTATTCACCACCATGGACATACTTCAGTAGTCCACCCTGCTGAATCGGTTTCCGTGCTTTCCAGGCATCATCAGCCAATAACTGCTGTTCTTCCTGGAAGTGCACAAAACCGGCACCGCTGATCCGGCTGGTTACACCACAGAAACAGAGGTCGACAACAGGCTGACTCAATCCCACCGCTTCAAACAGCTGAGCGCCACGGTAGGACGCTATGGTGGAAATGCCCATCTTGGACATGATTTTGAGCAGACCCTTACCAATGCCTTTTCGATACGCTTTGTAAGCGTCAATCGGATCAGCAATCAATTCACCGGTCTGGATGAGATCATGAATGATTTCATAGGCCAGGTAGGGATAAACAGCCGTCGCCCCGAAGCCGATCAGAACTGCAAAGTGATGCGAATCCCGGGCTGTACCCGTTTCCACAATGATGTTGGCGTCACTGCGCAGCCCAGCCTGAATCAGCCGATGGTGGACAGCGCCCGTGGCCATGGCAGGATTGATCGGTAATCTGCCTTTTTCAATATAACGATCCGTCAACTGCAGCAGCACCTTGCCATCACGCACTGCCTGCTCAGCCGCATCGCAGACCGAAACAATGGCCTCCTCAAGTCCTGTAGCCGGATCATAGTTCAGCTCAATTCTGGCTACTTCAAGATTACCCACTTCATGGTGAGCATTGATCAAATTGAGGAACTTGGTGGTCGACAATACTGGGGATTTCAGAATCACCCGTTCAGCATGTTCAGGGGTTTCCTGGAACATGTTTTTTTCAGCACCCAGGCAGGTTTCCAGCGACATGACAATCGCTTCCCGCAAGGGATCGATAGGTGGGTTCGTCACCTGGGCGAACTGTTGGCGGAAATAGTCGTAAACGGGCCGAACTCTCTGAGACAAGACCGCCATTGGCGTATCATCCCCCATGGAGCCAACCGCCTCCTGGCCATTTTCAGCCAATGGACGAATCACCTGATTACGCTCTTCGAAGGTCACCTGGAACATTTTCTGGTGTTCATTCAGAACAGCCTTGTCAAAATGCTCCACGCGGTGCTCATTCTCAATGAACTTGGACTGAATCCGGTACGCTTTTTTCTTCAACCACCGCTTGTAGGGCTGACGTCCCTTGAGGTGATTATCGATAGCATGTGCTTCCAGGATTTCTCCGGTTTGCGTATCAATGGCCAAGACTTCACCGGGGCCAACACGCCCTTTAACAATCACATCTTCCGGTTGGTAATCATAAACTCCGATTTCAGAGGCAACCGTCAGATACCCATTCTTCGTTTTAACCCAACGTGACGGACGCAACCCATTGCGATCGAGAGCGCAGACCGCATAGCGTCCGTCACTGAGAACCAGACCTGCCGGGCCGTCCCAAGGCTCCATATGCATGGAGTTATATTCGTAGAACGCGCGAAGCTGGGGATCCATCGTGTCGACATTCTGCCATGCCGGCGGCACCAGCATGCGTATTGCCCGATAAAGATCAACGCCACCTGTGACCAGAATCTCCAGCATATTATCCAAGCTGGAGGAATCGGAACCGGTCCGGTTAACCAGCGGCCGGACAGATTCGAGATCCGGCAATAATTCAGACTTAAACTTGCTGGCACGGGCTTCGGCCCAGTTACGGTTACCCATGATGGTGTTGATTTCACCGTTATGGGCCAGCATGCGGAATGGCTGAGCCAGTGGCCAGCGGGGCATGGTGTTGGTAGAGAATCGCTGATGGAAAACACAAATCGCCGTTTCGAAACGGGGATCCCCCAGATCCGGATAGAACTGCGGTAGATCCACCGGCATCATCAGGCCCTTGTAGGTCACCACGCGGCTTGATAATGAGCAAATATAAAATTCATCGTCGTCTGCCAGAGCAATTTCTATCCGGCGACGCGCCATGAACAACGATGCCGTCAGCTGAACTTCATCCTGCTCATTGTCCGGTGCAATAAACACCTGCTCAATACGGGGCAGCTGCTCAAGGGCAATAGGCCCCAGACATTCAGTGTTAACCGGCACCTCTCGCCAACCCAGCACACGGATATTTTCAGTAGCCAGTTCCTGTTCAAACTGTTGGCGTGCTGCCTGTGCAACCTGCTCATCACGGCTCATGAACACCATGCCGATCGCATACAGCGACGGCAGGCTGATACCTAGATGTTCATTAACAATGGTTCGGAAAAACTGATCCGGTATCTGGATCAACAGACCACAGCCATCCCCGGTTTTACCGTCGGCAGCGATACCACCACGATGGGTCATACAGGTCAATGCCTGGATAGCTGTCTGGAGAAGATGATGGCTTTTTATGCCTTCGGTGTGGGCAATGAGCCCGAAACCACAGTTATCCCTGAACTGCTCGGGATGATACAGACCTGCATTCATAGGCACACTCTCATCAGCCAATTCTGGTAATCATTATTCGGCAATCTGCGTTCCTGTCAGGTGTTGGTACCGGCAACTCCCCTACCGGTTTTTTCCTGTTATGGTCCGCAAAAACTTCGCCCGATAGCATTCTGAGCCGTCTATGGCTGTCTGGCGATGGCATGAGCAGGCCTCAATTGCATGCCGTGGCTGCTCCCCTTAACGCGTCTACCATGCCAGTGATCGCGAAGTCGCTGCCCCGGTCCGATTTTTTGTACATCCATCGGAGACGATCATTGTCGGGGCAAACGGCCGCCATTTTACACATCAAGACGGAAGACCACAAACCAACCCCGCTTTCAATGCGGGAAAAGTCGTATCAGAATCAATTTGTTAGAAGGAAGTAAGACCGAAAGAAAGGAGCAAGGCTGAACCAGTCTACAGCCTTGCCTGAGAAAGATGATTATTTAATCGACAAATTCTGCCAGGGTTGCGTCCAGGTAGTCCGTCGAAAAATCAGACGTGACCACAGCATCACCCACAGCATTCAGCAATACCAGTCGCAATGTGCCATCCAGCACCTTTTTGTCTACCCGCATCAGAGACAGGAAGTCATTCGCAGACATATCTGAGGGCGGACGCACCGGTAACCGGGCAGACTCCAACAACACGGCAAGACGCTGAATCTCATCACGATCAATCCAACTCTGCCTGGCGGAAAGATCAGCCGCCATAATCATGCCAGTCGCCACAGCCTCACCATGCAGCCATTTACCATAGCCTTGATGCGTTTCAATGGCATGCCCGAACGTATGCCCCAGATTCAGAATGGCACGCCGTCCTGACTCTTTTTCATCCTCTGAAACCACCTTGGCTTTGTTCTCACAGGAACGGATGACGGCTTCGGTCAACAGCTCCGATTGGCGTGCCAGCAGGCCCGCCATGTTATCCTGAAGCCATTGATAGAAACCGCTATCACAAATCAGCCCATACTTGATCACCTCCGCCAAACCGGCGGATAGCTCATTATCCGGCAAGGTGCTTAGCGTAGAGATATCCGCAATCACACAATTGGGCTGATGAAAAGCGCCAATCATATTCTTACCCAGCGGATGATTCACACCGGTCTTTCCACCAACAGAAGAATCAACCTGAGACAACAGCGTTGTTGGCACCTGAATAAAATTCACCCCTCGCTGGTAGCATGCAGCGGCAAATCCAGTCATATCACCAACCACGCCACCACCCAATGCAACCAAAGTGGTAGTTCTTGTATGGCGCGCTTCCAGAAGATGATCAAAGATGCGGTTGACTGTATCCAGCGTTTTCCACTGTTCCCCATCCGGCAACACAACATCAATAACATTGAAATCTGCAAGTGCTTGCCGGACCTGTGATAAATATAGAGGAGCTACAGTCTCGTTGGTGACAATCGCAACATCGCGCCCTCGAATATAAGGTGTATAGAGTTCAGAACGAGAAATCAGATCAGAACCGGTATAGATCGGGTAGGATCGATCCCCCAGGTCAACAGTCAGCGTTTTCATCCACAACCTCGATAATCACTGATTCAGGGCATCGACTATTTTATTCACCACTTGGCGGGGGTTACCGCGACTGGTCGACACTACCACATCGGCCAGATCGCGATAAACCGGCTCACGCTCAGCATAAAGGTCTCGGATTACTTCGTTTCGGTTTGGCTTCTGCAGCAAAGGCCGACTCTTGTCTTTTTCCATACGCCGGACCAGCGTATCGACCGCAGCGTCGAGAAAAACCACGAAACCGGTTGCACCGATAATCTTCCGGTTCTCAGCATACATCACGGTCCCACCGCCCGTGGCAATAATCTGTGCAGGCTGCTGACTGAGATCCCGCAGCACCTCAGCTTCACGTTTCCTGAACCCTTCCTCACCTTCCACATCAAAGATCCAGGCGATTTCTGCCCCGCAACGGGCCTCAATCTCCTGATCCGTGTCCGTGAACGAGAGCCCGAGTTCGTTGGCGAGCAGGCGGCCGATAGTGCTTTTGCCTGCCCCCATTGGTCCAACCAAGTAGATAATCCGTGACTGCATATAACCCATCAGCGTAGAGCTAGTGTGTCAGAAATAATCTTAGGGGTAATAAAAATCAATACTTCTTTTTTGATATTGGACTTTGTTGTACGGCTAAAAAGTTTCCCCACCCCAGGCAAGTCCCCTAACAGCGGAACCTTCGACTTACCCTGAGTTTGTATATTATTGAAAATACCACCAATTACCAATGTCTCACCATCGTTAACAAGAACTTTCGTCTGAACTTCGTTCTTATCGATTGACGGTACAGAGCTGGCATCCCCACCAGTACTCTTCACCGAGTCATTCGTCACCTTTATATCCATAATAACCCTACCATCCGGCGTTATCTGAGGCGTCACCTCAAGAGATAGAACCGCCTCTTTGAATGACGTACTTGTAGCACCACTAGATGACGCTTCCTGATAAGGAATCTCGGTACCGTTTTTGATAGTCGCCTTTTGTTTGTCTGACGTCACAATCTTGGGCTGAGATATCACCTCCCCACCACCATCAGCTTCCAAGGCTGAAAGCTCCAGGCTCAAGGTCGTATTATCGGTGACAAATCCCCATGTAAAACCACTGGAACCGGCAGTGCTGAGGTCAACAAACATATTGTCGATTTTATTTTTGTCTCCATCCTGCCCTTTGCTTCCACTCCATTTAACACCAATATTTTTCTCGAAACTGGTATCTGCAGTAACAATTCGCGCCTCAATCTGAACCTGTTTTACAGGGATATCAATTTTTTCAACCAGATCCAAAATAGCATCTAGCTTTTCACGGGTTTCCTGAATCAAAAGACTGTTCGTACGTTCTACAACCTGGACACTGCCACGCTCAGACAATGTACGATTTCCTTCACCACCGAGTAAGACTGAAGCAATCTCATCAGCACTCGCATAATTAATCTGCAGAATCTGGCTAACAAGTGGTGCCAACTCATCAATTTGCTGCTTTGACTCTAATTCCTGGCGTTCACGGGCAGCCAGTTCCTCTGCAGGCGCCACCGTCAGCACATTACTTTCCAGGCGTTTATCCAAACCCTTGGATTTCAGCACGATGTCCAACGCCTGATCCCAAGGCACATTCTTCAAACGAAGTGTGACATTCCCACCCACTGTATCACTGGCCACGAGATTAAGATCTTTAAAATCAGCAATTAGCTGAAGCACAGAGCGCACTTCAATATCTTGAAAATTCAGGGAAAGTTTCTCTCCCTCGTAAGCGAAACGCTCTTTCTTTAGCTGCTCTGATTCTTCTTTTGTCAGTGGCTTAACACTGACTGTCAATTTATTTTCGGTCTGCCAAGCGAGGTAGTCATACTCTCCTTCTGGTTCAATCACAACAAAAGCATTGCCATCACGAACCCTAGCATCAATAAACTTTACCGGCGTAGCGAAATCCACAACATCCAAACGGTTATTCAACCCTTCCGGAAGACTTACTCCTGGAAAAGAAAGCTCCAATCGTCCACCTTTTTCATCCAGATCCATGGTTGCATCTGAAGAGGCCAAGGTAATAACGATATTACCCTCACCAGCCTCACCACGATGGAAGTTGATGTCAGAGATTTCTTTGACGCCATAACGCCCCCTTGCGCCCTTCAAGCCTGATTCTTGTTCGGGGAAACTTTCAGCTACACCCTCTCTGCCATCACCAATCATGATATAGAGGTTTGAACCCTCTGTACGTGTGCTATAGCCAGCTGGGTTATTAAGGCTAACGATCAGGCGGGTACGCTCATTGGTTTCCAACACCGCCACATTTCGGGCGTTTGCAAACCCAATCTCATTATATTTGGGGACATTACTCAGTGTTCCCAAAAGATCAATGGCAATCCGAGCAGGTTGCTCGATGGTATAACCTTTTATTTCAGGCGGCCTGCCATCGAACTCCAACTTTAGTTCAACCTTGTCTCCCGGCAACGATGCGGCGTCAATGCTCTCCAGAATAGCGGCAAAAGCGGATGACACCCCACTCAGCCCCACAATCAGAAAAAGAGCCGCTGCCCTTGCAGCAGAACTCAGTATCATTTTCATCAGCCCTACCCACACACTAGTCATTTTTCGTAATTCTGTTTTTATTATCGGCATGTCTTGAGCAGGCCGTAGCTATTACTCTGTTAACGTCAATGTTCTCGGCCGTTCTATCCAGCTTTCAGGACCACTTGGTATAATCTCCAGAAGCTGGATACCTGTCTCAGTGATGGCGATGATTCGCCCATGATTCCTGCCAATATAATCACCAACCCGAATCCGATAAACACTCCCTTCCGTGCGGACCAACCCCCATATACCGTCACTATTGCTGAGCATACCCACCATGGAAAAGCTGTCTACAGGGAAATTTTCAAGGAACTGCTTCACCCGATTTGCATCAGGCTTGATATCACTGTTCACCCGCTGCTTAATGGCTTGTATTTTGATAGGAGGCTCAAAGGGGCTACGCAGACCACCCGCACTGTAAGTAAAGCTTTCATAGGGTGTGAAAGTAGGAAGCGGTTTGATCTGCCCCTTTGGTTTCGCCCTGACCTCATCCATGAACCGCGACAAGTCATCATGATTCGCCCCTCCGGAACAACCACCAAGCAGCAACACCAGACCAGAAACAACAGCAAGCCCAGTAAACGTACGTTTCATTACTGGTCCCCCTTGTCGTTATACCGATAGGTCTTAGCCAGAATCTGCATCGTTAGAACACTGCCAGATCTATCTGGAGTCAGCTTAAAATCATGCAGTGTGACAATACGAGGCAAATTGGCCACGCCGCTCACAAAACTGCCAATATCATGATATCCGCCTCTTACACTGATACTGATCGGCAACTCAATGTAGAACGCATTCACGACCTCAGGCTGGAGATTAATAAAGTTAAACTCTAGTCCGGACCCAACTCCCAGATATGTAATATCCTCCAACAACCCCGGCACTTCGGTATCGCTCGGAAGCTGACGTAAGAGCGCTCCGAACGACGTTTCCATTTCCACCATCTGCTGCTTGTAGGCCTCGACATTGGCGGCCTGAAACGCCTTTGTCTGAAACTCTTCCCGTAGCTGACGTTCCTTTCTTACAACTCGATCCAGATCACCCTGCATATCACTTAAATACAGTGGATATCCCAAACCAAAGACCGCGACAACAACCAGAATACAGGCAATAACCTTGACCCCTATTGGCCATGAACCAACATTCTCAAAGTCCAGATCATTGATATCGAATTCATTGATTTTTTGTAATGAATCCCCAAGGCTCATGACTCACCCTCCTGCTTGGGGGTTACCTGTAGGACTGTGAGGTCAAAACTGCTCCCCTTCCCATCCCCCAAAGCCTTTACTGCTGTAAGATTTGGGTTGTCAAACCATTCTGATTCATCAAACTGTCGCATCAGGGCTGATATGCGATTATTGGATTCTGCAATACCCTTAAGCGTGATGTTATTACCCCGCATATCCAGGAATGTGAAATACACACCATCCGGTGCCACACGTACCAATTCATCAAATACCCGAACGATAACCGGCCGGTTCCCTTGTAGGCTCTGAATAACCCCCATCCGCTCCAACAGCTCTTCACGCCGTTTTTTCAGGTTCTTGATTTCCGCAATACGCGAATTCAACCCATTGATTTCATTCTGGATGAATTGATTTCTAGTGCGCTGGGTATCAACCTGACCATCAATATAAGCCCCCATAAAGAAAACAAGAACAAGGGATGCTACTGCTGATACGCCCAGCATGATGAGAAAACGCTGTTTCCGCTCCTGACGAAGCTCCTCTCGCCAGGGCAGCAGGTTAATCTTTGCCATCAGTCAAAGCTCCTCATGGCCAGACCGCAGGCGATCATCATCGCCGGGGCATCATTGGTTAGTGCACTGGCATTTACTCGACTGGCCACAGCCATATCAGCAAACGGATTAGCCACAATACAGGGCGTACCAATCTTTTCTTCAATTAACTGAGCCAACCCCGTCGTAGACGCCGTGCCGCCGGCAAGTACGATGCAATCGACGTCGTTATAGTGACTGGCTGAATAAAAGAACTGAAGACTGCGGGAAACCTGCTGCACCACCGCATCCTTGAATGGCTCAAGCACCTCGGGGCCGTAATCATCGGGCAAATCATTCGTTTTCTTAGCCAGCCCCGCCTCTTCAGCATTCAATCCATAACGCCGCTGAATTTCTTCGGTCAGTTGACGGCCGCCAAACATCTGCTCACGGGTATAAATTGTTTTATTGTCTTGCAACACACTCAATGTTGTCATGGTCGCGCCAATATCCATCACCGCAACGGTAGGATCAGCTGCACCGACATTCAGCTGCGGCAACACCATTTCAAAAGCTCTTTCCATTGCATAGGCTTCGATATCCACGACCTTCGCAGCCAGACCAGCCAAATCCAGCACAGCCTCGCGCATTTCAACGTTCTCGCGTCGACAGGCCGCGATAAGCACTTCCGCTGTACCGGGATTATTTTCGCGCGAGCCTTGCACCTCAAAGTCTATTGCAACTTCATCCAGTGGATAGGGAATATACTGATCCGCCTCAACCATGATCTGGCTTTCCATGTCATCATCGTTGAGACTGGCATCCATATCGATGGTCTTGGTGATAACGGCCGCACCGGAAACAGCGACCGCCGCGCTCTTGAGGGAAGTCCGCGACTTGGATACGAGTTTCTTGATAGCCTCACCGACGGCCTCAAGATCATTAATGTTCTTATCAACAACCGCATTCGGCATCAGAGGCTCAACGGAATAAGCCTCAACCTTGTACTGTTTGCTGCCCCGACTCAGCTCCAGTAACTTCACGGATGTGGAACTGATATCAATCCCAAGCAGGGAGTTCGATTTCTTATTCAGCAGCCCCAGCACTGTTTTTATCCCGTAAGTGTTAGTATATCTTTTTATATCATTATCTTATGTTACCTTTTTCATTAAATAACAGACTGCACATGAGCGCAATTATGCTATCGGGGCGTCACAGGCTTATAATGGCCTCTCTTTCACGCCCGAAGACGCTTGAAAGAAGCGTAACCTCCTAATTTAAATGAAGAAATTATGAAGACAGCGGTAAAACTGGCGAAATTTGGCTTATGGTGCGGCATTGCTGCATTTTGTGGTGCACTACTCATTTCCGCCAGCGTCTTTCTCTATCTGAGTCCGGCGCTTCCCTCGGTCGACAGCTTGAGAGACATCCGCCTGCAAACCCCTCTACGCATATTTTCGGCAGACAACAAACTGATTGCCGAATTCGGTGAAAAACGCCGAACTCCCATCCAGTATGAAGACCTGCCAAGACCAATGATCAAAGCGTTTCTGGCTGCGGAAGATGACCGGTTCTACTCTCACAATGGCGTCGACGTCATGGGACTCCTGCGCGCCACCGTCCAGCTGGTTTCCACCGGCAAGATCAAGTCAGGCGGCAGTACCATCACCATGCAGGTCGCCAAGAACTTTTTTCTCAGCCATGAACGCGTCTTCTCCCGAAAATTCAACGAGATCCTGTTAGCACTGGAAATCGAGCGCAAACTCAGCAAAAACGAAATCCTTGAGCTGTACCTGAACAAAATCTACCTCGGCAACAGAGCCTACGGTGTCGAAGCCGCTGCGCAGGTTTACTATGGCAAGCACTCCAGCGAACTGACGCTGGCCGAGATGGCCATGATTGCCGGCTTGCCCAAAGCGCCATCCCGGTATAACCCATTAGCCAATCCTCGTCGCGCCCTGATCCGGAGAGACTGGATTCTGTCCCGGATGCATGACCTGGGCTATATCACTGAGCAAGACATGCAAGCGGCTATCGAACAACCGGTCACCGCCCAATACCATGGCCTGCCCATTGAGCTTGAGGCGCCTTATGTCGCAGAAATGGTTCGCCAGGAAGTGGTTGAGCAATTTGGGCAGGAAGCCTATACCGATGGCTATGAGATCTACACAACCGTTAACAGTCAGGATCAGATGGCCGCAAACAAAGCCATTGATCATGGCATTCAGGCCTATGATGAGCGTCACGGCTACCGTGGCCCGGAAGCCCAGCTTGGCGACTCGCCAGACAACTGGCATCAAGCACTCATCAGCACCAGTCGCGTCGGCCAGCTCAAACCTGCCATAGTCACCGGTTTCACGGGTGATAACACCGAGATTCTGTTCAAGAAAGGCGAAACATCACAACTGCCCTGGACAGGTGTCGAATGGGCTCGCTCCTATATCACCGTCAACCGGCAGGGGCCAAAACCCAAAAAACCAGAAGATGTCCTTTCTGTTGGCGACCTTATCCGGGTCAGACAACAGCCGGATGGCAGCTACCGACTGAGCCAGATTCCTGATGTACAGGCAGCCTTGATTGCTATTTCACCCAAAAACGGCGCAATAGAGGCACTGGTTGGCGGCTTCAACTTCTACGACAGTAAGTACAACCGGGTTACACAGGCCAGCCGTCAGGCCGGATCTGCCTTCAAACCCTTTGTCTACAGCGCCGCCATTGCCAATGGCATGACCGCAGCCACCCTGATCAACGATGCCCCCATCGTCTTCAGTGATGACAAACTGGAAAGCCATTGGCGGCCACAGAATGACAACATGAAATTCTATGGCCCTACCCGGCTGCGGAAAGGGCTCTATCGCTCCCGCAACCTGGTATCGATTCGCGTATTACAACGTACCGGCATTCAACGCACGCTGGACTATTTGGATAAACTCGGTCTTCCGCGGGATAAACTACCTCGAAACCTTTCTCTGTCCTTAGGAAGTGCTGACGTAACCCCTCTGGAGCTCACAACCAGCTATGCCATTCTGGCCAATGGCGGTTTCAGGGTTGAACCTCATTTGATTGAAAGAATCGACCGACTCGAAGAAACCATCTACGTAGCCAACCCGCCGGTTGCCTGCCGGGATTGCTCCGATATTCACAAAAGTCAGCCGGAAGCAGAGCAGGCTATCAGCGATCTGATCCCCAATGAAACGTTGTCACCGACCATTGCCAGCACCATCAATGACTTTGCCCTGATGTCAGCAATGCCCACCAGCGCCCCGTTCAATATCAATTACGCGGAGAGGGTGATGGGGGAAAGGGTCAATTACATCATCAACAACATCATGCAGGATGTTATTCGCAAGGGGACTGGACGCCGCGCCCTGGCGCTCAAGCGTGATGACCTGGCTGGCAAAACAGGAACGACCAACGACCAGAAAGATGTCTGGTTTGCGGGTTATAATCCGGATCTTCTGGCAACGGTCTGGCTCGGCTTTGACCAACCAAGACCTCTGGGCCGCTGGGAATATGGCGCCAATGCGGCACTGCCGATGTGGGTGGAATTCATGCGCACAGCACTGAAAGATGTCCCTGAATCCTATCTGCCCCAACCCGCAGGCATAACAACGATTAAGATCAATCCGGAAACCGGCAAGCCAGCGCGCCCCGATGATCCAAATGCCATTTTTGAGATATTCCGTACAGAAAAGGCGCCAAAGGCAGACGTTTCTGATGAGCAGATGCCTGCTCTCGAGACCGAAACCTTTAATCCTGACGAAATCTTCTAAAGCGATAGAAATCCCAGCCAATAAAAAACCCCGCTAAGCGGGGTTTTTTATTGGTGTGAATCCATCAGATTTCAGCGATCAGATATCATCAACACTCTTCAGCGGATAGTTAGCCGGATAGGGCAACTGAGCCACACCCGTATCCACGGCGGCCTTGGCAACCGCTGCTGCAACAACACCCAGCAGACGGGCATCCATCGGCTTGGGAATGATGTACTCCGTACCGAATTCCAGAGAGTCGGCACCGTAAGCATCCAGCACGTCCTGAGGAACAGGCTCTTTAGCCAGTTCACGGATAGCATGAGCCGCTGCAACCTTCATCTCTTCATTAATGGCCTTGGCGCGAACATCCAGTGCACCGCGGAAAATGAAGGGGAAGCCCAGAACATTGTTCACCTGATTCGGGAAATCAGAGCGACCGGTTGCCATGATGACATCAGGGCGCACTTCACGGGCCACATCCGGGCTAATTTCCGGATCCGGGTTGGAGCAGGCAAAGACAATCGGATTTTCCGCCATCTTCAGCAGCTGTTCCGCTGACAGCAGGTTAGGACCAGACAGCCCCAGGAATGCATCCGCGCCTTCGATAGCGTCATCAAGGGTCCGCTTGTCAGTATCAATGGCAAAGGCCGCCTTGTATTCATTCAGGTCAGTACGGCCGGAATGAATAACGCCCTTACTGTCGAGCATGCTGACATTTTCAGGTTTGACACCACAGCTGATCAGCAGCTTGGTGCAGGCAATGGCCGCCGCACCGGCGCCCAGGCAGACCAGCTTGGCAGAAGCAATATCCTTACCCGCCAGCTCAAGGGCATTCAACATTCCGGCTACGGTCACAATCGCAGTACCGTGCTGGTCATCGTGGAATACGGGGATTTCACACTGCTCAATCAGTGCGCGTTCAATTTCAAAACACTCTGGCGCCTTGATATCTTCAAGGTTAATACCGCCAAAGGTGTTAGCAATACGCTTGACTGTATCAATAAAAGCCTGGGGGCTTTCAGATTCAACTTCGATATCAATGGAATCAACACCGGCAAATCGCTTGAACAGCAGCGCCTTGCCTTCCATAACCGGTTTACTGGCCAGTGCGCCCAGATTGCCCAGGCCCAGAATCGCGGAACCATTGCTGATAACAGCAACCAGGTTGCCTTTAGCGGTGTATTTGTAAGCGTTTTCAGGATCTTTGGCGATTTCCCTGACCGGCTCGGCAACGCCGGGACTATAGGCCAGTGCCAGATCACGTGCGGTTTCAGCCGGCGTCGTCAGTTCAATGCTGATTTTTCCGGGTTTGGGTTTTGCGTGATAGTCAAGAGCGGCTTGCTTCATGTCCTCAGCCATTGTAATTGTTTCCGATGTTGTTGTACCTGCGCGGAGCCATGAGAATATAGGAAAGGGTAAGGGTGAACAACCGCAATAGCGGCCATTTCAGGGGTTTTGGCAAGGGGATACGCCCATACCGAAAGTAGCATTCAGAAGGGCAATACGTATCAAAAACAGAAAAGGCGCCACGAAGGCGCCTTTTCTGACAGAGTCCGAAAAACTCAGCGACGGGTGCTGAGCTTGCCGAAACGCTGCTGGAAACGCTCGATACGACCGCCGGTATCCATCACCTTCTGAGTGCCGGTGTAGAACGGGTGGCACTTGGAGCATACGTCCAGCTGCAGGTCCTTGCACAGGGTGGAACGGACCTTGATTTCATTACCGCAGCTGCAGCTAGCGGTAATTTCTTCGTACTGAGGATGGATATCCTGTTTCATGTGAGCTCGCCTCTGTGTATCGGCATGCCGCCACCGGTTAATGCATTGATCAACAGGCACCGCATGCAGGTTTCAGGTCCGGCCATCCACGATGAACCGCCGGATCCTGTCCGGAAAGAGCGCGAATACTACCAGAGAGCAAGCGGCAAGCAAAGACAGTTGAACTGGCAATCTGTTACCATTTTGTCCCAATCAGGGCCTGCCGGAACGCGATTTACCGAAACCATGCCAACAAATTCTGACTGCTCTCCACTGATTCTCAGGCTCGCCCTGCCGGTTACCCTGCGGCGACTGTTCGATTATCTGCCACCGGAGAATTGCGATCCGTCACTGTTAAGACCCGGCATACGGCTGACAGTTCCGTTTGGCCGACGCAAGGTGACAGGTATCCTGATCGACACTGCCAGCGACAGTGATTTTCCCATCGAGAAACTCAAACGCACAGACGATCCACATGATCAAGAAGCGGTAATAATGGATGACATTCTGCAACTGTGTCGGTGGGCTGCCACGTATTACCAGTATTCCCTCGGTGACACACTGAGCCAGGCATTACCCGTCATGCTCCGGCAAGGCTATGACCTCAGCAAGGAAGCACACACCTGCTGGCGACCAGCGTCCAATATCGATCCAGCCATTCTCGGAAAGCTCAACCGCGCCCCCCGCCAGCAGGCGACATGGGACATCGTAAAGACACACCCCAAAGGCGCAGCCGAAGTCGCACTCAAAGCATTGGGGGCCGAAACCGCCATGCTGAAAAAGCTGGCCGAGAAAGGACTACTGGAAAGCTATTCCCATATACCGGAAAAACGCCCCTTCCACAGTTACGACCCAATACTGAAAACATCAGAACTGGTTTTGAACCATGAACAAGCGCAGGCGCTGGAAGCGATTTCCTGTGATGCCAACCGGTTCAGTACCACATTGCTACATGGTGTTACCGGTAGTGGAAAAACAGAGGTTTACCTTCAGGCTATTCGTAACACGCTAAAACAACAGCAACAGGCGCTGGTACTGGTACCGGAAATTGGACTGACCCCCCAAACACTGGAACGCTTCCGCAACCGCTTTAATGTACCTGTTACCGTCCTGCACTCAGGACTGAACGACAGAGAGCGTTTAAATGGCTGGCTATCCGCCTTTCATGGGGAAGCCGGCATTATCATTGGCACCCGGTCATGTATCTTCACGCCCATGCCTTATCTTGGACTCATCATTGTCGATGAAGAGCATGATCTTTCCTATAAACAGCAGGACAGCATCCGCTACTCGGCCCGCGACCTTGCCATCTACCGTGGAAAACTGAGAGATATCCCCGTCGTGCTGGGTAGCGCCACACCCTCGCTGGAATCACTGCACAATGCCAAAAGTCATCGCTACCGCTACCAGAAACTGAACCAGCGAGCGGGCAACGCCAAACCTCCCTACCTGGAACTGGTGGATATTCGTGGCAAGAACCTGCGCGCAGGACTGAGTGAAACGGTCGAACAAGCCATCCATCAAACCCTGCAACGTGGCGAGCAGGCACTGGTATTCCTGAACCAACGGGGATATGCACCAACGCTGTCGTGCAATGAATGCGGCCATCTGCTCGATTGCCCACAGTGCGATGCCCACCTGACACTGCACCGAACACCGCCTCACCTGCATTGCCATCACTGTGATCTGCAACGCCCGATTCCTTTGCAGTGTCCTCATTGTAATAGCCGACATCTTGCACCTGTCGGTCAGGGTACGGAACGCTCAGAAGAAGTGCTGGCCAAACAGTTCCACAAGACCAAAGTGCTTCGTATTGACCGGGACAGCACACGCCGTAAAACCGCACTCAATGATATGCTGGCCATTATCCATAAGGGTGAACCTGCCATTCTTGTGGGCACCCAGATGCTGGCTAAGGGTCACCACTTTCCCAAGGTCACGCTGGTTGTCATCCTGAATGCCGACAGCGGCTTTTTCAGTGCGGATTTCCGTGGCCCGGAAAAAGTGGGCCAGCTCCTGCTGCAGGTCGCCGGGCGCGCGGGGCGAAGCACACGACCAGGGCACGTTATCATCCAGACCCAGTTCCCGGAAAACCAGCAACTCCAGCAACTTGTCACCCAAGGTTACGATGCCTTTGCGGAAAGCCTGCTCGTCCAGCGTCAGTCAATTAGCCTACCCCCGTTCGGCTATATGACGCTGCTGACGGCAGAAGCAACCCATGCCAACGATGCCAACCAGTTTTTGGAGAACGTTGCCAGTCATGCGCAACAAACCATTCAGACACAGAACCTGGCCGGTCCCATGGGTGTGAAAGTTCTGGGCCCTATGCCTGCAGCGATGGAAAAACGCCAGGGCCGTTATCGTATGCAACTGTTTCTGCAGGGAGCCAGTCGCGGACCACTGCATACATTGCTTAATCATCTGATTCCAACGATGGAATCGTCACCATTGGGCAGAAAAATCCGCTGGTCAGTGGATGTTGATCCTCAAGAAATGAGTTAGCGCTGCAACTGATTATCAAGGTGTAACGTATGATCCCGGAAAAAAACCGGGATTTTATTTTTGTGAAGACAGCACGACCGCCTCACCTCGCGTATCCAAACAGGGTTATCATAAATATCCCCTACGAATAGCATCTTTGAATACAACAAAACATTCTTAAATGAATCGCAGTAACCTTATGAATAAGCATCTCCATTTCAAGACTGTAAAAACTCTCTTTTGCTAAAGAAAACCTTCCGAGACCAATTCTCATTTAATAAATCAGCGATTCACTCTGATTACCCTTGAGAGTCAATAACTCAAAGTATTTATAAAAAATCAGACAAACCAAAAAGCAAACAGGGCAAATCAAAAGAAATATTTTTGATTACAAAAATGCCTATCCCTGCCAAAAAGCAAAAACCTTACAAAAAACTATCAACTGATTTTCAAAAAAGTCTCCCCGTTTTTTATCGCAAAAATTATCCAGTGACAGTGTAAATCTCACAAAACCACTCATAATTCTGGCGTTTATTCACCGACCAACTTCACATTCGGCTATTACCTATCTAGTAGCCACACAATATTCATTGATATTCTCTTAACGACGAACGACTTGTAATTAAGTCAGGAGTCATACTGCCTGCATTTGCAAGGTCATAGAGACCGTTAATGATTTTTATCGTCATCAGAGGTAACAATGACCGCAGACACAGTGTTGGACGTGAAAAACCTGAACATCACGTTCAAAACCCATGACGGTGTCGTCCAGGCATTGAAAGATATTTCCTTCTCCGTCAAACGGGGAGAGGTGGTTGCCATTGTCGGCGAAAGTGGATCGGGTAAATCGGTCACTGCGCTGTCTACCATGGGCCTCCTGCCTGGTATTGCCAGCATTAACCACGGTTCGGTGAATTATACCTGCTCCGATAGTCGCGTCATTGACGTCACCCGTCTGGACAAAACCGCTCACAGCGCTTTGTGTGGCCCGGAGATCGCCATGATCTTCCAGGAACCCATGACCAGCCTCAACCCGGTGCTGAAAGTCGGTGACCAGTTAACGGAAGGCATTATTGAACACCAGGGTTGCAGCAAATCCGAGGCATTTGCCATCGCCATGGATATGCTGGAAAAGGTGCACATTCCCCATCCTGACCGGGTTATGAAAAGCTTCCCCGGCGAACTGTCCGGCGGTATGCGACAGCGTGTCATGATTGCCATGGCGCTCACCTGCAATCCCCGGTTGCTCATTGCCGATGAACCCACTACCGCGCTGGATGTCACCGTTCAGGCCAAAATCCTGAAAATCATCACTGACCTTCAGAAAGAATTCCATATGGGTGTTATTTTCATCACCCACGATATGGGCGTAGTCGCCGAAGTCGCCGACCGGGTTGTGGTCATGTACCAGGGTGAAGTGATGGAGGAAGGATCGGTCAACGAAATCTTCGCCAATCCTCAGCACCCCTACACCCGTTCACTGCTGGCCGCCGTACCGAAACTCGGAGCAATGGAAGGCAGCCAGTGGCCGCGACGCTTCCCGCTAATGCATGGGGAAAGCCAATCGGAAGCTGGCAAGGACCATAAGACCGTTGACTACGACCAGCCGCCACTGCTCGAAGTCAAGTCCATGGTGACCCGCTTTCCGTTACGCAGTGGATTCTTTTCACGGGTCACACGACAGGTGCATGCTGTTGAACACTTAAGTTTCAAGCTCTGGCCCGGAGAAACCCTCGCACTGGTCGGTGAAAGCGGCTGCGGCAAATCCACCACGGGACGTTCCATCCTGCGTTTGGTTGAAAGCCAGTCTGACAGCATTCTGATGGACGGTCAGGATATTTCGACACTGGACAACAACGCGTTCCGGGCGGCACGGCGCAATATGCAGATCATTTTCCAGGATCCCTACGCCTCGCTGAATCCCAGGTTGACCGTTGGTTTTTCCATTGCCGAACCCCTGCTGATTCATGGCATTGTCCGAAACCTGGATGAAGCCCGCGATACAGTTTCCCGACTGCTGGTCAAAGTGGGCCTGAAACCCGAGCATGCTCAGCGTTATCCCCATGAGTTTTCCGGAGGACAGCGTCAGCGAATTGCCATTGCCCGGGCATTGATTCTGCAACCCAAGATGATCATTGCGGACGAAGCCGTTTCCGCGCTCGATGTATCGGTCCAGGCACAGGTCATTAACCTGATGATGGATCTGCAGCAGGAAATGAAAATCAGCTGGCTGTTTATTTCCCATGATATGGCGGTTGTTGAACGTATCGCTAACCGGATTGCCGTGATGTATATGGGACAGATTGTTGAAACCGGATTCCGGCATGAAATATTTAACAATCCACAACATCCCTATACCAAACGATTATTAAATTCCGTCCCCATTGCGGATCCCTTGCAACGAAAAGAACGCCACTTCGACAATATGGAATTACCTTCTCCGATTAAAAAGATTGGAGAAAAAATTGATCTGGCGCGCTTCCGTTCCATTTCGCCGAATCATTGGGTGGCAGAACAGGATTTTAATATACCGTCGGCATGACGCACATCAACAGCCAAAAAAACGATGCAGGATATGAATTAGATCCTATAGCAAAAATAATAAACAACAGACCGGCACTTCTTTTTAGCCGGTCGTTTTAACAAGTGAATCAATTGCCACAGCCTTTTTGCGTGGTGGAGCGTGTATTGCGTTTTTATTGACGACTGACAACTATTGCCCAGGGGGTTAAACATGCCATTCAAGCGTTCAAAGTCGTGCAAGTTGTTACTGGCGGCAGCCATGCTGTCGTCCAGCGTATGGGCGCAGGACCTGCGGATCGCCACCTATACCGATATCACCGGTCTGGATCCCCATGACACCTCTGCGACACCGACCATGTCGGTTCAATCCGGTATTTTCGAGCGTCTGTTCCAGTTCGATCCCACCATGAAGGTGATTCCGGTACTCGCCACTGGTTACACCCAGAATGAGAACGCCACCCAGTTCACCATTTCTCTGCGCGCAGGTGTCACGTTCCACGACAAAACACCGTTCAATGCAGCGGCTGTCAAAGCCAACCTGGAGCGTCTGGCTAACCAGGAGAATCACCTTAAGCGTAACAGCCTGTTCCGCATGATCAGCAATGTTCGCGTGATTGACGATTACACCGTTGAGATCAACCTGAAGGAACCCTTCGGCGCCATGATCAATACCTTGGCGCATCCTTCCGCAGTAATGTGGAGCCCGAAATCCCTGCAGGAGAAAACCAAGAACGAACTGCGCCTCCAGCCGGTCGGCACTGGACCGTTCCAGTTTGTTGAATGGAAACCCGGTTCTTACATCGATCTGGACAAAAACCCTAACTATTGGAAGCAAGGCTGGCCCAAGGTGGATGGCGTTACCTTCTACCCCACACCGGAAGCCTCTACCCGTCAGGCCAAGCTGCAGGGTGGCGAAGTGGATGCCATTTACTTCCTGCCTTCTGACCTCGCTGAATCCGTCACCAAAAACGGCAAGCTTTCTGTTCAGCAGGACCAAGGCATCATGCTCTACTACGTTGCCATCAACAACCTGAAGGCGCCGCTGGATAACAAGCTGGTGCGTCAAGCCATGAACTATGCCATCAACAAGGATATCTGGCTGAAAGTAGTCTTCGGCGGCATGGGCACCAAGGCAACATCCGCCATTCCTGACCAGGTTCAGTTTTACAGTAAGCAGTCGTTTACTTACGGCTACGACCTGAAAAAAGCCAAGGCGTTAATGAAAGAAGCCGGCCTTGCTGACGGTTTCTCCATTGAACTCTGGACCGCCAACTCCACCGACGAAATCCGTTCTGCCCAGATCATCAAGCAACAGCTGTCGCAGATTGGTATCAAGGTGAAGGTCATCCCGATGGAAGCCGGCACCCGGAACCAGCGTCTCTGGGGCGTACAGGATCCCAAGGAAGCCAAGTTTGATATGTACCTGTCCGGCTGGTCCACCTCCACTGGTGATGCCGACTGGGCACTGCGTCCGCTGTTCGCCACAGAGTCCTGGATTCCGACCGCGTTTAACGTGTCCTACTACTCCAACCCGGCGGTAGACAACTACATCAGCGCCGCGCTGGCCACGGCCGATCCCGCAGTACGCAGTGAAGCCTACAAACAGGCCCAGACGCTGATCTGGAATGATGCGCCGGTTATCTTCCTCGGTGAACCGGACAACCTGGTCGGCAAGGTGAAAACGCTGGAAGGCGTCTACATGCTGCCTGACCGTTCCCTGTCGTTTACAGACGCGGCATTCCGTCAATAACGATCTCCTCTGCCGGACATCCGTCCGGCAGAGTGCACACCTGCCTGGCAAGAGTTGGTTGAATTATGGTTGTGTACTTGCTGAAACGCTTGCTGGGAGTCATCCCGGTGTTGTTTGTTGTCTCCCTGCTGGTTTTTGCGTTTATCAAACTGATGCCGGGCGACCCTGCCCGTATCTATGCGGGTGAAGATGCGCCGATTGAAGCGGTGGAAGCCGCCCGCGAAGAACTGGGATTAAATGCTTCATTACCCACCCAGTATTTCAACTGGGTAAACGGTGTTTTTCACGGTGATCTTGGCACCACTTACCGAACCCGCCAACCGGTCGCCAATGAACTGGCTGAAGCCTTTCCCGCCACCCTCTGGCTGGCTGTCACCGGTTTCACCTGGGCTGTCATTATTGGCGTTCTGATTGGTGTGCTGTCTGCACTGCGACGGGGTAAATGGCAGGACTGGACCTTCATGAGCTGCGCGGTCGCCGGTATCTCCATGCCTGCGTTTTGGCTGGGTCTGCTACTGATCCAGTTTGTTGCGGTTCCCTTCGAGTTCTTCGCGGTTAGCGGGTTTAACAAGCCGTCTGACTTGATTCTTCCCTCCATCACCCTGGGTGCAACAGTCGCTGCTGTCATGGCGCGTTTTACCCGCTCTGCGGTGCTGGAAGTTCTGCAGGAAGATTATGTCCGGACAGCCCATGCCAAGGGGCTGAAAAGCCGGGTCATCGTCTGGAAGCACATCATGCGCAACGCGATGATCCCGGTACTGACCATGCTCGGCCTGCAGTTCGGCTTCCTGCTCAGTGGCTCCATTGTCGTTGAAACCGTGTTCAGCTGGCCCGGCATGGGCAACCTGCTGATCCAGTCGATCCTGCAACAGGACCAGCCGATGATCCAGGCCCTGGTTATGCTGATGGTGCTCGAGTTTATCGTGATCAACCTGATCGTCGATCTGCTCTATGCAGTGATTAACCCCAACGTCCGGTTGAGCTGAGTGAGGTGTTCATGAGTACCACAACCTGCGCTGAAATCCCCGTGGCCAGTGAACACCACGTGATTCGTTCCCCCTTCCGGGAATTTGTTCGCCGCTTTGTCCGTAACCGGGTGGCCGTCTGTTCCAGTCTGTTCATCCTGCTGCTGGTGATGATGGCGGTGTTTGCCCCCTGGATCACCCCTTACGATCCGATGGAACCGGACTGGTTTGCCCTTTCTGCCGAACCGTCCGCCGCCCACTGGTTCGGTACCGATGAATTTGGCCGGGACATCCTGAGCCGGATCATGGCTGGCACCCGAATATCACTCTATGTGGGCGTGGTGTCTGTTTCCATCGGCGCATTCTTTGGCGTCATCCTGGGGCTATTGTCCGGCTTCTATGGTGGTCGTCTGGATACACTCATCATGCGCGGCTGTGATGTGCTGTTTGCCTTTCCCGGCATGCTGCTGGCCATTGCCGTTGTCGCCATTCTGGGCCCGGGTCTGAACAACGTCATCGTGGCGGTGGCGGTTTTCAGTGTGCCAATCTTCGCCCGGATTGTTCGGGGTTCTGCACTGACACTGAAACACGCAACCTATGTGGATGCCGCACGCAGCCTGGGTGCAGGCAATGCCACATTGATGTTGCGCCATATTCTGCCCGGCGCGACGGCCAGCATTATCGTGTTTTTCACCATGCGTATCGGCACCAGCATCCTGACCGCAGCCGCCCTGAGCTTCATCGGCCTGGGTCCGGAACCGGATATCCCCGAATGGGGCAACATCCTGGCCAACGGCCGAAGCCTGATGATGGCCGGTAAGTGGCATGTGACCCTATTCCCGGGTCTGGCGATTTTTGTCACGGTACTGGCGTTCAACCTGCTGGGTGATGCCCTGCGTGACACGCTCGACCCGAAACTCAAAAACTAGGATTCTGCGGAGATACCATGAAACTGCTGATCATTGCCGACATTGAGGGTATTGCAGGCGTTACTACCCGTGAACAATGCATCCAGGGCAATGCAGAATACCAGGCTGCCCGACAGCTGATGCTCAAGGAAGTCAATGCGGTCGCTTCAGGCGCCACACAAGCCGGCGCGACCGATATCGTTGTTGTGGATAGCCATGGTCCCATGATCAACCTGGCCGCCGAAGGACTGTCCCCCGAAATCCGTTTGCTGCAGGGCAAGCCTCGAGCAATGGGCATGATCGAAGGTATCCAGCATGAATCGTTCGATGCGCTGATCATGATCGGTGCCCATATGCCAGCCGGGTGCTACGGCGTGCTTGCGCATACCATCAACAGCCGGGCTTTTCGCCGCATAGACGTCAATGGTCATATCATGGGGGAAGTGGATCTCTATGGCAGCATTGCCGCGGAATACGGTGTGCCGCTGGTGCTGACATCTGGCGACCACCTGCTGGCGACTCACGTCGCTGAAGCCTTTCCCGGCTGCGAGTTTGTCTCCGTCAAACAGGCCCGGGGGTGTTATGCCGCTGACAGTCTGTCGCCGACACACGCCCGGAAACACCTGACAGAATCCACCTGGAAAGCACTGAGCGCCATTGGCCAGGTTCAGACCAGCCATCAACTGAAACCGCCCTATGCCATGACGGTTTCAGCCAGCACCCAGGCGCTGGCCGACCTGTACGCCCTGGTGCCCGGTGTCGAACGAATCGGCCCCGACCAGGTGAGCTACACCGCTGACAACTTTGTCCAGCTGGTGCGTTTACTCAACAGTTTTTCTGCCATGAGCAGTTCGTTAACCTGATATTTCATTGAGAAGAAAACAATGGATAGGAAATATGCCATCGCCATTCACGCTGGCGCCGGCACAATTGATGTCTCCACCATGTCCGAGGAACGCATCCAGGACATTCACCGGGCGCTGAGAGACGCGGTCATTGCCGGTGAAACCGTGCTGGCCGAAGGCGGTTCCGCCGTGGATGCTGTTGAAGCCTCCGTGGTATCCCTGGAAAACTGCCCGCACTTCAATGCCGGCTATGGCGCTTGCCTCACGTTCGAAGGTCACCATGAGCTGGACGCCGCTATCGCCGATGGCCGCACCGGTGAATCCGGCGCCGTTGCCAATGTTCGCTATCGCGCCAACCCGGTCAAACTGGCCCGCGCGGTCATGGAGCATACCGACCACATGTTGCTCGGCGGCGAAGGTGCAGAGCGCTTCGGTGATGCAATGGGCTTCGAGCGAGTTGAGAACAGCTATTTCACCACAGAGCTGCGTCGTCACCACTGGGAAACCCTGCAGGAAGATCGGGACAATGCCCTGCAATTCACCAACGCTTTCCGCTTCGGTACGGTGGGTGCAGTCGCCATGGACCGTGAAGGAAACCTGGCCAGCGCCACCTCCACTGGTGGTATCACCAACAAGCGCTGGGGACGCATTGGGGATACGCCCGTCCATGGCGCCGGTAACTACGCCGCCAATGACAGCTGTGCGATTTCCTGCACCGGCAAGGGCGAGTATTTCATGAAGCACGCCACCGGGCACGATCTGGCTGCCCGTATGCGCTATCTCAAGCAGCCGCTGAAAGACGCTATTCGTGAAGTGCTGGAAACAACCCTGAACTATCCCAATGGCGCCGGTGGCATGATTGGTGTCGATAACCAGGGTGAGTTAGTGCTCGATTACAATTCAACCGGCATGTATCGGGGATGGAAGTACGAAACCGGGGAGACTGTTTATACCGGCATTGATGCCGAACTCGTTCATCATCAAGCCTAGTGATGGGTTATGGGTGAAGCAGGCTTCACCCATAAATTGCCATTTGTCTTTTATCCCAGGCCACAAACCTGGGGTGCGTTTCAGTATCAATCAGTCAAACAACTTGCTGATCAATACTGGAATGGCATTTTCTACTCGCAGAATACGTGGCCCCAGGTGGATACGCTCAAAGCCACACTCCTCCAGTTTTTTCACCTCGTAGGGAATAAAGCCGCCTTCAGGCCCGATAGCGAGAACAATATCTTCCGTGAGCTGTCGCGGGCAATAACAGCCACTATCACCGGGATGCGCAACCAGTCCCCTCTTCTCCTGCAGCATCTCAGGCAGACGGTCTTCCACAAACGGTTTGAAACGTTTTTCAAAGATAACTTCTGGTAGACGGGTATCCCTCGCCTGTTCCAATCCCAGCACCAGCTGTTCCCGCAATTTATCTTCCGCCAGCCAGGGCGATTGCCAGAAACTTTTTTCTACCCGGTAACTGTTCATCAGGACAATGCGCTTTACTCCCATGGCCGTCATGGTCTGCAAACTGCGCTTGAGCATTTTCGGGCGAGGAAGAGACAGCAGCACCGTCAATGGCAAAGGTGCGGGAGAGGTTTCCGTCAACGTAACATCCAGCACCAGCTGCTGGGAATCCAGCGCCTGAATAACACCTGCTCCCATCAGGCCGTTGACACGCCCTACCCGCAAGGTGTCGCCAACACATGCCTGATGAATATCCGTCACGTGAGATAAACGACGGCCGCTGATTACAACCCGGTTGTCCGAGACAAAATCACTCTCTTCCAGTAATAACAGATTCATGGTCTTTGGAATGTGGCAGGAAAAGGAGAAACAGCCTCAATCCTGAGGCTGTTCATCGGGGTTGTTATCGCGCTTTTGCACAAGGCCGGAAAAGAGTATTCCCACCTCAAACAGCATCCACATCGGTATCGCCAGCAGTGACTGGGAAATAACATCCGGCGGTGTCAGCAGCATGCCCAGCACAAAGCAGATCACGACAACATAAGGACGTTTTGCCTTCAGCGACTGAACATCCGCTACGCCGGACCAGACCAGCAGCACCGTGGCGATAGGTATCTCGAAGGCCAATCCGAAGGCAAAAAACATCTTCAGGACAAAGTCCAGGTACCGGTTTATGTCGGTCATGATCGCGACACCTTCGGGCCCAACACTGGTGAAGAAACCAAACACCAATGGAAAAACCACAAAGTACGCGAATGCAACACCCGCATAAAACAACAATACACTGGCGCATAACAGCGGAATCGCTATGCGCTTTTCATGTCGATACAGCCCCGGCGAGATAAATGCCCATGCCTGATGCAAAAGAAAGGGGATAGACAGAAATACCGCTACCACCAGCGTCAGTTTAAACGGCGTCAGAAAGGGTGACGCGACATCCGTCGCAATCATGCTCGCGCCTTCCGGCAGATACACTCTCAGCGGTTCAGAGACGAAGACATATATATCGTTAGCGAAATAAAACAGCCCGAGAAAGATCACCAGGATGACGCCAAAGCCTTTTAACAGGCGGCTGCGTAGCTCCAGCAGGTGCTGTACCAGCGGCTGTTCCTTGTCCGTTGAGGAAGATTTGGTCATGGATCTGTCTTACTACTGCTACCGCTGCTCGCCTGATCCGGCGTACTGTTTGACGACGCCTGCCGGTGTTCGGATGACGGGGAGGATTCCGCTACCGCATCAATCTGCTGATTCAGCCCGTCCACCTCTTTCTGCAAGCTGTCCCGGGTCTTTTTCAGTTCAGCCATCACGGATTCATTGTGAATTTCACGCCGAATCTCGTCAGCATTGATCTCTTTCTCAATCTCCTGACGAATCGACTGAAAACTGCGACGCAACCGGCCAATCCAGACAGCGACTACCTTGATGGCCACCGGCAACCGTTCCGGCCCCAGTACGATCAGGGCAATTACGGCGATGACCAACAACTCAAGAAAGCCAATATCGAACACAATCAGCTACCTGGTTACGAGTGTTTTTCCCGGGATGATTTCTCTCCGGACTTGTCATCCTGCGCCGTAAAGGTCGCATCCTGTTCCAGCTGACGCTTCTCTTCGGCTGACTTCTCAGTCTTGGCATCAGCTTCATCACTGTTCAGGGCTTTTTTGAAGCCTTTTACCGCACTGCCCAGGTCACCACCGATATTGCGCAGCCGCTTGGTGCCGAACAACATCACCACAATCAGCAGTATGATCAACAACTGCCAGATACTGATTCCACCCAAACCCATAATCGTTCCTTTTACCTGACCATCAGGTATTTGTTCAAAACAGCGAAGCCGGCTCCATCAGAGCGGCTTCGGCGTACCACCACCCAGTATATGAAAGTGGAGATGGAAAACTTCCTGACCACCGTCTTTACCGGTATTAGCTACCGTGCGATAACCACCATCCAACCCCTGTTGTTTGGCGATCCGGGGAATAGTCAGCAACATATGGCTGGCCAGCTCACGGTCATCATCACCCAGGTCATCCAGGCTTTCCACGTGCTTGCGGGGAATCACCAGCAGATGCACCGGTGCTTTCGGCTGAATATCCCGGAATGCCAGGCAGTGATCGTCCTCATACACCACATCCGCCGGAATGGCGCCATCGCAGATTTTGCAAAAGATACAGTCACTCATAGCACACACTTCCTGTTTTACGTCAGACAAGTCAGACAGTCTGCCCACTACCGGGTTCTGGCGGCTTTCTCTTCCAGACCAGACAAACCGAAGCGCCGCTCCAGTTCAGCCAGTACATCCTCATGGCTGAGTTCCAGATGGGAGAGCATGACCATGCAATGAAACCAGAGGTCTGCGGTCTCTGCAATCAGCGATTTTGCGGATTCAGCATCCGTAACATCCTTGGCGGCCAAAAGGGTTTCCGTCGCCTCTTCACCCACCTTTTCCAGGATTTTGTTCAGACCCTTGTCATGCAGGCTTGCCACATAAGAGCTGTCCGGTGACGCCTGCCGGCGTTGTGCCAGCACCTCGGCCAACTGATCCAGAATGTCACTCATCCCCATCCACTCCTTACTGTGACGGTTTACCGTAAATCTGCTCCGGTGACTGCAGCACCGGTTCTGTCTCCTGCCAGTTATCCTCGGACAGCGACCGGTAGAAGCAGGACTCACGCCCAGTATGACAGGCGATTCCGCCAAGCTGTGTCACTTTCAGCAGCAACGTGTCGCCATCACAGTCCAGCTGAATCTCTTCCAACTGCTGGACATGGCCAGAGGATTCACCTTTTCGCCACAGGGACTGCCGCGACCGGGACCAATACACCGCCCGCTTTTCCTGTACGCTCAGAGCCAGCGATTCCGGGTTCATCCACGCCATCATCAGAACGCGACCAGTTGCTGCATCCTGCGCTATAGCAGGCACCAATCCATCCGCATTCCAACAAATCGCGTCTAACCATGCAGGATTCGTCATTATCGTTCTCTTCTGCTTCCCGGTTTTAACAAATAGATGCCGGCAACACCCAGCAGCAACGGCTCCCAGCGAATAGCTGCTATCCAAGCCGGCTGGATCCAGGCAGTTATCGCCAGTATCAGCAATCCTGCCCCCAACGTCCTCGACCAGCCATCCTGCAGAGGCGATGGCCGCTGACTCAGCATGCGTTCCTGCTGATCCCGCAATTCATGCAGGTCACGAACCACTTGGTGGGCCACCATGGGAGCCTGCTCAATCAGCTGTGGCATCTGCTCATTAAGACGACGCAGTACGCCTCGAGGCGCGACCCGGTCTTTCATCCACTGTTCAAGGAAGGGTTGTGCTGTGGCCCACAGGTCCAATTGGGGATAAAGCTGCCGTCCCAGTCCTTCGATATTCAGGAGCGTTTTCTGCAATAACACCAGCTGCGGCTGCACTTCCATATTGAAGCGGCGCGCAGTGGAAAACAGGTTCATCAGCACCTGGCCAAAGGAGATTTCTGCCAGCGGTTTTTCAAAAATGGGCTCACAGACTGTGCGAATTGCGGCTTCCAATTCGTTGACCACGGTTTCACGAGGCACCCAGCCGGAATCAATATGCAGCTGCGCCACCATCCGGTAATCCCGGTGAAAAAATGCCAGCAGGTTACGGGCAAGGTAGCTCAAATCCTCGGGGGTAAGCGAACCGACAATGCCGCAATCCACACCGATATACTGTGGATCTTCAGGATGCTCATAAGAGACAAAGATATTCCCGGGATGCATATCGGCATGAAAGAAACTGTCACGGAACACCTGGGTGAAGAATACCTCCACACCGCGTTCTGCCAGCTTCTTCATGTTGGTGCCCTGCGCTTTCAGCGCCGCAAGGTCCGTGACAGGCACACCATAAATACGCTCCATCACCATCACTTTCTGACTGCAATAATCCCAATACACCCGGGGGATATACAGCGAAGGCGATCCCAGAAAATTCCGGCGTAACTGCGAGGCATTGGCCGCCTCACGCTGCAGATTCAGTTCATCGAAGATGGTTTTTTCATAATCGGCCACCACTTCCACCGGCCGCAAACGCCGACCATCACTGGATATACGCACCAGAATATGTGCCAGCAGGAATAACAACGACATATCCTGACGGATCGTTTTTTCGATGCCCGGTCGAATGACCTTGACCACAACCGACTCGCCACTGTGCAGCGTCGCTTCATGCACCTGAGCGACCGATGCTGAGGCCATCGGTTCGCGGTTAAATGTGGCAAACAGTTCTGAGGGCGGTCGCCCAAGGCTTTTCTGAATAATGGCTTCAGCCACTTCCCCGGAAAAAGGCGGCACCCGATCCTGCAGTTTCGCCAGTTCATCACCGATATCATTCGGCAAAAGATCACGCCGGGTAGAGAGTATCTGCCCAAACTTGACGAATATAGGGCCTAGCTCAATCAATGCCAGCCGCAGCCGTTCTCCCCGGGAGAGTCGGCTGGGAATAAAACGCCAGGGCAGCAGCTTGAGAAACCAACGGATATAAAAAGGTAATGGTTCACTATCAACCAGGTTATCCAGCCGATATCGCGCCACCACGGACACTATCTTGATAAATCGAAAAACCTGCTGCACCGATCAGGCATCCTGTATCTGCTGTTGCGTCTTTGCCATCAGACGATCCACTCTTGCCTGCAACCGGTCTGCTGCCAGTCGCAGCGTATCCAGATCATCCCGGAACGCGCTGACCTCATTTTTGGGCGGCAACACCCGGAGTTCTTCCTGCAGGTATTCTGACAGATTCAGTCGCGCGGTCGTCGCCACGTCTCCAAACAGGGCTGCGCTCACACGGCTCACCTGCCCCACGGCATGCGCTGCAATGCCACCACTGTATCGGGACAGCAGCGCTTCCCAGTCAAATTCACTGTGCTTGACGATGGCTGAAACCGTTAACAGTAAATCCGAATTACCCGTCAGGGTAATTCCTTCGTTGAACAGCGTTGCCATGGGTTCATCACTGACCGCAAGGCGTACCAGAGCCGGTGCCGTTCCCCGAATCACACAATCCGCCTCAGACTCGTGACAGGCACGAAGCTCTATGCCCTCTTCCGTAAACACCAGCCAGATATCCACAGCCGGTGACGTAGAAGCCACCTGTAACACTTGTCCCTTCAGTTCGGCAAAGCGTCTCGCGGTGACCGGATCCAGCTTCAATACCTGTTTCAACCCCTGTTCCAGCGCCATCCGTGCGGCTGTGCCGGGCATGGTTTCCAGCAGCGAAGTCATGGCTTGATGCCTTTGTGCAGCGCCACAATACCACCGGTCATATTGTGGTAATCAGTCTGGACGAAACCGGCGGATTTCATCATCTGCTCGAGGGTATCCTGATCGGGATGCATTCGGATGGATTCTGCCAGGTAACGGTAACTGTCCGCATCATCAGCAATCAGCTTGCCCATGACTGGCAGTGCCGTAAAAGAATACGCATCGTAAAGCTTGCTCAGCACTGGATTATCAGTCTTGGAGAATTCCAGTATCAGCAGGCGACCACCGGGTTTCAGCACCCGGTTCATGGAGCGCAGCGCCTTGTCTTTGTCCGTGACATTTCGCAGACCAAAGGCGATGGTAATGCAGTCAAAGGTGTTATCTGCGAACGGCAGGTCTTCCGCATTGGCCTGAACATAATCGACATTGCCACAGACACCGGCATCGGTCAGTTTGTCACGGCCAACCTCAAGCATGGCATCGTTAATATCTGCCAGCACCACCAGCCCCTGCTCACCCACGATTTTGGAAAACTTGGCAGTGAGATCACCGGTGCCACCGGCAATATCAAGGATCTTCTGACCGGGACGAGCCGCACTCATCTCAATCGTGAAACGCTTCCACAACCGGTGAACGCCCATGGACATCAGGTCATTCATCAGGTCGTATTTACCGGCGACCGACTGAAACACCTCAGCCACCAGCTTTTGCTTGTCGTCCCTGCCAACGGTTTTATAGCCGAAATGGGTGGTCTCTTTTGAGTGTTTGTCAGTCATGGTTCATCCAGAAAACTACTGTGCGGATATCAGGGCGACTTATTCTAGCGTTACCGCCGGGCAATGTCTTGACATACGTACCACCACCTAGCGACTCGTATCACTCCATGAACTTCACAGCGCTGACATCCGGATCCCGCGAAGCACCCGCCTGATGCAACCGCTCCAGGTAATCCTGCCAATAAGCCTCAAAATGAGCCCCTAAATCGTAGAGGTACTCCCACGTGTAAATACCGGAATCGTGGCCATCATCAAAGATCAGTTTAATGGCGTAATTGCCAATGGCTTCAACGCCGGTTAACTGAACCTGTTTTTTACCCGTCTGAAGTACTGCCTGACCGGCGCCATGCCCACGCACTTCCGCAGAGGGGCTGTAGACCCTGAGAAATTCTGCCGACAGCGCATACTTCACCCCTTCGGAATAACATAATTCAAGCATGCCGCTCTTGCGACGCAGCCGGATACCAGACGGTACACTGTGCATTTCTGCCATAAACAACAACCTTGATGAAACCAACCACAATGAAACCCAATCTCACAGCCCTGTATCATCGTTAGCAGGCTATGACATACTAATCACCATCAAACACTCCCTTATACACTAACTACAACCCTGGAAGTAGCGATGTCACATCCCCAACACCCTATTCATGATGATGAAATTGATCTCTTTGAAATGGCTGAAAACCTGTGGCAGCAAAAATGGATGATTATCAGTATCACACTGGTCGTCACACTAATAGCCACTGCAGCAGCCTTCATGATTTCTCCCACCTATAAAAGTAAGGCAATCATCTCCGAGACCAATGCAGCAGCATTAGCGCCCATTAACCGCTTCAGTGTGACTCAAGCCCCTTCTTATACCATTACCGGAACTCAACTCGAGCACCCCGATCAAAACCGCTCAGGTCAGCAGGTACAACCTTCACACAACATCTATGCGGTTTACCTGGAGGACGATAGCCTGACACCCGAAAAAAGCTTCAACCTTTTCTACAAGGCGCTGACCTCCGCAGACACGCTGGAGACCGTTTTCATCGATAGCCGTTATGCCCGTCAGCGCTCCGGCCTTGATGCTATCGATGAAAAAACTGCCGCTACGTTTTATGACGAACTACAGAACAATCTCAAGATTACGCTGGTGAAATCCGAGGTACCGCGCATCAGCATAGTTCTCACGAGCCATGATCCGACACAAGGTGCCAGCCTTATCAATGACTACTTGATACCACTCGCGATTCAAAAGGTCATTGATGATGAGGAGCAGGCTATCACTGCGGAATTGAACCGTGAAAAAGCCAAATTGATGAACGACATTCAGGTGATCGAGCAACACTATATTAACGCCAACCTGAACCGGCAGAATCAACTGAAACAAGCGATCGCCATGGCGGAAGCTGGTAGTATTACCAAACCACAATTAAACAATATTTCAGGCAATGACAGCCCTCAATACCTCTTCCTGCTCGGTACAGATACGCTACGCGCAGAACTGACTCAGACCCAGACTACCCTCAATCAGTACCGCAGCATCAGCAACACGGAACAATCCAGCAACAAGACTCTTTTGATGCCCGGTGTTGCTGAAAAGTTCTACCGGCTTCAACAGCTCGACGGCATCAAACCCGACTTCTCCAATTCGACACCGATTCGAATTGAACAGCGTGCCAGTGTTCCGCTTACCCCAGAAAAGCCCAATAAAAAGATGATCATTGCAATGGGATTGGTACTGGGCGGCATGCTCTCAGTATTCATCGCATTGATACGCATTGCTATCAAAAACCGCAAGCCTCGTATACAGATCTCCACGCTTACAGTTGAAACAGCTCAGGTGAAATCTAAAACACCGGCCTAAAAATAAAGCCCGCTTCCGGCAATAACCGGAAGCGGGCTTTGCAAAGCGATCAAACGATACTGGTTACAGGATAAAGCGGCTCAGATCTTCATTCTGAACCAGTGCCCCCAGATGCTGATTCACATATTCAGCATCAATCACCACGGCTTCACCAGTCGCCGCCAGATCTGCCGCACCGAAAGAGACTTCTTCCAGCAAGCGCTCCATCACGGTATGCAGACGACGGGCACCGATATTTTCGGTATTTTCATTCACCTGCCAGGCCACTTCGGCCACACGGTTGATACCGGAGCGGGCAAACTCAATCTTGAGCCCTTCGGTTTCCATCAGCGCCTGATACTGCTCAGTCAGAGATGCATTAGGCTCCGTCAGAATACGCTCAAAATCTTCAACGGTCAGTGCCTTGAGTTCCACACGAATCGGCAGACGTCCCTGCAATTCAGGAATCAGGTCAGACGGCTTGGAGAGATGGAACGCACCGGAAGCGATAAACAGAATATGATCCGTTTTCACCATGCCGAACTTGGTGCTGACAGTGCAGCCCTCGATCAGCGGCAACAAGTCGCGCTGCACGCCTTCACGGGAGACATCGCCACTGTTATTACCAGAACGCTTGGCCACCTTGTCGATTTCATCCAGGAAGACAATGCCGTTCTGTTCTACTGCTTCAATCGCGGTGGTTTTCAGGTCATCTTCATTGACCAGCTTGGCTGCTTCTTCATCCTGAACCAGCTTCATGGCTTCACGGACTTTCAGCTTGCGCGTCTTCTTCTTGCCGCTGGACATGCTGGAGAACATATTCTGCAGCTGGCTGGTCATCTCCTCCATGCCCGGAGGCGCCATTATTTCCACACCAACACTGGCTTCATTGACCTCAATATCGATCTCTTTATCGTCCAGCTCGCCTTCACGCAGTTTCTTACGGAAAACCTGACGCGTACTGCTGTCCTGCGGCTGAGATGACTCTTCAGAGAAAGAGCGGGCAGGCGGCAGCAGTGCGTCCAGAATACGATCCTCTGCAGCATCCATGGCACGATGCTTAACCTTCTGCATTTCCTGTTCACGCTGCATCTTGATCGCCGCATCCACCAGGTCACGCACGATAGATTCGACATCACGTCCGACATAGCCCACTTCGGTGAACTTGGTCGCTTCCACCTTGATGAACGGCGCATTGGCCAACTTGGCCAGACGACGTGCCACCTCGGTTTTACCAACACCGGTCGGGCCGATCATCAGAATATTCTTGGGGCTGATTTCGTTGCGCAATGCTTCATCAATCTGCATCCGGCGCCAGCGGTTACGCAGGGCGATAGCCACGGAACGCTTGGCGTCATCCTGACCAATAATGTGTTTATCCAGCTCGTGGACAATTTCGCGGGGAGTCATATTCGACATAACTGCAGCTCTGATTTCCTGAATTCGTTACCGGTGCCGGGCTTACTCGTCGTAGCAGAGTTCTTCGATGGTCCGGTTGTGATTGGTGTAGACACAGATATCACCGGCAATGGACAGGCTTTTTTCCACGATATCCCGCGCATCCATATCGGTATTCTCAAACAGGGCCCGGGCAGCAGACTGGGCAAAAGAACCACCGGAACCAATCGCCAGGATGCCATCCTCCGGCTCCATGACGTCACCGTTACCGGTAATGATCAACGATGCCTTGGCATCGGCCACCGCCAGCATGGCTTCCAGGCGACGCAGCGCACGATCGGTACGCCAGTCTTTCGCCAGTTCAACCGCGGCGCGCACCAGTTGTCCCTGGTGCTTTTCCAGCTGCGCTTCAAAGCGCTCAAACAGGGTAAAGGCATCCGCCGTGCCGCCGGCAAAACCAGCCAGCACCTGGTTATTGTAAAGACGGCGGACCTTGCGGGCGTTACCCTTGATAACCGTCTGCCCCAGTGACACCTGACCGTCACCACCGATCACCACTTTGCCCTTTCTGCGCACAGACAGGATGGTAGTGCCTCTGTACTGTTCCAAGGCGGACTCCTGTAATTCGTTCATTAAGATGAGGGAATGATTGGGACGGCGGGAAATGATTTCAAGGGCCCTCTGATCAGAGGGCCGGAAATGGTGGATTTATTTCAGCTGTAACATCAGCGAATCAATCTTGTGGGCGGCTAGGGTCTGGCGGGCTTCATTCAGGGAACTCTGCTCGGTAAACGGCCCCAGCTGGACACGGTGCCATGCATCACCGCCCTTGACGATCACGCGCTCAACCCGGGCATCCAGACCCCACAACAGCAATTGCGCGCGTAAGCGGTCTGCATCATCGGGATTACGGAAGGAGCCGGCCTGCAACAGATAACGTCGGTTTGGCTTTGCCTCTACCGTGACTGGCGCCTGCTTATCTGCCGATTCTGGTGCCTTCGCTACCGCAGGCTTTTCGGTTTTAGGCGGTGCCACTGTTTCACGTTTAGGCTCGTTAGCCACCATGACTTCCGATTCGGGCAACAGGGTATAGAAATCAAAGACCGGCTTTTTTTCCGGTGATGGTTTCTTTTTGCTGACGATCTCACCGGTTCCCGAACTGCCAGCCACCGTACGCGCATCCACACCGGCGTCAGGCGCCAGATTCACCAGTAACGTCACCAATACCCCAATCGTGACACCGGCGCCCAGCCATAACCAGCCGGGAATCTCTTTCTTTCCTGCCGATTTCTTTGTTGCCGACGCACCACGTCGGGTTGTTTTCTTCGCCGCCATTACCCCTCCATGGCACCCGTTTCTTCGTCAAGATTACCCATACTATACCAAGCCATTATGCCAACGGTTAAAAACGTGTAACCCGTTCGCCACACCTGCTGACCAAACAGGGCATTATCTGCAGATACACAGGGGAACTCTACCGTGACTTTTACGGTCTGATTTGACAGGGCATTAACCCTTGAAAAGCGTATTGTTTTGCCTGTGGAATTTCGATAGCATCCGGCTCATGGCTACGATAATAGACAGTTCTCACCCCATTTTGACTGAAGACCACGTCCCTGACGCTGGCATTATCGCACGTCTGAATTTTCTTCCCGCTCTCCGACGACGCTACCGCCGAATTTAAGCAGTACAGGCGCCTTTTTGTGCCCTGTCCTGCCTGACCGCTTGCCTCTACACTACGTTGTTTATATAACCCAGTCCCTGACCAAGGTTTAAGGATCCGTTCATGAACGTGCTTAAAGTACTCGAACACCAGCTCACACAGGCCCTGATCGCCGCCGGCGCCCCGGAAGGCAACAATGCCATGGTCCGCACCAGCGCCCGTGCTCAATTCGGCGATTATCAGGCCAACGGTATCATGCCTGCAGCCAAGAAGATGGGCATGAATCCCCGTGAACTGGCGCAGCAGGTCGTGGACAAACTGGAGCTGGGTGGCATTATCGAAAAGGCCGAGATCGCAGGTCCCGGCTTTATCAACCTGTTCATCAACGCCAGTTGGCTGGCAGGCGAACTGGACAGCTACAGCAAGGATCCCCGTGCTGGCGCGGCAGAAAGCGCAGAAAAGCAAACCATCGTTGTGGATTACTCTGCACCGAACGTTGCCAAGGAAATGCACGTTGGTCACCTGCGTTCCACCATTATCGGTGACGCCGTTGTTCGTACACTGGAATTCCTGGGTAACAATGTCGTCCGCGCCAACCACATCGGCGACTGGGGCACACAGTTCGGCATGCTGATTGCCCACCTGGAAGAACTGCAGAAAGAAAACCCGGAAATCATGTCCGCCGAACTGGCTGACCTGGAAGAGTTCTACCGGGAATCCAAGAAGCACTACGACAGCAACCCGGAATTTGCCGAGCGCGCCCGTAACTACGTCGTCAAGCTGCAGCGGGGTGACGAGTGGTGCCTGGAGATGTGGCAGAAACTGGTTGATGTCACCCTGGAACAGAACCAGCGCAACTACGACCGTCTGAATGTCACCCTGACCCGTGAAGACGCCATGGGTGAAAGCATGTACAACGACATGCTGCCTGGCATCATCCAGGATCTCGAAGCAAAAGGCCTGGCGGTTGAAGACCAGGGCGCCAAAGTCGTCTACCTGGACGAGTTCAAGAACAAGGATGGCGACCCCATGGGTGTTATCGTCCAGAAAAAAGACGGTGGCTTCCTCTACACCACGACCGACATTGCCTGCGCCAAATACCGTTATGAAACCCTGGGTGCCAGCCGGGTGCTGTACTACATCGACGCCCGTCAGGCCCAACACCTTCAGCAGGCCTGGACCATTGTCCGCAAGGCGGGCTACGTGCCGGATTCCGTTCCGCTGGAACACCACGCCTTTGGCGTCATGCTGGGCAAAGATGGCAAGCCGTTCAAGACCAGAAGTGGCGGTGTTGTCAAACTGTCCGAACTGCTGGATGAAGCCGAAGAACGGGCAGCACGCCTGATCGCCCAGAAAGGCGCCAATCTCAGCGAAGAACAGAAAGTTGAGGTCATCAAGGCTGTCGCGATGGGTGCGGTGAAATATTCCGACCTGTCCAAGAACCGGACCAGCGACTACATCTTCGACTGGGACAACATGCTGTCCTTCGAGGGCAACACGGCTCCATACATGATGTATGCCTACACCCGGATTCGCAGCATCTTCCGCAAGGCTGAGGTGAATGAATCTGACCTGACCGGCCACATCACTCTCACGGAAGCCGAAGAACGTGCTCTGGCCCTGAAGGTCATGCAGTTCAGCGAAACCATCGACACTGTCGTTCGTGAAGGCATGCCGCACTTCATGTGCGCTTACCTGTACGATCTGGCGGGTGCCTTCATGAAGTTCTACGAAGCTTGCCCGGTCAACAAGGCGGGCGTGGCTGAAGACGTTCGCAACAGCCGTCTGCAACTGTGCGCTCTGACTGCCCGTGTTCTGAAACTGGGCCTGGACATGCTGGGTATCAACACTGTCGAACAGATGTAATTTGTTCACAGGAAAAAACGGCAGCTTCCGCTGCCGTTTTTTTATTTATATATCCGCGTTAGCCAACTGCTGCGTTTCCATCAGTGTTTCATAATCGCCGGTCAATTCATTCATTTTCCTGAGAATGGATTCCGTGGTCACCGATATCACTGTCGGCACATAACGCCCTTCTTTCTCCCCCTTGAACCCTGCCTTTGAGAACTGCCACTGCGCCCGCACCTTATTCAGTTTTTTCTGAATGTCAGCACTGTTCTCCGGTGCGACACGGAGGAACTGCAAAGAATCATCAAACAGCGTGATTGCACCATCCAGCTCTCCATGAAGCTCTTCGGCATCCACCCCCCAGGCCAGCGCCATGTATCGGGCGGCAATACGCTGGGAAAGCATCCGCTGTCGACCGGAAACATTCACCAGTTTCGCATTACTGCCCCCGGCATGCTGCTCAATCAACGTCACCACATCATTCGACAACGTCAGCAACTCATTGCTTTTTCGCAGCACCCAGACAGCATCCTGCTTATTAGGCGTCGCCAGCGCCTGCACTCGGTAAAGAAGCCAGACGTCTTCAACACGCTCCAGCGTATCTCGTATTTTCTGGGTCGGTGCATACTCAGATAACTCCAGAAACTGTTGTTCGAAGAGGGCAACACTGGCATCCAGCTGTTTCTGCGCAATTTCCGTGTTGATACCAGCCCCGAGCATCAGGTAATTCTTCACGATTCGCTGCGACAGCATTCGCTGGCGACCGGATTTATTCACAGCTTCGGCATCCGTCAGTACCGCCTCAACCGGTAATGCCGTCGCAAACAGCACGATCAAAAGCAGTGCAGGCAATCGGTTTCTCAACATATCCATACCCCTCCCATTCCTGTCATCACCTGCCCTTTCTTAGCAACATGCACGCCACAAAAAGAGGCCTCAAATAGCCGCCAACAACCTCACGCCAGCGATTAAGCGACTCAAAACAGATCAGACCATGAGTGGTAACGCACCAGACCAGTGCGACAGACAGCAGAAAATGTATGACCGCGAAAAAAGTACGGCGGCTAAAAAGCCGCCGTACTTTATTCAAAAGATGATGGGATACAATGAAACAAAATCATTAAATATCCAGCATAAACGTCACCGGACCATCATTGAGCAGACTGACCTTCATATCTGCACCGAACAGACCTGTAGCAACATCAGAATGCCGTTCCCGTGCCCGCTTGACGAAATACTCATATAACGCATTTCCCTGCTCAGGCGTAGCCCCCGAACTGAAACTCGGCCGTAAGCCTTTTCGAGTATCAGCAACCAGCGTGAACTGGGACACCACCAGTAGACCACCACCGGTATCGGTCAGGCTGAGATTCATCTTGCCATTGTCGTCAGAAAAGACCCGATAACGCAGGACGCGATCCAGCAACTTATCCGCTTTCTGCTCATCATCGTCTTTTTCCACCCCTAACAGCAGCAGTAATCCTGAATCGATTGCACCCACTGCTTCCCCGTCAACAACCACACTCGCGTGACTGACACGCTGAATCAACCCTTTCATAACTGCCTTATATCAAGAGGTTTTATCCCGACCAAACTCTTTGCCAAAGCGTTTGCCCATTTCATCGGTCGCCCTGACCAGCGCGTCACGAATACCGGCTTCCTTCGCGGAGTGCCCGGCATCACGCACAATGTGAAGCTCGGCTTCCAGCCAGCGCTGCTGCAATGTCTGCGCATTCTCGAGCGGGCACACCATGTCGTAGCGTCCGTGGACAATAATCCCGGGAATACTAGAGATAGCCTGGCACTGCTCAAGAATTTCGTTTTCCTGAATGAACGCCTTATTGATCATATAGTGGGATGCGATACGGGCCATGGCCAGAGCGCGATGCGGATCCGAAAAGCCATCCAGCACTTCCTGGCTGGGACGCAGGGTTGCACAATGCCCTTCCCACAAGCACCAGGCCTTGGCAGCTGCCATTCTGGCCAGCTCATCCGATCCTGTTAGCCGTGCATAGAAAGCGCTCAACATATCGCCACGCTCTGCTTCAGGAATAGGCTGAGAGAATGTTTGCCAGTAATCGGGAAATACACGGTTAGCGCCATCCCGGTAAAGCCAATTGATATCCCGCTCACGCGCCAGCCAGATGCCACGCAATACCATAGCCAGCACTTTTTCAGGATGCTGGATGGCATACAACAGCGCAATCGTTGATCCCCAGGAACCGCCGAACAACATCCACTTGTCGACTTTCAGGAAAGCACGGATAGCTTCCATGTCTTCCAGCAAATGCGCCGTTGTATTGTTTTCCAGTTCACCATAGGGGCGGGAACGACCACAGCCGCGCTGATCAAACGCAATGATGCGGTACAGGTTGGGATCAAAGAAACGTCGGGTATGTTTATCGCAGGAACCGCCGGGGCCTCCATGCAGATAGAGCACTGGAATCCCTTCAGGGTTACCACTCTCTTCAAGATACAGTTCATGATGGCCGGAAACCGGCAGGATATGGCGGGCGTAGGGTTTAATGGCCGGATAAAGCGTCAGCATCGGATATCCTTTGTCTTATCAAATTCTATACGACATTTTCTAATATAATCATGAACTTAAAATACCACACAGAATTTGCCATTTTTAAAAACTCGATTTGGGGACACTTGTGGGTACACTTAGCGCAAGGCTTAACACCCTATTTACTGCCTGAAATCATACGCTTTTGTCAGAGAACCTAACAACTGTTAAGCACTGGCGTTTACGTAATGTAACCACCAGCAACAACGATTCCTGTCAGATCAGCTGCACAGGCCTGTCAGTATTGCTGGCATGTCGACGACATTGATGTCGTCCAGATCGCTTTCCAGAAGGATCAAACCGGGGACACTTACCGGAGAATCTGGGGACACTTAGGCGGGATTCTGGGGACACTTACGGGCAAACCATCCCCATCAGATAACGATCAGATAACCGGCAAACAACCACACAGGCAGCGGATCGCCAGTGTCTGGGACGGTTCGGTATTGTATATTGCAAAGTCGTACCCACGGTGCGACACTGGCGCCCGTCTCCTGACCAGTCTTCAAAAGCTGACTAGGGGGGCGCCATCTTCTCAGGACGACGCGGCGTGACGCCGGGCGTCCTTGTGCCATACAAGACCTTTATGGGAAAGCATAAGGGGGCTGCCTAGTGGCTTTTTGAAGCGCCCGGCACCCTATTGCTCAAGCGCTTGCAGACGATCCTGCAGGCGCTTTATTTCTTCCTCGATTCGACGCCGTTCGTATTTCAGCGCCATCGCCGCAGTTGTACATGCGGGATAATCCGTCATTTCCATCGTATCAATTACTCCTGTCAGGTTTTTATGGGATTCCTCCAAAAATTGGAGGTTTGCGAGTAATAATTCATATTCGTCCATCATTAAATCTCTGGGCGAACAGACAAAATAGCGAATAATCTGGTGGCTGGTGGCTGGTGGCTGGTGGCTGGTGGCTGGTGGCTGGTGGCTGGTGGCTGGTGGCTGGTGGCTGGCTAGAATAAGGGATTATACCGGCCTGAATGTCCGCACCGGCTATTGTCTGGCGGGGTTTCCGGTCGTTATCATGCCGGTTTTAATAATGGAGGGCGTATCATGTCGGGAACAGAAACAGCGGGCAAAAAAAAGAAGTGGCTTATCGGTCTAGGTGTTTTTATTGTGCTGGCCATTGTCGCCCGATTTATTGAAATACCGGAAAGCGATCAAGTCATTGCAGAAAGAGCTCAACAGGAACAGCAGCTTGATACCATTAAATCCTTAACGATTTTACCTGCATCACTCAGTGAAAAAGGTTTCAAGCGGGATGTAACCATTAACAAAGGGTTTATTTTTATTCTGGATACCGCCACTGAAAATACAGACATTGATTACGCTTTTGCTAAAAGCTATTCAGCCCAATGGGTAGAAGCGATCGTTAAAGATATGATTAGTGCGGGTATCAATCCAAGGAAAGAAAATATATCAATTGAAGTAATGCTTGGTTATAAGGGGCCAAAAAGCGTAACGGGAAAAGACCAGACACTCTCTTATGGCCATGCCAGATACGATGCACATTCAGATAAAATTGATTGGATTGACAGCAAAGGCTAATCACTCCGGCCTGACCGCCTGCACACTGTAGGTGAATCCGCCCGTGGTCATGCTCAGTGATACCTGGTTGACTCGCCACCGGCCATCGACCCCCTTTCTCAGGCCGGTGATATTCAGCGGTGTTTCCACCAGCATCAACGACCCGGGCGGCACCATGCCGGTCAGCGTCAGGACACTGTCCCCGCGCTGGCTGGCTTTCAGTTTGGACTGCGCCGCTTCCCGCGCTGTCGCTTCACTCGGGTAGACCTTTTCAAGGTACTGCACCGGCTGACCACTGCCTGCCGTGACGATCTTGTGTGCCGTTTCGCGGACGTCATACCAGCTGGCGGACACCTGCGCGAACTTCTGTCTGCCCGGTGCGCTCATGCGCCAGCTGCTGACATTGCCGGGAAACCCGAGGCTGACCGTTTTCAATGGCTGGCCACCGGCGTTGATGCCGGAATTGCGCTGGCTGAATACCAGGATATCCCCCACCACTTTCCCCAGTGCATCGTGATCACGGGCAAGCCGTTCAATGAAATTGATATCGGATTCGCCGGTCTGGTCCAGCTGGTCGAACAGGATCGACTTGAACCGGTCGGTCACTTTCGTTTTCAGGTTGTTGTCACGTCCGATACTGGCCAGCACATCGCCAAGGCTGATGTCCTGCCAGCTGCGGGTCTTCTTCTCCTTCATGCTGCTGGCGGTGTCTGATCCGTTGGCGGTGATGGTGAGCAACTGGCCGCCCATGCCGCCGGAAGGCTCCACCTCATCCACCACCCAGCGGCCAGCCGGTAACACCATGGACTGGTCGGCGATCTCGTAACCGAGCGCCACTTCCATGATCACGCCCTTTCTCGGCAGGTCGATCTGTGCGCCGGTGACCGGATCCGGACTGTCTTCCAGCACCAGGGTCAGCTGGTCAGACTCAAAGCCTGCCGCATCAGTAATGTTCAGACTGACAAACCGCTCCCGGATCGCCCGGGTGACGTTGGCGTTGTCGGCGGTGATTTCAAAAACCGGTTTCATGCAGTGGATTACCAGAGGGTGACGGTGGCGGGTTCCGGCGCCGGGAGTTCCGGCAGCTCAATCTCCAGACCGGCGGGCAGCAATGGCGGCTGCTCACGCAGCCAGTAGTTATGCCGCACCACCTTCTGGAGGGTTTCAGAATCCGAACGTTGGTAGTAACGAAGACAGATCAGGTCGAGACAATCCCCCGACCGGGTCAGGTAGCGTGCTGTTGCCATAGCGTTCCCCGTAGAAAGACAGTGACAGGCTGAAGCCGATCCGGCGCGCCTGGTTGACGGAATCGAACCCGTTAGCGGTTTCCCGGCAGCCGGTAATGCACCACCAGTGCAACACCTGTCCCATGCCCTTGATGTTGGTGACCAGCAGCAAGGGTTTGCCGTTTCCGGCCTCCTTCGCCATGTCCTCAATGAAGTGGGCCTCGCCGATCTCACCGGGAAAGATGACGCCGGACAGTTCCAGCGTCTGGTCACCGATGCCGGTGAACTGCTTGGCCGGTGTCAGACCGAGCCGTTCCTGGCTGGCCCAGCGGAACGACCATGTACGGCTGAGAGAATCCACACTGGCGGTATCCAGACCGAACACGAACCGGCCCAGCTGTGCGGAGGGAATATTCATCATTGTTATTGGCTCCTACATGCTGGCCGGTGCCATGTCGTACATCATCCCTCGCTGCCGACGGGCATTCTGGCGGTCACGTTCTTCCAGTTGTTGCCGGATTCGCATAGCCACCTGATCACCGCTTTCTCCCTGCTGCTGATAGATCGGCATGTTGTATGTGCTGGTGTTGCTGACGGTATTGCCGCCTGCAGGTTTCATTGAAGGCGGGGCGTTGCCACCTTCTCCGGTACCCGACTCATCATTGCCAAACCAATCGCCGAACTTGTCCGCAATGCTGGCAATGAAACTGTCACGGAACTCGACTGCCGCCTCTGAAATCGTCAGAAGCTTATCCAGCAAGCTACTTAACAGATCAATTAAAGGTGACACTGCCGACCAAACCAGCTTGAATCCCGGCGCCACAACCTGATACAACAACTTGCCAATACGAAACAGAACGCCAAACAATTTACCGGCCCCTTCAGCAAACGCAGACAGGGTGTCATTGTTTTCGTTCATCCAGCCACTTAATGATTCCATCTGCTTTGTCAGCCACGGCAATGCCGGACCAAGAACCGCCGCCTGAACTTTCCCGAAACTCATTTGCATATTCAAAAGCGCATTATTGAATAGCGCAGCGTTCTGGATCGTTTGTTCATCAATCGGGTTGGCGTTTTTACGCAGTTCTGCCAGGGCTTTTGAACCACCATTGATCGTATTGACCATGGCGGCACCGGCATCGCCCCATAGTTTGATGGCCAGTTGCTGTTTGTCGTTCTGGTTGGCAACCTGATCAAGCGCATCAGCAATCTTCATGATTTGCTGGTCAGGATTCAGATTATTGAGTTCACGGGCGCTCAACCCAAGCGCCTGCAACACTTCAACGGCTTCGCCTTCGCCTAACGCCGCTTCGGAGATTTTCTCAGCTTGTGTTTGCAGGGCATCATTCATCTGGTCAATTTCAACGCCTGAACTCTGTGCGGCATATTGCAATTCCTGCAGTGCAGTGGTTGTGACGCCCAGTTGTTCCGCTTTCTTTCCGATGGCATCCAACTGTTCTGCCATGCGAACCGAGGCCGCAAACCCTGCCGCCCCAGCCGCAGCACCACCGGCAGCCAGTGCGCCGATGCCCGTTGCCGCCAGACCCATGCCACCGGCCAGCCCCGCACTGCCGCCCAGGGCAGAAACGCCCCGCCCTGCCATGGTGCCCTGCCCGTACGACATGGCGCTGCCTGTCATCCCGCGCAGTTTGTCCATGCGGCCTGTCTTGGCAATGGAGCGGTTCAGCGCCTCCTGCTGCTTCTCCGCCTGCTTGGCCTTCCATGCCAGCTGCTGTTCTTCCCGGGCAAGGTTGCGGATATCCACCCCGGCATTCTTCGCCGCCCGTCGGCTCTGGTTCAGCTGTTTCTCCAGCTTCGCCTCGACCTTGAGCATGGCGGCCATGTCGCCCTTGCCGGAGACCATCCGGTCATTAAGCTTTTTCAGCTGGCGTTCGTACTTCTGCACATCCCGTGCGCGGCCCAGCTTCTTGTTGATCTGGTCGTAGCTCTTGGCAATGGCCGCACCGTCTTTCTGTACCTGGTCGACACTCTTGCCCACCGAGCTGTTGACCGATGCACCGATGCCGATGTTCAGCGCGAGCTTTTTGTTCGCCATCACGTGTCCTCTTTCTTCGGCAGGCCATCCACCCACCACCGCACCCGTGACAAGGGCATGTCCAGCAGTTCCGCTTCAGACCAGCGGGTCCAGCTGTTCAGCGCCAGCAGGTAACGGCGGAGGGTGTCGGTATCGGTCAGTTTGCGGACGGATTGTCCGGCAGTGCAGCAGGTGCGTCCGGCGCGGCCAAGGAAGCCATAGAGCCCTCCGACAAAGCCGGGAGTGAGTCCGAGGGCGCGGATTCCCCCGGGTTGTCGAGCCCGTTATCCTTGCGCATCTGTGCCCGGTTGTCCGGATCGGCACGCAGGATCAACAGCCCGATCTGCAGGCGTTCGTAATCGCAGGCTGCCAAGCTGTCGATGTCATCCGGCGACAGTCCCGTGATCCGCACCAGTAGCTGACGTTCTTTTTCAGTATCACGCAATTCCATATCGGCTTTGTACTGCGCCGATGCCTTGACCGCGATCATGATGTCCCGCGTGGTTGGCTCACGCATTTCAACACGCTTAGAGCGTCCTTCTTCAAAAGCATATTCTCTTGTGAGAACAATGGTTTCCGTGTTGTCGTTCATGGTCTGCCTGATGTGAGATGGGGTGAAAAATCGATGCCCGAAAAGATCAAACGCCCCGATCGGGGCGCCTGGTAATGGTGGCAGTTAAATGCCGAGCGACTTGCGCATACTCTCCCAGACATCCGTCTTGCCGTCTGGCCGGAAGATAACAGCCTTGATGTCGATGAAGATGGCCTCTTCATCATCAACAAACTTGCCATAGCTGGTGACGTGCATCCGCATGGTGAACGTGTGTTCCCCTTCCGGTGACTTCTCGGCTTCTTCAATCTTGGTGATGCGCCCACGCATTTCGTAACGGATGGGACGTTCAACACCATCATCGTCAACGGCTGATGCCATGTATTTCACTGACAGGTTGTTCTTTCCGAACGTCTGATACGGCTTGGGCTCGTGGGTTCTGATCGTGAAGGTGCTTTCCATGTTGGCCACACGCCCCATGGGAATCTCTAACGTGCCACCAACACCACCGGCAACAAATTCCTGCATGATTTCTTCAATAACAGGTACGCTCAGTGACTGACCTCGTCCCGCATAGCCATAGCCATCAATACGGATATTGCCCTGACGCTCATAGATTCCGTTAGCCATTGCTGATCACCTCCGTGAGATAGTCGGTATTCTGGGGGTGGGCGATGAAGTTCAGGGTTTCCGCCGGTGGCGGCACCATGTAGTCAAAGTCCCAATAAAAACTACCCAAGAACATGCTGTCTGGCGTATTCATTTCTTTATTGGCCCAACACATTCCATTTAGTACGTATCCGCGAGAACGAAGCGTATTTATGTAATTCTGTACGCCTTCACGCACATCCCCGACATAGGTTGTGGTAATGTTGCGCGCCACAGCCCACAAGTGCGATTCAACAAGCGAGTCATAAATGATGCCTTTGGCACGCCCCCAGTTTTCATAGATCTTTTTAGGCTCTTCGGTCAGACTGCGGCATCCCCAAAGAACATACCCACTGCCGGTATTCACGACAGTAGAAATATGATTTTCGTTCAGGCGATTGGCGGTGGTGTTGGGGTCATTTAGTTTAAAATCGACATCCAATACGGGACCAAGCCCCCCAATGATTTGGTGGTTAGACATGGTTGTATGCCAACCATCAGTGTTGTCGGTCTGTGCCCGCAAGCCTAGGGCATAGGCAGAAAACGGCCGATGCACTTCGCCACCACTGGCAGTACGTTCTCTCCACCAGGTATGCAGCATCATCCCGAACTCGGTACCAAATTTGCGCCGGTAAGTAATAGCTGCGTCATAGGTGACATTGTTGACGTTGTCGATATAGCAGTAACCATTCAAACGCTGAGAGACAATGATCATCTCATTAGCCGCAGCCTGATCCTGACTGAATCCCGGAATACCAATGATGCGCGGGCTGTAGCCTGTGCGGTTCTGGGATTTCAGCAATGCCCACAGGCCGGTGCCAGTAGTGCTGGAGCCGATGACATTGGTGAGCGTCTGCGCTTCGCTGTCATCGTCTTCCACACGCACCACGATGCACAGGTGTCCCCCGAACCGGCCAATGATCGCCATGGACCACGGCAGGGTACCGCCTGCGCCCAGCTTCTTCAGTTTTCCGGTTTCACTGGCGGCAATGGCAACCGGCGTATTGAGCGGGAACGGATCGTCCTGCCCACCGCCGAGGTACAGGGATGTGACCGGCACCACACCGGCACCGGATGAACCCTCGCCCAGCGCGACAGCGACCATCGCCGTGGCCGTCGCATCGCCTTCAATGGCAGTTTTCAGCTGGGAGGCTGTTGTGGTCACGCCCTTGTCGGAACCGGTGGCGAGGCTGACGCGGATCACCTGCCCGGAGACGGTCACGGCAACGGACTGGTTGGCGGCGCCCGGATCTTCGGTGACCAGGCGGATATTGTTGCCGGTGTTGCCGGCGGTCTTTGCGGTCAGCACCAGGGCGCTGTTACCGGTGCCAAGGACGCCGGTGGCCGCCAGCGCGCCCTCGGCGTCGGGCGCGGTGCCGACAATGCCGATGACACTGGAGGCTACCGTGCGAATCGGACGGGCGCCGGAATCATCCTCAATAATCCTGACGCCGTGCAGGTAGCGGTCGGTCATGGTTGGTTTTCCTCGTTGTGCGCGGGTGCGCAGGGTTTCGGAGTCGTAAAAAAACCGGCACGGGGCCGGTTTCGGGTATCAGGTTGGATGGGGTTGTCTGTCAGAGTGTCACGACGCTGAAGGCGGCTTTTGCATCGATGGCGTTGATGGCCTCGCGCTTCTGGTCATCGGTCAGCGTGTCATCCGCCAGGATGGATTCGATCTGCTTTTCCAGCGTGTGACGAATCCCGAAAATCTGACCGGATGTGGCGTAGGTATTGGCCTTTGCAATGATTCGCCGAACCAGTTCGGGCTTGTCCACATCTTTGCGGGTGATCAGGATCTGGTCAATCAACGCCGTTGATGGTTCCGGATCGGCTTTATCGCTGTTCTGCCATTCCTGCCAGCGTCTGGCCTCAATCTCCTGCTTGTCCCAGCTGACAACCTCGGTTCCGGGATACATGCTGGTGATGGGTTGCAGGATGGCGTCGGCTAGATCGTTGATTGCATTTAGCTTTTCTTTAGCGAGTGCTTCCGGTGCAACAATCGGAATTGAAATATTCTCTAGAACAGGAGGCCGGTTCCCATTCTTGTCGGGTTCTCCCTTTGCTAATGTTTTACCTTCCGGCACTGGAAACCAGAACGGATTATCATCCGGGATTTCAAATCCGGAATCGTCAAATACTTGGAGATATAGGGAATTCGTATCAGTCTCTCTTACTCTTTTCATTTCCAACGTCCCCACGCTGACCAATACTTAGGCCTAAATACATTTGCCGCGCCGTTTGCACTGTCGTCGTACACTTCGAATTTTGAAGCGTCAAGAATAGTTCCGTATACTGATGCACTGGTTGAAGGCACATCCCCTTGTCGGGATATGGTTAGAGAGAGATGATCTGCCGACACTGGGAAGGGGATTGCGAAATTGTACGTGCGATTACCATCCGTCGTAACGTTAGTTTCCCCGGTTTTGCCACGTTGTAACATAATCCCGTCTGATCTCTTTTCCCAATAACCATTAGCATTTGATCCGGTTTCAATGATGTATGCACCACCATCTCCAGTGGTAGGGTCTCCTAATAACGCCACATCACCATCGTTTATGCCTGCAGCTTTTGTTGCAGCACTTCCCAGTCCATCCACTTCAGAATGATCGGGCCAGCGGGTTGCCGTTGCCGGTTTGTTCTTGATGTTGTCCCAGATCCTGACCTGATCCCACCAGGCTTTCAGCTTTGCCGGTGACACAAATATTTTTGACAGCTCACCAGCAACAACTTCCGCCAGAGTCGCTTCCCGTGAAACGCCCGCCTTTGTCTCAGTTGCCAGTGGCACACTGAAATTCGTATCCCCCACCGTCACCGATCCGGGCGGCACATCGGTCAGCAGCAGGTCAAAGGCGAATGCATTGTCCTGTGTGTTGATCTTGCCGGGTCCGTCGGCATCCGGCTGCAGCCCTTTCGACCAGATGGCAAACAAAACACTACCAGCATAGATTGACACCTCGTTTGCCTGGTAGGTATCTGAACTTTCATCCAGTGTCGTGACATGCACATACAGCGGCGCGGGGTTATCGCCTCCACCGGCCGGTAGTCGCTTGAACTCATCCTGCGGGGCCGTGGCGCTGGCGTCCGGTCTCCATGTGGCGTTGCCGTATCCGACCTCGGTGATTTTCAGCTGCAGGCCGGTCGCGTCCGCATCGATGGCGGCCTGTCGCCCCGCCGTGGTGATCTGGAAATTCAGTGTTGTCATAGGTATCAGGGTGCTGTGTAGTCGGTTGGGCAATCAAAGCGCTGGAAGGTGATACACCGGCCAACACCCACGATGTTCAGACGGCTGGCGCCATAGGTGCCGTTGACCAGCTCGAAACTGTCCGACGCTCTCACCGCCTTGGCCACGGCGCGCTCCATGGCGGCCTGAATGCTGGCGGTACCACCGACGGCGGTGATCTGGACTTGGCAGGGTGCCAGGGTGTCCGGGTTGTCACGGTATTCCCGCACCGTGGTGGTGACTCCGAAATTGCTGGCCGCTCGCTTGATGGCGTAGATCGTACCCTTGGTGCTTTGCAGTTCCACGGCCCGGGCGACGTTCTCGCGCTTGATGTATTCCGGCCAGTCATCGTCCCAGTCATCGGCGCCCAGGGCACTGGCCAGATACGGCAGCAGGTGCAGCGGGCAATCCTCCGCACTCCAGAGTGTTCGGCAATCGAAGTCCACCGGCAGCAGCAGTTCGGCGCTGATGCGCTCCATGTCCCGCTCCATCTGCGAGGCATTGGGCGGCAACAGGCTTTGATACGAGTTACTGTCAGACACTGGCCTGCCCCCCGGTGATGCCGGTGCAATAGGCGGCCTGCCGGTTGCTGACGGCGATGTCCGCCGGCGGACTGGAGACCGTGACGTTCTCTACCCCGGGAATGCCCAGGGCGTGGTGAATCTTGGCGATGCGGATATCCTTGCCGATGGCGTGCATTTCATCGACATACGCCTGAAGCCGTTTGTTGGCCTCGGCTATGACCACCGCCGGATCGGGGCCGTCGTAAATGCGCAGCTGGTAAGACACGGTGTATTCGATGATCTCCGCCGAGCGGGTGCGAGGCCGATCGTTGCCGGGGCGCACCTTCTCGTCATTGAGTGCGGTGGCGATGGTGTCGAGTAATGGCTGGTCTGCCTGCCCGTTGCCGGTGCGGCTCAATACCGTGACCGCCACATCGCCATACCGGGGATTGGTCAGCCCCGCATCGTACTCGAGCACGATATCGTTACCCTGCCGGTCAAAGGTCGGGCGATCAATGGCGGCATCCCGCACATCCGCGCTGGCGGTCAGGGTGTGGTAAATGTACGAACCCCGGCTGCCGGCAGTGGTGATGCTCTCCGGCTTCAGCTGGATCCGGCGACGGAATGACTGGTTGCCTTCCATCGTGGGCGGTACCGGCGGATCCGCATCAGGCTGACCGGGATCAATGACCAGCCGCTTCACGTTCATCAGTGCGCCGAGGCCGTCGAGGTCACTGTCCTGCGCATACTGCAGGAATACGGACAGGCTGCGCTGCTGGAACCGCTGCTGCTGGGTCATGGTCAGCCAGGCGGTGACATTCGCCCAGCGGGTGAACGGGTGACTCTCCCGGTCCAGGTACTGGATCGCGCCCAGGTCACCGGCCGGCACCTTGAAATACTTCTCGCCATTCTCCCCGGTGACCAGCTCGGCCTGCAGGAAAACCGGCTGTTTCACCGCATCGAACAGCAATGGCTGCGAGCCTGACAGTCGGTCGATGATCTGTTGCCGCAGGGTTTCAAAATCCAGCGGCTGCACCACGGTCGGTGGCGGCAGGTCATCCAGCGGGATGGCGGTGAAATCGTTACCGGCGTCGAGGGTGAACGTCGTCATGGTGTGATGTTATCCAGTCGAATCCGTGTGCCGCTCAGGCGGTCAATGCCGTTAATGTGCAGGGTGATATTGCCCGGGGTTTTCATCACCGGCTCGAACCCGGTCACGATGAAATCCGGCTCCCAACGTCCGATGGCCTGCGCGGCTTCCGCATACAGTGATGTCAGCCAGGTCGCATTCACCGGCTTGTCGATCAGTTCAAACAGGCGGCTGCCGAACTCGCGGCGCATCACTTCGCTGCCCACCGGCGTACCGAGAATGGTCTGCACTGACCGGCGCAACCGTCCCGCCCGGTTCAATTCCGCACCGGTCTCGATGTCGATGAATTCTGAAGTCATGGGTTACTGTTCCGGTGCCGGCGGCGTGTGGTTGTTCTTGGCGTGGATGTTGTAGATGTCCCGGTCACCCTGCATGGTGCGTTTCTTGTCGGAAACGTCGCCATTGGCATGGATGTTTTTGGTTGAGGTGATGTTGCCATCCACGGCAAGGTCACCTTTGAAACTGATTCCACCAGTACTGACCAGGTTCACCGTTGCCCCCGGCGGCAGGATCGCTGACAGGGCGTGGTTCTTCTTGTCATAGCTGATGGTCGCGCCATCGCTGTAGACCGTGGTCGGGACGTTCGGGTCCGTGCTGGGCGCAGGTTTGGCCGTTGTCCAGAGTGACGGCCCCACCACCGCATTCTCGGTGATGCCGCCCGGCGCAAAGATCACCACCTGTTCGCCCGTTGACGGCAGCCAGCTGTCCCGGTCATCGCCTGCGCGGCGGGTGGCCAGCGGCAGGGGTTTGGTGACCAGGTTCTTCCAGGTGCGACACACGACCCTGTCACCCACCAGCTTCTCAACGGTACCCAGCTGGATCAGGTTGTTCAGCATCCGGTAGATTTCGCTGATCTGGTACTGGTAGTCGTTCATTCCGTGAAACCGGTTACTTGCTGGTAATCGGGTTTGTAGTCTGGGCCGAGTTCGGGTTCAACAGAGGCATAGAGTTTGTCCGGCAGGTGGTAGGGTTCCTCGTCAGGCCCGCCGATCCAGAACGTCTGTGACCAGGTCACCGCCCAGCTCTCAAAGCCACCTTTTCCCGGGCTGAAGGCGGCAGGCTGTGCGCTGATATTGCCGGGCATCCCGCAGGCTTCGCCCAGTCCCCAGCGACTCATACCCACCTGTTCCACCATCCGCATCAGTTCGGCGGCAAATTCGCGCACCTCAACCTGCACACGCTGGGTGCGTTTGCTCAGGATGCAGTGCAGCGCCATGTCCATGATCACCGGTGTGCGGCCGGTGCCGTCCCGTTCTTCATAGGACATGGCATCAACATTCAGCAGTACCGCCGGTGAATTGACCGGGCTATCGTCGAACGGGTCATACTCCGCCACGGTATCCAGCTGGTTCTCCTGCCCTGACCAGTGACCGGTCACATGGGCAAGGATGGCGTCATGGATGGCCGCCAGTGTGGTATGTGTCGGATTATTCATGATTGATGGCGTACGTCAGTTCCTGCTCCAGCAGGGTCATAAACCGTTTCTGCGCCGGTAGCTGCATGCGTTCCAGCGCCATGACCACCGGATCGGAAAACGCATACTTTGCCCGGGCGATGGGTTTGCGTGCGTCAGTCAGCCGGTAAAAGACCTTGTCCCGCACAATGAACGCCTGGTAAAACTCGCCCAGCTTGCCGATTCGGACACCGACGCTGGTCTTTGTGGCCTTGCCGGCGGTATCGGCGTTGACGGGGTCCAGGCCAATCCAGATATTGGTGAGCAGGCCTTCGGGCGTCCGCTCCCGACGGGTGAAAACACGCCGGTTGTCTTTCAATACCTTCTGCGGCAGCAGGGATTCACGGCTGACGATCTGCCGGATCTGGCGCTCCGCCCACTGGGAAAACTTGCGGTTTGCCCGGTCGGTGGCGCGTCGGATGGCTTTCTCCTTGCCTTCCATCCCTTCCGTCAGTTCGGCCAGTGCCTGCTTGACGTCCAGTTCGACCGCGATCATTTCCAGCGGCCGCTCGATGGATCGGGTTGCTCTTCCGCCAGCGTGATCACGGTCACACCGGCGCCATCGGGCAACGGATCCTCAACCGTGAACACCCGCTGCCGGATGGTCAGGCGGTCACCGCGTGTCAGGCCGGTCGCGTCTTCATCGGTCAGGGTCAGCTCGGGGCGACGGTAATCCATGGGCAGGCTGCCCAGGGTGCCGTCAGCCGCCTCGCAGTCGAACACGCCGGACACCGTGCGGCCATCCGGCAGCGTGACCGGCTCGCCCAGCGCACGGATGATCTCCGCATCCGGAAACGCGCTGACAAAGTCGGTCATTACTTCTTGCCACCCTTGCTGGTCGCGGTGCCCTTGCTGTCCATGGCCTGCTCCGCCTCGGGCTCTGCCATGCGGTCGGTATAGGTGGCGCGGCCGATGGTGGTCAGGGTGTGGGCGTCACGGCGGGTGAGCTCCACTTCCTTGCCTTTCTTCTGGAATTCACCATTGGCCACGGTGTCCCGGGTGATCTTAACCTTCACTTTATCTGTCATGGTCGTCTGTCCGGTGAGTGAATGAACCGGGGCCGAAGCCCCGGCGCCTGCCAGCCGTTTAAGCGGTAACCGCCTTAACGAACGACTGCGGACGCTTGATGACGATGTCGACATCCTGGAAGACCCGCATCACCAGTCCGCCGCTGGCCGCCTTGGTGGCCTTGTCTGGCATGACATCCAGCACACCCCACATGCCGATAGCGACGTCAGCGAAGTTACCGAACATCAGGTCAGTGGCCGCCAGACCGTTCTTGCGGTAGGCGTTGTAACCGTTGACCATGTTGCCCTCCATGAGCATCAGGCCGGAACCGGCGTCACGGGGCGTGCTCTTGCAGTGTCCGATGACGTTGGAATGGCCGACATACGCCAGGTTGCCCACCAGAGCATCATCGGTGGCGGCTTCGGTCTCGAACTTCACCAGCTCCGCCCAGGTCGGCGCACCGGCAGAGGCCAGTGTCACGGTGGAGATACCGGTGCTTTTCAGGATGCCGGTCGGCCCCTTGGCTGCGCCGACAAAACCGGCATTGTCGATGGCCATGGCCGCGCCCAGCTGTAGCTGGCGCATAAGCATGGCTTCAACCGATGGCGCGGACTGCAGCAACAGACGACGGGTAACAGGTACCGCCCCGGCCACGGTCTTCGGGCTGAGTTCCACGGTGCGGGTGGGGATAGTGCTGTCGGTTCCGTCTTCACCTTCGTTGATCCAGTAGAAGGTGCCGTCACCGTCAGTGGCGGGAATATCCACGTTGCCCACCAGACCGGTGAGGACATCAGCCCCCAGCTGCATCAGCAGGGTCTGGCCGCGCAGGGCATCGATGAAGCTGCCGGCCAGGTGGTCAGTGCCCACCAGTTCAGCGCCGGTATTCGCGCCGCCGGTGGTCATGTCGCGCTGCTGCACGTCGTAGGGGACATAAAAACCCCGGGCGTCTTTGCCCAGCTTGTCCGCCACGGCGAGGGAGGCTTCCAGCTCCAGCTCCGCCCCTTTCCAGTCACCGGACTGGCAGGCGCGCAGGGCTTTCATCAGGCTGTAGTTCTGGACTTCCTGACGGCTCATGTCGATATTGGTGACCGGCTTGGCCTCGCTGCGCTGCTCGCTGTTGAGCTGGTCCAGCACGATGCCACGGAAGGCATCCAGGCTGGTGCCGTCGTTGATGGCTTTTTCGGCAGCGTCGGTCAGGTCGTACTTGCGGCCGAGGGTGTTGATGCCGGTAATACGGGCACGTTCACCGGCCAGCAGTTCGTCGCTGTTGGTCTGGACCGCCGGGGGCGTGTTTTCGGTAGGCATGGTGCGTTCTTCCTTTGAAGGTTTCTGTTCAGGTTCCGGCGCCGGATCCGGCTCGTTCACCGTGACGGTGTTCTTTTCCACGTCACTGGATCGGGCCACACCCACGGTGGGATCAGCCGGTACCGATACAAATGAGATTTCATACGGTTCCCAGTCCGTCGCCCGGTAGTCGTCGCCATCATCCCCGGTGCGTTCCAGGGTGAGTTCATGGATGCGATACCCGACACTGATGTGTCTGAGAATGCCGTCTTTCACGTCGTTGAATTTCTCGACAGCCAGTGCACTGTTACCAAAGCGCACCGTGGCCCGCCCCCGGCGGTCACTGTCGATGGTTACGGACTCAACCACGCCGACGTGTTCACGGTGGTCGTGTCCTACCAGGACCGCCCCGCCATTTTCCAGCCTGCCCAGCCGGATGGATGTCGGGGAATGGTCAAGGATTTCTCTGCCAAACCAGCGATCAACAGGCTCTTCCGAAGAGAACGCCACCTCGATGGTGCGGGCGTCTTCGTTGATGGCCTCACGCTGGAGCGTAATTGACCGCTCAAGCGGTCCCGCCTGAATCTTGCGGGTTGTCATCGTCTTGCTCCTGTGGAGGGGGTTCGGGGTCGGAGTTCTGTGCAGGGGTCAGGATGCCCATCGCCTCAAGGCGTTTTTCTTCCTCGGCGATCTCGGCAAACACTTCGTCCGGATCGCCGCCCTGCTCGCGTATGATCTGGCTGCGGGTGGTGATGCGCAGCGCCACCGCTTTCTCATGGGCGGTGAGTTCCTTGGCCGGATCCACCCACTTCCACCGCCTGCCCTGGAACACGGACTGCCGGTAGTAATCGATCCCCCGATTGATGGGTTTCGGTGGCTGGTTCCGGCGTGGGATGGTGATGGTGCCGAGGTCGTATTGAAGTTCCAGCCACTCGTCGAAGATCGGGCGGATCACGTTGCGAATCAGCCAGCCCTGCAGACTGACCCAGACCTCTCGGGTCTCCAGCATGCCGACACGGGCGGAGGAATAGTTCACGTCGCTCATGTCGTTGGCAAATGCGTTGTAGTCCACGCCGAGACCGGCGCTGATGCCCCGCAGGCACTGTTTCATGAAGTTGCCAAACTCGCCGGTGGGATACTTCGGATCAAACTGCTGGAACTCCAGCCCGCCGATATTCCGGAACATGCCGGGCTCGGCTTCCATCTCGAAACCGTCGTCAGTCTCTTCGTCACCTTCGTACTGGTCACCGGTCTGAGACTTGAAGAATCCCATCTGACTGGCACCGATCCGAGCCGCCACCAGTGCCGCATCTTCATACGCACCCAGCATCTTCAACCGTTGCAGGCCGGTGGAAATCCACGGGATGCCGCGCTTCTGGTCAACGAAGTCGGTCAGATAGGCATGAATGATCTGATCAGCCGGAACACGGATGTAGTTCTTCTGGTTGTAGTAATTCAGGTAGCTCTGGCTGGTCTTGCCCGGCTGCTGCAGGTGATAGGCTACCGGTCGTCCGCTGTCGTCGATCTCGATGGCGTGGATGATCCGGTTGCCGTTGTAGTCGCCCACGTAGGCGACATCCAGCAATTCCGGATCAATGAGTTCCAGCCGGTAGGCAAACTTCCCGCCACGGTGTTTACGGATCAGCACTTCACCGTCACCGGCAATGGCCGACATCAAAACGTTTTGTAAATCAATCCAGTGCAGCCGACCCTTAAAGTCACACTGCTTCTGCCATTCCTTCCAGGCGGATTCGATCGCACCGCGAACCAGCGTATCCGGCTGACCGTTGTCGTCGGTCACCTTACTCTGCAGCACCACACCTTCGGCGCCAATGACATTGGTCTTCACCATGCCGATGAACTTTCGGGCGTAGTCGTTGTTGTAGCGCTGCTCCCGTGATCGGGCACGCAACACTTTCAGGTTATGGAAAATCAGGTTGTCAGGGGTCTGGCTGGTGCTGGTCCAGCTGCCGTTCAGGCGGTCTTCCAGTGACGCATTGAAGTTACGCGCCAGCATCTTGCCAGTGTCTGAGGTTCTTGGTAACAGCGATCCAGCGCGATAGGATTTCTCTGAGCGTTCCACCTTGTTATAGGAACCACCCATAGCCACCTGCTCACCACTCCAGCTCATTCTTACCGGTGCAACAGGTTGACTGGATGGAATGAAGTCACCGGTCACTGTGCGCCATGAATCCACTGCAGGCTGTTTTTTCCGAAACAATCTCATCAGAAACGCACCCGGATCGGTTGGTATTTGGCTCGCCCGGCTTCTTTCGCTTCCAGCCCTTCCAGCTCGTTGTCGTAACGCTTGCGCAGGGCGTCCAGCTCTTCCAGGCTGTAACGCTGCAGGCTGCGGCCATTGATGGTCATGTTGCTGCCACCGCTGGCGATGTCACCGGCAATACGGGCATCGATGGCGTCCAGGATCTGCTCCAGCCACGCCTTGCGTTTTGTCTGTCTGTCACTCAGCGCCATGAGTTGGCAAAGCCTCCGGAGCGTCGGCGGGGGCTTCTGGCCCTCTTCCGCTCGGCATTGATCTGTTGGGAAACGGTCGGTTCAGGGTCTGGCTCGTGGTCGTCCTGCGGCTGCAGTCGTTTGGCCAGCGCCGTAAAATTCGGATTCAGGATGTACAGGGCGGCGGTGTTGTAGACCGCAAGGTCAAAGGCTTCGTTACGCGCCCGGGTCTTTTTCCACTTGCGTACCGGACGACCCTGTACGAATGAGGTCACACACTGCTCGGCGGTCAGCTGCATGAAATATTCTTCGTCGAAACCGTCGCGAATCGGGAAGTGCACATACCCCGCGCCGGGCTCGCACACTTTCAGGCGAGCCAGAACGATCTCTTTCGCAGTGTCGGTGCCCACGGTGAACAGCTGCACCTTACCGAGGTTCGACCGGCTGGGCCTGCCCACGATCGGCATCCCCTCACCACCCTTACCCTTGATGGCGTACACCCGCCGGCCTTCACGTGGCCTGACGAATTTGTACACCTCCTGGGTGAAGTGACCGCCGGAGTCGATGACGGTGCAGGCGATGTTCAGCCGTGTGCCGCTGGCGTGTTCGTAGGTGGTACCAAGAAAATCCGACAGTTGCTGCCATATCTCCGGGCGGGACGGGTCACCGCGAAGGATGCGCAGTTCAATGCGCCAGTTCTCTTCCCCTTCGCCCCAGCCTTCCACCTCGATCTCGAAGCGGTCGTCCTGCACGTCAACCGCGCAGGTCAGCACCACGGCACCCTCGGGGACAGCGTGGCGGTAATGTTCACGACGCTGGTAAAGGACGTGGTGTTCAACCCCGTCACCCTCTTCTTCCCAGGTCTCCCCCAGTGACGTGTTTATCCAGACTTTCAGAGTGTCCGGCTTTTTCTTCGCTTCCTTGAATTCGTCGATGATCTGTTCCCACCGTCGCCACGGTGAGACCAGTTCGTTCAGGTGGAAACCACGGCAGGTATTGTGTTCAGCCTGTGCGATCCAGAGCCCGGTGCCTGAAAGCCATTGGTACTGGTCGGACATTGCGCCGCAGCGGTTGCAGGCATGGCAAAGCGTATCGAAGTTAATCTGCAGCCATGCCAGCGGCTGGTAATGGCCGCATTCCGGACAAGGCAGCTGGTATTGTTCCTGTGTCGAGTCGGCGTACAACGCCTCGATGCGGGACGCGCCCTTCACCGTCGGCGTCGAAACCGCCAGGATCTTCTTGTTCCAGAAGGTGGTGGTCCGCTTCTTGGCGAGGTTGAACGGGTCACCCTCGGTACCGGCGGAAGCGGGAAATCGGTCAACCTCGTCCGCCAGCAGGATCCGGATCGGGCGCGACGCCAGTGACGACGGCGAGTTCGCACCGGCCATGGTGATATGGCCACCGGGAAAGCTCTTGTGCAGGATGGTGTTGCCGGAGTCCCGCGCCCTGCTGTCGCTGATCTTTCCGCGAAGGGCGGGCGTGTCCCGCACCATCGGTGCCAGCCGGTCCTTGCTGAAGGCCTGCGCCATTTCCAGCGTCGGCTGCAGCAGCAGGATCGGGGCCGGATCGTAATCGGCAAAATAACCGATCGTGTTCAACAGCAGTTCGGTCTTGCCCACCTGGGCGGAGGACATCACCACCACCATCTCGCAGGACGGGTCGTTGACGGCGTCAAGGATGTCCCGCTGATACGGTGCGCGGCTGGTCTTCCAGCGTCCGGGTTCTGCGCTGGCCTCGCTGGATAAACGGCGGTTTTCGTCAGCCCATTCGGAAACGGTCAGGTCAGGCGGCGGCGCTGCCATCTGCGCTGCATGGCGCAACAGGTTCGATACCGTAATGCTCGGGGTCATAGTCCGCCAGTTCTGCCAATGCCTCGAACAGGTGTTCCTTCAGGCAATCCTGAATCTGGTTCAGGTCACTCAGGGTGATGAATTGGTGAGCCGCTTTCGTGGGGATACTCAGCACCTTGGCGCGGAATGCCGCCACGAAATCCACCCACGCACTTTCGACCACGTCCGCCGGAATCAACCGGCCCCGCTTCACTTCCTCATCCAGCCCCGCGATGTTGGCCTGATGGTGGGTGAGCCGTGCGCGTTCCTTCTCGTAATCAAACCAGTCGCCCATGTCGCCGCCGTGGTCTGCGATCCGGCGCTCGATCTCGCGGCTGATCATCCACTGGATAATCTCTTCTGTGTCGTACAGGTTCTCACTGCCCCGGTTACCGTCCACCGCGATCGGCATGCCGTTTTTCTGCCAGGTGGTGAGGGTGCGCTGGCTGACGCCGACGATATCCGCCAGTTCCGTCTTGTTGACTGTTTTTCCCATAATCTCGAACTTAGGAAGGAAGTCCCATTAGCGCCCTGTGACTAGACAAACCCCGCGAGTCCGCCCACCCGCAAGGATTCGGGCTGGGAAGGACCCGCGAGGGCTGGCCAGTGGTGGAGTGGTGCAGCGATTAACCCCGCTGCCGGGCACGTGATAGATAGATGGCTGACTGAATGCATTAACGGGGCGCCAACCCGAACTGATGCTGCCTCATTGATGATGGTACCGGCACGAATGTCGGTACCAACGATCGGGCCACATGCGCGTGCGTTGCTGTCACATGCCCTGCCTGCGGGTGACATGGCGACAGGGTGACCACGGCTGCCATCACTCGTTAGGCAGCTTGCTTAAAACCTTGAGGACATTGGCGTTCACATCCTGCACTTCGGAACGCATGTCTCTGATATCTTCCCTGACCTGATCCTTGAAGCGGGTCAGCTCTTCCTTTGCGTGCTGATCGGTGAGCTTCAGGGCCTCGATGTCCTTGCGGTTGCTGTTGACCTGCACCTGTGTGGCGGTAAATGCACCGGCCACGGCAATGACGAAGATCAACGCCTGAAGGATTGACCCCAAGTTGATGGTCGGGTCGTACCTGGCGACGCTGTGGTGATGCTTGTCATCCATCGCCGTCTTGTCTGAGCATCGATCCATAGAAGAACTGCAATATTGTGGCGATGATCGTACCCAGTACAAATCCCAGCACGGTGTCAGCAAACCGCACATTGCTTTCCGGTATCGGGTACATCACGGCAATGAAAATGAATGCAGAGGCGACCACCGACCAGAACCAGGCGAAGTTATAGATAAACCGCTTGGATCGGGTATCACCCTGCGCCAGTGCAGCCTTTTGCATCGCCCTGGCACTGTTGCGATCCTCGACCGCGAGCCGTTCCAGCTCCGTGCGCTGATTGATCAATGCCAACCGCAGTTGTGTTTTCAGGCTGTTCTGTTGTTCCAGCCGCTGGGCGATCTTGTCCGGGTCGGCTTCACCGGTGATGGTTTCCGCAATGTCGACCACATGCTCTGCCACCGCTGCCCCTTTGTCACCGTTGATCAGGCTGCCGATCTTACGGTCAAGGCCGGTCAGCTTCAGGATGGATGAAGCAGCAGAGATCAGTGCGATCGGTTCCATCAGTCGATCAACTCAAAGTGCGGCATGTCAGAAAAGGATTCGTCCGTGCTGCGGTTGTTCATGTTCCAGTCACCACCCCAGCGGATTCTGATGCCCATCGTGTCAGCGACAGCCTTCACATAACCGGCAAAGTGGCAGAAATATTCACGGTCATTCCAGTCGATCGGGTATGGCGCAACGTCCACCGCCCTGCTGGGGAAGGGGTTGTGCTTGCTTTGTCCGAAACGGGCCTTGCTCTTGCCTTCACGGAAGGCCTTTTCCTGGCTCTCTTTGCCCCGATGCCCTTCCAACACGCTGCAGTCGTAACGCTGAATGACCGTATTGAAGATACGCTGCAACCGCTCATCGCAGGTCGCCAGACGACGTTGTGAGGTTTTGGAGAAGTGCGGCAAGGTGAAGCCCTGAACAAGAAAAAGCCCGGCGGAATCACCGGGCGAAACATACCCAAGAAGTAGCTCTGCAATGCAACCGGACACAAAAAAACCCGCCTCTGGAGGAAAGCGGGTTTTTTTGCATCATGGTTCTAGCGTATGTTTTTTTGTCGGGTTTTGCAACGTTATATCGTTTCATCTATGATATTCAACGACGCATATAAAGAGACGTTGAAGCTGTCGGGCATTCTTATCTGTCGGTCAGTGGAGTCAAAGCGATAAGGCGTTTACGGGCAGGACGCGGCGTTACCCTCCGTAAATGATGTGGCGTAGGCTGGTACAGCCTCCACTCTGCTTGCACAATCGCCGTCGGCAGAGACAACGTACCATGAAAAACCCAGTCTTTTGGCTGGGTTTTTTGTTTCTTGCTGGATCAGGAAGTCTGTTTTTTCTTCCATTCAACCACAATTTCGCCTATTCGTTTGTAGACGGCATCCTTGAGCGGAATTACGTAGTCGGGTGTTGCTTTCATCAGCCGTTCTTTTTCATCCATCAGCTTTCGGATTGCTTCAGCGTTTTCCTTGAGCTGTTTATGGATAGATTCCAGTTCATCCTTGTGCTTTTCGTACAGAGCAATGCACTCGTCTGCAGTTGTGCAGGCATCCAGCTGTTCATACAGTGATTTTTCTTTCATTTTTTCTTCTTTGTCCCATGCATCCATCAGTCATCATCTCCTGTTTCAGGCTTATCAGGCATTGCTGGTTCTTCGAATTCAGCCCATAGATCGGGTGGTTCCCCCGCCGATTCATCGCAATCCCAATAAAGTGTGCAGTCATCACCTTGACCTCCCCGCCGATAAGATCCTGTACAATAAAGCCACTCTTCAAACTCTTCCCACCAAACAGCACACAGGACGGGCTTGCTTATCGCAACCCTGGTATCAGAATCTACGGGGATCAACTCAGGCAAGACTTCTGATGGCTTATTCCATTTCATCAGGCGCACATCCTTCCAACATTGTCCTGAATCAATTTGATGGTGTTAGGGTGGGCAACAATACGACTACCGGCCATTAATAGATTCCGCTCTTTCCTGACTCCATGCCGTTTGTTCCATTTCTTCTGAATCCTGTAGTGGTAACGACTGCCATCCATCCACCGCTTTCGGCAGTGCTCCTTATTTGGAGTGATGGAAAATTCACACATAAGAGGATCTTCAATCAGACTGTACATTTGGCCTCCAGTCAGTGTCAGAACGGAATATCATCATCAAAGTCATCAAACCCGGCAGGCTGCTGTTGAGCTGCTGCCGCCTGCTTCTTACTGCTCCCACTGGCCTGCTGGTACTGCTTCGCGGAATCGGATCGGGCGGCCTGCGGCTGGTAGGCGCTGGCCTGTTGATCGGCACGGGCCTGTGACGTGTCATCGTTCCGGCCTGACAGCATCTGCATCTGCCCGTTGATGTCGACCACAACCTCTGTCGTGTAACGATCCTGCCCCTGCTGGTCCTGCCACTTGCGGGTTTGCAGCTTGCCCTCGATATAGACCTTTGCCCCCTTGTGCAGGTACTGCCCGGCGATCTCCGCCACCTTGCCGAACAGCACGACCCGGTGCCATTCGGTGCGTTCCTTCTGCTCTCCAGTGTTCCGATCCTTCCAGCTCTCACTGGTGGCAAGGCTCAGATTGGCCACCGCGTTGCCGTTGGGAGTGAAGCGAACGTCCGGATTGTCGCCCAGGTGGCCGATCAGGATGACCTTGTTAACGCCTCTTGCCATGTTTCCCCGTCCTCAGTCGTAGTCGTATTCCATGAACCAGAATTCCGGTTCACCGTAATCGTTGTTGATAGCGGAATGGTGTCGTCTGATTTCGGCAAACACCGTCCCCTCCGCCGTTGAAAACTGGATCAATGCCGGTGACTGTGACTCGTCACGCATCACGCCGGTGGCATTCTCCATCCGCTGACGGAATTCGGTTTCATCCACCTGTTCCAGTGGCAGTTTGTTCACGTTGGCCATAGAGGGCGTTCGCCAGCTCCTGTTCTTTGCGGTCATACAGTTTGCGCTGCAGGTGGCCGAGGACGATCTGTTCCCAGCCGTACAGCAGCGGCAGGCATTGGGTGTAAAAGGGTTGCCACTTCTCCAGCCAGCTCTCCACGTGCAGGTTCACGAACTTTGCCTGCTCACGGGCTGAGGGTTCCTTGCGGCCGGATCCGCTGCAGCCACGGCAGGGGCGGTACTGGTAGATGCCCGTCCCCTTGCAGGTGCGGCAGCGGTTTTCCCGGTGGATCTCGTCCACCAGCAGACGGGCCAGCTGATGCAGGGTCGAACAGAGCTTGCGCTGTTTGTCGTTGAGCGGCGAGGCCTTGCCCTTGTGCCAGCATTCCAGGTAAACGGCCATCAGCTTGAACCGTTCCTCGGTGATCACTTTCTTTTGCAGGGCAAGGTTTCCGATGGCCGCAAATACGTACCGCTCCAGCACATCCAGCACCGAGCGATCACCTGAATATTTATACAGTCCTAAATAATACGGCCCCGGCTCACATCCCGCCAGACCGGCGGCAATGTCTTCCGGCGTCAGGTCGGCAATGCCGCCCACTCCTGTGTCAAAACGCACGGTCTTCACCTTTAGTTTTGCCAGCGCCTGCTCCGCTCTCATGGTTGTTTCAGCTCCGGTCTGTTGTGCTTTTGATCCCTGCCTTTCTGCAGCGCGTTGTACCGTTCAATAAAGCTCTGGGCTTTTCCCAGCTCCTGTTGCAATGCCCTGCCCCGCTCCCGGGCATGGCGCAGGCGGATCAGCAGCTGGCGGATCACCGTGTCAGGCTCCAGCGCACTGCCGGTGGCCTTGTCCACCATGCCCAGCCCGTTGCAGGCGTTGCAGAGCCAGCGGGAAAAAAGTTGTTTCACCTCCCCTTCCCCTTGGCAGTCCACGCATTGCTGCAACGGGATCACCTGCCCCGGATCCATCCGGTTCCGCATCAGTAGACCCTGTCGTTCTCTTCGATGGTGCGGTTGTCAGGCAGTGACAGGTACCACTCGAATTCCTTCTTGATGGCCTCGAACCCCTTGCAGACCACGGCGCGGAATCGCTGGGTACGCAACCGGTCGATCCATTCCCGCTGTTCCCTGCTGACTGTCGCATCCTTGGGCGGTGTGGCCTTGAACTCCACCACCAGCCCCGCATAACAGCCACGGCCTTCCATGTAGAACACGTCCGGCACCCCGCGCTTCACCCCCATGCGCTTGAGTTTGGCGCCAGTGATCTTGTTCCGGTGTCCCCCGTTGGGCGGATGGAACAGGTAGACGAACCGTGTCGGATGCTGGCAGCGCATCCAGTTCATGAATGCGGCCAGCTCGTTGTCTTCGTACTCGGTCGGTTTCTTTCGGGCCGTCTTTGGCCTCGCGTTGGTCTTGATCACTGTCATCAGATACTGGTCATTGCCTGGATGATCATCAGTGCGATGAAGGCGGCCAGCATGATGCTCGCCCATCGCTCCCGTTTTTGTTCACGCTTGTCCTGCACGCCGCCGATCATGTCGGGCCACCTCGCGCTTTGCCATGTCGATGAAGGACAGGACTTCCTGCAGCTGGTACAGGAACTTGCCGGTCGGCTGTCGTTTGGGTTCCGGCAGGCCGGGAATGCGGGTCAGGTTACTGGGTGAACGTCCCATGAGTGCGGCTACCTCTGCACGTTGGAGAAAATGGCTACCGGGCATCTTGCGGTACTGGCGCTCGGCGGCGATGTCCATGTCGTTCAGGACGCCACGCCAGCGGTTAATGGTGACCAGGCTCACGGCCGGCTTGTTGTTGAAGGTTCCCGCCTTTCGGCGAATCAGGATGTCCCGCTTGTCGATGCTGCCGCCGTTGGCAATAAACCGTGCCACGTCCTGCTCGATCTCTTTGCGGTGCTGCGCCTTGATCACCGGGTTGATGCTCTGCAGGGCCCGTTCCAGTGCATCGGGCCTGTGAAAATATCCGTCCATCACTCGTTCGCTCCCAGGGTCACCATTATCATTCCCGCCATTGCCACCAGTACCGCAGTGGTGTTGACGATTGTGGTTATCTGTTCAGGGCTCACAGGGCGGCCCTCATGCGTGACATAAAATCGCCATGACTCATCCGTTTAGGGATGCCCATCTTCTGCTGTTGCTGCTGCATCAGCATGCTGGCGTACCGATCCTGCTTCTCGGCCTGCGGAATGTTCTGGTAATCCGGCAGCGCCTGGTGCTTCAGTTCGTCCGCCACGTCGGTGCCGTTCAGGACTCGCTCGACAGTGGTGGCGTAATGTTCCTCGAAGGCCGCCCGGGTATCGTGCAACCGTTCGCCGGTGCGGATCCGGTACCACCCTGTCAGGCTGGCCACCTTGGGCACGATCCAGTGGCTCCACTGGTGATGCTCAATCTCGTGGCTGTGTTCGCAGGCTTCCTGCCAGGCGGTCGGCGCACTGGGGATGCCGAGTTCCTTGGCCGTGGTCATGCAGTAGTCACGGGCGAACTCCACAGGCTCTGGCATAAACCGGCGTTCTGCCCGCCGCAGCTTCTCGATGCCTTCGCTGATCTGGCGGGCAGACAACCCTTTCCAGTGCAGCTGGTATTCACCCCGGGCAGCGCTCATCAGTTCCAGTGTTCCCCACGCCTTCTGCATCTGGAGCGGCCAGCGCAGCTGGAAGACCCGGAACAGGTCAACGGCCAGTGCTTCAGAGCGGTCAGAGAATTGTGTCGTAGTCCTCTGGTGCGAAGGATTCACGTCCGCTCTGGCCGAAGAACTGGGCGTGTTGATCTGCTGCGCCACGGTGGCCAGCGCCTGTTGTGCGGTTTTCATGACGGTTCTCCAGATGACGGGACTGGGCTCTCAGGAACAGGGTGGTGAACTGCTGGCGGAACTTCTTCGCGCTCTTGACGTTGGACTGCCAGAAGGCGTCGGTGTTGGCGAACTGCCAGACCTTGGCAATCAGGCGGGCGTCCTGCCCGTTCTTCACCAGCGCCTCACGCAGCAGGCGGATCTCGTTCGCCCAGGCGTTCAGGTTGGCAGTCACGGTGATCGGGGTGATGCGGTTGATGTCTTCCAGCATGATCCGGGCAAACCGGATATCACAATCCTCAAACCGGTAACTGGCCTGACGCTTTGCGGGTGCCTTCGCGGTTTGTTTTTGTTGAACAGGCAGGTCCGGGGTTTTCTCAACCGTCTGCGTCGATGAAGCGTCAGCGTCGTCGACAAGAGTATTAATATTTTGTTTATTTCTTTTTCTTTTGTGGTACCCGGATTCGGTGTGGTTATTCCCGGATACGGTGTGAATATTCCCGGATTCGGGAATATCATTACACAATCCGGGAACGGTCTGTTTTTCTCCGTCCTGCTTTGCCTTCCGCCCTTGCCGCTTGCGGGTTTCAGCCGACTTCAGCGGGTTTACCTTCAGCCAGTTGCCGATGTCGGTATTGATCGCCAGCTTCTGGTCGTTGCCGATGGTGGAACGGGTCAGCATGTTGCGAGCCACCAGCCCCTTGATCACATCGTGGCAATGGGTTTTGCTGATAGTGGTCAGCTCGGAGAACTGCGACAGCGCGATCCAGTCCGCCGACTTCTTGTAGCCGAAGGTCTTGCGGATCACCGCCAGCAGAATGCAGTACTCACGGCCAGACAGCCGGTACTGTGCCTTCATCAGTTCCTCGAGCAGGTCATTCGCAAGGCCGGTGTACCCGTCCTCCATGCTTGCCTTCTTCCGGCCTGCGCGGGTATCGGTGTCGGTTTGCGCCTTGGCAGGCGGAAACTGGTGAACCGTGCCCATTAGTTACCCCCGCAGTACTGGCCAAACGTCCAGTTATCCGTCATAATGATTTCTCTATTGTTGAATCTGTTCCCAAAAACACTCGACAATACCCCCGAGAAGCCCGGTCGCCCGCCGGGCTTTTCACTTTCTGTCTTTCTCAACACTTTCTTGCCTGTTGTCCGCACCTGCGGACTGTTATTCCGTACGACTGTCCTATAATGACAATCACACGCCCCCTGAATGTTCATGCCGCTTCACCGCTCTGGTGTTGGCTGGCAAATGTCGCAATCTCTTCAGCAGAGACTGCACCGCCACTCAATCGCTCGATGATTAATGCACTCCTGGCTGGTATGACTCGCTCGCTGGTTCCCGGGATAAGTGGCCATCGCAAAATGGTTTCATGACGCATCCCCAGACAGCTTGCTAAGTCCTTTGCCGTCGCTTTTCCTTTCTTAGGCTTGCCTCTGGTATTAGCCGGAAGCTCACCAAGAAGGGACAGGCACAGTTTTCTGTATGGCGAAATATCCATAGCTATTCCTTTGTATAACTATTGTCATATTAATAGCGATAACCGGCAACATCAATAATTTTAGTTATACAAACAGATAGACCATGTCCTGAGTGATAAAATATGAGGGTTGTTCTGGAGGGCACATGAACACTATTGGGGACAGACTATTGCTGGCGCGTGAAACTGCGCCGGAGCGGCTTGGGCGTGATTACATGGTCACCCAAGGCGAACTTGGCAAGGTTATGGAAGGCATCTCTCAAGTAGCCGTGTTCAAGATTGAACAGAACAAAAACAAACGCGGTGAAGTTGGCGTCACAAAGCTGATGAAGGCTGCCGAGTTTTTGAAAGTCTCTTTCCTTTGGCTAGCTACTGGCAAAGGAAGCATGACGGGTAACGATGAGGAATTACTATCTCCCTTTTATGGCGAGCCAGGCATACCTGTCCATCTCCCACAGGATTGTCGCAGCCGGACAAAAGAGAATGCGCACTCATATCTAACAGTAACAAGCCGGATTCAGTCACAGATATCGGAGAAGGCCTTCTTCACCGTCTGCACAGATAATGGGTTGGCACCGATGGTGAATACCGGAGGCCTGGTTCTCGTCGATCCGGGCGCCAAGATGGTCATCACGGATTATGTGCTGACCATGATTCCCGGCCTAAGTCTGCCCGTTGTTCGTCAAATTATAGCGGGAAGGGATGGCGGCTATTTACTGAAAAGCCTTAACCACGAAATCCCCAGCTGCCAACTGGATGAACTCAGCGATCTGATTGGCGTAATCATAGAGTTCCGCCACTGGCCTGAAACATCTAACGGATTCCGTGACCTCATACCGGATAATCGACAAGTCATAAACAGTACCGTTATCCCTTTTACGGGATAAAAGGTAACAGCTCACCCTTCATATAGACGACCTTCGGGGTCGTTTTTTTTCGCCCTATAGTATAGCTATTGTTATTTTTATGTTGCTGCTTAATATATCTGTTGTTATATTTAATCCCGAGGGCAACAAACGGGCGATACACCATGACCACCAGCACCACCATCCGTACAGAACTGTTTGAGGTAGTGCCTAACGACTGGCTGACACCACGTGACAACGAGGTACTGGCACAGATCGCACTGGGCAGGAAGCAGACAGAACTTGCGGCGGCGCTGGGGGTCTCGGTGGAAACGGCAAGAACTTACATGGGGCGTGTAAGTCACAAGCTGGGGGTTTCCGACAAGGCGCATGCGGTCTGCACGGCGTTCTGCCTCGGGATCATCAAACCCCTGTGCCTGTTGCTGGTTGTCTCTCAGATCATCGCGGAACCGGCCAACACCAACCCCACCCGTCCGAACCGGACCATTCCCAGGGTGATGCGTGTTGCGCGTTCCGGCCGGAATATCCGTGAACTGGCGCCGCTGCGTGCGGCATGAATGAACTGATTTGGGAACAGACCATGAAACCGTGTGTGATTGAGTATCCGTACTTTTCCGACGTGATGGCGGCCATCATCACCCTGCACAAGAACGGGCAGGTGTACCGCTGGAAGTGCAGCAAGCGCAATGGCGTCTGGACGGCCACCAGCATCGGTCAGTGTGAGGTGGTGGCATGAAACATTTGCAGCAGATGCAGCTCATCATGGCGTTGGTTATAGCCATCAATGAGGCCGGTCTGGCACGTATGGTTTGCCAATTAAACGGTGGCTGTCTATCCCTGAACGTTTATGGATGGAAGACTGCCCCAGGTGAGGAAATCTGTCCAGAGAACATGGCTTACGACAAAACAGTGTTTTTCGACTACGAAGAAGCGACTGAGCAACTGGCCACCATCATCAGCGACCTTCAGAACATGCTGACCAAAACGGAGGCTGCCGCATGAGCCGCACCAGACAGAAAACCGTTCGGGCCGAGACCGAGAACTTTGCCATCGTCACCGATCGGCTCACCCGCAAGCAGTCGGAAGTGTTGCTGCTGCTGGCGGAAGGGTTGTCAACGCCGGAGATCGCCGCCTTCTTCTGCCGGTCACGGCACACGGTTGAAAAGCATTGTATTGGTATCAAGGAAGCCATGGACGCCAGCAGCCTGACCGGTGCGATTGCAGACGCAATGTCCCACGGCGAGATCACAACAAAGCAACAGCCGGAACCGGTTGCCAGTGACCAGCCGCCGGTATTCATCCAGAGCCCGAGGTACGTGGTGGTCGGTCGCACCTTTTCACCCCGTCAGGCCAGCACCCTGGCATGGCTTGCGGAAGGTAAGACCTATCCGGCTATCGCCACCATCTTTGATGTATCGCCGCGCACCATCCACGGCTTCAGCAAGGATATTTTCAAAAAGCTGGCCACCAACAACAGCCGGACAGCAGTAGCCAAGGCCATGTGCAGCGGACTGCTTATCCCGAAACAGGCGCTGATGTCATGAGCATCAACCCGATCGTCACCATCCTGCCCCAGCATGACTGGATGCCCGGCGGCGAACTGATGGCGCACTTCCGTCGACAGGAACGTGATCACCAGCTGCAGCAGCTGTCTGACCTAATTGAGTGCGGACAGGTGCTGCGCCGCCGGATCGTCGAGCATGGCGTCAGTGTGCCGGTATTCCGTAAACCCGAGCCCGTCCACGGGCAGATCGAATTGTTCTGACTGGAGAGTATGACCATGACTGAAAACACCGCCACTGCCCGTCCTGACCGCATCATCCGCCCTGACGAACTGATGCAGCGTCTGGGCATCCGTGCCCGAGCCACCCTCTGGCGCTGGGAGAAGGAAGGCCGCCTGCCGCCACGGGTGCAGATTGGCCCCAAGGCGGTCGGCTACCGGGAGTCCGATGTGAACCAGTGGATTGCGGATATGGAGACGGTTTAAGCAATGATCACGGTCAACAGCTATTTCTGCGGCGCCGGCCTGATGGATGTCGGCCTGCAGCGTGCAGGCATAGAGATCAACCAGGCTTTTGAGCTGGACGCCGAAGCCTGCAAAACCTACCGCCACAACCTGGGCAGCCATATCAGCCAGTGCGACATTGCTGCACAGCTTGTGATGGAGCAGGACAGCTGCGACGGGATGGTTTTCACCTATCCCTGCACCAAATACAGCACCATTGCGGACATTCATAAGACCCGTACCGGTGACGAACTGTTCCTGCATGCATTGCGCCATCTGGCCATCGCACGGCCAGAGTTTTATGTGGTTGAGAATGTCCCAGGCATGCGGGCGTTTCCAGTGGTAATGGAAGCCATGACACGGCTGCCTGATTACTATGTGCAGGTGTTCTGCCCGATCCAGTCTGAAAAGTGGCTGCCACAGCGCCGAAACCGCCTGATCATTGTCGGTACCCGTCGTCATTTCAGCATCAGGCCACCGGAGAACACACGACCGGTACGACTGTCCGAGATTGTCGAAGCAGACCCTGTTGTCACCCTGCCTAAAGCGATAGCTGCACGGATGGGTGGTGTATACCGTGACCTGCCGATTATTTCCAATCCGGCCAATGATGACATCGCACCCACCTGCGTTGCGCATTACGCCAAAGACAAAAGCACACGACTAGTGGCAGACAAGCGGTTCCCCCTGGGCGTCCGCCCCTACTCCGTTCGGGAATACGCCAGGCTGCAGGGCCTGCCTGATTCTTTTACATTTCCGGTGTCAGATACTGCGGCCTACAGACAGATCGGGAATGGCGTATCAGTACCCGTCGGCGAATGGATTGGCCGTGAAATGATTCGTTACTGCGGGATGAGGACAGCGGCATGACTCCACAGGAAAAGCGCGAAAAAGCCAGGGAAAGGAAACGGAAGCAGCGCGATCGGGAGCGGGCACACAAGGAAGCCTGCGGCGCTCACACGATCAACTTTGAGCTTTACCAGGGCACACGACAGTGCATGGATGAACTCATGCAGGCCGGCGGGTTTGAAGAACAGGGCGAGCTAATGACCCGGCTCATTCATGGCGCCCATCGTGACCTATTGCGTGACGAGTCACGTTTTAACGAATTAGTGAAGGTGTGACATGGGACTGCCAGCATCACAGGCAATCCTTCTCGACAATGCCAGAAACCAGAAAGTATTCGATAGCGTCAAAGCAAGATTAAAGAGTGATATTGACCGCTACCTGGCATCAGGGAGAAGGATTCGTCAGATAGAGAAAACAAGTGACGGTTTCACAGTAGAAGTTATCAATAGGCGTTAAGAGAATGCGAGAAATTAAATTTAGAGCAAAAGCCGCGGTAAACGACAAATATCACAAAATCAAAAAAGGCGATTTTGTTTACGGTTCTTTTATTGAATCAGGTGTTGATGCCCCATGTATTATTTTTGGTGACGGATCGCAAATAGAAATTGATCGAGACACACTTGGTCAATTTGTCGGCCTAAAGGATCAGGCTGGTCTATGGATTTATGAGGGCGATGCTTTGCGTTTGCATCACGACGATGGCGAATCAAATTTTGCAGGTATTGTTAAGTGGCTTTCTGAAGGTGACTGGCTGGGTTGGTGCCTCATGAATAACCATGCCCCTGAAATGCTATGTACCCGAGACCAGGAATGGCTGGAAATAGTAGGGAATATCTACGAGAAGCCGGAACTAATCAGGCACGATGCTTGAGTAACTAAGGAAACAAACAATCATGTTTGATCTCAATATTGAGCGATCTGAATCAGCCCATGTAAATGAAGACGCTGCAAACATCATTATTCAACTTGAAGCATGGTTTGAATCTCGAACCGACAAACTTCAGGAAATTGCAAAAAACGACGTTGATACAATTCGGATTAATGATACGGAAAACAACAACCCTGACTTTATCAATGGATTTAAAGCTGGGCTTATTACAGCAGTACAGGTTATGGGGGAATTCCCTGTAAATGTGGAATAAGTTATGTTTCGCCCATCCGACAGGAACGGATATATGAAAATCAAAGAGCAGAAAGTAGAAGCAAAGGAAGTATTAAGAATTATTGATGCTCGGCTGGAAATGGTCACTATGCAATACAACTTTGCTAAGGCCGATGACCGAAAGATTATTGCTGAGGCTATGGCTGAAACAAAGTGGCAGTTGGCTGAATTAAAGATGCAGTTCGTTGATTATCTTATTGAGAAAATGGAAGAACCTGAATCAGAGAACTAGGCATAACCCTTTCAGTAACCGGCTTGTCCGGTTGACTGAATTGTTATGTTGCCGATTTGCAGAGGACTCTATGAACAGAACATTAAACCAAGCTCTCGATAATGCAGGCCGGATTAGTGCGGAGCTTTCCGATCTGATCCAACCAACGAACGAAGATCAGGATATGGTAGTTCTAGCCGGTGAGGTTTTCAGGCTGAGAGAAATCCTGAAAAAGAATAACATTGCGTATGAAGAATCAAAGAAGTTCAAATGCCCTGAGTGTGGGGGTTCTCGCTGGGGAACTGCAAACTGTACTCAAGATTTTTCACAATGGGTAGGACGCTGTAATGACTGCAACAATTTCAAGTGGCCCAGAACCGAAGATGGTAAATATTTCAGCTAAGGCAACATAACCGCGCAATTCACGGGCTTGTCCCGTGGAATTGCTTTGTTATAAGGCTTTTTTAAAGGAATACAAAATGACAGAAACAAAAACGATGGGATGCTATTTAAAAGTGCCTTGCTGTACTTCTTGTAATTGGTTTCACCCGCCATATTTTGTCAATGGGTGGCCTACGCCCCCGAGAGTTATATGCCCAGATTGCGGCGATAAAATTAAATCAACAGTTGGCCGATATGAAATCACAAAGATAAAACGTTTTTTTAGGTCAACAGAAACCAGAGTTACTGGCTTTGAACGTAAAGCCTTATAACACCCTGCATATACGAACCGGGTTCGCATAAATCACTGATAATCGACTTATGCGAACTCCGCCTACCGTAAATTAACCACCTTGGGCGTCGGCTTGGAAGCCTCCCCGGCATCATCAATCACCCACCGCAGGTATTCCGTCCAGATCGCCATGCCCACCCGCTTCTCGCGGATGTAATCATACCGGTCATAGTGGCGGCTGGAAATATCGCTGATCGTGTGGTTCTGGAGCCTGTCTCGGATTTCCTTGGATATACCGGCATCACCCATCAGCGTCTTGCAGGTGCGTCGCAGATCGCGGGGGGTGAATTGCTCATAATGTTTTTTACCATATACCGGCGTGAACAAACGCAAGGCATGGGACGGTGCTGAAAAGAACAGGCTTTTATCAGTATACAAACCGCCACCACGTCCACCAGCAAACAGGTGCTTACAGTGGCCTGTAATTTCAGCCAGCTGATCAAGAATATCCAGTGACAAATCAGACAACGGAATAACATGATCCCTTCCGGTTTTTCCGCCGGTCTTGGTCGAATGGGCAGGAATCACCAGCACACTGTTCTGCCTGTCTACCCATTCCCATTCAAGTCGCATCATTTCCATTGACCGCTGTCCGGCCATCGTCAGAAACAGCTTGAAGAAGTACATCATGACGTTTGACATCATGTATCCCTTTTCACTGTCTCCCGGCATATCGTTCCAGAAATGGTGCAACTCATCGCTGGTGAGTGCACGGTTCCCAACTCGCTCCCATTGCGGTTGTCTCGGGATAGCAGCCACGGGGTTATAAGTCAGGCCGAAGGTTACCGAGCGTTCAAGGTACGTCAGCGGGTTGTTATCCTGATGAAGACCGTGCTTGAAGGCTGCATGCAGAATGGCGCGGATCCGGTTGCTATGGGTTGTTACCCCTTTCCGGATCATGCTTGAAATAATGTCACGAATATCATTGACCGTGATATCCCGCGCCCTTCGCTCCATCAGATTCGGGAATGGTTTATACAGATAACGGCTCAGGGAATCCTCATAATCCTTCACCGATCGACGACCATTGTCGGACATCCAGCCAAGATAGGACTGAATCAATTCAGCAAAGGTTCCACTTTGTGACTCCAGTAACTCCCGCCGTTCAATCTCTTTGCGTTCTTCTTCCTTTTCACGGTTCTGGTCTTCAATCCATTGCCTGGGGTCGATACCATCACGCAGCAAACGACCATAGTGTTCGGCTTTCTCCCTGGCACTCTCAAGGGTGATACCGCTTTCCTTCCGGCCAGCCCGATAGTTGCCGATCTTCAGCTTCTTCTTACCGGAAAAACTGTAGATGTAATAAAACTCCTTAACACCATTAGGACGCACACGGAGCTTTAAGCGACCAACACCCCTGCGCCGTGTATCATCGCTTATCCAGTATTCCGCCTCCCTCGCTTTGAGGTTACGGATCGTCTTGTCTGCAAGCATGCCCTGTTCCCAAAAATCAATTCCGCTGTCTTTCGACTATGCCCCGCCAGTTTAAATTCAATTAAATCAGCCGTTATCCGCACCTGCGGACAACCTGTTTCAGCATGTAACTGTACACTAAAATGTGCAGTTTCCATGTTGGTGTTAGTCATATTTTAACGGATTTGGGGACACTTGTGGGTACACTTAGCACAAGGCTAGGGCGCAATTTATTGAACAAAAAAGAAACAGTTTAGAACGAGTGATTACAGTAACCCATTGATATACAAGAATTATTTTAAATTAAAGAAAACACAAGAAATGCAAGGAATACGAATCGGATATCCTTTGTCATGACACAGGCAACTGTCAGCTCACTGAACAATGATCATAACAGCCAGATTAAAAGTACCAGTGTCTAACATTAACCCTATTCAGAGTGGGAATAAAGCCAGCAGAAACACGGCTTTTACTCCATGACAGACTGGCAGAAAGTGCTCACACTCGCTGCCAGTCTTTAAAGACATCCTGTCATGGCCTCACGCTTAATCCGTGCGTCCAATCAAACAACTACAGACAGACAACTCCCTTATTTCTTAGAGGAGCGACGACGCTCTACCTCTGTCAGCTTCTTCTTACGCAAACGGATGGATTCCGGTGTGACTTCCACCAGCTCATCATCATCAATGAACTCGAGCGCCTGCTCCAGCGTATGACGAATATGCGGTGTGAGCATGATGTTTTCATCGGTACCGGATGCCCGCACGTTGGTCAACTGCTTGGCCTTGGTCGGGTTCACCGTCAGATCGTTTTCACGGCTGTGCAGACCAATGATCTGGCCTTCATAGACCTCAACGTTAGGACCAATAAACAGGCGACCACGTTCCTGCAGGTTCCACAGCGCGTAACCCAGCGCCTTACCCTTAACCATGGAAACCAGTACACCGTTCTTACGGTGCGCAACTTTGCCATCCTTGACCGGACCATAGTGGTCAAAGATGTGGGTTAAAATACCGCTGCCAGAAGTCATAGTCATGAACTGGGAACGGAAACCGATCAATCCACGGGCTGGCATGATGAAGTCCAGGCGGGTACGGCCCTTGCCGTCTGGCACCATGTTTTTCAGTTCCGCCTTGCGCAATCCCATTTCTTCCATGACGGAACCTTGGTGCTGATCTTCCACATCGATCACAACCTGTTCGAAAGGCTCATGGGGAACACCATCAATCTCCCTGATCACGACTTCAGGACGGGACACCCCCATTTCATAGCCTTCACGGCGCATGGTCTCAATCAGGACTGACAGGTGCAGCTCACCTCGGCCTGACACAATGAACTTGTCCGCATCAGCGCCCTGCTCCACACGCAGCGCCACGTTATGCAGCAGTTCACGCTCAAGACGGTCCTTGATATTTCGTGATGTGACGAACTTGCCTTCCTGACCGGCAAATGGCGAATCATTCACCTGGAAAGTCATGCTGACAGTCGGCTCGTCAACCGTAAGCGGCTTCATCTGTTCAGGGTGATCAGGGTCGCACAGGGTATCGGAAATATTCAGGTTATCGATACCAGTGATGCAGATAATATTACCCGCACGGGCCTGCTCTACATCAACACGCTCAAGACCCAGGTGCCCCATGACTTTCAGAATACGAGCATTACGCGCCTTTCCGTCACGTTCAATAAGGCGTACCGGTGTATTGGTACCCACGACACCACGGCTGACCCGACCAATACCGATAATGCCAACATAGCTATTGTAATCCAGCGCACTGATCTGCATCTGGAACGGTCCATCCCGATTAACATCCGGTGCTGGCACCTTGTCCACAATCATTTCGAACAATGGCGTCATATCATCAGCCATCTCATCCGGATCATTGCCAGCAATACCGTTCAGTGCTGACGCATAAATCACCGGGAAGTCCAGCTGCTCATCGGTAGCGCCCAGGCGGTCGAACAGGTCAAATACCTGATCCATGACCCAATCTGGGCGTGCGCCGGGACGATCCACTTTGTTGATAACAACAATCGGGCTCAGTCCCTGTTCAAAGGCCTTCTGAGTCACAAAACGGGTCTGCGGCATGGGGCCGTCAACCGCATCCACCAGCAGCAGAACTGAATCCACCATGGACAGCACACGCTCTACCTCACCACCGAAGTCGGCGTGCCCTGGGGTGTCAACGATATTGATGTGGTAATCCTGCCAGTTGATCGCGGTGTTCTTGGCCAGGATAGTAATGCCGCGTTCCCGCTCCTGATCGTTGGAATCCATGATGCGTTCGGCATCCTGATCCTTCCGACCCAGGGTGCCGGACTGCTGCAGCAGTTTGTCGACCAGCGTTGTCTTGCCGTGGTCAACGTGCGCGATAATCGCGATATTTCTCAGCTTCTCAATCACAATGATGCCTCAAGCTCTCAAAAAAATAGTCTGTTTTGTTATATCTGACCGGTTAATCACCTGTTCTACCGGTCAAACGTGCAGCACTTTCCCTAGCGCCGCCTGAAAATCATCCGATCGGCCGGAGGCCTCACAGTAGGCCTCCATCAGCCGTTTTCTCAGGGCAGAATCCAGCAGTTCCATATCTTCTTTGGAACGCACCAGATGGTGAAAGTTGCGTAATGCACGCCGTGGTCCCAGTGACAGCCGACCACAGCTCATATCCGCGATATCTATCAGCCCCAATCCCCGATCAGGGGTCAGCAGCACATTCCCCAGATGCAGGGAACGAAAGTAAATGCCTTTTTCATGTAGCCGGGCAATGAACTGCCCTAACTGCCGTATCAATCCAGACGAATCACCCGTCGTATCTTTTAGCACTTTACGCAGTGTTTCTCCGGGAAGCGGCTGATAATGCACTGCCGTTCGCCGGATGGCAGGGATGCGATAATTATCGATAATCGTGACCGAGGGAATCCCCCTTTCGGCAAGCAACCCCGCATTAAGGGTAAATCGCGTTGAATAGGGAAAGATCAGTGCCGATGACAACAGCCGCTTGCGCCGGAACAGTTTCAGGAAAGAACCGTCGCTCAACAGCAGTACCTTGTCGCCAAATCCATCCGCTTCAATGACGCGGGCGCCATCCTTGAGGGTGGTGTACTCCTGTTCTGTCAGCCTACGCATGCCAATTCCGGGTTCTGTATCGATCTGTCTCTGGCCATAACAATGACCCCAAGGGGCGGCAATTCTATTAGACTGGCACCACCTTGGAAAGATTATGTTAATATTGCGCGATTATGCTGCCCGAATCCTTTATCGGGTTCACTGTGAAAACCTCCATGTCTTTCTGCTTGCAGGCCGTGGTAAGGCCTGTAACAACCGAAAAAAGGTCACGATGTATGACAGACCCAATCCGAAATGATCAGGGGGGCCTCCGGGTTTACCTGCGTCTGCTCGGTTATGTTCGCCCGTACTGGCATGTTTTTGCCCTGAGCATACTCGGCTATATGATGTTTGCCGCCAGCCAGCCCATGTTCCCGAAACTGGTGGACTATTTTATCCGGGCGCTGGATGTGAATGATCACGACCCGGTCATCTTGCCCCTGCTGGGGAGTTTTGACAAAAGCGCTCTGGTCTGGTTTGTCCCCGTTGGCGTGTTGTTTATTGGCATTTTCCGCGGCATTGGCTCCTTCCTGGGCAGCTATTTCCTGGCCAAGGTTTCCCTGGGAGTGGTCAATGACCTGCGCATCGCACTGTTTAATCGACTGGTGCTGCTACCTAACACCTATTTTGACAACAACAACTCCGGCCACCTGATTTCCCGGATTACCTACAACGTCAACATGGTCACCGGTGCTGCGACCGATGCCATCAAGGTCGTCTTCCGCGAGGGCATGACCGTCATCGCCCTGCTGAGTTTCCTGTTCTGGACCAACTGGCGACTGACCATGGTCTTTGTGGCTGTCGCACCCATCATTGCGATAGTTGTAGCTCTGACAGGGAAGAAGTTCCGCAAACTGAGCAAAAAACTCCAGACTTCAATGGGGGACGTAACCCATATCACGTCTGAGACCATCAGTGGTTACAGGGTAGTACGTGGATTTGGTGGCGAAACCTACGAGCAACAACGCTTCAGAAATGCCAGTTATCGTAATACCAACCAGGGGCTGAAGCTGGTTAAGGTGTCAGCTATTCATACACCCACCCTTCAATTCCTCGTGCTGTCGGCATTATCTATTCTCATGTACATCATCCTGTATATGAAAAGCTCCGGCGCCATCAACACATCATTCAGTGAACTGGTTGCCTTTATCACCGCCGCAGGCCTGCTGCCTAAGCCCATCCGCCAGCTCAGTGAAGTGAATGCCAATATCCAGAAAGGTATTGCCGCCGCCCAGAGCATCTTTGAGCAAGTAGACGAACCCACTGAACCGGATACCGGTACATTCGCGACAGAGCGTGTTGATGGCCGTATTGAATTCCGGAACCTTGGTTTCACCTACCCGGCCTCTGACCGCCCGGCATTAACCAATCTGAATGTCACGATTGAGCCGGGTCAGACCGTCGCCCTCGTTGGCCGCTCAGGCAGCGGCAAGACGACTCTGGCCAATCTCCTGCCCCGTTTCTATGGGCATACCGAAGGCGAGATTCTGCTGGACGGGCGCCCACTGGACGAATACACCCTGCGCAACCTGCGCAGCCATATCGCGCTGGTGACCCAGCATGTGACGCTGTTTAACGATACCATCGCCCGCAACATCGCCTACGGCGATCTGCAGGATATGGACGAGGAAGATATCCGTCTGGCGGCCAAAGCGGCCTATGCCATGGAGTTTGTGGACAACCTGCCGGAAGGACTGCATACCCTGGTGGGTGAAAACGGCGTACTGCTCTCCGGCGGCCAGCGCCAGCGCCTGGCGATTGCACGCGCCATCCTGAAAGATGCGCCGGTACTGATTCTGGATGAAGCGACATCCGCCCTGGACACTGAGTCCGAGCGCCACATCCAGGCGGCACTGGATGAAGTGATGAAGGGCCGTACTACCCTGGTCATCGCCCATCGTCTTTCCACTATCGAGAATGCCGACATTATCCTGGTCATGGATAAGGGACAGATTGTGGAAAGTGGCAACCATACCGAGCTGCTGGCCAAAGACGGCGCCTACGCCCGACTCTATCGCATGCAGTTCCGCGAACAGGCGGAACCGACACTGGACAGTGAACCCGTCACCCTGGTTGAAGCCTGAAACAGGCGGCAACCATTGACGGAAATGACAGACAGGAAACACTGGATACCCATGAAACCAAGTTTGCCCCGCTTTGACAAAGCCCGTGTCGTGGTAGTCGGCGATGTCATGCTGGACCGTTACTGGCAGGGTCCCACCCGCCGAATTTCTCCCGAGGCGCCGGTTCCCGTCGTCCGGGTTAATGGCAGCGATGACCGCCCCGGCGGTGCCGGCAACGTCGCACTCAACGTCACTTCACTGGGAGCACCCGCCTGGTTGCTGGGCATCACCGGCGATGATGAAGCAGCAGATGCCCTGACCACACGTCTTGAGGCTGCCGGCGTCTACTGCGATTTTGTACGCCTTAAAGATGCGCCAACCATCACCAAACTGCGGGTCATCAGCCAGCACCAGCAGTTGATCCGGCTGGACTTTGAGGAAACCTTCACTGGCGTCGATGTCGACACCATTCCCGACCGTCTCTCAATCCTGTTGGATAATGCTGATGCGCTGATCGTTTCGGATTATGGCAAGGGCACCCTGAAAGATATTCAGGAACTGATTCGGCTGGCACGAAAACGCAATATTCCCGTACTGGCCGATCCCAAGGGACAAGACTTTACCCGCTATCGCGGCGCCACCGTCATCACCCCGAACCTTCATGAGTTCGAGGCGATTGTTGGCAGCTGCTCCAGCGAAGAAGAGCTGGTTACCAAAGGTCAGGCGCTGCGTGAAGAGCTGATGCTGGATGCCCTGCTGATCACTCGCGGCGAACACGGCATGACCCTGTTGCGTGCCGACGAAAAAGAACTGCACCTGCCGGCCCGCGCCCGTGAAGTGTTTGATGTCACCGGTGCAGGCGATACAGTCATCGCTACCCTGGCGGCCGCACTGGCCAGCGGTGAGCCACTCCCCCGCGCCGCCGCGCTGGCGAACATTGCTGCGGGCATTGTGGTTGCCAAACTGGGTACCGCTACCGTCAGTCTGCCGGAACTGCGCCGTGCCGTGAATGCCATCCAGGGCTCAGAACGAGGCGCCATGACACGGGAACAGCTGCTGATCGCGATTGAAGACGCTCGCGCCCATGGTGAAAAAATCGTCTTTACCAACGGTTGTTTCGACATTATCCATGCTGGACATGTCGGCTACCTGGAACAGGCCCGCAAGCTGGGTGACCGGCTGGTGCTGGCCATCAATGGCGATGAGTCGGTTACCCGCCTGAAAGGTGAAGGTCGCCCGATCAATCCGGTTGAACGGCGGATGGCGGTACTGGCGGGGCTGGAAGCCGTCGACTGGGTGGTTTCCTTCGATGAAGATACACCGGAATCCCTGCTGGAACAGCTGAAGCCGGACGTATTGGTGAAAGGCGGTGATTACGGTATTAACGAAGTGGTTGGTGCTGATATTGTCACCGCTTACGGCGGCGAAGTCGCTGTTCTCGATTTTCTGGAAAATTGCTCAACCACGGCAATTGTGCAGAAAATCCGCAAGGAAAACGAGCAAGAGCCTGCCTAAAGCTGTTAATGGCCGGGCAATCCGGCCATTAACATTACATCTAATGAACAAAATTGATCAACCCGCTTGATCGTTCACTAATTCAATTGGCTACAAAAAATACCCTAGTAGACAAAATATGTTAGCAACGCTTAATTTATTGGTCATTATCAAATAGCAATCCAACCAATACCATAGATGAATGCTATAAAAAACATCTAATCGAAACCTAACCATAATCCAAAGGAGCACACAATCATGAAACCAACACCCCCTTTAACGCAGCAACATCCGATCCCAATCAGACCAGACGATCACAAGGTGAAAATCAATAAAAAAACTTGTGAAACTTGTCTAAGCCTATTACAACAGCGAAAGCACTTATTAAAAGAACTGATAAAACCCCATATCACAACCACTATTGATCATCGCATTATTGACGCATCCACAAACCCTCAGGCCTATTTAGACCACGTTATTCAAACTCACTTATATCGCGAACTAAAAATGGAAGATAGTGAGAAAGGACGCCTACTAAAAGGATGTCAATACTGCGTAGAGCTGCATAAAACATTTGACGCTATACTCCACTTAATCCAATCTCATTTTGTGGTTCAGCAGGATGACGCTCATTTCACCTGCGATGACAGGCCATGCACTAAATTTTGTTTTTTTAGTTGCAGCGACCTGTATTCACACTGGAAAAATGAGCACTACATTACAAGAAACACACAAGAAAGCGCTGATACACGCTATATTTGCCAACACCAAGAGGCAAATAACATTTGCAAAGCGCCTTTTGATGATTTCGTGCAATTCAAAATCCACCAACTGACACACACAAGTAACAGATCCATATTCAAATGCTCTGCCCAAGATTGTAACCTCACATTCTTAACATCTGCAGAGTTAGACCTTCATCATAACTGGCATCATATGCAACAAGAATCCAGCACCACATGATAGCTATTAACAACCATCCTTCACAATCAAAAAAAACACCACAAGAAAATCAAACACCCAGCACAAAAACAAATAAAAAACACTATTCCGATAAAACGATTAACAAAATTGTTGGCATAACTTACATGTGTCAGCTAAACAAACCCTTTTGACAGTGACAACATCTCTGTTTCCACACACTATCCACACAATATCAAATAATTGACAATAGGAAGATTTAAAAACACATGGACAGTGCAGCAAACACTAATAGAGGAAGTTATTCTCACATAGCGCTTAGGCATCCCGAAACCGTAAGGTTATTAAACACTCCAAACACACAACAGCTATTCGCTACTCGCATAGCTGTTAAGCATCCCGAAACCGTAAGATTATTAAACACTCCAAACACACAACAACCATTCGCTACTCGCATAGCTCTTAAGCATCCCGAAACCGTAAGATTATTAAACACTCCAAACACACAACAGCTATTCGCTAGTAGTAGCCCTCAAAAAATAAAAGATGAAGTTAAGACTCTTCAAGTACACATGCAGAGGAATCTCTCCCCAAGAGATCGCATTGATCAGTCAAAGGGTAAGCTCGAAAAACTGCGCAGAGAGACAGAAACAATATCAAGGATGATTAATCAGCCTAATAGATCAACAGAACCAAAAAAAAGAATAACAAACTGCCAAACCTGCATAAAACTCTCGAACTATAGAATATATTTATTGCATGAGGTCATAAAAAACCATATCGCAACATCGAGCCATCCACATATAATTAATGACGCTGGAGCAAGGATCCTTCAATCACCTTTACGGCACCAGATACACAACGCATTGGAAAATGAACAAGTATTTCTGATGAAAGACTGTTCACAATGCGTATACCTACATGAACTACTCAATTTCTTATTTCAGAATGTGCATGCACATTTTTTGGTGCAACAGGATGACTCCCATTTTGTTTGCTACGACCAATCATGTAATCGAAAGTGTTTTTTTAACGCTAAAGACTTACGTGAACACTGGAAAAAAGTTCATTTTATCCAACGAAACACATCACCTTTCGCGTCAAAGCCATACTATTGCGGATTCGATCATCCAATCACCCATGAAACATGCAACAGTTGTTTTAATGTTTTTTCAAACTTTAAAACGCATCAACTATGGCACATAAATACCCGCGCAATATTCAAATGCCTCGTAGAGGAATGCGAGTTCACATCCTTAACAGCTGCCACATTGGAGAAACATATAACACTACTCCACCAACCCAGAAACCCCAATCAGTCTATCCTTCACCTGTTATCCTCAGTTGATAGTGAATCAGAACTACCAATGAGGACTGGCGAAAATGTACACGGTAATCAGGATGCAGCAATATTTGATGCAGCAGCCGTAACAGAGTCATCGACGGCGTTAGCACATAGCCAATCAGTGTAAAGAGAAAGCCCTTCTGGGCTTTCATCTAAATTGCACGGATGGACCTGATAAATCTTCAATAAACACACAGCCATTCCCTCTCGGCGCGAAAAACTCTGATAGTTGGCACTGTTCGGGGTAGAAGGGTGTTAACTTGCCATTCACCAGCTGAAAATAATCTGTCAGCGTTTCTTCCTGACATTGCACCAGCACCAGACGGCGTTCCGGCCTCAAACGGCTGACAAGAAAACCATCTTCTTTCTCATCTTCCACAAAAAATCCGTGTTCAGGCCATGCATCTAATGCGACTGTCAGACTAAAAACCAACTGAACACTATTCGTAGGACAGTGAACATAGAGGTGAACCGGTAATGTAACCGGCTTACCATTAATAAAAACTGCCTCTCCCTGCTTACCAGCCAGCCAGCTGGAAGAGTGGAGCTCTATAGCCACTGACTGCTCAGGCAATCCATAAGGATTACCCACGGGCTGACCCTCATGGTAAAACGGAAAATAACCCGGCCCCTCCTTGAATAAGACCTCTTCTGAAATTTCCCGGAGTACCGTATTCATGGGGTTTTCCAACTCAGAGGTTTCCACATACCCCGATACCGGCTTGAGCACCTGCCCTGTATTACCGCAGTCCTGCTCGACCAGCACCAGGTAGTCATTCCCATCAACCTGTATTCTCAACAGGACAGAGACCCCAAGATTGGCCAGGCAAATTTCATTGTTCGCAGAAAAACACGGCGGGATGGCACCCGCAGAACGCATCGCCGCCATCTCGCTGAATGTCAGTGGATCACCGCAAGGTTTCAGATCAAGCCCTTCCGCCGTACGGGTCAACGTCACCTGACGGGTCGAAAAGGCGGTTGCTGCTTCCCTGCGCAGTATGATTCCTTCGCTCATGCAGCCTGTTTCTCCACCGCCCGCATTACGGCCTGAACATTATGGCGAAGATGATCAGGATTGATTGTCCCCAATACGGCGGCAGACACTCCGGCATGGGAAAAGACAAAATCCATACAGGTCTGCACCGGATCCTCGCCATCCATGCAGAGATGACCACTGGCCAGTGCTTTCTTCACCAGAATGGCCTTGCCATGATCCCGGGCATAATCCAACACAGCACGTTCACCCTGTTCATTAAGGTTCCAGGTGACCATGGCGCAGTCGGATTGCTCCAGCGCCAGAATCCCGCCTTCAACGGTTTTCGTTGACATGCCGGAAGCCAGCACAAGCCCTTCACGCTTCAGCTCCGCCAGCACTTCAAGACAGCCATAACGACGAATGATATCCACATCCTCGCCGCTGGAATGAACCAGCACCATATCCAGATAATCGGTACCGAGCCGTTTCAAGCTCCGCTCAACACTGAAACGGATATGTTCCGGGGTGAAATCGAAACGGGATTCACCGTTTTCGAACTCTTCACCGACTTTGGTGCAGATCACCCATGATTGACGCTCACCGGCAATCAACTGCCCCAGGCGTTCCTCGCTCGATCCGTAGGCGGGTGCGGTATCCAACAGGTTAATGCCAAGCTCGCGGGCCAACGCCAGCAAATCGGTCGCTTCCCTGTCATCGGGAATCCTGAACACCTCGGGGTATTTGACCTGTTGATCACGCCCCAATTTGACCGTGCCGAAACCCACCGGTGAAATCGTCACACCAGTGTCGGCCACCGGCTTTCTCAGGTGTTCAATCAAAATAATCACTCCAGAAGGGACCAGTCACCGCTGGGCGCGGCAGCTCGGCAGGCAAGCCGAACGCCTCATTACCAGAGGGTTCAATACCTGCCCCTTGAAGCTCCCGTACGACTTCATCACTGAGGTTCGGCGCCAGCGCCAGCTTGGTGGGCCAAGTAATCAGACCATTACCGACAGCCTTGCAATAGGCGGCATCCGGTCTCAATAGTTTGCTCTGTTTGGGTTCTGCCCGGTTAACACGGAGTGTCGCCCATTGCGCATCGGAAAAATCAACCCAGGGCAGCAGTTTAGCCACTTCTTTTTTGGCCCGGGCAATCTGCTCGTCACTGTCACGTTTGACACCGGATTCCGCAATATCACCACCCATGTACCAAACCCACTGGTCATCATCGGTTGGATGGCTGGTGACGGTCAGACGCGGCACAATGTCCGTGCTGATACAGTGTGCGTACAAAGGATAGGGATGTTTGTGCTTCAACATTACCATGTGCAGCGGACGTAACTGCATCTCGGGCGACGTCACACCCCAGCGCTGGAGAATATCACCTGTTCCTTCACCGGCCGTCAGGACAAATCGCCGGGCATGGATTTCATAAGTTTCACCATCGGCGGTACATTCGATGGAGGTAATGTCGCCATCCTCACCAAAGCGGATCACACTGTCTTTGTCCCAATCCACTTTCAGCGTGCGATCCTCAAGACCAGCGATCAATTCGCTCACCACCGTTTCGATATCAAGCACACTTTCATTGAGTTTATAGAGCTTGCCCTTGAAACCGGGATCCTGAAACACTTTGGGGACTTCATCACGCTTGACCGGATCAACACGACCACGCAATGCCTTGCTGGCAAAGAAAGTCGCCATGCGTGAGCCGAGGCCGCCGGGCGTCCACATATACTGGTGATCAGACAGGATACGTACACGGGTCAGGTCAATTTCACCCTCGCCGTCCAGACAGGCGCGCCAGCGGGCCGGCATACCGGCGATACACTCCGACGCCTGGGTCAGATTACCGGACAGCGCATACTTGATACCGCCGTGGATAATCCCCTGTGACTTGATACTCTGACCACCACCGAGCGTGGCGTTTTCGAGAAGCAGGGCCTTGTAGCCCATGTCGTTGAGGCGCCGGAACAGCCATAAACCAGCAATTCCGCCACCGATAATGGTTACATCAGTGTCGATGACGTGGGACATGATACTCATCAATTCAGGTTAGTTCGGGGGAGTATAAGCCTTCAGCGGAGGCTGGGTCTATCATGGGCGCCTGCCCCGTAATCAGTAACCGTCAGATCAGGTTTGAACTACTACAGGTTATTCTATTAGCGATACACCCACTAAGTCGCAGACTCCTCGACTTGTACCTATTTTCCACCCATCAGGACTTCCATTCCCGCATCCCTGGCCAGCTCTAGCGCACATTGACTGTCGATCTTTTTCGCCAGATTATAAAAAGCCTTATACATCTCCTCAACGACAGGTCGTTTTTCAGGATCTTTCTCCCGCATTTGATTAATAAGAACAAGTAATTCTTTGGCGATTTCATTATTTTGATAGTGAGGAAGCAGCTCTTCCACTCCAATATCCCCCTTATCCTCCGCCTTTCTTAATCCCTTCCTTGTGACAGAATCGTTTAAAAAGCCCATATCAAGTAGCAACTTGACGAAACTCATACCGGCTGCATAAAGATCACTCTGGTATGTCTGCGGGTGACCGCTTGCAATGGCTGCTTGTTTTTTACTTGTAGACTCAGCTGCTTGAATAGCCAATTTTACTTCTGGTGCCAGAAACAATATCGAGCCACTAATATCATCCTTTGGGATTGGGATGTTCGCATAAAAAGAAAAGCCAAAATCAGCAATTCTCAGCCTTCGAATATTTCCATATATACATTCACCCACCAACAAATTTGTCGGTTTTATATCACGATGAACAATCTTCTTTTTCTTCAGATAGCACAATCCAGCTAATAATTGCAGACCATAAAGTACCAGTTCTGAAAATACCACCTCCCGACCCAAAGTTTTCAAATGTTTATAAAGATCAATACCCGCATCTTCCATATACAATACAAATATATTTACCTCTGTCACTTTCCAACCTGTCGCTTTCGGATCCAGATATGTTTGATCGCGGTCAGATCTATCATCTAAACGTTTGACAATATTTGCATGTGACAATTTCTTTATAATATCCAGCTCTAGTTCTGCTGATTCCACGGCTGACCTTTCGTCATCATCTGCGAGCGATTCCATAATGATTTTTACGATGTACGGACGATCGTAACGGGGCAGTTGTTTCCATTCTCGCCCAAATGGGTTCATTTCCTTTTCGTAAGCAGCTGGATGAGGGATTATTCTATAAACAACAGGCTTCTCGAACGTTAATTTTGCCAAAGCATCTACCGTAGAATCTTCGAGGGGAGCAAGCAACTGGGTTGTAACCATCCCTTTCTCTCGCCAAATACTAATACAGTCCATCTCTGACATTTTTTTAGCAGAATCTCCTGTGATCGTTTTGACAGAATCTATTGAGCTACAGGCTTCCTCTCTATAATCTTCAGGGCTTGGTAATTTCAGTTTTAATGGATGCTCCTCTGGAGATGCACTGCTTCCAAAGCTCGACAGGCTCAACAACTCCGTTACATCATCAGGGCGTCGAGTAAAAAAACCACCAGAACTCGATGATGCAGATCCTTCAGATGAATCCGCCGGCGAACCTACAGGGAGTGCAGATTCGATTGCCTCAACATCTGGGGAGAGAACATCTTTAGGTCTGGCCATAGCGCCCTGCTCTTCTTCTGATTCACTGCTCGTTCCTGAAAGACTGAACGCAAACATCGGTTCAGATTGCTGCTCTCCCCCTTCAACAAGGCTTTCACACGATCTCGGTTGTAGGCCAGAACCTATCGTCAGACTGGCCATAAGTCTACCAGCACTTAGTTCCACTGATTCAGAGACAGTGCCGGGTACCAACTGTCGCCCCTGCCCCGTTTTTGCTACTTGAAATACACTATCGTCCTCACTACTGGAACTGGAAGACGTGGATTTCACTGATTTATCTACTGGACTGGCCATTAAGCGATTCCTTATCCATTACCGCCACCGACAACCTACATTTTTGTGGCAGTGCTCCATTTTTATCAATAACAACGCGGCAACCAGACCAAACATGTAAAGCCACAAACACCATGCAGTGCTAGAATCTGCCGCTGTCCAACAGCGTGCACAAGCCTACAAACTAATGTCTTGATGAACTAAAGCAGTAAAAATAGACATCCATCTAAGCGGCTTTTGCCAAGTCCCCATTCATGGGAATCATATGTCCCAATGAACCGTGTCACCGGGTTCGATGCTAATCGACTTCAATGTACTCAAAACACAGCCTGCCGAATCTTTGCCTGATTCATCATTGGCTCATGATGCATAGACTCAATTTTCAATGCATTGAAAAACTCCCCACGCAAGCATTATCCCAACAGTCGCTTTTACGCTCATTCTCAGATGGCAACGTTTTTCTCGATCATGTTTCTGAATACCTGAGAGCAGTAATGAATGCCTCTGTCGCCATGAAATAGCATACTTGCAAACATTGACAGTAATTTATGCCAGACTATCTAAATCAAAACGCCTGAAGATGCCATAATCTACCTTAACAAAAAACATATGACAAAGCCCCTGTAACACTTAATAGATTGATGGCATCCGATAAGTCATCATGCAAATCATAGTAATAGCAACAATAATAAAATAAGCATTGAATATCAATAAAACAACGAATCTGTAGAATAACCTGGAGAAACACCACACTACATATCAACACTACCATTCTTGAATAGAATATAAACAGCCACCATTTATCAATAATAAACCGAAGCAAACTTACTTATAGAACTTAAAGAAATGTCCAATCAAGGAAATGCAAGCCTTATTAGATCTATAGAAACACCCAAAATTATAAACATAGAGACCCACCAAAAGATCACACGCTCCACATAATAACTACAGCCATCGGCTATCTATAGTTCTCACCAAAGTAAACATGCCACATACAAAAACTTCCCATTATCAGTAACATTGCTCATTAGTTAACAAAAAAAGAAAGGCGACCTATACATCTCACAGAGAACTTTTAACCAAAAAAAACACCAAATTGTTACCACGTTACTATTTAAAGGTAAAAAAGTGCCTTTAACATCGTTATTCAGCAATAAAGCGTTAATACATCAGGCAACACTTTACATAAAAATAGTCATTTTCATCACATTCATTATGGAGTAACTCATCAATGGCATCATCAACACCGACTATGTATTCATCATTTCTCGATTTATCGGCACTACAACCTCCAACGACCACAGAAGAAAAAAGATCATCAACCAGTGGATTAAGAAGAACAGCATCTCTACCCAATATCGACAACTATCTCCAACCAGAACAACATCCGACAATCCGTCATCAACCGCTAGCCGAAAGATCCCAGTCATTGCCTGCCATAAGCTCACCTAGAGTTTCCGTTGCACCAGCAACTTCTCCAGTGGTTGACTACGATCAATTTGTTCATCAGCTTTGTGAGAAGTTAGTCACTCTTGCAAACGAACAAGGTATTTACCTGACTTCACAGCACATTGACCACTTACTAGTATCTCAACCAGCAGATGCTCCTGACATCTCGCCTAAAACGGTTCAAGATAATCATGGAGAAACCGTACTATTCAATCTTATCCGGCAATACACGAAAGCAGAGCCTGATAAAGGCCTCATCCTGAGACAGCTCATTGATACATTGCTTGGGTCAGGTTTTGATGCTGTTGAACACAATCAGGATGGTGAAAATGTCTTGGATTACATTCTATCACGTAAACATTACGTCTCTGAATCGAGTGATTTAACAAGCCTCCTCCTTTATCTCATCCAGGTGAGTAACATCTCCATGGATCATATTGGAAAGGATGGCCAGACGCCATTAACCCGCATGATCCAATCCGGTGAGTTCGCAAAAGCCAGGCTTCTTATTAAAGAGGGCGCCAATCCAAATACACGAAATCAACAAGGTGAATCACCACTATACCTTTGTGTAAAGCACCAACAACACGAGATTGCCCGCGAACTCCTGAGCAATGATGCTCACATGACAACCCACCGTTATGATGGTGGCGAGCAAGCACTCATCCACTTCGCGCTTGACCAAGTCGATCTGAACATGGTTGAACTGCTATTCAGACATACCAAAGACGATGATATTGATGAAAGGGATGTAAAAAACCAAACCGCCTTGATGAGAGTCTGCGCACTGAGCGAAAAACAGGTATCTCCGGAGGTGGTTCAACAGGCTATTCGCCTGGCGAACGAGATGTTGGATCATCGCGCGAATGTCACACTCTATTCCAAATCATTGGAGTCGTCTCTGATCTATACGTTAAGAGCGTTGCTGAATGATACCGATAAAACCTGTATCGAAAGCAGAAAAACGTTAGCCAACCGATTAATCGAGATGGGTTCCAATCACAGTTTGCAATCCAGAGATGAGCAGACTCCCATCCGACTGGCCTTAGCGGGTCATCATTTCGACATCGTTGCTCTTTTACTGAAAAAGGGCGCCACGATTGACGAGAGCTATCGCAATCAGCATACCGCCTTAACCCAGTATGTCTTTGACCGCAATGTTGAGATGGTCAAAAAATTGTTAACCGAATTTCAGGCAAGCCCAAATAAATCCGCTAGAGGCAGGCTGCCTTTACAAGAAGCCTTAATTCAAGCCAGCCAAACTCAAGGACAGACAAGAGAACAGTGGTTAGAGATTGTCGAACTCTTAGTCGATCATGAAGCAGACCTGAACCTCCATACCCGGAAACACCCCACGGTTCCAACGTTGCTGATCAACCGCAGAGACAAAGAGCTCTTTAAGCTCATGCTTACTCGTGAGTCAAAAGCCTCATGGGATGTTCTCAGTGTGGATAAAGAACGCACACCCATTACATGGTCACTGGATCTGGAGCAACAGCATAAAGACACCCCGGAAGAACGCCAGCAATATCGCCAGCTCTTTGAAAAACTGCTAAGGCTAGGTACCGCTGTTGACACTCAAGTCGGTAAGGACGGTGCAAGCGCCTTGATGCTGGCAGCAGGTAAATTCAGTAATATTACCGCTGTTAAAAGGTTGCTCCAGACATCTGATCAGGATATGCCCGCCAAAAAGCAGGCTGATATTCAACAAAGAGACAAACAGCAGAATACGGCACTGCACCACGCTTGCATGAACTGTGCAGCAGATCAGGAAGCATCAACTGACATTATCCACTACCTGATTGAGCAGGGCGCAGACATCAATGCAACCAACTCAGCTAACCAACTTCCCATTTGTCATGCAATATCTGCCCGAAATCCGGCAGCAGTGCAGGCAATGTCCCATGTAGAAGTGACGACTCTGGCAGTAGCCAACAGTCTCATGGCCTCAGGCATTGAGGAATATATTACTGAATTATCAGACACCCAGCCTGAAGAACGTGACCAGGCATTGTTAAATACTCTGACGGCGTTAAGAGATAAAGCCTTAGCGGTTATCAAAGCGCATGAACCAACGACTCCGTCGGTTGAACCGGAAAGCCTCCCTGAGAAGGATCAGCCTAGCACTACCACAGAGCAGCGCCCTGAGATCACCGTCAAAAAACGGGTCCCACCAACAACACCAAAGAAACCTGTCGTTGTAAGACCTAAACAGTTGTCAACCATGACGACAGAAACCAGCACAGATAAAACAACAGCCGCATCCACCGGTGTTCAAACCACACAGGAACAAGCGCAACAATTAAACGGAGAGAAGGCAGCACTTGAAGAAAAACTCAAAAAAATGGAAGCTGAGAAACAGCAGTTAATGGAGCAACTGAGAAAGCAATCTGAATCTGAAGCCACCAGCCAAAAACATTTTCAAGCGCTTCAACAGGAACACTCCAATCTGCAAAGCCGATTAGAGTTCACCCGTAATGAGTTGCAAGCCTTACAAGCAGCTGAAAGCGCTGTCACTCAGGCTGCAACTGTGGAGATGGCTACAGCGACTGATCAGATAGACGAAGAATCTGAACAAGCAACAACTGCTTCCCTCCCCACCCCGGAAAAGGAAGAACTCAACGAAGAGAGCGTGTTAATACTGTCAGAGAGTCCTTCTGCAGTCCGCATACTTGATTTAGCTGCTACCAGTGCTTTTAGGTTGATGGCTGCTGCATTTACACTACCGCCCTGTAAAATTATGACGGCTGCAGAGTACAATGCTTCACTTAGCTTCAAGCAAGAAGAGTACGACATTTTAGAAGATCCACAGGCTGAAGAAGGCGCTTCGTCCAACCTTGAAAAAGCAAGCGACACCGAAAGTGCGGCGGCTACAAGTTTAATGGAGGATAAAACACGACCGACAGCAGAAACGCCGTCACCATCTTCAGATGAGGAACAGTAATATGAACTCACAGTAATAGTGATAAACCATTACGATTTCCCACAAAAAGGGCAGCTTACCAAACTGCCCTTTTTTTGTATCCAGAGCTACAACCAACCATAACTGTGACGTCACATAACGTCGATGAACGAAGGGTTGCCATATCAGTAAACAGTGAAATGACAGCAATAACCTTCATGCATGCGGTATCTGATGAATACATCACCGTTAATAAGGATTCGACGCATTGCTGTCATTAGCTGCAGAGACTTTTCCCAATCGAACAGCGATGCTTTGTCAGAATTGCGATAGAATCCGGCCTTCAGACTATTGGGTCATGGTTATCTAAGGCAATGTCAAGAACACTGTATACACTCTTTTACTATCTGTTGCTCCCCCTGGTCATCCTTCGCCTGCTATACCGCGCCTGGAAAGCCCCCGCCTATGCCCGGCGCTGGAATGAGCGGTTTGGTTACTTCAAGGCGCCCAAGCCAGCCATGCCAAGCATTTGGGTTCATTCCGTCTCCGTCGGAGAAACCATCGCCGCCGCACCACTGGTCAAGGCGTTGAGAGTACGCTATCCCGAACACAGGATAGTCGTTACCACCATGACACCAACCGGTTCTGACCGGGTCAAAGCGATCTATGGCGATACCGTCTTCCACGTCTATGCGCCCTATGACCTACCGGGAGCCATCAACCGCTTTCTGGACCGCGTTACACCGGAACTGTTGATCATCATGGAAACTGAACTCTGGCCAAATACCATTGCCGCCTGCCACCGCCGCAACATACCGGTTATGCTGACCAACGCCCGACTGTCTCAACGTTCAGCACAGGGCTATGCACGACTCGGCTCCCTGACCCGACGAATGCTCCAGCAACTCAGCTTCATTGCCGCTCAGGGGAAAGATGATGCCGAGCGATTCATCCAACTGGGGCAGCCCCGGTGCCAGACCCTGGTGACTGGCACACTGAAATATGACCTGACCATTGAGAAAACCCTGGTAGAACAGGCCAAGGCATTACGTGCTCAATGGCTGAGCCAACGACCTGCGACCACCAAAATCATTATTGCGGCCAGCACCCATAAAGGTGAAGAAGAGCCAATACTGTCAGCGTTTCAGAAGGTCAGGCTAGAACATAAAGACACATTACTACTTTTAGTGCCTCGTCACCCTGAACGTTTCGACGATGTGCACACCCTGATAACCGGCCAGGATCTGTCAGTAGCCCGTCGCAGCAGCAATGAAGCCATAACAGCGACGACAGATGTCATCCTTGGCGACACCATGGGCGAAATGATGCTGCTGTTTAGCGCCTCTGATATCAGCTTTGTCGGGGGCAGCCTGGTACCTGTTGGTGGCCACAACTTGCTGGAACCGGCGGCTATTGGGCTTCCGGTTCTCTGCGGGCCCCATTTGTTTAACTTTGTTGATGTCGCTGACCAGCTGAAGCAGGCCCATGCCCTGCTGGTCACGGATAACGAGGAAGCGCTGGCTGATAACCTGAACAGGCTGCTGACTGATGACGCTTTCAGCGAGCGAACAGGACAAGCCGGAAAACAGGTCGTCGAACAGAATCGAGGCGCACTTGAAAAGCAGCTGACACTGGCAGCCAGTCTTTTATACTGAGAGATATGCCCATCATGGGTGGTGATGGATCGCTTCATTACCACCCAGAACAGCAGGTGTCGCACCCTTGTCTTTCCTGGCAACAACCCACAGACCACGATTTACCATATAACTGAAAAAAACACTCATTTAGCCGTTTTTATGCAGCATTGTGTATTTGCGACTATGTTCCATCGCAACAACGCAGTTTTATTGCTGAAAAAAATTGTGCATTGATGCGTCTTACGAAAAGACTTAACCATTCCCCCATACTCTTACATATAGTATTGGCTGTCGTTCAAGTGACGTTAGCCATCACTGTGATCGTTCCTCTCCACGCTAACGCCATGAGTGTTGCGGGAACCATGACTGCATATGGCCAATACCTCGAGGCTATCGAAAAAGACGACCAGACGTCACGGCACAGTATCCGCCCGTCTATCACTTACCTCAACGCACGGACACGCCTGTCACACTCTCAGTTATTAATACTGGAAGAACGCTTACAGCAAGACAGTACGCTGGTCATTGATGGCACGGAGAGTCCGCCAGAGAAGGTTCAATCCCTTAGCGCACTACTGGGCGGAATAGGACTCTATGGCGATATCATCATGATTCGCAAAACAGGCACTGCCCCCGCCCATTATAAGCAACTTGTTTCCGCTGGCGGCCACCCTCGCACCTCAGCACAGCAGCTCGCCCTTGAAACATGGATGCTACATCAACAATGGAACCGACAGGCAGTCCTACCGCCCCAACAACGTAAGGTAACCGCAAATGGCTGGCGACCGGAGAGCAGCATTCATATCGAATTACGTCAGATCAACCTTCCCTGCCTTGTCGGTAACCAACTGGAAGGCAGCGTGTCATCGCCGGTAACATGGACCGGCGGCCTTGTTGATGCGTGCGATCACAGGGCCAGCGTCTCGCTGATGTATACCTTGGACTTCATACGATCAATCGCATCTACCACCCAAGGGACGGAAGATTCCAAATATATTCGTATTACCATTGATCCGGAGACCCATGGCGGTGCCGGCTGGCACTTGGCGGAGAAGCCCCGCCACAAACACACCTGGTTTCAAAGCTGGGCCAATCGAACGACATGGTTTGGCCCCATCGCCGATCACTACGGCATTGCCATACATCCTCATGACCCGCAAGTCCGCCTGCATCACGCCATACCTGCCAGCACCCCCATACGCTCTGTCATAAAGGCCAAGACCACCGTAAAAGTCACCGTAGCAGGCCGTGCATCAATCTCCCCTGATCAACTGGCTGGCACAGGAGGAGGATCAGAGACAGAGACAGAGACAGAGACAGAGACAGAGACAGAGACAGAGACAGAGACAGAGACAGAGACAGAGACAGAGACAGAGACAGAGACAGAGACAGAGACAGAGACAGAGACAGAGACAGAGACAGAGACAGAGCATGCAGAGCACTTTGATATCGGAGAAACAACCGATGAAAACATTCTGGAGGATGGGCAACTGCCTCCCCTGACCGAAATGGGCTCATATGAGCATGATACTGAAGACGAAAGACCGCTAAGTCCTGTGGAAAGCGATGGCGAGGTTCAACCTCTGGAACCCCAAAGGCCATCTTCCCCTGTTTCATCAGGCGGTGATGAATCCTCCATTACCAGTGAAGTAACTGATATAGATATTAATGAACTTATAGATAATATTCAGGATCCTGACATCCCAACCTGGGAGGAAATACCGCCTACCCGGGGGGAATTAGCGCCACCTGTTATTGACAAAAATCCGCTAGCCTCACAATACGACACTATTGATGAAGACACTGTTACTGATCAGTTTACGGGTTTCACCATGCATGCTGAACCAATCCTTGAATATGAAGAGCTCGTTGCACAATATTTGCCGGCTGACGGTTACGATTTGCCTGCTGGCGGTTACGGCTCCGGTTCCGACACTGACGACTCCAGCAGCGTATCGTCCGGCAATGACGCCGGTGGTTACGGCTCCGACAGTGAAGCAGGCGGTTACAGTTCAGGCAGCGACACCGGTGGTTACGGCTCAGACAGCGATTCCGGAGAGGCTGTAGCATCAGGTACCATTACCCCCTACGATTCAGCCACTCCAGTGAGTAGCGATGATGAGAGTGAGCCACAATCACTCAAGCCGAAACGAAAAACACATGGCATTCACTCTCAGAGAACAGCGCTTCCCGCCCGACGCACCGCTGCCCTGTTACCGTTAGGGTCCTACTTCAGTTCCCGATCAGTATCGTATAAAAATCATGAGTACGTGGTCAGCAACCGCTCCCGCTCACAACGGACCGACACCGCAGCATGGACCTGGAGTCGCAGCTTTGACACCTACAGTCATGAGTGGCGAACTCAGGGCAGTTGTGCACTCTTCTGTCAGGACTGGTTTTTCAAGGATGAAAAATTCTCCGGTCTCGCCTATTCACACTTTATTCCCGGCTTTTCAGCGACATTCATGGTGCCCGCCAGCAAGACTGATATCTCACGCTTTTATTTTGAAGCCACGGTAAAGCCGGTAGCACTGGCTGGTCATATCCGCTATTACGGTTTGTTTCAGGACTATTCTGTCTGGGATCAAAAAGGCCTGGCACACACGTTAACCCAGGTTCTTACCGTGAACTGGGGATCGCATGCATTCCAGGAGCATCCCCCCCTGTCGCTCGAAGTCATGAGAATGGACAGCCAAAAAGGCCGTTGCCTGAACGTGAAGGAAAGCGGCACACATGACGGCAGCACGGTGAACACCTACCGATGCCACTATAAAACAAATCAGCTGTGGCATTACGATGGGTTGAACCGCTTGCATACACTGGTCGCTCCTGACCGCTGCCTCACCAGCGGAGCCGATGGCATGGTTTCGGTTCGTGCCTGCACCCAGGAGCCGACACAAAAATGGATATTCCATGACAACCGGTTAACCAACCAGGCCGGTCTGCACCTGGGAGCCTTACCGGAAGGAAAAGTAAGGCATCAAGCTCAGCCCTCAGCCAACACCTCATGGCAATTTTTTGTACAACAGCCCCATCACAAGGATGCGCTCAGTATTTCTCTCGAAAGTGATTCCTATGAAGGACACTGATACTAAGCAGCTGGTCATGAACTTCATATCAAATCTCAGACCTAATAAATCAACGTGACTTACTCACTGTTGTAATTCATACCGCACAAACATCGGATTAATTACGATGAACACGCTAAATCATAGGCGAGGAACTGTTATTCGAATTAGTCGACATTTTAATCAATCGTTAGGAGCAAACCACTATGACATCACCATCTCGACCACCCAAACCAGGAATAGCAAAACAACCACCTCAGGAACCTGAACGAGGCCGATCCCACCAAAGGCGCCGTGGATCATTTGCAGGTTCGGATGTCACCAGAACGACACAGACAAGAAGATCACGGTCACAATCCCTGTCACGCATAGCTCGCGATCAAGCTCCTACATTTGAGGATACGGTGAGTACATCGACATTAACGGAGCGCAGAACCTCCTTACGTCGCCGATCGTCCATTATGGCTGATCGGGAAAAAATGGAAGGTGATCGAAACCTAGCCGTTAACACCATTCTTAAAAAGCTTCATGAGATGGTTCAATCTACCGAAAGTGCAACCAAGGATAAAATCGCAAAATTCCTCAAAGACATAAAAATCAATGTCGATCCCACAGTCATCACCGATGAAAAGGGTGAAACTATCTTCTTAAAAGTGATTAAACATTACAGCCAACAATGTCATACAGAAACCGATGAAACCAAGCGCCAAAGAATACTGATCAATTGTTTAATCACCTTTGAATTTGATGCCTTCACTCCGAATAATGAAGGCCTAAATCCATTACACTGTATTATCTTAAGTAAAAACTTTGCTTTACCTGAAAATAAACTGCGTATCATCGCAGAAAAAATTTATGAAAAGACTCAAACGATCTCGAATAACCCTACACGCAGCAGTGAATACAACAAATTATGCCAACAGGAAAGTCTGACCGATAGCGAAAAAGGTCAAAAGGCGATGCTGGAACATGTCAGAACGTGCGTCAATCAGAGGAATCCGGAAGGAAACACCCTGTTGACCGCGCTGGCCAGCCAGGGGGAATTTGACACCTTTAAATGGGCTATTAAAACACTTGATGCAGATCCCGATGCAACTAACAGTGATGACCAGACTCCGCTCTATGTCAGTACCGCACTGAATAAAGACGATGACATCACAATGCAAGAAAATAAATTCAAAATCGCTCAGTTGCTTTTAAACTCAAGCGCACGACTAGAGCCAAGGCCCAGTAAAACTCATAGGACCGTTTTACACAACTTAGTGGATCACGGCTTGTCTGCTGCTCAGGATCTACTAGACACTTTGGCAACGCCTGCAGCAGACGGTTCAAGCCTCTTATCACATCAAGTTCCTCATGCTGAAGGAGAAAGTAAATCTCTGCTTAATACACAGGATAAACGAGGGTTCACTGCATTAATGCAAGCTTGTTCAGGTGAACCGGGGCAACAACGTACTGAGCTAGTTTCATATCTCATCGCGAACGGCGCAGATGTTACATGCAGTAGCAATACCCAGCAGCAGGCATTGACAATAGCGCTGAGAAAACAGTTTCCACTCGAAGTCATTAAGCAATTACTGGAAGCCGGGGCAAATGCCAGCCATGTTACAGAGGCGGGTGAAACACCACTACGCTTGGCATGTGCAAGCTATGAGGGCAATATTGTCTCTGAATTAGTCAAGCATGGTGCAGATATCGATGAAACCGATCAACAAGGTTTAACAGCGCTTTGGCGTGCGTTAACGCGCGGCTCGGTAGAAAGAGTTGAGTTTTTGTTAAAATTCGATCCCGATGTCAATTTTTTACTGAATCAACAAAGTCCTCTGGAATACCTATTTATAAAAGCCCATAAGGCGCCTGCTGACCTAGATACAGCAAGAAAACAACGCACAACGGCCAGAGGTGTGTTGCTTCACTTCACTCACAAGTTATTACAAGCCGGTGCTCAACTAACCCCATCTGGTGCATTGCACACAATCCCTCAGGTATTGATGGAACTAAGCGATACGAACATGGTCTGCGAAATGTTAACCCAATGTTTACCTTACGGTAAGCCAGACGTTTGGGCTGTACGCAGTAATGACGGTAAACAGACCCTACTGAGCAGGCTGCTCACACTGGCTCGCAAAAACGAAGGGGTTACACAACTACAAAAGTTATTCGAAACAATCATAGAACAGGGCACAGCTTTGGACACCCGGTTTGGATCTGACGCCATGTCTTTGCTGATGTTAGCGGCTCAAATGAATAGTGAGCACAATGTGCTCCTGCTATGCCGGGCTCCCGATCAACTCATGCCAAATAAAAAGCAAGCCACCATTGATCAAACTGATCTCCATGGTAATACCGCCTTGCATTATGCCTGCATGGCCGGAACAGCGGATAAAGACATTCTCACAACACTCAACCATCTTATTGCCAACCACGCTGACCTCAGCATTGCCAATGAAGATGGAAAACTCGCCGTTGACTTTGCAATAGAGCACGGAAACATTGGTGCTATCAAACTGTTGACCCGACAATCAACGCTTTCACTAAAAGCAGCGAAAGCCATTGCAAGTGCCAACCTGGAAAAGAGAATAAAAGAGCTTCAGGAAAGTGCATCGCCAGCGTCAGAAACAGAACTCTTAGCTGTATTAAAAGAAGCGCAAGAAAGTGCCAGGGCAGTCATTTCCGCACATAGCAGGAGTGAAGAGGAAAGAACACATGCAGAACAAGCAAGAATTCAACGCGAAAGTCAGCGTATTAGAGCAGAATTAAAACAAGATACTCAAAAAGAAAAAGACGCACTGGTTCAATCAATATCTGAACACGAAAAGAAAATACAGCAAACCGAAAACGCCATGGGGCAAATGAAAACTAAACACCAGGAATTAGAAAAACAGATTGCTGAAACGCGTAATAGACTTGCAGAAAAAACAACGGCAGAAAAAACCACACAAGAACAACTCACCAAGCTTCAGACACAGCTACAAGAAGAAAGATCACGACAGGAACAGTATCAAGACCAACTGCTGGAGGCAGGGCGGCAAATAGCAGAGGATCAGAACACAATAACGTTGTTGACGGAAAGATTATCAGAGACTCAACCTCAAGAGAGCGCAACGCCAGACGGCTCCGCCCCGGCAATGCCTGTCGTTCAGAGCGGGCAAGACACAGCAGATGATGAATTCACGATCGATATCGCACTTGGCGCTGCAAAGATCCCCGAAAAAGTACGCTTTCGTTTTTCCACCGACACCACAGAGTCGTCTGAACCAACAGAGATTCTACTCAGCACCCAACCTGATGTCGCTGCACCAGCAGCTCAAGAAGAAACGACGGCTAAAGCTGACACTGTTGATAAGGCTACATCGGCTCAACCTATAACAAGAGAGGTCGCATCCAGTATGGGGTCACAGCAGTTAGCCCAGACAACAGAACAGATGGCGCAGGAAGTCGAACGACTAACGCAGATATTAGCAGAACTGGAAATTCAACAAGTGCAAGAGGCCTCTACTGGATCTGACGAATCCGAAATGCAACAGAAAATAGACTGGCTGGCTCAACAGCTAGTAGCAGCAGAGGATCAACTGCAAACCTTGCAAGATGCCTTGCGGTCTCAGGAGCAACAACCACCTGCCGCCGAGGCGGCAATACCGACTGCTACAACCCATGCGGTTGCCCAAACAACACAGCTATTAGGCGAAGAACACACACGTCATGCCGTGATGATTAAAACGATAAAGGAAGTCATAGAACGTCTTATACCAGAAAGACGTGCACCTCTCTCATTATTCCAGCCAGGAAAAATGCTTGGAGCATTCGCCGAATCTGCTGAAGAAGTCTATACACAAACCTTCACAGATATTTTCCGAATGCTCTCCCCCTCACCTAGAGCGGGAGAACCATCAACAAGTTCGGCAGGACGACACCTACCTAGCCCTGATAGAGAAAGAGAAGCCCCTCCAGAAGTTGACATCAGCACGACGGCTCAACCTAGTCTTGAGCTCGAAAAAGAGGCCAGTACAGAAGAAACCGAACGCTCTGAAACAAGCACGGCTATGACTGAAGAACAGCGAGATGCCATGCTGTCCCGACGCCCTGCAGTATTTGCTGTGGAAGAAACACTAAAGCAAGACAACAAAGAGCTTGTTACACCACATAGCGACCCCGAATTTTATACACGCTCTGAGCGTGAGCACATAATGAGACCGGCAATATCGGAGGATTTACAATACCCATACCGCACTACAGATTTTGATGAACCTGATGATTCGGATGTCTTTCCTGTCGACAGACAGGAGTCCAGCGGAGAAAGCACTACTGCATCACCAGGGGATTCAATAGATATAGTAACGCGACATCGTAGCGATACTGACATTACAACCCAAATCGCGCCCACACCCACAAGTCTGGATTATCTGGATCTAGCCGAGACAAGTCCGAACCAAATTGCAGCGACGGTAGATAAAGTGCTATCAGCTGGGACAAGTTTTGCTCGAACCATTGATACCACCGAAACGGTAGAGACAACACTGCCTGACGAGGATTCTTCCGGATTGTTAGCAGAAGCCACAGCTCTTCCTGAAACAGTGGAGTCGGGTCATGAAAGCCCGTTCACAGAAATCCCCGGAATGTCGCCAACAATGTTGAGTCAGTCTGATTTATTTGGGGATGACAAGAGTGATGCCGAACAATCAGGCACAGTGCGCCGAGGAGCCGCTGTTACCGCTGAGCAACTACAGAAAGCCTGGAGCGTTAGCGATGTATTTAAACTAGCCGGCGAATCAAGCAGCGATGGTTCATCCAGCAGTAGTGGCGATAGCAACGAAAGGTCTTCAAGCGAACTTAGCCCTATACCAGAAGACCCTGCTGTTGAAGGAGCGGCGGAAGCCGACCAAGCAACCGAGATAATGATAGAAACTGAAATTGAGGGTGAAAGAGTCACACTCAGGGTAATTGCTGATGATGAGAATGGAGAAACAGAGGTGTAAATCCCTGCGCTTATCCGTAGTAAAAACAAAGGACAATCCTCGCGGATTAATCCAGTAAAAAATAAAAAACCTGCCTTACTGGCAGGTTTTTTATAGGATTTATTGAATATTCAAAACACCCAAATTGTATTTCAATCTAGATCTAGCCGGTACACACCGGCACGGTCATTCCTTCTTCCGGGTTACCGGTCATCCACTCATTCAGTGCCTGCAGATCTTCCGGGCTCAGGGTGCCGGCCGTCTGCTTCAGCTTCAGGGTGTTGATGATGAAGTCATACCGTGCGTTGAAATAATCACGCTGTGCGGAATACAGCACCTGCTGGGCATTCAGCACATCTACGATGTTTCGTGTACCGACCTCGTAACCGCTTTCAGTCGCTTTCAGGGCGCTACGGGCTGATACGATTCCCTGGCAACGGGCTTCAATGCGATCCACATCGGTATTCACTGTACGATACAGGTTACGGGCATTCGTGGTGGTCTGACGCAGCGTCAGGTCCACGGTCTGCTGGGATTCTTCCAGACGGTAACCGGACTCACGCACCTTGGAGTTGGTCGCACCGCCGGAGAAGATCGGCATGCTCAGCTCCAAGCCGTAAACGGTGTTGTTGCTCTTACCGTTCCAGCCCAGTGAGGCATTGGCAGTGGATGGATCATTGATATGGCTGTAAGTAGCAACAGCGTTCAATGTCGGCGCATGGCCGGACTTGCTGACACGCAGCTGCTCTTCAGCCACATTCACGCCCTTACGCGCTGCTTCCAGCGTCAGGTTCTGTGCGATGGCAGTATTCACCCACTCTTGCGCAATGGCAGGCACCGGGGTATTGACTGGCATCCGCTTATCCATCTGGGCAATCGCCGGTACGCCGACATTGGTGATAGTAGTCAGGTTTTCCAGTGCCACTTCCACATCATTGGTACCCTGGATGCGGGTAACACGGGCCGCGTCATAAGCCGCCTTGGCTTCATACACGTCGGTCTCGGCGATCAGGCCCACTTCAAAGCGCTGGCGGGTCTGATCCAGCTGCCGCTTCACGGCTTTTTCTTCGGCTTTTGCGGTGGCCAGGTTGTCCTGGGCACGCAATACGTTGAAGTAAGCTTCAGACACCCGCATGATCAGGTTCTGCTGCTCAACGCTGAACTGGATCCGCGCCTGTTCGCTCAGTGCTTCAGCGCGCTCAAAGTTAAACCAGGATTCCAGGTTAAACAGCGGCTGACGCAGGGTGGCGGACCAGCCGTGGGAATTCCAGTTATTGGTGCGGTCACCGGCTCCACCCACATTGGAAAGGGGGGTAGAAACCAGCTGGGAAGACCGGTTATCCGCCGTATTGGCTGACATGGAAATATTCGGCAGTAACGCTGCACGTCCCTGCGGTACTACTTCCGTGCTGGCTTTCCAGGACGCACGGGCCGCTGCCAGCTGGGCGTCATTTTTCAACGCCAGGTCATAAATTTCGAGCAGGTCCATGGGCTGCTCTGCCTGAACGGTCATTGCACATGTCAGCAACGTACCACTCAGAAGGGATAAAAAGCGCTTCGATACCATTACCTGTTTCCTTTGCTCTCCACAGGTGCTTAACCTGCCCAACACGATTTGAACTACGCTTTGTGCTTCAAGCCGGTCATCGCGTGCATACAGTGATAAAAGCGTGGATGTTAACAGATATACGCCACAGATATCTGCGGAACCTGTAAAAAATGTTCACATCACTCGGACGGTGGCCATGTAACTGGCACCATAGGTTGACAACATCGGAAAATATGAATAAACCAGCCTGTTAGATTACTACAAGAACGTAACCACCACTCCGGGATAACTGACATAATGAGTGATCTTCCGCGTTTCCTCAGCGAGTCCGCCCAGGCCGACCAGCAGGCCGTACAACCCTTCCCCAATTCACGGAAAGTGTACCTGGCCGGCAGTCGGCCTGATATCCGCGTACCGGTGCGGGAGATCAGCCTGTCAGACACCATGACGGAATCTGGCAGTGAGAAAAATGATCCGGTGCTGGTTTACGATACCTCCGGCCCCTATACCGATCCGGATGTTGAAATCGATATTCGCAAGGGTCTCGCGCCTCTGCGAAAGCACTGGATAGAGGAACGGGAAGACACCGAACAGCTGGATGCCTTCACATCAGAATATGCTAACCGGAGTCTGCAAGATCCCCGGCTGTCACACCTTCAGTTTGGCCTGATACGCACACCACGCCGCGCCTTGCCCGGCCGCAATGTCACCCAGCTTCACTATGCCCGTAAAGGCATCATTACACCGGAGATGGAGTTTGTCGCCATCCGTGAAAACATGAAGCTGGAAGCATTACGGGAACAGGGGCTTCTTGACAGCCAACACCCCGGCCAGGATTTCGGAGCCAGTATTCCTTCCGTGATTACGCCGGAGTTTGTGCGTGATGAGATTGCCCGTGGTCGTGCCATCATCCCGAACAACATCAATCACCCAGAAAGTGAGCCGATGATCATCGGCCGTAACTTCCTGGTAAAAATTAACGCAAATATCGGTAACTCTGCCGTCACATCCTCCATCGAAGAGGAAGTGGAAAAAATGACCTGGGCTTCCCGCTGGGGGGCCGACAATGTCATGGATTTATCAACGGGTCAGAACATTCACCAAACCCGTGAATGGATACTGCGTAACTCGCCGGTGCCAATTGGCACTGTCCCGATTTATCAGGCACTGGAAAAAGTCAACGGTATTGCCGAAGACCTGACATGGGAGATTTTCAGAGACACCCTCATTGAACAGGCAGAACAAGGGGTGGATTACTTTACGATTCATGCCGGTGTGCTGTTGCGTTATGTTCCCATGACTGCCAAGCGCCTGACCGGCATTGTCTCCCGTGGTGGTGCGATCATGGCAAAATGGTGCCTGGCTCATCATCAGGAAAACTTCCTTTATACCCATTTCGAAGACATCTGCGAGATCATGAAAGCCTATGATGTCGCCTTTTCACTGGGAGATGGACTGCGTCCAGGCTCAATTAACGACGCCAATGATGAAGCCCAGTTTTCAGAGTTGGAAACACTGGGCGAGTTAACCAAAATTGCCTGGAAGCATGACGTTCAAACCATGATCGAAGGTCCCGGCCATGTCCCCATGCATATGATCAAGGTCAACATGGAAAAACAGCTCGCAGAGTGTGATGAAGCACCATTCTACACACTGGGCCCGCTGACAACCGATATTGCACCGGGTTATGACCACTTCACGTCAGGCATTGGTGCCGCGATGATCGGCTGGTTTGGCTGTGCAATGCTGTGCTATGTCACCCCCAAGGAACACCTTGGGCTGCCGGATAAAGACGATGTCAAAGAAGGTTTGATTACGTACAAGATTGCTGCACATGCGGCCGACCTGGCAAAAGGTCATCCGGGTGCACAGGTACGAGATGATGCACTATCAAAAGCAAGATTCGAATTCCGCTGGGAAGACCAGTTCAACCTGGGGCTGGATCCGGATCGCGCCCGTCAATTCCACGATCAGACCTTGCCGCAGGAAGGCGCAAAAGTCGCTCATTTCTGCTCCATGTGTGGTCCGAAATTCTGCTCCATGAAAATCACACACGAAGTACGGGAGTATGCGGCTCAGAACAACCTTGCAGTCAACAAGGCGCTGGATTCCGGTATGAAGGAGCAGGCAGAAGCATTCCGTGCCTCAGGCAGTGAGCTGTACAGCAAGGCGTAAAAACCTTTTTGCCACTGATTCTGTCAAATTTCCAAAAACTTTTGGGGTTTGACAGAATCAAAAACCTCTCCAATTAGCACAGCCGTGTTTTTTTTCAATCAAAAAGTGATAGTTTCACCTGACTATACTTGACCTGAAACAGACGTTATTCGTGCAGCGCACATTGCACAACCAAGGACACAGGAGCGTAACCGGATTGGCAACCATAGGTCAGCTTTCACACCACCGCAAACCTTACCAGGTGAACTTGGTGAGGCAGCAGGTGCTGTGCGAGATGAACTATATTCGGTTGATGAAACTGATCGCCGGTAATGCTTCGGATGAGTGGATGATTGGTTTTTCTTTCCACGGGCAAACCTGTTCGGTTCGTTTCCAGATAACCAGTCGCAGCCGTTACACCACTGTCATGGATATTACCCAGGACAACCGGTTCAACTGGCTGCCCTGCCAGAAAATGCAGGTGCGCCTTTATCATGATGTCCGCATGGCCGAAGTCATCAGTTCCCAGCGCCAGCGCGACTTCAAACCCCGCTATAACTACCCCAACACGTTGATGTATCACCCCGATGAAAAAGAGCAGCTTAACCTGTTCCTGGCGGACTGGCTGGAGCACTGTCTCAACAACGGCTATCTCTTCGAAACGATTGAACAATCTTCCTGAACATTCTTCTTCAGGACTGCCAAGAAATTAACAGATTCCGTTGCTTAATTCGGGTAATCTTCCTCCCTGTAACGATACGATTCACGCCTTAAGGGAGAGTGCACGGTTGAGCATGCACGGCGTCAAAAAAATCGTCCAGATAACCGACTGCCATCTGTTTGGTGATGCGGGTGGCACCTTGCTGGGTATCAATACCCGCAACAGTTTTAATGCCGTTCTTGAACTGGTCAAAACGCACAGCTCGGATGCTGACTTGGTGCTGGTGACTGGTGATATCTCTCAGGATGATTCAATCGCCTCTTATTCCTTCTGCCAGCTTTCACTGGAAACGCTTGGCAATCCGTTTGCGTGGCTTTACGGCAACCATGACGAACCTGAACGGCTGGCCAAAACGCCATTTGCCTCGAACTTTCCTCAATCGTTTCAGCTGGGTGACTGGCAGGTGCTTTTACTGCACAGCCAGCTCACCGGAGCAATTCACGGCGAACTGGTCAACGATGAGCTGAACAGGGTGTCTAAGTATCTGTCAGCCAATTCTGAACGACCAACTCTGATCGCCACTCACCATCATCCCTTACCTGTGGGTAGTGAATGGATGGATGCGATCAACCTTAAAAATGGGCGACACCTGTTAGAATTACTGACGGCTTCACCCCAAGTGAAACTACTCATTCATGGCCATACCCACCAAGCTGCTGAAGCCCAGGAACAGGGGCTAAGTGTTCTGGGAGCGCCCTCAACCTGTGTCCAGTTCCTTCCAGGCAGTCCTGACTTTGCTGCTGATACCCGACAGCCAGGCTATCGGGAGTTTATTCTCTATCCTGATGGCACCTTCACAAGCCAGATTTACCGCCTGGCACCTGGGGCATTCCTGCCAAATCGCTCTGATACAGGGTATTAACCTCAATCGAAGGCTACCGTTTTCCCGTCATAGAACAGCACGATAACGCAGCTATCCAGCTATGCGAAAAACGTATTAAGACTTGGAACTTTCCCGCCAGAATATTGCCTAAAGTGGAAATAGGAGCTGTAAGGAAAGGACGTAGTCATGGGACAATCCAGGTCCTGGGAAGAGGAAGATAATGAGGCTCTTGGCTGGACCGACGGTCAGGAACTGAAAAAGCGCAAATCCGAGCAACAACGATCCAAGCGCAAGCGAGTCAAGAGCATCCACAAGGGTATTGAAAAATACTTTGAAAAGAAGAAATTAAGAGAAGAGCTCGGTGAACAGCTTGAAGATGATGATCTTGATTTCTTTGATGAGGATGACGAAGACTGGTATCAACACTGATCCCAATCGCTATAAACTTAAGCGGGCATAGTTTTATATACCCGCTTCTGCACAATGATTCCTGCTAGACATCAAGTTCTGATAAGAAGCGCCTCACTATGCGATTGAAGAGTTCTGGCTTTTCAGCATGTAACCAGTGACCTGCACCTCCAATCACTTTTAACTGGCTCGCGGGAAACAGTGATAAAACTTTCTCCTGATGTGTACTGTCGATGTAATCCGAACGTTCACCTTTTACAAACAATACAGGCCCTTCGTACGGCGCCTGCCCCGCCGGTGCTGAACGGATATTAGGATAACTGTCGTGAATACTGGTGAGATTCACCCGCCATGCGTAACCCCCTTCCGGCATCCGTACGAGATTACGCAGAAGAAACTGACGAACCCCTGGTTCAGCCACATGTTTCGCCAGGATTCGATCGGCTTCTTTTCGCTGATGAATCTCGTGTTCAGCAACCGCAAACATTCCTTTAAAGACATTGTCGTGCCAGGCCGGATATTCAACCGGGGCAATATCTGCCACGATCAAACCTGTCACGCGCGCAGGTACATCAAGAGCCAGCTGCATTGCCACTTTTCCGCCCATCGAATGTCCCAGCAAGGCAGCCTTTTCAAGACCATTGTCGTTCATATAGGTCAGCACATCCACCGCCATAGATGGATAATCCATGGTGTCCGCATGGGGAGAAGCACCATGGTTTCTCAAATCCAGTAAATGAACGTTGTAGTCTTTTGCCAGCGTCCTTGCCACAACCCCGAGGTTGTCGCCTGCGCCAAACAAGCCATGGATAAGGATCACCGGTTTACCAGCGCCGCTGGTTTTCGCAAAGAGTTTTACAGGCATCAGGGCTTACAGTTGTTGATAGCACCAAACGGTGTTTGACGGGAAAAATACCTATATTACCAGCAAACCCCACTCACTAAACTCCAAATCCCGGTGTTATGGAAAAATGTCCCTTCCGGTTATCCGTTAGGAGCTTCAGAGAACCAACCATTTGGAGAAGAACGATGAGTACCAGCTCCGCATCGGGAATGAACCCCTGGCGTCTGTGGAATCGACTACCACTGTGGCAGCAAATCCTGGCTGGCATGGTGATAGGTATCATAACAGGGGGAATCATCGGGCCTGACGCCATCGTGCTGAAACCCATCGGTACGATTTTCGTCAACGCTATCAAGATGTTAATTGTGCCCCTGGTCTTCTGCTCACTGATTGTCGGCGTAACCTCCATGCAGGATACCGGCAAGATGGGACGTCTCGGACTTAAGTCTATTGTCTTTTATTTGCTGACCACTGCGATTGCGATTTCTATCGGTCTTGCACTCGGCCACTTCCTGGCTCCCGGCGAAGGCATGAACCTGATTGCCAAAGAACAGGAAGCGGTTAAGGAAGCGCCCAGCCTGGTTAACATGCTGGTCTCAATAATTCCCAACAATCCCGTTAAGGCACTGGCGACTGGTAACATCCTCCAGATTATTGTCTTCGCCCTCGCCCTGGGTATCTCACTGAACCTGATTGGTGATCACGGCAAGCCTGCCATCGCGATTTTTACCAGCCTTGCTGAAGCCATGTACAAGCTGACCGGTATGGTCATGGTACTGGCGCCTTATGGTGTCTTTGGCTTGATGGCCTGGGTCGCCGGCGCTTACGGTATGGATGTACTGCTGCCGCTGATCAAAGTCATCGCTGCCGTATATATTGGCTGCCTGCTGCATGTCTACGGCTTCTATGGTGCTGTGATTGCATTGCTTGGCCGCCTGAACCCCATGCGCTTCTTCCGCGGCATTGTCGATGCTCAGGCTATTGCGTTCACAACCTCCAGCAGTGCTGGCAGCCTGCCTGTCAGTCTGCGCTGCAGCCAGCGAATGGGCGCTTCTCGAGGCACATCCAGCTTCATCCTGCCATTGGGTGCGACCATCAACATGGACGGTACTGCACTGTACCAGGGTGTGACTGCACTGTTCGTGGCCCAGGCGTTTGGCGTTCCGCTGACCCCCGGTGACTATGCCACCATCATTGCGACCGCCACGCTGGCGTCTATCGGTACCGCCGGTGTTCCGGGGGCGGGTCTGATCATGCTGACACTGGTACTCACCACCGTTGGTCTGCCCATGGAAGGTGTTGCATTGATCGCCGGTATCGACCGCTTGCTGGATATGGCCCGTACCATGGTCAACGTCAGCGGCGACCTGATGGTCACCACCCTCGTGGCCAAGAGCGAAGGTGAACTGGATACCGAACTCTACAACGGCACGAAGAAATTCGTCGAAACGACACCGTCCTGATAAATACCGTACCACTGCGTTACATCGAGTTTGCCTGACAGATTCGGTGTGGCGCAGACGCTTTCTTGACTCAAGTCAGTATTCATTTTCCCCAGTTCTTTAGCCTCTTGCAGTTTCCTGTAACGCAGAATCGTTCTGCCCTCGCCATGAGTGATTTACCCCGTATGAGCCACTTTGAATTCAGTCTGGATGCTTATCTGTCTGATCTTGAACCCCTGATCAATGTGGATTGCGGCACCTGCACCCCAGAAGGCGTTGCAGCGATTGCCGACGTTATGACTGCCCACTACGAAACCATTGGCTGGCATGTCACCCGTCACCACGTGGCGGACCAGGCAGGCCCCTGCCTGAGTGTAACCAACAAGCCGGAAGCCACCGAATATGATGTGCTGCTGGTCGGCCACATGGATACCGTCTTCCCCAAAGGCACCGTCGCTGAACGTCCGATGTCAGTTCGTGAAGGTCAGGCCTACGGTCCCGGCGTCGCAGATATGAAGTCTGGCCTGCTCAATGCATTCTATGCACTGAAGCACCTGCCCAGTGACGTGACAGACAAACTCGCCATCTGTGTTGCCATGAACTGTGACGAGGAAATCGGTAGCATCTATTCCCAGGATTTCATTGAATCCCTGGCGAAGAAGAGCAAGCAGGTACTTGTCTGTGAAGCAGCCCGTACGGATGGCTCACTGGTTAAGGCCCGCAAAGGTCTGGCCGTGTATGATATCGAATTCCACGGTCGTGCAGCCCATGCTGGCAACGAGCCCGAAAAAGGCATTTCGGCCATCACCGAAATGGCCCAGTGGATTGTTGAACTCAACAAACTGACCAACTTTGAAACCGGCACCACCCTGAACTTCGGTGTTGTTTCCGGTGGCAGTGCGGGCAATGTGGTTCCCGAATATGCGAAGGCCTGCCTCGATATCCGTTTCTGGAATAACGCCGATTACGAACAGATTGATTTCCGTCTGCACGAACTGGCGGAAAATCCGTTCATGGAAGGCATTCGTATCGAAAAGACACGTACGGCCCACAAACCCGCCATGGTGCCCAGCGAGCAGACTGAAGCCCTGATGGCGCTAGTCGAAGCCTGTGGTCGTGAAGAAAATATCGACATCACCTGGCAGGCCGTCGGCGGAGGCAGTGACGCCAACTTTACGGCAGCCTTGGGCATCCCGTCTCTGGACGGTCTGGGTCCCATTGGCGGCGCGATGCACAGTGACAAGGAGTTCCTGGTACTGGATTCCATTGAACCCCGCATCCGGCTCCTGCAGCGTGTTCTGACGCGTCTGGCCGACTAATCTGCCCCCGGTTTCGCCGGCAACATGCCTTTTATGTGCCGGCGAACCATGACGAATCCCCCATCCTGTTGCTAAGCTGAATAGATAACACTGTAAAAAATCAGCTACTTTTCATAACCAGATAGCATCGTTTTACAGCCAATAACAAGGAATCGTTATTGGACAAAGTTGTCAGGCAAGGGATTATGCTAAAAAAATTATTATTGCCCTCCATCTTCATTCTGCTCGCTTACGGTTTCTGGATCAGCCCCGACTTCAAGGTCATCGCCGCCGGTATTGCCGTCTTTCTGTTTGGCATGCTGTGTCTGGAGCAGGGGTTCAAGGTCTTCACCGGTGGTATTCTGGAACAACTGCTGAACCGTACGACACGTACACGAACGGGCAGTTTCAGTTTTGGGTTATTTTCTACGGCATTTCTACAATCCAGTTCCCTGGTGTCTGTCATCACTCTGTCATTTTTAAGTACCGGGCTGATCACGCTGATCCAGGGCACGGGTATTCTGTTTGGCGCAAATTTGGGTTCCACATTCGGCACTTGGCTGGTCGCCACACTGGGCCTGAAAGTCAAAATATCCACCTACGCGATGCCACTGCTGGTCTTTGGCACCCTGCTGCAACTACAGAAAAACCGACAGCTGAAAGGCTGTGGGTTCGCCATCCTGGGATTAGGTTTCCTGATTCTCGGTATCCACTATGTGAAAGAAGGGTTTGAAACCTTCAGCAATGGCAGCGGGCTGATAGCCGCTTACAGTCATGAAGGACATATTCTCGCCTTTGTACTGGCCGGTATGGTGCTCACTGTTCTGATGCAATCCAGCCATGCCCTGCTGGTGCTGACTATCGCAGCATTGGCCAGCGGACAACTGGGATATGAAGCAGCACTGGCCATGTGCATCGGTTCCAACATCGGCACCACTGCCACCACATTCCTAGGTTCCATCAGCGCAGGCAGTGATGGCAAGCGCCTGGCATTTGCCCATCTTGTATTCAAAATGGTGGCAACTGTGATCATTCTTCCGCTGCTACCACTGTTTATCATCCTTAATGATGAACTTGCCGCACTTCTGGGGATTGCCGCGACTGATTACACACTGAAACTGGCGCTGTTCCACACGCTGTTTAACGTGCTGGGCGCAGTTATCCTGATGCCGTTTTTGCCTCAGCTTGTTAATAAACTTCAGCGAATGTTTCTGACTAAAGAAGAAGGCAACACACTTCCACTGAGCATGCCGGATGGCCAGACGGAACGTGCTATATACCTCACCGAAGCGGCTCAGAATCATCCCGAAGCTGCGTTGAAAGCCCTGCAACAGGAATGCGCCCGCCTCTATCGCAATACCGTGACGCTTATTTGTTTTGGCATCTACCTTAACAGTGAGCAATTACTGAAAAGCCGGGATCTTGTGGCGCTGACCAGCGATCGTGTTCCTCCCTGGCCGGACTGGGGTATCAACAAGCTTTATAAGCGACATATCAAGGGTATCTATAACGATATTCTTGAATTCAGCAGTGTCATGGAAGGCGAACTGGACCGACATCAGTCATCCGAGCTGTTCGCGACAAAGCTGGCCTGTAGGAATTTCATTGAAGCCGTCAAAGACCTGAAACATCTGAACAGCAACATGGCACGCCATATTCATTCCGATAATGCGCTGGTGAGAGAACAATATAACCGACTGCGTCGACGTATCGCTGTAACCGTGAAAGAGATTCAGATCATCAGTGACAACGGCCCGGAAGAAGTTATTGCCAGTACGGATCAGTTAAAACTGCGTTTGCACCAGCAGGACCTGTTAACCAGTGGAGAACTGGATCGATTGATTCAAAGTGGCGAAGTGGATTCTTTCGTTGCCAGCTCGCTTATTAACGACAACGGTTATGTTCATACCATCTGTAACAGCCTGATAGATGGGGCCGTCATCGTCATGCTGGGCGGTAACGCAGACATTATGCGCCTTGACGATGATGAACCCTCCCCCACCTTCGACCAGTTTGATTCACCTGAGCCGAGGAAGAAAAGCCGTTCAGGGTTTACGTTAATCAATGGCAGGCGCTGAGTCCTCAGCGCCTGATTCACATTTATTCCATTATACAGCCACTGGCGCCTTAATATGAGGATGCGCCTGGTAATCCTGCAGCTCAAAATCTTCAAAACGGAAATCGAAGATATTCTTAACGTCAGGATTCAGTTTCATGGTGGGTAATGGGTAGGGGGCACGGGCCAGCTGGGCTTCTACCTGTTCTGCATGATTGGAATAAAGATGTGCATCACCAAACGTATGCACAAAGTCGCCCAAATCAAGATTACAAACCTGTGCAATCATCATGGTCAACAATGCATAGGAAGCAATGTTGAAGGGTACACCCAGAAAGATATCCGCACTGCGCTGATACAACTGGCAGGATAGCTTGCCATTCAGGACATAGAACTGGAACAGGCAGTGGCACGGTGGCAACGCCTGCTTGCCATTGGCCGCATTCTCGTGGGGCTTCATGCTGACATCAGGCAATACGGCAGGATTCCAGGCACTGACTACCAGACGACGGGAATCCGGGTTTGTCTTGATTTCTTCAATAATATTGGCGATCTGGTCAACCACCTCGCCATTAGGACCTTCCCAGGAACGCCACTGTTTGCCATAGACAGGCCCCAGATCGCCCTCGGGTGTCGCCCATTCATCCCAGATGGAAACCCCGTTTTCCTTGAGGTAAGCGATGTTGGTTTCTCCCCGGAGAAACCACAGTAATTCATGAATAATGGAGCGGAGGTGACACTTTTTAGTGGTTACCAGCGGAAATCCCTCGCTGAGATCAAACCGCATCTGGTAACCAAAAACACTCCACGTACCGGTGCCGGTACGATCATCCTTGTAAACGCCCTGCTCTTTCACATGGCGCATCAGGTCCAAGTATTGTTTCATGTTTGCCCCAAACTATTTACTGACTTCGCCGTGGCTTGCCAGCCACTGGCGATCATCGCTGTTCGCACCGTCGACCAGGGGATATCGGTGATAACCCAACCAGATAAGCAACACACCACCCGCAATCATGGGTGTCGATAATAACTGCCCCATGGTCAGCCAGTCCCAGGCGATAAAGCCGAGCTGGCTGTCAGGCTGTCGTGCAAACTCAACCACGAATCTGAAAATACCGTAACACAGCAGGAACAGGCCCGACACCGCCATTCTCGGCCGGGGTTTACGGGAAAACCACCAGAGGATACAGAAAAGCGCAACGCCTTCCAGAGCAAACTGATACAGCTGGGAAGGGTGCCGGGCCAGCTGGCTGGGGTCACGGGGAAAGACCATAGCCCATGGCACATCCGATGCCCGCCCCCAGAGCTCTCCACCGATAAAATTGCCTATGCGACCAGCACCCAACCCAAAGGGAACCAGCGGCGCAATGAAGTCTGTCATCTGGAAAAACGATTTATTGAGTTTCCTGCCATAGAGATACATCGCCAGCAAGACACCGAGCAATCCGCCATGGAACGACATACCGCCTTCCCAGACCTTGAATAGCCAGAGCGGATCACGAAGAAAATAGTCAAAATGGTAAAACAATACATAACCGAACCGACCACCGAGCACTACGCCCAACGCCGCAAAAAAGATCAGGTCTCCCAACTGTTCCTCTGACCACAGACCACCCGATGTCCGACAACGACGACGGCCCAGCCACCAGGCCATGGCAAAACCAGCCAGGTAAGTCAGGCCATACCAGTGCACCTGTACAGGCCCGATGGCAATGGCCACCGGATCAATGGCAGGATATTGAATCAAACGTCAGCTCCCGATAATAAATTTCAGACCAATAACCAATAACAACAAGGCAAACAGGTAGCGCAGCTTATCCGCAGGCAAGCGATGGGCAATGATTGCCCCCAACCGGGCACAGGGTACACTCGCCAGTACTATGCCAATAAACGCCGGCCAGTAAACAAAACCCGTACTGTATGCCGGCAAGTGGGGATTTGCATAACCCAGCAACATATTGACCAAAGCACCAACAATTGCGATGGGTAGGCCACATACCGAAGACGTTCCTACGGCCCGTTTCATCGCCATTCCGTAACGGGTCAGTAACGGTACAGTTAACGTACCGCCACCGATACCAAATACCGCTGAGACATAACCGATGCCTCCGCCATAGGCTCCCAGTCGTGCAGGACCGGGCATACTGCGTGTCGACTGCTCACGACCACCTCGATATATCCGCCAGGCAACCAGTAGAGCAAACATCCCAAGGAGGCTTTGCAGCAAACTCCCGCTGATACGAACCGCCGTCGCCACGCCCAACACAGCGCCCAGGCAAATACCCGGAACCAGGTAACGGAATGTTTTCCAGTCAATACCGCCTTTCTGGTTGTGGCTGTAAATGGAACTCAATGAGGTAGGAATGATCGTTGCGAGAGAGGTCCCCACCGCCATGTGCGTCAGCACTTCCGGCGACACACCCTGCAGGTGAAGCACAAAAATCAGTGCCGGGACGATAATAATACCGCCCCCGACGCCAAACAGTCCGGCCAGCAACCCCGCCACTGCCCCGGCCAGCAGGAATCCGATTACAAACATATCAATCTCCACTGCGGCTGGTATTCACTGCGCTGAACCTTGTGATAACCTGATTAATAAAGGTTTTGGAACAACCGCACAATAAAAAGGCTGAATCGCATGTGTCTCATCGCCCTGCGCTGGTCACCCGATGCTGAATGGCCGCTGATCGTAGCAGCCAATCGTGATGAATTTTATCAACGTGCATCAGCTCCCGCCCATCACTGGCCCAACAGTCCCGGACTCTTCGCCGGACTCGACAAACAGGCAGGCGGTACCTGGCTGGGCGTCAATACCCGGGGACGTTTTGCCGCTGTCACCAACTTCAGGCGACCGGGTGAAACCGGTACGATCAGCCGTGGCGCCCTGACCCATGACTTTCTGGCCAGTGATCTATCCGCTCAGGATTATTTGTCTTCACTGCAGGCAAACAGCCAAGACTATGCGGGCTTTAACCTGTTGATCGCTGATGATACAGGACTTTGGTATTTTACCAACCGGAGCCAAACGACGGCGGACGGAAATAGTCTACAACAACTGTCACCGGGAACCTATGGACTGAGCAATCACCTGCTCGACACGGCATGGCCGAAGCTGCTACGCCTGAAAGAAGGCTTTACCCGATTAGTAGATAACAGATCACCGGATGCAGCATCCCTGATTGATTTGCTTCAGGATCAATGGCGTCCAGAAGATACCGCACTTCCCGACACAGGCGTAGGCATTGAGCGGGAACAACTGCTCAGCTCATGTTTCATTCACAGTCCGATTTATGGCACCCGCACCAGCACGGCCCTGATTCTTAACCGTTATGGTCGACTCAGCTGGCATGAACAGCATTATGGGCCTGAGGGTGTGCTAGAAGATCGTTTCGCATGGGAGTTAATGGTGAAATCCGGCTGGATGACGACGGGTTATGAAAAGGCTGAATCCATCAAGACAGCCTGAGTCAGACAGGATCCCCCTGCCAGCGCCCTCCGATTACCTGATCCAGCCCCTGCTTCCGCAGTGCAAGCTCCAGTGTACTGCGGATAATTCTCGGATTATCCATGGTCATGACATCATCGAGAATCGCTTTGGCCTGACTGCGCTCCATGCTTCTAAGCGTCCACTTCACCTTGAGCAGCTGGGTCGCATTCATCGACAACACATCATACCCCATAGCCATTAACAGCACTGCCGCTGCCGGATCACCGGCCATTTCACCGCAGATACCGACAGGCTTTCCTTCCTGATGGGCGTCATGCACGATTTTCTGTAATGCCTGTAGCACCGCAGGATGCAAAGAATGATAAAGATCAGCAACCCGGGGATTGTTTCGATCAACCGCAAGGATATATTGGGTCAGATCATTACTGCCCACGGAGAGAAAATCGACCCGACGGGCAAAATCTCGCACTTGATAAACTGCCGCAGGCACTTCAATCATTACACCAATTGGTGGTAACAGCACATCAAGCCCTTCACTCTGAACTTCATGATGAGCCCGGTGTATCAGATGAAGCGCTTCTTCCACTTCAGAAATCCCGGTCACCATGGGCAGCATAATCCGAAGGTTATCCAGCCCAACACTGGCCTTTAGCATGGCCCGAATTTGCACCAGGAAAATTTCCGGATGATCCAGCGTTACACGAATACCGCGCCAGCCAAGGAAAGGGTTGTCTTCACGAATCGGGAAATAACTGAGAGACTTATCGCCTCCGATATCCAGGGTGCGCATGGTGACAGGTCGTGGCGCAAATGCCCCCAGCTGTTCACGGTAGATTTTTTTCTGTGCCACCTCACTGGGAAACCGTTCCCGAATCATGAAGGGGACTTCCGTGCGATAGAGACCAACGCCTTCCGCACCATGATCGAGAGATCTGACCGTGTCAGTCATCAAACCAGTATTCACCCAGAGGGGTATCCGGTAATTGTCCGGCGTTACACACTGTTTGTCTTTGAGGGTTTCCAACCCCTTGGAAAACTGCTCTTCCTCATCCACAACTTTCTGATAATGGCGCAGCATTTCCACGGAAGGGGAGGAATAGACGCGCCCGAGATTACCGTCGACAATCAGTTCCCGACCAGCCATACGGTCATAGGGTAAATCCACGGCCCCCATGACGGTCGGAATGCCCATCGCCCGAGCCAGAATAGCCACATGGGAATTCCCCGAGCCAAGAACCGATACCAGGCCAACCAGGCTTTCCCTCGGGACTTCACCGAGCATGGCCGGTGTCAGCTCTTCACTAACCACCACGCATTTCCCGGGATAGGTGATTGAGACCTGATCTTCTTCCTGCAGGTAAGACAGTACACGACGTCCAAGATCCCGAACATCCACAGCTCTCTCCTGCAGATAGGGATCATCCATCATCTCAAAATGTCGGACATGCTCATCCACCACCTGACGCAAAGCCCCCTGCGCCCAGGAACCGGCTTTAATTAGCTTGCAGACTTCAGCCCCTAGGGCCTTGTCGTCCAGCATTCTCAGGTAAACATCAAACAGCGCCTGTTCTTCAGGACGAAGATCCGAGAGTTTGTCTGCGGTTGCCCGCATGTCTTTGCGGACAGCTTCCAGGGCACGGTTAAACAGCGTCAATTCAGCATCAACGTCATCCGCTTTCTTTTCGGGAACAACGCTTAAATCCGCCGGCGGAGCGAGCACAACGGCAACACCAATAGCGACACCAGGTGCACCGGCTACACCATTGAAACGAACTGATTTTTTCTTTTTGCCTGCCGGCACGACATGCAGGGAACCTGTCGCCTCAGCATGGGCAATAACACCGGCGAGCTGGGCCGACATGGTAACAAGAAAAGATTCCTCACCTTCGTCATAACGACGCTGAGCCTTGTGCTGAACCACCAGCACACCCAGCAGATTCCGGTGATGAATAATAGGAACACCGAGAAACGACTTATAGTCTTCTTCACCAATGCCCTTGATATGACTGTACTTAGGATGAGAGGGCGCATCGTCGAGATTAATGGGCTCTTCGCGCAAACCAACCTGACCCACCAACCCTTCGGAACGCCCGAGGGAGACCTTGCCAACCGCTTCCCTTTTGAAGCCTTCATTCGCCCTCAGGGTATAACGGCTGGCTTCCTCATCATAGAGGTAAACCGAACAGACCTCGGTCTGCATAGCGACCCTGACGCTGCGCACAATAACGTCCAGTGCGGTCTGGAGATCCCTTGCCGCACCGACATCCTGGACGATCTTGCGCAATGTTGTCAGCATGCCAAACCTTCTGTGTCAGTCCTCCAGGTGGTGAATCCGCGATAAACGGCATTCTCCCTGTTTCATCGGGCCAACCCTTGCGTATGCAGGCTCATCATCCGCGGCGCCAGCTCTTTCATGGCACGCCGATAGACTTCCCGTTTGAACGCGACCACCTGGCCCAACGGGTACCAGTAACTGACCCAGCGCCAGTCATCAAATTCCGGCGAACCGGAACGATCCATACGAACCCTTTCGTCAGGCCCCAGCAATTCCAGCAGAAACCATTTCTGTTTCTGCCCGACACACAGCGGAAAACTGTCTCGACGCACCAGCCGCTTAGGCAGCCGGTAACGCAGCCAGCCACGGGTACAGGCCAGTATCCTGACATCCCCGCGTTCTAGCCCGACTTCTTCGTAAAGCTCCCGATAGAGTGCATCCTCGGGGCTTTCGTCATCATTGATTCCGCCTTGTGGAAACTGCCAAGCATCCTGACCGATTCGTCTTGCCCACAACACCTGTCCCCGACGATTCGCCAGGATGATGCCGACGTTGGGCCGAAATCCATCCGAATCAATCACATGGTTGACCTTATAAAAACTATTGCCAAGCATTGTTTCACAGTTCCCGCCACTTCGGCAAACCATAAAACCATCGCGGCTTTTACTGTTCATCCGGAACGATTGTCCCGGATCAAAATCCTCCGATTAAGCCTGTTCCCCTGCCCCGCTCTTGATTACCATGCCGCTATGAAACACCAATAATGAGGAACAACGGACATGGCGCTTGTGCTGTTTGACCTGGACAATACCTTGCTGGCGGGTGACAGCGATCACACCTGGGGGGAGTTTATGGTGGATCGCAAACTGGTGGATGAGCAGGCTTACCGGAAAGCCAACGACCAGTTCTACCAGGATTACCTGCAGGGCAAGCTGGATATCAAGGCCCACCTCGCCTGCTGCCTCGCTCCCTTGACGGAGCATCCCATGGAAACTCTGCATCAGCTTCGCGAAGAATTTGTCCAGGAACGCATCGTGCCCATGATTGCCAAAGACGCGCGCGAACTGATTCGCCGTCACCAGGAGGCAGAGGACACACTGATGATCATCACCGCGACCAACCGGTTTGTGACAGAACCCATTGCCCACTTGCTTGGCATTGACCTGCTATTGGCCAGTGATGTCGAAATTAAGAATGCGCAATATACCGGCAAGCCGGTAGGCACCCCCTGCTATCAGGAAGGCAAGGTAACCCGCTTAAAACAGTGGCTGGATGAGAATAAGGAAATAACATTAGAAGGCAGTGTGTTTTACAGCGATTCCCATAACGACCTGCCGCTGATGGAAATCGTTGATAAACCGGTAGCGGTTGATCCGGATGCAACGCTGACAGCCATTGCCAAGGAAAGGAACTGGCCCATTATCAGCCTGCGCTGAGCCATTGGCAGCTTATGGGAAAACCATAAGCTGCTTGTTATCTATCTGACCGATTAAACCGTCACGCGGCAGAATAACGCCTTTATATAAGCCGTTTCAGCGATAGCCGGATGAATCGGATGATCTGCGCCCTGATGACATTCCGCCACCAGCTGCAGGTTACGGTCGAGATGACGGCTGGCGGCACGCAACGTATCCAGCAGACGATCACGTTCCAGGTGCATGGAACAGGAACAACTCACCAGTAAACCATCCCGCTTCAGGAGTCGCATCGCCAGTTCATTGATCCGACGATATGCCTGCTCACCGGCACGGATATCCTTTTTGCGTTTGATAAACGCCGGCGGATCAACTATTACCACATCAAATCGCTGTTCACCGGCATGAAGCTCTTTGAGTGCAGCAAAAGCGTCGCCCTCAAAAGTCGCCACCTTTTCGCCTACACCGTTGAGCTCGGCATTCTGATGGACATACTCAAGCGCGGTCGCAGAACTGTCCACACAGTACACCTCTTCCGCGCCTGCGACTGCCGCCTGAACGCCCCATCCACCAATATAACTGAAGACATCCAGAACCCGGGCGCCTTTGACCCACTGATTAAGCTGGGCACGCGCCGGCCGGTGATCATAGAACCAGCCGGTTTTCTGACCTTCCCGCACCGGTGCAACAAACTGGGTACCATTTTCGAGCAGTGGCACGTCATCAGGTACTTCACCCCAGGGCGTTTCAATATACTCAGGTAGCGCCTCAAGCTTACGACCTGATCCATTATTCCGGAACAGGATGCCGGCAGGCTTAAGCACCTTAACCAAAGCCTCGACAATATCCTCTTTCACTACTTCCATGCCCCAGGTGGAGATCTGCACCACCAGGTAATCACCGAACCGATCCACCACCAGACCGGGCAACAGATCGCTGTCACCATACACAAGGCGGTAGTAAGGCTCTGCAAACAGTCGTTCCCGCAGCCCCAGTGCAACCTTGATGCGGTGCACCAGCAGGGATTTATCCAGTGCGTACTGGGTATCCCGGCTGACCACCCGTCCGCAGATCAGGGTATTGGGGTTGACGGTGGCAATAGCCAGCGGCTTGCCTGTCGAGGACTCAACCACGGCCTGCTGACCTGCAGAAAACCCCGTCAACGGTGTTGCGGCAGTATCCACCTCATTACTGTAAATCCAGAGGTGACCAGCCCGCAGACGTTTGTCTGCATTCTTTTTCAGCCGCAGCGGCGCGCACGTCATAAATCAATACCTTTTGCCTGAACAGGCAATGAAAACATAGTCAGGAGAAAAAAATTTCGCGTATTATACGGCTTACTGCCTGAGTATTCAGTGGTGTAAACCCTGTATCAGCAGCTGTATTCATAATGGATGAGAATAAAAGGGCAATTATTTATTGCGCCTTGCCAGGGTGTCCGGAATGGGACATACCCCTTGCTACACTCAGAACAATAAAAACCAATTCGATAGCGAGATCAGGGATTGTGAGCAGCAAAAAGTCAGTTTTTTCATCATCGAGACTCTGGGGATACAGTGTGCTTCTGGCCAGTATGACGCTGGCACCCATCGCCCACGGGGACGTAGAACAACTCCATGGTGACGAAATGGGCGACGTCTACATCATGGACACCGTCACCGTAAAACCCAAAAACGAATCATCATCGACGCCTTATTACGATGGTGATCTGCAGCACCGCGAAGACCGTGATAGCCCACTGCCTGACATTGCGCAACTGGCGCAAAGCCAGGCGACCCAGAGAGGACTGGCGGAATCACTAGGACTGGATACGATCACCAGCGACAACGCCTACTCATTTGACTTTGGGCAACAGGTCAATGATGGCATTGCCCAGATTCTGGATGCCCCACCCGATGGCGTGGTCGTCGGCGGCTCGAATGGCAACTATACACTGACGAACCAAGGTATCACGGCAACCCTGACCCAAAACCCGGACAATTCCTGGACCTATGCCTTACCTAACGGTTTCACCATGACGGCAGGACCCAATGGGCTCCAGATTGACGGCATACCACGGAACGGCATACCTGCCGATACCAACGTCACTGTCAGTGCACCGGTTGTCATAGATAATACGGGATCAACCATTGGCATTGATATACAAGCCCCCCAGTAACCCTCTATCACTGGAGCCCAGCCGGGCTCCAGAGTGACACCTCAGCATACTTTACTCTTCTTTATCTATACTTCCGGAGCCGTATCTGGAGGACATACGCTTAATGAGTCATTTTATCCTTACCGCCACCGGCCCCGATCTCCCTGATATTGAAAAACAGCTTTGTAACAGTGTGACCCAGCATCATGGGCACACAATTGAAAGCAATATGTCGCATATGGGAGGTCATTTTACGGGAATGATGTTATTCAACATCGAACCACAACATACTTGCGCGTTAAAAAGCACACTGAAAGGTATGGAATACTCAGGTATTCACGTTGAGATAGAGCCATCACAGGAAAGAGAGGGATATAGCAAGCATATCGCCATTAATGTTATTGCGGATGATTCGCCAGAACTATTATCTGACGTAGCCCGCGTATTGACTGAAAAACGTGTTCGCTTGGGGAATGTGCAAACAGACACCTTATCTGCGCCCTATACCGGCGAAGCTCTGCAACGCATACAGGCCAAGCTGTTTTATCCTGCCGACACGAACCTCGACACCATCAAAGCCTCACTGGAGTCCCTATCCCCTGAATTGATGGTCGAATTTTCACCTGCGACAGAGAGCGACGTTACGCCACCACTGCCTCCGGTTTGAGATCATAGAGCTCACTGACAAGGTTTTTCAGGACACCTTGCGCCTCTTCATAGCCCGTATCCAGATCCTCAACCACAGAAAAGTGATCGATGCGATGGGTAATGTAGCGGACGATGTCCTTCCGAGCCTTGAGACCACTCAGCACGGCAGTGGCGCTAAGGCGGTTGAAGTCTTCTACCAGTTGCTGAAGATTGATGTTATCAGCCATCTTCAGGAACCGATCCTGGCACACTACAAGGCGATAATCGATATTCACCAGCTTGTAATTCTCTGTCAGCCGCGATGCCTCCAGCATGCCCGACAAGAAAAAGCCTGTAAAGAGTCAATACATGACAAACTGATAACAGTGTCATTAGCACCGCATACCGTTAAGGCTTAATGGCAATATCCATGACCGCAACATCAACTGCAGGGATGACGCGAAGAGAATACTGAATAATGAGAAAAAGAGAGAAGAAACGGAGAAATTAAACTGTCTCCTGACCTGCTTACAGTCTTTTATACTTTGCTGTATTTCAGGTCAGGTAGACGACTCTGTATAACTACCAGAGAAGGTTAAAGCAACCTCACGCCGGCATGACAGACCCCGTCACCCCAATACTGCCATCATTACGTGCTACCAGATCAGAACAGCTTTCCATCGTTTCTTTCACTCCACGACGGAACGCTTTATCCAGAACAGAAATACCAAAATTAACTTCACACCCCTGCACACCGGCATCCAGACCAAACTGATAGGCCGCACGTTCAGCCGTATGCGCCCACTGCAGGCTTTTACGGTAACAATCTTCCATCCTGGCCATAACACCTGCGGAATACATCGTCAAAATATCTTCTACGCGCTGATCAAGCTGTAATGATGAATATGTTTCACCCACTGACATAAAACGGAACCTCCAAACTTAAGTAACAATTATTCTTGTACGGCTGTTTTTCAACTCCGAGTCAAATTTACATCGTTTTCTGGCAGGAATGCTTGCCTATAACTGGACTAGATTTTGTCTCTGAGTATACTGGAGGTAAATCAACACGCCATCAGCTGTACCGGCCTCAACTGGAGCAGTCTGATGTACATGTCACACAGCACCAGCGATTTTCCCAATGAAGACCCCATCGAAGTATGGAAAACGCTTCTTAACAAGCTACAACCTTTCTCTATTACGCCTCCTTCAGAAGGTGTATTTCAAGGCCAATTGAACCTCGCAAAACTTGGCGACATTCGACTCAGTACCGCTAAAGTGACGGAGCACCTGCTCCAAACAAACGCGGCAGAAATAGCCCAGAGCACCAACGATGAACTGGCTTTGATTTTCCCTCTCCATAACAGCCTTGGCATTATACAGGGTGACAACAGCTACCGACTCAGCCAGGGACAGGGTTTAGTACTTGACCTCAACAAGCCTTTGACGGCAGATTTTTTTGAACCCCACCTGACACTGAATCTGACCATTCCACGGGAACTGGTTTCCGGACTGTCTGACTCACTCCCAAAAGACAGCCCTATTCTTCTGGATACCAACCAGGGTATGGGACTTCTTCTGAAAAATCATTGTCAAACCTTGCTGGAAACCCTGGAGACGATTGATTGTGATAATGCTTTGGACAACCTCCCGGCACATCTCTCCCATCTTATCGGATTAACACTAGGGGTATCCGCCAGAAAGACAGAAAAAGTTCGTCCAACTGCCGAACAGTTAAGACTTAAATCTATCTATGAAGAAATAGACAACCAGCTGCATGACCCGGAGATAACACCGGATCGAATCGCAAACGCTGTCGGCATTTCAAAAGCCTATCTGTTCAAATTACTGTCCCGGGCACACACCAGTTTCCGGCAGGAGGTGCTGACCAGACGCCTGAAAAAAGCACGCAAACTATTACTGCAAAGCAATCTCAGCCACTTATCAGTATCCGAAATTGCCTATCGACTCGGCTTCAACAGCCACAGTCACTTCAGCCGTAGTTTTCAAAAAGCATTTGACCAATCACCCACAGATTTTCGTAAGACCCGCCTGCAGACCAAAATCGATAATGAACGACAGTTTGACCTTCCCAATCTGAGCGAATGAGTTTTTATGGCAGGCTGTCGTATGCAGCCTGCTAAAACCCTCGCCCTCCACAGTAGCCCACACCTGCTTGCAGATAACAACTATCATGCCTACGCACTAATGAAGGCATATCACACGAAATTTTCTTGCCCATCGTTGTGTACCAAGCGCTTGCTTGGTATGGTTCACTGATCCACCTGAGAGGTTTGAACTGTGACACGTGAAAATAACAACAAAACAGTTCGTATCGGTTGCGCCAGCGCCTTCTGGGGCGATACCGAAACGGCGGCTACCCAGCTAGTACAAAACACGCATCTGGATTATCTGGTCTTTGATTACCTCGCTGAAGTGACCCTGTCGATCATGGCCGGGGCGCGAATGAAAAAACCGGATGCCGGTTTTGCGCTGGATTTTGTCAGCCATGTCATGAAACCACTACTGTCTGATATTGCTGCCAAAGGCATTCGTGTCATCAGTAATGCCGGTGGTGTCAATCCGGTTGCCTGCCGTGACGCGCTGCAAGCATTGATAGATGAGGCCGGACTGGAACTGAAGATTGCCCTTGTTGAAGGCGATAACCTTATGCCACAGCTCGGAGACCTCAAGCAAAGCGGTATCACCGAGATGGATACCGGCGCCGGGATGCCTGAACGACTAGTTACCATGAACGCCTATCTCGGCGCCCCCGGCATCATCGCGGCACTTGAAGATGGTGCGGATATTATTATTACCGGGCGTATTGCAGACAGTGTACTGGTTACCGCGCCTCTGGCTTATGAATTCCAATGGTCAATGAACGACTATGACCATCTGGCTCAGGCCAGTCTTGCAGGCCATATCATTGAATGTGGCACGCAATGCACTGGAGGCAATTTCACTGACTGGGAAAGCGTTGAGACAGGCTACGCCAACATGGGTTTTCCAGTTGTTGAATGCCATGCTGATGGTTCGTTCATTGTCACAAAACCCGAGAATACCGGCGGTACGGTGACGTGTCAGACTGTCGCTGAACAACTTGTCTATGAGATAGGCAATCCCAATGCTTACCTGTTACCGGATGTTATCTGTGACTTCAGCCAGGTTCAGCTGGAACAGGTCGAAAAGGACAAAGTACGGGTCACCGGCGCGACAGGTCTGCCTCCGACCGGTCAATACAAGGTATCTGCCACCTATATGGCCGGTTACAAATGCACTGTTGCCTTTTTACTGGCGGGTATTGACGCTGCACAAAAGGGACAACTGGTAGCAGAAGCCATTCTGGCCAAAACCTCGCACCTCTTTGAAGCTCGTGGACTGGGCAGCTATCAGGATACCTGCATCGAACTGCTGGGCGCAGAAAGCACATACGGCAAACAGGCCCGGCAACAACAAACCCGGGAAATCGTGGTCAATATTTCCGTCAGCCATGCCAACCAGAATGCCCTGAAACTCTTCTCCCGAGAAATAGCTCAGGCAGCCACAGCAATGGCCCCGGGTATTACCGGCGTACTGGGAGGACGGCCCAGCGTATGGCCGGTTATACGTCTGTATTCCTTCTTGCTGGATAAAGACAACGTCGCCGTTACGGCCACCACAGGGAAAGCAACACAGCCTGTCAGCATCGATACGAAACACTACGATCACACAAACCAAACCAACGATATCAACACGACAGCGGAACTCCCTGAGTACAGCACCACGGTGCCGCTTATCAGGCTTGCCCTGGCTCGCTCTGGTGACAAAGGCAATCATGCCAACATCGGCGTAATTGCACGCAAACCAGAATACCTGCCGCTTATTCGGGATGCCTTAACAGAAACCGCGGTTTCTGACTGGATGCTGCATGTTCTGGATCCCGAACAGGGGAAAGTCACACGTTGGGAACTACCGGGCATTCATGCGCTGAACTTCCTGCTGGAAAACAGCCTCGGCGGTGGCGGCGTTGCCAGCCTCCGTATGGATCCACAGGGTAAGGCGTTCGCTCAGCAACTGCTTGATTTTCCGGTGCCGGTGCCTGAAGAACTGGCCCGGGATATCGATCGTCAAGCGACAGCGTAAACAGGGAGTACAGCATGTCTTACCAGTCTGTTTTCAGGGACAACCTTTTTGCTGACCGCACTATTATTGTCACCGGTGGCGGCAGTGGCATTGGCCGCTGTACGGCACACGAGCTGGCCGCCCTTGGCGCCCGGGTGATCCTGATTGGCAGAAAGCCGGAAAAACTCGAACAGGTCTGCCAGGAAATCACGGAAGACGGTGGACTGGCATTCCACTGGTCGCTGGATATCCGGAATGAAGTCAACGTCAAGGACACGGTTAAAGAGATTCTCTCTCAATGCGGCTCCATTCATGGACTGGTCAACAATGCCGGTGGCCAGTACCCCTCCCCCTTGGAAGCGATCAGCCAGAAAGGCTTTGATGCCGTTGTCAGTACCAACCTGACCGGTGGCTTTCTCATGGCCCGGGAAGTCTATAACCAGAGCATGAAAAAAACGGGTGGCGCCATCGTCAATATCACTGCCGATAACTGGAACGGTATGCCCGGCATGGGACACTCTGGCGCCGCCCGCGCCGGCATGGTGAACCTGACGAAAACCGCCGCTTTCGAATGGGGTCCCAATGGGGTACGGGTTAACGCCGTTGCCCCGGGCTGGGTTGCCTCCAGCGGACTTGATACCTATGAAGGTCCGGTCAAAGCCATTATCCCGAAACTGAAAGACAGTGTGCCACTCAAGCGACTGGCCACAGAATCTGAAATCAGTGCAGCCATTTGCTTCCTGCTCAGCGATGCCGGCGCGTTTATCAATGGCGAAACGATTCGTGTGGATGGTGGCGCTCCGCTGGGTACCAGCCTCTGGCCGATGCAGGCGAATGCGAGAAACAACACGCCCTTTAATGGTTTCCATCGGGCCGAAACACCGGATGTACTGACCACCAGCGAGGACGACTAATGCCGGCTATTGAATCCACCCTACAGCCATCCTCCCAGGCCTTTCATAACAACCAGGAAGCGATGGAAGCCCATGTTAATGCCTTTCGCGCCCTGGAAGCCCTGCCCAATCAAAAAGCGCTGGAGAAAAAGGAAAAATATGCACAGCGGGGCCAGCTACTCCCACGGGAAAGACTGAATCTGCTGCTGGATCCCGGGAGTCCCTTTCTGGAACTGTCGACACTGGCTGGCTATAAAATGTATGGCGACCGCGACGGCAGCAGTGCCGGTGGTGGCTGCATCGCGGGTATCGGTTATGTCTCCGGTGTTCGCTGCATGGTGGTGGTGGATAATTTTGCGGTCAAAGGCGGCACCATCACCCCCATTGGTCTGGAGAAACGTCTGCGCCTGCAACAGATTGCCCTGCAACAGAAACTCCCGACCGTAACCCTGGCCCAGAGCGGCGGTGCAGACCTGAATCATGCGACAGAAACTTTCGCCCCTGGTGGCAGAGGTTTCTACAACCAAGCACGTATGTCTGCTGTCGGCATTCCCCAAGTCACTGTTGTCCATGGCAGTGCGACCGCCGGTGGAGCCTATCAACCGGCACTATCTGATTACGTGGTGATGGTTCGCAAACAGGCCACTATGTACCTTGCCGGTCCGCCACTGCTCAAAGCGGCAACCGGAGAGATTGCAACGGATGAAGAACTGGGGGGCGCAGAAATGCATACCCAGTCAGCCGGAACCGGTGAGTACCTGGCAGAAAATGACCAGGATGCCATCCGCATTGCCCGTGAGATTATGGCCCTGTTGCCATGGAATGCTCCTGCACACGTGGAAAGTAACCACCCCGTCAGACCGCCGAGATACTCCGTTGACGAGCTGATGGGTATCATTCCGGCCGATCCCAAAACGCCCTATGATGTGGCTGAGGTTGTTGCTCGGATTGGTGACGACTCCGAATTCCTCCCTTTCAAGCATGACTATGACCAGCAAACCGTTTGTGGTCATCTCACGATTGAAGGACACACCTGTGGGCTGATAGGTAACAATGGCCCCATCACACCGGCGGGTGCGACCAAAGCCGCCCAGTTCATCCAGTTATGCGACCAGGCCAACATACCGATTCTGTTTCTTCACAATACGACGGGGTTCATGGTCGGCACCGAAGTTGAGCATAACGGCATCATCAAGCACGGCGCCAAGATGATCCAGGCTGTTGCCAATGTCCGTGTACCCAAAATCAGCTTGGTCATTGGCGGCTCCTATGGTGCCGGTAACTATGCCATGTGCGGCCGAGGCTTTGAGCCTGACTTCATTTTTGCCTGGCCTAACAGCACTACCGCCGTGATGGGCGCCCAACAGGCCGGCAAAGTACTGCGCATAGTCATGGAAGCGAAAATGGCCCGTAGCGGACAACCGGCGGATCCCGCCATGCTGGACATGATGGAAAACAAAACGGCAGACCAGCTGACCCAGGGATCCACTGCACTGGCCTGTACGGCCCGCCTGTGGGACGACGGGCTGATTGATCCCCGGGATACCCGCAAGGTGCTGGCCTATGTGCTGGACATCTGTCGCGCAAGCCGACAACGGACACTCAATAGCAACAGTTTTGGCATCAGCCGCTTTTAAGTCAGGCAGTCAGGTCAACAAGAACAACATCAAGGCAGGACAGGACAATGAAATTTACTGCGGAACATGAAGAACTTCGACGCACCGTCAAAGCGTTTGTTGATAACGAGATCAACCCTAACGCGGAAACCTGGGAAAAAGAAGGCATCTTTCCGGCCCATGAACTATTCGGCAAGCTGGGTAAACTCGGCCTGCTGGGCATTGCCAAACCGGAAGCCTGGGGCGGTATGGGACTGGACTACAGCTACCAGATGGTGCTTGCCGAAGAACTCGGCCTGAGCCGTGCCGGTGGTGTCGCGTTGGCCATTGGCGTCCAGACAGACATGGCGACACCAGCGCTGGCCCGCTTTGCGACGGATGACCTGAAAGAAGAATTCCTGGCGCCAGCCATCCGTGGTGAACAGGTCGCCTGTATTGCCGTGAGCGAGCCCGGTGCTGGATCCGATGTGGCCGGCCTTAAAACCTGGGCACGCAAGGACGGTGACGACTATGTCATCAATGGCACCAAGATGTGGATTACCAACGCCACACAGGCTGACTACATCTGTCTGCTGGCCAACACGTCTGACGACAAGGTTCACAAGAATAAATCCCTGATCATCGTACCAACCAATACCCCCGGCATTACCTTCTCTGACAAGCTCAACAAGCTGGGCATGCGCAGCTCGGATACTGCCCAGATCTTTTTTGATGATGTCCGCGTCCCCCAGCGCTACCGGATAGGTGCCGAGGGCATGGGCTTTATGATGCAGATGCTGCAGTTTCAGGAAGAACGGCTGTTCGGTGCCTCCATGGCCATCAAGGGGCTGGAGATGTGCATCAACGACACTATTGAGTATTGCCGCGAGCGTCGTACGTTCGGTCAGCCTCTGATCGACAATCAATATATCCATTTCCGTCTTGCCGAGATGCAGACCGAGGTCGAATCCCTGCGCGCGCTGGTCTACCAGGCGACAGAAACCTATATCAATGGCAAAGACGTCACACAACTGGCCAGCATGGCCAAGCTCAAGGCCGGACGTCTGTGTCGGGAGATACCCGACGGCTGCCTCCAGTTCTGGGGCGGCATGGGTTACATGTTTGAAAGCCAGATCAACCGTGCCTACAGGGATATGCGTCTGACGTCCATTGGCGGCGGTGCCGATGAGATCATGCTGGGTATCATCTGCAAGCTCATGGGCACCCTTCCGGGCAAGAAGAAAGGTTGAGAGGAGAATGGCCATGACGTTACCGGTCTGCGAATACCTGCAGCTTGAGCAGCGTGACCATGCGCTGTTCGTGACCTTCAACCGCCCTGAAGTCCGTAATGCCCTGAGTCTTGCCATGGTGCAGGAATTAATGTCTGTACTGGATGCTGCCAGAACAGATAAAGCCCTGCGCGCCATCGTACTGAGGGGCAGCGGCGGCCATTTCTGCGCAGGCGGAGATATCCGTGATATGGCCAATGCCCGCGCACGCCTGGGCAAAGACGACAGTGATCCTTTCTTCGCACTGAACCGGTGTTTTGGCCAACTACTGGAAATGGCCGAACAAGCCCCTCAGGTGATTGTCTGTGTCCTCGAAGGCACGGTTATGGGAGGAGGCTTTGGACTGGCCTGTATCTCCGATGTCGCTCTGACGCACAGTGAGGCCCGATTTGCCCTGCCAGAAACATCGTTGGGGATTCCACCCGCACAGATTGCGCCATTTGTCGTCAAACGTATCGGCCTGACCCAGGCACGTCGTCTGGCCCTGTTGGGTGAATCATTAGGTGGAGACGAAGCAGCCGCACTCGGCATTGCCCATAGCGTATACCCCTCAACAGAGACGCTGGAGAAAGCCCTGGCAAAGACCCTGTCACGCATCAAGCGATGCGCACCAGACGCCAATGCTGTCACCAAACAGTTAATGCTTGCGGTTGGCAAGACTGGCATTGGCGAGTTGCTGGACGATGCCGCCAAAGCCTTTTCTGATGCAATTCAGGGCGAGGAAGGCGTCGAAGGAACGACAGCGTTTATGCAAAAACGCAAACCCGCGTGGGCGACTGAACGGGAGAGTGAAGCATGACCATATTCACTAAAATACTGGTCGCCAACCGGGGCGAGATTGCGGTACGTGTCATGCGTACCGCCAAAGCCCTTGGTTATCGAACGGTAGCCGTCTACAGCGAGGCTGACAGCGATTCGCCGCATGTCACCATGGCGGATCAGGCGGTTTGTATTGGTCAGGCGGCCGTCGGGGAATCCTACCTCCGCGGCGACAAGATCCTCGATGCTGCCAAACGCACTGGCGCTGACGCCGTACATCCCGGCTATGGTTTTCTGTCTGAAAATGCCGAATTTGCCCAAGCCTGCGTAGAGGCAGGTTTGGTCTTTATTGGTCCACGTCCTGACGCTATTGAGTTAATGGGTTGTAAACGACAATCAAAAGTCGCCATGCAGGCGGCAGGTGTCCCCTGCATTCCCGGCTATGAAGGCAATGAGCAGGATAATGACAGCCTCCAGAAGGCCGCCATGGCAATTGGCTTTCCCCTGATGATCAAGGCATCAGCCGGTGGTGGTGGCCGTGGCATGCGTTTAGTCCATGACGAAAGCACATTAGTAGAGTCCCTGGAACGCGCCCGCAGTGAAGCCGAAAACGCCTTTGGCAACGGCCAGCTGATTCTTGAAAAGGCCATTCTCCAGCCTCGCCATGTGGAAATTCAAATCTTTGCAGACCAGCAGGGCAATACTGTCTACCTCGGTGAACGGGATTGCTCCATTCAGCGCCGACACCAGAAAGTCGTCGAAGAAGCCCCCTCTCCGGCCGTTGATTCAACCCTGAGACAACGTATGGGCGAAGCGGCAGTTCTGGCAGCCAGAACCTGTAACTATATAGGCGCCGGCACTGTGGAATTCCTGCTGGACCAGGACGGCCACTTTTACTTCCTCGAAATGAACACCCGGCTGCAGGTGGAACATCCGGTCACTGAGTTGATTACCGGGACCGATCTGGTCGCCTGGCAGCTCGACATCGCGGCAGGCAAGCCACTGCCTCTACTGCAGGACGACATTGCCCTGAAGGGTCACGCCATTGAAGTTCGACTGTATGCAGAAGACCCTGCCAATAACTTTATGCCCCAGGCAGGCGTCATCCATTGCTGGGAACCGGCCGATGCCCCAGGCGTCCGAACCGATGCGGGTATCGAGACGGGAGGCGCCGTAACTCCTCATTATGATCCAATGCTCGCGAAGGTCATCGCCTGGGGACAGGATCGCGAAGAAGCCCGACGTCGTCTGGTGTGCGCCGTTGAAGATACCGTACTGGCAGGACTCAAGAATAACCGTAGCTGGTTAGCCGCGATTTTATCCCACCCGGTTTTTATCAGTGGCGAGGCAACCACGGCATTTCTTGAACAGTATGGCGATACGGTAGCAGAGAACAGGCAGTCCCCTTCAACACAACAGCTGGCGATAGCCGCTGTTCTCATGCAGACACATAGCTCTAGGGTACATTCGCTGGACGGTTGGCGCAGCACCGATGCATCCAGCCGATGCTGTACGCTGGCCTGTGATGACAATGAAACGCTCGTCACCCTCATCCGAGAGGACGAGCAGTACCAGGTAAACATCAACGATGAGCAGTTCATCATTGCGATGCTGGAAACCCGGAACCACACCACCTCACTCATCATTGATGGCATCAGGGAAACTGTCACCTGCAGCAAACAGGCTGACACGCTGTATCTTTCAACGGCAGCGGGTGACTATACCTTCCACGACCGCACCCTGATGCCAGCAAGCAGCTCAGGTCAGGCCGGCGACGGACGGATCAAAGCCAGTATGGACGGGCTGATTGTCGATGTACTGGTCGAGGCAGGCGAGAACGTCAGCCGAGGCCAAACCATTATGGTGCTGGAAGCCATGAAAATGGAGCACCCCTTAAAAGCCGATTGTAACGGCATCCTCTGCTCGCTGGACGTGGCATCCGGTGAACAGGTCCGCAGCCGTCAATTGCTGGCTACGATCGAACCGGACACCGCCGCCTGACCATGGACTACTGATAATGGAACAACGTACGACGACTCTGACCGATCCGGACAGCGCCCGCGGCAAACTGCTGCAGGCGGCTGCCGAGCTGTTTCGGACCAAGGGCTATGACCGCACCACGGTTCGAGATATCGCCAATGCGGTGGGTATTCTTTCCGGCAGCATCTTTCACCATTTCAAAACCAAGGACGATATCCTCGGCGCGGTGATGGAAGAAAGTGTTAACAGCCTGCTGGCTCGTATGGAATCAGCACTGGCTGAGATCGACACACCGGTAGCACGACTGCGCGCCATGATCCGCTGTGAACTGGAATCCATCCAGGGCGAAAACGGCCATGCGCTGGCGGTGCTGGTTTACGAGTGGCGATCACTGTCCCCCGAAAACCAGCAGAAACTGCTACATATTCGGGAAGCGTATGAACAGCTCTGGCTGACAGAATTTAACGGCGCCACTGAGCACCTGAAGCCCGGGATAGAACCTTTTGTCCTGCGTCGTTTTCTGAGCGGCAGCCTGTACTGGACAACGTACTGGTACAAGGAAAGCGGTGCGCTGACGCTCAGCGACCTGACCGAGATGGCGCTGAAACTGATTCTGAAATAACAGCCTGTTTAAAAACAGACCTGTCCACATGACCCTGACGGAGCAACCAGAATGTCCATGACGAACAAGACCATCATCATCACGGGCGCGAGCCGTGGCATTGGCCGGGAACTGGCGCTGCGTTGTGCCCGGGATGGCGCTAATATCGTGATTGCCGCTAAATCAGCAGATCCGCACCCAACCCTGCCCGGCACGATTCATACGGTAGCGGAGGAGGTAGAAGCGGCCGGGGGACAGGCGCTTCCGATCCAGGTGGATGTTCGCGATGAGATCCAGGTCAAAGGCATGGTTCAGGAAGCGGCCAATCGCTTCGGTGGCATTGATGCGCTCGTCAATAATGCGGGCGCCATCAGCCTGACCTCTCTGGAACATACACCGATCAAAAAGTTTGACCTGATCCATCAGATCAATACCCGGGCGGTATTTCTCTGCTCACAGGCCGCGTTGCCCTGGCTGAAAAAGTCGGACAATGGCCACATCCTGAACCTGTCACCAGCGATCAACCTGAATGAGAAATGGCTGACGCCGTATATTCCCTATACCGTCACCAAATACGGCATGAGTCTGCTGACCCTGGGGATGGCGGGTGAGTTCCGTCGTTACGGCATCGCCGTTAACGCCCTGTGGCCCCGAACGTCTATCGCCACTGCTGCGGTGGAAAAAACCGGAGGCGATGCCATCATGCGCCGCAGCCGTAAACCTGCCATCATGGCCGATGCCGGTTATGAGATTCTCTCAACCCAAGCGCTGGCCCTGACTGGCCAAACCCTGCTGGACGAAGACCTGCTCAGGGAGCGTGGCGTCACTGATTTCAGCCCATATGCCTGTGATCCGTCCCAGGCAGATAATCTGTTCCAGGATCTCTATGTCGACTGAAGTCACGGAACAGTAATCAAACCGTGTCCCGGATATGACACTCCCCTGTTGATACCCGCCGTAGCACATCGGCGGGCGTCAAATCTCCAACCTTTCCTTTATTTTCAGTACCAAAGTCCGAATCTGGGCTTTTCAGTCCCCTATACTCTTCGTTGATACAACCCGCTTTTAAGCCTCGGCTCCCGTGTATCCAACAGCAGGGCCACTCAGATCGGGTTCGTTACTGGATAACGTAGTAAGTAACTGATCCAAGGAAGGAGATGTTTGCAATGATCCAAAGTAAATTAAGAATGATTGGGTTATTCGCCCTGGTTCTTATCACCTCAGGTTGTGCAACAACCGGCTCTCAAAATGGCAATGCCAACTGGACGAAATGCTCTCTGGCCGGCGGTATGCTATGGGGCTTGGGTGGAGCAGCCCAAAGTGCAGCTACTGCCGGTATTGGGCTTGCAGCCGGCGCACTTGTCGGTGGCGCTGGCTGTGCCATGGCGGGCGACAGCGATAAGTCTGGCGACAAAGACGACAGCCATCACATGGCCAAGTCAATGGTGACAGACCATACCAAAATCATGTTCAACTTCGACTCTCATCGCCTGGGCAGCAATGACAAGAAAGCCCTGGACAAGGTTGCTGACATGGTAGGTCCTAACACCGAAATCCGTATTGCCGGCCACACCTGCAACATCGGCGCTTCCACTTACAACCAGAGCCTGTCCGTCAAGCGTGCCAATGCCGTACGTGACTATCTGGTCAGCAAAGGCGTGATGTCTGCATCCATCAAGGTCGAAGGCAAAGGTGAAAGCTCGCCGGTGACCAGTAACAGCACCCGCGAAGGACGTGCCCAGAACCGTCGTGCAGAGGTCGAAGTGCATCGCACCAAGCCTGCCATGCACCACCGTGAAAAGCTGGAGCAATTCCGCGGCGCGGCGCTGGACCCTTACCTGATGCACCGTCATTGATATCCGGTTCTGAAAATCAGTACATGAGTTAATGTAATGATCTTTTTCAACCAGATACATCGCACACCAACCATGACAGTACGACAGCTGCCATGGTTGGTTTTGTTATCTATCTTGCTCAGCCCTTTCGCTCACAGCGAAGTCTATCGCTGGAAAGACAGTAACGGAGTCATTCACTTTACCGACAAGCCGGTCAGCCAATCACAAGCGGTCAAAACAGCATCCCGATCGCTAACAGCGGAAGAATGGCTGCAGGCAATCCAGGGTTCCTGGAAGCGCACCGGCAGCACACCGACCCAACAGGAGCTGGCGCTTAAAGTGCTCACGTTCTTCGAAGACATTCCGGCAGAATACAACTTTCCGGAAAAGGTCGATGAAACCCTGACCATATCGGATACCAACGTAACCCTCGCAGGTAACGCCTACAGCACCAACCAAGGCGTGGGCAGGGAAAGCACCTACCATGCAGAAGGACGTCTCTCTCTGGATGAAGGAAACGCAGGCAAAGAAGGCCGATTTGTGTTCCAGCGGGGGCGCAACCCCTATATGGAAGATTTCACTCTGCTGTTGCTGCTAAATCTTCTGGATCGCCAGGATTTGAAAGGAACCGAAGCCATCCAGCTAAAACTCGACGGCGACCGACTCAGCGTAACGATTACGCCACCAAGGGCCATCGGTGTCAGTCGTTTTACCATCCGTTATCAACGCCTGAAACCGTAATCCAATCGCTATAGTTCATAGGATCGACAATGGCTGTTAAACGTCAGCCGTTTTTCTACAGATTCGCCATTAAATAACGACCAAAAGAGTTGCTGCAGTTTTGGGTTCTGACACGCCGTCGCATGATCAAACGGCGAGTGCGACATACCCACCTGATCCGCTTCCGTAAGATCGATATAACAGGCGTTTCTGGCAACCAGGTTAGTACTGAAATGGCCAAGCCGGGCCAGCTGGCGCTCCCCGAACTTCATTCTGGAAGCACCCAGCGCGTAATCATTTTCGTTAATGGTGATATAGAGCCTTCGCCGGAAGGCGATGCGATCAACCCACAGTTCATGATCCACATTATTCACATCTGCCTGGCAAAGAATCACATTGTCAAAAACAGAGGTTTCGCCCTGAAAAACACCGGATTTAAACAAGCACTTGAACAGGTAATTTCCCATGCTGTGGAACAGAATATTCAGGCGCATATTGCAAATATCATCATCACTGTTATAACGATCCAGGTACCAGCGCAGTTTTTCCAGCACCCGATCCAGCGCCACCACGGACTGACTCGCTTCCCGCTTGTCACTCAGGTAGGAAGCAACACCGCCCGCTCGCCCAGCAAACGCCTGTCGTCCATTCGCGGGCCAGCTGAAGGCGACCACTTCAACATCATAGAGCGATTCCAGCTCATGCCCCGTTGTCAGTACATCAGCAAAATCATTATTAAAACCATGCACATAAAACAGACAATTACGCTGATGCTGCTTCATGCGCTGCTGAAGATAACGAAACGCATATTCGCTGGCAGGAACGGGATTGCCATTCAATAAGCAGGTGTCATCAAGGATATCCAGGGACCATCCCTGTGCGTCCTGACAGTCAGCAATTGCCACTCTCAACTCATCGGATCCGAGCGTATTGAATTCGGCACCAAAACGCTGACAGGGATCGTCTTCCTCGTGAAGACAATTACGGTTAGTAATTATGATCATGAACAGCTAATCCTTGACCCGGCCCGCAAGGCCTGCATCTTGTTTTCTGGCCCATGGTACAACATGCCGCGAAAGCTGCGTACAACACGTCATGTGTTTTTTACTATCAAACAGACCATTCGGTATCACGAAACAATATTACTCACCGCATGCGTATTTACCGATACCGTTCTACGCTTACCACCTAGGAAAAGTAAAGGGCATGATTGTTTGTATGAAGCAACTTCCCGTACCCAACCTGTCAGAAGATGACTTCCTTCTGGACAGGCTGGAAGAGCAAATTCATCGATTTGAGCAGCTTCTGGAAACACGTTTTCATAGAGAAGGGGCAGCCATTGAGGAGAAGAGGTTCTCGAATGATGCTTTATCTACAGCTTCAAGAAGCCTGTTTGCTGCAGACCAAGCATCACACCGAAAAGAAAGACAGTAGTCGCTGAGTCTTCACCGCTTTAAGGGCGGTTTAGTGCAATAATGCTGCACCCAGTAGATTGCTTACAATCCTGTCGTTATACATCGCTACAATGGTTGGAACACTGTTCGTATTAAAATTGATCATAGATGGTTCAATATAGCGCCAGAACTTACCCGCCTTTTCCACTTCTTCATAACCAATCGTGTCTGAATTCCGGGCTTGTTCGATTAATGTACGCAGACGCTGACCAAAGGCCGCAGCCATAGCGTCGGTAGATTCGACACTGTCATCGCCGGTATAGATGCCCTCAGCCCCTCCGACCATGGTAGACAACAAGAGGTAAGCCATCGTCAGCTGTTCCATTTCCACACTGAGCTGTAGCAAGCGAATACGTAACGGTTCATCCTCGTGCTGAGCCAGTACTTTGCTTTCAATACCATCCAGCACTGCAATCATATCGTCACGGCTGCGGTTGATATCAACTATGGCATAGGCATTGGTATAACCGTTGTCCTGAATATCATTAGCCAGTGCATGCTCTTTGAAACGTGACCAAAGCGCATTCAACGCTTGCATATCCTCTGCAAGTACGGCTTCGTCTTTCACCACCAAGGTTTCGAGAAGTGCTTCGGCATCTTCAAGTTTCTGATCCAGGCGATCTATGGCCGGCTGATCGCCGGCTTCCAAGGTAATAATGTGAAATGCACTGACGATATGAAACACATGACGTTTCATGGCATAGACATCATCCTGAGTTACTCCCCAGACAAACGAGCCTTGAAACAACAGCAGAAACGGCACCAGCCATCGGAAAGACATGGTAAAACTCCTTTTTAACACAGACTTGTTATTATTTTGGTATGCCAGCGCTCATGGCTTGCTGCAGAATATCATGAATACTGAACTGATTATTTGACCGGCTTCCCGTTATCGTTGGCTATTCAGGCAAAGCCGGTTCTGCGACTTCCGCAGGCTCGGCAGTCTCAATACCTGCCAGTCTGCGTATTCTTTCGGCTGCGGCCAGTACAACTGCCTCACCTTCCGCTATCGCTTCTACCGAACGACTGAAGTCAAACATGCCATATTCCGCCAACTGGGGGGTTAACAGAATATCCGGAGGATCCCCAGCCATACGGCTCCGGGTGATACGATCCTGCATAATATGAATTGACGTTGCCATCACTTCCATAATACCCGGCGCTTCCTGGCGGGGCTTCTGCGGCCCGATCAGACCACTCAGTTTTTCACGCCAGGCAGAAGGTTCTATCTCTTCCTGTCGCCGGGGTCTTGGACGAACCAGATGCGTATTCAGATCCACCGCGATTACAATATCCGCTCCCATCGCACGGCAGAGAGAGACGGGAACCGGGTTCACCAGGCCACCATCCAGCATCCAGGCGCCCTCTCGCAATACGGGCGTAAACAAGCCGGGAAATGTACAGGATGCACGCACCGCTTCCAGGATAGAACCTTCACGAAGCCAGATTTCCTGTCCGGTTTCCATGTTGGTTGCCACCGCCGCATACGGCCGTTCAACATCCTCAATCAATGCATCCCGGTCGTTTTCACGGAAAAACTGTAGCATTTTATCGCCGCGCACCAAGCCACCAGACAGCGTCACATCCACCAGCCCCATGACATCACGCCAGTGCAGTGAACAGACCCAATCTTCGAATTCATCCAGATAACCACAGGCATAAGCAGCGCCCACCAGCGAACCGGCGGAACACCCCGCCACCACTTCAGGTTCGATACCCAGTGTACGCAACCCCTTGAGTACACCGATATGCGCCCAGCCCCTGGCAGACCCTGATCCCAGCGCAATGCCTATTTTCCTGCTACCCACGGCTTATACTCCATCTCCGGACAAACAGGTTGACCCATAATCAGAGTGTTTACCCTGAACACCACATATCAAACGACAGCTGACCAATAAAAAGCAAAACTGTCGTTTACGATTGTTTGAAATTATACGTCCAACCAGCCGGTGTATGATGAAAGACATTGTAAATTCGTCATCAATACACCAACTGGCCAACAGATATTACAAAAGAACCAATGATCTTTTGGCTATAGCAAAAATGGGGTTAGATGGCGGAAAGGCACTGAAACTCACGCAAAACAAAGTCATCCGTCATACCACTGAGGTAATCAATCAGTAGTCTCATGCGGCAATACCATTCCAGCTCCTGCTTTTCCTGGGAACTGCTGGTGCTTTCAGCCAGCTCAGTTGTACGTCTCAAGTAGGCTTCCACATGCCGCCTGGGCAGTCGATGGAACAATCGCTGTGAAATAAAGTAGGGACTGTGCTCCTTACGTACCATCGCGGCAATATCATCGGCGCTGATTTCCAGCAGTGGACGGTAGATTTCCAGAAGTCCTTTAAGCGCGGAATAGCCCCGCAATTCAGGGGTTTCTACTTCCTTGCTACTGAAGACATGTTTCCGGGCTACCTGCTTCAGGGTTACCAACGCCAGATGCTGTTCCGAACCGCCATCGATAAGGGGTTCATTCAGGCTGCCAGCGTAGATCTGGTCATGACACTCGATATACCGCTGCGCCGCATACGCGGCCAGGTCATTCACCAATCGGGTACGGAAACGGGTGATGAAACCATGCGCGGTGATATCCGCTGTCATGGCATCCTCGATGATATCCGGCAGATACTGACTTTGCCCATGACACCGTTCTGTCCACTCTTCCTCAAGGAAACTACGGAGTGTACTCAGCGTCAGGATGCCTTTATCCACGGCATCTTCCAGATCAGCAATGCAGTAAGAAATATCATCCGCAGCCTCCATGATATACGTCAGTGGATAACGGTGCCCTTCTGCAATACCGAGGTGCTGCCAGATATGCTGGATCAGGGGTTCTTCTGCATAGTAATAACCCGGCTTACGGTTGAGATAATCAAAGCCAAATCCCTTTTTATCCTTGGGCTGATAGGCGGGCCGGGTATATTTGATCAGGGCTGCGATCTGGGAACAGGTCAGGTTCAATTCCTGAAGGGTTGCTATGATACGAACCCCTTGGGCATTCCCTTCAAACAGGCAGACATCCGGTAACAGAACCTCATTGAACAGTGTGCTGGTTTCAGCGCCGCTGGATGCTTTCTGATAGCAAGGTCCGGCATGCTTTTTCATCCAGTCGTTGATGGCGGCTTCCCCGAAATGCCCGAATGGCGGATTACCCACGTCGTGCATCAGGCAGGACATCTCAACCAGGTTTACAAATGCCGTTTCGATGCCTTCCAGCCCCAGTGCACTGAGCTGCCCCTGTTCTCGGAATGCGGCCAATATCCGACGTGCAATAAAACGCCCGGTTTGCTGCACTTCCAGTGAGTGGGTCAGACGGCTGCGAACCGCAGCATTGGTTTCCAGCGGGTAAACCTGGGTTTTCTGCTGCAGGCGACGAATCGCCGAGGACTGGATGATACGCCCACGGTTGCTCTCCGTTTCCTCGACAACATCCCGGACATCCGAGACCGAGCTGGGGCGTAGCCGTTCCGTTGTGATTTTGTTGCGATAATCCATAGCAGGCGCCATACCGTGTCTGTCCACAGGCTGAAATTGATCGTTTATCCAAGCATAACCGGTTCCTGTGCAGGTGTCGTCCGTCTGCCGGGTTCAACAACGGGTTCCATGGTAAACTGTTGGGCTTTCACGTATCCGCCACGTACATGGTCAATGATCTTCCATGCGAGAACTCACTGAGCTACGCGCCGAATTCCCCATTCTCCGGCAACGCGCCAACGGTTATCCCCTGATCTACCTGGATAATGCCGCCACTACCCAGAAGCCTGATTCTGTCATCAATGCGGTCAACGATTATTACCGCGAAGCCAACGCGAATGTCCACCGGGCCTCTCACTTTCTGAGTGCCAGGGCAACCCATGCCTTTGAGGATGCCCGGGATACGGTACGCCGCTTCCTCAACGCCGGCCATACCGATGAAATCATCTGGACCCGGGGCGCAACAGAGGCCATCAACCTGGTGGCGCACAGCTGGGGACTCAGCACGTTAAAAGCCGGTGATGAAATCCTGGTTTCAGCCATGGAACATCACGCGAATATTGTGCCCTGGCAGCAGGTCTGCCGGTTCACCGGCGCCAGCCTGAAAGTGATTCCTATCCATGCCAGTGGTGAACTGGACATGGAGGCCTTCCGGCAGTTGCTCGGGCCTCAGACACGTCTGGTCAGCCTCTGCCAGGTCTCCAACGCTATTGGCACCGTTAACCCCGTTCCCGACATTATCAGGGAAGCGCATACCATCGGTGCCCGTGTATTGATTGATGGCTCCCAGGCTGTCGCCCATTTTCCCGTGGATGTCCAGTCGCTGGACTGTGATTTTTATGTATTCTCCGGTCACAAGGTCTACGGCCCCACCGGTATCGGCGTCCTGTATGGCAAGCGTGACCTGCTGCAGGCCATGCCGCCCTGGCAGACTGGTGGGGAAATGATCGAACGCGTCAGTTTTGAGGGTACCACCTTCAATTCACCGCCCTTCCGGTTTGAGGCCGGTACGCCCAATGTCGTTGGCGCCCTTGGACTGGCTGCGGCCATTGATTTTCTTGATCAGTGTGACCACGGCCAGATTCAGACGCATGAGAAATCTCTGCTGGAACAGGCGACAGAAGGCCTGAATGCCATACCCGGCCTTCAGATCATCGGTACGGCGCCACAGAAAACGTCTGTCATTTCGTTTGTGATGGAAGGGCTGCATAACCAGGATATCGGGACGCTGCTGGATCAACAGGGCATTGCAGTTCGCACGGGCCACCATTGCACCATGCCACTGATGTCTGTTCTGAACCTGTCAGGCACCGTCAGGGCATCCATTGCCCTTTATAACACCGAGGCAGAAATCCAGACTTTCGTTGACGCAGTAGCTGCCCTGCAAAAAGACAGTCTGTCATTCACGACAGAAACCGCACAACATGTCACAGCAGCGACAATTCCGGATGCCTTTACCTGTGAATCCCCCCAGGTCAGCGATACGGGCAGCGTGATTGAAGCGCTTCAGGGATTGCGGGGCTGGCAGGAGCGTTATCGTCACATCATGCTGCTGGGGAAAAAACTGCCCGCGTTACCCGAAGCCATGAAGCAGGAAGAAAACCGTCTCCACGGCTGTGAAAGTACCGTCTGGCTGCATCACTATTACGATGAAACGACCATGCGTCTCTATTTCGCCATCGACAGTGATGCCCGTATTGTCCGCGGACTGATCACCCTGATTCTGTCAGCATTGAATGGGCGAACACCCGAGGCGATTGAGAACTTCGACATGGAAGCGTGCTTTGACCAGCTGGGACTCATGCATCACCTGAGTCCATCCAGAGGCAACGGTATTCGGGCTATCGTGAAAGAAATCCAGCTGACAGCCCATCGTTACCGTTAGCGCCTTATTTGGCCACTGTGGTTAGCTTTTCAATGATCCGGGCAACAGCGACAAAACCAAACGTCGCTGTTACAACAGTAGCGGCGCCAAAACCACTGGCGCAGTCCATTTTCATGGAGCCCGCGGCATCCGGCTTTGTCTGGCAGACGGAACCGTCCGGCTGGGGATAACGGGCGGCTTCCGTGGAAAAGACGCATTCAACAGCAAAGCGCCGCTTCGGATTTTTGGAGAAGTTGTGAAAACGGCGCAGCTGATCCTTCACCTTGCGTGACAATGGATCCTGAATGGTTTTGGTCAGGTCCGCCACCTGGATTTTCAGCGGATCGACCTGACCACCCGCGCCACCGGTGGTAATGATCTTGATCTTGTTCCGCTTACAGTGGGCAATCAGCGCGGCCTTGGCACGGAAGTTATCGATGGCATCCAGCACGTAGTCAAAACGCTTGTCGATCAATTCTCCGACATTCTCCGGGGTCACGAAATCATCCACAGTATGAACAACACATTCAGGATTAATCTGCCGGATACGTTCGGCCATCACTTCTGTTTTGTCCTGGCCAATGGTATTAGCCAAGGCATGAATCTGGCGATTAGTATTGGTGACACAGATATCATCCAGATCAATCAGGGTAATCTCCCCAACCGCTGACCGGGCCAGTGCTTCCGCCGCCCAGGAACCGACACCACCAATGCCGATCACACAGATATGGGCACAACGCAGCCGCTCGGTCGCCTCAGCGCCATACAGACGACGGGTTCCGCCGAAACGCTGATCAAAACTGTCTGAAGACATGAATAGAGAACTCGCAGGATTTCAAAAGGTCGGCATTATATCAGCCGGCAACTAAATTTTAGGCCTGAGTCTGTCGTTATGCTCATTGCCCTATTTGATGGCATGCACTTTCCCGGAACCCGGCAGAAAAGGCGCCAGTAACACCTTCCAGCTGGCAGACATGGCGTCATATTCATCAATACAGAGATCCCGACGATCCTGATCGATCTCAGCTTCCTCCATCAAATAGGCGTACTTCTCTGGACTGCTGCCATAGATGTGGCAGAGCGTCGTGTAATAGCGCTGGGCATCAAGACTGTGCTCATCCCAGAAGTCAGGTTCTTCAAACGTATCGTAATCTTCGCTTTCCAGTGCAAACATATCGGCCGCACTCAGCGCAATATCCTGACCATTTTCAAAGCCCTCTATCAGCAACAGGGTTGCAAGGCTGTCAGCCGCATCCTCCTCTTTCCCCACCACAGGGAGCTTATTCATACTGATAATGGCATGACCAAATTCATGCAGCAGTGTATGAGCCAGAACATCCAGTGCAGCAGCCTGTGGGGTAATGTCCGCTTCTGAAGAACCGGTCTCAGTAAATCGCTCCTGAGCTTCAGAGAAAAAGTGGTAGGGAATAAGGATGGTATGGGACTCAGTGTCATACGAAGGATCATCATCGCCACCAAACTGTATTGTTAACGGTGATGACAAACGGAATCGCTCACGTATCAGGGTGATGACATCCTGAACCAACCGCGATTGTTCTATCTCCTGCTTGATCTGGTTTTCCGCTTTACCTGCCACAGGTAAATAAGTCACTGCTACCGAGTTACCTGCTACCGTAGTGGTAGAAACAAGTAAGCAACACAGAACAAAACAGTATTTTTTCACCATCACAACCGCCTAACCAGGAACACTCAGAAGCATGGATGCTGCTGGAATCATTCCAGCGCCACGATAAGCCTTCCCATTATCATAGTGATGAACGACCTACTCTAATAAACAGCAAAGAACATCACCGGTACACGTGCTCCGCAACATCAGCACCCACCCGGTAACAACAGGGTAAAACGAAAAGCACAACGGGCATCGTAAACAACAGACCGTACCCCAGGGTCAGCGCCATTGGCCCCATATAAACATCCGAACCTCCCAGCCCATAGGCCAACGGTAACAGACCGGCAACCGTTGTAATGGTGGTCAACAGGATCGGCCTCAGGCGACTTCCTGCGGCTTGAACCAGGGCCTGTTCTACACGGTTCGCCCCTGTACGCAAACGATTAATCCGGTCAACCATGACCAGGGCATTATTCACTACGACACCGCATAACCCCAGAATACCGATACCCCCAAGAAACGACATCGGTGCATTATGGAGTATCAGCGCCAGCAATGCAGAACCAATGGCAAAGGGGATGACAGCCATCACAAGAAGCGGCTGCACCAGGGAACCAAACAGCAAAGCGACCACCACCCAGATCACCAGCATCGCCACGGCAAAGGCACTGATCAGTCCCCCCATGGCTTCTGCCGTTTGCTCGGCTTCCCCACCTGCCTCGACCCGAATGCCGGGATAACGTTCTGTCAGCGTCTCATAATAGGCCAGGGTGTTGCTGGAGAGCATATTCGCATTCTGCCGGTCATCGTCAATATCGCCGGTAACCAGGCTACTGCGATCACCATTCCAGTGGGTAATCTCCCTGGGTGCCTCTACCGACTGGATTGTTGCCACCTGCTTCAGTGGCACTTGCCGTCCATCATTTAATGGAATATCCAGATCCCGCAAATAATTCTGTTGACGAAACGGGGTATCCAGCCAGACTCGCAGCTTGACCTCTTCATCCCCGATCCAGCTGGTCGAGGCCTCTTCGCCCTCAAAGGCCAGCGCCATTGTCCGCGTCAGGGTTTCAACAGATAACTGAAGGCGGGCCAGCCAATCATAATCCGGCACCACCTGTAACTGCGGACGACGATTATCATCGCCCAGTTCCACCTCCAACACACCCGGCTGGTCTGAAAGCCAGGCTTTCAGGTCCTGCGCCATGGCAACACGGTGCGCATCACTGCTACCGAATACCCGAAAATCAATCGGGTCGCCGGGTGGCGGCCCTCCGCCATCCACTTTAAATTGCACATGCGTCGCCAGGGGCAAAGCCCGGGCAGCCTCCTCCAGTGATTCAGCAATTTCATCCGCAGACAGGGTTCGATCTTCGCTGGGACTGAGAATGATCAGCCCGGTGCTTTCTGGCGACTGATGTTGTATGTGGTAGCGCTCCACTTCGGGCACAGCCGCAATCAACGCTTCCAGTTCTTTACCCACACGCCACGCGTCATCGAGGGTTGTACCATCAGCAACTTCCAGACTGAGTTCGATATATCGGGCCGCTTCAGTGGGGAAAAAATCCACCTTTAGCCATCGGTAACTCATAAAGAACGTTGCCACCAACAGTACAACTGCCAGACCAACGACGGGGTAGCGGTAGCGTAAAACCTTCGTTAACAGTTGTTGATACCGCTCTCTCAGCACATCAAACCAATGCGAACCATCCGACGAAGATGATTGACGGACACGGGACAGTGCCGAGGCCAGATGCGCGGGCAGTAACAGCGACACATCCACCAGCGAGAAAAAAAGCGCCATGATGATCGTCAGGGGCATGACGACATAGGCCGATCCCATATCCCCGGGAATAAACAGCATCGGCAGGAATACCAGCAGCGTGGTCAGCAGACTGGCCATCAAGGGGCGAAAGACCTCCCGATATCCCTGAACAGCCGCCTGCACAGGCGGCAGTCCCTGTCGGTACTGCTGGTCAATGCTCTCTGAAACCACGATGGAATCATCCACAATGATCCCGATCACCAGCATGATGGCCGACAAGGTGATACTGTCGAGGGAGAAGCCAAACACCAGAAGGGCAAACAGCGTGCCGAATACACAAAACGGCAATGACGTGGCAATCCACGGCGCCAGACGACGCTGAACACACAATGCCAGCACCGCCAGAACCAGCACCATCCCGATAAGACCGTTGGTTCCAACCACGGAAAACCGGTTGCCGACTTCTTCGGACAGGTCCAGCGTGACAGGAAAACTCAGCTGCCCATGACTCCGCCGCTCTTCTGCCTTGAGCAATGTCCGGATCGCCGCTACCGATTCCATGATATCGCCCGCTTCCGTCTTGAAAACGGTAAACCCAATGGCGGGCAAACCGTTCATCGTGACTCGCTCTGTTTCACGCTCAAAACCGTCATACACCCGGGCAACATCCGCCAGACGCACCAGTGCACCGCCAGACAGCACCTTGATGATGGTCTCTGCCAGCTCATCCGGGCTTTGAACCTGGGATAACGTAACCAGGTTCCTGTCCTGCTGCCAGGCCGTGACCTGTCCGCCACTGGTGGAAATATTCCGTTTGGCAATGGCATCAACGACATCAAAGGCCGTGATGGCATACCGATCCAGTCGGGTCGGATCAATCGCCACGATGAACTCCCGGTTCGGTAAAGCAGCCGTTTCAATCTTTCCGACACCCGGAATACTCCGGATCTGCTTTTCCAGCTGGCGGGCGTACTCACGCAATTCAGGAAAAGGCATCTCACCCGCAACACCGAATGTGAGAATCTCAAACATGGCCAGGTTTTCCGCCTCAACCAAAGGCGCCTGGTCAAGATCCGCCGGAAGATCCGTCACCCGGTCAATGGCTTCACGGATATCCTGGTTGACCGTTTGCAGGTTCTCACCATCACGGATACGGATATCAATCACTGACAGCCCGTCACTGGAGCTGGACTCAAAATACTTGAGTCCCTGTACGGTCTTGAGTTCCTTCTCGAGTCGATTGGTAATTTCCAGCTCAATCTCGTGGGCTGAAGCACCGGGATAATGGGTGGTAATACTGGTCTCACCCTGCGCCGAGGCGGGGTACTCCTGAAGCCTGAGATGGAACAGCGCCATCACACCCAATACACAGACCAGTGCCAACATCATGGAGGCAAAGAATTTCTTTTCAGCAAAAAAACGCAGGAATGGTTCCATCTGTATCACTCCTGCATGATCCGGGCATCAATGGTAAAACCCGCCACCAGACGTCTTTCAGGGTTTTCTACCAGAATCTCTACGGGATAACTGTGTGTTGAGGCGTCCGGTTTGATACCGGCACGCAGCACCGTCCCGGCAAATGATTCGCCGGGCAATGACAACGTGGTAATCACCGAATGATCGCCTGGCCGAATCCGGTGGAGTTCCTCTTCCGTCACGTATACAACGGCCCGCAGGGTATCTATTTGCTCCAGACGGTAGAGCGCCTGCCCTTTCTGTACCCAGTCGCCCTGCTCCATCAGCCGCTCCGCCACCCAGTAACCCGCTTTGGTGTTGATACGGGTTCGCTCAAGATTCAGGCGGGCCTGTTCAACCGCCAGCGCCTGAAGCCTGAACTGGGCTTCACTTTTCAGATAGTCGGCTTCTGCACTGTCCAGTTCATCCCTGGCAAGGCTGTGAGTATCCACCAGTCGACGGTAACGCTCATAGCGGGCTTTTTTAGCGGACAGGTCAGCCCTGGCCTGAGCCAGGGCTGCTTTCGATTCGTCGTGCTGAATACGGTAGTCGTCGTCCTTGATCTGGAGCAGCGGCTGATCAGGCTGCGTCTGTTCTCCCCAATCAAATCCCCAGGATTCAACAACGCCCGCGACTTCTGCAACGACCGTCAACGCCCTGTTAGTCTTGAGGCTGCCGACCAGCAATAAGTCAGCGGGTTCCGATGCCGATACACCCGGCCATGTGAAAAAGAGAAGGAAAAAGCAGCAAATTCTAGACAGCATGAGACGGTCCAGTGATTGATCCGAACCGCTACTCTAAAATTGCTATTGTGAGGAAAATGTCATGACACGTGCTCAGGGCTAAAAACGACGTTTGCCTGACAGCCCTGATTATCCGCCCGGTTTTCCAATGCAAAAGACCAGTGGTATTTGCGGCAAATGTCCCTGACCATCACCAGCCCGAGACCATGCCCTTCATGCTGTTCCGGCTTCACATCAAGCCCGATGCCCGTATCCGTAATGGTCAACTGGCGACGGGATAAAGACAGTGTTACCTGCCCCACCTCCGTATAACTGAACGCATTTCTTATCAGGTTACCTGCCAGCATCCGCATCACGGTTTCAGGTGCCGGCACAGTCAGGCTATTCTCCACCTCAATAGCCACTTCGACGGGCTTGTTATCCAGTAACTGCCGGCTGTCTTCAATCAACTCTTCGAAAAAGGCGTGATCCAGCACACTCTCGCCCTGCACCGTAGCACTCTCGACTCGAACCAGTGCCAACAGAGTCTCCGTAATGTCCGTCATGTTTTGGCAGGCTTTCTCAAGGCGTGCCTGCTGTTTGTCGAGGAATGTCCGGTCAGAGGAAAGCCCCAACAGTGTTGCCACGCCCCGCGCCACTGTAATCGGCGTACGCAGCTCATGGCTGACATAACGGCTGAAAGCACGCTCCCGCTCAATCCCCTTGCGAATCCGTCGTCGATAGCCGTTTAGCGCCTCGGTCAATCGATAGATCTCTGAGGTTGTTGCCGGCATGCCGTTCAATGGCGCCAGGCTCCCGGCATCCGCCTGGTCAAGCTCGTGCGCCAGGTAGTGCAGGGGAGCACTCAGGCGACCCGCCATCCGAATCACAACAAGACACACAACCGTTAACATCAGCACCGAAATCACCAAAAACCCGATTTCAAGTAACAGCTCCATCTCATCAGACAACGTGATATTCGTCGTATCTTCAACCAGGTACAGTGGTTGTTCACGACCATGGATCGTGACCGTCTCAGCCAGAATGACGATCTCACGACTACCATTCCAGACAAAATCCTCTGTGCCTCGCCATTCCGGGGTGATCAGCCCCATGATCGTTTCCGGCAGTAAAAAGTAGTTGTCGTAAGCAACGGCAAACTGGTTCAGTTTCAGCATGCCGGTTTCACCATGGCCATAACGTTCCACGGCATAGTCACTGAGCAGTGCCAGGCGACGGCTGGAGACTGCATCCTCTGTCCAGTGCAACGTGGCCTGAAAAATGACGTAATAGGTTGCGATGACAACCACAGCCAATATCGAAAAGCGGGTCGCAATTTGTCGTTTGAACGACATCATCAGGTCGATTCCCCTTCCTGCGGTTCACGGGCCGGTTGCAACCGGTAGCCGGTTTTGGGCACCGTCACCAACATCGCGGAAGCAAACGGGCGGTCGATGAGATTACGGAGCTGGTAGATATGGTTTCGCAGTGAATCGCCATCCGGCGGCTCATCCTTCCAGACGGAATAAACCAGTTCCTCCCGCGTGACCAGCTCGGGTGCCTTTTGCATCAAGACTTTCAGTAGTTTGAAACAGGTTGGGTTCAGTGAAACCTTGTGTCCCTGTCTCTCGACAGCATGACTGCCAAGATCCAGCGTCAGCGCATCAAACGACAACTGCTTTGCGAAGGCTCCCCCGGAGCGGCGACGGACTATCGCTTCAATACGCGCCTGCAGCACTTTCAGGTCAAAGGGCTTAACCAGGTAATCATCCGCCCCTTCACCAAACCCCTGCAGCGTATCATCGGTGGTATCCCGCGCAGTCAACATCAATATGGGGGTATCCACCTGCCGTTCCCGCAATGCCCGGCAGACACTGTAACCATCCCGCCCGGGCAGCATGATATCGAGAATCACCAGGTCATAGGGGTTTTCTGTGGCCAGGGCCAGCCCCTGGTTGCCGTCAGCCGTATAATCCATGGCATGACCGAGCGCTTCAAAATAGTCAAATATCACACCGGCAATATCGCGGTTGTCTTCAATCAACAGCAGGCGCATTCCTGAATACCTGTAACGTTCTTAACCCTTTCCGGTCTTTGCCGCCGGTGTCGCAAAACGGCTCAGCCACATTTTTTGGACACGCCGTTCGTTAGCCTGATACCGCCATTCTCAACGGCTCACTCACGGAGGGTTATACCTATGTCTGAAAAAATTGGCCAGTCCCGTCGTCGCCTGCGGCTTGCCCGGGCCGGTTTCGGGTTGATGGTTCTGTTGGTACTGTTCAGTCGTCCGGCACTGTTTCATGATCCTGTTCTGATGCGCATACTCTTCTGGAGCGGTTTTGGCCTGATCATCATCGGCGCCATGGGGCGATTCTACACCATGACGTTTATTGCTGGCCTCAAGAATAAAACCGTCGTCGATTACGGACCGTTTTCCCTGTGTCGCAACCCGCTGTATTTCTTTTCACTCTGTGGCGTATGCGGCATCGGCCTGATGACCGGCAGCCTGTTGCTGACAGCCTTTATGCTGCTGATGTTCTGCCTCAGTCACATCCCCCAGATCCGACATGAAGAACGTTCCCTGTACCGTAAATTTGGGCAACGCTACGCCGATTACCGTAACCGCACACCGAGCTTTGTTCCCAGACTGTCGCTCTACCAGGCACCTCAGGAAATCAGCATCAAACCAACAGTTTTGAATAAGGCACTCAGGGATGCCAGCGCCTGGTTTGTGTACATCCCGGTGATTTCAGCCGTGCACCTGTCACAGGCCGCCGGTCTGATCGAGCCCATGATCGAGTTAATCTGACCAGAAATACTGATACCAAAAACACGGTTTCCTGAGTCATAAAAAACACCAGACACACATGCTAAAGAAGACGTATATAAAGCCCTCAGGAATCGCCGCGTTCATCACGCTGGTCATTCTGGGCATTCACCTGCTGATTGCCCCCGGACTATCGCTGGGTGTCGATGAAGCGCATTACGCCCTTTACGGACTGCTTCCTGACTGGAGCTATTTTGATCACCCACCACTGACAGGCTGGATGCAGTGGCTGGCGCTGCAACTGGGCGACACCGAACTGGTGCTTAGATTATGGCCAATGCTGCTGCAGGCTTTGGCCGGGTTGCTGACCTATCGCCTGAGCAGCCGGCTGTTTCCAGCCTTTCAATGGCTGCCATTAATCGCCCTGATCCTGTTTCACAGTATGCCGATCGTCCAGCTGTTGAGTTTCGGCCTGGTGCCGGAATGGCCGCTACTCATACTGACCCTTTTGTATGCTGACAGACTGTGGGCGATTCATCGGACAAACCGAACACGGGATTGGCTTCTGCTGGGCGTCATCCTCGGCCTTGCGGGGCTGACCAAGTACACCGCTATCCTCCTGCCGGTTGGCCTGCTGATATTCATGACATTGAACAAGCGCTGGTACTGGCTCCGGCAATCCGGGCTCTGGCTTGCCGCATTGATTGCCCTGCTACTGATCACACCGGTGATCTACTGGAATTTCCAGCATGAATGGATTTCCTTCAACTACCAGTTCAACCACGCGACTGGCGACAGTTGGCGTCTTGGCGCTTTCCTGCGAGGGGTTGTGATTCAGATCGTCTGCTACGGTCCGTTAATGTTGATTGGTGCCATAGTCAGTTATCGTCTTGTTGTCGACAAGGTCATCAAAACACTGCTATTGACGACCGCCTTGCCCGTTCTGTTAACAGTTCTCCTCGCAACCGGCAATAACCAATCACTGCCTCACTGGTCACTGGTTGGCTGGGCGCTATTGACGCCACTCGTGGCCTATTGGTTATGCCTTAACTGGCCTAACAAACGCATGTATCTGATGACGGAACTGTGTGGTTTATATTCGCTGGTCGTCACGGGCTTTATCGTTGTCCTGATGGTCGCCACCATGAACCAGATGACCATCAGCAAGGTAGCCGTCAAGGACCTGATTGGCTGGAAGGAAGCTGCCAGCCGTGCTCAAGCCCTGCTTGAGCAGCTGCCTGTGGACGACCATGAGCCGGTACTGCTGGTCACGAACTGGTCCCATGCCAGTCGTATCGCCTGGTATGCCCGCCCTGCCCCCGCTCAAGTGATCAGTCGCCGGACTTCGCAGTTCGACCTCTGGTTTGGAAAACCACAGAACAACCGGCCCGGCATTTTGATTCGTGTCAACGAAAAACAGCCGGCACAGCAGATTGAAAAACTCTCCGGGCAGGTCTGTACATGGACGTCCAGTTATCAGGCCAGGATGGACACAACCCTGATCAACCACTTCCGGTTCTACCGCTGCCAGCCTAATCACTGAACCAGCAATACCACAGACCTGACCCGCCGTCCTGTAGCGCTCTGCAGCCGGGCAGCGGGTGTCATTCCCCGATTCACATTTTTCTCACACCTCACTGATTAGCATGGCGTCAGACCACTCAATGAAACGTCAGGGACGCCTTGATCAGAGAACGCCTGAGAATGACAACATCGACACTTGTTCATCCCCCGTCTGCTATTCGACTCACTGCGCCACTGACCGGTTCGCTTGCACTGGTACTGATCCTTCTTTGCATGGCCTCGGCCTGGTTGCAGGTTCATCCGGCAGAAAACACGGCACTGTTTTTTCTGATCAACTATCAAGCAACCTTGCTACCACCGGCATTCTGGGCAGGTATCACCAACCTGGGCGACGGTTTTTTCGCCTTTGCCATAGCGGCACTGCTGCTTCGCCACCAGCCTGACAAAATGCGCGCCGTGCTGCTGGCCAGCGTGATGATCGCCATCCTGGTACGGCTGCTGAAAAGCCACTTCGGTGTGGATCGCCCCCCAGCCGTACTGGAAACCGGCAGTTTTCACCTGATTGGTGAGGCGTTTCATAATGGCAGTTTCCCTTCCGGTCATACCACCACGGTCTTTTTGCTGGCCACGATTCTCTGTCGGCATTTTCGCGACAATCTGTTTCTGGCAAGCAGTGTGGCCGCACTGGCCATACTGGCAGGTCTCTCACGCATTGCCGCTGGTGTTCACTGGCCCGCCGACATGCTCGCCGGCATGGTGCTGGGCACAGTTTGCGGAACCCTTGCGCTTGCACTTTGCCAGAACAGACCTTCTCAGCCAGCCCCTGTCATTGCCCTGCTGACACGGTTACTGATGGTGGTTTGCGCCATCAGCCTGCTGACACTGCGCAATGGCACAGAGAACTACACAGGCATACTCCAGATCCAATACGGCCTTGCAGCCTTATTGCTGGCGGCCCTGGCCTCAGACGGACTCAACACATGGCGTCAACACCAGCCTGCTATCAAGCGTCGTCTATGTGCCCTGCAACAGCGCTATGAGACACCGCTGGCCTTGATTCACCGCCTGTTCCGCTTTGGTCTGGTGGGTTGCACCGGGTTCGTGGTGGACATGACTGTTTATAGCCTGCTGGCCTTTGTCGCGGGAACACCTCCACTGGTCGCCCGTGGCTGCGCCTACTGGGTTTCTGCCAGCTGGAACTGGCTGATGAACCGCACCTTTACCTTCAACGATCGTCGTCGTTCAGACCGTGCCCCTCAATGGCTGAAATACCTGGCGATGTGCCTGATCAGCTTTGTCCCTAATTGGGGCACCTTCTGGCTGCTGACGACAAACGTTCCCTTCTTCGCCCAGTACACCCGGCTGGCGCTGGTTGCCGGCGTGCTGGCCGGCATGCTGTTCAACTTCACCATCGCCTGCCGCTTTATTTTCAACGACAAGCCTGAGACGAGTCCTGCATGAAAGTTGATACCATGCGGTTTATTGACCGCTACGCCGGCATTCCGCTCTGTTTCCTGAGCCGGATTTTCTTTGCCATCGTGTCTGTATTTCACCGAAACAGGGAACAGACACTGAAGAATGTGCTGTTTATTGAGCTTTCGGAAATGGGTAGCGCCATCCTTGCCGATCCGGCCTTACGCCGTATGCGGGATAACGGTAAGGCCAATCTGCACTTTGCTATCTTCGACAGCAACAAGGCGAGCTTGGACCTGCTCCGAACCATTCCGGAAGACAACATTGTCACACTGCGCAGCGACAACCTCGTCCACCTCGCCGTGGATGTGGTGAAATTCATGTTCTGGTGTCGACGTAAACAGATAGACACTGTCGTTGATCTGGAGCTTTTTTCCCGTTTTACCGCCCTGCTGTCACGCTTTAGTGGCGCCAGCCGCCGCTGCGGCTTCGACGCCTGCCACGACGAAGGGCTGTACCGGGGCAAAATGCTGACCCATCCCGTGCGCTACAATCCGCATCAGCATATTTCCCGCAACTTCATGGCGCTGATTGACACCCTGTTAGCGGATCGGGCGGGCCAGCCTTACTGCCCCAGCCACTATCACGAGCGCGATATTGCGCTCGCTCGCGCCAGATGCACGCCATCGCAGATGGACAAGGTAAGCGACAAACTCAAGGGACTCTATGAACATTATCAGTCAGACCATCACCGCCTGGTACTGATCAACCCCAATGCCAGTGAGCTGCTCCCCCAGCGACGATGGTCTGCCAAATCTTATGCAGACGTCATACGCCAGTTACTGGCGCAACATGACGACATTCTCGTCGTTATCACTGGCGCACCGGCAGAACGAGCCGGCGCCGAATTACTGAAACAAAGCGTGGGGGACGATCGCTGCCTCAATTCAGCCGGTGTCTTCGCCTTCAGTGAACTGGTGCCACTGTATTACCAGTCATGCGTCATGTTGACCAATGATTCCGGCCCAGCCCATTTTGCTTCCGTAACACCACTGAAGACCTTTGTCATCTTCGGGCCTGAAACGCCTGAACTCTATCGGGCTCTTGGTGATTCCACGCCCATTTACGCGGGACTGGCCTGTTCCCCCTGTGTCAGCGCCGCCAACCACCGTAAAACCGGCTGTCACGACAATGCCTGCCTGCGTGCCATCAAGCCGGAGCAGGTCACGAAGCAGCTGAACCAATACCTGGAAAAAGACAGAATTCCACTACTGGCATCAGCCTGATTGACTCGGTACGGAACAGGGACGTTCCTCTCCAGCAATGCTTTCCCGATTACATCAAGAATCCCGATATAAGCTTCCAATACCGGCTATGTAACCGTACTGACGCGCTCCCTAGAATCCCCACCAACAGACTACAGACCCAAGAACAGTCTGCTTCATCACGAGGGAATTCACATGTCAGAGAATGCTTACGATAGCGGTCGCCTGAACCTGCCTTTTGTTGGACACTGCACCTTCGCCAAGGCGCCCGTCTGCCTGGACTGGGATAACATTGATGCTGACGTCGCCATCCTCGGCGTTCCCAATGACATGGGTACCCAGTGGCGGAGCGGCGCCCGTTTCGGGCCTCGTTCCATCCGTGAAGCCTCCACCCTGTTCTCCTTTGGCCATGGCGGCGCCTACGACCACGAAGACGACACCCTGTACCTGACCCAGGAAGAAGTGCGCATGGTTGACGTCGGTGATGCCGACATCGTGCATACCGACATGAACAAGAGCCACGCCAACACCAAGGCTGCGGTGAAAAAGATTCTGGAACAGGGTGCCATGCCGATCGTCCTGGGTGGCGACCATTCCATAAACTACCCCTGCCTGGCGGCGTTCGAAGGTCGAGGCCCGATCCACGTCATTCACTTTGATGCGCACCTGGACTTCGTGAATGAGCGCCACGGTGTCCGTTATGGTCACGGTAACCCGCTGCGTCGCGCCTCTGAATCCAGCCATATCTCCGGCATGACCCAGATGGGTATTCGTAACGTTTCTTCCTCCAGCCGCTCGGACTACGATGATGCCCGCGCCGCCGGCTCTGACATCATGTCTGTTCGCCAGGTGCGTGAAATGGGTACTGCGGAAGTCCTGTCCCGTATTCCGGATCGCGATCAGTACTACATCACCCTGGATATTGACTGCTTCTGCCCCTCCATCGCACCGGGTACCGGCACACCGAGCCATGGTGGTTTCCAATACTACGAAGTCCTCGAAATCATCAAGGGGCTGACCCGCAAGGGCAATATTGTGGGTATGGACCTGGTTGAAGTGGCACCGGCTTATGACCCGGCCGGTGTGACCTCAATCCTTGCCGCCCAGGTACTGATGAACAGCATCGGATTCATCTTCCACGAGCGCGCCCTGAAGAAACAGCAACAGTAAGACCTCGACACCGTCAGCGACGCACCTACAGCGTCGCTGACCTGCCATTGACCGCAATCACCGGATGTCGGCTGGATGGACAGGTATAGGCTGACATCAACACTAGCGGTTTTCGTTCCAATCATAATCAACATCCATGACCAGGGTTATGGACAGGGGGAAATATGGAAACGATAAATCTGTTTTTTGTCTGCGGCATACTGGGCGCTATTGCCATTGTCGGCGCCTATTTTCTGATCCAGCTCGAAATTTATGCGGCCGAGCATATTGTCACGCTATCACTGAATCTCGGTGGCGCCTTCCTGGTCCTTATCTCGCTGTACGATGGCTTTAACCTTGGTTCTCTGGTTATTCAGCTGGTCTGGATTGTCATTGGTCTGGCAGGGCTGTACAAAAAATTGCAGACGAGGACTGCGTAAACCATGGAAACCATCAATCTCTTCGCGCTGGCGGGTGTAGTTGCAGCAATATTCCATACCTGCGCTTATTTCCTGATACAACTAGACATCATCAAGCCCACCCATTACTCCACACTGTTTCTCAACCTGGGTGGTTCTGTCCTGTTTCTGATATCCCTGTCGGAATCATTCAACATTGGTTCATTCCTGATTCAATGCTGCTGGTTCTGTATTGGTATCACTGCACTGTATCGGAAATTGAAAGCCACATACCGCACCACCAGAAGCAACGTGATGGCCTGATCCTTATGTCGTTACTTTGGCTTTGACGTCTGTTCGGGGAGAGCAGGACCTGGGAAAGGGTCCACTGCCATAGATAAAGATGATCCACATTATTTGCCCGACTATGGCGTTAACCATGCGTCGGGCTCTGGATCGATAAACCTGTCTTCATGCGGCGCTGGCAGAAAGCCCGGATCTGATCGTAGCTCCAATTAAAGATAATGGCATAGATCAGGAAAAAGATAATAAAGCCCAGATCAAGAAGCAGTACTTCCAAGAAACCTGCCTGTAAATGCCACATCAAAAACGGGACAGTAAACACCACCAATCCCATCTCAAAGCTGAAACCATGGAAAATTCGCAGCCCCAAGCCTCTGTGAATACGTTCCTGCCCAAACACTTTGTCAAAAGCCAGGTTAAACAGATAGTTCCACACCATGGCAATGACGGCCAGGCTCACCACCGTTGTTGCCATAGCGGCTACTCCCTGCCCCGTTACTGCGCTACCAAGAGGAATAAGGATCACAAGGGCAATCATTTCAAACAGGACTGAATGGAAAATGCGTTCTTTTGTCGTCATAAATTAGCTCAAAGATATTAACTCACTCAAAAGACGAGCGTGTTTTATGGGTGATAATATCTTTCAGTCAGATACATAAAAGTTAGCAACCATCAGAAAAACCGATATGTATAGCCTTGAGCAGTTACAGATGTTTGTACTGAGTGCCGAACTGGGATCTTTCTCAGCAGCGGCACGAAAACTCGGAAAAGCGCAGTCTGCCGTTAGTCAGGGCATGGCTAACCTGGAGATCGATCTTGGCAACGAACTCTTTTCCAGAACGGGCCGTTCCCCTGTCATCACAGCAGAAGGCCGTCGTTTATTACCGCTGGCAAAAGCGATGCTAAGGCTTGACCATGATATGGAAAAAACCGCCAAATCACTGGCCGCAGGACACGAAGACGAGTTAATGCTGGCAGTGGATGAAGCGTTAATGATCCCGGCAATGTCACGGGTACTGACAGAATTTGCTGATCATTTTCCTGCAACCGCTTTAAATATTCATACTGTTGCCAGCCCCGATGTCCATGCCATGGTTGCCGATGGCAAAGCTCAGTTAGGTTTGACGTTTGCTGATACCGGCATTCCCACGAATGTTGCTACTTGCTACCTGGGTTCACTCCCCTTTGTTGTTGTGGCAAACCCGGAACATCCTTTGGCAAAACAGAAACAGGTCGATGTTGATTGCCTGCAACATTACCGGCAACTCCTGGTCAAAGGCTTTGGTGGCTCAGGACTGGCCTATTTTCCATCACTTTCAACAGACATTTGGTGGACGAATACGTTTTACCTGTTACGAGAGTTAGCGCGACAAGGGCTTGGCTGGAGTTATGTTCCCCTGCATCTGGTAGAGCATGAGCTTGAACAGGGACTGCTTGTCCGCTTACCCATCAGCTTTGACCACAATCCCTGGCAAGCCCCTGTAGAACGGGTCATGGCTAAATACTCCTGTCCCGGGATGGCGCTTGGGTGGTTGGCGGAAAAGGTGGCGAACCTTTTTCCTGAACATTAGGTGATGAGTGATGGGGAGTAATATGACGAACCCTCCCCATTAACGATTCCGTAAAGTGGCTAACAACCCATCCTATGAAACGAACAAACCAATCTGCCAATAACTGCATATTTTCTCCCTGACAATCACTCACCAGAAACAGGCAAATCCCCCCTGAAAAGCCTGTCGTCCAGGTTATGGACGACAGGAAGCGATGATATTGTTCTTATCTGATGTTTTTTATTAGCGAGGCGCCGCTATCAGCGGTTGTTTCCGACGCTTGCTCTCTGGCTGGGTCACATCAGCATCCTGCTGAAGCCGTTTAATCAGGTTTACCCCCATCAACACCACCACAAAGGAAAACGGCAAGGCACCGACAATAGCTGCTGTCTGGGTTGAAGACAGTGCGGTCACCCCACCAATGGACAACAGGGTCAAGGCAATCAGGCTGACCAGCAAACAGAGCATCAGCCTGTAAATACGAGGCTCACGCTCATCACTGGCCACGAGGGATGACAGGGCATGAATGCCGGAATCCAGCGACGTGATGTAATAAGTACCCACCAGCACGGTTGCCACAATCAACAGGAGCGTGCCAATCAACCCGATATTCATATTTTCAATGGTTGAAAACAGACCGCTGGACGTGTTTTCCGCCACAGCTGCCGAGATGGCGCCGCCACTCTCCATATCCAGCGCAATCGCCGTACCGCCGAAGATGGCAATCCAGATACACACCAGCAGGGAAGGAATCACCACAACGCTGAACACAAACTCACGCAATGTCCGCCCCCGGGAGATCCGGGCAATAAAACCACCGACAAACGGTGAGAATGAGAAAACCCAGCACCAGATAAACGTCGTCCACCAGCCATCCCAGCTGTTCGTCCAGCTGGTCAGACCATTCACGATGGCAAAGGCATCGTTATGGAATCCCATGGTGAACATATCACCGAGGTATTGCCCAAAGCTGTTGGTAAAAAAGGCCATCAGGAAGACAGTCTGACCCAACAGCAGGATAGCAACCAGCAGGAGAATACTGAGCCACATGTTGATCTGGCTGACCAACTGCATGCCTTTCTTCACACCGAAGTAGAGTGAAATAGCCGCCAAGACACCAAGGCAGACCACGATCACACTCTGGAACAGGGCGTTATAGGGAGTGCCCATACTGTACTGAAGACCAGCGTTCAACTGCTGGGCGGCGAAACCAAACGACGTTGACAGACCAAACACCGTTGCCAGTATGGCCAGCACTTCAATCAGCACCGACAGGCCGGTTCGACCGCGCTTTGGCAGACTCTCCTCGACGGTACTGATGAAGCTCAATCGTGTGCGGCGGTTATGGATGGAGTAGGCAAGACAGATGGCAACCACACAGTAAACGGCCCAGGCATGGACCGCCCAGTGGAAATAGCCCCAGACCGTACCGCTGTAAGCGTTGTCGATACTGCCCGGTGTGCCGATAACGGGATCGTTGTAGAGCATGATCGGTTCCGCCACGCTCCAGAAAATCAGGCCTATGCCCTGCCCGCAGGAAAACAGCATGGCGTACCAGCTGAACGTGCTGAATTCCGGCTTGGCTTCAGCACCGCCAAGCCGGACACGGCCATAAGGCCCTAGAGCCAGCCAGATACAGAAAAACAGGCTGACGGAAGCCATCAAAACAAAGTACCAGGTGAAGTTGCCGGTTACCCAGGTACGGATGCCATCCATCACCCTGGCGGCATCCGCCCCCATGGTCAGTACAACAGCCAGTAGCAAAATGCCGATACCCCCACTGAACCACTTGACCCGACTGTTGATGATTTGCAGATGATCACTTGCCTTCATAACATCCTATCCCCATGAAGAGACCGGACCGATGTCCCGGTCACAACATGATCATCGGAATACGTTCCCCTGCCGATCCTGGCCTGTGTACTGCCCGCCCGTGCGGGCAGTTCGCGCAACGTATGCCTGTCAGCGCCTTATGCTTATTCCGATAATCATCGCTCAGAACAAAAACGATCGGAGATCGCCGTACACCGCCATCAGGCGTCAGGGAACTCCCTTCGCAGTGCATCTGCAATACCTTCAACGCAGGCATTCAGCAGCAACTGACCTTTTTCTGCGGTCGCCTTGGCGGCGGAAGACAGGCAACCGGAAGCCGGTGTCCGCTCAGGGCAGATGGGGAAAACGTCATAGTTAGGAAGATCAGCCGGCGGCAGGTCCATCACCCGATCCATGTGGATATGTTCAGGAAACAGATGCAGCATCAGGGAAGATTCCAGCACACCCCCGTGTTCAATATCCCACCCGGGGAAGCCTTCCGGATAAATACGTGCAATGGTGGCTTCATCGACAAAATCCCAATAGGACAGGAAGACCAGCTTAACATCATCAATACCGTCCCAGCGCAGCTCCCGCAGGGCGAGATCCGTGCCTTCCACCAGGAACATGTTGTTTTCAAAATGTCCGTTGCACAGGCAGAAACGACGAATACCATGGCGGGCGAATTCCTTGATAATATCCTTCACCATGTGGGTCAGGGTTTCCCCGTCCAGACTGGTGGTGCCGGTCAGGTGATAGCCGCCGCCAGAACGCTGCTGGGACTTGTAACCATAGGTGATGGGGGGGGCGACAATCGCTCCGTTGTGCTCAGCCACATGCTGACAAACGGCGGTCGGCAACAGCACATCGACGTTCATCGACATATGAGGCCCATGCTGCTCAATGGCGCCGACAGGCATCATCATGATGGGATTGCCTGAAGCAATACGCTCCCGGTATTCAAAGCTGCTCATCTCGGACATGTTGACGGTATTTTTCACAGAACTCTCTACCCTGTTAAATAAAAGACAAAGAACACCTGCGGAATAAACGTTTAGCGTTCCGTTCAAGAAAAAATCCGATAAAAAGCCGCCGTTGCCTGAATACAGGCCGGTTATTAAAAACCAGACAAATACCTATCCGTTAACCTGGCAAAGTCAAACAAATACCGATTTGAACAGGCTTATGTCGCGGGCAACGATTTCTCGGAAGTGATCGAAATAAACGATACCTGACCCATCAGGCCGTCAGTCATTCAGAACATCGTACTTGTAATAACGAAATGGCTTTGACAAAAGAAAGGCGCCAACAACACGGAGGACAAAGCAGTCCCAGCGCTCGTTGAGATAATGGCTGGTGTGGCAGATGAAAGCATACATCACAACTAAGTCCTCTCGTATAACAACACAAAGATCTTAATTGCGGGTCTGGGAGCGTGTTCCCTACACTGGAGAGCGATATTTCTGATGGTCTGATACCTTGGCAGAAGAAACACCATCAGAAACGATGAAACAAGATTGACCTGTAGCAACGGTGAACCCTGTATCAATCCAAAATCCACAGAACCAAACTATTCCCGGATCCGAATCGCGTATTACTCAATAGAACCAGCGCTTAACATGGCAATCCCTTCTGCCTGATTTCACGGCCTTCCATGAAGACTTGGAGCAACTTTATCTATCATCCCGGCAGTTTTACACAACATATTTTGTACGATATTCCATCCCCCGATTATGCCCAGCATAAAAGTGCCAATACCTGGCAGAATCTAGGTTGAAATACGATCAGACAGACGATCAAAGTCCATTTATCCACTCACCCCAGCCAATTGTTGAAAGCGTGGTGTACTTTCGTTGCAGCAATGTCCATGCTGCTCTATTTATATAGCGACTTCGATTAAACACTATTGTAATAATGCCATTCATACTCAGTGCAGGATCAGCAGGTAATGCCCAAGTATCACGCCGATATAATAATTATTGGTGCCGGGATTGCGGGTGCCGGACTGGCTGCTCAGCTTGCGGGTGTGCGTGATCTGATCATTCTGGAAGCAGAAGACCTGCCCGGTTATCACTCAACCGGGCGTTCAGCGGCAGTGCTTATCCAAAACTACGGCAACGCCACTATCCGTGCGCTGACACGCATGAGCCGTTCCTACCTTGAACAACCACCAGAAGCATTATGCAGCCATTCCCTTCTGCATCGGCGAGGATGTCTCTTTACAGCCGATAAAAACAACAGCAACGATATTTTGGAACTCATGCAACAGGCTGAAAGATTGAGAGCGGTATCCCCTGAAGAGGCCCTGGAAATAGTTCCAGCACTGCAACCGGAAGCAGTGCATATGGCAGCTTATGAAGCCTCTGCTGCGGATATTGATGTGGCAACACTGCATCAGGGCTGGTTGCGAATAGCCAAGGCATCAGGTGCCAAACTGAAAGTCCGTGAACGGGTTATTGCCATAGAACGTACTCGCAATCTGTGGCAGCTTGAAACAACCGATCATACTTATACAGCCCCCGTGATGGTGAACGCCGCTGGCGCCTGGGCGGACACGGTTGCCCGCATGGCCGGCGTCCCACCGGTAGGCATTGTGCCCAAACGGCGCAGCATGGCCATACTGCCAGAACCTGCATCGTACAATGTCAACGAATGGCCCCTGTTCGGAAATGTCAATGATACTTGGTACTGTAAACCTGAAACCGGTCGTTTGCTGGTTTCACCCGCGGACGAAGATCCCGTTGAACCTATGGATGCCTATGTGGATGATTTAGTGCTGGCAGAGGGCCTGCACCGGTTTGAGCAGGCTGTGGATTTTCCTGTATCGCGTATAGAAGGTAACTGGGCAGGCCTTCGCGCATTTGCACCCGACAATACACCCGTGGTTGGCTTGGCACCGGATGCAGAAGGATTCTTCTGGCTAGCAGGACAAGGGGGATACGGTATTCAGGCAGCACCAGCCATTTCTAAACTGGCCAATGCACTTATCACACAAGATACCCCTGACAAAGCATTTCAGGATGAACACATCCAAGCACTCTCCCCATGCCGATTTAATCATTAGAACGATTAATTAGCATTAACCCACCTATATAGCGCTACGCCACATTGACGAATGAACTATTCACCTACAAAAACATACAGTCCGTAAGAGCACCTTCACTACATAAAGACTCACTGACGAAAGCGCTCAGCAAAAACCAAAATATAGCGATAAAATACGACATCAATCGATTTTTTTAACACAGATATCCTCCTCTCACTCAAAAAACCTACTTTTCTAACAGATAGGCCAATATCAACAACAACATTGAAACAAATAAAATTTTTGTCATCAAAGTAATTCATCATAAATTATTACATGGAGATTAGTAATCATGAAAGCGCCTGTACTTCACAAAGCCAAATCAATGCAGGATATCCCCATAAAAACTGTAAGTAATTTAAAAAAAAACAGTGGTAGTCAGAGTGTTCCAGCCAAACTAGACTTTGTAGGTCGGAAATGTTGTTTTCCCTACGAAAGCTCAATGGCATTACATCAAACACGCTTATCATCCCCACAAACCTTACCGACTATATCTTTAGAAGCTCATTCAGTTGCCAAAACAGATGACTTTACACCGGATCAACAACGAATATTGACTGAAGCCGAAACAGTCAAAATGAACAGCCCTCAATATCATGCATTATTCGTGGAAATTATTAGCACACTAGAACCATCTAAAAAACTTGACAGACAAAAAGTGGACCCTAAAATTTATAGAGAGTTAAAATCCAGTATCAGCAAAACTGCACTTGATTTTTGTACACCAGCAGCAAAATTTCTAAAAAATTCAAAAAGCGTAGACTTAACCGATGATGATAACGAGTATCTACTTAGCGAACTGTCAGAAACGCAAATAAAACACCCTACCGAAACTTTTCATAAAACACTCATAAAACTATATAGTTTTTATCAGAAGGCAAGAGATGGAATAATATCACTTGCAGAAAATCAGGTACCTACAGAACCTTGCAATTCATATTTTCTTGCCAAAAAACTAGACCCAGACTTGGAACTAAAACTCATAGATGATGCACAACCTTTATACGGTAGCAGTGCACGATTTAAAAAAACCTGGGATATCGTCAATAAAAACCGATTGACTGAAAAACAAGTAGAGTTTCTCAAACATATCGATAAATGCCTAGGTTCACGTATGAACATCTATTTTCAGGCAACCCCAAAAGGATATCAATTACTAGCAGAGTCTTTAAAAAAAATCCCCTGTAGAAATGTTATAGAGGTAATGGCTGGACGAGGATTGACCGCCAAAATGCTCAGCAGTCATGGCTTGATCGTTCATGCCTGTGACATAAAGCGATTCAATAAAGATAAGCAACTCTTTTGTGTCGATCAATGTGATGCAATAAAGTACATTAATGAAAAAAGCCGTGTATTAGAATTAAAAAACTGTGTCTTACTGATTGCTTCTCCCCCACCATACATCCAAGATAACGAGGAAAGCCCACACGGGTTAACCGAAATCGGTCGTTACCTACCCTATTTATTTAAGCAGTGGCACATAAAACGGGGCGGGCCTATCCTCATCGTCAGTGAGGGCGGAAAAGATGAACTATGTATTCCCGCATTGATAAGAGAGAAAAAAATAAAAATGGTACCACTCCAAAAACAACCACTGGATGTACTAATAGAAGAATTAGGCTACCAACGCACTGTAATCATGTGTGAGTTAACAGATGACATTTAATAAAATACAACACAAGTATAATATTTTATTTTTGCTTGCGACCTGTAAACAACCGTTTACTTGCTAACATCATGAATAAACCGCCCCAAAAGAAAAAATACCAGAAAAAACTTTAACAATACAAAAAAGAACAACTAGAAGTTATCTCAAAACCCTGATTAAAAAATAACCATACTCTTTCATGTGTAATTAGCGGTACCAGTCATGAAAGAGCTAACTGATACCCAGTGGGAGCACCTTACTCCTCTCTTTCCCCGAAAAGAACATTGAACCAGACGGCAATGGCAGACCAAGGCAACCCGCAAGACAGGTTCTTGAGGGTATTCTCTGGATTTTACGGACAGACGCTCAGTGGCACGACTTGCCAGGCAGATTCCCCATCTTACCAAACCTGTCATCGCAGCTTTCAAGAATGGCAAATCATGGGGTTGATGGAACATTATTGAAGCCTTGGCACAAGGCCTGGAAGATCGAGGTAATCTAGACCTCTCAAAATGCAACTTTGCCCCTGACAGACACGTCAGGAAACATAAGTAGGTAGCTCAGACTAAAGGTTAGACAAAAACCAGTGCTTTATTTCCACAAAGCATGAATTTTTCAGAACAGATGAAGTCAAAAGTCCGAGTTATTGTGATTCAAGTAATAAGCAGGGAATACGGATGGACCCCAAAAGCAGTCAAACAGTAAGAGCCGGATCATTACCGGGTGACCGATTATCGACTTCCAGCCAGGTTCGTACAGCCCCTCAAAAACGCTCAGACACTGAAAGTCAGCCAGTAGTGACCAAACCCTCTGATTCAACCATTCCGGACACTGTTGTCACCAGAAGGAAAGTCCGCCCCAAAAGAGTTCAGGAACAGCCCGGAAAGGTTGATCCAGCAAGGCGCAACCTGTTTGAGCGTGATAAAATAAAGGAAAGCATTTCAGACATTGCAAAATTTGACGATCTGATACCAAAAGAAGCGCGTTCAAAGAGAAAAATACCGCCACTGCTACGAACGGCAGGCGTCATCACGTTTAAGCACTACCGAAAAATACACGAAGAACTCAAGAAAGAAATCAAACCCCTTGAAGCAATCAATCAAAAAAAATCCAGATTCCCCCATGATGTTTTTGATTATTTCAACAACGAAATACGCGCCCATCTGGAAAAATTATTAAAAGGCATTAATCTTTACTTGGAAAACCCTTTCACTAAATACAAAGACATAAATAGCGAAGGCTATTATTTAAGGCAATTTATCGACACCACCTGTTACCAGCTCCTCTTGCAGAAAACAATAATCAGCGATATTGAAATCGTACTGAGATTGTACGAATACGCACAGGCCATCAATACACGATACCGGACTGTTCTCTATGGAACAATATGCGAAGAGAGCATCTATCCAGAAGACATCCTCAAAATCCTCGGCCTTAAAGTCAAATACGATTCGTACGAGGATAATGAACAGAGTGTTCATCTTAAAGAAAAACAATTACGCGCTTTCAGGCACATCCGCAAGCCATCACTAATATCTGCTGATAATGAAATCATCGAACCCTATCTCCTTTTAATCCACAGGAACCTTAACCAGTTTACCTATGCACACTTGAGGATTCACTGCACCTTGGCGACAGCAGCCTGCAACAATCTGCAACAATTCATCCAATATCTTGGCGCCGAATCCGTGGTCGAAATCATGGCAGGTAGTGGTTACCTTGCCCGCGCCCTGGAGGACACGGGCATGCAGGTCAAGGCCTGTGATATAGCAACTTTATCATGCCGTTTTACAGCGATCGCAGAAATGGACGCAAAGGATTTCATTGACAGCATTGCGGAGAATGACAGCGCCTTGCGGCAGTGCGCGCTACTCATTGCAGCCCCGGCGCCGAATGCCGAAATCTACGTACCCGACGCAGCGGGGCAATATGAAATTCCTCATATGATTCCAATGGCTCAATACCTGCCAGAAACATTCCAGAAATGGTACGGACACAATGGCGGTCCAGTCATTATTTTCAGTGAATGTACGGCTGAAACCGAACTGTATGATGCTGAAAAACTCCGTCAGGACGATATTTTTATTGAACCGCTCTCCCCTGTACCGGATGAGTTGATCACTGACCTGGGAGCTTATGCCGGTACGGCCAAAGCATTCAAACTGGTTTCTGTCCCCAGCTAACACGACTCATCTTTTCAGGCAGGGCATGGCATACAACGGGTTTCTCTGCTGATATCAAAACCGCCATAGCTGGTGTATACAAATAACATAATTCACGCATGATCATCTTCAGGCAACAAATAGCACGATAAAATATGACAATACAGCCAACTCTAAACAACAAACAACAAACAACAAACAACAAACAACAAACAACAAACAACAAACAACAAACAACAAACAACAAACAACAAACAACAAACAACAAACAACAAACAACAAACAACAACAAACAACAAACAACAAACAACAAACAACAAACAACAAACAACAAACAACAAACAACAAACGCAGAAAAACAAGCCTCAAAAATAGTGTCAAACAAAAAATACCCGTTTTAATGGAAATAAAATATGTTTACTACTCAAGCAATTGCGCATCATCCCTTCCCGACAACAATACATGAAACACAGCGCTTTCAGCATCGCTCAAAAAGCTTACCTAACGACCTGGCAACACTGACTGAACAACAATCAGAAAAACGTATAAAAGAGACCCAAAGCGAACCCCTATGCACATTTAGAAAAAAACAAGAAGTAACGCGATGTAAACCCAGAACAGGTTACCTGAAAGACAATAGAAACATTAGAAAATTATCTGAAACCATCAACTCTATCCCTGTAGACAGCAAGGCGTACTATCAGCAATTACATGAATTGCATAAAGTGATATCACGACTAATCGGCCGACTAGATATAAGACTGGAAGATAGTAAATTTCCGGGAGAAGTATTGGCCACCTTCACAGAAACCATTCAAAACGAGGTGATATCCGTCTGTATGCCTGTAGAAAACTTTCTCAACGCACCGTCATATTTCGACTGGCGCGCCCGGGAAAACCAGAAGTGCCGAGAGATTATTGAAGCAACACAAAACATTTGTCAGTTTTTCAATCAAGAAACGTACACTTTTATTGACGCCCTTATTTTGACATACGACTTTTATCAAACCGCATACAGCAATATTCAACAATTATTACGCGGGCAGATTTGTGATCTTAATATCAGGCCAACACAACAAAGCAAAGCGCTGGACCTTTTAATCACGTATAAGAAACAAACCCTCACCTTTGCAGGCATGGACTATCTGCACAGAATGATCCCATCCATTCCCCAGGAGGTCGATGACCGCCATCCCAACCTGGTAACAATGGCTTCCAATATGGAATCCATCATTTCGGGTAGAATGCATATCTATTTTTCCCTATCGAGAACAGGCTATGAGCTGTTAGGTGAGTATATCCACAGCAATGGCGCCACAACGGTGGTAGAAGCGATGGCAGGCACAGGTTATACCGCAGCACACCTTAGCCAATGTGAACTCAGCGTTCGGGCCTGCGACAATCACCCCAGAAGAGAAGGCGTTTATTTTCCTGTAGAAAAAATGGATGCTATCGACTTTATTAAAGAAATCGCACGTCGTGAATCAATAGAAAACGCCGTACTACTGATTTGTGCACCACCACCCCATGCCAGAGTCACAGGTTCCTCTGGCGAGATTAGACACTATCTGACTCATTTATATAAAGCCTGGCATGAAAATCAGGGGAAATTTGTGATTTTATTTAGCGAGTGCTGTGATGAACAAACCTTTCATAGTCAGCATCTGCTTAAAAAGGAAAATATTGCAATAAAGGAATGGACTTCATCATTACCTGATGAAGTGATTGAAGATGCCGGTGAGTTTTCTGGCACAGCCAAGGCTTTTCAGATTATCTCTTACGAACAAGCCATGGCAGAGAGACAGGACAAGGATGATGATGGATATACGCATAAGGTTCGCTTTTATATCGGCGATGATCCCAGCGATATCTTATAGGTCACCCCTTCATTTTGTGATGGTTGAATCATATGCCAGGGGTACATAGAAAAGAATGAATGATCTCCCTGAAGGTTAAGCCGCTTTCACATATGCAGCTTCCTGCGTTTTTGCATAAATCGCCAGACCTCCTAGGGAGGTTTCACTGTACCTGGCCTGGATATCCAGACTGGTGCGGTAAATGGTCTCGATAACGCTAACCAGAGATAGCTTCAGACTACCATCACCTCGAATCGTTATAAGAGATTGACTGCCCGAAAACCACGCTAACTTTTGTTAGTCATTCTATACACCAAAAATGGAACAGAGACACAAAGACTCTGTCTATCTAACAAACGATTAACCTCCTACTGGAAGCAGGCTTACAAAACATGGATAGAAGTACATCACAATCATACCCTTTGTTGCCCAAAAAGCATTCGTCCCAAGGTAGTCATGGAACAGAACGTCGAAATAGCGCACCTGCCAGATTCGCTTTTTCTCCTTTCTCGGTCACAACCGCCCATGAGCAAAAATCTCTCTATCTAAAAGATAGGGAGGATGTACAGTCCATCATGCGTGATATTGAACACACCTCACCAGACCAACGTGATAAGCAAATAGAACTTCACGAGCAACTAAGAAGCCTTCTTACACCTTGGCCTAAGAAAGATACCCAAAGAATAAAAGGTACTGACGCGGCAAGAAAATTAGCAAGAGACATAAGAAAACCTCTAGAAAAAATTGGGATATCAATCACTAATTACTTAAAAAACCCTTGCAATTTCAACTGGGAGCATAGCGATAACACCAAAGCAAAGGAAGCAATCACAGCAACAACCATGTTATTAAATGAACATAATATAGAATGTAGCGAAATTGAAACCATAATTAGAGTTTATGATTTCTGTTATATAATGCGAAATATAACATTAAGCCTACTTTACGGAGAAACAAATGACCACTCATTTATCAATTCAAATCTTACAAAACCCCTTGGGTTTAAACAAGAAATAGAAGATGTAACAGATATACAAGAAAAAGGATTCTTTAAGCACTTTTTAGGCATCAACCCCTCAAAACTCTTTAATTGTTTTTTACTTACAGAAAACCCTATTCCATTAACATGCACACTAGTAAAAGGACTCTCACACAAACACCTTTATATATATACCTCTTTATCAAAACAGGGCTGCCAGAAATTATGTCAATACCTTCATCAACAGGGCGTTACCGATTGCATTGACATATTCGCTGGAACCGGCTACCTAGCCCACCAGATGAGTGAGTGTGAATTACCAACTACAGCGGTTCATTTTATTTTGTATCAGCACCGCTTTCACGAAATTGCAGAAGCAGATGCCATTCAGCATATTGAAAGGCTGATTACTCAAAAAGTCTCATTAAACACTACGGCTCTAATTATTGCCGCTCCATCTCCAAGCGTGGGTTTTAGAGACATAAACCTTGGAGAATACCTTCCCGAACTATATAAACGCTGGCACGCTGGAAACGGTGGTCCTGTTATCTTATTCAGCGAATGCTGTAATGAAAGTGAGCTGCAGAATCCAGCAGTCATGCAAAGAATTGGGCTTGCTACTAAAGCACTTCCAAACTTACCGACTTCGTTGATTGATGATTTGGGTGAGATGGCCGGAACTGCAAAAGCTTTCACGCTCGCCCCCCTGAAACAGAAAACAACGCCGCCACAGGCAATACCCGGCAACACCAATAAGCCAGAGACAAAATCGGATATTGCAGGTCGCCCTAAAGAGGAGGATATATGGTTCATTCCCGGACAGAAAAAGCCATCACCCGCACAAATTGACGCATTCAAGCGTCATCGTGATCAGATTAAGGGGGCACTCCCCACCATTAACCCTCTGGATGAATCAAGAGTGGCAGCTTCTCCAGAACTAGTTGCTTTTTTCAAACAAGATATTCAACAACCTGCTCAGGCTATCTGCCAGCTGATCAACCAATATCTCACCGCTTCTTCCAGAGTTGACTGGATCAAAGCCTTTCGGGATTTGAATGAAATTCTGGGGGCAATTACTTCTCTCGAAGCATTACAGGCCGTCATGTCAGGTCAACCACTCCCTGAAACAAGGGATATAGCGATATTTCCTGATGACATTCGCTTTAAGGCAATGGCGGGGATATATAACTACTGCGCCTCACTGATCAATGAGGGCTCTTTATTGTTATATGGACAAAGCAGTACACATAACATCCAGCCAAAGTCCATGCTGAAGAATCTGGCAGTAGATGCAACCGCAACAAAGCTTGAAAGCTTGCCAGATGCCCCCTATCCCAACGCACTGGTTTACGAAGAATCTGATGCCTACAGGGACCTATTTACAAAAGAAAACCCACTCGCAAAACTGGCGAATAGTTACTCAAACTTTATCAACGAACATTTGCACATCCGTTTTGCCCTCTCCAAGCAGGGTTGCGATGCATTGCTCGATTATCTTGAGCAATACAACGTAACGCATATCGTCGACATCATGGCAGGTCGAGGTTATACAAAGCGTTTACTTACGAGTTCTGGTTTTAAACAAATAAACGTACTTGCCTGTGATACCGCGCATTACGACTTTACTTTCGCTGCAGTGGATAGTTATCTCTCGATTGGTTCAATGGATGCGGTAAAGTACATTAAAAAGATCATTAACTGTAAGAAATCCTCCAGCAGCCGTCCCACGGCACAGGCATGCCAACCGGACGATTTGTCACAGTTCGCATTAATGATTGCAGCTCCTCCAGCTGCCGAAAAACAGGGAACTCGCATGGGCATGCCCATGCATCACTACCTGTCAAATGTTTATTCCGTTTGGCATGAGAGTAATGGAGGGCCTGTCTGTTTATTCAGCGAAATCACTAATGAAAAGACACTTCATGATCCTGAATTTATGCAATTATTAAATCTGAAAACTGTCGATTTACCTCCCTTTCCAGATAGGCTCTTAAATGATCTGGGTGACAAGAGGGGTATAGCCAAAGCTTTTACAGTACGTACATCTCACCCCTGATAAGATATTTACTGAACCGATCAGGTAGCAAAACCCTTTTAGCTGAAATAGCCGATAGTGCATCTTCGAATCTGATATCACTTATTTCAGGCTGCTCACACGGGAATTCATATCTCCCAAAAAATGATTTATTGTCGAGGTTTACCAAACAAAAAACCCCACATGCGTGGGGTTTGCAGATGCGTAAGATTACATCAGCTGAGTATCAAGCAACCTGTTGCTTTTTTGCATAAATTGCCAGACCGCCCAGAGAGGTTTCGCGGTACTTGGCCTGAATATCCAGACCGGTGCGGTACATGGTCTCGATAACGCTATCCAGAGACACCTCGTGGCTACCGTCGCCACGCAGCGCCATACGGGTTGCCGTGATCGCCTTGATTGCCGCCATACCGTTACGCTCAATGCACGGTACCTGTACCAGACCGGCAATCGGGTCGCAGGTCATGCCCAGGTTGTGCTCCATGCCGATCTCGGCAGCATTTTCCACCTGGTGGATATTTCCGCCCAGTACGGCCGCTAGTGCACCCGCCGCCATGGAACACGCGCTGCCCACTTCCGCCTGGCAACCGGCTTCAGCACCAGAGATAGACGCATTCATCTTGTACAGCATGCCGATCGCGCCGGCAGTTGCCAGAAAATCACGAACGCCCTTCTGATCCGCACCTTTAGTGAAGCGGGTGTAGTAAGCAATTACCGCTGGAATAACACCAGCCGCACCGTTAGTCGGCGCCGTCACCACGCGACCACCGCAGGCGTTTTCTTCATTGACCGCCATCGCGAACAGGGTCACCCAGTCCATGATGACAAAGTGGTCGGTCAGCATCGCTTCCGGGTTAGCCATCAGGGTCTTGTGGGTCATGGATGCACGACGTTTGATACCGCTGACCGGCAGGATACCTTCCATCTTCATGCCGCGGTCAATACAGTTACGCATGACATCCCAGATGGCATCGATACGCTGGTAAACCAGCTCAATATCACCACCCGCCATGGCCTTTTCATTTTCCAGCGCCAGTTCAGCGATGGTCAGGTTGTGCTTCTGGCACAGATCCAACAGCTCTGCCGCATTCTTGAACGGATACGGAATCACCGGCGCACCACTGACCGGCGCCTCGGTGCCGTTTTGCTTGTCCTTGTCGTTGAACTCGTCGGCGCAAACCACGAAGCCACCACCAACAGACAGGTAAGTCTTGTAATAAACGACAATGCCATTGGCGTCAGACGCATAGATGCGCATGGCATTGGGATGCTCCGGCAGGGTTTCGCCGAAGTGGAAAATCATCTGGGTGTCGTAGTTGTAAGCAATCTCACGCTCACCGGCCAGGTTCAGCTTGCCGCTGTCTTTGATAGCTTCATAAACCTTGTCGGCCTCATCCGGGTTGATGGTATCCGGACGGAAACCCGCCAGACCCAGCAGTGCCGCCTTGTCTGTCCCGTGACCGACACCTGTCAGCGCCAAAGAGCCGTACAGACCGACACGCACGGATGCGATCGTATCCAACAGACCTTTTTCACGCAGATCGGACAGAAAACGATGACCAGCCCACATCGGACCAACAGTGTGAGAACTGGAAGGACCGATACCGATTTTGAAAATATCAAAGATACTGAGTGTCATAGTTATGAGGGGATGCTTTAGGGTCAATGATGAGGGGAAGTCTGAACGTTTTAACCGGGGGGGAACAGTGTGGTAGACCACAATATTCCCACCGGTTTCGCTACCCCGTAGGCCCGGGGTAGCGGAGAGTGATTACAGCAGCTGGGACGCGATAAAGCCAGTGATCGCGATGGTACCCATGACCGCGGTGAAGATGTTCCAGGCAGAGTCATACTTGCGCATGGCCGGGATCTTCTTGGCCGCATAAACCGGCATGATGAACAGGATGGCTGCGATGATCGGGGCAACCATGGCTTCGATCATGCCCATAACGCTGACGTTGAAGTAAGCGATGGCCCACACAGACAGCGTGATGAACGCCATGGTGTAACGGTCCAGCTTCTTGACGTCGATCTTGGCATTCGGGTTCTTGCCTTTGATGCGCTTGATCAGCAGACCATTCAGACCTTCACGGGTACCCATGTAGTGACCGAAGAAGGAAGACGTGATCGCAACGATCGCAACGATCTGAGCCAGCCAGCCGAACAGGCCTGCATTACCGGTCTGAGCGAAAACGGACAGGATTGGCAGGTTAGCAGCCTTGGCAGCCAGCAGCTGTTCAGGCGACAGAGTCAGTACACAGCTGTATACGAACAGCATGGTGAAACCAACCAGAACCAGAGCGGTACGCTTCAGGGTCTTGCTTGCCTGAGGCTCTGCAGCATCACCCAGCTCCTTGCGGTAAGTCTGCGCAAAGGAAGAGATGGCCGGAGAGTGGTTGAACGCAAAGACCAGTACCGGAATAGTCAGGAAGATAGTCTTGAAGAAGCTGTCAACAGTAACAGGCGCGTCAAACTGGGCAGTGTTCCATTCGGGAATCAGGTACAGGGACACACCGAACAGGATCGCAATCAGCGGATACACGATCGCATTGGTCACTTTCAGGATCAGGTTCTGACCACAGTTCATGACCGCTACCAGACCACCGACCAGCACCAGGCTCAACAACCAGCGAGGCGGAACCGGCATATGCAGCTGGTGTTCAATCAGGCTGCTAACAGTGTTGGTGATACCGATACCGTAGATCATGAGGATCGGGAAGATCGCCATGAAGTAACCGAAGGTGATGATAGAGCCGGCTTTGGAACCGAAGTGTTCTTCAACCACGTCAGTGATGTCACCATCACGCTTGCTGCCGGACAGCACGAAACGGGTCAGGCCACGGTGAGCCAGGAAAGTCATGGGGCCAATCAGCAGGGTCATGGCGATCAGAGGCCAGATGCCACCGAGACCAGCGTTGATAGGCAGAAACAGTACACCGGCGCCGATAGCGGTGCCGAATAGAGCCAGCGTCCATTCTGTATCACGTTTGGTCCAGCTTTTCGCGCTTTCGGCGCCGGAAGCGGCGTAACCTTGAACGACATCCTGTTGGGCCATGCAATCTCTCTCCGCAGGCAATTAATGCCTGTAACTTTTCGAGGGGAAACCGGAACGCGCATAGAGGGGCTAGCGGCATTTCCGGGGGCAAAATTCAGGCCGCAGACTGTACGGATTTCGTTCAACCAAAGTATTGATTTGGTCCTCTTTTTTTTGCCGGAATTTAGGGTTAACGTCGCGCGCGTTGCATTTTCAGCACAGACTTGGACAGTCGTACATACCGAAGCAAAGGTTATAAGGAAACGAAGAAAAGTACTGAAGAGAGAAAATTTGATCGCAGTGCAGCCCCATGCACTGCGATCAGGAGAGAGAAACCGTAAAAGGTTTGTGAACGTGGGCTAGTTTATCCTGCAAGCTGCAAATGTCAACGTAAAAATTAAACTTGAGTTGAACTTGTCAACTCAACCCACACACACTCAACTTCTGTTGATTAAAAACCACCCAACCCGATTAAACCATAGCTCAGCACCGCAAAAATGCGTATGGGGTTTTGCCTAGCACCTCCTTACAATCGCCATTGACTCAGGCACGTCAGGCTTTTCAGCCGCCCTGAGTACCGACCGGCCACAACCGTAACAATGCTGCCACAGGCAATGTGAACAGAAGCTGAACAAAACAGCCCCGCACATTGCGTTTAGAAGAGCCGGTGTCCGGATACCCCATTCCAACCTTATTGAAACAACAATGGCAGGAGACCACACGTGCTGTTGCTGACGCTTTATATTATTGGCATTACCGCCGAAGCCATGACGGGTGCGCTGTCTGCCGGGCGTAAGCAGATGGATACTTTTGGCGTGATTATTATTGCCTGCGTCACGGCGCTGGGCGGTGGTTCAGTGCGCGATGTCCTGCTGGGCAGTTATCCGTTGACCTGGGTTGCCCATCCTGAATATATGGTAATCACCAGTGTCGCAGCAGTTGTAACCATTGCCATTGCCCCGGTGTTTCGCTACCTGCGTAAACTGTTCCTGATGCTCGACGCTGTCGGCCTGGTCACTTTTGCCATTATTGCCACCCAGAAAACGCTGGACCTGGGGCACGGTATTATCATTGCCTCCATTATGGCCGTTGTGACCGGAGTATTTGGTGGCGTACTGCGGGATATTCTCTGCAATGATGTGCCATTGGTATTCCGAAAAGAGATCTATGGCAGTATTGCCCTGATGGTAGCGCTGCTTTATCACGCACTGACATCAGCACTGCATGTGCCGATGGACTATGCCGTGATCATTACCCTGGTGGCAGGTGTTCTGGTGCGTATTGCTGCCATTGGTTTCAAACTGGATATGCCCCAGTTCAAATACAACTCACCGGAACACTGAAATCAAACCACATTACGCCATGCCGTCGCATGGCGTAGTAAATCCCTTCTTCACTGCCGTTTTCATTGGCAACAACTCCTGTCACCATACGCAAAAATGACCTGGCAGGAGTGCACCATGCTGTTTGATCTCGTTTCCTCGACCCTGGCGTCCAGCGTCCGTTTCTGGCAGGGCACCGCTGCCAGCCGAACCACCCACCAACCGGAACAAACCATCGCCCTGTACGACCGCGAAGGTAGCCCCAACTGTCGACTGGCCCGCGAAGCGCTGACGGCATTAAACCTGGATGTGCTGATCATGCCCTGCCCCAGAGGCGGGAAACGCTTTACACAGGCACTGAAAGATAATCAGCTGCCACTGCTGATCGATTTAAATACTGAAACAACACTATCCGGCCCCGAACGCATCATTGAATATCTCTACGCCGAATACCTTGGCGAAAAGCCGCCCCTGCCGGTACGGGCAACACCACTGAACCATATCAGTTCCACCCTGGCTTCCACCCTGCGACTGAGCGCTGGCACACGCTGTCGTACCTCACGGGCACCGGAACAGCCATTAACACTATACAGTTTTGAATCGAGCCCTTATTCCCGCCCTGTGCGAGAACGGCTGTGTGAACTGGAAATCCCCTACCACCTGATCAACCTGGGCAAACAGCAGATCGCCGACCTTGGCCCCGCCAAGTGCCACTTTACTTTGGGCGCCTACAAACCCTTACCTGACTCCAAACGCAGCCAGTTTTTTGATGAGCACGGTAATGTTCAGGTGCCTTACCTGGTTGATCCCAATACGGATACAGAGTTGTTCGAGTCTCAGCAAATTATCCGCTACCTCGATAAAACCTATCGCCTATAAAGACAAAAACCACCGATCCCCCTAAAAGGATCGGTGGTTTTTATTCAAGCAGCGGTTAATCAGGCAGCCTGGAGTTTAGCCAGTTCTTCGGCCCGCAAATCTTTCCGCAGGATTTTACCTACCGGCGTCATGGGCAGTTCATCACGGAATTCAATCAGTCTCGGTACTTTATAGGCCGTGAGATTTTCACGGCAATATTTCTCCAGCATTTCCTTGCTCAGCGAGGGATCACTCGCTACCACGAACAGCTTGACCGCTTCACCGGTCTTGCTGTGAGGCACACCAATCACTGCACAGCACTCCACCATTTCATGGCGCGACACTACATCCTCAATTTCATTGGGATACACGTTGAAGCCGGATACCAGCACCATATCCTTCAGGCGATCAACAATTCGCACAAAACCATCATTCTGGATCACGGCAACGTCACCAGTTCGCAACCAACCTTCATCATCCAGGATTTCTGCGGTTGCCTCAGGCCGACGCCAGTAACCTTTCATAACCTGCGGGCCTTTGACACACAATTCACCGCGCTCACCAATCGGCATTTCATTGCCTTCTTCATCAATGGTTTTGAGCAGTGTATTGGGCAGAGGAATCCCCACGGAACCCTGCTGAACCAAGTCACCCGCGGGGTTCATGCAGACTGCAGGCGAGCATTCAGTCAGACCATAAGCTTCTGAAACCGTACAGCCCGTCATGGCTTTCCAGCGGTCAGCAGTATCCGCCGGCAACGCCGTACCACCTGACAGCGTCACTTTCAGACCACTGAAATCACAGGCCTTGAATTTTTCATGGTTCATCAGGCTGACAAACAGCGTATTCAGCCCGATGAAGGCGGTGAAACGCCAGGGCTGGATCATCTTGATAAACGTGGCGGTATCGCGGGGGTTGGCAATCAGAATACTGTGGTTACCCATTTCCACCATGGCCATCAGGTGCACAGTGAATGAGTAGATATGGTACAGCGGCAGAGGCGCAACAATGATTTCCTCGCCGGGCTTGTGGAACGGCTGACCATCAGCCCCCACCTGCTGCAGCATCGCCTTGGACTGCTGCATATTGGCCACCATGTTCCGATGGGTCAGCATGGCGCCCTTGGCGACACCCGTCGTTCCCCCGGTATATTGCAGGATGGCCACATCCGTAGACTTCGGTGCCGGCGGCGCCACATAGCGTGCTTTTTCCCCCTGCTGAAGCACATCGCGGAAACGCAGGGCATCCGGCAGGTTATAGGGCGCCACCATCTTTTTCACATACTTCACCGCTGCATTGATCAGCAGGCGCTTCGGCATGGGCAGCATATCCGCCAGGCTGGTCACAATCACCGTCTTGATCGGTGTTTTGGCCAGAATCTGCTCCACCAGGTGACCAAACACATCCAGGCAGACCAGCGCTTTGGCGCCGGAATCATTGAACTGGTGATGCATTTCCCGGGCAGTATAGAGCGGGTTGGTATTCACAATGACCAGACCTGCCTTCAGGGCACCATAAACAGCAATGGGAAACTGCAGCAGATTCGGCATTTGTATCGCAATACGATCCCCCGGCTGCAGATCGGTATTCTGCTGAAGCCAGGCCGCAAAACAGGTGCTGTAATGATCAATATCCTTGAACGTCAAGGTATGACCAATACCGGTAAACGCCGGCCGACTGGCATTATTCCGGACGGATTCATTAAACACATCCAGAATTGAGTTGTACTCATCGGGGTTAATGGTGTCAGGTACGCCCGGGGCACGCTTGCCATCCCAGAAACTGGTATCCATTGCTGTATCACTCTTCTTGCTTTCTGATGAGCACACCGTCATACCGGCATCAACAACAGTTATTCCTGCCAGATGCCCTTATTCCAGTCTGCTGAAACCTTCGGTTTTCTTATCCAGAACAGCTTTCCCCCCTCACGTTGAGAAAGCAGCCCCCCTTCATTGACCCTCTCTCAGGAGAGTCGTTTTTTCAACTCGTCAAAAGCCTGTCGCAGACAGGCTGCATACAGTTCCGGATCCGGCATCATGGTCCGGCAACTGGTAAAACTAATGCCCAGCGAACCGCTATAGCTGAATACAATATGAAACAGGCCCACCGTGTCATAACAGGCGCCGGCACCGTAGAACGCTCGCATCCGCGAACCCGCCAGGTAAAGCGGAAACTGGGGGCCGGGCACGTTGGTGATGACCGTATTGAACACCGGCTTCATATGGTCAGCCAGGTTGAAATGCACCGCTGCCCGCATCAGTGAATGGGTCAGTGTTGTCGGCAACAGCTGGCTTGACTCCATAACCATCAGTCCCTGCTGCCGCTCCAGACGCTCTTTGGCAACATGTGTCGTTCGAACCAGCTCGCGTAGTCGTTTCACAGGATCTTCAATATCACTGTGAAGCTGTGGACACATCACACCAACATGGTTGCCATAACTGTCGGCACTGTCCCGGCGAGCACCCAGCGCCGGCTCCGGGCGCATATTGACCGGCACCATGGCATTCAAACTCGTTTGCGGCAGTTCATTTTTACGGATCAGGTAACGTCGTAAAGCACCAGAGACCACGGTCAACACCACATCATTCACGGTGCTGCCGGGCACCAGTGACCGTATGGCCCGGATGTCATCCAGGCTGAATGTCACCGCATCAAACACCCGGTGAGACGACACTTTGCCATTAAAACGGGTTCTGGGTGCACGTCGCTGACGCCCCTCTTCCGTTAACAGCGCCTCCGCGACCTCCTTGATCAACGGCAACGCCTGACGGCTCAGCAAGCGCGTTTTTCCCAGCAGGTTGCCGGGCAAGCGTACGGCGGCACGTGCCAGCATTTCCAGGCGGTTTGGCAGACGATCCACGATAACCGGCGCCAGTCGATCTTCTACAGACGATCCTTTGGGCGACAGGTCATGCAGCGCGGCCATGATCTGCGTGCCCCGCACGCCATCCGCCATCGCGTGATGAATCTTGGTAATAACGGCATAACAGCCAGCCGGAAACCCCTCAACCGCATTAATACTTTCCACCACATAGACCTCCCAGGGTGGACGACTCAGGTCTAACGGCGTGGCATGGAGCCGTGCCGCCAGTTCCCGCAGCTGCTTCCAGTTACCGGGTTTAGGCAGGGCGATATGTTGAAGGTGAAAACTCAGGTCGAAGTCGGGATCACTAATCCAGCGGGGGAAATCCAGGCCAAACGGTGCGCCGACATGGCGCTGCCGTAACACCGGCACCTGCGTCATTCGTCGTTCGAAATTATGCAGGAATGCCTTGAAATCAAATCGCCCCTCGGCGGAGGTCGATGGGTCGTATATCGCCAGACACCCCACGTGCATCGGGGTGGTATCGGTTTCCAGATTCAGAAACAGCGTGTCCAGTGCGGATAAGTGTCCGGTCGCGACCATAAGATTATCTTGCTTCACGTTCATCCGGTTCAGTGGTAACCGGGTTTCATTAAACCAGCGGGGTGCCACGGCACCCCGCCGAGCACCTTAACCGGCCTTGGCAGCGGTCTTCGGTGCAGTCTTGGCTGCAGGCTTTTCAGACGCTTCCTTGGCAGACGCTTCCACTTCGGTCAGCGCCTTGACCGCCAGGGTCAGCTCTTCGATCTGCTTGGACAGTACTTCTTTCTCTTCGTCAGTCTGCTCTGACTCAGGCAGCAGGGAAGAACGGACCTTACCCAGGGTATCGGTCATCTTGCCCATCAGCTTTTCGCGGGTTTCGTCAATCTTGTCGGAGTAACGATCGCGCAGGTCATCACCTTCAACGACCAGGTCTTCGAACAGCTTCTTGCCTTCCTGACCCATTTTTTCGTAACGGCCATAAGCGCCCAGACCGGCCAACCACATTTTTTCGTAAACTTTCATGACAGAGTCACCTTGTTGATTCGCCGCAAGCGGCGACCTTATATTCCAACCGTCCGGTAACAGACAGCCGGGGAATTACCAGTTAACACCCTTGAGCAGGTTCACCATCAGCTTCTGCTCCGGTGACGGCTTTTGCTCGCCCCCGTCAGACTTGCCCTGCGAAGCGGCACTTTCCGGGAACATATGGTAGCCAGTATTCATCAATAGACGACTGACGCCCGGCAATAGATCGTTCAGCAATGCAGAGAATGTGCCCAGCCTTGTCGCAATGCGCGCCGGTTTCTGGATAACCGCCTTGATGATTAGCTCCGCAGCCTGCTCAGGCGAAAGTGTCGGCACATGGTCGTACAGTTTGGTCGGCGCGATCATGGGCGTTTTCACCAGCGGCATATTGATAGTGGTGAACTTCACACCCTTGTCGGCATATTCACTGGCAGCAGAGCGCGTGAATGAATCCAGTGCAGACTTGGACGCGGTATAGGCGGAAAAACGGGGGTTACCGGCCAGTACTGCAATGGATGAAATATTGATGACCTGACCGCCGCCACGCTCCACCATGCCCGGCAGGAAGGCAAGCATCAGACGTAACGCACCAAAATAGTTAATATCCATGGTGCGCTGGAAATCGTGCAAACGGTCATAGCTGTGCTCAACACCCCGACGGATAGAACGTCCGGCATTGTTGACCAGGATATCCACACCACCGTGTTCACGGATGACCAGTTCCGCCAACCGCTCAACATCGTCATCAGATGTCAGGTCTGCACTGCAGGCAGAGGCAATACCGCCAAGCTCATGAATTTCTGCCGCAACCTTTTCCAGCTCCTGCTGATCACGCGCCACCAGCACCAGACGGGCACGGGTTTCAGCCAGTCGCAAAGCTGTCGTACGACCAATACCGGATGAAGCGCCTGTAATCATGATGACCTTGCCTTCTACCTGACGATTCAGGTTTTCCGGCTCAATACGCTCTTCATCCAGATGCTGTTCCCAGTAAGCCCACAGCACGCGTGCATATTCTTCGGGGGATTTCAGGCGAATACCGCTGCCTTCCAGCGCCAGATCGGTATTGGCGCGATCAAAGCGGGTGGGGTACTCCAGGAATGCCAGGGTTTCACGAGGAATGCCCAGATCCTTGAGTAGCATATCTGTGAAACGCTGCACGCTCGGCATACCCGTGATGCTCTTGGCAAACATGGTCACCAGCGGATTGAAATTGGCCGCATCAATACGCATGCTCATTTTCGGTGCACGGGCGGTTTCGGCAAACAGGTTCAGCAGCTCACCCAAACGACGCGGGTTCGGGTCGGTCAGATGGAAACAGCGGTTATCGAATTCAGACTGGTGTGCGATATGGTCCATGGCGTCAGCGATATAATCGACAGGCACCAGGTTGAGCTGTCCGCCTTCCAATCCCACCAACGGCATCCACTCCGGTACAGAGTCACGGAGTTTACGAATGGCATTGAAAAGGTAGTAAGGGCCGTCAACCTTGGGAATTTCACCAGTCACTGAATGACCTACCACCATACCCGGACGGTAAATACGCCATGGCAGACGGGTTTCACGGCGCACCAGCTGCTCGGAATCGTGCTTGGTCTGCAGGTACGCGTTATTCAGCGGCCCCGCTTCATCCAGCATCGTTTCATCAAACACACCTTTGTACAGCCCCGCGACCGCAATAGAGCTGGTCAGGTGGAAACAGCGAGCGCCGATCGCAGCGGCACAATCCAATGCATGACGGGTACCATCAACGTTGACTGCACGTTGTAATTCCAGTGAAGCTGCAATGTCGTATATTGCCGCCAGGTGGAAGAACTCGATATTCAGGGAGCGCAATGCCGCCAGGGTCTCTTCATCAAGCCCCAGCATGGGACGGGTAAGATCCCCGTCATAGCAATGAATGCGCGACTGCTCATTGCGATAACGCTCGAGCAGCTTCAGCGTGGCAGTTTCATTACGGTCACGCACCAGGATATGTACCTGCCCCCGGCGCGCCAGCAGGCGTTCCAGCAGATGGGTACCCAGAAATCCGGTAGCGCCCGTAACAAAGTAATGGGTTTCGAGGGGAGTCACTTTTTCAGAAGTCATTAATGGTCTGCTGATTCTGGTTGTTTAATGGTTCTTATGCGCCACCGTGCCATGACAGCAATACAGAGGAATTTCCGAAAGCGAGCTGCCATCTATCCTAGATTATTCAGAGGGGTATACCGGGTGCGCTATTGGCTAGCATTGTACAGACCACAGCCTTTTACGTATGACGACGAATCGTAAAGACACGTAAAGAACAGGTAACTTTCTGATATTTCGGAATCTTGACAGGGATTAGAAAGCTCAGAAATCAAACAATACAGTGATTTAAAGCAGTGAAATCGGTTTCCCCCAACGATTTCCACCACCCCAATATTTACGATTAGAAATCGGTTTTCAGTGAATAGCATTCAGCCAATGAAATAAATCCACAATACGATACATAAAAGCCACCAACATTAAAGCTGCCATGCCATGATTTCTGACACTGATAGCATTAGGAATCAGAGTGAATAGACATGCATGATTCGCCTCACTCCATTTTGTCTGCCAAAAGGCTTCCAATATGATCAATGATCATTTCTACCCGTCGAGGCACCGGATGAAACCGGCGCTTGAGCAAATAGAGGGTTTCACTCACAGGATTGGATAAGTGATGTACGGCAATGCTCGTTTGCCGTGGGAATGCCGCCACCGCATGGGCGGGTAATACGGTAAATCCAAGACCTCGACTTACCGGCTCAAGAATCAGACCGATCTGGTTTGAGAAGCCACGCTGCGGAAACTGGCTGATCTGTTCAAAGCAAGGAAAATTGGCACCCAATAAGAGGGACGCATGATGAGCACCATCCGGATGATTAATAAACCCCAGCCTTTCCAGTGTTTCCCAGGTGACCGATTCAACCCCTGCTGGCGTCGCCAGCAACAGCGGCTCACTGCCTATGGGCACACAGCTAAGTTCAGATCGCGTGCTGGTACGCGTCACAAACCCCAGGTCCCGTCTGTTTTCAACCAATGATTGCTCCACACTGTCATTGGGTGCAAAGACATAATCCATCGATAACTCTGGATGCGCCCGTTGATAGTCCAACAATGCGGGATATAACTTCAACCCAAGACTCCCCGGGGAGGCAATCCGTATCACACCCTCCCAGGGGGAGTCTGTACGAACGCCACGATCTAGCTCACCCAACATGGCCAGCGCCTGCCGTGCTTGCCGGTAAACCTGCTGCCCTGCATCGGTGAGATCAAACTGCTTGCCTCGCCGATTCAACAGTACGCGCCCGTAATAGTCTTCCAGCTTACGGATATGTTGGCTGACCCCCGGCTGGGTCATGGCCAGTTTCTCAGCCGTTCGCGTGAAATGGCCGGTTTCCACCAGTGCACAAAAGGTTTTCAACCAGGGAAGATTAACCATAACAGATCATTATCAAAAACAGTTCAAATGATAATTTAACTATTAAAAACGACATTTATACACTCTGCGCATCAATTTTAAAAACACATGAGAGAGAACAGATCATGACGCCTTATCCACGCACATTTTCCCATATCGGTATTTCAGTCACCGATCTGGACAAGGCCGTAGAATTCTACACCCAGGTGCTGGGCTGGTACCTGATCATGAAACCGACAGAAATCACTGAGGATGATTCTGCCATCGGCCAGATGTGCACCGACGTCTTTGGTGCGGGCTGGGAGCGTTTTCGTATCGCCCACCTGTCAACCGGTGACAGGATTGGGGTGGAACTGTTCGAATTCAAAAATTCAGAGCAGCGGGAAAACAACTTTGAATACTGGAAGAGCGGTGTGTTCCACTTCTGCGTTCAGGATCCTGATGTAGAAGGTCTGGCTGCACGTATTGTTGAGGCAGGCGGCAAGCAGCGGATGCCGGTACGGGAATATTATCCGGGCGAGAAGCCTTACCGCATGGTGTATATGGAAGATCCGTTTGGCAACATTCTGGAAATCTACAGCCACAGCTATGAGCTGACCTATAGCGCCGGCGCTTATTAAGCACCGATTGGCTGCCAGTCCCTACTGACTGGTAGCCAAATCCCCCCCTTCAGGATTCAGCCGCCAATCTGTGCCAACTGGCGAGTGGTTCCCGTATACCCATGCTCCAGAAAGTGCCCGTCCTGCTTGAAGTTTAACTGTCGTCGAATATCCGCGATCAGCGCTTCAAGGTCATCATCAGCCTGAAGTAATGGCCGCAGATCGTAACCGCCATCGGCAAAAAGACACAGCTGCAACTGCCCTGTCGCACTGACACGCAGCCGGTTACATTGACGACAAAAGTCCGGTGAATAAGGCATGATCAGACCGATTCGCCCCTGGTAATCCGGATGACAGAATTCCCGGGCAGGCCCCGCATCGGCAAGACGGGTGACTTCCGTCCAGCCCCGCGCCACCAGCTGCTCACGAATCACCTGTCCAGACACGTGGTGTTTCTGGAAGAATTCGCGGTGGTCACCGGTTTCCATTAACTCGATAAAACGCACACTGACCGGCTGCGTTTGGATCCAGTCAAGGTAACGATCAAGATCACCGTCGTTCAGCCCACGCATCAACACGGCATTAACTTTCGCACCCGGCAGGCCACGGTCAAAAGCCTTTTGCATACCGGCCAGAATTTCCTGCAGCCGGTCATGCCCTGTAATGGCCTTGAAGGTTCGGGGATCGAGGCTGTCGATGCTGAGATTCAGGGCATCCAGCCCCGCATCCATCCAACCATCGATGCGTTGAGGCAACTTGTAACCATTGGTGGTCACAGCCACTTTGCGGATTCCGGGAACCGATTTGATCGTACGGATGATGTCCGTGAAATCACGTCGCAACGACGGTTCGCCACCAGTCAGGCGAATTTTCTCGGCTCCCAGGTGTGCAAACGCCGTCACCAGACGACGGATCTCTGGTAACGTCAACGCATCACCATGGTGATGATCCTGACAGCCGTCCGGAAGACAGTAATTACAGCGGAAGTTGCACAGGTCAGTCACTGACAGGCGCAGGTAGGGAAACGTCCGTCCCTGGCGGTCTTGCAATACGGTCATGGAACACCTTTCCAAGATCGGGAGGCCAGAAAATTTCTTCTGTGGCCCTGGCGGCAGGTCAACAACAGCTGACAGCCACGGCTGCAAAACCCTGTACCCGTTTCAGGTATTTAGGCAGAACAGCTCGGCGCTCATTGTTATGTCTCGGGCGGATGATAACGCGACTTGGGTAGAAGAAGCTATCGTGAAAAGACGTCAGACCAGACCAGCCTGACGTAATTCGGCGTGTGCAGTCCTGGCCCCCTGCAGCAACCAACCGCTGTCACTGCCAACGGTGACCAATCGGAACCCCCTCTGCGCCATGACCGCACCAAATTTGGCGGAAAGGCAGTGCATACCTGCGGGTATGCCATGATGCTGAGCCCGGGCGAGGATATGGTCAATGGCATCCAACACCGGTTGCTCATAACAGTCCGGTGCAGGCTCGCATCCCAGCGCGTAAGAAAGATCATAGGGGCCGATATAAATGCCCCCCAAACCCGGCACCTGAAGAATACGATCAAGATTAGCCAGTGCTTCACGGGTCTCGATCATCGCGATCGGGAGGATAGTGTCGTTAGCCTTCGCGGGGTAATCCGGCCCATAACAGGCTTCCGCCCGCAGTGGACCAAAACTCCGCTCGCCGACAGGCGGGTAGTAACAATAACGCACCAGCGACTCAACCTCTTCCGGCGTATTGATCATCGGACAGATAATGCCCAGGGCACCGGCGTCCAGCATTTGCATGACCTTGTCAGGCGCCAGCCAGGGAATGCGCACTAAGGGAGTAGCCTCGGTAGTCGCAATCGCCTGCAGCATCGACAGTGCGGTTTCGTAACCGATGGATCCGTGCTGCATATCAATGGTCAGTGAATCAAAACCCTGCTGCGCGACCATCTCTGCAGTCAATGCTGATGGTAACGTCAGCCAACTGTTCATCACCGACTGTCCATTAGCCCAACGCTCCCGGATTCTGATAGATTTCATAATACCCTGCTCCCTTGCCCCGCCGCAGACACGCAACTTTTAGCCGTCTCATTGATCGTGTTATCGGCAAAACATAGAATTCAGCAGTGATTGCCGACATTCGAATAACGTGAACCATAGCGACTGGCGGATAATTTTTCCGGTCTTGCCCTTCAGACCTGACGCATTACCGCTATGCTCTGCTGAATTCGCCCACGGAACCGTGCCAATGAATACACCGGTCACCGCTACCCTCATCGCATTATTGCTCAGTATTCCGGCAGCCTGCCTGGCCGAAGAAGATTCCCCCTACCCGCTTGCCGATGCCGAAATGCACTACGTTAATTTCATGCAGGAAAGCGACGGCATGGAGAAACTGTTAAACGCTATGGATCAAGCCGATGTCACCGATACCATGCTGACGGGGATGGCGGTCACCAAAAAATGGAAAGAGACGGCGCCGGAGCGTCCACGCTATTACCAGGGGGATGATGGCCCGGTCTACTGGTATGCCGCTACCGATGAGCTGGTAGCAAGGGCGATTGAATCACTCCCCAAAGAACAACAGAAGCGATTTCATCCCTTTCTCAGTGGTTTCAACCCCACAGACCTAAACGCTGTGGATCATATTGAGCGCACGCTTCAGTGGCGCCCCGGATTCTGGCAGGGAATCGGTGAAGTGCTCACTCGCCACGATGACCTGACCGCCCTGACCGAAGGCGAGAAACCCCGTGCCAACCACCAGGCCATGCATCGGGTCTACCGGCTGGCAGCCAAACATCACCTGCCAGTCTTACTGCATGCCAATATCACCTCGGCGCGGGAGGATCGTCCGCTCTACCTGAAAGAACTGAAGGAGGCGTTGATCCAGAACCCCAAGACAACGTTCATCTGGGCGCATGCCGGCACCAGTTCAACAACCATGCGCCGCAATGACATGGACTTTCTTCCGCCACTGGTAAAACAGCTGTTAAAAGATCACAACAATCTCTACATCCTGCTTTCCTGGACGGCTGAAGAACTGATTTATAAAAAAGAAGGCACGCCTGACCCCGTATGGGTCAAGATGGTTAAACACTACCCTGATCGTTTCATGCTGGGGTCTGATCTGGTAGGACGCTTTGATAGCCTTCCAAAGACCATGGACGACTTTCAGCCATTCCTGGACGCGCTCCCGGAACCCGTTGCACGAAAGGTCGCCCGGGAAAACTTTCTTGACCTGCTGCCTCGCAACCGATGAATAAAACCCTTTCAGAACAGTGGTTTAATTCTGCCGATGCAGACCATACAATGCGGGGTTGTTTACCCTGCCGGAACCACCATGAATATCACGGTCAATAATCAACCCTATCAGAGTAAAGACGCACTGAGCCTGACCCAACTGCTTGCAGATCTCGCTATCGACAACAACGGCATAGCCGTGGCAGTGAATGAAGACATTGTCAGCCGCAGTCAGTGGGAGAGCCAGAACTTGAATGATGGTGACCGCGTGATCGTCATCAAGGCAACGGCCGGCGGCTGATCGCCGTTGGCTTTCAAAACCGATTTCAACTCATACAAAACATCAAGTAGACCATCCATGCTGACCATTGCGGATCAAACCTTTACCTCCCGCCTGCTATTGGGCACGGGCAAGTTCAACGACCAGATGACCATGGTCGATGCCGTTAAATCGTCTGGCACCGAACTGGTCACCATGGCCATGAAACGGGTTGATCTGCAGCAACAGGATGATGACATCCTTGGCCCCCTGCAGCAGGCCTGTGATATCCGGCTACTGCCTAATACCTCCGGCGCCCGGACCGCCGAAGAAGCGGTCTTCGCGGCCAGGCTGGCCCGCGAAGCCCTGCAGACACCACTGCTAAAACTGGAAATCCACCCGGATCCCCGTTACCTGATGCCTGACCCGGTGGAAACCCTGAAAGCCGCAGAAGCACTGGTCGAGCTAGGCTTTATTGTCTTCCCATATGTCCATGCCGACCCGGTCATCTGCAAGCGGCTGGAAGATGTCGGGTGCGCCACCGTCATGCCCCTGGCGGCCCCCATTGGCAGCAACCTCGGCATCCGCACCCGGGATTTCCTGGAAATCATCATTGAACAAAGCAACGTACCGGTGATCGTGGATGCCGGCATCGGCAGCCCGTCCGATGCGGCGCTGGCCATGGAAATGGGCGCCGACGCCGTACTAGTCAACAGCGCCATCGCTGTCGCCGGTGATCCGGCCAGCATGGCAGATGCCTTCCGCAAAGCCGTTGAAGCCGGACGTCAGGCCTACGAAAGCGGATTGGGTGGCCGTCGCCTGGAAGCCGCTGCCACCAGCCCCCTGACAGGATTCCTGGACCTATGAGTTTTAGCGACGTTTTCCGGCTGCTGGACTGGGAAGACCTGAAGCTGCAGATATACCAAAAAACATCGATGGATGTTCAGCGGGCTCTGCGGGCCAGAAAACGCAACCTGCAGGACTTCATGGCGCTGATTTCACCGGCTGCAGAACCGTTTCTGGAGGAAATGGCCCAGGAAAGCTACCGGCTGACCCGCCAGCGTTTTGGCAAGACAGTACAGCTGTACATCCCGCTCTACCTGTCCAACAAATGCCACAATATCTGCACCTATTGCGGCTTCAGCCTGGACAACCATATTCGGCGGGTCACGCTGTCGCAGGATCAACTGCACCGTGAAGCACAGGCGATCCGTAAGATGGGCTTCGAGCATGTCCTGCTGCTGACCGGCGAGGCACCAGGCTCAGTTGGCATGCCTTACTTCCGCGAAACCCTCCCCTTGCTGAAGGACTATTTTGCGCATCTCAGCATGGAGGTTCAGCCGCTGGATCAGCATGAGTACGAAGAGCTAATCGGCCTGGGTATGGATGCCGTCATGATCTATCAGGAGACTTACCATCAAAGCGCTTACGCCCAATACCATCTCCGCGGCAACAAGCAGGACTTCTTCTACCGACTGGAGACAGCTGACCGACTGGGACGAGCAGGCGTTAAAAAGATTGGCATTGGCTCATTGATCGGACTGGAAAACTGGCGTACGGATGTCTTTTATACAGCTGCGCATCTGGACTACCTGCAGAGACGCTACTGGCAAACACGTTACTCCATATCCTTCCCCCGTCTACGCCCCTGTGAAGGTGAGCAGCAACCCCGCTCCCTGATGAATGACCGGCAGCTGGTGCAATTGATCTGCGCCTGGCGCCTGTTCGCACCCGAGGTAGAACTCTCACTCTCAACCCGTGAATCGCCGGTATTCAGAAACCATGTAGTGAATCTCGGTATCACGACCATGAGTGCAGCGTCTTCCACACAACCTGGTGGCTATGCGGATCCGGAGCAGAACGCCCTGGAGCAGTTTGCGATTGATGACAATCGCTCTGCGTCAGAAGTTGCCGCGATGATTAAAGCGAACAATCTGGAAGTGGTTTGGAAAGATCACGAATTACGAACACATTAATGGCATCAGTGTATCGTTCCGGGCGAACTGCCCTCTATCGCCCGGAACGCAAAATGACACCCAGTCATGAGACTGTTACTACAAACAAGCTTATGACTGCAGCTGTTCTGCCACCGTCGGCGGAATCATCTGATAAAGATAAGAGCCTGCCAGTGGCTTGCCATTGGCCTGCTTACGCGCCTGCCGCTCTTCCCATGCCTTCAGCTTTTTCAGGGGAATCCCGTTTTTACCGAGCTCCAGCTCCCTGACCAGATCCTTCTTGTTCTTGGTGACGATAGTGACTGTGTAACCGTCATCGGTAGGTGTGACCTTGCCCACTTCAACATTGTCGTTGCCCCGCTGCAGAAGCCGCGCTTCCATCAGGGTACGGATCTCATCAGCGGTATACTCACGGTCCATCATTGCTTTACCGTGATGCCCGGACATTCCCTTGTGATAGCCGCGACCATTACAATGGCTACCATCATTCCCACCCTGCCACGCCATGGCAGAACCTGAAGCCATGATTGCCGCCAGGGCCAGTGCTATGGTTTGTTTTTTCATACGTATCACCTTCTCATGCTGTTTGCGTTATGGGCTGGGTTTAGTTTCGGTTTCTTCGATACCGTGATCTGCCAACCCTCGACAGCAACAATTAAATCGCCATGATGTAACCGGTTTATCCCAGCCACTGACTTTATTGTCATAAAGTGTGACAACCCGACATTTCTGCGACATTTTGATACAGCTTACGCCTGTCCCTACGGAATATAATGGGCACAGTTACGTAAGACAGAAGACGAATGCCATGGATCATCCGGGACGCACAGACACCTCAGGCCATATCCTAGTGGTAGACGATCACCACGAGATTCGAGACCTACTGGGTCGTTACCTGCAGCAGCACGGTTATCGCACCAGCCTTGCCGACGGAGGACGGGCTATGCGTAACGCTCTCAAGGAAGGCGGCATTGATCTTATTGTGCTGGATCTGATGATGCCCGAGGAAGATGGCCTGAGCCTGTGCCGTCATGTCCGGGAACAGGATGGCCCTCCCATCATCATGCTGACCGCCATGGGGGAAGAGACAGACCGGATCGTCGGGCTGGAAATGGGAGCCGATGATTATGTCACCAAACCCTTCAGCCCACGCGAACTGCTGGCCCGCATCAAGGCGGTACTGCGGCGCGCGCAACGAATGCCCACAGAGTCTGTGCAACAGGAAACAGACAGCAGCCGCATTCTGTTTGACCGCTGGGTACTGGATGTCCATCAGCGCCAGCTGGAAAACAGGGAAGGTGTCGTATTACCACTGAGCACGGCTGAACATCGACTGTTAACTACGTTTATTCATCATCCGCGCCGGGTGCTGAGCCGTGATCAACTGCTGGATCTTACCAAAGGGCGTGAAGCAATGCCTTTTGACCGCAGTATCGACAACCAGGTCAGTCGGCTGAGAAAGAAAATAGAGGAAGACCCGCGAAACCCAACGTTGATCAAGACGGTCTGGGGCGGCGGCTATATGTTTACTCCCGAGGTCACTGAACACTAATGACATTGGTTAAAAGACTGTGGCCTTCCAGCCTGGCCGGACAGATGGTCATTGTCGTCCTTATCACGCTGCTGTCAGCCCAGGCGATCAGTCTATGGATACTGTCCAGTGCGCATCGCAATGTGATTTATGATGCCAGTGAATTGCAGCTGATCCAGCGTACAATCACTCTGACACGATTGCTGGATGAAACACCAGAGATTTATCACAGTCGTATGGTCAAAGCGGCCAGCACCGCACCAGCGACATTCTGGCTGGACAGCAACAGCCATATTCCTGAAGACACCGAGTCTCGGCTAGACCAGCGATTCATTGCCAAGCTCAGCCGGGAGCTGGGCGAACCTTACCGTGGACGGGTACGCGCCTGGTTAAGTCGTTATGGTAAACCACACTGCATGCACCCCAGTCATCGACGCCATGATGATGAACGATTCAAAAGCACTGCCCGCAACTGCAGAAACCCTGCACACAGACGCTTTGGGCCACACGACGACCAGCCTGCAACACCGTTCGTGAATTTTTCCATCCAGCTTAATGACGGCCAGTGGCTGAATCTCTCAGCCAGAACACCATCGATCCCTCCCCTGGTCGCCAAGCAGACCGGCCTGTTTTTATTGCTCAGCGGCCTGATGTTGATGCTGGTGATCATCCTGATGGTCCGACGAATTACCCGCCCGCTGGGAGAGCTGACCCAGTCGGCCAACCGCCTTGGCCTGGGTGAAACCGTCGCCGCCATCGAGGAGCGGGGGCCAAAAGATATTCGTCAGACGATTCACGCATTTAACCGCATGCATGAACGTCTGCAGCGCTTTGTTGCCGATCGCACCCATATGCTTGCAGCACTCTCCCATGACCTGAGAACCCCGATTACCACTTTAAGGTTGCGGATAGAGTTGCTGGAAGATTCTCCGGAGAAAGAGCGACTGCTGGCCACCCTTGAAGAAATGCAGGCCATGACAGAAGCAACGCTCTCTTTTGCCAGGGAAGCCGCCAAGCAGGAAGACACTCGTCGTGTGGATATCAATGCCCTGACCGCCAGCATCTGCGATGACCTCGAAGAGCTTGGGATGCCGGTTACGTTCCATGAAGGTCCGGATGCCGTGCTGTCCTGCCGTCCGGTCAGCCTGACACGGGCCATTCGTAATCTGATCGAAAATGCCGTCAAATATGGTAAATCTGCCGAGGTATCCCTGAGCCATGACAATCAGGGTATCCGTCTGACCATCAATGACAAAGGTCCGGGTATTCCAGAATCAATGATGGAGAAAGTGTTTGAACCGTTTTATCGACTGGAAAGCTCACGTAATCGCGACACCGGCGGTATAGGTCTTGGCCTCGCGATCACCCGTACCATTATCCACAATCACGGTGGCACTGTTGCGCTGAAGAACCTCAATCCGGGCCTTCAGGTTACCGTCACACTGCCTGGAGAATAGAAAAAACAAACATCTTCAGACACACGAAAAAACAGGGACATTATGGGGTGAAGATAGACAACAATAGGTATTTCACCCTGTCTCGCGTGCGATATCGCTTACCCCATAATCCACAGGAATTGTGGATAAACCTGTTGTTTACTTTTGAAATTCAACGTTGCCCCCCGAAATCACAAGCCTGTCGACAAACTGATCATCATTTATACAATTTCATTTTATCGACCTTGAAAAGCGCTATAAACGACACAAGAATTCTGTTCACTTCTGTTCAGAAACACCTATAACACAGCATTGCCGGTTGCACTGACTCCGATAAAAAAACAATCACGCATAATAGCCAACCTTTAGCCAAAGGATTGTTATATACTTGAATTTACTGCACCTAAATTCGTACCATCATCCAGGACAAAACGAGGATGCGGCACGATATCAACGTTTCAGGGAAAGGCAGTCAGGACCTGCAGGTTAAGGACAGCAATCGCAGGCAACAGGAACACAATCGGGCAGTAGAATGAGCAAACAAGAAGCCATCAAAGCGCCAAGCAAGCTGGACACCGCTCTGGATGCCATACGAGCAGTCAAGGATGTCGCCAGCCTTGTTAAAGAGCGCTCCCTGCTAAACCGGGCCCCCAAGGGGGATGGCCATTCAGTCATGGTACTGCCAGGCTTTATGACCAGCGATCCCGCCACTGCCTTTCTGCGCAAGCAACTCAGAAAATTTGGCTACAACGCCCAGCCATGGAAACTCGGCGTTAATCTCGGCCCGACCGGCAGTCGAGACATTGAGACACTGTTGTCTGAACGAGTGAAGGAACTTTACCTCACGTCCGGCCACCGAATCAGCCTGGTCGGCTGGAGCCTGGGCGGCGTTCTGGCCCGGGAGGTCGCCCGCAAGCATCCGGAAATGATCCGCCAGGTCATTACACTTGCCAGCCCAATTGGCGGCTCCATGGAAAACACCAGCCTGTGGGATATCTACCTCAAGATCTTCGGCCGCAATATGAGCCAGGAAGAGATCGAAGAGCGGGTAGAGAAAATCCGCCACCCGGTGCCCGGCGTTGCCTTTACCTCGATCTATACCAAACAGGATGGCGTGGTCGCCTGGCAGATCGCCAAGGTCGATGAGACGGAACTGTCCCAGAACATTGCCGTCGGCGCCAGTCACCTCGGCATCATCTTCAACCCCCGCGCCCTCTACGTAATGGCTGACCGGCTCGCCATGTCGGACAACCAATGGAAGCGCATGGATGAAGGCACCCTGCGCCTGCTGACCTGAAACGTCTGCATTATGTATAAATACTGGTAATAGCGACAGCAGTTACTTATCATCCCTTCACGTTCAGCGACAGCCAGCACCCCCGACAGCAGGACGTTGCTTTCCAGATCCCGCTGATGCGTACGAACATTAATCCAGGTCAGCGCAAACTGCGATTGATCCGGTACGCTTCAGATATAACAAGGTGCTTCTTACCGGGAACGACTGACCGCCATGTACCAGGTCTCACCACAAGATAATCTTTTTCTCCATATGGAGAGCAGCAGTACCCCGATGCATGTGGGCCTGCTCTGCATCTATGACCAGAAGACCAGCAAAACCGGTCAGGTCCGTTTCAAGGAAATCATACGCACCTTCAAGGCGCGCCTGCACAAACTGACCCCGCTACGACTGCGCACGGTTAAGGTTCCCTTTAATCTGGACTACCCCTACTGGATCGAAGACCCGGACTTCGACATTGAGTATCACCTGCGTCATATTTCACTGCCGAAACCAGGCGACTGGCGTCAGCTATGCATTCAGGCTGCACGTCTGCATGCCCGACCACTAGATCTGAACCGCCCACTCTGGGAAGCCACCATCATTGAAGGGCTGGACAATATCGAAGGGCTACCTAAAGGATGTTTTGCCATCCTGACAAAAGTTCACCGCGCCATACTGGATCGCGAAATCGGCGGTCAACTGCTGGCCGCACTGCATGACCTGGACAGTGGCACCCTGACACAATTACCAGATCGTCCGCTCACTGTTGAACGGGTACCTACCAGTGTTGAACTGCTCAGCCGTGCGGCCGTCAATCGAGTCAAGATACTGGGCAGTTACGCCCATGTCGCACAACGGTATGCACTGCCGGTCACCAAAGGGCTGCTCAAAAACTGTCTGACTCGCAAGTCCTGCATCCGGTACGCACCACGCACCCGCTTCAATGAACGTATTTCGTATCACCGCTCTTTCGATGGCATCAGCTTCCCGCTGGATGCGATCAAGGCGATTCGTGATGCCCGTCCACAAACCCGCTTTAATGATGTCATCATCGCCATTATTGCCGGCGGTTTGCGTAGCTATCTGCGTTCCAAGGGCGAATTACCGGATGAGTCATTGCGTGCCATATTCCCGGTGCCAGACCGTTCACCCAAGACCAACGAAAAGCGGGTACACCATTTTTCCTATGTATTCCCGCGGCTGTTCACCGAAATCACCGACCCACTGGAACGCCTTGAGCGTATTGCCGCCCATATGGATCGGGCCCGGAACCAGTCTACCTGGCTGGACTGGCAGATCGCCGATGATGCCGCCAAACTCTTCCCCAACACCCTGGCGGATATGTCACTGAAGGCAGCGGTCACCTATCAGACCACCCGACATGCTCATCCACTGTTTAATACCTTTATCAGTAGCGTGGCGGGTCCCCATATACCGCTTTACCATGTCGGCGCCCGAATGGTGGCCAGTTACGGGCTGGATATGATTTACGACACTGTCGGTCTTGCCCACACAGCTTTCAGTTACAACGGCAATATTGCCATCTCGGTCACTGCCTGCCGGAACATGATGCCGGATCCTGCTGTCTATATGGAATGTCTGCAGCAGTCGTTTGAAAAATTGCAAAATGCAGTTATGGCGGCAGAACCTATCGAGGAAGGTGTGTAGGACGGGAGAAAAAAGCCGGCCGAGTAGCCGGCTAAAAAAATCAGGACGCTTTCTTGGCCGCTGCAGTGGTGCGAGCAGGAGCCTTGGTCTTCTTTTCAGCAGCGGCTAACGCCTTAACCGCCTTGCTCAGTTCTTCAATCTGGTGAGAAAGATCCTGAACGTCGTCATTTTTCTCCAGACGGACAATCTCTTTCAGCTTGGCAATGGTTTCATTGATTTTTTCTTGAGCCTTGCCTTTCAGCTCTTCAACCTTGTCACTGGCGCGATCACGGACGTCTTCGCCGTCTTCAACCAGCTCTTCAAACAACTTCTTGCCTTCCTGGCCCAGCTTTTCATAACGGGCATACGCTCCCAAGCCCGCAAGCCAGATCTTCTCGTACATATTCATTACTCCCCTGTATCATTTTAAATTACTGCCTGTAATGCGCCTCGAATTATATAGACTGCTATCACACACGTAAACATATGTAATCTTTGTATTCAGCGAGAAAAAAAACAGCTATTGAAATGACATTCAACGAATCTCATCGATATAATAAGCCTGAAAAAACAACCTGTTAATCCTGACCAAAAGAACAGACGCCACAATGAAAGTAACTGCAAGACATCAATATACGGCTTCCGTCGAAGACATTTACGCTTTCTTTGCTTCCGAAACAACTGTCAGTGACAAATACGAAGCATTAGGGTCCAGAAAATTTCGTATCAAGGATCTCACCACCGGTCCCGACACCCTGACCATCGACAGCCGTCGCGAAGTCCCTGTAGGCGATGAAATCCCTGCCATGCTGAAGAAATTTGCCGGTGAATGGAACCGTGTCCGCCAGCGTGAAAACTGGAGCAAGAACAGTAATGGCAGCTATTCCTGCAAGCTGCGCATTGATATTGATGGCGTTCCCGTAAAAATCAACGGCGACATGACACTGCAACCGGAAGACAATGGTTGCGTTAATATCGTCGACATTGAAATCAACAGCAGCGTGCCGCTGGTTGGAAAAGCATTAGCCGAATTTGTTGGTCAAAATACTGAACAGCAAATGGAAAGTGAATATCAGTATATTCGCAGCACATCCGAAAAATAAAATCAAAACGCATCCATTGAATACCGAAATACGGTATTCAATGGAACATAAACAGCCTAATCAAATCTAACATCAGGCTATTTTCAGCATAAAAAGAAAGAGGACTTTCGAAGCCCTCTTTAATTACTTACGATTCCTTGACTTTAACTGTTTCTTTCTCCGTAACGGATACCGGTTGTTTTTCCGTTGTTGCTGCCGTTGCTGCAGATTTTTTACGCACTGCTTTACGGGCAGCCGGCTTTTTTTCTGCAGCAGGCTTGGTTGCTGTCGCTTTTTCAGGACGGGCAGCCGTCGCCTTTTCCTCTGTCGCCGCAGGCTTGGTCGTCTCAGCGACCTTCTTGTCGGTCGCTTTTTTGATCGGCGTGACGACGTTGCTCTTCTTGGTTTCGCCCAGCAGTGCCTTCTGCATTTCCTTGAAGGAATAGCGCAAACAGTCTGCATAGAAGGCAGGATCCGGCATCATGTTACGGCAGCACGTCACGCTGATGGTGATATTACCGTTGTAACTGAAGAGGATATGGAACAGTCCCATGGTGTCATAGCAGATACCGCTACCATAGAAGCTGACCAGTTTGGCACCGGCATGGTACAGCGGCAGCTGTGGACCAGGCACGTTGGTAATGACGGTATTGAACAGTGGCTTCACATAATTGGTAACGTTGTACTTCACCAGGGAGCGCATGATCAGGTTGGTCACCGTCGTCGGTAACAGGGAGGCAGATTCCAGCGCCTGACCACCACCAAACTGCTCGTTGGTATCCTTACCGGCAGCCGTCGCCTTGTTGATCGCCTTCAACCGCTCCACGGTATCTTCAATGTCGGTATAGATCTTCGGGAACATGAACGAGATCTGGTTGCCCTGCTGGTTCTGCTTGGCATCCGGGCGCACCGAGATCGGCAGCATGCCAGTCATGGACTCTTCCGGCAGCTCGCCCTTGCTCTTGAGGTAACGACGCAGTGCACCAGCCACAATATTCACCATGACATCATTCAGAGTGATATCCGGCAGCGCATTTTTAACCTTTTTGATCTCGGACAGATCAAACGACACCGCCTCGAAAACACGGTGTGAGCTGACCCGGTCATTGAAGCGGGTTTTCGGCGCACTGAACAGATTACAGCTCTGGCCGCTCAGCTTTTTCTTAACGATATTGGTCGCCGCTGGCAGTGCATAGCGTCCCAGCACTTTGCCCTTGTTCATCACGTTGCGAACACTGTTGAACGCCGCACGGCTCAGCAGTTCAACACCTGTCGGTACACGATCCACAATCCAGGGTTTGTCGGGCAGGTTGATCTTGGTGTTAGGACCAAGATCGTGCATGGCTGCCATCAACTGCGCACCAAAAACGCCATCGACCAGCGCATGATGCACCTTGCTGACAATCGCAAAGCTGCCCTCCGGCAGGCCAGGAATCTTATCCAGCCCTTCAATGACATAGATTTCCCACGGCGGACGCCCCATATCCAGCGGGCGGGCATGCAGGCGCGCCACCTGGATGCACAGCTGGCGCCAGTCACCGGGCTGTGGCAGAGCGATATGACGCAGATGGAATTCAATGTCGAAATCGGGATCAGAGATCCAGTACGGATAATCCAGCCCCATGGGCACATCAACCATACGCGAACGCAGTGCAGGCACTTTCGGCAGACGGCTTTCGAAATAGCGGATGATATCCTTGAAACCGAGTTTTTCGCCCGGAACGGTGGACTGATCATAAATTCCCAGTGAGCCGACGTGCATCGGCGTACTGCCCGTTTCCAGGTTAAGGAATGCGGTATCAAGTGCGGATAGCTGCTCCATAAGCTCCTGCCTTGTGCGACGCTGGTGACTTCCTGCTACCTGTCGCGTGTTTATTGACGAGTAAAAATTGGTTTGCAATTTTCATGTCAAAACATACAGGCGTCAACCGAAAGCGGGACTCTTGTCACAGATTAAACACTGAGATGCATGGATTAACGCAACATAGACCGGATCGACAGATTGCATACACACTGCTGACAAACATCGGTACACTAGGCCACAAGAGCACCGGTTTGAAGCGAGCACGGTGCTCGTGCTGTCATGAATAGTTAATACAGCAGTAACCACAAACTAATAAGAATAATAAAACACAATAAAAAGTCAGACAGGAAATCCCATGAACCGCCTATTGACCTCTGCCGCGCTGGCTGGACTGCTTGTCAGTACCACCGCCGATGTCCACGCCTTTACCCAACCGACACATAAACGAATCGTCATTGATGCTGTTAATTACATGGCAGCCAACCCGGATACTACCGCCTACAACCGGCTTCAAACGGTTGCCCAGGCCACCGGCATCACCATTGACCAGCTCGCCGACCAACTGGGTCAGGGCGCCTTCGACGTGGATGACTTCGAAGACACGTATATGTGTGGGGCCATCACCGGCGATTGTGTCAGGGCACCGGTCTGGGGACTGGGTGCTTCGATTGTTTCCTATACCTCCTACTGGCACTTCCAGAACCATACCCGGGGACCAGACAGCCACGGCAATGATATTGGCGGTTACAACTACAACCAGCTGACAGTGGCGGGCGCCATCGACAACATGGCCGCCACCTGGCTGGTCGGCGATCACCTGGATGATGGTCGCGGCGGTATGGCAGGCTGGTTTGGCCGTGAGGACTCAGAATACAACAGCTATGGTATTACCGAATCCAACTATCGCCAGGGCAGCTACTCCAGCAAATCCATGTACAAGGATTTTGAAAAAATCCCGTTCCAGCCCATCGATAACCTGGGGCAATACTGGTACAACGAGTTCTGGCGCCAACCGACCATTCAAACTCTCGGCTTTAGCCTGCATACCACCGACCTGCTGCAGCCCCACCACACCTGGACGACATCCGACCATAACCATTCCGGCTGGGAAGGCTGGGTGGAAGATTATTACGATCAGGAAAATTTCAATGAAACGACACTGGTAGAGCAGGCCCTCCTGAACCTGACACCACCAGTTCCCGGCAATCCTGAAATACGCCCGTTATTGACCCAGGGTGGTGCCTTTTCCTATGCCAATGGTGGTATCGTACTGAGCAGTCAGGATCACAATGACCGGGTGCGTGTTGCCAAACAGGTGATCCCCCATGCCATCGCGATGGTTGTGCATATTCTCAACCATGCCGCTGAGCGTTTCTAAGACTGTTGGATTAGCCAACGATAATAATCATCAACCCGGACAATAAGTCCGGGTTCTTTCACAACAGACAAGACAGATAATGAACGACGCAGTAATGGATCTGATTGATGACCGCGGCCGTGTTAGGACGGGTATTTTCAAGCAACCAGTAGGCACGATCAATTACCGGGATTTCAACCTGAAAACCCCAATGGGGAACAAAGCCGGTAAGCTGCGCCGCTGGTTTGGTTTTAACCAGTTTCAGTTTATGTCGATTATCAGCCCGGAGATCATTGCCGGCTGTGCCATTGTGGACACCCGTTTGGCAGTTGTCGCCTTTCTCTACCTGTATAACCCCAAAACACGCGCCTTCAAAAACTACCAGTTCAAGGCGCCGGGATTTGGTGGTTTCCACAAAACCAGCCTGAGCCCCGATACTGGCAACTGGCTGTTCCGCTCCGGCGCCAACGAAATCCACATGGCGATCAATCCACAGACCGGACTGCGGGAACTGACGGTTCGTCTGAAAGATGGCACCGCCATTGATATGGCTTATTCCGAGCAGGATTTCTCGCCCATGCGTATCTGTACGCCGGCAGACCTGACCGGCTTCGCCTTCACCCAGAAAGTCGCCGGTGTCCGCTGTCGGGGTGAGATCCGCAGTTCGCTGGGCAATTTTGACCTGGAGACCGTCAACGCCTGCGCCACACTGGACTGGACCGCCGGATACCTGCGCCGCCGCTGTTTCTGGAACTGGTCCTGTTTTTCCGGTGTGCTGGACGATGGACGTGTGATTGGTCTTAATGGCGCCTGCGGTGTCAACGAAACCAGCTATACCGAAAACTGTTTCTGGGTCGATGGCACACTGAACAAGGTCGATACCCTGATCTTTGATTATGATCCGGCTAATCTGTACGACACTTGGCGGGTTACATCCGGCGATGGCAAAGTCGATCTGCAGTTCACACCTGAGGGCTGTCAGGCGGAAAAAAACAATTTCCTGATCATGGCCAGTAATTTCAGCCAGATGTTTGGTCGTTACAACGGAACACTGACAACAACGGATGGCGAAGTGATCACAATCCGTGACCAGTATGGCTTTACCGAAGAACATTACGCCAAGTGGTAAAGCCGCGACACATAAAAAAGGCTGCCCTATTCAGGCAGCCTTTTTTGTTTCAGTTATAAAATCAGGCAGACTTCTTAGCAGGTGCGGCTTTCTTTTCAACGGCAGCCAGTTCGCTGACAGCTTTGCTCAGCGCTTCGATCTGATGGGACAGCTCTTCAGTGTCCTTGTCCTTTTCCAGCTTCAGGATATCGCGCACCTTGTCGACAACTTCGCCAATACTGTCTTTGGCCTTGCCTTTCAGTTCTTCGATCTTGCCGTTGGCGCGATCACGTACCTTTTCGCCATCTACTACCAGCTCGTCAAAGAACGCCTTGCCTTCCTGACCTTTTTTCTCGGAACGGGCGTAGGCACCCAGACCCGCCAACCAGATTTTCTCGTACATAACCTGCTCCCCTCTTGCTCTATATTCAGGTAACACCACCTGTCCAGATGATTATATCTCCCGGAAAAAACACCCTGAGTTGACTTGGGACAAGAATTACAGAGACAACTGTTCCAGAATTTCCCGATCTTCCAGCCGGAAACCGGCCCTGAAATCGAGCACCTGCCGTCGTCGTTCATTGAAGAAGTAGCTGAGTTGAACCAAGGTTCCGGCGACATCTGAGAGTTCCATCCCGGTCATGACAAAGCCGGCTTTCAGCTTGGGGATGATAATGGCATTGTCAGTCGCCAGATGACGACTGCGGACAATCTGCACACCTTGGGCACTCAACTGCGTCAGCAACCAGCGCAATAAGGCGGAATAGATGCCTCGCCGTCGCCAGGGCTCCAACAATGCACTGCTGGCCATATAAAAGGTTTCCTGGTCGAGCTGCCGCCCCCAACTCCAGCCGATAAACGCATCGCCCTGATAAAGCGCGAGATTTAATCGTACCAGGCTGTCAGCATGCTGCTGCCAGGTTTCCAGCGCTTTTTGCTCAGATGCATTCAGGGCTTCCCAGGCAGAAAACGTCAATGTATTAGCAAATACCTTGGCACGATACTGCTCCAACAGCGGCAGAAACGTCTGGTCATCAAGAACTGCAACAGAATAATCATCAAACAGCGGAAGGCGGGTTCCGGCGCTATGGGCGATCATCTCGGCATCATTGTTATTGGCTGTTATTGGTGCCTTTGATAATGCCATAGTCGAGACAAGAGTCGTTACCGCAAATCACAAAATCACGTTCCGGTCTTGAGTCTACCCACCCACAAAACTGATAATCCCAGCCACAGAATAACCGGGAACCCCGTGCCATGCCTTTTACACCCGCCGCCGTTCTTTTGGACCTGGATGGCACCCTGATTGATACTGAGCGTTTCTACCAGCGAATCTGGCAGGCAACGGCTGCCGATTTCCAGATTGATCTTAACGATACGGTCTACCAGCAATTCATCGGTATCCGCCTGGCAGATTGCTTTCAGCTGATTACGGAACTGGGCGGCACTGGATTTGATTTAGCTGCATTCAAGGAACAGCTGGCCATACGGGAAACAGAAGGGTGGAAAGCCGGCATTGATTGCAAGCCGGGCAGCCAGGAACTATTGGTTTTCCTGCAAGAACGTCAGATTCCCATGGCGCTGGTTACCTCGGCCCATCAAACCAAAATTGACCGGGTGATGGCACATTATCCGTGGTCAAATTATTTCCAGACCATCGTTTCCGGAGAAATGATCAACCATCCCAAGCCGGCGCCAGAATCTTACCTGCTGGCTGCACAGCGACTGGGAGCCCCCCCTTCTAACTGCCTGGCATTGGAAGACTCCAACACAGGCATGCGTTCCGCACTGGCTGCAGGTTGTCACAGTATCATGATACCCGATCTCAACATCCCGGATACTGAGGTGCAGGAAAAAGCCCAGGCTATTCTCCCTGACCTCTTCCGTGTGATTGGATACCTCTCACACGAAACACTTTAACCCGTTCAGGATGAACGTTTTTTTCGGGTAAGCTGGAATACATGCTCCACCAGTGAAGACACATCCTTCTCTACCATTCGAGAAGGTATCCTTTCCGGTGGTGCAGAACCCAGCAATTTCACCTCAAACCACTGACCATACAGCGCTTCTACCGCTTTCGGACCGACAGCATAAGGCGGGCCGCCAGCCAGTACAGGGTCATAGCCCAGGGTAATGAGCAACCCATGCTTCAGGGTAGGCGCTGTAGCCATCATCGCTGCCACATAAGCGACTTGCTGCTCATGGGGTATCGCAATCAGAGCAGCCCGGTCATAGAACGCTGAAGCCTCAACAGTACCGCCGGGTATCGTAAAAAAATCGCCCTGAATGACCGTGATGTTACTGGCTTGCCACCAAGTGTGACTGCCTTGCGAAGTCATCTCAGGCTTGAGCGCATTCTCGGCAAAAAAAGAGGCTACCGCCTGCTCCACGAGTTCAGAGCCCACAATATGATGATGCTGTTGCGACAGCCAGACCATATCCACCGTTTTGCCGGAGAGTGGAACCAAAACCGATTCATCCTCACCAACTGCCAATGTGGGCCAGTAATTAATCAGCAGGGGATTAACGTCCTGCCGATGGAACCCGGTCTGCCCTTCTGTCCAAGCCTGTTCCCAATCTTTGGTTTCCATCGCACGTCCCTCCTTAATGGCAATCACAACAGCAAACAACAACCAAGCATAACGGTAACGAAGCAGCATGGTGCACATAAATGGCTCTGACTTTGATGGTTAGGTGTTATTGATATGGCTCTCAGACTATACCGAATCCGTGTAAACGCCAGTCCGCCCCTACCATCGGCTCCAGACCGGACATCCCTTGATACAAATCAACAACATCCTCGCCCAGACCGCGTAGATTGCCCCCATCCGGAACGGGGTCGGCTGTCAGCGCCCTGCCTTCAGGGTCTACCCTGACAACAGCCGATGATAACAGACCCATCACCGGTCGCCTGTCGACCACACTGGTGATAATCCTACCCCTGCCCGCAAGGCTCCTCATTCATCACAACGCCATCTGGAGGCTGCAATCTCCATGACTACGTTCAGCAAGAAAATCCTCGCCGTTGCCATCACCAGCGCCATCATGGTGCCAACCGCCCAGGCCTGTACGGCTGTTGCCGTCGGGAAGAATGCCTCGGCCAGCGGCGCACTTATCATTGCCCGCAACGAAGATTTCTCCATCAACAACTGGGCCAAGCACATGGTCGTGCAGCCGCGCCAGACCATCGAAGACGGCACGGTATGGAGCCTGTCCAACGGCCTGAAGGTGCCTGCGCCCAGCGTAGCCTATCGCTACACCAGCATTGCAGACTGGGATGCCTACCAGCACTCCAATGACGGCAAGGTGTTCGAGGAGAGGGGCGTTAATGAATACAACGTCGCGATGTCCTCCACCACCAGCGCCGAAGTCAACGACAAGGCCAAGGCGGCTGATCCCCTGGTGGAAACCGGCATCATTGAAGAAGTCATGCCTACTCTGATCCTGCCCCAGGCCAAGAGCGCCCGAGAAGCGGTACAACTGCTGGGACACTACGTTGAACAATACGGCGCGGGCGAAGGCAACGGTGTCCAGTTCTCGGACAAGAATGAAATCTGGTACATGGAAATTGGTTCCGGCCACCACTGGATGGCAGTGCGGGTACCGGATGACCAGTACCTGATCATGGCAAATGGTCTGCGTATTCACGGCGTCGACCTGAATGACAAACAGAATGTCATGGCCTCCCGTGGCGTCTATGACTTTGTGAAAAAGCACAACCTGCTGAAGAACCCGGATCGCCAATCCTTTAACTTCGCCAAGGCATTCGGCGTCATTGACGATCCCTACAACACTGACCGCGAATGGCTCGGCCAGAAACTGTTGACCCCTTCGGTCTCACAGAAGCCCCGTCAGGCACAATATCCGCTGTTCATGAAACCCGATGAAAAGATAAGCGTTCTGGATGTGGCCAACGTCCTGCGGGCGGATTACAAGGGCACGGCACTGGAAGGCAAGTCTGACCGCCCCATCGGGATCGACCGCCAGGCAGAAAGCCATATCATCGAAATGTATCCAGATATGCCGAAAGAGCTCTCTGCAGTTATCTGGCAAACGGTGGGTACCGTTGAAGACACGGCGTTTGTGCCCATCTTCAATGCTATGGATGAAATCCCTCAAGCCTACACCATCGGCACCGATCAGTATGACGACCAGTCAGCCTGGTGGACCTACCGCAGCCTGGGCACCCTGACCAACAAGCATGTAATGGACGGGAAGTATGCGCCGGTTGTGCGCTCGGTGTGGGATAATGTTGAAGGGCAGTATGTCAATTCTCAGCCCTACATCAACAGCATGCTCAAGACCATGTACAAGCAGGATCCCGCCATGGCTATCCAGTTTGCCAATGACTATTCCAATGGTTTGCTGAGCCGTACACTGGACAAAGCCAGGGAATTGAAATCCCAGCTGATGACTGACCTCACCCGCAGTACAGAGAAAAAATACAGCCCGGAGGAGTTTGAGAAAATCAAGAATCTCTGAGTCCTAAATGATGCAAAACACTCACGGTCATGACCGCACCAAGCGGGAATGACTGTGAGCATTCAAGGCATAATCCGGAATGTGGTGGTTCACAATATAAAACGAATATTCCCAATGTTGAGAACCGATAAGCGTCTCCCCTTCAGGCAGAAGTATTCACCTGGCAAACATAGCGGCACTCTCCAAACAGAACCCGCCAACAGGCATTGATCGACACAGGACAAATCATTGTCAGGGCATAAAAGCCTACTATTACAGCCTGCATTTTATGGCCTGAATAAGGCACTTTGCCAGCAATCCTGACCCAAACGTTAGTGACTGACACGAACACCATGGCTGGCTTGAATGCTTTAAATCAGAACTCAAGCGCGTAGAAAATTACAGAATAAATCAATCACGTTCGCTTTTGATTTAGCGAGCACCTTCAGGAGCCATAGGAACTGCTCTTCATTTTTTATGTATTGCTGGCAGCCATTCAGAAGGCTGGTAACAACACTTTTTTCCTCAATAGTGTCACAGTACCAGAAACCTGAAAGCCCAGTTCTAAAGGCTATTGCGACCTCATTAAGATAAGGCTGATTTGCTCCCTTAAGCCCCTCATAGAGACCACGAACCTCCTCTTTACAAAGATCGGTATCGGATACAAAAAACTCTCTACAGTTTGAAAAAAACAATTTCAACATTGCCCCCTCAAATACTGGGCTTAGCTGAGCTAGTAAATACGTCATCTTATGACTGAAATCCAGTGCAATAGCATTGCAGCTCTCGTCCTGCATTCCCTCATTGATACTAAGACTTTCCATGAATGTACTGCAATCAACATGTTCCAATGGATACTGAAACCCCTCTTCGTTGCTCTGTAAAAAAGCCGCGACCAGTGGATCAATGATCTTATCAAGCTCCTTCATGCTCAAATTACTGACCCATAACTGCAAATTGACAATTCCTCCGCCCCAATCGCCTGCATGACCATAGGTACCAATACCTCCCATAAGATCAGTCAGTTGTTGAAGCAGGTTCTCAAACGAGGCCTCATCATGTCGTAAATGCCGAACGGCAGGAGTGCCGTATGCAAATCGGCTATCAAATGACTTGGCCGTTTCTTCGTAGCGCTCTTTTCGGTCTAAAAAAAACATACTGGCCTCATGTTTCAGCGTCTGATTGTGAGGATATTGATATTGTCGTTTATTAAAAAAAGTACACAGAACAAACTCACGAGCTAATACATCCAATGTATCGATATTCGATCGTAATTTTTTTATTAATCGGGAGGATGGTCTGAAAAATGCGTGATATTCTTTATCTTCACTATCGGTCACTTTGAATAATGGCTGATCCAACCGTACTGTTGGCGAATCAGATTCGAAAGAAGGAATAGACGGGATACTTTTGGGTGAGTGATTGCCACTAGAGCCTTCTGAAGAAGGAGAGCTTTTCGCCACCGCTCCTTCTGTCATTCCTGGCAGAATATTGTCTTTATAGTCTTTAACCAGTGCTTCAATCAGCGGTTTGGCGGGGACAATGCGTAAATGGCTCAATATGTCATATCCTAAAAAAGACTTTTGAGAATGAACAAGACGCTCAAAGGCAGCCAATGTATGAATAAGTTGAGGACATTGCCCCCTGAATGAATCCGATTGTTCCGCATTTACAAATGTCACCTTACCTGCAAGTGATGGAGTCAAAACAACAATAACCAGTCCCTTACAAAAATGCTTATTACCTGTTTGATTACGCTTTGGTCTCAATATACAAAGCTGATGAAGGGGTACCAGATCTTCCCCCTCTATTGCCATTGATTTAGGATATTGCAGCTTGGACACAAAGAAAACTCTCTGCTTGGCAAGAAGTACAAGACTGCCATCATCCAACCGAAAATCAGCTGAATGTTGCTTTGAATATTCAATAAATACTGCGTTTTTACATGGAACAACAGAGCCTTTCACTTGATGGGCAAAAAAAGACAGGATCGGTATGCCCTGATCAGGAACAGTAATACGATATTTACCTGCGAAATTTTCTACTTCAGTAATCCTGCACTTTGCTTGATCACCCGGTAAGAAATCACCAAATACTTCATCAGCCACTGCATCAGCTTTACGGTTACTCTCTCGATAAACCTCTGTATCCAGACAACTATCGTAAGTAAAATTCAACATATCCCTCATCCTTTATTTCTAACTCCCTGAACAGCATCAAAAGTGCTGATCGATAAATTACAGTGGAGTATTGACGGAGAGAATAGTTCCCTGGAAACCAGTAACTAGAACATCAGGAAGACAGCCTGTTTACAATGTTACTATCCATAACCATTTATTGTTATTTTATGATTTTTCCAGAAGACAAGTCGTCCAGTAGTTTGTCCAACAGGACAATCAATTCAGCCAAAGCTTTTGAGGCAGGCACCCTGTCAACGTCTTCAATAGAAAAATAAGTAATCGCCTGAGAGTACGCCGGAAACAGTTGTTCAATCATAGGTTGATGCTCTGTTTTATCGAGAGCAACAATAATATCTGCATGCAGTAAATCATGTTCTTTCAGGCTAAGAGGCTGTCGTTTTAGACCTCGCACCTGAACGCCAATCGCCTTAAGGGCTCTCACTGATTCCTCAGCCATGTTCCCAACATTATCAGTCTTACTGAGATCCTGAAGTAATGCACGGGAAAATGCCTCATAAGGAAGATGATGCATACATACAAAATGATTGAAATATTCTTCCGCAAAACGGCCTCTATAATAATTCCCTGTACATAAAAAAAGAACTTTTTCCATTATCACTCCCTGACAGCACAGTAATATCACTCGACAAAAGAACAACGCAAGAAAGCACATCCTTTTTAATAAAGCACTTCCTATTAAAAAATCCACACATTATAAAAATCGAAAAACTCCATGGGTTATTTAAAATATTCGAACAACCTATATTTAAGTTATGGGCTTAACATCCATTTAAAGCCCAAAACGATCTGACTACTGACTCAGATGAATACCGTCCTCTTCAATGGTAATCAGCCGCTGTTTGTACAGTGCCCCTATCGCCATTTTGAAGGTACGCTTACTGACAGAGAACTGTTTCTGAATAAGCGCCGGATCACTTTTATCGTTCAGGGGAAGAAAGCCCTGATGACGCTGCACAGCGGCCAGAATCTGTTGAGTAAGATTCGCCATGCCCTCCTTGTCAAAACCCGGTTTGGACAGGCATAGATCAATCTTTCCATCCGGACGAACCTGCTTGATATACCCCTGAAGGCGCTCACCGTAACGGATCGGCTGATGTATATCATTGTGGAAGATAACGCCCCAGTGGCAATCTTCAATAACCGCCGTGAAACCGATATCGGTACGGTCTGCAATCAACAGGGAAACCGCCTGGCCCTTTTGATAGCGGGCAGGCATGTCATTCAGGAATTTATCAACCTTGGAAGAGGCCACAATCCGGCGGGTTCTATCATCCAGGTACAAGGCAACAATATACGAGCGTCCCTTGACCATACGCTGTTTCTGCTCACTGAAAGGCACCAGCAGGTCTTTGGGCAGCCCCCAGTCCAGAAATGCGCCCGTGGCATTCACCTCAACCACTTTCAGACAGGCTAACTCCCCCACCTGGGCCAACGGTGTTTCCGTTGTCGCTATCTGGATATCATCTGAATCCAGATAAACAAATACCTCCAGTTCATCCCCAACCTGGGTACCTTCAGGGACATAACGCTTGGGCAGCAGAATTTCAGAGAACTGGCCTTCCAGATAAACACCAAAAGGAACCTGCCTGACGACTGTCAGCCGATTGCGGCGGCCAACTTTGACAACTTTTCCGGGCATGACGGGGGATGACTCACTTCCACAACAATCGGTCATTATACACCGGACGCACCTGCAAAGATCGTCACATGAATACCTACATGATTAACTTCCGGGTAAACCCTGCAATTGCCCTTCTTTATGATTACCACCAGTGAGCATGCCGCCCTGCTTAGTCACAAATAAACACCGGACTCCACTTGACCCTGATGGGTACTCGTCTTTTACTAGTACGACAATCACAACTGCCACGGAACTAAATGACCGATTCATTGTCTATCGTCATTATTAAACCCTCCGTCTCATACCAGTAAGGTAACCAGCAGCAGCACACCATGATGCAAAAACCAAAACTCAAACAGACCCTGCTTGTACTGGCGCTTGGCTCAACACTGCTGGCAGGCTGTAACTCCCTGTCATCCAGCCTGTTGTCAACCGACACGTCGACGGCTGCCATCCAGCAGCTCCCCAAAACCGCTATAGATTATGACAAATTCACTCTGGATAACGGGCTGACGGTTATCGTCCACGAGGATCGCAAGGCCCCGGTTGTTGCGGTCAATCTCTGGTACAAGGTCGGTTCCAAGGATGAAAGTCTGGGTAAACGCGGATTCGCGCACCTTTTTGAACACCTGATGTTTCAGGGCTCGGAAAACTACGATGATGAGTTTTTCCGTCCCTTTGAGGAAGCAGGCGCCACCGGACAGAATGGCACCACCAATACCGATCGCACCAACTATTTCGAAACGGTGCCCACACCCGCACTGGATATGGCGCTGTGGATGGAATCGGATCGCATGGGGCATTTCCTCGGCGCAATCACCCAGGAGAAACTGGATCAACAGCGTGGCGTCGTGAAAAATGAAAAACGCCAGGGCGAAAACCAGCCTTACGGCAAGGTCTGGAACCGATTGGCTGAACAGACATTCCCGGAAGGTCACCCCTACTCCTGGCCCACCATTGGCTACATGGAAGACCTCGATGCCGCGGATCTTGACCTGGTAAAAGAATGGTTCAAGACCTACTACGGCCCCTCCAACGCCGTACTGGTACTGGCAGGCGATATTGACGTGGAAACAGCTCGCGAAAAAGCCAACCTCTACTTTGGTGATATCCCTGCGGGCCCACCGCTGGCCAAAATGGACAGCTGGATCGCCAAGCGTACAGAAGAAAAACGGGATTCCATGCAGGACCGTGTGCCCCAGGCTCGCATCATGAAAGTCTGGAACACCGCACCTGCCGGCAGCACCGATTCGGAATACCTGTCACTCGCTTCCGATGTGCTGGCTGGCGGAAAGAACTCTCGCCTCTACAAACGTCTTGTGCATGATGAGCAGCTTGCCACATCCGTCAGCGCCTTTGTCTATGACCGTATGCTGGCAGGCCAGTTCATGATCGTTGCCGATGCGAAGGACGGTGTCAGCCTGTCCCATATCGAAGCCATCATTGACGAAGAACTGGAGAAATTCCTGAAAAAAGGCCCCACGGAAAAAGAACTCCAGCGAATCAAGTTCAGCCAGGCAGCAGGCTTTGTACGGGGCACTGAACGCGTCGGCGGCTTTGGCGGCAAGTCCGACATTCTGGCCCATGGTGAGGTCTATTTTGATGATCCCGGCCACTACCTGAAAAGCTTTGATGCCATGCAAAATGCCACGCCAACCATGATTCGCAAAGCTGCGGAAAAGTGGTTGAGCAGTGGCGCCTATGTGCTGGATATCACGCCCTTCCCGGATTACGAGCACGCCGCAGAGGGCGCTGACCGCAGCAAGCTGCCATCGAAGGATGGCAAGGTTTCACTCTCCCTGCCCGCCCTTGAGCGCGCTACGCTCAGCAACGGTCTCAAGGTTGTACTCGCTCCCCGCCACCAGACACCGGTCGTTAGTATGGAACTGCAGTTTGACGGCGGGCTCTCAGGACGCCTCGGCAAACCGGGTCTGCCCAGTCTGACCATGGCAATGCTGGATGAAGGCACAGCGAATAAAACCTCACTGGAGCTGGCCGAGGAACTCGAAACCATCGGCACTTCCCTCAGCACCGGCAACGACTTCGATACCTCCAGCGTGTACCTGGATAGCCTCAAGGTCACCCTGGACCAGTCCCTTGCCATTATGGCAGATGTGCTGACCCAGCCGGCTTTCAGCGAGACCGACCTGGAGCGCCTGCGCAGTAACATGCTGGACGGTATTCGCCAGGAAAAGGCCAGCCCCCGCAGCATTGCCGGCCGCATCCTGCCGGAACTGCTTTACGGTCCGGGTCATGCCTATAACACCCCATGGAGTGGCAGTGGCACACTCAATACCGTTTCCTCACTTTCCCGAGACGACCTGGTGGGCTACTGGAAGACCTGGATCCGTCCCGATAACGGCACGCTGATTGTCACCGGTGACACCTCCATGGAGGAGTTGCTGCCCAAGCTGGAAAAAGCGCTGTCCCACTGGAAGTCACCCGCAGAGCCCATGCCCAGGAAAGCCATCAATAACGTCGCTGAACCCGGAAAATCAACGATCTACCTGATTGACTACCCCGGCACCAGCCAAGCCACCATCATCGCCTCACAGCTGGTAATGCCACTGAATGATGACAAGGCACTGGCTTTCGGCCTGATGAATGACGTGATTGGCGGTCAGTTCACTTCTCGGCTGAACATGAACCTCCGTGAAGACAAGCACTGGGCCTATGGTTCCTATAGCTATGCCAGAAACGCCCGCGGCCAGCGCCCATACATGGCCACCGCCTCGGTCCAGATCGACAAGACCGATGAAGCCATGGCGGAAATGCTGAAGGAATACCAGGCCTACATCAGTAACCAACCGGCGACCAACGAAGAGCTGGCCCTGGTGAAAACCAACCGGATCAACAAGCTGCCGGGCAGTTATGAAACCAATGGCGCATTGCTGGGTTCCGTCAGCACACTGGTGGAATACGGTCTGCCGGACAGCCATATGTATAACTACGCCAGCCGTGTCGAAAACACGGGTAAGGACACTATCCGGAAAACAGCGAAAACCTCGCTGCATCCGGATCGTTTCACCTGGCTGGTTATCGGCGATCTCAGCAAGATAAAAGCTGATATTGAAAAGCTGAACATTGGTCAAGTGGTTGTGTTAGACAGGGACGGGAATCCCGTCGCACAGTAGTCGCAGGCTATTTGTGATCGTAATTGCCGGTCGCCGCTTTCAGGCGGCCGGCGCACCTTTCGGGGCTTGTGCTTCGGCTCTTGCCACTAGCTGTTCAAGTTTACGGAGCATTTCATTCGCACGCTTCTCCCGTGCTTCAATCCGCTTAAGCGCATCAGCGGCCTTCTTTTGGCTTTTCTCTGCTTCTGAGGCCGAGGACTTCGCTTTTCCTTCCTGCGTCTTAGCATTGGACGATGCCGTTTTGATCTTTTTTTCAAGCGCTACAGCACGATCATGGGTCTGATTGATTTTCTTTTCCTGACTTGCAATACGATCACCCTTTAACCGGCTTTGGCGCTCATACCCAGATACCTTTTCAGCACCTTCCCTGATGTCCGTCGCCATGCGCTTAACCAGTTCAGCATCACCTTCAATGCTGTTTTTGAGTTGCCCGGCGGTTTCACTGACAGACCGTGTTTGCTGTTCAAGCTGGCTCACCTTGTCAGCATCGCCTGTTACCCGTTGTGCCAACTGGCTGATTTCCTCCGATACTTGCTCGACGTTTTGCCGCTTGTGCTCTACGGTCTTTTCAGTGGTTTTGATCCGCTCCAGACTCTCACTACTTTCGGTGACTTTCTGCTTTGTCTGCTGCATCATGCGATCAGACGCATTAGCATACTCTTCTGACCGGAATTTATAGGCAGCCGAACGCTCTTCGTTAGAACGCGTCTCTTGCAGGATGCTTTCTGATACGCTCCGATCTTCTTCGATCTGATCCCTGCCTGCGCGCGCCTCATTTTCATACACCTTCGCCTGGTCCCTGCTAAGTTCAATCTCTTCTGCACTGGCCTGCGCTTGTCCTTTAATGGTGGCGATACTTTCTGCATTCGCAAGACTTTCAAGACGACTTTGGTGACTGGCTTCCTCATGCTTTTTCGCTTCTGTACTGCTCGTCCTGGAACTCTCCGTAAACATCTGGGCCTGCTGCTTATACCGCCCTGAAGAATCTGCGTTCTTCTGGGTTTCACCGAGGTTAGCCTGAGAACGCTCTGCATTGCTCTGGGTTTCAGCCCGGAAATGATCAGAAACATCCGCGTTTTTCCGGGTTTCTCCAAGCTTGTCTCGCGAACGCTCCGCATTGTTCCGGGTTTCCTCTACGAGGCGCCCGGAAGTATCGGTGTTTTTCTTGATCTCTCCAAGACTGACTTGCGAACGCTCCGTGTTGTTCCGGGTTTCGGCCAGAAGGCTACCGGAAGCATCGGCGTTTGCCTGGATCTCTCCGAGATGAACTCGCGAACGCTCCGTGTTGCTCCGAGTTTCTTCTATGAGGTGACCGGAAGTATCAGTGTTTTTCTGGATCTCACCGATATAGTCACGCGATCGCTCTGTATTGCTCCGGGTTTCCTCTACGAGACGACCGGAAGTATCGGTGTTTTTCTGGATCTCACCGAGATAGTCACGCGATCGCTCTGTATTGCTCCGGGTTTCCTCTACGAGACGACCGGAAGTATCGGTGTTTTTCTGGATCTCACCAAGATGGGTTCTCGAACGCTCGGCATTGCTCCGGGTTTCCTCTGCGTGGCGACCAGAGCTGTCAGAGTTCTTCAGAATTTCCTCACTGCCCCGACGTGCCTTTGCTTCATAGGTTTCAATTGACTTGAGCCCCGTGTCAAACCGGGAGTCTTTTTCCGGAAATTCAGTTTCAGGTAATAATTCTACGCTGTCAGGGTTAGAATCAAACAGTAGGGTTTCACCGGTCTCCTGATTAAATTTTATGTAAACTTCATCATCACCAGTGTCATCATCCGCTGGTTGAGTCGGGATGCTGGACTCCCCTTCAACATGGCTGATTTTTCTTTCCGCAACAGTCGTTTTATTATCATCTGTCAGACTTAAGGAATGGTCTTGTATAATCTGTGGTTCTATATCATCGATAGGCTTTACACTTCTTAAATCAGAGGTTTTCCCTTCTACATCAACGGATTCTGCCGACACCAGATCCTTGCCAATTCCAAACGAAATACCACCAGTCTCTGAGATCCCTGACATACTGCTTCCTGCCTGAAAATGCCTATCTGGATACTATAAATACAACTATAGCTTTGAATTATCAGTAAAATAAGACGTAGAGATAAAAGTCTGAGTTTAGTTTATACCCCTTCCTTTCCAACAACTAAACTAAATAAAAAGCGCCCATAAAGAGAGTGAATAATGGATAAGCAACCGCCCGTTATCAAATTGCCTGTCAGGTCATACAGTGAATCATCAACGATGATGCTGACCATGTCTTTTGATCAGGAGGGTGAGCCCCGTTATGTATTGAAAACACAGCATTTAAATGGCGATGAAGGGATTTTTGACCTTGAAGATTTACTAGCCTACATAAAAGAAGAAATGCCGGAGATATGGAACAAGTAACTTTCTAAAAACACAAAGCCTTAACTTTCCAAATCAAACAACAGGTTTAACTATTTCACCCCCCTTTAATAGACCATTCATTTTTTAGGCAATGTATTTATCACACTCAGTGCTCTCTGATGTTCACTTTTATCCTTTCTCATTTGCTGGCGTAATGCAGACTGTTCTTCTTTCACTGCCGTCAATTGCTCTTTCTTCTTTTTAATATTATTTTTCGTGTTTAACAGGACAGTCTCTTCAGACTGCAAGCGTTGTTCCAGATTCTTAAGCTCGCTTCTAAGTTCATCGTAATGATAAGCAACTCCGTTCTCGACATGAATGATGTTTCCATCTGGCGATGGAACGTCTTTGTCTATCTGTTTAAGTGTCTTTTCTAATGTTTTTATTTCTGATTTCAATTGTTTGATACTACGCTGTTTTTGCTGAATATCCTCTTTGAGAGAAGACTTCAGTTTTGCATACTCTTTATCACGCTTTTTCAGCTTTTGGAAAAGCGCTTTACTGTGATCCCTATACTCCTTCACCTTGCCCCCATAGGCATTATTTTCAGCTGCCAGCCTATCCTGCTGTACCTGGCTGGCAACAGGCTTCCTCATGTCCTGCAACATTTTTTCAGCCGTCTTGTAGCTTTTCAGATCCGAAGTAAGCACCGATTTCTCATGGTTTATGGCATCCAGTTGTTCCACAGCGTTATCTGCGTCAAATGCTTTCATCAGATCTTCACGCTCATTTCTGAGTTCATCCAACCTCTGCGTTGTCTCGCTGATTCTTAGCTTAACCTGTGCCAGCTGATCGACTTCCGCATATTCTGAATCGCCCCCTGGCTTACTCAAATGATGGACTTCCTGCTGAGCCTGGCGACTCAAATCCTGCATCCTGGGTGAGGCGTCAGCCACTTTACCGGTTATTCTTTCTTTCAGTGCTTTGGGGGAAGGGGCATGCAACACCATACTATCTGCGGCTTTACGCGGTAATTTCCTGCTGACCTTCTGAGGCACACTAATTATCCAGTCCGTGATTTTTTTCCGGAGGGTTTTGACTTTCTCCAGAGCATTGGAAAGCCGTTCCTTTATTGACGACTGACTACTGGTGCTACCAGGCGCCTCATCTGTCGGCTGCTCATCATCGTCCCAGTCTTCATCATCAACGTCCAACCCAAAGTCGTCGTCAAAACCGCTGCCTTCTGATCGAGTTTCATATCTGTCGAGATCAAGCTCATCATCTGTCGAAAAATCAGATTTCGTATCCCATTCACCAGATACTGACCCGGTATCAATGTCCTCTTCAATCTCCTCATCCCTGCCATTATCTACCTTCAGACCAAATGCATCAGTACGCGGGAGATCGGACCTATATTTAAGCGAATGGGTGGTTTCTGCTGCCGTAATCGACCTGTCATCATACGACCTTACCGTGACGATTGTATCCGAGAAATCAGGAGCTGTACCTGCCTTCTGGCTTGTATCCTTCTTCGTCAACATGGCCAATATGGCTGGTACATCGGCTTTTTTCACCGTGTACGTTTGGAATTGAGATTGAGATACCGAAGTATCCCCCTCATCCCTTCCAACAGCTGATGATAGATGGCTTTTTCCTGTGGGAGCCGATGGTATACCCGCCATACAAAGCAAATCCTTCTGCCCATGTCATCTGATAAGTATTGATGATGGAAAGAACCACAAAACAGACTGACTGTATTTTTTTGTGATATCGATGCCAGAAAGTGGAAATGAATAGTTCAAACCACAATAAAAAGTACACCAATTATTCTATTTTAAATTGATAACTGACCTCACCCTGCTCACCAGGACTTAATTCACCCTCAAACTGCCAGGCAACTTGCCCGATGTAACCGGCATAATACTGTCGGGCCGGGCTACAGCGGAGTCCCCTCGGGAGCACCGCCGGACACCCGACACGCTCAGATAATGTTGTAAAAGCCGGCATATCATCCCTGATTTCCACCTGTTTGATGGACGTGGTGCCGGTATTGGTGAAATGGATGGTGTACCGCATGATATCACCGGGCTCTGCCTGGTTAGACGTGCCTTTCGCTCCTGCCTTGGTGATGTTTTCCACCCATTTCGTCAATACCAGCTTGCCGCCTTCCTGATCTGACACAGTAATGGTGTCTGTTGCCGTGGCTACCTGCTGACCGGGTTGATCAGCTCCCTCCCTCTTAACCGAACGTCCACTGATAGTGGCAGTCAACGTCAGTGAGAGCTTGAGCCCTTCAGGAGCATTGGCTGGGACAAAGAAACCTGCCTCGAAACAGACAGGGGCATTACCGGCACTGTCTACTTCCCAGGTATTGGTTCCGATTTCACCTTGACGACGGCCGTTATCGCAATCAGCTCTCTGGAGCATCACGGGCCAGTCAACCGTTTTGCCATTATTCACATTGACCAGCTGCGTGTGCAGATTCACCCTGCTGGCAGTGTTACTTTCCAGCTGATGCGGCAACTGCACAAACATGCCTGATTTTGCTATTCGGTTATGATCAGGTGTCAGTGTCAACAGTGTTGCTCCGTCGATATAACCAAACCGGAGACTTATCAATCCCCCGGTCTCAACATTAACCTCAACAGGATTGACCATGTGGGCACCGGGTATCAGCCCGGTTAACACTGCCTGATCCGGCACGATTTCAACCGTATATTTTCCCGGCGCCAGACGGGGAAACATCACCTCACCCTCTGCCGTGCTACTCAAAACACCTACAACGACCGGTTGTTGTGAGATTCTGTCCAACCGCGAAAGCTGTATTTTTACAGTGTTAAGCTTTGGCTCATTAGCCGCTATCTCGCCATCATTATTGAGATCTTTCCAGACTTGGGCCTGTATTGAACCTGCCCTGGTGACTTTAATGTCTTCACCAAACTCTGAAGTATTGCCTGCCGCATCAATCGCAATAGCCGTGAGGTCTTCTCCCTCATTGATTCGGCTACCGCTAAGGTCAAACCGGAACAGGCTCTGCTTCTGAATCACCTGTTGACTGACTGGATCAATATACGTCCCGGTTCCGGACAGCTGGTCCTGATCACTGCCTTCCGCCTGCTGCAACAGGTAGCTATAGCCATTGCCATCTTTCCGGTAAAACTCCAACGTCACGCCCGGCATGGAATAGCCCTCGACGATCAGCTGACCATTATCCAGCAACGCACTGTTGATAACAGGCGCATCAATACCACGGTTAGGCGCCCTGTCATCATAATGGCCGGTATTGGGTGAGCGCCCATCGCCCGATGATTGCTGGGCCTGCATCACAAGGTCAATCCCGATGCTGGTATTACTTTTATACTGATTCCGGGTAATGCGATTGCCTTTCGCAACGTAGTTCTGATCCATGTTGACGACCACAACCCCTGGCCCCCGGTTCTCTTCCATGAGATTGTCTTCAACATTTATTCGCTGACCCGTGGTATCCCTTGCCTGTAGTCGCAATCCGGCACCTTCTCGCCCACCTTGTCCGCCCCTGCGCAGCGTGTTGTTGGTAATCGTGAGCTTTTGGGGGGAGATCAGGCGCCAACCTTCCAGAACAACCCCTTGCGCGCCATCAATATAATTCCGGTCAATGGTCAGCTCCCGGGAAGCATCACTGGCATCTCCCTGCAGCGAGATCGCGTCATCAGTCGGATTACTGGTATTGTCGATTAACACATTACGGGTAATCACACCGGAACCACTGAAGTCCATTCCCGTCCGGCGTGTACCTGCAATCAGATTGTGGTCCACTGTCACGTAACTGCCCGACATGGACTTGATACCATCCAGCAGTGAACGACCAGACAGCCCCTGCCCGGATTTATCCGCACCGATAAAAGAATCCGTAATCAGACAACTCTGACAGCCCGCACCAACATAAATACCGACGATATTGCCGACACCACCGGGCGATGCCAGAAACACGCGGGTGATCGTCTGTCTGCTGCCATTCATGCTGAGAATGGGATTTATCCCTCGGCTGGGGGATACCAACTCAAGATCCGGCAGTTCAAAAGCATCCAGACTCTCCTGGTTACGTCCAACCCTGACGCTGGGCCACACCGACTGTGGTGAGAGCGCCTTCACACCAGGCTGATCAAATTGAAGAGCCATACCGTCCAGAACAATACCGTCCTGACTGAGCACAGGCAGTGAGCGCAAGAGATTGATTTGCCAACCCCAGTCATGGTTACGGGCTACCGCTGGCACAAACCGCATCCGCTTCGTTCCAGCATTCTGGTTGGCGTTGTCGATGAACTGTCGCAGGCTGCCCTGACCACTGTCATTCACATGGGTGACCACGTCATAACTAAACCCAAAGTTCAGGTCCTTCACCCCATTGGGATAACTGATCAGCAGATTTTTCGGCAACTGCAGGGTATGCTCCCCAAGCCAGATTTCATGGCTGCCCAGAGGTATTGCAGGTAACATCGGACAAAAGTCGCTCGTACAACCGAAGCGGGTGCTTTGCCAGAGGGCATCCAGGTCATGCTCAATATCATTGGTGCCGGGATGTCGTCCCCCATAACAGGGCCCGGCAGTATTGAGCACCTGGTCTTCACGCAATTGTCCCTGCATCTGGACCGTACAACGGCTGTAAGGCCCGCCCCAGGTCTGTTCGGCCCAGCGCCTTTGGTCACGGGACAGGGTGCGAGACAGAACAACGATGCGATAATCGTGCGACTCTGCCGGTACCGGAAAGACATAATTTCCACTAGCATCAGTGTGGGTCAAAATAGCGGGTGTCCAGTTATCCACCGCAGGCCGCTCGGGGTTAAATCCCTTTTCCAGCCTGGCCAAAACCACGGTTGCACCCTGTATCCCTACTCGTCGGGGTGTCGCTGAAGCTGACTCAACACGTTCTTCAAAAACACGCCCACTCAACAGGGCGGTTTGAATCTCGACCTCATTATTCGAATTCTGGTTCTGATAACCCGGCGCCGGTGTCACCGCTGCCACCAGGCTGCCACCATCGACGGCACCGGTTTTCACCGTACCGGTCAGGGTCACCTGAAGACTGGATCCCTTGGGCAAGTTCATGTGGACGGTGCCCGCACGGCCAATGCACCGGGCTCCATCCATCACCTGCTGACAACGAATACCATCCGGGTCTGCCTGAAAAAAGCCGGGAGAAAGAAGCTCCAGAGATACATCATTGGCGTCCGTATTGCCTTCGTTGGTCGCCTGCAAGGTATAACGTACCTTGCCGTCCCGGTCGAACTCGGTTTTGCCAACCTGAACGAGTGACAGGTTCACAGGGCGGCTGACCCGGACATTGCGAATTTCATGACGCGCCCAGTTGGCACCAGTTGATGCGGCAAACCCAAGTTTCAGTCGCTGGGGAGGCGCATCAACTTTCACCCCCCTCAGAACAGGGCGAAAGCCGCTACCATCATGACGATCAAGACTGACGGAAATGCTATATCCATACCCATCCGGCAATACCGTAATACGTGCAGTGCGAGGCTGACGGTGCCTGTCGTTTGTAGCCAGACCATAAGGCAGTTGTTGGCCGGCAAGATACCGATACTTTTTATTTTCACCGGCTCGAATGACAACAGAATTTTGCTTAGGCCTGCTACCACCTTCTCCACCAATCGAGCTACTGAAATTACCGAAACTGTCAAATCCAACGCCCAGGTAAGCCGCCTTCAGCCCTGTATAACCCAGACCACCACCAGACTTACCAATACGAAACTGCCAGTCTGCAATACTTTGCAGAAGAAACACACTAAAGCCATCAGCCGCTCTTTTATCCTCATAGCCACTGCCGCCAGCGCTGGCAGAAAAATCGAACGTAATAACCAAGCCATCCGAGGAAGGAAAATCCTGTTTGAACCACGTGTAGCCACTCTGGTTTTGACGAGGCTGCGTTAATAGCAGCCAGCCATCGTATGGCCTGGGCATGGGTGCGCCACGGTAATTCCAGTCTTGGGGTAAACGTGCCTGATCGAATGGCTCATCGATAAACCATTCTCCACGGGTTTCCGACCTAGCCAGTCCGGAGTACAGGCAGGCAATCAGAACTATCAATGCACACAATGATGATCCTGCTTTTCTGAACAAACGTGGCAAATAATCGGTCATTACTGTTTTACACTGCCTTGGCACAGCCGGTTACTGGATCTGGATAGCAAAAATAAGGGCGACGGATTCACCAGGTTGCAATCCATCAGGCCAGTGGGCATTGATCATTGAGCCACTGACATTGGGCTGTACCACCTGCCGACCTGTCGTTCTGGGCAAACCACCGTGTGGATAGAAGTCGGTGAAGTTAGGTGCCGCATCGTGGATCACCACATTCTGTACCCCTTCCACACCTTCATTCATGGCTGTCAGCCGGTATACCACGCAGGTTCCGGGGCGTGCCGGAAAAGCATCTTTCCTGAAGTTAACAGGTACCGCCCCCTGACAATCCCACGGCGCCTGTTCCTTGATAATGACGACACTGGTTGTATTAACAATGGATGTATCAGTCACCGACAACCGTTGACCGTCATCACTGATTACCGTCAACGTGGTAACATTGTGTATCCCCATGGATGCATTCGCCGGTGCAAACACTTTTACCAGCAGGTGTAAGGTCTTATTTCCTGCCAGAGAAACAGGCGAATTGATCACCGTATCACTGCCAGACAGCACCCCATCGCCATCCAAATCATGATATAGGACTGACTGCCAGCCCTGACTTTTCAGGGAATCAGACAACATAAACGACAGATTATCCACCGCGCTATTGCTGCTGTTCGTCAAACGGTGTGCAAACGTGATAAAGCTGCCGGGTGTAACTTGCCCTTCCCCATTAGGTTCAAGCGCCAGTCCTGCGTCATCACTGACTGTGATGCGCACAGTCAGGCGATCTTTTGCACCGGTTACGGGAGAAACAGCCACTACATGGAAATCATGGTTCCCATCCGTCGCAGAGGTAGGCAAACTTACCACCAGCTTGAGTAATGCATTTTCCCCCGCTTTGACGGATCCGGTATTAGCGGTGGGAAGATTGTTTCTATCGACGAACTGCGCCGTAACACCTTCCGGAAGGCTCGAGCCGCTGCTAGAAACCAGTTGCAGGTTATAGGTGTCTATCGCACCGCCAGTGTTATTCACAAAGAGCGCATCAAATGTGACGCTATCCCCTGGTTGCCCCGACAATATTGTAACCGGCTCACTTTCCGGTCCTGGCCCCTTGCCGGGGACACTGGCGTCACCCTGAACCGGCCGTTCATAGGTCAAATCAACAGACGACGCTGATTCAGTGATCTGCGTCAGCCAGTTCAGCACTGTATCAGAAACCTCCTGCCCAGAATGGCTGGAACGGAGACTGGCTTTCAGCGAGATGAAATAGCCGTCTTTTTGTAGCGTCACCGTATTCAGTAACTTCACCTTGAGCCGGACTTCTCGGTATTCTCCAGGCGCCAGATCCATTACATCCACTACTGGATTACTGGCAAACTGCGAACATTCATCTGATGTGCTCAAGCAATAGGTACTGCCAGCCGGGAAGGTATTCCCGGATACCACAGGCGCAACGGTATAGCTCTGACGCACTGTTCCCGTATTCCAGAGATAATCAATAAATTCAACGGTATCACCGGCTGATGCAGAAGGTACGGTGACCGGTTCTCCCAGGTTTTGGGCCGAGTTGTAAGAGCTACCGTTTATGCTCACCCCGGGGCCGGAAATCATGACGGGTACCCGGTTAGTTGGTTGCCAATCAGTACACTGTCTGCCGTTACCATTACAAGCTCGAAAGTCGGCAGTATTAAAGACTGTTTGTCCTACTGAAGACGTATTCGCAGCGACAGAAAACTCGATATAGCCTTCATCGTCATCTTTATGTTTGGGTGTCTTAAAATTAACTTCTGTTCGCCCATCGATAGTCTTAAGACCGGGTACTAATGGGCTGCATCGATAACCATCTTCATCACAAAGCCTGCCGTCGCCCATGTAGTCAATCCCCATTGGCAGACGGTCTTTCAGGTACAACGTACTGGCTCCATGTTCACTCATGCGTTCAAAGCGCAATTGAACTTTGAACATTTCACCCACATTGACGTTTTGTGTCGACATGGTTTTAGTGACTTTATAGGCTTTGTGCTTGTCATACTGAACCGTGTCAGTATTTCTGTCCCAACAACGTCTCCAGTCATCTGACTGAAATTTACACTGTTCGTCATTGGTCATCGCAAGAAGGTCAACGGATAGCGCGGCTTTATTTTTCTTCAATCCATAGGTTCGCCCGACCAGAAGCAGGTCGACAGACTCACCGGGTTTAAGAAAAACAGGTGAATTGACTTCGGGCTGTCCCTGCGGCTGACCACTGTGATTCAGATCTTTGACCACTCGCCTATTTGTCAGCGCTCCACTGGTGGTGAGACGCACCGGCACCGAAGTATTACCGGTATTCGTCAGCACATGAGGGAAGACAACCTCCATTCCACCAACGGCATAGCGCTTCTGATTACCCGGCGCCAGATGAATGCCCGTCACAGGCCTGATCAGCGTCGTAACTTCATTAGATGACACCTGATAACGACTGCCGTTTTCATCCAGAAACGAGGCACTAGCCTGGCTACGGAGCAAGGTGCCAGCCGGCGTAGCAGCTTCTGCGACCATGGCCAATGACAGAATCATGGCTGCAACCGTCAACCACAGCAACATGGCAATCATGCCGGTGCGGCCCCATCCTGACTTCCTCAACGGATTCATACAGAGCCTCCTTCTGAGGCATCAGCTGCAATGCGTTGGGTAACCGGTTTTCCTGTAACATCCACCAGCAGTAGCTCTACCCGGCGATCAAGAGCGTGCTGTGTGCCTTCATTGTGTGATAGCGGCAGGGTTTCACCCGCCCAGTCTGTCTTTATTCTGACTTCGACGATTCCCTGCTGCTGAAACACGTCTGCTACAGCCATGACGCGCTGCCGGGACAGCTGCAGGTTATAACGACTATTCCCCTGCGCATCAGCAAAACCGCGCACCACGACACGGTACTCCGGGTGCTGCCTGAGCAATTCGGTATTCGCTATCAACCGTTGCCTTTCAGCAGGCGCCAGCTCACTGCTGTCAAAGGCAAACTGAACCACCGGATTCCATTGCATTCCCGGTGATTCCTGCGCTGTGACTGCACAAAGGTGTGAGTCATAACGGGCATAAAGTTCATCAGTGCTGACACAACCTGAAACAATCAGGCTGACGAATATCGCAGTAGTGATGTTCAGGGCATGTTTCATGCGGCAAACCAGTCAAACAGGGATTCATCGAACTTGAACTGCAGGCTCAGGTGAAGTCCTTTGGCATTATATTTTTCGCTGTCGAGATCATCATCGGTAAAGCCGACAACGTTGTAGTAGGCACCCACGCGCAGGTTACGGACAACCAGGTAGTGCACACCGATACCGGCCGACCAGCGCCGACTGGTCATGCCATCGACCGCAAGCAACCCAGCACGAAAATCCATATCCCAGCGACGGTCGATATCCCAGGTCAGGCGGGTGTCTGCGACCCAGGTCTGGGTGCTGTAGCTGTAATCATCCAGTGACGTTTTCACCCACTTGCTGCCGATCCGGCCGGACCAGACCAGGTCCCGGGCAACCTGCCGGTTCTGATGGGTGGAAATCAGATGTACCGTGCGGTCATCCGCCGGGTTTTCACCACGCTCCTCTTTCCACTGGTAGAGGTAAAGGCCATGCTGGCGATTGTCCCGACGGGGACGACGGGCCAGGCCCAGGGTCATAGCATGTTTCAGGGTACGGCTGCCGCCGTCACGGGGCAGTTCCAGACGAAACTCTTCCCGCACCAGGCCACTCCAGTCCAGATCCAGACGGCGGGCAACGGCGCCATCCAGCCCGTAATAGTTCTGCTGTTCACCATGGCGGTATTCCACCCGGCCGGTCGCCCGCTGATTCTTGCGGCGCTTGTCTTGTATACCGAGGGACAGCGCCAAACCGTCATTCCGGTTATCCTTGTTTTTCTCGTGAACGGTCTGAATCCATTCAACGCTGGGCGTCAGAGAAAGCCCCTTTTCCACTTCCAGACGGGTATCGGCGCCATTGACCCATTCCAGGTTGCCGCCATCTGTTGCGCCACGCATGCGGTATTCGGAATAGGTGCGGGTATTGGGCAGCCAGTCACTCTTTACCCCCAGGGCAAAGCTGTTACGGTCTTCGCCGTTGCTGACCGGGCTCAGGTTTTCATCGCGTTCATAACGGCCATACAGACTGACTTTCTCGTGTACCTGCCAGTCACTTTCCATAACCGTGCGCCAACGGGAATTTGTCAATGCGTGCTCATATTCAACCTTGGTGGACGCGTTCTTACCCAACAGCTGATACTGCTTGCCGACACCAACGAGACCAGTGGCATACTCTGCGTCTTCATCCCCTTTCTGGCGGATATAGCGGCTGCCGCCGGTCAGCGTCCAGGCATCAGACAGGCGCTTGTCCAGGCTGAGCCCGACACTGCTGCCTTCACCACTACCATCGCTATTGGTGCTGTTATCCAGGCTGCGACTGGTTTCCGCTTCAGCCCGCAGGTCCAGGCTGTCGTTCAAGCGTTGTTTGTGTTCAAGCCGACTTTCCTCTCGACCGCTTGAGACCCCACCTGCTGAATTGTCATAACCGGTATCCGCCCGCGCCCAGGTCAGCTCAGTTTGCCCGTTGTCTGTCCATTGCTGGTTAATCTTCACTCGATAGGCATTGCCATGATCAGGCGTTGTCGTCTGATCCGTTGTGCTCGTCGCTTCCGGTTTTCCCGTTTTGTCCAGTGTTGCACCAGAGACGGTAACCGTCGTTTTATCGGTAGGTTTGTACTCAACCCAGGCACCACTGATATTCTTGCCTTCGGTTTTGTGTTCATCGCGGGTATGGCTGACACCCACACGCACCTGATCATTCAGTTTCTGTTCGGCGCGAACACCAGCAACGGTATAGGCAGTTCCGTCACCTTCAACGTCATAGCTGACACGGATACGCTGGGGATTACCCTTTTCATCCTGACTATGCATGGGCTCACTGAACTTCAGGTAGCCGCTGAATTCATCCAGGGTATAGTCCCGCCCCCGGCTCAGGGTTTCTGTACTGAGCATCAGGCCAGGGTTGTCACGGCTCCAGACTTCCAGCACCACCACATCACTGTTGCGCACAATGGGCGCCCCCTGCAGGCGGTAGTTCATGGCGGTGCCATCCGGCGTAATAATCTCACTGCGATGCATATCTTCGGGGCGGGCACCGAAACCCTGCAGACGGGTGATACCGTCATCGTAAATGGCGTTGATACCGGTCAGGGTGCGCTGGATACGGGCAAGATCCTGTTCCGGGGCATTGCTGTCCGTCTGATAGTCGCCCCACATGATGCTGCTGCGGCCTTTTTCCAGCTTCGCATACAGCTTGCTGCGGCTTTGAGCCTCATACCCTTTCTGGCTGGCATCACCGGTGATGGGATAATAATCGTCCGGATCCACATCCCGGAACAGTTCCTGATCCTTGTCTTTGTCACTGTCGTACGACAAGGTCAGCTGGCTTTCCTTTGCCACTTCACCCTTGACGAAAAACGCCGTGCGCTTACCCATGTCAAAGCCATCGGTGATCGCATCCAGCTCGGATGGCGTACGACCTTTGCTGTTGACTCGTCCTTTGCTGGTCGTTACATCCACCAGACCCACTGCCACCAGTGGACGAGGTGCGGCTATCTGGGTGATTTCAGCTTCCGCTTTCAGGTCATTGGTGGTGGCACGGAGCTTGACGGGACCGGCCGTTGCACCGGAACGCAAATGCACCAGCGCCTCGCCCTGTTCAATACGAATCTGGTGACCAAGCTCCTGATCCTGAACGTCCGGCTCCTGCCACTGGCCGGCACTGCTGTCTAGGGTCACGAAATAGACGCCCCGGGCCGGTAAGCCGTTACGATCCAGTAACCGGACATTCACTGGCAGCAGGCTTCGGCCTTCGTCTGCGGGCAGCGTCTCTTTTACCGGTTCCAGCACCAGCGTCTCTGCCAGCCCGGCATTATTGAACGTGCCTTTCGCCAGCACCCGCTCATTACCAAACATGTCCGTAGCACGAACTTCTACCCGGTTCTCGCCTTCGGCCATGGGGACACCGTACCAGGCCAGCAGCTGGGCCTGTTCACGGTTATTCATCAGTTGTTCGCCTAACCGATCAGTGCCAATCGGCTGATCATTGACGTATAACGTCGGTGTAACACCACCACGCACAACGACCATGAAACGACCATCTGCCAAGGTACCCTGCGGCCATAGCCAAGTACCATCCAGTGCCTGCTGACGGGTGATTGACGAAACAGCATCCTGTGCCAACGGCATTTTGGCCAACGGTGCTTCTGCAACAGCAGGCGTCTTTCCAGCTTTAGTGATTGACGGAGAAACCGCTGACGTATTTCCCTCGTTGTCGTTCTTCTGAGGTCCGCTGACCACACCGTTCGACAAATCACCGATATTATCCGCCTGCTCCGTGTTATGGCTGCTGCGACTGTATTGTGCCGCCTCATCCAGCAACCAATCCCCGTTAATGGCGGCATTACGGGCTTTGATTTGGGCGAAAATGGATTCTGCATCCTTTTCAGGGCACTGAGCGGCGAAGTCTGCGCGATGAAAATCACCGGGAGAGAGATCGACAAAACGGCTGTTGCCGTCAGCAGCATTACGGTTATCCAACGGTTTGAGCACCAGCCCGTCCGGCAAGGTCACGGGATCAACCTTGAGGACGTGGGTTCCCGGCTTCAGCCCCATCAGGCTGTATTGGCCATTTTCATCGGTGATCACCCAGGTGCCATCTTCCATGTACAGCCGGACACCACCAAGTGGCCATTCACCCTCGTCCTGAATACCGTTGCCATTACCATCCACATACAGCTTACCGAAAAGGATTGCTTTATCTGACAGCACGCCATCCATCTGCACGGTCACCTGCGCACGAGCGTCATTAGACTTGACGGGCAAACCAGCGGTATTACGGCCTTCTCCCCAGGCCGTGTTGATACCATCGCCATCAACTGCACCTGCGCCGGCTTTGAGAACGTAAGTGATTTCCCATTTCTGCTGTTGCGTCAGTTCCCGAAGCTTGCTCTGGTTCAAAATAAACGTCAGTTCGGGACCTGGCGCACCATCGGGCTCAGTCGCCGCTTGCCCGTTGATACGGACACTGCCATGGGCATACTTGAAGCCATAGGGCAGATGGTCATGAATACGCAGATTGTATAGCGATTGTTTCGAGTTATTGGTGATGGTCAGCTTGTAACCGACCATCTCACCCGGAGCGACCGTATTCTGCAGTGCGACCTTTTCCAGAATAAGATCCTTACCGACATTCTCCGGCTGCATCAGATCCAACGGCACATCAAAGCTGACCATGGGGCTCTGGCTGTTATAAGGAAACATGCCATCCTCCGGCTCAGGCGCCGCAAATGCAGCATACGTCCTTGCATTTTCACTCATGGTTTTACTGACACCAGTAAAACCATGCTTGCCGTAAGACGCCTGCATGACTCGCAGGCCGGTATAATCTTCAGGACGGCTGAGGGACGGGAAGAGGTAGCCTTTCGGTGGCTCAACACGGATGTAATAGTAGCCTTCCCGCATACGGGGATAGAGGTAATGCCCATCTTCATCAGTCACAGTGACCGGCAATGGAGAGCCGCTGACCGGGTCAACAGCGGGGAGATCCTGACCATCGTAGAAAGAGACTTTGGCTCCGGCGACAGGCAGTAACGTACCACTGTCAAACACCAAACCAATCGAGCTGACATTCGCCTCACTGCTATAAGTTTGATGGTGTTCGTTATCAAGGTAGGAAACCTTGATACGATCCCCTGAAATGGATTTTAAGCGACAGCTCTGTGCTGGCTGAGAATAGTCCGGTTGCTTATCCGAGGTTGTGCACAGCTGATTATTGCCTGACTCACGGGTGCTAAGCCTCAGAGGAGACAGGCTACGAAACTCTCCCGTGTTCAAACCGGTCTCACGTAGCATGACCCTGACCCGGTCACCGGTTTTACCGGAAACCACCAGCACTTCGACTATCTCGTCATCCTCTGTAGAGGTATTCAGGTGCGGTGCATGGAAATCCAGGAAAACGTCTTCATGCACCCTGGGGCCACCCTCTAAATGATCCGGCAAAAAGTAGTGGGTTGAGGGTTTTAATGGGCTGATAAAGGTCGGGTCAACATGATGGTCCCGGGGTTCCATAAAACGTACAAAGGGAACTCCCTCCGGAATATGGTATCCCGGATTAACCTTGTCGGCGGTCTCGTTACTTTCAAAGTCGTAGCGTCCGTCACCCTCAAGGTCGATACCTGCCCGGTTGCGGATAGTCGTGGTGACTTTTAACGCATTAACAAAAACATTGAAGCCCAGCCTGGCGGACATGCCCGGCTGGAAGTCATTGGAAGGTAATAGCAGTCCCACTCGTGTGATATCGTCCGGATCGTAACCCAGGCTGTCATAACGAACCCACTGACCATTTGGCAACCGAACCACAGGCTGCGCCTGCCGTGGTGCATAGTCATCGTCCACCTGAGAGAACCGGGTATTGGCAGGAATACGGTCTTCCAGCAAGACACCCTGTTGTTCATGACCATCAACCATGAAGGTACGCTCAGGTAGCGCGATATCACCGTTATTGGTCAGGGAAAGGTCATAGTGAATATCACCAATATCGGTATAACGGGGATCCGTTATGGATAGAAGACTGCTCTTCCGAATCAGTACAGACTGTCGTCCTGCAGTTATACGGTCATGGTTGATACTGACCCGATCTTCGTCACCTGTAGATTGTGCGGATACTGATAAGGTGAAGCTGTCGCCTGCAGCAATGGTGCCCGATAGCCTGGCCATAACCACCAGTGCCCGACTTTCACCCGGCCCCATCATGCCAGTATTTTCTACAGGCAACGCTCCCTGGTTCGGTAAACGTCCGTCGTAGGGATACACGCCAAGAATAGTGACACGCCCCATAACATCACACGTCGCTTCACCGGCTACGCAGGCCGTGACTGCCAGCCGGTAACTATCGGTAATATTTCCCCGATTAAACACATGGTGGATAAACGACACCGTTGTACCCGGGGCAGTCTGTACCTGCTGATCCTGAGACAGCACCGGGACATAAACAGCAGCAACCCGAACAGATGACTGGTTGGAAAGCACTTTTACCGGCTCCCCCAGTTCGGTATCAAAATATGCTGCTTCGGCCTGATTAAGAATCACCGCGCCCGCTGGCGCCAGCGCGCAGGCCGCACGCGCTGTCACAAGACAAAGCATGGCCATTATCAGCAAAAAGGTGATTCTGTACGGCTTCAACAGCATCAGGTTTCCGGTGCAACAGCGTTAATACACAAGATTCGTTCAGGCTTTCTCTGGCCTCTGGCGTCTCGCGACGGTTTTCAAAGGACAGAGAGAGCCTGCCGCTGCTCCGGAGAGCAGCGGAAGACGGGGTTTAGAAAAAGAAAATCAGTTCACTTTGACAGTGAATCGAACCTCAACAGATTCACCCGGTTTCAGGGTGCCTCCGTCTTCTTTAGCGTTCGTGGCACCATGACCGATATTGAACACAACATCCCCTGACGTTGTATCTTCTTCAACGACAGCGCCCATTCCCTGAGGTTCAACCACCGCGGATCCAGCCACAAGTGTTGTGAATTCTGGTGCGGCATCACGAACAGTCACCTGAGTCGCTTCTGCATCACCTTCATTGCGGGCAATAATCTGCCAGACAACACAGTCCTTCCCTGGTTCGACATTGCCAGGATTAACGGAAAAATCCGCAGGGGTGACTGCTCCCTGACAATTATTCAGACCGCCGTCATGCAGAATCGCAGCGTTCTTATACAGACGAATCTGTCCTTTAATAACTGTCGTAGAATCCGTCGCTTTAGCTTCCAGAGCCTGGACAACCAGGACCGGCCGGCCATTCACTTTCCTGACCAGATCACCATCCATCTCAGATTCCTGAGCAGTCAGACTCAATACATCCATTGAACCGGGCAGCGCATTGGCTGGTGAGAGTACTTTGACGGTGAAATCAACGGAATCACCCGGTTCCATGATAACGACCATGTACTCTGGCGTAATTTCAACATCTTGATTTTCTGACGTAATAACATGCTGCCATCCAGTCAGACTATTTATCCCTGTCACCTGCACCGCACGGCGCTTGTTCGTGGCATTGACCAGCGTGTGGTTATAAAAAACTGCGCCACCGGGTTCAATCTGATTGGCACCATTCGGGGTCAGAAGTAATTTACCCGACTCTTCAACCACAACATGGTATTTAATGGCGTCATTCACATGCCCATCAGTTGCAATAACTGCAAATTCACCGGACATGGCGGACTGAGCAGCCGGAACCGTTAATTCGACTTTTACAGCAAACACGCCCTTGTCTGCCAATACCGGGGTACTTGTAACCAGTTGACCTGAGTTATTTCGGAACCGAACGATCCAGCCATTATCCAGGGTGCCACCGACATATGAGCCCCTATCATCTCCCGTGACATGAGTATGCGCACTTAAGTTAAATGCACGGGGAGCACCGGATTCATTATGCACCACCAGGTCATACACGACGGTGCTGCCTGGGGCCAAGGACTGGTTGGGTACATTTACAGCGTTCTTGAAAGGATCCTTATCATGCCCCCACTCTCCCGCTGTTTTTTGGGTATACGCCAGATCGACACTGGAACCGGTAATGCGGGTAACCACCAGTTTCACAGTATCTGACTTGCTGCTGTCACCCACAGAAGTCGCGGTAAAATCAGCTTCGAAAGGGCCCTGCTTTTCTTTACCGGCAGGCAACTGAGCCTTGACTACGATAGTCTTTTGCTGGCCTTTAAGAATCACCCCAGCTTCACTATCTACCAGAGGCAGGGAGCCGGTTTCATCCCAGAAAGTGAAAACAGTATTCTGTGGGAAGGTGCCCTTATCAACGACCAGCGTATAGTTGTCCTGACCATTGCCCGGGTTTTTGACAATTACCTTGAACTCAGCAATACCACCTGCTGATGCCTGATCAAGCGTATCTTTCTTGGTTTGGCCTGAACGATCAAAGGCCTCTACCCCATAAAACTGTGGAAGATCAGTAATTGTTGTATTCGTTTCAACAAACTTCTCCCACGTGTTTGCAGGTTTTTGATAAGTAACAAAAGCCTTGTTTTTCAGTTGTTGGCCGGCTTCAAACTGATAATTCGCCGGCTGGCTATCGTCCTTCGCCTTATAAGTGGCGCTGAACTCAAAAGCGACTGAACCACCAGCTGTCAGATTGTTAATCTCAAGGTACATGGCTTTATCATGAGCATCCGCCAAAACCGTTGCACTTGTTGGCAGCTCGTTTTTTTCATGATCTGTGATGTTAAAACCACTGAGACGCGCATCCTGACCTGAGGGATCCTGAATGGAGTCCAGATCCAAAACATTTGGCAGAAAGTCATATACAGCGCCTTTGACCAGATCCGTACCATTGTTGGTAATTTCAATGCGGTAGGTAATGGCTCCCTGCTTATTAAGCTCTGCTGGTGTGTGAGCAATGACTTGTTTACGAGCAACAAGTACAGGGCCATCGGTAATCTTGACTGTATCGGTATTCGTTTTTTCTGTTTGTGTCTGGTTCTCAAAAGCGCGATGCGAAGACACTGCTTTCAAGTCCACAGTCAAATCTCCACTGGCACCAACTGGTACCGGTACAGCCACAACAAGATTCACCACCTTGCCCGCATCAACCTTAATTTGACTGTTTTGTGCAATCTCACTTTCACCTGAATCAGGCACACCGTTGCCGTTCACATCATGATAAATGACGACACCAGCAACATTGGCACCTACCAGCGAAAGGGTAAACTGATCGTGGATATTACCCTTGTTATAGAGCTGGTGAGGAAAATAAACGGTCTGCCCCACAGCCCCGTCTTTTACCTGGTCTTTCTCAAGCTCTGCCACGTAGACTTCTGCTACTTTTACCACAGACTCGTTAGACTGAGCGCTGTAGTTATTACCTTGGCTGTCCTGATAAGTGACTGTCGCCAGGTTCTTAATGATTGTGCCCGCTGGCGTATACCCGGCCTGTGCCGTCATGGCATGGAACAGGCCCACCAGCAACAGGGCAAATGCCCATACGCCGAGCCATTGTCGCTGAATCGGTCGATACATCAGGTTATCTATCCTCTCGAAAGATCAGATCATCAGTTGGTTATTAAAAAATTCAGTACGCTGATCGTTTCTACGACATGTCATTCCGCACAAAGCACAGCCATGGCAACGACCGACCTGTCATGATGGCTGTTCACCGGAACGCTTTCAGCGTATAAGCAGCCACCCCGCCTTTTTAGAAAAGGCAGGAGTCAGGAAAACATTCATTATTTGTCAGGCATTCAGCCCTATCAGGCGTAAACAGGGCATCTACACCATCATTAAATCAATGTAAGCTGAATGGTTCCTTAACAGAGCGACTGACACATTCAGATTCAGGTAGTAAACGTTTGGTTATTTCACCTGAACCCGGTAGGTAAATTCCTGTTGCTCTGCAGGCTGGATAGGATTCTCTGCTTGCCAGCGAATATTGGTGTATTCCGAGATCGGAACCGCCGTCATCCGTAGCTTACCCTCTGCAGTTTTTCGTAACCGCTTGATGGGTTCCTGCTCCCAGGTTTTGCCGCCATCAATACTGGCTTCAAACTGGCTTTTCACCGGTGTTTTTGCGGACGCTTCAATATAGGTTGTGTTGTCCGGAACCGGCACAGAGATGGTTAAAGCGGAGAGTGGGGATGCCTGTGTATTTTTGTAGGTCATCCGATATTCAATGATATCCCCCGGACCGGCTTCACCTGCCGGCTTGAGTACTTCTTTATTTTCTTGCTGCTTGACCAGCCACGCACTCATGTGACTTTCCAAGGCATCTGCATTGGCCGTGGCTGCAGTCGTCAATAACGCTGTCAGAAAAACAGCTTTTATCCTCTCAGTTATCTTACTCATTGGTCTGCCCCACTTACTCTTTATTGACTGTCTTTACACTAATGGGAAACATCCTATCCCGCCTAAATGCGGGAGCCTATCGTCAAAAACCGCAATAACTTAAATAAAAGTTTAATCGACTACGCATAATCCCTATAAAAGACAAACTACCCACTAAGAGCGGATCTACAAAAAGAAAATAGTTCCTGACAAAAACCTGAACCTTTGCCCACAATGCCTCATCCAGCATGGGCAACAGGTTCATCACACTTTACGCAAGACAACTAACCCAGGGTATGGAAATACCAGTTCACCAGATAGACGCTCAGAATCGTTGTGATCAGTCCACCGAATGTGATCCAGAATTGCCGGGAAATTGCCGCCACTTCGAGTTTCAAGCCCGCTTCTACGACCTTGATTTCTCCACGGATATCTTTGATCTCACCACGCATATCTCGTAGTTCATCCCGCAAATCACCTATAGCGTTCTCCGTCCTGAACTGAACCTGTAAAATGGTTTCCTGCATCACCACCAGATCCTGTTTTGTCGCAACATGCTCCGGATCCAGTGATTTATCCAACTGGTGTGCCAGCGCATCATCAATACCGATGCGTTTAAGCTCGTCATAAAGCGTTTTTGCCATGTATGCCCCTTATCTCCATGCGTTACAGCTAACGTGAGACAGAGCATAGCCAAGATTCTGTGAATTGCTCCGGGCAACCGACCAACGTTCAATACAAGGGCTCTACAGTAACCGTGACGGTATCCTGGTACACGCCGCTTTGCCTCGGCGGTACAGGGACTGACACCCGGAATGACGCGTTAGTGCGGCCCCCACAGTCTTCCAGCCAGTAGCCATAGCCGTTATAGAAAGTATCCGGCACCATTGGCTGCCAGTTGATCCCGCCCCAGCGCCGGAAGTCCAGCTGATAATCCACAAACACGCCGGCACGGTTGGTCAACTGAAACAAGTTGGCAGCGGCCCCTGCCTGACTGGAAGCTTTCAACCGATACCAGCCGTTCTCGGAGACATAAACACAAAATGTCATCGTGCGGGTCAGGGTTTGCTGATCCAGCGCCACATCTTCCAGGCCGCTGATCTTTACCTTGGTATTTCCTTTACGGATAACGCGAACTTCGAGCGTATCTCGGAAACGGGTACTCTCATCATCCAACCCGATGATATAGAAGGATCGACTTTCGCCCGGCTTAAGCGACATCAGACCACTTTTATTGAGGCGGATATCGAACTCTGCATCCAGCCAGCGAGCATCTTCCCTGGGCAGCTCAAACAACTTTGACCAACCATTGCGATCTGGATAAATTTCCCTGTTCCGATAGACAACGCGTGACAGAAAATCCTCGCCTCCAGACTGATCAAGGTCCGGCCTGCCGCCCCACTCACCGTCTCCCATGGAGCGATTGGAAACCCCCATGCGGTAGTCCTGGTAATACGCCCACCCACAGCTGCTTAGCTGGCATGATGAGAGGAAAGTGACAGTGATGGTTTTGTTGATCGTGTCGGAGGCGTTATCCAGATCAACCTCTATTTCCACCAGGTCACGATCAAAATAAAAGGCGCCCAATGCGTTCAAGGGCAACCAACATACGACGATCAGACAGCACAGACAGACACTGCGCCATTGCCGCATTGTGCACATACATCAAACTTTCATTATTAAGTCTGACTAACGCTTAAAAACGTCACAGACCAAACCTGCCGACAGGAAAAGATTTAAATCATTAGGGAAGTTGTAACCAGGAAGGGGCAATCGCAGATGTAATCGGATAGATGGCAACCCGCAAGGATTTCAGACTTTCCGATAACATTCTACCGGCAAGCCACTTGAAACCGGACGATTCAGATCAATTGGCGGATCGTCAATTCGTGCTCTGAATCAAGATTTTGGCATGTCAGCACTACAAGGCGCGAACCGTCAGCGTCATGGTATCCTGGTAGGTACCGCTTGACGCCGCATCGGCTTCGCTCCTGACAACACGGACACGGATTGTGCTGTTCGTACCAAAATTACAATCTTCGTCGATATGCCCTGTAAACGACTGGGATAGCTCACCATCACTGAATATATTGCGCCAGCTTTCGGAGGTAGTTCTGAAACGGAGGTTATAGGTAATACCGTTACCGGCACCTGACTCAAGCTGAAACGGTGAACCGCTGGCATTCTTACTGTCAAAGGCAATCGCAAACTGTCGTTGATCAGCAGTGGCGCCTGCGACATGAACACAGAACTGCATATCTTTTCGATACCACCTCTGCGTACTGTTATCCGTGGTAACCAGCACATCTTCCAGACCACTGATCTTGACCTGGGTCGGAACCACCACATCTACGACTACTTCCTGAACGTCATAATGACGAGTCCCGTAGGTGTCCTCGCCCGTCACCCAGAAACGCAGTTCATGATTCCCCGTCCCCAAGGCCATCAGGGCTGACCGTGACAACTGCAACGTCCCCGTTCCTGTAACAGAGCCATTCGTGGTCGTCGCCAGAATGTTTTCCGGCGTCCAGCCCCCCAAAGGAATCGTTGTACTGTTACCACCCTGCTGAAAACTGGCGAAGGTTGCATACTGTTGCAAATCGGTCACTACGAAACTTTCCGGCACGCTGGTGCTGGGGCTTTGAGCAGGTCCCGGGTCATTATCGGATAGCGCTATACGATAGTCCTGGCCTGTACAGCCGCTGTTACAGTAAGCGCGAAAGGTAACGGTGAACTGGTAGGAGATTGCTTCATTGGGCTCATTGGCGAGCAGTAGCTGCGGCGCGTTGGCGCCGGTGAATTCGATAAACGCATGTGCAGACATCGGCAGGAAGACCAGCGACAACAATAGCCGCAGGTTAACCCTCAGTGCATGGATAGTGCTGATGACCGACATCTTACCCCTATGGATACTGCGTTACTGCGTCCGTGCCGGTTCTACCTCATTCTTGCTGATCGCCATCTGGCCTTCCAGCACCGGCGAACAGTCCGCATTCGCCAGATCAATGGTTCCCATTTGCTGCACATAACCACTATCCGGTGTCGGGACGGGCACACTGCAGAGCCAGCCATTATCCAGCTCGACATTAATGGAGCCGGTGTCAGCGCGGCTTTCCAGCTGGAACAATCCCATATCATCGGATTGCGCGGGATAGAGTCCACCATTAATCCTGACATCCGTCAACGGCTCACCACTGAACAGGAGGCGGCCAAACAGCAGTTTCAGGGCAATCGCCTCATAATCCATTGATACGACGTTACCAGGATACAGCGTCACGGTCCGCTCGCGTTCATCGAAATCGTACAGAGTGGAAGCACTGGGGCTAAGACTCACCCGGTATTGACGGTAAGGTGACAGCGGAATCACCGAAGCTCTACCAACGACAGCATAACCACGACGCTGGCCGTCAATCTTCACATCGAAGATATCCCCTTCGTTACCGTCAACATTGAGGACCAAGGCACTCTCCGCCTGACGTTCCCCACCCACGGCGAGATTGTCGCCATCCGTCAGGAAGCTGGTGCTGAAGCTGGCGGAATAAGAGGTGGTGGAATCGGTCTCGCCGCTGACATGATTCAGGTTCAGGTCACCGCGGCCCCAGCTGTTTCCGACCTGCAAACGGGCATCATAACGCTCATTCCCGGAACCGGCTTCTGCACCGACATCGGCGCGAACCGTACTGTCAAAGGTATCCCGATCATCCCAGCTGGCCGCAAGACGCAGGTTTTCTGTACGGTCAATGTCACCGGCGGTATCCCGGTATTCCGCCCGTGGTGTGGCGCGCCAGGTCCAGCGGTCATCACGCAGCCGGAATTCAAAACTCATCAGAGCCACATCCGTATCACCGGAACGGCTGAGCCCCACACTCATATCGATATCATAATCGGAAGTACGGAACATATTGACCCGGTAATCCACAGCATGGGTGCGTGTGGTGTCGCCATCATCCTGTCGGCTGTCGCTGTAGCGATAGCTCATGGTGCCGGTGATAAAAGGAAAACTGACCGAGACATTGCTCTGCTCAAAAGCGCTGCCCAGCAGGGAGGGACGATCGGTCTCATCTTCGGTTGTGGTCGTCGTATCATCATCTTTCCAGAGGCGGCGATAACTGGCATTGGTGGACACCTGCCCATAACGCAACCGGGTAATCAGGTTAAACCCATAATCCCCGTTCTCCGCAAGCATGACGGAAGGCGATAGTTCGTAAAGGTAGCCCAGGTTGAAAACGCCGAACTCCACCAGACTGTCATCATTGGTCGCCGCCATGGAGAGGGTACCCGCCAGGGTATCCGCCAGACGACGGCTGACGCCCGCACGGGTCAGCCACTGCTCAGTGGACGTTGGCAGGGTATCGCCACTATTGCGATCCAATACCCGGCCGGTTTCTGCAAAATACTGCCATTCACCTTCCGGTGGCAGTTGAAACTGCTTGGCGAAGAAACGGGTTTCGCGACTGATTTCGTTGCCGCCTTCATCCAGAATCCGGATTTCAATGTCATAAGCACCGGAAGGAAATGACGAAGTATCCAGCTGCTGGCTGCCGGCCTCGAAAAAGTAGGAGGTGATCAGACGATCATCCCGGCGGATTTCTACCCGGCCACGCGTAGGCAGAAAAACATCCAGAGGCGTACCTCCGGTGTAGTCCGTATCTTCCCGGGTATTATCTGAAGAAGCGACCCGTACGCCCAGCAGCGTCCGGTCAGAGGTAAAGCTCAATCCAAAAGCACTGCTGCCTACAATGCCAGCATTATATTCAGTACCTTCGAAGTTACGACGACCATAAAGGTCATTCACCTGAAAGTGCTGGTTCTTGGTGTAATCCCAGTTGAAGTAAAGACTGTTTTCACGGTAAGCAAACTGGCTCAGGCCACTTAGTGTGTAATCATCATCGCTATCAGCAGCATCGGAACCGGACCATGCACCACTAACGTTCTGCAACAAGGACAAACCAGCATCTGACGGTGGCAGGTATTTCCGCACTTCTGCATCTCTTGTCAGCAGGAAACGACGATTAACGAAAATATCCAGACGGAAACGATTTTCATCAAAGATAACGCCTGCAACCACTGGATCCAACAGGCCACAGTCTTTTGAATTCTGAGTTGAACAAACATCACTACTGTGCGTTTCCAGCTCGCCTCTCAAGGTAGCTTCAATCAATGACGGATCATTAATATTACCGATCAGGCGCACCACTGCCGCAGGATCAGACAGACGAATCATCTGCGGACTAAAAGTGGCAATCTGGGAAGTTAAATAACGATTGCCATAATAAATATCAATTAGAGATCGCTGCGGAGCAGCCAAATCCTCAAAACCTGCAGGCGCGTCATTAAGCGCAAGAAAAACAGGCTCTTTAGCTTGCAGAGATATAGCACAGGAAACCGCAAATGGAAGACAAACGAAAGAACCAATGTGTCTTCGGAAATGTCTTTTAATTTGCAGTATATACATTGATTCTCTGAGCACGGGAAAAATACAAAAAGGCGTGTAGCTGGATTGCCACTTACACTACACGCCTCAATGCTCCATCACCTGACTATATTGCAGATACTGTTAATGTCACATTATCTGTGTATGTACCATCTGTCGTAGAGGCATTAGAGACTGTAACACCAACATCAATGGTGTAATCACTCCCTGAACAAGGAGTATTTATAGGACCGTCAGTACCACCATTGGGAACAGTAGCACCAGCAACAGAAAAGTTGATTGGTGACGGTTGATTATTATTCAATCCGCCAGTTCCCCAAGTTTCAGTTTGGATACCATTACCAGTCTTTTCAGCGAGTGTTACTGTATAGTCTGCGCCCTTACTTGAACCATCTTTCAATTCGAAATTATTGGTCGTATTAACAAGGAATTGAACACTAGCGCTACTACTTGCAACACACGCCTGAATAGTTTGTGTACCATCTGTGGTGAAACCTAAATCTCTAAGCCCCCAAATAGCAACCTTACCAGGCACAATTAACTTAACATCAAACTTACCAACAGAAGTATCGCCAACTTCACCATCGTCGGCAGCTATAGCTCCGGCAGAGATACCACCGATTGCCATTGCCAACACAAACTTTTTCAACCCTTCTCTCATTGTTTCACCCTCTTCACTCAACGGTTCTTATACGTCCAGACCCTATCGATATATGTGTTTTCCCTTACACCCTATTCTTCCATTTTGTGAACCATGTCTCAATATTCAAACTACCACTTTAAGACACAAAACTTCACAAAAGGCGACATAGTAGAGCTATCGTACAACCTGAATGTAGTCTTTATTGACGCACTCCGCACAGCGCATCCTGCATGTATTGATCAAAGTGCGACCTTATACGTTTCCATTCGCTAACTATTACGTGCTTCCCATGCAATGCGCAGTGATACCTCAGCGCAGCACTTTCATCGATTCTGCAAACGGTGACGCCTGCTCAACCCGGTTCAACCGTTAGATAAAGTGTGCCACTGTATATCCCCGCAGTTTTACCAGCGATCCAACCATCCAATACGACGATTCTGACCTTGGTATTCGTACCCCCGCTGCAACTCAAACTACTACTGCCGTTTGTTGCATCCACCCAGTCTCCTGGGCTTACGGGAATGGTGTTTGTCCCATCACTGGATAAACTGACCCCGTAGTCGATTGAGTTACCTCCATTGACCAGATTAAACGGATCAATGGTGCCCGGCCCGCCACTGGCGCGAATTCGGTAACTCCCGCCTCCCGAGACAAATACGCAAAATGGCTCTTCCTGAGCGTAACCATCATCATTCGTATTTCTCTGGGTTAACTGCATATCATCCAGACCACTGATTTTGACCAGCGATGGAAGGCGCACGGTGAAATCAACACTGTCGTGGTACAACGTGTTTACTCGCCCGATATCAACATCAAAGGTACCAGTATACGTACCAGGTGACGCGCTCTGCAGATCACCCGACGTCACTTCAAACCGTAACCAGGCCTGTGAATAGGGCTGATCCGCACAGGAGAACGCGCCCTGCTGATCCGAGGTTAGATTACCCGGCCCCGGCTCTTCCCAGACAGAACCACCACTGATCGGCGCACCTCCCCGCCACTGGAAACTGACAGGCAGGGTATTGCCCCCGTTACTCAGCACGAAGCCGCCGTTGCTCTCATCACCATCAAGCTGCACATCAAAGCGGCGGCGAGTCCAGGCATTCGGATTACTGTTCAGTGACGGCGTGGTATACGACAAAATGCAGTACTCCTGTTCACCAAACACCACCGTTCCGCCCCCTGCCACCTCTTCGTCCTGAAGCAGGATTTCCTGGTTTTCAAGGCCAACAATATCGGTACATCGATGCCGGTTACCGTTGCCGATATTGTCACAATCAAGCGCTGCAGCGGCGTAGTCTGCCAGCATGCCAAACAGCGGCAACAACGCAACGGACCCCCATCGTCTGCAACAGCTCCTTCCTGGAATCTGTTGCTTGTTCATCATGTTATTTGCGTGATGTCATTTATTATTCACAATCACTGTGACATTTGTGTTATGCATTTATCGAGCCATTGTCGTTAGATTATCAGCCCACTCTTTCCTATAGCCCAAATGCCTTGATCTGACTGCGTTTTTGCCCATTGACACATTGAAACCCAATAACACCAATAGGCAGAAACACGTCAACCTCTGCCCCTCAGTGTCAGTTTTTTGCCAACAAAATGTCAACTGGATCACAAAATGAATATACAACGTCGTTTATTGCGATTAACAACTCAATGCCCGCAGGAAGTGGATAAGCAGTGACGCAAATCTCGCAGATATAGGACATCAGTACGATTTAGGAGAAAGCTTTCTCACATATATCAGAAAACTTTACTGACACATTTATAAAACAAGAAAAGGCAGATTTTCAGACCTGAACAGAACTGAGCATCTCAATGAACGCTTTGCTGAACCCTGCATGCAGCTGGTTTACCTGATAGCACAGTAATCGCTTTTTCCGACAATCCTATTGAACTCATGCCACAGTCACAGTAACGTGCAGGCACGTCTACAAAATACACGGTTCAAAAAGCTATATCAGTAGTGACAACACTGGAGCTACACCCTAATAAGCGTCTTGAGTCGTACTCATAAACGAATCTAATGACCGTGAACTTCTTTTCCGCCATCTTTGCACTCGCTTTACTGCTGTTGACCTTATCAACCGAGGGCATTGCCGTCGTCTGTGATCCTAATTCCTCGCCAGCAGCCTCACCACGTACCCGGGACATGGCGTTATCGGTCTGCGAAAACAGTAGCAAACGAAATAACCTTTCAACCTATACCGCAACATGGCCGAGCAATGGACAACTAACCGGAACCATACCGTTCCAGATCCGTTCCTGTGGCGACTATTACTGCAACCGCGCCACGCGTTTTACCCTGCGCAGTGATAGCATAACTCTGACGAATGGTTCGTCCCGCATCCCCCTGACCGTCAAGGCACGTCAGCTTCAGACCGGCACCACCCTGACCTTTCCCGATAACCGCACCTGCAACAGCGGTACAACAGACTGCCCCTTCCGAGGTGCAGGTCGGCAGACCAACCTTTCACCCGACTACTGTGAAAACTGTGTCAATTTTGAGCTACTGATCAGTGCCGATCTGGATGCACTATTGGCCGATGGCACGCTATCACAATCCGGCCAACACAGCGGTACACTGACCTTTCGCATTGACCAGGCCATAGAATCCTCCAACACCGGCAGCGGAGACTCCGGCCATGAGCGTGACGTCGACGTCACCATCAATCTGAACGTACCGGACCTGTTACAGATCAGTGGACTGAGTGACATGACGCTGACACAGGACAGTCCAGTCAGCGGAGGGGATTACCTGGCAGCTCAAACGTTCTGTGTTTATCGATCAGGCAATGGAAAATTCAAGATTCAGGCAGAGGGTACCCGCGTTTCTCCCGGTGATCCTTTTGAATTAGCCGGCGCATCCCAATCCATCACTTACGAGATGTCTATCGCACGCACCGGCAGGCCACCTCGCAGCTATACACAGGGCGACACTCGGTCCAGAGGACACTGGCGAGGTGATTGCCCACCGTCAAACAACAACCCCTCCGGCAGCACCAACATGACGCTGGAAATCCGTGTTAACCAAAGCCAGGCCAGCGCGTTACCCGCCGGGCTTTACACCGACACAATGACCCTGACGGTTATGCCTAACTAACAGAACAGATGATCGAGGGTAAACAGTTTCTATTATTCTGGCGTTACCATCAGTACGACAGTATCCGAGTATGTACCGGATGTAATGGTGATCTTGTTGGCCTCCACCCTGATCCCTGAACGACGACCATCCGTACACTCTACCTGAAGACTGCCTTTCTGCTGCGTCAATGGATCATTCTGACCCAAGGGTTTCCAGTTATTGCCTGCTGCATCCTGCCAAAACAGTTGGTAGGGCACTATCCTCCCCGGTCCTTCCAGCGCAAACCCATCGGTTGAGTCAGCCATCACCGCATACTTGCCAAAATTTCCATTGGGTGATGAGGAATAGACACAAATATTGTCATTTTCCGCCTGCCAGATATCCCCCTGCTCTGTCAGTGTCAGGTTTTCCAGGTCAGAGATCTGAACCACATTCGGCACATTGACGGCCAGCGTATAAATCGCCGTTGGGCTGTCATTGTCATGGCTCCAGTCGAGGCGTAGCCAGAATGAACCTTCGTAGGTATTACCGTAAAGTCCCTGCCCCGTCACCTGCATAACCGCTTTCAGGGTATAACCCGATGTTGAAGAACAGTTGTTATTGCCTGCCACAGGGGAAGACGGAAGACCTTCTTCAATAGGCACTTCAGTATTGCCCTTCAAAAAACTGAAGGTCACGGGAATCTCACCGTTATCACCCAGTGCATGGCCCTGCGTTCCCATTACAGGTTCCAGTGACGCCCAGAACGGTTCCGGCTTCCAGCCTTCAAACAGCCACCAGACGCTGGAGATCACACACAGATCAAACTCAACGGTTATCGTGCGGGTACCCACCTGCCAGTCAACGGTTTCCGACGTCGTACCAGCCCTGATTTCCAGGTCACCAATCGCCCGCACAGGTATGGATAAAACTATCAAGACAATAAATAGCAACAGGCGAACAAACTGCATCTCCTGCACATCTCCCCCTAACGCAACGCATGACGTCCAATACTGATTCTTTAGCGGGCCATCATAATCAAATGACACGGAAAACGCAGAACAGAAACAGCATCTTTGCGGTCTAACAAGACTTTCTGCTTTTCCGTTTCGCAGATGCCGTTACACTATCGCCCAATCCAATACCCACCCATGGTTTTTCCGTATGCTCCATGTTGTCCTTTACCAGCCTGAAATCCCGCCCAATACCGGCAACATTATCCGGCTATGCGCCAATACTGGCTTCAATCTGCACCTGATTCGCCCGCTGGGTTTTGCACTGGATGACAAACGGATGCGCCGTGCGGGACTGGATTACCATGAGTTTGCCGCCCTGCAACTGCACGACAGCTATGAGGATTTTCTTGAAGCGGCAAAACCCGGCAAGGTCTACGCCCTCAGCACCAAGGGCACCACCTGCTATACAGCACCAGCATTCCAACCAGGCGATGCACTCATGTTCGGCCCGGAAACCCGGGGATTACCGGTCGACCTCAGGGAATCACTCCCCAAAGAGCAGGTGCTACGTTTACCGATGCAGGCCGACAGCCGGAGTATGAATCTGTCCAATACCGTTGCGGTCGTACTGTACGAATCCTGGCGTCAACTGGGATTTAAAGGCGGGATATAAACGGGAAAATATCGGACGGAAAACACAAGCGGTATCAATACCGCCTGTGTTAGAGGGTATTACTGAACAGACTCAGCCGCGGCTTCCTGCTGGGCTTGCTGCATGGCCTGGGCATACAGCGCGTCAAAGTTCACCGGCGCCAGCATCAGGGCCGGGAAGCTACCACGGTTGACCATGTTGTCCACGGTTTCACGGGCATAAGGGAACAGAACGTTCGGGCAGAAGGCACCCAGTGTGTGGTGCAGCTGCGCGGCATCCAGGTTACGGATCAGGAAGATACCGGCCTGTTCTACTTCCACCATGAAGGCGGTTTCTTCGCCATTGGTCACAGTCACGGTCAGTGACAGTACCACTTCGTACAGGCCTTCTTCTTCCAGCGCCGTATTGGTGGTGTTGAGATCCAGCTTCACTTCCGGCTGCCACTGGGACTTGAACACTTTGGGAGCCTTGGGCGACTCAAAGGAAAGGTCCTTGATGTAAATGCGCTGCAGGGCAAATTGCGGCTGCTGTTCCTGGCTTTGCTGATTCTCGGCCATGATGGTTTCCTTCTTGTAAAACCGGTTCTCTGTTTAAACGATGCTTGCCTGCCAGCGCAGGCCATCGCGTCCCGTTGATTACGGCTGGGCGGCCAGCAGGTCATCCAGCTTGCCGGCGGCTTCGAGGGCGTACAGGTCATCACAACCCCCGACATGGGTGTCGCCGATCCAGATCTGCGGCACCGAGGTGCGCCCGGCCCGTTCGGCCATTTCCTGCCTGGCTGCCGGCTGACCATCCACGCTGACCTTCCGGTAGCTCACCCCTTTGCTGTCCAGCAACGCCAGTGCACGCTGACAGAATGGACAGTAATCAGAACTGTATATGATGACGTCTTGCATGGTTTTCTTATATGACCAACGTGTTATCAGGCCTTGACCAGCGGCAGGTTCTCACCTTGCCAGGTGCCCAGACCGCCCTTGAGACGCTTAACATTGGTGAAGCCTGCATCCATCAGCTGCTTGCCTGCAGCACCGGCATGCTGCCCCATGGTGTCGACGACCACGACCGGCCGTTCCTTGTACTTATCCAGCTCAGACAGACGCTCTTTCAGCTTGGCGGCAGGAATGTTGATGGAATCAACAATATGCCCTTTGCTGAAATCTTTCTTTTCACGGACATCCAGCACCAGGGCATCATCCCGGTTGATCAGCTGGGTCAGTTCCTGGGTGGTGATGGTCTGACCGCCCTTGCGCATCTCGGTGATAGTCAGCAGCACCAGCAGGACGACAAACAGGCCTACCAGCACCGGGTGGTTAACGGCAAATTCAATGAACTGTTCCATGGAAACTTTTATTCACGTACTCATCAAGAAAGCCGCAAGTATACAGGCTGGAGAAAGTTTTTCATCTGCTCTGATGGCCTGTCCTGTTCGGTGAGTTACCTACCCTGCCAGTGCTTCTCCTACAGGCTCCAGCAACAACGCCGCCCAATTCCCGCAATCGTGAACAACTGTCGTTTTCCAGCCAGAATCCCTGCCCCAGGACTGGTATTGTTGAATGGTGACAGGAAAGTCTGATGTGGAGACATGTTCCTGCACCAGGTCGGCCATATCCCGGGTAAAACCCTCAAACCCGGAATAATGCGCCATCACTTCATGGGCAAACCCTTGCAGATCCTGGCCCGGCTTCAAAAAGTGATCCACCAGCACCAGACACCCGTTCTCAGCCAGACGCTGACGACTCAGTATAAGGAATCGCTGCTTACCCCGATCAGACAGGTGATGCACCGAAAAACTGGCCAGAATGATGTCTGCCCGATCTGCATATCGCTGCAGCCCTTGAAGCAAATCCATACATTGCAAGGAAACGTCACATTTCTCGGTATTCAGATTCTCCTGCGCACTGCTTAGCATGCCTTCACACAGGTCAACGCCTGTATAAGTCTCAAGCCCATGCCCCCTGACAAGCTCAAGCGCCATTGATGCATCTCCACACCCTAGATCCAGTAGCCGACAACGGTGATGTGCAAGCCTGCCCGCCAGAAGCGGTTGCAACCGCGCAATGAAATCCCGATGAAACATCATGTTCTTGCTGACCAACAGCGCATAAAGCGCCTGGCTCGTCCTGAAAAAACGAATAGCCTGATCATCCTCCGGACTGATTACGCAGTTCAATCACCACTCCTCGCGAACTATGTAGACAATCACACAAAGATAGCCAACACTCAGCAGCTCACATCAAAATATTTCTATTGGCGTTAAAAGCCGGAAATTCGTCAAAACCAGAAATCGCACCTTTCGGCTAAGGATTGAGCCATTGATAGTGGAACTTGCGAAGATACAAATACCACTTTCCATTTTTAATATTTAGAAGTGCAAAAACTGATATATCAAACTTCAGACAAAAAATTATTTTATTAACGAACAACAATAAAACCAACTAATCAAGGAGCACCTAAAGCTAAAGATAACCGGCTCTTTCTCTTGAATTGAGTACAAAAAAGACTCAGCGATATATCTTTTAATATCAAGAATCATTATTCCGCCTAGACTTCATAGCATCTACTTTCTCTAACAGCTTGGTAGCTTCCTGACTATCACTATCAACAATACACAGACTAGTCTGCAATCTCACCATAATCTCTTTTGTTTTAAGTATCTTCCTATCGCTTCTGATACCATGAACCCCTTTTTGACTTGAGCCATCACTCATCCGGTCTGCTATATTTCTTAGCCACTTCAGGCGAACCGTAAGGGTTCCCTGTGCTAAACTATTTAACTTCCTCAGCGTATCGCCAATATCATTCAGCCTGCAAACCATACCCCTCATTCTATCGATGTCACCTGTTAATCCCCGACCAAACATTTTTCCTTTCGCTTCAAGCCACGCTCTGTAAACTTCCATTTCATTTATAGATTGATTTAATTTTGGCAATATTCTCCCTTTAACATCATGAAGATTGCTTGAGTATTCAAGCAATCTATTACAAAGAACAGCAACCTGTTCAGCTGAGGTTTTCACCCAATACCCCCGAGGATTGTCCACTGCGGTTTGAAAATCCTCCTTCGCAGCAACAAACTGAGCACCAACTGCTTCTATTCTTTCTACCAACGTATAAAATTTGTACTTGGCCAACGTTACTTTAACAATAGTTACCAAGGCAAAAAAACTACGTTTATTCTCTTCATGCCTTTTATTCCTATCCGCTACTGTAAACAGTTCCAAACCATCATCAACTTCCTCATAATCAAAATTCTTTTCCTTCGCATCCTGAAACATTGGATACAGAAATGCAGCCAGACTTTCGCGAATCCTGTTTTCTACCCCATCCTGCCCCTGAGACTCCCCTCTGTTATACTCAACCTCTCCTTGGCGGAGCCCCTTCTCACTATCATCAAAAACTGCCGATGCACGACTACTTTCTCTCTTTAACTTCTTGATCTTCTTGGCTATACTTTTATAAGAAGCTTTAACGTTATCATCACCAAATAATTTACAGAGATCAGGTCTCTCCCCTGTATATAAAAGAACTGCTTCACACAACTCCTGAAGACATTCAAAATTTTCATCTCTTCCATACACTTCCCGCTGCGATATCTTTCCGATTAAAAAAATATGTACTTTACTGACAACCGCCTTCACACTATCGAATATAGTTTTATCATCAATTACCGCAACAGAAAAATCCAACAAAGCAACAAGTAAATCACGAACACTCAAAATATCTGCACAACCTAAAAAACCAGCAATCTTACTCGAACAGGAAAACTGCTTACCTCCCAAACTGTTTAAATATTTTACAGATGATGTGACAGCAGCAATCACATGATTTGAGATATCCCGATCAGGCTCATCATAAAATCCATCCATAAAACTATTCAAAACACGAGGAATCCTTATCACATAAAGATCTATACTGTATGTACCTTTCGTACGCCGCTCTTTTTGACCCTCTCTTAAGCCCTCATCAAGTTTATCACGAAACAATTGAAGTAAGTTTATTATTTCCTGCCTATCAAGATTATCAAAAAAACCTTTTTCCAAGGCTTTATTACAAGCAACAGCAATATAGCGTGTCAATATTTTCTGACCAGCCTCCTCTTTCCCGTCAGAATCCAAATCCTCTAACTCGTTTAGAAGCTTACCAAGCTGAATTTTATGATGTACATACTCTACTGATTTATCAGTTTTTTCTCTACAACATCGCCAAGTCTCCTTGGCACCAAGGAACAATATTACTTTTTCTGGCACAGCCTCCGCTTCTGGCAGCATATCAGGCTTATAAATAACAGCATCTGCGTTGCTGATGCTGTAAAAATCAATAGTAAGATAACAGGCGTCAGATAAAAACTGTAGGTGTTCGGACGGAAATCTTTTGTTAAAATCACCAGCACAAACATCATCCATGTAGGATGAAATCTGATTATAATATTCCTTTTCCTGAAAACTCTTTATATCTTTATTTCCATCCCAGTACGTTTTTACTTCACAAACCAGCTGCGCCATATCACAATCAGACAATTGATCAGCAACAGAATAATAAAGTGACAATTGAGGCGAGCAATTCGGACTTGGCTTAACCAGTATTTGCTTTTCTTTCAGCACCCCTATCATTGCGTCTTCCAGCTTTAACTCCTTCTCTCTTCTAACAGCCTCCTCTTTAATTCTTTCTTTTTCTTTTTCTGATAAAACTTCCCCTAGACATGGCTTGGCTTGAGCTTGTTTAACCTTCGAGAACATAAGTTGCCCAACCACACTTCTGTTTGCTTTCTTCTGCTTAGGTATCGATACAATAGACTTGCCTTTTTTGGTTTGTCTTGACCCACTACTAGTCTTTGGTCTAGCGCCCCCCGCCGCCGCCCTCAAAGTCGCATTTCCATCTGCACGTCCGCTAACACCCTGCGCCATAGCAAACTCCATCTTTTGTAGTGTTAAAGATTTCAATGACAACCGCCTTCCATGGAGAATTAAAGGTTCTGTTGTAAATACATTTACGCAAGTAACACTGCCCCCGGACAAAACTGAAATCGACATTGGACTTATAAAACAATTCATACCCTTTCAATAGAACTGGTAGGGTAATTGACTCAGCTGAATGTATTTCGTTCCCCTATTGTGATTAGGCCTGACGACTGTTGTCAGCAGCATTTACAGTAAAATAATAAATACAGACCGCACAAACTCATTAAACAATCATGGGATTTGACAGCTTTAGATAACAGAAATGGATCGCGGGCGTATTTTTCCTTACATCTTCTAATGTATCCATGACAACTGGCAGGATTAACCGTTAAAATCGCCCGCAATTTTGCTCTACCGGATACCTATTGACATGACCGCCAAGCGAAAGACCACTGCCCTGATCATCCTCGACGGCTGGGGCCATCGGGAAGACACTGAATCCAACGCCATTCTGGCGGCTCACACCCCGGTGCTGGATCGCCTGCGCCAGACCTGCCCGCACACCCTGGTGTCCGGCTCTGGTGGCGATGTCGGCCTGCCGGACGGGCAAATGGGCAACAGCGAGGTCGGTCACATGAATCTGGGGGCCGGTCGCGTCGTTTACCAGGACCTGACCCGGATCGACAAAGCCATTAAAGACGGTGAGTTCGAAAAGAACCCGGTTCTGGCAGATGTTGTTGATCGCGCCGTTGCCAATGACAAGGCTGTGCATATCATGGGCCTGCTGTCACCCGGCGGGGTCCACTCTCATGAAGACCAGATTTTCGCCATGGTCGACATGGCCGCCAAACGCGGTGCCAAAGCCGTCTATCTGCACGCCTTTCTGGATGGCCGTGATACACCGCCCCGCAGCGCCGAGGCTTCACTGATCAAAGCTGATGAACAACTGAAGCGCCTGGGCGTTGGTCGTGTCGCCAGCCTGATCGGTCGTTACTACGCCATGGATCGGGATAACCGCTGGGATCGCGTGCTCTGCGCCTATGACCTGCTGACTGCCGGTAAAGCCGTGCACACGGCAGAAACGGCTGTCGCAGGGCTTCATGCTGCCTACGATCGTGATGAAAACGACGAGTTCGTCAAAGCCACCGCCATTGTCCCCACGGGTTCAGAACCCGCCGTTATCACCGATGGCGACGCCGTTATTTTCATGAACTTCCGCGCTGACCGCGCCCGGGAAATCACCCGTGCGTTTGTGGATGAATCGTTTGACGGCTTCGTTCGTGAACAACATCCGGCACTGGCCGGCTTCATCATGCTGACCCAATACGCAGCCAGCATTAATGCGCCCTGCGCCTTCCCCCCGGAAACCCTGAAAAACACCCTGGGTGAATACATGGCCAGCCTGGGTAAAACCCAGCTGCGGATTGCCGAGACCGAAAAGTATGCCCATGTGACATTCTTCTTCAGTGGCGGGCGCGAAGAACCCTACGAAGGCGAAACCCGTACTTTGGTCCCTTCCCCCAATGTCGCCACCTACGACCTGAAGCCGGAAATGAGCGCACCAGAAGTCACCGATAAACTGGTCGATGCGATCAGCAGCGGTGAGTATGACCTGATCATCTGCAACTACGCCAACGGCGACATGGTGGGTCATACCGGTGTCTTTGATGCCGCCGTCAAGGCTGTAGAGTGTGTGGACAGCTGCATCGGGCGCGTAGTTGAAGCCCTGGAGCACTGTGGCGGCCAGTGTCTGATCACCGCTGACCACGGCAATGCCGAACAGATGGCCGACCCGTCCACCGGCCAGGCCCATACTGCTCACACCTGTGAGTTGGTACCGTTGATTTATGTCGGCCCCCGCAACCTGACCCTGGCCGAGAATGGCGTCCTTTCGGATCTGGCGCCCACCCTGCTGGCCCTGATGGGTGATGAACAACCGAAAGAAATGACCGGCCACAACCTGGCCCAATTCGCCTGACTGCCCTGGGGGCGCTGCGCCGCCCCCACCGGCGTCCTCTCCAAAACGCGTCATGCACTGTCCCTTGAGCCGGCCGATTGATCAGGCATAATTGACTTCTGTTACAGCCGCTGTTGAATCCATGAAAAAACTGACAATCCCGGTCATGCTGGCCCTGGCGCTATGCAGCCTCTCCATTACCCTGCCAGCACGTGCTGACGCACCGGCCGAGGACAAGTCCCGGCAACTGGAAGCGGTAAAGGCCGACATCAAGAAACTGGAAAAAACCCTCAAGGGTATCCGGAAGGAACGTTCGTCGCTGGAGCGTTCCCTGCAGACCAATGAAAAAACCATTGGCGATCTGCACCGGGAAATCCGCACCCTTGAACAGCGTCTCCGGGAGGGGCGCGCCGAACTAAAAAAGTTCAATAGCCAGCGCCAGGATTTAATGAAGGAAAAGGATGCCGGACTCCAGGCGCTGACTGTTTCATTGCGCTCAGCGTATGTGGCCGGACAGGATTCACCGCTCAAGCTGCTCTTGAACCAGGAAGACCCCAGCGCCGTCACCCGGCTGCTAACCTACCAGCGCTACTTTTCTGACGCCCAGCAGGCAGTGGTTGATGACTTGCGCCACACCATTGACCGTTTGGCAACCACTGAAGCCTCACTTGCATCTGCCAATGCAAAGCTGGAGGACAACCACAACCAACTGGCCAACCGCCGTAACCGCCTGACCACCAGCAACCGGGAACGTCAGCAGTTACTGGCCAAATTGAAGCGGGAAGAAACCAGTAAAGGTCAGCGACTGAATAAGCTGGAGCAACAGCAGAAGGAACTGGAACAGCTGATCGCGGCCATTCTCGACATGGAAGCCTCGACCAGCTTTGACCGTCCGTTCACCGAGGCCCGCGGCAAGCTACCCTGGCCGGTAAAAGGGCGCCTCATACACCGCTTCGGACAGAACCGGGCGGACAGCACCATTCCCTGGAATGGGTTGTTTATCGAAGTCGCACAGGGCACCACCGTCCAAGCGCCATGGCACGGGCAGGTCATCTTTGCCGACTGGCTCAAAGGATTCGGCCTGCTGGTAATCCTCAACCACGGCAACAATTACATGACACTGTACGCCCATAACCAAGCGTTGTTACGCAATGTCGGCGATTGGGTATCTGCCGGGGATGAGATCGCCGAAACCGGCGCCACCGGCGGTAATAACGACACGGGACTGTATTTTGAACTGCGCAAAAATGGCAAGCCTGTGAACCCGTCACCGTGGCTGGTCCGATAAGCCAGACGACAGATTCTTTGAACGGACTAGTCGCGTTTACTGATAACGCTATACTTTTTTTATTGCCGATCGCTCGCAGCCCTGCAACAGCGGTTTCAAACGACAGAAAACCGTTGTTGTACCCATCGAATCGGCCCTGACAGATGCCACTCAGCCCGGGCGACCATGTTTCCAGGGTAACAATAAAGTAAGCAGGAGCTTTTGATGACAGCCAGACGCCTAATGCCCGCCCTGAGAACAGGCAGTCTTGTGCTGGCCCTGATGGTCAGCGCCCACTCTGCCAACCTTCTGGCTGACGAACCGGCACAACCCGCACAGGATGCCGCGCCTGTCGCCACGGTCGAGGCGGAGCAGCCCCAGAAAGCCAAAGGCAAGCTGCCGCTGGATGAACTGCGCATCTTCACCGAGGTCATGCACCGCATCAAGACGTCTTACGTGGAAGACATTGACGACAAAACCCTGCTGGATCACGCCATCAAGGGCATGCTGGAAGGTCTTGATCCGCACTCCACCTATCTGGAACCCAGTGATTTCAAGAATCTTGAAGAAAGCACCTCAGGCGAGTTCGGCGGCCTCGGGATTGAGGTCAGCCTGGAAGACGGCCTGATCAAGGTCGTGAGCCCCATTGATGACACCCCCGCCCAACGAGCCGGTGTTGAAGCCGGTGACCTGATCATCAAGCTGGATGACAAGGCCGTTAAGGGCATGTCCCTGAAAGACGCGATTGAGATGATGCGTGGAAAACCCGGCGAAGCGATCAAACTGACCATCATCCGGGAAGGCGGCAACAAGCCCCTGGAACTGACGGTGGTACGCGACATCATCAAGGTACTCAGTGTCCGCCAGCGCGTGCTGGAGCCCGGTTATGGCTACATTCGTCTTAGCCAGTTCCAGATGGATAGCGGCAAGGAGGTGCTCAAGGCCATCGACAAGCTGAAAGCCGAACAGGACGATAAGCCGCTGAACGGCCTGGTGCTCGATCTCCGCAATAACCCCGGCGGCGTGCTGCAGGCTGCTGTGGAAGTGGCTGATGCGTTTCTGTCTGATGGCCTGATCGTCTACACCAAGGGACGGATGGGCAATACCGATATGAGCTATAGCGCCAACCCGGACGATCCCTCCAACGGCATTCCCCTGGTGGTTCTGATTAACAGCGGTTCAGCCTCAGCTTCGGAAATTGTGGCCGGCGCCCTTCAGGATCATCACCGTGCCGTGTTGCTGGGCACCCGCTCCTTCGGTAAAGGTTCCGTTCAAACCGTACTGCCACTGAGCACGGACGAGGAGCGTGGTCTGAAGCTGACGACGGCGCTCTATTACACACCAAATGGCCGCTCGATCCAGGCAGAAGGCATCAAACCGGATATTCAGGTTGACCTGGCCCAGGTGACACACAACCGTACGGAGACCAGCGGTTACCGCGAAGCCGATCTCCAGGGACACTTGGAAAACGGGAATGGCAAGAAGGGTAAACAGACTAAAGGCAAGAAAGCGGAAGCCAAATCAGAAAAGCCGCTGGACGAAAGAGACTACCAGCTCAGCCAGGCTCTCAACATTTTGAAAGGAATGCATATCAGCGGTCTGAAATCAGGGCAAAGCGGAACGACGCTGATCACGCCGAGCTCACAGGCTTCTGCCGATACGGCCGAACAAACTCAAGCCCAGTAACCCTGAGCGATCTCTGCTTCAGGAACAAAACAACGGCGGATAATGACAGTAATTATCCGCCGTTTTTGTTTACAACACTTCAAAGATACAAGGCGGCGAGAACAGTAAACAAAATATCCCGCTCAAACACAGAAAGATGTCAGGCTGACTCAACAGGGGAGAACAGATGGGCAAACCGTACAACCGGAAAAAGGTACAGAAACAAGCCTTTGCTGGGTGGTTGATCATCGCTGCCGGTTTCGCCGTCCAACTGTTACTGGAAGCCTTACTGTGGGGTGAGAGCCGTCCGGATATGGCCGGTTACCTGATCGGCATTCCCTTTGTGATCGGGGGAATGATCTTTGCCCATGCCCTGCTTATCTTCATGACGGGTACAGAGCATCATCTTTTACACCATCAGGATGAGGATGTCAGCGACACATATCAGGCGAACATGGTTCGAATACGCCGTCATTTCAAGATCTGCGCGCTGGTTTTTCTCGTAGGGGGAGGCCTGTTCGCGGCCTTTTTCATCACGGAAATTGCGTTTTTCTCTGTCGGCTTTTTCATCCTGTTCGTAGGCGTTTTCTGTCTGGGTTATGGCTATCACCAATGGGCACGCTGCCCGGCCTGCCGGCACTTGCCACTGGAATCTTCCGGCGGGAATCACCAACGGGTCGTCCTTGATCTCACGCAATGCCCCCATTGCGGCGCCCGCCTGGGTTAGGATTAATCTGACCGTTATCAGCTGCCTAAGCATCAACAGGAACACAGAATGGGCTCACCCAAGCAGAACTGATCAAGAAAAAAACGTGGATCAGTATTGGCAGACCTAGGTGCGATTGTATTATTCACCCTCGGCGTCGTGACAGCGTATAGTCTTGTCTTCTCTGAGTTATACAACGCCATGACCAGCCCCACATGGCCCACCGCACAAGGACTGGTGATTCATGTCGAAGAAGTGATTCCGACCAGTTCCTACCGAGCCGGATTGCCCCATGCAAAAATCACCTACCAGTACACCGTGAACAACACACAATACCAAAATCACTGGATACAGTTTGGCTACAACAAGGTCCACAATGGCGTCCGTAGTGATGCTGACGCTATTCGCGCGGCTTATCCACTCGGTACTCCGGTCACGGTTTATCATCACCCGGATCATCCCAGACAATCCGTACTGAAACCCGGGGAGTTCCCCTGGCTTGACCTGGCGCTTCTGCTTATTCCCGGCCTGTTCTTCTTCGCTGCCTGGCATTTACGGCAGTAAACGAACACATAAACGGATACCCTGTTGCGTATCCGCGCCTTAACACTGCAGTCGTCCAATCGCTTCTGATACCCTTGCCTCAAAATTTCATAGCACAGGCACGTTTATTTCCATGGCTACCTCCTCTCCCCTAAAGACTTTATGTGTTTATTGCGGGGCCAACCCCGGCCGAAACCCCTTATTCGCTGAGCAGGCACTCAAACTGGCAGACCAAATGGTCGAACGCGGGATCACCCTGGTATACGGCGGCAGCAGAGTAGGATTGATGGGGAAAATCGCAGACAGGGTATTGGCCAAGGGCGGCGAAGTGATTGGCGTAACCACCCAACACCTGGTGAGCCATGAAGTCGCACATACCGGCCTGACCACACTACATGTCACCGACACCATGCAAGAACGGAAAGCCAAAATGCTGGAATTGTCGTCTGCCGTGGTGGCGCTGCCCGGTGGTTTCGGTACGCTGGACGAGCTGTTTGAAGCACTGACTCTGGCGCAGCTTCGCCACTACCAGGCTCCTTGTGGTTTGTTAAACACGGACCATTTCTATGACCAGCTGATCATTTTTCTGCAACATGCGGAACAACAGGGTCTTCTGGCTACCCAGAACCTGGCTTTGCTACAGCTAGCGGAAACGCCGGAAACGTTGCTCGACAGGCTTGAGCTGTGCGCCCAGAAGCCTGTCGATGACAACATCTATTTTGTGACGAACTGAGATTCACTCAGGTAACGATCAAGATCCACCCGGGTTGAACCGTCTCCCAGCGCATCGCGGATAGCGGTCAGCATGTCGAACACCATCGGGCAGGCATGGCCGCTATCTTCAATGGGGCTGGAATACAGCGGATCATCCAGATCTTCTTCCTTAAGAATGTCATGAATATGCTTTGGGAGGTTGTAGTAAACATCCTTGCGCATGGAGAACTGCTTGTGATGGGTTTCCCCGTTCATGTGGATACTCTTATGATCCACCTCAACATCAACAAACACATAGTCGCCACCTACCCCCTTGACGACACGGCAGTCGATATCCATTTCTGCAACAATCTTGGCATCGGAGATTCTTGAAATCACCGCATGCCGGTGTATGACACTGTTTGCCATAACTGCCTCCCGGCTTAGCGATTTTTGGTATGAAACGCTTCTTGATGACAGCTTTTCATGCTTCAACATTAAAAAGTCTAGCTGCGCTATAACCGGCTTTTTTGAACCATTTGATATATGTAGCCCCTGCGACATAACGGCTCTTTGACATGCCGGGTTGTTATTATTGCCGGTATCGCATAGCCTCAGGGTTTTGACCACGGCAGGACAGGCATGGCACCCGCAAAGCCATTGATCATCTACATCCATGGGTTCAACAGCTCCCCCGCATCGCACAAAGCCCAGACGCTTCAGCACTATATCCAGACCCACGACCTGCCCTGCGACATCTGGATTCCCGAGCTGCCGGTCTGGCCCGGGGAAGCTGCCCGGGTGCTGCTGCAACAGGCGCTGGAAGCCGGGATCTGTCGGCCAGTACACATCATTGGCAGCTCGCTGGGCGGGTATTTTGGCACCTGGCTGATGGAAAGCATCCTCGACCACTGCCCTGACTGCCCGGTCAAACTGGTATTGATCAACCCCGCCGTCCGCCCCTACGACCTGTTTGAAGATTACCTCGGCCCCCAGACAAACTATTATTCCGGCATCGAGTACGAACTGACTCAGGAACATGTGGATCAGCTCCGTCACCTGGAAATCGAAACCCTCAGCCGACCGGATAACATCCTGCTGCTGGTACAGACGGGCGATGAAACCCTGGATTATCAACAGGCCGTCGCCCGCTATGCCGAATGCCCCGCACGGATTGATGAGGGCGGCAGCCATGCCTTTGACGGGTTTGAAGCCACAATCCCGGTGATTCTGCAGTTTCTCAGCGCAAGCTACATGGCGGCAGTCAGTCTGTCGGGTTGACGATCACCGCCTGATGATCAAAGGCAAAACCCCACCCCAGGCAAAGTGCTGTGCCTTGCAGTGAATCATTCTGTAAACGGGAATCACGATGACAGGGAATTGTCGGAATACCCTCCCCCGACCTGTGACCCCAGTCTTCGGTCACAAGTCTCTTAACGCAAGTTAAAAACACTGCAACAACAATCAACATACGACAAATATAACTTAAAAATCATGACCCCATAGAACCTCATAGGTAAATATGCTTACATGAACCTGCAAAAGCTGAACATAAGTACAACAAAGAGCTATTGAGGCCCCTGCTCCCCTGCCGTGTAAATCGTCGGGTTAACCTTTGGGCGGTAGCGTGCCTGCTGTTTGAACTACATCTACGGGACTATGGACACCTGAACCTCCGTTTTAGTGGACAACAAAATCACTAGATCGGAGGCTGTCATGCCCGCTTACAAGACTGGTAAGAAAACACGTCAGTACAACAGTGAATTCAAAGTGGGTGCTGTGCTGATGTCCTGCAAACCCGACAGGCTAATCAAGGATGTTATGCAATCACTGGACATCCGTCCCTTTATGTTGTCCCGTTGGCGCAAGGAATACTTCGAGGGCAAGCTTGTGGCAGATAAGCGTAAGATACCGGCCGATCTCAAAGCCATTGAACGACCTGAACAGCCTCCTGAGCCTGATCGTCTTAAACAGCTTGAACGGGAAAATGAAGCGCTACGTATGGAGAACGATTTCCTAAAAAAGTGGCAACGATTTCTTGCGGAACAACGAAGGAAAGGTTCTCGTTCGTAAACGTCCATGGACAACGCTTTGGCATTGTCTGGTTATGTAAGCGGCTTCGGGTTTCTCCCAGTGGCTTCTATGCCTGGCGTCACAGAAAACCTTGTCAGAGAGCCCATAGAGATGCATTTCTGAAGCAACGTATTACTGCTTTATTTGAGAAACATCGTCGGGTATACGTGAGCCCACGTATTCATCAGGCGCTACGTAAGGAAGGCATATTCATCAGCCGGAAACGTGTTGAACGTCTGATGAAAGAAGAGGGACGGAGAGGCCGATGCGTCCGTGTTTATCGACGGGCACCTGGGTTGCACCGCTTTTACCGGAATATTGCCAATATCCGGAAAGATCTGCCTAAACCAACAGCCCCCAATCAACACTGAGCGGCTGATGTCACCTATATCCGTGTTAAGGAAAAGTGGCGGTACCTCGCTGCGATACTGGATCTGTACTCTCGCCGTATCGTGGGCTGGTCACTCGCCAGCCGCAGAATTGTCGAGTTAACCAAGGCCTCTCTCATGATAACCATTCGTAACCGGAGGCCATCTGAAGGGCTGGTATTCCACACGGATCGAGGCATCGAATACCGAGCCCATGAGATACAGGACATTCATAAACGCTATGGCATTATTCCCAGCATGAACCGTTCTGGACAATGTACTGATAACGCAGAGATGGAATCTTTCTTTCACTCGTTCAAAACAGAACGGATAAAAGGCACCCACTTTTATGGTGAGATGCATTTTCGAGATTGCATAGCAGGATACATCCAGCACTTTTATAATCTAGCTCGATTGCACTCGAGCCTTAATTATCAATCACCGGTAGAATACGAGACCGCAGTTTAGCTGTAGACAGGTGTCCATTTTATCGGGGAAAGATCAGCTGTTAAATGCCGTAATTTATTGTCCGTTATCCTTACCAAATTGTCAGTTCAATAATTAGAAAAATAAGCGACTATTTCAGTTTTTGATAGTGTTGAAAGGATTTATTACAATGAATCGTCCCGTAACGACAGGCCAGCATTCACAGACAACGGACACGAAGACAGTAACGACTACCGTGATGCTTGGAACATCAGCAGACAATCGAAGCGTGGTGAGCACGAAAGGGCAACCTGCTCTTACGTCTTGCTTGCAAGCGCAAGCTTCCTCTTCGTCTAGTATCGCAAAGAAGAGAAAAGGATCGGTACCAGATCGCGTCGAGGTTCTTGAGCAAAAAAAACCCAAAAGAAGCATGATAAATTTAAAGCTTAAAAACGACGATAACAACATAATTCAGTATTATCCTGAAGAAATAACCTTTGTAATTGATCAGTTGAATAGCTATAAAGACACTCTCGATGAAGAAGTAGAGCCTTGTGTATTTATACGTGAAATAAAAAACAAAAAAGATGAAATTGTTGCCAGGGTGACTCTTAATGCAGACAGTGTTAATACATTAAAAGCAAATTTTAACACTATGATATCTATGCTAGAAATCTATGCAAAACTGCCTCTTCCTACCTAAAAAAACTTTAAATGATCGCGTTTTTTCTAAATAGTGTTTTTATGTTGTTGGAAGCACACCGATTAATCATCATGTCGGCATTACTCATTTACACCTAGTGCAATCAATGAGTTTAATTGCATACAAGTCCATCCAGCCGACCGTGAACCTCCCCCGTTTTAGTGAACAACAAAATCACTAGATCGGAGGCTCTCATGCCCGCTTACAATACTGGCAAGAAAACACGTCAGTACAGCAGTGAATTCAAAGTGGGTGCTCTACTGATGTCCTGCAAACCCGACAGACTAATCAAGGGTGTTGCACATTTTACCGGGGAAAGACCACGCCTGCGGCGCAGCACCTGAACTTGGCGTTAGTGTAAGGCCTAACTGTTGTTATGAGAGCACAGCATATAAGAACCCTGAACAATGCCTATGCTTTATGCATACTGACAATAACTAACTGAGGATCACTCATGGATAAGCAAAGGACCAAGCTTAATTTATTCACCCTGATACTATTATCAACAGCAGCCAGCTGCTCATTGGCTGATAACAAACCTCATGAAGCAACATGGAGCCGTTTCTACATAGGTAGCCACATCAACGGAAACCACTACAAATCCATAATTGATACCAGTTCCAACGCAGGTTCGTACTTTATCAACGAAGACTACCCTCAACTGAAGGATGCAGGGTCTGGCTCACCATCAGGCAGAAATGTATCTGCCGGTATCAACATAGGATGGAATTATGCATGGAATGATTTCATTTTTGGTATTGAAGCGGATTATTTAGACGCGGATAAAACGCTCAAGCTAAACAGTGGTAATGTTACCTATATCACGCAACCAGCACACACATTCCAAACGATCAGTCGGGTTAATATCAAGCACACCCTTTCTTTGCGCCCCAAACTCGGCTATATGTGGCGGGACTCGCTACTCTACGTTACAGGCGGATTGTCTTTCGCCAAATTAGACTACCGCTTCAATTTTTCTGAAACCTTTCAAAACCAGCGATCCAGTGTAAGCAAGTCAGACACCCAAAAAGGGTGGACGATCGGAGCGGGCATGGAACACGCTTTAAACAACAACTGGTCTTTAAAATTTGAGTATTTATACTCTGAATTCGATACATTGAATGCAAGCAGTCAACTGGATGGTTATCCTGACCAGGTTATTGACAACAAAGTTAAAATAAAAATGTCTAATGTCAGGATTGGCGTTAACTATTGGTTTTAAAACCATTTATCTGCGGGTAACTTGTACTCGAACTTAACGACAAGCCAGCCTCAAAATTATTACCATCTCATCATAAGACAACACTTAAACAAAAAGACCAAACCATGACCAATGTATACGAAACACCACAATCCGATCTAAAGCGTGACGACGAGCAATATGAATATGCCGGTTTCTGGATAAGAACGGGGGCTTCCATCATCGACTCTCTGTTAATAGTCCTTATTACAGCTCCATTACTCTTTATGGTGTATGGCAGCAATTACTACGCATCAGAGACCTTCATTCATGGGCCGTTTGACGTATTTATCAATTATATTTTTCCGATAGCGGTAACCTTGGCTTTCTGGTCCTATAAGTCGGCGACCCCGGGAAAGATGGCAATCAAAGCCATCATTGTCGATGCAAAAACCGGCCAAAAGCCCTCAACCGCGCAGTTTGTAATCCGCTACATTGGTTACATCGTATCCATGATTCCACTGTTTCTCGGCTTCCTATGGGTCGCCTGGGATAGCAAGAAACAGGGCTGGCATGACAAATTAGCAGGTACGGTTGTTATCCGTAACCGGAATCGTGGCACAGAAGAGGTGTCATTTCCCGACCAATAGTCCTGCCACGCCGCGGCATCACAGCGGCGCATGCTCTTATCCGGTACACACATCAAACCATGCCTGGTAATCGCAAACAGCTTGAAGCCGTTTAAGCCATGAATTTGACTAACAAAACCATACTCATCGTAGGCGCCTCTTCCGGGATTGGAAAGCAGGTTAAGCCTTAGAAATAACAACATTGTCGTGCTTGCCCGCAGGGAAAGCCTGCTCGTATCACTCGCTGAGGAGATCATCGGCAATGGCAGCCAGTGTCTGCCGATAGCTGCAGACGCTCTGTCTGCAAGAAGCTATGAAAGACGCCGTACAATTGATCGTCAAAACCTTCGGGACCATAGACGCTGCACTCATCAATGTCGGTGACGGGCCGTCTTTCGATATGGCAACGACTGCTGCAGAGCCGGTGCTCCACAATATGGCGATAAACTACAACACGCTCGTCTACAGCCTGTTGCCTGTGATTGCAGTCATGAAGCAGCAGAAACACGGTTTGATTGCCCATACCAATTCACTGCCCGGCTTTCTGGGCCTGCCCAGGCAAGGTCCCTACTCGGCAGCCAAAGCCGCCGGCCGGATTTTAATGGATACCTGCCGTATTGAACTTGCCCCGTGGAATATCAAGTTCCTGTCACTGTATCCGGGATTCGTCGCCACTGAGCGCGTATCCGATGATGGTATCCCGGCCCCGTTTGAAATCTCGGAAACAACAGCCGCGAAACACATGGTGTATGCCATGGAAAAAGAAAAACGTGATTACCTTTTCCCCTTTTCACTCCGGTGGCTGATTCGACTGGCGCGCATACTGCCGAAATCTGTCGTTGCCAGTATCACGAAAAAAATGATGAACGATTAGCATCAACCGCTGTCTATCGGGAAGATATGCCTGAGCGCAAACTATGCTCAAATCAGGCGATCAATGAGGCTTGTTTCATGCAGCAATGCTATGAAGATTTATGGCAAGCCACATTGGAAAACCCTTTTTCCAATGTGAATACCCATGCTTATCTCATTCGTCATGATGAAGGCAATATCCTGGTTTATAACACCAGTAATATCGACGACATTCAGGCGATGGGGGAACTCGGCGGCGTCAGGCTGCAGTGCCTCAGCCATCGCCATGAAGCCGGTGACTCCCTGCAGTTGATCAATGAAGCCTATCATCCCCGCTTATGTATTGACCGGCTTGAAGCCCCCTATATCTCTCAGCGGGATGTCAGTCTGACGCTTACAGGCATCACAACGCTGGCTTCAGGCTTTATCGCTATTCCGACCCCAGGCCATACGGCAGGCGGTTTTTCTTACCTCTACCGCTCCCCCACCGGCTTAACGTATTTATTGACTGGCGACACTTTCTTCCTGTCAGATTCGCAATGGTCGACCTATGTCATGGTTGATCAGGGCGGCTGTTCATCTCGTCTTGCTCACAGCTTGATGAGACTGCGAGAACTGCAACCGGATGTCGTGTTATGCAGCGCCTCGGTTGGAGAAATGGCTATCGGTGAAGTCACCCGGGATGAGTGGACGCATGCTATAGATGACAATATCCATAGCCTTCGTGAATCCACAGATTCAGCAACACCCTAACGGTTTCTATAAAAGGCCGTTACCGAAGTAATAAAAACGAGGGTATTAAACAGTACTGCCGGATAATCACTTGAGTCTTAAAAATACGATTGATGGATAAGGTTATTGCCAGAAGGGTAAACGTGAGTCCTGGCAAATACCATGATTATTCAGTCATCAGAAAATAATCTCATACCTGGTACCGTAGCCACCCAGTACTCGCATTATTTCCTCTTTACAGGGATTCACCACCAGCATTGGCTGACAAATTTACCCAGTAATACTTAACCATTCTCCACACGATTTCGATCAGGGTCAGCTATGGCGAACAGGTGGCAGCCTGACAATATGCAGATTCTTCTCCCGCCTCCAGATATCCTGAACATCCCGAAATAACCGGCTGATATGCATAGAAGCATTATCGATCACGATGATGCATGGTTTATCGCAATATTTCTGTTCAATAAAGTCATCGCAGCCTGCGATGACTACCTCACTGGTCACCTATCCCACTATGACAGAGTAAGGCAACTCACAGCTTCGGTTGAGGAAATTCTGTACATTCATCCGCCGATAAGGGCGGCGAGGGAATAAGCAGCGTTTCACTAATCTCCCACCATGTATGCGACACATTGCGGATTAGCCTGAATCCGGGTTCATCAGAAAATGCAGAGAATAACGACTGACCTTGTGATTCTGCATCAAAGAATACCCTCAAAAACGCGTATATCTGCTCGAACGACAGCCTCATTGATACGCCAAATTCAGTTTTTAGCGTGTGCAACGCCGTTCGCGATGAGAAGCTCCTAGCTGTTTCCGAAGCCAGTCCAGCACTGAGGACTTTGATCTGACGGGATTCGTCTTTTACCCGCTCTACCAGCCTTTCACATCACCGGCACCAGTCTGCAGGGACGGCCGAGCCTTTGCCGTTGAAGGAGATCTGGAATCCTTCCAACGCCCAAAATTGTAAACCGGTACAGACAGTATGCCTGTCAACGGTGAAGATACGACAAATAGCGTTAGCCGCAAGACCTTCAAGACTGTTCAGAATGACATAGATCCTTCTGCTGTTGCAGTGCTTCGGATGGCTTCTGTAACCTTTTCACGGTTTGTTCTTTCAACGCCAGAGGCAGACTGAATCCATTCCAACCGGAACTTCCTGATAAGCGGCAGGTCATAGCCTGTACCTGCAAGGGAGCTACTTTGGTACATACAGTCATTGCGACAACGGATGATTATTGATGGCTGGGTACTGAAAGCATAGGCACCTATCAAGAGAATGAATCAGATTAGCGGCAATATGTTTTTGGAGTACACATCATGGAAGCATCCAAACCAATAGCAAGTGGAGCATCGGTATCGCAACGTAGACCTTCTCAAGATTTAGACGCCGCAGGACCATCGTCAGCATTTCCCTCATTCGCAGGAGCCCCATCCCCGCGTGAGCTGCATACAAGAAGAGCCGAAAAAACAGTCGATCCCCTTGTTGAGCAATACAACCTGACAGCAGGTTCAAGTGCTGATGAACCGGCAGTCCGGATTTTTGATGAAGAAATACTCAACCCTTCAGAGCTTGCAGCTACAGTTCAAAGTAGACTGGATACTTTAGAAGAAAAAAATAAAGAAGCAGCAACGCCTGTCTCATTATTCAGAGAAGCGGCATTACGTATTCAACTTGTCCACCTTAAAAAGATAGGAGGTCAGAAATTTACTAACCAAGAACTCATAGACACGTTTAGTGATATTGAATTTTTGTTACTAAGAGCTGCATCATGTGATTTAAGTACAGCGCCAACACTTGAATCCTGCAAAAAAATAGCATCAAAACTAAGCGATTATTTTCATCAAGACAGAGATGAGACGGAAGAGCCGTTATCTGTTTTTGAATATCATTTACTTCACCATAAAGTCGATAACCTTTTGGATGAGCATGAAAAAGATAAGCCGAACCATGACAAATACTCAAATAGAAAAGAGGAATTCAATCACATTTTGAAGAACGAAAACCTCGGAACTTTTGAGAAGCAACAGTTAGCTTATAGTTATACAACGTATCTTGTTTATTCTGTCAACAAGGATGAGAAATACTTTAATCCTTATATAAGTAGGAAAACTCTAACAAAAGCGGATAATATCAATAGTAGACAAATTTTCAAATTATATATGGAGCAGCTAAGTTTACTGACAAAAAATAATACTCATTGTTTATTTGAGCATACTATGTTAGCAAAAATCCATGATACGTTGCTTTCTGCAGCATGGAAAGATGTGAAACATCAGAGGCGTGAGGCATTACTCTTAACCTTTACCCTGGAACGTCTTGAAAAAAGCAAAACAGATATTCAAAAACAAAATGCATATAAAGATCTGATTATTCGATACTTTGAAGCTGGCCAAGCTGAAGTTTTTGATGACACCGTTGAATTAGCATCAGAACATACAATATTGAGTTTTTTTATTAGGATTAGCCAAGATCTCGATTTGTCGGCAAATCCTGTTTATAGGCGAAGACCATATGATAAAAATCCAGAACGAGCGATGGAATGCTTGCGAGAATTATACCCATGTGATGAAAAAACTTTACGTGAAGTAGACGGCTTATATGAGGAAATATTTGAACTAACAAAACCTGAACAACTATTGGTAGAGGTCATCGCTACCCAAATGGCCATTTTCTATACGGCTAATGGCCAACAGGATAAAGCTGATCGACTGAAAAAATATTCCAAACTGGACGAATCTGTTTTGTTAGCACTGTCAGATATTGCCAAAAATGAGGAGGAGACAGCGATTGGGCGCCTGGAAGCGCTGCAAAGAAATAAAAGAAGGCAATCACGAATCTATACTTCTCTGCTTGGCTTTCTCTATGAACGTAAAGCTGACAGGATAACGAATCAAAATGAAAAAATAGAAGCGCTGCGAGTCGCGGAAAGCTCTCTTCGTGTTCAAGCGAATACGTTTAAAGAGCTAAAACGCTCTATGGCACGAATTCAGGAAAAACTCGGTGCGTATTCTGTAGCTCATCAAAGTTTAACATCGTTTTACGATTATATCTGTTCACAGGGGGTTGGTGATACCGATCCCCTGGTGATACAGGTTCAGGCGTGGATGCAGGACCTGGCGGATCAACAGCCGACACCTGGCCAAGATGTTCAGCATCAAGCTGAAACGCTGCCATTCCATGGCAAAGGGAAAGGGAGAAAGCGCAAATGTGGTGGTAAGCGAGCCCCATCAGAGCATCAGCAAAAAGCTACGCCTCCCAAAATGGCTGTAGCGCCAGAGTCATTATCCCCCCAGGTTGAAGCGGTTTTGATGCCCAAAATGGAGCAGATGCTAACCCGGCAGGCCGAACCAACGCCGGAAGCGAGCGCCTTTTCTGTACCTCCAATGTTTGAGGAGAGTGTTGTCGAAGGTGTAATGACGATAACCAAGGAGGAGCGTGTCAAACTGCACCGCATGATCAGTCAACTTTACTATTTCAAGAGTAATTACGAGGAAGTCATTCAAGCACTTGATGCTTTTTTAGCGACACATACCAACTCTGTGCTGAAAGCGAATATTAGGCAATGGAAAGCTTGGGTATTACGCATGCAGGCTTACGATTATTATTCACTCAGGAAACTGGCGAAGGAACAGAATAAACCCATCAGAATAATAAAAGCTGAACTTCGGGCTAAAGCGCTGGCCATCCTGGAAACTACAGTCAAGGACCTTGCTAAAGAAGGCTGGCTGGTTACCCAGCTACCGGATGATTGGCTTGATAATCCAGAAGAAAAACTATTGTCTTCTGATAATCTGGATGTGCTATTGAAGGAGGGTGCCAAACGGTTTCGTGTACAACTGGCTTCAGTACTATCCTCAATAGGCCATATTTATGATGATGACTGGTATGACTCAGAAGACTATAAAAAACGAAAAGACGCGATTAAGCCTGAAGATCGACACCATGAAGTGGCAAAACGTTGCTACCGATGCGCCAACATTATCAATCAGGACAGAAAACATCCCAAACAACCGACGAAGGTTCAACGGCGGTAGAGTTTCTTGCGTTGCGTTAAAACAGGCTGTCACTACACGCTATTGCTATCAGGCGCTTGATGTAAACAAAAGAAGGTTTGCCACATCGGACTGGATAACTACTGCTCTCAAGCAGCAGAACAAAAGAGAAGGGATAGAAAGAGAAGTACCAGCATGACAAAGAAAACAGGTGAGTAGCATAAACAGATCATCGCTAGAGTGTTGTCTCCTGCCGAATCACCGGTAAACATTAATGGCTGCTCGAACATAGAGCTACCCAAAGTTCCATTCTATTATCTTCATGTTGGTAATGCTTATTTTGAGCTGGTGGGTCACAGGATGGTCAAATGTCTGTTGTTGTTTTCAGCTGTGGTACTGCTGGTGACGGTTACTTTAGAGACACATTCAGACCATCTCGTTCCCACCACGCCCAAACCACAGAATCTTAATCAGGTCGCTCAATTGGACAACCAGGAACTTCAGAAACTCGCCATTCAGCTCTCCTGCCCCAGTGGAGAAGAGGGCATGGCAATTGCCGAGAAGATGAACGAAACCAATGCGTTTATCACTGAACGCAGTATTGAAGCTCTTGCGCCAACCGCAGGGGAACGCGTTGTTGAAATTGGCCCCGGTAACGGCCTGCTGTCACGCCCACTCATTAGCGCCCTGGAAAAAAACGGTGAATATATTGCACTTGAGCCCTCTGTTGAAATGGTGGAACAGGCCTGGAACAACCTTTCAGGTCTGGGAGCTGCCCCTGTCACGATCTTCACTAACGACAGTTTTTCCGCACCGGTTATTGAGCATTCGGTTGACGGTGTGATGGCCGTCAATGTGCTCTACTTCATCGACGATCTGGACGCTTTGTTCAGGAAGATCGCAAGCTGGCTCAAACCCGGCGGACGCGCCGTTTTCGGTGTGCGTTCTGACCAGTGCCTCAAGGCCATTCCCTACACCCGTTACGGTTTCCATATCCGTTCACTGGAAGAAATAAAGACCTCCCTGCTGGCCAGCGGTTTCCAGCGTGTCGATTCCAGCTATTATGATGAAGGCCTGCAACCGTTTGATGAACTGGAAATTCCCCTCGACGCCTTGATCATTAAGGCAATCATGTAATAATCCGCGATTGTGTCACCCTGAAATCGCCAGCACAGGACTTGCCTGGCGAAACCTGCAGCTGGAAATACTGCAATGCATACCAACAAGAACATCAGGAGTTGCATGTCGGATTCATACCATCTCGCCCAGATCAACATTGCCATGGCCAAGGCACCGCTGAATAACCCGGTCATGCAAGGATTCGTCGACCAACTGGATGCCATCAATGCACTGGCGGACAACAGTCCTGGGTTTGTCTGGCGCCTGCAAACCGACGACGGTGACGCCACAGCGCTGCAGGTCTTTGATGACGAGCGCATTATCGTCAATATCTCGGTCTGGGAATCACTGGATGCCCTGAAAACCTATGTTTATGCAGGCGACCACCTGACGGTGCTGAAAAACAAAAAAAACTGGTTTGAGAAAATGACCGGCCCCACGCTGGCACTTTGGTGGGTTCCCAAAGGTCACATACCGTCGATCGACAAAGCCAAGGCTGCACTCGAAACACTGAAAGCCCGGGGATCCAGTCCTGAAGCTTTTACCTTCGCCAAACCCTTCCCTGCCCCCAGTAATGCTTTGGTCTGAGCAGGAGTTATGCGCTCTCGGGATAAGATCAAACGAAGGATGTTAAGGAGTCTGCCATGACGCCCGAACTCTGGCTCTATTACACACTGGCCATTCTGATCTTGACCGCTTCTCCGGGTCCCAGTGTACTGTTATGCCTGACGACCTCAGTAACCGAAGGTTTCAGGTCCGCCATCTATACGGCGCTGGGTAGCCTGACGGCCATCACGGGTATCATAACACTCTCATTCACCGGGCTGGGCATTGTCGTCGCCACCTCGGAACTGGCGTTCAACATCATCAAATGGACCGGTGCCGCTTACCTGATTTACCTCGGCATCAGAGCGCTGACCTCATCACAGCAACGTTACGAGATAAACGACCGTGAAGCGTCTTCCATGCCTCGCAAGCCTGGCAACCTGTTCCTGAGCGGTTTTATCGTCGGCGCCAGCAACCCAAAAGCGATTGTGTTCTTCACGGCGTTATTTCCGCAATTCATTACCCCCTCGGCTTCCCTGATGACACAATACATTGTGTTTGTTGTCACCTTTGCAGTGCTTGAGCTGTCCTGGCTGCTGTTTTATGCCTGGCTTGGCGCCAGATCGTCCCGCTGGCTGATGCAAGCCGGCCGGGCACGTTTTTTCAACAAGATCACCGGTGGTGTGTTTATCACCGCCGGCCTGATCCTGTCCAGTACCCGGGCATCCGCCTGATCGTTCCCAAGAGGTAGAACAATGAACGATTACACCGAGATTGGTCGCAATATCCTGAACACCCAGCCTTTCAGCCAGTTCCTGGGAACAGAGCTTGATGAACTCGGCCCCGGCTCCGTTGTTCTGTCCCTGACGATTCAGGACACATTCAAACAGCAGCATGGGTTTGTGCACGGTGGCGTACTGAGTTATCTGGCCGACAACGCCCTGACCTTTGCCGGTGGCACGTTACTGATGAATTGTGTTACCTCAGAGTACAAGATCAACTACCTTCGCCCGGCCATAGGCAACAAGCTGGTCGCCAAAGCCAAGGTATTGTCCTCCGGAAAACGGCAGGCGGTTTGCCAGTGCGAGATTTATGCACATCAGGAAGGTGAAGGAGCACGACTGGTGGCCATAGCACAGGGCACCATCACCAAAATTGAACCGAAAAGCTAAGGCGGTTGGCCGCCTGAAAACATGACATTCTCAAGTGGCCATGGATGCGGCAAACGCAAGGGGACGTGAAGACTGAGCCTTTGCATTGAGCACCGGACGCGCCCCGTAAACAACGCAAACTGGCCACACTAAACAGGCAGCCCCAGAACAATGATTATCCGACAGGCAATCGACAACGATTTCGATGCCATCTGGCCCATCTTCAGCGAAGTGGCAGCCGCTGGTGATACCTACGCTTACCCAACGGATACCAGCCGCGATGAAGCCTTCCGCCTCTGGATATCAGCCCCCCGGCAAACCTGGGTGGCAGACGACAATGGCGTAATCCTCGGCACCTACTATATAAAAACCAATCAGGCCGGCCCCGGTGACCATGTCTGCAACTGCGGCTATATGGTGTCATCCGCCGCCCGCGGTCGCGGGTTGGCAACAGCCATGTGCGAGCATTCCCAAACCGTCGCTCGCAACATGGGCTATAAAGCCATGCAGTTTAACTTTGTGGCCTCCAGCAACAGCGGTGCCGTCCGCCTGTGGCAGAAACTGGGATTTGAAACTGTCGGTCGTCTGCCCCGCGCCTTCAACCACCCGACCAAGGGGTACGTGGATGCGCTGGTCATGTATAAATGGTTGTAGTAAACAGCATCCAGCAAGGAGACTCCGTGATGAACATTCTGATGGTACTCACCTCGCACGATCAGCTCGGCGACACCGGCGCCAGAACCGGCTTCTGGCTCGAAGAGTTTGCCGCACCTTACTATGTCTTCAAGGATGCCGGCGCTACGATCACCCTTGCCTCTCCACTCGGCGGCCAGCCACCGCTTGATCCCAAAAGTGCCGAGCCGGATTTCCAGACACCGGCCACCGAACGTTTCAACAACGATACAGAAAGCCAGTCGCAACTCGCCAACACAGTGAAACTGGCAACGGTTTCAGCGGACGATTTCAATGCGGTTTTTTACCCCGGCGGCCATGGTCCGCTCTGGGATCTCACCCGTGATGCTGATTCCATCCAACTGATCGAAACCCTGGCTGCAGCCGGCAAGCCGGTGTCTGCGGTGTGCCACGCCCCGGCCGTTCTGATCAACACCTGCGCCCCTGACGGCACTCCACTGATCAAAGACCGAATGGTCACAGGATTCAGCAACACGGAAGAAGAGGCGGTTCAACTGACAAACGTAGTGCCCTTCCTGCTGGAAGACGCACTAAAAGCCAAGGGAGCCCGTTACACCCGTGCTGAGGACTGGCAGTCACACGCGGTAACCGATGGAGTACTGATCACCGGCCAAAACCCGGCATCTTCCGAAGCGGTGGCGAAAGCGGTTCTGAAAAAACTCGTTGATTGAACCGTATTCGTACCCGCCAAAACCAACAATACCGGTGAGACATGCCCAAAACACGTCAGTACGTTAGTTAGTACCTTTTCCGCAGATTGCCGGGCTCCAGCCCCCAATAAAGCGGGTTATCAGCGCATACCCGCTACCTGAACATTGTCAGGCTCTCTGGTGATGGCTGATAACCGTTCCCCCGACCCAGCACACTAACCGCACGAACAGGAAACTATCCCCACTTACAGTGGTCTGAGTATAAACACCCGTCAAAATATCCTGTTATTGGAAGTACAGGACATAGAGCATCTTTTTTCATAACAGAACATGCATAGTGAAAGTCGAGGAGGAACAGCACTATGGCCAGGAGTTCCGCCATATCGACTATAACATCCTTTCTGCGGACCTGTTTTCAGGCTGTGGTTGATGTACTGATCTGTATTTTCTGCTGCCGATGTGTAAGACAACATCAAGCCAATGAGCCACTTCAAAACGGGCAGCAACACGAAAGTCACGCTGCGACAACAGAGCTGAGCCAGCGGCAAATCCAAACTACAGCCATTGAACCAACTGCCAGAGAACCAACCACCAGAGAACCAACTACCAGGGTCAGAAACAGACGATGGCAGGAATTTGCAGTAATGACACGCCCCTCCCAGGTCGCAGAATCTGACAGGATTCCCAGATTTGATAACCAATCGGACTGGACAGAAACCCATTGGAAGATCTGGGAAACTCGATGCCATACCAACCCCTCGCCTGTTGATGAACTCCGAGAACTTCGCTGTAAAGTGGGGCACTGGAGCTGGCAATGGTTCCCTGCCGAGTACAACCCTTGCACGTCATATGACCGGCAATTATGTGCCTTCAGAAATGAAGCTGAACTCATGACGTACTATCGCTCCGATCTTCTCTTCGGTGAGTTTATTGAGCTTGCGGAGGTTGCAGTTCGTTACCCGATGAATAGCAGAACCGACGAATACAACCTGAGCAAATCTCTGCTGCTATGTCGTCACGCTGCAGTGTTAACCGGCACCCATGAGGAGCGGGTGTTTCTGCGAAGGTTAATTGAACAACAAACTGTCAAGTCGCCTGATACCATGCAAGCCGCCAAAAGATCAGTTCGCCTCTGGATTCAGAGCCCGCGCACTGCCGGTACTAGCTTCCCATCACTGGATGCCAGGCATTTCTAAATGCTACAAACACGATGTAAAACATCGATACATAACTGAGCCGCTAATCTATTCATGACTGGCAGAATCAGGCCCGTTTTAGGCCACCAGTGAGTCAAATAGTATCAGGGATAACCCCACGCTCCCCTTTTTGATAGACTGTGATATTTTGCAGTAACCGACCATCATCACGTCGGCAGGCATTACAGGTTTGACTTCGGTACAGGGAAACCATGCGTAACGATTACACAGCGGAATCCATTGAGGTTCTGAGCGGGCTTGACCCGGTGCGCAAGCGCCCGGGCATGTATACGGACACCACCCGGCCCAACCACCTCGCCCAGGAAGTCATCGACAACAGTGTCGATGAGGCGCTCGCAGGCCACGCCAGTGAGATCACGGTCATCTTGCATCCGGACCAGTCGCTGGAAGTGACCGATAATGGCCGCGGTATGCCGGTGGACATTCACCCGGTGCACCAGGTTTCCGGCGTGGAATTGATCCTGACCCGCCTACATGCCGGCGGTAAGTTCTCCAACAAGAACTACCAGTTCTCCGGTGGTCTGCACGGTGTGGGTGTTTCCGTTGTGAACGCCCTCTCCACGCGGCTCGATATCACCATCCGCCGCGGCGGACAGGTGTACACCATCGGCTTTGCGGATGGCCACAAGCGCACCGAGCTGGACATCATCGATACCTGCGGCAAGCGCAACACCGGCACAACCGTCCGCTTCTGGCCAGACGCCAGCTATTTTGATTCCCCCAAGTTTTCCGTCAGCAAGCTCAAACATGTGCTGCGCGCCAAGGCGGTGCTCTGCCCCGGCCTGAAGGTGGAATTCAAGGACCTGATCGCGGGCGACACCACCACCTGGCATTACGAAGACGGCCTGGTCGATTACCTGAAAGCCGCCTGCGAAGGTTACGAACTGCTGCCCCTGCACCCGTTCACCGGCAACCTGACTGGCGATACCGAAGCCGTGGACTGGGCCGTGGTCTGGCTGCCGGAAGGCGGCGAACTGACTACCGAATCCTACGTCAACCTGATTCCCACCGCCCAGGGCGGTACCCACGTCAACGGCCTGCGTACCGGCCTGCTGGAAGCGATGCGGGAATTCTGCGAATACCGCAGCCTGCTGCCGCGTGGTGTAAAACTCTCGCCGGACGACATCTGGGAACGGTGTAGCTACGTGCTCTCCGCCAAGCTGGCCGACCCGCAGTTCTCCGGCCAGACCAAGGAACGCCTATCCTCCCGGGAATGTGCGGCGTTTGTTTCCGGCGCCGTGAAAGATGCCTTCAGCCTCTGGCTAAACCAGCATACTGACTTGGCAGAACTGCTGGCAGAACTGTGCATCAGCAATGCCCAGCGCCGGATGCGCAAGGCGAAGAAAGTCGCACGTAAGAAAGTCACCCAGGGCCCGGCGCTGCCCGGCAAGCTGGCGGACTGCTCCAGCCAGGATGTCTCACGCACCGAACTGTTCCTGGTGGAAGGGGACTCGGCGGGCGGTTCCGCCAAGCAGGCCCGCGACCGGGAATACCAGGCCATCATGCCCCTGCGCGGCAAGATCCTGAACACCTGGGAAGTGGATTCCAGCGAAGTGCTCTCCTCCCAGGAGATACATGACATTTCCGTCGCACTGGGTGTTGACCCGGGTTCCGACGACATCAGTGGCCTGCGCTACGGCAAGATCTGCATCCTCGCCGATGCGGACTCCGACGGCCTGCACATCGCCACCCTGCTCTGCGCGCTGTTCCTGCAGCATTTCCGTCCGCTGGTCGACAAAGGGCATATCTATGTAGCGATGCCGCCGCTGTACCGGATCGATATCGGCAAGGAAGTCTATTACGCGTTGGATGATGCGGAAAAGGATGGGGTGTTGGAGCGCCTGAAGGCCGAGAAGAAACGCGGAAAGATCAACGTGCAGCGATTCAAGGGGCTGGGTGAGATGAACCCGCTGCAGCTGCGTGAGACCACCATGTCCCAAGACACTCGTCGCCTGGTTCAGCTAACCAACGAGGACATGTTCATGACCCGGCAGATCATGGATATGATGCTGGCGAAGAAGCGGGCGTCTGACCGTAAATCCTGGCTCGAAACAAAGGGTAATCTTATAGAGATTGCCTAACTGTGAATCATAGGGGTTACCCTTTTGTGATTTAGATTTCAGTGAAGTCACCTTCTTTCTAAATCGGTAACCCTTTCATTATCTCTGGAGATCAACGCATTAGATAACCGGTCAATCCGCTGACCTTTTATACGCAAATCCCCCTACCTTAAACTCCCTCATTAACAATGAGTGCACTTTGTATCAGCGTGGTTGTCATTTAGAAAAACCATCACCCAAAACAGTGACAGTCTGTTCTTCGCGATCGACTTCCAGATAGAAGCATGTCTTTCTGTAGGTGTGACAAGCTGAGCCGAACTGGCGTACCCGGCATAAAATAGAATCACCATCACAGTCCACATTTATGGATACCAGTGTCTGGAGATGTCCACTGCTCTCTCCCTTTTTCCATAACTTTTGTCGACTTCTTGACCAGTACGTCATTCGACCGGTCTGCAACGTTATCTCCAATGCCTCTCGATTCATCCATGCCATCATTAACACCGCATGGTTTTCTGCATCTTGAGTAATCACAGGAATCAGCCCGACATCATTAAACGACAAATGATCAATAACTTCATGGAGCTGAACTTTTGCCTGATCGGAAAAGCCCTCCAGCTCACTGAAATAGCGGTGATACACAGACATTCTCTTTTTATAGTTTACATTCCTGAATGGCATTGAAATACCATCTATTTTTTATCGATAGAGCGTTTGTCAAATTACTCAAAGCAATGGATGATTGGTCATTGCAATCGAAGCAGCATTATAAAAACTCCACCCGAGAAAAATTAAAATAATCCCACCTAGTAATCGCACATAGTCGGTTATTGGTAACCTTGAAAGCCAGCTATCATTTTCTTTTCTGATAATCACCTTTTCGAGCCATGAGCGTGCAGACTGTGCAATAACCGCAAGTAAGCAAACAGAAAGCCCGGTGCCAACACCCATCAAAATTGTCGACAACATTCCATAGAAATAGACACCCACCAAATGAGCATATATCAGCACAACGATGGCACCTGAACATGGCCTCATCCCCATGGACAAAACTACCATCACCGTTTCAAAAAATGTTTGCTTATCATCAGGGACATACGCATGGTTACATCCACAACTGCCATGGTGATGATGGTGATCATGATGAGAAGCATGCTCATCATGCGCTTTTGAGAAGGCCAGACCAGACTTTACCAGCCGATAGCCGGTTTTCAGAAACAACATGAGTCCCAGAATGATGACGAGTACGTAACTCGCCACAGCAATGTCACCGCCATAGTCACGCACCTGAGAAAACTTATACTGCAAAATCTCAGCAAGTACAGTAACCAGAATAATCGCCACCAATGCCTGCATCATGGCCGCAGCAAACGACATAATAATGCCTTTGGACGTTTTCTCCTTATGGGTCGCCAGGTAGGTCACAATAATGGCTTTACCATGACCAGGGCCAATGGCATGAAACACGCCATAACCAAAACTCAAAGCAATCAATGAACTACCAAAACCGTCTGTATCCTTGGAAATGGCCAGGATATGACGCGCCAGCAACCCGTGGAGTTCTTTTTGCAGAGTCACAATATATTGGACAATGCCATCCCACTGCCAGTACGCGGAAACCAAGGCAACCAGTAATAGACAAAACAGCACTAAGCCTATTCGTTGTTTGAGACAGACTTTCCAGTTACTTACCTTGGGTGAAACCATTTTTCTCTCTCATAACGGCAAACAACGAATTTCAACGGTTTCAGCAAACTGACGTCCTAAACCATCCGAGCCTTTTTCATTACGATCAAGACTAAGGGCATAATTGAGCAGTTCATTCGATGGCTCCGGAATGGTTCGTTTTTTCTGACAGTCCAAATCACTCTGGACTACCAGCTTGACTTGATCATCACCGGCATATTCCATGGCGATATAATAAGTAGGGTCAAATACCTGCCAGGCCAATGTGGAGTGGTTCAACGTAACGCCGGTCTCAAAATCAAACACCATCTCCAGCTGAAGATAGTTCTGCCCATCACTCTCGACCTTTTTTAAGGTGTGCTCACTGGGAACATTGACAGGCACCTTAACGCCATCAATACGGAGGTCTGAAAAATAGTGATAGGACGCCAGATTTTTTACCATCCTGGCAGCCATCATTTGCAAGCCTGCCCTTTCATCACCGTATTCCTTTTTCAGATCAGACAAGGTCATGACGGAGTAATAGGCATCAAACTGCCATTTCTGTGCAATTCGGGTCAACTTACCGAACTCATTCAGAAAAAAAGTGGTTTGCAAATCAATCCAGCTGTGAGGGTGAGCATACACACCCGGCGACACGAACAATGTCAGGGCACAAGTGATGACACTGTGACACAACCCTCTAAACCACACAGCTAACACAACCTTCACAAACACAACTGATTTCCACCTGAGAATCAACCAACTGGAAACCTTCGCTTTCGACATCACCAATTATCTTTTGAATCGCCTGCTGGCTTAAAGCGACCTCTTTCACTTTAAGACAATGCTGACATACCAGAAACTGGGTCACCCCATGGTGATGACCGGCCAGATCACAGCACACCACATATTTATTAGTCACATTCAGTTTATGAACCAGCTGGTGAGCCTGTAAGTACTCCAGACTTCGATATACAGACATGACCGAAATATCTTCACCCTGTTGCCGACAAAACGCTTCCAGCTCATAAGCCGACGCAGCCTTATCCATCAGCAGCAGGCTGGATAACACAACCTTCCGCTTTCTGGTCAGGCGCCCCCCTTTACTTCCGCAACGCTGCTCAAGATGACTGATAACTTCGGGTAGCAAATGCATATCAAGTATCCTCACACTTGGAGCAGGAAACAGCCAAGCCGTTTCAAAGCGCTATCAGTGACAATGACTGGAGCGGCAAAGACGGTAATTTTTAAAGTGCCCCCAGGCAACCATCAGCGAACCAACCAGTGTGAGAATCTTTTCTCCAAGCTCACCAACCGTGTCGTGCCCAAACAATGCCGCAAACAAAACAATGGATAAGCCACTAATCCCCCAGAACAACACAGCATTTCGATTATGCTTACGACAACCTGTTATTAATGCAATCAGGCTGGTGGGCAACACCAAAAGCACCAGCAGCTGGTGAAACGATTCTCCTTCCAGCGGCAGCGCAAAAACCACTGGAAACATCACCAGCAGCACAGGCAAGAGGAAACAGTGAGCAATACAAACGAAGGAAATACCAATTGCCAGTTTGTCTAATGTACTTTGCATATTTTGCATGAGCAGCAGAAACCTTACGTTACTTTTGCGAAATGTTATAACATAACAAATAATTTGCAACTTATCGAAATGCTTAAGTCTTCATACTCTGGCTTTGCTCGGTCAAAAAAGCGCCCTGATCCGCACTTCCGACAGCAGCACTGATAGCAGTCATCCGCCCCCTGCCCAGCGTCTGGCTGGTGATATTGCCCCGCCCTGCTTTTACATCAAAAACAGTCCATAGCCGTTGAACTCTTGCATTTTCGAAGTGAGATCGACCAACGCTTTACTGAAAGTCGCTCTCCAGCTGGTAGTAGAACGGGGGTTGATGATGCGCATATCATCAGTATCAGTCGCTATGAAAGTACGTTCGTTAATGAAAGAGGCAACACAGGTGTCAAAACAACTAACGGTAAGAAACAACATAAGAATTGTTCCCGCCCATTAAAAACATCGTCCCCGAGCTCTGTTGAGAGAACAACCTGAAGGTTTAGTGTGTTGTGAAAGCCCGTGTCCTGACAACGTGGGTTGTTTAGATAAAGAACTGGAAGCCTGCCACGCGATGGCATCACGTCAGTAACAATCCTCCGGCTTATGCCGCTTCGTTTTCTGACGATGAACCCGTCTATTGCCTTGGTGGTGACAAGGGAATAGCCAGCTGACCAGGAAGGGTTAGATCAATATACTCCGGCGATGGATTATTGATGGTTTCTATCACAGGCAATCTAATGTCAGGTTGCATCCGAGCAATCAATAGCATGTCATTCACCAATGCTGAATCTTCTTCGAGTGTGGAGTGTTGCTGTAAAACCGGCGTTGAAGCAAAACTCCCTGACATTGTCGTATTCATCTGACAGCTTGCGGTAGGTATCTGATATATCAGAACATGTGCAGTCGGCCACTGGCTATCCAACGAGTCATCCGCTTGAGAACACACTGCGACAGGAGGCTCCAGTGAAGAATCGGCCGCGATTTTGCTCTGAGAACCTGTAAGCCTTTCACCAGAATGGATACGCTTCTTGTGCCCTTCAAGGGCGTCTTTCCGGTTAAAATCGTCACCACAGAGATCACATTGGTAGGGCTTAAGCCCAGAGTGAATGCGCCAATGTCTCTTTAAATCGTACTTGCGGGTAAAGGTTTTGTTACAGAGGTCGCACGCGAAGGGCTTCTTGCCTGTATGAATATGCTTGTGCCGTTTCATGTGACCTTTCCGGGTAAAGCCCTTTTTGCAGATATCGCACGTGTAGGGTGCTGTAATGATATCGTGACTCTTATAGGGTTGATCGTGTGAACCATAATCCTGCTTCAAGTGTGCGTGCCCAATATCTTTTTTTTTCTTCTCTCTTGTCGATACACTGTCGGGCCCGCTCACAGGGCTAGCAACCGATACCTTCTCAAAGGGCTCCGTCACAAACGTCCACAAATCGTCATCACCCACATCCGTTGAATATGCCTGAAAATCAAAATCGCATGGTTGGGCTAAAGGTGGTAGCAAAGCCGTATTTGACGACTCACCCCAGAGAGTCACGTCTTCCCTGTGCGGAGATGTGCTACAGGCTTCTGTCAAAAATCTATCAGACAAAATGGGGGCACCAGGAGTACTCATTGTCTGTGTAGCCGTGGCTTTGATAGCTGTCGTTGAGGTTTTTTTCGTTCGATGGTCGGCGGATCGCGATAAAGACGATGGCGAAGTGACCGCCTGTGGCAACAAGCTCCTCGATATGGGAGGAAAAGATTTCACAGGAGAAATAACCTCATTATTCGAACATACAGTGTTCCTACCCTCCGTGCTGGGTAGCAGACCGCATTCAAATGACAAAACAGGTGTATGTAATCGTGCTGATTCCAATCGCACTTGTTCAAAACGGGAACCGCCATCGTTACAACTCCCCCCTGCATCTACTTCGTCCAGCAGGTCATCAAATGTCATGATACGTAGACTTTGTGCAAATGCGTCTGTGCTCAAGATGGAGGTTGGCCGCGTCTCCGTGGTTGTTTTTTCTCGAGTTAACTGCTGTCTCAGCGTCGGAAAGGACTGTTGCCGACACGTCGGTATCCCGCTGTTAGCCTTAAAGCTCTGTTGGTATTCAGGGAATGGATGGTCGTTAGAGGATCCGGTTTGAGAAAATGATACGCTCAGAAGCCCCAGACTTGAAAGCGTAGGAGCCGATGGAATAGCTACTCCAGGGGCAGACGGCGATGTGATCACCGGCATTCCTGTCATTGTTGCAACTTCGCCGCTGAATAGTGGGCCTGATAATGTTCCTTCTGATCCAGCATGCACCATCTGCATGTGCTTTTTGAGTTTTGACGCTTCGCTAAATGACTTCTGGCAAATGGAACACCGTGGTTTATCCCCCGTATGAATCAACGTATGCCTCTTAAGCTGGCTAGGGTAGTGGAATACTTTATTGCAGACATCACAGGGATAAACGCTGATGCAATCATGAGAGCGCTTGTGCGTCTTTTTTGTATTGCGATAGCGATATGACGATTGACTGGCGTTAGGTGTGGAGGCCTCTTCCGCTGTATGGGTGCGCAGGTGTTTTGCCAAGGTAGCGGCACGGCGAAATAACGCCTGGCATTTATCACATGAATACGGTTTTAACGGCGTTTCGATCCCAGGTGCAATGCGTACCGTGCGACCGGCTGATAGCGATGAAGACGGGCTGGGCCGCCTTGATTCGGTCAATGGTTCTGTCACACACGTTGCCGGTATGGGGGCCAGTGGTGAAAACGCCTGTTTTTTACTACTCATGAAAAAATCCCGCTCTCCGTATTGCTTTACAACGGCAATCCTTGCCTGATTGAACGTTCAAAGCCTGCCATGTGATTTTTTACAGTCACTAACCAATCCGTCAGTCTGACTACCCAACATGACCTATACCGGTATCCTTGACTCAATAGTTCTGCACCGTTGGTCATCAGTGATCAATGCCCTCCTGCTACACTGCATCCTCATGCTCTGGCTCTGACGGCGCAGGAGACAGGCTAATAATAATTTCCTGAGGATTGTCCAGATTAAGATACTCCATCACTGCACGCCCAGCCCCTGCACCGCCACCAACGGATGTCACGGGTTGGACAGGCATAGGAGGAAGCGAAGCCTGTGCCTGTGTGGCCATAGTGCTGGTTACCGTGGCTGTCCTTACCCGCTCGGAACGGTCCTCACGATATGAAGATAATTCCCTTTCAATATGCGCATGATAAAGATGAGCCCCTAAGAGAATATCCGTTGCAAAAGACAGGTTGCACTTATGACAACGATATTGGCTCTGGCGATGTTGATGCACACGTTCCAACGTTATAGACACATGGGGCCTATCGGCCATGCTGGTGGCTCTGGCCCCAGAAAGTAGGCTTTCCTCTGAGAGGTTGGTCATACGCCCACGGTTGTTCGATAAGGGCTGTTCCCCTCTTCTCAAATGTCGGGGCGCCCCCTGACTGTCCTGTTTTGGTGCGGCACCGCTATGGTGACGTTTTTCATGCTGCCACAAACCAGAGCTATCGCTAAAGGCCATCTGGCAAACGTCACATATATAGGGCTTGGAGCCTGTGTGAATACGAAGATGAGTGTTCAGCGTTTTGGACTCTCTGAACATCTTCCCACAGAACTGGCATAGATAGGGTCGCTCCCCCTTATGCATCCGCAGGTGTATTCTAAGATCTTTATCCTGTATGAAAGTCTTCTGACAATACAGGCACTGATAGGGGCGCTCCCCCGTATGCGTCCGCAGGTGTATTTTCAGATTTCGGATGCGCCTGAATTGCTTATTACAAATCTCACATTGGTAGTGTTTTTCATCTGTATTGGCAGGCTTGCATTTTTGCATTGTACCGGCGCTGCCGATACTTTCCTGGCGAGCTAGCCTCTGACCACCACGCTTAGTCATATGGTGATTATACATGTGTAATCGCAGCGTCAACCTCAAGCTAAATGCCTGCTGGCAAACATTGCACTGATAAGACCTACTCCCTGTGTGGAAGCACCTGTGTGCCTTCAGACCTTGACGATAACGAAAGAGCTTACCACAAACATCACACAGGTAAGGCTTCTCGCCAGTATGGATGCGTTTGTGTGCCTTCAGATCTTGACGATCACGAAAGAACTTACCACAAACATCACACAGGTAAGGCTTCTCGCCAGTATGGATGCGTTTGTGTGCCTTCAGGACTTTACGATCACGAAAGTACTTACCACAAACATCACACCGGTAAGGCTTCTCGCCAGTATGGATGCGTTCGTGTGCCTTCAGGACTTTACGATCACGAAAGTACTTACCACAAACAGCACACCGGTAAGGCTTCTCGCCAGTATGGATGCGTTTGTGTGCCTTCAGGACTTTACGATCACGAAAGTACTTACCACAAATATTACACGGGAAGCGGTTCTCTCTGACATGGCAGCGCTTGTGTACAATCAAAGTGCTGAGTTCTGGGAAGGTTTTATCGCAGACCGGGCACTTGAAGGGCTTTTCGCCCGTATGACACCGCAGGTGTACTTTCAGCGTGCCGAGCTGTCTGAAGGTCTTGCCACAGACCTCACACAGACAGCACTTACCGCTACCATGGGCATTTGCCAGGTGGAAACCCAGTGCTGCATATGACCAAAAGCCAACATCACATTCAAAGCACCTGAACCCCCTGTACCACCAGGGTTTTGATTTTCTTTGAGCGCTGTCTTTTTTGATAGTAACTCTTTTTAGGGTTACATCGCCTGACAGTGATTCTACAGGCTCGGAAACACTGAGATGATCGACTGGAATTGTGACAGATACATCCGCAACCATCGTCTCGCTCACAAGTATATTCCGTGATTCCGACACGGGATCTTCGTCGGGTACGGCTTCCGCTCTATAATCCGGGACAATGATAGCGGGAGCAGAAGGCCCTGCGGATGCGTCTACCTGCATATCCTCAGGCCAGTGTCCTAATTGAACAATATCCGGCGTTGCATCAGGCTCAGCCCCGTTTGGCTCATCCCTTTCAAGCGCCGTAAGCCTCTCAGCCTCACGGAACGCCATCTCAATCAAATTAAACTCGTGACTCACGGCACGACACTGGCTATCTGGCTCCACAGGCTGCGGTGTGGCAGTGATTTGGGACAGCTCACGAAGGCCGCCATCACTCTCATCCGAGGAGATTGCGGACAATGGAACTTCCTGTTGCTGTTCTTGCCGACTGCTATCCTGACTGCCACTCCCACTATCCCGCTCTGGATCATTAACAGAGGCTGTCGCAAACAATTCTCCCATGTCCGACCCAAGCAACTCCGCTCCCTCTGTTGGCCAATCATAATAGGCTTCCAGTGAAGGCGACTGTGGCGAAGATTTCTTTGAAGAAGTATGCCCTGAACTGACATCCTGATCCGACGAAGACGTTTCCCGCATCTGTGTCAACACCTTATCAAAACGCTGTGGCATCCGCTTGGAGGGTATTGATGGTTTCACTTCAACAGGTTCAGCCTGTGCGGTGATGCTGGCAGATAACAGCGTATCCAATCCACTTGAATCACTCGATGTGACAACCTCCGGTATCTTTAGGGGCAAGGCCGGAGACGCGGACGCTCTATTTGCCGACCGTATGTCAACCAAGCGTCCCTCATCAGCCAAAGAGGGCGATTCTGAAAAGTATGGCGGTGTATTTAACGGTGGTGGCGACAGTGGAATGATAAGCCGGGAACGACCGCGGGTACTCGTATCAAGATATTCCGGCCCGGCGCCAGATATATTGTCATCATCGAATGAAATTACTGTAGGACTCAGTACAGGAGATGGTGTGCTCAGCTGTGTAACCACTTCCTGACTGCGCGCCAGGCTGGCTCCCTCTGTGACTGCCCCACTCACCGGGCATAAGGGGCTTCGGTATCCAGATACTTGCGCCGTGATCCCCAACCTATCGGCGAGGCTCACCGCCTCAACATCACTTCCCTCCGTTGCAGGCCGTTCCAAGAAGTCTCCCCCCAACACATCTGGATACAACGGCTGAATAGCAAAACCGATTTCCGGTGAGGGTGATGTCGGCGAGGATTTTTTGGACGAATCAGTCTTGAAACCGGTCTCCTGTTCGGGTGAAGAGGATGTGATATGCAACGCGGCCAGCGCGGTGTCATGCTTTGGGGTATCCCGGGGTGGGGCAACCGGGGCAATTTGAATCGTGCTGTCAGCGCCGGCTAAGGCATCCTCATCTTTCGATCCCATTGTATTGAGGCCACTCAGCCCCGACTGGGTCAACGATTCGGCAAAAGGCAACGGTGTATGGAGTTCTGTGGACCGCCTGTGAGCCTCATTACCGTCGGTAACAAGCGGACTGATTACACGGCCGAAATCCACCTCAAATGAAAATACTGGAAAACCCTCTTCCGCTGCGGCTTGGCTCTGCCTTGAGGCCAGACGAATCGACACTGTTGATTGCTGCAGTGTGGTCGATGCCATCGACAGGAGCGTTGATTTTGATGTACTAAGCTGACAGCTTGCGACAGGTACCGAAGCAACAGCCTCAGAAACAGTGACTTCATGATGGCTCCGTGGGACACCAGCCTGAGAAGACTCTGCCATTGTTCGAACCATCGTGGAAGCAGGCCCTGCGCTCGCCCGGGAATCTGCCTGACTGATACGGCTGTGCGGGTTCCTTGTTTCTCCTACCTGATCCGAATGCTGACTAACGGCTTTCTGCCTGATATTACGCTTTCTTGTATGGGTGACTTGATGCTTTCTTAAGTCCTCCGTTCTAGCAAACGCCTTCGGACAAACATCGCACAGGTAGGGCTTTTCTCCAGTGTGGATGCGTTTGTGTTTTTTCAGATGAACTGCCTGCGCAAATGCCTTGTGGCAGACATCACACTTGAAAGGTTTATCTCCGGTGTGAACACGCATATGCCTTGTCAAAGCACTGGGCAGCTGAAAGACCTTGTCACAGAAAAAACACTTTAAAGGCTCACCTGGAACGCGACTGCGCGGCTGCGTTCCCACACTCGATAGTGGTGGAATCAACATCAACGGTCTTGGCTGATTCACCTGAACACGTCGATAAACAGCAGGAGACGATATGACGTATTGTATGCTACTCGTTACCACTCCAGAGACAGGAACAACGTGTACTGTCTGACGGGCTGGTACTGACGGTAGGGCCAGTGAATCACCCGATGTTGTCGATGGCACCGTCACCGATATGGCAGATGTTGTTACCGGAGGTAAGGAGGCCGCGTTTTTTCTGCTCATGACAAAATCCTATCTCCGTCTCAGGTGAGGGAAAAAACAGAAAGGTATGATGTAAGCGCGGTTATCCTGTCATATTGTGGAACCCATTCACTAACGAACCCATCAGGATTACTCTCTAATAACCCCGGTCGAGGCACCAATAATTCGGAAGTCTCGTTCCGCCGGTGATAAGTTTTACAATTGCCACTCTCGACAAACAGCCATAGCTGAATGAGATTTTCAGGCAATATTTCATGGCATCGATCTTTTTGTGTAGCCGCTAAATCACATTTGAAATGACCATGTAGCTAAACTATCCCCTTACCTTCAGATATTCATTCAGATGATTTTAATCATCCTCTTCAGGAAACATGCGAATCCGCAAATTTGGATTATCACGCACATAAACATAATCCGGTGCTGCATTATCTGACTCTTCGGTCACTGGAGGCGAAATGCCTGTTTGAGTCGCTACAGTGACCATCGCACCCAGCGCGAATGCCGAATCTGCTAACACTACCGCTTGTTGCTCTAAAGGCTGGCTCGCAGGTTCTGACCCACTGCGCTGATGGCCTGAGACGGGTGTCGAAAAATCAGTCAACGAAGCCACTGGTAACGGGCTACTCTCTGAGCAGGATGGGGTACTTTGCTTTACCATTGTTCTATCCGTTAACGCTTCTTTCTCCCCGGACTCTGCCCGCCTTTTACAAAGATGCTTATTTTCTGATTGCCTTGCCGGATCAGAATGATCCCTCAATATCATCTGACAAACCTCCCGCTGGGAAGCCTCGTCTCCGGAACTTGTTTGCTGATGCATTGGCCGTTGAGATGGGGATTCAAAGGTCTGGCCCAGTTGGCCACACGATGAGATCGCCTCTCTGAGGTGGATATGCTGGTGCAGTTCCTTCAGGTAAGCGGTTTGAAACGTTTGCTCGCAAAAATCACACGTGTAAAGCTTCTCTCCAGTCTGACTGTAGCGGCCAATCAAGGCGCTATGCCCACGATCTGACCGGGAAGGCTGTGCAACCTGCTGCATCGGGAGGAGTGCATCACGTTCACCTGTGACTAAAGATGATGTGACACTCTGTTGATGACCTCGCCCCCCAAGCTCCTGACTGCTCACCCTACTATCCATATCAAGAACATAAACAGGTATGAGCAGGTACCTGTCTACTGAAGTGTCCATCTGTTGCGTGTTGCCAGAACCAAGAGGGTATTCCTGCAACAATGACGTGTCTGAAGCTGGGGCTGGGTGATGCATCACAGGGCTTACGCTCTGCTCTACAGAAGACTGGATAACATCCCCTGTCCACATTCGATCCTCTCCCAGAAGGGCTACCTGAGAAGTCAACGGGTGTGAATCGATGGTTATTTTGCCCTTCAATGGGTCAAGGTGCGGCTGAGTCTCGGCTGCAAACAATCGCAACGCCTCAACATTACTCGAGGCTGTCGATACCTCAGCCGCTAACGTGCCTTTTATTGATGGTCTCTTCATATTAACTGCATCAGACCTGTCCTGACGGACCGTTTCTTTTTTTACAGCAGTTTCATGAGAGAGAGTTTTCAGCCTTCCCCGTGGAGATAACACCACACGGGGTTCTGGCCGCCGGGTCTGCAATTGTTCCGGTTCAGGAAAGCGTTGTGGCGTCGATTTGACTCTCCCCCTCTTTTTGTTCAATCGCTGAGGATAGTTAATATGTTGATACGGGTTAATGCGCCCACACTGTGATGTTTGCACCGGTGGCAATCCCGGTGCCGAAACAGTCTGTGTCACAGTAGTTCTGGCGCTACTGACAAGCGATGATGTGACTGACCGGGTACCAGCCAGTGAGAGGGGCGGTGATATCGGACGCCCAGCCAACAACAATTCTGTCAGTGCAGAACAGCATTGTTTCAGGTGCTCCGTAAACTCACTCTTTTCATCAAATCGCTTACGGCATTTGGTGCATTGATAAGAACGACTGAGCACATACTGTGAGGTTTGCGGTGGTGATAATCCCACTGCCGAACCACTCTGTGAAATACCAGCGCGGGCGCTGCTAACCAGCAAGGAGCCTGCTGTCGGGACACCGGACATTAAGGTGCGACCTGATGACGATCGTTTCCTTGTTCTCTGAACACCCCGGGCGTCAGCAGGGAGGGCTTGCTGTGTACTGCTCGTTGTCAGCCCAGAGGCAGGGACAACCTGTACCATCTGCCCGGTTGATAACGACGGCTGCGACTGTGAATCCCCTGTTGATGTCGATGGCACCGTCACAGGGATGGCTAATGGCGTTCCCTGGGATAAAGAGGCTACATTTTTTCTGCTCATGAAAAATAGCCATCCCCGGAGTCAAGTGAGAGAAAAAACAAAAAGGTATGATTTAAGAGCCGTTATCCTGCCATGACATTCGTCTAAGTCACTAACCAGCCGGTTACAATCATTATTCAACGGCACAGGCTTGAATGGAGGGCGCTATAAACCATTTAAACGCTTCAGCCCTGTCATGTGGCCCCTGTAATCTGTCACCGAGAAGGAACCCCGAAGCCATGTACCGGCAAAACATTGCATGGTGATGGAGAGCTAAAAATGATGTCGGAATAATGACAACGCCTCTCGTCATGTGCATTGTTCTTTTTCCGGCTTATTGATTTTCGATATTCATGCGTTTTTATGATTTCCCCTATAAGGTCTGCCACCGACTCTTTAGGGAATCAACCTGCCCATTATCATTAGAGTAAAACCAACGGGCTTAGACATCCTCATCACTGGGAAGAGAAGGCGTGCTTAATTCTGGTGACATTGGAATAATCAGTTCATGGGGCGCATTCACATTAATATGTTCCGTTCTTAAGCCAATTAATTCTTCCATGTTATCAAATGAAATAACAGGTGGACTTTTGGGTGAAGAAGGTGTGCTTCTCACAGCTGTAGCAGTTGCACTTGTGGAAACGGAAGTCGTTGACTCACCCGCCCTTGTCTTGCGAGGTACGCTTTTTTTCATGTCAGTTGGCTTATGGTCTGTATGATCACTTGACAGGGAGGGAACCATAACGCCCTTTTTACCGCTCTGATCATTACCGTCTTGCCCACAAACTTCAAATTGGTGTTTATTTTCTCCAGTATGACTTAGCATATGCCGTTTCATCGTTCTATTGTCACGGCATGACCTCTGGCATATACGACACGTAAAGGGCATCTCTCCGGTATGAATGCGTTGATGACATTTCAAATTGGATTTATCTCTAAAGCACCTACCACAAAATTTGCACTGATGGGGCTTCTCGCCAGTATGAATTAACTTGTGTTGACTCAGTGCAAAGGGGCCTGCCAATTCCTTCCCACAAACATCACATATGTATTTCTTTTTGCCAGCATGAACACGCGAATGAAGTACCAGGCTTGATCTTCGGGCAAATGCTTTTTCACAATAGGCACACTGGAAAGTGAACTTCCCCCGCTTTTGTGGACACCTCATTCCTAATCCAATGAGGTGCTTAAATGACAAGTTACAGACCTGATAAACCAACGCGTCGCTACACCAATGAGTACAAAGTCAGTGCTGTTCGAATGACCTTCAAACCTGGTGTGATGATCAAAGATGTCGCTGCCTACCTAGACATCCATCCGTTTATGTTGTCTCGTTGGCGCAAAGAATATTTTGAGGGCAGTCTTGTGGCCGATGAACGCAAAGTCTCCAGAAATCTTGAGACTATCCCCAGAAAAAAAGAGCTGACTGACAGCGAGCGGATCAAGAAACTCGAGGCCGAGAATGCCGCTCTCAAAAAAGAGGTCGATTTTCTAAAAAAGTGGGAAACGTTTCTCGCGGAACAACGCAGGAAAGATTCGCGTTCATAGGGTTCCACCATCAGCGTTTCGGGATTCGCTTTCTCTGTAAACGTCTGAATGTTACCTGCAGTGGCTTTCATGCTTGGCGAAACCGAAAGCCTTGTCAGCGTAAACTTGATGACCAGTTGCTTTTACAGCGCATCCAGTCTGTCTTTGATAAAAGCAAGGGACGCTATGGAAGCCCGCGCATCTTCAAGGTGCTTCGTAACCAGGGGATAAGTGTTGGCAGAAAACGCGTAGAGCGCTTGATGCGAGAAGCTCAACTGAAAGGCCGTGTGGCTCGCATTTATCGCAGAAAGCCTCTGCCACAACGAGCTTGTGACCCTGTGCCTAACATTCGCAAAGATCTCCCCAAGCCAACGGCGATTAACCAGCACTGGACGTCGGATGTGACCTATATAAAACTACAAGGACGATGGATGTTCCTGGCTGTCGTGCTGGATCTGTATTCACGGAAAGTCGTTGGATGGTCGCTAAAAAACAACCGGACAGCGGCTTTAACCAAAGCTGCCCTGTTGATGGCCATCAGAAATCGACGCCCTCCGAAAGGGCTTGTTTTTCACTCAGACCAAGGCATCGAATTCCGAGCCACAGAGCTTCATAACGTACATAAACGCTATGGGTTCATACCCAGTATGAATCGCGCCTACCGATGCACTGACAACGCGGAGATGGAATCATTTTTTCATTCATTGAAAGGTGAGTTGATTACTGGAACCACATTCCGCAGTGTTCACCACCTACGTGATTCATTAGCTGGATATATACAGCATTTTTATAACCGTGCTCGACTGCACTCAAGCCTTAATTATCAATCTCCGGTAGAATACGAGGCGGCAGCTTAGCTGTAGAAGGGTGTCCATTTTATCGGGGGAAGATCAAAGGCTTCTCTCCAGTATGAACACATACATGACTTAACAGGGATGTTTGTCGGGCAAATGCTTTTTTACAATGGGTACACTTGAAAGGCTTCTCTCTAGTATGAACACGTTCATGACTTAACAGGGATGCTTCTCGGGTAAATGTTTTTTTACAATAGGTACACTGGAAAGGCTTCTCTACAGTATGAACGCGCTTGTGTTCTCTCAATTTAGAGGTGCTTACGCATCCTTTCCCACAAACCTCACATTGATAACGATTCTCACCAGAGTGAAACTTTTGATGATGGTTAATATGTTGGTCGAACGAATAAAAAGATTTACCACACAGCGAGCACTCAAACCCCCGGTGCCATTTATTTTCCCCTTTTGGGTTCTTCTTTACATGTGTTTTTTTGGTAAAAGCCCTTTCCGGTGTTTTTGCAGGTTCTGGCGTACTTGAATAGTAGCTCTGCAGGGTTCCAGGCGAACCAATCTGGGCCACCGCAAGTGCCAGTATATCCTGCTGCCCCGAATCTGAGCCTTCATATGATATATCCCATAAATCGTATGTGTTTTCCGGAATTCCCTCACCGAGCGCAGATTGTCCTTCGTCCAGCCCGCTCAGGGTCTCATCATGGTGGAGAAATGGATCCCTGGCCGGTGATGTGCCCACAGCTGCTGACGTCATTGCCTGATAGCTACGCAGGGTCTCTGGTGAGCCTATCTGCTCCATCGCAAGCGCCAGTAAATCACAGGACATATCTTGTTGAGGTTGTGACTGTGTGTGGTCCTGTCTGTTCACCCCACTATCAACTTCTGCATCGTCGGCGGGACCTGTTGGGGGCTGTTCCCATAATAAAGAGCTAATCTCCCCCATGGATATTGTCTGCAAATCAAAATAGTTTTCCGATGAAAACGCGTTTTGTGAAGAGACGCTTGAAGCACCATTCGCGGAATGCACTCCCCATTCCGGCGAAGACACGACAACCGCCTCTGTTAACACCTGGTCAGAACGCTGTGTATCATAAGCGGGTGTAAATTCTGTACTGGTAGTGACGGTTCCAGTGACACGTGTGATTTGTGCTGTACGACCGGCTGATAACCATGGCAACGATTGTGGCTCACTCATCGTTGATGTTGGCACGGTCACTGGTGTGGCAGATATTGATGCCTGAGAAGAGGGAACCTTGTTTCTCGAACTCATAGTGACCCAGCCCTACAGCAGCCAAAAAGACACAATTCCAAAGACAGGTAAAAAACGGGTGTTCAGCCTACCGGTTAATTAATGAATGGCACTAACAGACCAATAAGAATGACTGTGTTTTCTAATACCATCTTCAAAAGTAAAAGCTTTGTCACATGCGCCGCATCGATAAGGCCTTTCCCTATGAAGGGGTATGTGTTTTTTAATAGGTATCTATCAGAAAATGCAGTCATCATGATTGCCTGCGTGGTTGCCGACAATGGAGATCGTGATGTGCTCCGTTCCATGTGAAATACAGGGGCCCGTGACAACAGGCATAAAATCAATCAACTGAGTTGACGATCCTCAAACCTACCAAGTCCTCGATTCACGTTACTAACCAACCAATCATTATCGCTATGCAAGCAGCCCGGTTTATGTAGAAAGAAGCAGTTTATCGCGTCATTACGCACGGGGAATCGGGCAGAATAACCCGCGGGTTACTCCCCCCCTTCTTCTATTGAGGCGAAAAGGAACAACACCCGCTGTTATATCATGGCCAGCATCAGGGCCTGCCGCTTAAAACTCGAAACCCACGCCCAGCCCTGCGCCGGTCTCTTCACCGGATGCTGCAAACTTGAAGTTCACGGTAACAGGGTGATCACTGAACCTGTGCGATACCCCAACCGCTAATGCATTCGAGCCTTTAAAGGTACCCACCCCGGTGCCGACCAGTGTGGAACCCTGTCTGTAGGCCTGGGGAATGGCACTCATGGCAAAGCTCATGGCCACGCCGTCATTCAGGGCATCAATATCCTGTTCCAGCGAATGCACCCGGGATTCCAGCGAGTCGATACGGGATGAAAGCTCCGAGGTTGAAGGCGGGGTTCCTGTATCGCCACCGTCCGGGACAGACGGGTTTCGCCAATCATCAATCGCATCCTGAATCTCGTCCTTGTATTCCGGGTTGACCGCCTGTGCTGTCGAGGTTTTCCCGGTGGTGTGCTGAAACACCGTCATTTCATCCACAATGCGGTAGTCGACAGCGGATTGCCATGAACCATCCGGGTTCTGCTTATCAATGCGGATCAGGCCCTTGGCATCGACGATGGGTACGACACGATAGCCATCAGGGACTTTGACCGTTGCGGCCTTCACAGCGGGAGCCAACATGATTACAAGAGCGGTTGCAAGAACAGCACGTTTGCCCATTCTCAAGGCCTGTATGAGAAAAAATGAGCAGCGATTATTCATTAATGCAGAGAATGAGAAATAAGCAGATGTCTATATCAATGTAGGTAGCTGTTCAGCAAAGTGGCTGGACTATTACGGAGGGGAAAAATGTTTCGCATCATTGATACTGAAAATATCTCTTGAGACAGTCCAGTTTACGTGTCTTCCTTTTCGCTCCATTGTCATAGTGGTAGCGTGGCTTTTTTTACGGGCACATAAGGACTGCTCAGCAGAAACGACTTTTCTGCTCCACTCAATTGAGATGATGGCTGCCCCGCTTTTGTAACATCTTCTCCTGTATCCGGATCGCGGCTTGCCCCTGGAGAACTTCTCGCTGTTGACTGACTTGTTTCCATCGTTAGTGATATTAACAATTCATAGTCGCATCATGTTATTTCTATGACCCACAACATTTAATAACATCATTGTTATTTTTTGACATGGAAATGACAGCTTATGCATTCACGCTATTGAGTCACATGCTGCTACACATTTTGATAAAGCGAACTAACAACTTCGTTTGAAACTGTACCGGATTTAAATCTTTAGATGAATGTTATTGTCGTTAGACACTCTACCTTTGTACATTTTGACACTTTTGGTTTTATTGGTTTTCATTATGCAAAATATACCTTTTGCAGCTGTCCGCCTGACACACTGGTTAGGTAGCTTCGTTTCATCTTCGCGACCTGCGGGCACAATGTCTCGCAGTGTTGAAACGCTGACAGAGACATTAGAGGCGCAATCCATTTCGAGTATGAGAAAGCTTACGGCATCTCTGGGCAATTTGACAGGCTCTGGAACGGAAGGAAAAACGCGAACCGTTAAATTACCTGACGCTGAACGATTCGGCAAAACGGCCTATAAATACGAAAAAAAAGCGATTGGCAACAGGCTAACGCAGGCCTTGAATGACTATTTAGCAGAAGCCCCTGAACAGCACGGTGAATACTTAAGAAACGGTTTTTTACGAATATCCCCTATCAGGCAATTTCTTGCCGGAAACCCCAAAAAGAGAGAGGGTTACCATATCGACAAAGTAAAAATGCCTGATAGTTATGAAAAGTTCCAGGAGGTTATCACCTTATTTCTGAATGGCCTGACTCAAACCGACTCTTTATACATGGCGTTTAACAATGTCTTTAAAGAAACAAACTTCGATATTCAGAGGGTAACGGATGGGGACTTTGATTATCAGATCAACTATGTTGGATTAACCAGCAGGACAAGCCATAGTGAATCTTCCCTTTTGGAAAGGGCGAAGTCAGTGTTCAGCAAGGCATTTACAACCGCGGAACCACCACATAAAAGTCACGTTATCAAACAAATCAACAAGGCCAATGAAAGAAGCCAGCACTTGATCAACCAGACCAAACTGTTACGCCAATTTGTTAAAATTCATGGAAATTATATTGAATCATGGCGTAGCCCCGTTATTGAGCCCGTCAACTTTGAGACGCTAACCACGGCAACGCCGAAGGACGAGGATACACTGGAAGCATTGCAAAAAATGCAAGCTGACATCGAAAAGGAAAACGGAGCCATTCAGCGGGAATTTATCGTACTGTTTAACAGCCTGCACGATACAGACAACAATGCACAACTGATGACGTTACCTGAAGAAATGCCATTAGCAACAATTTGCCAAGAGATGGAGTCAGTGTTGAAGCTGACACCGGGGTGGCGCGACAGTATTCGCAGAAGCTGGGTATTCTGCCGACAGGGCTATGCGGATGAACACAACCGCAAGGCAATACTGGCTGATGAACTGGGCACATTGATCCAATTATTTCAGGAGCCAAAGGATAGTGCATTATGGGGAGAGAATATTGACAAGGCTGCGTGGTCACAACATTTCATGGTCCTATGGCTGAGACGGAATCTGCCTGATGCACTGTGCAAAATAGGACGCATCAAGTGCTCATCCACCCTGCGCAAGGCATGGAAGGGTAAACTCAATGAGTGGGAGATATCCTGGAAGCCTCGCGTAACGGGTGCTCATACCACGGCAGTGACTCCGACTTGTTTTCAGGGCTTTAGTCGGCGATAAAAAGTAATCGCTTGCGCCCACAAACCCTTGCATAGTGCGACTATTGCAAGGGTCAGCCTGAGCGCCATATTCTGCTAACTGATGTTATGGTCTACCCCTTGATCTGCAAGCCGATTGTGAGTTCGGCCGTATTGGTAGGGCACACAGCCTGCTTTAACGGAAACCGATTAGCGTAAGTAATATAAACAAAATAGGTTTAATAACGTTAGGTTTATTAACAACATCAAAACTTTTCAGGGTGAATGGCGTCATACTCTGGCAATTTGGTTAAAACAGAAGACTGAGAAATTTATGCAACCCAACTTCCCTTATCAGCCCGGCAATCCAATACCTCGTCCATCGGCTACCTACCCACCGGTTGATCACCAAACTATTTATAATGCTGGTTATAATGCTGGTTTTAATGCTGGTTTTAATGCTGGTTTTAATGCTGGTTATAATGCTGGTTTTAATACTTGTTTTAACAGGGACGTCAGAGCTGGTAGTCATGGAGGCTATATCGCAGGTTTGGAAGCCGGTGTGCGACTTCTACAACATGAAATATTTCAGAGCCGATATCCATTGACATTTGCTTATCAAGGTGGTGGGTTAGATCTCCTGTCAAGAGTGACCACATCAGTTGCAAATATGCCTCCCACAATGAGTTCAGCTCCATCCCATTCACATGTTGCGGCTCCACCTTTGATATCAATGAATCAAAGTGACACGTCTGGAAGTGTGTGGCGCGCGTTTGACAATGGTAATCGTAACAGATGTACTGTTACAGCCGCGTGTCAGGCACAGCCATCAACCTCAGTAACAACATCAGGACAGACTATCGGATCATCACTATTACCGAGCACAGCAACAGCCGCTGGAATTTCAGCAAACTCAGACGATCCATTAACCAATAATCCGGATGTTTCAGAACAAACAGTGCATCCTTCAACCTCTCAAACTGCAGAAAGTGAAAAAGGTATAGTGACTCCAGAAGGATACCGTCAATCAGGTTCTACACCTCAATCATTGAATCACGATTCCGATGAAGAAATAGATGTGGGAATTGAGATGCCGATACCAGCAGTACACAGCCAAACAACGTCTTCAAAGCAATTATTTAATGACTCTTCTGATGATGAAACAGATGGGAAAAGTGCAGAATTCTCGTGCTCTATCTGCAACAAAAGAGTAACGGATGCAACAGCACTGCTTCTTCATGAACTCACTATACATGGTATGCATCTAGCGTAGTGTTTTTTTAGAAACGCATACAATTAAAAACAAGTATCTCGCGGTTAGTTATCATAAAACACGATTCAGGAGCAGGTCTTGATTATAAAACCAACCCTATTTCAAGACCTGACCCTTTTTCTCTCTTAGCACTTTCCCCATCAGCCAGAACAGCAAAATGCTTAGTGTTGCACCTATCACACATTCCCTGTCTGATAGCGGTTGGTTTAGTAGATGGGGCGTACGCCAGGTACACGGTAACCTTTGGTTATCAGTGTCGCCTGTAAATCTTCGGCCACGGAATCCCACTGTTCGATACTCCAACCCTGCATCAGGCTTTCATCCTTGATACAACTGAAGAGACCTTCAACGGATAACGGTTGGGAGAGTATGGTCAGCTTTTTATTGATGCGCTCATCCTGAATAGTTCGTAGCACAACAAACTGCCGGCTATGCAGTTCATGCACCATCAGCGTGCCATGCGTTAATTCTTTTTGGAGGATTAATGGGCCGCATATCTGCACGACCTCTTCCTGATAGCTGAAACGTGGCTGTCTCTCGAACCAGGCTTTGTAGGCTTTTGAGAGATTGATTTCGTAAAACTTGTTGGGTCTTCTGTATACCCTGATAACCGCATCACCAAAAAGCCGTTTACCCCAATCCTCCATGCTGTTGGCATCACGGGGATCTGAAAACGCTGCGTCTTGTAACCGGCGCAATGCCTTCGGGCTTGCGTGACCGGTCAACCGGAAGCGTTGCCGGTGTTCACGTCTTTTGGCGTCAAACTGTTCTTGAAGTTCTTTGCATTTCGCCAACAGTCGTTTGGCGTGCGCTTCCGGATCATAGAGCTTTTCATTTCCCCCCCCATTTTCATCGTTCCCGGATTCAACGAGATTTTTGATCATAGGCATTTCCAGATGCCCTCGGGCCCTTGTGCAGGCATCCGTCAGCCGTTTACGGGGTATGGCAGGCGACCAGCCATAACGTTGGAATTTTTGCTCAATGACGTCTTCTATGCATAGCTTCAGCTTGGTGAGATCAGCATCATCATGCCGCTTTTTGGTGAGATTATACCAAGTGGCAACGATCGCACGTTCCAGCCTTTCGGCTTCTAAACGCTCTTCACGCTCAAGCTTGGCCACTTCTTCATGGTAAGTCGCCAGGGCATCTTCCAATTGCGTGATAACCGACTGATTGTTTCCTTCCATCTGTGCCTGCCTGCTGAACCCCAGACCATGCTGCCTTTTTGGGCTGCCATCAGAATCAATCAGCTCCAGTACGTTGCTGTGTTCACGAAGCACCTCATTGAAACCGGTTTCCCCCGTGGGATAACGGCCTTCGGAATCATGCTCGGATACCGCTCGCAGGCCTTCCATGAGAACCTGTTGTTCCCAGTTGTCAGGCAGGCTCGGCTTCATGGCCTTGAGAATGGGGTAGGCGGAAAATTGATCCCCTGGCGCTTTCGGATACAGCATCCGGATAAGGATCTGGGCATGCTCATCTTTGAGTTTGCCTTTCCCTGCCTTGATCTGGCTTATGAACGGCTGACTGACGCCGGCAGCACTTGCCATTTCACTCAGGGTTCTGCCCTGCTGTTCATTCAGCGCGACCAGTTCCCTGGAATAAGGATGCTTTGCGGGACTCCCCTCCGGGAACAGAATCTTCTCTATATCACCATCCATGGTCTGCATCTTGTTTCTCATTGATTGTGAATTTTGCAGAACTCATTCATACCGGCTTTTTCAGAACGCAAAACAACTAAATTACTTATAGTTTTCTTATCATTAATTCTTATCTAGCTGTTTTTATTAATATTAATTGAACATTCATTTTATGCAAATTCCAAACCCGACAGCTTTTCGCGTATTCCTGACTTGTTAAAACAGACAAAAAACAGGCTCAACACTATGTTTTAGTGAGAGTCGAATTAAAAGCGCAAGATAAACTTATAATTAACTTATATTTAACCAATATAATGCTTATAACATTCTATTTTAGCGCTTATTTTCTGCAATATAATCCACCGTATCCGGGGTTATCACTTGGGTGGCCGGTCTCAACGTCTACAAACTTCACCCGCCTTCCAAACCTGCCCCTTGCCCTCAGGCATTCAATGATTCTGATGTACTTCCGTCGCTTCATAGTGAGCAACCGGCTCTTGCCTGGCTTCCCCCTGGCGGACTATGCAAGGCTGCCTGGGGGAAGCCGGAAATCACTTTCCTTAACTCGACATTACCTGGGCAGCGTCCTCAATCCGGTTGTCAGCCTCCATTGTGATCAACCGATTGGTGACGACGCCGGACAGTATGGCGCCACTGACATTCAACGCGGTGCGCCCCATATCGACGACCGGCTCGATAGCGATTAATAACCCTACCAATTCCAGCGGCAGTCCCATGGCAGACAGCACCATCAAGGCGGCAAAGGTTCCACCACCGCCGACCCCTGCCAGCCCAAACGAACACACCAGAATGACCGCACACAGCGTAATCACCCAGACCGGCGTAATGCTGATACCAACGGAAACCGCCACCATGGTAGCCAGCATGGCAGGATAGATGCCGGCACAGCCGTTCATACCGGCGGTAGCGCCAATGGATGCAGAAAAGTTAGCGATGGCCGGGTGAACCTTCAGCGCGTTCGTTTGCGTCTCAATGTTCAATGGCAGGCAGGCGGCGCTGGAGGTGCTGCTAAACGCCAGGGTCAGCACGGGCCAGATCTTGCCGAAGTAACGCAGCGGATTAATACCCAGAAGCGTCACAATCAGCCCGTGGCAGAGGAACATCAGCGCGATGGCGAGATAGATAGCCGCCATGAAACCGCCGAGACTCGCCAGACTTTCTAGGCTGGTGTTAGCGACGACCCGGGTCATCAGTGCCATGACGCCCCACGGGGTCAACCGCATGATCAGCCGAACCAGGCGCATGATGACATCCTGCAAGGCGCAGATACCATCAATCAGCGGTTTCGCGTAAGGGGATTTCTCCCGCGCCATGGAGACGACGACAAACCCGATCAGCATGGCAAAGATGACCACCCCGATGACCGATGTCTGCCGGGCGCCCGTGAGGTCGAGGAAAATATTATCCGGAATGAAGCTGACCAGTAGCCTTGGGGGATCAAGGGCTTCCAGTTTGCCGACATAAGGCAACAGGCTGGAGACTTCCGACTGCGTCCCCTGCAGCAGGCTGCTCGCGTTCAGGTCAAAAGTGACCGAGGTGAAAACGGCAATCATTGCCGCAATCGCCGTTGTAGTGAGCAATGTGCCGAGGGTGTAGAGGCTGATTTTGCCCAGCGACCGCGTATTATGCATGCGCACCATAGCGCCGAGGATGGATACCAGCACCAATGGCATGATGATCAGCTTCAACAGGCGAATATACCCACTGCCTACAATGTTGATCCAGGCCAGTGACGTTTGCAGCGTCGGGTCATGCGGGGAATAAAAGAACTGGAACAGGGCACCGAGTCCGGCGCCCATGAGCAGGCCAGCAAGCACCTGTCGTGAGAGGGCATACTTTTGACGGGCGATGAGCATCAGACCCGCGCACAAAAGAAGAAACAGTGTCTGGTTCAATAGCAGACTTAACATGATGTTTCCTTAAATGTATTGCGAAACAGTGACAAAAATATCAGCAGAAAAGGATGTGCTGTTGACAGGGGTACAATACAAACGCTGGCGTTCGATCTCCGGGAGTTGGCGACCACAAATGACATGGAAGGACAGGGTTGCCAGGCCCAATCCCTATACGCCCTGACGGTGGGCATCATAAGGGTTTGGTGCGACCGCTGCATGAAAATCCGGGCCTTTGTTGTTTTGGATCAAATCGACAGTCAGGAATACATCATCAACCGGTAACCTTCCGGTTATGCTGGGGAGTCTCCTATGGTTTTACTGAAAAACGCCGTCTCTTCCTGGGTCAGCAACCGGCTCTGCCCCTCTTCCAAGTCACCCAAAGTTATATGACCCACAGAGACCCGGTGAAGCGCTAACACCTGATTTCGAAAAAAGCCAAACATGCGTTTCACCTGATGATACTTGCCTTCAACCAGCGAGAGCCTGGCGGTGTACTCGGAGAGAATCTCTAAACCCGCGGGCCGGGTGGTGATGTTTTCGTAGGCAAAATAGATCCCTTCCCGAAAGACCGACACATACTCCTCCGTTAATGGCTTCGCCAATGTCACCTCATAGGTCTTGGCGAGCCTGGTCTCGGGTAAACTGATCTTGCGGGACCACGCGCCATCGTTGGTCAATAACACCAGGCCCGTGGTATTCAAATCCAACCGACCCACAATGTGGAGTTCGCGCTTCTGAGGGTGCTGAAGCATATCCAGCACGGTGGTGTGTTGACGGTCTTTCGTGGCACTGACAACCCCTTTGGGTTTATTCAGCATGAGATAGACGGGCTGTTTATCATTTAAGCAGTGACCATCCAATACGACATGGGTGAATTCAGTCACGGTCTGTTGAACGGAATGCGCCAGATGCCCATCTAACAGAATCCGTTTTTGCGCAATCAGATAACGGGTATCCGACATCGAAAAAGGACTGTGCTTGCTGATGAAGCGATCGAGTCGGTAGGTTTTGGATTTCATGGGATGATGATAATGCGATTTACTATCAGGCCTTGGTTATTGAATTGATCTGATTCCAAGACCTGCTTCTTTGAAGCACTATGCTATTTCTTTAGTACTTATGACCAGAAATTGGTAAAGATGATATTGGCAACTATACCAGCAATTACACTCACAAATACTGAAACAATAAAAGACAACCATTTTTTTTCGTACTTTTTATCTAGAACAAGTTTATTATCTTTTGATTTCGATGTAAGTAATATATGGCTTGGCCTTGAGCCTGACGATGATTCAGCTACCCATATAGAAAGAAAGATCGACAGTATAAATGAAGCTGTAATAAATATAAATACAGAAAAAAAATAACTCCCCCAAAACCCTGTAGCATTAAGCTGTATTAGATAATCAATTTTTTCGCTATTCGATACATTGTTAACCAGAAAATCTTTTATTGATGCCAACTGCGTAATACGAACCTGCGAGGCTGAATAAAAGCATGCAGCAACAGACAATATAAAGAACAAAACACCAAACAATATTCCTATTTTTGCACTATGATCCTGAACAAACCTCTTAATACCTACCTCACTCTTCATGGTATTTTTAATATGGCCACTTATTAATGCTTCAATGTCTGCTCCCCATGTACGAGCAGTATGCTTCACTCTAAATGAAATAATCCCACCACCCCCCAATAATTTTGCTAGAGGGATTTGCATAGAGTCTTCACTTTCAAATACGGAAATCATGTTCCCAGCACGTGTACTAAACCCTAAATCAATTTCCTGTTTTTCAGGTGAACTCTTATCTTCAAATTGAACAAGAAACGACCACGACAAATGGACTTGTGTGGTAACTAGCGGCCTTACTTCAGCATAAGAGAGAAACTCATCAAAACTATTCAATAACACTGAAGAGTCGTCATTAAATATAAGTTTTACTGTGAACTGTATAAGGCTTGACTTATTTTGCTGCTTTACTCTTTGAGTTACAAGATGGTATGCATTCTTAATATCTTCTTCCGTTATATCAAATGATCCTACAAAACTTTTTGTTATTGTTTGAGGCTTCCCAAGAAGCTTACTTACAAAATCACTAAATTGATCTGGCTCACACGGTAAAGCGATAGTGTATTTTTCTTCTGGATAATTGTGATGTGATAACATTTGTTCTCCATTATTGATAGTTTAAAATACCTAATCACTAAAACGGGTGAGGTTCAGCGTCACTTGGATTTACTTATATGTGCGTAGTCTGAACCACCATATTTAACTTGTTTCTCAATGGCGCTCTGGAATTTTGATATTAGCTCTGATGCAGATGGCGAGTTTATTTGGGATAGGCCAGTTTTAGACAAAGAACCAGTTACTGTATGATTGTTATATTCAAAGCTGAACTTAACTAAATCAGTTTTAAACTTAATTGATTCGGTAATAGATTTAAATTCATTTCTGATGTCTTTTTTTCCTGAAACACTGATTTTTGCCAGACCAGCTTTTTCGACTCTAATTCCGTAGGATGAAATATGTGTGATATTTAAATTACTGACTTCTTTCTCCATATCGATTATCCAAGATAATGGATCAACAGTTATATCTGACAGTACAAAACCTAAGCCCATCATACTATGAAGCTTGGATATGAATTTTCTAAGAGTCCTTGGGGGATCATAAATACACAACAAATTCGAGTCTTTATTTAGGCTAAAACTACAAATGTAGTATGTTGTTATAGCACTCTCTGTCTCATTACCAAACGGATCTTGAACAATCGCTGTTGAAATATCTTTTTCTATGTAACGGCCAGCAATAGTTTTACTATTTGATTTTGACAGCAAAAAACCTGTACCTGCATCTTCAGAATATTGATTAGAAAGAAGTAATTCTGATAATTGCACAATAGGTATTGGTAGTTCGTAGTATAACCATTTAACCTTTTTCATAGATTAGTTCTCAATATTTCTCTTCTACAGCCTCGAAAGATAATTTTGCAGCTTTCTCAAGTGTAACATTTAATTTTTTTATTTCTTTTGGTGATGCTGATCTTCTTGTCACATTGTGTTCTTGGGTGCGCTCATTATAGTTATATATGCCGCGCACAAGATATTTGAAGTCAGTACATGATGAAGGGGTTCCAAATTGTGCTTCAAATTCAACCCGATCTCCGCCTTTTATATTCTCATCGCATGTCCATACGATCTTTGATATAAAAAAACCTCGAGCATGTAATTGATTGAATTCTGCAGACTCAAGAACCCCATTCCCTGCTAGGGCAGCTTTTCTTATGTAACCAGCAAATCTACCTGCTTGCTCTTCATCTGTTTCATCCTCAGCATCATCTAAAGAATCAACAGAATGATAAACATCAACACTAGATACATTTTCAAATTTATAGCCAGGGACAAGATTTATTAGCTTGTCGAAAAAATAACTCCTTGCCTCGGGTTCAATTATATTCTCCAGTGATATTGCTTCTTCTTCTAGCTCCTCGCCTTTCACTTCAGACAAGTTCTCTTTAAGCTTATTTGTTATAGCCTTTGCCTTATCGTTAGCAGGCATTCTAAAGGTAATCTCACCATCTTCTCTTTGGATTTCAATCTCACATTTCTTTATTGTTCTTTGTCTTAGCTCAGTTTTGGTAAAATCAATATCAGTATACGTTACAACTAATGATGTAGTATCGAGGTCACTTTTTACAATCTTGAATGTGTCATCACTTATCTCAGCATCAATAAGCATTTTGCACGCTTTTTTTATTTCATCATCAGATACTTCCGCTTTTACTGATGACTGTGTTGTTTTTTCTTTTCTGTTGGGATTTTCTAAAAGCCTTGTTATGTATATGAAATCTTCATAATCTATAGTTAGCTCGGAAACCATAACTGATAATTCATGTTTATCCAGCGATGGAGAAACAAGAATATTTCTTCTTCTCAACAATTCAACCAAGTCTGACTGCTTTACTTTTTTGTGCTGCAAAGCATCATAAATATTTTTATCCGTTGGGATGTAAATTGAAGGACCTATTTTCTTAGCCATCTTCACGCATACCTATTTCCATTGGGCAATAATTTGATACTACTTTTTCAATGCGTTCGGCTTTCAACGTATTGAGACGTTTCTCACGAGATTCATCGGCACCCCACATTTTCAGATATTCACCTTTAGCTTTGTAAAAGTTATTCGGGGCACTTTTAGATGCATTTGTAAATCTTATACGGATAGGCATATTGCTTAGAAGCATTTGATAGTGTGATAGAGCATCAATCAAATAGACAAACTCTTCAACTGTTTCTCCCTCACCGTGATAGTAAATTAAATAACCCTCTGCAATCTCATCAGTTTCTTTGTGTTTTATAATTAACCATGGTGCTGTAAGTGCCTCTAGAGTGGCAGGCTGGTTCCACTCATCGCCATACCGCCTAGACATTACAAGATCATGATAATAGAAAGTGTATTCCTTTTTGGGAAATAACTCTTCTGCAATAAGCCCTTTGATATCAGTTACTATGTTTAACAGCCTTCTTATCGTGTCTGGTGCAAAAATAGACAGCATCACTGATTCTGGGATATTTACTTTTTTATAATCTACAGCGTTTATGATCTCTTGGGAATCTTTATCAAACTCATTGTCATGATTATAAATAAAAAGTAAGCCGATGACCTTTGAATAGTCAGCATCATCTAATAGAAACTTACTTTGCCAGTCAGAGCTTATATTTGCACACTCGATTGAAATCGCAAGAGATTTTAATGCATTATTTACGCTCTGGTTTGTAATACTCCCCTTTTTATAACTTTTTAGGTCAGTGTTAAGGTATACTTTTTTCCCTGAGTAAGGATCGTCATAATGGTATACGACATCGGCTGGATGTGTTTTCTTGCAATGGTGTTCAGTTACACAACCCCAATCAACATCTTTTAACGGACAAGACTCCCATTTAAACCATTTAAAAATATCTTTCGATACTTTCTTCGCTAGTTCTTCAATATTGCCTGTTTCAGACACTACAATTTCTCCGGTCTGGTTTTAAAAGGATCAGAATTACAACCTAACTTTCTATTTTTCGAGGCTCAGATGTTTGGATAGCACTGGTGTTACCCACGAAAGTGGACACCTATTGTTGATTTACTTCTTCGAACTTAGCAGGGCTAAGATAAGTTAGTGCTGAGTTACGTCGAATTCGCTTATAGAATATTTCGATATACTCGAATAGGCTGGTCTGGGCTTCATCAAGGGGTAGAAACCGCTCTGCATAGACCAGCTCAACTTTGCGTCGCTGAAGAACGATTCCATAGTCGCATTATCCCAGCAGTTACCTTGAGCGCTATTGCTCGGCTCTCGTCCGTTGCGACGAATAAGGCTTTGATACCGAGTTGCTTGATACTGTACGCCACGATCCGAGTGGATCACTAAACCGAGCTGTATGTGCCGTTGTTCAATTGCCATTTCCAAAGCCCATGTTATGAGCCGTTCAATCATCTCGAGTGTAAATCCTTGAACTAACGCCAAAATGAGGGACTCCTACGACGTCCCAGGCAGCTTGCTGCCGTACACCATGTCTTGTTTAGCGCCATTTTTGATGTGTACGCTAGCGGCCATTACAGCCTCAAGAGTAAAGCGACGGTAAAATTTTACAAAGCCTATGTAAAATATATATGCACAAAAAGCTAATATTATAGGCTGTAAATAATTGACATTAGCAACACATGTAAAGTTGATGATTAATGAAGACCAAAATGAGATAGTCAAAACGAGTGCAATATTTCTTGTAAGACCATACAGTGCCACATAGTTCTGAAGCTTGTTTGAATGCTTTTCAAAGTGTTCAAATGCAAAGTGGTAAAGCAGGCGAAAATAATCACCGTCTACGCCTTTTTCTATATTTAATTTTGAAGTATCAACTTCAATTTCCTCAGCAAGGACTGACTTGCACTTAGAGAAAACCGCCTTTCTAAGTGGTAACGGTAGAGATTTAGCTTGATTAAATATTTTTATACCAAGGACTTTTCTAAGCACTAGATCATTGATCGATATTGGTATAATCATTAACCATAGTACAAAGCGGCCAAAATTCCCCCACTTTGTTTTGCTAGTAAAGAAGTCAGGTGGAGTAACGTCAAAAAGGAACGCAGATGGATAACCATTAGAATATTCCAGGTACTTTTCTATCAATGCAGATGAACCGATTGAAAGAATATGGCCAGATAAATAGGCGAAAATAATAGCTGGAATGTAACTCAACAATTCACTAGCTTGTTTTTTTCCTGAGTTATCCAAGTTAAATATTTCAATAAAAACATTGTAATTGAAAAGATACATTATTGTATAGATTAGGACGGCCCCTGGTATTAGGTATCCAAGAGTGTCCTATGCAGGGGACAAAACAGTTAATAGCTGAGCAATCTCACTTTTATCTTTCAGACAGTGGTTTTTCAATAATCGTCGTATTAAATCCAGTCCTAAACGAAAGAGAGATTTTTCTGGACGATAATGTCGGCTAAGGGGCAATTCAGCACTGCTTCCATATTGCCATTCCCCGACCCGAAGACTCCATAGTGTGGCTATTGCCAACACTGCCACCAGTTTCTTCAGCCGGTCGGGTTCGCTGACATGGGTGCTCTCCAGATCAAAACCCCGACTTTTCAGGTTCGCGAAAAGGACTTCTATGCCCCAGCGACGGTAGTAATCCTCGATCATGCACTCAGGGCTGGCCGGGCTTGCAACAATGAGCAGCCCTTTGACGGACCGATGTGCAGCAAGGTGCAGCTTCAGGTCGCCAACGGTTCGTTTGCTCATCCAGGTTTCCTGACAGTTGACGCCCAGGTGAGAAAACAGTCGACACACGGGTACGCTGCGCCCACAGTTGCCAACCACCCGGGTATTATTTTTGATCCGTACGCGAAAACGAATCTTCTGTGCTGTCAGCCAGCGTAACCATTGTTCACCGACAAACTCCCTGTCGGCCAGCAGGCAGTCGATTTTGTCTGCTGGCAGCAGCTTCAGGCACTGTTCCATCAGGGCGATACGTTCCCTGCTATTGCTACAACCGCGTTTGGACAGGCACTCCCAAAGTAACGGCACAGAGGTTCCCTGCCAGGCAATGGACAGGACCAGGATATTGATATCCTTCTGCCCGTGCAGCCAGTTGGTTCGGTCGAGGCAAAGCGTGTAAGACGACAGCGGTAACCAGTGCAGGATCAATCTTCCGAACTGGAAATAGCAAAACTCATACAGGGCAAGAAAACGCTTGATCCGTTTATAGCTGGAGTCGGTCAATGCCGGTGACTGGAACTCCTCGGCAATCCGGGCAAGATTTGATGATCGAGCCTGCAGAACGCCAAGAACCAGCTGGGCAAAACAGATGATTCTGGATTGATGCCAGGGTAGATGGGGCTTAAGCTCAGAAGCCAGAGAACTGATTGCTTGCATACGACAAGGTAACTGCATGGAGGTTAGAGACCATACACTTTACCGGTAGTGAGCGTCAGTTCTCCTTACTATTTTTGATACCGTTATTTTTTGTCCCGTACACAGAAGAGTGTCATAAAATGAAAATGGATTTTGCTTCAATTTTGTTCTTTCTCAATTATTTGGGTGGAGCTTGAAGTTGACTAAGCACTTAACAGAAGTTTATATGAATAAAGTTCGTATAAAACAAGGTTAAATCACTATAAACCTGAAAATCAAATATAAAACATAATGTTATGTGAGTTAATAAAAATGTACATAGGCGAACTCATGTTGAAGCGCTGAGAACGTTTTCACCTAGTCTGGCACGTAAAAAACAACTTCAAAAAGCGCTGGACTGATCATTCATAAACACAAGCCACGCTACCGCCCGAAGGGGTGGCTCAGTCTATTAGTGACCAGCAGAGCATGGGCCTCGGTAGCTCGAAGTTGACTAGTTGTACAAAAAACGTCGTGTATGTAACCACACTTTGTCAGGTAAAGGTATTGACCTAAACGACAGTTCATTTACGGAAATTACACGGTACTCGCAGTTGTTACCTGCGTGTGTTTGGTGACGATGCTGTAAAGCGCAACCCACAACGCCCCTCTCTTAATTCCCCCTTAATTCTTCCCCCGTACGCTCTCTGCCAACCCCCGATTTTCAATCTCCCATGGGACATCACACCAGAGAGGCTCAATCACTGATGGCATGCCAACACTGCGACCATGACAGGCTGTCACCCGTCGCCGACCAAGACGCCAAGACCGGCGCCCCCCTCACGGTTGCCCTGTGTGAACAGTGCGGGCTCATCCAGCAGACCCCGCTGCCCAGCGCCGAGGCGCTCACGGCCTATTACGCCCACCATTACCGGGTGGATTACAAGCAGGCCTACACGCCCAAACCCCGGCATGTGTACCGTGCGGGGAAAATCGCGCTGCAGCGCGTCGCCTTCCTGATGGGTGCCGGCTGTACCGGGGGGAATCTGCTGGATATCGGCGCCGGCGGCGGCGAGTTCGTGTACCTTTCCGGCCGCGCCGGTTTCCGCGCCCGGGGCATTGAGCCCAACATCGGTTACGCCGAATACGCCGCCCGTGAATACGGCAGCCAGGTCGAGACCGGCGAGCTGAACGATGCCCGGGGCCGGTATGATGTCGTGACCCTGTTTCATGTGCTGGAACACCTGCGCTGCCCGCGCTCGGCCTTTGCGCGCCTCTACCAGTTGCTGAACCCGGAAGGCCGGCTGTTCATCGAAGTGCCGTGGATCGAAACAAACGATGCGTCACCGCATAACATTTATTTCCGGGCGCACCTATTCTACTTCGGCATCGACAGCCTGGTGTCCTGCGCCAGCCCCTGGTTTGACGTGGAGCGGATCGATACGGCCGGCAACCTCAAGGTGCTGTTCCGCGCCAAAGCGGTGCCGACAACCGTCACGCTGCCGGATACCGCGGCTGTCGCCCGTGTGCGGGAACGGCTGCAACGCAAGGGCTGGTTTGAATACCTGACCCGGGGCAAGGGTCTGTTCAAGCCGGTGCGCAAAGCCCTGCAGATGCTGGAAGAATCCCGGGTGAAACAGTCGCCGCCCCGGACCATACTGAACCGCCTGTTTCTGGATTTACACGAGCAGCGACGTTCACCAGCCACACGGGCCTCAGCCGCCCTGGCGCGCAAAACGGCGTACGACAACTGACGGCATGAACCATGAAGTACAGAGCCCGCCATGAAAGTGTTATTGATTGAAGACGACACCCTCCTGGCCAGGGGAATCGAGATCGCCCTGGCCAAGGAAGGTTACGCGGTGGAGCACGTCACCCTCGCGGCGGACGCCATCGCCCTGATGCACCAGCCAGACACCCGGCCCGACCTGGTCATCCTGGACCTCGGCCTGCCGGATATGGACGGCCTGGCGCTGCTGCAAACCCTCAAGAAACAGTGCAGCAACAGCACACCATTACCCGTGCTGATTCTCACCGCCCGGGACAGTGTGTCCGACAAGGTCGCCGGGCTGGACACCGGCGGGGATGACTACCTCACCAAGCCCTTCGAGCTGGACGAACTGCTGGCCCGGCTCCGGGTGCTGGAGCGCCGGCTGGGCCATGCGGTCAGCGCCGTCATCGAACTGGGCCCGGTGTCGCTGGACACCCACAGCCACAAGCTCACCCTCGCCAACGGCGAGGCAACCGCCCTGCCCCGGCGGGAGTTCGCCCTGCTGCGGGTGCTGATGGAAAACCCCGGTCGTATTTATTCCCGGGAACAACTCATTAACAAGTTATACAGCTGGAATGAAGAGGTGGTCAGTAACGCGGTGGATGTGCACATCCATAACCTCCGCAAAAAAACCGGCCCCGCGTTTATTCGCACCATTCGCGGTGTCGGCTGGTTGATCGAGAAACCGTAAGCCATGGTCGTATCCTCTATTCGCCGTTTCCTGCTGGTCGGCCTGCTGCTGACGCTGATCCTCGCCGATGGCCTGATGACGTTGTGGAGTTATTACCGCAGCCGCTACGAAGCCGAGGAACTGCAGGATGCCCAGCTGGTGCAGTATGCCCGTTCGCTCAGCCAGCTGGTGAAAACCGACACCCGGCAGGACACCGTCATCACCGTGCCATTCCGCGCGTTGCCGGAACACTGGCAGGGGGAATCCGGCAGCCCGTGGGGGCACAAGTACGAAGCGAAACTGTTCTTCCAGATTTTCAGCGACCAGCTGAAACTGCTGGCACAGGCCGACAGCTCGCCGGACTTCGCCCTGACCTCGCCGGTGGAAGGTTTCCGCACCCTGCAGACCCACGGGCATGACTGGCGGCTGTTCACCCTCTATGAACCCGAGAGCAAACGCTGGATCATCACCGCGCAGCGGGACGACATCCGCAGCGAGATGGGCCAGGTGATTGCGCTCCAGGGCACCCTGCCGTTTTTGTTTATCCTGCCGATGGCGTTTGTGCTGATCTGCTGCCTGGTCAGCAAGGGATTGCAACCGCTCACCCGGCTGGCCCGCGAGCTGGAACAGCGGGAAGCCAGCGACCTGCGCACCATTGAAACCGAACAGACCGCCCGGGAACTGGTGCCGCTGACCAGCGCCATCAACCGGCTGCTCACCCGGCTCTCGGGAGCCTTCGCCCGGGAGCGTCGCTTCACCGGCGATGCCGCCCATGAACTGCGCACGCCGCTGGCGGGCATGGGCATTCACCTGCAGAACGCCTGTCACAGCCAGGGCCGGGAACAACAGGATGCGCTGGACATGGCCCTGCAAGGGCATCGTCGTCTGGTGCACCTGGTGGAACAATTGCTGGTACTGGCCAAGACCTCCCCGGAAAGTTATCTGGCCCGTTTCCAGCCGCTGGACCTCAAGCCGTTATGCCAGCGGGTGATCGCCGCCAATATCCGGCTGATGCTGGATAAACAGCAGACTATCTCGCTGGAAGATAACGGCGCGGTCACGGTTCAGGGCGATGCGACGGGGCTGGAAATCATGCTCAGTAATTTGGTCAGGAATGCTGCCTTATATACGCCGGAAAGTGGCGTAATACAGATCAGCGCCATCACTGACGCTGGCCGCCCCATGCTGATCGTGGAAGATTCCGGCCCCGGCATTCCTGAACCGGAACGCGCGAGGGTGTTTGACCGCTTCTACCGCACCGGGGGCGACAGGCACCAGTCCGGCACCGCCGGTTCCGGGCTGGGGTTATCTATTGTTGCGCATATCATTCAGCTGCACAGTGCGGAGATTGTGTTGGGGGAATCTGAACTTGGTGGACTGAAAGTCACGGTGATGTTTCAGGAATTATGAAATCTCTACATAAGTACCTAATTTATAGACATTTAATCTTACAGTACTGAATAAATATATCTGAGATTGAACATCCCTCCATTAAAGATAAAGCGTGGCTAACACTAAAATACAGCACTGGTTTTTTTCATCGCCAGATAATATCTGCCCTGTGCACAGATAAAGTGCGCCATAAATTGGTTAGCGCTGGTAACACATTAAAAGAACAAACCATTTGATTCTTTGTCTTAACCGTAATGAATTTATTGAACGATTGTTATTAATCCGATATCTACATCAATATCCAAAAACATCTTAGCGCTATGACGGAGCCTGCATGGCACAGCCAATATCAACAACTTCTGGCGTTAGTATACCGATTAGCAGTATACAATCGACATCCAGCACTGATCACACCTATTCTCTTTCTGCAACAAGCTCCACTCAGCCAAGTCTCTCTATACAAGAACGCGACTTGTCTACGCATCAAACGTTCGGCTTTTTCACACCGCCACAACCTGACGAGAGGAACGATCCTCGCCTTTCCCTCAGCTGCGACCCTGAAGATATCAATATTGCCACTGCTGCCCCCGATGATATTTTTGGTGAAACTCATTTAATGCCATTTTTCCCTGCACAACAGCAGTCGCAACCGGACACAACACAGAGTATTCAAACGTTCCCTGAATCGCGGGGAGCCTCCTTTGATTTGCCGCGCTTTAAGCTTCCGGGAGTTCAACAGGTGCCCAAACCACATTCTTACCGCCGCAAATCCTCTTCCGCGCATCCTGAAAGAACCAGAAAAAAGGCGCATACTGTATCAAAAGCCCCAGATCAAAAAGCAGAAAGCACGCCGACTCAGCCAGCCGCAAAGGCCAAACCCAGAACCGTCCCACGTAAAAAAACCAGTGTATCCTCTCAACCGCATTCCTTGCGGTTAGCGACGCAATTAGCCGTCAAAGAATCACTATTGACAAGAAAACCAAAAGAACAACCTTCGCCCCAAAGTGCGCAAGAAGTATCATCTGCTCCTTCGACGTCATCGGCAGGCAGGCAGGTCACAAAAGGTACAAGTAAAAAAGCACCTGAATCCCAAGCTCGCTCTCTCCATCTCAAGACAGCCAAAGTAAAGAAAACGATACCGTTCAAAACGTCTCCAATGCTTGATTTTATTATTGAAGAGTTACAAAAAAATGAGCTGTTACATTGGAAACACAACATTACGGCAGGCGACCCTGTATTGAATACATTAAATTTCAGCAAATCTATTCTAGATACCATGGAGAACGGCACATTCATTAAAAAACGTGAAAATAATTATGCACTCGCACTACGCTGGTCCTTGTATAGTCGTCGTCAGTTAGAACATGAATCCAAAAGAATAGCGTGTGATAATTTCACGCGTGCATTTAGATACCAATATCAATATGGAACGATTGAGCACATAACACAGACTGACCCTGAAAAGCCCAATTACACGCATAGTCCTGTATTTAAAATCAACATAGATCACCCACAGGTAAAACAATATTTACAGAACCATAATGTGACTTTTCCTTGATCCGTATTATTTCTGCTTCCTGCAGAAAGCTTGTGGCATCCCAACATCATTGCAAAGCCAATACCCATTCCATGCATCATGCTCAGAGCATTTTTTTTCGAAGGATCCAACATTTAATCAAAAAGTCGCCCAAAAAAGCATTCAGCAGAGATAAATCCTTTCGAGAATTCAGCCTGTGACGCATGGCAGGTTAGTAAGAAAGATTCCTCGGAAAGCGCCAGACCACCTACCCCACCCCTCAACAAGCCCATGGAGGGATCACTCTCATTAAGCGCGTTATTGCTATAGCGAAACAGCAGGACTTCATTAGCGACCTAATGCAGTTTGTTATCGGTACTGACTGAAACAGTTATTCATTTGCTATCAACCAGACGCCATTCAATGAACGAATTGCGCTTTTTCTTCTCTTAATCACAAACTGCTGTCAATGGAATAGCCGGTCATAACGATTTGAAGGTTGAAATAACCATTAATTGCGTAGTAACGGAGTCAGCATGGAACAACAACCCGTATCGACAACCCGAGCGCCAGCGGCTCAACCACCAGTGCCCGGGCCGTTATCCGTAACAGCCGGTACCTCCACCTATTTAAGAAGCCATGAAGCAGGCTTTCATCCCCCGGCCATCACTCTGGGACAACGCAGCCAGTCAATTGTTTATCCTGTTTACACCTTCCCTACCCCTATAGAATCCTATGCAATACCGGACTTTCTCGATCCCAGACGGGATACGGGAAAAGAGGATAAGTGCCATCTGTCGACAGCTATTCGACGATCCGGTTCTCCGCCTCAGGACGCTTATGCTGAGGACAGCAATCATAAACTGGTTCATGAATGCATCCCCCGCCTGAATCAACTCGCGGCAGCAAAAAAAGAAAGAGGCCCGCGCTGGAATCAACAACTGACCACATGGATTAACCACAATGATGCTTATGGCAATACGCCTCTCATCTACGCTGCACGCTATGGGGTAATACATGCGATAGAACCCCTGATAAGAACAGGAGCCTCTCCCACGTTGGAAATGGGTAATACCGCGTTACATGAATCCCTGTATCAGCCAAAGCGTCATGCTGGCGCCACGCCATTGACCGTACTGGAAAAAATACTCGTGACACTCAATCAAACAGCCCCTGAATCAATGGGATATATCATTAACAAACACTCTCAGGAGTGGCCCAAAAATAAAGCGGGTAAAATTATTCCCGGCACCATTCTACTTCAGAAAAAGGGGAGAACTGTTCTTCATGCCGTTTTGGAGAGCACCAGCATCAGCATGGAGGATACCGGGTCGATCATCAGGCTATTACTGCATTTTGGCGCCAATCCTCTAGTAACCAATAGCGACGAAAAAACAGCGATCGATATGGCATGCATGCTTGAAGAGATTGAGAAAACAACGATTCTTCATGATTTGCTCAATGCCGTGCCAACCTTCGAACTGAATAACATAAAGGTTTCCAGCAAAACGCATACGAAGCCTCAAATTCAAATTATTAAAGATGCTATTCGTACCAGAAAAAATCATCCTTATAGACCGTTGGAAAGTGCCTTCCTACCAACAAACGTCCCTATAGCCCCCAAACCGCCTCCACAACTCAGCATCACTGTGCCCCATTTCACAAGACTGCCACCTGCCATCTACAGTGACCCGCTACATGCTGCGGCACCCAATGTTTCCCTTTTTCCCCATACGGCAGGTAGCGCAGTGGTGCCAGGAACGTCTCCGGCAGCACTGCAAAGTCTAGGGACCGGATGGTTGATGCCGCCAGCACCGGGTCAAGGTGTCGCTGGTATTACCTACTCTCCACCCGGATCACTTCAACCCATCGCACCTGTCAAGGTGGCTGACCAGCCTGAAACAAAGCCAACGGGTCAAACAACGCCACCACCTCCGGTATTAACACCTGGCATTAAAACGCCTGAAGAACAGACTCAGCTTCCTCTGTTACCAATATTTATGGAGGAACAACAAGCAGAGATGTCCCCACAACCGGTTTACAGGCCAGTGTCCCCCGCAACGACTGAAGCAGACGTGTCATTGGCCTCCCCCCCTTCACCCGGATCTGATACAACCGTGGATCTGTCGACAATAGAACAAACGCACCCCACGCCTTCTGCTTCTACACAGGATCCATCGTATATTCCGGGCATATGGTCAGAGGCTATCTGGGGAAAAGAATGGCTGCCAGAGGATATCTGGTCATTTCCCACGTATACAGGACACCAGCCAACACACACCATCGCTAAACCGCCGGACAGCGACTCTGATGACCAACCCGCATCCGAGCTGGCAGTGATGAAATCCGATCCTGCACCACCGGTAACCACTGCCAGCTTAAAACAGCTACCCCAGAAATCTCCCATACAGCAGGGAGTAAAGCGTTCACTCTCCGGACAAGAACAAGAACAAGAACAAGAACAAGAACAAGAGCCTTTACCTTCTACCTCGCCGGAATATCAATTACCCATTCCGGTAATTGCGGCAGCGAGTCTTGAGGAGATTCAAGGTGCAGATATTGAAGCAAGCGAAGCCAAGACTCATTCTCCTGAACGCAAACGAAGGCGCACCAGCAAAAAAACGAAATCAGGGCCCAAAAGAACGACGTAACTGGCGCAAGGCAAATAGGCCATGGCCAGTACCCGGGAGTTTTAAACCGTGTTCTGCAAAGTGCACATTCGCTCTCTACGAATAGGTTCTGCCAACGTCTCCTTCAGAGCTGCTTTTTCCATGTCGCGCCAATCGCATTGATCAGCAGTCGTCCGGCAGTGATACAGCTGATTGCATTCGGCAGATCAAACGACGGCGCCAGTTCCACCAGATCCATACCGACCAGGTCATTATGCAGCGCAATAAACTGGATGATTTGCGCCACCTGTTCCTTGTACAAACCACCGGGTTGTGGTGCGAGCACGCCCGGCATGTGACTGGCATCCAGGCCATCCGCATCAATGGTCAGGTAGATTTTTTGCCCTTTGGGAAGCTGCTCACAGATGGCCTTTACGCCCTGGTTATGCACATCAATCGCGGGGATGATACGGGAGCCCCATGCAACGGCATCCTCGAACTCCTGACGACGGGCACTGCCGGTACCGCGCATACCGATCTGCGTCATCCCGCTGATCCAGGGCATTTCACTGGCTCTTCTTAACGGGCTGCTGTACCCGCCGCGAACCCCTTCCTTGTTGTCACGCCAGTCAAGGTGGGCATCGATATGCACCACATGCAACGGCTCACCGAAAACCTGCAGCGCCTGCAAGGCTGGCGTGGTGACCCCATGGTCGCCACCGAGCATCAATACCTGGGTATTGTTGCACCAGAGTTTTTCAAATAACTGCGTCTGATACTCAGCAAATTCCGTGTACCCCGCCGCGTTATTACGGCTGTCAAAATTAATGTTGCCGCAATCAAACGGACGCATGGCGGTCAGGGAAGACAGCGTAGTACCAATATCAAAATCCCACTGGTCCGGCCCATCACAAAACTGGTACGACTGCAGGCGTATGGCGTCGGGGGCTGTCGCCTGGTCAGAAGGCTGCGGGTCCGAAGGATAAGGTTCACTTTGCTGGACACCGATCAGGGCCACATTACCGTCCCAATGTTCCGGGTCAGTGATAACAGGCCAATCCAGAAAAGAACGCACGGGATGTGAGGTGTGAGGCAGGGATACAGACTTGGTCATCGACGTTTCTCTGATGTCATATCGTTTGCAGCAGAGTGTATTGACCAGGACATAGTAAATATAACTAAAAATCCTATAGCATCTTTAGCAAACCTAAATCGGTACGTTATAGAAAATGTTTGATCGTCGTGAACTGGAAACCCTGGTCGCCATTGTGGATACCGGCAGCTTTGATGGTGCGGCAAAAAAACTGCACATCACCCCCGGTGCGGTATCGCAACGCATCAAAAGCCTTGAAACCAGTCTGGGACAGCCGGTACTCATCCGCAGTTCACCTCCCCGCATTACCGAAACCGGCGAGCAGGTATTGCAACATGCCCGCAAAGTCATGCTGCTGCACAGTGAAATAGTACACTCACTGATCGGGAAAACGCAGGCAACCGGGCATACCGTATCCGTCGCCGTGAACCATGACTCCCTGAACTGCTGGTTTATGGATGTGATGGCGGCTGTCCAGACTGATTACCCGATCAACATGGATGTCCGTGTAGCCGATAACAAATCAACCATTGAGCTGCTAAGGCGTGGTGAGGTGCTCGGCGCAGTGACATCAGTGGCTGACACGATTCCGGGTTGTAAAAGCTACCCGCTGGGATCACTGGTTTATTATGGCGTCTGCTCTCGCGCCTTCTTCCAGCAATATTTCGGCAATAGCGGAGTCACCGAAGCGAGCATCACAACGGCACCTGTCATGTGTCATGACCAGTACGACGACCTGGCTGCACGTTTCCTGAAACAGTTGGGGATGAGCCGTGACATGACCAGAGTATCGTATATCCCCAGCACGCACCTGATGATGGACGCCATCATGAATAACATGGGCTGGGCCATGATGCCCTGGCCCTTTATTGAAAAGTCAGCCAACAAGAGTTCCCTGCAAACCCTGAACTTCGGACAGGTCACCATTGACCTCTACTGGACACGCTGGGACCTGGAGTCAGAAACCATTACCCGCCTTGAAAAGAGCCTGTTTCAGATCGCTGGGAAATACTGCTGAAAACATTTTTATGCAATCACCACCGTGATACTGAGCGGTTCTACACCTGATGCCTCTGTAAGAAAGATTGCGACAGATCAACGTAATTGAAAAGCCTGCATGCTGGAATTTCGCACTGTGATCCTTCTGCACGCAAGAGGCTTTCGATGTCAGCCAATCCCGCCATTGTCACACGTGATTTTGCCACCGGTTCCGATACACAAAATGCCGGGCTGCCTGAACGATTGCAACGCCTGAAAGATGCCTACCTGACGGTTAAACCCAGCATCACCATCGGCCGGGCACTGGCGTATACCGAAGTGGCCAGGGAGCATGCCCATCAACCTAAAAACATCCTCCGGGCCATGGGCTTTCAACGTGCCTGTGAAACCGCGCCCCTGCTGATTCAGAAGGATGAACTGATTGTCGGTCATCCCTGTGGCAAGCCGCGTGCCGGTGCTTTTTCTCCGGATACCGCCTGGCGCTGGCTCCGTGATGAAATCGATACCATTAGCACCCGCTCACAGGACCCATACCAGATCAGCGAAAACGACAAGATGACTCTTCGCGATGAAATCTTCCCGTTCTGGGAAGGCAAGTCGCTGGATGAGGCCTGTGAAGCAACGTTTCGTGATGCCGGTCTGTGGTCGTTTTCTGCTGAAGCCTGTATCAGTGACCTGTCGTATCACCATACCAGTGGCGGCGGTGATACCAGCCCCGGGTACGATATCATCCTGTTCACCAAAGGTATCAACGGGGTGAAGGCTGAGGCGGAAGCGCATCTTGCGGAATTAAAGGACAGTGGTTCTGACGATTTGGATCGTATTCATTACTACCAGGCGGCCATCATCACCTGCGAAGGCATTCTGACCTATGCCAACCGGCTTTCCATTTATGCACAAGAGCTGGCAGAGAAAGAAACTGATCTTGTTCGAAAAGCCGAACTGAAAACCATTGCAGCCATCAATGCCCGTGTACCGGCCAACCCACCACAAACGTTTCAGGAAGCCCTACAGGCCATCTGGACGATCCAGTCCCTGTTCCTGATGGAAGAAAACCAGTGCAGTACGTCACTGGGACGTTTCGACCAGTATGTGTATCCCTGCTTTGCCGCGGATATAGCATCTGGTGCACTAAATGAAGAACAAGCCCTTGAGCTGATGGGCTGCTTCATTCTCAAATGCGCCGAAATGATCTGGTATACCCCGGAAGCCACCGCCAAGTACTTTGCGGGCTATATGCCATTTATTAATCTCTGCGTGGGTGGGCAGAAACGTGAAGGGGGCGATGCCACCAACGCGCTGACGTATCTGGTCATGGACGCTGTACGCAAAGTGAATGTTTACCAACCTTCACTGGCCTGCCGTATCCACAACCAGTCGCCCCTGCTGTACCTGAAAAAGGTTGTCGAGGTGATTAAGGCCGGTGGCGGTATGCCCGCCTGTCATTTCGACGACGCCCATATCCGCATGATGCTGCGCAAGGGCTTCGACTTTGATGACGCGCGGGATTATTGCCTGATGGGGTGTGTGGAGCCACAAAAATCCGGACGTATCCATCAGTGGACAGTAGGTGGATTTACCCAGTGGCCCATTACCATTGAGCTGGTCTTGAATCGCGGCGTGATGCTGTCAAACGGCACAGAACAGGGATTGGATACCGGTGACCTCGAACAGTTCACCACCTATGAGCAATTTGATGCGGCTGTTAAACAACAGCTGGCACACATTATCGAACTAACCGCCAGGGGAACGGTGATCAACCAGAAACTGGTGCGAGACACCATGCCTACGCCGTATATGTCGCTGTTCGTCGATGGCTGCATGCAAAGCGGCAGGGATGTCACCGCCGGCGGTGCCGTGCTGTATGAAGGCCCCGGTACTATTTTCGCTGGTCTGGGCACCTATGCCGACAGTATGGCGGCTATCCGAAAGCTGGTGTTTGATGAGAAGAAGTACACACTCGCGGAACTCAAACAGGCACTGGCTGCCAACTGGAAAGGGTTTGAACACCTTCATCGGGACTGCCTGAACGCGCCCAAGTTCGGTAACGATGATGACTACGCCGACACGATCACGGCAGACATTGTCGATTTCACTGAAAAAACCATGAACCGGCACCGCTCTCTGTATGCCCGGATGATTCACGGTACGCTATCACAGTCGTTCAACACCCCGCTGGGCGAGATGGTCGGTGCAACCCCTAATGGCCGTATGGCTGGCGCACCGCTGTCTGATGGCATGAGCCCATCCCAGGGCGCAGATCGGCTCGGGCCCACCGCGATCATCAAGTCCGTCAGCAAGATCAACGTGGAATCCATGAGCCTGGGCATGGCCCACAACTTCAAGCTGATCAAAGGGTCATTGGAAACTCCGGAGGGTGAAGCGGGTATTATCAACCTGCTGCGAACTGCCTCCATCATGGGCAACGGGCAGATGCAGTTTAACTACCTTGACGATGAACTGCTGCGCGATGCCCAGAAGCATCCCGAGGCTCATCGAGGACTGATGGTACGCGTTGCTGGCTACAGTGCCTTTTTTGTGGAACTGTGCAAAGAGGTACAGGATGAAATCATCAGCCGCACGATACTGGACAACAGTCAGTAAGCGAGCACCTACACCCAACAAGATCACATGAATCTTGAGAATGATACTTATAAGCGGATAATCTGATCTGACAGTTTCCTGAATAGACAGACTGTCAGATCTTACGTTTTTAAAGCGACATCAGTTGCTTTATATAGCCTCGCAAAACCAAATACTCAAAAACCGTACGAAGAAGTAACGCGAACTGGATAATGGTTTTCCGGATTCCTGCCCCACCCAAGGCCTGAGACCAATGCTTTACCATCCGCCTCACCGCTCTCTAATGGCACGAGTCCATCTCAGAGTACGGATTGACTGAATATATGATGTGATCAAATGAGAAAGGCCTGCAGGGCAGGCACACTATTCTGTGCCGTGCAGGCTCAAAGCCAGAGTAATTCATCAATCCATAGAAAAAATTATCACTTTAAAAGCATGCCGCCTTCTTTGTTCTACAGGCCAGTTACTACTGATTTTTAATAGCAGTTCAAACACGGCAGTGGCTTCCGGTTGATACAAACCAGCCACTCTCACGACACACGACATTCGGCCCAGAAAACATGGTACTTATACCGCCACATTCGCGGTAGTTGCTCGATTCTTTACGGTATTACCCATGAGTTACCGTCATCGTCTTATTCGGTAACCTCCCCGCCACTTTGAGCTAAAAGAAAAGCAACATTTATATGAAATCAACCAGTGTCACCCGGGAATTTCTGAGCTACGTTCTTCCCACCGTTGGCGCAATGACCGCAAGCGGTCTCTATTCCGTCGTTGATGGTATCTATATCGGGCAGTTTGTCGGTACTGATGCGCTGGCAGCCACCAACCTGGCCTGGCCGCTGCTGAGTATACTCTACGGTCTGGGCATGATGGTGGGTATCGGTTCAGGGGCAATCGCCTCAATGGCCCGAGGCCAAGGTGTCATTGACCGGGCAAAAGCGTCGCTGGGTAATGGCTTGCTGCTGGTATTTCTGGCTGGCCTGTCAGGTGTAGTGGTACTGGGTTATGGCGGACAAAAAATACTTGAGCTGCAAAATATTACTCCGGCTATTTTCGCCCATGCCAACGATTACTTACAGGTACTGATGTTCGCCGCCCCGATTACCGTTGGCAGTCTCGCACTCCCCATCATGGTGCGTAACGACGGAGCCCCGACCTTGTCCACCTGGATCATTGTCAGCGGCGCCATTGGCAACATCATCTTCAATGGTATTTTCATTGCGTATCTGGATATGGGGTTAACGGGTGCAGCGCTTGGTACAGCTTTTTCCCAGGCCCTGGTTGTGCTGATGGGGGTGGCCTATTTCTTCAGCTCTTGGGCAAAAACGCGGCTGACAATCGGTAATCTTGCAGCTGACCCAAAACTGATGCTGAAAGCCAGCAGTATCGGTCTTTCCAGCTTTCTGATGTTTATTTACAGCGGCTTTATGACTGCCGCCCATAATTACATGTTTATACAATATGCCGATGCCAGTACCGTGGGTGGCTACGCAATTATCGGTTACATGCTGGCACTGTACTGCCTGTTCGCCACGGGTGTTGCATCCGGTACCCAGCCTTTGATCAGTTATTATTTTGGAGCCGGGAACATCCAACGGATGAAGCAGTTCGTCATACTGATGTTGGTGGTTACCCTGGGCGTTGGCGTGCTGCTGGTGATGGCGATGAATAGCTGGCCTGATCAGTTTGTCCTGGCATTTAACAATAGCGACCCTCTATTTTTTGAGGCAGCCAAAACAGGCCTGCGTCTGCATTTGGTGGTGATCTTCCTGGAAGGGCTCATCTTCTGTGGCACGGTATTCTTCCAGGCATTGGGTATTCCCCGGAATGCCAATATCATTAGTGTGGCCCATATGGTGTTCCAGTTGCCCTTCCTGATAGTGCTGCCAACCTTTATCGGTGTGACCGGTGTGTGGCTTGCCATGCCCATGTCGAATATCTGCGTGGCCATTATCATTACCTGGCTGATGAGTACCCACTGGAAACGATTAAGCCGTGATGACAAAAATGGCAGGCATATCCCCTGCAATGATGAAGTCGCGTTTTCCTGAATTGAAAAGTGCGATGGCACCCAATCGCAGAGAGATGGATCCCGGACCCCGTCCGGGATAACAGGATTGAGCGTTACGGGATGACGTGGATGATATGAATGGTGCTGATGCCCTTGGGGGATAAGGTATCAGAACGCTTGCCGAACCTGCGATCATAGCAAAAGTCCCCCTCATCCATGTCGTCTATAAACACAAAACCCCTGCCTGTCATTCTGACTCTAAGAGTCACATGGTTACGATGCACAGAAAACAATAAACCAGCGCTAATCATCAAAAAACAAGCCCGGGATAACTAACCATTATTGTTTTTAACCGTATGAACATTAACGGTATATCACAGTCTCTTTTAAAACGAGGATCATTTTTACTGAAACACCCGAGGTTCATATGCATAACATATCCGATAATTCGCCAGATACCTGTCCATTCTCACACACTCAGATTGCCAAAGAGACAATCCGCGCATACCGGTTTCCATTCAGAAAAGTACGGAATATTTTTATTTCAGGTATGCAGCATCTGACCAGCAAAGGACATGAAATAACGCATTTTATGGATGCATTAAAAAAACGATTCATTCAGCCGGTGGATAAGATGACACGCTCTGAAGTCGGCCAGACACAGACACTTAACCATCAAAGACAAAATGAAGTAACCCAACCCTCTCCAAACGACATAACACCTTTCATCAATACACCATACCAACCTCAGCGACATCTGGAAGAGACGTTTGATGAAAAAACCACAGAACCTGCTCCTATGACATCGACTGATATTCATATCAGTAACACGACTGAACTTTTAGACGCGCTGAAAAGCCCAAAAGAATACAAAACGATTGTTTTAAATCCGGGTCATTACAAACTTCATGAATCCATCATTATCCCGCCGGGGATCACGGTTAAATCGGCAACAGACAATGACTGTCTGACGAAAAGGAACGATGTGAAACTGACGTTTGCCGCAGGCAAGACAATCACATTAAACCAGGCCAGTACCCTCTGTAATCTGATCATTCACGGCCAGTCCAGAACACCCCAGTCCCGTGAGCCCCTTATCACTGTTAAAGGGAATGGCTGCCAGATCCAGTATTGCAGTGTTCGCGCATACAATGGCGCGACGGCTGTCCATGTTCCTAAAAAGGCGACACTGGCACTACATGACTCCATCGTTTCCGGTAATCCGATGGATGACGGCTATGCACTGGTGCGGCTTAACGGGCGGATGATGATGTCCCGCTCAACCCTGCAGATGAAGATTGGCGAGCATCAGCAGACACTTCCGTCAGGTCTCGTCAGCTATATTAGCTGTGGCCCTGAAGGTGAGCTGTACAGCCCTGACGGTGTGAATAATGACAACAGGCTTATTCAGTCAGACCCACCGGCAAGAGCCGTGTTCATCTGGTATCCGAAAGGAAGCCCCGTACCACAGCAGCGGCCATTATTCATACCGGATATGGCATCACCATCAGCGCTTGAATGCTTCCTTGCAACACCCAAAAACCGTGACCTGAAGATTACCTGCGACACAGCTGACCATGATGAGCAGACAATCCGCATCGGACTCTACGACAAGGCTGGACATTGCGTCAGACGGACTTACCTCCAGGAACCAGTCGACGCCTCCACAATGAAAGACCACGAGTCAGCGGGCATTGGTACACAGGCAAATCACCTGTCCACAAGAGTATTTACCACGCTGAACAGTATGACTGCCCCCCTGACGGTTTTGGGTTCGCTCATGTTTCCCCAAAAAGCAGAAACCCGGCCCGCCCCGGTGGCCGCTAATACCATCACCATCAGTACCGTTGAACAGTTCCTGGAAATCCTCAACCGGGAAACCTGCACCGGCTATTTCATCTTGGGTTCGGACCTGGATTTTGCCGGCATCAATCTGCCTGAGAATGGCACCCGACGCTTTCAAGGCATACTGGATGGAAAGCAACACGCAATTCTCAACCTGAAAACGTCCCATTCACTATTCGGTGAAATCGGGGAAAATTGCGAGATCAGCAATCTGGCTCTCAGAAACTGCACACTGACAACCCGTAACCGCATCGGTGGCATCCTGGCCGACAGAACCAGGGGAAGTCTGTTTGATTTCATTCACTTGGACAATATCAACATCAATATTGTCTGTGCTCTTCCCGACACAGACAGTCCCACACCGGAAAAGCGCTCATATGCCGGACTGGTCGGAGAAGACAGTCACAGCACGTTCAGGTATATGCGCATTACCGGAAACAATGCAATCAATATCGTTTTAGAGCATTCCGGGAAAACGGGCTTACCGGCATCAGCCCCCCTGCCCGTAGAGGGCAAACCCTACGGCTTCAACCTGGGCATGATCGCCGGTCTAACACACAGTAGCACCGTGGACATTGCCCACGTCAACCAAACCCTTCAGGTCAACAGCCAGACAGCCTTGCCACACACCTGTTATGGAGGGGTTGTTGGGGCGTCGACAGGAGAGAATAACGAGAATAACCTTTTCAACAATACCATTCTCCAGGCCAACATGAAGGCGATCCAAACGGAATGCGGACAGAAAAGCAGCAACGGTACTTATTCCATGGGGCTTGTCACGGGTTGTTCGAAACATACCCGCTTCGCAAACATCTATTTAGAAGCCACTCTCGATTGTCCCACCGACACTATGGATTTTGGAGGCATCACCGGCGAATCTAACGGGGACCATTTTCAATACAATCTTGTCGCGGCACTGAATATCAGGGGAAACCTGAACGCAAGTGACAGGGCTGATCCCTGGATTGGTAGAGTGACAGACCTTCCAGATAACAGTGGTACCAATTTTGTTAACAAAGATGCAGTCAATTTCAATGTCCTGACAAATAATCTTCGTTCAGCCGCCTATCAGGATTTTCAGCTTCAGGCAAAAAACTGTCATGAAAAAGTCCTCTACGGACTTAATGATAACTGGTGTAGTAATTGGAAATTTAACGATCATGATAAGTTCCCTGATGATTATGAAGGTGATTTCCCCAGACCAGAACAAGCCTGCCCGTTACTGCAGATAGGGCATTACAAACACGACTGTTTTGCTTCCGGCAGGGACCAGCAGGCGGACATAGAGTGCCCAGCAGCGCCATGCCACCCCGAACCGGTAACTCCCGCTGCGACGACAGTCCCCACGACAACAACGACCGAACACAGGCGGCAGGAAGAAGAAAAAACAACGACCAGCACACCACAGCCTCCGTCGAATACAACCGAAACTATCACCCAATCCAATACAACAACATCGACGCCCCAAACACCCCGGCGAATGAAACCCGAAATAAAGACAACGACACAACGGCCAGCTTCAACAACATCCCAAAATATGACTCAACCAACTATCACGGATGGCAACATTGTGGCACCGGGTAAGGAATCAACCACGCGGTCCTCTCGGCAGAGTACGTCTACAACCCGGCAGATGAATACCACGCATACAACAACGGGCTTCACACCGGTAAAAACGTCACCTGGAACCACGCCTTCAGCTGCCACCGCGGTAAATGACAGAGTTCCCCCCCGAACAATGTACCCACCTGTTCAGACAACGACGCCCAGAGAACCCGTGAAACCCTCACTGCCAACCACACCCGGACCGTCCACAACCAACAACTGGGTAAAAGACCTGGAGATTGTCTGGATAGTGGTACCTTGTGCGCTCGTCATAGCTGGCATTGCAACTTGCTATTGCTGGAGCAACCGCCGAGCACAATCAAGACACCGGGGAGAAATCATACGCCTGACAGGAGAAATCAACGCGATACGTCAACAGGATCAGGAAAGGCACCGGGAAGAAATCAGACGTCTGACAGGAGAAATCAACGAGATACGTCAACAGGAGCAAGAAAGACACCGGGCAGAAATCAGACGTCTGACATCATTATCTGACCTCCAGCAACAAAGTCTCTTATCACTCATCAGTTCCCAGGCAACCCTTTTTACCGAGGCCACCTCACTACGCAGTTCGCAAAGTGTCCACTCATTCCTGCAGGGAGAGCTTTCAGGAGCAGACATCAGCACAATAACTCGTCCAAGAGACCTGCAACAACGACCTATCTCCATGAGATTGGCAAGCGAGCTTGGCACAGCCAGTATCAGTAGTCGGGCTCCACTACTCAGCATCTCTGAAGGAGCAATGGAAGACCCGGGTGCGTCCGCTACAGAAGCAACCCCACAAACAGAATTACTCCCAGGTGGAACGATGGAAACAGATGTCTGAGCAGGCTTAAGCTAAAAAATCTGACAGCCTCCCTGTGAAAGGGAGGTACCTGTCAGGCTTTAAACCGCAGGAATCACAAGGCATTTAAAGCGCATACAGCCAGGTACCACGGATCGGATAGTTGTTTTCCGGATTTCTGATCCACTCAAGTCCGGAAACCAGTGCTTCAATATCAGGGCGCACAAACGGATTGTTCGAGATATCCACGACCTGGATATTGCCCTCCTCATTCACCACGAACAGACCTGGCTCGGCAAAGTTATGGTCGGTTTCCTGCTCAGAGCGCGGTACCGAGATATATAAACCTAACGTCTGCATGGCCTCTAACGGCAGGCCATAACCCAGCGGAAAAGAAACCGACAGTTTTTCCCTGTGCGATTCAAGCTGTTCGCGTGAATCGGCAGATACCGCCACCAGGTCAATACCAATCGCAGCCAGCCGATCCTTAAAACCTTCCAGCTGATTCAGGAACTTGGTACACAGCGGGCAATGTCGTCCACGGTATACCACCACCATCTGCCAGGTCGCTTCACCTCGCGGCTGCCCGAGGGTCAAGGTCTTCTCATCTATAGTCTTAACAGTGATCGGCGGAAATGCACTGCCGGCATTCAGCTTGGGGGAAGTGTTCATCATGGCCTCCGGTTACATGTACTGGCTGAGATGTTGCTGGAAACGTTTAAAATCCTGTTCAATGTCTGGATTTTTCATCACGTCGTAGCACACGAAGGTATCGATCGGTTCCATGCCAAAGAAGCGGAAGTTCATGTGCATGGGGAAAAACAGGTCATCCACCCCTTTGCCCTGGAACAGGTACTGCTCAGGATCATCAAACGCGGCCCGGGGTGCATTAAAGGTCAGTGACAGCATATACCGTTTTCCCTGCAATGTACCGCCGCTGCGGTTATTAGCGTGAGATATGAATTACACCAACAAGAAAATGATTGATCAAAGTCTCAAGGAGATGGAACAGCAAGGATTGGCGAAGCGAGAAGTGATCGTCATGTTGCCATCAGCTATGAAATCATAACATTGGGGCAATCGTTGTTGGCCATGCTCGAACAACTGAAACATTGGATGGAACAGTATTACGCCCTAACCATTGCAGCTATTACACTTAATATATTCAGCCATATTGCTCTCGGTACCAAACCAACTATAGCCTCGATTGATTTTTTCCGCCCAGCCCAATTCCTCATGACACTGGTAGCCTTTACATTGATGACAGACCCACCGAAATAATGCGCGAGACCTTCCCACTTATTCTCAACACATCTACTTTCCCAGTTCCCGTACAAGTATTGGGCTTTGAATATCGATGCCTCTTCATCATCTGCGAGCACTGATCTTCCCCCTATACGATACTTGTTAGTCAGGTCAGCATTTTAACTACAGCTTATTCTGATTCAATCTCGCGATGGAAATCCTTGCCTTTCGACTCATCCTTCCCTTGCCGGATCGATAGTGGACTTTCACCACTAAGTCATACATTCGCCAAAACATACTGCAACAGCGGCATATCCGGCGTACATCATAAAGCATGCCTGTCTTACCTTTACTACGCGAACGCGATACAGAAGAAAAACAATCCCACAGAACCTTCTCAGTAAAAGAGTGTCCATATATTTACATGGTCATTTAGCAGCAACTTGGGAGCTTAGCCTCAATACAAACAGAAGTTATTAAACGGTAGTTGAGTAACATATTATGGAAAATAGACCTCAGAGAGTACAAACTGATGGCAGTCAAATCCCACCAGTAGAACGTCAAGAGAGCACTTGGAGACAAAGCTGTCTTGCTTGGCTTATTCGAATCTGGAATTGTCTCTGCCCCTGCTGCCGGATAGCAGACAGGAATATCGAGCCAGAGTCATCTCCCATAACACAACATGCCAGTATGCCTAGTATGTCTCCGGAGTTACAAACCGCTCAAGCAATCATAGATGGAAATTATAGTGTTGCTCTTCAGATCATCAGGCAACGAATGGATAATGGGGAAATTTCTCCATACTCCGACAATCTTGAAGGTCGTGCCCTACAGGGAGATTGGGGAATGGTAAGAAGTTTGGCCGAACAACGACTACGATTAGCTGCTAACGATTAATACTCCGTTTAACTCTCATGTCTATTTCGTCCAACAAATAATACATCAGGCTCTGAACAGAACTATTGATAGGGCTGACAAGGCTGAATACTTTACTGGAAAGGCGCGCTATACGTCTCCAGTCTATGATATTACTGCTTCAACAGAAATCATCCAAGAACCAGATACCGCTGACACATTGGGAACCGCGAGATAATCCTTTGCGTTTGCAGCAGAAATACCACCTGATGGACAAAAACGAACCTGTGGAAACGGTCCTCCGAAAGCCTTCAGCACGGCCACACCACCTGAGGCTTCTGAAGGGAAAAACTTCAGGCATTCGTAGCCGTATGTCAGAGCAACCATAATCTCACTGGCGGAAGCGACACCGGGAATTAATGGAATCGCATGGTTTCGGGCATACGCTAACAATGATTCGGTCAGCCCGGGAGACACTGTAAACTGGGCACCCGCCTTCACCGCCTGATCATAGTCCGCTGTATTAAGCACCGTACCGGCGCCCACCAGCACATCGGGAAACGTGCGACGCATTTCAGTAATGGCATCCAGCGCTGCAGAAGTACGAAGCGTGACTTCAAGAACACCGTACCCGCCTTGAATTAATGCACGTCCAATAGACACCGCCTGCTCAACGCTATCAACCACCAGCACCGGCAGGACAGTATCTCGGCCGGTTCCATCGTCCATTGATTCATTACCGTTTACCCCTCTTACAGCGCATCCAGATTCTCCAGACACCATTCTGCCCTGTCCAATACCGCGCGCTGTTCTTCACTGCTTCGTTTGTCCCAGCCTTTATACACAACACCGGTGCGATGGTTAACAGCCAACTGGTCACGGTGCCTGAGCATAAAATGCCAGTAGAGGCTGTTCAACGGGCAGGCATCCTCCGTTGTCTTTTCCTTCACGCTGTAATGGCAGTCACGGCAGTAGTCACTCATCTTGTTGATGTAATTACCGCTCGCCGCATAGGGTTAGCCCGCCGTCGCCAAACTGGCTCATGCCCCGGGTATTGGGTAGTTCCACCCACTCTATGGCATCCACGTAAATCCCCAGGTACCAGTCATCGACCAAGTCCGGATCAATCCCGGCGAGTAGGCAGCAATTGCCGGTCACCATCAGTCGTTGGATATGGTGGGCATAGGCGAAATCAAGGGACTGGCTGATAGCCTGCTGCAAACAACGCATTCGGGTTTCGCCAGTCCAGAAAAACGCAGGCAATGTCCGCTGAGCATTAAAGTGATTCATCGTCCGGTATTCCGGCATATTGGCCCAGTACATGCCCCGCACAAATTCACGCCACCCCAGTATCTGCCGGACAAAGCCTTCTACCTGGGCAATGGTGATGGTGTCAGGTGACGTCTGCCAGGCAGTAATGGCCGCGTCAATAACCTGTTTCAGGTGTAGCATTTTAGTATTAAGCGCAAACGACAGCCGTGAATGATACAGACTCCAGCGATGATCACTGTTAGCGGTCATGGCATCCTGGAAACGCCCAAACGACGGCAGGCAAAAACGGCAGAAATGTTTGAGTACCTGTAAGGATTGCTTGCGGGTAACCGGCCATATCAACGGATCGGTTGGTACACCGAAATGTGCCACCTGATGACGATCAATGCGCTGCAAAATATCCGTAACCGGGTTGGCGAAAAGAATCGGTTCAGGAATCGCGGCAAGGTCTGCTTTTTTCAAGGTTTGTCGGCACTGCTCAAGCATGTGACGGAAAAATACGGCATCACTGAATTTGAATACCAGCAGCCTGATGAGTACCGACTCCAGCAGCAGCTATCAAGGCTGTCCCTGGGATCAGGAGTTACCATCAACCGATTTGAGTCCGAACACTTCATGCTGCCGTTTGATGAACTGGAATCCTTTTTTACGCCCGGCAAAGCGGTAAGGATGGAAGCGTTTTACCGCAAGATGCGCAAGCGATTCGATATTCTGATGGAGGGTGACCAGCCTGCAGGCGGGCAGTGGAATTTTGACAGCGAGAACAGGCAATTGAACGGGGTATGCGCATGATTGGTGGCAAGTGGAAAGGTTCCATCCTCTGGCATCTGAAAGACGGGCCGGTACGTTTCAATGCCCTGTGCCGACAAATGAGTGGCGCCAGCAAGAAAATGATTGATCAGCGGCTCAAGGAAATGGAACAGCAGGGATTGGTGAAGCGGGAAGTGATCAGTGATCGCCCGGTTGCTGTCAGCTATGAAATCACGGCTTTGGGGCAGTCTTTGCTGGGTATTCTTGAGCAATTGAAACAGTGGACGGAGCAGCATCACGCCTGATTATTACTGCAATTACACTTTTTCCAACCAGCCCTTGCTGCTGACTGCCATTTTATAATGCTCTCTTTGTCGCAAAAGGCAACTATATTAATTATTCAAAAAAAAACATATCAATAATTGTCAGTTAATTTAACCCTGCTATCAGAACTATTCATCTAGTTACAATTCAAATACATAGTATCAGTAATTTTCTCAATCACCGGGAAATAGTGTTAACACAAGAGACTTCAGTTATGAATAAAAGCATAGATAAATCGTCAGCATCGTTTCTTAACGTAGCAAACAGTCAGCACGGTGCGTCCGACGCGACATCACCCACTCGTGTTCGAGGGCCTGGAGGAATGGAAGTTGAGGTTATGGAAGAATCCTTTTCCACATTGACAGTCAGTACTCCCTCTGAGCAAGCAAAAATAGAATCGCAACGTGAAAAGAAACAAAAAATTAGAGAGAAAGTATACAATCTAGCCGGAATCCCTCATTCAAGATTCACCAGAAGTTATCCAAGCACGGTTGAAGGAACATGTGCTAAAGCTATTAATCATAAGTCGTATTTAGAATTACTTCGAGAATTAATCACCTATCATTTCCACTCAAATCTTGCCCCCGTAAACCTTGATTTTTCCGATCCCCCCATTCCAACCAAGGTTTCTTCGATAGAAGAATTAGAAGAAAAAACCGATTTAAATCTTAAGCTTGAGAGTAACCCAGCTTTTTTGCCAATCGTTTTTTCAGGCTATATAAAATGTCTTTTTCCTGAACTCAATCGCGTTTCATTTGGGTATGAACATGGCTATTTCAATATATATCGTGATGATGATATCGTCGCCATTCATGAAACAGTCAAAGAAGTCACAACAGAAGACGGTATAAAAATTCGATACACCCAGCATAATAAACCGATTATACAACAGCAGAATCCACGGGGTTGCGCCGGTGCAGCTGCAGCAATGCTTATCCTGGAGCATACCAATAGTACCAGTTCCATATCTATGGAAGAGCTAGAGCATGACTATCTCGTTTCTGCTAAAGACTGTGCTCAAAAGATTTCAAACGCAGAGCTATGCCCACTCATCGCACAGTGTACCAAAGGCATTAACTGGCTTGCTGCAAACATTAAGAAAAGCGGTTCCGCCCTAGTCGACGTGAATGTCGGCAATGGCCATACCATTATGGTTGACCACATTTCCGATACCAGTGTCAGGTTAAGAGACCCTTACCACGCTTGGGAGATAGAAGTACGCAAACCGGCCTTCGAGAAATCATTGAACGCAATCGGTTTCATCATACAGGCCGTGAAAAAAGCGTAAGTTATAATATCATAACTACTGCCGTATAGCCCGACATCAGGGCTCAATCATCCAGGAACCAGACACCGCTGTCACATTGGGAAGCGCCAGGTAGTCCTGCACATTAGCAGCAGACCAACTACAAGTGCCAGACATAAGAGAAAATCTCGTGAAAGATCAACTTTCATCACTATATTCATTGTGTGTTGGGACAGCGTCACGCGCAATTTTATCTCGATATAGCGGTTTAGTTCCGTCTAACCATCATGGATGAATTGAGACTCTACGAAAGATACGGAGATGGAAAATTAAATGACCTTCGGCAAAACAGGAAGTTTACCTAACGATTAATTAAAAAAAACCTATACAATCTGTTTTACTGTTATTACCGATTTCTGAATGGTCAACCGAACATTCGTTGATTAATTATAAACATAGGGTTAACACATTTATATATAATGGCTTTTTACCTGTTATAAAACAATAAAATGACATAAGAACAAACAATTCTGACAGAGAAAACCGATAGTATCTCCTGTAAATTATTTTTTTTACTACGGTATACTGACGACAATGATATCACCTTCAGGAGCAGGGTATAACCCCACAGTTAAAACAAAGACAAAGTCTCAGGATGAAACAACAGCAACCAAGCAACTCACGTTCATCTACAAGGATATGCATGGGCAAGAAACCATAGAAATTCAGAGCCTACCTGTTTGTTTAGACAGGTTAGAAGAGGATGAACTTCCCCCGCTTTTGTGGACACCTCATTCCTAATCCAATGAGGTGCTTAAATGACAAGTTACAGACCTGATAAACCAACGCGTCGCTACACCAATGAGTACAAAGTCAGTGCTGTTCGAATGACCTTCAAACCTGGTGTGATGATCAAAGATGTCGCTGCCTACCTAGACATCCATCCGTTTATGTTGTCTCGTTGGCGCAAAGAATATTTTGAGGGCAGTCTTGTGGCCGATGAACGCAAAGTCTCCAGAAATCTTGAGACTATCCCCAGAAAAAAAGAGCTGACTGACAGCGAGCGGATCAAGAAACTCGAGGCCGAGAATGCCGCTCTCAAAAAAGAGGTCGATTTTCTAAAAAAGTGGGAAACGTTTCTCGCGGAACAACGCAGGAAAGATTCGCGTTCATAGGGTTCCACCATCAGCGTTTCGGGATTCGCTTTCTCTGTAAACGTCTGAATGTTACCTGCAGTGGCTTTCATGCTTGGCGAAACCGAAAGCCTTGTCAGCGTAAACTTGATGACCAGTTGCTTTTACAGCGCATCCAGTCTGTCTTTGATAAAAGCAAGGGACGCTATGGAAGCCCGCGCATCTTCAAGGTGCTTCGTAACCAGGGGATAAGTGTTGGCAGAAAACGCGTAGAGCGCTTGATGCGAGAAGCTCAACTGAAAGGCCGTGTGGCTCGCATTTATCGCAGAAAGCCTCTGCCACAACGAGCTTGTGACCCTGTGCCTAACATTCGCAAAGATCTCCCCAAGCCAACGGCGATTAACCAGCACTGGACGTCGGATGTGACCTATATAAAACTACAAGGACGATGGATGTTCCTGGCTGTCGTGCTGGATCTGTATTCACGGAAAGTCGTTGGATGGTCGCTAAAAAACAACCGGACAGCGGCTTTAACCAAAGCTGCCCTGTTGATGGCCATCAGAAATCGACGCCCTCCGAAAGGGCTTGTTTTTCACTCAGACCAAGGCATCGAATTCCGAGCCACAGAGCTTCATAACGTACATAAACGCTATGGGTTCATACCCAGTATGAATCGCGCCTACCGATGCACTGACAACGCGGAGATGGAATCATTTTTTCATTCATTGAAAGGTGAGTTGATTACTGGAACCACATTCCGCAGTGTTCACCACCTACGTGATTCATTAGCTGGATATATACAGCATTTTTATAACCGTGCTCGACTGCACTCAAGCCTTAATTATCAATCTCCGGTAGAATACGAGGCGGCAGCTTAGCTGTAGAAGGGTGTCCATTTTATCGGGGGAAGATCAGGAACAGCAGCGCGAAATATTGGTGCGTTATCTTCACACAGTCGTTGGTGGCTTTCTTTCAACCAAAACGGGGAAAAGATACTCCATACATGGCAGCAAAGCGATTGTCTTCAACCTGGTAAAGTTGACTGACCCTCAAATCATCCGTGTACAAGAAGTATCGCTGGGTATTCCTCCGAAATTCTATTTACCCCTGTTCGAGGACGAGCGCTACGATATCGACCTGGTCAGTGAACACGTTGATATTGATATAAGAGCGCTGGCTAAACTGCTAGAGGATTCGCTTGCTGATCAGGCTCACCTCTGCGACATCCTTATTTCTGAAGAAATAGAACTTGGCTTAGCAATGGAAAATCCTAGCGCTGACAAAGCAGAAAAGAAGCGCATATATGTAAGAACAGCGCGAAACTGTAGAATTCACGTTAAGCAAAACGGTAACATTCTTCTTGCGCTAGACATAACCTATCCCCTTGAACAAGAATCAGAAAAAACCTTTGAATATAAAATACCTTATCTTAAAACATATAACCCCACTGTGGTGAAGCTCGGCCTATTCGAAAATGAGATCAATATCACTACATTAGAGCAGCTATTTGATGATTTATTATTTGCTCGCAACCTTACTCAAGACAGCCATCGCGAAAAGAATAGAAATAAATTCAACCAAAGAATTAAACTATTAATCAGTCTTGAGTTAAGCGGTGTCATACCGTCGGAAAAATACCAACTTTGGGACACCTTTACAAACAACACAATGATACCAGCACAAACTGTGCTTGAAGTAAAATCCACTGCCCTTCAAACTGATCCAATTCAAACAACTGATAACAGCACAAATACACAATATCACCATAGAAATAAGGTAACTCAAACACTATCAGTAAAATATTTAGATAAAAAAGTGCAATACAAACCACAATTAGCCAACAAAGCAACGGAGGTCTTCCCTTATACAATGACGACTTGTTCTCAAACTGAGTTGTCGGGTACATTACCTGGAAAAACGGAGTTTGATGTATGGAAGGATGTCACCAACAAAGGTATTCAAACTCTGCTCGAGCATGAATTACAGCAACCTTCTGCCAGACCCAAAGAAACCAGACAGCAAGGACGATTAATGGCTTCCGTTTCAAGCGCTCAAATACCTCCTGACCGTTTGGGTAAACATCAAGAAATAATGGATATAGCAGCTAGTATAAGGCGTGCAGCAGATGCAAAACTAAAAGGCAGCATTAAACAATCAAAACCCCATAAAACATACACCAATGCGATAGCATTTTACAATATGGATAACGTGAGGCATCACTATTCCAGACTCAGAGAATTATGCACACTACAAGAGATGTTTAAAATTATCGGATGTGAATTATTTATTGAAATATTTGAAGAAATACCTGAGAAATTATACGACCAAATTAATAAATCGATCAAACGTATAACAAAAGTAGAAGCCATAGAGTATTACGAGCTGAGAACTATGGTATCCGTCCTTTCTATCAATTTCGCTGAGACTATCTGGCATGCAAAAACAGCCCGTACGGATATTATAACTGAAACCAAACTGGCACCTATTGAGAAAAAACAACACGAATCAGATTACTTGCTAGCGATGTCTCATGAATTCGATTGGTTATTATTCGTGCCAGAAACAGATTTAAAAAAATACAAAAGCCAACTTAAGCCATTAGCCGATCACATGGTCGCCAGATATAAGGAAGCTGTGAAAATCTACAGAAACAATTATGTCATTATTAAACGTCATCCATTATTTCTTAATTTCATGAGAACAGCTCTCCTTAAGATCACTGATTCAGGAGACTATAATGGAATTTATATGGCGCATTTGTGGTTATGTCTCAAGGGAGAAAACTACAGCGCGGAGAGTAAAGTTAACAACACATTCCCCACCTATAAGGATCTAAACTCCGTTTTAGAAAGTATAACCGATCCATTGGATTTTGTTTCTGACATCAATGAACTCTATAGTGAAGCCTACAAACAAGGCTTATTTTGCTTGGCTGCTGTTTTATTGATTTCACACTTGAGATTCATTCTGAATCACTCTGACTATCGTGCAGCATGCCTAAGTAATAATTTCATCTCTCAGGAAACACGAGCACGAATACTTGAGGTGTTCAAAGCATTAGATTCCGAGATAACTAAAAATTCGGAAAGCTCATCAAGCCATCAAGAATTGGTGTATGCTGCTGATTTAGTTGGCCATCAACTTTCCTTGCTTGACTTCGCACAACAATGTACAGCTAAATTTGCTGATATAGCTCACACATTTGCCATTGTTGATAAAGAAGTCACAGGAAAAGTAAGCTTGAAAGCGCTACAACTACAGCAACAACTACAGCAACAAATACAGCAACAAATACAGCAACAAATACGGCGGCTTTCATTACCTGAAAAAGATTCAGAAGCAAGATCCAAAAATTAACGAAGATTATCTTTATAAATATTAGCTTCGATTCATTGTCGAAATAGTTAAATAACCTCCAGCAAAGCCGTAGACTTAATTAGATGACGCCCTCAAAGGGCTCTCATTGCGCCCATGAACTGTAGTCACAACAAAAACTTAATTGATCATATCGTGCATCATTCTGTTCCTGATTACGGATATAGAGCCTGACAACAGGCTTTATACAAACCAACCGTTATTACATGATATTCTCTTATCCAGAAAAGCTCCCCACTGACGTTCCGTTGGCTGACCTTCAAAGTAGCGAGCTATCGCTATGGCATACTTGCCTTTCAAATAACCAACAATATGTGACACTGAATATTTTGGAGGGATACTGATACATATGTGGACATGGTCACGTATCAAGTGGCCTTCCAGAATTTCACAACCATCTATAGATCACTTCCTGACGCCTCCCCGGAATAAAAATCACATGATAGTTTTTATCTAGCTGGATAAGGCTTCTGATGTTACGACCTCATTAGGTATCATCCAGGAGCCAGATACTCCCGACACATTGGGAAGCGCTAGGTAATCCTTTGCATTAGCAGCAGAAATACCACCTGATGGACAAAAACGAACCTGTGGAAACGGCCCTCCGAATGCCTTCAGCACGGCAACACCACCGGAGGCTTCAGCCGGGAAAAACTTCAGGCATTCGTAGCCGTATGCCAACGCAACCATAATTTCGCTGGCAGAAACAACACCGGGAATCAATGGCATCGTATGGTTTCGGGCATGCGCTAACAGTGATTCGGTTAGCCCGGGAGACACCGTGAACTGAGCCCCTGCCTTCACCGCCTGATCATAGTCCGCTGTATTAAGCACCGTACCGGCGCCCACCAGCACCTCAGGAAATATGCGACGCAGTTCAGTAATGGCATCCAGCGCGGCAGGAGTACGAAGGGGGACTTCAAGAACAGCATACCCGCCTTCAATTAATGCACGTCCAATAAACACCGCCTGCTCAACACTATCAACCACCAGAACCGGCACGATAGGATGGTTGGCCAGTATCTCGGCCAGTTCAAGCGCCCATTGATTCATTACCGTTTGCCCCTCTTACAGCGCATCCAAATTCTCCAGACACCATTCTGCCCTGTCCAGCACCGCGCGCTGTTCTTCGCTGCTTCGTTTGTCCCAGCCTTTATACACAACACCGGTGCGATGGTTAACAGCCAACTGGTCACGGTGCCTGAGCATAAAATGCCAGTAGAGGCTATTCAACGGGCAGGCATCCTCCGTTGTTTTTTCCTTCACGCTGTAATGGCAGTCACGGCAGTAGTCACTCATCTTGTTGATGTAATTACCGCTCGCCGCATAGGGTTTTGATGCCACCAGCCCGCCGTCGCCAAACTGGCTCATACCCCGGGCATTGGGCAGTTCCACCCACTCAATGGCATCCAGGTAAATGCCCAGGTACCAGTCATCGACCTGATCCGGATCAATCCCGGCGAGTAGACAGAAATTGCCGGTCACCATCAGTCGCTGAATATGATGGGCATAGGCGAAATCAAGGGACTGGCTGATGGCCTGCTGCAAACAACGCATTCGGGTTTCGCCGGTCCAGAAAAACGCAGGCAATGTCCGCTGAGCATTAAAGTGATTCATCGCCCGGTATTCCGGCATATTGGCCCAGTACATACCCCGCACAAATTCACGCCATCCCAGTATCTGCCTGACAAAGCCTTCCACCTGGGCAATAGAGATGGTGCCAAGCGACGCCTGCCAGGCAGCAATGGCCGCGTCAATCACCTGTTTAGGATGTAGCATCTTGGTATTGAGCGCAAACGACAGCCGTGAATGATACAGACTCCAGCGATGTTCACTGTTAGCGGTCATGGCATCCTGAAAACGCCCAAACGACGGCAGGCAAAAACGGCAGAAATGTTTGAGTACCTGTAAGGATTGCTTGCGGGTAACCGGCCATATCAACGGATCGGTCGGTACACCGAAATGTGCCACCTGATGACGATCAATGCGCTGCAGAATATCCGTAACCGGGTTGGCGAAAAGAATCGGTTCAGGAATCGCGGCAAGGTCTGCTTTTTTCAAGGATTGCCGGTTATCGCTGTCAAAATTCCACTGCCCGCCTGCAGGCTGGTCACCCTCCATCAGAATATCGAATCGCTTGCGCATCTTGCGGTAAAACGCTTCCATCCTTACCGCTTTGCCGGGCGTAAAATAGGATTCCAGTTCATCAAACGGCAGCATGAAGTGTTCGGACTCAAATCGGTTGATGGTAACTCCTGATCCCAGGGACAGCCTTGATAGCTGCTGCTGGAGTCGGTACTCATCAGGCTGCTGGTATTCAAATTCAGCGATGCCGTATTTTTCCGTCACATGCTTGAGCAGTGCCGGCAAATCGTCAAATGACGCGGTATCGTCCAGCGTCAGGTGCAGCACATGGTGACCGGATTGTTTCAGGGCACCCGCAAACGATGCCATGGCCGCAAAAAACGCACAGAGCTTCTGAATATGATGACGAACGTAATTCGTTTCCTGGAGCAATTCAGCGATCAGGTAAAGACAGCGATCATCTTTTTTCCGAAACCAGCGGTGTGCGGCGTTAAGTTGGTCCCCCAAAATCAGGCGAAGGCGCTGGTACTTTCTCATGATTTCCCTACCCGGTTACGGTTTCGACGACAGCGCTCAGAGCAATACTTGACCTGCTGCCAGCATCGGGCCCATTTCTTTCGCCAGGTGAAGGGCCGCTGGCATACGACGCAGATTTTTAATCATTGGTTTTGTTATGTGGTTCTGACTGGCTGACTACCAGGGTCATCCTGATTATCAACGGTCAATCCATACAGCATAACGGCTAAACAGGATTGAGTAGAAGCAGTCAGTCGTTTTCATCGGAGACGATCATGCTTTCAATCAGCACTGCGTTTCATCAAATACGACAGGCTTGATGAGAAGATGGTCTGAAAACGGCGTTCATCACCTTAGAACAAGACAGCCACTGTTCAATCAAGCGTTTTCAGTTTCCTTGAGTTCCCGCAAATACTTGAAGACTGTCGCCCGCCCCATATTCAGGACATTGGCCACATAGTTCTGTGAACTTTTCCCCTTGAACGCACCATTGTTGTACAGATCTGTCACCAGTGCCCGCTTTTGTGGATGCGAGAGTCTGGCCATTGTCAGCCCCTGCCGCGTCAACCAGTGATGGATGAAGGTATTGATGCGTTCCTGCCAGTCATCCTGGAACAGTTTGTCCGGCTGCGGCACCAATTGTGGATGAGAAAGGATAATGTCGAATGCCTGCTTCGCTTGCTCAAACACATCCAGTTTCATGTTAATACAAAGCAAACCGATGGTATGGCCATCGTCGTCACGCAGCACAATACTGATGGAACGTTGCTTGCCACCATCCCAGCCGATTTTCTCATAGGGGCCAATGACGGTTTCCGGCTCTTCAGGCGCAATATCATCCAGGGCGGAATCATCGCCCAGCGACCGCTTCGACAGGTTGTTGGCTATGTGCACCACTTTCTGGGATGCGTAGTCATGGATGACGACTTCCACATAGCCCGCAAAGAGGGCAGCGATACCGTCCGCCACGGGCGCATACCGTTCCAGTAACAGGGTCTCAGAGCCGGATGTCTTTTTCTTACGCATGGATTCACTATGAGTCATGAATGAAAACAGACCGACCCATCACACTGGGTGAAAACGCCGGCCGTTTTCCAATAAACCTGTTGCTGCCCTGCCCCCTTATCACTCGGTGCGTTTGACAACGCCCGAACACTATCCCTATCCCCCCGGGGTTGCAAGGCAGCAGGCTAACCATCATCCGCGGTACTTTCTGACGACTCATTGTCGTTGATTACGGCGACACATGACCGATACAGGCGTCGTATATCAGGGTGGCGATGATGATGTCCTGCACTGCGACACCGGTATAGTCCGCGACCGTCAGCGCTGCACCAGAAACATCACGACCTTCAGCCAGAGCCTGACCGAAAGGCACTGCTCTTCCCGCAACCTGCTCTTGAGCATATTGCAGTTCGCCATGGTCACGGCATTGAGCATAACTATCCACCAGCAGCAGGTCGGCACGTTCCAGCACATTGCTACAGAGTTCCCGCTTACCCAGGGAATCGCAACCGAAGGCATTGATGTGGGCACCGGGCTTCAGCCAGTCTGCATCCAGGTAAGCTTCTTTACTCGGTGTCACGGTTGTGATGATGTCCGCCTGTTGGCACAGGGATTTAATATCTGACGCGGGAATGACGGCGATATCGTAAGGCGCCAGACGTTCAGCCAGAGCAGCAATCGATGCAGGTTTACGATCAAAGGCAACCACCTGGTTGATACCCAATGCCAGGCAGGTATCGCGTGTCTGGTAATACCCCTGGATGCCACAACCGACAATCCCCATGGTTTTCGCCGCCGGCGCAAACCGTTTGGCCATCATGGCACCCGCAGCCGAGGTTCTCAGGTCTGTCAGCAGACCTTCATCCTGCAACAATGCCAGCGGGAAACCGGTCTCGACATCCAGCACCATCAGGCAGCCGGAAGACGACGGCAGCCCCTTGCCAGGGTTCGTATAACTACCCGCAGCAATCTTGATCACCGCATAGGGCGAAGCGGAAGCCCGGCCATATTTCAGGTGCAGTTCACCATGGGGCAAGGCCAGGTAACCCACCGGGGGAATATCGTACTGCCCCCCGGCATAATCGCAGTAACCATCGGCAATGGCGGCCATCAGTGCTGACAGAGATGGCAGGTTGGCTTCAATATCCGCTTTAGTGAGTATTTTCATGGTGCTCTCCCCCGCTGTTGATAACACCCTGGAACACGGCATCCGTGATGTTCTGCCCGCACAGCACCACCACAACCGCTTTCCCCTGGTAATGCGCCTTCGCCTGCAACAACCCGGCCACGGCAACCCCCGCCGCACCTTCTACCACGTAGCCGTGAGCGCTATGCACCAGACGCATGGCATTGGCAATATCGTCTTCAGAGACAGTCAGGGTTTCCGTAATAGTGGCCTGACACAGGGGCAGGGTGATGGCGTCATCATCAATCCCCCCGGCGGTACCGTCAGACAGGGTGTCCTGCTCCTCCACCTCAATGACTTTGCCTGCCCGCATGCATTCCAGCATGGCCGGAGCATTGGCCGGCCAGCATCCGACAATCTCAACATCAGGTTTCACCGCAAGGATGTTGGCGCCCAGACCGCTGATCAGCCCACCGCCGCCGACACTGACAAACACGGCCTCCGCACTGGGCAGGTCAGACAGGATTTCGCACCCGATGGTGCCCTGCCCGGCAATCACATCAGAATGGTTGTAGGGGCTGACGTAGGTAAGCCCTTGTTCACGGGCATCCCGTGCCGCGACTTTTTCAGCCTGGTCACTGCTGCCCGGCACCTTTACCAGCTTGGCGCCTGTGGCCAGGATCTTCTGCTCTTTCGTCGGGCTGATGGATTCCGGGACATAAATCGTTACCGGGATGCCCAGCGCGGTCGCGGCGGTTGCCGTGGCGGCGCCATGATTACCGGAACTCGCCGTCAATACGCCCTTGACCCGATCCTCCGGCTTCAACCGCAGCATGGCGCTGACCGCCCCCCGGATTTTGAAGCTCCCAGTGGTCTGGGCATTTTCACATTTGAGGTACACCTTACAGCCGGTCAGCTTTGATAACGGCTCTGAATAGACCAAGGGTGTCTTCACAACCCGGCCATCCGCATAAAAAGCGGCATCCGGCAGAGCCTGGGTCTTTGCCACGATGGCTTGTCTGTCTACGGACATCTGACATCTCCAAACTACCAAGTTTAATACTTTTATGTATATTATAGACTTTATAGTACACGGTATATTTTGAGTGTCAATCGCACTGAAACGTTGGATCATGTGCCCAACGTGTGCGGACAGGTATTCGAGTCTCCATCAATTTCAAGGATATCTGGCGCTCAAAACAGTGTCAGTTCAACGACATCAGGTAATTTCATGACCACCCACTTGCCCAAAGCCACCATCATTCGTTATCCCGAAGGGGAGACCAGCAGTACGGGAACCGTAGTGAAGACCGTCCCTCTGGACGACAACCGGAGCGCAATCCTGCTAGACAACACCCCATTTCACCCTGTCGACTACCAGTGGCCGGACCAGCCTGCCGACCGCGGTGAGATACACTGCGACGGTATGGTTTACCCTGTCGTATCCTGCCTCACTGGCGCCATTAACCTGGAAGATGAGACGCTTTATCTGGATACCGATATCCCGGTCAAAAAAGGCGCTGAGGGCTGGAGCTTTGTGGTCGCGCATGTGATTGACGGCACACCGGATCTGACCGGCAAAACGGTTCAGCTTCAGGTGGATGCGCCCTACCGCCATGCCCTGGATTGCGGCCACAGCGCCTGTCATATTGCCGCCCTGGCGTTGAATCGTGCCCTTCAGGGTTACTGGCGAAAAGACCCAGGACGACACGATGCCCTGGGGCAGATCGATTTTGATCAGCAGGCCATCACTCTGTCGTCCATCAGTGAGTACCAGAGCACTGACCGTTATCGCTGCGGCAAATCGCTGAAGAAAAAAGGCCTGAATGCAGCGGATGTGTTCACCGATTTAAACGACATTGAAAAAGCCGTTAACCAACAGCTGGCGACCTGGCTTGAAGAAGGGGGTGAGATCCATGTTCGTTGTGAAGGGAAAACGCTGACCGACCGTCGATATTGGGAGTGCCAGCTTGGCCAGGAAAACAAAGCGGTAATTCCCTGTGGCGGGAGTCATGCGAATACGCTGGGAGCACTTGGCAAAGTCACTGTGTCCATGCACGTGCTGGATGAACAGACGTTTGAAGTCATCACGCGCTGCCAGCCATAAATCAAACAGGGCATACGCCCTGTTTGATGGCTTGATCCAGTCAGAACCAGCGCGCTATCGGCTCCGGTGCAGTGATCAGCGGTTGTGCGGCGGTTGTTGAACAGGCAATACCGTTTTTCTGCAACAATTCACAGGCATACAGCGCTATCTCATAATGGGTATGGGCACTGGGATGGACGGTATCAAAGAAGAAATGGTCATCCGGATTTGAACACATGCCTATGCCCTGCCCATCCGCAGCAGCACTGGCAACCTGAGCAGCATCCGCCAGCGACGGATTCTGTAGGATATGGTTCACCAGGGATTCTTCTGCGCTCTCCTTACTTCTGTTAACGGTTGGCAACCCGGGCGTACTGTCCAGACAGGCTTTATCCGTGACAATGCCTCGCTGGGATGCACCGGCCAATAACTGGTTCAGCATGGCGGCAGCGTCCAGCTCAATCAATGCAACATCCGGATAACGGGTTCGCAACTGGGCCAGTGACTGCGTCAGCTCACGGTTATTGGTTTCAATGGCATTCGCCATCCACACCTGAAGATGCTTTGGTGCCTCACGATAACGGGGGGTCAGACTGATATCCGGCAGGTTAATCACCACCACATGCTTTGCACCCAGCCGAATCAGTCGTGTGATATCCGCCGTGTATTTGTTCACCACCTGCTGTGGAACAGGCCATTGGTTGAGGTAGTCGTTGGCACTGTTGAAGAAGATAACCAGTGTTGAATCACTGTCGACCGTGCCAGCCTGTTCTGCCCAGGCACTGACGATCAGGCCTTCACACGGCGGCACCAGGCTACCGGAGACAAACTCCTCAGCCATACTTTCCGGCCCGCTACAGATATGCATCAGGTCACCCAGATGATCCATCTTCTGGGTAGAGCACAGCGTCCAGCTGCCGGCCATGGCCCGGTTATCCAGTTCGGCGCCCAGCATCCGGTAGAGGTAAAGTGGCCAGACGCCTTTATAATCGGTACCGCCGGAAAACATGCCGGTCAGGTAGTAATGCGGATCAGGCAATATCGGGATTGGCAGTGTTTTGGTCATATCCAGAAAGGCATCGAGTGCATGTTTTTCCAGGCTGGTTAGCTCATCCCTCAACCACTCATGATGGGTCAGTTCCGCGTAACCTGGCACATCCTGCTTCAGTGCATTATTCAGGAATGGCTGCAGATTCATCATCGGCTGGCCATTCACCGTATTCCCCTTCAGGGTATTCAGCAGCTTCCAGGTGGAGTAAGTGCCATTACTGTCAGAGAGACTGTCACCAAACACCAAAAGTTTTTTGACTTGGAGCCCATCTGCCTGACTGAAAAGGGACAGGAGACAAAAGAAAAATAGAAAAAAAAGGCAACGCGCATTAGTAGAGAAAGATTTCACGACAAACATCCTGAACAACCCGGTACGTATCAGAAAATAGTCGTATAAAACAGATTCATCCATTCCCGCATCGTCAACCACTACAGTCGTGATTTACCGCATGGCATTGGCGTCCTATCAGGCATACCATGTCGCAATTTTTTTGAGCCACTGACCGGACCCCTGCCGTGACTATCGACCTTCTGGCGCTCCTCAACCAGAGTTCTGAGCTACTCCTGTTTGTTATCCTGGGTATTGGTTTGCTGATTGGCAAACTGTCGATTGGCACTTTCAAGCTTGGGGCGACAATCGGAGTTTTGGCTACCGCGCTGGCGTTCGGTGAAATGGGATTTTATCTGCCGCCGGGCATTGAAAGCGTCGGTTTCATGGTCTTTATCTTCTGTGTCGGGATTGAAGCCGGGCCACACTTTTTCAGCGTCTTCCTGCGGGACGGCAAGTACTATGCGTCACTGGCCCTGTTTCTCACCGGTACCGCCTTCGGCCTGACCCTGCTGATGTCGCAACTGTTTGATTTTGACAAAGGCCTCACCGCCGGTCTGCTAGCCGGCTCACTGACGTCTACCCCCGCGCTGGTCGGTGCACAGGAAGCCCTCAAAAGCCTTAGCAATCCAGACGTGGTTAGCCAGCTCAGTACGCTGCAGGACAATATGAGCATCGGCTATGCACTGACCTACCTGGTCGGCCTGGTCGGTTTAATGTTGGTGGTTCGTTACCTGCCGCGCATCGCCCGTGTTGATCTGCCCGATGCCGCCAGCACTATCGCCCGTGAACGGGGAATAGACGACAGCGAAAACCAGAAAACCTATCTGCCCATTATTCGCGCTTACCGCGTCAGCAAAGATCTCGCGGCCGCCTTTGCGGGCCAGAACCTGCGGGAAGTCGGCATCTATCGTCGTACTGGCTGTTATATCGAAAGAATCCGGCGCAAGGGGATTCTGGCCGAACCGGCCGGCGATGCCATGCTGCAGAAAGGTGACGAGATCGCCCTGCTGGGTTACCCGGACAGTCATGCCCTGCTCGACCCGTTGTTTCGAGAAGGCAACGAAGTCTTCGACCGGGATCTGCTTGATATGCAGATTGTCACCGAGGATATCGTGGTCAAAAACGACCAGCTGGTCGGCAAGCATCTCAGCGACCTGAATCTGACCGAAGCCGGCTGTTTTCTTAACCGGATTACCCGTTCCCAGATAGAAATGCCGGTTGAGCGGGATATTCTGCTGAACAAAGGGGATGTGCTGCGTGTCAGTGGCGAAAAACGCCGGGTGGCCGCCCAGGCCGACAAGATTGGTTTTGTCAGTATCCACAGTCGTGTGACTGACCTGGTCGCCTTTTCCACCTTTCTGGCTATTGGTCTGCTGATCGGGCAAATCACACTGCGCTTCAACAACTATGACTTTACGATTGGTAATGCCACCGGCCTGCTGATTTCCGGGATCATGATGGGTTATCTCCGCGCCATGCACCCCACCATTGGCCACGTGCCGGAAGCAGCGTTGCGTCTGTTAAAAGACCTTGGGTTGCTGGTTTTCATGGTCGGCATTGGTTTGAATGCGGGGCGGGGTATTTTGGAATACATGGCCCAGGTGGGGCCAATGATCATTGCATCCGGCCTGGTGGTCAGCACGGTGCCTGTTATTTTGTCGTATATCTTTGGCCGTTATGTGCTGAACATGAACCCTGCCCTGCTGCTCGGCGCCATCACCGGCGCCCGCACCTGTGCACCGGCTATGGAGACAGTCAACGATATGTCCCGCAGTTCCATTCCCTCGCTGGGCTATGTGGGCACCTATGCACTGGCCAACGTGTTGTTCACGATAGCAGGTTCATTGATTGCCACGCTGTTCTGATAACGCGTTAGCCACCTGTATTTCACCTTCGTGATATTCAGCAGATGCTGCCGGATTTGTTTCATCGCTACCGTTAGCTTCCTGCTGAATAACCGAACCGGCACAAGGCCAGTTTCCTGCTAGGCGAGTCTGCAAAGCGGACAACAGCCGCCCCGTGCTGTGCAGCAAACGATAATGATCAATCATCAGATCATGATCTGCCGTTGTATGCCGGTTCTGGGCCGCGAAACTTTCCTGTTGACTGTCCAGTAAATCAATCAGTGTGCGTTTACCCACCAGAAACTGCTTTTCGTACAGGCTGCGCGAACGATCAGCCAACAAAACATGGTTCTTCAGCGGTTTGAGTCGGGTACGGCCAAACTCAACCGCCACCCAAGCCAATCGGACAGCTTCTTCCATGTCTTCAATCTGGTGTTGTCTGCTTTCAATGGCCTCACTGACCTCATGACTGGCCTGCTGTCGCCGGGCGGTGTCTGCTCCGCCATTGAACAGGTTATAGCGAATATTTAACAGTGCTGACTCATCGTATTCGGTGCCTTTGACACCATCCCTGTCCCTGGCCCAGGACGTTCCCAGAGTGACATCCAGTTCAGGCATATAGCCGCTTTTGCTCGCATCATAAACGGCTTCCGCCGCCCGAATCTCAGCATCGGCCGCGGCAAGCGACGGGTGACCAGTCATCAGTTGTTCAACCGCCATCTCCTGCCCGGCAGGCAACCCTGCGCTCTGAACCGGCCGGACAAAGGCATCCGGTAAGGCACCAACCGTTTTATGGTAACGAGTTCGCGCATTTCTTAGTGCGGCCTCTGCGCCAATCCGGTCAGCCTGGGCTAACATCAACCGCCCCTCCGCCTGGGCCAGATCGGCATCGTTACTGACGCCCTTCTCGCCTTGCTTCCGGATCAGGGCCACCAGCCTCAGGTGTTCATTAAGATTGTTCTTCGCATGATCACGCAGGGTTTGCGCCTTAAGTACGTTAAGGTAAACCTCCGCCACTTCAAGGCCCAGATTCTCTGCCGCAACACAAACCTGCTGTTCTGCCGCCTGTTGCCGGGCACGCTGTTGACTGACATCCCCTTGTGTCGCAAAACCGTCAAACAACATCTGTCGGGCGACCAATGAAGCTTCCCGTCGGGTACGCACCTGCGACTTATCATTAGCACTGCCATTGCTATAAGCGGCAACCGTCGTTGTATTACGACTGTTTTCGTAACCAACCGACGCATTGAGATCGAGGGTGGGCAGGTAACCGGCACCGGCTTCCTGAACCGATTCGCGCCGTGCGTCAGCCACGGCCATAGCCATACGAAGCTCAGGGTTGTCCCGTAATGCTTCTGCGACGGCTTCCTGCAACGTCATCGCCGCAATATTGCTGGCATAACCTGCCAAGGTGACCGCCAGTAACCATTCCCTGATTTTGGCGCGTTGCATCATCTCCGCCTCCTGCGTTGCAACTGAGCTTCCAAGTAGCATCTGTCTGGGCTATACGATCAATTGCCCATTCGTGATCAGCTGTAATAACACATCATCGCCGTTTAACAGGTTATCCCTGTTCTGGTCAGACCAGTGGTTTTCATCCAGTCCCTGAAACTGCACCACCAGCTGATGGGTTTCGCCTTCCGCTTGTGCACTCACCTGCACGGTGGTTTGTTGCTGTTCACTATCAATAACAGCCGTGACGCCCTGCCCCTTCAGGGACTGAAGCAAATCGATGGGGTCCAGATCAATGCCGTTAGAAAAGTCCAGAAGTTCTGAGAAATCCAGCCTGTCAGCATCGCTGCCGGAAACGGCTGGCTGGCCCAGGGTAAAATCCAGAATACGGTCCAGTTGATAGCGATCTTCCTCGACGAGATCGGTCAGGCTGAACCGGAAATCATCCTGTCCTGCACCACCGGTCATCACATCATCGCCCTGACCACCTATCAGAACATCATTCCCACTACCACCATCCAGTGTGTCATGGTCACGACCACCCATTAGAAGATCGCGATCCTCACCGCCATACAGCTGGTCATCACCACCACCGCCAATCAACGTGTCATCACCGGCTTCACCGGAAAACATATTGCTGTGGGCATCGTAATCAACGACCAGATCATTGCCACCGCCTGCGGCAAAATCATCATCCACATTGCCACCATCTTTGAAATAATCATTCTCTGATGTACCGGATTGCGTGCCATTTCTGTCTGTGATGCGATTCAGGTCTTCAGCAGCCATATGAGTAAACACTTCCCCACTATCGGTGACGGCTACTTCTACACTGCTGCTAACACGACTGCCGTCTGAATCCTCAACAGTAAACTCAAACGTCAGATCAATCGCGCCCTCCACATCGGCTGGCCGAAATACATATTCACCGGTCAGGTAATTCACCGTAAGCCAACCCGCCGTGATGTCCGGTGATGCCTGTACTTTGAACTGTGTAAAGGGTGCCTGAGGATGGGTGTTCATCAGCTGTTCCCCCGCCCCGTCACGAAGATCAACACTGTAGACTGTGACCAGTCCATCACCGCCAATATCAGGGCCAACCAGATCGCCTGTTGCGAGTTGCTGCGGTACAGACTCTATGAGTGCGTCTGACAGCGTATCAGACGTATTTTCATCCAGTATTTGAGCACTACCGGGAAAGGCGATCTGTTCCAGATAGTCCAGATCAGGACCCGAGGCCAGCTCACCAGGCTCTCTTGTCATGATACCGATTGCATGAACGTCGTTGACACTGTGATTCTGCAGAAAGGTTTCCCATGCGGCCTGATCGGGTCTGCCGGTACTACGGGAAGGTTCCCCCGCAGTAATAAAGTACATCGCATGATTGTCAGCAGGATCAATCTGACCATTCTCTAAACCGGAGATAACACCCTCCTCGGCCTCCTGCAGGGCACCTTTGTAGTAGGTACCACCTTGAGGGTCAGAAAACGCATTAATGGTATTCAGGGTCTGCAATATCGCATCGTCCCCCGTATGCCAGCCATATGACTGGTAATTGCCACCACTGAACGTCACAACCTGAATAGCCAGATCAGCCACAAACTGATAATGGTTCAGCAGGTTTGCCAATGCCTCCTGAATAAGTTCCAGACCGGTCTTACCCGCGTCTTCTGTAGACGGCCAGCCCATAGGTTCCGATAAATCGAGCATCAATGTCAGGTTGAGTTTTTCTGTGGCACTGTCATTAATGCCAACGTCGTATGACTGTGGCTGGGGTGTCCTGTCCTCGACCGTAATAATGACATTTGCATTATGGGTATTACCCTGATTATCCGAGGCCTGATATTGGACAGTGACAGTCTCGGTTTCACCCGCCTTCAGGTTGAAATCATTTCCCGTCGAGTAAGAGAGACGATTATCGACAATCGAGATCGTACCCCTGCCCGTTGCAATTTCCGCCCCAGTCTGCGGATCAACAATTATGGCTCGTTCAATTATCAGAGAAGGGGGCTCACTGCTCTGCCCTCTGTCATTTGCTAATACATCGATAACCAGTTCATTACTTTCCGATAACAGGCCAACATCATCGACGGCAATCCATTGATTGACGCTGGCCTCAGCCTGATTCACGTCAGTGAACGTTGAAAAACTGAAACGGCTCTCCTCTTGAAAAGGCCTTGCCGCCAGTAACTCATCATTCCCTGCTACCTCATATTCACTACTTGATGTCGGCATCGGCTCAACGAAAGGCAATTCATCCGCCAATGCAAACGGAGATTCTGTATCCGTCAGACGATTAAAACGACTAACGGGTAGCAGATCATTTTGGGGAGATTCCAATGGTACTTCACGGTTTGATGGCGTACCCGCGAGCGGAGGGGGAAATAGCAAAGAAGGATCGACGCCATCAGCAATCAGTTGTTCAACCGACAAAGCAAGCTGTTGCCATAGCTCAGCCAGTTCCAGCTGCTGACCGGCAAGGATTTCAACAGTATCGCCATTGACCAGATCAAGATGGGCAAAACCATCCTGCAGGGCAACCAGTGTTTCATCATTGTAAACCCGGTCACCTATAGACAGCTGTCGTATTGAACCGTCCGCCGCCATGGCGCCAACATTGCCGGAAACATGATGAAGAGAACCTATCGCGACAACTGTGCCTGCACCCATGATGACAATCCCTGTCTCTCAACGTAATACTGGTTCGAAAGTACAACTATGAGCATAGACAGGGATGCAGAGACCAGCCAAAGTCACGGGCACTACGAAGCCTGGGCCTGCTCCTCACGGATAATACCCAGCTTCTGCATACGCGACAGTAATGTGGTTCGTGGTAAAGCCAGTTCACGGGCAACCGCAGACAGGTTGTGGTTGTGCCGTTTTACCGCTGTACGGATCAGGTGGGTTTCATAACTGGCCAGACTTTCCCGCAACGGTTTTGCAGCAGGTAACGGTAACGCACCGCGGTTATCCAGTCCGGATGCCAGGTCAGACAGACTGTCCGGCATCAGGGTGACGGTTTCCATGGTGGCGTCATGCCCCGCCAGCAACAGACTACGGCGGATGACATTTTCCAGCTCACGCACATTGCCTGGCCAGTCATGCTGTTCCAGTTGTTGGATCGCGGTTTCCCCCAAGTGTGTCACCGCTGGGTTCAAGGAGGGCCCATAACGGGAAACAAAACGCCGGGCAATAATACCAATGTCGTTCATTCGATCACGCAGGGGTGGTATTACGATAAACCCGACGCTGATCCGGTAATAAAGGTCTTCCCGAAGGTTGCCGTCCCGTACCGCATCAAAAGGGGGCTGGTTCATGGCGGTAATCAGGCGGATATCCGCTTTCAACGGTTCCTGGCTTCCAAGCGGTCGGTAATAGCCATCCTGCAAAACCCGTAGCAACTTGCTTTGCAGGGTGATGGGCATGGAATTCAGTTCGTCCAGGAACAGTGCGCCACCATCCGCCAAGGCCAACAACCCCTTGCGGTTTTCTGCGCCGGTAAAGGCACCGCGAGTCGTACCAAAGAGCGTACTTTCGAGCAGGTTTTCAGGAATCGCCGCACAGTTCAGGCAGAGCATGGATCGCCCCGCCCGTGGACTCATGGCATGGGCCCGGCGGGCAAACAGTTCCTTGCCGGTACCCGTCTCGCCGTAAATCAGTACGGGCAATTCACTGGCGCCATAAATATCCACCGCCTCGATCTGCCGACGCATGGCCGGGTCGTCACTGATAATCTCCGGGATTTCACGTTGTTTGTTGTTTTTGTCAGGACCAGCGGTCAATACACGACCGATTTCAATGGCGCCGATAATGTCACCACTTCGCCCATACAGCGGCATTGCACTGTGCATATAGTGCAACTGCTCTCCGGCCACACCATTGTATGCCTGGTAATGATCGGTAAAACGGGACTGCTCTGACAGACAACGCAATAACGTGCTGTCTTCCATCTGCAACCAGGGACTGACCTCAAGGATATGGTGGCCCAGGATATTGTCCGGATCGACGCCATCCATTCGCGCACTCGCCCGGTTGTAATACACAAAATACCCGTCCCGATCGACAATAGTGACCGGTTGTGCCAATGAATCCAGAACATGCTTCATGCTCAGAACCAGCCAGTTCAGCTCTTCCACCCATCCCCCTTTATCGTTTTTTCGACAGGTCTTGATCAACACCCTGTATCAGCAAGTAACTTCATCTGTCGTATTTTCGACGCCCGTCGAAAAACGGACAAAACCGCTGGCAATCATCGCTGAAAGCTTACCCATCCTCCAGAAGAAACAGCGAAAAACCGAATAAACAGCACCTTTTTCATGATCTGCATCAACAGTAACTGGCACCAGCTTGGCACGCATGTTGTTAGGGGAAGAAGCGTAGATATAAAGACGAAAAAGGTAGCAGTTCATGTTCAAGCACATCATCGCCCGTACCCCCTGTCGTGCACTGGTTGACGGCCTGAGTGAAGCTAACCTGGGCAAGCCCGATTACGCCAAGGCGCTGGAGCAGCACAACACCTATATCCGAGCCCTGCAAACCTGCGGCGTCGACATCACCATCCTCCCCCCGGCTGAAGACTTTCCTGATTCAGTCTTTGTTGAAGACCCGGCGCTCTGTACACCGCACTGCGCCATCGTCACCCGCCCGGGCGCAGACAGCCGTCGTCAGGAAGCCGAACTGATCGCCCCGGTTCTGCACCGTTTTTACAAGAATGTTGAACGTATCGTTGAGCCCGGCACGCTGGATGCCGGCGATGTGATGATGGTCGGCAGCCATTACTACATTGGCAAGTCCGCACGCACCAATGAAGAAGGGGCGCAACAGCTGATTGCCATTTTGGAAAAATATGGCATGACCGGTTCTATCGTCACGCTCGAAGAAGTACTGCACCTCAAAACCGGCCTGGCTTACCTGGAAAACAACAACCTGCTGGCCGCTGGCGAGTTTGTCACCAAGCCCGAATTCCAGAAATACAACATCATCGAGGTACCGGTCGAGGAGTCCTACGCCGCCAACTGCATCTGGGTCAACGGCAAGGTCATCATGCCCTCCGGCTACCCCAACACCCGCGACAAGATTGCCGCATTGGGATACGAAGTCATTGAACTGGACACCTCCGAATACCGCAAGGTAGACGGCGGCGTTAGCTGCATGTCTCTGCGTTTCTGAATCATCTCTGATGGTTCACAGCCACAACAGGGATGCCCATGCATCCCTGTTCCCGCCCTTACCCAAAGGCAGACACGGAGTACACAATGACGCAGGGGCATGAGAAAAAACTGGGCGTTGTCGCCATGACCGCCCTGGTGGTCGGCGCAGTGGTCGGCAGCGGCATTTTCAGCCTGCCACAGAACATGGCAGAAGGCGCCGGCGCCGGCCCTATCCTGATTGCGTGGGTCGTTACCTTTATCGGTATGCTGGCACTGACGCGTATCTTTCAATGGCTTTCCCTGAACCGTCCCGATATTAACGACGGTGTTTACGGTTATGCACGCACCGGCTTTGGTGATTACCTGGGTTTCAACGCCGCCTGGGGCTACTGGATCTCTGTCTGGGTGGGCAATGTCGGATACCTGGTGCTGTTGTTCAGCGCACTCGGCTCCTTCTCATCACTGGGTTTCTTTGGTGAAGGCAGCACACTGCCGGCGATGCTGTGCGGGCTTGCCGTTCTCTGGACACTGCATAGCTTTGTTCTGCGAGGCATTCGATCAGCGGCCATTCTCAACATCATCGTGACGCTGGCCAAGATTGTGCCGATCTGTTTATTTGTCCTGTGTGTCATGCTGGCGTTCAAGGTAGAAACATTCCAAATGGATTTCTGGGGTCACGAAGCCCTCGGCAGCATTACCGACCAGGTCAAGAACACCATGCTGTATACCGTCTGGGTATTCCTGGGCATTGAATGTGCGACGGTCTATGCCAGCCGTGCACGCAACATGAAGGTTGTCAGCCAGGCGACACTATTGGGCTTTTTCATTACCATCTCGCTGCTGGTCTGTGTTTCAGTATTGTCCCTCGGCGTTGTGCCTCAGGCCGAACTGGCCACCATGCGCAACCCTTCTATGGCAGCTGTCATGGAACGGGCTGTAGGTCCGTGGGGCGGTGTACTGATCAACCTGGGTCTTATCATATCCGTCAGTGGTGCATTGTTGGCCTGGAGTATGATTTCGTCTGAAATGCTGTATCTCGCGGCACGGGGAAAACAGAATACGGCGCCAGCCTTTTTTGGCCGCCTGAACAGCCATGGCACCCCCGCTAATGCGATGTGGCTGACCAATTCCCTGATTTCACTGTTCCTGATTATTAACCACTTCAACGGTGCCGGTTACAACCTGCTGATTCAGCTGGCCTCATCCATGGCGTTGATTCCTTACCTGCTCTGTGCAGCCTTCGGTTTAAAACTGGCGCTCAAGGCTGAAGTCCGTTCCATCACGTTGACGGGTTTAACGGCACTGGGAACGCTGTATGGCGCCTGGTTGATTTACGCCGGCGGTATGGAATTCCTCCTGCTTTCAATGGTCCTTTATATGGTGGGTGCACCGTTTTATCTGAAAGCACGCCATGAACGGGGAGAAAAACTGTTTTCCTCACCACTGGAAACTACCGGTGCGGTTTTGGTTATCGTGTTAGGGATCTCTGCACTCTATCTATTAAACGTCGGAGAACTGGTGATCTGATTTTCTAAACCTGAAAAAATCATCGAATCTTCTTGGTTATTCACACCCTGCCAGACTGACAAGAATATCTTGTCAGTCTGACTGTCCCGTTTGTTATGTTCATTCCCAGGCTCTACAGTTAAAAAAATTGCAGCAAAAATAACAATTGTTGAACGGGGTTCAGCCCTGTAGTCTGCAAACCCTTTTTTACCTGCTGACCGGAACCGGGACGACACATTGATTACCACCGCCAATATCACCATGCAGTTCGGGGACAAGCCCCTGTTCGAAGACATCTCCGTCAAGTTTGGTGACGGCAACCGCTACGGCCTGATTGGCGCCAACGGCTGCGGTAAATCCACGCTGATGAAAATCCTGAGCCGTGAACTGGAGCCCTCTTCCGGTACGATCAGCAAGGATCCGAATGATCGCGTCGCCAAGCTGAACCAGGACCAGTTTGCCTACGAACAGCACACCGTGATTGATACGGTCATCATGGGGCATGCGGAACTCTGGAAGGTCAAGCAGGAACGTGACCGTATCTATTCTCTGCCGGAGATGACCGAAGAAGACGGCATGCGCGTGGCCGACCTCGAAGTCCAATTCGCGGAAATGGACGGTTACTCTGCCGAAGCCCGGGCCGGTGAACTGTTACTGGGAGTCGGCATTCCCACCGAACAGCATTTCGGTTTGATGAGTGCCGTTGCACCCGGTTGGAAACTGCGTGTACTGCTGGCACAGGTGCTGTTTGCAGATCCGGACATCATGCTGCTGGACGAACCGACCAACAACCTGGATATCAACGCCATTCGCTGGCTTGAAGGCGTGTTGAGCCAGCGCGACTGCACCATGATCATCATCTCCCACGACCGTCACTTCCTGAACAGTGTGTGCACCCATATGGCCGACCTGGATTACGGCGAACTGCGCGTCTACCCCGGCACCTATGACGAATACATGACCGCCGCCACCCAGGCCCGCGAACGTCTGCAGGCTGACAATGCCCGCAAGAAAGCCCAGATCGCGGAACTGCAGTCCTTTGTCAGCCGCTTTTCTGCCAATGCCTCCAAGGCGAAGCAGGCAACCTCCCGTGCCCGCCAGATCGACAAGATCAAGCTGGATGAAATCAAGCCCTCCAGCCGACAGAGTCCGTTTATCCGGTTTGAGCAGGAGAAAAAACTGTTCCGCCAGGCGCTGGAAGTTACCAACCTCTCCCAGGGGTATGGCGACGAACTGCTGTTCTCCGGCGTCAAATTGTTGGTAGACGTCGGCGAGCGTATTGCCGTGATTGGTCAGAACGGTATCGGCAAAAGTACCTTCATGAATACGCTGGCAGGTGCCATGGCACCGAAATCAGGCGAAGTGAAATGGTCAGAAAACGCCAACATCGGTTACTACGCCCAGGATCACAGCGCGGACTTTGAAACCGACATGAACCTGTACGACTGGATGGACCAATGGAAGCCCGCCGGTAACGATGAGCAGTTCACCCGTAGCTTCCTGGGCCGGATGCTGTTCTCCCAGAATGACATCAAGAAATCTACCCGCGTCATTTCCGGTGGTGAACAGGGACGGATGCTGTTCGGCAAACTGATGATGCAGCAGCCCAATATCCTGCTGATGGACGAACCCACCAACCACATGGACATGGAATCCATCGAAGCACTGAACCTGGCGTTGGAGAATTATGAAGGTACACTGATCTTCGTCAGCCATGACCGACAGTTTGTGTCCTCTCTGGCGACGAGGATTATTGAGATTTCGGAAAATGGGATTACTGACTTCCATGGCAGCTACGATGATTATTTGCGTAGCCTGGATGTCACTGACTGATTAACAGAAATATAAAAAACTCACGACGTTATACGGAAGGCGGGAACTCTTCTCGCCTTGATCCCTCCGGCAATCATTCTCTTTAGCGAGATCAAACCAAACAATGTAAGCGGCACGTCCACTCACCTCAATCAAAGCACATTCAACAAATCATCCAAAGCGAATGGCTTTTCCAGGATGACATCAGCCCCTTCACGCTGCGCTTTACGCAGATAAGAGACGACCAGATTATGGTTTTCCTCGGATACCTTGCCGCCGCCTGATATCGCCACGATCTTCACTCCGGGCCGGCTTTTCCGTATTTCCGCGCATAACTCCATGCCATCCATTTTAGGCATCAGGATATCAGTAATCACAACACTGACGTCATCCTGTTGATCCATCACTTTCAGTGCTTCAACACCGTTTTCAGCCTGAAACACCCGGTAGCCTTCATCTTCCAGGCAGAGTGCCAACTCTTCACGGAGTTCACTTACATCATCAACTACCAGTAGCGCCTTGGTCATTGTTATGCTCCTTATTCAACGTCAGGATGAAACAGGTATTGGGGCATTGGGTATCCACACGGAGGATGCCACCGTGACCGCGGATAATCGTCTGGGAGATACTGAGTCCCAGACCGGTGCCTTTGCCAATTTCCTTGGTGGTATACATGGGATCAAATATACGTTCCCGAATCTTGGCGGGAATACCGGGACCAGAGTCCATCACCCGGATAATAACCTGCTTCCTGGATTGACTAATCTCAATATGAATCCATTTTTCTTCGCTTTCACTGACGGCATCACAGGCGTTATTCAACAGATTGACTATCACCTGGGACAGGTGCAACCGCTGACAGTCAATAGCAACCTTGTCGGATCCTTCCAGATATTCCACAAAGAAATCAATGCCGTTGACCTTGCATTTTTCCTCTACCAGATCAGAAGCATCAGTAATAAAAACGGCAACCTGGCAGTGTTGAAAATCCTCATTGTGACTGTTGCGGGAGATTTTACTGAGACTGTTAATAATACCGGATACCCGGCTAACCGATGATGCAATCTTCTTCAGTGACACAATATCCTTTTCAGTCAGCGTTCCTTTCTCCATCTTTCGGGTTAATCGTTCAGTGCTTAGCTGAATAGCCTGAATCGGACTGTTGATTTCATGGGCCATGCCACTGGCCATATCACCCAGCGCCGCCTTCTTGGCTGACAACATCGCCTTGGTCTGGTTCTGAAGAATGGCAAATTCTTTTTTCTTGAGTTCCCGGCGCATGGCTTCAAAGGCCCGGGCCAGATCGCCGATTTCATCACGCCGCTGTTCAGGCAATGAAACGGAGTTATCGCCATTGGCCAGGGCATTCGATGCCTTGATCACATCCTTCAATGGATTCAGAATGCGCCGTGTCCAGGCACCAACAATGGCCATGCAGGCAAGAACCAGCAAGGCCAAATAAACCAAATTCCTGTTGAGCAAACCGATACTTTCTTCCAATACTTCTTGTTCTGAGGCAAGGAGAAAAATGCCAAGAAAACGGTCGCTGTTACGAGGGTCAAACTGGGCTCGAACCATTTGAAACACCCAGGTTGCACCATTGTCTTCAAAATGATGCAGCCCTCCTGCTGCCGGCGGTTCAGCCAGCCAGAGTGATTCAGGCACCCGCTCGGTGATTGTCGACTGCTCGTCAAACTCAAAAGCAAAATTCAGCGAACCATCTGGATTGAGCAGGATATCGCCCCGGGAGTTTGTCAGATACATCGACGAATTCTCCGGTGACGACGCGATAATACGCTGAAAAGCAGGCTTGAACGCCATGCTGATAACAACCAGCCCATAGAGTTCCCCATTGATATAAACAGGACTGGACGCACGCATCACAGGCGCAAAGGGCCGTGATACATCCCCATACTCTCGGTTGAGGGTGATATCAGAGAGGTACACATCGTCTTGCTCAAGCGTCAGCGAATGCTGGTAAAAAGATCGGTGCCGTTTATTTTGCAGTTCGTAATCAGGCATCATATAAACACCACTATCATGCCGTTCAATTGAGACAACCTCCTCACCACCATTTTTGACGCCGATCAGTCGAACCTTGGCATAATTCGGCCTTGAACGTATGAAATGAACCAGCAAATCAATCAGGTGCGTTTTATCATGACCAGCCTCAATTCCCTGGGGTGAGCTTGTAGAGGTCTTTTCCAATACGGCCAACACAGCATGCAGGTTACTGAGAAAGACGGCATCACTGCTCAGGTTATCAATCTCCTCAACCAGCATCATGCCCGCAATATTGGCTTCGGTGGTCAGGTGAGACTCCGCCTGTTCAAACAGGATATGGGACGAACCACGAAACAACAGTAACTCAACAGCCATTGCTGCCATCGCGACAGAAATGCCGGTTAACAGTGAGAATTTCCCCGTAATCGCCAGCGCCCGCGGGAACGGCCAGTTGAGCTTGATCATCCCTGAAAATTGCCTGGTATTATCAGTACCCCGATTTATTCAAGATAGTTCATCATGCCAGAGAGCTCTCCCCACACCGGAAATGCGAGGCATTAATCTGGGATACTACTTCTCATCGCTATGAAAATTGCTACACAAATAACAAAAGATGATGCCAAGCCAACTGGAAGCAACAGATAGGCTCATAAGCAACCCCCTTCAACCAATAAGGCCTGCCCATTCGAAAAGGGCTGGATATAACCTGTCGAAATATTCAATCTGAGAACCCGCTTTATTGATGTAATACAGACAGGGGAAACACAGGGAAGTGGTATAAGGGCGTAGATAAACAACAATGTACGGCAAGCACCGGCTATGTCCCATTTGCAACAGATCTATGATGTCGATATCAAACTGCTGCGGCTGTTCATGGCCATTGTCCGTTGTGGTGGATTTTCGTCGGCCCAGAACCAGTTGAACATGAGCCAGTCAACCATCAGTCACCAGATGAGCCAACTCGAAGAGCGTCTGGGACTGGTGCTCTGCCAGCGGGGCCGGGGAGGATTTTCTCTTACCAGGGAAGGAAATGCGGTATTCAGTGCAACTGAACGGCTGCTGGCTGCTGTGGAAACCTTTCGGCAGGAAGTGGGTACGATCACCCATGTATTGTCAGGCGATCTCAGCATCGGTGTCGTCGATAACACCATCACTGATCGGAGTATGCCGCTAACAACCGCAATTCGGGAATTCAGAAAGCTCGGCGGTGACGTTAACATCCATATTACCGTGGATTCGCCTGAGCATCTGATCGCAGATGTCATTCAGGGAAAACTCCACCTCGCTATCGGCCTCTTTCCTGTCGCCCATAGCGGATTGAACCATACGCCACTCTACCGGGAAAAACATTGCCTCTACTGCGCCAGCAGTCATCCGTTTTACCATGCGACACCATCACTCTATGATTTGGCGGAATGTCCGGCTGTCCTGCGCAGCTATATGTACGACAATGACCAAAAGTACATCGGCAATGGCACCCGAAATGCCTATGCCAATAATATTGAAGCGCTGGTGACATTAATTCTGACCGGTAGCTATATCGGCTTTCTACCTGAACACTATGCACGAAAATGGCTGGAGAATGGCGACTTGAAAGTGCTGCATTCCGACACCTGTGTCCGCTATTCAACCTTTGATCTGGTAACGGCCAGGAAACAGCCAGATACGCTCGTGCTCAAGCAGTTTATACAGCTGTTCAGGTCACTGTTGAATCAACATCATCCGTCCCCAAAAAATAGCGGTGCAGCCGGATGATCGAATGTCTGAGTGAGTGGATAGAGAACGAATAAACAACCTGCTCAGAATAAAGCAGGTTGTTCATCGATCAGATAAAGTCCGATTAACGGAGAGTAATAGCAGCCGATGATGGGTCATCATGGAAATGACCGATTGCTTCCAGGACAAGCCCTTCCTCACGAGCCGTAGCCAGAAATGCCTGCTCTGCATCCGGTCTGACCGCCACCAACAGACCACCACTGGTTTGTGGGTCCAACAGGATTTGGATATCCCTTTCCGTGATCGGTGCAATACGCTCACCATAACTGTCGTAGTTGCGCTGACTGCCACCCGGCGCACACCCCAGCTCAAGATAGCGATCCACATCCGGCAGTAATGGCACGGCATCCCGATAGACGACTGCGCCCAAACCGCTGCCTTCGCACATTTCCAGCAGATGCCCAAGCAGACCAAAGCCGGTGACATCGGTCATGGCTGTGATACCCGCCAGCGCCGCAAACGCTGCACCCGGCTTGTTCAGTCGGCACATGGTTTCCGTCACCAGACGTTCATGCTCTGGCAGGCAATGCCCTTTCTTGATCGCCGTTGACAGAATACCGATACCCAATGGCTTGGTCAGGTACAGTCGATCACCGGCTTTCGCGCCACTATTGCGCTTCAGGCGGTCAACCGGTACACGACCATTCACGGATAAACCAAAGATTGGCTCCGGCGCATCAATACTGTGTCCGCCTGCAAGGGGCATACCGGCCTCACGACACGCATCACGGCCGCCGCGCAAGACGTCACGAGCTACTTCAGGTGCCAACGTATTGATTGGCCAACCCAGAATTGCAAGTGCCATCATCGGTGTCCCGCCCATCGCGTACACATCGCTGATGGCATTGGCAGCCGCTATTCGTCCGAAGTCGTAGGGATCATCGACTATCGGCATGAAAAAATCAGTGGTGCTGATAATGGCTTCACCGTTATCCAGCGCATAAACTGCGGCATCGTCCGCAGTATCGTTGCCCACCAGCAACGACGGATGTCCGCTATTATCGGACAACCCTTCAAGCATCGTTCCCAGGACCCTGGGAGAAATTTTGCAGCCTCAGCCACCGCCATGGGAGTAGCGGGTCAGGCGCACCTGCTCCGTGGTTTCATCCGCCCGGACCGGACGGAGATCGGCGTTGTTGTCACTCATACGTCACACTCTCACCAGGGCAGGATCAATAGCTTCCAGACCAGACTTCAGAAGCTGGTAATCAATCAGCTGGAAATCCCCCAGCGTTCTGTCATCGTAATGCCGGTTCCGTGGTGTTGCCGTCATCGTATTGAAACGGTCAATGGCGCTTTCAATCACTTCCAGCGACCGCATTTCCAGCGGGCCTTCAATGTCATCAATCGCCACTGACCGGTAGGGCGACTCGCCGGGTTTCACACTGCCCGCCAGCGGGTGGGTCAGCAAACGGGCGCCGGCGTGTATCCGGTTGCGAACCTGGTGCAGCACCTGCTCATAACTGTCACAGGCCTGCTGGTTCAGCGTCGCAAAATCGGACGCCACCTTGGGATTGTTGCTGATAATCAGCAGTTGTTTTGCCATGGTTAAGCCGCCTTGTCCTGAGCATCAGGCAGTTTGAGTACGATACGGTCGTTGTCGTCCCGGCGGACCCAGCGATCCAGTTCCATTTTGTTCAACAGGGGAATCATGTATTTGCGGCTGAGCCCGGTGCGTTCACGGGCCAGGTTGATGCCGAATCGTTCACCTTCGGTCAGACCCGCCAGAATATCCCGCAGCAGTTGCTCGTAGAGTTCTGTCGCGTAATAAATCTTGCCTTCCAGTGCGACGACAAAACCGAGTCTTACCAGGTTCCGAAGCAGTTTCTGACCACCGACGATCTTTTCCTTCTCGGCTTCCAGGCCGTCCCTGCCAGCGGCACGGATACGAGCCAGTAACTGCTGTCCGTCATGACCCAGGTCGTCTTCCGACGCGCCGCCACCGGCCATCCAGGCGTCCTTGCTCATACGAACTTTGTCTTCTGCTTTCAGTCCCAGCAGCACCTGTTCCATCACTGTGACATTCACAGACAGGCGTGTACTGAGTTCCACCAGTGTCATGGCGATGCCTTCACCATCGAGCAGCTTCAGAATACGCTCACGCAACGCATCGCTGAACGTTCGGCTGATCAACCAGTCACCCAGCGAAAGGTAGTTGTCATTGTTAATCGCGACGTCACCCTCAGCTACCGCTGCGAGTGGTGCATAGCCGTTCAGATCAAGACTGAGTCGCAACTGGTCAGACGGCGCCAGCGCTTCCGGCAGGTCATTCAAAAGCGCCTGCAGCCGTTTACGCAAATGCATGGCCACATCACTGGTCCAGACAATATGACCACTGTGAATCAGCTCACTGCCGCCATGACGGATCATCGCCATGGACTGCCCCCAGAAACAGGGAACCGGCTTATCCAGTTTTAACAGGGCAAGACGGGTATCCTTGATGTACACCAGTCGCGCCAGACCATTCCAGGTACCGAGTGCGACTTCCACCTCACGGTTACGGCGACTGGTATCCGCGCCTTCTTCAAGACGAACAAACAGACGGTCTGTGACCTGACAGAGTGCATCTCGGCCGGCAATACAGCAGCCCCGTTCGAGCTCCTTACGGGTCACACCTTTCAGGCCTACCGCAACACGGGATACCGGCTCAGCCTCATCCAGGTTCTTGTGATACGACTGCAGGGTTCTGACCTGTACATCCTTGCCGGAGGGGTACATTTTCAACCGGTCGCCCACTTTCATGGAGCCGTCCGCCAGACTGCCAGTAACTACCGTACCGATGCCGTTTACCGTGAACACCCGGTCAATATACAGATGTGCCGCGTGCCCCAACGGCTGACGTTCAACCTGGCGCAACTGTCGCAGAATCATCTTGCGCAGGGTGTTGATATTTTCCCCGGTCAGTGCAGAGACGGTGATGGATTCCGGTATTTCATCGGTGATGGCCAGACACTGTTCCAGCGCTTCTTCTTCCACCAGCGCCAGTGTGTCGGCGTCTACAGTGTCCGACTTGTTGATGCAGAGAATGATATTACGGATACCCATGGCATGAGCCACCTTCAGGTGATCCGTGGTCATTGGCATCCAGCCTTCGTCGGCCGCTACCACAAGCAACACCAGGTCAAGGCTCCAGACACCGGCGACCATGTTGCGAATAAAACGTTCATGGCCGGGTACATCGATCACGCCGACCGTATTGCCGTCATCATCATCGAAATGGGCGAAGCCCAGATCCAGCGTCATGCCCCGTGCCTGTTCCACCGGCCGTGCGGTGGTGATGCCGGTCAGCGCCTTGATCAGGGCGGTCTTGCCATGGTCCACATGGCCGGCTGTGCCAATCACTGCTTTCATAAGCCGAGGTAGCTCCTGAGTTGTTCTGTCAGCACGGGGATTTCCCGGGGCAGAATCGCCGCCATGTTCAGCTGCACGCGGTCATTTCGGATCACTCCAATCACTGGCAGTGGCATGGCACGCAAATCCGCAAGGATCTGGTCAGCCGGTTTATCAACCTGCAGTTCCAGCGACCAGGATGGGAAGAATTCATCCGGCAATGTGCCACCGCCGACAACCATTTCAGAGGACAGCAAACGTACTTTTTCGCCCAGTTCGGACGCCAGCTGCTGCGCACGCGCCTGAATAACGGTCTGACCCGTCGCCGCCTTTTCGGCCACGCCCTGCCCTTCCGATTCACGATTCAGCTTGTGAATCAGCAGTTCTTCCAGCAGTGAGTAGACCATCCGACCAGGACGGAACGCCCGCATCAGCGGGTTTTTCTCAAGCTTCTGTACGATTTCCTTTCGGCCACAGATGATGCCGGCCTGAGGCCCTCCCAGAATCTTGTCACCGGAGAAACAGACAAGATCGGCACCCGCACGGATATAGTGCGACGATGGTGTTTCATTTGCAGCAAAGCGCTCTGTCGATAATCCTGAACCCTGGTCAACAGCCAGAATCACATGCTTTGGCAACCGACGTGCGACGTCACGAATATCCGGGGATTCCGTAAAGCCACGTACGACGAAGTTGGAACAATGCACCATCAACACCATGGCGGTGTTTTCCGTCACAGCATTGATATAGTCATCCGCGGTGGTGATATTGGTGGTACCCACTTCAACCAGTTTGGCACCGGACAACGCAAGAATATCGGGAATGCGGAATCCACCACCGATCTGGATCTGCTCGCCACGGGAAACAATCACTTCCTTGCCGCGAGCCAGCTCATTCAATAACAGGTACACAGAGGCCGCATTATTGTTGACCACCATGCCTTCTTCGGCACCGGTCAGGCTACTGAGCAATTGACTGACAATGCCCTTGCGCTGACCACGTTTGCCATCAGAGAGTTTAATCTCCAGATTGCAGTAACCGGTGTTCACATCAGCAACGGCATCCCACAGGGCAGGATCAATCGGCGAACGCCCCAGGTTGGTATGCACAACGGTTCCGGTCGCATTGATGACCCGGGCATGGCGCTGGTTCAGCAGGAAACGACAGGCGTCTTCCAGCCGGGCATACAGCATGTCATCGGAAATACCGTCTGTGCGGAAAGAGGCTTCCTGTCGTATGGCTGCCAATGTTCGACGCACGACATCGGTGACCAGCGGACGACTCAGTTGACGGATATAGGGGGCAAGGATCGGTTCCTGGAGCAGCTGCTCCACTTGCGGCAGGCGAACGATTCCCTTCGGGTTTGCGCTCATGGCTATAACAACCCCGCAGTCTTGCGTGTAATAAGAAGGAGAGTAAAGCGGTGGCGGAAGGAGCAGGAATCGAACCTACCAGAGCCTTCGCGGCTCACATTGGTTTTGAAGACCAAGGGGACCACCAGATCCCATCCACTTCCGAAGTACGGGACGGATTATCTGGATCAGATTGACGAAATCCTATTACGGTTTTCCGCAATCAAGGGCATGATGCAGGGTTTTATTGAGCGATATCAACATTTACCGCTATCTGAGACCAGTCATCAGATTGATAGGTTTAAAACGACTAATCTGTATACACCTGACGCAAGCCCTAACGGACTGAAATCGGTTGTTTAACTTGCACCAACTATACCTTCATTCTACTTTTCATGAGGCGTTTGCATTGATAAAGGAAATTAAAATCATCTACCAATCTACTCTCCACCTTAGCCCTATAAAGGAATCTAATAATGTCATCATCAAGAAGTATTAAAAACAACTCAAATTTATCACGGCTTTTTTTTCTTGCAATATTATTTATCCACCCCGTCATAAACCATGCTAAAAACAAAGAGGTTATTTATTCAGAAACGTATGAAAATAACAGCAAAGACAGTGACAACAATGCAACAATAATTTTTGACGAGTTAATTCACCTTAGACCTGGCGGAGCTCGCCATATCAATACCGAGATTCGATACGGGCATCCAGATTCACGCTATTATCAATTAAGCCTGATACGAGGTGGAGGTATAGGAAATAAACAAATAATAAAAGCACCTGTTGGCACTCGGATTGTACTCAGTTATTCACCTAATATGGCACTACGTTGCGTATATTTTGACATTACCGCCCTGGGAGAATCGACCGTCAAATTCAATCAGAGTTTTGGCTATTACACGACATTCCATATCACCAACACCAAAACACTAAAACCAATGTTCAAGTCTGAATACAACCATATCATCTCTGACAATTACTATCACTGCCCATGGCCTACCCCTTAAAAGCCTCAAAAATCACAAAACCAATCAACACCCTCTTTATAAAAACGCGACAGATCATGAAAAAAATTATTTGTATCAGCCTGCTTTTCACATTATTCGAAAGTTATGGAGCAACTGACAACCCTAATTTAATGGAGAACAACATTAATACATTAGAAAAACCTATAAGCGAATTACTTTTTAGGTTTGTTTCAGGTGCTGAATTTGACGCTACGATTTATTTTGGTGATGAGAATCAAAAAGTGACTGACCTGAAACGAGTCTTTACTTTTTATAGCCGCCAATATCAATTGCTGTTACCGCTGGGAACTCGCGTATTGGTCATCACCTATGCACCAATACCCACCGGTTGGGAATTGCTGGCGAGCCTGATGACAGGCGATCTGGATATACCCGAGCAAGTCGTCTGTCATTACTTTACGGTTCAGTCGGAGGGGTTTTCTACCGTGGATTACTGGGGGACATATACCTATCCTGCATTCCATATTTCAAATCCGAACGTCTTCACCCCTCTGTTTAACTCTGAAGACAACCATGTATCGACGTCAGGCACATGCCAATGGCCGCAACCGGTCTATAAGAATCTCCCCATACAGGAATAATATTATCGATCTCACAAAAAACCAACTTTCCAAACGGTCGCAAGCTGCTCGATTATTACCAAGAGACCGAGTCATATTCGATATGAATAGCATTCATACCCACAAGCCATGAGAGGACACTGCCCCCATGCTACATAACATGATGCTTTGACAGACATACACATAGCCAGTCTAGCGGTTTCATATGTTTAACCCTGGTCAATAATTTGACCAAACCTGAGCGAGAATTAATATTCACATTCATTGGTAAGCCTTTGTATTTCTTCGATTCAGCCGTATGAATAGATTGGTTCTGACAAGTTTACACAGCCCACCTATACATTTTTCCCTTCACGCTATTGGAATGAATGAAATGGATACAGTATCCCAATATGTCATCCGAGGCGGCGCGGAAGGCGCCAAGAGAATGCATCTGATTGCCCCGTTGATTGCTGCTGATACCAATGCCCTGCTGGACAGAGTAGGACTCAATAATGGCCTTGAATGCCTGGACATAGGCTGCGGCAGCGGTGCGGTTACCCTGGAACTCGCCAGGCGGGTCGGGCCTGATGGTCATGTGACAGGCGGCGATATTGATGAAACCAAGTTAACCATGGCGCGTACAGAGGCTCATCTACAAGGCATTGATAATGTGACATTCCACCCCATGGATGCCAGGGACATGCACGAAAGCAGCACTTATGACATTATCTATGCCCGATTCCTGCTGACGCATCTCACCAATCCGTCGCAGACACTGGAAATGCTTTACCAGAACCTGAGGCCCGGTGGCAGCATCATCCTTGAAGATATTGATTTTAAAGGCAATATAACGTTTCCGGACTGTCCTGCTTTCGAACGCTACCAAGCTCTCTACTGCGCCTGTGTCAAACATCGGGGCGGAGACCCCTTCATCGGCATAAAACTACCGACATTACTGCGGCAAAACCACTTTACCAATGTCAGGATGGCGGCGGTGCAGGCTCTGGGCATGGAAGGTGATATCAAACTGATTGGTGCAATCACCATGGAAAACATTGCCGACGCACTGCTGCACGATGGCCTGGCCAGTGCACCGGAAATCAATGAAATCATCGCTGAACTGTATGCTTTCGCGGATAATCCGGACACCATTGCCGGTATGCCACGTATCATCCAGGCTTGGGGCTATCGACCAATAAACGAGTAAGGCCTGTAACGCGATAGTAAACTGCTTACTATCAACATTTATGGTGTCAGCATCATCAACAGCGACACTAAATTGTCATTCACCCCCAAAAAAGGACACATTCCAAGCCCGCTGCGAACCGTCTAATCAGCCTTTCTTGTGATAAAAACCCTGCCCCGTAAACTCTGTCGTTAACAACTCATCCAACGAGCGGTTTTCCTCCATGGCCCGGCACTGAAGACGACGCCAGCGGATGGCATATTCATCCACCGACTCACGAAGCAGACACCGAAGGGAAACAGCCACCACACAGACCACAACACCGGCCAGCGAGGGTATGGGCGATTCAACGGAAAACACCAGGGTAATCAATTCATACCCTATCAAGCCCCCCCCTATCACACCGGCGACAACGGACACATGACTTAACAAATTGTCTGCGAATACCAGATTGGCAATTCGCTGATTACTAAGACGACCAAGAAACCAGCACCACACTGATCAACTCCTCCTGTATTCTGCTGCCAGAAAGCAGAAAAAGAGCCTACATTGCAGGACTAAAACCTTGCGTGCTCTGAATGCGTTAAAAGAAATGCGATTGATGGATACGCTGAAACCCGTCAGCGATGACTATGATTCTTCAAGGTGAGATCCCCCCATGGCCGCCTGTTAGGTCAGCCGCAGTATTGGCAGGTGCGTCTGCACACATACAACTAACTATCTCATTATTCATGAGCGACAGATGGTACACGCTTTCAAAGTGGCTTCAATAGATCATCTCCATCACATCTGAAGATGCTCAAATAACATGATAAAGCGCTAATCTTTCACGGTGGCCAACTTATTTTTTCTCCGCAGTTAAATCAGCGCAACAATTTTCACGGCGCATTGACTACAAAAAAGCCGCTATATAGACCGATTTTCTTCTTACCAGACGGAAAACAGGCATTTCCTCCATCACAAAAATCATGATCGTCATGCCATGAATGCGTGGTTTTCAACATTAAACACGCATTATGCCGGTCAATGGCGTCAGCCTCGGATACCTCATAGAAAGACACCGCACCAATACAACTTGCCTAAGTACAAAAACAGGACTGCAAAGTGCGCTTTTTTGATCTGCGTTAAAACATGCCCGGTCGCCTTTCGGCATATTAATACCCTTCTGCGACTATTGAACTCGCAATAAAAGGAAATCCATGTTGTACTCCTCCATTACCAAGGTACTTGGCTTGGGTGGTATGGTGCTGTTTATTGCCGCCTGCCAGCCGGATAGCCAGTCAATGACCACACCCACCGCTTACAAGACGATTGATGCAACGCAGTTGTCTCAACAGCTGAACTCTTCTCAATACACCCTTGTTGACGCCCGAAGCCCGGATGCTTTCAACGGCTGGACATTACAGGGTGAAAAACGGGGTGGACATATTCCGGGGGCAAAACTGCTCTCCGCTGACTGGATCAGTCGCGACCTGCCAGAACTGGAGACAGCCTATAAGCGCACCGGCATCCAGACGAATCAATCCATCGTCGTTTATGGATATGACGACAAACAAAGCACAACTGTCGCTAACTGGCTTGTGAACGAGATGGGTTACAGTGCAGATCACATCGCATTACTGCAAGGTAGCTATCAATCCTGGGCGGAAACAAAAGACCATCCCGTCTCTCGCTTACCGGGTTATCACTCATTAATTCCACCCACTTATCTCAATGAGCAGATCACGAACAATCCACACCTGAAAGTGGTAGAAATCGGCTGGGATGGCGGCAAAGGAAAGGCCTACCGTAAAGGCCATATTCCCGGTGCGCTTTACTGGGATGACCTGGAATTCGAACATCCACCGATTTATGAACTCAACGATGTTGAAGATATCCGTGCGTCACTGCAACGGCTTGGCATCGACAAAAACACACCAGTCGCCGTATATAGTACCGACTCCATCGGAGCAGCTCGCGGCGCATCAGTCATGAAATATGCCGGTGTCAGTGATGTGGTGATGCTCAACGGTGGTAAAGATGCCTGGTCTGCCGCAGGTCTTCCATTGGATACAGGCTGGGTTCAACCCACACCGGTAAAGGCCTTTGGTGTAACCGGCCCGGGCGATGACAATGTCGTCATTGATATCGAACAGGCAAAAGCACTGCGGAACCAACACGATGGTGCATTGGTTAGTATTCGCAGCTGGGAAGAGTACATTGGTGAAATCAGTGGCTACGGTTATTTCCAGAAAAAAGGCCGGATAACCGGCGCACTTTGGGGCAAAGCCGGTGACTCCGCCTGGGATATGAACGACTACCACAATCCGGATCACACTATGCGCAACTACCGGGAGATTGAGGCATTCTGGAACCAGTGGGGCATTCATCCGGATAGCATGGAACTGGCTTTCTATTGCGGCAACGGCTGGCGGGCATCGGAAGTCTGGTGGTATGCCCAGGCCATGGGTTACGAAAACAACCAGATATACAGCAGTGGCTGGATGCGCTGGAAAAATGATCCGGAAAATCCGGTATCAACGGGTGATATTACCCGTAATGAAAGCCTGCAGGCCTGGCGCATAGCCTCAGGCAATCATTCGCCCGAAACGTTGCCTCCTGAAAATGTAGACATTGTTGCAACCCATTAATCACGCACCGTATCGCGCCCTCTTTCTCCAACACAATGCAAGGGGGGCGCGCAACATCAAGCAAAACTCAAGCGTCTAATGAGGACGGTTATGTTATCACCCGAGCCAGAAAGAAAGGCCTGACTGGCCAGAGCCTCTGTAACGAATGCCACATTACCTCCCGATTTTCTATACTCTGCACAGATAAAGTCGGCGATATTACCGACACTGTCGACTTCAGAGACGCCATCGGAATAACAAACCACCAAGCGTTCTGTATTATGAAGGTCACCAAGATATATGTAGCTGATATTAGGTCGTGCCGTTAACGCACCACCATACTGAGGATCTCCCACTGCACTACTCATACTCAGTTTCGGTGTCTTTCCAATATTTTTTTGGAGAAGTCCAACTACCTTTTTATGGCCAGGAATCCGTGTATCCACCTCCCCGCCATATCGGGATACTCGTGCCACCGTTGCCGGGTCAGTCATCAGCTCCTCAGCACTCAATTGCGTCACGTCACCAGTGTCTGGATTAATTAACAACGTTGTACTGTCACCAATATTGCAAACATAAAGATAATTTTGATGGTATAGCGTTATGGTCGCAGTCGTTCCCGCATTACCTCTGTACTGATGACTTACCTTGACCGATGAAGTGAGCAATGCATTATAAAACACATCGAATGACCAGTTGTAAGGTGATCGTTGTTCCAGTTCTCCATAAAATGCTGGAATAAAATAATTGCACATAAACTCTGCCGCCTCAGATCCACCATGTCCATCACACACCATCATGACATCAAAAGGCCTGGCATCTGTGCCAGCCATGACAAAGGCCCTGTCTTCCATATATCTGCGTCGTCCCTGAAGTGCGGCAACAGCAGTATTTGCGAGTTTGATGTCCACATTTTGTAGAGGGATCAATTCACGTTGCTTGCGCAGCATTTCTGTTTCTCTACGCTTTTCAGCCGCACGAAATTGTTGAACCATCTGCTCAATGATAGAGTCAGAAAAAAAACCAGCTGCTGAACCAGCAGCCTCTTGCAATTTTTCTTTATAGGATGCAACACGCCACTCTGGCGGCAACTGTGTCTCTTTCAGCGATATTCCCCAACCTGCTAACCGACCTTCTGACACCTCCCCCTGCCTTTTAGCCTCCCTGCTCGTGGCCTCCAAGATTCCTCTGATAGAAACTGGGCAATCGCATTCTGCATATTCGGCTCGAATAATGGTGTCACGATATTCCTCACGATAGGTTGGCGGCACGTTCACCAAGGCATAATCAAGCCGGTAAGAAAACGCATGATGCACAATTCGCGTAATGAGATTTTCACACTCTTCTGGCAAGTGATAACGCTTAATAACCTGTCTACAGTAGTGGCGTAAACGGGAATCGATCAAAGCCGGCAATATGTAAGAACCCCTTGCCGCCTCACTGCGCATGTCCTTCACCAAACTGGCAATTTTGCTTAACTCTTGACTCGAGAAAAACCTCCGTTGAATAAGTAATGTTAACTGCTCAATCATGATAGCGGTGTACGTAAATTGGCAGCCTGACAGTAACGACCGCAACACAGAATCTAACTGAAATACAGCGTGAGTAAACTCAAGGCAATGCAATACAGTACGATGAAAAACAGGACGATGAAATACACCTTCTTCAATAGTTTCTTCATAATCAGAACGGGCTTGCCTTAGCATAAAAAAGCATTTAAATACATCATTAAGGCCAGTGGTAAAAAGTTGTTTATATTCCTCAAAAGCCTGTTCTTCTGCCGCTAACTGTAATGTAGCTTCCTTAATATCACAGATATTTATCTTGAGATGATCTTTAACAGCATCAAACAAGTACCCTAACAACATCTTCCTGATAAGATTTATCACGGAATAATCCATAAAAACATAGTACTCATCCAATTCCAATTCAATATTCCACTCAATTTCATCATTTAAATCAGACAAAAGCTCAGAAGTCACATTCATAGAATCCACTTCACCAATACCTTTCAACATATCAGCAACTACATTAATCAGTCTAAAAAATTGCTCACTCCAAACAAACACTTTAAAAAAATTAATAAACTGATCAAAATTGGCCTGATGACAAAACTCCGCCTCTATAGAAAACAATGCCGCAACCTGATTTATACTCAGTAAATATTCTTTTTTCATTGCAGTCAGCGTTTTTTTTTCGTCATCTGGGAGTAATGCATTTTTTAGCATTGAGTGTATTGTTTTCGCACATAGTTTTTTTCCCGCAACGGCGCTTTGGTACCCGCGAATCTCCCTTTTATGAAAACCATTCTCTCTTTCAACGCTGACATCATGCACACCAGGGCGAAGTTCCATCAGACTTCGGCTTCTGTTAGCGTTATCAACACATATTCTCCAGCCACCATGAACCGAAAAGGGTTCACGACAGCGCTTTACATTGCAGATATGCTCTTCAGAAACAGCTTTCCTTAACCCTGTAGAATGAACTCTCATATAACCTACTCCAATAAAGACAACGCCATTTTTCATGATCTGGCTGATCAAAAACAAACCATTAGAAACAGAAGGGAACCTCTGATTAATGATCAGAACATCAGTAAAAAGTTCCAACCTGTTCAACTAGCTACTATGTTCACTATCGAAGGCTTTTTCCTTCCCTGTCATCATTAAAGCCAGTAAAACTGATCTGATAATTTACATGTAAATCACCCCGCCATAGCAAGGGAGGGATCATGGGCACTATTGCACTACTCAATAAAATCCGTGATACCAACCGCATGGAAACGATGCCTCAACGATAAATTGATATCCCAGACAGCCATCTATCCAAATAAGATGGCGTTCATTGAATAAAATGGATAAACAGCTATAAACAAGTCGGCTTTAAGCTCTGAAACATGCAGAGAAGCCAGGTAAATCTCCAAGTTTTCGCATGCCCAAAAGCCGAACTTATGAAGAGGCTTACACAACAGAAGTCCACCACGTATTATTCCTACACGTTCTGTTCTTGCGCTACATAGCTATGCAAAGTCACTTCAGGCAGGTTTTCCCCACTTTATGAAACAGATAGTCAGCTGCCATAACCAGCTTGTAATGATAATCATCGACTGACCTTCTTCAAATAAGGCAAAGGAAATTCTCAAGAGCTGAAACAAGCTCCCATATGCTAGCGATTGATATATTCGCCGTTCTACGACCCGACACCGAGACCTGATGTATTTGGGTGGTGGTATTCGAAGCTCAGATATTTCGGAAGGATGGGTCTGAGAAAGAACAGTTTTTGCCTATCATACTCTCAGTCTTGTAGTCGGTGCCGATAGTGCCGGAACTATCTCAGGCAGGTTTTAGCAGACACTTGTGGGATATATTGGGCAGATATCTAGCGTTTATTAACAAGTACCCGTCTGACAATGAGTTTACGGTACTCCTCGATAAATGGTAAACATAATAGGATCATCATCTGGTTGTCGGCAGGAACTCAGCAACCCATGGCTTATATAAAAGTAATGCTGTTTTACCTGATAGGGTTGATCTGCGGGATCATCACCCTGGCCATGGCCGTTGATCAGACCGTTGGCTGGATACCTCCGACCGTGTCTGGTCTGGTAACGTTTCTTTTTGTGTATCTCGCCGGTCCGGCAACCTCTGACCCTGAGTATGTGGTTCCCCGTGCCAGGCAGGACGAGGAAGAAGCGACTCCGGCCACCCTGCCGGCAACGGAAAAAACACCACAGAACAGTGCGCTTAGCACAAATGATTCAGGTCGCCTGATCTATCAGATACCGCCTATCGAGAAAACAGCCAACGGCTATCTGCTCAATCCCGGCACTACCTTTCAGCTGACACTGGCCACAGACTCGGAAGAGATCGCCCAGGCGGTGAGAGAACGGATTGATCACTATGAAAACGGCGAATGGCTGGAAAAAGCCCCACTCGCACCGGTGCTCGCGCGCTACCAGGTGCGTTGCCATGAGATTGACGCCTATATCAAAAAGCACAAAAAACAGTTCAAGGAAACCATCAATTCACTTATTGATAACTCACCAGACTGGAAGAGCGCTAAAAAAAAGGATCAAAGTTACATGATGAGCGAGTTTACTGACAAAGCCATGCAATCGCTCCCCATCCGACTCTCTTCAGACATTGCTCCATTACTGCGGGATGTGCCTGATACCAAAGGTCTTGATGAGATTATCATCACCAATCACGGTAACGATGCCCATGAAATCTACATGTCCTACTGCTCACAAATCGAAAAAGTCACACAGGTAAGCGACAGTGACAAGCTGGTGATTCAGCACATGAAAAAGCTGGTTAACGCCAACCTTTGCCTGCAGGGTTCTGATATTCCACAAGACAAGCTGTTGCAGCAACTCAGCATGACCGATCTGTCCGAACTGATCTCAGACTGCAACATCCATGAAAAAGCCAAGAACAAGGCCGATGCAATTTCCTTGCTGGAAGGCGCAAAGGGGGTTTCGGGGAAACTGGTCAATATGCTGCCTATTAACGAACTCTATTACCTGATTCCCCCAAGAGACATGGAGAAGAAAGTCCGCGATCTACGGGTAGCCTGGCAATACTATGAAGCGTTTGCGAAGCTCATAAAAGGCACTTATAGCGTGGCCCGAACCAATACGTTTCGGCTTATCACGGCGCCCGAAGGTGAAAAACTTCGCTGGGAAGTAAAAAGCTGTGATGACTGTGCTGACTGTGAATCCCTGCAACTGATCTATGAACACAGTCCACCACAACCACCATTGCATGTCGGCTGCCAGTGCCTGATATTCTGGCATTCTGCTGCAGAAGGGTAAGCAGCAGTCTATGCCTGTACTGGTCACTCATAGCGATGTAGTACTGTACTGCACACCACCCACATGACTTCCAGATTAACCTCTCCATGCACACTGAGCCCCCTTTTCATTGCTCCGTAACCGAGAGAGTATAATTGCCTCATTGTTGCGCATCCGCAGAATCATCCCTCTCAGGAGCCGGCAAAGTTCTACTTAACATTATAGGGACAGGAACGGGGACAGGAACGGGGATAAGTACAGGAATAAGGATGGGAACAGGAATAGGCGCGGGTATGGGAAGGATGGAGGGCAGTCTCCTGGGCTCCGGCTCTGCACTACTGACAGAAGCGCTTAAATGACCAGCGCTCGAAGCTTGCTCTGAATCCGCGCGACGCTCTTCTCCTTCTTGTTGTTTCTTTTGATAATGCCTGACCACATAATGTGGCACACCAGTTTCATCTTCCACTTCGCTCCACTTCTTACCTTGACTTCGCAACACCAGTGCCCGCTTTTTTTGTTCTTCAGTATACTGCTTCTTAGGTGCTGTTTCTTTACCCTTCAGTTTTGCTGATATTTGCTTCTGCACTTTAGAACCTGATTTGAGAGAGTCATAAACATTCATCATCTCATAGCGTTTTTCAAAGGCTAAAAGATTGACCGTTAACTTTTCTTTACCGTCAGGCGATTCAACAGGCTTACGATTTTTTTCAAGCAGTTTGCGTAACGTTTTCTGCCCCTCAACCTTTTTTTCTAACGTCAACTCTGAAAGCTTTTTAAGGCTACCCTGATAGTATTTAAGAAATTCAACCGGCAACTTATCCGTTGGAATCTTCAAATGAAAAACACCCACTTTATTTTCCATTTTTCTGGATTTTTTTTGTATCGTAAACGCATGCAAATCGTTAATCAGTCTCTTTGTCTGTTCTCTCATGAGATTCATCGCTTCAATAGCCATTACCCCACAACTTTCATAGTCTAACTGTATTTTAAAAGAGGGATACATCAAATATACCCGCTCCCCCAGATACAGCGCTTTCAAGACGTCTTCTATTTCTTTTCTTAGATCAGTTGCAACCTCATTATCGAAATCAAGAGTTTCATGGATATAACACGCAAAATAGCCATTATTACTAAACATGAAAACCGCTACTGTATGCATAGTACTTTCCATGTGATAAAAAAACTGCTTCTGTTGGCTACCCATACTATCCCGAATAAATTTAGGCAGTGAATCCTTTGTGCACCATTGCCATACAAGCGTCTCACTCACACTACTCCTTTCAGAATCAATCAATCGATCCTGGCCACAATAATGCTGATAAACCGTCTTGATAACCTCTTCAGACAAAAACAGTTCACCTTCACTGATTGTTATATCTTCTATATGTTCATAGGCAATAAGAGGTTTTTCATAGACCAATGTTTGGAGTTTAACGTTTATACTTGTCGTCTGGTAATGCACTTTTACTTTCCATGCCATATTTTCTCTTTGAAAGATTGCACCTTCACCCGGTCTAAGCCATATCGTATCAATTGACATTGAACGGTGGCGCATTCTTTTGGGCAATTTGAATGTCATCTGTACATCGCATTTTTGTTTTTTTTCTGTAGCTTGCTCACTCATCCATTCATCTACGGCGTTACTGGAAAAAAATACCGCAACAACCTTACCCATTGCGACATCACCCTTGTCCAACAACTCAACACAATATTGTTTAGCACTTAATCCTTTGGGTGGAGAAAGAAAACCGCAGGTAAACACTTCAATAGATGCACTGGTGGGCTCCTTGAATTCGACCTGGAATTCATCAACATCAGCTGCTTTTTTAATGATTGGACTATCTATTTCACTTTTTGTTTTTACTGACGCGTCAGCGCTACCTGTATCTTTCTCTGTCGCCATAGAATCTTTGCTTTTTTTATCATCACGTTTAAGATAGCAATCTTCTATCTTATCTAGTGTTTCAACATGACGTTTCCACCAGTTCGAAGCCTTGTCCAACCCGGAATTTTTCACATAAAACATCGGAAGATTTAGCGTTTTCAAGGTTACACTGTGGCTATCCAACACACTCTGTGGCACATAGCGTTTCCTATCAGGTGGTGATAAGGAAGCAACCCACACTCGCTTCATCTCTCCGAGGTAGGTTCCCTCTATCAGTTGAACATTTCTTGTAAAGTCGAACACCTTTTTTGTTTCTTGCGGCACGTCATCACTCGACAACCTTCTTTTACTCATGCCGCTTGAACCCGGAACTTCAGACGGATCTATCATACTGGCAACCATTTGACTGAGAAACAATTAAGTAATGACTGTTTGTCTCAGAGGAACCAAAATAGTTTCACCCTCAACCTAACAAAACTGACCTGTAAGATTACAAATTATCAGTTATAGCTTTTCGTTCTAAAACACGAAAAACCAAAAATCATCCAATGTTTTCCTCATAAAATGGATAAAAACAACACCAATAATGTCTTAACACGCACGCCTTCCCTCATTAATTTATTGCTAACGTTAATTAATAGTGCGAGTCCAGGGAGGGATTTACACTACTATGCACAGGCCTTTTATTGTTAGTTTGGATTTAGCGGTGTTTTCCAGCCCAAAAGGGGGGGAAATCGCCAGCCTTCAGGAAAGTGTGAAATATAATCATGCCACTGCATCCATCACAACGACCAGTTCAACCACTATTGGTCATATACTGTCGCGCTGCCAGCCACGCTTTTTCATCAACCGTTCTTTCTACGCAGCGGTGGCTGACGCTTATGGCGAGCATGCCGTTCAAGAAGCCTTCAACGCGTATTATCACGATGCCTACTCACATCACCAAACCGTGATCACTCAGCACGATGCTGAACATCTCCTCCAAGCCGCACGTGCCATCGACCAAGGCATTTGGTCTAGCCCACAGTAAAGGCCGCGGGCTATTTCCGCACCAAACCGCTATCTCCCAATAACCTCTGGCTGTGCTTTACTTAGTTACGATAACAACATTCAGTAAGACTTCCTGACAGGGACGATAACGCATGGAATTCAAGCAGATGCTCAAGATTCTGGCGAGCAAGGATGGCTCGGATCTGTATCTTTCCACCTATGCGCCCCCCTGTGCGAAATTCCAGGGTACCTTAAAGCCCCTGGCCAAGGAGCCTTTTCAGTCCGGTGACATCGAGGACATTGCCAACAGCATTATGGATGAAGAACAGCGCCAGGAGTTTGAGCGTGAGCTGGAAATGAATCTAGCGATCTCAATTCCCAACTGTGGCCGCTTCCGGATTAATATTTTCAAGCAACGTAACGAAATTTCGATTGTGGCCCGAAATATCAAAACGGATATTCCCAAGTTTGACGATCTCAATCTGCCGGAAGTCCTGAAAGATGTGATCATGACCAAACGGGGACTGATCTTGTTTGTAGGTGGAACCGGCTCGGGTAAGTCGACCTCCCTTGCCGCCCTTATTGACTACCGGAACAGTCACTCCGGCGGTCATATCATCACCATTGAAGATCCTGTCGAGTTCGTACACAAACACAAGAAAAGCATTATTAACCAGCGTGAAGTGGGTGTGGATACCCGTAGTTTCCATGCTGCTCTGAAGAACACACTGCGCCAGGCACCAGACGTCATCCTTATCGGTGAAATCCGTGATCAGGAAACCATGGAATACGCCATGGCCTTTGCAGAAACCGGTCACCTGGCGATCTCCACCCTGCATGCCAACAATGCGAGTCAGGCGCTGGATCGGATCATTAACTTCTTCCCGGAAGAGCGACGCAAGCAACTGCTGGGGGATCTTGGCAATAACCTCCGGGCCTTCATTTCCCAGCGCCTGATTCCCACTGTAGATAAAAAACGCTGTGCCGCCATTGAAATCCTGCTCGGTACCCACACGATTCGTGAGTTGATCCAGAAAGGTGACCTGGCCTCAATCAAGGATGTCATGCTCAAATCCGAAGAGTTAGGCATGCAAACCTTTGACAGTGCCCTGTTCAAACTCGCTATTGATGGCAAAATCACTGAAGAAGAAGCCCTGAAAAATGCTGACTTTCCTAACAACCTTCGTTTGAAACTCAAACTGCATCACGAAAATGGTAGCAGCTCAAACAGTGGCAGCCTGGATCTCAGTGTTGAACCCATTAAAACAGAAGCAGAAAAAAAGGAAGAAGCAGAACTCGCAGAACTTGAAGCATTAAAGTTAAAACAACAAGCCACGAAAGCGAGAGAAAATAATAAATCGCATCGTGAACCACCAAAACTAAAGAAATGATATTTTTTACCCCGTTCACTTTGATTACAATCCAAATAGTATCTCGCATTATTCCCGTAACAAAAACAGTCATTATCTGTTGATCAGGAACCTATGGATAGCTTTTGATGTCTGAGTGACAAAGAAGACGTCAATAGTTTGAAGGAGAACAGATTATGGCATACCGCATTGATCGGTCAGGAAATCAACCCAGCAATAGCAGTAGCGATACTAACCATGACCGTAACCAACCTCGCACTACATTTTTAAGCCGTAGCCTTCACCGTGTCTCCTCATATCTACCTGATTGTGGTACTCCTCCCTGCTTTTGTTGCGCTCACCAGGCAAGCTCCGATAGTTCTGAAGCGAGTGGTTTTAGAATGCGTATCCGCCAACACGAACCAGTGACACGACAACTGCGCCCGGCAGAAAGCATGACCTCTTACTTATCTTTTCACGAAGGAACACCAGCAGAGATCCTTGGGGATTCTTTATATGATATTGAAATTATTAACGCTATACGAACATACATTGCAGAATTCAAAAAAGACATCATATCAGCTTTTAAAGCTTTCAATATTGACGCAACAGCAGACTTCAATGTTCTTATCAAACTAGCGATAGCCAGACTAGAAGAACGCTACTCGAGAGAAAAACCACAAATTCAATTATATATATTAACATCTGCAGCAGAGCTAATCTCTGAACTCAGAGACAACATTGGCGATCTAATCAAATATGTACCAAAAGATCAACGTGTACATATACAAACCATCAAGCATCAGCAGATGATGAATATCTCTAAGCAATTAGCTAACAAATATATTGAGCGATGCAATGAGCAATACCATAAACTCGGCATTTTAGTCGATGGTGAGAAAGATGATTTTAAAATTTTACAAGCACATCCTCTTAGACAATTTCAAAGTGAATTCATCAAGCGACTAAAGCAAAAACCTGATGACACAGAATACATCGAATACACAGTTAATATTGAGCCATTAAAAGAAACAATGGCACAGCCTCACAGTACTGCACAATACGATGATACAGAAAAAAAACAAAATAGTTATAAACTACCAAAGTCTTTCAAGGAAAGTTTTGAAAATCGTCCAATGGCAAACCAGATACAACTCATAAACGAAGAGGGAGTTCGTGATATCAATTTAACTCACAGCACACGTCCACACGGATTTTCTAAACGGGACTTAGGACGTGTACTGAGAACAATCCAGTCCTACACCAATTTTAACAAAGCTCTGACCCAGGAAGTATGCCAATACTTAACAGATGAGACGACAATGACCATGCGTGTGTTTGGGCAGTATTTACTAGAGCACAACTTTGGAAAGGGAACCAAATTGGAGGTTCTCGGACAACTGACAACATTCAAAGTACGCCATGCCAATAATGGCTCAGACTCATCCAACAACGCCGACACCACATCCATCGAAATAGAGGTGAGACATACCGGGCAACCCGGGGGGCTATGCGTTGATTCGTTTATCCCCCACTTAGCAATGAGCCAATACAATCAACTGCGAAAACTCACGATTGACATGGAATGTAAATTGCTGATTACCTCAAAAGATCCCAGCAATCCAACCATCAGCCCGCTCAAAGTCACCAGTCAATGGCAACAAGCACCACGGGTCCAGCAGGTTGATACCAGCCATCTAAGAGTACATGAGACCACTGGCCAATAAGCACAGTTTATACAAGTCGATAAAGCCAGAACTCCCGATACTTGGAGTTCTGGCCAGATAGCTCACCCTACACTTTTTATGAGTTCATCACCGGCTGAGGCTCAGCAGCCTTAGGCGCACCACGCAGTTTCAGGTGAATCTCGGTGCCGACAAAACCAGCCAGAGTACCACCGATCATCGCTACCACCAGCGCACCGATTACGTTCATCGGTTCGTTGAAGGCAAACGGTGCCAGCAGGCCGGGAATCGGCGCCGCAGTACCGGGTGCATTGTTGATGATACCGAAGTACACAGCGCCAAGGCCTGCCAGCGCACCACCAAAGAAGTTGCAGGAGTAGAACTTCAGGGCGTTCGCGGTGACAATCGGCGCCTGGGTCAGCGGCTCAAGCATGATGGCTGCCACGTTACCGTTATTACCCAGCTTCAGACGCTTGAGCACGATACCGTTGGTGAAGCTACCGCCCACACAGGCAATGGCGGCAATACCCATCGGCAGACCAGTCAGGCCGAGGATGGCAGTCAGCGCCATGGAGCTCAGGGGTGAGGTGCAGACGATCTTGATGATGCCACCCAGCACGATACCCATCACATAAGGTGACTGCTTGGTGGCTTCACTGATGGCGAGACCGACAACCCCCAATGTCTCATTCACCACCGGTGCAGACCACATGGCCACCAGGTAAGCGATTGGCGCGGTAATCAGTGCACCAGCAATCACGTTGACACCTTCGGGCAGCTTGTCTTCCAGCGTCTTGGCGACGAAGAAGCAGGCATAACCGGCAATGAAGCCCGGCAGAATACCCTGACCCGCCACGGCGACACCGGCCACCGCACCCATTACCGGACTGGCGCCCATACCAATGATAACGAGCATGGCAGCGGCCGGACCGCCCATGGAACCTGCAGCAAGACCGGTTTCCTTCAGGAAGGCAATGCCCATGAAGTCACCGGTGATATAGGAGTGAACAGCCTCGACAAGAAAACTGGCGACCGCAGCGTTAGCCAATCCCCCCATGGCGGCGCGGCCTCTCGGCATGTAGGCACTGAACAGTGAAAACAGCGACAGTGTGATGAGCAGTAACGTGACACCCTTTAAGAGTTCCATACTCAGACCCTTTTTTGTTGATAAAGTCGGTTCGTACGTTACGTCGCAAAACCCGTTATCCACTGTTCCTGCAATTTCCCCCGGATGACAGGGGATATCTTCCCGTTTTGCGACGGCTTACAAATTCGTCAAACGCCTTTCACTCCACCCGGGTCGTCTATCGGTTCTGACCCTTTCTGTCCCTTCCCAGCCACATATATACGTCTATTGTCGTTTTTTTGATAACTATTCAGCTGTTCGGGTTTTGCTGCTTTCAGTAATACGGATAGCATCGTGCCTGATGCGGGCCTGCTGCCTCTTCAGCAGTCCGGGGCATGGCAGACGACACGCCCTGTCGTCTGCCGTGAGCAATAACGATTAGCTCCAGTCCAGCACCACTTTGCCGGACTTACCGCTCGCCATCACTTCGAAGGCTTCCGCATAGTTATCCACGTGGTAGCGGTGAGTGATGATCGGTTCCATGTTCAGACCGCTCTGGATCATGCTGGTCATCTTGTACCAGGTCTCGAACATTTCACGGCCATAGATGCCCTTGATGAACAGGCCCTTGAAGATCACGTTGTTCCAGTCGATCACAGTGTCTTTACCGGGAATACCCAGCAGAGCCACCTTGCCGCCGTTTTCCATGTTGGCCAGCATCTGGTTGAAAGCGACGCCGTTACCGGACATTTCCAGACCGACATCGAAGCCTTCCTTCATGCCCAGCTCTTTCATGACGTCTTCCAGGGATTCCTTGGAGACATCAACCACACGGTTGGCAGCACCCATTTCGCGGGCCAGCGCCAGACGGTAGTCGTTCACATCTGTGATCACGACGTGGCGAGCACCCGCGTGACGGGCAATGGAAGCCGCCATGATGCCGATGGGGCCGGCGCCGGTGATCAGTACGTCTTCACCCACCATGTCAAAAGACAGTGCAGTGTGAACGGCGTTACCCAGCGGATCGAAGATCGCGGCCAGGTCATCGGAGATATCATCAGGCAGCGGGTAAACGTTGGCCGCAGGAATCGCCAGGTATTCTGCGAAAGCGCCCATACGGTTTACGCCTACACCGACAGTGTTCGGGCAGAGGTGGTGACGGCCGGCACGGCAGTTACGGCAGTGACCGCAGACGATGTGACCTTCACCGGAGACACGGTCACCGATCTTCAGGCCTTTGACTTCCTTGCCGATTTCAACAATCTCACCGGCGTATTCGTGACCGACAGTCATACCCACGGGGATAGTCTTCTGCGCCCATTCGTCCCAGTTGTAGATATGGATATCGGTACCGCAGATAGCGGTCTTCTTGATCTTGATCAGGACGTCATTGTGACCGATTTCAGGAATCGGCTGATCGTCCATCCAGATGCCTTTCTCAGCCTTCAGTTTGGCCAGCGTTTTCATGTGTGTACCTTACAACTATTACCTTGTGGGTATTCTGGCGACCATTGTGCAGCATCCGTGAAAATGCAGTCTTGACCGCACCCCCTTGACCCGGACTGCACTTTTGGTGTCAGCCCCCGGACGCCGGCTTTTTGGGCAGGCGCCGGTCATTTTTTCGATCAGATTACGCCCAGTTCGCGGCCGATCTTGGCGAACGCCGCGATCGCGCGGTCAATGTGCTCACGGTCGTGGGCAGCAGACATCTGGGTACGGATACGCGCCTGGCCCTGAGGCACAACCGGGAAGGAGAAACCCACCACGTAGATGCCTTCTTCCAGCATGCGATCCGCGAATTTCTTGGCCAGCGGTGCTTCAAAGAGCATGACCGGGATGATCGCGTGATCCTTGCCTGCCAGGGTGAAGCCCAGCTTTTCCATTTCGGTGCGGAAGTAAGCACTGTTGTCGCGCAGTTTCTGGCGCAGGTCAGCACCGGCTTCCAGCATGTCCAGCACCTTGACGGACGCGTTGGCGATCGCCGGGCACAGGGTGTTGGAGAACAGGTAAGGACGTGAACGGTTGCGCAGCATGTCGATCACTTCCTTGCGTGCAGAGGTGTAACCGCCGGACGCGCCGCCCAGGGCCTTGCCCAGGGTACCGGTGATGATGTCGACACGGCCCATAACGTCGCAGTACTCGTGGCTGCCGCGACCGTTTTCACCGATGAAACCCACCGCGTGAGAATCGTCAACCATCACCATGGCGTTGTACTTGTCGGCCAGGTCGCATACACCTTTCAGGTTGGCGATGATGCCGTCCATGGAGAAGACACCGTCGGTAACGATCAGCTTGTAGCGGGCGCCGGCTTCTTCAGCTTCTTTCAGGCGCTCTTCCAGTTCCGCCATGTCGTTGTTGGCGTAACGGAAACGCTTGGCCTTGCACAGACGCACGCCGTCGATGATGCTGGCGTGGTTCAGGGCGTCACTGATGATCGCATCTTCCGGGCCCAGCAGGGTTTCAAACAGACCGCCGTTGGCGTCGAAGCAGGAGGAGTACAGGATGGTGTCTTCCATGCCCAGGAAGTCGGAAATCCGCTTTTCCAGGGTCTTGTGGATTTCCTGGGTACCACAGATGAAGCGCACGGACGCCATGCCGTAGCCCCACTTGTCCAGGCCTTCCTGACCGGCCTTGATCAGTTCAGGCGCATTGGCCAGACCCAGGTAGTTGTTCGCACAGAAGTTCAGAACTTCTGCACCGGAACTCACAGTGATGTCGGCCCGCTGCTGGGACGTGATCACACGTTCGTCCTTGTACAGACCCTGTTCTTTCATGTCGTTGAGCTGGCCTTGGAGGTGCTCGTAGAAAAATGCCTTGTTCATTCGCGTTCAGCTTATTTCTTCATGAGTAACACAGTGGCCTGCCGGGATCACCGGCAAGCCGCATCGAGGACTATTTTGCTGCTGCAACGTGGTGTTCTGCAGCTTCCTGTTCATGGAGTTCTTTCATCGCGGCCTGGTCCTTCGCGGTCAGCTTGTCGACGATCATGGAGATCGCGCCATCACCGGCCACGTTGGAGGCAGTACTGAAGGCATCGTTGGTAATACCGAGGGTATACATGATGCCGGACATTTCCGGGGTGAAGCCCATGAAACTCTTCAGGACAGGGACCGTGGCCGCCGGCGCACCACCGGGAACACCGGGGGCTGCGATCAGGATGATGCCGAGGAAAATGACCAGCGGCAGCATCATGGCCAGGGTCGGAACTGTACCATGGAACAAGAAAAATACCGCCATGGAACCGAACGTTTGTGTCACGGCTGAGCCGGTCAGGTGGATGGTGGAGCACAGCGGAATAGTGAAGCCGCGGACATCCTCAGACACACCGTTCGCTTCGGCACACTTCAGGGTCACCGGAATGGTCGCGGTGGACGACTGGGTACCCAGCGCAGTGAAGTAAGACGGCAGCATGTTCTTGATGCAGGTGATCGGGTTACGACCGGTCAGGCTGCCGGCGGTGAAGTACAGCACCAGCAGGTAAGCGATCTGCAGCATGATGATCACGCCGATGATGCTGGCGAAGTTGACCAGGTTCTGCAGGATATTTCCCTGGGCGGACATCTTCGCGAAGATGATACCGATGTGGTAAGGCAGCAGCGGCACAATGAAACCGCCCAGAATCTTGATAACAATCTGCTTACCGTCATCCAGGAATTTGGGCAGGGTCTCGCTCTTGATGAACGCAGCCGCCAGGCCAATGGAGAATGCCAGGGCAATGGCCGTGATAATGCCCATGATCGGCTCAAAGCTGAAGCTGGCCGGCAGGAAGGAGCCGACATTAATCGCGCTGGCTTCAGCCGCTGCTCCGGGGGTAACGATTGACGGAATAATACTGGCGCCCAGCAGGTAGGCGATCAGGGAAACGCCGAAGGCGGAGCCGTAGGCCAGTGCCACGGTAATCAATAATGCCTTGGAGGCTTTCATGCCCAGGTCGGCAATAGAGGGTGCGACCAGGCCGACAATTAAAAGGGGTACAAAGAAACCGACATAGCGGTTGAATATGTCACTGAAGGTGGCACCGACCCGCAGGCCATAGGTTAATACTGTGCCAAGACTGCTGCCGTCGGTAGCGGTGACGACCTGTCCGAAAAGAATACCGATGATGATTGCAATGATGACCTTCAGGAGTAAGGGCATCTTTTTCTTACCGTCTGTCATAACGACTTTCCCCTGGATGTTTCGTTGGTACTAGCGCATCGAAGTGGAACGGGTAATCCGGTCAGTCGTCAGGGAGGGACAGTGGCGATGGTCGGGAGAAAACACATTCTTCAATCCTTGTCTGGTCGAGGGTCGCTTTCTTGTTATGGATGGAGCCGAAAAAAATCCCCCGGCGCCGAAGCACCGGGGGATATTTTTTAGAAGACGGTCTGGTCTTCAATCTCAGTGGTCAGAGCGACCAGCGCTTTTTCCACCAGATTTCTTCTCAGAACCTTCTCTTCAGCCGCATCCGCCTTGGGGTTACCCAGCGGATGAGGAATGGCGATAGCAGGAACGATACGGTTAGCACCTACAGTCTGGGAGATCGGCACAACAGTGGCGATGTGGACGACAGGCATAACTTTTTCGATTTCTTTGACGAGCGTTGCACCGCAACGCGTGCAGGTTCCTCAGGTGGAGGTCAGAATGGCGGCGGAAACCCCCGCATTCTTCAGGTGCATCGCGATTTCAGCGCCGAACGCCTTGGAGTTGGAGACGGAAGTACCGTTACCAACGGTGGTGTAGAACAGATCGTGCAGTTTGCCGATCTTGCCTTCCTTCTCCATGTCGCGCAGAACGTCGACAGGCAGAACGCGGTTCGGATCCTGGTTACAGGCAACCGGATCGTAACCACCGTGGGCAGTTTCGTGGGTCGCGCTGCACAGGCATTCCAGGCCGGCGATGCTGTATTCGCCGTACTTGGAGGCACTGGAGGATTCGATGTGGTCAGGGTTGCACTTGGGCACAACACCACCGGAAGTCACCAGGGCGATGGTTGCAGTGCTCAGGTCCTTGATGGCAGGCTGAGGTGCAACACGGTCGAATACAGGCATTTCGTATTCGGTCTTGAAGGGCTGGCCTTCGATCTTGGCGATCAGCATGTCAACCGCACGCTTGGCGCCACGCTCTTCTGCGAAGAAGTTAACGCGCAGGCCGCGAGGCATGTAGCCTTCTTCTTCCGGAGAACCCAGCTTGCCTTCCTTCTCGATGTAAGCAGTGATCAGCTTGGTCATCGCAGGGATGGCATCACGCATGCCGGCAGCGCTGTTGGTGGTCTGCACCATGTAGGAGAAGTTCCGGTACAGTTCGTAGCCGGGGTTCTCGTTGTACATACCGGTGATGGCCGGGATGCCCATGCCGTGAGCAACTTCACCCACCTTGCCGCAGGCCATGCCGTAACGGCCAGCGTTGAACGCAGGACCGGCAACGATCATGTCAGGCTTGATGTCTTCGAGAATTTCGCGGATGCCCATGCAGGCAACGCCTTCGTTCTCGTTGAAGTAGGAATCGCCGCAGATGATAGTCTTGACGATTTCAGCTTTGCCGCTCAGGGCCGCCTGCAGTGCAGTACCGGGGCCGACGGGGCCGTCGACCAGTTCCATGGGCAGGTTGGCTGCTTCTTCGCCGCCCTTCTGACCGAAGAACTGGTTGATGTAATGAACAATCTTGATAGTCATGATCTGTTCTCTTCCTGTAATCCTTAACCTGCCATGGCAGTCAGGTTGCTGTAACCCAACTCGTTGGTAGCACCGGTGATCACCTGGATCTCGGCAGTGATGGAGCCGTCAGCGTGCAGGCTGCCGTCCCAACCACCGGCGATCATGTCGGCATAGGTGTCGTGGCCGATCAGACGATCCATGGCGGGCAGGTGAATAACCTGGTTGGCGTTACCGTTGGTGACCACAGCGTCGCCCTTCGGAGTAGAGTCAGCCAGAGACTGGCTCTCACCGTTCTGGCCGGCGTATTCGTCGGTCAGCAGGACGGTCTTGATACCGGCTTCTTCCAGCTTGCGGCAGTTCATGACCAGGTCAGCGTCGGGGTTACCAAAGCCTTCCTCGCTCACGATGACCGCATCCAGGCCCATCTGTACAGCCAGCTTGGCGACGTAGTTGGAGGAGCGCTCCTTGTCAGCAAGGGTCACGTTCTCGTTGGTCACGATCGCGCCCATGAAGTTGTACTTGGTGCCGTGGTGCTCATACAGCTCGTGGATAACCGGGCTGTTCTGGTGCACGATGCTGGGGTTCTTGTCACAGGCGGAAACGCAGTTACCGCTCATGATCGCACCGTCCATCACTTCTGTGGGATACAGCAGTGTGGGCAGAATGGTCTTCACGTCAACACCGTACAGGTAGGTGTCGTGCAGCAGGCCCTGGCTCTGCAGCATGTAGATGTAGCCGACCTTGGGCAGGTTCGGATACTGGGCAGCCTGCTCCAGCAGCGGCTTGGTTTCGTAGGTGCGGGTTTCGTCCGCAGCTGCGGTCTTGGCCAGCTGACCGATACGGTTAGCGGTTTCGATACCGACCTTGCGCAGGATGGCTTCGTGGTCGTACTGGTTGCAGCTGTCGTCTACTTCACAGGTGATCACCAGGTTCATGGTCTTGGAGAACGGAGTGTACTCCGCGCCAGGACCACTCATGTCGATGATACCTTCCTGGAAGCCAACTACCTTACCGGTAGTCACAACCGCCATGCCCTTCAGTACATGGGTACGGCCTTCGCCGACCATGGACTCTTCGCCAGGGTTGCGGCCGGGGAACATGGAGCCCTTGCCTTCTACCTTGACGCGAGGTTCGATAACGTCCTTCACCGGCATGATGCGGGTCTTTTCGCCTGGCAGGGCGATGTCCAGCTTCACTTCAGTGATGCGGTGGTCCAGTTCACGGATGAAACCAGTCAGTTCTTCCTGGTTGATCTGCACCCGTCCGGAGGAAAGAGCGGTGTTCTCCCCGAACGCCAACTCCTTCACATGGATATTGCCAATCTCTAGTTTCATTACACTCTCCTGAATAGCCTGTTGATCGGGCGCCGGTGGCGCCTGATCGATCAAGCGATAAACCCGGATTCCTTCAACACCTGGCGTGCCTGCTCCATGTCCTCAGTCGCCACCATGACGACGGGACCGGTGCAACCCATACCGGTGCGTGCAAAGATCTGTTTGGCCCACAGGGCGTCACGCGCGGTTTCGATATCGAGGATATCGATGCCGTTGATATCACCGTCGGTGACTTTCTCGGGCGGCGCAGTGACAGTTTCCGTTTTCTCGACAGCAGCCTTTGGCTTCAGGCCCTGCAGCACGTCGTCCAGACCGGCTTCTTCCGCAGCCTTCAGTTCACGACGGTAGACGTCCAGCAGGTCACCCTGGGCACTGTCAGCCATCAGGCGCATGGCGCCGGCGATGACCGGTGCGCCGGAGGCGCGGGAGATGATGCCTACCAGGCGGCTGGCGTCTTCACCCAGGCCCGGGCCGTAGCCGTAACCCAGTGCTTCGTAGCTGCCACCGGTGTTGAAGGAAGAAAATACCTTCATCATCAGGTTGCCGGTCAGGCTGTCAGCGACCATCACATCGGGCGCGCCCTGCAGCAGGTCGTTGCCCCGCATCAGAACACCACCGTCCGCACGGGCGGATTCGGTGAAGTTCATGCGGTAGCCGTTCTCGATCAGCTGACGCAGTGCGCGTTCCACCTGTGCCGCACCTTCCACATTCAGGATGCCAACGGTGGGTTCCTGGATGCCGGTGGCCTTGGCCAGCGCGATACCGGCGATGGCGTTCTTCACCATGGAGATATTGCGGATGGTGTCGCTGGTGCCAGTAGTGGTGGCCAGGATCATCTCGCGGCCAACCGCCGGGGTGATGACCTTGCCCACGGTGCTGACACCCAGCGGGAAGCTGTAGTGCAGGGTGACGCAGGCGTCGATCTTGCCTTCGTCCAGCAACGTTTCCATTACCTGGTGGCATTCGTGCAGGTCAGAGGCCGGATGCAGCTCGAAAGGTGCTTCGGCTACGTCACCGATCAGGACCGGCTCGATATCCGCGTAGGAACGGGCTGCCAGTGTGGCCGCACGCACCAGTTCCTCGGAACCGTGCTCACTGCCGACCAGGGTCAGACCGATACGCTTTTTGCGTCCGAAGCTGCCGCTGACCAGGCCGTCGGCCATGTCACTGAAAGCACTGGCCAGGGCTTCATTAAGATTTGCCATGACCGTCTCCTTATTGCTCACCGGCTTTTTCCAGCAGACGCTCAGCGACGTCTTTCATGGCTTCAGCCACCAGCTTGCGGGCTTCGCTGCCGTCAAAGCTGCTGCCAGCAGACACACCCGTGTTCTTCTCGATCAGGGTGGAGATACCGTCGAACTGGTTGGTCATGCGGCCCAGGAACAGGCTGCCCTTGCCCACTACCATGAAGCTGTTGATCTCACCGTTCAGGATCGCGTCGCGACCGTGGCCCAGGTAAGGCACGCCCGATGGGATGTGACCCTGGGTCAGCGCGTAACCGGTGATGCCGTGCTTGCCAACGAAGTTCATCAGTTCGCTGCGATCCAGCTGACCTTCTTTAACGGCCAGGGCGGCGATCATCTTGTAGTTGGCTTCCGGTACGTTGCCCGCGCCGGCAGGCTTGGTGATCTCGGCGTTCTGCATCTCGGTGGAGAACTTGTCCACGTCGGTGATGGTGCGGCCTGCACGCTTGAGCGGTGCAGAGATCAGGCTGGTCATAACGGCCTGCGGAGCAGAACCGGTACCGATGGTGTGGCGACCGATGATGTCGGTGTTCAGAACCGGGCTGACACCGTCGTTTTCGCTGATGATGGTAGCGAAACCGGCCAGTGCGTCTTCCAGAACCGGCAGACCTTTCTTGACATGGTCACGGCCGTTCATGGCCAGCTTGGCAACCGCACCGCCCGCTACCACCATGACGTTCTTGAATACGCCGCCTTTAACCAGCGCTGCCGCGTGGATCAGGGCGTGTGCAGGCGCTGCGCAGAAACCGCGCAGGTCGCTGCCGGTTGCGCCGGTGCAGCCAACCAGTTCACCGATAGCCTTGGCGAAGTTACCACCGCCACGCTGGTTGATGTCACCGCAGGCTTCTTCGGAACATTCGATGATGTAATCCACCTGGGACAGGTCCATGCCCTGCTTCTTCAGGTGCAGCGCCGCCAGAACACCGGAGGCTTTCACGCTCAGGTTTTCCAGGATAATGTGGGCGCTCAGGTTTTCGTCATCGTCGTGGGCGCGCTTGACGCAGCCGATCAGCTCACCGTCAATGGTCAGCGGTTCAGCAATGTGCTCTTCCACCAGGGCGTGCATGTCAGTGGCGGACATCGCGCACTTGTCGTCCAGCACGATGTGGCTGAGCAGCGGATGGATACTCAGGCGCTGGTTGGCGCGCTCAATGAATTCGGGGGTGAGTTTGACCAGGTCAAACACGTCAGAATGCTTGATCAGGGCGAAGAATTCGTCCTGCGGCATGATTTCGCCGAAACGACCCTGACGCTCTGCACCTTCGATCTGGTTTTCATACCAGGGTGCGGCGATGCCGTCGAGGGCTTCAGGGGTGATATTACCAACAAAGCACTGGTTCGCCGGATAGGCGACCACTTCTTCAAAAGAACGCTGGTGCTTTTTCAGTGAGGAAAGGTATTCCTGGTCATTCGACTTGCGAGCGAATACCTGGGTAGACCCGAAAGGAATAAAATCCGGGGTATGAGCAAGTACGTAACTTGCGCCTTTAATAACGGGGTAGTCCACGGCACGAACTCCATCTGGTCAGCCGCAAAGGAAACAAACCAATGTTCCCGTTGGATCTATGTCTGATTACTGCGGCAATTCGAGGAGCTGTACTGCAGCTTATTAATCATCGCCGAAATAATCGCCGGATACTGGTCTGGCAAATCACTGCCCACCGGCAGTCCTGCCATCACACGTCTACCCCATCCGTTACACTGAACCGATGCCCCTGGGGACACCCGGTTCGAACCCTGCCGTCTGCCTGGATCAACACAGGCTGGTCCCGGACAGACGACAGATGCACAAACGTTAACGTTCAGTGCAACATCCGGGTGAATGGTTAGCCGAGAAACTTACAGAATTTCTCGCGGTACTCCCTGACCTCACCGGTGATTTCATCAACCGGCATAACCATTTCCATCATTCCAACCTGCTCTTCGTAAACATCAGGATCCACTTCATCCTTGATCTCTGCGTCTACGATATGGTGTACACGAAGTCCCAACGGGACTCCGGCCAACGGACCTGCAAAAGTCGGGTCGCCGCTAGTTACGGTTTCAGCTGCCAGGCCGGATGCTTCGGCCTCAGCGCCGCCGAGAACAACAACGATGTTCTCAGGGCCGTACTTTTCGGACAATTCCTTGACCCGCTTTTGATTTTCAAGATCCATTGCGCCTGCGCTAGTTCAGACGAAACACTCGGTGGTGCTGAATACAACCTCGGCACCTGCGGTCTTGACACATTCTTCAATGGCAGGACCTGGGACGCCGTCGCGATCACCGAGTATTACGACTTTCTTGTCTTTCAGCATGGCTTTCTGACCTGAAAAATCGCAATAAAGCGAACTCGAAAAATCAACCTCCCCGAAAGGAGATCACCTTACAAAATGCTGTCATCGAACGAATCGAATCCAGCGTCGGAATAACAGTCTTTCAATCATTCATTAATAACGGCAACGATGATGTAAATTCTGTTATTCCTGTTTTAAAAATTTCAGTAATGAAACTTTTAAAATGCTTTCAGTGATTAAACGTATTCTTTAATCACGTCTTCAATCTGCTGGGCGTCCAGTTCTTCACCGGACAGGTGCTGCTGCTTTTCACCGTCTTTGTAGAAGACCATGGAAGGCAGACCCATAACACCCTGGCCCATGGCAACACGACGGTTGCCGGCAATGTTCAGCTTGGTGAACTTGATCTTGTCACCGTACTTTTCGGACAGGGCGACGACATCGGGCATCAGCTCCATGCAGCGACCGCAGCTTTCACCCCAGAAGTCGACCATGACGATGCCCTGGTGCTGCTTCACTTCCTGTTCGAAATTGTCTTTGCCTACTTCGATCATCTCACTCACCTCAAACGAGCTTTTCAAGCTGGTCCGCTGCGGGGGCTTCGAGACGGCTGGCCGGCTCACCCTGACTGAAGCGGATCACTGTGGGAATCTGGCTGACTTCATAGCGGTCAGCGATGTTGCGGCTCTTGTAGGTGTCCATGGTCACCAGACGCAGGCCCTTGTCCGCCGCCAGCGCTTCCAGGTGAGGCATCAGCTCCAGGCTCTTCGGATCGACCGGGCTCCAGAACGCCACCAGGACATCCTTCTCGGCATCCAGCACGGATTCGCTCCAGTGCTCTTCTTCCTGGACATAACGGTCTGCTGCGACTGCCGCTACCGCACCGTCACCCGCCGCGGTAACCACCTGACGCAGGAACTTGTCGCAGACGTCACCGGCCGCGAAGACACCCGGCATGGAGGTTTCCTGCTTGTCATCAACGACAATGTAACCGCCCTTGCTCAGCTCAATGGTGTCTTTCAGGAAGTCTGTCATTGGTACGGTGCCGACGAACATGAAGACGCCGTCGCAGGCTTCGTCGGTGATTTCACCGGTCTTCAGATTCTTGATCTTGACGCCGTTGACCAGTTCGTCGCCGCAGATTTCGTCAACACAGGAGTTCCAGATAAAGGAAATCTTGTCGTTGGCGAACGCCTGCTCCTGGGCAGTACGGTCAGCATCCAGCACGCCTTCGTCGTGCAGTACGACCATACGGACACTGTTAACGAACTTGGTGAGGAAAACGGATTCTTCTACCGCAGTGTTGCCGCTGCCGACGACGATGATATCCAGATCTTCATAGAAGTCTGCGTCGCAGGTGGCGCAGTAGGAAACGCCCTTGGCGGTGAATTCTCTTTCACCCTTGATACCCAGGACGCGTGGGTTAGCACCGGTGCCGATGATGACACTCTTGGCCATCAACGTCTGACCGTCACGGGTGGTGACGCGCTTGTGGAAACCGTCGCTGTCGAGCGCAAGACCTGTCACTTGTGCACGCTGGAATTCAACACCGAACTTGTCACAGTGGGCCCGGAACATGTTCATCAGGCCAGGACCGGTGGATTCAACAATACCGGGATAATTTTCCAGCTCTGAGGTTTTGGCGCACTGGCCACCGGTGTTGCTGCTGGCTTCGAGAACCAGGGTCTTCATTTTACCGCGTGCACAATACACACCGGCAGACAAGCCGCCAGCGCCGCCACCAATAATGATGACGTCATAAACTTCTGACATTGTTGCGCTCCGATCCGTTAAACAAGTGGCACAGGCTGGAACGCCGGTTACGTACTTATACCTACGTAGCGGAGGCGCTATTTAGCCCGAAACCATCAGTTCCGACTTGGTGCGTATGGTGCTACTCCGAACGCCCGTATGTATTGATCTATAACAATATCTGTACCGATCACTGGAAGCAGTGGAGAATATGCACGACACATGATGCTTATTGAGTTTTTATGGTTAATATTCCTAGAATCTAAAAAAAAACAACTATTATGTTCTGCATCAGCCTTTTTATTAGCATCAGAATGGAGTAACAATATCGATTAATATGCACAAATACCTATGCGATAAGTGCTTTTTACTATGCAGTAAATGCTGTTCACCCCACCCTTTGTTTACATCTCTAATGATTTTCTGGATAGATTACCTACCTCATCACGCAACACTGACCAGATTCATACCTGCCCACAACGATTGGAATCTAAACATAAATCACATTAGATATTTTTATATTTATTCCTGACTTTTCATGCACGTTCTTAATCTAGGGTCTAAGTTTGTTCACGCCCTATTATCGCATTAAATATGCTGTCAACTATGATTCAGACAGAAGGAGTTGCACCATGCGTTGGTTATACATTGTTTGTTTACTAATACCATTCACATTTCACACGGCACCTGCCTTTTCTGATCAATCAAAGTCAACTGACAACTTGATTAATGAAGATATTAAATCGCTCACAACCCTCATTGAAAAACAATTCTCTTTTTACCCTATCAACGGTAAAAACGACGTAGAACAACAGCTCAGCAATCTTTCGCGATATACTCTACCTGCAGATAACATCCCCTACCGCCTGACATTACAGAAAATAATCGCATCCTTTGGAGACGCTCATGCCCGGGTGAGGGATTTATTTGATACTGAAATACCTGAAAACGATGACATCTACACAAGTGTTATTGGTGAAATCAAAGTCATTCCCGGGCAACATCCACAACTCGTTTTCATGAATCAAGGAACATTTGTGTATGAGAATAATAAAACCTATTGCACACAAGATACTTTCAACACCCATTATCCTTACCTTGTGGCCATTGATGATATTTCTATCGACGAGTGGGTGACACTGCTACAACCAGCCATCTCATCATATAATCAGGCACGTATATACGACAAAGTCGCTCATTTTCTTAAGTACCTGAACCGAGCCCGCGTATTCACTGGGCTCCCGGTATCAAGCCGGGCGAAGCTGACACTGGCGGCTAAAGATGGGCAACGAATCACTCAAAAAATCGACCTTCAACGTTGGCATATTGACTGTCGGCTAACCTATGACAGCGAACTGCATGCCATTGACCTCGGCCTTTCGAATCATCTCACCACCTCAGGCAAAAGCCGAATTATGTACTTGAGATTATCTGAGATGTACGACATAACAGATCCTCAGGAAGGGCTACAGCTGCTTGATCTTCTATCCCGTTTTAAACAGGTCTCAGGACAACGCGGACTCATCCTCGACATGCGCGATAATGGAGGAGGCAGCCGAACCTCACTGATTGCCCTTTACCCGTTCCTTGCACCTAAAGATGCCTTCCCTCGTATTACCAATGTAGCTACCTATTTACTACCGGAGAGTGAAGCGACAATACCATGGGGACAGGTTGATAGTGACAGGTTGTTTCCACGCTTTATGTTCAGGGAAGACAGTACAATCTGGTCTCAGGAAGAACAACAGGCTATTGATGCTTTTCAGTTAACACGATTCACACCTGATCTCAGCCCTGTGTCCAGCAAGAAACCAGACGCCTGGTATAAAGAAAATCTGTACAGCGCCTGGCATTACCAAGTGCTGTCCGATCAACAAGCATTCTTTCGCAAACTGATTAAGGACTATACGGTTGAAGACGAAGAAGACGTTAAGATTCAAAAAAACCTGCATGCATTGATTGCATTATGGGATGAGTTATTACCTGACTATCAGCGGCCCAAAAATATTGTTGTTCTGACGAATGCCGGTGTATTCAGTGCTGCAGACATTATGGTCAGCGCTCTCAAAGGGCAGGACGGAATTACACTGATGGGAGCACCGACTGGCGGTGGCAGTTCCATGGCTATCCCTTATGAACTTCCCTCAGGTACTGAAGTCAGACTCGGCAGTATGCTGTCATTCACACCCGATGGTCACCTATACGACAGTAATGGCATTGCACCGGACAAAACGCTACAAACGCGCCCGTCATCGTTTTATTTCAAAGGGATAGAAGACCAACTCTCTGCCCAAATCACACGCCCTGAGGATGACCTACTAAAAGCAGCTATACGTTTTATCAAAACACAAAAAGTGGTCAATCGTAGCTTTAAAGCAGGCCCTATCTGGGATCACGGGGATGCGAAAAGGAAATGTCCATCAGTTTGCTATAGCCATGATGGGCGTTGGAATAACGTCTGGCGAACTGTCATCGTTAACGAGATGTCAGTCTGCCAGTGCGAAGTACCGATAGATCCTGCTCAATAATGATGGTCTGAATGAAAGCTGGAATCCATGTCACAATGATACTGAACTCCAGCTTTTTCTATTCGCAGTAGCTATCGTTAAAAGCCCGGCTATTAATTAAATCAGTTATCCATAAAGCCTCATTTTTGTACGACTGAGAAAATAACTTTCTGGAAAACATTGAACATTATGTACTAATAAGAAAAGGTCTTTTTTATTTATCGTTACTATCTATTAACACAAAGAGGTACAACCATATTATTTTATCTTAAAATTTAAACGAACAAAAAGTATTTATTGTCTACTTCCGCCACAAGAAAATTAACGCAGCAACCCCTAATCACAACATTGACGATTTATACTGCTAGACTTCTATTATTCGCCATTTCCAATGAAAAACCCAACAACCAGTCAAGCTATAATCAGCAGTGGAAAAGCGATCAGGAACCTGACCCTTGTCAGGTTCCATTCACAATATTATTTAATAAACAGTTCCCGCGGATACTGGCAGAAGGTTTCACATCCAGTTTCGGTGATCATAATACTTTCGGTAATCTCAAGGCCCCATTCATCCAGCCACAGACCCGGCATGAAGTGGAAGGTCATTCCTGGTTTCAGCTCAGTGTCGTCTGAAGGACGCAGGCTCATGGTGCGCTCGCCCCAATCCGGAGGATAGCTCAGACCGATCGGGTAACCGCAGCGTGCACCGGCACGGTCATGGCCAAACTTCGCCAGTGTGCTGTTCAATGCATTGGCAATATCTGCAGGGGTATTACCGGGTTTCGCTGCAGCCAATCCCGCTTCGATACCCGCTTGCAGCGCTTCCACACCTTTCAGCATGTCTGCAGGTGGTTCACCCAGAAAGACTGTACGGGATAGCGGACAGTGGTAACGCTTGTAGCAACCGGCAATTTCAAAGAAGGTGCCTTCACCTTTTCTGAAGGGGCGGGAGTCCCAGGTCAGGTGAGGAGCAGAGGCATCCTTACCCGTAGGCAGCAGTGGAACGATGGCCGCATAATCACCACCTTTGCCATCGACACCTTCACAAGCTGCACGATAGATTTCAGCCACCAGCAGGTTCTTTGGCAAACCGGCTTCCATTTTTTCCAGGATGGTGTTGTGCATATGCTCAACGATCCGGGCGGCCACCTGCATGTATTCAATTTCTTTGGGTGACTTGATCGCACGGCACCAGTTCACCAATCCGGTCGCGTCCTTGAATTCCGCCTGTGGCATGTGGTTCTTCAGCGACATGAAGGCCTGGGCGCTGAAATAGTAGTTATCCATTTCCACACCGACGACGCCCTTGTGCCAGCCACGCTCAGGTAACACGGTGTCGCCCAGGTAATCCATGGGATGTACCGGCGGATTCATAACATAGTTTTCCGGGTAATAGGTCAGGCTGTCCGGACTCAGCCAGGCTGTACGACGTGCGCCGTTGGTATCCTGAAGCCGGCCGAACCAGATAGGTTCACCGGTCATGGCCACTACGACACACTGAGGTACATAGAATGACCAGCCATCGTAGCCTGTCAGCCAGTTCATGTTGGACGGGTCGGCGATGATCAGGGTATCCAGGCCAGCTTGCCGCATGCGTTCGCGGGTCTTTTCCAGGCGTGCACCATACTCTTCGCGAGTAAAATTCAACGCAATCTCAGACATGGTTATTCTCACTTCTTGCGTTTTATCGGGCCGGCGCCTTTACGGTGCCGGCAGTCTGTATACGTGTTGCAATCATCCAGGACAGGACGGCGATGCCGCCCAGGGTTACGAGGACTGTGACGCTGGAAGTGTCTCTGTTGTTCCAGTCTTCCATTCAATGGGTCGGATGTTGTGAATCCATGCGCGATCCTCATCCATCATCTTCTTCGCGGCATAGACGGTAATGAACTGTACGAACATGATCGGGAAGCCCAGCAATCCGGATGTCACCTCAAGGGGTACCAGCCCACCGACGCGCATCAGTACCAGCGCCAGAACAGCAATCAGTACCGCCCAGATAATACGGCTGGTGCGATCAGGGTCTTCCTTGGTCATATCCCGGGTGCTGGCATAAGCAGCAATCGCAAAGGTGGTTGAGTTCAGGGTTGTGCCAAAGAAGACCATAGTCAGTAACCCGAAGACCACCAGCATGATGCCGGCAAACGGTAAGGAGGCGATCACTTCGGCCGCAGCGACGACTTCCCCGCCACCGCTCTGCATAATCTCCATCAAAGGAACTTCGCCGTTCAGATAGCGGCTGACACCCAAACCACCCATCAGGCCGGTCGCTACCCAGGCCAGTGCCGGGGAAGCAAGGATGTAAGCCATCAGCACTTCGCGAACGGTACGGCCTTCAGAGATTTTGGCGGCAAACACACCGTGCAGCAGTGACCAGGTCGCCACATAGGCCCACCAGAAGACAGAGTAACGGTAGATGTGTGTTGCAGCCCCATCGGTCAGGGACTCAGTCTGGAATGACAGGGTGAGGTAATTACTGAACAGAAAGCCAATGGTATCCGTGAAGTAATTCATGATGAAAACGGTGGGACCCAGGATCAGAACCAGAATCCCGAACACGGCCGCCAGGTACATGTTGAAGGTACTCAGTTTCTGGATGCCTTTCTCCATGCCCAGATAAACCGTGAACATGAACAACATGCACCAGGACAGTGTCACGATGAACGACAGCTGGAAGTTCCGCTCAATATCCAGCAGTTTCGCAACAACCGTCGTCACCATAGGCGTCCCCAGTCCAAGGAAGGTCGCGCTGCCAGCAACAATGGCGATCAGGAAGGTGATGTCCAGTATCCGGCCACCCAAGCCATCCGTGAACCGGTCACCGAATACGCAACGGGTAATTTCTGACACCCGCATCAACGGCTTCTTGCGCACATACAGGACATAACCCATGGCCGGTGCCGTCATGGCGAACAGGGCAAAGTTCTGGAATCCCCACAGGTACATGGAGAAAGAGTTCCCCCACATCAGTGCTTCATCAGAAAAAGGTGTGAGGCCAAAGGGCGGATCGGATGCGACAGACGCCCACTGGACGACAGCTGTACGCATAATGGTCGAACCAATGCCCATCGAGATAATGATCGCGAGATACTGAAAATTGCTGAATCGAGGCTTGGTGGAAGGATCACCAAGTACCACGTTGCCATAGCGGGAAAACGAGAAGTACAGGGCGCAGAGCGTAATCAGGATGGGGTACCAGATATACATCCAGCCGAGATTCCCCACTAACCCTTCAAAGATCGAGTTCATCAGCGTGAGCGCCTGCTGCTCATAGAGCGCCAGCGGTATACACAGGGCCACAATGATGATGACGGATGGTACGAACAACTTATAATCAACTGTTAACTTACTGCTACTAACTGACATGACGCAGAACCTCCTGCATGTTATTCGTCATTCACCGGTGTTTTGTTGTTTCCAACCGGTTACTGCCTCTGTGGAGAGAAACAGTTACGACATCGCCAGCTGCGCAAAAATAGCTGCGCCATACGCAATACAGTCTTCGTCAACGTCAAAGGGGTTCGCATGCAGCGGTTGGTTGATGCCTTTTGACGCGTTACCGCTTCCCAGCAGGAACAATGCCCCCTGCTGTACAGCAGTGAAATCAGAGAAATCTTCGGAAGCCGGCCAGGGCTCAGGCATAGTGATAATCTTGTCAGAGTCCAATACCGCACTGGCCGCCGCCATTACACGACTGACGGCATATTCACTGTTGTTGATGGCAGGACAACCGCCAGTGGTGAATTCAATGCTGAAGCCTCGCTGTTCAGATTCCTGCAGCAAGCTGCGGATTTCGTGCAACAGAGTGTCCTGAACGGTGTTATCAAACGAGCGCACGGTGCCGGTCAGGTTGGCTTCAGGTGCAATGATGTTGCAGGCTTCGCCCGCCTTGAGTTCACCGATCATCAGTAGCGCCGGGGAGAACGGTGAAATCCTGCGCATCCGGATGTGGTCCAGCTGCTGGTAGATACGAACGGATTCGCTGAGCGCATCCAGCCCCTGATGCGGCGTTGTGCCGTGGGCGCTCTTACCGGTAATTTTCAGTTCAAACTGTGTCAGTGCCGCAGACATGATGCCAGTCTTCAGGCGGATCTGACCTACTTCCAGGCTGGGGTCATTGTGCAGGGCGTAAATTTCATCAACGCCGTCCAACACACCATCGGCGATCATACCCTGTGCGCCGCCAACACCTTCTTCATCAGGCTGGAAGATAAAGCGGATATTGCTGGTCAGTTGATCCCGTTTGCCGGCCAGGTAACAGGCGGCAGTAAGAGCGATGCTCATATGCACATCATGCCCACACAAATGGGCGACGCCGTCATGGCAGGACTTGTACGGCGCATCACCCAACTCCTGAGCTGGCAAGGCATCCATATCTGCACGGAAAGCAATCGTCCGGGTCGCACCGGGTACGGTGAGATCAGCCACAAAGCCGGTTTCGAATGAACTTCTGATGTCGTATCCCAGCGCGGCCATTTGTTCCTGGCAGTAGGTGCGGGTCTTGAATTCCTGACGCCCCAGTTCCGGGTAACGGTGCAGGTGTCGCCGGTGTTCTATCCCCCAGGGCAGGAGGTCTCTTATTTCTGACAACATGGTTTGAGATCCTTCCTCGGTCTATCCGAGATTTTTTAGCAATAAGCTGCCCACCCGCTGGAAAGTGGATCACCCGTTTCCAGCGGTTGTTCGTTTATGTCATGCGTATTGGCCGCCCCGGCAAGGTGCACTGCCGGGGCCTTGTCAGCTAACGGTTTTCGTACCAGACCGTTTTCAGCTCTGCATACTGGTCGTGTGCTGCAAGCGACTTGTCACGTCCACCGAAGCCAGACAGTTTGTAGCCACCAAATGGCGCGCTGCTGTCACCTTCGGAGAAGCAGTTGATGGACACAGTGCCCGCCTTGATTTGACGCGCCATGCGATTGGCCACGTGGATATTGTCGGTATGCAGAGAGGACGCCAGGCCATAGGGTGTCTCATTGGCCAGACGGATGGCTTCTTCTTCGTCGCGGAAAGTGATCACAGACAATACCGGGCCGAAGATTTCTTCACGGGCAATCGTCATGTCATTGGTCACATTGTCGAAGATGGTCGGCTCAACAAAGTAACCGCCGGTTTCTTTCAATACCTGACGACCGCCCATTCGCAGCTCTGCACCTTCTTCATGGGCAGACTGGATGTACGTCAGCACTTTCTCCATGTGTTTCTTCTCAATCATGGAGCCCAGTTTGACCTCCGGATCCAGCGGATCACCCAGCGGCCAACCCTTCATCACGGCAATCAGTTTTTCAACCAGTGCATCCTTGAGGTCTTCGTGCACCAGCAGGCGGGAACCGGCTGAGCAGTTTTCGCCCATATTCCAGAAGGCGGCATTGGCTGCATGTTCCGCCACCGCATCCAGGTCAGACACATCGGGCATCACGATCTGCGGACTCTTGCCGCCCAGCTCCAGGACGATTCGCTTCAGGTTGCTCTGTGCTGCATATTCCAGAAATTTACGGCCAACAGCGGTGGAACCGGTAAAGGCACAGCAGTCGATATCACCGTGGCGCCCCAAAGCCTGGCCAACAACAGCACCCATACCCGGTACCACGTTAAAGACACCCGCCGGAATGCCCGCTTCCAGCGCCAGTTCCGCCAGACGAATCGTACTCATGGAAGTCAGTTCAGCCGGCTTGATAATGATGCTGTTACCCATGGACAGCACCGGACCGAGTTTCCATGCAGCCATCTGCGCCGGGAAGTTCCAGGGCAATACCGCACCGACAACTCCGATCGGCTCACGAATGATCATGCCCAGGTTGTCAGGACCGGTCGGACATACCTGGTCGTAAATCTTGTCTGTCGCATCCGCATGCCAGCGGATACATTCAGCTGTTTCATGGATATCGGTGTTCAGGGTTTCTGAAACCGGCTTTCCGGCTTCCAGCACTTCCAGCAACGCCAGTTCCATCGCATTGTCGTCAATCAGGTCGGCAAAGCGATTCATGACACGACGGCGGTCTGCCGGGTGCATACGCGACCAGTCGCCCCGCTCGAATACTTCACGGGATGCTTTCACCGCCAGCTCAACATCCGCTTCGTCACAACAGGTAATCTGGGCCAGCACCTGCCCGGTAGCCGGGTTTTCCGTATCAAAGGTTGCACCAGAGAGCGCACTAACGGTTTGTCCGTTAATCACGGCATGCGTTGGCAGGCGCAGGCTGGCAGCCTGTTCGCGAATCGCTTTTTCGTTTAATTCGGTCATGATCACTTCATCCATTACGCATTGGGTGATGATTACAGGCTGCGAATAACCTGCATCAATTGTTCGATATCCTGCTCACTGGTATTGAAAGCCGTGACAAAGCGCACTTCGCATCGGCCGTTCTCCCAGAGCCAGTAATCAGGCTGATAGCCGGCATCCTGAATGGCTTTCAGCATGGCCTGTGACATGTCGGCAAAAATCAGGTTTGCCTGCACCGGATAGGAAAATTCAACATCCGGCACTTCGTTCAGTTCCACCGCCAGTTTCTCTGCCATGCGGTTGGCTCGAGTGGCGTATCCTAACCAGCGATCGTTTTCCAGGTAGGCATTGAACTGGGCCGCCATGAAACGCATCTTGGACGGCAGGTGCCCACCACGCTTACGCCGTGCGCTGAAGTCCTGAGCCAATACTTGATTGAAAAACACAACCGCTTCTGCGGCGATAGCACCATTCTTGGTCGCGCCAAAACTCAGTACATCAACACCGGCTTTCCAGGTGATATCTGCAGGGTGACAACCCAGAGAGGCGATTGCATTAGCAAACCGAGTGCCATCCATGTGGACATGCATACCCTTGTCTTTGGCCAGCCGGCAAAGGGCTGTGACTTCTTCGGGTGTATAGACCGTGCCAGATTCAGTCACCTGGGTCAGGCTGAGTGCTGACGGTTTGATGTAATGCACATCATCCCGTTGCTCACGTAGAACAGCTTCCAGATTGTCAGCATGCAATTTACCATCAGCACCGCCCATGGGCAGAAGACGAGCGCCGCCGGTATAAAATTCCGGCCCACCGCACTCATCGACCAGGATATGGGCTTTCTCATGGCAATAGATGCCGCCATAAGGCGGTGTCATGGTCGATAGCGCCAATACGTTGGAGGCCGTTCCCGTCACGACCAGGAAAGCACTCACTTCAGTCCCGAATATCCGGGAAAGGCTTTCGTTCAGACTGGCGGTCAGCTGGTCGTTGCCATAAGGCATCACGGTACCGTCGTTGACGGCGGCAAGAGCCGCGAAAATCTCAGGCGCTACGCCTGTTTCGTTATCACTGTGAAATGACATTATTTTCTATCCGGGTTGATTCCGGTTGAGACCGGAATGACACAAAAGAAGACACTTCGTGAAAAACAAGACGTGAAAAGCAGGAAGTAACGAAAAGGGCATGTGAAACGGTGTCGATATTGTGCGCTAACAAGCCATGGCGAGGCTTATGACAGAGACACTGTCGTTTTATTAAAGGCGCCAGCCACAGGGCTCTACCTGCACCTTTAAAGACTCTGCTGACCAACCATACCGCCGGCTTCGACATTCGAACCACCAACACCAGGAATCAATCGTGGTTTCATTCTGGCTGCCGGATTTCCTCCCCCTATTGACGTGCATCAACAAGCCTGTTCAACGCTGATGCACATCAAGCAACCCATCACAATTGTCATGATTTAATTACGCCTATTGCGCTGACAGGGTTCAGCCACGCATAAACAACAGAGCCTATTGCGCAGTATCATCATGGATATCAATCTCAGGCCCTACCTCCGCCCTGACGGGCGCGCACGATACCTGGCCATTGCTGAGGCGATTCAAAACGCCTTCATCGCCGGTCACCTGCAACCCGGCATGCGCTTACCCACCCATCGTGAACTGGCTGCGGATCTGCGGGTGAGTGTGCAGACGATCAGCCGCGCCTACAGTCAGGCGGAAAAACTGGGCGTGGTCCATGGTGTGATTGGCAGTGGCACGTATATCAGCAACTATTCGCCTGATCAGGAAGCGGAGTTTTTCCAGTCCGGTCATCCGGAAATGACCAGAAATCCCATTGATCTCTCCATTGCTCACCCCGTCTGCACTAAACGACATCTGCAGATAGTACGTGAGGCGATGATCCGGGTAGCACAAAGCGACAGTGACCAGTACCTGCTGAAATTCCGTCCCGTGTCCGGACTGGCTGAACACGTTGCTGCCGGGCAGCATTGGCTCCAGGGGCAGGGGCTTCCTGCGAATCATGACAATATCGTGCTGTGTAATGGCACCGCCCATGGCCTGATGCTGGCGCTGGCCAGCATTGTGAATCCCGGGGAAAGCATTGCCTGTGAGGAGCTCGTTGATCATGGTTTCATTGCCCTTGCCCGCACGCTGAACTTCCGTTTGACCGGTCTCCCGATTGATGATGAAGGTCTGATCCCGGAAGCACTGGAGGTCGCCTGTCGTGAAAGTCGACTGCGTATCCTCTGCTGTACCCCCAGCCTGAACAATCCCACCGGCAGCCTGATGCCCATGAAACGACGGGAACAGATTGCTGCCATTGCCCGGCGCTATGACCTTCTGGTGGTTGAGGATGATGTCTTCGGTGCACTGGAACCTAAACGCAGTCCCCCGCTGGCGAGCCTGATTCCCGAACGCACCTTCTACGCCACCAGCTTCACCAAAACCGTCCTACCGGGGCTAAGGACGGGTTACCTGGTCATACCGGACTGTTTCAGGAAACAGGTCATCGCCCACCTGACAGCCAGCACCTGGATGGCAACGCCCATCACGTTTGAAATTGTTTCTGACCTGATCAGGGAAAATCTGTTGGACAACATGATCTTTACCCAGCAGGACGAACTGGCCAGTCGCCAGTCTCTGGCCCGTAGCCTTCTACCCAAGGCATCGGTTGGCGGCAGCCCCTTTGGCATGCATATCTGGCTGGCGCTACCTGATGACATGACGTCTCAGGAAATGATGGCGCAATGTCGTGCACAGGGTGTCCTGGTGACACCCTGCCAGCAGTTCTGCCCCAGTCCCAGGCTGGCGCCGCGCCGGGTCAGGGTCAGCCTGGGAGCGGAAGCTTATCGTCCTCGCCTGCAGGAAGGCCTGCAGATCGTTCGAAACATTATCGAAGCTTGACCTCTGAGTGAAAGAAATCTCAAGCGTTTGAATGGCCAACCATTAACATATATATTTTTTACATCTTTTACGTATACAATGAACCCGCAAGCCTCAATAGAATATCCAACCCTATTGATCAGGTATCCCGCCTGAAGAATGCAGGAGGCTATTCAACGATGGTTAAACCCGTCAGTTTCGCCGATCCGGATCGGTGCAGTGAGATTTTTGATTCAGACAATCGTGTTGAATGGCAGAACACACCCGCATTGCCGATGTCGGCGCCGGTACCGGCTACTTCGCCAGTCAGTTTGCCAGGCTCGCCCCCCGAGGGCATGTCTACGCTCTGGATACCGAGCCCAATATGATCGGCTACATGGAACAGCGTTTCACCGCGGAACAGCTGACCAATATAGAAACACGACTCTGCCAGCCTGCTGATCCCTGCCTGTCGATACCGGTTGATATTGTGTTCCTCGCCAATGTCTACCGATTCATCCAGGATCGTATGTCCTTTCTCGCAAGCCTCCGCCGACAAATTGATCACGAAACGAATGTCGTTTTTGTCGATTTCCGGGGCACTAACGCACGGGTACAGCCTGTTCAGGCACTGGATGAAGTCCGTCAGGCCGGTTTCCGTGTTGAGGCCATGGACACCAGCGGCTGTCCTGACCATTACATCATGACTTTTAAAAAAGCCGTTTCATTGTAAAAGTGAGTTAACACCATGAATTACAAAGTGACTATCGAAAAGAACACCCGGATTCCCTATGCCGACTTGCTGGCCTTTGCCGATAACGGTATCGCCAGCAGCACACTGCTCAAAACTGATACTGCCGAAGTCTGCGTCATGACTCTGGACGAGGGGGAAGAAATCAGTGAACATGCGGTTCCTAAAGAAGTACTCATTCAGGTTTTAGAGGGACGGATTGCATTCACGATTGAGGATAAACAGCTGGACATTTGTCCCGGCGAAATCGTCCGTATGGCGCCACAGGCTCCCCACTCACTGCGTGCACTTGAACCCTCCAGAATGATGCTGTCTCTGTTGTCAGTCTGAAGACGTATTTTTTTGATTAGTACAATGAATTTACGTGTATCAGGAAATATTCACTGGGTTAGCAATCAAGACTGGGAGCTTCGGGGATTCCATGGCAGTGAATACTCGACCCATCACGCTTTCAGTCATATAAGCTAACTGGACTGTGAAAAAAATAATGTCCTGATACACCTCACCGGAGGCCCCAGTCGCCCTGCCATTTATTCAACAGGATATTCGTAGCGAATATCTACCGTCTGATAATCCCCATTCTTATCCACAATATTGCCTCGACCTCTAAAACGTAACAGTTGCCTTGCCTCTTTCTCATAGGTCAGAAAAATCGGATCCAGCACTAAGCCGAGCAACCAGGCATCCGGCGCTATTTCAAAACAGACATCATCGGATGATGAACACTCTATTTCCTTGATTCGCAGATCCACGGTTTGTCGTCTGGATGGTGCAAGATAGGCAATGGTCAACGACCGCCCCTTACGCAAGGGGTCCCAGTGTTCCCGAACAAAGTGATCAAAACCCGCATCAACGACCATCAATGGTTCAATGGTTACCTGTTTCTGCTTTGGTTTTTGTTTATCGTTTGCCTGGTAAGTGACTTCCAGCTTGTCACTGTCCGTTCTGACAACCTCAATCACTTCCCCATTGCGGGTATTTTCCTGTCTGAAATCCGGCACAGTAAAACTGTGGGTGTAATCAAGGCGTTTTTGCGCAAACACCTCACCCGTCGCTTCCCGATAAGTGACCGTATGCCGATACTCTGAAGGGTAGAGATGTTCTTCTGTGTATAACAACACATCGCCTTCAAGATCATAAGCCCGTCCAGTCACGCTCCCGGCAAACACCGCATTGGCCTGAGAAACCATTAACGGCAATAACAGACAAAGTGTTAAGGCAGTCCATCTAATCATTCGCTGTCTTCCCATGACTGTCATTGTCCATAATTCTCCCTGCGACATTGAGCCCTGCAGGTAACAGGATTGCCCAGATAACAACCTCAGCCAGCAACGGCATCACAATCGGTTGAGACAATACCGATCCCGACAAGTGTCCACCGGCGTAATAGCTCAATGGCACGGCAGAACAGGCCAGCATGACCGAAAGCCAGGGATAACGATTCAGCCATAACAGGCTGTGGCAGAGCGTGGTCGAGAACATCAGCCAGAGACACAACAGCCACACTGGCGCAATGACCACAGGCACAGTGCTACTCGTCAAAGAAAGGGAACCGGAAAACATGATCCATCCGGCAGTATTGATCAGGCTGTCTAAAAGGAAGCCGATAACCGTAAATCCAGTAATCAGCTGCCACTCAACGTATGTCGTCACCAGGAAACGTGCATGTATCAGTAATGCTATGACGGTTGCCACCAACGCCATCGCATTGTTTCCCTGAACACAGACAAACCACATCAGCTGAAACAGCACCGCATTCGCCAGAGTACGCTTCATAAATAAGGATCTACAAAATCGAGTAATAGTTCTTTGTAATTGTTATGCGTCGTTTGTTTTTATCCCAACTCACTGGCTAAAACAATCATTGCAAATATGGCTGTGCAATAATGTTCAAACACTCCCCCCCTTAAAAACCTGATTCACGATGCAACACAGCCACCGCTTTCCGCCACCAGCCAGTCACCAGACTTTCTGAAACCCCATTAACCACAATTGCACCGCGTAACACACGTGGCGGCAAAACCGAGTCATCAGGCAAGTTAAAGAAAACACGGTAAGTCCCTTTTACAGGAATCAATTCACGGTCACGGGTTTCCCGCACCGCCAGGTCTCCACCAAACAATGACGCGGAATACAGACTGTCCAGCTCACGGATAGCACGCGTCTCAACATCCTCAACCTTGACAGAAATTGGCGACCAGCGCCCTTTGTCCGGGTAGAAGAATCCAGTCATGCCGGGCTGGATCCTCATCAATGCCGACTCATCCAGATACCCGATCAGCTGCGGATGATTTTGATCCAACACGGATAACAGGGGCTCACCTTCTGCCACCCACTGCCCGGCCCTGACCTCTGGAGACAAATCCGTCACAACGCCATCATACGGCGCCTGTGCAATCAGTCGTTGCTGTCGGGCTTTTAAACTCCGAATATTCTGCAACTGGGTGCTGAGCTCCGTGCGGATAACCAATGCCTGATCCCTTAGCTTCGGGTCAAACCCTATCGCACGCCCCTGCTGCGCTAATTCCCTTAAACGTAATCGGGATTCTGAAACCTCTTGCTCAAGTTCCGGCGCAGAGACTCGAAACAGTGTCTCCCCTTTGGTCACGGTCTGCCCGGTTTCTGGTAGGGCTGTCGATAAACGGCCGGATACCGGTGCATAGAGTGTCGTATATTGCCCCTGCAACCAGGCGGGCATCGTCACCGATTCATGCCATGGCACCAGGGTGAGCAGAAGCAGAGTCATCAACAGCCCGGTGGTACGAACTGTCGCGCGGTTCCAGCGCATGTGTCTCCGCCTGTCATGCCACTCACGGATTTCATTCCATATTGGGCGAATAATGAAATACCCGATTTCAACCACAAACAGGAAAATACCCAGCACCTTGAAGAAGAAGTGGTATACCAGCAACGCAATCCCCAGAAACAACAGGAAGCGATAGATCCAGACCGCAATGGCATAGCCAATCAGCAAAGCTCTCGGTTGCTCGGGAGGCGCTTCGCCGAGACCGAACAGTCGCTCCCTCAACCACCAGCGCGACAGAGCAAAGGATCGGGATTCCAGGTTCGGTACCCGCAGAATGTCTGATATCAGGTAATAACCATCAAACCGCATCAACGGGTTGAAGTTGACCAGCACACTCAGCAGCCAAGTCGTGGTAGCCAGCAGGAAGAAAACACTCCGCCATACCCCTTCCGGCGTCAGGCTCCAGGCCAATAACGCCACGGCGGCCACACCCAACTCTACCGCCACACCTGCCGCCCCGATGGCCAGGCGGTCTTTTCGTCGGGTCACCCGCCAGGCATCACTGGTATCCGTGTACAGCACCGGCCACCCCACCAGCAGGGCAACACCCATGACCGGTACACGACATCCTTTGGCTTTAGCCACCCAGGCATGGCCCAGTTCGTGAAGCAGCTTGATGATGAACAGGGTCAGGCCATAGGCCGCTAGACCCTGTACGTTAAAAAAATGCTGGAATGTCGTCAGGAACTGATCAAACTGCCGCCCTACCATGATTAACCCAATCATCGCAGCGGTTATTAACGCCATCAGCACATAACGGGATCCAAGCCAGCGTACCCAGGGCAGTGTCAGGGTCAGAAACCGGTCCGGCCGGACCAGCGGTATTCTCACAAACAGGTAGGTTTTCAGCACCTTTTTGAAAAACGCCGGTTTTTGCGACAGTTGACGCTCAAACCACGTGTGTTGGGCACTATCTGCCTCAACCAAATGGTTGTTGCGCAAAAAGGCAAAAACCGTCTCCACATTCTCGACAGAGACAGTATGTCCCGAACGCTCCGACACCTTTTGTGCAACGGCGTCGGCATCACTGCCATCCAGACAGGAGAGGATATCCACTTCGGCTTCTCCCAGGCGGAAAAACCGGTTAGACAATGGATCATGTAACAACCAGACCGGTGAACCATCCGCTTCCGGCTCGCCGGGTAACAGCTCAAGGTCTTGCCGCAGCGTCGGCACTGGCGGTTTAGGCATACTCTCCATGGCTATATACCAATCCATTGCCGTGCAGCTGCAAACGGACGCCTGAAAAGGTAATAGAACAGAGACACATGCTCGCCGCTGATACGGGCGGTTCCGCGCCATCCTAACCGGGGCAGGTTATCCTGAAGCGCCAGGGATGCCCGCCCGCGAAAAGCCAAAATACCTTCCGGTGACACCTCCGCCTGGTAATTGATATAACGCACATTGCCATTGAGCGCCTTATCCGGCGCCACATTCAGGAACAGGGAGACCGGTGCATGGTCAGGCAAGGGAAGACTCTCTTCCACGGGCAGCCAGAACTGGATTTCTGCCGATTCCGGCGCGGCCACTGCCAGTAACCGCTCTCCCAGTCTTACTGGTTTGCCCTTAAGCACATCCGGATCACTCAATACAACGACGCCATCGTGTTTCGCACGGATATCCACCCGCGCCAGTTGCGATTCCAGGTAAGCGACTTCTGCCGCATTCTGGGCAATACGCGCCTTGAGTACAGGCAGCGGCGTTGTCACTTCCCGATACCCTGTCGCCGCCTGCTGACCACGGCGATACTCGGCACCGGCAATTTCCAGCGCCTGTCGGGCAACATCCAGCCGAGCCTTCAGGGAACGGTCATCCAGCCTTGCCAGCAGCTCCCCAGCAGAGACTTTCTGATTGGGTTTTACCCGCAGTTCACCAATGACACCATCCAGCGGACTGCGAACCACTTCCATGTCGTAGGCAACAATCTCCGCCGGTGCCAAGGCACTCTGGGGCACTGGGAGAAACAATGCCGCCATGACCACCAGCGCGATAATAAACGACAGCTTTCTGCCCTTAAGACGGGACAGCGGGACTTTCGGTTGAGCGGCCAGCGCACGGATCGCGTGTGATGAAGCCTCCGCAAGATGAGCTAATACACTCACCTGCTCCGTCTGCCAGAGTTTCACTGCTGCCAGGAACAGTCCACCCTGCCGCTCACCAGTATGGGTTGTCATCGGAAGCCACAAGCCGGCTTCCGGCAGGAAACTGGCCCAGTCCTGGCCCAAGGATTCAGGAATGTCGTCAGCAGACACCGCCGTCGGTTCTGCTAACGCCTGCTGCTCCAGGTGTCGGCAGACTGATTTCAACCACTGGGTAAACGGGGCTTCAGTAATAGGCTCCGGCAAACCGGAAACCGCAAGGATTCGACCCTGCCGATAAAAGGCAGCCACCCGATAATCAAACAGATGCCGGGTATCGTTAACCAGAATACGTGCAATGGCCGTCACATCACTGGCTGCGCGCAACCGCTGCTGTAACGTTAACAGGCTGGCCAGGCGCTGCATGACCAGCGCATTGCCTGTGGTGGTGGAAGTTGCGGTTGTCATGGCATGACGCCGGCACTGGCGGTACCGATATGAATCTGCCCACTCATACCCGGCAGCAGGTTATCCGGCAGGGTTGTCGGTACGCCGATAATTCTGACTGTCTGGCTGACGGGATCAATGTTACTCACCACCCGGTCGACATTCGCAGCAAGGGTGGTGCCGGTTTCATCCACCGTCAGGGTAAACGGCGTACCGGGCGGTAACCGGTGCAGCCAGCGGGATTGCAGCACCATTTCAACTTCCATACGGCTCGTGTCGACCAATTCAAACAACGGGTCGCCCATTCCCGCAAATTGCCACGACTGCACCTGCTTGCTGACCATCTGACCACTGAAAGGCGCCCGTATCTCGCAGTGACTCAGGCGTACATCAATCAATTTGAGCTCACTGTTGGCAATGGCCAGTTCTGCCTTGCTGAGACTTAATTCCAGTCCGCTGATATTATCCAGTTCCGCAAGACGCGTGTTAACGCGGTAACGGGCTTCAGCCCCTTCCTTTTTGGCGGCGGCCACATCACGCTCAGCCTGCTCAGCCCGGCAGTCAAACCGTGCCAGCACATCGCCTTCCTTAACGTAACGCCCCGGCGAACCTTTAACCTCTAGCAGGGTGCCCGTCATACCCGCCGCTAACGTCGTATAACGAACCGGACGCAGCTGACCACGAATGGTTTCTGCCACCGCTGTGTATTCTGCGTAGTCACCGCCCACATCGGTTAATTCATTTAATTCGCTGATATCTGCATTTACGCGAATCGCCATGCCGAACAGCAACAGCAGGCCGGCCAACCTGCTGTACGACACAGTATTGTTAGCCATGATTATCTACTTCACTCTCCTGATCTTCGCCCGCCACTTGTTGGGAAACAGGCAATCGGCCGGAATCCCAACGAGTATAGGTTTCATCAAGCTGATGGCTGATCTCTGTCACAGACAGCTGCTGGTAATTACCCGGTACTGGATCAAGATTCAGGCTGAGCAACATGGCGCCATAGGCATCCTGCGCTTCCGCATAGGCCAGCAGCTGAGACATGGCCGAACGCAGTGCCCGGGCTTCGCTCTGAATCCGGTCAGACTCGCTGGCGGCTTGGCTGAACATGGCCTGCTGTGTCAGCTGAGAGATAGCCTGGTCAATGTCATTGATATCATTGGCCCGGCCGTGCCGTTTGACCGTGTTATGGTACTGCTGCCACGCAAGATGCACCTGGGCGACAACGGCCATATTGATAGCCATACGACGGGAGTCTGTCAGCTGCATGCGGGCTTCCCCCTGGGCCTCAATTTCATCGTGCGCCAGCAGGCGGAAGATATTCCAGGATATCCGGACACCTGCCTCGCCCCAGCCCTGATGGTAGAGATAGCTGTTACTGTCATAGTTACCACTGTAGGAGAACTCAATACCCGGCAGCAGTCGCAACATCTCTTTTCGGGTTTCCAGCTGGTCAATGCGGGCATTATAGAGCTGGTTGGAGTAGTCCATGGAATTCCCCAACGCTGTCAGTTCCAGACCGTCCAGGTTATCCGGTGATGCCGGCAATGGCGGCAATTCGCTCGGGTAATCCAGTTTGATGGGTGTACCGGGTGGGACGTTGACCAGTATGGCCAGCTCCACCTGCGCAGCATTGACCGTCTGTTTCATCTGTTCCAGTTCACTGACTATATCCAGCAGGCCTCGAAGTTCCTGCAAGGTATCGAGCGGTGTACGCAGGTTCTCCTTTCGCACCTGCTGCAGGTTGGTCACTGATATCTCTGCGCGAACCAGCAGTCCGTCGATATCATCTGCCATCTGCTGCATCACCGCAGCACGCCAAAACGTGGCGCGTGTCTGCTGCAATAACCGGAGCATCACCTTGCGCCGTTCATTTTGTGCGATCAGGAACCGGTCGGCTTCCTGCTGGGCCTGAAGATAGCTGACACCGAAATCCAGCACATTCCACGAGAACTTCAGATCTCCCATGGCCCGCTCACGATCCTGCGATGTCGACGGTTCCAACGACACATTACCGGTATCAATGCTGACACTGGTCGATGCGTTCACATTGTCCCGTTTCGCATAACCGGCTGAGGCCGCCAGCACCGGCAACATATCCATCTTCAGCAGTTCGAAGTTACGCCGGGACAGCGCCTGCTCCATCAACTGCACCCGGTTATCCAGGTTATATTTAAGCGCCCGAGCCATCGCTTCCGTCATGCTCATGCCTTCATCCAGGTTCTCCTGTGAGGCATAGATGAGGTTACTGTCTGACGTCGCTTTTTGTGAACGCAGGTCCTGGGTGATCGGGTCCGGTGTTACGGCACACCCCGCCAGAATGCTGGTGCCAAGCACTACCCCCGCAAGCTTTTTTACCACAACCATGTATTGCCTATTTGTTAATGTAATTAGTGTCTGACAATGTTTTGCTTGCTCACGCACCAAGCTTTAGCAAGTCTGAAATCAACTTATCCCGGGACTGAATAAAGCCCTGGGCTCCAGCCCGTTCCAACTGTTCCCCAAGGCTTTCAGGCGAGTTAAGCGTCAGGTCATCTCCGCCCTCAGTGGCATGATCTGCCGCTGCCTCGTCGCTATTCGCTGCTCCGGGTTCTTCCGGTTGAACGTTACCTGCTGCCGGTGCTTCGAGCTCATTCAACTGATCAACCACCTGGTTGGCAGCAATAACAGTGCCCACAAATGTAATATTGAAACTGGCACCGGCTTCATTACCGATCAGGTCGCGCCCAACAACCCGTATATCCAGGCTTTCAATACCCAGCGAGATCGCAGCATCGGCATTCACCATAAAGGCGCCATTCTGGTTATCGAAGCGAATGTAGTCCGGTAACTGGGAACCATCCGATAGCGTGGCTTCCATACGAATCAGCTGAGACGGATCCGAATGTTCAAAAGCATTACCGGGGAGTGAGAAGTTATAAACGCCCTCGGTCACCACCTGATCCTGAAGCTGGACGGTCAGCCGTACCGGATTGATTCGGGCATCCAGGAAATCCAGCAGGGTACTGTCACGGCCGGGATTGATGGACGGGATCTCGCCATCCGGGCGTCCTGGAATGTCGAATTCCGGCCGCTCCTCCGGTGGGGCTGGCTCCGGATCAATAGGCACATACGGTTCGTCCAGTCCCTGGATAGTAACCACCAGTTCGGCAACCGAGGCGCTGCCATTACGGTCAGTGACCGTATAGGTAAAGACGTCGCTGGCAGTTTGATTCGTAGTCAGTGCCTGTACAGCCGCACTGCTGTTATCAAGTTCATAGCGATAGCTGCCGTCACTGTTGATAATCAACCGTCCGTATTCGCCCTGGACAACGCTACCCACCGCACTGTTATCGCCATTGACGCCGGAGATAAAGAGCGCATCACCATCCAGATCCCTATCGGCGCCAAAACCGTCATCCTCGGTAATGACATTGCCACTATCCGTAGTCGTCCGGTCTTCCGACACACTGCCGGTATTATCGGTGGCCAGAATGTCGTCATTGGTGCCACGTATTGTAATAGTCAGTTCCGCTGTCGCGGTGCCGCCATTACCATCGGAAATGGTGTAGGTGAAGGTGTCTGTCAGGGTTTCGTTGACGGAGAGCGCCTGAATAAGTGCGTTGTCATTATCCAGGTCGTAGGTGTAGTTACCGTTTGCATCGAGGGTTAATTGCCCAAACTGCCCCTGTATTGCACTACCGGCATTGACGGAGTTGCCGTCCTGACCAAAGCGCTCAACAGTGATGTCATCACCATCAATATCCGTATCAACACCACTGCCGTCATCATCAGTGATGACATTGCCTTTGCTTTGTGTCGCCGTATCTTCAGTAACAACACCGCTGTTATTTTGCGCCTCCGGCGCATCATTCACACCATTGACCGTAATCGTCAGGGTCGCGGTATCGGTTGCCCCCTTTCCATCACTGATTCGATACGTGACTGTCGTTGTTGCGGTTTCGTTGACGGCCAGATGCTGGAAATCCTGACCAGGATCAAAGCTGTAACTGCCATCGGCATTGATGACAAAGGTACCACCGTTGCTTCCCTTGACCGGTTGCCCAAGCATCCCGTCCTTACCGGCAACACCGTTAACCTCAAGCGTATCGCTGGTATCGGTATCCCTGTCGTTTGTCAGGACACCATTGTTTTTATCAACGGCAAGGATTGTCTCTTCGTCTGTGGAACCGGCATCATTGAGCGCATCCGGTCCGTCGTTCAGGCCGGTTACGGCGATTTCCAGCGTAGCCTGAGCGGTTCCACCATGGCCATCACTGATCTCATAGGTAACGGTGGTTTTCACTGTCTCACCGTCAGCCAACTGCTGAAAGTCAAGACCGGGATCGAAGCTGTAACTGCCATCGGCATTGATAACAAACGTACCGCCGTTATCCCCTTTTACCGGACTACCCGCAGGAACCGTAACCGCGCCCCCCTTAACATCTTCTCCAGAAATACCGGAGACGGTAACAGTATCCGAAGTATCCGTATCACTGTCGTTAACCAATACCCCTTGATCCGCACCCACATTCAGTGATGCATCCTCAGTAGTGGTATTCACGTCATTCACCGCTTTCGGTGAATCATTGGCACCGGTCACCCTGATCGTCAGGATTGCGGTATCTGTCCCGCCTTCACCATCGCTGACGGTATAGGTAATGGTGGTATCCAGGAATTCATTCACGGCCAGATGCTGGAAATCCTGACCCGGGTCGAAACTGTAACTGCCATCGGCATTGATGATAAATGTGCCACCCATGTCCCCCTGTACCGCATTGCCCACAGAGACATCGTTACCGGCAACGGCTGATACGACAAGCGTGTCTGAGGTATCAGTATCCTTGTCGTTTACCAGAACGCCCTGGTCTGCACCGACGTTGATATTGGTATCTTCACTGGTCGTATTGGTGTCATTCACCGCATCCGGTGCATCGTTGGTGCCGGTCACGGTAATGGTCAGTGTCGCAGTATCAGTACCGCCATTGCCATCACTGATCTCGTAGGTGACAGTGGTCGTGGTTGACTCACCAACCGCAAGGTACTGGAAATCCTGCCCGGGTTCAAAGCGGTAGCTACCATCAGCATTCAGGGTAAATGTGCCCCCGTTATTGCCTTTGACTGAGCTGCCTGCAGCAACCGTGGTCGCGTTGCCATCGCCGTCTTCACCTGAAACCTGCGTCACCGTCAAAGTATCGCTGCCGTCCGGGTCGGTATCATTTTTCAGTACCCCATCCGCGGCATTACTATTGATTGGGGTATCTTCATTGGTCGTCTTGCTATCGTTAACCGCCTCGGGGGCATCGTTAACGCCGGTTACGGTGATAGTGAGCGTGGCAGTATCAGTACCGCCATTACCATCATCAATACTGTAAGTGACGGACGTTGTTGTTTGCTCTCCTTTAGCCAGTGACTGGAAATCATCACCCGGCTCGAAGGTATAACTGCCATCTTTATTAATAACAAACGAACCGCCATTGCTTCCCTTAACCGATTCTCCTGGCGCAACGTCGACCGGTTTCCCTTCAGCATCTTTTCCACTAATTCCATCGACTTCGAGTGAGTCGCTGGTATCCGGGTCTGTGTCGTTTTTCAACACACCATCAATGGCAGATACCGTCAGGTCAGACTCTTCATTCGTGCTGCCCGCATCATTATTCGCGGTAGGCTTGTCATTGGTGCCCGTGACTCTCACAGTCACCAGCGCAGTGGTCGCACCGATGCCGGTTCCCTGCGGGAGGGTCGTCGGGTCATTGCCGTCATTGAACGCAAATTCAATGTTGACGTTACTTTGTTCACCGGCAGCCGGCGTATTATCGTTGTTCGAATAGGTGATACTTTGAATCACCGTATCAGCACTGGCCTTGTCAGCATGCTCACTGAAGGTCAGGGAAAGGGAACCACCAGCATTGCTGGTAATCGTCGCAATCGTATTGTTATTGCCATCAATGATCAGGTTGCCCTGAAGGCTCAAATTGGTGTCCGTGAAATCAAACCCGAACTTATCAAAAGCACTCGCGCCACCTTCCCGCTGAACGGTTAATGTAGCGCTATCAAAGTTGTCTTCACCTTTATCCGTCAATTCAATATCAGTGATACTTCCACCCGGTGCGAGTTTCACCGGGGTGCCATACTCATAACCTTCGGTGTAATCAACCGTGCCTCCGGTAGTGAGGATCGGTGTATCATTGACCGCTTCGACTGTGGTTTTCAGAGTCGTTGTATCAGACCACTGCCCAGTATCGCCCAGACTCCCCGAGATATCACCAGTGCCATTGGTCACCGGCGTATCAGACAACCGTACGGTGAGACCACGGGGTTCACCATTGAAATTGTCGGCGGGGACAAAGCGCAACTGCGCATCATTCGATAACAGCAACGCATTAGTGTCAGATACTGCTGGCACATCCTGCCAGCCATTGCCGGTGTTGTACTGCCAGGTACCTTCTGATGCGTTCGATGGGTTCGCGGTTATTGCTATTCCGCCCAGGCTAGAGCTCTCGTCTTTGCCGCCTTTAACGCTGCTTTGATCGTCAATGGCATCGCTATAAACCGGAGTAAACAGATTTCCAACGGTATTGCCTGTCGGGTTATCAGCCCCTTCATCAACGGACGGCAACAGAGCATCACCTGTCGCGTCCGGATTATCATTAACGTTTGTGACTTTTGTTTTTATCTTGGTGAAAACCTTCGACCAGGAACTGGTTTCATCCGTGTTATTCACCTTTTTCAGGTCGCCGGAGTTCTGGCTGGCTTCAATCTGGGAAAGGTTCTGAGGATCACTGTCTGCCAGAAGGACGTTGAGCTGTCCCGGCGTACCATGGAAATCGGCTGCTGGTAAAAACCGAATCATACTGTCAGCCGAAACGATGAACGCTTTATTCTTACCCAGCTCCAATGGGATATCGATCCATCCGCCATCGCCATCACTGACCTGCCAGGTTCCCTGATCAGCCTTTGATTTGTTGCCAATAATGGCAATAAAACTGAGTTCAGTTGACGTATCATTGCCACCACTGCCTTGCTGATCATCGGTATTATCGTTGTATTTTTTATCGACTAAATCTGACAGTTTGGTTCCCGCAGGATTGCCATTATCTTCAGCCACCGAAGGCGCCCATACCGTTCCTCCAGCACCGGGCTGGTCGTTCACCGGGTTGATTGTGACATCTATAGTATGGGTGTCTGTTCCAACACCAACACCGGTATTGCCCTGATCATTCACGCTGACGGTTATGACAGCATCGCCATGAAAATTGGCATCCGGTGTGAATTTGAGTCCATCAAGCGCCTGGTTGATCTCGGCCTGGGTTCCCGTCAGCGTAAGTGTATAGATACCTGCGTTGTCAGATGTCTTGACTGAAGCACCGTCATTACCAGCAAGCGACAATTGACCATGGGTTGCAGTGATAGTGACAACAATGTCACGACCAAATGCATCTACATCCGAAATGCTGATGGTAGGTTTAGGATCACTACCGAAAACCAGGCTGCCATCTTCATTGACCTCAACACGATCGGGAGCCGATATCTCAGGTGGGTTATTCACATTGCTGACCTGGATCTCTATAGAACCGGTAACGGGATCCAGTAAGTTATTTTGTCCGTTATTCAGATCATTGACTGAAATATCCAGATTAACCGTCTGATTTTGCTCACCACTGCTCGAAGCCGTATACGTCAAACCCTCGAGAGCTCGATTGATGTCAGCAATTGAACCCTCAATAACCATCCTGAGATCACCATCGGCGGTATTATCTTTAAAGGTAATACCGGTAAGCGCCCCAAGAATCAGGCTCGCGCCTGCGCCTGAATCATCAATAGACAGTGTGACTTCGATGATGTCAGTGAAAGTATCGGTATAGGGGGAGTCGCTCGGCTCTGCAATTGTAATCGGGTTACCATGGTCCTGACTGAATTCAACGGCTGTTCCCTGATCCAGTACCTGCGTTCCAGGCACGTTCAGTATTGGGGCATCATTGACTGGGGTAACCGTAATCGCGACCTGCTCGATGATATCAGCACTTCCGCCTGTGCCTGAATTCCCCAGATCATTGACCGTGACCTTCAACGTATCACTACCGTGATAGTCAGTGTTGCCCTGGTATTCCAATGCGGCCAGTGCCTCGTTGATCGCTTGCTGGCTGCCTTCCAGGGTTATGCTGCTACTGCCGTTCGCACCCTCAACGATAAGGTCATCGTCTGGCAACGTCAGTGTGCCATTTTGAACATCCATTGTGACCCGAATGGTCTTATCAAAGGCATCCGCATCCGTGATGGTAATAGTGCCGCTGAAATCATGAACCTGGTCTTCGCTGACAGTAATATCACCTGGCACAGTCAGTATGGGGTCATCATTAGTGGTGGATAACAGAATCTCAATCGTCTTATTGACGACATTGTTATCCTGATTAATGACCTCACCGTTCTCGTTAAACGAGCCACCATTGGCCGATTGCGGATCAACCAGATCACCCTGTGCATCGTAGCGACGGTCATCAACCGACACCTTCAGCTCGAGCGTTGTATCCTTGTCTGCACCGTCGCCGGTATCTTCCAGTACCAATTGCAGGCTGTCGAGCGCAGCCTGGATGTCTGCCTGGGTGCCGCGAAGGGTAATGGACGAAGACGGGTTGCTGCCACCAACAATCAGGGACGCAAACCCTGCTCCCAGCGTTAGGCTTCCTTCACCATATAGCGCATTGCTGCCCTTTTCTGTCAGCTCCAATATTACCGTCAGCTGATCCTTCTCACCCGGTGAAAGCGCGGCAAGATCTGAATCCACGACAGTGATCGTGCCATTACCAAGATCAATGGTGCTATTGCCACTGCCATCTACTCGATCCGGCGCCTGAATCTCGGCCGTATCATTCGCGGGTGTAATCTCAATGGCAAAGCTGGAGACCGGTGTTTCCGCTACACCATCGCTGACAATGAAACTGAAACTATCGCTATGGTTCTCTGAGCCATCATGTTGATACGTCAATCGGCCACTGTCGATATCGGCCTGAGTAAATGTCGAGCCGACCCCCAAGGCTTTGCCATTAAGGTATAGGGTGCCGTTATCAACATTATCAGTGATGAGGTACTGGCGCTGGATGGCATTATTATCTGAATCAATGGCTCTCAGATCATCGCCAGAAATGACAGCCATTCCTCCTTCATTAACAGCGTTACCGTTATCAGCGGTTAAACCATTATTGACAGCGGTGACATCGTTACCGGACTGATCCTTACCCTGAATGGGGGCATCACCAGAAGCACCCGGCACCAACGGTGCATCATTGAAGGCGGCAATAGCAATCGCAACAACGGCCGTATTACTGACATTGTCAGCAGCAGGCTCAGAGAGGTTGGTTTGCACATCAAAGGGGGAACCGGGTGCAGCAAGATCATCCCTTACTTTGAAACTGAAACCATCGGAGAGATCGGACGGTTGATCGCCACCTTCATGGACATACCGTAAGCCACTGTCATTGCCATCCGCAGGCGTTAACAGTATCTCCTGACTGAACCACTGGTCTGACTGTACCGCTTCCCAACTATCCCCATCCCAGTATTGCAGGCTGCCATTGTCCGGCAGGTCACTAATCTGAAACCAGAGGGTATCTTTGTTACCTTCCCCGTCATCACCGGCCACATCATCCAGACTGCCATCCGGATCACGCATGCCAATCTGCTCTGGCGTGATCGCAACGATACCATCGGTAGAGTCCGTTTTCTCGACAACAACCAGACTACCGCCAGTGGCGCCGGTTATATCATTAACCGGTTTGGCAGAGAGCGATACTGTGCCCTCTACGCGGTTCTCACCGCCAACACTGATAGAGTAACTAAACGAACTATCATGGTCTTCACCGCCATCATGTTCAAAACGAATATTACCCGCATCAATATCTGCCTGCGTGAACTGGCCGTAGAACTTGATTGGCTCCCAGTTACCATCAACCAGCTGCTGCAGTTCTCCGTTTGGTGGAAGACTGGTTACGGTATAAACGATTTCATCCGGCGGTATTACTCTATCACCGTCACCACTGCCCGGATTGGTCTGTAAGACGTCACTACCAATGGAAACCGTTCCACCTTCCTGCAACGGTTCATTATTACCGCCGCCGTTGTCACCGCCTTCATTGCCCCCGTTGTCACCACCATTACCACCACCGTCACCACCATTACCACCACCGTCACCGCCGGAACCGCCACTGTCTACTGGCGGCGGTGGCGGAGGTATCACACCGTCCTCATCCCCCGGGTCAACACCACCGTCCGAGCCATCATCATCACGATTAATGGTGATTGAAAAGCGAAGATCCGTTGCAATAACACCGGCATCATCCCGAATGGCACCTTCCTGGCCAGCAGCAGGCCATGGACTCAGGGAGGAATCACGTACACTGAAAACAAATCCATCAGCGGTAGCGCCATCCGCAGCAGACGAAGGCAACAGGAAAAGGATCTGTTTGTTATTAATCTGTTCCTGGGTGAAGCGGGCGCCAACATCCAGTGTTTGCCAAGCGCCGTCTATATAAGCCTGCAACAGGCCATGTTCCGGCATTTGTTCCAGGGTATACACAAGATGTTTGTCGATACTATCCACATCGGTAACTAACAAATCATCCTTGGTGATGACCACATAGCCACCGGGATTCACGGTCGCGCCGTTGTTGATATCCAGCACGGGATCATCATTGACCGGTGTAATATCCAGATTGACCGTTGATGAACCGGTCAGGCTGCCTGCCGCGCCTTCACCGCCGCCGCTGTCCGTCAATGACATCGAAAATGCCAATGCACCACTCAGTCCGGTTTCATTCCCGTTATGTTCAAACGCAACGCGATTTAGCTGATCGGCAGAGAATGTACTGTTCAATACAAGTTCAACATCACCAACACCGAACTTGCCATCCCCATCGTTGTCCAGGAACAGACGCCCCTCCGCAGTCAGTCCATCCGAGATATCGGTGATCTCTACTAACGTATCGCCAGGTAAATCAGCATGCTGGCTTTCACGATCCACCAGTGTTAATCCAAGATGAGTACTTTGCCCTTCAAAGATGCTACCGCCCGGATGATTCACAGCAGGGGGTTGATTCACTGGCTGCAGGTTAAGCGTTACATTCGCAGACGACGATTCTCCGGCACCGTCATTCACCGTGACAGTAAACACATCCGTGTCACCCACGGCCACATCAGAGCCGTCATGGGTATACACCAGCTGATCAAGTTGGTCATAGGAAAAGGTGGTACCGGCAACGACGAGGTTGCCATTCAACGTCAGCGTTCCATTGCTGGGCAGACGATCGATCCGGATGATCATCTGCTCTTCAACCTGGTTCCCGGTGGTGATATCCGGGTCAATCAGACCCAATGCATCATCCGAAAATGTCAGTGACCCGCCTTCACTGACCGGGATCTGTATCGAATCAGACAACGTCGGCTGATCATTCACAGCGGTGACTTCGATATCGACCGTATGGGCATCACCGGCATTACCAGCCGCATCGGTCACTGAAAACGTGAGCGTGATCGTTCCGTTATAGTGTTCAGCAGGTTGGGCACTCAAGCCAGATAGCGCCGAGTTAATCGCATCCGCACTGCCTGACAGGGTATAGACGCCATTCTCAGCAACAACAGTCAGGCCTGAAGTACTGCCAAACTGCAGCAGTTGTTCAATCGCTCCGGGATTGGCCTGATCATTGTTATCTGCCACCGAAATGGTCAGAGTAAGGACATCCTCTTTATTCGCGTCACTGACGGTGATGCCATCAATACTGATCGGCGTATCAGCATCTTCAACGGTTTTACGTTTAGAGTCCTGACTGTCACTGATGGCCGGTACTGTCGTATCGGCAATAGCGGCAAAGGCTGCCGGTGTATGATCCTGTGAGTTCTTGTTCTCTGTCCCTGCCTCAAAGCCACCCGTGGGCTGTGCGGTTTCAGCCGCCGTCACCAGACCAGCGGCATCAAGAAGAACACGGGGCTCAAGCGCCTGCAGCAGCATCTTGCGGGACATGTTTCACACCTGGCTTGTATTATTTTTTCAGGGCAAATTCTATACAAACGGTCAAGAAAGTGTAAAGAGCATTCGTACACTTTGTGTGCACTCTTGTTCGATAACCCTTGAGGCTGGATTGTTATTCTGCTTGCCCAGAAGTTTTATCACCGTTTTCTAAACAACGGCGTTTTCTTATCTGTCGCCACCGGGCCTGTGGCAGGCTCATTCTGGGCGATCGTTTGCACGGTAGGTATGGCGCCAGATTCCCAATGGGCATAGGTTGTATCCAGGGCATGGCTGATATCCGCCACTGACCATTGCTGGTAATTCTGCGGTACTGGATCCAGGTTAAGGCTGAACAACATAGCCCCCCAGGCATCCTGCGCCTCGGCATACGCCAGCAGACGATTCATGGAAGAACGCAGTGCACGGGCTTCACTTTGTATCCGTTCTATATCACTGGCTGCCTGACTCCTCATAGCCTGCCCGGTCAGGCGCGCGATATCCTGATCAATGCCATAAAACTCACCAGCACGCTGATAACGGTTGAGGGTATTCTGGTAATGCTGCCAGGCGAGGTGCACCTGGGCAATAACAGCCATATTCACGGCCATACGACGAGCGTCCGTCAACTGCATCCGGGCCTCTCCCTGGGCTTCAATATCCCGGTGTGACAACAGCCGGAAAATATTCCACGACACCCGGATACTGGCCTCCCCCCATCCCTGGTGATACAGATAGCTGTTACTGTCATAGTTCCCGGTATAGGCAAACTCCACCCCTGGCCAGAGTCGCAGTAACTCCTTGCGGGTCTCACGCTGATCAATACGAGCGTTGTACAACTGGTTGGAATAATCCATGGAGTTGGCCAAAGCGGTCAGCTCAAGGGCCGCCATATCAGAGGGCGCAACAGGCAATGTCGGTAACGTTTCCGGGCAATCCAGAGTAATCCGTGAGCCAGGCGTCATGTTCACCAGTACCGCCAGCTCGACGTTAGCGGCATTCACTGTCTGCTGCATCTGTTCCAGTTCACTGACGATATCCAGCAGTCCGCGAAGATTCTGTAAGGTTCCCAGCGGCATTTTCAGCTTTTCCCGACGCACCTGCCGCAGGCTGGCTGCTGAGCGTTCGGCACGGATCAGCAGGTTGTCGATTTTATCTGACATCTGTTGCATGACAGCCGCCCGCCAGTAAGTAGCACGAGTCTGCTGTAACAGCCGCAGCATGACCTTCTGTCGCTCATTGCGAGCAATCAGGTAGCGGTCCGCTTCCTGTTGGGCTCGCAGGTAACTGACGCCAAAATCCAGGGCATTCCAGGCAAACTTCAGGTCCGCGACCTTACGCTCCCGATCCTGGGAGGTGGAAGGTTCCAGAGAAACGTTGCCGGTTTCAATCGACACACTGGTTGAAGCATTCGTATTGTCCCGGTTGAGGTAACCGGCAGATGCCGCCAACACCGGCAGCATATCCATTTTGACCAGATCAAAATTACGCTGGGACAGCGCCTGCTCCATCAGTTTGACGCGGTTATCCAGGTTGTATTTCAAGGCCCTGGCCATCGCCTCACTGAGGCTCATGCTGGAACCGACCGGCTCCTGGGAGGCATGAATCAACGCCTGATCAATCTGCGCCGACCGGGTACGGTCATCCTGGGGTATGGGGGTGGGCGCCACCGTGCAACCGGCAACCAGTCCTGCACTGATCACCATGCCGAGCATCTTGTTTGTCAGAAGCATCGCTTGCCTGTTCCCGTTACAGCGTCAGGCTCGTCAGAGCCTCAATCAAACCACTGTAGATAGATGTGCCAGAAGCTGGTCACGCTTAAAGACAAAGCCTTTGGTCGCCACAACCTGCTGGAGCTGTTGATCCAGCCCCGCTGACTGAAGCGATGAGCTGGCAGGGGGGAAGTATGAGGCGCCCCCCGGTAACGGCTGCTTGTCTGCGTCGGTATTGCCACCCTCCTCTGCCGATGAATCATCGGGGTTTCCTGCCGCCGGCGCTTCCAGGTCATCCAGCGCTTCCACGTCAACTGTCGTTGGCGCTTCTGCCTGCTGCATGAACGTTATGGCAAAGGTTGTCGCCGCTTCATTGCCGGTTTGATCACGGCCGCGCACCAGAATGTCGAGGTGATCCACCCTCAGTGCTCGCGCCGCATCTGCATTAACAACAAATATTCCGTTTTCAGCGTCGAACTGAATATAGTCGGGCAAACCCGATCCGTCCGCCAGGCTGGCCTCCAGGCGAACCTGCTGAGAGCGCTCCGAATGCTCAAAGGCGCCTGAGGGAATCGCAAATCGGTAGAGATGTTCTGTGACCAGCTGATCTGGCAGTAACGCAGACAGGCGGACGGGATTTAACCGGGGATCTTCCGGAAAGCGCAACAGGGTAATGCCAATACCCGGTATAACGCCCGTTTCCTTACCGAGTTGATCCTCGTGATCACGATCCGGGTGACCGGGTGTCACCGGCGTAGGTTTTTCCTCAGGGGGAATATACGGATCCTGCGGCACCATCACGGTGATGGTCAGGTTTGCCTGGTCACGAACAACAGCGTGGCCGACCGAAAGCCCTACCGTATAGGTGAAATAGTCCGGATAACGCTGGCCCGGCAGCATGGAGCGGACAATGGTGCTGCTGTTATCCAGTTCATACACATAGTCGCCAGAGCGATCAATTTTCAGGAGTCCATACTCACCCTGAAGAAAGCGGCCGACACAGGGCGAACAATCGTTCACCTCAAAAACATTCAGTTTTCCTGATCCGATGTCCACACCAAACCCATCGTCGTCAGTAATCACATTGCCTGTTGCCTGCAGGATCCTATCCCGGGTGACGGTGCCAAGGTTATCCGTTGCATGCACCTTGCCAAAGGGATGCGGTGGATCCGGAGGACTGTCGCCCATCGTGACCGTAATGGTCAGGGTAGCACGTGCGGTCAGCCCGAGGGAGTCACTGATGGTATAGGTCACTGCTGTTTCGGCACTTTCCCCTTTCCCCAAATATGAAAAATCAGTGACCGGATCAAACTGGTAACTGCCATCAGCGTTTATCACGAAAATACCGCCGTTATCACCTTTGAGTAGCCGGCCAGCACTGACGGTAACAACCTGTCCATGGATATCCCGCCCCGCCACACCGATGACCGTCAACTGGTCACCGGTATCCGGGTCCGTGTCATTCACCAGAACGCCTTCATGGAACTCAACAGCCAGCCTCGAATCAGCACGGCATTGATTGACATCATCACGGGCAATCGGAGGGTCATTCGTGCCGACCATCCGTACGGAAACGGATACCGTCGTTTCCCCTACACCGGTTCCCTGAGGCAGGGCTGTGGGATCATTGCCATCATCAAAATGAAAATCGATGGCGATATTTTTCTCAATCCCCGCCGCCAGCGAGTCGTCCGTGCTGGCAAAGGTGATACCCTGGATAACGTTATCGACAACCGCCTTGCTGGCCGACTTCAAAAACTCAATCGCCAAGCGACCACCACTGTTATGGGTAATATCAGCCACAGCGCCTGCGGTGCTATCAACAATCTTTGCGCCTGACAACGCCAGTCCCTTACCCGTAAAACGAAAGCCGAACCGGTCCTGCGGGTTGGCGCCGCCCTCCCGCTGCACCGTGAGCGTTGCACTTTCAAAGTCATCTTCTCCCCGAAGAGTGAGCTCCACATCACTCACCGCTCCGGATGGCGCCAGGATGACCGGAGCCCCAAGATCCCGACCTTCCGTATACGTCACCGTGCCGCCAAATCCTGTCAAAACTGGAGCATCGTTGACCGCAATCACGTTAGTCTTGAGCGTCGTCAGCAGTGACCATTGGTCTGTCGGGCCTAACGCACCAGAAATATCTCTGCTACCGGATACCACCGGTTGATCCGATAACCGAACGGAAAGCACGCCAGGTTCGCCATTGAAGTCCGTTGCCGGTAGAAAGCGCAGTTTGGCGTCATTCGGCAGGAGTAGCGCCTGATGATCAGACACTGCCGGGACAGCCTGCCAACCGCTGCCTGTCGTGTACTGCCAGCGCCCTTCTGACAGGCTCGCAGCATTCCCCACAACCGCAATGCCGCCCATCGGCGTATCCGCTTTCTCGCCACCGGCAATCGCTGTCTGATTATCAATGTCATCGCTGTAGATCGGGCGGAAGAGGTTATCAACACGCTCTCCCGGTGGATTCTTATGGTCTTCAATAACAGCCGCCAGACGGGCGCCAGACGATGCGGAAGGTCGGTCGTTCAACGACATCACACGGGTATCAATCGTAACCACCGAAACAGACCAGACCCCGGTTCCTCCCACGCCGCCGATCGTTTCAGGATTTTTGAGATCCGTGGAGAAACTGCTCATGGCAAGATCCGCAACGGAACCATCCCCCAGACGCACTTCAAGACGACCGGGGACCCCATGGAAATCTGTTGCAGGCACAAAGCGCAGCAGATGATCCGACCTTGCCAGAAAAGCCTGCTGATTACTCAACCCCCCAGGAATATCCAGCCAGCGCCCTGCACCATCCCCCACCTGCCATGTTCCCTGCTGTGCATTGGACAGGTTGCCTGTGAAAGCGACGTACGTCAGAGGCGTTGCATCCATCTGTGGATCCCAGTCATCAACGACATCTTCATAATTTCCCTGCAGCAATGAGGTGAGCGACGAACCATAAATGTTTGCGGCCGGTGTATCTTCAAGAACGGCAGGAATCTGAGCAGAACCACTGGCAACAGGAGCATCATTAATAGAGCGAACATCAATAACAAACGTGGTTTCTTTGGCGACTTTGCCCGGCAAACCGGTATGACCTTTATCGTCGACGATCAGACGAACATTGAGTTCTGCATGCAGGTTGGGGACTGGCCGGTATTGCAGTGTAGTTAATGCCTTGTTGATATCAGTCTTCGTTCCCGTGAGTGTAACCAGGTAAGTTGCAGACTCAGTAACCATCGCCGTATAGGCCGGATCGACCTTGAGTTCACCTGATGGTGCATGGATGGTCAGTGCCATCTCTCCGCCAAAGTCGTCCACATCAAAGACAGTAATTGTCGTTAATGGCCCCCAGGGGCTGTCTTCATTGATCGTTACCTTCTCATCTGCCACCGTAACCCAGGCCGGATCATTGACAGCGCTGACATTAATGGGAATCTGATCAGAGACAACGCGCAGGGGATTGTTCTGCCCGTTGTCCAGATCATCCACATCAACAGCAAGAATAACCGTACGATCCAGGTTCGCCGCCGAAGGGGTATAACTCAGCCCATTAAATGCGGCATTGACCCCAGCCAGCGTCCCACGGATGGTAATGGCGGCCGTACCTTCAGCGCCATCAGTGATCGTCACTCCGGATGATGCGGAGAGGCTGAGCTGGCCACCGGCATCATCAAGTTGCAGGGCGACTTCGATCTGGTCAGTGAACGACGGATAAGGCTTATCTGCCGGTTCATCGACGGTAATGGGATTGCCATTCGCCGGGCTGAAGACGAGGCTGGTACTGGCGCCAAGTGTCTGGACACCCGGCACCGCCAGAACTGGCGGATCATTGACCGGTATGACATCAATCGCGATAGTCTGGCTGTCTGTCCTTGACGGCTGATCACCGTGATGTCCCTGGTCATCAACAACAATGGTCAGTTGGTCTGGGCCGTTGTAATCCGGATTGCCCTGGTACTGCAGGTTAGCCAGCAGCTGATTAATTTTCGTGAGTGAATCCGATAACGTGATCGCACTGTCATCATGCCCTTCAACCTTCAGTTTTCCATGTTCCACCGTCAAGGTGGCATGTACGGGACTGCCAAAAGCATCTGGGTCACGGATAGAAACCGCGCTGTCCCCAGTAAAAGTGAAAGGCTCATCCTCCCGGGCACTGATCCGTTGCGGTGCCGTAATCACTGGCGGATCATTCTCAGTGGACACCAGAATATCGATAGCCCGACTGACTGTGTTATTCGACTCATTGACCGGCGAACCATTCTCGTTGACCCGCCCGCCATTCGCCATCTGGTCAGGCTGCACCAGAGCACCGTTCTGGTAGAGCCGGTCATCGGCCGTCACATGCAGTTGCAGGATGGCATCCTTGTCGCCACGATCACCCGCAGTATCCTCGATGCGGAGAATCAGGCTTCCCAGTGCCGCCTGGATATCGGCTAACGTACCCGTCATGCCAATGGAAGGTGAGTCGTTCCCTCGCTCGAATAAAAACAGCCCTGTCGGCTTATCCAGATGAAGATTCGCTTCTTCATATAATGCACTCTCACCTTTCAGCGTCAGGCGGAGGAACAGTGTCAGCTGATCCGTTTCGCCGGTATCGATAGCGGCAAGATCAACATCCTCCACCTGAATTCTCCCTCTGAGATCAACCGTCGCGCTACCACGACCATCGACCTGCTTGGGTGCATTCAGCGTGGCAAAATCATTGCGCGGGGTAATAGCGATAGCAAAGGTTGCAAGGGGAGACTCAGCCAGGCCATCACTGACGACAAAGCGAAACTGATCGCGATGCCCCTCATTCCCATCATGTTTGTATGAGATCAAACCCCGGTTGATGTCAGCCTGGGTGAACACATCACCCACCTGAAGCACACGACTGCCGCGCATGAGTTGACCGTGCGTTACAGTTTTCCTGAGCCTGTAGCGGAGCTGGTTCTCATTGTTATCGGAATCAATGGCATGCAGGTGTTGCTGAGCACTGAGTACACCCGTCTCCCCTTCTGCCAACACCAGGGTATGATTGATCGCTGTAGCATCCAGCCCAAAGATATCCTCCCCATTAATATCCGGTGCATCCGGTGTCGTAGGAATCAGGGGGGGATCATTCCAGGGCGCCACCCAGATTGTTACCGTGGCCGGGTTACTCAAATGACTGGATGAAGGCGGTGGCTGACTATCCCTGACTTCAAAGGGCGTTACGGGTTTGCCCAGATCATCCCTGACATCAAAGACAAATGAATCAGAAAGATTTTCCGGTTGATCTTTACCTGAGTGGAGATAACGCAGCCCGCTGTCATAACCGTCAGCTGCCGTTTTTACCCGTTCAGTACTGAACCATTGAGTCGTGGTAACAGCTGCCCAGGCGCTGCCATCCCAGTATTCCAGTACACCCTGCTGAGGCAGGTTCCGGATCTTAAACCAGAGATCATCCGGCAATCCTTCGATATAACCAACAGAATCGCTTACATCTCCACGCTGTTCCAGTGGGAAAGGCAGTGCATAAAGCCGGTCAGTCTCCAGTGACTGTCCATCCATCTGAACCGTCAGGCGGGCAGCTCCTCCATTTTCCCAGTACACCAGATCAATGGGATAAAGCCCGGCCTTTACTGCAGTGAAAGTTCCCTGGTTTTGGCCGTACGGACGGTTTCCGTCGTACTGGCTCACGATTTGTCCATCAATCTTCAAGCGGAAACCATCATCGGAACCCACATCAAACACGTGATCACCGACGGTTAGATCAATGTAGCCTCGAAAGTGAAAGGCCATGGTCGTTAATTCCGCCTTTTTATCGCCGCCCCGCAGGCTCAGGGAATCGGTCGCCCCGAGAAAATCTTCCAGATTGTGGCGGCCCTGATCTGTGTAATGAAAGCTTGATGCCTTAAAAAAACTATCCGCCGGTTCCGTCATCAATTGCTCTGCACTGGCAATGTTATTCAGGCTGGCAAAGGCATCAAACCAGTCGCCCAACAGTCCGCCACCCGTATCAAAGACTTCACCGAGCAGACCTCCCTGGCTGACAGAAATGCTTTTGCCGTTTATATCCGTTAACAATTGATAGGTATCTTGCCCTTCCGGTTCCCCTGTCGCCTTTGGCTTGAACAGGGTGTCTGGATTCATGGGCTGACCATCCAGCTCCACATCCAGCCTTGCCCGGCCGCCGTTTTCCCAATAGATCAGTTCGACGGGATATAAACCATCGCGGTCCGCATGAAACTCACCACTGCCTTTATTCGTCTGGCTGTAGGGACGGTTGCCATCATACTGACTGATATCCCGACCACCGACCCGCAAGACAAAACCGTCATCCGATCCGACCGTGAAACGATGATCTCCGGCTTTCAAATCGATGTAACCAGTAAAACGAAACGCCATGGTATGCAGTTGCGCATCGGGATTACCAAAAAGACTATGGCTGTCTTCTATGCCCAAAAAATCCGCCAGCGTGTGTTTACCATGGTCGGAGTAAGCCAGCACGGTTGCTGTAAAAAAACTGTCTGGCTCCTGGTAGGTCAAGGTATCAACATCTGACAACTTGCGCAGCGTGGCTCCAGTGTCATAGACCTCAGCCAACAGGCCGCCCTGGCTGACGGCAACGGCCTGTCCCCTGACATCCGTAATGACGGGATAGTCTTCGCTGCCATCCACATCCGTGGCCATGATCTGTTTGTCCGTAATAGCAACGATACCTGTCTGGGTACCGGCTTTTTCAATCACCGTCACTTCCCCGCCCCTGGCGACCGGGGAATCATTCACAGGAATGGCCCCAATTCCCAAGGTACCTGAAGCCCGGTTCGGCCCGCCATCACCTACCGAAAAATCCAAGCTGCTGACATGATCCTCACTGCCGTCGTGAACGAAACGGACGCAGTTGGAATCAATATTCTGTTGCGTGAAATAGCCGTAAGATTTGATATCACTCCGTTCATTTCCACAGCGATGTTCATCCATCAACCGCGCACCCACATCATCCCATTTCACGCCGTCAAACACCTGTAACTGGCCATTGGGCGGTAATCGGGTCACCGTGAAGACAACTTCTGAAGGATGTGTTTCTTCAGTGCCATCCTTGCTGATCATGCTGTAATTCAGGTTTTCCCTGGTGATCAGCGCGTCGCCGCCTTCAATTGTCATGACGGGCTTGGGTGAGCCCTCGTTATTATTCACGGGAAAGGTCGGCTTCAGTTCCTCCAGCCCATCCTCGGGTAACAATCCCTCACAGGGTTCCGTTGATGGTTCCGGAATATGAATGGTGAAACGATTATCGGTAGCTATGGGTTGCCCCTCACCATGCCGCACCCCGCCTTCCTCACCGGGATTTGGCCAGGCCTTCAGTGTGGAGTCACGCACACTGAACATAAAGGTATCCGTGACATTGCCTGAAACCGTGGCAGTCTGCAGGTAACGAACATCACCACTATCAATCTGTTGCTGGGTAAAACGTGCCCCAACCGAGACCTCCTTGGGTGTACCGCCAATATTGACCACAATAAAACCATAACTCGGTGCACTTTCGAGGGTGTACACCAACTCAGAAGGGCGATTATCAATATCGTCTGTGCGCAGGTGATCACGATCTATCCGGGAGGAACTGCAGGGTGTGACGGTAATCGGGTTATTCACGACAAGAACCGGGTCATCGTCGACCGGGATAATATCCAGCACAATGGTGTCACTGGCGGTGAGCTTACCCGCTTCACCCGTCCCCCCACCGGCATCCGTGACATCCAGCGTAAACGACAACTCGCCATTGCCTCCGGTTTCCCCGCCGTTATGTTCAAAGGCGACTTTGTCCAGCTGGTCTGCGTTAAATGTACTGCCAATCGTCAGCTCGGTATCACCGCCCCCAAAAACACCATCGCCATTATTATCAAGAAAGAGTCTTCCCTCACTCATCAGCCCGGCAGACATGGCTGTAACGCTGATTTTTACATTTCCTGGCGTATCCGCATGGCTGATTTCGGGATCCTGAAGGGATAAGCCCAAATCTTTACCCTGTCCTTCAAACAAGGTGTTATCGCCAACAGCAATGGCGGGTGGCTGGTTTTTTGGCTGGAGATCAATAATGACCTCACCTGTGTCTGACGTTCCGGCACCATCCAAAACCGTGACTCGAAACCTGTCGGTTTCTCCTGCCGCGACGTCCTGACCGTTATGGGTATACACCAGCTTATCAAGCTGATCGTAAGAGAAGGTGGTGCCCACCACCATCAGGCTACCTTTAAACGTCAGACGTCCCTCAAGCGGCAGGCTATCAATCCGGACGATCATCTGCTGCAGGAGCTGGTTGCCGGTATCAATATCCGCGTCTCTCAGACCCAATTGATTTGGCGCAAAGGTAACCGATCCCCCTTCCTGCACCGACAGGTGGATATCATCAGAAATCGTTACCGGATCATTGACCGGGTGAACCACGATATCTATCGACAAAGGATCGCTGGTATCACCACTGTCATCGGTCACCTGAAAGGTCAGGGCGATGGTGCCATTGAAGTGATTGATGGGCTGAATCGCCATTCCCGTCAGCACATGATTAAGCGAGGCTGATGTGCCGGCCAGCGTGATTGCGTTTGTCCCCGGCGTCACTGTCACATCTGTCGTATCCCCGAACGTCAAAATACGGTCCAGACTGCCCGGGTCAACCTTTGGATTGTTATCCGATATCCGGATAGTCAGGCTGAGCCGTTCTTCTGCGACAGGATGCGAGACACTGATACCATCAATCGCCAGAGGCGTTGTCGCATCTTCCTGCATTTTTCGGGAAGAGGCGCCAGCATCTGATATTTCAGGCTCCGCCGTTTCTTCAACGCTGCGTAACAGTCTGTCTGCCACATCCCGAAAATCGGTATCCGTATGTGCAATATCGTGATGTTCACCCGGAGAGGGTTGCGTATCCGCCAGAGTAACCAGGCCGGCCGCATCAAGTAGAATCCGGGGTTCCAGCGCCTGCAACAGAAATCGCATAGCCATGCCTGATAACACCTGATAAACGTCAACAACGAGGCAATTGAATGCTAAGGAAAGCTACCGTTAATCAAAGACAGAATGGGATGAACCGTCGTATAGCCCCTTCCAGCATAGAACTGGAATGCCAAAGTTGCACAATGGCCATGGCGGCTTTCAATACGTAACAGAGGAGGCCTATTTAATGCGCTGGAAAACCAGAAACTGGTTGTTGGCTGGCATGGCATGATCAGCCACCAGCGTCATGCCGGCATCGCCTGCCCACGCGATCAGCTGTTCAATATCACGGATTCCCTGGTGATCAGCACGCTGCTTCAGCTGAAGGTCAAACGCTGCATTGGAATCACTGGTGAACTGTCCGCCATATTTGAAGGGGCCATAGATAAACAAGTAGCCTTTGTCCGGTAATTGCTGACCTGCTCCCTGAAACAACCGCTCAACCGCTTCCGATGGCATGATATGCGTCGTATTAGCGGTAAAGATATGATTAACACTCAGCCCTCCTGGCCAGCACTGGCAGACATCTAATACTAAAGGCTCCATGAGATTGACCAGACCACTCTGCTGACGCCAGGCTTTAACTCCTGGAAGATTGACTGACAAGTCGGTTGGTATCCATGTCAAGTGAGGCAGGTGTTCAGCAAAATACACGGCATGCTGACCTGTACCGCTGCCGATCTCCAGCACTGTCGAAGGTTCCCTGAGGTAGTGCTCTAACTGTCTAAGTATCGGTTCACTGTTTCGATGTGTCGCTGGCGCGTCAGGTAGAGGCATGTTGTTTCTGCTCAATATGATCAGTTTGAAGACTAAATACCATCATAAATCGCATAACAAAAAACATAACTATTTATCATAGTTATTTACGGGTCAGTCCGATTTTGACTACTAAACATTCAGAAAAATAACTAATTAATTTAAAAAAATAATATTTTATATTACATCAATATATAAGACCGCGAATTGTGCGCCTTTCCCACTCCGACACCATACTTGGAGTACTAGTATCATTTATTTCCAGATTAACTGAAATCTAGCGAGATTATTTCCATTACGTTTTAAACCACAACAAGAATCCCATAACCCAACAGCCGTACTCTGCGATAATTAAAAAATATATTTCCCATCTGTCAGGGACGACACGATGTACAAGCGTCTTGCTCTCTTTTCCATGCCTCCGGTTTTAATGACCATTGTGCTGGTGGGCAGTCTTACATTGCTTTCCTTTTACTACGAAAAGCTGCTGGTAGAGTCCACCAATGACCGTCTCAAGCAGGTTGCGGATGTCGCTGCCATGATATTTCGAAAGGAAGTTCATCACGAGGAAGGCGCCCACGGCCATGAAGAGGAAGTGGCCAGCGATGAAGCCTATCTGGATGTCCTGATTGCTGAAGACGAAGGGACTGCCTCAGATGATCATGCGCATGAAGAAGATCTGCATTATCAGGATACCATCAACTTCGATGCCCTGATTGACCAGATCGCCACCACCACCGGCAGCCGGATCACACTGATCGACCAGAACGGCGCCGTGTTGGGGGACTCTTCCATGGCAGAACTTGACCTGTTATCCATAAATAATCACGGGGATCGCCCAGAGGTCATTCAGGCCATGGAAAAGGGTCTCGGCCTCAATGCACATTTCAGCAAAACCCTCGGCAAGGAAATGCTCTATGTTGCCGTCAAAGCCTATATCACTGACCACTACGGCATTACCAGTCCCTATATCATCCGGGCCGCCCTGCCCCGGACCATGATCTCCAACCAGATGCTTCAGATCTGGATGTGGGTCTCACTGATCAGTTTCATCGGTATTACCTGTGTAATTGCCATCACCATCTTCTTCAACCGCCTGATGGACAAGCAGTCGGCCAGGGAGCAGGCAGGCCTGAAATCCGAGGTCAAAGAGAGAACCCGTGAACTGAGCCTGATGCAGCAGCTGGGCAGCCTGATGTCTGCCTGTACCACCATGGATAGTGCTGCAAAGGTTGTGCATCCGGTAGCCGACAAGCTATTACCCGGCTGCAATGGGGGCGCAATATCCCTGATCAAGTCCTCCCGCAACCGGCTGGATATGCTGACCACGTGGGGAGGAGAATGGCAGGGCGCAGACCGCTTCGAACCCAGCGAGTGCTGGGCCTTGCTGAAAGGCCATGCCCACTGCAGCGATGATGACGGCCTGGAGATCCGCTGCGGCCACAGCCATGACGGCCATGATGTACAGATCTGTATTCCCCTTGTCGCCCAGGGGGAAACACTCGGCATTCTGCACCTGAGTTACCCCGACAAGGAGCACATGGAAGCCAACAGCGCCATGGCTGAGTCCATGGCCGAGCAGATCGGCCTGGCACTGGCTAACATGCGTCTGCGTGAAGACCTGCGCCAGCAGGCCATCCGCGATCCAATGACCGGCCTGTTCAACCGCCGCCATATGATGGACTACCTCGAACAACAGGTTTACCAGACCGAGAACCATCACAAGCCGCTGTCATTGATGATGATCGACCTCGACCACTTCAAGCGCTTCAATGATACCTTCGGTCATGATGCCGGTGACTATGTCCTTAAGCAGGTGGCAATCGAGCTTCGTCAGGCAACCGGCAAGGATGACCTAGTCTGCCGCTACGGAGGCGAGGAGATCTGCATTATCTGTCCGAACCGGGATATCGAATCAACCCGTGAACTCGCCCTGAACCTGGTGCAGCGCATTGCCGGTCAGGGGATGCAGTTCAATGGCCAGGCACTGGGTAATATCACGCTATCCGTCGGCGTCACCACCCGGCGTGATAACGAAACCTCCATTGAGAAGATGCTCAAGGAAGCCGATGACGCGCTCTATGAGGCCAAGGAAGCCGGCCGGAACCGGGCAGTCGTCAGTAGCGATAACCTGCCGCCGGTCAGCAACATCACCTCCATCGACGATGTGAAACCCTCAGGTCAGGATGCCGGTTAACACGCCCTTCCACAGGGTTATTCTCCCCACATAACAACCTGAATCCTGTTGATGCATTTACGGCATCCGCAGGGTTTTCTGCCAGATTCCATCCACCCGATCATATTGCTCACGACGATGCAGACGGTCATCATCGGAACCGGTCCAAATCTCGATCATCTCCGGTAATAACTGCAAAACCCAAACCCCCTTTGGAAAGGGCAACGCGCCATCTGCACCGTATTGCTGGCGCAGCGCTGCGGCGCCTTCGGCGACGACCTGATGGGAAGCAATCACGCTGCTCTGTGGTGCCACGGTTTCGTGGAGCACATCGGCAATCTGACTGTAGACCGGCTTGCCCGCCCAACCCTGCCGAAACGCCTCGTCCTGTCGATAACAGTAACCGCCGCGCATCCGGAACTGGATAAAATCCTGCGGCCAGAAAATATGCAGTTCATACCGGCCGTTTTCCTGTAACTGCTGCGCCTTCGGGCTCTCCCGGTTCACGTAGATATCAATGCCTGCTTCAGACACCGCTCTTAAGGTCACCATCCGGGTCCGGGGAAATCCCGTTTCATCCACGGTAACCAGATTGGCAGAACGCGCCAGTGGATCCTTACCGCGGATCGCGCGTTGATAATGGTGAACCAGTTGGTCGATCGGATTGTCTGACATAAGGATTCCACACCGGCTGCCGGTCATTATTAACTACATTATCTGGAGTTTATCTCCATCCATGCAGGTTGTAGTCAGAAGCACATACCATGAGAGTTGCAGAACCGTCGAAATTGTCCATTGATACCCCCGCCCTGGTGCTCGACCGCCAGAAGCTAAGAGACAATATCCGCACCATGCAAGCCTGTGCCGAGCAGCGGGGCGTTGCTGTCCGGCCCCATATCAAGACGCATAAGTGCACCCATATTGCCCGCCTGCAGCGCGAATATGGCGCCATCGGTATCAGTGCTGCCAAGGTCAGTGAAGCGGAAGCCTTGGTCAAGGCCGGGCTTGATGGCATCCTGATCACTTCGCCGGTTGTCACCGCACACAAGATTGCCCGGCTAATCACACTGCTACAAAGAACACCGGACCTTATGGTCGTGGTGGACAGTGTCGCTAATGCCTGCCAGCTGAATGACGCCTGCCGTCAAACGAACCTGACGCTCAGCTGCCTGGTGGATATTGACCCTGGTGTCCATCGTACCGGGGTCAGTTATGCCGATGCCCCAGGACTTGCGCGAACTATCCACAATCACACCCACCTCCGGCTCGACGGAGTGCAATGTTATGCTGGCAACCTTCAGCATATTGCGGCCTTTGATGCGCGTCAGGCAGCCTCAACAAACGCCATGACACAGGCTGCCACCGTTCGTCGGCAGCTGCTGGAAACCGGACTGCCCTGCCCCATCCTGACCGGTACAGGAACCGGCACCTTTGACATCGACAGCGCTATCGACGGCGTGACCGAGATTCAGCCGGGCTCCTATACGGTCATGGATCAGGAATACGCGGCGATTGAAGGCTGTGATCAGCAGCCTTTCAACCGGTTCCATCACACCATGACCCAGCTGGTGACCGTCATCAGCGCCAACCATGACACCCATGTCACCGTGGATGCCGGCCTGAAAGCGCTGTACATCGACCCGACCAAACCCCGGATCATCAGCCATCCGGGATTGTTGTATGACTGGAATGGTTTTGGTGATGAGCACGGTAAGGTGACTGCTGCTCACGGTACGCCACTTCCGGAAGTGGGAGCAGTGCTGGAACTGATCGTTCCCCATTGTGACCCAACCATTAATCTGTTCGACCGGTTTTATGTGGTCGAAGGGGATCAGGTGGTGGATATCTGGCCTATTGACCTGCGTGGCTGTTCACAATAGGCCAGACGCCAACATCAAGCGTCAGAAGGGTCTTCTATCGTCAGGGATTCAACCATAGCCGCCATCAAGGCCACGGCAGAGCCCAGCACCGCTTCATCAATATCAAAGCCACTCTTGTGGTGGCCTTCAGGTAAATCACTCCCCATGATGAAGTACACGCCTTGCCCGCCCTGTTCCTGAACGGTCCTGACCATCCAGGTGGCATCCTCACTCGCACCAAAGGGACGCTGTTCAATCACGTCATGGATGCCCGGCAACTGCTCCGCCTGTTGCCGGAGACGGGCGACCAGTTCAGGGCTATTGTCACAATCCGGTGCTTCGCCCTGAACCATTAATTCGACATCCACCCCGTGCATGGCGCCAGCTGCCTGACTGATACGCTGGACGGCTTCCATCATGTAAACATCCAGCGCCTTCGTTTCTCCCCGGGTTTCACCATAGAGACGGGCACTGGCGGGAATCACATTCCGCCCGCCATCAGCGATCAGGCTGCCGACGTTAATCCGCGTCATACCATCGCGATGGGAGGGGATCGCCAGCATCTGGTTGATGGCGGTGCAGGCACAGGCCAGTGCATTAGCACCGGCGTTGGGCTCTATACCGGCATGGGCCGGACGGCCGGTGAAGGTCATATCAAATTTGGTGGTTGCCAGGAAACCGGTGGGGTTCACGACCACCGCCCCGCTGGGTACGTTGATGCCTAAATGCATGGCCAGGAAATAATCTACCCCGGTCATCATCGGCCCTTTTGCCACGGCTTTGCCACCACAGCAGCCTTCTTCACCGGGCTGGAAAATCAGGCGTATCTCACCGCCCAACCCTTCACGATTCTCTGCAATCCAACGCGCTACCGACAAACCGATAGCGGTATGCCCGTCATGGCCGCAGGCATGCATTTTTCCTTCAATTTCAGACGCAAATCCGCCACAGCAGGGAGGATGCCCGGATGACTGGGATTCGCTGACCGGCAGGGCATCAATATCAAACCGCAAGGCAATAACGGGGCCAGGCTTCGCCATGTGCATAACTGCCGCCAATCCCGAATAGTCGCCTATCTTCTCAAGCCAGACAGGGTCTGCTCCCTGTGCCTCCGCTCGCAGTTTTTCCGCAACAACATCAATATCGCGGCCCATGATTGACGGCAGATCCAGATAATCCGCGCCAAAGCGCAGCGAATACCCCAGACTGTCGAGGATTGCTGCCACTTTTGCCGTGGTGCGGAATTCTGTCCAGCTCAGTTCAGGGTAACGGTGCAAATCACGACGACAACGGACTGTGGATTCAATCAGGTCAGAGGATACATTCATGCGGCAGGATTCCATTACAACAAATGGCTGAAGCATAGCGGATCGATAGTACTGATAGTGTAACAACTCCGTCCAGTGTTCATCCCGCGCACGTGAAATCACGACTTGCATCCTGCCGGTTATCCCTGACAATACCGGCATGACAGAATGCTACATCGCTCCCCCCTGCCTGGAAGTACTCCGGGAACTGTACCGTGACAATGACATCGTGGTCGTCGACAAACCGGCTGGTCTGCTCAGTGTGCCCGGCCGTCATCCTGATAATTACGACAGTGCACTGACGCGCCTGCAGACCATTGAACCGGAAACCCGTGTTGTTCACCGGCTCGACATGGCCACATCCGGTATCATGGTCTTCGGCCTGCATGCTGACAGTCACCGGGCGCTGAGCCGACAGTTCCAGGATCGCCTGGTCAGCAAGGCGTATGTGGCTGATGTCTGGGGTGAACTGGAACAGGAAAGCGGTGATATTGATCTTCCTTTACGCTGCGACTGGCCCAACCGGCCCCGACAAATGGTCGATCACGAACAGGGGAAAAGTGCATTCACCCGCTATCAGAAGATGAGTAGCCAAAATGGTCATGGACGAGTCTGCCTGGAACCGGTGACCGGACGTTCCCATCAGCTGCGAGTGCATATGGCAGCAATCGGACATCCGATTCTGGGCTGCAGTTTCTATGCGCATGAAGCAGCTCGCTCTGCAGCAACGCGTCTGCATCTACATGCAACCAAACTTGCCTTTGTCCATCCAGTAACCACTAAAACCTTAGCGTTTGACTGCCCTGTGCCATTTTAAAATACATATCATGGTTGCAAGAATGCCTGCTTCAGAAGTGCAGTTTTCTTGAACCGTGCATATCGTTACACCAGAAAAATCCCAGAGCTATAACAATTATTGACTATCAGTACTGCTGGCAGATTCGCCACTGATCAACTGCCCAAAACGATACGAGGTTGAGTCAGAGGAAGTAGCAATGTCACTCGCTACTTCCTGAGGCAAAAGGGCATTCTCATGCTCTGTATATTTATACTCAGATGGCAATATGTCCCATTCAATAATCTTTTTATCAGCACCACAACTTAGAAATTCCATCTCACTAAACTTTAATCCATAGATCACTTCATTGACATGTTTCTCCAGACCAGCGACTTTTTCCCATTTATCCTTCTTTTCCTGTGGGCTAGATTCAGTATTACTGGTAGAAGGCAGCACACTGTCGGAGGCTTCAATGTCAGTATTGACAGCTCCAATGAAACGAGGTCCTCGTCGCCCCCAGACAACCGCAGACCAATCCAGTGAACAGGTGATAAAACATCTGGAAGAGATAATAGTTATACTACTAATTAGCGCTGCATGCTCCTCAAGTACTTGAACAATTTCCCATTCTTCATGATCGGACCCATCGTACTGTTTTTTTATAATATATATTTCATTTTCATCAGAGGCAGCGACCAGTGTATCCATTCCCAGAGATTTGCATTGGGTGATCCCATTATGCGTTAAAGAACATGAGCTAAACCATCGATTAATTCGACGATCAAATTTCCAGAATCGTAAAGTAAAGTCTGTTGAAACCGACACCAGCCTGCATTGAGCTAATTCAAGTACATTGTCATAAGGCTTCAATATTTCCAGTGATTCAATAGAGTCCGTATGCCCTGTCAAATATTGCACTGCCGACCATCGTTTTTTAATTTCACCCCACACACCAATTGATTGATCTAGAGATGAAGAGAACACAAATACACCCATCAAAGACACTAGCCCAGTTACAGTTTGCGTGTGATAGAGTTCTCTGACACAACGCCAGCCAGAATCTGGAAAACATTTATAAAACTTAATTTTATTACCACAGGTATAGGAAAACGAATCACAATCCAACCTTGTCAAATGATCAACAATACCTTCCGCATTAGAGATAGTCTTTACACTGCGCCATTGCTCTTTATGGACTCTTTCCCAAACTTTAACTTCTCTATCCTGCGCGCAGGATACCATTGCTGAGGGACTCAAGAGCTCGACTCCATAGACTTCATCTGTGTGATCATGCAACTGATTCCGACAAACCCATCCTTTTACCGTTTTTACCCAAACACGAAGAGAGCAATCATCGGAACAAGATATCAAAGAGGGCGATTCATTTTTTTCAACTGCAGGCACAACAATCATCCTTCTTACTTTACCTGTATGTTCCGTGAGCACTTGTTTCGCCAGTACACTTGAATCTGTGCTTTTCGAACTCACTGCAAAAATCCTATTACACCTCAACAACTCAACATGTCTCTTTAATATTCGCAACGAATGACCGAAAGAATGCCGTGCTTTCAATATATACAACACAGAATTTGTATTCACTTTGCAAAACCTGTGATTCATGCGAATCACGACATCACTATCAAGATAGTTAACTTGCGTTCCCTGATTGACTCCTACACCTGAAAACTCCATAAAATACCCTTTAAATGTATGTAATATATACTCCTGTAGACAATGGACTATTTATTTTATTCACGGTTTAACAACACCTGTCATACACACTGACAATCTTTCGCCCTTTGTCAGATTAGGTAAAAACACTTAGAGACAACCGCGCAGATAATCCATTAGCGTTAAATAAAGGCTTTTTTGAATGCAGGATCTTATCAAAAACATGAACCCGGTTACGTTACATTCAAACTCTCAAAATGCTGTAACCGGCATGTTGTCCTGTGCTGCCCTGCTACTATCTGCTGCCCTGCTACTGAGACGCGGGTTGGCAGTTTAGTATTTACGAAAACTGTCGGCCCTTACGGAAAGGGCCGATGGTTGTCGCACCGCCTTCATACACAACCAGAATCCCCACCCGTAACGCTGACAGTCTCCATCCATCTGATGACACGAGGCTGCTGTGAAGACAACGAACATCGCCGCATTGGGACTCATGACCTTCTCCTTGTTTTTAGGAGCAGGCAATCTCATTTTTCCGCCCATTATCGGTTATCTGGCCGGTGACCTGACCTGGCAGGCCGGCGCCGGCTTTATCCTTGGCGATGTAGGACTGACCCTGCTGGCGTTGATCGCCGTTGCCCTGAGCGGTGGCCCTGACAAAGTGGTCAGGGACTTTTCCCCGGCGGTTCAAAAGCTCTTCTGGGTCGTGTTGTTTATTGTGATTGGTCCGGCGTTCGTCATCCCCCGTGCGGTCATGGTCGCTTATGAAACCGGTTTCATGCCCTTTTTCCCTAATACTGGTGATACGGTATTTCATGGCTACGTCGTGATTTACCTCGGGATCACCCTCGCCCTGACGTTGAGACCGGGGCAGTTAGTCTCCACCATTGGCAAATGGATGACCCCGTTACTCGCGTTGATGTTAACCACCATCGCGGTGGGCACATTGATGAATCCTCAAAGCGCCATTGAACCTGCCCGTGGCGTTTATGAAAGCCAGCCTGTCACTGAAGGTTTGATCCAGGGGTACCTGACCATGGACGTATTAGGCGCCCTTGGCTTTGGCTGGATCATCACCCACGCCATCAAAAGTCTTGGCGTCAGCAGCGGCCGTGACATTGCCCGTTTCACTACCATGGCCGGCCTTATTGCCGCCATCGGCATGATCCTCATTTACAGCGCCCTGTTCTATCTCGGCGCCACCAGCCATGGACTGGTGCCGGATGCCAGCAATGGTGCCCGCATCTTATCCACCTATGTCGCCGCCCTCTTTGGTCCGGCCGGTAACATGGTATTAACCATTGTCATCACACTGGCCTGTTTGACGACCTGTATTGGTGTCACTGGCGCCAGTGCGGAATATTTCAGTAAAACCTTTACATCATTCAGCTATCGCCAATATGTGGCTGCTATCGCAGTGGCCTCGGCTCTGGTCGCAACGGTCGGTCTTGACCAATTAATCGTGCTGACGGTGCCGGTGATTGTCACCATCTACCCGGTGGCCATCGCGGTCATCATCATGCCGTTTATCCGTCGTTTTCTGTTTTACCCGACCATGGTTACCCGTGTCGTCAGTGCAACAGCCTTACTGTTTGCCATTCCGGATGGCATGAAGGCCGCGGGCTTCATGCCTGAAAGCATCGCGATCTTTTTGAGTCAACATCTGCCGTTGTTCGATCAGGGTATGGGCTGGATTGTCCCCGGTATCATCATGCTGATACTTAGCACCGCTGTCAGCCAATGCTATGGGTGGAACCGCCCGTCTGAAGAAGCTGCCTGCTGATACAGCATGCCCCTCCTGATCATTGCCCGGTCGGAGGGGCTTATACAGTCAGCATTTGGCAGCAGGGATCAATTAGTGTTAAAAGTGTCGACAATAACAAAAATAACAAACGACAGGGGCGTGTTCCGTGAACTACATCCTTTACGCCATCCCGGTTTTCTTCGTACTGATTGTGCTGGAAATTCTGGCCACGATAATCAGAAAAAAAGATTATTACCGCACCAATGATGCCATTAACAGCATCAGCACCGGTATGATCAGCACCGCCGCCAACCTGACAACGAAAGTTGTCACTTTCACGATCTATGTGGTGGTCTTTGAATACCTTGCCCCCATTCAGCTGGATGCCAGCCACCTCTGGGTTTGGGTACTGGGCTTTCTTCTGAAGGATTTTTTCTATTACTGGTATCACCGCGCCGGCCACGAGATCAATATCCTTTGGGCGTCACACGCCGTGCATCACCAGAGTGAAGAATACAACCTGACAACCGCCCTGCGACAAACATCCACAGGTTTCATTTTTAACTGGATCTTTTATGTGCCGGTCGCCCTGGCGGGCATTCCACCGGTGGTCTTTTTTGCGGTCAGCTCCATCAACCTGCTCTACCAGTATTGGGTTCATACCCGTCATATTCCGAAACTTGGCTGGTTTGAATGGGTTTTTATCACACCATCCAATCATCGCGTTCATCATGCCAAGAATCGCCGTTACCTGGATAAAAACTACGGCGGAGTATTTATCATCTGGGATCGGCTATTCGGCACCTATGCCGAAGAAGACGACAACTATGAACCGATTCGTTATGTCACCCTGAAGCCATTGCGCAGCTGGAATCCTGTATGGGCCAACCTGCAACTCTATGTGCAACTGTGGCAGGACGCCGTCAATACAAGCAGCTGGAAAGACAAGCTGACGCTATGGTTCCGCCGAACTGGTTACCGACCAGCCGATGTCGCCACACCGATGAAAATGCCGGATATCCATGCGTATGAGAATTACAATCCGTTCGTCAATCCGGCCCTGAAGACTTATGCTGTTTTTCAGTTCCTGACGTTGATCATGGGCACTGTTTTGTTAATTGCCGTCAGCGAAAAACTGCCTGTCGGGTTAACAGTCTTGTGGACAGTACTGCTGGGTTACCACCTGCTGATCGTTGGATGGCTGCTGGAAAAGAAAACCGGTCTCGTTTGGTTGGAGCTGTCACGCTTTGTTGCCATGATCCCTGCGATGATTCTGACCCTACGGGACATATCACTGACGCATGACATCATGATATCCCTTACTGTTTTTGGGGTGCTGTCACTGGTCCTTCTCTCTGTACTGGAGTCAAAAAAGACAATTGTCAGCTACCAGAATTCCTGAGAGTATGGCGAACGAATAATCACTAAAGGCTCCTGCGCAGTAAGGAAAGACAATGTCGAAATGGATGATTTATGGCGCTAACGGCTACAGCGCCAGGCTCGCCGTTCAGGCGGCTAAAGAGCGGGGCCTTCAGCCCGTTGTCGCCGGACGTAACCGTGAAAAAGTCGAGGCTATCGCCCAGCAGACAGGGCTTGAAGCCCGCGTCTTCAGCCTGGATAACACGGCGGATATCGTCGCCAATCTGCGCGATATCAAGGCGGTGATTCACTGTGCCGGGCCATTTTCAGCCACCGCTGCTCCCATGATGGAAGCCTGCCTGCAAACCGGCACCCACTATGCCGATATCACCGGTGAAATTCCCGTCTTTGAGCATGGACAGACACTGCATGATCGCGCCCGTGAAAATCAGGTCGTGCTCTGCCCCGGTGTCGGATTTGATGTGATTCCCACCGATTGCATCGCCGCCTGCCTGAAGGAAGCACTGCCCGATGCCACTGAATTGAACCTGGCGTTTAATGCCGGTGGCACCCTCAGTCCAGGCACAGCCAAGACCTCGGTTGAGATTCTGGCCGGCGGCATCAAGGTACGTCGTAATGGTGAGCTGGTGACGGTACCGCGCACCTGGAATATACGCGATATTGATTATGGACGCGGCCCACGCACCTCCGCAGTGATTCCCTGGGGGGATGTATCCACCGCGGCATGGACGACAGGTATCAAGAATATTGCGGTCTATATTCCTGCACCGGGCAGCCGGTTGGCATTGAAAGCCACCAGCCTGGCAACACCATTGCTCAAGCTCAAGCCGGTACAGCAGTTTCTGAAAAAGCGTATTGAGAAATCCATACCCGGCCCAACAGCCGAACAACGATCTGCACGAAAAACCCTGCTATGGGGCGAAGCGATAAACGCCAGCGGTAAGCGGGTAGAAGCACGACTGCAAACAGCCAATGGCTATGATGTCACTGTCGCCGGTATTCTGGCCGCCGGAGAGATGCTGGCAAACTATCAGGGCGAAGGCGGTTACTTTACCCCTTCACAGTTGTTTGGTCCGAAGATCATTGAATCGCTGCCCGGTTCCGGTCAAATCGAAATCCGCTAGGATCAGGATAGGCGGGTATGACCCGCCATATCACCGGGCTTTTTTCATGCGCCAGGTACTGGCGGAACTCAATACACCCTGCGTATACACTTTGTAGTCAATGGTCAGATAAGTGCCGGACACGGTGATTCTCCTGACGATCTCACGGGCCGTGCTGAAGGTTTTGAAACGAATCTTTTCCTGCTCGTCGTCGCTCTCTTCTGCGTCATCGTCTTCTAGTTCAGGCAGAATCGACACCTCTTCATCCACCGGCAGGATGGAGACCTCTCCCTCTTTTTCTTCTTCGTCATCATCACGCTTCATGGGCTGGCGGTGCGTCACCCGAAATGCCTGAATAAATTCCAGATGCTGATTATCCAGTGATACCACGGCAACATCACCGGCTCGGTTATTCACATCAACCCGCAGGAAGTCATGACTGGAAAACAGACGCAGGTTTTCACGACGACGTGTCTTTTTATGTGGTGAGAACAGATCCGCTTCAAACCGAATATTGCCGGACGAATCCTGCTTAACCCTGGCGGTTACCTGGTAATCATCCGGCTTCTTTCGCGGCGCATTTTCCGTCCCCATGCAAAAGTAGCCCTGGGTCTCACCTTTCCATTGCTGTGCCATCTTACGAAACAGGGTGTCTATCTGACGCTGTTCGCTGCTCGTCAGCTTTCGCGCCGTAGTTGGCTCAAACGCTTTACCACTGGCCGCCAGCGGTGAGGCTGAATAGCAGTCTGCCGCCAAAGCCGGTACCAGGTTCAGTAAGCCAACCAGTATGACAAACCAGGATAAAACAGATTTCCTGATCCTTCCCATTTCTGAGTCCTCATCGGCCATTGTTGTTATGACAGGGTATGCGCCTTTCGTTTTGCCCCAGGCACCGCGGGGATAATAACGAAACCTGCATGTAAGTGCTAAGTTCTACCCCACACTTTGTGACAGAAAAAATGCTTATCCAATAGCAAAGCGGTTACCGCAGTCTCATCGTCAGTAGGAATGACTATCCTGTCAGTTCCTTTGCCTAAACGCGGTAAGTAACCCTTGGCTTACCGCTCACCGGTCAACAACCAATAACGGAGCAGATCATGGCACAACTCCCCTACCAGACCGCACTGGTGACGGGCGCCTCCAGTGGCATTGGCGCGAGTATTGTCAGGGCACTCACGCAGCAGGGTGTCACCGTTTATGCACTGGCACGACGGGAAGACCGACTCGCAGTATTAGCAGAGGAAACAGGCTGCACGCCTATAGTCCTCGATCTTTGTGATAGCGATGCGCTGTATGAACAACTCTCCAACCTTGAGGTCGACATACTGGTCAGCAATGCTGGAATGGGTATTGGCTATACCACGCTCTGTGAAACCACACGGCAAGACATTGAGCACACCATCAGCACCAACCTGATTGCCGCTATGCAACTCGTGAATGCCATCGTTCCGGGGATGGTAGCCCGTGGCAAAGGTCATATTCTGCATATGGGTTCTATTGCCGGGCTTTATCCGCTGTTTTCATCGGTCTATGGTGCGAGCAAGGGGGGCCTACACCTGTTGTGTCAAAATCTTCGCCTTGAACTCAAGGGCACACCGATTCGGTGTACTGAAATTTGCCCCGGCCGGGTTGATACTGAATTTTTTGAGGTTGCCTATAAAGACCCTGATGTTGTTAAACAGATTACATCTGAAATTGACTTGTTGACGCCTCAGGATATTGCCGATGCTGCACTGTATGCCTTATCTGCACCCCCTCATGTCAATATTGGATTAATTGAAATCACACCGACTGAGCAAATGGCTGGCGGCTTGGTGACTCATCCGTTAAATACCAATGAACAGTCCAGCCCGTAAATAAACAATAAAAGTGAATTCGCTACACTTTTGTATGCAATGATATTCAACGCAGTATTGACAACAGCGGACGCGAACGGGATAAAGGCGGTCTTGAGCAGGCATTCAGATAATAAAGACGTCATCCATGGATATAATATGCTCAGCCTCCCGGACCCATTCGCTGTTTCACTGTCTCTTATTGCCAGCCCTGCTGTTATACAGCCTGTGCCTGTCTGCCGAATCGTTACAACCGGCGGCTGCGCAAAACAAGGCAAACTATGTCGGCAGCCAGGTCTGTATGGGGTGCCATCAGGACGTATATGCCGAGTGGCAGACCTCTGACCATTCCCAGTCCATGCACCCTGCGAGCAATGAAACCGTCCTGGGTAATTTTGATCATGCTGAATTCACTTACAACGGTGTAACGAGCCAGTTTTATCAACGCGACGGCCAGTTTTTTGTCCGAACGGATAATGCCCATGGCGAACTGCAGGAATTTCGCATTGCTTACACTTTCGGCTTTGATCCTTTGCAGCAATACCTGGTTCAACAACCTGATGGTCGGTTACAAGCGTTAGGCATAGCCTGGGATAGTCGTTCGAAAAAAGAAGGCGGTCAACGCTGGTTTCATCTGTACCCGGATGAGGCTATTGACACCAGCAATCCCCTGCACTGGACGAAAGCATTTCAAACCGCCAATTCTCGCTGCGTGGATTGCCATACCACGAACCTGGAGAAAAACTATGACGTGCAGAGCAATACATTCTCCACAATCTGGTCTGACGTGAATGTGGCCTGTGAAGCGTGCCATGGCCCGGGCTCACTCCATATTGAGGCAGTTGAAAACACGGCCAGCTCAGAAGAAGACAAGGCACGGATTTATAACAGCATACTCAAGCTGACGAACCATAATCGCTGGGTTCATACACCAGAGCGAGACACTGCGCACAACCTGAATTCACACGCAGGACAACAGGTGGATACCTGTGCAAGCTGCCATGCATTACGCTCAAAAATTTCGTCAACTCATCCCGGCACGGCGTTTTTCGACCAATTCCAGCTACGCCTGCTCGAACCGGATTACTACCAGCCGGACGGCCAGATCGACGGTGAAGTGTTTGTTTACGGCTCTTTTCTGCAAAGCAAGATGCATCAGAATGGTGTCGTTTGCTCAGATTGCCACAACCCTCACTCCGGCAAACTGAAAATAGAAGGCAATCAGCTCTGCACGACCTGCCACAAAGCGGACGTGTTTGATACGGAGCAGCACGCCCGCCACCCCATGGACAGTGAGGGAGCACAATGCGTCAGCTGCCATATGCCTGCTAAAAACTTCATGGTGGTTGATCCCAGGCGGGATCACAGTTTCTCCATCCCCCGGCCAGACCTTAGTGTTGAGCTGGGTACAACCAATGTCTGTACCAGCTGCCATACCGACAAAACTGACCAATGGGCTGCCAATGTTGTGAAAAACCATTGGGAGATCGACCTCTCCCAACGCCCGTCACCGGCAAAAGCCTTTGCCAGTGCACGGGACCAAAAGCCCGAACGGGTTATGGAACTGCGCAATGTGCTGCAGAATGAGGCTCTGGCAGATATCGTCAGAGCGACCGCGCTGCATCTTTTAGCCAACGAAACGGATGCGGATAATCAGCCACTGGGACGCCGCTATATCAAACACGACTCTCCCCTGCTGAGGGTCTCTGCTATCAGGGTGCTGGAAGCATTTGCCGATCAGGAATATCCACGGTTACTGACCACTTTGGAAGTGATCTGAGGAAGTAATTATGGACACCTTCTTAAGGGAGTAAAATCACTCTCTGAGGTGACCAATGACTACCAAGAAAAAACGTAAATATCATTCACCGGAATTCAAAGCCGAAGCCCTGAGGTTGGCCGAAAAAACCAGTATCCCGTCAGCAGCCAGGGAGTTGGGATTGCAAGAGTCCCAGCTCTACGCATGGCGATCCGCAGCGCTCAGAAAAAAGACGGTCAGTGAGCGAGAGTCTGCGTTAGCGACTGAGGTTGCCAGACTCAAGCGCCAACTGGCGGTGCAGGCTGAGGAGCTTGAAATTCTAAAAAAGGCGGCCACCTACTTCGCAAAAAACCAAAAATAGAGCGCTTCCGCTTTATGCTCAGGAACAGGAGCCGGTTTTCTCTGGTCAGGATGGCTTCTGTTCTACGAGTCTCGCGAAGTGGGTACAACCGCTGGGAAAGAACCCGCCATAAATCCAGTCATCGCGCTGTCAAACAGCAGCTTCGTGACGGGTTGATTCTGGAGGCATTTCGGAGGAGTAAGTCTCGTTCAGGTTCTCGTCGTATCCAGAAAGACCTGGAGGATGCTGGTCAGCCTTGCTGTATCAAAACCGTTCAGGACAGCATGAAACGACAGAGTCTTGTTCCCAGGGCCGCTCGTAGATTCAGGGTCACGACTGACAGCAAGCACACGTTGCCTGTTGCGCCTAACCTGCTCAAGCGTGACTTTGTAGCCACAGCGCCTAACCAGAAATGGGCCGGTGATATCACCTATCTGCAAACCAGCGAAGGTTGGCTGTATCTGGCCGTTGTCATTGATCTGTTCTCACGTCGAGTCATAGGCTGGTCCATGGGAACCACAATGAAAGCTGACCTGGTGTGTGATGCATTGAACATGGCGCTCTGGCGCCGACGGTTTCCTGCTGGTGTGCTATTTCATAGCGATAGAGGCAGTCAGTACTGCTCTCAAGTATTCAGAGACATGATCGAGAAAAACGGCTGCCATCAGAGTATGAGCCGTAAAGGCGACTGTTGGGATAACGCTTGCGTAGAGAGTTTTTTCCACTCATTGAAAGTTGAGGCTATACATCATGAGCCAATGATGAATCGGGCGCAGATGCGGCAGGCGGTGTTTGAATACATTGAAGTCGATTACAATCGAACCCGCCGACACAGTTCATTGGGGTATATGACTCCCATGAATTTCGAGTTGGCAAAAGCAGCTTAGGCCGATGTCCATTTTTACTGAATCAGATCAGGGGTTTCATGGCTGAAAATAATATCAGCATGAATAAATCCAATAAAAAATCAGCGCCGGTTAGATGATCCATAACTTTCCTGTCAGGCAAAAGACTGACATCTTGTGCTTTCCTTCCAGAAAAGAGTACGAACTGTTGTCTAATTCCTCACAGATAACATCATTTAGTCGTGAGGTATATTCATGGAAGGAACAGGCGCCGCCGGAAACGGAGACAAGTGTTATGACGTAATACCCGATCAACAAACAGAAACTGTAGTGTCCACTACAACCTGTTTACACACTGTCACCACGACGGTAGCCACAGCAGGCACCTCATCAGAATACGGAATAATCAGCAAAGAACCTTTACCCAGTAAAGATATTAAGATTTCGTATGATTCAATAATCTATATTGGCCGCTTTCAGCCCATACATATAGGGCATTGTCAGATGATTGAGCAGGCCTTTACCCAAACAAACTTGCTAATCATTGTTGTCGGTTCAACTAACAAAACCCGTGAACATAAAAACCCATTTAATTTTGAAGAACGCAAAGAAATGATTTCACAGGCTATTGCGCCATACATAACAGGTTATCCAGAGAGGCAATGTGCAATTATTGGTCAAAATGATCATAATGACGATGACAAGTGGTTTAGCGAGATAAATCAGAAAGTTGAAGCAGAGCAAAGAAAATTTAGACTTGCCCCTGAGTCATCCAATCATGCTCTCATCGGATATGAGAAAGATGACTCCAGTTTTTATTTACAACATTTTCTCCAATGGCAACATTTAAAAGCTCAACCAAACTTGCATCAAGGTAAGATAATTAATGCAACTGATGTCAGAAATGCGCTGTTTAAATCTAGAAAAGAAACACTGTCAGAAGAAGAAACAATCCTAGTTCAAGAACTGCTACCCAGTTCTGTGAAACAATGGATTGATAAACATATGGATATTCTTGATACATGCCATTCAGGCTCCGAGTCAAAGACAACAGAACCTGAATAACCTTATATGTGTTCAAATGGAAACAATATCAGCGACTTCCAATAGTTCTTCGTCAATCGCATTATGTTTGCTGATGGCTTCAGCAAACGGCGTCAGCGCCACTGCGTTGTTGCGAACACCCACCATGACACTGCTGTTTCCTTCCAGCAGCGTTTTAACAGCCGCAACACCCAGTCGGCTTGCCAGCACCCGGTCAAAACACGACGGACGGCCACCACGCTGGATATGGCCCAGAACGGTCACTCTGGCCTCGTAATCGGGCAGTCGCTCTTCCAGGGTTTTCGCGAGTTCAAACGCCCCACCGCCCTTACCGCCTTCCGCGACCAGAACAATACTGGAGGTTTTACCGGCCCGGTCACTGCGCTCCAGTGATTTGATCAGGTGATCAATGCCACGATCAGCTTCTGGAATCAGGATTTCTTCCGCACCACACCCTATACCGGAATTCAGCGCAATAAAGCCAGCATCACGCCCCATGACTTCAACGAAGAACAGCCGATTATGGGATGTGGCCGTATCCCGGATCTTGTCCACTGCCTCGACCACAGTATTCAGTGCTGTGTCATAACCGATGGTGTAATCCGTACCGAATATATCGTTATCAATCGTGCCGGGAACACCAACGACAGGTATACCGAATTCCTTTTCAAAGAGCGTTGCCCCCGTAAAGGAGCCATCGCCACCAATTACCACCAGCGCGTCCAGATCGGCACTGCGGAAATTCTCAAACGCAGTCTGTCGTCCTTCCGGTGTGCGGAAAGCCTGGGAGCGGGCAGACTTGAGCAATGTTCCGCCCTGATTGACGATATTCGCCACCGAGCGGGCATTCATGGGCTCAATCTGGCCGTCAATCAGTCCCTTGTAACCCTCACGAATCCCGTAAGGCTTGATGCCATGGTGGACACAGGCCCTCACCACGGCGCGGATAGCCGCATTCATGCCCGGCGCATCACCACCGGATGTCAGTACGCCTAACCTGCGAATTTCTCTGGTCATGTTGTAAATCCCTGTTAAACGCTCATCACCGGAAATGGTTTAAACGGTAATAATCTTCACCGTATTCGTCGACCCGCTGCTTTCACCCCGGGTAAGGATCACCCTGTCGCCTTTTTCAACATGCCCACCCTTGACCAGCTCTTCAATGGCATGGGCTTCAACTTCCGGGTTATCGCTACGCATGGAGAACGGCAAACAATGTACGCCCCGATAAAGCGCCAGACGACGTCGGGTTTCTTCAAGGCGGCTGAGTGCAAAAATCGGCAAACCGGAGTTAATCCGGGACATCCACAAGGCAGTTTTACCACTCCGGGTCAGGCAGACAATCGCACGTACACCTTCCATATGGTTAGCCGCGTACATCGCCGCCATGGCAATGGCCTCATCATTTTCCTGGAAGGAAAACTCCATGCGATGCTGAGATACGGTCGCTGCAGGCTGCTTTTCTGCACCGCAGCAGATACGGGCCATCGCCTCAACGACACCGTGCGGGCATTTGCCTGTCGCAGATTCTGCAGACAACATCACGGCATCCGTGCCATCCAGTACGGCATTGGCCACGTCAAACACTTCGGCACGGGTCGGCAGGGAATTCTGGATCATCGACTCCATCATCTGGGTCGCCGTAATCACAGGGCGATTCAGCAGGCGGGCCGTGGCAATCATGTTTTTCTGAACACCGACGAGCTCAGCATCCCCAATTTCAACCCCGAGGTCACCACGGGCAACCATGACGGCATCAGACGCACGAATAACGTCTTCCAGCCGTTCCTGACTGCGAACGACCTCAGCCCGTTCAATTTTGGAAAGAATCGCTGCATTGCCACCCGCACCCTGCATCAGACGACGCGCTTCTTCCAGATCCTCACCATTACGGACAAAGGAAACGGCCAGATAATCAACGCCAATATCGGCCGCTACCTGGATATCATGCTTATCCTTGTCAGTCAGGGCGGGGGCTGAGAGTCCGCCCCCCTGAAGATTAATCCCTTTGTTATTGGACAATACCCCACCGTTTATTACACGGCAGTGGATTTTCATGCCATCAATATCAGTCACTTCCAGGCTGAGACGACCATCATCCAGAAGCAGAACGTCGCCTGCCTTACAGTCATTGGGCAGTTGCTTATAGGCAATACCTACGGCTTCGCTGTTGCCCTGATCTATCGCCAACTCACCGTCCAGCGTAAAGCTGGCGCCGTCAGACAGGGTAACCTGTCCGTCACGGAAACGGGCAATACGGATTTTTGGGCCCTGCAAATCCCCAAGAATCGCTACCGTCCGCCCCTGCCTTGCTGCAATGGACCGTACCCGCTCTGCCCGCAACCGATGCTCTTCCGGTTCGCCATGCGAGAAGTTCAGGCGCACGACATCGACACCAGCGGCAATCAGTTTTTCCAGTGCTTCTTCACTTTCTGTGGCAGGTCCCAGGGTGGCAACTATCTTGGTTCGTCTCAGCATATTCATTTTTGACCGGAAATTAGCAGGGCTATGCAGGCAGCATAGGGCAGGAAAACCATTGTCGTTAGTCAGACAAACAATTTCTTCCCTGCCAGCAACGACTCTCAGCAAACATAGACGGCTTTTCGCCACATTAAGTGAGGAAAAGCCGCCTATTTATGACTCATAAAACGAGAGACCGTTCAATGAACGGTCTCTTTTTTCTCTCGGGTTTTCATTACGCGTTGATGAATGCCTTGGCGGTATCCAGCATGCGGTTGGAGAAGCCCCACTCATTGTCGTACCAGCTCATGACTTTCACCAGACGACCCTGGACGCGGGTCTGGGTAGCATCAAAGTTGGAAGAGAACGGGCTGTGGTTAAAGTCGATGGACACCAGCGGCTGGGTGTTGATATCCAGCACGGTATTCATTGGCGCCTTGGCCGCTGCGGTGGCCACAATCTCATTTACCTCTTCCACGCTGGTATCGCGAGCAGCGATGAAGTTCAGGTCAACCACGGAGACGTTGGCAGTGGGAACCCGTACCGCCATGCCAGAGAAACGGCCCTGCAGTTCAGGCACAACCAGGCCAACCGCTTCAGCCGCTCCGGTCTTGGTGGGGATCATGTTCAGTGCCGCAGCACGGGCGCGGTACAGGTCAGTGTGATACACGTCGCTCAAACGCTGATCATTGGTATAAGCATGGATGGTGGTCATCATGCCGCTTTCGATACCAATAGCGTCGTTCAGAGGCTTGGCCACCGGCGCCAGACAGTTGGTGGTGCAGGAGGCGTTGGAGATAACGGTCATGTCCGCGGTCAGGATGTCGTGGTTCACGCCATAAACGACGGTTGCATCCACTTCCTTGCCCGGTGCAGAAATAATGACTTTCTTCGCGCCAGCGTCAATGTGCGCCTGGCACTCTGATTTGGAACGGAAAATACCGGTGCATTCGAACACCACATCCACACCCAGGTCAGCCCAGGGCAGATTCGCCGGGTTACGCTCAGCGAATGTGCGGATTTCATCACCATTCACGTACAGGGCGTCTTCGCCGGCTTCTACCAGGGCGTTGAAACGACCGTGAACAGTGTCGTATTTGGTCAGGTGTGCGTTGGTCTTGGCGTCGCCCAGATCATTGATCGCAACAATGCGGAATTCATCGGTACGGCCTGCTTCGTACAACGCGCGCAGTACGTTGCGTCCGATACGTCCGTAACCATTGATGGCGATGTTGATCATGCCTATTCTCCCGGTTGCAACCGCACTCGCGGTCGACATTGTTATGCTGAAAAAAAAGATGACTGTTCCGGATACATCGGCAGAGGGCATCAAGTGATAACCCCGGTCACTCACGGACGGCAATGCACTATCAGATCGACATCATCTGGCAATATCGAAATGGTATTTCAAAGGTATTTAATATCGCAATAGATCTTTGCCGAAACAAAACCATTTTTTGACACACAACAATACCTTATAGAAAAACAAACACTTTCAACCAGCAACAGCAAAAAAGTAAAAGAATACGAACATTCCGCAAAGAAATTGCTTTACGCGCATCAAAAACAGTCGCTACTCACTTTCTTCGAGTGGTAGGTGCCGCAACAGACATTAAGACCAATTGATTTTGATTGTTAAAGATTGTTTCTGACCAAAGACTGTCTCAGGGAAAGGCAAGAGAAACCAACAGCGCAGATGGGAAGGCGGTGAGAAACCGAAAATACCGGGTACAGGAGCCTTGAGAGCCCCCGGACCAGCAAAGCGAGTCCTTTCGTGGTGAATCCTGTGAGATGAAAAGGCATTAGCGATCAAAAGAAACTGGAAGAAGGGGGACTGGCGAAATCAACTCTATAGAGACGCAAAACAACGCCGGACATTTTCCTTGTCCGACAAGTCATGCCGGAAATGGACGACCTTCAATGGCAATTCAGCCTGCTCAATGATTTGTTTCTGAATTTCATCATCCTCAAAATGCACCCCCACTTGAAAGCCGCTTGAGATCAGCATACTTAACACCTGCACTTTGTGATAGCCGGAACTTTCGCGGGTTTTTTCCACAAAAGGCCGGTTATTAAAGAACACCGGGTTGGTGATCCGCCGAGAGGCCAACATCGCCAAGGTGTCACGGGCTTCCTCAATACTGCGACCGGTAACAATCAGATCATCAGGTCCAGGATAAACACCCTCGTACCCGTCCAGAAAAATGACACCATCAATATCATAAGAATTGACGTTTTTTCTCACTGGCAAATACCTGTTGACTGGTGATATCGGTATATTCCCGTTTTGCCAGGGCCTCGCATTCCCGCTTGGCATCGGCATTCATCATTTGCTCTGGAGGTGTCTTCTGGGTCCAGGCACTGGGGCCACGAAGAGCACCGACGATATCCATTTCACGGGCTACCTGAAGATAACGAATGGCATCAATGACAACACCTGCCGAATTTTCACTGTCCTGAACGCTCAGTTTTGCGTCAATAGTCAATTTGGCATCACCAAACCCAAGCGCCTCAACTCGGAGGTTAGCCACCTTATTGTCCTTCAGATATGGGATAAAGCTACTGGGACCGGCATAAATACCATCTTTAGGCACAGGAATACCGCGAATGTCGTTCTGGGCACGAATCACATTTTCCTTGCTGATCTTTTTATTCGCCAAACGACTTTGATCCACCATGTTGGCAAAATCGGTATTACCACCCACATTGGTCTGGCAGTGGAACTCCACTCTGTGACCACGATCAAACAACCCTTCCTGGATCAGCTGGGAAAAATAGCTGGCCCCGAACTGGGATCGCATGTCATCACCAATCAGGGGGAGGCCCGCCTCAATAAACCGGTTTTCCCAATCAGGATCTGATGCGATAAATACCGGTATGCAATTCAGAAAGGCAACACCTGCATTTAGCGCCGCTTCCGCATAAAACGCTGTCGCCTGTTCCGAACCCACTGGCATGTAATTGATCAGGATATCAACGTCACGATCAATCAACGTTTGCGTGACATCAACCGGCAAACCGGCACAGGGCTTGAAATTGATGGTCTCGTGACAGGTCTCCATGTGCGGCGCTATGCCGTCAAGCAATGGGCCAAGCTGAACCTGACACGCTTCCCGGATGTCTCGATGAAAAATACGGGCACAGTTAGGCGGCGCAAAAATCGCTTCTGACAACGGCTTCCCAACCTTTCGCTCATCCACATCAAAGGCAGCCACAAACGTGATATCTGCCGGACGATAGCCGCCTATGTCAGTAAACATAATACCGGGGATGGCATCATCCTGATTGTCCCGATAGAAATTGATACCTTGAACAAGGGCGCTGGCACAATTCCCAACACCGGCAATTGCTATCTTGATTTCTTTACTCATGAGATAAAATACTGCTACAGATAATAGAAAACACCTACACACAAAGAGTAGGCACCTATATATCTAGCTGATCCCCATGAGTTCAGAACATATTTTTAAGACCGTTTTTATATTGCTGTATAGCCAGTGACGTACTTCAGGAATAAATGCCTAGAAATGGTAAGTGACAAACGAAAAACCTCCGTTGAATAACCGGAGGTTTTTTGTTCAGACTTTAGGATTGGCTAGCACCAGCCCTGTTAGCAGCAATTACTTGAATTCTGCACGACCACGGTAAGTCGCCTTGCTGCCCAGCTCTTCTTCAATACGCAGCAGCTGGTTGTACTTGGCAACACGGTCAGAACGGCACAGAGAACCGGTCTTGATCTGGCCAGCCGCGGTACCTACCGCCAGATCCGCAATGGTCGCATCTTCGGTCTCACCGGAACGGTGGGAAATCACTGCGGTGTAACCGGCTTCGCGAGCCATCCGGATGGCGTCCAGGGTTTCACTGAGACTGCCGATCTGGTTGAACTTGATCAGGATGGAGTTGGCAATGCCCTTGTCGATACCTTCCTTCAGGATGCGGGTATTGGTCACGAACAGGTCGTCACCTACCAGCTGGAGCTTGTTGCCAAGCTTTTCAGTGAGCACTTTCCAGCCGTCCCAGTCAGATTCATCCAGACCATCTTCAATGGAAATAATCGGATACTGGTTCGCCAGGTCGGCCAGGTAATCCGCGAAACCTTCAGAATCGAAGACTTTGCCTTCGCCCTTGAGGTCATACTTGCCATCGCGATAGAACTCGGACGCTGCGCAGTCCAGCGCCAGGGTGACATCTTCACCCAGCTTGTAGCCGGCATTCTCAACCGCTTCCTTGATAACCGCCAGCGCATCCGCATTGGACGCCAGGTTCGGCGCAAAGCCCCCTTCATCACCAACAGACGTGCTCAATCCCTTGGCGGACAGAACTTTCTTCAGGTTGTGGAAGATTTCCGCGCCCATACGCAGCGCTTCAGCAAAGGAGCTGGCGCCGACCGGCTGCACCATGAATTCCTGGATATCCACATTATTGTCAGCGTGTTCACCGCCGTTGAGGATATTCATCATCGGTACCGGCATGGAATACTGGCCGGAAGTGCCATTCAGATCCGCAATGTGCTGGTACAGGGGAATACCCTTTTCAGCCGCTGCTGCCTTGGCCGCTGCCAGGGAAACCGCCAGGATAGCGTTGGCGCCAAGCTTGTTCTTGCTCTCGGTGCCATCCAGCTCAATCATCAGGTTGTCGATCGCACGCTGGTCTGCCGCATCCTTACCCAGCAGGGCTTCACGGATCGGGCCGTTGACATTGCCGACCGCCGTCAGAACACCTTTACCCAGGTAGCGGCTCTTGTCGCCGTCGCGCAGCTCCAGGGCTTCACGGGAACCGGTGGACGCACCGGAGGGCGCACACGCCCGGCCCATGGCGCCAGACTCGAGGATAACGTCTGCCTCAATGGTGGGATTGCCGCGGGAATCCATGATCTCCCGGGCTTTGATCTCTTTGATGATGGCCATTACGTTCAACTCCACACAGAAGAAACCTGTCGGCTGGCTGGCTGAGCTAACTGACAAGCGGGCTGAAAAAGTGCGCCAATGGTATACGACAAGGATCGCTCTTTAAATACCACTGTTTGATTCAAATCAGGAAAGAGCAATACCACTGACAATAAAAAGGCAAAAAATGGTATTGATAGCTCAGAAAAACCGGATACACTGACACGCAATTACGCATGATGCCGATCCATCAGTAACGACACACTATAGCCCTCTCCCTATGAATAGCGACGGGATTTGTCACACAGGGAAATGAATAATGAGGCAGTCGCTGTACACGTTACTGGCTAGTCCCCAGTGGATTGGACACATAACCATCAAAAAAATGGTATGGCATTACGCGTTGTCATATACCGTGTGCCAAAGCTGACGTTGCCCGACGATGACTGATACCCAACTGACAAGCCGCCTGGTCGAACAGATTTTTGGCCAACCCGAAACGCTCCGAAACAGCGCGACGCCGCTCTACATCCAGCTGCAGAGCCTGATCCAGGAGGCCATCAGCCAGGGTATCCTTCAGTGCAATGATGCCCTGCCAGCGGAGCGGGAAATTGCCAGCACCATGAAAGTCTCCCGGGTTACGGTCAAACGCGCCATCGACGATCTGGTCAATGACGGCATCCTGACCCAGCGTCAGGGCGCCGGTACCTTTGTTAACGAACGCGTCGTTCATGAACTGAACCGGTTGAACAGTTTCTCGGAAGTGATTCTCGCGGTGGACAAGCATCCGGATTCCCGCTGGATTGAGCGGGGTGTTGGTCTGGCCACATCCGATGAAATTCAGAAACTACGGCTGCAGCCGGGTGATGAGGTTGTGCGGATGTTCCGGGTCAGAATGGCTGACGACAAGCCGGTCGCCCTGGAGCATGCCACCGTGCCCCGTAAATTCCTGGATAATCCTTTTGGCATCACCGGTTCGCTCTATGAAGCGCTGGACGAGGCGGGTATCCGGCCAGTAAAGGCCATTCAGCGTCTACGAGCTGTAGCCGTCGATGCAACTTATGCGGATTATCTGGAGATTCCAGCCGGAAGCCCGGTCATATTCCTGGAGCGTCATGGATTGCTGGAAGACGATACGCCGGTGGAACACACCCGCTCCCACTTCCTGGGCGATACCTTTGATTTTGTGACTGTGATCCGTGACCCCTGAGAACTACCAACCAGTATTAGTTTGCGACAAAATCGCACCAAATAACGAAACAAAGAGCAAAGCCAAGATGGAAGAAATAATATCAATTGAGGAAAACGGTGTTAAATATACCGCTGAATATGCCATTTTTAACGACACATTAATCGTTTATCTTCCCGACGGAAGCACGAGAGAAACAGAATTAAAAGGACTCAAACCTGAGTCAGCAGCAAGAGTCCACTTACTATCGTTTGTTAAATCACAGCAAAACCTTTAAGCGCCACATCAAACGGAACACCTTCAGCGCCTCAATATGATGAGTATTTACCGGGCACGTAAGGCTAGCAGGTGCCCGGTAAAGCACTCCAGCCTCATTGCTATAAACCTTTCAATACTGCTTGCGCAACATTGTCTGTTTCCTCATTCCACCATTCCCCCGCTGTTTTTTCACTAAACTAAAAGACAGAAGCAGTAGCAGTACGCTGGATTCATAAGGATATGAAGTGCAGTAACGTAGTTTTCCTGACGATGATCAGCGGTATGGCGGCCTTTGGCGCCAAAGCCGGCAATTATTCGACACCGATGGATAACACCATCTGGCAGGTGGAGTCGTCCATATTTGCCTGCAAACTGATCCAGCCCATCCCGCACTTCGGTTCCGCGACCTTCATTGACGAAGCCGGTCTCCCCCTGATGCTGCAGATTGAATCACCGGCATTGAAAAAGCAGGCTGACACCATCACGGTATTTTCTGCCCCTGCCCCCTGGCATCCGTTTGGCGCCAATGTCGAGCACGCCAGCAATCCGGTTCAGGATCAGGCCTATCGTCATGAACCGGGCGCCACTGAATTACTGGACAAAATGAGCAATGGCCTTTGGGCACAGTTGGATATTCTGGCCAATACCCAGCTCAAGCACCGGATCACCCTATCCTCCGTGGGTATTGCCGATGTCATTGAACCGTTCAGTGAATGCCGGGAAACCCTGCTTCCGGTGAATTTTGAGCAGATTAAACACACAATTGTTTATTACGATTCCGGCCAGCAGGGTTACCGGAAAGACCACCACCCGTTCCTGCAAGACATGATCACCTATATCCTGGCCGACCCACGCGTCAACCGTATTGAAATTGACGGCCATACCGACGGGATTGGCGATTCATTGGCCAACCGAACCCTGTCCATGGAGCGTTCCGATGCCATCAGTAGCCTGATGCTTAAACGTGGTATTGCGGCATCCATGATCACGACCCGCTACCATGGTGATCGCTACCCGGTTCTTTCCAACAACACGCCCGAGGGTCGCGCCAAGAACCGGCGGGTTGAAATCCGCCTTTATCGCGATGAAAAGCCCAGGCAGGCGCCTAAAGCCACAGAAAATACCAACAAAGAGCAACCCACACTCTCAATGACAAAAGAAGAAAACACGCTCGTCCAACACACCGATGATTCAGAATCGATGGAAGAAGCCCCTGCCGCCGAACCCCCAATAGAAGAATAAATATTTGACGTTTTCTTCTTAAAAAAACACCAAAGAATTCCCCACCACCTCGATTCATAAACTTGCCAGAAAACTTTAATGTTTTTTAGAAATAACTAATCAGACCGGCATCGTGAATTTGTCTATTTGGGCCGACAAATCTGAACAGGGGATGTTCTATATTTCAATTGTTCATAATTAAAAACATTTCATATCTCATTGTTTTATTGAAGTTTTCATGGATATGAAAAGCCGTAAGAATCAATATCAATACGGAAGCGCATTCTTGTCTGTTGCATACGGAAATGACTAAACACAGCGTTCTCATGGTGGGAGAAACAGGTTTTGACTCGCCTGTCAGCCAACGGCTGACAACGCTGCCGTTTACCCTCGAAAAAGTGGTGGATTGCCTGTCCGCTATTCAAGTGATCCAACAGAAGAAAATCGACCTGATCATTGCCAGTGACCAGCTGCCGGATGCCACCACGCTTGAATTTATCCGGCAGGTTGGCCGTCAGAATCCCATGCCAGCGCTTGTCATCGCCTCACCTGATGCCTGTGTCGAAGACGCCGTAGCCGCTATTCATGCGGGAGCCAGTGACTTTATTGCCGGCAATATCACCCTGGAACGGCTGACGACCCTGCTGGAACAACAGCCTGCCGAAACGCCTGAAGGCCCTATTGCGGCCTCTGACGCCAGTCGTTCCCTGTTAGCCATGGCACGGCAAGTGGCCGACACGGATACGACCGTTCTGATCACCGGCAACAGCGGCACCGGCAAAGAAGTGCTCGCACAATTCATCCATCAGCATTCTCCCCGCAAGGCACAGACATTCATTGCCATTAATTGTGCTGCCATACCTGAGAATCTGCTCGAGGCGGAGCTGTTCGGCTATGTGAAAGGCGCATTCACTGGCGCCTATACCAGTCGACCTGGAAAATTCGAGCTCGCCAATGAAGGTACACTCTTTCTGGATGAAATCGGGGAAATTGCCGGCTCCCTGCAGGCCAAGCTGCTTCGGGTCCTTCAGGAACGAGAGGTTGAGAGGATCGGCAGCCATCAAAGCATTCGGTTAAATATCCGGATCATTGCCGCCACTAACCAGGATCTGGCCCGGCAAGTGAATGAAGGCACATTCCGTGAAGACCTGTTTTATCGCCTGAATGTTTTCCCGCTCCACTGCCAGCCCCTTCGGGAACGTCGGGAAGACATTCTGCCACTGGCCCGTCATTTTCTTGCACGGACAGGCCGCAGCCTTCAATTCAGTCCCGCAGCAGAACAGACGTTACTGAACCACGATTGGCCCGGTAATGCCAGGGAACTGGAAAATGTCGTGCAGCGTGCATTGGTGCTGACCACCGGCAATACCATTCAACCTGAAGCACTGATGTTGCCAGCAAACAGTGCGCAGCCAACCACTACAACCAGCAGCCCACTCCGTTCCAACAAACTGCACAAACGTAACCGGACTCTGGAGCAGGAACACATTATCGACACCCTGCTGCATCACAAGGGACATCGCACGCGTACGGCGGAGACGCTGGGTATTACGACCCGGACACTCCGTAACAAACTGGCCGATATTCGTCGTCAGGGCATCGATATTGAAGCCCTGATCGCCCAGTCAAAGACATCAGACGAACCCCAATGACAGGGAGGACAAGGGAATGATCAAGCCCATCGGCGATGAAGCATCAATGCTCAAACTGGGACAGCCCATCAATCTCGGCCAGCGCATGCCCATTGACCTGAGCCAGTTTGGCAGCACGAATGATCAGCCATCCTTCAGTTCGGTGCTCAAGCAGGCGCTGGATCACGTCAACAGCCTGCAGCAGGACTCCAGCAGTAAAATGCGCGCCATTGAAACCGGCGCCAGCACGGACCTGGTGGGCGCCATGATTGCGGCCCAGAAATCCAGCCTGTCGTTCCAGGCGCTGATGCAGGTACGAAACAAGGTAGTTTCCGCCTACGAAGAAGTCATGCGGATGCAGATTTAACCGAATAGCGCAGGCAGGACGCCATGGCAGACGAGCAGACAACGCCAGCAGTAAAGCAAGAGTACCAGAGCCGCTGGCAGCAGGTACTCACCCGGGTCAGCACCATGATCCGGGAAAACCCGAAATACCAGGGTCTGATGCTTATCAGTCTGGCGGGTTCGCTGGCGCTCGCCATCGTGCTTGTGATCTGGTCCAACAGCACCGATTACCAGCCACTCTATGGCAGCCAGGAAATTTATGATGTCGGTGGTGTCACGGACGCTCTGGAGCAGGCGGGCATCGCCTACCGCGTGCATCCTGGCAGTGGCCAGATACTGGTCGACGCTGCCCGCCTGCCGGAAGCCCGGATGCAACTGGCGACGGCCGGCATAAAGCCGGAAAAACCGGAGGGGCTGGAAGTTCTTGATAAGGAGCAACCGTTAGGTACCAGCCAGTTTCTGGAAAATGTGCGTTATCGCCGAGGACTGGAAGGTGAACTCGCCCGCACCATCATCAGCCTCCGGCAAGTCAGAAATGCCCGGGTTCACCTGGCGCTGCCTCGCAAGAGCGCCTTTGTCAGAAAGGCGGAAAAACCATCTGCCTCCGTATTTGTTGACCTGCTTCCCGGACAGACACTCGAAAAAACCCAGGTGGAAGCCATCGTCAACCTGATTGCCGGCAGCGTGCCCGGCATGGTACGTGAATCCATTTCCATTGTTGACCAGCACGGTACTCTACTCTCCCGGGAACTGGCCATGAGCAACAATGGCCTCGATCTGGCTGAACGCCAGCTGGAGTATATCGATAAGCTTGAGCGAACCTATGAAAACCGGGTCAGTGCACTGCTGGAACCGATCGTGGGTTATGGCAATTACCGGGTAGAAGTGTCAGCTGACGTTGACCTGAATCGAATTGAGCAGACATCTGAGGAATACGACCCCCAGGCGCAGGCAGTAAGAAGTGAGCACTCCAGTGAGCGGCGAGAAACCGGTGGCAAGACCGGGGTTCCGGGCACGCTAAGCAACGAGCCGCCCCTAACCGGCGAAGAGCATGCTGCCACCAAGGAAGTCGGCCAGAAAGAATTTACCCGTAACTACGAAGTGGATCGGGTGGTCAAGCATGTCACCCGGCAACAGGGCACAGTCAATCGTTTGAGCGTTGCCATCGTCCTCAATGAAAGCGCCATGGCGGGCGGCAGTGTGCAGATGGAAGACTTACAGCAGCTGGTACGCGATGCCATCGGGTTCACCGAAGCCCGTAATGACCAGATCAGTATCCATACCGCCAACTTTGTCGTGAACGAAGCCATGAACGATGGTGGGATTGCCTGGTGGGAATCTCCCCAAATCCTCTATTACTTCCGTTATCTGATCGGCGGCATCCTGAGCCTTGCCGTCATCATGTTTCTGCTGCGCCCCCTGGTGCAGCGGATTGTCAGCCCACCAGAACCGCTGCCAGCACCGGTGGACGAAGCCGCCGAAGCCGCCGCAGCTTTCAAGGCCGCGCATCCGGATCTGGGGCTGTTCAGCGACGAATCTCTTTCCCTGCTGCCTCCCGAGGTGGCGGACTTTGAAACCCAGCTGGTAAGCGCCCGGAAACTGGCCCACAAAGAGCCGGAGCGAGTCGCCCAGGTTGTTAAAATGTGGATGAACACGGAATCATCATGAGTAATGACAACAACAAGATCAGCCAGACAGCCCGGAATGTCGCTGTCCTGTTGCTAAGCCTGGGCGAAAAAGGCGCCGCCCATGTGTTCAAGCACCTCAGTAAACAGGAAGTTCGTCAGATTACCATGGCCATGGCGACCATGCCGCCGCTGCGTCGGGATGAGGTGCAGACCATCCTGAGCCAGTTTTTCCATGAATATCGCTATGAAGCCGGTTTCATCGGCGGAACCCAGCAATATCTCGAGAAAAGCCTGCAGCTGGCCATGGGCGAAAAAGACGCCACGAAAATGCTCGAATCCATCTTTGGGCACGAGGAAACCGGCAATGGCCTGGAGATGATCAAGTGGATGGGAGCGTCCACCATTGCTGAGCTGATTGCCCATGAGCACCCACAGCTGCAGGCCGTACTGCTGGCTAACCTGGATTCCAAGCAGGCCTCGGATGTGCTCAAGCGGCTCCCCATGCATACCCATAACGACCTGTTATCAAGGGTCGCCAAGCTGGAAGAACTGCATCCGGCTATCATTCAGGAGCTCAACGCCATGTTTGATGACAACATGGTCGAGCTGAACTCCGGTCACAACACCACGATCAGCGGCATGCGGCAGGTTGCCGACATCATGAACCGCCTCAGTGAGGATGAAACCAAGAGCCTGCTGGCGCACTTCAAGGAACAGGATGAGACCCTGGCTGTTGAGCTTGAAAACCACATGTTCGTCTTTGACAACCTGGCCAAGGTGAATGACGAAGCCATCAACCGTATTGTTGCCGAAGTAGCCCAGGATGTTCTGGTTATGGCGCTGAAGGGCGCGCCGGACGAACTGATGGATATGATCCTGAACAACATGGCCAAGAGTTCTGCCAAGTACCTGCTGGATGATATCGAGAACCTGGGCAGTGTCCGGGCCAGCCAGGTGCAGGCCGCCCGTAAAGAAATGCTGGATACCGCACGACGACTGGCCGATGAAGGCGAAATCGAGCTGAACTTCAGAGATGAAGAGATGATTGAATAACACGCATAAACGCAGGGATCGCGCCATGAAACAAACCAGTCGTGTTATTCGAGGATCAGAGGAACAATGCCAGCGGGTTAGCTTTCCGGCCTTTCGTCGCCCCCCCCGCCAGGATGCTCTGGACGTTCAGCCGGGAGGATCGGAAACGACACCGTCAAGGGTAGTTCAGGAGCCTCTGGCAGCAGATGCAGATTACCCCGACATTAATGGCCTCATTGACCAGAACAGCGCCTATTTGCAGGCCAACGGCGCTCAGGGATTTGCTGATGGTTACCGTCAGGGCATGGCGCTGGCGCGTAAGGATGGCTATGAGCAGGGCCATCAGCAAGGGCTGGAAGAGGGTCGTACGGAAGGGCTGGCCGAAGGACGCCAGGAAGGCTTTGAGCAAGGGCTTCAGGAGGGTATCACCAGCGGTCGCGAGCAGGCTTACAAGGAAGCATTATCAAACAGTGAGCAGGAAATCACTGCCCTGGTAACCCAGCTGAACGGTCTCCTGGCCAATGTTCGCAGCCTCTATGAGAATCGACGGGATGAAATGAGTGAATGGCTGTCCACACTGGTGGATACGATTGTCCGGCAGATCATCCGCAGTGAGCCCAAGAGTCGTCCGGAACAAATTTACCGGGTCATCCGTAATACCCTGCAAAGCCTGCCAGGCAACGATGGCACCTTCCAGATTTACCTGAATCCCGTAGATTCGGAACGCCTGCTGCAGTTCAAACCGGAACTCCGCGAACAGTGGGAGATTTTTGCCGCCCCCGAGATTGAACCCGGTAACTGCAGGATTGAAAACGGCGAACTGGAAGCAGAAGCCAACATTGAACAACGGATTCAGGACTGTCTCGATATGGTTCGTCTCTACATGCCGGATGAGGTCGAGGAGCGGTTGACATGACCACATCCGGAGATGAAGGGCTCGGCCTGACACTGGCAGACCGGATCTCGTCCCTGCCGGTCGCCCGTATCTACGGCCGACTGACAAAAATGACCGGTCTGGTGCTGGAAGCTTCCGGCTGCCAGCTGGCGGTGGGTGACCGTTGCCGGATCGAATCCCGCCGGGAAAAGCGTTGTCTGGAAGCTGAAGTCGTCGGATTTAACGATTCTGTCCATTTCCTGATGTCACTGGGCAATGCCAGTGGGCTGCAGCCCGGTGATCGGGTGCTTCCCCTCGGTCACGATATGGCGATTCCTGTCGGCAACCGTTTCCTCGGTCGCGTTATCAATGGGCTGGCCGAACCATTGGATAGTCAGGGCACTATTCGAGCCGACGACACCATTCCTCTGAGCAGCCCACCGATAAATCCACTACATCGCAAACCCATCACAGACCCGCTGGATGTCGGCGTCAGAGCCATCAACGGCCTGCTGAGCGTAGGCAAAGGGCAACGACTTGGGCTGATGGCAGGGAGTGGCGTCGGCAAGAGCGTGCTTCTGAGCATGATGACCCGTAATACTACAGCGGATATTACCGTTGTCGGCATGATCGGTGAGCGAGGGCGTGAGGTTAAGGAATTCATCGAACATACCCTGGGGCCTGAGGGACTGGCCCGGACCGTGGTCATTGCCGCTCCCGCTGATGAGTCCCCGGTCATGCGACTGCGCGCCGCCTTACTCTGCCACCGGATGGCAGAATACTATCGCGACAAGGGGCAGGATGTTCTGTTGCTGATGGACTCCCTGACCCGCTATGCCCAGGCCCAGCGGGAAATTGCCTTATCGGTCGGGGAACCGCCAGCCACAAGGGGATATACCCCCTCCGTGTTCAGCCAGATTCCCAAGTTGGTGGAGCGGGCCGGAAACGGGATAGAAGGCAGCGGTTCCATCACCGCCTTTTACACGGTGCTGTCCGAAGGGGATGACCTGCAGGATCCGGTGGCGGACTCAGCAAGATCCATCCTAGATGGGCATATCGTTCTCAGTCGTGAACTGGCTGACAGTGGTCACTACCCCGCGATTGATATCGAATCCTCCATCAGCCGGGCCATGCCACAGATCACCGATGAAACGCAGCAGAAGGCAGCCCAGGTATTCCGCCACTATTACTCTCGCTATCACCAGTTCCGGGACATGATGGCGATCGGCGCCTATCAACGTGGAGCTGATCCGGAGCTGGATCGCGCCATTCAGCTTTACCCGCTGATGCAGGGCTATCTCAAGCAGGGCATGTATGAACGGATTGATCATGCCAGCTGTATCCAGCAACTCTACTCACTGTGGCAGGGCGGCACTGCACCCGCGCCATCCCCTAGTAACGATACGGAGGTCGCATGAGCACATCGGTCCAGCTTCTGGAGAAATGCCTGGAAATTCAACAGCAGCGCTACCGGGAAGCGATGAAAAAAGCTCTCCAGTCGGAGCAGAGTCTCAATCAGCAGCGTGACCAACTGACCTATCTGCAGCAGGCCATCAGTGACTACCGGACAGACACCGATACCCAAGTGACGCCCATGTCCGTGATCAACCTGATCCGCTTTCGAAACCTTCTCCAGCAGGTGACAGACTTACAACACCAGCGGGTCAACCGTGGTCAACAGGAATACAATGATCTCAGCCTGCAGGCCGCAGGTGAGCACCGCAAGCTCAAGGCGATAGAAAAGTTACTGGAAAAGATGCAGCAGAAAAGTCGCATGAAGCTCATCAAGAGTGAACAGAAAATGCTGGATGATCATGCTATCCGGCAATACATTGATCACCGTCAAGATGCCTGATTTGTAGTCATGTAGATCAGGTGCCATCCCCAATGGCAAGCGCTGATGTACCCTTAACAATGAGATTTATACTGCAAAAGCCATGAATACTCAGACTTAGGATTTTGTCACTCCATCAGATATTAAACACACATATGTTTTAATATCTGTGCAAAATACATGCGGCCTACAGTTACTCATTACCCTGCCGAAAATCAATTCTGAACGAAACCAATAAACATCCATGCCTGCAGTGGAAACTGACAGAGCTGCTGAAAGTATTGGGTATGGGTATGGGTATGGGTATTAATAAAAACCAAACAGTGTTAATTCAACTAAAGCCTATAGCCTTATTCATAGGATTATCTTTAGCCCAACCAAGTTTAGCGAATAATGTTCTTATCTATAACAATAGTTTCGGTGATAATGATCTTGATCTCGGCGCACTTCAACAGGCTGCAGGAAATACCGTTACCTATGTAAATGCAGGTGATCCGCTGCCTGATCTCAGCTCATTTTCACAAGTATGGGATATATCCTTTAAGGACTCCATTCCATCGTCTGACTCCAACGCTTATCTGTCTTACCTACAGGGTGGGGGAGCCATATTTCTACTGGGAGAACATTACCATTCTAGCAACACTGGAAATATTGACAGACATAACAGTTTGATAACGTTTATAGATAGCGCTGGTGGTGGAACAACGTCTATCAGCGGTAACGATTTTTCCTCCCAAATAGTCAACAGTGATCTGCAAACTCCTAACACTATAACAACGGTTAGTTATGGTGGTGCTGGACTTTATTCCACAATAGGCAGTGGTAAATGTCTGACATCCAAAAATGCCAATGCATGTTCTGCCATAGCGTTTGATGTGGGCACCCTGACCAATGCACCCAATGGATCCTTAGTCAGCGTACTCGACGTTAACTTTCTGGACACTGATGGAAGCTATGGGCGTCCGTTACTGACTGAAAACATTATTGCCTATCTTTTAGCTCAGGCTCAGGCAGGACAAGCAGCGGCACAGTCCTCAGGGGAGCAGGCTCCTGCCATCAGTGTTCTGAACTCTTCAAAAATTTTAGTGAACTTTCCCGCTTACAGGGCTGCAGCAATACTTGATGCTACCCCGGAGCTATTGGCGCTGTTCACTGGTGCCGGATTAAGCAATGATCGTGACATTTCAGATGCTGCATCCGAAACCCTGCCACTCATTACTGGCGGCTCCGTTATCGTGGCTGACAGTTCACTATTTGCTATTAATAACATTGTAGAAGCTCGTATTGCCGGCAATACGGGCATGTCCTCGGGTGACGGGTTTCTGGGCGATCGCCACATCTGGATGAAGCCTTTCACGTCCTGGGCTGATCAGGATGATCGTAACGGGGTAACGGGTTACGATGCCGAAACCAAGGGAATGGTTTTCGGTATTGATAGCACGATCAACGACATCACGCAGATTGGTCTTTCCTTTGGTTATGCGACAGCCACTGTAGATTCAGGTTCTACAGATGCCCCCCACAGCCTCAGCACTGATGTTTATCAGCTAAACGGATACGGTAGCTACACCATCGATAACAGAACAGAAGCCAGCTTCAGGCTCGGTTACGGTCAAAACAGAAATGATGGCCGTCGAAATATTGCATTTACCAATACCGTAGCGCGATCCCACTACGAGAGTAAGACTGTGCAGCTAGGTGCAAAAATAGCCCGCCACTACCAGCCGGTTGGACACCTCGATCTCGTTGCTTCTGCTTACTTCGGCTACACCTATATCAGAGATGATGGTTATACAGAAACCGGGGCTGGCATACTGAATCTGGACGTTGAAGCCAATACCCATGATTCTCTGGTCGTGGGACTGAATGGACAGCTCTCATTTCCGCTGGATAACCTGGGCACACTGCGAGGCAATGCAGGCGTGGGATATGATCTGTATAGCCGGAATGTTGTTGTAACCGCAGCCTATACAGGCGCACCGGCGGCCTCATTCGATACCGAAGGACTTGATCAGCGCCCATGGATCTTCGATGCCGGGTTAGCTTATGTTTATTCCAGTGAGAATGGGATTGAGATTTCTTTGGAGTATGATCTGCAGTACCGTCAGGATTTCCTAAATCACACAGCGGCGATAAAATTCACCTGGCCGTTTTAAGATCAGCGTTAACGATACGTATGCAAGTCATTTTCCAGGCTTGAAAACTGTTGACGTTGAGCCAATCGAGAGGGTTTTAACGGGCTGATGAGTGTTCGTCTCAGGTTGCGAACCTTTTACTAAAAACATCATTTCTGATGGGCAACTGGCCACTGTTTCGATGATATAAATATCCGCCTAACACGGCAGAAATCACATTTAAACTACCTGTTTCAATGGGTTCAGCCATATGTTCTTATCATCATGGATGACACAGTTTTTCTTTACCAGATTCAATAGTGTTTTCGTTTGATAATCATAGATACAAGATCATTTGGAATGTCTGTTACGCACGAAAGGATGGGGCGTTAGAGCTTTCTTTAATGTAGCTTTGATCCGTTCACAGTTCGGGGTAAACGTTGATGCATAAACACATCTATGCTCACAACTCATGTCCGTTTAACTTCACTCTGTGAAATTGTTTGTTCAGGCTCGATCGATGTTCCTCGGGCGACTGGCTCGCTCCAGTTGCCCCCCCTGGTTGTAGCCAGGCAGAGCCACTGAATTTCCCCAGAACAACTCCACCAGCTTGGCCGTGGCTGAACGCAATCGTCCCTGCAAGCGACCATTCATCAGGTTCATCTCACGACAGCGCACCATCTGCTTTCGGATGGTTGTCCAAAGCTCACGTGCGTCATCCTGAACATCCGCTGACAATCCGGTAATCAACTGGTTCATACCCGCCATATCGGCAGTCAGTCCCTGGGATGCCAGATGCTGGTTTCTGCGTGAGGTATCGACCTCCAGCTCTTCAATCAATCCCGACAGCCGACTGCTCTCCTGTTCCAGGGAAACCATGTCCCGGGACAGCAGATACTGGTATTGCTGCTCCAGCAATTGCTCCATTTGGCTCAGAAGCCGGTTGGTTTGACGCAGGGCTGAGAGCGTCGCGTCGGGGGCTGTAGCTGTCATGAGTCGATATCCTGAAGAAAACTCTCAAATTGCTGGATTTTTTTAGCCAGCAACTCCCTGTCGACGGGCATTTTTCCAGACTGAATGGCTTCCCGCAGTGACTCTACCTTGGCCATATCAATCACCGGCAACTGCTCCACATCATCTTCCAGAATGCCCAGCAACCGTGCCTGGTCACTCAATTCAAGCCGATCCGTACCGGTAATGGCCGACGGGGCTGGCACCTGACGGGTAGCCGTCATCCCCGATAGCCGAGTGCCAGAACTCGACTTGTTCACTCCACTTATCCTGGACATTGCAGACTCTTTTTTCCGATCGTCCTGAATCAAACAATCGGTAATTTTCTGTAAATCTTGAATCTGCGAAGGCCAAAACAGGCAAAATTATGTTGCTTTTCTGACAGCCCGGAGGGGCTCTCAGGGCCGTTTAGCGCATGTAATCAAACAGGGACATTCCCTGAATTTTGACAAATGTCTGCTGGGCTGCGGTCAGGGCGGTCTGCTGCAGATTGAGCCGGGAAATGGCCTCAGCATAATCCAGGTCTTCCAGACCGGAACGCAGGGTTTTGTTCATCAGGATAACGTCCTCATGGCTATTGCCTACCGAGGACATGGTGTTGAGGCGCCCACCAATACGGGTCTGTACCTGACCCACCTTTGCAATGGTGTTATCAATCGTCTTGAGCATATCTCCCAACGAGTCCCCGGGAACAAACGTCCTGCCATCAGAAATCTCCGAGGCAAAGGCGGACAGGGCGGTAAAGGTATCCACTGCCGTGAGCGTGAAACGATCACCTACCGCCGTAGCACCGTCAATGTTGGCGGAAATCAAGCCGGTAATAGACAGTTCATCACCGGTCACCGTTGTGGGCAACAAGACCGCGGGGCCTCCATCCTTGGGGGTTGCTGTCGTGGTCCAGGTGCCGGCAACATTTTCCACGGAAATACTGGAGTACAGACTGAAGGTATCAAGATCGAGCACCGTGGCGTCTTCCAGTGTGGCGGTTCCCACAGCCGTCACTGCCTGCACACCACTGTTAAAAAACAGGTCTGAGGCTGGATCATTCGCAGCCACTTCCGTGCTGCCGCTTATCGCCACCTGACGCTGCCCTTCGGAACCCTCATAGTTGTATACACCGGGTGTCGCAGTTTCCACTACGGGTAAGGTCTGTGATGTCGTCCCTGAAAAAAAGTACTGCCCATCAGAACGCCGATAATTGACCAGACTGAGCAGTTCATCCATCTGCTCCCCCAGAACACCCGAGATAGACTCAAGTCCCTGAGGGCCCACCGCCACATTACCTGTCAGCACGATGGTTTCCCGGATTCCCTGAAGCACATTCACCATGTTGGTCAGAAGCGTTTCTTCCTGGCGCAACTCATTTTCCAGAGCATCAATGTTGTCTGTATATTGTTCAAGGAACGCCACTTCCTTATTCAGATGCAAAATCTGTACAGCTGCCAGCGCATCGTCGGATGGCTGCTGAAGCCGCTTACCCGAGGTAATGGCATCATAAGTCTTGGCCAGGTCGCTCCCCTGCTGCTGCATGGACGCGACCATCATGTTATTAAACTGCACCGTGCTCACACGCATGGCGATACCTCCTTGTTACAGCAATCCAATCAGGGTGTCGAATATCCGTTGTGCTGACGCCACGACCTGGGCGCTGGCGGCATAAGCCTGCTCAGCCCGGATCAGGGTCATGGCTTCTTCGTCCAGGTTCACACCGCTGTAGTTGTTGCGTTCTTCCTGCGCCTTCATCAGCATGGAATTGGTGGTTTCCTTAACCGTCTCGGTCTGGAAGGTCATGACAGCAACTCGTCCGACCAGCTGGGTATACCCCTCAGAAAGGCTGTATTCACCGCCAATCACATCACTGGCCTGCAAATCCGCCAGCGTTCTTGCAACAGTATTATCACCGGGCGTTGAAGCAATACCGGCCAGCGCCAGCTGGGTCGGGTTGTCATTCACAACCGCGATTTGATCCCCTCCCTGACGGGTAGGTTGCAACAGGTAAATTTCACCAGCATTCAGCGTCCCGCCATTGATGGTGAGCTGCAGCCCGTCAAAGTCAGCAAGAAGGGCTCCGGGTGGCGCTGTCGCCGGTACCGTGCCGGACCCGACCTGCTGACCATCTGACTTACGGGTCACGCGATATTCCGTTGTACCACCGTTATCAATAATTCGCAGTTCATAATCACTTGCCGTCAGTTGCTGGGCATCCTGAACTGACAGCAGCATAAAGGCATCAGTGCCGGGCTGGCTCGTTGCCACCCGAATCCGTTCAGCTGCCGGTACGCCACTCAACGGGAATTCCACGGTGTATACATCACCATTCTGGATATTGGCCGGATCAGTAAACAACTGCATTTCCAAACCATCAAACGCAGGGTTCGTCGTTGCGAGTGACGCGACCGTCCCGCTGGCCACACTCACACTGTCAATACTGCGGACAATGTCGTAGTTACCACCCGATATGGTCATTACATACTCGCCACCGGGAACAATGCTGGTCTGACTGGTGACGTTTACGCCAAATTCTGCCGAGCCCGTATTGCCATCCGACGGCACCACACGATCCGGTGCAGGCTGCCAGTTAATATCAGCCATCAACTGGCTGGAAGGCCAACCCTGCCGGTCACCAAGGTCAAAACCTGCCGAGAGAATACTGTTGACCTGGTCAGAAAATGCCATGGCAACCCGGCCGATCTCATTCAGCGCAGTACTGAGAACCCCCGTCTGAAATTCCTGAAGGCCACCAATAGTGCCACTCACGTTTCCCGTTAATGGCACAGTAGTGAATGAGTTATTGAGCCCCAGACCGACCACATTGGGATCCAGCGGATCATCAATGACCGTCAACGTGTTATATTGCGCCTCCAGCACCAGCGGATGCCCGGAATTCAAATACACACCCACCATCCCATTATTCTGCTCAAGCACGGTAATGCCAACCAGTCCGGACAACTCCTCCAGCGCACGCTCGCGCAAATCCAGCAGGTCATTCGGTGGACTAATGCCAACCTGAGCTTCCCGGATACGATCGTTGTAACCCGCAATACTGGAAATCAAGGAGTTAACCTGCTCAACCGCGGCTTCCATCTGGTTATCCAGCAGGCTGGCCTGTCCTTCAAGCTGTTCATAGACCGCATGGAATTGCTGCGACAGAGACGTAGCCTCACTAATGATATTTTGTCGCGCAACGGAGGAAAGAGGATCGACTGTCGCGGCATTAACCGCCGTAAAAAACTGCTCTAATCCGGTGGTTAACACTGAACTTTCATTGCCCAGATAACTGTCCAGGGATGACATGTAACCTGCGGCTGTGGACTTCTGGTTGTAAAGGGTCAGGTTTTCACGAATCTGTGCGGTCAGGAATTCATTCTGGATACGCCGAACCTCGCCAGCCTTGACGCCATTCCCCGAGAAAACACCGGGGGAATTATAAAGCTGCACATCCTGACGGTTGAAACCCGGTGTATTGACATTGGTGACGTTATGACTGCTGGTCTCCATTATCCGCTGGGATGACAGGATCCCGCTTTTACCAATTTCCAACAAACCGCTCATCGGTAGACTCCTTTACCACACCCGGGTCATATGGTCTGATCCAACAGTGTGCCTTTGGGTTTATCGGCACCTGCTCCCTGCTCATAACCGAACTGGCGCATCATCACCTCCGCCAGCCCAAACGCACCGGTATTGCTCATTTCTGTCGCTATCCGGCTGTCCATCATGGAGTAATACAGGGACATCTCCGAACCACCCAGCAGGTCATCCCCCCCGAGGGTTTCATTGGCCGCCCGTGCACTTTTGAGCATCATATTGATGAACAGCGATTCAAACGCCCGAGCTGCCTGTTCCATGCTTTTGGGTTTATTCTGATGCGTCAATAAATCGGCGCCAGACACCATCCCTGAATAATCAATGTTCATCCCCGGCATCATATGACGATCAGCTCCGCTCTGAGTGCACCGGCCTGCTTAAGGGCCTGCAATATGGACATAAGGTCCGCCGGGGAAGCGCCCACGCTGTTGATGGCAGAAATAATATCCTGCAGGGAGGCTTCCTCCGGCAGCATGAACAACGCACCACGCTGCTGTTCTATCGTAACTTCACTTTCAGGGGTCAATACCGTCTGCCCCTGCGACTCTGGATTCGGCTGGTTAACGTTTGTGCCTTCGTTGATGGTGACGATCAAACTTCCATGGCTGACTGCCGCCGGTAGCACTTTGACATTCTGCCCTATCACCACGGTGCCGGTGCGTGAATTGAAAATCACACGTGCTGGCGGAGCTGCAGCCTCAATATCGAGATTTTCCAGTACCGACATAAACGTTACCCGCTGACTGCTATCCGGTGGCGCCGCAATCACAATGGAGGCACTGTCACGGGCCCGCGCCACGTCCGGGCCAAACTTATTATTCACTGCCTGAACAATCCGGCGTGCAGTACTGAAACCTGGGTCACGCAGGTTCAGCACAATCTCACGATTGGAAGCAAAACTGCTGGGCACACCGCGTTCCACAATGGCGCCATTGGGAATACGTCCCACTGTCAACGTATTGATGGTGACACTGGAACCACTGGCCCCACTGGCACCGGCTCCACCGACCACCAGATCGCCCTGTGCAACCGCATAGATTTCTCCATCAATCCCTTTGAGCGGTGTCATTAACAACGTGCCGCCACTGAGACTCTTGGCATCCCCTAAAGAAGAAACGCTGATATCAATACGCTGACCTGGTCGTACAAAAGGTGTCAGGGTCGCATGGACTGAAACGGCCGCAACATTCTTGGATTTAAGGTCGGTTCCAGCCTGGGTGACACCAAACTCCCGCAGAAGGTTTTTCAGTGACTGATCAGTGAATTCAGTTGATTTATCACCGGTACCGTTCAGCCCTACAATCAGACCGTAGCCAATCAATGGGTTATTACGAATCCCCTGAATATCCACCAGATCCAGCAGGCGTTCAGCACGAGCCGGTACTGCCATCAAAAGCAGCAACACGCTCATAAAAATCGTAATCTGTCGTTTGCAGGCTTCCTTGCCCATAGCGACTCCTTTGCCTAAAACGGGAAAAACGGACTGTTAACAAGTTTCAACAACCAGCCTGGTTCGTGAACATCTTCCTGATATCCCACACCTGAGTAAGTAATTTTGGCTTCCGCCAGCCGTCTTGAAGACACTTCGTTATTCGTATCAATATCTTCAGGACGGACCAGACCACTCAATCGGACAAATTCCGCTTCATTATTGAGTTTGAGCCATTTTTCTCCTTTCACCCGCAAAGCACCGTTGTTCATGACTTCCGTCACCTGGACCGTGACATAGCCACTTTGAATGCTATAGCCCCTTGACAGCGCCGTGTTCCCGGTAAAGTTTCGGTTCGGTGCAACATTGAACGCCAACGAGTTTGCGCCACCAAGAATATCGGCACCGGTCTTACCGAAAATGATAGGGTCCGCCATGCTGATTGTGCCGCGCTTGTCCATTGTCGTATTAGAGTCTTTGGTAATACGGGTCCCGTCTTCCAGTTTCACGGTCAGGATATCGCCAGCCCGATAAGCCCTTCGATCGGAAAACAGCTGCATGGAATAGGCTTTGCTGAAGAGACTGCCATGATGTTCGGGCATGTTAATAACCGCCGTTTTCGGAGGCGCCTGCACAACCGCTTCCTCTGCGACAGGAATATCCCGCAATATTTTTTGCTGGGGTGCCGTTGAACAACCACTGGTTATCAGCAGCCCAATACACGTCAGAACAAGAATATTAAGCTTCATGATCATCCCAGCGACTGATTAGCAAATTGCATCATCTGATCTGCAGCAGAGATCACCTTGGAATTCATCTCATAGGCACGTTGTACCGAGATCATGTTGACCAGTTCTTCCACCGCACTGACATTGGACATTTCCAGTGTGAACTGCTTGATCTTCCCAACACCATTCGCACCAGCGAGGTTTTCGACAGGTGCTCCACTGGCGGCCGTCTCAACAAACAGATTGCCCCCTTTGGCCTGCAGGCCCGCCGAGTTCACAAATGTAATGAGAGGGATTTGGCCAAGCTCCACGGGTTCAACAACACCTGGCAATGACGCAATCACACTACCGTCTTCACTGATGGTGACAGCAACTGCATCACTAGGAATTTGAATACCGGGCTCTAACGGCAAACCATTTGCCGTCACTATGGTGCCCTCAGCATTCATGTGGAACTGACCGTTACGGGTATAGGCCTGGGAACCGTCCGGCATGGCGATCTGAAAGAAACCACCACCGACAACGGCCATATCCAAAGCCTGCTCTGTCGTTTGATAGTTACCGGTTGTGAATATTTTCTGGGTGCCGGTGACACGTACACCGGTACCCACCTGCATACCTGAGGGCAGAATATTCTGCTGATCCGCCAGTGCGCCCGGTTGCTTTTCGATATGGTAAAAAAGGTCTTCAAAGCTGACCCGGTCACGCTTGAAGCCCACGGTATTGACGTTGGCGAGATTATTGGAAATCGTCGCCATGTGGCGATCTTGCGCCGCCAAGCCGGTTTTGCTGATCCATAAAGCCGGGTTCATCGTCCCTGTACCCCTCTATACACCCTTTTATTCGGTGCGTATCAACTGATCGCCACTGGCGGCCAGTGTCTCCGCGGTTTTCATCACCTTGAACTGAAACTCAAACTGCCGCGCCAGGTTCATGAACTGAACCATTTCTTCTACGGCATTCACATTGCTGGCTTCCAGGTATCCCGGCTTGACCTGAACACCGGCGTCCTGATCGGCTTCCTGCCCATCGATTCGCCGGAACAGGCCATCCGGCCCCTTGATGATGTCCCGGGGATCCGGGTTCACCAATTTGATCTGTCCAATAGCGACAGGCTGTACGGTAACGCCACCCACCGGAACAATATTGATAGTGCCATCCCCGCCAATTTCGATATGGCGGTATTGCGGTATATCGATTGCACCGCCCAGACTGGCAACCGGACGGCCACTGCCTGTGACCAGCTGACCTTCAGCATCAAGACGCAGGTGACCAGCCCGGGTGTAGGCTTCCTGGCCATCGTCATCAATCACCGAAATCCAGCCTTCATCAGAGATCGCTATATCCAGGTTGCGCCCGGTATGTATGGCAGGCCCCACCCCCATCGCACTGCTGGTACCGGTTGCGATGGTCATGGCCCGGCTTGTATGACCATCGCCCTGAAGCGGAACAGCCATGGAATGCACAAAGTCCTTACGGAACCCCCGGGTGTTCAGGTTGGCCAGATTATTGGCATGCACCTGCTGAGCCCGCATCGCACGGGTCACACCGGAGAAACCGATATAAAGGGACTTATCCATGTTGCCCTGCTCCTTTATGCCCCATCATTAAATAATGTTCATCAGTGTCTGGGTCAGGCTGTTGGATATTTCAATGGTCTTGGCATTGGCCTGGTAATTTCGCTGCCCCTCGATCAGCCGTACCAGCTCTATCGATAGATCAACGTTGGACAGCTCCAGTGCGCCAGCTTCCAAAGAACCCAGAGTACCGGTACCGGCAAGACCATAGGCCGGATCACCAGAATCAAAACTTGCTCGCCATAAACTGTCACCGATGGGTTGCAGCCCCTGCTCATTGGTGAAACCTGCCAGGATAATCTGTCCCTGGCTCAGCGTCTGACCATTAGAATAAAGCGCTTCCAGCTGGCCAGTCTCACTGATCTGGATACCGGATAACTTACCGGGCGGGAAGCCGTTCTGAATGGCGCCGTTGACCGATGAACTGATCCCCAACTGAGTCATTTCGGACAGGTCAATATTGAGGGTGAGCGCATCGGCACCATTACCCAGTGTGGCCGCAGGAATAGTCTGCGTATAAGCACCACTTCCCGTTGAAACCTGACCATTCGTCTCAAAGTTCAGTGTGTCTGCAGTACCGACATCAACACCATCCAGTTGATAGTGAATACTCCACTCGTTTGCATTCGTTTGGTCTTTGGCAAAATAAAGGCCCAGCGTATGGGGATTGCCCAGACTGTCATACACGTTAAAAGCCATGGTTGTGTTGTAACTGTTCGGGTCACCCGAATTGAACGTCGCAATGCTTGGAATGGCACTTCGTGAATCCAGGTTGATCAAACCCATGAGTTCTGATGTCGCCTGAGCAGGCATATCCGATGCGTCAACCTGAAGATCGGTAATACTCCCTGACAGGATGTTACCTGCAGCATCGGACGCAAACCCCTGTAAACGATGCCCCAGGTTATTGATCACATAGTTTTCCCGATCGAGCTCAAAATAACCGGCCCGGCTATACAGGTAAGAGCCGTTGTCATTAACAACGAAAAAGCCGTTGCCCGTAATCGCCATATCAAGCACTCCATTGGTATAACTGAAGTTACCCTGCTGGAAGCTCTGGGAAATTGAGGCGACCTTGACACCCGCACCAGCAACAACACGGGCGTTACTGCCATCCAGTGTGGATGCATAGACATCCGCGAATTCTGCCCGTGATGATTTAAAACCCACGGTATTGGAGTTGGCAATGTTGTTACTGACCACTTCCAGATCCCGCTTTGCGGCCTTCATACCGCTCAAACCAATGCCGAATGACATGGCGTACCTCCTCTGTACTGACGTTACTGATAATTACTGCAACTGCAGCGTGACTAATCCGTTATTGCCCTATCCGGCTGACCTGTGAAACCGGCATGGCACCAATACCTGCCAGATTCAACTCAATTTCCTTACCGCCGCCTGGAATGACGACGCTGTCCACTTTGGTACTCAACGCTACCGGCACGGTTTCAGTGTCCGCGCCGTAAGTGGCGACAGCGGAAATGGAGTAAATGCCTTTTGCCAGATCATCTGTGGTAAACGGCACTGTGCCGGAATACTGAGGTCCGAAATCCATACTGGACACAAGCTGCCCGTTGGCGTCCTGAACAAAGATCTGGAGCCTGTCAGCATTCACTGGCACCTGCACTTCACCGCTCATGGTGCCCGTGTTTTCCAGTTCCATGATGTTCATGGGCACCGTCACCGTCTTGCCCACGAGGTCGGTCGCCTGCATGGCCTGGGAATACTGCAGCGAACTGACCAGTCCGGTAATCTGGCTGTTGAGACTGTTCAGGTTTTCAACACTGGTGATCTGGGCCAGCTGTCCCACAAAATCACTGCTGCTCTGGGGATTCAGCGGATCCTGGTTATTAATTTCAGCCAGCAGCATGTCCAGGAACTCTTCCTGGCCCATTTGATTCGTGCCGCCGACAGCGCCGGCACCCGTTGTACCTGAAGTGGATGAGCTGCCTGACAGCCCGGGAATATCCAATGCCATGACAACCTCCTTATTGTCCCAGCGACAGCAGACGCTGCTGCATTTTCTTGGCAGTCGACATCAATTCAATACTGCTCTGGTAACTGCGCGAAGCCGACATCATGTCAGCCATTTCGCCAATGACGTTGATCTTGGGGAAATAAACGTAACCTTCAGCATCTGCCCCAGGATGATCCGGCATATAGCGCCGATCCTCATCAGTCGCCTCGATTTCCATGATTTCGCTGACCGTCACCTTTGCCACCGGACGGCTCGGACCGTCCATCGACCTGAACTGATCATCAAATACCAGGGAAAAAACCGGCTTACGCACCTTGTAGGCTTCTTCCGGCGTAGCCCCGGCGCTCTCGGCATTGGCCATGTTACTGGCTATGGTGTTAAGGCGGATGGTCTGCGCGGTGGCAGCCGATCCGGCTATGGTGAATACATCACTCAGCGACATACCTGACCTCCCTGTCAGCGCCCGTTAATTGCCCGGTCGAGTCCTTTGAATTTCATATTGAGAAACGTGAAGCTGGTCTGGAAATCCAGCGTATTGCGGGCAAAGGCTGCCTGCTCAACCCCGAGTTCAACGGTATTACCGTCGGCTGTCTGTTGGTTGGGTATGCGATACATGGTCATACCTTCAGCTGACTGTGATGGTAAACCCATGTGCTGTTTATCGGATGAAGACAGGGAGACGGTATTTTCCAATACCTTGTCAAAGGCAAAGACTGCATCCATGGCCTTGAATCCGGGGGTATCGATATTCGCCAGATTGCTGGCAAGCACCGTGCTGCGCTGGACTCTGAATTGCAGGGACTGCGGATGAACCCCAAGTCCTTTGTCAAAGCTGATTCCCATGAAGACGTCCTGTCTTTTATTGTTATGGCATCAAGTATCTAATGGTTTGCCAGAAGCGTGCCAACCTGCCAATCAAACACATAAATAACATTGTGTTCGTTGACGATTTCACCACCAAGTGCGAGATAAAGCCTTTCCTGCTCTTTCAGAAACGAACTTGCAGATACTGCGCTGTCAGATATCTTGAAAAGATGGGCCGGATTTTCCGGAATGCATTTTCCGCCTGATCCGGTAAAGCGGAATCGCCTTTCCGGTCAGTGCCGGCACGAGGGACAGCGTATGAAAACACCGGCTAAGGCTCTGCCATTGATGACCGCCCTTATCCTGATGGTCCCCTCCATACCCCATGCAGAAGAGAATTCTTCTGAAACGGATACGGCTTCGCAGATTGTGGATGCCGCAACGACCGCTCTCATGGAGAAAACGGCCGCCTACATACGAGATCCGGCCACCAGCCTGCAGCAAGTGACTGTCACACCACCGAATGTGGAAACGCTGGGAGCCTGTCTGCATAGCCCTGACATTATTATTCCCGGCCAGAATCGCTTGTTAGTAGGCAATATCACGGTCAAAGCTGTGTGCAGGGAACCCCGCTGGTCCATCCATGCCAAGGCCAATATCCGCATAGAACTGCCGGTGGTGAAAAGCGCTCGCACCATCGACCGAGACCAGATCATCCGTACCGATGATCTGACCATTCAGCCGGTCAGCCTCAACCAGATACGGGGCCGCTATTTTGCCGAAAAACAGGAACTCACCGGGCAGATGGCCAGCCGACGTATCACACCGGCACAGATCGTGCGACCGGATATGGTCGAACCGCCCAGGGTCATTCGGAGAAATGATAATGTGGTGATTGAAGCCCGTATCAACGGTGTGACGGTCTCGATGAAAGGTATGGCTCTCGAAGCCGGCGCAATCGATGACACTATTCAGGTAAGAAATAGCTCTTCGGGCAAGGTGGTCAACGCGAGGGTCATCGCTTCAGGGAAAGTCGCCACGGTCATTCCCTGATTATTCCTCTGTTGTCTCCTCACTGACAGGGGGTGGCCGCAGTTCTTCCGGCAAACTGTTGGCGTCGGTCTCCTCCTTGATATCCTCCATCGTGTCTTCTGATATCGGTGACTCTTTTTCCTGGCCATCCTTATCGATCGGCGAGAATAACCTGCCCAGCTTCTTTTCTGTCTCAGGGTTCAGCAACAACAGCTCAATTCGGCGATTGGAGCCAGACTCGGGGTTGCCGGGCTGGATGGGCCTGTGATCCGACATCGCTGATACCATCATGAACCGCTCATCCGAAATACCACCATAAGCCAGGGTGCGCTGAGCCGCCTGCGCCCGGGCGCCAGACAGTTTCCAGTTACTGTAAAAATGGTTTTCGGAAAAAGACGCCGCATCCGTATGGCCGCTCACCAGAATCTTGTTCTCAGTCTTGCCTAATACCTGAGCCATCATCAACAGGAGATCTTCATAGTACGGTGTCAGCCGGCTGCTGCCCCGGCGAAACATGTTTTTGTCCTCAAAATCGAGGATCACCAGTCTCAAGCCTTCCGGCAAAACTTCCATATAGACCGGATCATCCTGCTGATACTGGGTTTTCTCACTGCCGAGCAGCATCCGGAGATCACCCATAACATCATCAAAACTCAGTTTTTCCCCTCGGGGGGATGGCTGGGTATCACCAATAACATCAGGCCCGGCACGCCCCTGAAGGCTGGGCCCTTTGCTACTGAGATCCTTCACCGTACTGGGAGAACCACTGAGCTTGATCGGGTGAGGTGAGCCGGAATGCCGGAAGGCACCGGGGTCCTTGAAGTAAGCCGTGATGTTCTCCAGCTGTTCCTCGTCAGTCACGCTGAGCAACCAGAGCACCATGAACAGCGCCATCATTGCCAGGGCCAGGTCGGCCATCGCCACTTTCCAGGAACCACCATGAGCGCCACCACCGCCCTTGATGACCTTCTTGACGATGACCACTTTTCCCTTGGATGACACAGCAATAATTCCCTTTCACTCAGCCTTCGTTAACCACTTTTTCCATCTCGAAAAACGTGGGCTTGATGTCATGAAACAGGGTGCCGCGACCGGCGTCTACCGCCAGGACCGGCGGCATGCCGTTACGGTAGCTGCCCAGGCAGACCTTGACGCACTCAAGCGCCTTGATTTCATAACTGACGGAATAGCCAATGGCTTTGGAGATGGGCCCGACAAACCCATAGCCACACAGTACCCCCAGGAAGGTTCCCACCAGTGCCGCCGCGATATGATTACCGATTTCCGCGGCAGGACCATCCAGCGATCCCATGGTGATAACGATCCCCAGTATCGCCGCCACAATCCCGAAACCGGGCAGAGATTCGGCCACTTCGTGCAGTGCATGCCCCGGATGCTCCGCTTCATCGGCAAAGGTTTTGAGCCCTTCATCCATCAGGGCGTCAAAGTCATGGGGTTCCAGGTTATCGGCCAGCGAAAGGCGGATATAGTCACAGATGTAATGCACAATGACATGCTTGCTCTGGATGGTGGGGAACTTGGAAAACAGCGCGCTTTTTTCCGGATCTTCAATGTGTTCTTCCAACGCTTTTTTGCCGCCGGGTTTACGGGCGGTTTTGAACAGATCGTGCATGAGGTGCAGCAGGTTCATAAAAAGCTCGGCGTTATACCCTGACCCGGTAAACACATACTTGGCATGACGACCGGTATCCTTGACCACATGCATGGGGTTTGCCAGCACGAAGGCGCCGAACGCCGCACCCCCAATGATCAACACCTCAAAAGGCTGCCAGAGTGTTCTCAGGTTTCCGTGGGACAGTACATAACCGAGACACACAGAAATGATAACCGTCAACATCCCTATAATCTTGGACATAGTTTCAGTTACTCCGCCACGATTCCATATAGCTTCTGAGTTTCAACACGCCCTGTCGGTGCAGCTGACAGACCCTCGATTCCGTGATCCCCAGGATCAGGGCAATCTCCTTCATGTTCATTTCGTGTACGTAATAAAGGTTCAGCAGTTGCTGTTCCCGTTCGGGCATCTGCCCGATGGCGTCGGCCAGCGCTTTGCCACAGCTGGCCTTGAGAAAATCTGAGTCAACCGGTGCATCTTCCCGGCCGGGCTCACTGCTTTCCTCCAGCGCATCCAGACTGAGCAGACGAGCACCATGGGTGTTCATCAACATGTGCTGGTAGTCCTGTAATTCCATCCCCAGCTCTTCGGCAATATCCCGGTCCGTCGCTGGACGTCCCAGCCTTGCTTCCACTGCCGTAATAGCCCGGGTGATCTTTTGGCTCTCCTCACGAATCCGCCGGGGTCGCCAGTCGCCCTCCCGCACCAGATCCACCATTGCGCCTCGTATTCGTGGACGGGCAAAGTACTCAAACGCCACATTGGCGCTCTGGTCATAACGCCCTGCCGCTTCAAGGAGCCCGACCACTCCGGACTGGATCAGGTCCTCTACCGGCGTGCTGTTACCGAGAGAACCCGCCAGGTGATAGGCAATCTTCCTGACAAGCCCCATATGCCTGCGCACCAGTTCATTGACACCGGATTCCTGGATATTCCGGTATTTGTTGACGGCCTCGGACTGATCCTCTGCTTTCATCGGCGGTTCACCGTCATCCCTGCTCACCGTGGCGTCCTTACCCCCGTTACTGGATCACCAGGTTGGTTATGATTATGTCGTCAATGCCCGAGTCTTCAATGCCCTGCTCCTCGAACAGCTTGTTCAGACTGTTCAGCGCATGTTCTCCGATCTTGTCCGGCGCTTCGGGCTGAATCACATCGGTGTACGGCAATCCACTGAGCACTTCGATCAGCCGATGACGAATCATCGGGCTGTAATCCACCAGAATTTCGCGGTATTTCTCATCAAGGATTTTTATCGACAACTCAATCTGCATATACCGTGCACGACGGTCGCCGGTCAGGGAGAGAACAAACGGACTCAGGGGATAAAAAATCGGTTTGGCCGGAGGCTGTTTTTCGGCCACCGCAGGTTCTCCCGACGCAGAGGCATTCTTCTGCATCATGAAAAACGCAGCCGCTCCACCACCAATGCCCACCAGCATCAGCACAATCAGGATGATCAGTAACAGATTGGTTGATTTACCGGAAGAGCTCTCCTGTTCTTTGCCGGCTTCTTCTTCACTCATGGATTGTCCCCTAATCCACTGATTTTTTTAGTGATTGTTCCGGCTCTCAGGCAAACACATCCAGGAGTCCGGAGGAGTACTGCTGCACGGTCACAGGCAATACCCCCTCATCACCGGAAACATCGGCGGAAAACAAGGGAACTGAAGCGGCAGGCCCATACTCATGGGCAGGGTGACGGGGGTCTCGTCCCTGGTCGGTGGAGACATCCACACTGACCAGGTTCAACTGCTGGCTTTCCAGATGCTGGCGCAACCGGTCAGTCTGCTGAATGATCAGCTCTCGCAGTCCGGGTTGGCTGGCGGTGAATTGCACAGATACCTGATCACCATCCACTGCCAGCGCAATTTTCAGGTGACCAAGCTCCGGGGGATCCATGCGAATCTGGGCCTGTTGCAGATCACGGTTAATCATCACCATTATACGATTACCCAGCTGTCCAGGGCCCGCTGGGTCCAGCTGGGCCTTGACAGTAACGGGCTTCTCAACAACGGTTGTCGAGGCTGGTGCTTCAGAAGCGGTCACTGCTCGCTCTGTGACCGAACCCGCTGCGGTGACTGCTGTTTCTACAGGACGCCCCTGTATGGATGTCTCTGGCAACGTTACCGATGCAGCCCTCCCCGGTCCCTGTTCAAGCTCTACTGCTCCTTCTGGTATCTGGAACGAGGGCGCTGTACGTGAGGAGTCTGGCATCAAGGATAAGGTATCAGCATCTGACGCACCTTGAGACACACTGGCAACTTGTTGCTCACCTTGCAATAGCGACTTCTGCAACTTCGTCGCCGTTATTGCGTTGGTATCAGGCAACATCACGTCATCAGCCACTTCGCTAGCTGCCAGAGAAGGATCAGCCTGGGTCAGAGGCTTATTAGCTGTCGCCTGCTGTTGGGAAAGAATTTCAGATATTAACGCCGGGAGGCGCTCTGGTGACTCAGAAAGTTCAGCAACAGGAGTCTGGCCAGGCTCTCCCGGATTCACTGCTGTCATGACATCAGGTAATGCCTGTGCCAGCTGCGCTTGTCCGCTCTCAGACTGCAGTAATGCCGGAAACGTTGACAACTCATCTGGCGCAGTCTGCAGCGGTGTCAGAACTGGCGTTGTTTCAGGCAAAACTGTTGCCTGTGGCAATAAATCTGTAGCCAGCTGCAACTCACCGGATGCCAGACTGGTTTCAGCGGACATCATCCGGCTGAACAGGTCTGCAAACGTCAGCGTTTGTGTGGAGGATTCAGTACCATTCACTGCCACCGGTGGCGTCTGCGGCTGCAGTGGCACCGGCATACTGATCGGCAGAAGGCTACTGTCCGTTACTGTCGAACCTTCCATGACAACTTATCGCCCGATTTTCCCTAATTCATGGCCCGGGTAGTCTGGTAAGACGAAATGGCCGTCTTTTTTTCCCGGACATTACACAACTCTTCCCTGATCCGCTCTTTTCCAGCGGCACTTTCAGAGACAATCCGTCGATATAACGCTTCCAACGTCGTAAGCGCACTCAGCACAGCCTCAGCTGGCTGACCACCGGACAAACCTTGTTCCGCAAGCGCCCTGGCCCGGGGCTCGATCGCTTTCAGTGCAATCCAGTCCGCTGCCTGCCAAGCCGTCATCATCTCATCTCTGACGGCATCCAGCGCATTCGCCAGTTCAGAATCACTGAGCGGCTGCGGCATCACTGTCACCGGTTTTGCCTTCAATGGAATCCCAGGCCACCTTGATCTCCAGCATAAGACGCTGGACTTCCTCCAGCTTCTCCATGGAGCACTCCTGGTTAGCCGCAATCAACTGCCGAATACAATAGTTGTATAGCGAACGAAGGTTACCAGCCAGCTCACCGCCCTTTTCTTCGTCGATGGCCTCATCCAGCGCCAGCAGAATTTCAATGGCATGGGTAATGGACTTACCCTTTTCATTCATCTGCTTTCTTTCCAGAAATCCCTTGGCCTTCTGCAACGACATCATCAGGTTGGCAAACAACAGCTGTATCAACCGATGCGGATCAGCGGTCAACGCCTGGGCCTGATTCTGTGCGGAGCGGTATGCATTGAGTCCTGCCGTATCGTTCGGCATGAAGGCCTCCTCCTTGTGGCAATCAATCGACTGCATCATTAATTGTTTTGGTTGTTATTGGTCGAATTGTTCAAGCTGCTCAACGCCTGCGTCAGGTAGCTGAGCGAGCTGTTGACCTGCCCCATGGTCTCTTCCATGGCCAGGAACTGGGCTTCCCAATAGCTGCGAACCTGGTCCATCTGGTCTTCCAGGCTGAGGAAATCCGCGTCAATATCGCGAATATCTTCCTCCAGACGATCCATCCGCTGCTTGATCAATCCTGTGGAACTGTCATATTTGTCGAGGGTTTCGGTCAGAGTTGCCAACAGGCCATTGTCCCCGGCGAAAAAACTTTCCAGTTCACTGAAGTTGTCGCCGACCGCCTCTGTGAAGGTGCTTTCGTTGATTTCGAGCGTGCCGTCTTTGGTTGTGATAATCCCCAGCTCAGCCAGGCTCAACGTGCCCGAGCCCGCGCTGTAGGACTCACCGATAGCACTTCGCAATATGCCCGAGAGAATACGAACCTGGGAATCCCCCTGGAGCGCTGCCGCACCGGCTTCTTCGGAGTAACTGGTCACACTGTTGCGCGTGACGGCCAGATCATTGTAAGCCGCCACAAAACGCCGAATGGCATTGGACGCTGCCGACTCATTCTCAACAATACTGACGGTAACCGGCGAGGTACTGACCGCTTTCAGTTCAAGGGTCACTCCGTCAATCAGGTCCTCAATCGTGTTGTCGCCATGGGTGACCTGGATGCTATTCGGGTTAGCGGGATCACCAATCGTCACCTCTGCATCGGCAGCTGTTTGAAGGTCACTCAAACCTGTGGTGATGGTCTGGTCGCTGCCGCCGATCGTGAGTCCGGAAATATCAAGCGTAACTGCATTGGCTGTACCGGTATTATCGCCGGTGATCAACAACCGCTGCTGGCTGCCGGTATTAATGAGGGAAGCACTGATGCCAGGGTTATCCTCTGCACTGTTAATCGCGTCGCGAATTCCTGAGAGCGTATTGTTGCTACTGTCCAGTGTCAGATCGAGGTTTTCGCCCCCCACCGTGAGCCGGAGGGTGCCTGTGCCAAAGGTATCGGTACTGTTAAAATCGGCGGTGGCCATCTGGTGATTGGTCGCCAGAGCCGAGACAGTAAAGGAATAATTCCCGGTTGAAGCAGTTTCAGAAGGGGTTACAGCCAGAATATCGGTATCACTGACAGTAGCCTTGCGCTTGACCATGGAAGTGCCATCGGAAAGATCCGAGACAACCGTTTCAAACGCATTCAGTGCCCCCTGCAACTGCCCAAGGGCAGATAACTCGAAGCTATCGACATTCCTTTGACGCTGCAGCTGGGTTTCTTTAGGCGCCCGTTGCGTCTGAACCAGCGTATCGATCAATGTTCGGGTATCAAGACCCGAATTGATGCCATTAAGGGTAAACATGGCCTTCCCTGACCTCTGACTTCAATACCGCACTCATAAAAAAACTATAGGCAAGAGTACTCGCCCCTTGCCTATAGATTTGTCGACCAGATCGCGATTTACTGAAGCAGTGACAATACGCTCTGAGTCTGAGCGTTAGCCTGGGACAGCATCGCTGTACCTGCCTGCTGCATTACCTGGTATTTCGCCAGGTTAGCGGTTTCAGTCGCGAAGTCAGCATCCATGATCCGGCTTCTGGAAGCGGATACGTTTTCACGGATGTTGCTCAGGTTGGAGATCGTGGTGCTCAGACGGTTCTGAACCGCACCGAGATCTGCCCGCTGGTCATCCACGTCAGCGATAGCCGCATCGACGATGGCCACAGCCTGCTGAGCGCCACTGGCAGTTGAGATATCAACCTTGGATATATCTTCTGCAGTGAATGCTTCAGACGCAACACCAGTACTCGCTGTAGTATGAGCGGCCATCACACCATCTTTGTGGTTGCCGGTAACAACGATATTATTACCTTCAGTAATGACTGTCAGACCTTGAGCATTGGTAGTACCGGCAAGCGCTGTTCTGATCTTGTCAGCAAGACTGTCAATATCATCGGTCGCTGCAGCAAACGCTACGGATACTTCTTCGTTAGCGAAATCAGTACCAGTTCCATCCGCATCGTAGCCGAAAGCAACGGTTTCAGTGTCGGCAATACCCGTAATATCAAATACAGCCATTGCCCGCTTACCAAGGTCACTGGCGCCAGAAGCCGTCATGGTGATATCCAGTGTTTCACCGGCATTTGCACCAATCTGGAATTGCTGGGTACCGTAAGTACCGTCCAGCAGAACCTGTCCACCGAAAGTGGTCGTTTCTGAAATCCGGGTCATTTCTGACTGCAGTGCCGTAACCTCTTTTTGCAGGGCTGCACGGTCTGCATTGGAGTTAGAGCCGTTGGCTGACTGGAGAGACAGCTCCCGGATCCGCTGAAGGATGTTGGTGGTTTCCTGCAGTGCACCTTCCGCCGTTTGCGCCAGGGAGATCCCGTTGTTGGCGTTGGCAATGGCGACTGTCAGCCCCTTGGCCTGAGAATTCAAACGGTTGGAGATCTGCAGACCCGCTGCATCGTCCGCCGCACTGTTAATTTTCAAACCCGAGGACAGGCGCTGCATCGCCGTCTTCAGGCCATCCGATGTCGCCATCAGGTTGCGCTGGGCGTTCATCGAATACACGTTGGTATTTACTGTAAAGCTCATGTGTCTATGTCTCCATCTAATGGACTGACTTCCGATGGACTGCTCCCACAAGAAAGCAGCTTTGTCCCCCAGACCGTTTTTCACGGCCCGTCACTTATCTACTCGGAAAAAAAATCCAGAAACTTAAATGGCATACAGGTATTTTTTTATTTTTAAAATCAGTCAGTTGAAATGTCAGACAAATGACTTTTACGGTATTTTTTCCGGTAAACATTTGTTCACTGTCATTTAATGGTGGTCTTTTCTACATTGAATAAATGGGAATGCGATAAAAAGGCGGCGTGAAGTCAGCAATCGAAATAAACACCATTTCCCGCCTATATAAAGGAAGCAACAAGAAATCAGGATGGTCTTCACATGACACCGGAAATGGTTGTTGACCTGTTCAGGGATGCGCTTTACCAGATCGTGATTTTCGTTTCGGTCATTATTCTGCCCAGTCTGCTGGTCGGCCTGCTGGTGAGCATCTTTCAGGCTGCGACACAGATTAATGAACAAACCCTGAGTTTCTTGCCACGTCTGCTGGTGACCCTGATTACCGTCGCTCTCGCCGGCCACTGGCTATTGCGGGAGTTCATGGAACTCTTTCGTCGGTTTTATGACATTATCCCGGAGATGATTTTCTGAGATGGAACTGACCACGGCACAGATCACTGCCTGGCTCGGCCAGTTCCTCTGGCCGCTGTTCCGTATTGGCGCCTTGTTTATGGTAATGCCGCTGATTGGCTCAACAATGGTGCCGATGCGTATTCGGCTGGTTCTGGCACTGTCCATCACGTTTCTGATTGCGCCACTTCTACCCCCAATGCCCATGGTAGAGCCCCTATCGGGCGATAGTCTTCGTATTCTGCTGCAACAACTATTAATTGGTTTCATGGGTGGAATGTTGTTGCACATCTATTACGCTATTTTCGCCATGACAGGCCAGATGGTCTCCCTGCAGATGGGTCTTGGTATGGCCATGATGTACGACCCCATCAATGGCGTCAGCATTCCGATTATTGGCCAGGTCTTCCAGATACTCACCAGCCTGATGTTCCTGGCCATGAACGGTCACCTGGTGGTTATAAATGTACTGGTTCACAGCTTCGAAACCCTGCCGGTTGCCCCGATCGGCGCAGGCATGCTGGATCTCAACACCCTGACCTACCAGATGGGATGGGCCACAGGCGCCGCCCTGATCATTGCCCTGCCAGCCATCACTGCGATGCTGCTGGTGAATATTGCCTTTGGTGTCATGAATCGGGCGGCGCCTCAACTCAATGTATTCTCCCTCGGTTTTCCCATGAGCATGATGGCCGGCGTACTGGTCCTCATGATCACGATTTCAGGTATCGCCGGACTCTATCTTGAGCTCACCGGTGAGGCGCTCGAAGCGCTCGACGTTCTTCTGCGAGGTGGCTGATGGCAGAGAATGAAGACAACGGTCAGGAACGTACCGAAGAACCGTCGGAGAAACGCCTCAAAGACTCACGCGACAAAGGCGAAGCGCCCCGCTCACGAGAACTGGTCACCGTCGGATTATTCCTGGGGAGCTGTGTCGGGCTGCTGGTTTTCAGTGAACTGATCAGTGAGCGCTTTCTGGCAGTATTTTCCGAGAACTTGTCTGTTGACCGCGCCAGTCTGTTGGATACCGGCGCCATGTCTTCTCGATTGAAAGACAGTTTCATCACAATATTCGGCACCCTGCTGCCGGTTTTTGGTCTGATGCTGCTGGCCATTATTGCCAGTTCACTCGGACTGGGTGGGTGGTTATTCTCCGCCAAACCCTTACAGCCACAGCTATCAAGATTGAGCATCCTCAAGGGATTGAAGCGGATGTTCTCACGCCGTTCCCTCGTTGAACTCATTAAATCCATTCTGAAAGTGGTGCTGGTGACCGGAGCCCTTTATCTGATCATCAGCAATGTCATGAAAGATGTCCTGACGTTGAGCATGAAACCCGTCGCCATGGCGATCCGTGAAAGTCTCGGCATCGTGACATGGAGCCTGCTGGGCTTTGCCGCAGCACTGGCGGTTATCGCCATCATCGACGTTCCCTTCCAGGTCAGCGAACACCGCCGCAAGCTGAAAATGACCCGGCAGGAACTGAAAGATGAAAGCAAGGAAACGGAAGGACGACCGGAAGTCAAAAGTCGTGTACGTGATCTGCAGCAGGAAGTGGCCACACGCCGGATGATGCAGGAGGTTCCCGAAGCCGATGTCATCATCACCAACCCGACCCATTTTGCCGTCGCGTTAAAATACGACAAGAAACGTTCAGATGCCCCCTTCGTCGTGGCCAAGGGCGTTGATGAAATCGCCCAGACGATTATTGAGGCGGCTCAGCTTCACAAACGCCCCATTGTCCGCACTCCGGCTCTGACCCGTGCCATTTATTTCACAACAAAGATTAATCAGGAAGTAGCTTCGGATCTTTACCAGGCTGTCGCCCAGATTCTTGCGTATGTCTATCGCCTGCGGGAATTCAAGGCGGGTCGGGGACAGGAGCCGACACCATTACCGGACAACTTTGACTTACCTGAACATTTCCAGCAATACGCCAACCGGGGAGTGTCCGGTGGAGAAAACGACTAAAGGACTGACGCATTACCATGGACAAGGGATTAGGTAATATTTTAACGCCAAAGGAGCTGCTGAAGCTTGGCAAGGCGCAAATCGCCATCCCGTTAGCGGTGCTGGTGCTGATGGCAATGGTCACACTACCAGTGCCGCCTATCCTGCTCGATATGCTGTTTACCTTTAACATTGCATTGTCGTTACTGGTATTGCTGGTCAGCATCTATGCTTTAAGGCCTCTGGACTTTGCCGTATTTCCAACCATCCTGCTCGTCGCCACCCTGATGCGACTCGCACTCAACGTGGCATCAACACGGGTCGTTTTGCTGAAAGGGCACCAAGGTGGTGATGCGGCTGGGAAAGTCATCCAGTCATTTGGTGAAGTGGTTGTTGGCAACAATTACGTGGTCGGTATGGTGGTGTTTGCCATTCTGGTCATTATTAACTTTGTGGTTGTCACAAAAGGCGCCGGACGTATATCGGAAGTATCCGCCCGTTTCACCTTGGATGCATTGCCCGGTAAACAGATGGCGATTGACGCTGATCTTAATGCTGGCCTCATTGATCAGAAGCAGGCGCTGGAGCGTCGCAGCCAGGTGACCCGCGAAGCCGACTTCTACGGTTCCATGGACGGTGCCAGTAAGTTTGTTCGTGGTGACGCCATGGCAGGTTTGCTGATTCTTGCCATCAACATTATCGGTGGATTATTAATCGGCACCCTGAAACACGATCTCAGTTTCGGGGATGCCTTTACCATCTTTGCTTTGCTGACCATTGGTGATGGTCTGGTGGCACAAATTCCTTCCCTGTTACTCTCAACAGCTGCAGCAATTATTGTGACCCGTGTCTCTGAATCTGCAGATGTCGGAGAGCAGATCAGTGAACAGCTTTTTTCATCCCCTCGCGCGTTGTCTGTAACCGCGATAATCCTGATAACTATTGGACTGGTGCCCGGCATGCCACACCTGGCCTTTGTCGGACTGGGACTGGCTGTCGGCGGTATTGCTTACTGGTTATACCGACAACACCTGTCGGATGATGGTGATGAGACAAAACCGGAGATTGAACCTGCCGAACAACCTGATACCAGTGACCAACCACTTTCCTGGGATGACGTACCGGCAGTAGACCCGCTGGGTCTTGAAGTTGGCTATCGACTGATTCCCATGGTCGATAAACAACAGGGTGGGCAAATGCTCAACCAGATTAAAGGGATTCGAAAAACGCTTTCCGCCAAGCTTGGCTTTCTTGTACCCAGCGTGCATATCCGGGATAACCTGTCGCTCAAGGCCAATACATACAACATCACCCTGATGGGTGTCAGTGTGGCGGAAGGTGAAGTGGAAACCGATAAGTTTCTGGCGATCAATCCTGGCCAGGTCTACGGAGACCTGGAAGGAAGGGTCGTCAAAGATCCTGCTTATGGGTTGGATGCCATCTGGATCACCAGTGAAATGCAGGATCAGGGTGTCAGCCTCGGGTACACTGTCGTTGATGCTTCGACGGTGGTTGCCACACATATCAGCAAGGTGGTGGAAGAACATGCCTATGAATTGCTCGGGCATGATGAAACCGAACAATTGATTGAAAAGCTGACCCAGCTTTCCCCGAAACTCTCAGAAGAACTCACACCCAAAAAATTATCAGTCAGTCAGCTACAACGCGTACTCAAAGAACTGTTGATGGACAAAGTACAGATCTCTGACTTACGCACCATCGCCAATACATTGGTTGAAAATGCGGATCAGACGACGGATGCACTATTACTGGCAGGCAAAGTGCGGGAAGCCTTAAAACGCAGCATCGTACAAAATCTGCTTGGAACAGGGACAGAACTTCCCGTGGTTACCCTGGATGAAAAACTGGAACAACTCTTATTGAATGCCCATCAACAGGCACAACAATCAGGACAATACGCACCGGATGCTATTCCACTGGAACCTAACTTGAACACCCAGCTACAAAGCAATCTTCCGGAAATAACACGACAGTTACAGTCTGAAGGACGTCAACCCATCATGATTGTCTCACCCGTTTTACGCCCTATGCTGGCCAAATATGCCCGTGTCTGTACCAATGGTTTAAACGTGTTGTCGTTTAATGAAATACCTGACAACAGAGAAATCCTCATTGTCGGGAAGGTAGGCTAATATTGTTAGATACTGGTGATCGATTTATAGTCAGTTTATTCAGGTAGTCAGACTGCATACAACAAAGACGGTTCATCGCGTCGCAGGAGGCACCGTGAAAACCTCGAAGTCCAGGGAAGCACTTGAGCAGCTCAGGAAGATAGATTGGGACAGCAAACGGATCCAGACCGATTCCGACTTTGCTGATATCAAGCATTTCGATCTCACCAACCCTGATTACAAAATTCTGGACATGCAGCCGACACTGGAAGTGTTGTATCGGCGTTTTGCCCAGCAGCTTCGTTTCAGCCTTTACAATCTGTTTCGTCATAAAGCGGAAGTGACTTTTGGCTCCGTCGTTTCCATGAAATTCGGCACTTATTCGCTTGATACTAAAGAAGCAGCCAGTCTTCATGCCTTCAAGGTAACCACGTTGAAATTTAATGGATTCGTCAAAATTGACCGATCCATGATCACAGCGCTGATTGATCTGTTCTTTGGTGGCAGTGGTGACATCCTGAGCTCAGAGGATGAACGGGAAATGTCACCGACAGAAAAAAGGATGCTGCACCGTTTTCTGGATGCTGCCCTGGAGAATCTTCAGGAAGTCTGGGAAACCATTATCCCGTTCAAGATTCGGGAACTGGACACTAGTTCAACACCTGTGTCGCATTTTTTCTACAACGATTCCGAGCTGATTATCATCAGCCGTTTTACCGTCAAGATTGCCGATATTGAGGGGCAGATGGAAGTGGTGCTCCCCTATCGTGCTATGGAACCGATTCGGGAAAAAATTCATTCCTACAACAATACGTCACAGGATCCCAAGTGGAAGACCACGTTACAGGAAAACATTATGCTGGCGCCTGTCGATATGAGCGCTACGCTCTGCCAGGTCCCCCTGTCATTAAAGGAAGTGCTTGACCTTCAGGCAGGTGATGTCATCAAGGCCGACATGCCCCGACAGGTCACCGTCAAGGTTGCCGGCGTCCCCTGCCTGAAAGCGTCAGTCTGTACCATTGACAGCAACATGGCCTTAAAAATCATGCAGCGAATCCAGCAAAAAGAAAAAAATGAATAACCCTTAGGCAAAGCCGTTCGCCCTCAGCACATGAGTGAGACCAAGGATGAGTGACGAAGAAAACAAGGATGAAACCACCAGCACCGAACCTGAAGGTGGCGCCAGTGATAACCCGACGGCAAAGTCCGATACCGTCAGCGTAGAGGACATCGTCGGCGATGATGATAGTGATGAAGGCGGAAGTGGTGATGATGCGAGACCCGACCTGGGTCTTATTCTGGATATTCCTGTCACCCTGTCACTGGAACTGGGCAGTACAACCATCAACCTCGGGGACCTGCTCAAGTTGAATAAAGGTTCAGTGGTAGCCCTGGAAAAGGAAGCATCAGAACCGCTGGACGTAAAAGTCAACGGCACCCTGATTGCGTTTGCAGAAGTCGTGGTAATCAATGATCGCTACGGCATCCGGCTGATTGATGTTGTCAGCGAATCCGAACGGCTTAAGAAACTGTCCTGATAACAATGAATAATGCACGTTATCTGCTGATGCCGTTGCTTCCGTTGTTAACAGGCATGGCACAGGCAGCACAGGAAACCTCAAAAAGTGCAACCGGTTACCTGGTTCAGATTGGATTGCCGTTACTGCTGATTGTCGGAATGATTGTCGGCTTCGGCTTGCTGGCAAAACGGTTCAATCTACACAGTGTAAACAACAAAGGTCCGGTAAAAGTCCTCTCTTCAACACCTGTATCAGGACAGGTTCGACTTTGTCTCATTGAGGCTGGGGATAAACAGCTACTGATCAGTGTGTCAAACCAACAGGCTAATTGCCTGCATGTGTTTGATTCGCCCGTTGTGAATAACACGGAAAAAGATACCAGAGATTTTGCCACCCTTTTTTCTCTCGCCATAAAACCTTCACAGCAACAAGCCAGAACAGGAGATGATCCGTGAACCGGACACTGTCCCGGCTTTATGCCTGCGTCGTATGTTTTATGGCGCTCACCCCTTTGACCGGATGGGCTGATCCCCAGGGAATGTCCGTTCTTACTGTGACAGAGAGCGGCGATAACAGGGAATACAGCGTCAGCCTGCAAGTTCTCCTGTTAATGACAGCGATCAGCTTCCTGCCAGCTGCTCTGCTGATGTTGACCAGTTTTACGCGCATCATTGTGGTTCTGGCGATTCTCCGGCAGGCGTTGGGATTACAGCAAACTCCACCTAACCGCGTTTTGATCGGTATGGCGTTGGCGCTGACCCTGCTGATTATGATGCCGCTGTTTCAGGATATTTATGCCTCTGCGATCACACCTTATCTCGGTGAACAGGTGACACTGCTGGAGGCCGTTAAACTGGCAGCAGTACCCATTCAGAGTTTTATGCTCAATAACACACGTGAAACGGATCTTGAACAATTTCTGGCCATTGCCCGCGTGGAAAACCTTGCCAGCCCGACGGATGTCCCTTTTTCGGTACTCATTCCTTCTTTTATTACCAGTGAACTGAAAACAGCCTTTCAAATCGGCTTTATCCTGTTTATTCCCTTTCTGGTGATTGACCTGGTGGTTGCCAGCGTACTCATGGCCATGGGGATGATCATGCTGTCGCCCCAGATGATTTCTCTGCCATTTAAGTTGATGCTGTTCGTTCTTGTGGATGGCTGGGCATTAACGATGGGAACGCTTGCTAACAGTTTTAACTGAATATTGACGCTTGTAACGGATCATCCACACTTAAACCTTTTTCTGAACCTACTCCCCTAACCTATTCAATCTTTTCGCTTTCATCATAAGCCATCATCCCAAAAAAGCTTTCAGTTACAATTTCTCTCACCAGTATTAAGTAGCAAACTTATGAAGAACACACAGTACTGTCCCTAGAATCGTCAGATGATTGACTTCAAATCCACTACGCTAACGTTGGATTAAACAGCGAAAGAGGCATTCAACAGACGCTGTTAAACTGTGAACTTCTCCTTTTTCTCCGCCAAATATCACTGTTGATACTCTTTGACTTCTGGGCAGTTTTATTTGACTCGCCGCATGACCACCAACATCCCTCAAGCAGTATTCGTCAAAATAGTTTCTACTGTACGACGATCAAACATCTATTATATTAATCAGCGATTTACTATTATTTTTTATCCTTGAGTTTTAAATCAGGTTGTTATTAAAGTTATAGTAAGCTGATAACTTTTCCTGTTTGGTGATTACGAAAAAGCGCTCAAAAAGCCCCAAAAGGGAAAATCAGTAAAATCCGGAAATCAGCAAAAACAGGCAATCTGAGAGCCCTGAGAGGAAAAAGCCCATTTAGGGGTAAAAAACAGGGCAGAGAAAATCGGGTCGTTCAAGGAAAATGGCAGGAGGCCTTCCATGAGCACAGACGTTATCTTGCGAATGATCGATGATAACGACAGGGATGAAATCTGGTATTGCGACCAGCTGTTGCTATTGGGTCAACTGATCGCCTGGGCCTGGCTTGAGAAAAAGCACCTGTTGCCATCCTCTCTCTCAAAACTTGACTTACAAACCGCAACTGTCAGAGACAAACTTGCCCGCCTGGCAGCACTGGATGATCCTGCCTGCCATCCGGAAATATTTGGCTTCTCCTGCCTGCAGAGCATTCCAAAAGACAAGATTGATACGCTGATCAGCAACCTGCACAAAGCTCTGCAGGCAGAACTCATTATTTACCCGGAAATACCGCACACGCTGCAGCAATTGATTAACCGCGCAGGCACACAGACCCCGTTCTGGACACTTCCCGACGATATTGCCGAATTAATGACACTTTTGCTGGCGCCAGAAAAAAACTCAGCCTGCTACTGCCCATTTAATGGCACCTTGTCGTTGGCACATCGGCTCGCAGCAGAACAGCAGAATGTGTATACCGAATTACCTTTGGCAAGCCCTTTGCCTTATATCACCAACCTCTTGTCTGACCAGGCTGTTGAACACCGTATCAGTCATCCCGTTTTCAGCCCATCCTGGCTAAAACCCGGCGCTTTAGTACAATTTGATTACTGCTTTGCCTGTCCACCGTCAAAGCAACGTTACAATATCAAGCGTATCAACGATCTCTACGGTCGCTTTCCAGAGCAACCATTGTACGGTGATGTCATTCATATCCGCCATTTACTTGCCCAATGTCGTAAACAAGCCGTCGCGGTAGTGACTGAATCGATCCTGCAGCGAACAGCGGGAAAAGAGTGGCGCTTTAAAAAGCAATTACTGGAAGAAGGGCTGATCAAAGCGGTTATTCGTCTCCCTTCATCGTCCCTTGCACCTTATCGGGATACACCTTGCTTGATGATTCTGGATAAACAACAGCAGCATCAGGACATCATGATTTTCGACGCTTCAACAGCCTATTTCCGCGCACATCCAAAACGAAACCAGATTTATCCCCAACCTAATACCCTTCGTAATCTGGATGTCATTCACCAACAGATAGAAGAACAAGAAATCACGTCTCATTCACGCCTGGTTTCGTATGAAGAGCTGGTTGAAAACGACTACAACATGCAGGTTGATCGCTACCTTACCAATACGCCATCGAAACGATTGAAAGCAGTATCCAGTGAAACCGTTCCACTGTCAGAACTGGCAGACCTTATTCGTGGCCAGTCCGTTAAATCTGACAATATGCTTAATGGCGATCAGTTTCTGGAAGTCATGGTTTCAGATATCAGTGCAGAAGGAGTCGTTGAGCAGGCAGGTAAACCTGTCATCGTGAATGAATACAGGGAACGCGCGATTCAGCAGCGCCTTAAGCCAGGCGATATTCTGCTGGTTATCAAAGGACATACCGGCAAAGTGGGTCTGGTGCCAACCATTTGTGGCAATAACTGGATTGCCAGCCAGTCCTTCCAAATTATACGACTCAAGAAAGGCACCTGGATTAAAGACCCAGTAGTCCTGTTCCAATACCTCAGTTCCTCTGCCGGCCAGACAATTCTTCAACAACTGCGCTCAGGGGCTTCCGTCCCCTTGCTGCAAACCCGGGATATCAAGAAATTACCGATTCCCAAGATGTCAGATGAAGAGCAGGAGGTGGCGCGACAGAACTGGGAAGAAATTCGCAGCATTCATGCAGAGATACGCTTTCTGCAAGACAAGGCGCTAACCTTCAAAAGAAAGATATGGAAGAACTAAGCGAAGACGTAGGGTAAAAATTAAAGTATTAGCTCACAACTGTTTACGTATTTATTAAACAGTGATTACCTATGAAGAAATGAAGAGAAATTTCTGATCGACGGACAAATAAGACGATAAAAAAGAAAAAGGACCGTGCTTCCCTGCATGCCCCTTGTCTCCGCACATCCTGTGCTGTATTCATTCCATGAATACTTCCAGCTACTTCCGTGTGGCACGTCCTGCGCCAGCCCTTCCCTGCGCGATACTCCTTGTCCCTGATGAGCTTCCTTACTCCACACATCCTGTGTGCCTCATCCATGGCTTCATACTAACCCCGTCAAATAAACGACAGTAAGACGCAAAACGCCCAACATGCTGTAGGAGAAATCTCACACATCCAGAGATATCAGACCACAGCCCTGGCAACAGTCAGCGTATCGTGGTGTACCTGCTGAACAGTTACGTCCGTAACATCAATCAATTTATCCAACTGCTTGTTTAACTGGCTAATTGGGTGCTCTCCACAAACAGATAATGCCAGCTGAATCTGTGAACCGGATACCTGAGGCATAGTCATTGCGGTCAGCTCAAAGCCTCGATGACGTACAACCCGAAGAATACGCTCCAGTACTGCCGAACGGTTATTCGCGACAATGGATAACTGATGGTTCATGCTCCCTCCTCCAGCATTTCGTGATTAGCAGCCCCGGGTGGTACCAGTGGCCAGACATTGTCTGCGGCATCAATAGCCACATGCAGTAAATAAGCGCCTTCTGCCTTCAGCAATCGATTCAGTGCTTCACTCACCTGATCTTTACGCCAAATGGTTTCTCCGGGGATGCCAAATGCTCCAGCCATGGCGACAAAATCCGGGTTATCAGACAGGTTGGTCTCGCTATAACGCCCGTCGAAGAACAGTTCCTGCCACTGGCGCACCATACCCAGTCGTTCGTTATCCAGCAGAAGAATCTTGATGGGCAACTGTTTACGCCTGATGGTTGCCAGCTCCTGAACGTTCATCATGAAAGAACCATCTCCGGTGACATTGATGACCAAAGCATCCGGTCTGGCCAACTGTGCCCCTATGGCGGCAGGTAAACCAAATCCCATGGTGCCCAGTCCACCACTACTGAGATGATTTTCCGGCTTATCAAACGTTATGTGCTGGGCAACCCACATCTGGTGCTGGCCAACATCGCAACTGATGACGGCATCAGCATGCAATTCGTGGTTTAGCTGCTTCAGTAATCGTGGCGCATAAATGCCTTCTCCGGGATGGTCATAACGCCAGGCATAACGCTGCCTTAACGCCCGGCATGTGGACTGCCATTCAGTGATCGTCAGTGTTTCTGTTAGCTCAGGAAGGACATCTGAAAGGTTGTCGGTAATGGAAATATCTGCTTGTCGTCGTTTGTTATGTTCCGCAGGGTCAATATCCATATGAATAACCCGTGCATGGGGCGCGAACTGATCCAGCTTACCTGTCACGCGATCATCAAAGCGTGCACCGATACAGACCAGCAGGTCACACTGTTGTATTGCGAGGTTAGCCGCCTGGTTACCATGCATTCCCAGCATGCCAAGGTGCTGCTCGAAGTGATCTGGCACGACGCCAATCCCCTTTAGCGTCGTGACCGATGGCATTCCGGTTTCCTTGAGAAATTGCCGTAATTCACTGACGGCCCCCGCTATCCCGACACCGCCGCCCACATAAGCAATGGGGTGTTCAGCCTGCTGCATCAGATGACGTGCCTGCTCAATCACTTCCCTATCAGGCATCGCAACCCCGTGAGGAGCCGGGTATCGCTGTGCAGGCTGTATCATCAGGGCCTGTTGAATATCCTTTGGGATATCCACAAGAACAGGGCCCGGTCGCCCCGTTTTCGACAGATGAAACGCTTCGTCGAGCACTTCAGGCAACTCATCAATACTGGTCACCAGATAACTGTGTTTGGTCACCCCCAGCGAAACACCCAGTATGTCTACTTCCTGAAATGCATCAGATCCCATGGCAGCAAGCGGCACCTGCCCGGTAATCGCTACGATGGGTATCGAATCCAGCATGGCATCGGCAAGCCCTGTAATCAGGTTGGTCGAACCGGGGCCTGATGTCGCAATACAGACACCCACACGACCACTTGCCCTCGCATAACCCACAGCCGCAAGGGACGCTCCCTGCTCATGCCGGCACAGTACATGTTCAACAGGGCTACCATAAAGTGCATCGTAAACCGGCATAATCGTTCCACCCGGGTAACCAAATACCGTCGTCACCTGATGGCGTGCCAGGGTTTCAACCACATACTGAGCACCTGACACAGGCTCAGTCATACCCTGTCCGTCGTTACTCGTTTTGTCACTGTCGCTTGCTGCTCGACTACACATTCCCTGGCCCTCGGGGTGATACACTTTTCTTATCGCCAAAAGAAAACCCCCGGTCCTTTCGGAGCGGGGGTTTTCAGTATCCTTTGTCAGCCTGTTTTCAGCCCATGGACGTCCCCCGCCGTGATCCCAGAATCACAACGACTAGCAGGACAATAATCAGGGTGAAAACGTTTTGGTTCATGTTCTTTTAATCATTCACGTTGGTGTAACTTCTAACACAGCATGCAAAAAATAACAAACGCTTTTCCCCTGAAGACATGCTGACAGTTTTTCGTGATTCAGCAGACAGAAACCTGACAAAACATACCTTTTATTCTGAAAAAAAGGCCGGTTATCTACCTACCCGTCGACGTACATCGTCAGTTCATAAAAATAGGCATTACAAACACAGTAAACAGGGCAGCCGGAAAGGAACACCATCTAGGTTAGCTGCCGGGTTCATGGAAAACCCAATAATACTAACAAACCGTGACTAACCCGTGCGCGATAACAAGAACACAAGACACCACAAGGCCAGGGGCTTCACCCTCGTTGAGCTGATGATCACATTGGCGGTATTCAGCATCCTGCTGGGTATCGCGGCGCCGTCGTTTAATGATTTCCTTTTGAATGAGCAGGTCTCCAGCACCGGTATGGAACTCGCCGGTACGGTTCAGTATGCCCGCAGTGAAGCGGTAAAACGGAATGCGGCCATTATTGTCAGACCGCTCGGCGGTTTGCCCGGCAACTGGCGCACAGGCTGGGAAGTCGCGGAGGTTGGCGGTAATACGCTGAAACAGTATCCGGCACCTGACGACGATGTCACGATCACGACCACTTATGATGCAAGAACAACTTCTGCCTTGATTTACGAAGGCAATGGTACAACCCGTAACGCTACCAGCTCGTTCCTGGTATCAGCCAATGATCTCTCTGCCACCGGTGATCGCGCACGATGTCTTAGCCTCTCAGCAACCGGTCGACTTACCACCCAAAGAATCAACCCCGGGGAAGGATGCTGACACCATGTTGATACCCTTCTACAAAACTAGCATTAACAGGCACCGCGGTGTCGGCATGGTTGAAGTGCTGATCACTATCGTGATCATGACCATCGGGCTGCTGGGCATGGCGGCATTACAGATTACGGCGGTGCGCGGCAACCAGGATGGGGTTCAGCGCTCCCATGCCACCTGGCTGGTACAGGATCTGGCAGAGCGTATCCGGGGAAACATCACCGCTTACCAGGACGACATGACCGGTAATGCCCGTTATGTCACTGCCGGGAATACGCCCGACTGCAACAACCGTCCCGCCACTGTCTGTTCTGACTACTTCAGTCCCCTTCCTGCGCCCGGGGTAAAAATCAGCGCTGTTGCCTGTACACCGACACAGATGGCGGCCTGGGATTTGTGGGAAACCAGCTGCCCACGCCCCTTCAATGGCTTTTCATCCGGCAGCCCCGACTATCTGAACAGTGGACAAGTGACCTCTGCATTGGCCAATGGCAGTTACACATTAACCGTTGACTGGTTGTGCCGTAACTGTGAGACCAATGGCCAGCGTCTCAGTACCTCTTTACTGATAAGGCCCTAAGTATGCGGACGACAGCCATCACGCAAGAAAAATCATTTTATCATCAGCAGGGACTGTCTGTTGTTGAACTGCTGATTGCCAGTACGCTCAGTCTGCTGCTGTTACTGGGTGTCAGCCAGATTATCATATCGAACAAGGAAACCTTCGGCGTTAACGAATCCCTGGGCTATATCATGGAGAATGGCCGATTCAGCCTGGGTTTCATTGCCAACAGTATTCGCATGGCGGGTCATACGGAGAGTGACGTTACTGCACCACGCCATTTCCCCGAGCCAGACTGCAATATCCCAACAACGACAGATGCCGCCTGTAACGCTGTTGGCACAGGTAATAGTGCAGATCGTCTGGCTGTGCAGTACTGGCCGGTTGCCGGTACATCCGGCACTGCCACGGACTGTACCGGTAACGATGTTACCAACCAGCAAATCACCGAAGTCTTTACGATTGAACCGGCCGATGCGGCAAATGATAACCCTTATCCTTCCCTGGCCTGCCGTGCTTACAGCCATACGAACGGTGCATGGACTGGCACGGCACAACGGTTGGTGGACGGCATTGATAACCTGCAACTGCTCTACGGTGTGGATACAAACAATGACGGTAGCGTCAACCAGTACGTTTCTGCCGATCGGGTGAATGCCAATGCCTGGGATAACGTGCGTGCTGTGCGCATCGCGTTACTGGCCAGTGCCATGGCCAGCACGGATAACCCTCAACAACAATTCCTGTTGCTGGATGCACCAACTATCACCACCAACGACGGTATTACACGGCAATTGTTTACAACCACCGTAACGGTCAAGAACTGAACATCATGAAGCACAAAAAAGACCGGAACAGACTCGGAACATCAAGGAACAGCGCTCAACACGGCATGGCCATGCTGAGTGCACTGATATTCCTCACCATCCTGACAATAGCCGGCATCACGGCAGCACGGATGGCAACACTGGAAGAACGAATGGCCAGCAATGCACAGTTCCAGGGCCAGGCCTTTCAGGTGACCCTGAGCGAATTGGAAACCCAGGTTGATGAAGTCAACGGCGGTAACCGTGAACTGGAAATGAACAGCGCGAGGGCGACCTGCAATGCGGTTATGCCGACAGCCGTCGCCTTTGCTGGTGCAAATCCCAATTCATCCATGCGTTACATGGGTGAACGGCCTGTTGAAAACGCCAGCCTGAAAGACTTTTCCTATTACCTGTTTGAACTGAATTCGAATACAACCATGAACAGTGGTGCTACCTCGAACCAGTCCATGGGCACCCGGTTCATGGCCGGCAATTTTTTCTTTGATGTAGTGAATGCACCGGATTGCACCTGACCGGAGATGAGGCATAAGAATGATAAAACATTATTTGAACCGGTTACTGGGGCTTTGGCTGTTAGCCACTGGCGTAGTGATGAACAGTGCTGTAGCAGAAACGGTGGATCTGTCGCCTTACGACACTTATGAAGAAGCGACGATCTACCTCTCCTGGTATGACAACGAATATGCCAAGGGCAGCCTTCTTGTATTACCTTGCAAAGGCTGTTCCTCTGTACGCTTAACCGTCAGAGGATCAACAGACCTATATCAAAACAACCAACGAATAAACTTTACCAGTTTAACCATCAATAAAGCCTATATGGCAGAACTCACCGTTCATCGAGAATCGCAATCACTAATCAATATCTATTTGGTCGGTGAGGAATGATCGTCATGCCTTTACTCCGTATGAACAAACAGTTTATCTGCTTCATTAGCGCCTTCCTATACATGTCAGCATCATTACAACCGGTACTGGCTGACGATACTGAAGTTTATGTTGGTCAAAAACTTGTAGCAGGCTCTGTCATACGCCCCAATGTGCTATTCATCATTGACACATCTGGCTCAATGAAAAATCCAGTCAATGGTAACTATTGCACTAGAGCTGAATATGAATTTAACCCAAACGCCTGTGTCAGGGAGTGTCTGAGATATCGGGATGGGGAATGCAAAAGGTATGGGAATAACTATATAAAAACACGAATAGAAGTGGTTCGAGATGTTACTAAAAACCTTCTGGATGAGCTAATTACGACAAACAAACCAGTCAACGTCGGACTCATGCGATTTGACCGTGATAATGGCAGTTCTGATAACACATCAGGCGGCGTTATTGATGTCGCCATCAATAAGATTGAGCATTCGACTACTGCTATTAAAAATCAACTCAATCGTTACTATGCCTCAGGTGGCACGCCGTTATCAGAATCACTTTACGAAGCGGCACTGTATTACCGAGGTGAAAATATAGCTTATGGAGCAGACGCTGAAGGTTGTTATATTAACTCTAGCGGCAGTGTTCAATGTACAAACTGGGATACAGATCCAGATGCCTTACAAACATCTACAACGTATAAATCACCGATAACTCACTCATGCCAGAGCAACAACATTATTCTCCTCACTGATGGAGAACCCACTAGCGACAGCGGTGCCAACAGTGCAATAAGAGCCTGGGCACAAAACAACCAAAACAAAAAGACCTGTAACGATAATAGCGGCGACTGTCTGGATGAGCTGGCGGAATTCCTCTTCACCAACGATCAGAGCAGCACCATCGACAAAGACCAGTTTGTTAAAACTTACACGGTCGGTTTTGCTACGGATCAGCAGCTATTAAGAGAAACAGCATTAAGCGGTACCGGCGATGCCAAGAATTACTTTACCACCAATAATACCTCAGGCTTGGTATCCGCCCTTCAGGAAATTATTCAGGATATCCTTTCCCAGGATGCCAACTTCGCGGCACCAGGGGTCGCTGTCAACGCTTACAACAAGCTGACCCACAAAAACGAACTCTATTACTCAATGTTCAAGCCAGAAACCGGTGCCGCCTGGACCGGTAACCTCAAACGTTACGCGCTTGAAGAAATCTGCCATAACAGCAACGGGACCATGGTCGACTGTGACAGCGACACTGTTAGCGGCAGTGAAACCTTGATTGTGGACAGTTCTGGCGAACCCGCTACGGATATGGACCCTTCCAGTGAGACCGCGGGTTTCTTCAAAAAGGACGCCCGCAGTTGGTGGTCAACGGTGGATGATGGGGGCAATGTCGCACTTGGCGGTGCTGCCGAAAAAATCACCCCTGCCAACAGAACACTCCTGACATATACAGACACACCACCAATCCCTCGCGCCAATGCACTTAACGACAAGAAAAGTCTGAGTTCACTCAGTACCGCTACCGTGAACAACACCCTGCTTGGTATTGGTATAGAACCAAGCGACAGCAGCTATACGCTCAACGAAACGACACTGATTGAGTTTGCTGAAGGTCGGCAAGTGACCGTAAGCAAAAGTGGTGAAGCCGATAAATCCGTGCAGATGGTCATGGCGGATGTTCTGCACAGCCAGCCTCTTGTCATTCCCTACCGGGTACAGGAGACTCAGGATGGTGACGTCCTGAAAGACAGTGAAGGTAATCCCATCACTGACAGCGATGGGCTGGCTATTCGAGATGTTAAGGTTACCCAAACCGATTACCTGTTTTACGGCGACAACATGGGTTTCCTCCGCGCCGTCAATACACAAACCGGTGCGGAGAAGTTTGCCTTTATGCCCGGCGAGCTGCTGCCCAATATCAAACATTATTTTAAAAATCTGCAGGGTAGCGAGGAAAAGCGCTACGGTATTGATGGCCCCATTAACGCTTGGGTGCAATATACGTATCAGGAAGATGCAGCGGGTGACCTGATCGATGCCGTCGGCATCCGTCGCAGCAGCGCAGGTACGATTGAAGCAGGCAGTAACGGGATACCCGATCTGCAGACAGCAACCCGTGTGATCCTTTACTTCGGTATGCGTCGCGGTGGCCACAACTACTATGCCATGGACGTGACGGACATGGACCAGCCGAAACTGCTGTGGGCAATTCGCGGCCTGGCTGTGGACAAAAAGGGTAACCGTCTGGATCGTTACGGGCGTTCGCTGGATACCAGCAACCGCGTGATCAATTATGCGAACGGAGACCTCGCCGCCAGCACCATCTCGTCAACGCCTCTTTTACCCGACAGTGGTTTTGAAAAACTCGGTCAAAGCTGGTCACGGCCGGTGCTGGCCAAGGTGCCCGTTGGTAAGGATGCTGATGGCAAGCCGGTCAATAAGCAGGCGCTGATTTTCGCTGCCGGTTATGATCCGAACCAGGATAACGACGATGACAACCTGCCCGTCAGCGATCATCTCGGCAATGCCATCTACGTGGTGGATGCGGAAACCGGTCAGCTGATCTGGTCTGCCGGCGGCCCCAACACATCACACTACACCAGCCGTTTTAATGATCTCGACGGTGACAACAACAATGATCTGGATACCAACGGGGACAACTATAACGACAGCCTGAACCTGAAGATTACCGAGATGACCAACGGCATGCCCGGTGATGTGGTCGCGGTGGATGTGGACGGTGATGGCGTCATCAATACCTTGTTTGCCGCTGATACCCGCGCACAGGTGTTCCGTATTGATTTTGATCGCAACAAAGACACCACCGCACAAAACTGCGTCACCGACTGTCTGGCCAGTTATGCCAGCGGCGGCCGAATTGCCACCCTCGGTGGCAGTGATGCAGCAAGCAACCGCCGTTTCTATGGCACGCCAGATGTAAGCATTTACAGTGAGCGGGGCGAAGATCCTTTCTATGCCGTCGCCCTAGGCAGTGGTTGGCGTGCCCATCCGCTGAATACCGATACCCGTGATCGCTTTTATGTATTCAAGGATTACAACGTACTAACGACACCCACCAGCTACACCTACGCTAACAGTGGCACCAGTGTGATCACTGAAACACATCTTGCCGATATCACCGGCACAACGTTGTCCGATGCCGAATGGGCAGAACTGAACCGGGAACTTGAATGTATCCAGCACGGTGAGACAGCGGGTCGTAACTGTAGCGGTTTCACCCATGCAGATGGCAGTTCGGCAGGTTATGCCAACGAGAATATTGATGCACTCGTCAATGCATCGAAAAAAGCACAGGAAGTCCTTGATGCCTATCGCGAGGCCTGGGGCGTTACCGCTTTGATGGATCAACGACTGGCGCTTCAGGAACAGCTTGATGCTCTCCAGAAAGCCCTGGATACACAAGCAGAACAACTCGCTTATAACCAGGCTGTGTTTGACGATATCGCCAGTCAGGCGCAGCTTCAGGAACAGATTGTCGCGGTACAGGATATCTTTGAAGACTATGATGCGCTTTCTACAGAAACTACAAATATTCTAGCGCCCTCATATCAGGCTGCTGATTTGGAATATAGCAATGCCAGTCAAGCCGTAAGTGATTATCAACAGACCTTACAAACGAAGGAACAGCAGGTTAATGATGCTCAACAGGCATTAGACGCCAATAAAGCCGAAGAAGCTGTCGTACAAAACGAAATTGACCGCCTGGAGCCGCGCATTGATCAAATTACTGCTGACCTAACAATTCTGGAGCCGTATCTTCAGCCATCACCAAACGGTAACTTTGACACTGTATTGCATGAGGTACTTCATGAAATAGCATGGAAACAATACAACGATTACTGGGAACCTATATATATTCTTGATAACAATTTCACTAATGAGGAAATAGCTGCATTAGCAGAAGACTATAATCAATATTTACAAAGCTCTGGCCACATGCAATTAGAATCGTATATGGCTAACAATGCACCTGAGGGAATTACGCTCTGGACACTACAAATACGAACGTATTCTGATTTTCTGACATTGTATGAAACAACGCTCAATCAATCTTCCAAAAACTTTACGGCACGCTATCAGGATGTCAAAGCAGATACTAACCTGTTGGTGCAAGATAAAGCATCCTATGATCAAGCCCAACAAACTTTGGTGGATTTAAACGTTGCCTATGCCAATTTAGAAACTGCTCATGCTGTTGCTATCCAAGAGCAAGCAGAAGCACAGACCATATTTGCTGACCTCGAGGAGGTCCAAAATGAAAAACTCAGCATAAGAAATAATGCGCTAAGCGATTACAATAACGCTCTGCAAGATATTGCTCAGTATGAAAATGCGATCAATGATCCCAACGGTCTGCTGACCCAATACGCTCGCCTGCAAGCTTTCCAGGCTGAACTCGCGCAAAGCTGGACGGCGATCAAAGAAACACAGGCGGCCATTAATGAGGCACGCCTAAATGGCAACGATACATCTGCACTCAAAGCCGAACTCGCCACACTGGAAGCGGCCTACTACGGCATCCCCGACAATCCGGATACCCCGGATGTGGATGAAAGTACCACCGGGCAGATTGCTCAACGCGATGCGTTAAATGACCTGACCAGTGAGATACAGGCACTGGAACAGGAAATCGCTGACCTTAAGGCAGCCGGTCAAGACAGCAGTACCAAAGAAACTGCACTGCTGGGGAAACAGACAGAATGGCAAACCAGTGTCTTGGCGCTCAATAGCGCAACTGCCGGCGCTTTAGCTGATGCGCTTGCCGCTGATGAAGATGGCCAATTCCAAAGTCTCAATGATACTGTTGCTGATCTGGAAAGTACCATTAACAACCTGAAGACTGAGATTGATGTCATGCAACAGCAAAAGCTGGCCATCCAGTCGGAACAGACAGCGCTAGAACAGGCTATATCCTGGCAAGCGGATGAAACCAGTCCGGAATCCATTCTGGAGGCTTATCTTGAAACGAGCAACCTCAACCTGCTGAAAGCAGCCGATCCCGATAACAGCCTGACAATGGAAGAAGCATTGGCCTTTCTGGATGCCCTGAATGGCGGTAGCAGCAATGATCCCGACCTGAACTGGGTCTACAGCGCAGCCAACAGCCAACAGACTGATATGTTGACTGACCTGATGGGTAGCACCCTGCTCAATGACGCCACCAACAATGGTGATGCCGATGGCAATGGCACTCTCTCTCTGTCAGAAGCCCTGACTTATATCAGCAACAAGCTGGCGCTGGATCCTGACAACAGTAATCTGCAGTCTGTCTATGACACTTTATACGGTGTCGACCAGGGGCGCCTGGCACTGGCCGCACTGAATGACGCAGCCCAAACCTCTGCCGCCCTGCAAACCGCCTTCTTACTGGAACATGATCCCGGTGATAACGGCGTACTCGAAGCTTCGGATATTCTGTCAACTGAACAGCTAACCGCCGCTCTGGCAGCTGATAACAATGGCGTGCTGACGGTCGAAGAAGCGTTTGCCTGGCTGGTCGACGAAGCGGAGCAGACGGCTGCCACACGAACTGCGGCCCTGCAACAGCGTCTCGACGAACTGATCCTGGAACTGGAACCCGGCGATACCTACACCCTGACGTCGGATTACTTCCACAACAAGGATGGCTGGTATCTCTCACTGGGAGCGACGGAAAAGGTGCTGTCTAACTCAGTCACTATAAATGGCGCAGTCTTCTTCAATACCTACAAAACCACAACAAACAGCACTGTGATGAGCTGCGGACCGGATGTGGGTCAGGCCAATGCCTACGCACTGAACCTGCTGGACGGCACCGCCGTTTATCAGGATGAAGATGGCGCCCCGATCCGCTCTGTTGCACTGCTGCGCGGCGGTATCGCACCAGCGCCAGTTATTACCATCAATAACAACGGCGTAAACCTCACTATCGGTACCGAAGGTAACCCCTTCACCGGCAACCGTCGTGGAGATCAGGGTAATATCACTGCCATTAATGGTGATCCGTTGAGCCAGCTGGAAGTGATGGAGTCTACCTACTGGAGAGAAAATAAATGATAAAACCGTCGTCAGGTTTTTCCCTGCTGGAATTGATGATTGTGGTAGCGATAGTCGGCATCATTGCTGCTATTGCCTACCCGTCCTATACCGAACAGGTTGTCAGGGGACGGCAGAGTGACGGTCAGGCCATGCTGATGGAAGTGATGCAGGCCCAGGAGCGTTTCTATTCACAGAACCAGACCTATACCACCAATCTGACGACACTCGGCTATACGGTCGCCAACCCGGAATCCCTGGGAGACTTTTACACGATTGCGGCCGCCGCCTGTCCCGGCAGTGCCGTGACCCAATGCGTCCTTTTGACGGCGACCGCACAGGGTGCACAGGCCGGACAACCCCCTCTGACCTATAACAGCGTCAGCGGCCCATCCTGGTAAACCGGGTTACCTCCCCAGCCGCCGGGGTTGACTCAGAAACTGGCAGATAACCCACGCCACCAGGAAGGTGGCGACACCGGGTACCAACCATCCCACGCCACTGGTAAACAACGGCAACCGCCTGAATGTCGTCAGCAACCAGTCGGGCAGCAGCCCGATGGTGCTGAAACTGTCCGAGGTGCTGATCACAAAGATTACCGCGACAGTAACCACCACCGTGGTCCGCGGAATCGTAATGAAACTACGGGCGATGGAAAACAGCACCAGTGCAATCGATACCGGATACAGGGCAACCACTACGGGTAATGACAGAGAGATCAGTGTCTCCAACCCGACATTCGCCACCAGTGCCGACAACGACGCCAGCAGTACAATCCAGAACTGGTAAGACGCCCGCTGGAATTGGTGATGGAAATAGTCACCACAGGCGGTAGTCACACCAATAGCCGTTGTCAGACATGCCAGAACAATGACTGCCGTCAGCGCCAGTAGCCCTCCAGAACCCAGTAAATGGTATACATACGCACTCAGAATCTGCGCGCCATTGGTTGCGCCGGGGGCAATCGTGCGGCTGGTTGCACCGAGGTAAAACAGCCCAAAATACACCAGGCAAAGAAACACTCCAGCAATCACAGAGGCGATAACGGTATACTTGACCACATCCTCACGGCGCTTTACGCCAAGCCCTTTCACTGATGACGCAATCACAATACCAAAGGCCAATGCACCGAGGGTATCCATGGTCAGGTATCCCTGAATCATGCCCTCAATAACCGGGTGAGAAGTATAGTCATTCAATGGTATGCCAGGCGCTTCATGGGGGGTAAGCAGCATACAGAGATAGATGGCCAGCAGCAGCCCTGCCAGCAGAGGCGTCAAAATACGTCCTACGATCGTGACCAGTTTACCCGGAAAGATCGACAGCCAGATCACAATGGAAAAGAAAATGATGGAAAACGCCGTCAGATACCAAGGCTCAACCTGACCAAACCAGGGCGAAATACCTGTCTCAAAGGCGACTACTGCGGTTCTGGGCACTGCAAAAGCGGGTCCAATAATCACATAAACGGCTATCCAGAACAGCATGCCGAAACGAGGAGGCAGGTCACTGGTCAATGCATTGGGGCTGCCCTGAAGGGCAATGGCAATAATTGCGAGAAGGGATAATCCAACATCAATGGCAAGGAAACCAATCAACGCCCACCAAAGGTTTTCCCCGGCCTGCTGGCCAGCCATGGGTGGAAACACCAAGTTCCCGGCACCCAGGAAAAACGCGAACGTCATCAATGCCACGGCGAGAATATCGTTCTTCTGCATAGTGTCTCCCTGTTTGGGGAAATACGCTGGATTAATGCGATCAAACTACCGATATCAGCTTTAATCGTGATTAACTCAAGCTATTGCAATATAGACAGCTATAGCGATATTTCCCGAAAAAAATCCTATCCCCTCTATTTTTTCGACGCGTTATCATGCAAAAAGTTGCAAAAAAACTGGTTTAAGTAACTTGTAGTTGTTAACACGTGGCGGCATTCCCACTGGCATCAGCGGACAAGCCAGCACAAACCTCTACACATAAAAAAGCCCCCCATCAGCACAGGATGGGGGGCTTCATATTGTGACTGAGTTGTGTCGTTTACAGGCTTAACCCAGGCGCCAGACTGGCAGGCATAGCGACCTGCTCTGTCTCAAGACTCGCGACCGGATAAGAACAGTAATCGGCTGCATAATAGGCACTGGCCCGGTGATTACCACTGGCGCCAATGCCGCCAAAAGGTGCCGCACTGCTGGCGCCTGTCAGCTGCTTGTTCCAGTTCACAATACCGGCCCGGATGCGGCTGTAAAATCGATCAAATTTGTCACGATTATCGCTTAACAAACCGGCGGAAAGTCCGAAACGGGTTCGATTGGCCATGGCGATGGCATCATCAAAATTGTCGTAACGAATCAGTTGCAATAGAGGGCCGAAGTATTCTTCATCCGGCAGTTCTTCGATGGATGTCACATCAATCAAACCCGGTGATAACAACCCTGTACCTTCTTCCAGCTTACGGACTTCCGACAGCACCTGACCACCGAGAACCACCAGACTTGCCTGTGCAGCCAGAATACCGTCTGCAGCCTGCTCTGAAATCAAAGAGCCCATAAACGGCTGGGGATCATCATGCTGGCGGCCTACCTGAATGTTGCCAATCGCAGCCACCAGTGCATCAACAAACTGATCACCCGATTCACCTTTAGGGACATAAAGTCGACGGGCACAGGTACAACGTTGACCTGCTGTAATGTAGGCAGACTGAATCGTGTCGTGTACTGCAGCACGTTGGTCGGCGACTTCGTCCACAATCAACGGATTGTTGCCGCCCATTTCCAGTGCCAGAATCTTGCCGGGATGACCGCCAAACTGCTGATGGATCAGCTCGCCGGTTCGGGAACTGCCGGTGAAGAACAATCCATCAATATCCGGATGCTGGGCCAGTGCCATACCCGTTTCTTTTTCGCCCTGCACCAGATTGAGAACGCCTGTGGGCAGTCCCGCTTCTTCCCATAAGGCAACCATTTTCTCAGCAACCGCCGGCGTCAGTTCACTGGGCTTAAACACGATGGTATTCCCTGCCAGCATAGCGGGAACAATATGTCCGTTTGGCAGATGACCGGGGAAGTTGTAGGGTCCAAATACGGCAACAACACCGTGAGGCTTGTGTCGTACAAAAGCCTTGGCGCCGGGAGCCTCGTTTTCACGGACACCGGTCCGATCATGGTAAGCGGTCACCGAAATACCGATCTTTCCCTTCATGGCGCCCACTTCCGTCCGGCTTTCCCAGATCGGTTTACCGGTTTCATTGGCGATGGTCTGCGCCAGCAATTCACCATCACGATCCAGCAGTTCGCCATAGCGCTTCACGATTGCTTCACGACCGGCAAACCCCAGATTTGCCCAGGTGAGGGTAGCAGTACGCGCCGCATCAACGGCATCGGCAACCTGGTCGGCATCTGCCGCATACCCTTCCCAGACGGCACTGCCTTCCGCCGGGTTCAGTGACGCAAATGCCTGCCCATTGCCTTCCAGCCAGCAGCCGTTGATAAAGAGAGAAGCTGTCATAAATACTCCCTGAAATGCGAAAAAATTAAACCGCCCGGTGTGGCAACAGGTGAACCACCCGCAAGGTGTCGCCTTCATCAACCCGCAATGCGTCGGCCTGTTCACCAGTAACGCATACGATGTTATTGCCGCAGAAAGCCACCTTGCTCATGGCGCAGCGGTAGTCATGGAATTTGGTATTGGCCAGCAGCCAGGGCTCGCCGTGAGGTTCGCGCTCATCATCGATATGAACTTTAAAGTAACGGCTTTCACGCACCAGCCTGATATCCTGAATGCGCGCTTCCATCAACGGGCCGGCATCAAAGATCGCCACACAACCGCTGTAACGCATGCCTTCACTTTCCAGCAACTTGCGCGCCGGTGTGGTCGCGTCATGGGTCAAACCCACCACCCGCTGCGCCTCTTCCGGCAGCAGATTGAGATAAATGGGGTGGCGGGGCATCAGCTCTGCTACAAATACCTTACTGCGGGCAGTCGCCTGATCGGCATCGGCAAAATCCACTGAGAAGAAATGACGGCCCAACGCTTCCCAGAACGGTGACACACCATTCTCATCACTGTATCCCCGCATCTCGGCGATCACACCTTCGGAGAACCGGCGCGGGAACTCCGCCATAAACAGAAAACGGGACTTGGACAACAAGTGTCCGTTACGACTGTGGCGATACTCAGGCAACAGGAACAGGGTGCACAGTTCTGAATAACCGGTATGGTCGTTACACAGGGTCAGCGTTTCGACCTTGTTGTACACACCCAGTTCCCGAGATGCATGCACCTGGGTATTGACCCGGTAGTTATACCAGGGATCACTCAACCCAACGGCCGATTCAATGGCGCAGATACCCGCCACCTTGCCATTTGTCGTATCTTCAAGGACAAACAGGTACAACGCCTCTTCCAGCGCCACGGGGGAATCAAAACTCTCTAACGCCCATTGCAGCTTTGCCAGCACACGCTCTTCATCCGGCTGCAGTGAGGTAAAGCCAACCCCTGTCTTGTGAGCCATATCCCAGAGGGCATCCCAGTCACTTGCCTTGATCGGCCGAATTACCATCATAGAGATTACCTCACTCCTGACTTTGTTATCCGGGGACCTGACCGGCCCCTCTATCTGTCGTTATCGTTACGCTAATACCACCATCAAAGACATACGGCACAAGCTGTTCAGTGTTCCGGTGTCACGATAGAAACGTGGTTCACACAGTGGCTGCTGGTCGCAACCGGAAAAACGAAACCTTCCTGGCAGGATCGGAGGCCCCGGGAAAGGGGCCCGGCGCCGGGTTAACGTCCAGTGACGTTAGTACTCTCAAAGATCTTATCTGCTGATGCCGCCACAAAGCCCTGGTACAGGCTGCCGTCGGGCAAGGGGTAACGCAGGGCAAACTCATAGAAACAGCTGGGGATCTCAACGGTACGGTCACTGAAGTCGACCGCGATACGATTCGCCATGGTTGACGACTGCTCCAGGTACACATCGGGTGACCCTTTAATCAGGCCGCCACTGTCATTCAGAGCAAAGCCTTCATCCAGCAACAGCTGGTTCAACGCTTCCAGACTGTCATGTGATCGCAGGTGATTGACCGACACCGTGAAGTGGTTGGCGCGGTAACCAAAAGCTGACATCCAGGCCGCATACTCGCTTTCCGCCAGCAGCTGGCTGTAGATCGCAAAGGGAATATCCCAGTGACGACCGGAATAACAGAAAATGTCCTTTTCCAGATCCCGGGCATCTACCTGATCAACCAGGTTGTGGATAATCGCCTGTGCATCGTCTGATAGTTCTTCCACCAGCAATTCGCTGATAAAAACTTTCGGTAAGTCCGGATCTTCATGTTCAAAATGTTTGGCGACCAGTTTCTTGGCCTCAAACCGGTAATCACCTTTTGGCTGATAGCCGGCTTCAAGGAAAGGACGCGCGATCTTGTCGAGGCAAACCTTGTCGATGTTAAACGTGCGCAAGGCAATGTGGTCATTGATCACTACACCATTGTTCAATCCGGCAAACAGGTCATGAATCCTGCGGGCATCCGGATTCAGGGTCAGGTAATCCTCCCACATAGCGTTGAGTAACGGTTCAATCCTGCGCTCAGTCATGATTATGGTCTCCTGTTCTTTTGAGGCTGCTGTCATATTTCTTATTATTATCGGCCGCCACCCGTAACACCGGATCACCGGCTGACACCCGCAGGGCATCCGCCTCCATGGCATTCAGCAATACCTTGCCTGCGTCGCTTCTGGCCTGCAGACAACGAAAATCCAGTAACCCGGCATTACATACCAAGTGTGTCGTTTCATTGCAGTCCGCTTTATCAATGGCCGCAACCGCCATATCCGATTCACGTAATGTGCGAAGCTGCCCAAGCCTTGCCTCCAGCTGTGGACCGGCATCGAAGATATCCACATGGTCGGCAAACTCGAACCCTTCGTCTTCTAACAGACGCAGTACATCGCGACGCTCGGGGTGGACACACCCAATCGCAGCACGTGCCTCTTCGGATAACAAGGGCATGTAAACCGGGTACTTCGGCATCATGTCCGCAATAAAACTGCGCGCCTTGATGCCCGCCAGATAAACGGCACGGTCCAGCGCCATGGTGAAAAAGTGTCGTCCCAGGCATTCCCAGAACGGAGACTGCCCCTGCTGATCACGCACGCCCTGCAGTTCCACCATAATCCGGGAACCAAACCAGGCGCGATGAACCGCAATAAACAGCAAACGGGCGCGACTCAACAGCTCCAGTTTTTCAAACGTACGGTGCTCAGGCGCCAGGAACAGTGAACACAGGTTCACTGACCCGGTATATTCGTGACAAAGTCTGAGCGCTTCTACCCGGCTGTGCATCTGCAGTTCATCCGAGGCATGAACGATGTCGTCTATGCGGTAACTGTAGAACGGATACCGGAGACCGACCGCCGCATTGATGCCGGCTATGCCACAAATATCGCCCGTTTGGGTATCTTCCAGAACAAAATGGCAGCTTTCTGTCGACAACTGCCGGGTATCTGAGAGGGTTCGCCGGGTAATGGCAATAATTTCCGCCAGGTGGTCACGGTTAGCCGGCAGGGTCGACATGGAACCACCGGCCATCACCGCCAGCCGTTCCAGGTTATGCAGATCACCAAAGACTACAGGACGCACCAACAGCATAGGACTTACTCCTGCCGGTTGACGGCTTTCAGCCAGCGAACATCCTCGCTGGCTGCCAGTTTCATCAGCATCAGCGCACTCAGCTTCGCGCGGGGCACCAGGCTGTCGACCAGCAGGTATTCATCCGCACTGTGGATCTTTCCGCCCTGAACGCCCAGGGTATCAATATTCGGAATGCCCGCCGCGGCCAGGTTGTTGCCGTCACAGCAGCCACCGGTTGGCAACCACTCAATGTGCATGTTCAGTTCTGCCCCGCACTCACGCGCTAACACCAGTAAACGTTCATTGGCCGGCGTCAGAATCTTGGGCTTACGACCAAAGCCACCATGCAGTTCAAGACTGATACCATCCCGTGCATTGATCGCTGCCACAATGGGCTCAATCTGACTGAAGCACCAAGATTCATCTTCCGGTTTCTCAATACGGATGTTGAACCGGAAGACACAGGTATCAGGCACAACATTAACGGCGCCGCCCCCGTGGATATAACCCGGGTTAATGGTGACGCCTTCACGCTGCCCATTCAGATCATCCAGTGCGCTGACAAAGTCACTCATAGCCCGAATCGCGTTGCGGCCAAGATGGTGTTCACGGCCGGCGTGGGCGGCACGCCCCTGGCAAACCACTGCAAAATTACCGCTACCTTTACGTTGCCCGGCCAGATTGCCATCCGGAAAACTGGGTTCGTAAATCATACCCAGATCACAACGGGAAGCGGCTTCTCGAATCAATGCGGCAGAACCCGGTGAACCGATTTCTTCGTCCGGATTAAACAGGATTTCCCAGCCAATCTTTCCTGCCCAGGGGCTGCGCTCCAGGGTTTCCAGTGCGCGGATCATGACCAGCAGGCCGCCCTTGAGATCGGTAACACCGGGGCCATTCAGGGTATTGTCATCCAGCCAACGAACGGACTGGAACGGATGATCGACCGCAAAGACCGTATCCATATGGCCACAGAAAAACACCCGTAGCGGCGCATCCGGATGTTTGCTGATTCTCAGTGCTTTGCCCAGTTCATGATGAATCACTTCACCGGCGTCGTTAACCTGTTCCCAGGGGGGGACATCGATGACTTCCTGGGTTCCGCCTAACGTCTGGGTCAGGCCTTCAAGTGCATTACGTACACGATTGACGCCCTCTACATTGAGGGTACCGGAATTGATTTCTGCCAGCCGGATGGTTTCCGCCAGCATGCTCTCCTGCTGGCCATCAAGCCACTCCAGCCAGGGGGTAAACTGCGATTGACTGTTCATGGGATTCACTGTCGGCTGTTGATTATGATTGTGACCGGACCGTGGATTTCTGGTTCTTGTGACAGGTGTTGCCTGTGTCCGGGTCGGTTGGTGCAGCGCGATTTTCTCTTTCTTGTCTGCATTCTACGGAGGGGTGAGCAACAGGTTCTGTTGTTATTGCGACAACATATTGCGCCAATAAGACATTTTGTAAGTAAAAACCGTTGCAGCTCTATTTGTTGGATCTTCTCTATGGCACCAATTTCTACTTTTTCTGTCCGGAGGTTACCCCTCCCGAAACAAGAAATGACATGACTTCAGCACTGCTTTTATCAAGCGGTCTGACCTTATCAGCAGGTACCAGTGCCACGCGGCCAGCAATACTGAATGCCATCGGAAAGTAAACGGCCACATGATTGTCCAGACCAAAATTCTCCGTTGAATTACGGGTAATGAAGCCGGGTACCTGCATCTCACCGATGGAAACCAGCACAGGCTTATCAAATTCGCGACGGTCGCCAATAATCGCATTCACGCCATCCTTGATAGCGGCATAAACCAGCTTCACTAATGGAATGTGGGTTAATACCTGATCCACTAGCCTAACCATGTGTTTACCCAGCCAGATATGCGTCACTGCCCCAATAAGAATGGTTACACCTACCACCAAGACCAAACTGATAAACACCAGTTGCCAGCGACCATGAATAGGCAATTCGCGGCTAAGATAGGGGCCGATAGTTTGCGTCAGCACATCTGCGACCAAATTAATGCCTGCTGAAAATAAATAGACTGTAATCAGGATGGGTACCAGAACGACCAGCCCCTCCAGGAACCAGCGCATGATGCGCGACATAAAGCGATCTCCCTATAGGTTTAACAGCCACTTTTCCCAGTATACATGGACGATTCAAACGATAAGCCTGACATGCAGGATAAATTTTTATCTTGATGGGGCTCTGCAAAAAAACAAAAAAAGTACAAACGTTCCTCATGCTTTCACATCCGACGTTGAAGGCATACACTGTCGCCTGATCGGCTACTGAACGCTCGTACGCTATGGTGAGCGAACCGTTTCATCCAGCCGCAGAATAATCATAAAAACAACAGGGTGATCTCATATGAAACCCAGCACGATCCGTATCGGGCGTCGATATCGCAGTAACCGGCTGGAAGGCCCCTATGACACCATCGTGATCGGATCTGGCCCCGGGGGAATGGCAGCAGCCGTTTGCCTGTCCAAGGCCGGTCAGAAAGTATTAGTACTTGAACAACATTATACCGCCGGCGGTTTTACCCACAGTTACAGTCGCAATGGCTATGAGTGGGATGTCGGTGTGCATTATGTCGGCGATGTCGGCAACCCGGACACCATGGCCGGCGCCCTGTTTGGCTACCTGACAGATGGTGAGCTTCAGTGGGCGCCCATGGAAGACAACTACGACCGTTTTTATGTGGGTGATGAGCAGTATGACCTGCTCCGTGGCAAGGATGCGTTCAGGAAACAGATGGTGCATTACTTCCCGGACGAAGCCCAGGCTATTGACCAGTATCTGGATCTTCTCAAACAAGTCTCTAATGCCATGCCCGCCTTCATCGGACGCAAGCTGCTACCCGGCTGGATCAACAAAACCATGCAACTGGTTGGCAAGGGAAAACTGCCGTCGTTTTTCAATGAGCGGACAGTAGATGTCCTCAATCGTATGACCCGTAACAAAAAACTGATCGCCGTACTCACCGGGCAATGGGGTGATAACGGTCTGCCCCCGGAACAGTCCAGTTTCATGGTGCACGCCCTGATTGCCCGCCATTACATGCACGGTGGTTACTACCCGATCGGCGGTTCCTCCCGAATCGCAGAAACCATGATTCCTCAAATCCAGGCTACCGGTGGTGAACTGTTCACTTACGCTGAAGTCACGGACATCCTGGTTGAGAAGGGTTGGGCTACCGGCGTGCGAATGAAAGATGGCACCGAGATACGGGCACAACGGGTCATCAGCAATGCGGGTGTCTACAACACATTCGAGCGATTACTGCCAGAACCAGCAGCAAAAGCAACGGGCTATCTCGACAAACTGCGCCAGGTCAGACCGTCCATGACGCACCTTGGCATGTATATCGGTATCGCGGATACGGCAGCTAACCTCAACCTGCCACAGACCAATTTCTGGATTTACCAGGACGAAAATCACGAGCAGAACGTGAATAACTTCCTGGCGGATAGTAGTAAACCGTTCCCAGTCGTTTATGTATCATTCCCGTCCGCCAAAGACCCCAGCTGGGATTCGCGCTATCCCAACCGCGCCACCGTCGAAATCGTTGCACCAGCAAAATTTGAGTGGTTTGAACAATGGAAAGACGAAACCTGGGGTAAGCGGGGTGAAGACTATGACGCGCTGAAGGCTGCTTTCTCCGAACGCTTGCTGGAAATTCTGTATAACAAGATGCCTCAACTGCGTGGCAAGATTGATTACTATGAGCTGTCTACACCGCTGTCCACTGACTTCTTCTGCTTTTATAAAAAGGGAGAAATTTACGGACTGGATCACGATCCACAGCGCTTTAATCAGGATTGGCTGAAACCCAAGACCCAGATTCCCGGCCTGTACCTGACCGGACAGGATGTCATGACTGCGGGTGTCGTTGGTGCAGCCATGTCCGGATTTATGACGGCCTGCGCTGTACTTGGCTTTTCTGGTAGCTGGAAACTTCAAAAGCAGCTACGCAGTTGGAAGCCAAAAGAACGCAAACAAAACGCAACTACAACACCACAACATGAATCACAGGAACACGTTTCTGCATAACCCTCAAGTACGGAGGCATGCAGATATTGCCTCCGTACTGATTATTCTTTTGTTTTCAATAGATGCAGATGTGTTTGCCTTAGTTGAGGCAGAAAAATTGTAGGGGGCTGTCATCCATATTGACATAAAACGACTCATACAAATCTATAAGTATCTCGATCAGTTTCAAAAAAATCGTTTTACTAGCAAAAAGAAACACATAGTTTCCTAAATAAATACTGTTATTCATGTATCAGTGATCATTCATGGCTCGATGGTATATAGAATCTAGCATTGGAAGATGAAAATAATCTTGAGGAGTGAAATAAGGACTATCACCATTCCACAACGAATTGCACGATACGTATCCTCCAAATATCCCTCCGGTGATCAATCCCAAAATCATATTTTGATAAACCATTGCAATGGCAAAATAGATTAAACAAGGTATCAGCAATAATTGTGTACACATGCCACATCGGGACTCATTAATCAAATATATAGAATCGGATATACCCGAAAATACTCCACGAAACAAACCATATATTGCCCATAAAAGTGTCCCTCCCAAAAAAGTAAAGGGTGTTGCAATGACTTTTAAAAAAACAACACAACAATTACGATGAGCTAAATCCGTCCTTGCAGGTTCTTCCCCGTTGGTGTTATAAGTCTGTAAATAATTATAAGGACTTCTACTATTGACGTTATAATTACGCAAATAATTATAACCCTGTGTATAATTGTCAGGCCTTAACCTGTTTGTTGGGGTGGGATAGCTACGCATCTGCACATCATGTGGATACGAAGGGAGGCGTGCAGGCGGACCATATTCATCTTGATCCGGCAAGGGAGACTTATTTGGATAAAACTCTCTTAACAGCTCAGATCGATATTGAAAAGGATTAACAGCTTCCACCATATAAGGAGGTGGTGGGCTATCGCCGTGAGGTGACTGATAAGCAGGAGGTGGGCTATCTCCGTGAGGTGACTGATCAGGAGGAGGTGAACCATCACCGTGAGGCCACTGATCAAGGGGCGTCGGGCTATCACCGTGAGGTGACTGATAAGCAGGAGGTGGACTATCGCCGTGAGGTGACTGATCAAGAGGCGTCGGGCTATCACCGTTAGGTGACTGATAAGTAGGAGGCGGGCTATCGCCGTTAGGTGACTGATAAGCAGGAGGCGGGCTATCGCCGTGAGACGACTGATTAGAAGGTGGATAATTAGGGGGAGGCACATAGCGTTGAGAAATCGGGGTCATGGTTCTCTCCTTAATTTTAAATTACGCCTTAAATCTTATTACTACTCGCATACCTCCAAATGTACGAGTATAAGTTTGCACCAGTTTTAGAGCGCCCTGACAACCTTAAGTTCATTGTTTATAAACGTTAGATTTATTAAATACCTGTCATAATCACACATCAATAGATGAATACTATCATCTATATCGATTTTGCCACGACGAAAAATCAAATCCAACATTATCAAAAAAATGAATCTAACTTCATGTCAGCATTGTTACCTCAATATATTATTTCCCTCTCCTAAAGCAATCAGATTGCTGACCTAAACTCTGTTAAGTATTGGAATGACTAAAATCAGTCACCACCCCAAGGGTCACGTTTGAAATACTTGAAAAAATTGAGCAATAGAAAGCTGATATTAAGTGGATTTAGCGCATTATTCATTGGATAACCTTTCAGAATGATATTCGTCCTGCTTTTTTAGAAATTCCCACCACTGAGGGGGTTAGATTAGCTACCATAATCTGTTCTGGATCGCGACTCTCAATGCATTCAGCAGGACTGATTGATGCAGTATTTACCGACCAAGATGTTATGAGCACCAGCTTCTTACTGCCCCTTTCTATTTGCTAAAACTTAAAAAATTGAAACTTGAAGCCTGATATAAAAAAGGTACAGTGTACTCCTGACTATTTAATCATTTCCAGAATATCCCCATCAATAAATCTTAAATAGTAATTGTTGAATTCACTAAACCTGGCGTTATTCATCCAAACATTTTTACCTAATTGATGTTTTATCATTGACTCTTTCATTCATGATAAACATGAGTAACAATCGCCTCACCAAGAATAACAGCTCCAAAGAAAATGCCCCTAAAACCACCATCTAAACAGGCGGAGCCACAAAAGATAAGGCATTCATCTTCGCCACAGAAATATTGAACCAACAGCACACAGCATTTTGTGGTTTCTGAGCGCCTATGCGTATCATCTCAGCAAAGAGAAATGCCATGATCTTGCTCGATCATTTAAAAATAGTACAGATACACTCAAACCCGATCACCGAAAGCATAGGAAAGAACCTGTTGGTTCAAAAACACGTCAAGACGTCCCACCTGAAACATTTGCGACAAGAAAAACAGCCATATGCGACTAATACCGCATAAGTGCATATTATGTATACGGAAGATAACCGTTAGCTCAGGATTGTTTCAGACATCTCAGCATGCCTGATTTATTTGAATGAAAGACAAATATTATTTTGAGATAGCTTCTACTCATTCATCAATAACGTTGTAAAAGAGTATTCACTTCTTCTTCCAGTGGTTTCTCAAAAAAATATGCGTTTTCATAACGTTTCACACCTAGATAAGACTTCGCAAGCACTTCACCCATGGCATCAACCAGTACTCGATTTTGCTGAAAAAGCGACAAAGCTGTTTCAAGATCTTTTGGTAGTGCCCTGATGCCAGATTGTTTTTTTTCATCATCAGATAAATTATCCGGGTCTGTATAACACTCACGCTTCAATGTCAGCCTATTTCGCAAACCATCCAACCCTGCAGCGATCACTCCGCCCAGTGCTAAATAGGGGTTTGCAGTAGCATCTAGTGATTTCAATTCAACATGAGTCGGTGTCACCTGTCCGGGCTGGCTGGGAATCCGTATGGCGGCTTCCCGATTGTCCCACCCCCAAGCGGTATAGGCGCCACTCCAGCAATGGGGCACTATGCGCCGAAACGAGTTACAGCTTGGCGTTGTTAATGCCGTTAATGATGGCAGGTGATGCAGAATACCGGCAACAAAATGTTCTGCCTGTGGTGAAAGCGCACGTTTTCCATCTTCACCGGTTATGTTGCAGCCGTCTTTCCACAAACTGAAATGAAGGTGCATCCCGGAACCGCACTGATCCGCCAGAGGCTTCGGAAGAAACGAGGCCACATAACCGTGTTGCCTGGCGATGGCATGCACGGTTTTCCGAAAGAATAATTGGTCATCGGCAGTTTTCAGGGCATCGCCATAATCCAGCGCCATTTCCAGCTGGCCCGGTCCACTTTCGGAGTGAACGGTGCGAACTGAAATATTCTGTTTATTCAGGCTCTGGAGAATATCACCGACAATAGGCTGCAAGATTGACAGGGCGTAATCGGAACAATAGGTAAACGAATCGGCAGGCATCCATTGACCGTCTTTTTCCTGCATCAAATAAAACTCATATTCAAAGCCAGTTTTAATGGTCAATTGAAATTCATTCTTCAAAGTAGCCAGCATACGTTTCAAAAAGTACCGGGTACATAATGGCCAGAGATCCCCATCCTGCTGAACAATGTCCGCAACTACCGTTGCATGCTCCGGTGAATAATCCGTTATTTTCAGGGTATCCCAGTCCGGTTTGAGCCAATTCTCACCGGTACCAGAGAGCCCTGTATCAGGACACAGGGCATCACTCACAACCGACAACGCCTGACTGGCAACCGTCAGACCAATGCCCGTGGACTGAAATGTTTCCATCGCTTCCCGATGGAAGGCTTTGGCACGAATCAGATTTGCGTTATCACACCAGATCAACCGCACTAACACACTGGACTGTTCTGCTAACCGCTCAGCGATAACGGACATGGAGGATTCCTTAAACACGAGAAAAGAAACAAACCGTGATCAAGCCTCACAGAGCGTAGACTACAATTCCGCCACTGGATTGTCGGATTCATAAATTCTCAGGCCTGTCATGACGCTTGATGCATGGTGCCTTTTCATCACCGTTCTATTGCTGGCGTTACTGGTTCCAGGACCAGATATGTTGGTGGTCGTCTACTGGAGTCTGATGAAAGGACGCTGGGCGGGCATCAAGGCAGCGCTGGGCGTGAGTTTCGGGGCCAGCCTTCAGGCGTCAGTAACCGCGCTCGGGTTATCCGCACTGTTGCACACCAACCCTTTTCTGTTCACAACGATTAAATGTGCTGGCGCCATGTACCTGATGTACATCGGCCTGAGCATTATCAAAAGCGCCCGGGTACCACCAACTTTCACTCAAAATAGCAACAATACGCCCTTTATTCAGGCATTTTGTACAAATGCATTAAACCCAAAAGCATTTCTTTTCTTCCAGGCCCTGCTGCCTCAATTCATTGACTTCAACGCCAGAGAAACCGTAACCAAACAATTTATCGTTTTAGGCTACTCAGCCAGCCTGCTGGCGCTGGTTTATTACCTGGTATTGATTGAAATCGTGGTCTTACTCGGAACACAGCGATTCATCAAAAGCGACAACGCGCCCCTGATTCATTGGCTTACCGGTTTGCTGCTTATCTCACTAGGGAACCTGCGATTAAGTCCCCAATAATAAGCTAATCTCCACTCAGCCTTTGCCGGAGATCAGTCATGGACCAACAGCTCAGCTTTTCTGACGCTGAATTCACTCAAAAGCGTCGCCAGACCCGCAAAGAAATATTCCTTGCCCGTATGGATAAACTGATTCCCTGGCATCGTCTTGAGACAATTATTGAACCTCATTACCCCAAACCCGGTAATGGGCGTAGACCGTACCCGTTATCCACCATGCTCCGGATACACTGCCTTCAACAATGGTACAGCCTCAGTGATCCGGCCATGGAAGATGCCCTTTATGAAATTGCGTCCATGCGATTATTTGCCGGATTGTCTCTGGATAAAGCAATTCCTGATCGCACAACCATTATGAACTTTCGACACCTGTTGGAGGCTCACAATCTGGCTCGGGCTATTTTCACGGACGTAAACCAATGGCTGACAGAGTCTGGTATCGTTTTGAAAGAAGGCTCTCTGGTCGATGCCACGATCATCGAAGCTCCGACATCCACAAAGAATCAGACGGGGCAGCGAGATCCCCAAATGCACCAGACCAGAAAGGGTAACCAGTGGTATTTCGGAATGAAGGCGCATATTGGTGTCGATGCCCGTACAGGTTTGACTCATAGTCTGGCGACAACAGCCGCCAATGAACATGACCTTAATCAAGCCAGTAACCTGTTGCACGGTGATGAACAGTTTGTCTTTGCCGATGCCGGCTACAGAGGAGCCGAGAAGCGAAAAGCGCTCAATACAGACGCTGTACAGTGGCATATAGCCGAACAACCAGGCAAGTTAAAGAGACTCAGGAAACACCCTCGAATCAATAAAGTCATTTTGAAAACGGAATACCTGAAAGCCAGCATTCGAGCCAAGGTGGAACATCCCTTCAGAATCATCAAATGCCAGTTTGGATTTATCAAAGCCCGTTATCGGGGACTTCGGAAAAATGATGGCAAACTGGCGATGTTATTCGCTCTGGCAAACATGGTTAGACTGGACCAAATGATCCGGGCACAGGGTTAATGTATCCGAAAGCCGGACAACCGGCTTCAATGGTAAGAAACTGAGTAATTTTCAGGCTGGATAATAGTGAATTAATGACTTTTCATTCACTGTGTTTCTTTAACGTCACTTGCTCGCAGGTTCCCTAGGCATTGGTTTGCTGTTCTATGCACAGCAAACCAATGTATCTGATTCCAGAGCCAATTAAGGCGTCAGAGACAGGGCAACGGTGGAGTGGAAAGGTCGCCATAAGCCAGACTGATCCACTTATGGCGACGATAACGATTAAGCTTCGGGACCTTCCGCCACTACCTTGGCTACCGCACGGGCAAACCGCTGCATACCTTCGCGGATTTCATCATCAGAAATATTCAGCGCCGGTGCCATCCGCAGTACCTGGGGACCGGCCACCAGCAGCATCAGACCTTCCGCACGGGCTGCCGCCAGGAAACGGGGTCCCTGACCATGCCATTCCGGCTTCAGCGCACCGCCAATCAGCAAACCTTTACCACGAACTTCTTCAAAGATACCGTGTTCACGGTTGATGCGATCCAGTTCTTCAACAAACAAACCATGCTTACGCTGCACATCGGCCAGCATCTGTTCATCGCTGATGATGTTCACAACTTCCAGCGCCACCGCACAACCCAGCGGGTTACCGCCATAGGTGCTGCCGTGGGTACCAAAACCAAGGCTTTCCGCACACTTGTCCGTGGTCAACATGGCACCAATCGGGAAGCCGCCCCCCAGCGCCTTGGCCGTGGTCAGCACATCAGGCTCCACACCCAGTTCCATGTAGGCATAGAAGTGGCCGGTACGGCCAACACCGGTCTGGATTTCATCGAATACCAGCAGGGCATTGTGCTGATCACACAGTTCACGAACACCGCGCACAAACTCGGGATCCGCAGGAATAATCCCGCCTTCTCCCTGGATAGGCTCCATCACCACCGCACAGGTGCGGTCAGACATCGCGGCTTTCAATGCCTCAAGGTCGTTGAATTCAACATGGGTGATACCAGCAGGCACCGGTTCAAAACCCTTGCGGTATTTTTCCTGACCACCGACGGATACGGTAAACAGCGTACGGCCGTGAAATGACTGCCGGAAAGAGATGATTTCATGCTTTTCCGGACCAAAGTTGTCATAGGCATACTTACGCACCAGTTTGAAAGCCGCCTCATTGGCCTCACCACCGGAATTACAGAAAAAGACCTTGTCGGCAAACGTCAGTTCGGTCAGACGCTTCGCCAGCTTCAGGGCTGGTTCATTGGTGTAGACGTTGCTCAGGTGCCACAGCTTTTCGCTTTGTTCCTGCAGCGCCTTGACCAGACGGGGATTCGCATGCCCCAGGGCATTAACAGCAATACCACCGGTGAAATCCAGGTATTCCTTACCGCTTTGGTCCCAGACCCGGGAACCTTCGCCACGTACCGGCACCATATCCTGTGGCTTGTAGTTCGGTACCATGACTTCGTCAAAGGTCGCCCGCGTCACATTCTGTTCTGTCATCGCTTACTCCTGAAATTTTTATCCTGTTACTGTCGTTCTTTCGTTATTGTCGGGTTGTTGTCCGTTTTGTCCGGAAGCCCCCGGTCAATCACTGACCAGGGACTTCCGGGTATCACGTACGCTTCGTCGACTTAACCATTAGCCAGCAGGGCAAGATCCTGCATGGCCACTGACAGCATCGCCAGATCGGGCTTGCCGGCATTTTCAATGTCCGACATGGTACGCTGCCAGCGGTTCACCGGTATCGCACTCAACTCTAACCAGGCATTCAGTTTCACCAGCGGGTCGCCGCCTTCGCCACTGACAATGCTGCCGGTGTTTTCTCCGAGGCTGCGGTCCAGCTGATCACGCAGGGATGCCTTGGCCTTACGCTGCCAGAGGTCGCCCTCGGGTAGACCGCGCACCTGGTTCCGCAACCAGTTCAGGGTCAGACGATCTTCCAGGCCGAAGTAAACGCTGGCTGTCGCCTTGACTGACTGGTCATTGCGCGCTGCGATGCTGACGATATCCAGCACATAGTACAGGTAGCGGAAGCTCGCGCAGGTCAGCGCCAGGTCTTCCGGCATACCCGCTTCAACCAGTGCCTGTTGGCGCTCAGCCAGCAATGCCCGGTCACTCTCGCCCAGGAAACCGGCCAGATCAGCAGCCACAACTTCCACACCGGGACGGTAGGTGTTGACCAGTGTTTCAATATCCAGTCCTGCGCCATGATTCCGCAGCATCCAGATACAGGCTTTTTCCACGTGACGCTGTACCCGGGTCAGCTCGTCGCGCTGGACACTGTCGTCCACATCCAGACCCAGTTGTTCAAACTGTTCCCAGATGGAACGTACATCAAAGATGTCACGAACCGCCGCAAATGCGCGCACTGCATCAATCGGCTGGCACCGGGTTTCATTCTGCAGGTAGTCCACAAAGGTGGCGCCCATCCGGTTACCGACCATATTGGCAATATGGGTTGCCAGGATTTCAGTTTTCAACGGATGCTGATCCAGACGATCCACAAACTGCTCCCTCAGAGCCGTCGGGAAGTAGCGCGGCAGCTCTTTGGCCAGGCTGGCGTCCTGATCGACCTGCGCTTTCACCAGGTTATCGAACAGCTTGAGCTTCGAGTACGAGAGCAGTACCGAAATTTCTGGCCGTACCAACCCTTCCCCGGCTTTTGCACGTTCCTTGATATCCTTATCAGACGGCAGGCATTCCAGCTGGCGATTCAGGCGACCTTCTTCTTCCAGCGTGCGGATCAGGTAACGGTGGTCGTTAAACAGCATCGCCGACTGGTGCGTGCTGAGACTCAACCGCTGACTTTGCAGGAAGTTATGCCGTAATACCAGCCCGGCCACTTCATCGGTCATACTGGCCAGCAGGGTGTTACGCTGCTTGACGGTCATGTCCCCGTCGGCCACCACCTGGTTGAGCAGGATCTTGATATTCACTTCGTGGTCGGAGCTGTCGACACCGCCGGAGTTATCCACCGCATCCGTGGTGATAAGGCCGCCATTGCGGGCGATCTCAATCCGGGCGCGCTGGGTAATCCCCAGATTGCCACCTTCACCAACGACAGTAGCCCGCAATTCCGGTGCATCAATACGCACACTGTCGTTAGCCCGGTCACCCACCTGCAAATGAGTTTCTGCAGAGGCTTTGACATAGGTGCCAATACCGCCGTTCCAAAGCAGGTCGACCGGCGCCATCAAAATAGCGCGGATCAGGTCCGACGGGGTCATTGAGCGTACTTTGCCTTCTATGCCCAGCGCCTTGCGCATCTCCGGTGTCAGGCTGATGGACTTGGCCTGGCGACTGAAGATGCCACCACCTTTGGAAATCAGTGCCTTGTCGTAATCCTCCCAGCTGGAGCGGGGCAGATTAAACAACCGCTGACGCTCGACAAACGACGTTTTGGCATCCGGCTGTGGATCAATAAAGATGTGCATGTGGTTAAACGCCGCCACCAGGCGGATATGTTCGGACAGCAACATGCCGTTACCGAATACATCCCCGGCCATATCGCCGATACCAACCACGGAGAAGTCTTCCTGCTGGGTATCCACACCTCGCTCACGGAACAGCCGTTTGACCGATTCCCAGGCGCCACGGGCAGTGATACCCATTTTCTTGTGGTCATAGCCCTGACTGCCACCGGAGGCAAAGGCGTCGCCGAGCCAGAAGCCGTATTGAGCGGACATATCGTTGGCAATATCGGAGAAGGTAGCAGTTCCCTTGTCGGCAGCCACCACCAGGTAGGGATCGTCTTCATCATGACGCACCACATCCTGCGGCGGCACCACTGCCCCCTGAACCAGGTTATCGGTGATATCCAGCAGACCGCTGATAAAGACGCGGTAACTGGCAATACCTTCTGCCATCAGCACCTCACGACCACCGTCAGACGGCAGTTGTTTGGGAATAAAGCCGCCCTTGGCGCCCACCGGCACAATCACGGCATTCTTCACCAACTGTGCCTTGACCAGTCCCAGCACCTCGGTGCGGAAATCTTCCCGACGATCCGACCAGCGCAAGCCGCCACGGGCGACCTTGCCGCCACGCATATGGACACCTTCCACCCGCGGGGAATAGACAAAGATCTCAAACTTCGGACGGGGCAGCGGCGCTGCAGGAATCTGTTCCGGACTGACTTTGAAAGAGAGGCATGGTTTGTAGTCACCCTCAGTCGTGCGCTGGTAATAGTTGGTGCGCAGCATGGCCTGAATGACGCTGAGATAGTGACGCAGGATACGGTCTTCGTCAAGGTTACTGACTTCGTCCAGCGCCACATCCAGCTTGGCCAGCAGCATATCAAGGGCTTTCACGTTGTCCTTGACGTACGCCGGATCAAACCGGGCTTCAAACAGCTGCACCAGGATACGGGTAATCACCGGGTTGCCATTCAAAGCCTGTTCCATGGACTGCTGACTGAACGGTACCTGCAGCTGCAGCAGGTACTTGGCCAGCGCCCGCAGCAGCACAATCTGCCGCCAGCTCAGGCCGGCGCTGACCACCAGCGCATTGAAACCGTCGTTTTCCACGTCCCCTTTCCAGGTGTGGACAAAGGTTTGTTGGAACTGATCCCTTACGCCGTTGTCATCCATATCCAGGCCACTGCAGGCGGCAATGGCAAAGTCCAGCACCCAGGCCAGCTCGCCATCTCGCGGACGGACACTGTAAGGGCGTGCACTCAGGGTGCGAACCCCCATATGCTCCAGAATGGGCAGAACATCTGACAGCGCCAGCATATCCCCCTGCCCCAGTACACGGAAATGCAGACGATCAAAGTCGTTCACTGGATGGTACAGCAGGGTGTGCAGGGAGTGGCCGTTATCCAGACCTTCCAGCCGCTCGATATCGGCTACGGCCTGACGGGGATGGTTATCTTCCCGATACGCCGCCGGGAAAGCATTCACATAACGGCGCGCCAGCCGGCTGCCCTGGGCTTCACCGGCACTGTCGACCAGTGCCTTCTGCAGGTGATCCTGCCAGCCCATCATGGCGTCGGTCATCAGGGTTTCCAGCTGCCGGACATCCACCGCCTTTTCATTGGCATTCTGACAGTGAACCGTAAACTGTACCTGTGCCAGCGGGTTCTCGGAGAGTTGCACACTGAAATCGATACTGTGGCCGTCCAGTTCCTGCAACAGGATCTGCTGCAGTTTCAACCGGAGCTCGGTATTGAAACGATCGCGGGGCACGTACACCATGGCGTTGATAAAACGTCCATAACTGTCTGGCCGGATAAAGACCCGAAGCTCCCGACGCTCCTGGCACTCCAGCACCCCCATGATGATCTCGTGCAGGTTATCAAAGCCCGCCTGCAGCAGCTCATCCCGCGGATACTGGTTCACAATGTGGCGAAGCGCCCGACCTGCATGGCTGTTTACGGGTACATCAGCGCTATCCAGCAATTTCTGCACTTTCACCCTCAGCAGTGGTACCTGCTCCAGCGGCGCGTTGTAGGCCTTGGAAGAGAACAACCCAAAGAAACGCCATTCGCCAACGACCTTGCCACTGTCGTCAAAATGCTTGATGCCCAGGTAATCCAGGTGCGCCGGACGCTGAATGGTGGAACGGGTCGTGGACTTGGTGATCACCAGCAGTTCCGGTTCCTGCATTTTTTCCAGCAGGGATTCAGACAATGGGATTTCCAGTGGACTGTCGCTCACTTCCTTCCGGAAGGTCCCCAAGCCGGAATCATTCCGAATACACAGCCTGGCCTGGCACCCGTCCTGTTCCAGCTCATAGTAGCGGTAGCCAATAAACAGGAAATTATCGTTCTTGAGCCAGCGCAGGAACGCCAGGGTTTCTTCCAACTCATCTGTCGCGATGGGCAGAGTGTGGCCGGCGCAATAATTGATGGCTTCCTCGAGGGTAGCCTGCATCCGGGGCCAATCTTCAATGACCCGGTTAACATCCGCCAGCACTTGACGGATGATCTTGATCACCTGCTGCAGGGACGCTTCATCGGGCTGGCGTTCAATCTCGATCCGGATCAGGGCTTCGGGACGACTACCCTCGACATGCTCATCATGGTCATGGACAGATTGCAATTGACCCTGCTTGTCACGTACGACATTGATCACCGGATGGGTCAGACCATGAATATGCAGCTCCTGACGATCCAGTTCCATGATGATGGACGACACCAGGAATGGCATATCGTCGGACAGAATCTCAATCACGCTGTGGGTGGAATGCCACTGGTGCTCCTCCGGCGTCGGGTTATAGGCGCGCACCAGGGCCTGGCCCTCGGCACGCTGCTGAATGAACTGCCACAGGCAGAGAAACGCGCCATACATCTCATCAGCACCCCCTTCCAGCGGCTCCGTGCTCCGGGCATGGCGGTAGTAGATATCCGCCAGGCGCAGCGCCTGTTCAATGTCATCGGAGGGCATGCGCTCGCGAACCCAGAGCTTGGCCTGATCAGTACTTAACTTGCGAAGGTCTATAAAGGTATTCATAGCGAAACATCAGTACGTGTGAGGGAATCCCGCCTGACAGGCCAATGGTATCGGACATCCCGCACCTGACCTTTCCCAGACGCTATCAAAACCGTGCTTTCGTAGGTATTTGCCCTTGATTATCAAGGAAAGCCACAACACCAAATTGCCCGAATGCGACATTGACTTGCGTCAGTCTGACATATTGAGAAGGTGCCCCACGTCAATGACGGACGCGAAAAAGCATTTGTCATTTATTGACCATCCTTTAGGATATCCGCTGTCAGAAACCGCCCTATTGCCTTTGAGTCAAACCCGGCAGCGGCCCGGTTCCCGACCACATCCAGTGAAGCCGTACTGTTGTTTTCACAGAGTTCAGGGGTGAGTCACCATTGTCGCAGTTATTGAATCAGCAACCCGCCGAACCGGCTGGCAGTTCGCTATTGCAGCCACAAAAACACCGTTCTCACCGGACCGGGTTCCTGCTGCTGCCGAATTTCTCCCTGATCGCGTTTTCTTCCGCGATCGAACCGCTGCGCATGGCCAACCTGATTACCGGTGAAAACCTGTATGAACATAGCCTGATCAGCCACGATGGCAAGGCCGTGGCCAGTTCCGCCGGTGTTGTCACGAAAGTTGACTGCGGGATTCGCGATGCGATCCAGATTGATACCCTGTTCGTAGTGGGCGCCAGTCCCGTGGCGCGCACCGGGAACGAGAATATTATTGCCTGGTTGCGACAACAAAAGCAGAACAAGGCGGCGCTGGGTGGTATCGGCACCGGCTCTTACCTGCTGGCCTGTGCCGGACTGCTGGATGGCTGCCGCGCCACCATTCACTGGTGGGATTACGAAAACCTGCGCGATGAGTTTCCGCTGATACGGGTGACCAACAACCTCTTCGAAGTGGACGGCCAGCGCTATACCTGCAGTGGCGGCACCGCCGCCATGGACATGATGCTGTTCCTGATCGGCCAGCGCCATGGCATGGAATTGGCGGCTTCCATCTCGGAACAGTTTGTCTGCGAGCGGATCCGCACGGCCAAAGACCCCCAGCGGGTGCCCCTGCAGCATCGGATTGGCGCCCGCCAGCCGAAGTTGGTGGAAGCCGTCACCCTGATGGAAAGTAACATCGAAGAACCGTTATCGACCGACGACATCGCCTTCCACGTTGGGCTGTCACGCCGTCACCTTGAGCGGTTATTCAAAAAACACCTGCAGGCAGTGCCCTCCCGGTTCTACTTTAATATCCGGATGGAAAAAGCGCGCCGTCTGCTTCGGGAATCCGATAAATCCATTCTCCAGGTCGGGCTGGCCTGCGGGTTTACCAGCGCCTCCCATTTCAGTACCGCCTACAAGACGCACTACGGCCAGACGCCCCGGGAAGAACGCAAAGCCCTGGAAGCGCCCGACAGCCTTCATATCACGCTAGAGTGAGTTTTCAGAGAGGAAAGCGACATGCAAACATCAGCACGGTTGCCGGCCATCATCCTGGGTGGCTGCCTTATCGTCGCCTTCGGACTGCTGGGTTACCAGCTCGCCGACGGGCTGATCACCTTCAAGCAAATGAACCGAACCGTCGTCGCGAAGGGACTGGCGGAACAGGAAGTCCCGGCGGATATCGCCATCTGGCCGATCCGGTTCCGGGAAGGGGCCAACAACCTGGGCACACTGGTCAAGGATATCCAGACCAAGAATGACAGGATTGTCGCCTTCCTTCATGACCGGGGTTTTACCGAGCAGGAAATTTCCATCAACCCACCAGCAATCACCGACAACGAGACCCTGAATTACAATACCGGCCAGAACAAGTTTCGTTACACGGCAGAGTCTGATGTCACCGTCTACACCAATAATGTGGATCGGGTACGCCAGGCACGGCAGGATATTCTGGAATTGGCGGCAGCCGGCATTGCCATCGCCAGCAATGACTACGACGCCCGCACCGAATACCTGTTCACCGGTCTCAACATTCTGAAACCCGCCATGATTGAAGAAGCCACCCGTAATGCCCGGGAAGTGGGAGAGAAATTCGCGCAGGATTCCGACAGTCGACTGGGCAAAATCAAATCCGCACGACAAGGAGTCTTCCAGATTACAGATCGGGATAAAAACACGCCTTACATAAAGAAAGTACGTGTGATTTCCACCATTGAGTACTATCTGACCGATTGACCCCTGAGGCTGCAGTGGGTATCAGCTGCAGCCTGTTCCCCCTGCAATAGCAACACTCTCAGAATAAAAACAACACGCAATTACTCAATAGCCTGTTGCAACAGAATATCGATTAACGCACGTGTAACAGGCCGTTGGCTGATATGGCTGGGACAAATCAGGTAATAGGCAGAATCGCCTTTCACCTCCAGCGATGACAATCGCTGCAAACGTCCATTGTTGATCTCATCAGCGTAGAGATCCAGATCAGCCATAACAATGCCATACCCGCTACAAGCCGCAGACACTGCCAGTTCCATGGATTCAAACCGGGTTCCCCCGGCCAGATCAACCTGTCCCTGAAGCCCGGCGGCCTCTAACCAGCTACACCAGGCATTACGGTCAGGATTGGTATGCAACAGCGTGTGCTGATTCAGTTCGGCAAGGTCAACGTGGTCTGAATCTGAAATAAGCATTGGTGAACACACAGGACTGAGGCGTTCCTCACGCAACAGCGTGACATCAAATTCTGGCCAGTCACCGTCACCAAACACCAGCGCCACATCAAAGCGTCGGCTATCGAGGTCATGGTGCATAAAGACCGTTTCCACCTGCAACTGTACTTCCGGAAACTGCTGCTGGAATGCAATCAACCGTTGCAGTAACCAGCGTACCGCCAACGTGGGCGATACCCAGAGTCGCAACCGCTGAGGCTCGCCCATCAATTGGCCACATGTTTCCCGGATACTGCTGAACGCATCCGCCACGACCGGGTGCAGGGTCTGTGCCGCCGGCGTAGGACGCAATCCCCCCGGAATGCGTTCAAACAACCGAAGATTAAACCAGGCTTCCAGTTGCCTAACCTGCTGGCTGACCGCGCCTGAGGTGACACACAACTCCTCTGCAGCATTGGTAAAACTGTTATGGCGGAACGAAGCCTCAAAGGCCCGCAGGGCATTCAGCGGCGGCAGGGGACGGGGCATGGCTGATCTTACATCCTGACGGTGACAGAAATTCTCAGGTGGGCAGGAGTTTTTTTCGCTTTCCCTCCACGAACGGCAGTAATACCGTGTATCCACTTCCCGGGAAATAGCATCCGTCGTGTAATCCGCACTGTCTACAGGCGAACAGGCTCCCATTCAGGTAAAGCAATGACCTGTGGCAACAAAACGCCTCCATACGACAGCGGTTTGAACACGCCTTAACCAAAAGCCGCCCAGAGGAAAGAAAATGTCCGATTCTGAAAACTTATTTTACCGCCGTCTGGTAGTTTGATTACCCGACACAATCAAATAACACGATAACAAGGTGTCTAACTGCCCTCTGGCAGTGGATGCAATACGATCGGGTCCCGGTCAACAGGGCGTCGGTAACGACACGGGCATGACCTTCGGGTGGAGTGACAGGCCCGCCACTGCAGACCGGGATTCAGCGGAGATAATAACGATGTCAACCGGTCCCGCTGCGATAGAAATCAGGAACCTGCACAAGACTTTCGGTCAGGATGAAGTCCTCAAGGGCATCGACCTGACCGCCCACGATGGCGACGTGGTCTCCATTATCGGTTCCAGCGGCTCAGGCAAAAGCACCTTCCTGCGCTGTATCAACCTGCTCGAACAACCCACCGAAGGTGAAATCTCCATCAGTGGTGAGGCTCTTGCCCTGAAGCGCTCCCGCTCCGGCGACCTGGATGCCGCCAATCACAAACAACTCACCCTGATGCGCGAGCGCCTCGGTTTTGTCTTTCAGAATTTCAACCTCTGGCCTCACATGACCATTCTTGAGAATGTCATCGAGGCACCCATCAATGTCCTGAAACAGAAAAAAGCGGAAGCCCTCGAAACCGCTGAACGACTCCTGCACAAAGTCGGCATGTATGATCGCAAAGACTTTTATCCCGGCCAGCTTTCCGGTGGACAACAGCAGCGTGTCGCCATTGCCCGGGCGCTGGCGATGGATCCGCAGGTCATGTTGTTCGACGAACCGACCTCAGCACTGGATCCGGAACTGGTTGGTGAAGTACTGAACGTCATGCGCAGTCTGGCGGAAGAAGGCCGCACCATGCTGATCGTGACCCACGAAATGGCCTTTGCCCGGGAAGTCTCCAGCCAGGTCATGTTCCTGCACCAGGGACGTGTGGAAGAATTCGGTCCACCGGCCCAGGTGTTTGGCAACCCGACATCAGAACGCTGCAAGGCCTTTGTCTCCAGCATCTTCTGATAGCGGTTAGCAAACGTGTCATACCGTTAACAACGATAAATGGCCCCATGCAGGCCTGCAGTAATAAAACAACGGAACAGGAAAATCACCATGAAGATCAAGAATAAACTGCTTTCCACGTTTGTCGCCGCCAGCCTGGCTATCAGCGCCGGTAGCGCCATGGCTGCTGAAAAAATCCGCTTCGCCACCGAAGGTGCCTGGGCGCCCTTTAACTTCATTGATGCATCCGGCAAGCCCCAGGGCTTTGATGTGGATATTGCCGACGCCCTGTGTGAAAAGCTGGAGGCAGAATGTGAGATGGTCACCCAGGATTGGGATGGTCTGATTCCCGGCCTGAAAGTACGCAAGTTCGACGCCATTATCGCTTCCATGTCGATTACCGAAGAGCGCCAGCGCGTCGTTGATTTCACCGATCCCTACTATTCCGGTGGCCTGCGCTTTGTCGCCGCCAAGGACAAGGATTTCGATACAACCGTTGAAGCCCTGAAGGGCAAAACCATTGGTGCTCAGCGCGCGACCGTCGGTGGTATCTATCTGGAAGATAACCTGTCAGATGTCGTGAATGTGAAACTGTATGATACCAACGACAGTGTCTACCTGGATCTGAAGTCCGGCCGACTGGATGGCGCCATATCCGATGAACTGCCAACCTATGAGTGGCTGAAAAACGAACCCGGCTTTGAATACAAGGGTGAAGCCTTCAACAAAAATGACAAGATCGGCATTGCGGTTCGCAAGAATGACCAGGAACTGCGTGACAAGCTGAACCGCGCCCTGCAGGCCATTGTTGCTGACGGCACCTATGCCGAGATCAACGCCAGGTACTTCCCCTTCTCCATCTACTGATAGGTCAGCTATCCGCGGAGCGGCAATGCCGCTCCTCTTCCCTGTAAGTAGAGGATGTACGCATGCTTGAACTGCATGGCTTTGAAGACCAGCTTCTGGCAGGGGCGATTGTCACCGTCAAGCTGGCGCTGGCTGCCCTGGCAGTCGGCCTGATACTGGGGCTGCTGGGCGCATCCGCCAAACTGTCCCGCTTCCGCATGGCCCGTGCCATTGCCTCCGGCTATACCGGCCTGATCCGCGGTCTGCCGGAACTTCTGACGGTACTGATCATTTATTTCGGCGCCACGACGGTGCTGATGGGTATAGCCAGCCAATTCGGTTACGACGAATACATTGAGATCGGCCCCTTTGCCGCCGGTGTCACGGCACTCGGCCTGACCTTTGGCGCTTATGCGACAGAAGTCTTCCGGGGCGCGATTCAGTCCATCCCTGCCGGACAACGTGAAGCCGGACTGGCACTGGGCATGAGCAAACTGCGTATATTTTTCCGCATTACCCTTCCCCAGGTCTGGCGGCTGGCGCTGCCGGGGCTCGGCAACCTGTTCCTCGTACTGCTCAAGGATACCGCGCTGGTGTCGGTCATCGGACTGGACGACATCATGCGTAAGGCCAGTGTGGCCGTGAATTACACCAAGGAACCGTTCACTTTCTATCTGGCTGCAGCCTTCATGTACCTGCTGCTGACCATTGTCACCATGATCGGTCTCCACTACCTGGAAAAACGCGCTAACCGCGGCGTCGCGAGGGCCTGATTATGGATTTCAGTGTTGTCATCGACTATTTTCCCCGCCTGATGGAAGGCGCCTGGATGACCGTTCAACTGGTGGTCGTCTCCGGAATACTCGGCGCCGCCTTGGCGCTGCCCATCGGTCTGGCACGCCATTCCGATAAACTCTGGATCAAGTCACTGCCCTACAGTTATATCTTCTTTTTCCGCGGCACCCCGCTGCTGGTGCAGCTGTTCCTTGTCTATTACGGACTGGCGCAGTTCGAGATTGTCCGGGAAAGCATTTTCTGGCCTTACCTGCGTGAACCCTACTGGTGTGCAATCATCGCCTTCTGCCTGAATACATCAGCGTATTCTGCGGAAATCCTCAGGGGCGCACTGGCGTCTATTCCCAAGGGGGAAATTGAGGCTTGTCGTGTACTGGGCATGAGCAAGGTGCAGATGTACCGTCGTGTACTCCTGCCCCGCGCGTTTGGCATGATCCTGCCGGCTTACGGCAACGAAGTGATTCTGATGCTCAAGAGTAGCGCACTGGCCAGCACCATTACCCTGCTGGATCTGACCGGTATGGCCCGGACCATCATTGCCCGTACCTATACGCCGATTGAAATCTTCCTGGCGGCAGGCGCCTGCTACCTGGTACTAAGCCTGATCATGATGGGAGGCTTCAGACTACTGGAGAAACGCTTTAACGGGCACCTGAACCCAAAACGCAGACCCATTGTTAAAAGTACCGCCGAGGCTGGCAGAGTGATCCCTGAAAAAGTCACCGCCTGACGCTACAAACCAAGAATCAAATAAGCATTACCTGAAAGCAAAAATGAAAAGGCTATGGTTGAAAGACCATAGCCTTTTTGCTGGCATGTCTGACATGTTTAAAGACTGCTATAAGGACCAAACACCTCGTAGTGTATCCGTTCGTCCTCGACGCCCCACTCCACCAGCGTTTCTTTGACCATCTTCATAAAAGGCAGTGGTCCGCAGAAGTAAAAATGTGCGCCAGGAGCGTCTATCGCTTGGCGAACCTTTTCCAACGCCATATGTCCATCAAAATCATAGTCTTCAGCGGGACGATCACCTGCAGCCGGTTGGTTATACCAAACCCAGGATTTCAAGCGTTCCTGCTGCTGTTCCTTATTACGAATATCGTCTTTGAATGCATGAACGCGCCCATTCTCACAGGCATGCAGCCAGAATAGCGACCCTTGATGCCCATTAATCAACTGCGTGTTCAACATTGACAGCATCGGTGTTAAGCCAACACCTGCGCTGATCAGTACAACTGGTGTTTTCTCATCCACATTCAGGAAAAAATCGCCGGCAGGTGGCATAACCTCAATGACATCACCTTCACTAACAGCATCGTGCAGCCAGTTTGAAACCAGTCCATCAACCTCACCGGTTTCACGCTTGACGCTGATACGGTAACTGCAGCCATTCGGCGCATCAGACAACGAGTACTGTCGAATTTCTGCATAGCCACTGGTGGCCGGTCTCAGCTTGATACCCAGATACTGTCCAGGGCTGAAATCCATGACCGGTTTGCCATCGACAGGCTCAAGCGAGAATGAAGTAATCAGGTCACTCTCACGGAATTTTCGCACAACCCGGAAAGGACGAAGACCACGCCAGCCACCAACGACTTCTTCACTAGCCTGATAAATGGCTTCTTCCCGCTCAATGAAAATGGTCGCCAGCAACTGGTAAGCCTCAGTCCAGGCCTGCAGCACTTCATCAGTAGCCGCTTCCCCCGCCTGCTCACGAATCGTTTCAATAAGGTGATGCCCGACAATCTGATACTGGTCCGGCGTAATGAGGAAGCTGGTGTGCTTCTGGGCAATCCGCTCAACAACGGCGCTCAGTACGGAAAGGTTATCAATATTTCTGGCATACCCGAGAACGGCTTCAAACAGTGCAACCGGTTGGCCGCCTGAGCGCTGATGACTCAGATTGAACACATCCTTCAATTCCGGGTTGTGGGAAAACATCCGCTGGTAAAAATGGCGAGTCAGCTCCGTACCGGCAGACTCCAGCAGGGGGATAGTGGACTGTACAATCCTAATGGTTTCTGTAGATAACATAACAACCTTAAAAGTGTATTTTTTATACCTCTTTAATAATCTTGCATTTTGAATGCATGTTCAAGTTAAAATGCTCATGTTTTCTTAACTTGTACAAAGCGGTTCCTGATGCGTCTTACCACATTCACCGATATTGGCCTGCGCGCCCTGATGTACCTGGCCACCCGCCCGGAGGGTTATAAGTCCAGTATTACGGAAGTGACCGAGGCCTACGATCTCTCACGCAACCATGTGGTCAAGGTGGTTCACCAGTTGGCACGAGCTGGCCTGATACACAGCATTCGCGGCAAAGGTGGCGGCATCATGCTCGGGAAACCGGCGGATGAAATACGTATTGGCCAAGTCGTGATGGCGCTGGAAGAATCTCTGCAGGTGGTGGACTGCACCAAACCGGTCTGCAAAATCCTGCCCGCCTGTCGGCTGAAGGGCGTATTAAAGGAAGGGGTGGACGCATTTATTGGAGTGCTGGATCAATATACCCTGGCGGATCTCATCGATAATAAGGAGGCACTGATACCATTAATCATGAGGACGTAATATGCCTGCCAATACGATTTTGATTTCATGAATCTACAGGGTTCGGATTTATCTTGTTTACTGAAACTATCGATCAAAAAGGCCAGCGCAAATTAACCGAGGCACTCTGGTTCAAATAACGTTCCCTCGATTCCAGGTCATAACGCGCTGTTAGTTCAATCGTTTCCCAAATTTTCATAGCGATACCAATACCTGCCCTTAGGGTCCAGGAAGAAGGTTCAATACCTTCTGTTGTGAATACTGATCCTCCGCCAACATAAGCAGCTGTGATACTGTTTTTATTACGAAGCATGTCGTAGCCTAATCCCAAGCTTGACGTGAGCGTCGTATCATTGTCCAGACTAAGACTCAACACACTTTCTGCCATGATCAACAGCTCTTTTGAATCAGAACTGTCCACATCCAGATTCAAGCTATCTGCACCCGTTTCCTTATATGCATCGTCCCGAATATAAGTAAAGTCAGTACCGATGCTAGCAACCAGACTCATCTGATCCGATAAATCAAAGTTCTTCGAAAAGCGTCCCCCGAAATGAGCACTCCAGCTTGAGTATTCTGATGATGCATGGCGGTTTAACCCACTGAACGTTATAGAACGGGTTCCTTCATTCAGGTTGTAGCCCATACCCAGCTGAAAATTAAACTCCGATTGTTCATCCAGAATATGACTGCCATAACCGATCACCTGATAACTATTCACCTGTGCGCTGCTGGTGCCCCTGTCAGATGTAATATCGGACTGACTGGCAGAAAGCGCCCAACCATAGCGGCTTTCATCGTCCCACGCGTGGTCAGCACCAAGAACAAGACCGAAAGTATCAGCCTCATAACCCTCTACATCATTTCGTTCGTTCTGATCAGCACGGGCAGCAAATGGCTTTATCCAAAATTCGCGCCCCTTTTCATCGACCTGTTCTCCAAAGGAAAAGCCTGTCAGTCGCTGTTGTCTGGCCTGGACAATGCGATGCCCCGTTTTCATGGCCTTAATACTGGTCTGCCGCAGATTACCCGTTAGTAATGGCAATGTTTGCTGCGTAGCTGACGCGACATCTTTATCTGTCGGCAGAGCATTGAAAGCGGCTATCACTGTTGCCATATCACCACTGAGCGACTGTTGTAGCCTCAGTTCATCCAGCACCCGGGCAGCACCACGCCCTGACTGCTCCCCTGCACGATCCAATGAGATAAGAACGCCTGTATTACCACTACCACTACTATCGGCGGCAATTTGCAAATCCAGGTCGTTACCATTTAGCACTGCCGTAAAATCCAGCAATGCACTATTATCAGTTACCGCGAGTCCATCCACGCCATTGAATGTGGTTGCATTAACAACGCCGGACAATGTATCCCCGTCGGATAACGTATTGGTTACCGGAACATCAACATTGATACCTGCACCAGGGTCAAAAGTGACTGTGCCTGCAAGATACCGGTTATACTGGCTCCCATCACTATTCACACTCACCTGAAGCGCGCCAGTATTTTCAATCGTGATGCTATCAAAGGTGCTAAAAACTTGTGATGCATCCGTAGTGTAGCCACCGCGAATATCAAGGGTAGAGCCACTCTGAACGTTAATATTACCACCACTAAAAATTGCACCATCCTCAATAATTAAATCAGCCCCACCGCTAAATGTTATCAGCGCAACCGATGGGTCTGGATTCGATATGGTGCCGGAGGTAATGATCGTTGCCTGAGACGTAGCAAACACGGCTCTATCGCCTCGAATTGTACCGGTATTGGTCACGGTTCCTATTGTACTCACTGAGCCAATTAATAGACCAACCCCAACACTCCCCCCGGGATCATCACCATCAATCGTGCCACTGTTCAAAACATCTCCGACTGATATTTGTGCTCCAAAGCCCAGTTGGAGAGCAGTGAATGTGGAAGTCAGTGTGCCAGTATTGGTAACATCTCCAACATCTCCCGCAACCAGTACAAGTCGCCCCGACGCTGCAGTTGTCGATACAGAACCATCAATGCTGATATTTCCGCCCACATTACCAAACTGCACAACGATAGCATTGGTCTCCGTTGTGTTAATAGAGCCATCACTGTCAATCTGTACGCTTTCTCCAGCATCCAAATCACAGTTATCGCCACCCGAAACAGGATTCCCTGCGTTGAGCGTTGTAGTGGGAGTCGTACAGATATCAGCAGCCCACCCCAATACCGGATTAAAAAAACCGGTAAAGGCAAACGAAAGGACTACATATTTAAAAAGACGATACCCCCAAGCATATGACAGAATCTGTAATATATTCATGCGGGCAGGACTCACGTTAATTATTATCTATCAGGATAATTGATAGATATCAACATTAACTATCGCCCCGAACCAGCATTATCTTTAATCTAAAGATTACATAATCAGCTAATTAATATACGGATCGCAATTTAGATCTGTTAATTGTATAGAATCTCCGCCTTTTGATTAATTCATAGCAAATATTCGCATTCTATTGAAATACGCAACTCTATGACCCGTGAATTTATATCCAGAGAGCAATACCAAGAAATTTAGTACATGACCTAATAATGCGCTTATATTTGCCCAACATTTAATAACACTGTCATACGAATCCGATTTCAAATCAAAAGCTACCGAGTTAACAACAATATACAACTTACAGTGCCGTTAACCCGGTTCTAGCATCAATTACATCAAATTCCCTTTGTGTCTCGCCTCCTCATCCCACTTCGGCAGCACATTTTCCTTAAACGCTTCTTTGTCTGCCTTGAGCTTCGCCATATTCAAGCCAATATACGCCTGAGCTTTTTCTTTGGTTGACAGATCCGGCATGGATACAGGATCAGTCATGCCATGCTTTGCCAGTACCCGGGCAATCTCCAACCGCGCCTCGCCAGCTTTTTCAACCGCCGTTCCCAGTACCCGCAACGACTCTTCAGGGGCATGGAAGGACGCGCCATGGGATGCAATCGCATAATCCCAGCGCCATTGTGCATGGCGGATCAGGGTCAGAGCCTTCTGCATGTCCTGTTCACCAGCACCCGCTTTCCAGGCAGCGCCAGCCTCGATATGCGCCTTGACCAGCAGGTCTTCCGCCCGGATCTTCATCTCACCGATTTTTTCCTGATAGCCGGTTACCATGCTGACCAGGTATTCCTTCGACTGGGTATGGCAGCTTTGGCAGGTGCCCTCAATATTGGCCAGCGGACTCATCACCCGGTGATCGGTAAAGGTAATGCCTTTATCCCGTTTCTTGGGCATGTGGCAGTCTACGCAGGACACATTATTTTTACCGTGTACCCCTTCCTGCCAGGTTTCCCAGCCCGGGTGCTGGGCTTTCAGCATCGGTGCCCGTGAAATGGCATGGGTCCAGTCACTGAAAGCACGATGATCAAAATACTGCTCCATCTCTTCCGCTTTGGTGCCATCAGCCCAGGGAAATACCACTTCCTTGTTCGGGCCTGCAAAGTAGTACTCCACATGGCACTGGGCACACACCAGCGATTTCATATCCTGCGGTGATGCATTCGCGTGGTCATAACCCAATGCCGCAAGACCATCCTTCAGATAGGGACGGGAAATGGCCAGTTTCATGTCATCACTGCTTGTGTCATGACAGTCTGCACAACCAATCGGATTGACGATCTCGGTACCTTTGGACGCCCACTTTCCAGCGAAATAGTCATCCTTGCCCTGCTCATCAATCATCCGTGCGACATCCGGACTCTTGCAGCTCCAGCAGGCATTCGGCATCGGTCCATCATCCGGGCCAGAAGGTGCACCGGTTCGAAGCGTATTACGTACATCGGTCACGGCATACATGTGCCCACGCGGCGCATTGTAATCCTTGGAAAATCCGTAACCTGCCCATAACACGACCAGTCGCGGATCCTTTTCCAGCATGTCTTCAAACTGGTTGCCATTGTGGGCGCTTTTGAAATCCATCTTTTCCGTGGCTTTCCAGGACTCGTATTGCCTGGGAAAGCCGTCTTTAAACATTTCGTTCCTGGCCTCAATACCTGTTTCGCTGGCCTGCAGACCTGCCGTCGCCAACAGCAACAGTGTCAACAGGCCAGTACGGCAGGCCGTCACACCATACGGTTTTGATACAGAACCCTGCTTCTTCATAATTCCCCCATTCATCAGACAACCAGACCGGACTGACCTGACGTCGGTTGACCTTCTGCCGCTTTTCTAAAATGCCGCACGCGCGAACCCACCACCCAGAATCCAGCCAGCACCATCAGCCCTCCCCCCAACCAGAGCAGGCTGATGTACGGTTTAACCTTCAGGCGGACTGACCAGCCTCCCTGAGCCAATGGTTCTCCCAGGGTGATATAGAGATCCCGTCGCCAGGTCGTGTCTACGGCAGCTTCTGTCATCACCACATCTGGCCGGGCATACCATCGCTTTTCCGGATGCATGTCGGTACGTCGTCCAGCATCGTCATAGACCGAAAAAAAGGCATAGTCCGCCAGGTAGTTCGGCCCGCGAAGCGGTGTCGTACCCATGAAAACAAATTGATAACCGCCCAGGGTCGCCTGTTGTCCGGGACGCATGCCGATCTCTTTTTGCAGCAGTCCGGCATCAGATAGACAGGCACCGGTCATTGCCAGCATGAACCCAATATGTGCCATTGCTGCACCGGTTTTATTAGGTTTGTGTCGTAGGCTGCAAAGCTGTGACCAGGCAGTCCACAACGTCATGGCAAGTACCAGCCACGTTATCCAGCCAAACCTCACAATCAAGCAGGACAACACCAGACCCGCTAACGAAAACAGCGACGCTTCAGCAGTGATTGTGATAAGACTCGCTTGTCGTTCATAGACCGAAAAAAACGTCAGGATAGCTGCCAGCAGTAACGTGAGAGGAATGAAGAAAGCATTGAAATAAGGCGCCCCAACGGAGATTCGCCCTGAGCCCAAAGCTTCAAAACCGATGGGGTATAACGTACCCAAAAGAACACTGGCACAAGCGACCAGCAGCAGGAGCACGACGATCAGTAAGACCAGTGACCGTACAGACAGTTTTTCTTCTGTGTTGGCAGGTGCGCGTAAGGCATACAGAATCAGCGAGAAACCGGCAACAAAGACAATAAAACCCAGTATCGCCATTCCCATTGTCGGCTGCATGGCAAACGCATGTACCGACGTCAGCACACCGGATCGCACCAGGAAGGTACCCACCAGAATCAGCGCCTGGGTTGCTATCGCCAGCAACACCAGGCTACCGGAGCAATGATCACGCGCTCGCGCCCTCCACAACTGATGGAGCATCGCAGTGGCCGTCAGCCAGGGCATCAATGACGCATTCTCCACCGGATCCCAGAACCACCAGCCGCCCCAACCCAGCTCGGTATAGGCCCACCGGCTGCCAAGCACAATACCCAGTGTCAGCCAAGACCAGGCTGCCAGCAGCCAGGTGCGACAGGCAGACTGCGTCCCGGCAGCCGGAGACAGTAACGATGCCATCACCATGCCGAATACAACGGTTAAACCGCCATAGCCCAGATACAAGGCCGGCGGATGAAAGATCAGACCGGCATCCTGCAGCATTGGGTTCAATCCTGAACCATCAGGTGGCAAGCCTGACGTTGTGGGTGTGAATGGCGAGGAAAACAGTAACAGCCCGACCAACCCGGTGCTGATCATCGCCATAAACGACAGAGAAATATTTCTTTGAGGCTCAGAAAGCGATTGGCCCAACCGGTAAAACACGCCCATCCAGCCCGCCTGAAGCATCGCCCAGAACAGCAGGGATCCTCCATGCCCTCCCCAGGCCGCGCTGACTTTATAGATAAGAGGCAGGTTCGCTTCCGAGTGCGACTTCACGTAACTGATCGAGAAATCATCCGTGACAAGGGCATAAACCAGAATCAGGAAGGCAGCCTGTAGACTGAATACATGGACAACGAGTAAACCACTGACGGGTAAACGACGAATACCTCTCAACACCGGGAACAAGACCACCCCAAGCCCTGTGATCAGCGCCAGTATGGCCAGACTGTTTCCGGCATTCAGCATGAAATAACCCTTAGTCGACCAGCGGCTTTTGCATCAGCCGGGTATCTGGCAGCTTATGGGCAATCCCCTGGTGACAGTCGATACAGGTTTGCCCGGTCTCGATCGCCTTTTCATGGTTCATACGCGCCCACTGATATTGCTGATCCAGCGATGTCTCAAGATTCACATGACAGGCCCGACAGGCGGCAGAATCATCTTCACGCATATCTGCCCAGACGCGCTCAGCCATCACCAGACGATGGGCTTCGTATTTTTCCGGGGTATCAATAATACCGGTGAATTTACCGTATACCTCCCGCAGGGCTTCGATCTTACGGGCAACTTTGCCTGGCAGGTCATGGGGAACATGGCAGTCGGCGCAGGTGGCACGGGTGCCGGTACGGTTGCTGTAATGAATGGTGTCCTGCAGTTCGGCGTAAGCATTGTCACGCATTTCGTGACAGCTAATGCAGAATGCCTCGGTACTGGTGGCCTCCAGGGTATAACTCGCTGCCCCCCAGCCAAACAGACCAATAAACATCCCACCCAGCAATAGAATACCGGCAGAGTATTTGACGGACGGTTTGGAAAGAAAACGGAGAATCGCTGTCACTGCCTTCATAGCACCTGCCATATGCCTGTTATTTTTTATCTGCAATTCCAACAAATAAAACCTAACAGGAAGGCGACATACGGCTTATGACATGTATCAATGATCTATTGGAGTATGGTATTTCTTATCAAGATCGCAGCAAGCCCGCCAGATTATAATGGCAAGCGCATGATAACAATGACGTATAAAACTGTTCAATTCGGTCGAGAGAGAATAACCACATCACTGCCCTGACATTCCATGGCAAAATCGTAGGTTTCAGCCAACCAGCGGAAAGTGTCTTCAGAATAAAAACAGATATGAGTCGGATCACGAATATAGTGCCAGCCGGCAAAAACATAACGATCCTGCACCCGTTTTGTCATGAGTCCGAGGCAGCCTCCCCGCCTGACCATGCCAAATAATTGCTTCAACACAATGCCAGGGCAGGCAAGGTGCTCAATTACCTCTGTTGCGGTGACAAAATCATAGTTTTTTTCCAGCACTTCAGGGTGGTGGGCATAATAGATATCGTAAACCGCCATCCTGTGGCCCGCTTCACGAAACATGGCTGCAAGCGCCGGGCCGGGGCCACAGCCGAAATCCAGCCCTTCCCCTTCTATCACACCTTTCTGTGTCAAATGTTCAACGACAGGGTCAAAAACCCGGGAAAGAAATCGACGGTATCCGGCATCATCAATGCGGTTGTCATGCTGATCGTAAACTGCTTTTTCTTCGTCGCTGGATAAATGAAAAGAAGACGGCACAAACACCAGCTGGCAGTGATTGCACTGCAGGTAATCCCGCACCTTGTCCCGGTGATAATGGCGGGTATCAAAATTGCCGCAAAGCGGACATATATCGTCAGTCAGCATGGTGTATCGGCTATCCCGGAAACAAGGAACGCGGCTTAAGCCGCGTTCAGAGTGTACCGGAAAAATGGGGTATTACAGCTGCGGACCTGCCGCAATCAGCGCCTTTCCGGCCTCATTATCGGTGTATTGTGCGAAGTTCTTCACAAAACGCGCCGCCAGGTCCTGCGCACGACGCTCCCAGACAGCGGGATCGTCATAGGTATTACGCGGATCCAGGATGGAAACATCGTCAACACCCGGTACATCAACCGGTACTTCCAGATTGAAATACGGCAGCATCAGGGTATCGGCCTCATCAATGGAACCGTTCAGAATCGCATCAATGATCGCCCGTGTCGCCTTGATGGAAATGCGCTTGCCGGTACCATTCCAACCGGTGTTAACCAGGTAAGCGGTCGCGCCTGAATCCTGCATCCGCTTGACCAGTGTCTGAGCGTATTGCGTCGGGTGCAGCATCAGGAAAGCCGCGCCAAAGGCCGCAGAGAACGTCGGTGTCGGTTCAGTGATGCCACGCTCAGTGCCCGCCAACTTCGAGGTGTAGCCGGACAGGAAGTGATACTGGGTTTGTTCTGGCGTCAGCCTGGAAACCGGTGGCAACACCCCGAAGGCATCGGCTGTCAGGAAGATAACCCGTGTCGCATGGCCACCACGAGAGACCGGTTTGACGATATTCTCAATATGGTAGATCGGGTAAGACACCCGTGTATTTTCTGTCTTGCTGCCATCGTCGTAATCAATCGTGCCTTCCGCATCAACAGCGACATTTTCCAGCAGGGCATCGCGACGAATAGCATTGTAAATATCGGGTTCGTTTTCCTGACTCAGGTTGATGCACTTGGCGTAACAACCTCCTTCGAAATTGAACACACCATCATCATCCCAGCCGTGCTCATCATCGCCGATCAGTTCCCGGTTCGGGTCAGTGGAAAGCGTCGTTTTACCCGTACCGGATAAACCAAAAAAGACGGCCACATCACCTTCTTTACCGATATTGGCAGAGCAATGCATGGAAGCAATACCTTTCAACGGTAGCAGGTAGTTCATGACGGAGAACAACCCTTTCTTCATTTCACCGCCGTACCAGGTACCGCCAATCAGCTGCATGCGCTCGGTCAGGTTGAATGCGACAAAGTTCTCGGAATTCAGTCCCTGCGCCTGCCAGTCCGGATTCGTGGTTTTGGCGCCGTTCATGACGATAAAGTCAGGCTCGAACGTTTTCAGTTCCTCGGCAGAAGGCCGGATAAACATATTCGTGACAAAGTGTGCCTGCCAGGCCACTTCGGTAATGAAGCGGACACAGAGACGGGTATCCGGATTCGCGCCACAATAAGCATCAACAACGAACAGCCGCTTGCCGGATAACTGCTGTGTGACCACGCCTTTCAGGTCATTCCAGACGGATTGATCGATGGGCTTGTTATCGTTGCGTCCCTGGTCAGCCCACCAGAGCGTATCCCGGGTCGTTTCATCACGGACAATGTACTTATCTTTCGGTGATCGGCCGGTAAAGATACCGGTATCCACGGCCACCGAGCCGGATTCAGTGACCACACCGCGTTCATAACCGTCCAGGTCGTCACGGGTCTCTTCTTCATAAAGCAGGTCGTAGGAAGGGTTTCGCAGGATCTCGACGGCGCCGGTAATGCCGTAGGGGGTCAGGTCAAGGGTATCAGTCTTGGCACTCACGTTTATTGTCTCTCACTTCTGGCGTTTATCCAGGTGCTGAAGGCCGCCCCGTCCCCAAGGGTTTTTATCCGGAGCCAGCTGTTTTCCCTGACAGTTGAATTCATTGGTATCAGGGCCTTCATCCAGGCACTCATCCTTCGAGGCTGAATTGACGATACGGAAGGGCATTTTCCCTGAAGATGAGGACAATTACCACAGCATGATACGTATATTTACCAATTCGAACGCTCTATAACGGGCCTGGTAATTATTAGACCGGAAAAAGCCGATTCAGTTCACTCTCCCCCTGTAGGCACCAGCTGGCTGGAGGCCAGCAGGTTTCTCAGCGGCCTGCGTTGTTTGACAGCCCTGAGAATCTTCTGCCACTGCGACGACGAAAGGCTCTGTACACCGCGCAGTCGCACACCGTCATTCACTGGATGTTCATTCTCAGCCAGGGATTCATGAATCACGGCAGAATTCTTGTACCGGCAGGCAATACAACAGACACTGGCAGCAACCTGTATCTGCCGTTCGCCCTGATCCAGCTTCATTTCCCTGGCAAGCCGACGAACACGATCCGCGAGCCAATGGCAACTGCCAGCCCGCGAGCAGTGGCTACCACTACAAACCACAATTTGATCACGGACCACCCCGTCCATTACTGTTTTTTTCTTATCCTGAGAATCGGTAAGCGCAGCCAGCCCATGGCTATCAGGAATTCTGCAGATAACCATTTTCACCGATGGCCCTCCGGCCTGCAGGCAAAAAGTGGATTCCGGTATCAGAACCGTCGATGCACCACTGCAGTGGCGGGCAGCGGCTTCTGCGACAGAAAAACGACCGTTTTCCCACAAGCCTTTTACCTGAATAACTGAGCGACTGCGGTCAGCAGTCAACAGTTCATCAATACCGTATGTCAGGAGGGGAATATCGTGAATGATCCCGAAATCATTCAAGGCAGGATGATGGCGCTGTAAATCCAGCCCCGCCAGGTAACGTACGCTGTCAATCGACAGACCATTATCATCAAGAAACTGCACTAAACCCTGTCCGACCACTTCCAGTGGGGTATCACGGTGGCACCAGACGCCGACAACCAGGCTCTTGGGGCGCCAGACAACCACCTTGTCCTGATATTTCGTGTGCATCGTATCTGTTATCTGTTGATCCGATACCAGCACCAGTGCGTTATAAGCGTCAGGATTAACAGTCTCCAAGGACGCGTGATGTACCAGGCAGTCTGACCAGCCCCTTACTTTCGGCAAACAGGGCAAACGACCTGATGATTGCACCCAGGCCACCGACTGTTTCTGACACAACGCTGTCACCACACACTGAAAAGCCGCGTATGAGGCAGGTTCAAGCACCCAGCCATGACGCAGTCCCAACGTCAGCAAAAATTGCCAAATATCCCCCGGTGAGCCAGGCAAAGACAGTACCGACTGTACGCCCAGCATCCAGGCCACCTGCTCAGTCAGCTGATGTTGACGGCCAGCTTCATGTCCGCCGTATACTGGCAAACAAACACCCGCCAGTTCATCGACAACCATCACCAGCACACGATGATAGTCATTATTGGAAGGGAAAAATCCCGCCATCTGCCACCAGCTCTGCCCGGAACGCAGAAACACGATATGGCATTCGTAGTGATCAAGGTTGGTACTCAGTAAATCCTGAACAGAGCGCTGAAACAGGCAGGCAAAATCAGGCAGTGAGACGCTGACATTCCTGTCGACAAACAGATCTGCCTGATCAAGATGGCGTTCAAGCTCTATCGCCCGCCTGGCGCCCCTGGTATCAGTAGCGTACAACGCGAAATGCCCGGTCACTGCGCCCATTCAAAGTCCCCGACCTGAAGTGATGGAATTACCGCAAGCATGCAGACAGGCATCAGGCCCCTGTTATCACGATAATCATGGCAGCATCAAAGATAGCCAACCCATTCAACTTGCCGGGGCTTTTTGATAATCGGGAGGACTGTGTGAATAAATGGTTGGTTACGCAGCAGCGCTATAACGTGTGCGAAATGACCAAAATGGATTATGCATCCAACCTGAAGACCACCGGTACGCGTACACGACAGGCCAGAGACACGCCGTCACGCACCAACGGCCGGAATGACCATCCTCGCACAGCTTTTTCTGCAGCACGATCCAGCAGGCTGAAGCCGGAAGAATCCACCAGGGTGACAGATTCAATATGTCCCCGGTTATCCAGGAAAACCTCCAGCAACACCGTTCCCTGCTGTCCGCGCTTGCGCGCCTGGTAAGGGTAGGCTGGCTTACGTTGGGCACCGTTAAACAGAGGCTCCGACACCAGGGGACGCTGGTCAGTCAAACCGGCGACATCAGCGGTACGGTTCATATCCTGGGCAGTATTCCCCTTTGACGCTTCCGTAACAGGCTGCTGGGATTCTGCGGTTTCCTTTTTTGCTACCCGTTTTTCTGGTGGCAATGTCTCAGGTTGCTTTTCAGGCTCTGGCGGTTTGGGTTTGCTGACCGGTTTGGGGCGATCCTCTTCGGTTTTTACAACCGTTTTATTGGGTGATTCACCGTGTGTCGTTACGACAGACTCCGTTTTTTTAACCGCTTGTGGTTCCGGCTCTTCAGAGGGTTTGTTTTGGTCGTCCTTCGCCGGCTCGGTCTTCGGTTTTGGTGGGCTCGCCAGGGTGACATTCACCTGCAAGGTCTGCCCACCCTTGGGCAACGCCAGCATATCCAGACGGGTTTCAGGCTTTCCAACAAAGCCGACAATCGCGGCATGGATCGCCAGCGAAATCACGATTGTCACCAGGATGTCAGAATGCATCATCAGACAGGCACACTCACCATTAACAAAGACCTGGCGTACACAACGGCAACCAATCAGGCATAAGGGGGTCTAATCATACGGCATAGGTATCCAAACGCTAATCCGTACTGGACGAAAGGCATCGCCAGCCATATCAGGCATATTGCCGGACAAAAAACCGGGTTATTGCCTGCTCCCGCACATATACGGATTGACCCGACTAAACTGCAATTGATACTTTGCGCGCGTTTTTGATGTCGGCCTCACCCACTTGAGGCCCTCAGTTACTGAGTAAAACCAGCCTAAACGGAAGCCCCATGACCCAAGAAAACATCCTGATCATCAACTGCGGCAGCTCTTCACTGAAGTTTGCAGTGATCAACCCACAGAACGGTGACGAGAAAATCAGCGGTGTTGCTGAGCGTCTGTCCACTCCGGAAGCTTTTGTCCGCTGGAAGTTCCAGGGCAACAAAGACATGGTCGAAATGCCGGCTGCCGGTCACTTCGAAGTCTTTGGCAAGCTGTTGGAAGTCCTGAAAGAAACCAACCTGTTCGACACCATCGGCGGCATCGGCCACCGCGTGGTTCACGGTGGTGAGACCTTCAAAGAATCCTGCATCATCACTGACGAAGTGGTTCAGGGCATCGAAGACTGCATCCACCTGGCACCGCTGCACAACCCGGCTCACCTGGTCGGTATCCGCGCTGCCATCGAATACTTCCCCGGCCTGAAGCAAGCCACTGTATTCGACACCGCATTCCACCAGACCATGCCTGAGCGCGCCTACATCTACGCCGTACCTTACGAGTACTACGAAGAGCAGGGCCTGCGTCGTTACGGCATGCACGGCACCAGCTACCGCTACGTCAGCGCCCGCGCTGCTGAAATGCTGGGTCTGGACCTGAACAACAGCGCTATCCTGGTCGCTCACCTGGGTAACGGCGCCAGCGCCGCGGCCGTCCTGAACGGTGAATCCGTTGATACCACCATGGGCCTGACCCCGCTGGAAGGCCTGGTCATGGGCACCCGTTCCGGCAGCCTGGATCCGAACGTATTCAGCTTCCTGAACAAGACCTACGGTTACACCCTGGAAGAAATCACCGACATTCTGAACAAGAAGTCCGGTCTGCTGGGTATTTCCGGTCTGAGCAACGACTGCCGTGCCATCGAAGAAGCGGCTGCTGAAGGCAACCGTCGTGCACAGCTGGCGCTGGACGTATTCTGCTACGTTCTGGCCAAGCAGCTGGCCGGTCTGGCTGTTGCCCTGGGCCGTATCGACGCACTGGCGTTCACCGGTGGTATCGGTGAAAACTCCGACCTGATCCGTAAGAAGGTTCTGGAGCTGATGGGCGTATTCGGCTTCGACATGAGCGACGAACTGAACGAGAAGTTCCGTTTCGGCAACGAAGGCGTTATCACCAACGAAGGCAGCACCGTTGCCATGGTGGTTGCGACCAACGAAGAGCTGATGATCGCTCAGGATACTGCCGCCCTGATCGGCTAATCCTCATAAGGCCTGCAGCGCCCGGCTGCAGGCCTTCTTGATTTCTTCCCCAATTCTTACCTTTTTCCTGTTCCCGAACCCTAAAGTTCGTTAGCATGGAAACCCTCACCTGCCATAAATTCCCTAAGGTTATCTGATGACAATTTCCGAGCAGAAAGCGGTACTGATCCACTACACCCTGAAAAATGATCAAGGCGAAGTCCTGGACAGCTCCGCAGGTCATCCTCCCCTGGCCTACCTGCACGGCGCCGGCAATATCATTGAAGGCCTGGAAAACGCCCTGGTTGGCAAAAAAGCGGGCGACAAGCTGCAGGTAACCGTTGAACCCGCCGAAGCTTACGGCGAATACGATGAGAACCTGGTGCAGGAAGTCCCCATGGAGGCTTTCGCAGGTATCGAAACTATTGAGCCCGGCATGCAGTTCCACGCAGAAGGGCCCTTTGGTCCACAGATCGTGACCGTCACTGCTGTGACAGAAGAGACTGTTGTCGTTGACGCTAATGCGCCGCTGGCCGGTGAAACCCTGCACTTTGACGTGGAAGTCGTCGAAGTTCGCGACGCCACCAAGGATGAGCTGGAACACGGCCACATCCACGGTGAAAGTTGCAACCACGGCCACGAAGAAGCACACGCTCACGAAGAGTAATAGCTTTTGGGTCGGGCACTATGCCCGGCCTATCCCCTTTGTCATACGCCCTTTTTCTCCTGAAACTCCCCATCCCTTTTTCTGTCTAAACTGCAATCGCTGATGAAAAGAACACGGTTGGTTTCATCCGGTTCGTTAGAAGGCTGAGAGTGGAATAAAGGGTAGCTGACGTGAAGTACTGGTTATATATCGCCATTGCCGGCTTGTTTGAATGCGTATGGGCCGTGGGCCTGAAATATACCGAGGGGTTTACACGGTTACTGCCGACGGCCGGTACAGTGGCAGCCATTATTATAAGCTTCTACTTCATGGCGCTGGCCCTGCAGAAGCTGCCCATGGGGACCGCTTACGCGGTGTGGACGGGTATAGGTGCTGTTGGTGTCGCGACCTTTGGCATGCTCTTTCTGGGCGAATCCCGGGATATCCTGCGCATTTTCTGCATTCTTTTGATTGTCGCCGGGATTATCGGTTTAAAGCTGGTTTCAAGCGCTATTGAATAAGCAAAACCATCGCTTTGTAGTGCCAGATTTCAGGCAGCTGCACGGGGCGGTTCATCATGATGCTCATCATTAATGGGCTCTCTGTTGATAACCTGCCGTTCTCTCACCAGCATCAATGACAGAACCGAACATAATCCGCAACCCGCAATCAGCGCAGCCATAGGAACCGCGGTGCCATTGTGGAACATCCCGGCAAGCCCTGCCGTAATACCACCGATACCAAAACGCAGAATCCCTGCAGCCGCATTGGCTGTGCCTGCAATGCCAGGAAAATAAGACAGGGCCAAAGCATTAGAGTTAGGGCCTGTGAACCCAAGCATGCCGACATTCAAAACAACGGGGATCACGATACCCCAAAGACCACCGGCACCCGTCATGGCCATGAATAACAGCACCAAACCTGACAAAGCGGCAAATGCAGTTCCACAACGCAACATATTCAGCAGTGGGAAACGTCCGATCAGACGCATATTGATGATATTGCAGGTTCCCATTGCAACGATGTTGGCGGCAAAAAGAAAACCATAATATTCAGGCGCTATGCCATAGAGCTGGATATAAACGAACGGTGATGCACTGATAAATGCAAACAGTCCACCAAAGAAAAAGGCATGACCCAGAATACATCCCATGGCATTGCGGTGGGTAATCACAGACAGGTAATTGCGGGTCAGTTGTTTTGCCGTAAGCGCCTGGCGGTGTTCTTCCGGCAGAGACTCTTTCAACATAAACAACGCCAGCACCAACGCCGCGCATCCAAACAGAGCCAGAGTAATAAAGAGCGAACGCCAACCGCCTAACAGCAACAGTTGTCCGCCCAGCAGCGGCGCAATCAACGGCGCCACGGTCATCACCAGCAGTATCGAAGACATGATCCGTGCGCAGTCTTCCCGGTCAAACATGTCACGCACCATGGCGGGAATCGTGACCATCACAGCAGCCCCGGACATGGCCTGCAGGATACGGGCTACGATGAGTTCATTGGCCGTATTGGTGAAGGCTGAAAGCAAGGTCGTGCCGATATAAAACACCAGGCCGGGCACCATGACCCGGAGCCGCCCGAAACGATCGGCCAACGGGCCAAAAATTAACTGCCCCAGGGCAAAGCCCAGCGTATAAGCGCTCAGCGTCAGCTGGATGCTACCCAGAGGTTCGTTCATGCTCTCGGCAATGGCGGGCATGGCTGGCAGATAAAGATCAATGGCCAGTGGCCCCAGACAGGTCAGGATCCCCAAAACAAGTATGAGTAACTGCTTATCCCTGCCAGACATAGAATGCGTATTATTCATTGATGCGACTGCGTTTAAAGCGTAAGTGCCCCAAAATCCACGGGGGAAAGAAATACGATGAACGGTCAGGTTGTGTAATGGTTATACATCGCCCGAACAGGGACTTCCTGAAGGGTTATACCCACCCGAGCTTTACTGTGCCATTGTCTGACAGTAAGTGAAATACGCTTTACCAACAGTTTTCAGAGCATCTTCCCTATTCAACTGCACAATGACAGCGGTTATTCGGTGTTATCAGAGAATGCCGTTTTCGTCAGCCTGCGCCGTATATTTACGCATCAGTTGTACGCAGGCAATAATCGACGTCAATAACCCGACAAAACCAACCCCCAGCGCCACCGTGATGACATCCAGCCGTTCACTGCTGTTGAAACTGGTCTCAAGTCGCATGAACAGCATTGCGTAGAAGTTCCCCACAACAAACGCCCAGCCAACCGGCAACAGCACAATGCTGAGTTCATTACGCGCCATTCTGGCCACCAGCAGCATGAATGCGACTGCGATGTAGTCATCGAAAGTCAACGGCCAGTATTTATCGGTAGTGACAAACACGAAGGTTTCGCCAATACCCAGCACCCAGGCAAATGCCAGCGCCAGATAACGACTGAAAAGCAACATTCCCGGCTCCTTTACGCTTTGATTCCTTTCGTCTCAACGCCCGGTATTTCAGGACGGAGCAGATGCATATCTATCAGTCTAACCAGTTGTTCTGAAAAGTGCTGCATGAACCGCAATCGCCAAGTCGTTCCGGTTCATGATACGTATCAAAGGATTTCAACGACGCTGTATTACCATCCGCAATGGATCAGTCGCTTACTGCAGGTCAGACCATACAATGCGTCGTTTGAATGACACCCTGGTTGATATCATCGAAAAAGCTCTGGGAAGTACGATTTACTGGCATGAAAACCGTACCGATTATTGTGTCACAACCGATTGGCGCATCCTACCCTTCTGGGTGATTCTGAGCGTACATTCAGGCCGCTACACCTGCGAACTCAGTGCATCATCCGGTCGCAGCTATTTGCAGGCCGGTCCCGATGAAATCATGCTGATTCCCGCTGGCGTCAAACACAGACTGACGGTTGATTCGCCCACGGTCATTGATGGTATCCACGTTCGTTACTCGCTTTTTAACAGTCTAGATATCCTGGCGATGCTTGATTTGCCGCAGGTTGTCAACCGCCATCGGGGAAGCTCTCTGAAAGCCAGTCTGCATCATCTAACGTTGGCGATGCGTGACTATGAAAGGCGTCCGGACCTGAAACAAAGCGTTCTGCAATCCGGTTATCGGTATATGTTGTTCCATGATCTCTTAAACCTGTCGCCAACGCCGCAGCTAGATGCATTGGATTACATGGCACTCAATCGCCTGTCCACCGCCATACAGCTACTGGAAGAGGATCTGGTTGGTATAACGGTGGAAGCAATGGCTAAAGCCTGTGCCATGAGCCGAAACACATTTACACGCACGTTTAAAAAAGCCACCGGACAACTACCTGTTCAGTACATCAAAAGCAAACGGCTTGAATGCGCCATGGCCAAACTGGTTTATTCTCACGACAATCTGGCCCAGATTGCACAGGACACCGGCTTCTGCGACCAGTTCCACTTCAGTAAAACCTTTCGTGAGGCGATTGGAGAATCTCCCAGCCAATATCGATTCAGTACCCGTGAGGCATTGAAAATGTACCCAACCAGCGCAGCCTTTCATTGAATATTTGGTGCAAATCTACATATACCGGCCAGTTTCCTCCATGCCTTTTCTTCAGGCCTGTCCTTACCATAACTCTGTCTTCCAAAACGATCCTCTGACAGGAAAGGTAACGCATCATGAAAGGTTCACGTCCTGAACAGGCTGTACTGACCAAAGACAACGACCTCAGCAAAACCGAAGAAACACTGGGCGTCATCAATGCCATGGTTGACGGTCTGAACGACCATGACATTGACCATATGGATCGGTTCTTCAGCCAGTCCTTCCGCTGGATCGGCAACGCCGGCTGCGGTTTCAAGAAGGGCCTGAAAGAGTTCCAGGATAACTGGCAGCGCCCTTTCCAGGCGGCTTTCTCCGACAAGGTCTGCTTCGATGAAGCCCGCATTACCCAGGGCGAATGGTGCGCCGCTTTCGGTCGCCAGGAGGCCATTCACAGTGGTCCCTTCATGGGCGTTGCCCCCACCGGCAAACGTGTCGAGATTCGCTACATGGACTTCTGGAAAGTGGTCGACGGCAAGATTGTTGATAACTACGTCATGGTTGATTTCCCATACGTGATGAAACAGTTAGGTATCGATGCCTTCAATGGCCATGGTTGGGAAATGAACGACACTGGCGCCATGCCTGTCCAGAATGGTGAAGTGCACTAAAAACGTGCTTAATCCATTGATACAAAAACCCGGGTAATCATAGATTACCCGGGTTTTTTATTATTCGTTTATTGGCCGGTTAATACCAATCATGCTTTCAAAAGCCGGGGATTCACTCAGTGCTACTGGGAGCTGGGAACTTTGATAGAGTTAGACAGTACGATTGATATAACACGTTAACGAATACGAACCATCGGCAAGTCGCAATAAAATCCCACTGCCATGCATATTAACTTATCACCGTTAACAGGATATCCGGCAGGTAAAGACAACTGATGACTGTAACCAGAGCAAAAACCAGCAACAGGTAATGAGATAGCGCAGGCCGTTGGTATAGCAGTTTTTGCTGATCCACAAATGTTTGCTGCTCTGTCGACAAGCTCCCGTAACACTGGCTGACACCATACCCGACAACAATAAAAACCACGGTTCCGATGGGCGCATACCAGGGCCAGGCAATCTCCGTCAGCCAGCACCCGGCAATAACCAGCATACTTATCACACTGGCAACAACAGCACCGGTTTCGTTAGCGGTTCGGGAGATCAGGCCCAATACAAAAGAACCCAACTGAATCCCCACAAAAATAGATACCAAGCTAGCAATACTCTTCAGCACCGATTCGTTGGATATCGCCAGTATGGCGGGAACGATAACCAGCACCGAACAACTGATACTCAGTCGTCGCGCCATGGCTTCATAGTGTGTCGCTTCGGCATCGGGTTTGATAAAACGACGATAGATATCCACCGTGGCAACTGTCGCCATGGAGTTGTAAGTGGAATCAAGTGACGACATAGCCGCCGCCATCAAGGCCGACATCACCAGCCCGACAATCACGGGATTGGTATGATGAAAAACAAAATCCAGAATAATGTTATTACTGTTGGTAAACGCTTCGCCGCCATAAAACACAAACAGCAAAATCCCTACCAGGCTAAAAAAGGCATAAACGAAAAATGCCCCATAACCACAGATCAGCATGGATTTCTGCGCCAGATGAACGGATCGCGTTGCCAGGGTACGCTGGATAATCAGCTGATTGGAACCATAGACACTCAAATGCAGGAACGTTACCGCAATCAATCCACTCCATAGCGTCGTATCGTTGGTAAAGTCGAATGATGGATTGATGATTTCCAACTTGTCCGGTACAACTGCCAGCAGGTTACTATCAGGCATCTGCAGTAACAGGCAAACCAGGACGGCAACACTGCCCAGTAACAGCACCACCGATTGCATCACATCCGTCCAGATAACCGTAGAGATGCCGCCACAATAAGTATAGAAAGCGGTGAATATGCTGATATAGATAATCGCTTCTTCTATTGAGATGGGGATCACCATCACCAGAATCAACGACACGGTATAGAGAATAATGCCGGCGGAAATACAGCGGACAATGATAAAAACAATCGCGTTGATGGTTCTGACTTTTACACCAAACCGATGTTCAAGGTATTCATAGATGGAGGTAAGCCCCAGTTTATAAAAAACCGGGATAAAGAAAACAACAGTGAAGAATACAACGATGGGATAATTCAGGTGAATAATCAGCGCTTGCATACCTTCCTGGTAAATCCAGCCCGGCATGCCAACAAATGTCATCGCGCTTATATAGGTTGCCAGGATTGAAATTCCGGCAGTTACCCAGCCAAACTGGCGACCTCCCGTGGCAAAATCACCACGTGTTTCTTTTCTTCGGTTTACCAGAAAACTTATCAACAATGTGGCAAAAAGATAAATTGCCATCACCAGAAAACTGGAGCCTGTTACCATACCGGTTGAACCCTGTACAGCTGAACAAAGCCTTTGCCATATCAAGTGTTATGACCCGCCGCAGTGGTTCACGGAACGGATCTGGCAAGACACGAATCAGGAAATGTCTGCGAGTCCCTATCAGTGATACATGACGTCCCCAGCCTTTCTTTTTGAAACGGGGTTCAGCCTAACGATAATCATCTGAAAATTTATTGGCATACATCAATTTGTCATCTTCATGGCACACACACTTTTTTTAAAGTATTGATTATGCCTAGTTGATGTTAACTCTATGAATAACCTCGTTTTTTCTTTTTGTTTTAATCGACTTAACAACTGACTACGGTGTTAGCGGCTTTTTTATTGAGCCAAATCATAACTTGCATGAAATTTATCTGGTTACATGGCTGCAGAATAAATAAACAACAGGGTTCGAAAAAAAGAATCAAAACAGCAAAAAATGTTTAAGCGGGATGTATTCATCCTGGGTATCCAGAGGCTGGTGATGTTATGTAAAACACTGTCAGTTAATTGTTTCTTTTATCTGAATACTCAGTCACCCGCCATAGGTAAGACAAAATCGTCTTATTTTTTTGAACACAAAATGTAAACGTTTACAAAACCATTGTGACCTTGAGTCACATAATTTTTAAACCGCAATGTAAACGTTTACAAAAACAGCATTACAGGAAAAAACGGAGTTAGTCATCATGTCAGAACAGAAAAGCGCCAAGGCCGATACCGTCTCCATCACCAAGGCCACTGCAGCACCTGCAACCGATCCTATTGTGTTTTTTGGCGACAGTTCCAAAGTTATCCCGCTGTATCACCATGATCACAACGAAATGGATGCCTTCCCGAGACCTCGCCAGAAGATGGATGGGTTTGATGATAAATACCGGGATTTTGTCGACTACATCCTGCGTATCACCCACAAGATCTGGGAAGAAAAAGGCATCGGCGTCATCTACGAAACCTATCACAATGACTGTGTCGTACACTTCGGATCCAGCACCTTCCAGGGTCTGAACCCGGTCATCTCCGGCACGCTGCAGGCGCTGCACGCTTTCCCGGATCGTCGTCTGATTGCCGAGAACGTGGTCTGGTCTGAAGACAATGACCAGACGTTCTACTCCTCTCACCGCATCCACTCCACCGCCACCAACATGGGCGACAGCAGCTTCGGTCCGGCTACCGGAAAAGCCCTGTCCTTCCGCACCGTGGCTGACTGCAAGTGTTACAAGAACCGGATTGTTGAGGAGTGGCTGGTGCGCGACAACCTGCACATTGTCAAACAGATGGGACTGGACCCGGTCGCCGTAGCCCGCAAGATGGCCCAGGGTACCAAACCCACCCAGACCTTCGGCCTGCCCGAAAACCGTGAAGGCCAGTTCCTGCCCACCATCTACCAGCGTAAGCACAGCGGCTTCGACATTGGTGATTTCATGCAGGAAATGATGAGCCGCGTCTGGGGATCCCGTTACTTCAACCACCTGACCGATTACTACGCCGACAACGCCGTACTGCACACCATCTGCAACAAGGAGCTGACCGGTTCCCATTCTATTCGCGGCTGGCTGGTGAGCTTCTTTGCCTCCTTCCCGAATGCACGGGTGCAGGTTGAGCGCGTCACCTGTAACCAGACCGGCGGCGAAAAAGACTGGGATGTTTCCCTGCGCTGGCGGGTACTGGGCCTGCACGAAGGCATTGGCTTCTTCGGCGCGCCTTCCAATGCGCTGGCAGAGATTCTGGGTATCAGTCAGTACAAGGTACGCGACGGCGTCATCCTGGAAGAGTGGCTCACCTTTGACGCCCTGGATGTGATGAAACAGATCGAAGCACACCGACTCCAGGAAGAAAAGAAAGCCGCCGAGTCTGCAGCCTGATCCATTGGGCACCCATCGACGGGTGGGTGCCCAATCCAGACCAGATACCGGGCAACTATTGATAAAAACGTGCGGGATCACAATCCATGAATACCAAGGTCGATCAGGAAACCACCGTACTGGGGCCTGACTTCAGTATGGGCCGCCGAATCGCGGCCTTTTTGTCCATTCTGCTTGTCTACTTCTTTTACTGTTATAACTGGATGGTCGACATTTTCGTCCGGCCGACACTGCTCAGTGAGTACGGTTTCTCCCTGACCCAGGCGGAATCCATTTACTCCATGCTCTCCTACGGTACCGTACCCGGCACCATCATCTGTGGCATGCTAGCGACCCGCTTTGGCAAAAAGCGGACATTGATGGGTATTGCCCTACTCTTTTCCTCCATGACATTCCTGCCACTGATCAATCCGTCCAGCCAGTTGTTGTGGATGGCCGGTCGTCTGGCCACTGGCCTGGCGCTGGGCGGTGTCTTCGGTACCGCGATTCCGCTGGTTGCCGACCTGTTCCCACAAAAATACCGGGGCAAACTGGCGGCCATCTGCACCAGTACTTTCTCGGTGGCCATCATGTTCTCCGGCCAGCTCTACGGCCTGCTGGGCGATGCCAACTGGAAGCTCCTGGTCATGACTGCGGTTATCCCGCCAGTGCTCGGTGTCATCCTGATGTATTTCCTGGTGCCGGATGATGCCAGCCATATGAAAAAGCTGCGCGAGGAAGCCGCAAAGGAAAACAAGAAGATCAGCTACATCGAGATGTACAAGGGCAAGTACTTCTTCATTGGTCTGGGCGCGATCCTGCTGTCCGGCGCCAACTTTATTGCGTATGCCCTTTACACCAACAACGCAACCACCTACCTCACCACGGTACTGGGCATGACCGCCGCCACCGCCGGTGGGATCTACAGCGTACAGGGTATCGGACAGCTGATTGGTTACAACTTCTGGGGCTACATTTCCGATAAGTTCGGCCGTCGCGTGCCGCTGGTCGGGATGGCGCTGACCGGTGCCTGCATTTTTGTCTTCAACCAGCTCAATGCCAGCAGTGTCACGCTGTTCTACGTCCTTTCCTTTATGACCGGTTTAATGTTTGGCTTCTCCGGCGCCTGGGGCGCTTACTATGCCGAACTGTTCCCGGAGAAATTCCGGACACTCTCTTCAGGCATTTCCTTCAATGGCGGCAAGATTCTGCTGGCCACCCTCGCGCCCTTACTGACCGCACTGGCGGGAGGCAGCATGAAGACCATTTTCTTCATTTCCATGACCGTCGTGGTGCTGGGCGCCGTGCTCTGGTTCTTCCTGCCGGAAACCCTGGTTAAGAAACAGGCTGAAGACAAAAAGGAAAAACTCAAATACGCCTGATGGTGAGGCCGTCCAACGGCCCACCCCACAAAACGACATCGAACCATTGCGTTTTTCATCCTCAGAGTGAGAACACTGATGAGCACGATTCATACTGAAAACAAAAAAATCATCATGGATTTCAATGAGAGTATCCATGGTGCAACAGCGGACACTATCGGCGACATCGTCAACCGCTACTACCATCCCGATGTTGACTGGAAAGGTCCGCAGCCTTTCAACGAACTGGAAGGACGCGACGCTCTGCTGGAAACCTTCTGGAAGCCTTTTGTAGCAGCATTTCCAGATCTGGAAAAAGACGTCTACATGCATTTCGCCGGCAACGATCCCCAGTTCGCTGACCGTGACTGGGTCATCTCTTCCGGTAACTATGTGGGTACCTTCAAGAACGACTGGCTGGATATTCCCGCCACCCAGGGCTCGGTCTGGATTCGCTACATCGAATTCAACAAAGTGGTCGAAGGCAAGATTGCCCAGACCTTTACCCTGATTGATATCCTGGACCTGATGCGCCAGGCCGGACTTCGCTTTGTGCCCGCCCTGGCGCCGGAAATCCTGATTCCGGGACCGGCCACCAACGATGGCGTCATCATGGAACAGGCCGATGAAACAGCCACCCAAAAATCCTTCCAGGTGGTGTACGACATGATCTGGAAAGGTCTGGAGTCCTTCGAAGATCAGGGCATGGGCAAGATGGGTCTGGAGCGCTACTTCGACAAGGATTTCATGTGGTACGGTCCCTGCGGCATCGGTTCCATGCGTGGTATTCGTGGTTTTGAAACCTACCACCAGCAGCCGTTCCTGAAAGCCGTTCCCGATCGCACCACGGTTGAAGACGAAAGCGACCGCGCCTTCTTTGCCGAAGGTAAATACTGCGCCTATATCGGCTGGGCCGGCCTGACCGCCACCCATACCGGTCCTGACTGGCTCGGCATGCCGGCCACTGGCAAGCATATCGTGATGCGCTGCGCCGACCTTTATCGCCGTGAAGGCGACTTGCTGGTCGAAAACTGGGTCATGCTCGATATCATCGACATCCTCATGCAGATGGGAGTGGATATCTTCGACCGGTTAAAACGCCGCGTTTACACGCTATAATCCCCAGCCTTTCGCCACCCCGAACCGGGGTGGCGCCTGTCACGCCAGCCTGTGAAACCGATCCGGACATGAACGACACACGACAAATTGCCACCATGCCAGCCAAATCCGCTTCGTCTTCACTGTCGGTTCACGATGTTGCCAAGGCCCTTGGAGTTTCTACCGCTACTGTCTCCCGCGCGTTTACGCCTGGCGCGAGTATCTCGGAAAAAACCCGTCAACGGGTTCTGGAAAAGGCCAATGAACTGGGTTACCAACCCAACATCATCGCCAAGATGCTCAATACTCGGAAAAGTCACCTGGTGGGGCTTGTGACAGGTCCGTTGAACATCAACCCCTATTACGCGGATTTCATGACGGCACTCACCCAGGCATTACAGGCCCGGGGCTATCAACTGATGCTGTTCACCGCACGAAACGACGAAGACATTTCCGACTCAGTGCTTCAGGCGATGCAATACCAGGCGGAAGCGATTGTGATCGCCAACGCGGTTCTCAGTCAGAAAACCGCCCTGAGTCTGAGCAAGAACAAACGCCCGATCATTGCCATCGCACCGCCGTATACTGATCTCGACGATACCAGCCCGATCCACTTTGTTTCTGCAGACAACACCGATATGGGACGACAGGCTGCGGATATCCTGCTGTCTCACGGTTACCGCACCCTGCAGATTCTTTCAGGCCCGATGACCAATCCCATCAACCGGCAACGGGCTACACAATGCCTGCATTCCCTTGAGCAACAGGGCGTCGCGACAACGCATATCATTGCCGATGAGGATAGCTACAACGCGGGTTTTGATACGGCAGAACAGATTATTGGCCAACCGGTCTTAGCGGATGCCGTGCTGTGCACCAGTGATATTCTCGCCATGGGTTTTCTGGACAGGATAAAACAGCAAACCACATTATCCGTCCCCGAAGATATCGGGCTACTCGCCATTGACGGTACATCCACAGCCCGTTTTCATGCTTATGATTTATCAACGATCGCGGTACCGTTCAGTCAAGAAATTCAGCGGATCATTGAAATTATCAGCGGAAAACACAACCAGTCAGAGCGCACTCACCTGTTCCCGGGTTTTTACATTCCCGGCAGTACATTGCCCGCGAACTGAAACTGCTAATCCCAATTACGTAGAAGTCATCCCTCAAGTGGCCGCATCGTCAATCCTGAGCCACACTATTTACGTTATTTAAAAAAAACCAGACAACACAGAATCACTCAGGACAAGCCATGCCACACCAACCTGCTCTTACAGACATTGTTAAAGACATTGCCGCCGTTGCCGAAGGGATACCTGAATCAGAACTGCTGATGCCAGAGACGGAGATGACAATGTCCTACGATGATGCCCCTGAACATGTGAAGCTGGCTGTAGAAATTATCCGACAGGTTGAGTTGCTGCATTTTGAAGACGATACCGTTATGGAAGCCGCGCTGCTGGTAATTCAGGATACCCTGAGAAAACTACCCCAGCATGAACGTTTGTCCTGGCGTCAGCGTCTTTGTGAAATATTGAAAGTGCCGAATGGTTCCAGTCGCCTGAAATCCGATCAGGAAGCCATCTGATAATCCATTCGTCGTCTCGGCACATCATCAAAAAGGGCAGGTCATACCTGCCCTTTTTGATTACTGATTAACAGGAAAGTGCATTACGGCGAAGGTATCGGGTAAATACCATTTGGCGTCGTCTGCCTGTACCGTTTCGAGCCGCTGAATGAAATTATCAATGCTGGTCAGCCGAATACCTTGTTGATCACCGGTCGGATCATTACCAAAGAAATCTTCCCAGTGACCCAGGATACTGTTCCTTGGCTGTAAATCTGTCACCAACCCTTCCGGATAATTGTCTACCTGTTCAAACGCACCGACGCAATGAAAGGCAAGATCCACCCGACGCTCATCCACAGCCGCCAGTTCCGGTACAAACCCCAGTGGCGTTGTACTGGCAGCATCCTGGTAATGCACCCGGTATACGGGCTTACCTTGGTCATCAAGAAAATCGATCAAATACGCAAAGGTCTTCCCCTCTTTCCAACCAAACGAATGCCACGGCAAAGCGGGAAGATCTTCTTCATAGCGCCCCTGCATAAACGTAATCCCCATCACATGGGGGGCATGTTCTGATTCAATGGCCATAATCCGGAGTTTGCCGCTGGGCGCATACAACCACTCACCGGCATCATCCCCTTTGGCAGACTTATCATTCACCACCACAATGCGATTTTCCGAAACAGAACCGGCAATAGAGTGCTTCATGGTTTGTGAGCCATAGACATCGGCTTTTAACGCATGTTTTTGCATGACCCTGGGAACATCCATCAGATGGTCATAATGCGCATGGCCGACGAGAATCATCTCCACATCGTCCACTGGAGGCATCAGTGTATCAATACGCTCATGGTCAGGTGCTATCGGTTGAAAAGGCCCCGGCGGCAAACCAAGAAGTGCAGGGTTACTGAAAGACGGCGCAGTCAACAAGGCAGTGTCACCATAGCGAATCAACAGACCACCAACGCCCAGGTATTGCACGGTTACCTGTTCTTCTGGTGATTCCGTTTGCCCGGTTGTCCCTGTTGTCACCGGCAAGTGATCGACAGCGGTCGCACAGGCTACCAGCATCGAGACCAGCAAAATCAATGAAAGCGACTGACTGACGCGCATGATGAGTCTTAACTCCCAGTCTTATTGTTATTGTTTAGTGCACAACATCTGCTGCAGCGTCTTCACTGATGACAAGATACTCCCCGATCAGCTGCATAATACGCTCACGGTTAAAAGGCTTGCCTACATGTTCATCCATGCCGGCATCAAGACACCCCTGCCGGGCTGCTGCGGATATATGGGCCGTGAGTGCAATAATCGGTATACGTTGCTTACCATGTTCACGTTCGTACGTGCGTATACGACGGGTAGCCTCGAAACCATCCATGCTTGGCATTTCACAATCCATCAGCACCATCGACACTGGCTGGTTCTGATGATCCTGTTGACAGTAAATCTGTACCGCTTCTTTTCCGTTGCGGGCGTGCAACGCCGTCAGGCCAACCTGCTTGAGGAATTCCGATACCACCAGCCAGTTGGTGTTATTATCTTCCGCTACCAGAATCCGTTGTCCCTTGCCTGATGGAGAGATAACAGGCTTACCAGGCGGCTTTAATGAAGATTTCTCACCCGGCATACTCGTGGCCAGATTCACGGTAAACCAGAAGCAGCTGCCGCGCCCCGGTTCGCTAATGACGCCAATCTCCCCCCCCATCAGTTCTGTCAGTTGTTTGCTGATAGTAAGTCCCAGCCCGGAGCCACCGTACTGGCGGTTGGTCGCGGCATCCGCCTGAACAAACGACTGAAACAGGCGCTCATGCAGTCTGGTCGGTATACCAATACCGGTATCCCGGACCGAAAAGTAAAGCGTCAGTTGTCCATTTTCATCTTCATGATCAAGCCTTGTCTTGACGGCAACAGAACCCTGGTCGGTAAATTTGAAGGCATTGCCCAGAAGATTCACAAGAATCTGGCGAAGTCGTGTCGGATCCCCGGTGACCTGGCAGGGGACATCCGGCGCTATTTCCAACGACAGGCGAATATTCCGCAGCCGAGCCTCCGACTGAAACAGATTCAGCGTACGATTCATCAGGTCAGGCAAATCAAACGACAGGCTTTCCAGCTCCATGCGCCCGGCATTAATGCGGGTATGGTCAAGGATATCGTTGATGATCGTCAGCAGAGACTGACCTGAGTCGTTAATCGTATCTGTGTACTTTTCCTGCAACCGGTTAAGGGGGGTCTGTCGCATTAATTCGGTCACACCCAGAATGCCATTCAGTGGCGTCCGAATTTCGTGGCTGATTTTTGCCAGAATCTCACTTTTGGCTTTGCTTTCCGCCTGAGCGATCACGGCCAGTTCGCGACTCCGAACCTGTTCCCGTCCCAGTAAATAAAGCCGGTACCCCAAGCCAATCATTAAGACGAAGAATTCACTGACAAAGGCAAGCTTCAAGCCATAGATAGAGTCCGCATAATCGTGAACAATCCCCAGATTAGCCACTGCTACAAACACGCAAACAGAAATGAACAGTGTCCAGCCTGCCGTAAAGATCATGGCGGGCCGATCCCCCTGGATGGAACGCACCATCGCCTGACCGAAGACCCAGAAAACCATAAGAAATTCGGGGATGACTACCGAGAAAGACGCCATGCTGTACGGCAGGAAAGGCGAACTCACCATGGCCAATAGCATGTACCAGATCATGATACGATTAACCCGGTCCGCCCGGGGCAAATATTCCGGCAAATGAAGATAAGCGCGGGCAAACAGAATGACAAAGATGGAATTCAGACACTGGAAAACCACTACCGATATTTCCTGGAATTTCAATGCATCCGGCCAGAAAGGAAAACCACTGCCGTCCAGCGCCATCATCGCAGCCGTCGTAAACACCGCATGCATGAAATAGTAAAAATAAATCCGTTCCCGAATCGCCAGAAATACCAGCAATGCGGCGAGAATCACCGTCAAACAAATTCCGTAAAACAAACCATCTGCGGTATAGCGAAATTCAGATGTTTCAATAAGCGTCTTAAGGCCCGCTATATAGAGAGGTATATGAAGTGAACTGGTGCTCTGCACTTCAATATAAAATGTTTGTGTCGCCTGTGGGGGTATTTCAAGTGGGAACGTTAGCTGCCGAGTATGGAAGGGCCTCTCTTCAAATGGTTGCGCATCACCTCCGTGCACCACGTGATATTTCCCCTCAACCAATGATTCAGCATTGGATGGCGCATATAGATTCACATGATCCAGACGAGAAAAACTGGATTCAAGAAACACACGGGCAGGTTTGGAAGACGAGTTTTGCAGGGAAAATCTTAGCCAGACCGTGTCATCACTATAAGCCAGGTTCAGTTGCCTGACTCTGACTGGCTGAAAATACAGGGATTTATTACCAATAATATTGTCTGCTGTCATACCGCCCAACGGACTAGTGCGGTACATCTCAAGATAAGGTGCCAGCGATTGAAAAGGCATGGATTCATCAACAACCAGAACCTCAGCCTGAGTTTTCTGCCAGGGCAAACAGAAAACAAGCAACACCAATGTGCACCATACCAACAGGCAACTACGGTACGCCCCACGAACCCTGCCTGCAAAATTGTACGACAACATCTTTATATTCTTGTTATGCGACAAGGCGACTACGTTACCGCGTCGCCTTTATTCCAGCAAGGGGCGAACCGCCACTGCAGCCCGGTATTTCAGGTCAACAGGGTGAGCAGTCTTTCTGGGTCATCAGTTTCGATCCAGTCCACGCCCAGTGTCGCCAGCCGATGCGCTTCCTGCTCATGGTCCACATCCGGGTTATCCACGTAACGGGTATCCAATGGAAACAGGGTGTACGCGCCCACCAGCATATTACGCTGGTGAAATTTCTGGACGGTATCACTGTCGATCAGGATATGCTCCGCATCCACAACCGTTGAATGTACAAATCGCCCTATAGCATTGGTTTCCAGCAGCAGGTTCAACAGGTTGAGTGCATTCTGGTTGCCGGCCCGGCGACTCAACTCGGTATCCGGCTCTGGTAACGCATTAAGAAGAGTATCAAGCCAGTCACCCATGCCCTCAAGCATACCGCCATCATAGGCAAAACCACTATGGGTTCCCGGCAGCGCCTTCTCCAGCGAACGAAGCATGAAGAAATCAAATGAGGTACTGATGACATTGTCCTGCTTGCCCGATGCCTTGATGACACGAGCCACTTCCTTGCCGGTATGACGACGTGACCAGTTGGGCGCATAGGCTTTCATCTCGATATTGATCAGCAACCTGTCGCCACACTCGTCGAGCACCTCCTCTAACAGTGGAATCCGTTCTTCCGAAGGGTACTCAACGACAGTGCCATCGCCCCGATCAATCCGCCGCTGGATACGCAGCTGTGACACTTCATCCCAGGTCATCTCCGTGATTGAGCCAGCAACACCCGTCAGACGCTCAGTCTGCTCATCATGAAAAACAACGATGCGGTCATCCCGTGTTTTAAACACATCCAGCTCAATGCCATCGACACCCAGTTCAATGGCCTTGCGAAATCCAGCCAGCGTATTCTCCTGATGCGCCAGCGGTACACCACGATGTCCCAACACCAGCGGCCGGTTTTTATCGGCAAAGAATCCATTTGTCATTGTTATTACTTCCGCACTCTGATCGGTCATCCGATCATACGGCAGTGGAGCACCGTTTAGCCAGAAGGCCAGCCCCAGTCAGAAAAAGCCCAGTGGCGATGCTCCGTAACTAACCATCAGGTTTTTGACCTGCTGATAATGCTCAAGTGTCATTTTATGCCCCTCCCGACCGACACCGGATTTCTTGAAGCCCCCGAAGGCGGCATGGGCGGGATAGACATGGTAGCAGTTGATCCAGATACGCCCTGCCTGAATCGCACGCCCCATATGCTGTGCCCGGTTGATATCACGGGTCCAGACGCCGGCGCCGAGGCCATAGATGGAATCATTGGCGAGTGCAATCGCTTCCTCCTCATCCCTGAAGGTGGTCACCGCGAGCGTCGGACCGAAAATCTCCTCCTGGAACACCCTCATTTGGTTTTCACCTTTCAAAATGGTTGGCTGGACATAGTAACCACTGGCCATAGCTTCCGGCATTGCCGCCTGCCCTCCGCCCAAGAGGAAGCTGGCGCCTTCATCCCGGGCAATTTTCATATAACTGAGTACCTTATCGAACTGCTCCTGACTGGCCTGGGCGCCAATCATCGTATCCGTATCCAGCGGATTACCCTGCCGGATCTCACGGGCACGACTGATGGCGCGATCCATCAAATCATCAAAGATGGCTTCATGAACCAGCGCCCGGGAGGGACAGGTACAGACTTCGCCCTGGTTCAGGAACGTCATCAACATGCCCTCAACCACCTTGTTGATGAACGTATCTTCCTGCGCCATCACATCCGGAAAAAAGATATTGGGTGATTTCCCCCCCAGTTCTACCGTGCAGGGAATGATGTTCTCTGCCGCACAGTGCAGGATTTTGCTGCCCACCGGGGTGGAACCGGTAAACGCCAACTTATTAATACGTGGATTACTGGCCAGGGCTTGACCGGCTTCCTCACCATAACCATTGATGATATTCACTACGCCGGGTGGAAGCAGGTCCGCAATCAATTCCATCAGCAGCAGGATCGTCACCGGCGTCTGTTCCGCTGGCTTCAGCACCGTGCAACAACCGGCAGCCAGGGCTGGCGTCAATTTCCAGGCCGCCATCAGTAATGGGAAATTCCAGGGAATAATCTGCCCAACAACGCCAACAGGTTCATGAAAGTGATAGGACACCGTGCTGCCATCAATATCACTGAGCGAGCCTTCCTGGGCACGGAGACAACCGGCAAAATAGCGGAAATGATCCACCGCCAGCGGCAAGTCCGCCGCCAGGGATTCACGGATCGGCTTGCCATTATCCCAGCTCTCGGCAACCGCCAGGGATTCAAGGTTCTGCTCAATCCTGTCTGCAATTTTCAGCAAAATGCCGGCACGCTCCACAACCGACGTGGCTGCCCATGCCGGAAACGCTTGATGTGCATGATCCAGTGCCAGCTCAATATCTGTGCTACTGGAGCGAGGGACTTCGCAAACGGGTTGCCCTGTGACCGGCGTCGTGTCCGTAAAATACCGGCCCTCCTTCGGCGGTACCCATTCGCCACCGATGAAGTTTTCATAACGGGGTTTAAAACTGACCACTGCATCTGGATCACATGGTTGTGCATAAATCATTACAACCTCTCCGTCACGGTTTCGCGCATGGCTGCTCGCACAGCCCCTGATAAACCCTCCTATTGATAGTCGAAAATCCTGTTGCCGCCATTCACTGCGATGTCGGGAGAAACGACTACACTCCAGTGCCTGTTGGCATGATCGATAGTCCCATTAATGATATGAAAACTCTCCAGCGACACCGCCCTGTCTTTATCATTTGCACAGGCGCCATTGCAGAATGGCTGGAATTCTCCGCCTACCTGTATCTGGCACCACGCCTGGCGCAGCTGTTCTTTCCGGAGCAGTCGCCTTCAGCCGCCATGGTGTCAGTATTTGGTCTGTTTGCTATTGCCTATGTGACGCGTCCTCTTGGCGGCTTTCTTTTTGGCTACATGGGGGACCGTTATGGCCGCCGCTTAACACTGACCCTGTCCGTCCTGATTATGGCTCTTGCGACAACCGGCATCGGCCTGCTCCCCACCTGGCACAGTATCGGATTGCTGGCACCAGTGCTGTTGCTGGCCTGTCGCGTATTACAGGGTGTCGCCATCGCCGGAGAGTTTACTAATGCAGCGGTTTTCATGATTGAGCAGGGGCGCGGTAATCCCTGCCTGGCGGGCTCCTGGGCCAACTGGGGGGCAAACCTGGGCGTCGCCCTTGGCGCACTGGTCACCGCCCTGGTCAGCCTGCCCATCATGCCGGACTGGGCCTGGCGCATTCCTTTCCTTCTCAGCTGTGTGACCAGCCTGCTCGCACTCGTGATCAGGCGGCGCCTGCAGGAATCACCGGTATTTGATGCGGCAAAAGCCCAGACTCTCACACCGGTGACCGTGCTCCGTGAACTGATCGGACAACATAAACGCAGCAGTCTGGCCGTTATCCTGGTGAGCGCCTGTGCCGGCGTCACCCTGTATGTCGGCAACATGTTCTGGTGCAGTTATGTCGCTAATCAGGGCTACTTCAGTCCCAGTCAGGCGAATGTGATTGCATCTCTGGATATGGGGATTGAGTTCGTCTCGCTACCGTTGATGGCAATACTGGCCTATCGCGTCGGCATCCGGAAAGTCATGGCGACGGGTTTACTGGTGACAGCGATTGGTGCGGGATTGAATTTTTATCTGGCAGAGCAAGGGAGTGTACTGACCAGCATGCTCACAATGACGGTGTTCGCTCTCGGCATTGCTACATTTGAAGCGCCCATGTTTAAGTTTCTGTTTGATTTTTTCCCGGCACGGATTCGTTGTACCGGTATTGCACTGGCCTGGGCTGTTGGAGGCCTGTTTTCCAGTGCTTCCCCTGTCCTCGCGCAGGCAATCAGCGATCACTATGGCTGGCTGGGGGGCGCTTCATGCATAGTGCTGGTTTGCACCTGTGCACTCGCTGCGCTATCGATTCAGGCAAGGCAGCCTAAAGCACAGAGCTCCGTGGCAATCGATATTGCATCACCCTGAAAATCAGCTATATCACACCCCAGCAACCACCCACGACACATACCATCATGACGGATTATCACGTGACTGAGCATCACCCTCGCCTTGGCGTTGAGGTCTGCAAGGGTAACAACCTCAATCATCTCAACGATGACCAGCGCCGGGAGCTGAGGCATGCTCTTTGGCAGCATGGCGTGATTGTTGTCCGGAATCAGCATCTGACAGCCCATGAGCTTGAGTGCTTTGCACGAGCAACGTTCGGGGATCAAATACTGGGAGGTACTGTTAATCCTCGTCTGCCACAGGCACTTCGCAGCGAACATGTTGCGGTACTGGGTAACCCGGAAGGCCCTGTAGAAAAACCTGTTGAGCATGTCGCCTGCCAATGGCATCACGACAAGGATGCCCTCCCCCGGATAGACGGGCTGCCGATGAATGCGCTGTATGTGGTCATGCTTCACGTTCATGATGTTCCACAAAAAGGACTGGACGGCCATCCTCACACCACTGAATTTCTTGATCAACTGGAGGCCTGGCGCAAACTCAGCCCCGAGCGAAAAGCAGAGCTGGAACCGGTTCATTTACTCCACCAGCCGCCGGTTTTCAGTCCATCCAGTGAATTGTCACCATCCAAGTCACATCCCTTGGTGAGCGAGCATGAACTCATTGCCCGTAAAGGGCTCTACATGGGCTCTGATACCGCAATCCCCACCGGTATGGAAAACGACCCCGTTGCAGCCCGCACGTTCTGGCATAACCTGCTCGATGAAATTCTGACGCTGTGCCAGGTATACAGCCACCGATGGCAAACGGGTGATGTCGTGTTATGGGATAATTCCCAGGTGATGCACTGCGGAAAACCCTATGATTCCATGCGCTGTCGCCGCACAGGTCTCAGGCTGGGGGTTATTGCCCGAGAGGAAGCCAGTCTTCGCAACAACGCTGTATCGCAACAACACACCTGACCTGAACCGAAATAATGACTCACTTTTGCATGCTAATCCTGTAAACAACCCTACCGCAATGCCTATTCTTTCCGGCCTAAGCCCGAATGCAGCCATGTGTTTTATGCTGTAATTATGGATTGACAGACGTCGTGTGATAATTTCTTATCGCGCGTCTTTTTTATACGCCAGTTTTTCATGCTGGCATTCTGATTGAATAAACATCCGTTACCTTGGCTGGCAGAAGGTTTACATCACGTGACGACACGGATCTGGCTTTGCCCGGAATGCGACCTGGCGATGACACCGCCCACACTGGTCGCGGGAACCCGGGCGCAATGTCCACGCTGTAACCACATCCTGGCCGATGCCAAGCATGGCTCGCTCAGCCAGCTTATGGCACTGATCATTACCGGGCTGCTGTTTTACATTCCAGCCAATACTTTTCCGATTCTCAGCCTGTCCCTGATGGGCGATGAACAGCACAACACGGTACTTGCCGGCGTCCGCGCCCTCTATGAAGAGGGCTACCTGTTTGTGGCATTTGTCGTCTTCCTGTGCGCCATGCTCATTCCGTTAATTCGACTCGCGGCGCTGTTCTTCATCATCATGGCGATCAAACTGCGTAAACAACTGATGATGGCCCGTACGCTGTTTCGTCTCTACCACCGTCTCGGTGAATGGGGGATGCTGGAGATTTACCTCCTGGGTATCCTAGTGGCTATCGTTAAACTGGTGGATATTGCCAGTGTGCATCCGGGTATGGGCATGGTGTGTTTTATCGGCTTGATGCTCTCAGAAATTGGTATATCGCTCCTGTTGAATGAACACCACCTCTGGGAACTGCTGGAGGATCAGCCATGACCACAGGGAAGCGCCTTGGCCTGCAACAGTGCCTGGAGTGCCATGCCGTATGCCATTGCGATGTACGCCATTGCCCCCGCTGTGGTGCCGCGGTATACATCCGACGGCGTAATAGTATCCAGCGAACCTGGGCCCTGCTGATTACCGCGGCGATCCTTTTTATCCCCGCCAACCTGCTGCCTATCATGACCGTCAGTCAGTTTGGCAAAGGCACACCGGATACCATCATGTCCGGCGTCATAGAACTGATGCGCCATGATATGGTGCCGATCGCGTTACTGGTCTTCACCGCCAGTATCCTGGTGCCCCTGTTCAAACTGATCGGCATGGTGATCCTCCTGCTTGCCGTACGGAAAGGAAAACCGGCGCAGATTCGCAGGAATATCCAGCTCTACCGATTTATTGAGTGGATTGGACGCTGGTCCATGCTGGATATTTTCATGATTTCGATCCTGGTGGCCCTGGTCAGCTTTGGTCGCCTTGGCACCATCGAGGCCGGCCCTGGCGCCGTGGCTTTTGCCAGTGTAGTGGTACTGACCATGCTGGCCGCCATCAGTTTTGACCCACGCCTGCTGTGGGATGCCATTGAACCACCGGCCCGTAGTAAACTGCCAGAAGCGGCAGTCAGTACAACCGACGACAAATAACGTTCATTCACGGAAAACACATCACATGACGGATATCGACAAGCCCATACTGCAGGAGCCGGATATCATTACCCCGAAGCGTCGGCTATCCACCATATGGCTGTTGCCGCTGATTGCCCTGATGATCGGCCTGTGGCTGGCGTGGCGCGCCTTTATGGAAGGCGGCGTCATTATCACCGTCCAGTTTCCGGATGCTGAAGGGCTTGAGTCTGGTAAGACACAGGTCGTCTATAACGGGTTGGCCGTCGGTAAGGTCAAGGACCTTGTCCTGATGCCTGACCTGAAAGGCGTTAATGTGCATATTGAGATGAGTCGGCAAATGATGCCCTATCTCACCACCAGCGCCGAATTCTGGATGGTCAAGCCAACGGTCTCCATGGCCGGTATCAGTGGATTGGATACCCTTTTCTCCGGCAACTATATCGGTTTCTTACCCGGTAAAAGTACGGAAAAAAGCAAAAAGGTTTACGTTGCCGAAGAAGAGCCGCCAGCGATCCAAAACCCTGACGGCCTGCGTATTACTTTGCGTACGAGTAATCTAAATTCAGTGACTCAGGGCAGCCCGGTTTACTATCGTCGTTTACAGGTCGGTGAAGTGATCGGTTACAACCTGAGCGCCGATAACCAGCATGTCGATATTCAGGTATTTGTCCGCCCCGCCTATGCCCATCTGGTACGGATGAATACCCGGTTCTGGAATGCCGGCGGTGTCGAAGTATCCGGCGGACTTTCCAGCCTCAAGGTGAGAACCCAATCAGTTCTCAGCATTATCAAGGGCGGTATTGCCTTCAGCACCCCTGACCATGAGCCTGAACAACCACAGGGTCATAATGGCGCGCTGTTTACCCTCTACGATGACTATGACAACGCCCGCACCGGTATTCCGGTTGAAATTACTTTCCCCACCGGTGTTCACCTGGAGGAAGGTAGCACCAAGGTGATGTTCATGGGGTTTGAAATCGGCATGGTGGAATCAGTCGATATTTCCGATAACCTGAGCCAGATTACCGCACGCGTATATATGGATCCTCGCGCTGAGCCGGCGTTAGTTGAAGGTACCCGATTCTGGGTTGTGGAACCACAACTGTCGATGGAAGGCGTATCAGGTCTCGACGCCCTGCTCAGCGGCCCCTACATCAGCATGGATGTGAATCTCAAGGATGTGGAAGCCAACAAACAACGTCGTACATTTGTCGGACTCGACAAGCGGCCTCCGGTTAGCCCCAATGCACCCGGGCTGCACCTGACGTTGGAAGCCCCCACCTTGGCGGGTGTCAGCGTTGGTAGCCCTGTATTGTACCGTCAGATTCAGATTGGTTCCGTACAACAATATTCACTGGCATCGGATAGCAGCGGCATCCAAATTAAAATTTTCATTCGCCCCGAGTTCGCTCATCTGGTCAATCAAGACAGTCGGTTCTGGAACCTGAGCGGCATTCACATCAAAGGCGACCTGTCCGGTTTGAGCATTAATACCGGTACACTGGCCACACTGATGAATGGAGGTATCGGATTGGCTACCCCCTCAGCCAAAGCGACTGCAGTCAAAAACGGTCACAGTTTCACGTTGTACGACACCGAACAGGAAGCCATGGAAACAGGCCTGATGGTACGTATCCGGTTTGATTCCGGGGAAGGTCTGAAAGCCGGTACGCCGCTGAAATTCCGGGGCATGGAAGTGGGTGAAGTGAAGCGGGTCAGACTGGATCATGACATCGCGGATCCCGATCATTCCACTATTATCGCCGATACCCTGATCTACAACGACAACCGCTGGCTGGCCCGTGAAGGCGCACGGTTCTGGCTGGTCAAACCTGAACTGGGGCTGGCCCGCACGGCCAATCTGGATACACTGATCAAAGGCCAGTACATTCAGGTAGACCCGGCCGACAAGGTGACATCTGAAAAAACGGAGTTTATTGCCCGCAATCGTCCCCCGGCACAAGGGAATGGACTGACAGGCTTGAAAATCAGGCTGGTATCCGACCGGCTGGGCTCCATCGCTAAGGGAAATCCGGTGTATTACCGTGAGATCCAGGTGGGGGAAGTGTCAGGCTATCGTCTCGGCAATCCGGCAGACCATGTCATTATTTTCCTGACAATAGACGACCATTACGCACCATTGATCACACCGGATACACAGTTCTGGAATGCCAGTGGCATAGACGTTGATGTCGGTTTATTCAGTGGCGCAAAAATTCGTACTGATTCACTGGAAAGTCTTCTGGCAGGGGGCATTGCCTTCGCGACACCGGCAGCAGGCACAACACCGGTTAAACCCGGTATGCGTTTCCCCCTGCATGAAAAGGCAGATCCGAAGTGGCTGGAATGGAAACCGGCCATCAAGCTGGCCAAGCGCCGGAAACAGGAAGGGCGAAAGACATCTGCCCACGTCCGGGAAAGTGACGTTATCGCTGCGCCTGATGCGTGACGCTTAACGATCAGGCGTCCGATGACGCCTGATCCAATAATTCCTCAATACTGGTCCCATTCACCAGTCGTACAAACTGGTGTCCCCTCTCCGCATCCGTTTCAAACGCACCACAGGCACGAATCAGGCGCGACAGGTTACGAAAGCGATAACCTGTTCCCCTGAGGGGAATGCGTGCGTGCTGTCCTAACCGAGAAAGCGAAATCCAGCCATTACTGGGATCCAGCTGTTCACAGGCCTGCACCAACTCCCGGGTTACAGGTACAGGAATGGTATTACCTTCCTGTTCCAGTTCCATGGGGCCCAAACTGTCTCCCGGTATGAATGAAAAGGTGTCACAGGCACGAACCAGCTCATTCTTGACCTTTCCCCGATCAGCAAAGCCATGCACATAACCACCGGACTGGCGAATCAACTGTATGGGCGTTAAAAAATCCCCATCGTTAGTGACCACCAGGAAAATACCGACTTTGCCACTGTGCAGTAACTTAAATGCGTCGTACATCATAAGGAAGTCACTGCTGCTATTGCCGGAACGATAACTGAATTGATGAATCGTACGGATACCGTATTTCAGGGCAGGCTGTTCCCAACCCTTGGTATGCCCCCTGGAAAAGTCTGCATAAGCGCGAAGAATCGGTTTAACACCGTATTGCCTGGCTTGCTCAACAACCAGCGAGGTACTGCGGGGGGAGATGTTCTCTGCATCAAACAGAACGGCGACACCATCACTTTCTACAGGAACCCGGCGCTCCTTGCCTGTGGTTTTCATCGTGCTCTCCACTGCATGTTAACCATTTCAGACTGGCAAATATTGGTGCCAGTTTCAATGTGCAAATCGGAGGAACAAAGGAAAACCCCACATCAGGGGAAAAATAATAGATGAAAAGAACTGTTTTAATGCCTGAACAGACTATGACAAGCGACAAAGTACTCTTTGCCGCTTGTCATCGCTAACATGACGAATTTTTACTGAGACGTATGCACCTCACGCACCATCAAACGTTAATTTGAATTTCTGCAGGGTAAATCGTCCATTAGTACACCAGATGTTGATGATCGTATCACCCGCCTCGAAATACTCCCGGGCATCATCGCTGGTGATAGCCTCATACCGTGGAGAGAAAATGCTGTCAGAGGTTCTGGGCAAACGGGTGCTGTAGAACGTCCGGTTATTCTCATCCTGCACATTGATGCTGGCGCCAACATCATACGTAGAAATAATGTACTCGGTCCGGTAATAACCACTTCTTGGAATCGTCACTTGATAAGACGCATCGCCAATTTTCCCTTCAAACAGGCTTTCACCGATAAATAACGCTTCATTACCGCGAAGTTTGACATAGTCATTACTCCTGACCACATCCGCACCATGAATCAGAATCTCAGTATCATCCGGATACTGATCATAGTCTCTTTGGGCTTTTGCTATGCGATCTTCAAGCTGCTTGATAAAACGACGAATCTCCTGCATCAAGGGCTCTGACGGTGAATACTCCCTGGCTTTAAGTTCCTCATAGCGACGCTTGACCAGATGTTTGAGAGTAAAATGGACATGCTCGATGCTGTCACCGATTTCATCACGGGTCGTCATATGCTCATCCATATGGAATATCGCACCAACCACCTCACGTCGAATCAGGTCACGCTGTGTTTCAAGGTATTCGTACCGCTCCTCTTCACGGTTACCCACATAACTCAGTAGCATGTAATGGTAGTCAAGATGACTACCCTCAACACTGATGTACAAAAGCCCCTGCTGAAGATCAATTTCCCTAGGCACAGAGACTTTGAGATGTTTCAGACCATCCTCAGGCGCCGGTGCTTCGGTACTGAAAATAATGCTTTTATCCAGCGCACTGCGAACGGTGAGCGCCGCTGCGGCTTCATGACTGAAAGCCAGCGTTAATTCATACTGACCATTGCGGGGGACATAAACCTGGTAATATGCTTTCCCATCGTCACTAAATCGGATGCCCTGATTCGGTTTTTTATACCCGTGTTCATCGGTTTCAACAATGACCTGACCGTTTTGAGCAAAGTCGTTGTAGTAGTTATTGCCATAAACAAACATATGGTCGGAACGCAGTAACCAATCCGGATCTCGCCAAAGCTTCAGCTGATAATCCGGATCCATCGGGCTGATTTCAGACTTACTGACGGTGATCGTGTTCTGCCACATCATAGGGCCGTAATAAGCCCGCTGATCATCCGTCATGCTTTCCCAAGTCTGATGGGTAAAACTGGTATTAAAGGATGTTTTGGGCCAGAGAGGGTCAATCACATTCAGCAACACCCAGCTGTTGGATACCGCACAATTTGGCGCCCGGTTATTCCAGGTACAACGGGTCTTCTGGCGTCCGGGCTCCCGGGCATAACTGTAGGGATGCTGTTTTTGATAATTAATATAACTGCGACTTTTAGCCTTGGTGAGGCAGGCGCCAAACTGATCATTCGCCATTCTCGCAGGCAGATGCAGCTTATCGACCAGCACGTCATCGTTTGCCGTATAGAACTCAACAATCATGTTTTGCGACGTTGGCTTTGAACTCAGCCGTAATACCTCAAGATTTTTCAATACAAATTCAGACGCGTCGTTGGCGGCAAATTCTGGATACATTTTTACCCGGAATAATGGCACATCAGAGGTGGAAACAGGGTTAGGGGATAATCGATCTTTAGTCGAATAAGGGTCATACGCAATAATTTCGAAAGCTCCCTTGCCAAACGTCACTGGAAGCATATTACTGTATTCAGTCACATTATTATGTTCGATATCATACTCTTCAAGAATCGGTCCCAGAAAGCTGTATATTTTTTCAAGTACCGTTTTCAGCCCTGATGCCATTGAGATGGGTTTTGAGCTAAAGGTAAAAGGGACTTTTGTCTGTATTGTTTCCCAAATACCTTCAATGGTCTTTTCTGTAATTTCTTCAGCCGGGTGCTGCCAGGGTGTTATATCTGCAGAGTCCAAGTCCGGAGACAGTCCCGTGATAATTTCTTCGTAGGTCTGCTGCGGACTAACATAAGGAATATCGGCTCTGATGGTGGAGGGAAATATCAAAATTAAGCTGTAAACGTAGAGCCATCGGAAAGAGAAATATCTCATCGCGAACCCTCCTGAAAAGGAGTACTAGATTAAAGAGAGCAACGTCAATCGTGAGTAATTAAAGACTTTCATATAAGTCTTCTGTTTATGACAAAAATCATAAGACAGTGCTTTTATAGTAAATTTATTCGGATGCCGTTATGATAATATTTTTTATCAACCCAACATTTATTATATTTCGCGAACCATCATTTTGATGAGCTATTATTGATAGTGTTTGGCAAATAATATGAATACCACACTTGATAAAAAATAATGAACAATGTGCAATTTGGACTTATTGATTTTGAAAAGCTGACTAATACTCATAAGCGTCAATATAACTACCTCAAAGTGTCTGCCGCATTAGCCAGCTATGGTTTTTTTAGCCAAGAACTGCTACCCAACAACGAACCTGCGGATTTTATTGCCCACCACCATAGCGGAACCTCGCAACTGTCGGTTCTGTTGAAATCCCGCCTGACGCTTGCATCACATCTCGAACACCAAAACTTGTCGATTGCTTTTTATGAACGAGGCTACTGGTATGTTTATCCCCACGACGATGTAATGGATTTTGCCTGCCAAACCTCCTCCATCACAAATACAACCTCCTGGCAGCAGAAAGGTATGTATACATTCCCACAACTCTCGGATAAGTACCGTCAGTTCCTCAAACCGTGGCGGCTCTGAGCATAAGAAGGCTCGCAGAATGCTGTCTTTTATGCTGAGATAAATTGATAAGACAAGTTGCCAGGAAGGCACGAAAAGGAGTGAGATACATGCTGAAAACCTACCGAATGGAACTTTCCCTTGGTTCGCTCTGCTCGCTCAGTTTCATTATCGGCTTTGGCAGCGGGATTTTCCTTGGACTTCTCGGGGTATTCACATCCAAGGCAATGGCCAATCCTGCAGCGTGGCTGGTTGTCATGTTTTTCACGCCGTTTCTCAGTGGTATTGGCGGGGTGATGTCCGCCCTGATCGCCTATCCCTTTTATAACTGGTACTGCAATCGAGTCAAAGGACAGGTGGTCACGGGGAAATTTCTTGAAGTACAGGACAGTGAACTCGATAACATGGAGTGAACCGGATCCATCCCCTTCCTTTCTATGATTTTCATCGCACCAAAAGTGTTATAACATAACACTTTCATTTTCCCAGCGGATCCATCGCGTTCGATGTACGTTCCAGGCATGATCACGTCTAAACCAAAGCACCAAGCCATCATCATGATGCTTGTAAGCTTGCTGCTGTGCTGGTCTGTTCTAGGTCATGCTCACGCGCACGAAGGCGATAGTCTGCCACAATGGCATACGGACTGCAGCCTCTGCCACCAGGCATCATCACTCGCCATACTGAATAGCTCAAGCCTGCCGCTGCATGTCTCCAGCTACTCCGTTATTATTACACCTGCTATACCCCAGCTTGCTGAACAGCATGAAGCCCTGCGCCGTATTCGAGCGCCCCCTGTCACTTTTAAGTGAATCAACCAACACAACATTGAAACAATTTCACTTCAGTATGCGCACCGTATAAACACGCGACTGTACGACAGGAAAAAACCATGAACCAGCGAACGATCTGCGGTAGTCTGGCAGCGGTCTTCTTTATGTCCATGCAAGTAATGGCCGAAACACGTCATCATGACGCTCACGTGCATGGCGCCGGGCAACTGAACCTGGCGGTAGAAGGCAAACTTCTGCATGTTGAAATGACCATCCCCGGTCATGACATTGTCGGTTTCGAAAGCATTACCAGCCCGGAGCGGGAACAGCAGGTTGATCAGGCGATTGAACGCCTCGAACAAGCCTCCATGTGGAAGCTACCAACCTCAGCACAGTGCACGCTGGTAAGCGCCAAAGCAGGTCATACCGGCGAAGCGCATCATGACGATGATCACCACCACGATCATGACCACGGCCATGACAATGACCATGACAGTGACAATCATCTGGACTTCACCGTCAGTCAGGTCTTTGAGTGCAGCAACCCGAAAGCCCTGACGCAAATCGAAGCTCGCCTGTTTGAACGCTTTGCCAACAGTGAATCGCTGAAAGTGCAGGCGCTGACCGATAAAGGTCAGATGTCGGCAACCCTCAAACGTGACAAGCCTGTATTCCGGTTCTGAATCAATGACGGTCTTGCAAACGACACCGCCTGTCCAGCTGGATGATCTCCTGTTCAGCTGGCAAGCAGGGCAACCGGTGCTAGATATTCCGGCACTGGTCATCACTCCAGGAGAAAAGGTATTCCTTAAGGGACCCAGTGGCAGTGGCAAGACCACGCTGCTGGGGCTGATTGGCGGCGTACTGGTGCCGGAGCAGGGTCAGGTTTCCCTGCTCGGCACGCCGGTCAACCAGCTGACGCCCGCCGCACGGGATCGCTTTCGGGCCGACCATGTCGGCTTCATCTTCCAGATGTTCAACCTGATTCCCTACCTGTCGGTACTGGAAAATGTGTTGCTTCCCCTGGGCTTTTCGCCGGAGCGAAAACAAAAACTGGCAACAGCAGGCCAATCCGGCAACGACGAGGCGGTACGACTGCTGGCGCAACTGGGATTATCTGACCCCGCATTGCTGAGCCGTCCGGTCACAGCCCTCAGTATTGGCCAGCAACAACGGGTAGCCGCTGCACGGGCGTTGATTGGCCGCCCGGAAATCCTGATCGCCGATGAACCCACATCGGCACTGGATTCCGATACACGGGAAGCCTTCATCCGCCTCCTGTTCAAAGAGTGTGAAGCGGCCGGCAGCACACTGCTGTTTGTCAGCCACGACGCCTCACTGGAACATCTGTTCGACCGCAGCCTGTCGCTGGTCGAACTGAACCGCGCGGCCGAGATAGCGACTGCCGCCATGCAGGGGAACGCAGTATGTCACTGTTGAAGCTTGCCTGCCGTAGCATTCTCAACCGTCGCATCACCGCACTACTGACCGTGATATCCATTGCGATCAGTGTTGCCTTACTGCTGGGCGTGGAACGTATCCGGGTAGAAGCCAAGAACAGCTTCACCAACACCATCTCCGGTACCGACCTGATTGTGGGTGCCCGCAGCAGCGGCATTAATCTGTTGCTGTACTCGGTGTTCCACATTGGTGATGCCACCAACAACATCTCCCGTGAAACCTGGGAGGAAATTGCCAGTGACCCGGCCGTCGACTGGACGATCCCGGTGTCACTGGGGGATTCCCATCGCGGTTACCGGGTCGTGGGTACCAATGGGGCGATGTTTGAGCATTTCCGCCATGCCGGTGATCAACCGCTTGCCTTTGCCAACGGCAAGGCTTTTTCCGATCTTTACGACGCTGTCATAGGCGCTGATGTCGCCGCAGAACTGGGCTATACGACAGGGCAGAGCATTACACTTGCCCATGGTGTTGAAATGGTCAGCCTGCAGAGTCATGACGATAAACCCTTCCGGATCAGTGGCATCATGCAACGAACTGGCACCCCAATGGATCGTGTCATTCTGATTTCACTGCAGGGAATAGAAGCACTGCATGTGGACTGGCACAACGGCGCCCCGCCCATTCCGGGCCTGACCGTTTCAGCAGACAAGGCTCGCAACCTGTCACTGGAACCTAAAGCGATCACCGCCTTTTATGTAGGCCTGAAATCCCGTATGGCCACCTTCCGGCTTCAGCGACTAATTAATGAGTATCCCCAGGAAGCCCTGCTGGCGGTACTGCCGGGAGTCGCTCTCCAACAGCTCTGGCAACTGGTTGGTGTCGCGGAAAAGGCTCTACTGGGTGTGGCCGCTCTGGTAGTATTAGCCGGACTGGTTGGCATGCTGACAGCCATATTGACGTCACTGAATGAACGGCGACGGGAGATGGCCATTCTGCGCTCTGTTGGCGCCCGGCCTGGTCATATCTTTTTCCTGTTGATGTTCGAGTCACTGTTCTATGCGCTGGCCGGCTGTCTGTTAGGCAATCTGCTGCTCTATGGGCTGCTATTTGCTGCCCAGCCTCTGGCCCAAGGCTGGCTGGGACTGCATCTGACCATCAGTCTGCCTGGTCTGTTTGAGTTGGGACTGATGGTAGCTATCATCACGGCAGCACTATTACTGGGCTTGTTCCCGGCACTGCGTGCTTACCGGAACTCCCTGGCAGATGGTCTGACGATCCGGGTATAACAAAGGAAAAATAACGATGCCACACGCCCTGATACCCTTACGCCATCTCAAGAAATCCTGTGTGCTGGCCTGCCTGTTGCTTTTGCAAACCGGCTGGCTGGCAGCGGCTGAAAGCACGTCGGCCAAAAAACCGGAAAGTGTCCGGAAACTGATCTGGAACGATCTGATGCCACCATTTGATGAAAAGATTCTCGAACGTTATGAACGCGACGAGATTCCTTTCGGCGAAATGCAGATCTACATGACGGAACATGGCAGCAAGGTGGTGGATAAACTTAACAACGTTTATGCCAAGGTGCCCGGCTACCTGGTGCCGTTGAACATGAACAAAAAACAGATGGCAACGGAGTTTCTGCTGGTTCCCACCATGGGTGCCTGTATCCATGTGCCACCACCGCCACCTAATCAGATTGTCTATGTGACGTTTCCGGAAGGGCTTAAATACCAGGAAACGGCTTATACGCCCTATTGGGTATACGGTAAGCTGAAAACGGAAAAGAAAACCTCCGAATACAGTGACGCCATGTACTCGATGAAGGCTGACAGAGTGATTGAGTATCAGTAAAGGTCCCGCAACCAGCACATGACGGGGAGCCAGAGGGCTCCCCTAATGGTTTGCGTTTGGGTTGAATAGCGGAAAATGGCCGTTAAAGATCCGATTCCCACTGCACCTGATCATTTCGCATCTCCGCTACTTTGTCGCTGTAACGCTTATCCAGTACCTGCCGTTTGATTTTCAACGTTGGCGTCAGTACATCATTTTCCACCGTCCAGGGTTCCTGTACGACAAGAATGCCTCCCAGTGCCGCATGACTTTCCATCTGGGCACTGACAGCCTTGCAGGTTTCCTGAAGGGACTGCGTCACCTGCTCCTTGGGCATGCCGGAAGCACTTTCCGACAACTGCACTAACGCCACCGGATAAGGCAGCCCCGAACCAATGACACAGACCAGTTCAATCAGCGGGTTTTGCACCAGTTTACGTTCCAGTGGGACCGGGGTGACATACTTACCCTTGGCGGTTTTGAATGTATCCTTCACCCGTCCGATGATGGTGACATAGTTATCCGCATCAATCTCAGCCTGATCCCCTGTACGGAAAAAACCGTCATCGGTAAAGGCTGCAGCAGTTGCCTCCGGATCCTTGTAATACTCCTTGAACAGTCCCGGACTTTTAAACAACAGTTCCTGGTTATCACCAGTCTTCACTTCACAATCAATGCCGGGTCGACCGACCGTTCCTACCTTGTCGGACCGGAAAGGGTAATTCAGGGTGGCGTAGGCGCCATTCTCCGTCATTCCCCAAGCTTCAGTAATCGACATACCTACCTGCTCATACCAGCGCAGCAACACCGGTGACACGGGTGCTGAGCCACAGCCGAGTATACGGGCATCCTGAAGCCCGAGACCTGCACGAATCTTACCCGAAACAATTTTTCCGATAATGGGTAAACGCAGCAACAGGTTCAGCTTGCTATGTCCGATCTTGTCGATGATGTTTTTCTGGAACAGTGTCCATAAACGGGGAACAGAGATAAACAGGGTGGGGCTAGCAGCCTGAACATCCTCAATAAAGGTATCCAGACTCTCTGCAAAATAAACAACCAACCCACTATAAAGGCTGGCGCCTTCGATATATACCCGCTCGGTAATATGCGCCAGGGGCAGATAGGAAATGACCCGGTCCTCTGTTCCCGCCTGCAAATCGTTCGCAACGGCCTGCGCTGCCCAGCCGTAACTGCTATAGGTCAGTACCGCACCCTTGGGATTTCCGGTGGAACCGGAGGTATAGATAATGCTCATCACATCATCGGGTTCCGGGTAGCTGGGTTCAAGGGGGGGCGCCATTTCCATCAACTGCTGCCAGTGGTACTGGGCCGGCATGGTGTCGTAGGGCATGGCAAGCCTTACCAGATCACCTGGTACGCCAGGCTCCTGCGCCGGCCAGTCGTCCAGCTTTCCGACAAAAACAGCTTTCGCTCCACTGTGCTTGAGGACGTATCGGATCGTGTCAGCATTGGCCGTAGGGTAGATAGGAACACTGATATAACCACCCGCCATCAGTGCCAGGTCCGTAATAAACCACTCCGCACAGTTTTTTGACAATACTGCGATTCGATCACCGGGGGAAAAACCGAGCTGCCGTAAACTCCCCGCCAGCAAGCGGGTCATTCTGAGCACCGTCTCCCAGCTGAAGTCACACAGCTCGCGGTTGACAGGCTGGCGTAAGAATACCCGCTCTCCCTGCTGTCTTGCCTGTTCCTCCAGTATTTCCACGGGGGTCTTCTGCACTATCGGCATTGAGCGTCTCCATGTCGTCGCACTGACGTGATCAGGTTGCTGTCCATTGAATATGACAATACCCGACTATTACCCAGAGAAAAAATCAGATGAAAGGAAAATAGCAGGAGATGTTTAACTATGGCCTGAGAACCATGGTCAATATCCTACAAAATGACACAATTCCGGCATTGGCCGATGACTCGCTTTGCATATTTTCAATCCACCTTCAGACCGAACTAACCTGAATATATAGGCTAACTACAGGAGGTCGGGACTGATATGGAACATCACCTGCCTGAACGCCGGTTTGGCAAGCATTCCCCCCTGTCTGAGACGGACTGGCGACAGTTCTTTGAAGACGGCTACTGCCTGATTCGCCACATGCTTTCGGCCGACGAGGTGACGTTGGTAGAAGCCTCACTCCACCATCTCATTGAAATTGCTGAACAGCGGGCGGCGTTCATGGGTCGTCATTTCGAAGGTTACTTCTATTACCGTGGCGCCCAGTTTGTGGTGGAAAACGATGCTTACGGACATCTTGAGAAGCTTTGCCGTGTGTGTGGCTGTGGCAGTGCAGATCCGACACTACTGCAAATGTCACAGCATCCAAAACTGTTGCAGGCCTTTGCCGACATTTTGATGTCAGAACGGTTTGAGCACCTGATCTGCCAGTTTCATCCCAAGCAGCAGGGTGACAATGTCATTTTCCCGCCGCATCGTGATGTCGAGCACCGCCTGAATGCGGATCCCAACTGGAGCGATGTAAATCACTGGGGCAGTTACGTTGTCGCGGTGATTGCCATTGATCCGGCGGGGCCAGAAAATGGTGGATTGAATGTCGTGCCGGGGTCTCATCAGCAGGTGAAACTGGCGGGGTTGCAGCCCGCCCGAAACCAACCTGACCCTCGCTGGTCAGAACGGGCTGTCTGTCCTGAGCTTGCACCGGGCGATGTGCTGCTCATGCATCCTTACCTGGTTCACTGGTCAAATGCCAATACCGGAAGCCATCCACGGTTCAGCCTGTTAAGCGGGGTCAGCTCACCGGGCGCTAACCACAACAGTTATCCCGGTGAATGCACCAACCGGATGCTCTCTGCACCCGGACTCTGAATAGATTTGAAACCGCGAATCAACGCAGCTTGCGCACCTTGAAGGAACGCCCCTTGATCTTTCCAGCAGCCAGGTGTTTCAGCGCCCGGTTTGCCACAGACCGTTTGACCGCGACATAAGCACAGAAATCAAAAATATCGATTTTGCCCACCTCACTGCCAGCAATACCGTCTTTGCCGGTCAAAGCACCCAGAATATCCCCCGGACGCACCTTGTTCTTGCGGCCACCGTCAATACAGAGCGTCACCATGGGTGCCTTGAAGACGACCGGTTCTTCCACCTTCAGGGTATTGGTATTGTCGATGATCAGTGGGTTCGGCTGGTTGGCCTCAATGGCCTGAAGCTTATAGGTTTCTGACCCACTGAACAGGCTCAATGCCAAGCCAGTCTGACCCGCACGCCCCGTACGCCCGATGCGATGCACATGCACCTCCGGATCACGAGACAACTCCAGATTAATAACGGCCTCCAGCTCCCGGATATCCAACCCGCGAGCCGCAACATCCGTCGCGACCAGTACGGAACAACTCCGGTTGGCAAAACGGACCAGCACTTGATCCCGGGCCCGCTGTTCCAAATCACCATGGAGCGCCTGTGCCAGAAATCCCCGCTGTTGCAGATCATCCGCTACCTCTTGGCACAGCCGCTTGGTGTTGCAGAAAACAACCGTCGACGCCGGCTGGTAATGGCTCAACAATTTTGCCAGCACCGGCAACCGCTGAGCGTTCTCCACTTCATAGAAACGCTGCTCTATGTCCGAATGACTGTGGTGAGACTCGACTGTGACCTCAACCGGATTAGACTGGACGGAACTGCTGATCCGTCGAATCTCCTCGGAGTACGTCGCGGAAAACAACAGGGTCTGCCGATCGGCGGGGGCTTGCTCAATGATGGTATTGATGCTGTCCAGAAAGCCCATGTCGAGCATTCTGTCGGCCTCGTCAAGCACCAGGGTTTTCAACGATGAAAGGGAGAGTGAGCCCTTGCGCAGGTGTTCCATAATACGCCCGGGTGTACCCACCACGATATGGGCACCATGTTCCAGCGACCCTATCTGCGGCCCAAGCGGCATACCACCACACAGTGTTAACACCTTGACGTTATGGGTAAACCTGGCCAGCCGACGAATCTCTTTGCCCACCTGGTCCGCCAGCTCACGGGTAGGACACAGTACCAGCGCCTGCACCTGGAAATGCCGGACATTCAGTCTGGACAGCAGCCCAATCCCGAATGCGGCCGTTTTGCCGCTGCCAGTCTTGGCCTGAGCAATAAGATCCTGCGATTTCAGAATCACCGGCAGGCTGGCCGCCTGGATCGGGGTCATCTCCCGGTAACCAAGGGTTTTAAGGTTGGCCAGCATCGCCGGCTTAAGCGGGAGTGAGGAAAAATCCGTCGTAGTCACAGGCACCTGGAGGGTCACGTCAAAAAACCTGCAATACTAGCACTAACTGTCCTGTCTGAAGACATCGGATAGACCGCCGTATCAACGTACTTATACCGTTGTCACAGGACTGACATCTCTGAACATGTCAGATACACTGGATAATCCTTTCTTTTCGGTGGATAACAACCAGACCACTGTATGGAATCCTTTTCCTCCTGGTTCAGCCTGCTGGCTGGCGGCGCCTACCTGGCCCTGATCATCGGGTTTGCGCTGACGATCATCTTTCAACGGCGGCCGGTCGGTGTGTCCCTGGCCTGGCTGGTGCTGCTGTTCGCCCTGCCATTAGCCGGTATTATCCTGTTCCTGATGTTTGGCACGCGCCGACTGGGCACAAAACGGGTCAAACGCGCAGAAGCCCTCTACCCGACCTATGAACAATGGTCGCGTCACCTGAAAGAAGTTATCTGCCTGCAGGACACCAACAGCTCCCATCGCCACAACCGGGTCTATAGCCTGGCAGAAAAGGCCATGAACATTCCGGCCCTGCCCGGCAACCACCTGAAGCTTTACCATGACAGTGACAGCATCATCAATGGCTTACTGACCGATATCCATAACGCTACCTCCAGTATTTATCTGGAGTTTTATATCTGGGAATCCGGTGGCCGCATTGACGAGATAGAGGCCGCCCTGCTGGCTGCACAGACCCGTGGTGTGCACTGCCTGGTGCTACTGGATGCCGTCGGGAGCAGCAGCTTCCTCAAGAGCCAGGCCGCCAAGCGTTTGAAAAAAGCCGGTATCCGGCTGTCCGAAGCCATGCCGGTGGGTCCGTTCAGAATGCTGTTTGAACGGATGGATATCCGCAACCATCGCAAGATTGCCGTTATTGACGACAACGTTGCCTGGAGTGGCAGCTTCAACCTGATGGATCCCCGCCTGTTCAAGCAGAATGCCGGCGTTGGCCAGTGGATTGATGCCATGACACGCATCGAAGGGCCTTCTGCCCATGTCCTGGCATCCATCATCCTGTGGGACTGGGAACTGGAAACCGGTGATGGCCTCAGCGTTTTCCGGAGCGCCTACCAGCCCCCTCAGTCTATCGCGATGAACCTGCACCGCGCGGACATGCACGTTTTGCCTTCGGGTCCGGGTATTGACCGTACCCTGCTCCACCAGGTACTACTGGCAGCGATTTATGAAAGCCGTGAAGAGCTGGTGATCACCACCCCCTACTTCATTCCCGATGATGCCTTGCTGACCGCACTGGTGTCAGCCGCGATTCGTGGTGTCAAGGTCAAACTGATTGTGCCCGAGAGGAATGACTCGCGCCTGGTGCATTATGCCAGCCGCTATTACTACGAGGAGTTACTGGAGGCCGGTGTCGAGATCCAGCAGTTCAATGCAGGCCTGCTGCATACCAAGTGTGTACTGGTGGATCGTTCCACTGTGCTGTTCGGTACCGTCAACCTGGATATGCGCAGTGTCTGGCTCAACTTCGAAGTTACCCTGATGGTGTATGACGACAATTTTGGGCAGGAAATGGGCAAATTGACTGATAACTATATCCGCCAATCCGACCGGGTGTTTCTCGATACATGGAACCGGCGTGGATTTCCCAAGCGACTCGCTGAAGGTGTCTTTCACCTGATGAGTCCCCTGCTTTAGGTCGCTTCACGATTCGTCGTCGTTGTCATCGACCGACTCACTGATATACCAGATCAACAGCGGCACTACAGGCACCATCAGCAGGGTGGCAAAACGCCATAAATCCTCAAACTGGTCATAGACGCCAATCTGATAACCCCATGTCACCAATGCCAGCATAAACAGGCCAAACAGCCCGCCAATGATCAGCACCGACAAGAAAAGGGTTATCAGGAGTTTTTTCATGGCTAGCCAACCTGTCACTGTCGCCTCTCTTTTTAGTGAAGCCTACAGATCGATAAAGGAAAGACTAAATAACGATTGAGAGCAGGTACCCATAAAAAAGGCTCCTTAACGGAGCCTTTTTGGACTTACAGGACGTTCTTCCGGATGTCCGGATCCTTGCGATCAAGGTAGTGAATAGATTGAATCCGACGAATGGTTCGGGATTTGCCTCGGATCAATAACGTTTCTGTTGTCGCCACATTGCCTTTACGATGGATGCCAGCTAACAGGTCACCTTTAGTGATACCAGTGGCGGAAAAGATAATATTATCGGAGCTGACCAGTCGCTCCAGCGGTAATACCAGTCCAGGCTCAATGCCCATTTCATGGCAGCGGCTGATCTCCAGTTCGCCAGCCTCACGGTTTTCCGGGGTATCACCCTTCGCTTCATGGCGTGGCACCAAACGTCCCTGGAAATCACCATCCAGCGCCCGGATGACGGCTGCAGAAACGACGCCTTCCGGGGCGCCACCAATGCAGTACATGACATCCACTTCACTGTCAGGCATACAGGTCAGGATAGAGGCCGCCACATCACCATCAGGAATCGCGAAAACCTTCACCCCCATCTGCTGCATGTCACGAATCACTGCATCATGGCGGGGCTTGGCCAGGGTAATGACCGTCAGCTCTTCGATGGATTTTCCCAGTGCATCAGCCACATTACGAAGGTTTTCAGCCAGCGGTTTTTCCAGATCAATCACACCACGAGCACCCGGACCAACAGCCAGTTTCTCCATGTACATGTCCGGTGCCTTAAGGAAACAGCCCTTCTCACCGACAGCCAGTACGGAAATCGCATTGGATTGTCCCATGGCTGTCATACGGGTGCCTTCAATGGGGTCGACAGCGATATCAACGGCATCCCCGATACCCTGCCCGACACGCTCACCGATAAACAGCATCGGCGCATCATCAATTTCACCTTCCCCGATGACGATCTCACCATCGATCTGCACCTGGTTCAGCAGGGTCCGCATGGTCTCAACAGCAGCGCCATCCGCCGCATTCTTGTCACCACGCCCCAGCCACTTATACCCTGCCAGAGCGGCGGCTTCAGTCACCCGGGAAAATTCAATCGCCAGTTCGCGTTTCATGTCGCTGTTTTCCGTTTAACAGTTTGGCCGGCACTCTACAGGAACGGAACAGCGGGGTGAAGCGCAGCTTCAAGGCTTTTAAACCTTGCCTAGCATCGGTCATCATTGGTCTCGGGTTCGTTGTGTCAGTTCATTATCGTTGGCATCACCATTTTTCCACCGAATGATGTGCCATCGCTGACAAAGACGCGCCAACAGAATCGCAAATGCACCATTACCCGTGACATTGATCGCCGTACCGAACGGGTCAAAAATCATGTAAACCGCTGTGATCAGCCCAAGCATGTCATCGGAAAAACCTAGTAAAGATTGCAATAAAGGTCCGGCAATCAAAATAACGCCCCCCGGCACGGCAACGACTGAAAACTTTGCCAGCGCGTAATAAAAGGCAAACCCCATAAATACGGTAAATGGTGGTATTCCAAGGCCGAAAGTCTGCATCGTCGCAAGTGTCAGAATGGTCAGGCCAATAGCACTACCCACAGTATGGATATTGATCGTCGCCGGAATAATGCTTCGTATCATGACAGGGGTATCCGTGTTTTTTTCCGAACAGACAACCAACACTGACATACTGGCGGCACTGGAGATCGTACCCAATCCCGTTAACATCGCCGGCAGAATGTTTTTGATGTATTGCCAGCAACACCTCACTGAACCAGCACTAGCTAAAAAAAATAAAACCAATAGCCATACCAACTGAGCAACAATCACCAGAATGAGTACTTTTCCATAGATTTGAAAAGCACTATGCAATATGCCATCACTGTGCAATTTGAAAGCAAAGCCAAGTACAAAAAACGGCAATATCGGAATAAATAACCGCTTCAAAAAGAAAAACGATAGATCACTCATCCAGAACAACAACGCTTTCAGGCGGGGATGATGCCCCACATTCAATATTAACCCAACAACCAGCCCCATAATCAATGCCTGACGGTTAGTTAATAACGTGGGCAATGAGACATACAGAGCACTCGCCAAATGACTTTCATAATGCATGCCCCCCAACGGCAGGGATAACATCGGTACAGCCCGTACACCCACCATGTACCCCATACTGATCGCCGTCAGGTTCGATATGAATACACAGGCAACCAACACCAGAGTAAAGGGCAGAGCACCACTCCCTATACGAATAATGCTCGCGGAAATAAAACTGAAAACAATAAAAGGCAGAACAAGAATCAATAATTCTTTCAGCACGAGGCTGAAAGTATAGGATGCAACACGTAGTCCCGGTAATGCCAACGACTCCAATAAAAAAGGCAGCAACAGCGCAACGATCAGAGAAGCAGGTAATAGCGTTCTCTTTAACAATGCTCCCACAAGCATGTCCTCGAAACCACTTATCGGATAATAGTTCCGATTTTAAATAGCGCCATAACCTGCTGTTATTTATTTGTACAGACGCTCCCGTTTTATAAAGCAACAAGATTATTCTTATCTACCCCCACGCTGTATTCTGCGAATAAAACTGAACCAGGTATTCACTGACAAATTAATACTTTCGTCGCTGGGCTAAGTAGCGGGAATGACAATTCTTTTGAGGACTGGAGAAAAGATGCCAACGCAAACACAGTCTCGAAAACAAAATAGCAAATGCGCCATTAATGGTTACATTGACCGCAGTCGCAAAAGGGTCAAAGATGATGTACATCACAGTCACCAACCCAAGCATCCCATCAGAAAAACCCATCGTTGTCTGCAAAATAGGGCCTGCTATAAGAATGATGCCTCCCGGAACATTCACCACAGTCAACTTTGCCAGGGCATAACATAATGAAAACAGAATAAAATCTGATGGTTTGGGTAATGGCATGCCAAACCGGCGCATCACCTCAAGGATGAGAATACTCAATACCAATGCACTACCCACATTGTGCACATAGAGTATTGCTGGTATCACTGCCCGAGACAGCACCGGACATCGGCTAAATCGTTCCGTACAGACCATTAGTACAGGCATAGAATATAGACTGGAGGAGGTTCCGATAGCACTGATAGCCGCGGGAAATAACCGCCAGAGATACAGCCAGACCTTCCGCCAGGAAAAGGCCGCCGCCATCCAGAAATAAAGAAATATGACTGCCATTTGAAGCAGCATGATCAACCAGAATGTTGAACCAAAGACAAAGGGTATGTCCTGCTGAACAAAATCCACATGCAATTTAAACGAAAAACCAAGCACCAGAAATGGAAATAATGGGAGGCAGATATAGCGGAGAAAAAAGGCAGAAACATCCTCTGCCAATAAAACCAGATACCGCAGCGTAGGATGGCAGCGTATATTGAGAAAGATCCCTGCGATAAAACCTACTAGAAGAGCCTGCTTATGCGTCAGCAACACCGGCAGATGAATACGCCACAAACTACACAGCGTACTCTCTTGCCCCTGAGCATCACCGTCCCAGGGATAATCAATAACGGGTGTGAGTAAGGTGCTGACAGCATACCCAAGCCACAACGCCATCATGTTGGATATAACGACAGCTCCCATCAATAGAACCAGACATATCAGAGCCCTCCACCGAAGCAACATAATGCAGGCAATAACAAAGCTCATGACGACGAAAGGAAGACAAAAAACCAGTACATCCTTGATTGCAATGCTCAGCGTATAAATCTGCGCCTGACTGTCTGTATTGATCCATCCCCCCAAACAAAAAGGTATCAACAGCGCTATTACAACGCTCAGTGGAAACTTCATTTTCATCACGACGGATGCCAATGACATTCGGCATCACACCTCACGCACCGGATTTCGAACAAGGGTGGTGCGGCGGTATGTCATCATTGAAGTCTACTCCCCCTGACACATGAGGCCTGGTCTTCAGAATAAGGAACGGGCGAAGAAGACTGCAGGCGTCAGCCATACTTAAACAATCGGAAGCCTGAAAACTGGACAGAGAACAGGATAGACGAGAATCCCGTCATAATAACTGGAATTTATCTATACCCACTGACACTTTGAGATGGAATAGTCGTTATCAGAGCAGCTAAGGACTTCGTTCAAGACAGGAACAGGCATGACTAATTGAAGCTTATAGGACAGACACCAAACCTTGTGCAGGACAGGAGGTCACCACTGTATCCAGTAATGACCGATTCCTTCAGACAAGTCACTATGGCGTCACCACAACATCCTGCCCAACGGCAACTTCCGCCACAACTTTACGCATGCCAAAATGCTGAATACTGTAGGCCACTCGATCCTCAACGGACATTTTCACATCCCCCAAGGCCTCAATCTGCTGTAACCGTGGCAGCAGCCCCACGCCATTCGCAATCTGTATTGCCAAACCAGGCCGTGCATTGAGTTCAAGAATCAGCGGTCCATGATCTTTATCCAGCACCATATCCACACCAAGATAGCCCAGTCCCGCCATATCATAACAAGCTGCTGCCAACTCAAGATTACGATGCCAGTGTGGAACGGAAAGCCCTGCGAAAGCATGTCCTGTATCCGGATGATGTGTCACTGGGCGGTCAAACTGAACCGCCCGCAACCCCTGTCCCGTGGCGATATCGAGTCCAACGCCCACCGCCCCCTGGTGCAGATTGGCCTTGCCGTCAGAAGCACGTGTCGCCAGCCTCAGCATGGCCATCACCGGAAAGCCCTTGAACACAATCGTTCGAATATCCGGTACCCCTTCACAGCTGTAGTCATCGAACACATTATCCGCACGGATTAATGCTTCGATCATGGCGACATCACTGTTGCCCCCCAGACTGTAAAGCCCCCCCAGAATATTAGACATATGTCGCTCAACATCGTTGAACGTCAGCAGCTCGCCACTGGCCTTGACATAGTGCTCACCATCCTTGCCAACAATGACAAGAATACCCTTGCCACCACTACCTTTAGCCGGCTTGATCACGAAATCGCCCAGCCGATCCAACTCCGACTTCAGCCGGACAATATCGTGCTGTGTTGTGACTACATCGATCAATCGCGGCACCGCCACCCCGGCCTTGATGGCCAAGGTCTTGCTTGACAGCTTGTTATCCACCAGCGGGAAACGGGAACGTGGATTGTAGCGACCGATATAGGCATGGTTACGCTGGTTCATCCCCAGTATGCCGAGTTCACGTAACGCCTTTCGCCGCTTGAGAAATGCTAGCACTCCCATAGCTCAGTTCTCGATCAGGGGTTTGAAACGACGCAGTTCGAGCAACCGGTAACCGGTGTACTGTCCCAGCAGCAGGGTCACACCCAACACAACCAGCAGCAATTCCGGGAAGTTGAACGTCAAGTGTTCAATAAACCGGTTGGTCATGGCGAAATAGCTGATAATCGCCACCAGCAGGCTGCCGCCGCCACTGACCAGCACGTCCCGTGGCCCCTGTTCCTCCCACAGAATCGACATCCGCTCTATGGTCCAGGCCAGGATAATCATCGGAAAGAAGGTCACCGACATCGCCTGACGTATCCCCATCTTGTAACTCAGGATACTCATGCCGGCCATGATACCCACCACCACTATCACCACGGCCGATATTCGCGCCACCAGCAACAGGTTAAGTCGGCTGAGAATAAAGCGTATCCAAAGACCAATGGAGACAATTGTGAGGAAAATCACCAATCCTGGTAGCAACTTGGTTTGAAGGAAAGCCAGCGCCATAAGAACCGGCATGAAGGTACCGCTAGTCTTCAGGCCAACCAGAATACGCATCAGCACGACAATCAACGTACCAATCGGCACCAGCAGGATGTAGCGATATGCATTCTGCTCTTCAATCGGCAGGCTATAAAGGGAGAAATCCACCAGTGCGGCATGCTCCATTTTGCCTTCCCGAATCGCCATATCACTGACCGGTACCGTACGAGAAATCACAGAGAAGTTAACCCGTGAATCATAACCACCTGTGACATCCAGAAGGGAAACCCCACCACGCTGCCAAGGCAGAAAATTATTCGGCACACCGACGTGGCCCGATTCAGGATCAATCATGACCCAGCCCTTGGTTGTCAGGACTTCGACCATTTCCACCAACGGCTGCTTGCGACGACCACTTTCCAGGTAAACGCCGCGTACCAGGCGCACGGGTTTGTCCATCAAGCGCAGCAACTGCATTAACAGAACCGCTCGGGACTCGCCATGCCGAACGGAATCCAGCAGGATTTTCACGTTGGGATTGGCATCCGGCTGATTCAGCTGCTGCACCAGCAGGCTGGCCATACTGGTATCGTTCGAGGAATGCTGTTTGACATCTTTCAGCAGACCGATGGCCGCCACCCGGCTGGCACCTTCGAGCTCTGGCAGATAAAGCTCTGGAGGTTCTGCAGCCATGTGGCCTGCAGGGGATTCATCCGAATCGACATTCGCCTTACGGCCATTCTCATGAACCTTGATCTTGTAATACAACACCTGCTTGCCAGATGCTTCACGACGGGTCCATTCCGCCCGCTCGATGCCGCCATTTTCAATCTTACGGAAGCCATACCCCGGGGAGGCAAAAAAATCATTCACCACTGAAAAGCGGGAATGTGGTTCTGGCATGGCCAGAGAAACAGTGACCGGTCCATCCTCAGCCTTGAACTCAATCTGGGCTTCGACCTCCCAGACTTTGGTACGCTCACCCGGAAATATCGGAAACCCCAGCGACACATGTTTATAAACTGCCGTGCCAAGACCGATTGCGATCAATATCAGCACGACAAGCCGCATCTGCATTTTATTACTCATGGTTGCTTACCGTCGGCAATCTTCTTTTTGGAAACCAGGTATTCATGACTGACATCAACAATGGCCATGTCGGTCAGGATATTGCGACCAACCAACACCGGGAATTCAAACTGGCTGCGATCGGTCAGGGTAAATTCAGCCATCTGCTCAATCTTGCCAATACGCACCTTGAGTTTGATCACGGGTCGCTGCTGTGACTCCTTGCCATGCCGCTTGATCATCACATTCCGAACCACCTGGCGTTCTACCACCAGGCTGTCCTTATCCTTCTGTTCACCGTTCAGGCGGAAACTGACCCATTGCCGCCCATCCCGCTCAAACAGGCGGATATCCGTTGCCCCCAAGGATGAAGTTGTTGCACCGGTATCGATACGGGCTTCCATGGTCAGACCGAGGTTTTCAAACGTGGCCAGCTCAACGGCGCCAATGACCAGCTTGTTGCCAATTTCAACAGGCTTGTAAACAACTTCCGTTCGGGTAATGACGCGGGGGTCACACTTGGGCGCTTCCTGTTTTTTTTCCGGCGTCTTTACTGAAGGGTGTTGCTGCTCACTGCTCGCAGTAGTGCCGGTACTGTGGCTACCGGTTTGCAGCGTCTGGCAGCCGCCAAGCAGGAAAACGGTTGAAAGGAAACAAACCAGCGCGCACCGGCTTAGACTGCGAGCAGACATAAATGATTTCCAGAATATCGACGGGGTTCAAACCAACCTGAAGCATAGCCCAGGTCACCAACATAAGAATTTGGGTACAGGAGTCTACCAGAAAGCCCGTGAATCAAAACATCCAGAAGGCATGGTTTTACTAAAATTTGACAGGTTAAATGCTTAATCGCATAAATAGGAGGATACAAGCTGATCAGGGAGAAGTACTGATTGCCGGAATACCAAATTATCAATACCAACCTCCTTGTTAGTTTGGCTAACGGTTTTCGCTATGACGCTTGCATGGCAAGTTCTACCTGTATATTAAATAGGACGTTTACTCTTTATTTGACCAAAAACCGGAACAAGAGTTCTGGATATTTTGGGTACCAGACTCTGTCTGGAGGTGGTGAGGGACATCCCTATATCAGCCTGTCAGCCCTCCCTGTAAAATACCCGGAATACGTCAAAGACACTAAATCGAACACGTCACCTCATTTGCCATGAACCGACTTTACCGCAGCCAACTCGCTCGTCTGGTGCATCGTGCCACCATGCTGGCTGCACTTGTCTGTACCGGATGGCCCCAACCCACTATCTATTAGCCAGCCTGAATTCTTTGCATAACGTCCGGAACAAAACGCCGGATAACACATCCCTATAAACACGTTAATGCACAGGTTCTGACGAGCCTGAAGGCTGCTATTTCATGCAAAATTCGTTCATTTCAGCACGGAATGAAATCCGTACCCTTTTGCGCCTCGCCCTCCCGCTGGCCGGTGCACAACTGGTCATGTGCCTGGCCGGTATGGTTGACACGCTCATGGCCGGCCACTTCAGCGCTGCCGACCTTGCCGCAGTAGCGGTTGGTTATACCGTCTGGATTCCGATCAATGTCTTTCTGGTTGGCCTGCTGATGGGAACCACGGCGTTTGTGGCCCAAATGGTCGGCGCCGGTCGCCACAGCGACATTCCTGACTTGATGCATCAGGGGTTCCGTCTGGCCCTGCGCTTTGGCTTGCTTGGACTGGTGCTACTCTACCTGAGCCCAGCACTACTCGAGTATACCGGCTTGAGCCTTGAAACAAGGGAAATCACCAACGGTTACCTGTACGCTGTTGCCTGGGGTATGCCCGGCGTTGCGCTGAACCAGCTACTTCGCAGCTATCTGGAAGGACAGGAGCACACTCGGCCTGTCATGATGATCCAGCTACTCAGCCTGGCGCTGAATATTCCGTTCAACTACATCATGATCTACGGAAAGCTGGGAATACCTTCGCTGGGCGGCGTTGGGTGCGGTTATGCCACAGCCTTGATCATGTGGCTGGCACCACTGTTCACACTGGTTTATATCGCACTGAATCGTGAATTTAAGCATACCAGTCCATTACGCCGTCTTTCACCATTGCAGCGAGATACACTTTACGCATTACTCAGAGTTGGCGCACCGATCGGCTGCACACTGTTTTTCCAGTTTCTGGCCTTTACCGTGATCACTCTGTTACTGACGCCCTCAGGAGACACAGTTCTCGGCGCGCACCAGATTGCTTTCAACCTGTCGACCCTGCCCATGGTGTTGGCGTCCGGTATTGGTATTGCTACCAGCATCCGGGTCGGACAGGCTGTCGGCGCCAACCATCATGAGCTGGCACGTTTCAGAGGACAAATCGGTATCCTGACAGCCCTCTCCGTAGCCATTGGCATGGCACTGCTCATCTACGGAAACCGGGTATGGCTTGCAGCGTTGTATACCCGTGACGTAGACGTCATCACACTCGCCAGCCAGCTATTGCCACTGGTTGCGCTTTACCATGTTTTTGACAGCCTTCAGGTATCCACTAACGCTGCTCTCAGAGGGTACAAGGATACGCGCGCATCTATGCTGATCGTGCTTTCATCACTGTGGGGAATTGCATTACCTCTGGGATCCATATTGGCATTGAAGAGTTGGCTGATGCCCGTCCAGGGAGCCAAGGGGTTCTGGATCGCACTATGCATTGCATTGTTCTGCACCATGCTCCTTGTTCAGCGCCGCTTCCAAAAGGTTTCACAGGGGTTTCGTCATACAACCAAGGCATGACATCAGCAGAAGATAGCAGTAAGTAACCAAAGCATTACAGCATTCGATCGCTAAATCTCAGAGGTATGACAAGGATGTCATACTGAATCAGCTTAAAATAAACCAGCAAGGTAAAGTGCGAGAACTACTCGCTATCCGCGATGTGCAGACAGCAAGAGAACGCATACTGCCTGCCTATTGATTCTGCTACTGCACTATAACAATTCAACATCATCCGACGACAATAACCGCCGGGCGATAATCAACCGCATAACCTCATTGGTGCCTTCAAGAATCTGGTGAACCCGTGTATCGCGCACATGCCGTTCCAACGGGTATTCCCGAATATAGCCATAACCACCATGAATCTGCAGCGCTTCATTGCAGACTTTGAACCCAATATCCGTGGCAAAGCGTTTAGCCATTGCACAGTAGGCCGATGCCTGTGGATCTTTACGATCCAGTTTATCAGCGGCCATCCGTACCATTTGCCGGGCGGCGACCAGCTCTGTGTTCATATCGGCCAGTTTGAACTGTAGCGCCTGGAAACCGGCCAATTGTTTTCCGAACTGCTTGCGTTCCAGCATATAGTTTCTGGCGGTATTAAGCGCCTGTTGAGCTGTACCAATTGAGCACGTCGCGATGTTAATACGCCCGCCATCCAGCCCCATCATAGCGAAACGGAACCCCTCACCTTCTTCACCCAACCGGTTAGCAATGGGTACCCGTACATTATCAAGATTCACCTGACGTGTTGGCTGGCAGTTCCAACCCATCTTTTCTTCCTTGCGTCCATAGCTGATGCCATCAGTATCAGCCTTAAGGACAAAGGCAGAAACGCCACCCGCCCCTTCGCCACCGGTACGCGCCATCATAACCAGCACATCGGTACTGCCAGCACCGGAAATAAACACCTTGCTACCATTGAGAATATAGCTATCGCCATCACGGGTTGCCGTGGTTTTCAGGGATGCCGCATCACTTCCGGAGCCCGGCTCAGTCAGGCAGTAAGACCCCAGCCATTCACCGGTCACCAGCTTTTCACAAAAGGTCTCACGCACCGGGTCATGGGCAAAGCAGGCTACCATCCAGGTCACCATGTTGTGGATGGTCAAATAGGCCGTAGTGGATGTACATCCCATGGCCAGCTGCTCAAATACCAGGCTCGCGTCCAGACGAGACATGCCCATGCCGCCCTGGCCTTCCGCCGTATAAAGGGACAAAAAGCCCATATCACCGGCTTTCCGAATAACATCCACAGGGAAATGCCCCTGACTGTCCCATTCGGCAGCATTGGGAAGCAATTCTTTATCGGAAAAGGTTTTTGCTGTCTGCTGGCAGGCTTTCTGATCTTCGGTGAGTTCGAAATTCATTGATTATTATCCTGTCACTGGCAATGCGCTGCGGCCCCTGCCTCCCGAGGTATCGACAGGCATCTTTGTACAAGTCCACGCTAGCGCAGGCGCTGGTTGATTGCACGCAGAAAGACAGTATAACAATCGTTGAGGACCGTGCTTTATTGTTCTACACAAGCACTTCTGTGCCTAATCTCTTGCGAGATAACATCTGCAATCACCATCTCTCACTCTCTTGCCATTACAATAAATAATGGTCCAGAATGACAGGCCAAACCTGCAAGCTTCCAACTAGAGTCGAACCTAATCGTCCTGTCAGACTCCCCCTCGCTATGCTGATACCCCCTAACACCACCAAGTAACCATCGACCATCAGCACTGATTGTGAATTTCCCCCTCAAACTTACTTGATATGAAGCAATACTCATCCGGAATCGCATCTCATTTGTATTCCTTTCATAAATAAACCGTTATTGCTTTCTAAATTGTTAATAGTAGTTATCAATATAGTTAGCATTGCTTTATTTTAGTGATATTTTTCTTAAACTTTACGACCTCTAACTGTCATACCTTTAATTATTCAGAAGATTAAAACCATAAAAAATTAAAATAGAAATGAATGGCAAAAAACAAAATACGAGACAATGAAAACGCAAGTTACTTGAACGAACACTGCCATTTAATAAGAGTTAGTGATTATCCCATTTATTAATAGATGCCAGATTATTTCTTAACAAATGCGGTACCAATTGTTGCAGAGCTCAAGTACACAGGAATACAAAAGGAGTTATATTTTATGGGCATGACAGACCTTCAGAAAGCAAATTTGATCCAGGGGCTTCATAAGCATTCACATCAGGCAGGGAAACAGTCTCCATTATTAAAAGAATTCGGTGTAACATCGGAGGGGCGATGGGTTAGGGTCCGTGATTTTGAACCGGATATGGCTAAAGAGAGCCATCTTCGATTGCTGTCTCAGCTTAAAGAAGTTGTTCCCAGTGAACAGGACATTACCGGAGAGACAGAAATCAGAATACTGAGCAAAGCCCTTAACAAGCGATCTATTGAACCTTTATCCGCTCCTCAGGAAACCATTTTCCATGTACTGGAAACCCTTGGAAAATTCATTCATGAAAAAGGGGACTGTGCTTTGGTGGAAATAGCGGTTTGTAGAAATGGAAAACTGTTACGTTTCGAGGACCTAGACGGTGACGAACTCGTTGAAAGTGCCAAAAGTAATTTGTATAGTCTGCTAACGCCTTGCTTTTCTGAAAACAGCCTGAATGATCACGTGATGTTGAGTGATCTTGTTGAGGCCCTCGAACAAAAAGACCCATTTCTCGGTCGATTAATGCTATCCGATACTCAGCATTATCAAGCGAATAAGCTGATTAAAAAAATCAACCTTGAGAATATAGCAGAAAGAAAGGCATTGCAGACCTTTATGCATTTCAAGGGAATATCGCAAGGGCTGAGTGTTTCTTTAAAAAGACTTCCCGAAAAACACTGCATCCACCTGATGAAACTCTCACTTCTGGATTTGAGATCCCGTGGACTGGGCCTGGACAAGGAGCTTTCAGAGAAAAAGATCAAAAATAATATTGAGCACATCGAAGAACTTGCATTTGAATTTGAAAAGGTGCTTGAGTGGGACAGTATTATGGCTGACTACCTCCGTAACCATTGTTCATGCTGGCCTGTAGAAAAAGCATTTTATCGGGGTGGGGAATTCGATAGGGAAATCAAACGGCGACGCAAGTTTGAAAAAGATAAGGATATCTATAACCCTGATACGGAAAATGTTAATGAAGAAATGATGGGAAAAGGGCTCTATTTAACAACACAGGCTGAAACTGCAATGAAGTTTGCCAAAAGAGATTTTGGCCTGACCAAGCTCTGGCTGAGAACAGACGTTCCCATACTCGACTTGACGACTGATGAGAATGAACAGGATCTAATGAAGCTATTGAGCATTTCAGACATTAATGTATTCAAAGAATATATCTATTATAGGTTTAATGGAGCATGTATCCTATATCACAGTTCACATTATGATTATTACTCGATTAAAGTTCCTTCTGTGGTAGCAAAGACAAGAAATATTGATACACGGTATGAAGGAGTTCAATTTAATGAGCTGATTGAGTATAAAAAAAGAGAATTATGGCTTGCGCAAGATCATAAAGTATCTAGCCAACGCCTTGACAATGAGGGAGCAATTAAAGGCCGACCAACCGCATTTAAGACCGTAGCCGTCAATCCGGCAGAGCTCGAATCAACAGATTGTATGGCCGATGGTTTCTATAACCCAGAAACAGAAGCGATTCAGCGACTGACTGTTTTACAGTATACAGACAGCAGAGGAATAACAAAATTTGTCGCACAGTCTCCCCTTAGTACTGATCAGGAACCTGTCTTTTGGCGGGTTAACAGGGACGCTAAACGATACAATTGTTTTATTCTTGAACCTGCTCCCGGTTTCTTGAAACAGCAGTACGAAGCCAAACGCAAGCAGGGTTTTTCGGAAAAAGACCGTATGGATATTGACCGAAATATCCAGTTAATGATGAAGGCTTTACAAACCTTCTGATGAGAACTGCATTTCTCTCATCAATCAGGATTCGACGTGATCAGTCTGGTATGTTTTTGCTCAAAGGTTTCAGGGCTTTGACCACCAAAAAATCATGAACAAGACAGAAGGGCGATCACTAATGACCAGCTATGCCCTGATCCATCAATTCACCTATCGCCTGCTGATCCAAGCCAAGTTCACGCAGTACCTCGTGTGTATCCGTTCCGGGCATGACACCAGTCCTTTGATATTGCAAAGGTGTGCTGGAAAATTGTATTGGACAAGCCAATTGAGCGTGGCTCTTACCGCTGCCATCCGGTACATCAACGATCAGATCACGGGCTTGGCTATGCTGATGACGGGTTGTCTCAGATAATGTCAAAACCGGTTCAACACATAGATCCAACGGCTCAAATATGACCCGCCACTCTTCAAATGTATTTTGTAAAAACCGGGTCTGGATATCGTTTCGTAACTTCTGCTGTTGCTCGGGTTGAACATCAGCCACCCTCGAAAACCACTCGGGTTTGCCAATCGCCCGAAAAAAGCACTCCGCAAACTGCGGTTCCAGACTTCCTACAGAGAACCATCGGTCATCCAGAGTACGGTAATAGCCATAAAAACTGCCACCGTTGAGGATTTCCCGTTCCGGCTCGGGTGATCGTCCATCGGCCAGGAAGCCGGCGCCAGCCATCGCATTCAGTGCCACTGCACCATCAAACATGCTGATATCCACATGCTGTCCCAATCCGGTGGTTTGGCGCTGAATCACTGCCGCCAGAATCCCCATCACCGCATGGTGTGAGCCTCCAGCAATGTCTGCGATCTGCACTGCATGCAGCCCCGGACCTGTCTCCCTGCTACCGCTGTAACTGGCCAAACCCGACAAGGCCTGATAATTGATATCGTGACCTGCCCGGTCTTTAAGGGGGCCAGTCTGGCCATAACCGGTTATAGAGCAGTAAATCAGCTCGGGATTGAGCGCTTTAAGAGCGTCGTAGTCCAGCCCAAGACGCCGCATCACACCAGGTCGGAATTGCTCAATGACAATATCGTGAGATTCCACCAATCGCCGGACAATCTCTACCGCTTCGGGCTTTTTCAAATCCAGGGCTATGGACTGTTTGTTCCGGTTAATAGTTGCATGCGCAGCCGAGATGCCAGCGTCGACCATCGGCGGCAGCAGCCTTAGCATATCCGGTCGGTTCAGCGCCTCGACCCGGATGATCTCTGCCCCCATATCCGCCAGCAACATCGTTGCATAGGGACCGGGCAGCAAGGTCGTGAAATCCAGAACTTTCAAGCCGGCAAGGGGGCTGGTCATGGTCAGATGGTTTCCTGTTTTATCCGATCAATCGCACAATCAATAAACGCTATCCAGATCCTTAAAGCGCTCACCCTTTGCAGCTTGCTCAAGTAACAAGGCTGGAGGTGTGAAACGCTCTCCGAACTGTTCCGCCAACACCTGCGACCGAGCCACAAAATCACGGATGCCGTACTGGTTGATGAACTGCAATGCCCCGCCCGTCCAAGCCGCAAAGCCAATGCTGAAAATGGAACCTATATTGGCATCCCGGACACTGCCCAGTACACCCTCCTCCAGGCAGCGCACCGTTTCCAGTGCCTGAATAAACAGCAACCGGTCCTTGATATCCTGTAGCGGCAATATCTCTGGGGCGGGTGTGAAATGTTCTGTCAATCCGGACCAGAGGAATTTCTGCCCTTTTCCCGGATATTCATAGAAACCCATACCTGCTGTGCGACCGGCTCGTCCCAGCCCCAGCATCACATCTACAGCAGCATCCGCCGGATGTTCGAGATAGGCTTTGCCTTCCGCTTTCAAGTCTTTAATAGCTTGGCTACGAATCCGCCCCATTAAAGTCAGGCTAACCTCGTCACAGATAGCCAGCGGTCCGACCGGCATCCCCGCCAACAGTGCACCATTTTCAATCGCAGCGCCGGGCACGCCTTCCGCCAACATGGCGATTCCCTCGTTAGTAAAGGTGCCAAACACCCTGGACGTGAAAAAGCCCCGGCTGTCATTCACCACGATAGGGGTTTTGTTGATCTGTAAGACAAAATCAAAGGCTTTCGCCAGCGTGTCATTGGAGGTTTGCTCACCGCGAATAATCTCTACCAGCGGCATCTTGTCCACAGGTGAGAAGAAATGCAGGCCGATGAAGTTAGCCGGTCTGACGCTGGCTTCAGCCAGACCGGAAATCGGTAACGTCGATGTATTGGATGCAAACACCGTGGACTCAGCCAGAGCGGCTTCAGCCTCACGTGTGACCGATGCTTTCAATTCCCGATCTTCAAACACCGCTTCAATCACCAAATCACAACCTGCCAGATCATCGGCCGAGGTGGTGGTCTTTATGCGATCCATCACTGATAACTTGTCAGCCTCAGACACCTGCTTGAGCTTCAGGCGCTTGTCCAACAATTGTACTGAATAGGCTTTGCCCTTTTCAGCCTGCTCTAGACTGACATCTTTCAGCACTACCTCTATGCCCTGCGAAGCACAGGCCCAGGCAATACCGGCGCCCATCATTCCGGCCCCCAGAATGCCGACTGTTTTCACGGGGACAGTGCCAGCCACCTCCGGCCGGCTACCACCTGCCTTGATAGCATTAAGCTGGAACCAGAAAGTGCCAATCATATTTTTTGAAACTTGACCGGTCACCATCCGGGTAAACCAGCGGGATTCAATGCGGGTTGCGGTCTCAAAATCCACCTGTGCCCCTTCCACGGCAACACAGAGAATCGCTTCGGGTGCCGGATAGCAACCCTTGGTTTTCTCTTTCAACATGGCGGGAGCAATTGCCAGTTTCTGCGCCAGCTTGGGCGTTAAAGGTGTTCCCCCCGGTATTCTGTAGCCTTTTACATCCCAGGGTTGAACAGACGTCGCATTCTTCTTGATCCAGGCTTCCGCCTCTGACTGTAACTGTTCTTCTGTTGCTACCAGCGCATGGATCAGCCCCCGCTGCTGCGCGGCTGCCGGACGCAGCTGCTTGCCTTCCATCAGCAAAGGGAACGCGGCTTCCAGTCCCAACAATCGTACGGTACGAACTATGCCACCCGCCCCGGGCAACAACCCCAGCGTGACTTCCGGTAACCCCAGACGAATACTGTCATCCGTCAGAGCAATCCGGTGGTGGCACATCAGACACAGTTCCCAGCCACCACCCAGTGCTGTACCGTTGATGGCTGCAACGACCGGAACGCCCAGTGTTTCCAGCCGGCGCATATCCGCCTTCATGGCTTCAACACTGCGAAAGAACATTTCTCCCTGCTCTGCATCGATCTGGATAAGCGACTTCAGGTCTCCACCCGCAAAAAAGGTTTTCTTCGCAGAACGCAGAATGACACCTGTCAGGGTTTCTTTTTCAGCCTCCAGCCTGTCGACCACTTCATGGAAATCCTGCTGAAATGCCGCATCCATGATATTGGTGGAACCATCCGGACGATCCATGATCAGGTGAACGATATGGTCGGAGGTTTTCTCGTAACGAATCGAAGTCATGCCCAGTCCCCCTCTCATATCCGCTCAATAATGGTTGCTATGCCCATACCACCGCCAACACAGAGGGTCGTCAGGCCATATCGCTGCTGCCGTTCTTCCAGTTCATCCAGTAAGGTGCCGATCAGCATGGCGCCGGTTGCCCCCAGCGGATGCCCCATGGCGATCGCGCCGCCGTTCACATTCACTTTTTCATCAGGAACGCCCAGTTCCTTCTGGAAACGGAGCACGACGGCCGCAAAAGCTTCATTGACCTCAAACAGATCAATGTCTTCGACAGACAAACCAGCAATCGCCAAGGCCTTGCGAGCGGCAGGTGCCGGTCCGGTCAGCATGATGGTCGGATCAGTGCCCACCAGCGCCGTAGCCACCACTCTGGCACGGGGCTTGATCCCCAGGTTCTTCCCCATTTCATCACTGCCAAGCAACAACAGGGCGGCACCATCCACAATGCCGGAAGAATTGCCGGGGGTATGAACATGCTGGATGCGTTCAACCTGTGGATATCTCTCACGAGCCACGCAGTCAAAACCCATCGCGCCCATCATTTCGAACGAGGGCTTTAACCCTGCAAGACTTTCGGTGGAACAGTCCGGCCGAATCAATTCATCCTCCGCCAGAATCATTATCCCGTTTCGGTCCTGTACCGGGATCAGTGAACGGGAAAACGCCCCCCGCCGCCAGGCAGCAGCAGCCTTCTGATGGGAAACCACCGCAAATTGATCCACTATCTCGCGGGAGAAGCCATCCAACGTTGCAATCAGGTCTGCCCCGATGCCCTGCGGCATAAACCCTGTGGACAGGTTGGTCTCGGGATCCATCGCCCAGGCGCCGCCATCACTCCCCATGGGCACCCGGGACATGGACTCGACACCACCGGCCACCACCAGCTGTTCCCAGCCGGAACGGACTTTCATGGCGGCCATGTTCACCGCCTCGGCACCGGAGGCACAAAAACGGTTGAGCGTGACACCGGCCACATCGTCATGCCAGCCGGCCGCCAGCGCCGCCGTCTTGGCAATATCCGCCCCCTGATCGCCCACCGGGGTGACACAGCCCAACACGATGTCGTCCACCTGTTCGCTGGCAAAACCATTCCGTTCCCTGAGGGTATTGAGCAAATCTGCCAGAAGGGTCACCGGTTTGACCTCATGCAGCCGCCCGGAGGCCTTGCCACGCCCCCGGGGCGTCCGGATCGCATCGTAAATAAAGGCTTCAGTCATGACAGGTTCCATTGCGTGTTTCGCCGTTTGCCACCCACACTAACGCAACCCGGACACACCACAATGGCGGGTTCGGTCATTTTGAGTGGCAAAAAATGACAAGAGGCTTTCGAGAATCCATAAAAATCCCCGTTGCGGCCTGTACCGGAACGGGGATGTTTGTTGTGGACAGCGGCGGTGATAACGTCGCTTAATGGCAGGTTGCGTCCGAAGGCATGGCGTCAAAGATGGCCTGGACCGCTTCTCCCTGGTTCGTTTGATTATCATCAACAGGCAACGGCTGCACCTCAGTATCCATGCAGGTGATTTCAGCCACTGACCGGGCGAATTCTTCCAGAACAACATCGATTTCTTCTTTGAAACGACTCAGTTTGTCATCAAACTGGATGACAAATATCGGGTTGTTCTCGGAGTCTGGACGGTTGGTTTCATACAGGCCGAGACGAAAGTGCTCGTCATCACTCAGGTCGGCCAGGGCGAACGAACGTGAATCGGCACTGGACTTGAGATACTTCATCAGGTCGAGCGCATCATTGGCTGTAACGGCTCCCTCCCGTAGGCAGTCGGCTATAAAATCCTGCGGTTCCTGGCTGGACTCCCGGAAACGGCTGATCAGTACTTCATAGCGCTCAAGCAGGTCATCTCCACAGTCATGCTGGTCACTCATGGCGGTCTCCCTCCGGCTCATGGCTGTTTTTTTATCGCTCATGACATCCTCCCCACTCGTCACTTCAATTTCAGTGTAACCCGACCGAAACGGTATGGAAAATGAAAAATCGACCACCGACAAACACGTCAAATGACGTGTTTATGTACTGACAGGGATTTCACGCTGCTATACAAGGACGAAAGCTATTCTGACCTAACGGTCAGATGACGACATTACAAAAAAATGACGGGAAATAATGCCTAACCGGCCTCAGAGGCTAGCTGTTTCGAGGCTCGCCAGGCGCCTGGTGTCAGACCTGTCCATTTTTTGAACGCCCGATGGAAGGTGCTGGGCTCGGCAAAACCGGTCAGGGTGGCAATTGCCGACACCGGCAGCTCATTGCGGGATAAATGGAAGATGGCCCGGTCACGGCGTACAGCGTCCAGAATGCCACGATAGCTGGCACCTTCATCCCTCAATCGTCGGCGTAACGTCGGCGGAGACAGATACAACCATCTGGCCATCGCATCAAATGTCGGAAATTCCACCGCCTCAAGACCGGACAACCGCTTGCGAATCAAGGCTGACACACTGTCATCATGCCGATAATGGCTCATCAGGTTTGCAGGTGCCTGAACCAGGAAGGACTTCAGAGTCAGCGGCTGCTGAACAACAGGCGCAGCCAAATAGCTGGCGGAAAAATATAAGGTTGTTGCCGGGCGGTTAAACCGACAACCACACGGGAATATCTCGAGGTATTCGTCCCGATGAGCTGGCTCATCAAACGCGAAATCTACTTGCCGGAGTACAATATGGCGATCAATCATCCAGCTTGACCAGCGCACCAGGCTGACCAGCAGAGTCTCAATCAGAAAACGGTCATCCAAACCATCCGCCTGTTCATGCTGCAGCATCAGAACGACTTCATACTCATCCTGACGCAATGACAGTTCAATGCTGTGCGTAACCAGACTCAGAAAACGGATACAACGCTCAAGTGCCTGCCCTAATGTCTCACAGGTCATACAGGCATGACACATCATGGCAAAGGAACCTACGGGGCAGGGCGTCTTCGACAATCCAAGAAATTCATCCTGCAGGGTTTCCCGTATCAGCAGGATGAGCCGAGTGAATGCCTCACGCGGTACACGCAGGTTCTGATCATCCAGCACCGCCCTGTCGATGCCTGCCTGATCCAGCAAAGCAGTAACAGCTTTCCCCTGTGCACGAACACCGGCAAGAGCCGACACAACAAAACAGGTGGCAATGCTTGCACGGGAATTCTGGTTAGACACCTTTTCCATCATTCCTGAATAACGTCTGATGATTCTTTTACGACATCCTGCCGTAAATCAGTCACAAAAAACAAATGGTTTTTACATCCATAAACTATTGAGACATCACAAACCAAATAAGCCCATCAATCAAATGGTATTAAAACATTAAGTTAGTCAGCTTCACCCCTTCGTCACAACAAAATATGCATAGCGTAATCCAAAGCATTTTAAGTATCAGGTTAATAAGTATGGAACCGACACAGCATGTTTATGTTATTGTTGAAAACAGGATGCCTTCAGAAAAAAGTTCAGTATCATCTGAAACAGAAACTGTACCACTTGCAATACCTGCCCCTCCTGTCGAGACGTTAACACCAGAAATACGCATACATTCAAGAGGGGTTAAGCACGACGAATCTTTCGAACACAAAGCATTCATCAAATCCTTATTCTCTGGATCTTTTAAACAAAAAGACCTTGACCGAATGGTATCAAAGATATTTATGGAAGAATGCGAGAACTATAATCGACGCTACCTTAGACTCTGTGAATTAAAGCAATCCGATTGTACTTTAGATCAAAAAGCGGCTCTTGATTTATTTAATCAAGGACCAATGTATGATACCCACTGCAATGTATTCAGGCATCATTTCCTCGAAAGATTCCCCGAGAGCGAACCAATAAAACAAACCCTGCTTTATGATCAAAGCAACATTCTAAGACAAAGCATACCACCTACCGACATCTACACGAAAGAACCATTAATGGATATCAAAGGTCATCTTCATTACGTTGCCAAACAGGGACAAAAAGCCTCCGATGCATTACAGTGCCTGAGGGAAACATTTTGCCTCATTGACTGCAACATAATTTATCAGTATGCCTACTATAGAGCCCTATTAAAAATCGTAGGAAAAAAAGCATTTAATAAAATGTTCTCTCATAATAAAGATAGAGCACTCTCTGTTAGCCTTAATGGTAATAGTGAAACGCCATTACGGAACTTTATGAGTTATCGTAAAATACCTGTTCGCCAAGATACAAAACATATCCCACCGGAGGGAGTACAATATGGTACTCTCTATTATTTTAAAAATCACAAAGACTACCTTCGCAAACACCCAGAGGGAGCGGCCCAAGGCTACAATGTTATGCTGTCACAAAAAAAGCATAGGGTCAGCCTTTTTACTGCACTGGGATTCCCGGGAGCCGGTTTATCATTTGATCAAATTGCAGAGATACTACTTGATCGATACAACCAATCAGCCCGAGATGATTTTAAAACGGAAACTCTGTACGAAACGTTAACTGGTGAGAGAAAAGAAGCCTTTGAGCGGTTAAAGGAATCAACGATTACGCTTGACGACCTCTATGCCAACAAGGGCGGATGGTCACCTACTGGCCGCGGTGATTACCTTGATATAGAAAAGCTGAAGCGAGAATTCATACACCTAGCCCCTCTGGGTTACAGAATCAGGTACAATATATCACCTCTTGCAGGTGCATTAATCGGATTGCATCTTTTTATTCTTCTGGGAAGTATTGTTTGTATTACATGTTCAGATCAGCTTGATGCCGCCCAAATAGACGAAGACGACAAATTTTCTCCTTGTGCAGTAGTGATCTTTTTCCTTGCGTGCATTGGAGGAACTTTAGGATATTGCTTGCAGCGATCCAATTGTATCAAATCAAACGCCTTATCACTTTACCGAAGAATACACACATCCCGGGAACCTGATTCGCCACAGATAGCAAGCCCGTCATCAGAAGAGGAAGAAGCAGAAACCTTCATCAGCACATAGAATCAGATACAACAGTTGGCATAATAACCAACTGCAAAAACAGGATAAGGATTGACTAGCGTTATGCAGGAACTCTGGCTCAGCCTAATCGCTTTCCTGACTTCCACTTTCACAGCCATATTTGGTGTTGGCGGTGGGGTTCTGCTGATCGTGCTAATGCCGGGCCTGCTTCCTCCGGCTGCCATTATTCCCGTCCATGCCGTCGTACAGCTGGCCAGCAATGGCAGTCGCGTCCTCTTTGCCTGGCGAACCGTTGAGTGGTCTATCGTGGGTCGATATGCAGGGGGAGCCTGTCTGGGCGCAGTGATTGGCTCTGAGACCGTTATGGTCCTGAATCCTGAATGGATCCCCCTGCTACTGGGCCTGTTCATCCTGCTCTTGACTTGGCTGCCACCACTGCCAATGCACCGCCTGCCTTACCGGTTTTTCTCGTTTGGTGCTATCCACACCCTGCTGGCCACCCTGACCGGTGCTACCGGCCCCCTCAGCTCGGCATTCCTGAGCCGCGAAGGATTGCAACGGGATTCACTGGTCACGACGACCGGCGCATTTATGGGCACCGCCCATGCTCTGAAAATCCTGGCGTTTATATTGCTCGGGTTCAGCTTCTCTCCCTACCTGTCATTGATGCTATGGATGAGTCTCGCTGCGATAGTCGGCTCATGGGTAGGCACACGGCTCCGTCGATTTCTGCCCGAAATCTCCTTCCAGCGTTTCTTCAAAGTCTTGCTAAGCCTACTGGCATTACGCCTTATAGGCATGACGCTCTATTGAGCCGGACTACCAGCATATCTTCGGATTAATAATAAAAAGCGATATATAGAAACTTATATATCCAATTTTTAAATAAATAATATCAACCACCCTAAACATCAAAAAGTAGAAGGGTTGATTAACTATGCTTTTTTAATGGGAGCTTTATATTACATGGATCGAAAATGGCTAAAAACGGCATCAATAATCTCAATAGTCCTATCACGCAACGTGCAAACATTCAGCCAGTAAAGCAGGTCTATACCGCACCTAAAGGCATTTTTGGGCGTTCTGTGAAATGGGTATCAGCACCCGTTCAGTATATGATTCCAATCACTGCCAAACATACCGTAATTAATGTACCCAAGGGCTGGAACGTTCGGGTTATTAAAAACCCTGTCATGTATTATCCTCCCATGTCTGCGCCACAGCCAGCCCAACCCTCACAGCAAGAACATTACATTCCGGGAAATAACCCCCAGAATGCGCAGCAGAAGCCACGGGATCCCCTACGCAATGAATACTACCTGCTGAGGCAGCAGAATGCCTCCATCGATCAGGATCATGTCCTTAAGGTAGTCGCAACCTGTTTACGGCCATCACTGGAAAAGAAAGGTTTTAAAGCAAATACAGTGCCCGAGGCAAAGGCAATTATACAAGAACTGAAAAAAGACATGGATCTGAAAACCATTCGGCATGTCGAGGATTTGGTCCACAGCATAAATAGTTATGATGATTACATCGCATTTAGAAGCAAGGATGTTACCCTGACGAGCAATGCCCCCCAACACGGATCTGGCCCCACTGAGCCCCATCCTACGAAAATAGAAACTAATCCAGTCCCCCCATCATCCACCACAGACATCATGGCTGATGAACCAAGCTTATTGACTATAGCGGGAAGAAATATATTCGACTCAGAGGAACCATCAGGATCTGTTCAACCTCCCGTTGCAACATCAGACACACGACTTTCACCTGACAACGCTTCTAAAAAGACAGCACCTGCATCACCACAAGAACCAACGGGTCAGAAAAACACAGCACCTTTAGCCCCGAACGGTAAAAAAACACCGCTAGATCAACACGCTGATAAAACCTTAAATCAGTCATCATCCACCAGGACAAAACCCAAAATCCCCCCCAAGCCTGAGCATTTAGTCCGCAACTTTGCCAAAACTAAAACAACGACCAAACAGCCAGCCGACCAGAATATTACGCCAAACAAGACAACGGCAGCATCTTCCCTACCAGAAACAACTGCACAGTCGAAATCATCGACTATCAAAACAAATACAGAAAAGGCGAACACCCAGCCCACTGCAGAGACACAAAACAACACCTCCAATTGGCTGGATAATCGTGAAAATGCACAGGTAACATCAGATGCATCTGCATCCGCGGATAGCACGCGGCATGAAAGCATTGCCGCCCTGCAAACGGATCAAGTCAATACAGCAACCCCTCAAGCAGGTTCACAATCTCAGCCCCCTAAATCTCGGGTTGCAAAATTTACAGCCTTTTTTAGTCAGTTATTCCAGAGACAGTCGAAGACTGACGCTGACTTAGCCAGTATTGAGCCCAGCTCAGTAAAAAGTTCGTCATCAATAGCGTCCAGGGACACTTCTGACGTGGCCGATCAGGCTTCCCAACAAGAGATAGAAAACAGCCAACAGGCATCAATTGCTGACAACAGTCTTGATGAAACCGATTATGATGATGACGATTATGGCTGGGATCCTGATGACTTTGATGATGATTTGGATGATGACTTTGATGAAACACCCGGAATTCCCCAGACAGGAACATCTTCAGGCTACGAAAATATCAACACTCTACCCACTTACGAAAACACTGATGTACTAACCCAATCTGGCGTGAACGAGAAAACCACTGCAACTGAATACCCTCGGGGAATCTCTTCACATGGCTATGAAAATCTGCGTGCTCTGAATAAATCTGATTCAACGCATGTGATGATGTCAGACACTGTAACAGCACCGAATCAGTCAGAGCTTAAGACCGGTAAAGAAACCCTAAATAACCCTCAAGATGAACAGGGCAACAGCTCACTGAGCCCACTGGCATCGTCATTAAAGGCGGCCCTGGAAGCTCGAGAACTGAGCCAGAAAACGAACACGCCAGAGAAAAACACAGACGTCGATTCTGAGTCTCTCTCTCAGGCAGGCACGCCAGGACAAGATGTAACACTACCCAAAGCCCAAGATCCGAAAGCCCACATGGCACTCAGCTTAGAAGCAATAAAATCAAAACAGTACAAATTAAAGCCCGTTGACGAGACTACAACAAAACCAAACGCTCCAACCGATATTCGCTCTACGACTAACACGGCAATTACTGCCAGAAGGGGAGCTGTTGATGGTGATCTTTCAGAAGAAATAGAGGGACTGTTTGATGAGGGTTATTATCCCGATAGCGACTCGGAAGAAGCTCAAAAACTGATTGAGCAAGTAAAGAACCTAATACTGAATAATAGTGACTTACTGCCTGAACAGGCGCAGGAAGCCGCACAAAAAATCTATGTCCTTGATGATAAAAATTCGGGAGAAATTGAAAATATTATTGATGAGATGCGTAGCTAGCTCAATCAGCAACTGATTCGTTTGCCGAAAGCACAGCCCCATTCATCAAGCATTCAGCGTGTGAAGTGGCATTTAATAATTCACTGCAATTCACACGCTGCCCCATCTCCCACTGGCCATCCCGCCCCCATAACTGGCAAACTATGCCGATTATTCTTTCCCACTGACACCGCGCGCCGAACCTGAGACACCGGCCCGGCGGTGCTATGTTTGGAAAACCGTTTCAGAACCGGACGACAGAATGACGGACCAGATCGTAATCGGTGACGACGGCGTCGAACGCCAGTCACTGCGGGCCTATACCGAAATGGCCTACCTCAACTACTCCATGTACGTAATCCTGGACCGGGCCCTGCCTCACATCGGCGACGGCCTCAAGCCCGTGCAGCGCCGGATTGTGTACGCCATGAGCGAGCTGGGCCTGAAGAACACGGCCAAGTACAAGAAATCCGCTCGTACTGTCGGTGACGTACTGGGTAAATACCATCCCCACGGCGACAGCGCCTGTTACGAAGCCATGGTGCTGATGGCTCAGCCCTTCTCCTACCGTTACCCACTGGTCGACGGCCAGGGCAACTGGGGCTCCCCGGATGATCCGAAATCCTTCGCCGCCATGCGTTACACCGAGGCTCGCCTGGGGGCCTATGCCGAGGTACTGCTCAGCGAGCTGGGACAGGGCACGGTGGAGTGGCAACCCAATTTCGACGGCACCCTGGACGAACCCTGTACCCTGCCAGCCCGGCTGCCCAACCTGCTGCTCAACGGCACCACCGGCATCGCCGTCGGTATGGCGACCGATATTCCACCCCACAACCTGAAGGAAGTGGCCGAGGCCTGCATCCACATGCTGGACAACCCAGCCGCCGGGGTGGAAGACCTGTGCGAATTCATCAAGGCGCCGGACTTCCCGACCGAAGCCGAGATCATCACCCCGCGGGATGAAATCCTGAAGATGTACCACCAGGGTCGTGGCAGCCTGCGGATGCGTGCGGTCTATATGCGGGAAGGCCCGGATATCGTCGTTACCGCCCTGCCTCACCAGGTCTCCGGTGCCAAGGTACTGGAACAGATCGCTGACCAGATGCAGAAGAAAAAGCTGCCTATGGTCGCCGACCTCCGTGACGAATCCGACCACGAGAACCCGACCCGCCTGGTGATTACGCCCCGTTCCAACAGGGTGGATGCCGAACAGCTAATGAACCATCTGTTCGCTACCACCGACCTGGAGCGCACCTACCGGGTCAACATGAACATGATCGGCATCGACGGCAAGCCGCAGGTGAAGGCGCTGGACAAGATCCTGTTCGAGTGGCTCACCTACCGGACAGAAACCGTCCGCCGTCGTCTTCAGCACCGCCTCGACAAGGTACTGGCGCGTCTGCACATCCTCGAAGGTTTGCTCATTGCCTTCCTGAACATTGATGAAATCATCGAAATCATCCGCACCGAGGATGAACCCAAGGACGCGCTGATGCGCCGGTTCGGTCTCTCCGAACGTCAGGCGGAAGCGATCCTGGAGATCAAGCTGCGCCAGCTGGCCAAGCTGGAAGAAATGAAGATCCGTGGCGAGCAGGATGAACTCAGCCAGGAACGGGATGCACTGGAGCTGACCCTGAGCTCCGAGCGTCGCCTCCGCACGCAGGTGAAGAAAGAACTGAAAGCGGATGCCGAAACCTTCGGCGACGAGCGTCGCTCCCCCCTGGCAATCCGCAGCGAAGCCCGTGCGCTGTCCGAAACCGAACTGATGAGCGCCGACCCAGTCACTGTCGTATTGTCGAAAAAAGGCTGGGTACGCGCCGCCAAAGGCCACGATATAGAAGCCGCCAAGCTCAGCTACAAGTCCAGCGACAGTTACCTGCTGTCCGTCCAGGGCCGCAGTAATCAGGCAACGATATTCCTGGATTCCACCGGCCGGGCCTACACCATTGCCACCCATACCCTGCCCTCGGCTCGCAGCCAGGGTGAGCCGCTGACGGGTCGGGTCAACCCGCCGCCCGGCGCCACCTTCGACGCGGCACTGATCGGCAATGACGACGACCACTACCTGCTGGCCAGTGACGCCGGTTACGGTTTCGTCACCCGCATCGCCGACCTGAGTGCCCGCAACAAAGCCGGCAAGGCCGCACTGACCCTGCCGAAAGGGGCGCGGGCACTGCCGCCGGTATCGGTGAAAGCGAAGGAAGAACTCTTCGTGGTCGCTATCAGCAACGAAGGCCGGATGCTGGCATTCCCGCTCAGCGAACTGCCGGTCATGGCCCGCGGCAAGGGGAATAAGCTGATCAACATTCCTTCTGCCAAGGCCGCGAGCCGAGAGGAATACGTGGTCTGTGTCGCCCTGCTGTCCGTAGACGATACCCTGGTCGTCCATTCCGGCAAGCGTTATATCCGCTTGAAACCGTCTGATCTGGATCACTACCGGGGTGAACGCGGCCGTCGCGGTAACAAGCTGCCCCGCGGTTTCCAGAAGGTGGATTGGATCGAGACCATCAGTAAGGGGAATGATCCCGAGGAATAATACTCAAGACTGCCGGCTGTTTGTGGTTGGCGTGGTTTCACCCTAAATACACGACTAATCGATTAGAAAAGCCCCTTCTTGGGGCTTTTCTTCGTTTTATGACAATTGGTAAGCATTTAAAACCATAGTCTACACACTAGATATCTGGTCCAATGCACGACTGCTCGTTTGACAATGCAAACCTGAGATACTGGGAACCGGCTGTGCGGAATAGACGCTCAACGTCTTGATGCTGAATCCCCGGGCGGTAGCGTGGGGGCGGATTAAGAATACTCAGGCCGTCCAGGTTTTTATTCCAACATGAAAATTTAAGTCCTGTAAAACTATGGATTGTGATCTTCCCCCGATAAAATGGACACCCTTCTACAGCTAAGCTGCCGCCTCGTATTCTACCGGAGATTGATAATTAAGGCTTGAGTGCAGTCGAGCACGGTTATAAAAATGCTGTATATATCCAGCTAATGAATCACGTAGGTGGTGAACACTGCGGAATGTGGTTCCAGTAATCAACTCACCTTTCAATGAATGAAAAAATGATTCCATCTCCGCGTTGTCAGTGCATCGGTAGGCGCGATTCATACTGGGTATGAACCCATAGCGTTTATGTACGTTATGAAGCTCTGTGGCTCGGAATTCGATGCCTTGGTCTGAGTGAAAAACAAGCCCTTTCGGAGGGCGTCGATTTCTGATGGCCATCAACAGGGCAGCTTTGGTTAAAGCCGCTGTCCGGTTGTTTTTTAGCGACCATCCAACGACTTTCCGTGAATACAGATCCAGCACGACAGCCAGGAACATCCATCGTCCTTGTAGTTTTATATAGGTCACATCCGACGTCCAGTGCTGGTTAATCGCCGTTGGCTTGGGGAGATCTTTGCGAATGTTAGGCACAGGGTCACAAGCTCGTTGTGGCAGAGGCTTTCTGCGATAAATGCGAGCCACACGGCCTTTCAGTTGAGCTTCTCGCATCAAGCGCTCTACGCGTTTTCTGCCAACACTTATCCCCTGGTTACGAAGCACCTTGAAGATGCGCGGGCTTCCATAGCGTCCCTTGCTTTTATCAAAGACAGACTGGATGCGCTGTAAAAGCAACTGGTCATCAAGTTTACGCTGACAAGGCTTTCGGTTTCGCCAAGCATGAAAGCCACTGCAGGTAACATTCAGACGTTTACAGAGAAAGCGAATCCCGAAACGCTGATGGTGGAACCCTATGAACGCGAATCTTTCCTGCGTTGTTCCGCGAGAAACGTTTCCCACTTTTTTAGAAAATCGACCTCTTTTTTGAGAGCGGCATTCTCGGCCTCGAGTTTCTTGATCCGCTCGCTGTCAGTCAGCTCTTTTTTTCTGGGGATAGTCTCAAGATTTCTGGAGACTTTGCGTTCATCGGCCACAAGACTGCCCTCAAAATATTCTTTGCGCCAACGAGACAACATAAACGGATGGATGTCTAGGTAGGCAGCGACATCTTTGATCATCACACCAGGTTTGAAGGTCATTCGAACAGCACTGACTTTGTACTCATTGGTGTAGCGACGCGTTGGTTTATCAGGTCTGTAACTTGTCATTTAAGCACCTCATTGGATTAGGAATGAGGTGTCCACAAAAGCGGGGGAAGTTCATTGGATTGATAGAGTCAAGTTAGAACGTCGAAAACAAAACCTAACTCAACTGGAGTTAGCTAAAAAGATGGGAGTAACTCAAGGCTATGTATCAAATGTTCTAAACCGAAGAAAGGGCTATACACTTGATAAAGTGTATATTTTTGCAAAAGCACTCGGCATGAGTTTTGATGCACTTTATCATGGTTGCGAGCCTAGTGAAAAAATAAACTTTCAAGTTCCATTACTCACCTCCAAAGACTTAATCGAATGGGATACATTATCAGTAAAAAAAATCAATCAAAACATAACTTGCCCTAAACAAGACCGTGGTTCTCGTACATTCGCTTATACACTTGAAGATGAAACCATGGAGCCTTTTTATAGAAATGGAAGTATTGTTTATGTTGATCCTGACAAAGATCCCACCAAAGGAAACTCAGTCATTTATATCAATAATGGATACATCCGACTACGCAATTTAATTTACATTGATGGCTCTCCTTGGTTAAGGCCTTACAATAGTCAATATCCTGCTGAAAAACTTTCAGGTGGTGCAATCTTCTGTGGCACAGTGATCGCCAGTTATAACGAGGAGCAATACCTATAAATGCTGATCACTCAATAATGCACATGCTAGTGACTCATATACATATCCAAATTTGATATGCTAGGATTCCAGCCCCACGGCTGCACATCAAAACAATTGCACCAAGTAGAGGCAGATATGATTGTTGAAAATGTGCTTCCTGAATATTACGCAGAAATACTGAATGTCTGGGAAAATTCAGTCCGAGCGACACATGACTTCATTACAGAAGACGATATTGCATTTTTTAAGCCGATTATCATCGAACAGGCTTTTCCTTCCGTCACCCTGAAATGCGTTAAGGACGACAGTGGCTCAATTCTGGGTTTTATCGGTGTTCACGATGCCAATATTGAGATGCTATTCATGCTCAATCAGGCACGAGGAAAAGGCATCGGCAAGTTGTTGCTTAACTATGCAATCAACCAACTGGGCGCTGACAGCGTTGATGTCAATGAGCAAAATCCTGACGCCATTGGCTTTTACAAATGATCTGAGGAAGTAATTATGGACACCTTCTTAAGGGAGTAAAATCACTCTCTGAGGTGACCAATGACTACCAAGAAAAAACGTAAATATCATTCACCGGAATTCAAAGCCGAAGCCCTGAGGTTGGCCGAAAAAACCAGTATCCCGTCAGCAGCCAGGGAGTTGGGATTGCAAGAGTCCCAGCTCTACGCATGGCGATCCGCAGCGCTCAGAAAAAAGACGGTCAGTGAGCGAGAGTCTGCGTTAGCGACTGAGGTTGCCAGACTCAAGCGCCAACTGGCGGTGCAGGCTGAGGAGCTTGAAATTCTAAAAAAGGCGGCCACCTACTTCGCAAAAAACCAAAAATAGAGCGCTTCCGCTTTATGCTCAGGAACAGGAGCCGGTTTTCTCTGGTCAGGATGGCTTCTGTTCTACGAGTCTCGCGAAGTGGGTACAACCGCTGGGAAAGAACCCGCCATAAATCCAGTCATCGCGCTGTCAAACAGCAGCTTCGTGACGGGTTGATTCTGGAGGCATTTCGGAGGAGTAAGTCTCGTTCAGGTTCTCGTCGTATCCAGAAAGACCTGGAGGATGCTGGTCAGCCTTGCTGTATCAAAACCGTTCAGGACAGCATGAAACGACAGAGTCTTGTTCCCAGGGCCGCTCGTAGATTCAGGGTCACGACTGACAGCAAGCACACGTTGCCTGTTGCGCCTAACCTGCTCAAGCGTGACTTTGTAGCCACAGCGCCTAACCAGAAATGGGCCGGTGATATCACCTATCTGCAAACCAGCGAAGGTTGGCTGTATCTGGCCGTTGTCATTGATCTGTTCTCACGTCGAGTCATAGGCTGGTCCATGGGAACCACAATGAAAGCTGACCTGGTGTGTGATGCATTGAACATGGCGCTCTGGCGCCGACGGTTTCCTGCTGGTGTGCTATTTCATAGCGATAGAGGCAGTCAGTACTGCTCTCAAGTATTCAGAGACATGATCGAGAAAAACGGCTGCCATCAGAGTATGAGCCGTAAAGGCGACTGTTGGGATAACGCTTGCGTAGAGAGTTTTTTCCACTCATTGAAAGTTGAGGCTATACATCATGAGCCAATGATGAATCGGGCGCAGATGCGGCAGGCGGTGTTTGAATACATTGAAGTCGATTACAATCGAACCCGCCGACACAGTTCATTGGGGTATATGACTCCCATGAATTTCGAGTTGGCAAAAGCAGCTTAGGCCGATGTCCATTTTTACTGAATCAGATCAAAACGCATGGGTTTCCGGGTTGTCTCTCGCTCGCCGTTAGATGGTATGGGTAAGCCGTTTCCAATCTTACATATGAAGTTATAAATCTCGGCTTTTTGTCATCGAACTGGGCAGAAGAAACACTTTAGAGCAATAACCTTGGGCGTTTCCGCATACTTGCAAGCAGTCACGCCAGCTGCACGCATGAATGCAGTCTCTCGGTATGATGTGTCTTTGTCATATATTTGCATTTGGCTTTATATGCCCCCAATAACGTCCTTCCTTTCATTTATGGAGTATTAATGAAAGACCTCTCTCAACAGCTGGATTTCATTCTAGAAATAGACAAACTCAAAGCAGTCTATCGCCGCACACTCGTTCAGTCCGACAACAACCGTTTCGAAAACAGTGCCGAGCACAGCTGGCACATCGCGCTGATGGCGCATGTGTTAAGCCCATACGCAGAAGAACCTGTGAATATTTCACGCGTTACCCTGATGCTGCTGATTCACGATATCGTTGAAATCGATGCCGGTGATACCTTTGCCTTCGACCAGCAGTCCATTTTGGCGCAACAGTCAGACAAAGAAATCGAAGCTGCAAATCGTATTTTCGGATTACTGCCTGAGTCGCAGGCATCCATGCTGCTGTCACTCTGGCAGGAATTTGAAAGCGCCGAAACACCCGATGCCCGCTTCGCTAAAGCGATGGATCGCCTGTTACCCCTGCTTCAGAACATGCGCAACAATGGTGGCAGCTGGGCCAAACATACTGTTTACAGACAGCAAGTCATCGACCGCAATAAATACCTCGAAGCCTCTTCGCCGAAACTGTGGCAGTTCGTACTGGAACAAATTGATATCGCCACTGAAAATGGCTGGTTGATTTCAGACTGACAGTCGATAACCAAAGATCACAGAGCCGCCTCCGTGTCATGGACAGTAAAAGCATCGAAACGGATGGCGAACCGGTCTGTGGTCGCCAGCAAACTTTTTTATACACGGTAACTTTTCTTGGATCAGTAGCTAACCACCAGGTCAGAAAGCATCTCGCACTGTGGATAAGCCAGTTATGTATTACAGATGGAAATAAAGGTTAACTAAAAACACGGTAATGATCGTGGTGAAAAGACCGCCGAAGGTAATGACATATTGCCGGTTGATGCCTGCCAATTCCGTGCGAATATCGGCAAACCCCTGATGCATCTCTGTCTTCACGCTTTCAATCTTGTTATTCAGTTCGTGGTTGACGCTCTCTATCTTGTTATTCAGCTCATGGTACCGGGCGTCCGATTCCTTGCTCATCTCGTGATAGCGCTCATCCATACGCATCTGCAACTGCATCATAGCCTGCTGCATCAGCAACACATCTTTTTTACTGGCATTGTAGTCCGGGTCCAGCGACGCACTCACCTTGGCAGCCAGCGCTTCATCAATGCCGATTTTCTTTAATTCATCGAACAGGGATTGTGTCATAGAGGCTCCAAAGGCTGACTACGGTACGACGGTGAATCACCAGAAGCGCTTCAAACATAGTACGCACGTGATGAAACAGCCAGTCAAAGAGAGCCTGCCCCCATAAAAAAGCCCCTGATCAGGGGCTTTTTTTCACTTCATCAAGCCGCGAATCAATTCGCCAGTTCGATCTTACTGTAATCCACTTTTTCGTCTTCCTCTGCGGCCTTGATCTGCATGACCGGTTTAAGCTTGGTCATCAGGATATAACCGAAGCAGGTGAAGAACAGGCCGATCACCAGCGCGCCAACCCACTGGATCTGCAGGAAGTCCAGCTTGAACAATAGTGTCAGCACACTCATCACAGCAATGTTGCCCAGGATGTATTTCACCTTGCCCAAGCGCGCCACTGTCAGTTTAAGGTTATCGGTATACAGGCGGATCAGGGAATCCAAGGAGTTGATCACAAAAGTCACACCAACAAACACCATCGTCAGGTTGTAGAAGCCCGCAGTTTCCAGCCCGTTGGCATGGTAGTAGTACAGGACCGAGAACCAGATTCCCAGAGGGATAGACGGCACCACCAGCATAGCGGCAAACAGCTGCCAAGTGGTCAGGCCGCCCACGAAGCGAGATGTGAACTGGCCGATCATGATGCTCCAGGAGAACCACCAGAACAGGTAGAATTCGTGGTAGTCATTCATGGGCAGCACGAACTCGTGGATATTGCCGAAATAGCCGCCCAACAAAGCCACTGTCTTGGCCATTTCTACCGCACCGTTCTCGGTAGACAGCATGGCGCCACCCCACATAACGGCGATCAACCCCAGGAACAGCAGGCTGGTCGAAATACTCAGGAAGCGCACATAGCGAAGACTGGTGCTGGAATAGACGGCAATGGCAATTGCAACGAACACAATCAGGTAGAACGAGGCGACAATGGACTCACCGTCCCCGACCTCCGGCAGGTACCAGGGCAAGTTTGCCAGCAACAGGTAGGCCGTAAAGGCACAGGTACCGATGATGACGATATTGTTAATGATCTTCACCAGCGGCCGTTCAAAGAAGCCGACCTTCGGCTCAATCACGCAGAAGTAGAAACAGGTCAGGAAATAAAAGGCCCAGATCAGGAACCCCCAGAATCCGAACTCAATAGCCAGCGGGTTGGTAAACCCATACTCGGGGCTGGCCTGAAGATCCGCATAACCGGCAAATTCCGTCAGCGGGAACATGATCAGTCCCACGTCGAGACCTGAGGTGAAAAGAATGGCAATAAACGTCAGGGTGCGTACCGGCGTATTACCAATACAGCGGACATTGCCCCATTTGATCAGGATAAACACCACCGCAAGGAAGGTGAACAGCATGCCGGCAGATAACCAGGCAGTCATAAGCTTCTCCAAAGTTACTCGTTTTTTTATTGTTAGATGGCCGTGATCAGCCTGCCGTTCTATGGCTCTACAGACTGACCACCTTATGGCCGGTTATCCCTGCCCGACCCAGAACCCCCAAACATCATAAATCCCTGTCCGCTGAATAATCGCTTGACCCCACTCCAGCGTTATTCAGCGAACAATCGTCGTACACATCACCATGGCTTACGCCACAGAACGTTCCGGCTTCCCGGAGCGCTGGCGTTCACGCCATTGGTCGTCCATTCCTACCGGCGCCGTAGAAGCAGCCAGCGATGTCTTGCCCCGGATAATATCCGCCGCCTTTTCCGCCACCATGATGGTCGGTGCATTCAGGTTGCCGTTCGGAATGGTGGGGAAGATGGAAGAATCAACCACCCGTAACCGGTCAATGCCACGTACCCGGGTGTCCGGATCAACCACCGCCAGCGCATCAGCTCCCATACGGCAGGAACAGGATGGGTGATAGGCGCTTTCTACCGCACTGCGAACAAACGCATCAATCTCCTCGTCCGTTTGCACCTGACCACCTGGCTGGATCTCATCCGCACGGAACGGATCCAGAGCCGGCTGGTTGATGATCTCCCGGGTCAGACGCACACAGTCGCGGAAGCCTTCCCGGTCCACTTCGCTCTCCAGGTAGTTGAACTGGATACGCGGGCTGTCAGACGGGCTTGCGCTTTTCGCCCGGATCCAGCCACGGCTCTTCGGTTTGTTATGACCGATATGCACCTGGAAACCATGGCCATCGAAGGCACTGCGACCATCGTAACGCATAGCGGCTGGCAGGAAGTGGTACTGCAGGTCTGGCCATTCCACGCCGGCCTTTGAACGGATGAAGCCACAGGATTCAAAATGGTTGGTGGCGCCAAGCCCCTTCTTGTCCAACAACCAACGTGCGCCTATCAGCCCCTTGCTGAACCAGTTCAGTTTTCCATTCAAGGTAATAGGCTGTTTGCACTTGAACTGGAAATAGAATTCCAAGTGATCCTGCAGGTTTTCCCCGACACCGAGCAGTTCATGCTTTACGTCAATACCGGCGTCGTCCAGCACATCCTTCGGGCCAATACCCGACAGCTGCAGCAGATGTGGTGATCCGACCGAACCGGCAGAGAGAATAACTTCCCGCTTGGCACGAACCTCCTGCACCTTGCCCTGCTGTTCATAACGAATACCTGTGGCAGTCTTATCCTCCAACAATACCTTGTGCACCAGCGCGTGGGTGATAACCGTCAGGTTCGACCGCTGCATAGCCGGCCGGAGATAGGCGTTCGCGGTGGACCAGCGACGTCCATTCTTCACCGTCATGTGCATGGGGCCGAAGCCTTCCTGTTGACGGCCGTTGTAGTCGTCTGTGGCAAAGTACCCTGCCTGTACACCCGCATCGACAAAGGCCTGGTAAAGAGGATTCTTCATCCGGTTCCCGTTGTTAACACCGAGGGGGCCACTTTCCCCCCGATAGTTATCGCCCCCAAATGCCCAGGTTTCGGCCTTGCGGAAATAGGGCAGGCATCGGGTGTAATCCCACCCTTCTGCCCCGTGGGACTGCCACTCATCAAAATCCCGGGCATGACCGCGCACATAAACCATGCCGTTAATGGACGATGACCCGCCCAGCACCTTGCCCCGGGGGCAGTGCATACGACGGTTATCCAGGAAAGGTTCCGGCTCGGTCTCAAACTGCCAGGCAAACTTCTCCGTATTCATCGGGATGGAGAGCGCCGTGGGCATCTGGATGAAAATACTGCGGTCACTGCCACCATTCTCCAGCAAGAGCACGCTGATATTGGCATCTTCTGTCAGACGGTTAGCCAGTACGCAACCAGCGGATCCGGCGCCAACAATGATGTAATCGTAATGCGATGTTATTGACATAAACTGCTCTGCCTTATGCGTTAAAAGGGGCTTTCCAGTGGTGTCATGCCCACATAGACAGACTTCAACTGGGTGTAATGTCTCAATGTCTCCAGACCGTTTTCACGACCAATGCCGGATAACTTGTAACCGCCGACAGGCATCTCTGCAGGTGAAAGCCCATAGCTGTTGATCCAGCAGATACCAGCCTGCAGACGTTGAATAACCCGGTGTGCCCGACGGATATCACGGGTATAGACACCCGCCGCCAGGCCATAGGTGGTATCATTAGCCCGACGAATGACCTCCGCTTCATCATCGAAAGTGAGCAATGCCATGACCGGCCCGAAAATTTCATTCCTGACAATCGTCATGTCATCACGGCAATCCGTGAAAATAGTGGGTTCAACAAAGTAACCATGCGGGACGGCAGCAGGCGACAGCGGCTTGCCGCCATGTAATAACGTTGCCCCTTCTTCCAGACCTGACTGGATAAAATTCATCACCACCTGGTGATGTTTTGCTGAAATCAGGGCGCCGAAATTGGTGTCCGGGTCCATGGGATCACCGGCCACAATATTGTCACGGGTTCGCGCCAGCAGTTTTTTCACAAAAGTGTCGTACACCAAGCGGTGCACAAAGACCCGGGTTCCGTTAGTGCAGATTTCTCCCTGGGTATAAAAATTCCCCAGCATGGCCGCAGATACCGCTTCATCGAGATCTGCGTCCTCAAAAATGATCAGAGGGGATTTGCCACCGAGTTCCATCGTGACTTCTTTCAGTGACGACGCAGAAGCTGCCATCACCTGCTTGCCGGTATTCACCTCACCAGTAAACGAAACCTTGGCAATATCCGGATGCCCGGTCAGCCAGGCGCCAACTACCGCGTCCCCCAGAACAACATTGAAGACACCAGCCGGCACACCGGCTTCAATAAAAATCTCCGCCAGTTTCAGGGCGCCATGGGGTGTTTCTTCAGATGGTTTGAAGATCATGCTGTTCCCACAGGCCAACGCCGGCGCCGATTTCCAGCAGGCAATCTGTAACGGATAATTCCAGGCCCCAATGCCAGCACAGATGCCTAACGGTTCACGCCGGGTGTAATAGAAATCTTCACCAAGACTTTGCTGGTTGCCCTCAATAGCCGGTGCAAGCCCAGCAAAGAACTCAATAGAATCCGCTCCGGTAACCACATCAACGACAGACGCTTCCTGCCAGGGCTTACCAGTATCTTCCACTTCAATGGACGCCAATTCATCGTTACGCGACCGCAGCAGGGCAACCGCTTTTTGCAGAATCCGGCTGCGCTCCATACCGGTCATCGCAGACCACTGTTCAAAACCCCGCTGTGCACTGGCAATCGCCGCCTGCCGAATAGACTCATCCGCCACTTCGGCCTCGTAAGCCACCTTTCCGGTAGCCGGGTTAATCACCTCAAAGGTTTCCCCACTGCTGTTACTGCGATAATCGCCATCCACAAAATTCCTGAGGCGCATCAAACTTCTCCGTACTGCTGAATCTGTTGTTCTATGAAGTGTCGGCACAGCTGTTCCGCTTCACGGAAATCGGCTTCCGAGGCCGGACTTAAGGTGCTGCGTAACCAGAAACCATCGATCATGGCCGCCGTCATACGGGCGGCATTCATTGCATGCTGTCGGTTGGGAATCAGTTGCCGGTAGGAATACAGCAGGTTGCTGAGCAGGCGTCGGCTATTCACCGCCTGAAGGCGTGCCAATCCCGGCTCATGCAGGGCGCGAGCCCAGAAACAGAGCCAGATGCGTATGGCGGGTGATGACTGTTGAAAACCACTGAAATTGACGGCAACGATATGGTTCAGGCGCTGGTGTGGGGTGGCGATCTGCTCACTGGTAGCTGATAACAATCCCTGCCGGAGCTGCTCAAGCAGGTGCCGTACGGCAGCTTCAATGACACCCTGCTTCCCGCCGAAGTAATGGCTGATAATACCGGATGACAGACCCGCCAGCTGGCTGATCCGGATGATGGTTGCGCCCTGGAAACCATGGGACTCAATGCATTGCAACGTGGCATCAATGAGCTGTCGACGGCGGATGGGTTCGATCCCGACTTTTGGCATGCTGTTTTTATTGAATGACCAATTAATTACAAGTCTAATGATTTGACATCGATGAATCAACACGCAGAAAAATACAAAAATGGTCTGATGATTGGCCAAGTTAAGCACCAACCACTACTTTTTCCACTCTGATATTTTAGAACTCTAACAATACTGACTCTCAGAACGTGCTGTATTCCATGACCTGAAGGTCAGTATTGAGGCTTGAACACGTGCAGGATTTGAAACCATCATTACTTTTTACGACCGTCTCATTGAGCATCAGCCTTATGGCCCATGGTGATTTTTCATTGCACAACACAGCATCCAGTCAACTGGTGGTTGTTACGACCACAGACTGGAGCGCCACAATGGGACATCTGTACACTTTCAAGAAACAGGGTGATCAATGGCTGTCCGCAGGCTTGCAGGGAAAGGTCAACCTGGGGAGTAACGGCCTTGCCTGGGGATTGGGGCTGCATACCGATCAGACAGGCCCCTGCAAGCAGGAAGGCGATAACAAGGCACCGGCTGGTGTGTTCGAGCTGGGAACAGCCTTTGGAAAATATGACCATTTACCCATCGGGTTGGATTATCAGCCACTGGACGAAGGTCATTACTGCATCGACAGTGAAACCAGCCCGTTCTATAACCAGATTGTTCATGTGAACGATGCAGGAGAAGGTGCTATCAGAGGCTCAACGGAGCCTATGCGCCGCGATATTCATGCGGGTGATCATCTTTATGACAAGGGCATCGTCATCAGGCATAACCCTGGCAACATCCCGGGAAAAGGGTGTTGTGTTTTTATCCATCTGTGGCGAAGCGCCGAAAAGCCCAGTGCCGGCTGCACGACGATGGAGGAAGACCAGCTCGATAGGCTGCTGGCTTGGCTGGATAAAGACAATAAACCGCTATTCATTCTTCTGCCAGTCTCTGAATACCAGAAAAAACAAGCTGATTGGCTGTTGCCGGCTCTTTAATACCTGTCAGTCTGCTCGCAGCGACAGGACCACGGCATTGACACTTATTCACATGTCGTGTGATTGTCACTCTGAACACTATCAACATTTAAGAGAGTCACACCGATCAGGTATTCGTCTTACGGTTACTGACAAATCAACAGCTCACAACAGAGAACAATAAATGCTGGAACTGATTAACATCCCCATTGATAACGCACTGGCTATTCGCAGTTCAGGCAGCATCTCTCAGGAAGAAATGGCAGAGGTACTTGCTGCCGCCCGGGAAAAAATTGCTCAACATGGCGATATCGTCGTATATGAAGAGATTGAAAGCCTTGGCATCATCACCCCCGGCGCGATGCTGGAAAAAATCAAATACCTGTTCGAGATGGGCATTTCAAATATCCGCAAAGTCGCAGTCCTGACCGACAAGCCCTGGATTGGCAAAGTGGTTGAACTGGAAGACAAACTCTTCAAGCAGATTGAGCTCCGCTGTTTTGCCCTGGATGACAAGGCAAGTGCCCTGGCCTTTCTCATGGCTGACAATCATTGACCTGATAAGCCACTTCATTCCATATCCGAAAAACAGTACAGGAGCGCTTATGGATTCTCTGGAATTAAAAATCCCACCGGTTCTACTGGTCATCATCTTCGCATGCCTGATGTTGGGCACTGACTATCTGTTACCAGGAATGGTGGTGAACCCAGCGCTTCAATACACACTTGCTGCAGCGCTGGTATTGACAGGTGCAGCTATCGCCCTTGCCGGTGTTATTCATTTCAAGAAAGCCCAAACGACAGTAAATCCTCTGTCGCCAGAAAGCAGTGCAAGCCTGGTGATTGAGGGCGTCTACCGTGTCACGCGTAACCCCATGTACGTCGGTTTTCTGTTAGTACTGCTTGGCTGGTCCGTTGTGTTATCCAACCCTTTTGCAGCATTAATAACCACAGGTTTCGTGATTTATATGAACCGGTTTCAAATCCTGCCGGAAGAGCGGGCACTGCAAAACCTGTTTGGCGATGCCTATATCGATTACAAAGGCCGTGTTCCCCGCTGGATCAGTTTGGCAACGCTAAGGCCTTCTGTAGACACAACCGAAGCCCGCTAACCCTCACGACACGTAATAGCAGAGATAACGTCAATGGCTACAACAATCATAAAAGCAACGACCGCCGATACTTCGAAGATTGCACCGTTATTCGATGCGTACCGGGTTTTCTATGAACAGGAAAGTGATCTGGCGCTGGCTGAAGCCTTTCTTACCGCCCGGCTGACACACGAACAGTCCGTCATATTTTTTGCTCAAAACGACGAGGGAGAGATTCTCGGATTTACTCAGCTTTACCCAACTTTTTCTTCTGTCTCGGCCAAAAAAAGCTGGATCCTGAACGACCTGTATGTAACGAAAGCCGCCAGGGGTCAGGGTATTGGTCGGCAACTGTTGCATGAAGCTCAACGCTTTGCAGAGGCAACCTACGCTGTGGGTATCACACTGGAAACAGCTATTGATAATCATACGGCGCAATCACTGTATGAATCCTATGGCTACCAGAGGGAAACTGATTTTTATACCTATCATCTATCTCTGGAAGATGTACTCGCATAAAGTCGCGATAGAGATTGATATCTGATCAGCAAGGGGGAAAGGGTGTTCCATGTATCACAATAACTTCATGAATTCCCCCCTTTCACTATCACTCTGTGGTTTCCTTGGCATGTTACTGTTTGGCTCCGTCGGGCTATGGGGCATTGTCAGCTGGCTGCTGAGCGACTCCGCCCCCTTGCCCGATGAGACTGTCGCCCATACTATCCCCATTGACAGCAGCACTCTGTACCAATGGCAGGCATGCTCTGGCAAAAGCTTCAACAATTGTCATGACAAGTATCGTCTGTGCATAACCTCCCTAGCACTCCCTGCACCTGACAACCCATATTGCTATATCAGTATTGAACCTATTTCACCGCACCTTGATAATCTGCCACCTGGCACCACTGCAACCCTTCACCTGGCCAGCGATCCCGCTATGGACAAAGGACGGCGAATGCACCGTTTTTGGGAATTATCCATAAACGGTGTCGTTGAATTATCAATGGCGCGTATTACCAATGAACACAACAGCGCACAATCCTGGGAACTGCAGAAAAACGTGTTCTCTTTGGTCTTTGCAGTACTGTGCTATTACCTCTACCGCTATGGCAGACAAAAAAGCCGTACCTCATAGTTCTCGCCAACAGGTACCCTCAAACATTGAAGACATGCATGACCGATATCATCGAAACAGAGACAGAACGCCTGCAATTACGGCAATGGCACTCTGAAGATTTTGCGCCCTTTGCAGCAATGAATTCAGAACCGGCTGTCATGGCCTTCTTTCCATCCACTCTGGATCGTTCAGCCAGCGATGCCATGGCATTACGCTGCCAGTCACTCATTAGTGAACGAGGATGGGGCTTATGGGCCCTGGAAGAAAAGTCCAGCGCCCAATTTATCGGCTTTACAGGGTTGCATATCCCACAGGCTGACCTTCCCTTTTCCCCCTGTGTTGAAATCGGCTGGCGCTTGGCAAAACGTTTCTGGGGAAAAGGCTTTGCCACGGAAGCGGCGCGGCAAGCACTGAAAACAGGGTTCGAAACGCTGAACCTGTCTGAAATTGTGTCGTTTACTACCATGAGCAATCGTCAATCCCGGGCAGTCATGGAAAGACTCGGCATGCAACAAGATCAGCAGACCTTCGAACATCCTGCCATACCAGCTGGTCACTCACTTCGCGAACACTGCCTGTATCGCCTGTCACAGACTCAATGGCAAATCCTGCAAAATTGAAATAGCTGCCATCCGTCTGTTTGCCGTGACCCAACACGCATATTGCCTCTACCCCCGGCCTGTGGCTCAATGACGCCGTTCAATGGCAGCTCTTTTTCGAGGATGTATGAGCGCAGCCGCACGTGCTGAACAGCGCGCCCTGAAACTCTCCCTGGCCGGCACCATTTTCATGGCGGTTATGGGTATTGGTTTTGGCCTTTACCTGAACATCCAGGCCATTTTGCTGGATGGCTTTTTCTCATTGCTGAGCATGGGCATGACGGGGCTCAGCGTTTTCACCGCTTACCTGATACAGCGTCCTGAAGACCGCCGATTCCAGTTTGGCTATGCCCACCTCGAGCCGCTGATGAACAGTATTAACGGCATCGTCATACTGGCAGTCTGTACTTACTCCTTTACCAATGGTGTTGCCGGGTTACTCGCAGGCGGTAACAAGGTGTCGTTTAATTTGGCGCTATTTTATGCCATTCCCGTCACGGTTCTCTGCCTGGCCATGTATTTTTATGAAAGCCTGATGGCCCGGCAACTGGATTCAGAACTGGTACATGTGGATTCCAAGGAGTGGTTGGTCGATGCCATTCTCACGATCACCCTGACCCTTGGTTTTCTTTTGGGTTACTACCTTGAGAAAACCCCCTATGCGCATCTCGCGCCTTATCTCGATCCTGCCATGGTGACTTTGCTGTCGGCCTTTGCTGTCGTGATTCCTTACCGGGTACTCCGACGCAATCTGGGCGAAGTACTGCTGGTCGCACCGCCGGAAATGGCCGGAAAGATCAGGAAAGTGGTTTACAGCGAGATGAAGCCATACCGGGTACAGCAGATATCCACCCATGTGGCGAAAATGGGGCGCCGGTATGATATCGAGATCAATATCCTGCTGGATGAACAATCGCCCCTGTTTGATGCATCTCTGGAGAGGCTGGATGAAGTACGACACCAGATCAGCAACCGTCTGAAGCTGGATCCGGCAGATCACTGGATCTCTATCAGTTTCACCCAGGATCCGGACTGGCTTTAATCCCATACGTGTAAGAATAACGTCCAACCTGTCGATACCTTCTCGCTATGCTTAGACTGACCCTCCATGGTGAAAAGACGACAGGATAAATGATATGAAGCTGCCTCTCAGAAAATCACTGGCCATGATGATGCTGATAATGACAGGCGTCGCACAGGCCAGTGAACTCTGGATTGATGTCAGACGTCCGGAAGAATTCCAGGCTGAGTCAATCCCGGGGCATATCAATATTCCACATACGGAAATTCACACCGGTATCTGGCAGATAATCAAAGATAAGGACACGATTATTAATGTTTACTGTCAGCGAGGTGTACGATCCGAAATGGCCAAAAAACGTCTGGAGCAAATGGGCTTCACCCATGTGATCAACCGTGGTGGCATAGAAGACGTCAAAACCCTGCAGGATTCCAATTAATATCACCAGCGGTTATGCTGCCTGCACCATGATACCTTGTCCGCTTCAGCAAATAACGATGAGAGGCGTACGCGGACCATAACAATAATCATGGCAGGGGGAATAATGATCCAGGTATTTGGTGATTACCTGTCCGGTAACTGCTACAAAATTCAGCTGCTGCTAAATCATCTCGCGATTGATCACAACTGGCGACCTGTAGACATTCTTGGTGGGGATACCCGCACCGCACAATTTCTTGAACTCAATGCCAATGGCAAGATTCCGGTTGTGGTGCTGGAAGATGGTCGTTTACTGGCAGAATCCAATGCGATTCTGAACTACTTTGCCGAAAGTACTGATTATCTGCCCAACGACCGTTACCTGCGCGCCAAGGTACTGGAATGGCAATTCTTTGAACAATACAGCCATGAACCTTATATCGCCGTAGCCCGGTTTATTGCGCACTACCAGGGCCTGCCTGCATCGCGTCAGGCCGAGTTCCAGTCAAAGCAGACCGGTGGTTACAAGGCGCTGGAAGTCATGGAAAAAGCATTGAGTGTGTCGCCTTATCTCACAGGATCCACACTCACTATTGCTGATATATCCCTCTTTGCCTATACCCACGTGGCCCATGAAGGTGGTTTCAGTTTGCAGCGTTTTCCGGCCATACGACGCTGGATTGAAACGATCGAAACCCATCCGAAGCACATTCCGATGCAAGTCACCGACCACACCACCTCATGAGGGTTGATGGATGAACATATGTGTCGAGATTTATGCCAACCGCATGATTCTGACCTCGGACGAACACAGCATCAGCGTGAATGCCACCGAGCCGTTCACTACCACACGTCTGCTGGTTGGTCACTTTGAACCTGCCGTCAACTGTCTCAGGGAATGCCTGCAGCAGGCTGGTTTTACAGGCTTTTTTAAACGCGCACCCAAATTGCATATCATTGCCCGTGAAAAAACGGAAGGTGGGCTCTCGGAGGTAGAAGAACGCTGTATTCGTGAAGTTGGCCTGGCGGCTGGTGCTCGAGATGTGGATGTCAGTACATCGTAATGCTGGCAGGAAGCCGGAAGGGTTTTCGTAATATTTACGAACAGACAGCGAATGCCCGAACTGTCGGCATACAGCCTCAATGCCTTGCCTAGCAGGCGATGCGAGTATATTGAAGCCACCCAAAATCCGTGATATACGACGATCCAACAATAAATTAACCCGATCATTCCGGGTATGAACTGGCAGGAGTAAACCGTGTCCCAATCCCTATCCTGGCTCTGGCGCATTAAACGGTGGTATATCCGTTTCATGCTCGCCTTTCTGGGTCATGCCCTGGCCAAGGCCAGCCGATCCGACCCCATCATCAGCAAGGAACTGGCGCCGCTGCCGGAAAATTTCTGTTTTGCCATGCGCGTAATGCCAGCAGGCCCTGCACTCTATATGAAAAAAAGTGGCGGAGCCATGCAGCCTATAACCGGGCAAGCGGCAGGCAAACCCCATGTGGATATCCAGTTCAAGCACCTTGAGCATGCCTTTTCGACGCTGTCATTCCAGGAAGGCACAACTGACGCGTTTGCCCGGGAACGTATGATCGTCGATGGTGATATTCCCGCGTCGATGCGTCTCGTTCGCTGCTTTGAGCGACTGGAAGCGATGACGTTACCGAAATTGATCGCCTGCCGGATTATGCGCCAATATCCTGCATTAACACTGGGCGAGAAACTATCAGGCGCATGCCGTATCTATCTCGGCGTGCTGGGCGGTTTTGTGATGGGGTACAAATAAATGAGCAAGGGATACTCAGAATTTTTCAGTCCGGTCAAAATCATCGCCGGCCACAAAGCGCTGGAACATATTCCATATGAACTGGCCAGCTTTGGCGCCAGCCGACCGTTAATCATTACCGATGCCGGTGTTGTGCAGGCAGGATTGGTTGAACCGGTCAAACAGTCCCTGCTGGTCAGCGAAGTGCCGATTGCAGATATCTTCAGCGATGTTCCCCCGGACTCCTCTTCTTCACTGGTCAGCCGGATTGCCGAGGTTTATCGCCAGACAGGGGCAGACGCCATCATTGCCATCGGCGGCGGCTCGGTGATTGATACCTCCAAGGCGGTGAACATCCTGGTGTCAGAAGGTGGCAATGACCTGCTGGCCTACAGCGGTGTCGGCGCACTGACCAAACGACTCAAGCCGTTATTTATCCTGCCCACCACGGCGGGCACGGGCTCCGAAGTCACCAAGGTCGCTGTTATCAAGGATGATGAAACCGGTCGCAAGGTGCCGTTTGGTTCTGCCTTCCTGCTGCCGGATGTGGCCGTGCTGGATCCTCGCATGACATTGACCCTGCCGCCACATATCACCGCTGCCACTGCGATGGATGCCATGACCCATGCCGTGGAAGCCTACATTGGCACCGCAAAGAATCCGTTAAGTGACGCCTATTCGGTCGCGGCGATTAAAGGTATCCGTGACAACCTCGGTACCGTACTGGCTTCACCGGATAACGCCGACGCCCGCCTGAGGCTGGCAGAAGCCGCCACCATGGCTGGCATTGCTTTTTCAAACTCCATGGTGGGGCTGGTGCATGCTATTGGCCATTCCATTGGCGCCATCACGCACCTGCCCCATGGCGTCTGCATGAGCCTGATGCTGCCTTATGTTCTGGAATACAACCTTGCCACCAGCAAGGAAGCCATCGGCGAACTCCTGTTGCCCGTAGCGGGTCCCGAGGCGTACAGCAATACACCGGCAGAGCAGCGGGCAGAAGCCGCCATTGCCGCCATTCGCACACTGCGTGATGAATTGTATGGCAAAACCGGACTCCCCCGTACGCTGAGCGAAACCGGTAAGGTCGACAAATCACAGCTCGCCGATATTGCAGGCATGAGCATTGACGACGGCGCGATGCTGTATAACCGCATTGATGCCAGTTACGAACAGGTAATGGCTATCCTGACCAGAGCCTGGGATTAATCCAACGTTTTAAAATCACCAAATGGAACGGGCAGTCGTTGTAAGACGACTGCCCGTAAAAATGTCTCTTGAATTAATGCGAATTCAGCAATACGAGAACATGCAGAATCACGACAGCGGCTGTGACTCTGATTCGTAACGTTAAATATTTCCAGTGGATAACACCGGATAAAATGTCTTTGTAAATAAACTCAAAGAGCAATACGAGAAGATACCCCAACAGCAACAATACCAGGGCAAACTTACCCAGCAGGAATATCAGCAATAAACCCGCCCATGCCAATAAAGCAGCCACATTGCTAACTATCAATAACGCAACGCGGCTTTCTATCTGTGGTAAGACCTGCCCCCACAATGTGCCACCGAGAAAACTCAAAATAATGGCGCTGTAGGTGGCAAAAATAATGAACGACGGCAATCCGGGAAGGGACCAGCCGACGAGGTCCATCAATGCGCCAGCGACAAAGGGCAGCAGTCCAAGATAAGCCAATAGGGTACTGATTCTTTGATTCGTCATAGTACTGCCTGATTCGCCGTTGCAGGTCTGATTATTCTTAAACAACAAGTGCTCGTTGGCTCTATAGTATAGGGACTGGCCTTAATGACAATGGATAGATAAGGAACCAGCAATATATTAACAGATCGGTGATACTGATCATTCAGCAAACAGGCTGCATACCGATGTCAGGTATAGGTATAGGTATAGGTATAGGGATATCATATGAAAAAACAGGGAATTCTGATTCTGCTAAGCGGTACATTAGCATTGGCGTTTTTATTCATAGGCAAAGACAAACACCAGAATATCACCAACGATATTGAAACATGGGCCATTGAGCAGTATCAGAAAGGCGACAAAGGTCAGGATCATTTAAGTATTCTTACGTCGATGCGCAGAGAGTAATCCCATACTGCTCAAGCCAGTAGCCATTTCCTATCCCTAATCAGAGCCTTGATCGCCATGAAATACCATCACTTGGGAATTCCCACACAAGAGCCGCTCAAGGATGAGATCCACCTCAAGCACCTGAAAATGTACGTCAGCGGTTATGGCAAAAATCCCTATGGCATTGAATGGGTTCGTTACGAAGCAGATGCGCCCTACCCTGACATTGTAAAAAACCTGCCACATATTGCCTTTGAAGTGGACGATATTCATGAAGCCATTAAAGGTAAGCATGTCATTATTCTCCCCAACAGCCCCAGCCCCGGGGTCGTTGTTGCCTTTATAGAGGACAATGGCGCTCCCATCGAATTCCTGCAGATAGACCGCTCGATTGCAGAACCCGGTATTTAATCATTCTCCCCGGACTTGAACCCATCCTGCGACTTGCGGTCTGATAACGGTAAGGCAATGTCTTGATCAATACCGGATGGGATTATCCAGCGATGATAAGAGGTTATTTCAGGTTATTACTGTTCTCTGTCTGCCTTCTGACAGGCATTCAGATACCGGGTTTTATCGACCAGTACCAGAAACGGATCGACGCCCATTTCAAAGAAGCCACTATCAACCTGAGCGGTTTTCAGGCAACTGCTGACCAGTTCTTCGAAGGCAGTATGCCGGCACTGATCAATCATTATCAGTCGAGTCCTGATCCTGTCTTCACGCAGGATGCTAACAGTGTCCGGCAAATATATGACCGCTACCTGATGCTGGAAAAGGAACAGGCTGCCCTGAGTCAGCCCTGGTACCGAGTCGCTTTGCATGTCGCATCGCGTTACAGCAATGAATTTTTTGACGAAACACTGTCGTCATTTTCCCACACGGTTCCGATGACCTGGCAAGCCATTAGCTGGGGAGTAGCACTGGCTTTCTTGGTCACCTTTCTCTGCGAAAGCCTGCTCATCACCTTTTTTCAACTCATCGGTATACGGCGCAAAATTGGCATGAAACAAACCGCTTAACCTGCAACTGAACCAACCCGGCACTCAACACTTGCCTGTCGCGAAGACAGGCACTTTACTTGAGCCAATCCTTTCAGCGGGTATAACAAGATGCGCGCGATTCAATTTATATTACTTTCTCTTGCTCTCTTCTCCCTGCAATCTTGGTCAGACAGCCAAAGGCCAGACTATGGACCACCAATTAAATTATCCGAAGCGCGGATGGTCATGAAAGCCTCTGAAGACGTGGCCAATGCCCAGAACTGGCGCGTTGCCATTGCCATTCTGGATTCAGGCTGCAACCTGGTGCTACTGCAAAAAATGGATAACACGCACCTTGCCAGTTCTCGCATTGCACAGGACAAGGCGTACGCCGCCTGCGCTTTTCGCATCACCACTGCGAAGGCACAACAGACACTGGCAGAAGGCCGGGACGGCCTGCGCTATTTCCAGCTGAATGGAATGACTGCAGTGGAAGGTGGCCTGCCATTACTTCGAAATAACCAGCTTATCGGCGCTATTGGGGTTTCCGGGGTTACCTCGCAGCAGGATGGCATCATTGCCCAGGCAGGCGCTGATACTCTGCGTTAATATGCCACTGAAATTGATTAAAACAATGTGACAACGCATGAATTTCTACGACAAGTACTGCCTTCCACACCTGCTCAACTTTTGCTGCGGATGCAAAGATATTCAGGGATTGCGTGCAGAGATTATTCCGGATGCCGCAGGTCGCGTACTGGAAATTGGTGCGGGATCAGGTCTGAACTTCCCGTTCTACCGTTCGGACATCGTCGAAAAGGTCTGGGCGCTGGAGCCCTCTGATGCCATGCGGTCACTGGCGGCAAAGCGCTACCAGCAGGCAACTGTGCCTATAGAATGGTTGTCCCTGCCGGGTGAGGAGATCCCGCTGGAAACAAACAGCATGGATACCGTTGTTTTGACGTATACCCTCTGTACTATACCCGACTGGTACTCTGCCCTGCAGCAGATCTACCGCGTCTTAAAACCGGGCGGACGATTACTCTTCTGTGAGCATGGACGATCGCCGGTGGTTCGAATCGGCCAATGGCAGGATCGCCTGAATCCGCTCTGGAAGAAACTGTTTGGAGGATGCCACCTGAATCGAGCCATTCCTGACCTGATCACAGAAGGTCGTCTCGACATTCAGACACTGGACACCCAGTACATGCCATTTGTCCCCAAACCCCTCGGGTTCACATACAAGGGGTATGCCGTAAAAAAACTGCACCACTCGTTTTAACCGCTTTAGTTCGCCATTGACGGATAACCAACAAACAGGAATCCTCTTCACAATAATGATAAACAGCGGTGAATTGTTTTCATGAACCTGACACTCCCTGTGAATACAGCAACATCCTCAACGGACGAATGGCTTGCCTCACATGCAAGACTGCTGGCAAGCAGCTTTCAGTCACTGACAGGGCAATCGTTGATCGATACCGCCAGCAGCAATCTTGTCACTGCGCTGGATACTGCACCGGCAGTCATTGTTTCTCATGGCCCCCAGGCAGACCCAATTTTCAATTATGCCAATCAACAGGCGCTGCAATTGTTCGAGATGGATTGGGAGACCTTTACACGACTGCCATCCCGTTATTCAGCGGAAGCGCCGCAACGGGATGAGAGAGAACGCCTGTTACGGGAAGTCTCTGCGCACGGTTTTATCAAAAACTATGCCGGCATCAGGATTGCGGCATCTGGCCGTCGTTTTGCCATCCACAATGCCATTGTCTGGAATCTGCTGGATGACAAAGGTATCTATCATGGACAGGCCGCAACGTTCTCTGACTGGGAGTATCTTTAAGTTTCCTCTCTACATGACCTTGCCAGCCACGAAGTCACGCTGGGCAGTGGTCACTTTCTCAAGATAGCGCCGTGACTCCGCCCGGGGATGGCGCTTGGTCAATGCCCAGTACACCTGGGACGGCTTCAGCTGATTGATTTTTTCTACCGCACGGCCTCTGTCCCGGTCAAAGGTTGCAAACACATTACCCGCACCACCGTTATAGGCAGAGATGATCGTATATTTTCGTGACAGGGGATCCCGAACCCCCTTCAGATAATGGGTTTCCAGCAGATGAATATAGGCGGTTCCCGTATCAATATTATTGTGCGGCTTAAACAAGTAATGCTTGGATGGCTGATCAGACCGATTCTTGATTCGGGTAAAAACATCTTTACCGGCAGTTTTCGGGATAATCTGCATTAACCCATACGCGTTGGAGCTACTGACCGCATAAGGGTTGAAACTGCTCTCGGTCCGGATAATGGCATACACCAGACTTTCATCCACCTTATAACGACGGGCATACTGCCTCACCAGGCTGGCATATTGATACTGTCGTTTTTGCAGGTGGTCACGGGTCAGATCAAAATCTACGGCATACACAGTGCCCCGTTTACTCCATTTCTGCGACAGCCTGTTTGTAGTCAGGTAATCCGCATAACGATCTGCACGCCACTGCCAGCGTATTGGCTGCTTTTCATGATCCAACACCTGACCATATAACACCGGCTCCCCGCCTAGAGGAACATCCTGTGTACCAAAGAGGTCTATTGCCTCTGGCTCATTGGGAGTCAGCAGCGTAAGGACAATGGCATGATGCAAATCCTTTCGGTCAAGCGTCTCAACATGCACCTTTCCTTTGTCAAAATCCACAAAAACCCGTGTACGGTAGTTATTGGTGTATTTGACGTATTCCTTACGCGTCGCGTGTTTTTCATCGCCCCAGTTCACCCGCGCCTCTTTCGCTAACAAGCGAACCAGTGCTTCAAAACCGATAAGGTCTTTCTGGTAGTCCATCCCTGCCGCAATCACCTGACCGGCCGAACCGGTCTGCTTCAGCAACTGGTTCCTGGCATAACGGGATGCATAATCAGAAGCCTCACGCGTCGTGCAACTAAAGAGTAACGGTGTGAGGAACAGTATCCCAAACAGACGGCGGGCATTGTGCATGAACAGTGTACATCCCTGTTGCGCAGGCTGGCGCTTTGGTATCAGGTCAAAGAGAAAAAACGCGGTAATCTAACATGCCGACCATGACGGCCAAAATATGTGGCTGCCGTAGCGTATTTACCTCCAATACAAACTATGTTCCTGAAACAATAAAACCTGCCGGTAAGCAGGTTTTATTTATCTTACATAAACAACGTTACCCAATGAGTGGGATTATTTAGTCACGCTTTCCCTGGGGGCATAATCAAACACATCGGAATGTACCCGACTTTCATCCACGCCTGCTGCAACCAGACCATCCAGTGTTGTATACACCATATCGGGTGACCCACTGAGATAGAAATGCGCATCACCCAGTTGGTTCAGGTCATCAAGCACGGCACGGTAGAGCTGGCCATGACGTCCCGCCCAGTCATCTTCGGCTTCTGCTTCGCTGACAACGGGGTGGTAATGCAGCCCCCACTCACTGCTCCACTGCACCGGCAAATGGGGCAGGTAAAAACCATGTGGCCGTCGTACGCCCCAGTAGAGAGAAACGGGATGCCGATGACCGTTCTGACGGGTAAATTCCACCATGCTTTTCATCTGGGCAAAGCCGGTACCGGCAGCCACCAGTACAATGGGAGCATCAGGGCAATCACCCAGATGACAATTACCATGGGGCAGGGTTGCACGAATCATTTCCCCGGACGCCAGATGATCAATAACCTGCTGCGCCCGTTCGTGCCCCGGGTAGCACTGCACATGCAATTCCAGCTCATTGCGGTTGTCACCCGGCGCCGAGGCGATGGAATAGGCACAGGGGCCACCCTCAGGCATCAATACCTGCAGGTACTGCCCCGCTTCAAACGACAATGGTTTACCGTCCGCTACTACCAGGTGCACCTGGTAGATGTCTCCTGTCACCTTGTTCAGGTGCTTAACGCGAAAGGCCCGTGTTCTCTGGTCAGGCACGCTGCCCCCTCTGATCCATTACTGCTTTGGCGTGATAATAAGGTCGCTTACGTCAGGTATCAACGTCATAAACTATCGGGATTTATTACTTTTACTGTAAGACCTCACCCCGTAGCCTGCCAACCGGGGCGAATCGACCTGTCATTAATTTGAATACTGACGTGTGGCAGAAATTGTCGTATGAACTAGGCTTTCCGACGATGTCACTCAGAGGACACCTTCATGGGAATCAAGACACTGTGCCTGGCGTGCAGTCTGGCAGCGCTGTCCTGCGTCACCTTTGCCGACAGCAAGAAGAAGTCCAACGTTCCTCCCAAGCCCATTACCAAGTGGACCTGTGCGGATTTTCTGGATATTGAAGATGACTTCCAACCCTATGCGGTTGGCTGGGCCACGGCCTACAGTAAATCCGGCAAGCCTGAAGATACGGATTTTGATGTCGATGGCGTGAACACGATGACGCCTTATATCGTCACCGTCTGTGCCCAAAATCGCAAAGCGTCATTCTGGGCAAAAGTCAAAGACAAGGTGAAACAGATGGATGCTGATGTGAAGAAACACATGTAGCGATACCAGGCAGATGGCAATCACCATCTGCCTCGTTCTTCCGGTGATCCAATCATCCGGTTTAATCAATCCCCAGCTGATCCCAAATCTCATCAACACGCGATTTCACTTCATCGCTCATGCGAATAGCCTGCCCCCATTCACGCTGGGTTTCTCCGGGCCACTTGTTAGTAGCATCAAATCCGACCTTTGATCCAAGGCCTGCCACCGGCGAGGCGAAATCCAGGTAATCAATCGGTGTGTTTTCAACAAACACTGAATCCCGTTTCGGATCCATCCGGGTGGTCATGGCCCAGATGACGTCTTTCCAGTCCCGGGCATTGATATCGTCATCCGCAACGATTACAAACTTCGTGTACATGAATTGCCGGAGGAAGGACCAGACGCCCAGCATAACCCGCTTGGCATGGCCCGGGTATTCCTTGCGTATCGTGACAACGGCCAGGCGGTAAGAACATCCTTCTGGCGGAAGATAGAAGTCTACAATCTCTGGAAACTGCTTCTGCAGAATAGGTACAAAGACTTCATTCAGTGCAACCCCGAGGATCGCCGGCTCATCCGGTGGACGACCGGTATACGTGCTGTGATAAATGGGATCGCGGCGGTGCGTCATACATTCCACTGTAAAGATCGGGAAGCGCTCCACCTCATTGTAATAGCCAGTATGATCGCCGTAAGGGCCTTCATCGGCTTCCAGTCCTGGCTCAAGATAACCTTCCAGCACGATCTCTGCACTGGCAGGCACCTGAAGATCGCTGGTCACACATTTGACCAGTTCTGTTTTGGAACCACGCAAAAGTCCGGCAAACGCATATTCTGACAACGTATCGGGGACAGGTGTCACAGCGCCCAGAATGGTCGCCGGGTCTGCACCGAGTGCCACCACAACAGGGAAACGCTCGCCTGGGTGCTTTTCCTGCCAGTCCCGGTAATCCAGCGCACCACCACGGTGGGACAACCAGCGCATAATCAGCTGGTTGCGCCCCAGCAACTGCTGGCGATAAATTCCCAGATTCTGACGCTCTTTCAGCGGCCCTTTTGTAATCACCAAAGGCCAGGTTACCAATGGCGCGACATCACCGGGCCAGCAGGTTTGTACCGGCAGCTTTTCCAGGTCGACCTCATCACCGTGCAAGACGACTTCCTGGCAGGGGGCCGACCGAACCACTTTCGGCCCCATGTTCAACACCTGCCGAAATACCGGAATTTTGGCCAGCGCGTCACGGAAGCCCTTCGGGGGTTCAGGCTCCTTGAGATACGCCAGCAGCTTCCCAATATCCCGCAACGCTTCCACATCATTCTGCCCCATGCCCATGGCGACACGGCGAGGTGTCCCGAACAGGTTAGCCAGCACAGGGATGTCATACCCCTTGGGATTTTCAAACAACAGGGCCGGGCCTTCACGACGGAGGGTGCGATCACTGATTTCCGTCATTTCCAGGTTGGGGTCCACTTCGGCGGTAATACGCTTCAGCTCACCCTGCCTTTCCAGCTGGTCGATAAAATCACGGAGGTCGCGGTATTTCATGGAAGGTCACTTCGTCTGTGCACAGTCTGGCGATGATACGACATAAACAAAAGGCCGGTAAAACCGGCCTTTTGATGAATTATCCATGCATTATTTGCGTTTCATGGACTGGAAGAATTCCGTATTGGTCTTGGTATGCTTCATACGATCCAACAGGAATTCAATCGCGGCGATCTCATCCATCGGATGGAGGATCTTGCGCAGAATCCACATCCGCTGCAGTTCTTCTTCGGTGGTCAGCAGGTCTTCACGGCGGGTACCGGACTTGTTGATACCGATGGCCGGGAACACACGCTTCTCAGCAATACGACGATCCAGGTGCACTTCCATGTTACCGGTGCCCTTGAATTCCTCGAAGATAACCTCGTCCATCTTGGAACCGGTATCCACCAGCGCGGTTGCGATGATGGTCAGGCTGCCGCCTTCTTCAATGTTACGGGCCGCACCGAAGAAACGCTTCGGGCGCTCCAGTGCGTGGGCATCAACACCACCGGTCAGTACCTTACCGGAGGATGGAATCACCGTGTTGTAGGCACGGGCCAGACGGGTGATAGAGTCGAGCAGGATGACCACATCTTTTTTGTGCTCAACCAGACGCTTGGCCTTTTCCAACACCATCTCGGCGACCTGAACATGGCGTGATGGCGGTTCGTCAAAGGTTGAAGCCACAACCTCACCCCGTACGGAGCGGGCCATCTCGGTCACTTCTTCCGGACGTTCGTCGATCAACAGAACGATCAGGTGACATTCCGGATTATTCTTGGTGATATTCGCCGCAATGTTCTGCAGCATCAGGGTTTTACCGGCCTTCGGCGGAGAAACCACCAGACCACGCTGTCCCTTACCCACCGGGGATACCAGGTCGATGATTCGACCGGTCAGGTCCTCGGTGGAACCGTTACCCATTTCCATGATCAGGCGTTCATTGGGGAACAGAGGCGTGAGGTTTTCGAAAAGAATCTTGTTGCGGGCGTTTTCGGGCTTGTCGAAGTTGATTTCGTTGACTTTCAGAAGGGCAAAGTAGCGTTCGCCTTCTTTCGGGGGGCGAATCTTGCCCGATATGGTGTCCCCGGTGCGTAGATTGAAACGGCGAATCTGACTGGGCGAGACATAGATGTCATCCGGGCCCGCCAGGTAGGAACTGTCGGCGGAACGGAGGAAACCGAACCCGTCCTGAAGGATCTCCAGAACACCGTCCCCGTAAATATCCTCACCGCTGCGCGCATGGCGTTTCAGGATAGTAAAGATGACGTCCTGCTTGCGTGAGCGGGCAAGATTCTCAAGTCCCATTTCTTCTGCAATTTTCAGCAGCTCAGGGACACTTTTTTTCTTTAATTCGGTAAGATGCATAACTGACTGTGTGAGTTACTCAGTGAAAGGCGAAATCCGGTTGCTGGTCTATTCGCTGATAAATGTGTCAGGCTTTCGTTCGATTTATGATTCAGATGAGAATGTTGGCCTGCGGTTCCGACTGGGGCTCTGTGCTGCCAGATACTTGCTTGCCGGAAAGCGGCGTCAGCGATGGTCGATTAATCCTAAATCTAACACTGTCTACAAAGACCGTCCAGCATCCATCCGATAATTTTTTTACGTTTTTAATCCAGAACCAAGGGACGGGGCAAGAATAGCAGGGAAAATGCCCAGCGACCAGTCGTAACGACACTGATCGCCGGTTTCAAACGCCGGGAATCAGGCCAGATTGCTGTCCAGAAACGCTGTCAGCTGGGACTTGGACAGTGCGCCGACCTTAGTGGCTTCGACAGCACCGTTACGGAACAACATCAGGGTCGGGATGCCGCGTACGCCATACTTCGGTGCAGTGGCTTCATTTTCATCGATGTTCAGCTTGCAGACCTTCAGCTTGCCATCGTACTCGGCGGCGATCTCTTCCAGCACCGGGGCAATCATCTTGCAGGGGCCACACCATTCAGCCCAGTAGTCAACCAGTACTGGCATCTCGGCCTTCAGAACCTGCTCCTCAAAGGTGGCGTCCGTGATATTGACAATCTCGCTCATGGATACAGACTCCTAACAATCAAGAAAATTCACAAGAGCGCAATCATAGCACTGGCCTGCGACGGTGATAAACCCTTTGCCCTTTGCCTGAATCATACCCTTATTTATGCCCTGTATTGCCTGACCGTCTGGTTAGTGCTGTCCCCCTCTCTGGAGACATCTGGTATTCTTCACCCATTACCCGAAGTGACTGATAACCCATGACAACACCTGATGTCACCCATGCCGAAAGCCAGCCGCTCGTGGCGGCCATAGACCTCGGCTCCAACAGTTTTCACATGATTGTGGCCCGCCAGGATCACAATGAAATCCGTCCGGTCGAGCGACTGGGGGAAAAAGTACAGCTCGCCGCCGGTATTGATGAACAGGGGCTGCTGACCGATGAAGCCATGGAACGTGGCCTTAACTGCCTCCGCAAGTTTGCCGAATACATTGACGGCATGGCCTCCGAGAATATTCGCATTGTAGGCACCAACGCCCTGCGCAAAGCCAGAAACAGTGACACCTTTGTTCGCCTGGCTGAGCAGGAACTGGGGCACCCCATCGACATTATTGCCGGACGCGAAGAAGCCCGCCTTATTTATCTCGGTGTGGCGCAAACCTATTCTGATGACAATGAACGCCGCCTGGTCGTCGATATCGGTGGCGGCAGTACCGAATTCATTATCGGCCAACGCTTTGAGCCCAAGCTTCTGGAAAGTCTGCACATGGGCTGCGTAAGTTATACCCACCAGCACTTTCCCAACGGCAATCTCAGCGAGAAGCGTCTCCGGGAAGCGTATTACAGTGCCCGTCTGGAATTGATGAACATTGAGAAAACCTATCAAAATGAAGGTTGGGTCGAAGCCATCGGTTCTTCGGGTTCCGTTAAATCAGTACACGGCATTCTGGCGGAACAGGGTATTGATCGCATCACCCGGGATGGACTGAAAAAGTTAAAGCGGGACGTACTGCAATTCCGAAAAGTCGAACGGGTACATTTCCCGGGACTGAAGCCAGAACGTGCGGCCATTTTTCCTGCAGGACTGGCAATACTCACCGCCGTTTTCGACAGCCTGGATATCGACAGCATGGACTACTCTGATGGCGCCCTGCGAGAAGGCGTGCTGTACGACCTGGTGGGGCGCCAGAGCCATGAAGATGTTCGCGAACGCACCATCAGTGCACTGATGACACGCTACCACGTCGATGAGGAACAGGCCCGTCGTGTCAGCAAACATGCGACACTACTGTTTCAGCAGGTTGCTGATGACTGGAAACTGAATGAACAGGATCTCAAGCTCCTGCAAGGCGCGGCCCTGCTGCACGAGATCGGTCTGGATATCTCTCATATCCAGTTCCACCGCCATGGCGCCTATATTATCCGTAATTCTGACCTGCTCGGTTTCTCAAGCCGTGAACAACAACAGCTGGCCATGCTGGTAAGGGGGCATCGACGGACATTACCGCTGCAATCGCTCTACCAGCTGCCTCGCGCCGAATTCACCCGACTACTGCGATTGATGATCCTGCTACGCCAGGCCATTCTATTAAACCAGATTCGTACCGATCACCTGCCGGACATTGTGCTTGAAGTGAAAGACCGCCAAATGCTATTGCAGTTCCCAGATGGATGGCTGGATAAGCGCTCACTGACAAAAACCAATATTGAGCATGAGCGGGAGTACTTACAAAGGGCAGGTTATAAACTTAAATACCTCTAACCGGGGTCAGATTACACATAAAAACGTACATCTGATTCATTGCTCATAAGATGTGGTCAGGCCTTTGCACTTACTCATCATCGGTTTGGCCACCACAAGACATTTACCTTCATCATTTACGATGAACCCCACTCAATAATCATGATAGGTACTTACTGATGCAGTATCTGATAGCATCACACCATTTTCAACACCAGCAATTCCAAGCAGATTCGACAACGCCTGAAGTTCATCTTGCCATCTGTTTAACAAATAATCTAAATGTGTTTCATCTTGTATTTTAAGTTCAGGAGGAATTTCATCATCAGCAGAAATTTCCATCAACAACTCTCTATATACAGTATTATTAGCAACTCCAAGAGTCTCCAGTTTTTCACCCACATAATAAACAACCAACAAAAAATTCATGACATTATCTATCACCGCTGCCCTCATAACATTCAATTCATTATCAGTACCCTGATACTCATGATACATTCCTTTTATTCTTATTGTTCCTTTTCCATTACATTCACGATCAAGAATATTGTAAATTTCTTCTGCATTTAGAGTGCCACCCTGCTTTTTTTGTAAAAACTCGGCAAGTTTATCCACCAGCATCCCCCAAAAATTCCTCGAGTCATAGTCAAAGGATCGATCAGTAAAGCTGCTTACTGCTTGTTCATAGCCTAATTGTTCAATTGTTGGCCTAAAAAAGCTATGCACGAGGTTATTAAATATTACCAACTGCTGCTTTACACGATTCTTAAATTCATCATCATTAATAGAAGAGGATCTCAAAACTTCTTCTACCTCTTCTAGAGTAAGAGAGCCATCAACAGGTCGCATATTTGCATTAGACGGCACAATAGCAGATTGATTGTCTGGAAGGGATCTTACAGAATAAGAATTTAAATTACGACAGCAACAAAACAAGCATGTCAGAAAATCTATCAATCGTCGCCACAAGCTCGGAGTTGTAACTGTCACACCTCGCCCCCCTCGGCCTCCCCGACCTCCTCGTTCCCCAATACCTGGTTGGCCAGGTTCGCCTGGCTCACCAACTAATGAATTAGCCAATACGTTGTCAGAACTATTTCTCAATCTCTCCATGTATTCATCCCCCCGATACCGGAATCCAATCAAAAGATTGAAATAAAACAATGAAGCAAGCATTACCCAAAGATATTGACTTTATAAATTTCTACGTGAGGCTAACACCAGCTGCAATAACCGTTTATTACGCAAATTATCAATGCGCCTCTCTTTTTGCCCATTTTGAATATCAAACTAAATATCTGATTTTCTATTCGCTTAACTACGACCTTGTACCCACCTAAAAGTTCACAATCCCGATTTACACATGCCTATTGAAATACTTACAAGTCTAAGCATGAAAAACTACGCTGCGACATGTCAAGATACAACACCCTCTTTTGCAAGGAGTCGCTCCCCACAGTGTCCAAGCGCAAGATCGACAGGCTGAAGCGGTTAACTACATCAACGCCCCCTGCTGGTGCTGGCTGGGGCCGGTTAGTGACAAGACCAGCGTGATCACCACCACGATAGCCCACCTGATCGAGAAATGCGGCATCAAGACCCGCAATATTATCACCGTCATCTTGACCAATAAGGCAACGCGGGATATGGAAGAACGGGGTGGCGAACTGATGAAAGGGCATGTTCCCATGATCTGACTATTTCGACCTTTCACAACCTTGGTCTGATGCTTTCAGAGGTAAGACAACAGCCGTTTACCTTTAAGCCAGTAAAACCGGAATGGCATTAGCCGTATGGCACTCTGCGATTTAATTGTGTTTAGCAAGTTCTTTGATAATCAATCGATCATCTAAACTCACATTCTTAAAATAGTCGTTATCGGGTTCGATTTTTCTGGCCAGATGTCTCAACCTTCTATCTTCAAAGCATTCCAGTAACCTGCCAAAGCCATACATTGCTGCAATCAAAAAGGTTGAGACGATAGCCCATAGCAATATTTCGGCACCTATCAAGATATTGACATCTACCCCAAAAAACAGACCGACAGAAAGGAGTAACCCAATGAAAGTAAAACTATTTATATGCCCATAATATCTAACATAAAGAAAAACAGATCTTCTGCTGTTTAACTCGGCCGCAATAGCCCTCGCATGTATATATTTAATTCCATACTGACCATACGAGTAGGCAATGATCAACCGGGCACGTTTGCAATCCGGGATTATGCTTTCAGGTGAACGCATCCATAACTTGTCAACTTCATATTTTTTGAACAATTCATTAACCAGCCTTTCAGTCTCTTTGATTTTTTTATCTGTCACATATTTTATCAATCTAGTTTTCTTGAACATGTCTTTCCTTGTTAATAATTTAAGAAAGCATTCAAAGCAATATTAATAACAATAGACAATGCAAGTGATAATAGGGAGTACGTAATTAGTGGAATACATCCATAACACTAAAATCTTTTCCTGGATACTGAAGCCTTGAAGTAGAAGCGTCATTTCAACCTTTAGCACATTGAGGCTTTGGTATATGGTTGGTAAGTTAGCGATTAGTGAAACACATGCATTTTACCAGTCGCTCACATAATCGACAGAGGATGCCTTGTCCAACATAAAGCAAAACTACGCAGTGACTCTGCGACGTGTCAGGATACAATATCCCCTTTTTGCCAGGAGTCGCTCCCCACTGTGTCTAGACTCAATGATCGACAGGCTGAAGCGGTTAACTACATCAGCGGCCCCCTGCTGGTGCTGGCCGGCGCCGGCAGCGGCAAGACCAGCGTCATCACCACCAAGATCGCCTACCTGATCCAGGAATGCGGCATCAAGGCGCGTAACATCGTCGCCGTAACCTTTACCAACAAGGCGGCGCGCGAGATGAAGGAGCGGGTCGGCAAACTGGTGAAAGGGCGCGCCTCCCATGGCCTGACGGTTTCGACTTTTCACAACCTCGGTCTGAACATCATTCGCAAAGAGCATAAGACACTGGGCTTTAAGCCGGGCTTCTCCATCTTTGATGATCAGGATGCCAAATCGTTGATCAAGGAACTGATGCACCGGGAACTGGCAGACAATGACGACTCCCTGGATTTCATTCAGCATATTATCTCCAACTGGAAGAATGACATGCTGCCGCCGGAAACCGCCCTGCAGATGGCGCGCAATGACCAGGAGATGCTGGCGGCCCGGGTGTATCTCCATTACAACCGCACCCTTCGCGCCTATAACGCCGTCGATTTTGATGACCTGATCCTGCTGCCTGTGCAACTCTTCCGCGACAACCCGGATGTTCTTGAGCGCTGGCAGAAAAAAATCCATTACATGCTGGTCGATGAGTATCAGGACACCAACTCAACCCAGTACCTGCTGGTTAAGCAGCTGGTAGGCGGTCACTCTCGTTTCACCGTGGTAGGCGATGATGACCAGTCCATTTATGCCTGGCGGGGTGCGCGTCCGGAAAACCTGATCCAGCTGAATGAGGATTTTCCCGGCCTGAAGCTGATCAAACTAGAACAGAACTACCGCTCAACCAGCCGTATCCTGAAAGCCGCCAACGTGTTGATTGATAACAATCCGCATGTCTTCGACAAGAAGCTCTGGAGCGAGCTGGGCATGGGCGATGAAATCCGCATCATTCGCTGCCGCAATGAAGATGCAGAATCAGAACGGGTTGCCACTGAAATCCTGACCCACAAGCTCAAGCACGACACCCACTATAAGGATTACGCCATCCTCTACCGGGGCAACCACCAGTCCCGACTGCTGGAGCTAAAATTGCAGCAGCATCAGGTGCCCTATCACATCACCGGCGGCACCTCGTTTTTCTCCCGGGCGGAGGTCAAGGACATCATGGCCTACCTGCGCCTGCTGGTGAACCCGGATGATGACAACGCGTTTCTGCGTATCATCAACGTTCCACGTCGGGAGATTGGCCCGACCACACTGGAAAAGCTGGGAACTTACGCGGGCGATCGCCATATCAGCCTTTACCAAGCCTGCCATGAGTTTGGCCTCGAACAGGTGCTGGACGCCCGTTATGTAGAAAAACTGCGTCGATTCACCGCCTGGATGGATGACATCACCCGCCGCTGCAGCACGGACAACCCGATCGCCACCATTAAGGAAATGATTGCAGACAGCGATTATGAAAACTGGCTCTACCAGAACTCCAGCAGTGAAGTCGTTGCGGAAAAGCGGATGGGCAATGTCTGGTTCCTGGTGGATTCCATCCAGCAGATTCTGGATCGTGCCGATGAAGACGCCACCATTGCGGACGCGATTTCACGGCTTCTGCTTCGGGACATGATGGAACGGCAGGAGGAAGAGGACGATTCAGACAAAGTGCAGCTACTGACCCTGCACGCTTCCAAGGGACTGGAATACCCTTACGTCTTCATGGTCGGCATGGAAGAAGACTTACTGCCACACCGTACCAGCATTGAAGAAGATAATGTCGAGGAAGAGCGTCGCCTGACCTATGTCGGGATCACCCGTGCCCGTAAGGCACTGACCATGACGCTGGCAGCCACTCGCCGGCAGTTCGGCGAAACCATCGACACTACACCCAGCCGTTTTATTGATGAACTCCCACAAGAAGACCTGACCTATGAAGGTTGGGGAGAGCGGAGTACGCCTGAGCAGCAATCAGCCCGAGGGAATGATGCGCTCTCTCTCATGCGGAAGAGTCTGAATCTGTAAACACTTCGAGTTTCTTACCGCCACAAAAAACGCCGCTGGAGAAGCGGCGTTTTTTTATATCCCTGATCAATATCAGGCAGCCATAAAGCCTTTCAGCTTTTTCAGCGCATTGTTTTCCAGCTGACGAATACGCTCGGCAGAAACACCATACTTTGCCGCCAGCTCATGCAGGGTGGCCTTGTTATCTTCATCCAGCCAGCGACTCTGGAGAATATCCCGGCTTCTGTCATCCAGGCTACTCAGGGCATCCTGCAGCTGCCGGGTGGCATTGCTTTCCCAGTCGCTCTCTTCCAGCTGGGTGGCTGGATCATAACGATGATCTTCCAGCTGGTGCACCGGTGCCTGATAGCTGGTATCACTGTCGTCATCCGCGTAGCCGTCGAACGCGGTATCCTGCCCCGCCATGCGGCTTTCCATCTCGCGGACAACATCGGCATCAACACCGAGATCCTTGGCAACCGCCTCGGCTTCATCGGAGGATAACCAGCCCAAACGCTTTTTGCTGGAGCGAAGGTTAAAGAACAGCTTACGCTGCGCCTTGGTAGTAGCGATCTTGACGATACGCCAGTTACGCAGAATGAATTCGTGGATTTCGGCCTTGATCCAGTGCACGGCAAAAGAAACCAGCCGCACCCCGTATTCCGGGTTGAAGCGCTTGACCGCCTTCATCAGGCCGACATTTCCTTCCTGGATCAGGTCAGCCTGAGACAGGCCATACCCGGTATAACTTCTGGCGATGTGCACCACAAAACGCAGGTGCGACATTACCAGCTGCCTTGCCGCTTCCAGGTCATTCTGATAGTACAGGCGTTCAGCCAGTTCACGCTCCTGGTCAGCGGACAACACAGCGATGCTGCTTACGGCCTGGACGTACGCATCAAGGTTGCGCCCCGGCACAAGCAATTCAACACGCTGTAAACTGTTACCCATTGACGAACTCCGAAAGTGAAAAGTGCAGTGAGTGTAACACTCTTTCAAACAGACAACTATTTCCCAAAATAGTTCAATTTTTTCGCATTTATTATTGCTGTTTATTATTAAAAGTATACTACAGGATACGTATAGATAGGGATCAAAACCGATAACTCAACCGACCAATTCCGTTAGCAAAAGTAACAGGAAAAGGTCGGTTTATGATCAACCTTCAGCGCCAGTTTCATCCTGCTGCAACTGTCTGCGACAGGTCAGAAAAGCCCCGAGTGTAGCAATGGCTGCACCCGAAACTACCAAAATCAACGTATCGCCAAACCCCAGGAAACCGGGACGATAATCACTCTGGTATAGCCGCAGTAAATCATCCACCGAACTGGACGCCATGAGAAACAGGACGCCAGACAGCAACCAGGCCATCACTGCGCCCAGCACGCCATACCAGAATCCGGTATAGACAAACGGCAGCATGATATAGCCGTCAGTACCGCCTACCAGTCGGATCACGCGAATCTCATCCATACGTGCCGTCACCAGCAGCCGGATGGTATTGCCTACCGCCAGCAACAAGGCCACGGCGAGAATGGACGCCAATCCCCAGGTCGCCTGACGCCCCAGGCTCAGGATGGCATGGACACGCTCTACCCAATCACGATCCAAACGTACTACATCAATCTGCGGCAACCGGGATAAACGTTCCTGAAGCGCAACCAATTGAGCCGGTGCCAAAGACAGTTCCGGCGTCACTTCCAGCACTGCCGGCAGAGGGTTTTTACCCAGCTGGCGCGCCAGTCCGGCGAGCCCTGCCTGCTGCTCAAATTCCGCCAGTCCCTGTTCCGCGGAGATATAAGAAACCACTTCTACGCCGGGTTCCTTCATCAACGTCTGCTGCAGCTGCTTGCCCTGTTCCTCACTGGCATCCAGCTTCAGAAACAACGACAACCGGGCAACGCCCTGCCAGCCACCGGCCAGGGTTTCAATATTGCTCAATGAAACATACAGCAGTGTGGGCAGCGACAATGAAATCCCCAACACCAAAATCGTCATCAGACTGGCCAGCGGTGTCGCCAACAGACGAGAAAACGCCTCTCCGGCTACCCGCTTTTGCAGAATAAAGAACCGGCGCATGCCTGCAGCATCACGACGCTCACGGGGAGCAGACTTTGCCGGCGGCGCCTGATGGGATGGCTGATGCGAATGAGTCTTTTCCTTCTGCCGACGCTTCCCTTCCCGGCCACGTCCATCCAACGCGACAGCCGCTTCCCTCCAGGTAGTTACAGCCTGCTTTCTGGCGCGCTCATGTCCGCGTCGCTCAGATGCCCGTTGTGACTGACCAGACGATTTTCGCTTAAAAAAAGAACCGATCATGCCGACACCACCTGGCAGTCACGCACCAACTGTCCCTGATCCAGTGTCAGTACTCGCTTTCCCATTCGCCTCACCAATTCCAGGTCATGGGTTGCAACCAGAACAGTGACGCCCGCCTGATGAAAGTTATGGAACAGCTGCATAATCTCTTCCGAGAGTTCCGGGTCAAGGTTACCGGTCGGTTCATCTGCCAGCAGTACCGGTGGACGGTTCACAACCGCCCGGGCAATGCCAACCCGCTGCTGCTCACCCGTCGATAGTGACAGTGGATTCTGTTTTTCCTTGTTAAGCAAACCCACCATATCCAGCGCCGCCCTCACACGACGCGCACCCTCTTCCGGGGAAAAGCCGGCCACCTGCAGGGGGATCGCCACATTATCGAAAACAGAACGGTCAAACAGCAGCTGATGGTTTTGGAATACCACGCCGATATTGCGTCGCAGCGATGGGATCTGCGCCCGCCGCAATCGGGATAGCTGGTAACCACCCACCTGGATCGAACCTGATGTCGGACGATCCATCAGGATAATCAGTTTCAGCAGTGAGCTTTTGCCTGCACCGGAATGGCCGGTAAGGAACGCCATCTCACCCCGGTCCAGCCGGAAGCTGATCTGGTTCAATCCCACATGGCCATTAGGGTAACGCTTGGTGATATTGTCAAAATGAATCATGTTTGTCGGGTCCTACATGGACCGGGCGTCCTTCTGTGATCATTAATGAAACACGTTGGACGCCCCCATCTCCCTGTTATTGAAACTCGGTATCGGCAAACAAGGCATCCACAAACTCCGCCGCCTTGAAAGGCCGCAGGTCATCAATCTGCTCACCCACACCCAGGAAACGGATCGGCAACTGCATCTGCCGCGCCAGGGCAAAGACCACCCCGCCCTTGGCCGTGCCATCCAGCTTGGTGAGCGCCATGCCCGTTACCTGTACGGTATCATTAAAGAGCTTGGCTTGGCTTAGGGCATTCTGACCAGTGCCGGCATCCATCACCAGCAGGACTTCATGGGGCGCGGCCTCATCCAGCTTGCCCAGTACCCGCTTGACCTTTTTCAGCTCTTCCATAAGGTGTTCTTTGTTATGCAGACGACCGGCAGTATCTGCAATCAGAACATCGGCGCCACGGGCTTTCGCCGCTTCAAAGGCGTCATAAATAACAGAAGCACTATCTGCACCGGTATGCTGGGCAATCACCGGAATCTGGTTACGATCACCCCACACCTGCAGCTGCTCTACAGCGGCCGCACGGAAGGTATCCCCGGCCGCCAACATCACCTTGCGACCTTCTTTCTGCAGGCGCTTGGCCAGTTTGCCAATAGTGGTGGTCTTGCCCACACCGTTCACACCTACGACCAGGATGACATAGGGCTTGCGGCTTTCATCAATCACCAGTGGTTTGTCGGCCGGCTCAAGGATTTTGGCCAGTTCCACCTTGAGCGCCGCCATCAAGGCATCGGCATCATCCAATTCCTTGTATTTAACCCGTTCCGTCAGGCCGGCCATGATGTCTCGGGTTGCTTCCACCCCGACATCCGCCATCACCAGCTCGGTTTCCAAGTCTTCCATCAGCTCATCATCGATCTCTTTTTTACCGATAAAGAGCGTGGCGACACCTTCCACCAGGGATGCACGGGTCTTGGTTAACCCCTTTTTCATCCGGCTGAAGAAACCACCTTCTGCAGGCTCCGGCTCGGCCTCAGACTGAGCCACAGGTTCTGGTACAACATGGTCTTCAGCGGGTACAGCCGTCGTCTGGACAGATGCCCGAGGAACATCCGGCGCAGCCGATACTGTCGCCTGGACGGATGCCTGCGGCACTTCCGGCGCAACAGCCTTTGGCGCTACATCGGTAACATCAGGGACATTGTCAGTGACGACCTGCTCTGCTGAGGATTCGGGCTTCAGGTTTACCGTCGGTTCACGTTTTTCGACAGACTCTGCCACGGGAGGTTGGTTGCCCTCCGCAGGGGCCGATTCTGGCGCTACAGGCTTTTCGGTTTCCAGCTGGTTTTCAGCAGCTGGTTGCGATGCGACGGATTCGTCTTTCTTGCCCCAGGGCCAGAAACGGCGTTTTTCCGCACCTTTTTCATCTTTTTTGCCAAACATCGTCGTTACTTGATCATCGAGCTGAGTGGACGTTGCTGCGAACCCGGAATCGACGCAGATTCAGCGGCAGGCAGAAACAACGTGGAAAATAACCGGAATCATACCATTTGTGCCGCCAAGGGATGAAATTTATCAACTGTCACACTGGCAAGCTGCCCCCCGGAAAGCACGTACCTACCATAAACTATTTTTTCTGGAAGCCTCCTGCGCCTTTTCCCCAAAACGCAGGTCAAAACTTGAACAGTCAATAGCCGTTCCCCGCTTGCTAATTTTATAAACCGTATTGTTAGAGGAAAGTCTGAACTAACCCATATCTCCTATGCCTCCCTTAACGCCAGAGAGCATGGACGGCAGCTCTTAATTCGGCCATACCTGTCATCACACACTGGTGGCCAACCAAGAACTATAGTCAGAGCATTGAACTTTCTCTTATTGATATTGACAAAACTTCTGAAAGTTTAAATTAAATACAACCAACATAGGATGTTTACATGGCCAGTTCTATCAGCCCGACTTCGATTCAAATCACTCCCTCTCCCGAAAACCATACAAAAGATAAGCCTACAGCCCCATCGGATAAGCAAGAAGAAAGATATAAATCTCAATTTTCACATATTCCTTTGGAATCGCTTCCTGACCCTGTATATCCTCACCTGACCTCATGCTGCAATCAGGAAACATTAATGCATCTTGGGAAAGTTTCCAGAAAGATAGGGGTTATTGCCATGGAGGCTGTTCATGAGCGAATGGGAATGGATAAAGAGAAAACACAACAAGCATTTAAGACTGAACAATTTGACTCCCGTTTCCAGGATGCATTTAAGAGAACAATAAAAGATGAAGAGCTCGCAAAGAACGAAATGGACGTTGCTAAAGCATCACCCTATCACTTAGCTTTACTTTGTCGAACCCATAATATTTTACCCGATCAATTCAATAGTGGGTGCGATTTCAAACTACGCAGAGGATCCGACTCTTGTAAGTGGCTACACCCTTTAGGAGACAGTCGCTTGGCAATATTGAATGAATATTATCCTCACAAGAGGAACTCAAAACGTAGGGGTAACTTGAGCATTCTATCTGGAATTGGAAAGCAGCGCGTTTTGACATTTGAAGAGACAACCAATGCAAACGCAACTGGTATGGGAGCTTACTCGTCCGTCGCTGTATTAGATGATAGTCGTGTAGCATGGTCTCACCATAAAGGCATCAGTATTTGCGACTTCACGAAAAGACAGGAAAAAATAACGTTCAACCCCATTGAGTTTAATGGCAGTGATCTTCCCCCGATAAAATGGACACCCTTCTACAGCTAAGCTGCCGCCTCGTATTCTACCGGAGATTGATAATTAAGGCTTGAGTGCAGTCGAGCACGGTTATAAAAATGCTGTATATATCCAGCTAATGAATCACGTAGGTGGTGAACACTGCGGAATGTGGTTCCAGTAATCAACTCACCTTTCAATGAATGAAAAAATGATTCCATCTCCGCGTTGTCAGTGCATCGGTAGGCGCGATTCATACTGGGTATGAACCCATAGCGTTTATGTACGTTATGAAGCTCTGTGGCTCGGAATTCGATGCCTTGGTCTGAGTGAAAAACAAGCCCTTTCGGAGGGCGTCGATTTCTGATGGCCATCAACAGGGCAGCTTTGGTTAAAGCCGCTGTCCGGTTGTTTTTTAGCGACCATCCAACGACTTTCCGTGAATACAGATCCAGCACGACAGCCAGGAACATCCATCGTCCTTGTAGTTTTATATAGGTCACATCCGACGTCCAGTGCTGGTTAATCGCCGTTGGCTTGGGGAGATCTTTGCGAATGTTAGGCACAGGGTCACAAGCTCGTTGTGGCAGAGGCTTTCTGCGATAAATGCGAGCCACACGGCCTTTCAGTTGAGCTTCTCGCATCAAGCGCTCTACGCGTTTTCTGCCAACACTTATCCCCTGGTTACGAAGCACCTTGAAGATGCGCGGGCTTCCATAGCGTCCCTTGCTTTTATCAAAGACAGACTGGATGCGCTGTAAAAGCAACTGGTCATCAAGTTTACGCTGACAAGGCTTTCGGTTTCGCCAAGCATGAAAGCCACTGCAGGTAACATTCAGACGTTTACAGAGAAAGCGAATCCCGAAACGCTGATGGTGGAACCCTATGAACGCGAATCTTTCCTGCGTTGTTCCGCGAGAAACGTTTCCCACTTTTTTAGAAAATCGACCTCTTTTTTGAGAGCGGCATTCTCGGCCTCGAGTTTCTTGATCCGCTCGCTGTCAGTCAGCTCTTTTTTTCTGGGGATAGTCTCAAGATTTCTGGAGACTTTGCGTTCATCGGCCACAAGACTGCCCTCAAAATATTCTTTGCGCCAACGAGACAACATAAACGGATGGATGTCTAGGTAGGCAGCGACATCTTTGATCATCACACCAGGTTTGAAGGTCATTCGAACAGCACTGACTTTGTACTCATTGGTGTAGCGACGCGTTGGTTTATCAGGTCTGTAACTTGTCATTTAAGCACCTCATTGGATTAGGAATGAGGTGTCCACAAAAGCGGGGGAAGTTCACAGCTTTGATATAGCAAAGCTATCCAGCGATAAATTAGTGACGTATAAGATGGAGGTTTTCCAAGTAGAAGAAAATGGCAAAGTGAATCGGATACTTGGCTTTTATGACGATATTTGTTTCGACCCTGATTATAATGAATATCAAATGCCTGATTATGGCTATAGCCTCGTCAGACCGATACCAGAAAACAACAAAGTAGTAGTGACAACCAATTCATCTCTCCCTTATGAGAATCAGCACCGTATATTTGAGTACGACCCTGATGAGAATCGATGGAAGCTACCACCGTTAAAACTGGAAAAACGTTATGAATTGCCTTACACACACGAAATACTAGCTATAAATAAAAACCTAATCGTTTCAGGTCATCATGATGGGCAAATAAACATATGGAAATGTATGAAAACCAAATTATCACCGACTGATTGGATCTCGCAGGACCGAATCAAAACGTCCTCTTATGTCAGACCATACTGGCCACTCCTTGATGAGCATGGAACGAGAAATGCCATGAATGCATTAGCTATTGTATCAATGAAATCCTTACCAAATCAGATATTAATCACTGCAAATCGCGGGGGAGCCATTCATTTTTGGGATATCGATAACAAGGAATGTCCATTGTTGTGCTCGATAGCAACCTATACCGATGAAATAGGTGATTATTTCTACATAAATCATCTCGATATCACACCTGAGGGTCAATTACTGGCCAGCTATGCAGGTCATGGAAACATAGTAATCAGAGCTTTTGATTACACAGATAAACCTCACAGAGGTTCACGTATCACATATAAAGGATCAGGTATCGCAGATGGCACAGCATATGATGATTCCGTTCCCTATAGGACTAAATATTTTGATATAACCACCCCCGCCCCGGAAAGATATGCGCCATTGCATATCGAAGCTAATGAATATTCTATTAAATATCCTATTAGGTACATAGACCCTGAAACATATACCACAGTTTACTGGATGACGAGAACAACTCATGCCATTAATCTGGTACAGGAAGAAATTATATCTACCACTATCCCTGACAAAGAGGAGCTTGATCTATAAACAATGAAATTGAACGTTATAAAAACAATTATCATAAACATTCGTTCATATTTATTGTGATAAGAAATATTTGAATGTATTAAACGAAAGCGTAACCGGTTTACAAAAGGTATTCCCTCAACATTCATTAATCATAAGAGCCAGAACCGTATTCTTATATAATTTCAATAAAACATAGAAAGAAATATCTGGCCTTTTTTCAGCATTGCAGAATGCCTTTTCCGATAGATGATTCGCTTTTCCCGAACAGGGGCTTCTCAAGAAACAGTCCGATTGGGATTATCGCTAATGCACTATTAATATGTGTGAGGATGACCGGATTCTGCAGCCGCATACGCTTCCATCACACGGGAATTTCATACCTATTCCGAAGCCATGCTAGAATCGCCGCCCGATTGCCAACTGACCTGAACACAACATGAAACACAAACATGGCCGTCAACAACCCCATACCGGTGGCGGCCAGCTACGCATTATTGGTGGTACCTGGCGTAGCCGGAGACTGCCCGTGGCAGATGTCGAAGGCCTGCGCCCCACGCCTGACCGGGTGCGGGAAACCCTGTTTAACTGGCTGACCGGCTGGGTAGCGGACGCCCGTTGCCTGGATGCATTTTCCGGCACCGGCGCCCTGGGCCTGGAAGCACTCTCCCGGGGCGCCAGCGAAGCGCTCTTCCTGGAATATTCCCCAAAAGCCGCACAAACCCTGAAAAGCAATCTGCAAACCCTGCATTCGGAAAACGCCCGGGTTGAGCAAACCGATGCCCTGCAGTGGCTCAGCCGCCCTGCCTTGCAGGCCTATAACCTGGTATTTCTGGATCCACCCTTTCGAAAGCAACTGCTGCAACCCGTATGTGAGCAATTGCAATCCAACGGTTGGCTGGCACAGGACGCACTGGTGTATCTGGAAGCGGAAAAAGAGCTGAGCCCATTACCCGTACCCGCCAACTGGGAACTGTGGAAAGAAAAAAGCGCCGGACAGGTGATTTCCTGTCTCTATCGCGTTGGATGAAATGTCACCCGGTAAGGTAACGCTCTATCTAGGCACAGGGTTGTGGCATCATAATCCGGCCAATAGAGAATCATCCGAATAATCACTGTCAGGACTGCCAGCATGGGAACCTCTCACACTGCCTCTGATGCGCCATTCAAGCCCGCCTGGTGGCTGCCGGGACCGCATCTGCAGACGCTGTGGTCGCCCCTGCTGAAAAGGCAGCCCATACCTCCCCGTACACGGGAAAAGCTGATACTGCCTGACGGGGACTTTATCAACCTGGACTGGTGTGGCCATGACAGTGAGCAACCGCTGATCATCCTGCTGCATGGCCTGACGGGCTGTTCGCGCTCAAAATATATTCTCGGGCTGCAGGCTGCGCTGCTGACACAGGGCTACCAGAGTGTCGCCATGAACTTCCGCGGTTGCGGAGGAGAGGTGAACCATCACACCAAAGGGTATCACTCCGGTATTTCCGAGGACCTGGACGCTGTCGCCAGCCAGCTGGCTGAACGTTATCCCAATCGCTTCCTGGGCGCGGTCGGATTTTCATTGGGAGGCAATGTCCTGCTCAAGTATCTCGGAGAACAACAGGCGGCTACGCCACTGAAGTGCGCTGTCGCGGTCTCCGTCCCCTTTGAACTTTCCCGCAGTTCGGAACGCATCAACCAGGGATTTTCCCGCGCCTACCGCAATCGATTACTGCGCGACATGATTGGCTACATCACCCGGAAGAAACAGCATTTCCACCAGCAACATATGCACGAGCAGCTTGAAACGCTGGAAGCACTGGGTAATGTCGAGTCCATCAATACCTTTCAGGCTTTCGATCATCAGTTCACGGCTCCGCTACATGGCTTCGAGAGCGGGGAAGCCTATTATGCCCGCTGCAGCTCCCGCCAGTTTCTGCCATCTATTGAAATACCGACCCTGATCATTCACGCCAAGGATGACCCGTTTGTTTTTGCATCCTCCATTCCAAGTGAAGGGGAACTCTCCGAGTCGACACAACTGGAGTTAGCCCCCCGTGGCGGTCATGTGGGCTTCGTCACAGGCTCGCCCCTGAAGCCGCGCTACTGGCTTGAGGAGCGTATTCCTGCCTGGCTGTCAGAACAGTTCTCGCGTCACGCAGCCAAACAACCTGTCGCTCACTTGTAGGTTTTCGTTGGAAGATGAGATTCCACCAGCCAGAGCAGCTTGTCGATTTCACGGGCCCGTGATGTCAGAAGATCCGCTGATATCACATCGCCCTGTTCATCAACACTGCTGATAACCCGCACACACTCACTGGTGAAAAAGGCCAGCCGTTCACTGATCACTTCAATATGCCGGTCAATGGAATCAACGTCATGGGGATAAGGCAATAAGCTGGAATGCTCTGCCGCCATCTGTACCGTGCCCCGGGGCTTAACGCCCAGTTGGGCGATGCGCTCAGCAATATCATCCGCTGTGTCGCTGACACAGGTCGCCACTTCATCCAACAGGCGGTGGACAGAGAGAAACTCACGTCCAGCCAGTGTCCAGTGGGACTCCTTGATCTGGAGATAAAGATCTATCCCGCAGTAAAGCAGTTTCTGTAATTCCTCCGATGAGTGCAGCTTCACATTATCCGACAATGCTTCATAGGTATGCGCCATAAGACAAACTCCATCATAACCCCCCTATTATCGCACCTGGATTCGCCCCCCCATAATGACAACGGGGTTAGCTCCCCGTCATCCCCCGCTCTAACTGAAACCATTTAGGAGAAAACTGGCCATTCTGCAAAAATGTCATGTATTGCTGATAAAGAGGATCAAGCCGAAAGTTGCCTACTATTTATAAGTACATCACGAGAGACCGTCACGTTGATGACATCAATATCTCAGATACTCAAAACAACATTCCGCGCAATCGGAAAACCTTTTCTGGCCTTCGGTCGCTGGCTGCGCAGAAAAGTTGCCAGCCTGAGAAACGTCCAGCCCCGACATACCACATCAGTAGATCATCAGAATAATGTCACCACAAGCATACAGGATCGACATATCAGCCGTGACAACGACAGCCAGCCTGACAGTTCATCTAGCATAAGTATAAGCTCCGGCCATACTGAGAATGGCGGAGCTGCTTACAATGACGCAGAGGTTACCCAGTTACTCACCGATATGGGAAGCAGTGGTGACTACCTGATATTCTGCAACCCGCTTATGCATCTGGCACAACAGCTACCCCGGGGAGAAATCAGGGAAGTGGTTTACAGCGCCTGCCAGAATGTCGCCAACAAGTGCCTGTCACAGGATCGCCTTCAGCATTACAAGCTCTCTATCTTGCTGAGTCGCGATATCACTGATCAACATAAACCTGCCCTTATACATGCTTTACAACAACAGAGCACAACACCCAATCCACCGATCGACCCGCATAATGATATTCGTGAATCCGAATGGAGCCGGGAATACCATGCCTATATGCAATTACTTTCCAACGCCATTAATGAAAGGAGGCAGGCCTGTGCAGCAGCTCGTTACCCATTCACACAAACACTCTGCTCAATCGATGAGTTGAATGCACATTTCGCACAGATAGCTCCCCCTACCGACGATCCCTACACCTATGATGTCTCACTCACTGCAGTATTCCATTTTCTGGATCAATTGGACCGTGCACTGGATAGATTAAATGCACCACAGAAACATCAAATATGGATCCGTAACGAGGTAAACCGACTCAAATTGCAGTTAAGCGAAAAGTCATGCACCCGCCTACCCTACGTCTATCAACATGACCTCACCCACGACTGGATTGACGCTGATGCTGTCGGGCTTGGAGAAGATTCTACTGAAGACTGGAAAGGCGTGCTCAGGGATGTCAACCGGTTTGCAGCTTTTGGCCAGCAGTTTGACAAAGACCGTACCCGTGATCATTACATTATTAGAAATGAAATAAGTGGATCCATTAATTGCTATAGCCCTGGATCAAAGCCGCTTACCGACGAAGACCTGACTACACTGTGTGGAAGCCGCCTCATCGCTGGCACATTATCCAAAATTATCAATCAGACGTTTTACTCTTACATGATCAAGCTTGAAGCTGCACGCCTGAGCAAACTCTCACCCTGGTTGATATTTGTTCAGTCGAACGATCAAAATACGATCCAGCAATACACTATCACCCTGAAAGAAAATGGCGCTGTAACAGTCGAAACTGAGATGAAATCTGATAAACCGACATGCCTGCTAGATCAGGCTGTCAAGTACCTTGAAGGCGCAGAATACAGCCTGTCCTGCGAAACCACGTTTGATGGGGCACAACTAAAACAAGGTATTTTATCAGCCCCTAAGCCCGTTGTTCGCATGAAATACCCTGCGACAGATACCATCCAATGGCACGATCACAACGGAATCTGATGGCCAATGCCGAATTAGAAATCAGGTATCACTTAAACCATTGATTAACCGGCACATAATACTCTTCCAGCAAAGCATCAAACTCATCACGAACCTGTTCTGTAACATAGGGCTTATCCAGCAGCAGCGCCTGGTAGATTGCTCGACGGATCGTATCCTTGGAAAACTGTCCTGCCCCGGCAGCCAATCCTGAACCCACAAAACTGACCCAGGAAACAATCACCAGCCAGAGGTTGTAGGCCAGGGCTTCCAGCTCCCGTTCTTCAACCTCCATGACACCACTGTCAATCAGACTGCGGTAAATCGTGATAATTCGCTGTACCGCAAAACTGGCCAGCTTTTCATATTCATTGCGAAGTACTTCCTCTGCCGCCAGCCGCTGCATATCCCGATGCAGGAAACGGTAATGCCACATGGCCTGTAATGCAGCCTCCAGATAATGCCGTTTGGCGCTGACATCTGCCTTCTGGCCCGCTTCCGGCGGCGTCAGGTACGCCTTCACCTCATTGGCATACTGAACCAGCAGCTCCTTGATGATCGCGGTCTTATTACGGAAATGGTAATAGAGGTTCCCCGGTGAGATCCCGAGATGGGCGGCAATATGGTTGGTGGTCACCGCTTTCTCGCCCTGTTGATTGAACAGCTCACGTGCGGCTTCCAGTATCCGTTCCCGGGTTTTAACTGCTCGGTCTGACATCGGGCCTCGTTATTTCAAAGCGATTGTAAGGTCTGTTGACAGTTTAGAGTAATTGCTCTAATTTTCTCAACACTCATTCGTAAAAACAGAACAATAACAATATAAATGCCTGCACTGACAGCAGGCCGACAACGAGGATCACAGGATGGCAACCACGGCGGAATACCTGCAAACCAGCGAGGAAGAAACGGTGCATATGCAGTCGGTCTTCGCTATCCAGCAAAAAGCCTACCGCGCCAACCCCATGCCAACGGCCGAAGAGCGTATCGCGAATCTAAAGAAGCTCAAGCACGCCATCCTGGATAACCAGGAAGCGATCATCGCCGCCATCAACAAGGATTTTTCCGGCCGTTCCCGCGATGAAACCCTGCTCGCGGAAATCATGCCCATAGCCCAGGATATCAACCACACCATCAAGCGGGTTCGGAAGTGGATGAAGCCCAGCCGTCGCAAGGTAGGGCAACACCTGCAGCCTGCTGCAGCCAAGGTGGTTTACCAGCCATTGGGCGTCGTCGGCATCATGGTGCCCTGGAACTACCCGGTTCAGCTGGGCGTACTGCCACTGGTGGGAGCACTGGCGGCGGGCAACCACGCCATGATCAAGATGTCGGAGTTCACGCCAAATACCGCAGACTGTTTCGCAAAGATCATCGCGGATACGTTCCCGGCAGAACATGTGGCTGTCATCAATGGTGATGCGAAAATCGCCGCAGAATTCTCCAAGCTGCCGTTTGATCATCTGCTGTTCACCGGTTCCACCCAGGTCGGCAAGATCGTCATGCGCGCCGCTGCGGAGAACCTGACCCCGGTCACACTGGAGTTGGGTGGCAAGTCTCCCTCGATTATCGGCGATGATATTCCCATGGAAGATGCTGTTGAACGTATCTGCTTCGGCAAGTCATTCAACGCCGGCCAGACCTGCGTCGCTACCGACTATGTCTTGTGCCCAAGGGACAAGCAGGACGAATTTATCGACACCTACCGCAAGGTGTTCAACCGCATGTACCCCACTGTGGCAGGGAATGAGGATTACACCAGCGTTGTTAACGAACGTCAGAAGCAGCGTCTGCAGCAACTGGTGGCCGATGCCCGTAACAAGGGTGCGACTGTTCATGTGATCGGTGAAGAAAACATTGCCGATGGTAGCCGCCGGATGCCCCTCCATATCCTCACGGATGTTAATGATGACATGCCCGTGATGCAGGAGGAGATCTTCGGTCCTGTCATGCCGGTCATTCCTTACGACAGTCTGGAGCAGGCGCTGGAATTCGTCAGAGATCGCCCGCGCCCACTGGCACTGTACTATTTCAGTTATGACAAACTGACCCAGGAACATGTGCTCAATACCACGCACTCCGGCGGTGTCTGCATCAACGATACCCTGTTCCATGTCGCAGTGGATGATATTCCGTTCGGCGGCATTGGCCCCTCCGGCATGGGTCACTACCACGGCCATGACGGCTTCCTGACCTTCTCCAAGGCCAAGGGGGTATTCCTCAAACAGAGGTTCAATGCGGCCAAGTTCATCTACCCTCCTTATGGCGGCAAACTGCATCAGCTGGTTCAGAAACTCTTCATTCGCTGATCCATAACCCCGTCGCTCCGGCATGACGCCGGAGCGATCTTTTTTGCCGAGATAACAATAATATGAAAAAACCGTCCCGGCCTGATGCCGTCACAGAGACCGAGTCCCTGCTGGTCAGCCGCCGCCGTTTTCTGAAAGTCGGCATGGTTGGCAGCGCGGTGCTGGTAACCTCTGGCCTTGCCGTTAACCTCGCACAAAAAGAATCGCCGCCCGCCCATCCTGGCTACCAGTGGTTGCAACCTCAGGATGTCGCCTTTCTCTCCGCGATTCTGCCCGCCCTGCTGAAAGATTCGATTCCCGATGGAAATGACGGCAAACCCGCTGTAATCCGGGGACTGCAACAGCTGGACGCCAATATCTACCGCCTCTCACCGGAGGTGCAGAAACTGGTACGCCAACTCTTTGATGTCGCTACCGGACCGCTGACCAAAGGGATCACTACCGGTATCTGGCAGCCTTGGGAACAGGTGACACCCGCTGAAGCCGAAACCTTCCTGCAGCGCTGGCGAAACAGCCGTCTGGCCCTGTTCCGCATGGCTTATTCAGCGATCAATCAGCTAAGCCTGATGGCCTGGCATGAGACCCAGAGCGCCTGGCTGCACATCGGTTTTTCCGGTCCGCCACACAGCAATATTCTGGTGACTGCCACCAATCGCTACTGAAACCAACAAAATAACCACCCTGCCCGTAGAGGCAGGGGGATTGATTGCCGACGTTTTTGGGGGAGTATGGCATGGCCATCAAAGACCTGTTTGCCGACGGGGTGAAAAACGGCTGGAAGGTACACAATGGATCCCGCATGGAAGACGGAACAGAGTTTGAGGCGGATGTCGCCATCATCGGTACCGGCGCCGGCGGTGGGGTAACAGCAGAAATATTGAGTCAGGCGGGCCTGAAAGTCCTGCTGATTGAAGCCGGTCCACTGAAATCCTCAAATGATTTCAATATGGATGAAAGCCACGCCTACGCGGATCTTTACCAGGAAGGTTCTGGCCGAATGAGTAAAGATGGCGCGATCACCATCCTGCAGGGACGCTGCGTCGGCGGCACGACCGTGATCAACTGGACCTCCAGTTTCCGCACCCCGCCACAGACCCTGCAATACTGGGCGGATAACTTCGCCACCGAAGGCGCCAGCGAGGCAGAGATGGCCCCGTGGTTTGCCCAGATGGAAAAGCGCCTCAACGTTCAGACCTGGCAGATTCCCGCCAACGGCAACAATGACGTACTCAAGCGTGGTTGTGACAAGCTCGGTTATGAATGGAAAGTGATTCCCCGGAATGTCGCCGGTTGCTGGAACCTGGGCTATTGCGGCACCGGCTGTCCGACCAACGCCAAGCAATCCATGCTGGTCACCACCATTCCCGGCGCCCTGCAGAACAACGCCGAACTACTCTACCTGGCCCGGGCGGAACATTTCCGTTTTAACGGCGATGCCGTCAGCGAACTGGTCTGCGCCGGCATGGATCAGCACAGTGTCCATCCCACCGGACACCGTTTCACCGTCAAGGCAAAACACTATGTGCTGTCCGCCGGCGCGATTGGCAGCCCCGGTCTGTTGTTACGTTCCAATGCACCCGATCCTTACGAGCTAACGGGTAAGCGGACTTTCCTGCATCCGGTGCCCATGGTGATGGCCGTCATGCCGGAGAAAATCGAAGGCTACTATGGTGCCCCCCAGTCCATCCACAGTGACCATTTTCAGTGGAAAGATGGCGTTTCTGGCCCAGCAGGCTTCAAGCTGGAAGCCACCCCGCTACAACCGGGCCTTGCATCAGCACTGATGAAAGCGCAGGGCAAGTTGCTGGCCGACAGTATGGCTGACCTGCCCTACACCGCCTGTACACTGGCCCTGCTACGGGACGGATTCCATCCGGACAGCCCCGGCGGCCAGGTCATGCTGCGCAACGACGGCACACCGGTCCTCGACTACCAGATGACCGATTACCTCTGGGATGGCGTCCGCCGCGCCCTGCAGACCATGGCTGAAATCCAGTTTGCCGCCGGTGCCCAGAAGGTTCGCCCCATGCATCAGGATGCCCCCTTTGTAGATTCCGTGGAAAAAGTCACCGATCTGATCAACTCGCTGCCCATGGAGAAATACCGCACCCTGATCGGCTCTGCCCACGTCATGGGCGGCTGCGCCATGGGCGAAGACCGTTACCAAACCGTCGTTAACAGTCGCGGCGAGCATCACTACCTCGAGAACCTTTCCGTCATTGACGGTTCGGTCTTTCCTACCAGCATCGGCGCCAACCCCCAATTGTCGATCTACGGCCAGGCGGCGAGAATGGCCAGCCTTTTGGCTGGCAGACTGACCGGAGCGCCATCCGGCATCCCGATTCAGCCGGTATAGAACATCACACTGCCCCCGGCGCGCATGAGGCTTCAGGGCGCCGGGCGACTTGTGCTATCGTCTGCCAGTCGCTACCATGCGCAGCCTTGTTGTCCGGCACTCCCTGTCACGGTTTATACTTGGGAGAAGCCAGGTCGCAGACGGGCACACCACGAATACAGGACGATAAAGACTGATGAGCACCGTGATATACCCGGGTACCTTTGACCCGATCACCAGGGGACACGGCGATCTGGTCAGCAGGGCCGCGAGGCTGTTCGACAAGGTCATCATTGCCGTTGCCGAAAGCCCGAAGAAAAAACCCCTGTTTGATATGAAAGAACGGGTGACCATGGCGCGCGACGCCACTGCCCACCTGGGTAACGTGGAAGTCTGTGGGTTCAGCTCTTTGCTGGCGGAATTTGTCCGTGAAGCCAAGGCCGACATCATCCTTCGGGGTCTGCGCGCCGTGTCTGACTTCGAATATGAATTCCAGCTGGCGAACATGAACCGGGTGCTGGCGCCGGAAGTGGAAAGCCTGTTCCTGACGCCTGCTGAGCAGTATTCTTACATCTCCTCCACCCTGGTGCGCGAGATCGCCTCACTGGGCGGGGATGTTTCCAAGTTTGTTGAGCCGCAAATTGCCGAAGCGCTGAACGAAAAATACGGCAGGGCCTGAACCTGCCGCCGTCCGGCTGACGGCATGAGAATTGAAGACCATGTCACTGATCATTACTGACGACTGCATTAACTGTGATGTCTGCGAGCCGGAGTGCCCGAACAGCGCCATCTCGCCGGGCGAAGAGATCTACGAGATCGACCCGAACCTCTGCACCGAGTGCGTGGGCCATTATGATGAGCCCCAGTGCCAGCAGGTCTGCCCGGTGGACTGTATCCCGCTGGATCCCGACAACCGGGAGACAGAAGAGGAACTGATGGAAAAGTACCGCATCATTACCGGCAAGGCCTAAGCCTTGCCGGTGCCCGTGCCCCCATCCGCTTAACGTCTCTCATTCGGGTTATTCATAGATAAACTTGAATCAACCCATCACCCTTTCTGCTGTTTCTGCCTCTTCATGACGGGGATTGTAACCTCGCGGTATATTCCACTCGGTGAGTTTCCCTTTCCAGGCCTTACGCAAAAGGGATGAACACTTGATTCGTCCCAGCTTATACAGTTCAGTCGGTACATTTTGTTGCAGCCATTCTGCCATGAGATTTTGTGACCACGGCAATTGCTCAAAATTTCGCCAGACCCTTTCATTTTTGATTGCCTGAAACAGCTCTTTCAACTCCATAAGCTTCTCAGCCATTTGTGTATTTTTAGCTTGTTCATCCCTGTAAGCCCGCCGAAAAAGGCATTGCCCTTTCACAAACTCGGCGGCAGTACGCCTTAGAGGATGAGTCAATAGCGTGTTCATTCCCTCACAGATCGTTATGAGAGAAGTACTCCCATCGTTAACTTCAGGGATGATTATCAGCTGACGGTCACTGCCGGCGGAAGGCAGACTTTTCCACAGTGCGTCAATTTCTCCTTGAATATTATTATTTTCATTCTCTACATCTGCCTGTAATTTTTCGAGAGCAGGCATCGACATATGTTTATCCGGTTTTATATCTGTCAGAGTACCAAGATCGACGGAGTCAATTTGCGGACAACTCCACCATTTAATACAATCTCCATGCACATCAACAAGCTGACGTAACCGTTCTACTTGTCTTGTCAGGTCACGACGGTTTTTATAAGCAGTATTCACTTTATTGCAAATTTGCTGTAATTCTCTTTCTTGTTCCTGCTTTTTCAGCATATCCAGAAGAGTGCCTTTTTCTGCCCCTCCTTTTGGAGTCGGCAGATCTGACTGACTTTCAGTCGGCTCCTTATAGATAAGTCGATATTTATATTCACCTCTTAATCCGGACCCTACCATTTCTATGAAAAAACCTGAGTTTTTGAACTTCTCTTGAAAACCCTTCAATAAGGAACCTGCTGTAGAATGACCTTCCAACAACACAGCTATCTTTTCATCAAAATCTTCAAACTCTGCTGGCATATAAACTGTTTTCACTCTATCTTTGCCATTTTTATCTTGACCAATAACAAAGAAACCCTTAAGTGCGTCCTCCGCGAGATATCCTCTCAATAGATCACCATGAGATTTATCAGGATCATCTAAATAACTATTCAAAGCATTAATTATTCTTTGACCAAACTCTTCCTTTTTATATTTATACAAGAGCTTTTCATTTTCTTGTTTTTTTACTGTACGCTCCTTTTCTTTCTTAGCTGTTTTTGTCAATGACATTACAGAATCGCTTAACTTAGTAAGGCTCCCCTCAAGACCTGAACCAGAGGGCTGACCAGAAGAGCTACTCTCACCAACCATGCGAGCATAAAACTTTCTTCCCTTCTTCGTCACACTCGGTAATTTAACAGCCCTGACAACAGATTCCCCAATCCCTCGCACAGTACTTAACCCCTTATCCATAACCCATACCCACCTCATAAATAAATAAAGCCTCATTGATAAAGCAACAAGACATATAACAGCAATAACTAATAAAAAAGATTTATTAACATTCAACTCTGCACTCAATTTTTACACACTTTAAGGGTGAAGCTATGATAGGCCTATGATTACCCACTAAAATCCAGCATATTTAATGCCAATGAAATATCAAAAAGCAATCAAACCCAAAAGATAACCCTATTAAGCGTCAGACATATCATTAACACAAAAAAACGAAAATACAAATTGTGGGGGCATTAAATTATGCGTTCAATTCATGATAACTCATCGCAATTCACAGTTATGTGAAACAGCTTTTTTGAAGATATGTACAAACATGATTATTGACCATAACAGATGCATTGCCCAAGAAAACTGCTTCCCTCCACAGCTATAGCTTCATCAGACAAACCTAAAATATCACCAAAAGCGACAGAAATTTACTCTTTAAATTAATGAATATAAGATTCCCCCTACTGATGAAATGCAGAAACAGCAGACAAGTCTGGTAAGACGCTCGGACACAGGGTCGCATAAGTCGATTTTGTCGCAAGACTTTTAAAGATGTATAAAAAGAAAGTCTCTGGTACACCAAAAAAAAGATTAAAAATACCAGGACAACGCTATCTGAAGATAATCATCCTGTCGTATAAATCCCATTTTACGCACACTGTAATAATCAAGAATCTCATCAGCGGCTACATTGATACCGGATTGTGGGGAATTCGGATCAATCAAAGCAGCTAATCTTGATGCATCCTCAGATTTCAGTTCACGGCTATCGACCAGCACCAGATTAATATTCAATAGCAGACTTTCCGTTAAGCGCGTATTAGCTTCCAGTGAAAACAGACGCTCATGGGATACATGATCCCAGAACAGGCCTGCCAGTGCATAGCTGTTGTCGGCATCATTAAAGTTCCAGCGTGTCGCCAGCAGGATATCCTGCTCCATGTTACCCGCTGGTGCCAGGCGCTTGCGATCATCAAAGGCGTATTCGACCACCCAACCCAGATCAATACGGCTGTCGAGTATGCCGACCTGTGTATACTCAACCCCCGTCGTCAGTGCCGTGAAGCGGCGCCCCTGCCCGGAACAGCTGATCGCTTCCAGCTTCAGCACCCAGTCCGCCAGGCTGTATTGCAACTCAAGCCCTGTCTGGTCAATGGTTTCATAAACCGGGATAAGCTCCGCCGCTGTCGGTACACCCTGACCATTATCCCCCAATGCCTGTAACGTGAACCGGGGCTCACGGCTGGTACCGGAAAAATGCGACAGGCCAACCTCAAGGTCACCCAGGCTGTGACTCCAGCGAGCGGCCAGATCCAGCCGATGCTGTCCGGCACCTGACGCATAGATCGCATCGTTACTATTCACAGGAACAGGAATTCTCAGTCGTCCGTCATCACCGGGAAAGGTCCGTTCACGAAACCAGGGCAAAACGAAAAGATCGACCAGGCCCCAGTCCCGCTCAAACGACAGGTTGACCATGGGCTGACCGAGCTTTTCCTCACCTTCAAACCCTTCCACCAGGTCCGTCTGGTTAACGATATCCACCAGGTGAATACCCTCGGTGACACCCCAGAAGACCTTGCGGATACCGGTGCGGAGTTCATAGTCATCAGCCACATGAATCCAGCTCAGCTCGCGGATATCCGCATGGGTGCGTTCTTCATCCACACTGTCGAGCCGGCCGAAGACGGAAACATTCAGACTGTCGAAGCCATCATTCCAGTCCTCATAATAATCAACCGTACCGCTAGCTGAGTAATGGCTGCGCGGCTGGCCCTGAAGACCCTTGTGGAAAAACTGACGGGTCTCCAGTGACAACCTGCCAGACCATTCTTCCCCACAGGCCATGACACTCCACAATCCGGCTGCCAGGAAAACAGCTATGGACCTGCAACAACCAACAGCGCTCACTTATCGGGCACGCTTAAGACTGTTCTTGGTAAAATGCTTTTCTTTCAGCCCGGTGCCAAACGCATAACTGCTGAATAACAGCCGTGTACTTTTGCCCGTTTGATGATTGACCATCAGGCTGGTTTCAGGACGCCAGAATTTGTCGTTGTACTGTTGATAACCTGACACCGTCATGGTTTTCAGCAGACTGTTCTTGCGGTCATAAAAATCGATTTTATGCACACGCAGCTCATCCTGATCCAACCAGACAACAAGGCGTGAATAGCCCGAGTGTTTGTCCAGGGGAAACTGTTCCATAACATGACAGGTCTGTGCCGACGCATCCTCACTGCAGGGCTCCTCCCGCAGATACTTGTAGGTATAGTCATCCACATTCTGTGGATTCAGGTCTTCATAGGAGAACTCACTGCCAACAAACGGACCCGACTTGTTCCGGGAAACAATCCGCTTGACCCGTTTCACCGCGGGCAGATAAAGCCACTGCTCATCGTCATCTTCTTTACTGGCATGGGTCAGCAAGGCAGTGCCTTTCTGGTCCTTCGGAGACAGGAAAACCATTAGAGACTTGTCGTCTGAGTCCTGCCCTTCCAGCGTCATCTGGCGCAATTTCCGATGGTTTTCGTCACCACGAGCATTAATCAGCACCATCTCCAACTCTGCCTTGCTGTCGACAAAACCATTCCCCCGGGCCTCCGCCTGGTGGGCAATATCCAGTCCTTTCTCTTCCGGCGTCAACGCTGATGAGGATAACACCGGTAACATGGCAGTCATTGCCGCTATCGCAGTAATCCGCTTTCCCATTCCTTTCCTCCCAATAACACTTTTTATCATTCTCGTAGGCTGCCCTGTTCAGGCCTGGTGACAATCACCACATCACGTTGCGGTATCCACTTCCCGGGCAGTAACAGCCGGTGCTGCTGTTTTCTTTGTAAGGGGTTCTGGTTGAGCTCCGCTTCTTCCCGACTCCAGCATTAACAGCAGGCTGGGCAGAAACAGGAAATCAAAAAAGAGCGCCACCACGATGGTGATCGCCACCATCAGCCCCGTCAGCATGTTGGCGTTAAAATCCGATAAGGTCAGCACCAGGAAACCTGCGGTCAGGGTAATGGACGTAATGGTCAGGGCGGAGCCGACCTTGTGGAAAACATCGTGGATGGCGTCGGCGGGAGACAGCCCGCGCTTTCTTCCCTTAATGTATTTACTGAGGAAATGCACTGTGTCGTCTACAACAATCCCAAGCGTCATACAAAAAACGACAGCAACCGCAAGATTCACTTCCTGTACGGCCATCCCCCAAAAGCCCATGGCCATGGCTGCGGGAAAGGCGTTGGGAATCATGCTCAGCAGGCCATAGCGGAACGAGCGTAGCGCCAGCATCAAGGTCAGTGAGATCAGAATCACCGCCACCACATTGCCATTGATCATGCTGTGGATATTGCGCTGCCCGATATGCGCAAACATCAGTGACAAGCCTGTCCCTGTCGCCTGTAATTCCGGTGCGTTCTCGACAAACCACTGCTGTGCAAGCTGATCCAGGTCGATGATTTCCTGCGCCTTGAGATCCTTGGCAATTACATCCACCCTCAGGGCGGATTTATCAAAGGTCAGCTGGTTACTGAGATCCAACCCAAACGGCAGCGACAATTCGTACAGCAACTGATACTGGGAAGCTTCCTCACGGGTATCCGGCAACCGTTGCCAGGCCGGATCATCGCCATGCATATTCCGGTTCAACCGCTTGATGGTTTCCAGATAGCTGGTGACATGCACGACATCGTCCTGCTGCTTATACCATTCCTCGAATGCCTCAGCCCTGGCGAGAAACACAGGTTCATTGATGCCACCTGATGCACCGGAATCCAGCGAATAGGAAATCACGGTCATACCCGCAACATTTTCCTGCAGGTAATCCGCCGCCTGGCGGATATCCGTGTCCTTGCTGAAATAATGCACGATGCTGTCGTTTAACTCGTTGCGGGGAACGAAGCTGATAATCAGGATGGACACTGCCAGTGTCGTCAGGAGCACCGGCCGATGACGTCGGACCACAAAACGACTGAACCCTGCCAGTAGTCTGGCCGTTATATCCTGCGCACCATTCGCCGGCACCTTAATAGGCAGCCAGCGAGACAAGCCCAATACAATCACCGGCAGCAATGTCAGGCTAAACACAAACGCACAGGTGACACCGATGGCTGTAATCGTACCCAGCTCCCGGAATGGCGGGCTGTCACTGAAGTTCATGGCCAGAAAGCCAATAGCCGTCGTCAGGCTGGTCAGGAATATGGCCTGAAAATTAATTTCGATGCTCTCTTCTAGGGCGGCGTGCTTTGACAACCCGCTGCGCAAACCTTGCAGAAATACCACCAGTACATGGACACAGTCAGCCACCACCAGGGTCATCACCACAGTTGGCGCCAGGGCATTAACCTGATTGATGGCCAACCCCATAAAGCCGGTAATCCCCATCGTGGTTGCCACGCTGACAGCAATAATGACAATCGTTGCCAGGGTACAGGCCAGTGAGCGCATCAGCAGCGTCAGCAGTACCAGGACAATGAGGAACATCACCGGCATCAGTGTGGTTGCGTCGTTCATGGCCATGTCGTTGAACGCCTGGTTCACCGCCGCCATGCCCATCAGGTGAACCTTGATGTCCGGATTTTCTGCTTCCGCCCGGGCCTTCATTTTCTGGGCAATCGCCATCACGCTTTCAATGGGTTCCCGCTGGTCTTCGGGCAGATTCAGGCGAATGTTGATATTGGTCGCCTGCCCGTCCTTTGCCAGAAGACTGTTGATCAGGGATTTCTGCGCCAGCGCCAGGGTCCGGATCTGGGCGGCATCTTCCGGCGTCAACGCCTCGGCATCCTCCACCAGGAACTCAACCAGCAGGTCATCCTCCCCGGCGCGGGTATGCTGATAATTGGTGACGGAGTCTACCCGCTGGCTGTAGGGAATCTGCCAGCTCTCCTCGGTCAACCAGGCAATTGTTCTCAGGGTCTGCGGGGTAAAGATATCCTTACTGAGTGACTGGATGGTGAAAACGACATTATCAGAACGGACGTAATCCTGCTCCATGGCGTCATGAGCCATCAGCTGCGGATTGTCGGGTTTGAAGAAAATTCGAAAGTTACTGTCGAAATACAGCCGGGTTATCCCTGTGGATAAAAGCAGACACAGCACAATGCTGGCTACTCCCAACCCTAACCGGTAACGCATGAAAAACCCGGCAAACCACCTGTCCATAAGCACTCCTGAATAAGAACAGGTGTTTTATTACGATAATAGACATTTTACATTGACCATTTGGGCAGTCATGGCGTGTCAGGAATTACGCAGGCAGTCTGTACTACCGTTTATTCCCTTAGGCCAATTCAGCCATACACCATGAAATTCCTGTCATAGTCATGAGCTTTCAATGCACTCATAATGTCAATCATGGATTGATAAGCGCACTCATTTGTGACAGAAATCAACATCAAACCCACCATACCACCTGCGCCCCTGTCACACGGAGGGCTAATCCAGCATCGGGTACTCAACCAGAAAGATTGAAGACACCGCGCCAGCAATGTCTTTCTGTGATGACGTAAAAGTCATATGCAAAGCGATATTCGAATGTTTAAAGGCCATTTCCTGTTGTTGTATCTGGAAAGCAGCATCTGCGAAAAAGAATCTGTTTCACCTGCAAGAAGACAATAATACGGGGCATAAATGGCACACTGACTTCTGACAGTACAGGTTGTTCAATCCTTTATTAGGAAAGAGCAGAATCCGAGTAAAATCATCATTAATAACAACATAAAACATCAACCCACAGATATAGTTGACGTTTTCAGTTGCCCTTACCCGGAAGGATCACTCCAACAACACCTGCATAGCTTTGCAGGGTACTTTATTCCTCCCATAATAATTAAATCATACAAAAATAATGCATTATCCAATACTGGAGAAGCGAACCATTGAATCACCAGGCAACTATTCGTTTTACCAATACCGAGTGGCTCACTCGTGAATTTTATCGTACCGGCCTTCTACACCAGGGGCACATTCTTAATACCAGCTTCACTCCGTTAGCAACAACAGAATCTGCCTCCACCCTCCTCCAGCTGAAATTGACGTTCAGTAAGAACCATCTTCCGAAACAGCCCGATCATTATGTGATGAAGTTCAGGTCTGGCGTAACGGGCATGACAGAAATCGCCCTGTTTCAATTGTATCAGACACACGCCATCCAGTGTCCTGCCATGGTGCCTGCACGGTTATGGGGTTATAACTCACCAAGCCGACTCAGTTACCTGCTGATGGACGACCAATCACCCAACCATCGCGTTATTCAGTCTCAGCAGGAAGCCTGCACAATGGAAAAAAAACCTACCGACAAACAATCATTCGCAGCGATTGAGGCTTTGGCTTGTTTCCATGGTATGTGCTGGCAGGACGAGCTATTGAAAGAGACCGCCCCAATTCTCGGACGAGGCTGTTTCTGGAATCGCGAGCAGCAATTTGCAACGAATATGGTATATCGACAGCAGGAGTTCGATAGCTTTGAAGAGACCGTAAAATCCTGGTTTCCAGCCGAACAACTGCAACAACTGGCAGCGATCCTGCCACAATTACCCAAACTGTGGCACAAATACCTCCACGTAAGGCTGAACAACCTGAAGCAGGTCACCATCATTCATGGAGATTGTTACTTCCGGCATTTTTTCTATCCCAAGACCAGTGACAATCATCCGGTGTATCTCTTTGATTTTGATCAGGCAACGATACAGACACCAGCTTACGACCTGGTTCAACTACTCGTCAGTTACTGGATGCCTGAAACAAGAGGGGCAGATCAACGGGAAAAACGGCTTTTACAGCATTACCATGCCAGACTAATGGACACGGGTGTGACAGGCTACGACTTCGAACAACTCATGAACGACTATCGCTTGATGATCATCTTTCAGCTGTTTGCAGCCATCAAGGAGCAGGTGAGAGGATGCGCAGAACCCCTCTGGCTAAACCGGCTGCTCTGCCTGCTTTGCGCCTTTGAGGATCTTGAATGCCAGCAACTGCTCAACTGATACGACTGATTCCCTGGAATTTGCCGCCATCATCGTAGCGAATCTCGAACCGCCCATAGATACCGTGGTGGGATATAAACTCCAGCAGAATATCGTAAGGCAGGCTAATACTCTGGCCGTCATCAGTATACGCCTGAACCCGATTCTTTTGCCCCATGTAATATTGCTTAACCTGCTCAGCAGTAAGGTTAATCGTTATAATGGCCTTGTTTGCCATGACACTCCCTGTTATCGATCTTGCCTGTCTGTTTACAAGCTTAAAAACTGAAGAACGCCTCCGCAAACAGTAATCAGAAGTCTGTCTGTCTACTTAGCAATTTATTTCGAATCGAAATAAAGTAAAAAGTTCAAATTCGTGACGATCTCTTGCTGGATGACACGGAAGGAAGCTTCCACTTCCGCGCCATCCATGATTTGACTGTGCAGGAGGTTGTGAATTAACCCAGAGGACGAATCCCTACAGCCTGACGCACCTTGGCCAGACGAGCTGCTGCCTCATTACGGGCCTTCTCAGCGCCCTTGCGCAGCTCCTGCTCGACATAACCAGGATCCTGCATCAGCTCCTCGTAACGGGCACGGGGGCCAGCCAGGTGATCGTTCAGGTATTCGAACAGTTCCTGCTTCAACTGCCCCCAGCCTGCGCCTTCTTCATACTGACGACGCTTGGCGGCAATTTCATCGGCTGTCGCGAAGGCGGTCCAGATCTCGAACAGGGTGCAGCTGTCCGGATCTTTGGGTTCACCAGGCTCCAGACTGTTGGTCTTGATCTTCATGATCAGCTTGCGCAGCTTTTTCTCAGGCACAAAAAGCGGAATGGTATTGTTGTAGCTCTTGCTCATCTTGCGGCCATCCAGACCACTCAGAACCGCTGTCGTCTCACCTACCACGGCTTCCGGCATGGCAAACAGTTCACCGTAATGGTGGTTGAAGCGGCCGGCAATATCACGGGCCATTTCCAGGTGCTGGATCTGATCCTTACCGACAGGTACCTTATGGGCGTTGAACATCAGGATATCGGCGGCCATCAGCACGGGATAGCTGAACAGTCCCATGGTGATGCCCTTGTCCGGATCCTGGGCGCCACTCTCTTCATTTTTCTGCACGGCATCCTTGTAAGCGTGGGCGCGGTTCATCAGCCCCTTGGCGGTCATGCAGGTCAGGATCCAGCATAACTCAGGGATCTCCGGGATATCTGACTGACGGTAAAACGTCACCCGATCAGTATCCAGGCCCAGCGCCAGCCAGGTCGCCGCGATCTCGCGGGCAGATTCATGCACGCGTTCCGGATCCCAGCACTTGATCAACGCATGGTAATCCGCCAGGAAAAAAAACGATTCTGCATCATCCTGCAGGCTGGACTTGATGGCTGGACGAATCGCCCCGACATAATTGCCGAGATGGGGAGTACCGGTCGTGGTAATACCGGTGAGGGTTCTGATCGTGCTCATGGGTGACAATACATTCCTGTCGCCAGTCGAGAAAGGGTCGGATTATAAGAGAAACAGGGAGGCATTTCCCGCAATCCTTTAACGCTTTGATTTATATAACTATTTAGCGGAATGCAAAACAGGGAATTTGGGATCAAAACCCCTCAAATACCCCCTGAAAACCCTGCCAATGATCCCAATTTGATCCCAAAATAACCACTCAAACACTGCGCCGGAAAAAAGGCAGGTCAGGCGTCATCGTTTTTACATCGCCATGTTCAACAATGGCCCTGTTACCCGCAGGTACCGTTTCCCCATTCACAATAGCGATCGATCCGTCGCGCAGCTGTACTGTACTCGTCCCGTTACCATTGTTGCTAAGGATGTTAACGACGCTACGTGAATGCCTCGGCAGTAGCGAGGAAAACCGCTTCCAGATATTGGTAGTTGCCATCAGTAGTGCCTCTCCAGCTCAACTGTTTGTGTGACTTTGGCGGCTCCGGAGCGGGGAGCTCGGATGCTGGTGGAAAGACACAGGCCATACCATGCTCCGGTACTTTCGGTAACCTCCACCAGCTTACCCGGCATCACCAGTCCCGGAGGTTGATCAATACTTGTCAGTGGAATATCCAGCGAGACTATTTCCTGATTGCCGCCCTTGCTAAGTTCATTCCTTCCACGCTCGGTATTCAGATCTACATCCGTCAACCACTCCTCGACAATATCCGGTGCCGGCTGATCCCCTGCTGTACCTGCTCGGGTGACCTCTACCGCAACACCGGTATGGGTGCCGGATACATAAACGGCATTGTACTCAGGCTCAGCGCGCCATTCCGCGCTCATGCTGACCATCATGCTTTCGGGAACGCTGTGGCTGACCACAGTGCCTTCATCCTGCCAGTGCCAGGGACTGAACGGATAGCGAGACTGGATCGTCAAGGCGTCACTGGCAGCGGCGGGGATAACCACTGCACCGGCTGTGGTGGCTATTCGGGCAATGACCTGCATAGGTGTCAGATCCTGATAAGAAAGAACACCACCGTCCATCGTCCAGTCCGGCGTGGTTCCATCCCCGCTGGTATTCCAGTTGATGGCAAAGCCCGTGTTAAGCAGTTCATTCTCCATGGCCTGTCGGGCGTTGATGGGAGAAGTCTCTGTATGGGAGCGCCGTGGTGCATAGGGTGCGGCCAGCAGCTTTGTCCGGCTCTCGCCCCGGATGGTGTACTGCTCCCGACCAAAGCGTCTGTCGCTGCTGTAACGCTCGATAATGAAGACCCAGGTCCAGCCGTTGATAGAAACCTCAATCTGTTTAGGCCCATCACTGCCGGGTTGCACTCTTGCCAGTGTTGGCCGGTTGTTGACCCTGGCAATGAGCGACCATGTGAAACTGTCTATATCCAGTGCGATGCTCAGGTCAGTGATATCCAGCGGCGTTCTCTCCGGCAAGGTAACGGTGTTAATCGTGTTCATGATCAGCCAGGTGTCCTTTTCGGCAGGTCTGTCCGGGGTGGTGGGATCCGGAGGATCGACGGGCTCGGTGTTGGCGGCAAAGCGTATCCGGTAGTCCGCATCCCTGCGTTGTTCGCTAGAGCCTCCTCCCCAGGGAAGTTGCTGTAACGTGTGATATGTCGCTGCCCGGTTCCATGAGAGAACGTTACGGCTTTCTCTTGGCTGTACCGGTTTGGGTGGAACCTTGTGGCCAAAGGCAAACCAGATGCCCGTGTTGTTCTCCGGCGTATACAGCGCATTCCTGAACACAAACGATAGACGGCTGGGCTCCGGTAGATAGCTGGCCCTGTCGCGGTCATCCTCAGAGTGTGCCAGCACCCGAAACCAGCCGCCGGCTCGGTTATTATCCTTACCCGGCGGGTTACCCCACCAGGCCCCACAGGCGTCCTCTGTGGGCAAAATACTGGCATCCCAGACTGTGTTGGCGGGAAAGGCATCCTTTGGCGGCACATCGCCCCATAGCCCGCCTGTGGATATCTGGCAGGTTTGCCCGTTGCCCCAACCCTGGCTGGTATGAATGTCTTGAGCCGGTATTTTTCCCCATGCCGGCTGAAAGGCTGGTTCCGGCCTCTGTGATGCATCACTGGTATGCAGCTTCACAGCTCTTTCCGCCTGTTCGGCAAGATGCCATCCTGCTCCCGTCATCGCTTCATTGCGGGTGGCCTTTTGCCAGTCACTTTGCCAGCGGCGTATAACGGATGGCGCTACCGGCCAGCTACCAGGCGGTGGTTTGACTGGTTCACCGAATGCGACATCCAGTGAAATATTGGTTCCATCAGGCACTGAATAATCATGGCTAACCTCCATTGTCAGATTTGATGGATCCGGAATGTAATCAGCCATCGCCAGTGCTGTTGCTTATGGCCGGCAGTAAAGGACCATGAACTATGGACTGATAGAAAGAACGTGCTTTGAAGACTGCGGTTCCCACCAGTCCGGTATTGGTGCTGCCGTTATCCACCCACCATTCCGGCTCCGATGAGCCTGATATCCCTTCCGCCAGACACTCGTAGACAAAGCCTGCAAACCATCCTGTTCTGGGGTGAACCACATCGCCGACAATGTAGCGGGTATTCGCCTGCCAGGTATCGCCATAGTCATCCATGGCAAGTACCAGTACCGGCTCGGCAAAGCCGTTCAGGTCAATCTCAAAACGGCCATCTGTTCCACTCTGACCGCTTGCGATAATTGTACGCTCCGGCAATTGTCCCTGCCGCTGTTGTTGCCGGAAGGAAACAACCACAATCTCTTTATCTACCGGTTCACCGTTCAATGAAACCGTGCCACTGACAAAGGTCTGCGCCGCATCCGGTGATGGAGCATCAAGCACCACATTGGCGGCAGCCGGTGCGTCATACCCGCCCTGTACTGACAATACCAGTGCGTTCAGGTTTGGAATGTAACTGCCCATCAGCCGAGAATCCTTTTCGGCGTGACCGGCCCATGCAGCATAGGCTGACGGAGTTTATGGGCTTCAAAGATGGCAGTACCGCTGGCCAGCTGGTCGGTCGGCCAAGGATCGGCAGGAAGTGTTGCCTCCGTGGTACCAGCCTGAATACAGATATAGCGATAGCCATTGGGTGTTTGGGGATGCGTAATCGCACCAATACTGTAAGCCGTATCAGCCTTCAGCAGGCTACCGTACTCATCAAAGGCATAGACCAGAATACCGTCAGTGTAGGGACTGGTGACCAGTTCAAAACTGCCATCGCCTGCGCTGTCGATCTGTGCAATCAGTTCATGGCGCTGCATGGTCACCGCCCGCACTGTTCTCGGTACAGGGCTGCCGTCGACTAATGTGGTACCCAGTACATGGGTATAGCGACTGTAGTCGCCGGTTTGCGGTATCAGGGACGGAACACTGCCTGATGTCAGGTTCCAGAGGGCGGGATCCAGATTGACGTACTCCGCCGGATCATAGATATCGCTGATCAGGACGCCATCGTTGTTATTGGGATCACGGTTCATTGCTACATAACAGCCGCTGGTATCAAAGCCGCCTTGGTTGGCGATGTGCTTGAGCGTTGCGAGACCACTGAGTACGACGTTCTGATAGAAAGGCTGTCCCTGAGGCCAATCACGAGACAGGTAAACTTCACTGCTATGCTGCCAATGAACTCGCACATTCTGTAGTACTGCCCCGTTATAGCAAGTCTGGTGCAGACCGGTGGTAAGACCACTGGCAATGTAAAACTCAATATCCCGGATATCGCCACTGCCCCAGAAGTGCCAGTAATTACCACAGGTCATGTTGATGATCTTGTGGCCCTTGCCATCCAGATGGAAACTGCCGCCATTGTCGTTTTGGCTAAGGTAACGACCTTCCATGTCCAGATCGGTCGTCAGCTCGTAATAGTAGTTTTCTGAGTGATGCCATACTGCCTCAAAGTCAGCAGGCGTCTGAATCAGGAAGGGATTGATCTGACTGCCGTTGCCGATTGCGAGCGTTGCCATCAGTCTGCATCCCCCCGAATCTGGAGGGTGAAACGGTCATCGTCAGTGGAGCCCTGTCCCGATAAAACGGTTCGCACCAGCCAACAGGGTGCCAATGCGCCGGTGGTGTTGAAACGCAGCACATTGCCACTACTCCAGCCGCTACCCCAACCATCAAAGCGGATAATGAAATACGGGACATGGGTTTCCGGGTTAAGGGGGGCACAATCGCTGCTGGTTGAACCGGTGGCGATAATACCGAGGTTTTCTTCCACTACCTGGAAGGTACTGCTGCTGGTGAATATGATTGCCCATCGGCCATCTACTGCGCCTTTGTTGCTGACCTCGATGGGATAGTTGATCAGGTTGTACTGCGCTGTGGTGTCGTCCCCGATGCGATGATTGCTCCAGTTGGGCTCGCCGCTATCCCAGGTGCGCTGGGTGAACTCGTCGTGTACCCGGGATTGAAGATCACCATACACGACGGCGCTGCTGACCAGTGTTTCATCTGCCGGAAAATCCCACGCCAACGGGGTGGCCAGACTGAGATCGCCGCTGATCTGTACATCGCTGACCAGCGCCATCTGCTCAATACGGTCATGGATGGTGAGTGTACCGGCCAGATCGTTTGCAAAGGTGACGGTGCCGGCTTCCAGATTCACAGCGTAATCCGCACTATTGATGGGAGTTCCGGAGTCGTCCGTTAGTATGATTTCAGCTTGATGATCACGGATTAACGACACCGTTTGACCGGCGGTGGGCGAATTCACAATCGTTTCAGCCGTATGGGCCAGCACCACCACATCTCCGGGGCGATAGATGGGCACCCGTCCATCAGCGGGTAAACGTACCGGATCCAGCCCAATCAGCTCGCTATCCAAAGGAATACTGGTCAACACCACGCTGTTGAAGCGGATGGACTGAGGGATGACATGGATGGGATTCACGTCATCGGTAAACTCGATCTGGCACCAGCCGCTCTGGTAATCAATATAACCCAGCATTTCCGGGCTACTGATGAGCCCATTGTTATCGGCCTGAGCGCTAATAGTGGCTCCGGTATCGGCTCGTAAAGCACTGACCTGCAGGCTACCGGTACGAATGGGTGCTCCGGGTGTGCGAAAAGCCACTCGATCAGTTTGGTAACCAGCAGCCGTCGTCGCAGAGGCCACCAGATTCACAGTAGGATTTACTCCATCCGACCACTCACTGAGAGTGACTTCTGAACCGGTATAATCAATGGTGCCAACGATGGTTCCTGCATTGGTAGCAGTGGAAAGGTTTTTGATAATGGAGCCATCGCGGTCCTGATAGAACGCCCCGCTAAACTCAAACATCACAGACCCCGGTACCAGTGGTTCTGTGGTATTGGGCAATAGCCGAATAACCAAATCGGGTACCGTGACGCTTTCGTTTTCTGGCAGATGGGACAGCGCATTCTCCTGCGCCACCACCGACATGGTATTACCCTGATAGGTTTCCGTCAGTGTGGTGGTGTCGCCCTCAATGCGCTGTCGGGTATAGACCTTGCCAGCGAGCTCGAAATCATAGGCGTTGATCTTGTAGGTCTGATAGCTGTAGTTCTGTTCGGCCTCAATGGAGAACTCGCCGGTGGCATAGTTGATGGAACCAGCCCGGTCATTCCATCCGCCGGTACTGTCATCGGATGCGGTATGGATGACGTTGTAAACCCGGTCATAGATCTCAATAGGTTTGGTGTTAGTGCCCTTCCAGGCACTAGGAACCTCTCCAATCCGCTCACAGGTAAAGGTCAGTTTTACACTGCCCGGCAACAGAGGCGCACCGGGGATAGTGCCGGTAGCCGTACCGCTGCCGTCCACTTCAACCGTAATCGGGCTGGTAATCTGGTTCCCCTGCTCATAGCTGACCGTGATGGCAGTACCGGCATCAGGCAACGACTCCGGTACAAAGGCCAGTTCACCCGATGCATAAATCAGGCTGCCGGTACCATCGCCAGACAGAATCGCTGCTCCGTTGTCCGAGAGTGTTTTGCTCTGGCCACCGCTGATATAAGTTATGGTGACGCTGCCCGGCTTGATTCCCGAGTGTGCCGTGGTGTGACGAATCTCCGGTTGCTGCGCTACGGCAGAACCCGTGTGGATAGTCAGCTCGTCAGCAAATGGCAGGGAGTAACTGACAACCAGCGCCGTATCAACATCGGGCATGGCCTCTAGTGTTACCGCGACAGAGCCGGTGGCGAAATTGATAGTGCCGCTGCCATTACCGGTCAGTAGTCCATTACCGGGATCGCGCAGTTCATACCATTTCCCCAGCGCCATATAACTCAGCACGAAACTGCCGGGACGGGGTTTCTCCTCCGGAAAGGCAAAGGTGTAGGTAAAGCCCCGGTTCTGCAACTCAATCTGAACAACCTCCGAGACGCTGATGCCGGTTGCTGCGGTTCCCGGCTGCCAGGTCGCAGGGGCGTTTCCGGTGAAATAACTGGTTGTTCGATAAGCGTCGATTTGGCCTGTTTCGTAGTCAAGGGTGATGCGCTCAAAGGGATCGGAGCCAGAGACATGGTTAAACTCACCGGCCCCGTTGTCTTCATACGTACCACCGTTGATGGACAGTACCAGGCTTTCCCTCACCACGCCGGCCCCAATATAGGAGCGGGACTGGTTGCCTTGGATATGTCCGAACACCAGCGTCGTATTCAATGTGCCATTGCGCGTTGGCAGAATCTGGCGACTGCCGTTGTAACCGGGCTCATCAATCACCGCTGTTTCACTGGTGGCGCTGGGCACCAGGTGGGCGTAGATGCTGTCGACCTTGATTTTGGTACTGCTGGCGGTGGCTGTTTCTTTGAGGTGGGACGCACCATAGTATTTGGCCGCATCCGCGACCTGGGTACTTTGCAGACGGGTGAGTTTGGTGCTGTCCCTGCGTTCCGTGCCGGTAGGAGTTGCCGTGCCGCCGGGAAAGGTCTGCTCCAGCGGTGAGCTGATACCCAGTGTCAAACGACGACGGACAAAGTCCACATAGGTGTCATTTCGGCTGATAGTGAAGGTTTCGGTGCTGGCAGACACATCCGTAATGCGAATGTACTGCTCCTGTCCGGTATTCTCATCCAGCAGGCGATAGACTTCGCCAATCTCCGGTAAGCGGTCTTCAGTCCGTTGTATGGCCTGGATACTGCGCTGGCCAACCAGCTGGTCACCCAAAAGTTCCCAGGAGGCATCCACTGCCGGTACCACATAGGACTCAATCCGGTTACGGGCCTCGGTACGCTCATCAGTCTGGCTGTCCGTGTTAAACAACAGCACATCGACTTTGGCATCCTTCGGCGGTTCGGTAATGATCATGTGAGCGCCAAGGTAAGGATCGGTATTGTCGGTGCTGACACCGGCATACACCTTCCGCAAAGAGACATCGCCAAGGGTGCGATCAATACGGGAGATATCACGGAACAGGTTATTGATATCACCATCAATCACTTCATTGCCCGTGGCTCGACCGCCGCCATCAGACTCATCGGTCAGGCGTTGAGAAGCGTAAAGTTTTACATCATCCGGAAGAATCGCCATCCATGGATCTCCGTTAATGATCAGGGTGCGACGGTTAGCAACCTGAGGGTGAGCGAGTAAAGGTAATCGTTATCGGGGTAGGCGTAAGGCAACACTTGCTGTGCTTCAACAGCGGCACCATTACTACGGTCGAAGATCACCTGAAAGCTGCGATCATCAGCAAGAGTAAGCGTCATGACTTTACAGGCTTCCGCTTCCAGTGCTTTGAGTGATTCGATTGTGGCCCGAGTGACCCAGGCTGACTGTTCCCCGGATAACTCAATTTCACGCCCATAGCGTTTTGCCTGCTCCTGTACCAACAAAGCGCCGGTCAAGGTGCGCTCGGTTTCCTGCTCTACCGGTTGCCATTGGTATTCGTTTATCCACAGCAGATCATCGGGCAATGTCACACTATCCAGCTGCATCAAACGGCCCTCATGCCGGCAAGCTCCAGCGCCTTGAGGAGTTTCAGTTCCTCACTTTCCTGAACGCCGATATCCACCTGGCCACCGGGGTACTCAAGACGAATGGTGCGATCAGGCGTGTGTTTGGTTGCTGCCGGTGGCACGTGAGCAGCAGGCGCTGATGTTGGTTGGCTGACGGGTTGTTCCGGTGTGGATGACCTTTGCTGTTCACGCTCCCTGTCTCGAAGCGATTGCTGACGCTGATCATCAGACAGCTGGCGTCGCTTTTCGTTATACACCTGTCGGTTCAGCCGCAGGGATTTCTCAAGGTTAGCAATGGACTCGGCATCCCCCTTATCACGCGCCTCCTCCAGCTGCTGATTCAGCTCCCGGTTCTGGCGCTCGAAGTTGCGTTTCTCCACGGCCTCGGTATTGCCTCGCAAGCGGTCCAGCTCACTTTGCAGGCTTTCCAGCGTATTACGGGTGCTGTTGTTTAAGGCATCCATCTGCGTTTTGGCTTGAGCCAGTGCATTGTTGAGTGTGGATAAGTCAGCTTCATCCAGCAGGTTCAGACTGTTACCCATGGCGGACGCCTGTCGGGTAAATGCCTGGGCGGAAAGTTCACCGTCCTGCCAGGCTTGCATGAGTTCGGTAAAGGCAATCTTCTGTTCCAGAAATTGCGCCTTGGTGACCTCTGCTGCAATCGCCGTTTTGTTGAACCAGTCGCTGATCCCCGTGGTTTCCAGATGCCCCATGGATTGACTGAGGTCATCGGCTCTCTGGCGGGCGTCATCCAGTTGTTGGCGAAGACCCGCTATGGCACCTCCGGTATTGCGAATCCCTTCCGTACTGTTGTCCTGACTCATGGCGTGGAAGGCTTTTTCTGCCGCTGGACTCAGGGCATGCAGTTCTTGGGTGATGCCGTTGATATGGTTAGCCATGACACCGGTGATCGACTGAGCGTTACCGGCGCTCTGGGTGATTCCGGAGAATGCTTCGCCACCGTCGCTTTTAATCGACTGAAAACCGGAGGCAGTGTCTTTAGCGGCTTCTTTCAGCTCCCTGAGTTTTTGCTTCAGTTTTTCTGCCGCGCTTTGGTAATCCTCAGCTGACAGTTTCTGCTCGGTGTAGGAGCGTGCGAGGACGACACCAATGTCGGCCAGTTCGGCGCTGGTCTCCGAGGCGTCGATGGCATCCATGGCGGACTGAATATCGGCATAGAGCCTGGAAGTGCTGGCTGCGGTTTCGGCATTGGATTGTTGAATGTTGTCGTTGGCCTGGGTGAGCGTGGTTTTAACGTTATCCACAGCCCGGGCAACCTTCGGAACGTCCACCGTCACGGCATCAGCAAAACCGGCAAGGGCATCTTTCATATCCCCGGCATCCTGCCGGACGGATTCGGCCAGGGTATCAAACCGCTCCTCCAGCCCCTCTGCCATGAACTCGGCTTTTTTCTGCAGTTCCTCATTGCCAAAGGCACCGGCAATATCCGACACCAGACTACTGACCTTGGCACCGACCAGATTCAGCGATGCCTGTAGTCCGTTAACCGCAGAGGTAATGCTGTTAAATATCAATTTGACCGAGTTGCCCAGGAGCGTGAACGCTTGAATGACCGGGCCGGTTGCATCTACGATGCCTTGCAATCCCGCCCGGGTTTTGTCGACAAATTCATTCAGTGTGAGATCGGCAAAAAAGGCTTTGATGGACTCGGCAATCCCGATAAACGTATCCGACACGGATTGGGCGATTTGCTTGAGTTTGCCGTTCTTGTCGAGCGTCTCCAGCGACTGGTTGAGCTGACGCAGGTTGTCCTTGATGTAATCCAGCCAACCGGATTCAGCGATCAGGTTGGCAAACTCAGACCAGCGGTCTTTCAGGTTGGAGACATAACCGGAGAGCAGGCTCATGGCATCAGCGGCGGCACCCTGGGAACTTTGTCCCATTGCATCAATCAGCCCACGGATAGCGTCACGCCCCAGCTTGCCCTGAGCGCTTAGGGCACGGAGTTCAGTGACGTTTTTGCCGGTGGCTTGCGATAGCAGATCCCAGACCGGGACACCGTTTTCGATCAGGGTCTTGATCTCTTCATACTGGAGTTTTTGGTTACCCCAGGCCTGTCCCAGTTGCAGGGTGATGCGCTGCAGTTTTTCCTGTGAGCCACCCAGCTTGGCGTTCATATCCACCAGGCTTTGCATGGTGCCGTCGGTGGGATCAAAACCGAAATTGCGCAGCAGAACAAAAGCGTTAGTGACGTCCTGTAATTGCAGTGGGGTGTTTTTGGTGAAATCCCGAATCCAGGTGAAGGCTTTTTCACCTTCCTCTACGCTGCCCATGACGGCCTTGAGTTGCACTGCGGTGCGCTCAAACTGATCACCGGTAGACAGTACGCCGGTCATGGCTTTTTTCAGTGCATAAAAGCCGGTGCCAGCCAGCAGCAGATTTCGGAAAGACCGGGCAAGGCGGGAAAACTGGTTTTCGGTGTTGCGGCTTTCATCCCCCATACCGCGCAACTGGCGGGTGACCTTCGCCAACGTCCCTTTGGCGAGGTCTTTGGCGCGAATGATGATGTTCATTACGCCTTGGGTCACTCTGGCCATTCCGTTGGCTCCTGAGCTGTTTATTGAAGGCTGTTACTGAGGCAAAAAAATAATGCAGAAACTGTTTAATCTGTTTTTGATTTCTTGGCAGCTTGGTAAGCGGCGTATTCTTCTTTATGTTTGCTTTTCATGTGACTAACCTGATGCGGAGATGTAGGCAGCATTTCGTCACAAAAATGACATTTAAATTTTTGTTCTTTTGTATGAATTGCCCGGATATGGTTTTGTAGTTCTTGCTTTGCACCAAACTTTGTTTGGCACAATGTGCATTCAAATTGCTTATCACGATGTTTTCTTTGTATGTGTTTATTTAAACTGGCCATTTGGGCTGAAGAATGATCGCATTTTGGACACTTAAATGGTTTCTCGCCAGTATGTACCCTCAAATGTTTTTCAATTAGGCTATTGTGTTTTCTTGCATAGTCACAGGCAGAGCACTTAAAGCCGCCCTTTACAGGAATTGAAAAGACAGACTGTTCCTGTGTTGACGGACCCGCCACAACGTCAGGCTGTGAGGATGTTGAATCCATAGATTGTGTAGAAGATTGAAGTCCAGAGGTTTCAGCTACAGCGACGCCTTGAGATGGGTGCGGTACTAGTTGTTCTGTTGAGCTTGAGGCTGTTGGTTCTGTTGAACTGCTAGCCACTGGGATTGGTTGAGAAGCTGATGCCGTTACTTGTGTTGCTGAACCCTCTTGCGTTCGAGTTGGTTCGTTCACTGCAGTGCCCGAGAAAATACCAACGGGATCCGAATGCTCACTAATTGATCCACCCAATACAGAGCCAGTGGAAGCTTCTCTAACAGATCTTAAGTTTTGTTGATTGTCAGTAGCAGGCCTGTAGTGTTGATGAGAGGGTGAGTTAATTGAAAGATCAACTACTTCAGCTTCCTGCGCAGGGCTTACCGCATAAGCCTGCTGCATAGCTATTACATCATCCGCAACTGTTGTTGGGGGTGACGATAAAGTAGGTATTGGTGATCTAGGAGGACTGGCACGTTCCATCAGATTTAATCCATGTTTTGTTAAGTATGCTTTTACAGACAGACAGACAGACAGACAGAAGGTTCCCGTGTTGTTGATCTGGATGACACCTCTGTCAGTCAATTCCGTTTTGCTCATACCTCAGACTGCCTGCACCACCTTCATAAATCGGCTGATCCCTGCGCCGGTGATGGTATTGTCTGACAGGACTTCAAACTCCATTGTCGCCTCGGCAAACTCATCGCCAATAAACGGCAGGCCCTGCACAGGCGAGAACTTGATGCGGTGCAGGGTGATGGCCACCGCCTTGCCGGATTGCGCTTCGTTAAGGCCGTCGAAGAACAGGGTGAACTCCTGCCCCGCCTCCACCAGTGCCTGCAGGATTTCCTGCGGGGCCTTGTCGTAGGTGACGTGGACACCGTTGCTGTTGATGGCACCGGTGCCAATCACGGTGATGCCGTTGGGGGTAATGTCGTAATCCACACCTTCTGCCAGCGCCGTGCTGTTGACCGCATCAGTGACGACGATAGTTGCAGTATCCGGCACAAACGCACAAGGCAGCAGTTCGCCATCTGCGCCGGTAGCGGCGATTAACTCATCGGTAACTGTGTTGCCACCAGCCTCTGTGGTCACTGCACCGCGAAGACCAAGGGCCAGATTGTCAGCGGTAATATCCAGTACGGTCAGCGATCCTGTCACATTGTCGATACGCGACACCACGTTGGTATTACCTCCACCGGGACTGGTGTAATCCTTCTGTTCCTTTTTCTCCTCTTCAAAGGAAAGTTCCAGCGCCGAGCAGTTACCCACAGGAATCAGCCCGGTGCTGCCGCCACGACGCTTCAGAAAAATTGTGCCTTTGCCCATATACGAACGGTCGGTTTGCGCCATGATCATTTCCCTTGATGTGTGACGGTTTGTTCCCAGGACACGCCCCACATGGCGATTCCCCGGTTATCGATCTCGCCGCTGTAGAGGTTCTCGGCGGTGATGGTTTTCGGGTCGATGCTGCGAAGATAGGTTGTGTCGAACCGGTTATAGGGCAGCAGGCTGATGATCTGCTCGACGATCTCAAGCGCGTTTTTGTGTCGGTCTACACCGCTGCTATCGCCGCAGATGATATAGGCTGCCATCAGCAAACGGGCCTGATGAATTCCCTGTCCGGTGATGGTCAGCCCTGGTGCGGTCTCAATGGCTATCCTGACCGCTTTGTTAGAGAGCAGCATCCGTTCCAGCTCGGCCTCGGTAAAGCGGCCCGGGTGGCTGTCCACATCACTGACCAGTGCCGACAGCTGTTCGACAAACCAGTGTGTGATAGCGGTCAGCGCATCGTTAAGCATTGCGCCGCCCCCTTGTGATATCTCGCAGCCATTGGGTCATGGCATCGTGAATCAGGTTAATCTGTCGTTCTTCAATACCGATAAAGGGACGGGCCGGAATGGTAACCTGACGAGCAAAGGCTGTCCCGCCACGCCCATCAGGAAAGGCCAGTACTTGCTTTTTGACCGGTTTGATCACAGCGCCAAACTGATGCACCGGTGCGTATTTCACATTGGTGCCGATCACCACCTGATCATCATCGGCTTCAAAGTGGATACTGTTTCGCAGTCGTCCGGTATCACTCAGGATACGGCCTTGACGAAGCTTTAGTGGTTCCCAGGGTTCACCATCCGGCGACTGCTGATGCCTGAAGTTCATGCCGGTGTCGGTTTTCATCACCCGGCCCAGACGGGTAAACAGGGAACGTCTGCGTTGGTACCGCATGACGGTATCCATCAAGCTCTGTATCTGTAGGGTGGCATCCTTGAGTGAGAGCATGTCAGGCCATCCCGTAGACTTTCACGATACCGCCGGCAAAGGGGGCATGGGTGGTCACCAGTTTCAGCTGGCGGATTCCCGTGGTCTTTTTCACCACACCATGCACCAGGGTGGCTTCCTGGTTACCACTGTTATCCTGGTGGATCGTCTGGGCTGCTAACCGGGTGTAGTTCAGGGCGGCAGGTTCGTAGACCGTGATATCAGTGCATAACACACCGCTTTTGGAGAGCGCATTACTGGTGAACTTGATCTTGTTGGTGGCGTTGTAATAAGCCCCCGTCGAAACAATATGATTGAGGCCATAGCCATAATCGTACGCGCCGGTGAACCAGTTAGAGCCATCATCGCTGGCATACAGCTCAATATGAGTATTGGAGGTGGATGCCGGTGTCAGGTTGAGTATCACGATGCGATAGAGGCTGTAATCCGCCGTAAAGGTGATCGGCAGGATATATTCGGACACCGATGACGGAATGGCCTCTGATGCCAGCAGCGTTAATGCACTACCACCGCCTCCGGAGACGGCGACTTCCGTCCAGCCATTATCCTGACGGGCATAGGGTTTGCCGTCTGCCGGAGCCTCCTCAATAAACGACACATCACCAATGATGACGACCTGCCCGGCCACCAGCGCATACAGTTTGCCATCAGCAGTGTTGATGGCCAATTCACCGTCAAGGAGGCTGGCGGGCACACTGCCGGGCGTGTTGCTCCGTCGTAGCCGGAGGCCCGCCATTTAAAAACTGCCCCCGTCCATATCACAGTTGGTGAGCGACACATTGGAGATACCACCGCCGGTAATGGTGGCGGCATTGTGATTTTGTAACGCCAGCGTCCCCAGGTTGAGACTGGTGCGGGCAGCATTGATATCGGTCAGGTCGGACAGGTTGAGGTTTTTATTCAGCCGGTTATCCAGTCCGGTTGTCAGTGCCGCCAGTTCACTGTCATTGTCCTGCAAGGCCGTGGCCAGCTCATTCAGCGTATCCAGTGCGGCTGGCGCACCGGCTATCAGGTTATTGATGGCGTTGCTGATCCTGGTGTCCACTTCGCCGGACGTAATGCTGCTGCCGGAAGCAAGCGAAACCACGCCCTCACCATCGATATTCAGCCCAGCGCCAATCTTGATACCGCCGAGATCCGTCGCCGTGGCTGTGGGTAAACTGTAGTGGTTGGCATTGGTCTCAATACCGGCCAGCTTATTGTGGTCGGTCACTCCACCAATGATCAGAATGGTATCGTTACTGGCCCCGATAAACAGATGACCACTGACTTCCGAGTAAGCCAGCTCCCCTTCTGCCAGTGAGGCCGGGGTACCACTTATCTGGCTGCGCTTGATCCGGATGACGTTTGCCATAGTCTGCCCCTAGAAATAACCGCCGTTAATCACAATGTCGTTGTTGTCCGGTATGGCCAGCACCACCCACTCACCGTTGTAGCGGGTATATTGCCGGCCATCGGTGGGCGCATCACCGATATAGTCAGCATCGTGGTCATGGTGCATACCGATGGAGTGGATCTGTCCATCAGACAGGGTCAGTGTCAGGCTGTTGCCGTCGTAGTCCGCATGGCTGAGATAACTGTCCAGTGTCGACAAATCCACGCGAACCTGCCCGCCGTTCTGATCGGTAAAGACCAGATCACTGCCTTCCAGTCGGGGGGATGTCAGCCCCGTCGAAGTAGCGGTTTCGCTGTTGGCCACCGGCATCGGTGTGGCCGTGCTCTCAAAGGTGTTCATGGTGAACACCCGGTCCGTCCGGCTGCGGGTAACGGTGACATCCATACCGGCAACCGGTGCTGCGGGCTCGTCTTTGGCACTCGGCAACGTCGCCTTGCCGGAGGCCAGATCCCGCAGCATCGCCACCGCATCCTTGTAACGGTTGCGAACATCTTCAGTGACCCGGTTTTCATAGAGCCGGTAGCGGGCAATGTCGGCGCAGAGACGGGCCAGGATATCCGGGGCTGGATCAATCGGTGTGTCATACCGTGCCGCCAGATAGGTGTTGATCTCCTGACCAGCGTCTTCCAGCGTACGTTCCACCCGTACCGTATCGATCAAACCGGTGCGGTTCATGTCGGTCAGCTTTAACAGCTCAGTTTCCCCGAACCGGTCGATCAGGCCCTGCAGGGTGCAGTACATCAGTCAGCCTGCTCCGGCGTTTTGGGCCGGGTGGTTTTTCTGCTGCCACTGGCGGGGACAACAGCACCCAGCGCCAGCAGCGTTTCAGCTTCGGCCTCGTTCAGTTTGATATTGGCCTCTGCCGGATAGAGCGTGCCGTTGTGCCTGACCGGATGCAGGGTTTTGTACTGGCTCATGCAACGCTCCTTCAGGCAATAATGTTTTCGATGAAGTAGGCCACGTCAGGGCAGACAATCAGCTCATTGAGTGATTCACCAACCCGAATAGCCTCACCGCCACGCAGACCGATATTGCCGTCGGGACGGGTACCAGCCACACGTCCCCCATGTTCGGCGGTAAACCCGAAGGTCACGCCCTTACTCGGCTGGGCGTTAGGGTTGCGGTAGATCAGCGAACAGTGATTGCCCCAGACCCGTTCCAGCTGCATTTCGTGACCAGGACGTTGGCTGTTGTAATAGGCTGCGCCGACCAGAATCTCATCCAGCTCCAGCAGGTCTTTGACGAACGCCATGGGTACCAGACCATCGTCGGCCAGTGTGCCGTGAAAAGCTTTTACTACGCTGGGATTGCGGCGCAGCTGTACCGAGGCTTTACGACTGATGACCATCAGGTTCGGGCGCTTGATGGGCGTCTCCAGTGCATCAACCAGCTGGATGATGGGTTTGCTGTCGGCATGGCTCCACTGGTCAGTGCCGGACAGTGTTTCCTTGTGGGTATAGTTGCCCTTGTCCTGTACCAGGGAGGCGACCCGCTGTTCACGGCCCAGCGCAATCACCTCGCTCAACAGCTCCACTGCATTCCCACGCGGATCAAAGTTCGCCTGCATGTTGGCAGCGTTATCCAGATCCTGCTGCGGGATATGGTCTTCCAGACCGTAGTCCAGCACGAAGGCGGAGTCTTCGGTGCCACCGAACTCGACCACGTTGGGGACGCCCTTACGCCCTACCAGTGTTTCAGGAATGGTGAAGCGGTCTTCCTTGTTGTACTTCGTCCACTTGAACTCCCGGGCCGGCACCGTGGTGCGGGGAAGGACCCGATCCGCAATGAACTCATTGTTGGTGTAGGCGATGGCGATTGCCGTCAGCACCGGGTTTGTCACAAAAGGCGCGTTAGCCATGGTTCTCTCCGTTTAACCGTCAGTCGATAGTCGGCTTGTCGCTATCAGCCCTGTGCCAGAAGGATGGCGGCGTAGTCCCCCCCCTCGGCATCTTCCAGTGCGATGCCAATAATGCGGTCAGCGGCCTGGGTAGCGGTGATCACCTTGCCCTCGGAATTACTGGTGAGCACAGTGCCTTTGCTCAGTGTTCCACCGGCCACCGCTTCCGTAATGCCGGAAACGATGACATCGACCCGCCCATTGTTTTCACTGCCGATCTGGGTGGTGATGCCAATCAAGGCATCGGAAGCTGCGTTAGCCTGTCGCACGGTCATGCGACCGGTGCCGAAGGTCACCAGGCGACGACCTTGCAAAACGCCATCGGCAATGAAGGTTTTGATCAGCCCGTCGTTTCTGATGCTCATGCGTTGCTTCCCTGTTGCCGGATGGTATTGACCGCTTCAGTAATGGTGACCATGCGGCCCTCCTTCCGCGCCTGCTCTTGGTAGGCCAGCGCCTTGCGGGCCAGCTCATCCGATGATGCCGGCGGCTCGCTTTGGTCATCCTTGCTGTGTTCGTTGAAGTCCACCTGTTGTGGCAAACCGGAGAGAAACTTCAGCAGGTAGGTACGCTGATCCAGGGTCGTTTTTTGCTCACCTTCACCAAAGGAGACCACGCCTTTTTCGGTGTCCAGCGAGGCCATGAACGCCACCATCTGATCCTTATGGGCAGGCAGGAGTTTTCCTTTCTGTACCAATGTGTCCAGCTCGGCACTGATGGACTGCCGGGCAATGGCGGCTTCCGATGCAGTAATGGCGGTCTCACGTTCACTGAAACTGGATTCCCTGGCCGCAAGGGATGCTTCCCTCTCCACCAGCTCGGCCTGTTTTTGTTCGAGTTCTTCCTGGGTCATTCCATTGTCCTCAGTACATTCCGGGGGATTGGGTTCGGAGAAGGCGGGCGAGACACTGGCATCAGTGTTTTCTTCTTGTTTAGCGGAGTGCTCAAGCTCATCAATGGCCCAGCTGGCGATCACCTCATCCGCTTCTTCTCGGCTGAACTTGTCGATCAGAAACTCACGAAGCTGGCGAAACACGGAGGCGATGGTGAGTGTGTCGTAAGGCGCAGAGAACTCGAGTACCCCTTCCTCTTGCTCGTTAAAGGACACCGGCTTGAGTCCTTTAAGAGCGGGCGGCTGGGCACCCAGAAAGCCCACATGACGCAGGTAATAAACACCGGGTACGGGGTTTCCGGGACTCTCCGGCGTATAGAAACTGGCGCTGACTTTTTTGTAGCGGCCTTCTTTCACCAGCGTTTCAAAGTCGGTGTCCACCTGTTGCGGTTCGGCCTGCAGACCGTTATCGCTGAACGCAAGTTGCCCGATCCAGCCATAGGCCGGGGCGTTATCCGAGGGGTGTCCAACAACAATGGGAGCTTCGTGCAGGGAGGGATCGTAGGCATCGGCACAGGCGCGGACCTGCGCCTCGCTGAAATCAGTGGTCTGGCCGGCGGCATCCGTATGGGTGCCGGGCCGGAAGATATGGATGGCTTGCATGGCAGCGCTTATCGGGTGGACTTCCCCGCATTCAAGCCAATAGACAGATGAAGGATAAGACGGGATTTTTCCACCGTCGTATCCGATTGCAGAAATAGGTACTAGTGCTTACCATGACTCCGGAAGATCACAGGATAACGATCACAACCGGGTATCACATGGCAGTTAAACAGGCGTACTGGGCATTTGTTGATTACGAGAATTTCGGCTCACTGGACACTGTAAACCTTAAGCAATACCAACGGATTTTTGTGTTTCTGGGCGCTAAACAAAACAAGATCAATGTTGGCGATCATTTCCCGGTTGGCATCTGTACGGTAGAGATGCTGAGAGTCAAAAAATCCTCGGCCAATAATGTCGATTTCCATATCGCTTACTACCTCGGTAAATTATCTACCGACGCTGATCCGGCCGTGGATTTCCACATTCTGTCCAACGACAGTGGCTATGATGACCTACTCGCCCATATTCGGCATAGCGGACGCGTCTGTCGCCGTATTGAGCGCGTGGTGAAACCCACGCCAGCACCGAACGCTAAACCTAAAAACAAGCCTGCACTCAATAGTGATGCCGGTATTATGATGAGCCGCCTCAAGGCTGTCGCTAATCCCAAGCGACCGGCCAAACCGGAATCACTGAAAAACTACATCAAATCTCACCTGCAACTTAAGAATGACCAGGTTCGACAGGAACGCGTCTACCGGCAACTCATCACCGATGGTGTCGTCAAAGAAGACGGAGAAAAACTCAAATACTGCCTTTGATGGTCACCGGTTCCCCAGCAAGCCTTTGATGATCCGGATTTCATGCTGGAATCGTCATGGCCTGTTCGTAATCGGGCTCTGACTGTTTTTCCAGCTTTAGCAGGTAACGGTCAATGTTCAGTACAATCATCTCAACGGCGTTGATGCAATCGTCCTGCTGCTGGAGTTTCTGTCGCAACATGGGATCCATGATGTCTCCGCTCCTAACGTTGGGGGTTAATGTCTTCGTTTTTTCAAGACGTCCTGTCTTATCTGTTGTTCCACAAAGTCCCAGAATGACTCGCACTCCTTCTCCAGAAAAACTGCGAGTAGTGGATGCGCCTCCCGGGCCAGCCTTTCCAGCTCTCCAGTGAACCTGTCCGTTTCGCGTATTATGCGGTCGTAGGTATCGTCATCCGGGTACTGCATGGTGAGCCCTCCGTGGCAGCGTTGATACACCCAGTTTCTGCACCTGACACCGGGATGTTCAGACGAATTTTTGCCGTACCTTATAAGTGACGAGGGATCTCTTTTTTCATGGTGTAGAACGCGATCTGGTAGTGCTGTTCTTTTTTATCCTTGTCTTTTTCGCTGAGCAGGAAATCGCCTTTTTCAAAAGTCATCCGGCCTAAAGCCTTATCGTCAATGGTCAGCGTGTTGCCGTTGTCCAGCGTGAGCGTCAGCTTCCAACCGCCAATACACTCGACACTGCCATTGACGACCCGATGATTATTCACTCGCATTTCTGCGGTTTTGGATACCAGGTTTTTGAAAGCATCCGCCAATTTGGCCTGTGTTGTTTTTGCCATAGGGAACTCCTCCGTGTGTGGCCAGAATGCCGGGAACACGTGGGCTGCAGGGCAGTGGGTACGCTATTCCCGCCGGTCATCACACATTAGACGGTGTGGGGCGACAAGCAAGGGGCATTAAGGCTTCTGATAGCGACTCTATCGGGATGGATAGTCACATCCATGGACAGGGCAGGAAGTCAACGAAAGGAAGGGCAAATAACAGCCTGGCGGACGTTACCCGCCGTTTCAGGAAGTATCGCACTGTCGTTCAGGCTCAGGCCGTAATACCCAGCGGAACGGTAAAAGAAAACAGAAGGAAATGGCTTGAGCCCTTATAGGACGGGGACTTACCGTTTTTGGCACAAAGCCTGTAATAATCAGGGCAAGGAAGTGGGAAAAAGGACGGCTTCGGGAAGAGCATGGTCAGGGATGACAGCCGAGGGTCGAATAACAATACCTCCCTCGCAATCGGTGGCTGAGGTCATGGAGTGTGCATGGTTTCAGGGAGGAATCCCCGGGGCAAGGATGCCCCATCTATTACAGCGTTTCGATCAGATATTCAGCTAACCATCTTCCTGCATCTGGGATACGTGGAGCATCCCCAGAACCTTGTTCCTGCATGCATCCCTTTTTTGGCAGTACGACGAATCATTGCGCTGCCGCAAGCAGGACACATCTTAGCGTCAGGCTTACTCTGTTTGAGGGTTTCAACATGCCTAACGTGTTCACGGTGGGTCTTGAATGATGGTTTCAGCCGGCCAGCCTGAATTTTTTGGGTAACCGCTATGACTTCTTGATCAGAGAGCAGAACATCAGTCTTTGACCGAATATAACGTACTAGCCCTCCGGCATAAGTGACATTTTCTGGCATTGGGGTTTTAAATGTACTTTCACCCACAAACACCACAACAGAAAACAGTTTATCGTCAGTCAGCCCGAGACAGTTCGCCAGCACACGAGTATGTTTGTAATTCTGGTACAGCGGGTTCTGAAAGCGGTTGCTATGGCGGAAGATTTTTTGTGTCCACTGCGGTTGTTTTTCAGAGCCGAAAATCCATCCCGTCATGTTCTTGGTTTCAATCACGAATATGCCATAGCGGGATACCAGTACATGGTCAATCTGAGTACTACCATCTTTTGTGGGTAAAGTGATGTTGTTAATGAGATTGTAGTGCTGTTTGTTCAGTAGCAAACGTAAGGTAATGCTGACCAATTGTTCTCCAAACCATCCCTTGAACCAGGCGGATTTTGCGACTGTGATCAGTAAGATTAATGGCAGAAAATATGCAAAAACTGTGAAGACATTTTTTATGATTGGAGTGAAGTCCACTGAAAGGCTCCCATTGTGATTCTTGTATAAGGAGTGTCACTGTTGCTTCGATAACTCTTTATATCTTTTACAGGCCTTGGTCTTCCTGGACTGGATAAAAGGGTCACTGGATGTTTGACTTTCCAGAATCAGCGCTGCACATTTCTGGTTTGCCATGACCAGTTCTGGGCTCCGAGATTTTTTATTATCACTCGCTATGAATGCAGGCTGGATTGAAGCGATAGTTGGCTTAAAGGTACGTGAAGCCAGACAGTACATACTGACCATATTTTTGGCTTTGGGATCGGTATAGTTCTTATTCTGGTGTGTTTGACAGATTTCATTGAAAGCTGCCTTGGCTGCCAGTGTGCATCGGGAATATTCTGAAATTCGACCACGCTTATTATTACATACACTGTTGTCGCGGATACGCCACACCAAATGTTCGAAATGAATCTCCTGTCCCTGGTGCGTGATGACTTGGCGAGTCAATCTGGTATTGGCATTATCGGCGTATGTGTCGGTAATGGTACCCGACATCGTGCTGATAACTGTCGCCAACGAGGCACTGATGATATCCATTGATACTTCCCTTTGTATTGTAATTATTCTTGAAAAAACATTTCTTGCTTATGAAGGCGACGGCAATGGATGTTTTGTGCGTATCCAGTCCGACAAACAAGGTGCTATATTTACTCATCGCTGGCCTCGGTTCTGGCTCCTGCTTCACCCTACCTTCTGCATCCATGCAGTCGTCCGATCATTGAATCAGGCTTGCCTGATGCGGCTCTGGTGAAAGCTAGCCCGCGTTTTATTCGGAGGCCAGCTCTTACCGGTCAGCGGGAGTCATTATGTCTAGAACATTCTACGCCTTAAATCAGAAAATGCATTCAACCCCCCTCTAAAATCACTTCCTGTCTTTGAGAGAGTAAACGAATATCTTTGGTCGTCTCTGAAAGTCAATTTATAGTGTTTGCCTTCTTCAGTGATGCTAAATCCAATATTTTCTAGAGTTCTTCGATCAGATGAAGACATTGATTTATAACTTTTTAGCATGCTTTTCATTGCTGCTAAAATAGTCTCCCTCTCTCCATCCTGGCTGTTTTGTTCAATAAGATCTACAAGTACATCTTTCCGTCTACTGTAGGCTTCAGCAGCATCCCTTGCTGCAGATAAGGCATCAATTATAATTGCCAGCCTTTCTGCTTGATATAAGTCGTTCTCCGCACCATTAAGAACTATCGTATTATTATTTGTCTTTTCTTCTTGCCCATCATAGCCACCATACTTTAATCTATTGATTTCTGATTCTAACCTTTGTATCTCCTCATCTTTAGCGATAAGTTCTTTGTCAAATAAAGCTACATAGTCATCTACTTTTTCTGAGCCGGAATCTTTTAATTCTTCAAGCTTTGCTTTGAAGATTCTTTCTTGAACATAACCCCAACGACATTCTCTTTTGGTTCTTTGTGATAATAATGAATTTCTTACTTTGTACGAAATGCTCTTTTGCATATTTTGAGGTTGTGCATGTTCGCCTTTAGGCAAGAAAAGCCATTTTCCAATACCATCAGGCCAATAAATTGCAACAGCACCACCATAAGCATTTTCGTTGTAAACATGGTGCATAAGCTCAAAGGAAAACCCTCGTGTTGGCTCAACAACTACATGAGCCATTCCAGAAAGCCATTGAGCTAACTGTTTAGTATTTATGTGTGTTTCATTTTTATCATTAACGCTTACATAGACAACAGGCATTACGCAATCCGCATTTGCCGTGATTAAGTCGGCTGCTAAATTTATTTCATCTTCTGAAAGATAATATGGCTTATCTGAAACAGGGAGCAATCCATCATAACCTCCCCCAATTTTTGTCATTATTGTTTTGAGAATATATGGCCTTTTACCAAACTCAACTTTTTCTACAGGGAGCTCTGAGTCAGCACTAAGTTGAATTGAAATCCAAAAATGGTTGTTTAATTTGGCTGCTGAAACCTCAGTGATCCAGTGGGTGCCAGAGGTATCTAGATTTTCATGACGAAATGCTCCTAACTCTTCCCCATCACTGTACTGATGAAAAGTTATGGTCTCATTCTCAGCTGTAAATTTACAGCCATCAGTTATGTGTTTCTCGTTCGATAAAATTTTTGCAAGTTTGGAGTGAGGACTTCCTGCTAGCCATATACGGCCTGCTTCAATTATATCCTCAATATTCATGTTTTTATCAATAGGGAATTGTGTTTTGAATGTTAACATCAATGTTTCTCGATGGATGATTATGTTCTAACGCCAAAATGTGCGGCGCCGGAGGCAACCGGTGCGCAGCACGAACACGATTTTTTTGTTAAGTGCGGTTGCCCCGGTACTAAACCAAAACTCAAGGTGGAAAAATTGTTGATTTGATCTAGCTTGTTTTGTTGGGGTATAAAAAATGAAAAAGAGGTTGAATCATGGCCGTTAAAGAATACGTGAAGATTTACATTGATGCCGCTGGCGCTGCAATAACCTCGCCAAACGGTACAGCCCGCCTGCTTTCAGGTTTTAGCACTTTAAAAAACGGAGCTGACGCAGGCGTAACACCGGGACAAATGAGAGCAATGTTTCCTGACTTGAGGAAATACAACGACCAGAAAATTGAGGGCTTCATTGAGCTTGGAGCTGACCTGACAGAGGGTGAAACAATGATTCCAAGTGCAATCTTTGAAGAGCCTGATGGTGATAAACAGCCAGAATAACCTTTGTTGGGGCTTTGATAACACCAAAGCCCCAAGTTCACCCGTTAAATGCCTCAGAAACTCTTTCTACGTGATCTATGCAGCTTTCCAAGATAATAATGCTACTCTGCATCAGATTTTTACTTCGCTCTGGCGCAAACCAATGGCCATTAAATTTACCCCCATGGAAGAGGTTGTTCCTTACTCGTCGTATGTAGATGAACAGCTCATCTGCAAATAGCTGTGTACTAGGTGTGGCAGGAATCCATTTTATAAGACCATTTTCAATAATTTGCTTTTTTGGAGGATTGGTCATTATCAAATCAACGGCATTTACCAATTTTTGGCTGCTTGGGTTTCTAATTAAACTTTCTACTTCTTCTGCAAATCCTCTCCAATTTGCTTCAGCACTTCCATCGCCATTATTTAGGCCGCATGCTTTTAACGAATATTCAGTTCGAGAAAAAAGATAGAAAAAATCATAAGATAATCGATCTAAACTAATGTGCAATTGTTTACTCCTTAGCAAGCACTTAACAGCTATTATGACTCAAACGAGCAATATCAGATTTTTAACTAACATGAGTAATATTTAAAAAAATCTTTCTTATTAGCTCATCTGAGTGATATTAACTTTCAACATTGAATCGATAAGATGTTGAATATCAACAAGAAAAAGTTAATATTTCACTACCGCTCCAATATTAAGAGAAAACATGAGATTATTTATGACTGGCTACTTAAATAAACAACCTGCATAGTTGACTGTGCTTTTTAATGCTATTTAACCATCAATTCAAGAAACTCCGATCAAATACACCATCCTTAGCCGCCTGACTGGGAATCAGAACATAGCTCATATCACCATCACCGCTCATCATCTCGGCATAGGTTTTTTTATCCAACACATTCTGTGAGGTCAGCATATGTTCGCCTTTCACCTCAATGATGACGTAAGAACCATCAGGCTTCTTGATCAAAAAGTCCGGGTAATAGCTGCGGACAGTCTGAGTTTCACTATCCACATAATTGATAACAAACTCACTCTGGCCATGGGTCAACATACCGGTGAACCACACCTTGTCCACTTTGCTCTCATTGAGCATTTGCCAGAAAAACTCTCGCTCTGGTTCTGAGTCAAAACAGTAGTTATCCAGATGGAAACTCTTATCAGCCAATTGGCCTGCACTGGGCTGAGAAACCACGTTTTTCGGATCAGTACGAATCTCGTAGTAACCCGGGTGAATGGGTGGCTCTTTGACCAGATCTATTTCAAAGGTCTCCGTTTCCTGAGTCGAAAGCACCTCGAACAGTGAACCAAACAGCCTTGGGATAACAAAGTCGTAGAGCACATCGTTGTACTGGTTTACCCATTTAAGAACGCCGTCAAAACCCTCTTGGGTATCTGCAATCAAGCCCTCGATCAAAAGTGGGCTTTTGTTGAGGTAGCGCGCAATCTCAGCAGTCAGCGACATAGGGCTGAAGGTGCGCTGTTCTCTTAATTCGGTCAAATCTTCTGTTCTCTTGCCAACCGGTGTCATCTCTCCCGGCATGGCCATCCCTTTTTGAGTGGTATGGATCAGCTTGTACTTATTGAAGTGGCCATTATCGTACTCCTCCTGCAATCCGAGCTTCTGCCCTTTGGCAAACGTCTTTTCCTTGAGTTCGTACTTATGACGAATCCGTTTAATCGGCACTTTGATTGTTGGTTTTGTGACCCTCACTTCCACAGCCGGTTTTTTCGATTTCACCGAAATCTCATCAGCACTCACCCGGAAGTTGGCCTGCAACTCCTTATCCAACAGCTCACGGTTTTCCTTGGTTAGGTAAACCAATCCGGTTTCCTGCACATCGCCCACCGCTCTCAAACAGCGCATGGTTGCCTGCAGTACAAATACTTTGGATTTCGGCTCACGATGCATGGCAACGGAAAATAACGAGCGACAGTTCCAGCCTTCCCGACCTTTGTTGACCAGTAAGATAAACTGCTTTTCAGATTGCGGCGTATCGAGCCGGTTGAACTCCCGGATATCATCGTTGGTGGTAATCTTGTCATCTCCGACATTCACCAGAATCCGGTTACCTGGAATACCTTCTTCGGCCAGAATTTCCTCAACCACCGGGCGAATCTCTTTCTGAATCTCATCAATGGTGGTGCCGAAGATTGCCATTTTTGGCAACATCCCTTCCGGGCGACGATCCTTGGTCTTTTCCAGAAAGTCCCGAATAGAGATTTTCAAGAACTCCTTGCTTCGGGTGGTTGTGTAGTCATTCAGCTCCACCTCTTTCAAGTAAGCCCTCTCAATAGCCTGCTTCAACCCGTAGGCGTACACCACCTCTGGCAACACCTCTTTGCCCACATAAGGCGTACCGGTGTAGTTATAACAGGCCACCACCTGACTACCTCGAGCCTTCAGATTCGTGGCCAGCTCATCAATGGTTTTGCGAAGGCTGTTCTTGGCGGCCTTGACGCCCATATCCTGAGCCAGCTTATTGCCGAAAGCGTGATGCGCTTCGTCCACAAAGATGCCCAACTGATCCAGACGACGCAGCTTTTCAAAACGCTGATTAGTGACCAGATCTGCCTCTTCGGTGGGTTCAGAAGAGAGAGACTCTTCACCCAGATCCAGCAAAGCCCCCATTTCCCCGAGAAGCGGGCTGGTTTTATACAGTTCTTTACCACTCTGAAACAATTGGTCGGTAGCGCCCGACTCCTTATTCTGTTTTTTTAGAATAATCTTCTGTGAGTTGGACACCACAATATTGAACATCGACCCATCAATGGTGTTCAACGAAACCCCGGCATCCACCAGATAATGGAACTTCAACGGAATCACATTGAGGTATTCCGGCGGCATAACCTTACTGTGGTCAAAGCTTTCGATTTCCCGCAGCGATTGCAGTACCGTCTTATCCGGTGCAAATACCAGCGCATTGTGTATGTAACGTGGATCTTTAGGAAACTTTCGGGCCAGCAGAAAGTCATACAACATACAGGTGGCCATCAGGATGGTTTTACCCGTTCCCATGGTCAGTGCAAAAATATAGTTTGAGTAGATACGCCCACCATTACAGGCTTTCATCTTCTTAAACACACCGTTGTAATCCTGCTTCGACATATTCCAGAGCATATCGCCCTGGATCACGCCGCCTTCGCCCGCCTGAACGCCAACACCCCGGTTACCAAATTTTCCTTTTCCGTCGTACCACGCTTCAAACAGCTTATAAACCGGTTGGTTATCCAGAAACTCCTTCAGAAAAACATACATCTCCAGCGCTTCGAACTGCGGTGTGCGCAAAAAGGCGTCAGCGCGTTTTTCGCTGTCGTTGTAGTCCAGAAAAACTTTGGTTAGCTTCTTATAGTGCTGACGAATGGCCCCCCGGTTCTGCTTATAAAAAGAGAGAAGGTGAACATAAAAAGCATTGCCCAGCTCAAAGCTGGCTTGTGGTGTTTTAGCCATGTTCGATCTCTCCTTCCCAGGACTCGGAGAGCAGATCAGTAATCTTGATCTTGATGGTGCCCGCATCGGCTGGCACGGCGTATTCGCCTTTTACAAACTCATTCTTGCCGGGCACATCCACTTCAGCCGGTTCCATGGCAGCACCGTCATAGTTCCAGTCGATTTTGATGGACTCAACCAGTTCACGCCATTCGCTCACGTCTTCTTTCTGTTGGCTTAGCTTCTGCATCAGGTTCATTGGATAGAAGGCATCAATCATCAGCTTGCCATCACGAATCACCACTTTCGCTTCAGAATCCCGTTTGAATTGCAGGTCGGACTTATCCCGCAGAATATCCACCACTTCGACATCCAGCTTATAGCCTGCTTCGCTTTGCAGGTGCGCTGCCAGATTAGGCTCATGGCCCATGCAGACCAGTAACAAGTGTTCGACCGGTTTGTTGGGGGCTTCTTCGTGCTTTTTTGCAAACTGCTTGTAAGGAAGGTTGGCAATTAGATCGTTCAGGTCTTCACGGGTGGCGATACGGTTGACCGGCATGATCTTGACCTTGCGGCCTTCTTTTTCACCGTCGTACACGCTATTGGTCACTGGTTGGATTTCCAATGCTTCTATCAGCAGCTCTTTAGCCTGAACAGGATTGCGGAATACGTCGTAGTGGTTTACGTTGTACACTTCGAAACCGGTGTAAAAAGTGTTGTCTTTGACCGATTTTCCTTCAAACTCCTTGGTTTTCTGGATAAGGCGTTTTGTGGTGGTTTCGATTGCACCAAGATTGATATCTGCCCCGATAAAACGGCGGCCCAATTTCATAGAAGTGGCTTGAGTTGTTCCACAGCCAGCGAATACATCTAAGATCAAGTCTCCTGAGTTAGAGGATGTTCTAATGATTCTTTCTAATAATTTTTCAGGCTTTTGAGTCGGATAGTCAGTTCGTTCTATAGCTTGTGGATTTATTGGTGGAATATCCTCCCATAGATTTTGAACAGGCTTGCCCTTCCATTCATCTAAATACTGTTTACGTTGTATCCTTTTATTTTTGTTTTCTGGAAATACTAGCTTCCCTTCTCTATCAAGCCTTTCCATTGTTTCTTTTGATAAGGACCATCCTTTAGGTGGAGATTTATAACCTTTATAGTCGTAGATAAGGGTCGGGCTATATGATGGGCTCAAAATTGGACTGAGGCGATAGCGCCTCCCTTGTTCATCGATGTTACTAAACCTCTGTTTAACGTACTCTTCTGTACCTTCCTTTGTATATTGAGGGTTGAATGTATATTCTTCACATTTAGAGTAAACGAGAATTGTATCAGTAACTGTCCCATACTTGATTGACTGTGCTAACACACCAGCACGTCGTTTCCATGTGATTTCGTTTATCATATTTTCAGAGCCGAATAACTCATCCATCATACACCTGAGAAGGTGAGACTTACGAAAATCGCAATGTAGATAAATACTGCCGTTTTTTGAAAGTAATTCTCTTAAAATTGAGAGTCTTTCATACATAAACTGTAAGTACTCATCATTATTCCAGATGTCAGTATATTGCTTTTCTTCAAAGCTTAATGATGAGTTTGTTACTGTTTTGTTTTTTACTTGTATTTGCTTTTTATAATCTGCTTTCGAGTCAAAAGGAGGATCGATATAAATCAAATCAACTTGGCCTCGGTATTCTTTCAACAGATGACTCATCACCTGAAGGTTATCCCCCCAGAAAATCTTATTGATCCAGCCATCCACTTCTTCCCCGTAAACTTCTTTACGCTGCGCCGGAAAATACTGAGTACCGGTAAATGGTCGTTTACCACGCCAGTTGAGCATGGGGTAGCCTTTGATGGGCTCAAAGGTGTATTTATCCACTTCAGTGGTCACCGGTGAAGGCTGCTCTAACAGCAGTTGATCATCCTTTTTTTGATACATATCGGGCTTCCTGATATAGCAAGCGCTGCGAGACAGCAGCTCGCAGCAATATAAATAGAAACAGAGAGTGTTAGGAGGCTTTGCAGAAATACCAGTTGCGTCGGTCACAGTAACTGCGCATATCGCAGTCTGTGCAGACTTTCTGAGGTCTCTCGCTCATCTGGTAGTTGTGCTGTTCGATCCGGTCTACAACCTGATCAAACGCAGAAATTGTGTTCTCAATAGAACCGGTGTTTTTACTGAAACTGATCGTAGGAAGGCCATGGGTCTCTCCCGTAAAGTAGAGATGCATTCGGCTGACCTGAAGGCCGGTCCGCTGCTCCACCAAGTGCGCATAAATTTCCAATTGTCGCTGGTGGTGTAAAATGCGTTCCCGGTCCCGATCCATATCGGGTTTGCGTTCGGTTTTGAAATCAACAATCTCAACACTGTCGTTTTCACCCCGAATCAGGTCAACGCTACCCTTTAGAATATAGCTGTCTTTTACCAGAGAGATGTCCACTTCGGTATCACGGATATCGCTCCAGTTGCCTTTTTTTCCTTTGACGTAGCGCATTACATGCTTGAAAGCGGCCTCAAGCGTAGAGTCCCCAAGATACATGCGCTCACGGTTGGCCAGGTTGCGGTAGTTGTCGTCAAACCAGCCACGAATATTCTCGGCAGTGATGGTTTTGCTTTCACCGCGCAAAGCGGCTTTATGAATGTCTTCCAGCGTTTCGTGAACCAGTGTGCCGAACAGCATTGGGCTGGCCTTTATCGGTTGAAAGGCCAGCTCTTTGAAGAAGCGATACTGTTCCGGGCAGGTCTCAAAAAGCGTGATATGGCTGGTAAATGCGTATTCGTTTTTGATGGTAACGTCTTTGACCGGCTCCAGCGGTAGCTGATTGATGGTGCTGCGAGCATCTCGCCAGTCCGGCAGTTTTTCCACAAACTTGGCGAAGTATTTTGAGGGCGTTTTGCCATGACCGTTCTTCTCTTGGTCGCTCAGTATCAGAAGGTTCTGAGCGCGAGAAAAGGCGGTGTAGTAGAGTCGCCAGAAGTCAAAGTACTTGGTCTCTTCAATGGGCTCAAACGGTGGTTTGGAGAGGTAACCATTTTCCAGCACTTCGTCCAGCTCAGTGTATTGCTTTCTCGGAGAGCTTCCTAATGAACCGACGACCACTACCGGGAACTCCAACCCTTTGGATTGGTGGATGGTCAAGAACGACACCGAACCCGAAGGTACATACTCTGCCATGTCTTCGTATTCATCAATCCCGCCATCGTACAGAAAGCGTAGAAACTGGTTGAACAGCGAACCCAGATTCTTTTGCAGGTATTTCGGATTCAGTACGCTGACGTGGTGCAGGTACTCAAATTTGCCCAACAACTGTGACATTGTGGCGAGGTTGCGCTGAGCTCTCGGGTTATCCTGATTATCCAGATAACTGCTGAACAGCGGATACGCCAGCAGGTCGTAAAACAGTTTGCTGAACGCGTAGTCGGCGTTTTTGGTCAGTGTTAAGTGGTAGCGAGACATTCGTTTGCACCACTCCAGCAAATCCTGTTGTTCTGGCTGACGTAATGCCTCCATAAACAGACGCAGACAACGGTCGTGGTAATCCCAGATGGCCAGACTCTTGCCACCCTGACGCTCTTTTTCCCGTTCCTGGACGACAGAGGGAAAGAGCATCTGCAACGCGCCGATCATCAGTTGCACTTCTTCACGCTGGAAAAACAGATTGGCTCTTGGTGAGTAGACAGGAATGCCACGGTCTTCTAAAGATTGGGCCAACGCCCGCACCCTGTCATGTTTGACGGAGCGGAACAGAAAAGCCACTTGATTCCAGTCGCTGAGCTGCCCATTTTCTTTTAAGTTGGTGAGCAGGTCGTAAACTTCGTTATGCCAGTTATCGCCTTCATCGGCAATGGCACTTACCACGGTTGGACTGTCGGGAAAGCTGTCCTTCCGAGGTTCGATATTCTTGGCGTAACGATAGCTGACGCCCTTACGTTCCCACGCCTTGTCATTGATCCACCAGTTATTGAACTCAACAATGTCAGGGTGAGAACGATAGTTGGTGGTCAGTTTTACGGTTTTGCATTTGCCATCGGCAAACTGCTCCGGGAACTCCAGGATGTTGCGGATGGTGGCTCCTCGAAAGCGGTAGAGTGCCTGATCGTCGTCGCCCACCACGCAAAGGTTTTGCCGATCATCCATCAGCAGTTTGAGAATACGCTCCTGAATGGTGTTGGTATCCTGATATTCATCCACCATCAGGTATCGGATTTTTTTCTGCAGCGCTGTCACAACCTGCGGATGCTGTTCAAGCAGGTTCAGTGCTTCCAACTGAATCGTGGAAAAATCAAGCGCGTTGCGCTCGATCAACAGTTCCCGATACTTCAGACAACAGTGGCCGAGGGCTTCAATGGCCTCATCGCCGGATTGAATCAGCGTTTCAGGATCGAGTGCTTCTTCCGCTGCTTTGTTCAGCCACTGCAACAGGTTTTCAGATTTCACCCAGGCGGGCTTTTTGTGCTCACCCTGGATATGCTCAATGCCGTCAATATCTTTGAAGTTGCTGAGGTTCTGGTACAGATAATATTGCTGATCAAACTGATCCATCAGCACATAACTGCGCTTGAGCCGGGTATATTCTCTATACTCATCCAGCAGTCGAAGGCAGATGGAGTGGAAGGTGCCCAGATACATATCATTCACATTGAACGATAGGTGGCTTTCCAGCAGCCGGTTACTGATCCGGGTTTTCAGTTCCTGTGCCGCTTTTTCGGTAAAGGTAACGACCAGTATCTGCTCCGGTTGCACATCATGATTGACGAGCAAGTTCATAATGCGCTCAACCAGCGTATAGGTTTTACCCGAACCCGGTCCGGCAATTATCAGCAACGGACCGTCGATGTGTTGGATGGCTTCAAGTTGCGCCAGATTTGCAGTGCTCATTGGTTCTTTCGTCCATGAACTTTTCTTAAAGACGCTACCGCCCGAAGGAGTCGCTGAATCGTTTCACGATCAGCGGAGCATGGGCCTCGGTAGCTCGATATTGAACAGTTGTTCGGTAAAAAAATTGACTTATCTAATCACATTTGGGCAGGCGGGGCTATTGCCGGAAAGGCAGGAAAGTTACGGTTGTTTACTGTGGTTTTGCTGCTATCTCTGTGAGTTTTTCTCGCGCTCAAGCTGCCGCAGTATCGCAAAGCGTGTCTGGCCCGGGTTGTGATCCCAGCCGGGGTCGAGGTCTTCCGGCACTGTGCGGGTCTTGCCGGTGCGAGGATTTTCCCAAAGACGGGTTTTGATCTTGGGCTCTGGTGAGGGTTTCAGCCCGTAGGCTTTCAGCTCTTTGCGGTCCAGCTGGATAACGCCGCAGCGGCAGTTCCAGCCGTTCGGGGGAAAGTGGGTTGTCCAGAAGGTGTGGTTTACCGGATATACCTTGCCATCCCATTGTTGGTGCTCGGGGCGTACCCGATGGTCTTCCACGGCGTCGTACATCAGGTATGGCGCTGTTGCAGCGTTGGCCCGGATGCTTTGCCAGTGGCCCACGCTGTAGGCGCTTTGCAGGTTGGTACGGAAAATGGTCGCCAGCCTGGATGCGCTGCCCAGCTGGGCTTTCACTATCTGTCCGGTATCCGGGTCCACAACATCCTGTTTACCCCACCATCCTGCCTTTTGCAGGGCAGGGATGAGCTGCTGTTTGAACTCTGTCAGCGTCTTCCCGTCGTCTATGGCCTGCTGTGTTTTTTTGGCTACGAAGGCCAGCAGATCCCGGTTCATCATCTTGGCCACGGTAAAGGCAGCGTCATGTTCCTCAGCGAGCATATCCTCCCAGCGAAATGACAGTTTCAGCCCTTTGCGTTCAAAGAAGCGGATCGCCTGAGCGGGTTTCAGGGTAAAACCGGCTGTGACTTCCAGGAAGTCATAGTGGCTTGAGGACATAATGGATATTCATCGGTTATCGCATGAAACTTCTGACAGATATGGCGTGTATTCACCAGTAATGCTTTGCTGGTGATCTGTAGATACGTTGGCGAAACGCTATAGTCTCCTTCAAAACCTAGCTTTCGATAAAAACCAAATGCCCTCCCTACCGCCTTTCGCACTTCAAAGGTAGGATATTCCTCAATATGCACCGCGTAATAACTAGCCACATGAAGTAATAACGTTCCCAAGCCGCACTTGACCGGATTAGCCTGGATATCCTGAAGCTGAAGAACTTTATCCTCCTTTTCCTCAAATAATTTCGCAAATGATTTCTCATTACCCACAAGTGTTTGAATAATTTTGATCTTTACCCTATTTGAGTCAGATTTGATTTTTACCGATAACTCCAACAACGCTTGAGGCTCTATGTGCCTTAATCGTAGCGGCTTCTGTTGGGTAAAGATGCGATGAATATCGTCATCGCTCAATAGCTTTTCATATATAACAGAAGGTGCCTGAACTTTGCTGATACCTGTAACCGATGTATCGGTATTCCTGACGATAACAGGTTCGCTCATAGACTTCGAAGTAAGTGCTCTCACCTTTTTTCGCCTCTAAATATTCCCATTAGCCTGCTGTAGAACCCCGCATCACGTATGGTTTTTACTGCAGTGTCTGAAGAAGATGATTGTTCCAGTAGTTCTTCAAGATGTGACCTGAATGTTTGCAGGTCACCGGTGTCCTCGGCATAGGACAACAATTCTTCTATCTGATTCCCATATAGCGCGTGATATCTAGTGGCAAAATAGTCAGCAGCATCTGCCAGTGCCTGTTGATCATTACGCCGATCGGCCTTTTTCTGTGCAAGCTTTGGATGAAAGCCGTCCTGCTCGGCAAAGGCGGGGTCAAGGTTATTCGGTGTAATGGGCTGGGATATTGGCTCCGGTTTTTTCCGCCAGCCCGGCCCGTACACCTCCTCGATATACTCCTCGGTGGGCTCGTATCCCAGGGTGCTGATTTTATTGTCACGCTCTGCCCGCTGGAGCAGGTCTTCCTCCGGCTCGGTATTGCGCAAGACTCTTGGTGGCCGGGCGTTGGGAAAGTTCCACTCCGTTAGCCAACGGACTATTTGGCCGTTGAAACTCTCGCAGATCAGGTCCGCATCGCTTTTAATCACCGACTGTTTCACCGCCTCATGCACCTGTGCCTGGGAGAGCGAGCTGCCGTCATCGGTGGTCATGGTCTGGCTTAGCACCACCTTGCTGATGGCCCGGTCCATACGCTCGGCCAATCCTTCATAGTCGGCGGTGCCGTGGCGGGCGGCCTCCAGCAGCTCCACCAGAATGTTGTCCGGGACCACGATGCCGCTGTCTACCTGGATGGCGTCCAGCACCTGCAGGGCCTTTTCCCGTTCCCGGGGATCTTCTGCCTGTCCCGGCGGCAGTTTGGCCATGGCGGTGGGCTGGCCGAACTTCTCCAGAAAAATCAGCCAGAACTTGATGTCGTTGCGTTTGAAAAAGGTGGGCCAGTACAGGTAGTGTCCCAAACCCAGCCCATAAGGATTGTCGCTGTGGTTGGCTCCGGTGCTGAACACCCAGAACTTCTGGTCAGGGAGTTTCACCGGATGGGGCTCGCCGGCCTTGATCAACCGCAGGTTGCCGTCCACATCAAACACAAACCGGCTGCAGTCGCGAACCTTGATATCGTCCAGCACTATTTGGCTGCCATCGTAGGCCCACAGACACTCGCCCACGGCATAGCCGTAAAACAGGCCGTAGAGCATCTTGTCGGTGATGGCGTCAAAGCGAATCGTGGTTAACTGTTCCTTGATGAACTCCGCTGCGGCCTTGTCATCGGACGACTCGCTGGCAGGCTCCACCGTCCACTCGCTCTGGATAACCGCCAGACGTCGTTGCTGGAAGGTGGGTTTGACCTGATCATCTCGCAGGATTTCATCGTAGATTTTCATATCCCGACCGCGCTCCCTGAGCACACTGTCGGGGTTGTCCATCAGGGTGGCGGTGTAGGCCGACGCCAGTCGGACGCCGTGATCTGCCTTTGCCAGCTCTCCCAGTCTTGGCTTGCCTGCCATGGTGTTGTCCTGTCTAGTCCCTGTGCCGGTTAAAATGTGAGCACTCAATAACCCCTGAAATCATTGCGGCCTCTTACCACACCATAACCTTTATCCTCATCAATACTGTGCGGGTTTTCGCCGTAGGCCTCGACGCCGGCCCTTGTGTTGCCTGTGGATGCAAAGCTGAAATTGGCCCGGTGTTCGTGCGCCCATTTCAGAAACTGGCTGGTGGAGTCCACCTGGTCATCGTTACCGGCCAGCGGGAAAATGGTCAGCTCCAGCTCGTAGTCGATCAGCCAGGGAGCGGCCTCGGGCAGATGCACCAGCCCGGCCTCAAACAGGCTGCTGACCTCCACTAACCGGTCTATCTTGTTCACGCCCTTGGGGTCGCAGGGGATGACCGGCACATGAATCTTTTTATTACCGGCGTTCACGCCTTCTCGCAGCTCTTGTATCAGCGAGGTGCCGCTGCCCTTATCCTCCACCAATACCGCCTGCGGATTCCAGGCCAGATATAGGCTGGCAGCCGCACGTTTCAGTCGTGGATACTCCAGCTTGTCGCGGAATACATCCAGCAGGTACCAACCCCGTCGGGTTTCGCCCCATGTGGTGCAGACGCTGGGGTCGTTGATCTCCTCCGGTTTATAGGCGGTATCCCAGCTCTGAATAATGCGTAAAAACTCCGCCGGTGGCGTGCTGTAGCGCTGGAACCAGCGGGCCTTGATGAGTCCGCCCTCCGGTGTGGCGTTCCAGTCCCCCATCAGCCATGCCTGAACCAGCCACGGTGGCCCGGACTTCTTCAGCCGGTTGATGTACTTGGGGTCGTTGCTAAGCAGGAGTTCGTTATCCTCAAGCCGGCTGGGAATGTAGATTCGCTCATCGCCGGTGTTGGCATCGCAGATCAGTTGCATGCCCTTGGGAGCGGCATCAATGTAACGCTTTTTGATCCACTCATGCCCCGGCCCACCCGGGTTGGCAGAGAGGTTAAAACTGGCAGGAATCCCATAGGGGTTTCGTAGGGTGGCCTGGAGCTTGTCGATGGGATCAGGGGTGGGAAAGTTACCCGCCTCGTCAATGTATACGTCGGTGTAGGAGTGCCCCTGGTACTTGCCGGCGTCGGCGTCCCGCTCAAGGCTCCGAAGGCGAAGCAGCGCGCCGTTGGGCATAATCCAGGTGCTTTTCTGGGCACGGTACAGCGCACCGATAGGGAGATAAATCTCATGGGAGCGGGCAATCACCTCGTCCAGCTCCGGCATGCTGCGCCGGACGAATAACCCCTTGCTGTGACCGCCGTATTTAGTGCTTCGCTGGAGCCATTTACCCAGAAAGCCGTCAGTCTTGCCGCCGCCCCGGGCACCGCCATAGAGAATGTCCTCCACCGGACAGGTGACCAGTGCTGTCTGTGGTCCCGGCTGGGGCGACCAGATCAGGCTATTTGACATTCTATTATCTCAAGGAACATTTTTGGATCCCGTTGGTCTATTAGTTGAATGATGCCAAAAAGAAGGAAGGAAGAATGAATAACCTAAGACTCGAGAATGTATCTACTGCTTACTCAATCACAGAATATCCAAATTCCAACGATGAATTGTTGTTAGTGCAATACGGCAATCCACCACATAAGTGGTATTTTGGCAAAGTACTGTCGGGAATGTGCGAAGTGCATGGAGACCTAAGCTTTCGAACCCCTCGAATACTTTTCAAATCTTATACGCGTTTTGACGCCCGGCAGATTACTAAGACAGAAATAAAAGAAAGGTTTATGAAAACCACTGACTCTCCTTCCGTCGAATCTGATGTCCCAGTTCGCGTTAATGGCGAAATAAGACATGCAAAAAACTAATCATTTGCTTCAATGCCTGCACCATATTGTTTCAGCCACTCTTCCCGACTCATGGGTTCGGGGATCAATACCACGCCGGTGGGAGGCGCGGCCTCGGTACCGTCCGGTGTGGTGTGCGCCACCTTCTGCGGGGCGTTGAAACCGTAAATGCGTGCACGTCGGTCGATGGCCTTCATGATCCTGTCCATGGCCTGCAGATCCCCTTTAAGGCTTTGTTTCATGGCCTCGCGGATAATCCAGTCCAGCCGCTCAAGATCCAGACGGCGGTTAACCCTGGCATCCTCGCGGCTTTCGTTTTCCAGGGTTTCGATGGCCTTGATGACATGGCGGTAGGCAGCGGTTTTGCTGATGGCCAGCTGGTCGGCAATCTGGCGGTAGGACAGCCCCAGGGTACGAAGCTCCAGGGCCTTTTTGCGTAACTCTGCCGCCTTGGCCCGCTGGGTACGTCCCGGATTCTGGATAGCCATCGTTCACCCCTTATGCGTTCACCTTTTGCCGGGCAAAGGTGGGTTAACAGCGGTTATTCGGGCTTTGGTTTTTTCGCGGGTGGTTGGTCGGTGTCGGTTGCAGTTTGTTGTGATGGATGGTGGGTTTTCATGTGAGAGTTCAGGAATTTTTTCTGTGCAGCTGCATAATCGCAATGCTGGCACTTAAAGGGTTTCTCGCCGGTGTGGGTGAGTTTGTGTTGTCTTAGGTCTGAAGGAAAGGTGAACGCCTGATCGCACACATCGCACTTACAGAGCTTCTCGCCGGTGTGGGTGCTTACATGTATCTCCATGTGCCGTTGCCTTTGTGTGAAAATTCCACATGTGTTGCACTGGTATTGCTTATTTTTCAGACTGTATCCCGATTGAACGCCTGAGGTTCCAGCAACAGGTTGAGGGGCTGGCTGTGATGATTGCTGTATTGAACTTGAGGCTGTTGGTTCTGTTGAAGTGCTAGCTACTGGCTCTGGTTCAGGGGGGCGCGGTGATAATTGTTGCGTTGAGCTTGAGGCTGTTGGCTGTGGAGTAGGTGTAGCTATTTGCTGGAGTTTATCTGGTAGTGTTGTCTGAGCAGATGAAGAAAAAGGCTGTGACAGCCCTGTTGATATTGTTGTACCAACAGCTTGTGCGGTTCTTACATAACTCCAGGTTCGTGTTCTAGCTGACTCTTGTTTTCTTGTTAATGGGTCTAAGATTCCGAACAGTTTTGTTTTTTCATTATTATCTACACTTGGTTGAGGTGTTTGATTTCCTGCTGAGCCTGTTGGTGTCATTGGTATTTCCTATCCGTATTCAATGTAAGCTATTCCTAAAGACAGAAAGACAGAAAGACAGAAAGACAGAAAGTTCCTTGTTGTTTGTCCAGCGAACAAGTCCGTTAGTCATACTCTACTTGGCCGAAGGTTTGACCGTTACTTTCTAGCACTGCCTCCTGTCCTGAGAATTTCTGCCAGCGGCGGATAATCACATCGCAGTAGTGTGGATCCAGCTCCATGACCCGGCTGTTACGTCCCAGCTTTTGGCAGGCAATCAGGGTGCTACCGCTACCCCCGCAGAGATCCAGCACGCTGTCCCCCCGTTTGCTGCTGTTACGCACCATGGAGACAATCAGATCCACCGGTTTCATGGTGGGATGCTCCCGGGAGGCGTTGGGTTTGTCCTCGCGGATCACCGTCCCGCACAACCGGTTACGCAGCTCCTTGACCTCTTTGGCCAGCGCGTTTTTGTCGAGGTCTTTGGTTTTTGGCTCTTCGTCCATCACGGTCTTCTTGTTGCGCTCGCCATACCAGCTATGAGCGGCTCCGGGTTTCCAACCGTACAAAATAGGCTCGTGCTGCCAGTGATAGTCCTGTCGTCCCATAACGCTGGAGCTTTTCACCCAGATCAGCACCTGTTTCAGGTAAAAGCCTGCCTCCTGCAGTGCCAGCCGGAAGTTCACGCCCTCGGTGTCGGCATGGGCCACATAGATCGGTCCGCCTTCTTTGGTTACTGTGAAGGCCGAGGTAAACAGATCCCGCAGAAATTGCCGGAACTGGCTGTCACCCATGCTGTCGTTATCGATTTTGAGGGATTCTTTGGTTTTACCCTCGTAATCCACGTTATAGGGCGGGTCGGTCCAGACCATATCGACAGGCTGGTTATCCACAAGGCGATCGACGTGTTCCAGGTTGGTGCTGTCACCGCACATGAGCCGGTGGTCGCCTAACAGCCAGATATCACCTTCCCGGGTAACGGTCTCGTTTTGCACGTCTGGCACATCGTCGTCATCGGCCAGTCCTTCGGTGGGTTCGTCCAGCAACTCAAGGGTGGACAGGCTGTTGAGCAGTTCGTTGAGCTGCGCGTTATCGGTATCAATATCCGCAATCAGCTGGTCCAGCATGGCCTGATCGGTTTCCGCCAGAGCCGACAACGGATCGATGGTGGCCAGAGCCAGCTTTTCCTCCTCCTCGGTGAGATCCACATAGATTACCGGCACCTCGGTTTCACCCTCACGCCGGGACAGCTCTACCCTAAGATGGCCGTCAATCAGGTGGCCGGTGGTCTGGTTGACGATCACCTGCTGTATCCAGCCGATGTCCTCCAATACCCCTTTGAGCGCCTCCTGTTGATGCTTCGGATGCTTGCGCCAGTTGTTGGGGTTGGCCAGCAGTTGATCCGGGGACTCATTGCCCTGTCCGGTGATGCGGTCTTTCCAGTGACTCATTCGCACTGTTCCTGTCGTGCATTAGCGATCTGAACGTAAGTGAAATGGGTGCGCTCCAGCAGGCTCCGCGCCTCACCAATACGACCGGACTCCAGATAGGCGAGTGCAGCATCCATAGCACCTAAGAGGCAGCGGGTATCAAACTGCCCGGTCATTACCATCAAGGCGAGATCTGCCTTGGTATGTCGGTGTGATAACCGGGTAATGCCGTCTTCCTCTTTTTGCAGGTAGTCTTCCAGCAACGCCTGCTGCTCACATTCCGTGTTCATGGCATGACTCCTGTCAGCGGTTAAACAGTCTGGAGATAAGCGGGGTCAGATTCCGAATGGCACGCTCACCAAACAGGAAACCCAGTACCAGGATATTCACCACGATCAGGGCTAGCTGCTGCTTCTCGGATAATGTCCACTCAGAAAACCAGCACCAGTCCAGATACATAGTGAAAAAGCCCCAGACCGGCCGCTGGCATCCTCTCGCAAATAGCATCAGGCGACCAACAACAGGCAGACTTTTAAGATCTGATGCGGTGCCCTCCAGCTTACTGATCCGCTCGGTGAGCATCTGCTCTGCATCGAGAAGCGCCTTATCGGTTTGCTGACGCTTATCCTGTTCAATGCGCTCCAACTCAAGACGCAGCCTTGCCTGCTGTTCCGGTGTCATATCCGGCGGGAAATAGACTTTGATGCCATCAAAGATGGTCTGTGCCAAACCACCGGTGAGCATGTTGCCTAACTCACTGGCCAGTCGGGTGAAGTTCATAGCAGGTTCCCCGGCACCCCTTCCCTGTCCCAACGAATCCCTTCATCAATCAACCAGTCGCTGTAAGGTTGGCAGCCCAACTCGTGGTGGATGATAGCCTTTGTCAAACCGGTCAGGCACCAGTCAATGCCAAGGGTTATGGGCTCGTCCGGCATCAAACCAGTACGCGCTGCCACCGACTCTACATAAGCGTCAGTCTCGTTTTCAGATGGTGGTGCCCAGCGGTTGATAAAGGCGCGCAAGGTTCTGAGTTGGTGCTTGGTGTAATAGGTTCGCAGGGTGCGGCTCAAGGCCCGGATCCCGAACTCATGGCTCATGAACTGACAAAAATCACTGTCAGTCTGGCACTCTCTCAGTCCACGCCAATCTGCCCCCAGGCGGATGTTGCCGGGGTTGCAGTTACGATACCCCCTAATCTGTGCGACCAGCATGTTTGACGTCCTGTGTCTTCTGGTTGATATCCAGCCAGGTGTCGTAAAGCGACACGACGGCAGCACCGGCCGATATCAGGCTGACCACAACAACGCCAATGGTGAACAACCGTTTTACGTCATCGCGCAGGTTCAGCACCAGGCGGTGTGTTTCCTTGCCTTCGGATTTGATTTCAGTGATATCACTACTGATGGTTTCCACCTTCACCTGCAGGTGAGTGACGGTATTCTCCAGCGTATTGATCCGGGGTGGCGTACCTTCCAGATCCCGAAGCCGGTGATCCATTACCGCCAGATCACGCTCTATCTGGTTCACCCGGGTATCCAGCTCGTTCATGCCTGTGTCCTTGTATCAGACACCGCCGCCGTCTGGCGTTTAAACCCACCTGCGGAGTGTCCAGTCCCTGACAGATGCCACGGATAGTACGCGGTACCAACCCATAACGCTGTGCAACCGTTGTCTTGCTGTCTCCACACAGCACATCGCGGACAATAACCCGGTTTCGCTCAATCAACGCCAACGTCTGGGGAATGTAGACCTGCATGCCACCAAACCATTGACCCAGCGCCTCAGCCGCATCCAGGCCAATCACTCTGACTATGTCTGAATCGGGCCGTGGGTGCCGCGCGAGATATTTCCGGCCACCACCAAAGGCCTGCTCAAGCGCCAGCGTTTTTTCACGCCCAATGGCCCGAACCAACTCGTTTTCCACACTCATGACACCGGATACCAGGTTTCGGACAGCCGACCATTGATGGAGCAGATCTTTGGATCCCCTTTACCAATGCTCTGCAGCGTATCGCAGGTATGGCATAGCGCTTCACTCAACACTTGGGGCAAAATACCGCTGGCAGCCGACAACTCTGCACAGGTGCTACCAGGGTATTCCCTGACCAGTCCAGCGATCAGGCTGGGGCTGAAGCCATTCTGTCTTCTGTTCCGCTGCATTCCTTGTTAACCCGTTAGCGTGCATATTTTTAAAGTAATTCATTTCACAATAAACGGCAAAGGGGTTTTTACCGGTATTAAGATTCAGGCTAGTTGCCGATACCCCAACGGCGCGAATGGAATATCGTCATCCATGTCACCCAATCCCGGCTGGGAAGACGCTGATTGGGGGGCAGTAGGACGCTGGGGGGATGACGGTACTGTGTCCGTGGACTGATTCTGTAACTGGTTATCCAGTAACTGCCACTCCCTAACGATAATCTCGACAAGCTTGAACTCTGTGCCATCCCTGCGCCTGGCCATGCGACTCTGTATCTGCCCCTCAATGTACAAACGTCTCCCCTTACCCACATACTGCGCCGCGATCTCTGCGCTCTTACTGCGCCAGATGAGGTTGTGCCACTCGGTACGTTCCATCTTCTGGCCGGATTTTTTATCGGCCCAGTAATCGTTCGTAGCCATTGAACAGGTAGCAATGCAGTTGCCGTTGTCGAAATAGCGCAGCTCTGCCGCTTTGCCAGTAGTGCCGATCAGTGTCACCTTGTTCACGCCTTTCATGGGTTTTCTCCTGGGGTGTCATGGGAGGTTTCCAGCTGGTGCCGAAGGTCGCTCAGTATCGCATTACCCTGTTGCATTCGACGTTTGCGCTCACTCTTACCGATGTTGATGCGCTTCGGTGCCTGCCAGTTCTGATGGGCCGCAATGCGGTATCCCCCGGCCAGCTCAATAAATCCGGGCAAGGTGGGCGGCATGGGGAGTTTGTCCTCGCAGGTATCTAGCGCTTTGCCGATTTGCCGGGCCGTCAGTCCATTACGCTCAAAGGCCAGCAACCACTCGCTTTGGGCCACTGACAGCTGATCTTCACTACGAAAACGGCTGGTCCAGAGGTGGCCGTAGATATTCGCCATCCGCACAAAAAACCGGTTGATCAGTTTTTCACGAAACTCAGGAGTCGCTCCCGAAAGGCTTGGGTTTGCCGATGCACTCTGCGGTGAGGTTGGCGAAGAGTTCTCCGCTGGTGAGGGCTTTTCGTGTCTGTCGTCCATGACGCTCTCCCTGTTGTAGTCCCTGCTGTCGAGCCAGTCGTTCCCGCTCCCAGGTGTTCTGTTTACGCATGCCGTTTTTCCAGGCACGCTGCCAGTCCACATAGGTGTATCCGCCTGCCACCATGGCGTCCTGCCACTGCTCGGTCGCCTGATCGAGAGGCAATACAAACCCGGACTGTTCGGCATACCAGTTGCGCATTTTGTCGGTGACTACGAACGCCTCCGACAACCGGTGTTTACGCCCAGCCTGTTTTTTTACGGCGGGGAGATCTATAGAGGAGGAAGTAGTAGTTATATATTCAGTATTTATTAGGGTTTGCTGAGCGGACGTTCGGTAGTGCCGGTTGTCGGTACTATCGACCTTCGGTATTTCATCCACTCGGGATGTTTGGTTTGAGCCCTTATCCGTCGGTGTTTTCACAATACCGAGTGAAGGTTTATCCGATCGTCGGTGCACTCGACTCTCCGTAGCGCCGAGTCCCGGCTTGTCATCAACACGGTAAGCATCAGGACAACAAGGCGACTCCATGACATCGTATACCCATCCAAGCATCTTCCCCCGGTGGTCCTGACGGTGTGTGCGCCGACAGTATCCTGCCTCCGTCAGCTCTCGCATCACAGCCCTCATGGCGTATTTACTCAAGCCAAACCGGTCACGGAGTTGGCCCGGACTCGTCTGCCAGTTGTCAGGGCGGCTTAGCAGATAGCAGAGGATGCCCAGCGCCACCGGTGAGAGTCGGTGATCGTTAAACACGGCCTGATTAATGATCGCAAAACGCGCTCGTTGTCCGTCCCTGATAATGGTCATTGCCATGAGTTCCTTTCAGATAAGCCATATTCCTAAAGTAATAGCGTTTTATTTCGGTTGGGTTTTTCGGTATTTTTTAACATCTATGCAAAGCAAAAGTTTGCATAATGCACATTGTGTTGCCTGAATAAGCCAGCCAATGGCGCTTGAAACGGCACGATTAACAAAATGAAGCATAAGGTTATTGAGATTAAAACCGTGCTTGCCAGCAGGCGAGCAACCTCTCCGGGCGGTAGCGTGTCGGAAAAAACCTTTCTGCAGTAATCCTGTTGACCTTTTCTCATGAGTATTCCTCCCGACTAGCCTCAAAAGAAAATATCGGAATACCTGTTGTATAAACTACTATTGATTTTATATCTACCCCGTTGCCAATGTAATTTGGCCATGATAGGGTCAATTTGCTTGAGGAATCGATAATGTCGCTGGGCGAACGATTGAAGTTAGCCAGGAAGCGCAAGGGAATGACACAGATGACCCTTGCCAAACGGGTGGGGACATCTCAGTCCACCATTAACGACATTGAAAACGGCCGGCATAAGTCCAGCCGATTTTTAATGTCCATTGCGGATGTATTGCAAGTGGATGCCCGCTGGCTGGAACGTGGGGACGGTGTACTGAAAGGCGTGTCAGTGGAGGTGGTCAACCAGGGTGGTCCATTGCCGCTATATGACTGGGATCGTATTCCTGACCTTCTGGATAACAATTGTTCCATGCCGATGGTTGACGCGCTGTATCGCTGTCCGATTTCTCATTCCGATGAGGCATACACCCTGCAAGTGCTCACCGATCAGTATGAAGGGCATCTGAGTTACGGTGATGTACTGTTTGTGGATCCGGTTGGCAGTTACAGCAGTAATGACCTGGTGGTCTGCGTGATGACAGCGACCCGGTATGTGGATCTTCGGTTACTGGTATTTGATGGTGCATCGACTTATCTGAAATCCATCAATCATAATGTGCCGGAGGAGCGACGCCTACTGTCTGCGCGGCTTGAGGCGTGTCTGGGAGGACAGCTGGCGTTTCCGGTCACCAATGACCCGGATGCTCCGCCAGTAGCGCTGGTGGGTCGCGTCATTTTCAGAGGCTGCAAGGTTTAAACCGGTACATGAACAGGGTGATGCGTTGTGAGGTACGACTGATGAAGTGGTTAACATCACAAGGAGTCAGAAATGCGGTCACGGCGGTCAAACCGGTTCTGGGCGCGAATGGAGGGCAAGTTGGTGAATATCGATACCAGTCGCGCACCGGTTGAGGGCGATCTGGTCGCAGTGCTGGGACAAGGTGATGAACTCAACAAACCGGTGGGTTACACCCTCGGGATAAATGAGGACGATATTCTGGGTTGTATTGAACTTGTCGGAGCTCCCATTCACGACAAAGTCGATGAGTGACAGACAGGGTGGCTGGTTAGTCACCCTTTTTAATGGATACAAAAACCCCTTTTCCTTTTAATTGAACCATTAAAGAGGTATTAATTAGGGGTAGTTAACACAACAGGGAGGTAAGCGATGAAACCAGGCATCTATGACGGGTTGCCCGATACGTTGTATCACGACGCTCCGGGGGTCTCCTCAAGCATCCTCAAGGAGATTGGCCGTTCCCCGGCACACTGTCGCGCTAAACGGGATGGCGACCGGGAAAAACGCACCAAAGCACTTGAGACAGGCGTTCTGCTCCATTGTGCGGTACTGGAGCCGGATCGGTTTGTCCAGGACTACGCCCTCCCGCCTCTGCGCATCAACCACCCGGATGCACTCGCCACCGTGGAGGAAATGAAAGCCCGCTGCGAGGTACTTGGTCTGTCCAAGACCGGTAAGAAGGATGACCTTATGGCCAGGCTCAGAGCGCACGACAAGGATACGCAGCTTTGGGACGATATTCTGAGCGAAGCCCGAGACAACAAGATACTGCTCTCGGAAAACGACATGGAACTCTGCCAAGGTGTAATGGCTTCAGTGTCCGCTCACAGCAAGGCCGCAAAAGCTTTCCATGACGGTGTTGCTGAACGCTCGCTGGTCTGGAACGACGAGGCAACGGGTGAACTTTGTCGTGCACGGATGGATTACTACCGTGAAGATCTCGGCATGATCTTTGATCTCAAGTCCTGCCGCGATGCCCGCTATGACGCTTTCCAGCGCGATATCCCCAAGTACGGTTATCACATCAGCGCTGCCATGTATCTCGAAGGTGCCCGTGCCTGCGGACTCAAGGCCTCCGGCTTTGCCTGGCTCGCCATTGAGAAAGAACCGCCTTACGCCATCGGTCTTTATATGGCCAGCGCCGAGATGCTGATTGAAGGATACGAGCGATTTCGCGAATATCTGGATCTATTCCATGCCTGCCAAGAGACCGATAACTGGCCAGCCTATGCGGAAGCGTTTCTTACGATTGAGCTACCGCCCTGGGCGCTAGCCTCTCAGGATTAACCGGGTCACAAGGAGGCGACCATGGCCAATATCAATACTATTCCCGCCAAGGCCACCGGCATTAAGTCACTGCTAGCCAGCCGCAAGAACACCATTGCCCAGGCGCTGGAGCAAACAGGTCTCACACCTGAACGTCTGTTGTCGGTGGTCATGAATGAGGTGCGTAAAACGCCCAAGCTGAAAGAGTGCACGGATGCTTCTTTACTTGGGTCTGTCATTCAATCCGCACAACTGGGGCTGGTGCCTGGGGGTGCACTGGGGCACTGCTATCTGATTCCCTACTTTAACCGCAAACAGAACAAGCTGGAGTGCCAGTTCATGCTGGGTTATCGCGGCATGCTGGAGCTGGCGCGGCGCTCCGGAGCCATCAAGCACATCGATGCCCGTTGTGTGTACGAAGGTGAGGAGTTTGAGATTCTCTATGGCACCCAGACGACCGTTATCCACAAGCCGTCGCTGACCCGCAGCGTCAATGACAGGATGATCGGTGTTTATGCGGTTGGTCATCTGACCTCAGGCGGCTGGCAGGTGGAATACATGTCCATGATCGAGATCCAGTCGATCCGGGACAGCTCCAAAGCCGGGGGTGACGGCCCATGGAAATCCCACTTTGATGAGATGGCCAAGAAAACGGTCATCCGTCGATTATTCAAATACCTGCCGGTATCCATTGAGGCGCAGACAGCGGTCGGACTTGATGAGCGGGCCGAGGCAGGCATTCCACAACAAAATGACACCGTTTTGCAGGAAGGCGATGGCGGCATCACGGTGGATATGCAAACAGGCGAGATCATCGAGGGCGATGTCAGGAGTGCAGATGATCTGAACAGGGCCTTATAGCCCTCATCGATCACCAGCAAAAAAGGGATTTTTTTATGCAGCGCTTTGTCCTGATCAGGAAGTTCTGCGAGTTAACGGGTTACACACCCAAGGCGGTTGAGCGAAAAATTGAGTCTGGTGTATGGCGCAAGGGAAAGGTCTGGCTGAATGCACCGGACGGACGGCGTCTTGTTGATATGGAGGAGTTTGACAAATGGGTCGAGGAAGGAAACCCCAGAAATCCTTAGAGGAGCTACTGCAGGAAGCCGAAGGGGTTGAACTGCACGGGAGCAAGCTGCGGATCGCTTTTCGTTACCGCCGAACCCTCTGTCGTGAATCCCTCGGTATTCCGTTAACCCGGGAAAACCTGAAATATGCCGTCAGGAAGCGTGAAGCCATTCTGTATGAAATCAGCAGGAACACGTTTGACTATGCCCAGGAGTTTCCTGACAGCCGAAAACTCAACAAACCGGGTTTCTGTTCTCGCCGTAATGCGACACTGAAAGAGCTGGTTGAGAAAGTGCAAGCATTTAAAAAAGCGGATATTGCCGAGACCACCGCTCGAGGCCAGCGGTTTTCGTTCAATCGCATTCTGGCGTATTTTGGCGAGGAAACGGACATCCGTTCGCTGATGCCGGAGGATATTGAACTCTATCGCGCCACATTGATTGAGGAACTCTCTGCTCGAACAACCAACAATTACATGAGTCGCCTGCGGGAATTGTTTCGGTTTGCCCAGCGTAACTTCTATACCGAGTTTGACCTCGCCGCCTGCTGCACGATGTACTCCGTTGATCGCGATGAGCCTGACCCGCTAACGCTAGATGAGTTGGAACGAATCACCGCCGTCGCTCCAGATCTGTACCACCATCTCTTTACCTTTGCAGTCTATACCGGCATGCGGATAGGTGAGATCTGCGCCTTGGCCTGGGAGGATATCGACCTTAAAGAAGAGACCGCAGTGGTTCAGAGAAGCCGATCAGTACTTGGTTACAAGCTGCCTAAATCCAACCGTAAACGTGTAGTGCATTTGCTGCCACCAGCAATAGAGGCGCTACGCGCCATGCGATTACTGACCTACATGCTGCCAGAGGAGGAAATTCTGGTGAGCATGAAACAAAACAAAAAGGTCAGCCAGAGCGTACGATTTGTCTTTAAACAATTCCAGCGCAATGGTGAGATCTCATCATCACTGACCACCGGAAGGGCACGGAAACGTTGGAGAGCTTTACTCAAGCGGGCAGGTGTACGCTATAGACGATTACATCAGACACGACATACCTTCGCCTGCTGGACACTAACCGCGACTGGCAACATCAGTTTTATTGCTGACCAGTTAGGTCACGCGGATTTCACCATGCTGCAACAGGTCTATGGCAAATGGATTCCGTCACAATCCAAAAACGAGTCTTCACGGATATGGAGTGAGATGGGTCGTTTATACGGAAAAAATAACGAACACAAAAATGAAGACAGTCTTACTCAAAAAGGCTAAACCTTTTTTACTGCAAACCGCTTTTTTGAACACCTCCCCGCTACATCCCCCTCTCGCCCCCTGAAAATGTTCCCAAAATGATCCCAAAACGGCCCCATAAAACAGGGTAAAAACGGTAATTGTTTTAAAACTCAAAACGTTACGGAAGGGGGGTGGAATTATAAGAGAGAGGCCGCAACAACTCCATGCATACCCGAAACAGACGCTGCCTTTGAAAGGTCGTAAAGACGTCAACAATAGTACGTTATTGCCAAATATGAGAAACGCGCTATAGAGATATGTGAGTTTTCGATTTTAACTTGCAGGTAAGGCAGCCGGTTATATGATTCGCCGTTCCAAATCTACCGTACGTGTATTAAGCATCACTTGCCCTCGACCTAAAAGCAACAGCACCCAACGCCCGGGAGCGTCACAAGTGAGTGAAAGAACGGTATTACTACCCGTTGTTGAATGCATCACAAACTCACCAATGCTGGTAAACAAGTCGGAGAGTCTCCGCCATTTCAAAATACCTGTCCCCATCGCAAAACACAGCCACCTCAAAAAACGATCCCGGCAGCAAAGGCGTCAATTCCCCGGTAAAATGATTCCTGAGAAAATTGTCCTGAACCGTTTTACAGGCATTGCCGATTAGTCCATGCGAGTCGCGGAATCAGCGTATTAACGACCCGAGCTGGATTTCGAAGCATTCAATGCACAGGCAATCTCAGCGGCAAGACGCGCATTATTTTTGATCAGCCCGATATTGGTTGTTAATGTCTTGCCACCACTGGCGGCATGAAGCTTTTCCAACAACCAGGGCGTGATGGCCTTGCCACTGACACCCACCTTTTCCATTTCCTGAATGGCCTGAGCAAGGATTTGCTCAACATCCTCAACCGGCAATGCCATGGATTCTTCAACGGGTTGAGTAATCAATACCCCACCATCCACTCCCAGGGACCAGCGGGCCTGCAGGATATCGGCGACAACAGCCGGACTATCCGCCCGGCAATCCACAGAGAACGCACTTTCACGCACATAAAAGGCCGGCAGGGTATCGGTTTCATAACCAACGACTGTGACACCATGGGTTTCCAGGTATTCCCGCGTCAGGCCAATATCAAGAATAATCTTGGGCCCTGAGCAAACGACAGCCACCGGGGTTCTGGCCAGTTCCTGCAGATCCGCGGAGATATCAAAGGTTTCCTGCGCTCCACGGTGGACGCCCCCAATACCGCCCGTCGCGAAAACCCGTATACCCGCCATTGCCGCAATCATCATGGTCGAGGCGACTGTCGTTGAGCCATTGCCGCCAGTTGCCATAAGCCATGGCAGATCCCGCCGACTGGCCTTGTGCATACGAGCCCCCTGTTGCCCAATGGTATCAATCTCTTTTTTTGATAATCCGGCTTTAAGGCGCCCGTTGAGAATGGCCGTCGTTGCCGGAACAGCACCCGCCGCACGAACGCACGCCTCCACAGCGTGTGCTGTTTCGGCATTTTGCGGCCAGGGCATACCATGACTCAAAATGGTGGATTCCAAAGCAACGACGGGGTGACCAGTGTTAAGCGCATCGGCCACTTCCGGGCTGAGATCGAGGGTTTGCACGGGCATCATTGATCTCCATTCTGGCAACCAAAACCAACTAGATAAAAAGAGAATATAACAACTGAATATTATTATTTTTACGGTTATTTTCGGCATAGAAACAATTAATTTTCATCAACACAGGTGTTGCTGTAACAATTCTTAATCAATGCCGGAAACTGAATACTCGCGCTCAAAAACATGCAGATTCAGTATTAGCCCGCAATCATGAGGGTGCTTTAATTTTCAGCAGTATTAAATAAAAAGTACGGCTTCCGGATAACGCTTGTTACGCCGGTCGATTTTTGCAACCTGAAAAAATGGTACACAGGGACAAGTATGCAAAAAAACATTCCACTCATTACCGCTGCCGTGGTTTTGTCGGCCGGTACAGCAGGCTATTGGCTCTACTCCCAGAACGATTCATCCACTCAAACAGTCACCCAACAGGAACAGCCCCTATCCGCTGATCAATACAATCAGTCGCCAGATGCTACCGGTGCCCAGATGGGAGATAATGAGATCGCCGAGCTCAACCAGCTGATTGACAGCTTCAACGATGAGCTGGCCCAGAAGGTGGATGACGAACCCCTGCAGGACTCACAGCCATTGGCCATCACGCTATGGCAACCAACAGACAATCTCCCGACTGATGGCATGTTAACCCTGCCGGAAGAGGTCACGGACCGCACAGCGATTAACCTTGATGCTGACGAGCTAGACATCATTGCCACCGGCGACAGCATCAGCTTTACCCTGCCCGGCAATCATCAATACGATGCGGTCATAGAAAAGACCACCTACAACGGCAACGGGGACAAGACATTAACCGGTTACCTGGCCGGCACCCAAAGTCCGGATGGTGGCACCTACCCTGTCATCATTACTCAGGGTGAACACACCAGCTTTGCCACCATCACCAGTCCTTACGGCAGTTACTCCATGGAGACCATCAACGGCCAGGGCTGGATTTACAAGAATCCCCCTCGTTCGATGCTGGAGACCGCAGAGACCGATGCCATTATTCCCCAGGAAAGTGATCATCAGCACTGAAGGGGTAAGGCAATATCGGGCGGTTCCCGCATGATGTGATTCGTTAAAGGATTTCCGGTTTTGATGTCAAAGGAGATGGCCATGCACAACAAACAACAACAGACTGACAGTCCAGGCTTGACTGCGCGCCCTTGGCGACGACAGCTTGTGACAGGCGTTGCCAGCATAGTGCTGAGCAGCACGCTCGCGACACAGGCGATCGCTGAAACCTATCTCGATGCCATGATTCTTCATACCCCGGGCCTCAGTGACCGCTACAACGGTAACGCCAGCACGCGGATCAATCATCTGATCAATGTCACCAATAAAATCTATGAAGACAGTGGCCTCGACCTCACCCTGCGCCCGGTCCACATCAAGCAGGTAAATTATTCAGATACATCCAATGCCGGTACCGCCCTGGGTGACATGACCTTTCGCCGTAACCCGGCGTTCGCAGACACACACACACTGCGTGAACAACACCGTGCCGATGTCGTAATACTGATGCGCCCCTACAGCAGCGAGCACAAAAGCTGCGGCGTCGCCTATGTCGGCGGTAAAGGGCGCCAAGGAGACCTGTCTGCCTTCAAGAACTACATGTACAGCCACGTCACCGCATCTGTCTGTGGTGACTATGTCACTGCCCATGAAGTCGGTCATAACCTTGGTCTCAGCCATTCCCGCGCACAGGGCAGCACGGGCACATGGGATTACTCGGTCGGCCATGGCGTCCACGGTGAGTTCACAACAGTGATGGCTTATCAGTCGGCCTATAACGTGAATTACTGGTCCGGAAAAATCTACAAGTTCTCCAGCCCCTCTCTGGACTGTCGCGGTCAACCTTGCGGGGTGGACAGGAATGATCCGGCCAACGGCGCTGATGCAGTCTACACCCTCAAACATACAACGCCGATTGTTGAAGCCTTTTACCCCACACTGAAGGCACCGGATGAGGATCAAAACGCAAATCTTCAGGCCGCTGAGAACAAGTACAACGAAGCACGCCAGCGCATGCAGGCATTGCGAAACGAACTCAAGGAAAGTCGCCAGCGTTTTCGTGAACACATTCAAAGCCTGAGGAATATCTTCACGCAATGGCGCCTTGGACAACTGTCTTATTATCAGGCCATCACCCAGTGGCGTTCTGCACTGACCAATGCAAGGGAAGAACTCAAGACGTACCGGCAGGTTCGCAAGGATCTTGCCCAGCAGCGTCGAGTCCTTCGTGCAGCCCGTATCGCTCTGGCGGAGGCGCGTCAAAACAGCAATAACGCCTGATTCAATCGGACTATGACGCCTGACCAATAGCCGGCTTTTATAGCCGGCTATTTTTTAACCAATCGATTGCAACCGTCCGCCCATGCCTTTTAAGAAAAGTTATCCACAACTCATCCAGAGGCTTACCCAGCCAAACTGTTTACAACCTGTCCCGTGCTGCTATTGTGCGCAGTGAATCATCCATGACTGGAAACTGTCCACATGCCCGAGCTGCCTGAAGTTGAGACGACCCGACGGGGTATCCTGCCCCATGTCCGCCACCATCGTGTTGAACGGGTCATTGTCAGGGAGCCCAGGTTACGCTGGCCCGTACCCTCAGAACTATCCGCCATGCTGGAAGGGCAGACAATCAACGATGTCCAGCGCCGGGCCAAATACCTGCTGCTGCCAACCGATAACGGCACACTGATGATCCACCTGGGTATGTCCGGTTGCCTGCGGATTCTCCCTGCTAATGCACCTGTGATGAAACACGACCATATTGACCTGGTGCTGGAGACCGGCAACCTGTTGCGCCTCACCGACCCTCGCCGTTTTGGCGCCATGCTGTGGACCCGTGACGCTATTCACGACCATCCCCTGATCCAGGCGCTTGGCCCTGAACCATTGTCACCACAGTTTACCGGGGAGTACCTGTACCAGCAGTCCCGCAACCGTAAACAGGCTGTTAAAACCTTCATCATGGATAACCATATCGTGGTCGGTGTCGGGAATATCTACGCTAATGAAGCACTCTTCAAAGCCGGTATCCGCCCGGATCGTCCCGCCGGACGGATATCCCTTGCCCGCTACCAGCAACTTGAGCAGGCTATCCGCGACGTGCTCAGCAGGGCAATTGAGCAGGGCGGAACAACCCTCAGGGACTTTGTTGGAGGTGATGGAAAACCGGGATATTTTCGAATTGAACTGGCCATGTATGGCAGGGCTGGCGAACCCTGCACGACCTGTGGCACCCCCATCCGAGAAATCAGGCTCGGGAACCGTTCAACGTGCTTTTGCCCCCAATGCCAGAGATAATACGCGGGAACCTTACCTGTCACGAGGTGTCGAATGGTGTATGACACCAGCCACCTATATTGCGTGACAGGATGCAAAGACTTTTCTTATTACTGATCGTACTAACGAGCTTTCTAGGGATGGCACATGCCAGCGAGGATCTGATCATTCACCGGTTGGTTATCTTTGGTGACAGTCTGTCAGACCAAGGGAAACTGCATAGTAAATCGAATGGCGGCGTGCCGATTTCTCCCCCTTACTGGAAGGGTAGATTCAGCAATGGCCCCATTTGGACAGATATTCTTTCCAAACAATACGAACTAGTTAATGAAGCAGAAGGTGGAGCCGCAGCCGTCGACTATACCCTCTTAAGTGGTGATATTAAGTACCGATTCATCAATTCCCTGGAAACCGAAATCACTCAATTTCTCAGCAAATCCTCCTTCCGCCAGGATGATCTGGTCATCATCTGGATCGGGGGCAATGATTACCTTACCTACCATTGGACTCGTCGAGAAGATATTGACCGTGTTGTTCTGGAACTTATTATACAAATCAGACGTCTTGAGCGTCTGGGAGCCAAGCATATTCTAGCCATCAATCTACCTGATATGGGTACAGCGCCGCTGGCCAGCGGCGCTGGTTTATCAGAACTGATGACAGATGTTACGGAATATCATAATCTCCGAATGCAGACACTGTTTGCGCAAGCATTTGACCCAAATTTTGTTAAGATTTTTGATGCTGCCAGCATCTTTAATAGATTCACAACATCCCCCGAAGAGTATGGTTTCCTCAACACACATGATCCTTGCTATACCGGTGATTATTTTGGTATCCCCTGGAGTCAGTCACATGATTTAGCCAGACAACTCAATGAAACACAGGCAACCCATGAAAGAATGGGAACAACCTCCAGTTATTCCCCCCAGTATCGAATCAACTTGTGGCCCCAAACGCCTGAATGCAAGGGTTTTATTTATATGGATGCCATTCACCCATCAAAAGATTCCCATGCACTATCAGCCAAAGCACTGAATGACTATATCAGGCAGCACTATAGCCAATGACCACACATGATTACCAAACTTTCTTAACGACGTTTTCACCTGATTTCACATAATTCAACCTACCCTTATCTCCTGAACAAAGCCTGAGAAAGTTAGTTCGGAGACAATACCCGATGCTACAACAACACATCAAACACCTTGGAATAACCTGTGTCCTTATATTTATATTCACATTTTTATCGGGAATATGCAGTGCTGAAGTAAAACGTCTGGTCATATTTGGAGACAGCCTTTCTGATCAGGGAAGAATCTATGAGTTTTTTCACGATCGAATTCCTGTATCTCCTCCCTACTGGTATGGACGATTCAGTAACGGACCAGTCTGGACAGATTACATCGCCAAGCATTTCATCATCAAGAATCTATCTGAAGGGGGGGCGACCCTCGTCGACTATAGCAAGTACAGTCATGCAATCACCTATCTCTACATAACCTTTCTTGGTGAGGAAGTCTCCCATTTTTTGAAGCAAGATGAATTTCTTCCCACGGATCTTATTATTATTTGGCTTGGCGGCAATGATTACATGGCTTATCACTGGACCAGTCTGGAAAGTGTCTCTCGAGCCGTACGAGAGTTATATCTGGAAATTATGCGTATTCGTTACAAGGGCGCGAAACACGTACTTGTTATAAACCTACCCGACCTCGGATCTACTCCGCTGGCAGAACAGGAGGATAATCGTGAACTATTACATCAAATCACTCTATTACATAACCAATCAATTGAAGATACCTTGCTTTCAGCCTTTCCCTCTGAATTTATTCGCATTTATGACGCTTACACCATGTTTAACAAAATCCTAATGTTGCCCTCCGATTATGGTTTTACGGACACAACAAGCCCCTGCTATTCAGGCAGTCAATGGCGCAATAAGCCGCCTTTATCGCAACCATCTGAATTTCATAAAAACAACGCACTTGAAGAAAATATCAGAATCAATAACTCAGGGATTCCCAAACATGATTCAGCTAACACACCGTCCTGTGAAGGAATGCTTTTCTTTGATGCTTTACACCCAACAACCCTTGCACATAAGTTCATTTCCGAAAAACTCATCCAGTTCATTGAGGAAAATTACCCAGTAGATCAGAAAGAACTCTCATTCTGACTGAGAAAACTTGACAATCCATACCGTCGGGCAAGATAACTGATATAATTGAGACATAAATTGAATAACGATCACATCCGGGCCGGGGAGGCGACAATCCCATGAAAAAGCGATTTCTCGCAGTATTGAGCACACTTGTGACAACTATCCTGTTATTTACCTCGCCAGTACACGCCAGTGAAAGTGATGTACAGATGGAGAAAGTCAACAAGAACACACTGCAGGCCCGTAATGAAGATCCCGGTTTCTTCACTATGACCGCAGATCTTGTTCTTGCACGCCCTCTTCTGCTGGTCACAACGGCTGTTGGTACTGTGATCTTTATCGTCAGTTCTCCCTTCTCAGCGCTGGGTGGAAATATCAACCAGGCCGCAGATAAACTCGTTCTGGAACCTGCCAAGGCGACCTTCGTTCGCTGTCTGGGGTGTTCTTACAATGAAAGTCCGAGTTTATAACCTGCATTAGGTATCACCATAAACAAACGGCTGCCAGGCCGTTTTTTTATGGTTTAAATAATCCCTATTTTCTGTGTAACAGCCACGTTCGATCCCCAAAAAGAAGCAGGTTTTCAACCTGTCCTAAATGCGCCACACTACCCAGCCCCTTTTACAACTCACGATTGATGCCTCCATGACAACACCCATTGCCCTGACTATTGCCGGTTCTGACAGCGGCGGCGGCGCCGGTATCCAGGCTGATCTCAAGGCTTTCTCTGCACTGGGCGCGTATGGCTGCTCGGTCATCACCGCGCTGACCGCCCAAAACACCCAAGGTGTGCAAGGCATTGCCGATGTCGAACCCGCCTTCATCCGCCAGCAGATGGACTCCGTGTTCTCTGACATCCCAGTGCAGGCCATCAAAATCGGCATGTTAAGCCGTACCGACAGCATCAACGCCGTTGCCGACGGGCTCGAAAGCCAGCGTGACAAGCAGATCGTGCTGGATCCGGTCATGGTCGCCACCAGCGGTGACCGGTTGTTGCAAGATGAGGCGATTGCCACGCTTAAAGAGCGCCTGATCCCGATGGCCAGCCTGATCACGCCGAACCTGATGGAAGCCGCCGTTCTGCTCAACTGCCCGGTACCTGAAACATCCGCGGACATGGAAAATATGGTTGAGCCATTAATGGCCCTGGGTTGCCAGGCGGTACTGGTCAAAGGAGGGCACCTGACTGAAGCTGAAAGCACAGATATCCTGTTCGATGGCACTGATATCTACCATCTGCGTTCACGGCGTATTCAGACCCAGAATACCCACGGTACCGGTTGCACCTTATCGTCTGCGATTACTGCCCTTCTGGCCCGGGGGGGCTTCCTGCCTGATGCAGTCAAAGCAGCCAAGGACTATATCGCCGAAGCCATTGCCCATGCAGACAGCCTGACAATCGGCAAAGGCCATGGTCCGGTGCACCACTTCTATCAATGGTGGAACTGATATAACTCTCCCCCACATTTCCTGACCAATCATTCAGGTATGGCATGGTAGCTGCATAGCCTCTACCCGCCGTGCCTGAAAAGGCCTCGACAGACAGGTCTGCAGATTCCGTTATTTCGCAAAAACCACGCTCCATCACGGCCTGACGTCGCTGACTACACTCACTCCCCACACAAGGAAGGGGCACACGCTCAAGAACCATTGAACAAACAATGCTCTGAAGTTGTGCAGTAGAGCTGGCTGATGCAACCAGCCACACCGGACTCGCCTGAGAGATCCGAACATTAAGGACAACATGAGGAGATCAGACCATGTCGACACTTCGCTGTGGACTTATCCAACTGGGCCTGAAAGCAGATACCCGTGAATCACCGGAACAGATTCGCGACGTGATGCTGGAGGCACACATTCCCTACATAGAGCAGGCAGGCAATGCCGGCGTCAGGATACTCTGCTTCCAGGAAGTCTTTACCCAACCCTACTTCTGTCCCAGCCAGGATGCCCGGTGGTACGCGGCGGCCGAAGCCGTTCCCGATGGTCCGACAACCAGGCTCATGCAGGAATACGCCAAAAAACACCAAATGGTCATTATCGTCCCGCTCTTTGAACAGGCGATGACCGGCGTCTACTACAACACGGCAGCGGTCATTGATGCAGATGGCCGTTACCTGGGCAAATATCGAAAGACCCATATTCCTCAGGTCGCCGGTTTCTGGGAGAAGTTCTTCTTCAAACCCGGCGGTTCCGGCTGGCCGGTATTTGATACCCGATACGGAAAAATCGGCGTTTATATCTGCTATGACCGTCACTTTCCGGAAGGCTGGCGAGCACTGGCACTTAACGGCGCTGAAATCATTTTTAACCCGTCAGCAACCGTGAAAGGTTTATCCCAATACCTGTGGGAACTGGAGCAGCCCGCCGCCGCTGCCGCTAATGGCTGCTACATCGCGGCCATCAACCGGGTCGGAACTGAGTCTCCCTGGAATATTGGCGAGTTCTATGGTTCCTCCTATTTCGTCAATCCCCGGGGCACCATAGAAGCGCAGGCCAGTGAAACGGACGACGAACTGCTGATTCATGACCTGGATATGCAACAGGTGCAGGATGCCCGCAACCAGTGGCAATTCTTCCGTGATCGCCGCCCCGACCAGTACCACCAGCTGACCCAGCCTGAATAAGGAGACCTGGCATGACACTCTTGATTCAGGGCGGCACTGTCGCCAACCATGACCGTACGTTCCGTGCAGACGTCCTCTGTGAAGACGGCCATATCGTCGCCGTCGAAGCGTCACTGGAGCCACCCTCGGGTTGTGACATCGTCGATGCCGATGGCTGCTATGTGATGCCCGGCGGCATTGATCCTCATACCCATATGCAGTTGCCGTTTATGGGCACAGTCGCCAGTGAGGATTTTTATACCGGCACCTGCGCCGGACTCGCCGGCGGCACAACCAGCATTATCGACTTTGTGATCCCTGCGCCCGGCGAACGTCTGCTGGATGCTTTCCATAAATGGCGAGGATGGGCTGAAAAAGCCGCCTCTGATTACGCATTCCATGTCGCGGTCACCTGGTGGGATGACAGTGTCTATGAGGATATGGGTACACTGGTTCGTGACCATGGCGTCAACAGTTTCAAGCATTTCATGGCTTACAAGGGCGCCATTATGGCGCCGGATGACATTTTGGTAGCCAGTTTTAACCGCTGCCTGCAATTAGGCGCTATCCCCACAGTCCATGCCGAAAATGGCGAACTGGTCTGGCATCTCCAGCAGAAACTGCTCCGGGAGGGGCTGACAGGCCCGGAAGCCCACCCTCTCTCCCGCCCCCCGCTGGTTGAAGGAGAAGCCGCCAGCCGCGCCATCAGGATTGCCGCCACATTGGGAGCGCCCATCTATATTGTGCACGTCTCTACCCAAGATGCCGCGGATGAAATCGCCTATGCCCGGTCAAAAGGCATGAAAGCATTTGGTGAGGTTCTGGCCGGTCACCTGATTATTGATGACAGTGTTTATCGTGATCCTGACTGGGAAAAAGCCGCTGCCCATGTAATGAGTCCACCATTTCGCAGCAAGGAACATCAGGATGCATTATGGAAAGCCCTCCAGTGCGGTACCCTGCAAACGACAGCCACTGACCATTGCTGCTTCTGCAACGAACAGAAAGCCATGGGGCGGGATGACTTCACCAAAATTCCCAATGGCACCGCCGGTATTGAAGACCGCATGAGCATACTGTGGGATGCGGGCGTCAACACGGGACGGCTGTCCGTGTCTGAGTTTGTGGCCGCCACTTCAACCAACGCCGCACAGATATTTAACATCTACCCGAGAAAAGGCCTGATTGCTCCGGGTTCAGATGCCGATATTGTGGTCTGGGATCCAGCAGCCAGTCGCACCATTTCAGCACGCACTCACCACCAGAATGTCGATTTCAATATTTTCGAAGGCATGACGGTAACCGGTGTTGCCAATACAACTATTAGTCGAGGAGAGATTGTATGGTCTGAAGGCGAACTGCACGCTGGGGCAGGCAGAGGGCGATACATCACACGCCCCGCCTACCCACCGGTCTATGACGTTCTGAAAAAACGCGCTGAGAATAATCCGATACAGGCGGTCAGCCGGTAGAGGCTAGCTAACAAAATCCGGGCAACCGTTAACACCCTGTTGCCCGGCCTCAGATGTTGAGAGCAGGAATGGTCTCTGGCACCGGCAACCCCAATCCCCGCAAGAGTGTGGTTACCAGTGTACGATATCCATCCTGAACCTGAGATTCCCAAGGCTGCCCACTCTCCCCCAGCAATTTAATCTGCGCGGCAAAATCCGCAAAATGCTGGGTACTGGCCCAGATCATGTACATCAGTTGTCGGCCATCTACGGGTTCAATCAGTTTATCCCGCTGCCACTGGTCTATCACCGCAACGCACTGATCCAGCCAAGGCTTTACCTCGCTGGTAATGTAGTCACTGACAAACGGCGCACCGCTGATCACTTCATAAGCCCAGAGACGGGAACCTTCAGGATTCTCCAGGCTGGCGCAGCATTTCTGGGTGATATAGTGCATCAGGGACTGTGCAGGATCGTGTTCTGAGAGAAAGACATCCGCATCCTGCATCCAGGCTTCCGCTGTTGTCTTCAGTACTTCAAGGTAGAGATCCTGCTTGGAAGGGAAATAATAATGCACATTGGATTTAGGCAGGTTGACCAAGCGGGCAATGTCGCCGGTACTGGTTCCCTTATAACCATTAGCGGCAAAACATTGGGTGGCCGCAACCAGGATTTTTCGAACATTCGCTTCCCGGATGGCCGCCTTGTGTGCCGTCTTCGGTACAGGCAGAACCCCGCTTTTTTTTGTAATTGTGCTGGTATCCATGCTTCATGCCCCGTAACAGGATGCTTGATGCTCCGGCTGCACAACGATCAACCAATATTGATACGACAGCAGCCATATATATCACGCCTCTAGTATTCCTCTTTAACGATAACAGCGCAATTCCAGCGGGAAACAATATTCCTGTCCGGGCACGCAGGAATGGCACACTATCTGCATCCATGCCTTCCGGGCAGTATGCGTCTATAACTGAAACACCGTGATAACACAGAAGTGTTCTGATAGCTTCTGAAGCAAAGAATAATAACACGCTGATATGAGGAACCTTCCCATGAAAGCCTTTGCAGACATCAGCGGTGGACGACTGGAAGCTGATGAGTACCACAACAACTTCGCCGACATCAAACCACCGTTGACTAACCTGCAGGCACAGGCCGAAAGTGCGCGTTGCCTGTTCTGCTACGATGCGCCCTGCATCAATGCCTGCCCGACAGGCATTGATATTCCCGGTTTTATCCGCGGCATCAATACCGGAAATATTGATGGCGCTGCCAACACGATCCTGGCTTCGAATATTCTGGGTGCAAGCTGTGCACGCATCTGCCCGGTGGAAATCCTTTGCGAACAGGCCTGTGTCCGTAACCATGAACAGGAATGCCGACCGGTTCTGATTGGTCAGCTGCAGCGACATGCGCTGGATCACCGACGCAACAAGTCCGCACAACCAGCCAGCCGGGCAGCCTCCACAGGGAAGCGTATTGCCATCATTGGGTCAGGTCCCGCCGGACTCTCCGCCGCTTGGCACCTCGCCATCAAGGGACACGATGCCATCATATTTGAAGCGGCTGACAAGCCCGGCGGCCTGAATACTTATGGCATCGCCCGCTACAAGCTGTCACAGGAAGCCGTCGATGAAGAGATCAAGTACCTCATGGGTATTGGGGGCATTGAACTCCACTGTGGCACAGCCATCGGACAGGATATTTCACTGCCTGAACTGCGCAGGGAATATGATGCCGTATTCATCGCCGCAGGCCTGCAGGCCGTCAATCACCTGAACATTGATGGTGAAGGCTGTGATGCTGTACGTAACGCCGTCGATTACATTGCAGACCTGCGCCAGAGCGATGAGCTGGAGAAACTACCCGTAGGACGACGTGTCGTTGTGATTGGCGCCGGCAATACTGCGGTGGATATCGCTACGCAAAGCAAGCAACTGGGCGCCGAGGAAGTCACGATGGTTTACCGCCGTGATGCACAACACATGTCGGCAACGGACCATGAACAGCATGTCGCCAAAGACCATGGTGTCACACTGCACTATCACGCCAGACCTGCTCGTGTCCTGCACAACAACAATGATGCCGTGATCGGTATTGAATTCGAACGCACCCATACTGATGACCAGGGTAACCTCTCGGGCATGGGAGAATACTTCACCTTGTCCGCAGACATGGTATTCAAGGCAACAGGACAGGCATTCATCCCAGAGCCGTTTGGGGATGATGAAATACTACAGCTGTCCAATGGACGAATTGATGTGGATGATCAGTTCAGAACATCGCTGAAAAACGTGTATGCCGGAGGTGACTGTGTGGATCGCGATGATGACCTGGCGGTTGTGGCAGTACAACACGGCAAACTGGCAGCCCAGGCAATTGATCAGGACCTGAAAGCGCAGGAGGGGCAATGATAATGGCCGATTTAACCACCCGTTTTCTTGGCATTGAGTCTCCTAACCCGTTCTGGCTGGCATCCGCACCACCGACTGACAAGGCGTACAATGTCGTCCGTGCCTATGAGGCGGGTTGGGGTGGTGTCGTGTGGAAAACACTCGGCGAAGACCCACCTATCGTCAATGTCGCCTCACGGTATTCAGCCCACTACGGTCCGGATCGACAAGTCATCGGCATCAACAACATCGAACTCATCACCGATCGCTCGTTGCAGGTCAATCTGGATGAGATTACTCAGGTCAAGCGGGACTGGCCTGATCGTGGATTGATTGTGTCCCTGATGGTGCCCTGCGAGGAAGAGGTCTGGCAGCATATGCTCAAGCGGGTCGAAGCCACCGGCGCTGACGGTGTCGAGCTTAACTTCGGCTGTCCCCATGGCATGCCCGAGCGCGGTATGGGTTCCGCGGTTGGCCAAGTACCCGATTATGTGACGATGGTGACCCGGTGGGCCAAAAAACATACCCGTCTGCCCGTGGTGGTCAAACTGACCCCCAATATCACGGATATACGACTCTCGGCCCGTGCTGCCAAGGCCGGTGGTGCAGACGCCGTTTCCCTGATCAACACCATCAATTCGATTACCCATATTGACCTGGACACCATGGTCAGCGCGCCGGCAGTTGGCGGACAGTCAACCAACGGTGGTTACTGCGGCCCGGCCGTCAAACCCATTGCACTGAACATGGTGTCACAGATGGGTCTTGACCCCGAAACGGCCCATCTGCCCGTCTCCGGTATCGGCGGCGTCAACAGCTGGCGCGATGCAGCTGAATTTATTGCCCTTGGTGCGGCCAATGTGCAGGTCTGTACTGCAGCCATGCTGTACGGATTCCGTATCGTTGATGACATGATTGACGGCCTGAGCCGCTGGATGGACGACAAAGGGTACCAGTCTATTGAGGATTTTCGTGGACAGGCCCTGCCCAACCAAACCTCCTGGCAATACCTGGATCTGAATTACAAAACCATTGCCCACATTGATCCGGCCCAATGCATCGGTTGCGGGCGCTGTTATGCCGCCTGTGAAGATACGTCTCACCAGGCGATACGCTATACCGGGGATGATGGTATCCGTAACTTTTCGGTTATTGAAACCGAGTGCGTGGGCTGTAACCTGTGTCAGATAACCTGCCCGGTGGAAAACTGCATTACCATGGTTGCCCAGGATACCGGCAAGCCCTATCTTAACTGGACGCAACACCCACAGAATCCTTATGCCGGAACGGACTGACAACGGTTAACCCGCTACCCACAGAATAATGAATGACAAGGGAGGCAGTCATGAGCGAGCAGCGATCATCCATGAAAGCACGTGGTGATTTTTTTGAATTAGAGGTTGGCGAGGATATAAAGAAAAGCCCGTTATTTAACGATGATATTGCACCCACCCGCCTAGAAGAACGTACCTGGAAAACCAGTCATGTCGCCTCCCTGTGGGTGGGTATGGCCATCTGTGTACCGACGTATACATTGGGTGGGGTGTTAACCGCCTACTTTGGCTTGTCCGTCACCGAAGCGCTGCTGACTATCCTGCTGGCTAATATCATTGTTTTGATTCCCCTGATGCTTAATGCCTTCAGCGGTACCCGCTACGGTATTCCGTTTCCGGTTGTCCTGCGTTCGTCGTTTGGCCTGCGGGGTTCCAACCTTCCCTGCCTGATACGTGCCGTTGTTGCCTGTGGATGGTTCGGTATCCAGACCCTGTTTGGTGGACTGGCTATCCACCTGATGTTGTCAGCATTGTCTGACAGCTGGGCCTCGCTTGGCGGAACCGGTGAAGTCATTGGTTTCTTTCTGTTTCTAGCATTAAACCTTTACGTTGTCATTCGTGGCTCTGAAGCAATACGCAAGCTGGAAAGTTTTTCCGCCCCCCTGCTGCTGATTGTGGGTATTGGTCTGATGATCTGGGCACTGCCCAAAATCGATGTTGCCGCCTTGTTCGCAACGCCTGCCAACCGTCCGGAAGGCGACAGTGTCTGGGGATATTTCTTCGGTGGGCTGACCGCCATGGTTGGATTCTGGGCCACCCTCTCCCTGAACATTCCTGACTTCAGTCGTTTTGTACGTTCTCAAAAAGACCAGCTTCTGGGTCAGGCACTGGGACTGCCATTAACCATGTTTTTCTTTGCGGCACTGGGCGTAGTACTGACAGCAGCTTCGCACACTCTGGTTGGCCAGACCATTTCCGATCCGGTCAGCCTGATTGGAAAAATCGATAACACGGCAGTGGTCGTTATAGCGATGCTGATGATCATTATTGCCACCATCTCCACCAATACCGCTGCAAATATTGTGTCACCGACCAACGATTTCCAGAACATCGCCCCGAAACTGATTGATGGAAAACGTGGGGTTCTGCTGACCGGTCTGGTGGGCATCCTGCTGATGGGATGGGAGCTTCTACGAAAGCTGGATTTGATCACTTCAACAACCAGTGTTGAAGCCCTGTATACCGGCTGGCTACTGGGTTATTCCAGCCTGCTGGGACCGATTGCCGGGATCATGATCGTGGATTACTTCATTATCAAGAAACAGCAGTTAAATTTGGTGGATCTGTATCGTCAGGGGGGGCGCTACCCATTGGTCAATCCGGCAGCCATGCTCGCTTTTACCATTCCGGTCGCCCTGACCGTTACGGCAATCATCAGCCAGTCTATGATGTGGTTTTACAACTATGGCTGGTTTACCGGCTCCCTGCTGGGAGGTGTGCTCTACTACGCCTTTAGTAAAACACAGGCGCCGTCTGCCCCCTCACAAGACAGTGATAATGACAACTCACGTCATACGTCTGCCGACAGCCGCAGTGAGGCACTGAGCGCAGAAGTCATATAAGGCACCAGCCGGTTTGTCTCCAACGACAAACCGGCCATGTCCTCCTATATTAATCCGTGCAATTCAACCAGTTCATGGCTAGGATTTCGGGCAAATCCATTGCTGGCCATTGACTCCCACCATGAATGTTTCTGACCTGATCACCGCCAATCAATCCCTCTGGCAGGAATACACCCAACACCGCTTTGTCCGACAGCTGGGCGACGGAACATTACCTGACAACGCATTCAGGCACTACCTGATTCAGGATTATCTTTTTCTGAAACACTTTGCACGCGCCTATGCGCTGGCAATTTATAAATGCGACAGTTTTTCTGCCATGCATCGCCCTTTGTCAGCACTGACCGGCCTGCTGGAGCATGAAACCAGCCTGCATGTCGCTTACTGCCAGGAATGGGGTATTTCGGAACAGGATCTGGAGAATATTGAGGAAGACAGTGGCACCGTCGCCTATACCCGGCTGGTGCTGGATATCGGCCAGTCCGGCAGCCTGACGGAACTCTATGTCGCGCTGGCGCCCTGTGCATTGGGTTACGCCGAGATCGGCGCCTGGCTACCGCAACAATCGTTTACGGCCCGGGAGAACAATCCCTACATCGCCTGGATCGATATGTATGCCGGTGAAACCTTTCAGCAACTGGCTATGGATGAAATCCGGTCACTGGACACGATGATGAAAGAGATTCCTGTAGACAGCCAGCAGGGTCGTAAACTTGACCGGATTTTCCGCGATGCCACCCGTATGGAAATTGCTTTCTGGGAACAGGGGCTGGAAAAGCAATAAACGCCCACCGAAGTTTAAAAGAAAAATAGTAACGCCCCATCTCCATATTTGCTCAGTCTATCAGCCCACGTTCTGTTGGCTGATGGAGTGAGAAAACATGGGATTATTTTGTACCGGTACTTAATGATTGATCAGACCGCTGGGCGTGACGATATTGCGCAGTTCAGAAATCGACTTGATGACATAATCCGGACGCATATCGTGCGCCCAGGTTTCATCCTGTGGATTAAACCAGACCGTATGAATACCCAGTTGTTTGGCAGCCAGAACATCGTTCTTCGGACTGTCGCCTATATGCAGCATTTCGTCAGCCGTCACATCAGCCTGTTCCATAGCCAGCTGATACATCAGCGGATCAGGCTTGCTGCTGTTGATATCCTCGGCTTTCAGGACAAAATCAAAGAAGTGCTCAATCTGCAGGTTAGCCATTTCAATATTGCCATTGGTCAGCGCCGCTAGTGTGTAGTGCTCATGCAGATATTCCAGTGTTTCCAATACACCGGGGTAATAAGCAATACGCCGCCGCCACTGACTGAAAATCTCAAAGGCGGCCTCAGCACCGGCGACAACCTCTTCACGATCGTAGCCCGCCTCTTCCAGCGCTATCTCCATGCCAATGATACGGGCACGACTGACCTGATGCCGGAACTCCGGGTACTGTTCACGAAAGCGGTTTTTCAGGGTATCCAACCCTTCAAGATCATAATGCTCTGCCAACTTGGGGTAGTTGTCCAACAGCCAGCTATAGCATTGGCGTACGGCTTCCTTGATGACGACCAGGTTGTCCCACAAGGTATCGTCCAGATCGAAGGTAATCAGCTTAAGAGTCATTCGTCGTCCTTCTTCCGTGCTCGCGGGTGTGCCCGGTCATAGACGTTTGCCAGGTGCTGAAAATCTAGGTGAGTGTAGATCTGTGTCGTGGAAATATCGCTATGTCCCAGCAGTTCCTGCACGGCCCGCAACTCGCCACTGGATTCCAGCAAATGGCTGGCAAAAGAGTGCCTGAGTTTGTGCGGATGCAGGTTGCCATCCAGCCCCTGCTGCAATCCCCATGCTTTCACCCGAACCTGCACCTGACGTCGGCTGATCCGTTGGCCCCCACGGGCAATAAATACGGCGTTTTCTCCATCCTGCGCCATGTCCCGACGCACCGTCAACCACTGCTGAATCGCGTTTCGGGCTTTACTGCCGACCGGCACGATCCGCTCCTTGCTGCCTTTTCCGACAACACGCACCACACCTTCATCAAGATCCAGGTCCACCAGGTCCAGAGCCACCAGTTCTGCAAGCCGTAAGCCGGAGGAGTAGAACAACTCCATCATGGCATGGTCCCTGATCGACAGCGGAGAGTCTGGTGTAGCATCCAGCACACCGGCAAGCTGATCCGTATCCAGGGTATCCGGCAATTTCTTCGGTCGTTTCGGGGCCTGTACCTGCAACCCCGGATTACTGTGGCAGATACCTTCGCGCATCAGGAAATCGAAAAACTGTCGTACGGCAGATAACCAGCGATGCAGACTTCTGGGGGATAAGCCTTCTCGGTTCAGTGCCGCCAGGCAACGACGCAGGTGTTCTGCAGTCAGTGCGGGCCACTTTTCGATGACCAGCCCGGTAGCCAACAGCGAGAGTTTCTGAATATCACGCTGATAGGCCGCACAGGTGTTTGCGGCAAGGCCTTTTTCATAGCGCAGAAAACTAAGATAAGCGTCAACTGCCTGGTTCATGGCCGATGACGATGGTTTGTTTTCCGATGGATTTTCGTTATTGGCAGTGTGTACGTTTTTACTGGGCAGGTTGTCTGAGCCCTTGTCCGATGCACTCACATCAGCCGCCCAAGGATGCGCCCCAATGCATCCGCGATAAAGCGAACAAACAACGTATCGACACCGGCTCGGAACTGCACAGTCTGTCGGCTACCCAGTGCCAGGATACCCAGCCGTTCGTGATAATGAAGCGGTGTTACAGCCGCTGATGCGATCATGCTGGCATGACCGTGAAAAAGGAAAGCCGCTTCATCGGCACGCAGCCGTCCACAGACCGTACGGTTGCCCTGCATATTGCGGCTTAGCAGATCTCGAACATGCCCGCTGAGATCCCGCTCGCGGCAGACTCGGACCCGGGTTTCCAGGGGGCGATCACTGATCAGGATAAAGCTGCAGTAATCAATCTGAAAATCGTGCAACAGACTGTCTTCAAGGGTATCCGCCACCTGATCCAGCGTATCGGACTCCATCAGCGCCAACAGCAGCCGACGACACTGTTCAAACAACTGGTCGTTATCACGGGCAATTGTCACCAGACTGCCCAGCCGCAGAGTTAATTCATTATTGCGTTCACGTAACAGTGTCACCTGTCGCTCAACCAGAGAGATGGTGTCGCCACGCTGATGGGGAATAGAGAGTTCGGCCAGCAGGTCATCCCGATGATGAAAATAGTCCGGATTCTGTTTGAGGTAATCTGCTACCTCGTCAGCCATCAGCCCCGTGGCTGACTTCTGCCGCCCCTGTTTGTCCATGGATGATCCCGTATGCCTAACCGTAATGATCAGGGAAAATCATACTGACGATTGATAATTTTTGCACTGTTGTAGAATTTAGAAATAAGCAATCCTTGATAAAGCCTTGAACGACATTTCGTCTCTAAACACAAATGCAATCTTCCTAGCATTCCGTCAATCATACAACTACGAATACAAACAGCAGACAACCGATCAACTTGCTACACACTATAGTCTCTGCTGCAATGATTGTTGCTCATTTAGCAGAGAGTCTGTCATCTTACAGGACAAGGAATAAGCTAATGGAATTACAACAACATACAGTAAACCCCAGACTGATTAGCGCACCAGTGTTTGGGTCAATAACTGCTCCAGCATGGCAAAGCGCTGATCAATCCGAAACAACAATTTCTCCAACCGGTTAAGTCGCTCAATCTGCTGATCCAGACGGTTTTCCAGTTGATCAAATCGCAGCGTTGGCTGGTTGCGTGGATCGTTTGAAGGCGTCATGCCCTGCTCCAACTGAATCATACGTTGCTCCAGCTGGCGGAAATGCTTTTCCACCCGCTGGCTAAACTGCTGCCGTTCATCCAACAGCAAGCGGGCCACTTCCTGTATCAATACGGCAACCTTGTGAGTATCGTCGTACTTTATCCCCTGAGTCAGAGTCTCGCTATCCTGCGCCATTATCCCTTCACCTCCGTTGTATAAATTGCGCAGTGAGCATAACAAAGTGTTGATATCGCGCACTGACAACGTGGCGAGTTTCGCTGACAACGATCCAGCAGAATGAGTTGTCAAAACATCGCCAAGATCAATCACCGTTAAAAAAGAATAAATAAGTAATCAACAGGATCCTTGGCGAAACCGGCGCATCCCTGAAACCTTCGACTGCTTAAAAATCTTCGGCCGATTCCGACAAGGCCATTGAATGTATACGGATTAAACCGGGATTGGCATAACGACCTCGTCAGTCGTTACAACAAACACCCCTGCCAGACATGGTTGTTATTGTATTTGCCCGGCAGTGTGCAGATACCTGTACAACACGGCTGTATACAACCTATACGCGCGTCTGTCCTTCATAGACCCGCGAGGCAGGCCCCGTCATCATGACTGGATACCCTTCACCTTTCCAGGTAATGGACAGTGAGCCACCGGGTAATGTGACCATCACAGTTTCTTCCAGCATCCCCCGTAACCGACCTGCCACGACGGCTGCACAAGCACCGGTACCACAGGCCAGCGTTTCGCCAACACCACGCTCATAGACGCGCAGACGAATCTCAGCAGGGTTAACGATTTCCATGAAGCCGGCATTACATCGCTCAGGGAAACGGACATGCCGCTGGATCACCGGGCCGAGCTTTTCGACAGGCGCACTGTCCACATCCTCGACCTGCAGTACCGCATGGGGATTGCCCATGGAAACCGCCGCAATCTCCAGCTCCCGTCCGTCCACTTCCAGGTTATAGGTGATCGCCTGCCGGTCCGTTTTGAAGGGGATATCCCAGGGGTCAAGGATCGGCTCCCCCATATTGACGGTAATATCACCATTCTTTTCGACCCGAAGTTCAATATTGCCCCTGGCGGTTTCGACCCGGATCAGTTCCTTGACGGTCAGCTTCTTGTCGCGGACAAAGCGCGCAAAACAGCGCGCGCCATTCCCACACTGTTCAACTTCACCGCCATCGGCATTGAAGATCCGGTAGCGAAAATCCATCTCCGGCCGGCCGGGTGGTTCCACCAGCAGCAACTGGTCGAAACCGATGCCAAAGCGCCGGTCCGCCAGGTCACGGATCTGTTCAGGGGACAGACGCACGCTCTGGGTGACCATGTCGACCACCATGAAGTCATTGCCCAGTCCGTGCATCTTTGTAAACCGTAACAGCATAAGGTCCCCTTCAGGGCAGCAGAGACTCCGCCGCCAGCAGTGCTTCCAGTGTTTCCCTCTGACGCACCACGTGGTACGCCTCGCCATCGACCATAACTTCCGGCGGTCGGCAGCGCACATTGTAATTGGACGCCATTCCCATACAGTAGGCGCCGGCCGAATGGATCGCCAGCAGGTCACCTTCCGCCAGGCTGAGCATACGCTCCTTGCCCAGGAAATCCGTGCTTTCGCAGACCGGACCAACAATGTCGTAGCACTGAGCTTCGCCATCATTCAGTTTGACCGGCTGGATATCATGCCAGCCGCCATAGAGAGAAGGCCGGATCAGGTCATTCATCGCCGCATCCACAATGGCAAACTGCTTGTGTTCAGTATGCTTGAGCATTTCAACCCGGGTCAGCAGGATGCCTGCATTGCCGGCGATGGAACGACCGGGTTCCAGGATCAGTTCCAGATTGCGGTCGCCCAGACGATCGCGAACAGCGGCCAGATAAACGTCCGGTGCCGGCGGCTCTTCGTTCTGATAGGTAATACCTAGACCACCGCCAAGGTCCAGGTGACGAATGGTGATACCTTTCTCAGCCAGACGGTCAATCAACCCGAGCAGCAGATCCAACGCATCCAGGAATGGCGCGATGGTGGTGAGCTGGGAACCGATATGGCAGTCCACACCACTGACATCAAGATTGGGCATGGCGGCGGCCTTTTCATACACCGCCTCAGCCCGTTCAATGGCAATGCCAAACTTGTTCTCTTTCAAGCCGGTCGAAATATAAGGATGGGTCCTGGCATCAACATCCGGATTGACACGCAGTGAAATGCGGGCCACCTTGCCAGCGTCTGCGGCTACCGCCTGCAGTCGTTCCAGTTCCGGTTCAGATTCCACATTGAAGCAATACACACCGGCTTCCAGCGCCCGGGCCAGTTCATCAGCCCGCTTGCCCACACCGGAGAACACCACCCGCGCCGGATCACCACCGGCAGCGATAACCTTTTCCAGCTCGCCGACTGACACGATATCAAATCCGGCGCCCAATCGGGCCAGCACATTCAGCACCGCCAGGTTGCCATTGGCCTTGACCGCGTAGCAGATCATCCCGGGCATACCTTCCAGCGTCTGGGCATAGGCGAGGTAACGGGCTTCCAGTTCATCACGTGAATAGATATAGACCGGTGTACCAACCGCCTCGGCAATCGCGCTGACCGGCACACCCTCGGCGTAGAGTTCGCCATTCTTATAGGTAAATGGGCTCATGAAACGGCTACTCCCCCCGCAGCGTTACATTGTCCTCCACCGACGCACCGGCCTGCAAAGACTGGGACGCTTCCGGCAGGTAAAGCGGGCCTTTCTGACCACAGGCTGAGAGCATGAATCCCAGGATCGCCAGCACCATTACGCGTTTCATTGAGGACTCCTGTACATGAATATCGGTATTAACCGGCAAGTATACCTGTGACACTGCGGTGTGGACAGGCATTGCCAGCAGTACGACAAGCGGTTAAGTTTGCCCGCTGATTTGCCGGACAACCGGCCTGTTATGATGACTGTGGCCGGTTCAGTGCCGGACGATTAGTGGAGCCCTCACCATGATGAGCGAAAATGCCTTCAACCACCGGCTGGATGACCTGATGGTCGCTATTGAAGATGCCATTGAAGACAGCGGACTGGATATCGACTATGAAACCTCCGCCGGCATCCTGACCCTGACCTTCGAGAACGACAGCAAGATTATCCTTAGCCGTCAGGGCGTTATGCGCCAGCTATGGCTTGCAGCGAAAAGCGGCGGGTTTCATTTTGATTTTAATGAAGAGCAAGAAGCGTGGATCTGCGACAGTAATGGGGAAAGCCTCACTCAGCTTTTGAATCACTGCGCCAGTGAGCAAGCGGAGAAAGCGGTCAGCCTTGTCTTTTGACAAGGCATGTCCCAAACGAAAACGGTCATGGTATAAGACGATTTATTCTTAAGTTAGCACTACTTTTCTTCTTGTCATGGCCATATAACCACGACATCAATAACCTACCCGTTTTTTGATTATACAGGTTAAATAATGGCTACTTCATCAATAGCAGCTCGCGGTATTTTAAAAGTAACTGATTATCATACTGACACTGAGCGCGCAAAAGCGAAACTTGCACGACATACCGTTAAGTTTGCTGACCCAGACCAATGGGATAGTTTTTCAGTGTGTAGTGTCGGCAGTGATTCTGAAGATAGCGCTAGTGCCTTTGAAAGCAGTGAAAACGAAAGTGTTCATTTCGTACCCAGTTCTGAATACACCATTGTGAGAAGGCGTGTCGATGTAGACAAAGAACCAACCAGCCCTGTTTACTTACCTCGAACATTTGTAAAAAAAGAAAACGATTCATATTTCATTCATACCATTGATGATAACAATTCGATTACCCAGAAAGAGATAAAGAATATTACTCAAGATAAAAACGTAGCTGCAATCCCTCATGGTGATTTGTTAGGGAACCTGCGAGCAAGTGACGTTAAAGAAACACAGTGAATGAAAAGTCATTAATTCACTATTATCCAGCCTGAAAATTACTCAGTTTCTTACCATTGAAGCCGGTTGTCCGGCTTTCGGATACATTAACCCTGTGCCCGGATCATTTGGTCCAGTCTAACCATGTTTGCCAGAGCGAATAACATCGCCAGTTTGCCATCATTTTTCCGAAGTCCCCGATAACGGGCTTTGATAAATCCAAACTGGCATTTGATGATTCTGAAGGGATGTTCCACCTTGGCTCGAATGCTGGCTTTCAGGTATTCCGTTTTCAAAATGACTTTATTGATTCGAGGGTGTTTCCTGAGTCTCTTTAACTTGCCTGGTTGTTCGGCTATATGCCACTGTACAGCGTCTGTATTGAGCGCTTTTCGCTTCTCGGCTCCTCTGTAGCCGGCATCGGCAAAGACAAACTGTTCATCACCGTGCAACAGGTTACTGGCTTGATTAAGGTCATGTTCATTGGCGGCTGTTGTCGCCAGACTATGAGTCAAACCTGTACGGGCATCGACACCAATATGCGCCTTCATTCCGAAATACCACTGGTTACCCTTTCTGGTCTGGTGCATTTGGGGATCTCGCTGCCCCGTCTGATTCTTTGTGGATGTCGGAGCTTCGATGATCGTGGCATCGACCAGAGAGCCTTCTTTCAAAACGATACCAGACTCTGTCAGCCATTGGTTTACGTCCGTGAAAATAGCCCGAGCCAGATTGTGAGCCTCCAGCAGGTGTCGAAAGTTCATAATGGTTGTGCGATCAGGAATTGCTTTATCCAGAGATAATCCGGCAAATAATCGCATGGACGCAATTTCATAAAGGGCATCTTCCATGGCCGGATCACTGAGGCTGTACCATTGTTGAAGGCAGTGTATCCGGAGCATGGTGGATAACGGGTACGGTCTACGCCCATTACCGGGTTTGGGGTAATGAGGTTCAATAATTGTCTCAAGACGATGCCAGGGAATCAGTTTATCCATACGGGCAAGGAATATTTCTTTGCGGGTCTGGCGACGCTTTTGAGTGAATTCAGCGTCAGAAAAGCTGAGCTGTTGGTCCATGACTGATCTCCGGCAAAGGCTGAGTGGAGATTAGCTTATTATTGGGGACTTAATCGCAGGTTCCTTAGAAGACACATGGAAACTTACGATTATCAAGCCAGATCATCTTGCACCTGGCTCTACAGTAATCCTTGAAAGCCAAAAAATACCAACGACTAAAACAAAAATAAAAATCTATACTTTTTCTCCAGAAAAAATGAAAGAACATTACAAAAAAATCAGAAAAATAACATACTGCAAAATATGCAAACAAGATGCCTGGAGCAATTCTCACCAGCTTGATATGTTTGAAGATTGGGTAGACTCATTAAACGATCTTAACAAAAAACCCAGCTCTCTATTGAAACAGCCTAACAGGCCAACCATTACGGCTAAAATGTTGTTAATGTTTTATGTTCTCCACAAAGTTAAATTTGATATTGACCACTCTGGATGGGAAACGATCGATAGAATATACACTAGCATCTTTAGAACGATACACATAACCCTTGAAAGCAGCCCTAAGCCTACTCGACTTTTAGAAATACTAACCAAACTTAATCCGGTATCAGAGAATGATCTAAGACCTGTTTTACCGCCAACCTGCCAACTATCACTGAACAAGATTGCAAAATATATCAATCGGTATCAAGGCAATGACTACGTTCATCTCCTTCCTCCATTTATTAGAGCAGTGATTGATAACAATGATATTTCATGGCTGTTCAACTTAACCGATCAAGATGAGCGTCCTCCCTTCGGCATCACTTATCGTTACAAGGACGGAACATTGTTTACCGATGGATTATAAAATCGGAGATTACCTATAAATTATAAAAACGTGATATTTGTGGGTAATGGCTAATCTGTTGCCCAGTTTTCCACAAAAAGCATACTATCAAATCCTTTACTGGCTTCTATAGAATTATTGCAACATTACTCTATCAAAAAATTTTAATCACGTATTTTACTGAGCGGATTACCTATAGAGCGCCTTGGATTCTTAATATTTTTAACGGCATCACTGCCCATTCCAATCGTTACATCATCACATATTGATCACTTCTGGTAATTTTCCGCATTAGCACCTAAATAAACGCCATCCCCAAGACAGCAATTGCCACCGATATTCACGGCCAGTGCTGAAGCAGAATAATCAACAATCTGGCAGGCATGATTAATCGTCGTATGTAAATTCAAATGAGCATGGAAGCCAATCACAATATTACAGTTCAGGATTGTACCGGCAGAAATAATTGTCCCTTCGGTCAACGTCAGACTGGCGAAAACAACAGCTGAAGGATGAATGATCGTGGTGAACTTTGTCTCGTAAGGCAACGTGTTGATATCTTCGGTAAGCACAAACAGAACCGACGCTTTATTCCTGATCACTGATTCTATCCGCCACTCGGCTTAATAACTCTGGTGGCAGGACACACTCCAGCTCTGCACACGATTGAAGGATCAGCAAAGGACCATCGACAATGACAATCATCCGCTCACCTTGCTTGAGATTTCTAGTTGCCTGAACCGCCAGGTATCCATCACTTGCACTATTCAAGCTGCATACTGGCGATACGACTGCCAATTTCCTTTGGTGCAGGCTGGGTATTGCCTTATTAGACAGTGGGTCAGATAAGACGGCAGCCGGCTCAGGCAATACTACCTCATCCTCTGATATTTCTTCGATGGATAGATCTCCCGGCGCCATCGCCTCATGCTCATTGTCATCAAACTGGTCAATCACAGTGGCCAATTCAGCCACCGTCAGGCTGTTATGCTCCTGCAGCAATTGAGCAACACACCCTTCGGCAACAACCGGACGATAGCCTTTCTCTATCAGTACCGGGGTTAAGACGCAGACCACAACTTCCCGATCTTCCCCCACCAGCTGACAAAGGGGTTGTCGCTCCTGGATCAGCTCCTCATAGCGCTTGTCACTAAGACCCGGTGCGTCCTCACCGAGGAAGAACAAATCATTATCACCCACATCCTGAAGGAAATTGTCTGCAACAAATTCGTCCTGATGAACAAAGGCCCTGTTATCACGGTCTCCAGACATCTCCCTTTCATCCATACCATGCTCGTAATCAGTGAGCGGCCTGGCTTCAGGCATCATTTTTTTGAAGAGCGCAGACATCCGTTTCATGTCATCCCTGTCCGATGTAGGCTGTTTTTCCGATACGTATCCTTAAATCTAGTGCAGGGTCTGCCAATTGCCTGATAAATCAGTAGCCTTGATATCTGGCAAGTTATCTGTTGGTTCTTCTCTTATAATCAGGCCTCCATGACATAAGAGAGGCCGTACCATGCTCAGTGAAACGATGATTAGCCGCCTGAATGAGCAGATTAACCTGGAGTTCTACTCATCCAACCTGTATCTGCAGATGAGTGCATGGTGTGAATTCCACGGGTTCGAGGGCAGCGCCAAATTCCTTCGCTCACATGCAGCAGAAGAAATGACCCATATGCACCGCCTGTTCAACTATGTGAACGAAACAGGCGCCATGGCCCAGGTGGGAGAAATCAGTGCACCGCCGGTCTCATTTGAGAATATTGCAGACGTATTCCGCAATACCTATGAGCACGAGTGCCTGGTGACCCGCAAGATCAACGAACTGGCCCATACCGCCTTTACCGAACAGGATTACTCCACATTCAACTTCCTCCAGTGGTACGTAGGTGAACAGCATGAAGAAGAAAAACTGTTCAAATCGATTCTGGATAAAGTGGAAATGATCGGCATGGAAGGCAAGGGCCTGTTCTTCATTGACCAGGAAGTGGGCCGTATGGATGTGACACACCCTCACGCTGAACACGCGAGCGCCTGATGCCCCACCCTCCTGCAGAGGGTAAAGTCGCTTTACTCTCTGCAATAACCTGCTGTGCAGGATTCTTTAGCTCAAATGATTCTCATAAGAGCGTGTCAATCTTTCTATGCTTGGGATGCTGTTAATTTCTGGCTGCATTCTGCGTTTTTACCTATCAGCAGCTTCCCTTTTGAATAGCGGTTACTGAAAACCCGCCGTTATCTTCAGAGGTCCCTGATCATGAAGTTGAGGCTTTGTTTCCTGCTTATCCCTATCTTTTGCTCAACGACTTATGCCCATTCCGATAAACCGGTTGCCGGCAATCAGATGGTGGAAATGGAAGGCCGAGGGTTTTATATCACCTCACCATCTGCACTGTTTGATGGCAGTAAAACGCTCACATTCACTGCGCCCGTTATAGACTGGCTGGGAGATATGAAGCAAGAACATCTGAATAGTCTGGCAGGTATTGATCTCAGCGACTTGCCCTCCTTTGCGAATACATTGGACAAAGGGTTTAAAAACAGCCCCATATTGTCTGCTATCGAGCTAACGTTTAAACAAGACAACCGTCAGCAAACCCTCACCATTCATGATCAAGTCACGCATGTCAGCAGCAGTAACGGGAATATGCGCTTTACCTTCAAAAAACCATTGACATCAATACCTGGGCAGACGCTGCAACAGGTAACGTTTGTTTTCAAAACCTGGCACTTGCCCACGGTAGACCTGGGGCGTTATCCCATGCACGCTGTCTGCTGCGACTGCAGCGGCGGATGTGCTGCACTCTGGATCCTGTTTGCCTGGTGCAATACGTGCGTGGCTGTCATGGGGGGTAAAGATTGCTGCACCATCTGCAATATGCCCGCGGTATCCGGCAAGACATGCCCATAATACGCTTTTATCCCTGACATAGACGTTCGCTAGCCCGTGCAGCGGGCTGGCTTTTAATAGATACTGCTCAATACTTTTCCTTTCATCGGCAGTTACCTTACGCTCTCTGCTTTATCTCCGGCTTCACGTCCCTTATCGTTGAAACCATCACCGTCTATTTTTCGTATCTGTCCAGACAGGTACCTGACAGGGGTAGTGTTTATGTACGACTCGGTTAAAGACTATTACGGCAAGGTGCTTCAGGGCTCCGACGACCTCAAGACCAACGCCTGCTGCACAGGCGCGGAATTACCCGCCTATATCCGTGCGGCACTGAGCGACATTCACGATGAAGTGCTGACCCGCTACTACGGCTGTGGCCTGATTGCGCCGCAGCAACTCAAAGGCTGCCATATCCTGGATCTTGGCAGTGGTTCCGGTCGTGACTGCTATGTCCTGTCGAGACTGGTGGGAGAAGATGGCGCTGTCGTCGGCGTTGATATGACGCCGGAACAGCTGGAGGTCGCCAACCGCCATATCGACTACCACACGGATAAATACGGCTATCAACAACCCAATGTCCGTTTCCTGGAAGGCTACCTTGAGCGACTCCATGAACTGGAGTTACTGGACAACAGTTTCGATATCATTGTCTCCAACTGTGTCATCAACCTGTCCCCCGACAAGCCGGCGGTTTTACGGGAAGCCCTGCGCCTGCTCAAGCCCGGTGGTGAACTGTATTTCTCCGATGTCTACGCCAGCCGCCGTGTACCGTCAGAGCTGCTGGAAGACCCGGTCCTTTATGGCGAATGCCTGAGCGGCGCCCTCTATTGGAATGATTTCATCACGCTGGCGAAACAGACCGGTTTTCTGGACCCCCGCCTTGTGGAGAGCAGCCCGATTACTATTGAAAACCGGGCGATTGAAGAAAAAATCGGGCATATCGACTTCTGGTCCGCCACCTGGCGCCTGTTCAAACTGCCGGAACTGGAATCCGCCTGCGAGGATTACGGACAGGCCGTGATTTACAAAGGCACAATCGAACACTGTCCGAAGCAGTTTGTACTGGATAACCATCATGTCATCGAAACCGGCAAGGTGTTCCCGGTCTGCGGCAACACCTGGCAGATGCTGCATGAAACGCGCTTCCGGGAGCATTTCGAATTTATCGGGGATATGTCCACCCACTACGGTATCTACGCTGACTGCGGGACACTGGTACCTTTTGAACAACAGGCAACCACCGAAAGCAGCGGCGGTTGTTGCTGACGACTATCTGCGGGCGCGCTATCGGCGAGCCCGCATGCTGCTTCAGGAAACACGGAAAACGCATGGAATTGATCGCAAAAGAACAAGCCCACTGCCACGACTGGTACTACACGACAGATGGTTCCCCCAGGGGGTATATCGAGCCTCACGCCCTGCGTGAACTGTGGTTTCATACCGGCACGGCCTGCAACTTGGCCTGCCCTTTCTGCCTCGAAGGCTCCAGCCCGGGTGATAACCGCCTGCAGCTGATGAAGCTGGACGACGTACGCCCGTTTATTGATGAAGCCGTCAACCTCGGGGTCGAGCAGTTTTCCTTTACCGGCGGTGAGCCCTTTGTCGCCAAGGACATGGTCAAGATTCTTGCCTATGCCAGTCGTTTTCGTCCCTGTCTGGTACTGACCAACGGCACAGAACCGGTATTGCAGCGGCTGCATCAGATCACCACCCTGACCAACAGCCTGCACCCTGTCTCATTCCGGATCAGCATTGACTACCCCGACCGTGAGCGACACGACAGCGGCCGTGGAGGGGGCAGTTTTGATAATGCCATGGCAGGTATTCGGGAACTGCACAAGCTGGGATTTCATGTATCCGTGGCAAGACAAATGGCACCGGACGAAAACACCGATGCCGTCACTGCTGAATACCGGGCACTGTTCAGGCAACATGAACTGCCGGATGATATGACACTTGTCGCTTTTCCCGATTTCATGCCCCCGGGCAGTCACCCGGAAACACCTCAGATCACCGAACACTGCATGACCCATTACCAGACAGCAGAAAGTCGTCGGCATTTCATGTGTGCATTCAGCAAAATGGTGATCAAAACCAAGGGACTGACGAAAGTCTACGCCTGCACCCTTGTCGATGATGATCCGGAGTACAACTTGGGCAGCACCCTGACAGAAAGTCTGAACCAGCGAATCAGCATGAAGCATCACCGTTGCTTCAGTTGCTTCTCCTACGGTTCATCCTGCAGTGAAATGACCGATTGAGGTGGCCAATGAAAAAAACGGTTTGGTTCCTGATGCTTTCACTGGCTGCACTGGTGACTGGCTGCAGCTGGATGCCCTGGCAACGCACGTTCCAGCCAGCGTCATTCAGCGATTTACCCGAGTGGAACACGGCACAGGCTGAAGGACTGAAAAGCTCGCTGATGCATAGCTGCGCGGTCTATAAAAAGCGTTCCGGTCCGGTCAGTGATAACGCCCTGTTTGGCACCTACGAGCAGTGGCACCCCGTCTGTGACAAGCTGGCAGAAACCGACGGCAACGCACTGACAGTGTTATTTCAGCATAACTTTGACGTTTACCGTGTCGCCCCCTGGGAAGAAGGCCTGTTTACAGGCTATTACTCCCCTCTGCTCTATGGCAGTCGTCAGCCATCAGAACGTTACCATATCCCCCTGATCGACAAGCCTGCCGACCTGGTCATGTTCAACCCCAAAGACTTCGGTATGGAAAAAGACGCCGTGCTGAAAGGTAAGCTCAACCGGGGCTGGCTCATTCCCTACGACGACCGGGCAGGCATCAACCACCGGTTTGCCAAAGGGCATTACCGGGATGATGTTGTGCTTTGGGTGGATGATGTCGTTGACCGGTTTTTCCTGCAGATCCAGGGTTCCGGCTTTGTTCAGCTGGATACCGGCGAACAGGTTTACGTCCGGATTTCCGGTCGCAATGGCCACCCCTATTACGCCATTGGCCGCTACCTGAAACGGGAAGGCCTGCTGGAAACCGTCACCATGCAAAGCATCCGGCAATGGCTGAAAGACAATCCGGACCGGCTGGAAGAAGTCCTCTACCAGAACCGGGATTTCATCTTTTTCAGCGAAAGGCCGGAAGGCGGCCCGATCGGTGCGCAGGGCGTCGTGCTTACCCCAGACCGCAGCGCCGCTGTTGACCGCAGCATCATTCCCCTGGGCACCCCGCTGTGGCTGGAAACGACGCTCACGTCAGATAACAGCCACTGGAGCCATGCCATGACGGCCCAGGATGTCGGTTCAGCGATCAAGGGCAAGGTGAGGGCGGATATCTTCTTTGGTGCCGGCGAAGAGGCCGCAGAGAAAGCCGGCCACCAGAATGCCGGTGGCAAGCTGTATGTCTTTGTACCGAAAAGAGCGGAGGAATCCCGGTAAGCGCTGTAATGAAAGCGCTTACCTTTGACCATGGGTCAGGCCATTTCCAGGATTTTATCAACCAACCGGTTAATACCGGTGGCCGCTTCACTGATACTGCCGGCCAGCATGTAGGCCGGCGTTGTCACCAGCTTGTGTTCCTCGTCGACAACGATATCGTGAACCGGACAATCGACATGTTCTGCTCCGGTCATCTGAATAGCCTCTGCAGTCTCGCCGTCATTGCCGATGGTGCATCGAACCCCTTTACCAAACAGCTTGCCGGCCATGGCTGGGGCAATACAGATCAGGCCAACCGGTTTCTTCGCTCCGGCAAAGGCCTGTACGGCGTTTGATACATCAGCCTGTACGGTCATATCCGCGCCGGTCAGGGCAAAATCCGAGAGATTCTTTGCCGCACCGAAACCACCGGGAACGATCAGTGCATCATAATCTGCAGCCTGGCATTCGGCTAAATCACGAATATTGCCACGGGCCAGTCGCGCTGCTTCCACCAGTACGTTGCGGGATTCAGGCATCTCCTCGCCAGTCACGTGGTTGATGACATGATGCTGGGGAATGTCCGGCGCAAAACACTGGTATTTTGCGCCATTCTGATCAAGCCTCAGCAAGGTGATGACTGACTCATAGATTTCTGAACCATCAAAGACGCCACAACCGGAGAGAATCACTGCAATACGCTTGTTCATAGGGACTCCTCACTTCGAAAGATTGTCTTCAAGAAACGTCAGCAACCGGACTTCTGCCGCCCTTGCTGACGCCGGATGATAGGAATTCATGGCAGACGGCGCATCAAAGACATGCTCGACCTCTGGGAATAACCGGGTTTCCACCGGATAACCACTGGCTCTGTAACGATCAAACACATCAACACATTCCGCGGTATCAATCACCGTATCCTGTCCGGCCAGGAACACCAGCGTTGGCTGCCGGACTGCCCAATCACCGCGAAAACGCGCCGGAAATCCACAATAGGGGTAATAAGCGGCCACTGCACGAACGCCGTCCAGAGCCTGCACATCCTGCTCATCGGAACCATGCACAGGATCGCCGCCATAAGCCAGGGCATCCAGCACGGTCCAGCCACCATGGGAGTAGCCCAGCAGTGCCAGCCGGTCTGTTGCCACGTATGGCAACTGTCGGACATGAGCCAGTGCAGCCCGGACATCCACCACTCGCTCATTACCCCATAATGCATGCCCTTTGCAAACAGGGCGTGCTGTCAGGTTGCGGCCACTGAAACTGTCCACCAGCACGGCCACATAACCATTGTCCCGCAGCCATTTACCCCGCGGTCGTGAAATCTCCGGCTGAGGCCCTCCGCAACCGTGGAACACCAGCACAGTCGGGAATGGCCCTTCGCCTTCCGGCCGGTAGATTTCATACCAGGGCGAGAGCAGGTCACTGACCGCTTCACGGCTACGGGACTCAGGAAACAGCGCATGGGCATACGGCCAGAGACCGGCAATCATGCCAATCACGGCCAGCAAAAAAATACCTGCCCAGAGACTGCGTTTTACCTGATTCGTCATCTGTTGCCTGTTCCGTTGTTATTGTGCCAACACCATACTAAATCCCTGTCCAAACAGCCACGTGAGGAACCGATTCTGAGAATCGATTGTCCAACCTTCAAACCAGCCTGACACTATCAGTGGTGCATACAGGAGCAGTACCTCTGCTTCATGAAAGCTGGTAGGCTGTTACTCATTCAGTACAGAGGAGAGAGACAATGGCAGCGGTACGGTGGATACTCGGACGCCTGATTTTACTGCTCAACGCCCTGATTCCCGTGGGCAGTGTGAAGCGGTCGCCAGAGGCTCAGGCCATTGTTGACAGGGAAACAGCCGGCCTGGTGCTCTACCAGTTTGAAGCCTGCCCTTTCTGTGTGAAGGTTCGTCGTGGCATGAAACGACTGGGGCTCAAGATCGAAACCCGGGATGCCAAACGCTGCCAGCAGGCGCGTGAAGAATTACTTCAGGGCGGCGGCAAGGTAAAAGTCCCCTGCCTCCGCATTGCAAAGGAAAATGGTGAAGTCCGCTGGATGTACGAATCCTCTGATATCATCAGCTACCTGGAACAACGCTTTGCACCGGGCCAGGAAACCGTGACTCAGTGCCGGGCTGCCAGCCGCTGAGAAGCGACCGCTTCATCCAGCGAAAACCCTTTACGTGACGTCATGAAGCAGCTGCTTGCCATCGCAATGACAGCTGCGGTCATCATCAGCAGTAAGGGTCCCCTGTCGTACCCCATCTGGCTGAGCAGTTCCAACACGTAAGGGGTTCCCCCACCAAACACGCAGACACCAATGTTCAAACTGACCGCTACGCCGGTATAGCGAACCCGAGTGTCAAACAGTTCGACAAGCGCCGCTTCATAACACCCATTGCCGATGGCAGCAGGTAGCAACGTCAGCAGCGCCACCAGCCAGAGCTGGCCATCTTGCAGGGCGTTAAATGCGGGCCAGGCGACCAGCAGCATCAACAAACCACCGGCAAACAACATCCGACGACGTCCCAGGTAATCAGAAAGCCAGCCTGATAGCAGGGTCATCAGAGACAATCCCAACATAATCGCCGTAGAAACCAGGTAAATCGAACCTTCAGACAAGTTCAAATGCCGGCTGGCATAGGGAGTTAGAAACAGATAAAACGATACCATGGTCGCTGCCGAGGCAATCAATCCCACACCCACAAGAATCGCACGGCCATGAGACTGAAACAGATCCTTGACCGGTATCCGGGCAACCGTCTGTTCCTGAAGAATACGGGTGAAAGCCGGTGATTCCACAATCCCTCGGCGGAGGAAATAACCCAGGATGCCGAGCAGGCTCCCCAGTACAAATGGAATCCGCCAGCCCCAATCCTGTAACTGATCCACCGACAACAGTGCGTTCAAAACAACTCCGGTTGTCGAAGCTAGCACCAGCCCCAGTACCGCAGAGGCAATGATGGCGGATGTGAGCAACCCCCTTCGCTGTGGGGACACATGCTCCGCAGCAAACACCAGTGCACCGGGCAACTCGCCGCCGACAGACAACCCCTGCAGTAACCGCAGGCAGGCCAGCAATACCACGGCCATCCCACCGATGGCGGCGTAACTCGGCAACAACCCGATACCCAGGGTCGCAACAGACATCATGATGATGGAAAGACGAAACAGCTTCTTGCGGCCCAACCGGTCACCGAAATGGCTGAAGATAATCCCGCCCAGGGGGCGGATGAAATTGCCGCCGGAATAAATGGCAAACATCCACAGGACACCGGTATCACTGTGGGCCGGCAGGAAGACATCGGCCAGCTGGCTGGCAAACAGCAACAGGATGGCAAAATCAAAGAACTCAAGCACAGCCCCGAGGCATGTAATAAAAACCAGTTTTTTGAGCATTACAGTACTGAAAACGTCAATGAACAGAATAAAAGGCTGGAAAGGGCAATGACAAATACGAAATGAATAGCGTAGTGCAATTACTCAATCTAACACGGTGGCGATGTGAACTGTACGGAAGGAAGCTTGGCAAACAACAGCATTTAGCCTGTTAACGGCGCTCAGCCGCATGACGTATTTCGTCACGGCGGTGCTTGATCAGCTCTTCCAGAATCGCGATATTGGCGGCATTTTCAAGCATGTGGATGTCCTTGTCCAATACGCTCAGGCGCTTCTGGTCCTGGGCCGAGAGGATGGCATCCCGAAACGAAATGACAGCACTGGCTTCCGCCAGCATGCTCTGTTGGTCATGGTGCTCATCAGAATGGTGAGCCCAGTCACTGATCCGCTGCAGAACAGAAAAATAGAATTCATGGTGGGACAACCAGTACAGCAGTCCGTGGTGGGTCTCATCTGATGATTTCCGGCCGGGCATTTTCATGGCGCCTCCATGCTCACTCTTCTTCAGACAGGCTGACCCGCGAAGGTATGGACGCTGCCGCACCGGTCATCAGGTGGCTTTCAATCTCCAGCCGGTGGGTCTGGATGTCCCGCATCCAACCGGGCAACTGGGCAGCATGGACGCCCTTGAGTAATCGACGTTCCTTATCCAGAAGTTTTTTCAGGCTGAGCTCAACATCCTCCAGCGTATCGACCAGTGCATCGGCACAGGCTTTGCGCTTGGCCAGGAACACTGCCCCCAGCACCGTTGGCTTGTCACTGGTCGGACGACAGCTGTCCCTGAGCGCCTGCTCAAACTCATCCATCAGTTGTTTCCGATCCTTGGCCGCTGCCTGAAAGGCCTGCCAGTGTGCTTCCAGCGCCTCATCGGCACTGACCAGCTGTTTCCTGGCCGTTTCATTAATCACCACTTCCGGCAATGACTGCGCCTCAACCGGGCGAGGCATCACCTCGGGTACGGATCGGGACTGCACTTCAGGAATCAGTGATGCAGCAGGTGAAACAGTCTCAGGTAATTTGGCCGGCTGCTCTCGATAAGAAGGTTTGGCGACAGATTCGGCCGTAGGAGGCGTCTCATCAGACACTTCAAAGAGGTCATCCTCAGGAATGGAGGGATCAATATCACCCGTGAAAGACAGGCCATTACCCGGCTCCAGGCTATCTGGATGCTCGGCCCCCTCCGGCAACGGACTCTCTCGAAACCAGTTTGTCGGGGCTAATGTTTTTAAAAAATCTTTCATTGCCACGAAATCCCTTTCTACGGAAATCCTGATCCCGCAGATAATCGCTCAACATGCTCACTAAGGGGTTTTCGACAGCAACGCCGGAGGCTTCACCTATTGGTCATGATTCTGAAAATATGTTTCAAAAAGCTGGCACTTTCAGTCAATTACTACTTTTGCTTGAGAACCTTCTGTACTTTTTCCAGACTCATTTCAATCTTTTGCATTCGAGACTGGATATCACTCAATTCAAAAGGACCATCAGCGTTCTTTTTAAAGGTGTGCTGCACTTGTTTCTCTGTTGTTTTATAGATTTCCAACGCCTTGCTGACATCAATGACAGCCTCTCTCAGCTGAGGCACCAACTCATCGAGCTGCTGCTTTATATGTTCCCTGACGTCATTTTTTTCCGATGCGTCTAACTGCCTATCCTTGGCCAGTCCCTGTAATTCCTTGATGCAGTCCATGTAATTGCTATATGTCGTAGCAAGACACTTCCAGCACGTTACCACGGAATCACTTAATACCTTCAATTGCTGGTATTGCATTGGTACCGTCAAGGTATCAGCGCTCACAGATTGGAGTTCCTTCGTGGATGTGGCTGTACGTCGAGAATCTGAATCATCAGTGTCTCCATTGCCACGCCACCACTGTTTCAGGCGCTTTACCAGTGCTCCCGGCGAATGACGTTGCCACCAGCCTGACATAGCATCGCTTTTTGCTTCTGGTTCCCTTGAATCAGCTTCAGGTAATTGCTCCGAAACATGAGACGAATTCGCGTTCCGGTTGTCGGTTTCTGGTAAATTGCCATCAGCCAGTGGAGAATGCTGAGTCGTTTCAGGCTGATCCTCTGGAACCGCAGGCTCTCTGAAAGAACCTACTGTGTCAGGGCTGTCTTCAATAGGATCAACCATCCCTTCCGTTAAGGGACGCCCCGTTTCCAAAGGCTGCCTGACCGCCGTTTCCTGAGAGAAAGCCCGCTGTAAAACCGCGGCCTCCAGTGCTTCGAAGGTTCGAATATTCCTGTCCTGGCGACAAATTGATTTCAGCTCATTCACTACGGCTTGCTCATCACCAGCCTGATAACCACAGGCTTCCATTCCCGGTTTGAGGATGCGTGCGAGCTCGTGCCACTCCCAATCACCCAGATTGGCTAACTGCTCATGATGACATTCACGCAGGTTTCGATACGCTTCATCCAACGATACATCATTGGTCCTGCGCTCTGGTACATAAGGAGTTGATGCTGGCACAGGTCTCTGCCATTGAGGCGAAGGTTGCTGATAATAGTGAAGTCTTGCTGGTGCTGGAGAAACGGTATGGGAATGCAGGGCAATATTAGGTGGATAGCCGGTTGGCAGTGGCGCAGGAGGTATCATGTTAACCACTTGGTAACCGGGTAACACATACAGCACCCGTTGATTACAGGGCATCTGAACCGTTACCACTGTATGGGCAACGGTTGCAGGCTGAAATCCTTGTTGCCCGGTTAATCGTCCTGGGGGAGGGTTAATGCCATATCCACTCATTGCCTTTCCATCCCTGGTATTGGCCACTTATTCTGATTGTAAGCCAGTCACCGGTCATTCAAATACGACTAATGTATTGTTTTTAAAAGACAAATATTATCTCCTGATATAAGCGAAACTATTTATTTCTCTCTGTTATTAAAACCCGGGTGTTTGGCCTCTCCGGTCAACAGCTTGTCCCCAAATGTCCGGATATCCCCCCGCCCCTGTCGGTAGAATTTTCAACGAACCAATCTGCCCGTTTCCCGGGTAAAGCATCCATACAGACACACCACAAAAATAACAACGGTGCCGATGTGAATAACAACAAGACCCGAATTATGCCGGGACTGACGCTGGCGGCAGTCCTGACCACGCCTCAGGGCATGGCGCTTACCTTTGAAACGGCTGACGGTGAGATCACCGGCAGCCTGAACACCACGCTGAGTGCCGGCGTCAGCGTCAGCATGCAGGATCCGGACAGCAAGCTCTATACCTACGGGGAAAGTAAAGACCTCGATATTAAACCGGGCAGCGGCACCGGCCCCAATGCCGACAACGGCCGACTGAATTTCAGGAAAGGCGATATCATCTCCAACCAGTACAAGGGCCTGACGGAACTGACACTGGAATATCAAAATTACGGTTTCAAGGGCAGCGTCAAATACTGGTACGACCACTGGCTGGAAACCAAAAGCGGCCACTATACCGATTTCGACGACAGCGGCTTTGATGACCTCGCCCGTTTCAGCGGCATTGAAGTACTCGATGCTTACGGCTGGACCTACTTTGACCTGGGCGATATGCCGGTGGATATCCGGCTGGGCAAACAGGTACTCAGCTGGGGGGAAAGCACGTTTCTGCAGGGTGGCGTCAATGTTATCAACCCTCTTGATGCCGCAGCCTTTAACCGTCCCGGTGTAGAGATCAAAGAAGGCCTGCTGCCTGTTGAAATGCTGTATGGCAGTATCGGTCTGACACCGGCAGTGACTCTGGAAGGCTTCTATCAGTTCAACTGGCGTCCCACCGTGCTGGACGGCTGCAACACCTTTTTTGCTTCAACGGATGCCATCCAGCCCGGCTGTGGCCCCATCTATACCCAGGCTGCACTGTCTAACGAGGAAGAGGAAAATATCGGAGGCACGGGTGGTAACACCATCATTGACCGTACTGCCGATGACCTGCCCGGTGACAGCGGCCAGTGGGGCGCTTCATTGAAATACTATGCCGAGGCACTCAATGGCACAGAGTTCGGGCTGTATTTCATCAATTACCACAGCCGTAATCCTTACCTGGACGCTACCAATGCGGATCCCTCGCAATATCGCCCCATTGGCACTGGACCATCCGGGGACATCGACTTCTATGCGCCAACCCACCCCGCGGGCGCCGGCTTCATCCAGGGCGCGACCTATAACGCGGTATTTCCGGAAAATATTCGCCTGTACGGCCTGAGCTTCAATACCAGCCTGGACAGCGGCTGGTCACTCAGCGGTGAACTGACCTATCGCCCAAACATGCCGCTGCAAATCAACATCAACGACCTGCTGGGTGACGCAGCAGCCGGCGGGGATGGCGCAGCGGATTATGGACAGGCTTCCCAGGGCTATGTCCGTAAACCGGTCACCCAGGTGCAGATGACAGCGATCAATACCTTCCCGCAGGTACTCGGTGCTTCCGAGCTGGCGCTGGTCGGTGAAGTGGGTTTCATGCATGTCGGTGCACTGGGTGATGACAACCGTTATGGCCGATCTGCCCTGTTTGGTCCCGGTGATGATGGCTCCGGTGTCTGCAATACCAGCGACGACATCACCGATGAGTTCTGTACCAATGAGGGCTACACGACATCCGACAGCTGGGGCTACCGCCTGAATGCGACACTGGTCTACAGCGGCGTAATGCCCGGCGTAACCCTGATGCCCTCCCTGTCATTCCGCCATGACGTCAACGGCTATGCCTACCAGCCCGGCGGCGCGTTTGAGGAAGGCCAGATGGCGACCACGCTGACACTCGGCGCTATCTACCGTGATGACTACAAGGCCACACTGTCGTACACCAGTTTCTTCGGCAACAACAAGTACAGCACCCTGGACGACCGTGATTACATGAGTTTCAGCGTCAGCGCCAGTTTCTGACCATGGGAGAACAAGAATAATGCAACCTGTCGATACTATGATTCGAACCGTGATTTCAGCCAGAACACTGGCGTTGACCGCCATGCTGGCACTGACACCGTTGGCACAGGCCAGCTCAGAAACCTCCTCCATGGACCAACTGGGCCAGTCGCTGACACCGATTGGCGCCGAAAAAGCCGGTAACGCGGATGGCACCATTCCCGCCTGGACCGGCGGTCTCAAGCCGGAACAGGGCGCCATGCAGGCCGATGGCAATATGACTGACCCTTTTACCGATGACCCGATACTGTTCACCATTACCGCCGATAATCTCAACCAGTACCTCGACCAGTTGACCCCCGGACAGCTGGCAATGTTCAAGCGTTATCCGGATACCTTCCAGATGAACGTCTACCCCACCCGGCGAAGTGCCAGCTACCCGGAAGCCGTCTACGAGGCAACCCGCAGTAATGCTGAAACCACGGCACTTCTGGATGGCGGTAACGGTATCACCGAATTAGCGAACGGTGTCGCCTTCCCAATCCCGGACAACGGACTGGAAGTGATCTGGAACCATATGTTGCGCTACCGTGGCGACAGCATGGACCTGACCCTGAGCCAGGTCATTGCCGAAGCCGATGGTGATTACCGGGAGATTACCAAGCAAACTATCTGGAACTTCTTCCCGAGTATTACGGATCTGGAAGACGAGTCGAACCTGCTGTTTCTCTACAAGTCCAAGGTGCTGGAACCTGTCAGGATGGCCGGTGAAGTCACCCTGGTGCACGAACCGATTGACCAGGTCGCAGAACCACGCCGAGCCTGGAAATACCTGCCAGGCCAACGTCGTGTACGTCGAGCACCAAACATCGCTTATGACAACCCGGCTACCAGCAGCGACAACCTGAAAACGTCTGACAATCTGGACATGTTCAACGGTGCGCCGGACAAGTATGAATGGACGCTGAAAGGCAAAAAGGAAATATTCATTCCCTACAACAGCTACGCGCTCTACGACAAGAACCAGAGCAATACGGATATCATCCGTCCCGGCCATATCAATCCGGAACTGGCTCGCTATGAGCTGCATCGTGTCTGGGTCGTCGAGGCCACCCTGAAAGAAGGTCAGCGCCATGTCTATGGCAAGCGTACCTTCTACATCGATGAAGATACCTGGCAGGCGTCCATCATTGATCTGTATGATACTCGCGACCAGCTCTGGCGGGTCGGCATGGCCCATGCCATCCAACTGAATCCACACCAGGTGCCCTGGCTGGTGACAGAAGTCTTCTATGACCTGCACTCCGGCCGTTACATTACCAACGGTATCGCCAACAGTTACAAGAAACCGCTGGTGTTCGGACAGCTGGCCAGTAAATCCGATTACACGCCAGCCGCCATCCGCCGCTGGGGTCGATAAGTACACTTTATCGGAGCAGCTTCCTGTGACAGGTGGCTGCTCCAATCGCTCTATGGCTTCCACAATAACCATAAAACAGGTAACCCATGGCAAAGAAACTGCTGATCTCAGGCACGGTGGTTGCCGGTCTGGCCATTGCCGGTACGCTGCTGAATGCCCACCTGAAAACACCGAAAACCTATGACGTCCCGCCACTGAGTGAATGGCGCCCCGACGGCCCACGCCATTCTGCACCGGTGCATCCCGTGCTGGGTATAAACGACACGTTCAGGTCACTCCATGCCAGCACCCGGAATTCGGATGAAGTTCTGACAGCGACGGCGCCTAAAGTCGAACTGGACTGGGTGGTAGAAAAACACCTGTTTATCACCGAAGGCCCGTCCATTGATCGACAGGGCAATCTTTACTTCAGCCCCGTTACCCCTTCAGAGCCTGTGGTACTTGTCAGCCTGGACGGAGAAACCGGTGAACGACGGTGGAAAATTACTGGTAAACCGCTGTCACAGGGCGGTGGTACACCGCTGGTGCTGGATGACCCGGACAACCCGGCACAACAGATTATCTACCTGACACTCTACGAACGGGCACTGGCTGTGCGCCAGGATGGCAGTGTGATCTGGGATGTCCCGACCGGCCTCAAAGAACCTGTTCTTCAGCCCGGCGATGATCGTAATACCCATAACTTTGGCGCCAGCTACCACCCCCAGTCAGACAGTATTGTCGGCCTGTTGATGGACGGTTCCGTTTTTGCGCTGGACCGTAAAACCGGACAACCCATTCTGGCAGAAGCCTTCACCGTACCAGGCGCACCCGCCAAAGGGGCAACGACAGGCCGCCCCGGAAAGTGGGTCAGTCAACGCACCGATCAGGTGATGAAAAAAGTCTTTGGTGAAGATCCCCAGGTCGGTGGACGATTCAGCAAAGTGGCAGATGTGCTGTTTGGCGGCGGAGTGAAAATCGCCAACTATTTTTCCATTGATCCGGTGACAGGTCGTTTCTTTATCGCCGCAACCGCTCCCGATGAGGCCGATGGCACGATTGATGGCCTTGCAGAAAATGGCGCCTTGTACGGCATTGACATGGTACCCGCCGGTAATGGGCAATACCGTCTGGAAGTGGCTGCCAGCACCTGGTTCAAAGGAGGCACCGGTTCGACACCCGCGCTGCGGGCTGATGGTACCCGCGTGTACGTTTCAGACGACAATGGAAATGTGATTACCTTTGATCAGTCTCTCAACGAGCTCTGGCGGCAATCCGTTGGTGAACAGATTCTTGCGTCCATCACCGTGGCATCCGAGAACAATGAGCTCTATGCCATCACTGCCGGTGAACTGTTCAAACTGCAGGATCGCGGTGATAACGCCGATATCATCTGGCGCGCCAGCCTGGACATGTACCCGGAAGTCTTTGGTCAGAAAAACCTGAATATGCTGACGGCTTCCATAACGGCAAATGGTATTGCAGTGATTCTGGGTGCAGGTTTTGAAAAGGGCACTGTGCGCTTGCCGGTCTCCGTCGGCGTCGGCCTGCTGGATCGTGAAACCGGTGAAGTGATCTCCTATACCGAAGGTGTGGAAGAATCGGTAGCGACCACCATTACCGGTCCCGACGGCGGTTTCTACATGGCCCATTCGCCGATCCGGCGGGCTGTGAGCCGCGCCGTGTTAGGCCCCCTGGTGAAGCCGCTGACGGGAGGCATTGCCCGCTACAAACCGGTACGGAACGACCTCCTGGTTCGTGATGCGGTGTGCGCGGCTGCTATACGCCTGAGCAATGCCGCCCGGTATCGACAGGATGCCCCTGCCTCCAGCGAAGCCGATGTGATTCAGGCGGGAGTTTTACTCAAGCAGGCCCATCAGGCTATTACCACGGCTATTCAGGAGCAGACGCTTCATGCTGAAAAAGCCACGTCCTTGAAAGCCTCATTGGCAGCCGTCAATGCAGAAAACCTGCTGATGGCAGCAGAACAGGCAAATGCCCTTTGCACAGTCGTACAGGGGGCAACTTCTGAGCCAGATTCGATATTGGCCAGCCTGTAATACCATGGCCAATTATTCAAAGAATAATTGGCCATAAAAAAATCCAGTTGATAACAAAAAACATGAAACTGACGCTATTTATTCAAGGCGCCATACATCCGTAATACGGATTGAAAACTAATATAAATAGAGGGAATCAAACAAAAAAACGTACTCAATATGTCCATAAAAACCAATTGCAGGCGGCCGGGTTATCAACAGCCACTTGACGTCACCGGAAAGCAAAAGCCCAAAACGGCTAATTTCAAAAATAAAAAACTCTCATCGCATAAAACTGACAAGCCCACCGAACTCCCGCCGGAGAAACAAAGTAATATCACACTGAGCGAACGCTCTGTTACCCAGCAACTGCAATCCGAGGATTCAGTCTCTCTTGACGCAGTTATGACAGATGAGCCTGAAGCATTCATCGATGAGGGTTATGAGTCAGACTTTACATCCGATATTGAAGAAAATGATGACCCCGAGTTTCAGGAAACCCATTCCCCACTTCCCAGCCTGATCAGCCAGGCAGACGATTTTATTAACCCGGATATTGATAATGACAAATCACAACCACTGATCTTTTGGGGGGATCAGTTTATCCAGCATCTTCAGGAAAAAGCGACACAGGAAAACCGGCCGCTCTCCATGGATGATTACTGGCAAATGTACGACACCGGAAAGGTTAACCTGCTGGCATCAAATGGTGGCATCTACCATCCCGATGATATCGAGGAAAGAATCCAGCAGATTAATGATCGTCTTTTCAAACCTGACGCGTCCGCCCAGATTACGGAAAACCGTCCAGATACGCTGAAGCGGTTCCGGTGGTTACCGGAACTGGCAGAACGGCTCTACCTGCAGAATCAAGCAGAGGGCAAGGAAACCCTGACACTGGACGACTACCTTGAGCACTACAGAAACGAACAGACGAATCCCACCCTGGGTCGCAAAGCCGGTGGTCGCTACCAGACAAAAGACGCTATTCAAAAGAAACTGGACACTTATCTCCTCGACCGAAAAAGCCCGGCGTCCAGGCGCAAGGGAAAAGATCGGAAACAACCCATCAATAGCACACGGGCAGCGTCATCATTCTCCAACAATGATGCTAACCGGCAACTGGAAAAAGCATTGGGTACCGGCGCCATGGGCGGTGCATTGGTATCAGGCGCAGCCATTGCTACCGCCAGCGCCATGCAACCCGCCCATGACCTCAGTAAGTTTGACCACATTCTGCAAAAAGACACACCGCTGGACGAGATGATCATCCTTGGCATGCACAATGCCGAGGCACTGGCCGGAAAAGGCACACTCCCCCTGCTGGCCACCAACCAGACCATGAGCATAGAGGATGCGCTCAACAAAACACCGGTCAGGGGATTTGATCTCGACCTTCACAAGCACAATGGTGAAATTGTCATCAACCATGGTGGTATTTTTGATTCAACCGTCAGTGACGACCAGATTCCCCGTATCGACAACGTTCTTGAAACCATGAACCACTGGCTGGATAAGCCGGGCAACAGCAACGAAGTCATCTTTCTTAATTTCGAGAACAAAGGCAATTTACCCTGGAACATGCTGGAAAATACGTTTGGGCGAAATGCAGTGCTTGATCGCTGGGACTATAGCCAACTGGTGCATAAACTCGGCAGGGCGCCCACCATCAATGAGATACGGGCAGAAGGTTACAAGGTTGTTGATTTCAACCATAACCGCTTTATCGAGGCAGGCAGCGGAGAAACCGGCTTCCGGGGCAATCCGATAGAAAGCGTCTGGGAAGACCGGACGCTGATGGAGCATGGCAAGGACCTGGATCTCGAATTCGGCAAGTTCTCAACGGATGAAATCGCTCCGCATATCACAACTGACGACATCGACCAGTTCGTTGCTTCCGGCAAAGGCATGTATATCTCGCTGGATCAGGTTTCAGCCAACGATCCCCGTTTTTTCAAACCCGAGGATCGCGACAGCCTGGCACTGAACCCTGACCTGAAACTCATGGGGCTGTTTTACGAAAGTGACGAGGCATTCCAGAGCGCCCTGTTGGGATTCGGCACAGCGACGGCAGGGGCCACCGCCGCGCTGGCCCTGGCAGGCGGCGCCTACCAGGGGTTTCTGAACGAGAAAAAAATACGCAACCAGGACAAGCTGATGCCGCAGCATCTCCAGGCTATGGAACTCTCTGCGATCTTGCAACGGCGTAAAAACAGTAAAAAGCTGGCAGGCAAGCCGCTGCGTGACGAAGTCACTGTGGAGGAAGTAAAAGATCTCTACAAGAAAAACCAGTTGAAGATCATGACTAAGGATACCGTCATGGCGGGCGCCAACAGCACCGTCAGCCTGACAGGTTCGACACTGGCACTGGGTATGTTGTTTCCTCCATTGATGCCAGCTTTTGGGGGCGCATCCGCCGGTGTCGCCGGCACCGGTGTTGTGGCCACGCTGCTGGCAACAGTGGGTAACCGGAAACGCATGAGTAAGGCCATTGATGATGCCTTTGGGGATTCCGGTGTCATGAAAGCACTGGAACAGCGTGTCGAGGCCATGAACCGTGAAATCGCAAACACGGTGTCCAAGTCCGGTGACGCAGACTCACTGTTATCGAGCATGGTGTCAAAACGTGAAGAAGGCGAGCGGTTGCTGAAAGCCAGTAATGTGATGCTGAGTACCAGCCTGGTCGCCCGTGCCAGTGGCATGAGCAAGTACGGTCTTCCCGCCCTGGGCACTGCAGCCATGGGCGTCGGCGCCTCGGTCACCGGGGTACTGGTCGCCCTGTCGGCTGCCATGAACTACCGTGACCGCCGAAGCAAGCTTCAAAACCTGCCACAGACGACGTCCGAAGTTTTACGTCCCGATTATGGTCGAAAACAGAAACGTAAACTGGGGCTGTTTGGCGATACCGCCTTTCAGCGCTTCCTGAAAAAACAGAAGACAGAGATTACCACAGACCTGAAACTCCCCCCAGACTCTTCCATGAAGGAGATTTCACTAGTCTTTTCACTGTCCGGTAATGAAAAGATACTGGAAAAACACCTTCGCAATTTCGCCAAAAAAGAATGGCTGAAAGACCTTCGGCAATTTGCCCGTCAGCAAAAACCCAAACAGGATTTTGATACCGTACGAACCAATCCCGAAGACCTTAAAAAGCTGTTGACACAATACGCCATCAAACGGGTGGGAGACTTTGCCCACAATGATACGTTTAGCGCCGGGAAATCCGGAACGGCAAGGCTGGCGTTGATTGGGGCATTCAGTGGTATTTTCTTCCTGCCCATGCTGGGTGTTGCGGCTGGTGCACTGGGGGTCGGCCTCGGTGTATCCAAGGGGGTGGCTGTGCATGAGCGCCGTGTTTTTACACAGCAACTGACGGCTATCATCGAAAAAGAGCCAGGCGATGATCCGGAGAAAATCGCCTCACATAACAGTCTTCACGGTATGATCAACAGTTGGGTTAACATGCTACGGACTACTACTTAAACCAATAAACTCACTGTTTTTTTAGAAACCAGATCCAAAATCAAGAGTAAATTATACCCCCAGACTAGAGAACATCGTATCTCAGCATATTAGCGCCTGAGTCTATTTCAGGTGAAGGTTCAGTATTAAACCTGTGATTATCCGGACGCTGTCTGAAGCTCATCAGGAATCGCACAATCTGTGTTTGCATACAAACATACGCTATTTTCCTACATAAAAAAAACGGGCTCCAAATGGAGCCCGGTTTCAATGTCCGGCCAGACCGGAGAAAGGTAGCCTGACCAACATTTCCGGTCAGATACGGTTCAACAGGGTACCGATATTATCTGCGTGGTAGGCCAGAGTTTCTTCACTTGGCTGCTTGATGCTCTTGTGCGTCAGGTACACCAGCAGCGCCATCTGCGCAGTCAGGCGGTTTTCGGCTTCGTTAAAGATCAGGTTGCTTGGGCCGTCCATCACTTCACGGGTGCACTCGCGCTGGTCATTGGCAGGCAGACAGTGCATGAGCTTCGTGTCTTTAAATAGCAACTGATAAATGTCATCGAAAAAGAGACGGACGATGATCTGGAAAAATCGCCTCGCATGGCATGATCAGCAGCTGGTTCCACCCGTTATCATCGACAAAATAAGTCTGATAGTGTCACACTTTCTAGTTCGCCTACATCTGATATCGTTAGAGCAAAGGAGATTAAAAAAATAGTCACTCTATTTACAATAATGAATAGCTTCCTGCGACAAAACGTCTTTAACCATACGTACTATTTTAATTATACGACAGATCTTCTTTCAGCTACCGAATGCACTCTATCTCTCAATTTCCTTACAAAAGCAATTGTATTCGTATTATAATTTCCTGATTCTGTCGTATTACGCTTAAGCCATTCATCCACTTTGGATATATATGCTTTATAATAGCTAAAATCAATTATTTTAGTTTCCAGCTTAAGAGCCTCTTTTTTAATAGACATCAAAAGCCTCTCCGCCTCCTGAGGTTGTAAAAGGACGACATCTTCCCCCTGAAGGATTTGCTCAAACTTATCGAGCATATTCAATGCCATGACTGCTCGCATCACAATACCAAAAACACGAGATGTCATATTCTCCTGATCCATAAAGACAATCGTTCGTGGCACTTCAAAATCAGGTTGAAGGAAGCCCTGATCAACCAGAAACTCCTGGCAAAAGCGATTCACCATATCAAGCAACATGGTCACCTGTCCCACCAGAGAAAGGCACGGTATCGTATCCTCAGCGTCTACATCCGTGAGATACTCTTTTGGTTCGACATCACCAACATGTTGTATACTCTTAGCAAAATCTCCACTGTCCAAAATGTTGACCTGAACTTTCAACACTATTCCGGTTTTTGGCGGTGGTTCAAAAAAGGCAAGACTATACATATTTGGTAAACCGATCGCCTGAGCACCGAGAATGAACAACATATTTCCCCCCATACCCAGCATCATTTCGCGCTTATCATTCACAGACAAAATCATCTTTTCTGCAAAAAGCAGCGCAGCTTCCCGCGATATTGCATATAAATCAATATCTCCATAATGCTTGTTACCTCCCTGTAGTTTGCGAGCAAAAGAGCCTCCCACAAAAATGACTGATTTTTCGGTATAAATCTTATTCGTCTTATTTAGACAATTTATCAAAAGGCCCGCTAACGTTTTTTTCAAGAGGGATTCCTCCTTGGCATCAAACGGTATTTCTACCTCACCTTCCTTCAACTCAATGTCTAGAGGCGAGAGCCTTAGCATCTGTTTCAATAACTTTTCAATTTCCTCTATTTTTGATCCCTTCACAACAGATGGCAATTCCTCTGCATATTCTACTGCCGCTGTGTCCTCCTCTATAGTCTCTACGATATCCGTTAACTGCGTTGAATCCATCCCCGCCGCTACTATTGCAGGCATATTTACTTTCAATGTTCTTTTATCTATTGCTGCTTGCTCTCGCTCCTGAATCCCTGTATCAGGATGGACATATACCGCATTTCCGGTCATGGCTCCTTGATCTGAATTTCTTTTTAATTGAACAGGGCGCCCGATCTTTTCAGCCAATATTTCAACAGGATGTCCCCGCACTAAAGGTTTGTTCCATCTCGCCAGCAGCATCTGTCCGTCCTCCCTGACAAAACGTGTTTGCTCATCAGGATGCAGGTTATCCCAAATGAATGAGGGCAAAGGTTCAAGGGCAGAGGTGGATCCCCCTTCAAGGCTATCCGCCTGCAGAGGTATTTGACTAGAGGCAGATGTTGTTTGCGTCTGTGGTACGACCTCTGGTAATTGGAGCCACACATCAGTATCTAAAGTTAATCTACCCACTTCTGGATGAATGTCTCCTGTACGGCCTGTCATTACATCACCAACATGAGTAGTTGTTTCACCTTCCTGCCTGCTTTTTTTCTCCCTCATCGGATTGACCAATTCCATCTCAGGATGTGTTGGCAATGCTGACTGACGAGAAGACACACTAACCACTTCCCTGACAATTGATGTATGACACGTACCTGAATCCAATGTTGTATTCGCTATTTCCGATGAATACTGTTGAATCTTCTTATGATCCTCATTATTGGCTAGAATCGATGCAGCGTTTTTAAGCTTTTTAGCTTGCTCTGAAATTGGACCCACTCTTTCAGGAACTCTCGATTTCGACTGCATTTTATCCCAAATTAATTTACCGCGTTTTTTATGAAGGTCCAGTATTCTTTCAGCGTATCGAGAAAAATCCGCTATTGTTACTTTCAGTTCCTTACGCTGAGTATCTATAGCTAATAACTGATCGCTAATAATCTCTGATACGTTTTGCTCATCGCTCTGCAGCAAGTTTGCAAACTGATTCAATACATCCCTCAAATTCATCAACGAACAACACAAAAACTGCTTCAACTCCGCATACTTTACTACAGCTTCCTTAAATTTATTTCCCACATCATTTTCTTTTCTATTATGCGGCGGCAATTTATCGTCTTCCAGATAGGCTGCCATTTCTTCAACATAAGGCACGTAGCATTGACACTTAAACCACTTTCTATTAATTTCTTTCCATAAAATATCAATCAGGGCATACATGCAAGACACTCTTTTTTCATAATCATTATCCTGACTGATTCCTACCATCAAAACTTTTTCAATATCAACTATCGGATGCCTCTTCATATATAATTCAATAGCGGCACTAACTTCAGGATAAAAATCTGAGCGCTCCTTACTAACACACTCCACTTCCTCAGCAGGAGCTAATCGAATAACAGAATCTAGCGAGTGATCTTCTGACTCAACCATTTCTCTTTTGGAAATTTTCAACAATGAAAAATATTTATTTTCTCGCTTAACCTTCTCTTCTTCATCAACTAATTCCAAACCTAATTCTACCGCCTCATTTTCTTTCTTTTTTATTTCTTCACGAATAACCGTTAAACGTTGCTCTACTAAACTATATGAATTTTGGAGACAATTAGCTTGCTCTTCACTGGCAGGCCAAAAGAACGCTTTGAGATTGACATCACTAGCTACAAGGGCAATGAATCCCTTCAAAAAATCTTGAAGTTTTGTTATCTTTGCTTGTTCTTCGTAGAGAGTTCGACTTCTTTTACAAAACGCATTCACGGCCAGATCCAACCGGGCTACAAGTTTAAAGGCAAGATCCTTACCCTGTTCTTTCCCTTGAAAAAAAACCGCATACTCCCTAAACAGATCTTCGATCCTGGAATATTGCTCCAGAAATAAAACCAAAACTATACGATAAGACCAGCTATCTACGAGCGCCACAATACCAAATTTTTGTAACTCTTCGTCATAACTCACTGGATATAGCTGCATCCACAACAGCAGTGCCCCTTTATAAGGCTCAAGCAAACTAAAAAGATCAGCTTGACTAATTTTCTCCTCACACAAATGCAACAATTCATATAAAAGCGTACTTACCAGATAACCACACGATCCAACTCCTACATTGTAATAGGTAAAATCCTCTTCCAGATTAGCCCCATTTCTCAATTTAATAGAAGCATTCAACATGAAACTGTAAAAACATGAAAGCACGTCATTAAGATAAAGAAACCAATTTAATTCAAAAACTTCTAATTTATCTTGACTTCTAGCAATGGAAGCACCCAGCTCTTTAATCGCATCAACTTTTTTAGCCTCAAAATTGATCATGAAATATCGCTTCAAAAATAATCCATGTAACCAATTTAACATTTCACCCCTATTACCAACCAAACGTAACATTCTCTTCTGATTTTCTAAGCCAATCAGAGCCTTTGCCTGCTTGTTGGCCGAACTCAGTTTACGCTCGTCAGCTTGGTAAATAGCTTCCACAAAACGTTTAAACTCCAGCAGCTGCGAACCTTGATAAAAATATCCGTTAGCTGACTGATATATCGTTTTTGCTTGTTCACATATCTCACTATATAGATTTTGTAATATTCTCATTTTTATTAGCAGATCAGAATCAGAGTATGAATACTCTTCTCTCATGCACTCCACTTTAAGAACTGCTACTCGTTTCTCGACTCCCCACTGCCCCTCTAAAGTCCGCAATTGTATATCTCTAGAAGCCAGTCTTTCATATGCACTTATAAATTCCCCCCGATCCATAATAACCGGGTTACTTGCACTTAGACGTAACGGTAATAATCTCAAACGTTTAATTCTTTCATCTGCACTCACACATCTTGAATATAGAGGGTCAAGTCGACCTGTTAATCGTGTCGACACAGTTTCCCGCGTCAGACTAACAGTTTGCCGTGGTTCTTCATGAGACGTAACTTTCCTCCCTCGCTTTGAACGTCTTTTCTTTGACTGCATATCAGACGTTCCAAGCTCTGTAGTTCCTTCCGCTAGCGCTTGCGGAATTTGACCAGCTCTCCTATTGACCCTTGACATACCCTTTTTCCTGTCTTAAGAGCCCATAAAACCTCAATAACATATTGCTCAATACTCCATAGCTAATTCAGTCATATTTATTCAATAGCCAAAACGACTGGAAACAAATGGCGCATTTAAATGCCTTGATTAGAAATTTTCACTAACAAAAAAAACCGGGCTCCAAAAGGAGCCCGGTTTCAATGTCCGGTCAGGCCGGAGAAAGGTAGCCTGACCAACATTTCCGGTCAGATGCGGCTCAGCAGGGTGCCGATCTTGTCTGCATGATAAGCCAGGGTTTCTTCGCTGGGCTTCTTGATGCTCTTGTGCGTCAGGTAAACCAGCAGGGCCATCTGCGCAGTCAGGCGGTTTTCGGCTTCGTCGAAGATCAGGGAGCTTGCGCCGTCCATCACTTCACGGGTGCATTCGCGCTGATCGTTGGCAGGCAGACAGTGCATGAACAGGCAGTCTTCGCCGGCTTTCTTCATCATTTCTTCGGTAATCACAAACTTCGGCATGAAGGCTGCCAGACGCTCTTCCTTCTCCGCTTCCTGACCGAACCAGTAGAAGCTGTCAGCGATCAGGATGTCGCAGCCTTCCACTTCATCAATGTTGTCAGTCACGGTCAGGCGGCCACCGGAAGTCTTGATGTTTTCGTTAGCGATATCCTGCCACATCTGGGGCGCCTGGTACTTCTGCGGTCCGATATGTTTGAAGTGCATGCCGAACTTGGTGCAGGCAAACATCAGGGAAGAACAGACGTTGGTCGCGTCGCCGACAAATGCCACGGTCAGGTCTTCCAGCTTACGGCCTTCCGGCAGGTGTTCCATCATGGTGAACAGGTCCGCCATGATCTGGGTCGGGTGCAGCCAGTCGCACAGGCCGTTGATGACCGGAACGGTGGAGTATTCCGCCAGGCCAGCAACCGTCTTGTGATCGTCAACACGGGCCATGATCACGTCGCACATCCGGGACAGGACGCGGCCGGTATCCGCCAGGCTTTCCTTGGCGCCCAGGTGGATATCCTTGGGAGACAGGAACAGACCGTGGCCGCCCAGAATGGTTGCTGCTGTTTCAAAGGACACGCGGGTACGGGTGGAAGGCTGTTCGAAGATCATGGCGACAGACTTGCCGGCAAACAGCTGAGGTACTGCGTTGGCCTTGCGGGCTTCTTTCAGCATGCCCATGAGTTCCAGGATGTCGGTCAGTTCCTGGCGGGTGAAGTCCTGGGTCTTGAGGAAGTGCTTGAGTTCAGGCTTGTGCAGTTCAGTAGCGCTGGAAGATGGCAGTTTCATGGTGATGCTCCTACTTCAATGGTCGTTAAAGCCGGGATTGTTCGCTCATCAATGACCCGCGTTGGCACCGAAGATCGCCGTTGCCGGTCGTTGTTCGTTCTGTTGGTTGGCATCATAGGCTTTCGATAAAAGTCGATATTGATCGAGATCAAAAGTCGATATTTATTTTTAAAATTCTGATAAAACCCCATAACAAACGAAGACCGAATGCGAAAAACACCTATAAAGACCACCAAGAACTAACCACGAATGCTCAAATAATGAACAAAACATTTCGACAACCAAAATATAAATCGATTTTTATTGGAAAAATATCGAAACATGATCTGCATCAAGATTCGATATTTATGGACATTTATCATGATCGCCATCAACAAAGAGGCAGCGGCCCGAACAGACGGACTTCTTCCTCTGATAACAGTTTGTCCGGCGCCGGCAACGGCCACCAGAAAGGGATTCAGGGTAGTCCAGACCCGCGCCAGCAGCTTACTGAAGACTGTTCACCTGACTGGAGATGCATGATGAGTACGGAGTCCACGGGAAAAATGGGGCTTTCCAGCCTTACCCTGTTCAGTGTCTGTGCGGTGCTGGTCGTTGACGGCCTTACCGCCTCAGCGTCGATTGGCCCTTCCTCGATTACCTGGTGGTTGATCACCCTGGTACTGTTTGTCATTCCTTATGGCCTGATCTCGTCCGAACTGGGAACCACCTACCCCGGTGAAGGCGGCATCTATGACTGGGTCAAGCGCGCTTTCGGTTACAAGTGGGCCGTTCGCACCACCTGGTTCTACTGGATTAACGTCGGGCTGTGGATGCCGGCGGTCTACATCATGTTCGCCGGCATGTTTGCCGAGATGTTCTTCCCGACCATGAGCCTGCCGATGCAGATCATTATCTGTATCGCCCTGACCTGGCTGACCGTCTGGATCTGCAATATCTCTGTGGATGCCGGTGTCTGGGTCACTAACCTCGGCGCCCTGTTCAAGGTCGCGGTCATTGTTGTATTAGGTGTCGGTGGTTTCTGGTATGCCAGTCAGCATGGTGTAGCCAACGAATTCACCCTCAGCAGCATGACCCCCTCCATCGACTCCGGTCTGGGCTTCCTGCCAGTCATCATCTTCAACCTGATGGGTTTTGAGCTGATCGCCTGTATGGGCAGCGAAATCCGCAATCCCCGCCGGGATATCCCCAAGTCCATCCTGATCTCTGCCGCGATTGTCACTGGCCTGTATGTCTTCGGTACCATCGGTATCCTGATGGCCCTGCCTGTGGAAGAAATCGGCCTGGTTGCGGGCATCATCTCTACCCTGCGCACCCTGTTCGGTGACGGCGCCTTTGGCCAGTTCATGGTGTACGGCATCGGCACCCTGGCCCTGCTGACCTTCATTGCCAACATGGTGACTTGGACCATGGGCGCCAGCCGCGCCGCCATGGAAGCTGCACAGGCCGGCGAACTGCCTGCCATCGTCGGCAAGGAAGATCCGAAGCACCGCACGCCGATCGGCGCCAACATGATCACCGGCATTGTCTCCACCGTGGTCATCATTCTCTATGGCCTGAGCTCCGGTGAAAGTGATGAACTGTTCTGGTCCGTCTTTGCCTTCTCCTCCTGCATCTTCCTGCTGCCTTACCTGTTCATGTTCCCGGCTTACCTGAAGCTGCGCATGGCTGATCCGGATGCAGAACGTCCCTACAAGGTACCCGGCGGCATGAAGACCCAGATCGCCCTGAGCGTCATCTGCTTCCTGTTCATTGTTCAGGCGGTTGTCCTGTTCATCTTCCCGGAGATTGCCAACGGCAACATCGACTGGGCCTACAGTGCACCGGTGGCTATCGGTATTATCGCCACTATCGCGATCGGTGAATGGATTCTGGCAGGCGCCGTCAAACGCATGATTAACGCCCCGGCATAAGCCCGGGGTCGTATAACCGAAAACGACAAATAGCGATTTATAGAAGGAACAACACCATGACCACGACTTACCAGAGCACACCGCGCGAAGACGGCTTCCGGATGCCCGGCGAACACGAACCCCATGCCGGCATGTGGATGGCCTGGCCGGAACGCACCGACAACTGGCGCTATGGCGGCAAGCCCGCGCAGCTGGCGTTCGTCAATGTTGCCAAGGCCATTGCCGAAGTGACCCCGCTCACCATGGCTGTGTCCGCCGGACAGTACGACAACGCCCGCAACCTGCTGCCTGACCATATCCGCGTGGTGGAAATCACCACCAACGATTCCTGGATGCGGGATATCGGCCCCAGCTATGTGGTTAACGATAAAGGTGAGCGTCGCGGCGTGGACTGGGAATTCAATGCCTGGGGTGGGCTGGTCGATGGCCTCTACTTCCCCTGGGACCGTGATGATCAGGTAGCCCACAAGATCTGTGAAATGGAAGGCGACGGACACTATCGGGCGCCGATTATTCTGGAAGGCGGTTCCATCCATGTAGACGGCGACGGCACCCTGTACACCACCGAAGAGTGCCTGCTGCACCCCAGCCGTAACCCTGACCTGAGCAAAGAAGAAATCGAACAGGTTCTGAAAGATTACCTGAGCATCGACAAGGTCATCTGGATTCCACAGGGTCTGTACAACGACGAAACCAACGGCCATGTGGATAACCTGATCCACGTCGTGCGTCCCGGCGAAGTCATCCTGTCCTGGTGCGATGATGAAAATGATCCCCAGTTCGAAATCTCACAGAAAGCCTACGAGGTACTGAGCAACACCACCGATGCCCGCGGTCGCAAGCTGGTTATCCACAAAATGCACGTCCCCGGCCCACTGTTCATCCGTGAAGACGAAGCCGGTGGTATTGATGCCTGCGAAGGTATGGAGCGCAGTGCCGGTGAACGTCTTGCCGGATCCTACGCCAACTTCCTGATCACCAACCAGCGTATTATCCTGCCCCTGCTGGACCCGGCTCGTGACGACGATGCCCGCGCCCTGCTGGCAGACCTGTTCCCGGGTTACGAGATTGTCGGTGTGGACGCCCGTGAAATCCTGCTTGGCGGCGGCAATGTCCACTGCATCACCCAGCAGGTACCTGCCGTGTAAACCCCGATGCGGAACCGGCCTGCCCGGTTCCGCCTGTACAACGTTATTGACCCTTGCCGCCACTGGGAGACTGCCATGTCTACTGCCCGCCGCCTGACCCGTCGAGACATCACGCTGTTTACGATCAGCGCCATCCTGACCATCGACGGCCTGGCAGCGGCGGCGGCCATCGGCATACAGTCACTGACCTGGTGGCTGCTTTCCTTTCTCTGCTTTGCGATTCCCTATGCCCTGATCAGTGTCGAACTCGGCACTTGTCGTCCGTCCCGGGGCGGCATTGTCCACTGGGTCAAGCAGGCGTTTGGCCCCCGCTGGGCCGCTCGCACCAGCTGGCTTTACTGGATCAATGTCGCCCTGTGGATGCCGGCCGTCTTTATCATGATGACCGGCGTTTTTGCCCAGCTGTTCTGGCCGGATATGCCGCTAACCATACAAATTATTTTTGCCCTGGTGGCGACCTGGGCAGCCGTCGCGATCTGCTGCCTGTCGCTGGATACCGGCAAATGGGTGCCCAATATCGGCGCCTGCTGCAAGATTCTGATTGTGCTGTTGCTGGGCATTGGTGGTGTTGTCACCGCCCTGCGCGATGGTATTGCCAACGAGATTACCCTTGCCGCCCTGACTCCCCGGTGGGACGAAGGGTTGCAGTTCTTTCCTGTGATTATTTTTTCCATGGTCGGTTTTGACCTGGTCTGCTGTGCCGGCGACGAAATGAAGGATCCCCGTCGTGATCTGCCGGTTTCCCTGCTGGCCGCCGGCGTCATCATCACCGTTTTATACCTGTTTGCTGTTTTCGGCATGCTGGTTGCGCTTCCTGTGGACGAAATCGGCCTGATCTCCGGTCTGCTGGCCACACTGGAACGGCTGTTTGCACCCTTGCCCGGCAGTGACTGGCTGATCATCCTGCTGGGCCTTCTGGCTCTGTTCAGCTTCGTATCGAATATCGTGACCTGGAGCCTGGGCTCCAACCGCGCCGCCGCAGAAGCCGCCCATGACGGGGAACTGCCTGCTGTGTTTGGCATTGAACATCCCCGCCATGGCACACCGCTGGGCGCCAGTCTGTTGACAGGTGTCGTATCATCAGCGGCGATTATCCTGTACGGTTTCATGGCCGGTTCGGCCGAACAGCTTTACTGGGGACTATTCTCGTTTGCCAGCCTGATCTTACTGCTGCCTTATCTGCTATTGTTCCCGGCGTACCGGGTGCTGAAAAAACAGGACGGCCACAATCCTGATGGCTGGCAATTGCCAGATAATCCCTGGCTGGTTCGCCTGGTTACCGTGTTGCCCTTACTGTTTACTGCACAGGCTGGCGTATTTTTCGTGTTACCCCCGGGACGTTTCGACATACCCCATACCCTGTCGACACTCCTCGGGCTCGTGATTGTTATTGGTATTGGTGAATGGGTGTGTCGGAACGAGGCTTCACCCGGTAAGGAGGTTTTGGGTGAGTGCGCTGTTGATTGATGCTCATGACACGGACAAGGGCGGAACCGCCAATGGTTCCGGCCGTAAACATCAGGCCCGGAGCCTGGAACGGCGTCTCAGGATTCTGGCGGCCGGCCGCGAGCTGGTCACCTCGGAATCGATTACCAGTCTTTCACTGTATGACGTTGCACGTGTAGCAGATATACCGCCGTCGTCTGTTTACCATTTTTTTCCCAAGCTGGAAGCACTCCTGCAGGCGCTCTCAGTGGAAGTGTTCGAGGCATTTGACCAGTGTATTGATGCCCCCATTCAGGCTGAAGACATCCGGCACTGGAGCGATATCGGCCGCACACTGGAACAGCGGATGCAGGACTATTACCGCAGCAACGCCATGGCCCGCGCCCTGATTCTCGGTCAGCACCTGCACAGTGACATTCTCGCAGCGGATCACCAGCATGACGATGAAATGGGACGGCGTATCCAGGCCATTTACGGGCGCTTTTACCAACTGCCACCTCTGCCGGAAAGCTACAATATTTTTGCCATTGCCCTGCAGGTAGCGGACAAAGTCTATGCCATGTCCCACCAGGAATATGGCAATATTACCGATACCATGGCGCGGGAAGGCTGGCGTGCCGCAAAGGCTTACCTGAGTCTTTATCTGCCAGCCCATTTGCCGCGTCGCGATACTGTCGGATAATCCGTTAACGAATAATAATAACCGGGTGATCATCGCTGCTACAGCGACGGAGTCATTGGTATGACGATCCCTTTTACCGGTTCGCCATTAGGCGACAGCGCATTACTTATCACGCTGGGCGATACGATCAGTGAGACGGTCAATCAGCGTGTGCACCAGGCTGCCGAACTGATCACCCGTGCACGCATACCGGCAGTGCAGGAGCTGGTACCCGCTTTTGCCACCCTGACCGTGCACTACGATCCCTGCCTGATTACTTATGAAGCGTTGTGGTCTGAGCTTGAACAGTGCCTCAGTCGCCTTTCTGATCAGTTACCACATGCTAGCCGGGTGATAGAGATCCCGGTTTGCTATGACATTGAATTTGCCCCCGACCTCACTGAGGTCGCGTACTATTGCGGCCTGACCACGGAAGACGTCATTCGCCGTCATTGCCAGGGTGAATATCGGGTGTATTTTCTCGGATTCTCTCCGGGCTTTCCGTTCCTTGGAGGTATGGATCCCAGCATCAGCTGCCCGAGAAAAAAGTCACCACGCCTGAAAATTCCTGCCGGATCAGTCGGCATTGCCGGCGGCCAGACCGGCATTTATCCACTGGAAACGCCAGGCGGGTGGCAACTGATTGGCAGAACGCCACTCGCACTGGTCGATTTTACGAACCCCACACCGACCCTGCTGCAACCGGGCGACCAGGTTCGCTTCAACCCCATCAGTCGCGACACCTTTGAACACTGGGAGGATGCCTGATGTCCTTAACCGTTGAGGATGGCGGCATACTCACCACCGTGCAGGACACGGGTCGCCCCGGCTTCCGCCATCTCGGGGTGCCGGTCTGCGGCGCGATGGATGCTCTCGCAGCGCGGGTAGCCAACCTGATGCTTGCAAATACAGCATCAGCGCCATTAATGGAATACACGATAATGGGGCCGACGCTGCGCTTTCATGCGGATACCGTGATCTGCCTGACCGGCGGTGCTGTCGCCGCCAAGCTAGATGATCAGACTGTGCCTTGTTACCAGCCGGTTGTCGTTCAGGCTGGTCAGACACTGAAACTGGGATCAATCCGTCAGGGGTGCCGGGGCTATCTTGCAATAAAAGGCGGACTGCATGTCGATCACATCATGAAAAGTGCCAGTACCTACCTGCGTGCAGGCATTGGAGGCTTCCACGGTCGCGCCCTGACGACTGGGGATAACCTGGAATATATCCCTTACAGTTTGCCAACCGGGATCAATATGGACTGGTCTCCAAGTCAGGACTTGATGTCTGACACCACACATCGCCCTGTTCGGGTTTTACCCACTCCCAATCCTGAACAGTTTTCAAGCGACAGCTGGCATACGTTTTTCAATCAGCCATTTGGCATTGATAACGCCTCCGATCGCATGGGGTACCGACTGACCGGTCCCACCATTACCCGACGCGACCAGGCCGAAAGACTGACCCAGGGTGTCACCCTTGGCACGGTTCAGGTACCCCACGACGGCCACCCGATCATCCTGATGGCCGACAGTCAGCCAACCGGTGGCTATCCCGTGATTGGGCAGGTGATCAGTGTGGACATCCCTCGACTGGCACAAATGAAGCCCGGCGATACATTACACTTTGAACCCATTGCGCTGGACGACGCTCAGTCGCTACTAAGAACACAAGAGCAATATCTGCAACGCCTGAGCATTGCGGCAGGTTATAAATGGAAGGACATCGTGCATGCCTGACACATTGGATATCAACTGTGACCTGGGGGAAGGGGCTGGCAACGATAAAGCGATTATGCCATATATCAGCTCGGCGAATATTGCCTGCGGCTTTCATGCCGGTGATCCGCTGTTGATGGCGGAAACGGTGCGACTGGCGCTGGCACACAATGTTGCGATCGGCGCACATCCGGGCTTTCCGGACAGAGAAGGATTTGGCCGCCAGGAAATGGCTGTACCACCGGCAGAACTCCGCCAACAGGTGCTATATCAGGTCGGCGCCCTGGCAGCGATTACCCGAGCAGAAGGGGGACAGTTACACCATGTCAAACCCCATGGCGCACTGTATAACATGGCTGCCCGTGACGCGCCGATGGCTGAAACCATTGCCAAGGCAGTGGCTGACCTGAATCCTGACCTGGTACTGGTTGGTCTGGCCGGCAGTGAACTGGTCAAAGCTGGAAGAACTCTGGGCCTTCGGGTTGCCCATGAAGTGTTCGCAGACCGTACCTACCAGCGCAATGGTCTGCTTACCCCACGTAGCCAGCCTGACGCGTTGATCGATAACGATGAAGCAGCGCTGGCACAGATCTATGAAATGGTCGTAAATCGTCGTGTTATGAGTATTGATGGCGGCACGGTTCCGCTGCAGACCGATACCCTGTGCCTGCATGGCGATGGCCCTCATGCTCTGACCTTTGCCCAGGCAGCCCATGGGTTTCTGACACACCATCAGATCACCATTCAAGCACCGTTCTACCCGGGCAATTCAGAATAACTAGTGGCTGGACACAGCAAACCAGCTACCCGATAATCCGCGACATTGTGATGACCCCAGACACTGACATGGCTGAAGCAACTGTATCCCAACCCACGACTCCCCGTACCCGACGCAAGCCCCAGGCACGCAGTCTTGAACGGCGAAGGGCCATACTGGACGCTACCCGTGAGTTGCTGGAAACCACCACGATCAGCGATCTGTCCCTGTACCAGGTGGCGGACAAGGCAGGCATCCCGCCTTCCTCGCTGTATCACTTTTTCCCGAAAGTGGACGTGCTGCTGGGTGCACTGGTGGAAGAGATATTCACCGAATTCGACGCCATCATGAATAAACCACTGGATATTGATGCCATCCATCACTGGACGGATATCACCCGCCAGCTGCAGGCGCGTTTTGTCGCCTGTTACCGGGAACATAAATACGTTCGGGATTTGATCCTGGGGCAACATGTCATCAGTACCATCCGCCATGCAGACTATATGCATGATGACCTGCTGGGACGCCGTATCCGGGAATACCATGAACAGCTGTTTCAGCTTCCGCCGTTGCCGGAATCCTACAATATCTTTGCCGTCGCCCTGCAGGTGGCGGACAAGGTCTACTCCATCTCTTATCAGGAGTACGGCAATATTACCGGGGAAATGGCACGGGAAGGACGACGGGCAGCACAGGCATACTTGGGGTTGTACTTACCTGAGGTAATGGCCAAACGCTAATAGCAGTGTGCCTAGCTTATTAGCTGGATACGTTTCCCATAAATAGGTATTGATGGGTCATGTTGCAGGCTGGCATTTTTAAAATTTCTGGGATCTTCTCTTCTAACATACGCCTCAACATCATGCTCCTTGAAATACGTCGTTACCCTGATAAATTTGTACCGTCGACGTAGTTCATCAAGATCATCGTATACAGATAAATAATATCGGCTATTAACATGAGGGTACCGAAAAAGAAATTTTATTGAGAAACCGGTATTGCGCTCACGTTCACGCTTACTCTTAATAGAGCAAGCTATTCCTCCTTCAGGCTTCCATTTCAAAACATTCGCTCTAATTTCTTTTTCCTGCATAGAACTGATGTGATCAAACACGGCTTGCCGTGCAGGATCATTCGGAAAAACGCTGGCTGAAGCCGTGTTTATTGCCGGGACAGGAGCACTTCTGACAGGAAGCGACATATGCATGACACTTCCTTGCCTACTACGCATTACATCAATTCCGGGTCGAAATCCGGGGAGTAATGACCCAGGCATCATTGGAGGCCGTTGACCATCAGGACCTGAATATATTCCAGGCCTAAACCCCGGGAGTAATGGCTCAGGCATCCTTGGACGCAATTGACCATCAGAACCTGAATCCCTTCCGGAGCGAAACCCGGGGAGTAATAATCCAGCTAATATTGGAAGAAACCGTTGAGCATCGGCATTAGCGCCAAGAGGTACACGAGCTGGAGACGACTCTCTTGATGCCTGTCTTTGGGACGTCACCGGTTGACGGCCCAGATTGCCCCCAATCGTTGTGATGATCGTAGTGGCAGGCTGCATAGATTGTGAACCACTGGATACATTCATTTCAGACAAGGCGGTCTCTGTGAAAAAGGTGCGTTCCAACTCTTCCACAGTCCACACTCGTTGAATGTGTATACCTTCGCTCGCAACGGCCAAACCTGTATAAGATTGGGCCAACGGTTTTGTCCGCTGAGGCGCACTGGCTGATGACAGACTTACAATATCACCCGAACTCTTAGCCACTGTGTAAACAGGTGGCCTGAATTGCACCATATGGCTTGCCGTTACCGAACCTGACAAGCCTGCAGCGCAGCATTGCACATCCTGCTCACCTGTCATGGCTATCGCGCCTAAAGGAGAGGACGCGTGAGCTCTTACTGCCTCTCTTTCTACGAACACAGAATCCCGCCTTCCTGACGGCAAGGGTAGGTTTGTTAATGTCGCTGGAGCAGGCGGAGGCTGTGGTTTCCAGAAATCTTGCATCAAACGTCTCCCTGTCTGTGCACTCGTTGACGCAGCATCCCCCCGGGAATCATTTGACGCTGGAAATAATTCATACGCAGGGTAATTCTGAACAGCACCTTGATATTCAGGCTCTCCAGCCAGGCGCTCCTGCTCCGTAACGAGCATCTTGCCAGGGGTATATTGGAATCGAGAACGGGTGTTTATGCCAATAGCGCCCCTATCCTGAAGCCGGCTCCCCTGCCCTTGAGTGACCCCAGGCCAGAGCAATGCCTGATTATACTGGGGGAATACACCTGAGGGCTGAGTAGAGGCAGCCGGAGTACGCCCGGTTTGATCGCCTGTTATCATACGCCTTTCAGGCTGTCGGCTTCCTTCCATATCAATGACTCCTAAAATAATCGTGCTTCAGAGCATTTTTTAATCCACGCAAGTTTCGATATTCATACAATAAATCAGGTGACCTGCCCGGGCTTCTCCAACGTTCTCAGAGACTGATTGAAAGTATTAATAATGGTCTGAAGAGTATCTTCCTGAAGGGATGGTTGATTTTCTCGACACCATTCCACTACATTTTGATAAAAATCACGAATGCCTTCACCTTCCTTTGCTGCAGCCACGCGATCACAACCCAAATACTGTTCTACGGCTAAACATAATCCACCGGTTTGATAGTCAATAGATTCCGTATTATTTTTCAGAACTGCACTGAAAAAATTTATATTGGCTCTATGTACTTTCCTGAGAGGATGAGTCATCAATCTATTAATATAATACTCACATTGTTTTACTGTACCGTATTCAAGTTTTTTTTCATCTTGATATGAGCGCTCTCGCTCCTTCTCCGGGAATACTTTTTCAGATGAACCCAGCCATTTAAACAGATTCAGCAGCCTTGATATGGAAACATTAAGAATCCCCCAAAAGTCAGAAGCAGCTCCCGAATTATTTTCAAGATCCTTCGATTTACACACATAGAAATTATTTCCACCTCCATAACATAGGTGTTTTGAATCATCTTTTTTATCAAGAGATGGCCAAACCGCAACAATATCAATAGCATGTCGTTTGTTATGCTTACTACGCAGTTTAGCGGGCATATCAGCGGGGATCCCCCTTTCAGCCTTATGCCGTCTGTTTCTTTTTGTCGCCTTCGTTGAAGCAGGTGTTTTTATTGCCCGTTCTTTTTTTCTGGCACTTATGACCGTTTCCCCTTGAGGTTGCACCTCAACCTGCTTTTCCCGATGACTTAACTGGGAAAAAGATTCCGACAACTCACTCTCTTCCTTACGATCCAGCGGGGGTATTTCTTCCTGTTTAACGAACAGAGGCGTCAACGGAGGGGCGGCTGCGCCAAATGCTGAGAGATCATCCTCTGGTCCCATGCATGGCGTTGTTTCCTCGGAAGAGACCTCAGGCTGACTAATGGACACATAGGCTTCAGGCTCGGCGAGCGTTTCCACATCTTTAACAATTTCACCTGTAAATGCAAATGCCTTTAATAATTCATGTATCGTATCAAACGATGCCCCCCTTTGCTTTGAAACACTTTCACACTGCCTACACATATACTCCCAATATTCACGCTTTTCTGTTTCTGTTAAAGATTCACCATAATCCTCAAGTGATTCATAGAGTCTATTCAGAAATGTGCCACACTCAACCTCACTTTCACAAATTAAAGCCGCCACAAATTCCTTTTCATGGTTATAGAGCTTCAGCAAAGGAGAAGCTTGCATTAAATCCCACTGACGGTTAAAAGAACTAATAGAAACAGAAGAACTCTGAGCAATCGAGAACTGTGTTTTTGGGATTTTTTCACCAACCAGCTCGGTTAAAGCCTCAAACCATTTATTGATTTGTGAGAAAACATCTGCAAACGCCCTTAACTGCATTTCAGTGGGCTGGGCTTTATGCCCATATATAAAGCCACCCGCGTCATCCAAGCCAACTTTCATAGTTCCTTTAAGTTTCTTGCCAGAATAGTCTTTTTGAACAAGCTCCGTCGACAATTCACCCAGATCACAAAAATAATGCTTTATGCCTATTTCTCTGGCAATTTTTCGCTGTGACTGTGTATAAACAGCAGTAGAAGTATCTTGCTCAATCCCGACATGAACCGGCATTCCTGATCCTGACTGCATACCTGTTGCTTTCTCCATGAATCCATAATCTCCGTAAAAGTAATGGTATTCGGAGAGCCTACACACGCTATTTATAAGATCACTGACCAATACGCTAATTGAGACTAACTTTTTCAGGATTATGAAAAACATCAAAGATATTACCTTTACTACAGTTCAGACTTTATGCTCAGCATGCCGCCTTATATTTCACAACGAATAACTGATGCATATATATTTGCTGACCAGTAAGGAACGGACTCTTCAAGAAGAGGTCAGTAATTAAAACGGTGAATCCGTAGTCGGTAAAAGGGCTATGTTATGTTTTGATATAGCGATGTTTAAGGAGTCAATTAGATGGCAAGTAGTGGAATAGGTCAAAAATCAGGATTAAGACATGGACAAGACACTGACCAGCCCCTTCTTCATCCCCATGAATCCGGACAAAAACAGGTTGCCCAGAAAAAAAGAGGAGGCGCTCAATACGCTGGAAAAAAAATAACCAAAGCCCAAACATTAACTGCTGATATCTTGCCAAAGCCTGAATTTGAAACGCAACCCTCTACTCGTACAGAGTCCCCTATAACAGCTCCCAAAAATGGCACCAAAAGCAGAGTTTCTAAAACCAAAGCCAAAACAGGCTATTTTGACGATAGATCAAGATCTCCACAGGCTCGTTCGCTAAACCCAACGTCGGATTATGCCGGAAAAGTAGACAGTGTGGCGAAAAAGCTATCTGAAGCTGAAGCCAAGGGCATAGAAGATAACCCTGTACAGTGGTGCATAGCCATTTCAAAAGAAATCCAAGATTTACGAAGCAGCCAAAGAACGGGAAAAGGTGACAACCGCCTGTACCTACAAGAAAAACTAGCACCATATTATTGCAAAGCGCTTGAGCAAGCTCTGACAGCCTTCGAAGAGATAAGCAAAATCAAGATTCATGAACATATTAGTGAACTCAATGACATCATCAATCTAGCCTATCTCCACCCAACAGCTTGCACGGCTGGAGCACCGGTTAATACAAAAATAAAAGAACGTCTAAAGTTTTCTATTGAATCAGAAGTTGGCTATTTAGTTTACACAAAAGGATTACCTGACAAACGCTGCATTAAACCAGTTATTTCAAAAATCCAATGGTTACTTGGTAATCAAGCCCCTGCCATGTATTTTAACTTTCTCACATCAGAGGAAAAAGAATATTACTTTCATCAAATCGAAGAAAGTCAAAAGATCGAAGTACATAAAGCTTATCCAGAAAATTCATTTGAAAAAGCCATTAAGGATAAAAATTTTAAAAAAGCAACGCAATGGCTAGAAAGTGCACCTAAAACAAGAACAAGGCATGGCAAACTGCGATATTTGGGTGACATGTTAATGCTGGAACTCAGTAAAACAGTGGAACTACCATTAAGAAGTACTAATTTCAGCCGTCGCGTCGCCCTTGTTCAACAGCTAATTAACTTTAAAGCACGTTATTTAACCATCATCAATACATACAATCCACTTCAGAATTCTTTCTACACGGTTCTATCCGCAGAGGTCAGCCGAATTATTGTAGATTTACAGTCAGCTCCTGAAGAACAGCAAGCGGGTACCGTAGCTACGATAAAAAATATCATCATGGATCCACTACTGGCAGATACCTGTAAAGTACAATGGCAACGCTATCAACATCCAGAGAGTCAATCTGAGCATAGCGTTTCGATCATCGAGGCTGAGGCTTACAAGGTTCTGAACGAAGCCTTTGACGCTATAAGACCAAAACATCAAAAGGACTTCGATAAGGCTGCTTCACTTGTCAGACCACTTTTTATCAAAATCGATGAAGTCATGCTGTTGCCAACAGGAAAAACCATACGAAAAAACATGGAACACATACGCCCTCTCATTGGCACGCATTTTTTTAATCCCATCATTGACCATTATTTTAGACTAATCAGGATGAAGCCATATCATTATAATAGTGCTATTGAGCAAATGGCCCAGTATAAAGAAGTCTGTATTTCATATGAAAAATACCGTTTTGTATTGACAGATACAATAGATAAGCAATGGCAAGGAGTGTTATGGAAGGTATGGGGAATAACTGCTCGAGATTTCGTTAAAAAAACCTGTATTGATCATGAAGATTTAATCGACTTATTAAAATTAAGATCGTTGGCTGAAATACCACAATGTATACATACCAGACTCAATCTCAAGAATGCCTTAATTAATTTATTTACTCAAGCGATGACATCTCCTGAGACTTTCTCACAATTTCAAGAGGAGCTTTATGGCTTGGCACGCTGGACAGAAACTCTGTGTCATGTTACTGAAAAAAAATACACCGAAGAAAGACAAAGAGACACTAAACTCCAACAGTTAACACAACGCTGGCTTTCCAAATCCATACATGTTCCTTTGCCGACCAGTTTACACCTTGAACCTGGACGGGAAAGTGTGATTCCTCCTCCCGAAGCTACGGATCTTACTTCTGCCACCTCACATTCAGATGAGGAAACTGGAACCCCTGATATCAACATACCAGCAATCACTCCCTCGCCAATACAGCGCTCTGAACAATCAGATCCGACACCTGCTTCAGGGGAAGCATTCGACATAGAGTCATTGACTACTGTCACCGATGCTTCCTCCTTTTTAACACTGCCTTGGGATCCAACAGTTTACGCCACTGGTGTAAGCTTCTTTCCTGTAGCAGAGCCCTGTCCCAAAAGCCCTGTTGATAGCAGTGATTTTACTGCCAATGCGAGTTCCGAAGCTGTTAACAATATTTTACGAGAAACAACAGCCGATACGTCGATACAGGCAGAAACCCGTAAGGCAATATTTCCCAAAACACGCTGCGAAGTATTACAGACTGACACGGTATTAGTTCCAACAACGACTCTATCAATACAGACTGACGGGGAGTTAATTCCAACAACGACTCTATCAACAAAGACTGACGGGGAGTTAATTCCAACAACGACTCTATCAACACAGACTGACGGGGAGTTAATTCCAACAACGACTCTATCAACACAGACTGACAAGGAGTTAATTCCAACAACGACTCTATCAACACAGACTGACGAGGAGTTAATTCCAACAACGACTCTATCAACACAGACTGACGAGGAGTTAACTCCAGCGACGTGCCAATCGACACAGACAGATGAAGCAGCACAGACACAACACAACGCCGACGAGGAAGAAAAATTAAGAAAAGATCAATCGCAAGAGATGGACGATGATGACGCTCAAGACAGTACCTGTGCAGACCAAAGCACCGAACAGCTAAAGTACCCGACACAAGAAGTCGCCAGTCAGCCTGAGGGATCTGAACCCACATCCGATACAGACTCAGAATCTACGATCACTGCCCCTGATAACGACACGACTCTCTCTTCTGTAGAGGTAAAGGTAAAGGTAAAGCCAACAGTAAAACACGCCTCCTCAACAGCTTTCGGCAAAAACAGAAAGCAGCGCCTCATCAAACAGCTCGGTGATACAGGCTTGAAAGTTACACATCGTCAGTTAGAAAATTTCATAACACAGGATTTGGTAACAGTGGACCAATGTATCCTTGCTGCTGAGGGAGTTGATATTGACCTCATCAAGGCCTCTTATGAAAGCTGGTATAACACCACAATGCAACAGCCTTCTTCTGGGGGTGCTTCTGCATTGTTGAGAGAAGACGCAACAACAGAGATTCCCGGTGACTTCGCCGATTTCGGAAAAAACAGCAGACGGAAGCTCAATCAGCAGCTCAGGGGCGCAGGCTTGGATATAACACTACGTAAGTTAAATGATTTTTTGATGAGCCAAAACACAGTGAATGTTCATGACTGCAAAATGGCGGCTAAAGGGGATGTGGATACCATTAACTCAATCAAGGCATCCTGTGAAAGCTGGATACATTCATTACAGCCATCGCCTCTTTCTGTCTCAGTACAGGGGCCAGAAAAGACAGAGGAAGCCACGCATCAAAGCACACAACATCCCTTACCTGATGAAGACAATGATGCCGACCTGGTGCAGGCTCTCGTTGCCAGTAAACACTCGGAGGCAGAGGATCAGGAAAAGAGAGCAAGACAGGAACAACAGGCAGCAATTCTATTGAAGAAATATGACCATGATATTGTCAGGACTGTTCGTGATGGGGATTGTTTTTATGATGGCATGGCCAAGATGCATGGTCACTCAAGTGTGATGGACCTGAGAATGAAATGCTATGAAGAAGGACTCAAAAGCTTGAGAGGAAACGGCCAGATTGAGATACCGTCAGATTTAGAAAAGATGTTTGAAAATCACATTGAACAGTTAAAAAATGCCAAAAATTATGCGGAGCAAATTGATCTTCGCCTGATGGCTGTTGTTGAAAAATGTAAAATTATTGTTTGTGACTTCAACGAGCGTGTAATGAATGTGGTTGACGCGGATGGCGGCCTTGAGCAGTATCCCCAAAAATCGTTAAGGGATATTATGCGGCAGTCTCCTGATGCAGAACTCTTCATACTTGAGACTGAGAGCCAACACTACATAGGAAGTATAAAGAGGTACTCATGACAAAAGGTGTGGCCGGTATTGACGACAATATGCCCATATTTCCTTGTCTTGATGCAACCTCTGCCACTCTGGGACGATCTCTATGGTAATGACCTCGCTATCAGACACTTTGGGGCAACCCCTCTTAGCCGCATGGTGGTCATATATCATATTTGTTCATGGCGCAGTTTCCTCGGCCGCCACAAATGCTAATAAAATGAATCATTAACATTAGATATATCCTCGCCAGCCGCTGTCAACAGCACTGAATCATCACCGGAAAGTCACGCTTCGGGTTAACAAAGGAAACAAGAACACTATACACAACAATAAAATGGCCCCATTCATAAAGTAACATCGAATAGGGCACCATGAAGTAAACAGCAATATTTGATTAATTAATACGCCGTTTACACAGACAAACCGAATGCTCATTCCACTCTGTTGTCCACCAGTGTCCCGTCCACTGACCACCCTCATACTCGCATCGCTTAGGGCATTTCCTTTGAGCATCCCGTGAATCATTCCATATCGGATCATTATTCCGGGGGATAAATGACGCGTACTTCGGTTTTTCAGGCTTGGCAGTCACCACTGGTGTGTCAGGTGTCTCTGGCTTGACAGGCGGCGCCGGTTGTTTGGGGGGCGCTACCGCAACATTGATGCCGTCATTCCCATCGTTATTTCCATCACCAGAACCACTGCCGTCATTCCCTGCCCCTGAACCCGTATTACCGGCCGTGCTACCCGTACCACCGGCAGCGGGAGGAACAGGCGCAGCGGGTGGAATATCGACGGCATTTTTCACGCAGTCTCTTCCACAGTCGTTCCATTCAAGCTGATCATCAACCAGGTTTCCATATAACGTATAGACCCGGCTGGATGTTGCCGGATTTGAAGGATCACCCTTCAGATAAACATTCACCCTGACACCATTGTGTCCATCCCTGATCACCTCAGCACCAGCGATACTATCCCTGCTGACATTACTCAACACCTGTGGTTCAGGTAGTTCGCGTTTCGTCTGATGCCTAAGATTAATATCCTGTTTGATTTCATGCGCCAGCAACGCGGCTTCCACATGCTTAGAGTCTCCGCTATAAACTTTGTAGGAAAAAAATGCCATTGCAACAATGATTACAATAATCAGCAAAACAAAGGTCATTTCAACAAGGGTAACCCCCTTGCTCGTTCGAATAGATGGTAACTTCATATACACCCTCCATGGCGTAAAACGAGCAAAAATAAAAACAAAACGAAAACAACAAATATAAAAAATTGAAAGAAGAAATGAATAAATAGAACTCTATAAACTATTAAAACCAAAGTATTAAGTCAATTAAAAAACACAGCCATCAACTATAAAAACCAACCAATTTTAGCGAGATAGAGTATTGAAATATACACTTCTATTAAATAACAAAAAGATATAATCCCGTCATTATTTCACTATTTCTTTTGCAATTGATTTATGTTCGTCTTTCAATAAAAACACACTATTTCTTAAGCACTTCTTGTGAGCGGGGGCAATACCTCGCGAGGAAAATCCTGTATCATGCGGCCCCTCAGGCGATGCGTACACATCCATCAGGAGCCACCTCCACGTCACAGCCCACAGCTGCAGACAGGTGTCAGCGCATGCATGCCAAAACATGACTGCACCAATGACTGCCATAGCAAACCATGAAAATATCGAAACAAAGTCTTGAAGAACAAGCGGCCAACTATCTACGGGAGCAGATCCTCGCGGGTGATTACCGCTCTGGAGACAAGCTGGTCGAAAGCAGCCTCGCCAAGACCCTGGATCTGTCCCGGACCACCGTCAGAATGGCACTGAATACACTGGCCAGTGAAGGGCTGATTTCCCAGAAGCCTTATGCCGGCTGGCAGGTCATCACCATGGACGACAATGACCTGTGGGAAATCTATCATCTGCGCGTTGCCCTGGAGAGCCAGGCGGCAAGAATGGCTGCAGAGCGTATCACCCTGGAGAAGCGTGACCGGCTGATCGCGTTCTTCAACGGCTACCTGGCACTGTGCGAACGGGATGATGCTGACATCGATGAAGTCAGCCAGCAGGATCTTGAATTGCACCGGCTGATTGTCGACCTGAGCGAGAGTCAGCGGTTGGCCAAAATGTATAACATGGTCGCCAACCAGATGATCATTTACATGCAAATGACCCACTATGACTACAGCATTCGCGACAGTGCGCTGAGTCACCAGACGCTGGTTGATGCGATCTGTGAGGGTGATGTTGAACAGGCAGGCGTGCTGGCAAGGGAAAACATCAGTACTTTCACGGAGCTGGGCCACAAGCTTAAACGCCAGCAACAGGCGACTCAGTAAACGACGGGGAATTTATTTCCCCTCAAATGCATGCTGTTATTTTAACTTCAGCTCATACATGCTATTTAAATAAACGACGAATTTTGCGATTAAACTGTAGATATTTTAGCAATGATGGTGCTCTTGCTGCTCCTCCTGACTACCATAACGAAAACCAACATCCGAATACTTAAGCTGGCCAACCGACTAAAAATAGCGTTTTCTGGAAATGTAATAGCATGTTTTCTGATACTGCTTCTCTATTAGCAAGTTCGAGACAATCACGAGCGACTAGCTATGGCGTTTAGCAAAACCCATTACCATCCTAAGCATATATCAGGGTTAATCTAATACCCTGCTCCCAGCCCATATGTGGTTTGGTTTCAATCAATAGCCTTCAGAAGCAATTCCTCCTTTCACTGAGTACTGTACTGCTTGCAATTATCACTCATCGCTCATCCCCCATACCAATGAATCAGGATTTATAAGCCCGTCTGCGCTGTTGTGAATATTTATGTTATCTCATAAAGGTTCACAACAGCGCAGAGCTTATACAATACAGGTAGAGTTGCGAAAAAGCATAACCTGCCTTTCACCTCAGATGAACCTATTGGGCCATTTATATATGGAGTCTACCCCATGCTCTTTCAATTTTTGATCACCTATTTTGGCCCACTCTTCAGCAGTGAATTGTGCTTTTACACTTGCTCTTTTCATAGAAAAACTGAGGTTCGACATCGACTCTTTAACATGCTTACTTACACTGCCCCCCCTCGCCTCAATTTCACGAATGCGCACCCTCACTATAATATCAAAGAAAAGATCTGAATTTTTAGCTTTCATACTATATATGAACGGGTTAAATTTTCCCTCGGTTGTTAACTTATTCACTAGGTCTACATTCTTACAAATATGAGCATCTAGCACCGGTTCATATAAACTTTTCCGATCAGGAACACTTTCATACAATTCTTTTAACTCAGCAGCTTTATCAGAGGGGAGTAATTTCAAAAGGCGTTCCCAAGCACCATCATCGAAAGTACCATCTTCTTTTTTATACTTAGACAGGCAAAGTTCGAGTAAATCCGTACAGGGCACCATTTCAGAAAAGGCTTTTTTAGACATTCTGGCGCAATAATGAACTGGATTTTGATAACATTCTTGATGACCATTATTTAATCTACCGCTATATTTAACCACCAGCTTATCCAGAGCTTTTAGCTTTTCTTCACCACTCAATTTTAAGCAATCAGCAATCTCACTCTTATACTTTAACTCAGATCTACGATCCATTTCAGCAATGTCAATAAGTTGCCCTGTGGACTTACTTCGTAGAGCTATCCCAGGGGCCAGTGAATATCCAACCACCATACCTTCAGCGCCAGTTGCCACTTGACTTTTACCAGTAGCCACCTTTTGCGTAGACATTTGAGTCATTTTTCTATCATCACGCTGACTCTTCCCAGTCAGCCCAGACGTTCCAGAACTTACAGATCGATCTACACTTCCTGACTTAAATTGTTTTTTTTCTCCATCACGACCAACACTTTTTTTAGCCCTATTAACGGCTGCATAAATGGGCATTGCAATATTATTAAACATAAAAAATCCCTTTATAATAAAAACGAATAACTATTAACCACTTAAATACCAAAAATAATTACTCAAAAGCTAATCCATAAACAATAACAAAGAAGGAAAAACACAAAAATTGTACATTAGTTTTATTTAGACATAATTCGACAGCTATAGTTGCATGTCTTTCTTGTAGAGCTAAAAAAACGGAAGCGCCCATCAGACGCTTCCGTTTAGAAATCACAATGCTTACTGACGCTCTCAGGAAGGCATTGGCAGCTTAGGCTCACGACGGAAGAAGCCCACAACCTGCTCCTTGCTCATATTGAAGATGAACAGGGAAACGATAACCAGCAGGATACCCATGCTCTTCTGCAGCGTGACGGATTCGCCCAGCATAAAGATGGACAGCACATACGCAGACAGCGGAATCAGGTTCTGAACCATGTTGGCACGCTCTACACCGGCTGCCTGTAGGGAGTAGAAGTACATAACGTAGGCTGCACCGGAACACAGAAAGCCCAGCGCCAGCGCGCAGAACAGGTAGTAACCGTTATCAAAGATAATGGCGGCCTGGGAGAAATCGGTTCCCTGGGCAAACATCACCATGACCAATGCCGCTGTTGCGAACATGAACTGGTACATCATGGAGGAAAGGCCGTCGTAACGGTCACCCAGACGCTTGTTGATAAACGTCGAGATAACAAAGCCCATCACACCAATCACCATGTAGGCATGGCCGATGTTGATACCAGAGAATTTGTTGCCGGGGTCGCTGGCGATGCAGTACGCGCCAATGAACGACAGAGCAACACCCACAGTCTGGATAGCTGTCGGAATCTTGCGAAACACGACAATGCTGACCAGAAGAGTGAAGATCGGAATCATGCCGTTGATAACGCCAACTTCAGACGCAGAGATATAACGCAGGGCCAGCAGGGAGGTATAGAAAAAGACGGCCTGGGCAATAATGCCGGAGACAGCCATGATCGGCGCATCTTTGATATTCAGCCAGACTTTCTTTTTGGAAAAGGCAAAAACAACAAGCAAGCCCAGTGATGCCAGACCATAACGGATAATGGCAAAGACGACAGGATCAATCTTGTCAGACAAAACGGCAGAGAACACATAGGATGAGCCCCAGATGATAGCGCAGAGAATGGCTACCAGTACGCCGGTTAATTCTGTTCTTTTCATTGGTAATACCCGGGTTTGAATCCCGAAACAGGGTTGATGAAATGAATCAGGCCGCCTTCACCGGAAGACGGCGGTCGAATCAGTTGACCTGGAATTCCTTGATGAACTCGTCGTTGAGTTCGATACCCAGACCAGGACGATCCGGAACTTCCAGAAAGCCGTCACGGAATTCGACCGGGTTGACCACTAAGCCGTTGTCGTTCACCAGCGGGCTGGTGCTCTCGGAGTATTCCATCAGCGTGCCGTGCTCGCAGGAAGCCAGGAAATGCACGGAAGCCGCCAGCAAAATACCAGTACTGAAACCGTGGGGAATCAGCTGGACACCGTTAAGCTGGGCCATATCGTAGATCTTGCGCATCTCGGTGATGCCGCCGCAGCGAGTGATATCCGGCTGAACAATATCGGGATCAAAACGCTCTAGGAAATCCTTGAATTCGTAACGGGTTGTCAGTGCTTCACCACCGGCAATCTTCTGGGTCGCCTGTGCCGCCAGTTTCGTGTAACCCTTGATGTCGTCCGCCAGCACCGGTTCTTCGATCCAGTTCAGGTCGAATTCTTCCAGACGCTTGCACATGCGCAGCGCGTGACCGGCCGTGCCCCACTTGGTGGCCAGGTCGATCTGCAGCTCAATCTCGTTGCCGATTGCTTCACGGACGAGCTTGACGATCTGGTAATCGGTTTCCGGATCATCCCCCAACACACCACCACCAAACTTCAGGCTCTTGAAGCCTTTTTTGACCAGCTTCAGGGCGATCTCACGGTTATCTTCCGGGCGGTCTGCCGGGATAAACGTGCCGTAAGCACGGATACGGTCACGGAACTTGCCACCCAGCAGGGTATGCAGGGGCACGTTGTAATATTGGGCCGCGATATCCCACAGGGCGATATCGATGGCGCTGATAGCGTGGATACCTGCACCACGTCGTCCAACATAGTTGGAGGACCAGTACATTTTCTGCCACAGGCGTGCGGTTTCCAGCGGGTTTTCGCCAATCAGCAGTTCTTTCAGGCCATAGCAGTACAGGTTGGAATTCGGCGTTTCAATCAGCGCCTTGATCACCATCGGGGAACTGTCAGATTCACCGATACCGGTAATGCCTTCATCGGTATGTACGCGGACGATGATTGCATCCTCGCCCCATTCGCAGACTTCACCCGGCGCAGGAACGCGCAGGTGAATCACCTCAATGTCAGTAATTTTCATTGTCTACCCCGAATCACTCGTAACGTTTCTTTGGGCAAAGCGGTGCCTGTTCCGGCGCCCGTTAAGAGCGCCGAATTCAGGATGATTTGTGGATATCAGGCTGGCTCAATGCAGAGCATTTTTTCCAGGCGCTGGTCTTTCTGGTAAAGCGTGCAGTAGGCGTAACCAATTTCTTCGATGGCCGTCTGCTCGCCGTTCACGACACCTTCCAGCTTCTCGATAATCCGTTCGGATACCGCTTCGATGCTGTCTTCACCGCGCATGATACCGGTGGCGTCGATGTCGATATCTTCGTTGATCAGGTTGTGGTTACCGCTGACACGGATAACCGGAATGATCGGGTTGTTGAACCCGGCGCCACCTGTCGTCCACAGGATCACCTGGCAGCCCAGGGCCGCGAAGTGCATGCCGGCGCCACCACACAGCATGGTGACTTCAGACAGGTACATACCCGGCGCATGACGCTTGTCGGTCAGGCGGGCGTTGATACGCAGAACATCCTGAATGGGACGGCTGCCGGTCTTGCCCAGGGCGCCCAGGGATTTTTCTTCCAGGGTCGTCAGGCCACCGATGCTGTTACCGATACTCATGGTTTCAACTTCAGTGCCCTCGACGTGCCAGCGCTTTTCTTCTTCGCTGATCAGTCGCTCAATCTTGTCAGCCACTTCGGTGGAGACGGCGCGGTTGCGCAGGATATCTTCGCAACCCAGCAGTTCCAGCAGCTCACCGGCTACCGCGGAAGCGCCCATATCCACCAGCTTGTCAGCCGCACGGCCAACGCTCGGGTTGGAGGCAATGCCGGAACTGGTATCGGAGCCACCGCACTTGATGCCGACGAACAGTTTTTCAAGCGGTGCATCAATACGTTCACAGGCTTCCGCTTCCTTGGCGATGATGGAAGCCTTCTCAATGCCGACGCTGATGGTCGAACGGGTGCCCTTCGCCTTGATACAGGTGAGCGTATCTACCATACGACCGGTTTCGCGGATCGGACCCGCAACGATTTCCGGGTCAATACTGCCGCAGCCCATGGCGATCACCAGCGCACCGGCAACGTTCGGATTGCAGGCGGTGTTGATCATGGTGGAAATCATTTCCTCGTTGCCGCCGTACATGCAGGTGTTGTAGTTGGTCACGACAACACTGTTGGCAACCTTATCGCTGATGGCGCGCGCAATACCTTCGGCACACTCATCCACAGCAATGATCAGGATATGGTTTCGGATGCCGACGGAACCGTCAGCACGCTGGTAGCCCTTGAAGGTTTTCATGCTGCGTCTTCCTCGATAGCCATTTGCTTGATAATTTCACGGATTACCGGTTCCGGAATATCCAGCCGCAGGCTGCGGATGTTCTGGACATGCACCAGCTGACCCACGGGAATCGCACAGATCGCCCGTCCTACCGGACAGCCGCCTTTTACCAGTTCGTCCCCTTCCGCAAATGGCTTCAGGGCAACCTTGTTACCGAACGGAATCGCCTGCAGGAGGGTTACGGTTCCCAGCACTTCGTTCCGGTCGGAAATAATCGTTACGGTCTCGCCTTTCGCTGCATCCTGGAGCAACGTGGCTACATTATCTGTTCCAGACAGACGGATCGCCTTGATCACGTTTCACTCTCTAATATGTCGATTGTTAGACAATCGACATTATCGGGATTTTGTCGCTCAAAAAGATGACCGGGGTCAACGCTGCAGCCGGATTTTGGCATCCTGCGGCAATCACGGATCGGGATGTGATAAACCACTTTTAACTCTGCAGTGGAATTATCACGCTATCGCCGGGCAGGACGAGATAGGTGGTGTATTGTCTTGTACCGGCAAACAGGGAGGTCTGAATAATGGCAGCGAAAAACCGAGGCAGGTTTTAAGTACCCCGTATTAATCGTTAATAAAGAATTGTTCAGTCGTATAGCAGATGGCTCAACTATCTTTCCATTCGCCTATTCAATAAAGCATTACGAGGTTTAAATGAAAAAGTGTCTGGCGTGTTTACTGCTGATTTCGGCGCCTGTGTTTTCAGATATGACAAGCCCCGATGGTTTTCCGGATGACATTGACTCAGAAACAAAAAGCGCTATCCGATCCGATCGTGTTAGCTCTGATGTATCCATTCGTCCCCCTTCATGGCTCAAGGGCTGTTGGGTGGATGAAACGCAACCACATGCCTTTTTCAAAGTGGTGGATGACGGCTTTTATTACAAAACATGGTCTGAAGGCAAAACCAGCCAATTCCAGATGCGCGAAGCATCGGGCGTATACCCGAGATTTCAAAATACCTACGGCAATCCCAAATATGGCCGGTATACACTGAACGGCACAAGGAAAGGTGATACGTCAGGCGGTGCATTCACTGACATGACATTCAGTCAGGGCGAGGACAAGAACGTTATTGGCGTCAGCGGTTTTCTTAATGGATTTATTCCTGCCTGGAGCGTCAGCCTGATCAGTATGACGTATCAGCGTGCAGATGATTCTGTTTGTAATGTGGAAAGTTCTGACGAGGTTCATACCGTTTATTAGTTGCAAACAACATGGATGTTGTTAACGAGTAAGTAACCATCCAGCACGCCTTTCTTTTTTGCTTTGCCCTAATGTTTGAAGAGTCATCTGCATTAACCCCTCCATCTGTATGAACTTGTCTATGCTGTTCTTGCCAGTCAGGCATCTTTCAAAAACCACAGGATGTAACGTATGCCAGCATTCGACCTTTGTTCTCGTCCCGTTCCAGGTAACACGTCCCAATCCATCACATTCAACAACACCTATCCACTGACTCACTGAAAACTGTCCTGACGCCTTATGCTGACTGAACGGAACATTCTCTGTTATTCCGTTGTTCTGGAACTGTTTTTTGGTATCACCGGTATTGTTGTCGCACTTTGCAGTGATTCCCGCGCAGTCATGCTCGATGGGGGCTACTCACTGCTCTGCACCCTGACGATGCTGGCCAACATCAAGGTCGCCCGGCTGGTGAAACTACCGGTTTCTGCGCAGCGCCCATTTGGCTCTGCCACGCTGGAACCGCTGATGCTGCTTTTTGAATCCCTGATCCTGCTGGCCCTGTGCAGTATTTTGCTATCGGTTGCTGCCTATCAAATAGTTCAGGGAGGAAACCTGCCCGCATTTGATCTGGCACTTATCTATGAAGTGTTTTCTACACTGGTCGGCGGCGCAACCACCATTGCGTTCCTGTACCTTTATCGCAAAATCCCTTCACCGATTATCCACTTTGAATACCAGGAGTGGATAGTTGATGCCTCAGTAAGTGCGACAGCCATGGTCGCATTTGCACTGGCCTGCCTCATGGGAGACACCCACCCGGTCACCCCCTATATCGACTCGGTACTGACATTACTACTACTGGTTTTCCTGATTCGCTTACCCCTAGCAACACTGCGTAAAAATTTTCGTCAGTTGTTACTGCAGGATATTGGCGAACCTGGACTCTCTCAGACACTGGAACAGGCGCTAGCCGCTACGGCAACAGAAATCGGTTTGGAACACTACCAAACACACATCATCTGGCTGGGACGCTGGTTATGGGTCAACATTGAAATCAGCATGCCAACAGGAAAACATTCGCTTTCCAGCGACGATGTACTCCGGTTTCGGACAGCGGCTGAGCAAAAGCTTTTGTCACTGGCAGGCCACTATCAACTCAATATCGTGATGTCGCCACAGCGTTCCGTCATTTCATCATAAAAAAAACAGGCTAATCGTCTGGAAACGCCTACTTTTATAGTTTCCTGAAACCTGTACACCACCATACGTTCTGAACAAGTCATTCTCGTGGCAGTTAACGAGCCATTAAATGCAGGGAGACAACGCCAAATGCCCATTCATCCTGCGACGACACAAGAGGTCGTAGCCACACGCAACGGGCAACCAAGCCAGTGGCATACACCACCTACTTCCCAGCTGTCGAAGGATCATTTTATTCAGCGTGATGGAAAAGTTTTTGCCGGACAACATATTATCCTTGATCTGTGGGAGGCGACGCCACTCAACAACCTGGTCATCATGGAAAGCACCCTGCGAGAGTGTGTTGATACCTGTGGCGCTACACTGCTGCATATCCACCTGCATCATTTCACGGTCAATGGTGGTATCTCCGGTGTCGCCGTTCTGGCGGAATCCCATATCAGTGTCCATACCTGGCCTGAAAGGCAATTTGCCGCCTTTGATATTTTTATGTGCGGTGATGCCATGCCGGAAAATGCCATCACCATTCTCAAGCGAAACTTCTCCCCACAACGTGTTGATATACATCAGGCATTGCGAGGCATTGTGCAATCATGAACCTGTTTCACGAAACACTGCTGGATGATTACTGCCAGACTTTCGCAATAAACCGGCTACTGTTTGAGCATAAAACTCCGCATCAACACCTGGTGATTTTTGAGAATACCCGCTTCGGTCGCATTATGGCGCTGGACGGCATTATCCAGACCACCGAAGGGGATGAGTTCATCTACCATGAGATGCTGACTCACGTCCCTCTGTTTGCTCATGGTGATGCACAGGAGGTTCTGATCATCGGCGGAGGGGATGGCGGCATCTTGCGTGAAGTGGTGAAACATCCAACCGTCAAACACATTACTCAGGTTGAAATCGATGAAGCCGTCATTCAAACCTGCCGGGAATATCTTCCGGGTCACAGCCAGGGCGCCTTTGATGACCCTCGACTGACGCTGGTTATTGATGACGGCATGGCTTTTGTCAACCAAACGCAACAGCGTTTCGATGTCATTATTTCAGACAGTACCGACCCTATTGGTCCAGGTGAAGTGCTGTTCAGTTCGACGTTTTATGAGGCCTGCAAACACTGCCTGAAACCGGGTGGGCTGTTTGTTGCCCAAAACGGTGTCCCGTTCTTTCAACCGGATGAGCTGGCCACATCTGCACAACGCCTGCAACCACTCTTTTCAGACTCAACATTCTACACCATCGCTGTTCCCACCTATGTTGGCGGGCACATGACTCTGGCATGGGCAACCGATAATAACGATTTACGAGCCACCCCACTGACGACGCTGACATCGCGTTACAGTACCGCGGACATTGCCACGAAATACTATACGCCGGCATTACATAAGGCCGCCTTTGCATTACCCGCCTCTATCCTCTCACTGATGAAGCCGTCATGAATGCAATAACGATTGCCCCGGCATCAGCTGCGAATCAGTGGCAGTCACTGGTCACCGATTTCGGTTCCCCTCTGATGGTCATTGATTGCGCCAGAATGTTGCAACAATACCAGCAACTTTGTGAGGCGCTGCCCGGCGTCCAGCATTACTTTGCGATCAAGGCCCTGCCACACCAATCTGTTCTGCAAACACTGGCACAGGCTGGTGCGGGTTTTGATCTGGCCAGCAGTGGTGAAATCAATTTACTGCGCCAGGTGACAATATCACCGCGCCACACCATTTATACCCACCCGATTAAACGGGATATCGACATTCGCTCAGCATTACGGTTTGGATGCACAACATTTGTCGTAGATAGCCCTCAGGAAATGGAAAAGTTTCTCCCATATCGTCAACGGGTGGCCTTATTACTACGGTTGAGCTTTCCCAACGCCTCATCCCCTATCAATCTCTCAAGGAAATTTGGGTGTTCACCTGAACAGGTGCCACTCCTGCTCAAACTGTCCAGGCGTATGGGTGTTACCGTGAAAGGGCTCTCTTTTCATGCCGGCTCCCAATGCCTGAATCCGGATAACCATGTCCGCGCCATACTCACCTGCGCAGGCCTGATACACGATTCCGTCCAATATCTGAATGGTCGCGGGTTGGGAATACTCAACATTGGCGGTGGTTTTCCCGTGCCTTATATTGATGAAGTTCCATCCATTCATACCTTCTGCAGCAAAATTCGCACCGCACTCACAGCACTGCCGGCTCATGTACAGGTCATATCAGAGCCTGGCCGTTATATTGCAGCACCGGCGGCCACTTCAGTCAGTTCGATTATGGGCATAGCGCTTAGACAGGACTGCTGCTGGTATTACCTGGATGACGGACTCTACGGCTCTTTCAACGGCCAGCTTTACGATTACAGGCGCTACCCTCTAACGGTCTTCAGCGATCAGCGTGAGCGCGAACAAGCCGTTTTATCAGGTCCAACCTGCGACAGTATTGATGTGATTGCCGAGGATATCCTCTTGCCCCGCCTGGCAATGGGAGACCTTGTGACAGGACACCAGATGGGTGCTTATACCATTGCCAGCGCGACGGACTTCAACCTGTTCCCGCGGGCGCGTGATGTCATCATCAACCCGCCTGGAGAAACAGGCATGAATTTGTCTCTTTGATTTACTCCATCAGGCTTTCCAGCTTGTCTGACAAAACAGTCGCCAGACGACGGCGCCACGGAGATGTTTCAGGATCGGACAGTACCACTTCTTCCCGCGATAAAGCCGCCAATATCAAACGGTATCCCAGCCAGCGCAGAGGCTCAGGTTCCCAGCGACGCAGATGCCTGGATACAGAGCCCTTTATTACCCAGGGTTGATCGGTAAGTTGTGTTGTTTGCCCTGTGATCAGGTCCGCCAGGGTTCGGCCTGCCAGGTTGCTGGCGCCTACCCCCTCCCCGCCATAACCACCCGCAAGGGCAATACCATTTTCTTCATCGCAGAGCATATGAGGCTGAAAAGCCCGCGCCATACCGAGATTGCCTCCCCAGCCGTGGGTGAGTTCAATATTTTCAAGAACCGGAAACAGGGCTTCCAGCAAAGTACGGCGCTCCGCCACTTCCTGTGCTGACAGCTGAAAATCATGCCGAAGCCGACTGCCAAACCGGTAGCCGCCACGGGTACCAAATACCAGACGATTGTCTTTCGTCCGCTGGGCATAGGTGATCATCCGACTATTGTCGGCAAAGGCTTCACCATGGTGTAAACCAATGTTTTGCCAGATAGCTTCACTGATTGGCGCTGTTGCAACAATCATGCTCTGAACGGGAATCTGATAACGTCCCAGTGTCGATATGGTTGTGGCATACCCTTCCACGGCAGGCACTATCCAGTGGGCTTCAACCTGTCCAGCGGATGTCGTCAGTCTGCCGGGCTGCCAGTCAGTGACCCGGGTCTGCTCATAAACAGTCACACCCATGCGTTCGACAACCTCTGCCAGTCCCTGTATCAAACGCGCCGGTTGAATGGTGGCACAATGGGGAGAGTAGATAGCGCCTAATCCTTGGGACACATTAACCTTGTCTGACAATGCATCGGGGGTCAGCCAGGCAAAATCCGCTTCAGTGCAACCCGTATGGTAGAGTTCATCCAGCCACTGCCTGAGCCAAACCTCCTGCTCAGGATAACGGGCCGCAGCATAAATCACGCCTCCCTTACGATAATGGCAGTCAATCTGTTCCTGTTGCAGCACTGCGGCCACTTCATCCGGAATAAAAAACAATAGCTGTCTTTTATTCCGCCGCTCCTCCTCCGGTAACCTTGAGAGGAGCTGATCTTCCCCCATCAGGCCGCCAATTAACCAGCCGCCATTACGTCCGGAGGCACCAAACCCGGCATACTCGGCTTCTACAATGGCAATGGTCAGGGAGGGATTGTGTTTCTTCAGGTAGTAAGCGGTCCATAATCCGGTAAACCCTGCTCCAATGATGGCAACATCGACAGAAAGCGTTGATTCCAGACGTGGACGCGCCTGACGCTGGATGGCAGGGTCATCCATCCACAGGCTGATCGGCGTTTTCATCAGCGATACCTCATTATCATTATTCTTTGATGAAACACAGGCTGCCCGCCAGCATGACTGGCAGGCGGGAACCGGCCTCTACTATAGCCGGTTCAGCAGATCGCACAATTAGCCGGCGCGCTTCGCCTGGTTCCAGGCGCGGGTCACGGTACGAACAATACGCTTTTCAGGTGCCTTAACGACAAACAATGTATTCAACAATGTTTCCGTCGGATAGATGCCTGGATTATTACGCAGGGTCTCATTCACGTACGGTGTAGCCTTCTGGTTGGCATTGGCGTAGGCCACCGTATTGCTGATATCCGCCGTAACTTTTGGCTCCAGGATATAGTTCAGGAACTGGTAGGCACTGTCAGGATTCGGCGCATCTTTCGGCATTGCCAAAACGTCATACCAGACTGCCGCACCTTCCTTGGGAACAAAGTACCGGATATCCATGCCATGACCTTTGGCCATTTCAGCTGCCTGCAGCACGCCACCGGAATAACCCAGAACCGCGCACAGCTCGCCGCTGGCCAGGCCATCCACAAATTGCGAGGAGCTGAAATAACGGACATGGGGCACCAGTTTGGCCAGATGTTCACCGGCCTGTTTCCAGTCTTCAGGATTCTCGCTGTTAGGATCCTTACCCTGGTAGACAAGGATAGAGGCCAATACATCCATGGGGTCATCCAGGATGGCCAAACCACAGGCGGACAGCTTGCTGGCATTCTCAGGCTCCAGGATCATGGACCAGCTATCCAGCGGCGCCTCATCGCCCAGGACTTCCTTCACCTTCTCGACATTGTAACCAATGCCGGAAGTGCCCCACATATAAGGAATGGCATACCGGTTATCCGGGTCAAAAGCCGCCAGCTTTTCCATCAGAATCGGGTCGAGGTTCTGCCAGTTAGGAATACGGCTTCTGTCCAATTCCTGGTAAACGCCGGCCTTGATCTGGTTCGGGATGAAATAGCTGGAAGGCACCACGACATCAAAACCGGACCGGCTGGCCAGCAGTTTTCCTTCCAGCATTTCATTACTGTCATACAGGCTGTACGTAACATCGAGACCGGTTTCGGTCTCAAAGTCAGACACCGTATTCTCAGCAATATAGTGGGACCAGTTATACACATTCAGTCGGGGCGGCTCCTGCGCAACGGCAGACACGGCCAATCCCACACTCACTGCAGCCAAAACACCAGAAATCAACGCTTTCAACGATAGACACTCCTGCTGAAACAACGCAACAGACACAGTGAATCCGGCCGGGCATCAACGATTACCACGCCCCGGATTCGGTTACAGGGTTCAATATTGCTGGAAACCTTCCAGCACATTGACGGTATTGGTGCCCAGGGCGTCTACGGCATAGCCGCCCTCAAAGACAAACTGGGTGGACAGGCCGAGCTCGGCAATGCGCTGGCCAATGAGCGTGTACTTCCCGGAATCCAGCTTGAAGCTGGAAATCGGATCGTGTTCATAGCTGTCGAGCCCGAGCGATACCACCAGCACATCCGGCTGGAAGCGGGCGATACGCTCCAGAGCCGCCAAAAGTGCCGGTTCATAGTCTGCCCAGGTGCTGTTAAGCGGCAGTGGCAGGTTAAGGTTGTACCCTGCGCCATCGCCAGCGCCGGTTTCATCCTGGTACCCGAGGTAATGGGGGTAATCCCAGGCAGGGTCTGCATGAATGGAGGTAAACAACACATCGGCCCGGTCATAGAAGATCGACTGGGTGCCGTTGCCGTGGTGGTAATCCACATCCAGTATCGCGACGCGCTGGCAACCGCTGTCCCGATATGCCTGAGCCGCAATGGCAGCATTGTTCAGGTAACAGTAACCGCCCATCTGGTCTCGCCCGGCGTGATGCCCTGGTGGACGACAAAGACTGAATACTGACTTTTCCCCTGAAACAATCTGCTGCTGACCCGACAGGGCACACTCTACGGATGCCCAGACAGCCTCCCAGGTACCGGCCATAATGGCCGCAGTCAGGTCCGCGGAGTAATACCCCAGCCTGCCCTCAATGTGCGCCGGACAAATAGACCGGAAACCACGGGCGGGAAAACAGTAAGGCATCGCCTGTGTCGTATCGGGGAACAGGGCATGCCATTCATCCCAGGCGCCACGCAGAAAGGCGACATAATCAGGGTCATGCACGGTCAGCACGGCATCGGTATCAAAATGCGCCGGCGCCATGACGGGACCGAGCCCCCGCGCCTCAATGGCCTTGAGAACAATATCGGTACGCTGAGCGACTTCGAAGCTGTCAACCAGCTCACCACTCAGCACTTCTTTGACATCGCGGTGCAATGCCTGTTGGTCAGAAAAAAAGGTGATCATTGTGCAGTGAGTCACTCATGCAGGGCGATAAAATCCGGCGCGCAATGCTATAGAAATGAGGTACTGTCGTATAGCGTCTTTACGCGATGCACGGATAACACTCTGCACCGGGATACGACTCTGTTATCCTAGCGATTCCAGCCGTACCGGTTGAGCGAGATGAGTAACGACGATTTTTCCTTCTTCCTGCAGGAAATGCAGGATGTCAGCCCCCTGAAAACCAAACCGAAGGCGGATATCCGGAAGACCGCAGAGAAAACGCCCGGTCAGCAGCAACGCCGGGAAGCCGCCCAGCAGGAGCTGCATGATCCCAACTTCCTGTCACTGGAAAACCCTGTCAGGGTAAAACCCCATGACATGCTGGTATGGAAACGGGATGGCGTCCAGGAAGGCGTGTTCAAGAAATTACGCCTGGGCAAATACCCGGTGGATGCCCGTCTTGACCTGCACCTGAAAACAGCCAAAGAAGCGCGGCTTGAGGTTTTCCAGTTCATCAATGATTGCCGCCGGTTTGACCTGCGTACCATCCTGCTGGTCCATGGCCGGGGAGAACAGAGCAATCCGCCGGCCAAACTGAAAAGCTATGTCTTTACCTGGCTGCCACAGCTCGAGGAAGTGCTGGCATTTCACAGTGCCCAGCGTGAGCATGGCGGCAATGGTGCAGTCTATGTGCTGCTCAGGAAAAGTGAAGAGAAAAAGCAGGAAAACCGCGAACGGCATTTGCGGCGCCGGTAATGCCTGTTGACTGGTTAATCTGAAAAACCCGCCTATAGTTGCTTCTCTGTAACAGCATGGACTCTCATGAGGATCCGGCGTCCCTACCGCCGCCGGGTCATCATAGCAAGCCCGTCTTTCCCGGCCGCAGGTTACCTGTCTCGTTCAGTCGTTTCTGCGGCGCCTTTCTCCACTCTTTAATCCTCACAGCCTGCACTGCAACGAATCGAGACAACAAAGACACGTAGCGCATGCTTCTGACGGGATTGAAGCCTTTGCCTTGATGGAGGTCATCGCATGCAACGCGATCACTTTCGTACACGCCGTTTAATCCCCCTGCCCCTCATTCTTGCCTGCTCTGGCCTGCCAGCGATTCTCCCCGAAACGGTTCAGGCCAATAATCACAACATGACACGAGCGTCGTCCCATACGCCCGTTATCATCACCATCGGCGCCCTGCCGGATCTTTCTATGACCATTCTCCAGAACCGTGGCTGGATGGCCCAACCCGCCGACTCTCAGGATACCGATTGGCACAGTGTCAGCCTTCTGGTTGTCAATGCCAGCCTGCCAATCAGCAAGGACATGATGGCCCAGGCCAGGGATGCCCTCTTCGCCGGTGTCCCCATCCTGATTGATGGCACCAGTAATAACGATGCAGACAAGCAACGGCAGGTCAGTGCCCATATCGCGGGCATTGGTTTGAGTGATCCTGTCATCCTGGTTCGCCAACGAAACGGCGTGCCGGAATACCGGGTACTCAGTATTACCTCTGAACAGGAAGAGTTTGCCTCATCGAAGCAAGAAGCCAGTGTGATCATGAACCCGGCCCACCAGATATCTGAGACACAGCTCGCGTTACTGGCAGACGAAATTGATGAGTTGTTGAGTGAATGGTTTATCGGTGATGAGGCATCTGATCATCGCCGTCTACGCAAGGCAACAGCCACGGCCGCTGCAGAAAAACAGCCGCCTTTCAAACCGGAAACCACTATTCCCCTGGAATTTCGCTTTGTCGGTAACCGCTGCATGGTCGGAAAAAAGCTCGACGGGTGGGACTGGAGCAGTGAAACCATCGATGCCTGTAACGGCAAGATGTCTGTTTCCCTGTTCTACAACATCGACCTGATCCGCTCGACCCCTTGTTCCGGTGGCGGTGACCAGAACGCCGATGATGCCAAGTTTGTACGGCTGACCCTGAACCCACAGCAATCCGGCGGCGCAGGCTGGCATCTTGCAAAAGCCCCTGCCCACAAGCACACCTGGTTCCAGTCCTGGACTAACAGGGATACCTGGTTCGGCCCGATTGCGATGAAATACGGTACGGAAATCACCAGTAATGATTCAGCACTGCGGCTGTACCATCACATACCGGAAAACACACCACGGCATAAAACCGTCAGTGAGCAAACCGGTTTCTCGGTGGGAGTCGCAGCCGAGGCAAACGCGGAAATCGGCAAGGAAGGCCCCAAGGCGGGCGGCAGTGTCAGTGCCAGTTTTTCCTATTCCAGCAGCCGGACCGTAGAGTACGAAGTGTACGAATACACGGTTGAGAACACGTCATCCGCCTCTGGCAGCGGCGACCGGGCGTCCTGGTTGTGGGACCGGAAATACGATCAGCATCACAAGGGCTGGGTAACCCATGTGACAGCCCCGCTCTGGGAAGACGATTGGTTATGGAAAAACTCTGAATTCACAGCGGTTGCCCATGCCAACTTCAAACCGGGCATGAGTGCCACCTTCCGGGTTCCGGCCAACAAACGCGGCTCGTCAAAACTGAGCCTGGAGAACTACATTTCTGCCGTCGCACTGGGTGGGAAAGTCGTCTATTCCGTCTGGTATCAAACATACGCACCCGGTGGCTACCTTGGCACCAAGTATACCTTCAGGAAAAGCATCCTGGTTAACTGGGACTCCCCGGTCTTTGACCCTGAAATCCCGGTTTCCCTGGAACCCTTCCGGTATGACAGCGATGACGGGCTTTGCCTGGATGTCATCGGCAGCTCGACAGCCGATGGCGCGCCGGTGGGTGTCTATCGCTGCCATTACCACAACAACCAGTTATGGGGCATTGATGATGAGCAGCGCTACCGGTCCAAAGTGGCGCCAGACCGATGTCTTGAAGTTGCCCAGGATGATACGCTCGTCGTTCACCACTGTGATGCCTCAGCACGCCAGAAATGGCGCTGGGAAAACGATAAGCTGATCAACGAGCTGGGTAAAAAACTGGCACTGGTCAATGAGAAGCCTGTGGTCAGTGATAACTCTTCTGTCTACAGCGACTGGAAGAACTACATTCACCGGGTTGAAGCCACGGATGCATTAGCCATTTATTGAGCAATACCTTACGCATCGGCACAAGCGCCGATGCGTATAAAAGCTACGATTGTTGTATATCAATACAACCGTCTTTCAGTCATTACGGCGCGTTCTAATCGACGGTTCGTCCTGTTAGCATCGCCTCAGATCGGTTGAGATTCCCTGATGCCATGCGCCGTAAACTCCCTCCCCTGAATGCGATAAAAGCCTTTGAAGCCGTTGCCCGCCACGAGCACCTGGGGCGTGCGGCAGACGAACTTTGCGTGTCTCACAGTGCACTGAGTCAGCAGATCAGCCACCTGGAAAGCTGGTTTGGGCTGGATCTGTTTACACGCACGGCAGGACGTATCTTACTCACCGCACAGGGACGCCAACTTCTGCCCGCCTGTACCCACGCACTGGATCATATCCTCGAAGCCAGCATGGCTCTCCTGCAGCAGGCACCGGCGGATCGTCTGATCATTCACTGTGAGCCGACGTTTGCCGCCCGTTGCCTGAGAGGTCAGATACAACGTCTTCGCTCAGCCCTGAATCAAGTAGACATTGAGCTGATCACCAACCACCAGCTTCCAGCCCGGCTGCCTCAAACAACTGACCTGGTGATCCATTACCGCCGTCCGCCCGCCTGGCGAAAAATCCACATGAGCCACCTGATGGATCTGGATGGTTTTCCGGCCTGTAGTCCTTCACTGCTGACTCGTATGGCGCCGGTTCAGGCGCCAGATGACCTTTACCATTTCCATCTTCTGCACAGTGAAGATCGCACCACATGGATCAACTGGCTACAAAGTAACAACGTCACGTCTATTACCGGTGAAAGAGGCACGGTTTATGAGGACTTCTGCCTGACGATTGAAGCGGCGTTGCCGGTGAAGGCGTGATTATTGCGGATCCGGTCTTCTGCAAGGCGGAGCTGGCACAAGGGCTTCTGGTCCCGTTGTTTAAGGAAACCATTCCCTGCGCCAGCTATTACGTGGTCTGTCACCAGTCCGGTTACCAGCGTCCGTTGATTCGGCAGCTTCATGACTGGATTATGAAGGAATACGCTATTCCTCAATCCGAATGAAGGTTGTTGCGGTGACCGGATGAATTTACTGAATATAACTTTTCGGCACCTTGCCCCGTACCTGTGCCCAATCCAGTTTCTGACTGGTATACAGCGTGATCTGCCTGACTCTTCTGGGTGAATCAAAGTCTGCCAGTTTTAACAGCATATCGCCGTCATTGCGCATGCCATTCAGGCGGCCGATCTCACCATTGATGATCAGCTTCTTGCCGTTTTTGAACTCCACCTGCAGGTCATAAAAGTCACTGGATCGGTAACTGGCAGTCTGTGCGTACAGTTCCACGCCAACAAGCGGCTGGCTGGTATCAACGGCAATGCTGCGCCGGGTGCGCTTACCCCAGGAGCTGGTTCTGGGCGACACTGAACGTACGGTATAACGGCCATCCCATTGTTTGATGCTCGTTTTTGCGTTTTTTTCCTTATGCTTCACACCCACAGAGGATTCCAGCATAGCCAGGGTATTACGCATCACCTTGATCTGTTTTTTAACCTGGTTACGATTGATCGAGCCGTCTTCATACTGGCGGACCTTCTTCACCATCACCTTGGCTTCATTGCGAAGCTGAATGGCCTGATCCTCCATGGTCATCCCATAAACAGAAGGCATTGCACAAACAAGGAAAAGAGAAACTAGCTGCAGGCTCAGGTGTCTGGTCAGTGGCATCGTAAACCCGATAAATGTTGTAGTAAGCATTCAGAATGACTGGCTCTGATATCCAGTGCATCGATGGCAGGATATGAGTAAAGCCAATTAGGCGGGGCGACTATAAGCGGCTGAATCTTAACCAAACCTTAACAGGTTCCCGGTTGTCCATGGCCCCGCTACTTGACCAGAAATAACGGGGCTACTGCCTTACGAATCGACCCTCAAACGGCTGTTGCCGTCTCTGAACCACTGCTCTGCTTCAGGCGGGTGATGGAGACCTCAATAAAGATCATCGCTGCGATAATACCGATCACCGTTGGACCGGAATACGCCCAGTCGATACTGCCCGCCAGCAAGTCCGGAAACACAAACAGGACACAACCAAAGAACAGGACAACTGCTGGCATCAGGGCCACCAGCACGGCCATGCGATCACCACAGGGAACCCGGAAAGGTCTCACTGCATTCGGCTCTTTCTGACGCAGTTTTACGAAGGCGCCAAAGAAGAAAAAGTAAGTGATGAACAACAGGAAATTCGCGAAAGCGAACAGGGACCAGAACAGGTCATCAGCACTGCCCGCCATAAACCCATAAAGAATCAATGCCACTGTCGCGACATAGCCAGTCATCATGTTCGCACCCTGCGGTGCGCCATGGTCATTCTTTCTGGCGAAGATCGCCGGCATTTCATGGTTGTTGGCCGCTTCCATCGCCGCACGGGAAGCCGCCATGATCCAGGGGATCAGGTACGTAAACAGACCAAATATCGCGACCAGAGACAGCGTTATCGTCAACAATGTCCCCATATTGCTGTCACCAAAGAGCACATTGAATGTCTGTACAATACCGCCCACCAGGGAGAGTTCTTCCAGCGGCAAGGCTGTCATCATGGAAGATATGGCTGCCCAATACAGCAACACAATGATGCCCATTGCCAGCATAATACCCAATGGCAAATCCCGCTGAGGGTTACGAATGCTTGATCCCATGCAGGCAATGGTTTCAGCACCGATCAGCATATAGATGAGTGTGGGTGCATACATGAATGAGGCGTCCATGGACGGCATCATGCTGGACAGTGTCAGTTCATTCGCTGCGCCGTGGTCGCCGATATAAAACAGACCACCGACAGCCATGGCCAGCAGCACCAGCACTTTCGATAAACCGCCCAGCGTATTGATCAGGTTCCCGATATCCAGTGAGGCATTCGCAGTAAAGATAGTGATCCAGACCATCACCAGGGCAATGGTGATCATGCCCCAGGTGCTCATATTGGGGAAAAACAGTTCTGCCAACATACCGGCGCAGATCAGGTAAACCGATGGCATCCATAGCGGCACATTAATCCAGTAATACCAGCCGACCCGGGCGGCATTGCGTTCGCCAAGCCCCAGCAGTGTCCAGTCGTACACACCCCCCTCTCCCGGGAATGCGGAACCCAGTTCACAAACGATCAACACATAGGGCAAGACGAAACACAACAGGATCAACACCCACCAGCCAAACACCGATGGGCCAACCGCCGCAGAGGCCGTTAGCCCGTCAATACCAATCAAACCAGACAGGATGAAAAAGATAATGCCGACCAGACCCAGGCCGGACTTTTTCGATGTACTCATGTTGCTACCCCCTGGGGTCAACAAGCATTGTTATGGCTTCCGGTGTGCTTCCCTGCACACCGGGAAAGTTGTATCAGAGCGCGGGCACCTGTTGCGTAATGCAGTGGATATTGCCACCGCCCAGCAGGATCTCCCGCGCCGGAACACCCACGATGTCATAGCCCGGGAAGATATCCTGCAGCATCGCCTGTGCCTCGGCGTCCCGTTTCTCACAAAGCAGCGGGAACACAATCCGCCGGTTGGTAATCAGGAAGTTGGCGTAACTGCCCGCCAGCCTGACACCACTGGATCGCTCCATACCATCGCAGACATCAAACCCATCCGCCTCGTCATCACGGATATACAGCGGACCCGGTACTGGCAGCCTGTAGACTTTCAGTTTTCGCCCTTTGGCATCTGTCGTATTGTCCAGCACCGCCAGTGCTTCCCGGGAAATGGCATACTGGGGATCCTCCGGATCATCACACCATGAAAGAACCACTTCGCCGGGACGCGCCACATGCATCAGGTTATCCACATGTCCGTTGGTATCGATGTCGTTATACAGGCCATGGGGTAACCAGACCACCTTGTCCACATTCAGGTAATCTTTCAGGTATGATCTGAGGAAGTAATTATGGACACCTTCTTAAGGGAGTAAAATCACTCTCTGAGGTGACCAATGACTACCAAGAAAAAACGTAAATATCATTCACCGGAATTCAAAGCCGAAGCCCTGAGGTTGGCCGAAAAAACCAGTATCCCGTCAGCAGCCAGGGAGTTGGGATTGCAAGAGTCCCAGCTCTACGCATGGCGATCCGCAGCGCTCAGAAAAAAGACGGTCAGTGAGCGAGAGTCTGCGTTAGCGACTGAGGTTGCCAGACTCAAGCGCCAACTGGCGGTGCAGGCTGAGGAGCTTGAAATTCTAAAAAAGGCGGCCACCTACTTCGCAAAAAACCAAAAATAGAGCGCTTCCGCTTTATGCTCAGGAACAGGAGCCGGTTTTCTCTGGTCAGGATGGCTTCTGTTCTACGAGTCTCGCGAAGTGGGTACAACCGCTGGGAAAGAACCCGCCATAAATCCAGTCATCGCGCTGTCAAACAGCAGCTTCGTGACGGGTTGATTCTGGAGGCATTTCGGAGGAGTAAGTCTCGTTCAGGTTCTCGTCGTATCCAGAAAGACCTGGAGGATGCTGGTCAGCCTTGCTGTATCAAAACCGTTCAGGACAGCATGAAACGACAGAGTCTTGTTCCCAGGGCCGCTCGTAGATTCAGGGTCACGACTGACAGCAAGCACACGTTGCCTGTTGCGCCTAACCTGCTCAAGCGTGACTTTGTAGCCACAGCGCCTAACCAGAAATGGGCCGGTGATATCACCTATCTGCAAACCAGCGAAGGTTGGCTGTATCTGGCCGTTGTCATTGATCTGTTCTCACGTCGAGTCATAGGCTGGTCCATGGGAACCACAATGAAAGCTGACCTGGTGTGTGATGCATTGAACATGGCGCTCTGGCGCCGACGGTTTCCTGCTGGTGTGCTATTTCATAGCGATAGAGGCAGTCAGTACTGCTCTCAAGTATTCAGAGACATGATCGAGAAAAACGGCTGCCATCAGAGTATGAGCCGTAAAGGCGACTGTTGGGATAACGCTTGCGTAGAGAGTTTTTTCCACTCATTGAAAGTTGAGGCTATACATCATGAGCCAATGATGAATCGGGCGCAGATGCGGCAGGCGGTGTTTGAATACATTGAAGTCGATTACAATCGAACCCGCCGACACAGTTCATTGGGGTATATGACTCCCATGAATTTCGAGTTGGCAAAAGCAGCTTAGGCCGATGTCCATTTTTACTGAATCAGATCAATGGCCAGACAGTGTCTTGATGTGGACAGGTCGTTGAGCCAACCAGCCCTTTTGATTGCCAGGCAACTTCATACAAACCAGAAACATGGCATATTTCACTGGTTTAGAAATACCCTGTTGCCAGCAGGCGCAGAAACAGTTCCTACCCGTGATACGTTTAACCACCGGTTTGATCAATTCAAAAAAAACGCCATCAAACTTAATTTTGCCAACTACGGTAAAACAGGCTCTCTTATCCACAAAACCATCAAAATAAGACAAGACATTAGCCAGCGGATAAAGAATGGCGATATAGCCATCCCCGAACCTGCAACACAATCGCAACTGACCTCCATGCTGCTGGAGGCCGTACAATCCAGAAACGATGCTATTTGGGAGCAAGGCAATACACTACCCACGCTTGCCGACACCTATGAGTTTGTTGCTCAGCTACTGAGCGAATATTCAACGCTGGAAGCACTCATTACACGACAATTTCCACTAATTCTGGGTGACTTTGCTCCCGATGATCCCCCTCTTCAGAGGGAAATAATGGATAACCTGATCTTAACAGCAATGGATAACGTTAAAGACCGTTGTGATCAACCATATCAAAGCAATGAAGTCGTACAGGAGTTGCTGGTACAGGAGTTTATCGAACAGAAACAAATCATTCCTGTGTTTATGGCCCAGTTATCAGAGGATAAGGAGTATCCCAAAATATCTCATGTACTGAAAAACCAACCTCATGAGGTGGAATACCTGCTAACCATGCGCCTTTGTCAGTATGTTATAGAAAGAATCGCACACGACACAGATCTCACCTGCAGCATTATCCAGCCACTGATGACAGAGGGACTGAATAAACTTAATGTGCTGATAAAGAAGGGAGAGATCTAATGCCCTCTTTCTTTAACGTTTAAACCAAGCCATCTAAACAGAGATGGTGCCGATCAACATAATTGTTATTGCAAGCTTATCTAACACGCTGATCCTAGGGAGACTTCACAGACATCCAGCGTCGTCTCGCCCTGCAACCGTTCCCACAAACGGGGGAAACCGGAGAGGGTTCGCGGAACAAGGCTCCCCTTCAACTCAGGATTCACCGGTTGCCAAACGCCATTGGCATCTCTTTCTGCCACCAGAAAACGAAACGGATGGATGGCATGAACACCCAAACGCAAATCGGTAGCGATCAAAGTACCTTGTGCTTCATTGAGACTGTAAAAACCACCGGTGAACCAGTTCAGACGATCCAGTGACGCCAGCTCTGGCGCATCAGCAACGGATTTACCCGGGAACTTAATCAGCTGAATATCCGTCTGATCATCCAGCAGTGAGGCAAGACCTTCATAATAATGATCGCCATCCTGCACCATCACCCGCCAGAGCACGATATTGAACGGCGTAGGTGCACTGAAGACTGGTTTGCCGCTTAAGCCCTCGGCAGCCAGCGTCGTATCCAGCCGTTCATGGATCACGCCTTTTGCCACGAGAGACAGCACCAGATAACCGGAACTCAACAACAATCCTGCCGAATTCCATCGCAATGCATTGTGGGTTCCCCATTTGAACAGGCATAGAAGAACCCCGACCAATAATGGCAAGGTATACAGCGGATCAATGATAAACATTGAGGATAAGGCAACCGGCTGCGAAGGCCACGGCCAGAACAGTTGGGTGCCATAAGTGGTGAACGCATCCAGTAATGGGTGGGTAATCAGGCACAGCCAGATCATCAGCCACAAACGCAGAAATCCCGGCCTGACCGATGAGAAACATCGATATACGGCAGCAGCCAGCACGATTGAAAAAGGCGTCAAAAACAACAGGGAATGAGAAAAACCGCGATGTTTGGTCATATCACTGACCGCATCGCCCCAGCGAATCAGGTTATCGAGATCCGGCAAGGTGCCCAGAACTGCTCCCCACAGAAACGCCTTAGGACCATATCGACGGCCTGCAACGGCGCCCCCTACAGCAGCGCCAAGTAATGCCTGTGTGACTGAATCCATGTACTAAATCACTTTCATTCGATCTCAACCTGATGAAGCAATAGTATGCCTATCATCATGCGGTTCCGCACACACGGTCGAATCTTCACTGAAACGGTTAACTCAGATATCTATCTATTTTTGGGTCGCAGGACAAAGCATATAGGTGTTTATTAATTTAACCCGAAGTGTGACTTTTCAGGCTGAGATAAGCCCTTCAAATTGCATAGGTTCTTTTCCAGCCTGAATGTTCAGGTAGATTCCCGTCGTATAGGCAAGTATCTTGCGAGCCATTCGACTTATCAGGTGCCACATGTCCCTGCACCCACAACGCTCAATGTCGAAGAGCTCAGATAACTAAGGAACCTGCGAGCAAGTGACGTTAAAGAAACACAGTGAATGAAAAGTCATTAATTCACTATTATCCAGCCTGAAAATTACTCAGTTTCTTACCATTGAAGCCGGTTGTCCGGCTTTCGGATACATTAACCCTGTGCCCGGATCATTTGGTCCAGTCTAACCATGTTTGCCAGAGCGAATAACATCGCCAGTTTGCCATCATTTTTCCGAAGTCCCCGATAACGGGCTTTGATAAATCCAAACTGGCATTTGATGATTCTGAAGGGATGTTCCACCTTGGCTCGAATGCTGGCTTTCAGGTATTCCGTTTTCAAAATGACTTTATTGATTCGAGGGTGTTTCCTGAGTCTCTTTAACTTGCCTGGTTGTTCGGCTATATGCCACTGTACAGCGTCTGTATTGAGCGCTTTTCGCTTCTCGGCTCCTCTGTAGCCGGCATCGGCAAAGACAAACTGTTCATCACCGTGCAACAGGTTACTGGCTTGATTAAGGTCATGTTCATTGGCGGCTGTTGTCGCCAAACTATGAGTCAAACCTGTACGGGCATCGACACCAATATGCGCCTTCATTCCGAAATACCACTGGTTACCCTTTCTGGTCTGGTGCATTTGGGGATCTCGCTGCCCCGTCTGATTCTTTGTGGATGTCGGAGCTTCGATGATCGTGGCATCGACCAGAGAGCCTTCTTTCAAAACGATACCAGACTCTGTCAGCCATTGGTTTACGTCCGTGAAAATAGCCCGAGCCAGATTGTGAGCCTCCAGCAGGTGTCGAAAGTTCATAATGGTTGTGCGATCTGGAATTGCTTTATCCAGAGATAATCCGGCAAATAATCGCATGGACGCAATTTCATAAAGGGCATCTTCCATGGCCGGATCACTGAGGCTGTACCATTGTTGAAGGCAGTGTATCCGGAGCATGGTGGATAACGGGTACGGTCTACGCCCATTACCGGGTTTGGGGTAATGAGGTTCAATAATTGTCTCAAGACGATGCCAGGGAATCAGTTTATCCATACGGGCAAGGAATATTTCTTTGCGGGTCTGGCGACGCTTTTGAGTGAATTCAGCGTCAGAAAAGCTGAGCTGTTGGTCCATGACTGATCTCCGGCAAAGGCTGAGTGGAGATTAGCTTATTATTGGGGACTTAATCGCAGGTTCCCTAGAAAAATTAGGTATTCCTACAAATGAAATCAAACCCGCTGTTATTTGTTGGGAATTCCAGGGAGTTAAATACGCAAGAGCAACCTACACCGCACCCTCATTTAGCGCATACGCGGAACAAAATGCTTTCGTATTGGACATAAAAAAAACTCACGAGGTTGCCAATCGACTGAACGGTAAGAAAGTTCTAGCAGAAGATAAAGATCCCTTCAGAGTTGAGAATTGGGATGAAGTTTTAAGTCCACTGGTTAAGGATGTTAGAACCCTCGTTGATAATGGCGTTTCAATCTCATATGACGCTCTTAATGCTATTCTTGTCGGGAAAGGCGCGCAATTCCACTCAGGAGGTCATGCTAAATTTGAGGTTCGAGCATTTCCGTTTGATTTTTCAGAAAAAAACAAAGAATTTGCTCAACTCCCCGTTAAAACGCCGCTTTCTGTTGAAGAGGAGAGAGAGCTATTGACGGAATATATTAAGCGAGCAGTTAAAGTTCAATATAATGCCGCAGCGATTTCTTTGCCAGAAAACTGGAAAGATCTCATTAATCGGCTTGCTGAAAGATATATCAGAAAAAGATGATGATGTTTCAAACAAGTTGATAGGTAGACGTTCAGACCTGACAGTTACCGATTTTCATGAACGTGTCTATCAGGTCTGAACGTCTCCCCCCAGCGAATCAGGTTGTCGAGATTCGGCAAGGTACCCAGAACTGCTCGCCACAGGAACGCCTTACGACCATACCGGCGGCCTGCAACTGAGCCACCAACGGCAGCGCCCAGTAATGTCTGACTGAATCCATGTATTAAAATGCTTCCTCTATTACAACCGTCACGGGAGAAATATTACTCCGACCACCATTCCGCCCCACTTTAATTATCAATTCTTAAAAGATTGGGAAACCGATGTTTACTCCTGTTTCCCCCATGTATCCACATACAGATTGAACGCGATAGCCAGTTTGTCACCTGAAGTCTCCTGCAGGCGGTGCGTATTATCCTGATCGGGTAAACTATTGAACGAGGTGAAGACTGTTCAAGTTTTCGTTTTTTATTCAGTATGGCGATTCTGGTGCCTGTATTCACCAATAATGACGGGCAAAGAAAATCACCTGACACATACAGTATTTTTTCCGGTAGATGCACGCTTGGTTATTCTGGCTGTCAGCAAAAGGTTCTATATTTTTTACTGCATGAATTAGTCTTTCTCGACCTCAGCCTGTCGATACTTGGCCGGTGTTGTCTTCTCCCAGCGCCGGAAAGCACGACTGAAGCTGCTGGTATCGTGGAATCCCAATTGCCAGGCAATTTCTCCCAGTGAGGGTTCCGACTGTTTGAGCAAACGGCAGGCCTGCTCATGGCGAATGCTGTCCAGCAGCTGCTTATAGCTCTGCCCTTTTTCACTTAGCTTACGTCGCAGGTTGCGCACACTCATGTTCAATGCTGCAGCCACCCGCTCCTGGTTTGGCTCACCATAAGGGAGCAGCTCGCAGATTTCACTGCGGACACGGTCAATAATATCGGCGGCCTGCATACGCGCCAGGTAACCGGAAAGCACTTCACCATTCACTCTCGCCAGCTCAGGGTTAGCTGTGAGTAATGGATAGTCGAGAATCTTGCCGTTAAAGATCAGACTGGTTTCAGTGCTGTTGAACGTGACCGGGCATCGCAGGAACCGCTCATAGGGTGCCTTGTCTCGAGGTTCTGGCCTTTTTACACAAACACCGACGTATAACTCCGCAGGTACATCAAAGGTCCAGCTCCCCATGTTCACTGCACAGGCCAGGAAGGCATCCATGGATTCATAAGAGGGATCAGGCTGACCTTCCGGGGTTTTGAAGATCATGTGGAGATGGCCTTTCTCTTCACGTGTTTCCAGCACTACCGCCGTACTGATCACCCGGGAAAAACGCTGCATGATGGCAACCGCTTCCCGCAGTGTACTGCTGGCCTGAACCGCATAACTGAAGGCATGTAAGGCAGTGGGCGTAATATGTTCGGCCAGGAACAGACCAAACCCTTCTTCCCCTGTCGCCTCAACCGCCAGTTGCCAGAGCCGGGTCATGCAGGACATAGACACCCGCGCACCGGGCTGGCTGAGCAGGGAAGGATCAATGCCGGCCTGTTTCAGCAGCGGCTGCGGCTCAATACCGAATGACTGGATGGTACGGGCAACCGCCAGCGTCCAGCTGCTGAGCGTCGTGGGCTCCGTAACCTGGGGCTTTTTACCTGTTTTTTTGTTGTCGGTGACTGCCTGCATTGATTGTCCGCTTGGGTCAAAAGGTTGTCCCGGAATGTCCATACGGAAACAGGAGTGACTATATAAAATACCGTCACATCAGAACAGGAAAACCTGTCTGCCACGAACAACAATAATGAACTGACAAAGAGGTCTCCTGCGTATGCGTTTACCCCGCTTCGCCCGGTATGCCGCGCTAGGCAGCATTGCACCACTGCTCTTCGCCTGTACGAGCAACGACCCGACACAGACCGCACAACATGCATCCGACAATGCATTAACACCTGAATCCCATGTCCATCCTGTCCTGAGAGCACACAGTGCCGAGTTTGAGCGGAAGGTTTACCAGGTGACGGAAGGCGTCTGGAGTGCCGTCGGTTTCGGGCTGGCGAACTCTATCCTGATTGAAGGCGACGATGGCGTGATTATTGTCGACGTCATGGAAAGCCGGGAAAACGCCGAAGCCGTGATGGCGGAATTCCGCAAGATCACCGACAAACCCGTCAAGGCGCTGATCTATACCCATAACCATGCCGACCATGTGTTCGGCGGTCTGGGCTTTGTGCCGGACGGCAATATAGACGTTTATGCCCACAGCACGACCAACTACTACATTGACCGGATCATCAACCAGATCCGTCCCGTCATCACCAACCGCAGTGGTCGCATGTTCGGCAACCTGCTGGAAAAAGGCGACGATGGACTTATTAATGCGGGTATCGGCATGGCCGTGAACCAGGGGCATGGTGGTGGAGCGCCGACCCTGATTCGTCCGAACAAAACCTTTGATGATGAGCTGGATATCGAAGTCGCCGGCGTCAAGATCAAGCTGGTGCACGCTCCCGGTGAGACCAATGACCAGATTTTCGTCTGGCTGCCGGAGAAAAAAGTGTTGATGCCCGGCGACAATATCTACAAGGCGTTCCCCAACCTCTACACCATTCGCGGCACCCTTTACCGGGATGTTCTGGGTTGGGCGCATAGTCTGGATAAAATGCGGGATATGCAGCCAGAATATCTGGTTCCCAGCCATACCCGCCCCGTCAGCGGGCAGGCTGTTATTGCCAACCTGTTGACCGATTACCGCGATGCCATCCAGTACGTTCATGACCAGACCATTCGTGGTATGAACCATGGCATGACACCCGATGAACTGGTCGAAACCGTCAAGTTGCCCAAGCACCTTGCCGAGCACCCTTACCTGCAGGAACTCTATGGTACGGTTGAGTGGTCAGTCCGTAATATATTTAATGGATACTTGGGCTGGTTTAACGGAGACAGTGCCACACTGTCGCGTGCCTCCCAGAAAGAGCGAGGTGAAGCCATGGTCAGTCTGGCCGGTGGTGAACAGAAACTGTTGGACAATGTACAACAGGCGTTGGCTGATGATCGCAATCGCTGGGCCGCTGAGTTGGCCAACTACCTGCTGTTCATTGACCCAGAACATGAACAGGCCCGCCAACTGAAAGCCCAAGCGCTCAGAAAACTGGGTAAAGCCAGCATCAGCCCCAATGGTCGGAACTTCTACCTGACCCAGGCACTGGAGTTGGAAGGTAAAACCCATATGCCCAAGCAGGAAATCACCCCTGAAAACCTTGAGCTGATCAAAACCTTCCCGGCGAAGAATTTCCTCTCGGCCATGTCCGTCGCCCTGGATCCCGCCAAGAGCGAAGACACGAATAAACGACTTAGTTTCACTTTCCCGGATGTGGATAAAACCTGGACGCTTCATGTACGTCGTGGCGTTGCGGTACTCAATGAAGGGCTTGATCCGGAAGCGGAGCTCAATATCACGGTGAACAAGGATAGCTGGATAGAGCTGGTCACTGGCGCCAGGAGCTTCCCGGGCACCGTTGCCTCTGGGGATCTTGAGATAGACGGCGGTATGTTGAAACTGCCCGAATTGATCAGTTTCCTGACGATGTTTGATCCTGCCGCCTGATACCTCTGCATAACAGTGGGCCTATGGCCCACTGTCCCTGCCTGAAATAACACGACATGTATTGTTCATCACAGCTTGTTGATTCTGCACTATACTGGCTGACGATTATCGATTCCTGATCCTGTAGCTGCCTGCGAGTTTCCAGCCTGTCCTGTCTGACCATCCGTTCCTTTTAGTTGACCATCCGTCAGAGAGTGTGCCGCATGACTGCTGTCCATCGCGCGATTCTGTTCCTGATAGCATGCCTTTCAATGTTTCCCTGTATTTCACTCTCCCTGCATGCTGCCCTTCAGCAACCCGGTACGGACCGGCTGATTATCAAATACGCGCCACCGGTGACCCATGTGTCAGAAGCGGAAACGGGTGTTCTCACTGCCGCCGGTAATGTTCCACACCTTGAAGGGGAATCGGTCAGAGTTGTACGTGCTATTGCCACAGGCGCCAATGTCATGCAGCTGGAAAAACGTCGTACTGTGCAGGATATGGACACCATCTGTCGTTCACTGGCGCAACAGCCGGGCATTCTGTATGCCGAGCCTGATCACATCATGCATCACCATACGACGCCAAACGATCCTCTCTATAACCATCAGTGGCACTATTTTGAACCGGTTGGCGGCATCAACCTGCCCGCGGCCTGGGACAAAACAACCGGCAGTGACAAAGTCACTGCCGCGGTGATAGATACCGGTGTTTTGAATCATCGAGATCTCAATGAAAACCTTTTGCCCGGCTATGACTTTATCAAGGACATTGAGGCCGCAGCTGACGACAGCGGTCGGGATCCCGACGCCTCCGACCCCGGCGATTACACCCCCGCCGGTTTCTGTGGCTTTGACCAATACGGACTCCCCAGCCCACAACGCAATACCCCCAGCAGCTGGCACGGTACCCATGTCGCCGGCACGATTGCGGCAACCGGTAACAACCACGAAGGTGTGACCGGTGTCAGCTGGCACAGCCGGATTCTGCCTATACGCGTGCTCGGACGCTGCGGCGGTTACACTTCCGACATTACTGATGGCATGTTGTGGGCTGCCGGTATCCCTGTAGCTGGTCTGCCGCATAACCCGCATCCTGCCAAGGTCCTGAACCTGAGCCTAGGGGGAGAAGGTTCCTGTACACGCGCCTACCAGGATGCGATCAAGCAGATTCGCGCCAGAGGCGCCACCATTGTCGTTGCAGCAGGTAATGAAAACAGGGACGCCCGGTATTCCTGTCCTGCAAACTGTGACGGCGTCATCACCGTCGCCGCCACCAACCGCGAGGGCGCCCGGGCCTATTACTCCAATTTCGGTACTGACGTGGATATCGCCGCACCGGGCGGAGAACTGAATTACCCGGAAAACGGCATACTCTCGACCTACAACAGTGGTTCCAACCATCCCGCCAACGACACTTATGCATCGCTTGAAGGCACCAGCATGGCAACTCCCCATGTATCCGGGGTTGTCGCTCAAATGTATGCGGTTAACAACCAGCTAACGCCCGATCGGGTAGAGACTATTTTGAAGACCACGGCTCGCGAGTTCCCTACCGGGGTACACAATGCCTGTACAACCGGATTATGTGGCGCGGGTATTGTTGATGCTGCCAGAGCGGTTGATGCTGCAGCTGGAACATCACCGGATACCGTTAATCGTCTCAGAAAAGGCATCGCCAAAAGCGCGTTGACCGGTACCCGGGAAGTACCACTCATTTTTGCTCTGGATATTGCCAAGCCTGCCACTGGCCTGACCTTTACTCTGTCTGGCGGCAGTGGTGATGCCGACCTCTACGTCAGTCATGGTCACCCTCCCACACTGACTGACCATGACTGTGTTTCCGCGCTGGCGGGTAATGATGAACATTGTCGTATAGAAAATGCCGGGGCCGGTACATGGTATGCCATGGTCTATGCCTACAGTCCGTTCCGAGGGGTCTCTTTGCTGGCTGACTACGATGGTGAAGAGCCGCAGGAAGAGCAACCGACCGAATTCAGCAATACTGTTAGCATGTTGATCCCTGACCGGGATAACCGTGGCGTGACCAGCACGTTACACGTGTCGCGGAAAGGTGCCGTTGGCGCGCTGACTTTGACAGTGGATATCAGCCATCCGTTCCGTGGAGACTTGCGTGTTGTTCTGATTAGTCCAACGGGCAACCGTTACCCCGTCAAGGAAGAGAATGCCAGTGAAGCAGGCACAGACCTTAGAGACACCTGGACAATCCATATGCCGAATGAGAAAACCGAGGGCGTTTGGAAGTTACAAGTAGCAGATTTTTATTATCGTGATAGTGGGCGCATTAATTATTGGAAACTTACATTTCATTAAGATCAGGCAATACTGATCGACTCTCATGAACATCACCAAAAGTTGTTATGGCTGCCTCTTTGTACTTCCTATGTAGTGTTCGCTCTTACCAGTAGCCAGTACGAAGAGCTCTGCATCAGGAGATTGCCGCATAACATCCCTTAACGATTTTTGGGGATACTCCTCAAGGCCGCCATCCGCGTCAACCACACTCATTACACGCTCGTTGAGGTCACAAACAATAATTGTACAGTGTTCAACAACAGCCATCAGACGGATATCAATTTGCTCAGCATAATTTTTTGCCTTTTTTAACTGCTCAATTTGAGGTTTAAAAAACTCGTCATAAGCTTTTGGTATCTCAATCTTACCGTTTCCTCTCAAGCTGTTTAGTCCTTCTTGATAACATTTATTTCTCAGGTTCATCACACTTGAGTGACCATGCATCTTGGCCATGCCATCATAAAAACAATCCCCATCACGAACAGTCCTGACAATATCACGGTCATATTTCTTCAATAGAATTGCTGCCTGTTGTTCCTGTCTTGCTCTCTTTTCCTGATCCTCTGCCTCCGAGTGTTTACTGGCAACGAGAGCCTGCACCAGGTCGGCATCGTCTCCATCAGGCAGGGGATGTTGTGTGCTATGATGCGCGGTTTCCTCTATCCTCTTCTGCTCTGAGGCCTGACGTTTCAGTTCATCAGAGTGTAGAGTTTCATGGCTGAGCGCTAACGCTTGTGCCAAATCAGTATCATTTTCTTCAAGAAAGGTAGCATTGCTACGACGCATTGCTTCCTCTATGTCATTTGCCTCCCTGGCACTTCGTCTTTCCTCATCCGTTATTTCAGTCATTCTGCTGCGCGCTAATGCCTGTTGGAGTTCACGATCGAGCGTCTCAGTATCAGGCGATGCATCATAAGACAATGGAGTAAATGACGAATCGGATTCAAGGGTGCCAGGCGCGTGGTCGTCGGACCTGTCAGTTACAGCGCTTGAATGACCATATATCACAGGATCATCGGCATAGCCCGCATCATCCTCTGTACGACGGGCATCATATGCAGGTTCCATTTCATCTCTATCTAATAGGTCAGATACCTCACTAATATCACTGGCTGTTTCATAATCTGAGTCCGCGGTATGATCTGTCGAAAGTGTTGCCTGATTACTTATTTCCTGCCGCCCTGTAATCGTTGGCAATACTTCTTTACCTTGTATGTTTCTCACGGCAGGAACAACTCCCGCATTAACATCAGCGACACGTCGGTCTTTTAAGTTTTTTTCTATTTTAGGTGTATTTAATACTTCCTCCATGCTCTTTTTATAATCAGAAGCAAAGAATAAGTATTTAACATGATTTACCAGATAAGAAAAAAAACCTTTCACTTCAACCAGTTTATAAACACGTCGTCCGTCTGACGTATTTACCCTTTTCCTATCCAGGGAACGCCACTTACTTTTGTCACCCTGATCATTCAATTTCTCTAGAACTTCAGCAGAAGACTTTAAGACGTCAGATATATTTCTAAACATTATATTAAGCTCTCAATCCATTCCATTGAATAATACTTATTTGAAGAAACTATAATGAATAAGTACAGTCTAAAGCATCTCTCTCTGCCTAAGAATAAGACAAAAGTCATCCTGCCAGAATACCAATAAAACAAAGAAAAACACCGGCCAATAAATATGACTATTTAAATGGCTGGTGTTGTTTAGAAGACTTTATTCCTGCTCATTACTAGCGGCCGGATCGCTCTCCTTGGGATCCCTGTGCTCTTTTACCTTGGCCATCACCTGACGAACCACCCACGGGAATGCTGCCAACAGGACAAAGGATGCGATCAGGCCGGGCGTTAAAATACCGCTGACACTTAACTCTTCCACCTGCCCCAGCTGAGCCCCGGCATTCACATACACCATGGTACCGGCCAACATGCCAACCTGGCTGACCCAGTAAAACGTCCAGGCCCGGATTGGTGTCAGCCCCATCACCAGGTTGATAATAAAAAACGGAATAGCCGGTATCAGGCGCAAGGTAAACAGGTAAAAAGCACCGTCTTTCTCAATGCCATCGTTGACGGTTGCCAGATAATTGCCGAATTTCTTCTGCACAGATTCCTGTAACAGCGCCCGGGAAAACAGGAAAGCTAACGTGGCACCCATCGTACTGGCAAACGAGATGACCAGCAGGCCAACCCAGAACCCGAATATCGCTCCCCCGATCAGGGTCATCAGTGCCGCACCGGGCAGGGAGAGTCCCGTCACCGCCACATAGGCCAGGAAGAAGATTCCAACGGTTAGCACCGGGCTCTCCTGATAAAGCTGCTGGAAAAAGTCCCGACTCAGGTACTGCTGTAAATCAAATACATAAAAAACACCAATGGCCGCAACAATCGCCAGCAATAACAGCACTCTTTTCTTGCTCATCATCCTAATCCTTGCAATGACCGGTACACTAACCGCCGTTTAATTCCTCTACGGATAACGTCCGACGATGGATTCACGCCAACTTGCCTCTTTATGCAGTATTGATGAGACGCCAGATCCGCACAAGCGCGGTTATTCTGCCACAATACGTACAAAACCATTCAGCTTGTCCGGCAAACGCTTCATAATAGCGCAACCGTTCCCGGCATCCTGTGACGCATAAGGAAGTAAACCGTGAAACCTGTTCAGCGCGCCTTTCCCTCCACCCGGCCTCGTCGTATGCGCTTCGATGACTTTTCCCGACGCCTGATGCGGGAAAACCGTCTGACGGTAGATGACCTGATCTACCCGGTGTTTGTCCTGGAAGGCCAGGGCCAGCGTGACCACTGCACACCCATGCCGGGTATTGAGCGTCTGAGCGTCGATGAGCTGATCAAGGATGCGGAGCGCTGGGTTGAACTGGGTATTCCGGCTGTCGCCCTGTTCCCCGTGACACCGACCGATAAGAAATCGCTGGATGCCCGGGAAGCCTGGAACCCCGACGGACTGGCCCAACGCGCCGTCCATGCCTTGAAAGAACGGTTCCCGCAACTGGGCGTAATTACCGATGTTGCCCTTGATCCCTTCACTACCCACGGGCAGGACGGCATTATCGACGATAGCGGTTATGTCATGAACGATGAGACCGTCGAGGCGCTGGTGAGGCAGGCGCTATCCCATGCGGCAGCGGGTGCGGATATTGTCGCCCCCTCCGATATGATGGACGGCCGCATCGGCGCCATTCGTGCAGCCCTGGAAAGCGACAGCCACACCAACACAAAGATTCTGGCCTATTCCGCCAAGTATGCCTCCAGCTACTACGGGCCGTTCCGCCATGCGGTCGGTTCCGCAGCCAACCTGGCCGGGGGCAACAAGTTCAATTACCAGATGGATCCCGCCAACAGTGATGAGGCCCTGCATGAAGTCGCACTTGACCTGCAGGAAGGGGCGGACATGGTGATGATCAAACCGGGCATGCCTTACCTGGACATCGTGCACCGGGTCAAAACCGAATTCAAGGTACCTACCTTTGTCTACCAGGTCAGCGGTGAGTACGCCATGCATATGGCTGCCGTACAAAATGGCTGGCTGGAAGAAGAAAAAGTCATGATGGAGTCCCTGACCGCCTTTAAACGGGCCGGCGCCGACGCCATCCTGACATATTATGCCGTGAAAGCGGCGGAGTGGCTTTCAGGCAACGCCTGAAGTTACTCATCAGGGGATTGTTATACTGTAAGGCTGGCTTACGACAACTGTCATCAAGAGCCGGCCATGTACGCTGAAACACCTGACATCAGAACAAGCAGGGAGGACCTATGACAGAAACGGCCAGTTCCACTGAACAGGCGACTGCTGATATTCCGGCTCCTCCGGTCATCAGCGATCTGGATAACCCGGAGTATTACATCAACCGGGAACTCAGCCATTTGCAGTTCAACATACGGGTGCTCGAACAGGCACTCAATGAAGACTATCCCCTGCTGGAGCGTTTGCGCTTCCTGCTAATCTTCTCCAGTAACATGGATGAATTCTTTGAGATCCGCGTCTCAGGCCTCAAGCAGCAGATTGAATTTGCGCGTGAGCAGGTCGGGCTGGATGGCATGCAGCCTACCGAAGTCCTTAAAGAAATCAGCCGACTGACCCATGAGCATGTTACCCGCCAATATGCCATCCTGAATGACGTCATGCTTCCGGCTCTGGCCAATCAGGGTATACGCTTCATTCGCCGTCATCAGTTGACGGAGAAACAGGCATCCTGGGTGAAAAACTTTTTCTTCCAGCAGGTCATGCCGATCATCAGCCCCATTGGTCTGGATCCCGCGCATCCCTTCCCACGACTGGCCAACAAGATCCTGAACTTTATTGTTGAGCTGGAAGGGAAAGACGCCTTTGGTCGTGAAACCGGTATGGCGATTATCCCGGCGCCACGCTCTTTGCCCCGTATTGTCCAGCTGCCGGATCACCTGTGCGAAAAAGGCGGCGAGAATTATTTATTCCTGTCTTCCATTATCCACCAGCATGCGGAAGACCTCTTCCCGGGCATGACCATCAAGGGCTGTTACCAGTTCCGTATCACCCGGAACAGCGACCTGAGTCTGGATGATGAAGTGGACGATCTGGCCTCAGCCCTCCAGGGTGAGTTGCTGGCCCGACGTTATGGCGATGCGGTACGGCTGGAAGTGGCGGATAACTGCCCTCGTCCGCTGGCGGATTTCCTGCTGCGACAGTTTGCATTAACAGAGAATGAATTGTACGAAGTCAACGGCCCCGTCAACCTGACGCGCCTGATGGATGTCTGCAATTCACCCACTCATACCGACTTGCAGTTCCGGCCGTTTAGCCCGGGCTTTCCCAAGGGACTTCCCAAGAACAGCGACAGGCTGTTTGATACGATTCAGCAGGAAGATGTTTTACTGCTGCATCCATTCCAGACGTTTACGCCCGTGGTCGACCTGCTGCGTCAGGCGGCCAAGGATCCGCATGTTCTGGCCATCAAGCAGACACTCTACCGAACCGGTGCCAATTCAGAGATGGTGGACGCCCTCGTAGAAGCGGCGCGACATGGCAAAGAGGTCACCGTTGTCGTCGAAATCCGCGCCCGCTTTGACGAGGAGGATAACCTGAAACTGGCCCGTCGCCTTCAAGAAGCAGGAGCCATCGTCGTCTATGGTGTGGTTGGCTATAAAACCCATACCAAACTAATGCTGATAGTCCGACGGGAAGGCCGCCGGATCGTTCGTTATGCCCACCTGGGTACCGGTAACTATCACGCCGTGAATGCACGACTGTATACCGATTACAGCCTGATGACCTGCGACAAGGACCTGACCAACGACGTACATAAGGTCTTCCAGCAGCTGACCGGTATGGGCAAGGCTGTACGGGTCAAGAAGCTTTTCCATGCGCCGTTCACGTTGAAGAAAAACCTGATAGACCTGATCAACCGGGAAGCAGAGAATGCACGGGAAGGACGCCCGGCCCGCATCATTCTCAAGGCCAATGCATTGACCGAAGCCAATGTCATCAAGGCGCTCTATAAAGCCTCACAGGCCGGCGTGAAGATTGATCTGGTGATTCGCGGTATCTGCAGCCTGCGCCCCGGCATTGAAGGGTTATCAGACAACATCCGGGTTCGCTCGATTGTCGGACGTTTCCTGGAGCATACCCGTGTGTATTTCTTCCAGAATGACACCGAACCCAAGGTTTTCTGCTCCAGCGCAGACTTGATGATCCGTAACCTGGACCATCGGGTGGAAGCCTGCTTCCCTATTGAGAATCCCAGGCTCGCTACCCGTATCAAAAAGGAACTGGACTTGTATCTGACGGATAACACCGGTAGCTGGAAACTACTCTCTGACGGCAGTTATGAACAAAGTCGTCCGGTGAGAAACCAGAAGCCCAGAAATGCCCAGCAGGCATTGCTGGAAACATTGGCAAGCTAAAACGAAAACATCAATCTTTTATTAAGGCCATCTGCTGTATTGCTGATGGCCTTATGGCTTAAAAGACAGAGCATCCAGCGCACTGCCATTTCACCGATCCTCGTCATACGGCAGCAGGAATCATAGGTTTCTGATTCGGTGTATACACATGCCTCACTCGCTTGTTAATGCGATGTACGTGACGAACCAGTTCATAGTTTGCCTGTTCTGGCACTTTGATCGTGCTTTCTATACGACGAGTCAACAGGGTATAGCGTAACAACAGACAAGCTACTTTTTCTCTATCTGCAACGGTTACATCCCGAGATTGACGACTATCTTCAACCAAACGTTCAAGCTGTATCTGTACCTCATTTAAGGCTTCTACAAGCGGCGTAATTTCTTGAATGGTATGTTTTGTTTGCCGCCTCAGGGCCCGCCATTCATCTTCAGATAACTGTGCGATTTCATTATCTGACAGTACACCTAAGTTAAAGTAACCCGTACCCTCAGATGTTCGGTTATCAGTGACAGGTGTTTGTCCTTTCCTACCCGCAGATGTTGATGCCTCAGTCTGATCAGGCACATCAGAAGGCGCATCATACGATACCATCAGACGTTCACGAGCATCAGTCAGCCCTTTATTTATCCTGTCATTCTTTCTGTCAAGCCAAGAACCAAAGTGTCTAAAGCAAAACCATAATACAATACCCAGCCCCCCCGCCGCACCGGGGTTAGGAAATGTAGCCTTCAAAACGCTAGTAGCACTGACGGTAGTACCTGACACTAAAGCCGTTGTAAAACCAGCTTCATGCCATCGATAAAGGGCTCTTCGGAAATAGTAACTAAGGAAAGCGACAAAGGTATCCCAACTTTCTTTTAACCCACCGATAATATGTTCTCTATCAAGCCGCTGCGACTGCGTTTGGACCACTTGATCAATTCTTATTCCATTCCTCACTCTGTCAAGCCAATCCGAGAGCAGTAAATTAACATTACATGTATAATCCTTATTGCCTCTCTGTTCCATAATGTAAAAATCATGCATATCGTGCTCTTGATTATTGTCCATATCGTTTGACGATCCCGGTAACAGAATCGGAGAAACATTCGTAGCAGCTGCCTCCGTTGTTTGAGCCCCCCCCATACGGGCAAGTGGCAACGAACCCAATCCACTAAATTCCTTTGCCTTTATTCGAACATCACTCTCACAATCTATCGGCCAGCATCTGACACTCCGCTTTGGATCCTGTTTAAGTTGATTGACTGCATCATCCAGGTTCCTTGCATGAATCATTATATAATTTTCAGGTGTCAGCTCTTGAACTTCTTCGCAGAATTTAGCCAACATGGCACGCTCATCTTGATCATTTTCATGCAAGGCCTCTTCAACCAATTGTTGTATCAGTTTTGGACCCGCTAAAAAACGCCAGATTTTTTTACGCGTGGGCTGTGGCTCAAACTCTCCTTTTTGTTGAATCGCTTTCGAAAAAATACGCCATAAATCTTCATCACTGACTCTTTCTTGATCAACGCCTTCCCCAAAAAACGGTGAATTCGCTTCTAATATAATTCGCAGATCCTTCTCAATCTTAGATTTATTATATGTGTAAGCTTCATAGGCATAGCTTATCGTTTTACTCACTGGCTCCATTGCCGCTCCCAAGCGATCTTCCTGTTGTTTAAGCTTTGCCAGTTTTTTTGCATAACCGATCTCTGCATCTAATGAACCATCCAGCTGACCTTTGCTCAGTTCAATTTCCTCAGTGAGTCTATCGAACTCCCGACGTTCAGAAATCAGTGCCTCTGTTATATTAATTTTTTCTGCAAGATATGCCTTACGCCCAAGTAATTGGCATCTATGTTGATGGAGTTCCTTTTCTGACTGATCCAATATACGCTGAGCTTGCACCATCGCCTGATCATCATAAGAAACATTCGCCTTACGCATTGCTTCCAAACGCTCGCTCTGTTCCTCGATAGTTGACTCGATAGCCTCAATATTATTCTGCAATGCCTGTATCTTTGATTTATGTATAGCTTCCCTTGTAGAATGCCATCCGAAAATAATCAGACGCAATGTCACCAACGTAGTAGTAGCTGACACAATATAAATTATTCCAGCAATGATCAAATTCACTATTAAAATCGATACTAAAGCACCAATTAACATGTCAACTGCGTTAAATACAATAATACGTTTATTTCTTGCCCAGCATTGAATGATATCATCTACAAACCGGCGTATTTTTTCATAAAAACTCTTCTTTTCCGATTTTGACTTTTCATAAAGATATTCCTGAAAGTTAGACGTCAGTTTTATAATTGCTTCCCTAACTGTACGATCATTTTCTTCTCCACTCACAGGTGCATCAAGTTCACTGGCAACGCTAGCGAGTGAATTCTCTTCCAAAAACAATTGGTGCAACTCATATATGACACGCATTAACTTCTCAGGTGTTAGTGAAGCATCATCGTTTTTATTAACACCATATTGATCAAACAGACGGTCAATTTCTTCATCTAACCATGTAAGCCGTTCAATAATTTCATGTACGCTATCTAATTCAGCTTGTTCCTCAGGTAGTATGTATGATGAATGATCCTGACCTATTGACTCATCATCGTCATCAGTGTCATCAATATCAAAACTCTCATCTTGGCCTTGAGCCTGAATAGCGATAGAACGGTCATCATTCTCCCATTTATTCCATTGCTCCTTTAAATAAGGTTTTAATCTATAACGCACAAAGCCCTTGGGTAGTGTTTTTTTATCACAATCGCTTTGGTAAACCACCTTATCAATGGGGAGATCAAAGAATGTATTAAGAGACCTGAGATGTTCTGCTGTGACCCTAACATGTCGTGTTGACTCAATATACCGAATCCCTGCTTGCTCTTTGAACTGAAAGGAGCCCTCGCCAAACGCAAGAACAAATGCACTCGCCAGCTGAATATCATCAGCTTTCAGTTCAGTTATGCTATTGCCAATAATTCTCCAGATTGTATTTTCCTGCTCTTCTATAACTCTTCCAGATACCGGAGAAAATGTTGCCCCGGGGTTGAGGCCAGACCCTTGCAGAAAGTGTCTATATATAGCACTTAGCGATACATTTCGCCCCCCCCACTCTTCGACGAACTGACCAATTGCAGTATCATCGTTGATGTCTACCCGCTCCAACAAAGTACGGGCTTGAGAAGGAGAAACGGACTGCATAAAATCGAGCCTCCTCAGATAGCATTTCACTGACCTTGAGACACCTATAGCGTTAATGCACCATTAGGGTCTTGAATAGGCATTATTCAAAAACCTATTCCCTGTATATCCTTTGAAAAGCTCTTCTCGTCAAAAGTTCCCCATTGATGTTCAAAGTCCTCAAAAAATTACTGTCTCAAATTCACGAATACATGGATATATTATTAATAGTTATTAAAACCACTGCCTTTTAGTCGCTAACTACCCTGTCAAGATTTCTAAAGGAAATAGCTTCAGCAATATGGTGTTTGGCAACCCTTTCAGTTTCCGATAAATCAGCGATGGTTCGTGCCAGACGGAGAATCCGGTGTACAGCACGGGCTGAGAGTCCTAACCGATCAATCATCCCCATCAACCGATGTCTCTCAGTTGTATCCAATACCACATAATCATCCAACTCATACGAAGTAAGCTGGCTATTCAGCCCCTGCTGTCGCGCCTTTTGAAGATCTCGCGCTTTAAGCACCCGCTGGAGCACAGCAGCAGAGGATTCCTCAGTGGCAGATTGATCCAATAATTCCGGCGCAGATAGCCTGGTAACCTCAAGATGCATATCAATCCGATCCAGCAAAGGGCCCGATAGTTTTCGACGATAACGCTGAATTTGCTCAGGACGGCAGGCGCAGGGGTGATTTTTGTCGCCAAGATAACCACAGGGGCAAGGATTCATTGCCGCCAGTAACTGAAATCGGGCTGGAAACAGCGTTTGTCGGGCAGATCGGGAAATACAGATTTCGCCCGACTCCAGAGGCTGACGAAGCATCTCCAATACCCGTCGTTCAAATTCGGGCAACTCATCCAGAAAAAGTACACCGTGGTGTGCCAGCGTAATCTCCCCCGGCCTGGGACATGCACCACCACCCACCAGTGCAACCCCTGATGCTGAATGATGGGGTGCTCTGAACGGACGCTGCCGGGAATACGACCGGGAGCCATAACCCGCTACAGAATATATGGCGCTGACTTCAATGGATTCCTGTTCCGTCAGTGGTGGCAGAATACTGGGCATGCAGCTGGCCATCAGAGTTTTTCCGGTCCCCGGTGGGCCAAACATCAGCAACCCATGGCCGCCGGCTGCGGCGATCTCCAAAGCACGACGCGCCTGAGGCTGCCCACGTAACTCGGCTAAATCACGACAATCCAGCTCCGGCTGCCCTCTTGGAGGGCATGCTTCGGTAGCCATTAGCAATCGCTGTGAACCCGTAAAATGCCCTGTCACCGCCAACAGGGAATCAGCAACAAAGACATCCGCCGCCTGATAAAGCACAACCTCATCTGTATTTGCCCTTGGGACAATCAATTTCCTGCCCGCTTTATGGCAGGCAATCACCGCAGGTAAAACAGCACGGACAAACCGCAGCTCACCGGATAAAGCAAGTTCCCCGACGCATTCAAATTGGTCCAGATGATCTGTAGGTATTTGCCCGGAAGCCGCGAGAATACCCAGTGCAATAGGCAGATCAAACCGACCACCTTCCTTGGGCAAATCCGCTGGTGCGAGATTGATCGTGATACGACGCGCTGGAAACTCAAAGCCTGCGTTAATGATTGCGCTGCGCACCCGATCCTTGCTTTCCCGCACCGCTGTTTCAGGAAGACCGACAATATTGAGGCTGGGCAGGCCATTGGATAAATGCACCTCCACCGTTACCGGAGGCGCATCAATACCGTGACGTCCACGGGTATGAATAATCGCAAGTGACATCCGTTATCCTGTTTTCGTTTGTTGGATTAACGTCTGGCAGGCCTTCACCCCGAAGGCCAGCGAGGCAGGAAGTATTGAACAGGATCAGGGAATTGCAATGTCACAGAAGAGAAGAAGGAGAAAAACCGTGGCTTTTCTCCGGAACAGCACTCAAGAATCAGATTCTGCAGGAAGCGCTGGCGCATCTTTGGCAGAAGATACGGATTTTTCCAGTTCTACTACCCGGTCTTCCAGTTCCTCCAGCATCTGCCGGGTTCGCTGCAATACTGCGACCTGGGCATCAAACTCATCGCGGGTCAGCAGTTCCATCCGGGAAAAGGCACTGTGGAGAATGGCCTTGATATTCTTTTCCAGATCATCCCTAACCGGTCCTTTTTCACCGGCCAGCAGGGTGTTCAGCTTACCGGCAATGGAAGTCACAAATGCGGCTTTGTCGATCATCTTGCAGATACACCCTCTATTTCACACGGGATAGCGTTGATAATGGGGATAGTTTTAACCCCGTGAACAGTAAAATTCCAAATAATCGCAAAAGGATATCCCCATACCCCATTGCTCTCAGGCAGCCATCTCTCTCAGCCACCGCATCATTCTTAAGGAAAGGGAATGTATCGTCTGACGTATTCCTGCGCAAGCAGGGCTGGCGCATTTTCATTGCAGCACTTTACGCGCGCTGTGCAAAAGCCAAGGCCTATCAACAGCTATTTTTTTGTACATTCCTGTTTAAAACTGATCTTAGGCAATAACAGTGCTCTTTTTATTGTGAAGAATGCCTTTCGCACCCTCATCGTCGAGTCATAAACGCTGCAATAAGGTTCTTTGATGTACGCTTACCCCTGCCTCACGATCAACCTCGATAGCATTCGGCACAATACCCGCACCATGGTGGATCTCTGCCATCAAAATGGCGTTGAACCCGCTGGTGTCACCAAACTGGCCTGCGCCAGTCCTGACATCGCCCGGGCCATGGTAGAAAGCGGTATCTCTCTGCTGGCGGATTCACGCCTCATCAACCTGCAACGTCTTGAGGGATTGCCGGTCAGGAAGATGCTTCTGCGACTCCCGGCGCTGAGTGAGGTAGAGACTGTAGTTCAGTTTGCCCAGGTTTCCCTGAACTCGGAAGAAACCACGCTAAAGGCCCTGTCCAAAGCCGCCTGCCAGCTCGGCGTCACCCATGGTGTGATAGTGATGCATGATCTTGGCGACTTACGTGAAGGCTGCTTCTTTGAAGAAGAGACACTGCATCTGGCCCGAACAGTGACTGAATTGCCCGGACTGCAACTCGAAGGAATGGGTGCAAACCTGGCCTGTTATGGGGGTGTAGAACCCACAACCGACAACCAGACTCAACTGGCCGCTATTGCCAGCCGCGTTGAGCAGGCACTTGATGTCCAGCTAAATGTTATCAGCGGCGCCAGCTCCGCCGGCCTGTTCCTGATGCTACGAGGAGGTCTGCCAAAGGCCGTGAACCAATTGCGACTGGGCGCCTCATTGCTAATGGGCATCGGCCTTAATGATGACCCGGTGCCCGGCACCTGCCAGTCTGCCTTTTCTCTTCAGTGTGAAATCATTGAGGTCAAACTGAAGCCCTCTGTACCGGCCAATTCCACCGCGTTGGATGCCTTCGGGAACAAGCCTGTTTTCGTAGACAGGGGTATTCGCCGACGCGCCATCTGCGCCATCGGCAAACAGGATATTGATATCAACCAGATTGTGCCCCGGGATTCAGGCATCCTGGTCATTGGGGGCAGCAGTGACCACCTGATTCTCGACATCACTGATGCCAGTAAAACCCACCATGTCGGCGATATTATCGAATTTGATATTTCCTACAGCGGCGTTCTGCAATGCATGACATCGGAGTATGTGGTCAAACGCTGTATTTCTTCCGACAACCTTTGCTGATCATACATAGTGCGGGCAATGCGTCAGCACGATTTTCTCCTGTGCCAATCATCAAACGTCTTCAACCACGCTCAAAATCGGACTTTTCCGGAAAACGCGCCGTCAGAAACCTCTGCATCTGCTGCTGGTAAGGCGCATACTGCGCCTCAGGCATATCATCAGAGATATCGTTGATGCACAGACACAGGGCATCATGACGACCGGCCAGCAGCGCAGCGTACTGTTCACCCACCGCTGGCACACAGTTTTCCATATAACAATTCCGGTTTTGCCGATACTGCGCTCGCCCAAGATGATGCAGCCAGCGGAAGAACAGGTCATCAATGATGGGCGCATCCGCCCGGCGGAATCGCCCCTGCATGGCATCCTGAAATAAGGAAGGGAACTGTTTTTCCAATTGAATCATCCAGGAGCGCTGTATCGCCTTGGGGGCATGTTCCGGCATCGGGAAGGGATCCGTCACACCAAATTCCCTCTGCATGAAGGTACGGCTGAACACAACACCGTTTTGATCTGAATGGCTCTCTTCCGATACATGGTTTGAGTCGTCAAGGTGCTTGTCATTGACATAAAAGAGGCTGCATTCACCGTCATAAAAATCCTCTTTCTGCACTGGGCGGAGAAAAAATACATCATCATTCAGGTAAAGGCAGCGTTCCCGAAGCCCATGAATATGATGCAGACGGGCAATGATCGCCGTTGAGGAAAAGGTCGGCAGGTAATCCACCGGAATGAGCTCCCGGTGATCAACAATCCGAATACGAGGATGTTCCGTATTCAACCATGCCGGCGTCTGCCCCGCCGTCACGACATAAATCGTGCCCTCAAATGGCCAGTAGGCTGTCACTGAGCGTAATGAGTAGCGCAATTCTCCATTATCCTGCCAGCGGCAGTTCCGGTTACCGATGTAATAACCGGCTTCATGGTCATAGCGGGCTTTTTCAGCCCGCCAGGACGGATCGGAACCATCTACCCACGTATAAACCAGATCAATTCCTGTACCGGACTGCACCAACATCGAGACCCACTCGCTTTTGCAGGCCTGATAACAGCCTGACCTTGCACCATAAAGATGCACCAATATAGTGCATGGCGTGCCATTTTGGTTCCGGGCATTGCATTCGATTGTGCGCGATATCAGCGCACAGCCTGCAAGGTCCTCGGTCTGCCAGGCACAAAAGACCTGAAAAACCGGCATTTCGTCACTGTTTTCAATAACTGGCACGATGAGTGCAATTAAGCCTGCAACCGCCCTGGACAGTGAGCCAACACGGGGCACACCGATTCACGACAGCAAGGAGCCACAATGCCAACAACAAAAACCGCATTCTGTCGTTTAACCAGTCACCGGCATACGGTTTCCACCGTCTGTCCGGCCATGATCCAGCGCGACAAGTACTTATAACCCGAAACCGAAAAGCGTAGACTTGTCCGGGTTCATCCCCCCGGACACGCAAAGAATGAGAAGCTCAGGAGAAAATGCCATGAAACTGGTCTCAGCAGTCATCAAGCCCTTCAAGCTCGACGATGTACGTGAAGCTCTTTCCGAGATCGGCGTACAGGGTATCACCGTCACGGAAGTCAAAGGTTTCGGCCGCCAGAAGGGCCATACCGAACTCTACCGTGGTGCGGAATATGTCGTGGATTTCCTGCCCAAGGTCAAGATCGAAGTAGCCATCGGCGACGACATGCTCGACCAGGTCATCGAAGCCATCAGCAAGACCGCCAACACCGGCAAGATCGGCGACGGCAAGATCTTCGTCACCGCACTGGAACAGGCGATCCGTATCCGTACCGGCGAGACCGGCACCGACGCTATCTGATAACAACGATTAACGCATAAACAGCACGCCGGCATCCCGATGCCCGGCACGCTAACGTAAACTGGGGGGTTTACTGTGGAAAACAATCTCTTTCACCTGCAATACGCCATAGACACGTTCTACTTCCTCGTCTGTGGCGCACTGGTCATGTGGATGGCCGCCGGTTTCTCCATGCTGGAAGCCGGTCTGGTCCGTTCCAAGAACACCACTGAAATTCTGACCAAGAACATCGCCCTGTTCGCCATTGCCTGCATCATGTACCTGATCTGCGGTTACCAGATCATGTACGGCGGCGGCTACCTGCTCGACGGTATCCTGGTCGGTGACGATCACGTGGCCAGCACGCTGAGCGATTTCGCCGGCCGTGAAGACGGCTTCGAGGGTGGTTCCATCTACTCCGGCGCGTCTGACTTCTTCTTCCAGGTCGTGTTCGTGGCGACAGCCATGTCCATCGTCTCCGGTGCTGTCGCCGAACGAATGAAGCTCTGGAGCTTCCTGATTTTCGCCGCTGTCCTGACCGGTTTCATCTACCCGATGGAAGGTGCCTGGACCTGGGGCGGCAGCGACGTCTTCGGTCTCTACAACCTGGGCGACCTTGGTTTCTCTGACTTCGCCGGCTCCGGTATCGTCCACATGGCTGGTGCAGCTGCAGCCCTGGCTGGTGTTCTCCTGCTGGGTGCCCGTAAAGGCAAGTACGGTGCTAACGGTGAGATCAACGCCATCCCCGGCGCCAACCTGCCGCTGGCCACGCTCGGTACCTTCATCCTGTGGATGGGCTGGTTCGGCTTCAACGGTGGCTCTGTCCTGAAACTGGGCGATATTGCCAACGCCAACGCTGTTGCCATGGTATTCGTTAACACCAACGCTGCTGCCGCTGGCGGTGTTGTGGCTGCCCTGATCACAGCCCGCCTGCTGTTCGGCAAGGCTGACCTGACCATGTCCCTGAACGGTGCTCTGGCTGGTCTGGTTGCGATCACTGCCGAGCCTTCTACACCGACCCCGGTTCAGGCCAGCCTGATCGGCGCCATCGGTGGAGTGCTGGTTGTCCTCTCCATCCTTGCGCTGGACAAGCTGAAGATCGACGATCCGGTGGGCGCCATCTCTGTCCACGGTACGGTTGGCCTGTTCGGTCTGCTGGTTGTGCCTGCAACCAACAGCGGCGCTACCCTGCTGGGTCAGCTGGCTGGTGCCGCCACCATCTTCGGTTGGGTCTTCGTTACCAGCCTGATCGTCTGGGGCGTGCTGAAGGTTGTCACCGGCATCCGCGTCAGTGAAGAGGAAGAGTACGAAGGTGTGGATCTGGCGGAGTGTGGTATGGAAGCCTATCCGGAGTTCACTTCCAAGTAAGACTGCGATCCCAAATAAAAAAAGAGCGCCTTGTGCGCTCTTTTTTTATTTGTTTCAAACACGCCGTCATAGACAACAAACATAAATGACACAACTTCCATCTTGATCACGTCTACCTGAAAGCCTCTAGAGAGTCCTTCCCCCCTATTACATGAAGCACTTTAATAGAAACGTAAAATAGTTTTGTATTTGAAACTTGATAAGCCGTTATATCCGAAAAATTAAAATCGAATAACTGTAATGATGCAGATTTACGATAGTACAAATTAATTCTATATTGCGCTGCTTTTTACCCACTTAAAATTCGGGCACAGGCATTAGTCACAGAAGAGGAGGATGACATTTGTGCATTTTGCTGCGAAGTAATCGCATTCTTCATGCCACGGGCCAGTGTCTCGGCAAAAATAGTATCAACTATTGCTGAAGAATACTGCTCAGAATTCTCCTGAAGAGGAGCAGGCTTTAGACTTTCCTCACTACGATTATCACTCATACTGACTCGACCTTTTTAAGTTTCTTTCAATCCAGATTTGTTAGCGTACAGATCAACGAAATTTTGTGCGGATTCTTTTGACTGCTGATTCATTAGACAACAGAGATATTCATATCTCACATGGAATCAGCTGCATTCTGTACAGCAAGGACAGAGGACTGGACTATAGACTTGTCCGCGGCTGACCGGTGAATGCTATCGTCTAACCGTTTTTCTGACATGATTCACAAATCCTGTAGCGACTTTAATGTGACTCACTAAATGACTAATCGAACATATAAATACAGCGAAATAGCAAATTGATAGAACAGGTGGCCCCCTCTGGCCATTAATCGCGACACCATTGCCCGTATTCATAAGCGCATTGATGCCCTGCACTGTTGCTGCCTGCCACATCACATTCGCCTGCTGCTGCCCCGTTTTCAGATTCTGAGCAGCAACTCCCAGTGCCTGACTGGTAGTAAGCATCAGATTACCCATAGCCGTGGCCGGTGTGTCGCCCAAAACTTTAGTGTTCACCTGGGTTACAGAATCGGTAATCGCTTCGTTTACATAGTTTGGCATATAGATAATCCTTTAATAACTTAATACTTATCCTTGACAAACAGGCATTTTTTTACTGGAATTTTAACCAGACACAGCAATCTGGTTATTGGCATAACACGTCACAGCATTATTATCATCGCATTGATAACAATGGTAATAGGCATCAGCCCTCTAACACTCGTCCACTTAATTAACTACATTTCATTATTCACACTCTGCGCGAAACAAAATAGTAAATGACCCATTCGAATCAAAAACCTCCTTATAAGAGGGACGAATTTTATCCAAAGAACTTATTCACACTAAACAAGTAATCATTTCTGAGATTAAGTATACAAAAGTAAAAATAAAGGCTCGGTTTTATTATCTATAAACATGACCCCTTATATTATCTTTGTAGATATCTTTGAAAAATCTAAAAAAGAACATTCGTCCTACAAGCAAATCTCTTCTCATCGATAGGGTGAAAGCATAAAACCAACTTAGAGACATTATAAAATTTTCGAAAATTAGACCTATAAAGTTTCTATACCAATAAAAAACAACCATTACATATACATGAATATAAAAATGACTCGTTAAAAGTTATACATAAAAAAATATTCATATTTAGAACAAAAAACCGCATTTAATTTTCAAGCATTCTATAAAAATCTGCTTTCATCCAGTCAATGCGTATTTTTAGACGCTTCGATATTACTGGTCTACCTTACCTGACCAAGCTCATCATCATGTAATAGCATTCATCCTCTGGAGTAAACAATGTCAGGTTTGGATATCGCTATCATTATTTTCTTTATCATTCTGAATATTGTTATTGGCATTTACTCCAGCAGAAACCTCAATAATTTCAGTCAATTTGCTGTTGGCCAGCGTTCTTTTGGCACCTTTGCAATCTTCGCCACGCTCTCAGCCTCTTTTATCGGCGGCGGCTACACCTTGGGGAATGCCGAGAAGGTCTTCAACATGGGGATGATATATGCCTTTGCCTTATTGGGTTTCAGCCTGAAAGAGCTGTTCATCGGTTTTATACTGGCGCCCAAAATGGATCGTTTCAGTGATTGTTATTCGGTTGGCGATATCATTGGGAAACAATATGGCAAAACCGCAAAAATCACGACCGGCATTTTTGCCGTCCTGGTGTGTGCCGGGATTCTCGGAGCACAGGTCAATGCCATGGGGCAGATTATTGAATCTTTCTTTACCATTGATCCCAAGATCGGCGTATTACTGGGGTTTGGTATCATTATCATGTACTGCACCGCCGGTGGCATGCGGGCCGTTGTTTATACCGATATTCTGCAATTTGTGATTCTTGTTATAGCCTTGCCCGCATTGTTCTTTATTGGTTTGAAAACCGTCGGTGGATGGTCAGCAGTTGTGGAAAGAACCCCCATTGGGTTTACCAACCCGCTGGATCTTCCACATTTCTGGGTAATGTTCATTCCGCTGTTCCTGACCTTCATGTTTGGTGAATCGACGGTACCGCCCTACATTCAGCGCCTTATCATGGCCAAGCAATCTAAAACAACCAAGCGGGCTGTCATTGCCAGCGGGTTTCTGTCGATACCATTTTTCCTGTTGGTGGGCGGACTTGGCCTGATTGCACTCCTGATCAACCCTTCCATTAACCCGAACCAGTCGATTCCCTACCTGATCAATATTCTGCTGTCACCGGGCATCAAGGGCATTGTGGTGGTGGGCCTGGTATCCGTGATCATGTCGTCTGCATCAGGCTTTCTGAATGCAGCAGCCATTTCTGCCATTCATGACATTATTAATCCACTCTCAGGCAGTGGATCTTCCATGCGTCACAGCCTGCTATGGGCACGCCTGACAACATTGATCGTCGGTCTTCTGGCCTTGGTGTTTGCCTTTTCGTTCAACAATGTCATTGATGTATTGGTGTATGCCTACAACTTCTGGAGCCCCATCGTACTGGTGCCCCTCGTTGCAGTGATTTGTGGTTTCTCAGTAACAGCACGGGATTTCTGGTTTGGCGTTTCCTTTGGCCTGATGGCCATTATCGGCTGTCAGTTACAACATGTGGGTTCTGTGTGGGCCAATAATCCTGTCGTAATCGGTATTCTGGCCAACCTGCTGGGTTTTGTCTGCAGTGGCCTGTTCAAGGGACACCCTGTCTCACAGCAACAAACACTATCCGGTCGCCTGCAAAAACTGGGGACCCGAATGCTGGCTTTTTTCCACAAACCCTGAGCAATGCATTACTGCCTGTTGGCCCTGTTTATCTCATGGCAACAGGCAGCATTTGCACTTTGTTGCTGCAACCGGCCCAAGGCGTTCTATTTTAGAGGGTAGGCAGTGCCGTCAATACACTGTGCTTCTCATACTGGAGTACGACGATGTCAGCCCACTTCAAAATTACCCAGAAGATCGCCAGAACCTTTTGCCATAAGTTATCCAATACATCACCACCGGCAACCCGATCAACGTCTGCCCAGCGCAGTGCGTTGCGTCGAGGGGCTCACAAGGTGCATAAGCGGCTACGTTCTGCCTTCAGTCGCCATCAAACTCCGGCGTCACCTGCGCCACTGGTTAACATCCCGTCGCCATCCAGAGCACAGCAGTTTAAGCAACGAGTCGGCCACTTGGCTGAAAACACCGATGCTGCGGGTTTCCGTGATGACTTCGCCCCCGATATTGTCGCGAATCTGGGCGGTATTGCAGATGATGTGATCGGCAATACTTTTAGCACCTTTGCTGAGGATATCAGCTTCGGCTCGATGGCGTTTCCGGAGCTGGACTGGGAAAGTTTGTTTGCTGGCGATGGTCTGTTGCAGGAAGCGAATGTGCTACCGATCGGTGCTTATATTGGTGACATTTACGATTTCATTATCAACATCAACGCAGCACGCTCCCAGCCGGAAATATTCAAAAATCCACTCGTACAGCTGGAACTGGAACTCAATGACAGCATGGGTTTCCAGGATTCCTTCGAAGCCTCCATTTTCCGTGATATTCAGCATGAAGCCTCACCCAATGTGCTGGCTTATCTGAAACGGCGCCAGAAAAAGGATATTTTGGGCTCTGCGGTCACGCTAACCGGCACGGCCTTTTCCACAGTCACCCAGGTTAATGTACTTGCCACCATTAAACACGGCCATGCCGAAGCAAGAACACTGCGTCATATTCATGAATTCCGGAAAATCGGTAACCGGATTGGTACGGATTTTCCGGAAATAAAAGGACTCTGTAACAGTATCATCCGGATCAAAGGGGCCAAAGCGGCTAACCAGGTCTTCCAGATGATCAGCAACCTTATCCCCAACACTGCCATTGGTGCTGGACTCGTAGGCGGCATCCCAAGTCTGATTGCCAATATCTATGTGCTTATGTACCAACAGGAACTCAGCGCGCTTTCCGCCCGGCTGCACTACTTTGCCTATTCCTACCTGCGGGGTATGGCGAGGACCGATGTCTCACCACAACAATTGCAAAAATACGGTTTTGCCTACCAGCTATTCCGTGAATTTTTCCGCAAGATCATCCGCAATGAACACGCGCTTAGCCTGCCGATGAAGAAATCATCAGGCGAACCGCTGTTGACGCTTCGCCCCGCCGAAGATCTTCACAAGTTCGATAAATACATGTGGGAACCGGCCGGCTGGCAGGTCGTGCTGGATAAGCTGACGCTGATTTGATACCGCAGAATGCCTCTACGGCAAATCAAACCATAGCGCTTCGAAACCGCCGTCTTCAGCAACAACCGTTAAAGTTTCAGACGCAACCACACCAGCACCATCGCCAGCCTGCAGCACCGTGTTTGCAGACGTCGCACGCCCACTGATAACCTGCAAATACCCCTGACGCGATCCTGCCTCCAGCGTCTTTGACTCACCCGCTACCAGCCGCAGCCGATACAGACTCGCATCCTGATGAATATGCAATGAGCCGGAGCGACCATCCGGCGTTACCAGCGGCGTCAGCTGCCCGGTCTGTTCAATTTTTGCCTGCTGATAACTGGGTTTGATGCCCTGCACATTGGGCTTTATCCAGATTTGCAGAAACCGGAGATTCTCGGTACCGGACACATTGTATTCGGAATGAAGGATGCCGCTGCCAGCGCTCATTCTCTGGACTTCACCGGCAGGTACAACGAAGCGGTTTCCAAGGCTATCCTGATGTTCAATCGCGCCTTCCATCACATAGGAAATGATTTCCATATCCCAGTGGCCGTGGGTATCAAAGCCGGCGCCGGGAGCGACGGTATCGTCATTGATCACGCGCAGGACAGATAGTCCCATATGCCGGGGATCATAGTAAGAACCAAATGAAAACGTATGGCGGCTGTCGAGCCAGCCGGCCTGCTCGTGGCCACGGCTGTCGGCAGGTCTGAAGTAATCCATGGTTTGCCTCCGCTGTCATTTAAATCACTCTCTAACTGCGATTTAAAGCGATGACAAACCGAAAAAAAATTACTCTTTTTGACACCTAATATTTCATTATTTCGAATGGAATCATGACATCAATCAACGATCAGATCCTGCGTCTGATAACGTAATTCACCCAGGAACGTACGCGCTGCAGGACCCAGCCGGTCAGCATCACGGAAGTTCAGGTACAAACTGGCACTGCGGCGCTGAGCCTGTTCAAGCGGCAGGGGTTTGAGTCGTCCGTCCTTCAGGTACTCGCCGATTGTTGATTCCGGAAACCAGGCAAAGCCGAATCCCTTGCTGACCAGGTCAATGGATGTCCCCATATGGCTGACGGTCCAGCGTTGTTCTGCCCCTAACCAGCCGGCATCAATGCGGGTATCCAGCGCGGAATCCCGAATGACAATCTGCCGGTGTGCCTTCAGGTCTTCATAGGTCAGTTCTCGTTCCTGATGATGCAGGGCATGGTTGGGGTTGGCGACAGCGACAAAGGTAATCCGGCAGATCTCTTCATTCAGGCCATCCGGTATGAACAGGGGCGTCAATGCGATATCTGCCTTGCCCTGCTCCACTAGCTCATTGGCACCGGACAGAATGGTTTCCATCAATTCAATGCGCAACAGGGGATACTGCGCAGAAACAGCATTCAGCACGTTGTACAGCACTTCCTGTGGAAAAGCGCCATCCACGGCGATGTTCAGGCTGGTTTCCACACCGGCACTCAGGGTGCCAGCCACCGCCTCAACCTTCATGGCTTCTTCCAGAAGATAATTAGCGCGGCGTAACATCAGTTCACCGGCGGCCGTCAGTTCAGCCTTGCGTCCCTTGACCTCCAGCAGCTGGACACCCAGGGCATCTTCCAGCCGATGTACAGCGTGATGAATGGTCGACTGACTTTTATGCACTGCCTGCGAGGCCTGGCTGAAACCGCCATGATCCACGACAGCCTTGAACATCCGCCACTGCTCAAGTGTTGTTTTTAACATGCCAGTTCCACCTGTTGGCTATTTTCACGATTTCCTGACACCAGATTATCTGGCAAACATAAAAAACGGCGAGAGGGTAGGCTCTCACCGCTATTGTCTGCATTCATGCAGTCGATCTACGACAGCCGCCCTCTGTCATGTGGACGATTGTAATCAATCACTGGCCCAACCGGCACTATCTGGGTGGGATTGATCATGGTGTGGCTGAAGTAGTAATGGCGCTTGATATGATGGAAATCCACCGTTTCGGCCACCCCCGGCCACTGATACAGCTCCCGCACATACTGGCTGATATTGGGGAAATCCTCTAGCCGCTGGCGATTGCATTTGAAATGGCCATGGTAGACCGCGTCGAACCGGATCAACGTTGTGAATAACCGCCAGTCTGCCTCGGTCAGGGTTTCACCCATGAGATAGCGTTGTTGAGACAGTCGGTCCTCAAGTTGGTCGAGCGCCTTGAAAAGCTTGCTGTAGGCTTCTTCATACGCGGTTTGTGTCGTCGCAAATCCACTGCGATACACACCATTATTTATGCTGTCGTAGATCCATTCATTAACAGCATCAATCTCGGCAGCCAGGTTTTCGGGATAATAATCATCTGTGTTACCGGTCAGCCCATTGAATGCGCTGTTAAACATCCGGATGATCTCGGCAGATTCATTACTGACAATGCGACCCTGCTGTTTGTCCCACAATACCGGCACCGTAACGCGTCCGGTGTAATCCGGTTTGTTAGCTGTATACACCTGATGAAGATACTCAAAGCCCTGCAGCGTATCGCCGGTACTGCCTTCTTCCGTTTTGAATGACCAGCCTTTTTCCAGCATATCCGGACTCACTACAGAAACGGAGATGTGCGGCTCCAGTCCCTTCAACTTGCGAAAGATCAGGGTACGATGCGCCCAGGGACAGGCCAGTGACACATACAGATGGTATCGATCGCTTTCTGCCTTGAAACCACCTTCGCCACCAGGTCCCGGCTGACCATCCGGGGTCACCCAGTTGCGCAACTGGGCGCTCTCACGTTTAAACGCACCATCCGTTGTTTCCGTGTCGTACCATTGATCGTGCCATTGTCCGTTGACCAGTAAGCCCATACTGAATACCCCACTTTCTGACCTGATTCACAGACTGACGCAGGCCAGCCCGTCACTGAAGGTTTTGTATTGCCTGTTACTTGCGACGCTTGGCGTCAATGCTGAAATCACCAGCACCATGGGCTGCCAGCACCAGGAAACCACCCGCCATGGCGATATTCTTGAAGAACAGCAGGAACTGCATCTGGTCAGCCAAGTTGTTGTGATAGAGCAGTGCCGTCACCACACTGAAGCCAGCGAATGCCAGTGCCGCAAGACGGGTCTGGTAACCCACTACCAGCAATATGGCACCGATTAATTCAAAGGCAATGACCAGTGGCAGCAATTCAGCCGGCAAACCACCGCTGGCCAGGAACTGGGCATTGGCATCGTAATACTGGATTTTGTTCATACCGGCCAGCAGAAAAATCACTGCCAGGCCTACACGCCCGAGAAGATCAACGATGGCAGTCAGTTTTGCGGTGTTGCCGGTTTCTGCAGTATTCAGCAAGGTTTGGGTTGTCATGGCTGTGCTCCCTTTATTTGTTCAACTTTAATCTGGTTGTTATTTGATGCTTTCAGGAGTTAGTTTAACGCCATTAAATCGAATGAAAATTACATAAAAGCGCAGAACTTATTCTACTTATTCGAATAAAATGTCATACCATCAACCTACCGGGAACAGAATTATCCTTTTCCAGACATCACTCCCCTGCATCCATTAGAGCACGGTACTTGTTCTGATCTTGATGCATCTCCTGGTAAACGCGATATTTCCGGTTGTAAAACGCGCGCAAGTCAGCATCAGGTTTAAGTGTTTTTCCAACCTGACTCATGCCTACCATCGCACTGCGAATATCGGGATAAATGCCAGCGGCTACTGCCGTCAGCATTGCAGCCCCCAGGGGCATCGGATTTTGCTCCTGGTTCAGGATGGCTGGGAAACCTAATGCATTGATATGTTCCTGCATGAATAATCGATTCTTCGTCAGACCACCGGCGGGCATCAGGGTCTCAAGGGGCAATCCCGCGTGTATAAGGCATTCCAGCGCATGGCGTGCTTCCAGAGCCAGTGCCTGAATCGTCGCGAGATACAAGAGAGCCATATCATCTGGGCCACTGTCCATCCCAAGACCAGAGAGCATACCGGTAAGATGACAATCCCCGATTGGGCATCGATTCCCGGCAAAAAATGGCAAGATATGCAAAGACTGCGTCAGTGTTGCGGTTGGCTGGTCCTTTGCCAACTGGACCAGCCGCCTTTCCAGGTAATCATAAATATTGGTTCCTTCCTGCTCCGCCAGCCGGTCAACCTCAGCCGCTGCCGGGTGACTGAAGGACAAATGATCGAGCAAGGCGCCTAAGGCATTTTGTCCACAGGTATAGGTATTGAGGCCTTGCATATCGCCATTATCCCAAGGCCCCCAAATACCCGGTATGGATTCTGTCTTAGACGAAAAACACTGGTAAATACTCGACGTTCCCACAACCATACTGATACGAGAAGACAAGCCGTGTTCCAGTTCTGGTGGAGCCTGCCCTTTCAGCCCAGCTCCCAATACTGCCAGCGTGCCGGCATAACCATCGACAGTACTGGTACTTACCGACGTTCCTGGCAGCAATCCCATCTGATGGGCAACATCTGCCAGTAATCCTTTGCCTACCGCTGCGCCATGGGGTAAATCCGGTCCCTCCGTACGTTCGCTAATACCGATGCCCATATCCTCCGTAGGTAGATGACGCGCACGGGTACTGAACGAACACGGGCTTCGTACCCGTTCTCCCGTCGATTTCAATACCAGAAAGTCAAATAACTCTATGATATTCGCGGTAACCTGCCAGAGTTCCGGACGATGCTGGGAGACCCAAAGGCAGCGGGAAATCGGCATTTCCGATGTCACACGACCGCCGGACTTTTCCGAAGATGACGCCCGCTGTAATGCGCTGATCTTATCGGCTTCAGCCATGGCACGGTGATCGCACCACATCAGAACATCAAAAGCCTGTGTGTGAGCCTGAGAAAGGGAGAGCGGTTGATCGTCCTGATCAAGAAACAGCATGGAGTAAGTGCTGTCGAAACCGATGCCAAGTATCTGGCCGGGATCGACATGAGGTTTACTTTCCATCAACCGCCGAACCGCACTGATCAACTGAGCCCAGATATTCTGGCTGGACTGTTCCGCCTGTTGCGCTGCGGGTCGGTGAATCTCCAACGGCATGACAGACTGCGCAATGATGCCTCCTGTAACCGATACCAGCGCCGCCCTCAGGCTGCGCGTTCCCACATCAATACTGAGCAGGTAATCTGCCATGATCTCCCCATACCAAACAACGGAATCAGGGGGATCAGAATAGTGGCTATTGGCAAAATAGTGACATAATTGTTGCGTGATACTGATGGAGGATTCAGGACCATGTGGCGACAACAATTGATCCGGCTGACACCACGCCCCAGGGGGTTTCACCTGATTACTGACGATATTCTGTCACAACTGCCTTTTCTGAATGAGTATGCCGTGGGTTTGTTGCACTTGTTTATCCAACATACCTCTGCATCGCTGTCGATCAATGAGAATGCCGACCCGACAGTCAGGGAAGATATGGAGCGCCATACCAATCATATGGTACCGGAGAGTTCTCCCTGGTTTCTTCACACCTACGAAGGAACGGACGATATGCCCGCCCATATAAAGTGCAGCCTGTTCGGTTCCAGCCTGATGATCCCCATACGCAATGGACAGCTGGCCCTGGGATCATGGCAGGGGGTTTATCTGGGAGAACACCGAAACCACGGAGGCTCACGGCAGATTGTCGCGACACTTCAGGGAACCCGCGACGAAGGCTGAAAACACCTGTTTTTATAGCTAAAAGTCAGGAATATCTTCTTTTAAAAAAACAATTATCATAAGTATTTCATGGAAATCCGGTAAAAAAAGATATGTAATGAAACTGGCATTGCACGAAGCATGCGCTATAACAATAAGAGCGATAACAACGGAGCCAGCAGGATGTTCTGGCAACCAGGCCAAAAAGAGGGAAATGGCTATGGCACGGAGAAAGCCTCAAAAAGCGAACGTGGTGGATGGTGTTGATTTTTCTTATCTGGGAAGCAAAGAGGAATCAGCGGAAGAAAGAACGGTGGAATCCCGCCGTCGCCTTCGCGAGATGCTCACCAATCAGGTAGAAGAATTTCTCAATAAAGGCGGCAAGATCGAAACGGTTCCTTCCAATATCACCGCCAACCCACCCAAGAAACCAGAATCCAATTACGGTAATCGTCCCATTTGACCCGAGCGGTTAAAAGGGAATCAGGTCATCGTGTTCAAGTAATACAAGACACGATGGCGCAAAAGAATCACTGCATAAAAAAAGAGGCCCGAAATTCGAGCCTCTTTTTTTATGGGTCTTTCACAGGGGTCACGGGCAGTATCTCACGATACTCTGAATCTCAGTATGCCAGATCAATGAAGCCACCAGTAAGACTGAATCTCAGACTTTAACTGCTCTCATCTACTCTTCCACACCTCTGCCCCGACACTTATCGCCAGGCCAGATACCTTGTCAGGTCAGTGACCGCTGCAGCTCCGGAGGTTATCAGGAGAGAATGGTAACGTTCTCAGCCTGAGGACCTTTCTGCCCCTGGGTGATTTCGAAAGAAACCTGCTGACCTTCATAGAGGTTGCGGCGACCGGTGCCATTGATAGCACGGTAGTGTACAAATACGTCTTTTTCGCCTTCACGCTCAATAAAGCCAAAGCCCTTCTCTTCGCTAAACCACTTAACGACGCCTTCGACTAACTGACCTGACATATAACTCTCACCTTTCTACGTGTACCAGCCTGAGGCTGATTTCTTCAAGTTTACCGAAGCCACCACGGCTTCCGGTTTCACTATATAGCATTGCCCGGTGACATACACCTGAAATGCGATCCATCCGGGTCTCCTGCCCCAGTCGGGTAGTGTATCGGCAATCTACACGAAGGGACAGGAGATTTACATCGCAACCCGCTCACCCGTTGACAGACATCACTTTTGACGTCCGTACCAGAGGCCGAGTGATCAGATTATCACTACGAGTGTATCACCTTCCTGCGGTTTCATCTCACCAATACGCGCCAGAGCCAGTCCATGGTCTGCGGCAACCGTCAGAAAATCACGCTCTGACGACGGATGAACAGCGACCAGTAAACCGCCACTGGTCTGCGGATCACAGAGCAGATCCCGTTGCCGTTCAGTCAGCGACGATGCCTTGTCGCCATAACTGGCAAAGTTTCGCCCGGTACCACCGGGCACTGCCCCCTGTGTCCGGTAGTCATCAACATGCGGCAGAACCGGAAGCTTGCTCTCTTCCACAATTGCCTGCAGGCCACTGCCTTCGCACATTTCCAGCAGATGCCCCAGCAGACCAAAACCCGTGACATCAGTCATAGCCGAGACACCCGGAAGCAAAGCAAATGCTGCACCCGGTTTGTTGAGCGTACACATGGCGTCTCGGGCAATGGTCTGATGTTCAGGCTTAAGCAGCTTCTTTTTCTCGGCAGTGGTCAGAATGCCTATGCCAAGAGGCTTGGTGAGATACAGGTAATCCCCGGCTTGTGCCGTGTTGTTCTGCTTGAGGTGTTCCAGACTAACGCGCCCCGTCACCGCAAGCCCAAAGATCGGTTCTGGCGCATCAATACTGTGTCCACCCGCCAGAGGGATTCCGGCATCCAGGCAGGCCTGTCGACCACCATCCACGACGTTTCGCGCAATATCCGGCGCCAGGATATTCACCGGCCAACCGAGGATAGCGATGGCCATCACGGGCATACCGCCCATGGCGTAGATATCGCTGATCGCATTCGTGGCGGCGATACGGCCAAAATCAAAGGGGTCATCCACAATGGGCATGAAGAAATCGGTGGTGCTGATGACCCCTTCACCATTGCCCATGTCATACACCGCCGCATCATCCCGGGCGCTGTTGCCCACCAGCAGATTGGGAAAATCCGGTAATTCAATACCGCTTTCAAGAATGACATTGAGTACGGCAGGAGAAATCTTGCAGCCACAACCGGCACCATGGCTGTACTCGGTGAGTTTGATATCAGAAGTCATGAGGGGTACGCATTAGTCGGGTGAGGGAATAATCATTATTATGCGTTCAGGGCTACGGTCAAACCAGACTCAACAATGACAGCAGCTATTGAAGGCTCATTCCCTGAGCCTCAAGAGAATTAACTGTTACTCAACTCCGGACCACCCACAATTTCCGGCTCAGGGGCGATGACCACATCCCGGTTCTTGTTGGGATAATCTAGCGAATGCAGCAGATGCCGCATGGTATTGATCCTCGCACGCTTCTTGTCATCGGACTTGATCACCGTCCAGGGCGCATCGGCTGTATCCGTGTAATGGAACATCTGCTCCTTGGCACGGGTGTAGTCATCCCACTTATCCAGGGAGGCAAGATCAATCGGGCTCAGCTTCCACTGCTTCAGCGGATCATGTCGGCGCTTCTGGAATCGCCGCAATTGCTCTTCCTGACTGACGGAAAACCAGAGTTTGAAAAGGTGGATATTGCTGTGAACCAGCATCCGTTCCAGATCCGCCACCTGTCGGAAAAACTCCATATGTTCTTTGCGGGAACAGAACTTCATGACCACTTCGACCCCGGCCCGGTTATACCAGGAACGGTCGAACAGCACGATTTCGCCGCGAGACGGAAGATGCTTGATGTAACGCTGAAAATACCACTGTCCCTTTTCTTCCTCATTGGGCTTTTCCAGCGCCACCACCCTGGCACCCCGCGGATTGAGGTGTTCCATCAGTCGCTTGATGGTGCCACCCTTACCAGCCGCATCACGCCCCTCGAACAGGATCACGACCTTCTGGCCCGTTTCCTTGACCCAACTCTGAATCTTCAGTAACTCTACCTGCAACTCCTGCTTCAGACGCTCATACTCACGGCGCGTCATCTTGTTTTCCACCGTGGACTTGAGGGGTTCCGCAGCTTCAAGAATGTGACGAATGCCGTCAGGCTGCCCTGATTGTTTTATTTCTGTCATTACCGCTCCGGGTGGATTGTTCTTTGCTATTTATTGTTGTCAATCACGTCTAGGATATCGCAATCACTAAGTACAAATACTGACCTCAATCATTAGAACACTATGGGTTTCTGGATTGGTTCCAGCGCCAGCGTATCCCGGATGATATCCAGTGCTTCCTGCAGCTGCCGTCGCTCTGCCAGACTGCTGATACAGAAACGAATACATTGAGGGGCCGGTGAGCTGCCAGCAGCAAACATCTCCGCACCCAACACCCGAACACCCTGTTGCTCCAACTGCGTAACAAACGTGTTGGCCCGCCATGGTTCCGGCAGTTTTAACCAGCAGTGAAAGCTAAAGGGTTGGGACTGCAAGTCATGACAGTTCAAAGTATCTGCCACCATCATTTGCCGCGCAGCGATTTCATCTCGCTGCCAGGTCATCAGCTCCCATGCCTTGCCGGAATCCAGCCAGGACATCACCACTTCCGCCATTAACGGTGTCGCACTCCAGCAATCGCCGCGCAACACCTGCCCAATCCGCTCCACGAGATCGGGCGGACACACGGCAAACCCCATATGCAATCCGCCTCCCAAAGATTTGGAGAAACTGCCGCTATAGATCACCTGTTCTGGCGCCATCCACACCATGGCGGTGGAGCGATTTTCCGGCATGCTGAATTTCACATCATCCTCCAGCACCAGGACATTGAACTCGGCGGCAATAGCGAGAATCTCCCGACGCCGCGCTTCCGGCATGATGATGGAAGTCGGGTTATGCAACGCGGGCATCAGATAAAGCAACCGGGGTTGATGTTGTCGGCAATACTCCACCAAGGCATCCGGCCTCATGCCCTGCTCATCCATCGGCACACCTACATGACGCAGCTGCTGCTGTCGCACGCTGTAAATAAAACCGGGATAAGTCAGGTAATCAGACAGGACGGTGTCCCCGGGACGCGTCATGGCTCGCAGAACAAGGCTGTTGGCATGCTGGCCACCGTTGGTCATCAATATGCAGGCTGGGTCGGCGTAAATTCCGAACCGTTCCAGCCAGTGAGCGACCATTTCCCGATGTCGCAGCAATCCCTGTTCAGGATGGTATTTCAGAAGCGGAGCCAATCTGGCGCTATTGTCACTCAACCGGTCCAGGGTATCCGCGAGCATTTTTTCCCGACAAGCCGGCACTGACAGACTCAGGCTTAAATCCAACAGCGTTGTATCGGTTTCTGCCGGAATACTGAAATCCGGCCGGTACCAACGCTTGCCACGAACAAACGTGCCGCTGCCGACCCGAGCCACTACCAGACGACGACGTTCAGCTTCTGCATAACCACGGGTGACAGTACCTACAGTGACATTCAGCTGCTCTGCTAATGATCGATGGGTGGGCAACCGCGTTTCAGGGGGTAACTGACCGTTGCCCACTGCCTCTTCAATGGCATCAGCCAGTGCTTTATATCGAGGCCCCGAAAAACGGGTCAGCTCAGGTGTCCATTCTTGCTCTGAGTCTAAATTCTTATTCTGCATATCCAGGCATTGTCATGGTGACAATTAATTTATTGATCTTATTTCACGCCATTCTAAGATCACAACAGAGCGATGAAAACGACAAAACGTACAAATTGTAGGGATACAATGGCAACCAGAGAGTTATTACCGATGAACCATTCAGCGCCGGTCTTTTATCAGGATCCCTATCAGAAAGTACTGACAACAACCGTTTCCAGTATTCAGGATCAGAACGTGGTGCTGGCAGAAACCATTTTCTACCCCAACGGCGGGGGACAGCCTGGCGACACCGGCCACATTAATGCCAGCAACGGCAGTCAGTTCACGATTACCAATACACGCAAAGATCGTGAGTCCGGAGCAATATTACACGAGCTTGGTGAAGCACCACTTGATCTGAAACCCGGTGACACGGTGACCGTCACGTTAGACTGGTCTCGCCGTTACGCCCATATGCGCATGCATACCTGCATGCACCTGCTCTGCTCCCTGATTCCCTGTGGGGTCACCGGTGGCGCACTGACCGCCGATAAGGGCAGGTTGGATTTTGACATGGGCGATTTTGATGCCAACAAAGAAGTACTGACACAGCAACTCAATGCGCTTATTGGACAGGCAGAACCCATTTCGATTGAATGCCTAGAGGCCTCTATACTGGATGCCAACCCCGAGCTGGTGCGAACGATGTCAGTCCAGCCTCCCAGGGGCGCGGGAAAAATCCGGATGGTCAGGGCCGGCACAACCGATTATCAACCATGTGGCGGTACCCATGTGGCGAATACCCGTGAAATCGGTCCCGTCAGAATCAGCAAGATTGAAAATAAAGGGCAACGCAACAAACGGGTCATCATTGTCTTCAGCAACGGGGAACAACAATGAAAACACTACCCTATTACCAGATTGATGCCTTTACTGATCGTCTTTTCGGCGGCAACCCCGCAGCGGTGATTCCACTGCAAAGCTGGTTGTCTGATGAATGCATGCAACAGCTGGCCAAGGAAAACAACCTGTCAGAAACAGCTTTCTTTGTAAGACATAACGACCGTTACCATATTCGCTGGTTCACACCAGGTACAGAAGTCCAACTCTGCGGCCATGCCACCCTTGCTGCCAGTTATGTCATTCGACATGAATTAGGCGACAGTACGCATCAACAGGTATTCGACAGTCTGAGCGGTGAGCTAAAAGTACGGTTTCAGGGCGAGTTAATCGAGCTGAACTTTCCCATGGGACACCGCTCACCTATCCGCTTACCTGATGCGATTACTAAACGGCTGCCGTTCACACCACTGGCATCCTTTAACTCCCGTGATGACCTGCTCATTCTCGCGCCGGATGAAAAAACCGTTGCCCAGCTGAATCTTAACCTCACCAGTCTGCCCAAAGGTATCATCAAACGCGGCATCATTATCACTGCAGCATCAGACCGCGAATCAGTGGATTTTGTATCGCGCTGGTTTGGTGGCCCGGAAGTCGATATCCGGGAAGATCCTGTCACCGGTTCTGCACACACACTGCTTACGCCTTTTTGGGCAGAAAAACTGGATAAACAAGTGCTGCATGCTGAGCAGCTCTCAGCACGCCGGGGTAAGCTGGAATGTGAACTTTTGGGAGACCGGGTTTACATCCGCGGAAATGCCGTCAAATACCTGGAAGGTACTATTCAGATTCCATAACAAACCCCACATCAACAACAAAAAAACAGAGTAAAAAAGGAATGTTCGACTGGCACAGTTTTTATATACCACTGATGACGTTTGCTTTTGCTTCCAGTATCACACCGGGGCCGAATAACATTATGTTGACCGCTAGTGGTGCCAATTATGGTTTCTTCCGGACACTGCCGCATATCGCCGGCGTTGCCAGCGGTTTTTTTATTCTGCTACTGGCTGTCGCTTTTGGCTTGGGTAATGCCTTCCAAACATGGCCTGTGTTACAGACCATTCTGAAATACATAGGGTCTGCCTACCTGATTTTTCTGGCCTGGAAAATTGCCAATGCCGGTCGCCCTGAACAGGGTGAGGGACCCAGCAAACCCTTCACTCTGTGGCAGGCAGCACTCTTTCAAGTTGTTAATGTCAAAGCCTGGATCATGGCCATTGGCAGCATGTCAGCATTCACACTGGCCGGAGCTGATTATACCATTTCAGCCTTGGTGATTGCCGGCATATTCAGCTTGATCAACCTGCCCTGCATTTCTCTCTGGACCGGGTTTGGCGTGGCCATTGGACGTTTTCTGCAACATGACCGGGCACTGCGAACGTTTAACTTCTGCATGGCTTCCCTGACAGCGGGATCAGTCATTCTTCTTTATCTTCCGGAAAGCAGTCTGTAAAGGACTGCTTTCCCATGTGAAGACGGTATTCGCTGATCTAATGCCGAACCCACACTGTACCGGCCAGAACAATAACAGCCCCAAAGCCACAGAAAACAATCAACGGCCAGAGCGTATCACCGGGTAACAAGGTCACCACCACTGTACCCACTATGCAGACCAACAGTGCTTCAATGCAGTAATACAGGGCAACAGCCGTACCGGCTATTTCCTGGAATGCCGCCAAAGCGCCATTAGCAGACACCGCACAGGTACAGCTAATTCCAACCGCTACAACCAACATTGGCATGAGTAAAGAAGCTGCACCTGAAAGTGACAATGTTTGCGCTATCAGCATCAACAACGCGCCAATACCTATCGCCATCATGCCGAGTCGTAAGGTACCGGGAACACCGTATCGGCTGACAATTCGGCCAGCAAAACGACTCATCACAATCATCACCAGCGCAACGATGGCAAACAGCAAACTGAAGACAACGGGTGTATAACCGTGTTTGCCGATAAGAATCCTCGGAGCCGTAGAGAAATAGACAAAAAATGCCCCCATCGCTACCGCAAACGCCACGGTATACAACCAGAATCCACCAGACCGTATCACCTGTAAAAACGCCGTTTTTACATCAATACCGTATCCACCTGTACAGGTTTCCGGCCAGGCAATCAGTGCATGGATGCCTGCCAGTATGGCGATCAATGCCAGCCCCCAAAACACCGCATGCCAACCTTCCCAGCTAATCAACAGGGCACCGGCTACAGGCCCCAGTGCCGGAACAAATGCCAGCATGCCTCCCAGCAGCGCATAAATGGTGGTTGCTTCACGGCGACGGCCATAAACATCCCGCACCGTGGCAAACGTTGCCACCAGTGAAGCAGCACCGCCTGCCCCCTGGCTTATACGCCAAAAGATAAACCCTTCAATGGTCGAGACATGAACCAGGGCAACAGAACTTACAATAAATAAAACATTACCACCGAACAAAACGGGCCGACGCCCCAACCAATCAGACAGAGGCCCAAACACCAGTTGTCCACAACCGAGCATCAACATATAGAGTGACAGGGTCAGCTGCACCGCACCGGATGACGTTGAAAACACCGACGCCATTTCAGGCACTGCTGGCAAATAAACATCCATTCCCAGTGAAGCCAGCAGGTCAAAGGGCACCATCAGCAATAACGTACGCGATAGCGAAAGATTCCAGGGTTTATTCAAAGACACAACACATTTCCGTCAGAAGCGTAGAAAACGTTTCTGCGGCATGCAGGAGGGATAATCCGTCACGCCACAGCATCATGGACTCAGGATGCTGTGGCTTAAGATCGTGTTCTGACCATGGGTCTCATAAAAGCAGTCTCTTCGTGAAGTGGCTGCAAGCCTAAGGCGTTCTCTTTAAAACCACAATAATGACTAACCACCCTGTTAGTGCCGCTGACGCGCTTTTGTCCGGTAGCCGCAGTCTATAGTTATTCCATAGATAAGCCATGCAGTAGGGGGCTGATGATTATGAACAAACCGGCCAGAGCATTTACATGGCTATTCTTTTTGATTTTAAGTCCGTTCCGGGTGTTCGCATCTCCGGCATCTTGGGAGAAAATCCTCTCAGCAGCCCCACTGGAGCGTCATCCCTCCGTCAATCAGGCCTATGAAAAACACCGGGCCGCCTACCTTGCCAAGAAAAAAACGGCGGAAACCGTGATCTTCGAAGATGTCTTTGGTCTGGACGAGCAGCAGGCCCGACAATGCAGTGAAAATGGCTGTGAGCTTGGGTATCGCCTGACGATCAACCGATTCCCTTACTGGCTCGAAGACGGCATTGCGCATCTGTTGTTATTCTCATCCCAATCCGTCTGGGATGAAGCCATTCTGAAGCAGAAGTCTGAGGAACTGCTCCGTCAACATTTACCAGATAGTAGCCAATATTGTGGCATTGAGTGGAACATTCGGATCAATCCCCCCTGGAAAAGAACGGTCAAGGGCCTGGGGCATGCCCATATCTTTATTCGTGATACCGAGGGAACAGCCAATCTCATCCAGTGGGTTGATCAGTTAAAACAGCAGCGCAAATCGTCCGTTGACAAGCCGGTATCCGATTAACATTTAGGCGTATTTAAACTCTCCAATGAACTCCATTACGATTCAGTTGTCACATTGTTTTGTGATGAATTGTACCTTCCAGGTGCTTTACCAACAGAAAAGGCCTGAAACGCAACGAAACTATGAAACCGGTTATTACATCCACCAATTCAGATACAACAGTTATAAGCGATGTAGGCTCAGCTATTGATGTAGAAACAACATTTATGCCCGGCTCTCAGCGGAGGGTCAGGCTGCTTCCAAACCAGCAAGAAATAATAAATACACTGAAAAGACTAGGTGTCCAGCCTAGACAAGGCGCCCGTTTTAGCTCGTCTGAAAGTAGTGCTTCCCCATCAGGTAGTGACGAAGAACGCCATATCTCTGAGGCCCAAGAAACAATGAGTGGTAAGGACATAACACTACATGAGGCCGTTTCTATTCAGACAACATTGTCTGAACTAGCGATACTTTCAATCAATAGCCCCACTATCCACACAACACGCCTCTGGCACTCAGACTCTGAAGCTATTACCACAAAGCGTGTTATGCCTGAGTCCGATATAACGTTCAGTTCTACAGTAAAACCATGGTCTTCATGCCATGATTTTTTTTCCTCGCACCTGTTTCAAGAAAAGCCAGCTGTTACAAACAACATTACAACGAGCGAAGAGATACCATCATCAAATCTGGAATTTACAGTTCCGGCTCAAGGTTTGGAGGACATCCCTGACACCAGCTTCTTCGGAGAATCTTTGCTGACACACACCGTGTCTCCAGAAGCGTTGACGGTTACACCACAACCTGAAGGCTCCCAGATACAACCATCGCCACCTGATTTTCCTCCAGGCTCCGGAGCAAGGCCCAAAACGACGTCTGCAGAACCTAAAAAAAAGAAAAAGAAAAAGAAAAAGAAGCTAAAACAAACTGAAAAAACGGCTCCCCCGGGCTCTGCGAAAAAGGCAGTCATCCCGCTTCCCATTCAGCCAGCCAGCTCATCCGTACAGGACGTGCCTGAAAGAAGCGTAGCCACACCAAGACAATCAGATATACAGCCATCTATACCGATAAAAGGTCTAACACAACAAATGATGCAAGCTGACAGTAATGAATTGCAGGCTTTCAACAAAGAAATCAAGCAGCTTTATCGACAAATATCTAACCAAAACTGGAGCCAGATAAAAAAAATACAGGCCAATCTTGATAGGTTTCTTCCGGAGCTGGAACGCCTAAGTCAGGATTACGAACTATTCACTCGCAGCTACCCTGCCAGCAGTTCCGATAAACGCCCATTTGGAAAGACAGAGAGCTGTGGTATCACTCTAAGTATCCTTTTCACCTACAAGCAACGTAGTGATGCGGCCTCTATGCTGGCAGTGATCGCTCACTATATGATTGATCATATGGAACAGTTTCTACTGCAATATCCAAAAAACAAGAGGTTCCTTGACCATCTACTGGGTCCCATATTGAAGACGGTATGCCTCTGGCTTAAATGGATCATAGAAATCAGAATCAATGACCAACAAGCTATTGACGACCGACATGGAGCAGGTATCCCTGTCGATGAAACAATGGCCTCAATTAACCTTCGCCAACAATTTTCACTGCAAGCAACAATCAACGAACCGAGATGCAGTGAAGCCATCATGAATCAAGTGTTTTATCGGGTTATTTCATGGCTGGCCAGCGGTGATATCTTTTATCAAAAACTTAAGGCCGCTGGACAACAGGTAAAACTTGAATACCTGTATACCTCCCAGCAGCTTTTAACGCAATTACTGCGGCAGTATCGTGATCACCGTCCATTTAAAAACTATGAGCCACAACCTGACACTGAAAACTTCTTTGAGATACACCTTAATTATGCGGAACAACTGATTTTTTGCGTTCATGCACAACGTTGGGATCTCGCTCAAATAACACTTCAGCGATTATCCTCCATGATTGCCACTACGGAATCCCCTACCAGTCCACCACAGGTGGCTCCCCCAACATCTATCCAGGCACAAAGAGAAGAAGAACAAAAAAAAACAGAATGGGAAAAACTGGTTGATGAAGTACAGCAATCCATTGATCCTCAAAAATGGCACCAAGAATGCGTCAACCGACATTTTTACCCACCACATGAATATCTATCCATGAGCCTAAATGCAGGGCACCGGTGCTTTAGTTATTTTTATCAGCAGCATATTTCGTCCTCAGCTCCCCAAGAATACAACCTGAATATTGAACAACTACGTCTTTTGCTAACCCGGTTTAAACAATGGGCGGAACGTATGATTGCTTATGGTCTTGTGACAACACCGGGACAAGTTGTCGATCCATTGTTCCAGGAAGGACAAAATCAACTGGAGGAAAATACTCAACAACTCGAGCAACTGCATCAGAATAATTTAAGATTTCTTGCCCAGTATTTTCAGGAACACGTCGCTCCACCCCCCAAAAAAACAAAAGACAGGAAAAAAAGAGAAACAATGCCGACAGGTCGTGCAGGTTCACTCTCAGAGGAAGACACCCCTGACGCCTCTAGTAAAACAGCAGCCCTTCCCATAGTACAGCCAGATAGTGAAGCTGCCGAACTCACTACCGTCGTTGAATTAAGCGAACGTGAGGAAGCATACTCTGATGGCGAAGCCGAGTGGCAACAAGTCCAACCCCGTAGAAGGCGGATGAGGGTAGAAACCGCCCTGAACAAGCTCTCAGAAGCATTGGGCTGTCAAAACACAGAAAGTGCAGTGGCCGTTCTGAGATCGACAGATTTGCATGATGCGTCCCAACAATTGCAAAACCCTTCACCAGAGCTGGAGGCATTACCTGTTGCTGTTCTGATCCCCTTGGTATCGGGTTACATACAGGTCAGGGATATGTCCCGACACATCTCCCACGGTGAGTCATTAATCCCTAATATCAGGCCCTTTATAATATCGCTGCTTGATGAAGACGCATTGACATCGATAAATATCACTAACCAATTCACTGGTGCTATCGAAGAATTTAATAGCGCCGATGTAGAAGCGCAGCAAGCCCTCGACAATATTTCCGACACTATCAATACACTGCTGGAACTGCAGACTGAGAGTGAATCATCCGAAAACACTGCGGTAATCACGGCCTGCGATATACTCATTACCGCCACCCAAAAACTGAAAAAACGATTGGTTAACCTTCGCGAAGGAATTATTAATGCATGGAAGAAACGCTATGAACTGCTATTACGACATTACCCTGAAAAGCTCAAATCGAAAAAGGAAAAGACTAAAAGCACGGATAAGCCACTGAAAACACTTTTTACCAATAATACAGCATTCAAGAAATGCAGCAGTGACTTCGAAAAATGCCAAAATACCCATCAGGAAAAGCAGAAATCTAGATTGCAAGCTGAACAGTCAGGTGACTCATCCGGGCCACCCCACTCACAAGTGCCGGTACAACAGGATATTAGCAAGATACTTAAACGCTCCAACCTGTCACTGGATCAGGTGCCATCCATTACTGTGCTCAGTCATCGCATTGATTTTATAGCCAAAAAAACGAGAAATATGCCTAAGGATGAAGTGGTATACAGACTAACCCTTGCCTTTATTGCACTCCATCTGGATATTGAAATATCGGTTCTTTTCATTGATTCAAACACACCTAATGAAATGCCAAGGGATCCAAGCAGAGTACAACCAGAGCAACGCCCCCCCTTGGTTAATTACTTTACTCATCCTCTTTCCCCCTATACAGAGAGTGAGCGCATTAGAGCCTTGCGCGACTATTTCCATCAGAAAACACCCGCTATTCTGGCTGAACTTAATGCTACCGAAACCGGCATGCCTGTCGTTCTGACCGGAAGTATGGCGTTCCAGCTTCAGATACTCTCATTGTGGGATAACGTAGCAGACGCAACGTTAAGCCGTCTCTATGAACAGGCTGCTCAGAGTTTGCCGGCAGGTATAACCCATAATCACATGCAGGCATGCATGATACCTCGGGATACTGATCTCATCGTTCTCAATCACAGCCAATTTACCGTCATTGTGGAGCGACTTAAAACATCACTCGATCATGCTCGAATGGAGCATCAGGATCTACGACGTGCGAACGGCTCTGTCGTCACCAGTGGCCCTGAGCAAAGGACAGCACATAATAAAACAATCACAACAGACCGACTTATTGTAATGGGTACCGAATCATATCCGGAAAACATCCACTACAGTATCGACGTAACAATGGGAACCTATCCGGACCAGCCCTCGCCTGATCACTACACAACATTATCCCATGGCAACAGTAATATTCATTTACGCCGAATGGATGACATCGTCTTAGACGAATTGGACATCATTCAAATAAAATATGTTGGTGAAGAAAGAATCCAGAAAGCCATCACTCGCTTATTTATGATCGCTTTCCTGGAATGCCAGCAGCCAACACTGGATTCCGTCTCAAGAATAGCCCTGCTACATGCTTTGGATTCACTACCCGGAGAAGATCCCATCATCAAAGCACTGGCTGAACAGCTTCGGCAAAGACCTTTTTATATCATTTGCCATGAAGGGCGCTTCCAGGGCGCACGAAAAACAGAACCCGATAGGCCTTTCCCCTCTTAACCGCAAAACAGACAACATCACAGAAGAATCATCTTTTCAGAAACATTTGCAGGTTATTTGCTGCCATATTCACTAACCGTTGACGTGCCGACTTGGATGCCCAGGCGCAATGGGGCGTCACAATCAGATTGGGTATATTGCTATCCAGAAGCACATTACCATTAACGGGCGGTTCTTCACTGAGCACATCGAAACCTGCTCCGCCAAGGCGTCCCTGTTTCAGCGCTGCTACCAGCGCATCCTCATCCACAAGGCCACCTCGTGCTGTGTTAATTAACAAAGCGTGAGGCTGCATCAATGATAAACGACGGCTATCAATAAGATGCCGTGTCTGCTCCGTCAACGGACAATGAAGGCTGACCACGTCCGCCTGAGCCAATCCTTCATCAAGCGCAATTCGGTCTGTCGCATGTGTGGGAGAGCCAGGAATTGCAGCTACCATGACATCCATACCGAATGCTTCAGCCAAACGGGCGACCGCCTGCCCCAGTTCCCCATAGCCAATAATGAGCAATTTGCGGCCATGCAGTTCCATGATCGGATAATCCAACAGGCAGAACATCGGACTGGCAGCCCAGGTGCCGTCCTGACTTGCCCGGGCATAGCGTGGTTGTGAAGTGGCAAGGGAAAGCATCAGTGAAAATGCATGCTGTGCGACACTGGCCGTACCGTAACCGGTCACATTGGTGACCGTGATGCCCAGTTGTCTGGCCGCCTCAAGATCAACATTGTTCATCCCGGTTGCCATCACACCGATGTAGCGTAACGTCGGCAATGCCTCCATATGTGCAAGGGTGATCACCACTTTATTGGATAACACCACGGCGGCATCCTGAATACGCTCTGCGACCTCTTCCGGAGCAGACATGTCGTATACAGCCCATTCAAGTTCTATATCCGTCAATGGACTGATATCAACGCCAAGCCCCAGTGTCGCCCAATCCAGGATCACCCCTTTCATACGTCCCCCAAACACTCACAACCACAATTTTTTTATTGGACTATCAACTCAGGCCTTGATTCGTTGACGCACCGCTTCGAACAGGCAAACCCCTGTCGCAACGGAGACATTCAGGCTACTCACCGTACCGCTCATAGGCAGATGCACCAGTCCGTCACAATGTTCACGGGTCAACCGACGCATACCTTTGTCTTCTGCCCCCATGACCAACGCCAGTGAACCGACGAGATCGGTTGCGTATAAACTGCTGCTGGCTTCACCTGCCGTACCAATCATCCAGATTCCACGCTCTTTCAGCTCTCGCATGGTGCGAGCCAAATTGGTTACCGTCACCAGAGGCACGTTATCAGCTGCGCCGCAGGCAATTTTTCGGGCCACACCGTTCAATGGCGCGGAATTATCCTTGGGTACAACCACTGCGTGCACACCCGCTGCATCCGCAGAACGCAGGCAGGCGCCAAGATTATGGGGATCGGTGATACTATCCAGAATCAGCAGAAAGGGTGGCTCATTGAGGTTATCCAGCAGTTCGTAGAGTTCATTCTCACGATAGACCCGGGCTTCACGCACGATCGCAACCACGCCCTGGTGATTACCGTCAGCCTTACGCTCCAGTCGCTCGCGGTCGACAAAACGGACTGGGATTCCGGTCTCTTCTGCCTGCTGAATCAAACGGTCAATACGTCCACCCCGTTTGCCCTTCTGGAACCAGATTTCCAGAATCTGATCCGGGCGTGTATCCAACAACGCCTGAACGGCATGAACACCATAATAACCTTCACTACTACTCATTGACTCTCTCCGCCCGGCTACAGCAGCAACCGGGCTGTATTACAACTTCAACCTGCCGTCATCGTTTGATGGGGCGTTTTCTCGGTGTCCGGGACGGTGCTTTACCTGCCCCTTTTTTGGCTGCCGGCTTTTTGGCCGCCTTAGGTGTGCTGCTTCCTGCCGCTTTTTTAGGGGCTTTGGTACGGCCTTTCGCCTTTTTGCCGCCCCCCGGTTTACCACTTTTCACTTTCTTCTTACGCGAAGGTTTTTGGCCGGGACGTTCATCCTCAGCCCTCGCTGCACGGCGTCTGTCTTTTGCTGTTTCCTGTTTAGGTGCAGGTGCACGACCTTTACGACGACGGCTTTGCGGCGCATCTGCCAGCTCAAAGTCGATCGTTTTCTCATCCAGATCCACCCGAACAACCCGTACGCGCAGCTCATCACCAAGGCGGAACATCATGGCTGTGCGCTCACCCACCAGACGCTGCTGGGATGCCTCAAAATGGTAATAGTCGCCGGGAAGGTTGCTGATATGAACGAGACCGGTCACATAGATATCGTTGAGTTCTACGAACAGACCAAAGCCCGTCACCGTGGCAATCAGGCCATCGTATACCTCACCAATATGCCCTTGCATGTACTGGCATTTCAGGGAATCCATGGCATCACGGGTCGCATCGTCAGCACGCCGTTCCGTCATGGAACAGTGTTCACCCAGTGCCAGCATGTCGGCCGTTTCATAAGGAAAAATGGCTTTTTTCTTAAGAACTGACGCGCCCTCAACCCGCTTGACGTGACGAGATGGCATCTCTGAGCGAATCACATACCGTATGGCACGATGAACCAGCAGGTCAGGATAGCGCCGGATCGGCGACGTGAAATGCGCATACGCGGGATAGGCCAGGCCAAAATGCCCGATATTATCCGGGCTATAGACTGCCTGGCTCAGCGAGCGAAGCAGCATCGTCTGGATAACCAGAAAGTCAGGACGATCCTTGATACGCTCCAGCAGCTGCTGGTAATCGCTAGGTTCCGGCTGACTTCTTCCCGGCAGGAACAAGCCCAGTTCACCCAGGAAGCTATACAGATTTTCCAGCTTTTCACTGCTGGGACCTTCATGAATACGGTACAGTGCCGGCAGTGCATGCTTTTCCAGAAACTTCGCTGTCGCTACGTTGGCGCAGAGCATGCACTCTTCAATCAGCCGATGGGCGTCATTGCGTTCCGTCGGAATGATCTTTTCAATCTTGCGTTCATCGCTGAACACAATTTTGGTTTCCACCGTATCAAAATCAATGGCGCCACGTTCGACACGTCCGGCATGCAGCACCTTGTAGAGCGTATAAAGGGTATTCAGGTGAGGGACCAACTTCGCATAGATTTTGGCCACCTGCTGGCCTTCAGGACTTTCTGGATGCTCCAGAAGCGCGCCGACTTCGGTATAGGTCAACCGTGCATGGGATTGAATCAGCCCTTCATAAAACTGGTAACCACTGAGTTTGCCGCGGGAGCTGATGGTCATTTCACAGACCATGGCCAGCCGATCCACTTTAGGATTCAGTGAACAAAGGCCATTAGATAGCACTTCCGGCAACATCGGAATCACATGTCCGGGAAAATAAACTGATGTACCGCGATGCTTCGCTTCATTATCCAGCGCCGTGCCGGGTTTTACATAATGGGAAACATCAGCGATGGCGACAAACAGGCGCCAGCCGCCACTGCGTTTCTTCTCGCAATACACTGCATCATCAAAATCGCGGGCATCCTCACCGTCGATGGTTACAAACGGCAGTTGCCTTAGATCGACACGGTTTTTCTTGTCACGACTCGGTACATTGGGGGAAAAGCCACTGACCTGTGCTTCAACATCTTCCGGCCAGGTATGGGGAATATTGTGGCTGCGTACGGCAATCTCCACTTCCATACCCGGTGCCATTTTGTCCCCAAGGATCTCCTTGATGATACCGGTTGCCAGAGCACGTCGGGTGGGGTATTCAATGATCTCCACAACCACATACTGACCACGCAACGGCAGCAGTGGTCCCGGCTTGATCATGATTTCACTGGTCATACGGCGGTGATCAGGTTCTACAAAACCGGTCCCGTCCCGCTCAAAATATTTACCGACGACCTGGGTGACACTGCGCTCAAGGATTTCAACAACCGCACAATAGCGTCGTCCCCGGTTATCCACATCGGTTTCCCGGACCACTACACGGTCTCCGTCGTATAGCTCACTCATCTGGCGGGAGGTCAGGAACAGGTCATCCCCTTCACCATCCGGCAAAACAAACCCATAGCCATCACGGTGCCCCTGTACCTTACCGGTAATCAGATCCATCTTGTTGAGCAGGCCGAATGCGCCCCTACGGGTCTGGATCAACTGTCCGTCACGAGCCATGGCAATCAGGCGGCGACGCAGTGCTTCCACCTGGTCTTCATCATCCAGTTCAAATTCCCGGCAGAGGACTTCATGCGTCGCCGGCGCACCCCGTTCATCGAGGTAATTCATAATCAACGCGCGGCTGGGCACAGGGTTGTCATAACTCTGTTTTTCCTGCTTCGCGTTAGGGTCGGCGTCTCTCCACCATTCTGGCATGGGTCATCCTGATCAAATCTGTTTGCCTGAAGCCCTGCCTGCATCAAGGTGGATGCCATGGTCGGACTCGCTGATAGCCTGTTGCATAGTATACGCAGCCCTCTCGAGACTAGCGATGACGGCTTACCGGTAATTTGCCGGTTTTTCATGACACGTCTACCTTGTCCTGCACCGGTTGAAGAATCCAAAATGCCAGCGAAGGAGTTTTTCACGATGCCTGACAAGCAGGACGCCAACCTGTTCGATGAGCTGACACGCATCGGCATTGATGCTGATCTGGCACGCAGGATGGACAAATCGCTTGATCCTGAACATGTCGCTACCAAAAAAGATCTGATGGTTTTTCAAGAGACCATGCTGCAAATGCAGTTTCGCAATGAAAAAAGCATGTCAGATCTGCGGGATAGATGTTCGATCAGTTGCTTCAGATGTCAGGGATCTCCGTGCAGAAATGCATGGGGAGGTTGGCTCACTGAAAGCAGAAATTAAAGAGGTAAGAGCTGAAATCAAGGAAGTCAGGGCGGAGATGAAAACGGATATTGCAGCTGTTCGCACGGAAATGCACGGCTTAAGCCGACAATTCTGGATTACTTTCGGTGGATTGATCACCACCATCCTGAGTGTATTTCTGGTGAACTGGTATTTTCACGCCCTGACGGGCGGCTAGCGGCATTTGCAGCAAAGATTGCCGACCCGTTAAAGGGTCGGCAATACAGCATGATCAAGCAAACGGATGACGCAGGATAATGGTCTCGTTGCGATCAGGACCGGTAGAGATAATATCCACCGGTGCACCAGCGATTTCTTCCACACGCTTGATGTAAGCACGGGCATTGGCCGGCAGTTCATCCATGCTCTTGGCACCAAAGGTAGACTCAGACCAGCCAGGCAGCTCTTCGTAAACCGGTGTCAGGCTTTCGTACTCTTCGATATCGATCGGAGTCACGATTTCCTCACCTTCGGCATTACGGTAAGCCGTGCAAACCTTCACAGTTTCCAGACCATCCAGTACGTCCAGCTTGGTCAGGCACAGGCCAGATACACTGTTGATCTGAATGGCCTGACGCAGGGCAACGGCATCCAGCCAACCGCAACGACGGGGACGACCGGTTGTTGCACCGAACTCGTGGCCTTTCTCTGCCAGGTAAGCGCCGATTTCGTTGTGCTGACCACTTTCATCCAGCAGCTCAGTCGGGAACGGTCCGGAACCGACACGAGTGGTGTAAGCCTTGGTAATACCCAGCACATAATCCAGGTACAGGGGTCCCATACCACTACCGGTTGCAGTACCACCGGCGGTTGTGTTGGAAGATGTTACGAAAGGATAAGTACCGTGGTCGATGTCCAGCATGGAACCCTGGGCACCTTCAAACATGATACTTTCACCCTTGCGACGATGGTCGTGCAGGCTGTCGCTGACGCGATCAATCATGGGTGCCAGTTCTTTAGCCATGGCCAGAGCTTCATCCAGCTGCTTCTGGAAATCAACGGGCTCGGCCTGGTAGTAGTTCTGTAGAACGAAGTTGTGGTATTCCAATACAGACTTCAGCTTCTCTGCGAAACGTTCCGGGTGCAGAAGATCGCCCAAGCGAAGGCCGCGACGGGAAACTTTGTCTTCATAAGCCGGGCCGATACCACGACCTGTGGTACCAATCTTGTCCTTACCCAGTGCGGCTTCGCGGGCCTGATCCAGTGCGACATGGTAAGACAGAATCAGCGGGCAGGCCGGGCTCAGACGCAGGCGCTCACGAACCGGTACGCCGCGCTCTTCCAGTTCCGCCATCTCCTTGAGCAGCGCTTCCGGAGACAGTACAACACCGTTACCGATATAGCAGGTTACGTTGTCACGCAGGATACCGGATGGAATGAGGTGAAGGACGGTCTTTTCGCCGTCAATAACCAGCGTGTGACCTGCGTTATGGCCGCCCTGGAAACGTACGACAGCAGATGCCTGATCAGTCAGCAGGTCAACGATCTTGCCCTTGCCTTCGTCGCCCCACTGGGTTCCCAGAATGACTACGTTCTTGCCCATGATAAAGTCTCAGTAAAAAAAAAATGTCCGCCCGGATAGACTGTTGTCGTTTACCGGCGGCACCCACCCAGTTCCTTCTGACGTTGACGTCAGCCTGCGGGTATCACCTGCCAGCTGCCGTCTGTCAGTTTCAGTTCGCGATCACATCCGATATCCCGGGCAGACTCGGTTTGCCCCGGTAAACTGTAGATCACTTTTTCGCCCTGTTCGCGCAGGCGCCTGACCACTGTCTTGTCAGCATCAGCCGGCGCCAGAATGCCACGATCGGCCTCTGGCACACTATTGCCCAAACGCATCAGGGCTTTCAGATCAGTACTGAAACCCGTGGCCGGGCGTGCCCGGCCAAAAACCTCACCAATGCCGTCATAACGTCCGCCCTTGGCGATGGCCTGCCCTTCTTCAGGCAGGTAGGCGGAGAACACGACACCCGTATGGTAGTTATAGCCCCGGAGTTCTGAGAGGTCGAAATAGAGCTCAACCTGCGGATACACCGCTGCAAGGTGATCCGCAATTGTCTCCAGGGTCTCGATAGCCTCGATGACAGATGTCGGTGCATCAGCCAAAGCCGTTCTTGCGTCAATCAGAATCTCTCGCCCACCACTGAGACCTGACAACTCTGTCAGCATACGTCCAATGGCGGGAGCTACGGCCCAATCTGCGAGATATTGCTGAATCTCCGGGTTCGCCTTGCGTTGCAGTGCATCGAAGAGTTCTGCTTCCTGAACATGATTCAGGCCGGCAGCGCTGGTCAGCTGCCTGAAAATATCCACATGACCAAGATCCACGTGCGGATTCGCAATACCAACAGACGCTAATGTTTCCAGCATGAGGCTAATCACCTCAATGTCACTAGCTACACCTGCATGGCCATACAACTCGGCCCCCACCTGAATCGGTGTTCGTGATGCAGCAAGCGAAGCCGGCCGGGTATGGAAGACACTGCCCGCATAACAGAGGCGCGCAGGAGCAGTGCGATTCAATGTGTGCGCGTCCATCCGTGCAACGGCAGGAGTTGTATCTGCACGCAGCCCCATCATGCGTCCGGTCAGCTGATCGGTAATCTTGAACGTCTGCAGTTCCAGGTCGTTACCAGCTCCGGCCGAGAGAGACTCCAGAAATTCAATATGCGGCGGTATCACCAGTTCGTAGCCCCAGGAGGCATACAGATCCAGCAATGTCCTGCGCATGGTTTCCACCTGCCACGCCTGGGGCGGCAGTACTTCCTCAATACCGTCGGGTAGCAGCCAGCGGTCGGCTATTGTCATGATTCTGCTCTCGCTTGCTAACGGTTCAACGCACCAGATACAGCAGCAGCGTACCTGCCAGCATGCTGATCAGACCACAAATTCTGAGGGTACGGTCATCCACCGTCGCCAGTTGTTCAACCAGACGACGCCAGCGCTGCGGATAAAGGAAGGGAAGAATACCCTCCAGCACCAACAGCAGGCAGAAGGCTACGATAAGTTCATGCCAGAAACTCATACATCTCTCTGCAATCTGACCCGTACGACGCACATGAAAAAACCGGGCTTTCCCCGGTTTGCGCAATCATACCATCCGACCCGTGCGGGGTACATAAAAACGCCCGGATGGTTCCGGGCGTTTTTATCACAGGGCGTGTTACTGTTTGCCTGTTGCGCTGTTCATGAACTGGAAGAACTCGCTGTCAGGCTCCAGCAGCAGGATATCCGAGCTGCTGTCAAAGGTATCGCGATAAGCCTTCAGGCTACGGTAGAACGAGTAGAACTCGGCATCCGCACCATAAGCCTTCGAGTAAATGGCGGCTGCCTTGGCGTCGCCATCACCGCGAATCTTTTGTGAATCACGGTAAGCCGCAGCGATGATGACCTGACGCTCACGATCGGCATTTGCACGGATCGCCTTGGCCATCTCGTTACCCTTGGAGCGATACTCCTGAGCCTCCTTACGACGCTCGGAAGACATCCGGTCAAAGACCGAGTCGCTGACCTGAGGGGGCAGGTCGATCTTCTTGACCCGCACGTCCAGTACCTGCATACCCAGGCGCTCAACCGACTTGTTCAGGGTCTCGGTAATCTCGGTCATCAGCTCATCCCGCTGACCGGAAACCACCTCGTTCAATGTCAGGACACCAAACTTCTCCCTCAAACGTGAACCCGCACGCTGAGACAGCAGGGTATTGGCACGGAACGCATCACCGGATGTGGACCGGTAAAACTCCTGAACGTCCGCGATACGCCACTTGATGTAGGCATCAACGATTACAGCTTTCTTCTCCTGGGTGAAGAAACGTTCCTGTGGTACATCCAGAGTCTGGATACGGCCATCGAAGACGCGCAGTTTGTCAATGAATGGCACCTTGAAGTGAAGGCCAGGCTTCACATCCGGCCTGACGATTTCACCAAAGCGCAGCAGTACCGCACGCTCACGCTCTGACACCACATACACACTGCTAAGCACACCCAGCAGAACGACACCAATCAGGATCAGGGCAGTCATGGCTTTAGAGTTCATCGTACACTCCTCCCTGTCCGGGCATTGGATGCGCGACGGTTCAACTCAGCCGTGACGCGATCCGTCAGCTCATCCAACTCCTGCGTGGTCAGCTCGCTTGAGGTGCTGGCAGAAGAAGAACTCTTCTTCTGATTCTCCATCAGCTTATCCAGCGGCAGGTACATCATGTTGTTACCACCTTTGACATCCACCAGCACCTTGCTGGTTGAGCCAAGAACATCCTGCATTGTGTCGAGGTAGAGACGCTCACGGGTAACACCCGGCGCTTTCTTGTATTCCGCCAGCAACTTGGTGAATCGTTCCGCCTCACCTTCTGAGCGGGAAACCACTTCTTCACGGTAACCGTTGGCTTCCTCAATGATACGCTGGGCATCACCTCGGGCTTCGGGCACCACCTGGTTGGCATAGGCTTCCGCTTCGTTCTTGGCGCGTTCTTCGTCCTCACGGGCACGGATAACGTCGTCAAACGCCGCCTGCACCTGCTTGGGCGGATGCGCACTCTCCACGTTGACCTTACTGATATACAGACCGGTGCCGTAGCTGTTCAGGTAAGATTGCAGACGCTCTTTGACTTCATCGCCAAGCACCTCACGACCTTCCGTCAGCACAGAGTGCATTTCGGAACTACCCACCACATGACGTAACGCACTCTGAGTCGCCTCTTTCAAGGCTTTGTCAGGGTTCGCGACATTCAGCACATAATCTTTCAGATTGGAAATGTTGTACTGAACCGACAACGCCACCTCAACGATATTCTCATCTTCGGTCAACATTTCCTGGCTAACCGGGTACGAACGGTATTCGGTCACCACGTCCTGAAACTTGGTTTCAAACGGCGGGAAATACATATGCAGACCCGGGTCTACAGTCTCTACATATTTACCAAAGCGGAGGATTACCGCACGTTCCTTTTCATCAACCACGTAAACTGCATTGAACAGGTACGCCACAATCGCAATGACGACTGCGCCGACCACCAAGCCGCCACCGCCTCCACCACCGGAAGGACGCCTGCCTGAAGAAGGGCCACCCTTGCCACCAAAAATACCGCTGAGCTTCTGTTGAAACTTGCGTAATGCCTCGTCCAGATCCGGCGGCCCCTGGTTACCACCACGGTTTCCGCCACCCCAGGGATCCTGTTTGTTTCCACCCGGCTCGTTCCAGGCCATAGAGTTCTCCGTCGTCAGAGTTGTACAACTACTGTCTGAGCATCCTGCAAGGATACAGGGAAAGAGCGGTGCCGCCACTACTATCGGATAAACATCCGAAAGCCGTTACGGCATAACGGCAGTTGCCCCTGGCATCCGCAGCCTTGTGGCCACGTTCCTGATTGCCAATAATGCAGATTGTAGAGTTTCACGGATACCGGAAGCAACCATGTGCGGTCAGCGAGCACCAGAATAGCAGAAGACCAGACACGAATACGTACTTACCGATAAAGCACCACTATAACACTTTGTACCGTATTACCAATGCCATCAGGCCGAATTAATCCTGCTCAAGGACGTAGGCTGAAGCATCCAGCTCCTCCTGATTGAGCAACCGAACCAGCTCGTCACGGGGCATGCGAATCTCCAGCAAGGGCTGCCCGTTGTCATCATAAGACTCGGACTGAACCACGCCCATGGCATAGAGGCGTGCACGTAACCGTCCATTGCCAAAACCCAGTGGAATACACTCATGAACAATATCACCGGCTAAGAGCTCGGCAACGGCCTGGTGCACCAGCGCCAATCCCTGCCCACTCATTGCAGAGATCCAGACTCGACGAGGTTGCCCCTGTTCATCCCGGTCAATGTGAGGCTCAACGCCCGGCATCAGGTCAATTTTGTTGTAGACATCCAAACGTGGCAGTTCATGGGCATCAATCTCTTCCAGCACCAGAGACACCTGGTCCATATTCTCCTGCCGCTCCGGATCATGACTGTCGATCACGTGCAGCAGAAGATCGGCACCCGCTGATTCTTCCAGGGTTGCCCGGAAGGCCTTCACCAGCTTATGCGGCAAATGACGTATAAAACCTACCGTATCGGCCAAAATGACAGAACCAAAATCCGCCATTTGAATCTTACGCAGTGTCGGGTCAAGTGTGGCAAATAGCTGGTCCGCAGCGTATACATCGGATTCAGTCAGGACATTAAAGAGCGTCGATTTGCCCGCGTTGGTATAACCCACCAACGACACCAACGGTATCTCGGCCCGTTTACGGGAACGCCGGCTCTGATCCCGCTGACTCTTTACCTTCTCCAGGCGGCGATTAATCGATTTGATGCGTGCCCGCAGCAATCGTCGATCCGTTTCCAACTGGGTTTCACCAGGACCACGCAGACCTATCCCACCTTTCTGACGTTCCAGGTGAGTCCAGCCACGTACCAGTCGAGTACTCATGTGTTCCAGCTGCGCCAGCTCGACCTGCAACTTACCTTCATGGGTGCGAGCCCGCTGGGCAAAGATATCGAGAATAAGCCCCGTCCGATCAACCACCCGGCATTTCAGCTCACGCTCCAGGTTACGTTCCTGGCTGGGACTCAATGTGTGGTTAAACAGGACAACATCCGCCTCGGTCGCAGTCACATACTGACGGATCTCTTCCAGTTTACCGATACCGACAAAATAGCGGGGGCTGATGTTACCACCCGGTACCGTTAAAAATGCGGCTTCTTCAACACCGGAGGAACGCACCAGTTCACGAAATTCGGAAGGATCTTCCCTGTCCTGGTCGTTATAGCATTCAGGGTGCACCAGGACCGCTTTTTCACCACCTTCATGGCGCTCGAAAAACAAACTACAGCTCCTGATTAATCAATGGATAGGCGCAATATGCACGCATCGGCCGGTACTCGGCAACAACAAAAAACCGGATACCGTTAGAAACGGTATCCGGTTTTTTGCAAATCCTGTTAGGAGAGGTACGGAACTCGCCCGGGCGATTGGTCGGAAACAGCTCGAGATTCAGAGAGCACCAGACCTCAGGATTCAGTCCTGAACGTCTTGTCCGGGTTCCTGCATGGGCAGACGAACGGGACGACCGGGAACCACAGTGGAAACTGCGTGCTTGTAGACCATCTGGCTGACAGTGTTCTTCAGCAGGATAACGAACTGATCGAAAGACTCAATCTGACCCTGCAACTTGATGCCGTTAACCAGGTAAATGGATACGGGTACTCGCTCTTTGCGAAGAACGTTGAGGTAAGGGTCTTGTAGGGAATGCCCTTTTGACATTTCCGTACTCCTTCTTATTTATCGAATTATTTAAAGCCTGTGCTCTAGTCCGGTAAGACTGTATACCTAGAGTAGCATGTTCTTCCTGTTCAGACAGGAAATTGATTACGCCACATACAGTCTGCAAGCGTCGAGCAACCTTAGGTCAGGCACCTTATACGTACAATAAGTAATACTAGCTACTGCATGACCACCTTGCAGATGGCAATCAATAACCTGTGAACCGTCTGACCCTCGGCGTATCAACCTTCCGAAAAAACCATAGCCTCTATGTGAGATTAGGGGTGATAACTTTCAAGGCGCCATCCACCAGGTTCGGTGACAGGCTGTCGAGCCAATGAAGGTCTGGCCAGCTCCGCAACCAGGTCAGCTGACGTTTGGCCAGTTGCCGCGTTGCGATCACACTACGTTCGACCATCTCATCGAATGTTAGTTCCCCCGCCAGATACTCCCACGCCTGCCGGTAGCCGACAGATCGAATCGCGGGCAGTTTGCTGTCCAGATCGCCACGGGCATATAAATGTTTCACTTCATCCATGAAGCCCTGATCCATCATCTGGTGAAAACGCAGGGCAATCCGCTCATGCAAAACCCTGCGTTCTTCAGGGGCAACCGCCAGATTGATCAGGCGATAGGGGAAACCTTCATTCGTATCCTTATTATCAGCCTGCTCTGCGCGCAGTTCTGTCATCGTCCTGCCACTGACCAGATAGACTTCCAGGGCACGGGATAACCGTTGCGGATCTGTCGCGTGAATCCTGGCGGCCGAGATCGGGTCAACCGCTGCAAGCCTCGCATGCACAGCAGGCCAACCCTCGCGTTCTGCCTGTGCATAAATATCCTGACGTACCTGTTCATCCGCTCCCGGCAATTCCGCCAGACCATCCCGCAGGGTTTTGAAATACAACATAGTGCCGCCGACCAGCAGCGGAATACGCCCTCTCCCGGTAATTTCTGCGATTTCTCTCAACGCATCCTGACGGAACTCTGCGGCAGAATAAGGCTCGGACGGATCACGAATATCTATCAGCCGATGAGGTGCCTTGGCCAACAATCCGGCATCCGGTTTGGCAGAGCCAATATCCATTCCACGATACACTAGGGCAGAATCAACGCTGATGATGTCACAAGGCAGCTGTTGCGCGAGCGATACCGCCAGATCCGTTTTCCCGGAAGCGGTTGGCCCCATGAGAAAGATGACGAGTGGTTTGCGGTTATCGGTCATAAAAACAAGTACAACAATTTTACATTCAGAAAAATTAAGCCGGGAATTCTAATAGAAACCGACAGCCAAGGTGATCCTTTTCTATTATCTTTTCGTCTTGCAATGACTTGCCCCCGGATGCCCGGTCATTAGAATGCCGCCCCTTTCTTGTTTGGTAAGCGTTATCAAGGATGTCATGGCCAATTTTAATACCCACCTAAGTCTCGCGGGCATTGGCAGTGGTTTACTTGCCAGTGCCGCGATAGCGGCCGGTATATCGACGACCAGTGAAGGCATGGTGCTCTGGCTGACCGGCACCCTTGGTGGTCTTCTGCCAGATGTAGATGCTGATAACTCCTCATCTCTGAAAGTAGTGTTTAACTGTATTGCCCTGCTGTTGACAGTGGTGATTATCGTGCGCCTCAGTCACACCCAGCCACTGACGCAAGTCTGGTTGATCATCGCAGCTGTCTATCTCTGTCTGCGCTGGCTCGCATTACCACTATTTAAACAATTCACGGTACACCGCGGCAGTTGGCATTCACTGTTAACAGGGCTGACGCTCAGTTTGCTGGTGACCGATATTGCCTGGCATGTGATTGGTGTCAGCGCGACCTTTGCCTGGTTGCTGGGAATTTTTCTGGGAATCGGTTTCCTGATTCATCTGTTGCTGGATGAGATCTATGCATTTGATATTTCCGGCACCCGTTTCAAGCGCTCTTTTGGATCCGCCTGTAAACCGATCCCAATCAGTCAGCCCATTGTCTCTGGTGCTTTATTGTTATTCTGCGCAATACTGGCAGCTTGGCTTCCACCACTTGCCGTGCTGAAAGCCAGTCTGGCTACGTTCAAAACGATTCCACTTTAGCGACCACGTAAAAACAGTTTATCCAGTTCATCGAGTGAAAGTTGCGTCCAGGTTGGGCGCCCGTGATTGCACTGACCACTGCGCTCAGTGTGTTCCATATCCCGTAACAGCGCATTCATTTCCGGAATTGTTAAACGACGATTTGCCCGTACAGAACCATGGCAGGCCATCGTCGCCAGCAACTCGTTGATATGGGCGTCGATCCGGTCACTGGAACCATGCGCAGTGAAGTCTGCAATCACATCACGCACGAGCTTTTCGACATCGGCACCGCGTAACAATGCAGGAATCTGTCGTACGACCAGCGTTTCAGGTCCCATACGTTCAAGCACAAAACCAAGACGACGAATCTGTTCGTCGTGTTCTTCCGCAGCATCCGCTTCTCGACTGCTGACGGCAAGGGAATCGGGCACCAGCAGTGGTTGCGTTTTGATTCCCTGTTCGTGCCAGGCCGTTTTCATACGTTCATAAGTGATACGTTCATGGGCAGCATGCATGTCCACTAACACCAGCCCATGCTGGTTTTCAGACAGAATATAAATGCCTTTCAGCTGGGCAACAGCAAATCCTAACGGCGGAATATCTTCATCATCACCGGCAGGCAGTGAAACTGAAGTTTGTCCAATCACGGGATCACTGGACGCTTCAGCAGATTCATGCAGGTTGCGGTAGGCATTCAATTGCTCACGCACCGGCATCGATTCAGGTTTACGCTCTGTTGAAAAGCTGTAACTCTGGCGCGCAGGCGAGGCACTCCCACCTGCTGACAATGAAGACGCAGCAAAAGAGGATGTGCCAGAAGTCGGTTGCTGCAACACCATCCGTTCCTGCCCACTGAATTCACCGGCATCGATCCCGCTGATCGTTGCCGGCTTGGACTGCACAACCGGAGGCAACTGATCTTCCGGACGCACTTCCGCCAATACCCGGTTAAGCGTGCTGTAAAGGAAGTTATGCACCATGCGACCATCACGAAAACGTACTTCGTGCTTTGTGGGATGAACGTTGACATCCACCTGTGCCGGATCCAGTTCCAGGAAAAGAACAAATACCGGATGACGACCGCCGTACAACACATCGCGATACGCCTGCCGCACGGCGTGGGCGACTAGCTTATCCTTAACCGTACGACCATTGACGTAGAAGTACTGCAAATCCGCCTGGGCACGGGAAAACGTCGGCAACCCTACCCAGCCCCAGAGACGCAAGCCCGATGCTTCAACATCGACCGCAACCGCATTCTCGATAAACTTCGCCCCAAAGATGCTGGCAACACGCCGCTCTTTTTCCGCCTGGGTTTTCGCCGGTCGTAACTGATGAATCACCCGCTGGTTATGGCGCAGGGTAAACCCGACATCATAACGACTCAACGCCAGCCGCCGGATCACTTCTTCCAGGTGGCTGAATTCCGTTTTTTCAGTCCGTAGGAACTTGCGCCGTGCCGGTGTGTTAAAAAACAGATCACGGACTTCGACCGTGGTACCAATTGGATGCGGCGCCGGTTTCTGCACCGTTTCCATGTCGCGCCCTTCAGCAAACACCTGCCAGCCGGATTCCTGCCCTTCCACGTTGGACGTCAGAGTCAGGCGGGCCACGGAACTGATACTGGCCAGCGCTTCCCCCCGGAAACCCAACGTCCCTACCGCTTCCAGGTCTTCCAGTGCGCTGATCTTGCTGGTCGCATGCCGACTCAGTGAAAGCGCCAGGTCATCCTGGGGAATGCCGTGCCCGTTGTCGCGAATCTTGATTTGTTTCACGCCGCCAGCTTCCACATCCACTTCAAGGCGATCAGCGCCCGCGTCCAGGCTGTTTTCCAGCAATTCCTTAACCACGGATGCCGGCCGCTCCACCACCTCACCAGCGGCGATCTGGTTGGCTAGACGGGGGCTTAACAAATGGATTCTGCGCATGATACTCGGCAACGGAAAGCACTCGGTGAATTCAGGCCAACATTATGCACCACTGCTGGCAGGAGTCGTACCTCAAGCCCGAAAATATCCGGGATGTTCAACGCCCGAGGTATTTGTCTTCATTGAAGGTTCGCACAATATCTGGCGCAAACACGGTAGCAGCCGTCACCACTGTGCCATTGAGGAATCCCTCAGGGAAAGCCAGCATATACAGGTAAGGGGTGATATTCGCCAGCGACGCCTGCAGTAATTCAGCACCCGGCCAGAATGATAATCCAAGCAACACCGTGGCACTGACGATAACCGACAAGATCGCACCAATAAACCCACCGCCCAACATATAGGCATACAAGTTCGCAGACGGCAGTTGCTCAATAATCCAGAGCACCAGACGACTGATGGTCGCCGGCAGGATAACCATTAACAACAGGTTGACGCCCAGAACATACCCATCAGCCAGCCCCAGCAACAGCAGACCAAACTGCGCAATGCTTCCGGCAACAACAGCAAGACTCCAGCCAAACAGCACGACTACCGCAGTAATCCCCAGCATATGAAGGGCAATGCCTGATTCAGATAACCTGACACTTAGTATCCAGCACCCGAGCAATAACAGCATGGCGGCATAAAAGCAGTGCTGCCTTGACGCTTTTGCCTGCAGTGCACGCCATGGCGCAACACTGACAGCCAGCAACCAGGATGCCGCAACAGGAATCATGGCACCGTAGGCCAAACTGGACGGAATCACCGTTGCATCAACCAGCATGATCTATCCACTGGACGCTCTCTGCAACCATCCTACGGAAAAACAACAGTCATCCTCCTGACAGTATTCTCATTATGATGACGCACTTTATCAGCCCTTCAACCCAATGCCATATCACACCCGATAGCAGGAAATCATAACGATAATAAGCCTGACCATGCTGTCATGAATTTTTTCAGGAAATCTCTCACTAACCTGATAGAGCGCTATCTTGTTGTTTCAGACAAGACAATCAGTCCCTGACAACAGGAGAGCAGCGCGTTTAAAGCAACAAACAAATGACTCACATTCATTGACATGCATAAGGAGACCGGGCTGATGACATTCCCGCAATTACGACTCAAAACGTTATTCTTTCTCTTCGGTTTATCCCTCACTTGCAGCGTGAACGCTAACCTCGTCATTTTACCGCCTGGTGGCAGTCTTTCTCTGGACGAGGTCCATGGTAACCAGATACAAACAACCACCATTTACTGTAATGCCGATGATCTCACTGAGCGAACTCATTTCGCCATTCGCCAGGAAGGCTCCCGCTATCAGGTGTTGATGGACAATGAAATCGCTGAAACCTGCTATTTCTTCAGTGATGCACTGAAAACATTAAAAACACTGACAGCTTCTATGAACTCATGGGACATTGAGCCATCACGTTGCAGTATCAAACAAGAGGGCAGCCGCTACCTCATCATGATTGACAAGCATGCGGCTGAAACCGTCTACTTTTTTAATGATGCATCCAAAACGCTGCAAAAACTGCGAGACACCGGTATCTGTCGATAAAGCCATTTTTTTCATCACACTCGCCTTAGATGCAAAGCATGCGCAACACATAAATCAGACTTTAACTGGTAAAATCAGGCTGCGGGTTAAAGCGCAACAATAGCAAAAATAAAAACCAGATTATCTGGCAATAATGGTGTTATTCACCACAAAAGAACATCAACATCACAATACTCACCAAATAAATCGATATAGTCATAAATACTCATTACTCCCATTAGAAATGGCTTGATAACCTGCCTGCTCAGGTAAAACGCCGTTGTCAGCAATCGCATGCAACGGACCGAATCATACCAACCGATATTCCGAACCAGACACGATCCATACCAGCCCCAATAGAAGGCTGGCGGTCGTGTATACGTCGTTACGATCGGCTCAAATCAGACATTGCCAAATTGCCATGAAAAAACAGAGCTTTTTTGAAGTGCTGTTGGTCATACTGCTCATCACTGCTGTAGGGCAGATGACCAATACGATCTATGTACCCGCACTGCCCATGATGGCCAATGACCTGCAGGTGCTGCCATCGCAGGTACAGGCGGTCATGGCGTTTTATTTGATTCCTTATGGGCTGTCGCAGTTTATTTATGGTCCGCTGTCTGATCGCTTGGGCCGTAAACCCGTTATGTTGATGGGACTGATTGTCTTTCTGGCAGGTTCCATCATGGCGGTTATGTCGAGCCGGTTTGAATTCCTGCTGATTGCCAGCTTTATCCAGGGCATGGGCACAGGCACCGGTGGCGTGATGGCACGTACTGTCATGCGCGACCTTTACTCAGGGCGTGACCTCCAGATGGCAAACAGCTATGTGAGCATGGGGCTGATCTTCACGCCGCTGGTCGCACCACTACTGGGTGGATGGCTGACTGAAAGCTGGAACTGGCAGGCAAACTTCATTTTTCTGACTGTGTTCGGTGCCGCAGTCTGGATTGCGGTCGCGGTGATGTTCCGGGAAACCTGCCCAAAGCAACCAGCGCGTACCGGCGTTATCCACAGCTACAAAACGGTGTTGGGACACGAGCAGTTCCAGGGCTTTATCCTCTGCCTGATTGCGACCTTTGCCGGTATTGCCGTATTTGAAGCCGCTTCCGGCGTCCTGTTCGGCAATGTGCTGGGCTATGACGCCACGACAACGTCACTGTTGTTTATTGTACCGATCCCGGGTTATCTGCTGGGTTCCTGGCTCGCGGGTAAACTGGCAGACCGACTCAGCATGAGCCAGGTCATGCTGCGTGGCATTCTGTTGCTGCTGGCCGGTGCCATTGGGCTGTTATTGCCAGGGCTGTTCGGTCATATCAGCGCGGTTGCCCTGCTGATTCCCGGTTTCCTTTACTTTATGGGCACGGGCATCGTTTTCCCAACCGCCACAACCGGCGCGATTGAACCCTTCCCGACCATGGCGGGCGTCGCTGGTGCAGTGCTGGGTGGCCTGCAGAATCTGGGGGCCGGACTGGTGACCCTGGCAGCTTCGATGGTGCCCATGCACAACCAGGTACCGCTGGGGATTATCCTGCTGGTACTCAGCCTGATGGTAACGTCTGTGTACCTGCTGAGACTGAGGAGTGCCGACAACAACCTCCATATGGCTGCCGGCGGTTAATCTGTCGATCACGATAGCCTTGCCAATAAGCAAGGCTATCGTCTTAATGCGTCCGCCAGGATTGAGTCTGTAATAATAATTTCCGACTGAACAACCAGTGCAGTGCCTTCACCGCCAACGAGGTCAGCATGATCATGACCGCCATGGCCGCCGCTGGTGCAATATCCCCCGCATCATCCATATTCATGACAGCCACTGAGGCCAACATGGTTTCCGGCCCGTACAGGAAGACCACCGCCGATACCGTTGTCATCGCATTCACGAACAGGTACATGGAGATATCCAATACTGCCGGCAGGCAAACCGGCAAAGTCACCTTTAGGAAGGTGCGATAAAACGGCACCTTAAGTGAGGCGGATACCAGCTCAAACTCAGCATCAATCTGTTTCAGCGCCGTGGTTGCCGTCAGATGACAGACCGTAAAGAAATGCACAATGGTACAAATGACCAGAATCGTCATAGTGCCATAGAGGCCATTCAATGGATTATCCGGATGGTTAAAGAAGAAGATATATCCCAGCCCCAAAACCATTCCGGGAACAGCCAGTGGAATCATGGCCATTATCTGATTAATGGTTCGTAACACGGTCAGCCCACGGCTTTTCTCCACCAGGTAGGCATTCACAAACACCAGCACCGTACCAAAAAACGCCGTGAGTCCTGCCATCAGCAGTGAGTTACGGTATGCCTCCCAGCCGCCGCCATCCATCAGGTCAAACTGGTAATTGTTGAGCGACAATTCCATGTTATACGGCCAGAACGTCACCAGTGACGCATACACAGACATTCCTATCATCCCGAGAATCATCACCACAACCGGCAGACTGAAAACGACAGCCAACAGGTTTGTGAGCGGCCCGGACTGCGGTTCAAGGGGGACCGAGCGGCTGGTCAGCTGTGCATGCTGTCGACGCTGTACATACCTATCACCAGCAAACGCCAGCAGCACCGGCAACAGCATCAATACCCCCACTACAGCACCCATGCTGAAGTTTTGCTGGCCAATCACCTGCTTGTAGATATCCGTCGCCAGCACGCTGTATTGCCCCCCAATGACTTTGGCAACACCAAAGTCAGTAATCACCAAGGTAAACACCACAAACGAGGCACTGAACAAACCGTATTTCACCGAAGGCAGGGTCACCGTGAAAAACGTCCGTAGCCGTCCGGCGCCCAACGCACGGGCTGACTCGTATAACCGGGCATCGCCGGTTTTCAACGCCGTGGTGAGAATCATGAGTGCATGGGGAAACGTCCAGAAAACCGATCCGATGATAATCCCCGTCGGCCCATAGATACTGCCTCCCATCAGCCACGAATTCAGTACGCCCTGGTTCCCAAAGAGATACACCAGGCTGATGGCGGGCAGCAGTGATGGCGCCAACACCGGAAGCATGGCAATGGTTTTCAACAGGTTGCGCCCCGGTAACCGGGTACGGGTCAGTACCCAGGCGAATCCGAATGCCAATGTAATCACAATCACCGTAGAACAGACGGCAACATAGAGCGAATGCCCGAAAGAGCGCAGCAGAGAGGGTGTGGAAAAATATTGGATAAAGTTATCCACACCAATAAACAGCCCCTCTTCCGACATGACACTGCGAGACAACAGCGCATACAGGGGCAATATCAGTGTAACCAGCAATATCAGACAGACGACCATCAGCCCGAGAATGCGCAGGCCACGTTCACGGTCCCAGGTGCCTGCAAGCGTCTGATGGATGGATTTACGATCGGGGAAGGCGACAGCGGTATTCTGCATAAACACCTCAGGCCGCAAACAGGCGAATATGCTGGCTGGGCAGTTTGACACCCATCCAGGTACCCGGCTGTAAATTCAGCGTTGATTGCTGTCGGCTGCTGAGATCCACCATCACCCGGTCTTCCGAGCCTTCCAGACGCAAGCGTGAACGTACCAATCCCCCCTGGAATTCCACACTTTCGAGTTCGGCGGACAACATGGCGTCATACCCGACCGGCACCAGTTCCACTTCTTCCGGTCGAATCGCCAGGTTGACCGGCGTGTCCGTTCCCAGTCCGTGTTCTGCGGGACAACAGATGGGACGACCAGCCAGTAACAACTCGTCAGGCTTTACCAGCGTGCCCGGCAGGAAATTCATCACACCCACAAAATCCGCCACAAACGGCGTCGAGGGCGCAAGGTAAACGTCGTTGGGCGTACCCACCTGTTCAATGCCCCCCTGGTTCATAACCACCACGCGATCTGCCATGGAGAGCGCCTCTTCCTGATCATGGGTTACCATGATGGTGGTAATACCCAGCTCTCGCTGCATCCGCTTGATTTCTTCCCGCAGGCTGGCGCGAACCCGGGCATCCAGCGCAGATAACGGTTCATCCAACAACAGCAGCCCGGGCTCTGTGGCCAGTGCTCGCGCCAGTGCGACTCGCTGCTGCTGCCCTCCGGATAGCTGCGCCGGGTATTTGTGTCCAGCATCGGGCAACCCGACGGTTTCCAGTAAACCGCCCACCCGTGCATCAATCTGACTTCGGGTCAGTTTTCTACCCTGCAAACCGTAGGCAATATTTTTGGTCACTGACAGGTTGGGGAACAGTGCATACGACTGGAAGACAATACCGAAGTCCCGCTGTTCAGGCGGTAACTGGCTGATATTGCACCCGGCCTGCCAGATCTCCCCGGCATCCTGCTGCTCAAGACCGGCGATAATCCGCAAAAGCGTCGTCTTACCGCAGCCGGATGGCCCCAGAAAGCAGACAAACTCCCCTTCGCGGATCGAAAGGTCAATCTGGTCCAGCGCCACGAACTGGTCGAAGCACTTTCGGATGCCGGAAAGCCTGAGATAATTGCGGGTCTGCGTCATTCTCATGCCTGTTTACCCTACCATTCAGCTATTCAGAAAATCGTTTAATCCATCGACGGCCAGTGCCAGACCGGTAGTCATACCTGTCCCGCCAACGCCGTTGACCAGCAGAACACCAGGCGTGATCTCTCGCTGAAAACAATGGCCTGTCTTTGCCTTGGCGTAATAGCCCGTCCATCGTTCCATCACGGTTTTCACCGGAAGTTTCAGAACATCCCCGCTACCCGCCAGAATCAGCTGTTCGATCTGCGCCTTGTGGAAGGGCGATATCTGGTCATCGTATTCATGGGAGTCGCCGATCAGGACACTGCCATCATTGTGCTGTGCATGCAGGATATGGATGCCGTAATCCAGGTATTGTCGGTAATCCCTTTCCAGACGCCCCTGTAATTGCCCGATGCCAGGACAACCGGAAAACGCCGGATAGTGAGCAAGACTCAGCCCGCTAATCATCATTGCAGGCAGGCTGAACACATCAGGTTGAGGCTCTGTTCTCAGCATCTGCAACTTGCAGCGCGACAGATGACGTTCATGAACATCAGAGTAAAGGGAATCGAAACCTGCGCCGGTGCACACCACAACACGACTTGCACGGAAGACCTCCCGGGTCGTTTGGACTTCCGGCAAACGAATGCCAGTGACCCGATGGCAAAATCGGAAATCGACACCATGCTGTTGTTTGAGATAACGGGTCAGAGCCGGTATCAGCAAGCGAGGATTCAGGGTGATTTCCGTATTAGAAAACAGTCCACCCATAACGCCCTGTGGATTCAATGAGGGACACTGTTCCAATATCTGCTGCCTGTTCAACAACTGGCAGTGGTGGCGGCCATGCTCTGTGCGCTTACAGAATTCGCTGAGAACCTGCATTTCATCATCATGGTGCGCAACCGTGAGGCTCCCAGAGGGATCACTCCAGACACCCATCTCCCTGATCAGGGGAACGAGCATTTCCCGACTATGCATGGCCCGACGGTAACCGTCACCTTCCGGCATCCCCATGGGCAAGAACATACCAAAATTCCGGATCGATGCGCCTTCTGCCTGCCTGTCTGCATCCAGCACCAGTACCTTCAAGCCTTTACGGGTAGCAGCCAGGGCATGCGACAGTCCAAGGATACCGGCACCAACAATCGCAAGGTCATACTGTTTCATGAGATCCCCCTAAACATTGAGCCGGTCACAGGGGATCGGCTCAATCGTTGTCAGTCAGCGTCACTTGGGATCGGATTTACCGTCATAACGGCCCTGCCACTGGGCGAGAATGGCCTTGCGGTTGTCTGCAGCCCAGGCAAAGTCGTTGTCGATCATGATGGCTTCAGGATCTGCCGGAAAATACGGCACCGGCTTTTTGATATCCGGCCGGGCGACAATGGCGTAGCCCTTGTTGTACATGCGGTTGGCTTTTTCGGAGATAATCCAGTCCATCAGTGTTTTGGCTGCCGTTTCCTTTTTCGTGCCTTTCACGATGGCTGCGGCTTCCATCTCCCAGCCCACACCTTCCGTGGGGAAGACCAGTTCCAGCGGTGCACCTTTTTTCTTCAGTTTGGCGCCCCGGAAAGCAAACGATACCCCGATGGCCGCTTCGCCGGCCGCTGCCAGCTTACAAGGCTTGGAGCCTGAATGGGTGTAGCGGCTGATATTGGCGTGCAGGCGATCCATGTAGCCCCAGCCCTGCTGCTCACCAAAGGTCTGCAGCCAGCTGGAGACATCCAGGAAGCCGGTACCGGACGAGGCCGGGTTTGGCATGACGATATGCCCCTGGTAGACCGGCTTGGTCAGGTCTTCCCAGGACGCAGGCATGGGCAGATTGTGTTTTTTGGCTTCCACCGTGTTAAAGCAGATAGCTGCCATCCAGGCATCCATGCCCACCCAGGCGGGGGTTTGATCCTTGTCCCTGAAATTCGGTGACAATTTTTCCAGTTCTTTCGGCGCATAGGGCTGCAGCATATCCTGATTTTTCATCAGCAGCAGGCTGGTTGCCGCCAGCCCCCAGATGACATCGGCCTTGGGATTGTTTTTCTCGGCCAACAGCTTGGCAGTAATAATGCCGGTTGAATCACGCACCCAGCGAACTTTGATATCGGGATGATCCTTATTGAATTCTGCGGCGTAGCGCTTGAGATCTTCCGCTTCTACTGCGGTATAAACCGTTAGTTCAGTAGCTGCATAGGACTGTGCAGCCAATCCGAGCGTAGAGCTCAATCCCAGGGCTGCCAGAACCCGCTTGATGCCAAACCGTCGACTCATTTTCATTACTTTCCCTTTTTTTGTTCTTTAACAGGTATGGGAAAGTAACTTAGAGAGGAAAGATGTCGTTGCAATGACAGTAATATGACGCCATCGTGACAGCATGGAGTAATAACCTGGGAAAATGAACATTAATCGATTGTCAGGCGCCCTGTGGTTCCAGCTATAAAAAACACAGCCGATTTAATTATGACGGACCATCTATTCATTAATTAGAAATGTCGTACTATGCAGTCTGTTATTTTTAATACCCTGATTCTTAATAGCCTCCCTATCTTTGGCATTCTATTTCTGGACTGGCAGAGTGCCGACCTGATCCTTCTCTATGGTATTGAAACGCTATTTATTCTGGTATTTGGGAGTATTGCTATCTGTCGATTGTCTATTGACTGCAATGGTGCCGGTTTCCTGAAAGCGTTCGGCGTGTGTTTTTTCCTGCTCCATTTTGGCACGGGTGCAGTGATTATATTCTTTTTATCTCTCATCTTTTACGTGTCAGCAGAGAGTCAGGCTGAGTTATTGTGGCTATGGATTGCCATTGCAGCGTTGGTTTGGCATCAATTCAGCGCCATCAGGAATGCTGATCCCGGCCCCCAACCCATCGTTAAAGTATTCACGATAGGCCTTGTTCCATGGACACGGATTATTGGCTTTTTGCTGGCATTTTTCTTTGTGATAGGAAAACTGGAAGAATGCAAAGTGTCGAGCTGCTGGATACTTGAGAGGTTCATCACTCCAGGACAGGAAGTCGAGTTTATCAATAATTTCTTTATGGTTACCCTTCTAACCATGAAAATTATTAATGATCTGATCGTTGATAATTTCCAAAAGAATAAAATAACAAAAAGTGAAGACGCCCAGTCCTAACTTCCTAAAATGACTACCGTGTTTCTCTCTGAAGAAACAATCCAAAAGGGAAAAACACGGCATATCACTCAGGATAATCAGGGAATTTCCAGCAATTGCCCAACCTGAATATGGTCAGCGGCCTTGATACCGTTGATCCGTCTCAGGCCTGACATGGATACATTGTACCGGGTCGCAATGTCCGACAAGGTATCACCGGATTTTACCCGATGCTTGCGTGGCTTGGACGATGCCACCAGGGCCCCCTTGCTTTTCTGCTGTGCAATCAGGGTTCCCAATGGCGGCTGATGGTGGAAGAAGCTGCGAATACCGGTGTAAATGGATCGCGCAATCCGCTTACGATGGGTATGCGATTTCAGCTTACGGGCATCTTCCGGATTGGTGATAAACCCGGTTTCCACCAGCATGGAGGGAATATCCGGTGATTTCAGGACAACAAACGCAGCCTGCTCTACCTGTTTCTTGTGTAACCGGTTCTGCTTGCCCAACTCACCGAGTACCATCTTGCCAGCCTTGATACTCCGTGTCTGGGTATCGGTCATGGAGAGATCCAGGAGGACACTGGCCAGCAGCCCGTCCTTATCGCCGAGGCTGACGCCTTCCTCTCCACCGATCAGGTCAGAATTGTTTTCCTTGTTGGCCAACCAGCGCGCAGTTTCGGAAGACGCACCCCGCTTGGACAGGGTAAACACCGACATGCCATGGGCACGGGGCTGCACAAACGCATCCGCATGGATGGAGACAAACAGGTCCGCACCATGCTCCCGGGCGATTCGTGTGCGATCACGCAGGGAAATGTAATAATCCCCCGTCCGGGTCAATTTGGCCTTGAAGCCTTTTTCCCGGTTAAACAGGGCTGCGACCTCTTTGGCGATGGCGAGAGTGACTTCCTTCTCCCGGGCTTTTCCATGACCAATGGCGCCGGGGTCTTCTCCACCGTGGCCGGCATCAATGGCAACAATAATATCCCGTCCCTGAACCGGCGCCGGTGCAGACTTTGCCGGCACTGCCGGTTTGGTTCCGGCCTTGCCCTTGTCGAACAGATCTACCACCAGGCGGTGCCCATAGGTGGTATTCGGTTTCAGGAGAAAACTTCTCGGACTGACGGATTCATTAAGATCCAAAACGATACGCACATCGTTATTGTTACGCTTCGCCCATCGCACCTTGCTGATGGGCGTGTTTGTCAGAGGCAAGCTTGAAAGAGACTGTTTCAGGGAGGAACCATCCACATCAATCACAAGGCGGCTGGGATTGCTGAGTGAAAAGATCTTGTGATTAACGGAACCGGTCAGGTCGAACACCAGACGTGTTTTTTCCGGCGAGCGCCACAGACGGGCCCCCTCAATGTTGGCGGCATTGGCTATACCCGCCACCAACAGCAGCAAGACAATCAGGCTTGTGTTTGCCAGACGTCCTAGCATACTTCCTCCGCCAACGTTCCCTGTCTGTCCGCTATCGTTTTACAGATAGCCCGCCCATGTCCGGTCTGCGGGTCTACCGTGACAATCCGCGCCTCCGGAAGGTATTCGATAGATAATATAATATCGGCGGCCGGAAGGAAGCCCTTACCGCGATCCGGCCATTCAATCAGGCAAAGGGAAGGACTGTCGAAGTAATCACGGACGCCCAGGAAATCGAGTTCTTCAGGGTCGCCCAAGCGATACAGATCAAAATGGTAAACAGATGCCTGTTCCATTTCATAAGGCTCAACCAGGGTATATGTCGGGCTTTTAACGGCGCCTTCGTAACCGAAGCCACGCAGCACGCCCCGGCACAGTGTCGTTTTGCCGGCGCCGAGATTTCCCTCTAAATACACAGTGCCATGGCCCTGACAGGCTTCCGCCAAAAGACGGCCGAAAACCACCATGCGAGCTTCACCGGCAAGAGTCAGTTGAATTGTCTCAGACATCGTATTCGACACGCTTCCCATACCATCACCTTAACCGGGAAGGATACCATTGGGAAACCTGTGTAAAAACGCCGTATTTGTCACGAATACCCGCCAACAGCCCACTTTTTGTTCCTGAAGTCAGGTATTGGCCAGCTGGTTAATGCGTCGGCGAATATAGGGCAGCAAATCCGTGGCTTTCATACCGATCTGCCCGGCATCCGCAGCACAGTCGTCTCCGGCAGCGGCATGCAGCCAGACGCCGATTTTTGCCGCCTGCTCCATATCGTAACCTTGCGCCAACAGGCTGCCGATCACACCACTGAGCACATCCCCCATCCCCGCCACAGCCATACCTGGATTGCCAGCACCGCACAAGGATACCGTTTCACCGTCATAAACCAGCGTTCCCGCGCCTTTCAATACCGCTACGCCGCCATATTGCTGCTGTAACTGTCGGACAGCTGCAAAACGATTAGCCTGTATCGCTGGAATCGGCTCCTGCAGAAGACGGCTAGCTTCCCCCGGATGTGGCGTCATCAGCAACGCACGGGAATTCTTGCCCAGTAACTGGTTATCTTCAGCAATCAGGTTCAAGGCATCTGCATCCATAAGAATCGGAAGCTCTGACTGTAACAGACACGCCAGCAACGCTTTACTCCAGGCTGACTGTCCAAGACCAGGGCCGACAACTACGGCTGATTTGCCCGTCAGTAAGGTATTCAAGGCATTTGCATCATTAACACCACGCGCCATGATTTCAGGACAGCGTGCATTAATGGCATCCACATGTTCCTCACGTGTCACCACTGTCACCAGTCCTGCGCCGGTTCTGAGAGCAGCTTCGGCCGCCATCACGACCGCTCCTCCCATCCCTTCATCGCCCCCCACAACAAGCAGATGACCGTGACTGCCTTTGTTGGCATCGGCCAGCCTAGGTCGTACGATGGCTCCCAGTTCCTGCTCCCTCAGCAAATGGGAGGCGGGCAATTCTTTGCTGTAAATTTCATCCGGTACGGCAAGAGAGGCAAAATTAAGTGTGCCACAGTAACGCGGTCCAGCGCCGGTCAGCAGTCCCTGTTTCAGGCCAATGAATGTCACCGTCATTGCGGCCTGCACAGCAGCGCCGAGGGCTGCGCCGGTATCCGCTGATAAGCCGGAGGGAATATCCACCGCAAGCACAGGACGTTCCGAATGATTGATCATCTGGATGGCATCCAGGTAATCGCCCTTAACGTCACCACTGAGGCCTGTCCCCAGCATGGCGTCCACCAGCACGGTGCCGGTGATCATTACATTGCGATTCCAAGCTTCCGTGGAACCACCAAGGTCACGGAACCAATGCCATGCTCGCAGGGCATCCCCGCTTAATTCATCAGGATTCTTGAGTGCAATCACACGTACAGGGAGATAACGCTGGCGGGCAAGACTGGCAATTACGTATCCATCGCCGCCATTATTGCCTGCACCACAGAAAACCTGCAGGGTGCCTCCCCGGGTTAATACCGGCCATCGCTCCAACATACGGTCAAACGCCGCCTGACCGGCTCGCTTCATCAATTCAAAACCGTTGATGTGATAATCATTGATGGCAACCGCATCAAGATGCCTGACCTGTTCAGCGGTATACAATGCTTCTGGCAACCACTCGTCCATGGGAGACACGCCCTTTCATTAACCTTCTTGTTTCATTATATCCATTGCAGTCAGAAAAACGGTGACTTGTCTCCATTAGACATGACTGTCACTGTCGATCCATCCACTCAAGGTATATGAGAAATGGTCAGTGTGTGACGTTCAGCGATCCGACTGGCGGTAAAAAAGGTAACCAATGAGCAGCAGAGCAAATAACACAGCGGCAATGTCAATGAATTCTGCCCATACAAGCCGGATAACCAAATACCGAATGCCGTAAAGAGTGCAAAGCCAACATTATAGGCAAGCGCAAAACCACTGCATCGCAGATGTGTTGGGAAAGAGTCCAGAATCACTCGGCCAAAAACACCGCGCCCAAGCGCTGCAAAAACCACAATAGAAATAACAAACAACCAAATAACAATGCCAGGTGGTGAAAAATTAATGAATAAACCTAAGCCACTCAATACACATGTCATCAATGCACTGGTATGGATGATCCATTTTCGCCCCACCAGATCAGACAATTTCCCTCCAATAATGATAAACGGGATACCAATCGAGAGGCCAAGCACAAAAATGCACAGGAACTCACGTCCGGACAACCCAACAGCAGAGGGGAACAATTTATAAATGGATAGCAGGCAGACTAATGCACCGGCATCTTTCAACGAGATACCGATGCCTATCAATACCTCCCGGTAATAATGAACCAGCACTTCAATGGGTGGAGAATTAGCTCTACGGGAATAACAAGGTGTATCAAGAAAAACACGGGATTCCATAGTGCATAGCCGGATAGCGTAGGCAATCCCCCCCATCGCCCCACCAAACAGAAACAATAGTCGCCATCCCCCGGCGATAATATCTGCATCCGATAAAAACAATATCAAAAGATGACTACACATAAAGCCTAGCAAATAGCCAAATTCGCACCCTGCGGCAAACTGTGCCACCACACCCCCTCTGTTGTGATGGTTACTGTTCTCAGAAACAAAGACATACCCAAGAGGTATTTCTCCTCCCGCCGAGATCCCCTGCAGTACTCTGAAAGCCATGAGCCAAATGTATGACACAATGCCCTGACTGCTGGCATCCGGCAGCAGGGCAATACCCAGTGTGGCCATTGACATCAACATGAGTGAGTAGAGAAACGTTCTTTTTCGGCCCAGACAATCCCCAAAATAACCGAACATAACGCCTCCCAGAGGACGCGCGATATAACCGGTCACCATCACCCCCACGGCAAGGTAGTCCCCTTGTTTAGCCAAAGGCAGAAAAACAGCGGAAAGGTAATCCGACAAAAACAGGAAAATAGAGAAATCGTACATTTCAATCGCACCGCCCGCAGCCGTGGCGATGATGGGGTAGCGGTAATCACCTTGCATTAACCCATAATTCCTGTCATTGAAAAGAATTGAGAAATATAGTCATTTTCATATTTACCCACCCTGAAATAACCAAGGGATTTGTGAGGAACATTTCAAACACAATGTAGAGTCACGCATGTCGTAAAATAGCGGTGTAACATAACCTCTCGAATACAAAAACACCGCAACACAGACGTCCATCAGGTCTGAGAACGAAAACAGCATTTCATCCGCGAATAATGTGAAACCCGATAGTGCATATTCCGGCTATTCAATCCCTCATTTAGCGCTTACCCTATATCCTTCGCTTTCATTGCATTACCGCTATCAAAACTCCGTGACCAATTCAGCCCCCCAAACCAGAACATCCCCAAACATGCTCGACCTGGCCAACGCCATCAAACAGTGGGGACGTGAACTCGGCTTTCAGGCAGTGGGTATTACGGACGTTGACCTTGGCGAACACGAACAGTATCTGCAGTCTTGGCTAGGCCGTCATTTCCACGGTGAAATGACCTACATGGCAGACCACGGCAACAAGCGTTCCCGACCGGCAGAACTGGTACCCGGCACTCTGCGTGTCATCAGCGTTCGGATGGATTACCTGCCGGGAGATACTGACGCCATACGCATTCTGAAAGACAACAGTAAAGCCTACATTTCCCGCTACTCACTGGGGCGTGATTACCACAAAGTGATCCGTAAACGCCTGCAACAGCTGGCGAGCCGTATTGAAGAGCAGGTGGGTCAATTTGGTTACCGGGCTTTTGTCGACAGCGCCCCAGTGCTGGAAAAAGCCATCGCCATGAAGGCAGGGTTGGGCTGGATTGGCAAAAACACCCTGTTGATGAATCACAAGGCAGGATCCTGGTTCTTTCTGGGCGAACTGTTTACCGATCTGCCGTTGCCTGTGGATAAACCACAGGAAACCACGCACTGCGGCAGCTGCTTTGCCTGCCGGGACGTTTGCCCGACAGACGCCATTGTCGGCCCTCACCAGCTGGATGCCAGGCGCTGTATCTCTTATCTCACCATAGAGCTGAAAGGTGCTATTCCAGTTGAATTCCGTAAAGCGATTGGTAACCGCGTCTTCGGTTGTGATGACTGCCAGCTGATCTGCCCCTGGAACAAGTTCGCCAAACCCACGACAGAAACGGATTTTCTACCCCGTCACAAGCTGGATTCAACCGATCTGGCTGATCTGTTTCTCTGGACAGAAGAAGAATTCCTGGACCGCACCGCAGGCTCCCCTATCCGCCGTACCGGGTTTGAGGGATGGCTGCGCAACCTGGCTGTCGGGCTCGGCAATGCACCGGGTTCGGATAAAGTCATCTCGGCCCTGGAAGCCCGGCTTGAGCACCCTTCCGGGCTGATTCGAGAACATGTCCGGTGGGCATTGTCACAGCACACTGATGCACCCATCAGCCAGCCGATTCCTCTTGTGGATGCAGCGATCCCGGATGATTGAAATAGTCACAGAACTGTTCCCTTAGCGTTAGTTTGCTGATCTTTCCGGTAGCCGTATAGGGCAAAGCCTCTACCCACACAATATCATCGGGAATCCACCAGTCCGCCACCTTGCCCTGGTACCAGGATACCATTGACGCTTTGTCCACCTGTTTCCCCTTGCCAGTAGCAATGAGTAGAGGGCGTTCGCTCCAGCGTTCGTGGGGTACCGCTATCACCGCCGCTGCCGTTACGTCTGGCTGACTCATGGCAATGTTCTCCAGCTCGATGGAACAGATCCACTCCCCTCCCGATTTGATCAGATCCTTGCGCCGGTCAGTGATCATCAGGTAACCGTCGGTATCCATGGTGGCAATATCGCCAGTACGAAACCAACCTTCCTGGTCGTGGGACTCTGTCGTTGTTTCTGCCAGGTAATACCGGGAACACACAGTCGGAGCCCGAACGCAAAGTTCCCCCACCTGTTGTCCATCGTGAGGCAGTTCATTGCCCTGCTCATCGACAATTTTCATTCGCACACCAAACAGCGGTGTTCCCTGTTTGAGCGCCAGCGTGTCGAGTTCTGCCTGCGATTTATCACAAACCGCTGCCCTGACCCTGTTGAAGCTGCCCACCGGGCTCATCTCGGTCATTCCCCAGCCCTGATTGACAGAAACGCCGTATTTCTTCATACGCTCAAACAGGCTGGCTGGACTGGCTGAGCCGCCCACACCGATCTCCTGCAGACAATCAATACGCTTGCCACTGGTTTCCAGATAATCGAGCAAAGCCAGCCAGATGGTGGGCACCCCGGTACTGCAGGTGACCTGTTCGGTGACAATCAGCTTCTGCAGCATTTCACCGTCTGCCATCTTTGGTCCGGGCAACACCAGCTTGGCGCCCAGCATAGGCGCGGCATGCGGCATCCCCCAGGCATTGACGTGAAACATTGGCACAACCGGCATCACCACATCATGGTCCGACAGGTTCAGGCAGTTGGACATGGCCACCATAAAACAATGCAGCAGGGTAGAACGATGACTGTAAAGCACCCCCTTGGGATTGCCGGTTGTACCCGAGGTATAACACAGTGAACTGGCAGTATTTTCATCCAGATCCGGCCACTCGAAGTCCTCAGACTCGTCAGCAATCAGGGTTTCATAGGCAATGGCATTTTTCAGCGATGTGGCCGGCATGGACGACGGGCTGGTCAGCACCACATAGCCTTCTACAGCGGGTAAATCAGGCTGCAGTTTTTCCAGCAATGGAACAAAGAGAGGGTCAGTAAAAATCCAGCGGTCTTCAGCATGACTGAGAATATAAAGAATCTGCTTCTCAAACAGACGCGGATTCACGGTATGGCAAATCGCCCCGGAGCAGGTAATCCCATAGTAAATCTCAAAATGACGAAAATCCGTCCAGGCCAAGGTGGCAATCCGGTCACCCTCTTTCATGCCAAGACGTTGCATCGCATTAGCCAGCTGCCGGACCCGCCGGAAACAATCCCGATAGCAGTAACGATGAACGCCATGATCCTGTGTCACAGAGACAATTTCCGAGGAAGGGTACACCGTCTCGGCATGCCGCATGATCATCGTTACAAGCAGCGGCTGGGCCATCATAAGACCTTTCATACAAGCAGGATCCCACAGGTTAAATGCCCATAAACATAGTCTATGGGCATTTGTTGACCGGTCATTTCATCCTGCGGTTTTCAGTAACGTCCCTCGCTGGCTTGTCAGTATCGTCGCACCCAGTCCAAGCACTAATACGATCGCCACGACATAGAAAGCATCGCTGTACGCCATGATAGTCGCCTGCTCGGTCAACTGTCGGGCAATCAAACCCACCTGCTGCGGAAAACTCAGTTGTGGCATGGCAGCGGACAGCGTATCCAGCCGATGCTGGGTCAGATCACCATACATCGGCAGGGTTTCACTGAGACGGGCAGCATGCAACGTCGTGTGTCGCTGAATGATTGTTGCCAGCAAAGCAATACCTATGGCGCCGCTGAGATTCCGCGATGTATTGAACAGGCTTGAGGCCGACGGCACATCCTTCGGCAAAATCTTCTTCATCGCCAGCATGGACAGGGGAATCATGATAAATGGCTGCCCCAGTGCACGGATCAGCAAACTGATCCGGAATTGGTCGCCGGCATAATCGCCCGTCATATTGGTGTTCAGATACATGCTGAATGCCATCATGACAAACCCGAACGTTGCCATAATCCGCGGATTTATCTGCTTCATCAGCCGAGGCACCATAGGGATCAGCAACAGCTGCGGCATGCCGCCCCACATCAGCACTTCACCGATCTGCAGAGAGTTATACCCCTGCACCTGCGACAAATACAGCGGCAAGATATAGACACTGCCATACATCCCCAGTCCCAGCCCCATATTGGCTAAGGTCGCCATCAGGAACTGCCTTTGTCCGAGCAGGCGCAGGTTCAGCAACTGACGTTCACGGGTCAATTGCAGCCAGGTAAAGGCCACCAGCGAGACAGCCGCAATCAACGCCGTCCAGATAATAATGTCGGAGCCAAACCAGTCTTTACGGTTACCTTCTTCCAGGAAATATTCCAGCGTCGCCAGCCCCAGCGAGAGGGTAAAAATGCCAGGCCAGTCCGCCTCACGCAGCTTGTTCAGCTGCATCGGTTCTTTATCCAAACTGGCACTGAGCGTGAGAAACATGATGATGCCAGGCACCAGGTTAATGTAGAAAATAAGGTGCCAACTGAACGTCTCTGTTAACCAGCCACCAAGACTGGGGCCAATAGCAGGAGCGAAAACCGCAGAAAAAGAAAACAGTGCCATTCCCTTCGCCTGATCAGAGGCCGGCAGACGGAGCCGTACCAAACTGAAGGCCAGCGGAATCAACGGGGCTGCACCGATCCCCTGCAACACCCGGAACAAAATCATGGATTCCAGGCTCCAGGCCAGACCACACAGCATTGATGCCGCGACAAACAGCACAATGGTAAAACGTATGTAAGTCCGGAATGACAGCACCTGCACCAGCCAGCCACTGAGCGGAATCATCACGATCTCCGCGATCATATAGGCTGTGGATATCCAAGATCCCTCTTCTACCGACGCCGACAATGCCCCCTGGATATCCGCCAGCGAGGCATTAATGATCTGGATATCCAAAACGGCAATAAACGCACCGAGGGCAGCACCATAAATGGCCATCCAGTCACGACGGCTGGCTTGCTCAATACCCTGCGACATGCTGCTCTACCACAGGGGCAACATTATTGTGGACAACTTTCATTCCATTGAGTGCTACAGGCTTATCCTGAGTATTGAGAGAAGCTACGACAGACATCCCTGCCCGCAGCTTACCTGCCAATACCTGATCAGCAGGAATCGCAATCTTCACTGGAATACGCTGCACAATCTTGGTGAAATTCCCTGTCGCATTCTCTGGGGGGAGCAGGCTGAACTTCGCACCACTGGCAGGCCACAGGCTGTCGATGTAGCCTGTTACCGGCTGGCCGGGGAAGGCATCAATTTCCAGGGAGACCGGTTGTCCCCGGGTCATGTGAGCGATCTGGGTTTCCTTGAAATTGGCGGTGACCCAGACGGTGTCCGCAGCTACCAGCCCAAACAACACCTGCCCCGCCTTAATCAGCTGACCATCCTTCACCTGACGTTGTCCGATAATGCCATCGCGCGGTGCCCGGACAATGGTTTCACTGAGCGCCTGTTGCGCCTGATCCTGACGGGCCTTAGCCTGGGCCAGTGTTGCCTTTGCTTCCTGCAATTGCGTATCCAGAACGGTCAGCTGCCGACGGGAAGACTCCAGTTTCGCCTGGGTTTCTGCCAGGACGGCACGTTTGCGCTCATTGTCAGTGATGGCGTTATCCAGATCATCCTGGGAGGCAAACTTCTTACGGTGCAGTTCCCGCGCCCGTTTCAGCTCAGCGGCCGCCAACTGTCGTTCGGCCTGTGCCGCGGCAACGGATGATTCACCGGCGGTGATCACAGACTCCTGCAGATAACGCTGCGCTTCGAGCTGGTCAATACCAGCACTCGCGGCGGCTACCGCCGCCTTGGCTTCCGCCAGATCCAATTGAAAATCTGTATCATCGATACGGGCCAGCACTTCGCCTTCACGCACGAACTGGTTATCCTGAATCCAGCCGGCTTGGGCGAAGCCACTCTGTTTTGCGCTGATATAAATGATGTCTGACTGCACATACGCGTTATCGGTCGATTCCTGGTATTGGCCCACCTGCCACCAGTAACCGCCACCGATGAGCAAAGCCAGTACCGTCAAAACAATAGCCACCGATAACCGGATGTTTTTTCGCATTCAGTCTTGCCTCGGAGATGAAACCTGAAGAGAGAAGAAAAAGCGCAGCCGCCTGGGGGAGTAGGTGTCAAAACGCAAAGTGCGGCTGCGAATCAATGGGTAGCGACTATCCTACCATTGTTGTTTTTCTGCGATTAGAATGCCGAAACTCAAAACTGTGTTTCCTGTATGCAACAACCTGTCGATCTGAATGAAGCCCTGATTTTTGTCCGAGTCGTGGAAGCCGGTAGCCTGACCGCCGCCGCTGAACGTCTGGCCATGCAGAAATCCACTGTCAGCCGTAAGTTGACGGCCATGGAAAACCGCCTCGATGTCCGGTTAATACAACGCAGCACCCGCCGCCTGATGCTGACGGATATTGGTGCTGAACACTACGAACGCTGTCGTCAGATAGTGCAGGCCTTCGAAGAAGCGGAACAGGCCCTGCGCCGTGTACATGAAGAGCCCTCGGGACACTTACGACTGGTGATGCCGATTGAATTTGGCCAGCGCTTCCTCGCCCGCGTGATAGCGCGGTTTCTGAAGCGTTACCCACAGGTTACCATTAAAGCAGAACTGACCAGTCGTCGTGTGGATATCATCGAAGAAGGCATCGATCTAGCGATTCGCATCGACCCGGGGCAAGAGCCTGACCTTGTTTGCCGGAAACTGGTTTCTTCCCCCATATGCCTGCTGGCTTCACCTGCCTACCTTGCACAACACCCACCTATTCAACACCCCGCTGAACTGGCACAGCATAACTGTCTCTGCAACAGTTCAGCCCAGACACACCAGACCTGGCAATTCCAGCGGGGAGAAGAACAGGTTGGGATCGTCCCACAGGGCAATCTGATATTCAACAACATCACCGCCATCCGAGAGGCTTTGAAAGAACATGCCGGCATTGGCACTGTTCCCAGCCTGATCTGTGATGAAGCCATCCGTCGCGGTGAACTGGTAGAGGTGCTGCCTGACTGGCGACTACCGGCAGGTACTATCTACGGCATGTACATGCCGCGACGGTTTATGCCACTTGCCCTGGAAAAACTATTGGATCATTGCATGGAAGAGATTCAGTCGTTCGATACCGTGCTGCACAACACTCGTCGACAAGCAGAGCCAATCACCTGATGCCAATAAAGGGTAGAACGCAATGTTCTATTAATCCTGTAAAAGCAAACTTTCTGAATAACTTTCCTCTCGATAAAACATCCTCTCTTAATTAAAAAAAAAGGCATTGTTTATCAACTTTTTTTGATGGATTTCGAGATCAGAAAATTCATACGTCATTTTGTGTCTATAATTTTCTCGACTTATGGCTACTGATCGATCAGCGACCTCGTGCATGTTCAGGTCTGTCCCTGTTACGAGAAAGTCTTCATCCAGAGACGCTGTTCTGCCCATTCACTGATCGCCACTGTTCCCATGCTTTAACCATCCCCTTTTCTGGCTGCGAGAGTAGTATCATGGCCACTGCACCGACCGGCGCACCAAAACGATTGTCTATTATGTCCATCGCCCTGATGACAGCAGCCGCTGTTATCAGCCTCCGAGGGTTGCCGATGATGGCAAAAGAAGAACTGACCATGTTCTTCTATATCGGCTTTGCCACCATTATGTTCCTTTTACCCGCCGCCCTGGTTTCTGCCGAACTGGGCAGTGCGTTTTCAAGCCAGGGAGGCGGCGTCTACACCTGGGTTGAACAGGCGTTCGGCCCCCGTGCCGGCTTTATTGCCATCTGGCTGCAATGGATACAGAACGTCGTCTGGTATCCCACCGTCATGTCCTTTGCGGCGGCGGGCATTGCCTATCTCATTGCCCGGCCCGATTTGGCGAACGAACGTTATTATGTTGGTATCTTCTGCATCATTTTCTACTGGCTATCTACCTGGCTGACATTCAAGGGAACCGATGTTATTGCCAAAGTCACCAGTAGTAGCTTCCTGATCGGTACTATCCTGCCAGGCATCGTCGTTATTATCCTGGCACTCATCTGGATAGATCAGGGGAACCCGATTGCCTTCGAGCATTTGTCCGCCAAGGATGCAGGACTCATTGCCCTTGAAGGTGGCAAGGTTCATCCCCGGTTCTGGCCCGAGTTCAACAGCTTCGGCAATATCGCCTTTCTTGGTGGCATCATCCTGCTGTTTGCCGGGGTTGAAGTCCATGCCGTTCACGCAAATGAGATGGCTAATCCGAAAACCGAATTTCCTCTGGCCATGCTGATTTCTGCGGTGATTATCTTTGTCCTGTTTACCCTGGGCTCACTGGCAATCGCATCTGTTATGCCTGCCAATGAAATCGACCTGCAGTCCGGTTTGATGGCCGCTACCCATATCATGCTCAGTAAGGTTGGACTGGCAGACTGGAACCGTCTGTTTTGTGCACTACTGGCGATTGGTGCCCTGGGGGGAGTTATGTCATGGATCAGCGGCCCCAGCAAAGGTCTGCTCTGGACGGCTCGCCTCGGCCACCTGCCACCGACATTGGCGAAAACCAATGAGCAGGGTATTCCGAGCAACATCCTGCTACTGCAGGGCATCATGGTTACTATTCTGTCATGTATTTATTTTGTCTTTGACAATGTCAGTGTCGCCTTCTTCCTGATCAGCGTCATGACCATCTCCCTGTATCTCATCATGTACATGATGATGTATGCAGCCGCTATCCGCCTGCGTTTCACTAAGCCGGATATGGAGCGCCCTTACAAAGTGCCTGGCGGCAACGGCGGTATGATCATAATTGCCGGTCTCGGATTCCTGGGCGTTCTGTTTGCCTTTATTGTCTCGTTTTTCCCACCCAATAACCTGCCCATTGGAAGTCCCGATACCTATGTAATGATTGTCGTAGCGGGTACGGTCGTCTTCACCGGCATGGCCTTTGTCATTGACATGTTCAAGAAACCTTCCTGGCGACAGGCGTCAGACCAATAAACACCTGTCAGTTATCTACCTCATTTATTGTTATATCAACAGGAAGCTATCATGCCTCTTCATCATCGCTCTTCCGAAGTGAATGCCTTCGCCACCAGCTTTGGCTCCAATGTTGATCTGGAACCTTTATCCAAATACAAGCTCCCAGAAAAGAGCACGAGCCCTCGTTTCATCAAGGATTTCATCCGTGACGAGCTACTGCTCGACGGCAATGCCAAAATGAACCTGGCCACCTTCTGCCAGACGGATGTCGAAGAAGAAATCCACTACCTGATGGATCTTTCCATCACCAAAAACATGATCGACAAGGATGAATACCCGCAAACGGCCGAGATTGAACAACGCTGTGTGCATATCCTGGCAGATTTATGGAACTCGCCGGAATCCGCCAGTACGATCGGTTGTTCAACAACCGGTTCCAGTGAAGCCGCCATGCTGGGTGGGCTGGCGCTGAAATGGAAATGGCGACTAAAACGTCAGGCCGAGGGTAAACCCGCGGACAAACCCAATCTGGTCACCGGGCCTGTCCAGATATGCTGGGATAAGTTCTGCCGCTATTTTGATGTTGAACAACGCCAGATACCGGTTAAGAAAAATGAAGTCGGCATCACGGCGGATCAGATTGCCGATTTCTGCGATGAAAATACCATCGGCGTCGTGCCCACCCAGGGGCTGACTTACACCCTGGCGTATGAACCGGTCAAAGAAATCTGTGATGCACTGGACAGGCTGCAACAGGATAAAGGTCTGGACATTCCTGTGCATGTTGATGCGGCCAGCGGCGGTTTTCTCTGCCCCTTCATCGATCCGGATCTGGTATGGGATTTCCGTCTGCCCCGGGTGAAATCCATCAATGCTTCCGGCCACAAGTTTGGACTCAGTCCCCTGGGTGTCGGTTGGGTCGTCTGGCAACATGCTGCGGATCTTCCGGAAGAACTGATCTTCAATGTGGACTATCTTGGCGGCAACATGCCGACCTTTGCCCTGAATTTCAGTCGTCCGGGAGGGCAGATTGTTGCCCAATACTACAACTTCCTGCGGCTTGGACGGGAAGGCTATTTCAGTATCCACAACAATTGTCGTGAAGTAGCCAGAGCATTGGCGAAACGGATCGAAGCGATGGGTCCCTTCACGATACTTTATGACGGCAGTAATGGCATACCCGGACTCTGCTATACATTACAGGACGAGGCTGCCAGTCCTTTTACACTGTATGAACTCAGCGACCATATTCGTATGCGTGGCTGGCAAATTGCGTCGTATAAAATGCCTCTTGGGCGGGAAACGGAAACTATACAGCGAATTATGATCCGCAACGGCACCGGTATGGATATGGCTATGATGTTGGCAGATGATCTTGAAAGAAGCATCGCCTATCTGAACAAGCATGGCAGCAAGGCATCGACCCATAGTACCTCATTTGCCCACTTATAAAGCGTTCAGTCGTATTAGTTTTTAACAGGGGAGATCACTGAAGACCTCCCCCCACTATCTATGGAAATATATATCTCTATTCAATGGATTCAGAAGCTGCATGGACACTGCCACGTCGGTAGTCTTGCTTCCACTGTTCAAAGGTTTTCCTCTTTAAATCTGAACGTGCTCGTTGTACATCTCCAGAGTAATCCTCTGCTATGCGGTCGCCCAAATGCTCGTATTCTTCCAATTTCCACTTAGCAAATTCTATTAGATTTGAAATATATGATTCTTCCTGTCTTTTGATAGCCTCTTTTTCTGGCTCAGATAATTTCCGTACAATCTCTTCTGTGATCTCTGAGGCACTTCCAACCTCCGTTTGAACATAAGCCGTATGCAAGTTATCAATATTAAAAAGCGCTTGAACAAGCGCAACATTTCTAATACCAAAACCAATGACTGTCGCTTTATTCCGGTTAAATTCACCCGTGTCACCGGAGTACATGTTATATTCAAATTCTGACAACAAGCGGGAGATTCTGTGCGAGATACAATCAACAAAAAAATCTTTTTTGGCAATAAAACTAACAAAATCCTGCATACAAAGGAGATCGGGGTTCTCTTTCAATTCAATCGACTGAAAGATACAGAGTGCCTTAACATCAGTTTCAGACATCTGTCTACAACAGAACCTTGTTACCGTACCCTCAGTATTTTGTGTATACAGCTTAAAAACAGAGTCTTGGCGAAGATAAAAATATTTGGCCAATGGGATCAATGCAGCAACATAATTTTTAAAACGTTCATTGGATAAAACATCCTGACAAGCAGTACCAAACACTACCAGCTTTAAAAAGTCTGGATCAATATCCATCCTTTTTACTTCGTGCAAAATACCCACCTGAAAACTCTCTCTCCAAGCAGGCATTATTCCCTCCATAAAATCCATAACTGCATGTTGTTTGACTTTATCCTTTAAAAATCTTTTATTTTCTAAAAAAATGCTTTTTACTTTTACATGCATTTTTTTACCAAGTACATTTTCATACTCTTCATCTAAGGCATTCATAAATACTTCAAAATCGGGATTTTTAGCCAATTGCCACTTTCCATAGTTACTCCCAACATCTTTCTGCCCTACAGTGTTGGATAATTGTGAAGCACCAGAAAAAGTAACAGGAATAGCTTCTTTCATTTCCATAATTAGCCCCCTAACGATTTAATAATAAAGACATAATCTGTAAACCAAAACATATCGTCAGTCGATAAACGGACGAAATAGCATTGTGCTGACTTGGCCTGATTTATTAAATAACAACAAACATAATCCCACTGACAAAACATGGAATTACGAAACAAGACAATAAACACAAAATCTCTGGAGGGTGTTTCTGCAAGTCTCACTGACGATTCATCAAACCAGCCTGTCAATCACCACGGAACAAAATCGCCATACTGGTTCAGAAACTGCCCATGGTGCTCTGACTCCAAGCCAGCGATAGTCGTTACCATTGCCGCAATACTGTCGTCCACTGAAAGTTCTCCATTTACACCGCCCATATCCGTGCGAACCCAGCCGGGACAAAGACAAACAGCAGTGAGTTCCTGATAGGTATAATCCAGCACAAAGCGTCTCACCGACATGTTCAATGCCGCCTTCGAGCTACGGTAATAGACACTGCCTTCTGCTGTCGCAAGCTCAATACTGCCGGCGCTGCTGCTGATGAAAACGACTTTGTGGATCGCACTGCGCTTGACCTGCGGCAGGAATGTCTGGGTCAATATCATCGGTGCAACCGCATTGGTTTCCAGTGACTTAAGCCAGGCGACAGCGTCATAGGCCGTCTCGACTGAGACCAAAATCCCTGCGTTATTGATCAGAATATCAATACAATAATCTGCATACTTTTCTGACAACCGGACCACCGCGTCATAATCGCAAATATCCAACGCTTCAATAGAAATATGTGAGAACTGTTCAGCCAGCGCCCGGAGTTCCGTGGCCTTTTCTGGTTCACGACAAGTGGCAATAATCGTCATGCCCTGTGCTGCATAATGGCGGACAAAACCCAGCCCAAGCCCACGGTTTGCCCCGGTGATCAAAATAGTATGCATGGCCAGTCCCCGCGCGTTACTACCAATCGACATCATGCATCGAGTGTAGATGTCACAGGAAAACTCACCCGATTTATTTCCGGCAATACTGGTTATTGATGCCGGTCAAGAAACAGCATGGATGGTTCTGCTATTTCTATGCAAGACAGCCTTACCCGGCTGCGCAAGCCGCGTCTTCATGCCTGCAAACACCCCTGCGACATGAAACAGATAACACGGTTATTACAAGACCACCCAGCGGCAATTCACGACTACACCCTGACTTTTCTCGTGTCGTTTCGGAGGCTTCATGAAACGAGAGCAGTGGGCATCGCGCACCGGGTTTATTCTTGCCGCAGTCGGTTCCGCCATCGGGCTGGGCAATATCTGGCGTTTCCCGTATATGGCCTATGAAAATGGTGGCGGCGCCTTTCTGATTCCTTACCTGGTCGCCATGCTGGCAGCCGGTATCCCTTTTATGATTCTGGAGTTTGGCCTGGGCCATAAATACCGGGCGTCTGCTCCAACGACGTTTGCACGCCTGCATCCGCGCATGGAAATCCTGGGCTGGTTCCAGGTGATGGTCGCCGCCGTGATTGCCTGCTACTACATTGCAGTCATTGGCTGGTCGCTTTCCTACCTGATGTTCTCCTTTACCCAGAGCTGGGGCAATGACGCCAACGCCTTTTTCTTTGGCTCTTACCTTCAGCTGGGCAGCGACAACAGCCCGTCATCACTGGGTACATTACAGTGGTCGATTGTCGTACCGTTACTGGTAGCCTGGAGCTTCAGCTTCTTTGCAACGTTTACCGGGATTCGTGGCGGCATTGAACGACTCGGCAAAGTGATGATTCCCCTTCTGTTTATCATGGTTATCATCCTGACGGCGCGGGTACTGACTCTGCCGGGCGCGGCCCATGGTGTTGACTGGCTGTTCCGTCCGGACTTCAGTGCACTGCTCAACACACGGGTATGGGCAGACGCCTTTGGTCAGATATTCTTCACCCTGAGTGTCGGCTTCGCGATCATGATCGCCTATTCCAGTTACCTGCCGGAAAAATCCGACATTAACAACAACGCCTTCATGACGGTGTTTATCAACTGCGGCTTTTCCATGCTGGCAGGTATCATGATTTTTGCGGTACTCGGTTACATGGCGGCTGAACAGGGCAAACCGCTGACTGAGGTCGTCAGCTCCGGAGTTGGTCTTGCGTTTGTCACCATCCCTACTGCCATCAACCTGCTGCCCATGCCCTGGCTTTTGGGGCCTCTGTTCTTTGCATCATTGCTGGTTGCCGGTGTCAGCTCGCATATTTCGATCATGGAGGCGATCACTTCATCCGTTATGGACAAAACCGGCTGGAGTCGGCGTAAAACGGCCAGTCTCCTGTGTGGCGGCGGCGCACTGATATCCCTGGCATATGCCACTAATGGCGGCCTGTTGCTGCTGGATATTGTCGATCACTTCATTAACAACTTCGGTATATTGGGCAGCTGTCTTGCAGAACTGATCTGTCTGTCGCTCCTCTTGCGCCTTGATGGCATGCGTCACCATATCAACCGGTTGTCAGATTTTGCGATCGGCCGGTGGTGGGAGTTCTGTATTCGCTATCTCTGCACAGGATTGCTTGCGGTACTGGTCATCAGCAACCTGGTTACAGATCTGACCGCCAATTACGGTGGTTACGCCGACCATGAAATTCTCTGGCTGGGATGGGGCATGCTGGGCACACTGGTGTTCGTCGCCATCGTACTCGCTACCCAGTTTAATGATGCAACAATGACCGCGGAGGCCTGATATGTCTGCAGCAGCCATTATCATGATGTTATTTGGCTTGGGCATTACCTGGGGCGGTGCAGCGATTTGCCTCAAACGGGCAATGGTAAAAGCTGAATAAACGCATCTTTTCACGGGGGCCATCAGAGCCCCCGTTGCACTTTATCTTTCCGAACTTGTACACGACAATTTTTTATAACTGCATCATTAACATCAGCACTCAGTCTTTACCTTTCCCCGCGGATCATGGCAAGTTTGCCTGATGTCTGCCATTTCTGGTCACAACGCACAGTGCAGACAAAACCATAATCGGAATACAGGCATGACAGAAAAACTGTTTCTGGGTATTGATGGCGGTGGTACTTCCTGCCGGGCCCGTCTCTGCGACATTCACGGGCAGGTTCTGGGTGAAGGTCTGACCGGCATTGCCAATCCTCGCTTTGGTCTGGATCAGGCCTGTAACAACATTCTGTCGGCTACCTGCCAGGCACTGCAGCAGGCAGGCCTGCAAGAAAACGACATGCAACGTATTGTGGCCGGTTTCGGTCTGGCCGGTATCAACCACAGTAACGAGCGCGATGCCGTCATGCAGTGGGGATTTCCCTTTGCATCAATCAGTATGCGCAGTGATGCCTATACCGCCTGCCTCGGTGCGTTTGACGGGGGAAATGGTGCGATACTCATCATGGGAACCGGTTCCTGTGGTTTCTGGATTCGTGATGAGGCATCAGGCAGTGTCGGCGGTTGGGGATTTCCGGTATCGGATCATGCCAGTGGTGCCCGGCTGGGTCTGGACGCCCTCAGCTATGCCCTGCGAGCCCACGAAGGCATTGTGCCAACGACGCCATTATGTTCAGCGCTGATGGCCCGTTTTGAGCATTCGCCGGAAGCGATCATTGCCTGGCAGACACATGCCCTGCCCAGAGACTATGGTGCTTTCGCACCGGTTGTCTTTGAATATGCGGATAAGCAGGACGCTCTGGCCATACAGCTGTTACAGGCTGCAGCAGAGGATGCCGCAGCCATAATCCGTACGTTACTCGATAAAGGTATCGGACATTGTGCGCTGGTCGGAGGTATCAGCAGCTTTATACGTACATGGCTACCAGAAACGCTAGCACCTTATCTAGTCGTCCCGAAGGGCGATGCGTTATCAGGCGCACTCATAATGGCCCGGGAGGGTCAGTAACACTTCTGGTGATGGTCTGACAACGATCAGCAGGCGAGTGTTATACGGAATAGTGCACCGCCCAAGTCTGAGTCATCAATGGTCAGGGTGCCGTCATAATGCTCAATAATATCAAGCACCACTGCCAACCCTAATCCCTGCCCCGGTGTCCGGCTGTCTGCCCGGACACCCCGTTGCAGGATCACATCCCGTCGATCTTCCGGCACACCGGGGCCATCATCTTCAATGATCAGCTCCAGTCGTTTTTCCTGTCCGGAAGCCTCGCGATTTCTGGCCACCTGGGCACTGACCCTGACCTGCTGAAGACTCAGGCGCCAGGCATTTTCCAGCAGGTTGCCGAGGACCTCCATCAGGTCCTGCTCATTCCCGGTAAACAGGCAATCCTCACTGATGTTGACGTCAGCCTGAATCTGTTTGTCCCGATATACCTTGTCCAGCGTATTCCGGATACGTCCGACAATTTTTGCCGCTGACACCTGATTTCGGATCAACGACCGTTGTCGTGTTACAGCCCGCTGCAGCTGATAACCGACAATCTGGTTCATTCGCTGAACCTGTTCATCAATGGTTTCTTCCAACTCCGCCAGCCCTTGCTGTGTGATCGTTTCACGCTGCATGTGCAGGGTATTGCCTGTACTTTGTAAAACGGCCAGTGGCGTTTTCAGGCTATGGGCAAGGTCGGCCATAGTGTCCCGATACCGCTCTCTTTGGCGCTGTTCATTACGCAGCAGACGGTTCAGTGCATTAGTCACTCGGGCTATTTCCAGGGGATAGTGTCCGGTCAACTGGTCATTCTCGCCGGATTCAATATCTTTCAGACGGGCAACCAACTGCTTGATGGGAATCAGACTCCAATACATCGCCAGCCAAAGCACCAGCAACATCAAACCACCACGTACGGCAGACCAGAACAACAGCTCACGTTTGTAGTATCGCAGACTCTGATGATATTCCTGGGCGGGTTTTATGGTGACAAAGATCAGGGGCATGAATTCACTGCCCGTTTCTAATACAAGATCAATGTCGTATACAAAGTAACTTCCACCCTCGCCCTTTACCAGGTCAAAGAAATTCTCATGTTCGTTATATACGGGTTGATAAGGTAAAGGTTCATCCAGCGTGGAACGGGAACGCCACAACAGCTCACCCTTCTTGCTGTAAATCATGCCTAATACCTGGGATTCAACCTGGTTGAATTTCTCATCCGGCAGTTCCTGCGGCATGATGAGCCGCCCATCCCTGATACGGGCAGCGGTCAATAGTACGTTGGAGTCGGCTGACAGCTGACGTTTAGTGGTATCAAACATGAAATTTTTGAACGACTCGATATCTGTCACGGCATTGACTGCCCAGACCAGAATCATGGCGACACCGAATGCCAGCAACACCCGGAATTTGAGCGAACGTCCTACGAACATGACAGCTTGAACAGGTATCCCTGCCCTCGAATAGTATCAATTGGACTATCATCACCTGACTGGGTCAACTTGCGCCGGAGCCGTCCGACCAAAACTTCCAGTACATTGCTGTCCCGATCATCATCCGCATACAACTGCTCCATCAGGGTGGTTTTGGACACCACTTGCTGGCCATGACGCATCAGATATTCCAGGATTTTGTACTCATAAGCGGTCAATACCAGTTCAGCGTCACCATTCCAGGCTTTCTTGGCAGACAGGTCCAACTGGTAAGGTCCCGCTGTAATTTTGGGATGGCTGAATCCTGAAGAACGGCGAATCAAGGCATTCAGCCTGGCCTTGAGCTCTTCAAACTGAAACGGCTTGACGACATAGTCATCACCACCGGCTTCCAGGCCGTTAACCTTGTCCTCCCAGTTGCCACGGGCAGTCAGGATCAGGATGGGATAGGTGCGACCACGCTGACGCAGGGTTCTGATCAGGTCGATGCCATCCATGCCAGGCAGCCCCAGGTCGATAATGGCGACATCAAACGCATATTCTTCACTGAAAAACAGGGCTTCCCGTGCCTCCGGTGCGGCATAAACCCGAAACCCCAGGCTTTCCAGCTGATACCCCAAGTGGTGACGCAGGAGGTCATCATCTTCTACAAGCAATACGTTCATGACTGCGTCCCCAATAAACGACAACGTTTTAATGATACCCCTGTCCTGAAGACAGGTTAAGCGCAGGAATGATAACGGGCCCGCCAGGCAGGCCCGATCAACATCACGATCAGAAGTGGTAGTTGGCGGAGAGGAACCAGGTGTCGGAACTCTTCAGTTTGGAGGAACCCAGATTGCCTGTGTCACGATCCTTCACGTCAACCTTGGCATTATGGCGCATGTAGCGATAGCCACCCTCTACCGAGAAGTTAGAACTCAGCTTCTGTACGATACCGGCCTGCAGCCCCATGGCATATCCCATGTCACTGTCACGGCTCACGCCCTTGGACTCATGGGTCAGCTTGGTGATACCGGTTGTAGCGCCGGCAAACAACTGGGTGCCACCCGAACCAATATCAAAAGTCTTGTCCAGAGATACCGTCAGATTCTCCTGACGAGCCTTGTACTGACGATAGCTGTTGGACGCATTGTCATAGGTTGCATAGAACCGGTAGCCATCGTTCTGCTGACCAACCCGGATACCATACATACCATCATTCTTGATGATATTGTCGAAATTGTTGTTGGTGCCTTTCAAACCCTTAGGGGTCTGCATGTCAGCGCTGTGGGAACCGGCTACCAGCCCTACAAAGGTATCGGCCTGTGCAGTAGCAACACCCATGGCAGTAACACCGGCAAGAGCAATGGCTGCAATCTTTTTCATGGTCGTTCTCCTCGTCTGTTCTTGAGTGCTGGCTGGCATGGTCAGGGACTGCTGTGCTGATGATGCCGTGTCCAGCGTGGTGCGTTATTACGTCTGAACTCGGGAACAAGAATACGGGAGGGTCACTGAACCTTACCTGAACACAGAGGACCGATGGCGTAAGGAGTCTGTAAAACCGCGTCATCAGACAGTAAGAGAAAAAAGAGGCTGCAGAGGAGAAAACACGACGTCATTAAAAAGGCTGGTAAACCAGCCTTTGGAGGGATCAGTTCATCCTGATGAAATGCTCACGGTAATAACGCATCTCGGCAATGGATTCCCGAATATCATCCAGCGCCTTGTGAGATCCGGACTTGACCACTCCATTGAGTACATCAGGACGCCAGCGGCGGGCAAGCTCCTTGACCGTGCTGACATCAATATTGCGGTAATGGAAATGGTCGTGGAGATCACGCATGAAACGATGAAGGAAACGGCGATCCTGGCCAATGCTGTTACCACACATCGGGCTGACCTTTGGATCGACATACTGACGAATGAAATCCAGCGTCTGCTTCTCTGCTTCCTGCTCTGTGATGGTACTTTTCCTGACCCGGTCGGTCAGGCCAGTCTGGCCATGGGTCTTAATGCACCAGTCATCCATGGCATTCAGTACCGAGTCCGGCTGGTGCACTGCAATGACCGGACCGACCGCCAGCTCATTGAGCTCACCGTCGGTGATGATCGTCGCGATCTCAAGGATTCGATCAGTGTCCGGATTAAGTCCGGTCATCTCCAGATCGATCCACACCAGATTGTCTGCTTGTACCATTAAACTGCCTATCAGGTCTTTAGTTGATTCATAATCGATGGTTCATCATAATCTGCACTTTTGGCACCATGCAAACTACATGTCCCTGTATCTGCCATACTTCCTCAGGCTTCATGCCTGCCCACCTGAAAATCCGGCATATCTTCTTACAGTCTAAACCATGTCAAAACGAAGACTGAACCGCAGACAAAATTGGCGCATAAAAAAAATCCAGGATGAACGTGCAGAGCGGGCAGCACGCCGGGAACAACAGAGCCTGGAGCAGTTGAACGTCTGTGACCTCGGACCCGAGACAGAAGGGTTAGTGATTGCACACTACGGCGTTCAGCTTGATATAGAGCCGCTTGGCGAGCCTGGCAATACCTTTCGTTGCAACCTGAGAGCCAACCTCCCTGCCTTGGTGACCGGTGATCGGGTAGTCTGGCGGCCTGGCAAGGACAAAACCGGCGTGGTTGTTGCGCATTTGCCGAGAAACAGTGAATTGGCGCGCCCTGACCAGCGAGGCCAGTTAAAGCCCGTTGCCGCCAATATTGACTACATTGTGCTGGTGATTGCTCCGGTTCCGGAGCCCCATGGCAATTTAATTGACCGCTACCTGGTGGCGGCTGAATCTGTGGGGATTGAACCGGTCATTCTGCTGAACAAGACAGACCTGTTGAATGAAACCAATACAACCGTCATAAAAAATGATCTTTTAAAGGTTTATCGCGATATCGGCTATCAAATGCTGGAAGCATCCACCGTCACAGATCACGGATTGGATGCCCTGAAATCGCTGCTGTTAGACCACACCAGCGTATTTGTAGGCCAGTCCGGTGTCGGGAAATCCTCCCTGGTTAACCTCCTGATGCCCGGCATTAACGCTAAAGTGGGTGAATTGTCCGAAAGTACCGGCAAAGGCACTCACACCACCACCGCCGCCCACCTGTTCCACATGCCGGATGGCGGAATGCTGATAGACTCTCCTGGGATTCGGGAATTTGGCCTCTGGCATATGGAAGCCGAAGACGTGATCCATGGTTTCCGGGAATTCACCCATTCATTGGCCATTGCAAGTTTCGGGATTGCCGCCATGAGCAGGAGCCCGGCTGCGCGATTCATGCAGCTTTAGAAGAAGGGCATATCACACCACAACGTATGGCGTCATGGCGCCATATTGTCAGATCACTCGAAGAAGATAACTAAGCGGATTGCATTTTATGAAAAGGGCAGTGAGACGGAATATGCCTGAACTGGCTGCCCATTTTTTCATAACAGGATATTACTGAGCCTCAAACTCATCCTCCCGAAGCTTAGCAGTGCCATCTGCCTGCAGCACCCACAGTTCCCTGTGAATAACCCCATGGGCCTTGTTCATTGTCCACTCCGCTGAGAGTACAGCACTCTGATCATCCAACACATCAATCTGCGTATTGTTGTAGGCCACATCGGTAAATCCGTCATCTATCAGCTTCTGCCAGAACCCCTCAATATCCGTCGTTCCGGTATAGGTGCCAAAAGGACGAGCATGCATGATCGCCGACGGTTCATACTGTGCGGCACAACCTGCCGCATCTGCGCGGTTAAAAGCAGCCAACCATTCAGTGCTGGCCGCTTTGACTGCCGCTAATATCGCGGCGTGTTGTTGCGTGGTGTCCATTGCTTAATTCCCCTGATTACCATGGAGAAGTATAGGCAGTCAGGGATAACGAACCGCGTCTACCGCGTTGAATAGCTGAACAGCAGCTCCCGCCAGCGCCCAGCTTAACTCTCCGCCATGAATCAATCGCGGCTCATAGCGATACGTTAAACCGCTGCGTAGCGCCTGATAAAAAGAGGGGGAGGCATTCAGAATATCAGCGTAGAAACCAATAATAGCGACCGGCTGTTTCTGACCTGCCGTTGATGCAGGGGTTAGCTCAGACAGCATCTTGCCAATATCCTGTGCGGTTTCAAACACCAGTTGCTTCAAGGTCGATACATCACCCTCATTCAACTGCCAGAGAACAGGATTCGTTCCCATCTCTGCAAGTACACCACCGAGCTCATTCCGGTTGGTATCCTGATAGCGCAGCCGAAGCTCAGCATCCGTATAATGGCGACCCTGCTTGTCCCAGAACTGTCGGACCGATTCTGTCAGATGCTCTGCGCCCTGTTCACTGAATAACGTCTGACTACCATTTTTGCCTAACTGAAAAAAACCACCCGCCGGGGTTCTGGCGGGATCATCAGCAAAGCTTTCCTTAACCTTTATATTGCCATCATGCCGGTAGAAACCGATGGAATAGGTATCGGCATAAACCACCAGATCAGCCGCAGGCCCGGCGGACGTTTCCCGCACCACCTCCATAGCCTGCAATATCAGTTTACTGTCACTAACGCCATGCATCGCAGCGATGGTGCGACCATCACTTTGAAATGCCGCATCCACGATGTGTTCGAACTGGTGCAGTGCCTGCCTTCCGGCCACCGGGTCATAGCCCGATGCCTTTCCATCCACAGCATTCAGTCCCGCAAGGGCATACAAAAACGAAAGCGATGTCACCTTCAACTGGCCGGACTGCTCGAGTCGCTGGAGTTCCGGTAACACCTTGCGTATCAGGTGATCTGCCAACCAGCCGGCATGTTGATCGGTATCCGCGAAATGGTGAAAAGCAATATTGCCGTAATGACCGGTGTAATCTGCCACCGTCTTTGAATCGGCGGTTTCAGTCAGCAATACCTGCCCTGTCGCCCTATCGACCAGCCATAGATCGCCCCGTGCGTTACTCCCCAAAAAAGCAAACAGGTAATCTGCAGCCTGCGCACCCACTGGCAGAAAAACCAGCCATACGCACATTAAAAACTGTCTGATAACGGGTCTACTGATCATGGCTGGGTACCTGCTGTTATTCAGGTTCCCGGTAGTGGAACCTGTTTCATCATCCATCAGAATGTCTGACCATCAGGATCGGTCAGTGTTCCCGTTCCCTCACTGCGTGAGTTCGCCCTGAAAAATAGTCCATCCCTTTCTTAGCGCAACCCGTGATATTTGCAGTAGACCATGGCTGCAGTACAATCACAGGCCGACCAAATCCCCGGAAATGACAACTATAATGAGCAGCCAGCCTCTCCTGCCGCCCCTGGTGGAACCGGAAAATCTTCAGCCTCTGCTGGACTCCGAGGACTTACTGATTGTTGATCTCTGTAATCCGGCCCTATACCAGAAGATGCATGTGCCCGGCGCCATCCACGTGCAGCCCGGCGAACTGGTATCAGGTCAGCCTCCCGCGACCGGCAAACTGCCGGCACTGAGCCAGCTTGAAGCCCTGTTCGGACGCATTGGTTACCACCCAGACCAGCACATCGTTGTTTACGATGATGAAGGCGGAGGCTGGGCCGGCCGGTTTATCTGGACTCTGGACCTGATCGGCCATAAGCGATGGTCCTACCTTAACGGCGGCATGCGCGCTTGGTTGGAGGAGCGTTTCCCGCTACAGGCCACACCGGCAGTTCCGACGCCAACCACCGTCAGCCTGAGTATTGATGAAAGTCCCAGAATTCACGCCGAGCAAATCATGACAGCTCTGGATAACGACGACACCGTCATCTGGGATGCCCGTTCAGCGGCGGAATACAGTGGCGAACGAACCTTTTCCATGCGAGGCGGTCACATACCCGGGGCAATCAATTTTGAATGGACTCAGGCCATGGATCCCGGACGCAGTTTCCGACTCAGAACGGATTTGCCTGAAATCCTGACCCAACTGGGTATCAGTCCTGACAAACAGGTCATCACCCATTGCCAGAGCCATCACCGGTCAGGACTGACTTACCTGGTAGCCCGATTGCTGAGGTACCCATCCATCAAGGCGTATGACGGCTCCTGGTCGGAATGGGGTAACAGAACGGATACCCCGATCGAAACCGCTTGAAGTACAATCGCCACGAGCCGCTGCAAGCATAAGTAACCACGCCGACAAGGCCCTAGGATGACAGAGACCGCCGTGACAGATAACAGTAGTACCAACAGCCCATTGCCCGACCGCCTGTTTGCGGCGGTTCAGACCATCCTGCCTCATCACCTGATCTCCCGCGCAACTCACTGCCTGGCCGAGTGCCAGATCCCCTGGTTCAAAAACGCGTTTACCCAGTGGTTCATCCGCCAGTATGGCGTCGACATGAGTGAAGCGCTGGAGGAAAACCCCAAGGCTTACGCCCATTTCAACGATTTCTTTACCCGGCCGCTCAAACATGATGCCCGTCCCATGCCGGCCGACAGTCATGCGGTGATTTCTCCCGCTGACGGTGCCATCAGCCAGCTGGGCGATATTCGTTATGGCCGCCTGTACCAGGCCAAAGGTCACGATTTCAGCCTGACCGAACTACTCGGTGGTGACAGCGCACTGGCCACAGAATTCACGGAAGGCAAGTTTGCCACGGTATACCTGTCACCCAAGGATTATCATCGGGTACACATGCCAGCAGGTGGCACATTGCGTCGCATGATTCATGTGCCTGGCCGTCTGTTCTCCGTTAACCAGGCCACAACGGAAAACTTGCCCCGGCTATTTGCCCGGAATGAGCGAGTGGTTTGCATCTTTGATACCGACAAGGGACCTATGGCCGTGATCCTGGTCGGTGCCATGATTGTCGCCAGTATTGAAACGGTCTGGTCCGGTGTAGTGACGCCACCACGCAGAATTCTGAAAGCCTTCGACTATACCGAAGCCGGTCGGCAGGCTATCCACCTCAACCGAGGTGATGAGATGGGCCGGTTCAAGCTGGGCTCTACGGCTATTGTTCTGTTCGGTAAGGACCAGATGAACTGGCTGGATGACATGAAAGCCGGCGATACCGTCCGCATGGGCCAAGCCATCGGTAATTTCTGTTAAGTCTGCTGGCGGAACAGGTACATTATCTGTCCGCCACTCATCCCCTCCAATCTTACGCCTAAGCTAACTTTTCCTGATTTTACGGGTCTAAATTATCACGACTCACCAGACAGGAATGGTTCTCTATGCCCGGCATTCAATGGCTTACGCGCACCTTGATGATAATGCTCCTTCTGGGCTGTCAGTCAATTTGGGCAGATACCACAGAAAAAGAGGCAGAACTTTCCCTGACAAACCCCTCTTATCGTCTGTCACCTGGGCTTCAGGAAATCCTTCCTCATCACCTGATTAATGATATTGCTTATTCTCTGGCAGAAAAGCAGTGGCCCTGGCTCAAGAACTGGCTCATTCGTGACTTCATTAAAAAAAATAATATCGATATGAGTGAGGCCGCATTACAAAACCCGGAAGATTACCTCAACTTCAATGACTTCTTTACCCGGGCACTGAAGGATGGCGCCCGCCCCCAGCCTGAAGATCCATCCCTGGTTAGCAGCCCTGTTGACGGCACCGTCAGCCAGATTGGCTGGATTGAGAATGACCGCATCATCCAGGCTAAAAAACATGATTACAGCCTGAAGGCCCTGTTGGCTGGCAATGATGCCTTGGCCGACACTTTCGACAATGGCCTGTTCAGCACCATTTACCTTTCTCCAGGAGATTATCACCGGGTTCATATGCCAATAACCGGTACTCTCAGGAAAATGGCTTATGTTCCGGGAGACCTCTATTCCGTCAATCAGGAAACCGCTGATAGCGTTGAAAACCTCTATGCCAGGAATGAACGGGTCATCAGTATCTTCGATACTGAATATGGCCCAATGGCCGTGATCATGGTTGGCGCCATGGTGGTTGGCAGTATGGAGACGGTATGGGCTGGAGAGGTCAAACCGGACACGCGCGAGGTCACCTGGTCATTTTACGACGATACCTCGATTACTCTGAACCGGGGTGATGAAATGGGCCGTTTCAAGCTCGGATCTACGGTGATTGTTCTTTTCTCATGGCCGGTGGTCAGCTGGCTCGAACAGCACCAACCTGGCAGTCAAATCCGGATGGGCGAGGCTCTGGCCAAACCACAATAGCGGATAACGAATACAACCCGATACGCCCGTGCCAGCCACCTATACTGTCGGCAGTGCTGGTGTCATCAGGAAGTACAGCCCATGTCTCTGGTCATCAAGACCGATTGCAATGATATCGATTGGTGTCAGGCCGCAGAAATCTACCACCGTGTCCGTATGGGCGAACGGTCGCCAGACTTGCTGGAGCAGGCTTTCCAGCACAGTCTCGCCACCTGCGTGATCTTTCAAGATAACCAGCTTGTTGCCCTGGGACGCGCCATTTCAGATGGCATTTATCAGGCAGTACTCTGTGATATTGCTGTCAGACCTGACCATCAGCGTCAGGGTTATGGCCAACGCATCGTCAGCAATCTGATGGAACAGCTGGATGTGGATAACATCATCCTGTTCACCTCACCCGGGCAGATGCCGTTTTACCAGCAATTTGGCTTTCATCCACTGAAGGCCGGCATGGGCTGGTTTCGCCATCCGGAGGAACGTCGCCAGGGCAAAGTGATTGACTGAAGTCAGTACGCGTTAGCAGGAATAATCGCCTTCCAGCTCCCTCGCCAGCTTCTGCAGAAACTGATTGAGATATTCGGTATTATGCCTTGCCAGTTTCCGGCCAGCTTCCGTTTTCATGGTGTCTGCCAGCCGCAGTAGCTTCAGAGGAAAGTGATCAATACCAAAGTTACGGTCATCCAGTTCGCGATTATTAGCCCAGGGATCTTCCGGGTTAAAGATATGACGACCGAGCTTACCAGACGTATAAAACACCCTCGCCAGACCGATGGCACCCAGTGACTCCATCCGGTCAGCATCCTGAACTACTTCAGCTTCCGGCGTTTCCGTTGGAATGTTGGCCGAAAAGCTGTGCGCTTCCACCGCATGAGCGACTGCTGGAATCAATGACTCAGGAAAGGCCAATTCCTGAAGTATTTCAGAGGTTCTTATCGCAGCCAGCCTGGAAGATTCGGAGCGCTGAGGATGGTCCTTGGGCAGGGAAACAATATCGTGAAAATAACAGGCCGCCAGAACGACCAGACAATCAATCGGGCGTTCATCCTCCGCCATGATCAGCTGGGCCGTTTTCCAAACCCGCTGAAAATGGGAGAGATCGTGGGAGTGGTCATCGGTTTCATGATGGCGCAGGTAATCCACAAAACGGGATTCCCAAAGCGCCAGTTGTTCATCGTCAGTGTAAACAGCCATCAGGAACTCAATCAGGATTTGAAACGGCGGCAGTTTACCAAATTACTGCGTTTTATGCCGGGAGCGTCCTGATAGGAACTCTGCCAACATGACCCAGTCAGCCATGAAGCTGTACAGCGGATAGCGGAAGGTGGCTGGCCGATTCTTCTCAAACACAAAGTGCCCAACCCAAGCAAACCCATAACCCACAACCGGCAGGGCAAACAGCCATACAAGTTCGCCAGAAATCAGGGAATAACCCAGCAATAACAGCACCAGAAGACTGCCCACATAGTGCAACCCCCGGCAGACAGGGTGACTATGTTCGTTCAGATAGTAAGGATAAAACTCACGAAATGAGTGGATGGATTCCTCAGCCATAACCGGTTCTCCGTCTTTTTATTGTTATGGGGAAACACGCTGCACCGCAGGCGCCGTGCGAGCTAACGGATTGAGACTATACTCTGGTGTCGCTGTCGTCCAGACCTGAGATTCCATGGCTAGAAAACTGCGGTAAGAGCACCTTTGCAACGATTCAGAATCTTGTTTTCCCTGCTGCTATCACTGGGAATAGGCCTTTTATTGCCTAGATACGGACATGCGGCAGACAAACCTGTTCACCTGCGGCTGGGTACTTTAAGCCTGCAATCCGGCAGTGTATTCCAGCTTGCAAAGGATTTTGGTTATTTCAATGACGAAGGTATCACTACCGAATTTCTGATCTTTCCTTCAGCCCAGAAAATTGCCCTTGCTGTCGCCTCAGATGATGTGGATATCGGGCTGACGGGCATCACCGCAGCCGTCTTCAATCTGGCCGGACACGGCAAGCTCAAACTGATAGCCGGGAATTTCAGGGAAGAGCCCGGCTGGGAAGGCTCTGCCATAGTCGTTTCCAATAAAGCCTGGAACGAAGGGCTACGCCATTCCAAGCAACTGGCCGGCCATAGTCTGGCAGTCACCGACATCGGTTCCACCCTGCACTACACGGCAGGTAGAATTGCCGACAAATATGCCTTTCCCCTTAACAGTATCAAGCCAATACCACTACATAGTTTTCCTGAAATATTCACGGCGCTGGCCACAGACCGGGTAGACAGCTCCATCGTCCCCGGCATGCTGGCACACAGTATGGAAAAGAAAAACAATGGGCACATCATCGGATGGGTAGGTAAAGAGTCGCCTTGGCAAGTCACCGGGCTTCTGGTGTCATCGCGTCTGCTTGCCAAGGATCGCCAAACAGTTGAGAAATTTCTTCGCGCCTTTAGAAAAGGCAGCTGTCTCTATCATGAAAACTTCAATCAGGTATCACCGGAAACCAATCTCAAGAATCTGTCCGACGGCAAACAGCCTCTACGTCAGGTGACCGAAAGCATGCAGCGGTTCATCGCGCCTGTGATGACGGCAGAACAAATGGTTCGCTATCCCCTCTATATGGATATTGATGCACGACTGGACTTGAAGAGCGTTGAAGAACAACTTCGCTGGTATCAGGAGCAGGGAATGGTCAACCATCGAGTCACCTTAGATCAGGTGATTGATAAGCCATTGGTTTCCAGCTTCACCACACTATGAATAGATGTACTAACATCGCACTGAATGTCCGCCATCTCAGTTTCTCCTATGGCGATCGCATCGTGCTAGACAATATCAACATAGCTTTCCTCGAGGGAAAAACGACGGCCATACTGGGGCCTTCAGGTAGCGGCAAAAGCACACTACTGAAGTTGATCGCGGGCCTGATTCAACCAGATACCGGTAGCATTACCCCGGCTCCTCATACGTTGATTACAGGCTATGTATTTCAAGACTTCTGCCTCCTGCCATGGCTGACGGTGCATGACAATATTGCGCTAGTCCTGCGCCCACAAAGGCTACCTCACGACGCCATTACAGAACGTATCCATGAAGTCTTAACGCTGACGGGGCTGCTGCCTTTTGCTGATGCATTTCCTTATCAGCTGTCTGGTGGCATGCAACAACGTGCAGGTCTGGCTCGAGCCATGGCCATTCATCCGTCGCTTCTGTTGCTGGATGAACCCTTCTCGGCTATCGACGGCCAAACCCGCGAATTATTAATTGGGGAATATCAAAGGCTATGCAAACAATGGCCAATAACTCGCATTCTGATCACCCATCAACTGGACGATGCCTTTGATCTGGCAGACCAGCTGTTGTTGTTATCTTCAGGGCCAGCGAGGGTTCTCCATTGCATGGATTTGCCAGACTCAATCTCGCCTACACAACGGGATAAATTGAAATCCGAAGTCTGGCGACAACTGCAAAAAGAAGTACAGGTCAGCGACCGACAGATAGTGAGGTAACTCATTGATTGAGAATAGAAGGCGTGGATGGCTGATCTCACTACTCAGCCTGTTTATTGGCTTATCACTATGGCAATGCGTTAGTATCTTCAGGGCAGGAGGCTTAATCCCGTCTCCTTTGCAAATACTGGCAACATTTTATGATTTACTGCTCTCCGGTGAACTGGGACGCCATACCGTTGCTTCACTGGGCAGGTTGCTACCAGGTTGGTTACTGGGCATAGGCATTGGTGCCACACTGGGCATCTTGCTGGCTGTATCACGCCGGCTCTTTTATCTATTCATTCCCTGGCTGGCGTTGATTTTCCCAATACCAAAAATCGCGCTCTTCCCACTATTCATTATTTTGTTTGGTATTGGAGACAGTTCACGCATCATCACCATCATGGCAGGCGTACTTTTCCCAACCCTATTCTGTGTCTATCAGGGTGTTAAAGCCGTTCCTGGTAATCTTGTGGATATGGGCTGGAGTTTCCAGCTTTCAAAGAAAACGATTATTCGACATATCATCCTGCCAGGCGCCTATCCCGGTTTATTCCTTGCCTTTCGACTGACAACCCCTATCGCGCTGATTGTTCTCGTCGCTGCGGAAATGTTGGGGGCACAGGAAGGCATTGGTTCATTGATCCTGGCCGCCGGTGGTATGGCACAAATGGATATTCTATTTGCAGGGGTATTGATACTCAGCCTGATTGGACTAAGCGTGATGGTATTCTGGAACTGGCTGGAAGCACGGGTAATACACTGGCAATCCAATGTCAGCTTGTTCCGTTAACCACCTGTTTCTAGCGTGGCATCAACGAAAAATGCTGTTAGTAGAGTAATGTACTCAAATCACCTGAAAAGTAAGCAACCTTCAAATTCGCAAGAACAGCAGTCACACAGAAAGTTTGATGGGATTCAGATAGCAAAAAACCCCGTAGCAAATGCCACGGGGTTTCTGATTTAGACGCTTGACGGTGACCTACTCTCACATGGGGAGACCCCACACTACCATCGGCGATAAAGCGTTTCACTTCCGAGTTCGGGATGGAATCGGGTGGTTCCACTTCTCTATTGCCGTCAAGCAATTCTGTGGCAAATCGTCATCTGGACGCTTTGCGAAATTTAAAGCCTGGCGATGACCTACTCTCACATGGGGAGACCCCACACTACCATCGGCGATGTATCGTTTCACTGCTGAGTTCGGGATGGGATCAGGTGGGGCCAATACTCTATGGTCGCCAGACAAAACTGGTTAAGATCGTGATTTCTCACGCTCTCCGGAATCTGTTGAATTTACTGCGCTACACACTCTCAACGATCTGTGTCGTTGGCGTTCAAATCGCTTTGGCGTTATATGGTCAAGCCGCACGAGTCATTAGTACTGGTTAGCTCAACGCCTCACAACGCTTACACACCCAGCCTATCAACGTCCTGGTCTTGGACGGCTCTTCAGGGACCTCGAAGGTCCAGGGAAGTCTCATCTTGAAGGGGGCTTCCCGCTTAGATGCTTTCAGCGGTTATCCCGTCCGAACGTAGCTACCGGGCAATGCTTCTGGCGAAACAACCCGAACACCAGTGGTTCGTCCACTCCGGTCCTCTCGTACTAGGAGCAGCTCTTCTCAAACTTCCAACGTCCACGGCAGATAGGGACCGAACTGTCTCACGACGTTCTAAACCCAGCTCGCGTACCACTTTAAATGGCGAACAGCCATACCCTTGGGACCGGCTTCAGCCCCAGGATGTGATGAGCCGACATCGAGGTGCCAAACACCGCCGTCGATGTGAACTCTTGGGCGGTATCAGCCTGTTATCCCCGGAGTACCTTTTATCCGTTGAGCGATGGCCCTTCCATACAGAACCACCGGATCACTAAGACCTACTTTCGTACCTGCTCGAGATGTACCTCTCGCAGTCAAGCGCGCTTGTGCCTTTACACTAACCGTACGATGTCCGACCGTACTTAGCGCACCTTCGTGCTCCTCCGTTACTCTTTGGGAGGAGACCGCCCCAGTCAAACTACCCACCACACAATGTCCCCACGCCAGGTAATGGCGCCAGGTTAGAACCCCAACATGACCAGGCTGGTATTTCAAGATTGGCTCCACCCAGACTGGCGTCCGGGTTTCATAGCCTCCCAGCTATCCTACACAAGTCATATCAAGGTCCACTGTGAAGCTGTAGTAAAGGTTCACGGGGTCTTTCCGTCTAGCCGCGGATACACTGCATCTTAACAGCGATTTCAATTTCACTGAGTCTCGGGTGGAGACAGCGTGGCCATCGTTACGCCATTCGTGCAGGTCGGAACTTACCCGACAAGGAATTTCGCTACCTTAGGACCGTTATAGTTACGGCCGCCGTTTACCGGGGCTTCGATCAAGAGCTTCGCCTAAGCTAACCCCATCAATTAACCTTCCGGCACCGGGCAGGCGTCACACCGTATACGTCCACTTTCGTGTTAGCACAGTGCTGTGTTTTTAATAAACAGTCGCAGCCACCTGGTATCTTCGACCGCCGACAGCTTAAGGAGCAAGTCCCATCACCATCAGCGGCGCACCTTCTCCCGAAGTTACGGTGCC
>OZ220224.1:12500-275000 GCA_964291485.2 uncultured Kistimonas sp. | reverse complement strand
GTTAAAGAAAGGTCAGGAGAAGATAGCGGATTTCTGGCAAGAAAAAAGGCAGGACAGGCCCGGACATCAGCCCGGGCCAGACAGATTACTTCACGCGTCCGACGTATTCACCTGTACGGGTGTCAATCTTCAGCACTTCACCTTCAGTGATGAACAGAGGCACTTTAACTACGGCACCAGTGCTCAGGGTCGCAGGCTTGGTGGCGCCGGTAGCGGTATCACCTTTCAGGCCCGGATCAGTCTGGGTCACTTCCAGAAACACAAAGTTCGGTGGTGCTACGGACAGGGGAGAACCATTGTACAGAGTAACGGTGTAAACTTCCTGCTCCTTGAGCCAGTTGATGGTGTCGCCTACGGCCTCCTTGCTGGCAGCGTGCTGCTCGAAGGAACCGTCGGTCATCATGAAGTGGTAGAACTCACCGTCGGTGTAGAGGTATTCCATGTCCAAGTCGATGACATCGGCAGCCTCAAGGGATTCACCGGACTTGAAGGTACGCTCCCAGACACGGTTGGTCATCAGGTTGCGCAGACGTACGCGGTTGAACGCCTGGCCCTTGCCCGGCTTAACGAATTCGTTCTCCAGAATGACGCAGGGATCACCCTCAAGCATCACCTTCAGGCCGGAGCGGAATTCGTTGGTACTATAACTAGCCATCAGGATTACACCCTAAAAAATCCACAATTATATAGACTCAATACTCATACGTGAATTTTTATCCCTGACAGCACCAATGATCCCTGGTTTTTCCCGCTTTTGCTCATTTTGAGAAATGACAGCAACAAAGATTGCTGGACAGACAATCATGTCGCCGCAACACCAGCAATACACACCACCCGCAAGGCTAATAGCCTATGGGGCAATACCACTGATCACTGTCAGGGCGATAGGACGATACACTTTTATTGTGACAAACCAGCGTCACAAACCTCCTGGCTCGCATATCATAACGCCTGTAACCACCTCATCGTCCAGAGATAGATAGAGCCTCGAATCATAATTCCCTAAACTGCCATACCCACCTGTTGACCCGTCTACAAGTATAGGGCTGAGAATAGCTCCTGTGCTCACGAAGGAAGTCATATGCTCACTGTTACCCAATTGGCCAGGAAGTACGATATTTCCCGCACCACGATTCTTTACTATGAGCGTGTCGGGCTACTGTGCCCCCACAATCGTTCAGAGAATGGTTATCGGTGGTACGGTGCTGAAGAAATCAAACGACTGGAAGCCATTATTGCGTACCGTTCGTTTGGCGTGCCAATCAGTAACATCGCAGCACTGCTGTATCGTGAGGACGACCTGTCACAAGAGCGCATTCTGCGAGACCAGTTTACGTTGCTGGAAAAAGAGATCCAGAAACTGCGTCAACAGCAGAAAGCGATTGTCATGCTACTGGAACAACCCAATTTATTGGAGCAACAGATGGTCAACAAAGAACGCTGGGTAGAAATCATGCAAGCTGCCGGTTTCAGTGAAGAGGACATGAAGAACTGGCATCAGCAATTTGAAAAAATGGAGCCCGATGCACATCAGGAATTCCTGGAATCCCTGAAAATTGATCAAGATGAAATTGCTGATATTCGCGCCTGGTCAAAGCAATAAGTAAGGCGCTGCGTGTAATGCCTATGCGGCATTACACGCAGACGAGACTCTATTCACGAGAAAACGTGATAACGCGTTGCAACTTTTTACCATTGGTTAACTCAAAAGAAAGCAATACTCAGAATGGACAACACAATACGACACTTATTATCTAAAGAAGACTCAATCTTCAAAACACAGTTAGAAACCTGTGAATTCCCCGTCTCCGATTTTGACCATAAATCGCATCTACGGCTGGCCTACATCTATCTGGTTGAGCATACGATTGAGACGGCTATACCCATGATGCGGGAGTCACTAAATCACTTTATACAGCACAATGGCGTCCCTGCCTCGAAATACCATGAAACGCTAACCCAGGCCTGATTACTGGCTGTCCATCACTTCATGCAGAAAACCGAAAAGGCTGAATCCTCCCTTTCATTTATTGATCAGAACCCGGAGATGTTAGATACAGATATCATGCTGACGCACTACACAACGGATGTGCTTTTCTCGAAAGAGGCCCGACAGACGTTTATCCAGCCTGATCTTGAGATGATCCCAAGGTATGGTGCATAAGCCCCCCACCAAATGTGGTAGTGCAAACATCGTAAACACTGATGCAATCGTCATTTTGTGATTATAAAACACCTGACGTACTCAGTTTTGCCCATAAAATCAGACCTGAAAGGATCAGCGTTATCATGGCCGGAATCCCATCCTTCCAGGTATCAAACCGGAGATGACAAAAGATCGCACCGGCGGAGGTCGCAAAAATTGCCAGGGCACCAGTAATACCGATAAAACCCGGTAACCAGATCGCGATGGCCCCGAAAAGCTCAACAATACCAACCAGAGCCATAACACGACGGTTAAGTCCGTATTTAATAAAAAACTGCAATTGCGTTTCAAAGATCAGCTTTTGCCAACCCAGAATTTTGATCGAACCGGCAAATACAAAGAAGAAGGTTATCAGACAAGTGATAACTGTCACCGATGGTTCATTCATATTGGATCCTCAAACGACATGGATACTTCACACCGCCTAACCGGTCGAGTATTGCTAAGTGCATCCTGCAGCGCCGTTTTTCAAGGTACGAACCCACGTTTGAACCAGGCTGCCTTACACCAAAGCCAATAATGGCGATATGGGATCGATGATTATCAATCAGCGTGCAATGGTTCCAAATGATATGACAGCAAAACAGTCCACTATTGACGTATGAACTCTCTTAGCGTTCCAACAAAATACTCAATTTCCTGCTCTGTATTGAAATAGTGCAGTGAGGCTCGCACGACTTCCGACAGACCTCTTTTCTGAAACGAAACCAAACTTCCCGAACCTCTTGATATGGATACATTAATCTTATGCGCTGCCAGATAGCTTTTGATGTTATCCACACTCTCCTGTTTTGCATAAAAGGTCACGATGCCAGACTTCTCCTTTCCTTCGTCGGAAAGTGTGATGCCATCAACCTCGGCGAGTTGAGACCTGAGGTTATCCGCCAGTGTATAAACCCTTGCCTGAATAGCCTCAACACCCCAGAACTGGACATACTCCATGGCCTGGGTAAGCGCATATTTTCCCGCGCAATACTGCTCCCAGCTTTCAAACTTTTTGGCATCTGTTCTTGCCTGATACTCGGTTGGTGAAACTAACGGCGCAGCATGTTGATCAAGCATGAGTGGCTCAAGCGACGCCAATAATGATTGCCGTATATACAGAAAGCCTGTACCCCTTGGGCCACGCAAATATTTTCTTCCCGTAGCACACAGGACATCGCAACCAATCGCTTCAACATCAATGGGGATATGCCCGACACTCTGGCAGGCATCCAGTATGTAAGGGATACCTGCAGATCTGGCGATATCACCCACCTGTTTGGCCAGATTTACAAGGCCATTCCCTGTAGGGATATGTGTGATAGAAATCAGTTTAACCTTTTCATCCAACAGGTTTGCCAGTGCGTCAGTGTTGATCTGCCCATACTCATCATTGGGCACAAAAATCACTTCTACCCCATAGCGCTTCGCCTGCTGGATATAGCCAACAACGTTGCTACCATAGTCAGCAATACTGGTCAGGATTTTATCACCGGGTTTGAAGCTTAACGAATAAAAAGCCAGTTGCCAGGCTCGCGTTGCATTTTCTGTAAAGGCAATTTCTGATTCAGTGCAATGAATTAACTGTGCAGCAACACGATAGAAATCATTCAATCGGACGGAGTACTTCTCTGCGGTTTCATAACCGCCCATCTGCTCCTCTGCCTGATGATACGAAAGCAACGCCTCACAGACTGTTACAGGCATTAATGATGCGCCGGCATTGTTGAAATGAATAATTTCACGGCTGGCTGGAGTTTCATGTCTTGCACGGTCAACATCAAATGAATTATCCATTAAATTGTCCCGCAACTTTTTGTCCGATGCGCTCTTCGACAAAAGACTTACGCGTTTCGTGCCCCATACCAGCTTATCTCCTGATTCTGTTAGTCGGGAAGGGAATACAGTATAGAGGTTCATCAAGTTCCGGAAGGAACCTTCCGAAGGGAAATAAAAAAACTGGTACTACTTATTATCCATCTTTGCGGCCAGTAAGCTGGCATGCTGTCGGCCAACGCCTTCACATATAACCCGCTACCTCATGAAATGGCTACGTTATTGCAATTTTTATATAACAAATAGAAATAGTCATAATTCACCCATTAGAGCAAGTAGCGATTTGATTCCGACCCTTTATTCACAAACAACTAATTAAATGCATTTATATATTAAAAACATCTTTTAACTTTGATTTTTATTGACTCAAACAATTTAATTTTGTAACTTATAACTACAAATTAAAAAAAATTATTTTTAATTTAAAAAACCTATTTAAACCTATTAGATTTTTAATTAGCAAAACACTAACAAACGAAAATTGGTCACCAGAGAATACGAAGAAGGAGACTTATGCAGACATCAACTATCAAGAAAAACCGTGGCACCGCACTTATTGAAATGTCATGCTTATTGCTGATTGTTGTTTTTATTTTGGCGATGGGCTTTTACTCAACACAGGTTAATAACGCGAAACCTGAAAACCTTGGTGCAGTCTTATCATCATACGATATGAATACAATGATGACTTGCGTCACTGAAGAAACACCAAATTACCATAAAAACATGAATGGTGGCTGCCTGTGATAAAGCATCAGTTTTTTCAGGGCTGTATTGCTTTATGATTAGCATTCAACTTGAAGAAGTCTGTAATTCTGTCTTGCTCTTTTTTGGAGTTTCCACTTCTGATTCTTCATCTCTACTTCGCTTCCTTTTTCCCTCATAGCTTTTCTCTGCTTCAGAAAACTTAGCTTCTGTTGGCGCGAACTCAATAGCACTTGATATATCCATGAAAAACTTACTGACTGTTTCACTTGAAACTGAGTTTAATGTTGACATATTTTGTCCAAAAACAGATAGAAACAGACTATACTTACCTACATCTTCCAGCTGATCATTTTCCCAAAGCTTTTTTATCGCCTGACAAAAGTGCTTAGACATATTATCAGCACGAATGATTCTGGCATATATCTTCGGATGCACAACAACAGTCTCTTTATAAGCTCTTCCGCAGCAGAAACCATCATTATGTCCGGATTCTTCTTCTACACAACCACCAATTTCTGGAGGAGTTTCAATAGACCATGCATCATGACAAAATATCTTCCTAGGTATTTCCGCTAGATCTAGCCCAATGACTTCTTCTAAATATTTATCACCCATCTTATTCTTAACTTCTCTCAAGGCATCAATCAAAAAATCCGACTTTCTATATCTTCGTATAAAAATCCAAAAATAGAACATCAAAAAATCTTCTGTATTAACCCAACTACGCCCCTCAATCGGCCAATTATAGAGAGCTCGTAACCCCATAGTAAAATCCTTACATTTCCTTTCTTCATTTCTTTCAAGTTCTCTTAAAAAAAGAGACACAAAACTATCAAAACATTCTTGTTGCTCACGGTTATCATTATTAACATTGGGAAAATAGCGGAGCGTTACAACAACAATAGATTGTTTGTCTTCAATTTCATGATCTGAAAGACCCATTTCTCTGTACATAGACTCTACATTATAAGAATCACATCTAAACCCTTCACAACTCCCATCATAATCTATGCAACTTGATGATCCTTTTATAATTTTCTCGCAATCTTTTTTATGGGTTTCACACCATATCGGGTCAGGAAAGGGAAGGCTAGGGAACCTGCGAGCAAGTGACGTTAAAGAAACACAGTGAATGAAAAGTCATTAATTCACTATTATCCAGCCTGAAAATTACTCAGTTTCTTACCATTGAAGCCGGTTGTCCGGCTTTCGGATACATTAACCCTGTGCCCGGATCATTTGGTCCAGTCTAACCATGTTTGCCAGAGCGAATAACATCGCCAGTTTGCCATCATTTTTCCGAAGTCCCCGATAACGGGCTTTGATAAATCCAAACTGGCATTTGATGATTCTGAAGGGATGTTCCACCTTGGCTCGAATGCTGGCTTTCAGGTATTCCGTTTTCAAAATGACTTTATTGATTCGAGGGTGTTTCCTGAGTCTCTTTAACTTGCCTGGTTGTTCGGCTATATGCCACTGTACAGCGTCTGTATTGAGCGCTTTTCGCTTCTCGGCTCCTCTGTAGCCGGCATCGGCAAAGACAAACTGTTCATCACCGTGCAACAGGTTACTGGCTTGATTAAGGTCATGTTCATTGGCGGCTGTTGTCGCCAGACTATGAGTCAAACCTGTACGGGCATCGACACCAATATGCGCCTTCATTCCGAAATACCACTGGTTACCCTTTCTGGTCTGGTGCATTTGGGGATCTCGCTGCCCCGTCTGATTCTTTGTGGATGTCGGAGCTTCGATGATCGTGGCATCGACCAGAGAGCCTTCTTTCAAAACGATACCAGACTCTGTCAGCCATTGGTTTACGTCCGTGAAAATAGCCCGAGCCAGATTGTGAGCCTCCAACAGGTGTCGAAAGTTCATAATGGTTGTGCGATCAGGAATTGCTTTATCCAGAGACAATCCGGCAAATAATCGCATGGACGCAATTTCATAAAGGGCATCTTCCATGGCCGGATCACTGAGGCTGTACCATTGTTGAAGGCAGTGTATCCGGAGCATGGTGGATAACGGGTACGGTCTACGCCCATTACCGGGTTTGGGGTAATGAGGTTCAATAATTGTCTCAAGACGATGCCAGGGAATCAGTTTATCCATACGGGCAAGGAATATTTCTTTGCGGGTCTGGCGACGCTTTTGAGTGAATTCAGCGTCAGAAAAGCTGAGCTGTTGGTCCATGACTGATCTCCGGCAAAGGCTGAGTGGAGATTAGCTTATTATTGGGGACTTAATCGCAGGTTCCCTAGAAAAAAAAGTTCTTGCTGACTTATTAATATTACTATCATTTTTACACTGTTGATCACATTCCCTTAATCCCTTTAAGAAATCATGATGTTTTTCCTTAAGCTTCTCTTCTAACTTGCTGGTTTCGCCCGCATCAGGTTGTTCTTTTGAAGTTCCTGGCAAGCTCGATAAGCTAACGGGTGGTTCTTGACCTTCCGCTGCGCTTAATGGCTTCAATTCTCTGGATGATATCGGGGTATAGCTCTCCTGCCGTGAACCGGAAGGCTGAATGTCTACAGATTCTGGGTTTACCAATACGCCCACATCCTGCGGAGCTTCGTGTGATGGTGAAGTGCTTGCGTGAGACGTTGAAGCTACCGAAGGTGACGACTGAGTAGTCTGACTGGCAGTGCTTGTCGGCGCTACGGATGAACGTGATTCCATAAAAACTCTTCTTCAATAGATATTCCTCAGAGTCGTCGCTGAATAAAAAGTTCCACTTTCCTGTATGAAATATTAATTTTCCGATTCAATACGTCATTCCAAACTAAAAAAACATTGCTAACCACCAAAAAAAGCATGTTGACATCAATTATTCAAAATTCCTTTCCACTCTCTTTCATAAAGAGCTTATTAACAATAAAAGACAGCAAGTCTAAACAATAGAAAATGCGTAATCGCACTACTAAAGCATTATATGCGCATTTTAAAAATGCTGATTCGTATCGCCCTATTGTCACTTTAACCATTCTGCAAACTTATCCCTGAGCCTGTCACTTAACAACAATACCGCCGGTGTTATCTGCTGACGGCTCGGGCAGATGAGATTAAAATCCACATCCGGCGACTAATACTCAGGCAATATCCTCACTACCCGGCCTGCACAAAAGTCCGCAGTCATATCCAGTCGTGACTTAAAGGAAAACTCTTTTCCTGCAATGGTCCATCATCTTATAACATTCCATCATTGGTGTAGCTCTATTACTAACCCTGATTTTAAAATAATTCTGTTACCCTTTCATCTCAATAAATAGTCACTTCCTGCACACTATTCGAGCGATTGAGTAATTTGTTTTACTTTAGAATTTCTGGTGTAAAGACCCAGACAGATAAACGTATCCATCTATTCAGTGATGTCACTTAGATGCTATCAGCTGATACGGTTCCGGTACATGTGATCAATTTGAAAAGCTACAAAATAGATAAGTAGTATTTAAAAATCTTAAGGTACTGACTGAACCACCCATAGCTGAATTGTTGTTATCCATGAAACACTATAACTTTTAGACAAGACGCTTCATTATATTGCTTTTAACATCAATTAGTCGCTATATCCCTACTTTTCTCTTCATTGATATACCTGACAAAAGTCGTATTAATCGTCAGCACATGATTTACTGAGCAGCCATAGGCATAGCTAAGCATTACACGTAATGTCGCACTTATATTTCTTTATGTAATGAAAAACGAACTGCTAGATTCAAAGCGTACTTTTAACAGCTTAAAAAAATTAAAGACCCTTCACATTTTGATGCTAACATGAATCGTTGTATTTTTTAGGAAAAACATCGTGTTTATACTCAGATTATTATTACTCATATTGTCCATATTCAACATGTTCTTAATTACTACTTCATCAGCACTAGCTGCTCGTGATGAAAGTGATAGTCCATTCGTAAATACGGAAATCAATAACTTACCCTATGATCGTGAATGGCTGAACATACTCAAGCGTGAGAAGCATGCTTCATTTGAGCCAGACCGGTTACGATTGGTTTATTGTGATGATGTTTCAGGTAACTGTTTGTTCCGAAGCAATTTACCTGTGGCAGGTGGAAATTTTGCATATAATGACTTAATTCAATCCATGCGTAAAGCCTACCGTGCGCGCTTTGGTTTCTCGTTGCCTATGAGGTTTGAATTGGTTGATGTATCCTTGCTGAATTGGTTCACTGATTCACAGGCGTTACAAATTGAACAGAGTTTTTTCAGATTACACCCTGAAAAAGGAAAGTTCATCCATCATGCTATTTACGGTGCTATATCTAGCCCAGAGGCTTACCCTGAAAGCATAAAAGACTGGTTAGAAACCTTGCCATCAATGGGAGAGATTAATAATTTGCAAAATGACTTAGGGGATATGATAAATACCGTTCAAGATAAACCTCAAATGATTGTTGTACATTGCCGCGCTGGTCATGACAGAACAGGGGAAGTCATTGCAGCCTTTCAAATGCGCTACCTTAATATGAGCTATCAAGAAACTTATGCCAAGGCAAACGCAGTAGCAGGGCGTCCTCTTAATCCATTAAACCGCTATGGATTAATGTGGTATGCCTATTACCTAAGAGACGTATTGGGAATATCAACTGTTGGTGATATTGAATAATACGCTATTTATAACATAGCCTATTACAATAATACAAAGTCTATATATTAATTGGTAGTTTGCAGCATCAGACTTAAAATCTTAGGCTGCAGTACCAAATCACCTCACTGAATATTTTTTATTTAGCGGTAACTCTACCGCTAGCCTTTATTTTTAACCTTCAATCTCACCAAATTAATTATTTTTCGACAAAGAGGACTTACTTTGTTTTTTTCCTTATAAGATAAGTCCCATTTCAGGATATCAATATCATGAACACTACCATTTAGTGTGTTAGTATTTTCTATGAGCTTTCAAAACAAGACACCAACAAACAGCAAACAACTTCTGGAGTGGAGGGGTATCACGAATGGGACTTGAAAACCTGTTTTCTATAGTCTTTGTGGCGGTAGTGGCCGTATTCATATTCAAGGGGGTCTACATGGTGCCCCAAGGCTATAACTATACAGTGGAGCGTTTTGGAAAGTTTACGCGCACTCTTGGTCCTGGGCTTCATGTGCTGATTCCGTTTATTGACATGATCGGCCGCAAGCAGAACATGATGGAGCAGGTCTTGGATATTCCCCCCCAAGAAGTCATTTCCAGTGACAATGCCCAAGTGACGACAGATGCAGTGTGCTTCTTCCAGATTCACGATCCGGTTAAATCAGCTTATGAAGTCAATGATTTAAGTCGCGCCATGCAAAACCTGGTGATGACAAATATTCGTGCCGTGCTGGGTTCCATGGAACTTGATGATATGTTGTCGAACCGGGATCGTATTAATACAAACCTACTCAAAAAGGTGGATGAAGCGACTGACCCCTGGGGCATCAAGGTGACCCGTATAGAGATTCGCGACATTTCTCCTCCCCAGGACTTAGTGGATGCCATGGCCCGCCAAATGAAAGCTGAACGTGAAAAGCGTGCACAGATTCTGGAAGCGGAAGGAGCCAGAGAAGCAGCAATAAAGGTTGCGGAAGGTGAGAAACAAGCTCAAATTCTGAAAGCAGAAGGTGAGCTGGAAGCCGCCAGGAGAGAGGCCGAAGCGCGTGAGCGTTTAGCGGAAGCTGAAGCCCAGGCAACAGGCGTTGTTTCCAAGGCCATTGCAGAAGGGAATATTCAGGCAGTTCATTATTTTGTAGCTCAAAAATACGTAGAAGCTCTGAAAGAAATGGCGTCCTCTGAGAACAGTAAGGTGATTATGATGCCGCTGGAAGCCTCAGATGTGATTGGTTCTGTGGCGGGTGTCAAAGAACTGCTGCAGTCCGCTGGGCCCCACAAGAGTTAATGCGACAAGGAGAATAACGTGGGCTTGTTGGATTCATTACAACCTTGGCACTGGCTGATTCTGAGCCTGGTGCTCTTTGCTTTGGAAGCCTTAGGTGCTTCGGGCTTTTTGATTGGTGTGGGAATCGCGTCAGCATTGATGGCGCTGGCACTATGGCTGGTACCATCACTGGATTGGGGTGTACAGCTCATGCTGTTCGGTATTGGCGCTCTGGCGATGACTGTTGCCTGGTGGAAAGTCTTCCGACGCTATAACGAACAGACAGATCATCCCGAGTTGAATAATCGCGCCGTTCAGATGGTAGGGAGAGTGATTATTCTGGAGCAACCCGTATTGAATGGCCAGGGGCGTATTCAAATCGGTGATACTTTTTGGAAGGTACGCAGTGAAACGGATTTGGCGGCTGGTACTACCGTTGTTGTCAGTGGTTGTGATGGTATGGTGCTTCAGCTGACGTCTAAGGAATAAAACCTGTTCTTTGACAAACACCCGCCGCCATGGCGGGTGTTTGCGTTATAGCCTTTGGAAAATCCGCGATTCGAATACTGAAGCAGACAAGTTTTCATGTACTCTTGTGCTTCTTTTTCAATTACCTGATGAGCCTTGAGGAGCAAACCGTGTCTCCACATTATATTGAGCCTGTCTTTCGTCCTCCCAGTGAGTGGAAGTTACTGATTCTTCAGGTAACGAATGGTTGCTCATGGAATCGTTGCACGTTTTGCGAGATGTATACGACAGATCAAAAAAAGTTCCGCCAAAAACCTCAGAGGAATATTGAACAGGAACTGAAAGCGTTAGCGAATGCCGGCATACCGGTTAACAGGGTGTTTCTCGCCGATGGTGATGCGATGACACTGTCGTTCAGGCGGCTGGAAGCGATACTGGCGTCTATCAACCACTACTTGCCTAATGTTCAACGTATCTCATCATACTGTTTACCCAGAAACCTGAAGCACAAAACCGTTGAAGAATTGGTGCACCTGCGTGAGATGGGACTCAGCCTGATGTATGTCGGTTGTGAATCAGGTGACGATGAAGTGCTGCAGCGGGTACAGAAGGGAGAAACCTGGAACTCCTCTTTGGAGGCTCTCGAAAAAATCCGTCAGGCAGGTATGAAAAGTTCAGTAATGATTTTGAATGGTCTGGGGGGACAATTGTTGTCCGAGCAGCATGCATTGAATTCTGCACGCCTCATGAATGCGGCTCAACCAGAGTACCTTTCCACACTGGTTGTCTCTTTTCCGCTTGGTATGGAGCGTTTTAAGCAAGGGTTTGGCGGAGCGTTTGAGCCACTGGATCAACCGGGCTTATTTCGGGAAATGGAAATCCTGCTGGAGCACCTGGCGCTCAAGAAAACAATTTTCCGCAGTGATCACGCCTCCAACTACCTGGTGTTAAAGGGAACCCTTGGCAGGGATAAAGCAATGTTATTGAATCAGGTGCGTACTGCTATTCAACATCCGGGACGGATAGTATTGCGAGAAGAGTGGCAAAGAGGGCTATAGACTTTATGAGTACTGCCCAGAGATGTTTGAAAGGATATAACGTGTATGCTCCGGAAATAACAACAATGCCTGTCTATACTGGAGTGTGTGTCTTTATCTGACCATAACGTGACGAAAGACTAATCATCAGTGATTGACAGGGATATGTCATGAAAGCAACGGCGATGCCTACACCAGGTTATTTCTATGGGCCTGTAATTGATTTCCTTTTAGTAGGAGGGATAGCGTTCTTTGTTTATCTGACGACGCTTGCCTTTTTGGGTTTTTATAATAGTTTCGATCTCTGGCATTTGATGTGGTATCTCGCATTTGTTGTTAATTTTCCTCACTTCATGATCAGTTATCAGATTTTTTATCGTTATCACCGTGACAGAATAAAAACTGATAAGCGCTTCTTTCTGGTCGGTGTTATTGTGCCCGCAATCTTGATGTTGTTATCTCTCGTCGCCGTTATCACACAGGATGCTCTGTTCGTTCGTATTCTGGTTCATGCGATGTTCTTCTTCGTGGGTTGGCATTACGTTAAACAGTGCTTTGGTTGTTTTATCCTAACGTCATCAAACAGTGGTACTTATTATAAGAAAGCGGAAATTCTGGTGTTCAAAACAGCTCTCTACCTGCTGTGGGCCTGTTCTTATATGCAATTATTCCGGCCCAATGAGAGCGACTTTCTGTTTTTTTTACCAGAAACGCCAGCGTTTAATTTTTGGGGCATCAAATATGGCTATTTCAGTATTCCCAGTTGGATGATTCAGGCCAGTGTCTGGCTGGCAGTCATCAGTTTTGTCATGTGCTGCGGTGTCATCGCCCGTCGTGTGTGGCTAAAGGAAAAACTACCTAACCATGTAGCCATCATGGGCTTCATGACGGCTTATATCTGGCTGGCACCCGTTTTTTATAACCCTAAATATGCCTATATTATTCCTTTCTTTCACTCCCTCCAGTACCTGCTGTTTTGCAGTGTGTATATGCACAACAAGATTGAGCGTACGGCAGGTGAAGAGAGAAAACGTTATTGGCTTGAGCAGGCTCGCTGGTGGGGGTTGGCCCTGCTGTTTGGCGCACTCTTTTTTGAGTGGTTGCCAACAATACTGGATGAAAGTATCAATTATGACACGGAGTCAACCGGCGCACGCCTTTTCTATGTTCTCTTCACGCTGTTCATCAATGTGCACCATTACTTCATCGATAGCGTGATCTGGAAAGGCGATAACCCGGAAGTCAGACAAAACCTGAAGCCGGTTGCTCCAGCCTGAGTTCAACCGATAACACCTCTGCCCTGTTCAACGGCCGCTTCTATTAGAGAAGCGGCTTGTTGTACCCGTCACTATGTTGTTTCTGCATCATCGCTGAAACCAATATCCAGCCCGGGATCGTCATCTGTCGATTTGCTTGACGTCTGCGGGCGTTTATGTGGTTTGACCACTTTTTCCTGGTGGAACGGCGGTGTATCGGTGGTGCGAATATGGATATCCCGTTGCGGGAAAGCGATCTCGATATTATGTTCGCGGAACAGGGTATCAATGCGGGTATTCAGGTCATTCAGTGTGATCAGGCGATCTCCCATCTCTTTTACGTGAACGCGTAATTCATGATTCAGCGTACTGTCGCCAAAGCTCAAGAAAAAGACAGAGGGTGCAGGCTCTTTCAATACCCGAGGTTCTTCATGTGCCGCTTGCAGTAACAGCTCGCGGGTCTTGGCAAGATCGGAACCATAGGCAACGCCTACCATGATAACGACACGGGTTTCCGGATCACTGAGCGTCCAGTTAATGAGCTGATCGGTAATGAATACTTTGTTGGGTATGACAATCTCCTTGTTATCCCAATCCGTAATCGTAGTAGCCCGAATCCGGATGCGTGACACGGTACCGCTAAGTGAGCCGATGGTGACCGTGTCGCCAATACGAATCGGTCGTTCGAACAGGATAATGATGCCGGATATAAAGTTGGCAAAAATTTCCTGCAGGCCAAATCCCAACCCGACACCGACAGCCGCAACCAGCCACTGCAGCTTATCCCAGCTGACGCCTAATGTGGACAGGACACTGAGAACACCGATCGCAGTAATTGAGTAACTGAGCAGCGTACTGATCGCGTATCCTGATCCCTGGGATAACTGCAGGCGAGACAGTACGGCAATTTCAAGCAAGCCCGGCAAGTTTCGCGACAGCACCATGGTCACCAGTACCAGCAGTAACGCTGTCATGATATCGCCTAACTGCCAGGTGTCGCTTTTTGTACCGGTAGTCGTAATGGTAATGGCATCAATGCGAGAAAAAATGGTGATCATGTCCTGCCAGACCCAATAGAGCAGCAATACCAGCAAAGCAATCATGAAGGCATTGAGCAGGCGGATGGTCTGTCGGTTGATCGTTTCCAGATCCAGGTTAGGAATCTCTACCTCGCGGTCTTCACGCATGGCTTCACGTCGGCTTAACGCACGACTGAAGGCCAGGCGACGACTGGCCACATAGATTCCGCGTTTTATAACCGCCCTTAACAGTGCCCAGACACCAATCACAAACAGACTGATAACCAGATGGCCGAGTATGACAAGCGTCGTGTAATAGTACCCTGTCAAAATCAGAATGATCAGACCCAGCGGAGTGGCAATCAAAAACAACCAGATGAGGCTATCCAGAAAACGGAAACCAAACAGACTGGGTACCTGCTGATATAACCGGTACAAAAGAATGCCGAGTGATCCGCAGCCAAGCATGGTCAGCAGCTGACTGATCACGTCATTAATTTCCCGCATTGGGACCAGCAGAATCAGTGGCGCCATGACCCAGCGGGTCAGGTTCAGCACCTGGTAGAGTTTTTGGTTAAATGCGACAGGTAAGCGGAAATGGGTTTCTGCAATCCCACCCGGCAAGTGCAGGCGTGTGGCAAAGGCCATCACCCACCAGAAGCCACCGGTAATCTGAAGCAGTTTGCCCATTTCACGAAGACTGTCGTAAGTGCCGCCAGCCCGGCTAATCAGGTAGCCACACAGCGCGATCAATAGCGGCGGGATGGCGCACTGCAACGCATCAAGAAACAGAGCCTGAGGCGTGACCCAGATGCTGTCATGGCGAACATCACCAACTTTGCCGGATAAATCGGTCAGTGCCTGTTGAATGGTATTCCGACGAATCACCAGAACCATCACTATCGCCAGGACGATGATGGTTTGTGGGATACGCTTGTGCGCGCCCTGGAAGAGGGCTGGGAGAATATTGCCAGTATTCAACGCCGTAATCTGTTCATGGATATCGGCGGGTATGGTTTGTAGCCAATCCATATCCAGAGGGGGATTGGTTGGAATCCAGAACAACTGGTCGTCCAGTGACTTGACCAGTTTCAGGCTGCTCTGCTGGAGCTGCTTCTGGTTCAGTTTCAGGTCTATGGCGATGGAAAGCAGGGTGCCCAGTTCCCGCTGGATTCGATCCAACAGATCCCGCCGTGTCTGGAGTTGATCCGCAATAGCCTTGCGCAGGCTGGCCTGTTGGTCGGCTGGAATCTGATGTTCCAGAAAGAGCGTGGTAATGACTGCCTGCGGATCGCTGAGTCGCTGTCTCTGCTCGCCGTAACTAAACTGCTTAAGCCGTATATCACTGATGGTGGTATCTATATCGTCGTACAGTCGCAGCTTGGGCAACGTCTGTTGCTGTTCCCTGAGAATTTTTCCCAGCAGTGGGTTATTCTCCAGAACGGCGGTTTGTTGTTCGATCGTCTGTTGTAAATCCTGCATCCGCCGTTGCAGGTCTTTGATGCGATTATCTTCCTGCTGAAGCTCGGACTGTTGATCATTCAGTTGCAGGAGCTCCTGCCCAAGCCCGGCATTCAGTCGTAACTGCTCTGCCAGCAGGGGATTATCCTGACCGGTTACTTTGCTGATATGGGCGATGGTTTCTTCCGTGACCAGGCGGCGCTTGCGATTAACTTCAGACTGCATCAGCGCAATCTGGTTATTGAGAATCTGCAGCTGCTTGCGTACCAGGTCACGACGATGAGTGATCAGGTCGAGCATGGTACTGCTGGCCAGTATCTCCTGACGCAGTAACTGGCTTTTGCTTTGCAGTGCTGCCTGTTTGGCCAATAACATCTGCTGTCGTGTTTTGGGAAAGGGTTGCTGATCCTGTTTATTCAGCAGTGTTGCCAACTCATCGGACATCAGTACCAGTTGTGTACCAATGGCATCGATCTGGGTTTGTGAGGTATCGGGGCGCGCCTGCTCATTGGTGATCTGTTCATTGAGCTGGCTTAATTGTTGTTGCAGCGTTCGCTGTTGATCCTGGCCAGCCTGTAGTTGTCGTTCAAGCGCTGTCAGAGACTGGCGGCTGTAGTCATCCTGCAATTCATCGTCTGTGGGTGTTTTCAGTGCTTTCTGTTGCTGCTTCAGCTTGCTGAGTTCAGCAGGCGCCTGCAGCAAGCGTTTCTGAAGCGACGCCAGTGCTGCACTGTTCTCTTCACTTTCCTGGAGATATTGCAGGGTTTGCTGGTATAACTCTGTGAGCTGTGTCCGGCTCTCTTCCGAACGGTTAGGGTCTTTCTGAACCCGCTCCATGGAGTCCCTGATCATCCGAACACTGGGGGGGGCCAGGTTCATGATGCCGTTGGCGGGAGTCTCGGCTGGGGCTGCCATGATTTGCATGGTTATTAGCACTGCCAGGAGACCAAGGAGAAGGCGGCTATACTGCTTAACTGCCATTACCAATACCTTGATAAAAGACTATGTCAGCCTATGACAGGTTCATTGAACCTGCCAATGGACACGTTAGAAACCTGCTTTGGGTGGATTGACCAGGAAGCGCTGGCTGAATCCCACACTGCATTTTTGTTGGTAGCGGGCAAGGATGGCCACAACAACGACGGCAAAGAACAGCCTTGCCCAGAGAATCCCGGAAAGGTCAGCCCCCATCAGCAAAATCAGCAGTGTATCTTCAATCAGGCTATGACAAAGCCCAAGGAGGCTGACTGCCGCAAAGATATCCGCAGCATCCACTTCCCCGCCTTCTGCTTCACGAATTAACAGGCCGCCGCCGTAGGATAGCCCGAGTGTAATACCGATAATGGTAATGGTGGTTGCCTTGGTACTGATGCCCAAAACTTTTAGAACCGGTTGCAGGAGATAACTGATGGCCTGCTCAATCCCGATTGCGCGGAGAATTTTCAGTAGTGTCAGCAAGACCATGATGGTTACGGTAATCCAAAAGCAGCTTTCAAGTTGCGTGAGCGCCCAGGTGCTGAGGCTGTTATCGACGACATCGGGTTGCCAAATACGTGTAACCGGTTGTTCTAACCAGCCACCGTAACGGTAGATTTGGTTTAACAGTATCGCCAGTGCAATTGCGCCACCAATGCGCAGTACCAGTTGTGTCAGCAGACGACAGCCTGCTCTCTGAGCAATCCGGAGTTCAACCGGCAGGCTATGGGCCAACAGCATCAGTGTACCCAGAATGGTGACCTGCGCCTGTGTCCAGCCGATGTCTCCCGGCAAGGTAAAAAATACGACCATGCCAGTGTAGATATTGGCCAGCATGGTGGTGGCCCAGATCAGGCCAGCGGCATCCGGTAAACCCATGAGTTGCATCAGGGGACTGATCCATGTCGCAAGCATCTCAATAAAACCGACTGATTCCAGCAGTTTGACGACAATAAGCGCCGGAATCATGATACGAAACAGCGTCAGGCTGACCTTGACCGTATCAATGACGATCTCCCGGCCATGGGTGTACAGGCGTTGCATGATGATGGATTCTGATTGTTGTACTGGAAATATCCCTATTATCACGATGCGACGGACGAACGCCGTGATGCAGGACAACCGCAGTGTTTATTCTGCACTGCAGTTACGGATCGCGACAGTATTTTGGGAGAACGGGCAGTGTTTACTAGCGGGCGGCGTCGTACCGATTGGGGCGCCTTCCGTGGGACAGAACCAGCTGCCATAACTGCAATTCCCTGGCACGGAACACACCAGCAAAGCACAGCAGGTAATACGTCCACATCCGGTAAAAACGTTGATTGTAGGCAGGTTTCAGTTCAGGCCAGTGATGTTTGAAATTCTCATGCCACGCCAGAAGTGTCCGGTCGTAGTCGGGGCCAAAGTTTTGCCAGTCCTCAAGAACAAACAATGGCTCAATGCTGCGGGTCAGTTGTATTGGTGAAGGAATTTCACCATTAGGAAAGATATATTTGTGAATCCATGGATCACGACCGTGGGTCGTGGTGTTATTGCCAATGGTGTGGAGCAGAAAATAACCGCCAGGTTTCAGCAACCGGTGAACGGTTTCCATGTACAACCGGTAATTTTTTTCACCCACATGCTCAAACATGCCCACCGAAACCACGCGATCAAACTGGCCGTCCATTTCCCGGTAATCTTTCAGTATGATGCTGACCGACAGATGTTGGGTACGCTCACAGGCCAGTGTCATTTGTTCGTCGGATATAGTGATACCTGTGACTTCAACCCCGTAATGGGTGGCGGCATACTCGGCGAGCCCGCCCCATCCACAACCGATATCCAGCAGGGTCATGCCAGGCGACAGCTGTAGTTTTTCACAGATAAGCCGAAGTTTTGCTTCCTGTGCTTCTGCGAGCGTTGTAGCGGTTTTCCAGTAACCACAGCTGTAACTCATACTGGGATCAAGCATGACGGAGAACAGGTCATTGCCCAGATTGTAATGCTGTTCTCCTACATCAAATGCACGACGGCGGTTTTGAAAATTAAACAGGCGTGTTTTAAGCGAGTCCAGAATAAAGCCAAGTTTGCGATGCGACAGCCGGTCAGCGCGGTGTTGTAGCAGCTTGTGGAACAGGGCATCCAGTTGATCGCAGTCCCACCAGCCATCCATATAGGATTCTCCCAGTCCCAGAGACCGTTGCCTGAGAACGCGGGGATAAAAGCGGGGGTCATGAACGTGAATATCCCAAGGATTTGTGCCATCAAACTGTATGCCGCTACCTGACAGCAGGTACTCAAGCGCCCGGCGTGCATAACCGGCGCGAATGGGATGACTTGCAATGGTGCCCATGGCACAGAGACCGAGAAACAAAATAGCTATTGTAGCGCCTATTTCTCAGAATGCAGTGAAGCCGTCCTGAACCAGATAATTGCCGGTTAAATTGTTTTTATATGTCGATTGTCTTTTATCTCAAAGAGGGCGTATCAGCAGGTTGAGTGAACGGTGGTGATCAGTTTGTGCTTTAAGCGTTATTTATCGTTTATAAATTATTGTGGATAGTTATTGATTGAGCTGTGAAGGCCGAGGAGTCACGCTCCTCGGCTTATCATGTTATTCAGCCGCTCAGATCTTTGCCGCGATGCTGCTATTGCTTTTGGGGGCTTTCATGCGTCCGTAAAGTACGCCAGCGATCAAGGCAATGCCCGCAGCAACCAGCCATGTCATGTGCTGGGCAAACAATGGCAGGTTATCGGTCAGCCAGGTATTAAGCATGGTCGGCATTAAGCCGGATGCCTGCCACCCATCCAGGGCTGCGAATAACAGCGTGGTAGTAGCAACCAGACGTGTAACCAGTACGGGATGCTTGATCCAACGGCGTAGCATGCCAATGATGGTCAGGGTAATCGCCAACGGGTAGATGATCACCATAACCGGAATGGAAACAGCAATCAGTTGCTCCAGTCCAAGGGTGGCAACCAGGGCAGCAACCAGATAGATACCAATGATGTACTGGCGATAGCTGAAGCGTGGTCCAATAGTATGGAAGTATTCAGCGCAAGCGCTGGGCGTACCGATCGCGGTGGTCAGACAGGCTAGGGTAATGATAATACCCATGACCAGCGTACCGGATGTGCCGAACAGTGCGGTAATGTAAGCGGTCAGGATATGGGCGCCATTCGTCGCTGCCGGTGCAACGCCATGGCTGGTGGCGCCAAGGTATAACAGCGCGCTGTAGACCAGTGCCATTCCAAGCGCCGCGAACAGGCCTACCATGGCGCTATAGCGAACAATATCCCGATCACTGCGCACACCATGATTTCTCAGCAGTTGCGCAATCATCCAGCCAAGACAAAGCGGCCCCAAGGCATCCATCGTCAGATAACCCTGCACCATTCCTTCCGAGAATGCGTTGCTGGCATAAGCGCCGGTCGCCGCTTCGATGCCGCCCTGGGGCTGCCAGAGAGTAGCAACGGCAATGACGGTTAACATTAACAGCAGCAGAGGTGCCATCTGCTTGCCGACAGAGACAATCAAACGACTGGGGTTAATCGCAAACCAGCCAGCGATGGCAAGGAATACAACCGCGTACAGGTTTAGCGTCAATGAACCCGGGTTATCAATAAAAGGCAGCAGTCCGATCTCGTAGGCAACGTGGGCACTTCTGGGCACGACAAAGGCCGGTCCCATAACAGCGAAAAGGGCTATCCAGAACGTCTTGCTGGCCCAGCCCGGCAGGTCGCGGGTCACTTTGTCAGGGCCGCCGGCCATGGCAACACCGACCAGCGTCAACAAAGTCAGGCCGATATCGCCTGCCATGAAGCCCAGTCCACCTTCTAGGATAAACTCACCTGCCTGTTGGCCGACGATGGGCGGGAAAATAATATTGCCTGCCCCAAGGAACATGGAGAATATCGCCAGGCAGATAGCGAGCAGATCATTGCGTTTCACAGTACACCCCCTTCCGGGACTGGCGGACTGTCTGGAGACCGGGTGAGAGAATTCTGGTGGGAGTTCAGCATGCCGGCGCTTCAGATCAGGCCGGCAGTCGTTGTTTTAGACCATCAGCCTGATCTGGCTAAAAAAGAAAAAGCCACAGATAGCGATGGTAAAGAAAAGTCCGGATACAACCATGCAGGCCGCTTTCACAGCTTCGATACGACGTTGTTTGTCCGTCTGCAGGGTCATAATCAGTACTTTACCTCTTGGTCTCAGTTATTCCCAAGTGTCCACAACTTAGCAAAGACGATGGTTCCAGCGCACTAGGTAATGACCGAACAAAATAGGCATGATGGCAGTGACAATACATAAGCATTGTCACTGTCGTATGAAGGGTAGGTGGAAAGGCTTACGGGTTGCCGGTCAGCATCGCCTGAGGCTGTGGCGCCTCGCAGGTGCCATTCAGGCTGCTGATCCACTCGCGCACCAGTGCCAGACCTTCCTTGTGGACGGTGCTGCGGCCCAGTTCCGGCATACGGATTGCCGGATCGTTAGAGGCCATCCGGTAAACCAGAATGGAGTTATCGGGATCACCCGGTGCGATATCGTAGCTCAGGCCACCGGAACCACGCCCTGCAGCCACTGGGCTTTTGCACAAGCCGTAAGTGCGATCCACAGGCAGGAACTCGTTCAGCAGCAGGCCGGTACCGAAGGCGCGCCCGCCGCCACCGTGGCAGTGGGCACAGTTCACATCCAGGTATGCCTTGGCCCGTGCTTCCAGACTGCCGGTGGTGGGATCATTCCACACCGGTGTCTTCGGTGCCGCTGCCGAGCCCGGTGAACCTGCCAGCAAGCCCAGTGATGCCATCGCATCCAGCTGGTTCATACTGCCATTAAGTCCCAGTTGTTGAGCATAGGTATAAGCTTTGTTCAACAAACTGGCTTTGGGGCCAACAGGCAGATCCTGCCCCTTGTTGCCATGACAACTGGAGCACTGGTTGGCATTCGGCACACCGTACGACGTAGTGACGGTTTCACCTTCCAGATCCACGAACGTGACCATTTCACGACCACCGCCCAGGGCAAGGTAGGCGTTACTCATGTCTTTTTCCCAGATATAGGGCAGACGTTCCCAGCCGTCCTCACGACGAATCAGCAGACGGGTTTCGATCACATTCTCGTTAACACCGGGTTGTGCGGCGTTTGCCGGAATGGTGAAGGTCTTGGTGATAATCGTACCCAACGGGAAGGTTAGCGGACCGGTCTCGGCATATTGTGCCTGAGTGCCTGGCGGCAGGAAGATGAAGCGGTACTTGTTGGTGTAATCCGAGAACAAGGGGGTTGTCAGATCATAGGGGAAACCACCGTTGCTGTTGGTTGTGGGATCGCTGGCATCTGCAAACAGCCGGTAGTCAGACAGGCTCGGGCAATCAACGACTGCGGCTGCCCAGTTAACCCCTGTTCCTGTGGAGGAGCAAAGTGCGGCAATTTCCTCTTCCGTGTAACCATCCTCACCCGGTGCCGGTACTGGCGGCCAGGGTTGCAGGGTCACTTCAGCCAGTGCCGGCTGCTGGCAGTTAAATGGCTTTTGGTTTTTGTCGACCGGACCTCCAGGGATGCCAAGCGCATCGTTATACCAGTTATTGTTGTTGGCCAACTGCATGTTACTGAAATCAGATGGAATGATTTTCAGTTTGTCCCGGTAGTTTTTCCGGTAACAGATACCTGCCGCTTCACGGCTGGTGGCAAACAAACCATCAATAATGGCATCACCCACTACTTTGAAGCTGTTCATGTGCAGGATGTTGATCAACAGGTTGACATCACTGCCGTCATAATAAGGCACCTTGGGACGGTTGATCCGGTTGTCATGGATATTGATGAATTCCGGGAAAGGATCATAACCGTCCGGTATCGGCAGGTTATTGATCACGGAGATCGCCACGTAACTGGTAATAATGACACCCGTCGTACGGTTGCTGGTGATCCGGTTATTGAAAATTTCGACGTGATCAGTCGCCATGACCATCACACCGGTGCCTGCCGGCACACTGCCAACAATGTTGCCGGCGGGGGCAAAGTTACCCGTATTGTTTTCGTAGATGTCGTTATCGTAGACCCGGCTGTAAGCGCCTGCCTGAGAGAGTCCCGGCAGGTCGAAAATCAGGATGCCGCCGGTATTATGCCTGGCCACGTTCTGATAAACGTCAGCATAAAGGCTGTTTTCAATTTCGATACCGGCCACGTTGTATTCAGCAACATTGCGGCGAACGATGATGTTGCGGGACTGGCCAACGTAGATACCGGCGTCAGATGCGCCTTTCACCACGCTGTCTTCAATCAGTACATTCTGACTGAGTACGGGATAAAGACCATAGGCGCCGTTTTCTTCATCCGGCCTGTTCGTCCATTCAACCCGGACACGGCGAACGGTGATACCGTTGGCGCCTTCCATCCGCAGACCATCACCTGCGGTGTCTTCAATGGCCAGATCTTCAATGGTAAAGGCGTCAGCCAGAACCAGCATTCCCTGGGCACCGGCCGGTTGATCCTTGAAACTGAGGATGGTCTTGTCCATCCCCTGACCACGTACGGTGACGTGGGATACGTCCAGTACCACTTCATCGTCAAATTTGAAGGTTCCTGCCGGAAGCTCAATCAGTGTGTCTGGCTTGGCGCCTATGAAGGCATTCTGCAATTGGTATTGCAGGTCATCAGAGGCATCAAGGCGGATAATGTGTTCATAACTTCGGGCAAGAGAGGCTTGCAGTAAAACGACGATGGCTAACAGCCATAATCGCCCCCTGCTCATACGTCCTGTGTTGTGCATCGTATCAAACTCCTTTTTTGACAATGTTTGTTTTTATTGTCTCGGCGTGTAATCACGGTGGTTCTTATGTCGCTAAAACCCTGTACTCCCAAGGCTTTCAAGGTTTTAGTTAAGTACCAATGTACCAATGTACCAAATAATGACTGGTTGGAAATTGACCATTTTCACACTAAAGACATGCCACTGTTGTTTATGACAACCTGATTTAACGGGAATGAGCCTGTAATTGATAATCTCTGCTATTAGCTATTGCGATTCAGCCCTTGTACTACTTTGCTCATACATTGTTTGCAGACTATCAGGCAAATGCCTGTTTGAGTGGAGTGACATTTATGAAAACAGTATTAATCAGTGGCTTTGAACCCTTTGGCGGTATGTCAGTAAACCCTGCACTGGAGGTGATCAGGGTGCTTGATGGGGTTGAATTACCGCAGGGCGGCGTCGTGCAAACCGTTACTGTTCCGGTCGTACACAGGAAATCGATAGAGACCGTAATGACGGCCATCTCCAGCAATCAGCCATCCGTCATACTGATGGTGGGTCTGGCGCCGGGGCGAAAAGGCATCATGCCGGAGCGGGTGGCCATTAATATTGATGACTTTCGCTGTGTGGATAATGAGGGTAATCAGGTGACTGATTCTCCCGTAGTGAACGATGGCCCCGCTGCCTATTTCAGTACTTTGCCTGTTAAGGAAATGGTGGCGGAAATGAGGAAGGCGTGTATTCCTGCCTCGGTTTCAAACAGTGCGGGGACATTTGTTTGTAACCACCTGTTCTATGGCGTAATGCATAGGCTTCACGATAGTGCTGTCAGGGCTGGTTTCATACATTTGCCCCTGCTCCCTGAACAGACGCTGCATGGTGATGAACCTTCTCTGTCACTGGACCAGATGACCAGAGGATTAGCGGTTTGTGCTGCCACAGCACTTTCTGCTCTGTAAGAAAAGACTATGCGATGCCAAAAAACATGACTACTTCGCTTATAAACCTGGTCAGGCATGTAAAGCGAATGAGCGTATTTCAACATGATGCATTCATTGGCAATGAATAGGGGCATATTCCGTGAGAATCTGGATTTCCTGAATATGTATTAATCCATCATAGTCAGCAGCAAACCCGTCACCTTTTTCCATGCTGAGTGATCCACGAAAGCGAAAATATACAGGCTGGTAAATATCTAAGGTATGTTGCCTGACAAAATCCTGTAGTTGATGATCTATCTCGGTCGAACTGTTGACCCAATACTCCAGACGACTACCACAGGGCTTAAAGCCATTAACTTCATGACCATAAGTATACAGGCCCTCCCAGTCAGGAGGGCTGGCGGAAGCTGTCACTGCAACAAGAGCGATACAGTATAAATGTCTGTTTTTCACCACGGCTGCCAGATTAAAACGTTAATGTTCACGTAGTTTAATCGCATCAGGTCAGCCTGCATGACCTTTCAACTGAAAGACTCAAAAATAACATAGATTTTCTTGCAGGGTTCCACCACTTCCCATTCGCCTTCAAAGCCTGCGGGAATCACAAAGTTATCGCCTGTTTTCAATGTACGTTCGCTGCCGTTTTTATCACGAACAATGGAGACACCTTCCAGAATCTGGCAAAACTCGTGTTCGGTATACTGTACATGCCAGCAACCGGTTTCTGATTCCCAGATACCAACGTGAAACTGGTTACTGCTATCCGAGTAATGATTGACGACAGCTTGTAGTGGATTGCCGTTTATCCGTTTTTCCTCGGATGCCTGATAGTTTCTTTTTCAGCCGTAGAGTGATCAAAGAAAACAATGTCGCTGATCGAGGTGCTCATACTGAAACGTCCTGTGGTTATTATCATTGGGCTCAGTGTCGGGACGTCATGAGCATAGCGGTTGTTGAATATATTAAACAGTTTTGTTGCTGGTGGGATTACTGGCACCCATAAAAAAAGGCTGGTGTTTAACCAGCCTTTTCGTGATGAACAGCCTATGTCGTTTAGAGAACTTCTGCGACTACGCGACGGTTCTGCTTACGACCAGCCAGAGTGCTGTTATCCGCAATGGGATCTTCCTCACCCACACCAACAGCTTCAATGCGGCTTCCGTCAATGTCGTACTGTTCAATCAGCACGGTACGAACGGCATCGGCACGACGCTGAGACAGAGACTTGTTGTAAACTGCAGGGCCGCTGTCGTCAGTGTGGCCTTCAACACGGATGGCGACTTCCGGATAACGCTGCAGGAATTCACCCATTTCAGCGATACGGGTCATGGCGCCATCAGTGATGTTGTCGGAATCGAAATCGAACTCAACCAGCAGGTCAATTTCTTCCTGTGGTACACAGCCGGTGGCGTCAACGGTGGCGCCTGCCGGAGTACCCGGGCAGAGGTCGTCGGCATCCAGTACGCCATCATTGTCGCTGTCCAGCGGTGCGATAACGGTTTCTTCAACGATGGTTTCTTCAACCACGGCCTCAACCGGTTGTGCCGCCGGCTCACCAAAGGTCCAGGTCAGGGCGACATTCATCATGCCTTCTGTCTGGTTGTAGTCCAGGCTGCGGATAGCACGCAGGTCACCACGGACAGACAGGTTCGGCGTCAGCGCCTTGCGCAGACCCACACCCATGTTCATGCGGGTGTCTTCACGGTCGCTGGCGTGCTGCAGGTTTTCGTGCAGTTCACCGATACCGGCAACGACGTAAGGGGTCACACCGCCAGAGAAAGGCTGAAGATCGTAGAATGCATCAAGACGGTAATTTCTCAGACGGGCATCGTTGCCACCTTTCTGGTCAGTCTTGAATTCGGAATAAATACCTTCGACGCTGAAACGGTCATTGTAGCGGTAGCCGATACCCAGTTCCGGTGCCCATTTGTTATCCAGGCCACGGTAGCTGTCGAAATCGGTATATGCGCCGCCAATGGTAAAGGTCACGCCGTTATCAACAACGCCTTCAGCGACCGCTGTACCACTGATTGCCGCCGCAACGGCAAGGCCAATCACGGAACGTGCGAAAGTGCGCACAGTCATGGTGTACTCCTTGGTCAGTCTTTTTGATGTTCTTGCGGGCAGGGTCGTATAACTGTCCGTAATCGCGGCAAAGGATACGGTATGAACGAAAGGTTCTGAAGGCTTTTTGCTACAGAATTATACGTACGACAGTAGAATTTTAATGTAAGCTCGGGTCAGACATGGTGGGCGCTGGGCTTGATGTGCTGCCAGCCTCACTGTTTTCAGGCGTATTCATGCTGCAGGAGGAGAACAGGATGAAGGAAGTTGAAACGGTTCAGCAGTGGCTGGATGATGTGGTGATTGGCCTGAATCTGTGTCCTTTTGCTGCAAAACCCCGTCGCCAGAAGCGGATACGCATAACCGTCAGTGAAGCGGATAACGAAGATACGCTACTGGAAGACTTACAGCAGGAGCTGTTGCGGATTGATAAAGCACCAGCTGAAGAAATTGAAACGACGCTACTTGTAGTTCCGCACATACTGTCCGATTTTACGGACTATACCCTGTTTCTGGATCTTGCCACTTTCCAGCTTCAGCGAAATGGCTGGGAAGGACAGTACCAGCTGGCCAGTTTTCATCCTGACTACTGTTTTGCCGGTAGTGACCCGGAAGATGCTGAGAATTTAACTAACCGGTCCCCGTATCCGTTGTTGCATATTATTAGAGAAGAACAACTGGAGCAGGTGTTGAGTAAGTACCCTGATCCAGAACAGATTCCACTCAATAACATGAATAAAATGAGGTCATTAAGTAGTATGGAAAAGTATCGGTTGTTCAATTTTTTATATTCGTGAGTTGTAGCTATATAGCCGTCCAGTCTAGACATGCAATTAATATGAAAATCCGCTGATATCCTCTTGGCTAGTTCTATGACTTTGGAGACTAATCATAAAAAGCATACTGCCAACTTGTCAGCAATTCTGGATATAAATTATTGAAGAGAGCTATGTGATAGTTAACAAAAATAACCAGTTAATCTTGAAGATTGAGAACTTTAATGCATCGGAGCACCTCTAACCTTATTATTTCAACCATTCTCTTTCATATATGGATAAACTCACAGCCGCGACAGGCATTGCTGATCAAAAAACCGTTTTCAAAAAACACCAGATCGATAAACCATCGCTTCAATCTGGTTTCAGAGAAACCCAGGTTTATTCTGGAAAAGCAGGAGATCAACAACTAGCTGATTCAATGCTGTCAGAGCTGTCCCTTTCGAGGCGAGAGGCCAAGTTAGTCAGTCTTACAGATACTGATTATGAGCAAACGGACTACTATCAAGAACAGGCTAAAAAAACTATTGCCAAATTTTATCAGACGGCAGGCGCTGTTCCGGTTGCTCCAACATTTGTAGACGTTGAATGCAAAATGGAAGACGGTTTCCCGCAATTACAAAATTTAAGAACTACATCCGACGGCCTCAAAATGTTAGATTTGGTGAATGCTATTCTAGAGCTATTTGTTGTTACCAGAAAAATCAAAGGGCAAAATACCAAAAACCTCATACTCCACTGCAGTGATATTGACAGATTTGCATCTTATCCATTTGAATTCGATGATTCGACGAGTCGCTCTTTGTTTGTTACTCGATTGAGCCAAATTGTACATAAAATTATAGGAAGTCGTTATGTTAAATTATATCAAGATATCACTGATTTTGGTTGTTGGCGTTATACACGCTGGATGCGAATTTTATCTGACTCATCATTCGGGTACTGTCTTGAACTCTGTCAGTTCATCGTGAAATTGTTGAGCTGTTGCATGATTAATAATATTGATGTGAAATTGAGTCAAATGGTATATTTGGATGCAAATCTAGCGATATCCGAAATTAAGAATCCCTACGTGTTTCTTTATCTCAAACCTAAGCAAATAAAACGATGGCTTATCTCTCTAGAGCAGGCAAAAATCGTAATACCTGATATTATGTTTATTGATGACGTATTACGACCAGAAAGTGTATTCAACATTTTTAATAATTTTTTTTGGAGTCAAAATAAAGGTAAATACATAGATGGAGATGATGAAACACTGTCCATAGAGATGCTGGAGCGTTATGAACTGGATTATTTTATTCCTTCTACCATATGTGACATTCTTTTTACTCCATATTCTTCAAAACAATCAACAAAAGAATCTGAGGAAAAGCCAATTTCATTAGATAAAAAAGATCTATTTAATAAGGATGATGTCAGATTTGGTGAGGAGCTGGAATACTGGATTTGTGATAGCGACAGACTGTCCTCAACCGGCCCTGGGATAAGTGATTATGATGCCAAATCGAGATTAAGACGTTGGAAAATCAAAACTGTAAGACTTCTTGGAAAGATGAATGTCAAATTTGAACTGCCAGATATAGATTATGATAAATTAAAACTTCACTATAATATTGGATCAATGCAATTTAAAGTATTTCGTGATGATGACGTCATTGAAATTATCACAACCCCCTACAAAATGCATGAAAAATTCACGCTGGAAATAAATAATGAAACCGTGAGATGGGATTTTTATAAGATGTCGGATGTGTTTATTCACCCTATAGCTAAAGAGTCAGATTTTAAAGGATGTTCTGGCCATAAACAAATAGACTTGATACCCGCTTTCAATGGAAATGCTGAATTACTTTTTAGATTTATCATTGATATAGAAGGCGCAACCTGGCAACCAAGGGCATTTGGTAGAGAAGCGAGCATCAACCACTTTCCTTATGCAGTTAAAGATGTGATGAAATATAAGCGACTTTGCTCAATGGTTTCTGGTGTTAATAGATATCTTGTGAATGGGAATGGTTTACCGCGTTTAGGGGACTTTAACAACATTCTTAAACTCAAAGAGTTTTTGGAGGCGTTCAATATGAATCAAAAATACAGCCCCTGCGCTCTTCACCATCTTCAAGAGGCGCGGCATACAATTGATATCAATATCAAGCCAACAAGCACAACAGAGTGGAGAGTGCCGAACTGTCCGGTGTCAGGCGAAAACTCATTGTTACTAAATGATTCACTCATAACTCGTATCGAATATCTCATGGATTGTCAGGAACGCAGAGAGCTGCTTTCCTATAATCCAGTCCATCCAGATTTCTATAGACATGGTAGGGATAAAGAGGTCGTAGAGGCATTTGCACAGCACGTACATGAGATGGGAAGGAAACCTTCCGAATTTATTCTTCTATTACAGATTGAAATACCAGAGGAATGTATTCACTTATTTCGATCTACATCTTAAATCCATGATATCCCTGTAAAATACATAAAAAGGATAGTTTGTCGTTTATTGGAAAGATGTATAGTATTCACTCTAAATAGCAGGTTGAAAGAAAGTGGAAAGTATTTAGCAGTGGATGAATGATGTTGTCATTGCCCTGAATCTGTATCCTTGGGCAGCAAAACCCCGTCGCCAGAAACAAATACGTATTACCGTCAGCCAGGCAAATAATGCAGACGCTCTTCTGGATAATTTACAGTAGGAGCTGACGCTGTTAATAAAGCACCGGCCAATGAAATTAAAACGACATTACTGGAGACTCCACTCTTGATCTGATTCAGTAAAAATGGACATCGGCCTAAGCTGCTTTTGCCAACTCGAAATTCATGGGAGTCATATACCCCAATGAACTGTGTCGGCGGGTTCGATTGTAATCGACTTCAATGTATTCAAACACCGCCTGCCGCATCTGCGCCCGATTCATCATTGGCTCATGATGTATAGCCTCAACTTTCAATGAGTGGAAAAAACTCTCTACGCAAGCGTTATCCCAACAGTCGCCTTTACGGCTCATACTCTGATGGCAGCCGTTTTTCTCGATCATGTCTCTGAATACTTGAGAGCAGTACTGACTGCCTCTATCGCTATGAAATAGCACACCAGCAGGAAACCGTCGGCGCCAGAGCGCCATGTTCAATGCATCACACACCAGGTCAGCTTTCATTGTGGTTCCCATGGACCAGCCTATGACTCGACGTGAGAACAGATCAATGACAACGGCCAGATACAGCCAACCTTCGCTGGTTTGCAGATAGGTGATATCACCGGCCCATTTCTGGTTAGGCGCTGTGGCTACAAAGTCACGCTTGAGCAGGTTAGGCGCAACAGGCAACGTGTGCTTGCTGTCAGTCGTGACCCTGAATCTACGAGCGGCCCTGGGAACAAGACTCTGTCGTTTCATGCTGTCCTGAACGGTTTTGATACAGCAAGGCTGACCAGCATCCTCCAGGTCTTTCTGGATACGACGAGAACCTGAACGAGACTTACTCCTCCGAAATGCCTCCAGAATCAACCCGTCACGAAGCTGCTGTTTGACAGCGCGATGACTGGATTTATGGCGGGTTCTTTCCCAGCGGTTGTACCCACTTCGCGAGACTCGTAGAACAGAAGCCATCCTGACCAGAGAAAACCGGCTCCTGTTCCTGAGCATAAAGCGGAAGCGCTCTATTTTTGGTTTTTTGCGAAGTAGGTGGCCGCCTTTTTTAGAATTTCAAGCTCCTCAGCCTGCACCGCCAGTTGGCGCTTGAGTCTGGCAACCTCAGTCGCTAACGCAGACTCTCGCTCACTGACCGTCTTTTTTCTGAGCGCTGCGGATCGCCATGCGTAGAGCTGGGACTCTTGCAATCCCAACTCCCTGGCTGCTGACGGGATACTGGTTTTTTCGGCCAACCTCAGGGCTTCGGCTTTGAATTCCGGTGAATGATATTTACGTTTTTTCTTGGTAGTCATTGGTCACCTCAGAGAGTGATTTTACTCCCTTAAGAAGGTGTCCATAATTACTTCCTCAGATCATCTTACTGTCCGGCTTCACGGACTATACCTTGTTTCTGGATCTTACCAATTTCCAACTTCAGCGAGGTGGCTGAAAAGGTCAATACCAGCGGGCCAGTTTCCATCCTGAGTACTGTTTTGCCGATAGCGATCCGGATAATGCTGAGAACTTAACTAACCGATCCCCCTATCCTTTCGGGAAGCACACCTGGAACAATTGTTGAGTAAGTGCCCTGATCCAGAACAGATTTCAATGAATAACATAAAGAAAATGAAGTCATTGAGTAGCACGGAAAAATATCAGTTGTTCGATTTTTATATTCATGGACTGTAGCTGTGTGACTCTCCAGGCGAATTTAAATGCTGGTTCGCTATTGTCCTGTTCTCACTTTAACCATTCTGCAAACTTATCCCTGAGTCTGTCCCTTAACAACAATACCGCCGGTGTTATCTGCTGACGGGTCGGACAGATAAGATTCAGATCCACAGCCGGCGACTGATACTCAGGCAATATTCTCACAACCCGTCCTGCACGAAGGTCTGCGGCCATATCCAGTCTTGACTTAAAGGAAATACCTTTCCCTGCAATGGTCCATCGCCGTACAACATCTCCATCATTGGTGCAGCGGTTACTGCTGACCCTGATGCTAAATGGCTCCTGTTTCTCATTTCGTTTACCGGTAAATTCCCAGACATCATTCAGGCGACTGTTGAGTTGAAAGAGTAAACAGTTGTGATGCCGCAGATCATTAGGTTCTACAGGCATGCCAAACCTTGCGAGATACGCCGGGGAAGCACAAAGGATCCGCTCAATGGATGCCAGTTTGAAAGCAACCATTGATGAATCGGACTGGTTGCCATAGCGAACAGCCAGGTCCACACGATCCAGGTAAAAATCTGCAATCGAGTCTCCCAGCAGGACGTTAATCGATAAATCAGGATGTTCCTCCATGATTTCGTCAACCCAGTCTAAAAGCAGGTTACGCCCCAGATCTGACGACACAGAAATCCGCAATTCACCGGCTATTTTTCCTTCCAGGGCATGCACAGACACCCTGCCCGCCTCCAGGGTGTTCAAGGCTTCGCGGCAGTAAGCCAGGAACCGCTCACCTTCTGCAGTAATTCGTAACTGTCGTGTTGATCGAATAAAGAGCTGTATCTGAAGTTGTTTTTCCAGACGCTTCAGTGCGGCACTCGCTGCCGCGGTGGACAGATCCAGCTGCTCGGCTGCACGGGTGATACTGCCACTGTCAGCCGTATGAACGAAAAGGGTGAGATCGCCGGTATTCATTATCAAAAATATTTTGAATATGTTTAAAGCATTACCGCGTTTATACCATTCATACACTGACCAATAATAGTTCCACAGAGAGACAAATCCTGACCAAACGCTAATAGATGACAGTGAGAACCTAACATGAAAGCCATCGGTTATTTGCAAGCCAGCCCCATTGATCATAGCGATGCATTAGTCGACATTGAATTGCCGACACCCCAGGCATCAGGACGAGACCTACTCGTGAAAGTAAAAGCCGTCTCGGTTAACCCGGTAGATACCAAGATACGTGCTGCAGTCTCTCCGGAAGCTAGCCAATACAAAATCCTGGGGTGGGATGCTGTCGGCGAAATCGTTGCGGTCGGTGATCAGGTTGAGCTGTTCAAGGTGGGTGATGAGGTGTGGTATGCCGGGGATCTTACCCGTGCAGGTTCCAACGCCGAATACCAGTTAGTGGATGAGCGTATTGTTGGTACGAAGCCAACATCCTTATCCAACGCAGAAGCAGCAGCGATGCCGTTAACCACAATCACCGCTTGGGAATTGCTGTTTGACCGTCTTGATTTTATGCCGCAGCTGTCTGGTAACGGCAAGGGTGAACACGCAGAAACTGCCAGCCCACAACCACGTATTTTGATTATGGGAGCAGCCGGTGGCGTCGGTTCTATCCTGACTCAGTTGGCAGCCAAACTCACCAATGCCACGGTGATTGGTACCGCCTCTCGCCAGGAAAGCCAGGCTTGGGTTCGAGAACTGGGCGCCGATCATGTAATTGACCATTACCAGCCATTACTGCCACAACTCCAGGATCTGGGCATTGAGGATGTCAGCCATGTGATCAGTCTCACCCACACTGATCAGCACTTTGAACAACTGGTTGAGGTACTGGCGCCGCAGGGCAAGCTGGCACTGATAGACGACCCTCAAGCCCGTCTCGACATTATGAAACTCAAAACGAAATCCCTGTCCCTGCACTGGGAGTTCATGTACACCCGCTCTATGTTCCAGACATGGGATATGAAAAAGCAACATGATTTACTCAATGCCATGGCCAAACTCATTGATGATTGCATGATAAAAACGACGCTGGGTAAAAATTACGGCATCATTAATGCCGCCAACCTCAAGCAGGCGCATGCGCATATTGAAAGCAATCAGGCCGTCGGAAAAGTAGTCCTTGAAGGTTTTTAGCGTCAACTGCCACTGTCTATCGACGGGCTATCCATACCCATCGATGGATGGTGGTAAACAGGTGTTGTCCTCTTACATAACGGTTATTCACTTATTCAACATTTTCAGTTAGCTACCGTTTTGAGGTATCAAGATGAGCAAACCATTAACCATCGTCGCCCGTATTGAAGCCAGGCCAGGTGAGGTCGACAGGGTAAAAGCCGCCCTGTTCAAACTGATTGAACCTACCCGTCAGGAAACCGGTTGCCTGCAATATGACCTTCATCAGGACAATGAAACACCGGAAGTCTTCATTTTCTATGAAAACTGGGCATCACGCGCCCTGTGGCAAATCCACATGAACAACGATCATCTCAAGGCGTATATGAAAGAAACCGAAGGTGCCGTGGCAAACTTCACGCTCAATGAAATGCATCAGGTTGTTTGACTGAATAAACCTAAACCGTAGCCGTTTATCCAAACCAAAACATCCTGCATTGAATGAAAACAGATAACGGAAAAACCATGAAAAAGAAGATTCTTGTTACGGGATCCACAGATGGCATCGGGCTGGCCACCGCCAGGCAATTAGTTTCCATGGGGCACCATGTTCTGCTGCATGGTCGTAATCCCGCCAAACTGGAGGAAACGGAGCGTTCACTTGCCACACTACCGGGTGGTGGGCGTGTTGAAAGCTATCTGGCCGACCTATCACGTCTGGCTGATGTTGTGACATTGGCCAAAACGATTACCGAACACCACAACCAGCTGGATGTGTTAATAAATAATGCCGGGATTTTTCGATCTTCCGCACCCATCACGCAGGATCAGCTTGACGTGCGCTTTGCGGTCAATACATTTGCCCCTTACCTGCTGATGCAGCATCTGATGCCAGTGTTGGGTACGTCCGCCCGGGTAATCAACCTCTCATCAGCGGCACAGTCTCCTGTTGATATTGAAGCACTCGCCGGACGCATCCAGCTAAACGACGACTTCACTGTTTACGCGCAAAGTAAACTGGCGCTCACAATGTGGTCGCGCTATACGTCCCTGTCACTGAAGGATAAAGGGCCGATGATTGTTGCGATTAATCCCGGTTCGATGCTTGGCAGCAAGATGGTACAGGAAGGCTTCGGTGTAGCAGGAGGCGATATCGCCATTGGCGCAAACATCCTGTGCCGTGCAGCGCTTTCCGATGAATTTGCAACCGCTTCCGGCCTCTATTTTGACAACGATATCGGTAAGTTTGCGGAGCCTCATCCCGATGCGCTAGACATCCAAAAAACAGAAGCAGTTGTAGAGGCAATTGATCACGTATTATCAGAAATTGCAGTATAAAACATCACTTTTTTAGTGAAATTCTAAAACAGAGATCAAAGGCTATGTTATTCAAGTAGAGGTGTCCGATATTCCTGCTTGAGATACCAAACTAAGCTTTTGATCTTTTCAATTAAGGTGTCGTATCACATATAATTTACTTTTTAGGCATAAGACAAATGAAACTATCAAGCAAGCTTTACTGTGACATAAAGGCAAGTGGTTATAGGTTAGAACATTGTCTTTATGATGGTCTTTTCTTATCCCGACTTATTTATACACAGTCATTACTAGACTGTGATTTTACTGATGCACTTAACACGGTTTTATATCAGATATATGATCCTGAAAAATCTTTCTCCGCCTTACCAACTGATGATAAAAGTGGCATTCTCCTAATGACATCAATGAGCAATAAAAACCTTGAAGGTATGATTTATTTTGGCCCTCATGTTGAGGATAAGAAAAACCAGTTTTATCCAACACCAACCGGACCTGGCAGCATACTTGAAATAAAATTACTGGCTATTGCCCCAACAGCAAAAAGAAAAGGTCTTGGAACCAAGTTAGTATCCTGTGTTGTGGATATGGCAAGATACAATAATATCCACAGTATAATTCTTCGAAGCGCATGTGATGATTCTAGCGCTTTTTATGAGAAAAATAATTTCTCTTTAATTGGTGACAGTGACTACTACTACCCAGGAAGAATTCTTTTTTGTGATAGACCTCACTCAAAAATCTTAACACTTATGGGTGGCGGAAGTGCTGATGATTTTGTCGATATACCTTCAGCAAATAGAAGTGACTATATCTAATACGCACTGACTAGCAGAACTATTGTCACTCCCTATTTCTTTACCGTAATCCGAAGTACCTCTTTCAAAAAGAGTTGAAATTACCATCTTATTGGTAATTAGTGATATTTTCATCGGTACTTTTTCATTACAAGCACAGCCAACACATCTCGTATTCTAAAAAAGCGACGTTGTTTAAAGTACGATTCAAACTGTTTTTCACCCGGCATCGGGTAGTAGATATCATCCTCATCATGGATATTGACCGTGTGTAGTTTGGGATCTGTTCCAGCGATTAAGCGTTTCAACACACGACCCAGCAGTTTTGCACCGATCACAGCGGTGTACATTAAAACACTTTCCTGTGTGGCGTAGGCTTTTAGTTTGAACGATTTTCGAGCCAGGATTTCACCGGTATCTACCCCTTCATCAATCCAGTGAACAGTCACACCGCCCCGGTCACTCCCGTTATTCAACACCCAGAAATAAGCCATCGCCCCTTTGTAAACGGGAAGCCAGCCTGGGTGAACATTCAATACACCGAGTTTTGGCAGAGCAAGTATCTCTTTTTTCAGTATTTGTGAGAAATAAGCCGAAATCAGCAGATCAGGCTGCAGTTGCCGGATAAATGCCTGGCAAGATTCATCATTAATATTGCCGCAATGGAATACAGGAATATTATGATCCACCGCGATTTTCCAGGCAGGCTTTAGTCGTTTACGCAAAAAGGGGAATAACAGTGTGATGAGGTAGCCCAGCACCTGAATACAACGTTGCCAGAAGAGTAGCCAGGCGAACTTCCAGCCGACTTTTTTAAGATGATTGATGACACGAGTGCGCCCTTGCAGAGACAGCGTTAAGGGTTGGGCTTTGACGACACCGACAATATTAACCCCCGGCATGGTCAATAGCTTGTTCATAATCACTGCGCTGCCCAGATGGCCTGCGGAGTACAGAACGACCACATTCATGAATAACACTCCCTGTTTTTACGCGTAATGTGTTCATTATTGTTTAAGTGTCATACACATCAGGTGCTGAAACGATAATAGCTAATCCTTATACCGTGGAACAAGGTGATTTACCTGTCTTATCTGACACCTAACGTGTGTCCATCACCGGTGCAGGCACAAAAGCCGATGAATACCCTATTCTCTAAATATCACTTGGAGTAGCCAAACATGAATACGATGAAAGCGGTGCGAATTGAATCTTGTGGTGATGTGGATGTCCTGACGTTTGATGATTACCCAATGCCAGAGATGGGCGAACACGACCTCTTGGTTAAAGTTATGAGTACTGCTGTATCGGGCTGGGATATCAAGTACCGTAATGGCAGCCTGATGAAAAAGACACAGAATCGCCCGATACTTCCCGGCAGAAAAGCGTACCCACTGCCACAACAGTTAGGACGAGAAGCAGCAGGGAAAGTGATTGCTGTCGGCAAGCAGGTCACCTTGTTTACACCTGGCGATCGGGTTTTAGGGCTGGTGCATCCGGAAAAAGTCGGTGACCTGGACGCTATCCGTGGTTTCGGCAATCTCAGCAAAGGATTGGATTATCCGGGCCATGTGATGGCCGGAGGTAACGCCCAGTTTGTATCGCGACCTGAAAACTACTGGTTCAAACTACCTGATGGAGTCAGTTACGAGGATGCTGCGGCTGGCGCCTGGTCATACCCTACCAGCCATCGCATTATTGTAGACCGATGTCGTGTTTCTATTGGCGACACCATTTTAATAACAGGCACTACCGGGGGCATGGGCAGTGCAGCCATGCAATGGGCGCAACTGGCTGGTGCAAGAGTGATCGCCACCAGCCGCAGCGAAGCCAAACGACAAGCATTATTAGACAATGGCGCCGACCTTGTTATTGATCCAACCCGGCCCGAAGAAGCCTGCCAGTCGATAATGGACTTTACCCGGAATCAGGGGGTTGAGCATGTGATTGAATTTACCGGCAACGACGCACTGCAAAAACTGGCATACGACGTATTACGTCTGGGTGGCACGATTTGTCCGGTCGGTGGGGATATGTCTCAACAGGGCATGCCCTGGGGTATCATGGATCTTGTTGCCAAGGAAGCAACGATTCTCGGGATTCGGGGATCACGCCTGAACGACCAGCGAGTTTATCTGGAGATGCTCGCCGCTGGCAAAATCAGACCTGTGATCGGCAAAGTATTACCGTTGAGTGAGATCCGAGAAGCCCACCAGCTGGTAGAAGAAAACCGCGTCGTCGGAAAGGTCATGCTGGATCCATGGTCCTGAGGCAAGCGCAGGTTCCCTGCCGAAAGCAGGGAAAAACCTGACTATTGCCGTTATGGCATTACCTTTGAAGCACAAACATCTGGTAACCAAATTCACCCAGATGGTGACGATAAATGTTCAGCTCCGTTTCGAGATCTCTGAGTGCTGCTGAATCAGGCAGTACTGATTTGAGTTCATCAACACGCGCCTTGAGTGGTTCGATGTAACGCTGCCAGGCTACATCACTGAGGGTAAAGGTATCGATAACCGAGTAACTTGCCTCATTAGCCTGTTCAATACGTTGGGCTACTGTCGTCGCATCGGGGTATCCCTGCTCCCAGAACGCCAACGCTTCATGGCTCGGTGCATCATTTAGCCATACGAGATCGCTTAAAACCAAGACGCCTTTTGGCCCCAGCAACCGACGCCACTGTTCAAAGGCACTGGTGACACCCATGATGTACGCGCAGCCTTCTGCCCAAATCAGATCGAACCTACCGTCCTCGAAGGATAAATCGGTCATACTGGCACACACTGTTTCGATGCGATCAGCCACTCCACTTTCCTGAGCCCTTTCGACAAGGCGTGTCAAAGCAGGCTCATCATTGTCCAAGGCAGTGATGTGTGCTGTCGTGTGGGCTGCAAGTAACGTTGTTGCGATCCCCTTGCCACAGCCAATGTCGAGAATACGTGCAGGTTTAAACGGCACCTTCGCCAGGGCTTTCAGCGTATCCTGCTCCGACCCGGGTCCCCATCGGTCCAGTGTTTCGAATACCTGCATAAAGTCGTTCATATAGTGTTCGTGCGTGTTCATGTCTTTTGATAACCATTTAAGTCTGAGCGCTTCTTTTTCCGTGAAGCCCTGATTCATTAACCACTCCAGGTGAGCATCCGGTGCCACTTCATCCAGGGATTGATGCCACGCCTTGAGTTCTCCTTCACCAAGCATTGCAGCCAGCAACTGGCGGGACTGTTGCTTTCGGACGATATCCTCATCAAGTTGTTTTAGGCGGTTTAACAGCAAGGAGCGATCCACCCTGCTATTGAGACAGGCCTTGCATTCTTTCAACGTGAGCCCGCCTGCCTGCAGTTTCTGAATCAGCCGTAACCGCTGAGCGTCTTTTTCGCTATAGATTCGATAACCGTTAGCCTGTCTTTTCCCTGCAATCAGCCCCTGTTTTTCGTAGTAGAGCAAGGTACTGCGGGAAAGGCCGACGCATTCCGCGAGTTCAGCAATCAGGTACATTCGTTGGCTCCGGTCTGCGGCAATGTGCCCGGTGAATATGAGGCACCTTAAACTATGAAGCTGTAGACAGGTCAAGCCAAAACGTGTTGTGGATATGCATAAACAAAAACCGTTATGGCTGACAATTGAATGTGGAGAGACAAGTAGATCGCTAATGGCTCATTAACAGGCAAATGTCGTTAACAATGCGCTTAAATATCTTGCCGTTGAAGGGATGCGATGCACTTCTCCGGCTCTGAACGATCAGGAACCGGAAAAGTACGCTTAAGCAGGAGAAGATAGGTCCAGAATCACCCTGATTTTGGCTCTGACCAATGTTAATAGGCCTCTAGAACGAGAAGTCAGCAGCGTCATTGCCATCAACTTTAATCAGACAAACAGGTTTTAGTAGCGTACCGCTCGGTGTACCCAGTGCACATTCTGCAATGACTGTTTTCGTCTGCCATTGTCCGGAAACCGGTTTATACACGATAGGCTGACGCATGTATTTCTCATTATCACCCTCATAATCAGGGAATACAGGGTTACCAATCGACTGATCGATCACCGGGGTTCCGTTAAATTCTACGCTCAAATGATTGGCAAGAATCTCGTTGAACGATGCTGTGATCTGCACCGTTTCATGGTTAATGGTTGCCATGGATGAGCGGTAAGTTACCGGAGTTAAACTTATACAGCCGGATAACAGAAGACAGGCAACAGTAATAGGTAGCAGTCCGGCACTCAGTTTCGGGAAAGGCTTCATTTTATAATTCCTGTTGTTGAAAACCACCAAATTCAGTTTACACCTGAGATTTTGATTATTAATTGATCTACAGCGCTCTTTATAGTAGAGCTAAACAAACCATATTTTGATAACGTAGACTTGCATGATGCCTCCTATAAAGGAACCCTATGCCAAACTTTCGACAACGCTGACGTAAGTTATCCCCCAACCCAAGAGTTCATTGGCGAACCTTTAACTCCTGTTGAAGCCTTTCTTATTTTTCTGATATTTAACATATTTCTGTATCATTTCTTCATGCTCACCGATCATGTCATCATAATAGACTTTGCCTCCCAATTATATTTTGCAAACATCACGAAACTAATCACATAATAATTTGTCTATAACGTTCAGCAGATTTACCCATGTAATTCTCATTAACCGCATGGTTTTTCTATAGAATTTTGTAAAGGCTATTAACATGCAAAAATTAACCTTTGAGCTTCATAAAACATGCAGTCATCTTTCAGCAGAATGCCCTCCAGAGGACACAGAAAAAGAAGTCAGTAAATTATTTTCTTCAAGAATACTTACTATCCACAAACAGATAGGAATGGGCTTTTATTCCAACATCTTTATTGGATCACTGAACATAAAGAAAAAAGGCATACCTGAAAGATTCGCCGTAAAACATGAAGAAATAAAGAAAGTTACCGCAAAGAAAAAAGAAAAAAGAAAAAAGAAAAAAGAAAAAAGAAAAATCAAAAAAAAGACTTACTGGAGAATATGAAAAACTAAAAGAAAGATTTAATAGGGAAGTTGATAGCTTAAATAAAATGAGAGAATGCCCTTATATAGTCGACATTCTAGCCTCACAACTTTATCAAGATACATTTGATTCATATATTTTTCTTGAGCTAGCAGATATTGATTTGGGACATTTATGCGGAGCAATGAGACTAAAAAATGTAAAACTCACCGCCGGCCATTTAAATTTCATTCTCGACAATACTACCAGAGCAATTGAATTCATGCATAAACAAAGAGTATGTCACGGTAATATAACGGATATTAACATACTGTATTTCTTCAATAAAAGCATATTAAAAATCACTGATTTTAATCTTTTAATAATTTACCCTTCAAAAAAAATGCATGAATACCAGATGATTCAGGATATGGGAAAGGTAGTCACCATTATAAAGTCAATGAGTCTCCATCTGTGCCCCAAAAAAGCATTTAATGCCGATAGTTATTATGGCGGTTCAGTGTCTTGTAGTCACTGTGACCGTACGTCTGCACGTACTCTGGAAGTCATCAAAGAAATGGACTGGGAAGACGATATGCTTCGCTCAGTTGTGCTAAGAATGTTTAAAGATCCGCAACCCGGTATACAACCCATTACACCTGCAGAAATATACGGCCATCTGACACCCATCGAAAAGCTGCCCCATCTGCTCCCTACGCACCTGGAAAATATGCTCTCTGCGTGATTGATAAGCGCTAATCAGCCGTGGGCAGAAAGCGGCAATGCTCAAAATATTGTTGCCTGAATCCTTTACATCATCAGGCATTCAACACCACTGTTCACAAATATCCCACCAATACTGTCCCGGTTGCGGATTGTCCAACCGGGCTGAGCCCTGTATAAAGGGCGGTCTACCGAGGGAACCGGACTTGCCACGGACAGACTTTCCACCAGGAAATACCAGTCACCGGCTGCAACACGCTATTGTTCTTACATTGCCAAACCGCGGGAACCTGAACGTCGCCTATGATCACGCGATCCGCTCAAAACCTGATTACTGACACTGCCGAACCATCCCACCGGCCAGCCTGGCAGCATATTCTCAGCGACGCGATTACCGATTCGGCCGCACTGCTGCGCCTGCTGGAGCTGGATCCTGCCCTGCTACCTGCCGCCCAAAAAGCCAGCGAATCATTTCGCCTGCGTGTGCCACTGCCCTATATTGCCCGCATGCAGAAAGGCAATCCGGACGATCCGCTACTAAAACAGGTACTGCCGGTTGCGGATGAACTGATCGAAACGCCGGGGTATTCCGCTGACCCCCTGGGAGAAGCCCCAAAGAATGCCCAAAAAGGCATTCTTCACAAGTACCGCAACCGGCTGCTGCTGATGCTGGGCAGCGCCTGTGCGGTAAACTGCCGTTTCTGTTTCCGCCGTCATTTCCCCTATGACGACAACAAGATGAACCGAACCGAGTGGCAGGCGGCACTGGATTACATTGCGGCGGATACTTCACTTACGGAAGTGATTTTCAGTGGTGGCGACCCTCTGGCCGTCAACGATGCCCGCCTGCGCTGGCTCACCGAAGCCATTGCCGATATTCCTCACATCAAGCGCCTGCGCATCCATACGCGGCTGCCCATCGTTGTGCCACAGCGAATTACTGAGGAAATGCTCAGCTGGTTCACTGGCACCCGCCTGCAGCCGATCCTGGTGGTGCACTGCAACCACGCCCGCGAGATAGACCAGGATGTCAGCCACAGCCTGGAGGCCCTGCGACATGCGGGTGTCACATTGCTGAATCAGACCGTCATTTTACGCGGCATTAACGACAACGTTGACGCGATGGTCGACCTCAATGAAACCCTGTTCGATAACGGCGTGCTGCCTTATTACCTTCACCTGTTAGATAAAGTGCAGGGCGCTGCCCATTTCGACCTGGATGAAACCCGCGCCCGTCGACTATTGGGAGAAATGAGCCACCGTTGTTCCGGCTACCTGGTACCGCGCCTGGCCCGGGAAAAAGCCGGCGCTCCCTGCAAAATCACACTTTCCCCCCTCTACAACGACTAGCAGGCCCTCCCGCCATTCCGGAAAACGCTCAGTGACTGACCGCGGTTTCCGGATGACAACTGCGTCACACTTTCTTTACCATGTTGGGATAACAATACGAATTCACGCCGTCTGGCGCCCAGCATGGAGAGGGGCTCATGGATACGTCAGAGCAGAACCTGGCGCTCAATGTTCCCGCACACACTCAGGACACACTGCAATTCTGCGCAGCGAAGATGCCTGCCATCCTCCATTGGCTGGGTCAGCTGCCCAAGGCCAACCTGGGTGAGACGGCCCGTCAGCTTTACCTCGCCTTGCAGGATCTGAATCAAACACGTCTATCCTCCCCCCTGCGCCTCGATATCCTCGAACAAATGCGCCCCTACGTGCATTACACCTGTCAGGCACTGGGCAAGCACTTTCTCCGCAAAACTGTGACGCTGGATCCACGGGAGCAGAAGATTGCGAATCTATCCCAGGCCCTCAGGAATCACCTTCTTTGTGGTTACAAACAGGTTATTCTCGCAACACACACAGAGAAACAACAAAAAACCAACAGGTTATCCACAAGGCGCAACCACCCTCGCCGTCAACGTCGATTGTCACTGGCATTGCACCGTGCACTGTCGGAAAGCTGCGACCACATGCTGACCACCTACCAGCTTTATTCACAACTCCCCAGGCACTTCTGGCTGGAATTACACACCTTTTACCGACTGGCGAACCAGTACCAGCTGCAAGGAATTAAAGTCCGCGACCCGGAAGCACCTGGGATTTCTGAACTGTCCATTGAAGATGTCTACAAGCGCGCACTGCTGATGGCTCGCTCACGGCCCAATATGCTCCGCCAGATGGAACTCCAGCAACTCTCGGACACGCTCAAACGCTGGTCCAGTAGTGCCAGGATTGTTGACAACAGCGTAAAGAATGCAGAAGAAACGCCCTTCGTAGTGAACATCACCGGCAATTTCGGGCCAGATTACCGGTCGGAGGACATAACGGAAAGCAATACCAATCTCCGTGGAATTGATACCAGGGAACTGATCAACATGCTGACGGGTTCACTGGTACAGCAGAATTCCACCGACAGCCTGCTGACACCTCCGCTACCAGAACACCTCACCCGCCACCTGCTATCCGCCTGGAGCCATAAGACCAGCCGCAAGTACAACCGGCAACCCACCGAGGGAGAACTATCGTTTGTCAACGGGTTTACCGCCTGCCACTTTTATCTCTGCAACCAGATGCCGTTTGACCGCTTCCTCTCCCGCACCATGGGATATACCGCCATTCTGAAAAACCAGACAGCAATGGCCAAAGTGGACCATGATGTCTGGTCCCATGTGGATAACGGTACCGGTATCAGCAGTGATGCACCTATCACCCACAGCGATACCATCCTGTTCTCCGGCGCCACCTCTAAACCCAGGGCCGTTAAAGGCAAGGGACATACCATCTACCAGGCAGCATTGCAGGACATGAGCCCGGAAGGATACTGCCTGCACCTGACCGGGACGATTCCCTCCCAGATCCAGAGTGGTGAACTGATCGCCGTGCATGATAAGACAAACCAACAGTGGACACTGGCCAACATCCGCTGGTTAAAGCGCGCGGATGACAATTCAATGCTGGTTGGAACTCAGCTGCTGACACCCGGTGCACGCCCCGGCGCTGTATCACTGCTCAGTAAAACGCAGGAACAGAGCGCGTTCATGCGCTGCTTCCTGCTGCCTGCTTTCCGTACCACCAACCATACTGAAAGCCTGATTCTGCCCCGCGTCGCCTTCAAACCCGGTAACAAGATCATGCTGAATACTGGCCATCAGGTATTGCGCGCGAAACTGATCGACTGTCTGCAAACCACGGGCAGTTTCAGTCATTTTACCTACCGCACATTTGAACAGCTGGCACAAAAATCGAAGGAGAAGACAGCGGGCACGAACGCTGATGATGACTTCAGCACGATCTGGACATCACTCTGAAAGCCGCCCCGTGACACAGTCATGCCCTTGTACCAGCACACTAATCCTTTAAGATAGCGTCCAATAACAATGCACAGCGGTACCCATGGCACATAATAACCAGACCATTCGCCTGCTCCTGCTTGAGCAATCCCAGAATGACGCCGAACAACAGGTTAACCTGTTTCGTAATGCCGGACATGCTGTTCGTGTGCATCGCATCACCTCGCCGGAAGACCTGGAAGACTCTCTCACCAGCCAGACCTGGGACCTGTTAATTGCGGCGGAAGAAACTGACACCCTGAACGCCAGGCAGGTACTTGACCGTATCCGGCACCTGAAGCGGGATATACCCGCCATTATCCGCGTGGATAACAGCGAACCGGAAACCATTGAAGACTGGCTGAAGGCCGGCGCCATGGATGCCATCCTGGCAGAGCGTGAGATCCACCTGCTGCTGGCGTCACTCCGGGAAGTGCGTCACCTGAGAGACAGGCAACGTCGGCAACAGGCCGAATCGGTACTGGCGGAAACCGAGAAACGCTGCGAACTGCTGCTGGAAAGTTCCAAGGATGCCATCGCCTACGTCCATGACGGGATGCACATCTATGCCAACCCCGCCTACCTCACCCTGTTTGCCTGTGATGATCCTGATGAGATGATCTGTATCCCCGCCATTGACCTCATTCACGGGGAAAGCCAGGCGGAGTTTCGTCAGTTCTTAAAAGACTTTCACCAAGGCAACGAAGTGGGCGAACTGAATTTTCAGGGCGTTCGAAATGACGACAGCACCTTCAAGGCCCGGATGACAATGTCCGCCGCCAGTTATGAAGGTGAACCCTGTACCCAGGTATTGATCCGAATGGACCGTGTGGACCCAGAGCTGGAAGCACGCCTCCAGGAACTCAGTCACAAAGACCTGACGACCGGACTGTTCAACCGGCAATACTTTACCGAACAGCTGGCCGGTTCCATTGAACTGGCCGCTCAGGGCAAACGTAACAGCACGCTGCTGGATATACGTCTCGACAACTTCAGTGATGTCAAACGATCCCGGGGCCTTGCCGATGCCGATCTGTTGCTCGCAGATGTCGCGAAAGTCATGCAGGAACATATCCGGGAACCACAGCTTCTGGCCCGTTACGGGGATGATATATTCCTCGCGTTGATCTACGGAAATGACGAGGAAACCCTGGATAACCTGACCGCGACCCTGCTGGCATCAATTGAACGGCATTTATCAGAAATCTCCGGACAGACGCTACAGTCAACCCTGTCGATCGGCATCATGCCGGTCAACGGCCAGCAGCAGGATGTCGAGTATCTGCTGACCCTGGCAGAATATGCCTGCCTCAAGGCTCGCAAGGCCGGCGGTAACCAGACGGCATTGCACGATCCGAAGGAAGAACTGGAGCGCAAGGCTCGGGAAGGCAACATTGTTGCCATGGCCCAGAACGCCATGGAGAACAATGGCTTTACCCTGCTGTATCAGCCCATCGTTAATCTGGAGCATCCGGAAGAGCAGTATGAAGTCTATGTCCGGCTGAACAGCAACGAGGAAGAAGATAGCATCACCACCGCAGAATTCCTGGAAGCCTGCCAGAAAGCCGGTCTGGCCCGCAAGGTGGATCGCTGGGTGATACTGCAGGCCATCAAGCAGCTGGCCGAGAAGCGAAAGCAACACCCGGAAACGCGGTTATTTGTGAATATCAGCGGAGAATCCGTGCGGGATCAGACGCTGTCTTCATGGCTAAACATTGCCCTTAAAGCCGCCAATTTGCCCGCCAACAGCCTTACCATCCAGATATCGGAAGGTGAACTGGTCAAATACCTGAAGAAAGCGGAACCGGTGTTCAGTGCTTTAAAAGCGTGTGGCTTCGGACTCAGTATTTCCCACTTCGGGCTGGCAGACAAACCGCTTGCTACTCTCTCACATATCGCTGTTGATCGGGTAAAAATCGATGCCAGCTACATTGCTGATATCACGACAGACGAAAAGAGCAAGAATCAGCTGCAGGATCTGGTCAACACGCTGTCCGATAATGATATTTCTGTCGTCATGCCCCGCGTTGAGTCGGCCAGTGAGTTGTCCTGCCTGTGGCAGATGAGTGTCGGTTATGTCCAGGGGTATTATATTCAGGCACCGGAGCCGGACATGCATTACGACTTCGAGCAGTAACCCGATAAACACGCCCTTCTTCTCTTACTTATTCTCCTGACATTTCTGGTGTCGGGAGAACCTCTTCTATCACTTCACGCCCATGATCCTGTTGGTATCTGGCCTGTGACCTCAGCTGTTGTGGCGTTATACCAAAATACCGTTTGAACTGTTTACTCAGGTAGCTGCTGTCATGGATACCGACCTCCAATCCAAGCAGGCCAACAGGGTGCTATTTAACAGTCGCCAAAGACAATAACGTTGCTGACTATGGTCTTCTTCATCCGCAGAAAAGCGCAACTTGTCCACAAAGCCGCCCAGTGCCAGTAACGAAAATCCCGGCAGCGGCAAGAGCAGAAAACCCGCTTCAAGTGGTGGTTTTAGCGTTGTCATCCAGCATCCTGATTTGTCCTGAAATTACCGGTATACGGCCAGAACAGACCGTCTAGTCATTATCGGGACTCAGTATACTCGCGCTTCTTTCATTCAATGGTGTGAGATTATTTCGTGGCGTTAGAAACCTGGTTTTTGTTTGCCTTAGCGATGATCGGCCTGGCCCTCGCGCCCAGCCCCAATGGCTTGCTGGCCTTGTCCCACGGTTTGATATATGGCCATCGTAAGGCACTGTTTACGGTGCTTGGTGGTGTTTCCGGTTTTATTCTTTTAATGGCAGTCTCTGTTCTTGGCGTCGGTGCGATTATGCAAACCCATGGAAGCCTGCTGATGATTATGAAGACAGCAGGTGCTCTCTATCTGACCTGGCTGGGCCTCAAGCTGTGGAAAACTCCCGCGCCGGAATGGCAAGAAAACCAAACCAGTGATCGGATCAGCCGACGTAGACTCTTTCGACAGGGGTCATTGACGGCACTGGCAAACCCGAAAGTAATCCTGGTGTTTGCTGCTTTTATTCCGCAGTTTATTGATCCAACTCGCTCACTGCTGTCACAGCTGCCGGTCATGATCCTGACATTTGCAGCCTGTGAATTCATCGTCGAATATACATTGGCGAGAATTGCTCACTGGTTGCGTCCCTGGCTCAGCACTCGAGGCAAGATCTTTAATCAGTGCTGCGGTAGCGCCTTTCTTCTGATTGCCCTGCTCATGGCCTTAGAGCAACTCGCCTGAACGCCATTATTACCTTCTGTGAGAAACAGCATGAAAACCTGCAAGACATTGTTCGCACTATTCATGCTGGGTTGTTTGCCACTGAACCACTCAGCTGCAAAAGAGAATGGTATGTCTACTTCACTGGAAAAAGCCCGGCAAGAAGCCGAGGCCATCAAGCCCATGCACCTGCTGGATGGAACCTCTGTCGAGTATTACTACCAGAACGGCAGCGGGATACAGCTTGAACTCTACGACGGCATGCTGCGATATAAATGGATTGCCGGGCCGAGAAAGGGTAACGGGAACAAAGATTTACCCTACCGGTCACGGAAGATCGGTGACCGGTTTTATGTCGTCAGCTGGCTGGAACCCTCCCACCCTGATTACACGACGTTGATTTTTAATTTCAATAACAACGTCATGTATTCATCCGGTATTTTCCGATTTGGCACACCAGATCAATTTATTCGATTTGATGGTGGAATTATTGAAACGGTCCATTTGGTAGAAAAAGAAAACTAACCCTTCCTTCGTGGAGCCGGGCTTACATATCCGGCTCCACAGGCAGGCTTCAGTGATGCAATGCATCCAGGTCCGTATCACGCCAGCCAAGCAGATAGAGAATGCCGTCCAGTCCCAGCGTAGATATTGATTGCCGGGCCGACTGCTTCACCAACGGCTTGGCACGGAATGCTACACCTAAGCCGGCAACGGCCAGCATCTCCAGGTCATTGGCCCCATCACCGACGGCAATGACCTGCTCCAGACGACACTGTTCTTTTTCAGCCAACTCACGCAGCAGTTCAGCCTTGCGGCTGGCATCCACGATCCGTCCCTTCGCTTCACCCGTCACCTTTCCATCAACAATCTCCAGAGTATTGGCATGGATATAATCGATACCCAGACGCTGCTGCAGATATTCAGCAAAATAGGTAAAACCGCCAGAAACGATAGCTGTCTTGTAACCCAGTTGTTTCAGGGAACCAATCAGACGCTCCGCGCCTTCCGTCAGCTTGAGCCGTGCCGCGACTTTTTCCAGAACCGCTTCATCCAGCCCTTTCAGCAGTGCAAGGCGCTTGCGGAAACTGCCGGCAAAATCCAGCTCGCCACGCATGGCAGCCTCTGTGATGGCGGCCACTTCATCGCCGACGCCAGCCTCGACTGCGAGTTCATCAATCACTTCTGCCTCGATGAGCGTGGAGTCCATATCGAACACGACCAGTCTGCGAGTACGGCGGTAGATGGTGTCTTCCTGGAAACCGATATCTACATCCATCTCAGACGACAGCTGCAGGAAATCCGCCCGTACCTGCTGCAGGTCTTCAGGTGTGCCACGTACAGAAAACTCGACACAGGCGCGGGCATCCGCACTGTTTTGATCCAACGGTACACGGCCTGACAGGCGGGTAATGCGGTCGATGTTGAGGCCATGCGTTGCGGTTATGCCTGAGACCCGCGCCACCTGCTCTGCTGTCACACAACGCGACAGTAGAGTAACGATGTAACGATCCTTGCCCTGCGCCTGCACCCAATCCTCATATTGCGTTTCAGTGACTGGCTGATAACGCACCTGCAGCTCCATCTTGTGGAAATGGAACAACAATTCCTTAAGCACAGGATCGCTGGCTTCTTCATCCGGCAGGCGCACCAGAATGCCCCAGGTGAGCGTGTCATGAATGACAGACTGGCCAATGTCGAGGATTTCCAGACCATGTTCGGCCATGATCGACGTGATACCGGAGGTCAGCCCCGGTTTGTCCTGTCCGGTGACATTGAAGAGGATAATTCTGCTCACACCCTGCCCCTCAGAGGTACTATCGGAAATTGTTATGGCGGCATTCTACCAGTCCCTGCGGTTGCTTGCGCATGCAAATCCGCCGGGCATCAGGCAAAATCGATAGTATGAGTGGAAATAAACTTCCTCTAAACGGAAATAGTGTTTGCACAACGCCAGCAGACACAGACAGTATTAACAGATAAACCGTAACAAGCGCAGACCTCCGTGAGTCAAACCACCGATTCTTCATTGTTTTCCCGCCTCAGGCACCGTATCCGTCAGGTTGTCAGTCTGTCCGGACTATCCCTGAGCCAACAACTGATTACTCTGTTCATGGTACTGGTGCTGACCAGCCTGACCCTGTTCACCACCGTAGCCACCCGGGAAATCAACAGCGCCAGCCATCATCATGCGGACCTGCTCGGCACCGCACTGGCACAACAAACCGCCCGTTTTGCCACTGACATGCTGGTCACCGGTGACCGGCTCAGCCTGACCGTGCTGCTCAACGACCTGGTCAAGAAACCCTATGTGGCACGGGCAGCCATCTACAGCATCGACAACAACCGTCTCGCGATTGCAGAGAAGGATGATGTCGATCTGAATGACCGCTATATCACCTTTTCCCAGCCCATCAACTATCAGGAAGTCATTGCCGGTTATGTGCGGATTCAGCTTGATGAAGAGCGACTGACCCAGCCGGCAACAGATGCCACTATCATCATTCTGGCGCTGACCGCCCTGCTACTCCTGAGTGGCGCCGTGCTGATTGTGAACTACAGCCGCAACCGAACCCGCCTCATGCAACGAGCCATCCACCAGCTGGAGGGGTTATGCGATGGCGAACAGGCCTGTGACGACAGCGTAAAAGACGAACCGCGACGCTTGGTCAAACAGCTAGAGTTGCTGATTACCCGTGGCGCAGCACCGTCTCCACAGACAGAAAAACCGCTGGAACCGGTCAGCAGCCCGGTACCGGCGCTGGAGCCACTGCCACCGGAAGCATTGGGAGAAACGGCACTGCTGGTCGTCCGGTTCCGGAACTTCGGCAAGCTTCGCCAGTGTCTGCCCGCTATGGAACTGCATCGGCTCATCCGACAGCAGATCCCACTGGTTTCCAAGGCGGCACAGCTCTACGGCGGCCAACTCACTTACTCCGCCGAAGGCAATGCCTTCATCAGCTTCCATGAAGCCGAGAATAACGATTATGCGTTTAACGCCGTCTGTTGTGCCCTGCTGATTCGTGCTCTGCTGGCCCACCAGCCCGAGCATGCCGTCGCACGTCTTGAAAGCGGCACGGGCATCACCATCGCCGCTCCCCTGATACCTGGCGACACACACCCCGCGCTGGCAGATTCCGCTGCCAGCAAGGCACTGCTACTGGCAAGCCTCGACGATGATGAGCAACTGCTTGTGGATCAAACGATGATTGAGACACCCGGTGTGACGACAGAAGAGACAAATCACGATAGCGGCATCTGGCAGGTCACCGGTGTGGATGAAGCGGTTGAAAGCCTGATCAACCAGCAGTGCGCCGGTCTGCTGGGGCAACAGGAAGTAGAGGAAGCCTGATCATTCTGATCGACTCCCTCCCAACTCCAAAAATGGAACAATAGTACTGGTTAATTTCGGACACCCTCTTTACAAGGCCTGAGAAGGCGGCATAATCGGAACGTTAGTACAACAATAAAAATAATAATCAGGATTTTCCATGCGCCGTCTTTTCGGAACGCCGCTCGCCAGACTGCTGGCAGGTTTATGCGGTTGTCTTGCCCAAGCCGCTGTCGCTCAGTTAACGCCGCTTAATGATGATGAGCTGGCCCTGTCTACCGGGCAGGCCATGATTGAAATGAACCAGTTCAACAATATTGCTCAAACTGATGGTTCCACGCGAGATTTCACACGTGTCACGATGGGCGGCACACTCGAAATGAATGCACTCATCAAAAAATTGATGCTGGGTAACTACTACAGACCCAATCAAAGCGATGACCCTGATGGGGATTGGAGCTGTTCCGATGATTGTGGTGGTAAGGATGGAACCTTTTACTGGTCTGAACTTGTCAACGGTCTGGGTAAAAACATCGATTTCGAAGACCTTCCAGCCGGTTTTACCAAGGCTGCTTTTGCCGATATCCTGCTGGAAAACCTGACCCTTGGCTATAAAGGAGTCGATGCGGATGGTAATGAAATTCTGATTCCCGCCGTCATGAAAGACCCTTATTTTGAAATAGGCTATGACGAAAACGGTCTGCCAAGTTTTCGTATTGGCTATAAAACAGCCACAGGTGTTATGGGTAACACGATTCATGGCATGAGCGGCAATATCCGACCAACGGTTGCCATAAATGCCAAAGGCATGAACTTGGGTGATCTGGCCAAGTTTGAACGTGAACTGGATCTGGGTGGTGTTCGTACACCCGGTTATATCAAAGACGGCGTAAAAGATCCTCTTGGCAGGGAGCTTAACGACCTTTCTCCAGAAGCCCAACTACGCCCAGTTGAAACCAATATTTTAAATAATGTTACCGACTTCTTTATTTCATTCTCAGCCAGCGATGTTCTCTACCCTGAAATCGCCCCTGGTGTCACGGCGCCTGAAGCTAAATCAGGATTCTGGATGAACATGGACTCTGGCCTTAGTGCTGCGACTGACGACTATAAGCATCCAGATAATTACTATGAAGGCCATCCTATCTACGAGGCCTTAAAAAATATCATTACAGCTGACGGCCTGACCTGGACAAAATAATAATAACAACAGACTGCATGATGATATGCAGCAAGGGATACACCATGCCTGAAAGCAAATACTATTCGTTTTCACTAGCGCTTTGTGCAGGGTTGTTTTCGCTAGGCGTGCAGGCAGATCTGGCAGCACTGGAAGAATCAGAGCTCAGTGATGTCTCTGGTGCAGGGGCAGGTTTTGGGTTTGTCTTACGCGATATCAGTCTGGATAGTGGTAGCAAAAATGATCCCAACGCCGGACGGGTCACAGTCAACCTGGGTAGCAATAAAGCTGGAGACCAGAGCAATTTCCTGACGCTGTCTGAATTGAAATGGAAAAAAGCCGGTACCAACCAGGGCTTCAATATCGGTACCGTTGATGATCCACTGGTGTTAGGCGACGTAGAGGAAGATAGCCGGGGTGACTATCTCGTTTTCAGAATGCCCAACAGCGCTGATGCCATTGATGCCAGCTATCGCCTTAGCTACAACGCGTATGACAGCTTCAGCGATACAATCACCACCAGCAATATTAACGATTATCGCATCTCCGTTAATGCCATGAAGCTGATCGACAGCTACGCCGAACTCTGGTCCGTGCCAGGCAAAGGACCCGCAATGGCTAGCACGATTAACCTGGTCGCAGACTCTCTGGTGATTGATGGTGATGCCGACAGTAGCAATGGGACAACATCCATAAATGGTGTGGAAATTAAAAACATGAAGCTGGGAGAGAAAGACCAGCCTCTCTATGTCTACACCAGTGGCTTTAAAGGGGATTATCAATTGGATGGCAACCGTCCCGGCTTCAGTCAACCGGGTGCTGATTATATGGGCGTAACTATTGAGCTGTCCCCCCTAACCAAAGAAGCCGCCCAGGCACGCTATGCCGGTGAAACCAGTGCCAGCTATTCGGCCAAAATAGGCAGCATTACCGCCAAATCCATCACATTTGGAAATGATCCCCACCCATCACTCTACACCGGTGATGTAAACGGTGTTGCACAGTATGCCTTCACACCGATTGATCCGACAGAAAATGTCATCGAAATCGAAGGTATGGAAATACAGTACATGAAATTTACACCGAGAGACCTGGCACGATAATGAATAGGTTATTGCGTGTTCAATTCTTCATACTCCTGTTCGCGCCAGCACTGTCTATGGCGCAACTGATCGCCATCGCCGATGAAGATATGACAGAAATTAGCGGTCAGTCTGGCATCACAGTTGATCTTGATATTACAGCCAGTATTGATGAAATACGGTATACCAATACTGAGAATCCTGAATCCGCTATTTATCCTCTGGTGATGGAGAACATCACGGCAGATTTTCAGGTGAGCGGATTAACTACGGATATAGTTACGCAGATTCCCAATTTTGATGGCAGTGGCCATACTGCCACCAACGCTATTCGCTTTGGTATGGATACCACAGTCAACATTAATGATTTGGGATTTGAAAATCTGCTCATCACACCTGTAGACGCCAGCAGTTTTGAGCAACACGAACCTCGTATCTATCGCCTGTATGCTGCCAATCATAACCAGAGTGGCAAAGGGTACCATATCTTTGGCGGAGGCTTATCCTTTCAGATACGTGTCAATGGCGGTGAATTATTAGAAGATTCTCGCTATCACCCCAGTGGCAGTGGTTATTTTGGAAACGTATCCACGAATAATGGCTGGCAGGAATGGAGTAGCTCCTGGGAGAATGGTGTTGGTTCCGGTACATGTTATGCCGACAGCGCCGGCGGAGGCAGAGCCTGTGATAATGCCCCTGACAACAGCTCACCTTATATAAAACTACAAGTTGACTCTCCGGAACAGATACGGATCGAAATGAAATCACAGGACTGGGGAGGCTTGGGAACAGATGCATTCCTGTGGGTTACCGATGATGAGGGCAACATATTGACCTGTGCCGGTAATAAAGGTGGATGCTACAAAAACAGCTCAGCCGGAAGCGTTGGTATTTCCGAGAACCTATCCGATGGGGGGCAAGGTTTTAACTGGCAACAAGGTGGTGGAAACCAAGACGAATATGTTGTGCTAACCCTTGGTCCGCCAAGCTTTGAACCTAGCCAACCCGTTTTAGGCCTTCAAGTTCAAGGCAGCTTCCAGACTACAGGCAGTATCTACATGATACCTCGATGACTCTGGAAAGATTTATGAAAGATAGCAACCTTTTATTTCATCCAGCCAATGGATGCAGCAATACATAGAATTGCTGCATCTCCTATAAAACTGAACATCGTAGATATTCAGTTAAAGCCGCATCTCAATGCCTTGCTCTGCCATATACTGCTTGGCTTCCGGAATTGTATGCTGCCCAAAATGGAAAATACTGGCAGCCAGTACCGCATCAGCTCTTCCCTGTTTAATCCCGTCAACCAGATGATCCAGTGTTCCGGCGCCGCCTGAGGCAATCACGGGAATACTGAGCGCATCGCTGATTGCCCGAGTGACACCAAGGTCATACCCATTCTTGACGCCATCTTGATCCATACTGGTCAACAGAATTTCACCGGCACCAAACGCTTCCATCTTTCGTGCCCATTCAACCGCATCCAGCCCGGTGGGCTTGCGGCCGCCATGGGTAAAAATCTCCCAGCGATCAGGTTCTCCGGATTGACTGACCTTCTTGGCATCAATGGCAACCACAATACACTGGGCGCCAAATTTGTCGGATGCCGCACGAACAAAATCCGGGTTAAATACGGCAGCCGTGTTAATGCTGACCTTATCCGCCCCCGCATTCAACATGGTGCGAATATCCTCCAGTTCACGGATACCGCCACCAACCGTCAGCGGAATAAAGACCTCGCTGGCCATCCGCTCCACGGTATGCACCGTGGTATCCCGGTCTTCATGGCTGGCGGTGATATCCAGGAACGTAATCTCGTCAGCGCCCTGTTCATTGTAACGGCGGGCGACTTCCACCGGGTCGCCAGCATCACGGATATCCACAAACTGGACACCTTTGACGACGCGGCCGTTATCCACATCCAGACAGGGAATAATGCGTTTGGCCAAACCCATGATTTACTCTCCTGCCGCCTGAACACAGGCCTGATCAGGCTGGTCACAGAATGCCTGCGCCTCCGCAACATCCAGCGTACCTTCATAAATCGCACGACCGGTAATCGCACCCAGAATGCCCTGATCGGAAACCGCTTTCAGGGCGCGGATGTCATCCATATTGGTGATACCGCCGGAGGCCACAATAGGAATGTTCACACTTTGCGCCAGACGCAGCGTCGCTTCCACATTGACACCCTGCATCATGCCGTCACGGGCGATGTCGGTATAAACAATGCTGGAGACACCGTCACCTTCAAACTGACGGGCCAGATCAATAACATTGATATCCGAGACTTCTGCCCAGCCATCGGTTGCCACCCAGCCGTCTTTGGCATCCAGCCCCACAATGATATGACCGGGAAACGCTTTGCAGGCTTCAGCGACAAACGCCGGTTCACGGACTGCTTTTGTGCCAATAATTACGTAGCTGACCCCGGCTTTCAGGTAGGCATCAATCGTTTCCAGCGTTCGAATCCCGCCACCAATCTGGATCGGTAGCTCCGGATAACGGGCTGCAATCGCACGCACCACCTCACCGTTGACTGGCTCACCGGCAAAGGCACCATTGAGGTCCACCAAATGCAGCCGCCGGCAACCCGCTTCAACCCAACGCTGGGCCATGGCGACGGGGTCGTCGGAGAATACGGTGGAATCGTCCATCAGTCCCTGACGCAGGCGAACACAGGCGCCATCCTTGAGGTCTATCGCAGGTATGATAAGCATGGAACGTGATTAACTCCCTGATACTTCTTTTGGTATCTCAACAACACAGCGTTGCACAACGCGTATTCATTCAGGTTTACGGATTCCAGCGCAGGAAATTACCCAGCAGCGCAAGCCCATCGTCCGCACTTTTTTCAGGATGGAACTGCACGGCAAACAGGTTATCCCGCGCCAGCACTGCATCAAAGGTCTGACCATAATGGCAGTGGCCGGCCACATCGCCAGTATTATCCGCCGTGACATAATAGCTGTGGACAAAGTAGAAGCGGCTGTCATCGTCAATGCCGGACCAGAGTGGATGATCCAGAGTCTGACTCACTTGGCTCCAGCCCATATGCGGCACTTTCAGTTTCTCGCCGTTTTCCTGCAGATCACGACCGAAGAACTTCACATTGCCCGGTATCAGGCCAATGCCCTCCACACCGCCATTCTCTTCACTGTGCTCCAACAACACCTGCATGCCGACACAAATACCCAGCAGAGGCCGGTTCTGCACTACCTGTTGCACCAGTTTGTCGACACCCTGCCGGCGAATCTCTGCCATACAATCGCGAATGGCGCCGACACCGGGAAGCACCACCCGGTCCGCTTCCAGAATCACGTCCGGTGACGCAGTGACTACAACCCGCATCCCATCCGGTGCCACATGCTCCAGCGCCTTGGCCGCCGAGTGCAGGTTACCCATGCCATAATCAATGACCGCTACTGTCTTCATGCGTTCTCCATTGATAACCGTTTGTCCTGCACGGTATTACAGGCAGCCTTTGGTCGACGGCATCTGGTCCGCCATGCGGGGGTCAGCCGTCAGCGCCATGCGCAGGGCTCGACCAAACGCCTTGAAAACCGTCTCGATCTGGTGATGGGTATTCATGCCGCGCAGGTTATCCACATGCAACGTCACCTGGGCATGGTTTACGAAGCCCTGGAAGAATTCACGGAACAGATCCACATCGAAACCACCCACCACTGCGCGGGTATAGTCCACATTAAATTCCAGGCCGGGACGACCAGAGAAATCGATCACTACGCGGGACAGTGCTTCATCCAGCGGCACATAAGCATGACCGTAACGGTTGATTCCTTTTTTATCTCCCACCGCTTTGGCGAAGGCCTGCCCAAGGGTAATGCCGATATCTTCGACGGAATGGTGGTCATCAATGTGCGTGTCGCCTTCACACCGGACATTGAGGTCAATCAGACCATGCCGGGCAATCTGGTCGAGCATGTGTTCTAGGAAGGGAATACCGGTATCGAAAGCAGCCTGCCCGTCTCCATCCAGGTTGATTTCTGCCCGGATGCGGGTTTCAAGCGTATTGCGCTCAACGGTGGCCTTACGGTCAGCCATAATCTGCTCCGTTTGGGATAACTGTCGCCGGCTGTCACGGTAAAAAACAGCCATCAGCAACAGGCCTCTGGGGCGTTTGAGTTATTCTGGTGGGGGCATTATATAGTCTTGTGCAGGACGTGACACGAATTCCTTGTTGCCAATGCAGACTTGCGATCAGCCGCGCCAGCCGTATTATTCCTCTCTCCTTTCATAGATCGTGTTTTCAGGTACTGTCCTCATGCCCATTCTGCTCGAAGTCCTCCCGGCACAACCCACAGCCAGCGACCTCAATGACTTGCAGAAAATTTATCAGGATGCACCTGACGGACTGTTGCCGGAATCCTGCGATATAAATGACATCACGGCCCTGCTCACAACCCTGCGTCCGGATGCCAATACACAACTGTATGGAGCCCGTTTTAATGACCGACTGCTTGGCGCCGTCGTCATAAAAGAAACGACGCATGCCCTGACCTCCAACTATTTGTGCGTTAGAAAAGTAACCCGTAACCGGGGCGTGGGAAGACGGATCATGAACGTGCTGCACCAGTTAGCCGAAGAACAAAACCGCGCCCTGCACTGTGCAATACCCAAAGACCTGCAACCATCCACACTGCCAACCTGGTTAAAGGCACAGCTCTAATCGTCGCTTACCAGCAGCCCATGATTTCATCCAGATTTTCATCATGGGCCTGTCGACAAGATCGCCCAGTGACATCGCTAAGCGTCAACAACTCCCGCGCCAGACGTTCCAGCTTCAACGTCTGGTAATGGAGTTCCTCAGTAATATGAAATAACTCCCGAGAAGCCGGCGCAGCTCCAAGTTCTGACGACAGGGTCCCCATCAGCTTTACCAGTTCGGACGTCAGTGCACGTCCTTTCAACTGCAATTCTCCATACGCCATTTGCCCGACCTCAAATTTTTACAAACCAGGCAAGCATAGTGTGCAATACGAAAAACACTGCATATAAAGTGGTTTTTGTTATTTCCTGTGCATAACACGCCCGAAGCACCATGGCAGCAGGGCTGGCGCGGGCTTGCAATCACCCACCAATCAGATAACTTAAAAGAGTCGACACCGGAATAACACAATGAAAGGACGCACGTTCCCGTTACCAACACTGCTGAGCATCAGTGTGGTGGCTGCCGTAGGCGGCAGTGGATACGTCTCGCCTGTTTTAGCCCTGTCATCCCCCGTTGGCTACACCGCCGCCTGGCAGTGTATGTCCACCATCAATGAGGACTGGCGCTGCAGCCCAGGCCCCGGGCAGCCTTATACCCTAACATTGGCGGAAGTGAAGGAACTTCGGTCTGAGATTGCTAATTCACTCGCCAACCTGACACTAAAAGAAACCAACCCACGGCATCCGGCCGTTGACCCGACAGAAAAGATTCTTGCGCTTAAAAAATATGAAGAACATCCCATGCGCAGCCTGGCTGAGCAGGACTGGGTGGATCGGTTAACCACTGCATCGTCCTGGCCGGAAGATCAAAACCTGGTGCCAGAGCCGGATCTACCCGCACCGTCTGCGGGAGAAATCTCGGAAGATGAAGTCCAGAATTCCATCCTTCTTTCACAATGGCTGAAACGAGCAAAGAAACGTTCTTCCTGGAAAGAAGCAGAAGAACCTGACGCCGTCAGCCACCTGGACGATACCCGGCTACTACACAACCTTGTCGATAATTCGCGGGAAACCTACGAAGAACAGAAGAAAGCGGCTAAATCCGGCGAGCAGGATTTATCCGCCGACCAATGGCTGGATAAGGCAACTGCCCGCTCGTCCCTGACAGAATCGCATGATCACGACCATGAACTGGCCCTGGCCGCGCGGGATAATGATGTCGAAACGTCAGGCATTCTTTCCGGTCTGCAACCCGGCCCGGCCTTCCCACAAAAAACCATCACATCACCGGATTCTCTGCTGCCACCCGGTATGGTGCAATCCGCACCGATTGTCCGGAATCCCTATACGGTGGCGAAGCAACTGGCACAACAACAGTCCCAGCCAGTAGAACCGCCAGCACAACCAGCACAAGTCGCACAGCCTCAACCGGTATCACCTCCCAAGCCTATCGGCGTTGGCGGACAACTGCTGGTCAGGCAGGCTACCGGGCAGCCTCCGGTTCCCCAGGGATATGTCCCGACACCGGAACCCATGCCTGAACCCGCAGCAGCACCAGCCTATGCAACCACCCGGACGATATCCCAGCCGTTGCCACCGCTACCTGATGTTGAAGTAACACCCGCTGAACGGGAAGCACGAGCCGTTAGACCCAGTGTTGCGAGTCAGCCTCAGCGCCGTATGCCTTACGGCATGGACATGCCGCCTGACCGCTGGCGTTATGCGCCTCACAACACGCTTCCTCCAAAGGCAGAACATCCCCTTGCATCCGCGCCACAGCGTCGCAGTGATCCAAGAAACGTCAATGTGCCAGGTATGGGTGAGCAGCAGCCTCAACAGCCTTATTACAGTTACAAGAGTGGTGAAAGCTCAACGATGGCACCACCACAGTCTGCAGGAAACTATCAGCCATCCATTCAGGCTCAGCCAAACAACACTTTAGCTAGTGGACAGACCAGCTGGTCACTGACAGGGCAGCCGGTGGCAACCTATGCGCCCGCACCGCGCCAGACACCAGCGCCTCAACAAAACGTTCAACAACAGGTAGCGCAGCAACCTTATCGCTACCGGGCTGATGAACGGCTAGCGCCGTCACTGCCTAAATACAGCACGGAGCCATCATGGCCTCAGGCAGCGGCAGAGGATATTCCCAAACAGAAGCCGGACAACGCCTACTCGCGGATGCAGCAATTCAACCGGCCACCGCCCATATCGCCTAACGACATTTTCAAACTGGCCTCCAGTGCGCCAGAGGCAAAACAGTCTGCCCCGGAAAGCAAAATAAAACCGAAACAACCCTCAACGCCTGTCAACTCGATAGAGCGTTTCCGGCAGAAAACCGCAGAACCGGATCCAATACAGTCGCCCTATCAATCCAACGCACCGCAGCAACCGGCTAATGATCATTACAGACAGCCCGCTGACAGTGCCTATAACCGTTTTACCGGCAATAGCCCGAACAACAGACAGTCATCCACACAGAATGCTTACGCAAGCAATCCTTATAGCGGAGGCGCCGTACAGCCGGTCAGTTTTAACCAGCAACCGGCTGCAACCGGTCCAGCCCCTCTGGATCAATTCCTCAAGGCGCCCAGGAATCACCTGACTATCCAATGGCTTGCTACCACACAGCCCGCCAAGATTATGCGTTTGCAGCAACGATTCCCCGCATTGCGCGATGCGAGCGTTGTACGATTCCACCGACAGGGTCAGACATGGCACATCCTGCTGACTGGCATTTATCCCAATAAACACAGTGCCAGCCAGTTACTGAATCAGGAGCCCTGGAAACATATTGCCCGGGCACTGAATCCCTGGACACGCTCACTGGCCGGCATTCACAAGCTGGATCTGGTCATACCCAACACGGCTCATACAACACCAGACGTTGGACAGGCACCGGCAGCATTACCCCAGGGGGACTACACCATTCAGTGGGCCATCGCCCAGACCGCGGGTGAAATTCGTGAAATTCAGGCGCGTTATCCACAGCTGTCAGGTGCGGATGCAATTGAAATTCCGCGTCGGGGCGGCAGCAGCTATGCCCTGGTTCAAGGTCGTTACCGGGATAACCTGACCGCCATGGACGCCCTGCGCCAGCCACGTATGGCCATGCTGGCCAATGACCTGCGTCCGGTCACCCGTCCTATGGCCAGCATCAGGAACAGCCGTCCCCTGCCTCAGGCGGTGTTCTCACACATGAGCATTCCCATGGATGACTCGATCCGCCAACTGATGCAGGCGCCTGACGGCACTTACACCATTCAGTGGCTGGCAGCCAACAAACCCAATGTTCTCGCAGACCTGCAATTCCGCTACCCGGAACTGAACGACGCCGTCACCGTCCGCTTCCGCCGCAATGACCGTGACTGGTATGTGCTGGTTCAGGGACAATATCCCAATAGCCGGGCAGCACAACAGGCATTGCAAAAACCCGGTATGCGGGAACTGGCGAACAAGCTGAACCCCTGGACCCGTTCTGTCGCCAGTCTTCGCAACGCTATCGGTTCCTAGAACCGATAGAAAACATTGAAGTAGTGCCCCACACCGTTGGAATCGGTTTTCTTGCCATTCAGCACTTCACCATTTTTCCACTGTGTCATGTGGTGATAGAGCTTGGCGCCATAACCTGCTCCCCAATGTTTGTCGTGATACCAGAGGCCCAGGTAAGCCTGGAAGGAATCATCCGTTCGGTAGGCTTTCTCGAAGGCATTTTCTTTCTTGGGAATTTTGCTGTCGAACTCCCAGTCAAAGTAACCCTGGAAGGCAATCATCCGATCACCATCTAACGTTTTTAGTGGCTTAAACCAGTTGGCATGCAGAACATAACCATCCCATGACCGTTCATTGGATGCGCCATAATTGTCGTACACGTAGCGTTTGTAAAAATCCACACCGGTCTTGCCCAGCCACGGCACCATCACATCGGCCCCAAAACCAACCCACAGGTTCTGGCCTCCGCCGTTTTTATCAACCACCTTATTGTCTGCATCCAGTTCATATTTGTCCCCATCCATCGCATTGAGCGTGAAGGAAAGGTACCACTCTACAATAGGGCCAATAGCCAGGTCTTTCCTGAACAGACCATCCAGCGATATACGCGGTGACACCTTGGCGAAGAAATTATCCTGTTTATTCTTGTCGCTGTGGGAACTGCCCAGAATATCGAGAATATCCACATACCCGTAAATGGCGACAATCCCTGAACGACCGCCAAACTCAATCTCAAAGTAAGTATCATCAAACTTGTAGGGTCCACCTCGCTGGTCAATTCCCCGGTACAGGTGCCAGTTCATCCACAGGTGATCATACTTCCGGGTATCTTCTGAATAATCTTCTGCCTGAACTGCGCAGGCCATTCCCAACAGCAGACAGAATCCAGCCAGTCGGCGAAACACGCGCAAACCATCAACTTTAGACACGGGACTTCTCCGGAAAGAAACAGGGCGAGAGGGTTTAGATATCAAGGCAGCAGTAACCAACGTTTGAGCAGCGCCCTTGAGTGTAGACAGGAACCGTCAGAACAGCCGCCAAATACCCTGCAACAACCAGAACCAGGTGTTAGGATCACAACCGTGAAACTATGGATAACCGGCTAAAACAGCATTATGGAGAAAGTTGACACCGTCATTATCGGCGCGGGTGTAATCGGCCTTGCCATTGCCAGACAGCTGGCTCGCCCAGGAAAATCCTTGTTTCTGCTGGAACAGCATGACCATATCGGTGAAGAGACCAGTAGCCGTAACAGTGAGGTGATCCATGCCGGTATCTACTATCCTTCAGGATCACTCAAGGCTTCTCTCTGTGTACATGGCAAAAGGTTGCTCTATGACTATTGTGAACAGCACAGCATTCCCTGTCGCCGTACCGGTAAGTTGATTGTTGCCACTGAGTCCGAAGCAATCAGACAACTGGAACACATCCATGCTCAGGCGACAGCGAATGGTGTCAGGGATCTCCAGTGGCTGTTTCAGGAAGAACTTCAGAAAAAGGAAGCGGCAATCAACGGTATAGCCGGGCTGTTCTCCCCCTCCACCGGAATCATCGACAGCCATGCCTATATGCAGACTCTGTTAACCGAAGCCACACAGAATGAGGCTGAATTGGTTACAGGCACCCGTGTTCTCTCAGTAACCTGTCACAACAAACAGGATGGCTTTCTCGTGACAGCCATGACCAATGGTGACACTTACCAGTTCCAGAGTCGCAACCTGATCAATGCAGCCGGACTCGGCGCTCAGTATGTTGCAGCAGATATACCAAGCGGAGCCCCTATTCCGCCTCTCCACTACTGCAAGGGACACTATTATTCCCTGCAAGGCAGCCACCAGCCCTTTCACCATCTCGTTTATCCAGTACCAGAACACAACACCACCGGGCTAGGCATTCATGCCACGGTGGATATGGCAGGCAATATCCGATTCGGACCAGACACGCTATACACCGATACGGTCAATTACCAAGTGCCTGCCGAGGCTCCGGAAAACTGGTATGCTGCCATACGCCGCTATTGGCCTGCCCTACCGGATGGTGCGCTGCAACCGGACTACAGCGGCATACGCCCCAAACTGCAACAGGCCGGAGAAACTCCCCGGGATTTTGTCATCCAGGGCCATGAAACTCACGGGCTACCGGGGCTGATCAATCTTTTCGGCATTGAGTCACCGGGACTCACCGCCTCCCTGGCACTGGCCGGGTATGTTGAATCACTGTTAGAGGGACAGGATCCCAGGGAACACTTGCAATGAAGACACTGCTCAAGTGGCTGGCAGGCATTATTGTCAGCCTGATCGTACTCATCATTCTTGCTGCGGTGCTGTTACCCGTCGTCATTAACCCGGATGATTACCGGGAGCAACTTCGCTCTGCAGTCGCTGAAAACACCGGTTATGATTTACATCTCAACGGTCCGATCAGTTGGTCGCTCTTCCCACGGCTGGGTCTGAGTGTTGAGGACATCCAGGTTGACGACGTCAAGAATGAACCGCTCGCAACGCTCAAACAGGCTGATATCCACATCGCCGTGATGCCACTCATCCTTCACCAGCACGTTGACATGCAGGCTCTGGTGCTGGACGGATTAACCCTGAACCTTGAACGCGACGCCCAGGGAAAACCTAACTGGGACAAGCAGGAGAAAAACTCCGGCGCGACTGATACTTCCAGTACGCCTGACCAATCCCAGCCCTCAACATCAACGAAATCAGCAGAGTCACTGAGTCTCAACATTGCCAGCATTAATATCAGCCAGATCAACCTGAATTATCAGGATCAACAAACTGGCGAGTCACTGGCAATCCACAACGCCCACCTGCAAACCGATGCTATTGCAGCAGGTAAACCCTTTGACCTTGATGCAGGTTTTTCCCTGGAAAGCAGCGAACCGCCATTGCATGCAGCCGTCGACCTTGAAGCCACATTAATGCTGGATTTGAAAAAACACGCTTTTAAGGCCGATCAACTGACCCTGACCATTACCCCGGGAAAACAGGAAGAACCGGTTGAACTGACCATTACCGCCAGACTTGAGGGTAGTGATAGCCAGTTGGATGGAAATATCACGCTTCAACCGGTCAACCTGAAACGTTTCCTGCAGCAGTTAGCGCTTCCCTTGCCTGAAATGGGTAGTAAGAAGGCCCTGACCAATGTCAGCTTCACCGCCAATGTGAACGCAGCCGATAATCGCGCCAGCCTTCAGGATCTCAAGCTGGTATTGGATACGTTTGATTTGAATGGAAAAGTGACCATTGCCGACATCAACAGCAACGCCTTACGCTTCAGCCTGAAAGGATCTGACCTGCTGCTGGACGATTACCTGCCTGTGACACCTCAAGCCCCATCAGAAACCAATGACAAAGCGACTAAACAGAACCCGCCTCCGGCAAAAACATCTGAGAATGCGCCAGTCATTCCCGTTGAACTGCTGAAGCCGCTTAATCTTGATGGAAAGTTGTCACTCTCAGGCCTGACAGCCAGGGGATTCTATTTTGATAAACCGACGCTGAACATCAAGGCCAATAACGGCGTGCTGTCGATCAATAAACTGAATGCCGGTTTCTATGACGGAGTCATTGATGGCGAAGGCAAGGTTGATGTGAATGGCACCCCGCAAGTATCAGTAAAAAGTATGATTCAGGACATTGATCTCCATGCCCTGTCTGCGGCGGTTCCAGACATGCAGGCCGTCAGCGGCAAAGCCAATGCCAGCATTCGCCTGCTGACTAGCGGTCTGACCGAAGCCGAGCTGATCAAGCACCTCAACGGCGTTGTTAAGTTTAATGTAGATAACGGCGCCCTCAACGGTATGAATCTGAACAAAACCGTCTGCAGTGGTATTGCAAGAATCCGGAATAAAACCATCACCAAGGACGACTGGCCCGACCAAACACGGTTTACCTCACTCAAAGGTACGTTCAATATCAGCGACGGTGTAGCTACCAACAACAATCTGTGCGCCGCCATGGATCAGCTCAATCTCTGTGGCGGCGGCACCGTCAACCTGATTAACCAGAGTATTGATTACTCCATGGGCGTTACGGTCACCGGTAGCACAGCCGAAGAAGATGAACCTGCCTGCCGCATCAATGAAAAATACGCCGATCTCACCTGGCCAGTACGTTGCAGCGGCAAACTTGGCGGCAGCGACCTGTGTGGTATTGATGAACAACGCCTGGCCGAGCTGGCTGCAACGGTGGCAGAACGCGAATTGAAAGGAAAGCTACAACAAAAGCTGGATAACAAACTCCGGGAAAAACTCGGTGACCAACTGGGTGAAGAACTTGGGGATAAATTGAAAAATCTATTTAAATAGAAATAGTTAGAAACCAAAGAAGTTATCCACACTCATCCACAGCTTTCCCTGTGGATGGGTACACATTGAACAGGTAATACCCCGACTTTCCTATCAGTCGGGACAAGCGCATAGTGTCTGAAGATAACAATACCGAGATAAACAACATTTACCTTGAATAGCCAGTTGATGAGCCAAACCTCCGGAAGTTTCAGCCAGCGAGTGCTTGAGTGGTACGACCAGCATGGTCGCAAACACCTGCCCTGGCAGCAAAATATCACCCCGTACCGGGTCTGGATCAGCGAGATCATGCTACAACAGACCCAGGTGAAAACCGTCATCCCGTACTTCGAAACCTTTATGGAACGGTTTCCGGATGTACAAACACTGGCTGCAGCGCCGGTGGATGATGTCCTGCATCTCTGGAGCGGACTGGGTTATTACAGCCGCGCCAGGAACCTGCACAAAGCAGCCTGCCAGGTGGTTGAACGATTTAACGGTGAGTTTCCCCAATCCGTCGAACTCCTGGCAGAACTTCCGGGGATTGGCCGCTCTACAGCCGGCGCCATCGCCAGTATCAGTATGGGCATTCGAGCCCCCATTCTGGACGGTAATGTCAAGCGGGTGCTGGCCCGGCACCATGCCATTGATGGCTGGCCAGGACAAAGCGCCGTTGCCAGCAAACTGTGGGAGATTGCAGAACAACATACTCCCAAGGAACGACTTCCCCAATACACCCAGGCAATGATGGATCTGGGCGCCATGATCTGTACCCGTTCCCGCCCCGCCTGTCACCTTTGCCCCCTGGAGGAAAGCTGCGTGGCGCACGCCATTGGTGACGCGGCATCCTATCCGGGCAAAAAGCCAAAGAAAACACTACCCGAGCGCCAGATTCGTATGTTGATGGTGGTCAACCATTTAGGCGAAGTCCTGCTGCAAAAAAGGCCGTCACAGGGCATCTGGGGAGGACTTTGGAGCTTCCCTGAAATGGGAATCAACGAATCGCTGGATGTGAGTGCTGAAGCAATCGCCGGTACGGCCCTGCATGGCATTGAAACCTGGACATCATTTCGTCACACGTTTAGCCACTACCACCTGGACATCACCCCTGTGAAAGCATTCACAGCAGAGGAAACGCAGGCTCTTCAGGGAGATGATCAGCGATGCTGGGCAGCGATTAATAACCCCGGAACAATTGGGCTCGCTGCACCGGTGACAAAACTACTACGTAAGTTGGCGCAAAGTTTATAGATGCCGTCAAAGAGAAGATGCCTTGCTTCATCGAAGCAGGGCTATTCGAGGGAATAGGTTAATTACAGATATTCCAGACGAGAAGTACTTTTCAATCATTACGGTTGTTCAGTATGCATTACTGGCCCAACCCTGGGCCTCCCTGCACAACTCTTCCAGCTCAGAAGTTAGCAATACTGCATATTTAATAAATATGCATAAATCCACCACACACTTCCTTCAACACGACAACAGAACAACTGCTACGCCCCCTGATCATTCGCTTCATACTTATTATTAATATATGGGTATACGTTGTCAGAGAGTTTATATTCAGGTTCAACAGAAGCCCTTGCTAATCGATACCCCCCCGTACACAGGCCGTAAAGTGCTCCTCCTACAATATCAATCGGAAGAGCCAAAAATGCCGGCAACATATAGCAGGGAGCGCAAAATATACACACTACTGAAGCTATAGCAGCCCTGACGAAACAAAAGAGCGCTTTTGTTATCGCCGCGATTGGCGCAAGCACAGTTCCAACCAGAAAAGTAATCGGAAGAAATACACAGGCTATAAAACGACAGAACAGGTTTTTCCGCGGCACATTCCCCCCAGTATTCTGCCCCGTAGTACTCGTTTGCTGAACGACAGGTTTTCCTGGAACCGTAGTAACCTGAGGGGAGTATGGAGGAGGTGAATACGGAGGAGGAGGCCGAACGGGAACGGGATCAACTTCAGAATAAGGAGGAAGTCCTGCTGGATGAAACCCTGATTCTGATGGATAAGGAGAACTGGTAGAGTGTCCTTGAATAATAGGGTAAAGGGAATGTGTGTTGGGCATAGCTGTATTAACCTCAAAAACCAAATGGGCATCATCCCTGAACATCTGAGAATTTTGTTCGTATGTTCTTGAATTTTTGACATATCAACAGGGAAATAGTTTCTTCGATATTGCCAGTACAAACCCTTTTAACACGATGAAAGATGCCTGCTTCGTTGTGCTCGTTAGAATCACACACGGTTTTGGTTAGTAAAAGTTATCAAAGATGGACATTTTTGCTGACAAGGAACCACTTATTCATATTTAACCGATCCTGGTATATCCACCATCTTGCCAAATACCGTTATGATTGTTGCCAGCGTTAACTCAGGAGCCCAACCATGAGCCGTACCGTACACTGCGTAAAACTTAATAAAGAAGCCCCCGGGCTGGATATCCCCCCTTACCCCGGCGAAAAGGGCAAATGGATTTATGAGAATGTCTCCCGTGAGGCCTGGACGCAGTGGACCCAGCATCAGACCCGCCTGATCAATGAGAAGCACCTGAACCTTCTCGACCCGCAGACCCGCAAGTATCTGGGCGAACAGATGGACAAGTTCTTCGCCGGCAATGACTACGATATGGCCGAAGGCTACATCCCGGAAAAGAACGACTGAGCGTTTCCTGCAGATAAAGTGCACCGCTGTGCGCTTTATCCCTACTAAAAAATCCCGCCGGGGGTGTTGACTCCCTGAACGTAAAACAGTTTAATACCGCCGCATTCACGCCAATGCCTGGGTAGCTCAGTTGGTAGAGCAGCGGATTGAAAATCCGCGTGTCGGTGGTTCGATTCCGCCCCTAGGCACCATGTTTCACTTCTCATGAAATACGTTGGCGGTAAGCACACATATTAAGTGCACGAATGTCGTGCCTGGGTAGCTCAGTTGGTAGAGCAGCGGATTGAAAATCCGCGTGTCGGTGGTTCGATTCCGCCCCTAGGCACCATATCAGGAAAGCCCCGTTGCTACTCAGCACCGGGGCTTTTTTCGTTGCATGAGCGTCCATGGGCATGGCGAAGCAGTTTCGTTTTATTTGCTGGTTATGGACTCTTCCCCTGACGTTATGCCATCCCGTCGTTTCCTTTTCTTCGTTATGGAGTGTTTGCCTGTCTCGGGGACTACGCTTTTCTGATCTCTTTGTAACATCATCAGCGACTTAACACTCTTTACAGCTACGCGTGTAGAGGATGAGGGGTGGAACCATAGTTGGAATTTCTACGGTCTCAGTAGCAAGTACAATTTTTAAGTTTCATATCTTCCCTCCCATCTTTTTATAAACAATAATTACTAATGCTATTGCACCGAGCAGCCTGTACGAGAGATAACAAAGTATCCACTGTATATGTGATTAGCGGAAGATCATGAATCGAGTTATCTCACCACCCTTGTCTGAAATTAATAAACTGAGACAACCACTGACTGAAGGGGAAAAGATAACCCTACAGTACCTTGATCAAAATCTACCGCCAGCATGGGAAATTTACATTCAGCCGCATCTAAATGGGCTTTGTCCTGACATCATCATATTAAATCCTTGCGTCGGTATCGTCGTCATAGAAATTAAGGACTGGAACCTTGAGGCCATGTCTTATCAGTGGGAAGAAGCATCAAGTAGAGACAGCTACAAGAAGTTACTGGCTACAGACACCCATGGTAAAACATTTCGTACTAGATCCCCTTATGAGCAGTTAATGCATTATAAAGAGGAAATTCTTGAACTCTACATGCCAAGGTTAGGAGCCCAATTTAAAGGTCACCATAAGACTCGCTGCATCAGTACAGCTTTGATAATGCCATTTACGCCCGATTATAAAGCGCTTAACTTCATAAAACCCGCATTACAAAGCTGGAAAGAATGGACCCAAGTAACTTTTTTCCCAGTTATTGGTCGCGATACCCTTTCTGCAGGAAACATCCAAAAACTCATTCATGGGATTGTCAGCACAAGTGGTTCGTTCATGAATGAATCCATCGCCGAAGATTTGAGGTTATGGCTCTATGAACCTCGATTCAAAGCAGATCAGAGAAAACCACTACCATTGGACCCTACCCAGAAGAAGCTAGCAACGACCCGAACCAAATCTGGATTCCGTCGTATTCGGGGGGCTGCTGGTTCCGGTAAAACTATTGTTCTAGCGGCTCGTGCGGGCAATCTGATGATGGAAGGGAAATCTGTTCTAGTCATTACATATAACATCACGCTGTGTAATTATCTTCGCGATATTGCTGCCCGCCACGCTAGTGGCGTACCGGCTATCCAGAAGAAAATAACGTTCCTAAATTATCATTCATGGGCCAAACGTATCTGTTTGGAAACAGGCAACCGTGAGCGCTATAAGATGCTCTGGCTCAAAAAACCATTACGACTATCGGAAGTCCTTGAATACGATATGCCTGCTCTTGTCTGCAGTATTTATCAGAATGATCCGGATGCCCCAAAATACGATGCAATACTTGTCGATGAGGGGCAGGACTGCCTACAAACATGGTGGAGTTCATTACAGTCTGCCTTAAAAGATGGCGGAGAAATGTTGCTTGTAGCGGATAAAACCCAAAATCTTTATGAGCGAGAGCTAGGGTGGACTGAAAAATCAATGACAGGTGCTGGATTCAGAGGCGACTGGCTGGAAATGACTCGTAGCTACCGCCTGCCTGATGACATGATCCCAAAAATTGCAGATTTCACAGAACGATTCATCAAACCTGAAAACAGAATTGTGCCTATCCCCGCACAAACAGGCCTCTCTCTTCAGCCTACCTCTACACGCTGGGTGCAGGTCATCAAAGATGAAGAAGCTGAAATTGCTCAGTGCGTTAATGAAGTCCATGACTTTTATTTAAAGCATAAGAATGGCAACTCTAAAGCCTTCGCTGACATCGTATTCATTTCTTGGAAACGTAAAGTTGGTATGGAAGTTGTTAAGCGGCTGGGGGCGAAAGGCATAAAAGTACTACATACCTTCGGATATACTAATAATACCAATCTCCCTATTGGTGACGAAGAAGAATATATGGCTACCCGCCAGCAAAAATGTGCGTTTTACATGGGCCGCGAGTTAGTAAAAGCAACAACAATTCACAGCTATAAAGGCATGGAGACCAGCTGTTTGGTGCTCCACATTGGCAGTGCCAAAAATGAAAGTAATATGGCCGCTATTTATGCAGCCCTTACTCGAATCAAAGCCCCAGAAGATACCCACCATGACAGTAAGATAACGGTTATCTGCTCTGAACCAAAACTGGCAGATTATGGACAAAGCTGGATGACTACACCTACATAAATTGTATTTGTGTGATTACTACAAATAACTCTATTGATAGCTGATTGCCATGGCTAGCAATCAAACACTTTGCTGCCACCCATTTTTCTAATCTGTCTATCACACCACAATCAGAGGCTCTTTTATGGAACCAACACTTACCGACCTCAAACGATTAACAAATGAATTTTTCCTTAAGCACTGGAATGCTGAGACTTTGCAGGAAGATGCGCCGGAATGGTCCGATATCTATCGATTTGAGGGCTCCTTACCCAATTACGACAAGCAGGGCGTTTATGCCTTTGTCCAAGACAACATCGTTACCTACATTGGTGTAGGAGCATCCAAGGGGAATGGCCGCTACGCTGGCCATGGCCTTGGAAAGCGATTCCAAGCCTACTCTCGTGTAGAAAATGATAAGCATGTTCCTAAAGATCCCCGTCTAGTCGAAGCAGGGGGCATGATTACTCTTGGGTTTAATCCTACCCATTCCTATCTGGCTTATGCGCTGGAGATGTACCTTATAGGCAAGATGAATACTAAGTACAACGAGAATCGGCCTACAGTGTGAAACAAGCCTGTTGGGGTATAAGTTACCTTTAATTTCACACTCTGACCGTGATGGGTCGAAGCGTTTGAGGGAGAGCCATTCATGACTCCCCTCCTGCTCAGATTGCAGATATCAAAGCGACAACGGCTCCACATCAGTCACAACCAGCCTCTTACGCCGGAAGCTACTCTGGATACACACAGTCGTCCGTACTTCTACGGGGTACGTGAACGCTTCGAGCTTATCTAGAAGAGTTTCATCGAAATCAATCATCTCTACATCGTAACCTCCACAATCAGTCACTGAATAGAAGGGGCTGCTGAAGGTATTTCTGGGCTTCGCACGACAGATTTGCGCTGTCTCGAATGGCTCACCTGTGGCCTTCTTCGTCCCATTACCGACGGTATACCCCAGCAGAAACATTGTGTCCCGGTTGGACGAATCAAGAGTCAGCTTCTCCCGTTCTGATAGCACTTCGAGCCTTGAATTGGAATGCTGTACTGCATCTATGATCTCTCCTTCCAGCTCTGCTGTTTTCCTGCCAGTCAACGGGTTGTAAATCCATTCGCGCTGTGCTGTATAAAGAACAGCTTCTTTGATTTCATCCGGGGACGCATCTCTGGGTAATTCCGACATATTGATCTCGACCATTGGCTTCCTTAGGCTGCGCACCTTCTCCTGCTTCACACTATCAACTTCATGCGTCACCCTGATCTCTATGTCCAGCTCTCCAAATTCTTCGATATACCCCACTGCATCTGCACGATAGCAGTCCCGTTGAACCTCAAGGGTGACAGTTGACAGCTGCTTCAAAACACCCTTCTCCAGCTTGTGACGTTCATGACGATTTCCGATCTCATCCACCAGACAGCCGTGCAGGTATACGTCCGGCATGAGTAACTTCTTTTCATTCTCCAGAACCTGTTTGGCATATCTGTGCAGTGCTGTTTCCAGACAAGACTTGTCATCAGAACCTTGATGATGGGCATAATGGTGCTTGCGAATTTCCCCCTTTCTGGCAATCAAGGGTGCAGCACAGGCAGGACAAATACATCCACACTCCAGGCCACTGGCAACCTCTGATATGTGTAACAACGTACCGTCTTTTTCCCCATAGCAGAGTTCAACGTTCTGTTCTGGTTTATCGTTTTGAGCCTTAACGTAGGTCATTACAAGATCCTCTTTTTCTTTGCTTTATCCCAGCTGTTGCTGCTGGTGAGGCTTATGTTGCTATGGCATAGTTCGCTGAAAACACATACAAACCCCAAAAATGGGGGTATCCAAGGGGTTTAAGATGGATAAGGAAATCACTGCTAGAGCCTGCTCTGACGCTGTTGAGGCTGTATTCGCTTATCTGGAAGAGAAAGATTCAGATCTCATTCCCCTTAAACTGCTGAAAGCCCTTGCAACATTGACAAAGCAGTGGCTACAGAACATCCCCCGGCAGAGATTTATTTTGAGAATGATCAGCTTCTCAACTGGATGAAGCAGGAAAGGTTGGTATCCAACACTGAACAGTCGAGCTACATCAATGAGAAGTTTAAGCAGCTGGAGAAGCTTCTGTCTGATGACACCCGTTTAAAGGCGATTGCTATAGAAAAAGGTCTTTCTCACTTTGCTACACCCATAAAGGTTACAGGAGGTGGCAGAGGTCGAAAGACACGTTATAGCCTGAAAGCCACTCACATCACGGAAGAAGAAGTTACGGCTCACCGTGAACATGAAGCAGCGTACCCTGTTCCTGAAGGAGGGGTGCGTTACATTGAGCAGAACCGGAATGAAAGACCTCCATTTGGGAGTAGATGGGCGCATCGTTTCGAGATGAAAGGGTGGAAGGCTGTAGGACTTTTCCTGCTAGTCATGTTACCCATCTTCGACCTCATTCTGTTTGGGTTTATCCCCCTTACGCTCAAGCTATTACCCAACGCGCTTCCCATTGTCATGAACTTTATTACGGCCAGCTCCATCATCTGGGGTGTTGCTGCTCTCTTCTTACTTCCCTTCTACCGATTGATGGATAAACGAGTTGCCTTTGCCCCACTGTGGATGAACGTATTCAGTATGCGTAGTTATCTGATGGAGTATCGCCCTATCATGGGAGAGGATGGCAAAAGCTCTGGACGGAAAATTTACATGGTTCATTACAAGGCCCATTGCCCTGTTTGCGATGGTGATGTTGTCGTGGAAAGAGGTTGGTTACGCTTTCCTGGACGCTACGTCGGTAAGTGCAATGAGAACCCTGTAGAACATGTATTCAGCTTTGACCACGTAACCCAGACGGGCAAGCCTCTTTGCTAATCGGCACCGGGGCTTTTTTCGTTGAATGGGTGCCAAGATACGCAACCAATCCGTATTATGATAGATACATCTAATGAATTAGCCATCCTCTGATCAACGTATTGTATTAGTGTTATGGTATTTGGCCGATCTCAGGAACTGCTTTACGCCTCGCTACTCGATATTTCACCATACTGGCAACCTATAGGGTTCCATTCATACAAGAAAAAACCACAACCAACCAAGATCGTTTAGGGCGATAGGAATCTCGATTAAGACAAAAAATCAAAATGGCATAGCATTTCTCAGGCAATGGAAAGCTATCCCTTCATCCAGAACGCAGAGATATGTCGTTAAGCCATTTGGGCTTTGCTCAAACGCCAAAAGGAGTATCAAAGACTGTCTTGATCTGTGATAGATAATCTACGTTAGTCATTTATACACGCGCCCTTGTAGCAGGGGCGCATGATAATTAGTCAGCCAACATTTGATTGCGGGGCAAACCAATGGAAATGAGTGCTGCCAGTGCAATAAATCCGGCTGAGACCCACAGGCAAAGAACCAGTCCAGACACCTCAAACAGCCACCCTGAAAGCACTGTTCCAAGCAGACGACCAAGGGCGTTAGCCATGTAATAGAAACCAACATCCAGAGATACGCCATCTTCACGGGCATAGTCGACGATCAGGTAAGAGTGCAGGGAAGAGTTGATGGCAAACAGGGCTCCAAAGACCATTAAACCGACGACGATAACAGTCTGGGCGTGCCATCCTGTGCTGACACCATAGGCAACCGCTGCTGTAACGAGAGCCAGACCGGCGGCCCAGAGCATGGCAGAGCGCCCATCATTGTTTTTACCGGTTATCCTGGGCGCAATCCCCTGGACAAACCCGTAACCCATCACCCACAGGGCGAGGAACCCTCCCACCTCGGAGCTGTTCCAGCCAAACGTTGCGCCCAGGTAAATGGGCAGTGCAATCACAAACCAGACATCCCGGGCACCGAACAGGAACAAACGCGCTGCGGAAAGAATATTTATCGCCCTACTCTTGGAGAACAATTCAGAGAATTTGGCTTTGTTTTTCGCCTTGCCAATATCCTGATCCAGCATTTTCAGGCTTAGCAGCAGAACGGCCAGCAAAACCACCGCCATGACCACCATGGCATACCTGAAACCCACAGTGGCAAGCAGTAATCCACCGACAAAAAAGCCCAACCCTTTCAGGGCATTCTTGGATCCGGTCAGTACGGCGATCCATTGGTAGAGCTTCCCCTTTCCGCCATCTTTGACCAGCATCTTGATGGAGCTTTTTGCGCTCATCTTGTTGAGATCTTTGGCTATGCCGGACATCGCCTGTGCCGCCATCACCCAGGGCACGGACAACATCGTCGCCGGCACTGTCAGCATACCAAGCGCCACGATCTGCAATCCGAGCCCAATATTCATGGTACGGTTCAGGCCCAGCCGTGCGCCCAGCCAACCACCCGTCAGGTTGGTGACCACACCAAAGATCTCGTAAAACAGAAACAGAGCCGCCACTTCCAACGGGCTGTAGCCAAGGCTGTGGAAGTGCAGCACCACCAACATGCGCAGCGCACCATCGGTGATGGTGAAATTCCAGTAATTAAAGGTAATCAGCAGATATTGGCGAACGGATCGATCCAGACCGGACAGTCTGGCTGGAATAAATGTCATTGATTCACTCTCGCTGGTACCCGGGGGCAGTTCCTGCCCCCGGTTCACATTTACAGGTCAGCCTTTCCCACTTTCAGAACCAGCTCAGCAGTACGACAGGCATAGCCCATCTCGTTGTCATACCAGGCGTAGATCTTCACCATCCGGTTATCGACCACCATGGTAGACAGGGCATCGACGATAGAGGAACGGCTGTCGCCCTTGTAATCGATGGAGACCAGCGGCTTCTCTTCATAACCCAAAATACCTTTCAGCTCGCCTTCGGCCGCTTCCTTGAGCAGGGCATTCACTTCTTCTGGACTGGTGTCCCTGGCCACATCGAAGACCATATCGGTAATAGAGGCATTCGCCAGCGGCACCCGGATAGCATGACCATTCAGACGACCTTCCAGATCCGGGAAAATCTGGGTAATGGCCTTGGCCGATCCCGTGGTCGTGGGGATCAGGCTCATGCCACAGGCGCGGGCACGACGCAGGTCCTTGTGAGGTGCGTCCAGAATCGTCTGGGTATTGGTGATATCGTGCACAGTGGTCATGGAACCACGCTCAATACCGAGTTTCTCGTGAATCACTTTGACGACAGGCGCCAAACAGTTCGTCGTGCAGGAGGCTGCAGTAACGATGGGGTGTCTGTCCGGCTCGAACAGGTGGTCATTCACGCCGACAACAATATTCTGAACAGTGTCATCTTTCACTGGTGCAGAAACCACAACCCGCTTTACACCCTGAGCCAGGTACTGGTCCAGGGACTGGCGGTCTTTGTGGACACCGGTGCACTCCATCACAACATCGCAGCCGGACCAGTCTACGGCAGAAATCTCACGCTCACGGGTGCAGGTAATCGTTTTGCCATCAATCTCGATGGTATTGCCTGACGCACTGACGGCGTGGGGCCAGCGCCCTTGCACAGAATCAAATTCCAGCAGGTGTGCCAGTGTTGGCGCATCGCCGGCAACATCGTTGATTTGCACGAATTCAAGTTCCGGCCAATCAAAAGCAGCGCGCAAAGCCAGACGACCAATACGGCCAAAGCCATTAATACCAACTTTGATGGTACGTGACATAGACAATTCTCCAGACAACAGGTTGGAAAAGATACGTTGGGTTAGTCACATTGACAGGGCTGAGCCACAAGCCGATCGATATCAGCCTGATAGGTTTCCCTGAGACAGTTGGAGTCCGCCAGTCCCTCAATCACTTTACGACACCAGCCGGGAATCGTGTCAGCAATGCGGTAATGGACCCACTGCCCCTGTCGCTCATCCAGAAACACGCCCAATGTCCGCAACTGGGCCAGATGGCGGGAAATTTTGGGCTGGGACTCTTCCAGCGCGGCCGTCAGGTCACACACCCGTTGCGGACCGTGACGGGCAATCAGCAGCAGGCAGCGCAGACGCGTTTCGTCAGCGAGCAGCTTAAAAAACTGGTGTGGTTGCATAACAAATAAATATGGATATATGAATTTCCATATATATTGAAATCAAACTCACGATCTGTCAACACACTGCCCCTCATCAATTGTTACTGAGGCTTAATTTGGTGTATTGCCTTACCTGAGCGACAGGTGTATCGTTCATCGCCTAAATACGATTATGGAATGACAATGGCTGAGTGTTTGAAAAGCCTGAACGATCTCGAATTCAATGAAGCCGAAGAGTTAGAGCTGGCAGCATTGGCCAAGGCGCTTGGGCATCCGGCGCGGGTGAGGCTGATCAAGATTCTGGCAGCAGGCGTCTGCCTGGGATCCGACCTTGTTGACCAGCTGGATCTGGCTCAATCGACAGTATCGGAACATTTGCGCGTACTGCGTCAGGCAGGCCTGGTCCATGCGGAGGTTCAACATCCCCGCACCTGTTTCAGTCTCCGCCCAGAGGCGCTGGTACGGTTACAGCAGCTGCTGAGTGAAATGAACGTCAGATAAGTAATGTATGCCCGGTTTTTCTGGGCTCTCTGAAATTCTTAATCGTATTTCGTCGATATTCGATATTTAGGAGTCACTATTATGGGTATTTTTGAACGATTCCTCAGTCTCTGGGTGGGGCTTGCCATGGTAGCCGGTTTGGCCGGTGGAACCCTGTTCCCGGGGCTGTTTACCATGCTTGGCGGCTGGGAATACGCCAGCATCAATTTTGTTATCGCGGTACTGATCTGGCTGATGATCTATCCGATGATGATGCAGATTGACTTTACCGCGGTAAAAAATATCCACCGTCGTCCGAAAGGATTGATTGTCACGTTAACGGTCAACTGGCTGATCAAGCCTTTCACCATGGCTCTTCTGGCGATTGCCTTTATCCGATATGTGTTTGGTAGTTTTACCGGCCTGATTTCTCCGGAACTGGGCGATGAATATATTGCCGGCATGATCCTGCTGGGCGTGGCTCCCTGTACGGCCATGGTGTTTGTCTGGAGTCAGCTCACCAAGGGGGATCCAAACTACACCCTGGTGCAGGTGGCGGTGAATGACCTGGTTATGGTTGTGGCGTTCGCCCCAATCGCGGCCCTGCTGCTGGGCGTAACTGATGTTATCGTACCTTGGAATACCCTGTTCCTGTCGGTTGTTCTGTTTATCGTCATCCCGCTGGTTGCCGGTCTGCTGACGCGTAAAATGCTGCACAATGAACAGGCGCTTCAGAGCTTTAGCCAGAAAATCAAGCCGCTCTCTATTCTCGGTCTGATTCTGACTGTAGTTCTGTTATTTGGCTTCCAGGCACCGCGCATTCTGGCTAACCCTGTGGATATTGTCCTGATAGCCATTCCGCTGATTATCCAGACGGCATTGATTTTCGCCATTGCCTACTTCTGGATGTACAAGTGGAAGGAGCCCCACAGCATCGCCGCCCCTGGTGGTATGATCGGTGCTTCCAATTTCTTTGAGCTGGCAGTGGCTGTCGCCATCAGCCTGTTTGGCCTTCACTCTGGTGCAGCGCTGGCAACCGTGGTCGGAGTACTGGTCGAGGTACCCGTGATGCTGGCTCTTGTGGCCTATGCAAACCGTACCCGTGACCACTTCCCGGTAACACACGCGCACTGAAGATAGCTTAATAAGCGCTCCCTTTCCCAGGAGCGCTCCCACCCATATTGCATCATTGACAAACCTGTCCGCCAAAGGCCAAAACTCGGCTGCCACTGGCAGGCCATAAATTTTCCCCGACGATACCCTGAGTGCGCTGAACGTCATTAATAATTCGAATAAAAGGACACAAGATTCCTATGAAGCGCAAACTCCTCGTGGTAGCTGTCGCCGCCATTCTCGGGACCGCCGGTTACGCGACACTCAAGGGCCCCAACCTGCAGAAGAAAAATCCGGATGCCGGTATGACCATGCAGGAAATCAAGGCACGGGATGACCAAAGTAAGGAGAACTGGGCCTATTCCCTGGGTGTACAGGCTTACGTTTACGGTTTACCACTGAAAATCTTTGAACGTGAGCGTCGCCTGCGGCTGAACGAGCGCAAGCTGGACTTCGTCATGTCCCGCAAGATCTGTCCCTGTGCGCCCGTCAATGAATTTGGCCACATGACCAAACTGGCAACGTCCGATGATACCCTGCCCTATACACCCAACAACGACACTATCTATAGCGGCGTGCTGCTGGAGCTGAAAGACGATCCGGTGGTTGTGACCATCCCGGATGTATTCGACCGCTACTGGAGCGCCCAGATTGCAGACGCTTACCTGGAAAACCTGCCGTATATTGGCATCCGTTCAACCGGTGGTAAGGGTGGTAACTTCCTGTTTGTTGGTCCGGACTGGCAGGGTGAAGTACCGGAGGGACTGAGCCTGCGGCGTATGCCTACCAACAGCGCCGTCATCGCCCTGCGCTATGGCATTGCCAAGGACAGTCCGGAGGAAATCGCCAAAGTCATGGAGATCCAGAAGCAGGTTTTCACCACCAGTCTGGGCAACTGGGGCAAGGAAGACGGATTCGGCAAAGTAAACCCCGTACAGATGGAACGCAAAGAATACGACGGAGACCTCGCATTATTCGAACAGATGGCGGACCTGCTGAATGAAAACCCACCCCGTGAACATCAGCGTGATGCTGTTGGCATGTTCCAGAGTATCGGCATTGAGCTGGGCAAACCCTTTGCCGGCGATGCATTAGATCCAGCTATCCAGCGTGGCTTAAAGCGAGCCTTGGATGATGTGGATAACATCATGGTCTGGAAAGTGAAATACAGGGGCACACCTTACGCCACCCGCTGGAACAACCTGCATGAAGGTGAGTACGGCTACCACTTCATCAACCGGGCGGAAGGTGCGCTGGAAGGCCTGCTGGTTCACAGCCGTGAGGAAGGTGTTTATTTCAGTACCTATGAAGATGTGGATGCCAACCTGCTGGATGGTTCCCAGAAATACGTACTGCATTTTGAAAAAGATGAGATTCCCCTGCTGCAGGACAAGGGTTTCTGGTCCCTGACCATGTACGGCACCAACTTCCAGCTGATCGACAATGAAATCGACCGCTACTCTATTGGCGACCGTAACACAGACCTGCAATACAACGACGATGGTTCCCTGACGATTTACATCCAGCACGAAAAGCCGAAAGGCCTTGAAAGTAACTGGCTGCCCGCACCAGATGAAGGCTTGTTCCGGATCAACTACCGTATCTACCTGCCGGCTGAAGAAACCCGCAACCCGGAAACCCTGCAAAGGTTCCTGCCGGGTATTCAGAAAGTTCAGTAAATGTTGAACGTCCAAAAAGAGCGGCTGAAATCACAACCGCTCTTTTTCGTGCAAGTCGGGGAGCCAACAGATACTGTGACAAAAATGGAATTCAAAAGGCTATTCAGAATACCTGTTTACGAGGAGAATTTGACATTTTTCCGTCTATTAATTGGGCTATAGTAAGAATGATCTGGAAAGCATTATTTATAGATAGAGCACAATTGTCAGAAAACTGGAACACTGTTTCAGCGGATGATGAAGAACTATCTTGTTGCAATTACTACCCATAATTTTATTTATCCGGCATCAGGAGGTTGTTGGTACCATTTTTTTTGAACCTCACACACGTGTCTGGTGAGGTCATAGTATCTCGTGTAGCATCTACCACAAAACTTGCATGAGTGTTTTATATCTTCAGGGCATGATTCTGCTGCGGTCTTTTCTCCTTTGCCTATCACAACCTGCTTCCCCAATGTGTCCACAACCACAGGGGTTACATGCGCTATGAGGGAACCAGCTGCATCCCTTCTTTGAGACAAAGGTATATCATGTTTGCTCGGGGTCTTTTGAACCCTATGTGTCGGTGTGCTTGAGACACTAGCTGTCCGTTGTAGTTTCTCGTGCAATCCAAAATATGTGCAAAGCAACACGTGTTTACGAATGTCCTCGTACAGAGAGAAAGTCGCCTTACATGAGCGACAAGTTAAATCAGGTCGTTGCTTATTATGGACACTTTCCAAGTGTACAAAGAGATCTTTTTGATGATGGAATCCCTTCTCACAGTATTGGCAGGTAACAGGGTACTTTTTATGAACGCAAAAAATGTGTTCTTCAATTAGCTCTCGCGTACTGAATATCTCTGAACAAAGTCTGCACTTATGACTCAAAACGGCTTTGACCTGTAGAGGGTGACTGTCTTCTAAGTGTTTTATAAACATGACATCTGTCCCAAAGCACATTCCACAATATTCACAACACAATCTCTGACCCTCAGAGCTTTGTTCGCCTGCCGCTCCTGTGCTTATGGCAGTAGGCATCTCACTCTGTGCAGGGATCAATTGAGGATCGGGGGCGCGACAAGTTGCGCCCTCGCCTCCAGAAATCACTTCAGGCGTATCGCCCTGTGACTGCGGAGTCTTTGTACGTAGGGCAACAGCATCTTGTTGGGTCGTTTTTAACGCGGAACATCTACTGCTCTGATGTAGTGTGAGATAGTGAGCAGCAACAAAATACTTACCGCAATATTCGCACAACACCCTCGGAAGTTGTTCCCCTGTGTGGATTTTTTCATGGTCTCTGAGCCTATTTTTTTTAGCAAAACTCTTTTTACAGTTCTTGCATACATAGATCTTCTTGCTATGCGCTCTAAACATGTGTACAGAAAAATAGGTTTCCCTCGTAAATTCTCTATCGCACTCTTCACAGGTAAATTTGCGCTGTCTGTGCATCTGTCGCTGTTTTTTTGTAGAGAGGCCTTTTGAGGTAGCACCCTGCTCCCCTGAGCCTGATTCAACTACCGTTTCTTTAGCTGTACCTGTAACAATCCTCAACTTACTTGGCGCATGGATATATTGGGAAGTGGGGGCTGTACGAGCTGTATCTTCGCCTTCGCTGTCAGATAAGGTTATATCTATCACACGATCACTGTCCGACACGTTTATAGATTGAGTGTCAGATCTGTCACTCGATACCTGATAGGACGGCTTGTAGACTCTAGACGTTACGACAGGAGTGCTGCTTGCGCCTTCGAGGTCGGCAAAATAGTCAGGTTCTACAATAGTCCAATATTCAGCAGATTCGTCGCCTGTAACTTTAAGCTTAAGAGTCTCATCGTAATAGGTCGGAATTTGAGAGGTATCGGTACTATGCGAGACAAAACCACTGCCCATACCAGGCCCCGCTATTGCACCTTGGTCGCCAGATAGATAGTGGCTTTGCTGGATAGATGGCGTTGTTTCTGTGCGTGTTGTTGCTGTTACAGTGGTTGTTAGACCAGAGGATCTCGTCAGGGCAGGCATTTCTGGTGAATATGACATTTTTCCCTGGTCTGACGATCTTTTTCTTGATGATTGGGTTGTTTTGGGAGCTGCCTGAGTCGATACAGTAGTGCTACTAGTCGTGGCTTTAATTTCAGATTCCATTAAAAAATACCTTAACCGATGAATAATCCTTTATTCCGGCTAACACTATGAGTTCACAAGCACATCATCACTGACTTAATAGTCAATACCTCTGACCTGTTAGCATGCGCGAATTCATAAACTAAGTGCAACAACCTCATCCAAGAGAGAGGTGAACCGCAATACTGTTGATTTTTTCTCCCGCCAAGAAGTAAAAAATCATGAGACAGTATCGACAGCTCACCTCCGAAGAGAGGTTTATCCTATCGCACCTGCGAAAGCAAGGTTGCAATCAATCAGAGATTGCCCGGCAGCTTGGTCGCCATCGAAGCACAATCTCAAGAGAGGTTTCCCGCAATCGCTGTAAACATATTGATGGGCATTACCGCCCCAGTAAGGCGCATCGAAGAACAGTTGCACGGCGAAGACGATCTCGCAGGAACCGCCAGTTTTCTGATATTGACCTGATAATCGTTTGGTCATTGCTGGGGAAGCTGTATAGCCCTGAACAAATTAGCGGATACCTCAAGCGTACAAAGCGATTGAAGATCAGCTACGAAACCATTTACCGGTATATCTGGCATGACAAGCAGCAAGGTGGTGATTTATGGACGCATCTACGATGTGCCAATAAACGACGTCGCAAGCGTTACAGCGCCTATGACAGCCGTGGCCGACTTGCAGGTAAGCGACATATTTCCGAGCGCCCTGAGAGTGTTGAAACACGCCAGCATAAGGGGCACTGGGAAATTGATACGGTTATGGGTAAAGGTTCAAATGCCTGCATTGTCACTTTGGTTGAGCGTAAAACCGGTTTTACCCTGATAGGCAAATTACCGAACCGTACGACAGCCGCATTAAATCAGCGTACTAACAGCCTCATGATGCGATACCCTGGCAAGTTCAAAACGATCACAGCCGATAATGGCACCGAGTTTCATCAGTACAAAGAGATTGAGAAAGTGACTGGAGTGCGGTTTTATTTTGCGACTCCTCACCACTCTTGGGAGCGCGGTACCAATGAAAACACCAATGGTTTGATCAGGCAATACCTGCCCAAAGGTATGAGCATGTCAGCAGTGACACAAGACGAATGTGACAAAATAGCCTGGGCTTTGAACAGTCGTCCTCGAAAGCGGTTAGCTTATAAAACGCCAGCGGAGTGCTTCCTAAATGCTTAAATCTCAGTGTTGCGGTTCAAAGTTGAAACTAGGATGCCTAACACCAACCTTAGCCATCCTGACGTTTTGCTCTTGATCCTTTCCGAACGGGATGACAGATCACTCCTTCGCTACCATCGACTTTTCTATTTAAAAAACAGAAGGCTGTTCCAGACTCAAACGTGCAGAACGACACGGAGGCCTCGAATGAATGCAGGCCTCCAGTATGTAGTGCAGAAAACTGTATGCGTTTCCGTCTTGATTATTATTTGTGACCTCAATAATAACAGCTAGTTTTTACCTGCCTTGCGTCGCAGGGAAGACGGTTTGAATTCCCGCTTATTCATTTCACCGCCGAATTTGAATTCACTCTTCACTTCATTACTCAGGCCGCTGACCAGGTAACGGTTTGACGTCAGGTCATACACAACTTCTGCCGTATACCAGGGCACTGAGTCGTTGTGAAAATTAATGTGGTAGGCCTGTGCAACACGCCACAGCTCGTCCCTGTTGTCGTAATGATCAGCTATAGCGATTTGCCAAGTATCCTCATCAATATAGAAAGTTCGTTTTTTATAGCTATGGCGAATGCCGTCTTTCAGGACACCTTCCACTTCCCAAACACGGTGCAGCTCATAACGTACCAGATCACTGTTAAGATGGCCCGGCTGAACAATCTCGTTGTAACTCAGGCTTTTATCGTGAAGCTGGTAGTTGTTGTAAGGAATATACAGTTCTTTTTTGCCAACGATTTTCCACTCATAACGATCCGGTGAACCGTTATACATATCCATGTTGTCGGATGTGGCCTGACCATCGGCATTGTTCTGGGGAGAATCGTAGGCGACCTGTGGCGCACGGCGTACACGACGCTGCCCAACGTTATAAATCCAGGATTTTCGCGGCTCAACCAACTGATCCAGTGTTTCATGCACCAGCGTCATGGTACCGGCATTACGGGCCGGAGAAAGCGTTTCACCGAGGAAATAAAACAGCATATTCTCATCAGCAGCCGCATTCTTGATGTTGCTGTTAAATACCATGGTCTGCCAGATTTTGGACGCCACATATTCACCATTGGCCTGGGGCGCCATCCGATGCACGACACGATCAATCATCCCGCCGCGATAACGGGTAATGTGGTTCCAGAGGATCTCCTCCGCACTTTGCGGTACCGGGAATGGTACGCCTTCAACGTAGCCTCCCTTCAACCCACTGTTCTTTTCGTTTAATTCAATCTGCGTCGCGTTTTCCCGGGTAGCCTCATAAATCGATTGTGGATAAGCGGCGCTGCGACGGGTCGGGTACACATTGATCTTGAAGTTCGGGTATTTTGCAATCAGCGCCTGCTGGCCTGGAGACAACTTGTCCCGGTATTGCTCAACATTACCCTGGTCAATAGTGAACAGGATGGCGTCTTCTGCAAAAGGGTTATTCAACGAATCGGCTTTATCGGCTGGCACAAAACCACCATCCCAGGCTGGGATTGATCCATCCGAATTGGCGTTTTTTTCAGCCCCCATCCAGGTCAATTCAGTGCCCAGTTTCTGCGCTTCCTGTTCTGATACCTTGGCATGGCCGTTAACCGCCAAAAGCATCAGGCTGAGGGCGCTGAGTTTAAACACAGTCTTTCGGGTTTTATCTAACATCATGCAAGCCACCTGTTAAAACTTCATGCCAACGGTCATGGAAAGAAAGTCGCGATCGGTTTGGGTATTGAACTCGCCACCAAAGAAATCCGTGTAACTCAGACCCGCGTTGTATGTACCGAGGTAATCCAGGTTGACCGATAAAGTGACGGCCTTGCGTCCTTCGACAAACTGGCTGCCAGGCGCATAGGAGTAACCGCTGACATCGTGTTTAAAGGCGACACCCGGCGTAATGTTGATGCCTTTGAAGACATTGCTGTACATCAGCTGTGACTTGACCCGGTAACCCCAGGACCAGTCTGTGGTAAAGCCATCCAGCGTACAGTATTCATCATTTATGTCATCGTTCTGACAGGCGATCGCCACACCCTCCTCGCCGGAACCATACAGGGCAGAACGACCGTATTTGATCTCACTTTCATCTTCCAGATCCCCCACATGGATAGCGCCAACTTCCGCAACCACACTCAGACGATCACTGCCCAGGATGTCGCTGAAGGTCTGGATCATGGTGACCTGCATCTGGGTAACCGGCTTTTTGCGGTAGCTGTCTACCCGCATGCCATAGAGACCTTCGTTACGGGCAACAATGGGTCCGGAACCGGCGGACGGCAGCGTAATGTCAAAGATCTCATCCACAATCGGCGATTCGGTATCCAGGAAGCCAGTCGCGTAAAGGAAATCCTGACCGTTAATGGCAATCGGCATATCCGGGCGATGGCTGATCTCACCAGACAGTGACATGCCGAAGGGTCCGCTGGTATTGAAACTCAGACCATACAAACGGATATCTTCCGGAAAAGCAGCCAGATATTCCGGGCCCTGTGCAAAAGGACTACAGGGGGCACCGGGAGGCGGACAGTAAGCAGGATTATTGGTAACACCATTCAGGAAGAAGCCATTACCGGGCCGGTCGTCATAGTCCGCCGTGATCGCACCGACATAAGGCAAACGGCTGTGGTAGTTAATAACGTAGAGGCCAAACTCGGTGTCATTCAGCCATTCAGCAAAGTAACGCAACGCAATTCCCCATTGGCCGCTGTCACTGGGTGTATCATCCGCTCGGCGCTGCAACACCATGTTTGCGGTATCAGGCAAGGCAGGATTAACAAGTGACATGTCTTCCTGTTGTTCTTCCGTCAGGCCGGATACCGCATAGAGCGGTCCGCATCCTGGCGGTATCGCATCAGACTGAGAGAAAAACGTGCCACAACCGGGCAACACCGTGCTTTGCCATTCCAGCTGATAGAAGGCTTCTGCCGACAGGTTTTCCGTCAAACCAAACGACGCACTGATCATATTGACGGGTAACAGTGCTTCCTTGAGTTCCACTCCTGGGCGCGTAATAGCATTGGCATCAATCGGGTTAATGACATTAATGCCTCCCTGGATAAAGGTACTCTCTCCCCAGCTCAGTACCTGACGTCCGAAACGAATATCCAGTGGTCGGTCTGCCACCTCAAACTCTCCCCAGACGTAAGCATCCATGAGTGCGACACCGGAAAACTTCGCCAGTGAATCAAAACCACTGTCGTCAAAATCCTTGAAACGTCCCTTGCCGTTTTCCAGCACATCGTCGTACCAGTATTTGGCACTGACAAAGACGCCATAGTTTTCATAGTTCAATGACAGTTCAGTTGATCCCTTGAAAATACGGGAAATAGCATCACCACGGTCGAAGTTCTGACGGCCATCATTGCTGTTAATACCGCCGGCCCGGCCACCATAGGCTGTTGGCAGCAGATCCTTGTCTGGCGCTGCCGTACTGTAGCTGGTGCCAATGGAAAGTGTTGTATTCAGGCGGCCCTGGATGTCACCATCGGCCAGTTCAAAAGTCAGTGCATTTACCGGGGAGGATTGCGCGGCGCTCAGACTGATCGCAAGGGCAAGCAGCGTCGTCTGTCCCGTTCGCGGACGGCAAGGGTACTTCATGGAAAGGCTCTCGCTATTTTCTTTATTGTTATGGCGGGAAGGCGTTACAAAACGTTGTGGTCAAACGGCACGCTTCCCTTAGAATAGCGACGATAACGTTTCCCGATTTGTCCTGCTGGCCCGCACAGGCCAAGTTTTTGATCTTTTCAGACACAACCCGGTCGTACATGAACAACAACGCAGAGACCCAAACCACACTCGCCACCTGGGCACTGGCGGTAGAACGTGCACTGCTGGCGGAAGGCGCTGACACCACAGCAATATTTACAGCTGCCGGTATTGATAAGGATCGCCTGCGTCAACCGGAAGCCCGCATTCCCGTGACCACCATGTGGCGCCTTTGGAGGGAAGCCGTGACAGCAACCGGCAATGAAGCCATTGGCATCCGGGTGGCGGAAACCATCTTCCCAACTCACCTCAACGCACTGATGTTTGCCCTGCAGGCCAGCAGTACTTTGCAGGACTGTATTGAACGCATGGTGCGTTATGCCCGTGTGGTATCCACCATCGGGATGATTTCTGTTGAATACGGTGAAGAGCAGGTTGCCATCCGCATGCGTTCCAGCAATCAGCCCGAGCGCCCGTTTCAGCCGGTAGATGCCTTAATGGCCGTTGTCGTCAAAGTCATTCGTGACATCTTGGAACCGGGTGACCATAACGGTATTCAATGTATCCACCTGTGCCGACCAAAACCTAAAGATCGTCGTTTATTTGATCAGTTCTTTGCCTGCCCGATTCAGTTTTCGTCAGAGCACAATGAAATCATTCTGGATGCCGCCATCGTTGATTTACCCCTGCCCAGTGCTAATTCTGAACTGGCACGGGTCAATGACCAGATCCTGAATGAATACCTGCAGCGCATGAATAATGAAAACACCAGCCTTCGGGTACGCAAGGAGATCATGCGTCTGCTCGGCACAGAGCACCTGAACCAAGAGCACATTGCCTCCTCGTTAAACATGAGTGCACGAAACCTGCACCGTAAGCTGGCGGATGAAGGCAATTCCTTTAAGGAATTACTGGATTCCATTCGCCACGAATTGGCGTTGGGTTACCTGGAAGTCTCCAATATGAGTATTGGAGAACTGACGTTTACCTTGGGCTTTGTGGATCAGAGCAGTTTCAGTCGCGCTTTCAAACGCTGGACAGGCATGACACCGAGCCAGTATCGGAAAGCCCGGGCATCTGCGTGATGCCTGCCTGCAGATAAGCATTATTTTCGATTATTGCTGCCCTGAATTCCGATTTTTTGGCTGCGCACATAAAATTCAAGCAGCCCCACTGCCAGAACAATACCCAGAAGAATCGGGAGACTGTGCCACCAGTCAATTTCCAACGTGAAAATATCGGGAAAAATAAACAGCACAATACTCAAACCCAGTACCGTACTGGCAGACAGGACTGACAGCGAGGCGACGAATGTCCCGGGTACACGGAAGGGACGAACAGTTTCCGCCTGCGTGCGACGCAACCGGAGAAACACGGCAAAAATAAAATAATACGTTGAGAAATACAGCACCATGGAAAATGCAAATATGGACCAGAACAGGTCATCGGCCGTATCAGCCATGAGGCCATAAATAATCAGCAGCAGCGTCGACCACAACCCTGTCTGAAATACTGCACCGGCGGGCTGCCAGGTATGTAGGTTTCGTCGTGCAAACCAATCTGGCATTTCTCCATTTTCTGCACCAGCCGCCGCGGCTTCCGAGCCTCCCAGGGCCCACAGGCTCATATAACAGACAAATGTTACAACGGTCGCCAGGCCGAGCAGGAAGGTCAGAAGTTGCCCTACAAAACTACTCCCGAAAATAATTCGAAACGTTTGAACCAGGCCAGATACCAGCCCAAGCTGATCACGGGGAACCGTCGACAGAACGGCGAAGGTGCCGCCGACATGCAGAAACAGTAAACACAACATGCCACCAAAAAGTCCTATTGGAAGATCATGCCTGGGATTGCCCACGCGGAAAATCAGGTTGGCAATCAACTCCGCGCCAATTACTGAAAACACCAAAGTGGGCAGATACATCATGGCGCTATCCAGCTGGGGAGACAGTGTCTGCAGGTTTACAGGATTCGCCATCCCCTTAGTAACGGCATGGTGGATACCACCAACAATCAGTGTCACAACAATCATCAGTCGGGTCACCATGCCAACGGTATTCAGCGCCCGGGTCAGGTCGCGATCACAATTCACCAGCCAGACAGACACCCAACTTAATACGATGGCAACAATAACATGTCCCCACAATGGCAGTTGCGGATAAAACAGTTCTGCCAACACGCCTGAACAGACAAGAAAGGTTGATGGATACCATGCTGGAATATTCATCCAGTAGTACCAGCTGAATCGTGCTCCCCACCGGGGACCGAAGGCCAGTGCTACCCAATAATGGATGCCTTGGGCACTGGGCCATGTTGTACCCATTTCACACAAAATCGCCAGGTAAGGCAGCAGAAACAGTAAGGCAATCACTGGCCACCAGAAGAATACCGATACCCCCAGAGAGGCCGCCGGCACAAACACCGTAAGCCCCTGAATTGTTGCAACAACCCAGAAGCAGATCTGAAACGCACCCAGTTGGCGAGTCATCACGGCAGCCTCTTGCAGCTGTATTGGCCGATTACTATCCAGCGATCACAGTTCCCTTGTATTCCATAGTCTTCAGCTATCTATACGCATTGGAATCACCTGTTTATCGTCTTCATTTCAGTTTGAAGGCGGAGAGTATGGATGATGACAGCCGAATTTCCTGTTTTTCTGTCTAAAAAAACGGAATATTTCATTTTCGCCCTGCTTGAGCCTTTTAGACTCAGGTATAATCCGGCCATGGCCTACCAACTTCGCCCTTACCAGCAAGACGCTGTCACCAGTACCATCCAGCATTTTCGCAAGTCCTGCGCACCGGCTGTCATCGTGCTGCCAACCGGCGCCGGTAAAAGTCTTGTTATCAGCGAACTGGGGCGTATCGCCAGGGGGCGGGTACTGGTTCTGGCCCACGTTCGCGAACTGGTTGAACAGAACCACGCCAAGTACGAAAGTTATGGGCTGAAAGCCTCCATCTTCAGTGCGGGACTTGGGCAAAAAGAGGCCATTGAGCAGGTCGTGTTTGGCAGTGTGCAATCCGTTGTCAGGAATCTGGAGGCCTTTTCTGACAGCAACTTCACCCTGCTGATCATTGATGAGTGCCACCGGGTTTCCCTGGAAAAAGACAGCAGTTACCACAAGGTGATCAGACACCTGCAATCCCACAATCCGAATCTCCGTATTCTCGGCCTGACGGCAACACCCTATCGGCTGGAACTGGGATGGTTGTATCAGTATCACTGCAAAGGCGCTGTCAGAACGGAAGAAGAACGTCTGTTTCAGGACTGCATTTTTGAGCTGCCTTTATCCCATATGATTCGGGAGAATTTTCTTACGCCAGCAACATTGCTGGATGCCCCCGTTGCATTTTACGACTTCAGCCGTCTTCCAAGGGATTCATTTGGCCGGTACCGGGAAACCGATCTCAATCAGCTTCTGCAGGGAAAAGGCCGCGCCACCGCCCAGATCATCAGACAGGTCATCGCGGAAGCGGAAACACGGCAAGGCGTGATGATCTTCGCGGCCACCACAGATCATGCCAGAGAAATTATTAGTTACCTGCCACAGAATGAAGCAGCGCTGATACTCGGAGACACACCGGGCGCAGAACGCGAAAAACTGATTAGCGAATTCAAGGACAAACAGCTGAAATACCTGGTCAATGTCGCCGTGCTGACCACCGGGTTTGATGCTCCCCATGTTGATCTCATTGCAATCCTCCGCCCAACGGAATCGGTCAGTCTTTACCAGCAGATTGTCGGTCGTGGACTACGCCTGTCGCCGGACAAGGAAGACTGCCTGGTGATGGATTTTGCGGGTAATCACTTTGACCTGTTCAGTCCGGAAATCGGCTCCGCAAGACCTGACTCCCGTTCAGTTCCGGTCACTATTCCCTGCCCGGCTTGTGGTTTCGATAATCAGTTCTGGGGACTGGTCGATAACGACGGTGACCTGGTCGAGCACTACGGGCGACGCTGTCAGGGTTTCGAGGAATATGACGGAAAGCGGGTACGCTGCGACTTTCGCTACCGGTTCAAGGAGTGTGATCAGTGTCAGGCAGAAAATGATATCGCCGCCCGTAAATGCCATGACTGCGGCAAAGCGCTGGTTGATCCGGATAAAAAGCTGCGGGAAGCCCTAAACCTGCACCGCTGCATGGTCATCCGCTGTGCCGGCATGACCATGGTTCCCTCTGCTGACCGTCAGGGCAATGAACGGATTACCATTACCTATTACGACGAAGACGGTGCAGAACTGCAGGAATACTTTCGGCTGGATACCCCTGCCCAGCAAGGTGCTTTCTACCATCACTTTGGTAAACACGCCTTGATCAACCGGGGAGAGGCGTTTCGTGCTTCATCGGTTCAGACCGTGATTGATCAAAAGAAAAAATTCCGCAAACCGGATTTTGTTATCGCATCCAAAGAGAAAACCTTTTGGCGCATCCGTGACAAGCTGTTTGACTATGAAGGTCATTTTCGTAAAGCGGATGACCTAGCATAAAGATATTGATAACTATTTATCGCTATCACGTCCACTCATCGTACTGATAATACCAATTAAGAAAATGTCGATAGACCTCTTCTACAGTAGGGCGATCTTCAGGAGTCATACTCAACATACGTCTAATAAAACTATTCATACCGAAAGGCTTAAAATGATACCTGGCTATTTTTTCGTGTATGACTCTTTCCATATTATTAAGTGTTTTTTTATTGAAGACATGATACTTAACTTTATTTCTATGCGAAACATCATCAATAAGCGTAAATTCTTTACCATCACCAATGATGTCCAATAACGCAGCACCTTCAGAAAAAACATCTATTGGACGGCTTGTGGCAAAGAGATCCGTTAGTTCAGGAGCGGAATAAATGCAGATCCAGCGATAACCACATACTTCTACCTCTTTAGAGGTTGCCATTCCAAAATCAAGAACCTTCAAGCGCATATTATTTACTGACATATTACCCAGTTTCAAATCTCGATGCACGATTGGAATATCATGTAATTTTTTACATGCCTCTGCAAACTTCAACGCCAATCTTTTTCTTTCATCTCTAGGCATTTTATTATCATCCACAGGAGAATCCCTTAAAGCTTTACTTACCGTTATGCCCTCACTCAACCCCATAACAATAATCACCTGTGGACATTTTTTATAGTCTTCAGACTTCAAAACCCAATATACGGGAAGTGCCAGTCTTTCTCCCGCCCTATGCTGAAAAGCAGCCTCTTGCACAGCCTTTCTTATTATTGTTTCATTCATCCATTTTTCATGGCCAAGCTTGATTTTCTTTGCAGCTAGCAAGTAAGATTTTTTACTTACAAGACTATAAACTTCTACGAACTTAACACTACCACAGGAACCTTTTCCAAGGTATTTAAAAACACATATTCCTTTATCAGTATGATATTTAACTCTATTAGGCCACCTGCTGGTCGTTTCGTCAGATATTCCCCAATCATTCAGCTCAGATGTTGAAATACAATTCGCCATCCTTAATAAAATATGAGGATGATCTGACACTTTCAAATAGGTATGACAATAAATGCTTGCTCTTTTATCCAATCTATACCCATGCCATAACGGAGATCTAGAAATGCCTTTAAGATTATTTACTTCCTTCGTGCTCAAAGACCGAACTCTAGGCCTGTGCAAATAAGAAGCTTGCCCTGTAGATACATCCATAACCCAACCTGTACTTTAATAACAAATAGCTGCAGAAATATATTACAAAAAAATAACTAGAAACCAAAACGAGTTAAATAACATATATGTTATGCGTGAATATCATCGACATTCACACATCAGAAAGATTATTCCTGTCAGCAATTCATAACTCGTTAGCAAGAACTTCCATGATATTTTTTAATAGCAGGGGCTGTGCTATAGATTTTGGGTGGATGCCATCCGCTTGATTAAGATCTGGCTGTCCTGCGACGCCATCCAGAAAAAACGGCACTAAGCCGATATCATGCTGATCAGAGAGCTCACTGAATATTCCTTGAAATCGTCGGCTGTATATCGGCCCGTAATTAGGTGGAATACGCATCTCGAATAAGAAAACGTCTGCATTCTGTTGCTGTACCAATGCAATCATCCGGGAAAGGTTATTCTTCATCCCCTTAAGCGGCAAGCCGCGTAAGCCATCATTGGCGCCAAGTTGAAGCAGAACCAGGTCAGGATTATGCGTTTCCAACGCATCGGGCAACCGGCTCAATCCACCCGCAGTCGTCTCACCACCGATACTGGCATTCGCAACCTGCCACTCAGGATGACTATCTGCGAGCTTTTCCTGTAGCAATGCGACCCATCCCTTGCGAGAATCAATACCATATGCCGCACTCAAGCTGTCGCCAAAGACCAGCAGTGTTTTCTGGTCTGGCAGGGACGATGCGTGAGCATGAACGGCCAAGACCATACAACAGATCAATAACAATCCGGATCGGCGAATGCGTGATAACAAACAGGTCAGTGACATCATGGTTGGGGCCCAGTCCCTGTGCAAGCAGGTTGATAATCCGGGTGGCGGACATCTGGCTATCCTCTCCGACGTGACCCTCGAAATCAAGACTGCCGAAACCGTGGCCATTGTCGGGACATCCGGTTCCGGTAAATCAACATTACTGGGATTGCTGGCTGGCCTTGACCAACCCAGTACCGGTACGGTCACACTGGCAGGGCAGTCACTCAGCAACCTGGATGAAGATCAGCGTGCTGTTCTTCGGGCAAAAACGACTGGTTTCGTCTTTCAAAGTTTTCACCTCTTACCTTCGCTGACAGCACTTGAGAATGTCATGCTGCCACTAGAGCTGACAGGTCATGCCGATGCGCGGTCAGCGGCTGAACATTGGCTTGAGCGGGTCGGTCTGGCGGATCGGATGACGCACTATCCGGCCAAGCTGTCCGGCGGTGAACAGCAGCGCGTCGCCATTGCCAGGGCCTTTGTCGCCAGCCCGCAACTCCTGTTTGCGGATGAGCCCACCGGCAACCTGGATCAGAAGACTGGCGCCCGTATTTCAGACCTGCTCTTCAGCATGAACGAGGAACAGGGCACCACGCTGGTTCTGGTGACCCACGACCTTACTCTGGCGCAACGCTGCCAGCGGGTGCTGACGCTCAGTGGTGGCAGGATGGAGGACGCCGCATGACGCTCTCCTCATTGTTCAGCACCGCCTGGCGACAGACACACCGGGATCTGCGCAGTGGCGAGCTGAATCTGTTACTGGTCGCCCTGGTGCTGGCGGTGACTGTCAGTACAGCTATCGGTTTATTCGGTGACCGTCTGCAAAAGGGACTTGGACGACAGGTAGCAGCAGTTCTCGGTGCAGACCTGATTGTGCAGGGCTCCCGTCCTGTCGATACGGTGATTGACCAGAAAGCCTTTGAAACAGGACTCCAACATAGCCGAACCATTGAATTCCCGAGTGTCATCCTGGCTGGTGATGAGCTGCAGATGATCTCCGCCAAAGGAGTGGAAAACGGCTATCCCCTGCGAGGGCAGGTGCGTATTGCCGACCAACCTTTCGGTCCGGATCAGGCCACCAGTGCGATACCTGCACCGGGAGAAGCCTGGCTGGAACCGCGACTCTTTCCCCTGCTGAATATTTCCATTGGTGATAGCGTCACTCTCGGTGAAAAAGAACTCCGCATTACCCGCGCCATCACGCTGGAAAGCGATCGGGGCAAAGGTTTTTACAGCTTTTCACCTCGCTTACTGTTCAATCTCGCAGACCTGGACGACACCAACCTGATACAACCCGGCAGCCGGGTCGCATGGCGCAACCTGTATGCCGGGCCGGAAAGCGCACTCGGACCCTTCCGGGCCTGGCTGGCTGATAACCTGCCCAAGGACTACCGCCTGCTGGATTTAGAAGACAACAGCCGTGGCCTTAACCGGAGCCTGACCCGGGTGACCAGCTTTCTGGCACTGGCCAGTCAGCTGGCCGTATTACTGGCGGGCATTGCCATCGCCATGGCAGCACGCCGTTTTGCCCGACGACGTTATGATACGGTGGCCGTGCTGCGCTGCCTTGGCGCCCGTCGTTCCGACATTCTGACCATGGCGATTCTGCAATTATTTCTCATCCTTCCGGTAGCCATTCCCCCGGCACTACTACTGGGCTGGTTGTTGTCAGAAGGCACTGTACTTCTACTGAAAGACCTGCTGCCCGCCTGGCTGCCTGCCGCCGGCATTACGCCGATACTGATGGGTGCCGCTACAGGCATCATTGTACTGCTCGGTTTTGCACTCGCTCCCCTGCTACGGCTCGGTGGTATTACACCCTTGCGGGTACTGAAGCGTGAACCGGCACCCGCGCCCGCTTCTGCGTGGATTGTCTACACCCTGGCACTGGTCAGCCTGGTCAGCCTGTCCTGGTACATGACAGGTAATCTCTCGCTGACGCTGTCCCTCACGTTAGGCGCCGCCGCAATATTGCCTCTGACAGGCTTACTTCTGTCGTTCATTCTTCGCCTGTTCAGCCGTAGTTTTAACCAGCGTCAGGTTACACTGGTCTGGCGCATGGCCATGAGACGCCTGACCCGGCAGCAATCGCTGGCACTTGCCCAACTGCTGGCGTTTTCCCTTACCCTGATGGTCATGGCCGTCGCCATGCAGGTCAGGACAGATCTGCTGAACCAATGGCAGGATCAGCTACCGGATGATGCGCCCAATTACTTCAGCCTGAATATCCAGACGACCGATGTCGTTTCTCTTGAGGCCTTCATGGAGGAACGGGATATCAGCACCAGCCAGATGTATCCCATCATCCGGGGACGTCTGACTGCAATTAACGGTCAGCCCCTGAATGAAATACTGGATAAAGAGCAACAACGCCATAATGCGGTCAACCGTGAACTGAATATCACCTGGTCAGATACGTTGCCGGAAACCAACACCCTGATCAGCGGTGACTGGTGGTCACCCGGTGAGGAAGGAGAAGTCTCCGTCGAATCTCACCTTGCGGAACATCTGGATCTTTCAGTGGGGGATACTCTGAGCTTCAATTTCGCGGGTCGCCCATTAACTGTTGATGTCACCAGCCTGCGCAAAGTGGAGTGGGAAAATTTCCGGCCCAACTTCTACATGGTCATGCCAAAAGCGACCCTGGAAGACTACCCCGCCACCTGGCTGAACAGCTTCCACCTGCCGCAGGAACAACGTCGCCAGTTGAACGACATGATTCGGTCATTCCCCTCCCTCACACTTATCGATATGGATACGGTGATCAACCAGGCAAGACAGATGATCCAACAGGGCATACTGGCACTGGAAGCCATGCTGGTTGTCCTGTTCCTGGCCGGATTGCTGGTGCTATGGGCCAGCATAGAAACGACACTGGATGAACGCATCAAGGAAAGCGCCCTGCTTCGCGCCTTAGGCACCCAGGGTCGACAACTTCAGCGTCTTCAAATGGGGGAATTCCTGTTACTGGGCAGTTTATCGGGGCTACTGGCTGCTATCGGCGCGGAACTCTGCACCTGGCTGGTGTTCACCCAGGTACTTGAATTGTCATGGACACCAACGCCGTTGCTCTGGCTGTTACTCCCACTGCTGGGTGCAGTCCTGATAGGCGCAGCCGGTTACCTGGGCACCTTACGGGTAGTGCGCAGTTCACCACTGCGACTGTTGCGGGAAGGACTCTGACAGGTGTGAACGCCGGCAGTTTAAAACCCTTCCGGCGTCGTTTTTACTCAGGATTGCCCGGTCGAATTCCGGATTAACTGGTAATAAATCTTCACGGCCTGCAGGTAGCTCTCAACCGATACCCGCTCATCGGTTCCATGAATCCCCTTCAGTTCTTTCGGCCCCAGTGTGACGCCAAGAAAGCGGTAACTACTGTCTGTCAGCGCATCAAAATGGCGGGCATCCGTTGCAGCGATCACAATTCTGGGGGCAACGCGCAGCGACGGATCCGCAATGACCTCATGGATACTTCGCTCCAGCTGCTGGTAACCAAAACTGTCTGTCGGCGATACCCGGGATGGATTACTGCCAAAGCCATAGTGCTCCAGCGTAATGCTGTCGTCGTCAATGACCTCCCTGACCCGTCCTGTGACAGTCTCCACGGTTTCACCGGGCAGAATCCGGAAATTCACCACAGCGCTGGGATTGAGCGGTAACACATTATCCTTGACGCTGCCACTGAGCATGGTTGGCGCAGTCGTCGTGCGCATACCAGCCATCAGTGCCGGCACATCGGGTACCAGACCATCTGCAAACGGTTCAAACAGCCAGCGATTGGCAAACAGCATACGCTGCTCAAACGGGACTTCCGGCCCAAGCTGTTGAATGAAATCCGCCGTATATTGCAAATTGATGGGAAAAGGTTCCTCTTCCAGCCGGGACAGGGCTTTCGCCAACCGACCAATCGCCGTTTCGGAAGGAGGTTGTGACGAGTGACCGCCGCCCCCCTTAGCTGTCAGCTTCAGTGACAGATAGCCTTTTTCGCCTGGACCAATAACCGCCACCAGCCCTTCAATACCGGGCACAACGCCTTTGGTGACGACACCGCCCTCGTCCAGCACATATTCAAAAAACAAACCCCGCTTTTGCAGCAACGCGGCAATGGTTACGGCGCCTTTTTGCCCACCAATTTCCTCATCGTGTCCAAACGCGAGGAACACACTGCGCTCCGGCTGATAACCTTCTGCCAGCAACTTTTCTGTCGCTTCCAGAATGCCCAGTACCCCGGATTTGTCATCCACCGTACCACGCCCCCAGATGTAACCATCCGAAACTTTCCCTTCAAAGGGTGGCCATGTCCATGATTCTTCCGTTCCGGGGCTGACAGGCACCACATCCATATGCGACATCAGCAGGATAGGCTGAAGCTTATCATCCGTTCCCTGCCACTCCATAAGCAGGCTGTAGTCATTGACCTGTTGGACCTTCAGCTGACTATAAACCCGGGGAAAGCTCTTGCGCAGGAAGTGATTGAATGCGGCAAACGCCTCGGCATCAAAAGCCTTACCGCCATGGGATATCGTTGGGAACTGAATCGCCTGCGACAACCGACTGACAACGTTTATCTCATCCAGTGAGACATCTACGGCTGGAATGCCGTCCTGTGACGTTTCGGAATCAGTATATAGAAAGGTTCTGCCCACTATGACAGTGATCAGCAATGAAAACAGGACAGCCAAACCTGTAACGCTTTTTTTCATTATTATCATTCTCTGTCGTTATCATCTGTCTGCACTCTAACGGAAGAGCAACCATAATTTAAGCCGTTTTATGTAATGCCCTGCACTCCCGCCTCTCGCATTATTCAACAGAGGAGCCTGGCTTATGTGTTCTTCCTTCCCGAAAAGGACACCCTCTCTACACCAATATCTGTACATAGCGATAATGTCCCTTTTATTGTCACTGTGGATGTTGGTTTCAACGATTACCCATGCAGCAACGGCTGAACATTCAGGCACAGAAACAGGTACCAATACATCGCGTATCAATCACTACTATCTGGTCACTTGGGATCCAAAATCCGTTGTTAACCGCAAGGCTTTCGATGAACGTCTGTCAGAACAGGCAGGTAGCCTGCTAAAACTCTGGAAAGAAGGCAAAATTGAAAATGTCTACCTGGATCCCAAGCCAACAGATCGTGAAGGCAAACATATCGGAACCGTTGCCTTTTTTGTTCGTGCCGCAACACCAGCTGATGCACATGCAGTGCTGGCAGAGATGCCGTTTGTTAAAGACCGGATTGTGACGTATCAGCTGGATGAAGTGGGGGCATTCTGGCTTGGTCGTCCGGAAGACCTGAACAACGCGACAAACTGAAGAGGATCAGGAGATCTCTGTAACATTCAGATCAAGTTGGCAGACAGAGGTTCTCTGGTATGGCTCACCACTGACAGGCATAATCACCCCAACCCCTATGATAAAAGCTGGCCACCATTCATCTTGCCAGCGAATAACACATCGAAGCTGTATGGGAGAAACGCTTCATGATTGTGGCCATTATCGGTCTGCTCATCCTGGTGTTGGCCTGTCTGCCCCAATGGTGGGTCAGACGGACACTGCGACGTTATGGCACCGAGCGAGCCGATATGCCCGGTACCGGCGGCGAACTGGCTGAGCACCTGATTGAACGATTTGGTCTGGACGTATCCGTACAGCGTGGCGGCCCCCATGAAGATTATTACGATCCGGAAAAACGGCTTGTGTCGCTTTCGCCCGACCACTACGACGGTCGATCGGTGACAGCGGTCGCCGTGGCCACCCACGAAGTCGGCCACGCACTGCAGCACCATCACCAGGATCCCCGTTTTATGAATCGCCAGAAACGTATACGGACCGCTCAGCGGATCGAACGTTTCAGCACCATTGCCATCATGGCAACGCCACTGCTCCCCCTGTTAACGAAACTACCCCACACCGCCCTGGTGACTGTACTGCTGGCTCTCGCCGGTATGCTGGCCGCCACCTGGGTGCAACTGATGACGCTGCCCGTTGAGCTGGATGCCAGCTTCAACCGGGCGTTGCCGATCCTTGAAGAAGGCTATCTCAGCCCGGACGACATGCCCGGCGCACGACGTGTACTGCGTGCCGCAGCTTACACCTACGTGGCGGCAACACTGGCCAGCCTGCTGAATGTAGGACGATGGATCGCCATACTGCGGCGCTGACAACACCAGCGCCTGCACACATCTCGTTATGATTGTGGCTGCAATGCTCGGCGATAGCGCTGTCCGGCCCAAGTTGTTACCAGGGTCACGGCAAATGGCAGTAACCAACCCAGGCCCGCATCAAACAATGGCAACCAGTGACTGAGCGCATCTGTCAATACGCTTGGTAACAGGCCAGCGGCTTTCAAACCATCCAGTACTGCAAAGCAGGCAGTCACTAGTGTCACCGTGAAATACACATCACCCGGTGCCGACAGGCCACGGCGCAGCAGCCCCAGCACCACAAAAGCGACAGCCAACGGATACAGAGTCACAACCACGGGAACGGATAATGTGATCAACTGCGTCAGGCCAACATTAGCCACCACGGCAGACACCAGCATGATGAAAGTGATAGCCGCCGTATAACTCAAACGCGGGCTTTGGGTACTGAAGAAATTGGCGCAGGAGGCCCCAACACCAACCGCCGTTGTCAAACAAGCCAGCGTTATAACACTGGCCAGCAGTACTTTACCGGGTAAACCAAACAAGGCTGCTACGTACAGTGCCAGCACCTGACCACCGTTCGTTGCCTGTCCGGCCACTTCATGACTGGTAGCGCCAAGGTACATCAACACCAGGTAAACCAGCCCCAAACCAACAGCAGCCATCAATGCGGCACAAACCGTATAACGTGCCATCATGACGGGCTGAGTCACGCCAAGACTGCGTACTGTATTGGCAATTACCGCACCAAACCCCAGCGCAGCCAGACAGTCCATGGTCATATAGCCCTGAACAAGCCCTTCACTGAACGGATGATGGACATAATCGCCCACCGCAAAGGTTATGGCCCCCTGTGGGTTGCTCAAGGTTCCCCAGGCAATGGCTGTCAATAACAGTATCAATGCAGGTGTCATCAATTTGCCGACGGTCTTGATCAGAGAACCGGGGTTTAAGGCAAACACCCAGGCCAGGAGGTAAAAGACAGCCGAATACAACGCCAAGTGCCAGCCCCGAGGCTGCTCGACAAAGGGCAGAAAACCCATTTCATAGGCGACGACAGCCATACGGGGTATCGCAAACGCAGGGCCGATAACCAGGAACAACGCCGTCCAGAACAGCTGGTGCCAACGCTTGGGGATATCCGCTGTCATTTTTTCCGGGCCGCCCGCCAACGCCATGGATACTAACGTCATCAGTGGCAAGCCAACCGCTGTTATCAGGAAGCCGACTGCAGCCATCAGTAAATGGTCACCGGCCTGCTGGCCGACCATGGGGGGATAAATCACATTACCCGCCCCGAGAAACAGGGCAAAGGTCATGAAACCAAGGGCTAATACATCTTGTCGTCGCATTTTCAGACTCCTGTCAGTCAACGGAGCCGGACCTTGGAAGAGTGGGGAGACAGATATGGAATGTGATAATAGGTTCTGCCGCCGGCCCTTCGGTTCGGGCCGGCAATACAGTCGCTGCCGACCCTAGATGATAATAATCAGGGAAATAATGGCAGCCACAATGACCACTACTGCATGGTTAGCAGCATCTGCGTCAGCTGGATTCAGGCTCTGCAGGGTGGCCATTGTTTCAAAGCAATCTTTTTAAACAGTAAGGATTATGAAAACTACCGGTTTTAACAGAGAGTCACAATGCGACATCTACCTACTTCTGTCTGACGGAGTAAGCGTTCAAACAACGCAGGCTATGCCGATCACATTGACACAACACAGCCCGAATCCCCGACCTTTTCAATTAGACGTTACGTAATCTGCCCGCATGCAGAGGCGCAGCTTCCCCCACCTGCTGCCGGTACCGCAGATACAAGTACAAGCTTCCCACCACTGTCATCACTTCAGCAAACGGGACTGCCAGCCAGACACCTGCCTCTGGAAAGAGTGTCGGTAAAATCATCAGGCCCAGCACCACAAACCCAAAGCCGCGCACCAGCGACAACACCGTTGCGGTCATAGGGTGTTCAATAGCCTGGAACAACGATGCAATCAACAGGTTCACCGCCATGCAAGGGAATGCCAGAAAATACAGGGGCATCGCAAAACCAGCCAGTTCTGACAGCGCAGGGTTGCCGGAAACAAACAAACTGACCAACCAGTCCGCCGCAAAGGTTGCCAGCAGCAGCGCCGAGACACCCACCGCAATGGCTGTTTTAATCCCCAGCATTAATGTCTGCCGTACCCGCTCTGAGGCACTGGCGCCATGATTAAAACTGATAATTGGCTGGCATGCCTGACCAATCCCCATCAGGACAAACAACACCAGCACCGCAACGTTAATTACAATACTGTAGGCAGTGACATAGAGATCCCCGCCCGTACGAATCAATACCCAGTTGAACACCAGCGTACTGACACCGACGGTCGACTCAATAAAAAACGTCGGCAATCCGGTGGTAATGATTTTCGACATATAGTCAAAACGAAACTCCGGCATCTTCAAGCGCAGGACACCTTTCCCGCTAAAGAAGTGCAACAGCACACCACCAAACAGGACCAGCTGGGAAATACCGGTTGCCAGTGCGGCACCCTGTACGCCCCAGTTGAAAACAAAGATGAATACGTAGTCCAGCACCAGGTTGGTTAACGCACTGGCAACCAGGGCAAACATCGCCAGTCGTGGATTGGTGTCATTACGAACAAAGCATGATATGACCCAGCCTAACGAGTAAACGACGAAAAACATCAACATGATGCCCAGGTAATCGCGGGTCATGTCAAACAATGCTCCGCGAGCACCGGTTATTAATACCAGATCATCCAGCCAATATAGCCCGACTGCAACCAATAGACTGCTGGCAATCAACGTCAACAGTATCGATTGAGAAAAGAGCGCCTGACCTTCTTCATAATCACCACGCCCGAACCTGATTGACATCAATGCAGAACCACCGACACCAATCATCAGAGACAAGGCAAAAAACAGCGCGAAAAAAGGAATCGTCAAAGCGAGCGCTGCTAAAGCATCCGGCCCGACACCTCGACCGACCATGATCGTATCGACCATGACATACAGGGATTTCACCACCATGCCACTGACAGCCGGCAGCAGGTAGTGCAGGAAACTTGAACCAATGGGATCGGTTCTCAGGTTAATGGATGCCATCGTTGCTATTGAACCTCATGAAACGACGGGTGCCTGTTAACAGACACCTCGAGACTCATGGCATTATCCGGCACATAAAATGAAGCAGAAAGGGATGTATTGCCCGTTTTATGGTGTTTTTAACACCTGTCAGGCAAACACCAGCTTACGAAAACCCAAGGGTGAAATGCCGGTCTCCCGTCGAAAAAAACGACAGAAATAGGCGACATCCTCAAAACCCAACTCATAGGCAATGGTTTTGATCGTTTTCGGGGTAAAGGTCAGTTCCCTGCGTGCTTCAACGATCACACGTTCATGACGCAACTGAGTCACCGTTTTACCCAGGTTCTGGCGGGTGAGTTCATTGAGTCGTTTAGGTGTCAGGCCAATTTGTTCAGCATAAAACGACGTATGTCGCTGCTGTCGGTAATGGGCTTCCAGCAGGTCGAACAGGTTCATGATGCGAGGATCGATGTAGACCGACTCGGGCGTAAAATCCGGCAGATAGCGCGTCAGGTAATGAAGAAATGCCGTCAACAGTGACTCCAGCAGATCCCAGTCTGGTGCGGCACGGTGGATTTCATCATCCATGATTTCACCCAGATGATCGAGATGACGATATCCCAGTTGATCCAGCTCGATGCAAGCACGATCGACGCTGAACGTGGCAAAAGCTTCCTGAAGCAACAGACGATTGCGGTAGCCTGATTCAATGAAATCCGCTTGAAACGTCAGCACAAACATCAGCTCTGGCGGCGTCACTATCTGATGCACCTGTCCCGGCGCAATCAGGTAAAGCGTGCGAGGCCTGAGAGGAAAAGCTGTGAAATCAATGCAGTGCTCTCCCTCACCCACTTCTGTCCAGACAACCTCGAAATAGTTATGCCGGTGCGGACGCCGCTGGAAACTTTGCCGGTTCGTTTCATCCACACGAATGATCTGAAGGGGTTCTTCATCAGGAAGCTGGTAGTGCTCAATGTCGGTGCTGGCCATCATCGCCATGTATCATCCGGGAACAAACTCAGGCGTTGTGCACAGAGATGTGGCATTATGCGGCACGGGTATGGTCTTGCCTATCCGCTTTGACCACCACACTCTCTTGAACCCGCCCATTCTAACAACAACGGACAGGAGCACATGATGACAACCGCTTACTGGTGTGTCCTGGCAGCCGCCATGATGCCATTCGTTTTCACCCTCATCTCCAAAAGTACGACACCAGGCTACAACAACCGACGCCCAAGGGATTTTTATGTCGGTCTTGAAGGGCTCAGTGCACGGGCAAACTGGGCACAACAGAACTGTTTTGAAGCACTGCCGATCTTTGCCGCAGCGGTGATCATTGCCCATCAGGTCGGTGTTGCCGGACAGTTCACCATCGACATGCTGGCATTGGCCTTTATCGGCCTGCGTGTCTTATACGGCATTTTTTACCTGGTGGATAAACACATGCTGCGGTCACTGTCCTGGTTCGCGGCTTATGGCTGTGTCATTGCCTTGTTTGTTGTCTCTGCCTGAACACCCAGGCAGGTATTTCAACTGACACTTTGCACAATTTGATGACAAAACATGCACCTTTATGTGACACCTTGTTGAATTTTTTCTACAACTGATTAACACTAGCGCTTCGTTATGTACGTATATGCCTGACCTCGGGGAGGCATGCTGTTTGCATGTGGGTCAGCGCTTCTAAGCATAACTACCAACAAAAACAACATACCTTGGAGTGGGTACACCATAATGAAAATGCTGAAAAAGAGCGCATTAAGTGTCGCTGTCGCTGCAGCACTGGGGGCTACTGCTGCACAGGCTGACAACAGCTTTGTTGACGACAGCTCACTGAGCGTTACCTATAAGAATTATTTCTGGGAATCTGACCTCGAAGGCGAAAATGCCCGTGAAGACTGGGTGCACGCTTTAGTTGCAGACTATACGTCCGGCTATTACGCAGACATTATCGGTTTTGACATTCAGGCTGGCTTTGCCAACGACATCAACTCTAAAACAACAGCTGACGGCTACTCGTGGGGAACTACCAACCTACCGACTGGCGACAAAGGTAATGCTAATGACATTGCCGGATTCCAGCAGGCTTACCTGAAAGCCAAGTTCGGTGACGACGACCTGAATGTTTACGGCACCTATGGTGTTAAGAAGCGTGGCCTCGAAACGTATGGTGACAGCGGTTCACGTATCCTGAACTCATCCTCCTATGGTGTTGATCTGGACGCTAATGTTTATGGTCTGGACCTGTATGCTACTCGCATCACTGCAGCCAGTGCGCGTCACGCATCAACCTTTAAGGATGATCTGGAAAACGCCAACGGTGAAAAGATCGACGACATCAAAATCTTTGGTGCCGGTTATGAAATCAGCGGTCTGAGCTTAGTAGCTGAGCAGGCTACCTCCAAGGACTACCTGAAGAAGTCCTTTGCTAAAGTTGCTTACAGCTTCGACGTTGCCAACAACATGAGCGTTGACCTTGACGCCCGTTACGGCAAAGTCAAAGAAGACGGTCGCCTCTACGGGAATGACGGCTACAAATCTTCCTATACCAACTACAACGCCACACTGAACTTCGGCAACGCCTATGTCGGCTTGGGCTACAACAAGACCAAAGACGGCGACTATGATAACGCTCTCTACGACGGCGACCACGGTACTTATAACTCTTCACTGGATCAGTGGGAAGGTTATAACTACGAAGATGAAAAGGCGTTCCTCTTCAGTGCTGGTTATGACTTCAGCGATCACGTACCAGGTCTGAGTGTCGACGTATGGTATGCCAACGGTGAAGATGCCAAAAGCTACGACAACTTCAAGCAGAAAGAACTGGGATCCTACGTCAGCTATGACTTCTCCGGCAAGCTGGAAGGTCTGTCACTGGCATGGTACCACGTGGCCTATCGTACAAGTGGTGACTTAAAAGCTGGAGCCACTGACGATATTCTCGACACAGTATATGACGCAGACATAAACCGTATCTACCTGACCTACACCTACGAAGTTTTCTAAGCAATCATTTGCTTACTGACTTCCAAAACGCCACCTTCGGGTGGCGTTTCTGTTGGTATTGAGAAATTATTGTTTAGACGTTAACCCACCACGAAAGGATACGTTACACTGGTCGTCCGCGACATCAGGGTAATAAACGTGCAAGCAGAAAGTTACCAAACGATTTATGAACGCGCCTGCGAACGTAAAGGTGACGAACAGTCGCTTGAAGGCCTGTTATCCAAACCGCTTACCCATAAAGCACTGGCACAGCTTGGCGATGATCGCTATCTGGCAGAATTCACCCGAAAGGTGTTTCAGTCCGGTTTTGTCTGGCGTGTTGTGGATACCAAATGGCCCGCCTTCGAAGAGTTGTTCTGGCATTTTGATATTGAAAAACTGCTGATGATGCCGGACGAGATGCTGGAACGGAAAGCGGCTGATCCACGCATTATCCGGCATCTTAAGAAAGTCTGGAGTATTCGCGATAACGCCGTAATGATCAGCGATGTACAGCGCGAACACGGCCGTTTTTCCACATTCATTGCTGACTGGCCAACCGATAACATCATCGGTTTATGGCAATATCTCAAACAACACGGCTCAAGACTGGGCGGCAACACCGGCCCCTACGCCCTGCGAGCACTGGGTAAGGACACCTTTCTGCTAACCCGTGATGTGGAAGGCTATCTGCGAGCGCACAAGATCATTGATGGCAGCACCAGCACAAAACGCTCACAGCAACAAATCCAAGCATTCTTTAACCGGCTGCAAGAGCAGAGTAGTCGATCATTGTCTGAACTCAGTCGTCTGGTTGCCTTGAGCAGTGGCGACAATCACATACAAGCCGCCCAAACCAAAGAGCTGGTACACCCATAAGGAATCCGCGATGACCAACCTGCTGACAATCCTTCTGGTTCTCTTCGCTGTGCTGGGCGTATTGGTGATGGTACTGGAAAAATATGCCAAGCCTGTATCGGCAGAAGCGCAAAGCAGGATGTCCAGCATCATTATGATTCTGGTTTTTATCCTGCTGGTTGGGCGACTCCTGATGGAAGTGTTCGGCGGCTAATCACACGCTCGCTTAGCCAGTCAGGCTGTTGTTTCAAACACCGCGATATCATCGGGCTTTAGCACAGTGAGCGCTTTTCGCTCTTTTAGAGAATGCTGGAACATCGCCTCAGCCAAGGCACGGATGCGTGTCGGCCGGTACTGTCTAACCGCCGCCAGAGGAAGACAAGCCAGTACTGACAGGGCATAAAATCCTATCCGCTCAGCTGGCCTAAATTCATCCCGTTCACCATGAAGCAGGGAAGGCTGGTAAATCACCAGCGATGCCAATCCCATGGTTTTCAGCGATTCTTCCACTTCGCCCTTCACTCGCATATAAAAGGCGCGGGATTGGGGATTGGCGCCATACGCGCTGATCAGATGCAGACGAGGTTGCTTGTTGCTATAAATCCACTGAGCAATGGCTATCACATAATCCTGATCAACCTGTCGAAAGGCCGCCCGACTGCCTGCACGACGTATCGTCGTACCCAGGCAGCAGAACACTTCATCAACCGATGTTTCGCAGTCGAGCGCCTCTAATTGATCCAGCGATACGATCTGTTCAGTCACCTTGGGATGCATTGCCCATGGTGTGGGACGATAATGAATGACGATCACCCTGTGATAGACGTCACTTGCCAGAAGGCGCTCCATCAAAATACGCCCCGTTGCCCCTGTTGCTCCCAATACCATTGCTATCATGGCAGATCTTTTATGATCTGCGGGAGGACAAGTCTTGTGCACTGTTGATTCTCACTCCCAGGGTGTTGATCAATTATCGCTGATGATTCGCCCTTCGTGGTTGCTCCAGGCATCTATCAAGAACATCAAGCAGTGTCCCGTAAGTACAATCAATCTTCAATCTGAAATGAGGGAAATCTGGAAGCATCCTTGCAGCTAACGCCCCTGCAACCCGATTAGCAACACCCGCACCAAATGCCTCTTTGATGGTCATATCCAAATTGACACTACGGGTTTCATCCAAATCGTCGTTATTGTTTATATAGTCTTGGATATACCCAATGAAGAATTCCAATGTTTCCTGATCCAAGCTTACTTGCTGTAATACTGATGTCAGAATTATATCAAGAATGTGATTTTTATATTCCTTACTACCTATCTTTAATGTGCGGAACATATTATCCGAACGTTCTTTGAAAACAGTTGCCTGAGCATTCATGCGCTCCACAAGTGGCTGAATGGTGTCCCTTGCATATGTTTTCCTACTTCTCCAGCCCAATGTGTTTGCATGATCAAAATACTGGTTAAGCCGGACAACATCAGCAAAATACGCCTCGGCAGCCCTTTGAGTATTATCTACAGATTCACTCAGTTCTTCCGGCAATGCGTTAAGAAACCGTCTGATCTTGTTTTTCGGTATATGTCGTCGATTAACTGATTGGCGGGAAGTCGAAGGTAAGGGATTTATGCCTGAACCATCATCAGCATGATTACGCCTGACCTGTGGCAATGTACGAATGTTTTGTGTTGCTTGAGATGGGCGGGAAGTCGAAGGTAAGGGATTTATGCCTGAACCATCATCAGCATGATTACGCCTGACCTGTGGCAATGTACGAATGTTTTGTGTTGCTTGAGAATCCGCTGAAACAGGCGCAGCAGACAAACCAGAGCTCGGACCCGCACTTTCAGCAGGTTGCATAGTGGCTTGCAACGTAGCCGGATTCAATTCAACCACATCATTGAGACGTTGATCGCTCGGCTGTCTGGCGTCAGCATCCATGGCGCTGGTAGCTGAAGAGCCATCAACACGTTCAGCAAGGCAGGATGAGAGGCCCTCCTCAGCCCAAGGAGGCTCGAATTCTTCTAGCGAATCAGGATCAAAGTGCTCAAGAACACTCAGAATTGACTCAATATCATCATCTCTCACCTCACTGCCATCATCACTTTCGTTATCATCTTCTCTATGCGGTCTGGAGAAACGAAAACAATCAAAAAACTGGGTAACAAGACGCTCAATAACATCTTTCAAACATTCCATCGTAGATTTCAATCGCATCCAAAGCGTATTGTTTACCGGCTGATCAGGCGTGGTATCGCTGGTTTCTTCAGGAATCGTCGGAAGTGCAGGCCCTTCTGGCCTGAACCTCCTTTGAGCATTATCCACTCGGGGTAAAGCAGCGCGTCCGGTATATTGCTGAAATGAACGAGGATAAGGTGAGGTAATATCTCTATCGACCTGCGGAGCCTCTGACTCCTCCTCTACAGCGGGCGTATCCAATACATGCTCTGAACTGGGTTCAGGGACTTGTTCCTCTTGTCGATTGGGTATTGTTACATTCTCAGATTCCACCGGAAGCTCACTCGGACCGACATCATCTGATGGTAATTGTGGCTCCGGACTTGATAGCACTTCGGGTTCCGGGTTTGTTGATAGGACTTGTGGTTCCGAATTCTGAAGAACAGCCTCACTGTCTACCAATACCGGGTCTTGGGAAGCTTCAGAGGTCGTACTGGAACGCGAAGAGCCTCCCCCCTCCAACGGGCCCAATACAGACTCTAAATCCGAATCATGCTCTGTCGATGCGTCCGCATTTTCTTCATTATCAAGTTCGTCAATCAGAGCATCTTGAAGAGGATCTGACTGTTCAACCTCGTCCGTTGTATCAGGGGGGACATCAACAGGATTCTCAGGTCTGGGTCTGAGAAGATTGTTAAAAGTCTCTTTAACAGAAACCGCCCGTACTCGCTCTCTGAAAGTACTGAATCTGTTTTTAAATGCTTGCCATGGACCCGGTGGCTGAGCCAAGGTAGGCGATTCCGCCTGTTCGTCAACAACAACTACATCTCGCCCTGCCTGTCGAGCGGGCAGGCTTGAGTTAGTAGCAGATCCAGACTCAGCAGTAAAAGCTGGTAACTGAGTGACAGGCGTAGAAGATTCCATAGAGTTAGCGCTGCTTAGAGACATTCCAAATTCCTTTTAGACCATTCCCTAGATTCCACGCTGAAGTCTGCCATATACGATTTATCAGAATCACTGACAGCATTGTCCTTATTCGCTAACAACTCGCTTCTATACGCTATGACTCCCTGAATTTATGAAATCACATACCTGCATTACGCTATCGACAGGCTATCGAGCGCCTGTTTTAATCCTTCACCCACCGCCTGTAGCGAACAATCAATCCGGATTTCATGACCCAGAATCGTCTTTTCGACCTTGCGGCTCATATCCTTGTTTTTTTCCTCAGTGGCACCAAGAAACAGCTTACGGATGGACAATATACTTTTGCGATCCATGGATTTTGACTGAATAGCCTGCGAGATCACGTGTGCCGCCGCCTCGTCCCGCTCATTCTCAGAAAACTGCGCCAGCCAATCTGCCAATGGCTCCTGACAGGCATTCATATCCTTCATCAAGCCCGGCCCATAGCGCAGCATGTTGATCGGTCCGCGGGCGGCCTTTGGAATCAGGGCAAACACATTGCCCAGTTCATCGAGCAGGTCGGCAGGGATATTCCGGTAACGCTCGTCCGTGCAACAGTCAGTCATGGTGAGGAAATGATCCATTTTTAAGGTCAATATCGCCGATCTGGCCTGATAATAGCCATGATCAGGAGCTGACAGGATAATGCCATCACCCGATGACAACAAGGCGCTAGAGAGGTTCGCAGACTTCCGGTGTCATTCGAGAACGGACATGCTCCATGATGCGCTCTCTCAGCCAGATATGGGCGCTGTCATTGTCATACCGCTCATGCCAGACCAGCAGATACGTCACTGGTTCCAGGGAAAACGGCAGCGGGTGTCGCACCACCGCATGGTGCTTCAGGACTTCACCGGCAAACAGATTCAGCGCCGTGAAGATCAGGTCACTGTGTTCACAGATACTCAATGCGGCATGGAAGTCTGGCACCCTTACGGTGATATTACGTCGAAGATTCATCTGGTCGAGGCGGTAGTCCAGCAGCCAGTAATCCCGGCCTTCGCAGTAAACCTGGACATGGGACTGGCTGAGATACGTCGCCAGATCCCACGCCTTGCCTGACAGCACAGGGTGCCCCTTACGCATCAGGCAGACGTTGCAGTCTTGTGCCAGTTCTCGATAGCGCAGGGATCGGGGTAAGCCCGACGTGCCATAGGTCGGGTTGTCCGTCACTTCCTTGGCAATCACCGCCAGTTCAATCCGTCCCTGCTGGAGTTGGTTAATGGAGTCCGGCTGCCAGTCATAGCAATTCATCGTCACCCCGGGCGCCAGCGTCTGGATACGGCCAAACAAACCGGTCAGCAACACCGGGTAAGCGCTGCCAATGCTCGCCAGCATGAAGTGCCGCTGGGAGTGTTCCGGTGAAAAGGTTTCCGGTTCGACAGCCGTCATCAGCTGCCGCAGCGCCAGCCTGACACCGCCTTCCAATTGAATGGCCCGTGGTGTCGGCTCCAAACCGTGGGGAACGCGAACAAACAGCGGGTCGTCGAACAGCTCTCGCAGCCGACCCAGCAACTTGCTGATCGCCGACTGGCTCAGATGCAGGCGCAATGCCGCCCGGCTGGCGCTGCGTTCTTCCAGCAGCGCAATGAAGCCAACCAGCAATTTCAAATCAAGGCGGAACAGACGATCCAGGGTCATGACAACTATTCCAAAATGGAAAACACGACGACAGGTAATTTCATTGGGATTAATATCATAGCGATCGTATCATTCCCGGTAATAAAAGACGTTCGCCTTATATTCCCTGGAGACTTCCTTGCCACAACGCAGTTTAATGGGCGTGCTGATTCTGCTCGTGCTGTTCAGCCCGCTGGGGGTGGATATTTACCTGCCTTCTTTCAACACCATCATTGAGTATTTCAATACCACCGCTGACAAGGTCCAGTATACGCTCAGCCTGTTCATCCTGAGCATGGGACTGGGTCAGCTGGCCGCCGGACCACTAACAGACCGCTTCGGGCGACGCCCTATCGCCATGGTCGGCATCGTGATGTACATGATCAGCTCCCTGCTGATTATTCTCTGTCAGACGATCGACCAACTGATCATCCTTCGCATGCTGCAGGGCGCCAGCGCCTGTTGTACGACCACCGTTGCGTTTGCCGTGGTACGCGACAGACTGCCTCCCCGAGAAGCAGCACAGGCCTACAGCTACCTGAATGGCGCCCTGAACATCGCACCAGCCCTCGCCCCCAGCCTGGGTGGCGCACTGGCGGCCGCTTTCAGTTGGCAGGCAAATTTTGTGTTTCTTGCGCTGTTTGCACTCGCCAGCCTGGCTCTGGTCACGGTGAAACTGCCGGAAACCCGACCGGATCAAACCAGTCAGCGTCCATTCAGATTAGTGGCCAGTTATCGTGAACTGCTGGGACACCGTGCCTTCGTGCTGAACAGTCTCTGCTGCATGGGCGCGATGGCGGTGATTCTCAGCTATGTTTCGTTTGCCCCACAGGTTCTGATCAGCACCATGGGGATTTCAACGACAGAGTTCGCCTTACTGTTTGGCGCCAACGCCCTTGTGATCATGGCCGGCAGTTTTGCCGCCGGACGCAGCATGTTCCTGCTCGGAGAATCAGGCTGCATGATTATCGGTAGCCTGATGATGCTGACCGGCGCCACTTTAATGGCCGGCGGTTACTGGCTGCATATTCACACAGCCTGGTCGTTTATGGTGCCGGTGATGATTGCCTGTTGCGGGTTCGCCTGGCTACTGGGCGCCGCCACCAGCCGCGCACTGGCTGACTTCCCTCATATCGCCGGCACAGCCTCCGCCCTGCTGGTTTGTATCCAGATGCTGGGGGCGGCACTGATCAGCATTCTTGCCCAGGCCACACCAATCGGACACCGGCTGATGCTCGCCATCCTGATGCTGGCGATGGCTCTCTTCGCCTGCCTGGTCACGGTCATGAGCAAAGAGCCAAAAAGCAGCACTGGCCATGTAGAACCCGTCACAGGTTAATCCTCCTCACCCACCATGGCTGCTATCTTGCTGCGGCCATGGCCACCCGTGAAAAGCCATCACTCTTCGAAGACAAAATACGCATTGACTTCACCCACACCTTGCCCTTAGATTGCCAGTGTCTTATTGATATGAGCATTACCTGAGTGAACATCACGTTCAATCGCGATCCACTGAACTACCGCACCGCAGGCCAACACCTGCCTGTTCGTATGTCGTGTCTGTCCCTGAACCCCATGGATAAGCAGTACGACGCCATTATCAGGATCAGAAACCGCAGATAGCCTTAACCACAACCCAAACTGACCGCAGTCTTCGACTGTCACTAATACGCGTCGTTGGGGAGTAGTCGCCCGCCTCAAGTGGGACCGTTGTCGTCAACACGGAGCAATCCCGGCAACGGTTGAGCCTCACAAGCTTTGACGAGACCAGCACCACACTAGCCATAGTGCGCAATTTCGTGCGCGCTGGATTTTGACGGAGCTATACCGTGCTGAACCATTCCTGGCCGATTATCGGCTTTAACGTGTTTGTCCTGGCCATGCTTGCCCTTGACCTGTACCTCCACCGTGACAACAAGGAGGTCTCCCTCCGCCATGCGCTGGGGTGGAGCGCCGTCTGGGTCGCCATGGCCGTCGTCTTCAACCTGATTATTTTCTTGTTCTGGGGAACGCTTGCACCGGAAAGCACACTGTCCAGTCATGAAGCAGCCCTGGCGTTTGCCACCGGTTACCTGATTGAGAAATCCCTGAGTATCGACAACCTGTTTGTCTTCGCCATGATCTTCAGCGCCTTTGCCGTACCCCGTGCCTACCAGCACAAGGTATTGTTCTACGGCGTCGTCGGTGCACTGGTGATGCGGGGCATCATGATCCTGGCCGGTAGTGCCCTGATCGCCCGTTACCACTGGTTGCTGTACGTCTTCGGTGTCCTGTTGATCTTTACCGGCATCAAGATGGCCATGCACAAAAATGACGAAAGCAACGACATCAGCAACAGCCGCTGGCTGAAGGCTTTGTCGCGTCGTCTACCAATGACCGATAGTTTCCGTGGCGCCGCGTTCTGGGTACGGGAACATGGCCGCTGGATGGCAACACCGTTGCTACTGGTTGTCCTGGTCGTAGAACTCAGTGACCTGATGTTTGCCATTGACTCGATTCCGGCGATCTTCGCTGTTACCACCGACCCGTTCCTGGTCTATACCGCCAACGTGATGGCATTGCTGGGCCTGCGTTCGTTGTTCTTCGTACTGGAAAGCCTGATGGATCGCTTCCATTACCTGAACTATGGCCTTGCCGTCATGCTGAGCTTTGTGGGTGTGAAGATGCTGCTGCTGGATACCGCGTGGGCGATTCCGACGCCGGTATCCCTGCTGGTCATCGCCTCGGTATTGGGTGCTTCCATCAGTTTTTCGCTGCTCCGGAAACCGGCGATTGCTCCGGCCATGACGCTGCCTCCGGTAAACGTCTCCATACCTAAATAATCTCCGATAGATTCACCAGTCCGATCCACAACCGCCAGCTACTTATGCTGGCGGTTGTTTCTCTTCATGATCACAGTCATACCCATGGTCTGTTGTTACAAACCCAGTAACCGCGTTGCCAGGCCGAAGTAAATCAGCATTCCCGAGATATCCACCAGCGACGTCAACATCGGGCTGGCCAGTACCGCAGGATCCAGCGATAAACGACGAGCTGCCAGTGGAACCAGTGCACCGGTCAGCGTTGAGAAGATAACCTGTACTGCCAGCGCCAAAGCAATCACGCTACCGACCCGCAGCAAGGTCAGGTCACTGGGCAGATCAGCAGCCGATGTGAGCAGCGCTACTTTCAAAAATGCCAGACCGGCAATGACCATCGCCATCATCGCGGCGACACGGCACTCCTTCCAGAGAATCTGCAGGGCCGTCCCACGTCCCAATTCCCCCACCGCCATGGCGCGGATAATGACCGTTGCCGCCTGACTACCGGCATTGCCACCACTGTCAGCGATCATTGGCATATAAATAGTGAGTATCAATAACGACGACAGGGCATCTTCATAACGACTGATAATGTAGCCAGAGAGAAACCCGAATAGTGTCAGCATCACCATCCAGTGCACCCGGCTGGAGAAATGGCCCCAAACAGACGTCGTCAGGTAGCCAGCAGGCACGGCCGTACAGGCGTCGTCGCGATTCGGGTATTGAGATTCTGTCAGGGTGGCAGACAGGGTTGTGTCTGCCGGTTGCAGCAGAGGCTTGTTGTTCAGCATAAAAATTCCCACCGATCAGGTTTGATTCAGGCAACGTGTTTTTCAGGCGGGAAGATCACAGGGCGGCGCAGGGACAGGAAAGAAAGTGCAAAAGACGTGTCTTACCGTAAAGCCAGCGACCGGCAGCTGCAGGTACCCGCATCAATACTGGGAGGTTGTTCAAACATGGGTGTTTCCTTATTTTTGCTCAATAAAGATCGCAGACGCCGTCCATGGCAATCCGCGGCGCATTGTAAGCCTTCTTAACTGAACGGTTCGTGAACACGACAACAGAGCAGTTGAAGTTATTGCTGGAAAGAGCATGCTTAGGGCTCTGCCTCATGCCGGAATCCTTTTATGTCTGACGCCCGATTCGTCCATGGCGGGCTAATGCGCCATATCGTTGTCATGTCGTCTACCAGTGCAATCGGGCTGATGGCTCTATTCCTGGTCGATCTGCTGGATATGTATTTCATCAGCCTGCTGGGGCATGCGGAGCTGGCGGCAGCTGTCGGTTTTGCCGGCTCACTGGTATTTTTCAATACCTCGGTATCGATTGGTGCCTCGATTGCCATGGGCGCACTAGTGTCCCGCTCACTGGGCGCACGAGATATGGCTGGCGCCCGTCGTTTTGGCGCCAGCGCCATGCTGTTCTCCCTGATCATCGGGTCGCTGATCTCAATGCTCATGGTGTCCAATGTAGAGTCACTGCTGTCCTTGATAGGCGCCAAAGGGCTGGTCGCCGATAAAGCTGCCGATTATCTGTGTATTCTGATGCCCAGTGCCCCTATTCTGGCCATGGCTATGGCGGCCAGCGCAGCACTGCGCGCCACCGGTGACGCCAAACGCGCCATGCTGGCCACACTTACCGGTGGCATCGTCAATGCCATTCTGGATCCCCTGTTTATATTTGGCCTTAACATGGGCATTGAAGGCGCAGCGGCCGCTTCAGTGGTGGCGCGTATCAGCATTTTTGTGATTGCGGCCTATGGCATGATTTACCACCACGGTTTAATGGCACGCCCGCGCTGGCAGGATTTCCAGTGCAATCTTAAGCCCATCGCTGTTATTGCCCTGCCTGCGATTCTGGCCAATATCGCTACACCATTTGGCAATGCCTTTGTCACCCGATTTATCGCTAACTTTGGGACTGACTATGTAGCCGGTTTTGCGGTCATCGGACGTATTATTCCTGTGGCATTCTGTCTGCTGTTTGCCATCTCCGGCGCTGTCGGCCCGATCATTGGCCAGAACTTTGGTGCCCAGCGTTTCGACCGGGTTCACCGAACCCTGTTCGACGCCCTTACGTTTGCAGCCCTCTACAGCCTGGTTGTGTCCCTGATTCTCTGGCTGCTGCGCGATCCACTGATCTATGTGTTTGGCTTACGGGGCGATTCCGCGGAACTGTTTGCCCTGTTCTGTCCCTGGATCGCCATGAGTTTTGCGTTTAATGGCGCGCTATTTATTGCCAATGCGTCGTTTAATAACCTGAATCGCAGCTATTGGGCGACATTACTGAATGCGGGTAAAGCGACCATTGGTACCATTCCGTTTGTAATCTTTGGTGGAAACACCTTCGGGGCCGAAGGTGTTTTGATCGGCCAGGCCGTTGGCAGCATTTTGTTTGGTATTGCCGGCTTCCTGCTGGCCGCCAAACGGGTGCATCAGCTGAAAGTCTGCCACGAACGGAAAGAGGAAGAAGCGGTGATCGAACCGGCCATGCCACTAACACCGTTCTGTTCATCCCGTGCTTACATGATGGAAGATGCCCAACTTGAGGCAGAGGCTGCGGAAGATACTGACGCAAAGCAACTTTGAAGAAATAAGATCGAAACTATACTACCGCAAACGTCTATTTAACCAATGAGGTTTGCGAATGAGCGCGGATATTGTTAATCAGGCCAGTGACTGGGTCGCCCGCAACGACGCGATACTACTGCAGTACATTATTAACCTGGCGGCGGCGCTGCTGATTCTTCTGGTGGGTTATATCGCTGCCAAAATGATCAGCAGCACCATGGTTCGTGTCATGGAAAAGCGCCGGGTCGATGTCACCATCACCCGTTTCTGCGGCAATATCACCCACTACGCCATCCTGACCTTCGTGGGCATCGCCGCACTCGGACGGATTGGTGTCCAGACTGCCTCGTTCGTCGCCATCATCGGTGCCGCCGGCCTCGCCATTGGCTTGGCGCTGCAGGGATCCCTGTCCAACTTTGCCTCCGGCGTCCTGCTAATCCTGTTCCGTCCACTTAAGACCGGTGAATATGTGGAAGCAGCAGGCACTTCCGGCACCGTGGAATCCGTTCAGATCTTCACCACTGTGCTGATGACGCCTGATAACAAAATGGTTGTTATTCCCAATGCCAATATTCTTAGTGGCAATATCATCAACTATTCCCGTACCGGCACCCGCCGGGTCGATCTGGTGATTGGTGTCAGCTACAAGGCGGATCTGGCACAAACCAAGGCAGTACTGCAAAGCGTACTGGAGAAAGAAAGTCGTCTACTGAAAGAGCCTGCAGCCACCATTGGCGTCAGCGCTTTGGCAGATTCCTCTGTAAATTTCGTCGTACGTCCCTGGGTGAAGACCGGAGATTACTGGGATGTGTACTTTGACCTGCATGAAAATATCAAAATTGCGCTGGATGAAGCTGGTATTGAGATTCCATTTCCACAAATGGACGTACATATTGAAAAAGCAGCATAACTAAACATGAGGCTGCCAGAAAAGCATTAGGCAGCCTCTACTTAAATACGTCCATTTCAAGCTCCAACTACCCTTTTCGAGATATACAACAAAGCATTTATTCCAAGATATTCAAATATAGAATCACACTTACAAAAACAAAAAAATCTTCTAAAAACAAGCATTCAAATTATGATATTTGAGAAAAACAAGCACTCAGCTGCTTATAATTATATGTAGCCAAAAAATAAGCACGACACCAAAAACCATATTTCAAAAAACAAAATAAAAATCAATATAAAAACACCACCCATTATTAAGAATTTAATGAGGAAAAAAGCATGCCCAGTAAAATCACAAGGAATAGCGGTTCATTTCCGAAACCCTACGAATACAAACCAGGTATGCAGATAGGAACCAAAGGGTGGAAATCTCATAGTGTAGTTGCCACCAAGGCACGAGAAATGGTCAAACTTGGATTATGGAAAAGTGAGACCGAGAAAAGAACATATACCCAAAAGGTCGATATTGAAACACGAATGACCACTGAGTTTACTACAGCGCTTAAAGATAAAGCCAATCCATCAGAAATAGCGAAAGGAATGGCATCCATACAATTCGAAGTACCCCGAGAATCCTCCTATTGCATCGTCCCTCTACAAAATCAAGCAAACCCTCTTCAAGAGGCCATGGAAACAATTAGAAGCTTTGAGGATAAAAGGATAAGTTATGCACAGGAACTTGAAACATTCAAAGAAAAGTCTTGCAGCTACCGAGTAGATGAATACCAGATCATTGGGCAGCAAAAATTTGAAACGGTTACTCAGGATATGGCTTATGATGTAGCCAAAAAAACCATTGAGGCTGCCAATACCGCTCAGTCGCTAGCAGCCATAAAGATGACTCTGGGAACAGAGCCCAGCACACAGTTAATGACCTCAAAACAGCGAGCAATACTGGCAAAAAAACTGCAAAAGAAAGCCAAGAATGTCTGTAAACATGAAACCAAAGCACTTTCCAGGCTTCAAGCTCCGGCAAATGCGACAACAGCTGAACGTCTGCGTGCTGCCGAGGATAAACTCCATCAAATACACAGACTGGTATTTGCAATCGATTCTTTGGATCACTCATTTTTCCATACAAAAACAGAGAAAGGAAAAACACTTTGCAAAATGGCAGATGCTTGTTTAAGAGATTATCATGAGAAAATTAACAACGTGTATGATATTCAAGACGCTGAAAAAGCCCAGAAAGTTGATAGCCAAATAGAATTCCTTTTTAACCAGCGTTTTGTGCCTATTCTGGATGTTGCTAGTGCAAGAGGCAATAACAGCGTTGAAGCAAAAGAAGACCGATACGGCGAAAAGGCTGAAACAAGGAAAGCCGTTGCGTCCATAGCCCTTGAAATAATAAAAACTATGAGAGAACTGCCTAAACAATATAGAGACATTGCAGAAATAGAAGAACAGATAAAAACAATAGAAAAAGAACCACATGATATAGAGGCAACTCGACAACTAACAATACTGCGTAATGAGTTGAAACAACTTAAAGGCAATAAGAACGCCACAAAAACAGCTGTAAAAAAACAATTGCATAAACTGGCAAAGCATCCATCCTCTGACAACATGTCAGTATATATGGAACCAATCATTAAGCAGTTTGATAATAGAAGAGTCCTTGATGAAAGTGCCCTGGATCTTCTGGAATACCAATATCAACTCGACGATCTACCCCCACCAGAACACCTTCACATTGATGACGACAGTGTCGACGACATTCAGGAAAAACGTAATATAAAAATGGGTCCTCCCGGCAAGAGCTACCATATGGATGATTCACACTGGGCTGAAAAAATGAAACTTGACCTCAGGGATCATATTCATCCAACGCTTGAAGTACTCAGAAGAACATCCCAAGGCGGCTTACGCTGGCAGGCAGATTTTAATACAGTCATCAAAAATCTGGGCTTTTGGATAGAGCTGGAGCTTACACGAGAGAAACCTGAATACCGAAAACCTGAAAACGAAGAAACATTAGCCTCTATTGCTCAGGATATTATTCAGGTTCGAACGAACATTAATGATCTTCTAAACATGCTCTCCAAGAACAAGCATTTTGGCGAGCAAGGGCAGGCTATAGTCCAACAGTTAAACGGCATTTACCATGAGATGCTGCACTTTGATCCTAATAAGACTAAAAAGTATAAATTTGATGAGAACATCCGCAAGGAATTAGAACACAAGCTAGCCCCCGTCCACGCAAGTTACCAACAGCTAACGAATGCAAAAACCCAACGCAAAACACCAGCTAGTTCATCAGTTACCCAGCCAACAGAGGTTGGCAGTACACTACAGACTCAGGAACAAGGCAGAGTATCACCAGCCCCCATCGATCCTGTAGCGCCTTCTCTGACGGTATCCTCACAAACTTCGATACCCGATATTGACTCAGAAGGACTGCATGGAAACAGCGCAAATAGCGATCAGGAAAGTAAGCGCCCTAGTGGTTTGGAAGCTGCATCACAGGTAAAAATAGCAGAACGTAAGAAACGCCAGAACACCAAAACTGACGATAACAGAGCTGACAATACTGTTAGCAAAGATGAAGTGGAAGCAGCCATACCTGATGATCCAACACCGCTGGTTCCTGAATTGACAACTGATACAACAACACCGCCACCGCCGGTTCCTGACGTTACAGTTGAAATCGCATCAGTGACAGAAAGTACGAAACAGCCTCTTACCGGGAACACCCAAGAGAATACTCAGACAATACCTGAAGTGGATACCCAGAGAGCCAACTTCTTGCAAGAACTACAAGCCAAAGGGGCAGCCCAATCAAAAAAATATACAAACCCAGATCAAGTAGAAAAGCTTGTCTCACAGCCTGAGCCCAAGACGCCACCAGTTAAGGGTAACGAACCGGCGTCGCGTCCTGATTCGAACAGAACCCATGAACCAGATCCCCTCCCCAAAAAAGCGCCAACGATGCCCAAGACGGGTCTTATGGCTGAAATGCATGCAAAAATTGAAGGTAAAAGAACACATCTAACAAATGAAATTCTCGATAAACTCGCAGGAGCCGATTTCTACGATTCCTTACAAGAGCTGGCTGATGACCTTGCAAGTGAGATAGTGGACCGTCATAAACATATTGGAGAAGATCGTGCCAAATTTTATGCAGAACAACTCACTAAACTGACTGACTCTCCTGATGAAGACCTAGAAGCTGAAGTGAATAAAATCCTGAGAATGCTTCAGGCACCACGAGCTTAAACGAATCACATTGATATAGGTTTCTCTATACCAATGCGATTCAGTCTTATGCAGGCACAAGATGGAGATTAATCTCAGCCTTGGTTAGGGTTTCATGACTATGATCTGGTAAATGGCTGTCTGTCACTACCAGATCAAACCTCTCCAGTCCCATAATCCGGTGGAATGAATAACGCCCATATTTCTCGCTGTCAGCGACCAGAATCCGGGTGCCCGCCCTTTCAAACATCTTGCGTTTCAGTTCCGCTCGATCTTCTGTCGGCGTTGTCACACCACGTTGCAGGTCCCATGACGTACAGCCAATAAACGCCAATTCAACATTCAAATCATCCAGGAAGTGCTGAACATTCCCACCCAGGCTGGACTGGGTGCGTTCATCCACCTGTCCGCCAGCAACATGCACTTCAATGTTTCGGTAGCGACACAGGAAAAGCGCCTGGGCAAGGTCGGTCGTCACCACCCGAATTCGACGGTCCACCAGCTGTCGCGCAATTTCCATGCAGGTTGTACCGGCATCCAAAAGGATGGACTGACCATCGGAAACTAGCGATGCCGCATAACTGGCAATGGCATGCTTTTCTTCCGGACAGCGGCTCTTGCTTTCTTCGCTGTGCGGCTGCGTATTGATGAACTGACCGATTGTCGCCCCACCATGGGTACGACGTATCATTCCCTGTTCTTCCAGCTTACTGAGATCCCGTCGTATGGTCATACTGGAAACATCAAGAATACCTGCCAGTGTTTCAACATTGGCATATTCATGCTGACGGAGATAACTGAGAATGCGCTCGCGTCGTTCAATCGCTAACAATGGACTACCTATTCGTTTGTCTTCAGGCTCAGGTGACAAGACCGATCATGACGGCTAAAACACTTTAGTCTACTCGCAATGTACAGACTTTCCTGTCCGTGAATGCCGAGCATCTACACAAAATCAAACCCGGTGATGTTCAAAATACGACAAACGGCATGGTATCTATGATTGCTCCCTCAGCAACTGCCTGTATGGAAAACCTGTAAACCGTTATCATCACGCCACTAGCCGATTGAAATGCAACCTCTCATGAAACTCTATCGTCCCCTTGCTCTCCTGCTCATCATCAACCTGCTATGCAATTACTGGTTATTTATTTTTGCGGTTCGCTGGCAGCCACTCACAAGACTGTTTAGCGAAGGCCATTGGGATGGTGAAAGTGCGGGCGTCGCCATCGGATTGACGGCGCTGGTCTGGTGGCTGGTGACGATTATCGGTCTGTGGCGTCAGTCCCCTTGGGCGTTGCCTAACTTTGCAGCTTTCGCTTCGGCGCTGGTAACATTCCTGTCTGTTTCTGTGATTCCCTTCGTACCTTCGTTTTTTTCCGCTAAGGTCGGCAGCTTTGTTGCCATGACGCTGAACTTTGGCCTGGCCTGTCTGGCACTGGCGGTCTGGTGGAATGAAAAAACAGACTCCCAATCGTGAACCGATTTCGCTCCCCAAGCCTGTGATACCCGAACGACATCAAATGTATTGCAGGCTTGGCTAATATGCGCAGAAAAGTGAAAGGCTATTTGCGAATAGCCGCGAAGCAACGTAATGAATAACGCCCAATCGCTCCAAAAAAACGAACTATTCAAACTTGATCTTCCGATTCCATAGTCTACTTTTGGCTTACGGTTGTTTTTATAGCGAGGTGGGCTTATGGAAACAATTTAAAAAGTTCTTCAGTACAAAAAAGCGGTGTTAATGCCCAACTTATCTATTGATAAAGTCGCATAGAGTATTATCAAAAACCAAAGAGTAATCTCAGGCCTTTGTTTGGTATTCCCGTGTAATCGGGTTACCTGTTCTTATCTCATCATCACACCACAAATTAAAGCGAAACAGTACTGCCGTAAACCTGTTCTTGCTTGTCATTTCTAACGTCGAATCATGGCCTGAAAGAGATTGCTAGAAACCTGCCATACCGGCAAAAGGTTAGTCGTATGAAGTCCCCCGTTCTGTCATTTGCTCCTGTCGTTGCAGCAATCCATCTGTTGTCATTGTCTGCTGAGTCCGAGTCCTCATCTGTCGATATTGAGACCAGCCTGATTCATGGCCGTCAGTCAGAAGAAATCCTGGATGGCAGTCCCCTGCCGCCCAGTGATCCCCACAGGAAACTGAAGTATCTTGAGCTTGAAGATGAGCTGGAAAACCAGAAAGCTTCAACACTGTCAGTGATGTCTGGCGCAGCAGAATCCACCTGCTCCCCATCGGAGATAGCTCGACTAGATGGACAACGACTCACTGACACTATACGAAAAGCAGATCTGAAATGTATTAATCAGCTATTTAAAGTAACAGGCTCCATTAGTCGGGATCTGTTCAATCAACAAAAAATGGTTACTGTAGCCTATGACGTTAACCGATATGCATATAACTATCCGGGTAATAATTCACAGGGTATAGAACAGCTTATCCTGTATCTGAGAGCAGGATATTACGTACAGTTTTATCAGAAAGACACTGTTGGAGAATATGACCAGCAGCTAGATAGCGTCATTCAACATGCTTTAGATGCTTTTTTTGCAAATTCTAAAGCTTTCACGATATCGGAGGAAAACGGTAGTGTGCTGGGCGAAGCCGTTACCCTCATTGATAGCTCCGTTCAGAATGCCCGCTATATCTACGTTGTAAAGCAGCTTTTACACTCCTATAGTGACCGGCGCTTTGAGACCATCAGAAGCATGACGGTTGCCGTCAATAATGGCATGACCGTACTATTCCGTGGCCATCAGGTTAAAGCCTTTGTTGAAGCGATAGAACAGGATCCCTCACTACTGGATAAACTGTATAACTTCTACAACACCAAACAGCATCTTCTGGATACGGATAACGAATACTTGTTAATCAACGTCGTCCGCGAACTGGGGCGATTCCTACAACACAAAACGCTACAGCCGAAGGTCAGAGAACAAATAAAAGCTATTTTGAATCAACAGAAAGAGTCAAAAGAAGGTCAGCCTCTCTGGTTAGTTGCTGCCGAAATGGCAACCTACTTTGACAACCAAAACTGTGACTATTATGGCGTCTGCAACTTTAAACAAGACCTTGAACGTACTGCGCTGCCTTTCCGCCATACTTGCAGCCAGACCCTGAAAATCCGGGCACAGCACATGTCCGTGCCACAGGCACAATGGGCCTGTGATCAACTCTCAGAACAGGAAGCGTATTTCCATCAAAAACTCGCTACGAATAATCAACCTGTGGCGAATGACCAGAACAAGGATCTTGAGCTGGTCATCTTTGACAGTACACAGGATTACAAAATGTACGCAGGGCTGTTATTCAACATCAGTACCGATAATGGCGGCATGTACCTTGAAGGGGATCCGACAAAAGCCGGGAACCAGGCACGTTTTGTCGCTTATGAAGCGGACTGGCAGCGACCTGAATTCCACATCTGGAACCTGCGCCATGAATATGTGCATTACCTGGATGGTAGGTTCAACATGGCCGGTGGTTTTGGTCGGTCAACATCTGCTGATACGATCTGGTGGATTGAAGGACTGGGTGAATACATTTCACACCGCGACGAGTACCCGGAAGCCATCAACTATGCACGCCAGAAAAGTTATCCATTAAGCACCATTTTCCGCAATACCTACAGCAGTGGCCAGACGCGCGTCTACCGTTGGGGATATTTGGCGGTGCGTTACATGTTTGAACGCCATCCGTCTGATGTTACGCATATGCTGTCCCTTGTTCGCAACGATCGTTACGATGACTATCAGTCTTGGTTGAATCAGATCGGTAGTCAGTATGACAACGATTGGTATAACTGGCTGGCGACAGTGGACAGTAAAAAAAGCGACCTCCCTGACCATGGCCCGGCTGACGATGACGCCGTCATTGATAAGGGGGATGAGACCATCCCTGAAACACCAGAGCCAGACGACACAACCCCACCGGATACTGCCCGACCTGGCGTTGATAAAGATGTTAAAAACCCCGTTTTACAGAATGGCGTCACCAAGGTCGGCCTCCACTCAGACAAAAACAAATATTTCTACATTCTTGTACCGCATGATGCCAAAAATCTCATGTTTACCGTGGATGGCAGAACCGGAACGGGTGATCTGGAGATATTTATTCAGTCTGTAAAATGGCCAACAGAAAGCGTCTATGAGTATCATGAACAGTGTGGGCGGGATAAGAAAACCATCACCGTCAGTCCGCTAAAAACCAATGCTTATTATCACGTTATGATCAAAACCAAAACGCCGTTCAGTGGCATACAGCTGACGGCTACCTATCAATAACACCTGAATAACGGCAACCGAGAGAGCAGAATAAACCGCAAATACATTTTGCGGTTTATTCCGGTGAATCTTTACAATGGCATTCGACGTATAGATTGGAATCAACATCAGCACAAGGGATTGCCCATGCCTTATGTCTTACCTGCAGCCGTATTGGCTGTCGCATTAATCTCGCTGGCCTTATCCCCCAATGCCGGAAAAAACGACAGCTTCTTTCGGGGACACAGCACCAACGGTCAGGCCCCGGGTTTGTTGATGCTGATTTTTTCCCAAGTCACCACCTGGATTTTTGCCAGGTCACTTATGAATGCCGCGATCCTAGGTTATTACTATGGCCTCTGGGGTACATTGGCGTATGCCACGTATTACCTCTCCTTCCTGACCGGTGGCCTGATCATTGACAGTCTGCGCTTTCGCCACAACTGCAACAGTGTTCAGGATTTCCTGAGACAACGTTTTGGTACGGTCGGAACGCGCTGTTACAACCTGGTGATTGGTGTACGATTGATCAGTGAAGTTTTCGCCAACTTGCTGGTATTCGGCCTGCTGTTTGGTGCGGCAGGTAGCCTGCAGTATATTGGCGCTATTGCAATCTTCTCGCTGTTAACACTGTTCTACGCAGGACGAGGGGGATTACACGCCTCCCTTCGAACTGATGTTTTCCAGATGGGGCTTTTCCTGGCCGTACTACTCACACTGGTTGCCCTGATGCTGGGACACAGTGAGTTCTCGACGACAGATTTCCTGTTCAAGCCTTTCGAACTCTCTGACCCTGGTGTTGTATTGATTGCTGTTGCTCTGCTTCAGGTCATCAGTTATCCCATGCATGATCCCGTGATGATGGATCGCGGTTTCATTGCAAATAGAAAAACGACACAGCGCAGCTTTCTCCATGCCTGCTGGATTGGTGTGCTCTGCATTATCCTGTTTGGTCTGCTGGGTGTATTTGCTGGTGCCCATGCCCAAGCCGGCGAAGCCATGAATGCCGTATTGACCCGGCTGCTGGGTGAAGTCCCGATGCTGTTGTTCAGTTTTGCCTTGGTCATCTCTGCCATGTCGACACTGGACTCGACACTTTCCAGCGCAGCGAAGCTGATTATCAGTGACATGAAGCTGAGCGTGGAGAGCGTAGCCAATGGTCGTAAGGTCATGGTGCTATTCATGCTGGCAGGCCTGATCATGATCTACCTGGGTCCAAAGGACTTGTTCAGTGCCGTTGCTGTTAGCGGTACCGCCTCCATGTACCTGACACCGGTCATCCTGTTCTCGCTCTGGGGTGGACGAATCGATATACCGGTATGGAGTTACCTGGTCGCATTTATCGTGGCATTGGCCGGCGCCGGACTCTATTTCGCAGAAACCGCCGGCTACCTGCAACTTATGGAACCGTTGTTTGGCACCGTGCACAAATACAACAAGCTACTGGTTATCTGCCTGATTGTACTGACCGTTGGCTGCAGTGCTTTTGCACTGGGTATGCTTTTATCATGCAAAAAACTGGTAAACGTCACGAATTCAACAGGTGATGCATGATTCACGATCTCGGTGAGTTGAAGGGGCCAGTTCTGCTCTTTGGAGGCCCCTACAGCAATTTGCAGGCAACCTGTGCAATGCGTCGTGAAGCAGAGCGTCTGGGCATTCCCCCGGAACGAGCCATCTGTACCGGGGACGTTGTCGCTTACTTTGCAGATGTCGAGGCAACCATAGATGTTATTCGCGCCTGGGGCATTCATGTGCTGATGGGAAACTGTGAAGAATCTTTGGGGTTTTCTGCAAACGACTGTGGTTGCGGGTTTGATAAGGGTACAGCCTGTGACTTGCTATCCCGGCAGTGGTATTCCCATGCTGACAGCCAGATCAGTGAAGCCAATCGGCACTGGATGCAAACGCTCCCCCGAACCCTTCGTTTCACATGGTGCGACCTGACATTCACTGTCGTTCACGGCACATTGTCGTCCATCAACCAGTTCGTCTTCCACTCGACACCGGATGGCGTAAAACAAACTGCCATCAGGCAGGCAGAAACAGACTGCATTATCGCCGGGCATTGTGGCTTACCCTTTTCCCAGAAAACGGAAGTGGGTTATTGGCTGAATGCCGGCGTCATTGGCATGCCAGCCAACGATGGCTCCCATGATGGCTGGTATGCACTGTTAGATATAAGCAATAACCATCCAGTGTTTGAACTAAGACGATTGCATTATGACTGGCAGGGAGCTGCTACTGCTATGTCAGATCACGGGATGAACAATGGTTATGCCACATCATTGGCTACCGGTCTGTGGCCCAGTATGGATATATTGCCTGCATATGAACGTTCTACGCAGGGTATACCACTCAAGACTTTGACATGCCGATTAGTCTTCGATCATCAATAAACCGTTTTACCAAAACGACTCAGCAAACTTATCCACCACAGAAGATTCGTAACCACGCGGCCTATCGTCAGGCTAACAAGATAAAGACATCAATTAGATTATTTATAATTTGCCGAAGGGGACACCTTCGGCAACCAACGTTAGCCAATGCCAGACAATACACCTGCCACAATGGCACACTGAGTTAATACGATTAAAATACCTGCAACAGGCATTAGCACATAGATTCCAGTCCTCCCACCAAGCCTTCTACTACCAATACTTTGACGCTTATATAGCATGTACGCCATGGCAACCGGGAGAGCGATCGCAAGAACCACCAGAACTATTGCCGCAAAGCCTAATACAGTAATAAAGCTATCTGGAAAGTACAAAGCGACTAACAACGGAGGAATAAATGTGATCACCGCTGTCTGCAATCGCCCCCTAAACGTATCACTTCGCCGACAGGCTTCAGAAAGGTAATCAAAAAGACCCAGCGACACCCCTGTGAAAGACGTCGCTAATGCTAATACTGCAAATAGATTCGCACCGCTCGAAATCCATACCGACCCACCAAACTGACTTAATGCAATGACTAATGCACTAACCGGATCTTGATTTGTCCGCATATCAACCAAGTTATTCTGAGGTAGCACACCATTAGTTGCCATCACCCAAAGTAAATATACGATTAGCGGTAATGTACTTCCCATAATGACAGCCGGACGAATACTAGCCGGTTGATTCTCCAAATAGCGCACAATACTAGGCACTGTTGCCTGGAATCCGAACGAAGTGAAAAATAATGGCAGGGCTGCCCACACCACACCATCAGATACCGGCATGGTATTCAGGTAGGCAGGCTCAACTTTCGGCAAAAGCAAACCGATCAGCATCACCAGCATAATCACCTTGAGCATAAACAGGGCTCGCGTCACCAGGTCTACGCTGCTGGTACTGATCACTATCACGCCCGCGAACAGGGCTGTGACACCAATAGCACTGAATCCTTGTGGAAGATCAATACTAAACCAGTGAGCTAGGCTGCCATTAAGGTGTCCGGCCGCGCCGGTTATGTAAGCAGCACACAGTGCATACGGCAGAAACAGGGTCGCGAGTGATGCTATAAGCTGTCCTGGTCGTCCAAGTAGCTGTCCTGCCGCACCGTATAGCGACGTCGTTCCCGGACAAGCCAGGCAGACTTCCGCAACCAGTAAGCCGGAATAGGTCGCCAGCGCCCAATTAAATAGCATTAATAATAAAGCCGGCCAGAAGCCTATCACGGCGGTCGCCAAAGGCATGGCGATCATTCCCGCCCCCAGAGAGGTCCCCGCGATAATCAGCGCGCTGCCTATAAGTCTGTTTTGCATACTGCCCCCGAGCAAACAGTTGGATCCTGATGGATGAATAAATACATACGGGTTCTGGGGGGATATCGGAAGGAGGCAGGCGGGAATCGTTCCATCAGCTGCGCCACTTGCGATTTGACCTTCGAACCCGGGTTCGGTCGATCAAAACGCCTCAATGACGCAGTTAAACGGTTACGCTCAACTACGCCATTGAGGCTGGCGATAGTCGGCGTAGTAATACGCTGTATGGAACATGTCAGTGTGGTTTCAAAAACCTGATGTTGGTGTCGTAGTGAATACCGTAACAGGCTGCCCCATTCTGACACATACGTACAAATACCATCGAAAGAAATATACCTGCTCTGATTCTTGCACGACGCGTCCATGCATCCACAATCATACCATTTGCGTATCGCTTCAAGTGACCATTCACAAGTGCTTTCAAAATACGTAACAATGACTAAGCTATCTAAGGCGACTTAGTTGAACCAACAGGAAAATCAGTATGCCGTTACAAAGGACTGTAGAGGCGAATATGCGATGCCTCAGGGATTTACGTACACAACTTCAGGCGATTGGCGACGATACCTTCACCCATAGAGTTGATATTACTAACAGCACCATCGGGCAACACGTCCGACATGTGCTTGAGCATTATGAGCGTTTCTTCATCAGCCTCGGCGAGCGGGAGGTCAATTACGACCAGCGTCCGCGAGATCCTTCACTGGAAACCATCCGCGAACTCGCGATCACACGTATTGATGGCATTGTGCATAGGCTGAAGCGGTTAGAGGAGCAAGGCTGTGAATGCCATATAATGTCAATCACAGCATTTGCTTCGGACGATGACAGGGAAGATCCTGTCATCACCACAACCACTGTAATTCGTGAACTGCTGTTCTTACAGAGCCATACCATTCATCATAGCGCGCTGATCTCTGTGCTATTGAATTATCTGGATATCCCGGTTCAATTCACGCTGGGCATGGCCCCAGCAACATTACGTCACCATCAAACGCTTTAACAGTATGGCTGTGGCGGTCTCTAGGCCGCCACATAACCATGCCGATTCCGAAACAACGCTACCCCTTCATTGCCCAGATATTTCCCCAACATACGATCATCGACTTTTTTCAGATCGACAACGATCAAACCATCCAAGGCATTATTGAAGTTCTTGTCCACATTGAAACCGGCAAATTCCCCCTGAAGTTTCAGATAATGCTTGATGAGTATGGGGACGCCTTTATCTTTCTCGATGGTTTGTACCAGCAGCGATAACCCTTCCACATGACTTAATCCTTCCAGGTGATCCGGATCCCACAACGCTGTCGGTTCATCCGTCAGCGGTGAGGTGGGCCGAACAAGGTCTGCCAGTGTCTTATCGTAGTTATTGGCCTGCAGACAACTTGCCATCAGCTGGCGAGATAGCTCGCTGTAATCGTTGCTGATGCTGACCGGACCAAACAGAATCCGGTACTGGGGGTTCTTGACAATAAACGCGCCAATTCCTTTCCACAGAAACATAAGCGCGGTAATACTTTTCTGATATTCAGGGCGCACAAACGAGCGCCCCATTTCCAGACAACCACCCAGTTTTTTCAGGAATGTAGCGTCGTATTGAAACAGACTGCGAGAATAGATGCCTTCCAACCCCTGCTGTTCATAAAGTCGATCCACCAACCCAAGACGATAGGCACCGACAATTTCCTGTCGGGTTTTGTGCCATAAAAACAGGTGTAGATAGTCACGATCGTATTGATCAACATCCACTTCATACCCGGTGCCTTCACCGACTGTTCTAAATGTCAGCTCACGAAGTCGACCAATTTCCTGCAAGATATGGGGTAATTCTGCGGCCGACGCACACCATACTTCCATGTCCCCCTTTGCCAGTAGCCGTCGATCAGCTGCCAGATGACTAACATCTTCGGATAACAAAGTTTGCGGAACAGGCTCAATCAACGGTTGAAGCGCTCTCGCCTGTGTCACAGAAGAATGGCTTTCTGAACCAGACGCTTGCTCATGTAACAACAAGGTATTGAGTCGGAGAAAGTTAGTCAGCGCCTTGTCATTATCCAACTGTCGCCGATCAGAGGGTGAAATCAGCGAGCCAGGCGACAGCTGAATGACCTGGTCGCGTTTGTTAATCAGCTCTCTGACCAACCGCAGGGTTCGTAAGAGAGGATGAACGGCACCCAACAGATGAAACAGACGGCTATTGTTTCCCGCCACAAAAACCGGCAGGACGCTGGCGCCGGTTTCCCGGATAAGGTTCGCAGCTGTAGTTCGCCATGGCGCCTCTGTCACCCGCCGTTTCTTCCAGTTCCAGCTGGCGACTTCACCGGCAGGAAAAACCAGCAATACACCACCACCCTGAACCCATTCACGGGCACGTTCAACCGCCTTGCGATTGGCCTGCCGACGATTCTGTGTTCCCAGGATATCGACACCAATGAAAAGTTCACGCAGCTCAGGGATACCATTCAGTACCTGGTTTGCCAGCACCCGCGTGTCCGGTCGAACCTTCAGCAACAGATCAATGATGGCCAGCCCCTCTGCACCACCAAAGGGATGATTGGCGACAACCACCAGTGGCCCGTCAGCAGGTATGCTATCCACAATGTCACGGGAGGAGGTATAGCGAAGCCCAAGCAATCTCAAGGCAACCCTGACAAAATCCTTGGGCGTTTCCGTATGTACTCTCTGTCGGTAAAGACGGTCCAGGTAGCTGAGCCCAAGCAACCGCTCCAGTAGCGGTTGCAGGAATTTCAGCCGGGCAGTTACCGGCAGCCGAAATGGCGACATCGCATGCATGGCGTCTTCCTGACAGTTTTTATGTTCTTATTCAGTCCGGAATGTCGTCTTCCCGGAAAATGCTGCGCTTTGCAAACAGGCGCTTGAACGGGTGATTGGTCTGAATCAGATCCATCACCGTGACGGCAACAGCACTGGCGCAGACAATACAGGCGTTAACAAACAGCAATCCGCCATCGTCACCGATAATTTCACCTGCTTCATTAAACTCCGGCATATAAATGCCCAGCGGGGTAAACAGATGAAAAAAGATCGCACCCACCATAATGCCCGATGCCATGGCTGCGCCGTATAACCGTAATGGCGTAAACAACAGGATTGAGGCAATCAGTTCGGCAATCCCAACACCATAGGCGCCATACTGTCCAAACCAGTCTAAACCTGACCATTCCCCCAACGTCCCGAAAATAAACTGGGTTTCAGGTGCATCTGAAAACTTGAAAAACAGTGACTGGATAAAGATGAATGCGATATAGGCGCACAGGATCCACTTTATCTTCCGGGACATGGTGCCTCCCTGGCGTTTAGTTATTGTTCAGTGACGGCCAGTTCTTGTCGCCCTTGGTAATGAACCCGGGAATATCCTTTAACCAGCGATCCTGCACTGACTTGTCATAATTAAGATAAAGCTTTCCATCCACAATTTTCCAGTATTCGGGGTCACCTTTATAGAGATCGTTCCTTGCTGCAACCGCCCAGGCACAGTGTCCGCCGTATTGCGGTGCATAGCGTTCCGGCAATTCCTTGAATGTTTCCAGGTTCTCGGCACTGCTGAAATACCAGTCTGCCCCCTGCCAGCGATGCTTGAATTTGCTGTTGCCTTCGACAGGTTTCCCATCGGTAAAATAAGCGACGGTGTCATACCCACCCACGGCCTTGTTACTGAAGTAGCCGGTATAGATGGTATCTGCTGAAACAGTCGCCATACCTCCCAGTAACACTGGTATCATCAAGACCAGATTAAACAGGATACGTTGCATTTTTATGTCCTCATTCCATGACGTGTCTTATTCGGTATCCGGATAATGTCGTCCAAGGCGCTTTTCTTTCTGCCACCCCTTTACGAGTGCCAGAAGTCCATCCGGCCTGGCTCCACTGCGTCGGTTGATAGCCCCTATACGAAACAACGTGTTGTACTGATGAAACAGGGTCTTATACACCTCACGCAGTGAAGAGTCGGCATCCCAGATATGCGCTGCTTCACTACTGACACCGTTAACTTCCAGAATAGTGAAATCGTTTCCTTCCTGCAGGGACCGGGTATCTCGAAAACGCACATCAAAGCGTCCGTAGTAAAACCCATCAATATCCTGACAAATCTGGTCAATGGCTGTCGTCAACGCATCCGTTATGAGATGGCGCCCATCCCGGAAGATCGCTCCCCGACTATGGCTGCCGGCAAAAGCCAGCCGGAATGGCTGCCCTTCCGGAATCACCTGGTCAAGCAATGCCTCATGACGTTTGAAATACAAATGCGTCAGCTGTCCGGCTCTTGGATCCTGTTGAATCAGGGTTTTCAACGTATCAATGCCATTGCCATAGACGTAAGGCTGGTATTTCAGGGTAATGGAAAACAGTTGCCCTCTGCTCTCGCCCGGATGCCGGATATAAAAAATGCCGGCTTCCGCCTCATAAGGAACCAGCTGCTGAAACAGGATATGACCTCCGTCAGGAAAATCCTGCAGATAGGCTGCCACTTCAGTCGCATCACGCACAATCCGAACACCCTGTCCGCGACACCCCATATCCGGCTTGGCAATCAATGGGAATTCAAGGCCTGATGCCTTAATAGCCTCCAATGCCGTATTCAGTGTTTTTTCTGCCTGGGAATGCTCATTCAACACCCGACACCAATCCGCAATATGTTGACGGGCATATTCACCGGCACGGCTGAAATTCGCCGCTTTCGACTCTCCGACCATCCCGCCAAGGTAAAAGCCTGGATTTGCACACAGGGGAAGAGTCAGACTACGATGCTGAATCGCCCGAAAGAGCCACAGAAACGCCACCGGTAAATAGACCAGAGGTGTCGGCCAGAACTCAAAAAATGCAATGGCTCGCCGGGTACGTGTCAGTGGCGGCATGCCGACATGGGCTTTTTTGTCTGAAAATGTCGGTAAAACGGCCTGCTCAATTAACGTATTCTCTGTCATTATTCTGAATATCCATATAACGGCCCAGTGACCGACTAATCCATTTCTGCATCAGGTAAAACAACACAACCATCCCCGGGAGCAGCAACCACTTCCACTCACCCAGCGTCATCCAGAAGTGCTCGCCAAGCAGATACAACCCGCTAAACAACGCCCCGGTCCACAAGAGTGATGCGACCAAAACCGTTGCAAAAAAAAGCCGCAACGACAGGGAAAATACACCACAGGCCAAATAACAGGGTAACCGCATGCCGGGTATCAGCCTGACGAGAAAAACCGTCATGACCATATTACGCGCCAGCCAACCCCGGGCTCTTTCAAGTGCAGGTTTCGCAGCAAGACGCTGAAATCGACGATAGCGCCGGATCAGGCTTCCCATTCCATAGAGCCATAAATCACCGGTGAAGATACCTAAAAACAGTGCAGCAAACGCACTTAAAGGAGGTACAACACCTTCGGCTGCGAGAACTGCAGCGCCCACAATGGCGGCATCTTCCAGGATATACGTTGCAATGACGATTGAGACCAGCACCCCAAATGGATGATCCGAGAGTAATAACATCAGCGGGTCCATCATCTGATTCGCTTCCTCTATTGCCGAAGACACGCTTTCAGGCAATCGGGACCTTCTCGCAACATCCTGAACAACTGATCCCTGCTTTCTTTTTATTACGCATTCAGTTAAAGATCAGATTCAACACATTCTTACGTAATCAAATACCTATTCTGATCACCATGTCTCGCCTCAGTTCGTCCCATGAAACTGCCAATCTTGCTGAATTACGACCTGTAAAAATACGCGAGCATTTCTCATCTCCAGACGGAAAAGCCACATCTAGTGCTTTTCTGGAATGGATTCACCTATATAAACAAAGCCATTAAATAGAGTAAAGCGTCTGCCGCTCAGCCCAGTCCTTACAAGGCATTGACGCAATATATCATCGCCTGTTTTTTGATTCTGATGCGTCATCTCCTTCAACAATTAAGGCAGCGAAAAAATGAAACAAGACTGTCAACGTAACTTAACAAATTTTCTTCTACACTGTTTCTGAACGTTCGGCCAGACTCACAACAACGGCTGAGCTCTGTGAAACAAGAGAGTCAATGCTCCCGGACATCACAGAAACAAGTCCTCGCTACTGCAGGCTTGCTGTTCCAGGTGGTATACAACCTGCATATTTCAAAGAGGAGAGTCTGAGCAATCACAGGGATTTGTGCCTGCGTCAAGTACTCACAGCCATCACAGGCACCGGACGACTCGCTATGGTAACCGAATAAAAAGCAGTGCATGACTTAGGGAAGGAGCGCACAATGGAACACCTTAAACGCGTCAAGGATCGTATTACTTACGAAGAAGGCTGCATCAAGGAATACCTCAGCAATGGCTGGATACGGGTTGAAATGGCCTGGGGAGAAATCCGTGAGTACCAGCAGAAAGACCTGATTCCATTTATGGAATTACAACAACCAGAGCCTCGCCCTAAAGAGACAAGGCTGCACTGATTGACAGCATCATAGGAATACCGGCCTGTTTATGGTGCAAAACCATCTCAGGCCGAAACCAGCTTCAATCTCAACGCTAATTGATGCGGGCTCTCATTTTCTTGTTCATCCCAAATCAAAAGACCTTCTCGTAGGCCAAAAGCATCCTCATTTCCTGTTAACTCGGCGCTTATATCCAAACTGTACGGTCTTGACTCTTTGAAAGACAAAATGGAATTCTGCTGGAAACAACAAGGCATTTCAGGTATTAATTAAGCGAATTCGTGTTAATAATTAAGATCCCCCTGTTAATTTCCTGGGAGATTATCAACGTTAAAGATTGCTGATTGCTTTTTATTCACTTAAAATCGTTCCGCATACAACCTAGGGGTTAATTTAAATGAATATTTTTGACGAAATTCAGCATCGTCTGGCAAGCAAGACTCGTATCCGCGCCCTGTTCAAAGATGTCCACATTGAGGATATCGAGCGCATCATCAGCCGCCTGGAAGGCATTCTGGAAGAAAAGAAAGACGCCGTTGCTGCTGATGAAGCCAAGCGTCAGGCCAAGCAGGAAAATATTGATGAAGTGCGTCGCCTGCTGGCAGAGCGCGGCCTGTCTCTGGACGATCTGGATCCTGCCGAAGAAGCTGCGCCCAAAAAGCGTCGCAACGTTCAGAAGTTCACTTTCCAGTATGAAACCACCAGCGGCGACACCGTCACCTGGCACGGTTCCACCACTGGCCGTCTCCCGAAAGACTTCCAGACTTACCTAGATCGCACCGGTAAGAAGCGCCTGGACTGCGTGATCGAAGACTAAGTTGCTCTGATGCGAATACCGGTTAATGCATAAGCCGGTCATCCATCAAAAAGAAAAGGGAGGCAATACCTCCCTTTTTATTTGCCTGCGATTTGCCTGATCAGGCAGCTGTTTCAGCCTGAGGCAGGTGTCTCACCAGCAGAGAGAACTCGTCGACTTTCATGCCTTCAGTCACCGGCAGACGAATTTTGTGCCCGGAGCCTGGTGCCACAGATACTTTCTCTCCACGCTGGTTTTCCATGTGATCAAGACGGAATGCATGGTTACCGGAAGGGGTCAACAGCTCCAGTGTATCGCCCTGCTCAAACCGGTTTTTGACATCCACAGTGATGAATTCAGTACCGGCATCCAGAATCTCGCCCACAAACTGTTGCAGACTCCCCTTGGAAGCACCCTGTTCGTAATTCTGGTACTCGTCATGGACATGGCGACGGTAAAAGCCTTCCGTATACCCACGACTGGCCAGATTCTCAAGTGTATCCATCAGCGCCATATCGAATGATTTGCCAGCGGCGGCATCATCAATGGCCTGACGATACACTTGAGCAGTACGTGCCACGTAGTAGTGGGACTTGGTACGACCTTCAATCTTCAGCGAGTGAACCCCCATGCCATGCAGGCGATGGACATGCTGAACCGCACGCAAATCACGGGAATTCATAATATAGGTGCCATGCTCATCTTCATAAGCGGGCATATATTGTCCGGGTCGGTTTTCTTCCTGCAGCAGATACATCTTATCCGTTGGTTCACCGCTGCCCAGTGTCGGCTCATTTGCGACCTCTGAAGGATCAAAGGTGGTCGCGATAACATCGCCACTGGCCGTCTCGGTCGCTTCATGGGCCTGATACTTCCAGCGGCAGGCATTGGTGCAGGTGCCCTGGTTCGGATCACGGTGATTGATATAGCCGGATAACAGGCAACGACCGGAGTAAGCGATGCAGAGCGAACCGTGCACAAACACCTCCAGCTCCATATCCGGGCATTCTTCACGGATCTCGGCAATCTCATCCAGCGACAGTTCGCGGGAGAGAATAATCCGGCTCACGCCCTGGCGAGCCCAGAACTTTACCGTGGCGAAATTAACGACGTTTGCCTGTACCGACATATGCACCGGCATATCGGGCCAACGGTCACGCACCATCATGATCAGACCGGGATCGGACATAATCAAAGCATCCGGTTTCATGGCAATGACCGGCTCCATATCCCGCAGATAAGTTTTCACCTTCGAGTTATGGGGCGCAATGTTACTCGCCAGGTAGAACTGCTTGCCCTGGGCATGCGCCTCGTTGATCCCGTTTTCCAGGTTTTCCAACTTGAAGTCGTTATTCCGCACGCGCAGGCTGTAACGGGGCTGGCCGGCATAGACCGCATCCGCGCCGTAGGCGAAGGCATAACGCATGTTTCTCAGGGTGCCGGCAGGCGAAAGGAGTTCCGGTTTGCTCATAACATCTCACTGACTCAGGCGAAGGCGCATTGTAGGCGCTTTATAATTGTTCAGAAAATAGTCACTTACAGCTATAAAAAAACCCGCAAAGTGCGGGTTTCTTTAACACGTCCACCACAGTCCCTGATAACAGGGCTGCGGAAAGCCGATCTTACTTGATCTTGGCTTCCTTGAACTCAACGTGCTTGCGGACTTTGGGGTCGTACTTCTTGAAGACGAACTTGTCCGGAGTGTTACGCTTGTTCTTGGTGGTGGTGTAGAAGTAACCGGTACCAGCAGTGGATACCAGTTTGATTTTCTCGCGAACAGCCTTAGCCATCGTCGTAATCCTCTGTTATCGAACCTTAGAAACGCTCGCCGCGGGCGCGGAGCTCAGCCAGAACGGCATCGATGCCCTTCTTGTCGATGATGCGCATGCCCTTGGAAGAAACACGCAGTCTCACAAAACGCTTCTCGGATTCAACCCAGAAACGGTGATGGTGCAGGTTCGGCAGGAAACGACGACGAGTCTTGTTGTTAGCGTGAGATACGTTGTTACCGACAGCGGGACGCTTGCCGGTCACCTGGCAAACTCTGGACATATTTGAGCCTCTCTCTAAGCGTTTGCCCAACCCAAAGGCTGGATTCTTTATTCATACATACCGGAACTACCCGGTCAGGCAGTAGCCGGCCCGCCCAAATGCGTTCAGCCGAGAGCCGGTACTCAAAGACCGGGCTTTATACCAGAAAGTAATCCTGCTTACAATAATTGATTACTTCTTGCACAAACGCTGAACGATGAACAACGTGAACAAAACGCCCGCTGTTTCGGGTTTCAGGCAGTGGGTTACCGCGGCAATAGACCGCCCATTTTGGCGGTGAACTTTAATGGACTCTCAGGGCAATGACAATACGGCATTCCAGTCATCTTGAGCCTTTCAACAGCATTCTGATACTGCTGAGAGCAAAGTAATCGTCATTGACAGATTAATCAGGATGCATCGCCCTATCATACTGCCGGCTTAATAGCCGCCACTCGTGCTACAGATTTCCTATCTATACTGCCCCTGCATCATTCAACCGTAGATGCAGAGAGGTTTCCAACATGAAGTTTTACCGACTGTTTGGCTTGTCTCTACTGGTTGCCGGAGCGTCTTCCGGTGTATCCGCGTATATGAATGCCAACTGCGGCAGTGCCGATGACTGGCCTTCCCACCATCTCTGTTGCTCCCAACCGGGCGCTTCCGAAAATTCCATCTGGGCTTCCGCGCCGGGATCGGGCTGGCATTGCACGTATCAGCAGCGCTCCAATTGCGGCGTGAATACGCACATATGGGACAATGACGGTAAGTTTGTCACCCAGGACACTATGCCTTCCTATTGCAAGGCCAGAGGTCAGGGCGACCCTGTCTACGACGGTAGACCACCTGCCATGAAGCTAGAAAGCGAGCCAGTAACGGCAGCGACCCAACAAACCCACTAACCCCAGCCAAACTGGCTAAATGAAAGATCATTCCTGAAACGCTATTTAACTGACACAGCAGGTATTGATGAGAATCGCTGCAGAGATATCTCTACATGAAGCCTTTATATAAGTGCTACTCAATATTCGCTGTTCTTTGATTGATTCCAGTGCACAACAGGGGAGCCGGAATGCTCCCTATATAAAGACAGACAATCCTGACCCTACCTCCTCTACAATGGATGTACGCTCACTCTGACGAGTAACATCAGCGACTACCCGCCTTTATCAAAAGTGCTGATTGACCCTCAGCACCAAAAGCCCATGACATTCCAGCCAATACTCTGAGCCTAAAACCGATTAAAATTGCACGATAGTGCAACATAAGAACAATAAAATGCCGCTATGTCTCACAATAAAGGCTTCACCCTCGTTGAACTGATGATCACCCTGGCAATCGCAGGCATCCTGTTGGGCATCGGCATACCCAGCTTTCAGGATTTTATGGCGGAAAACCGGGTGCGCACCCATTCCTCGGCCCTTCAGCATTCATTGCAATTTGCTCGCAGTGAAGCCATCAAGCGTAACGTACTGATATCTGTCGCCCAGATCGACAATGATTGGAACAATGGCTGGGCAGTTCTATCAGGTGGCCAGGTACTGAAACAGTTTACACCTGACAACAATACCCAACTGGCTGCCAATAATGCAGCCACCCAATCCATTTTCTTCCTTCCCGATGGTTCAACCCTCAGCGGTGAAACCTTCACCATCACATCCAACGGTGAAGCCCGGCAAGTCAGCGTCAGCTTGGCTGGCCAGGTTTTCTAGCGTTGAGCTTGGGGGTGACGAATGAATCGGCAACAAGGCATTACCCTGGCTGAAGTACTGATCACCGTCCTGATCACGGCCTTCGGGATTGTTGGTTTAGTCTCCCTGCAACTCAGCGCGCTACAGGCCAATCAACTGGCTGCCCAGAAAGCGGTCGGCGGCTGGCTGGTGCAGGACCTGGTAGAGCGCATGCGCGCCAACCCTTCCGGTGCCACTGCCTATACCGGCACTGCCGACTGCGAAAATCCGGTGAGGAGCTGCCTGAACCAATCCTGCACCCCGGCAGAACTGGCTGCCTGGGATATTGAAGATGTCATGTGTGCCGATCGCGGCGATGGCAACACTCTGTCCGCACGCTTACTTACCGTTGACCTCTGCGCCACAGCCGCAGTTGCCTGTGCGACCAACGCCAGTCACCGGGTCACCCTGAACTGGGCGACAGCCCAGGCAAACTCTTCGGTGGGCAGCGCAGCGGCAGTGAACGCCAGTCTTCAGCATGAGGTCACACCATGAGGAAGACTCAGCGAGGTCTGTCACTCGTTGAACTAATGGTCGCCATGGCCGTCGGCCTGGTGATCATGGCCGGACTGCTGACGCTCTATCTCAATCACCACACCGGTTATACGCTGACCGCTGCCATGGGACGGGCACAGGAAGCCGGTGATTTTGGCCTGAGTCTGATGGCTCGCTATATCCGTATGGCAGGTTTCGATCCTGACCAGCCTGCATCAACAGCGGTAGATACCACCCTCAGTGCCAATGGTGCGGTGTCAGACACGCTGGCCATCACCTTTATACCGGTAGATAACCAGCACTGTGCAGGCACCTCACCAGATGCCGTAACCAACATTTTTTTCGTACAAAACAATGAGCTTCGCTGTCAGGATGGCAGCGGCAATACCGAGACGCTGGCGACCGGCATTGAGAATCTCCAGGTGCAATACGGTGTTGATCTGAATAACGACGGCCAAATTGACCGTTACCAGACAGCGCCTGACGGAAACGCCCTGAGCATCCGACTTGGCCTGCTGGCCAACGCCGGTCCCAATGCTGCACTTGCAGCACGCAATCGCAGTTACAACGTGCTGGATGAAACGATTGCCCACAATGCCGACAGCACATTGCGGCGCATTTTTACCACAACCATCTATCTGGCCAACACACGATGAGACAGCGGCTGCCTGACCAAATCCCACACTACCAACAGGGCATCACCCTGATTGTGGCGCTGGTCATTTTAATGATGCTGTCCATCCTGACACTGACCGCTGCGTACAACGCCAGTCTGATGACCGCCATGGCAGGCCACAGTCACCATCAGGGGCTCGTATTCCAGGGTGCTCGCAGTGAACTTTCAGCACAGGTGGCGGGCATTCAGGGCAATATCAGCTTCAACAATGCCATTACCAATGGCAACGCAATATCGGCTTCAGCACTAGCATTGAACGGACATACCCCGCCGATCAATCAGGTCATCACAGTGGATCATCAGGAAACCGGCACAGTGCCATTGGGTGAAGAACTCAATGGTGGCAACGGGTATTTTTTTGATATTCACAGCACCGCAACCCTGACCAGCGGTGCGACCTCTAACCAGACACAGGGCATCTTTTACCGGATTGATCACAATGCCGTGACCAATTTTGCCGATTAGGCGGCTTTACCATGACAATAAAAATAATAACAACCTTCACCCGCATCTACAGATATTGGCTGATTCTTCTCATTACTCTGGTACTCCCCACGCAGGCCGACGACACCGAAATCTATACCACCAACCATGAACCGGTGGATGTAAAGTCCAACCTGCTGTTGGTCTATGACCTGTCATCCAGCATGACGGAGCTGGAAGACAACGTCCGGAATCCGTTCGACCCGGAACAGGATTACACCGATGCGTTAAACCTTGTTGATAGAAACTTTTACAGTGACAACTATTTATTCTCCATCGCCGGTGATCTGGGCGGCGACCCGGATGATGCACTGGCCAAACGAATTCCCAATAGCAAGAACCACTGCCAGGCCGCACGGGATGCCTTCGAAAGAAGCGGCTACTACATCGACCAGATGATTCAGGATACCGGCACCTGGACCCGGGAAATCATCCTTGGCGGTAGCCCCGGCACCATCGAGTGTAAGGGCGATTTTGGCAAGCATGGCCACAACACCAACAACTCGACAACCAAAACCTATCCCCATAACAATAAAATTTATTACCCTGATTGCCCCTTCGGCGGCCTTAGCTGTGACTACGTCAGCAACATCAATAAAGCCCATAACTGGAATGACACGACCTCCCAGCCTTACGGTTTCTATTCCGCGAAATACATGCGTTGGTATCGCTTCTACCGGAAAACCACCAGCGCAGAGAAACAGTCCCGCCTCGACATCCTGAAAGAAGCCACTACCAACCTGGTCAACAGTACCGATAGCGTCAACGCCGGGCTGATCGTCACCAACCGTTGGGCCAATGGCGGTCACGTTCGCGATGCCATGGCAGATTTAAGTGAGTCCGACAACAAAGCATCACTGAATACCTCCGTCGATGAACTCAGTAATGCGTTTCTGCTTCAGGGGACCTCACTGACCGAGGCATTCTGGGAAGCCCGTCAATATTACACAGGCACTGTTGTCGAGTATGGTCGTGGTCACTCGACCTCTCCCAGCGGCTTTCTGGATTTCTTTGATCCTGACAAATGGACAACCGCGGATAGAAGCGACCTTGGCGCTCTGGCCAACAACACCAGTGCCAGCGGTATCCTGCCATCTGGCACCCGTTATCAAACACCAATCACCCACCAATGCCAGAAAAACCATACCGTTCTTTTCAGCGACGGAACCCCAAGCTTTGACAGCGGCAAGGACAATGCCATTGACGCCCTGCTCAACCCTTTCAACCAGGCGTCACTGGATATCGAACTCCGCTCAGGTTGCGGTTCCAACAAACTGGGGAGCGGCCGGCGAAGCTGCATGCCAACACTGGCCTATGCGCTCAACAACTCGGATCTAAACAGCACGTTGCCGGGTAAACAGACCGTCCAAACCCATACCATTGGCTACCGGAACATTGTCGGGAAGGTTCTTCTGGAAGATACCGCCCGCTTTGGCGGCAAGTTCTACTCGGTAGAAAGCGCACAACAACTGCAGAATGCCCTGTCGTCCATTCTGATTGACGTTTACCTGAATGAAGCCACCTTCGTGTCGCCGGCCGTGGCCGTCAACGCCTTTAACCGACTGGAACACCGTGATGAGCTCTATTACGCGATTTTCCGCCCTTCAGAAACCCGACGCTGGCCGGGTAACCTGAAGCGATACCGGCTCGGAGTGGACGAAAACGGTCAGCCGGCCATCATGGATCGTAATGGCAATCCTGCCGTTGATCCCAACACCGGTTTCTTCAAGGCAGACTCTGCTAGCTTCTGGCCCCAGACGATTGGGGCAACCGCTATCAGTGATGGTAAAAATGTCGAACTCGGCGGCGTCGCCGGACAGTTGGGCACCAACCGCAAAGTCTTCACCTATACCGGCGATTATGCGGATCTGGATGAGCCAGCCGCCATGTCCGCCGTCGTACCTGATACCTTTGCGGTAGACGGCGCTTTTGACAATACCCTGCTGCAATTACCCGATGCTATTACGGATACAGAACGCAGCCGCTTCTTTAACTGGATCAAGGGGCAGGATGCGAGCGGTAATCCGCACCACCAGTTTGGCGATGCCATTCACAGCCAGCCGGTTGTTGTTAACTATCGAACCTACACGGGTACTGATAACCAGCAGATGACCGACAGCGTCGTCTTTGTCGGCACAAACGACGGTTACCTCCATGCCATACCGGCCAAGAGTTGTCGGCCTTTATTCCCAAGGAACTATTGTCGAATCTGTTTGACTACTATCGCAATACGCCGGGTATTATCCCGCGGCCTTATGGTCTGGATGGCCCCATCACCGTTGCCGTCTTTGATTACAACAATGATGGTTTGATCTACGCCAGCAACAACACACTACAAACCACCGTAGATGACAAAAAAGATCGCGTCATCCTGTTTGTCGGCATGCGCCGCGGCGGCGTGCTGGACAACGACCGGCACCCTGCCCACGGCAACTACTACGCCGTTGATTACACAGATCGCGAAGCTCCCAAGCTACTCTGGGTCATCAAAGGCGGTGAAGGGGATTTTGCCAGGCTTGGTCAAACCTGGTCACGCCTGCAGCCCGCCACCATCCGCTTTAATGGAGAAACGCGAAAAGTCCTCATCTTCGGCGGCGGTTATGATCGGGATCAGGACACCGCTACCACCCGGGTAACGGATGACACCGGCAACGCCATCTACATCGTGGATGCCATGACCGGCGAGCGCCTCTGGTGGGCCAGCAATGCCGACAGTAACCTCAACCTGCTGGGCATGGACTACAGCATTACCGGTAATATCTTTACCGCAGACGGCAATGGCGACGGCCTGGTCGAAACCCTGTTTGCTTCCGATATTGGCGGCAACCTGTGGCGTATCGATCTGCGTGATGACCCGAATAACGAGAACCTGACACGCATCACCGGGGTTCACCTCACCCGGCTGTCCGGCGCTGATGCCTCCGATAACGATGATACCCGCCGCTTCTACCATGGCCCCAGCGTGGCCGCGGAAGTTCACGGAGGGCTACTCCATTACACCATTGCCATCGGTTCCGGCTACCACGCCAAACCATTGAGCCAAAACATCAACGACCGCTTCTATATGGTGCGCAACGGCTACGTCGGCAGCCCCATGTGGGATGATGAAAACGATGCCGCCCTGTCATGGAGCCTGATCACCGAAAGCAGTCTCTACGATATTACGGATGAAACGCTCTATACCGCATCCGATGTTGTGGCTGAAGGAGAAACCCTGTCCCCACGCCAGGTCAAACAGAACGCATTCAACGCCAAACAGGGCTGGATGCTGGATCTCGACAGCAACAGTCACGAGAAAGTACTGGCGCCTGCCCGAACCGCGGGCGGTATCATTTTCTTCACAACCTTCCGCCTGGTGCGTGATCCCGAGTCCAGCTGTTTTGCCGATCCCGGCCGCTCGCGACTCTACATGGTCAGCCAGAGAAATGGACGGGGCGTCGTTGCAGTTGACGGAGGCTACGCCCGCTTTGTCAGCAGTAACATGAGCGGCATCGCCACGCCCGGCGCAGAAATACGGACCTCGCAGGGCAATGTCATTCCCTATAGTACTGAGCTAGTGGAATCCCCGCTGAACAGCTCTGTCAGCACCATCTTCTGGCGAGATAACTGGACGGCAACCGTGCAGACTGCCATTGAGGCCGCCCAGAGCGCACAAGCGCCCGAGACCGAAGAAAATCCGGAAGAAAACAATGCGACAACGGGCAGCAGTCAATCAGATCCAATAACAGGCGCGGGTTCAACGGATGCAACACAATAACCACCAGCCAGGTTTCACATTGATAGAGCTGATGATCGTTGTCGCTATCATCGGCATTCTGGCAGCCGTTGCCTGGCCTAGCTATCAGGATCAGGTACGCCAAGGACGGCGTGGTGACGGTCAGGCGTTATTGATGGAGATTATCCAGGCACAGGAGCGTTTTTACATTGACCAAGCCACATACACTAATGATCTCACCAATCTCGGCTATGCCGCCCAGCAAACCAGTGAAAATGGTTTCTATGTTGTAACGGCTGGTGCCTGCCCCGGCGGAGCCGCCATCACGGCCTGCGTCAGGCTGACTGCAACAGCACAAGGCGCCCAGGTAGCCGACGGAAACCTGATTCTCGACAGCAACGGCACCCGAACAGGCAACTGGAACTGAACACCTTCCCCCATACCGTGCATGGTTTAACACAGCCGGCATGCTTATAATGGCCGTTTGACTCAAACCAAGCAGTTACACGAATGCAGCGGCTGAACAAGAAGCGAATCCTCGTCGGTATCACCGGCGGCATCGCCGCCTACAAGACGGCGGAACTGGTCAGACACCTGCGCAAGCTGGGTGCCGAGGTCCACGTGGTTATGACCCGCGCGGCCTGTGAATTCATTACTCCCCTGACACTGCAGGCGTTATCCGGCAATGCAGTGCATACCAATCTGCTGGACCCGAAAGCAGAAGCCGGCATGGGTCACATCGAGCTGGCCCGCTGGGCGGATGTCATCCTGGTGGCACCGGCTACGGCCGATTTCATGGCGCGTCTTGCCAATGGCCATGGTGACGACCTGCTCACCACCCTTTGTCTGGCGACCAACGCACCATTATGCCTTGCACCCGCGATGAACCAGGGTATGTGGAATGACAGCGCCACTCGCAACAACCGTCAGATTCTGGAAGATCGTGGCATTATCCAGTTTGGTCCTGCTGATGGTTCACAGGCCTGTGGCGAAACCGGTCCCGGCCGGATGCTGGAACCCATGGAATTGATTGAGCATCTTGCCGGGATGTTCAAACAGGAAACACTGACCGGTCGTCGCGTCATCATCACTGCTGGCCCAACCCGCGAGGCGATCGACCCCGTTCGCTACATTTCTAACCACAGTTCTGGAAAAATGGGGTATGCCCTGGCCGAAGCGGCCGTAGAAGCCGGTGCGGATGTCACGCTGATCAGCGGCCCCGTTAACCGGGAAACTCCGGATCGCGTCACCCGGATTGATGTCACCAGCGCCCGCGATATGCACCGTGCGGTCCATGAATCCATCGAGGGTTGCGATATTTTCATCAGTACCGCAGCTGTCGCCGATTACCGGCCTGATACCGAAGCCAACAACAAGATCAAGAAAGACCCCGACGCCGCAGACGAAAGCCTGCAGCTGACACTGGTACGAAACCCTGACATCGTCGCCTCTGTCGCCGCCCTGGAACAGAAACCCTTTGTTGTGGGCTTTGCCGCAGAAACCTGCGACGTGATCAGTTACGCTACCGACAAACTGCACCGGAAAAAGCTGGACCTGATTGTCGCCAATGATGTCAGCGACAGCAGTATCGGCTTCAACAGCGATGACAATGCCGTCACCGTCATCGGTCCGGACTTCGAGGATACGCTGCCGCGGACATCGAAGCGCCAGGTCGCCCGGCAGCTTCTGGATATCCTGGCCCAGCGCTATCACGACTGGTCAGAGAACAACAGCACACGAGAGCACCATGCACAGACTGAAAGCCCGAATTCTTGATTCCCGCCTCGGCAGTGAGTTTCCGCTGCCGGCCTATGCGACCGACGGCTCCGCCGGCATCGACCTGCGCGCCTGTCTGGATGAGCCACTGACACTGGAACCCGGTCAGACAGAACTGTTGTCCACCGGTCTGGCCATTCATATTGGCGATCCGGCCCTGGCAGCCATGATCCTGCCGCGTTCCGGCCTCGGCCATAAGCACGGCATTGTCCTGGGTAACCTGGTCGGCCTGATTGACTCTGACTACCAGGGTCAGCTGATGGTTTCCTGTTGGAATCGCGGCAATACCACGTTCACCGTGCAACCCGGTGAGCGGATTGCTCAGCTGGTGCTGGTCCCCGTGGTTCAGGCGGATTTCGAGATTGTAGACTCTTTCGAAGAAAGCGATCGCGGCGAAGGCGGTTTCGGCCACTCCGGTCGCCACTGACGCCAACCGCCCCTGCCATCTGAATGGCGGGGGCGGGCATTTTCAATAATAAAAACAGATACCGGGACAATGCAGTGAAAGGCCTCTTTGGGAAAGCGCGCGCCAGCAATCGACGTTCTCACTCAGCCTCCGACACACCGGAATCCCAGCCACTCAACTATCCCACTACGCTGATAGCGATAGGCACCCTGCTCTTGCTTGGATTCTTTTCAGCGCTTTACGTCTGGCAGACGCATGTCGAATCACGTGCCACAGCAGAACAACAAGCCAACCAGTTTGGGCAACATATGGCAGATGTGCTCAGCCGGGAACTCCGGTTGATGCAAGACGGCACCGATCGCATGGCCACACTGTCGCCCGTTGCAGAAGTACTGCAGTCACAGGATACAGCCCAGTTAGCGGATCTCGGCAAGCTGCTCGGCAGTCTACCCGATGCCACCGACCTGCAGCTGAATTCAGCCAGCCAACCGATCGGACAAGATATCAGCTTTGCCGCCCGAGAGATGATTCGCCGCTCCCAACGAGGCCAAACCGTGACACCTGAAGCTGCACGCACCCAGCAGCAGTGGGTCATCAATACCGTCAGTCCGGTTATCGTCAATAATGAAAGACTTGGTACGTTGCTGGTTGCCTACAACTTGCAACGCCTGCAAAGCGTTCTGAAGATCAGCGATGCAACCCTGGGGCAGTGGCGACTGCTGCAAACGATCGACGGACCGGCACAGGAGTTAGTCCGCACCGGCACCACAGCGGCGGCAGATACCCCCATTCGTGAATACTCACTGGCGCAAACGGGTTGGAAACTGACCTTTCAACCATCATCACACTGGATCGCATCACAACAACCTTCCATGTTTTTCCTGCTGATCACTCTGGGCGCCATTATCGTAGTACCTGTGTTACTGGATCGCTTCTGGCGTAGCCAGAATCACCGCCTGATGGGAGACAATCATCTTCTTCAAACCCTGATCAGCGATATCAGTGACGGAAGAAATCCGCAAGTTGGCGGCTATAAAGTCGCGATGTTCCGCGAAATTGCACAAAACATACTGAATACAGCCACAGCATCCAAAATCGACCAATACCGGCAGGCATCCGCAACACCGCTTGCATCGCCCCCTACTCCTGAAGTCTACTATGACCCGCTGGCTGAACCTCATGCACACCAGACAACGGTTACTGTCGAGCAACCGGCCAGCACGCAGCCACTGCCGCCCAAAGAGGACATGACCGATGTATCTGACGATCCGCTTGCAGCGCCCCTGTTTCAGGACAATGATTTGCTGGAACTGAGCCTTGCAGACCATGAATCACCGGATACACTCACCACGCCAACCGATGGCATGACAACCGGCGAAGCATCTTCTCCCATTAGTAACACTGGGCAACCTTACACCGTGACCGCTCCAACACAACGTTCTGCTACCACTGTTCCTGCATCCATATTCCGTGCCTATGATATTCGCGGCATAGTCGGCGACGAGCTGACACCGGATACGGTGGAACGGCTGGGCCGCGCCATCGGCACAGAGGCCCAGGCCCGGGGCGAAACAACCCTCATTGTTGGCATGGACGGCCGCCTGTCCAGTCCGGCTCTGCGCGATCAACTGGTTGCCGGTATCACAGGTAGTGGCTGTGATGTCATTACCATTGGTACGGTGCCAACCCCTGTACTCTATTACGCTACGCATGAGCTGGGCGCTCGCTCCGGCGTCATGATTACCGGCAGCCATAATCCCCCCCAATACAATGGCTTCAAAATTGTTCTGGCCGGGGAAACCCTGGCTAATGAAGCTATCCAAGGGCTTTACCAGCGCATCACTGAGCAGGCGCTGAATTCCGGTGAAGGGCAGGTTACTGAACACAACATACTGGGCGACTACCACCAGCGCATTCTGGATGACATCATCATCCAACGGCCACTCAAGGTTGTGATTGACTGCGGTAACGGTGTGGCCGGTGTCGTAGCACCAGAACTCTTTGAAGCACTGGGCTGCGAAGTGATTCCGCTCTATTGCGATGTGGACGGCAACTTCCCCAACCATCATCCGGATCCGGGAAATCCAGACAACCTGCGAGATATTGTCGCCAAAATCGCCGAAACAGGCGCAGATCTCGGTCTGGCATTCGATGGTGATGGTGATCGGGTTGGCTTAGTCACCAACAAGGGCCGTATCATTTTCCCGGATCGCCTGCTGATGCTGCTGGCAAAAGATATCGTGACCCGCAACCCCGGTTGCGATGTGATATACGACGTTAAATGTACCCGTCGACTCAACAGCCTGATCAGCAGCTACGGTGGCCGTCCCATGATGTGGAAAACCGGCCACTCCCTGATCAAGGCCAAGATGAAGGAAACCGGTGCCCTGCTGGCTGGCGAAATGAGCGGCCACATTTTCCTGAAAGAGCGCTGGTATGGTTTTGATGACGGCATTTACAGTGCGGCACGTCTGGTCGAAATTCTGTCCGCCCAACAGCTGAGTGCTGACGAAGTCTTCAATAGCTTCCCGGACAGCGTCAACACGCCCGAGATCAATATCCAGGTAACAGACGAGAACAAGTTCTCCCTGATTGAGCAGTTCGCCAGCAAAGGGCAGTTCAAGGAAGGCAATGTGATTACCATCGACGGCGTCCGGGTCGAATTCCCCTGGGGTTGGGGGCTGGTACGCGCCTCCAATACCACGCCAGTCCTGGTATTGCGGTTCGAGGCTGATGACAGCCATCACCTCGATAAAATCAAAACACTGTTCCGCGAACAACTGAAAGCCGTGGACAATACCCTGCCGGTCAATTTCTGACCAGGACTGGCAGAGCGACAATTCCGTATCGGAAGCAGCGCCAAAAAAGGCTATAAATAGCCGACTACAGGCATGGTCTGTTTTCTGATGCACCTGGCAGGGATGCACATAAAACAAGCGCTATAGTTCACGCTGCCGCTGACAGTCAGCCGCATTGAACGCGCTACTAACAGTCATGACCACCGGGAAGACCTTATGAGCCACACCGAGGACAGCACTATCCAGATCGCCAGCGTACTGACGGAAGCCCTGCCCTACCTGCAGCGTTTTGCCGGCAAGACCTTTGTGATCAAATATGGCGGTAACGCCATGGAGAACGAAGCCCTTCAAAACGGTTTCGCGCGGGATATTGTCCTCTTGAAAGCCATTGGCATTAACCCGGTCGTTGTGCATGGCGGCGGGCCTCAGATCGGTGACCTGCTCAAGCGACTTAATATTCAGTCCCGCTTTGTCGACGGCATGCGCGTGACTGACAGCGAAACCATGGACGTCGTCCAGATGGTTCTCGGCGGTCTGGTTAACAAGGAAATTGTCAGCCTGATCAACCGTAATGGCGGCAAGGCCATCGGCCTGACCGGTAAGGATGGGGATTTCATCAAAGCCCGGCAGCTGAAGATCCATCGGCAGACACCGGAAATGCAGGCGCGGGAAATCATCGATATCGGCCTTGTTGGCGAAGTGGAAGCCATCAATACCGATATTATTCAGATGCTGGAAAATTCAGACTTCATTCCGGTTATTGCACCGATTGGCGTTGATCAACAAGGAAAATCCTATAACATCAACGCCGACCTCGTCGCAGGCAAAGTGGCTGAAGTCCTGAATGCGGAAAAGCTGGTTCTCTTGACCAACACCCCAGGCGTACTGGATCAACAGGGCGAATTGCTGACCGGACTGACAGTCAACCGTGTCAACAGCCTGATTGCCGATGGCACCATTCATGGCGGCATGCTGCCCAAGATTCGCTGCGCCCTGGATGCCGTTAACAATGGGGCCCGCAGCGCACACATCATAGATGGCCGCGTCAAACATGCCGTACTGCTGGAAATCTTTACCGAACGCGGCGTCGGCAGCCTGATTACCAACCACCACGAGGAGATACCGCAATCATCACGGTTTGCTGATGAGTGCTGTGTATCTGTCGAATAACGCTCAAGATCGCATACCCAATGGAAAAGGCACGCAATACCACCCGTAAAGAGCCTCGCAAGGAATCCCGCAAGGAGCAGATACTCCAGGCCCTTGCCCATATGCTGGAGACCAGTCCGGGTGAGCGTATCACCACGTCTCGTCTGGCACAGGAAGTCGGCGTCTCGGAAGCGGCGCTTTACCGGCACTTTCCGAGCAAGGCCAAGATGTTTGAGGGTTTGATCGAGTTTATCGAGGAAGCGATCTTTACTCGTATCACGCTGATCATCAAGGAAGAGCAGTCAGCGCAGGATTGCTGCCGGAGGTTCCTGACCCTGCTGCTGGCATTCTGCGAGAAGAACCCGGGCCTGACCCGCATCCTGAACGGTGACGCACTGGCCGGTGAAACGGAGCGACTGCGACTCCGCGTTATTCAACTGTTCGACCGCCTGGAAACCCAGCTTCGGCAGGTATTGCGTGATGCTGAAATCCATCAAGGCCTTCGCACCCGCATGACCCAGCAGGAGACCGCCAACCTGCTGCTGGCGACGGCGGAAGGAAGAATCAGCCAGTATGTCCGCAGCGGCTTCAAGCGCAAGCCAACCGATAGCTGGAATGACCAGTGGGAATGCCTGAGCCTGGTGATTTTTCGCTAATACTAAAAAGGGGCAGCCTAATCCATAAGACCTGGCTGCCCCTTCTCGCTAAATCACAGCATTACTGACGACTCAGCTGAACCACCTGATCGTCCAGCCTGACCAGCAGGTCATCATTCTCCAGCCGGTCCAGCACCTGGTAACGCTCCTCTCGCCCGATCGGAGAAGACTGACGGGTACCGTCATTCAACTGCTGCTCCCGACGGTAGTAAACCACCACTATCCGGTTCGTACGGTCCAGCAACCAACGCCCCTGCAATTGCTCTTCCTGATTCAACTGCTCTTTCATCAACAGGAAAGCACCGTCATCCCTGGCATGCCAGTAACTAACCTCTGTTTCTCCAGTGTTCACCGGCTGCCAGTGTCCGACCAGATCCTCAGCTGTCAGGATCAGTTCACGGTTACGCTCAATCCCGGTCATTTCTCCCAGCATCTGCCGGACAAGCTCACGCTTTTCGCCGTAGCGCCCAGCCAGCAAGCGCTTTTCCTGTTCAATTTTGGCAATCTTACCCTGATGACGCGCTACCTGCGCATCAATCCCTGCAAGTGCCTGCAACACACTTTCAGGCACCTTTTGACCAGATCGCTCAATGGCTGCAGCACGGGCTTCCTTACCCTCACGTTGAACATGCAGACGCTGAATGCTGCCCTGCTCAATGGCAATCTGTGCATCCATTTCAGCCAGTTGCCTGGCTTCGGCACGATCAACACCGTCGACACTGCCATACATTTTGAGCAGCTCTTGCCCTTCCAGCTCCCTGCGCTCCCGGGCGACTTTCGCCTGTTGCTCACGGGACTGCTGCTGCACTCTTGCGCGTAACGCATCACCGGTCAGCTCTGGCGCAATAACCTCAAGCACTTTTCCCTTACTATCAATAATTGCATATCCTGAACGGGCATAGCGTAAGGGCACCTGGGTTGATATCACCAACTGGCCATTTTCATCGTTATAGCGATACAACCGGATATCCGCAGACAAACCAGCAGACACGAAAAGGCTGAAAATACAACCTAAACCCAAAGCCCGATATCCATTACCTGCTTCCGTTTTACGTGTTGCTTGCCTGCCTGCGCTCATAGTCAGCCTATTACTCAGTCATCAATGCCGTACTGGCTGCGATACGCTTCGATAGCGTCTGCATATTGCTGCAATTTGTCATCTTCTTTAATAAATTCCAGCACCTGGCGCAAGGTCACAATACTGGCTACCGGCACATTGAAATCCTGTTCTACCTGCTGGATGGCAGACAACTCACCCTGCCCACGCTCTTGGCGATCCAGCGCGATCAGAACCACACCTGGCTTTGCACCGGCTTGATCAATAATTGCCATCACCTCTCGAATAGCCGTACCCGCTGTAATGACATCATCAATAATGGCAATACGGCCTTCCAGTGGTGCGCCCACCAGGTTACCACCTTCGCCATGATCTTTGGCTTCTTTGCGGTTAAAGCACCAGGGCACGTCCCTATCGTGGTGATCCGCCAGAGCTACCGCTGTCGTCGATGCAAGGGGTATGCCCTTGTAAGCCGGCCCGAACAGGACATCAAAATCAACACCGGCATCCACCAGCGCTTGCGCATAAAAGCGACCCAGCCTGGCCAGTGCCAGACCGGTCTTGAACAAACCGGCATTAAAAAAATAGGGAGACTTGCGGCCGGATTTCAGGGTGAACTCACCAAAACGCAATACATCGTGCTCAATGGCGAAGCGAATAAATTCACGCTGGTAGTCTTTCATGGTGCATCCCGTTAGTGATCAATGCGCATTATTTTATCACCCGGCACCCGCAGTAACATACGAGCAAATCTGCAAATACGCCCGAGACTTAATATGACGCCGGTGTACACGTCATCAAAGCCTTCATGACATAAACCCAAACTGACGGTTACCTTACGTTACACGGTGGTGTAACAGTAACAGAAAACGGTATCATATAGCCGCTAGCATTAAGGGCCCGGTATGAGAATAATCAGCTTCAATTGTGAAGGTATCAAAAACGCCACTGAGAATGGTTTTTTCGACTGGGCTCTTGCCCAGGATGCAGATGTTATCTGCCTGCAGGACATCAGGGCCAGTGAGTCCGAACTGGCCGACCCGGTTTACACACCGGATGAGTATTTTAGCTATTTCTTTGAAGGCTATGATCCTGAGAAGGAAAAAGGTGGTGTAGCACTTTATTCCCGCGTTCCACCAAAAGCCATCATCACCGGGCTCGGCTTCCCGGTCGCCGACAGTCAGGGACTCTGCATTCAGGCAGACTTTGACAAGATCAGCATTGCCAGCCTGCTGGTACCGGAAGGTAATGCCGATGACGACTCCCAGAATATTAAGTTCAAGTTCATGGAGGATTATCTCCACTATCTGGACAAACAGCAGCGCAAGCGCCGGGAATTCCTGATCTGCGGCACCTGGCAAGTCGCCCACCGCAAGATAGACGTGGCCAACTGGCGCGATTTCCAGTCCACATCCGGCTTCCTGCCACCAGAGCAGGCCTGGATGGATGAAATCACCGGTCCGCTGGGTTATGTGGATACTTATCGTGAAGTCGATCGCGAAAGTGGCAAGTTCACCTGGTGGGAAGATGACAGACTCAGGGAAAAGAACATGGGCTGGCGGTTTGACTACCAGATGGCCACAACCGGCATGCGTCACCGCGTTCTTAATGGCGGCATCTATAACGGAGAAACATTTTCCCGACACGCCCCCGTCATCATCGATTACGAGTGGGAACTCTCATTCTGATCAGATAAAAAGCCCGGCTTAACCGGGCTTTTTATTAACTGGGCATTTTCACCAAATCAGGGTGCTTCCAGCGCCTGGCGCTGGATGGTCAGAATTTCATCAATACCCTGCTTCGCCAGCTGCATCATGGCATCCATCTGGGCCTGATCGAATGGCTCACCTTCGGCTGTTCCCTGAATCTCGATAAAACCACCTTTCTCGGTCATGACCACATTCATGTCCGTTTCAGCGTTGGAATCCTCAGGGTAATCCAGATCCAGCACCGGATTCCCGTTGTACATCCCCACAGAAATTGAACCAATCAGCTGCTTAAAGGGATCGTTACGGATCAGTTTATTGCGCTGCATATGCCGGATGCAGTCTACCAACGCCACACAACCACCGGTAATGGATGCCGTACGAGTGCCGCCATCCGCCTGAATCACGTCACAATCGATAGTGATTGTGTTATCACCCAGCATCTTCAGATCGACTGCAGCACGCAGTGAACGACCAATCAGACGCTGAATTTCCAGGGTGCGTCCGCCCTGACGGCCGCGGGCCGCTTCACGCCCGGTCCGGTCGCCAGTGGCCCGCGGCAGCATGCCATATTCTGCCGTCACCCAGCCCTGCCCCATGCCTTTCAACCAGCGCGGCACACTGCGCTCAAGACTGGCGGTGCAGATCACCTTGGTATCCCCAAACTCCACCAGCACGGAACCCTCGGCATGCTTGGTATAGCCCCGGGTAATCCGAATATCACGCAACTGATCTGCCGCTCTTCCACTTGGACGCATAACTTGTCTACCTGCTTAAACAGCGTATGAAAAATACAGTGGACGGATTATAACGAACATCCACCTCGAAGCAGAATCCGTTCATTACGACGCCACGGGATGTCCCAACTATCACCGTTGCCTCATCCAGTTTAGAATTACAGGTTTTATTCACCGCCAGGCATCCGACTGCTTTTGCCCTCCTTCAGAATGGCTGAAGACTGGCCGGTTTCACCGGCTCCGGCAGGCACTCCCGTCTGGATAGCATGAGATACAGGCCAATGACCGCAAGCATGACCGCCTTCGCCCGGGTTGAAACCAGCCATGAATGGGGCAGTCTCGTATGGGAAATTCGCTCCGTGAATCATCGTTATCTGGAGCCCCATTTCCGACTGCCTGAAACCATGCGGGAAATTGAGTCACGCCTCAGGGAAATGCTGCGTCGCAACCTGAATCGCGGTAAAGTCGAATGCAGTCTGCGGGTGATGCCGCTGGATAACGCCCAGTCACTGAGCCTGAATACCGCGGTACTGGCTGACCTGAATACCGCCCTGGAGCAGATCAAGCAACATATTGACCGCATCGCCAAAACCAGCCCCATGGATGTCCTGCGCTGGCCTGGCGTTCTCAAGCAGGACGAAACCGACATCAAGGAAATCCAGCTAAATGCATTGCAGGCCTTCGAGCAGGCACTGGACCAGATCCGCGAAACCCGTGCTCGCGAGGGGGCAGAACTCAAGCAATTCATACTGCAGCGAATTGACAGCGTGGAAGAAGAAGCGGGTAAAGTCCGCCAGCAAATGCCGGCTCTGCTCCAGGCCCAACGCGAAAAAATCATTCAGCGTCTTGAAGATGCACGGGTGGAAACCGACCCGAATCGACTGGAGCAGGAGCTGGTCTTCCTGGCGCAAAAAGCCGATGTCGATGAGGAACTGGATCGCCTGACCACCCATGTCACCGAAGTTCGCCGGGTTCTCAATAGCGATAGTGGCGCTATTGGCCGTCGCCTGGACTTCCTGATGCAGGAACTGAACAGGGAAGCCAATACTCTGTCATCTAAGGCGATTGACGCTGGCACGACGCAGTCTGCAGTCAACCTGAAAGTCCTCATCGAGCAGATGCGCGAACAGGTTCAGAATATTGAATAAAAACAGTGTGTTATAGAAACAAAAAAGAAACTTGAACACATTACCCACAGGTTTGCCAATAACTTATCAACAGGCCTGAAATACCTTTATTCCAGGAGTTCAGGTCAATGTACGAACATGTTATCAACAGGGCAAATCTGACAAGAAATATCCTGTGATGCAGGCAGAGCCGTCATCACGGAGCTAACCTTAAACAGATAGTAAACAGGTTTTTTGTACAGGCATGAGCAAAGGCACGCTTTACATTATCGCAGCCCCCTCCGGCGCAGGGAAAACCAGTCTGGTAGCGGCACTGGTGGAATCGACCTCGCATATCTGCGTATCCGTTTCCCATACCACCCGGGCCATGCGTCCCGGCGAAGTTGACGGTGTTAACTACCACTTCACCTCTGTCGATGAATTCAAGGCGATGATTGACCAGAATGCCTTTCTCGAACATGCCGAAGTCTTTGGCAACTTTTACGGCACCTCGCAAGTCTGGGTTGAGGAGCAGCTAAATCAGGGCAAGGATGTCATTCTGGAAATTGACTGGCAGGGCGCCCAGCAGGTTCGCCGCCTGATGCCCGATGCCGTCAGCCTGTTTATCATTCCCCCTTCTAAGCAGGCCCTGCACGAGCGTCTGGTCGGACGCAAGACCGATGACGACAGCGTGATCGAAAAACGGATGAACCTTGCCGTCAACGAAATGTCACATTATGGCGAGTTTGATTACCTGATCATCAACGACCAGTTTGACGATGCACTGTTTGATCTGAAAGCCATCGTCCGGGCCCAACGCCTGGCCATGCCATTCCAGCAGGCATATCGGCAAGCACTACTGCGTGAGCTATTGTCATAATCTGCTGTGAACCAGTAAAATCACTCTTTACACACTCATTAATGCTGGTTAGTTCCAGCCTGATCATAGACCGGAGCATAACGTGGCCCGAGTAACCGTAGAAGACTGCCTCGAAAACGTCGATAACCGCTTTGAGCTTGTTATGGCCGCTTCCAAGCGCGCCCGTCAGCTGACTATCGGCGGCAAGGATCCCAAACTGCCCTGGGAAAACGACAAGCCCACCGTCATGGCCCTGCGCGAAATCGCGGAAGGCGTCGTTGACCCCAAGGCACTCGACAAGGAAGAGCAGGACGACGACGAAGCAGCACTGTTTCTCGGTCTTGAGTAAATACTCCTGACTGGTGGTTATGACCGCTCCCTGATCAGGCTTCTACTGAACCAAACTGACGGCGGCCTGTTGTGTCGTCAGCAGCTGAACATGCAGTAATCGCGATACCGGGGAGCGGACGGCTCCAATCAGCAGACCTCTGTAGCCGTACCCAACAGATGACATTACTGCTGCAACCGTTAACCGGTACCGTGCATACCGTTCAGCGACCCAGAAGCCTGTAGCCAAAGGAGGCGGGCATTGCCGACCATTGACAGTCTTGCCCATCGTCTCAAAGCCTATCTGAACACGGACCAGATCAACCTGGTCAAACGTGCCTATTACTACGCGGAACAGGCCCACGACGGTCAGAAGCGCCGTTCCGGCGAGCCGTATGTCACCCACCCCCTGGAAGTCGCCGGCATTCTGGCTGACATGCACATGGATCATCAGAGCCTTATGGCCGCCATGCTGCACGATGTCATTGAAGACACGGGAATCGGAAAAGACGCTATTCACGACCAGTTCGGCGACGTTGTCGCCGAGATCGTCGACGGTGTCAGCAAACTGACCCATATGCAGTTTGAAGACAAGACCCTGGCACAGGCGGAAAACTTCCAGAAAATGGCGCTTGCCATGGCCCGGGACATCCGCGTCATCCTGGTCAAGCTGGCAGACCGCCTGCATAACATGCGTACCCTGGGTGTATTGCGGCCTGAGAAGCGTCGCCGTATCGCCAAAGAAACCCTCGATATTTATGCGCCGATCTCCCAGCGCCTTGGTATGCACCAGATGCGTATCGAGTTCGAGGATCTCGGCTTTGCCGCCATGCACCCCATGCGCTCGAATATGCTCACCCATGCGGTGCGTAACGCACGGGGAAATCGATCAGAAATTGTCACTAAAGTTGTCGAATCGATCACGAACAGACTTGAAAAGCAGGGATTGAACGGCCGCGTCATGGGCCGTGAAAAGCATCTGTACAGCATCTACAAGAAGATGAAAGTACAGCGTAAATCCTTCAGCGAGATCATGGATGTCTTCGGTATTCGCATTATCGTTGACAGCATTGACAGCTGTTATCGCTGCCTTGGCCTGGTGCATAACCTGTTCAAGCCGATCCCGGGCCGATTCAAAGATTACATCGCCATCCCCAAAGCCAATGGTTACCAGTCACTCCACACCACGCTGTTTGGTTTGCACGGTATTCCTGTCGAAGTCCAGATCCGCACCCAGGAAATGGAAGATATGGCCAATAATGGCATTGCCGCGCACTGGCTTTACAAAACAGGCGATGAAGCACTGCTAGGCTCACGTGATCGTACCCGCGTCTGGTTACAGAACCTGCTGGAACTTCAGCAGAAGGCGGGCGATTCACTCGAATTCATCGAAAACGTCAAAGTCGACCTTTTCCCTGACGATACCTACGTTTTCTCTCCACAAGGCGACATTTTAGAACTTCCAAGGGGGGCTACGCCGGTCGATTTTGCCTATGCCGTCCACACCGATATCGGCAGTAGATGTGTGGCCTGCCGGATCGACCGCAAACTGGCCTCCCTGAGCCAGCCGCTGGAAAGCGGCCAAACGGTGGAAATCATCACGGCTCCCGGCGCTCGCCCCAATGCAGCCTGGCTGAATTTTGTTACCACCAGTAAGGCCCGCTCCAATATCCGTCATTATCTGAAAAACCAGAAACGTACGGAATCCATTGCCCTGGGCCGCCGCCTGCTCAGCAAGGTACTCACGCCGATGGGCATCAGGCTGGAGGAGTTGGAGAAAACCGATATTAGCCGAACCCTGGAGCATACCGGCTTCGACAAACTGGATGATCTGCTGGAAGACATTGGCCTGGGCAACCGTATGGCTTACCTAGTGGCCCGGCATCTGGCAGATACCCACGAATCCATCGCGCACCAGGTAGATCTGTCCAATCCGGAGAAACCCCTGACCATCCGCGGCACCGAAGGCATGGTAATCAGCTTTGCCAAATGCTGCCATCCCATTCCCGGGGACCCGGTTGTGGGCCATGTCAGCTCCGGACGAGGCCTGGTTATTCACACCGACTCCTGTCGAAACATCACTGAAATTCGCCATAATCCGGAAAAAATACTGGAAGTGGATTGGGACAAGAATGTCCATGGCGAATTCTATGTCGACCTGGAAGTCGCCTTCGAGCAGTTACAGGGCATGATTGCCTCCCTCGCCACCACGGTAACTGCCGCTGCTGCCAGCATTGAGAAAATCAGCGTCGAGGAAAAAGACGCTCGCCTGAGCCTTGCACAACTCCTGATCAAGGTGAAAGACCGGGTGCACCTGGCCCAGGTCATCCGGCGATTACGCACAATTCGCGGGGTTACTTCCATTTCACGTCGGCGCGAAGCCTGATTCTCCCCAATCAACACCCTGCTTCCAACTAAATAGTCACTCTCCGGAACCTTCACGGTTCCGGACACTCCAATACAGTAATAAATGAATGGGCGGAGAGTGACATGAACACAGATTCAATGGATCAGCTGACTGCAGCAGTCATCGACTGCTTTATTCTGAACAATGGATTTGCCTTACCCACAGAAGGCGGCTGGCAGACACTACAGCTGATACCGCAAACCTCCCTCTACAGTATTGATATGCCTGATTTTCTGGAGGCTGATGGCCTCTACCGGCACTGGCAAATTCTGAAAGAGCGTGAGCAGCAGCACAATACCTGACACTCAACGCCCATAATGAGCTTCACACTTTCCTGTAGAGATATTGCCTTAACGCCCGGGGTGACCAACCTCAGAAACTGACCTAATCTGTCTCCAGCGCCTTTATGCCGTTGGAGAATGACCATGAAAACCATCATCCATTCCCTGCTGATTGCAGGGGCTATCAGCCTGTCCGGCGTCACCTTTGCCGACTACACAGGCCCTGGCGCTGGCGGCGAACCGAGCAGTGTCGCCGCCATTAACAAATCGCCAAAAGATGACATGTATGTAGTGCTGGAAGGCAAGCTGCTGAAAAAGAAGAAACACGAAACCTATATTTTCAGTGATGGCACAGGAGAAATCCCCGTCGAGATCGATGACCGACTGATGCCTGCACAAAACATCAACGAAAACAGTGTGGTGGAAATTCGCGGTGAAGTGGATGCTGGCGTTATGGAAACCCCGGAAATTGATGTGAAGGAAATCCGCGTCATCAAACCATGACAAACATTGCCCTCTGTGACGACTTAATGGCAAAGGGACTTGCCTCAATCCGTCCGCATACTGAAAACAACCTGACAACCTCCAGCATACTATTGTCTTCAAACAAACAGGTTCCCGGACTCACTTAATAACGCCACTTCCTGCCATCACAACGACTCATCTCGTGTCCCATAATACTCAGCCAACCAATAGGTGATTCAACCCTTCCATAATCAAAACAGACATACTTGTCTTCGTCTGCCCCCGCGGGTTCGACAGTTCGTGTACCCACCTCATACCAGCACTCCGGACCACTGCCAAACATGTAACATTCATCCTTCAGCCAGTATGTCTTAACAGTGATGTCTTTTACCGGATTTTCATAGCCCGGCGATGAAGGCTGATTCAGAATACGTTCGTCATCAGGTCCCTGTATGCGCTCATCCGTTGTGCTTTCCCCGTTCCTGAAATTAACGATGAAGATCACTTTTCCGTACCATTTCCCAACATTGAGCACATTAATATTGGTCACCTTCCAGTCTGACGGTTCTTCAGGAAGCGCGGGGGGCGTCATGGGGGGGAAGCGCCGGAGGATTTGATAATGGTGGCAAATTCACTGGTGGTTCAGCCGGTGGAGGAACCGGAGGATTAGATGGCGTCAATATCGGGGGAGGAGCCACAACAATCGCCACAGGTGCAGGTGCAGTAGGAACAGGTTGTGCCGGAGGGATATCAACAGGATGCTTCACACACGCATCACCGCATTCATGCCAATCCATTTGGTGATTAATCAACTTACCATAAAGCGTAAAGATCTTTTGTGTAGAACTCTCGGGGAAAGCCTCTCGTCTGAAATAAACATTAATGCGATATTGGTCAGGACTATCTAGTTGTGTTTCTGCCCGCTCAACATACTTCATGTCACTGTATGTTCGGTTAATCAGCGGAGGAAAGGCTCTTTTCGAGATGATGTGCGCATCAATGCTCTGCCTGATTTCATAAGCAAGACGGGCCGCCTCTTCGATCTTAGCCTTGTCAGAAAATCCCTTATACGTGAACGAGGCATAGAGAATAATAATGGCCAAAATCAATACTACAAACATAACCTCAATCAGGTTATAGCCTTGGACAGTTTTTTTATTCGGTTTCACTAGCGCCCTGCCTCTTCCATGGAACACGCGCAATCAACGATTCATATCACTCTCTAAGTTAAGCAGTTGTCCAGTCAACCATACAGCCGATTGATGATCAGTAGAAATCGATTCAGGCCAACCTGGGTAGAGCAACCCACTGCATCCTCCAACTTTGGTATAGTCTTTCTACGAACAAGAAACAGCGACCAGTGAACTAGGATTCTACTTATGAGCAACAAGCAGATTATCCACACCGACAAAGCGCCCGCCGCCATCGGCACCTACTCTCAGGCTGTCAAAGTGGGCACGACAGTCTACCTGTCCGGTCAGATCCCACTGGTGCCGGAAACCATGGAGGTGGTTGAAGGGGATTTCACGACCCAGACCCACCAGGTATTCCGCAACCTGCAGGCTGTTGCCGAAGCTGCCGGCGGCAACCTGCAAGATGCAGCCAAAATCACCATCTATCTGACAGATCTTGGCAACTTCCAGCTGGTCAACGAAGTCATGGCACAATACTTCGAACAACCTTATCCGGCGCGGGCCGCCGTCGGTGTCAAAGAATTACCCAAAGGGGTTCCCGTGGAAGTGGAAGCCATTCTGGAACTCATCTGAGCCCCAACAGCGCTCGATAACCGTCTCTGAAGGATGGATAAAGGAAGCGATAACCCGCTTCCTTTATCCGGGCATTGGAACAACGCTTACAACCACGGGCAGGAACATCGTCTCCAGGTTTCACCGTGATCGCCAGCTGCTTCGCCAGCCAGTCAGTCACTTCATGCATGGGTGCCGGATCATCATCAATACCCAGGTACAATGTGTCTACATTGTCTCCCTGGCGATCCTTCTCAATTAAATGGTGCAACATCCCGGCGCAGTCATCCGCATGAATACGGTTGCCATAGACAACCGGTGTCTTTGGGTATCCCTGACCGCTTTTTACACGTCGTAAAAGATAATCTCGTCCAGGACCATAAATCCCACCAAAACGAATACTGGTAGCGGGAACACCCGCCTGCTGAAGCTGCGCTTCGGCCTCCAGCATGACCTGTCCCGAAAACGCTGTCGGTGATGCGTCTGACAGCTCATCGACCCATTCCCCCGTATTCTGGTGATAAACCGCCGTACTGGAGGTAAAGAAAATGCGCTTTGGCAATGTCTTCATCGAAGTAGCTTTAGTTAGAACATGTCGTAAACCCTGCAGATAAACCGCGCGGTAAACTGACTCATCACGGCTGCCTGCCGCAGCGCAATACACCAGGTAATCTATAGCTTCCGGCCACTCACCCAGATGGGCATCACCGGCGGTCAGATCAGCTGCCACCGCCTTAACGCCTGCCGGCAGCAGGTTGGGGTTACGACGAAGTCCCCAGACGGCAAACTGGTCGGTTGCCAGTAAGCGCTCTGCCAAGCGACTTCCTACATCACCACAGCCCGCGATGAAAACCCTTATCTTTTCTGCCATTGCACTGTTGCCAAAGTCGTTTACCATGGCAGGACATTGTAATAGAAATTTTCAATGGGCTGCAGCCGGCCCCGTAGCAATACTGTTTATTTTTACAGTACAATAGCGACCATGACACTGACAGAACTTCGATACATCGTAGCCCTCGCCCAAGAGCGGCATTTTGGCAAAGCCGCCGAGCGCTGCTTTGTCAGTCAACCGACGCTCAGTGTTGGTGTGAAAAAGCTGGAAGATGAACTGGGCATCGCGATCTTCGAGCGCAGTAAAACTGCCGTACGCGTCACACCGCTGGGTGAAAAGGTCATCGAGCAGGCGCAAAAGGTGCTGGAAGAGACCAGCGCGATCAAAGAAATTGCCAGCATGGGCAAGGACCAACTGTCCAGCCCGCTACGTGTCGGTGCGATTTACACCATCGGCCCCTACCTGTTTCCACACCTGATACCCCAGCTCACCAAGACGGCACCGACCATGCCGCTCTATATTGAGGAAAACTTCACCGCAGTCTTACGACAGAAACTGCGCATGGGTGAGCTGGATGCCATTATCATTGCCCTGCCGTTTACCGAACCGGATGTCGTCACCAAGCCTCTTTACGATGAACCGTTTACTGTACTAATGCCTGGCAACCACCCCTGGACAAAACAAAAGACGATCGATCCTCTCAGCCTGCAGGCAGAGGATGTTTTGATGCTGGGTGAAGGTCACTGTTTCCGTGATCAGGTTCTCGCGGCCTGCCCCGCCCTGACGAACAAAAAAGACAATAGCCAGGGCAACAATAGCAGTATGGATATTGAAGCCAGCTCGCTGGAAACGATCCGTCACATGGTCGCTTCAGGTATGGGTATCACCGTGCTGCCAATGTCAGCAGCCGATGACAGACATTACGCCGAGGGATTGCTGACCACCCGACCATTCAAGTCGCCTGCCCCCTCCAGAACCGTCGCCCTTGCCTGGCGTGCAAGCTTCCCTCGCACCAAGGCCATCGACGTACTGGAACAGGCTATCCGACTGTGCTCGACCCAACCTATTAAAGGCAAGCCTGCTAAGCGATAGGGCTCGACGATGGCGGACAAACTGCATGAAATCCCGGTCACCAGCCTAAAAGGCGTAGGCGCTGCACTGGCAGACAAACTCGCAAAGATCGGGATTCATACCCTGCAGGATCTGCTGTTTCACCTGCCGCTTCGCTACCAGGATCGTACCCGTATCACACCACTCGGGGCACTGCAGTTTGGTATGGATGTGGTCATCCAGGGCACCGTTGTCGCCGCCGATATTATCAATGGTCGACGGCGCAGTCTGCTCTGCCGGGTTCAGGATGGTACCGGCTCCATCAGCCTCCGGTTTTATCACTTCAGCGGCGCCCAGCGTAATGCCATGAAACGGGGTGCCATCATACGCTGCTTTGGCGAACCCCGCCGGGGTGCCAGCGGGCTGGAAATGTACCACCCGGAATACCGCATTATCTCGGATGATCAAACGGCAACCGTCGAGGATACCCTAACGCCCGTCTATCCCAGTACGGAAGGCCTCACTCAGCAACGTTTGCGTGCACTCTGCAGTCAGGCGTTGGGATTTATGCGTCATGCAGATGCGTTGCAGGAATGGCTTCCGCCCTCTCTGCTCAGTACCTATCACCAATGGCCCCTGGTCGAAGCGATACGCTATCTGCACAACCCTCCGCCTGACGCGGATGTAGAGACCATGCTTGAAGGTCAGCATCCCGCCCAGCAGCGCCTGGCATTTGAGGAACTGCTGGCGCATCACCTCAGCCTGCAGAAAATACGTTACCGTATTCGCCGGCAAGAGGGACACCCTATGCCTGCCCGGCATAAGTTGACAACGCAATTCCTCGAACAGCTGCCGTTCAAACCAACGGGTGCCCAGCAACGCGTCGCAAAAGAGATCGGTCAGGATCTCAGTCAGTCAGCTCCCATGCTTCGACTGGTGCAGGGCGATGTCGGCTCAGGCAAAACGGTTGTCGCTGCTTTGGCCGCGCTGCAGGCTGTCGAGAATGATTTTCAGGCTGCCTTGATGGCACCAACAGAAATCCTGGCGGAGCAGCATTACAGGAATTTCAGCCAATGGCTGAGGCCACTCGGTATCACCGTTGCGTGGCTGACCGGAAAAACCAAAGGCAAAAAACGTGAACAACAACTGGAATTGATCCGCACTGGTGAAGCGGCTGTCATTATCGGTACCCATGCCCTGTTCCAGGAAGACGTCACCTTTAACCGACTCGGACTGGCCATTATTGATGAGCAACATCGTTTTGGTGTGCATCAGCGGCTGGCACTGAAAGAAAAAGGACACGGCGCCACACCGCATCAATTGATCATGACGGCGACACCAATCCCTCGCACACTGGCCATGAGCGTCTACTCAGACCTAGACTGTTCCGTCATTGATGAACTTCCCCCCGGACGAACACCGGTCAACACCATTGTGATCAGCGATGACCGTCGCGACCAGATTATTGAACGGGTTCGTGGCGCCTGCCTGGAAGGTCGCCAAGCCTACTGGGTATGCACATTGATTGAGGAATCCGAAGCGCTGCAATGCCAGGCTGCTGAAGTCACTGCGGAGCAATTGCGGGAGTTATTGCCTGAACTGTCCATCGGATTAATCCATGGTCGTATGAAAGCGGCCGAAAAGGCTGAGGTCATGGAAGCCTTCAAGGAAGGCCACCTTCACCTTCTGGTGGCGACAACGGTCATTGAGGTCGGCGTCGATGTTCCCAATGCCAGCTTGATGATTATCGAGAATCCGGAACGCCTCGGACTTGCCCAACTCCACCAGCTTCGCGGTCGGGTAGGACGAGGAAAAGTCGCCAGTCACTGTGTCCTGATGTACCACGGCCCGTTGTCCCAACAGGGAAAAGAGCGTCTGCAAGTCATGCGTGATTCCACAGACGGTTTTGTTATTGCCGAAAAGGATATGGAGTTACGCGGCCCCGGAGAAGTCCTCGGCACCCGCCAGACCGGCATGATTGATTTCCGGGTTGCGGACCTGCAGCGTGATGAGCAACTGCTCGACACCGTCAAACAAGCCGCCAGCCTGTTAATGGCGGAACATCCGAACAACATCGAACCACTCATCCGACGCTGGCTGCCACAGGGTGACCGTTACGCTGAAGCGTAACTCCTATAGAACTTAACTACCAGGGAATCAGTTCTTCAATTCAAGTATTGAAAATGGACTTTGAAATATTGGGTGCAAACGCGGCGAGTAAGCAGGCCAACATCTGTTCCCTTAGCTCTGCAACTACAGACTACTTAGAATTGTTATGTACTCCCATAGTCAGTCGACGATGGGAGTGTAAAACCAACGCGTCTCGGTCATCAGTTTGCACCGCAGCAACCAACAAACCATCAAGCGGCTTTTTTTGATTCTGCGCTCTTAGACTTTTTCTTTTTCCCGGGCTTCAGGTACTTGGTCAGTGACTGGAACCACATCACCAGCGCAGGGTTACCCTGGATAACGATATCTCTGTCCTGAATTCCCTGCATGAAGGCAACCTGGGCATTCTTCGCTGTCAGTGCTTTCAGACCCTTTTCGGCTGACGTGAAATTAATGGCAAACGCCGGAGAATCCACGGCGCCACTGCGTGCGCGGACACGCTCATCCTTCACGATGTAATGGCGGGCAACGCCATCATCACTGGTAATCTGGAATACCAGGTCTTTGTCTTCCAGCTTTTTCCGGAAATCCGGGTTAGTGCGGCTGGCGCGTGCCATTAACAAGCCAAGCGCCCAAAGCAGCAAGCGAAATTTCATTCTAAGACTCCCCCGTGGGTGTTTCCTGATTCAGCCGAGGCATTCTAGCGGGTGACAACGAGATGTACAGTGGCAGGGATGGTGTGAGGGTCAACATCAGCGGTCAGTGACAAGGCGACATACTGGCCGGCTTATGGCCGGCCAGATAACCGGAATCAGTCGTTTACTGCTTCCTTGAGCGCCTTGCCGGGCTTGAAGCCAACGGTGGTGCTGGCTTTGATCTGGATCGCTTCGCCAGTCTGGGGGTTCTTACCCATGCGGGCACCACGCTCACGGGATTCGAAAGAACCAAAGCCGATCAGGTTTACTGATTCCTTACGCTCAAGCGCCTTGGTGATTTCATCAAGGAGAATGTTCAGTGCGTCAGTGGCTTTGTCTTTGGTGAGATCGGCACGGTCTGCGATAGCATCAACAAGGTCTGGTTTGCGCATATTTTCCCTCTCGACTCCTTGGAGTATTTTTTTCTTCTTTTGGGTTTTCCGTCCCGGGTCAATTCCTGTACCCGGAGAGAAAGCTGTTTTACACCGTGTGTTGTGGTGCAGAACTCAACCTTAAAACAGTCCACCACTGCAGGGCAATACCCTGAAGCCCTCTATTCTCTGGAAAAACTGTCAAATTATCGAAACATTGGCAGAAAAAGCACAACAAATAGTTTGTCAGTGAAAGCCATAACTCGATATATGGGATTTTGACTTTTTCTTTACGAAACCAGCATCATCTCAAAATCCTGCTTGCCGGTACCGCAATCCGGGCACAGCCAGTCCTCTGGTACATCCTCCCAGCGGGTGCCCGGCGCGATGCCGTCTTCCGGCCATCCCTCGGCCTCATCATAAATAAATCCACAAACAACACACTGCCACTTGCGCCACCCCTCCGGTGGCGTGCTGCCAGCCTGAAAGCTTGATGACATGACAAACCACGAATCAGTGCATTACAGACCACGGGCAAAAGGCGCGGTTAACGTGGCTGTATCGATGGTATGGGCATTTACGACGTAACCGGTCAGCGCACCGGAGGCATCCTTGGGCACACTGACTTTATCCACATCAAGGGCATGCAAGACAAACTCATAGAGATGCACACTGCCCTGTGGCGGACAGGGGCCCCCATAACCATAAAACCCGTAGTCATTTCTCATTTGTACAGCACCTTTTGGTGCTACCTTTCGGTTAATATCGCCGGCGCCTTCTTTCAGCGCGGCCTCATTCGCCGGAATATTAATCATCTGCCACTGCCAGAAACCACTGCCCGTCGGTGCATTCGGATCATAAACCATCAAGGCAAAACTCTTTGTGCCTGGGGGGGCTCCTGTCCAGTGCAGTGCTGGCGACACATTACTGCCATTACAACCAAAGCTGTTGTATTCCTGTTTCTTGGCTATCATGCGTAGCGGCGAAATATCCGGGCTGCTAAGCCGAAAGTCTTTTTCCTGGGGTGTCGATGCACAGGCCGGTAGTGACAACGCGACCGCACCTAACAGGAGACCTGTTAAACATTCCGTTTTCATGGTGATACTCATCAGGATGGGCGGTATAACAGGGAAAGTCCCCGTTGCCAGGCAGGCCTTACAGGGATGGAAATAGCCGGCAACGAAGTACTGCAAGATAAACGACATTTGCCAGAAGAAGATGGCACATAATCGCCATATGGCAAGTCGGTCGCTTAAGAAACGGTCAATACTGAATAACAGTCATCAGCGGCATTCCCGCCTCACCGCAGGAAAACGACAGGAGAACGTGCTACCCTTACCCGGTTTGCTGCTGACATCCAGCACCGCATTGTGGCGAAGCAACACATGCTTGACGATGGCCAGTCCCAGGCCCGTCCCACCGGTTTGTGAATGACGCCCCTTGTCTACCCGGTAAAAACGTTCCGTCAACCTGGGCAGATGCTGTGGATCAATACCAATACCGTTATCCTTCACCTGAAGCGTGGCGCCGTAATTGTTCTCCAGCCAGCGAACCTTGATATCGCCCCCTTCCGGCGTGTATTTCACGGCGTTGTAAACCAGATTGGAAAAGGCACTGCGCAACTCGTCCCGGTTTCCGGTCAAACAGGCATTGTCAGGACACTCCAGGTTAACCTGATGTTTGCCATGACTGTATGCCATTGCATCATGAACAACCGTGTCCAGCAGTTCATGAATATTGACGGAACTCTGATCCAGTTGGTTGTCAGAGGTTTCAAGCCTGGACAGTGTCAGCAGATCACTGATGATATTCTGCATCCGCTCGGCCTGGGTCAGCATCTGGGTCAGCGCACGCTTCCAGACAGGCGGCGCCTTATCTGGCATCAATTCCAGTCCATCCTGCATGGTTTCCAGGTAACCGGTAATCACCGTCAGTGGTGTACGCAACTCGTGGGATACATTGGCCACAAAGTCTTTACGCATGACCTCAAGCTGATGCAGGCGGGTGATATTACGTACAACAACCAGTCGGTTATTCGTCCCGTAAAGCGTAATGGAATATTGCAGCCGGATGTTCTCAATAACCGGAGAAGGTAATTCCAGCGGTTCGCTATAGGATTTTTGTTCAAAGTAACGAATAAACCGGGGGTCACGAATCAGGTTGGTAATGTGTTGCCCCTGATCGTCGGGAGAACGGAAACCCAGTAATTGTTCCGCGGCCGGGTTCCACCATTCAATACAGCCATGGCTGTTGACCATGACAATCGCATCACTGAGTGCACCGGTGGACGCCTGCACCCGGTCAATCACCGCCTGCAACCGGCGCCGGGATTTCTGTTGCCGACGTTGTAGACGATAAATATTATCGAAAATAGCGCCCCAAAGGCCGCGACTGGTAGGGGGTTCCTGCTCGGAGAATTCACTGGCTTCCAGCCAGCGACCCAGACGGAACATCTGGATCAGGGTCCAGACCAGGTAGCCGGAAACACCGAGCAACAAACATAAAGTCATCTGGTCGGTGACCAGTCCCAGCAACAGGCAGGCACCCAGCAATAGCACCAGCCGCCGGACAACAGCAGACTGCCAGTTACGATTCACGTTGGATCAACCCTTTACGATGACAATCCCTGTAAATCATCCCCGGTCGGGATGCAGGAATTCGACTTATGATTCAGACGTTCAGGCCCGTGTAGAAAAACGGTACCCTGTCCCTCTGACAGTCTGCACCAGACGCTCATAATCACTGCCCAGCGCCTTGCGCAAACGGCGGATATGAACGTCAACCGTGCGTTCTTCCACGTAGACATTACCGCCCCAGACATGATCAAGCAACTGGCCCCGGGTATAGGCCCGTTCCTGATGGGTCATGAAGAACTGGAGCAGGCGGTATTCGGTCGGCCCCATGTCGGAAGGATTGCCGTCAATGGTGACCCGGTGGCTGACAGGATCCATCGTCACCCCTTCCACCACGATCGGCTCATTCTGGTCAGCCGTACCGGCGCGGCGCAGCACCGCTTTCAGGCGCGCTACCAGCTCACGGGGAGAGAAAGGCTTGGTGATATAATCATCCGCCGTCTCCAGCCCCTGGATCTTGTTATCTTCCTCGCACTTCGCGGTCAGCATGATGACGGGGATATCAGCGGTCAGTTCATCCCGCTTCAAGCGACGGGCAAATTCGATACCGCTGCCGCCTGGCAACATCCAGTCCAGCAGGATCAGGTCAGGCCGCTGGTCAACAATGATGCCATGAGCCTCGGTGCAGTTTTCCGCTTCCAGACAGTGGTAGCCAGCCATTTCGAGCGCCACCATGATCATTTCGCGAATGGGCGCTTCATCGTCCACGATCAGAATATTGTTGCCTGTCATTGCCCTGTCCCGTCTCCCTGTTTCTGGCGCCAAACCACCCGTTATTTAGTAGGGATTACACCGGCTGAATGTTACAGGCAAATGACAGTCAGCTGAAAACGTAGTAACCAGTTCAAACGGGGCACTACTACCCACTGATCAGATAATTACCGAAAATACCGGCAAAGATTGTCATACCTACCCAGTGGTTATTCAGGAATGCCTTGAAACAGCCATCCCGGTCACGGGTACGCGTCAGACGGTACTGGTAAACAAACAACCCGGCAGCGCCCACAAGACCAAGATAATAGAACCAACCCAGTGACAGTTTTGCCCCAACAAAGAGTAGGCCCACCAGTGCAAGTATCTGCAGTACAGCATTAATCAGCGTATCCAGCTCACCAAAAAGGATGGCCGTTGATTTAATGCCGATGCGCAGATCATCATCCCGATCCACCATGGCGTACTGGGTATCGTAAGCCACCGTCCAGAGGAGATTGGCCGTAAACAGCAACCAGGTAATCGCCGTCAGCTCACCAGTCTGGGCCGCCCATGCCATGGGGATCGACCAACCAAAAGCGGCACCCAAAACGACCTGGGGAAGGTGCGTATGTCGCTTCATATAGGGATAGATCACGGCCAATGCCAGCGCGGCGAATGACAAACCAATCGTCAGAGGATTGGTCATCAGCACCAGGATAAAGGAAATCAGCACCAGCCCGGCAAACAGGGTAAGGACTTCTTTCTCGGTTATTTTTCCGGTAACGATCGGCCGCATGCAGGTGCGTTTAACATGGCCATCAAACCGCCGATCGGCATAATCATTGATGACACAGCCGGCACTGCGCATGAGCACTACGCCTGTAACAAAAATCGCCAGCACACCGAGATTCGGCACGCCTTCTGCTGACAGCCAGAGCGCCCAGAGCGTCGGCCACAACAACAGTAACGTGCCAATGGGCTTGTCCAGGCGCATAAGCCGGAAAAAGTCGTCGAGGCGAGGAAAATAGCGGGTGAGCGTCGCCTTCATGGGTCCCCTGAATTCGTGCATTATTTCCGCCGCAGTCTAAAAGCCCTCACGGCGGGCTGCAACCGTTTAGAGGTCTGGCAGGAAAAACTCGCTGACTAACAAGGGTTGGCCCGAGAGATAAAAGACAGAACGCCGTCCCCAACTGATGTGATCCTCGTAATCAAATGACAGATAAGGATTAAAGAGACGGGCAGCCAGTGATGAGACTTCGATTTCACCCCGCTTGAGATTGGGGTCGGCAAACAAAACCTCACCCAGTGGACGGTCTTTCAGCTGGAGCAAACACCGGTTACGGCCCTGCAATGAGGTGACAGGCAGAATACTGCGGGCAAACACCTTGGGCTGGCCATTACAGATCAGCAGCACCTCACGAATACTGGCCCGGGTACGGTCATGGAGGTCCAGGGCCAGACGCTCTGCAGGCTTAGGAATCCCCCAATCATGCCGAAGCACCTCAACAGCGAAAGTGCCGGGAAATTCCTGCTGGAGTTTCAGGGTCAACGACCCCCTGTGTAGCAGCCAGGAACGCCATTCCTCCGGCGTGGTCAGTGCCTGCGCCGGACGCCAGTCCTGGCCTGAGAGACAACATGAAGACATGGTATTTATCATTCCCAGTGTTAGCGCGGAGCATGCGCTATCACCCGATATGATGCAAGCCGGAAACAGCCTGAATAAAAGCTATATACACCGCCCGTCAAATCCAGGGGAACCACGTACACATTTTGTGGTCTTATTCTGAAAGATGGCTGTAATTAGCCCCTTTCGGACAACAGTCAGATATTTCCCAGGATGGAGATCAAAACCACAATGAACACACTATTTCACCGCTATTCGCTATCAATCCTACTCTCTTTAAACCTGCTATTTTCTCCATTCATCGCGGCTAATGATATCGATGAAGCGCAAACATTTCAGGTCATTGGAGGCCAGCCAATTGCCGATGACAGCCAACCCTGGCAAGTTTCGCTTCAGGATATGGGGCAGCATTTCTGTGGCGGCTCTCTGATCGCACCCCTGTGGGTGCTGACAGCAGCCCATTGCGTGGAAGACTATGCCAACGACAGAGACGCCCTTGTAAGTCTGGACGTACGTGTTGGTGTCACCGATCTATCCGACACATTACAGGGCGTTTATGCAGAAGCCGCCGCCATCTTTGTACCAACCTGGTGGGAAGGTGAAGGAGATATCGCTCTCATCAAACTGAAAGAACCCATCTCTGATATTCCCTATCTGCCACCAGCGGATGAACGCACCATGCGGGAATCCGGCTATGAAGGCGCCATGGCCACCGTTTCCGGCTGGGGTGTTACGGATGATGAAAACACCAGCCTGCCTGATGTGATGCATACCGTGAATATGCCTATTGCCCCCTGGTATTTCTGTGCCATGTTCAACAGTGAAAACGGCTATCTCTCAGAGAACGAGATCTGTGCGGGCTACATTGATGGTGGCAAGGATGCCTGTTATGGCGACAGCGGTGGCCCGTTAATCATCAAGCATCACGGCCGTCCGGTTCAGGCAGGTATCGTCTCCTGGGGCAGTGGTTGCGGACAACCTTACAAGTATGGCGTTTATTCTCGGGTCGCATCTTTTTCGGACTGGTTGCGTAGCACAATTCGCAATAACAGTGACTAACGAAGCATATTGTTTCTCACTGGATAGCGGTGAAGAGTTTGAGACTTAAAGGTAAAGAAATACCCCGCACAGGGCGAGGTTCCAGGCTCACTTATTGTTGTTATTTCTGTTGATGCCTGCTTGTTATTCGCAAGTGGGCTCACTCAATATCTGATGTCTTCCCGGCATCAGAGAGTCTCCCCTTCTGGCTTCCCCCTCACAGGCTTGAGCTTATTTTACGTATTTTCCGAACACACATAACTGACACACCTCAAAACACTGACTTGCCAATATCCGGATAATTAAAGGTTTATATCCAATAAGCCCCATCAACCTACTCCCCAAACCAAACTGGCATCACAAAGTCAGGCGCCTGATAACCTATCGCCTCAGCTCAACAGCCGTCTTCCTGATAACTGTTATTTATGACCATGATTGAGATTATTGCTTTGTCTCTCTGGTCACAACTTATTAAAAATACCTCAGCTCAAAAGTCAGTGCCGATCTCCCGAATTGCACGACCGGTTGTAACAGAGATCTTAAATCTGGCTCGTTTTTAGCGGAGGATTGCACGATGCCACCACAGACCACTACACATTCACGTTTCTGCATGGCGGGAAAAACCGCGCTGGTTGCCGAAGGTGGCGGTATGCGTGGCGTCTTTACGGCCGGCGTTCTGGACGCTTTCCTGGTCAATAACTACAACCCGTTTAACCTGTATATTGGCTGCTCAGCCGGGGCACTGAACCTGTCCTCTTATATTGCCGGGCAATACCGCCACGGCTATCGCACGATTTCTGATTTCACCACGCGCCCGGAATTTTACAATTGGAGTCGTTTTCTCCGGGGAGGTCATGCCATTGATCTGGACTGGCTCTGGGAAGCCACAGACCGTGAGAATCCGTTACAGATCGACGCCGCTGCCCGCCAGCTCGGAAATCGGGAATTTCTCATTGGCGCCAGCCATGCCGGCGCAGGCGAGGCGACTTACCATCACGCAGTCCCCTCTAGCTGGCAGCAGCTGCTGTTGTTACGACACCAGCCCGCTGTCGCAGACATGATCATGAAACTGGAGCAGCGCTATAACCAGGCCTGTGAATTTATCCGGAATCCCCCATCAGGTGTTGAGGTTATCGAAATAGCGCCAGCCTCTGAGTTGGCAACCCCGATGCTGAGCCGTAACCAGACAACACTGGCGCAGGATTATCACGCAGGCTGTGAAGCCGGCATGCACTTTCTGTATCAGCAAGGTATTTGCCAACACTGCCTGGCAGCCTGATCGTATCCAGTCCCACACAACACTTTTGCTCGCCACTGACATTTAGCCATACACCTCGGCAAATCATGGCTACCCTTGCTCTACGTGATTGCCAAAAGCGCCTGCTGTCATGAATGAGCTCCGCAAAGAGATTGGCCTGCTACAGGGCATCGGTCTGATGTCGACCTCGTTATTGGGCATGGGTATTTTTGTCGTACCCTCTGTAGCAGCCACACTCTCGGGTGAAACCTCCCTGTGGGCCTGGCCAATCCTGATTCTCCTGATTATTCCTGTCGCTCTTACGTTTGCCCGGCTTGGGCAACAGTACCCCAACGCCGGTGGGGCCGCCTACTTTGTCGGCAAGGCTTATGGTCCGCCCTGGGATAAGCTGACCGCAGTTTTATTTCTCAGCGTAATTCCAGTGGCCATTCCTGCGGGGCTGCATATTGCTTCCGGTTTCTGGTACGCCATGTTTGACCTGACGCCCATGGGCGAGCTGTTGATACAACTGCTCACCCTGATGCTGATTCTTTTCCTGGGATTACAGGGCGCAAAAATCTCCGGAAATGTGCAAATCACCATTGCCCTGATTATTGCCGCGCTGGTCGTGGCAATCTGGCACTTTGGCGAACTGACATTAAAGGACAGTATGCCCGGAGAGTTTGAACTGTTTGAGGTCGGGGAAGCCATTGGCGTGGTGTTCTGGTGCTTTATCGGGCTCGAAGCCTTTGCTCACATGGGGGAAGAATTCAAATGCCCGGAGCGGGATTTTCCCCGGGCGATGGTCATCGGCTTTGTGTTGTCCGGCATTGTTTACTGGGCGTATTCCGCGGCGGTACTGAAATTCGGTGCTTATGGCTCACCTGAGCAGGAAGTGACCTCCATGCCCACCATCCTCTACCTGCTGTTTGGCGACAATGCCCGCTATATTGCCGGCGTGGCCGGTTACCTGGCCTCTTTCGCCTCAATCAACATCTACCAGCAGGGCTTTGCCCGGCTGGTCTGGGCCCAGGCCCGGCAAGAACGACTGCCTGCCCTGCTGCACCGGACGTCCTGTAAGGACGTACCCGCTAATGCCCTGATCACCGTTATCATCGTCAGTGTAATCAGTACGGTTGCAGCTGCAGTTTTCGCACTTCCCCTTGATGACCTGATCCGTTTTACCAACGGCAATTTCATCATGGTCTATGTGCTCAGCATGGCGGCAGGGTGGAAGGTGTTCCGAGGATTTGCACGCTGGCTGGCAGGTTTCTCATTTATTTTGAGTCTGATTCTACTCAGTATGCTGGGCACTGACTGCTGGTATGTTTTAGCTATTTTCTGTGCATACTGGCTGCTGATTTTCTTTTACAGCATTGTTCACAGGGAAAGTCGCTTCAAAAGGAAAGCCACTGGAAAGCCCTGAGTGAAATCTATCATCACAATAACAGTGTTGTTAGAAAGTAAGAAAACTTTGAAAGCTTTTTCTTGTCAAAAATCGGAATGATTAACCGAATTTTTACATAGAGAATCTGAATGCGTTGTTGCAGGCACCAATTTACGACGAACTCTCATCCTCAGGACAATCAAGCTGTAAGCCAAACAGGCAGTGACAATGGAGAGAATTGTCGTATAACGACCACTGTCAACGAGAGCAGACCAACCAACTCACGGCTATGTCACCGATTCACAACCCTTTGCTGCAGCTGCTTTCTCAGTTGACCCTCGACCGCTGACACACTGCAAGTTATACCTGACAAGGCAAGCAACTTTTCTACCTGTTTTCAGGCAATAGATATATGTGGTAATAATGAAAAACTTGTCGCAGCGGAAATTAATAACCTATTGCTCTGGAATGAAAATTTAAACGAATTAACAAATTGTAAAAACAACAGTTTGATAATGGAATTTATTGAGACGGGCAAACATTTGGCCGCGAGACTATTAATCAAATCCCTATATCCAAGAAAACATTCGAAAATACTCGATTACAGTGCTTTAACTCACTGTAACTTCGCAAAGGATACTGTTCTGACTTTAGCACTGAAAAATGTACATGATGGGTGTGAAGAAACCATAAAAATATTGCTTGCTACCAACTTTCTACCACAACTGGTAATGCCTGATGGCAATAACGATACACCATTAATGCTTGCCATTAAGCGAGGAAACATCACCATTATTTCTCACATACTTGAAAAAGCGATATACGGGGCACAACTCTTTGAAGGCATCAATAATGACGGATTTACCGCATTAATGCTTGCAGTTATACTTGGCCGGCTGGATATCGTTACTCTGATTATCTCGAATCCTGCATTCACTCTCACGCTGTTTCAGCAAATGAATCCACAAAACGAGACAGCATTCACCTTGGCGAGGCACTCCCCATCCATCCAAAAAGCATTGCAGGATTATGAAGACAATTCAAATAAGCAAGAATACATGCCGGCTATGAATGCGCTTGATCTAATTGCAAGACTGAATACAAACGTTCGTGAATGGTCCGATTCATCACTTAACGGAGAACATGCTATTAGTTCTGATACAGACGCTTCGGAGTCTCCTTCTATTGGCCCTTCTGTATCCAGGATTGGCATGTCTATACTCAGTGCTGATCAGTAGCAAATAACGATTTATCCTCAAGCGTCCTAGATAAAAAAGTCATATTGATAGGCAACAACTAATTATCCCCGCCACCAATCACATGTCCAATCCAGTCCGTAAACGAAGCCACACGAGTATAGACACCATACATGAATGGCCTCGCACACCCAGACCCCCAAGACACGATACCAGCCTGAACATAGCTGCCATCATGCTTGATCACCAGCGCTCCACCACTGTCCCCCTGGCAAGCATCTCTTCCCCCATCGACATATCCCGCACAAAATTCATAATCTGCAATGTCATTGTCATAGGACAAACGACAGTAGGCTTGTGGCACAAGAGGCACCTCAATCGTTTTTAACGTTTCGGGCATGTGGTAGTCGCCTTCTCTCGTGGTACCCCATCCTGATACTGTGGCCAACATGCCAGGCAGAGCCGATTCCTCCATCGTTGCATCATCGGCCAGAGCAAGATAAGGAATATTCAGAATAGGCCTGCCCAGCTTGATCAGTGCGATATCTGCGCTGGTGTCATCATGAAAATAGGCCTCGACGGCTCTCAGGGGTTTCCCCCCCCCTGAAAGCTTGACGGGATTAACCCACAATTCAATATCCCTCAGTGTTTCCTGCGTGTAATTGTCAAGACAATGCGCTGCTGTCAAAACCCACTGTGGCGCAATCAATGAACCACCACAAAAATGCTCCCTGCCATCCTGAAACGAAACCTGCCAGGGCTGCTTTCCATGAGGAACATCCCGGCCTCCAACAATTCTTAATTGTGAAGGATCACTGTGCACATCCACCATACACAAGCAGGACAGCAGCAAAAAAACCAAAAACCTAATGGGATTTACCGACATTTCAGTAGAATGCATAGCCCTCACACTCACAGGTGATAACAGCATCATTCGTATTGCACAAATGATTCAGGCATGAAAAAAGAGTGTCATCCTTATAAAGCACATAAATAACATAGATCCAAAACCGAAAAATGCTTAAGTAGATGAATATTATTTTTCATAAATAATACAAAGAATTTAAAAGGGACCAGCATCAACTCATTATTGATACACGATGAAACAATTAATTTTTAAACATTTGCAGAAATGAATCGACAGGCCTGATTAACACTGCTACTGCTCTCTACGATTTCAAATAAAAAGAAAAAGCTCAGGGCATTGATTAATAATACACACATCTGATTGGCATCATTGATGCCAATCAGATGTAAAACATAAGCTGGTCTTAAATAGGCGAATGCACCATATGCACACTCATACCAGGTCATCCAATCTCATATCACCACAGATCAATGCTTCCTTTCGCTGCCGAGTCAATTGCTTCACTCGCACCTCCATTTTTGACGCCATCACCCGGTTTGGCATACTGGCACGAAAAACCAACTCCAAAGGGCCACGCCCCCGGAGATATCTGGCGCCCTTGCCAGTCCCTGCCGAGTGTTCACGAAAGCGGCGCGAAACATCTGTCGTAATCCCGGTATACAGTGTGCCTTTTGCACAGCGGATCATATAAAGATGCCATTCAGCCATGGAGGCGCAGTCCCTTCCCACCACAAACGATTGCGTCAATTACCAACATAACCCGGAACCGGCGGCTGATATGCTTGTGCCACAGCCTCCGGCCATTTGCCGGTGTGAGAACTGTATCACCGTCAGTCTGACAGTGACTACCCGAACCCGGAGAAAACCATGAAAAGATTCCGTGTTTACTATCACCCCGCCCATGGCCACGAAGCGGTCAAGCAGGGATTTTCCTGGCCGGCGCTGTTCTTTGGTGTATTCTGGGCCCTGTTCAAGCGACTCTGGAATATTGCCGCAATACTGTTTGTCGTACAGCTGATTCTGCACATGCTGGATCTTCAGACTCAACACTCTGGCAGTCTAACAATGGCACTTCTGATTCTTGCCTGTTCTCTTGCAGTGTGGTTATTACCGGCTTTCAAAGGGAATATATGGCGTGAAAAATCCCTGCTGCGAAAAGGCTACAGCTTGGTGAGTGAACTGGACGCACCATCTGCAAGAGAAGCTATTATGCGATGTGATCAGGATTATCATGGACATCTGATCATTTAATCTGCATTAGCTATGCGCTTCATGTATTGATACAGAGGCGCTTACAACTTGAAAGGTAACGGATAGTTGACAACTAACATATCTGAAAAAAACACTGACTAACACATAACGAACAGAATCATCATAAAATTTTACTGTCTCATTACTTATGTTATGACTCGTCATGTTTTTGAGACTACTTCAAATTCAAGCTTCTTTCATTAAAATTGTGTAAATGGATAACCGAGGGAGATTAATCCAATGGATAGATGTCAAGACTATGCTACGCAAAATGGCATACTTACATATAGAAGAGAGCCACGGCCACCTTCACCCAAAAGAAATATAACCTTTATTGATGCAGAAAGACTCATACCAGTACACAAACTGCAATCACGTGAGGATTCTCCCAAAGCAGGATATCTAATAAAGACATTGACTTGGGATGCCTCTCACCAAAAAGGAGACGAAAAAAAATCTTTTACTCCGCTTTATGTTTACAATCCTAATAAGTTAAGAACTATTGCCCCCCAAAACCCATGGACTGCATTACTACCAGAAGAGATCGATACAACACCTATTAATCCAGTCACACTACAACAAAAAGCTCAGTCTTTTTTTAACACAATCGAATCACTGACCGTTATAGTGCTAAATCCTGAAAATTACGGTCATAGTCAAGATAATCAATTCATCAACTGGACCCTGGAAGTTGATGGAACAACATCATCCAGACGTTATAAAAGTCATATAGTGCGCTGTAATCTTCGATTTATCGCCCTGTTATTTGAACAATATGTATATTCATCTATACCAAGGAGCGATAACCGTCATACCTTTTTTGAACATCTTCTGAAATATATAGAAAACAGTTCAACTCTTACAAAAGAGCACAAAAAATTACTACGTGAATTCGTCGATAACGGCATGCAGGGAGATACTGCATTATCTCAACTGGAGCGCCACATGAACGAACAGCATGATACTTTCGTCACACAATCACATGATGAATTATGCGGCATGATAGTAAAGCCTACCTTCCCTGCTCTCTGTAGACACTGGGAAGATATAAGGCCGTACCATTTTACACATATGGCGCATGCCCTGCGGCACGTGCTTACCATGACATTACCTTTTGAATTAAGCCTTGATAACCTGATACAAATTATTATTAAGTTAGGGTATATTCCTGAAATAACAGATAGTGGTTCATTCCAAGTTTATCCTGACCGGAAAAATCACAGCCCTCACATGTTAAAAAAATTGCTTAATGATACAATTGTAATGCATCATTCCAGGCAAGATTTGGATAGTATATCTCAGCGTATTAGAAGCCTTAATAATGAATGCGAAATATTATTTATGAGAAGAAGCGATGCAAATCTTATTGCACCATCCTCAGGATATCAATATATTGCGACTGCCACGATAACCAGAATGAAAACCAAACTAAAACTCAATAAAACAAAACAAATTGATTCTTCAGAAGTTAAAAACAGGCTATTAGACATAATAGATAAATTTAACATCACGACAGATAGGATAAAAATAAGTCAAGCACACAACGAAAACCTATGTAAAGATCAGCTAAGAACACACATCATGCAACTTTTACAAGATCTTCTACTGCTTCAACCATTCCAGGAAGGAAATGAGGATCTATCGGTCATCCTTGAAATTTTACTATGTAGAATGTTTGGCTTAAAGCATATTAAAACAACCGACGATTACCGATTACTTACCGCCACACAGCTAAGTGAAAAACAGGCTAATATGCAGCAAGCAGATGAAAATCATGAAGACACCCCTACCCCACTCACTAAAAACCCTATTATTCCTTTTATACAATCAGGACAGCTTGGGATGCTTGAAGCTATCTTTAATGCAGGGCTATCTAGTTTAATTAATATAAATCATTTAGGAACAGATCCTCTTATTCAAGCCTGTATTGAGCGTAACGCTGGAATAATTAGACTACTCATAGATCATGGCGCCGAGATTAACAGGTTCTCACATCTCCCAGATGTAATAGTAGAACATAGACAACTAACACCTCTTCAAGCTGCATGCATGTATCGCTGTGATAGTGATATTATTCTATTTCTTATACGGGAAGGCGCTAACAAAGGTTATGCTACTGTAGAACTTCAAGGTCTACTCCCCAGACTACGCTCCCCTCAAGATGATAAGTTAATACACATTATTCGAAATGATGAAAACCTTCAAAATTTGAGTAACGAAATGAGGCCAACCTAAAAATACACTAAAGGGTTGGTTCTTCTTTTACTGGCTCACAAGTAAAAATTAAGGGAAAAATACACGCCTGAGCCATCAGGTCGATTGCAGCCTAAAGCTTTCCCACCATGAAAATCCATGACCAGTCGGACAATGTATAACCCTAACCCAAGGTGCAAACGTTCGGACTGATTGTTATTTGCCCGCTTTTGCTGACCACTTTGGGCTTGTGAATCACGAACAGACACCATGGAATCAAACAACCGCCCCGCCATCGCTTCAGGTAACAGTGGTCCATCATTTTCTACATCAATACACACGGTATTGCGTTCATGATGCAGTCGAATCAGGATAGTGCCTTCTGGTGGGCAGAAATCCACCGCGTTACTCACCAGTTTATCCAGCGCCTGAACCACCAGCTCCGGCGCCACTTCCAGAAACACAGCGTTCTCGGGCAAGTCAGTTTCCAATGCTACATCGGGATAGATACAACGATAAGCCTCACTCAGCTCTTCAAGCATCTGTCGTAAATCGATCGTTTCTTTTTCCGTATGGCTGATACCTGTCTCCAGCCGGGTCGCCTCATTGATAGCATTCAGTATTGCACTCAGTCGCGCAGCCCCCTGCTCAGCCCGACGCAGATAGACGCCGGCCTGCTCGTCCAACGCTTCATGGGACAAGTTATCCAGCGACGAACGCAGCACGGCCAACGGTGTACGCAGTTCATGGGAAAGCTTGCTGCCCAGCGAACGCAGGTAATCGGTATGCTCCCGCAACCTCCCAAGCAATCGCTCAAAACTACGTGACAACTGACCTATTTCATCCGACATGTGACTGGCGGGAAAATCATCCCGTACCCGCCCATCCGAACCAAAGGCCTGCTCAGCCGCACGGTTCAGGCGCTGAATGCGTAACGAGAGCCAGCCCGCATAACCCAGCAGTCCAACAACCGTGATCAGCATCGCCAGAAAACTAAGGGAAAAAAGTCGATTGAACGCACGCCCGGCCAGTAACATGGCTTTTTCACTGCCCTGCTCTGCAACCAGAGCACCGGCAATCCTATCGTCATGGTATAACGGCCATGCCACCACCAGCCTGAGCACACCATCATCCCGAACCCATTGACTGGCAGGGTGTCCGACCAGTGCTTCATTCACCACAGCATTGACCCAACGGCCTTCATGCCAGTGCGAGTGATATTGCGGCAGACCGCCATGGCTAAGGATGAGGTTATAAAGCCATTCGAGTAGCCAGAACATCTCCGTCTCATACTGCGACTCGTTCGGTTGTCCTGTTTCTTCCACACCGGCCAGCAGCCATCCGGCATTGTTGATCACGCCCAGCCTGATCCCCGGTTTCACGAACGCAGATAACGCCTCACGCAATTGCAGGTCCGGTGTAATCAGCGGGCCAGTTTTTGAATCCTCAGGGGCCACCGTGCCTGTCCATTGTTCTGACAACCGGCCATCGGCTGCCCGCACGGCATCAATCACGGAAAAGCCCAGCCCCGCCTTTGCCATGGCCAATGGCATCGCCAGCTCCAGCTGATAGCCTGTCGGCGTGTCACGCCAGACGCCTCGGATCAGGTTTTCCCGCTGCACCCTGTCACGCCCATTCACCGTCCGAATATAGCGCGCCAGTACCGGACCGGGCGCTTCGGTTGCAATGGTATAGGTGATGACTTGGCCATTCTCGTCATGCCGTTTCAGCAGAAGCCGATCACCGTTGTTAAGAGAAGGCAGGGACGGGTTGTGATAGACAATGTTTTCGTCTGTTACTTTCCAGAACAGGTAGAGCATCTTGCCATCTGTAGCAGCCTTGAAGTTGACCTCGGGACCGAAGGGGTTATTCCTACCAGAAGCACTCTCGACCTCTTGCCCCGTCATGCCCTGCGCCTGCCAGTCTTCATCATAACCATCCAGCATCAGCGGACTCTCCAGCCACCAGGCATAGATATGCTGGTCAATCGGCGCCGTCACCGCTTCAGGCACCTGCTGACGAACTTCAAGGCTGGTTGCGATAGTCTGCAGTGATGCCTCCAGCACCTGCGCCTGCGCATCCCGCAGACTGGCCTCCATGTCCCGCACAGACTGGACACCCGCCCAGGGCAACACCAACACCAGCAGGCTGACCAATATCAGCTGACGACTGAGTTTCACCGGCGATCCACCGCTGTTGAGCGAGTCATTCGATCAAGCCACCTTCCAGCGGTAACCCATGCCATAGGCCGTTTCAATGGCAGCAAAGCTGGCATCCACCGACTGGAATTTCTTACGAATCCGTTTGACGTGGGAGGTGATGGTATTGTCATCCAGTACCACCCGCGCCGCATCCATCAGCTGCTGGCGGTTTTTGACATGGCCGGGATGCAGAGCCAGGGCATGCACCATCCAGAACTCGGTCACGGTCAGGGGAATCTCGGCATCAGCCCAGCTGGCCGTGAGACAATCAATATCCAGCACCAGCTTGCCCCGCTCCAGCTTATCGGGCTCACGATGCGGCTGCTTTAGGGCATCGACCCGACGAAACAGTGCATTCACCCGGGCCAGTACATGGGCAATGCTGATGTCCTTGGTCAGATAATCATCGGCGCCAAGGCGCAGGCCGGAAATCACATCCAGCTCATCATCCCGCGCTGTCAGGAACACGATGGGCAGCGTTGGCGCCAGGCTGCGCAGCTCCCGGCAAAGCTCAAAGCCCCCTTCCACATCGTCCCCCAGGCCCACATCAATGACAGCCAGATCCGGTAGTATCTGGCAAAAGGCCGCCATCGCCGCAAGCCGGTTATCATAAAGGCTGACCTGAAACCCCTGCCGCTGGAAAGCATCCCGATAATTCTCGGCAATCGCAGGTTCATCTTCGACAATTGCTATGTGACGCGCCATGATAATCAACAGGTATCCGGTGAAATCAGGGGAAGAGTATCAGCTATTGCACCAGGGTCTTAAAGTCCTGTGATCATTTCTTTTATGATCCAGTCAGTGTTAACCACAGGATCCATCGAAAAAAGCTCAGGAATGGTTTTTAATCAGTCGCCCACCAGTGATCCACTGTTTTTCACTCTGCAGGAGATAAACGCCAGAAAGGGTAAGCCCCATAGCCACCAAATCCAGCGGCGTGACGGGCTCATGAATGACAAAATACCCAATGATCAGGGCAACCACCGGAGGAATATACGTCGAGGCAGATGCAGTAAGAGCACCCAACCGATTCACAATGAAGTAATAAAGAATAAAAGCGACCCCCGTTCCCAGCATCCCCAAGCCAGCCACAACACCGACCATGGATTTTGTATCCTCGGTAATCTGGAAAATCCCATCAAAATCTGTCACAGCGGCAACGACCAGCAATGCAAAAGCCATCTGGTACGTGGAAAGCGCCACAGCAGACAAATTAAGATCTGAGAGAAATTTCCTGGCGTAAACAAACGATCCACCAAGGCTCAGGGAACCCAGCGCCATGTACAAGACACCCTCAACATTCACGCCATCAATCCCCCCAACCCAGGGACGGGCAATCATGAATACTCCGAGAAAGCCCAACGCCACACCCACACATTTCTGGAAGCTGACCGTTTCATCACGCAGAAAAATCAGCGTCATCACAAAGGCAAACAAGGGAATGGAACCACTCAACATCCCGGCTACGCTGGACAGCAGTAACGAAATACCCACAGCAAAAGCGTAGTAATACAGTACTGCTGCCAGTAGCGACATCACCAGGAAGTGAGGCCAATAACAGAAATGGGCTACTTTGATCTCTTTCCGGACCACCGCGTAACCTAACAGTGGCAGGAAACCAAAAAAGATTCGCAGAAACACAATCTGTGCGGGCGAGATAAACGCTGAAGCCCATTTTACAAACAGGAAGTTACTTCCCCAGATAATTCCAAGGGCTGCAAAAGCAAGGTAGGCAATACGCTGCATAAAGGAACAACTCAAAAATAATTCGTAACATCACTGGCAGCTGTGATCAGAACGCTGACAGGATGGTAGAAGTCTGACTGAAAAACAGGATGAGTGGGGCAGGATTTTATAACGAACCTGTCAACATTGCTGGCAAAACACTTTTACCGAACACTCCCTTGACATAAGAATTGGGAGAACGCTTTCATCATCGTTACCGCCTTTCCAGATGATTATTCAGGAAATGATGAAACGTATCACCCCTAAGCCCTAAACGCAGGGTTTCCAGCGAAATGACTTCACCTAGCTCAATATTACCAAGGTTCACATTAGAACCGATCAGTTTGATAAACCAAGCCTGCTGGGCTTTCTTGGGTGCTTCCCAAATAATGCTGCCATGAGGGATATGATTGAGAATTTCATCGATCAAATCAGAACGGACTTCTCCCGATGAGTGGAATAAACCTACATTCCCTCCTTCTCTACCCTCACCGATCACTTTCCAGGCGCCAGCATCAAGCTCTTTATGCATCAGTTCCACCCACCAACTGGGGGGAAATATTTTTGCGGCGTCTTTTGATCCAACTTCTGAAATGACCGTAACATAGTGAGAAAGTTGCTGTATGTAGTCACATTTCTGATCATGTGGCATTTCAATAGAGCCATCAGAAACTTCAGCCATTTCCAGCCCCAGGCGGTCAATAACTTTTAAGTAGTCTTCAAATTGATTCCGGATGACAAAAGCTTCGAAAAGCGTCCCTCCCAGGTAAACAGTGATTCCAGCCTCTTTATACAGAGTAATTTTTTCCTGCAACCTGGGGTAAACGTATGAAGTCGTCCAGCCTAATTTCATGATATCAATATAATCACCCGAGACCTCCAGAATACTCTCGACGTCCCGGAGCGAGACGCCTTTGTCCATAGCCATTGTTATTCCAGTCTGCCTGGGAGAGCTCGTCCTTTCAGGAATATCATGCAACTCGTAATTCATATTTACCTATTACTACAGGAGCAGTACCACTTTAATGCTCCTGCAGTATAGAAAGGCATCACGTGTCAACAAGGCTTTGCTTTAATCAGTGATGACAGAGAGCATCCTTGTAATGTTTATCCTTAAATCTTACGACGCCAAACCGTACACTGAGCGAGCGTATGCTGAAATTTTCTAGCCGTTTCCCGAATGATGAACGGCACATCAACCGCTGGCTGAACTTCCTCGAAGTGGGTATCCAGCACTCGGTGCAGTCCGGTATAAGTATCCAGCACCTCACCGTTTTCCCGAACGCCTCCAAGCCATTTGCCTCTGGGCGTATAATCTTCAAGCCAGGTATACGGTGATGTCAGCACCAGAAAGCCACCCGGGCGAATCCGCTCATGGATCATGCCAAGGAACTGTGCAGGATGATTCAAGCGGTCAATCAGGTTACCGGCGAACACCAGGTCATAATTGTCGTATATCGGCTTAAGGTTACAGGCATCGCCCTGGGTAAACCGAATACGATTAACATCAATGTCATCCAGCCCCAGCTCCGCCAGATCGGCCACACAATAATCTCCCAACTCCCCTTCAGTGGGAACGAAATAGCGGATTTTACCCCGCTGCTGTAACTCAGCAGCAGCCGAGATGAAGCGCGCAGAGAAATCAATCCCGTCCACATGCTGGAACCAGCGGGCCAGTTCAATGGTGGTACGCCCTACAGAACAACCCAGGTCCAGCGCGCGGGTTCGGGGGCCTGCCTGACTCAAATCACAACAGATCTGGGCACAGGCTGCAGGATAATTGGGGACATCAAAATAGGTTTCACCGTAATGAAACGCCAGATACTGGGCGACCAGGGCATCCGTCTCATAAGGGTTGGCTGATGTGTTTTCTAGCGCTGACGACTCCACGTAACGGAAGCCCGCATGCTGGAAGAAATGTCGACGAAAAGCATAGCGGGAGTCTCGAATCGCATAATTACCGGTGGAGATCCAGCAGCCACCCTTGATCAGGTTATGCCGGCCATCAAACGTCGGGGTGGAGAAATCATCGTAACAGGGGTGCACACGAAAACCATCAAAGCCATCGATGGGTGTTGTCGTCCATTGCCAGACATTCCCGATGACATCACACAATTCACCGGTACGGAATTCATCCACAGGACAGGCGGATGCCCAGTACTCCAGGTTGATATTGCCAGGCGCCTTGTCCCACCAGGGCTGGTCAGTATCAATCGCTTCCCGGAGACAATACCACTCCGCTTCACTGGGCAGCTGAATCTGACGCCCCGTCACTTCCGACTTCCACCGACAAAAAGCCTGCGCCTCATGACAATTGACATCTACTGGCCAATTCCAGGGCATGGTTATCTCTTCAAGCATGGTTCGATAACGATAGCCGTTACCTTCTGGTACCCAGAATTCAGGATGACGTGCTTCACTGAATGTCGCCCAGGCCCAGCCTTCATCCGTCCACCACCGTTCATTATCGTAACCACCGGCATCCATAAACTGTTTGAATTCAGCGTTGCTGACCAGGTACTCACTGGCGCTGAACGCAGACACTTCGACCTCATAGCGGCCGTATTCATTATCCCAGCCGTAGAGTGGGTCATCGTAATCCTTACCCAATCGCAAGTGACGTCCAGAAATACTCACCAATCGGTTCTCCGGCGCATCCCCCGTTTCACGGCAGGGTTCCCAGTAGGGATGCGGCTTTACGTACGACAGAGGCAACTGTCGGATTAATACGGAAGACGTTTCCAGATGTATCCGTTCATGTTCAATCCCCATCATGATGACCCAGGCCGGACTCTCCCAGGTAATCGGGATATCCAATGGCATGGTTGCAATAAAATCAGATACCAGCGCCCGCACCTTACGGCGGTAACCTTTCATCGCGTCGACAGAAGGCCAGTGGTAATGGCTGTCATCCAGATCATCCCAGGACATCTCATCGACCCCGATAGCCACAACGGCCTCAATATCAGGGTCAACACGTTCCGCGATGAGTTTGGCAGTCATCAGCTTATTAATAAAAAAAGCCGCGGTATGGCCAAAATAGAAAATCAGGGGGTGGCGAAGTGGAATAGCTTTTTCATACCAGGCTTCATTACAGGCCAGTGTTTCAAACAGCGTTTCATATTGATCGAATGTCTGCTGGAAATAGTCCAACAACTCTTGTCGTTTACTCTCAGGATCGCCACTGTTCAGTACCAGTGTACGAGTCACCTTTTCGGGAGTATTGCTGTAATTCACATCTTTCACAGTATTTTCAGGCATGTATCACGCTCCTGAGAGTACGGGTTATCGGTTTGTCCTGTACTGCCCGGACACGGGCATCCATCGTTATTGCTATCAGATGGTATTGGCCGGTGCAAACCAGAAAGGCAGCGCACCGATACCCATATTGTTTAACAATAATGAAACCAGTATAAAAAGGCAGCCTGATGGTAGAGATCCATTGCTTATTTCTGGGCAGAAATAATAGTTCGTTGTACGTCACTCTATTTATCAATCAGAAGTAATCCACAGACAGAATGCAAATTTTCTGTCTTTTGCCTCTATACGATCACTTTCTTATAATCGCGACTGACCTAAAAAATTGATGCATCTTGCACAGGAGACCCAATCCCTGTGAACAATAAAAAAACAGATCACTTATGATGCAACACGTGTTACAGACGCTGCGAAGCTGGCCTTTAGACAAGCAACTCACGCTATTTTTCCCCACCAGTGTGTTGGCCATTGCCCTGTTATCGGGCTCCATTCAGTCAATAGAGCCCATGGAAAACAAAGCAGCGCTTTTCGCGGGCCTTTTATTTATATTGCTCATTCTGATCTTACGGCCATTACTGCAACGACATCAGTTTTCATCCAAGACTGAATGGTTCCTTCGAGAATTCTGGCCGGTTCCTGCAATATTGTTAGGCTATCTCACCATGCGCGTTTTCCGTCTGGAACTGGCAATTGATTTCTTCCAGATTCCCTTGCGTGACGATTGGATGATCCAACTCGACACCGCGTTATTTGGCCAGCCTGTACCCCTATACCTCCAGCACTGGATTACACCGGGCCTGACACTATGGATGGAGTTCTCCTACCTGCATTTTCATTACCTGTTGCCCATTGGTTCACTGCTCTATTTTTACTGGCAGGGACAGCACCAGGCGTTTCTCCATTTACGCAAAGCACTCATTTACACACTGACCGGTGGTTTTTGCTTCTACTTCTTTCTACCTGTTGCTGGACCTCTGACTTACATGCCAGACCAGTTCCTTGTGCCATTGCAGGCCAATCATGAAATCCTCTACGACGCCATTAACAGTTTCCGTTATCTCTACGACTGTTTTCCCAGTCTGCATACCGCCATTCCCTGGTTGACCCTGCTCATGACCTGGTCACGTCATCCCTGGGCAATTAAAAGTATCCTGTTGTTTATGGCGTTATCGATTACCTTTTCCACCCTGTACCTGCGCTATCACTACGGTATGGATGTCATCATGGGATTCCTGTGGGCTTTGCTGATCGCGCAATGGGTGAAACATCGGCCATCTGATCGGCAAGACCGGTTAGTTTCGACAGCTAAATTGACCTGAACCAGACATTATCAACAGGTAACATACCGGATCAGGTTCAAAGAATAACAACCAATAACCTCATGAGGGATAGAGTCGACCGCGTTGGATAAGTTCAAACCTTTTTCACCATCGTTGCTTCCAGACGAAGGCGCTCGATGACATTTAATAACATCATGCCCTGATCACAGTATTTGGCGGCAATCTGCAGCAACTGGAACAATCCTGCCTCCCTCTCGGGGAATTCATGCAACGAATAGAGTGTCTTTGGCAAACGCTGACCGGAGACCGTACCGCGTCCATGCAGTAATCGCGCAAATAAATCATATGACCAGAATCGGTAGCGGATAGAGAGCTGCTTCAAACCTTCCAGGTACGCTTTGAAGGCGCTTGTTGCACGACTGTCTGCGGCAATACGGTAGCCTTTGGCCAACAACCGTGTCAGTACACGCTGAGTCAACTGCCGGGCAGCCCGCACATCACCATTACGCGTGCGGGTTTCTATGCGTGCATTCAGTAACGTTTCATCCTGATCACAGATTCTGGCCACAATCTCAGGATCAAACTCGCTGACCATATCCAGCATCTGTTCCAAGCGCCTCTCTGCGCTTTTGATCTGCTCTGCCAGTAATTTCTTCGCCTGGCCATTCGCTGGTTGCCGTCGTCGCAAAACGGCAACCTGTTCCGACAGACGCTCAATCGGCATTACCGCCGCAATGCGCACGCGCTTCGCTACTGTGACTTTCGCTGACCGTGCCAGCAGTCGATCCATGCAGGCCAGCTCCGTGTTGAACAGATGCTGCTCGACCATACTAAGCAAAACATCACCCGGTAACAGTTGAAGCAGACGCCGTTGTTCCTTCTGTGAATGCTGTCGTGAGAAAGCCGCCAGAACTCGCATTTTTAATGGCAGCTGACCTTTGATAGCGCCGAAATACCCGGCAATCATCGTAGAGCGTGTCGCGTCCGAGAGCTGAATCAACAGACTGAATGCCTTTTTCGAATCAGCCTTTGGCAAGACACGCCGACAGCGAGCCAGCAATGCCAGATCTGCGTCTTCCGGTACATTGAGCACCACCGCTTCCAACCGTTGAGTATGATATCCACCGGCTCGATAAAGCGCAGACAATACCGCCAAAACTTCTGGTAGCTCCGTGTGTCGATACAGTTGTTCATAATGGGGGATAGCAGACAACATGGCGTCAGGCATCTCATGATGTTCAAGATGGCGAATCATCTGTCCAACGTCTTTTATGTCCGGATGCTGTGTGTTTACCTGTGGATAAACTACCTGTAACAAAGAGAACAGATCGGCTAAACAACCGTTGCCTTCAGTTTTACAGTTAACCTGTGTCGCTGAATGCTGGGTATGAGCATACGCGTCCATCATCAACTGGTTTGACAGAGCGAACAGTAAATCTCCGATATCCTGCACTCTCAGCCTTCGCTCTGCGACATCCCCCCCCTGGGGAGACGTATAGTGTTTTGATAACAACTTGACCAGTGGCAAACGCATAACCGTGTGCCAATTAAGCGTACTAATATTCACTTGAGTCATGAGCAGCGCGATGGCTTTTTCAGGCAGAGTACGGTGCAACATCAACAGCAATTCAACCAGCTGTCGCTCATCCGATTTGCGGATCTCCGAGGCAGGCAGCAATAACCGCAATGCCGCCAGCGGCATCCGTCGCAACAAAGATGCGGCCAGTGCGATTTGCCCCCCCTGCTCCAGCAGATGAATTTCTTTTATTAAACTTACAGTCATCTGTCGTGCAATCTTATACTCACGAGCATGCAGTTCACCGGCATTATCAACAATGAGAGTCAACTGCCGTTTTACTGCATTCAGATGGCTCTCGTAGTCACGATTCCGACTACTGACCGGAACCTGCAAAACGTTCTCCAACAACACTTGCAGATGAGCCACACCGCAATTTTCACCATGTTGCTGCCGTTTTAGCCTATCAGGTGAGATCAGGACCTCAGAAAAAGCAATAGCGCCATAATGGTGAGAAATGATTTCCAAACGACAACCAGTCACATGCAAAGGACGAGACTTATGAGCGCCGTATAAAGCCATCAGCGGCTGAATACGGAGATGACCTATGTCTACTATCCAGACACGCTCCTGAGGATTATTCCCTACCGTATGATCACGGGTATCAAGCTTAAGATTCGCGGCAGACAGGCGAACGACGTGGGCATTTTCATTGACCAGAGAACTATGTATTTCACACTCAAAGGTCTCAATGCACAGCTCTCCGGTTGCGCTGTATGTGACTTGAGCGGCTACTGAACGCAGCTGGTAGTCGCCCAGCCATACGCTATCCCAATGCAGTCGGACGCTATTATTATGGTTATCAGTCTCCTCTGGTAACGACATCCTGAGTACCTCTATCCCTTAAATGCAACAAGCCCTTGAGCCGGGCAAAAACGCGTGATTTAAGGTTTAGAGGGATAGAAAAGCAGCAAGTTCACTACAGCACACTAGACCATAGTCGGGAGACGGACAGGACTTAGACTAAAGGCGAAGACCGGATCAATTCATTCACAAGCCGATCTTCGCCTCAGACGGTTATTTCAGCGCCTGTTATCAATAAACAGCAACCGATTCATACTCACTTCCCCCGGTCAACTCAATCGTAACGACTCGCTCAAGGACATAGGCATCCGCATCCCCTTTTTCAGCTTTGGACAGTCGATCACCGTAGGCATTCACACTGATGCGATCTTCATGGATACCTGCATCCTGAAGAAAGCGACGGACAGCATCGACCCGTCGTTGTGACAGTCCCAGGTTATACTCATCAGCACCGCGGGGGTCAGCATAACCATCCAGCCGAACCTTAACCGTTGGATTGACTGACAGATAGCTGACCAGTGCCTGCAGTCGCCGGTTTGCCCTTTCATCAGGAGCATCACCAGCTGTGCGGAACAGAATATCCTGCTGGAGGGTATCCAGGGCCAATGTCTCATACTGATGGATGGCAACTTGTGCATTGTGCAAGGCGATCCGCAGCTGTTCGGTTTCCTGTTGTGCGACAGTCAGGTCTGACTGCACGGCGTTCAACTGGTCTGCCTGGTTTACCTGGTCACCGAGATAATCACCGGCAGCCACCCCAACCACAAAACCAACAGGACCACCAAGCGCAGCACCGGCAATGGCTGCACTGCCGACAGCGGCCCCTTTCTTCCAGGTCCATTCAGCTGCCTGGGCTTGTGCAAACGTCAGTGTACAGATCAATCCCAGAACAGAGGCGGTCATTATTTTCTTCATCGTTGCGCTCCTTATCATGTGCGTTGTGTCTATCCATGATTTAACGCCATGAAGGGGGCATTCCGATGGTTCAAAAACGATCAATTCGTGCTGAATTATGATGAATTATGGCAAGGCAGACGCTACTCGCAGATCTAACGACCAACAGGCCACGCAAACACCACAATTTAACGAACCACTCGGTAAACCGTTTCTCCACTGGAACCGATCGGTTCGTACCAAGTATCACCGGCCTTCCAGTAAACCCTGTTATTTTCCCGCACTTCCACTGCACCGACAGGCAACTTGCCGATGACAGCTCCCGCGGGCGCTGGAACACTGTGATACTGCCCCGACGGTGTTTTGTCATAAAAAACACCATCGCGGTAATAGTAGAGCTTGCCTTTGACATAAAGGCTTGTGAACGACACTTCATGCACATCTGGACCGGGAGACGAAACGGGAATAACAACCGCCGGTGGTTCGACCACAATATACGTATCCCCCTGACGCCGGTAATACACTTTATCGACCACGTAGTAAGTGGCACCGGCAACAACCATTGACCGCCAGCCAACGGGAAGAACTGCCACCCTCACGCCCACAGCAGGTCTGATCACCGTTGGCCCTGGACGATAAACAGGGTGCCGATGCCCTGGTCCCACACCATGCATCGGTGCGGCATGTGCAATCCCTGCAAACCCAAAAAACAATAGCGGTATCACACCCATCGACAGACGATGAAGACGCATGCTTTGATCCCTCTTCGAAACCCCATGACCAATCCCGTTTTGCAAAACAATGCTTTCTGCTTATTCATCATGATCAATGAATGCATGGATAAGTTGTCATAACTGTATCAGGTTGTATCAAACTGCCTCTGCATACGGCCTGACCAATACCCGGGTCGATATTTCACAGTTTTATGCTGAACAATCCTTTTTATTCACCTTGTTAATAACGTCAAATGTCTTTTATTAGCAGAGAAGTAATGAAAAAATACCGCCTGTAATATAAGACATAAGACGTTAAATAATGAGACGTTCCTTATTCGCAGTCGTGTTGCTGACACTGCTGACGCACTCCGCTTATGCCTACGTAAACAATACCCTCAAGCCTCCCCAGAGCTTTAGTCAGGCCAAAAAGGTGGCTGCCAGGTTATACGCAGACAATCCTTTCACCTTCTATTGCGGCTGCCCGCAATACCAACAGGGCAAAAAGCTGATACCGGACCTCAACGCCTGTGGTTACCAGGTTCGCAAGCAGGAAAGGCGCGCATCACGCGTGGAATGGGAACATGTGGTTCCTGCCTGGAACTTCGGCCACCAACTGCAATGCTGGCAACAGGGGGGACGCAAAAATTGCACAAAGAAAAGCCCGCAATTCCGGACCATGGAAGCGGACCTGCACAACCTGGTGCCAGCCATCGGCGAGATCAACGGAGATCGTTCGAATTACCGCTTCAGCCTTCTACCCCAAACCCGGGCACAATATGGCCAGTGCGCCTTCAAGGTCGATTTCAAAGCAAGAAAAGCGGAACCACCGCCTGCGACAAGGGGTATGATCGCCAGGATTTACCTGTATATGGCCGAAGAATATAAACTGCGACTAAGCCCTCAGGATCGCAAGTTGTATGAAGCCTGGGACCGTACCTGGCCCGTGTCTGCATGGGAAGAAGAACGGGACAAGCGGATTGGCCAGATTACCGGCAAACGCAACCCTTACGTCGACAAACGTATAAGGGAAAACACGCTGCTCTCAAACCGTTGAGAATCACCATCAGCATAACCAGCCTGCTGACTGTATAACGGCTGCCGGATAGCAAATAGCACCCGACAGCCGTTTTCTGTTAGAGCAACATCATGCGTAATCTGAGACCCACTTCCGTGGTATATCCCGTCGTGACCGAGCGAATCTCTCCGTTTTTGATGATGACGAATGCCGGTGTTGCCTGCACACCCCATTCTCTGGACAACTGGCCACTTTCATCATTGATCGTGGCAAAATCCAGCTTATGGGCAGCAAGATAACGACGGACACGGTTATCGTTGCCAGATGTCATGGCAACCGATATCACCGGATAATCGCTGGCAATATCGCTCACCGCAGGGCTGACAACCCGGCACACCGAGCACCAGCTGGCCCAGAAATACACCAGAACGGTGTCATCCCTGGATAACGCCTGAAGATCAAAACGATTGCTGTCTAATGTTGTACCTGTCATAACCGGCGCTTCACCGGAAGGCATGTGTCGCTGCAGATAGAGGCTGTAAGCGGTCATCACAGCCACGGCAATCATCAGTGTCAGCAGACTTTCCCGAATAAACTTACCCAGACGTTTTTTCATGGCGGCCTTGTCCTTGCAGATAAGTTTGAATCAGATCCGTCAATGCCTGTTCATCTTTAAATCCAATAGCAATCTGATCCGGGAAAACCAACGAGGGTGTCCCTCCAATACCCAGCGCTTCGGCAAGACCAAGATTCTGGTACAGGTGCATCGTTACATCTGGACCCATGGCTTTTTTCAGCACGTTGGGATCAAGCTTCTCTGCTTTCAGTGTTGCCTGAATTGAGCGACTGGTATGCGCTCCGGGTTTTGACATGAGACGTCGATGAAAGTCGCCATACTGCCCCGGTGTTTGACGATAAACCGCCAGCGCCAGCTCTGCCGCTTCAAACGAAGAGGCAGCCAGAATGGGCATGTCTTTGTAGACAATACGCACCTGCGGAAATTGCTGGATGATTTTCTGCAACACCGCATCCTGTCTTTTACAGAAAGCGCAGTTGTAATCAAAAAAGTAGGCAATGGTCAGTTGGGCACCTTTCTTTCCCTGAAACGGATCATGAGGGTTTTCAAACAATGCCTGATGGTGTGTTCTGATAGCCCACTGTTCCATGAGACGACGAGCTTTCATCCACTGATTGAGTGAATCACCGGTTTCCAGATTGTCTGACAATGTGCTCTGAGTCTCTGCCGGGTTCGCCAGAGCTGTGACGGTACCTGACATCAGTACTATGGATGTCAGAACAAATAGTGTTATGACTTTCAGCAATTGTTTCATGCTCCATCCCCCTGCTTACCTGCCGCCTGACGCAACGCATTCAGGACACTCTCACGGGTCAACAGCACCGGTAGCGCAATACCCTCTTTTGCACCGGGTCCATAGACAATGTTGAACGGCACACCATAGCGGTTGTGTTTATTGAGAAACTGACTGATAACCTCAGAAGGGCGTGTCCAGTCTCCCTGCATCAATACGACATCCGGCGTATTGAGTGCCTCAGACACAGCACCCCGATTCAGTACACTGACCTTGTTAGCCTTACAGGTGATACACCAGTCAGCCGTTATATCAACAAATACCACTTTGCCGGCCGTCACGTGGGAGGCTATTTCGCTTTCCTCAAACGGTGCCCAGTTCAATACCGACTCCTGTTGCGAGCTCTTTTCAAAAGCACCCAGGAACCAGCCTCCTGACATGACCAGTCCAAGCGACAGAAACAATGCAGCAACAAAAGCCAGGCTTCGTCCGACAGTCGGCTGACGACTGCGAATCATTGAGAAAACCAGCAGCAACACAGGCCCTGTTGCTACCAGCAGCACCCAGATAATCGACATATGACTGCGCAGGAGACTAATCAGCCAGAATGTGGTGCCCAGCAACAGCAGCGCCAATACACGACGAAGGACATTCATCCATGGACCGGGTTTCGGTAACAGACGAACCAGACTCGGCCGGAGAGAGACCAACAAATAGGGGCCAGCCATACCAATACCCAGTGCTGTAAAGATCATCCACAAGGTAAAAGGATCTGACACCAGTGCGAAGGCCACCGCGGTGCCCAGGAAAGGCGCGGAGCATGGCGTCGCCAGCAGGGTTGCAAACATTCCCTGTATAAAGTGTCCTGCGAGGCCATCATCACCCGCCTGGGCAATTCTTGATGACCAGGCGATCGGCAACCGGATTTCGAAACAGGACAGCAGGTTTGCTGCAAACGCCGTGGTCACCAGCACCATAAATCCAATGAACCAGGGATTCTGAAACTGGATACCCCAGCCAATCTGGGTGCCAAACGCCTTGAGCGTTAACAGACCTGCCGCCAGTAACCAGAAGGAAAAGAGAATGCCCGCAGCGACACTCAGAAACTGACGGCGGACCTGTCCTTGAGACTGTCCCGAAGCCATCACCAGTGAAGAAACCTTCATGCCTAACACGGGCAGCACACAGGGCATCAAGTTCAGTATCAGCCCCCCGAGGAAAGCAAGGCCGATCAGATATAAAAGGCTATTGTCGCTGAAATCATCAACCATTGTGCCTTGCCGGGCAACCACAGGAATCTCTTTCGCATAGTCGCCACTGACAAGGGTAACCGCCAGGTTCTGGTCAGTAAGATCAACATCACCCAACCAGCTGCTCACAGAAATGGTCGCGGTCAGCTGTTCGCCCTTATAGTGAATATCTGGCACACCGAAGATCACATCCTCCAGACCATCAACGATCACATCCGGCGTTTTCCAGCCTTCATTGCGCTCTGCGGTGACACGTAATATCTGACGACTGTCATACCAGAGTGCTGCCACATTTCCAAAACCACCATCCGGCATGAATGCCGGCACGCGTGACATCGCCTTATCAACCGCAAAAGCGGCTGTCGTATCAGGCTTTAACGCTGACGGGACAAATGAGAGATCCAGCGAATAATCAGACAGAACACAAATGGTTGTGCATGAGGAAAGACGGAAATCACCCAACAATCTGACGGACTGGTCGAAATCCTCAATGTGGAACACCAGAGGAAACACGATGCTCTTCTTATAGCCAAGCGCATGTATGCCCAGTAATTCAAAACGCTCTGGCAATGGCCAGAGCCATTCGACCTGCTTCAGGTTATCAGACGCCTGCCACTTCGCTTCAGGGGCAATTCCACCTTCCCCGGGGGATCGCCAATAGGTTTTCCAGTCATCATTCAGCTGGACTTCCAGTCCACCCATCACTGTTCCGGCAACCGGATCCGTTTCACCCGTCAGGAGCAAACGTACCTTGGCATTCGGCTGTTGCGGGCTCACCAGCCATTCGGTACTAAGCGCAAAACCGACCCGCGACATCAGGAGCAGGCACAGCATGACCAGCCCCACAAAAAACTGTTTTTTCATCGTTCTACAAAATCCATAGACAGCAAATATCATGGCGGCTACCAAGAGCCACCAACCCTGCAGACGTTGGATTGCTATCTATTCCCTGAAAATGCAGAACAGCACATGACGCCTGACCACTGGAGGATCAGACGAAGAGAGGATATGCCAGCCTGTGCGCTGAAGAAGGGTAATCAGAAAAATAACGGTGAACAGTGACAACAGCACGGGCAGTTCAATGATTTCACCACCGCGTAACAGATGGTCGGTGAGCTCGCAGTCGTCAGCATCGGCAACAGCCGTTGAATTCTGCTGAGCCAGATCACTCACGGTCACCGTTGTCGGACAGGCCATTACCAGCCCGGCGCGTTGAACCAGGCAGATTGTCATGACAACCAGCAACGCCAGACAGGCTATATAAAGCCCCTGATGCTTTTGACGTCGTGATTTCAGTAATGACATATCCATAGGCGGGAAGCTTATGGTGGCGTTATGAAAAGCGCAAGGAGGCAGCGTTTAGTCTAACTAACAAAACTGGAAAGTCTGTCTGACCAACTGAATTCCCCGGTATGAGTCACGAGAACTAACGCCAATTTGAAGCGGGATTATTTAAAAGTTTCAGAGGAAGCAAGGAAAAGGCAGTCCCTAAATATCAGGAAACTGCCTTAGGCAACTAGCTAGATATTTTACCGGGAATCATAACTGCTGTACGGCACTCAGGATAACTGCTGCAGATCCAGGCTTCCCGTCCGGCATGCTTACCCTGCTTCAGGGTATGACGTGCCATGCCACCACCACACTTGCCGCAAATCCGGGTTTCCGGCCGCGGTGGCTGTTCATTGATCGCCTTGCGTACGGAAGCAGAACCGATCACCTCACTGCCTTGATGTCCATGCTCTATACCCGTCGCGATGTAAACATCTTCCCGCAACGTGCGAACATCCAGCATGCCGCCCGTCTCGTAGACCAGCAGCGGAAGGCCAGCCTTGTCAAACCAGACCCGCATCTGGTCAATGCGACGACGCCCTTTCTTGGTACTGCGATCCGCCAGCAGAATTGCGCAACGTGGCGCCAGCGAACGACGTTCACACAACAGAATGTCAACACGGGCCTTTCGGAAACGCGCGGACATCGGGCGCTGCTGCTCGTCGGTAAAGAGCACCTCGCCCAGTGCTGGATTCCGGAACAGGCAGAAATGTTCCCTGACCGCCACATCCAGCAGACCATAGAACGATCGTTCCGAACCATCAAAGAAAGGTTTGCGAATATGCACGCCGGTGTCCCTGCGTATACGCGAGACGACGGCCACGGCAAGGGTCGCCAACAGTGCGATGCAAACGACAATAGCGATATAGGGAATCTGGGTTTCAATCATCGTGCTATCCATTTCAGAGTCGTTTCCCAAGCTCTCGGTGCGTTATCCATAAAACCGTACTGTTCATAAATAGTACAACAGTTTCTGTCATTATTCGCCAGTATCAATACCCAGTGCTTCAGGCAGGGTCGCTGGCGCAGTAATTTTGATACGTTTCTCCCGGCTCAACTCTCCCCCGATAATCTCAACATTCCGACGCGGTACGCCAAAACATTTCGCCAGGAATTTCATCAGGTAAGCATTTGCCTTGCCTTCGACCGGCGGTGCCTTAATCCGGATTTTCAGGCTGTCACCATGCAGCCCTGCAAATTCATCCTTACTGGCCCGGGGCTGCAGGTGGCAGCCAATCACAAGGTCTTTACCCTGCCAGCGATAAAACGACATACCACTTCTCCACTGACGAACATCCACCGTTCCCTGTAGTATCGGTAAACAACCCGATCACTGAATACTATCAGAAAGCAAACCGGCACCAAGCCAGTATTCCGGTCATTGATGCCCGTCAACCCGAAACAGTGATGCAATCACTACCATGAGAATAAACGGGAGGAGAACCGAATGCAGGAATTCAGAAAAATTCTGGTCGCCATCACCAACGCCCATACCAGTAAGGCGGAACTGGCGCAGGCCATTACCCTGGCAGCCGACAACCAGGCGGCACTGACCTTTGTGAGCATTGTTCAGCCGGCCTGGTTTGAAAATCCACTGCTCTCACGGGATGACTTTCAGTCTTTCTGGGATGAACACCTGCTGGCTATCGCTCAGCCCGCTATGGACGCAGGTATTTCTGTGACCACACGGCAGATCTGCGGCCATCCGTTTCATGAAATAATCCGCCTGGTGGAAACCGAAAAATATGACCTGGTCGTCAAGCTGGCGGAGCCCAGTGGCGTTTTCAACAGACGACAATTGACTGGCAATGACCTGAATCTGCTACGACGCTGCCCCTGCCCGGTCTGGATGATGCAGGATCAAGACCGCGAACAAACAACAACGGCGCCCGTCATTCTTGTAGCCCTCGACACCAGCACCGATACACCGGAACAAATCGCTCTCAACCGAAAACTGCTGGCCTGTGCTGACCACCTGGCCCTGCAGGAAAAAGCCAGCCTGCATGTACTGCATGTCTGGGATCTTTATGGTGAAGATCGCCTTCAGGGCCCATTCATCAATATGTCTCGCGAGCAGGTTAGCGATCTGTTGCAGGAAACAGAAACGACCAACCGGGATCGTCTCAACGCACTGGTCACCACCAACGGCATGGGTGACACGGCACAATGCCACCTGATGAGGGGCCGTGCTTCCCATGAAATTCAGAAACTGGCGGCGTCCATCAAGGCAGATCTGGTTATCATGGGCACGGCAGGCAGAACCGGGCTGGCCGCCTTTGTTGTGGGTAATACGGCAGAGAACGTCTTTGCCGGTGTCGACTGTTCGATTCTGGCCATAAAACCCGATGAAAAGAATCATCAGGACATCAGCATCGAAAAAAACAACAATAACTAGGTTATCGCTGAAACCCACGGGGAAACTGTTTCATGAAACGCTGGTCTAGCCAGTGTTTCCACCGCCAGACCCAGCGTCCTGCTACCGTAACAGTTCCCCGTGCCCCAATGGCACAACCATCCGCCATGTTAAGAAGTGCCAGAGATTGGCGTTGTGGCTTATAGGCGATAGTGCGTTTGCCCATCAGCAAGTGTCGCAGGTTGACTTCCAGTACTGCGGCATGGCGAACTGCATAAACACCTGATTTCGGATGAGGTTGTGACGACAGCGTTGCTATATCGCCGGCAGCAAAGACATTCGGATAATTGAGTGAGCGCAGGGCATTGTCCACCAGTACGAAGCCCTGTTCATTAACGGTGAGACCACTGCCCTGCAACCAGCCATCAGGTCGTGCCGAAGTACACAGCACCACGGCATTCAGGAATATCGTTTTACCCTGCCCGTTTTGCAAACCACCCGGAACCAGGGACGCCTGGACATTTTCATGCAGCCGGATATTTCGAGCGGCCAGTTGCTCACGGACAGACTGTTGTACGGTGAGGGGATACCCGGCCACTACGCCACCCGCTCCCACCAGGTGAATGGCAACACCGGGAAAACGCTGGCAGAGACGCTGCTCAAGCGCCAACGCCACCTCAGTACCTGCTGCCCCTAACCCCAGAACCCCAAGTGCAAAAGACGGCAAGACCGGCAGCTGAACTTCAAGATCTTCCAGCCATGACAGGAATTGCTTGACGGGCTTCACCCCTATCACCGTCATACCCCGATCAGACTGACCAAAACCCGGGGGACTCTGTGGCAATGAACCGGTGTTGATGGATAACCAGTCATAATGAAAACCACGGCCGCCGTCGATACTGAGAATGGCATTGTCAGCATCCAGTTTAACGGCATGCCCCTGAACAAACTCACACCCTGCAAGACGACACAGTTCAGCCAAATTAATATGCATTTCATTTGGTTGGTATTGACCTGCAATCAGTCCTGGCAACATGCCGGAATACGGCGTATACCGATCAGGCGACACCATCACCACCTGTGCTCCGGGCAAGGGTTTACGGATCAGCTGATGCAAGAGTAAGGCGTGAGCATGGCCGCCCCCCGCGAGCACAATCGTTTTATTCGTCACTGTGCTCCCCTCCGCTGTCGCCTTGTCGCCTGTCGAGGACGGGTTTCCTGACGCGGTTTATTAGCGGAGGTTTGCTGCTGACGGCTACCCAGCTGACTGTCGATAAAAGCCCGGCATGCCTCAAAGTTGGAAGCAATATCTTCCGGTAAACCCAATTGTCGTTCCTGCGCCAGTTTTCGGGCAAGGCCGAGCATTTTGGGCGTCGGTGCACGGTTCTGTGAAGCCTGAGCCCGATGGGTATCAATGAAGGTACTGCAGGCCTGTCGATCGGTCAGCACATTATCCGGCAACGGTACCCCCGCCTGCCGGCTGACACTGCGTGCATACGCCACCATCTTGGGCGTTGGCGTGCCACTGCCCGAAAATCGTGTACGACTCTGGACTCTGACTTTATCCGCCAGCGAACCCTGTAACTCCTGCAACCAGCTCTCCAGACGATCAATTTGACGGTAAACAAAACGATCCCGTTTTTCACAGGCAAGGTTGTCATCATTACGCAACTCACAGACCCGGGTCAGATAATCCTCCCAGACGGCCGTCGTCTCTGCACTGGTCATCCAGATCGGCAACCAGTCCACCAGCGACTCTCCACTGGCCGTTGATTCAAGGCGACTGCCTTTACGCACAATGAATTTACGCGCCAGTAAGGTCTCAAGGATGGTACTTCTGGTAGCGGGCGTACCAATGCCGGCACTTTCCCGCAGGATACGCCGCAATTTCGGGTCTTTGACAAAGCGCCCCACCGTTTTCATCGCCTTGATCAGTGTCCTGTCGGTGTAATACGCCGGCGGCCGAGTCGTTCGTGTCACAATATCGACCCGCTTCAACGGTGCCAGCATGCCCTGCTGTACCGGGATGATCGCCTGGTAACGTTCAGCCGTCTCATCTTCATTGTCATTTTGACGGGGGAAGGCCTGCATCCACCCCGGGTCAACCACCTCGGTGCGAGACGTAGTGAAACGGCTTGCCGGATGACCCAGAAGATCCGGCACGGGAACCTGGAAAGCCAGTTTTTGCTCCCGCAGGCTGGCCGCTGGCCAAAGCGCCTGTAGATAACGTCGCGCCACTATCCGGTACGCCATCTGCGCCTCACGGTTCATAGACGACAGATTGGCCGATTTGCGGGTAGGAATAATGCCATAGTGCTCCATCGGTTTGCTGGTGAAACAGGCGGGCTTTCTGGCGGGATAGTGTTGATGGTTTCCGTCGTGTATATCACGGGCCATCTGTGCCTGCCGGGCAAATTCCGGTATCTGTGTCAGGTGTTCAAGCACTGGATTGCGCTCATTAGGCGCATACAGTGAATCCGGTAACTCTGCATGTTCTGTTCTGGGGTACGTGACCAGTCCATCATTATAGAGTTTTTCCAGCACTTTCTGTGCAGCCGCAGCCGTCATACCACACGCCTTGTGCATCTCTGCCTGGAATTCGGCCAGATCACACGGCAATGGCGGATTACGCTGGCTGTTGCGTTCCCTGCTCTGGATAACTGTCGCCTGATCACCCGCCTGCAACAACCGCTGCCTGAACGCCTGCACCTCCCGCTCACCAGTAAATAATGGTGTATCCAGCGGTTCCGGGTCGCCTTCTTTGGCGATACGCCGACTGGGCTCCCAGGTAACACCGGCTGGTGCAGCATCAATAATTTCAGTCGTCACGGGGGGATGGTAACGAGCCTCGATGGACCGGTCAGAAACCGTAAAATGCCCATTAATCAGAAAATGATCGGTCGGCGCAAAATGCCGGATCTCACGACAACGCTCCACCACCAGTGCCAGTGTGGGCGTCTGCACACGGCCGACCGAAACAACGGATTCACGTCCACCTCCCTGCCCCAGGTTCGGCCCCATGGCGCCGCCCCGGGCATAGAAAGTCAGTGACCGTACGGCGAACTGGTAGCTCCAGTCCGCCCTCGCTCGGGCTTCTGATGCCCGGAACCAGGACTTCATTTCATCACCGCCTTTCAGACGTGCAAAGGTGTTACGAACCGCCTGCCGATCCAGCCCGTCCACCAGCCAGGCGTGCCGTACCGGACCTCGATATCGACAGGCCTCCAGCAAATGCCAGGCAATGGCGGTGCCTTCACGGTCAGGGTCGGTGCTGACAATCACTTCACTGGCATGCCGGAGCTGATCCCGAATGACTTTGTAGTATTGCGCCGGTGTTTTGCCTCGACCGCTGCGGCGGGTCAGCCGCAGATCAAATTGGCGAGGAATCGGTAACAGGGTGGCCGGATTATTCCAGGAAGCATCCGGCTTCAATTCCTGGGGTTCACGAATTTCCAGCAGATGACCAGACGCCCAGACCAGCGCTACCGGCTGTCCTTCCAACGAACCGGTCGCCAGCTCCTTCTGCATCCGCCAGCCCATGGCCGTCGCAATCTGCTGCGCCTGGTCACGCTTTTCCGCGATAATGGTGATGGTCACGGGATTCCTTACAAGCACGAAGCACAAACATTGCAGAATATTTTATCTATTCTGATCAGACAATAAATAAAAGAAATCATCCATAGCTTTTGATCGCAAAACCGCCACTTTTGTTGGTATCATTGCCAATGCATACATAAAACAACAATGTCCAGGAACTTTTATTGCTGAGCGTGTCTAATGAATCACTGAGCTATTTTTTTTATACTGTGAGGAATTATGCATGCAAGAGAAGCAGCCTATATACACCACTATAAGTCACCAAAGAACACATACTACCGAAACGCCCGAAAAACATAAAAAACACCTTAGCCACACTGTAAAAGAAAGTACTCCACGTACAATATTTATTCATCAAGATCACCGAACATCTCATAAAGGCGAATATCAATCGATATTATTTACAAGAACTACTTGGCAGCAGGAACCTTTAAAAATACACATAATACCTTCAAAGGACACCCTCCATGCAACAACATCCCGCGAACAAAAACTTATAGATGATGAAGTAGACTACTTTTCACCTGACTACCATTTAAAAATAGGAGCTTCATCTTTTAAATGCATCGAAGCAAACAATAGAGATGAAAGGCTTTCCCATTATTTCGAAAACCTTAAAGAAAGAGATTTTTGTTTTGTCATCAACAGTAATAATATTAATCACTGTTATCTTCCATCCAGAAGCTGGCAAAAGAGATTTATTGCCATGATCACACAAGGTTTAAAGCCCCTTCTATCTATGGATGCTACAACAGCAATCGCCATCTCAACCGATCCAAAGACGAAAGCCAGAAGGCAAGAATACCAATCAACTCATCTCATACCAACCTGCTTTCAATATGCAATGTTCCAAAATCATGGTGAGACCAAGGACCCCCACATGAGGAGAGGAACATATAAAATGCCACCAATAATCACCGCAAAAGCTACAGAACTTGGAATTTTTTCTAAAATCACAGTTGTGGTCCCAGATACTGAATCACAAACCCCTAACACTTACATGAAAGTACATGATTTTATACATATCGGGCATGGAATTGGTATTGGAAAACTTGGCCAAGGTGCCATATTTTTTCATTCTATTCATGCAATCTGTAAACTTTATGGAGACATGTATGATTCCCCCATCAAGCTTTTAACAGAATCATGCTTATCCTTAGCGGAAAGTGAATTAAAAGCATCATCAATCGAACACTTTGAAACCGCCTGTTCCGAGTTAAGTACTAACTACGACTCATCAGATTCAGAATACTATGACACCGACGACCAATATCACGAAACTTTAGAAGATAATTAAATCATTGAAAATAAAAATATTTTTTGGAAAAATCAAAATAAGGTCTATTGCCAGAGTCAAGCCATGATTTCTCACAAACATCTATTATTTTACTTTTCATGCCTTGTCATAACACTAACGGGATGTCACTCACTTCATAATAAACAGATACTACTGGAAAGCAGTATTCATGCGTTAAATGCCCACTCCGAGGTCTTACAGACCCGTCACTTTCCTTTGCAGACACTTCAGGTGTTGTCGGGACAAGGCCAGACGCTGCGGGTTTACATTGAAGGTGATGGGCATGCCTGGGCCAGCCGACGCCGTCCTTCTCTTGATCCAACCCCTCGTAATCTGTTGCTTATTGATCTTATGCGCCAAGACCATTTTCCGGACAGAGCTTATATTGCTCGTCCCTGCCAGTTTGTGTGGAGTGAAAACTGCAAAATTCCAGTCTGGACCAGCCTGCGTTACAGCCAGCCGATGGTGGATACCCTTAATGAAGCTCTGGATCAGCTAAAAGCAAAGGGACCGTATAACAACATTGAGCTGATTGGTTTTTCCGGTGGGGGAACGCTTGCCCTGCTGATGGCTGCCAGCAGAGCCGATATCATTTCCATAAGAACAGTCGCAGGCAATCTGGATCCAGCATTCGTGAACCGGTTCCATAAGGTCAGTCCAATGCCAGACAGTCTAAACCCCACGGATTATTCCAACAGGCTGGCCTCAATACCACAGCTGCATTTTATTGGCGGAAACGATACGGTCATTACGTCTGCAGTCTATGACCACTACCGGTCATCTTTCAGCAAACAGAATTGTCTTTCACGTTATTTGAAGACTGATGCACGGCACAACACTGGCTGGGAACAGCCCTGGTCGGAACTGCTGACAATACCGGTTAAATGTCGCCAATAGGCTAACAACATAAACACTCCACAAGCACAATACGACATGATTCTGCACGTTTGACTCATCTACGAAATCATCTACTTTTTTAACTGTTTTTGATTGCTTCCCAACTGCTCTCCGGCGGAGCTTTTCCTGCTATCAGCCGGGAGATCACCTTCTCTATCAGCGGTATAACACCATGCAACTGCCCAAAACCTGTGTCGCGGTTTACAAAACCCACCACGCCGCCGATGACGCCGTCAAACGCCTGCAAAAAGCCGGCTTTGACATGAAAAAAATATCGGTCGTCGGCAATGATTACCATACGGAAGAACATGTGGTCGGTTACTACAACACTGGTGACCGGATGAAAGCCTGGGGAAAGATGGGCGCCTTTTGGGGCGGTATCTGGGGCATTCTGTTTGGCGCGGCTTTTTTTGTGATTCCCGGTGTCGGCCCAATGGTGATTGCCGGCCCACTGGTATCAGCCATTATCGGTGGTCTGGAAGGCGCTGTAGTAGTGGGAGGCCTGTCTGCACTGGGAGCTGGCTTGGCAAGCTTCGGCATTCCCAAGGACAGCATCGTCCGTTATGAGCAATCCCTCTCTGCCGGCAATTTTCTGGTATTGCTGCATGGTACCGAGGAAGAAGTTGCACAAGGTTCGAAACTACTCATGGAAGTGACAGACAACGAAACCGTCGATATTCACGAGAAAGATGAATAAAACAAGAGTCGCTGCGGCTGAAGCTATCAATGCTCAGCCGCAGCGTTGATCAGGGTAAGACCAGGCGAAATAACGCACCGCCCATCGCCGAAGTATTGATCACCAGTTTACCGCCATAGCTCTCGACAAGATCCAGTACCACGGCCAACCCAATTCCCTGCCCGGGACTCAGGCAATCGGCGCGAACACCTCGCTGAAGCACCTGTTCACGCTGATCCTTCGCCAATCCAACGCCATCATCCTCAATGACCAGCACCAGACTGCCAGACTCTCTGTCTTTGTGATCCACTGGCTGCACATACCCACCGATACGCACCCGTTGCTGGCAAAACTTGAAAGCGTTCTCCAGCAGGTTGCCCAGTATTTCCAGCAAATCATTTTCATCGCCATGGAAAAGGCAAGCGGCATCCAGGTTCACCTGCACGGAGACCTGCTTGTCCCTGTAGACTTTGTCCAGTGTGCGGCAAAGGTCATGCACAAGTGGACACACCTGCACGGACTTACGCATCAACCCTTTACGTCCGGTCACGGCCCGGTGCAAGTGATAGCCGATGATCTGGTTCATGCGATTGATCTGCTCCATCATCGTTTGACGGAGCTCGTGCATCGACTGTCGATCATGGAGTTCATCCTGAATCTCAAGGGTATTACCAACACTTTGTAACACCACCAAAGGTGTCTTAAGACTATGGGCAAGATCATCCATAGTGGTGCGATAACGCTCCCGCTGTGTTTTTTCCGATAACAGCAGGGTGTTAATACTGCCGGTCAGGCAGCGAACCTCTGAGGGAAAGTACCCGTCTAAACGCTCACGGGAACCGGATTCAATCTCACGGATCTGCTGAATAACCTGGCGAAATGGCTTCAGCGACCACCACAGTGCCAGCCAGAACGTCACAAGGATGACCAACGACACCAGCCCCATCCAGAGCAACAGGTTATTTTCAAAGACACTGATAATGTCGAAATAACGCTGCGCTGGAACCACTGTCACAAAGCTGTATCCCAAGGAGTCCTGTCCCACCGGCACATCAATTTCATAGATCAGGAATTCTTCACCTTCCAGCTCCATGATGTTGAAGGTTACCCGTTTTTCCAGATTGAAATCCGGAACATAGGGTATGGCATTCCCCATAGTAGAGATGGACTGCCAGACTAACTGGCCATTTTCGTCATAAATGTAGCCACGCAGCTTTTCACCGGGTGTATTGAAGCGACTATCCATCAGTGTGCCTGGCATGACCAGGTGACCATTTTCTTCCCGCGCAGCCGCTGCCAGCATTGCATTAGCGTTAGCTGCCAGCTGTTCCCGGGCAGCCTTGTCCAGGGTACGGTTAAAAGAACTGAGTACCGCTGCCAGCACCAGCCCCAGAAACAGCAATAAAAGCGAAGCCACGGCCAGCGTCATGCGCCCTTTGAGAGATTCAATCACTGGCATGGCAGATCAAACCGATAGCCCTGTCCACGCACAGTCACAATCGGATTCACACCCGAAAACTTTTCAAGCTTCTTGCGCAGTCGGTTAATCAATACTTCCAAGACGTTGCTGTCGGCCCCGTGGTTGTTGCCGTAGATCTGATCTTCCAGAATCGTGCGCGACAACACCTTCTGGTGATTGCGCATCATGTATTCCATAAGAACATACTCATAGGCCGTCAGTGACACGGGTTCGTTACTGACAAAAAACGTCTTGGTCAGACTATTAATACTGAACGGCCCGACCTCAATCATCGGCTGAGAGAAACCCGCCGAACGCCGGACCAGCGCATTTAAACGAGCCTTCAATTCTTCCAGTTCAAACGGCTTGACCAGATAGTCGTCCGCACCGGCATTGAGACCATCCACCTTGTCACGCCAGTTACCCCTTGCCGTCAGGATCAGGATCGGCATGGCATTGCCCTCAGACCGAACCTGACGGATCAAATCCAGACCACTGATGCCGGGTAGACCAAGATCCACGATAGCGACATCCGGATGGTAATCCATCAGGTAATGCCGAGCTGCTTCGCCATCCGCGGCACCGAGTGTGCTATGCCCGTCATTTTCCAACTGATAGCGCAGATGGTGCAGCAACAGTTCTTCATCTTCGACAACAAGTACATTCATGGTCCGGCTCCAGCGTTCAACAGCGCAACAACGATCGAACTAAACACCGGGTGTTAACGGAACGGCATCTGTTTGCAGATGTAGTAAGTTGCCCTTGGCTTATCGTTGTAATTGAGGTCGATAATGCCAAACAGCAGCTTCTTCGGCGGAATATAGATGTGGACATAATTAGCGCCCTTGGCTTCGGCGATTGACAGCGTCTGCTCGGAATCCGCATAGAAGCCGAGGAGCATACCGGTATCGGTATAACGCTGAAGCAGGCTCTGTTCAAGCGTTTCATTGTGCACCATACGGCACTCTGATACCGGCTCCGGTGGGAACTGGCCGATCAGAATCTCACGACCGGTTTCGGTATAGCGGGTTTGCGTTGTCAGTTTGGCGCAGCCGGCAAACAGCAGCGTCACCGACAGCACAACGAGTAGTTTTTTCATGGTGTAACCCTGGAAAGTCTGTCTATATTGGCGAGCGCAAAGGGAGATACATCACAACCAGCGTCAGACATTCTGTGGCAGCCGATTTCATCGACGAACGCGGTTCACATCTCCATTATAAACCTGTCGTTCGATATCAGACCGTTAGACGATCTGATCCGAAAGACAACCCACCACGATCAGAAGCGGTAGTTAATGGCCAGGTAAGTGAGCTTCTGGTCTTTCAGTTTGAACTTATGCTGATCACCGTCGACGTTGAATGTCACTGCGTTGTTCATCTTGGTATAGCGATACCCTAACTCTGCAGAAAAATGCTCACCGAGTTCTTGAATCAGACCCAGCTGAACACCGTACATCAAGGCGTTATCTTTTTTGGATCCTTTCTCGGACTGCGCAACGTTTGACACCTGATAAGCACCTTTGAATTCCGCTTCCATCTGGTTCATACCCAATGTGCCACCAACAAAATATTGGGTTGTCTGCATACCGAACACGTTATCCACATAATCGGCAGAGAAACTTAATTCTCGGTTCTCAACGCTGTAGGTTTCCTTATAGCTTATGCCCGGGAGAGCGCCGCTTTCACTGGCTTCTACGCTACCGGTACCCAATGTGGCATAAACCCGGACATTCTCGTTCAGATATTTACCAAGTCTCAGTGCGCCAAAGCCAGGATCATCCAATTTGCCGGCCACATCACGATCACTTGGATACGTGGCTTTTTCACCATCTTGCTTGACGGAAATATCCTGCTTAACAGTACCTATGGCAGTACCGGCAAACCAGTCACCGGCCATCGCTGAAGAAGACGCGGCGATACAGGCCGCAGCTAGAACGCTTGCTGTAAACGGTTTAAACATTTTCCTGGCCCCAGATTGCTATCTATTTGGTATATGTTGAAAAACGGGCGCAGTATGTTGAGTGAAACCTTAACGGTTCCTTAACGAAAAAAACGCATACTTTGTAAGGAAAAAAGGGAACGAATGTTCCCTGGAAAGGTTTTATTTGTGATTGATTAGTCGGCTACAACGACGTTAATGCGCAGGTACAAATCGAATCATCTGCCCGTCACGGCTGCGTACCAGGGCGGTTGAGAAATCATCCGAATCACTGTAACCCACAGCCCATACACTGCCGGTTAATGCCGGATCAGCATGAATAGCCCCCATCCGGGTATAGACTGCCTTGCCATAAGGAATTCTAAATCCCGTCAAATGATAGACCATCTTGCCAGATTCATTCACGCCATCGGCTTTCGCCAGCAGATAGAAGCCGCCTGCATCTTCGGACAAGGGCTGATGCCAGTGAGGACGATCACGATGGTATTCCAGATAAAAGCCTTTGCCCTTATCCGTCATAAGAAAGTTATCCACATAATAGCTGCCCAACTGCATCTTCCAGATAGGATAACTGTCGTTAGGAAACGCGACATTACTGCCTGCATTAACCAGTGTTGCTCCGTAATACAACAGGGCATTATCCTCTGCGTCAACCACAGGTACCGTGATGGTTGTATCAGCGCTATCAACAGTAAGAATAACATTGTCACCCAAAATATTTTCGTTACCCCCAATCTCACTCTGATCATTAATCCAGTCAGCTGTGATATCTGCATGGCGTGGTGCTTCCACGTTGGCGCTGTTAGCTGCAACATAGTTTTCCAGATTGATAGAATCATCTGTGCATGTTGTTTCCAGCAAACCTGTTTCAGGAGACACTGAATAGCACAACGATTTTTTTACATTATGATGCAAACCCAAAGCAGTCATATTGGAATCAGGCTGACTCCCCTGACGATCAACCATCATATTATCTACCCACTGTAAGCTGGTATTTAATGTGTCAGCAATGATGGAGTGATTGGATTCAAACGCGATATCATCGGTTACCAGAACGGTTGCATTAGCGATGGAAACAGATAACAAGAGTAAAAGGAAAGCAGGAATATTTTTAAACTTCATAGAATTAACCTCAATGATGCAGACCATAGCATTTGCCGTATCAAACAACGACAAAATTTTGGACAACATTCACCAAGGTGAGTTCAGGCAGGTATTGAAATAAATGACACTAATTAACAGGAAAGAAATTCAGCGATCAATTAATATAATTGTCATCCAATCACTGTTTATCCATGTATTAATATACTTTCTCATTTATCATTGCCCCTATCCTCATCTTTTTTTGACTGCTGTTGATTGACATTATTTTCCTTCTTCTTTTTCTTGGAACTCTTTCCACTCATGCGATAACTATCAATCGTTAACAGACAATCTTTACTGGCAATGGCTGTGGTCGTGGTGGTTGCACGTTTTTTCGCAGCCGCATGAAAAGAACCCGGTGCGGCACGCCCTGTTCGCTCTTTCTGCATTTTAGCCTTGGCTTTTTCGACTTTATCCGTCACCGCTTTCTTATGTTTCTTATGACCCAGCTCCTTTTCTTCAATCTGGGAGATATACTTGGCCATGGCGCTTGATGCTGCTTTCAGATCGTATACGCCCATCTCCATCTTGGTCAGTTTGATGTTGGTTTTCACCTGCCGATTGGACAGGCTTTTGAGAACGACAGAATCATCTTTGTCGCCTTTGCTGGCCAACTTATGGCTCACCAGAAACAGGTTTATAGTCTTCTTGTCTGCACCGGGAAGAATTGTCTGAATGCTTTTATAAAACTGGGCGTCAGCCTCCTTGCCACGGGATTTGAATAATGTGTGTAACAACTGTTTGATTTGGCGACTGCTCAAATCCAATGACTGACCGCCCGCTTTACCGCCTTTATCACCCAGCTGACTGGTGCCATCGGATGACTTTACGGCATAACCTTTTTTGCTGCCTTCTTCCGCTGACGGTTTGGCAGGCATTGCGGTTTCTTTATAACTGGAAGAATTACTGGCTCCAATACCTTTTACACTCATTCTCACTCCGTTTTCCAGAAAGACATTATTATTTCAGCATAGCAATCCGATTAATGGGACTGATGATGGAATGCTGCAACGATCCGGGCAAAGTTTCGAAACAGAATATCTCCCGGCATTCCGGATATCTCCGGATGAAACTGCACCCCAAACTGTCTGTCGGCAGGACAAGCCATGATCTCAACACCATAGTGATCAGACTGTCCCAACAACCGGAAATTTTCTGGCAAGGTCACGCCCTCACAATGATCAGTGCCAAAATCGACATTGCGATCAAAATCAGCCAGAAGCGGATGCTGGTCATCGAGCAAATCCACCGTTTCATGCTGACGACGTTCCTTTCCGAGGTAAACATCTGCACCATGCCGCAGTGCTATGGCCTGATGCCCCAGGCATATGCCCAGTACCGGTACCGTCAGGTGATCAATGAAGGCAAACTGCTCCAGAAGTGTGTGATGAGTCGCGGAATCGGTAAACAGACGCGGGCCACCGGATATGACGACCGCTTCGGACTGAGATCGGAAGTCGTGATCATTCGCCTGTTCAAGCGGAACGCACTCCGCCAAAAACCCCAGCGTTTCAAGGATTTGTACAATGTCCGGTACTTTCTGACTGTTGCAGTCAATGACAGTCCATGCGCACATGGTTCTACTGCTCCCCCTGACAAAATCCGATTTTTTTACGTTCTATAACAGTCTAGACCGCCAATATCCCTGCAGGTTCCCGACAATCCCCCCAAAAACACCCACAAAAAAGCCGGGACAAGCCCGGCAAAAACCTCAAATCCCGACGGAATCAGGCCGCTTTATGCGAATCTGACTCTGGTTGCGGGTAGGTGGCGAGGATTTCGTCACCGTCGACAGATTCCAGCTTCACATCAAATCCCCAGAGAGACTGCACGTGTTTCACGACTTCCCGGGTACTGCGCTGGTCCAGCGGTTGGCGGTTGTGCATGAAATGCCGTAATTGCATGGAACGGTCACCCTTCACATCCACGTTGTAAACTTGGATGTTGGGCTCGATGTTGCCCAGGTTATACTGGGCCGCCAGGGTTTCCCGCAGCTGCCGGTAGCCTGGGTCGTTATGGATTGCGCCGACCTCCAGGTAAGGGTTGCTGTCGTTATCGGTTATGGAGAACAGCCGTAAATCCCGCATCACCTTGGGCGACAGGTACTGCAGGATGAAACTTTCATCCTTGAAGTTTTCCATCGCGTAATGGACGATCTCCAGCCAGTTGTCGCAGCCGGCAAAATCCGGGAACCACTGGCGATCTTCCTCGGTCGGGTTCTGGCAAATACGACGAATATCCTGGAACATTGCAAAACCCAGCGCGTACGGGTTGATGCCGCTGTAATACGGACTGTCATACCCGGGCTGGAAAACCACGTTGGTATGCGACTTCAGGAACTCCATGATCGTACCTTCGGTGATCAACCCTTCGTTGTACAGGTCATTCATGATGTTGTAGTGCCAGAACGTCGCCCAGCCCTCATTCATGACTTTGGTCTGCTTCTGGGGATAGAAGTACTGCCCCAGCTTGCGCACGATGCGGATGATCTCACGCTGCCAGGTTTCCAGCAGCGGTGAGTGTTTCTCAATAAAGTAGAGGATGTTCTCTTCCGGATGTTCCGGGAACCGTTCCTCTTGCTTTTTCTCTTCACGGAAGGTTTTCGGAATGGTGGACCAGATATCGTTCAGTGTCTGCTGGATATAGACTTCCCTATCCTTCTGACGATTCTTTTCCTCTTCCGCTGACAACGGACGCGGACGCTTATAACGATTGACGCCGTGGCTCTGCAGCGCATGACAGGCGTCCAGCAAATCTTCCACCGCATCAATACCGTAGCGCTCTTCGCACTCGGAGATATAACGCTTGGCAAACAGCAGATAGTCGATGATGGAATCAGCATCCGTCCATGTCTTGAAGAGGTAGTTCCCCTTGAAGAAGGAGTTATGGCCGTAGCAGGCGTGGGCGATTACCAACGCCTGCATGGTCATGGAGTTCTCTTCCATCAGGTAAGAAATACAGGGATTGGAGTTAATGACGATTTCATACGCCAATCCCATCTGGCCACGCTGGTAGTTAGCCTGGTTACTCAGGAAATGCTTGCCGTAAGACCAGTGGCTGTACATCAGCGGCATGCCGGTGGACGCATAGGCGTCCAGCATTTGCTCGGAGCGGATCACCTCAATCTGGTTCGGATAGGTGTCCAGCTTGTAGCCTTCGGCAATACGGGCAATTTCCTTGTCGTATTTGTCGAGTAACTCGAAGGTCCACTCGGGACCGGTCGAGAGAGGTTCTTTTCTCATGCGGTAGCCTCCCGCTTCTCGAACAGCTCACGGAATACCGGGTAGATGTCTTTCGCTGAACGAATATGCGACATGGCGAACTGGCCTTCATAGTCGCTTTCCACCGACCGGTATTCATGCCACAGGTTCTGGTGGTGGCGGTCCGTGATTTCGATATAGGCAAAATACTGGACCAGCGGCAACAGGTTCTCACGGATCAGCTTGGTGCACTTGGGCGTATCCGCCTCCCAGTTGTCACCGTCCGAGGCCTGGGCCACGTAGATGTTCCAGTCTTTCGGGTTGTAACGCTCTTCAATGATCTCGCTGGTCAGCGACAGCGCTGATGACACAACGGTACCGCCGGTTTCACGGGCATAGAAGAAGTCATGTTCATCACATTCCCGGGCTTCGGCATGGTGGCGGATAAAGACCACATCCACCGCCTTATAGTTCTTCTGCAGGAACATATAGAGCAGGAAGAAAAACTTCTTCGCCATATCCTTGATGTCACGGGTCATGGAGCCAGAGACGTCCATTACGCAAAACATCACCGCCTTGCTCGACGGCATGGGAACCCGGATCAGGTTGTTAAACTTCAGGTCAAAGTCATCAATGAACGGCAGCCGCTTGAGCTTGCCATTCAGCTCGGCAATACGATCACGCAGTTCTTTGGCGCGAACTTCATCAGTACCCTCGGGGCTGACCTCCATCTCGCGCAGTTCACGCTTGAGCGCGCGAACCTCACGACGATCCTTGCCGCCCAGGGCAATTCTGCGGGCGTGGGCGCTGCGCAGTGAACGCACGACGTTCAGTCGGTCTGGCGAACCTGCACTGGTAAAGCCGGCCCTACGGGTCTGGAATTCATTACTGTCCTTCAGGTCCTTGCGAACCATGTTGGGCAGCTCCAGATCATCAAACAGGAATTCAAGGAATTCATCGCGGTTGATCTGAAATTCGAAATCATCCATACCGCCGCCGCCATCGCTGGCATCGCCGTCGCCGGACGCAGAACCGCCCTGCTTGTCCGGCCGCTTGAAACGGTCGCCGGTATCAAATTCCTTGTTGCCGGGATGCACCTGTTCACGGTGTCCACCCTGGCCATGATGAAAGAACGGTTCCGACAGATCCTTGTTGGAAATACTGATTTTTTCGCCGCTCTCGGTATCAGTGATAGAGCGGTTATTAACGGCGTCATTCACAGCGCGGCGTATATGGCGGCGATAGCGACGCATGAAACGCTCACGGTTCACCGTGCTTTTGCCTTTGCTGTTCAGGCGCCGGTCGATAACGATACTGGTCATAATACGGCCCCGTGCGAAGTAGAGAGAATGCGGTAACACGGTGACGTGAGACAAATGTCGTCCCACGTCACGTGTCAGGCATTACTGGGACTTGCGCACGCGGATATACCATTCACAGAGCAGGCGGACCTGCTTCTCGGTATACCCGTGCTCCATCATCCGTGACACGAAGTCGTTGTGCTTGCGCTGCTCTTCCTGGCTACCCTTCGCGTTGAAGGAAATCACCGGCAGCAGGTCTTCGGTATTGGAGAACATCTTCTTCTCAATGACCGAACGCATCTTCTCGTAGCTGAGCCAGCTCGGGTTCTTACCTTCGTTGTTGGCGCGGGCGCGCAGCACGAAGTTCACCACCTCATTACGGAAGTCTTTCGGGTTGGCGATACCTGCCGGCTTCTCAATCTTCTCCAGCTCATCGTTGAGTGAAGAGCGGTCGAGGATGTGGCCGGTATCCGGGTCACGGTATTCCTGATCCTGAATCCAGAAATCCGCATAAGTGATGTAACGGTCGAAAATGTTCTGACCATATTCGGAGTAGGACTCCAGGTACGCGGTCTGAATTTCCTTGCCCAGGAACTCGATGTACTTTGGTGCAATGAATTCCTTCAGGAAGCGGACATAGCGCTCGGAAGCTTCCTGCGGGAACTGCGCCTGTTCGATCTGCTGTTCCACCACGTATAGCAGGTGAACCGGGTTGGCCGCCACTTCACTCGGGTCAAAGTTGAACACCTTGGACAGGATCTTGAAGGCAAAACGGGTGGACAGACCATCCATGCCCTCGTCGACACCGGCCACGTCCTTGTACTCCTGCAGGGACTTGGCGTTCGGATCGGTATCCTTCAGGCTTTCACCGTCGTAAATACGCATCTTGGAGAAGACGTTGGAGTTATCCGGCTCCTTGATACGGGACAGCACGATGAACTGGGCGAGCATGCGCAGGGTATCCGGCGCACAGGGTGCTTCGCGCAGCGAGCTGTGCTCAAGCAGTTTCTCGTAGATTCGGATCTCTTCATCAACCCGCAGGCAGTATGGCACCTTGACGATGTTCACACGGTCAATGAAGGCTTCGTTAGTCTTGTTGTTACGGAAGGTCTGCCATTCTGACTCGTTGGAGTGAGCCAGCAGGATACCTTCGAACGGAATCGCGCCCAAACCTTCAGTACTGTTGTAGTTACCTTCCTGGGTTGCTGTCAGCAGTGGGTGCAGGACCTTGATCGGGGCCTTGAACATCTCGACGAATTCCATCATGCCCTGGTTGGCACGGCACAATGCGCCGGAGAAGCTGTACGCATCCGGATCGTCCTGGGAATACTCTTCCAGCTGACGGATATCGACCTTACCCACGAGGCTGGAGATATCCTGATTATTTTCATCGCCGGGCTCAGTCTTGGCAACCGCCACCTGGTTCAGAATGCTCGGATACAGTTTAACGACACGGAACTTGGTGATATCACCGCCGTATTCGTGCAGACGTTTAACAGCCCAGGGCGACATGATGTGTCGGAGATAACGGCCGGGAATCCCATATTCTTCTTTCAGAATGGTGCCGTCTTCAGCTGAGTCAAACAGCCCAAGCGGGGATTCAAATACGGGAGAACCCTTGATGGCATAGAAAGGCACCTGCTGCATCAGCTGCTTCAGGCGTTCTGCCAGGGAGGATTTACCACCACCGACGGGGCCCAGGAGATAAAGAATCTGTTTCTTCTCTTCCAGACCTTGAGCGGCATGACGGAAGTAGGACACGATCTGCTCGATCGCCTCTTCCATGCCGTAGAATTCTTCAAACGCCTTGTAGCGCTTGATGATCTTGTTGGAAAAAATACGACTTAAACGCGGGTCGCGGGAGGTATCTACCAGCTCCGGCTCCCCAATGGCCATCAGCATGCGTTCTGCTGCACTGGCGTAAGCTCCGGGGTCGTTCTTACAGAGTTCCAGATACTCCTGCAGGCTCATCTCTTCCTGAGCCGTGGAGTCATAACGATCCTGGAAATGTTGGAATATTGACATACTCACCACCCGTCTTTCCTGAATGAATCTCTGGTTTTTATAAACCGGATGTGTACGACGTGCCGAGCGTGCGTCTAACCCCTCTCCAAACCTGTTATCTATCCTATCTGCGCGCTGTAACCCGACAGTCTGTTTCACGCCATGGTTGGGCTTCACCGTCCCCTCTTCCATGGCATACCGTTTTGTTTTTTCAGCGACATCGCTTGTTGTTGTTATTCGATGTCACTTTCAAGGTTAGGGAAAACGGCTTCGGAAAAACAGTCTGTTTCTTCAGGATTTTCTGTGGGATACTGGTGAAATTGTGACAGCCATCATAGTCGCTGGAAGCATAATTTTCTTATTGCTGCATCCTGAAAATCATCTTTTTTCTGGTACTTTCCTGCCAAGTCTTTGCAGTATCAGAAACGCCATAACTCCTTTCTTTTATCAGCAAAAACACAAGGGTAACACCATAAATAATTTAAATGGCGGGTTAGCGTCGCTGACACCCTTGTCATGGTATTAACCCTGTTAATCTTGGACTATTTACGCTCTCTCAAATATATGAGCCGGAGAACGTGTGAGCATGAATGATCCAGAGAGTGACCCTATTAGTGGATCAGCCCTGATTGCCAAAATGAAGAAGGAACTGTCAGAAATCCGCATTGGTTTGCTTGAGGCCGCCACTGACTATCTCACAACCATGACCGAACTTACCGAATACGAAGACAATAAAACCCAAAATCAAAACACAGAGAAACAGCCCTCCGCACCTAACACTCAATCAAGCAAGAACAATACATCAGAAACCACCTGATGACTCTCGCAACTGATATTGTATGGCTATACATCAGAACGCCCAGGTGAACTCACCACTTAACTGTTGTGAAAACGTATGCCGGGATTTACTCACCCCATAACGCACTATGCTGTTCATGGTTTTTCCAACCACTTGCATGCCAACATTAGCCTCCGTGCGATATTTGTCCCTGCAAGCACCGGATTGCCTGAGCTTGAAGGTCGGCTGATCATTGCGCCAGACGGTGACCGGCAGCTCCCGATCTCCCCATGACGGTATGAAACGAACACCCGCTTCCGGTATCACGGCAATATTCTTTGTATGGGTCGAAAAAAGATCCCTGCCTCTTGTCAACAAGCTGAGCGGAAACTCCCAATACGTTTCAGTACTACGACCACTGCCGTATGTCTGACCGGTTTTATGATCCGTCACCTGAGCATGACGCTGGCGAGTATGCCAGTAAGACAAACCTGTGCTAGGCATAAAAGTCCATGCTCCCAGAGACATGGGCCACGCTAAAGCAGTCTGCCCACCCCAAGTGTCAATCTCACTGTCCGATGTCAGCCTGGATGCATCACTGTACTGGCTCAAATTGTGATCCGAATGCAGAAAGACCATTGTCGCTGTCACCAGCACCGGGTTTAAAGCGACGCTCCCAAACAGTGTGCCCCCCCGATAATCCGCGTGACTTCGGATTGGGGGGATATCACCTCGTGAATCAATATCGCCGTTACCCGCATAAACGCCTATTCCCCAACGATGGTTATTTATTGCATGCACAAACCCAATCGCAAGCCCCCGTAGATTGGCCTTGTAACCAACATCCCTGGTATCAATATCAAAATTACTGGCTCGAATGTGCTCATACAGAGGCAATGCCCAAGGGAAAAATCCGGAATCCATTATCTCCTGACAACCGTATCTCAAATTCCCCCTATGCAAAGCATTCAACTCTTTATGGCAATTTGCTGGCACTAGCATCTCTGTGAGCAAGCGAGATGCCAGACTCTGGTCAATCATCGCTACTGGCAGCAATCGTGATAGCGCCGCGTTCTCAGGCAACGTAGCAATCGTTGGGATAGGTGGCGGCAACGGATCAGGGTCTGGTAATGGTATTTCATGGGTCAAGGTACCATAGAGATATGCCTCGCTCCCCTCATGCTGTTGGCGTAAAGTGAGTGAGTAGTTGTCCTGATCAGTCACAGCTGTGAGACTGGAAAGATCCAGCGACAAAGGGCTGTCTGTAATATCTTTTTTCACTAACAGGTAAGTCGCCTGTTCACCTTCCTCCATCAGGGTCTGAACATGACCTAACAGCGTTCCATGACCTTGAATGGAAAAATGGCCATCACGTGCAATGTTCAGAGGCGCCACCGGCGAACTACTGTCCACCCGGTTCGCCGGTGCCAAAGGTAATTCCCATATCCCGCCGCTCACGAAATCCAGTAATAACGACCCTCCGCCGCCAATCGTCGAGCCAATACCTGTTGTCCATTTCGCATCCGGTTGATGAAAGTGCAACCTGAAAGTCCCCTTGTTTGTCGCCTCAATCAGTTGACTATTAACATGTGATCCACCTGCGAGATCCAGAACAAGCTGGTTATACTCCCCCTGGATACTGATCTTGCCATTGATCGTTATGACTTGGGGATTCGGTTGTATTGAATGGGTACTGCTGCGCGTTGTGAGCGCCATCGCCATATCAGGATCATCAGGTACCTGTGCTGTTTGTGAAGGTGGAAACATATACTGGGATGAACCCATGGTCTGTATTGCATAGGCATCCTCACTGGCAGAAATGGTCATTGCATTATGGATATAGACGATACTGTTCCAACCACTGATACCTGCAGCGTCCTGCCCCGACACCTGAATATCCGTCACCCCCTTGAGAGTCACTTCACCAGGCATGGTGATATGCTTGGCTAATATTCCCTGAGCATAGAAACCTTCCGCGACAATATTTAAGGGCCCATCTATCGTGATCTCACCAGGCTCGGCACTCAAAGCTCTGGAATAAGCCCCCACTGTATTAATCTGCACAGGTCCTGTGATATTGATGCCTTTGCCTATCAGGGAAGATATCCCCTCTATCTGATCACCTTGTCCCGTTATTGTTACTGGACCGGCAAGTATCACCTCCCCACCATCACGGGTACGTATGCCTGCGAGTGCTGGTTTAAGCAGGTTAACCGTCAGATCAGCCAGAGTTCCGGAAATACTGCCATTATTATCCGCAAAGAATGCTGAAGAGCCGCGATCATCCGACGAGTAATTCATCGTAATACTGCCGGAAAGCGTTACAGTATTTCCGGCACCTTGCGCAACGATGCTGTCGGTATACGTTCCCGACGAATAAGATGTGCCATGTCCATTAACGACAACGGCACTTGAAAGGAATAGCAGTACGAATCTCAGGCGTGGGATGAGAAAACCCGTGCCTGATCTCAATAAAAGACCTATATACATGGCTCATCGAACGCTCTGATGACGGCGTTCGATGAGTGTAGTTTATCGCACTAACGGTGCGACCGTTTTACACCAGTCTTACCATCAATCCGACTCTTTTCGTTGAACAAAAACACTGAGCAGTGCCAATCCACCCGATGCCACCATCAACAACAGCGATACCGCATTCAGTACCGGTGTAGAACCTTCCCGCATACGGTCGAACATGGTGATGGTCAGAGGCGCATCACTGCCAACCAGCACCAGCGTCGTATTGAAATTTTCAAATGACATCAGGAAGGCAACAATGGCAGCGCCGATCAACGCTGGTCGCAACCAAGGTAGCGTGATGGTCCACAGCACATCAAAACGGCTGGCGCCAAGATTCAGTGCGGCTTCTTCAAGGGCACTGTCAAATTTGCGCAAACGGGCAGAGATAATCAGTGTACAAATGGTCGAAATAAACGAGAACTGCCCTAATACGATTAACAGAAGCCCCGGGCGAAGGAAGTTCAGATCCCAACCCCAAAGGTCCTCTGCCCCATTGGCAATATTGCTGCTGAAGACCAGTACAGAAATACCGAGAATAACACCGGGAATGACCAGCGGAATCAGCATCAACGTATAAAGAAACTGTTTACCCCGGAATTCATGCCGTTCAAACAGGAAAGCATTGGATAACGCCACCAGCACCGATAACAACGCTACAAAAACTGCGACAACCATACTGATGCCGATACTGCCCAGCAACTTGTCATCGTGGAAAAGCCCTGTACGTCCACCGCCTTCTGACCGGAACCAGTCCAGCGTAAATCCCTGCCAGGGCAGCGAAGGAAACAGGCTGTCGTTAAATGAAAAGATCGCGACAACCACCAGCGGCGCAATCAGGAACAAAAAAAACAGGCTGACGTACGCCGCATAGGTTTTGCGAAACGCCAGACTCTGGGGAATGGATGCAATCATGGTCGACTCCTCACTTACCCATGGTATCCCGGAATGACTGTCCGCTAAGTTTCAGGCCGAGCCAGACAATCAGCGAGGAAAGCACCAGCAGCAGGACACCAAAGGCCGAGCCCTGTTCCCAGTTAAAACGGGTAATAAACTGTGTGAAGATCTGGTCGGTAAACCACAGGCTATCCTTACCACCCAACAGTGTTGGTGTCAGGTAGTTACCCAACGTCAGCATGAACACCACGATACAGCCAGAGACTATACCCGGCATAGCGTAAGGGATAATGACCTCTTTCAACGCATGAAAACCATTACCACCCAAGTCATAGGCCGCTTCAACCAGGCTGTCATCCAAACCATCCAGAGTAGTGATCAGCGGAACAACCATGAACAGCATGGAGCTGTAAACCAGTCCCATCATCACCGTCACATCGTTGTACAACAGTTCAATGGGACCATCGACCAGGCCCATCCACTGCAACACATTACTGACGACACCGGTTTCCCGTAACAGGATCATCCAGCCGTAGGTGCGCACCAGTTCACTGACCCAGAAGGGAATCAGGCAGGCCAGAAACATCAGGTTACGGGAACGTCCCCGGGCCAGCTTGGCGATATACCAGGCAATAGGAAAAGCAATCACCAAGGTGATGGCTGTTGCCATGATCGCCATGACAGCCGTGCGGAGAAAAGTGCGCCAGTACAGAGGTTCAGTAAAGAACTCCATATAATGATCAGTGGTAAAACGGTATTCACCGTAGCTGATCTGTTCTCTCAGGGAGATACTGATCATGTCCAGATGGGGAAACAGTATCAGTAACCCAAGCGTTAACAGCAAAGGCATCATTAACAGGTAGAGAGTCAGCCGGCTTCCAGTCATTCTGATCATACAGCCGCCTCAGTGGCTTGCGCCTGAACGGGTTTCGGTACGGAAATCGTGGCATCCCCTGCACCGGCAAAACAATGGCACTGTTCGGCATTCCAGCTCAGGTATAACTGATCACCTCGCTGAATGCCCGTGAACTCGTGGGTCTGGGGCAGTACGACCTGCAGTTCGGAACCGGTGTCCGCATCGCGCACCAGTAATCGGCTGTTACCACCATCAAACAGAATATTTTCAACGACGCCTGACACCTGGTTATCTGCCGCCTTGTCATCGGTTTTGCCCAGATGAATAATTTCGGGCCGTACAAAAACTGACACAGGGTTGCCGACATCTATCGGCATGCCGTTTGCGGCCTGTGCCCGAAACATCTGACCACATTCCGTTTTAACCTTGATGGTATTACCGGTAACGGCCTCAACCACGCCCTGGAAGCGATTACTTTCACCGACAAATCCAGCGACGAATGCCGTTTTGGGATGGTAATAAAGTTCCTGCGGCGTCCCGATCTGCTCAAAACGTCCCTGATTCATGACCGCCACCTGGTCTGACATCACCATGGCTTCCGACTGGTCATGGGTGATGTAAACGAAGGTCGTGCCAAACGCCTGCTGCAGTTTCTTAAGCTCAACTTTCATATGCTCACGCAGCTTCAGATCCAGGGCGCCCAGCGGCTCATCCAGCAGCAATACATCCGGTTCAAGCACCAGACAGCGGGCAATGGCAATACGCTGTTTCTGACCACCCGACAACTGACTGATAGCCTTACTACCAATACCGGGTAAGCCAATACGCTCCAAAGCATCTTCGACCCGTCGTTGAATATCGTCTTTTGGCGTTTTACGGCGCCGGAGACCGTAGGCGATGTTCTCGTACACGTCCATCATCGGAAACAGCGCCAGATGCTGAAACACCATATTGACCGGGCGCTTATTGGGAGGAACCCCCAGCATGGAGCGTCCCTTAATATCAATCGCTCCGGCACTGGGCTCCAGAAAGCCCGCCAGCATTCTCAACAGTGTCGTTTTACCGCAACCGGAAGGACCTAGAATCGAAAAGAAAGAACCACGAGGAATCGCAAATGACACGTCCCTGACCGCCTGAAAATCACCGAATGACTTACAGACATCCCGACATTCGAGATCAAACTCTGGGGGCATGGGTAGATCCTGCTGTTACTGATGAGTTAGAGCCTGAGGCATGATGGGAAGCTGGTCGACGACCAGCCTCACAATCAGGATTACTGAGCCGCTTTGACGCGATCCAGTACTTTCCCTTCGATGGTTTCAAGGCCGGCCGGTACCGGTGGATACCACTTGATATTATCCAGGGCCGCCTGGTCGAAACTCTGCTGGTAACTGCGGCGCAAGCCAGCATCCACATACTCTTCAGCACCCACAGCAGCAGTGAAGTTACCCGCAGATGTGGTGATTTTCGCCGCAACATCAGGACGCATTACGAAGTTAATCCATTTATAGGCGGCTTCGTCATTACGTCCCTTGGCAGGCAGAACAAACGTATCGATCCAGCCCAGCGCACCAGACGTTGGTGCGACAAAGTTAATGCTGTCGTTTTCCTGGTTCAGTTTCCAGCCGCCGGCATCCCAGCCCATCGCCATGGTGACTTCACCACTGCGCAGCAGGTTGATCAGGGCATCACCACCGGACCAGTAGGCTTTAACATTGCCCTTACACGCGATCAGTTTGTCCTGAACTTTGCCAAGAATGGCTTCGTATTTTTTCTGGTCGTCATACGCCGCAAAGGGGTCTTCGCCCATGGCAAAGGCAAAACCGATCAGGGTCGGACGTTTCAGGCGGTAGGAGACTTTGCCAGCATAATCATCCGAGCACAGGTCATTGAAACTGTATTCCTGTTTACCGGTGCCTTGATTCACAATCAGACCACTGGTGCCCCAGATATGCGGCACTGCATACACATCCTCACCAATGGTTGCACTGGCTTCAGAGGCTTTCAGCATGGAAGGAATGAAGCGGCTCGTATCAATCTTGCTCATATCTATCGGCTTGTAGATACGATAATTCTTCTGTGCGCCGAGAATACGGTCCTGACTTGGCTGTGCCAGGTCAAAGCCCGCGCCACGGGTTGCGCGTAACTTGGAGATCATGTCCTCGTTGTTTGATACGGTGACTTTGACGTCGATACCGGTTTCTTTTTCGAACAGGTCAATCACTTCCTGGGGCGCATAACCTCCCCACGTCAGGAGTCGTAATTCCTCGGCCTGTGCCGATACCGTCAGACTGCAGGCAAGCAGACCTGCACCGGCTGCAGCCAGAAACTTACGGGCTGATTTACGCATAGAATCCCCCAGGATCATGTTTACATTCGTTCTGGTTCGAACATTATTTTTCTATTGTGTGACAGAATTGTTTCACCAAACCCCGATAATGATCAATAAAAGGGTAATTTCTTGATGTGAGTGCGGCAGAGGGATCTCTGCCGCTGTGTAGAAACGGGTATCAGTTTCAGGCGTTTCTGGCAGGTATCGCACCCAGCACAGCCACCAGCAGTTCCCAGTAGCGACCAACAGAAGCGATATCCACTTTCTCATCCGGAGAATGCGGGAAGCGGATAGTTGGACCTATCGACACCATATCCAGTGACGGATAAGGTTCCTTGAACAAACCACACTCCAGCCCTGCGTGAATAACCTGAATAGACGGCAGCTTGCCGAATTTTTCCTGGTAAATATCCCGTACCAGTTGCATGACCGGTGAGGTCGCATCAGGTTTCCAGCCGGGATAAGCACCGGAAGCTTCCATGTCTGCACCGGCGGTGAATGCTAGCGCCCGCAGCATGTTCTCCACCATGTTACGGCCGGAATCGATGGTGGAGCGTACCAGGAACAGGATTTCCACCTGCTCGTCTGTCGTTTTTACCACCCCCATATTGGTTGAGGTTTCCACGACACCGGGGAAAGCATCACTCATCCGGATCACGCCATTGGGAGCAGCGTGCATCATCGCTAACAGTGTCCGTTGATCTTCTGCGGCGAAGACCTGAGCCGGAGCGTCTACAGTTGACATCTCAAGCTTAAGCGTCGGTTCAGTGGCCGCCAATTCAGACGACAGAATGCCACGATAACGATCCACCAGGGCTTTCAGTGCATCGACATTCGCTGCAGACACAGCAATGGTTGCACCCGCTTCACGGGGAATTGCGTTGCGCAGGCTGCCGCCACGAATATCTGCGACACACAGTTCCAGTTCTTCTGCATGACCAAACAGGAAACGGGCCAGCAGTTTGTTTGCATTACCGCGTCCCAGGTGGATATCGCAGCCGGAGTGACCGCCTTTTAATCCTGACAGCGTCAGCTCAAAGGACTGATAACCGGCAGGCAACGGCTGACGTTCAATCGTTCGGTTCACCTGAACATCAACACCGCCGGCACATCCCATGTAGACGTCGCCTTCCTCTTCCGAGTCAGTATTGATGAGGATGTCACCTTTCAACAGTCCTGCCTGTAAACCGAAGGCGCCCGTCATGCCCGCTTCTTCGTTAATAGTCAGCAGTACATCCAGGGGGCCGTGAGGAATATCCTTGGCAGCCAGCACCGCCAGGGCAGACGCCATGCCAATACCGTTATCGGCACCCAGGGTAGTGCCATCAGCACGAACCCATTCGCCATCAATAATCGTGGTGATCGGATCCTGCTCAAACACATGCTGTTTGTCCGCATTACACTGCGGCACCATATCCAGATGCGCCTGCAGGATCACGCCCTTGCGATCTTCCATATCCGCTGTCGCCGGTTTGCGGATGATCAGGTTACCAACGGTATCCACCAGGGTTTCCAAATCCTCGGCCTGCGCCCACTGTTGAATGTGGTCGCGCAGGGCAATTTCGTGTCCGGAGGGATGCGGAATCGAGCAGATCGTTTCAAACCATTGCCACAGACCGTTAGGTGACAAGTCGCGCAGTTGTTCCATATCAGGCATCTTCCAGAGTAAATAGACGGACATACTACCTGAAGGTTTTCGCAGGAAATACGCCCCCTGTCAGGCAGTAGTCGTCTTGATCGTATTTGGGGTCAGAAGACTGTCATTGGCTCAGCAGCTCGGTGAGTTTTTCCGGTGTCGGCACAGAACCGGAGTGCACTAGTCGGCCATCAATGGATACCGCCGGCGTACTGACCACACCGGCGCTCATAATGGCTTCCAGATCAGTGACCTTGTTTAATCGAATGGCCATATCCAGCTGTTGCGCTACCTGCTCAACCCGTTCAGCCGTGATCACGCAATTCCGGCAACCGGAACCATAGACGTTTATATCTTTCATCACATTACCTCTTTGTGTGTTGATTTAAACCGCATTGACTACAAAAAATTCACGGCGTTAAACAGCCAGCCCACAAGACAAAAAGCCACCAGCAGATACGCCGCAATCATCAGCAGCAACCGGTACTGCATCACTTGTTTCAGCATCATGAATTCCGGCAGGCTGACGGCAACCGCACTCATGCAGAACGCCAGCGTGGTTCCCAGCGGAACACTTTTCGCCAATAAACTTCCCATGACAGGGATCACCGACGTCGCATTGACATACAGCGGTATGCCTGCCAGAGAGGCCAGGGGAACAGTCCACCATTGGCCTGCCCCGAGATACGTCTGGAACCAGGTTTCCGGAATGAATCCATGGATGAATGCGCCGATTCCAACCCCGATAAACACCCATTTCCAGATTCTGCCAACAACAGTACGCGTTTCCTGCACTGCAAATTCATGACGATCTTTCAGGGTCATCACCTGGGCCTGGTAATCAATGGTCTCTGAGCTTCCCTGGTTTTGATATTGCTTTGCCAGAAAGGGAACCAACCAACGCTCAGCCTTGATGCGATCCATCAGGAAACCGCCAACAATGCCCAGTGTCATACCAATCACGACGTATATAACGGTAAAACGAATACCCAATAACGACGTCAGCAAGACGATGGCAATTTCATTGATCATCGGCGAGGTCAACAGAAACGCCATCGTCACACCCAACGGGATACGTGCCGAGACAAACCCCATGAACAGAGGAATAGAACTGCAGGAACAGAAAGGTGTCACCGCACCAAATACCGAGCCCATCAGATAGCCGGGAAAGCGTCTCCGCCCCTGAAGATAATAACGAACCCGCTCCGGATTAAGCCCCACCCGGACAATGGCGATGGCATAGATCAGCACCGTCAACAGAACCAGTATTTTGGCCGTATCTTCGATAAAGAAATGCACCCCATTGGCCAGCGGTGTATCAGGGGTTAGCTGAAGCAGCGAATATGTCACCCAGTCCGCCAGCCGGGTAAACCAATGCAACATGGAATGTCTCCGCTAGAGTCTTGTCTTCTCTAAACACGAAGCCAGCGGCAAAAAGATGCATATTTTTTTAATAATTTTTTATTGAACATCAGACGCGGTGTCTGGGTGTAAAATCACAGACACCGGTTTCATCAAACTGGATCTGACATTTTTTGATCATCTGCGTTCGTAGCTTTTGTCGGGCACGTTGTAATCGCGATTTCGCAGCGGGAAGTGATAATCCAACTGAGCAGGCATAAGCCTCCTGCGACACTTTCTGAATATCGCACCGTTCAATTGCATCCCGGTCTTTGTCGTCCAGTTCACTCAGCACACGCATCATGCAAGATTGCAGTTCAAGCAGCAGCGGCGTGTCGGGTGCCTGCTGAACCTGGTCAACAAACAGCATGGTCTCAGAATGTGGTTTTCTGACTGCGTCAATCAAAGTATTCCGCGTAATGGTGAAGAACCAGCTTCTGGCATGCTCCAGTGAGCAAAAGCGCTCTTTATTTCTGAGCAATTTCAAAAAAACATCCTGCAACAAGTCCTGGGCTTGCTCACTGTCGCCCGTCTGTTTCAGCAACCAGCCGAGCAAATCCTTTTCGTTTTCGCGCCAGGCTTTCATCAGACAATCCACACCTACTGCCCCCACAGCTACCACAGTCAAATATCGCTGGCAGGGTAAATTGTCGGCTTTGATGGGGATTTGATGGATATCAACAGATCATCGTTTTCGATGATGGATCAAGGCAGGTGGAAGGGGAAAAGCAGTCCCTGCGAAAAACACAGGGACTGTCCTAAGATTAAGCCATCCGGGGCAAGGTGTACGTACGTAGCTGCATGGCAAAATCCTGCAATGCGCGGATACCACTGGCTTCTGCCTGTCGGCACCACTCACGGAGCGCTTCCAGGCGATCATTCTTGTCTTTGAACGTTTGCCAGATAGCCTGAAGCGCCAGGCGCTTCTCATAAATCACTTTCAGCGCATGGCTGGATTCAACAATCGTGTTGAGACGTTCAACATGGTCAGGCTTGAGTAAGGCATCTTCCCGGGATAACAGCTTTTTCGCCCGTCGCAGTATCTGCCTCTTTTTCCCTTCCGCCTTGGCCAGCTCATTCTTGACCAGAGGACCGATGACCGTACGACGGTAGTTATCCATAATCTGGAAACGGTTATTGATCACCGCCAGAATCGTATCGTGATCAATCTCTTTTTTGGTGATATCCCGGTAAACCAGCGGACGGGTAAATTTCACCTTGGCCAAACCGACCAGTTTGAAGAGACGAATCCAGACCCACCCGATATCAAATTCCCAGAAGCGTACTGAGAACTTGGCTGAGTTAGGGTACGTATGGTGATTGTTATGCAGTTCTTCGCCGCCTATCAGAACCCCCCATGGCACAAGGTTACGGGCGTTGTCCTTGCATTCGAAGTTACGATAACCGAAATAATGGCCAACACCGTTGATAACACCCGCGGCAAAGATGGGAATCCAGATCATCTGAACCGCCCAGACCGTAATGCCAATCACGCCAAACAAGGTAACGTCAGCGAGAAACATCAGGGTAATGCCAAGGCTGGAGAACCGGCTGTAAACATTCCGCTCAATCCAGTCTTCCGGACAACGCTGACCGAAACGACGCAGGGTTTCTTCATTCTTGGCTTCGGCGCGATACAGTTCTGAGCCGCGCCACAGCACTTCATTCAACCCCCTGACAACCGGGCTGTGAGGATCATCTTCTGTTTCACAGACGGCGTGGTGTTTACGATGGATAGCCGTCCATTCTCTAGTATTCATGCCGGTGGTCAGCCACAACCAGAAACGGAAGAAATGCTGAATAGCAGGATGAAGATCAATCGCATTATGCGCACTGAAACGATGTAAATAGAGCGTCACACCGAGAATAGTAATGTGTGTGAGAATCAGCGTGGCGCCCACCACTTCCCAGGCAGATAGCTGTAAAAGACCTTTATACCAAGAGGGATCAATACCCATAGCAATATGCTCTCCCGATCTGTTTTTATCATGATGTGATCAGTATTAGACAGTTACCGCATGCGAGTATAAAACCCATGTCTCTTACACCAGCACCCGGAAAAATTACCAAACCATAGTACATATCAGATAAAAAAACACCGCCTTGTTATATATGGCGGTGTTTATTGCTGTGCAACATAGACGTTTCCCGATCAGGCGAGCTCGATCATTGCATTTGCACCATCTTTGCTCGTTTTCCGAGGGCAGCTCACCGTCCGCTTGACCTGATCTTCCTCATCCACCGATTCCAGCCGGACATCAAAGCCCCACAGTTTATGCACATGACGCAGGATTTCTTCTGTGGTTTCACCCAGCGGCCGCCCCTGATGCATGTAATGACGAATGGTCAGAGCGCGGTCACCTTTAACATTGACGTTATAGACCTGAATGTTGGGCTCACGGTTACCCAGGTTGTACTGGGCAGCCAGCGACTCCCTGATTTCGCGGTAACCGGGTTCATCGTGGATGGCATCCACTTCCATGTAGGCTTTTTTCTCATTATCCATAATGGAAAACAGCCGTAACTCCCGGATGACTTTCGGCGAAAGATACTGCTGAATAAAACTCTCATCCTTGAAGTTATGCATGGCGAAATGCAGGGTTTCCAGCCAGTCGGAACCGGCAATATCCGGGAACCACTCGCGGTCTTCATCGGTAGGCTCTTCGCAGATTCGGCGGATATCCACAAACATCTTGAATCCCAGCGTATAAGGATTGATGCCGGAGTAACGAGGGTCATCAAAATCCGGCTGGAAGATGACGTTGGAGTGGGAATGCAGGAACTCCATGATAAAGCCTTCTGTTACCAGACCTTCGTTATACAGTTCGTGCATGATGGTGTAGTGCCAGAAGGTTGCCCAGCCTTCGTTCATGACCTGGGTCTGGCGCTGGGGATAATAATATTGGGCCATCTTGCGAACGATCCGCAAAAGCTCCCGCTGCCAGGTTTCCAGTAAGGGCGCATTCTTTTCGAGGAAATAGAGAATGTTTTCTTCGGGATGCTCCGGAAAACGTTTCTCCTTTTCTTCCACTTCCGTTTCCTGCTGCGGAATCGTGGACCAGATATCGTTCAGTGTGCGCTGGATGTATTCGGCCCGTTCTTCCTGGCGGGATTTTTCCTCTTCCGCAGAGATCGGCCGTGGTCGCTTGTACCGGTTTACGCCCTGGTTCATCAGGGCATGGCAGGCGTCCAGAACATCTTCAACCGCATCAATGCCGTATTTCTCTTCACACTGGTTGACGTAATTCTTGGCAAACAGCAGGTAATCGATAATCGACTCGGCATCCGTCCAAGTCTGAAACAGGTAATTACCCTTGAAGAAAGAATTATGACCATAACAGGCATGAGCGATAACCAGCGCCTGCATGGTGATGGTATTTTCTTCCATCAGGTAGGCGATACAGGGATTGGAGTTGATGACAATCTCATACGCCAACCCCATCCGGCCTCGCTCGTAACCCTGCTGGTTACTGAGGAAATGCTTACCAAATGACCAGTGGTTATACATCAGCGGCATGCCCACGGACGCATACGCATCCAGCATCTGTTCCGAGCTGATAATTTCAACCTGGTTGGGATACGTATCCAGCTTGAATTTCTCCGCGATACGGGCGATCTCGCGGTCATACTGTTCGATCAGTTCAAACGTCCATTCAGACTCCGTGGACAGCGGTTTTTTCTTCTTGCTCATTACGCTTCCTTCTTCTCGAACAGGCGCCGGAACACCGGATAAATATCACTGGCGGACTTGATCTGCTGCATGGCAAAGGAATCCTGGAACTGGTCCTGGATGGTTTCGTATTCACGCCACAGGTTCTGGTGCTGACGGTCGGTGATTTCCACATAAGAGAAATACTGCACCAGCGGCATCAACTCATTGGCCAGAATTTTGGTACAGACCGAGGAATCCCCTTCCCAGTTATCGCCATCCGAGGCCTGGGCAACGTAGATATTCCAGTCAGTCGGTGAATAACGCTTGCGGATAGTGTCCCGGGTCAGTTCCAGCGCACTGGAGACAATGGTTCCACCGGTTTCACGGGAATAGAAGAAATCCTCTTCGTCCACTTCCTTGGCGGCGGTGTGATGCCGGATAAACACCACTTCAATCCGCTTGTAGTTTCGCTGCAGGAACAGGTAAAGCAGGATAAAGAAACGCTTGGCCATATCCTTGATTTCCTGCGTCATGGAACCGGAAACATCCATGACACAGAACATCACCGCTTTGCTGGAAGGCTGGGGCACTTTGACGAAATTGTTGTAGCGCAGATCAATATCATCAATGAACGGCATCCGCTTCAGTTTGCCGTTCAGTCGCTTGATCTCTTCACGGAGAAAGCTGGCCCGTTCTTCATCATAATCATCGGGCTGGACTTCCATCTCTCGCAGTTCACGTTTCATCTGACGGATATCCCGGCGGGTGCCGCCAGAGAGAGCAATCCGGCGAGCATGGGCACTGCGCAGGGAACGGACAATATTGAGTCGGTCCGGTGGCCCTGCCGTCACAAAACCTGCTTGGCGGGTTTTGAATTCCACCATGTCATGCAGCTGTTTTTCAGACAGGTTGGGGAGTTCCAGATCATCGAACATGAATTCCAGGAATTCATCATGGTTGATATGGAAGGTGAACTCATCCATACCATCACCCTGGTTGCTGGCCTGACCGGCACCGCCACCGCGTCCGCTGCCACCATTGGGGCGCTTGATCCGGTCGCCCTTGATGAAATCCTTGTTGCCGGGATGCACACTCTGGTGTTTGCCACCCTGGCCATGATGAAAGATGGGTTCCGACAGGTCCTTCTGGGAAATGGAGATGTCGCTGCCGCTTTCGACGTCGGTAATACTGCGCTTGTTCACCGCATCCGACACCGCTTTCTTGATATGTTTTTTATACCGCCGCATAAACCGCTGACGGTTTACCGTGCTCTTGTTCTTGCCGTTGAGGCGGCGGTCAATAATGATGCTCATTACACACTCCGTGTGGCAAGCAGAGACTCGTTGATACGAGGAAACAGCGCAGCCCTGTCTGCCATGCTCCGACGCCGAAACCGCAGTCCCTGCGGTTTCCATTGGGCGCCGGCATTGGCATGGCAGTGACTACACTACTGTGACTTCCGGACGCGGATATACCATTCGGCCAGTAATCTGACCTGCTTCTCGGTATAGCCCCGCTCGACCATACGCTTCACAAACTCGTTGTGCTTGCGCTGCTCATCATTGCTGCCCTTCGCATTGAAGGAAATGACTGGCAACAGGTCTTCGGTATTGGAGAACATCTTCTTCTCGATGACCGAACGCATCTTTTCATAGCTGAGCCAGCTAGGATTCTTACCGTTATTACCTGCCCGAGCTCGCAGGACGAAGTTCACCACCTCGTTCCGGAAGTCCTTCGGATTGGCAATGCTGGCGGCTTTCTCGATCTTTTCCAGTTCATCGTTGATGGCGGAACGGTCGAGGATATCGCCGGTTTCCGGATCGCGGTATTCCTGATCCTGAATCCAGAAATCCGCATAGGTGATGTAACGGTCAAAGATGTTCTGGCCGTATTCTGAGTAGGATTCCAGGTAAGCGGTCTGAATTTCTTTACCCAGGAACTCAATATATTTTGGCGCCAGGAACTCTTTCAGGAAACGCAGGTAGCGCTCCTGAATTTCCTGGGGGAATTGTTGCTGTTCAATTTCCCGCTCCAATACATAAAGCAGGTGCACCGGGTTGGCCGCCACTTCCGAGGGATCGAAGTTGAAGACCTTGGAGAGGATCTTGAAAGCAAAACGGGTGGAAAGACCATCCATGCCTTCATCGACACCCGCGGCGTCCTTGTATTCCTGCAGAGGCTTGGCCTGAGGATCGGTATCCTTCAGGTTTTCTCCATCGTACACGCGCATCTTTGAGAATACGTTGGAGTTCTCGGGCTCCTTGATACGGGACAGCGTCGTGAACTGGGCCAGCATCCGCAGCGTATCTGGTGCACAGGGCGCTTCACGCAGCGAGCTGTTCAGCAATAGTTTCTCGTAGATCTTGATTTCTTCAGAAACCCGGGTGCAGTAAGGCACCTTGACGATATTTACACGATCAATGAATGCTTCATTGGTTTTATTGTTTCTGAAGCTCTGCCATTCGGATTCGTTCGAGTGCGCCAGAATGATGCCATCATAGGGGATAGCGCTCATGCCTTCAGTGCTGTTGTAGTTCCCTTCCTGGGTCGCTGTCAGCAGTGGATGCAGCACCTTGATGGGCGCTTTGAACATTTCCACGAATTCCATGATCCCTTGGTTGGCACGACACAGGGCACCAGAGAAACTGTAAGCATCGGGATCGTTCTGGGAATATTCTTCCAGCTGACGGATATCGACCTTACCGACGAGGCTGGAAATATCCTGGTTATTCTCATCACCAGGTTCTGTCTTGGCGACCGCAATCTGGTCAAGAATACTGGGATACAACTTCACCACCTTGAATTTGGTGATGTCGCCGCCGTATTCATGCAAGCGCTTCACGGCCCAGGGAGAAATGATGCCCCGCAGATAGCGCTGGGGAATGCCGTACTCTTCTGCCAGAATCCGGCCATCCTCCTGGGGATTGAACAGTCCCAGAGGGGATTCAAAGACAGGGGAACCTTTGATTGCATAGAAGGGTACATCCTGAATCAGCGCTTTCAGGCGTTCTGCCAGCGATGACTTACCGCCACCGACAGGACCCAGGAGATAAATGATCTGTTTCTTCTCTTCCAGCCCCTGTGCGGCATGCCGGAAATAGGAAACAATCTGCTGAATGGCATCTTCCATGCCATAGAATTCCTCAAACGCCTTATAACGCTTGATCAGCTTGTTGGAGAATATGCGACTGAGAACCGGATCACGGGAAGTATCCACCACTTCCGGTTCACCAATGGCCTTCAGCATCCGCTCTGAGGCATTGGCATAAGCTGTGGGGTCATCCTTACAGCGCTCCAGGTATTCCTGCAGAGACATCTCTTCCTGCTTAGTTGACTGATAACGCGCCTGGTACTTATTGAAAATTTCCATTTCTCGATCACCTGCCCTGTCTGAATAATATTGCAACCGCCAGTACCACTGCTGATGCAACAACAGGCATCAATGCCCTGCGAATTGCCCGGTCTTTCCGGTTCTTTTCCAAGCTGAACCTTTGTTATGGCCGGGAACGCTATTGCTGTCCCCGGTATCTATCGGTTACTACCTTGCCAGCTTGATTTTATGTCTCTCTTTTTTAATCTAGCCTTCTTTAGGTTTTAAAACGAATTTATGTACTCTGCAACTGATTGATTACCGTTCCGAGAAAACGGGCTGCTTCTCCGCCGGTGACAGCGCGGTGATCAAAGCTCAGTGAAAGCGGCATGATCCGGTGCACTTCGACCTTGCCATCCACAACGACAGCTTCTTCTCTGATCACACCGGTTCCCAAGATGCAAACCATCGGTGGCACAACAATGGGCGTCGCATAACGCCCTGCCATCGTGCCGAAATTACTCAACGTAATGGTGGCACCTTTCAGTTCATCCTGCGGGACGGAACGGTTTTCTACATCCCGGCGCATTGCATCCAATCCTTTCCGAAGATGTTGTGCTGACCGGTTACCGATATCCTGCATCACGGGTACAAACAGTCCCTGGTCAGAATCGACGGCCACACCCAGGTGTACCTGATCAAACAAACGACGGCTGAACGTTCGGCCATCAAACCAGGCATTCAATGACGGTTCTTCCCTGCAGGCCTCGGCAATAGCCAGCATGACTCGGACCGTGATATCCGTGCCTTTTTCCCAATGCCCAATATCCGCATCATCAAACAGTGTGACCGGTACAACGGACTCTCCCGATGCCGCCATATTTCTGGCCATATGCTTGCGGACACCGCGCAGGGTTTCAGCCTCATCACCCAGCGGACTGGTATAAGCGGCCTTTTCGACATCTTCAGCCGTAATACTCCCGGACGGTGACGATGACGGCACAGTATTGATATCCACACCCAACCTTTGTGCCAAGGCTCTTACCGCGGGTGTTGCGCGTACCCGCTGACTTTCCGCAGTTGATGGGGAGACACCCACAAAAAACTGGTCATCATCGGCGGATTCCGGCGCTTCTTCCAACTTGCCAACAACCGTGCCGGAATCTTCCTCTTCAACACCGGCAAATTCCACCAGCGGTTCGCCGGTATGCAAGGTATCGCCCGGTTCGCCAAACAGTTTTCCTATCACACCTGTTTGCGGAGAAGGGACATCCACCACCGCCTTGGCGGTTTCCACAGACACAAGCAGTTGATCTTCCTCAACCTGATCACCGGGTTTGACATGCCACTTGACGATATCCGCTTCGGGAATTCCCTCACCCAGATCAGGTAACTTGAAAAAACGCATTGCACACCCCCTTTGAAAGGTGACAGCAAAATCAGACTATTCCGCTACGGTCACAGGTCTCTCTATCACCGCAGGCTATTGAAACATCACGGTTTCCTTGATCGCCCGAACGATGCGTTCCGTATCCGGCAAATAGTGATCTTCCATACGGTAGTAAGGCATGGTGATGTCATACCCGGCCACACGCTTAACCGGCGCCTGAAGTTCAAAGATGGCCTCAGCGGATACCTGTGCAGCGATTTCAGCACCGACGCCGAAACTCCGGGCCGCTTCATGGACAATCACGCAGCGTCCCGTTTTGCGTACAGACGCCAGAATCGTATCCATATCCAGCGGCTTGATGGTCGCCACATCAATGACTTCAACACTGATGCCGTCCTCGCCCAAAGCTTTAGCCGCTTCCAGACTTTCCTTGATGGAAGCGCCCCAGCTGACCAAGGTGACATCCTGCCCTTCTCGCAGGGTAAAACAGGTATCCAGTGGCAAGGTGGTGCCTACTGCCGGCATTTCCTGTTTCTGCAAACGATAAATGCGCTTGGGTTCCAGAAAGATGACCGGGTCAGGATCAGCAATAGCGGCCAGCAACAAACTATAGGCACGCACCGGTGATGAGGGGATCACAACCCGCAGCCCTGGAATATGGGCAAACAGGGCTTCGGTACTTTCGGAATGATGTTCGGGCGCATGGATGCCACCACCGTACGGAGCCCGTAAGACCATCGGGCATGTCAACCGACCACGGGTTCGGTTACGCATGCGCGCGGCATGGCAGCATAACTGCTCCATACTGGGAAAAATAAACCCCATGAACTGTATTTCCGCGACAGGCTTTAATCCCTGGGAGGCCATCCCGATGGAGACACCCGCAATGAGCGCTTCCGCCAGCGGAGTATCCATAACCCGTTTGAAGCCATACTTTTCCTTGAGGCCGATCGTTGCCCTGAAAACCCCACCATTGGTGCCAACATCCTCGCCCAGCACCACAACATCTTCATCCACAGCCATAGCGTCATCCAACGCCTTGTTGACTGCTTCTACCATCGTGATCTTAGTCATGACCGAGACCTCCCAACTTCATCTCCTCTTTCTGCTCGGCCAATCCTTTGGGCGTATTGGCGTAGTGATAATCGAAGAGGTCATCAATGGTTGGCAAGGGAGTGGACTGGTACGCATCAACTTCTTCCTGGACCTGCTGGGCGACACGTTCCTGCAATGCCGTTTCCTTCTCGGGTCCCCAGTGCCCTCGGGCGTGCAAATAGTCCCGAAGACGTTTGATCGGTTCTTTTTCCCAGGCTTCCCGGAGATCTTCAGAAGGACGGTAGCGACCCGCATCATCGGCCGTGGTGTGGTCGGACAGCCGGTAACTGATTGCTTCAATGACGGTTGCACCACGCTTGTGACGGGCACGATCCAACGCGGCACTGACGACTTCATGCAAAGCAATGACATCATTGCCATCGACCTGCACACAATGTAAACCAGCACCCACCCCTTTCTGGGCCAATGTCGGCGCACCACACTGGATGGAACGGGGTACGGAAATCGCCCACTGGTTATTGTTGATGAAATAAATCACCGGCAACTGCCAGGCGCCGGCAAGATTCAAGGATTCGAGGAAGTCTCCCTTGGACGTCGCACCATCACCACAGGTCGTCAGGACCACCCGATCCTCACCCCGCAGTTTGAAGGCACTGGCAATTCCCGCAGCATGAGGTGCCTGGGTTGCGATAGGTACGCAGTTGGGAAAATCCTGACCATACCCTTCAGATGCACTGCCGATTTCATCACCACCCCAGTAGCGGTAAATATCAGCGTAACGGACACCACGGGCCACCAGCGCCGGATGGTCGCGGTAATAGGGAACAAACACATCGCTGCTTTGAAGCAGTTTCCCATAAACAACTCCCTGGGCTTCCTGCCCCAGGCAGGAGGGATAGGTTCCCATCTTGCCGGTCCGCTGTAGAGCAACCGCTTTCTGGTCTGCCTGCCGGGCAAACACCATGGCTTCGTAGTAGTCGACCAATATTTCAGGCTGTTCTGCCCAGCCCGGCAATGGCTGTGTCAGTTCGGCGTTTTCATCCAGGTACTGAACCCAGGGAATGGTTTCATGAGTTTTCGTCATATACCCCCCAGTCTTTTCCGGTTACTGTTTCAGGCTGTCATACGTCCCTGATCATTTCCGTAAAGAATTGTTTCGGCCATTCGGTCTGCAATCAGCGAAATGGGCTCACCACTTTGTGCCTGTCGCTTAAACAGTCGTGTCAGCGTCTCACCAATGCCGTCAATCCGTTTCCTGATCACCTTGTCTGACTCGCCCACATGGCGCAGCGACGCAAAGATCAGCCCACCTGCATTGACCAGGTAATCCGGTGCATAAAGGATTGCCTGACGGTGTAAAGATAGACCGGAGTCCGGATCTGCGAATTGGTTATTTGCCGAACCCGCCACAACACGGCATTGCAGCGCTTGAATCGTTTTATTGTTCAGGATGCCGCCCAGCCCGCAGGGACTGAACACATCACAGTTCACTGTGTGGATATCCTCAGGTGAAACCGCTTCGGCATTGAAAGCCTTACAACATTGGTCGACCTTATCCTGCGCTATGTCAGCCACAATAAGCCGAGCCTTGGCTTGGTGCAGCAACTGACACAATGCGTAACCCACATGCCCCAGCCCCTGGACGGCAACAGTTACACCGTCCAATGAATCCGGTAGATCCTTGCAGGCCGCAACGCAGGCCTTGATGCTGCCAAACACGCCCTGGGCGGTGTAAGGTGCCGGATCACCCATCGCGGTTGTGCAGGTAACATGCGCTGTTTCAGTTGCGATAGTGTCCATATCTTCCGTGAATGTGCCGCAATCCATCGCGGTGATATATCGTCCACCTAATTCATGGACGAAGCGCCCGAAAGCCTTGAACAGTGCTTCACGGTCAAAGTCACCTTCTGGTGCCATAACAACGGATTTACCGCCGCCTTGATCCAGTCCCGCGAGCGCCGCTTTATAGCTCATGGCTTTCGCCAGACGCACAGCATCCTGGATAGCTTCCTCAGTCGTTTGGTAAGAGATAAAACGGCACCCACCCAGTGCAGGCCCCCGTGAAGTATCGTGTATGGCGATAATGGCTTTCAGGCCAGATGATTCATCATGCTTGAAATGAAGATCATTGAGTCTGGTATCAGTGATCGTCCTGAACACAGCGGAATCCCTCCCTTCGTGCCACAAGACCAGCGCATTCACTTGCACCGACTCTACGTTTCGTCACATTGAGAGAGGACGAAAATCGTATTGATCCTGCTTATGGCTGTTAGTTAGATGATATTGCATTCAGCTTAGTACAGGATTTCAGAGCCATGACAAAAATGTAAGACCAATGTCTTTTAAATAGTGATTCGCTGGCACCGCGTGTAATCATTTTCCTACAACACGTTCAGCCAAGCCCTGACAGCCAGAAGCCCACACTCTTTGTTACAGAAATTTTGTGCTCATATGACAGAACAGGTATTCTGGACGGCCAATAAATAGAAATATTATCTGTCACTGTATGAACGAGACATTTACTGAACAACGCAGACATGTTCGCAAGCGCCTTGATTGTACAGCGTTTGTCTTCGACACCATCACGGGTGAAAAGCTGGGTCGACTGTTCGACATTTCAAAAGAAGGGTTCATGTTGCTCACAACTCGGGAGTTGTCCGCACAACAGCAACTGAATCTCACCATGGAACTTCCCAACACTATCTCCGGCCAACACAACATCGAGCTGTCAGCGGAATGCGTCTGGTGTCAGCCATCCAGCTTCAGTGAAGATTTCGGCGCAGGCTTTCGGGTCAAAAACATTTCAGAACAGGATAACGTCGCGCTGCAGTATTTTATCCGCGACTTCTAAGTCGGTGCTCGATCGTTCAAGTACCTTACTGCCAGTATCCTGAACCAGGCCATACTTTCACGCACCAGGGATGGAAGCATGAACTCAAAACCATTTGTGTCAGTGGAACAGGAGCGTTTAACCGGTGAGCAACTAGTTCGCCGTCACATTGAATGGTCATGGAACCGGGGTAAAGAGAGGCTTCTGTCCCATTGCCATACGCGGGACTTTTTTTACTTCAATTCGCTGATAGGACGAAAAACCGATTTCCAGGGATTCAGTCAGACCATTCAACTGGTGAGGCACTACATGCCAGACTTGGAAGTCCTGACCGACGACATCATCGTTGACCATAAAAAACTGGCGACAACATCCACCTTTTACGGCACCCTGAAAAAACCGCTGCCCGGCATCGAACCTTCAGACCGGGTGATTACCCTTTCGGCAATATCGGTGTGGTACCTGCAATCAGGCAGAATACGCAGTCTGACGACGCTGTTTAACATGGAGGAATTACTGGAACAGACGGGACTCACCACCGTGAAAAGCCAACTGGCTCCCATACTGTCAGCCGTATCCTGAACATAGGGTGGAGCAACAAACACAAAAATGGTCTGTTACTCCTTCACTGTATTTGATGGATCAGCACTCAATCGGCAGGCTCAACGTTTCCTTCACCTCTTCCATGACGATATAGCTCTTAGATTCCCTGACGCCCGGCAGTTTCAGCAGGATATCTCCGAGCAGCTTGCGGTATGACGCCATCTCCGAGATCCGGGCCTTGATCAGGTAGTCAAAGTTACCTGATACCAAGTGGCACTCCAGCACATTCGGCAGGCTGCCCACCGCCTGACGAAACTCATCAAAAATATCCGCGGATTTGGAATACAGGCTGATTTCGACAAACACCAGCAGTCCCGCTTCCAAAAAGTTCGGATTCAGACGTGCACTGTACCCCTGAATAACATTTTCCCTTTCCAGTCGCTTCACACGCTCCATGCAGGGCGTCGTACTGAGCCCCACCTTGTCAGCCAGGTCCACATAGGAAATACGGCCGTTTTCTTGCAGAACCCTCAAGATATTCCGGTCAATCCTGTCAAGCTGTCGTGTAATTTCTTTCCTGTTTCTCATGATACGAATCGATACTCTGGAGCACTGAGAAGCCATCGACAGTAAACGTCGCCCTGGTTAATAAGGCATCGTGTAAATACGTTAACTGAACGATGACACCGAACCTGCAGGAGATACTAGGCTCTGTACGAATCTGTCCACAACACAGGGATTCCAACTTGCGAAGCTCTCCCAAAGTCCGTCGGAACAGCGAGCCTATCGTAGGGTGAATACTATCACGTCTACAGAGAAGTGATTCCATTTCCGGTGAATATCATGGTAAAACAATGACTCAGGCCATGATTTTATGCCCTGTCCACCCGATAGATCAGTTATTCCCTGCTGTCGCCGACGTTTTTCATGCTGTACGCAGCCACTATGGAACGGAGCCCTGCTTTTCAATGAGCCGTCCAGCCCAGGCCACCATCAACCTCCAGGCACTGAGAGATAACCTTGCGTTTGCTCGCAAATTCAGCGGCAGCAAAGTGGTTGGCGTCATCAAGGCCAACGCTTACGGACACGGCGCCCTGACGATCGCCCGAGTACTGGAATCAGAACAAATAGACTGTCTCGCTGTCGCCTGCATTGAAGAAGCACTGGAACTGCGACATAACGGCTTACAGTCGCCTATCTTGCTGCTGGAAGGCTTCTACTCCGCAGATGAATTGCCGTTGATCGAACAATACCAGCTGACGACGGTTATCCAGCACCAGGATCAAATCGACATGCTGCTGGCTTATCCGACAAAAGCCCCACTGAGCATCTGGCTGAAACTGGATTCCGGCATGTATCGCATTGGCTTTCTGCCACAGGATTATCCCAAGGCCTACCAGGCTCTCATCCAAAGCGGTAAGATTCGGGATATGGTCTTCATGACCCATTTTTCCTGCGCCGACGATCTGGATAGTGACTATACCCGTCGACAACTGTCTACTTTCCGGCGAATCACGGCAGGGCTGGAGGGTGAGACCAGTCTGTGCAACTCCCCCGGCGTTCTCGGTTGGCCAGATGCGCATGGCGACTGGATTCGTCCCGGCCTGATGCTTTATGGCGCGTCACCATTTGATGTCAATCATCCACATGCCGGACAACTGAAACCGGTCATGGAACTCTCCTCCAGCATCATTGCTATCCGCGATCTTCCGGCAGGCGTTCCTGTAGGTTACAGCGGTACATTTATCACCAATCGGACCACTCGTGCTGGTGTGGTGGCTATTGGTTATGCAGATGGCTACCCTCGTCATACGCCCAGCGGCGCACCTGTCGTTATTAACGGAAAACGCGCCCGTATCATGGGCAAGATTTCCATGGATATGATGACGGTTGACCTGACGGATCTGCCAGAGGTCAAAACAGGCGATAAAGTCACGCTATGGGGTGCAGAATTGCCTGCAGCCGAAGTCGCCCAGCATGCTGGCACCATTCCTTATGAGCTGTTCTGTAATATGAAACGGGTGAACATCCGCTATATTGATGCTCCTGTCACCACGCAACAGCCAGACACGACAGTATCCATCAGCCACTGATATCCGTCAGGCAACTGGTCGACGATCATCCGGGGGGATAAAATACTCATCCCCCTAAGCCAGTTACCCAACAACAATGAAAACCGTACTGATCACCGGCTGCTCTAAAGGTATTGGTCGTGCGCTGTCCATCAGCCTGCATCGTCATGAATTCAACGTCTGGGCGACTGCACGCAATCCGGATACCATGACGGACCTTGAACAATTGGGGATTAAGACAGCCGCACTTGATGTCACCGATTCAAAACAGGTCGATGCATTAGTCGACAATATCCTAGCCACTGATGGCAGGATCGATATACTGATTAATAACGCCGGGTATGGCGCTATGGGTGCGATTGCAGAAACACCAACAGCCGAAATCGAACGACAATTTACAACCAACACTTTCGCTCCCATCTCTCTGATCCAGAAAGTTATCCCCTCCATGCGACGGCAGGGCAGCGGTACAATCGTTAATATTGGTAGTGTATCCGGAATACTCACCTCACCATTTTCCGGTGTTTACTGCGCCTCCAAAGCGGCGCTGCATACGCTATCAGAAGCACTGCGAATAGAACTGGCTCCATTCGGAATTGATGTCATTACCGTGCAACCTGGTGCTATTCAATCCAGTTTTGGTAAAACGGCCACACGGGAACTGGAAAAAAGCCTGCCAGAAAATTCTCTCTATCAATCGATTGAAGAAACCCTTCGTCGACGAGCGGGCGCCTCGCAGGAGCGACCAACCACGGCTGAGGCGTTTTCTGAAAAGCTGGTCTCCATCCTGCTGCAAGAGAAAAAGCCAGCTATCATCAGAATCGGCCGAGGCAGTTTCGTTATGCCATTTATCAGACGGTGGTTACCGCAACCGCTGCTGCAGCGTCTGTTAAGTCGACTATTCAATCTGAATCAAGTGAACTGAATACGACCTATGACATCCCAGACATTCTCACTCGCATTACCGGCATGGGCAGAAAGAGAAAATAACCTCCTGCCTGAATGTCTGCCTTCCCTGGAAGAACGGATGGCTGCGGTTATCCGCTTCTCACGACTGAATATTGAACATAATACGGGTGGACCATTTGCCGCTGGCGTATTTGAGCGGGATTCTGGACGACGGGTGATAATCGGCGTCAACCGAGTAATGGAGAGTAACTGTTCCTCTGCCCATGCCGAAGTCATGGCGTTGTCACTGGCACAAAAGGCCCTTGGGCAATGGGATCTGGGCAGCGCAGGTTTGCCTGCCTACCAGCTGGTCGTGAACTGGCGCCCGTGCGTGATGTGTTATGGCGCGGCCTTATGGTCTGGCATACGGTCACTGGTTGTTGCAGGCAGCGGTCCGGAACTGGAACAAATTACCGGATTTGATGAAGGGCCAATCCATCCGGACTGGAAAGGTGAGTTTAAAAAACGGGGCATCTCAGTGACCGACAATATCCTCACAAACGAAGCCATTGCCGTTTTCCGGCAATTCAGAGATGAAGGATGCGTTGTTTATAACGCCAGGCAGGGTGAACCTGCCTGACGAAACAGCATCATGGACGTTTATAGCTCATCCATGCCTTTAAGTGCTTCTGCCTCCCGTTGCTGGAGGTCTGCACGTCTCGCCAGCCACCAGGCAATGAAAGCCGCCAACGACACCACCAGTATAATGAGCGTCGCCAACGCATTGATTTTTGGTGTCACACCCAGTCTTACGGATGAAAAGACCACCATCGGCAATGTGGTTGATCCGGGGCCAGACACAAAACTTGCAATAACCAAGTCATCCAGTGACAGCGTAAACGACAACAACCAGCCTGCCGCCAAAGCCGGCGCAATGGTCGGAATCGTAATCAGGAAAAATGTTTTCAGCGGTGTTGCGCCCAGATCCATGGCCGCCTCTTCAATGGAAACATCGACTTCTCGCAACCGCGATGATACGACGACCGTCACATAAGCCGTACAGAAGGTCACATGGGCAATCCAGATGGTCAGCATGCCGCGATCTTGCGGCCAACCAATGGTTTGCGCCATAAAGACAAACAGCAGCAGCAACGACAGACCAATAATAACATCCGGCATCACCAGCGGCGCAGTGATCAGGCTGTTAAACAGCGTTTTCCCGCGGAAACGGGAAAAACGCGTCATGATATACGCCGACATCGTGCCCAGTACCACCGCCATGGAGGATGTCCAGAACGCGATCTGCAAGCTGGTCCAGACTGCAGCCATCAACTGGTCATCCCGGAACAGTTCCAGGTACCACTTGCCGGAAAAACCTGCCCAGACGGTCACCAGGCGCGACTCGTTAAACGAGTAGATCACCAGGATCAGCATCGGCACGTAGAGAAAAACCAGTCCGGCCACCAGCATCAGGTTGGTGAATGACAAACTCCGTTTCATCGTTCGCCCTCCAGCTCACGGGCCTGAAAATGGTTAAACAGGGCAATCGGTAACAGCAGGATCAACAGCATCACCATCGCCAGCGCAGAGGCCACCGGCCAGTCACGGTTATTAAAGAACTCCTGCCAGAGCACCTTACCGATCATCAGGGTTTCCGGTCCACCCAGCAGCTGCGGGATGACGACTTCACCGACCGCCGGGATAAACACGAGCATGAAACCCGCAATTATACCGCTGCGGGACAGAGGCAGCGTCACCCGGAAGAATGATTCCCAGGGACGCGCGCCCAGATCCTGCGCCGCTTCCAGCAACGAGTTATCCAGCTTCACCAGATTCGCATACAGCGGCAGTACCATGAACGGCAGGTAGGCGTACACAATGCCAATATAGACCGCCAGATTGGTGTTCATGATAATCAGAGGGTGATCAATCACGCCCAGCCACATCAGAAAGTTATTCAGTAGCCCGTTGTTTTTCAGAATCCCCATCCACGCATAAATCCGGATCAGGAACGAGGTCCACGACGGCAGCAGTACTAACAACACGAGCAATGTCTGACGTCGCTTCGATGCCCGGGACATGGCATATGCCATTGGATACCCCAGCAGAAGACAGAGACATGCTGATATAAATGCGATCTTCACCGAGCCAAGATAGGCGGCAAAGTACAACTCATCATCCGCCAGGAACAGGTAGTTCCCAAGGTTAAGGACAATAGTCAGTGCTTCATCCGCATACTCGAAAATCGCCGAATAGGGCGGAATCGCAATCTCGGAATACGCAAAACTGATTTTCAGAACAATCGCAAACGGTACCAGGAAAAACAGCACCAGCCACAGGTACGGGGTTCCAATCACCAGCCCCCGGCCGAAGCTGCTCCGGGTTTCATGCCAGTTTGTTAACCACTTCATGAGTTCAGCACCACGCAGTTGGTGGAATCCCAGGAAACATACACTTCATCGTCCCAGGTCGGGTTATCCGCGGTACGCTCCACGTTAGCCATATTGCACTGGATCACCTTGCCGGAAGGCAGCTCAACGTAATACACGGAATGCGCACCAAGGTAGGCGATATCAACCACCACACCTTTCGCCCAGTTATGTTCTTCTTCAGGCTTATCCAGATCCACGAAGATTTTTTCCGGACGTACAGCAACCCAGACCTTCCGCTCTTCCAGCGCAGTCGTGATACCGTGGCCGATCCGCACAGGTACCGGCAGATCCTTGCTGTCGATAATGACGTGGTCGGCTGCATCGGACACGATTTCACCGGCGAAGATATTGATGGAACCAATGAACTCCGCAGTCATACGACAGTTGGGGGTTTCATAAATATCCATCGGTGTACCGGTCTGCACGATCCAGCCGGCATCCATAATGCCAATCCGGTCAGCCATGGTCATGGCTTCTTCCTGATCATGGGTAACCATCAGGCAGGTGACGCCTACTGTTTCCAAAATCTCCACTACTTCCAGCTGCATCTGGGTACGCAGCTGCTTGTCGAGTGCGCCCATAGGCTCATCCAGCAACAGCAGCTTGGGTCGCTTGGCCAGACTGCGGGCCATGGCCACACGCTGACGCTGCCCACCGGACAACTGATGGGGCTTACGGCGTGCATACTTGCTCATCCGCACCATTTTCAGCAGTTCTGCCACACGGTCAGCGATTTCCGCCTTGGGCAGCCGATCCTGTTTTAAGCCAAACGCCACGTTCTGTTCTACGGTCATATGGGGAAACAGTGCATACGACTGAAACATCATATTGATAGGGCGTTCATACGGCGGCAGGTCGGTAATATCCTGACCATCCAGAAAAATACGCCCATCGGTAGGCTTTTCGAAGCCGGCCAGAATACGCAACAAAGTGGACTTGCCGGAACCGGAGCCACCCAGCAGAGCAAAGATCTCACCCTTGTGGATCGTCAGGCTGACATCATCCACCGCTACCGTTTCATCAAAGTGCTTGCTGACACGGTCGATACGCACCAGGACTTCTTTCTTTTCCCGGGCGCTTAATTTCTTCTTGTAGAAGGTGGACGCTACTGCCATGAAAATACGTCTCCACTCGGCCGGGCCTCGAGCGCGCCAGCCGAAAAAACTCTGTAAACAGAAAATGTTTCAAATGTAGTCCATGAGCACCGGCGGGACATGCTACAAGTGCTCAACAATGGCCGGAGTTGTTTTTCTAGACGACGATTACGGGGAAAAGTTCCCCACCTGCCCGTTTCCGGTCAGGCCCTGAATTCGTCCACGAAAAAACGACAATCGGCCATTCATCAGGTGGCTACTGCCCAGACTGGATCCGGTTCCAACTTCGGTTAATCGTTCGGATCAGCGCGGGTGAGACTTCCCGGAAAGTAAACAGTTTCTTTCTGGTCTCAGCATCCGGATATATGCCGGGATTATTGCGGATATCAGGAGCAAGCAGCGGCGTAGCGGCATCGTTCGGATTCGCATAGGCCACATAATTGGAAATGGAGGCTATCACTTCCGGCTTCATCAGATAATTGAGAAAACGGTGTGCATTCTCGACATGGGCCGCGTCCTTTGGAATAGCCAGCATGTCAAACCAGAGGCCCGAGCCTTCCTTCGGGATGGAATAGCTGATATTGACCCCATTGCCTGCTTCTTCGGCACGGTCCGCCGCCTGATACACGTCGCCGGACCAACCTACAGCCACACAGATTTCACCATTGGCCAGGTCCGATATATAGCGGGAGGAATGGAAATAACGCACATAGGGGCGTACGGCAAGCAGCGCCTTTTCTGCCTTGCGGTAATCTGCGGCCTTTGTACTGTTCGGATCAAGTCCCAGGTAGGAGAGCGCCACTGGCATCATCTCTGTCGCAGAATCCTGAAACGCGACACCACACTTTGACAGCTTCTTCATATTTTCCGGGTCCATCACCAGGGCCCAGCTGTCAACCGGGGCTTTATCACCCAGCACCTGTTTCACCTTGTCAGGGTTGTAACCTAAACCGGTTGTTCCCCACATATACGGAATTGCATAGGTATTATCCGGATCATGCTCCTGCAGCTGATTGAGCAGATCCTTGTTCAGGTGTTGCCAGTTTGGCAGGCGTGATTTATCCAGCGGCATGAATACGCCGGCTTTTACCTGACGAGCCAGGAATTCGCTGGTAGGAGCAACGACATCATAGCCACTGCGGCCAGACAACAATTTGGCTTCCAGCACCTCATTGCTGTCAAACACGTCATAAATGACCTTGATACCGGTTTCTTTCTCAAAATTCTCTATCGTATCCTCGGCGATGTAGTCGCTCCAGTTGTACACATGCACAACGTTCTCTGCTGCTACACCGCCACTCAGGCTGAAGGCGAAGACAATTGGCGCCAGAATATGCTTGAAGAAGGTCATCTAAAATCCTTCCACTTCCTGATAACTTCCGTTGGACAACAAGCCACTTACGTGTGGCCACCCCCTTTACTCATTCACGGTCAGATACCGCTATGAACAAGAAAAAATGCGAAAAAGACAATTGAATATTGCAGGGCGCACATTGTCCTCATCAAACGTCAGGGGTCAATTATTATTGGTATAAAATTTATCCTTTCAGGAAATTTAATGATCATGATCATGTGCAAGATCGCTTGGAGTTTCCAGGGGGGGCTCTGAGTCCGTGCAATAATCCTGTTCCAGCTGAATGGTGGCGTGGTCAACACCGAACCGCTCGCGCAGTACGTCATTGATCGCTTTCAATGTTTTGCAGTTACTGGCCAGTTGCGTGGTTTTGACATGAAGAGTCATCAGGATTCGTTCCGGTGATAACGCCCAGATATGCACATGATGCACATCCAAAGCTTGAGGCACTCTCTCAACAATAGCCAGACGTACTTCTTCAGCGACCAGGTGTTCAGGGGCGCCTTCCATCAAAATATGCGCGGCCTGCCTTAAGAGTGCCCATGCACTGCGCAGAATCAGTCCAGACACCACTACCGATAAAATCGGATCAATGGGCGTCCATCCGGTCAGCATGATCACCAGCGCCGCAATAATGGCAGCCAGAGAACCCAGCAGATCCCCCATAACATGCAAGGCTGCCCCACGCATATTGAGGTTATGGCGATCGCCACCATGAAGTATGGCGAAAGCAATGATATTCACGACCAGCCCAATGGACGCCACCAGTAACATCGTGCCGCTCAACACCGGAGAAGGGTGCCAGAGGCGCTTGCTGGCTTCAACCACTATAAATGCCACTATCACAAACAGAGACAGTGCATTGAGAAAAGCAGCCAGTGTCGTTGTTCTGTGATACCCAAAGGTTCGCCGTGCATCAGGCTTGCGTTCACTGTAACGGAGCGCGATTAATGCAAGAAACAACGACGCGGCATCCGTCAGCATATGCCCGGCATCCGCCAGTAAGGCCAAGGATCCTGAGACCAGACCACCTGCCACTTCGACAAACATAAAGCCTGCAGTCAGCAGGAAGGCGATGACTAGACGATTGCGACTATCGATATGCGCATGTTTCATGGCTACGCCAATCAATGAAACGGGAAGAAGCAACAGCGATCTGGAAAGAGTATAGGCTGATGGGCAGAACGAAAACATAACTGCTATAAACGACAAAACCCCGAAACCGGGGTTCTGACGATCATTGTTTGTACGCTTCCGTGCGCCACACTGCCCTGTGCGTTCGCTGTCCTTGCAGGTTTAATGTAACCCTGCCGGAAATTTGACAATAGCCGACAACTCCCTCTTGGTACGTGAGATATCTCTTACGCGAAGTGCAAATCATAGATACTCAGACAATCTTGAAACGCATGCCAGGCATGTCTCACACCTTAATTTCTGCAGGAATCACCCGCTTACCACAAAAACCTGCCAAAGATTCAGACTGCCTATTGTAATGGTTGAACTGAGTGTTAACGCTAACGAGGATAACACGCTGCGACTTCTGAAAATGACGGGTATCACTCTAACGCACGCAGCTTACTTCGCTGATGTTTGGCTATTATCGCCGGATCAATCCTCTCCTCTTTAACTCTCTTTAGAGCTGCACCGCCCCAGATAATCATTTCTTTGCGCCAACCGTAATCAGCCAACCTTTCAGGGAACTCATCGTAAGACGTCATATAAAAAGCTTCCCTACTTACAAACTTGTTATTAATGATTGAGCGAATAGTCTGATTTGCAACCGATACGCCGTCATGCATACTAGATATAAATGCATCACATGCACGCTCTTCATTAGAAAAACGCCCCACATTCTCAGGTTTCTTCAGAAAATTATATATACCTTCTATATAAGGCGTGCACGTTATCTCATACAATAAAATACCCAGCGCCCATCGATCAGAATACATTGAATATTCACGTCTGCCACGTAAAACTATCTCCGGTGCAATATACTCAGGCGTTCCCCGAAATTCATATCTAGTACACACTTCCCCCTCAGAATCCACCCTAACAGCAAACCCAAAATCAGACCATTTCCAGATTCCATCATAACCTAACAAAAGGTTTTCGGCTTTTATGTCTCTATGAATCAGCTTTGACTGATTAAGAAAGACTAAGCCTTCGCAAAGCTCTGCTATCAGTTTACGAGCATCTTTTTCGGGGATGTTTGACCGCTTTTTTCCTTGCAAGTAGTAAAAAAGATCCGTTCGGCACAACTCCATGCAAGCCACCCGCTGATCATTATTAATAACGAATGACGCAAACAGCCTAACTATGGATGGATGCGGCGACAGAGAGGATAGAATATTAATCTCACAGTCGAAATGATGCACAGCGACATCTGACTGTTTAGTTTGGTACTTAACAGCAAAACTTTTGCTTATATTCAATTCCTGTGATTTCTTCTTTATTCCCAACACCTGTGAAAATGAACCTTTAGCAATAACTTCGACAATGTAATTTTCAAATTCTGACGTGTAATCATCTTCCAGAGGTTGTTCACTTATTATTACGTTATTGTCTAATACCTGCACCGCATTTATTACATCGCTCTTATTACCCTCAAGAAACTTCTCATATATTTTAAAACCTGACACTTTAGAAAACCCTACTTCTCGTGATGGCGTTTTCGATTTACCAGAACTGGAAGCCTGCCTTGTCAACTGAGGAGAAGAATCAGCTGACTGCTTTCTTCTAACACTTCTGTATCCTGCTGACGTTCCTTCAAGGCTTACTCCTCCAATGGCACCTGCTAGCGTGGCATCACCGCTTTCAGTTCCTCTACGTGCGCCTCCCCCTGCTCCAGGTAAAGCTGCTTTTTTTTCCATATAACCCATTCCTCTATTAGATGCATTTTTTTCAATACTAAGAAGCAAATGCAGGGCATAAAGTTCATAGCAGGGGGAAAAATAAGCAGTTGAACTAACATAAATATCTGTTTTTATACCAGCAACACTACCTTTAATATGGGTAATGAACAGGACTGTGTGAGCTTACACAAGCAAGACAGAGAAAAATGGAAATACCGCGGTCACATCTGACCATTCATATAACCGGATGATTGGTTACCAGATAAAAATACTTGAGTTCTTTCTCTAAAAATCCCGCCAAACAGAGTCACTTTTCACCATACTTATACAGCATTACGGAATCTGCATAGGGTTAGTCAGTCGCCATGGCAACTGAAGGTCTTTTTATAGTCACCCTGTCTGCTATTAAGCATCTTTGCGGCAGGCTCTAGAGTACATAACCGTACAATACATCGGCATACACCGATGCCAAAGCCCTGGCAAATGGGATTAGATGTACAAGGTGACTAGTCATTGATCAAAACATAACCACTTATCGGTTATTGATGATGATCAATGATATTTTTTTACTAAAAAATGATAATGATTCTTAATTGTTACAACATTCGCAATTCGCTTTGACCCCTGAGGGGGGTCAGCTACTGCGGGAGGATCACCATTCTATGACGTTGACACTGGGCGACCTGACCGTTGGAGACACCGGCACCATCACCGGCTTTGCCTCCAAACAGCGTACCTACCGACGCAAACTGCTCACTATGGGCATGACCCCCGGCACCACCTTCAAGGTCTGCCGCGTCGCCCCACTGGGCGATCCCATTGAGCTGGAGCTGCGCGGCTTCCAATTGAGCCTGCGCCGTGAAGAAGCACGTATTGTCGAGGTATCCCAGTAAGATGTCTGATTCCTTTACAGTCGCCGTTGTCGGCAACCCGAACGCGGGAAAAACCAGTCTCTTCAACGCCATGACCGGCGCCCGTCAGCGTGTGGGCAACTGGCCGGGCGTGACTGTGGAAAAGAAGACCGGTGAATACCAGTTCCACGGTAAGCACATTACCCTGGTGGATCTTCCCGGCACCTATTCCCTGGATGTCATCAGTGAAGATGTTTCCCTTGATGAACGCATTGCCCGTGATTACGTGCTCGCCGGCCATGCTGACCTGATCATCAATATCGTCGATGCTTCCAACTTCGAGCGTAACCTGTACCTGACTACCCAGTTGCTGGAAATGAAGCAGCCGGTCGTGGTTGTCCTCAACATGATGGACATGCTGAAAGACAAGGGCATGGAACTGGATGCCGACAACCTGGAACGCCTGCTGGGCTGCCCGGTCGTACCGGTCGTGGCCAGCCGCAGCAAAGGGATTGAGGAGCTTCAGGAAGTTATCAACCGGACGGTTAAAAACCCCGCTGCGGTCGTGCAACACAACACCGTTCCATCAGAAAATCTGCAGCAGGCAATCAGCCAGCTGGCAGAGCAACTGGCACCTGTAGCTACACAAAACCGTGTCGAGCCCGAGTGGCTGGCACTGAAACTGCTGGAAGGCGACAGCGATCTGGAACAGTGGCTCGACAGCGACATGCTGTGTGCCGTTAACTGCCGTCGCACGGCACTGGAAGAAGCCTGCGGTGAAGATGCCGATATCCTGATCGCGGATGCACGCTACAAGTTCATCAGTAATATCACCTCTCAGGTGCTTGAGCGTCGTGGCACATTATCCAAGACCATCAGTGCAAAGATTGATGCTATTGTCCTGAACCGCGTACTTGGGCTGCCTATATTTCTGGGTGTGATGTACCTCATGTTCCTGTTTACCATTCAGGTAGGCAGTGCATTTATTGATTTCTTTGATATTTTCACCGGTACCGTACTGGTTGATGGCGGCCGTTATGTCCTGAGCAGCATGGGCGCCCCGGAATTCATGATTACCCTGCTGGCAGATGGCGTTGGCGCGGGTATTCAGACCGTTTCAACCTTTATTCCGGTCATTGCCTGCCTGTTCCTGTTTCTGTCCATTCTGGAAGATTCCGGCTACATGGCCCGGGCAGCGTTCGTTATTGACCGAGCCATGAATGCAATCGGTCTGCCGGGCAAATCGTTTGTCGCCCTGCTGGTTGGCTTCGGGTGTAACGTACCATCGATTATGGGTGCGCGCACCATGGAAAACCCGCGTGACCGGATGCTCTCAATCATGATGGCACCGTTCATGTCCTGTGGTGCACGTCTGCCGGTCTATACCCTGTTCGCAGCAGCGTTCTTCCCCTATAACGGCCAGAACGTGGTATTCGCGCTTTACCTGATCGGTATCGCTGTCGCCGTACTGACAGCCGTGATCATGAAACGTACCCTGCTGCCCGGTGAAACCAGCCCGTTCATTATGGAACTGCCAGACTACCATCGTCCGCTGGCCAAGCAGGTGCTACTGCGTACCTGGGATCGTCTGAAGGTCTTTATCCTGGGCGCAGGTAAGGTCATCGTCATCGTTGTAACCGTTCTGGGCGTGCTTAACTCCATGGGTACGGATGGCACCTTTGGCAATGAGAACACAGACAAATCCGTACTGAGTGAAGTTGGTCGTACCATTACACCTGTCTTCTCACCGATGGGCATGACTGAAGAAAACTGGCCGGCTGCTGTGGGTATCTTTACGGGTATTTTTGCGAAGGAGGCCGTTGTCGGTACGCTGGATGCGATGTATAGCCAGCTGGCTGGCGCTTCCTCTGCGGAGGACGCAGCGGACTACAGCCTCTGGGGCGGTATCCGAGAAGCCATGGCAACTGTTCCGGAAAACCTGGCAGCCATTGGTGACAGCCTGGCTGATCCCCTGGGTATCGAAATCGGTGTTATTTCTGACAGTGGTGCCGTCGCTGAGGAACAGGGCATGGCTGCAACCAACCTGAGCGTTATGCAAGAGCTGTTCGCTACCAAGTCGGCTGCTATCGCCTATCTGCTCCTGATTCTCCTGTACACACCCTGCGTTGCGGCACTGGGTGCGATTTATCGGGAAACCAACATGCGCTGGACGGTCTTCATCGGCTCATGGACCTTCTTCATGGGCTACCTGGCCGCCACGCTGTACTACCAGGCGTCTATCTGGACCCAGAGCCCTGTCAGCGCGACCAGCTGGATCGCTGGTATGCTTGCAGCGTTCATCGCAGTCATCATTGGTCTGCGCCGGTTCGGCAGCATCGAAATGGACAACAAAGTGCCGGTAACAGTCACCTCTGGTAATAGTTGCTGTAGCTCGTAATGTTGATACCTCTGAAAAACTACCTGGCCGAGCAGGGCCAGGTCAGCCTGGCCGATCTGGCCAAGCACTTCAAAAGCAGCCCGGATGCCCTCCGGGGCATGCTGAGTCACTGGATCAGAAAAGGTCGCGTCTGCAAGGAGACACTGGGCTGTAACAAAGGCTGCGCCTCCTGTCCGCCCGAACAGACTGAAATCTATCGCTGGCTGGGCCCAAGAGCTGCGCAGCCAGAATGTATCCCGCTTTGCCAGCTGGCCTAGAGCAACCCGCTCACATACACCGCTTCATGGTATGGAAAGGATTCCTGCCATGATCGGATTTCCCTGCCTCACAAACAATACACTGGCTAATATGCCTCTTTTTGATGGCGATAGTGTTATTGGAACACCGCCATGACTGCTATAAAGTAGTACCAAAGTACAACAAATAATAATACTGGACATGTCATGACAGGATTCGTACGACTTCGGCAGCAATTACCCGCACTGCTTTTTGCCGTCTTATTCATCTCCGGCTGCGCCAATACTGAAACATACCGTGTCACCTATACCGAAGCTCAGCAGAAGTCCTCAACCGGGCAACTGACTGCAGGTGTTGCTCATGCCGATATCACTCCTCCTCCCGGACTCCCTCGCGCAGGCTACTCCATGTGGTCAACCACCGGTGAGGGATTCCGTAATCGACTGGCGGCACGCGCCTTCTACCTGAAAGATGCTGAAGGTAATGCACTAGCCATCGTGCAAACCGATTTACTTGCAGGCTCACGCATCCTTCAGGGCAAAGTGGCAGAAGTCGTCGCCCAGAAGACCGACATTGATGCAGCCAACCTCGCCATAACAGCCACACACACGCACTCCGGCCCTGGCCAATACCTTGGCAGTGCTTTCTATAACAAACATGCTTCCCATAAGGATGGCTTTGATCCGGTCTACTTTGACTTCCTGGTTGAACAACTCTCAACGGCCATCATCGAAGCGTATGACTCACAAAAACCCGCCAAAATCGCTACAGGACGCACTGATGTGTGGGGATGGACCAGGAACCGTTCACTTGAGCCGTATCTGAATAACGATACAACAGAAAATCTTGCTGATACGGCCAGCGATGCCTTCCATGCCATCAACCCTGCGCTTTACATGGTACGTATAGATACACAAGAGGAAGATGGCACCTACAAGCCTGCCGGAGCTTTTGCCAGCTTCTCCATACACGGCACAGGGGTACCTGAGCGTGATCCTTTCTTCAATGCAGATATCTGGGCTTATATTCAAAACGATGTGAAGTGGGCTATTGAACAGGCGTACAATACAGAACAGGGCGTTGTATTTGGTGCATTCGAAGGTACCCACGGAGATATGGCACCCGCATCCCGCCTGGAAATGCTGGGGCAAATTGAATCGCGCCGTGTCGGCAAGGGCATCGCCAAACACGCCTGGAATCTGTTCCAGTCACTGGACACGGAACTCTCTGATACCCTATCTCTCCGCACAGCAACCCGCGAGTTGGATATCAGAAACAACAATACCTATGGCGACGCCAGTATCTGCGAGGAAGCGGCTGCTGGTAATACTCTTGCTGCCGCTCCCTTTGAGCACACGTCACCGGTTATCGGATACCTTCCTTTCTTCAAGCAGGGATCACGTCGTACATTCTTTACCAATAACTGTAATGGAGAGCGTCGTATACTCGGTTTTGATTCGATACAGAGAATTCTGGAACCCAAAGATTCATTCCCAAGGACAGTCCTGTTCCAGGCCTTCCAGATTGGCTATATGGCAATCATCCCACTGCCTTATGAAATCACTGCCGAATCTGGCAAGCGGATAGAAGACGGCGTTCGGGAAATCTATGAAAATCATGGCCAATCCATCCACCACGTCATGGTATCGAGTCTTGCCAATGGTTATACCGGGTACATGACGACACCGGAAGAATATGCAATCCAGTATTACGAAGGTGGCCATACCATATATGGCAAATATACCCAGCCAGTTATAACCGGGCATGCGGTTAATCTGGTGGATGGTCTCCTTCAGGGTTCAGATAACGTTCGTGATCTGCCAGACACCCAGGAATACACACTGAAGACCCGACAGTTTGTGCCTGATGCTGTTGAGCCAAATGAATCCATCCGTTCAGTACTGACTGCTCCTGAATATAAGCACGCCTATAGCAATGAAGAAGGCTACTGGGCTTTCAAATGGCAGGATGTGGGCCCCGGTTTAATTAACCTGCATAAACCCTTGATCAGCATTGAAAGTAGCGAGGATGGGAAGGAATGGGCGCCTCTCGTCGTCAATGAGATCCCGGTCGATGACAATGGCTATGATATTGCTATCCAGATGTTAGAGGATGAAGGGGAATTCGCGGAATACACAGCCTTCTGGTATAACCCTGTCTTTGAAGGCAAGAAGCGACAGTTCAGATTTGTAATCCAAGCCAGAGCGAATCAGCCAGTCCTCTATTCCCCCGCGTTTCGCTAACTTTTCTTTTGGGGAGTATTCTGCACTCCCTTATTTTGAATTCTTGATATTAGTGTCTGGGTTCATTTCCATAAATCCTGAGCATTCTTCGTTCAGACCTTATAGTGGCTTCTGGATTTGGTTGCTCCAAACCAAAGTCGTGTAAAGCCTGAAATGTCTTAACCAGCCAGCAGTATTTATTAAATGAAACTTCAACCTAACTTTCGCAGTTAAACTTCATGAAATTGATGCCCCCTAAAGGAGTAATACCAGTCATTTTTTCTAGCTACGTTATAACTATCTATGATCTGGAACACTGGCTAGGTTTGCTTTGAACAGGCAGTCTGTTGCCTGATTAATTTAGCTCGGTTCACATGCAAGCCAATGTTCTACCGGCATACAACGTCGGCTTCCTTCACAAATCGACCTACAAAGGAAACCTGGCAATTTCTCCGAGCAACGCAGCACAGGCCACAGAGGATTAAACCTCAGTTGGGAAAAGCAATTGGTATAAGTTGAGCTGAATTATTACGTTCACCCAATGAGGGAGTGGCTGAATTTAGTCAACCCCATGTCCAACACGAAAGCACAAAGCTTTCTCGATTTTAAACTAAGGAATTTAGTTTCAATGAAGCAAAAGAAGTAAGAAGTGAGAAGTGAGAAGTGAGCTAAAAAGTTTTACGACCCAAAGCAAAAACCCTGACCAGTTGCCTGATCAGGGTTTTCTCAATTAAAGCCTGGCGATGACCTACTCTCACATGGGGAGACCCCACACTACCATCGGCGATGTATCGTTTCACTGCTGAGTTCGGGATGGGATCAGGTGGGGCCAATACTCTATGGTCGCCAGACAAAACTGGTTGAGACAATGAATGTTGATTCGTTGATTGAATCGCCTTTCACTCTCTCCGGAATCTGTTGAATTTACTGCGCTACACACTCTCAACGATCTGTGTCGTTGGCGTTCAAATCGCTTTGGCGTTATATGGTCAAGCCGCACGAGTCATTAGTACTGGTTAGCTCAACGCCTCACAACGCTTACACACCCAGCCTATCAACGTCCTGGTCTTGGACGGCTCTTCAGGGACCTCGAAGGTCCAGGGAAGTCTCATCTTGAAGGGGGCTTCCCGCTTAGATGCTTTCAGCGGTTATCCCGTCCGAACGTAGCTACCGGGCAATGCTTCTGGCGAAACAACCCGAACACCAGTGGTTCGTCCACTCCGGTCCTCTCGTACTAGGAGCAGCTCTTCTCAAACTTCCAACGTCCACGGCAGATAGGGACCGAACTGTCTCACGACGTTCTAAACCCAGCTCGCGTACCACTTTAAATGGCGAACAGCCATACCCTTGGGACCGGCTTCAGCCCCAGGATGTGATGAGCCGACATCGAGGTGCCAAACACCGCCGTCGATGTGAACTCTTGGGCGGTATCAGCCTGTTATCCCCGGAGTACCTTTTATCCGTTGAGCGATGGCCCTTCCATACAGAACCACCGGATCACTAAGACCTACTTTCGTACCTGCTCGAGATGTACCTCTCGCAGTCAAGCGCGCTTGTGCCTTTACACTAACCGTACGATGTCCGACCGTACTTAGCGCACCTTCGTGCTCCTCCGTTACTCTTTGGGAGGAGACCGCCCCAGTCAAACTACCCACCACACAATGTCCCCACGCCAGGTAATGGCGCCAGGTTAGAACCCCAACATGACCAGGCTGGTATTTCAAGATTGGCTCCACCCAGACTGGCGTCCGGGTTTCATAGCCTCCCAGCTATCCTACACAAGTCATATCAAGGTCCACTGTGAAGCTGTAGTAAAGGTTCACGGGGTCTTTCCGTCTAGCCGCGGATACACTGCATCTTAACAGCGATTTCAATTTCACTGAGTCTCGGGTGGAGACAGCGTGGCCATCGTTACGCCATTCGTGCAGGTCGGAACTTACCCGACAAGGAATTTCGCTACCTTAGGACCGTTATAGTTACGGCCGCCGTTTACCGGGGCTTCGATCAAGAGCTTCGCCTAAGCTAACCCCATCAATTAACCTTCCGGCACCGGGCAGGCGTCACACCGTATACGTCCACTTTCGTGTTAGCACAGTGCTGTGTTTTTAATAAACAGTCGCAGCCACCTGGTATCTTCGACCGCCGACAGCTTAAGGAGCAAGTCCCATCACCATCAGCGGCGCACCTTCTCCCGAAGTTACGGTGCCATTTTGCCTAGTTCCTTCACCCGAGTTCTCTCAAGCGCCTTGGTATTCTCTACCTGACCACCTGTGTCGGTTTGGGGTACGGTCGTTTGTAACCTGACGCTTAGAAGGTTTTCCTGGAAGCATGGGATCAACCACTTCAGTCACCTTAGTGACCTCGTCATCAGCTCTCAGCATTATGAAACCGGATTTGCCTGGTCCCACTGCCTACTGCCTTAAACCTGGACAACCATCGCCAGGCCGGCCTACCCTTCTCCGTCACTCCATCGCAGTTACAACCGGTACGGGAATATTAACCCGTTTCCCATCGATTACGTCTTTCGACCTCACCTTAGGGGCCGACTCACCCTGCGCCGATTAGCGTTGCGCAGGAACCCTTGGTCTTCCGGCGAGGGGGCTTCTCACCCCCTTTATCGTTACTCATGTCAGCATTCGCACTTCTGATACCTCCAGCCTGCCTTTCAGCTTGACCTTCATCGGCTTACAGAACGCTCCTCTACCACCCAGCACAGTAAACTGTACTGAATCCGCAGCTTCGGTGTATGGTTTGAGCCCCGTTACATCTTCCGCGCAGACCGACTCGACCAGTGAGCTATTACGCTTTCTTTAAAGGGTGGCTGCTTCTAAGCCAACCTCCTGGCTGTCTGGGCCTTTCCACATCGTTTCCCACTTAACCATACTTTGGGACCTTAGCTGGCGGTCTGGGTTGTTGCCCTCTTGACGACGGACGTTAGCACCCGCCGTCTGTCTCCCGTAATTGCACTCCACGGTATTCGGAGTTTGCATCGGTTTGGTAACCCGGGATGGGCCCCTAGCCGACACAGTGCTCTACCCCCGTGGGTGAGATACGAGGCGCTACCTAAATAGCTTTCGAGGAGAACCAGCTATCTCCGGGCTTGATTAGCCTTTCACTCCGATCCACAGGTCATCCGCTAACTTTTCAACGGTAGTCGGTTCGGTCCTCCAGTTGA
>OZ220224.1:0-2500 GCA_964291485.2 uncultured Kistimonas sp. | reverse complement strand
GACAGCGTGGCCATCGTTACGCCATTCGTGCAGGTCGGAACTTACCCGACAAGGAATTTCGCTACCTTAGGACCGTTATAGTTACGGCCGCCGTTTACCGGGGCTTCGATCAAGAGCTTCGCCTAAGCTAACCCCATCAATTAACCTTCCGGCACCGGGCAGGCGTCACACCGTATACGTCCACTTTCGTGTTAGCACAGTGCTGTGTTTTTAATAAACAGTCGCAGCCACCTGGTATCTTCGACCGCCGACAGCTTAAGGAGCAAGTCCCATCACCATCAGCGGCGCACCTTCTCCCGAAGTTACGGTGCCATTTTGCCTAGTTCCTTCACCCGAGTTCTCTCAAGCGCCTTGGTATTCTCTACCTGACCACCTGTGTCGGTTTGGGGTACGGTCGTTTGTAACCTGACGCTTAGAAGGTTTTCCTGGAAGCATGGGATCAACCACTTCAGTCACCTTAGTGACCTCGTCATCAGCTCTCAGCATTATGAAACCGGATTTGCCTGGTCCCACTGCCTACTGCCTTAAACCTGGACAACCATCGCCAGGCCGGCCTACCCTTCTCCGTCACTCCATCGCAGTTACAACCGGTACGGGAATATTAACCCGTTTCCCATCGATTACGTCTTTCGACCTCACCTTAGGGGCCGACTCACCCTGCGCCGATTAGCGTTGCGCAGGAACCCTTGGTCTTCCGGCGAGGGGGCTTCTCACCCCCTTTATCGTTACTCATGTCAGCATTCGCACTTCTGATACCTCCAGCCTGCCTTTCAGCTTGACCTTCATCGGCTTACAGAACGCTCCTCTACCACCCAGCACAGTAAACTGTACTGAATCCGCAGCTTCGGTGTATGGTTTGAGCCCCGTTACATCTTCCGCGCAGACCGACTCGACCAGTGAGCTATTACGCTTTCTTTAAAGGGTGGCTGCTTCTAAGCCAACCTCCTGGCTGTCTGGGCCTTTCCACATCGTTTCCCACTTAACCATACTTTGGGACCTTAGCTGGCGGTCTGGGTTGTTGCCCTCTTGACGACGGACGTTAGCACCCGCCGTCTGTCTCCCGTAATTGCACTCCACGGTATTCGGAGTTTGCATCGGTTTGGTAACCCGGGATGGGCCCCTAGCCGACACAGTGCTCTACCCCCGTGGGTGAGATACGAGGCGCTACCTAAATAGCTTTCGAGGAGAACCAGCTATCTCCGGGCTTGATTAGCCTTTCACTCCGATCCACAGGTCATCCGCTAACTTTTCAACGGTAGTCGGTTCGGTCCTCCAGTTGATGTTACTCAACCTTCAACCTGCCCATGGATAGATCGCCCGGTTTCGGGTCTACTCCCAGCGACTAAAACGCCCTATTAAGACTCGGTTTCCCTACGCCTCCCCTATGCGGTTAAGCTTGCCACTGAAAGTAAGTCGCTGACCCATTATACAAAAGGTACGCAGTCACCGTCCGAAAACGGCTCCCACTGCTTGTACGTACACGGTTTCAGGGTCTATTTCACTCCCCTCAACGGGGTTCTTTTCGCCTTTCCCTCACGGTACTGGTTCACTATCGGTCAGTCAGGAGTATTTAGCCTTGGAGGATGGTCCCCCCATGTTCAGACAGGATAACACGTGTCCCGTCCTACTCGTTTTCACACTATCAGGCCTTTCGCATACGGGGCTATCACCCACTATGGCCACGCTTCCCAGCGTGTTCTGCTAAACCTGAAAGTGCTTAAGGGCTAATCCGCGTTCGCTCGCCGCTACTGACGGAATCTCGGTTGATTTCTTTTCCTCCGGGTACTTAGATGTTTCAGTTCCCCGGGTTCGCCTCCCAATCCCTATGTATTCAGGAAAGGGATACCTGCCTTACGACAGGTGGGTTTCCCCATTCGGACATCATCGGATCAAAGCTCGTTTACCAGCTCCCCGATGCATTTCGCAGGTTACAACGTCCTTCATCGCCTCTGACTGCCAAGGCATCCACCGTGCACGCTTAGTCACTTGACCATATAACCCAAAACAATTTCTGTATTAATTTAGCAACCGAAGTTACTTTCATTAAGCCAGGATCATCTTGATGATCAAACGCCTAGACCAACGCTACCTTAGTGCGTTGGATTTACTTACGATCGCCAGATCGTTTGCTTGAGAGTGCTCAGCAACAGTAAAATTTTCAGATTCCAAATTTTTAAAGAACAAATGAAAGGACAATCAACTTAACGTTGTTATCCAATCAAGCAATTCGTGTGGACGCTTACCCGAAATGAGAATTTCGATTAAGGAGGTGATCCAGCCCCAGGTTCCCCTAGGGCTACCTTGTTACGACTTCACCCCAGTCATGAATCACTCCGTGGTGACCGTCCTCCCGAAGGTTAGACTAGCCACTTCTGGAGCAACCCACTCCCATGGTGTGACGGGCGGTGTGTACAAGGCCCGGGAACGTATTCACCGTGACATTCTGATTCACGATTACTAGCGATTCCGACTTCATGAAGTCGAGTTGCAGACTTCAATC